>NZ_CP193659.1:0-4800000 GCF_057919405.1 Janthinobacterium sp. C22 | reverse complement strand
CGCACTTCCAGCGTGCTTGAGCTGTCGCAGGAAGAAATCGGCTTGCTGACCGGCATTTCGCGCCAGCGGGTGAACCAGGCGCTGGGCCATCTGGCCGAGCTCAAGCTGATCAGCATCGCCTACCAATCGATCCGCGTCGTCGACCTCGATGGCTTGCGCCGCTATGGCGTGGCGTCGCTGTGATGACAGACTGGGCGCGCGATGTGTGGCATGCTGGCGGCTGGCTTAAGACATTGAATTGACGCATGGCACTCGTTTCCGATCATCCTCTGCACTTGCTGGGCTTGCGCTTTCCGCTCCGGCTGCGCGTCACCGTGCGCCAGGGTTTTGTCACCTTGCATAATGAAATCGCCACCAAGAAACTGGCCAGCGGTGACAGCTTCGTCGTGCCCGCCTTCTTGCGCTTCGCCTGCGACGTGATGCCGGGGCGGGGCAAGCCGGCCGTGTTTACACTGGCGCTGGAAGGCGATGAGCCCGATGGCGGCCACGGCGGCGGCAAGCGCTGGAGCCAGGCGCTGGCGCAGCACATCTTTGATACGCCGCAAGGCAAATGGACGGCGGCGCGCCTGGCGGCCCTGTGGCAAGTGACGCCGCACAAGGCGCGCGCGCGCCTGTTTGCCGAAGGCGAGGCATTGCTCAGCCTGGTGCGCGAACAGCGTTTGGCGCACGCGCTGCACACGGCGGCGCAAGCGGACTCCGAGGGCGAGCACGGCGAGCGCGACCTGGCGCAAGTGGCGGCCGGCTCCGGCTTTGCCTCGATCCCCGCGTTTTGCGACGCCTGCGTGGACGTGGCCGGCGTGCGCCCCAGCCTGTTCCTGCGCGGCCAGGCAGGTACGGCTGTGCAACGCGATAGCCAGACTCCGTTATAATCGGAGCCATGGGATCTTTATTGAAACGCAAACAGTGGCACATGTGGTTCGCCTGCCTGGCGATACTGCTCAATGCGCTGTCGCCGTCCCTGTCGTATGCGTTTGCCTCGCTGCACGCGAACGCGAACAATGCCGCCGTCGAGATCTGCTCGGCCAGCGGCGCCGTCTACACGCAAGCGGACCTGGCGCCGGCCGCCAAGTCCACCACCGATTCCGTGCTGCACCACATCGAGCACTGCCCGTTCTGCATGAGCCATGCGGGCAGCATCGGCCTGCCGCCGTCCTCATCCTCGCCGCTGGCCGTCATCGCGGGCCACGACGCCTATCCGCCATTGTTTTACCAGGCGCCCAAAGCGCCGTTCGCGTGGCTGGCCGCCAGCCCGCGCGGTCCCCCATCGGCCGCCTGAGCGCAGCAATCATACCTTCCACGTCTTAACCGTATCTACAACGCCCATCGGGCCAGAATGCCATGAAACGTCGTCTTTTCCTTCTCGCCGGCACGGCGGGATTGCTCACGCTTGCCGCTTGCGAGCCAGCGCCGAAACCCCATTACAACGGCCTCGACTTGACGGGGGCGATTACAAGCCCGACTTCACGTTGAGCGGCCCCGACGGCAAGGTCTACACCCTGGCCGACTTCAAGGGCAAGTATGTGATGGTCTTCTTTGGCTTCACGCAATGTCCGGACGTGTGCCCGACGGCCCTGTCGCGCGCGCTGGAGATCCGCCAGAAACTGGGCGCCGATGCCGACAAGCTGCAAGTGCTCTTCATCAGCATCGACCCCGAACGCGATACGCCCGAGTTGCTGGGCGAGTACATGCGCGCCTTCGACCCCAGCTTCCTCGGCTTGCGCACGGACCCGAAGAACACGGCGCAGACGGCCTTCAATTACAAGGTCTTCTACCGCCGCGTGCCGAGCGGCAGCTCGTACACGATGGATCACACGGCCATCAGCTATGTGCTCGATAACGAGGGGCGCATGCGCCTGGGTTTGAAACACCAGTTGACGGGCGACGAGTGCGTGCAGGACATCAAGACCCTGATGAAATCGAAATACACCTTATAACTACCGAGGAAATGATCATGACCCATCTGAAAACCCTGCTGGCCACGGCCCTGACCGTGCTGTCCTTCTCCGCCGCTGCCCAGACTTCCGTGCAGATCACCGACCCGTGGGTGCGCGCCACCGTGCCGCAGCAAAAAGCCACGGGCGCCTTCATGCAGATCACGGCGCCGAAAACCATGCGTTTGCTGGAAGTGCGCTCGCCCGTGGCGGGCGTGGCGGAAATCCATGAAATGAGCATGGCGGACAATATGATGCGCATGCGCCAGATCAAGGAAATCGCCTTGCCAGCCGGCAAAGCCGTCGAACTGAAGCCGGGCGGCTACCACGTCATGCTGCTGGACCTGAAAAGCCAGGTGAAGGCGGGCGACAAGATCCCGCTCACCCTGGTCGTCGAAGGCGAGGACAAGCACCGCGAAACCATCGAAGTCCATGCCGTGGCGCGTCCGCTGGGCGCCACCGGCATGCCGGCGATGAAGCACTAAGCCTGCCGCTGTCCCTTGAAAAGCCCGGTTCGCCGGGCTTTTTGCGCCCGCCTGAAAGTTAAACGGCTGTTTGATATAATGCCGCAGAATATTAAACAGTTGTTTAAATGATGGGAATGGCATGAAGCAAGAAAAGGAAAGCGAAAAAGAAAACGAACCGGCGCGCGCGCGCATCCTGCAGGCGGCGGCCCAGCTGTTTGCCGACGAAGGCTACAAGGTCGCGTCCGTGCGCAAGATCTGCGAGGCGGCCAAGGTGAACGTGGCGATGGTCAATTATTATTTTCATAGCAAGGAAGCGCTGCACCTGGCCGCCTTCGACTACGCGCGCGCTGGCGCAAGCTTCGGCCGCCGACGTGGCGGCCGCCAGCGCGCGGGCGCAGTTGCAGCCCGTGGAACAGTTGCGCCTGGCTATCGAGGCGCTCGTCTCCGACATGCTGCGCTCGGGCTCGGCATCGCTGTTCAGCCGCCTGGTGGCGCGCGAGCTGATCGAACCGACGGCTGCCATCCACAAGCTGGCCGAACGCCATGTGCGCCCGCAGCACGCCTTGTTCACGGGCTTGATCCGCGGCGTGGTGGGCGCGGCCATGCCGGATGACGTGGTGCAGAAATGCGTGTTCAGCGTGATCGGCCAGGCCGTGTTCTATGCCCGTTCGCGCATCGTGCATGAACTGGTAGTGCCGGAGATTACCTATGACGAGGCGGGCACCGCCAGCATCGCGCGCCACGTCGCGCAATTTTCGCTGGCGGCCCTCGACGGCATGCGCCGTCAATATGCCGTGCAGGCGGGCGCATGACGGCGCGCAAGCTGACCCTGGTGCTGGCCGGGCTGGCCATGCTGGGCCCGTTCGCCACCGATACCTTCCTGCCGTCATTTCCCGCGATCGGCACGCATTTCGACGTCAGCAGCGTGCTGGTGCAGCAGACCCTGAGCGTCTATCTGGCCGCCTATGCCTTCATGACCTTGTTCTACGGTACCTTGTCCGACTCGTTCGGCCGCCGTCCCGTGATCCTGGCATCCCTGCTGATCTTTGCCGCCGGCTCCATCGGCGCCGCGTTCGCGCCCAGCTTTGGCTGGCTGCTGTTTTTCCGCGGCATGCAGGGCGCGTCGGCCGGGGCGGGCAGGGTGATCGGGCAAGCCGTCGTGCGCGACAGTTTAGCTGGCGCGGCCGCGCAAAAGATGCTGGCCAACATCATGATGGTGTTCGGCATCGCGCCCGCCATCGCCCCCATCATCGGCGGCTGGCTGCACGTGGCCTACGGCTGGCAATCCACGTTCGTCTTCACCTTTTCCGTCACCGTGCTGCTGGCGCTCGCCTGCCTGAAAGGCTTGCCGGAAAGTTTAGCCGTCGAGCAACGCCAACCCTTCCACCCGGCAAACATCGCGCGCAATTACTGGCTGGCCTTGCGCCACCGGGCTTTCCTGCTGCGTTCGCTGGCCGTGGCCTTCGCCTTTGGCGGCTTCGCCCTGTACATCGCCTCGGCCCCGCATTTCATCCTGGAATTGCTGCGCTTGCCGGAAACGGCCTTCGGCTGGATGTTCATCCCCATGGTGGCCGGTTTGGTGCTGGGCTCGGCGCTGTCTGGCAAGCTGGCCCATACGGTGAAAAGCGCCGTACTGGTGCGCTGGGGCTTGCTGGCCATGGCGGCCACGGGGGCGATCAATATCGCTTACAACCACTGGTTCGCGGCCGGCATCCCGTTCGCCGTCGTGCCCGTGATGCTGTACGCGTTCGGCATGTCGCTGGCCTTGCCGGGCATGACCATGTCCACGCTCGACATTTTCCCGCAGATGCGGGGCCTGGCCGCGTCCCTGCAGAATTTCGTGCAAATGCTGGTGTTCGCGCTGGTGTCCGGTTTTGTCGCACCGTTGCTGTTCAACAGCGCGTTTAAATTGGCGCTGGGACAGGCTTCGGCCGTCGCGCTGGCCGCCGCGTTCTGGTGGCTGGGCAGCCCTCAGGTGACGGGACAGGGCGTGGCTGGAGTTGTTAAAACAGCATGACAGGCCCCGGAAAAGGATGGCATGCTTCCTGCTTTGTTACACTGTGACAATCAGACCCTGCCGTGGGCGGCACAGCACGCGGCAGGGTCTAAGCAGTTTTGCAACTTTACCTTTGGCTATCATGCACTTGATTAACTCCAGTTTGAACCACGCCTTGCGCGTGCCGCTGGCCGCGGAAATCCACTCGCGGCCGTTCTTGCAGCTCGATGCTCCCGAGCTGATCACCCATCTTGCCGTCTATAAAGATGACAGCGCGGCGCCCGGCGCGTCGAATATGGCGGCCCAGCACGCCACCCTGGCGGCCCTGTGCACGCATTTCGGCGTCACGCCGCCAAACGCCGAAGCCAAGTATTTCTATTACGACTTCGGCCGCTTCCGCCTGAAATGGGAATGCCACACGGAATTTGCCACGTTTACCTTCGCCGAGCATCCGGGCGCGGCCTTGCCCTGGAGCAGGCGTTCGAACGCATGCCCTGGAACAGTTGCCGCAGCAATGGCTGGTGGGCTTGAAGGGCAAGCTGATGGTAGCGGCGCACGTGGTGCTGGAGCAGGCGACGGAGCCGGCCGAAATCTTCATGCAGGGCTTGTCGCGCGTGTTCGAAGGCAATACCCTGGCCGGCAGCAAGGTGCTGCAGGGCGGCGAATTGTGGACGGATTTTACGATCCAGTCCGACGGCTTCAGCCGTTTCGTCATCCGCGACGCGGGCATGCGCTCGCAGCAGTCGGGCCGATTGGTGCAGCGCGTGCTGGAAATCGAAACCTACCGCATGATGGCCTTGTTGGGCTTGCCCTACGCCATGCAGGCGGCGCCGTCCCTGAATGCCATCGAGAATGAATTGGCCACCCTGGCCGCCGCCATGGTCGACACGGACGACGCGCCGGGCCTGGTCAAGGCCGACGAGGGCGTGGCCGAGCAAACCTTGCTGGACCGCATCACGCGCCTGGCGGCCCGCATAGAAAAGCTGTCACTCGACAATAGCTACCGTTTTTCCGCCTCGAAAGCCTACATGGGCCTCGTCAAGGCGCGCATCGACGAGTTGCGCGAAGTGCGCATCGAAGGCATTCCGACGGTCGAGGAATTCATGGACCGCCGTTTGACGCCCGCGATGAACACGTGCGAAGCGATGGCCAGCCGCCAGGAAGCGATGGCGCAGCGCATTGCCAACACGAACGATTTGCTGCGCACGCGCGTGGGTATCGTGCAGGAATTGCAGAACCGGCAAATCCTGCAATCGATGAACGCCCGCGCGGCGCAGCAGCTGCGCCTGCAGCAAGCGGTGGAAGGCTTGTCCGTGGCGGCCATTTCCTACTACGTGATCGGCCTGTTCAGCTACACGGGCAAGGCGGCCAAGGTGATGGGGCTGCCCGTGAATCCGGAAATCCTCGTCGGCGCCCTGGTGCCGTTCGTGGCGGCCGCCGTCTGGCTGGGCTTGCGGCGCATGCACCACAAGCTGCACGCGGACTGAGCCGTGTAAGCAGCTTTGCGACTCCGGCGGTGCGTACGCCGCGCGCCGCCAATCTTTGCTATCGTGCTGGCCTCATTGTTTGCTACAAGGAAATCAGCGTGCTTGCCAAGGTTGGAGATATCTATAGTGTGTTTTCGCACAGGCTGCAGCAGTATGTGGCTTGCCAGGTCACGGCCATCGACGATGCTGCGTCCGGCAGCCCCCGGTGGCCGCCATTTTGCAGCTGGACTGGACGGGCGACGCCTTGCCCGATGCGCATGCCGTGCAGGCGATGCGCCCCTGGTGTGCGATTACTATTTCTGGAACAAGCGCCACGACCACAGCTTTGCCAGCGCGACGGTGCCGCGCCATTACACCCTGGTGGCCAATGTCGCGCCGCTGGTCGAGACGGCAGTGAAAAGCTACAGCGGCGGCTGGCACATGGGCGACAGCGTCTGGCGCCAGCGCCGCTGGGAGCTGGTCGACCCGGCCAGGCGCCAGCGCTTCAAGGCGGCGTCGAGCGAGGAAGTGATGGTCGGCGGCCAGGCCGTGCGCCAGAAGACGAGCCGCATCGGCGACGATATCCTGCAGGCGATCAGCGACTTGTCCGAACTGGACCAGCTGCCTTGCCTGACGACCATCGAGACGCGCCACGGCAGCGCGGCGCTGGCCGCCTACATCAACGGCAACCCCATCATCAACGAAGTGCACTGGCAATCCTCGACGGAGGGCGAACTCGACTTGCGCAACAGCAATGTCAGCCGCCTCGCCGTGCATGGTGCAGGCTTGCGCTCGCTGCGCCTGAACGAGGGTTTGAGCACCCTGATACTGAATGGCGTGCCGTCGTCCGCGCTGCGTATCGACGACCCGCATGCGGGGCGCTTCCTGCGCCTGCAGTTGTCCGGTGCGCTGGCGCCATTCCATGGCCTCGACCAGCTGGCGCGCCTGTCGCTGAGCGCCATGCCGGCCGTGGATTTTGACGCCGTGGCGCAACGCTTCCCCGTGCTGACCGACTTGACGGTATGGGGCAAGCCGGGGCTGGCGTCGAACGTGGCCAGCATCGCCAGACTGGACCGTTTGCGCTCCTTCACCGCGTATGAACTGTTTGGCTACGGTGCCGACGACTTCCCCGCGCCGGCGCAGTTGCCGGCCTTGTCCAGCCTGTGTCTGGCCAGCCTGCCGGCCGACGCCGCCAAGGCCATCAAGGCCAGCTATAAAAAGGCGGCGGCGCTGGGTCTGGACCTGTCCGTGACGCGGCCGCGCAAGCCGGAATGGCTGGCGGAAAACCTGGATAACCCGTTCCGCGACTGGGATGGCCGCGAACACATTGCGGCGGCGTATGCCAAAAAAGCCGCGCAGGCGTACAAGAAGCTGCTGGCGACGGCGCGCACGCTCGACGGCGCGAACGATGGCGGGACGGCGCAAGCCATGGCGCAGGAGATGGTCACTGTCTATGTCGGCGTGTTCAACCAGATAGAGCGGCGTTCCAGCGTCATCGAGACGGTGGAGCGCGATGAAATCTATGTGGCGCTGGAGCAGGTGCTGGCGCAAGTGCCGCTGCCGGATGTGGCGGCGCTGTATGCCTTGTTTGACCGCTTGCGCGATTTTTAGTCAGGCATGTGCTAGAAAAAAGTTCTAGACATCGAGTTCTAGAATCGGTATTCTAGCGTCATGTTAAAAAATACCTCCACTCCCCATCCCACGGCCGCCGAACTGGATCTGCTGCGCATCCTGTGGCGGCGCGGTCCGTCCGACGCGCGCGCCGTGTACGACGCCCTGGCCGCCGAGCGTGCCGATGCCAGCTACGCCACCGTGCTGCGCCAGTTGCAGCTGATGCATGGCAAGGGCTTGCTGAGCCGCGACGAAAGCCAGCGGCCGCAGCTGTATGCGGCCGTCGACGCGCAGGAAAAACTGCAGACCAGCTTGCTCAAGGATTTGATCGGCAAGGTGTTTTCCGGTTCCGGCAAGGCGCTCGTGCTGACGGCGCTGCGCGAGCACGTGAGCGACGCGGAACGCCTGGAAATTGAAAAAATCCTGCGCAGCAAGGATGGCAAACAGCCATGAATGTGGACATGCGCCTCGGCATCGAGTTGGGCAAGCTGGTCCCTGCGCTGGGCTGGGTCTTGCTGTATTTCGTCTGGCAGGGCTTGATCGTGGGCGCCGTGTCCGCCGTCCTGCTTTGGCTGCTGCGTCATGCCAGCGCGCGCTGGCGCTATGCCGTCTGCGCGCTGGCGCTGCTGCTGTGCCTGTGTATTCCCGCCATCCATCTGCTTTCTCTGCTGTCTGGCACGTCGCTGGCCCAGCTGCCGGTGGCCGCTCCGCCCGCCTGGCGCGCCGCGCTGCAAGCGTGGATGCCGGCCCTGGTGCTGGCCTGGAGCGCCGGTGTCGCCCTGATGAGCTTGCGGCTGTGCATGGGCCTGGCCTGGGTCGGCAAGCTGCGCCGCCAGGCCGTCGCTGCCCCGGCCATCTGGCAGGCGCGCCTCGATGCGCTGGCGCTGCGCATGGGCTTGCACGGCAGTCGGAAAGTGCCGCTGAAGCTGCACGGAGGATTGTCCAGCCCCGTCACGGTGGGTTTCTGGCGCCCCGTCATCCTGCTGCCGGCCGCCTTGCTGAGCGGCATGCCCGTCGCCTTGCTCGAAGCGCTGCTGGCGCATGAACTGGCGCATGTGCGGCGCTGGGATTACCTGGTCAACCTGCTGCAAAGCGTGGCCGAGGCGCTGCTGTTCTTTCACCCCGTCGTCTGGTGGCTGTCGGCGCGCATGCGGGCCGAACGGGAGCAGGTGGCCGACGCCCTGGCCGCACAGGCGCTGCAAGACCCGCAGCAGCTGGCCACGGCGTTGCATGCCTTGTCCCTGCACACGGCCATCCCGCAACATGCCGGCTTGCTGATGTCGGCCCGGGGCGGGGCGCTGCTCACGCGCATCGAACGGCTGATGGCGCCCGGGCTTGATACGGCCGGCTGGAAACTGGCCGTGCCCGCCTTGCTGCTGGCCTGCGCCACCTTGCTGCTGCAGGTGCAGGGCAAGCCCGCCGTCAACGGGGCGATGCTGGCCGATGCCGCCGCCGATATGCTGGCCTTGCCCGTCAGCGCGAAACACATGCTGGTATTCGACGACGCCAGCGGCAAGGTGCTGATGGCGAAAGATGCGGACGCCGTCGTGCCCATCGCCTCGATCACCAAGCTGATGACTGCCATGGTGGTGCTCGATGCAGCCCTCGACCCCGACGAACAGCTGCGCATCGTGCGCGCCGATGGCGATGCGTCCTTGCAGCGCCACAGCCTGCTGGCCGAGGGTGTGGCCGTGTCGCGCGGCGCGCTGTTGCAACTGGCGCTGCTGCCGTCCGAAAACCGCGCCGCCGCCGCGCTGGCGCGCACCTATCCCGGCGGCAGCGCGGCGTTTCAGCAAGCCTTGCAGGCGAAGATCCGCAGCCTGGACTTGCGCCGCACCACCCTGACGGACCCCGTCGGCAGTTCGCCGGCGAATACCTCCACGGCCAGCGAGGTGGCGAAGATCGTCGCGGCGGCCGCGCGCTATCCGGACATCGCCCGCATCACCAGCCACCCGCAGGCGAGCGTAGCCGTCAATGGCAAGCTCCGCACCTTGCGCAACACCAACCCGCTGGTGGGCGGCAAGGGCTGGGACATTTTATTGTCCAAGACGGGCAGCAGCCACGAGGCGGGCAGCTGCCTGACCATGCGCATGCGCAGCGGCGGCAAGCACGTCACCGTGGTGCTGCTCGATGCCGACGGCGCGCAGCGGCGCTCGCTCGACGCCGGACACATCCGTGACACCCTGGCCGGGAGCCCAGGCCGCATGCATTGATACCCCCCGGGCGCGCCAGTGCGGGCGCCCATCTTTTACACTCTGGAGATGAAGATGACACTATTGGCGAAGTTGATGCTGGCTACGGTTGCGACCATGGCGGCAGGCACGGTGCAGGCGAAGACCCCCGCGCCGGTGCAGGATAAACCGGTTAATTGCGACAATTGCAAGGAATGGAACGCGCCCGTCAAGCCGTTCAATATCTATGGCAATATCTGGTATGTGGGCACGGCCGGCCTGTCCGCCGTGCTGGTGACGAGCCCGCAGGGCCATATCCTGCTCGACGGCGCGCTGCCGCAATCGGCGCCCCTGATCGTGGCCAACATCCAGGCGCTGGGCTTTCGCATCGAGGATGTGAAATATATCCTCAATTCGCACGCCCATTGGGACCATGCGGGCGGCATTGCCGCGCTGCAGCGGGCCAGCGGCGCCACCGTGATGGCCAGCGCCTCGGGCGCCCTGGGCCTGCAAAGCGGCACGAATGGCAAAGATGACCCGCAATACCAGGCCAATCCCGTCGTGCATGTGGCCAAGGTGGCCAAGGTCGAGGTGGTGGGCGAGGGCGATACCGTCAAGGTGGGTCCTTTGGTGCTCACGGCCCACATGACGCCGGGCCACACGCCGGGCGGCACGACGTGGACCTGGACCTCGTGCGAAGATGCGCGCTGCCTGAACGTGGTGTACGCGGACAGCCTGAACCCGTATGCGAGCGGCGATTTCACTTATACGGGCAAAGGCGCGGGCAAAGGCAAGACGCCGGACGTCTCGGCCGCGTTCGAAGCGAGCATCGCCAAGGTGGCCGCCTTGCCATGCGACATCATCATCCCCGTGCATCCGGGCACGACGGACGTGCTGGGCAAGGCCGCGAAGCGCAGCGCCACAAGCAATCCCCTGATCGACGCCAGCGCCTGCCGCGCCTATGCGGCCGAAGCGGGCGGCTTGCTGGCCAAGCGCCTGGCGAAGGAACGGGGCGAGGCGGTGCCTCTTGAAACCAAGGCCGCCGCGCACGCACATTAACCGTTCTATTCTGCTGCCTGCCGCTGTTTTTGCAGGCGTTTCAGGAATACCGTCATTTCCTTGACGGCTTGCAGGTCGCCTTGCTGCTGGGCGACTGTGACGCCCGTGGTCCAGGCGGCCTGCGCTTCATCCAGCCTGCCCAGCTGGAGCAAGGCCTTGCCCAGCAGTTTCCAGGCGGCGGAATAGCCGGGCTGCTGCGCGGTGGCTTGCGCCAGGTGCAGGGCCGCTTGCTCGGCGTCATGGTCTTTCAGGCAAGCATCGCCCAGGCCAAAGCGCAGCAGGGCGTTGTCGCGGCCCTGCGCCAGCAGTTTTTCCAGTTGTTCACGCAGCATTTTCGCCTCAGATTAATATGCAAGTTAATGCTTGCATATTAACGCTTGCGCGCTTGAGAAACAAGCCTGCCTTCAATCCGCCACATCCACCACCAGCTTGCCGCGCGCGCTGCCGTCCATCTGCGCCACATGCGCCTCGTGTGCCGTGCGCAAGGTGAAGCGGCGCGGATCGAGCCGCACCTGCAGCTTGCCCGCCTCTATTAATTTGTTGGCTGCGCGCAGAATCGCGCCATGGCGCGCGTGATGCTCGCCGCTCAACAGGGGCAGCAGGGTGAACACGCCCGAGTAGCTGGCCGCGCGCGCCGTCAGCGGGCTCAGTGCGAACGTGCCCCAGCCCAGGCAGCTGACGACGTGACCGCCATACATGCGTGCCGCCTTGAAACTGGCGTCCAGGGTGGCGCCGCCCACCGTGTCGTAGACGATGTCGAAGCCGGCGCCGCCCGTGTGTTCGGCCACGTAGTCGTCCACCGTGCTGGTGCGGTAATCGATGAAGCGCGCGCCCAGCGCTTCGATGGCCGCGCGGCTGGCGGCGCTGCCCGTGGCATACACCTTGGCACCAAGGGCGACGGCGAGCTGCACGGCCATGTGGCCCACGCCGCCCGCGCCGCCATGCACGAGTACGCTGTCGCCCGCCTTCACGTGGGCGCGGTCCACCAGCCCTTCCCAGGCCGTGATGAAGACGAGGGGCAAGGCGGCCGCTTCGCGCATGCTCAGCGCGGGCGGCACGGGCGCCAGCAGGGCAGAGTCGAAGACGGCGTACTCGGCCAGCGAGCCCTGGATGCCGCCGATGCCACCCGCCATGCCATACACTGTTGCGCCAACGTGCAAAGTCGTCACGCCTTCGCCCACGGCCGCCACCGTGCCGGCCACGTCGATGCCAAGGATGGCGGGCAGGCTGGGCCGGGCGTGCGGCGCGGCGCCGGCGGCGATCTTCGTGTCCAGCGGATTGACGCCGCTGGCGGCGATGCGCACGAGGACTTGCCCCGGGCCAGGCTGCGGCACGGGCAGGTGTTCGATGCTCATGCGGGCGGAAAAGGTGTTGAGGACGAGGGCTTGCATGGGGTTCTCCTTTGGGTTGATGTGGCCAGTCTAGGCGGGAGGGGCACAAAGAAAAATGGGGCGCGGCCCGATGCACTATTTCAGTATCGTGGATAATCATTGGTTAACAGGAGGGCAATACATGGACAGGCTGGAAGCGATGCGCGTGTTTTGCGCCGTGGTCGAGGCGGGCGGTTTCAGCAAGGCGGCGCAGCGCCTGGGCATTTCCACCTCGTCCGTGACGAATCAGGTGGCGGCGCTGGAAAAGCATTTCGGCGTGCGCCTGTTGCAGCGCACCACGCGCAGCATGTCGCTCACGGCCGAAGGCCAGCAGTGCCATGCGCAGGCGCGCCAGGTGCTGGCCGGCATGGCGGCGCTGGAATC
The DNA here is from genome assembly GCF_057919405.1 of Janthinobacterium sp. C22. Taxonomy (NCBI): domain Bacteria; kingdom Pseudomonadati; phylum Pseudomonadota; class Betaproteobacteria; order Burkholderiales; family Oxalobacteraceae; genus Janthinobacterium; species Janthinobacterium sp. C22. The sequence continues at coordinate 4,787,545 of NZ_CP193659.1, read as the reverse complement.
CAGTCTGGAACAGGCGGCAGGGAAACCCTCGGGCAGCCTGCGCGTGGATATGCCCAGCAGCATCAGCCGCAATCTGGTGGCGCCCGCCTTGCCCCGCTTTACCGCCGCCTATCCCGACATTTCCCTGCGCCTGACGGTCAGCGACCGCCTGGTCGACATGGTGGAAGAGGGCATCGACGTGATGCTGCGCATCGGCGAACCGCAGGATTCGTCCTTGGTGGCGCGCAGCCTGCTGAGCATGGATTATCTGTGCTGCGCTTCCCCCGCCTTCATCGCCCGGCATGGCGTGCCGCGCACGCCGCAGGAACTGGACCAGTTTGCCTGCCTGCATTTCCTGTATCCGAAAGCGCGCCAGGTGCGGCCGTGGCTGTTCCAGGATGGGGAAGCAGGCGAGCCGTACGCCCACACGCCGGCCGCGGCCTTGTCTTTCGACCATATCGAATCGATGATCGCCGCCGCCCAGGCCGGTTGCGGCATCGTGCAGGCCCTGTCTGTTTCCGTCTTGCAGCCTTTGCGCGAGGGAACCCTGGTGCCGGTGCTGCAGCCATTCCGCACGCGGGGGCCGGACTTGTGGGCGCTGTTCCACCCGCGCCAGCTGCGCGCGGCCAAGGTGCAGGTGTTCGTGGATTTTTTGGCGCAGATTTTTGATGACAGCTTTAATGAGAATTGATTATCAATTATAATGCAAGCCTATTGCATTGATTTGCGCCCTCGTCAGGAATTCCATGCCCGTGTTTTTACGCCGCCCCGTGGCGCTGTTACTTGCTGCCGCCAGCCCCTGGTCACTGGCAATCGATGATGTGCAGGCCGGCGATGTCGTCACCGTCAAGGCCGAGCGCCAGCACTACCGCAGCCTGTCCGCCACGGGCGCCACCAAGACGGACGCTTTATTGATGGACTTGCCGCAAAGCGTGCGCGTGCTGACGGGCGACTTGCTGCGCGACGCGGGCGTGACGACTTTGGCCGGCGCGCTGGACCTGGCCAGCGGTATTTCAAGACAAAGTCCGCTGGGCGGCCTGTGGGACAGCTATGCCATGCGCGGTTTCACGGGCGATCCGAATTTCGGCTCCGACTACATGGTCAACGGTTTCAGTTCCAGCCGCGGCTACAACGGCATGCGCGATGGCGGCAGTACGCAGAACGTGGAAGTGCTCAAAGGCCCCGCGTCGGCCCTGTACGGCCGGGGCGAGCCGGGCGGCACGGTGAACATCACGACGAAAAAGCCGAAATTCGCGCCCGAGTACGGCGCCGATGTATCGCTGGGCAGTTTTCAGACGCGCCGCGCCGCCGTCGACTTGACGGGGCCGTTGAGCGACACCGTCGCCTACCGCCTGAACGCCGCGCACGAGGAGGGGCACAGCTTCCGCGATACGGTGAAAGTCGAACGCAGCCTGTTTTCTCCCTCGTTTATCTGGCTGGCGGGCGAGCACACGACCGTGTCGTATGAAATCGAAGCGGTGCGCCAGCGCGCGCCGTTCGACCGGGGCGTGCTGGCCGTGAACGGCAAACTGGGCCTTGTCCCCGTCTCGCGTTTCCTGGGCGAACCGGGCGACGGCCCCATGACGGTCAAGTCGCTGGGGCAGCAGCTGTTCATCCACCATGCGCTGTCCGACGACTGGACGCTGCAGGCGGGCGCTTCCTGGCGCGACAGCGAATTGCGCGGCTATTCGACGGAGGCGAACAAGCTGCTGGCCGATGGCCGCACCCTGAACCGCCAGCGCCGCCACCGTGATTTCTCGGCCACCGACGCCTCCGCCCGCGTCGAGTTGCTGGGCAAGTTTAAAACGGGCGCGCTGGCGCACGAGGTGCTGGCCGGCGTCGACGCCTATCGTTTCGACGACCACCGGCTGCAGCTGCGCCGCAACCCCAGTGCCGCGAATGCCTATGCCATCGACATCTACGCGCCCGTGTACGGCGGCAAGGCCGCTCCGCTGGCCCTGTCCATCGACACGCAGGAAAGGCAACGGGCGCGCGGCCTGTACGCGCAGGATCAGGTCGACCTGGGCGTTCAATGGAAGGCGCTCGTTGGCGTGCGCCACGATAGCTACACGCAGGATGTGGCGAACCATCGCCTGAACACGGGCAACCGCCAGTCGCTGTCGGCCACCAGCCCGCGCGCGGGCCTCGTCTACCAGCCGTCGACAATGTGGTCGCTGTATGCGAGCGCGGCGAAGGGCTTCCGGCCCAACAGCGGCATCAGCATCGATAACCAGGCTTTCCCGGCCGAGCGCAGCCGCTCGTATGAACTGGGCGCCAAGCTGGAAACGGGCAAGCTGACGGGCACCTTGGCCGTGTACGACATCCGCAAGCGCAATGTGCTGACGACGAATCCCGTCAACACGGATTTCGCCATCGCGGCGGGCGAGGTGGGCAGCCGGGGTCTGGAACTGGACGTGTCGGGCGAACTGGCGCGCGGCTTGCGCATCTCGGGCGCCTATGCCTACACCAGCGCCACCGTCACGCGCGGCGACAATACGATCGTGACGGGCAGCCGCTTCGCCAACGTGCCGCGCCACAGCGCCAATGTACTCGCGACACAGCAGTTCGCGCTGGGCACGGGAACGGCCAGCGTGGGCGGCGGCGTGCAGTATGTGGGCGAGCGCCTGGGCGACGTGGCCGTCAGCAGCCAATTTACCCTGCCGGCCTATACGACGGCCAGATTGCTGGCATCGTATGCGCCCAACGCCAGACTGCGATTCGCTTTGAGCGTGGAAAACCTGTTCAACCGCAGCTACTATGCGAGTTCCTACAGCCAGATGTGGGTGGCGCCGGGAGCGGAGCGCACGCTGAACTTGAATGCCCATTACCGCTTTTAAGGGATGACCTTGACTACATCTGCCACCCTGCGCACCCGCATCGCCGTCATCGACGTGCTGCGCGGCCTCGTCATGCTGATCATGCTGTTCGACCATGTGCGCGAAACCGTCTTTTTACACCATCAGGTCAGCGACCCCATGGATGCGGCCAGCGTCGATCCGGCCCTGTTCTTCACGCGCCTGGCGGCCCACGTGTGCGCGCCCATGTTCGTTTTCCTGACGGGCCTGTCCGCCTGGCTGTACGCGCATCCTGCCGCCGGTCCCCGCAGCGCGGCCGGTTTCCTGTTCAAGCGGGGCTTGCTGCTGGTCGTGCTGGAACTGGTGTTCGTCAATTTCGCGTGGAGCGGGGCATTTCCGCCCGCCGTGCTGTACCTGCAGGTGATCTGGGTCATCGGCCTGGCCATGATGGCGCTGGCCGTGCTGCACAAGCTGCCCTTGAAAGTGTTGCTCGTGCTGGGCGCGGCGATGATTGCGGGCCAGCATTTGATGACCGGCTTGCGCGCGGAACAGGGCAGCCTTGGCTATTACGCTCTGACGGTGCTGCTGCAACGCGGCTATCTGGTGGCGGACGGCGCCATGCAGATCAAGGTCAGCTATCCGCTGCTGCCGTGGATAGGCGTGATCGTGCTCGGCTATGCTGCCGGCCCCCTGTATGCGCGCGCATTTTCTGTCACGGCACGGCGACGCTGGCTGCTGGCGCTGGGCGCGGGCAGCCTGCTGCTCCTGGGCCTGCTGCGCGGCTTCAATCTGTATGGTGAAACGCTGCCTTGGGTGGCGGGCGATACGGCCTTGCGCACGGCCATGAGCGTGCTGAACTTCACGAAATATCCGCCGTCGCTGGACTTTTTGTTGTTCACCCTGGGCCTGGGCTTGCTGGGCCTGGCCTGGCTGGAAAGCGTCGAAAACGGGTTCACGCGGGCTTGCGCCACCTTTGGCGGCGCGCCCATGTTCTATTACTTGCTGCACCTGTATCTGCTGCTGGCCATCGGCCTGGCCTTGACGGCCGTGCTGGGCGCCAATCACGGCACCCGCTACGGCGTCGAACACATCTGGCAAGTCTGGCTGATCGCGCTGGTGCTGATGCCCGTGCTGTACTTTCCCTGCCGCGCGTTTGCCAGCTACAAGCGTACCTCAACACAGGCGTGGGTGCGTTATTTCTGAATCAAGCCTATTCTATTTGCAGTACAGCCTGTCAATGCTGTGGCTGGACGCCAGGTAATGCCGCGTCTGCCAACCGATGGCCACGCGGTAGGCGCACGGCGGGTCCAGCGCCACGTTGACGGGGAAGCCGCCATTGTTGCCCGACAGGTGAGGACCGCCCGCGCCGCCGCGGAACAGATAGTTGCTGGGTGGCGGTGGTGGCGTGAAACTGGCGGCCGGCAGCGGTGGCGGCGGGTGCGCGATGCCGTTGTTGTTGGAAATCGTGATATTAAAGAAGCGCAAATGCGGATGGTCGATCGTGTACAGGATATGCACGAGGCCGCCCGCGATGGGGTTGCAGGCATTGCTGCGCAACTCTTCCAGGTCCAGCGCCACGATGACGGGCGAGTTGTCGAAGACGATGGAGTCGAGCCCGTCCGTGGCCAGCAGCGCCAGGGTATTTCCATCGCGCACCTCGAAGCCCATGCGGTAGCGGCGTATCGGTTCGCTTTCGGCCGCCGTCAGGCTGCGGCCCGCGTCGAGGATGGGCAAGCCGCCCGGCAGCTTGGCCGGATGCAGGCTGGTGATGGCGGGCGTATTCACGGTAAGTAAGTCAAACGTGCGCAGGAAGATGTTGGGCGCCACGTTGACGACGGCCGTCGTGCCATCGCGCATGTCCACCGTGACGGGCTTGCCGTCCACCCGTATCCACCCGCCCGGTTTCAAATCGCCCGCATCGACGATCACTTGTGCCGAGTCGCTCAAGCCCAGTCCGTTCGTATAAAACACATAGCCGACGAGGGTGCCGAGCACTTGTGTGAGCGGTGCCAGGCTGGCGGGCGGCACCGTCGGGATGGCCGTCGGGTCGTCGCTGCCGCCGGGCCAGGACCATTCGCCGATGAGGAAACGGTACTCGAGCGGATTGGCGGGGATGGCGCTATTGCGCAGCGGGCAATTGCCTTTCAAGGTGACGCCGCCGGCGAACACGTACGAGGCGCCGGGGCCGCCCGCATAGCCTTGCGCGGAAAAGCCCGCCAGCGAGGGGAAGGGGTGGATGTCGAAGATTTCCACCTGCTGCCAGTGGGGCACGCCTTCCACGTCGGGCGGCAAGACGTCTTTCGAGCACAATTCGACGCAGAAACAGTGGCCCACGTTTTCGCGCCCAGGCTGGCGCCCATTGGCCTGGGTTTCCGACAGGATGGTCACGCTGCCCAGCTGCGCCGTGAAGTACACGTCGGGCCCGCTGGCAAATTCCACGTTGATGAACGGCGAGAAGGGCGTGAGCGTGAAGTCCGACGTCAGGTAGTCGATGCGGAAGCGTCCTGTGGCATCGGTGACGGCAATGCCCAGCGCATCGTCCTGCAGCCAGTCCGCATCAAAAGCCCGCACGGTGGCGCCCGCGATCGGCGCGTGCGGCGCGTCGCAGGTGCGCAGCCGGCCGCAGATGGTCCAGGCGCCGAAGCGGGAGCGCACCAGGCACCAGAAGCGTTGCGGCAGGCAGTAATCCCAGATGGCGAGGAAATCGTTGTCGACCTGGCGCCAGCGGGGCTGGATGGTGGTGATGGAAAACTGCAGCGGCACGGGATCCTTCGGCCCCGGCTTCAGATGCGGCACGGTAGGGCACAGGATATCGACTTCCACGGCCTCGCCCTGATAATCGCCTTCCAGGGTGAAACTGTAGTTGCCGTCGTCATCCGTGCGCGCTTCGGCCAGCAGGAAGGGGGCTTTCGCCTGCACTTCCTCGTCGGTGAGGATGGCGAAGGTTTCCTTGGCGCTGGCCACGGCCAGGGCCGTGACGTTTTGCGACTCGCGCGGCCGGTACAGGCGCACGATGACGTGCGACAACGGTTCAGGACACTCGGCACAGATCAAGCCGCACAGCTTGCCCCGCAGGATATAGGCCATGATGGTTCTCCAGCTCGGTTGGACAACTGCGCCGCTCGCAGTGGCGGCGCTGTTACCAAGCTAGCAAATGGATGGCCATCGGGCTTGATCCTGCGTAAAGGAGTGCTTATTTAATCAGTGCCAATACCTCGCGGAAACGCGGATGCTTGCAGTCGCGCAACCATTCAAAGGCCAGCATTTCCACCGTCACCAGCTGCGCGCCCAGCTTGCCGAGGCGGGCCAGCGCGGCGTCGCGGCTGGCGGCCTGGCGCGAACCGACGGCGTCGATGGCGATGATGACGTCATACCCGAGTTCGAGCAGGCCGATGGCCGTCTGCAGCATGCACACATGGGCTTCGCAGCCCGTGACGACGATCTGTTTGCGTCCGGGCGGCAAGATCGCCTGCAAGCCGTCGGCACAGGCGCCGAAATGCGTCTTGTGCAAGGTCCGCTCGCACAGGGCGGCGATTTCCTCCACGTTCGGCCCCAGTCCCTGGCGGTTCTGTTCCGTGCCCAGCACGGGCACGCCGAGCAGGCGGGCGATCCTGGCCAGGCGCAGGTTTTGCGCCAGCACCAGGCCCGCGTCGTGGATGGCCGGCATCAAACGGCCTTGCAGGTCGACAATGACTAAAACAGCCTGGTTTGCATCTATCAGCATGGCGATCTCCTGAAACACCTGCCAAAACCTACTGCGCGTCGGTAGTCGCGGCCTGCGATGCTCACTGTACCTTCGTACAGTTGCGCGTCTCGACCACAACTCCCTTCCGCTCGCTACGGTTTTATCAGGCGTTGTTAAATATGTGGCGACAGTGTAGCGCGCAGTCAGCTTGGCCAGCTGGGCACGGCCGTCTCGCCCATCAGATAGGCGTGATTGAGGTCGATGGCGCCGCGCAGGTAGTTCCACAGGGCGCTGACCCGGGCGATGTTGCGCCGCTCGCTGGGCGAAATCATCCAGAAGGCGCGCAGCAGGTCGATCTCGCCGTCGAGCACGGGAACCAGTTCGTTCGACTGCTGCGCCACGAAGCAGGGCAGGATCGCCAGCGCCTGGCCCGCGCGCGCCGCGTGGTACTGGGCGATCACGCTGGTGCTGCGGAAGGCGCGCAGGGAATCGGGCGCCACGTTGTCCATGTAGCGCAGCTCCGAACTGAAGACCAGGTCGTCCACATAGCCGATGATCGGGTGCTGCGCCAGCTGCGCCACGCTGGTGATCGGGGCGTGGCGCGCCAGGTAGCCTGGCGTGGCGTACAGTTTCAGCCGGTAGTCGGACAATTTGGTCACCACATACGGGCCGGACAGGGGCCGTTCGATGGAAATGGCCACGTCCGCCTCGCGCTTGGACAGGCTGACGAAACGGGGCACGGCGATCAGGTCCACGCTGATGTGCGGGTATCTGCCGCAAAACTGCGCCAGGTGGGGCGCCAGCACGATGGCGCCGAAGCCCTCGGTAGCACCCAGGCGCACCTGCCCCGACAGCAATCGGTTGTGTTCGCCCAGCTCCTCGGTGGCGGCAAATACCGTGCTTTCCATGGTTTCCGCGTATTCCATCAGGCGGTGGCCTTCCGGCGTCAGCTGGTAGCCCACGTAGTTGCGGTCGAACAATTGCGTGCCCACCTGTTCCTCGAACTTGCGCATGCGCCGCGATACGGTGGAATGGTCGATGCCCAGCTTTTTCGCCGCGTCGACGAGTCCCGCGCTGCGCGTCAGTTCCAGGAAGACCCGTACATTGTCCCAATCGAGCACTTTGTTCTCCTTGTGCATTTTTGCAAAGGAATTATGCATTAATTTCACTTGAGTGCATATTTTTACACATGCAGAATGCATCTATACATATAAGAAAAACCCATCCACTTGGAGACACGCATGAAAAAAACCGTTCTGGCCATGGGCGCGCTGGCGCTTTCCCTGTCTTTCACCGGCGCGCACGCGCAGATTTCCGATGGCGTCGTCAAGGTCGGCATCCTGACCGACATGTCCGGCCCGTATTCGGCCATGGGCGGGCGCGGCTCCGTCGTCGCCAGCCAGATGGCCGTCGAGGATTGTCTGAAGGCCGAATGCAAGGGCATGAAGATTGAAATCCTGTCGGCCGACCACCTGAACAAGGCCGATATCGCCGCCTCCAAGGCGCGCGAGTGGATAGACCGCGACAAGGTCGACGCCATCGCCGATCTGACCAATTCCTCGGTGGCCCTGTCCGTGCAAAAACTGATGAAAGAGAAGGGCGGCATCGCCATGTTCAGCGGCCCGGCCACGGGACGCCTGACGAACGAGGATTGCTCGCCGAACGGCTTCCACTGGATGTTCGACACGTATTCGCAGGCGGCCGGCACGGCGGCGGCGCTGACCAAGCTGGGACAGAAATCCTGGTATTTCGTCACCGTCGATTATGCCTTCGGCCACTCGCTGGAAAAGGACGCCAGCGAAGTCGTCAAGCGCAACGGCGGCACGGTGCTGGGCGCCGTGCGCCATCCGCTGAACGCGTCCGATTTCTCGTCCTTCCTGGTGCAGGCGCAAGGGTCGAAAGCGCAGGTGATCGGCCTGGCCAACGGCGGCGCGGACACCGTCTCCGCCATCAAGCAGGCGCGCGAATTCCGCATCGGCAGCGGCAAGGACCAGCGCCTGGCCGCCTTGCTGGTGTTCCTCTCCGACGTGCACGCGCTGGGGCTGGAAACGGCCCAGGGTCTCGTCTACGCGGATGGCTTTTACTGGGATTTCGATGACCGCAGCCGCGCCTTCGCCAAGCGCTTCGAGGCGCTCAACAAGGGCGCCAAGCCGACCATGGTGCAGGCGGGCGTGTATTCGAGCGTCTACCACTACCTGAAATCGGTGGCGGCCGCGAAAAGCGACGATTCGAAGGTCGTCGCCCAGAAAATGCGCGAGCTGCCCATCAAGGATGCCGTCATGAACAACGCCTCGATCCGCCCCGACGGCCGCGTCATCCACGACATGTACCTGGTGCAGGTCAAAACCCCGGCCGAATCCAAAGGCGCGTGGGACTACCTGAAAGTGCTGTCCACCATTCCCGCCGACCAGGCGTTCAAGCCTATGGATGCGGCGGCGTGCAATCTGGTTAAAAAATAATTCCGGGGTCAGACCCGTCGGGTCTGACCCCAGCTTTACGCCGTTGGGTTTAGCTGAACAAACATCGCACACCCGGAGCCTCAATCATGAACCAAGCCCTCACCTCAGTCCCCTCCATCCCCCTGCACATCGCAGGCAAGCACCACGCCTCGACCAGCACGGAATGGCGCGACGTCGTCAACCCGGCCACGCAGGAAATCGTCGCCAGGGTGCCGTTTTCCACGCCCGATGAAGTCAACCTGGCCGTCGCCACGGCCAAGGAAGCCTTCAAGACGTGGCGGAATACCCCGCTGGCGGCGCGCATGCGCATCATGCTCAAGTACCAGCACCTGATCCGCGAAAACATCGGCGCCCTGGCCGAACTGATCACCCGCGAACATGGCAAGACCCTGCCGGACGCGGAAGGAGAAGTGATGCGGGGCCTTGAGGTGGTGGAGCATGCGTGCTCGATCGCCACCCTGCAGCTGGGCGAGATCGCGGAAAACGCGGCCACGGGCGTCGATGTCTACAATATCTACCAGCCGCTGGGCGTGGGCGCCGGCATCACGGCCTTCAATTTCCCCGTCATGCTGCCGTGCTTCATGTTCCCGATTGCCATTGCCTGCGGCAATACTTTTGTGCTGAAACCATCGGAACAGGACCCGTCCTCGAGCATGTACCTGGTCGAGCTGATGTACCAGGCGGGCTTGCCGGCGGGCGTGCTGAACGTCGTGCATGGCGGCGCCGACGTCGTCAACATGCTGTGCGACCATCCCGACATCAAGGCCGTCTCCTTCATCGGCTCCACCCACGTGGGCACACATGTGTACCGCCGCGCCAGCGAATCGGGCAAGCGCGCGCAATCGATGATGGGCGCGAAAAACCATTGCGTGGTGCTGGCCGACGCCAACAAGGAGCAGGCGATCAATAACCTGATCGGCGCCGCATTCGGCGCGGCCGGCCAGCGCTGCATGGCCAATTCCGTCGTCGTGCTGGTGGGCGAGGCGCGTTCCTGGCTACCGGAAATCGTCGCCCGTTCCAAAGCATTGAAAGTAGGACCGGGCAGCGACCGCACGGCTGACCTGGGCCCGATGGTGTCGAAGGCCGCCATGCAGCGGGCGGAAAAGCTGATCCAGGCGGGCGTGGACGAAGGCGCGCAGCTGCTGCTCGACGGCCGCGGCCACAAGGTGGCAGGCTACGAGGGCGGGAACTTCATGGGGCCGACGATTTTCTCGCAGGTGGCGGCATCGAACGCCGTCTACACGCAGGAAATCTTCGGCCCCGCCATGTGCGTGGTCGAAACGGAGACGCTCGACGAAGCGATCGCCTTCATCAACGCCAACCCGAACGGCAACGGCACCTCGATCTTCACCTCGTCCGGCTGGGCGGGACGCAAGTTCCAGAACGAGATCGACGTGGGGCAGGTGGGCATCAACGTGGCCATCCCCGTGCCCGTCGCCTACTTCAGCTTCACGGGCTCGCGCGCGTCGAAATTGGGCGACCTGGGGCCGAACGGCAAGCAAGCGCTGTATTTCTGGACGCAGACCAAGACCGTCACGGCGCGCTGGTTCGCCCCGGACGATGGCGGCAGCGGCGTCAACACCACCATTGCGATGAAATAAGGAGGCGGCGATGAGCACCAATATCGTTTTTATCGGCCTGGGCAACATGGGCTTGCCCATGGCGCAAAACCTGGTGCGGGCGGGCCATGCCGTGACGGGCTTCGATTTGCTGCCGGCCAGCGTGCGGCAGTTTGCCGATGGCGGCGGCCTCGTCTCCGACGACCAGGGCGCGGCGATAGGCGCGGCCGACATCGTCATCACCATGCTGCCGGCCAGCCGCCACGTGCTGGGCGCGTACTTGGGTAACTCTGTTGGCGACGCGGGCATCCTGGCGCAGGCGCGGCCCGGCACCCTGCTGATCGACTGTTCGACGATTTCCACCGAGGCGGCGCGCCAGGTGGGCCGCGCGGCCGAGGAAAAGGGCATGCCCATGCTGGACGCGCCCGTCTCGGGCGGCACGGCGGGCGCCACCAACGGCACCCTGACGTTCATGGTGGGCGGCGAAGAAGCCGCGCTGGCGGCGGCGCGCCCCTACCTGGACGTCATGGGCAAGGCCATCTTCCACGCGGGCGGCTCGGGTTGCGGGCAGACGGTCAAGATCTGCAACAACATGCTGCTGGGGATTTTGATGATCGGCACCAGCGAGGCGATCCGCCTGGGCGTGGCCAATGGCCTGGACCCGAAAGTGGTGTCGGACGTGATGGCGAAAAGTTCGGGCCGCAACTGGACCCTGGAGGTGTACAACCCGTGTCCCGGCGTGGCCGAGAACGTGCCCGCGTCGCGCGGCTACACGGGCGGCTTTGGCGTCGACCTGATGCTGAAAGACCTGGGCCTGGCCGTGGAAAGCGCGCTGGCCAGCGGGGCTAGCGTGCCGCTGGGCGCCCTGTCGCGCAATCTATACAGTTTGCACAGCAAGGCGGGGGCGGGCGCGCTGGATTTCTCCAGCATTTATCAGCTGCTGGGCGAGAAAGCCTAAGGCTGCTGCGCCTGCAGGGCCGCCAGATCGGCCCTGGCTTTTTCCAGCTTGCCTTCCAGCTTGGCGATCTTCTTCGGCTCTTTATTGGCTTCCTGGGCCAGGCGCAGCGAACGCTCCGTCTGGTTCACCTTCGCCTGCGCCTTCAGCACCTTCTTGTTGTGGCGTTCGACCAGGCTGCTGTCGCGGCAGTGGGCGTTGACTTCGTCGAGCGCGCGCGTCAGGCCCGCGACCTTGTCGGACAAGCCCTGTTCTTTGGCCTGGCGCAATTCGCTGCGGATGTTCTCGCGCTTGGCGGCGCAGCCTGCCAGCTGGGTGTCGGCGGCGCTGGCGCCCATGGCGGCTGCGGCGAGCAGCAGGGTCAAGGCGGTTTTCGATAGAAGGTTCATGGCATTCCTGTGTCAGTGGTGGGCCCGTGCAATGTAAGCCCGCCGGCGTGCCCTGTCAAACTTCGCCTACCGTGCGCGCCTGTCCCGCATGGCATCGGCTACCATGCGTGTTTTCTTCTTTCCGACGCCGCCGCATGCCCAAGAAATTACTGTTGCTGATCCCTTTGCTATTGCCGCTGCCCGTCCTGGCGCAAACCTCGCCCACATTGCTCGATCTGCAGCTGATCGCCATCAAGGCACGGGCCGATGCGGCCAGTCATAGTCCGGAAAGCATCGCCGAGTTTGCCGAGACCCGGCGTATGGCTGAAACGGGCGACGTGGAGGCGCAGCTGGAACTGGCGCGCATGCTGCAGCTGGGCGTCGGCACGCCGCAAGACACGGCGCACTCGATGGCCTGGGTGCGCAAGTCGGCCGAAGGCGGCTATGCGCCGGCGCAATCGGCCCTGGGCCTGGCCTACACGGTGGGCGGCAAGGTGCCGATCGACCGCGTGCAGGGAGAATACTGGCTGCGCAAGGGCGTGGCGCAGGGCGACGCACTGGCGCAAACCATCCTGGCGCTGGAATTCATCGATGGCGGCAGCCCTGCCGAAGAACAGGCGCTGGCCATCGCCTGGCTGAAGAAGGCCGCGCTCGAAGAGCACTTTATTCCTGCCTATAACGCGCTCGGTGAACACCTGATGCGCGCAGCCGCCGATGAGCAGGAGCGCGGCGAGGCCTTCCGCTGGTATGACAGATCGGCGCGTGAAAAGGAGCCGGCCGGCATGCGCAACCTGGCCCGCGCGCACGAGCTGGGCCTGGGCGTGGCACAGTCGGACAAGCTGGCCCTGGTCTGGTACGAGCGGGCGGGATGGAGCGGCGACTTGCCCGCCATGCGGCGCATGCTCGACGTGTATGTCAAGGGCGAACTGGGACAGGCGGCGAATGCCGAAGACGCCGCCGAATGGCGCGCCAGGCTGGCGGAAAGCGAGAAGAAATGAAGACCATCGTATTGTTATTGACCCTGGCGCTGGCGCAGCCCGTGCTGGCGCAGCCCGCGTCCTCCAAGGAACCGCGCCAGCATCCGGCGCTGGCCGAATTCGACACCAAGGGCCTCGACGACATGCGCGCGAGGGTGCAGGCGGTGATCGACCGCCCGGCCGACCTGTCGCCGGACAAGGTCGCCGCCTACGACAAGACGCGCCGCGCCGCCGAAGGGGGCGATGCGGCCGCCCAGCTGGAGCTGGCGCAGATGCTGCACGAGGGCGAGGGGACGCCGCGCGACCGCGACGCCGGCCTGGCGTGGATGCGGAAATCGGCCGAGGGCGGCTATGGCCCGGCGCAGGCATTCCTGGGCGTGGCCTATACGCTGGGCCAGGGCATGGCCGTAGACCGCAAGCTGGGCGAATACTGGTCGCGCAAGGGCGCCGCGCAAGGCGTGGAACTGGCCAACTTCATGGTGGCCCAGCACTTTGAAAACATCCACAGCAGCGCGGAAGAACAGGCGCACGCGCTGCACTGGCTGAAGTTTTATGCCGAAAACGGCTTCATCCCCGCCTACAATGAAATCGGCTACCGGCTGATGATGACGGCGCACGATGACGCGCAGCGCAGGGAAGCGTTCGGCTGGTACATGCGGGCGGCCAAGGCGCTCGATCCGCCGGGCTTGAACAATGTCGCCTATTCGTATGAAGTGGGGCGGGGCGTGCCGCAGAGCGACGAGGCGGCCCTGGGCTGGTATGAAATGGCGGCCATCGCCAAAAGCCCGCCGGGCCAGACGGGTTTTGCGCGCCTGCTGGAGCAGGGCCGTGGCGGAGCCACCCGGCAAGGGCCGGCGCCCCAGCCCTTCGAGTTGTACCTGCTGGCGGCGAAGCAGGGCGACGCGGAAGCCATCGAGCGGCTGGTCAAGGTGTACGATCAGGGCGAGCTGGGGCAGGCGGCCGACCCGGCCAAGGCGGCGCTGTGGCGTGAAAAGCGCAAGTCAGCCACGCCCCCTTAAGTGGACGAGACGGGGCGGAAACGGCATGCTATCATCATTGTTATCGATAACAATATCATGAGAGACCCATGAATCCCGATTTCCGCTCCAGGGCAATGCTTGAAAAGCACATCCAGCACACGATGCACTTCTACCACCCGCGCGCGTTTGACCCGAGCGGCGGCTTCTATCATTTCTTCCTCGACGACGGCACCGTCTACGACGCTGCCACACGCCACCTGGTCAGCAGCACGCGCTTCATCTTCAATTACGCCATGGCGTATCGCCATTTCGGCGGCGACGATTACCAGGCGGCGCTGCGCCATGGCGTGGCATTTTTGCGCGACGTGCACCGCGATCCGGCCACCGGGGGCTACGCCTGGCAACTGTCGTGGAAAGACGGCGTCAAGACGGTGGAAGACGGCGCCAACCACTGCTACGGCCTGGCCTTCGTGCTGCTCGCGTATGCGCACGCCCTGCAGGCGGGGGTGACGGAAGCGCACGCCTACCTGGACGAGACGTTCGAATTGATGGAGCAGCGCTTCTGGCTGCCGGAACACGGCCTGTACGCGGACGTGGCCAGCGCCGACTGGTCCACCCTGGACGGTTACCGTGGCCAGAACGCGAACATGCATGCGTGCGAAGCCATGCTGGCCGCGTTCGAGGCGACGGGCGAAGCGAGATATCTGCACCGCGCCGAAACCCTGGCGCACAACATCACGGTGCGCCAGGCGGGTCTGGCCAACGGCATGATCTGGGAACACTACACGCCCGACTGGGCTATCGACTGGGATTACAACCTGCACGACAAGAGCAATATCTTCCGTCCGTGGGGCTACCAGCCCGGCCACTTCACGGAATGGGCCAAGCTGCTGTTGATCATGGAGCGCCACGCCAGGTTCATGGCCGGACCATCGGAGTGGCTGCTGCCCCGTGCGCGCGAACTGTACGACACGGCGCTGGCCAAGGCCTGGGATGGCGCGCATGGCGGCATCCACTACGGTTTCGGCCCGCAGAATGAGATTTGCGATGGCGACAAATACTTCTGGGTGCAGGCGGAAAGCTTCGCCGCCGCCGCCGTGCTGGCCGCGCGCACGGGCGACGACGCCTACTGGCAAAGCTACGACAAGATATGGGATTACAGCTGGAAGCACTTCGTCGACCATGCACACGGCGCCTGGTACCGCATCCTGACGCCCGAGAATCAGAAAATCAGCAAGGAGAAAAGCCCGGCCGGCAAGACCGATTACCACACCATGGGCGCCTGCTATGAAGTGCTGAACGTGATCGGCGGTGCCGCATGAGCGCCGCCGTCACGCGCGAGTTTCCACAATTCGTTTCGGCCGGCGAAGCGCTGACGGACATGCTGCGCACGGGCGCGGACGCGTGGAGCAGCCAGGTGGGCGGCTCGACCTGGAACGTGGCCCGCGTGATGGCGCGCCTGGGCGTGCCCAGCGCCTTTGCGGGCGCCGTCAGCCTCGACGTCTTCGGCGACGCGCTGGCGCAAGCGACCGACGCGGCGGGCCTGGACATGCGTTTTTTGCAGCGCCGCGCGAAGTCGCCGCTGCTGGCCATCGTGCATGAACTGCATCCGCCCACGTATTACTTCATCGGCGACGACAGCGCCGACCTGCATTTCGACGCGGCGCAGTTGCCCGCCGGCTGGATGCAGGGCGCGCAATGGGTGCATTTCGGCGGCATCAGCCTGGCGCGCGAACCGCTGGCGGGCAAGCTGGTGGCGCTGGCGCAGGAACTCAAGGCGGCCGGCGTGAAGATCAGCTATGACCCGAACTTCCGCATCATGATGGATGAACGCTACGACGCCACCCTGCGCCGCATGACGGAGCTGGCCGACGTGATCAAGGTGTCGGACGAAGACCTGGCGGGCCTGTTCCGCCACGATGACATCGATGGCGCGTTTGCCGTGCTGCGCGGCTGGAATCCGCACGCCACGTATTTGTATACGCGCGGATCGCAGGGCGCGGCGCTGTACCGGGGCGAACAGACATGGCAGGCGGCGCCGCCCGCTATCGAGGTGGTCGACTCGGTGGGCGCGGGCGACGCCAGCATCGGCGGCTTGCTGTACAGCCTGATGTACCGGCCCGATGCGGATGGCGGCCAGCACTTGCGCTTCGCCGTCGCGGCCGGGGCGGGCGCCTGCCTGGCGGCCGGCGGCTCGCCGCCCTCGGTGGAACTGGTGGAATCGCTGGCGCGGCGCACGCAGCTGCGTTAAGTCGCACGGCGTGGCGCGCCGGACAGGCAGGCGCGCCACGCATACTTTTTGCGCAATGCAAAAATTTATCATGGTCAGCTTGATCTGCATCGAAACGCGTTGACCTTCCCGCCAGGCCTACCTTGACGTTGGCAATCGTCCTACATGGACGCCGCATGGCCCCGTCTAGAATGGGGACTTCATTGCACACCTGGAGACCACATCATGGCCACGCAATCCCATCAGGCAGCTTCCGTTTCCCGGCGAAATGTCGGAATGCAAGACATGGATGCGATCGAACTGCTGACGCAAGATCATCAGACGGTGAAGGACTTGTTCGAACAGTATGAGGGGCTCAGCGACAGGTCGCTTGCCAGCAAACGCAAGCTGGCGCTGAAAATCTGCGAGGAATTGAGCAAGCATACGATGGCGGAAGAGGAAATCTTCTACCCTGCCGTGCGCGACGCCAGCCGTTCGAACGAAGACTTGATCAATGAAGCCACCGTCGAACACGCCTCGGCCAAGGAATTGATCGCGCAAATCGTCGCCATGGCGCCCGGCGAAGACTTGTACGACGCCAAGGTCAAGGTCTTGTCCAGGCAAATCGAACAGCACGTACAGGAAGAGGAGGACGAGATTTTTCCGCGTGCGCGCGAGGCGCAACTCGACCTGCTGGCCATGGGCGGCCAGATCGCGGCGCGCAAGGCGGGAATGCATCTGCCCGCAATGCAGGCCTGAGCCTGCCTGGCGGCGTGTGACTAGCGCGCTGGTCCCGTCGACGCCCGTTCCATCAAGGTAAATGCCATCAGGTGGTGCGTGGCGGGCGCCGTCTCCCCCGCGCGGCGCTGGCGTATCTCGTCGATGACGAGACTGACGGCGGCGCGCGCCATGTCGGCGATGGGCTGGTGGATGGTGCTCAGCTCGGGCCAGACGGTGGTGGCGACGGGCGTGTCATCGAAGCCGCACACGCTCAGTTGCGCCGGCACCTGCAAGCCCATGCCGTGCGCCACGGCCAGGGTGGCGGCGGCCATGTCGTCGTTGCTGGCGAAGATGGCGCTGGGATGCGGTGCTTGCGCCAGCAGCCGGCGCGCCGCGTCCAGCCCCGAACGATACGTAAAATAGCCTTGCGCCACCCTGTGCGGCGGCACCTGCAAGCCCGCTTCCCGCATGGCGTCCTCGAAGGCCTGGCGGCGCAGCAGCGCGGGCGTGTGCGCCGGGTCGCCCTCGATGAAGCCGATGTCGCGGTGACCCAGCGCGAGCAGATGGCGCGTCATGGCCAGCGCGCCTTCGTAGTCGTCGATGCGCACGGCCGATACATCGGGCGACGGGCGCGCCGTGGCCACGGCGATGGCGGGGATGCCCATGGTATTGAGCTGCGCCAGCACCGCGGGCGAATCGCACAGGGGCGGCGGCACCAGGATGCCGTCCACCCCGGCCGCCACCAGGCAATCGATGCCGGCCCGCTGGCTGTCCAGGTCTTCGCAGCGTTCGAGCAGCAGCTGGCCGCCGCCCTGGCGGCATTGGTCCATGGCGCCAACTAAAAATTCGCTGAGGAAGGCCGCGCTGGGGTTGCTGTACAAGAGGCCGATGCGCAGGGTGCCCGTGCGGGCCGCGCGAGCCGCCAGGTTGGGCTGGTAGCGCAGGCTGGCGATCGCCGCCTCGACCTTGTCGCGCGTGGCCGTGCTGACGCTGGCGCGCCCGTTGATCACGCGCGACACCGTCATGGCCGAGACGCCGGCCAGGCGCGCCACGTCGTGCACGGTGGCGCCGCTGGCCGTGTCGGGGGCGGGGGCGGCGGGCGCCGCCTTATTCGAGGTGGCCACCGAATTTCAGCTTGCCGCTGATGCGCATGCCGTGCAGTTGGCCTTCTTCCAGTTCGGCGGCGCTGGTGCGCTGCGCCGTGTCGCGCCGCGCCAGTCCCACCGACAGGATATCGAGCATCATCAGCTGCAGCAGGCGCACGATCATGGGCACGAAATTGAGGTTGCCTTCCGGATGGTTCAGGGTCAGCAGCACGTCGGCCAGCTTGGCCAGCGGCGAACCGCTGGCCGTGATCGCCAGCACGCGCGCGCCGCAGCCCTGCGCCACCTTGACGGTGCGCAGCAGGTCGGGCAGGGCGCCGGAGCGGGAAATGACCAGCGCCACGTCGCCCGGTTTCAGCATGGCGGCGCTCATTTCCTGCGCCTGCGGGTCGGCAAAGAAGCTGCTGACGATGCCCAGGTTGAGCAGCTTGTGCTGCATGTCGTCGGCCACCACGCGGGCGCTGCCGACAGCCAGCAATTCCACGCGCTGCGCGCCGCGCAGCAGCTCGATGGCCGCCGTCAGCGCCTTCACGTCGAGCATGTCGCGCAGGGCCAGCGCGGCCGAGGCGTTATTGCCCAGCACCTTGCGCGCCAGTTCCGCGTCGGAGTCCGAAATCTCCACGTGGCAGTGGGCCACCGTGATGGCGCCGCCCGTCAGGCCGGAGGCCAGCTTCAGCTTGAAATCGGCCAGGCCCTGCACGCCGATCGAGCGGCAAAAGCGCATCACGGTCGGCTGGCTGACGCCGACCCGCTGGGCGATTTCGGCGATCGGCAGGGTCAGCATGGCGTTCGGCTCCTTCAGCACCCAGTCGGCCACCTTGCATTCCGATGGGCTCATGCGGCCGCGCGCCTGGCGCACGGATTCGAGCACGGGCGCGCCGGTATGGGCGCGCTTGAGCTTTTGCGCCAGGATGGCGGCGATGCCCAGGAAAGTCGGCAGTTCGGCCGTGATCAGAAACGTGGGAATCTGCGCCAGGTATTCGTTCAGGCGGCCCTTTTGCTCGAAGCGGGCGCGGAACTGCGACCGTTCGAACAAAGGCCCCAGGCGCGGCACGATGCCGCCGCCTATATAGATGCCGCCCAGCGCGCCCAGGGTCATGGCCACGTTGCCGGCGATGGAACCGAGGATGGCGCAGAAGCAGTCCACCGCTTCCAGGCACACGTCGCATTCATTGTTCAGGGCGCGGCTGGTGATGTCGGCCGCCAGCAGCGGCGGGACGTCATGCCGGCCAGCCCGGTCGGACAGGGCGCGGTAGATCAGTTCCAGCCCCCGTCCGGAGGCGAGGCGTTCGGCCGAGACGTGCGACAGCTCGCGCCAGGCGAAGGACAGCACGTCCATCTCGCGCTGGTCGCAGGGGGCGAAGCTGACGTGGCCCCCTTCGCTGCCCAGCGCGATCCAGCGGTCTTCGGCGGGGATCATGCCCGATACGCCCAGGCCCGTGCCCGAACCGAGCAGGCCGATGACGCTGTCGGCGCGCGCCATGCCGCCGCCGATCTGCTGGCGCTGGTCGGGCCGCAGGTAGGGCAGGGCCATGGCCAGCGCCGTGAAGTCGTTCACCACCAGCAAGGTGTCGAGGCCCAGCGCGGCGCGCATGGCCTCGATCGAGAAGAACCAGTGATGGTTCATCATGCGGATATTGTCGTCGTCGATGGGATTGGCGATGGCGATGGCCGCATGGCGCACGCGCGCCGAACCGGCCGCGCGCGCCTCGCTGCTATCCATATACGCGGTGATGGCGTCGAGCAGCGATGCGTAGTCGTCGCAGGGCAGCACGGCGACCGCTTCCAGGTGGCCCTGGCGCGTTTCCAGCACGAAGCGGGCATTGGTGCCGCCGATGTCTGCCAGCAGGCGCGGCCCTTCACTGAAACGCTCCGCCGGATCGCTGCCTGCTACTTCCATTTTTTCATCAATTTTCATGGCGGTGCCTCGTCTCGTTTGCGTGCGCTGTCTTGGCGGCGCACTGTCGTTATGGCAAAAACCAAGGATTTTAATTCGTATACGTGCCGCGTGCCGAAAAATGCGGCCCAGCCATGCAGATGCTCATGTGTCGGGTCAAAAACGGACACCTCACCATGAAAAGCAGTGCCTTCCGACGGCAAATGCGGGCGCAAATAAAGTGTCGCAGAGTAGTCGTAGGATTACAACATAATATGTTGATATTTGTTCGTAGTATAGTTACTATGTCCCTGCTGGAAAGAATTCTGGCCAGTACATTCGGCCACGAATGACTAGATAAAAAATAAATTACTGAGGAGACTTACCATGCTGCATCGCAACATGTTGAAGGCTGTGCTGAAAACACTGCCAGCTGCCATCGTCTTGGCTATCGCCAGCGGTTCCGCTGCCGCCGACCCCATGTACCCATCCGACTCCGAAGGCTTCCACGGCTACCTGCGCGCTGGCGCCGGCAGCAATACCTCGGGCGACGGCGGTTCGCAAGGCTGCTTCGGCCTGGGCGGCAATACCATGAAATATCGTCTGGGCAATGAGTGCGACGCCTACACGGAATTCGGCTACACCAAGTCCGTCGCCCAGTCCGGCGGCGTGAACTACCTGGCCACCATCTGGGTCAACGCCTACGCGCCCAACTCCGATTTCGGCGACAACAAGCTGGGCATCGTCAAGGCCTATGTCGAAGCGCAGGGACTCGATTTCCTGAACGGCGGCACGGCCTGGATCGGCAAACGCTTCTACTACCGTCCCGACATCCACATGCTGGACTTGCAGTACATCAATATGAACGGCACGGGCGCCGGCCTGGACCGCATTCCTGCCGGCCCCGGCAAATTCTCGTACGCCTTCTTCAAGGACAACGACATCAACACCGTGTCGCCGACCGGCGTCGTCAGCACCAAGTCCGCCGTGCGCCAGAACTTCATCTACGGCGAGATTCCCGTCAATGAAAACGGCACGCTGGACCTGGCCGCGACCTACATCATCGGCGAAGGCAAGGACAACGACGCTTTCGGCCAGAAGCACAATGGCTGGCAGCTTTCGGCCTTCCACCGCCAGGCGAAAGTCTTCGGCGGCGGCAATACCTTCGGCGTGCAGTACGGCGTCGGCCCTGGCACGGGCAAGGGCGCGCAGTTCGGCGCTTCGGGCGACACCAATTTCGGTTCGGACGTGAAACGCACGCGCATCTTCAATGACATGGCGATCCAGCCGATGGCCAATTTCGGCATGGAATTCGTCGCCTTGTGGCAAAAAGACGAATCGAACGCCAACGGTTCCTCGACCTGGACCTCGGTCGGCGTGCGTCCCGTGTACGCGTTCACCAACAACTTCAAGCTGGTGGGCGAACTGGGCACGGACCGCGTGACGCAAGCGGGCGGCCTGCCGGCCAAGCGCCTGACCAAGCTGACCATCGCGCCGACGATCTCGGCCGGTCCGGGACTGTGGTCGCGTCCGGAGCTGCGCGCTTTCGTGACCTACGGCAAATGGAACGATGCGGCCACCGCCTCGGTCAATGCGTCGAACAACGGCGGCCCGATCTACAACAACAATACCAGCGGCACGTCGTACGGCTTCCAAGTCGAAACCTGGTTCTAAACACCGAACCAAACGGTTTTGTTCAGTGTTGACGTTTGTAAGTGCAGATCAACCTGGCGCATCCTTCGCGGATGCGTTTTTGGCGCCGTCCCGTGATATAAATGCAATGTAGTCATATCATGGATCGCGGCGCCGTCTTTACACCAAGATGATGCCCGTTTGCAAGCGGGTCTGAGCACAAGAGCGCCGGTACAGGCGCAGATTTCACCTTTTTCGGCCCCCGTATGCCGAAGCCCCCTAAAAGCTTGATCAAAAAAGGAATGTGGAGATGAAACTGAAATTCAAGATTACCCAACTGGCCGCATTGACCACCCTGGCGTTTGCCGGCAGCGCGTTTGCGACCGACGTGGAAGTGTTGCACTACTGGACCTCCGGCGGCGAAGCGAAGTCCGTGGGCCAGTTGCAGCAAATCGTGAAGGAAAGCGGCTTCGGCTGGAAAGACTTCGCCGTGGCTGGCGGCGCTGGCGAAAACGCCGCGACCGCGCTGAAGACCCGCGTCATTTCCGGCAATCCGCCAACGGCCGCCCAGATCAAGGGCCCGTCGATCCAGGAGTGGGGCGCGGAAGGCGTGCTGGCCAATATCGATGATGCCGCCATTCCAGGCAAATGGGATGCCGTTCTGCCGAAAGTCGTCGCCGACATCATGAAATACAAGGGCCACTACGTTGCCGCTCCCGTCAACGTCCACCGCGTGAACTGGATGTGGGTCAATCCGGAAGTGCTGAAAAAGCCGGCGTGGCCACCACCCCGACCACCTGGGATGCGTTCTTCGACGCGGCCGAGAAGATCAAGAAATCGGGCGGCATCGCGATCGCCCACGGCGGCCAGCCTTGGCAGGACGCCACCGTGTTTGAATCCGTCGCGCTGGGCGTGGGCGGCACGGAATTCTACAAGAAGGCCATCCTCAAGCTGGACCAGAAGGAATTGACCGGCCCGACCATGCTGAAGGTGTTCGACACCCTGGGCAAGGTGAAGACCTACATCGACAAGGATGCGGCCGGCCGCGACTGGAACCTGGCCACCGCCATGGTCATCAACAACAAGGCCGGCTTCCAGTTCATGGGCGACTGGGCCAAGGGCGAGTTCACGGCCGCCGGCAAGGTGCCGGGCAAGGACTACCTGTGCGTGGCCGCTCCTGGCACGGACAAGGCCTACACCTTCAACATCGATTCGTTTGCCATGTTCACGCAAAAGGATGCGAATGCGAAGAAAGGGCAGATCGCCCTGGCCAACGCCATCATGAATCCGAAGTTCCAGTCGATCTTCAACCTGAACAAGGGTTCCATCCCCGTGCGTTCCGGCGTATCGAAGGACAAGTTTGACGCTTGCGCCCTGAAATCGATGGAAGACATGGACGCCACCAACAAGACCGGCGGCCTGGTGCCATCGTTCGCCCACGGCATGGCGCTGCCATCGGCCACGCAAGGCGCCGTGACCGACGTCATCGCCAAGTTCATGAATACCAACATGAGCTCCAAAGACGCGGTTGCCGCCCTGGCCAAAGCGGCAAAAGTGAAGTAATCACGACGGCGCCGGCACTCCCGCCGGCGCCCGCTGCATCGCATGCATCGCAGGCGTCCGCGCTGGCTTCGGCCAGGCCGGCGCCACACGCAGTTTTTACTTCTACGGCTGTCCTATGTCCATACGCAAGCAATTC
The DNA here is from genome assembly GCF_057919405.1 of Janthinobacterium sp. C22. Taxonomy (NCBI): domain Bacteria; kingdom Pseudomonadati; phylum Pseudomonadota; class Betaproteobacteria; order Burkholderiales; family Oxalobacteraceae; genus Janthinobacterium; species Janthinobacterium sp. C22. The sequence goes on along the minus strand of NZ_CP193659.1, from coordinate 4,764,549 downwards.
GACCGATGGATACCGCAGATGGTGCTGGGCCCCACGCTCATCGCCAGCCTGGTATTCGTCTATGGTTTTATCTTTTTGACCGGTTGGCTGTCGCTGACCGAATCGCGGCTGATGCCGAACTACGAGTTCGCCGGCCTGGTGCAATATTACGAGCTGTTCGACAACGAGCGCTGGTGGACCTCGCTCAAGAACCTCGGCATCTTCGGTGTCCTGTTCATCGGTTGCAGCATCGCCATCGGCCTGTTCCTGGCCATCCTGCTGGACCAGAAAATCCGCGCCGAAGGCGCGCTGCGCGCCATCTACCTGTATCCGATGGCGCTGTCCTTCATCGTCACCGGCACGGCCTGGAAATGGATGCTCAATCCCAGCCTGGGCCTGGAAAAGGTCATGCACGACTGGGGCTGGACTTCGTTTACCTTCGACTGGCTGGTGAACTCCGATATGGCCATCTACACGGTGGTGATCGCCGGCGTATGGCAGTCGTCGGGCTTTGTCATGGCCCTGTTCCTGGCCGGCCTGCGCGGCATCGATGATGAAATCATCAAGGCGGCGCAAGTCGACGGCGCGTCGCTGCCGACGATCTACTGGCGCATCGTGATTCCCGCCATGCGTCCCGTGTTCTTCAGCGTGCTGCTGATCCTCGCGCATATCGCCATCAAGAGCTTCGACCTGGTCATCGCATTGACGGCTGGCGGACCTGGCAATTCGTCGTCCGTGCCGGCCATCTTCATGTACCAGTTTTCCTTCACCCGCGGCCAGCTGGGCCTGGGCTCGGCATCGGCAATGATGATGCTGGCCACCATCGTGGCCGTGCTCGTGCCGCTGATGTACCTGGAAACGCGCAGCGCAAAGGCGATGAGATGACACCTACCCGCAATAATCGACTCACCCTCGGACGGGTGGTGGTATACCTGCTGCTGATTCTGTTCGCGGTGTACTACATCGTGCCCCTGTACGTGACCTTGTCGACGTCGTTCAAGTCGCTCGACGAGATCCGCAGCGGCAACCTGCTGGCGCTGCCGCACGTGTGGCAGTTCGATTCCTGGGCCAAGGCCTGGTCTTCGGCCTGCACGGGCGTCACCTGCGACGGCATGCAGCCGTTCTTCTGGAACTCGATCAAGATGGTGATTCCCGCCGTGCTGATCTCGACCTTCCTGGGCGCCTTCAACGGCTATGTGTTCGCGCACTGGCGCTTCCGCGGTTCGGAAATCCTGTTCGCCGCCTTGCTGGTGGGCTGCTTCATTCCATTCCAGGTGGTGATCCTGCCGATGGCGCGTTTGCTCGGTGAATTCGGCCTGGCCAATACCACCACCGGCCTGGTCTTCGTGCACGTGGTGTACGGCACGGCGTTCACGACCCTGTTCTTCCGCAACTACTACATCGGCGTGCCGGAAGAGCTGATCAAGGCGGCGCGCATCGACGGCGCCGGCTTCTTCCTGATCTTCCGCAAGATCGTGCTGCCGATTTCGGGTCCGATTTTCGTCGTCTGCATCATCTGGCAATTCACGCAGATCTGGAACGACTTCCTGTTCGGCATCGTCTTCGCCAGCGGCGATTCGCAGCCGATCACGGTGGGCTTGAACAACCTGGTCAACACGTCCACGGGCGTGAAGGAATACAACGTCAACATGGCCGCCGCGGTGATTGCCGCGCTGCCGACCCTGCTGGTCTATCTGGTCGCAGGCCGTTATTTTGTGCGCGGCCTGACCGCAGGCGCAGTCAAAGGTTAAGGAAAGAATATGTCCAGTTTATCGATACGCAGCATCCGCAAGGTGTACACGAATGGCGTCGAGGTCCTGAAAGGCATCGACATCGAGATCAAGGATGGCCAGTTCCTGATCCTCGTCGGCGGCTCCGGCTCCGGCAAATCGACCTTGCTCAATATGGTGGCCGGCCTGGAAAGCGTCACCTCGGGCGAAATCCTCATCGACGGCAAGGTGGTCAACGACCTGCCGCCGAAGGACCGCGACATCGCCATGGTGTTCCAGTCGTATGCGCTGTACCCGTCGATGACGGTGCGCGAAAACATCGCGTTCGGCTTGAACGTGAAAAAGGTGCCGAAGGCGGAGCAGGAAGAAATCGTCGCCCGCGTGGCCGAAACGCTGCAGATCACGCACTTGCTGGACCGCCGTCCGGCGCAGCTGTCGGGCGGCCAGCGCCAGAGGGTCGCCATGGGCCGCGCCATCTCGCGCAAGCCCTCGCTGTTCCTGTTCGACGAACCGCTGTCGAACCTGGACGCCAAGCTGCGCGTGGAAATGCGTGCCGAGATCAAGCTGCTGCACCAGCGCCTGAAGGCCACCATCGTCTACGTCACGCATGACCAGATCGAGGCGATGACCATGGGCGACCTGATCGCCGTCATGAAGGATGGGGTGGTGCAGCAACTGGGCACGCCGCAGGAAATCTACGACAATCCGGCGAATCTGTTCGTGGCCGGCTTCATCGGTTCGCCATCGATGAACTTCATCACCGTCAAGCCTGTCATCGAGGGCAACGAAGTGTTTGTCGCCATCGACAACGCGGGCAAGAGCCTGCGACTGGCCCTGCCGTTCGCGGCCGACAAGCTGCGCGGCTATGCGGGCCGCGACGTGATCCTGGGCGTGCGTCCGGAGCAGATCACGGACATGAGCAGCGCGCACGGCGACGTGGGGCAGGAACTCGGTTGCCTGATCGACCTGGTCGAGCCGACCGGCCCCGACACCTTGCTGACGACGCGCCTGAACGGCGCCGCCGTGACCTGCCGCACGCACCCGCGCGAAGCGGTGCTGCCGGGGCAGACCATGCAGCTGTCGTTCAACCTGTCGAAGGCGGCCCTGTTCGATCCGGCCAACGGCGAACGCATCGCGTAAGCGGCACCTGCCAATAAAAACGGCCCGCTTGTCGCATGACAGGCGGGCCGTTGTCGTTTATGCCGCCGCGCTTATTGCGCCAGCGATTTCTTATACGCGATGGCGTGGCGCAGCTTGCCCTTGTCGTCGATCAGTTCATCGAACGCTTCCCGGTTCACTTCCCGCAGGGCGCCCAGTTCGCGCGCGCTCTTGCCGCCGCTGACGCTGTCGCCGGGCCGCAGCGCCACCATCGCCTGCGCGGCCAGCAGGATGGCATTGGCATACGCGACAGGGTCGCGCAGGTCGACACGCGCCAGGTCCAGCGCCGGCATGCCGCGCAGCCAGTCGGCCCAGTAAAACTCGAGAAATTCCGTGGCCTTGCCGGGCGGCTCGTAGCCGATCCCGCGCGTAAAGTAGACGAGCGAGCGGTAGGGATCGTCGCCGAGCGTGCGCAAGCCGATGGCGGGCGGCAGCTGCTGCGGCGTGATGGCCTGGTTGCGGCCGTTTTTCAGCCAGACCTTGTTTTCTGCGCGCATGCGGGTCCAGAAGGCCGCTTCGCCCAGCGCGCTGAAATTGTCGCTGACCTTGACCCAGACCTTCAATTGATGATTGCGCCCGCCATCGGCTTCCCGGAAGGCGGAAAACGTGTGGTGGCCATCGGTCAGGTACACGATGCCGCGCGGACCGATGACGACGGTCTTCATGTCGTCCGGACGGCTGCCCACGGCCGCCTTGCAGCGGTAGCCGGCCGGTGGCGCGGCCAGGGTGGCGCCGGCCACGTTGGCCGTGCCGGGCAAGACGTCGCCCTGGCCATTGGCTTCGCACAGGTCGGCGAATTTCTTCGGCTGGGCGATGTCGGCGATGTGCTTTTCCTCGGCCGCATAGCGTCCCAGCTTGTAATACACCTGGTCGTAGCCGATGGCCGGCTGGGTCGGATGCAATTCATCAAGGCGCACCTGCAGGATGCGCGGATGGACGGCGCTGCCCACCACGGTGGACATCAGCGCCTGCTGGCGCGCGCTGAGGGCGGGCGCGACGGCGGCATCGCGGGCCCAGGCCATGCTGGCGAAAGACAGGGCCAGCGCGGCGGCGGCCCGGGGGAATGCGGCGTGCATGCGACCTCCGAAGTGAGCGGTATGGCGTGCAGCATAGCGCGGCACGCGATTTCGCGCAGTCCGATAGGCGCATGCACTGCGCCAGATCAAGACAGCTTCTAAAACCACGTCTCCACTTGCAGGCCGAACGAGGTGCCGCTGGTGGCGTTGCCGTACACGGGCCCCGATTCATTGGCCTTGTTGACGGCGGCCGTGGCGGCGTCGTTCCATTTGCCGTAGGTGACGAAGGCGCGCAACTCGGGACGCGACCAGTAACCCTTGCCCGCCGTCAGGGTGGGCGCGAAGGTCAGCTTGGTCAGGCGCTGCGCGGCGCCGCCCGTGGGCGAGGTCACGCGGTCCGTGCCCAGCTCGAACTGCAGCTTGAAGTTGTCGTTGACGGCATACACGGGGCGCACGCCCAGGGTGGTCCAGGTCGAGCTGCCGCCCGAGACGTTGGATTTGTCGCGCTGCACGATGGCCACCATTTCCGCGCTCCACTCGGGCGTCGGCTGTATCCACAGCGAATTGAAGATGCGCAGGCGCGTCACGTCGCTGCCGTTGCGGATCGAACCCGTGGTGCCCATGCGGTCGCAGCACTGGCCGCCGGCGCCCGTGCCCGGCCCCACGCCGTACTGGATGCCGAAGGTATTGGCGCCGCCCCACACTTTATCCTGCTTGTGCAGCACGGTGGCTTGCCAGCCGCTGTGCGAGGTGCTGTCCTTCTTGTCGGGCGTGATGAGGGTGGTCAGCACTTCCAGCGTGCCATCCTGGTTGACGGGAATGCCCTGGTAGACGAGGTTTTGCCGGATGGCCGAGTTGCCGGGCTTGTCGTTATCCTTGAAGAAGCCATAGCTGATGCGGCCCGGTCCCAGCTTGTACTGGTCGATGCCGCCGCCCGTGCCGTTCATATTGATATATTGCAAATCGAGCATGTGGATGTCGGGACGCATGTAGTAGCGCTTGCCGATCCAGGCCGTGCCGCCATTGAGGCTTTCGATGTTTTTCGCTTCCACGTACATTTTCGACATGCTCAGTTCCGAGTCGCTGACGGCGGAGCTGGGCGTGTAGGCGGCCACCATGACGTGGCCGACGAAGCTGACGCCGTTGGCGGACTTGGCCATTTCCTTCTGGTATTCGAATTCGCCATAGGTGTCGCATTCGTTGCCGAGCCGGTAGCGCATGGTGTTGCCGCCCAGGCCGTAGCAGCTTTGCGGGCCGCGGCTGTCCGTGCTCGATCCGAGGCCGGCGCGGAAGTAGCCGTGGTATTCGCCTTCGGCATCGCTGGCGTGGGCGGCGCCGCAGGCCAGCAGCATGGTGCAGGCGAGGGCCAGCGAGGTCTTGATCGGGTGTTGCATGAAATCTCCTTGTCGTTATTAAAATGCGTGCTTGGGCACGTCGTATACCGGATCGCTGCCGATCCAATCGGGGGGCTGCCTGGGCGGGAAGGCTCAGGCGGCCAGATTCTGTTTCGAGGAAATCAGGTTGCCGGGCTGGCGCCGCGTGCGCGCCACGCCTTGCGCGTCGAACAGGTGGAAGGCGCTGCTGGCGGCCGAGACGGTGAACGGCTGGCCCAGCGGCACGCGGTTGTTGCCGTCGCCGCGTATCACCAGTTCCTGGCCGTTGTCCAGCGCCAGGTAGATGAAGTTGGCTTCGCCCAGGTGTTCCACCAGGCTGACGACGCCCTGGAAGCGGGCGCCGCCATCGCCGTTTTCCAGGATGTGTTCGGCGCGCAGGCCCACCGTGACGGCATCGCCCGCATGCAGGCCGGCCGGATCGACGAGGGCCGTGATTTCCTGGCCGCTGGCCAGGGCCACACGCACGCCATCGTCCTGCGCGGCGATGACTTGTCCTTCGAAGAAATTCATCATGGGCGCGCCGATGAAGCCGGCCACGAAGCGGTTGGCCGGCTGCTGGTACAGCTCGAGCGGCGTGCCCGCCTGCTGGATATGGCCGCCATGCATGACGACGATCTTGTCGCCCAGGGTCATCGCCTCGACCTGGTCGTGCGTCACATACACGATGGTGGCGTTCAGCTGGCGGTGCAGCTTGGCGATTTCCAGCCGCGTCTGCACGCGCAGGGCTGCGTCGAGGTTGGACAGCGGCTCGTCGAACAGGAACAGCTGCGGTTCGCGCACGATGGCGCGGCCGATGGCCACGCGCTGGCGCTGGCCGCCCGACAGTTCGCGCGGCAGGCGCTCGAGCAGGTGGTCGATCTTCAGGATGGCGGCCGCGTGGCGCACGCGCCGGGCGATGTCGTCCTTGCCGGCGCCGGCGATCTTCAGGCCGAAGGCCATGTTGCGGAACACGCTCATGTGCGGATACAGCGCATAGCTCTGGAAGACCATGGCGATGCCCCGCTCGGCGGGCGGCAGGTCGTTGACGACCTTGCCGCCGATGGACAGGGTGCCGTGCGAAATGCTTTCCAGGCCGCACAGCATGCGCAGCAAGGTCGACTTGCCGCAGCCGGAAGGGCCCACCAGCACGACGAATTCGCCGTCGCGGATGTCGAGGTCGATGCCGGCCAGCACATTGTGGCGGCCATCGTAGGATTTGGTCAGTTGTTGCAGGCTTACATGGGCCATGGCGCACCTATTATTTGACCGCGCCGGATGTCAGGCCGCGGATCAGTTGACGAGAGAAAATGACGTACATGACGAGCACGGGAATGACGGCCAGCGACAGCGCCGCCAGCACGGAGTTCCAGTCCGTCACGTATTGCCCGATGAATTGCTGCACGCCCAGGGTGACGGTCTTGGTGCGGTCCGATGGCGCCAGGATCAGTGGGAACCACAGATCGTTCCAGGCGGGAATCATGGTGAACACGGCCACCGTGGCGATGGCGGGGCGGATCAGGGGCAGGATCACCTGGAAGAAGATGGCGAATTCGCCCACGCCGTCGCAGCGCGCCGCATCCTTCAGTTCGCGCGGCACCTGGCGCACGAATTCGGACAGGATCATCACGGCCAGCGGCAGGCCCTGCGCCGTGTACACGAGCACCAGCGCCGTCAGGGTGTTGATCAGGTCGAGCCGCACCACCAGTTCCAGGATGGAGACCGTGCCCAGGCGGATGGGGATCATGATGCCCAGCGCCAGGTACAGGGTCAGCAGGCGGTTACCCGTAAACGTGTATTCGGACAGGGCCCAGGCCGCCATGGCGCCGAACAGCACGATCAGCAGCAGCGACAGCAGGGTGACGAACAGGCTGTTGCCGAAGTACAGCAGGAAGTCCGAATTGGCCAGCACCTTGTGAAAGCCCACGAGGGAAAAGGTGGCGGGCGTGGGCAGGGCCAGCGGATTGTCGAAGATGGCGGCCCGCGTCTTGACCGAGTTGATCAGGATCAAGACGATGGGGAACAGGGCGATCAGGGTGTAGCCGGCCAGGATCGCATGCACGGCGGCGCGGCCCAGGGGGCGGGTGGAAACGTTGCGCATGGCGGCCCTTACAGTTCGTAGCGTGTCAGCTTGCGCTGCACGAAAAAGAAATACACGCCCACGCCCGCGAGGATGACGAGGAACATCATGGTGGCCACGGCCGCGCCCATGGTGGGACTGCCCAGCTGGGCCTGGTAGCCGAAGAAGGTGCGGTAGAAGAAGGTGCCGAGGATGTCGGTGGCGTAGTTCGGCCCCGCCAGCGCGCCTTTCACGGAATACACGAGGTCGAAGGCATTGAAGTTGGCGACAAACGTCAGGATGGTCACCAGCCCCAGGGTGGGCCAGATCAGCGGCAGCTTGATTTGCCAGAAGATGCGCATGGCGCCGGCCCCTTCCGCGTGGGCCGCCTCGATGATTTCCTCGGGCACGGCCAGCAGGGCCGCATAGATCAGCATCATGGGAATGCCGATGTATTGCCAAACAGAAATGAGCGCGATGGTCAGCAGGGCCGTCGATTCCTGGCCCAGCCATGGCGCGAAGTAGCTGCCGATGCCCACGCCATCCATCAGCGACTGGCCCACGCCCCACAGCGGCGACAGGATCAGCTGCCAGATGAAGCCGATGATCACCACGGACAATAATGTGGGCAGGAAGATCAGGGTGCGGTAGCTGCGCTCGCCCTTCAGCCCCTTGAGGCTGAAGAGGGTGGCCAGCAGCAGGCCGATGGGATTTTGCAGCAGCATGTGGATGAGAAAAAACTTGCAGTTGTTCCACATCGCATTCCAGAAACTTTGCGACCATTGCGGGTCGAACAGGATGGTGGCGTAGTTGGCCAGACCGGCAAAATGATGGCGGCCGCCCTCATCGGTCGTGTACAGGCCCAGGCGCAGGGTATCGGCCAGGGGCAGGGCGCTGAACAGTGAGTAGATGATCAGCGCCGGCGCCAGGAACACGGCCACGTGCCACGGGAAAGCTTTCTTCACGGCGAAACTCCAGACGAATAAAAACACCGGCGGCGGGGCCGCCGGCAAAACCGCGCCACCGGGCCGCTGCATCGCATTGCTCAGGCCGGTTGCGCGGGGAGGATGGGGGATTTATTGCTGCTGCGGCTTGTACCACTTGGCAAAGCCGGACTGGATCTGGCGCGCCGCGTCTTTCGGCGCCAGCTTGCCGTTCAAGACCTGGGCGTTGACGTTCCACAGTTCGTTTTCCATGCTCGGTTCGCCACGGTTGAGGATTTGCGCGTTCAGACGGATGGTCGAGGCGCAACTGGCGCGCCAGCCGTTCATCTGCTTGGCCAGCGGATCCTTGATGGAAATCAAATGGTTCGACAGCGAGAAGAAGCCCGTCACCTTGTTGGTGTAGATGTCGGCGAATTCCTGCGAACCGAGCCAGGCGAGGAATTTGTAGGCGTCTTCCTTGTTCTTCGACTTCTTGTTGACGCTCATGCCGATGTCCGTGTGGTCCGAGATATAGCACTTGTCGCCGGCCTTGCGCACGGGCGGGTTGAAGGCGCCCAGCTCCAGCTCAGGGTCCTGCTTGAAGTAGGCGATGTCCCAGGAGCCGGACGGGTAGATGGCGGCCTTGCCCAGCGCGAACTGGTTCTGGCTGTCGCCATAGGTTTGCGCGCTGGCGCCCTTGGACAGATAGCTGCCCAGCCGGGCTTCATATTCCCAGGCGGCGACGAATTGCGGATCGGTAAACTTGGCCTTGCCGGCGATCAGCGCCTTGCGGCCATCCTCGCCCTTCCAGTAATTGGCGCCGATGCTGGTAAACACCACCTGGTTCGCTTCCCACTGGTCGGCCGTGCCCAGCGCCAGCGGCGCATACTTGCCGCTCTTCTTGACCGTTTCGAGTACCTTGAAGAATTCCTCTTCCGTGGCCGGCGGCTGCAGTTTCAGTTCGCGGAAGATTTTCTTGTTGTACAGGAAACCATGCATGACGGAGGCGATCGGCATGCAGAAGGTGTCCTTGCCATCGTCCGTCTGCCACGCCACCTTGGCCGAGGCGGGGAAGTTGTCCATGCCGGCCTTGCCGTCGAGCTTTTCCAGCTGGCCCCGCTTGTACAGGGCCAGCGAGACGTCGAACGGGCGGCAAGCGAGCAAGTCGCCGGCCGTGCCGCCGCTCAGGCGCGCGTTCAGGGTGGAATCGTATTCGGTGGGGGCGGTGGGCGAGAACTTGATCTCGATGCCCGGATGTTTTTTCTGGAAGGCGGGGATGAGCACCGTTTCCCACAGGGTCTTGTCGTCCACGCGCCAGCTTTCGATGGTCAGCGTGCCCGCCTGTGCCGTGCCGCTGGCCAGCAGCAGTGCCAGCAATGTGTTGCGCGCGGCCACGCCGCCTTTTGCATGCAGTTGCATGTCGTCTCCTTGTTGGTGTTGGTCTTGTTTGACTGCCTGTTACGCTGCAGTTGGCGGACAGTAGCATCGGGGAAAATGTGACGCCAGCTCCCGGCATTGCGCTGGCGATCGTCCCTTATCTTGTTGATTTCAAAGGATAATATTGAAATGCGCAGGTGCGCTTGCTTACCTTTCCTTACCGTCATCCGCTGCCATGGCGCGCCGCGCGGGGCGTCAGGCGGCAGCGGTGGTTTAGCCGCCGCGCAAGATCGGGCAACAAAAGCTCACATTTCTTTACAAATCAAGGTACTAAATTACCAACCTGCTGTTTTGTAGTTGGGCTATAGTTTGTCGCGACAAGAACAAGGGGACAGCATTGAAGACGCCACCGCGCAGCACCGCCGACCTCCATGCCGGGGCCGCCCGCCGTCGCGGCGTGGCGGCACTGGCACTGCTATCACTGATGTGGACCGGCGTGCCCGTGCGGGCCGAGCCGCTGCAAGTGCTGCACTGGTGGACCTCGACCGGCGAGCGCCGCGCGGCCGACGTGCTGGTGGCGCGCCTGGCGCAGGAAGGCGTCGAGTGGCGCGACGCGGGTATCGCGGGCGGCGCCGGCGTCGGCGCGGGCAAGGTGCTGAAGAGCCGCGTGCTGGCCGGCAATTCGCCGGAAGTCATGCAGCTGATCGGCTACACCCTGGGCGAGTGGAGCGACCTGGGCCTGCTGCTGCAGCTCGACAGCGTTGCCGCCAGCAACAACTGGCGCGCGACCATGTATCCCACCGTGTGGGGCCTGCTGCAGAACCGCGGCCATACGATGGGCGTGCCGGCCGGCATCCACCGCATCAATACCCTGTTTTACAACCGCAGGATATTCCAGCGCCTGGGCCTGGCCGTGCCGCGCAGCTGGAGCGACTTCGAGCGCGTGGCCGCCACGCTGCGCCAGGCCGGCATCACGCCGCTGGCGCAAAGCAGCGAGGCGTGGCAAGTGGCCACCCTGTTCGAGACGCTGGTGCTGGCCGAATCGGGACCTGCCTACTACCGCGCCCTGTTTGTCGACAAGAAAGCCGAGGCGTATGCGGACCCCCGCCTGCGGCACGCCTTGCAGCGCTTGAGGTCGCTCAAGCAATGGATGGCGGCGCCGCTGCGCGAACAGAGCTGGCCCGAGATGGCACGCCAGGTGGGTGATGGCGAGGCGGCCATGTACATCATGGGCGACTGGGCGAAGGGCGAGCTGAACGCCTGGGGCCGCGCCACGGACGAGGTCTTCGGCTGCGCCGCAGCGCCCGACACGGGCGACTACCACCTGTACAGCATCGATACGCTGGCCATGTTCGCTTCGGACTACACGCACCAGGGCGCGCAGGAAAAGCTGGCGCAGGTGGTCGCTTCGCCGTCCGTGCAGCTCGAGTACAGCCAGGTGAAGGGTTCGATTCCCGCCTTGCGCCAGGCCGACCTGTCGCGCCTGGACAGCTGTGGGCGCGCTTCGGCGCAGGCGTTCGCGCGCGGCGCCGCCTTCCAGGCGCCCAGCCTCGTGCACCGCATGGCCACCGATGAAACCAGCAAGGACGCCATCATCGCCGAGGTGCACCGCTATTTCCTGGACGAGACGATCAGCGCGGCCGACGCCCAGCGCCGCATCGGCAGCATGTTGCAGGCGCTGAATAAAAAAGGACGAGACCATGTCACGCAAAATCCTGGTCGTTGACGACGATCAAAAGACCCGCATGCTGCTGAAGGCCTACCTGGAAAAGAACCAGTACGAGGTGGGACTGGCGCACGATGGCGCCACCTTCCTGGCCGAATTCCATCGCCACGTCGATAGCCTGTCGCTGGTGATCCTCGACGTGATGCTGCCCGACACGGACGGCTTTGCCCTGTGCAAGGTGGTGCGCGCCCGCTCGAACGTGCCCATCATCATGCTGACGGCCAGCTCCGACGAGACGGACAGGGTGGTGGGCCTGGAGCTGGGCGCCGACGATTACATCGCCAAGCCCTACAGTCCGCGTGAATTGCTGGCGCGCATCAAGGCCATCCACCGCCGCACGGGCATCGACGCGGCCGCGCCGCCCCGCTTTTACCGCTTCGTGGGGTTCACGCTCGACACGCTGGAACGCACGGTGACGGATGCCGATGGCGAGGCGCTGCAGCTGACGGGCCTCGATTTCCAGCTGCTGCGCTACTTTGTCGAACATCCGGGCGATATCCTCGACCGCAGCGTGCTGTGCGAACAGACGCGGGGGCGCGACGCGGGGCCGCTCGACCGCTCGCTCGACGTGCAGGTGAGCCGGCTGCGCCTGCGCCTGAAGGATGATGGCAAGCAACCCGTGCTGATCAAGACGGTGCGCGGTGCCGGTTATGTGTTTTCGGCCGACGTGAGCAGTGCGCATGCCTGAGCGGGGCGCGCGCCGTCTGCTCGAGCGCCTGCTGCCGCCATCGCTGCTGGGCCGCCTGTCCGTCGTGATGGTGGCCGGTGTGCTGGCCACGCAACTGGTGGGTAACCTGATCTGGGCCGCGCAGCTGCGCCGCGACTCGGCGGTGGAGGCGCGCATGGCGTCGCAGCACCTGGCCCGCAGCGCCGCCAGCACCATCCGTTTCTTCCTCAGCCTGCCGGCCAACTACCGCCCCATCCTGATTCAGCAATTTCGCGAGATGGGCGGCACGCGCTTCTTTGTCAACGTCAACCAGGGGCCGCTGGCCATTCGCGAAATCGCACCGCACGCGCTGGCCGATACGGTGGTGGCCACGGTGGGCGCGGCGCTGAAGAGCGACTTGCCGCAGCTGGCCGGCTACCGCGTGGGCTTCGCCTGGCCGAGCGACCTGGTGGTGGCCGACAGCGGTGCGCACATCGGCGACTTGCCGGAAAACTGGGTCCAGCATATCTTGCTGCTGAAACCGAATCCCGCGCCCGTCCTCGTGATCCAGGCCGAGCTGGAGCCGGGCAACTGGCTGTACCTGGCGGCACTGATGCCCAACCCGTATTTCTTGCAAAGCAGTAATCCGTGGACCCTGGACCGGGTGCTGCTGCAGGCATTGTCGCTGGCGGCCGTGCTGCTGCTGTCCATCCTCGTCGTGCGCTGGACCACGCGGCCGCTGGCGGCCCTGTCGGATGCGGCCGAAGCGTTTGGCCGCGGCGAGACGCCGCCGCCCCTGCCGCAGACGGGCAGCCGCGAGTTCGTGCAGACGGCGCGCGCCTTCAGCGGCATGCGCGAACGCATCCAGCGCTATCTGGAAGACCGCGAACGGCTGTTCGTCTCGATTTCGCACGACTTGCGCACGCCCATCACGCGTTTGAAACTGCGCACGGAACTGCTCGACGACGATGTGCAGCGCAATGAATTCCACGACGACCTCGACGAGCTGGACATGATGGTCAAGGGGGCGCTGCAATGCGTGAAGGATAGCGACATCCATGAAAACGCCACCGAGGTGCGCCTGGATCCTTTGCTGCAGCGCATGGTGCGCGGGACCCAGCTGGCTGGCCACGAGGTGCATTACGCGGAGACGGGCTTGAGCGTGAAGGCCAAGCCCCTGGCCCTGAAGCGCGCCATCGGGAATCTGCTCGACAATGCCCTGTTTTATGGCAAGACGGCCCACCTGTCCGCGTGCCGTGAAGGAGGGCATATCGTCATCCGCATCCGCGACGACGGCCCCGGCGTGGCCGAAGAGGCGTTCGCCAGCCTGTTCCAGCCGTATGTGCGCCTGGAGCATGGCCGCGAGCAGAATGCGCATGGCATGGGGCTGGGGCTCGGCATTGCGCGCAGCATCGTCCAGGCCCACGGCGGCGAGCTGACCCTGGCCAACCACCGCGACGGCGGCCTGGAAGCGACCATCCGCCTGCCGGCCCAGTGAGGCGCCGGCGGCAGCGTCAGGCCAGCAGCGCGCTGGGCACGCGGGGCGAGGACATCAGGTCGCGGAAGGCGGCCCAATGGGCGGCACGCGTCGCGCCCTGGCGCTCGACATAGGCTTTCGCCATGTCCTGGCCCAGGTTGTAATTGATGACGTACGCGCCCATGGCATCGTAGAACTGCAGGCGCTGCGCGGATTTTTCGGCCGGATACAGGCGCACGTTGACCAGCCATTCCAGCGCTTCTTCGCGCGTGATGCCGCCTTCGAGGTACTGGCGCGCGATGTCGTTGTCGGCGTAGCCGAGTCTGGCCAGCAGCTGGTTCAGTTGCGCGTAGCGGGGCGCCAGCTTTGGCTCGAGGCCGGCCAGCGGGTACAGCACCTGCTGTTCGAAGTCCAGCCGTTCTTCATCCGTGAAACTCAGTTCGATGCCGTAATTGGCCGTGCCTTCGGCGATCAAGGATTGCGGCGAATACAGGGGATAGATGCAGTATTCCATCCAGCCCTTGCCGCGCACCAGGTCGCGTTCGAGCAGCACGTTGTAGACGTGGTGGCCCGGATACGCTTCGTGGCAACCGAGGTCGACGGCGCGATCGATATACACGGGCAAGTCCGTATTGATCTGGATCACGCTCTGGTAGTTGCCCTTGTACCAGTTGTAGCCGCTCCAGGGCTTGTCGGTGACGAATTCCAATATAAAATCTTCGCCTTCGGGCAGGGCGATGTACTGCAAGGTGCGCTCGCGGCCCGCGCGGATGGCCGCCTCCATGACGGCGCGCAGCTTGTCGGCGGGAATGACGAGTTGCGCGCGCAAGGCATTCACGCGTGCGCTGACCGTGCCGCCGCCGGGCAGCAGGGCGTCGATCTGCGCCACCAGTGCTTGGTAGTACGCGCGGCTGTGATGGGGCGAGACGGCGTCGTACAGGCGCGCGCTTTCCGTATCGAAATCGAGGCGCGATCCCTGCAGCATGTCCGCCTTGGCCAGCACGGCCTGCAATTGCTTGCGCAGGTTGACTGCGCGTAAGGAGGCGTCACCAGTCAGGAGGGCCAGTGCGTCCTGCGCGGCAGCCTGGATATCGCTCAGACCCTGTTGCCGCTCTGCCGCTTCCTGTTGCCAGGCGGGCGGGCCGTAATAGGCGTCGACATACGACGCATCATGCTGGCCCATGGCCAGGACCAGCTTGACGTAGCGTTCGGCCACGTCGGCAAGGGGAGGGGAGTTGCTGTCGTTGTTCGTCATGGCGGCAGGGTTTTTCGCGGTTGGGCAGCGCTTATTGTATAGCGCAATGGCATGCGCGTGAGGCGTGTACGCGTCACATCATTTCTCTACAGTAACTGGGGAAACGCATCTTGATATACATCAGTGATCCCGGCATTCGGCCCCTGCGTCATGCGGTTTCGCCGCAAGATGGCGTGGTCTTCTTTTTTATGCAACCACGTGACTTTCTCCTTGATCTTCCTTCGTTTATGGACGAATATGGTGGTCGAGATCCGGCACTATCTGACGTCATCGGGCAGGGATTTATACACGGAATGGCTGAAACGCCAGCGCGATACTACGGCCAGGGTGGCCATAGCCCGGCGCGTGCTGCGTATGATTCCCGGCAATTTTGGCGACCACAAGTTCTGCCATGACGGCGTGTGGGAGTTACGGATCGATGTGGGAGCCGGTTACCGTATCTATTACGCCATTGCCGGGGAGCAGATCATTTTATTGCTGTGCGGAGGCGACAAGCGCACGCAGCCGAAAGATATCGAATACGCCTGTGCCTGCTGGCACGACTGGAAGGAGAGAGGACATGAAAGAGGAACTAAGCAAACCACCGAGAGACCGCTCACATGACGAGGCGATGGCTGAACTGTACCGCGACGATCCCGATCTCGCCCTCGAATTGATCAACAATATCCTCGTCGATGGCGACCACGGCGAACTGCTGGCCGTGCTGCGCCAGCTGACGCGCGCCTTTGGCGGCGTGCCGGCCGTGGCGCAGGCGGCCAAGCTCAATCCCACTCAGCTGTACCGTACCCTGTCGCCCGATGGTAATCCCTCGCTGAGCACCTTGACGGCCATCCTCGATGCCATGGGCTTGCGGCTGGCCGTGGAACCCAGGCAGCCCGAACGTCCATTTCCCGCGCCGGCCGCCTGAGTCCACCGCGTGCGCTTAAAACTCCACGGGCCGGGCCTCGCGCATGGCTTGTGTCATGGCCAGGCCGATGCGCGTCGCTTCCGTCGCGTCGTGCAAGGTCAATGACAAGGTGCGCCGGCCCAGCGCCGCATCCGTGAACTCCTGCGCCTCGATCAGGAAGGCGTCGGCGAAGCGGGCATAGAAGTCCGGCGTGCACTCGTTGCGCACGCCGTGCGCATCCGAAATTTCCACGCGGTTCAGGCGCGGATTGCTGCCCACAGCCAGGCGGCCGCCCGTGCCGAACACTTCCGTCAGGGTTTCGTGGCCATGCGCCATGGTGCGCGACGCCATGAAGCTGGCCATGCTGCCGTCGCTGAACTCGACCGTCGCCAGGCCGTTGTCGACGTCACCGAAGGCCTGCAAGCCCGTGTGGATGGCGTTGGTGCCGCTCGCATACACGCGCTTGGGCACGGGATTGCCCAGCAGCCAGCGCGCCAGGTCGATATCGTGCACGCTGCAATCGAGGAAGATGCCGCCGCTGGTGGGGGCGAAGCGCATGAAGGCGCCGCTGGGGTCGTTCTGGTCGCAGGTTTGCGAACGCACCAGATACGGCTTGCCGATGCGCCCTAGTGCGATCTTTTGCTGGGCGTCATGATAGCTGGCGTCGAAACGCCGCACGAAGCCGATCATGATGGTCAGCTGCGGGTGGCGCGCCGCTTCCGCTTCCACCTTCAGGCAGTCGGCCAGGTCCAGCGATAGCGGTTTTTCGCAAAACACATGCTTGCCGGCGCGCAAGGCGGCGATGATCTGGTCCGCATGCAGCGAGGTGGGCGTGACGAGGAAGACGGCGTCCAGGCCGGGATGGGCCAGCAGCGTATCGTAATCGGCATAGCCGGTAGTGATACCGAGCTGGCTGGCGGCCCAGTCCAGTTCAGCCGGCACGGGGCTGCAGGCGGCCACGACTTCGGCGTTGGGCACGCGCTGCGCCAGGTTGATGGCATGGCGCTGGCCCAGCCTGCCCAGGCCGACGATGCCGACTTTTAATGTTGGGGATGACATGTGGTCTCCAGATAGCTTTATTATTGGTTTATACAGTGACCACGCGCTGTTCGCGCCACGACAGTGTCGCCGCCTCGGCCAGTTCCAGTGCCTTCAAGCCATCGTGGACGGTGGTGCGCAGCGGCGTGCCGTGGGTGAGGGCGTCAAAGAAATGCGCCATTTCCTGCGCGTAAGCATGGCGATAACGTTCCAGGAAGAAATCTTCCGGCTTGTCCACGCTGACGTTCACCGAGCCATAGGCCGTCACTTCCGTCGGCTTGTGGTTGCCCGCCTGCAGCATGCCGGCGCTGCCCAGCACTTCGAAGCGCTGGTCGTAGCCGTAGGCGGCGCGGCGCGAGGCATTGATCTGGCACAAGCGTCCCTTGGCCGTGCGGATGGTGACGACGGCCGTATCGAGGTCGCCCGCCGCGCCGATGGCAGGATCGACGAGGCAGCTGCCCGTGGCGTGCACGCTGACGGCTTCATCGTCGAGTATCCAGCGGAAGATGTCGAAATCGTGGATCAGCATATCCTTGAAGATGCCGCCCGACACCTTGATGTAGCTCACGGGTGGCGGACCGGGATCGCGGCTGGTGACGACCAGCAATTCCGGCGTACCGATTTCGCCCGCTTCAATCCGTGTCTTGACGGCATTGAAGGTGGGATCGTAGCGGCGCTGGAAGCCCAGCATGCACAGCACCTTGGCTTCCTTGACGGCGGCGGCGCAGGCGCGTGCCCGGTCGAGGGTCAGATCGACGGGTTTTTCGCAAAAGATGGCCTTGCCGGCGGCGGCCGAGCGCAGGATCAGGTCCGCGTGGGTGTCCGTGCTCGAGGCGATGACGACGGCCTTGATGGCCGGGTCGGCCAGCGCCGCTTCCACGGTGGCGCTGCTGCCGCCATGCAGGCCGGCCAGCGCGGCCGCCGCTTCCTGGTTGACGTCGACCACGTACTTGAACTGTACGCCGGGCTGGGCAGCCAGGTTGGCCGCGTGGATTTTGCCGATGCGTCCGGCGCCGAACAACGCTACTTCAATCATCATGTTCTCCTGGGGTGTGGATTTCTTCGATGTCGAGCTCTAATTTGTATGCCAGCGCGATGAACAGCGCCTGGCACAGGCAGATGGTGCTGGTCAGCGAGCGGAAGGCGAAGGCACTGCCCTCGGTGACGGTGAGCAGCGCGTCGGCGGCACGCGCGAGCGGCGCCAGTTTGCTGTCGGTAATCACGAGGACCTTGGCGCCCTTGTCCTGCGCCGCCTTGATGCACTGCTGGGTTTCCTTGCCGTAAGGCGAGAAACTGATGGCGATCGCCACATCGCGTTCGCGCACGCTGCGCATCTGTTCGCGGTGCATGCCGCCCAGTCCGCTGATCAGGTGCACGCGCTTGTCCGTGTGTTCCAGCGCGTAGGCGATGTAGGAGGCGATCGGAAAGGACCGGCGCACGCCGATCACATAGATGTTTTCAGCCTTGAGCAGCAGGTTGACGGCCGCTTCCAGTTGCACGTCGTCGAGCCCGGCGGCCAGATCGTCGAGGCCGGCGCGGCTGGCGCCGACGAATTCGCGCGTCAGGTCGCCCGCGCTGAGGGCCGCGTCGCGCGTGGAGATGAGCTTGCGGATGCGCTGCTGGTAGTCGGGCGTGGCGCCGGCCTGGTCCGTGTACGCCTGGCGGAACACATCTTGCATTTCGGAAAAGCCCGTGTAGCCGAAGCGCTGCGCGAAACGCACGATGGCCGACGGCTGCACGTCGCAGGCGGCGGCGATGTCGCTGATGCGCTCGAGCATCAGGCTGGCGCGGTGCTTTTCGATGTATTGCGCGATGACTTTCAACTGGCGCGACAGGTTGTCGTACTCGGCGGCAATGTGCTGCATCAGCTGTTCGATGGGGGCGGTGGCTGCCATGATTTTTTCCTCGGTGTGCTTGCTGGGCCGCGATGACGTATCAATTCCGTGCGGCTGGTTCTGGCGAGAATTATAGGAGGGAATCCTAAAAATAGAAACGAATTTCTATTTAAATTTATTTTGAAAATTTTATTGCATTTGTCTTTTTTGTGGCCTAAGCTGTGCGCAGTGCATCGGTTCGCGTGCCGCAAGGCCAGGCCGGTGACACCCTTCATAAAAGCTCGCAACTATAAAAATTAATCCGTCTAGGAGACATTCATGCATAGCAATAAAAGCAAGGGTTTGATGAAGTGCCTGGCCATCGCCAGCCTGGGCCTGAGCCTGGGATTGAGCACGGGCGCCAGCCATGCTGCCGGCGAGAAATTCGTCATGGTCAGCCATGCGCCGGACTCCGATTCCTGGTGGAACACCATCAAGAACGCCATCAAGCAAGCGGGCGAGGACTTCAATGTGTCCGTCGACTACCGCAATCCGCCGAATGGCGACCTGGCCGACATGGCGCGCCTGATCGAGCAATCGGCCGCGCGCAATTACGATGGCTTGATCGCCGACATCGCCGACTTCAGCGTGCTGCAAAAGCCGCTGGGCACGGTCGTGGCGAAGAAAATCATGCTCGTGACCATCAATTCGGGCACCCTGGCGCAAAGCGAACAGTTGAAAGCCATCATGCACGTGGGCCAGCCCGAGTATGACGCGGGCCTGGGCGCCGGCAAGCGGGCCAAGGAAGCGGGCATCAAATCGTTCGTGTGCGTGAATCACTATGCGATGAATGCATCGTCGTTCGAACGCTGCCGCGGTTTTGCCGATGCGCTCGGCGTCGATTTCAAAGCGTCCACGCTCGACACCAATGGCGTCGACCCTGGCGTGATCGAGAGCAAGGTCAGCGCCTATCTGCGCAGCAATCCGAAGACCCAGGCCGTGCTGGCGCTGGGACCGGATTCGGCGCCGGCCGCCATGCGCGCCGTCGAGAAGCTGGGCCTGAAAGGCAAGATGTACTTCGCCAGCTTCGACTTGTCGGAAGAAATCGCCAAGGGCATCAAGGATGGCAGCATCCAGTTCGCCATCGACCAGCAGCCCTACCTGCAAGGCTACATTCCCGTCGCCGTGATGGCCATCATGAAACAGCAAAAAATCACGGACCTGGCCAAGGTCAAGGAAATCCTGATCGCCAATCCGAAATATCAGGCGCGCCTGGCGGAATACGGCCTGACGCCCATCTACGGCCCGCGCCACATCAGCTCCGGCCCCGGTTTCGTGACCAAGGAAAACATCGCCAAGGTCGAAAAGTACGCCGGCCAATACCGCTAAGCCACCCAGTCGCCACCAGGAGTTGCCCAGCGCCGCACCGCCTCCCGCGGGCGGCGCATGGGAGCAACACGCCTGGCGCCAGCGATGCCGGCAGGAAAGTAATCGGAATTGGTAACAAGTATCACTGAAAGGACTTCGTATGACTGCGCTCAAATCCAGCCTGGCTAGCCCCGGCAAGTATCCTCCTCCGCCTCCCGGCGCCTCCAGCAAGCCAGTTGCCGCCGCCGACGAGCGTGTGGGCACGACCAGCTGGGTCAAACGGTTTTTCGGCCGCCCCGAGTTCGCCTCGATTTCCGGCGCGGTGCTCGTGTTTGCCTTCTTCGTCATCACGGCCGGCGATTCCGGCATGTTCAACCTCGATGGCGTCGTCAACTGGATGCAAGTGGCGTCCTACCTGGGCATCATCGCCATCGGCGCCTGCCTGTTGATGATCGCCGGTGAATTCGACCTGTCGATCGGCTCCATGATCGGCTTTGCCGGCATGATGATCGCCATCCCGACGATTTATTTCCACTGGCCATTGTGGGCCTCGATCCTGTTCGCCTTCGCCGGTTCCATGGCGCTGGGCTGGCTCAACGGCTACATCGTCATCAAGACGCGCTTGCCATCGTTCATCGTCACCCTGGCATTCCTGTTCATCCTGCGCGGCCTGACCCTGGCTCTGTCGATCATGTTCGCCAACCGCACCATCGTCAGCGGCGTGGGCGATCTGGCGGCGCAGGACTGGCTGGCCAGCCTGCTGTTCCACGGCAACGTCGCCACCGGCCTGTTCCAGTGGCTGGGCGCGCATGGCTGGATCGCCGTGCTCGACGACGGCTCGCCGCTGGTGAAAGGCGTGCCGAAAGTCATCGCCTGGTGGCTGGTGCTGGCCGCCGGCGCCGCATTCGTATTGTCGCGTACCCGCTTCGGCAACTGGATGTTTGCCGTCGGCGGCGACGCCAACGCGGCCAAGAATGTAGGCGTGCCGGTGCGCAAGGTAAAGATTTCCCTGTTCGTCTTCACGGCCTTCTGCGCCT
This sequence comes from Janthinobacterium sp. C22, assembly GCF_057919405.1. NCBI lineage: Bacteria > Pseudomonadati > Pseudomonadota > Betaproteobacteria > Burkholderiales > Oxalobacteraceae > Janthinobacterium > Janthinobacterium sp. C22. The sequence continues at coordinate 4,743,690 of NZ_CP193659.1, read as the reverse complement.
GCCTGTTTGCCACCTTGCAAGTATGCGACGTGGGTTCGGCCGCCGCCGACCGGGGCATGCAAAAGGAATTCGAAGCCATCATCGCGGCCGTCATCGGCGGCGCCTTGCTGACGGGCGGCTACGGTTCCGTCGTCGGCGCCTGCTTCGGCGCGCTGATCTTCGGTGTGGTGCAGATCGGCATCACTTATACCAACATCAATTCGGACTGGTTCCGCGTATTCCTCGGCGTGATGCTGCTGATCGCGGTGCTGTTCAATAACTTTGTACGCTCACGCGTCACGGAAGCGAGATAAATCATGAGCGAATATATTCTTGCCCTGGAAAATGTCAGCAAGCGCTTCGGCTCCGTGCTGGCCTTGCAAAACATCACCATGCGGTTGCGCGAGGGGAGGTTCATTGTTTGCTGGGCGACAACGGCGCCGGCAAGTCGACTTTGATCAAAACCCTGGCCGGCGTGCACAAGCCCACCGATGGTCAATACCTGGTCGATGGCAAGCCCGTCGTCTTCAATTCGCCCAGCGAAGCGCTGGACATGGGCGTGGCCACCGTCTACCAGGACCTGGCGCTGGTGCCGCTGCTGTCCGTGGCGCGCAATTTCTTCATGGGCCGCGAGCCGATGAAAAAGCTGCTGGGCCTGGTTCCCGTGATGGATATCGACTATGCGGCCGACACGGCGCGCGACAAGCTGGCCGAGATGGGCATCATGGTGCGCGACCCGCATCAGGCCATCGGCACCATGTCGGGCGGCGAAAAGCAGTGCCTGGCCATCGCCCGCGCCATCCACTTCGGCGCGCGCGTGCTGATCCTCGATGAACCGACGGCTGCCCTGGGCGTGAAACAATCGTTCAATGTACTGAAACTGATTTACAAGGCGCGCGAGCGGGGCATTTCCGTGATCTTTATTACGCATAATGTGCACCATGCGTATCCGGTGGGCGACTCATTCACGTTGTTGAACCGGGGCAAGTCGCTGGGCACCTTCACCAAGGAGACGGTGAGCAAGGATGCCTTGCTGGACATGATGGCGGGCGGTGCGGAAATGCAAACGCTGATGAGTGAACTCGACGGTGTCACGATTTAAGGATAGCCATGAATAATTCCACACAATTTGCCCAGGGGCGGGCGCTGGACGTGATCTGCCTGGGCCGCCTGGCGGTGGACCTGTACGCCCAGCAGATCGGCAGCCCCTGGAAGACGCGACGAGCTTTGCCAAGTACCTGGGCGGCTCGTCGGCGAACATCGCCTTCGGCACGGCCCGGCTGGGCTTGAAATCGGCCATGCTGTCGAAGGTGGGTGACGACCACATGGGCCGTTTCTTGACGGAGACCTTGGCGCAGGAGGGCTGCGACGTCAGCCATGTGGGCATCGACCGCGACCGCCTGACGGCGCTGGTGATGCTCGGCATCAAGGACAAGCACACCTTCCCGCTGATTTTTTACCGTGAAAATTGCGCCGACATGGCCATCGACGCATCGTCGGTGGATGCGGCTTTCATTGCGTCGAGCAAAGCCTTATTAATCACCGGCACGCATTTCTCGACTAGCGCCATGCACGCCGTCAGCACGCAGGCATTGCAGCTGGCGCGCGCCAATAATGTGCGCACCGTGCTCGACATCGATTACCGGCCCGTGCTGTGGGGCTTGTCCGGCAAGGCGGACGGCGAAACGCGTTTCGTCTCGAACGAAGGCGTGACCCGCCACTTGCAGGCCATCCTGCCGCAGTTCGACCTGATCGTCGGCACGGAAGAGGAATTCATGATCGCCGGCGGCGGCTTTGATATCATGGCGTCCCTGCGCGCCGTGCGGGCCGCCACCCTGGCCACCCTCGTCGTCAAGCGCGGGCCGCTGGGCAGCGCCATCATCGACAACGTGGTGCCCGCCAGTTTGGATGACGCGTATAACTACCGCGGCGTGCGCGTGGAAGTCTTGAACGTGCTCGGCGCGGGCGACGCTTTTCTGTCCGGTTTCCTGAAGGGCTGGCTGCGCGGCGAGGATTACGAGGCGTGCTGCCGCTACGCGAACGGCTGCGGCGCCCTGGTCGTGTCGCGCCACGGCTGCGCACCGGCCATGCCGTCGCCCGTCGAGCTCGACTATTTCCTGGCCAATGCGGCCAAACTGACGCAGCCGGACCAGGACGCCACCTTGTCGCGCCTGCATCGCACGACGGTGGCGCGCCCGCAGTGGAACGAGCTGTGCGTGTTCGCGTTCGACCACCGTACGCAATTCTTTGAGCTGGCGCAACAAACCGGCGCGCCCGAAGCGGCCATTGCGGCCTTGAAGCAATTGATGGTGCAAGCCGTGGCGCAGACGGAAACGGCCTTGCAACTGGCCGGCAAGACGGGCGTGCTGATCGATGGCCGCTATGGCGTCGATGCGCTCAACGATGCGACGGGGCGCGGCTGGTGGATAGGCCGTCCCGTGGAATTGCCGGGATCGAACCCGCTGCAATTCGACTGGGGCCGCTCCATCGGTTCACACCTGCTCAGCTGGCCGAAGGAACACGTGATCAAGTGCCTGGTGCAGCTGCACCCGGACGATGCCGTGGAAAACCGCCTGGAGCAGGAAGCGCAGATCAAGGCCCTGTACGACGCGGCGCAAGTGAGCGGTCACGAACTGTTGCTCGAAGTCATACCGTCGGAAGCCTTGCCGCACAGTGAAGACACGGTCTTGCGCGCCGTCAAGCGCCTGTACAACCTCGGCATCTACCCGGAATGGTGGAAGCTGGAAAGCATGTCGGCCCAGCAATGGCAAGCCATCGATGCCCTCGTGAACGAGCGCGATCCGTATTGCCGTGGCGTGGTGCTGCTGGGCCTGAACGCGCCCATCGCCGCCCTGGCCGACAGTTTTGAGCAAGCCAGTGCCAGCAGCACCTGCAAGGGTTTCATGGTGGGCCGCACCATCTTCCAGGAACCGAGCCGCCGCTGGCTGGCCGGCGAACTCGATGATGCGGGCCTGATCGCCGCCGTGCGCGCCAATTTCGAACAGCTGATCAGCTTGTGGCAGCGCACGCGCAACCGCCTGGAGCGTGCGGCATGACCACCACCACGATCCGTTTGACCATGGCGCAGGCCTTGATCCGCTACCTGTCCGTGCTGCGCACCGAGGACGGCGAACCTTTGTTCGGCGGCGCCTTCGCCATCTTTGGCCACGGCAACGTGGCCGGCATGGGCGAGGCGCTGTACCAGTACCGCGAGCAATTTCCCACCTACCGCGCCCATAACGAACAGGCGATGGCGCACTCGGCCATCGCCTACGCGAAAGCGCACATGCGCCGGCGCATGATGGCGGTGACCACTTCCATCGGTCCCGGCGCCACCAACCTGCTGACGGCCGCCGCGCTGGCGCACGTCAACCGTTTGCCCGTGCTCTTGCTGCCCGGCGACGTGTTCGTCTCGCGCGCGCCGGACCCCGTCTTGCAGCAGCTGGAAGACGGCACGGACGGCAGCGTCTCCGTCAACGATGCCTTCAAACCGCTGTCGCGCTATTTCGACCGCATCGTCTATCCGGAGCAATTGCTCACGGCCTTGCCGCGCGCCATTGCCGCCTTGACGGACCCGGCCGCCTGCGGCCCCGTGACTTTGTCCCTGCCGCAAGACGTGCAGACGATGGCGTATGACTATCCTGCCGACTTTTTCGAACCGAGAGTCGTGCGTTTCCGTGCCGTGCCGCCCGTCGAGCAGGAGCTGGAAGAGGCGGCCGCCTTGCTGAAAAACGCGAAGCAGCCGCTGATCGTCGCCGGCGGCGGCGTGCTGTACGGCCAGGCCGGCGCCGCCCTGCGGACGTTTGCCGAACGGCACGGCATTCCCGTGGCGGAAACCCAGGCCGGCAAGAGCAGCTTGCCCTGGGACCACCCCTTGCAGCTGGGCGCCATCGGCGTCACCGGTTCGCCCGCCGCGAATGCGCTGGCGGCGGACGCGGACGTGGTGCTGGCCGTCGGCACGCGCCTGCAGGATTTCACGACAGGATCGAACTCCCTGTTTGCGCAGGCGCAACTGCTCAGCCTGAACGTCAACAGCTTTGATGCGCTGAAACGCCGGGGCCTGGGTGTACAGGCGGACGCGACGCTTGGCTTGCAGGGACTGTCGCGGCGGCTGGATGGCTGGCACAGCGCGGGCCAGTGGCAGGAGCGGGCGCAGCAGGAAGCGCATGCCTGGCGCGCCACCTTGCTGGCGATCACCGGCAAGCGGGAAGTGGCCGGCTTACCGTACGACGGCGAAGTCATCGGCGCCGTGCAGCGCTCTTCACTTGACTCCACCACCCGCGACATCGTCGTCTGCGCGGCAGGGACTCTGCCGGCCGAGCTGCACAAGCTGTGGCGGACAAGCACGCCGGGCGGCTACCACATGGAATACGGCTATTCGTGCATGGGCTATGAAATCGCCGGCGGCCTCGGCGTCAAGATGGCCAAGCCTGACTCGGAAGTCATCGTCATGGTGGGCGACGGCAGCTATCTGATGATGAATTCGGAAATCGCCACCTCCGTGATGCTCGACAAAAAGCTCATCATCGTCGTGCTCGACAACCGGGGCTATGGCTGCATCAACCGCCTGCAGCAGGCCTGCGGCAATGCCTCGTTCAACAATATGTTGCCCGACAGCGCCCCCGCATCGACTTCGCCCTGCATGCGCAATCCCTGGGCGCGCTGTCCGAACATGTGGGCTCGATTGCCGAACTGGAACAGGCCATGCTGCGCGCCCGTGCCGCTGCGCGCACGTATTTGATCTGTATCGACACGGACGACACGCGCACGACGCAGGAGGGCGGCTGCTGGTGGGAAGTGGCCGTGCCCGAGGTCTCCACCCAGCCCGGCGTGCAGCTTGCCCGTGCCCGTTATGAAAACGATCGCCTGAAACAAAGGAATTGAAAATGACTACCTGGAATGTACGTATCGGCATCAACCCGATCTCGTGGATGAACGACGATTTACCGAGCCTGGGCGGCGAAACGCCCCTGGAAACGGCCCTGAAGGAAGGCGCCGAGATCGGCTATGTGGGTTTTGAACTGGGCAACAAGTTTCCGAAAGATGCCCCGTCCCTGAACGCCGTGCTGGGCAAATATGGCCTGGCGTGCGTTTCCGGCTGGTATTCGGGCCGCCTGGCCCATCGGTCTGTGGAAGAAGAGATCGCCTCCGTCGCATCGCATTTGCGCTTGCTTGCCGACAGCGGCGCCACCGTCATGGTGTATGGCGAAGTGGCCGACGCCATCCAGGGCGAAGCGCGTCCCTTGTATAAACGCCCTCGCTTCCAGTCGCAGCAGCAATGGCAGGACTACGCCGACAAACTGACGGCGTTTGCCGCCCACCTGCTGGCGCACGGCGTGCGCCTGGCCTATCACCACCACATGGGCGCCTACGTGGAAACGCCGGCCGACGTGGACCAACTGATGGCCTTGACGGGTCCCGAGGTCGGCTTGCTGTTCGACACGGGTCACATCACCTTCGCCGGCGGCGATGCCTTGGCGGTGTTAAATAAACATATCGACAGGATTTGCCACGTGCATTGCAAGGACGTGCGCCCGAATGTGGTGAAACTGGCCCGCAACGGCCACTGGAGTTTTTTGCAGGCGGTGATCAATGGCGCCTTCAGCGTGCCGGGCGACGGCAGCATCGACTTCCCGGCCATCCTGACGCGCTTGTATCTGCACGGCTACGAGGGCTGGCTGGTGGTGGAGGCGGAGCAGGACCCGGCCGTCGCGCCCAGCTACGCATACGCGAAGATGGGCCACGATTACCTGGCGCGCCTGGTTGACGCGATCCCCCGACTGGGCCGGGAGGCGGCATGAGCCCGCTGCTGGTCAAAGCAAAGTCCGGTTCCACCATCGTCGAGGTGACACCGGCGTCGGCCGGCTGGACGCACGTGGGCTTTGCTGCCCACCGCCTGGCGGCCGGCGAGGTCTTGACGCTGGAGACTGGCCGCCGCGAACTGTGCCTCGTCGTGCTGACGGGCACGGTCACGGTGCGGGCGGGCGAGCAGACCTGGGAAGCGATCGGCAAGCGCGCCAGCGTCTTCGAGGACGTCTCGCCCTACGCCGTGTATGTGCCGCTGGAAACCACGGTGCGTATCACGGCCGTGAGCGCCGCCGAGGTGGCCCTGTGCAGCGCCCCGGCCACGACTAAGCGCCCGGCGCGCCTGATCGAACCGGCCAGCATGACGCGCTCCGTGCGCGGCCAGGGCGCCAACACGCGTTATGTGTGCGACATCCTGCCGCAGACGGAAGCAGCGGACGGCTTGCTGGTGGTGGAAGTCGTCACGCCGTCCGGCCACTCGTCGAGCTATCCGCCGCACAAGCACGACAGCGACAATATTCCAACCGAAAGTTCGCTGGAAGAAACCTATTACCACCGGCTGAACCCGGAGCAGGGTTTTGCGTATCAACGGGTCTACACGGATGACCGCTCCATCGACGAAGCCATGGCCGTGGAAAACCACGACGTGGTGATGGTGCCGCGCGGCTACCACCCCGTCACCGTGCCGTATGGCTATGACGGCTATTACCTGAACGTGATGGCCGGCCCGAAACGCGTGTGGCATTTTAAAAACGACCCGGCCCATGACTGGCTGATGCCTACCAAATAACAAGGATTCAAGATGACAACGCAACAGATCGGCCACTTTATTGGTGGCAACCCGATGGCTTCGCGCTCGGAGCGCACGAGCGACGTGTTCAACCCCGCCACGGGCGCCGTGACGGCCAAGGTGGCGCTGGCCACCCCTGCCGAACTGAACGCGGCCGTGGCCGCCGCCCATGCAGCGTTTCCCGCCTGGTCGCAAACCTCGCCGCTGCGCCGCGCCCGCGTCATGTTCAAGTTCAAGGAGTTGCTGGAAGAACATTCCGACCAGCTGGCGGCCCTGATCACGGCCGAGCACGGCAAAGTCTTCACGGATGCGAAAGGGGAAGTGACGCGCGGCATCGAAGTGGTGGAGTTTGCCTGCGGCATCCCGCAGATGATGAAGGGAGAGTATTCGGAGCAGGTGGCCGGCGGCATCGATGCCTGGTCGATCCGCCAGGCACTGGGCGTCTGTGTCGGCATCACGCCGTTCAACTTTCCCGTGATGGTGCCGATGTGGATGTTCCCGATGGCCATTGCCTGCGGCAATACGTTTGTATTAAAACCGTCGGAACGCGACCCGTCGGCCAGCCTGCTGCTGGCCCAGCTGCTGACGGACGCGGGCTTGCCCGACGGCGTCTTCAATGTGGTGCAGGGCGACAAGGAAGCCGTCGACGGCTTGCTGCACCACCCGGACGTGCGCGCCGTCAGCTTCGTCGGTTCCACGCCGATTGCCGAATATATCTATGCGACGGGCTGCGCGCAGGGCAAGCGCGTGCAGGCGCTCGGTGGCGCGAAGAATCACATGGTCGTCATGCCCGACGCGGATATCCCGCAGACGGTCGATGCCCTGATGGGCGCGGCCTTCGGCTCGGCTGGCGAGCGCTGCATGGCCATTTCCGTCGTCGTGGCGGTCGGCAATGTGGCGGATCAATTGGTGGAAGCGCTGGTGCCGCGTATCGCGGCGTTAAAGATCACGCAGGGCATGGACCTGTCGGCCGAGATGGGTCCCGTAGTGACGCAGGTGCACAAGGACAAGATCGCCGGCTATATCGCGCAAGGTGTGGAAGAGGGCGCCAAGCTGGTGGCCGATGGGCGCGGCTTCGTCCTGCCCGGCCATGAGCGCGGCTTTTCCTCGGCGGCAGCCTGTTCGACCACGTCACGCCCGAGATGACGATCTATAAGGAAGAAATCTTCGGCCCCGTGCTGTGCATCGTGCGCGTGCCCGATTTTGCCACCGCGCTGGACCTGGTCAATGCGCATGAATACGGCAACGGCACGGCCATCTACACGCGCGACGGCAACACGGCGCGCGAATACACGCACCGGGTGCAGGTGGGCATGGTCGGCGTCAATGTGCCGATCCCCGTGCCGATGGCCTTCCACAGCTTCGGCGGCTGGAAGCGCAGCCTGTTCGGCGACCACCATGCGCACGGCCCGGAATCGGTGCGTTTCTACACGAAGCAGAAGGCGGTGACGCAGCGCTGGCCGGCCTCGACGGCGGCCGGGGCCGAGTTTGCCATGCCGACCCTGAAGTAAAATCCTCTGTAAAACCGGCTGGTTCGCTTCTTGCTTACTGCAATGGTTGTGTTTAGCCATTGCAGATCGCTCCCATGACGTCCAGCCGTACCCAGCCTTTGCGCATCGTCGTCGTCAACACTATTGTCGAGCACGGCGTGCACGAGAATGCGGCCTTGGCTGCCCAGGTGCAGCGCGGCAATGCCTTGCGCATCGGCTTGCTGGAATCGGGCTACGACATCGTCGCCTCCCTCCCAGCCGACCTCTACCTTCCCGAGCGTATCGCGCAGTTGCAGCCTGATCTCATCATCATTGACGCCGAATCGGATGCGCGCGACGTGCTCGAACACATCGTCATCGCCACGCGCGACGAGCGCCGCCCCATCGTGCTGTTTACGGAAGACGGCGCCACGGCCAGCATCGACGCGGCCATGGCGGCCGGCGTGTCCGCCTACATCGTGGCCGGCTTGCATGCCGAGCGCATTCAACCTGTGCTCAACGTGGCGCTGGCGCGCTTCCGCCAGGAAGAAAAATTGCGCGCCGAATTGCACGACACGCGGCACAAGCTGCTTGAACGCAAGGTGATCGAGCGGGCCAAGGGCCTGCTGATGACGCATCACGGCTTGACGGAAGAGCAGGCTTACCAGCGCTTGCGCAGCATGGCCATGAACAAGAAACTCAAGCTGGCGGAAATTGCCCAGCGCATCCTCGACGTGGAGGACTTGCTGGGATGAATGGCGCATTTCCTGACACATGCTGGTGCAATGCACCATCGCGGTGCGTTTTCAGCCGCCACGAACCGGGCATGCACGGGCACGCTCCTTGCTGCTGGAGGTGCATGGCCTTGTCCACGGCGGCGCGGCAAAACAGTATTTATCAGCAAGGAACGGTATGACACAGCAAGCGGGCACCAATGCCCACGTGATGCGCCCCCTGCATCCGGAAAAACACACGATACGCATCGGCTACCTGCCGCTGACCGATTGCGCCTCGCTGGTGATGGCGTCGAAGCTGGGCCTCGATGAGAAACACGGCATCAAGATCGAACTGAGCCGGGAGATGTCGTGGGCCGGCGTGCGCGACAAACTGAACAGTGGCGAACTCGACGCGGCCCACGTGCTGTATGGCCTCGTGTATGGCGTGCAGATGGGCATCGGCGGGCAGCAGCGCGACATGGCCGTATTGATGAATCTCAATCACAGCGGCCAGGCCGTCACCGTGTCGGCGGCGCTGGCGCGCGAGGGCGCCCACGATGGCGATTCGCTGGCGCGCCACATGCGGGCCTCGTCGCGGCCGTTTGCGTTTGCGCATACTTTCCCGACCGGCAACCACGCGATGCTGCTGCAATACTGGCTGGCCGCGCACGGCATCGATCCGCTGCGCGACGCGCGCGTGATGACGGTGCCGCCGTCGCAGATGGTGGCCGCCTTGCGCGCGGGCCAGATGGATGGCTTTTGCGCCGGCGAACCGTGGGGCTACAAGGCCATCGTCGATGGCGTGGGCGTGACGGCCGCCGCCAGCGGCGCCATCTGGCCCGACCATCCGGGCAAGGTGCTGGGCACCAGCGCCGCGTTTGCGCACGCGCATCCGAACAGCTGCCGCGCCCTGATCGCCGCCGTGCTCGAGGCGGGCCGCTGGATCGACGCCAGCGATGCCAACCGGCTGGCCATGGCGGCCACCCTGGCCGAGCCCGCCTATTTGAATACACCGCAGGAAACGCTGGCGCCGCGCATCCTCGGTCATTACCAGGATGGCCTGGGCAAGACGTGGGACGAGGCGCACGGCTTGACGTTCTACGGCGATGGCGCCGTGAATTTCCCGTATCTTTCCGACGGCATGTGGTTCATGACCCAGCACCGGCGCTGGGGCTTGCTGCGCGACGAACCCGATTACCTGACGGTGGCAAGGCAAGTCAACCGCATCGACCTGTACCGCCAGGCGGCGGAGATGACGGCCACGCCCGTGCCAAAGGCCCCCATGCGCAGCTCGATCCTGTGCGACGGCGTCGTGTGGGACGGCAGCGCGCCGGAAGCGTACGCGGCATCGTTTGCCATCGGCCATTTTTTCTGACTGGAGACTGCATCATGGCGCAATGTGGAAGCGTGACACTGGTCGGAGCCGGTCCCGGCGATCCGGACCTGCTGACGATCAAGGCAGTAAAAGCCATCGCGCGGGCCGACGTGGTGCTGATCGACGACCTCGTCAACCCGGCCATCCTCGCCCATGCGGCACAAGGCGTGCGCGTGGTCGAGGTGGGCAAGCGGGGCGGCTGCGCTTCCACGCCGCAAGCGTTCATCGAACGGCTCATGCTGGCCGAAGCGCGCGCCGGCCTGCACGTGGTGCGCCTGAAAGGGGGCGACCCGTATCTGTTCGGGCGCGGCGGCGAAGAGCGCGCTTATTTGCGCAGCCACGGCGTGGCCGTCGAGGTGATCCCCGGCATCAGCAGCGGCCTGGCCGCGCCGGCCAGCATCGGCGTGCCGCTGACGCACCGCGCCTGGAGCCAGGGCGCCATCTTCGTCACGGGCCACGGCAAAGACGGCGCGTCGGAGCCGAACTGGGCGGCATTGGCGCAAAGCAAGCTCACTCTCGTCATCTATATGGGCGTGGCCAGGGTGACGGCCATCCAGGCCGGCTTGCTGGCCGGCGGCATGGCGCCCGGCACGCCCGTGGCCGTGGTGCAATCGGCCAGCCTGCCGGTCCAGCGCCAGCTGCTGAGCACCTTGCATAGCTTGCCCGGCGACTTGCAGGCCAGCGGCCTGGGCAGTCCCAGCATCATCGTCGTGGGCGAAGTGGTGCGCTGTGCCGATGCCTGGGATGACCATGCTGCCTTGCAGGCCGCCTGCGTCTGAGCCTGTCAGCATCTAGCGGATCGGCAGGGCCACGGGGCGGATGGGCGCCGCGTCGCCGCCACGGAATTTCAGCGAGGCGCCGATGAAGGCGAACTGGTACACCTTGTCGCGTGACAAGGCTTCCAGGTCGACCAGTTCCAGGATCGGCGTTCCCTGCTGCGCCAGCAGATAGGTGTGCACGGGCAGGTAATTGTTCGCCACTTCGGACGGAAACGCCTCGAAACTGAGGTTGTCCGCGCCCACCACCATGGCGCCGCCATCTTCCACGAGGAATTTCGCCGCATCGAGCGACAGGCCGGGCGGATTGGCCATGTAGGCTTGCGCCTGCTCATAATGCTGCATGCGGCCCGTGCGTATCAGCACCACGTCGCCCTTTTCCAGCGTGACCTTCTGTTGCGCCAGCGCCGCGCGCAAGTCTTGCCGCGTCACCCGGTAATTGTCGGGCAGTTGTTTGAGTCCCTTGGCCACGGCCACGTCGATCAGCACGCCGCGCGCGACGATCGGCGGCAGCTTTTCCGCCCCCGTCACCGTCCAGCCCCGGTCGCCCAGGTGTTGCTCTTCCGTAAAGCCGTTCCAGATCTTGCCGTTCAGACCGAAATGGTTGAGGGCGTCGATATGCGTGCCCATGTGCGCATACATGGACACGGCCGAGCCCGTGTAACTGACGTGGCGGTTCATCTGTTCGCCCACCTGCATCGAGTCGGCCACCACGTTGCCCTTCGGCGTGTGCGTCATCCACATCTGGTAGGGCGGGTCGCCTGCCGCCTGCCAGCTGGGCATGCCGACATAGAAATCGACGGCCAGGTCATAGCTCTTGCCGCCGTCGATGCGCGCCAGGATGGCGGCACGCGAGGCTGGCGTCATCAGGTTCAGGCGGCCGATCTCGTCTTTCGGGCCCCAGGGGCTGATGCCCACTTCGGGCAGGGCGGCGGCTTGCGTCGTTCCTGCCAGCAGGGCCAGCAGCAGGGCAGTCAGGGTGGCGGATGGTTTGAACATGGGGTACTCCTTGCGTGACATGAATAAAGAAGCCGCCATCATATTGTTTTTTATTTCAATGATAATCAGCGATAAAATAATAAGATATTCAACTGCAAGGAAAGAATGATGGATGTCCTGGCGCATATGCGCGTGTTTCGCAAGGTGGTCGAGCGCGACAGCTTCAGCAAGGCGGCGCTGGACTTGCACCAGTCGGCGGCCGCCATCAGCAAGCAGGTGCGCCAGCTCGAAGCGCGCCTGGGCACGCTGCTGCTGGTGCGCACGACGCGACGCATGAGCCTGTCGGACGGCGGGCGTGCCTACTATCTCGAATGCTGCCGTCTGCTCGACGAGGTCGATGCGCTGGAACTGGCCACGCGCGGCTGCGCCGGCAAGGTGGCGGGGCGGCTGCGCGTGAATGCGCCGCTGTCGTTCGGCCTGAAGGTGCTGTCGCCCTTGCTGCCGGACTTCATGGCCCGTTATCCGGACGTCAAGATCGAGATGACCCTGGACGACCGCCTGCGCGACGTGGTGGGCGAGGGCTATGACGTATCGCTGCGCATCCGCGCCGCGCTGGCCGATTCGTCCCTGGTGGCGCGCCGTCTGGGCGACGTCGAGCAGATGATTTGCGCAGCGCCGGCCTACCTGGCGCGGCGCGGCACGCCGCGCCAGGCGCAGGACTTGCACGGCCACGATTGCCTCGCTTACCGCCTGGCCGACAGTCCCGGCGTCTGGCAGCTGGCCGGGCCGGAAGGGGCGAGCAGCATCGTCCTGCCCGTGCGCTTTTCCGCCGACAACAGCCTGCTGCTGGCCGATATGCTGGTGGCGGGCATCGGCGTGGGCGCCCTGCCGTCGTTCGTCGCCGCGCCGCTGCTGGCCAGCGGCGCCTGGTGCGCGTGCTGCCGTCGCACGGCATGGCCAGACGCGGCGTGTATGCCCTGATGCCCGATGGGCGCCACGTGCAGGAAAAGGTGCGCGCCTTTTGCGACTTCCTGGCCGGGGCGCTGCAGGGGGCCTAGGCGTGCGGTGTTTTCCGGTACAACCATCCTGCGCGCTTTTTTCTTCCACAAGCGCGACGGGCATGAGCTTTGATAGTATCCTCGTGCTTGCTGGGTGGCCGGAGCGCCGCACATTCGAGGAAACCGGAATAAGCGATCGACAATGCACACTTTGAGCAAGGGCGGGGCGGGATCAGGCGTCAGAATATGGGCAGGGGGCCTGCTGCTGGCGTTGGCGGTGGGCGGCGCCCTGTACGCGGGCGCGGCGCGCACGGTCAATGACGACGCCGAACAGCGTTTCGACAATCTCACGCATGGCGCCCAGCATAGCCTGATCACACGCGTAAAAAGCTATTCCGACCTGCTGCGCGGCCTCGAAGCCCTGTTCCGCACCAGCGAGCATCTGACGCGCCGCCAGTTCCACGATTACGTGACCGGCCTCGATATCGCGCGCCAGTTCCCGGCCATCGAATCGGTCAACTATGCGGTGGCGCTGACGCAGGCGCAACGCGCGGCCTATGTCGCCGACGTGCGCCGCGACACCAGCCTGGCGCCGCGCGGCTATCCCGCTTTCACCATCCGTCCGCCCGGCGAGCGGGCGGAATACACGGTGCTCACTTACCTTGAACCCGATTCCCTGCTGGGCGAACGCATGGGCGTCGATATCGGCGCCAACCCGCTGGTGGCGCAGTCCCTGGCGCAGGCGCGCGACAGCGGCGAGGTCAGCGCGTCGGGGCAGGTGATCATGATCAAGGGGCCGCCCGCGCATATCGGCCTGGGCATGCGCCTGCCCGTGTACCGCAACGGCATGCCGCAGGGCAGCGTGGCCGAGCGCCGCGCCGCCTACCAGGGTTCCGTGGGCATCGGCTTCGGCGTTGCGCAGCTGGTGCACAGCGCGCTCGAACGCAGCGCCCTGGAACCGCTGCACCTGACCCTGTACAGCGCGGCCGACCCGTTGCCGGCCGGCGGGGTCCTGGCCATCACGCCGCAGGACCGCCTGCTGTTCAACGATGACGGCGACCTGGCGGCGCCGCCGCCGCAACCGGGCAGCGATGCCGACTATTTCGACCAGGTGCTGCCCGTCGCTTACCAGGGCGGCCTGTGGAAAGCCCATTTCCGCGTGCGCAAGGCGGAGCTGTACAGCCCCTTCGACCGCTATTTTCCATGGCTGGCGCTGGGCGTGGGCGTGGCCGGCACGCTGCTTATTTATGGCTATATCTTTACCCTGTACCGGTCGCGCCGCAACGCGGTGGCGCAGCGCACCCTGCTCGATACGGTGCTCGACAGCGTCGACGCCTACGTTTACATGAAGGATGCCGACCTGCGCTACCGCTATGTGAATGCGCGCACGGCGAAGATACTGGGCCGTCCGGCGGAGCAGCTGATCGGCCGCCAGGACGGCGAGCTGATGCTCGGCGATGCGGCCGCCGCCGCGCAGCTGACCGAACGCCAGGTCTTCGATAGCGGCGCCAAGTTCGTCGGCGAGGAGCGCTTCGTCGATGCGCAGGGCCAGGTGCATCACCTGTGGAGCGTGAAGGTGCCGCTGGGTTTGCCCGGTCCCGTCACGGGCCTGATTGGCCTGTCCACCGACGTGACGGAACTGCACCGCCTGAAGGAGCAGGCCGACGCGGCCAGCCAGGCCAAGAGCGACTTCCTGTCGAACATGAGCCATGAAATCCGCACGCCGATGAACAGCATCATCGGCATGGCGCACCTGGCCCTGAAATCGGTGGCCGACGCGCGCCAGCGCGACTACCTGCAGAAAATCTTCCATTCGGGCCAGCACTTGCTGGGCCTGATCAACGACATCCTCGATTTTTCCAAGATCGAGGCGGGCAAGCTGGAGCTGGAGGTGCTGGACTTCCGTCTCGACACCCTGCTGGCGAACATCGCCAGCCAGCTGGGCGACGCGGCCGCCGTCAAGGGCCTGGCGCTGCAGTTCGATATCGCGCCGGAGCTGCCGCAGCGCTGGCGCGGCGACCCGTTGCGCCTGGAGCAGGTCTTGCTGAACCTGACCAGCAACGCCATCAAGTTTTCCGACAATGGCAGCATCTTCGTGCGCGTGCGCCAGTCCGAGGAGCGCGCCAGCCACGCCATGCTGCGCTTCGAGGTGCAGGACCGGGGCATCGGCATGAACCAGGAAGAGGTGGCGCAGCTGTTCCGCTCTTTCCACCAGGCCGACCCGTCGACCACGCGCAAGTATGGCGGCAGCGGCCTGGGGCTGGTGATCAGCAAGCAGCTGGTGGAGCTCATGGGCGGCAAGGTGGGCGTGTACAGCCAGCCGGGCCTGGGCAGCACCTTCTGGTTCACGGCGCGTCTGGAAAAAAGCGCGCAGGGGGCCGACGAACGCATCGCCGAAGTCGAGCCGGAAGTACTGGGGGTGATCCGCGGCGCCTCCATCCTGCTGGTGGAAGACAACATCTTCAGCCAGCAGGTGGGCTGCGAGCTGCTGGAAGACGCGGGCGCCACCGTCTGCGTCGCCTGCAATGGCCGCGAGGCGCTGGAATTGCTGGCACGCCAGCGCTACGACTGCGTGCTGATGGACGTGCAGATGCCGGAGATGGACGGCTTCGAGGCGACGCGCCGCATCCGTGCCGACCCGCGGCTTGCCGGCCTGCTGGTGATCGCCATGACGGCCAATGCGGGCAGCGAAGACCGCGCCCGCTGCCTGGCGGCTGGCATGGATGAATTCGTGACCAAGCCGATCGCCCCGAACCTGCTGTTTCACCTGCTGGCGAAATGGTTCCGGCTGCGTGGCGGCATCGGCGGCATCGGCCGCGACAGGCTGGCGGCGCTGCCGAAGGCGCCGCCGGCGGGCGCCGCGCCGGAGTTGCGCGACACGGCCATCCTCGACCTGGCCACCCTGGCGCTCACCTTCAGCAATGATGCCGTGAAGATGCGCAAGTACACCCAGCTGTTTCTCGACACGGCGCGCGACGGCATCGCCGAAATGGAGCAAGCCCTGGCGCTGGAAGACCTGGGGCGCCTGGCCGACCTGGGACACCGCAGCAAATCGTCGGCGCTGGCCGTGGGCGCCCATGCCTTCGCGGGCCTGTGCACGTCGATCGAAGGCTTGCGCCTGGGCGGCGACCTGCAGCAGGCGCGCGGCTTGCTGACGGCGCTCGGGCCGGCGCTGACGCAGGTGGCGGAACAAATTTCCATGGAATTTGCCGCCAGCGACGCCCCTTGACGCAAGCAGCGGCGATAATATGCCTTTGACGTCTCCAGCCACCCGGCCGGAGGCGCGGCAACCCATCGGATCAGCATGCAAACACCCGTCACGCCCGGCCTACTCATCCTGCACGGCAACCAGCTGGAGCAGCTGCGCGCCGCCGTCTTCCAGTGGCTGCGCAGCCACCCGCTGGCGCCGCTGGAAACCGACATCTTCCTGGTGCAGTCGAACGGCGTGGCCGAATGGCTGAAGATCGCGCTGGCCGAGGAGATGGGGGTGTGCGCCGCCACGCGCATCGCCTTGCCGGCGCGCCTGCTGTGGGAAAGCTACCGGGGCATGCTGGGCCGCGAGCGCGTCCCGCGCGTGTCGCCGTTCGATAAGTCCCCGCTGACCTGGCGTTTGATGCGGCTGTTGCCGTCGCTGCTGGCCGACCCCGTGTTTGCGCCGCTGCGCTACTTCCTGGCCGATGGCGATTGCGAACGCCGGCTGCAGCTGGCCGAGCGCCTGGCCGACCTGTTCGACCAGTACCAGGTCTACCGCGCCGACTGGCTGGCCGACTGGGCGGCCGGGTGCGACCAGTTGCGCACGGCGCGCGGCGAGTCCATCGTCTTGAAGGAGGACCAGCGCTGGCAGGCGCAGTTGTGGCGCGCCGTGGGCCAGGACGTCGAGCCGTTCGAGCGCGACACGGGCCGCGCCGACATCCACGACGCCTTCCTGGCGGCGATCGCCGCCGGCGATGCGCCGGCTGGCAAGCTGCCGCGCAGGGTGGTGCTGTTCGGCGTGTCGGCCTTGCCGTACCAGACCTTGCAGGCGCTCGCCGCGCTGGCGCGCCACACGCAGGTGCTGCTGGCCGTGCCCAATCCATGCCAGTTCTACTGGGGCGACATCATCGACGGGCGCGACTTGCTGCGCGCGGAAAACAAGCGCCAGCGGCAGCGCAACGGCACCGACCTGGCGCACATTCCGCTGGAAGAACTGCATGCGCACAGTCATCCGCTGCTGGCCAGCTGGGGCAGGCAAGGGCGCGATTTCATCCGCATGCTCGACGAATTCGACGAACACGCGCAAGCCGAAGGGCGTGACGACAGCCTGCGCATCGACCTGTTCGGCGAGGAGACGGGCGAAACCCTGCTGCAGCAGGTGCAGGTGGCCATCCGCGAACTGCGCCCGCTGGCCGAACATGAGCAAACGCCGCCCGGTGCCGGCGACCGCTCGATCGAATTTCACGTGGCGCACAGCGTGCAGCGCGAGGTGGAAGTGCTGCACGACCAGCTGCTGGCCATGTTCGCGCACAGCGCCGAGACGGGCTTGCGTCCGCGCGACGTGGTCGTGATGGTGCCCGACATCGATACCTTTACGGCCGCCATCCACGCCGTCTTCGGCCAGTACCGGCGCAGCGACGAGCGTTTCATCCCGTTCGAGATCGGCGACGTCAAGGACCGCAGCGTCAATCCGCTGCTCGTCGCGCTCGAGTGGCTGCTGCAGCTGCCGCAGCAGCGCTGCCGCCAGAGCGAGGTGCGCGACCTGCTCGACGTGCCCGCGCTGGCGGCCCGCTTTGGCCTGCAGCCGGACGACCTGGTCACGCTGGGCGCCTGGATCGAGGGAGCCGGCGTGCGCTGGGGCCTGGACCAGCATCACCGCAGCGGCCTGGGACTGGGTGCGGCCGGGGAACAGAATGCGTGGATCTTCGGCGTGCGGCGCATGCTGCTCGGTTACGCCAGCGGCGTTGGCGCCAGCTTTGGCGGCATCGAGCCGTATGCGGAAGTGGGCGGCCTCGATGCGGCGCTGGCCGGCTCGCTGGCGCAGCTGGTCGAGGCGCTGCTGCACTGGCGCACCGTGCTGGCCGGCGCCTGCACGCCCGCCGAGTGGGGCGCGCAGGCGCGCGCGCTGCTGGCGGCCTTTTTCGATGCCGACGACGAGGGCGACCGCCTGACCCTGGCGCAGCTCGAGGGCGCCTTGCAGGGCTGGCTGGAAACCTGCGAGCATGCGGGCTTTGTCGAGCCGGTGCCGCTGTCCGTGCTGCGCGTCGCATGGCTGGGCGCGCTGGACGAGCCGACCCTGAACCACCAATTCGTCTCCGGCGGCGTGACCTTCTGCACCCTGATGCCGATGCGCGCCGTGCCGTTTCGCGTGGTCTGCCTGCTGGGCATGAACGATGGCGACTTCCCGCGCCGCGCGCAGAAGGCCGATTTCGACTTGCTGGCGCTGCCCGGCATGGCGCGACCGGGCGACCGCTCGCGCCGCGACGACGACCGCTACCTGATGCTCGAAGCCTTGCTGGCCGCGCGCGACAAGCTGTACGTGAGCTGGGTGGGGCGCAATGTGCGCGACAATTCCGAGCAGCCGCCGTCCGTGCTGGTGTCGCAGCTGCGCGATTACCTGGCCGCCGGCTGGTCGCTGGACCGGCACCTGGCATCGCTGACCACCGAGCACGCGCTGCAGCCGTTCAGCCGCCGCTATTTCGAGGCCGATGGCTTGCTGACCTATGCGCGCGAATGGCGCGTAGTCCATACCGATGCCGATGCGCAGGCCGCCGCGCTGCCGCTGGGGCCTTACGAACTCGATCCCGGCACGCGTCTGAAGCTGGGCGAGCTGGCCAGCTTCTTGCGCCAGCCCGTCAAGTACTTCTTTCGCCGCCGCTTGAGCGTGTATTTTGCCGACGCGGCCATGCTGGGCGAGGATGAGGAGCCGTTCGGCCTGAATGCGCTCGAGCGCTACCTGCTGGAAGACACCATGCTGGACGACGGCGGCGCCGTGGAAGATATCGGCGACGTGCGCGCCAGCCTGGAGGCGCGCGCGGCACGCCTGGCGCGCGAAGGCGTGCTGCCCATCGGCCTGATCGGCCGGCAGGTGCAGGCGCAGCTGGTCGAGGCGCTGGTGCCCGTGCGCAGCGCGTGGCTGTCCTTGCGCGCCTCGTTCCCGCTGGCGGCCGACAAGCGCGCCATCAACTTGCCCTTCGGCGAGCTGCAGATCGACGACTGGCTCGACAGATTGTGCAGCAACGGGCAGGAGACGGCCTGGCTGATGCAGATTTCCTCGAAGGTGACGGACAAGAACGGCCTGGCGCGCGGCGACAAGCTGATGCTGATGTGGCTGCGCCAGCTGGCCGCCGCCGCCCTCGGCTTTCCCGTCACCGGCTACCTGGTGGCGCGCGACGCCATCGTCAGCATGGCGCCGCTCGATCCGGCCGGTTCGCGCGACGCGCTGGCCACCCTGCTGGCGCTGTGGCGCGAAGGCATGAACCATCCGCTGCCCACGGCGTGCAAGACGGGGCTGGCGCTGGTACAGCAGGGCGACCCGCGCGCCGTCTACGATGGCGGCTTCGAGATGTCGGGCGAGCGCGAAGAACTGTGCCTGGCGCGCCTGTGGCCCGAGTTTTCCGCGCTGGCCGCGGAGGAAGCGTGGGAAGACTGCTCGCGCGAGCTGTATGGCCCGCTGGCCGACTGGCTGCAGCAACACATCACGATCGACCCGATCAGCGCGCCCGATGATGGCGCGGGAGAAGAACCATGACGAGCCACCTGCTCAACCCCTGACGTTTCCGCTGCACGGCTCGCGCCTGATCGAGGCGTCCGCCGGCACCGGCAAGACCTGGACCATCGCCGCGCTGTACGTGCGCCTCGTGCTGGGACACGGCGACGACGACAGCCGCTTTACGCGCCCGCTGCTGCCGGCCGACATTTTGGTGATGACGTTTACGCGCGCCGCCACGCGCGAATTGTCGAACCGCGTGCGCGAGCGCCTGATCGAGGCGGCCGCGTATTTTCGCCACGAATCCGGCGGCAGCGACCCGTTCCTCGACGCCCTGCTCGAGTCCTGTCCGGACGAGAGCGAACGGCAAAAGGCCGCGCACCGGCTGATGCTGGCCGCCGAGACGATGGATGAAGCGGCCATCTTCACCATCGACGCCTGGTGCCAGCGCATGCTGCGCGAGCACGCGTTCGACAGCGGCAGCCTGTTCGACGAGGAACTGGTCAGCGACGAGCAAGCCCTGTTCGAGGATGCCGCCCACGATTACTGGCGTCAGCAAGTCTACCCCTTGCCGCCGCAGGCGCTCGACGTGCTGCTGGCCTGCTGGCCCGACGTGGCGGCGCTGAAGAAGGGCGCGCGCGAGCTGGCGCGCCGCGCCGACATCATGGGCATGGCGGACGAAGAATCGTTGTCCACCCTGATCGCGCGCGAACAGCGGGCGCTGGCCGCGCAGCTGGCCACCCTGAAGGCGGGCTGGGTCGAGCGCGTGGACCAGATGGCCGCCTGGATCAACGACCACCGCGCCGTCAATCCCAAGTGTTTTAACGGCGTCAAGATGAAGCCGGAGAACCTGGCGAAGTGGTTCGACGGCTTGCGCCGCTGGGCGCAGGATCCGCTCCTGCTGCTGCCCGCCATCACGGCCAAGGCCTGGGAGCGCCTGACGCCGTTCGGCATCGAGGATGCGTTTGCCAAGAGTTTCACGGCCCAGGTGCCCGAGTGCTTCGAGCATACGGAAGCGCTGGGGATCGCCCTGGCGGCCATCACGCCGCTGGCGCACAAGCTGCACCTGCATGCGGCGGCGGCCATCGCGCGGCGCATGGATCAGTTGAAGCGCCAGTCGCGCCAGTTCGGCTTTGCCGACATGCTGCAGCGCCTGCACGACGCGCTGGCCGGCGAAAACGGCGCGGCCCTGCGCCAGCGCATCGTCGACCAGTACCCGCTGGCCATGGTCGATGAATTCCAGGATACGGCGCCCGCGCAGTACCAGATCTTCAATTTGCTGTACCGCATCGCCGACAACGATCCGGCGCTGGGCCTGTTCCTGATCGGCGATCCGAAGCAGTCGATCTACGGCTTTCGCGGCGCCGACATCCAGAGCTACCTGGCGGCGCGGCGCGCCACCGCCGGCCGCCACTATCAGCTGGGCACCAACTACCGCTCGACGGCGCCGCTGGTGGCGGCCGTCAACCAGCTGTTCCTGCACGCCGAGCGCGCCGAGGTGCCGGCCGGCGCCTTCCGCTACCGCAAAAACGGCGAGAATCCGCTGCCGTTCGAGGCCGTCGACGCCAAGGGGCGCGATGAATGGCTGGTGAATGCCGGCGGCCCGCTGCCGGCCCTGCTGGCCGCCTGCGCCAGCGATGAAGGACTGCGCGGCGACGGCTACCGC
Organism: Janthinobacterium sp. C22; assembly: GCF_057919405.1. NCBI lineage: Bacteria > Pseudomonadati > Pseudomonadota > Betaproteobacteria > Burkholderiales > Oxalobacteraceae > Janthinobacterium > Janthinobacterium sp. C22. The sequence continues at coordinate 4,722,495 of NZ_CP193659.1, read as the reverse complement.
GAGTATTTCGCGCAGCACTGCGCGGAGCACATCGTCGCCATGCTGGGCGATGCGCAAGCGGGTTTCGACGGCCCCGACGGTTTTGCGCGCCTGCAGCCGGCCGATGTCGCCGTGCTTGTGCGCGACCGCAAGGAAGCGGCGGCCATCCGCCGCGCGCTGGCGCGCCGCCGGGTCGCCAGCGTCTACCTGTCCGACAAGGATTCCGTCGTCGACAGCGAGGAGGCGCAGGACGTGCTGCGCTGGCTGGCGGCGCTGGCCAACCCGCTCGACGGGGGCTGGCGCGCGCCGCCTTTGCCACGCGCACCATCGGCCTGTCGCTGGGCGAGCTGGCGCGCCTGTCGAGCGATGAACTGGAGTGGGAGCGCCGGGTCGAGCAATTGAAGGCATTGCACCTGATCTGGCAGCGCCAGGGCGTGCTGGCCATGCTGCGCCGCTTCATCCACGAACTGCAATTGCCCGCCATGCTGCTGCAGCAGACGGGCGGCGAGCGGCGCCTGACGAATCTGCTGCACCTGGCCGAACTGCTGCAATCGGCCAGCCGCCAGCTCGATGGCGAGCAGGCGCTGATACGCTGGCTGGCCGAGCAGATCGCCGGCGAGGGCGACAACGGCGACGAGCGCGTGCTGCGCCTGGAAAGCGATGCGGAGCTGGTCAAGGTCATCACCGTGCACAAGTCCAAGGGACTCGAATACCCGCTCGTGTATCTGCCGTTCGCCGTCACGGCGCGCAAGGTGGACAAACGCAACCGCAGCTTCTTCGAGTATGCGGATGAAAAAGGCGAGCGCCGCCTCGACCTGTCGCTGTCCGACGAGGCCATGGCCTTTGTGGAAGAGGCGCGCATCGAGGAAGACTTGCGCCTGCTGTACGTGGCCTTGACGCGCGCGCGCCACTTCCTGTGGCTGGGCGTGGCCGCCCAGGCGGCGCGCAAGGCGGGCGAGAACACCCTGCACGAGTCGGCGCTCGGCTACCTGCTGACGGGCGGCGACAAGCTGCCGGCGGAGCAGCTGCTGCTGCGCTGGCAGCAGGTGGCGGGCAGCTGCGACGCCATCTATGTGACTGCCCTGGCGCAACCCGGCGCCTGCACGGTGCTCGATCGCATCGAGCGCCGGCCCGAGCTGCGCCCCGCGCCCGTGTTCGCGGGCGAGTTCGAGCGCGACTGGTCGGTGGGCAGTTTTACCTCGCTGACGCGCCAGATCGGCGCCGTGGCGGCCGCGCACGTGCCGCAGCGGGCGCTGGAAGAGACCTTGCTGGAAGATGGCACGGCCGTGGCCGCGCCGACGCCAACGGGCGACGCGCCGTGGCACCGCTTCCCGCGCGGTTCCGTGCCCGGCAATTTCCTGCACGAGCAGCTCGAGTGGATGGGCAGCGAAGGCTTTGACGGCGTCCACGATGCCAATTTCGGCACGCGCCTGGCCGCGCGCTGCGAACGGGCCGGCTGGGGCCACCGCCAGGAAGACGCCATCGGCTGGCTCCGGGAAATCGCCGTCACGCCGCTGCCGCTGCTCGATGCCTCGCTGTCGCAGCTGGACAGCACCCTCTCCGAGATGGAGTTCTGGTTCCCCAGCGAGCATTTGTCCACCGAGGCGCTGGACAGACTTTGCACGCGGCTGCTGCTCGATGGCGCGCCGCGCCCCGCGCTGCCACGGCGCCAACTGCACGGCATGCTGAAAGGCTTTGCCGACCTGGTCATCGAACGGGAGGGGCGCTACTGGGTGCTCGACTACAAGTCGAACGCGCTGGGACCCAACGACGCCGCCTATCACACGCAGGCGCTGGCGGCCGGCATGGCGCAGCACCGCTACGATATCCAGGGCGCCATCTACATGCTGGCCCTGCACCGGCTGCTGAAAAGCCGGCTTGGCGATACCTACGACCCGGCCGAACACCTGGGCGGCGCCATCTTCCTGTTCCTGCGCGGCATAGCGAATGCGGACACGCACGGCTGCTACTGGCTGGCGCCGCAGCTGGAACTGCTGGACGGCCTCGATCAACTGTTGTCAGAAGAAGCGGAACATCATGCAGCATAGTGAGCAAATGAATGCCTTGTTCAGCCACGTCGACGGCGTCGCCGGGGACGGGCATCTGCGCCGCCTGAGCGCCGCCTTCGCCCGCTTCATCGCCAGCCTGGACGGGGAGGCGCCGCATGCGCCCGCCGTCGCCGTGGCCTGCGTGGTGCTGTCCGAGCTGGAAGGGCGGGGCCACAGCTGTTTGATGCTGGCCGACCTGGCGGGCGAACCGTCGCAGCTGCTGGGCTGGAGCGAGGAATTGTGGCACGCCGTGCTGGCCGTTGCCGGCCCGCTGCCGGACAGCGCCGCCGGCTGGCATGCGCTGCTGGCCGGCGCGCCGCAGGTGTGGCGGGTGGGTGCGCCCGACGTGAAACAGCCGCTGGTGCTCGACGGCGACCGTTTGTACCTGCGCCGCTACTGGCGCGACGAGACACTGGTCGGTGAAAAGATCGCCCTCCGCGCGCAGGCTTTGACGAATCCGCCGCTGGCGCAGGTGCGGCAATGGCTCGACATCCTGTTCGACCAGCCCACGCAGGACGGTGGGCCGGACTGGCAAAAGGTGGCGTGTGCCGTCGCCTTGCGCGGCAAGGCGGCCATCATCACGGGCGGCCCGGGGACGGGCAAGACCTATACGGTGGCCAGTTTGCTGACCTTGCTGTTTGCCGTCTCGCCGCAACCGGAGCAGCTGCGCATCGCGCTGGCCGCGCCGACGGGCAAGGCTGCCGCGCGATTAAAACAGTCGATCGACAAGGCCTTGAGCGGCCTGGCGGAAAAGGTCGGGAAAGCCTTGCCGTTGCTGGAACTGGCGCGGCGCATGGGCGCGGCGCGCACCTTGCATAGCTTGCTGGGCGCGCGGCCCGATACGCGCGCCTTTGCCCACCACGCGGGCAATCCGCTCGACGTGGACGTGCTGATCGTCGATGAAGCGTCGATGGTGCACCTGGAAATGATGGCCTCCGTGCTCGACGCCTTGCCTTCCACCGCCATCCTGATTCTGCTGGGCGACAAGGACCAGCTGGCATCGGTGGAGGCGGGCGCCGTGCTGGGCGACTTGTGCCACGACGCGCAGACGGGCGGCTACACGGGGGACACCATCGCGTATGCGCAGGCGGCCAGCGGCGTGGCCATTCCCGCGCAGTTTGCGGGGAGCGCCGGCGCGCTGGCGCAGCAGACGGTGATGCTGCGCCATAGCCACCGTTTCAGCGGCCCGATCGGCGAGCTGGCGCTGGCCGTGAATGCCGGCAGGCCGGACCTGGCCAAGGCGTGCTTCGCCGCCGACAGCGGCGGCCAGCTGGCGTGGAGCGTGCCGGCGCAGCAGGAAGACGTGCTGCGCCTGGCCTTGCGCGGACGTCTTGATGCGCCGGGCGGCTACCAGCCCTACCTGGCGCTGGTGAATGCTGGCGGCGAAGCTTACGCGCAGCATGACGACTGGGTGCGCGCCGTGCTGCACGCTTTTGAAGCGTTCCGCATCCTGTGCGCCGTGCGCGAAGGCGAGTGGGGCGTGGCGGGCTTGAACACGGCCATCGAGCTGCGGCTGGAAAAGGAAGGGCTGATACGCCGCAGCGAGTGGTATGTGGGCCGTCCCGTGATGGTCACGCGCAACGATTACGGCACGGGCGTGTTCAATGGCGACATCGGTCTGACCCTGCGCGACCCTGCGCGGCCCGGTTCCCTGCGCGTGTACTTCCTGGAAGGGGACAATGTGCGCAGCGTGCTGGCCACGCGCTTGCGCCACGTGGAAACGGCGTTCGCCATGACCGTGCATAAATCGCAGGGCTCGGAATTCCGCCACACGGTGCTGGTGCTGCCGCAGGAAGGTGGCGCCATGCTGGCGCGCGAACTGGTCTACACGGGCATCACGCGCGCGCGCGACTTCTTTACCCTGGTCTCGCCCACGCAGGCCGTGCTGTTCGACGCGATCCTGCGCCGCACGCAGCGCGCCAGCGGCTTGAGAGGATTGATCGGCTGATGGCTTGATGGGGTTCGACGCGTTTCCTTACGGAAATATATGTGTTGTATTCCGAATATTGACGATAATTGTTCCGTTTTTTGTGTGAGAATGCTTGCGTAGGTGAAGTAGTGCAAAAGTACTGTTTCACGCCAATAAAATCGAAACGAGGAGTCCATCATGTTGTCTTCCCTTCGCACGCGGCTGGTGCTCATTTGCGTGGCCATCGTCGTCCTGTCCATGCTGGCCTTGTCGGCCGCCAATTACGTCACCACGCGCAGCAGCATGCTGGCCTCGTCCGACCAGCAGATGCAGCAGCTGCTGCAAAGCCAGTCGGCCGTGCTGGCGCAATGGGTCGATGGCAAGAAGAAGGTCATGGCCTCCGTCGTCATGTCGGCCGAGACGCCCGATCCGCTGCGTGCCTTCCAGATCGCGGAAAAGGCCGGCGATTTTGCGGAAGTGTTCATCGGCTACGCGGACAAGCGCTCCGTATTTACCCATCCGGGCCGCCCTGCCGATTTCGACCCGACGGCGCGCGCCTGGTACACGGACACCGTCAAGGCGGGCGTGCCGATGCTCACGCCGCCATATGTGGACGCGGCCAGCCACAAACTGGTGGTGTCGTTCACGGCGCCCGTCGGCCCGAAAGAGGCGCTGCTGGGCGTGGCGGGCGCCGACGTGCTGCTCGATACGGTGATCGCCAACGTGGTGGCGATCAAGCCGACGCCGCACAGCTTTGCCTTCCTGGTCGACCAGAGCGGCACCATCATCGCGCATGCCAACAAGGACCTGAGCCTGCAGCCGGTGGCGAAACTCGATGCGGCGCTGTCGGCCGCGCAGGTGAACCGGCTGGAAAGCACGCGCGCGAGCGAGGCCGTGCGCCTCAATGAGCGCGACGGCAAGCTGTACGTCACGCGCGTGGCGGGCACCGACTGGCTGCTGGCCGTGGTGCTGGACCAGCAGGAAGCCATGCAAGCCTTGCAGACGATGCTGACGACGGCCACCGTCACGGCCGTGCTGCTGGCCGGCGCGGCGGCGGTGCTGCTGTCGCTGCTGGTGTTCAAGATGCTCAAGCGCCTGGAACTGGTGCGCGATGCGCTTGACGACATCGCCTCGGGCGAGGGCGACCTGACGCGCCGCCTCGACGCTTCCGGCGTGGATGAACTGGCGCAGATCGCCGGCGCCTTCAACCGCTTCATCGACAAGATCGCCGCCGTGCTGGTGAAGATCCGCACGGCCAGCGAATCGGTCAAGGTCTCATCGATGGAAATCGCCGCCGGCAACCAGGACCTGTCGTCGCGCACGGAACAGCAGGCGAGCTCGCTGGAAGAGACGGCCGCCTCGATGGAGGAGCTGACGTCCACCGTCAAGCAGAACGCGGACAATGCGCGCCAGGCCAATCAGATGGCGCAATCGGCGTCCGGCGTGGCCAGCAAGGGCGGGCAAGTGGTGGCGCAGGTGGTCGACACCATGGCTTCGATCAACGATTCATCGAAGAAGATCGTCGACATCATCAGCGTCATTGACGGCATCGCCTTCCAGACGAATATCCTGGCCCTGAATGCGGCCGTGGAAGCGGCGCGCGCCGGAGAACAAGGACGCGGCTTTGCCGTGGTGGCGACGGAAGTGCGCAGCCTGGCGCAACGCTCCGCTGGCGCGGCGAAGGAAATCAAGCTGCTGATCGACGATTCGGTGGGCAAGGTCGACTCGGGCGCGCGCCTGGTCGACGAGGCGGGGGCGACGATGCAGGAAATCGTCGACAGCGTGCGCCGCGTAACCGACATCATGGGCGAAATCACGGCCGCCAGCCAGGAACAAAGCTCGGGCATCGAACAGGTGAACCAGGCGATCGCGCAAATGGACCAGGTGACGCAGCAGAACGCGGCCCTGGTGGAGGAGGCGGCCGCCGCGGCGGAAAGCCTGCAGGACCAGGCCGGCACGCTGGCGCAGGTGGTGGGTGTGTTCAAGCTCGATGACGGGCAAGCGCCGCCGCCGCAGCAGCAGCAGCCAGCCAGGCCCGTGGTGCGCGCGCCCATCGCGCCGCGCATCGCTAGCCGTCCCGCCGCAAAAACGCCCGTCGCCAAGCAGGAGCGCAGCGACGAGTGGGAGACGTTTTAAACTTTAAGTACGCCGGGGCGCCAGGGTCGGCGCCATCTGCTTCGCCACCTCGAAAAAAGCGTTGGTGGCCGGCGTGTTCTGGCGCCGGTCGCGCACGGCCAGGCCCACCTTGCGGCTGACGGGCGGATTCAATGGCAGGGCCACCAGCTCCGGATACTGCTCCCGCAGCCGCTGCGGCAGGGCCAGTTCGGCCACGATGGACAGGCCGTCGCCGCGGCTGACCATGTCGAGGATGGTGATCACCTGGCTGATGCGGTAGGGGACATGTGGCTGCAGCCCCGCGTCGGCGAACAGGGGTTCGATCAGGCAGGCGCAGCCCGCCTCGGACATGATGAACGGCCCTTCGCACAGCTGCGCCAGGGTGATGGTGGTTTCGCTGGCCAGCGGGTGGCTGCGCGGCACCAGCGCCATCATCTGGTCTTCCACCAGCGGCGCCGTGTCGAAACGCTCGTCGGGCAGCACGACGAAGCCCACATCCACGCGGCGTTCGCGTATCCACTGCACCACTTCATGGTCGGCGCCTTCGTCGATGCGCAGGGCGATGCCCGGATAGCGCAGGCGGAATTGCGCCGTGATGGCCGGCAGCAGGTTCAAGGACGAAGTAGGGCCGAAGGAGCCGATGCGCAGGCTGCCCTGGCGCTGGCCCAGCACGTCGGCCGCTTCCTGGCGCATGGCTTCCGATAGACCGAGGATTTCGCGCGCACGCACGAGCAGCTGGCGGCCCACGTCCGTCAGCTCGGCCGAGGCCTGGTGGCGCACGATCAGGTCCACGCCCATCTCCTTTTCCAGCGCCTTCAAGGCATGCGAGACGGCCGACTGGCTGATGCCCAGCTGCGCGGCGGCGGCGGAAAAGCCGTGCAGCTCGGCCACCAGGGTAAAGATTTCCAGTTGCGTGAAGGTCATCTGTGGTTTTCCTGCTCTATGAGTATTTGCTCATTATTTCATGAGTTGATATTAGTATTAATATATAAGTGTACAGCATGTACGCCACCCGCCGCGCAAGCGGCCTTACAGGAACTCCCATGTCTTCATCCGCCTTGCCCTCTGCCGCCTTGCCTGCCGCGCAATCGCCGCTCGTCTACCTCAAACTGATTTTCGTCGCCCTGTTCTGGGGCGGCACCTTTATCGCGGGCCGCGTGCTGGCGCAGCAGATGCCGCCCATGACGGCTGCCAGCGGGCGCTTCGGCGTGGCCGTGCTGCTGCTCGTCGCGCTGGCGTGGAAGTTGGAAGGGGGCTTGCCGCGCCTGGACCGCAAGCAGCTGGCGACGACGGCCGCGCTGGGCCTGACGGGCATCTTTTTATATAACCTGTGCTTCCTGGCGGCACTGTCGCGCATGCCGGCGGGGCGCACGGCCCTGTTCGTGGCCTTGAACCCCATCGTCACGGCGCTGGCCTCGGCCATGCTGTTCCGCGAGCGGCTGGGATCGTTCAAATGGCTGGGCATCATGCTGGCGTTTTGCGGCACGGCCATCGTCATCACGCGCGGCGACCTGGCCGGCGTGCTGCACGGCACGGGCGGCGGCATCGGCATGGGCGAAGTGTTCATGTTCTGCGGCATTTCCAGCTGGGCCGCCTATACCCTGATCGGCCGCGTCGCGCTGACGGGACTGAGTCCGATTGCCGCCACCACGTATGCGTCGATGTGGGGCCTGGCCTTTTTGCTGGTGGGGGCGGCCGTGGAGTTTCCCACGGTGCCATGGCACAGCTTCGGCTGGCAAGTGTGGGCCGCCATCGGCTACCTGGGCGTGTTCGGCACGGTGATCGGCTTTGTCTGGTATTACGAGGGCGTCAAGGCGCTGGGCCCGTCGCGCACGGCCGTGTTCAACAACCTCGTGCCCGTGTTCGGCATCGTGCTGGCGGCGGCGCTCCTGGGCGAGCCGGTGCTCGCCTCGATGCTGGTGGGCGGGGCGGTGACGATCGCCGGCGTGGTGATGACCAACCGGCAGGGGAAATAGTTATGGGGTCAGACCCGTCGGGTCCGACCCCGGCATTGAGCCGTGCTTAGCGGGCGCGGCGGCGCTTCGATGGCTTGGCCGGCGCCTTCTTGTGCCGGCTGACGGAAGCGCGCATCACTTTCGGCTCTTCGATGCCGTTCTCGGCCGCCAGCATGCGGCGGATGTTGACGGCGTCCATGGCGCGCACGGAATTGGCGCGCGCGTTGAGCAGGATCATGGTGGCGAACTTGCCGGCCGACTTGATGCGCATGATCAGGCAGCGGCCCGCTTCATTCGTGTAGCCCGTCTTCGACAGACCGATATCCCAGCCCTTGGCGCCCACCAGGCGGTTCGTGTTGTGGTATTCCACGTCGCGGCCCTTGATCTGGATGACGTCCTTCGAATCGGTGGTGATGCGGATGATTTCCGGGTAGCGCGAGGCGGCCACGGCCATCTTGACCAGGTCGGCCGCCGTCGATTGGTTGTTCGGCGACAAGCCCGTCGGCTCTTCGATCACGGTCTGGCGCATGCCCAGAGCCTTGATCTTGGCGTTGACGGCCACGGCAAACGCCGTCGGGCCGCCGGGGAAGGTGCGCGCCAGCGAGGCGGCGGCGCGGTTGTCGGACGACATCAGTGCCAGTTGCAGCACGTCGTGGCGGCTCAGGGTGGCGCCCACGGGCACGCGCGAGGTGCTGTGTTTCAAGGTATCGACGTCCTCGCGGTCGATGCTGATCTCTTCCTGCATATTCGCCTTGGAGTCGAGCACGACCATGGCTGTCATGAGTTTGGTCAGCGAGGCGATGGGCACCACCACGTTGGAATTTTTTCAAGCAAGACTTTGCCTGTGCCGTCTTCGACCACCAGTATCGACTGGGAACCGAAGGGCACGGCGATGGCCGCTGTCGAAAGCGTCATCAGCACCGCGGCGAACATTTTTTGAGCATGGGATCGTATGTGGAAAAGCAGTTTTGGGGCGCCATCGTGGGCGCTGCGCGCAAATCCGGAACAGGGCCGCGCGGGGACGCGGCATGTGTATCTCGGAGGCAATATTTGCCAAGCTTAAACAATACCATTAAAGATCAAGCGATGTCTACGGTACAAGCCCGCGACAGGCGGCGTTGCGGCCAATTTGGCAAATAAATGGGTCTATTCTTGCCGTAGTGAAAATTGTTGCACAATTATTGATTTCATCCTGGAAACTTCGTATGATTTCAGCAAGATTGGCAGCCTTGATGCGGCAGGCGCCGCGCGCTTCGTCGTTGATGCCTGCCCCTTCGTGCTTCGTCGCTCCGCGCTAGGTCCCGCAAGCGGGGCGCCGTAGACTGCGTTCATGCCTGCATCACGGACTAGGGAGAACGCATCATGTTAAAAAAATATACGGACTGGTACCGCAGCATCGATGAGGAATCGCTGCGGGTGCTGAAACACCCCGAAATGGCGACGCAGGTCCAGGGGCGGGTGCGCCGCTACGTCGCCATGAAGCTGGTCAAGCTGACGCCGATCGAGCGCCAGCAATTGCACGATTTCCTGCTCAAGTACCGTGGCGCCGGTTTTTATATCGCCGCGTTCAAGCTGATGCTGCTGTTCAGCGCCATCGGCGTCGTCCTGCACCTGCTGCTGCCGGCCAGGTTCGAACTGCTCAAGGCCCTGGTCTTCAGCAACGGCCTGGGTTTTGCGCTGGCGTGGGGCCTGGTGGGCGTCTGGTTCAATTACCGCAGTTCCGTGCGTTACAAGTTCAAGAAACTCCTGCTGATCGTCTCGACCTGCGCGGCTGGGGTGGCGGCCGGCGTGCTGCTGGCCGGCTTGAGCGATACCGGTTCCATGGCCATGGCTTTCGAGCGCTTGCTGCGCGTGGGCGGCGTTGCCCTGCTGGTGGCCGGTTTGTTCTACATGGTGCCGCTGGCGATCGTGACCACCTGGCGCAACCGCCAGTACGAAGCGCTGACCCTGCAGCTGCAGCAGGATGCCGAGCGCGACCGCCTGGCGCGCGAACTGAGCGAATCGCAGCTGCGCCTGCTGCGCGCGCAGATCGAGCCGCATTTCCTGTTCAATACCCTGGGCGCCGTGCAGCAGCTGGCCGAGCAGGGTGCGCCCAGGGCAGCGGCGCTGACGGCCGACCTGATCGCCTTCCTGCGCGCCAGCCTGGCGGAGATGCGCAGCGAGCAAGTGTCCTTGCAAAGCGAGTTCGACATGGTGGCCGCCTACCTGCGCGTGATGCAGGCGCGCATGGGTTCACGCCTGCGCTATGCGCTGGACTTGCCGGCCGAGCTGGCGCACGCGACGATACCGAGCATGATCTTGCTGACCCTGGCGGAAAATGCCATCAAGCATGGTATTGAACCATCGTTGCGCGGCGGCGAGATCAGCCTGTCGGCGCTGCGGGTGGACGGCATGCTGCGCCTGCGCGTGCGGGACACGGGCATGGGCTTGCCGGAAAGCGGTGCGGGCAGCGTGCCCGGAGGCGGCCTGGGCCTGGAAAACGTGCGCAGCCGGCTGTTGCTGTCCGCTCCATCCGCCAGCTTGAGCCTGCGCAACGGCGAAGAGGGCGGCGTGATCGCTGACATAGTGTTGCCCATCAAAATTGCATCCAGCCTGAAAGAAGCCACCGCATGAATCCCACCATCCTGATCGCCGAAGACGAACCCCTGATGCGCGAGCGCCTGCAAATGCTGCTGGCGCAAGCCTGGCCCGAGGCGCAAGTCGTGCTGGTGGCGGAAAACGGCAACGATGCCTGGGACGGTTTCCTCGAACATGAGCCGGACGTGGTCTTCCTCGACATCCGCATGCCGGGCCTGTCGGGTCTGGAAGTGGCCGAGCGCATCGGCAAGCGGGCGCACGTGGTGTTCGTCACGGCCTACGACCAGTACGCCGTCGACGCGTTCGACGCGGGCGCCGTCGATTACCTGCTGAAACCCGTGCAGGCCGAGCGGCTGCAGCGGGCGCTGGCCCGCCTGCGCGACAAGCTGGGCGCCCAGCCGGCCGACATGGCCCATTTGCTGCAGTCGCTGCGCGCCGCCTTGCCGGCGCCGCCGCGCGACAAGCTGAAATGGATCAGGGCCAGCGTGGGCAGGCAGATCCGTTTGATCGACGTCAATGAAGTGCTGTTCTTCCAGGCCGACACCAAGTACACGCGCGTGGTGCTGGCCGGCTCGGAAGCGCTGGTGCGCACGCCGCTGAAGGATTTACTTGGGGGACTTGATCCTGATCAATTCTGGCAAATCCACCGCGGCACCATGGTCAACGTGAAAGCCATCGAGGCGGCCGAACGCATCGACGCCGAGCGCATGCAGGTGCTGGTGCGGGGCAGCACGGAAAAGCTGCCCGTCAGCCGCACGTTTACCTATTTGTTCAGGGATTGATATGATGCCAATGTTTTTAATCTGATACTGAATGGACATCTCATGACAATCTTGCGCCGCTGGTTCACCGCCATCCTCCTCGCCTTGCTCTCCTGCACCGCCGCCACGGCCGCGCAGAAGGAGGAAAGGGTGGTGTACCACGTCAATGACGCCAGCAATGCCACGGCTGCGCTGAAAAATATCCGCAACCACCTCGACGCCAGCCCCAAAGCCACCATCGTGCTCGTCGCGCACGGCCCCGGCATCGATTTCCTGCTCGACGGCGCCACCGACAGGAACGGCACGCCGTATGACGCGGTGGTGCGTGAGCTGGTCCAGCGGGGCGTGAGCTTTCGCGTCTGTAATAACACCTTGCAAGGACGCAACATCGACCGCCAGCGCGTGCTGCCCGAAGCCGTCATCGTGCCCTCGGGCGTGGCCGAGCTGAGCCGCTTGCAGTGGCAGGAAGGCTATGCGTATATCAAGCCCTGAAGTCAGTGGGGGCGGGCAACGCTTACTGGATCTTGGCGATCGACACTTCCGTCGACTTGACCAGCGCGATGACCTCGCTGCCCACTTTCAGGTCCAGGTCCTTGATCGAGCGCGAGGTGATCACCGAAGTGACGATGCCGTGCGGCGTTTCCACGTCCACTTCGGACACCACGGGCCCAAAGATGATTTCCTTGATCTTGCCGCGAAACTGGTTGCGTACATTCACTTCCGAGATAGCCATGATGTTTCCTTTGTGCCCGTTATACGCCGTATGGCGCGACAGGGCCAGAGTACGGCGCGCGCACGCTTTTGACCACGAATCGATGCGCATATCGATATGCGAAAGTGTTCCAATGCACGCTGTTTTTATTGTGTCATCATCAATGTTTGTTGATCCGGGTTCGCCAGGTTTTTTTGATGGCGGCCTCGAATACCTTTGTGCACAGCGCAGTCATGGCCTGAAATGGCGCGTCGCTGCGCTCCGGCTGCTGTTCTCGTATGGCACTCATGAAATTGATGCAGTTGTCGGTCATGTGACCCTTCTCCAGCACGGCTTTCACGATCTCGACGCTGGCCCTGGCCAGATGGCGCGCCGTGGCGGGCGACACATTGCTGCGGCCTCGGCCGCCGCTGAACTGTGCCGTTCCCGCTGCCGATGCGCTGCTGTCGGCCAATGCCGCGTCGAGTTTTTTCTCCAGGGTATCTCTTTCGCTTTCGGCCTTGTCGACGGCCTGCTGGGCGGCGGCCAGGCGCGCGTCGAGCTGGGCCAATTTCAGCTGTGCGGAACTCGCCGTATCCTGCAGGGCCTTGATTTCAGCGGCGGTTTTTTTGGGTTCTGTCTTGGCTGCTTCCTGCAGCACCTGTTGTGCCTGCTCGCTTGCGCTGGCTTGGGCAATGCGCGTATCGCGGACATCATCGAGGTCAGCTTCGCGTTCTGCGAGTCGTTCCTCCGCCTTGTCAAGCTGGGCCTGGGTTGCAAGGACGCCAGCCGATGCGGCGGACTGGCCTTGCCCCGTCAATGCTGCCTGGCGCGCCACGACGGCGCCCGTCAGCTGTTCGATGGCGAGCACGCCCATCGTCAGGTCTTGCGAGCGTTCCATCAGCAGCATGGTGTCGGCAGGATTGATCGACTTGTTTTGCGCGTATTCGCAGATACGGAACAGATGTTCGCGCATCAGGGTGATCGACTGGGAATGCAAGCCGACGCTGGCGGCATTGGCGCTCAGGGCCGTTGAAATGGACGCGGCGTTCTGACCACTGTTCACGCCGGCGCCAGCCGACGAGATATAGGCTTGCAGGGCGTCTGGCGTCGGCTCCGCGCAAGTGTGCCCTTGAGCGTTTGAGTAGACCAGGCGCTGAGGGGCGTCCAGGTGGATGGCTTTTCCATGTAGAGGCAGTTCCGTCGTGCGGTTGATGGTATGCAAATTGGCGCAGGCCGAGAGCGACAGCAGGATGGCGCTGCCCACGGCCAGGCGCCGGAAGGCATGGGGAATGTGAGTCGGCACGGGAATCGACACGGTATGGGCGGAAACGGTGGCAGGCATGATATGGCTCCTTGAACGTGGGTGGGTAGCAATCACCGGCTGGCGGCCGCACTGGATGCCGCCGCACTTGCTGACATGATGCTGGCCTTGACGCGCATGCGCATCCTTCATCTGAAGGAGGTAGCGTGGTTGGGCGGGGAAAGAAGGCAAGAAGGCACGCATATGCTCATCGCTGCGTTTTGCCGGGCGGCTGCTGATGGGGAAGGCCATAAAAAAACCGGGACAAGTCCCGGTTTCTCGTTGATGCAGATCAGATTACTTCTGATAGATCTTGTCGAACTCGCCGCCATCGTCAAAGTGTTTCTTTTGTGCCTGTTTCCAGCCGCCGAACACGTCATCGATGGTGAACAGGGTGATCGGCTTGAAGCTGGCCGCGTATTTCTTCGCGACCGCGGCCGAACGGGGGCGCAAATAATGCTTGGCGACCAGTTCCTGGCCCGCTTCCGAGTACAGGTATTGCAGGTAGGCCGTGGCTTCCTTGCGGATGCCGCGGCGGTCGACCACCTTGTCGACCACGGCCACGGGCGACTCGGCCAGGATGGAGATGCTTGGATACACCACTTCGAAGTTGTCGCCGAATTCGGCGCGCACCAGTTGCACTTCATTTTCAAACGTCACCAGCACGTCGCCGATTTCGCGCTGCGTGAAGGTGGTGGTGGCGCCGCGGCCGCCGCCGTCGAGCACGGGCACGTTCTTGAACAGCTTGGTCACCAGATCGCGCGCCTGCGCTTCGCTGCCGCCTTTTTTCACGGCATAGCCCCACGCCGCCAGGTAGGTGTAGCGGCCGTTGCCCGAGGTTTTCGGGTTCGGCACGATGACCTTGATGCCGGGCTTGGCCAGATCGTCCCAATCCTTGATGTGTTTCGGGTTGCCTTTGCGCACCAGATATACCATGGTGGAATAGAACGGCGCCGCATTGTTCGGGAATTTCCTGGCCCAGTCGGCCACCACGAGGCCGCGGTCGACGAGGATATCGATGTCATTGGCCTGGTTCATGGTTACGACGGACGCTTCCAGGCCGTCGGCCACGGAGCGCGCCTGCTTGCTCGAGCCGCCGTGCGACTGCTTGATGGTGATGGTTTCGCCCGTTTTGGCTTTCCAATCAGCAATAAATGCGGGATTCACATCCTTGAACAGTTCGCGCATCACGTCGTACGAGGCGTTCAGCAAGACCACGGGTTCGGCGGCGGACACGCTCATGGGCAGGCTCATGGCGGCAGCGGAAGCGGCCAGGGCGCTGGCCAGGAACCAGCGGCGCGAGCGTTGGGTGAGTGTCGCTGCGGCAGTCGATACGGCGTTGGAATGGGGCATGTTGAACTCTTGTTGTGAGAATAGACAGTCATAGTCTAAAATTCCGGCCGGAAAAGAAACGAATTTTTCGTAATATGCTTAGATCCGATTCCCGTTTGCGCTAAAAAACAGATATCGTTTTTTGGAAACATTCGTGGGCAAGGCGCGCATCAGCACTTAGTCTGCAGGCATGGCGCCATAGGCAAAACCGGCGCGTGGCGCGCGGCAAAAAACCCGATTGCGCCGCTTGGTGTATAGTCGAATCGCGCGATACAGGGGTAAAACCGCCTGCATCGGCAACTGGAATATTTTGTGAGCGTACATGAGTCTTGAAATTCGTATTGCAACATCGACCGACGCTTTCGAGGCGTGCAACGTATTACGACGCTCCATCGTCGAATGCTGCAGCCTCGATCATCGGGACGATCCGGCCATCCTGGAAGCCTGGCTGGGCAATAAAACACCGCAGATGGTGGCGTGCTGGTTCGCGTCGCCCACCAATTTTTCACTGGTCGCAGTCGAGCAGGGTGCCGTCGTCGGCGTCGGCTTGCTGACGCGCGCCGGCAAGCTGGCCCTGTGCTATCTGCTGCCCGAAGCGCAAGGCCGCGGCGCCGGCAAGGCGTTGGTGGAGCAGCTGGAAGCGCAGGCGCGCGAGTGGGGCATCAAGGCCCTGCAACTGCACAGCACGGCCAGCAGCCAGGCCTTTTTCGTCAAGCAGGGCTATATCGAGGCGGGCAATGTGCGTTCGCCGTATGGCGTGGAAACGATTTTTTGCTGGAAACAGATTGACCCCGCAGGCATCGCCAGCGGCGACCCCAAGCGCAAGCGCTTCTGCAACTGCAATTCGGCCTGACGGCCCGCCAGCATTTCAGCCCGCCCATCCGGCGGCGGGCCTTTCCCTCCATTTGAATATTTCCCTTTAGTTTCCCTTCAGTAGCTGATCTGGATATACACGCCTTGCGGCGCGGCATCGTTTGCCGGCAGCAAGGTGCCGCCGGCAAACAGTTTCAGTTCGCCGGGCGCGAACGCCAGCCAGTCTTCGTCCTGCGTCAGCGGATGCGTGGCGATGACGGCGATGCGGTCGTCCAGGTGGTTGTGCTGGCGAAAATCGATGCTGCGCTCGCAATCGATCAGGTGCGCCACGGAAAACGGGTATTCGCGGATCACGTAGTGCAGATGCGTGGAACAGTGGGCAAACAGCAGCTCGCCGTCCGACAGGATGAAATTGAAGCTGCCGTGCGCGGCAATCTCGCGCGCCACCTCGGCGATGGCGGCGCGCAAGTCGGCGCGCGCGGGTTCACCGGCGGGAAACCGCGTGCGCAGACGGGCCAGCAGGTGGCAGAAGGCCTGTTCGCTGTCCGTGTCGCCGCTGGCGCGGTAGTGGGCATTGGCGGGGGCGCGCCACGTCTTGAGGTCGCCGTTGTGGGCGAAGGACCAGGTCTTGCCCCACAGTTCGCGGGCGAACGGGTGGGTGTTTTCCGGCGCGATGCGGCCCTGCGTGGCCTTGCGGATGTGGGCGACGATGTTTTTCGCCTTCACGGGATGCCGCTGCACCTGGGCCGCCAGCGGGGAATCGATGGCGGCCAGATGATCCGTCAGCAAGGTGCAGCCGCTACTGGAATGATAGGCGATGCCCCAGCCGTCGCGGTGCTCGTCCGTGCGTCCGCCCCGCTCGGCAAAGCCGGCAAAGGAAAAGCCCAGCGCGGCCGGCTTGCTGCTGTTCATTGCGAGTAACTGGCACATGGCGGCCCTTCCTGATGGTATCGGTACACGCCCACAGTAAAGGCCGGGGCAGGCCGCTGGAACGAATGTTTCCGACTATCGTTATGCGCTGGCCGTGGCATCCCTTATGTGCTGGACGCATATCAAATGGCGAAACCATTCGTTCTCCTTTGGTTCGCCTTGCCTTAGTCTGCACGCTTTGGCGCCGCTTTTCCCGCGAGGACAGCCTGGCGCAGCCTTACGAAGGAGCACGTATGCCATTTCCCGTCCTGAAAAACTACCTGGCCCGCCTGTCGCACCAAACCCAGGCCGGCACCAGCGTCTGGCTCGACGGGGAGGGCAGGGCGCTGGGGCGCTTTTTCAATTGCACCATGACCAGCGCCTTCCAGCCGCTGCGCGAACTGGGCAGCGGCAAGCTGGTGGCGTTCGAGGGCTGGCGCGCAGCGTGTCGAAGGCGGACGAGGGCTTGTCGCTGTGGCGCTTGCTGGACCACGCGGCCAGCGACGACGAATCGGTGGAGCTGGACCGGCTGTGCCGCATGCTGCACGCCATTAATTTCTTCCGCCAGGGCGAAGCGGAGCAGTCGGACCTGTACCTGAACGTGCATGACCGCTTGCTCAGCGCCGTCAGCAGCAATCACGGCCACGCCTTCCAGCGCATCCTCGACGCGCTGGGCTTGCCCATCGAGCGCATCGTGCTGCAATTGCCGACGGTCACGCCGAACCAGGGTTGGCTGCTCAACTACGTGGCCGACAATTACCGGCGCAACGGTTTCCGCCTGGCCATCAACGTGGCCAGCGTGCAGGAGGCGGCGGGCATGCTGGAACGTTTGCACCCGCACGCGTTCAAGCTCGACGCGGGTAACCTCAGCGACGAGCAGGCCGTCGCCAGCTTCGTCAGCGTGTGCCATGCGGCGAAGATACGCGTCATCTTCAAGCGCCTCGACACGCCGGCCGCGCTGGCTGCGCTGCAGCGCATCGCCGCCATCACGGGCTTGCCCATCGTGGCCCAGGGATATTTATTGGACAAGCCCCTGACGGCGCTGGCGCAGGCAAATCGGGACGTTGCCGCCACTGCCTAGGGCGCCGGAAGTCGAAATGAGGGCGGCACGATAGGCGTTGAGGGTTTTTCTTCGCAGCACAATACGCTATAGTATTCCCATCGTTACATTGGACTGACTATGGCATCGCGCAGAAATTTTCTACACCACGGTATGGGCCTGGCCGCGCTGGGCCTGGTAGCTACCCCTCTCATCGGCTGCGCCTCGCGCACGGCCGCTCCCGCCGCGGCTTCGGCCAGCGCCAAGCCGCGCGCGCCGCGCACGGGCGTGCCGCCCCAGCCGACGCAGCTGGCCAGCGTCGACCGCTCGATCACCGCGCAGTCGCGCCAGGCGATCACGGAACTGGAACCGCCACCCGACATCTTCGATGCGCAGGCGCTGGACCTGGAATTCTGGCTCAAGCCCCGCACCCTGGAAGTGGTGCGCCCGGCCAGCAATGAAAAGGCGAAATTGCTGTACTGGAAAGATGGCGAAGTCATCGATTCGGCCTACCAGGAACTGTGCCACCTGCTGCGCGACGTGAACGGCAAGAAGACGGCGCCCATCGACCCGAAACTGCTGGAAACCCTGTGGGGCACGCAAGCGTTCGTGGCCCGCTACGGCATCGAGCAGCCGCTGGAGATCCTGTCGGGCTACCGCACGGCCGAATCGAATGGCAAGCTGCGCGAAGCGGGCGTGCCGGCCGCGCGCCAGTCGCTGCACATCTCGGGCCGCGCCGCCGATATCCGCGTGGCGAATCTGAACGCGGAAGTGCTCGGTTCGCTGGTGCGCAGCTTCAAGCAGGGCGGCGTGGGCTTCTATTACCGCTCGGGACCCCGTGGCGGCTGGATCCATGCGGATACGGGATTGCAGCGCGTTTGGAAAGGCTAAGGCTTTCTAATCGTAGTGATACGGCGGCTCCGGCACGCTATCGGTGCTGGTGCGCCGCCATTCATCGAAATTCACGGGGCGTTCCCAGTAAATGCGCCAGCCCAGGCGCTGGCTGGTTTGCGCTTCGGGATGCTCGCGCAGATAGCCGTCGATAAAGCGGGTAAACTCCGAGACATAGCCGCCGCGGCGGTAGGGAAGTGGACGAGTCATGGCCCCTCCTGCTATCGAGATTTCTGCCATTCTATCGCCGGCGGCAGGAACGCGTCGCCCGTTTCCAGCTTCCCACGCTTCCCATTTCCCCTTCCCATGAAACTCTCCAGCCATAACATCGAACTGTTCCTGGCCGTCGTCGACGGCGGCTCGTTCTCGGCCGCCGCGCGCGCCTTGCGCCGGGCGCCGTCGGCCGTCAGCATGGCGATGGCCAACATCGAGGCGGAACTGGGCATCGCCCTGTTCGACCGGGGCGCGCGCGAAGCCGTGCCCACGCCGGCCGCGATGGCGCTGCTGCCCCACGCGCGCCTGATCGCCGAGCAGCTGAAGCAGTTGCACCTGCACGTGCAGGAATTGTCGCAGGGGCTGGAAAGCCGCATTTCGCTGGGTATCGCGGCCGAACTCGACCATGCGCCTTTTCTCGCCGCCGTGCGCGCGCTGTCGCAGCGCCATCCGCTGCTCGACATCGAGGTGCTGACGGCGCCGCAGGACGACGTGCTCGACATGCTGCACCGGGGCCGCATCAGCGCCTGCATGGCCTTTGCCGGCGGGCGCATCAATCACGAGGAACAGTTCCAGCTGGTGGGCAGCGATGCCTTGCTGGCGATTATCTCCACCCAGCATCCGCCCGACGCGGCGGGCCGGCCCCTGTATATCGAGGAATTGGTGAATTTGCGCCAGATCATCGTCGCCAGCCGGGAACTCGACCTGGCCGATGCGCGCCCCGTGGTGGGGCTGTCCTACTGGCGCACGGACAGCTTGCCGATGGCGCTGGCGATGGTGGAAGCGGGGCTGGGCTGGGGCAACTTCGCCGCCTCGGCCATCCAGGACTCGCTGGCGGCGGGGCGCGTGCGCCGCGTGGCGTTCAAGAATACGGGTAATGGCCTGGTCGTGCCCATCCACCTGGTGTGGATGAAGGACCGGCCGCTGGGCATGGCGGCGCGGTCCTTTCTTCAGTTGCTCAGCGAAGCGGCCTGAACGTCGCTGGGCTCTTCCTTCGGCTGCTGCGCCGACAGGGGCACGCCGAACAGGCCGTCGAAGAAGTAGTTGAAGATGAAGCTGTAGCAGGGGATGATCAGCATCAGCGCGAAGTCCAGCACGAACGCTTGCCACAGGCTGATGTCGAGCCACCAGGCGATCAGCGGGATCAGGTAGATGACGAGCGTGATCTGGAAGCCGATCGCATGCAGGATGCGGCGCCAGACGGTGCGCGTGCGCGATACCTGGCGGATTTCCCAGTATTCGAACGCCGTGTTGTAGAGCAGGTTCCAGATCACGGCGATGGTGGTGATCATGATGGCCAGCGGGCCCGTGCTGGTGGGCGACTCGCCCGAAAGCAGGGTCAGCCAGGCCGTGGAAATGGCCATGCCAATGATTTCAAAGGCGGTGACGTAGACGATTTTGCGTTTGATGCCTTGCATGTAAAGCCTGTAAAGAAGAGATGGCGCGTATTTTAAGTCAGTCATGCTGATGTTAAAAGTTGATAGCTGTCAGTTTTCCTGATGTGTTGATGCGCGTAATCGCATATTGCCTGCGAACGAGGGATAATGGCGGCTGGCGGGCCAACGCTCCCGCGCATCACCGCAGAACATCACCGCAGAAAAGGTCACGAGCATGCAAGGCGCAGCAGACAGCAACATCCCCGATACCCCCGCCGGCGCGGACGAACGTCCCCGTTTCCGCCCCCGCCCGTGGGAGCACCTGGAGACGCCGTACGACGTGGAAGTGTGGATCGAGGAACATAACCGCAGCATGCAGGACAATATCCGCGCCACGGAAACGGGCGTGGGCATCTGCTTTACCCTGGCCGAGGGGGCGACATCTATATGCAGACGAGCGCCGACGGCGCCGTCGTGCTCGACGTGACGCCGGACGCGGCCTGGGTGTCTCCCCTGATCAGCGCCGCCACGGGTTGCGAGACGCCCGCTTCGTCCTTGTGGATATTGCCTGACGATAAGCTGATCCAGCTGATCGTGGGACTGTCCAGCCTGGTGGCCAGCACCTTGCTGGTGGTCGGCCATGATTTCGGCTTGCGCCGGCGCGGTATGGGGCAGGGCCGCTGACCGGCTTTGTTGCGGAAACGTTATCTGCGGCAGGCATGGCTCGACACTGCGCGTGACGCGTGCTAGTCTCGCTACTGCACCCACCTGTTTGCCAGGGCGGCGGTGCAAAGGATAGCCATGGACACACCACCGTCAGCAGTACCTGCTCCGGATTCCTCCCCGCGCGTCCACGACGGCGTGCCGCGGCACGTCGCGCCCCTGCTTGACGATGGCGTCTTCAGTCCGGAACGGATGAAGGCCGAACGCGAGCAAGCCTATTTCAACGATTTATACCTGCTCGCGCCCGTCGCCTATTTCGTGCTGGGCCTCGATGGCGTGATCCTGCAGGTCAACCTGGTGGCGGCCGAACTGTTCGGCCTGGCGCGCGGGCATCCTGGCCACGTGCAGTTCCGTTCCTTTGTCCACGAGGCGTTCCGCCACGATTACGAGCGGTTCGTGCAGCGCGTGCTCAATAGCAGCGAGCCCGAGCGTATCCAGCTGCAGGTGCAGCTGCCGCCGCCGCGTCCCGGCGCGCGCGAGGCCAGCTTGCCCGTCAGCCTGCTGGGCAGCGCCGATCCGAACGGCCAGGCGCTGCGCCTGGTGCTGGAGCAGGCCGAGGGCAAGCTGGCCGCGCTCGAACGCAGCGAAGAGCGTTTCCGGCGCATCGTGCACAGCGCCGAGGAGGGCATCTGGGAAATCGATGCGCAGGCGCTGACGAGCTTTGTCAATCCGAAGATGGCGCACATGCTCGATTGCCAGATCGAGGATATGCTGGGCCAGCCGCTGGCCGCCTTCATGGATGAGGAGGGGCGCGCCATCCTGGAGCGCAACATTGCGCGGCGCCAGGATGGCATTGTCGAGCGCCACGAATTCAAGTTCCTGCGGCGTGACGGCAGCACCTTGTGGGCCACCCTGGCCACCAACCCCATCTTCGATTCCAGCGGCACCTATCTGGGCGCGCTGGCGCTGGTCAGCGACATCACGGCGCAGCGCGCGGCGTCCGAGCGCATCTGGCGGCAAGCCAATTTCGACCAGCTGACGGGCTTGCCGAACCGCCACATGTTTCTCGACCGCTTGCAGCACGAGGCGGCCCATGCCAAACGCGAGGGCGCCTGCCTGGCCCTGCTGTTCATCGACCTCGACCATTTCAAGCAGGTGAATGACCGTCTCGGCCACGAGAAGGGCGACATGCTGCTGCGCCAGGCGGCGCGCCGCATCAGCGAGCGCGTGCGCGCCACGGATACGGTGGCGCGGCTGGGGGGCGACGAATTTACCGTCATCCTGGCCGGCGTGGGACAGCTGGGCGGCATCGAGCGCGTGCTGCAGGAACTGACGGCCGCGCTGGCCCTGCCTTTCATGCTCGACGGCGACACGGCGCAAGTGTCGGCCAGCGTGGGCGTGGCCCTGTATCCAGCCGACGCCGAGTCGCCGGACGCCTTGCTGCGGCATGCCGACCAGGCCATGTACGCGGCCAAGAGTGCGGGGCGCAACGGCTACAGCTATTTCACGCCGGCCTTGCAGCAGGCGGCCGAACTGCGCCGCAGCACGGTGCGCGAGATGCGCCTGGCGCTGGCGCAGGACCAGTTCGAAGTGCACTACCAGCCCATCATCCGCCTGCGCGATGGGGCCATCGAACGGGCCGAGGCGCTGCTGCGCTGGCGCCATCCGCTGCGCGGCTTGCTGGTGCCCGCCGATTTCATCGCCTTTGCCGAGGCGAACGGCCTGATCATCGATATCGGCGAGTGGGTGTTTCGCCAGGTCGTGCGCCAGGCGCGGCTGTGGCAGGATGAATATGGCCCTGCGTTCCAGATCTGCATCAACAAGTCGGCGATGGAATTTCGCTGCGACGCCGCGCTATACCAAGACTGGGGCGGCCATCTGGCGCGCCAGGGGCTGGCGCCGGGCGCCATCGCCATCGAGGCGAGGGAAGCGGTGCTGCTCGACGAGGGGCGCCAGGTGGTCGACCGCCTGCGCCAGTTCCGCGCCATGGGCCTGGCCCTGGCGCTCGACGATTTCGGCAGCGGGCAGGTGTCGCTCGCGTGCATCAAGAAGGCCGATATCGATTTTCTCAAGATCGGCCGTTCCCTGGTCGGCGAACTGGGGCGCGAGGGCGCCGGGCAGGGCCTGTGCGAGGCGATCATCGCGCTGGCGCAGCGGCTGGGGCTGAAGGTCGTGGCCGAAGGCGTGGAGACGGCGTCGCAGCGCGATCTGCTGCGTGCCGCCGGCTGCGACTATGCGCAGGGCTATTTCTTCTCGCGCGCGCTGCCGGCGGGGCAGATGGACCGCCTGCTGGCGTCTCAGCCGGCGGCCTGAAGCGTCTCCTGCGTCTGCCCGGCGCCTTCCATCAGCTCTTCCACGGCGGCCAGCGTCTCGGCATCGCTGACCGAGGCCAGGGTCAGGCCCGGCGCCAGGATGACGCGGTAATGGCGGCTGGCCGGATAGAACAAGCGGTAGTTGTCGGTGCGGATGTAGTAGCCGACGATTTTCTTGTCGTACGCCGAGGCGATGTGGATCACCGACGTGTCGGGCGACAGCACCAGTTCGCAGCGCCGGATCAGGGCCGCCAGTTCCAGGATGTGGCCGGTGGTGGGCGCGCTCATCACGTTGGCATGGCCGGCGCCGCGCACGATCTCGGCGGCGCGCGCCTCGGTGCCCGGCGCGGCGATCACCAGCAGCGCATGGCGCGGATAGCGCGCCGCTAGGGTGGCGCAGCAGCGCTGGGCGTCGGCCACGCTGACCGTGCGCTGCGCATTGCTGCCCTGAAAATTGAGGCAAAACAAGCCTGCATGTGTGCGCAGCAGGGTGTCGCAGGCGGCATCGACCCGGGCCGCGTGCTTGTCCACGCCGAACAGTTCGTAGCGCATATCGATGTCGCGCAAGCCAAATTGTTCGAACGTGGCGAAAAAGCTGTGCAGGATGTGGCGGCTGCGGTTGCACGGCACCGTATGGTCGAACATGCCCAGCTTCGCCGTCGAGGTGCCGTACTTGGGAATGGCAAAGCCCGTCAAGTAGCGCGCACCCAGCCATTTGATACGCAGCAGCAAGGGAATCGAAAAGCGGTTGTAGGGATTGAAGATGACGTCGTAGCGGCGCCGGCGCAGGTCGGCGATGGTGGTGCGCAAGTCGCGCAGCAGCGGCTGCTTGTCCCAGATGAGGATCTCGTTCACGTGCGGGTTGTCGGCGATGACATCGCGGTTGGCGCTGCTGGCGGCCACGTCGATCTGCCAGTGCGGATAGTTTTTCTTCAGCTCGCGCAGCAGGGCCGAGGTGACGATCATGTCGCCGATCTTGTCATTGCGCAAAATCAGTACCTTGCGCACCTTGGCGATATCGAGGGGGTGCTTGCCGGATTTGCCCAGCAGGGCATAGCTGATCAGCCGGGCGGCGGTTTTTATCAAGGAAACTCCGGAAGTGGATGGCGACAGCAGCATCTTACGGATTGGCTATGTCACCGTCAAATGTGGGAACTCTCCCAGCGTTGCCTTCAATAATGTTTCTGGGGAGCGGATGCGCCCGGCGTCCAGTATCCAGCGCCAGCCCAGGTAATTCGGCAGATAACGGCTGGCCACGCCATGGAAGATGCGCAGCCAGCCGCGCAAGCGGCTGTGATACGCGTTGACGTTCTGCACGTGGGCGGCGCCCTGCACGCGGATGCCGGCACGCAAGTTGACGGCCTGGTGACTGATGCCGGCTTCACGCGCGAAGGCGCGATAGGCAGCGTGGCCGTCGGTCATCAGCAAGACGTCCTTGTCGATCACGGGTGGCAGGCAAGCATGCAGCTGCGCCTTGGTCAGCGCCCCTTTTCCCGCGACGAAATCGAGGGTTTGTCCCGTGCGGTCACGCGCCACCAGGATGCAGACTTGTTCACTGGAAATGCCGCGCTTGTGGGCATGGCCACCACGGCGGCGCGCCGGCCGCGTCAGATGCCGCGCGCCCTTTTCTGACTCCAGCACATACAGCTCGTCCGCTTCGGCGATGCCATGCAGGCAATGGGGCCGGTCCGTCTTGGCCAGGCTTAAAAACCGGTGACGCCAGCGAAAGGCGGTGTTGCGGTGCACGCCCAGCTGGCTTGCTGCCTTGCGCACGGAAGCCGACTCGAGCAGGCAGTCGGCGTAGTCGAGCCACAAGGTCTTGTGGCGCAAGCGGGCCAGCGGCGTGCCGGTGAGCGCATTGAAGGTGCGCCCGCACGGCACGCAACGGTAGCGCTGCAGTCCGTGCGCATGACCGTGCCGGTGCGCATGGCTGCTGTTGCAGGCGGGACAGTGTAGCCGCTGCCGGGCCACGCTTTCGACCAGTGCCACGACGGCGTTCTGCGATCCTGCCCCGCGCAGCAGAGCAGTGCTCGCCAGACGCTGGCGACGGCTCAGTGCGGCAAACTGGGCGATGAAGGTTTTCCATTCGGCTGGCTGCATGGAAGGCTCCCGTTTGTCTGATATGAACAGTCAGACAGCCGGGGCTGGGGAAGATTCCTTGAGTTCCCCTATTTGTCGGGGACAGAGCCTACGGATTTTCACCGTCCTGAGCCAGGGGGCGTGCCCCATTATTGCCGCGTGCGCCAGGGCGGCGCACGGGCGAAGAGCGCTTATTCCAGGCCCAGCAGGGCGACGACTCTTTCGCGGCTGATGCCGACCAATGCCGAGCTGATCGCCAGCAGCGATTCGTAGCCGGGCTCGCTGGCCTTTTGCGTGAAGTTTTCCGCCAGGGTATCCATGCTGACGTTCACCTGCACCGGTTGTGCGCGGGCGACCCGTCCCGTCGCCTGCGCCAGGGCCAGGCTGACGGCGCTGCGCGCCGCCTGCAGCTGCGCCAGCGCCTGCACCACTTGCTGCAGGGTGGCGCGCAGGGCTTCCACGTCGCCCGTATTCCATTCTTCCGGGGCGATGGCGGCCGGCTCCGCATCCGTGCGCACGCGGCTCATCTGGCCGGTCGGGTAGCGGATGCCGCTGCCGCGCACGGACAGGCTGTCGCGTACGTTGGCCCAGGCCGCTTCCGGCGTGCTGAACACTAGTTCGCCGTTCTCGCCCTGCTTGACGCTGATGCCTGACGGCATGAGGGCGCGGTCGAAGCGCGAGACGATTTCGTTCGCGCTCAGGCCAGGCTCGATATTGACCGAGCGCAAGGCCTGGTTCGCGCCGCCCACGGAAAACGCCAGCACTTCCTGCGGGCCTTCCTGCAGGCTGGCCATGGTCAGGCCGCGGATGCTGAATTGCTGCTGTGCCGCCTGCGGGCTGGTATAGCTGAGCTGTGCATCGAGCGTGCCGCCCGAGGCGCTGGCGCGCTGGCGCCAGGTATTGCTGAACTGGCGCACTCTTGCCTCGACTTGCCCTTCGCGGCCCTGGCGCGCGGCCAGCTTGGCCGCCAGCTCGCTTTTCAGCGCCTGCAGCTGGCTGCTGCTGCGTTCCAGGTAATCGAGTGTTTGCTGCGCGTTGGAAATCTCCCCCTGCAACTGGTGATCCCAGTTGCTCAGGCCACGCTGCAGGCTCGCCGTCGACCTCTTCGCCGCCGGCGCCTCGCTGCGCGCGCTGGCGCTGCCGTTGATGGCGGCGGACGCGTCATCGACGACGCGGGCGGTGCCGGCGCCTTTGGCATTGACGCCGGAAGAGGAGGAGGTCTGAACGATTTGCATGATGGTCAGAGAAGATCAAACAGGGAAATAGTGCCAACCTTGGCGTAGGCCTTGTATGTTGCCTGCAGGGCCGTCTGGTAGCCGGTCAGTTCAATGGCCGCCGCGCCCATGTCGGTCTTTTTCAGGTCCAGCAGGGCCGAATTGTTCGACAGCGAGACATTGGCCAGGTTGCCCGACAGCGTGGTAAGGATGTTTTGCGCGCCGCCGAAGATGGCGATCTTGCCTGAGAGTAAATCCATGCCGTCATCGGTGCCGCCGAGGCCGTCGTTGACGATGGCGCGCACGGCCGGATCGTTGGGGTTCACGCCCGGCGCACCGAGGGTGGCGACGACCTGGTCGATCTTGTTGAGCCATACTTCCAGGTTCTTCACGTCGACGTTGGCCGCCTGCGTCACGCCATTGCCGACCACCACGGTTTGCGTGTCGGTATTGCCGATGTAGCTGTAGCGCGAGCCGACGGCCGCCGCCGGGTCGTACTTGATCGCTGGCTGGTCGGTGGCGGTGCCGGAAAACATGTAGCGGCCTTCCTGGTCCTTCAGGTTGGCCGTGTACAGCACGCTGTCGCGCATGGCCGTCAGCGATTGCGTCATCGCGTTCAGGTCGCCCGGCGTATTGCTGCCGTCGGCGGCCCACACGAGCAGGTCGCGCGCCTGGCCCATGTCGGTGACCATGCTCGACAGGTAGTTTTCATTCTTCAGCAGGCGCACTTTGACCGTGGCGATATTGTCCTGGTACTGGGTGACCATGGCTTGCTCGCGCGTCAGGCGCGAAATGCGCACGTTGCCGATCGGATCGTCCGATGGCAGCTGGATGCGCAGGCCCGACGACATCTGCTGGGTCAGGAAGTTGATGCGTTCCTGATTTTGCTGAAGCGAAATATTGATCAGCGATTGGTACTGGCTACTGGCGACACGCATGATCTTCTCCTTAACCCATCATTTGCAAGGTGGCGTCAAACAAGCTGTTCGCCACGGAAATGACTTTCATGTTTGCTTGATACATATTCTGGAATTCGACCAGGCTCATCGCTTCTTCATCCTTGTTCACGCCGCTGGTCGATTTCCAGTCGTCGATCGCTTGCGAGCGCACCGTGTTGGCCGTCTTCAGCAAGGACTGGTTCTGCTGGCTGTAGATGCCCAGCTTGCCGACCAGCTGCGTATCCGCGTCGCTCATCAGGACAGAACCCACCCAGCTGACGGTGATCGGCTGATTCTTGATTTCGATCAATTTTTGCAAGTTGCCGCTGTCGCCGGCCTGGCCCGTCAGCGACAGGGCCAGGTCCTTGGCGTTGAAGCCGGGGGTAATGCTCAACTTGCCATTCGCGTAGACCAGCAGGGGACCGCCGGCCGTGCCAGCCATGGTCTTGCCCAGGGCCAGCTGCGCGTTGACCTTGCTGGTCAGCTGGGTTGCCATGTCTTGCAGCGACTGCTGCAGCGGTTTCAGGGTGTTTTGCTCGAACTCGCCCAGGCCGCCCATCTGGCCGCCGATGGCCACCGGGTCGAGGGTGTACGTCGACTTGGCGAAATCGAGACTCAGGGTTTGTTCGCCCGTGTTCGTCATGTTGCTGCTCAGGGTGCCGGCCAGGCTGCCGATGACCAGCGGCTGGCCCGACTTCAGCGAGACATTGCGCGAGCCGTCCGGCTGGTCGAGCACTTCGATACCCATTTGCGAGGCCAGGCCATCGATCAGCTGGTCGCGCGCATCCATCAGCGACGACACATTCGTGCCCGCCGCCGTGGACGTGCTGATGCGCTGGTTCAGCGCGGCGATATTCGCCAGCGTGGTATTGGCTTGCGGCACGATCGCCGAGCGTTGCTGCTGCACCGACAGCAACTGGTTGCTCATGACGGTGCTGATGCTGTTGAAGCGCTGCGCCATGGCGTCGGCGGAGGTGACGATCTGCTGGCGCAGCGGCGTCGACGTCGGGTCGACGGCCGAGGCGTTCAGGGCGGCGAAAAAGCCGTCGATGCCGTTGCTGATGCTGGAAGCGTCGTCGCCCATCACCCGCTCGAGCTGGGTCAGGTAAGGCTGGGTCTGCGACCGGGCGCCCTGATCGGACGCGGCGCGCCACATTTGCTGGCTTTTATAGGCATCGGCAAAGCGCAGCAGGGCGGACACTTCCACGCCATTGCCGGCCGAGCGCACGCCCACGCCGGCGCCAAGCGAGGACAACAGCACGCCCTGGCGCGTGTAGCCCGCCGTTTGCAGGTTGGCGATGTTCTGGCTGGCCGCGTTGAGTGCGGCCTGGGCGGCGATGCTGCCTGACAATGCATTGCTGATGATGCTCATTGGGCAAGTTTCTTTCGTGAAGAGAGTGGCGCGTGCGGGTGGGCAGGCATTGATTCGTTGTTACCTTGTACAGGCGACGCTTCAGACGGATTTATTAAGCGGCGCTGCAATATTGTCGGTCTTGACAGTGCCACGGGCCGCCACGGGAGCGCCGGCAGGCGGCAGCAGCTGGCGCAGGATGGCGTCGGCGATGCCGAACGCGCGCTGGCCGGCCATCTTGTCGGCCACCAGATTGTCGGCCATTTCCAGCATGTCGCTGTTGACGGGGTCCTTGAAGACGCTGTCCTCGCCCGCCATCTCGCGCGTGCCCGAACGCATCTGGCGCAGCATGTGCGAGATGAAGAAGGCTTCGAACTTGACGGCCGCCTCGGTGGCCTTGGCCGCATAGCGGGGATCGGCCGGCGTGGCTGCCGGAGGGGAGCGGTCGTCGAGCGCCGAGGGCAGGGCGCTGCTGCTGTCGTTTACATTCATTTCCATTCCGCTTTCAGTGCCACGTTAGATGACCACCAGTTCGCCCTCGATGGCGCCGGCCTGGTCGAGGGCTTGCAGAATTGCCATGATGTCGTCGGGCGAGGCGCCCAGGCTGTTGACGACGTCGATGATCGACTGCAGCTTGGCGCCGGCCGGCCATTTGAACATATTGCCGTTGCCCTGGTCGACGGACACTTTCGACTGCGGCGTGACGGTGGTCTGGCCGCGGCCGAACGGCGCCGGCTGGCTGACGGCCGAGCTTTCCGAAATGACCACTTTCAGCGAGCCGTGCGTGACGGCGGCGGCCTTGACGCGCAAGCCTTCGGCGATGACCACGGTGCCGGTGCGCGAATTGAACACCACTTTCGGCGTATCGACGCCCACGTCGACGGAGAGCGCTTCGAGCTTGGCCATGAAGGCCACGCGCTGGGTCGGGTTTTCCGGCGCCAGCACTTCCACGCTGGTGGCGTCGCGCGTGGTGGCGACGGCGCCGAAGCGGCGGTTGACGGCTTCGACGATATTGATGGCCGTCTCGAAATGCGGGTGGCGCAAGTTCAGGGTGACGGTCGGCTTGGTGGAGAAATCGCTGAGAATCTCGCGCTCGATGTTGGCGCCGTTGGGAATGCGGCCCGAGGTGGGGGTGTTGACGGTGACGGACGAGCCGCTCTTGCCAGTGGCGTTGAGGCCGCCGACGACGACGTTGCCTTGCGCCAGCGCATACGTTTCATTGTCGGCCGCGCGCAATGGCGTCAGCAGCAAGGTGCCGCCGCGCAAGCTTTTCGCGTCGCCCAGGGAGGAGACGGTGACGTCGATGGCCTGGCCGCGGCGGTATCCTGGTGGAAATACGGCGCTGACCATGACGGTGGCGACGTTCTTGCTTTTCGCTTCGGCGCCGTCCGGCATCTTCACACCGAACTGCTTGAGCATGTTGACCACGGACTGGCTGGAAAACTTCACCTGGGTGGTGTCGCCGCTGCCGTTCAGGCCCACGACGAGGCCATAGCCGACCAGCGGGTTGTCGCGCACGCCTTCGATGCTGACCAGGTTGCGCAGCACTTGCGCGGCGCTGGCGGGCAGGGCGAGGCCGGAGAGCGCGGCCAGCATGGCTGCCAGGGGCAGGGCGGAACGAAATTTCATGAGGTCACCTTAAAACGGCATCCATGGGCCGACGAAGAAGCGCGTCAGCCAGCCTGGTGTATTGGCTTCGGCCAGGGTGCCCTGGCCGGAATAGGCGATCTGTGCATTGGCGATGCGCAAGGACGAGACCTGGTTGTTCGAATCGATGTCGGCCGCGCGCAGGTAGCCGCGCAGGCGCACGAATTCCTCGCCCTGGTTCAGGGTCAGCGTTTTTTCGCCCTGCACGCGCAGCAAGCCGTTCGGCAGCACTTCCTGCACGATCACGGTGATGGCACCGGACAGCGCATTTTGCTGCGTGCTGGTCGAGTCGCCGGCGAAGTTGCGGTCGGCCGACAGGTCGATGCCCGTCTTCGGGAAGGTCTTGCCGAGGATGTTGGCCGCATTCACGCCGACGGACGAGCCCTTGTTGAACGAGGTGCCGGCCTTCTTGCTCGCCTGCGTGGTTTCCTGCAGGGCCACCGTGACGACGTCGCCCACGCGGAAGGCGCGGCTGTCCGAGATCAGGTCCAGGCCCGCATCGGCATTGAAGACGCCGCCGCCCACGCCGCCGCGCGCGGCGCTGCGCGGCGCCACGGGCAGCGGCGTATCGGAAAAGCTGGGCGCCACCGGCGCGGCCGGCCGGCTGGCGCAACCGGCGCCCAGCACCAGCAGCAGGGCCGCCGTGGCTTTCATGGCGACTGTCATCAGCGTGCCGCTTGCGCCAGGTATTGCAGCATATTGTCGGCGGCCGACAGCACCTTGGTGTTCATTTCATAGGTGCGCTGGGCCGCGATCATGTCGACCATCTCCTCGACCACCTGCACGTTCGAGCCTTCCAGCGCGAACTGTTTCAGCTTGCCCAGGGCGCCTTCGCCGGGACGGCCTTCCGTCGGCGTGCCGCTCGATGCCGTTTCCTGGAACAGGTTTTCACCGAGTGCCAGCAGGCCCGTCGGGTTGACGAAGCTGGACAGGTTCAGCTGGCCCAGCTGGGTGCCGTTGACATTGCCCGGCACGGTGGCCGTGACCATGCCGTTTTCGCCGATGGTGATCGCCGTGGCGTTGTTCGGCACGGTGATCTGCGGCACCAGCGGCAAGCCCTGGGCGTTGACCATCACGCCGTTTTCATTGATGCCCAGCTGGCCGGCGCGCGTGTAGGCCGCTTCGCCGTTCGGGCGCAGCACCTGCAGGAAGCCGTTGCCGGTGATGGCGACGTCGAATTCGCGGCTCGTCGTTTGCAGGCTGCCCGTGGTAAACACCTTTTGCGTGCCCACCATGTGCGTGCCGTTACCCAGCTGTACGCCCGATGGCGACAGGGTATTGTCGGCGCGCTGCGTGCCCGGCTGCTGCTCGACCTGGTAGAACAGGTCTTCGAAGACGACGCGGTCGCGCTTGAAGCCAACGGTATTGACGTTGGCCAGGTTGTTCGCGATGGCTTGCAGTTTGGCGTCCTGCGCCTGCACGCCGGTCTTGCTGATCCACATTGCTGGATTCATGATTTACTCCTGGTAATTGGTTGGCGTTGGGCTTAGGCGCCCAGCAGGCGGTTGCCGGACTCGGTCATCGCGTCGCTGGCCTTGAAAATTTTCATCTGCATCTCGAAACTGCGGTTCAGGCTCATGGTGGCGACCATTTCCTCGACGGCAGAGACGTTGCTGCCTTCCAGGTGGCGGTCGCGCAGGCGCACCGCCGGATCGGCCTGCAAGTCTTCGCCGCCGCGCGCCACGATCAGGCCCGCCTCGTTCTTCGTCAGCTCGCCCGCTTCCGCATTGACCAGCTTGAGCTTGTCGACGGTCTGCATCTGCGCCGTCCCCGGCACCTGGATGGAAATCGTGCCATCGGCGCCGATCGACAGGCTGGTGTGCTCGGGAATCGTGATGGGGCCGCCTTCGCCCAGCACGGGCCGGCCGTTGATGGTCAGCGCGCCCGTCTCATCGAGGTCCATGGCGCCGGCGCGCGTGTAGGCTTCGCCGTTTTGCCATTGCACCGCGAGAAAGCCGGGGCCCGTGACTGCCACGTCGAGTTCGCGTCCCGTTTCCTTGATGGTGCCCGTGCGCGTGCCGACGGCGCTCGACTGCGTCTGCGTCATGTGGCGGTCGTCGTAGCCATAGCCGTTTTGCAGCGGCTGGGCAGTGGACACTTCCAGGTTGGCGCGAAAGCCGCCCGTCTCGATATTGGCCAGATTGTTGGCGTGTACCTGCTGTGCCCGCAGGGCGCGGTCGGCCCCGCTCATGGCGGTATAAATCAGCGCATCCATTGCTCTTTACCTTTGCGTATCGTGGATTACAGCGCTTGCATCAGCGATTGCAGCATGGCGTTCTCGGTCGAGATGACCTTCGAGTTCGCCTGGTAGTTACGCTGCGACGTCATCAGGCCCACCAGTTCCGAGGTGATGTCGACGTTCGACTGTTCCAGCGAGCTCGTCACCAGTTTGCCGGCCATGCCCACGCCCGGGCGGTCATACATGGCGGTGCCGGAGGTGGTCGAGGCGACCCAGCTGGTATCGTTGACGGCCGTCAGCGCGCCTTCGTCGGGGAAGGTGGCCAGGGCGATCACGCCGATGCTCTGCTTTTGGCCGTTCGTGTACTTCGCCACGACGGAGCCGTCGTCGGCCAGTTCCACGCCCGTGTAGGTGCCCGAGGCATAGCCGTCGGCGCGGTCGGTCGAGGTCGTCGCCTCGCCGGCGAACTGGGTCGTGCCCGTGTAATCGATGGCGACCGTCATCGGCGCCGCGCCAGGCGGCGTCGGCAGCACTGGCGAGGCGGACGCGCCCGTCACCAGCTTGCCGTTCGTGTCGAAGGTCATGCTCGTTACCGGCGTCACGTCGGCGTTGTCGAAGGTGTAGTGCACGTCCACGCCCGTCGCCGTCTTGACGAAGTACTGGCCCAGCGAGTGCTTGGCGCCCAGCGAATCGTAGACGATCGAGGATTTGGCGCTGTTGTAGCTCAGTTCATTGGTCTTGCTGAAAGGCGGGGTTTTCACGGCCCATTCGGACGACATATTGGCCGCATACGCCAGCTTGGTCGTTGCCACGGCGGGAATCTGGCCCGTCGGAATGAGCATGTCGCCCATGGTGCCCAGGGTGGTGGTGCCCTTGACGGCGGCATAACCCTGCACCAGGCGGCCGTTCGAGTCGATCAGCTTGCCCTCATTGCTGGCGGAAAAGATGCCGACGCGGCTGTAGGTCATGGTGTTTTGCGCATCGCGCGTGACGAAATAGCCGCGGCCGTCGATGGCCGCGTCGAGTGCCCGGCCCGTGTTCAGCACGCCGCCATTGAGCGACATGCTTTGCGTCAGCGAGCCGATTTCCGTGCCCGTGGCGCGCGAACCGGCATACATGGCCGAAAAGTTGGCGCGGCTGCTCTTGAAGCCGTAGGTGCCGGCATTGGCGATATTGTTACTGGTGCTGTTCAACTGCTGGTTGATGGACTGGATACCGGACAGGGCGATGTCGAAACTCATGTTGATTTCCTTTAGTGAAGGACGATATTAGTGTTCAGGAAACGAAGGGAAGGGCGGATCAAGCCGTCTTGCCGTTGAAACCGGTGATCGCGCCAGGGTTGACTTCGCCCAGGTTCGACACGCTCAGGATCATGCTGCCGCCGGACGACAGGCGCACGCTGTTGAGCTTGCCTGCGATGTCGACCGTCGGCTTTTCGGTGCCGCTGGTGCTGACCTTCATGCTGTAGGTGCCAGCAGGCAAGCCCAGCGCGACGGGGTCGATGGTGAACGGCACCGTGCCGGCTCCCTTGGCGCCCAGTTCGATCTTGTATTCCTTGTCGTCGATGCCTTTCAAGGTCACCGTGGTCTTGGTGGTGCCGGCGGCCAGCGCGATGCTGCCGCTGACCTTGCTCTTGTCGAGTTGCACCGTGTCGCTGTTGACCATGACTTCGGAACCCACTTGCGCGCCCAGGGCCAGCACTTGCATCGATTGCAGCACGCTGGCATTGGCGCTGGTCAGCGCCGACAGGTTCTGCATCGCTTCCGTCTGCGCCTGCTGCGTCAATTGATTGACGAACTGGCTCGGGTCGGTCGGCGCGAGGGGATCCTGGTTCTTGATCTGCGCAACCAGCAATTTGGTGAACATGTCCTGGGTGGCATTGCCTTGCGACTTGACGGCATTGCTGCCGTTGTTGCTGCCGCTGGTGTTATTTGTAAAGAGATTGGTTTCCATGGATTATGCTTCACCTAATTTGAGGAGCGATTGCTGCATCGACTTGATGCGGCCCAGAACTTCGACATTCGTTTCAAAGGCGCGCGACGCCGACATCATGTCGGTCATCTCGGCAACCTGATTGACGTTGGGGTAGAACACCATGCCATCGGCATTGGCCATCGGGTGGCCCGGTTCATACACCTTGCGCAGCGGCTCATCGCTTTGCACCACGTCGAGCACCTGAACCCGTCCGCCGGCGCCGCTGGCGCCGGGGCCATCCATCACGGCCGCAAACACGGGTTTGCGCGCGCGGTAGGTCTCGCCTTCGGAACCGGCAACGGAATCGGCATTGGCCAGGTTGCTGGCGATGGTATTGAGGCGCACGGTTTGCGCCGCCATCGCCGAACCGGCGATCTTGGAAATATCCTGGAAGCTCATGCTGATCCTTATTGTCCGGAAATGGCCTTGGACAGCCCCTTCAGTTTCATGTTGACGAAAGTGAGGCTGGTCTGGAAGTCGGTGGCATTCTGCGAGAACGCCGCCTGCTCCACGCCGATTTCGACGGTATTGCCGTCGCGGCTGGGGTGGTAGGGAACGCGGTACAGGGCGCTGGCGTCGTCATCGGTCGACAGCAGGCCGGCCTCGTTGTCCTGCAGCTGCTGCAGGGCGCTGCCGAAATCCATGTCCATGGCTTGGAAGCCGGGCGTGTTTTCATTGGCGATGTTGGCCGCCAGCACGCGTGTACGGTCGGCGCGCAGCGCGAGCGCATCGGCGTGCACGCCCAGCGCATCCTTGAAATTAATCCCCATGGTCATCCTTTGTATTGAATTCGATCGTGCTTTTTGCGGTTCGGGCCAGAAAATAGGTGGTGCAGAGGTAAAATCCCAGCCTGGTCATGTTGACGCATGGTAAGGTCATGCCGCTTCAGTATCTTTGATTAAGGTTAGCAATGATTTACTTTGAGAACTATTCCGTGATGTGGAACAAGGCGCAATGTCGCTACATACTGCTTCCTGGTCTCTTTTTACTGACCAGCCTATATAGTAGTGCAGGTCGCGCAGAATTGCCAGCCGACAATATATTTTCACGTGTGGAACAGTTGGCGCGGGAGCAATTGGCACAGCAGGCGGCCACGGCAGGATTGCTGGAACCGCAGTTTCAAGTGGCCGTCGTGAAAAGCACGCGCCCCGTGCCGGCGTGCGCGGCGCCCGTCACGCTGGAAACGGCGGACAGCCGCTCGGCGCAGCGCATGCGCTTTGTCGCGGTGTGTCCTGGAAGCAACGGATGGCGCTATGAAATGCTGGCGCGCGGCAGTATCACGGCGCAAGTGGCCGTCACCAGCGCCCCCGTCACGGCGAATACGCCGCTGCAGGCGGGTGACGTGACGATGGCGCGGCGCGACGTGACGATGGTGCCGGACAGCATTTCTTCCTTGCCCGGCGCCGTTGGCCTGTCGAGCCGGCGCAGCTTGCGTACGGGCGAAGTGCTGCGGCAAGGGCAGCTGGCGTCGCCCGTGCTGGTCAAGCGGGGCAGTGCGGTGAATATCGTGGCGCGCAAGGAACAGGTGGAAGTGAGCATGGCCGGCGAAGCGATGGACCCGGGCGCGCTGGGCGAGCTGATCCGCGTGCGCAACGCCACCAGCGGCACGGTGATACGTGCCAGGGTGGTCGATGCGGGCGTGGTGGAACCGGCCGAACTTCCCGGCCGTTGAGGGAAACTTACTCGGCGGCGGCCGTGCGCTGCAGCCGTGTCGCCAGCTGAGTCAGCTTGGCGGCGTAGTTGGGATCGGTGGCATAGCCGCCGCGCGCCAGGCCTTGCGCGAAGGCGCCCGCATCGGCGCCCGTGTTCAGGGCGGCGCGGTAGCGCGGGTTGTCGAGCAACACCTGCGCATAGTCGCGGAAGGCGCTGGCCTGGTCCGGGTAGCTGCGGAAGCGCTCCGTTTTCTTCAGGGCCGTGCCGCTGCCCGCTTCGTATTCGGTGGTGACATTGCTGGCCACGTCGCCCTGCCATTTCCCGCCGGCCTTGATGCCGAACAAGTTATTCGTATCCGCGCCCGTGCCCTGGCGCAGCGGACGCTGGCCCCAGCCTGATTCCAGCGCCGCGTGGGCGGCAACGATTTCCGGCGCCACGCCCAGGCGCGCGCCCGTTTCCTGCGTCCATGGCTTGATCGAGGCGAGGAATTGCTGCTGCGTTTCACCGATATCGCCGCCCTGACTGATGGCGCCCAGCACATTCACGGGCTGGCTCTGCTCCAGGTAGGCGCGTCCTTGCGGGCTCAGGCTGGTGGCGTTGCCGCCGCCCTGTTCGATGAAGCGGGCTACTTCGCCCTGCACTTGCCGGAACACGCTGCCAAAGCTGCCGCCGGAGGCGGCGGATTCGGTGGCGCGCATATTGCTTTGCACGGCATGGGTCGCCGCCGTCGATGGCGTCGCCGCCGTGGCGCGGGTGGTCAGGAAATCAGCCTGGCGCATACGTATCTTCCTCGCCATGCAGCACGCGCTGCATGATGCTGTACTGCTCTGTTAATAAATCGCTGTTGCGGGCATTCAGGCGCTTGCATTCGAGCACCATCTGCTCGAGCGCGGCCCACTCAGCCTGGGCCTTGCTGCGCGCGTCTTCTTGCAACAACGCAAACAATTGTGCCATATCGCCTTGCGGGCCCAGCAGGGCAGTGACCAGGCTGACCCGTTGCCGGCGGCGCGCGTCGAGCGGTTCGACGGCGGCGATGACCTGGTCGGCCAGCGCCGTCAGCCGGGCGCTCTGGTGCTGCAGGGTGGCCTGGAATTGCTCTTCCAATAAGGTTTGCAGGGCGGCATAGCCGGCGCGGTCTTCCGTCATGCCTAGCAGCACGCGGCGCACGGCTTCCTGGCGCGTGATGCCCTTGCGCGGTGGGGTCACGATTCGCCGCCGTGGAAACGCTGGATCAAGCCTGCCAGCTTCGATGGATCGAACGGCAATTCGCCCTTGGCCAGCGCATCGCGCAGCATGGCTACGCGCTCGTGGTCGATCTCGGGCATGGCGCGCAGGGCGGCCATGGCCGGTTGCAGCACGGCCGATTGCAGTTCCGCCCCGGCCGACGAGCCGGCCATGGCGCCCGCGGCGCCCGCGTTCTCGGCGATCGCCTCGGCCGGCGCGACGGCGCTGCTGCGCACGGCGGCGCCGGTATTGCCGGAGGAGATTTTCATACGTTGTCCCTTGCCCTTAATTTGCATGCTCGTCCCGTTCCTTCTTTGCGGGCAGGCCCAGTTTGTCGCGCAGGCGCTGCAAGGTGCCCGAGTCCGGCTCACCCACCTGCAGCTCCTCGCCTTGCGGTTTTTGTCCGGCCATGCCGAACATGGCGGCGATGCTGTCGGCCTGGCCACGCGTCAATATTAACAGTTCGATGCGGCGGTTGATGCCGGCGCTGGCATTTTTCACGTCCAGCGGCGCGCGGTCGGCCATGCCCACCACTTGCAGCACGCTGTCCGGACTCATGCTGCCGATCAGCAATTGTGCGCGCGCCGACATGGCGCGGTTGGCCGACAGGGTCCAGTTCGAAAAGCCTTCATAGCCAGTATTAGCGTATTGCATCGAGTCCGTGTGGCCGACGATCAGCATCTGGTTGTCCATTTGCGCAAACACGGGACCCATCTGGCGCAACAGCTTGCGGAAACGGTCGGTCGGCACGGCGCTGCCGCGCACGAACATGCCTTGCTTGTCCGTATCGTGCAGCATGACGCGCAAGCCGTACGGCGTGATCACCGATTGCAGGTTGCTCTTCAATCCCGCTTCGTCGCTGAGCTTGTCGAGCGCGCGCGACAGGCTCAGCAAGTCTTCCGGCGACTGGTAGCTCACTTTCGTCTGGTTTTGCGGCGCTGCTCCGGCCTTGCCGTCCTGCGTCTGCTTGCCTTCCGTGCGCGTGTCGCCCGAGCCCTTGCGGGGCATGGGGAAGCGCTCGATGAGGCTGCCACGGGGACCGCCGCTCTGTTCCGGCATGACGCCCTGGCCTTCGCCCTGGCGGCTGCTGGCCGATGCATCCATCATGATTTCCTTCATCGCCTGCTGCTCGCGCGCGGCCATCAGCCACAGCACGAGGAACAGCGACAGCAGGGCCAGGCAAAAGTCGGCGAACGCTACTTTCCAGGCGCCGCCATGGCCATCGTCGTCGTGCTTGCGTCCGGCACGCTTGATGATGGCCTGTTCATGTTTCTCATGCGGCTTTAGCACGGCGGCCTCCCCGGCCTTGGCCTTGCTCTTGTTCGGCGCCGCCATCTTCCAGCGCATTGATCCAGCTTTCCAGCTGGGCGAAGCTCGGCTTGATGTTCAGTTGCACCAGGCGGCGGCCCGCATCGATGGCCAGCAGGGGCGGCTTGCCCGCCACGTGCGTCACCAGCACGACCTTCACGCATTCCATGGTCGAGCCTTCCTCGCCCACCAGCTGTTTCATCATGTTGCACATCGGATCGAGCACGCCGTAGCAAAAGAAGATGCCGATGAAGGTGCCGACCATGGCGGCGCCCACTTTTTCCGAGATCTCCGCCGCATCGGCGCCGTCGGCCACGGAATTCATGGCCATCACGATGCCCAGCACGGCGGCCAGAATACCGAAGCCGGGCATGGCTTCGGCGATCTTGTGCAGCGACTTCGACGGTTGCAGCAGTTCGTCGTGGATGGCTTCCAGTTCCTGTTCCAGCACGCCTTCGAGTTCATGCGCGTTGATCTTGCCCATCGCCATCAAACGGAAGTTGTCGACGATGAAGGCGAGCAGCTTCGGCTCTTCCAGCACCAGCGGATAGCGCTGGAACAGGGCGCTTTCGCGCGGCGCCTCGACGTGGGCGTCGAGCGCCTTCAGGCCGCCGGCGGCCGTTTGCAGCAGTTCATACATCAGCAGCAGCAACTGGCGCTGGAATTCCGAGCCTTGCTTCTTGTGCGTGACGATCTTGCGCATCTGGTGCAGCATTTCGCCGAGTACATGCTTGGGGTTGCCCAGCACCAGGGCGCCGACGGCGGCGCCGATGATGATGATCAGCTCGACCGGTTGCCAGATCGCGTGGACGGTGCCGCCCATCAGGGCGAAGCCTCCGAATACACACCCCATCACGATTAAGATACCGATAATTACCATGTCAACTGCCTTTCTGCGTCATTGTGCTGCGTCAATTTGATGGATAGTGCTGAAACTTATGCGTCTTGCAGCATGGCTTTCATCTTGCCCAGCGCCGTCTTGTTGAGCTGGCAGACGCGGGCGTCGCTCAGGTCCAGTACGGCGGCTATTTCTTTGTAGCTCAGTTCGAATTCGTAATACATCTGGATCACGCGCTGCTCGCGTTCGTCCAGCGCGCGCAGCGCTTGTTCCAGGCTGCGCCGCACCATCAATTGCTCTTCCGGGCTCGGTGCGCTGTCGGCCTGTCCCAGGCTTTCCTGCAGCACTTCGTCGAAACTGGCGATCAGCTCGGCGTTTTCCGCCAATTGATATTCCTGGAAGGCTTCCGGCGTCAACTTCAGGGCTGCCATGATTTCCGCTTCCTGCGGCTCGCGTCCCAGGCGCCGGGTCAGGGCGCGCACGCTGTCGCGCAGGCGGTGGCTTTCCTGGCGCACGGCGCGCGGGCGCCAGTCCTGGCGCCGCAGTTCATCGAGGATGGCGCCGCGGATGCGCAGACTGGCATAGCTGCCGAAAGACTGGTCCGGCACGCCGTAGCGGCGCAGGGCTTCGAGCAGGCCCATCAGGCCGATCTGTTCCATGTCGTCGCGGTCGATGGCGCCCGACACCTGCGAATTGAGCTGGCGCACGATGCGTTTCACCAGCGGGGAGTACGCCACCAGATGTTGTTGCTCTTCAGCAACGCTGAGCACGGCCGCGCAAGCGCTGGCGGCGGCATATTCGCCGGCGCCATACGCTTCCTGGTATTGCTCTACATAGGCCAAGGGATCTCCCACTAGGTCGGCTGGCGTGTTGGCTTATTCAATGATCAGCTTGCCGACCATGACTTCGGTGAACGGCTTTTCCATCTGTTCGCGCTCGTAGCTGACATTGAAGGCCTTGTTGATCTGCTCGGCATACTGTTCCACGGTCATGGTTTGCGCCTTGTCCAGCGGGAAACTCGACAGGGTGCTGACGGCGATCGAGCGCATCAGCGGCAAGTGATCCTTGGTCAGCTTTTCCTTTTCCTCGGTGGTGGCGATCACCAGGTCGGCCGACAGGTAATGCGTGTCGCCTTCGCCGGGGCCGCGGCGCAGCATCACGATGACCTTGTCCAGCGTGATGAACTTGCGCGCCTTCTTGCCCGTGGCGGGCGGCGGCGGGGCTTTCGCTTCGGCGGCATCGGCATGGCCGGCGACCGGCTTGGCCAGGTACCACATGGCGCCGCCAGCCGCGCCGGCGGCCAGCACGGCCACGCCGACAAAGCCGGCGATCAGTTTCATTTTCATATTCATCAGGCGCTCTCTCGCTCGTGCATGGCGTAAGTGGTGGCGGCAGTGCTGCCGTCGGACAGGGCGCGGCCCGGTTCGGCATCGTCCTGCTGGCGGCCCGGCTGACGCTGGCCGCGCGCATCGCCTTCGGCAAACGCCTGGGCGGCGGGGCTGCGCGGGGTGGCGCTGATATTCACGGCCACGTCGGTGTACTGGCGCTGCGCCAGGTCGCTGCGCATGTTTTCGCCGATGCCTTGCAGCTGGCGCAACACTTCCGAGTTCGATGCCGTGACGTTTACCTGCAGCGCGCCGGCCGTGTGGCGGATGGAAATTTCAATCCGGCCCAGCATGGGCGGCTCGAGGCGGATCGTCGCGTGTTCGCTGTTGCGGCCGATCTGCGTCTGCAGGCGTTCGCCCAGCGCTTCGCGCAGCGGTTCCTGCCACTGCTGGGCTGGACCGTTGAGTTTGATGGTGTCGCCGGCCGGGGCCGCCGTGGCGGTGTTGGCCACCGCGCCCGCCAGGCCCAGGTTGGGCGCGACCGGCGCCGCGGCGCCGCGTTCGCCTTCGCGCGCGGTGAACGCGGTGACGGCAGGGGCGGCGGCAGTCACCGGCGTGCTCTGCTGCAGCAGCGATTCGAACGGCTGCGCCGGCGCACTGCCTTTGGCGGCTGTCGCCGGATTGGCGGCGGCCAGCGGTTCGCGCGTGTCGCGGCCTGCCGCTTGCGGCGTTGCC
Organism: Janthinobacterium sp. C22; assembly: GCF_057919405.1. Taxonomy (NCBI): domain Bacteria; kingdom Pseudomonadati; phylum Pseudomonadota; class Betaproteobacteria; order Burkholderiales; family Oxalobacteraceae; genus Janthinobacterium; species Janthinobacterium sp. C22. The sequence goes on along the minus strand of NZ_CP193659.1, from coordinate 4,681,144 downwards.
GGCGCAGCCGCGTTCAGGGTGACCGCCGCCGGATGCAGGCTGATGTTGAGTGCCGGGTTCGCTTGAGCCACATTCGCCTGCGCTTGTGTCTGTGCCTGCGCGCTGGCGCGCGCTTCGGCCGCGGCCGCATCCGTTGGCGGCAGCATCGTCACCGGCAAGCCGATGACGGGGGCGGCCATGGCCGGCAGGCTGCCATCGGCCTGGCTCTCGGCATCGCCGTCCTTGGCGGGCGCGGGCGTGCCGGCGTCGGCCTTGTCCACGCCCGTCACGTCGAGCACCTGCGCAAACAGGGGCAGGGCGGCGGGGGCGGCGCCATTGCCGCCATAGCCTGGCGCGCCGGGCAAGGCGGCGGCCTGGGAAGGCGCTGGCGCCGGTGCTGGTGCAGGTGCGGCTGGGGCCGCCCGTGCCGGAGCGGCCGGCGCCGTGTTGAAGTTCATGATCATGCTTGATTCCCGTCCGAGTCGTATTCGCCGAGCGCGGCGTAGGCGACCCAACCTTCCTTATTTGCCTGTAATGCACCCAGGTGTAAGCCCAGGCGTTCTTTTTCCTCAGAGCAAATTTTAACCGCTTGCGCGTGAATTTTGCGCAATTGCAACAATTCTGTTTGTTCCAGCGCAGTCCATGCGCCACGTTCGGCCAGCAGCGGGATGTTTTTCGCCAGGCTGGCCGAGAGTTTTTCCATCGCCGCCCAGTCCGGCTCGGCAAGCGCCGCGCTCAATTGCCGGCTCAGCTGCTGCAGCGCGGCGCGCCTAGGCATTGTTGGCCTGGACGCCCACCCAGCCGCGCTTGATGGTGGTCATCAAGGTCGTCACTTCGTCGATCAGCGTCGGGTCGAGCTTGATGCCGGCCGTGTACAGGCGCGCCACGCAGTAGTCGTACAGGCGCGCCAGATTGACCACCACCTCGCCGCCATTGTCGAAATCGAGCGAGCTCGACAAACCATTGATGATTTGCGTGCACTTGTCCAGGCTGATCGCCTTCTGCTCGTAGCGCTTGCCCACGATATGCCGCGCGCGCGCGCCAGTTCTTCCAGCAGGCCGTCCGTCAGCACCAGTACCAGTTCGACCGGTGTGGCGCGGGCGGTCTGGGAGTCCAGGTTGACGGCGTGGTAGCTGCCGTAAGCTTCATTGTTCAACATTGTTATCTTCTCGCTATGTTAACTGTGGCGGCGCGGCTGGCACGTCCGCCTTAGGATTTGTCGTTACTGAACATGGCATCGAACATGTCGGAATTCCGCGTCATTTGTTCCTGCAATACTTGCAGGCGGGAATACTGATCCAGGAAACGGGTGTACGCCGTGTTGTACTGGTTGGTCAGACGCTCGCTGCTCTTGGCCAGGCTTTTCTGCAACTTGTCCGTCGCTGCCATGCGCTGGGTGATCTGGCCTTTGGTGACATTGCTCCACTGGCCCAGCACCTTGTCCAGGCCGCCGAGCACGCCGGCAGGGGCCGACAGGCTGTTGTTGCCGAACAGCTTGTCCAGGCCGCCTGGATTGTCCGCCAGCTTGGCCGTCAGCTTGGCCGTATTCAGGCTGATCGTACCGTCGCGCTGGGCGGTAATGCCGTACGCCACCAGCGATACGCCATCGACGTTCAGGCGCAAGGCATCGCCCATGCTGCTGCGCAGGGCGTTCAGGCCGGAGTCGTGGGCAAAGATGCCGGCGGCGATATTTTTCTCCGGATTGCCGGGGCTGGCCAGGCCATCCATCACGCTTTTCAGCTTGTTGTAGGCGTCGACGAAGGCTTGCACGTTGGCGATGGTGCCGGCACTGTCGGTGCCGACGGTCACGGTCAGGGGATTCTCGCCTGCCGTCATGGCCTTGGTGAACGTCATTTTCACGTCGGGCACGTTGGTAAACGTGTTCGATGCCTGGGTGATCTTGGTGCCGGTGCCCTGGGCACCCAGCCAGACGATGGCATCCTTGGGTGCCACGAGGCTTTTCATGTCGCTCTGCAGCGCCGTCTGCAGCGCCGGATCCGTCACGCTGCCGGTGTCGATCGAGACGGCATTGGCCACGCCCGTGAGATTCGACGTCAGCACCAGTTGCGCCTGGCTGCCGATATTGATGACGGAAGCGGTGACGCGCGCGTTATTCTTGCTGTTGCCATTGATGGCGGCGGCGAGCTCCTGTGGCGTCAGGTAGGCGTCGCCATCCTTGTTGGCGGCTGCCAGGTCGATGTCGAAGGCGTTGTCGGCCGTGACAGCGGCCAGCGGGTCGCCGATGCGGATGGTCATGTTGCCGCCGTTGGCGGGCGTGGTGCTGCTCAAGCCGCCATACGAAGTCTGGCTGGCCGTGGCCAGTTGTTCGACAAAGAACGCATAGCTGCCCGGCGCCGCCTTGATGCCGGCCGTGGCCGTGCCATACGCGGTATTGCTGAAGGTGGCGGACTGGCTCAGCACGGATTTGCTGGACGTCATGGTCGTCATCGCCAGCTGGAATGCCGAGATGGCCGATTTCAGGCTGCTCAGCGCGCTAGTGGTGTTGTTGGCCAGCGTGGTCTGAGCCGCCAGGGCTGCCTTTTGCGCCGCGACCGATTTGGTTGCCAGTTGTTCTGCTGTGACGAGCGGATCGTATCGTGGTGCGGTAATTGCGTTTGCCATGCCAGACTCCTGAATAAAGGGATATACCGGTACAAGGCGACCCCCATTCCCGTTTCGTGAAGTTTTCCTGAAAGAAACTTACACAAGCCTCATTTTACCTGCCCGCGGAACCAGAATTGCGTCGCCAGCTCGTCTTGTCGCTTGGCATCAACTCGGTGTTGCTCATTTGCAACATGCTTTTGTTTTTGCGTCAGCACCTGGTCCAGCACCTCGCGCTTGGCCCAGGCCGTATTCAGCGCGCGTTGCGAAACGGCCATGTTGGCTTCGTGCAAATGCAGGTCGGTACGGTGCTGGTCGGCCATCTGCATCACCGCCTGCTTGAAGTTGCCGCAATTGACGGACAGGGCCAGGGGCAGGGCGCCGCTGGGGCCGCTATCCGTGTACAGGCCCGTCAGGCGCTCCAGGTTCTTCTGGTAGCGCTCGCGCACGGCCGTCTGCGCCGCCATTTCGCTTTGCAGGCGTTCCACTTCGGTGCTGCGCAGGCCGACCAGGGTGGTCAGGTTGCGGATGGTATGCGCGTCGCTCACGTATGCTCCTAGGCCATGATCTGTTCAAGTTGTTCGATGCACGGTCCCATCGGCGCCTCTTCCTTCGTGCCCTGGCACAGGAAGGCTTCGATGGGCGCGTGCAGCTGCACGGCGCGGTCGGTGATCGGATCGGCGCCGGGCACGTAGGCGCCCAGCGGGATCAGGTCGCGCACGCGCGCATGGCGCGCCATCGACGCTTTCAGCGCGCGCGCCGCCTGCATGTGCCCGGGCGTGATCACCTGCGCCATGCAGCGGCTGATCGAGGCGGCGATGTCGATGGCGGGGTAGTGGCCCCGCTCGGCCAGTTCGCGCGTGAGCACGATGTGGCCGTCGAGAATCGCGCGCGCCGTGTCGACCACGGGGTCCTGCTGGTCGTCGCCTTCGGCCAGCACCGTGTAGATGGCGCTCATGCTGCCGTCAAGGTGGGCGCCGTTGCCGGCGCTTTCCACCAGTTGCGGCAGGTTCGAAAACACGGACGGCGGATAGCCGCGCGTGGCCGGCGGCTCGCCCAGGGCCAGCGCCACTTCGCGCAAGGCCATTGCATAGCGCGTGAGCGAGTCGACCAGCAGCAGCACGTGCTTGCCCTGGTCGCGGAAATGCGCGGCGATCGAATGGCACAGTTCGGTGGCCATGATGCGCATCAAGGGCGATTCGTCGGCCGGCGCGATCACCAGCACGGCCTTTTTCAAGCCTTCGGCACCGAGCGACTTTTCCACGAATTCGCGCACTTCGCGGCCCCGTTCCCCGATCAGACCGACGACGACGACGTCGGCCACCGTCTGGCGCGTGATCAGGCCCAGCAGCACGCTCTTGCCCACGCCGGAGCCGGCCATCAGGCCCACGCGCTGGCCCTTGCCCAAGGTCAGCATGCTGTTAATCGCCCGCACGCCCACGTCCAGCGGCTCGACGACCGGTTGTTTCTTCAGTGGATTGATTTTCGGCGGCGTCACTTCAGGACGTGTTCGCCGCCGAGGCGGCCCAGGTCGTCGATCGGCTCGCCCAGGCCGTTGACCATGCGGCCCAGCCACGAGGGGCCGATCTGCAGGCTGGCCTTGTCGGGCAGGGGCAGGACTCTGGCGCCCGTGGTCAGGCCCGTCGCCTTCTTGAACGGCATCAGGTAGGACAGTTTTTCGCGGAAACCGACGACTTGCGCATCGAGCCACTCGCCGCTCACAGTTTCAATCTGACAACGCTGGCCCGTGTGCAGGCGGCAGCCGGCGCTTTCCAGCAGCAGGCCGGAAGCGCCGACCAGGCGGCCGGTCGGTGTCGCGACCGGGATATCGCCGATCTCGAAGCTGCGCAGCGTGTCGGCGATCATGCAGGCGCGCCCTGGTCCGCGTGTTCGGCGGCCAGCGCCAGGTGGCTGCTGACCTGTTCCATGCAGGCCGACAGGCGCTGATGGCAGCCGGCGTCGACTTCATTGTCGCCCGCCTTGATGCGGCATTCGCCCGCGTCGAGGCGCGCGTCGGCGATCAGGTTCCAGCGCTTGGCGCGCTTCGGATCGAGTTCGCTGATGCGTTTCAATTCTTCCGGATTGAGGAAGACGTCGATTTCCTCGCGCGTAGGCGGCATCGACGCCAGGGTCTCGTCGACCAGGGCCAGCAATTGCACCGGCTGCAGCGCCAGTTCCGCGCGGATCACCTGGCGCGCCACCTTGGCCACCAGGTCGACCACTTCCTTGCGCTGCGCTTCGCGGTAATCGGCGCGCACTTTCTTCAGGTCGCGCAGGATGGCGTCGACGGGGCGGGCCAGGCGGTCCAGCGCCACCAGGGTTTCATTGCGGCCTTCTTCGCGGCCCTGCGCCATGCCATCGCTGCGCCCGGCGTCATAGCCGTCCTGCTGGCCTTGCACCAGGCCCACTTCGTAGCCGTCGCGCTGGCCCTGCTCGAAGCCTTCCGAGACGGATGCCTGCCACTGGCCGTCCGTGTCCTCGCTGGCGGCGCGCTGGCCGGCGGCGATGAATTGCGACAGGGGCGGGAAACGATACGAGCGGAAGTGTTTCATTCGATCACCGCTTCAGCAAACAACTGCACTTCGATCTCGCCCGCATCGGCGAGGCCCTTGACGGTGGCCATGATTTCCTGGCGCGTCTGTTCGATGCGCGACAGCGGCACGGGACCGGAACGGCGCATCATGTCTTCGAAGCTCTGTGCCTGGCGGCGCGGCATGGTCTTCAGCACGGCGTCGCGGATCGACGGTTCCGCGCCCTTCAGTGCAATGGCCCACTGTTCCATCGGCACGTCTTCCAGGATGCGCGTGAGCGTGACATCGCTCTGCGTGGCCAGGATCAGGAAGTCGTACATGCTCAGTTCGATTTCCGAGACGACGTCCGGGTCGTGCGCGCGCAGCAGTTCGACCAGCGCGGCGCGGTTGCCCGGCATGCGGTTGAGAATCTCGGCCGCCTGGCGGATGCCTTCGACGCTGGTGCTTTGCGTGTCGAGCGTGCCCAGGCAACGGCCCACCAGCTCGTCGAGCTCGACCAGCAGGTCGCGGTCGATCTCGTCCAGGCGCGCCAGGTTCAGCAAGACCAGGTCGCGGCCTTCGGCGGGCAGGGCGTCGAGGATCTGGCCGGCCAGCGCGGGCGGCAGGAAGGCCAGGAACACGGCTTGCATCTGCACGTGCTCGTTGACGATGTATTCGGCCAGCCACTTTGGCGAGGCCCACTGCAGGCGCGCCATTTTGGGACGGATGGCGTCACCGTAAATGTTGTTGAGCACGCTATTTGCGATATCGCTGCCCAGCGCCATGTCCAGCGAACGCTTCAGGTAGCTGCGCGAGGCGCCATGCACGCCGCTTTGCTGGCGGTAGTCGTCGAAGAAGGTCTGCATGGCCGTTTTCACGGATTCGACCTTGATGCCGCTCATGCGCGACATCACTTGCGTGACTTCCAGCAATTCTTCACGCGACAGGCAGCGCAGCACATTGGCGGCCTGTTCTTCGCCTATGCTCAGCAGCACGATAGCGGCCTGTTCCACGGGAGTCAGGCTGACGCTTTCGTACTCTGCGCCGTCGGAGGGATTATTGTTGTTGAGTTCGGCCATTTTTCTGCATCCATTGTTTGACGACTTCGGCGACACGCTCGGGTTCTTTTTCCGCCAGCACTTTCAGGTGGTCGACCATCACGTCGACCGCCGAGCCCGGTGGCGGCAAGTCATAATTTTCCAGCAGCGGCACCACCGGCATGCTGTTGCCGGCGGCGGCCTCGCCTTCGAGCGCCAGCGGGCTGCCATTTACGCCCAAGGCCGGCGCGCCGGCTGCGGCCACGCCATTGGCGCCGGCGGCGGCGCTGCTGCCGCCCAGTGCCAGGGCTGGATCGAGCTGTTTCAGTGGCGGCGGCGCCAGGCGCGAGGTCAGCAGGCGCAGCAGCGGACGCAGGATCAGGAAGTAGCCGAGCACGGCGCCCAGTGCGTACAGCAGCCAGCCGCTGAAATCGACGACGGTGTCGCGCTCTTCCCACCACTGCGCCACGGGCGGCTTGGCAGGGAAGGCCAGCGCCGTCAGGCTCAGGCTGTCGCCGCGCTGGGCGTTGATGCCCAGGCCGCTGTTGAGCATTTTTTCAATATTGCCCAGTTCGGCAGGGGTCCAGCCCGTTTTCGGATTCGGCGCGGCGGCACTGTTGAGAACGACGGCGACGCTGAGTTTTTCCAGGCGGCCGCGGCTGCGCTTGATCTGCGTGATGCTGCGGTCGTACGCGTACTGGCGCGTGGTGGCGTTCTTGCGGGCCGTGCCGTCGTCGGATGGCTTCGGTGCGCCATCGGCGGGCGCGGCGCCGGCGGCGTCGGCCGGTGCCGGCACGGCGGCCGCAGGCGGACGGTTCGACAGGCTGCCGGGAATGCCGGCCACGGTGCGGTTGCGTTCCTGCTCTTCGCGCATCGCTTCGCTCGTCACTTTCGGGGCTTCGCCGTATTTTTCCAGCGTTTCGTCCACGCGGTCGTTGTTCACGGCGGCCGTCACGCTGAGCTTGAAGTTGTCTTCGCCGATGACGGGGCCGAGCAAGCCCGTGACGTTGCGGCGGATTTCATCCTGGAAACGTTTCGCGCCTTCATTGCCGGCGGCCGACGCATCGAAACCGTCCGTCAGGTCGACGTGCGAGGACAGCAGGTTGCCGCCCTGGTCGACCAGGCTCACGCGCGTGGGCGCCAGGCTGGCGACGCTGCCGGCCACCATGTTGATGACGGCGGCGATCTGTTCCGGCGCCAGGGTGCGGCCCGGTTTCAGCGCCACCACCACGGAGGCGGACGATTTGTCGCCATCGCTGGCGACGAACGAGGTCGACTTGGCGATCGACAGATGGACGCGCGCCGAAGCGATCGCGTCCATCGTCATGATGCTTTGCGCCAGTTCGCCTTCCAGGCCGCGGCGGAAGCGCACGTCCTGCACGAATTGCGACACGCCCAGCGGATCATTCTTGTCCATCAGTTCCAGGCCGGCCGGCAGCTGCGCCGTCACGCCCTTCGAGGCGAGCAGCATGCGCACCTTGCCCAGCATGGCGTCGGGCACCAGCACCTGGCCGCTGTCCGGATGCAGGCGGTAGGGGATGTGCTCGGCGTCCAGCGTGGCCATCATGTCCGTCACGGCCACCTTTTCGCGCGCGCCAAACACCGGCTTGTAGTTGGCCTGGTCGCGCCAGGCATACATGGTCACCATGGCGGTGATGCCGATGGCCAGCACGACGATGGGAACCAGGTTTTTCAGCAGGGCGGGCGGGATGGCGGGCTGGGCGCCAGGGCGCCAGCGCGCAAATGCGGACTTCATGGTGGTAATCACTTGGGGTAACTTTCGCTGGGAGGCTGGGCGTGGATCAGGACGTGAAGATTACAGAGGCAGTTTGATGAGTTCGTCGACGGCGCCCATGACCTTGTTGCGCACTTGCATCAACATGGAGAAGGACAGGCTTGCTTCCTGGCTGGCCAGCATGGCGCCGACCATGTCGTCGCTCTTGCCGCTGTCGACGTCGCTCATTTTCTGCGCGGCCAGGCGGTCGTCGCCGTTGACCTTGCCGATGGCGTCTTGCATGCTTTGCGCAAAGGAGAAGCCCGATTGTTCCGGCGCGCCGAACTGGGCGGCGGGCGCGATGCTGGCGCCCAGGGCGCGCGCGTCATTGCTCAGTGCTGCCAGATCGGCCTTGATCAGACCTGCGAGTTCGTTGCTCATCTTGCCCTCTACTTTCAATATGCGGTGACGTATCAATAGAATTACTGGTGTTGCCAATCCGGCAGCAGTGCAATCATGCCATCCTGCCCGGCCCGGTCCACAAGGCCCATCAGTTTTATCAGTTGCCACACCATCCGCTGAAGCAGACTCGAACAAACTCAGCAAACCTGCGCCGACATGATTCACATGGCCATGACAACTAATATTTATCTGATAAAAGTTTCTTCTGGTGGCAATAACGGAATGGAAACTGCCATAAAAACCGGAATCAGGTAAGCGGAATGGCGCACTGCAAATCACTATTTTGTCGCTATAAGCTTACCTCGCGGCAACTATAAAGTAAAGAGTGGATTGGCTCAAGGAATATTGATACATGGCAATATTTAGCGTTTTCATGTATTGTTCAGCACCGTAGTCATCTACCATGCGATACGATGCGCAATCGTTTGCTTGCGGGCCTGCCGGCCAGGCCAAGATGATGCTGTATTTAATTTCGGGCGATCCGTATAATTTGTTCTGCCACCGCAATACCGACATGACCACTACATGACAATCATTACCAAGACAGATCAAACTGCGCGCCATCAAGTCCTCGATTCCTGTCTGCTTGGACGTCCTGTCCATTTGCTGCATGTATTCGGCGCCCAGTTGCGCGACGACCTGGCCGTGGCCCTGCGCCAGCCCATGAGCCGTCGCTATTGGGGCAATTTCCAGATCGATGCCGTGAGCTTGTCGCGCGTGGAGAACGAGGACGGCGCGAACCGCTGGCTGAGTTTTTCCGCGCCGGCCGGCCAGCCGGGCTTTGCGCTCGAGCGGCAGATACTCTTGAGCGTGCTGAACTATCGCTATGGTAGTGCCGGCGCCAAGGGGGCGCTGCCCGATCCGGCGCAGGTACGCGTGACGGCCACGGAGGAGCGCCTCGCTGTGGTGCTGGGACAACAGTTGGTGGGCAGCTTGTTTGCCCGCATCCACAAGAACCTGCAAACCCTGGGCAAGAGCAGCGACATCGACACCAGTGCCGAGGTTGCCGTGCAGTCGGGCGTGCATCCGGCGCGCGGCAGCTGGATCATCACGGTGGCGCTCAGCGACGTCGAGGCGGGGCAGAGCGGCCAGTTCTGGTTTTCGCTCGACAAGCGCCTGATGGCCGACGTGCTGCGCGGCCTGCTGCCCGAGCGCGCGCAAGCGAAGAAAGCCTTGCGCGGCAGCGTGCGCCCGCTCGCGTCGCGCCTGCAAGTGACCCTGGAAGGCCGGCTGGTCAGCAAGCAGATGCAGCTGGGCGCCTTGTTCGACTTGCGCGTGGGCGACGTGATTCCCGTCAGCCTCAGTCGTACCGACGTCATGCTGGACGACTCCCGTTTATTTACAGCGGCTGTTTCCGAACACAAGGGCAAGCTCTGTTTAACCTCATTTGAAGATGTCGAATAATATGAATATGACCGATACCAACCAGAGCGAAACCCTGCTGGAAGACCTGGGCGATGACATGATCATCGACCAGGGCGACGTCTCCGACGTGGCCAGCACCCGCGCGCGCCGCGACATTCCGCAGATGATGCGCAAGATTCCCGTCACCCTGACCCTGGAAGTGGGCTCGGCCCGCATTTCGCTGGAAGAGCTGATGGCGATCGGCCCGGAAAGCGTGATCGAACTCGATATGCTGGCCGGCGAACCGCTGGTGATCAAGGTCAACGGCACGCCGATCGGCCGCGCCGAAGTGGTGGTGGCCGGCGAGAACTATGGCCTCAAAGTCATCGATCTCGACGGCCTCAATCTCGACCTGATGACAGCATGAAGCTGGCGGTACCCGGTTTGAGCCGGCGCCGCGGCGCGCTGGCTGCCGCGCTGGCTGTTCCTCTTTTGATGCTGTGCTGCGGCGCCGCCGGCGCGCAGGACCTGCTGGCCGGCGTGGTGCCGGGCGCAAAGACCGACCTGTCGGTGAAGATGCAGATCCTCGTTGTCATGACCCTGCTCGGGCTGCTGCCCGTGATGGTCATGATGATGACCAGCTTTACCCGCTTCGTCATCGTGCTGTCCCTGCTGCGCCAGGCCCTGGGCCTGCAGCAGGGCTTGCCCAACCGCATTGTCACGGGCATCGCCCTGATCCTCACCTTGCTGGTCATGCGCCCCATCGGCGACCAGGTGTGGAAGGAAGCGTTCGTGCCGTACGACCGCGACCAGATCGGCATGCAGGAAGCCCTGAAGATCGCCGAAGTGCCGATTTCGCGCTTCATGCTGGCGCAGACGAGCAAGGCCGCGCTGGCGCAGATCGCCCACCTGGCCGGCGAACCGTCGAGCATGCGTCCGCAAGACCACAGCTTCACGGTCAAGCTGGCCGCGTTTGTCTTGTCCGAACTCAAGACGGCGTTCCAGATCGGCTGCATGCTGTTCATACCGTTCCTCATCATCGATCTGGTGGTGGCGTCCGTGCTGATGGCCATGGGTATGATGATGCTCTCGCCGCTGGTGATCTCGTTGCCGTTCAAGCTGCTGCTGTTCGTGCTGGTCGACGGCTGGACCCTGACCGTCAACACCTTGGTTACCAGCATACAGGGCTATTGAGCGATGTTTACCCTGAAGTCGCCGTCGACCTGATCATCGAAGCGCTGCATGTCGTGATGCTGCTGGTGGTCATCCTGGTCGTGCCGGGTTTGCTCATGGGCCTGCTGGTCGCGCTGGTGCAGGCGGCCACCTCGATCAATGAACAGACCATGAGTTTCCTGCCGCGCCTGCTGGTCACCTTGCTGGCCCTGATCCTGGCCGGACGCTGGATGGCCGGCTACCTGATGGATTATTGCGTGTCCATTTTTCAGCGCGCGGCCACCCTGGTCGGATAGCGCCGCGCGCCATGGATCAGATTTTCAATCAGGTGCTGCCGTTTCTGCTGGCCGTGTGGTGGCCGTTCTGCCGCATCCTGGCCATGCTCAGCGCCTCGCCCGTGATCGGCGACGCCATGGTGCCGGTGCCCGTGCGGGTGCTGCTGTCGCTGGTGCTGGCGATCCTGATGCTGCCCGTGATGCAGGCGTCGGGCATCTCGCAGGACTTGCTGAAGATCGATCCGTTTTCCCTGCACGCCGTCGTCGCCACCCTGGAGCAGGCCATCGTCGGCTTCGTCCTGGGCCTGGCCTTCCACTTCGCCATGTCCGTCATGTCGGTGCTCGGTTACCTCGTGTCGAGCCAGGTGGGCTTTTCCATGGCCGTCATGAACGACCCGCTCAACGGCACTTCGTCGGACGTGATCACGGGTTTGCTCACCATCATGTGCATGATCGTGTTTTTCGCCATCGACGGCCACCTCGTGCTGACGGGCGTGATCGGCGCCAGTTTCAAGGCCTGGCCAGTGGGGCAGGGCTACGGGCCGCTGCTGCTGCAGACGGTGGCGTACAACGTGGCGTGGATCTTCGCCGCGGCCATGCTGCTGGCCTTGCCCATCATCTTTTCCACCATGGTGGTGCAGCTGGGCTTTGGTTTCCTGAACCGCGTGGCGCCGTCGCTGAACCTGTTTTCGCTGGGTTTTTCCATGATCACCATGTTCGGCCTGCTGATGCTGATGCAGATCGTGCGCTTTATCCCGGAACACTATGTCGCCATGACGAACCGCGTGCTCGACATGATCGCCGAACAGATGCGGGTGGCCCATGGCGGATAGCAGCACGGGCGACAAGACAGAAAAGGCGTCAGCCCAGAAGCTGAAGAAATCGCGCCAGGAAGGGCAGGTGGTGCGTTCGCGCGACCTGTCGACGGCGCTGGGCATTTTGATCAGCATGAAGGTCTTCATCTACCTGCTGCCGGGCTATCTGGTCAGCTTTCGCGAGCTGTTCGCCATGGCCTTCATGCCGCTCGACAGCAAGGGCGCGCTGGACAATGCCATGTCGATGGCGTTTACCACCTCGGTGGGCTTGCTGATCAAGATGATCGTGCCGCTGTTTTGCGTGCCCCTGTTCGTCGTGCTCGGCTCACTGATCCCCGGCGGCTGGGTCGTCAGCACGAAGAACTGGATGCCGAAGATGGAGCGCCTGAGCCCGGCCAAGAACCTGGGCCGCCTGGTGTCGCCCAAGCATGGCTTTGAATTCGGCCTGTCCATCGCCAAGGCCGCCGTGCTGGGCATGGTGCTCGTGCACGTGAGCCGCTCCAGCCTGACGCAGTACGTGGATTTGCAACACCGGCCCCTGCAGCAAGCCATGCTCGACGGTTCCGCGCTGATGCTTGACGGCCTGATGGCGCTCATTTCCGTCTTCGTGCTGTTCGCCATCATCGACGTGCCGGCGCAGGCGTTTTTCTTTGCCCGCAACCAGCGCATGAGCAAGCAGGACGTCAAGGAAGAACACAAGAGCAGCGAAGGGCGGCCCGAAGTGCGCCAGCGCATCCGCCAGCTGCAGCAGCAGATCGGCCGGCGCAGCGTGCGCAAGACCGTGCCCGACGCCGACGTGGTGATCGTCAATCCCGAGCACTACGCCGTCGCGCTCAAGTATGACCAGGACCGCGCCGAGGCGCCGTTCGTCGTTGCCAAGGGCGTCGACGAGATGGCGCTGTATATCCGGCAAGTGGCGAAGGAACACCATATCGAAACGCTGGAGTTGCCGCCGCTGGCGCGCGCCATCTACAACACCAGCCAGGTGCAGCAGCAGATTCCCGTGCAGCTGTACCAGGCCGTGTCGCAGGTGCTGAACTACATCCTGCAATTGAAAGCATTCCGGTCCGGGCAGCGTGCTGCCCAGCCCGTATTACCCACCGAGATGGCCGTGCCATCTCATTTGAGCGAGGTCGTACCGCCATGAATTTCCTGAACCGGTTGGTTGCCGAAATGCGCCGCCACAAGTTCGCCACGCCGCTGTTCCTGCTGGTGATCCTGGCGATGATCATCCTGCCGCTGCCGCCCGTGCTGCTCGATATCCTGTTCACTTTCAATATCGTGCTGGCACTGATCGTCATCCTCGTCAGCGTGTCGGCCAAGCGGCCCCTCGATTTCTCCGTCTTCCCGACGGTGATCCTGGCCACCACCATGCTCAGGCTGACCCTCAACGTGGCGTCCACGCGCGTGGTGCTGCTGCACGGCCATACTGGCGCGGACGCGGCCGGTAAGGTGATCGAGGCCTTCGGTAACGTGGTGATCGGCGGTAACTTCGTCGTCGGTATCGTGGTCTTCGTGATCTTGATGATCATCAACTTCGCCGTCGTCACCAAGGGCGCCGAGCGTATTTCCGAGGTGTCGGCGCGCTTCACCCTCGATGCCTTGCCGGGCAAGCAGATGGCCATCGATGCCGACCTGAACGCCGGCCTGATCAACCAGGAAAAAGCCCAGATCCGCCGCAAGGACGTGGCCGCCGAAGCGGATTTCTACGGCGCCATGGACGGCGCGTCGAAGTTCGTGCGCGGCGATGCCGTCGCCAGTATCCTGATCCTGATCATCAACATGGTCGGCGGCGTGGCCATCGGTTCGCTGATGCACGATCTGTCGTTTGGCGATGCCTTCCGTCAATACGCGCTGCTGACCATCGGCGATGGCCTGGTGGCGCAGATCCCGGCGCTGCTGCTGTCGGCCGCGGCTGCCATCCTGGTGACCCGCATCAGCGATTCGGGCGACTTCGAACAGCAGGTGGCAGGCCAGGTACTGACCTCGCCAACGGTGATCTTCAGCGCGGCCGGCATGATGGTGGCGCTGGCCCTGATTCCGGGCATGCCGTGGTTCATGTTCATGACCTTCGCGGCCGTGCTGGCCTTCGTGGCCTGGCGATTGACCAAGCGCGTGAAGGGGCCGGACGCTGCCGGCATGGCGGCCATCGAGGCGGCCTTGCGCGACGACAAGCCGGCCGAACTGGAGTGGCAGCAACTGCCGGCCGTGCAGCCATTGATGGTGATGCTCGGCTATAAACTGGTCGGCATGGTGGATAAAACGCAAGGCGAGCCGCTGAACAAGCGCGTCAAGGGCGTGCGACAGAGTTTGTCCGAGGCGATGGGTTTGCTGCTGCCGAATATCGGCGTGCGCGACGACCTGGCCCTGAAACCGTCGCAATACGCGATCGTGCTGTCCGGCACCGTGGTGGCGCAGGCGGAAGTGCAGGCCGACCGGCTGATGGCGATCCCGTCGCCGAACGTGTATGGCCAGCTGGATGGCATTCCCGGCATCGAGCCGGCCTACGGCATGCCCGTCACGTGGATCGAACCGAGCGAAAAGGCGCATGCGCTGGGCCTGGGCTACCAGGTCATCGAGGCGCCCAGCGTGATCGCCACGCACTTGTCGAAGATGGTGCGCGAATACCTGCCGGAACTGTTCCGCCACGAAGACGTCTCGAACATGATGGAGCGCCTGACGGCCCTGTCGCCCAAGTTGGCCGGCGCGCTGGACAAGGCGCTGACGCACACGCAGCTGCTGCGCGTGTTCCGCGTCTTGCTGGCGGAAAACGTGTCCCTGAAGGATATCGTGCCCATCGCCACTACCTTGCTCGACAGTTCGGAAACCACCAAGGATCCTATCCTGCTGGCGGCCGAAGTGCGTTGCGCGCTGCGGCGCCAGATCGTCAGCGGCCTGTTTGGCCAGAAGATGGAAATGCAGGCGTTTAACCTGGGCGGCGAGCTGGAAAACATGCTGCTCGGCTCATTGAACCAGGCGCGCCAGTCGGGCAAGGTGACGCTCGATAACTATCCGATCGACCCGCACCTGCTGTCGCAGCTGCAAGTGAACATGCCGGTGGCGCGCGAGCAGATGAAGCAGCAGGCCACGCCGCCGCTGCTGCTGGTGCTGCCGCAGATCCGTCCGCTGCTGGCCCGCTACGCGCGCCTGTTCGCGCCGGGCCTGCATGTGCTGTCGTACAACGAAATCCCGGAAAACCGCGAAGTGAGCATCATCGGCACGGTGGGGTAAACGGCGGGGCAATAACAAAAACGGCGCTGCGGGCGCCGTTTTTTTGTGCTGTATCAATCCTGCTGTATCAATCCTGCTCGTCGATGGGCGGCAACAGGTCGTGCTCCTGGCCATCGGCCAGCAGCAGCACGGTGCCGCCTTGCGCCGCTTCTGCCTCGTCGCCATAGTCGTAGCCGAGCGGCGCCGCCACTTCCTTCGAGGCGGCGATGGTCTCTTCTTCTGCCGCCGCCGCAGGTGCTGCGGGCGCATCGGGATCGGCCGCCGCTTCCGCTTCCGGCTGCGTCAGCAGCAAGGCCACTTCGGCCATGGCGCGGAACAGGGGCAGCGACAGCGCAGCGGCACCCGCCTGCATCGGGTAATTGCCGTGCATGCGCTGCGCGTGCAGCTGGCGGTTCAGGCGGCAGCGCACGACGCGCAGGCCCGCGCGCCGCACGGCGCCGGCGATCTCGGGCAGGGCCAGGCGCAGGTGGCGCAGTGCCGCTTCCTCGTCGGCGGCCAGTTCCAGCAGCACGCCGTCGCCGGACGGCTCCATCTGGATCACGACCCGGCCGATGCCGATGATGATCAGCTCGACGCGCAGCGCCACCTTGCCGCGCCGCCTCGGCGTTGCCTCTTCGTCTTCATCGCTGGCCAGCACGCGCAGCAGCAGGCGCTGGCCGCCCCAGCCATACACGGCAAAGCGCCACGCTTCGCTGTCGACCGTCAGGGGCGGACGCGCGCCTTCGCGCAGCAGCGCCGGTTGCTGCTCGGCCATGAACAGGCTGCCCGGCACGTGCTGGCCGCGCGCCTGTTCCTGCAGGGCCGCATATTGCTCGCCATAGGTCTTGACCATCACGCGCCACGAGGCGGCCAGCTGCGCCGCGTCGGGCGGCTGCCACACCAGCTGGCGCGTGAAGAACAGCTGATTGACCTGCATGGCGCTGCTGTCGCGCGGCATGGCGCCGCCCGTGCCGTCGGCGTTGGGCTTGATGAGGGACGCCAGGCTGTCCTGGCCCTGCTGCTGCAGCTGGGCGGGCAGGGTGCCGGCGTCCGGTGCGGGTGCCATGTAGGGCCCGATCGGCACCAGCGGCTGGACCACGCCCGGCACCATCGGCGTCGCGGGGCTGACGTCGAAGCGCTGGGTAATCAGGGGCACGGGATTGCCCGATGCAATGCGGTCTATCGCCATGCCATTGCTTCCTGCTGATACCTATTCATCCGATCCGCCATCGCGTCCTGCCAGTCACTATTGTAGTAAAGAAAGAATCAGCTTGCTCATGCTCTGGCTTTGCTTGAGCATGGCCGTGCTCGCCTGCATCAGCATTTGCGCCGAGGTCATGTTGGCGCTTTCGGCCGCGTAGTCGACATCCATGATGCGGCCGATGGCGGTCTTGGTGTGGGTGATCATGTTGGACAGGTTATTGTAGACATGGCCGAGCCGGTTCGCCGTGGCGCCCAGCGCCGAGCGCACGCTGCCGACCTTGTCGACGGCCGCCGCCAGCAGGTCGATCATGCCGTTGGCGCTGCTGTTGCTGGCAAATTCGCTGCCGGGCGTGGCGCCTGGCGCGAAATTGGCCGAGATCGCCTGCAGCGCCGCATCCAGGCCGGCCATGTCGCCCGCCACGCTGAACTGCATGGTCTCGCTGCCGCTGGTGCCGATCTGGAACGTCATGGCTTGCGACAAGGTGCCGTTGCCGGCGCCGCCGTTGCCCAGCAATAAGGTGCCGCCGTAGCGGGTGTTCGTCATCACGTTGTACAGTTCGGCGCCCAGCGCATCGTATTCGCCCTGCATGGCGTCGCGGTCCTTCTGGTTCGACGAGGCGTCCGCTGCCTGGGTGGCCAGGTCTTTCATGCGCACCAGCATGCTGGTGACTTCGCCAAACGCGCCTTCGGCCGTCTGCAGCAGCGAGGTGCTGTTTTGCGTGTTGCGCATGGCCACCGCCATGCCGCTGGTCTGGGCGCTGAGCCTGGTGGCGATCTGCAAGCCGGCCGCGTCGTCCATGGCCGAGTTGATGCGAAAGCCTGTGGAGAGGCGCGTCATCGACGTCGACAGCAGCTGCTGGGCCCAGCCCATGGCCCGCTGGGCAGACAGTGCGGCGGTATTGGTATGAATGCTCAGCACGCGGCGGCTCCAGTGGATGATTGTTCGGTGTTCTGCCTTGTATAGGCGACTATGCCGGCAACATCGTTAAACGTGATGGCAATTTAGTTCAATTTGCCTGAATGCGTCGCGCTGCAGGCGAAAAAAGCCAGACCGGAGTCTGGCTTCGATAGGTTGGCCGCAAGCGGCCAAGTCCATATTATTGCAGCAGGGACATGACCATCGAGGACATGCTGTTGCTTTGTTTCAGCATCGCGGTGCCAGCTTGCAGCAGCATTTGCGACGACGTCATGTTCGAGCTTTCGGTCGCGAAGTCGGTGTCCATGATGCGGCCGGTAGCGGCTTTGGTGTTGGTGGCGATGTTCGACAGGTTGGTGTTGACGTGGTCCAGACGGTTGGCCGTCGCGCCCAGTGCCGAACGCACGGTGCTGACGCTGTCGATGGCGGTAGCCAGCAGGCCGATGGTGGCGTTGGCGGTGGCGGTCAGTTCCGTCGCGCCCGTCGATGCTGCCGACGAGAAGTTTTTGCTCAGGCCGGTCAGGGCTGCGTTCAGCGCGGTCAGGTTGCCCGATACGTCGAAGCTCATTTTTTCCGTCGAGCTGGCGCCGATCTGGAACGTCATCGACGTCGACAGCGTGCCGGAGGCGGCAGCCGCGCCGTCGCCCAGCAGCTTGGTGCCGCCGAACGTGGTGTTGGTCATGACGTTGTACAGTTCCTGGCCCAATGCATTGTATTCAGCTTGCATGGCGGTCTTGTCGGCGCCGGTCGACGAGGCGTCGGAAGCCTGGGTAGCCAGGTCTTTCATGCGTACCAGCATGTTGGTCACTTCGGCGAATGCGCCTTCAGCCGTTTGCAGCAGCGAGGTGCTGTTTTGCGTGTTGTTCATCGCAACGGTCATGCCGCTGGTTTGTGCTTTCAGACGGGTGGCGATCTGCAGGCCGGCAGCGTCGTCCATGGCCGAGTTGATGCGGAAGCCGGTGCTCAGGCGCGTCATCGAAGTCGACAGTTTGGATTGGGTATTCGAGATCGAATTTTGTGCCGACAGGGAGGCAGCGTTGGTGTGAAGGCTCAGCATGGTGTCATTCCTAATTGGGTGGTTACGGTGAGGAGCGACGATTTATCTGCTCCTATCAGTACAAGACGACCGTGCCGCCACCTTAATTAAATGCTTTACGGAAATTTTTAAAAATAAATGGTATTTGTTGCCTCGCCGCTCCGCCAGACCCGTGCGACGGCATGCCCGCGCCAGGCGCGCATGAAAAAAGCCAGACCGGAGTCTGGCTTCGATAGATTGGCCGCAAGCGGCCAAGTCCATATTATTGCAGCAGGGACATGACCATCGAGGACATGCTGTTGCTTTGTTTCAGCATCGCGGTGCCAGCTTGCAGCAGCATTTGCGACGACGTCATGTTCGAGCTTTCGGTCGCGAAGTCGGTGTCCATGATGCGGCCGGTAGCGGCTTTGGTGTTGGTGGCGATGTTCGACAGGTTGGTGTTGACGTGGTCCAGACGGTTGGCCGTCGCGCCCAGTGCCGAACGCACGGTGCTGACGCTGTCGATGGCGGTCGCCAGCAGGCCGATGGTGGCGTTGGCGGAAGCGGTCAGTTCCGTCGCGCCGGTCGATGCGCCGCTCGAGAAGTTCGCGCTCAGGCCGCTCAGGGCGGTGTTCAGCGTGGACAGGTTGCCCGATACGTCGAAGGTCATTTTTTCCGTCGAGCTGGCGCCGATCTGGAACGTCATCGACGTCGACAGCGTGCCGTCGGCAGCAGCGCTTCCTTTGCCCAGCAGCTTGGTGCCGCCGAACGTGGTGTTGGTCATGACGTTGTACAGCTCTTGACCCAATGCATTGTATTCAGCTTGCATGGCGGTCTTGTCGGCTGCGGTCGACGAGGCATCGGAAGCCTGGGTAGCCAGGTCTTTCATGCGTACCAGCATGTTGGTCACTTCGGCGAACGCGCCTTCAGCCGTTTGCAGCAGCGAGGTGCTGTTTTGCGTGTTGTTCATCGCAACGGTCATGCCGCTGGTTTGCGCTTTCAGGCGGGTGGCGATTTGCAGGCCGGCAGCGTCGTCCATGGCCGAGTTGATGCGGAAGCCGGTGCTCAGGCGCGTCATCGAAGTCGACAGTTTGGATTGGGTATTCGAGATCGAATTTTGTGCCGACAGGGAGGCAGCGTTGGTGTGAAGACTCAGCATGGTGTCATTCCTAATTGGGTGGTTATGGTGAGGAGCGACGGTTTATCTGCTCCTACCAGTACAAGACGACCATTCATTTCACTTTATTAAATGCCGCGTGGAAATATATTTTCCCCTTGCCTGAATGATAATCCATGCCGGCTTCAATCCGCCACACCGCCGTGTTCCGCTTCCCATTGTTTGCGGCTGCTTTTCAGGATGTCGAGGACCAGCAATGCCTTCGCTTCGTCGGCGCACAGGTCTTCCAGGAACATGGCGTTGTTGTTGCGCACCCATTCCAGCGGCATTTCCCACCAGGCCAGCTCGAGCAGCGCGGCACGGACTTTTTCCGTGAAACGGTAGCGTATCAGGCGCGCCGGCGAGCCCGCATAAATGCCATAGGGTTCCGAGCGGAAATTCGGTGGCAGCAGCGAGCGTGCGCCGATGATGCAGCCGTTTTCGATCACGCTGCCGCCCAGCACCATCACTTCGTCGCCGATCCACACATCGTTCTTGATCACCGTGTCGGCGTACTGCGGCGGCGGCACATTTTTCAGGCCGCCGCCGAGGATCGACAGCATGTACGTCGAGATCGTGCGCATCTCGTGCTGGCCATTCAGGATGAAACTCAGGCGCGAGCCGCCGGCCACATAGCGTCCCACGCACAGGCTTTGCTGTCCGCTGTCATATTTCACCAGCGAACCGACACCGAAGCAGGAGCCGCGCCCGATATAAAAGTGGCCGTTCTCCGGTTCCTGGTCCAGCCAGTCGCGGAAGAATTGATGCGGCAGGGTGCTGATCGCGCCATCGTCGTAGCCGAGTACCGTGAACTGTGCCGACCAGGCATGGTTCTCCGCCACGCCCGAGAAATTGGTTTCGGTGGAAATGTGCATCAGGCGATGTTCCGTACGGTTTCTTGCTGCAAGGCGGGGGCGGCGATCATGGCGATGATGGCATCGACGGTTGCCATGTCCAGATCCGGATAGATGGGCAGGCAGATCACTTGCGACGACGCCAGCCGCGCCACGGGCAGGTTCGCGTGTGCGGCGGACGGCATGCCGCGGTACATGGGGAAGTCGCTGATGAGCGGGTAAAAATAGCGGCGCGCGTAGATTTCCTGGTCGCGCAGCGATTGAAACAGGGCGTCGCGCGACAGCGGATAGCCGGGACCCACCAGAATCGGGAAATAGGCGTGGTTGGCCGCCTCGGCATCCCCTTGCTGCACGCAGGTGATGCCTGGAATGCCGGCCAGTTGCTGGCGGTAGTGCGCATCGATGGCCTTGCGCTTCTGGCGCGCGCCGTCGATGCCCTTGAGCTGCAGCAAGCCGAAGGCGGCATTGATCTCGCTCATCTTGCCGTTGATGCCAGCGGCCACCACCGTGACTTCATCGACGAAGCCGAAGTTTTTCAGGTGGTCGATGCGCTGCTTGGTCTTGGCGTCGGGGCAGACGATGGCGCCGCCTTCGAAGGTGTTGAAGATCTTCGTGGCGTGAAAGCTGATCACGGAAAGGTCGCCGTGATTGAGCACGCTGCCGCCCCGGTGGCGCACGCCGAACGCATGCGCCGCATCGTAGATCACCTTCAGATTATAGTTGTCGGCAATTTTCTCGATGGCCTCGATGTCGCATGGCCGGCCGTAGCAATGCACCGGCATGATGGCCGTGGTCTGCGGCGTGATGGCCGCCTCGATTTTGGTCGGGTCGAGGTTCAGGCTATGCGGCTCGATGTCGGCAAAGACGGGCTTGATGTTGTTCCACAGCAGCGAGTGGGCGGTGGCGACGAACGAATACGGCGTCGTGATCACTTCGCCGTTGATGCGCAGCGCCTGCAAGGCCGTCATCAATGCCAGCGTGCCGTTGGCGAACAGGCAGATGTGCTTGACGCCCAGGTAGTCGCACAGCGCCTGCTCGAGCTGCTGGTGGAACGGGCCGCCATTCGTCAGGATCTTGTTGTCCCAGATCGTTTCCAGATAGGGCAGGAAATCCTCCAGCGGCGGCAGCAGGGGCTGGGTGACATAGACCGGCTTGTTTTTCTTGATACTCATCATAATCCGATCGGCGGGTTGGGCACGGCCACGGGGGCTTCGAACGAAACGGGCGGCAAGCCTTCGCACCAGCGTTGCCATGCCATGCGCAAGCCATTTTCCAGCCCCTCCGTAATCAGCTTGGGCTTGCCCAGGACGGAGCGCTCCAGGCGGTGCCGCATGCTGAAGCGGTAGGCGCCCAGCAGCATGGGGTTGGCCGCCATGGCCACGCTCTTGCGCACGAGATCCTCTTCGTCGGCGGCGATGAAGTCATCGAGTTCGACCTGGCGCAAGATCATGTTGCCGGCGCGGCTAGGCATGGTGGGCCCTGCCGTCGTGAGCGTGGGGACGCCCATCCACAGCGCATGCAGGGTCGTCGTGCTGCCGCAGTAGGGGAAGGCATCGAGGCAGATATCGATGCGGTGATGGATGGCCATGAATTGCGCCATCCCCGTGCGTCCTTCGAAGGTCAGGCGCTCGGGCGCAATGCCTTCTTCCGCGAACCAGGCTGCCAGTTGCGGCGGCGCTTCCGATTTCGGCATGGCCGCCACGATCATCCTGGCGTCGGGGACGGCGCGCAGCACCCTGGCCCAGCGCGCGATGACCTGACGATTGATTTTATTGGTGCGGTTGAAACTGCCAAACGTGATGTAGCCATTAGTCAATACAGGCGCCGGCTGGACGCTGGGCGCCAGCTTGGACGGCAGGAACGGAACGCAGGCGGGCAGCAGCATCAGTTTCTCGGAGAACTGGTCGCCCAGTTCGTCCGGCGGCGTGAAGTGCTGGTCGCCCAGATAGTAATCGATCGATTGCAGTCCCGTCGTGAGCGGGTAGCCGATCCAGCTGGCCTGGACAGGCGCGGGCTTGCCAGCAAACATGAGCAGCCGGTTCTTGCCCGTGTGGCCCGACAGATCGATGAGGATGTCGATGCCATCGTCGCGGATCAGCTGGCCCAGGTCCGGGTCGGACAGGTGTTCCACCTGGCGCCAGTGGGGAATGACTTCCCGCAGGCGCTCCGTGATATCGTCGTTTTGCGGATTGTTGTGGTAGGCATACAGCGACAATTGGGCGCCATCGGCGATATTTTCCAGTACCGGAATGAGGAAGTGCGGCACCGGATGGTTGTGCAGGTCGCCTGACACGAAGCCGACTTTCAAGGTGCGCAGCGGGTCGCGGCTGTTGCTGTGGTCTGCGCGTCCCTTGGCGATATGCGTTTCAAAGGTGGCGCTGAAACGCTGATGCTCCGCAAAGAGCGCCTGCGGATCGATCTCGGTGCTATGCGACAACAAGAACAGGTAGTTGCTGAACAGGGTTTCCCACAGCGGGCAGACGGCCAGGCCCTTGCGGCAGGTTTCAATGGCTTCTTCTATCCTGCCGATATTGCTGAAGGTGGCGCTGATGTTGACGTAGGCGTCACGATAGTCGGGATTGATCTCCAGCGTCTTGTGGTAGCACTCGAGCGCCAGCAAAGGCTCGTTCATGAGCACGTAGCAATTGCCGAGTGCAAAGTGCGCGCGCTCGAAGGCGGGGTCGAGCTCGAGTGCGGCCAGATACGTCCGCTTTGCGTGTTCCAATTGTTTCTGCGCCTGCCGCGTCGAACCCAGGTTGCACAGCGCCGAGATGTTTTTCGGTTCCAGTTCCAGCGCGCGCTCATAGGCGGCGGTGGCTGCCTCGTATTGCTCCAGTTCCTGCAGGGCGACGCCCAGGTGATTGTGCGTTTCGCTATCGCCGGCATCGAGTTCCAGCGTGCGGCGGTATGCCTCCACGGCGAGCGGATAGCGTTTGATGGTGCTGTAGTAATCGGCCAGCTGCCTGTGGTTCGCGGCGCTGCCGGGGGCCAGGTCAATGGCTTGCTGGAAATACTTGAGGGCATTGTCCCGGTCTTCGGCCGCGCCGTAGGCGATGGCGAGCTGGCCGCAGGCTTGCGCATCGTCCGGCTGCAGGCGCAGCACTCTGGCGCAGTACTCGATGGCCGCCGTGTAATTTTTTTGTTTGCATTGAAGCAATCCCAGATTGCTCAGCGCCTGGGTGAAATCGCCATCGAGCGCGATCGCCTGGGCATATGCGGCGATGGCTTCCTCCGCCTGGTCCAGCGACTGGAGCGCGCGTCCCAGGTTGTTGTGCAGCTTGGCGTCGCCGGGATGCAGTGCGATGGCGCGGCGGTAGCTGGCCACGGCACCCGCGTAGTCTTCGGCTTCATGCAGCGCCGCGGCCAGATTGGCATGCGCCGCCGTGGTGTGGGGCGCCAGTTGCAGCACCGCCCGGTAGCTGACGATGGCCGCGTGCCATTGCTGCAGGTCTTGCTGGGCATTGCCCAGGTTCAGGTAGATGTCCGCGTCGCCCGGCAGCAGGGCCAGCGCGCGTTGATAGCACGCGACGGCTTCGGCGCTGCGCTGCATCGCTTGCAGTGTATTGCCCAGATTGAAATGGCCCTTGGCGTAATCGGGTCGCAGCGCCAGCGCCTGCCGGTATGCCTGTTCGGCTTGCTCCAGCTTGCCTTGCGCCTGCAGCGCCGCCGCCAGGTTGCCATGTGCCTCGACAAAGTCCGGATTCAGTTCCAGCGCCCGGGTATAGCTGTCGACCGCCTGCTCGTACATGCCCCGTTCCTGCCATGCGGTGCCCAGGTTGCCATGTGCCTCGGCATCGTTGGGCGCCAGTTGCGTGGTTTTCAGCAGGGCCTCGAAGGCGTCCTTGCCCTGTAATTGCAGGGCGGTGCCCAGCACGCTCCAGGCAAAGTCGGAGTCTGGGTAGCGCTGCGTCAGGTCGCGGCTGGCCGCTTCCAGTTCGGCGTGGTGGCCGGCTTGATACAGCGCAATGACGTGCTGCGTTTCCTGCGCTGTCGGCGTGCTGGCGATCGCCGTTTCGATGCGGCTGCGCAAGCCTTGCGACTGGTCGTTGTCCAGGCCGCGCGCGATGGCCGCCGTGACGATTTCCAGCGCCTGCTCGCGTTCGCCCGCCTTCAGCAAGCCATCCGCATACGACAGCCAGAACTGGCCTTCGTCGGGATTGACCGACAGCGCCTTGTGCAGATACGGCAAGCCGGCCTGGTATTGCCCCAGCTGGCCCGCCAGCAAGCCCATATTATGGTTGGCAATGGCGTGATACGGCTGTGCCTGCAGAATCGCCAGGTAAAGCGCTTCCGCCTCGGCATACCGGCCAGCCTGGTGTTCGGCAATTGCCTGCTGCAAGTCGGCGTCGAGGGGCACTGCGGGAAGGGCGTTAGCGTTCATGGGCGGGCGGAGGTGAAATAGTTAGCAGAGGGAATTGTAACTGGTGAAAGTGCTTCTGAGAAACTTTCCAGATGGAATTTATCCAGGAATGCTGTCGCAATGCAAACTAGCTGTTGCTGGCTGGTCAAAGCGTGGGAAAAAGTGGCCGTTTTAAAAACCTTGCAGGGGAATGGACGGCATGCCTCGCGCCGGGCTGCTGGTATGATGCCCGGCATTGGCGCCTTCCCTGGTGGATGGCCGCTGCCCGATATCGTTCATTTTTCAGCAGATATATGCAAAACATTTTAATCATAGGCTCATCGGGCCATGCGAAGGTCGTGATCGACGTGGTCGAGCGACAGGGGAACTTTCGCATTGCCGGCTTGATCGACGCGTTCCGGACGATCGGCGAAGAAACCTCGGGTTATCGCGTGCTTGGCGCCGAGTCCGATTTGCCGGTCCTGGTGGAACGGCTCGCCGTGTCCGGGGTGCTGGTGGCCATCGGCGACAATTTTGTGCGGGCAAGCGTGACGGCGCGCGTGGCGGCATTGTGCCCGCAACTGCCATTCGTCAGCGCCGTGCATCCGCAGGCAAGCGTTGCCAGGGCCGTGCGCGTCGGCGCGGGCAGCGTGGTGATGGCGGGGGCGGTGATCAATCCCGGCTGCGACGTGGGGGAGGGCTGTATCGTCAATACGCGCGCCTCGCTCGACCACGATTCCGTGATGGAGGCGTTTTCCAGCCTGGCGCCTGCCGCCGCGACGGGCGGCAATTGCCTTATCGGCAGGTGCAGCGCCCTGGGCATGGGCGCCTTGCTGCTGCAGCGCATGCGGATTGGCAGTCATTGCGTGGTCGGCGCCGGCGCCGTCGTGACGCGGCCCGTGGAAGATCTGTGCGTCAGCTATGGCGCGCCGGCAAAAACCGTACGCGGCCGCCAGGCGGGCGACAAGTATCTGTAGAAACCGCGGCAGCCGAAGCGCGGCAGCGCTAGCGCTGCTGCGCTGGCATGCCGCGCGACGAGCTTACATGTTCGGATAGTTCGGCCCGCCGCCGCCTTCCGGTGTCACCCACACGATATTCTGCGTGGGGTCCTTGATGTCGCAGGTCTTGCAGTGCACGCAGTTTTGCGCATTGATCTGCAGGCGCTCTGCGCCGTCGTCGTTCTTCACGAATTCGTACACGCCGGCGGGACAGTAACGTGCTTCCGGACCCGCATACGTGGCCAGGTTGACGTCGACGGGCACGCTGGCGTTCTTCAAGGTCAGGTGGATGGGCTGGTCTTCCGCGTGGTTCGTGTTCGAGATGAACACGGACGACATCTTGTCGAAGGTCAGCTTGCCATCCGGTTTCGGATACACGATCGGTTTCGACTGGGCCGCCGGTTTCAGGCATTCGTGGTCGCCATGCGAGTGGTGCAGGGTCCACGGCGCCTTGCCGCGGAAGATCAGCTGGTCGATGCCCGTCATCAGGCTGCCCAGGTACAAACCCTTCGACAGCCATGGCTTGACGTTGCGCGCCACGTGCAGTTCTTCATGCAGCCAGGATTTCTCGAATGCCACAGGGTAGCTCGTCAGTTCGTCGTGCTGGCGCTGCTCGCCCAGCGCGCCGAAGGCCGCGTCCGCCGCCAGCATGCCGCTCTTGATGGCCGCGTGGCTGCCCTTGATGCGGCTCATGTTCAAAAAGCCCGCATCGCAGCCGATCAGCGCGCCGCCGGCAAACACCAGCTTCGGCAGCGATTGCAGGCCGCCGGCCGCGATCGCCCGCGCGCCGTACGAGATGCGCTTGCCGCCTTCGAAGAACTTGCGGATTTCCGGATGCGTTTTATAACGCTGGAATTCCTCGTACGGCGACAGGTAGGGGTTTTCGTAGTTCAGGCCCACCACGTAGCCGACCATGACCTGGTTGTTTTCCAGGTGGTACAGGAAGGAACCGCCATAGGTTTTCGTGTCCAGCGGCCAGCCGCTCGAGTGGATCACCAGGCCCGGCTTGTGCTGGGCCGGGTCGATTTCCCACAATTCCTTGATGCCGATGCCGTACGATTGCGGATCCTTGCCGGCGTTCAAGTCATACTTGGCCATCAATTGCTTGCCCAGGTGGCCGCGCGCGCCTTCGGCGAACAGGGTGTACTTGGCGTGCAATTCCATGCCCAGCTGGAAGTCGGGACCCGGCTCGCCGTCGCGCTTGACGCCCATATTGCCCGTTGCCACGCCCTTCACGGAGCCGTCGTCGTTGTAGAGGATTTCCGCGGCCGGGAAGCCGGGGAAGATTTCCACGCCCAGTTTTTCCGCCTGCTGGCCCATCCAGCGCACCACGTTGCCCAGCGAGACGATGTAGTTGCCATGGTTTTCAAAGCAGGCCGGCACGGCGAAGCCTGGCGTTTTATAGGCTTTCGTTTCGGTCAGGAACAGGATGCGGTCTTCCGTCACTTCGGTGTTCAGGGGCGCGCCCAGTTCTTTCCAGTTCGGAATCAGTTCCGTCAGCGCTTTCGGGTCCATGATGGCGCCCGACAGGATATGCGCGCCCAGTTCGCCGCCTTTTTCCAGCACGCAGACGGACACCTCCTGGCTCTTTTCCGCGGCCAGCTGCTTCAGGCGGATCGCCGCCGCCAGGCCTGCGGGGCCGCCGCCGACGATCACCACGTCATACTCCATGGTCTCGCGCGGTCCGTACTGTTCAACTAAGTTATTAGGCTGTGTCATGGTCTCGATTGTTAGTCACTAAATGGGTGGGTGAGGAATCTTCGGGGAAATTTAAGCACGAGTGTGCTTGTTTTTGGCGAGGATTGCAACTTTGGCGCCATTTTGCGTGACATTGCCCCTCGCCGCAATCTAAATCCGGCCATTTTGTGTAATGATGACGTTTACCTTTGCTCAAGTACGGCGCAGGGTATTTTGCCCCGGTGCCGGCGGCACGGCGTAAAGTGTTATCTAAAATAAAACAGGAGTAGCTCGTGGGCATAGAAGTCAATTTCGAGGGCAAGATTGCCCTGATTACCGGCGCATCGAGCGGCCTCGGCGCGCGCTTTGCGAAAGTGCTGGCCCAGGCCGGCGCCCAGGTCGTGCTGGCCTCGCGCCGCACCGAACGCCTGAAGGAGTTGCGCGCCGAAATCGAGGCGGACGGCGGCGCCGCGCACGTGGTGTCGCTCGACGTGACCGATTTCGCCAGCATCAAGTCGGCCATCGCGCATGCGGAAACGGAAGCGGGCCCCATCGATATCCTCGTCAACAATTCAGGTGTCTCCACCACGCAACGCCTGGTCGACGTCACGCCCGAAGATTACTCGTTCGTGATGGACACCAACCTGCGCGGTTCGTTCTTCGTGGCCCAGCAGACGGCCAAACGCATGATCGCGCGCGCCAAGGGCGATCCGAAGAAACAGCACCGCATCATCAATATCGCCTCGATGGCGGGCTTGCAGGTGCTGCCGCAGATCGGCGTGTACTGCATGAGCAAGGCGGGCATGGTGCACATGACGCGCGCCATGGCCGTGGAATGGGGTAAATATGGCATCAACACCAACGCCATCTGCCCCGGTTACATTTCCACCGAGATCAACGAAGATTATTTCGCCACCGAGCAGGGCAAGAAGCTGATCGAGATGCTGCCAAATAAACGCCCGGGCAAGCCGGAAGACCTCGACGGCCTGCTGCTGTTGCTGGCGGGCGAGGATTCGCACTTCATCAATGGTGCGATCATTTCCGCAGACGGTGGAATGAGTACCTTCTAACGCTGCAGCTGCAGTCCCACCAGCTTGTGTACCAGTTCGGACGACGTCGAGGCGGCGAACTTGCGCATCAGCTTGGCGCGGTGCATTTCCACCGTGCGGGGGCTGAGGTCGATCTGGCGGGCGATGACCTTACTGGTCTTGCCTTCCACCAGCAGGGCGGCGATTTCGCGCTCGCGCGGAGTCAGCTCCGCCGTCACGGGACGTTTCTCGCTGACATCCTCGAACGTCCAGATGCCCGCTCCCAGCGGTTTGTTCGGCAGCATGGCGTGGCCCGTGACGTGGCACCAGAACAATTCCCCATTACTGCGGCGCATGATGCGCTCGTCCGAATAGCGGCCCCTGGCGTTCATGATGGGGATGATGCGGTCACCCGTGCGCAGGAATTCGTCGTGCGTGGGGTAGAGTACTTCGAAGGACTGGTCGTCGAGCTGGGCGCGCGCATAGCCGAACATGGCTGCCAGCGCTTCGTTGCAGCTGCGCATGATACGGTTTTCCGACATGCACATGCCCACGGGCGCGTGCAGGAAGATGCTTTCATAATCGATGGCTGACGCGGCGTTCATCTGATACGTATCACTCTCACAGGGGGATGGCCGGCACGGCGCCGGTAGTTCTACGGTATTGTACTTTCCACTCGCGTATTTTATGCTGAGTCGCTGCCTGAGTCATGGACTCAAGACCAAAGCTTAACAAAAGATAGAGGGACACCCATGAATAAAGTTTATCCTGACGCCGCCTCGGCGCTGGCCGGTATCGTCCAAGATGGCCAGACCATCGCCGTCGGCGGCTTCGGCCTGTGCGGCATTCCCGAAGCCCTGATCGGCGCCTTGCGCGATTCGGGCGTGAGGGGCCTGACGGCCATTTCCAACAACGCCGGCGTGGACGGCTTCGGCCTGGGCCAGCTGCTGACCACGCGCCAGATCAAGAAAATGATCGCCTCCTATGTGGGTGAAAACAAGGAATTCGCGCGCCAGTACCTGGCGGGCGAGCTGGAACTGGAATTCACGCCGCAAGGCACCCTGGCCGAGAAGCTGCGCGCCGGCGGCGCCGGCATCCCCGCCTTCTTCACCAAGACGGGCGTGGGCACCATCGTTGCCGATGGCAAGGAAATCCGTGAATTCGACGGCGAACAATACGTGATGGAACGCAGCCTGGTGGCCGATGTGGCGCTGGTCAAAGCCTACATGGCCGACCGCGCGGGCAATTTGGTCTATCGCAAAACGGCGCGCAATTTCAACCCGAACGTGGCCATGGCGGGCAAGATCACCATCGTCGAAGTGGAAAAACTGGTCGAAGTGGGTGAGATCGATCCGGACCAGGTCCACACGCCGAGCATCTTCGTGCACCGCATCGTGGTCAACGCGAACCCGGAAAAACGCATCGAGCAGCGCACCGTGCGCGCCGACTAATAAATAGAAGATTTACGCATGGCAAAACCGTAGCGAGCGGCAGTGATTTGTGGCTAAGAAGCGCAACCGTACTTTAGTACGGTGAGCATCGCAGGCCGCAAAGCGCGCCGCGCAGTAGGTTTGGACAGGCGTTCCACGAAAATTGAGGGAGATAATAATGGCTTGGACACGTGACGAAATGGCCGCGCGCGCGGCAAAGGAATTGCAGGATGGCTTTTATGTGAACCTGGGCATCGGCTTGCCGACCCTGGTGGCCAACTATGTGCCGGAGAATATCGAAGTATTCCTGCAGTCGGAAAACGGCTTGCTGGGCATCGGCCCGTTTCCCACCGAGGATGAGGTCGATGCCGACCTGATCAACGCGGGCAAGCAGACGGTGACGGCCTTGCCCGGCGCCGCCTACTTCAGCTCGGCTGATTCCTTCGGCATGATTCGTGGAGGCAAGATCAATCTGGCCATCCTGGGCGCCATGCAAGTGTCGGAAAAGGGCGACCTGGCGAACTGGATGATTCCAGGCAAGATGGTCAAGGGCATGGGCGGCGCGATGGACCTCGTCGCCGGCGTCAAGCGCGTCGTCGTGCTGATGGAGCACGTGGCTACGGCCAAGGATGGCACGACGTCGCACAAGCTGCTCAAGCAGTGCGACCTGCCGCTGACGGGCGTGGGCGTGGTCGATGTCATCATCAGCGACCTGGGTGTCATCGACGTGACGGAAAACGGCCTGAAGCTGGTGGAACTGGCGCCGGGCGTGACCAAGGAGCAGGTGCAGGCGGCCACGGGCGCGGAACTGGACGTTTCCGCCGTGTAAGCAGGCAGATGGTCGTATCGAAGCAGGGCGGACAGCGATGTCCGCCCTTTTTTATGCGCCGGCCTTGCCGCGCAGCCCGTCCAGGCTGTAGGCGCCGGCGCCCGCTGCCGCGAAGTACAGGAAGGTGAAGCAGTACATCACGGCCATTTCGCCGCCGTTCAGGATCGGCAAAAAGCCGGCCGGCGCATGCGCGATGAAGTAGGCGGCAGCCATCTGGCCCGACAGGATGAAGGCGACGGGGCGCGTGAACAGGCCGACCAGCAGCAGGGTGCCGCCCACCAACTCGATGACGCCGGCCGCACCCATCAGGGAAAACAGTTGCAAGCCGTCGAACATGGCCACGTGCGGCGCGCCGAACAGCTTGGCCGTGCCATGCTGCAGGAAGAGGAAGCCGAGGATGATGCGCAGCAGGCCCAGCAAGCGTGGGGACCAGGTGGCGTAGAGGGCGGGCGAGAGGGACATGGCGTACTCCATTCAAAGGTGGATGGTTCGGTGTCTGGCTTGCATCAACGCAATGTCATTATGCGGGAGCCTGGCGGCGAACGGTAAGCAGTACTGTAATGGTTTTTATTCATTGATCATCCAGTAAAATATTGATGCATGATTTACTATATGTTGATGATGCAATAAAAAACCCGCGCATGCAAAAAGCCCCGCAGATCGCTCTGCGGGGCTTTTCAATGGAGAGTACAGCTTGCTTGACGGGCTTACTTGACGATGTTCACGTTCGGTGCAACGTAGGCGTCGTCGGCCGGGTGGGTGGGATGGGCCAACTCGCTGTGCAGCTTGTCCATGTCCAGTTCCTTTTCCCATTTCGACACGACGATGGTGGCCACGCCGTTACCGACAAAGTTGGTCAGCGCGCGGCATTCGCTCATGAAGCGGTCGATGCCCAGGATCAGCGCCATGCCGGCCACGGGAATCGTCGGCACCACGGCCAGGGTGGCGGCCAGGGTGATGAAGCCGGCGCCCGTGATGCCGGACGCGCCTTTCGACGTCAGCATCGCCACGCCCAGGATGGTGAGCTCTTGCCAGATCGTCAGTTCCGTGTTGGTTGCCTGCGCCACGAACAGGGCGGCCATGGTCATGTAGATGTTGGTGCCGTCCAGGTTGAACGAGTAGCCGGTCGGCACGACCAGACCGACGACTGGCTTGGAGCAGCCCAGGCGCTCGAGTTTCTTCATCAGGGCCGGCAGGGCCGATTCCGACGAGCTGGTGCCGAGCACGATCAGCAGTTCTTCCTTGATGTACAACAGGAAGCGGCCGATGGAGAAGCCCGTGTACTTGGCGATCAGGCCCAGCACGACGAAGACGAACAGGAAACAGGTCAGGTAGAACGAACCCATCAGTTTTGCCAGCGGAATCAGCGACGCCAGGCCGTATTTACCGATGGTAAAGGCCATCGCGCCGAACGCGCCGATCGGTGCGACTTTCATGATGATGTTGACCATGCCAAAGATGGCATGCGACAGCTCGTCGATCAGCTTGGTGACCGGACGGCCGCGCTCGCCCAGCAGGGACAGCGAGAAGCCGAACAGGATGGCGATCAACAGCACTTGCAGGATGTCGCCCTTGGCGAAGGCATCGACGAAGGTCTTCGGGATGATGTTCATCAGGAAGTCGACGGTGGTCATGCCTTCGGCGTGCGTGTATTGCGCGATCGACTTGGCGTCCAGGTGGGCCGGATCGGCGTTGAAGCCGGCACCCGGTTTCAGGATATTGGCAACCAGCAAGCCGATGGCCAGTGCGAAGGTGGAGACCACTTCGAAGTACAGCAGCGCCTTGCCGCCCACGCGGCCGATTTTCTTGACGTCCTGCATGCCGGCGATGCCGGAGACCACGGTACAGAAGATCACGGGGGCGATGATCATCTTGATCAGTTTGATAAAGCCGTCGCCCAGCGGTTTCATGTCGACGGCGTTCGATGGGTAGAACACCCCCAGCAGCACGCCAGCCACGATGGCGAACAGCACCTGCACGTACAGGATTTTATAGAATGGTTTTTTCACGAGTGGTCTCCTCTTGCGGGTTGATGCTGCGAATCATCCGCCCATTGCCAGGCGTGCTCAATTGTGGATAACCGCAGATATGCAGTTTCGCTATATCGGGTATTGCGCCATGGCCAGCGTGCTGCGGCGCAGCATTTCAGGCGCGCGCTTGGAGCATTGCCCGCGCTGCGCTACACTGCCGTAGCGTCGCGCGCGGGAGACCCGGCAGAAGGCAGGAAGCGGTGCTCTTTTTATATCAAATAAGGAATCGGCATGATCGAAGCGAGCATCAAGTCAGTGCAATGCATCTCCCCCGCGGGCTTGCATACCATGTCGTACAAGGAGTGGGGCGCACCCGACAATCCGAACGTGCTCGTCTGCGCCCACGGCGTGACGCGCGTGGCGGACGACTTCGACAACCTGGCGCGCGCCATGGCCAGCGATTACCGCGTGATCTGCCCCGACGTGGTGGGGCGCGGGCGCTCGGGCTGGCTGGCCAATCCCCAGTTCTACCGCGTGCCGCAATACGTAAGCGACATGGTGACCCTGCTGGCGCGCGTGCTGGCCAATGGCGAGCGCCAGACGGTGGACTGGTTCGGCACCTCGATGGGCGGCTTGATCGGCCTGGGCCTGGCTTCGCTGCCGGACAGCCCGATCAGCAAGCTGGTCCTGAACGATATCGGCCCGACCCTGGCGCCGGAAGCCTTGCAGCGCATCGGCGACTACATCGGCCAGGACTTGCGTTTCGAGACCTTCGAGCAGGGCGCCAAGTTTGTGCGCGACGTGTCCGCCAGCTTCGGCCCGCACACGGACGCGGAATGGCATAAACTGGCGGTGGATGTGTTGCGGCAAGACAAGGATGGCCATTGGCGCCGCCACTATGATATGGGACTGGCCATGCCGTTCCGCTCGGCAACGCCGGAATCGGCGGCCAGCGACGAAGCCATGCTGTGGGCCGCGTATGATGCCGTGCGCTGCCCCACCTTGCTGGTGCGCGGGTCGGAATCCGATCTGCTGTCGCACGATACGGCGCAGATCATGCTGGGCCGCGGCCCGAAGGCGCAGCTGGTCGAGATCGCTGGCGTGGGCCATGCGCCCACTTTCGTGCACGACGACCAGATCGCCATCGCCCGCAAGTTTTTGCTAGGCAAGTAATCAGATATCAAGCGATACCGCTGTACCGATTTTGAAACAACCGAAAGAAGAAGCATGGAAATTACACGACTGCACGTAGGCAAACGCCTCTCCGAAGTAGCGATACACAACAGCACCATCTACCTGGCGGGCCAGATCGCGGAAGACACCACGCAAGGCATCGTCGGCCAGACGCGCGAAGTGCTGGGCCACGTCGACCGTCTGCTGATGGAAGCGGGCAGCGACAAGACGTGCATCCTGTCGTGCCAGATCTATATCGCCGACATGAAGGATTTCGACGGCATGAATGAAGTGTGGGACGACTGGGTCGCATCAAGCCACACGCCGCCGCGCGCCACGGTGGAAGCGAAACTGGCCAATCCGGCTTGCTTGGTAGAAATCGTCATCATCGCTGCAGAGCGCTAAGTCATTCAGTTATTGAGTTGTTAAGTTTAAAGGTATCACATGGTTTCCATCTCGGCCCCGAATAGCGCCACCTCGGAACAACTGGTAGAGGGCTTGAGTGCGCCGGACAGCGCGCGCGTGCTGGATGCGCTCGCGTATGCCACCGAAGCATATGGCGACAAGCAGACCTTTGCCGGCCGTTCCGCGCTGGAGTTCGCCATCGGCGTGGCCACCACCCTGGCGTTTTTGCGCAGCGATGCGGAAACGCGCATCGCGGGCCTGATGTTCGAGCTGACCTTGCTGGAACCGGACACGGCGGCCGACATCGAGCCGCGCTTCGGCAAGCAGGTGTGCGACCTGGCAACAGGCGTGCGCCAGCTGATCCGTCTGCGCGCGCTGACCCAGGCGCAGCACGGCGGCGCTGGCGGGCGCGGCAAGAATGCGGCGCAGCAAGCCGTGGCCCAGGTGGAAACCTTGCGCAAGATGTTGCTGGCAATGGCGTCCGACATGCGTGTCGTGCTGGTGCGCCTGGCCGCCTGCGTGACGACCTTGCGCTACTTTGCCGACTTGAAGCTGTTCAATGAAATGACGCGCGAGTACGGCAAGGAAACCCTGGATCTGTACGCGCCGCTGGCCAACCGCCTCGGCATCTGGCAATTGAAGTGGGAACTGGAAGATTTATCGTTCCGCTTCATCGAGCCGGAAGCGTATAAACGCATCGCCAAGATGCTGGAAGAAAAGCGCATGATGCGCGAGGGCTTCGTGTCCTCGGCGATTTTGCGCCTGCAGACGGAACTGGCTTCGGCCGGTATCCAGGCGGAAGTATTTGGCCGCCCGAAACACATTTACAGCATCTGGAACAAGATGCGCGGCAAGGAACTCGATTTCACGGCCCTGTACGACGTGCGCGCCTTCCGCGTCATCGTTGCCGACGTGAAAACTTGCTACACGGTGCTGGGCGTGGTCCACAATATCTGGACCCCCATCCCGAAAGAGTTCGACGATTACATTTCGCGCCCGAAACCGAATGGGTATCAGTCGCTGCACACGGTGGTGACGGCCGAGGATGGCCGCCCGCTGGAAGTGCAGATACGCACGAATGAAATGCACAGCTTTGCCGAATACGGCGTGGCCGCGCACTGGCGCTACAAGGAAGAGGGCGGCTCGAACTTTGCCGGGCAGAAATACGACGAAAAGATCGCCTGGCTGCGCCAGTTGCTGGCGTGGAAAACGGAAGTGGCCGATGCCGTCGTGGGCCAGGAAGAAATCCAGCGCGAATGGGTGGAAAAGCTCAAATCCGCCACCCTGGATGACCGCATCTTCGTCATGACGCCGCAGGCGCGCGTGCTGGAATTGCCCGTGGGCGCCACGCCCGTCGACTTTGCCTATCACCTGCACACGGACGTGGGCCACCGCTGCCGCGGCGCCAAGGTCGACGGCATCATGGTGCCCCTGAATACCCAGCTGAAGAACGGCCAGACCTGCGAAATCATCACGGCCAAGGGCGCGCCGGGCACGGCCGGGCCGTCGCGCGACTGGCTCAGCGCCGGCTACGCCGTCAGCACGCGCACGCGCTCGAAGATCCGCGCCTGGTTCCACGCCATCGACATGCAGGAAACCCTGGCCCACGGCCGGGCGCTGGTGGAAAAGTCCCTGCAGCGCGAAGGCAAGACGGCCGTCAACCTCGAGGCGCTGGCGCAAAAGCTGGGCTTTGCCAAGGTCGACGAGCTGTTCCTGTCGGTGGGCAAGGATGAATTCAGCCTGCGCCACGTGGAGCAGGCGCTGCACGACAATGGCGAAGTGGTGGTGCCGGAAGACGCCGTACTGGTGGGCAAGAGCCGCGCTTCCAGCGTGGAGCAGGGCGCCAAGTCCGGCGTGCTGGTGGTCGGTACGGAAGGCTTGATGACGGTGCTGGCCAAGTGCTGCAAGCCGGCGCCGCCGGACAGCATCGTCGGTTTCGTCACGCGCGGCAAGGGCGTCTCGATCCACCGCGCCACGTGTAAAAACTTCGAGGAAATGCGCGCCAAGTCGCCCGAGCGCGTGATTTTTACCGAATGGGGCAGCACGGGCGGGCACGATACCGTGTATCCGGTCGACATCTTCATTCTGGCCGGCGACCGCCAGGGCTTGCTGCGCGACATCTCCGAAATCTTTTCGCGCGAAAAGATCAACGTGATCGGCGTCAACACCCAAAGCGCCAAGGGCCAGGCCCGCATGACGTTTACGGCCGAGATCAGCTCGACGGCGCAGTTATTAAAAGCGCTGAATGTGATCAAGGATGTGAGTGGCGTGCTGGAAGCAAGACGCAGTTAATCTTTGACGTAGCCCAATTAATATTTGCCAATGAATCCGGCCATGGAAATTGACTGATTTATTGGCCAATATAAATAAATTGATGAACTTGAGCCCCATACTGAGTGCGGGGCAATTCATGTAAATCCGCAACTTTTCAGGGACGCGTCAAATCAAGTATAAAGACTATGACGCGTCCTTCGGATGCGGCTCTGCTGGAGGCCGTTAGCATCTGGTGAAGCTCCTCAGGGTTTTGAGGGGGGACTCTGGGGTTACCTGGATTTTTGAGAGTCTTGTTTGCTGGCTGTCCTTTTCCAAACCACAGCACAAGATAAATACCGCATCCATCTGCGTGCCAATCTTGCGTATAGAGTGCATCAAGCTGAGCATCTGCGCCAACCCACAGTTGGGGATGCCATTGCCCCTTAATTTCAATTGGGATACGTATCGATCCCACCGAACAGGTGATGTCGACTTCTTTGTCTGCGGCAATATGGGTTTCTGGTTCGAGTACTATTCCCTCTGAACCTTGGCGCAGGAGCCCGAGCAGATGATCACGGCAGCGCTCTTCATCGCACGCGGTGTTGTGGTTATAGAAGCCCCGCCATGATTCTGCATCGTCACTCTTGATTTTTGCTTGCACGACTAACAGTTCTTCTATCATGAAGGATTGGAGATCGGTGGCATTCGAAGGTGCGCTATCGAGAACGATTGCATTGATAGCGTCAAGCGTAGGTGCTGTATAGGTAACCTCGACACGGATTCGTGCTTGCTCGGAGGCTATAGATTTGATTGTTTCTGTATAGCTATCATCCGGCGCATTTCTCAGACGTTGGAGTGATGCACTGGCTTCGCTGCTAGCATCATTACCAAGGCGGCGAATAAGGTAAGTCAGTTGATCGCTAGCATCCCAGGCATTTTTATTCCCACCAAAGCCGCCAGTCTGACGATGGGCAAATGGCCAGAGTGGACGAAAGGTTCTAATGATCCATTCTAACTGTGAGGAATTGAGTGCGATATTGGCGCCATCAGTAGAAGCCCCGCCGATCAGTTTTTTAAATTCCAAAGCACTTCTGGATCAACCGTGGAATTTTCAAGACATGTCAAATTTCTTTCGAAATCAACTAGCACGCCAGTAGCAAACCAGTTACGGCAGCGCTCTTCATCGTTTATTTCTGTAAATCGCTCTCTTGCGTGACGTAATTTGTCGAAATCTCCGGAGCGGAGGAGGCGGGTAATCAGTTCCAATTCGGGGGCGTGCGGCATTTTTGGAAAGCGCCTCAACCAATCGTCTGCGAGATCGGCTGCGGCAATCGCATTTTTTTCATCCCGCATCAATGCATAGAGTTCATCAACATAGGTGAGCCGCGCCACAAACTGAGGCTCATAATACAGTCGCATCGCGGCACACCATACTCCACGTTTATGGAGTGCTGCCTCCAGCGCTCCATCTAAACCGTCGATTCCTGCGTCTTTTTCTGTTTTGCTGCGGCGTAATTCGAAAAATCCCGCCATTAAGCATTCATCAGTAAGGTCATCCAACTTAATATCTTGCCGGAAGCGTTCTGCAAGAGCTACAACTATGACGTAAGCCAATTCCCAATGCCGGCCTTGTGCATGTGAGTCGGCAATTTCTTTGGCAGTAGGAGATGGCGGGTTTCTTTTTAGGAATACCTCAAAACCATTGCGCGCAGCATCAGCGACTTCATCTCCGAGCCAATTCGCGATACGTTGATGAGCTGCGATCGACTTGTCGAGATCGCTGAACAGGTTGAGATAGGCTTTGGCTGGTTGGATGAGTATATCGCCTTCACCCAAACGAATACGGTCGATTTTAGCTGTGAAATATTGACGTTGTTCAGCGTATTTTCTGGCGTGCTTTGCCGATTGTCGAAGTTCTAGTCTTTTGTTGTGGATCTGAAATTTAGTTAATTGAGATACTCGGGTTTTTTATCCAAGCTTGCAAATCTGGCCTATGTTCTGCGAAGGGCAGTGCAGCCTCTTTGATTATGGCGCTAGTCTCATCCATATACATGGCAAGATTTACGATTCCACGCCAACGCAGATCGTTTCGGTTGGCTGGATCGAGTTTTTTAGCAAGGCAATAACGTCATCGCTAGATGTCGGAAAAAGGCTTGGGGCTCTTCTGGTCAGAGAAAATGCTCTTTTTTCGATAGAGTCATCATTGCTTTTTCTAACAGCACGAGATTTTGGATGCATTGACGTAGAGAATCATCATTTCGAATAAGCTCATCTAACTGTTGTTTATGTGTTAGTTGATGCCCTACCCAGCTATCAAATGTATCTAGCCACGACCAGAGATTATCTGCCGATACTCCGCCAGCGCTAACGCGCCTTACGATGAGATAATTGGCAAAATCGGCAATATCGTAAATTGTATGGGGATTGAGTGGATTACCTAGTGCTTTCGTTGCAGATGCAAGGTGATCAAGAATTCCATCAAGACGTGAGAGCGGTAAGTGTTGCTGCATACGTAGAAGGATACCAATCGTGCGATTGTCGATCTGTGTATGGCTTATGACTAGGTCGACAATCAAACTGTCATCTAAATGAGCATAGCCGACTTCATCGCTTATTTCTATCGCTAGACGAACGGAGAGATCGTTTCCATATGCGTGTAGAGTTCGTATGATAGTTGCCCAATCTTCATCGACTACTAATCCCCCAAGTGCCTCCGCTGCTGCGCTTCTATTTGCGAAAAAAGCGCTGTCGTCTAGTACGAGAGCACGTAGTTCGTTCGTGAGATCAGACGCAATCTTCGCTCCTTTCATCGCTTCAAGTATAAGCAGACGCAGACCGAATGGTGTTTTAGGATGAGTGATCAGTTCGCGCACCTCGCTGAGGAGTTCTGATTGAACGATCCCACGTACCGAATAGGAACCCCAGTCGCGGAAATCAGGATTATCACTAGCAAGGCGTTGCAGGGCGTTAATAAGGGCACGTGCTTGTTCAAGTGAGATGTCATCGGCGTCACCATATTCGATGACTCCCATAGGGTCTGCCGCAATTACTTGAAATGCAAGCGAGGGTTCGCGCGCTAGCCAAGCATGAAGTCCCCGAAGGTTTGCAGGTACCAAACCATGACTGTGAAACAGAGTAAGAAGACGTCTGCGTTTGCGTTGCGTGTTAGCGTTCTTTGCCAGCCAATGTGCAGCCAGGAATTCACCGATCCGGCGATGCCAGTAGCTGAACCGGTCTGCGCCGTCCGCCTTGAATAGTCTACTTGATAGCATCGCCCGGATATCATTGGTGCCCGGAAGAATAGAGATATCGGCAAGTAGTAGCTCTCCTTCGCTTAGGTTCGCTGCTGCTTTCCGCACCAAAGCTTCGCTACCAGTCAGGATTAATGCCGCAAAAGCTGCACCAGTAGCGTTGAGTCCGGCTTCCTCCGCGGGTTGGTAGGACGCTTTGCTATCCTGATGTTCAACTCGTAATACTTCGATTGCTTTTGAGAAAAGTTCACTACGCGTCTCTGGTAAATCTTCCTTATCAGCAACTCTGACTATTAGCTCTAGTGTTTGTGGATTACCGAGCAGGCCCTGCAGGTTACGCGCATTGAAATGCTCGATCACTTTTTGTGCTGTATCGTTTCCCAGTCTAGAACCAAGAAAATTGACTGCATCATCATCATTGAAAGGTTCAAGGTGCAGTTCAAGTGGTTTTTCTACATATTGCTCGTTAATAGCTGCCAGGCCAGTAGCACTACGCCAATCCGCTACACGACATGACAATACAAAAGTCGGGTAGCCAAGCTCTCCCAGCTTTTGAAGGACTTGGTCAACTGCATCTCCACCCTGTTGTGTGCTCACTTCATCTAAAGCGTCAATTAACAAAATTTTGGCATCGCCAAGAAGGGTATGAGGATTATGACGATTAAGGAGTTGGCGAGCAGTACAGCGTGCATAGGCTGAATTTGTGGCCAGCCATTCAAGAAGATAGGACTTCCCCATTCCAGCTTCGCCAAGGATGATCATTGGTTCAGTACGCTGAACAAGATCAGCTTGCGAAAGTGTGCCCGTGTTTGCCTCGTCTTTTTGATACCAAAGTGTTCTGAGGATTGCCTTGTGTTCAATCTGAGAGGTATTCGTCATCAAACATCTGCCTTTCTTGGCGACCTTAAGTCAACTTCCTATGGCTGTGATCATCTTGATGCAGCCCCGCCATCGCCGCCGTCTCCGGCTGCAGGGTAATATGGTCGATGCCATGCTTGGCCAGCAGCATTTTCTTGATCGCGCGCAAGACCTTCGGCCAATGGTCGAGGTGTTCGATTTCCACGTGGCCGATCAGGGCCGGCTGGCCCGGCGACATGTCCCACACATGCAGATCGTGCACGGCGATCACGCCGTCCACTTGTTCCACGTCCGCGCCCACCTGGACGTAGTCGATGTGCATGGGCACGCCTTCCATCAGGAAATGGTAGGACTCCTTCAATACTCCAAACGTGGATTTCAGAATCAGCAGGGATACCAGCACGGACAGCAGCGGGTCGATCTGCATCCAGCCCGTGAAGTAAATCACGGCGCCCGCGACGATGGCGGCGACCGAGCCGAGCAGGTCACCCATCACGTGCACGAGGGCGGCCCGCGTATTCACGCTTTGCTTGTCTTTCGACAGCACCCACGCCACCACCACGTTGATCGCCAGGCCGATGAAGGCGACGACGAAGACAATGCCGCCCTTGACGGGTTGCGGGGCGGAAAAGCGCAGCACGGCTTCATAGCAGATCCAGCCCACCACGCACAGCATGGCCAGGCCGTTGACGAAGGCGGCCAGCGCCTCGGCGCGGCCAAAGCCGAACGAGTGGCGCGGCGACGGCGGGCGGCGCGCGATCAGCTGCGCCAGCAAGGCCAGGCCCAGCGCGGCCGCGTCAGTCACCATGTGGCCCGCGTCGGAAATCAGCGCCAGCGAATTGGACAGGAAGCCGGCCGCCACCTCGATGCCGGCAAACGACAGGGTCAGGCCCAGCGCCCACGCGAGGATGCTCTGGCTGCGGCCCTCGAATGAGTGGGTGTGCTTGGCGTCGCCTTTCAGGTGGGCGTGCAAATGGGTGGCGTCGTGTTCGGTGTGCGTCGGCTGCATGGAATGCTTTGTTGAATGAGGTTGCCGTCAGTGTAATTGAAAAGCAACAACATAGTCGGCACGACAAAAAACCCGCAGGCCTAAAGGCACTGCAGGTTTTTGCTGAGATACATCATTTACTGCGCGGCCGTCTCGCCAAACTTGCCTTCGCGGAAGTCCTGCACGGCCTGGAATACTTCCGCCTGGGTATTCATGACAAACGGGCCATACTGCGCGATGGGCTCGTTCAAGGGCTGGCCGGCGACGAGGATCACGCGGCCGCCGTCCGGTGCTTCGATGCGCACGCCGTCGCTGTCTGGCGTATTGGCGAAGATGGCCATGCGCAGGGCGGGCACGGCCTTGCCATCGACCTGCACTTCGCCGCGGAAGGTGTACAGGAAGGCGTTATGGCCTGGTGGCAAGGGCTGCTCGAAACTGCTGCCGGCAGGCAAGTCGATATCGAGGTACAGCGGTTCCGTCAGCTCCCGCTGCACGGCGCCCGTCACGCCATGGCTGGTCCCTGCGATCACTTGCACGGCCACGCCCGCGTCCGTCGTGTAGCGGGGGATTTCGTTGCTCGTGAAATCGCGGTACCACGGCGTGCGCATCTTGTCGCGCGCGGGCAGGTTCAGCCACAGCTGAAAACCTTCCATCACGCCTTCTTCCTGCTCCGGCATTTCCGAGTGGATCACGCCGCTGCCGGCCGTCATCCATTGCACGCCGCCCGAGCTCAGCAAGCCTTCGTGGCCAGCGCTGTCCTTGTGGCGCATGCGCCCCGTGATCATGTACGACACCGTCTCGAAACCCCGGTGCGGATGCTCGGGGAAACCGGCGATATAGTCGTTCGGCTTGTCGCTGGCAAAGTTGTCGAGCATCAAGAATGGGTCGAGACGGCGCTGCAACTGCTGCGTCAGCACGCGGTTGATCTTCACGCCGGCGCCATCCATGACGGCCTGGCCGGCGATCACGCGCTCGACGGCGCGTGGCTTGTTGACGGTGGTGATGTCGCTCATTGCTTTCTCCTCTAGGCCAGGACGGCGCCAGTGCGCCGCCCCATTCACTGCTGGGAATTACACCAAAATGGCGTTGATCTCGGCGTCCGCCTGGGCTTGCGCCTTGGCGACGGCTTCCGGGCCCATGCCCATGCCTTCCGAATACACGTACTGCACGTCGGTCATGCCCAGGAAGCCGAACATGGTGTTCAGGTAAGGCACCTGGCTATCGTTGGCGCTGTCGCGGTGCAAGCCGCCGCGGGACAGTCCCACGTAGACTTTCTTGCCGGCCAAGAGGCCCACGGGGCCGTTTTCCGTGTACTTGAAGGTGACGTTGGCGCGGGCAATCGCGTCGAACCAGCTTTTCAGTTGCACGGTGATGCCGAAGTTGTACATCGGCGCGCCGATGACGATGACGTCAGCCGCTTGCACTTGCGCAATCAAAGCGTCGTCCAGGGCGATGCGGGCTGCCTGTTCCGGCGTGCGTTTGTCGGCCGGCGTGAACAGCGCTTGCAGGGTCGGCTCGTCGAGCACGGGGTGCGGTTGGGCAGCCAGGTCGCGGCGCGCCACGGTAGCGCCGGGGTTGGCGGCTTGCACGCGGGCAACGATGGCGTCAGCCAGGCGGGTCGAGGCGGAACCGGTGCTGCGGGCGCTGGAATTGATTTGCAGGATGTTCATCTTGTTTTCTCCGTTGTGAGGTGTCTTGCGATGGATGAACTATAGCAATTCCAAAATTGATGCGGAAGCCGTTAAAATGGATAACATTAATCCACTCATGGAACAATTGACTGTAAAGGTAAGCGATGGATATCGATCCCGGAGATTTGCTGCTGTTCGCCCGCGTCGTCGAGTGCGGCAGTTTTTCGCGCGCCGCCGTGCGCGTGGACTTGCCCAAGTCGACCCTGTCGCGCCGCATCTCGCAGCTGGAAGCGAAGCTGGGCGAACGGCTGTTGCTGCGCACCACGCGCAAGCTGGCGCTGACGGAATTTGGCGCCAGCTTGCTCGAGCACGCGCGCAAGGTGGTCGAGGAAACGGAGGCGGCCGGCGCGCTGGCGCAGCACCGCCAGGCGGGGCCCAGCGGCTTGCTGCGCATTTCCATGCCGGCCGACTTCGGCGACGCGCTGATGCGCCAGGTGCTGGCCGAGTTCGTGCGCCGTTATCCGGCCATTTCGCTGGAACTGGACTTGTCGGCGCGCCGCGTGGATTTATTGGAGGAAAATTTCGACCTGGCCATCCGCATGGGCAACCTGCCCGACGACGCCAGCCTGTCCGCGCGCCGCGTGGCCTTCAGTACCCTGGCGCTGTATGCCTCGCCGCAATACACGAGCGTGCACGGCTTGCCCGAGCATCCCGACGATCTGTATGGCCATGATCTGCTCAGCTTGCCACGGGCCGTGCATGGCCTCGTGCACTGGACCTTGATTCGCGGCAAGACGACGTGGGAGCGCGATTTGCCCGTGCGCCTGCTGGCCAATTCGCCGGAATTGCTGGTGCGCATGGCCTGCACGGGCGTGGGCATCGCGGCCAGCACGGACCGCTTCGCCAAGGCCTATGTGGCGACGGGGGAACTGGTGCGCGTGCTGCCGGAGTGGAGTTTCCCGCTGGTCACGGGCTGGGCCGTATTTCCCGGCCGGCGCTTGATGCCGGCCAAGACGCGGGCGTTTCTCGATTTGATGGAAGAAATGTACCGGACCGACGCGCCCGTGTAGGCGCGTCCAGAGGATCTACCTGGGCACGTTGCCCATGACTTCGCCCAGCTGCACGGGGCCGGCCGGTTGCCAGTTGGCGTTGAATTGCACGGTGTCTTTCGGGAACAGCATCACGACGGTGGAACCGAGCAGGAAGCGGCCCAGCTCTTCGCCCTGTTTCAGCACCACATTGTCGTTGGCATAGCTCCAGTCGCGGATCTCGCCCGTGCGGGGCGGGTTGACGACGCCGTGCCAGACGGTGGCCATGC
Organism: Janthinobacterium sp. C22; assembly: GCF_057919405.1. Taxonomy (NCBI): domain Bacteria; kingdom Pseudomonadati; phylum Pseudomonadota; class Betaproteobacteria; order Burkholderiales; family Oxalobacteraceae; genus Janthinobacterium; species Janthinobacterium sp. C22. The sequence goes on along the minus strand of NZ_CP193659.1, from coordinate 4,636,732 downwards.
TGCCGACGATGGTGGCGCCCACCAGGGTCATGACGAAGGGGCCGTTGGCCGTGTCGAATACGCAGACGACGCGCTCGTTGCGGGCGAACAGGCCGGGAATGCCGCGCGCCGTCGTCGGGTTGACGGAGAATAATTCGCCGGGCACATAAATCATGCGCGTCAAACGGCCGTCGCACGGCATGTGGATGCGGTGGTAGTCGCGCGGGCTCAGGTACAGGTTGGCGAAGCTGCCGTGTTCGAACTGGGCCGCCAGCGCCGCGTCGCCGCCTACCAGGGCCGTGGTGCTGAAGTTGTGGCCCTTGGCCTGGAAGATCTGGTCCTTGTCGATCGTGCCGAACTGGCTGATGCGGCCATCGACGGGGCAGACGTAGTCGGCCTTGGCCAGCGGGCGGGCATCAGGGCGCAGCGCGCGCGTGAAAAAGTCGTTGAAGCTGGCGTAGTGCGTGATGTCCGGGTCCAGCGCCTCATCCATGTTGACGTTGTAGCGGCCGACGAACCAGCGGATCAGCCGCGTGGTCATGGCGCCGCCCTTGGCACCGGCGATGCGGCCGGCGAAGTTGGTCAACGCTCCCTTGGGCAGCAGATATTGAGGCAAAACGGCAAGACGGTCAGACACGATGGGAAGCCTTTGACGGGGTGATGGGAATCGGCGAAAAACGCATTATAGCGGCGATGTGGCAGGCAATGATATGTGCCGTATGCAAGGGTGCGTATCGCAGTCTGCCACCGAATTTAATTTGCCATAGGAAATATTTTCAGGAAACTGTGTCGCTCGGAAAAAATTGCAGCACAATATGGCGGCCGGTTTTTTAGTTTTTAGCCATTTTTATTCAGCCAACTTTTTCAGCCAGGTCATGATGCCACGCCGTTGCCTCCGCCTCACCGTTGTTTGTTCCGCCGTTTTACTCGCCTGGAATGTCCAGGCCCAGCCATCCGAAACGCCAGCCGCCGACGGTGCCGCCGCCGCGCCGCTGAAGGCCGATAAAACCGCCGCGCCCGCCATGCAAACGGTCGAAGTCAAGGGCAGCGGCTACGATCCGCGCCGCGACGATACGGCCAGCAAGATGATCGTGGGCAGCGAGGAAATCCTCAAGTATGGCGACACGAACGTCACCGACGTGCTCAAGCGCTTGCCCGGCATTACCGTGTCCGGCGCGGCCGGGCGTTCGGGCGGCGAAATCCGCATGCGGGGCCTGGGCAGCGGCTACACGCAGATATTGCTCAACGGCGAGCGGGCGCCGGCCGGCTTTTCGCTCGACACCCTGTCGCCCGACGTGATCGAACGCATCGAGATTTTGCATGCGGCCAGCGCCGAATACAGCACCCAGTCGATTGCCGGCACCATCAACGTGGTGCTGAAAAAAGCGGTCAAGACGGCGCAGCGCGAACTCAAGCTGGGCGTGCAGGGCAGCGACGTGAGCTTCTCGCCCAGCGTGAACCTGCAATTGTCCGACCGCGACGGCAATTTCTCGTATTCGCTGGCCGGCTCGCTGTTCCGCTACGATTACCACTACGACAATCCCGGACTGGAACTGGGCTACGCGCCTGACGGCCGGCAAAACTTGCTGCGCCGCACGAATGGCACGGGCGACGGTCGTCCGGAAGGCATCAATCTGTCGCCGCGCCTGAACTGGGTGCTGGCCAACGGCGATAACGTGACGGCGCAATTCTTTTTCAACGGCGGGCGCTCGAACCACCGCAATTTCAGCCGCGCGGAAACAGAACTGGGCTTGCGCCCCGATTACGACACCAACACGGGCAGCTCCAGCAACCACAATGCCTTCGGCCGCAGCGACCTGACGTGGATGCACAAGCTGGCCGGCGGCGCCAAACTGGAACTGAAGATCGGCGCCTCGGCCGCCCGCAACACGTCCGACAGCCTGCAGCAGGGCTTTATCGACGGCAGCGGCCTGGCGCTCGAGCGCAAGGTGGGCGTGAAGGCGACGGAAAACGGCGTCAGTTCCACCGGCAAGTACTCCTCGCCCTTGCTGCCCGGCCATGCTCTGTCGATGGGCTGGGATGGCGCCTACACGGAGCGCGAGGAAACGCGCCGCCAGCGCGAAGCGGCGCTGGCGGCCTTGGGCGCGCGCCCGCCCGTCAACAGCGACGAGGGTTTCGACGCCACCATCCAGCGCCTGGCCCTGTACGTGCAGGATGAATGGGAAATCACGCCGCGCTGGTCGATGTATGCGGGCGTGCGCTGGGAAGGCATCGATACGCGCAGCGCGGGCGATACCTACGACGAAGTGAACCAGCGCACCAGCGTGTGGAGCCCGCTGCTGCAAACCCTGTGGAAGTTGCCCGATACCAAGGGCGACCAGGTGCGCCTGGCCCTGACGCGCACCTACAAGGCGCAGCCCACGGCGAGCCTGATTCCGCGCCGCAATACCTCGACGAATAACAGCCAGACGGACCCCGACCGCGAAGGCAATCCCTACCTGAAACCGGAGCTGGCGCTGGGCATCGATGCCTCATATGAGCACTACTGGGCCGAAGGCGCCTTGCTCAGTGCGCGCGCCTCGGCCCGCCGCATCGATGGCTATACGCGCCAGGGCTTGCTGTTCATCAATGATCGCTGGGTCTCCACGCCCGTCAACGATGGCCGCGCGAATACGCAGACACTGGAACTGGAAGCGAAGTTCCCGCTGCGCGCCGTGCTGGCCGCGCCCGTGCCGGCCATCGACCTGCGCGCCAGCGTCAGCCGCAACTGGTCGCAGGTGGAGCAGGTGCCGGGGCCGAATAACCGGCTCGACCAGCAAACGCCCGTCAGCGGCAATTTCGGCATCGACTACAAGACGCCGGACGGCATGCTGACGACGGGCGGCAGCTTCAACTTCCGCAACGGCGGCCCCGTGCGCATCACCGAGCGCCAGAGCGCCTATACGTCGCCGCGGCGCGACGTCGACATTTATGCGCTGTGGAAATTCGATGCGAAGAACCAGCTGCGCCTGGCCGTGTCGAACCTGCTGGCGCAAGACTTCGAAAGCGACACCATCTATACAGATGCCAGCGGCACGATCGTGCGCAACAGCATCTCGCCGAGCTCGCCGCAGGCGCGCGCGACCCTGGAAATGAAGTTCTGATGGCGATGTTCTCGCGCTGAAAACCCCGGCCGGCATCCCCGCTGGCCTATAATCTCGGCAATTGCGCGCGCGGCCAGCCCGTGCGCGCCGCCTTTTCATTTGCCAAGATTGCTTTCCCCATGACGTTTTCCTCCCTCGGCCTGATCGATCCCCTGGCCCGCAAACTCGATGAGCTCGGCTATGCCAAGCCCACGCCCGTGCAGGCACAGGCAATCCCGGCCGTGCTGGCCGGGCGCGACCTGATGGCCGCCGCCCAGACGGGCACGGGCAAGACGGCCGGCTTTGCCGTGCCGCTGCTGCAGCGCCTGACCCTGGAAGGCGTGGTGGCGCCCCAATGCGTGCGCGTGCTGGTGCTGGTGCCCACGCGCGAGCTGGCCGAGCAAGTCTATGCCAGCTTCCGCAGCTATGGCGGCAACTTGCCGCTGCGCAGCTTTGTCGCCTATGGCGGCGTGCCCATCGAGCCACAGATCAGCAAGCTGCGCAAGGGCCTCGACGTGCTGGTGGCCACGCCGGGCCGTTTGCTGGACTTGCAGACGCAGGGCGCCGTCAAGTTCGAGCAAGTGCAGACGCTGGTGCTGGACGAGGCGGACCGCATGCTGGACCTCGGCTTCGAGCGCGAACTCGATATATTGCTGATGACGATGCCCAAGCAGCGCCAGACCCTGCTGTTCTCTGCCACGTTCTCGGACGCCATCCGCGCCATGGCGAAGACCATGCTGAAAGACCCGATTTCGGTGGAAGTCAGCGCGCGCAACAGCACGGTGAAGGCCGTGAAGCAGTCGGTGATCGTGTGCGACAAGAAACGCAAGCCGGAACTGTTCTTGCACTTGCTGAAGAAAAAGCGCTGGGGCCAGGTCCTCGTCTTCGTCAAGACGCGCAAGGGCGTCGAGCTGCTGGTGAACACCTTGCTGGAGCAGGGCGTGCGCGCCGATTCCATCCACGGCGACAAGACCCAGCCGAACCGCCTGCGCGCGCTGGCCCGTTTCAAATCTGCCGAGGTGCAAGTGCTGGTGGCTACCGACGTGGCCGCCCGTGGCCTCGATATCGACCAGTTGCCCGTCGTCGTCAATTTCGACTTGCCCACCGTGGCGGAAGACTATATCCACCGCATCGGCCGCACGGGCCGCGCGGGCGCCTCGGGCGAAGCCATTTCCCTCGTCTGCGCCGACGAAGTCGAATTGCTGTCGGCCGTGGAAGCGCTGACGCGGCAAACCCTCAAACGCAACGAGGAACCCGGTTTCGAGGCGGAACACCGCGTGCCGGGCACGTCCGCCGGCGGCACCATCCAGAAAAAGATCGTGAAAGTGCTGGCGCCGAAGGCGGCGGAGCGGGCCAAGAAAAGGCGCTTCTACAAATAATCGGCGCAGTTGGCCGGGCAGGGCAAGGCGCGCAGCACGGATATCGCATTCGTGCCATCATGCGCCATGACCTCGATACCTTTGTTCCCGCTCAATACGGTGCTGTATCCCGACGGCTATCTGCCCCTGCAGATCTTCGAGGTACGCTACCTGGACATGATACGTCAGTGCATCATGGGCGAGCAGCCGTTCGGCGTGGTGCAGTTGCTGGACGGCGCGGAAGTGCGCAAGCCGGGCCAGCTGGAAACCCTGGCGCCCGTGGGCACGCTGGCGCGCGTTATCGACTGGGCCGCGCCCTTGTCGGGCTTGCTGCAAATCAAATGCATGGGCATGCAGCGCTTCCACATCGTCTCCAGCGAACAGCTGAAGCACGGCTTGTGGATGGCGCAGATTGAAACCTTGCCGCCCGACAAAACCATCCCCATCCCCCAGGAGCAGCAGAACGTGGCCGACGCGCTGGGCGCCCTGATCCGCACCTTGCAGGAACAAAAGATTCCGCCGGAACAGATGCCCCTGCAGCCGCCGTACCGCCTCGACGAGTGCGGCTGGGTGGCGAACCGCTGGTGCGAGCTGCTGTCCCTGAGCGCCATGCAGAAACAGCTCCTGCTGAGCCAGGACAATCCCGTGCTGCGCCTGGAACTGGTACAGGATATGCTCACGGAAAACGGCTTGCTGGAAGAGTAGACACGCCAGGCCGCATGTTTTCTCGCGCTTCCGTTGTGCAATTGCAATTACTATTGAGAAATACTTTACGCTTTGCCTCCGCTGACATAAGATAATGCCCCTGGGCAAGATTGCCCTGGGCAACATTCAAGAGCAGACGACATGGCAAAAGTAAGCGCGGAACAGATCAATGCGGCAATGGAAGCGATGGCGGGCGAAGGCCAGGCCATCACGGTGCGCGCCTTGCGCGAACGGCTGGGCAACGGCGCCTGCCTGGGTACCATCAGCAAGCTATTGCAGCGCCGCAAGGCGGGTGCGCAGCGCCAGATCGCTGCCGCCGCCGAACTGTCGCCCGTGCTGCAGCAAGCCATCCTCGATTATGTAGGACAGGAATTAAGCGCCAGCCACAGCGCGCATGAAGCCGAGATGAACGACAATCAACAGGAATTGATGGACCTGGCCAGCGAAAACGAGCGCCAGCAAGAGTTGCTCGACATGCAGGCGGGCGAACTGGAAACCTTGCGCGAGGAACTCGAACGCGAGCGGCAAGTGGCGAACCAGGCCCGCACGGACCTGGCCAAGGCGCAACTGCGCCTGGAAGGCTTGCCGCGCCTGGAAGAGGCGGCCGAACAGGCGCGCATGGACCTGGCCAAGGCGCAATTCAAGCTCGAAGGTATCCCCCGCCTGGAGGAGGCCGCCGAAGCGGCGCGCGCGGAACTGATCCAGGCCCAGCTGAAGCTGGAAAGCCTGACGCGCGTGGAAACGGAACTGGCGGCCGTGCGCCTGGAACTGGAAGCGGAACGCGAAGAGCTGGGCGAAACGCGCGCCGAGCTGGACGAGGAGCGTACCTTGCGCATCAAGGCGCAGCAGTTTATCGTCGATCCCATCTTCAAGACCCCTGTCTGAGGACGCCTGGCCTAAGCTGCTGCGCGTCGGTATAGGTAGCCTGCGATGCTCACCGCACTTCAGTGCGGTTGCGCTTCTCGGCCACCTCTCCCTTCCGCTCGCGACGCTTTTGCCAGGCGTCGATGCGTCGTGGGGGGCGTGTCTGATGTGACATACTGGGTTAGACGGCGCACGGAATCGTGATGCAAGGCGCCGCAGAATCCATGCTGGATGTGGGCGTAAAGGCTTGGCATGGTAACGCTGATCGTCATCGGTGCTTCCGTGGGCGGCGTGGATGCGCTGTCCACCATCTTTGCCGCCTTGCCGGCGAGTTTCCCTGCGGCGATTCTGGCCGTCATGCACGTGGGGGCGCGCAAGAGCGTGCTGCCCGCCATCCTCGGCAAGAACTCCGCCTTGCCCGTGCGCTTTGCCGTAACGGGCGAACCCTTGCGCGCCGGCTGCATCCTGCTGGCGCCGCCGGACCGGCATATGCTCGTCGCCAGGCTGGCTGGCCGGGCGACGGTCGAGCTGACCCGGGGTCCCATGGAACATCACACGCGTCCCGCCATCGACCCGCTGTTTCGCAGCGCGGCCGCCGCTTTCGGCCCGGCGGTGGTGGGCGTGATCCTCAGCGGCTACCTCGACGACGGCACGGCGGGCTTGCGGGCCATCAAGGCCTGTGGCGGCAAGGCGCTGGTGCAGGAGCCACGGGAGGCGCAAGCGCCATCGATGCCGTACAGCGCGCTGGCCCATGTGGACGTGGACTGGCGTTTGCCCGCCGCCGGCATCGCTCCCGTCCTGCTGGCGCTGGCCGGCACCGGCCGGGCCGCATTCGCTTAAAATAGCGCACGCCCGGCCCCTGCCGCGCAAGGCATCGATAGCAAAGAAGGTTTATGTCAGTAGAGAAAAATTCACCGGCCCCCGGGCGTCTGCCGCCCTCCACGGCACCGCGCGCGCTGCCGCCCCGGCCGCCAGCAGAATTCAGTTCGCCCGAAGCGGCCCTGGCGCGCAAGCAGGCGCGCGAAGACAAGGATGCGCAGGTGCGTGGCGTCACGTCCATCGACGCCATGCGCGAGGCCATCAAGCGCGCGGCGCGCGGTTTGCCCTCCATCGCCGAGGTGCCGCGCCTGCCCATGCTGGATGCCGGCGCCTTCCGCGCGCGCGCCGCGCTGGGCTTGCCCTTCCTGATGCGCGGGCTGGTGCGGCGCTGGCCCTTGTCGGCATTGGGGCCAGAGGTCTTGCGCGAGCAGTTCAGCCACGTGCCCGTGCGTGCGCGGGTGGGCGACTACATCAACACGGCGTTCGCGGCCGACCGCGCCATGCAGGACATGTCGATGGGGCAATATCTGGACCTGGTGGAAGAAGGGGGCACGCGTTGCCGCCGTATCTGGGCAACCTGGAATTGCGCGAACTGAACCGGCTGTGCCACTGGCCCACGTATTTCGACAAGATGGGCCCGCCGCGCTTCTGGGTGGGGCCGGCCGGCACGGTGACGCCCCTGCATTGCGATTACGACGACAATATCTTCGCGCAAGTGTGGGGACGCAAGCGTATCTTCCTGTCGCCGCCGCACCACGATGCCTTCCTGTATCCCAGCGAAGCGAACGCCATCCTGTTCGGTTCGCCCTTCGACCCGGAAGCGCCCGATTTCCAGCGTTTCCCCTGGCGCGCCAGGCTGCCATGATCGAATGCCTCGTCGAGCCGGGCGACATGCTGTACGTGCCCGCTGGCTGGTATCACCAGGTGCGCGCACTGACGTTTTCGCTGTCCTCGAACCGCTGGGCCAGGGCCATGCCGCTGGCCCTGCATGGCGGGGCGGCGCTGCGGCGTACCGAGGCCTGATCTTATGGCGCGATGGCCAGTGCTGGCAGGCGCACCGTGCTGGCAGTGGAAACCGGATGAATGTGGCCAGCCAGGAATCCAGGGAAAACCATGATGGTGTCTACTTTGCACAAGCCAACCTTACACAACAGGGCCTGCGCTGCCAACAGTTCGCGCACCATCCACGCGGCGGCGGAAGCCGTCGAAAGCTGCCAGCTGCTTGCCGCCTTGCTGTGCGGCGCGCTGGCGGGCACGGCGAAAGACGCGCTGATGGACCGTATCGCGTTCCGGCCTGCGGAACCGAAGCTGGTGGAGCTGGCCAGCGGCAGTTTCCTCGCCAAGACGGAGCAGCAGATACGCGGCAGCGGCTATTGCGTGGAATCGCTGGAAGCGGCGGTATTGCGCGCAGTCAACTTGGGGAGGATGCCGATACGACCGGCGCCATCGTCGGCCAGCTTGCCGGCGCGTATTATGGCGCGCAGGCGATTCCGCCGCTATGGCTGGAAGCGTTGGCCATGCGCGGCGATATCGAGGAACTGGCGGGCAAATTGTTCGAGCGGGCCCGGGACTAGCGCAGGCTGCAGCCCACCAGCAGCAGCATCGGCCGTTCCCGCTCTTCCGCCAGGGCCGGCTGCTGCGCCACCTGCTCGTCGCTCGGCCCCCATTCTTCCACATGCTCCAGCTGGAAACCCGCTTGCAGCAGTGCATTGATTGTCGTGCCCAGGGTGCGGTGCTGTTTGATGACGCCGGGCGCCAGCCAGTCCGACACGCGCGGGCCCTGCTGCTGGTAGCTGTCGACGGGCCAGCATTTTCGGCCTTGCCCATCCGTCAGCCAGCCCGGCTGGCGCGGCGCCATGAAGATCGGGTGCTCGATGGAAAACACCAGCTTGCCTCCGGGCTTCAAGCCGTGGCGGATGGCGGCCAGCAAGGTGGCGAAATCCGCGATGTAGTGCAAGGCCAGCGAGCTGTAGATCAGGTCGTAGCCGGCGGGCGGCAAGGCCAGTTGTTCCAGGTCCAGCCGCGCATAGCTGACGGCCGCGTGCGTCCCCATGGCATTCGCCTGCGCCAGCATCTTTTCCGACACGTCCACGCCCAGCACCCGCGCCGCGCCCTGTTCTGCCGCCCAGCGGCAGAACCAGCCATAGCCGCAGCCCAGGTCGAGCACGCTTTTTCCCTGCAACTGGGGCAGCAGGGCGCGCATGGCCGGCCATTCGGGCGCGCTGCCGAGGCCGCCGATGGAGCGGGGCAGCTGGCTGTAGGCCGTGAAGAAGGCGTCGTTGTCGTAGATATTCTGGGTCATGGTTCAAGCTCCTTGCGGGCGCTGCGTTTGGCATGGCCGCCCCGCTGCGCCCGGTAAATGCCCGCGTGGCCGGAAAACAGGTAGGCCACGACGCAGGCGATGGCCGCGTACACGCCGATCTCGGCGCCGAACAGTTCCATGGCCATCAGGGTCGAGGCGATCGGCGTGTTGGCGGCGCCCGCGAAGACGGCGACAAAGCCGATGGCGGCCAGCAGAGTGACGGGCTGGTGCAGCAGCGGCCCCAGCGCATTGCCCAGGGTGGCGCCGATGAAGAACAATGGCGTCACTTCCCCGCCCTTGAATCCCGTGCCCAGCGAGACGATGGTAAATGCCATCTTGCCGAGGAAATCCCAGGCGGGCAGCGGTTCCTTGAGCGCGTCGACGATGGTGGGGATGCCCAGGCCGATATAATTGTCGGTGCCCAGTAGCCACACGGCGACGGCGACGGCGACGCCGCCCGCCAGCGGGCGCAGCGGGGCATAGGCAATCTTGCGCTTCATCCAGCCGCTCAAGCCGTGCGTGGCTTGCGCGAATACTTTGCCCGTGATGCCGAACAGCACGCCCGCGATGACCATGGCGCACAAGGTCCAGGTTGAAAGGGCGGGAATCAGCGGTACGGCGTAATGCGTATGCTGGACGCCCCACAGCAAGCCCACCTGGTCGGCGATGACGGCGGCAGCCAGGCAGGGCAGCATGGCTTCGTAGCGCAGGCGGCCGATGGCCAGCACTTCCAGGCCGAAGATGGCGCCCGCCAGCGGCGTGCCGAAGACGGAGGCAAAGCCGGCGCTGATGCCGGCCATCAGGATGATGCGGCGGTCTTCATTGTTCAGACGAAACATGCGCGTGAGCTGGTCGGCCAGCGCGCCGCCCATCTGCACGGCCGTGCCTTCGCGCCCGACGGAGGCGCCGAACAGATGCGAGATGACGGTGCCGCCCAGCACCAGCGGCGCCATGCGCAGCGGGATGATTTTTTCGGATCGTGGATTTCATCGATGAGCAGATTCGCACCGCCCTCGACACTGCTGCCGTAGCGCAGATACAGCCAGCCGACGGCAAAGCCCGCCATGGGCAGCAGCCAGATCAGCCAGGTGTGCGCCAGGCGCGTACGCGTGGCCCAGTCGAGGGCGAACAGGAAGCCGGCCGAGGCCGACCCGGCCAGGACGGCCACGACAAAGGCCAGCAGCAGCCATTTCAACAGATGCTGCAGCAGATCGGCGAGGGCGCTCAGGCGGTGCATCGGTCATCCAGTCATGGGTGATGGGTGGGTGTTTCTTACAGGCCCAGTTCCGCCACCAGCGCCTGGCCGATGGCCCGCTGTTCGGCCAGGATGGCGCGCAGGTGGTGGGGGCGTGTCTTGACATTCGTCATGACAACGCGCAGCACGTTGGTCGGGCCAGGGTAGCGCGTCGATTCGAGCACCGTGCGCGACACGAAGCTGTGGCCTTCGGCCTTTTGGCGGTTTTGCAGCTTGGCGTTCAAGGTGTTCAGCTGCTTGTTCAGCTCGGTGGCCGCCTCAACCTGTCCGCCGGCCAGCATTGTCTCCATGCGCTGGCGCAAGGGCGCGGGCACGTAGCGGTAGGTGAGAATGAAGGTGTCGGAGCGCGTGACGAGTTCGAAATCCTGCTGGTCTGCCAGCAAGTCCTGCAACTGGCCGGACAAGGTGGCCGCCTGCCGCAGCAGGGCCGTGTAGCCGGACACGCCCAGCACCTTGAATGAGGTCCACAGTTTCAAGGCATCGAAGCGGCGCGAGCCTTCCAGCGACGTCTGGCCCAGGTCGCCCGAGTTGTCGCGCAGGATGTAGTTGGCGTTGTGCTTCAACAGGTTCAGGCTGGCGCTGTCCTTGAACAGCACCATGCTTTGCGCCATCGGCACCCACAGCAATTTATGCCCGTCGATGACGACGGAGTCGGCCAGGGCGATGCCGTCGTACAGGGCGCGGTACTGTTCGGCAATCAGCAGGGCCCCGCCCCAGGCCGCATCCACGTGGAACCAGATGTTTTCCCGCGCGGCAATCGCCGCCATGGCGGCCAGCGGGTCGATGGCGCCCGTTTCCGTCGTGCCGGCGATGCCGATCATGGCGACGACCTTGATCTTGCGCGACTTTAAGTCGGCAATCGTCGCTTCCAGCGCGGCGACGTCGATGCGGTTGTCGCGGTCGACGGCCACCAGGTGCAGGGCGTTTTCGCCGAGGCCCAGGGTCGCCAGCGCCTTTTTCACGGAATAATGGCTGCGGGCCGAACCGATCACGGCCAGTCCCGCGTAGCCGGATTCTTGCATGGCGGCAAACAGACCGCGTTTGCGCGTGCCGGGCAATTGTTTTTCCAGTGCCACGGCCAGCGCCGTCAGGTTGCCCATGGTGCCGCCATTGACGACATTGCCCAGCGCGCCGCTGGTGGCGGCCATGGCCTGCGCGTAGACGGCGTCCGGCTGCTGGTACACCTGGCGGTGCAGCCAGCCCAGGATCTGCTTTTCGATCAGGGTCGACACGTACGCCGTCTCGATCTTGACCTGGTTCTGGTTCAGGGTGGCCGTAAACGCTTCGGCCAGCACGCTGATCCAGGGCAAGGCCTGCGTCATGTGGCCGATGTATTGCGGATGGTTCAGCTGGGCCGTATTGGCCAGCACGGTGGCGTCCAGCTCCTGCAGGAAATCGGCCACGGGCATGCCGTGCGCGGGCGGGCTGATGTCGGACAGCTGCGTCAGCAGTTCCGCATACGGCGTGTGCGGATACGGTTCGGCGCGTTCGGCCGCCAGCCAGCCGCCCAGCATGCGCAGGGCCTGCTGCAAGGGCGCGGGTGCCTGCTGCAGCGCATCGATGGAAAAATGCTGCCGCAGCAGCTGTTCGATAGGGGTCTCGGTCATGGCGCGTTGTCTTTTCTACGGATTGCTGGTGCCACGGTGACAAACGAATTGCGCCCAGGCGGAAGCGGGATTTTACCCGACTCCGCCTGGGCGCATCAGTTTGCTATTTGCAAATGGTAATTAGAAGTAATTCAGGCCCAGCGCCGACTTGACTTCATCGGCCGTGCGGGCCGCCACTTCGCGCGCCTTGAAAGTGCCTTCTTTCAACATCTGGATGACCTGCCCCTTGTCTTTTGCGAACTCTTCGCGGCGGGCGCGGATCGGCGCCAGCATTTCCTGCAAGACCACGTCCAGGCGCTTCTTGACGATGCTGTCGCCCAGGCCGCCGCGCACGTAATGGGCTTTCATTTCGGCCAGCGCCGCTTTTTCCGGATCGAACGCGTCCAGGTAGGTAAACGCGATGTTGCCTTCCAGGTGACCCGGGTCTTCCACGCGCAGGTGCAGCGGGTCGGTGTAGACTTTTTCACGGCGGCCGTGATTTCGGCCGGGGTCGCGCCCAGGTTGATGGTGTTGCCCAGCGACTTGCTCATCTTCGCCTTGCCGTCGATGCCGGGCAGGCGGCCGATATCCGGCACCAGCGCCTTGCATTCCATCAGCACTTCACGGTTGTACATGCGGTTGAAGCGGCGCACGATTTCATTCGTTTGCTCGATCATGGGGATCTGGTCTTCGCCCACGGGCACCACGCCCGCCTTGAAGGCCGTGATGTCGGCCGCCTGGCTGGCCGGGTAGGTCAGGAAACCGGCCGGAATGTCGCGCTCGAAGCCGCGCAGGCGGATTTCTTCCTTGACGGTGGGATTGCGCTCGAGGCGCGCCACGGTGACGATGTTCAGGTAGTAAAAGGTCAGCTCGGCCAGTTCCGGGATCTGCGACTGGATGAAGACCGTGGTCTTGCTCGGGTCGATGCCGACGGCCAGGTAGTCGAGCGCCACTTCGACGACGTTGCGGTGCACCTTGTCGATGTCGTCCATATTGTCCGTCAGCGCCTGCGCGTCGGCCAGCATGATGAATTGCTTGTAGCTGTTCTGGTAGGCGACGCGGTCGCGCAGGCTGCCCACGTAGTGGCCCAGGTGCAGGGGGCCGGTGGGGCGGTCGCCTGTCAGGATCACGGATTGCGACGCGATGGCGGCGGCGGACAGCGGTGCTGCCGGGGCGTTGTCGGTGTCGGGGGTATCGGGGGTGTTAGGCAAGCTCATCAAGTTTCCTTTTGAGCCGCCTGCATCGGGGATGATCCAGGCTGAGCCTGTTACGCCACCGATCGAGGCGGCGTGGATCAAATTCACATCACTATAGAGTGGCCGCGCGAAAGTGAGCGGGACCACCAATTCAAGCAGGCGTGTTGTGACGGGATAAATTTCATGGCGATATGGTTGCAGTTCGGGCGCGTTCTGTCAAGTTGCGTGCCCATATATCTGCTGCGCCGCGTCAGAGGCTAGCCTACTGCGGAACTTGCTTTCCGGGTACTATTGCCGTTCGGCCACTTTTGCGTGGCATGAATCATTGGAGAACAGTATGCGCGTGTCGTCCCCCGTCCGGCTCACCGGCCTGGCCCTGGTTATGAGTTCCCTGTTTGCCGCGCCCGTGCTGGCGCAAACGCCGCCGATGGCGCCCGATATCGGCGCCAGGCTGGTGATGCCCGATATGAATGATTACGTCAAGCGCGTGGTGATGATCCCCATGCGCGACGGCGTCAAGCTGTACACGGTGATCGTCGTGCCGAAGGACGCCAAGCGGGCGCCGATCATGCTCACGCGCACGCCGTACAACGCGGCCCGCCGCGCGCAGCGCGCCACCAGCGCCAGCATGCTGGCCACCTTGCCGCAGGGCGACGATACCCTGGTGGAAAACGGCTACATCCGCGTGTTCCAGGACGTGCGCGGCAAGCATGGCTCGGAAGGCGATTACGTGATGACGCGCCCCGTGCGCGGCCCGCTGAACAATACCAAGGTCGATAACGTGACCGATGCATGGGACACCATCGATTGGCTGGTGAAAAATGTACCGGAAAGCAATGGCAAGGTGGGCATGCTCGGTTCCTCGTACGAAGGGCATACGGTACTGATGGCCCTGGTCGACCCGCATCCGGCGCTGAAGGTGGCCATTCCCATGAGCGCCATGGTCGATGGCTGGCGCGGCGACGACTGGTTCCATAACGGCGCCTTCCGCATGCCGAGCCTGTCTTATCTGGCGTGGCAGACGAGCGTGCGCGGCAGCGGCGAGGCGCCCGTGCTGGGCGTCTACGACGACTACGACGCGTATCTGCGCATCGGCTCGGCCGGTGATTTCGCGAAGAAATTCGGCATCGACAAGCTGACCTACACGAAAAAGCTGTTCGAGCATCCGGCCTACGACAGTTACTGGCAGGAACAGGCGCTCGATAAAATCCTCGCCAAGCGTCCGCTGATCGTGCCCACCATGCACGTGGTGGGGCAGTGGGACCAGGAAGACATCTATGGCCCCTATGCCACCTATACGGCGATGGAAGGGCGCGACAAGCACAACAACCTCAATTACCTGGCCATCGGCCCGTGGCGCCATAGCGGCGTCAACTATGAAGGCTCCAGCCTGGGCGCCCTGAAGTTTGACGGCGATACGGCACGCCAGTTCCGCGAAAAAGTCATGCAGCCATTCCTCAATCAATACCTGAAGGATGGCGCGCCGGAAGCGAACACGGCGCCCGTCGTGTCCTACCAGAGCGGCACCAACCAGTGGCAGCGCCTGCAGCAGTGGCCGCTGGCTTGCGAGACCTGCGACACGAAGCTGACGCCGATCTACCTGCAGGACGGTTCCAGGCTGGGCTTTGCGGCGCCATCGGGCGCTGCGGAGGCGGCGGAAGGCGCGTTCGACGAATACGTGGCCGATCCGGCCAAGCCCGTGCCTTTCGTGCCCCGTCCCGTGCGCCTGAGCGATGCCGACGTGTGGAAGCCATGGCTGGTCAGCGACCAGCGCGGCTATGCGGACCGCACGGACGTGCTCAGCTATGTTTCGGAACCGTTGAAAACGGCCGTGCGCATCGCCGGCGCACCGATGGTCAACCTGTTCGCCGCCACCAGCGGCACGGATGCGGACTGGGTGGTGAAACTGATCGACGTGTATCCGGACGAAGTGCCGTCGCAGCCGGCCATGGGCGGCTACCAGCTGGGCGTGGCCATGGATATCTTCCGCGGGCGCTACCGCGACAGCTTCGAGCACCCGACGCCGATACCGGCGGGCAAAGTGGAGCGCTACCGCTTCGCCTTGCCGAACGCGAATCACGTCTTCCTGCCCGGTCACCGCATTGCCGTGCAAGTGCAGTCGAGCTGGTTCCCCCTGTACGACCGCAACCCGCAAAACTACGTGCCTAACATCTTCCTGGCCGACCCAGGCCATTATAGAAAGGCGACGCAGCGCGTGTACCACGCGGCAGGGGCGGCCAGCGCGATCGAGTTGCCGATCGCGCCGCTCGACGCCCGCTAGCCCATGCGCATGAGGATGGCGCCCGCCGCGATCAGGCCGATGGCCACATAGCGGCGGGGGCTGATCTTTTCGCGCAGGAACAGGGCCGCAATGGCGATGGCGAACAGGATCGATGTTTCGCGCAGGGCCGCGATGGCCGCCACGGGTGCCTGCGTCATGGCCCACAGGGCCAGTCCATACGAGGCCAGGGTGCCGAAACCGCCAAAGGCGGCCAGATGCCATTGGGTTTGCGCATAGGCCAGCAGGCCGGCGCGGCGGCGCAGCACCGTCCATAGCAGCAGTCCCGTACCGTTCAAGACAAAAATCCACATGGTGTAGGCGGCCGGCGCGCCGGACAGGCGCACGCCGATGCCGTCGATCAGGGTATAGCTGGCGATGACGCAGGCGTTGCCCAGCGCAAAGGCGGTGGCGCGTCCCGTGTTTTTCGCGGCGATGGCCGTGGCGGGCCGGCGCGCGGCAACATACAGGCCGAAGATGCCCGCGCAGATGCAGGCGATGGCGCCCATCTGCATGGAAGACAGGCGCTCGCCGATCAGCGGCCAGCTGGCCAGCGCCACGATCAGCGGCGCGCTGCCGCGCATCAGCGGGTAGGCATGGCTCATGTCGCCGGCCTGGTAGGCGGCCGCCAGCAGAGAATAATAGGCGAGCTGCGCCACGGCCGAGGCGGCCAAGTAGGGCCAGCTGGCGGGCGCGGGAGCATCGACGAAGGGCAGGATTGCCAGCGAGATCAGGGCCGCGCCCACGGAGACGAGCACGGTGGTGAGAAAGGTATCCTTGCCCGACTTGACGATGGCGTTCCAGCTGGCATGCAGCAGGGCGGCAAACAGGACGACGGCGACGACGAGACCGGACATGCAGGCCTTAGCGCGGGCGTATGCTCTGCGACAACAGTTCCTGGCGGTGATGGCGCTGGAAGCTTTCCATCAGGGAGCCCGAGCGGCTGGCTTTTTCCAGCAGTTCGCGCAGGGCCGCCTGGTCATCCGCCGTCAGCGACTTGCGCGACAGGTAGACGCCGCTCATGCCCCACGGCAATTCCGGCAAGGCTTCCAGGCGCAGGCGGTCGGCCAGGCCGTACACGCGCGCATCGTTTTGCGCCACGCCGGCGAGGATGGTGGGGCTCATGATGGTGGCGTCGATGAAGCCGCTTTGCATCAGGCGCGCCACGGACAGCGCGTCGACTTCGTAGAACAGGCGGCCCTGGCCGCTCAGCTCCTTGGCCAGCGCCTGGTAGGACACGCCATAGTCGTAGCCGCGCACGAGCGCCACGCGCAAGTCGCGCCGCTCGATCAGTTCCTGCATGGTGTTGATGGGCGTGCGCGTGCCTTGCAGCGAGATCAGCAGAGGCCGGCTGCCCATCAGGGGGATGAACAGGCCGTGCTGGTCGCGCCGCGGCGTGCTGCTGGCGGGTATCAGCATGTCGGCCTTGCCCGCCTCGAACATCGCCTCCAGGCGCGCGCGGGGCACGGCCGTGAAGATGAAATTACAGCCGAGCTTGGCGCCCATGCTGCGCAGCAAGTCGGGGTAGATGCCGCCGATGGCGGCGCCATTGACCACCACGCTGGCGCCGATGGCCGAGACGGGCACCTGGATGTCGCGCGAGCATTGCGCGCCCGCCAGGGCCGGCAGCGCCAGCGCCAGCATGGCCATGGTCCGGCGCCAGGCGCTGGAATAAAAGTCAGTCATACCCATCCTTGCTCACCATCGAATCGCGGGCGTCGGCAACGTCCGCTTGATTATCCCATTCTCGCCGATCTATTTCTCAAATGCAATATTATCCCGCTGACTACTTTGTGGTGGAAACCACAAGTCTTGCCTGGCGCTGCGCCTGGAAGTAGCGCCAGGCCACCACGATGCCCAGGGTTTGCATGATGGCGCACAGATAGAAGGTGCTGCCGATGCGCCAGTCCTGCGGCGGCAAGTGGCTCACCTCGCCGAGGATCATGCTGCCGAGCAAAGGCATGAAGATGATGCCCAGGCTGCTGATCGATTGCAGGGAGCCCATCAGTTCGCCCTGTTCGCCGGCGTTCGATGATTTCGAGATGATGCCTTGCAGTGCTGGGCCGGCGGCAAAGGCCAGCAGGTTGCACAGGATCAACGCATACATCATCCAGCCTTGCGTGGCCAGGCCGTACAGCAGGTAGGTGAGGGCGCCAGACGCCATGCCCAGCAAGGACAAACGCACTTCACCGAAACGCTTGATGAGGATGCCCAGCAAGCCCGCCTGCACGACGGCCGCGCACAGGCCCACGCAGAACATGGCGATGCCGTTCTGGCGCGGCGTCCAGTCGAAGCGGAAATGCGTGTACAGCACCCAGGTGGTGTTGAGCATCATTTGTGCAAACGTCATCAGGCCGAAGGCCAGCACCAGGCCGCGGATCTCCACGCGGCGCACCAGTTTTATCAGGGCGGCGAACGGATTGATGCGCGCCAAAGTAAAGGGCGCGCGGGGACCGGGCCGCAGCGATTCGGGCACGCAGAAATAGCCATAGATGAAATTGGCCGCTGACAGGCCGGCCGCCACGTAAAACGGCAGGCGCAGGTTGATCTCGCCCAGCAGGCCGCCCAGCATGGGGCCGCAGATGAAGCCCAGACCGAAGGCGGCGCCGATCTTGCCGAAGCTCTTGGCGCGGTTATCGTGGGTGGAAATATCGGAGGCGTAGGCGGACGCGACCGACATGCTGGCCGACGAGACGCCGCCGATGATGCGGCCGATGAACAGGCAAGCCAGGTTCGGCGCCCAGCCCGTGGCGAGGAAATTGATGCCCATGCCGGCCATCGAGTACAGCAGCACGGGACGGCGTCCCACGCGGTCGCTGATGGCGCCCAGCATGGGCATGAAGATGAACTGCAGCAAGCCGAAGACGGCCGCCATGATGCCGTACCAGAACGCCTGCGCATCCTTGCCGTCGACAAAGTCGCCGATCAGGATGGGCAGTACGGGTACCACCAGGCCGATGCCCAGCATGTCGATGAAGACGCAGACGAGGATGAAATTGAGGTTGCCGGCGCGCGCGGGCGCGTCGTTGGACGGGGAATGGCCGTCGGGGCTGGTTTTATCGGACATGCATGCTTTCGGCGCGTTGGCAAAGCGCCAGCGCGCTGCAGTTTTCTGCTGGCGCGGCGCAATAGCTGAGGCTTGCATTATAGACAGCGTGGACCAGACTGGCTATCGCCACCCATGTCAGAGCGCAACTCCCCATTCGTCGGCAAAGGCGGCGCGGAAATCCGTCAGCACGGCCAGGCGCCGTTCAGCCAGCGCGCGGCCGGCCGCCGTCTGCATCTTGCCGGGCAGCTTGTCGAGCTTGGTGACGATATGGTCGAGCGCATACGCCTTGTCGTCGAGTTCGCGATGCCGGGCCAGCGGATCCGTGCCGTGCGCCAGCGCGCTATCCATGCGCGCCGCCGTATAGAACAGGCGCGCCAGTCCGACGGCGCCCAGCGCGTCGATGCGGTCGGCATCCTGCACGATCTGCGCTTCGAGCGTGTGCGGCGGCAAGTTGGCGGAAAAACTGTGCGTCTCGATGGCGTGGGCCACGCCAGCCAATTTTTCTGCCGGGAAGTCCAGTTCGGCCAGCTGGCGGCAAGCGAGGGTGGCTGCCTGGCGCGAGGCCAGGTGGCGCTCGGGGTGGTTTTTCGGCAGGTTGACGAGGTCGTGCAGATAGCAGGCGGCCATCACGGTGAGGGCGTCGGCCTGCGCATGCTCCTGCAGCAGGACGCTGGCGTTGCGCCAGACGCGGTGCAGGTGGTTGATGTCGTGGGCGCCGTCATCGCCCAGGCCGGCCGCGGCCAGCGCCAGCAGGCGTGGCTGCCATTGAGAAAGCAAAGAATCCATGGTTCAAAGTCATAAAAAGCAGGGGCCGCCAGTGTGGCATAAAACGCCGCCCCGTGCGGCGGGGAGCGTGACGCTGCGGCGTGCCGTATTCGCCACATAAATTGCATTTTTGAAAAGCCAAAATCAGACGGCCGCTCTTTTTTAGTGCATGTAAAATTTACATGGGGTAACATTGCCGCACGGAAATTAGAAGCATAAGCTAATTGCGAGAAAGTATTTGCAAAAACATAGCAGTGGCGGCCATTCCATCGTGCATGGCGCGTCACGTCCAAGGTTGCGCGCAGCGTGCCTTGGTCTGCGCCCCAGGCGAGTTAACGAAAGGATCATCATGAACACCAATTCCAGCGACACTGGCGCCACCGTTGCCAAGGCTGCCGAATACCTGGCCTTTACCCTCGGCCAGGAAGAGTATGGCATCGACATCCAGAAAGTCAGCGAAATCCGCAGCTATGAAACGCCGACCCGCATCGCCAACGCGCCCGAGTTCGTCAAGGGCGTGGTCAACCTGCGCGGCATCATCGTGCCGATCGTCGACATGCGCATCAAGTTCAACCTGGGCACGCCCAGCTACGACCAGTTTACCGTCGTCATCATCCTCAATATCGGCAACCGCGTCGTCGGCATGGTCGTCGACCGCGTCTCCGATGTCACCACCCTGATGCCGGAACAGATCAAGCCGGCGCCTGACATGGGCCGTTCGATCAATACGGAATATGTGATCGGCCTGGGCACCATCGACGAACGCATGCTGATCCTGGTCGATATCGACCAGCTGATGTCCAGCGCCGACATGGGCCTGATCGAGAAGCTTGCTGCCTAAGTTCTTGCTGAAGGTCATTTAGATCAAGTTTGTCGGAAACAATTGACCCCAAGCATTGTTTGCTTTTTCTGCAAGGTGCACGCTAGCACCTTTCCTGGCGCACGGTTCAGCCGAACCGTGCGCCAGTTTCACTTTCGTTTCACTTTTTACGCCAATTCGCGACAGCGGCCAGCCAGCGCCCGCCCATGAGCGAGATCGTCAGCTTGTCTCAGGTTGACGGCAGGGCTTTTTAGGATAGTCACATGAATGTATTACGCAACGTCAGCATCGGTGTCCGCCTCGGACTCGGTTTTGCCGTGATTTTGCTGTTTTCCATGCTCATTACGGGCATCAGCGTCTGGCGCCTGCACGACGTGGCCAGCGCCACGCGCGTCATGATGGAGCAGCCGCTGGCGAAGGAACGCTATATTTCCGACTGGTATGGCCGCATCGACAGCGCCGTACGCCGCACCATCGCCATTGCCCGCAGCAGCGACACTTCGCTCAGTGGCTATTTCGCCGAAGAATCGAAAGTCTCGTCGGCCAGCTCGGCCGAACTGCAAAAGAAGATCGAGGCGCTGATCGACAAGCCGGAAGAAAAAGCCATGTTCGCGGGCTTGCTGGAACAGCGCAAGGTATATATCGGTTCGCGCGACCAGGTCTACAAGCTCAAGGGTGAAGCGCAGGTCGATGCCGCCAATGACGTGTTTGAAAAGACCTTCGTGCCGGCCGCCGCCAAGTACCAGAAGATGGTGCAGGAATTGCTGGAACACCAGCGCGCCAGCATCGACACGACGGCGCGCGAGATCGACGCCGTGGCCAATACCAGCCGCAACCTGATGCTGGTGCTGGCCGTGCTGGCGCTGGCTTTTGGCGTCGTCTGCGCCTGGGTCTTGACGATGGGCATCGTGCGCCCCCTGCGCACGGCCGTGGACATCGCCCGCAAGGTGGCCGATGGCGACTTGACGGCGCAGATCGATGCCAGCGCCAAGGATGAAACGGGGCAACTGCTGTTGGCCCTGAAGGACATGAACACGAGCCTGCTCAACATCGTCGGCGAAGTGCGCAGCGGTACGGACAGCATCGCGACCTCGTCGACGCAGATTGCCGCCGGCAACCAGGACCTGTCTTCCCGCACGGAAGAGCAGGCCGGTTCCCTGGAGGAAACAGCCTCGTCGATGGAAGAGCTGACCAGCACCGTGAAGCAGAATGCGGACAATGCGCGCCAGGCGAACCAGCTGGCGGCCTCGGCCGCGCAAGTGGCCGTCAAGGGCGGCGAAGTCGTGGCGCAGGTGGTGGGCACGATGGAATCGATCAACGCGTCGTCGAACAAGATCGTCGACATCATCAGCGTGATCGACGGCATCGCCTTCCAGACGAACATCCTGGCCCTGAATGCGGCCGTGGAAGCGGCCCGTGCCGGTGAGCAGGGCCGCGGCTTTGCCGTCGTGGCGTCCGAAGTGCGCAACCTGGCCCAGCGCTCGGCCAGCGCCGCGAAAGAGATCAAGACGCTGATCGGTGCTTCCGTGGAGCAAGTCAACGCGGGCAGCATGCTGGTGGCGCAAGCCGGCTCGACCATGAACGACATCGTCGACAGCGTGCAGCGCGTGAGCGACATCATCACGGAAATCACGGCAGCGAGCAGCGAGCAAAGCGTGGGCATCGACGAGATCAACCGCGCCATCGGCCAGATGGATGCCGTGACGCAGCAGAATGCGGCGCTGGTGGAAGAGTCGGCGGCGGCGGCCGAATCGATGCAGCACCAGGCGCATAACCTGGCGCAAGTCGTCAGCGTCTTTAAACTGCATGGCCACAGCGGTGCGAACGGTGTAACACACGCGCTGAAACGCCCGGCCGTACCGCAAACCGCCTTGCGCATCGGCACACGCTGATGCCGTCGTGGCCGCCCCGTGCGGCCGCTTTCTGCTGTCCCCCTTTTATATAGTCTGGTTCCGCTTTTTTAGGATATTCACATGAATTTGTTAAGAAACGTCAGTATTGGTGTGCGCCTCGGCCTGGGTTTTGCCGTGATTTTGCTGTTTTCCATGCTCATCACGGGCATCAGCGTGTGGCGCTTGCACGACGTGGCCACGGCCACGCGCACCATGATGGAGCTGCCGCTGGCGAAGGAACGCTATATTTCCGACTGGTATTCCAAGATCGACAGCGGCGTGCGCCGCACCACGGCCATCGCGCGCAGCAGCGACACGACCTTGGGCGCGTATTTTGCGGAAGAGGCGAAACAGTCGTCCGTCGTCTCGGGCGAACTGCAAAAGAAAATCGAAGCCTTGATTTCCAGCCCGGAAGAAAAGGAACTGTTCCGCCTGGTGAGCGAACAGCGCAAGGTTTACCTCGATTCACGCGCGCAAGTGTCGAAGCTGAAGGCGGATGGACATGAAGCGGAAGCGGAACAGGCGTTCCAGGGCATTTTCGTGCCCGGTTCGACGAAATACCTGAAAGTGGTCAACGACATGCTGCAGCACCAGCGCGCCAGCATCGATACGACGGCGCGCGAGATCGACACCGTCGCCAATACCAGCCGCAACTTGCTGCTGACCCTGGCTGTGCTGGCGCTGGGCTTTGGCGTCGTCTGCGCCTGGCTGTTGACGATGGGCATCGTACGTCCCCTGCGCACGGCCGTGGACATCGCCCGCAAGGTGGCCGATGGCGATTTGACGGCGCAGATCGACGCCAGCGCCAAGGATGAAACGGGGCAACTGCTGTTGGCCCTGAAGGACATGAACACGAGCCTGCTCAACATCGTCGGCGAAGTGCGCAGCGGCACGGACAGCATCGCGACCTCGTCGACGCAGATTGCCGCCGGCAACCAGGACCTGTCTTCCCGCACGGAAGAGCAGGCCGGTTCCCTGGAGGAAACAGCCTCGTCGATGGAAGAGCTGACCAGCACCGTGAAACAGAATGCGGACAATGCGCGCCAGGCGAACCAGCTGGCGGCCTCGGCCGCGCAAGTGGCCGTCAAGGGCGGCGAAGTCGTGGCGCAGGTGGTGGGCACGATGGAATCGATCAACGCGTCGTCGAACAAGATCGTCGACATCATCAGCGTCATCGACGGTATCGCCTTCCAGACGAACATCCTGGCCCTGAATGCGGCCGTGGAAGCGGCCCGTGCCGGCGAGCAGGGCCGCGGCTTTGCCGTCGTGGCGTCCGAAGTGCGCAACCTGGCCCAGCGCTCGGCCAGCGCCGCGAAAGAGATCAAGACGCTGATCGGTGCTTCCGTGGAGCAAGTCAACGCGGGCAGCATGCTGGTGGCGCAAGCCGGTTCGACCATGAACGACATCGTCGACAGCGTGCAGCGCGTGAGCGACATCATCACGGAAATCACGGCAGCGAGCAGCGAGCAAAGCGTGGGCATCGACGAGATCAACCGCGCCATCGGCCAGATGGATGCCGTGACGCAACAGAATGCGGCGCTGGTGGAGGAGTCGGCGGCGGCGGCCGAATCGATGCAGCACCAGGCGCATAACCTGGCGCAAGTCGTCAGCGTGTTCAAGCTCAATGCCCAGCAGGCGAGTGTCAGCGGTTTGAAGGGCAAGCAACGTGCGGTGGCGAAAGAGCCGCAAGAAGCCTTGCGGATCGGCCGCGCCGCTTAATCTTTCTCCACCCAGCCGGCGATGGCCAGCTGCGACAGCCGGTCCGCCTCGCCATTGCGGTGGCGCGGCAGCCAGCGCAAGCTTACATCCGTGAATTGTTCCAGCAGGGCCACGACGGTGGCCCTCTGCGTTTCCAGCCCCTTGGCGCCCACGTGCGTCGTTCCCAGCACGTCATTGATCACCACCTGGCTGTCGCCGTACAGCAGCAGTTGCACGGGCGGCGGGCGCACGCCGAGTGCCGCCTGCAGCACGGCCGTCAGGGCCGCATATTCCGCATCGCTGCTGCTGCCATAACCGGCCGCCTCGCTCACTTCGATGCGCTCGCCGTTCGGTCCCTGCAGCAGGGCGCCTATGCCCAGCTTGCCCGGGTTCGGGTGGGCGGAACCGTCGAACCAGCCGCGCCAGGCCAGCGGGCCGCCATGGTCCTGGCGGCTGAGCGCCAGCTGGGCGCGGCGCGCCTGCATCTTCGCTTCCTTGCGTTTTTTGCGTTCATTGCGCGCCGCTGCTTCCGTCGTCATGGCTTGATCAGCAAGGTGTCGATCAGGCTGCCTATCCAGCACGCCACCAGCACACAGACGGCCACCGTCATGGCGGGGCCGTCATTGGCGGAGAGTGCCTCCACTTTTTCCATGATCAGCTGCACGTCGAGGGGCAGGGCGCCGCTGTCGATCTCTGCCATAACCTGGTCCAATCGTGCCATGATCTGGCGCAATACGATCGCCAGCGCGACCAGGGCCGGCACGAGGAAGAGGCAGCCACGGGCCTTGCGTTGCAAGACAAAATGCCCGCTGCCGGGGAAGACGAGGGCCGACAGCAGCAGGGCGAGATGACGTTTGGAAAGGG
This sequence comes from Janthinobacterium sp. C22, assembly GCF_057919405.1. NCBI lineage: Bacteria > Pseudomonadati > Pseudomonadota > Betaproteobacteria > Burkholderiales > Oxalobacteraceae > Janthinobacterium > Janthinobacterium sp. C22. The sequence goes on along the minus strand of NZ_CP193659.1, from coordinate 4,612,219 downwards.
AGGAGCCGCTCATGCGTGCCTTTTGTAGGGGAAAGAGCGGCTCATCATACTATTGCCAGCCGAATTTGCGCAGATACACGCGTTTCATGAACGTCGTCAGCACGGTGTAGCAGACGAGGATGCCCAGCAGCCATGGGAAATAGCTCAGTGGCAAGGCTTGCAGCTTGAAGTAGGTCGCCAGCGGCCCCATCGGCAGGAACACGCCCACGGCCATGATGGCGGTGGTCGCCACCAGCAGGGGCACGGACGCGATGCTGTCGATGAAGGGCAGCTTGGGCGTGCGGATCAGGTGCACGATCAGCGTCTGCGTCAGCAAGCCGACGACGAACCAGCCGGACTGGAACAGGGTCTGCTGTTCCGGGGTATTCGCGCCAAACACATGCCACATCAGGATAAACGTGCTGATGTCGAAGATCGAGCTGATGGGCCCGAAGAATACCATGAAGCGGCCGATGTCGCGCGGGTTCCAGCTCAGCGGTTGCTGGATCAGTTCGGCGTCGACATTGTCGAACGGGATGGCGATCTGCGACACGTCATACAGCAGGTTTTGCACCAGCAAGTGCAGCGGCAGCATGGGCAGGAACGGTAGAAAGGCGCTGGCCACCAGTACGGAAAACACATTGCCGAAGTTCGAGCTGGCCGTCATGCGGATGTATTTGAGCATGTTGCTGAAGGTGCGCCGGCCTTCCAGCACGCCTTCCTCCAGCACCATCAGGCTTTTTCCAGCAGGATGATGTCGGCCGCTTCCTTGGCGATATCGACGGCCGAATCGACGGAAATGCCGATGTCGGCCGCGCGCAGGGCGGGCGCGTCGTTGATGCCGTCGCCCATGAAGCCGACGATATGGCCATTGCCGCGCAGGGCGCGCACGAGGCGCTCCTTGTGCAGCGGGCTGAGCTTGGCAAACACCGTGTTGTCCTCGGCCGCCCTGGCCAGGGTGGCGTCATCCATGTCGTCCAGTTGCGGGCCTTGCAGCACGCCATGCACGGCCAGGCCCACTTCGCGGCAGATCTTCGCCGTCACCAGGTGGTTGTCCCCCGTCAATACTTTCACGGTGACGCCATGTTCCGCCAGCGCGCGCAGGGCGGGCGCCGTCGATTCCTTCGGCGGATCGAGGAAGGCGACATAACCGATCAGGGTCAGCGCCGTTTCATCGGCCACACCGTACACGGTTTTATGCGGCGGCACTTCCTTGACGGCCACGGCCACCACTCTCAAGCCTTCTGCATTGAGGCCATGCGTGGTTTCCAATACCTTGTCCAGCAGGGCGGCGTCGAGCGGAATGTTGACGCCGCCGAGGCGCAGGTGGCTGCAGGCGGCGAGGATTTCCTCGACGGCGCCCTTGCAGATCAGTTCATGGTGGTCATTCTTTTCAGACACGACGACGGACATGCGGCGGCGCACGAAATCAAACGGGATTTCATCGACCTTGACGTAATCGCGGGCCAGCTGCATTTCCGTCTGCAACTCCACATGGTCGAGCACAGCGCGGTCGAGCAGGTTTTTCAGGCCCGTCTGGTAGTGGCTGTTCAGGTAGGCAAATTGCAGTACTTCATCGGACGGCTGGCCGAACACGTCCGTATGGCGCTCGAGCACGATCTTGTCCTGCGTCAAGGTGCCCGTCTTGTCCGTGCACAGCACGTCCATGGCGCCGAAGTTCTGGATCGCATCCAGGCGCTTCACGACGACCTTCTTTTTCGATAGTTTCACGGCGCCCTTGGCCAGGGTGCTGGTGACGATCATGGGCAGCATTTCCGGCGTCAGGCCCACGGCCACGGACAGGGCAAACAGAAACGCTTCCATCCAGTCGCCCTTGGTCCAGCCATTGATCAGGAACACGAGCGGCGCCATCACGAGGGCGAAGCGGATCAGGAGCCAGCTGACGCTGTTCACGCCTGCCTCGAACGCCGTGGGCGTGCGCTCGGTGGCCGTCACGCGCGTGGCGATGGTGCCGAAATAGGTGCGGTTGCCGGTGGCCAAGACCAGCGCCGTGGCCGCGCCCGAGATCACATTCGTGCCCATGAACAGCAGATTGGCCAGTTCCATCGGGTCTTTGCCATGGGCATCGGCCAGTTCGGCCATCTTTTCCACCGGCAAGGATTCGCCCGTCATGGCGGCCTGGCTGACGAACAGGTCTTTGGCGGACAGCAGCCGGCAATCGGCAGGGATCATGTCGCCGGCCGACAGCACGATGATGTCGCCCTGCACCAGTTGGCGGATCGGCAGTTCGACCTGCTGGCCATTGCGCAGCACGGTGGCGGTATTGCTGACCATGGCTTTCAGGCGTTCGGCAGCCCGGTTCGAGCGGCCTTCCTGCACGAAACGCAGCAGGGTCGACAAAATCACCATGGTGCCGATGACGATGGTCGCTTTCGGGTCTTCCGTCAGGTAGGACACGATGGCCAGCACGGTGAGCAGCAGGTTGAACGGATTCTTGTAGCACAGCCACAGGTGCTGGTACCAGGCCAGCGGTTTCTCATGCTCGACCTCGTTCGGCCCCGTTTGCGCGCCGATGACTTGTGCCTCGGCATCGCGCAAGCCTTCCAGGCGCGTGTGCAGGCGGTTCAGGGCGCTGTCCAGGTCTTCATGCGCGGCGGCCAGCAGCTGGCGCGCCAGGTGGTCGGGTACGGGCCGGGCCGTGCTGTTTTCCAGCGGCATGGCGCGGCGGCGGAAGTTGCCAGCCGTGTGGCGCTTGCGCAGGAACGATTCGAATAAGCGGGTGAAGAGATTCATTGCTCTTCCTTTCACGACGAGGTGTTGACGGGCGGCGCAGCCGCAGGCAAGACTTGCGTGCCGCCAGGACACAATCGTGCTGGCGGGCAATCCGGGTCAGTAGCCGGTCGCGATCGGAAAGAGGGAGGGAGAGGCGCGCAGCCGGACTGGCCGCGCGAGACACCGCACCTTGCTCAGCAAGGCACGGAGGAAACGGGATTCCGCGTTGCTTGCTGTTTAGCTGCCGAGGCAATCGCCGATACAAGATCGGCTACTGTCACTAGAACAAGTACCCACGTGGGACTCCGTAAATGAATAATGGGGGCATCTTATGCACGTGCTGCAAGAGTGTCAACTGAAGAAATCTTAGGTTTCCAAAGTGTAATGTGGTTGTTGTATCGGCCGCTGTCATGCCATCGCCAGCGAATCGGACAATATCTGCCACAGGGCCGCATGGCGCTGCTGCAGCGCGGCGCCGCCAGCGTAGATCAGCTCCACGTGCAGGCTGTCGACGATGCCCAGATAGGCTTGCGCATACAGGTCGATGCGTTGCGGCGGCAGGACGGGCGCCAATCGCCCCAGGCTGGCCACGTAGTGCCGCTGCAATTGCGCCAGCAAGGCTTCATAGCCCGTGCCGACTTCCACGCGCAGGGGGCGGGCGGCAGATACGCCGTGCGCAGCAAAAAGCGCAGATGGGCCGAATCGGCATAGCGCTGTGCCATGCGGTCGCAGTACCGGGAACCGGCCAGCTGGCCGCCCGGTGCCGCCAGCGTAGCCTCGTCGGTGAAGCAGGCGTCCATGAAGGCTTGCTCTTCGGCCAGCGCGTCGGCAAACACGTCCAGAAACAGGGCGTCCTTGCCGGCGAAGTGGGAGTACAGCGAGGCCTTGCGCATGCCCGCCTGCGCGGCGATGTCGTTGAGGGAGGAGGCGTCGTAGCCGTGTTCGGAAAAGTGCACGACGGCGACGGCGCAGATGTTATCGGCCGAGGCCGAGCGTTTCTTCATATGAGGGTAGTAGTTGGGTGAAGCGTCAGTGCGCTCCCAGGCTGGTGGCGTGTGCCGGATGGCTGCGCGCAGTGGCCAGGGTCAGCCATGATACCAGCAGGCCGGCCACGGTCAAGAACAGCAGCCAGGGCAGCGGCCCCCGTTCGGACAGGCCGGCCGCCAGCGGCGTGGCCAGCGACGATAAGCTCATCTGGATGGCGCCCAGCAGGGCGGCCGTGGAACCGAGCGCGCGCTGCTGCGAGCCCATGGCCATGGCCATCAGCGCCGCTTCCGCCATGCCCAGGCCAAACAGGGCCACGAACATGCCGGGGACGACGGCCATGATTCCCCCTCCGGCCCAGGCACCGAGCAGGGCCAGTGCCGCACCGCCCAGCATGGCCAGGCTGCCCGCCACGCTCAAGCGCGCCACGCCATGGCGGCTTACCAGGCGCCCACTGGCCATGGCACCGAGCAGTACGGCCACGCCCGTCGCGCCGAACACGAGGCCGAAGCTGCCGGCGGACAGGCCGAAATCGCGCTGGTACACGAGCGAGGCGCCGCCGATATACGCAAACAGGAAAAAGAAGGCGGCCGACAGGGCCAGCGCGGGCAGCAGGAAGGCGCGGTCGAGCGCGATGCGCGCATACGTGCGGTGCATGCCTTGCGGCGCAATGCGGCGTGCTGGCGGCAAGGTTTCCGGCAGGAACAAGGCGCTATTGAGCAGGGTCAAGGCGCCCAGCGCGGCCAGGGCCAGCATCACGGCACGCCAACCGTAGTGCGCGTCGAGCAAGCCGCCCACGGCGGGCGCCAGCACGGGCGCCAGGCCCACGATGGTCATCAGGAGGGCGAACAGCTGCGCCGCTTTGACCCCATCGGCCACGTCGCGCACCATGCTCATCACCACGACCAGGGTCAGCGCCGCACCCAGGCCTTGCACCGTGCGCGCCAGCAGCAGGGTGGTCAATTGATCCGCCTGCGACGCCCATACGGCGGCAGCGATATAGACGGCGATGCCGGCCAGCAATGGACGGCGCCGGCCCAGCATGTCCGTCAGCGGCCCGCACAGCAGCTGCCCGCCGCCCAGGGCCAGCAGGAAAACAGTCAAACTCAGCTGCACGTTCGCATACGAGGTGTGCAGCTCGCGCGCCATGGCCGGCATCGAGGCCAGGTACATGTCGATGCCGGCCGGACCGAGCACGGCCACCAGGGCCAGGGAAGCCGCCAGCCCGAGACTGGCGGCGGGGAGAGTGGTTTGCTGCTGCATTGCGATTCCTTCATCTATCAAAAAAACGGGGCATGGACACTGCCGTCTTTTTTATTGTACACTCACTGCCTACCGGTAGGTAGTTTGCTCGATCAATGAAAAGGATGAGAACGATGAGAGAAGAAACTATGAGGGGAGAGTCGGCATGACGGAAGTGGGAATTTCGCTCAGCGGCGTGGCGGTCGCGCTGCTGTTTGCGGCCTGGAGTTCGCACCGCAGCCGCTGCGAGCGGCGCGACGTCGTGTGCCTGACGATACTCGGCACTACCCTAGGGCTGCCGGGCGCCGTCTTGCTGGCGCTGTAGAGCGCGCACAAAAAAACGGCAGACCTTGCGGCCTGCCGTTCTGTTTTAATTTAATACTCCCGGCTTTTGCCGGGATTTCATTTCTTGATTGCTGAGTTTCGACGCCTGACAAAACCGTAGCGAGCGTCAGTGATTTGTGGCCGAGAAGCGCAACCGTACTCTAGTACGGTGAGCATCGCCGGCCGCAAAGCGCGACGCGCAGTAGGTTTGGTCTGGCGTCATTCCTCTTCGTAGGAACTGATCGGCGCGCAGCCGCAGAACAGGTTGCGGTCGCCGTACACGTTGTCGGCGCGGCCGACCGGCGGCCAGTATTTGCGCTGACGCAGGGAAGCGACGGGGTAGGCCGCGATTTCACGGCTGTACTTGCGTTCCCAGCTGTCCGACATCAATACCTGTGCCGTGTGCGGCGCGTTCTTCAACGGGTTGTCGTCGTGGTCGAATTCACCGCTGGCGACCTTGGCGATTTCCGCACGGATGGCGATCATGGCGTCGATGAAGCGGTCGATCTCCACTTTCGATTCGCTTTCCGTCGGCTCGATCATCAGGGTGCCCGGCACGGGGAAGCTCATGGTCGGCGCATGGAAGCCGAAGTCCATCAAACGCTTGGCCACGTCTTCGTTGCTGATGCCGGTGGCGTCCGTGATCGGGCGCAGGTCCAGGATGCACTCGTGCGCGACCAGGCCGTCGTGGCCCGAGTACAGCACGGGGTAGTGCGGCGCCAGGCGGCGCGCGATGTAGTTCGCCGCCAGGATCGCCGTCTCGGTGGCGGCCGTCAAGCCTTCCGCGCCCATCATTGCGATGTACATCCACGAAATCGGCAGGATGCTGGCCGAGCCGAATGGCGCGGCGCTGACGGCGCCGATGCCCGCCACGTCGCGCTGGTAGCCCGAGGAACGCTGGTTCGGCAGGAATTTCGCCAGGTGGGCGCCCACGCCGATCGGACCGACGCCTGGTCCGCCGCCGCCGTGCGGGATGCAGAAGGTCTTGTGCAGGTTCAGGTGCGACACGTCGCCGCCGAACGAGCCGGGAGCGGCCACGCCGACCAGTGCATTCATGTTGGCGCCGTCGATGTAGACCTGGCCGCCGTGCGAGTGGATGATCTCGCACAGTTCCTGGATGCCTTCTTCAAACACGCCGTGGGTGGACGGGTAGGTGACCATCACGCAGGCCAGGTTGGCGCTGTGCTTTTCCGCCTTGGCTTTCAGGTCGGCCAGGTCCACGTTGCCGTTGGCGTCGCAGCTGGTGACGACGACCTGCATGCCGACCATGTTGGCCGATGCGGGGTTGGTGCCGTGCGCCGACGACGGGATCAAACAGATGTTGCGGTGGCCTTCGCCGCGCGACTCGTGGTAGGCCTTGATCACCAGCAGGCCCGCGTATTCGCCCTGCGAGCCGGCGTTCGGCTGCAGCGAGACGGCCGCGTAGCCCGTCAGCGCGCACAGCATTTCTTCCAGCTGCGCGATCATTTCGCGGTAGCCCACCGTTTGCGCGTCCGGCGCGAACGGGTGGATGTTCGAGAACTCGGGCCAGGTGACGGGAATCATTTCGCTCGTCGCGTTCAGCTTCATGGTGCACGAACCGAGCGGGATCATGGTGCGGTCCAGCGCGAGGTCCTTGTCGGCCAGGCTGCGCAGGTAGCGCAGCATTTCGTGTTCCGAGTGGTAGCTGTTGAAGACGGGGTGCGTCAGGTAGGCGCTCTCGCGCGCCAGCTGCGCCGGCAGCGCGCTGGTGACAGTTGCTTCGACGGCGTCCAGGTCAGGCGCGGCAGGCGCGTTGGCCAGGCCGTGCGCGAACACCTTCCACAGCAGCGCGATGTCGTCGCGCGTGGTGGTTTCGTCGAGCGACACGCCGACATGGGTGTTGTCGATCTTGCGCAGGTTGACGCCGTGGTGCATGGCCGTCGCGTGCAGCTGCGCCGCATCGGCGACGTTGATCGTCAATGTGTCGAAATAGCTCGCGTTGACGACGCCATAGCCGAGGGTCTTCAGGTTCGCCGCCAGCACGCCCGTAAAGCGGTGCACGCGCTGGGCGATCTGCAGCAGGCCGGCAGGGCCGTGGTAGACGGCGTACATCGAGGCCATCACGGCCAGCAGCACTTGCGCCGTGCAGATATTCGACGTCGCTTTTTCGCGGCGGATGTGCTGTTCGCGCGTTTGCAGGGCCAGGCGGTAGGCCTTGTTGCCTTGCGCATCGACGGTCACGCCCACCAGGCGGCCCGACATATTGCGCTTGAATTCATCGCGCGTGGACAGATAGCCTGCGTGCGGGCCGCCGAAGCCGAGCGGCACGCCGAAGCGCTGGCTGTTGCCGACGACGACGTCGGCGCCCCATTCGCCCGGCGGCGTCAGCATGGTCAGGGCCAGCAGGTCGGCCGCGACGATGACCATGGCGCCATTCGCGTGCAGTTTTTCCACGCCGGCGCGGTAGTCGCGGACTAAGCCGTTGACGCCAGGGTATTGCAGCAGCACGCCGAAGCAGGCGTCCAGCGACTCGATTTCCGCCGGGTCGAAGGTACGCACTTCGATGCCGATCGGCTGGGCGCGCGTCTGCACCACTTCCAGCGTTTGCGGCAGCACGTCATTGGCGACGTACAGCACGTTTGACTTCGACTTGCCCACGCGCTGGATCAGGGTCATCGCCTCGGCGGCGGCCGTGCCTTCGTCCAGCATCGAGGCGTTCGAGATGCCCATGCCGGTCAAATCCGTGATCACTTGCTGGAAGTTCAAAATCGCTTCCAGGCGGCCTTGCGAAATCTCTGGCTGGTAAGGCGTGTACGCCGTGTACCAGGCCGGGTTTTCAAAGATGTTGCGCAACACGACGCCAGGGGTGAACGTGTTGTAGTAACCCTGGCCGATCAGGGATTTCAGCACCTGGTTCTTGCCGGCGATGGCTTTCAGGCGCGACAGGGCTTCCTGTTCCGGCATCGGCTGCGAGTACGCGCCCAGGGGCAGGGCGCCCTTGTTGCGGATGTTGGCCGGTACCAGGGCGTCGATCAGCGCGGCGCGCGATGGATAGCCGAGGGTCGCCAGCATGGCTTGCTGTTCGGTGGCAGAAGGGCCGATGTGGCGGGCGATGAAGGCATCGCGTGCTTCGAGTTGGGTCAGGCTGGTGCGGGTCATGATATAGAGGCCAAAAAAGACTGAAAAACCGGGATGCGGCGCGCGGGCGCGGCGGCGGGGTATCGCTACAAAATTAAATGCAAACGGGCCGCAAACGCGGCCCGTGAATCAAACGCGATTACGCGCCGGTGGTGGCGCCATAGGCGGCAGCGTCGAGCAAGCCGTCCAGGGCCGACACGTCGGCTGGCTTGATCTTGAACAGCCAGTTGGCGTAGGCGTCGGCATTGATCGACTCAGGCGAGTTGACCACGTCGTCGTTGACGGCCACGACTTCGCCGGCGATCGGCGCGTAGATGTCGCTCGCTGCCTTGACCGATTCCACCACGGCGGCGTCGTCGCCGGCGCCGTAGGTATTGCCCACGGTTGGCAGTTCGACGAAGACGATGTCGCCCAGGGCGTCCTGCGCGTACTCGGTGATGCCGACGGTGATCGTGCCGTCGGCTTCAAGGCGTACCCATTCGTGGGAAGCGGTGTACTTCAGGTCTGCAGGAATGTTCATGTGTGGCTCCAGATGGTAAGTGTTCGTTATTGATTATGGTTGTACGGTCTTGCGGGCGGCTCTCATCGCTTACGCAGCCAGGATTTTACCGTTACGCACGAAAGGCAGCTTGACGACGGAAGCGGCCAGCTGCTTGCCGCGGATTTCCACGTGCACGCTGTCGCCCACGTTCACGCCGTTCGGCACGCGCGCGAGAGCAATGGCTTCCTGCATGGTCGGGCTGAAGGTGCCGCTGGTGATTTCGCCCGTGGCGTCGCTGCCGGCGATGATGACTTTCTGGTGCGCGCGCAGCACGCCGCCTTTTTCGCGCAGGATCAGACCCACGAATTGCGCGTTCTGGCCCTTGGCCAGCAGGGCGGCCTTGCCGATGAAATCGCGTTCGCTGACCAGGTCGATGGTCCATGCCAGGCCCGCGTCGAGCGGATTGACGGTTTCATCCATGTCCTGGCCGTACAGATTCATGCCTGCTTCCAGGCGCAGGGTGTCGCGCGCACCGAGGCCGGCCGGCTTGACGCCTGCGGCAGCCAGGGCGTTCCACAGCGCTTCCACCTGGGTGGCGGCCACGCCGATTTCAAAGCCGTCTTCGCCCGTGTAGCCGGTGCGCGCCAGCATGATTTCGCCGAAGGCCGTATCCTTGACGATGACGACGTTGAACGGCTTGATGGCTTCGGACGCGGCTTGCGTTTCCGGCAGCACTTGCCACACCTTGGCGCGCGCGTTCGGGCCTTGCACGGCCACCAGGGCCATCGGATTGTTGGCATTGCGGCGCTCGGTAATCGTCAGGCCGCTGTTGGTATTGGTGTTTTGCTGCTGCATCCACGCCACGTCTTTTTCAGCCGTGCCCGCGTTGACGACGAGGCGGAACCAGTTTTCGTTGAAGAAGTAGACGATCAGGTCATCGATGACGGTGCCTTCGGCATTGAGCATGCACGAGTACAGCGCCTTGCCCGACACTTGCAGCTTGTCGACGTTATTGGCCAGCAAGCCGCGCAGGAAGACGCGCACGTTCGGGCCTTCGATATCGACCACGCACATATGGGACACGTCGAACATGCCGGCGTCGCCGCGCACGGCGTTGTGCTCTTCGATTTGCGAGCCGTAGTTGACAGGCATGTCCCAGCCGCCGAAATCGACCATGCGGGCGCCGAGGGCACGGTGGGCGTTGTTGAGTGGGGTCGCTTTGAGCGTCATGGATTCCTCGGGACGAAGGTAAAGGGGAAGTTAACAAAACATAGAATAGCCAAACACGGCTTTCCAGCGTGATCACTGACCCCCCTGTCCTTTGTACCTGAGAGATTACGGGGGCTTGCCCCGTGCGCCCCTTCGGTGGGCCGCCGGCATGTGCCGCGGCCGCTCTCCAGAGTTGAGCTAAAACGTGTCGCCAAAGCAACAGCTTCAGTCCGCCTGATCGGTCCTTTTGCCTGAGAGTTTTTGGGTAGTGCCCCTTCGGCGGCAACGCTGGATTGCCCTCTCCCGATCAAGTGGGAGGAATATATGCCAGCAGGGTGTTTCTGTCAATCTGAAAAGACGTTGCCAAATTGCAGCAAAAGTCCCGGTTTGCGGGGCTGGGAGGGGTGCTGGCCCGGTGCAAAAGGGCGCCCGGCCGCGCGGGAATGCGCTATGATGAAATCCTGGCTTTCTTGCGGGTGCCTGCCATGAACACTACACAAAGCGAGACGCAAAACAACACCGAGCAGCACGGTTACTTTACCCTCTCGGGAGACGTCAACAGCGACATGGTGCGGCGCGTCTTCAATGCCGCCGCCGACATGACGGAAGACAAGCTCACCACCGCGCACATTTTGATCCAGTCCAACGGCGGCTACGTCAGCGATGGCATCTGTCTGTACAACTTCCTCAGCAAGTTGCCGCTCGACATCATTACCTACAACGCGGGCGCCGTGGCGTCCATCGCCGTCACCCTGTTCTTGTCGGGACGGCACCGCCATGCCAGCGACACGGCCCGCTTCATGGTGCACAAGTCGCATGCGACAGCCTCGCCTGGTTCGCGCCCCGATGCGCTGAGCATCATCGTCGAGGGCTTGCGCGCCGACGACATGCGCACCGAGCGCATCCTGCGCGGCCACGTCAACCTGACGGACGAGCAGTGGCAGGTGCATGCGTATTCCGACCTGCACCTGACGGCCGACCAGGCGCTGGAAGTGGGCATGGTCGAATCGATCCGCGACTTTGCGCCGCCCAAGGGCAAGCGCCTGACGAATATCTGACGCGCCGCCGGTGGGGCATCCGCGAGAATATTTTCTTATGGCAATTTTCGAGGTGGAAATTGTAATGGAATGTAATTCTTGCCCGTAGTTGATGAAAACCCGGGTGCAAGCAGGGTCAGTCGTGGCATAGTGCACGCTGATCATGAAATAAGCGTAGGCACGATGACTTGGTGGAATGGGATTTCTTTTGCGGCCGACATGTCCGTGATGGGGCCGGCTGGCGTGGCGATCGCCCTGTGGCTGCTCGTGTCGCGGCAGTGGCGTCTGGTACTCAGCTGGAGCCTGTGGTACGGCGGCGGTCTGGCCCTCGTGGTGTTGTCGAAGCTGGCCTTCATGAGCTGGGGCGTGGGCAGCAGCACGCTCGACTTTACGGGTTTCAGCGGCCACGCCATGCGCGCCGGTGCCGTGTTTCCCGTCCTTATGTATGTGCTGCTGCAGCGGGCCGAACCGCGCTGGCGCCATGCCGGCGTGCTCGTCGGCGTGGCTTTTGCCGTGCTGGTGGCCATTTCCCGCGTGGCCGTGCATGCGCACAGCGTGTCGGAAGCCGTCAGCGGTTGCGTGCTGGGCCTGGCGTTGGCGCTGGGCTTCATGTGGAATGCCCGTGGCGCCGTCAATTTCGCCGTCAGCCATGCGCTGGCCCTGGCCAGCCTGGCGCTGATGGTGGTGCTGAGCTTCAAGGCCGAACCCATGCCGACCGAGCAATGGCTGCAAAAACTGGCCATGGTGCTGTCCGGCCATGAGCGCGTTTTTCCCGCGCGGACTGGAAACTGGCGCAGGATGGCCGCCCGGCCCCTGATCCGCTGCCAGCAGGCACCTGGCGCTACGGTTTTTTGGCCAGAAAAGCATCAGGAAATGGTATGATGAACCACTTTTTTTGCGGCGAGCGGCCAGGCTGCCGTCGCAATGGTGCATCTGAACTGAATATGAACCGGGTTCGCCGATAATTCAACCGCCAGCATAGGCCAGGAACTCTAAAACACGTGCGTCTCTCTTCCATCAAGTTGTCGGGATTTAAGTCTTTCGTCGATCCCACCAATTTTCAGGTGCCAGGCCAGCTCGTGGGCGTGGTCGGACCGAATGGCTGCGGCAAGTCGAACATCATCGACGCCGTGCGCTGGGTGCTGGGCGAGTCGAAAGCGTCGGAATTGCGCGGCGAATCGATGCAGGACGTCATCTTCAACGGCTCGACCCACCGCAAGCCGGCCGGCCGCGCTTCCGTGGAACTCGTGTTCGACAATAACGACGGCAAGGCGTCCGGCCAGTGGGGCCAGTACGCCGAGATCGCCGTCAAGCGCACCCTGACGCGCGACGGCACCTCCACCTATTACATCAATGGCCAGCCCGTGCGCCGGCGCGACATCCAGGACATCTTCCTCGGCACGGGCCTCGGCCCGCGCGCCTACGCCATCATCGGCCAGGGCATGATTTCGCGCATCATCGAATCGCGCCCCGAAGAATTGCGCGTCTTCCTCGAGGAAGCGGCCGGTGTCTCCAAATACAAGGAGCGCCGCCGCGAGACGGAAAACCGCTTGCAGGACACGCGCGAAAACCTGCTGCGCGTGGAAGACATCTTGCGCGAACTCAATGCCAACCTGGAAAAGCTGGAAGCGCAGGCGGCCGTGGCTACGCGTTTCCACGCCTTGCAGGCGGACCAGGAAGAAAAACAGAAACTGTTGTGGCTGCTGCGCAAGAACGAGGCGCAAAACGAGCAGACGCGCTATTTCCGCGAAGTGGAACAGGCGCAGACGGACCTGGAAGAGCAGACGGCCAAGCTGCGCAATGTCGAGCTGACCCTGGAGCAGATGCGCCAGGCGCACTTTGCCGTGGGCGACCGCCTGCATACGGCGCAAGGCCATCTGTACCAGACGAATGCGGAAATCGGCAGCCTGGAAGCGCAGATCAAGTTCGTCATCGAATCGCGCGCCCGCCTGCAGGCCCAGCTGGCCACCTTGACGGCCCAGCGCGACCAGTGGACGCAGCAGGGCGGCGAATACCAGGAACAGATCGAAGAGGCGGAATTCCATCTCGAGGAACTGGCCGCGAAGGTGGAACAGTCGCAAATGATGGCCGAGCAGAAGGGCGAGCAATTGCCCGAGCTGGATGCCGCCTGGCGCGCCGCCCAGAACAAGAGCACGGAATCGCGCGCGCGGATTATGCAGGCCCAGCAGCAGCTGGAACTGGAATCGGCGCATCAGCGCAACGCCTCGAACATCCTGGCCAGCCTCTTGAGCCGCCGCGAGCGCCTGCAGCAGGAAAAGAACAGCCTGAGTTTGCCCGACAGCAGCCACCTGGAAAACCTGAAACTGCAGCTGGAAGAAAAGCAGCAAACCCTGGAAGAGCAGGGTTTCTATCTGGAAGAGGCGCTGGAGCAGCAGCCCAAACTGGAACAGGAACGGGCCGAGGCGCAGGCACAGGTGAATGCCGAGACGGCGGCCAACGCCCAGCTGGAAGCGCGTCTTTCCGCATTAAAACAATTGCAGGAACGGGTGCAGACGCAGGGCAAGGTCCAGCCGTGGCTGAAAAAGCACGAACTCGATACCTTGCCCCGTCTGTGGCAAAAGCTGCAGATCGAAGCGGGCTGGGAAGCGGCCATGGAGTCGATCTTGCGCGAGCGTACGTCGGCCCTGCAACTGTCGAATATCGATTGGGCCAAGGCCTTCTTTGCGGACGCGCCGCCGGCCAAGCTGGCCCTGTATGCGCCATCGACGGTGGCGCCGTTGCCGCTGCCGGACGTGCCAGGCCTGAAGCCGTTTTTGAACTTGCTGAAACTCAACGATCCCGGCTTGCGCGGCTTGCTGCAGGATTGGCTGTACAACGCCTACGCCGTGGAAGACGCGGCCGAGGCGTTGGCCGAACGGGCGAAATTGCCGCCGGGCGGCTATTTCGTCACGCGCGCGGGCCACGTGGTCACGGCCACCAGCGTGCGCTTCTATGCGGCCGATTCGGAGCAGGAAGGCATGCTGGGCCGCCAGCAGGAAATCGACAATATCGGCAAGCAGCTGCGCGCGCAGCAACTACTGGCCGAAGAGGCGCGCGCCCGTTCCGTGCGGGCCGACGCGGCCGTGGCGACGCTCACGCGCAACCTGTCCGACTTGCGCCTGCGCATACAGCAGCTCACTTCCTCCGTGCATACCCTGCAACTGGACGTGGTGAAACTGTCGGAAGTGGAAGCGCGTTTCAACCAGCGCAGCACGCAGATCGGCGCCGACCTGGCGGAAATTGCCGCGCAGGAAGCGGAGCAGCAGCAGATCAAGGCCGAATCGGAAGAGAAATTCGAACAGCTCGACATGGAGCTGGGCAACCTGCAGGAAGCACACGAAGACGGCCATACGGACTTCCTGCAGAAGGAACAGCGTCTGGCCGAGGCGCGCGAAGCCTTGCGCGACCTGGAGCGGGCTGCCAAGGACACGGAATACGCGGAAAAAGCCCACCGCGCGAAGATCGAGGAATTGCGCCGCAATATCGCCACGGCCAGTACGCAGGCCCAGCAAGTGACGGCGAGCCTGCAGGCGGGCGAACTGGAGCTGGCCAACCTGGAAAGCGGCGCGGCCGCCGACGGCTTGCAGGATTTGCTCGAGCGCCGCACGACGCAGGAGAAGGCGCTGGCCGACGCGCGCCATGAACTCGACCAGATTACGCAGCAGCTGCGCCTGTCCGAAGATGCGCGCACGCAATCGGAGCGCAGCCTGCAGCCGCAGCGCGACAAGATCATGGAAATGCAGCTCAAGGAACAGGCCGCGCGCCTGAACCAGGAGCAATTCGCCCAGCAACTGCTGGAGTCGGGCGCAGACGAGGCGGCCTTGACGGAAAAACTGCATCCGGACATGCGCCCATCGTACCTGCAGGGCGAAGTCACGCGCCTGACCAACGCCATCACGTCCCTGGGCGCCGTCAACCTGGCCGCGCTCGATGAACTGGCGCAGGCCTCCGAGCGCAAGAATTTCCTCGACGCCCAGAATGCCGACCTGACGGAAGCGATCAACACGCTGGAAGACGCGATCCACAAGATCGACAAGGAAACGCGCGACTTGCTGCAAGACACGTTCGACAAGGTCAACCACCACTTTTCCGAGCTGTTCCCCATCCTGTTCGGCGGGGGACAGGCCAGGCTGACCATGACGGGCGACGAGATTCTCGATTCCGGTGTACAAGTCATGGCGCAGCCTCCCGGCAAGAAAAATGCCACCATCCACCTGTTGTCCGGTGGAGAGAAGGCGCTGACCGCGACCGCATTGGTGTTTTCCATGTTCCGCCTGAATCCGGCGCCGTTCTGCCTGCTCGACGAAGTCGATGCACCGCTGGACGATTCGAACACGGAACGCTTCTGCCGCATGGTCAAGCGCATGTCCGACCAGACCCAATTCCTTTTCATTTCGCATAACAAGATTGCGATGGAAATGGCCCATCAATTGATCGGTGTGACGATGCAGGAGCAGGGCGTATCGCGCATCGTGGCGGTGGACATGGAGTCCGCCGCAAATTTTGCAACCGAGGCACAAGCAGCATGACAGACCTTCAAATTACCTTGTTCGGCGCCGGCGGCGTCTTTATCGTCGGCGTTTTCTCGTACAACAAATGGCAGGAATACAAGGCCAAGAAAAGCGTGGAGCGGGCTTTTTCCACCGACCACGACGACGTGCTGATGCGCGACGGCGATGCGCCGGCAGTGGATGCCCCGGAACCCGTCCTGCGCCAGGAACCGCGCTTTGATGCCGCGCCCGCCGCCAAGGCGGAACCATCGTTCGGCGCACCGCCGGCTAGCGCCGTTCCGGACGCGCCCGTGCATGCGGAACCGTCGCTCGGCGATGCCGGCGTGGAAGCGCCTCCCGCCGCTGCCGCGCCGCTGCAGCAGGAAGTCAGCGCCGCCAGCGAGCAGGCGACCAGCCTGGTCGACCCGCTGATCGATTGCCTGCTGCCCCTGTCGCTGGAAGCGCCCGTGCGCGGCGACAAGATCCTGCCCGTGCTGCAAACCCTGCGCCTGGTGGGCAACAAGCCCGTCCATTTCATTGGTTTACACGTGAATGGCGACTGGGAACCGATCACGCATGGCGGTGTCTATACCAAGATGCAGGGCGGCGTGCAGCTGGCCAGCCGCAGCACGGCCCTGAATGAACTCGAATACTCGGAACTGGTCACGCGCCTGCGCGGCGTCGCCGACGAGATCGGCGCCGAGCCGGAAGTGCCCGATATGATGGAAGTGATGGCCGAAGCGCGCAATCTGCATCGTTTCGTGGCCGGCCACGACGCCCAGCTGGGCGTGAACCTGCATACGAATGGCGCGCCATGGGCCATTTCCACCTTGCTGTTCGCGCTGGAAAAGCAGGGCTTCGACGTGCGTCCGGACGGCCGTTTCGTCATGCCCGACGGCGACGGCAGCTATCTGTTCTCGCTGTCGACGAATGTCACCCTGGCCGAGGAAACGACGCCCCGTTTGACACTGCTGCTGGACGTGCCCTGCGTGGCGCCCGCGCGCGACGGTTTCGGCGCCATGGTCGCCTGCGCCAAGGCGCTGGTGGGCCGCCTCGACGCCACCATCGTCGACGATTACAACCAGGCCCTGTCGGACGCGGCGTTGGCCGAGATCGCCGGCCAGGTGCACGAGTTTTACCAGGAAATGGATGCGGCCGACATTCCGGCCGGTTCCACCCGCGCCCTGCGTTTATTTAGCTGAAGAATCCCGCAACAATGACTGATCCGATCAACCAGGACGCCGCAGCGCGGGTCCTGGCACTCACGGCCGAACTCAATCGGCACCTGCACGCCTACCACGTGCTCGACAATCCCACCATCCCAGACGCCGAGTACGACAAGCTGTTCGTCGAACTGCAGGCGCTGGAAGCGGCCCATCCTGACTTGCTGCAACCTGATTCGCCCACCCTGCGCGTGGGCGCGGCGCCCTTGCCGCAATTCGAGCAAGTCACGCACACGGTGCCGATGCTGTCGCTGAACAATGGTTTCACCGATGACGACATCGTCAATTTCGACCGCCGCGTGCGCGAAGGCCTGGGCCTCGATGCGCAGGACGTCGCGTATGCGGCCGAAGTGAAATTCGACGGCCTGGCCATCAACCTGCGCTATGAGCACGGCCTGTTCGTGCAGGCGGCCACGCGCGGCGATGGCGCCACGGGCGAAGACGTGACGGCAAATATCCGCACCATTTCCGGCATCCCGCTGCGCTTGCATGGCAAGAACGTGCCGGCGCTGCTGGACGTGCGCGGCGAAGTGATGATGTTCAAGGGCGATTTTGCCCGCCTGAACGAACGCCAGCGCGAAGCGGGACACAAGGAATTCGCCAACCCCCGCAATGCGGCGGCCGGCAGCCTGCGCCAGCTCGATTCGCGCATCACGGCGCAGCGCAAGCTGCGTTTCTATGCCTACGGCATCGGCGCCCTCGATGGCGTGGCCATGCCGGCCTCGCATTCTGCCTTGCTCGACTGGTACGAGACCTTGGGCATTCCCGTGTCGAAGGAGCGCCGTGTGGTGCAGGGCGCGCGGGGATTGCTTGCCTACTACGCCGATATCGGTGCGCGCCGCCCCGCATTGCCGTATGAGATCGACGGCGTCGTCTACAAGGTGAACGCGACGGAAGACCAGCAGGAGCTGGGCTTTGTCTCGCGCGCGCCGCGTTTTGCGCTGGCGCACAAGTTTCCCGCCGAAGAAGCGCTGACGCAGGTGCTGGGCATCGACATCCAGGTGGGCCGCACGGGCGCGATGACGCCCGTGGCGCGCCTGGCGCCCGTCTCCGTGGGCGGCGTGACGGTGACCAACGCCACCTTGCACAATGAAGACGAGGTGCTGCGCAAGGATGTGCGCGTGGGCGATACCGTCGTCGTGCGGCGCGCCGGCGACGTGATTCCCGAAGTGCTGTCCGTGGTGCTGGAGAAGCGTCCGGAACCGGCGCCGCTGCCGTTCAAGATGCTGGAAGCGTGTCCCGTCTGCGGCTCGCACGTGGTACGCGAAGAGGGCGAGGCGATTGCCCGCTGCTCGGGCGGCCTGTTCTGCTCGGCGCAGCGCAAGGAGGCGTTCCGTCACTTCGCGGGCCGCCGCATGATGGATATCGAGGGGCTGGGGGAACGTTATATCGATACCCTGGTCGAACTCGAATACGTGCATGGCCTGGCTGACCTGTACAGCCTGACGCTGGAAAAACTGCTGGAAATGAAGCTGCGCGCCGACGAACGCGATGGTTCCACGCCGGAAACAGTGCAACAAGGCAAGATTCCCACCAAGTGGGCGGAAAACCTGCTGGCCGGCATCGAGGCCAGCAAGCGCCCGCCGCTCGAACGTTTCCTGTTCGCCCTGGGCATCCGCCACGTGGGCGAATCGACGGCGAAGACCCTGGCCGAGTGGCTGGGCAGTCTGGCCTATGTGCGGCAGGCGCCGGCCGCCTTGCTGCGCGTGCTGCCCGACATCGGCGGCACCGTGGCTGAATCGATTGCCGATTTCTTTGCCGAAGAAAAGAATCAGCAGGCGTTGCAGGCTTTGCTGGACGCGGGCGTCACGCCGCAGGGCGAACACGCGCCCAGCGCCAAGCTGCGCACGCAGCTCGAACAAACCACCTTGCTGGCCGCCATCGGCATCCCGAAGCTGACGGAGCCGCGCAGCGAGCAATTGGTCGAGCGGGGCGTGACCCTGGCCAGTCTGGCGGCGCAGGGCGCCAGCTTCCACGCGGGCTTGCCCGCCGCCGTGGCCGAAGCGCTGGCGCAATGGCTGGCCGATGAGGGTAATGTCAAGCTGCTTGGTCAACTGGACGCCCTGCGAAATGAATTACTGTCACAATTGCCTGAAATGCCAGCCGCTGGCGGCAAGCTGGACGGCAAGACCTTCGTTTTGACGGGCACCTTGCCCAACATGAGCCGCGACGAGGCAGCAGAGCTGATCGAGGCGGCCGGTGGCAAGGTCAGCGGTTCAGTGTCGAAGAAAACCAGTTACGTCGTGGCTGGCTCGGACGCCGGCAGCAAGCTGGCCAAGGCACAGGAACTGGGTGTGGCCATACTCGACGAGGCTGGCTTGCTGAACCTGTTGGCGCAAGACTAATTATTCAAAACATTACAGAAGACCCATGAAAAAAATCAGAAAAGCAGTCTTTCCCGTCGCCGGCCTGGGCAGCCGTTTCTTGCCTGCGACCAAGGCGCAACCGAAGGAAATGCTGCCCATCGTCGACAAGCCCTTGATCCAGTACGCAGTGGAAGAAGCGGTGGCGGCGGGCATCACGGAAATGATTTTCATCACGGGCCGCAACAAGCGCGCCATCGAAGACCATTTCGATACGGCCTATGAGCTCGAGTCGGAACTGGAAGCGGCCGGCAAGCGCCAGTTGCTGGAAATGGTGCAAAACGTCATTCCCAAGCACATCAATTGCATTTACATCCGCCAGTCGGCGCCGCTGGGCCTGGGGCATGCCGTGCTGTGCGCCCGTCCCGTGATCGGCGACGAGCCGTTTGCCGTCTTGCTGGCCGACGATTTCATGGATGTGGAAGAGGGCGTGCGCCCCGTGCTGGCGCAGATGACCGATGTCTTCCAGTATGAAAATTGCTCGCTGCTGGCGGTGCAGGATGTGCCGCGCGCGGAAACCAAGCAGTACGGTATCGTGTCGGCAAAGAATTATCAGCCCGATCTGGAGCTGGTTTCGGCCATCGTGGAAAAACCCGCGCCCGAAGAGGCGCCATCGACCCTGGCCGTGGTGGGACGTTATGTGCTGACCAGCCGCATCTTTAACCACCTGGAAAATATCGGCACGGGCGCCGGTGGCGAAATCCAGTTGACGGACGGCATCGCCGCCCTGATGCGCGAAGAGCGCGTGCTGGCTTACCGCTATCAGGGGCAGCGCTATGACTGCGGCTCCAAGCTGGGTTATCTGAAAGCAACGACGGCGATGGGCATGAAACATCCGGAAACGGGGGCGGCCTTCCGCACCTATCTGCAAGAACTGCAAGCGGCACTGGAAGCAAAATGACGATACGTGAAATTCTGAAGATGGGCGATCCGCGCCTGCTGCGGATGGCCGAGCCCGTACGTGAATTCGATACGCCCGAATTGCGTGCCTTGATCGCCGACATGTTCGACACCATGCATGCGGCTAATGGCGCGGGCCTGGCGGCGCCGCAGATCGGCGTCAACCTGCAGCTGGTGATCTATGGCTTCAAGCAGAACCTGCGCTATCCCGACGCGCCGCAAGTGCCGGAAACCGTGTTGATCAACCCCGTGCTGACGCCTTTGTCGGAGCGCAAGGAAGAGGGTTTCGAGGGCTGCCTGTCCGTGCCCGGCCTGCGCGGCAGCGTGCCGCGCTGGAGCGAGCTGCACTATGAGGGCGTCGACCAGTTCGGCCAGCCCATCAGCCGCGACTGCGACGGCTTCCATGCCCGCGTGGTGCAGCATGAAGTGGACCATCTGCACGGCATCCTGTATCCGATGCGTATCGTCGACTTCACGCAGTTCGGATTTACTGACGTCATGTTCCCGGATTTGGACCCGAACGACGACGATTGATCGGCACCTGCCTCATGACTGTGATCATCAAGTATAAAAATGGCCGCGCAGCATTAGCTGCGCGGCCATTTTTTATGCCTGGGGCAAACCTGCGAACCTAACGCACCTTGCGGCTGCTGCCCAGGTTGTCGAGCAAGGTTTTCAGCTCATCCTGCATGGCATCCGTCAGGTTCAGGAAGCGGCAGCCGATCTGCACCTGCTCGCCCAGCAGGAAGGAGCGGAAGGTGCGCGACAGGCGGATTTCCAGGTCGGCGATCATGACCTTGTCCGGCCCCAGTTCCAGGCGCACGCGCGACAGCTTGCGGCCCACGTACAGGCCCACCGTGTCGCGCGGATGGGCGCGCATGCCGATGCCGCCGGCCGAGAAATCATACAGCTGCAATTCATACGGACGGCCCTCGAGCACGAAGGCGGCCAGGTAGTACACGCCCAGCGGCGTTTCCAGGCGCGCCGATTCACGCCGTTCCAGCACCAGGCAATGGCTGGGGAAGTTCGTCAGGTAGACGTTCGGCCGCTCGGGATACGCTTGCCATTCGCCATTGATGGTGAATTGCAGTTTGGCGCTTTGCACCCACGACACAAACGTGGCGCCACCTGGCGGCAGGGTCGCGCCTTCATTGA
Organism: Janthinobacterium sp. C22; assembly: GCF_057919405.1. NCBI lineage: Bacteria > Pseudomonadati > Pseudomonadota > Betaproteobacteria > Burkholderiales > Oxalobacteraceae > Janthinobacterium > Janthinobacterium sp. C22. The sequence goes on along the minus strand of NZ_CP193659.1, from coordinate 4,591,000 downwards.
GTTCCAGTACGAATTGCGGCAAGTCATCGTCGACGGACAGGATGCGCGCCAGGATGACGTCTTCGCCGCCCGTCGGGTAGATGGAAATGGCATCGCCGTTATCAGCCAGGCTGCACAGGGTTTCGCCGATATCCCACGGATCGCTCATATGGTGCGGCTTGGTGCCGGGCGCCATCGGCTCGGCCACGTCAGCCAGGCTGGGCGCGCCTTTGCGCAGGGGATTGGGGATGGGATCGTTCACGACAGCGTATCTCTTTTATTCTAATGGGGAATAGTGTATAGGTTTAAGGCAATATTTACTAAGTAAATCACAATAATTAATTTTATATCACTATATTCCTGTTGCTTATTTATATATCCTGGCCTGCCGCCCTGACGTCGCCGCTTAAAACTGTTCGTCCGCGCTCAGATAGCGCCATTGGCCCGTCGGCAAGTCGCCCAGCTTGACCTTGCCGATGCGCACGCGTTTCAATCCCAGCACTTTCAGGCCCACGGCTTCGCACATGCGGCGGATCTGGCGTTTCTTGCCTTCGCGTAAGGTAAAGCTCAACTGGTCTTCATTTTGCCAGCGCACCTTGGCCGGCAGTAGCGGCTTGCCGTCGAGCCACAGGCCGTGGTTGAGTCTTTTCAGTTCGCTGTCGGGCAGGGTGCCGCCCTTGGTGTAGCTGACGCGCACCAGGTATTCCTTGTCGATGTCGGTATCGTGGCCGATCAGCTGCTTGGCTACGCGTCCATCCTGCGTCAGGACCAGCAAGCCGACGGAATCGATGTCCAGGCGGCCGGCGGCCACCAGGCTGCGCAGCTGGGTCGGGTGGAACTGTTCCGGGCTGCGGTCTTCCGCCCAGCGGTTTTCCGCCTTGATCAGGGCCACGGCGGGCGTGTAGCCGTCTTCGGCCTGGCCGCTGACGTAGCCTACCGGTTTGTTGATCAGCACGGTGACGCGCTTCGACTGCTCGGCCGCCGCCTGGCGTTCCACGGTGACGCGCTGGCTCGGGTAGACCTTGCTGCCCAGCTCGGACACCACCTTGCCATCCACGCGGACCCAGCCGCGGGCGATCCATTCATCGGCTTCGCGGCGCGAGCACAGGCCCAGTTCGGACATGCGTTTGGACAAGCGTAATAATTCTTCGGTCATGTTGTTTCAGTTTCAGTAAGGGTAGGCGATGCGCGGAAAGCTTACACTTTCAGCGCATCGAGTAAATCGGTTTCCAGCAATATCTGGTTGCGGGCATTGTTGAGCGCGGGGCCGTCGACGAGGAAGACGTCTTCGACCCGCTCGCCCAGGGTCATGATCTTGGCCGTGTGCAAGTTGATGCGGTACTTGGTCAGCACGTTGGCGATCGCATACAGCAAGCCCGTGCGGTCGTTGGCGGCCACCGACAGCAGGTAGTACTGGCCCTTTTCATCGGGCCGCAAGTCCACCGTCGGCTGGAAGGGGAAGGTGCGCGACAGGCGCGACAGCCGTCCCTTGCCCGGCGGCGGCAGCGGCGTCTGCGACTGCAGCAGCTCGCCCAGCTCATGCTCGATCAGGCTGATGATGTCGCGGTAGCTCTTGGCGAAGTTCTGCTCGGTGACGAGGAAGGTGTCGAGCGCATAGCCATTTTTCGTCGTGTGGATCTTCGCGTCGAGGATGCTGAAATTCTTGCGGTCGAAATAGCTGCAGATGCGCGCGAACAGGTCGGGCTGGTCGGGAATATATACGGCCACCTGCAAGCCTTCGCCGATGGGCGCCAGCCGGCATTTTACCACCGGCAACTTGCTGTCGAGCTTGTCGTACAGCGAGCGCGTCTGCCAGGCGATGTCGGACGCGTCGTGGCGCAGGAAATACGCCACGTCCAGCTGCTGCCACAGCTTTACATGCGCATCGGGCGGCAAGCCGTACAGGCGCAGGGTGGCCAGCGCCTCCTGCTGACGGTTCTTGAGCTCGCGGTCGGCCGTGTGCGGCTCGCCGCCCAGCACGCGCAGGGTGATCTTGTACAGGTCTTCCAGCAGCTTGCCCTTCCAGGCATTCCACACTTTCGGGCTGGTGCCGCGGATGTCGGCCACCGTCAGCAGGTACAGGCCCGTCAGGTGGCGCTCGTCCTTGACCACTTTCGCAAAGGCGGCGATGACGTCCGGGTCGGACAAGTCCTGCTTTTGCGCCACTTGCGACATGGTCAGGTGATTTTCCACCAAGAAGGCGACCAGTTCCGTGTCCTCGGCGGACAGGCCGTGGTCCTGGCAGAACTGGGTGGCGTCGGCCACGCCCAGCTTCGAGTGGTCGCCGCCGCGCCCTTGGCGATGTCGTGGAACAGGGCCGCCACGTATAGCAGCCACGATTGCGAGAAATCGGCCATCAGCTGGCTGCAGAACGGGTATTCGTGCGCGTGTTCGCTCATGGTGAAGCGGCGCATGTTGCGCACCACCATCAGAATGTGCTGGTCGACCGTGTACACGTGGAACAGGTCGTGCTGCATCTGGCCCACGATGCGGCGGAAGTTCGGCAGGTAACGCCCCAGGATGCTCATCTCGTTCATGCGCCGCAGCGCATGGATGATGCCGACCGGGGCTTGCATGATGCGCAGGAAGAGGGCGCGGTTGACGGGATCCTGGCGGAAGGCGGCGTCGATCTTGAAGCGCGCGTGCCACAGGGCCCGCGTGGCGCGCGACGTCATGCCCTTCAGGGCCGGGCGCTCCGTCATCAGGACGAAGATTTCCAGCATGGCCGACGGGTGTTGCTCGAAGGTATTGTCGGCGCTGATGTCGATCAGGCTGTTGACTTCATTGAAACGTTCGTTGATGGGCACGGCCACGTCGTCTTGCGGAAACAGCCGCGCTTCGATGTTTTGCAGCAAAATCGTGTTGAGCTGGGTCACCGTCTTGGCGGCCCAGTAATAGCGCTGCATGAGGAATTCGCTGGCGCGGCGCATGTGCGGCCCGCTGCCCGTCGCCTGCAGGCCCAGCGATTCCGCGATCGCCGTCTGCACGTCGAACACGAGGCGGTCTTCGCGCCGTCCCGCATGCAGGTGCAGGCGCACGCGGATATCCTTGAAGGCGCGCTCCTTTTCCATCAGCTGGCGCGCTTCCGTCAGGGTGATCAGGCCGCCCGTGGCCAGGGTGCGCCACGAGTTCGCCAAGCCGGCCGCCTTGGCGACCCAGAGGATGACCTGCAGGTCGCGCAAGCCGCCCGGGCTTTCCTTGCAATTCGGCTCCAGGCTGAAGGCCGTGTCCTCGTACTTGGCATGGCGCTGGCGCATTTCCGCCGTTTTTGCCTGGAAAAACGCCTGCGGGTCCATGGCCGCATCATAGCGCTGCTGCAATTGCGCGAACAGGTCCGCGTTGCCGCACACGAGGCGCGCTTCGAGCAGGCTCGTCTGCACGGTGATGTCGGCCTTCGATTCGACCATGCACTCCTCGACCGTGCGGATGCTGTGGCCGATTTCCAGGCCCAGGTCCCACAGCAGCTGCACCAGTTCCTCGAGCTTTTCCTGCGTGGCGGCATCGGGCGCCTGTTGCAGCAGGATCAGCAGATCGACGTCGGAATACGGAAACAGTTCGCCGCGGCCATAGCCGCCCACGCCCACCAGGGCCGTGCCGGGCGGCAAGCCCGCTTCCTGCCAGGCGCGCGCCAGCACGCCGTCGACGCTGTGGCGCAGGCTGCGCAGCAGTTTTTCAGGCTTGCCGTCGGCCTGGAAGGCCGCGATGACGACCTGGCGGTCGGCTTTCAGTTGCTGTTTCAGCTGTTCCCGAACTTGCTTTTTCATCTGGGCCCTGGGTGGCGGTGGGTCGGGTTTGATCGATCAGGCTTTATTGACGATAAAGGCGGGCGGCGGCGGCATGCCGGGCGAGACGGTCAGCACTTCGTAGCCCGTTTCCGTCACCAGCACCGTGTGTTCCCATTGCGCCGACAGGCTGCGGTCCTTGGTCTTGATGGTCCAGCCATCGTTCATTTCGCGGATTTCGCGGCGGCCCGAATTGATCATCGGCTCGACGGTGAAAATCATGCCCGCTTCCAGGCGCTCGAGGGTGCCAGGTTTGCCGTAATGCAATACTTGCGGTTCTTCATGGAAGACCTTGCCGATGCCGTGGCCGCAGAATTCGCGCACCACGCTGTAGCCGGCCTTTTCCGCATGCTGCTGGATGGCGTGGCCGATATCGCCCAGGTGGGCGCCCGGCTTGATCTGGTCGATTCCCAGCCACATGCACTCATAGGTGATTTCCGACAGGCGCTTGGCCAGGATGGTCGGCGTGCCGACGAGGAACATGCGGCTGTTGTCGCCGTGGTAGCCATCCTTGATGACGGTGATGTCGAGGTTGACGGAGTCGCCGCTCTTGAGGACCTTGTCGCCTGGAATGCCATGACAGATGACGTCGTTGACGGAGGTGCAGATGGCCTTCGGGTAGGGCGTGTAGCCGGGCGGGCAGTAGTTCAGCGGGGCAGGGATGGTGCCCTGCACGTTGACCATGTATTCATGGCACAGGCGGTCCAGTTCGCCCGTCGTGACGCCGACCTTGACGAAGGGCGTGATGTAGTCGAGTACTTCGGCGCCGAGCTTGCCTGCAACGCGCATGCCTTCGATGTCGGCGGCGGTATTGATACGGATGGTGGACATGGTGTGATTCGCAATCTGCAAGAATTCAGGTGAAAAGCACAGACGATTCCTGCTGTAGGGGGAAAAGTCTGCAAATATGCCGAAATTATAAACGAGGCGCCCTGAATCCGCCGCCTCCTTCCTATGGCCGGGAAGGGAATTATGCGTGGAAAATGGATGAAAAGGCGGTGCCGCCACGCCTTGCACCATCGTGGTGCATTGGCTGTTTCCATCGGGCGCGCGATTTGCGGCGTGGACTTGATGCTGCGGGCATTTCAGTGTAGAATCCCGGGTTGCTTGAATTCTCTTTTAAGCAATGCAGCAAAACAGTGTCTTTAATTTATATAAACACGCGAATCCGGTCGACAAGGGTGCCTGTATGGTGACTGATCGGATTCCAGACCCAACCCTGGAGTTAATAATGTCCGTAACAATGCGCGAAATGCTGGAAGCCGGTGTCCACTTTGGTCACCAAACCCGTTTTTGGAATCCAAAAATGGCACCGTTCATCTTCGGCCATCGCAACAAGATCCACATCATCAACCTGGAAAAAACCATGGCGATGTACCAGGACGCAATGAAGCACGTGCGTCAACTGGCTGCAAACCGTGGCACCATCCTGATGGTTGGCACCAAGCGTCAAGCTCGCGAAATCATCGCTGCTGAAGCACAACGCGCTGGCGTGCCTTTCGTTGATCAACGTTGGTTGGGCGGCATGCTGACCAACTTCAAGACGATCAAAACCTCGATCAAGCGTCTGAAGGACATGGAAGTGATGATCGAAGACGGTTCGATCGAGAAGCTGTCGAAAAAAGAAGCGCTGATGTTCTCCCGCGAAATGATCAAGCTGCAAAAATCGATCGGCGGCATCAAGGACATGGGCGGCGTTCCTGACGCAATCTTCGTCGTCGACGTCGGCTACCACAAAGGTGCGATCACCGAAGCAGCTAAACTGGGTATCCCGGTCATCGGCGTTGTCGATACCAACCACTCCCCAGAAGGCGTGAACTTCGTGATCCCAGGTAACGATGACTCCTCGAAAGCCATCATGTTGTACGCTCGCGGTGTTGCTGATGCAATCATCGAAGGCCGTGCAGCTGCCGGTAACGAAGTTGTTGAAATGGTTAAAGCAGCCGCTGGCGACGAATTCGTCGAAGTAAACGAACAGGCTTAATGGCCAGGCTATCGCAGGATAGCCGTTTGTAAGCACAGCAGTAAGGGAAAAGGGGTGGCAGCAGCTCCCCTTTTTTTAACAAAAAAACGATAGTGACCGCTGGCGAGGCATGCATGCCCGGCCGCGACTATCGACTCACCGAATCAGGAGAAACACATGGCAGCGATTACAGCAGCGATGGTAGGCGAATTGCGCGGCAAAACCGACGCACCAATGATGGAATGCAAAAAAGCACTGACCGAAGCCGAAGGCGACATGGCGCGTGCGGAAGAGATCCTGCGCGTCAAGCTGGGCGGCAAGGCATCGAAAGCATCGGCGCGCATCACCGCTGAAGGCGTCGTGGCAACCTACATCGCCAACGGCGTAGGCGCCCTGGTCGAAGTCAACTCGGAAACCGACTTCGTTGCGAAAAACGACGATTTCCTGGCACTGGCCAACAACGCTGCCCGTCTGGTAGCGGAACACAACCCGGCTGACGTCGCTGCCCTGCTGGCCCTGCCGCTCGACGGCAAGACCCTGGACGAAGTGCGCGCTGCCCTGATCGGCAAGATCGGCGAAAACATGACCATCCGCCGCTTCCAGCGTTTCGAAACCAGCGCCAAGCTGGCTTCGTACCTGCACGGTTCGCGCATTGGCGTGATCGTCGAATTCGACGGTGCCGATGAGCAAGTGGGCAAAGACGTGGCCATGCACATCGCTGCCATGAAGCCAGTATCGCTGTCGTCGAACGAAGTGCCAGCGGAACTGATCGAAAAAGAGCGTTCGGTTGCCCAACTGAAAGCCGAAGAAGACGCAGCCAAAGCGGCCGCCGAAGGCAAGCCAGCGCAATCGCCGGAAATCCTGGCCAAGCGCCTGGAAGGTTCCGTACAGAAGTTCCTGAAAGAAGTTTCGCTGCTGAACCAGGCTTTCGTGAAAAACGACAAGCTGTCGGTTGAGCAAATGCTGAAGGCGGCTAACACCAGCGTCAAAGGTTTTGCCATGTACGTGGTAGGCGAGGGCATCGAGAAGAAGCAAGACGACTTCGCAGCAGAAGTCGCAGCACAGATGGCTGCCTCCCAGGGAGCGTAAGTAAAGCGGGCCGAGAGGCCCGTTTTTTGGCCCGCCCGCACCTGTCGTGCCGGGCGGCGGCATGGGCAGCTTCCTCCCGCCTATCCGGCGCTGCAAGGCGCTGCGCCATGTCATACTCGAATAACCTCATTTATGGAGCCCCAGCTCATGTCAAAACCAGCCTACAAGCGCGTCCTCCTCAAGTTGTCCGGCGAAGCCCTGATGGGCGATGATCCCTACGGCATCAACCGCGCCACGATCGAGCGCATGGTGGCCGATGTGGCCGAGGTGGCGAAGTTGGGTGTGGAACTGGCAATCGTGATTGGCGGCGGCAATATCTTCCGCGGCGTCGCGCCTGGCGCGCAAGGCATGGACCGTGCCACCGCCGACTACATGGGCATGCTCGCCACCGTGATGAACGCACTGGCCCTGGCCGATGCCATGCGCCATGTCGGTATCACCGCGCGCGTCATGTCGGCCATCGGCATCGAACAAGTGGTCGAGCCGTACGTCCGCCCGAAAGCCCTGCAATACCTGGAAGAAGGCAAAGTGGTCGTCTTCGCCGCCGGTACCGGCAATCCGTTCTTCACCACCGACACGGCAGCCGCCCTGCGCGGTTCCGAGATCAGCGCCGAGATCGTCCTGAAGGCCACCAAGGTCGACGGCGTCTACACGGCCGATCCGAAGAAGGATCCGAACGCCACCCTGTTCCACACGATTACGTTCGACGACGCCATCGCCAAGCACCTGCAAGTGATGGATGCCACCGCATTCGCCCTGTGCCGCGACCAGAAGCTGCCCATTAAAGTGTTTTCGATCACCAAGCCAGGTGCGCTGATGCGTGTCATCATGGGCGAAGACGAAGGCACCTTGGTTCACGTATAAGGGAAGCGGAGCGCCGAGAAACCGTCCATGGCTGCGTTGCAGTGCCTGAGCCACGTTATGTACATTCGTACTGTCTTCGGCGCCGCGCCTTGCCCTGAACGGTTTTCGGCACTCCCGACTGCGCTGGTGTTTTCATCGCAAGCGAAGTAGCAATATTCATTATTATCAAGACAAGGAGTACAGCAATGTCCTTAGCTGACGTTAAAAAGAATGCCCAGGAACGCATGACGAAATCGCTGGAAACACTGCGGGCCGATCTGGCCAAAGTGCGTACCGGCCGCGCCCATACGGGTATCCTGGACCACGTGATGGTCGAGTACTACGGTTCGCCGACGGCGCTGACCCAGGTGGCCAACGTGACCCTGATCGACGCGCGCACCATCGGCGTGCAGCCGTATGAAAAGAAGATGGCCAGCACCATCGAAAAAGCCATCCGTGACGCCGACCTGGGTCTGAACCCGTCGGCACAGGGCGACCTGATCCGCGTGCCGACGCCGCCGCTGACGGAAGAGCGCCGCAAGGAAATGGTCAAGCTGGTCAAGAGCGAAGCGGAAGACGCGAAGATTGCCGTGCGTAACATTCGCCGCGATGCGAACGAGTCGCTGAAGAAACTGGTCAAGGAAAAAGCCTGCTCCGAGGACGATGAGCGCCGCTCGTCGGAAGAAGTGCAGAAGCTGACGGACAAGTTTATTGCGGACATCGACAAGATGGTTGTCGACAAAGAAAAAGAAGTGCTGACGGTCTAGTTTTCAGTTCTTTTGACGCTGCCCGGGAAAGCATGGCTTTTCCGGGCAGTGCTATTTGGCGCATAATAGTTATCTTTTATTTTTGGTATTCGTGTTTTCATGATCTATTCGAGTTCGACAACGGCAGTACCTGAGGTGGGCACGGTGCCGCGCCATGTGGCAATCATTATGGATGGCAATGGTCGCTGGGCAACCAAGCGCTTCCTGCCGCGCGTGGCTGGCCACGTCAAGGGCGCGGACACCGTGCGCCGTGTCGTCGAGACCTGCCTCGACCGGGGCGTCGAATATCTGACGCTGTTTGCCTTCAGCTCGGAAAACTGGCGCCGCCCGGAAGAGGAGGTGTCGATGCTGATGCGCCTGTTCGTCACGATGCTGGAACGCGAGGTCGTACGCATGCACGCCAACGATATCCGCCTGAAGGTCGTAGGCGACATGTCGCGCTTCAATGCCCAGTTGCAGCAACTGGTGGCGGACGCCGAGCGCAAGACGGCGGGCAATACGCGCCTGACCGTGACGATTTGCGCCAACTATGGCGGCCGCTGGGACATCATGCAGGCAGTCAACAAAATGACGGCCGAGGCTGCCGTCAAGGGCCAGCCTGACGGGCACGCTTACACGGAAGAGCAACTGGCGCCGCACCTGGCCATGGCCTATGCGCCCGAGCCCGACCTGTTCATCCGCACGGGCGGCGAGCAGCGCATTTCCAATTTCCTCCTGTGGCAACTGGCGTACACTGAGTTGTTTTTTACCGAGACTTTCTGGCCCGACTTCAATGACGAGTGCCTCGACGCGGCAATCGCGTCTTACCAGCAGCGCGAACGGCGCTTTGGCCGTACCAGCGCGCAACTAACTGAAAAGACAAACTGATGCTGAAAACACGGATAATCACCGCCCTGGTCCTTCTGGCGGTCTTGCTGCCGGTTCTGTATCTGAATTATTTCCCCGCCTTCGCCGTGATCGCCACGGCGTTCTTCGGCGCCGCCGTCTGGGAAAGCTTCCGCATCTTCAAAAATCGCCAGGCGCTGCCGATCGCCGCCGTCTGGACCGCCGCCTTCGCCTATACGTTTTTTGTCGGTAACGGCATGGCGCAGCTCAATTTCTGGTTCGCCCTGTGCGTGGCCATCTGGCTGATCCGCTTCGTGCCCTCGCTGGCGACAGGCTTGCCGCCCACCGAAGGCCTGGGCAATACCTTGCTCAGCCTGGTGTACCCGGTGACCATCGTCGGCTGCTTCGTCGCCATCATCGCCTTGTTCCTGCATAGCCCCTTGTACCTGCTCTCCGTCATGGCCCTCGTGTGGATCGCCGATATCGGCGCCTATTTCTCGGGCAAGGCTTTCGGCAAGCGCAAGCTGGCGCCGAGTATTTCCCCAGGCAAATCCTGGGAAGGCGCCATCGGCGGCGGCATCGCCGTGCTGGCCATCGCCGCCATCACCATCGTGGCCGCGCCATCGCTGCCGGTGCTGCAAGACACCTTCGCCGTGCAGCTGCAATTGCGCCGCGGCTGGCCGCTGGCCTTGCTGGTGCTGCTATTGCTCGTCGCCGCCAGCATCGTCGGCGACCTGTTCGAATCCCAATTGAAGCGCCGCGCGGGCATCAAGGACAGCAGCAAGCTGCTGCCTGGCCATGGCGGCGTACTCGACCGTATCGACGCGTTGATCCCGGTCCTGCCATTTGCCGCCCTCGTGGCCAGCTGGCTTTAAGGAAACTCATGCAATACATCACCATTCTAGGCGCGACCGGCTCGATCGGCGTGTCCACCCTGGACGTGCTCGCGCGTCATCCGGAGCAATACAGCGTGTATGCGCTGAGCGCCCACAGCCGTGTGGCCGAACTGGCCGCCCAGTGTCTGCAATTCCGCCCCCGGCGCGCCGTCGTCGGCACGGCGGATGCCGCCCTTGAACTGACGCGCTTGCTGCGCGGGCAGGGCGTCGATACGCAGGTCGAGTACGGCGAGGACGCCCTGTGCGCCATCGCCAGCGCACCGCAAGTGACGGGCGTGATGGCGGCCATCGTCGGCGCCGCCGGCTTGGCGCCCACCCTGGCCGCAGCGCGTGCTGGCAAAAAGTATTGCTGGCCAATAAAGAAGCGCTGGTCATGTCCGGCCAGCTGTTCATCGACGCCGTGCACGATAACGGCGCCGTGCTGCTGCCGATCGACAGCGAACATAACGCCATCTTCCAATGCATGCCGCACGCCCATGGCCGCGCGCCTGGCGCCGCCGGCGTGGCAAAAATCGTGCTGACGGCTTCCGGCGGCCCCTTCCTCACGCGCGACGTCGAGACGCTGGATAGCGTGACGCCGGACCAGGCGTGCAAGCATCCGACCTGGGCCATGGGACGCAAGATTTCCGTCGATTCGGCCACCATGATGAACAAGGGTCTGGAGGTGATCGAGGCGCACTGGCTGTTCGGCGCCCCGGCCGACCAGATCGAGGTGCTGATCCATCCGCAAAGCGTGATCCATTCGATGGTCTCGTACATCGACGGTTCCGTGCTGGCACAGCTGGGCAATCCGGACATGCGCACGCCGATCGCCCATGCGCTGGCGTATCCGCAGCGCATCGCTTCCGGCGTAGCGCAGCTGGACCTGGCGCAAGTGGCTACCCTGCAGTTCGAACGTCCCGATTTCCGCCGTTTCCCTTGCCTGGCGCTGGCCTTCGACGCCTTGCGCGCGGGCGGCACGGCGCCGGCCCTGCTCAACGCGGCCAATGAAGTGGCCGTGCAAGCGTTTCTTGACGAACAGATCGGCTTCCGCCAGATCGACCGCGTCATCGCCCATGTGATCGAGACGGTGCCGCACGGCGCCGCTTCGAGCATCGAAGCCGTGATGGAGCAGGACCGCCTGGCCAGAGCGGCCGCGCACGCGTACATCGCGCAAAGGCTGGCTGCATGACGCTCATCACCACCTTGCTGGCCTTTATCGTCGCGCTCGGTTCACTGATCACCCTGCACGAGCTGGGCCACTATTTGGTGGCGCGCTGGTGCGGCGTGAAAGTGCTGCGTTTCTCGATCGGCATGGGAAAAGTGGTGTATTCGCGCAAGTTTGGCAAGGACCAGACGGAATGGGCGATTTCCGCGCTGCCGCTGGGCGGTTATGTCAGCATGCTCGACAGCCGTGCGCAAGACCTCAGCGACTTGCCGGAAAGCGAATTGCGCCGCGAATTCACGCGCCAGAGCGTGTGGCGCCGCATCGCCATCGTGGCCGCCGGCCCGCTGGCCAATTTCCTCGTCGCCATCGTGCTGTACGCGGGCCTGTTCATGCATGGCATCGAAGAGCCGTCGAGCAAGCTCGGTCCCGTGGCCGAACAGACGGCCGCCTATGCGGCCGGCTTGCGCAGCGGCGATATGGTCGAGTCGGTGAATGGCAAGGCCGTGGCCAGCTGGTCCGAACTGCGCTGGGAACTGATCCAGGCCACCCTCGACAAGCTGCCGGCGCGCATCGAAGTGCGCCGCCCCGACCGTGGCCAGCAGGAAGCGGTCTTGCCGACGGCCAGCCTGACGGAAACGGACCTGGAAGGCGACGTGCTGGGCAAGCTGGGCCTGACCATGGCCCGTTCCGCGCCCACCTTGATGGAAATCATGCCCGGTGGCGCCGCCGCGCGCGCCGGCCTGCAGAAAAACGACCAGATCCTGGCCATCGACGAACAGCCCGTGCACGACGTGGCGGCCGTCATCGCCACCCTGAGCCAGGCGCCTGGCCGAACCCTGCAATTGCAGCTCTTGCGCCAGGGCCAGGACCTGACCCTGTCGATTACGCCGGACGCCGTGCCGGGCGCCGGGGCAGAGGGAGCTGTAACAGTTGGTAAGATACAGGCAAAGCTGGGACAGGTGCCGGATATGATCACCGTGGCATCGGGACCGTTCTCTGCCGTTGGCAAGGCGTCCGCCAAGGTCTGGGATACCAGTGTCATGAGCCTGAAAATGCTGGGCAAAATGATCACGGGCCAGGTGTCGCTGAAGAATGTGACCGGACCCATTACCATCGCCGATTACGCGGGTCAGACGGCGCGCATCGGCCTGGTAAGCTACCTGAGCTTCATCGCCTTCATCAGTATCAGTCTGGGCGTGATGAATTTGCTACCCATTCCTGTTCTGGATGGCGGGCATTTGCTGTATTATTCGCTGGAAGTTTTGACCGGACGCCCCTTGCCGGAGCGCGTAGGCGAGATTGCCCAGCGCCTGGGGATCGGTTTGTTGCTGACCTTGATGGTGCTTGCCGTCTTTAATGACGTGTTGCGATTGCTGAATTAGGGCGGTGGTTGATGCCATTGCGTGAGTCGCACAAGCAATCTTTTGTGTATGTTGTCCATTGATTTACCCATTGAATAACCCCAATGAAATTACATTCTGCTCGTTTTGCCTTGCCTTCCTTTCGCCGCAGCCTGATCGGCGCCGCCGTCATGGCCATCTGTTCCGGCCACGCGCTGGCCGTCCAGCCATTTACTGTCAAGGACATCCGGGTCGAAGGGATCCAGCGTACTGAAGCGGGCACCGTCTTCGCCTACCTGCCGGTGCGGGTCGGCGAAACGTTCTCCGACGAGAAGAGCGTTGCCGCCATCAAGGCCCTGTATGCAACGGGCATGTTCAAGGATGTGCGCCTGGAAGCCGATGGCGACGTGCTGGTGGTGCTGGTCGAGGAACGTCCGGCCATCGCCAGCGTGGCATTTACCGGTACCAAGGAATTTGAGAAGGACGTGCTGGTCAAGGCCCTGAAGGAAATCGGCGTCGGTGAAGCCAAGATTTTCGACAAGGCGTCCGTCGACCGCGCGGAACAGGAACTCAAGCGCCAGTACCTGTCGCATGGCCTGTACGGCGTGAAGATCACCACCACCGTCACGCCGATCGAGCGCAACCGCGTCAACGTGGTGTTCGCCGTCGACGAGGGCGACGTGGCCCGCATCAAGCAGATCAACATCGTCGGCAACAAGGCCTTCACGGACAAGGAACTGCGCGAGCAGCTGGCCCTGAACACGGGCGGCTGGTTCAGCTGGTACACCAAGGCCGACCAGTATTCGAAGACCAAGCTGACGGGCGACATCGAGTCGCTCAAGTCCTTCTACCTGGACCGCGGCTATATCGAGATGCAGGTCGATTCGACGCAGGTGTCGATCACGCCCGATAAAAAAGACATCTACCTGACGATCAACATCACCGAAGGCGAGAAGTACAAGATCGCCGGCACCAAGTTCGAAGGCGAGATGTTCGGCCGCGAAGAAGAGCTCAAGGCGCTGAACCTGATGCGCGAAGGCGAGATCTACTCGGGCGCGCGCCTGACGGCGACGAACAAGCGTATCCAGGACCGCCTGGCCACGTTCGGCTACGCGTTTGCCAACGTCAACGCCAATCCCGAGATCAACCGCGAAAAGCACGAAGTCGGTTTCACCTTCTTCATCGATCCGGGCAAGCGCGTCTACGTGCGCCACATGAATATCGCCGGCAACACCACCACGCGCGATGAAGTCATCCGCCGCGAATTCCGCCAGTTCGAATCGTCCTGGTACGACAGCAACAAGATCAAGCTGTCGCGCGACCGCGTCGACCGCCTCGGCTACTTCAAGGACGTGACCATCGACACGCCGGAAGCGCAGGGCACGACCGACCAGGTCGACGTCAACGTGACGGTGGTGGAAAAACCAACGGGTAACTTCCTGATCGGCGGCGCGTTCTCGCAATCGGAAAAATTCACCCTGTCGGCCTCGATTTCGCAAGCCAACTTCGCCGGTAGCGGCAACACGGTCGGCATCGAACTCAATACCAGCCACTACAGCCGCACGATCGCGTTTTCGCAAACCAATCCGTACTACACGGACGATGGCATTTCGCGCAGCTTCGAAGTCTACCTGCGGACGACGGAACCGCCGGCGCTCAACATCGGCAGCTACAAGATCAAGCAGACCGGTGGCCGCGTCAGTTTCGGCGTGCCGTTCTCGGAAGTCGACACTGTCTTCTTCGGCATCGGCGCCGAGCGCTCGCGCATCGAAACGGACATCACCAGCCCGATCCGCTTCAAGCAGTACGTGATCGACAATGGCGGCCCGTCCGACGGTATCGGTTCGGCCACCACGAATTCCATCCCGCTGACGGCGGCATGGCAGCGCGACAGCCGCGACAGCGCCCTGACGCCATCGATCGGCCGCTACCAGCGCGTCAACCTGGAGGCCGACCTGATCGGCGACCAGAAATACTTCCGTGCCATCTATGAGCACCAGTATTTCCGTCCGCTGTTCAGCAAGGTCACCCTGGCGCTGAAGGGCGAGCTCGATTACGGCCACGGCATCGGCAAGCACGTCTACCCCGTCTTCAAGAACTTCTACGGCGGCGGTATCGGTTCGGTGCGCGGCTACCTGAGTTCCTCGCTGGGCGCGGTCGAACCGAGCACCAACGATGCCTTGGGCGGCGCGTCGCGCCTGATCGGTAACGCGGAACTGCAGATGCCATTCCCCGGTTCGGGCAATGACCGCAGCTTGCGCTGGTTCGGTTTCCTTGACGGCGGCCAGGTCTACCAGGAAGGCGAAAAATGCGGATCTCGCAATTGCGCTATTCTGCTGGCTTGGGCATCAGCTGGATTTCACCCGTGGGCCCGCTCAAGCTGAGCTATGCCAAACCGCTGAACGCCAAGCCGACGGACCGCCTGGAGCGCTTCCAGTTCCAGATGGGCACCGGTTTCTAACCGGCCATCTGAACGGGGGCGACAGCTTTTACCTTTTGACCATGGAGTATCATGAACACCGCATCCGCTACCCTGCCCAAGACCCTTGCCGTGATCGCATTGTGCTGGAGTTCGCTGTTGCCGGTGCAGGCGCAGGCTCAGGAGTCGAAGATCGCCTGGATCAGCAGCGAACGTATTTATAACGAATCGAGGCTGGCCAAGCTGGCCAGCGCCAAGCTGGCCGAAGAGTTCCGCTCGCGCGAAAAAGCCGTGCAGGAACTGGCGGCCCGTTTCAAGGTGGCCAACGAAGCCCTGGAAAAGGACATGCCGACCCTGAGCGAAGCGGAGCGCGCCAAGCGCCAGCGCGAATTTTTCGAGCTGGACAAGGAACTGCAGCGCCGCCAGCGCGAGTTCCGCGAAGACCTGAGCCAGCGCACGAACGAAGAGCGCAGCGCCATCGCGGAAAAAGCCAACACCATCATCCAGCAGATGGCGCATATCGAAGGATATGACATCGTGCTGCAGGAAGCCCTGTGGGCCAGCCCGCGCATCGACATTACCGACAAGGTCTTGAAGGCGCTGGACAAGTAACATTAGAATAGAGGTAAATAGATGGGCACTCGACTAGGAGACTTGGTCGAACGCTTCGGCGGACAATTGGCGGGCGATCCCAATCTGGAAGTTTCAGGGATCGCGCCGCTGGCCGACGCCGGCGCTTCGCACATCAGCTTTCTGAGCAATAGCAAATTCCGCGCACAGGCGGCCCAGAGCGGCGCCGCGGCGCTGATACTCACGCCGGCGGACGATGCGCTGATCGGCGGCGACTACGCCGGCGCGCGCATCGTCACCCCGAATCCCTATGTGTATTTCGCGCGCGCGGCGCAGTATTTCGCCGCCCTGCACGAGATCAAGGCGCCGGCCGGCATCCATCCGCGCGCCTTTGTCGATGCCAGCGCGCAGGTTGACGCCAGCGCCTCCGTCGGCGTGCACGCGGTAATCGAAGCGGGCGCCGTGATCGGCGCCGGCTGCGTCATCGGCCCCGGCTGCGTGGTGGGGCGCGACGCCGTCATCGGCGCCGGCACGCAATTGCTGGCCAACGTCACCTTCCACGCGCGCTGCGTGATCGGCCAGCGCGGCATCGTCCATTCGGGCGCCGTGATCGGCACCGACGGATTCGGCTTTGCCAACGAAGGCGGCGTGTATATCAAGATACCGCAGACGGGCAGGGTGGTGATCGGCGACGATGTCGACATCGGCGCCAACACCACCATCGACCGTGGCGCGCTGGCCGACACCATCATCGAAGATGGCGTCAAGCTCGATAACCAGATCCAGATCGGCCACAACTGCCATATCGGCGCGCACACGGCCATGGCCGGCTGCGTCGGCGTGGCCGGCAGCGCCATCATCGGCAAGTACTGCACCTTCGGCGGCGCCGCCATGGTGCTGGGTCACCTGACCATTGCCGACCGCGTCCACGTGGGCTCGGGCAGCATGGTCTCGCGTTCGATCGCGGAGCCGGGCCAGTACACGGGTTTCTATCCGCTGGCCAAGAACGCCGACTGGGAAAAGAGCGCCGCCATCGTGCGCAACCTGTCAAGCATGCGCGAGAAGATCCGCGCGCTTGAAAAAACAATTAAAACACTGACCACGCAAGACGAAAAATGACTACTGAAAAAAGACCCTCGACATCCTCGCCATCAAATCGCTGCTGCCGCACCGCTACCCGTTGCTGCTGGTTGACCGCGTGCTGGACTGGGAAGCGAACAAAACCATCACCGCCATCAAGAACGTGACGGTCAACGAAGAGTTCTTCCAGGGCCATTTCCCGCACAAGCCGGTCATGCCCGGCGTGCTGATGATCGAAGCGCTGGCGCAGACGGCGGCCCTGCTGTCGTTCCTGACGATGGGCGTGAAACCGGACGAAAATTCGGTGGTGTATTTCGTCGGCATCGACAATGCGCGCTTCAAGCGTCCAGTCGAACCGGGCGACCAGCTGAAGATGGACGTGGAAATCCTGCGCGTTTCGCGCGGCATCTGGAAATACAAGGCGGTCGGTACGGTCGACGGCAAGCTGGCGGTGGAAGCGGAACTGATGTGCACCATCCGCAGCGCGCAGGATGCGAGCCAGTCTATGAGCCAGCCAGCGGGGCAGTAATGGCGGCCATCCACTCCACGGCGGTCATCGATCCGAAGGCCGAGCTCGACAGCTCGGTCGAGGTGGGTCCGTACACCATCATCGGTCCGCATGTGCGCATCGGTGCCGGCACGAAGGTGGGCCCGCATGTGGTCATCGACGGCCACACGACGATCGGCAGCGGCAACCACCTGTTCCAGTTTTCTTCCATCGGCGCGCAGCCGCAGGATAAAAAATGGGCGGGCGAGGCCACGCGCCTGGAAATCGGCGACCGCAACACCATCCGCGAATTCTGCACCTTCAACACGGGCACCGTGCAGGGCGGCGGCGTGACGCGCCTGGGCAACGACAACTGGATCTCGGCGTATGTGCACCTGGCGCACGACTGCCTGGTGGGCAACAATACGATCTTTTCGAACAACGCCCAGCTGGCGGGCCACGTGGAGATCGGCGACTGGGTCATCATGAGCGGTTTCGCCAATGTGCACCAGTTCTGCAAGATCGGCGCGCACGCCTTTGTCGGCATGAGCACCAGCCTGACGCAGGACGTGCCGCCTTTCGTGCTCCTGAACGGCAATCCGGCGCAGGCCCACGGCGTCAATATCGAGGGTTTGAAACGCCGCGGTTTTACGCGCGAACAGATCAACGGCATCCGCACCGCGTATAAGCTCATCTACCGCTCCGGACTGACCCTGGAAGAATCCAAGGCGGCCCTGTTCGAAGAAGAAGCGGCAGCGTCGCCCGAGGTGGCGGAACACATTCGCGCCATGCGCGAATTTTTGGGCGTGGCGTCGCGTGGCATCGTCCGCTGACCAGTCCAGCGGCCTCGGTGTCGCCAATGTCGCCATCGTCGCCGGCGAGGTGTCGGGCGACCTGCTGGCCAGCCGGTTGCTGTCGGGCCTCGTGCCGCAGCTGCCCGGTGCCCGTTTCCACGGCATCGGCGGCGAGCACATGGCCAGGCAGGGCTTTGTGTCCGATTGGCCGCTCGACAAGCTGACCGTGCGCGGCCTGTTCGAGATCATTCCCCGCTACCGCGAAATCAAGGGCATCCAGAACGCGCTGCGCGACCAGCTGCTGGCCGAGCGTCCCGCCGTCTTCATCGGCGCCGACTACCCGGGCTTTAACCTGGGACTCGAGCAGCAGCTGAAGGAAGGCGGCATCCCCACCGTGCACTACATCGGGCCGCAGATCTGGGCCTGGCGCGGCGGGCGCATCAAGAAAATCATCAAGGCCGTCTCGCACATGCTGGTGATCTTCCCCTTCGAGGAAGAGATCTACCGCAAGGCGGGCGTGCCCGTCACCTATGTCGGCCATCCGCTGGCCGAGATGATCCCCCTGCAGCCCGACGAAGCGGCCGCGCGCCGTGTCCTGGGCTTGCCGGAAGACGCGAATGTCGTGACCCTGATGCCGGGCAGCCGCATGGGCGAACTCAAATACAATACGGCGGCGTTTGTCGGCGCCTGCAAGCTGCTGCTGGCGCGCGACCGTTCGCTGCGCTTCGTCGCGCCCATGGCCGGCGAAAAGCAGCGCCAGTACTTTTGCAGCTGATCCGTGAGGCGGGCTTGCAGGACGTCGAGATCCTGCTCACCGATGGCGGCTCGCACACGGCCATCTGCGCCGCCGATGCGGTGCTGGTGGCCTCCGGCACGGCATCGCTGGAAGTGGCGCTGTACAAGAAGCCCATGGTCATCGCCTACAAGATGATGCGCGCCTCGTGGGAAATCATGCGCCACATGGGCTACCAGCCGTGGATTGGTTTGCCGAACATCCTGGCGCGTGATTACCTGGTGCCCGAGCTGCTGCAAAACGCGGCCAGCCCGCAAGCGCTGGCGGACGCCATGTGGCAGCAGCTGAGCGACGTGCCGGGCCGTTTGCGCCTGGTGCAGCGCTTTACGGACATGCACCACAGCCTGCTGCGCGACAGCGCGCGCGAAAGCGCCAACGCCGTCATGCAGGTCATCGCCGCCAACCGCAAGTAACGCCCGATCACCGCTTCAACCGCAGTACCAACCAAAGATTCAACGTGAAAAATATCTATCCTGGCCTGTTTGACGACTTGCCATTCTCGCTCGACGAAATCATCTGCGGCGTCGACGAGGCAGGGCGCGGTCCGCTGGCCGGCCCCGTCTTCGCCGCCGCCGTGATCCTCGACCCGAACCAGCCGATCGACGGCTTGCGCGACTCGAAAAAACTAACCGAAGCCAGGCGCGAGCTGCTGGCGCCGCAGATCAAGGCCAAGGCTTTGGCCTGGGCCATCGCCGAAGCGTCGGAAGAGGAAATCGACCGCCTGAACATCTTGCAGGCGTCGATGCTGGCCATGCGCCGCGCCGTCGAAGCCCTGGCGACCGTGCCGACCCTGGCCCTGATCGACGGCAACCGCTGCCCCGTGATGCCGGTGCGCGGCATGGCGATCGTCGGCGGCGACGACAAGGTCGATTCGATTTCCGCCGCCTCGATCCTGGCCAAGACGGCGCGCGACGCGGCGCTGGTGCACCTGCATGCGGCCTATCCCGAGTACTGCTTCGACCAGCACAAGGGCTATGGCACAAAATTGCACCTGGAGCGCCTGCACCTGCACGGCGCCTCGCCCGTGCACCGCCGCTCGTTCGCGCCCGTGCGCAACGTCATCGCCCTGTTTGGCGGGCAGGAGGTGGTCGCATGAAGACGATTACCTCGCGGGACAATGCGCAATACAAGGATTTATTGAAGCTGGCGGGCAGTTCCCAGGCGCGCCGCAAGTCGGGCCGCACCCTGCTCGACGGCGTGCACCTGTGCCAGTCGTACCTGCAGCTGCGCGGCATGCCGGAGCAGTGCATCGTCAGCGAAAGCGCCTTGCAGAACCCCGAAGTGGCGGACATCGTCGGTCAGCTGGAAAGCCGGCGCGCGCACGTACTGGGCTTGCCCGACGCGCTGTACCACGCGGTGAGCCAGGTCGAGCACGGCGTGGGCGTGATGTTCCTCATCGAGACGCCGGAACGGGCCGTCACGCAGCCCCTGAGCGTGTCGGCCGTGCTGCTCGATAACCTGCAAGACCCGGGCAACGTGGGCTCCATCCTGCGCAGCGCGGCCGCCGCCGGCATCACGCAAGTGTACTGCAGTGCCGGCACGGCCTTCTGCTGGTCGCCCAAGGTGCTGCGCGCGGCCATGGGCGCGCACTTCGTGCTCGACATCTTTGAAAACGTCGACCTGGCGGCACTCGTATCGAACGCCAAGGTGGCGACGCTCGCCACCAGCGGCTACGCCACCCAGCGATTGTACGACGTCGACCTGCGCCAGCCCGTCGCCTGGCTGTTCGGCCATGAAGGGCAGGGCGTGGCCGACGACCTGCTGTCGATGGCGACGCACCAGGTGGTCATTCCCCACCTGGGGCAGATCGAATCACTGAACGTGGCCGCCTGCGCCGCCGTGTGCTTCTTCGAACAGCTGCGCCAGGGCCAGTCCTGACACTTTCGCACCGAGGCCAGCCATGCCTGATTATCCTGTTTTCCCTTTGCTCGCCGACGGTGCCGCACGCGACGAGGCCTGGTGGCGCCAGATCGCCGCGTTGTATCCCGCGCCGCCGGACGCCATCGTCAACCTTGAGCATGGCTATTTCGGCGCCATGGCGGCCCCGTGCAAGCGGCCTTCGAGCAGGCCGTGCGCTACACGAACGAGCAACTAAGTCCCTTCGTGCGCGGAGAATTCACGCGCACGCATGTGGATATTCTGCGCCAGCGCGTCGCCGCGCTGATCCATGCGCAGCCGCACGAGATCCTGCTGACCCGCAGCGGCACCGAGTCGATGCAGGTGCTGATCACGCAATACCACGGACTGGCGCCCGGCGATACGGTGCTGTGGAGTAATCTTGACTATCCGGCCATGCGCACGGCCATGCGCTGGCTGGCGCAGCGCCGTGGCGTCACCAGCACGCAAGTCGCCTTGCGCTTGCCCATCGGTGATGACGAGATCATCGCCCGTTACGCGCAAGCCATGCGCCAGGCCGTCAAGCCGAAATTGCTGCTGCTGTCGCAGGTGGCGCCGGCCAATGGCCAGCAACTGCCGCTGCAGGCCATCATGGCGCTGGCGCGCGAACACGGCATCGACGTGCTGCTCGACAGCGCCCATGCGCTGGGACAGCTCGACGTGGACGTGCAAGCCATGGGCGTCGATTTCGCCGGTTTCAATCTGCACAAATGGCTGGGGGCGCCGGCGGGACTCGGTGTCGTGTATATCCGTGCATCGCAGCTGCACAAGATCGAGCCGCATTGTGGCGACGACGATTATCCGCTTGACGATATCCGCAGCCGCCTGCACATGGGCATGCCGCCGATCGGCGCCATCCTGGCCGCGCCTGCCGCCTTGGACTTCCATGCGCGCCTGGGCGGCACGCCGGCCAAGACGGAACGCCTGGCCTGGCTGCGCAATTACTGGGTCAGCCGCGCCGCGCAGCTGCCTGGCGTGCGCATATTGTCGCCGCTCGATGCCAAGCGTGGCACGGCGCTGGTCGCCTTCGCCGTCGACGGCATGAGCGCGCGCGATCTGCAGCAAGCCTTGCTGCAGCGCTTTGGCATATTCACCGTGCAGCGCAATGTCGGCGATGCCGACATCGTGCGCGCCACGGTGGCCGTCACGACCACCACCGCTGAACTGGACCAATTGGTGGCGGCGCTGACGGTGCTGTCCCGCGAGGCGAACGCCTGACAAAACCGTCGCGAGCGGAAGGGAGAGGTGGCCGAGAAGCGCAACCGTACTTCTAGTACGGTGAGCATCGCAAGCCGCCTATACCGACGCGCAGCAGGTTTGGTCAGGCGCTCTAGTACTCGCGGCGGTTCGGCTTGATCTCTTGCAGGATCGTCGTGGAGATCTCCTCGATCGACTTGGTGGTCGACGAGAGCCAGCGGATGCCTTCGCGTTTCATCATCTTTTCCGCCTCGTTGACCTCGTAGCGGCAGTTTTCAATCGCCGCATACTTGCTTCCTGCGCGTCTTTCGTTGCGTATTTCCGACAAACGTTCGGGCGTAATGCTTAATCCGAAAATTTTATTCTTAAATTCCAGCAGGGCCGATGGCAGCTTGTCGCGCTCGAAATCGTCGGGAATCAGCGGATAATTGGCCGCCTTGATACCGTATTGCATGGCCAGATACAGGCTGGTCGGGGTCTTGCCAGAGCGCGAAACACCCACCAGAATGACATCGGCCGAGGACAGGTTCTTGTGCGACTGGCCATCGTCGTGCGCCAGCGAATAGTTGATCGCCTCGATGCGGTTCTTGTATTCCTCGCTGTCGACGATGTTGTGCGAACGCCCGATGGTATGGGTCGACATCACGCCCAGTTCCTGCTCCAGCGGGGCGACGAAGGTCTGGATCAGGTCCATGTGCATGCCGCTGGACTTGCGGATCACGGCCGACAGGTCGTTCTTCACGAGGGTGGAGAAAATGATGGGGCGCTGGCCATCGGCGGCGAAGGCTTCGTTGATCTTGCGCGCCGCCTCGTAGGCCTTGTCCATGGTGTCGATGAAGGGCAGGCGGATCTGGCGGAAGCGCAGATCGAACTGCGTCAGCACCGAATGGCCGAAGGTCTCGGCGGTGATACCGGTGCCGTCCGAAACGAAGAAGACGGTGCGGGCCGCGGCGGGCAGAGGAGGGCGTGGTTCTTGTGTCATGGGTCTTTGGATCGAGATTGTGCGTCGTCAATTTGCGCCGCACAAGGTAAAATGGCTGTAACGGTATGATTGTGCTGCACGACGCCAAGAATAACAAGAAGACTGTCTGTGCGCCGCGCGTAAAGATTTCTATCATCAGTAAGGGTGTCATTATGACCAACGCAGTATCGCAACAGCAGAAAGACAAGGACGCGGTGTATGTTGCCTCGTTCGAGCATTTGCGCATGACGGATGTTGAATCCGTCGGCGGCAAGAACGCCTCCCTGGGCGAAATGATCAGCCAGCTGGCGGAAGCCGGCGTGCGCGTGCCCGGTGGCTTTGCCACCACGGCGCAGGCATTCCGCGACTTCCTCTCGTATAGCGCCAACGGCGGCTTGCCGCTGGCCGAACGCATCGCCCAGCGCCTCGAAGGGCTGAACATCGATGACGTGCGCGCGCTGGCGCAAGCCGGCGCCGAGATCCGTCAATGGATCGTCGAAACCCCGTTCCAGCCACGCCTGGCCGCTGAAATCGATCAGTTCTACGCCAAGCTGGTGGCCGATTCCGACACGGAAATGTCGTTTGCCGTGCGTTCCTCGGCCACGGCCGAAGACTTGCCGGACGCGTCTTTTGCTGGCCAGCAAGAAACCTTCCTGAACGTGGTCGGCATCGACAACGTGCTCGAGGCCATGAAGCAGGTGTTCGCTTCGCTGTACAACGACCGCGCCATCTCCTACCGCGTGCACAAGGGCTTTACGCACGCTGAAGTGGCCTTGTCGGCCGGCGTACAGCGCATGGTGCGTTCCGACCTGGGCGCGGCCGGCGTGATGTTCACCATCGACACGGAATCGGGCTTCAAGGACGTGGTCTTCGTCACTTCCAGCTATGGCCTGGGCGAGACCGTGGTGCAGGGCGCCGTCAATCCCGACGAATTCTATGTGCACAAGCCGATGCTGGAAAAGGGCAAGTCGCCTGTGATCCGCCGCAATATCGGCTCGAAGCTGCTGAAGATGGAATTCACGAACGAAGCGAAAGCCGGCCGTTCCGTGAAAACCGTCGACGTGCCAGTGGAAATGCGCAACCGCTACTCGCTGAACGACAGCGAAGTGGTGGAGCTGGCAAAGTACGCCGTCATCATCGAGAACCACTACGGCCGTCCGATGGACATCGAGTGGGGCAAGGATGGCCGCGACGGCAAGCTGTATATCCTGCAGGCACGCCCTGAAACCGTCAAGTCGCAGCAAAAGGCGACCGACGTGCAGGAACGCTTCAAGCTGAAGAGCACCGGCACCGTGCTGACGTCGGGCCGCGCCATCGGCCAGAAGATCGGCGCCGGCCCCGTGCGCGTGATTCACGACCCGGCCGACATGGAACGCGTGCAACCAGGCGACGTGCTCGTTGCCGACATGACGGACCCGAACTGGGAACCGGTCATGAAGCGCGCGTCGGCCATCGTCACCAACCGTGGCGGCCGTACTTGCCACGCAGCAATTATCGCCCGTGAACTCGGCGTGCCGGCCGTCGTCGGCTGCGGCGACGCGACCGACGTGCTCAAAGACGGCACCTTTGTCACCGTGGTGTGCTCCGAAGGCGACGAAGGCAAGATCTACGATGGCTTGCTGGAAACGGAAGTATCGGAAGTGTCGCGCGGCGAATTGCCGAAGCTCGATACCAAGATCATGCTCAACGTGGGCAATCCGCAGCTGGCGTTCGACTTCCAGTCCGTGCCGAATGCGGGCGTGGGCCTGGCGCGTCTGGAATTCATCATCAATAACAATATTGGTGTGCATCCGCGCGCGATCCTGGAATACCCGAACATCGATGCCGACCTGAAAAAGGCCGTGGAATCGGTGGCGCGCGGCCACGCTTCGCCGAAGGCGTTCTATATCGACAAGCTGGCCGAAGGCATCGCCACCATCGCCGCCGCGTTCTGGCCGAAAAAGTCATCGTGCGCCTGTCCGACTTCAAGTCGAACGAGTACAAGAAGCTGATCGGCGGTTCGCGCTACGAGCCGGACGAGGAAAACCCGATGCTGGGCTTCCGCGGCGCGGCGCGCTACCTGTCGGCAGACTTCTCCGAAGCGTTCAACATGGAATGCGAAGCGATGAAGCGCGTGCGTAACGACATGGGCCTGACGAACGTGGAAATCATGGTGCCATTCGTGCGTACCCTGGGCCAGGCCGAGAAAGTCATCGACCTGCTGGCGAAAAATGGCCTGAAGCGCGGCGAGAACGACTTGCGCGTCATCATGATGTGCGAAGTACCGTCGAACGCCATACTGGCCGACCAGTTCCTCGACCATTTCGACGGCTTCTCGATCGGCTCGAACGACCTGACCCAGCTGACCCTGGGCCTGGACCGCGATTCCGGCATGGAATTGCTGGCCGCCGACTTCGACGAGCGCGATCCTGCCGTGAAAGCCCTGCTGGCCCTGGCCATCAAGGCTTGCCTGGCACGCGGCAAGTACATCGGCATCTGCGGCCAGGGGCCTTCCGATCATCCGGACTTCGCCGTCTGGCTGATGGAGCAGGGTATCGAGTCGATGTCCCTGAATCCCGACTCGGTGATCGATACGTGGCAAAAGCTCGCTGCGCTGAAAGCGTAAGCGTCTTTCCCGTCCGCTGAAAAACCCGCTGCCGCTGACCCGGCAGCGGGTTTTTTTATGCCTGCCATGGGGCGCACGGGAGTATCCGATGGGCTTGCGCCAGATCAGCTAAAATGATTCCACCAATACATTGAAACGGGAGTTCACATGGCAAGCAAGAAACCGAGCAAGGTGGCAAAGATCGACATCGGCATTTCCGAGGCGGACCGCGCGAAGATTGCGGAAGGCCTGTCCGGCCTGCTGGCCGACAGCTACACCTTGTACCTGATGACCCATAATTTTCACTGGAACGTCAAGGGACCGATGTTCAACACCCTGCACCTGATGTTCATGACGCAATACACGGAACAGTGGGCCGCGCTGGACCTGATCGCCGAGCGTATCCGCGCTCTCGGCTATCCGGCGCCCGGCACCTACAAGGAATTCGTCAAGCTTGCTTCGATCAAGGAAATCGACGGCGTGCCGCCGGCCCTGGACATGGTCAGCCACCTGGTGGCGGCGCAGGAAGCGACCGCGCGCACGGCGCGCCGCCTGTTCCCGCTGCTGGAAAAAGCCAATGACCAGCCGACGGCCGACCTGATCACGCAGCGCCTCGATCTGCATGAAAAGACGGCGTGGATGCTGCGCAGCCTGCTCGAGGAATAATTGGCTGGTCTGGCGGCGCTAATTCGCCCCCGGCTATTGACGTCATCTGGAATTGCGTTAGACTGCTTGTATATAGGTGTTTGGCAAGAATAATATCAGGCAGTACAGCGCATTAAACCCCGTCGCTTATATAGGCTGCGGGGTTTTTTATTTTGGATTCACAAAGATGGAGGCATCATGGCTGAATGGGTAGGCTGGTTTGTAGCGGCTGGCGCGGTATTGATCCTGGAGCTGTTCACGGGCACGTTTTACCTGCTGATGATCGCCATCGGCATCAGTGCCGGAGGATTGGTGGCGCTGGCCGGCGGAAATGGCAGTTGGCAGGCCTTGACGGCCGCCGTGGTCGGCGTGGCGGCTACGCTGTTATTGCGGCGCAGCCGTTTTGGCAGGGCGGGGCGGCGCGATGCGGCGCAGGATCCGAATGTGAATCTGGATATCGGCCAAAGCGTGACGGTCGCGCATTGGGTCGATGGCGTGGCGCGCGTCATGTATCGCGGCGCCTTGTGGGATGTGGAACTGATTCCCGGCAGCGATACGCAGGCCGGTCATTACACGATACGTGCCGTGCGTGGCAGCCGTTTGATTGTTGGATAACCTGGAGAATAGATTATGGAAGTAAGTATCGGAAGCATGTCGCTGATCTTGTTATTGCTGGCGTTGGTATTTGTCTTCAAGACGGTCAATGTGGTGCCGCAGCAGCATGCGTGGGTGGTGGAACGTTTGGGTAAGTTCCATGCGGTATTGGGGCCTGGCCTGAATATTGTCGTGCCTTTTGTTGATCGTATCGCTTACAAGCACGTGCTTAAGGAGATTCCACTCGACGTGCCGCCGCAGGTGTGCATTACGCGTGACAATACGCAATTGCAGGTGGATGGTATTCTGTATTTCCAGATTACCGATGCGATGCGTGCTTCATACGGCTCGTCGAATTATATTGCCGCCATTACGCAACTGGCGCAAACGACCTTGCGTTCGGTGATCGGTAAAATGGAACTCGACAAGACATTTGAAGAGCGCGACCATATCAATACGGCCATCGTGAATGCCATCGATGAATCGGCGGCGAATTGGGGCGTCAAGGTATTGCGCTATGAAATCAAGGATTTGACGCCGCCCAAGGAAATTTTGCATGCGATGCAGGCGCAGATTACGGCCGAGCGCGAAAAGCGCGCGCTGATTGCCGCCTCGGAAGGGCGCAAGCAGGAGCAGATCAATATCGCCAGCGGCGAGCGGGAAGCGAATATTGCCCGTTCGGAAGGCGAGAAGCAGGCATCGATCAACCGCGCCGAGGGCCAGGCCACGGCCATCGTCGCGCTGGCGCAGGCCAGCGCCGAAGCGTTGCGCCAGGTGGGCGCCGCCATCCGCGAGCCCGGCGGTGAAGATGCCGTCAACCTGAAAGTGGCCGAGCAGTATGTGGGCGCCTTCGCGCAATTGGCGAAAACGAATAACTCGATTATCGTACCGGCCAATCTGGGCGATATGAGCGGTTTGATCGCTACGGCGATGCAGGTGGTAAAAACGCAGAAACCGAAAAGCGGCGTGGCCATTCCTTGATTGCCTGCCGCTTGGGTGAATAGCAAATCCGTAGCATGTTTGTTGTCCAAACTGCCCGCTGTATAGCGGGCAGTTTGCATTTGCGCCGCCATGATTATCTGGCAGCAGCCGGGAAGGAGTATCTGCAGGTGAATGCGTAACGCTGAAAATATTTTCTTCATGCTATGCTGTGCGCACTTTCGGGATTATGTGCTGTCGTGCGGCGCTGATTTCTTTGAATGGCGTAAAATCTGCCGCGCATGCATGGTGATGATTGCGCCGATGTCCGGTGCGGATGTCGGGATCGGGTTTGATGCGATGGGCGATGGGCGATAGTATTGGCCCATGTCTATTTTTGAATTGTTATTTAGAATTACTATAAATTGCAATGAAACAAAAATTACTGCAGAATAAATGCGGCCGATGGCGCTGTATTGCATCGCCACCGCACCAGGCAGGGGTAGAGGTACTTGCGCAGACGGTTCATGTGCGCTGTTCCCTCCTTGATTGATGATTTACATCGCTTGAAAGCCGGGGAAGTCGGTTTTTTGGTAAAAGAATTGTAAAAAACAATCAAATCTTTAGAAAAAATCACCTCAGTCGCGTTACAATTGGATAGAATTTAACTGTTCAGTTATATTTTTCAACTCACACAAGGAAATATCATGGATCTGTCCAGCTTATCCCTGTCCGAACTGCGCACCTTGCAGGACGACATCAAGAAGCAAATGAAGAAACGCGAACAGGACGATCTGTCCAAGGCGCGCGAACAAATCCTGGCGATTGCCCAGAGCGTCGGCGTTTCCGTAAAAGACCTGGTTGGTACGGGCATCCGCGCTAAAACCGGCACGGTTGCCGTACGCTATCGCAATCCGGACGACGCGACGCAGCAATGGACTGGCCGTGGCCGTCAACCGAAATGGGTCAAGGAGTGGACCGATTCGGGCAAGTCGCGTGATCTGCTGAAGGTTTGATTCTGAAGGCGTAAAAAACCGTTCATTCGGATGCTTGTCCTGTGGAGTCGTGCAGGGGTAATACCAGGCAGCACGCAAGCATCCGGAACTTTACTGTTGTCTTGGGCCAGGCAGGCCAAGCTGATGCATATAGCCGTATTTCCACGGTATTTTCGCCAATACCAGTCTTTCTCCCGCTATATCTCTTTCTTTCCCTGTTTTATTCCCCTCGCGCTGAGTTTTTCCGCTGGCCGCAGGCAATCGGCAAAATAAAACCCGGCATATAGCCGGGCTTGCTGGTATCGGCGCAGCATGCTGCGCGCAGTGCCGGATCAGCGGCGGTGCGACTTCATTGCCGCCTGTACTTCGCGCGCGCCATCGCGGTCGCGTTCCGCCGCCCGCTTGTCGTGCTGTTTCTTGCCTTTGGCCAGACCGATTTCGCATTTCACGCGGCCGCCTTTGTAGTGCAGGTTGAGCGGCACCAGGGTGTAGCCCGAGCGTTCCACCTTGCCGATCAGCTTATCCATTTCCGCGCGGTGCAGCAGCAGCTTGCGCGTGCGCACCGCTTCCGGGTGGATGTGGGTGGAGGCGGTCGGCAGGGCGCTGATATGCGCGCCGAACAGGAAGAGTTCATCGCCGCGGACGACGACGTAGGCTTCCTTGATTTGTACGCGGGCGTCGCGGATGGCTTTGACTTCCCAGCCTTCCAGTACGATGCCCGCTTCGTAGCGATCCTCGATAAAGTAGTCGTGGAAGGCTTTTCTGTTGTCTGCTATGGTCATGAGATGGTAAATGTGCGCGGGTCGGTTAAACTACTGTCTCGCGCAAGCGCGATAAAATCAAATGTATCCAACATCATAGCAAATGGTTCTTCAATGGCAGTAGTACATAAATCAGTTTTTCTCGGCTATAGCGCCGAACAAATGTTCGCGCTGGTGGCGGCGGTGGAGGATTATCCCAAATTCCTGCCCTGGTGCGGTGCGGTCGAGATTCGCGAGCGGGGCGAGAACACGGTTGTCGCCAGCGTGGGCATACATTACCACGGCGTGCGTCAAAGCTTCACCACGTCCAACGAGAACGTGCCGCCGACTTCCATCAAGATGAAGCTGGTGGACGGTCCTTTCAAGACCCTCGACGGCGTGTGGACCTTCAAGGCTCTGCGCGAAGATGCCTGCAAGATCGAACTGGACCTGCACTACGAATTTTCCAGCCGCGTGCTGGAGCAGATCATTGGCCCCGTCTTCGGCATGATCGCCAACAGCATGGTCGATTCCTTTTGCAAGCGCGCGGAGACCGTGTATGGCTGAGGCCAGCATTCAGGTGCAAGTCTGTTACGCCTTGCCGGATAGCAGCTTCCTGCGTACCTTGACGGTGCCCGCCGGCACCACCATCGAACAGGCGGTGACGCAGAGCGGCTTGCTGCAGGCCATCCCCGGCATCGACCTGGCCATCAATATGGTGGGCATCTATGGCAAGAAGAAGCCTTTGGATACCGTATTGCACGAGCATGACCGGGTGGAGGTGTATCGTCCCCTGCAGGCGGACCCGAAAGAAGCGCGCCGGCGCCGCGCTGGCAGCAAGCCCGCCAAGGCCTGAGGGCGGTGCTTGCCTGGCCGCTGCATGGCGAGGGTCATTTTTTTGCCATTTTTAAATATCTTTTCTATGCTGCAAGGACGGAGGGCGCTTTTTTCTGTATAATCTGCTTTTGCGCCAATAGGAAATGCTATGCGTCTACTTCAAAAAGCACTCACATTCGATGACGTGCTGCTCGTCCCAGCCTACTCCAACGTTCTGCCCGCCGATACGTCCCTCAAAACTCGCCTGACCCGCAATATCACCCTGAATATTCCCTTGCTGTCCGCAGCCATGGATACGGTGACGGAAGCCCGTCTGGCGATCGCGATGGCCCAGGAAGGCGGCATCGGCATCATCCACAAGAATTTGAATCCGAAGGACCAGGCACGTGAAGTGGCCCGCGTAAAACGTTTCGAAGCTGGCGTGCTGCGCGATCCGATCACGATTCCGCCGGACATGAAAATCCGCGACGTGATCGCCCTGACGGAACAATACGGCATCAGCGGTTTCCCTGTCGTCAAAGGCAAGGAAGTCGTCGGCATCATCACCAACCGCGATTTGCGCTTTGAGCAGGAACTCGACGCGGAAGCTTCCGCCAAGATGACCCCGCGCGAAAAGCTGGTGGTCGTCAAGGAAGACGCCGATACGGCCGAAGCCAAGCGCCTGATGAACAAGCACCGCCTCGAGCGCGTGCTGGTCGTCAACGACGCGTTTGAACTGCGCGGCCTGATCACCGTCAAGGATATCCAGAAGTCGACTTCCCACCCGTTCGCGTCGAAAGACAGCCAGGGCAAACTGCTGGTCGGCGCTGCCGTCGGCGTGGGCGCCAAGGATGAAGAGCGCATCGACCTGCTGGTCGCCGCCGGCGTCGACGTGCTGGTGGTCGACACGGCCCACGGCCACTCGCAAGGCATTCTCGATCGCGTACGCTGGATCAAGACCAAGTACCCGCAAGTGGAAGTGATTGGCGGCAACATCGCTACCGCCGCCGCCGCCAAGGCGCTGGTGGAATACGGCGCCGATGCGGTCAAGGTCGGCATCGGTCCTGGTTCGATCTGCACCACGCGTATCGTCGCCGGTGTGGGCGTGCCGCAAATCACCGCCATCTCGAACGTTGCCGAAGCTTTGGCCGGCACGGGCGTGCCATGTATCGCCGACGGC
This sequence comes from Janthinobacterium sp. C22, assembly GCF_057919405.1. Classification (NCBI taxonomy): domain Bacteria; kingdom Pseudomonadati; phylum Pseudomonadota; class Betaproteobacteria; order Burkholderiales; family Oxalobacteraceae; genus Janthinobacterium; species Janthinobacterium sp. C22. Next base: position 4,559,700 of record NZ_CP193659.1, on the reverse strand, counting down.
GGCATCCGCTTCTCGGGCGATATCTCGAAAGCGCTGGCAGCCGGCGCCTCGACCGTCATGATGGGTTCCATGTTTGCCGGTACGGAAGAAGCACCGGGCGAAGTGATCCTGTACCAGGGCCGCAGCTACAAATCGTACCGCGGCATGGGTTCGCTGGGCGCGATGTCCGATGGTTCGGCCGACCGCTATTTCCAGGATGCCACCATGAAGGCCGACAAGTTCGTGCCTGAAGGTATCGAAGGCCGCGTGGCCTACAAGGGCAGCGTGCTGGCGATCATCTTCCAGCTGGTGGGCGGCGTGCGTCAATCGATGGGTTACTGCGGTTGCGCCACCATCGACGAACTGCGCGAAAAGGCAGAATTCGTGGAAATCACCTCGGCCGGCATGCGCGAGTCGCATGTCCATGATGTGCAGATTACCAAAGAAGCCCCTAACTACCGTTCAGAGTAAGCGTACTGGAGAAACTGTCCATGACTGCGTTCCAGTGCCTCGCCGTACTATTCGTACTGTCTTCGGCACTGCGCCTTGCCCTGAACAGTTTTCCAGCTACGCTATTGTGGTAGCGACAGACCAGACCGGCGCCTAGTGCGCCGGTTTTGTAATGACCTCAGATAAAGTCCCCATCATGCATTCTAAAATCCTCATTCTCGATTTCGGTTCCCAAGTCACCCAGTTGATCGCCCGCCGCGTGCGCGATTCCGGCGTGTTTTCCGAAGTCTTCCCGTATGACGTCAGCGACGAATTCGTGCGCAACTATGGCGCCGCCGGCGTGATCCTGTCGGGCAGCCACAACTCCACGCTGGACGGCGATTCGCCGCGCGCGCCGCAAGCCGTGTTCGAGCTGGGCGTGCCCGTGCTGGGCATCTGCTACGGCATGCAAACCATGGCGGCCCAGCTGGGCGGCAAGGTGGAAAACGGCCTGGTACGCGAATTCGGCTACGCCGAAGTGCGCGCCCGCAGCCACACCAAATTGCTCAACGGTATTGCCGACTTTGTCACCGACGAAGGCCACGGCATGCTGAAAGTGTGGATGAGCCATGGCGACAAGGTGCTGGAAATGCCGCCAGGCTTCAAACTGATGGGCAACACCCCAAGCTGCCCGATCGCCGCCATGGCCGATGAAGAGCGCCAGTTCTACGGCGTGCAATTCCATCCGGAAGTGACGCACACGGTGCAGGGCAAGGCCATGATCGGCCGTTTCGTGCATGAGATCTGCGGCTGCAAGTCGGACTGGAACATGCCTGACTACATCAGCGAAGCGGTGGAAAAGATCCGCGCGCAAGTCGGTACCGATGAAGTCATCCTGGGCTTGTCCGGCGGTGTCGATTCGTCCGTGGCCGCTGCCCTGATCCACCGCGCCATCGGTGACCAGCTGACCTGCGTCTTCGTCGACCACGGCCTGCTGCGCCTGGACGAAGGCAAGATGGTGATGGACATGTTCGCCAAGAACCTGGGCGTGAAAGTCATCCGCGTCGATGCGGAAGACCAGTTCATGGGCCACTTGGCCGGCGTCACCGACCCCGAGCAGAAGCGCAAGATCATCGGCCGCGAATTCGTCGAAGTCTTCCAGGTGGAATCCGGCAAGCTGGTCAATGCCAAATGGCTGGCGCAAGGCACGATCTACCCGGACGTCATCGAATCGGCCGGCAAGGGCAAGAAGGGCCAGACCATCAAGAGCCACCACAACGTGGGCGGCTTGCCGGACACCATGAAGCTCAAGCTGCTCGAACCGTTGCGCGAACTGTTCAAGGACGAAGTGCGCAAACTGGGCGTGGCCCTGGGCTTGCCGCATGACATGGTCTACCGCCACCCGTTCCCGGGCCCGGGCCTGGGCGTGCGCATCCTCGGCGAAGTCAAGAAAGACTACGCCGACCTGCTGCGCCGCGCCGACGCCATCTTCATCGAAGAACTGCGCAATACGCCGTATGAACCGGTGGTGGTGCCTGGCTTCGACCAGGATAGCGTGCCGACCAACTGGTACGAAGCGACGAGCCAGGCTTTTGCCGTCTTCCTGCCCGTCAAATCGGTGGGCGTGATGGGCGACGGCCGCACCTACGAATACGTGGTGGCCCTGCGCGCCGTGCAGACGCAGGACTTCATGACGGCGCATTGGGCGCACCTGCCGCACAGCCTGCTGGGCAAGGTGTCGAACCGCATCATCAATGAAGTGCGCGGCATCAACCGCGTCGTCTACGATATTTCGGGCAAGCCGCCGGCGACCATCGAGTGGGAATAATCTCCCGTCCGGCACCGTAAGGTAACGCCGGGTCAATGCAACAGCTAAGCCCCTGATTTTTCAGGGGCTTTTTTTATTTTGTCTGGCAAACGCAAGCAACCCATGGCAGAGCCAAGCACGTTTTTTTGTGGGTATTTTTAAGGGGACTCAAATTGTCGTGGGGAATATTTAACATTTGGTTCTTACTGTCCATTTCCACCGCGAGGGTATCAATGAGGGTATTTTTTATGCCAAGTCATTGATTTTAAAGTTAATTTTAGGTTCCGGGGAAGCTCGTCGGGGCGAGGGTATCTAGGCCTCGCGAGTGGCAGTGGATATCACTTTTTTCGTACGCAGTGATTGATTGTTTGAAATGCGCCCGGTGCCGGTACAGACTTGTGAATGAATGGGAGGTGCCCATGCTGACCGATACAAAATTGAAAAATCTGAAACCAGCTGAAAAAGCCTACAAGGTGCCGGATCGTGATGGAATGTATGCAACGGTCCTTCCCAGTGGCACGATCTCGTTTCGCTATAACTACCGCGTCAATGGCCGATACGAAACCTTGGTGCTTGGACGGTACGGCGCCGGTGGCTTGAGTTTGCAAGACGCGAGGGAGCGCCTGCAGGACGCCAAGAAAGCGCAATCGGAAGGCAAGTCCCCGTCGCGGCTCAAAGCCCAATTGCGCAATCAGTTGGCCGATGGAGAGCCTTTTAGTGTGTGGGCCGAACGTTGGTTATTAAAGTACAAAATGGCGGAGTCGACGCGGGATATGCGGCGCTCGGTGTACGAACGCGATCTGAAACGCCCCTTTGGCAGTCTCCTGTTGCATGAGATTACGCACAACGAGTTGCGTTCCGTATGCGACGCCATCCTCGCACGTGGCGCCCCCGCGACGGCCGTGCATGTGCGCGATATCGTGAAACTGGTCTTTAAGTACGCAGAACAAAGAGGACAGAAGGTTGAAAACCCTGCGGATCTGGTTGCTCCCTCATCCATTGCCGTATTTGAGCCGCGCGACCGCGCGTTGGGTGCCGAAGAGATCGCGCTGTTCTACGAACATATCGAATACGTGCAGTGCGCGCCGACCTTGCGTCTGGCTTGCAAATTACTATTACTCACCATGGTGCGCAAATCCGAACTGACGGACGCAACATGGAGTGAGGTGAATTTTACCGATGCTCTATGGACCATTCCGGCCAGGCGGATGAAGCGTCGCAACCCCCACAACGTCTATCTGTCACGCCAGGCGCTCGATATGTTCGTCGCGCTACGCACCTGTGCTGGTACGTCCCCTTACATTTTGCCATCGCGATATGACCCTGATGTGCCGATGAATGGTGCTTCGCTCAATCGCATCCTGGTGTCAGTCTGTGCCACGGCACGAGACTGTGGGAAACAACTGGCCGATTTTTCGCCGCACGATTTACGGCGAACAGCATCGACCCTGCTGCACGAAGCCGGCTACAACACCGATTGGATCGAAAAATGTCTCGCCCACGAGCAGAGGGGCGTGCGAGCCGTCTACAACAAGGCTGAATACGCGGTTCAGCGCCGGACCATGCTGCAGGAGTGGGCAGACATGATCGACGCCTGGACAACGCAGAGAGATTAGGGTGTTACCTGGAAGGGCTGCGTGGCACTGGGTGTGCCTGCGGCACGCCAGGCAGACGTGCGGCCGTCTGCTGTTCGGCGATCCATGCATCCACCTCGTTGAGGTCCCAGGCAACTAGGCGCGAGGTAATAGTAAAACGCCGGGGAAATTGCCCGCTTTTTTCAAGGTTTAGGATAGTGCGCTCGCATAGCGGCACTTTTTGTAAGAGCTGGCGGCGTTTAATGAGAACCCGGCCAGGTACATTGAGTTCGCTCTCGGTCAAGACACGTACTGCGCGAGGAGAGCGGCCGGTTTTCGGGCTAGACCGACGCTGGCGTTTGAGATTGCCGGCAAATGCTCGCAGGCCAATGGCAGGGTGCATCAAGTTGGTAAACGGCGAATGGTTCGAAGGGGGTATATATTTCATGATGAGCTGTCTCCATGATCGATGACGGATGACGAATCATCCTGCTCCATGGTGGCCGCGCTGATCCTGGGCATCAAGTTGAAAACCGGCATATTTCGGTGGTATTTCACGGCAATTGCGTGAAGGCGCGGTGGCCGCTGTTAGTGGCGTGTGGCCGATGGATTGTCACCCTGTGGAAAAGAGATGGCATGGGAACGGCCTGTGAGACATTTCCTGCGCTCAGGACCCTGGCGAGGTGTCCATGTCCGCTGCGTTCCTGTTGTGTCTCTACTGCGATGGTGCTGGCATCGTAGCCCGGAGCAATAGAGATGAGAAGTGCGCTGGACGGCTTTCAGCGTTGGCACGAACATCTCTTCGAAAAGGTGAAGCGTGCCGGCGCAGGAAGTCCATTGAATACAGAGCGGTGCATGTGTGGCAATGACATCCAATTCGATGCAATGGTTCAATCCGTAGGATTCCCGCTCGTCCTCCGTTAACACTCCGCATGCCAACAACACCTTGTCGTGGACATGGCACCATTCGATCAGGCGCCGGACATCATGCGGGTCGAACCTGGTTGCCTGCTCAATCACCATGATTGCTATGCCGCTGTGTCGTTGCGGCGTCTCCAGAGCCAACATGCTGTCGCCTCTTGGCTCCACCCGATAGGACCGACCAAATGCGACTTCCATCGCTGCTAGGCACCATGCCGGTGCCGCAGGCGCTTCACTGCAGAGTAACATCTTAAGGCACATGGCTTCCTCCGTGCCGGTTGGTTGGGGGATAGACTTCCTATCCGGGATGCGGGTAGGAAGGCTTGTAAGGCTCGTCAGGGACTTGCCGGAACCTCTTCGCTGAATGGGGCGACTGGAGTGCTTAAAACCTGCTCAGGGGCCGGATTTGGTGCCGGATGGTCTGCTCGTTGCGTCACTCCGGTGAACGCTGGAAAGGTGGCTGAATCATCGCCCTGGGAGGGGAGGCTGCTCGGTGCGGTGGGCTTGCGCTCGGATGCTGGCAGTGCATTGATGCGTTTGAGCAGGCCGAGGGATAGCGCGCGCGTGGTAGCGGTGACCGCTCGTACGGTTTTCTTGATCTGCGATTTTTCGGTGATGAGCTGGCTTGTCGAGAGCACCTCGTCAATGCACAAGGTTTCGAGCATGGGCATGAGCTGGTCGACTTTGCTGATCAATTCCAGTAAACGCCGGCCAAACATGGAAAAGACTTTTGCTTCGAGGGCGAGAGGTTCGATGTCGTAGCTGGCCAGTTCGTGGATGCCATGTTGATGGCATAGTTTCTCGAAGGCGACGATCCGCTGGTTGGCAAGGGCAATGCGCGCGTCAAGCATGGTGCGCAATTCCTGCTCCACTTGATCGACATCCTCGGCTGGTAATTTCATCCTGGCAAAGACGGAAATAAAATGGAAATTCGCTTGTGATACGTAGAAGCAGCGCAAGTACAAACGCTTGCCTTCCGGACTGGCGAGCGAGATATTGACCTTGCGGCTCGCTGATTCGACGCGTGTCAGATCGGCGGCGGCCTCTTTGGCCAGCAACTTCCTGTTGGTTTCGCCATAATCACGCGTGACGATTAAATGGGTGGGAGCTGGGTAGTTCATGGTGATGTCCTCGAAAATGCCCATTGGGCTACATAACATGGTGTACTCACCATCCTGTTGATTCAAGAGGAATGCGCGGAGCTTTGCAAGCGTATTTGCGGGTACTGTGTTCGCCATTCGGGTACGTCGATACATGTATGGATGCGTACGCCACTGCGTGATCCCGGTGCCGGTGGATTTGCCGGAAGCATTTTTCGTCGAACCTGTGTTGACAGCCCGGGGAGGGCGACCTAAAGTTATATCGCAGCAGCTAGCCCTGCATCGTCTGGCAAGCCTGATCAATTGCGCCCAGCGCGCCGCAGCACCGATTGGACCGTCTCCTGTTTCCAGGCGTGACGTCCGTGTTCCTGAATAACGAGAGTGTTTTGACGCGCCACGCGCACCGCGCCGTTACGTCAAAGCACTTTGCATGCGTTTTCAGGACGGTAGCTGGCATCCCCGCCGAAACGGCATCAGCCGACAGTATCAAGCCAGTCAATTGAAGTTCCGGTGCGTCGCAGCAACCGGATGATCTATTTCCCCCTTTGGGACGATGCATCCCGGGAGGGACTTGCCTCGTCTCTTTTTCTTGTGCGAGGCAATCATGAGCAGATCTCAGATCAACTATTGTCGCGTCCCCCAGGATAGGGACACTTCCTTCCATCGCGCCGCGCCGCGCGCACCTGTGAGCAAGGTACCCGCGCGCGAAACGAATGATGACGCGATTGAATTTTCAGAAGAGGAGCTGGTGGCATTGCACTGGTGGCTATTGCGCAAAGTAAGTTTGCTCAGCGACCCGCGCACGCCACTGGATGAGAAATTTGAATTGGTCCGTTGGGTGTTTACGGATCCGGTTCGTGATAGGCAGCCGTTTTCCTTCGTCAATTGCATGAAGGTGGTGAGCGGCAGTCCGTTGTCGCAGCTGCCATTCATCGGCGCCATCGATGCGCAGGAGGTGCGCGATTGGATTGGTTCGCAGTTGTGCCGTTGGTTTATGACTGCGCTGCAGGACTACCCCGAGTGGGCCCGCCAAGCGGTACTGACAAAGCCAGACTGGATTTCCGAGAACTTATTCAAAAATCCACAATGGATGAATGAGCAGATCAAGCTCCATCAGTCCGATCTTTTTGCATCGCTGATTGCAGAGGACGGTGAGGAATATTTGAGTGGCCATGGCGGTAAGTCTGGACGCCAGGTAAATACGAAGGGAGGGCGCCATGCTTGATGCCTTCATTACCGCTGCATTCCCTTCCGTTCGCTTCTGTCGGGTACGGGACATCGACGAGTTGATTTACAGAATCAAGGAAAGCGAGATTGTTGTGGGGAAGGCAGGTCGTGTTTTTTACCTCGGTCAAGAACTGCGGTCAATACGCTTGTCCTTAGTGCCGGGTGGTTTTCAGGTTGATCCACAGCGTGGCCGTCCGGATAGGAGAGCGATGTCCATTACTGTAAGCGAACTGCTGTCTGGGGAAGTTGGCGTTGCCATGGATCACGGGTGGCTGTTCGCACGCCGCGTAGCCTACCCGTGCGAAGGCAAATTTTCTTGGGGCCTGACCTGGGGAGGTCAACATGATCAGAAACGAGGAATTTAACGCGCGTTTTCAGCAGGTTAAGCAGCGCGCGTTTGGGCGATGGACGGAAATTCTGCTGGCGCTGGGCGTGGACGCGAAAGTGCTCAATCAACGCAATCAGCCGTGCCCATTGGGTGATTGCGGCGGCACAGACCGGTTTCAATACACGGACAAGTTTGGCCACGGCAATTATGTTTGCCGTGGCTGCGGCGCCGGTGGCGGATTTAAATTGCTAATGGGCTGCTTGGGGCTTAGTGCTGTTGACGCGCTGAGCAGGGTAGAAGGCCATCTTGGTATGACTGCGCCGAGGGAGGCGATCTCGCTGCCACAGGACTCGCGTACAGAACGGGATGGCCTGATTCGGAGGATTCTGGCCGAAACAGTGCCAGTGACACCCGGAGATGCAGTGGACAGGTATTTGTGGAACCGGGGCATCAACCTGGAGCGGTACCCATCGACGCTGCGCATGCATCCTGCGTTGGGTTACTACGAGCGCAATGTGCTCACTGGTCAAGCCGTTGTGGTTCGGCGGTACCCTGCCATGGTGGCCTGCGTACAGGACAAGAGCGGGCGCACGGTGTCGTTGCATCGCACGTATTTGAGCAATGGCGAGAAGGCCCGCGAATGCGCGGTCAAGAAGCTGCTGTGTGCTGGCATAGGTGGCGCTGCCATTCGTCTGGCGCCATCCTCAGACGAATTGGCTGTGTGTGAAGGCATCGAGACCGCGCTGGCGGTCATGAAACGTTCGCATCAGCCAGTGTGGGCGGGGATGAGTGCCGGGAACCTGGAAAAGCTATGGATTCCGGAAACAGTCAAACGCCTACGAATTTATGCTGACAACGATGCGAATGCATTTTTTGATGGGCAGGCTGCGGCTTATAGCCTTGCGCGTCGCTACCTGAAATCTCATGCAGGAAGGACAGGGAGATCGGCCGAGGTGTTTGTGCCGAAGTCGGCTGGCGCCGATTGGGCCGAGGTGTTACTGAAGATTTCACACCGCGCGCGTCATGCGGCGTGAAGTCCCGAGAGCAAAACAGTAGATGTGGCGCGGTGGCCGTTTGGGCGCCGCATGTTGGCGCAATAGTGCGCCCACGTGGAAGTCAGTGAATTCCGCGTGCTTGACCCTGCGGGGATGCACTCCCGCCAGGGAGCTGCATCGCCCGCTTTTTTCATGGAGGTTGTGATGAAAACAGGACGTCCTTTGGAACAACTCGTCATCGAACTTGAGCGGCAGGCAGCGCTCAAGAAGGACATGATCGTGCCGGCGACGAAGCTGGTAAGCGAGACGACGGCGGCAGGGCAGTGCAATCTCGTCATTGATGAACCCTATGGCAAGAAGCGATACCTGATGAACGATTTTGCCTGCGCGCAGCTGGCAAGGAAACTGGATATACCGTTGCCGTACTTCAAGCGCATGCGTTCGTTTGATACCCAACTGCTCGATGACAACATCAATGCGTGGCTCAGAATCAATGCCACAGATAGCTATATGGTGCGGACCATGGCGGGTCGGGCCAGGGCATTCTTGTCGTCGCGCTTCCGTCGGCTCGACAACATCGATTTGGCCCACAGCATTTTACCGATCTTGCTTAAACTGCCCGGTGCCCGTTTTGAGTCGGTGGAGCTGACCGAAACCAAGATGTATTTGAAGGTCGTGAGTGCCGAGGTGACGCATGAGGTCGTGCCAGGAGACATATTGCAGGCCGGCGTCGTCGTCAGTAATTCGGAGATCGGGGTGGGGCGGCTGCGCGTGGACCCGTTGATTTATCGGCTGAAATGCAGCAACGGGCTCATCGCTTGTGAGCGCTCGATGCGAAAAAACCATGCTGGGCGTTTACTGGAGTGTGGTGATGACGTCGTACTGCAAGATGACACAGTCGAGGCCGAAGATCGCGCGATCTTTTTGAAAGCGCGGGACATGGTGCAGACCGCTGTATCGGAGACGACCTTTCAACTGATATCGGAGAAGATGCGCAAGACCATGGGCATCGCATTGACGGGCGATCCGGTGAAATCTGTGGAGGTGCTAGCGAATCGCTTCGTAATGAACGAGGCGGAGCGTGCCGGCGTATTACGCCATTTGATTGCGGAACAGCAGCTGAACGGCTACGGCTTGCTCAATGCGGTGACAGGCTACTCGCAAGAAGTGGATGCTTATGATCGCGCCACTGAATTTGAGGAGTTTGGTGGAAAAATGCTCGAATTTTCGCTTAAGGAGTGGAGCGAGGTCGCTGAAGCAAAGTAGCGTGGCATGAAATCTAACACCACGACGATTGGGTTCCCCCGGTAGCTTGGCTACCGGGGAATTTCGCTCAATGAAACATGATGCGAGTCTTGATACGTCAAAAACGATTGATATTAATGGCGGCTTTAACACGTCCTACAATTTTCAGGGTAAGCATTGCTTTTGATATTTTCACAAGAGTTGAGTTGTAGCGTTGGTTTTCGCAACGAAGTAATAGGCCTTCTCCCACGATGATTTCAATGTGTCGCACAAGGCGCCTGCCTTGGTAATCCAATAGATAGATTCCGTTGACCTCCACCTCATGGACCGTCGCATCAAAAAAATGGGGCGCCATCATGGATGAGCGGAGCCATGTCATCTCCTTTCATCACTCCTACTTGATTGGGGCCGGTGAACGATGCGGTTTGCCCGAGCATGTGACCGATCCAGTCAAAGGTGGGCTCTTCATCACCGTACATCTGTTCCTGAACCCGTGGCGATAGTTGTTGCTTGGGGAACGGGAGACGATGCGATGTCAATCCCAGGATCCAGTTCGCATCCATGTCGAACTGAAGGCAGACAATGGCGAGGGATTTGAGATCGGGGAGACCTGGTTTTTCTTCATCGATCCACCGCGCCACTGTTTGCAGGGCTCGGCCGGTAATCTGGCTCAGGAAGTGCTCGCGTTGTCCAGGATGTATTCCCCGCCTGTCGAGTTCTGCAATGAGGCGTTGCCGCACACCAGGGACGATATCAATGTCCAGTTCGCGCACGGCCTCTCTGGTAAGCGGGATGTTATTGCTTATTGTCACGATTTTTGTCTCCATGCAGGGGTAAAGTGAGAGACTTTGATTTATTTGTAGATTATTTGTAGCAGTTGTTACGAGTAGATTTTTATCGGGTAGAGTTTGATTTTAGGCTGGGAATCGCATTTCCTCTAGTAAAATTTTGCTAAAATGCATATAAATATTTTTATTCGATTAGCAGTTGCTATTGACCTTTGAAATTTTGCGGAGTAGTCTTTTTTAATGTGCTATTGCCGTCGCGCGCGGTCCTCTTACCCATGACTTCGCCCATTCGTTGACCGACGTGGCAGATGTGCACAGCGGAAACCGGATGAATGACCACGCCCCGCCGTAGCGGGGCAAAGCGGGGTGGACCATGGAAGACGCGATTCGATACACGGACGTGCAGTACCTCAACTTAAATTACTTACTCACTATCCAGGTGGGTCTGAAGCAAGACCCCCTTGCCACTTGCTGCACTTTTCACCTCGACACTGCCTCCGCCGAGACGCTGGCCGCAATGAGCGTGGACTCCTTGCAGCAGCTTGCCGCTAGCATGTCGCATGAAAGCTTGTTTAAGCCGATAGGTAATTTTAAAACTCTCCTTGAAACGCCGCCCGTATTAGCCATGACGTTGTGCCGGGTCGGCGCTGTGGATACGGATGCAACCCGCGGACCATCGCGTGCCAGCCAGGCCACTGCGGCCCGTGCGCGCGTTGCATAGGTGACGTATGGCGTACGAACATGCTGAGCGACACATTCAGGCCCTGCAGCTTGCCAAATCCTGCGTCGAACAGGGCGCGCGCATGAAAACCGTCGCCTATTTGACCGGATTGAGTGCATCACTGCTACGGGAATATTTCTACAATGACCGGGCGGCCACCGGCGGTCGATGGCCTAGCTCGCAGGATTGGTACCACATGGCGACCGTGGTGCAACGTGCCGAGGCGTCACTGATCGCTACTATTTTTCATTTCCTGCGTACGCAACATGCATGCTCGGCACGCAAGGCCATGGTGTACGCCTATAAAATGTATCGAGAGCGATGGACTGGCCGGTCCAGCATTTCGTTTGACCGAGCTTTCGAGCTGATCGCTAGCGTAGAGGGCATTTGGACCCACCATTCATCGCAGTTGGCGCTGCATACCTGCCCGCGTTGCCGCTGCCGCTATCTGATCGCACTCGGGGATACCTCGGCGGATCACTCCGGATGTGTGTTCTGCAAGCTCGTTAAACGGTATGCCACTGATTCCCGTATTCAATCGAGCTTTGCCGGCAACCCTGACTTGCGCCTGAATGTAGAGAAAAATTAGTCATGGCATGGTTTTTTCTGCGTTCTTTGTAGTGATGCCCTGATAGTTTTGTATTGCGATCCAACATCAGGCTTGAACCCATAACAAACTCCTTGCTTGCCATTAAAGCAATAATATCGTACACTGAGCTATTCAGATCGTCCGCTATCGGCCAGAAGCGGGCCTTTGTATTGCCTGTGGTATTTCATTTTTCTCTTTGATAGGTGGGCGGCTCAAGTGAGTAAACAGACTGGCCTTGTATGGCCGAGTGGGGACTGCAAACCTATCATCGCTACCCTGCGCACTCCAGTTGAGCTAATCGTTGATACTGATGCCACCATCTTTAGAGATAAAGATGACCTCGACTGGTTCGAGGGGGCCTATGTACAAATTGATGGAGTGGGGACGGTTTTGATCATGAGGCACGACAACAGCCCATCGGGACTAACAGCTCTATATGTGGATGCCTCCTGCCATGTCCATTCAGCAGTTACGCTGCTGGTGCAATTTTTCGGATTATCCCCGAAAGATGTCAAGTGGCAGACTAAGGCATGAAGCCGGCATGATTCCATTTGCCGACGAATATTTGTTCAGCTAACGGCCAACAGCGGGCATTTATGGATAGCATGAATTTTAAAGTACGCCCTCGATATGCGAGCGTCCCGGCGCTTGCTTTCGCAGCAGGATGTGTCCCCGTCTCCAAAATCGCGCTGATGTACTGGCAGTACCGGCTGCCGTGGCCCTTCCCTGAATTTATTGAGCCAATTTCCCTCTTTCTGGCACTGGGTGCTGCAGTTCTCACCGTAAGCTATTTTTCCTATTCTTTGGTGAGGAAACTGCTTTGGGTTGTGGCCGTTAGCGTTTGGTCTTGCTTAGCGTACCTTATTGTTTCATTTGTACCTGGCTGTATGTGGGCACCTGCGTGCCTCTAAGGTCCGCATCGGCCAGATCGAAATTGTCCGCTTCGGGGCGGAAGCTGTCTCACATGAACGGCGGCAACCGGCCAGAAGCAGCCATTGGAAAGCACTCAGAGCAATGAATGGAAAGAATTGATGGTTCGACTTGACTGTTCTGGCATCACCTTCGCCTCGCAACTTGACGAACGACATTTGTTCGAGTGGGGCATGCAAATTTCGGGCACGCTTCGGTGGGAGCAAGATACTCTTGTGATGAGGTCATCGAATCTCAATCAAGCGTCCTTACGGGACTTGCTAGCACTTTTTTCTCGGTATCAAATACCCATGAAGCAGCTGGCTCAGTTTAGAAATATCAGGAATGAAGGTTGGTTTGCTGCTCCGAAAATGTATTGGTACAAACAGGTTTTCGGCTAGGCGGCAACCGGCCAGTAGCAGACATTCGGCAGAACTAAGCTTCAGCCACTATAAGATAAAGCACAATGCGATTAGCAGCACATTACTATGTAGAGTTCGAGACCTTAGGGAAAAAGCCAACTCAATTGGAGTTCAGGTCCCTTAGCGAGGATGATGTTCTGACGTTCTCGATTGTCAATCTGAAGCCTGAATCGGACCTTTTTGTCGCGTGCCTCGGCGACGGCATCGACTATGGCAATTTTATAATTAACGTAGATGCACAAGGTCGAGCCACGGTACAAGCACACGAGCATCGAGGGTTTTTTGTGGATGGATTGACCGTCGAGACTGCAATAAATGCACTGAAGTACTGGTTGCCGCTGCAGGTGAGAACACCTGAAATCCAGTGGATGGGCCAATGATTCATCACTAAATTTAGGCGGCATTCGGCCAGGAGCAGACTGTCATTTTTATAGCCGGAAAACAGGATAGTATTGATGGTTAGCATCGAGATAGAGAAGAGAAAGGCTGTTCGACTACAGTATCGTGAGCTCTTCGATGTGCTATCAAAGCTACTGTTCGAGGCTGACCCAATTGGTATTAATTTTGAAACGAACACAGACGAATACGAACTAGAGGTCGGGACAATTATTCCCCGACTGAGGCATGCCAAATCTGAAGCCGATGTGCAACTTATAGTTCACGAGGAATTTTGTAGATGGTTCGACAGCGAGACTGCCGGGCCGATAACCGATTATCGTGACCTCGCTTCTCAAATTTGGGATGAATGGCTACGATGCCAATAATTGCAGTGGGGCTGACGGCGGCCTTCGGCCAAAAGCGGACCCAGCGAACGCTTATGCGCTCCAGATATCGAGGACTACCATGCATAAGGTGCAAGAGCGATTAGAGCAATACTGTTCAGATCTGCCAGACTTGAAGATTATCGATTGCGGAGCCTCGTTCGAGGTCAGATGGAAAGACAGTTTTGGGGCGCTTGTTCACAAAGACAGTGATCATAGGGAGGCAATGGTCTGTTGGGAGGCCAATCCCTACACGCCAAAAGAAAAACGTGTCGAGTGGCCTTCGCTCGCAACTTGGCTGCGCGAGAACGTTCGATAGCGGCCGAAGCCAATCTCGCAGCTGAGGTACGCATGCGTCCGCTTCGGGGCGGAAGCGGACGTACACGGCAGTCAGCGACAGGATTGCGAACGTGCTTTCAGCAGGGGTACGCCTTTGGCTACGGTAGTGCCGGCCGATATGCTCGGGTCCAATATCGCGGCTCACTTTCTTGTACATTTAGCATTGTCAAAGCAAGGCGCTTGTTAATCGGTGATCGAGCCGTGTGTCGATGAATGATCGCAGCGGAGGGCGGGCTTTCACCTGGATGTAAGTCGATCTGCATAGCCATAATGCTCACCTAGCCAAGTGAGTGATTCTTATGGCCGGTGTGAATATCCTCAAGTACCTGGGTTGGCTTGGCCACGATCACCAATGTGATCGCGGCCGGCAGGCCGCGCCCATCTGTCCGCAACGTTCACTGCCCCAACCCGCTCAAACGCGTGACGGCGGGATGCGTCCCCGTAGTGTCGATGCGATCTTGGACGATAATCGGGATATCCTGGGGCGCATTAAATTGGCTTATGGCGGCGATGCGAATGCCTTTGCCAAGGAAATGCTTCCGCTCATCAGGAAGTACATCGCTTACGTGAACGTATTGCCTGCGACGCAGGACAGTTTTTTTGCTCGCCCAGGAGGTTTAGCACGCCTGGGGCTGGAGACGGCGTTCTTTGCATTACAAGCGACCGATTCGCAGATTTTTGCTGGCAGAGCGACGATTTCTACTCGTCGACAGTTGGAGCCACGCTGGCGCTTCGGCACCTTCGCCGCAGGCCTATGCGCATACCTCTACCGCGCGTTAGACACTGTTGTCGTGAGTGACGCGCATGGAACCGTGTGGCAACCATACCTGACATCCCTCGGGGAATGGATCCACAAACACGAGGTTGGCCGTCTGTTTGTAAAATGGGGGAGGCCAGGCAGGAATGCCGCTCCCTGTCGTTGTTCGCGCTACCGATGATCCTGCCGACCGACACGTTGGCCTACCTGACCCAGGACGGCTCGACGATCGTCGCCCATATGTTTGCGGCGATCAGTGGTGAGGTGAGGTATCAAGATCATAATGTCATTGATCATCTCGTCAATCGAGCATCGACTTTGGTGATACACCGCGACTTGCGCGACGCTGATGCGCCGGCAGGTAGGGCGCGGGCGAGAGCCTACCTTGCGAGGTTTCTCCTGAACGCGATGCGCGAGTTGGTGCAGTCTCATCAGGGATGGGTGCCCAATTCGGATCGGTCCCGCATGTGGCTTGGGCGGGATGGTTTGTTTCTGGTGTGGCCGAACGGTATCAGCGACGTACTCACCTTGCTGCAAGACGAGGGATTGTATGGCTTGCCGGCCTCGCCAGTAGATGCCATGGAAATTTTGAACGATGCCGGGATCGTCCTGCCAAGGAATTCAGACGAATGTGACTGTGTTTGGTCTATCCGGCCACCAGGTGCCCCCGAACCCTTGGAGGCGTTGAAGTTGGTGACGCCAGGTTGTGTCCTTGCTGTCTTACACCCGTCACCAGTGGCGCTGGACATGAACATTGCTCTCAGTGGATCGCATGAGGAGGAGCGCACCACGGAGAGTGATATCAAGCTGCGGCAGGCGAGGGCGACACCATCCCAGGCTCAGGAAGAGTGCCCTGCGCCAGAGACCCCTCCGGATGCTAGTGATCGTCAGTTGTCGCTGCCAACCATCCCACCCATCCCTGCAGTTGCGGGGAGTGCCGGTATCGAACCACGTACAGATGGCCGCCAAGGAAAGGCAAAGAAGGTCAAACATACTGAACCAATTCAGTCGGCAATCGGGAACTACTCGTTACGCGCACCGATTCGATTGAATCCAGGTGTTGCCAAGATACTGCAAGCGATCGTGCAGACTCTCAATGATACGAGCTTGCCTCCGGCATGCTATCCCATGGCGTCAGGCCTGTTTGTCCCCTTGGATGTCTTCGCGGCGCGACAGGCGGATGCGAAGATGGCGCTACGTGCACTTGCCGATGCCAACATGCTGGTCACAGGGCCAGCAGGATCCGAGCCTGTTGAGCATCACAACTTACATGGCAAGGTGTTGGCCGGTATAGTCATCGCACGCCAATTCATCGAGGGCATGGATGGAGCAGGGGAGCCCCCAATCAATTCGAACGCAGGTTGACCATGTTGCTGCGACAGTACGAAATGCCATGGCGTGGCCCCGTTGAGGCGGCTGCCGCTCTGGCATGGATGCTCGCCGCCGCCATTTTTTGCTTTCTGATACCTGATCATTTGCCACCACGTGCAGGTTTTCTTCTCATCTTTTGTTCAATACTCATAGCGTTGATCCGCTGCCGGCAAGCCTTGCGCATCGTACGTACTCGTGCCGCGTTGTCTGGCCGCGCGATGGAAATGGTGTCAATTTCCCGGCTGGTGACATGGACAGGCGATCCTGAACAGGTCGTGTTTGGGCTGGGCTTTATCTGGCTGCCGCTACACTCTCAGCGCCTCTACGAGTTGATCAAGATCGACTACCGCGCAATGACCATTTCTCCCTGGCTCATACGGGCTCTGGGATATCAGCCGAATCCACAATCCGACGCAGAGATCGGCCTACCCTGGATTCATGGTGTCGAGTCGGAAGAGCGCTTGTTGGCGCGGCCCTTGCAGAACTTTGAAGGTGGAACCTTGGTGGTCGGGACTACTCAGTCGGGCAAAGGGGTATGCCTTGGCTGGTTGATTTTTCAAGCCATCCGACGTGGCGACGTCGTCATTATTATTGATCCGAAAAATTCACGCCGCCTCAAGCGACTGGTCATGAAGGCATGTCAACTGTATCGCGAGCCAGACAGCTTTCTTTGGTTTCATCCGGCCTTTCCGGAAACGGGTGTTCGTCTCGACTTCACGTTCAATTGGCAAAAACCTACCGAAGTCGCTTCCCGTATTCAGTCGATCATGCCGCCGGACACAGCGGGAACGTTCAGCGCATTTGGTTGGGACGCGGTGAATGTGGTCGTACAAGGGATGGTGCAGCTGGAGAGGCGCCCGAATTTGGCAAAGCTGAAGCAATATATTGAAGGTGGCGTCGAACCCATCCTGGAACAGGCGCTCGAGCGTTTTTACGAAGAGCTCCTTGGCATGCAGTGGCGTAGCACGCCTGAGATGGTGCGCTTGCTGGATAAAGCACGACGAGGCCAGATTAAATCGCCGACGCCGGCCGCGAGTCATGAACTGTTGGCGTATGTGACGTACTACGATCACCACGTCCATGAGGCTCGGCGTGATCCGGTGATCAGTTCGCAAGTCCGGGTATTTCAGCATAACCGCGAACATTATCAAAAAATAACCGCCAATCTCTTACCGATATTGTCCATGCTGACATCCGGAGACCTGGGGAAAAGCCTGTCTCCGGATCCGTTTGATGCCGATGACCAGCGCCCGATCATGAATCTGGAAAAGATCGAGCGCGCGGGACATGTACTGCTGCTGTGTCTGGATTCGTTGCCAGATCCTTCCGTTGCAACGGCAATCGGCGCCATGGCGCTTGCCGACCTAGCGGCCCGCTCAGGAATTCGCTACAACCTGGGAGGAGAGCGGCGCATTTCCCTGTTTGTGGATGAGCTGTCGAACGTGATCAATCAGCCGTTGATTGAAATACTGAACAAGGGGGCAGAAGGAGGGCTGTATACCACGGCCGCGATGCAGACGATTGCCGACCTGGCAAAACGCCTTGGCAGCCAGGAGGCGGCACGCATGGCATTGGGGAACTTAAATAACCTCATCGCTTTCCGAACAAAGGATCAGCCCACTCAGGAGTTCATCAATGAAACACTGGGGCAGACCACCATCCATAACATGAAAGTGGGGCATAACACGGCCAGAGATGGCCATTTCACGGATTATACGGCGGTCGATTCAACGCAGTTGAGCGAGGAAGTCAACGAGTTGGTGCCGCCATCGATCCTGGGTAAGCTGCCCAATTTGCAGTTTTTCGCCTCAGTTTCCGGCGGCCACGTGTACAAGGGACGGTTTACGCTGATCAACCCTGGCGTGGACGATGCTAGCCTTGAAGAGAAGGAAAAGGGGGAGACATGCTGATTCGGTTGACGGCCATTGTTTCGCTGAGCGTGCTCCTGATTCTGGTGCTGTACCTGCCGTCAGCCTTTCCCCCGCAGCGATTTGTCGCGCAGATTCGGGCAGAACATATCGCCAGTGCGGATTGCTGGGGGAGTCCGTATGCACGCCGCGTGTTGAGCCGATTGTTTGAGTATCAAGCTGCATTGGCCATCGAACCTGGATCGGTTCCCACCCACGAGGTGAAGGGGGATCCGGTCGCACAACCCATCGCCAATAGCCTGGGGCGGGTACGTCTGCAGCTTTTTCAGAGCAGCTATTTCCGCTCGCTCGATACGTTGATCATGCTGGCGCTGTATCGACTGGCCGGCCTTGTACAGTGGTGGTCAACGTTCGTGGTGCTGATGACAGCCTGTATCGTGGACGCTTTGGTGCGCCGGCGAATTAAACGCCTGGAATTCGCCAGGCAGCACCCGGAGTGGTTCGCGGCAGCGATGGGGATAGCGATTTTTCTAGTTTGTCTGCTGGCTGTCGCGTGTGTGCTGCCTGTTCAATTGTCCCCGTTTCTGCTACCTGCCATGTTGTTCGTGGTTGCGTGGCTGGCCGGGCAAATGGCAGTGCACTATGCGTGAGCGTCCCATTCACAGCCCTGCAGCCATCGCTACCTATCGAAGGGAAACTGGGTTAATCCAAATAGTCCACAAAAAGCGCGATCTTTTGGACAAACATTGATTCTGCGATGCGCTAGCATGATGTCTACGTAATCACTTTTGATTTCGAGTTGCCATGAATACTGAATATCGTTCGATGCCGTCCTCATCCTCTGCTCACAAGGCCGCTACGCATCGTTCTGCGGCCTCATCGACGGGGTGTGAGGAAACGGTCGGTACGCTGGTATGGCTGGAGGAATTTCATCAGCTCGATCAGCTGTTCAACCATCATCACAATTGTTCGCCAAAATTGCGGCACCCCGATCTGATTAGTGCTTGTATTGCGAGAGTGTTTGCGCAGCCGGAACCCGCCAAGCATATTTTTTCGTTTTTGCATACCCGGATGGTGTTGCGCGACCAACGCATGCCGCGTCGACAAGAGGAAATCTGGCGCGCCCAGTATGTATTGTTGCTGGCGCTGCAGAAGTCAGAAATGAATCGGCATCCCCATCCTCGATTCGATCTGGGACAGTTTACGACCGCGTGCATCGCCCTGGCTCTGCTGGAAGACGGGGCGCAAAGCAAAATATTTGAACAGGCACGCCGCAATATCGCCGAGCGAGCAGTATCCCACCTGCCATAAAGGACAGATCGTAAGGCATACCGCAAACGGATATGCGACCCGAAGTGACCTTGCCAGGCTGATGCCAGGCTTACCCGATCTACACCCTTATTGGTCCGGCGTCTGCGCGCGCCGGTTGGATCAACGCTTTCGGGGGCATGCCTGCTCTTTGCCATGGAACGGTCTCTTTCGTGCTTCATCGCGATCCTCGTTGTTTGTCCGGGTTCTGCCTGGGCTTGCTGGGATCAAGCCGCCATTCGCCACAATGTGCCGGCACCGCTGCTCTATGCGATTGCTCAAGCGGAATCGTCACTGGATCCGAACGCAGTCAATCGCCGCCATCTGCGCCAAACCGGTACCGTGGATATCGGTTATATGGGTGTCAATTCTGATCCACGGGTCCTACGCAATTTGGGGGTGACCGAGCAAGACCTGCGTGAGCCCTGCAAAAACATTCATGCTGGCTCCCGTATTCTCGTGGAAAAGCTGCAAAGGTACGGCAATACCTGGGAGGCGATCGGAGCATACAACGCCTCGTGTACCAAACTGGATGCGGCCCAATGCCAAGCTACGCGCACCCGCTACGCCTGGCGCGTATACGGCTTTCTCACCAATACCAGGCTGCCGGCAATACGCCGCGCTACACCGCGGGACAAGTACCGGACTCAGAAAAACACGCGAGCTGAATCGGTCGCCCCAACGCAGCCTGCGCTGGTGGCAGTGGGGCTGACATGAGACGCTCTATTGCTCATGCCACACTCGCCGCCACAGGAATGGCTGCAGCAAGCTTGCTGATGGCCTCCTGCGAAAATGTGCCTACCCAGCCACGGCCTGCAGGATTGTCTTCCCGCGCAGCGACGCCTGGGCCCCACCTGCTTCACATCACCCAGCTTCACTACGGTAGCCATGCACGCTTCGGCCTGTGTATCGATCCAGCTTGCCCCACGCGTACGCCCAAGACGCTGGCAAGACGGGATGCGCACATTGAAGAGGTGCCGCAAACCACGATCGCGGCAGCCAGCGCCCAACAGACACTGGCTGGGACAACCGCGGGAACTGGTGCGGCGAACGACAATGATTTGTCCGATCTCACCGAACTTGCGGTGTACTTTGCGCCGGGATCTTCCCGTCTGGATAGAACGGCGCAACACGCTCTGCAGCAATTTCTCACGCTGGTACAGCCAGCGTCCCATATTCGTATCGCTGGCAGAACAGACAACATCGGTACGCCTGCCTTGAACGATGCCATTGCCCGCCAGCGCGCGGCCAGGGTCGAGCGCTATCTGCGCCGCCATCTACGCGTGCCTGCTGTCCAGCTTGAGGTGGAAAGCAGCGGCGCTTGCTGTTACGCCGCCGCCAACGCGACCGAAACGGGCCGCCAGAACAACCGGAGGGTAGAGCTCAGCCTCACCGCCGACGCACCTCGGCAGGTGCAGAGATGAGAACCCCAACTCACCTGATCAACCTGACTTCGGCACGGGTCACGTGCCGGCCGGGCAAGATCGCGTGGCAATGCCCCGTCCGTGGTCCCCCTACGCCGCCATGCCGCATCACCTGGCCGCCCGCACAGACAGTTTTAGGCAATTTTCTTCACGATCACGATTGGAATGCACATGAACACCCTGCAATACGTCACCGTTCTCCCTTTCAAACAACACGGCAAGCGGCCGCTTGGCCTGCGCGTCTCCACTGCGGCCAAGGTCCTGGCACTGCTGACCCTGATCACCCTGGGCCTGCTCGCTGCGATCCCCGCTACCGCCATCGACCTCGTCGCGTTCACCGGTATCACCGGCCCGCTGACGTCGGCGCTGACGCAATTGGCCGCACTGGCCCCTGGCGTGAAAGCACTGGTCGGCTTCATCGGCTTCGTGGTGGCCCTGATCTCGCTGACCGCCCTACGTAATTTCAGTCCGGTGCTGTTCTACATCGGCCTGGCGATTTTCGGCGCGGTTGGGCTGATCATCGGCGGCTCCATCATGGGCGCCACGATCTGAACCAGGCCAACCGATACGCTGCACATCGACGAAAGGAGGACGCCATGCAAGCCGATACCTATATTCCCCGGCGGCTAGACGACCAGTGGAAGATTGGCCTCTGGGACTTTGATGTTGCCTTTCCGGTCCTCCTTTCCATCTTTGTCGGCTATCTGGCCAGCAGCAAACTCGGATTTTTCCTCGCGGTCTGCGCCGGTGTTGCCGTGTCGCGCTGGCTCAGCCGCAAAAAGCGGACAAGCATCCGGCCTTTGTCCTGCACTGGGCGTACTGGTACCTGCCTGTCAGCCCGTTGACGTCCATGCGCGCGACCCCGCCTTCGCATATCCGCAAGATGGTCGGGTAGTACCAAGGAGAGCACCGTGAAACTGGAAACCTATCAGGATGACCTGGGTGCACTACGGCGCCGCGTATTTGACCAGCGCCTGGCCATTGGCATCCTTTCCGTTTGCCTGATGCTGGCGTTGACCATCATTGTCCGCATCGCGGGCACGGAACGCACTGTCATTGTTCCGCCGGCTATCAATAAAACGTTTTGGATCGAGGATGGTAAGGCCAGCAACGATTACCTGGTGCAGATGTCCGGCTATATCGCCTACCTGATGCTGGACGTCACGCCGAAGTCGATCGAATGGAAGAAGGACATGCTGCTCAGCTGGTGCCTGCCGGAGAACGCCGGCAGCATCAAGACCCGCCAGGATCTGGAGGCGGCAAGACTGAAGAAACTCAATGCGAGCACGTACTTCCAGATGCAGCAACTGGTACCTGACGAAGAAACGCAATCGGTCACGATGACCGGCTATCTCAAAACCCAGGTAAACGGGGCCAATACCTCCGACAACCTCAAGACCTACCGCGTGGACTTCGCCTTCAGGGGCGCGCGCGTGCATTTGAAAGATTTCAAGGAGTTGAAAGATGGAAAACCGGATACTGCCACTGGCGTGGCTGCTGCTGGGGCTCGTTGAGCTGCCCGCCTGGGCCGTACAGACCAGAGAGGTCAGGGACGGCGCCACCATCGAGGCGGTCATCGCCGCACATGAACCCACGCGCATCCGCATCGAGGGCGCCAAGATCATCGACGTCGTTGGCAACATTTACTCGAGCAGCAACTGTGCTCCCAAACCGACTGACGCCAGCCTGCCCGTGGCGCCAGGTGGCGTTACTGCCGTCAATCCCGGCGGCCAGCTGTCGCTTGCCTGCGACCTGGCCAAAGGCGAAATCTATATTCAACCGGTGGGCACTGCTGCCAAGCCGATCAACCTGTTTATTTCGTCCGCCACGGCCACCTATACCTTGCGCCTGAACCGCGCGGAGGTTCCTGCAGACACCATCGTGATCTCAGACAAGTCGGCCAGACGCCAGGTCAAGGCAGCCAATGCCGGCGGGGCGGCGCCGGGGAGGTCCGCCACATTCATCCGCTCCCTGAAATCGATGCTGATGTTCATGGCTTCCGAGCAGGTGCCCGACGACGTCCGGATGGAAGAGCGCGACGAAGCGCGCCTGCTGTGGGCGGAAGCGGAAATGAAGCTCATCCGCCAGTTTGAAGGCCGTGGCCTCATCGGCGAGACCTATGCACTGAGCAATATCAGCGGTGCGCCGCTGGTGCTCGCAGAACAGGAATTTGACCGCGACGATGGCGATGTCCTGGCCGTCGCCATCGACAACCTCAACTTGCGTCCGAATGAAAGCACGCGAGTCTATGTCATCAGGGCAGGGGAGTGAGCCGCCATGCGCATCATGCAAACATTGAAATCCTGCACGGCACGGTTGACGCCCAGGCAGCAGCAGTACCTGGCCGCCGCCAGTATCGTGACAGCCTGCATTGGCGTCCTGTGGGCGGTACTGGCCTATTCCGAGTCCGGCAGCCCCGCCCGGCAGCTTCCCAAGTCGACCGACAAACGCGCCACCGTCAATGTGGATGGTGCCAGCATGATGGTGCCGGGCCAGATATCGCCAGAAGATCAATGGGTCGGCAATGCCGGCAAGAAGCTGGCCCAATATGACAGTGACAAGGAAGCGCAAGACAAAATCAACAGTGATCGCAAGGCCGTCGAAGCAGCCTTGCTCAAGCGCCTGGCGGATCTGGAAGCAAAAACGGCCGCCACGGCAGAACAAGGGCCGCCACCAGCGCCGCCCGCGTCCGTCACGCCGCCCATTCCCCAGCCACCGGCGCCGGCTCCGTTGCAGTACCCTCCAGGCACGCCACTCGGTGGCAACGTGCCGCCAGGACCGCCCGCCACCGACGTAGCCAGTGGCAACACCGGCGTACTGCGGCCAAACGAGCCACCGGAGACGCCCGCCCCCATGATTCGCGTCTCCCTGGGCGCAGCGACAGACTCCAGCGGGAACACCGGGGCCGCCAAGGAGGCCGGGGCCAATGTGGTGAAACCAGTAAATACGCTGGACGACTTTCTCCCAGTCGGCGTCCTGCCGGGAGAACTGCTCGGTGGGATCGATGCGCCGACGGGCGGCCAGGCCCAAAGCAATCCGCTGCCGGCACTCATCAAGATTTCAGCCGCCGCCATCCTGCCGAATCAGTTCCACGCGGACGTCAAGGAATGCTTTGTGGTTGCCTCCGGCTATGGCGACATCAGTTCCGAGCGCGCGTACCTGCGCACTGACGTGCTCTCCTGCATCCGCTACGACCGCTCGGTGGTCGAGGTCAAGATCGAGGGCAACATCTTTGGGGAGGATGGCAACCTGGGGCTGCGCGGCACGCTCGTCTCCAAACAGGGGCAGCTGCTGGCCAACAGCCTGCGCGCCGGGATCGTCAGCGGCATCGGCCAGGGTTTTGCACAAGGCAACACCTCATTTACGACTTCGCCGTTTGGCACCCTGTCGACAACAACCGGCGGCACCGGCGATCAATTCCGCCGCGGCATTGGCAACGGCATGGGGAGCGCGCTCAACAACCTGGCCAACTATTACATCCGGCTGGCCGAACAGACGTTTCCCGTCATCGAGGTACATGCGGGCCGCAAAGTGGACGTGGTGCTGACCCGTGGCGTGCGTATTCCCGCGCGGCCCATGTCACGCAGTGACGCGGACCGGCAGGATCAGCTCGGCCTTGCCGAGCGCACGATGGAGGTTCCCAATGATGATACCGACTAGACTGGCCCTCGCCGCTCTCACCTGCGCCGCTACATTGGTCGCCCACGCCAGTACGGCCGAGGACACACTGCTCGCCGCGCTGAGGCGATCCTATCCCGGCACGGCCTTTGATACTGTCACGGCGACGCCGATCCCCACGTCTTCGAGGTGTGGATGGGAGAGAACGTCGGCTTTGTCGCCGATACCCGCCCTGACTACATGATTTTTGGCCGCCTGGTCGATTTGCGCGCCATGCGCGACATGACCGCACCGAAACTGCAGCAGCGGAGCAATGCCGCCAACCCGGCAGCGCCGACGGCAGCGGCTATCGATGTACGCCAATTGCCGTTGGCCGATGCGATCGTCTCTACGCAGGGCAAGGGCGAACGCGTCCTTTATCTCTTCACCGATCCGCATTGCTCGTATTGCCGTCAGCTCGAACCGGAACTGGTGAAAATCCCGAACCTGCGCATCTACAACTTCATGGTGCCGTTCCAGGACCAGGTTTTACCTCTGCGCATCTGGTGTGCTACCGACCGCATCGCTGCCTGGCGCAGCGCCGTCAGCGGCACCTTGGACGGGCAGGGCGCACCGGCCCAATGCGCCCATCCGCTCGACCGCAACCTGGCCCTGGCCAGCAAATTGGGCGTACAGGGCACGCCGACCCTCTTCTTTGCTGATGGCGCACGGGAAACCGGTTTTATCAGTGCCAGCGAGATCGAGGCCCATCTGGCGCAAGCCGCGTCGCGCCACCAAGCCAGCAAGAACCCAAAGGAGTAATCATGCAACTGAATCCATCGATTTCATTCTGTGCCACAAACCTGTCCGTCACAGCGGTTTGCCTGACGATCCTGGCCGGGTGCGGCGACATGACAGGCCTGGGCGGCAAGTCCGAATATGCTTGCAAGGCGCCGGAAGGCGTGCAGTGCAACTCCGTATCCGGCAATTACTACAACTCGTTGACATTGGACGGCGGCGCGGCGGCCAAAGGGGCAGCTGCCAAGGGCAGGCCACCTGCAGCCCCGCGCAGCATGTACACGATGGCCAAAGCGGCCTCCAGCGGCAGTTCCATGCAGGGACTGCCTGCGTTCGAACCCGCCGCACTGCGCTCGCCGCCGCGCGTCATGCGGCTCTGGATCAAGCCGTGGGAGGACAGCGACCATGATCTCCACGATCAGTCCTTTGTCTACCTGCAGACAGACTCTGGCCGGTGGCAGATCGCCCACGCGCAGCGGCAGATCCGTGATGCCTTTGCTCCCCTGAAACCGCCCGCACCTCAGCAGGCGTCATCTTCGGGTACTGCGTCTCCCTCTGGACAGGCCAACTCCGGCGCCGAAACACGGCCAACCTCGCTGCCAGCGGGAGCGCTTGCCGATCCTCCAGTCGGGGCCGTCACGCCGGTTCCAGAAGGCGCGCCGTCTCCAGCGCCGGCAACAAACCAATAGCGATATTGCATTCAGAGAGGACAAATATGCTCAAGTTCTTCATGCCAGAAATCGATGGCGAAGGGATCCGCGCTAGCCTCTGGGATCTGTTTGGATTAAGCCGAGGCGAGGCGTTTTCCAAGGATCAGTTTTCCAGCTGGCTACCATACGGTCCCTATGTCGACAGCGAGCACCTGTTCATCAATCGCCATCACCGGCTCGGCTTCATGCTGGAACTCATGCCCCAGGCCGGCGCCGACGAACGTATGGTGGAGGTGCTGCAAAGCCTGTACACCAACTGTCCCGCGAACACGGGTGTGCAATTTCATCTGTTTGGCTCGCCGGACATCCGCGCCCCGCTGATCCAATATGCCAACATGCGCAAGGAAGACGAGGATCAGTATGAAAACTCGCAGCAGTGGGGCCGTCCGGCCCGGAACAGCAACCTGTACCGCCAGCTGGCACGCCAACGCGTGCATCATCTGCTGGCCGGGAGCCAGAAATCCCTGACCAAGGGATTTCATTTTACGCTGCGCGACTTTCGACTGATGATGAGCGTCACGGTGGATGGACGCGCCGATGATATCGGCCAGCGCGAAGCGGCGATTGGTTTGCGCGACTCGATGGCAAGCACCCTTGACGCCGCCTCTATACCCAGCAAAGAATGCGATGCGGCCGCGTTAATCAACTGGTGCGCACTGTTCACCAATCCGCACCGGCTCACAGATGGTTTCATCCCATGGATTCACTACGATGAGGGAAGGGAACTGCGGGATCAGATTGTGGACTTCGATACCGTCCAGGAGCCGACCAACGAAGGCATCCGGTTTTCGAAGCCAGGCAAGCCGCAGCACGTGGAAGCACGCTTCTTCTCCATTAAATCGTTTCCAGAACGTTTCGCCCTCTGGCAGATGGGTGCGCTCATCGGCCACGTCATGCAACCGGCACTGCAGTACCGTGCACCGTTCCTGCTCACCATGGGCGTGCACATCCTCGATACGAACACGACGCGGACATTGATTACTGCGAACCATATCCGCGCGACACAGAACGCGGGCAGCAAGATGGCCGCCATTATGCCGGACGTGCAGAAGAAGCAGGAAGACTGGAATGCAGTCGCCAACGCGATGGATGTCGGCGGCAACCTCGTCTCGATGTACCACCAGCTGGCCATTTTCTGCCCGCCCGCCGAGGCGACGGCGGCGGCAGAAGCGGCCAAGGCAATCTGGCGTGCCAGCGGCTTTGAACTCAATGCCGATGTGTACATGCACCGCCAGGCACTGCTGGCGAGCTTGCCCATGACCCTGACACCCGCATTCCACAATGATATGAAGAAGATGAAGCGGGTGACGCGCAAATCCATGGCGAACGCCATCCATCTCGCGCCCCTGCTGGCGGAATGGCGAGGAACCGACACGCCAACGCTCATCTTCGCCGGCCGCCGCGGCCAGCTCGTGACGCTGGACCTGTATGACAATGACCTGGGCAACCCCAATTTTGCCGTCGTGGGGGCACCAGGATCGGGTAAATCTGTCACCCTCAACGAAATCGCTTGGTCGTACCGTTCCGGCGGTGCGCAGGTGCGCCTGCTCGATCTGGGACGCTCGTTCGAGAAGCTGTGCAAGAAAGCCAATGGCACGCATGTCGAGTTCAGCCCCCGCTCGAAGATCATTTTGAACCCGTTTACAGCGGTCAATGACATTCACGAAGACATCGATATGCTAATGCCCGCCCTGGCGAAGATGTGCTCCATGAGTCAGCAATTGCAAGAAGTGCAATATAAGGCCATTTCAACGGTCCTCCTGAAGCTATGGAAGTCGTACGGCAATGATCTGACGATCACCGCTTTGCGCGACGAATTCAAGACCGGCAGTATTGCCGAACTCGAAATTAAAGGCGATGACCGCATCCGCGATCTTGCCATCATGCTCAATCCATACTCGAAGGACGGGCAGTACGAACGCTTCTTCGAGGGCAAGAATAACGTCGACTTCTCGAATGACTTCGTCGTGATCGAAAACGAAGAACTCAAACGCAAGCCAGATCTGCATGCCGTCGTCAATATCCTGCAGATGTACCAGATCACCGGAGAGATGTACCTGAACCGTGATCGCAAGAAGCTCCTGATCATCGATGAACTCAAGCAACAGCTTGGAGAGATCGGTGCGGACGACCCGGTCAAGGCCGCCGTGGTGGAAGAAGCAGCCCGGCGTGCGCGCAAGTATGGCGGTGCACTGGGCACCGCGACGCAGGGTGCCGATGATTATTACGGTTCGGTGCAAATGACGGCCGCTTTCAATTGCTCCGACTGGGTTTTCCTGCTGCGGCAAAAACCGGAGTCGATTGACATCCTGGAAAGCAACAAGCGCCTCGTCATGGATGCGGCCAAAAAGCGGCTGCTCAAATCGCTGCGCACGGAAGCGGGGGCCTTTGCGGAAATGTACGTCTCGTCGCCCATCGGCGAAGGCGTCGTACGCCTGGTCATTGATCACGCCACACAGCTGCTGTTCTCGAACAAACTCGCCGATAACAAGCCGATCGACGCCCTGCGCGCCCAAGGCTACTCCATCGACGAGGCCATCGCCCGGGTACTGGCAGATAGGGGACTTCAATGAGGATCATGCTGATCAATATCTTCGTATCGGCCTGCTTCGTGGCGATCGGCATTGCGGCCTATGACCGGCTGGTGCTGCGGCCGATGCTGGTCATCGGGGTAGTCGACGCGGCGAACGTCTTCAATGCAAAACAGGAACAGTACCTCAACGTGGTGGCGGCCAGCCGTACCGACATGGAACGGCGGCAGGCGATATCCGATGCAGAACGATTCGTTCCCAGTTTTGCTGCCGCGTTGGCGCAATTGCCGCAAGAGTGCGCATGCCTGGTGGTCGACAAAACGGCGGTGATCGGCAGCCGCGCAACGCTGCTTGATCTCACTCCATTGCTCAGAAAAAGGTGAAGCTGTGACCCGTGATTTTTTTCAGCATGTGCGCAGACGCTGGTATTTGTACCTGGTGCTGGTCGTGATCTGGACACTCGCCTATGTGCGTCTGTTTATCGATGCCACACCGCGCTTGCCTATTCTGTTTAACGTGACCCCCAGCTTGCCTTACACGGTCGCAGTGGTCGACTACCGGGCGAACGGCATCCGTCGCGGGGATTATGTGATCTATGCATTCGAAGGGGCGGCGTACCGCATCTTCCCCGGCCTGTACCACCAGCCGTTCTTCAAGATCGTGCGCGGCGTGGCCGGCGATAAAGTGACCGTCCGGGATCGCCACGTTTTCGTCAATGGTGAGGAGGTCGGCATTGCCAAGACGCATACCACCGTCAAACGTCTCCGGCTCGAACCCATCGCCGAGACGGTGATTCCACCCTCGTATTTTTATGCACAAGGCACCAGCCCGGACAGCTTCGATTCACGCTACAGCATCAATGGCCTGGTACGCGCCGACGCGGTCCTGGGCGTCGTCATTCCGATCTTTTGAAGGAAAAGCAAATCATGCCATTACCTGAACCCGCACCCACGACACGGGGCTTTCACTGCCTGCTATGCGGTGGGCTGACCAGCCGGATTTTGTCCGTCCTGTTGCTGGCCAGTGGCCTCATGGGAGCATTGGCAGAGGCCGAGGAACTGGCCGCGATCGGGCCGACATATCCGATTGCCGAGAAAAACTTGCTCGACATGATTGCCCAGCGCCTGCGCGCGCTGGAAAAGAGCGGCCAGCTTCACAAGTTGCAGGAACAGGCGGTCGCCAAGGGCAGGGCGGCCGTGGCCAATCCGGCCCCGGTGGCAGGTTTGACGCCGGCGAAGGAAGCGCGGACGCTGTATGTTGACCCCACCTATGTGCTCGACAAGAACATCCTCGATGCACAGGGTCACGTCCTATTCCCCGCAGGCACCCGCACCAACCCGCTCGCGATTACGTCTATGTCGAAAAAGCTGATGTTTTTTGACGCGCGCGATCCTATGCAGGCAAAGTTGGCACGCAGCCTGCTCCAGCGCGATGGCGCGCGGATCAAGCCGGTACTCGTCGGCGGCTCGTATTTGCAGCTGATGAAACAGTGGAAGACGCGGATCTACTTCGATCAGCAGGGCAGGCTAGTACGGCGCTTTGGCATCGAACACGTCCCGGCCTTGGTCTACCAGGAAGGCATGCGCCTTCGCATCGACGAAATCGTGGTGGCCAAATGAGCCTACTAAAACACACCATCGGCTTGATCCTCCTCCTGATCGGGGCAGGCCATGCCCAGGCGGCGCCGGTCGGAACCTGCACTGGCGCCTTCCCGAACCCGATCACGGATATCTGCTGGTCATGCATCCTGCCGATTTCCCTGGGCAGCGTCACCCTGGGCAACCTGGGCGGCCAGGAAGACACCGCCAATCCGTCCAGTCCGATTTGTTCGTGCAAAGTCAATCCGCTGATCGGCCTGTCCATTGGCTTTTGGGAACCCGTGCGCCACGTGGAAGTGGTGCGCAAACCGTTCTGCCTGGTGTCCCTCGGTGGCATCGATCTCAATCCCGGCATTCCTGCGCCGGAAGCCGCCCGGGCCACGGACGCAGGCGGCGCCCAGGACGCCTTCTACCAGGCGCATTACTACGTTAATCCGGTCATGTACTGGCTTAAGGCGGTCGCTGATTTTCCCTGCCTGGAAGCCGGCTCCTTCGATGTCGCGTACATGACCGAGGTCGATCCGCTATGGAGTGATGACGAACTCACGCTCATTATCAATCCGGAAACGGTGCTCTTTGCCAATCCGGGCGCCGTCGCCGCCTGCGCTGCCGACTGCGTTGCCGCCACGGCGGGATTCGGCCGCCCGGAATTGTTCTGGTGCGCCGGTTGCCAGGGAGGTCTTTTCCCCCTCGATGGCCACGCGGCCTACCACGTAGGCGGGGTGCGCACCGCCGAATTGATGATGCAGCGCCTCACCGCCAAGATGCACCGAGAACTGCTGACATGGGGCATGCATGGCCAGAAAGGGCTGTGCGGTCCGTACTTCCTGCCGGAAATGGACAAGACGGCCTACAAATCCCAGCTGACGTATCCGATTCCGGCCACTGACAAGGAACTGGGCAAATGCTGCCAGCCTTTTGGTCGCACCACCATCGCCTGGGGAGCGGGGAAGGAATACCCGGTCAAGGGCGAAGATTTTGCGTTTATGTTATTTCGAAAAAGGAACTGCTGTGTTGGCTACTAATCCGATCCAAGTGCCCTCTGCGGGCGCCAGGCCTGCTGCACTGCGTACCATGGCAGGGCTAAGTTCTCTGTTCCTGGCCCAGGCCGTGGCGGCGCAGGCGATACCAACGATCACCGACGCGGACATCGAACGCGCCAAAAAGCTGCAGCCGGTCATCACCGAGCAGGATATCGCCCGCGCGGTACGGGCCAATCCCATGCCGCAAGACCCGCCGCCAGGGCCAACTCCCACTACGCCACGGATGCGGATCGACGCCTTGCCGCAGCCTCGCCCAACGCCACCCGTCGATCTGGGCGCCATTGCCAAAGGCTATGAAGCGGTATCCAATCCAATCGCGCTCTCCGCGTTGAATGGCGACAGGCTGCTGGTCTTTGTGACCTTCGCCATGCCGGAAGCCGCGCTGAATAAACTGGCGATGCAAGCGGCGCAGCTGCAGGCGACCCTGTTACTACGGGGCCTGGACGACGGATCACTGGTCAAAACCGTGGTGCATGTCCAAAAAATCATGGGCGAGCGCAAGGTGGCATGGCAAATCGATCCGCAGGCATTTGACCGTTTTATCGTACGCCAGGCGCCGACCTTCGTTTTACTGCGGGCCGGTGCACCCGCCCAGGCCTGCGGGGCAGGTAGTTGTTTCGCGCCG
Organism: Janthinobacterium sp. C22; assembly: GCF_057919405.1. Taxonomy (NCBI): domain Bacteria; kingdom Pseudomonadati; phylum Pseudomonadota; class Betaproteobacteria; order Burkholderiales; family Oxalobacteraceae; genus Janthinobacterium; species Janthinobacterium sp. C22. The sequence goes on along the minus strand of NZ_CP193659.1, from coordinate 4,527,936 downwards.
GATGCTTATGTTCGCGTCGCCGGCGACGTCTCGCTTGAGTACGCGCTCAAAACCATCCAGCAACGCGCACCGCGCTTCGCCGACAGCGCCGGCCGCTTCCTGGAGAAGATGAGGAAATAGCCATGCGCCGTTTGATCGCCTTGACGACCGCCTGCTGCTTGAGCAGCATGCAGCCTGCCATTGTCCTGGCGCAAGTCAACCAGGATCTGGCCGCCGCCACGGCTGCCAACCAGGCGGCCCGGGCCAGCGTCACCACCCAGAGCGCCACTGCCCACGTGCCCGGCTATACGCTCACGCCTCCCGAAACCGTCTACCACGGCAAGAGTAACCTCAAAAGCGATGCCAATACCCACCTGGCGGCCTGCGCCCTGACGCCCGGCGACCCGGCCTGCGCGGCGCAAGTGGGTGCCCTGAACTCGGCCAATACGCCGCGCCCGCCCGTGCTGGCCACCGATCCGGCTATCGCCGCCGCGCAAGCCATCGCCCGCGATCCCCTGAGTGCCGAGACGGCGCTGGCCGCGTACACCACCGGCTGTCCCGCCGGCGCCACCTGCGCACCCAAGACATTCTGTCTTGGCACGCAATGCTTCAATACTAGCTATACGAATGACGTCGACTTTGCACAGGTCATGACTTACATGGAGGCAGTGCGCGAGGCCGGCGTCTATCTCGATCCGAAGACCATGACTTTGTTTAACGGCGAGGGTAATACCTGCCGCAACCGGCTCCTCAAAAACTGCTGCTATACCGATGGCGCCGGGGCCCACTTTACTAACCAGTCCCTGTTTGGCATCGGCTCGCGCCTGGTATTCGACATCCTGATGAACAGTGGCAACCGCGAGTTCATCACGCAAGGCGCCAAGGCATTGCTGACCAGTGGCGGTTTTAGCGGCAGTTACACGACCTTCGGCGTGACGGTGGCCGTCAATGGCACGGCGCTGCCGGCAGGTTCCATCACGCTGGCCACCACCGAACACCTGGCGATCGCGTTCAATCCCTGGAGCCTGGCGATGACTGCGGTGATGTACATCGCGGTCTCGATGATGTCTTGCAACGCTGGCGAGGGCAAGCTGGCGATGAAGGAGGGCGCCCAGCTATGTCACACGATTGGTACCTGGTGCAGCTCCTGCATCCGGGTATTAGGGAAATGCGTGTCGTGCATCGAGCACACGACCTCCAAATGCTGTTTTAACTCGCGCCTGTCCAGGATGATCAACGAACAGGGGAGGGCGCAGCTCGGCATGGGCTGGGGAGCACCAAAAATCCTGCCTGTTCCGGCTTTAGCGTGGATCAATTGCAAAGCATCGACTTTGCCAAGCTCGATCTGACCGAGTTCTATGCCTCGATCGTGCCCACGCTGCCCAACGTGGCGGCAGTCAAGGATGCTGCCGCCCAGCGTGCGCCAGCCTGTTATCTGGGGAGAGGGAAATGTTGAATCGAACCACGACGTACAAAGTTTCTCTTGCCCTTTGCTCCGCCATGCTCGGCGCCGCAGCCAGTGCGGCCCCGGAAGCCGCGCCACGCGTGGCGGTGAACGATCCGAAAGTACTGATGTTGGCGGCCATCGATGCACCAGACGGCCGTGCAGCCGGCATGCTGACGGGAGACCTGGCGGACGCGATCACCAAGCGCTTTTCTGCCTCCTCTGCGATCTTCATGGAGGTCACGACACTGGTCCGCTACGCCCAGGACGGTTGCCGCCGGCTCAACGTCCGCTTTTGGCAGGAAGGCGTCAGGCTCGCACCGGGGCAGGCACCAAATAGGCAAACGATCGATATCGGCATCAATTACTGCCGCAATGGCCAGCCGCCCGCCAATCTGCGCCTGGAGAAATCGCCATGAGAAGGTACCAATACTGTCTGGCAGTGCTGCTCGCATGCGGAGCCGTACACGCCCAGGTTCCCGCCAGTGTCCCTGCACAAGGCCACGCGGCTGGCGCGCAGGCCGCTGTGCGGCGCGGCTGGCATTTTTATGACGACCCGGCAATGCACGAACCGCAGAAGGAAGTAGTACCGCCTGCGCCAGTCTCGCTACCAAAACCCACCACGCCGCAGCCACCGCCTGAAGTCAAGGCGCTGCGCGATTTACAGGTGCAGCTGGAACAGGTGAAGGCCGTCGCCGTCATGAACCCGACTGTCGCCAATGTGCGCCGCTACATGGAGCTCGAATCGAAGATCGTCAGGAATGCCTCGCTGTTCGCCGACCTGTCGCAGAAAGTGGCGTGGGCCAATCCGGACCTGGACCCCCACCACGCAGGGCCGCCCCGTCAATGCCCAGGCGCTGGAGGTATTTGAACAGGTGCAGATGCAGGAGAGATATTCCGCCCTCGCCAACATCGGGAGCGACCACATTCTGATGTTCTTCTTCCGTGGCGATTGCCCTTACTGCCATGCCTATGGGCCGGTATTGCGGGCGTTTTCCACGAAATACCGTATCCAGGTGCTGCCGGTCAGCCTGGATGGCGGCGCGGTGCCGGGTTTTACCAATGCCCGCACCGACAACGGTACCGCCGCCACGCTCAACGTCAAGCAAGTGCCGGCGCTGTTCCTTGCTCAGCCCATCACCGGCAAGATCATGCCGGTCGGTTTTGGTGTGCTGTCGGAAGGCCAGCTGGTGGAACGGATCGACGCCTTGCGGCCGCGCGCCGTTGAGACCGTCGAAACACTTTTTGGAAAAACACTTTCATCTCGTTAAGGAGCTCATCATGCCTATGCGCAAACTCATCATCGCACTATCCCTGTCGACCAGTACCCTGTACACCCATCCGGCCTTGGCAGGTGACTTGAATGCCGAAGTCAACAAGATGTTCAACGACCTCGGCGCCATCGGCAACTACTCGGCGCCGGGTGCCTTCCGCGGCCAGGTCTACAACACCTACAGTGGCGGCAGCCTGATGCTGCGCGCGCCGAACAAGACCTATCAACTCATGGCCATCGACTACCCGACGGCCAAAGCCGGGTGCGGTGGCATCGATCTTTTCGGCGGCTCGTTCTCCTACATTTCGGCTGCAGAATTCAAGAATATGCTCAAGAACGTCACCTCCGCGCTGCCAGGCGTAGCGTTTCAGCTCGCGCTCGAATCGGTGTCCCCGATGCTCGGCGGTATCACCAAGTGGACCAAAAACCTCGAGTCCATGATGACGAATGCACAAATCAATTCCTGCAACACCGCCAAATCCCTGGTCTCGTCGGCCGCTGAGGCCACGGGGTTCAGTTCCAGCAAGGCCTGCGAGGACATCGCCGTCTCGCTGGGCCTCGAATCGGACTATGCCGCCGCAGCCGTTCGCTGCAAGTCCGACAAGGGCTCCATTCTGGATGCCGCGCGTAAATCCTCCGATCCCCTCGTCAAAAACAAGGCGCCGTTCGTCGGCAACCTCACCTGGGAATCGCTCAAGCTCGCTGGCAACTACCTGGACGACAAAGAGCGGGAAATGGTCATGAGCATGGTCGGCACCGTTATTTTCTATCCGGAAGGACGAGACGACAACCCAATTGCTCCGACCTTCACTTCCATCTCCCAGCTGCTCTATGGCCAGTCGGACGCTGGCGGCGGGAACGTCCACCAAACAGTGTTGCGGTGCAACAATTTTACAACGTGTGACCAGGTTACCGTGGATCCCGCCTACGTCCACACGCCATTTACCGCCAAGGTTGAAAAACTGATGCGTTCTATCGCTTACAAAATCGAGACGCGCACACCGATTCCCAACATGTCGCCGGAGGTCGGTTTTGTGAACCAGACCAGTGAGCCTGTCTACCGCATGCTGTCGATCGGCGCATCGTTTCCTTCTGCCACAGCCAATGAGCAGCTGATTGCCACCTATCGGGATGTGATTGCCGCGGATTACGCCTACATGTTTCTCGAGAAGAACCTCAGGTTGGGTATGGGGGCGCTCGAAAAGGATTTCACGTTAAACGCCCAACAAAAGATAAGAGCGCAAGAAATCCGGCTGCGTGCCAAAGACATGCTGGCCCAGCTGTCCCGCGAAAAGGCCCTCGTCTACCAGAAAGTAGGCTCTATCACGGTGGTGTCCAACCACCTGGAACAACTGTCACGGCAAATGCGCGCCAATATGCCGCAGCAGGTACTCGATCTGCTGGGACGCCAGGCCGCCTATCTGCGTTGATAAAAAGTAGAGAAGTAAAAGAAGGAGGTAAATAGTCATGTGGGAAATTTTCGCTTACCAGAACTCGGACAGTTTGTACGGGCTGATGAATGCAGTGGCCGCCATGGTCGGCGCCAACACCTACCGAAATGCTCTCGGCATCGTCGCCGTGTGCGGCTTCGTGGCCGCACTGGTAGGCTATGCCTTCGCCCCGGAAAAGATGGTGGGCTGGAAGTGGCTCGCCTCGGTCGTCCTGGTATTTTCAGTACTCGTAGTGCCAAAGGTCACTGTCGGTATTGTCGACAAGACGGGAGGTTCGGCCGAAGTATTCGTCGACAACGTCCCGTTCGGCCTGGCGGTGCTCGCTTCGCTGACCAGTACGGTCGGCAATAGTCTGACGGAACTCGAAGAAACAGCCATGCAGGTGATTCCGGGGCCCGCCGGCATGCCGGATAAGCTGAGCTATCAGAACAATGGACTCATGTTCGGCAGCCGGCTGGTGCGCGAAACGTCCAAGGTCGTGTTTCAAAGTCCGTACTTCAGGAACGATCTGATTAATTTTCTGCACCAGTGCACGATGTTCGATCTGGCCTCTGGCTACCTGTCACCGGAAGCATTTGCGACCTCTGGTGACGTTTGGGCGCTCATGGGGGATCCCAATCCTGCCAGGTTTACCGGCGTCACGAATGCGGCCGGTACCTCGGAAGTGCTCACCTGTCCTCAGGCATATACAAAGCTATCGGCGAAAATGCCGGCCGAAGTTCAGCGCATTCAGGGCACACTGGCATTCCGCATGAATCCGACGCTACCCGGACCGGTCGCAGCGGCGCTGATCGCGGACCAGATACAGCAAGCCTATCTGAAAGCAAAAATTGCAGACGCCTCGGCCACCGCTGCTGATATCATCCGCCAAAACGCACTCATCAATGCTGTGAACGACACCAGCCTTCTGGCTAGCCAAAAGGACAACGATCCGGCCACGATGCTGCTGGCTGTCGGCCGCGCGCAAGCGGTGGTTCAGACCAATGCGGCGTGGATCAATGCTGGAAAAATAGCTGAACAAGCACTGCCCGTCATCCGCAACGTGGTCGAAGTGGTGGCGTACGCCATGTTCCCGCTGCTGATCCTGCTCCTTATGCTGGCTAACGGCAAAGATACCGTGGCTGGCTTCAAGAACTATGCGTCTGTGCTTATTTGGATCCAGCTTTGGCCGCCGTTGTATGCCATCCTCAACTACGCTGCGACCATGTATGCAATGCGCGATTTGGCCGCCGCGGCCAGCGTAGGCAACGGGGTCAACGCCCTGTCGCTGACTACTTCCTCGACCATTTTTTCCAGCGCCATTTCTGGCGAAGCCGTCGTCGGCTATATGACCATCAGCATTCCCTTCATTGCCTGGGCTGCCCTCAAGCGCATGGAGAACTTCGGCACCGCGCTCGTCGATGGCATGCGCCTGTTGCAAGGCAATGTGACCACTGCCACCAATTCGGCGGCAACAGGCAACGTATCTATGGGAAATGTCGCCATGGACCAGATGACCTTGGCGCCTGTCCGCTCGTCACCGTTCTTCAGAAGTCGGCAAAATGATTTTTCAGGGAACACGTATACAGGTGGTGAACTGTCTGGAATCACGGCAGGAAAAGCATTTGCCAATGAGGGGCCTGTTTCGAAGATCGTCGACGCCAAGATTACGCAACAGCACGTTGCAGCCGCTAGGAAGTCCGCTAGCGCGGCAAAGTCTGAGGCCATCGCAGCCACCAATGATAAAGCCGCAGTCCTGTCGGACGCGCTAACACATTCGCAAGGAACCTCTGGTATTCAAAACGCGTCTAAAGGTACAAACAGGGCTAGTACAGAAGGTTTTGGACAACGTACGAACGAGCTCCGCCAAGTGGCCGAGAATGTGGCCAAAGCAACTGGGGCCACCGAGCAGCAAGTAGCAACCGTCGCATTTGGCGGCGCTGTTGAGTTTAAGCCCGGCATACCTGGAGTCGGAAGCGTCGGTATATCTGCTCGTGGTGCCAAGGATTACGTCGCATCGATTGACCAACAACTAAAAGAGATCAAAAACAAACTAAGTAGTGAAGAAGTAACAAAATTTAAGGAATGGGGAGAAATGCTTGCCAAAAATACTAGCTTATTGAATTCGGTAATATCGGACCATAGAAATGGGCAAGAGATCGCTGCAAGATTGACAAATTCTGTTTCTAGATCTGAAAGAGCGGATGCAACGCTTCGAGAACAAGAAGAATATTCAAGAACTGTCTCCGGGGCATTTGAACGCGGTGAATTAATGAGCATCGATCTTGCAAAAAATCCTAAAAACATCGACTTGTTTGAAGCGCTACTCTCACATGGCGAGAGTAGCGCTTCCGCTCAAATACTATTTGATTCGCATTTAGGTAGTATCGCGAAGTCACCGATTATTCCTAGCGCAAAATCTAATCTTCCGAATTCATTTAAAGCTGTTCGAGAAATTTATCATCGTGATAAATCCGACCTGTCTTTGAATCAGGATTTAATAAAAATTCACAAAAACAACAAATTAAAGGTGAATCAAAAACCTTCCGGGAAAATAGGGGGCAGCGGGGAGGTTGCCGATGCAAGCGGCACAAGCTTACAGCGAGAAGGAAAAAGCTGGGTTGAAAAGGAACAAGTGAGAATCAAAGAATCCCCATCGCCATTGCAGAAGGAAATTTCTAACAAATACGACGCTTTAGACCGAGAAGTAAATCAATCAAAGAAGGATTTTTACAAATCTACAGGCATTAAAGAAAACCCATCAGGACACATTGCAACAGATAAATCTCTTTTTGGAAATGCAAATGAACAAGTTACTGAAGATCCCGATGTCGTTGCCAAAAATTTCCAATATCTAAAAAGAAAGGCGAAAGATAATTTGAATAAATTATTAAATAAATAGACGCACATTAATTCTCCCTAGATAACCATCTAGCATCTAAACTTGAATTGCCATGCTCATCGATTCTGTATGACGGATTTTTTATGAGATTTCCATCATAAAAATCGGTATCGTATCGATGAGCATGAGAGTGCAATGTGGTTTCCCCACTGCATTTGTGAAATTTCGTAATTATATAATGTACAAGGTAAATCAATTCATATAGCATTACAATAAAAATGAAACCAATTATCGAAAAAATGGCTGTTACCGTTGTAGATTCGCCATATCCAAGAACGCCACCGAAGATCGATCCGACGATTCCACACATCAATACTTTCTTTAAATGAATCATGAACTTCCTCCACGAACAGGTGACCAAGAAAGGAAATAATAGTGATATTTTTTCTTTTTTCAAGTATGTAAATATAAATTCAGACTGAATAACTTTACGGAAGGACATTAAAATCATGTATGGCTGGAAATTTTTATCAATTATGATTTTCCTTTCTTTAAGTCTTTTTTCAACTTCGTCGCATGCTGTAGCCTTCGCAAAAAAACCGACGGATGACTCGGTCTGCGATTTAGCGCCGAAGACCACGAGTCGGTTAGGGCAAAGGACCTTCGTTGCAGCCGGCACGCGCGATGAGAGCGAAATTTATGCTCGGCTCGCCCTTCGCTTCGTCACAAAGGCGTGTACAAATGGCCAGGTTTTGCTTTTGCACTCCGAGGATGGAACAGAATTCGACGAGCAATATTTTCGCGCCGTTACAGCTCAGCTATGTAGCGCCTCTGCGGTAAAACGAGAATCTGCCGCTACTCAAGAACGCCCACATGCTTTCATGCTGGAATGCCCGATCTCGAAGATCAAAGAAGCCACCGCAGCATTAGCCGAAGTGGAAAAAGCAAAACCGACGGAAGCCATGATCGCGGACGGTGCGCCGATGCGAAGTGCACAGCCAAACCGGAGAGAAGAAGAAAAAAACATGCGGTGACAAGATGACCTGGGAAACTGTCGTACTGGGTTGGGGGGCAGTTGTCGCTAACTTCTCGCGCCTAGCCCCCCAAGGAAACGCCATGGAAAACAAAGACCATAAGAGTCAAGCTGAACTGCAGGCCGCAAATCTCGCACTACTGATGTTGGCCGAGATACGTGAACAACGGGCGGGATTCAGGGAAGAACGCCTGGCGCTTGAACGGGATCGAAAATTTGCGCGCCGCCTCACCTTGACGCTGAAGTCGTTGCTCGTTCTCATGCCACTCTTGCTCGGCTTGTACTTTTTCATGCAAATGTTGCAGTTTAAAATAGGTCCCTTCAGTCCGGTCATAGGCATTGTGCACATCGAAGGCGAGATCGCTGCAACCTCACTCGCGTCCGCAGACAAGATCGTGCCGGCCTTGAAGCGCGCGTTTGAGTCCAGCAACGTTACGCAGATAGTTCTGGCGATAGATAGTCCCGGTGGTGCGCCGGTCGAGGCCGAGCGTATCGGAAACGCGATTCACTCTTTCAGGAAAAAGCACCCGAAACCGGTAGTGGCGGCGATCAGCAACGTCGGCGCATCTGCTGCCTACATGATTGCCTTGCACGCCGACAAGATCATCGCCGGGAAATACAGTCTGGTGGGATCGATCGGCGCCATCATCGCGCCATGGCAACTGTCGCGTGCGCTGGACCGCCTGGAGATCTCGCAGCAGGTATATGCATCCGGTCACCTGAAGGCATTCTTGAATCCGTTCACACCACCTAGCCAGGACGCGCAAGCCAAGGCGCAAGATTTGGTGGACAGGGTCGGGCGCACATTTTTGCGCGAACTAGAGGAACGGCGCGGCCGCGTCCTGCGGCACGACGTCGACTACGCCAGCGGGGAAATTTGGAGCGGGCTAGAGGCAAAGGAAATTGGCCTGATCGATGCCATCGGCACGGTGGATGACTTCGTGGATGCTCAAAAGGAGGGGACTGCATTCAACTTTGGACCACACCCTGGCGGATTTGGCCAAATGGGTGCCCTGATCTCAACCTCGCTCATTTCTTCGCTCGACGACATCATCGCGAGGCAGAGGTTTCAGCTCAGGTAGAGGAGGGAGAGCGGAGGTGCAATTCAGTACGGTATGCAATCCATGTCAAGCAAAAATACGGCGCAAATTGGTTAGCTTTCTTGTGGCCGATACTGCCTTTGCAGGAGTACGCTTGAAAAATCATGGAAAGATATCAAGCCTACAGGTTCGAGTTGAGACCAACCGGCGAACAGGAGCGCGCCATGCGGCGCTTCGCCGGCTCGTGCCGGTTCGTGTACAACAAAGCCTTAGCTCTGCAAAAGAAAATCACGCAGCTGGCAACAAATTCATCGGCTACGTGGCCATGGCGAAGCACTTGACCAGGTGGCGCAATGGTACGCAAACGCCGTGGCTGAAAGCCGCGCCATGCCATGTATTGCAACAAGCTTTGAAAGACCTGGATAGAGCATATAAGAATTTCTTCGAGAAACGGGCCAACTTCCCCAGATTCAAGCGCAAAGGTAGCAGGGATTCCTTTCGTTATCCAGATCCAAAGGAGTTTAAGCTCGACCAGGAAAATGATCGCATCTGTCTATCCAAGATGGGGTGGCTGCGTTACCGCAACAGCCGCGAGGTTCTCGGCGAGTTGCGTTATGTTACCGTCAGCCGCTCGTGCGGCAGGTGGTTCGTATCGATCATGGCCCGCCGCGAGGTCGAATGTCCCGTGCCCACGGCGGCGATGGCGATCGGCATCGACGTTGGCATCGCCCGCTTTGCCACCCTGAGCGACGGCAGCTTCATCGCGCCGCTCAACAGCTTCAAGAAACACCAGCAGCGCCTGGCACGCTACCAGCGCCGCATGAGTCGAAAGGTCAAATTTAGTTCCAACTGGAAAAAGGCGAAAACGCGCGTCCAGAAAATTCACACCCGCATCGCCAATGCCCGGAGAGACTTCCTGCAAAAAACTACCACGACAATTTGCCGAAATCACGCGCTCGTCTGCATTGAGGATTTGCAGGTACGGAATATGTCCAAATCGTCAAAGGGATCGGTTGCACAGCCAGGCAAGAGGGTGCGTCAGAAAGCCACGCTAAACCGCGCCATTCTCGACCAGGGATGGGGCGAGTTTAGACGGCAGCTGAACTACAAGATGCAATGGAGTGGCGGCATGCTGCTTGCCGTGCCGCCGCACCACACTAGCCAGACGTGCCCGACTTGCCGGCACGTATCAAAAGACAATCGGCAGACCCAGGCGAAATTCCTATGCGTCAATTGCGGCTACGCAAATCACGCCGATGTAGTTGGAGCCGCAAATGTTTTAGAGCGGGGGCAACGCTTGTTAGCCTGTGGAGAGATGGCGCAGTCAGGCCGCTCGAAGAAGCAGGAACCCATCGAAGCGCTTCGCAACTCATCGCGCCGCGCCGTAGAAATCCCCGTCCTTTAGGCGGGGAGGATGTCAATAGCCAACATCACGCGCTTGTTTGCATTGAGGATTTGCAGGTACGGAATATGTCCAAATCGCCGAAGGGATCGGTTTCACAGCCAGGCAAGAAGGTGCGCCAGAATTCGGGGCTGAACCGTGCGATCCTTGATCAGGGCTGGGACGAATTCAGGCGGCAACTCTCCTACATGGTGGAATGGGACGGTGGCACGTTACTGGCCACGCCACCGTACCACACCGGCCAGACGTGTCCGGCTTAGGGGGCGACGGGACGGGAACGGCGCGTACGTCACCGCTTCAACAACAATCTGCTCGCGATCCTACAAAAGCCTCATTTCAAGCGATTTGTGAGTGTCTAGTGAATTCGTGGTAATTCGCATGGAATTTATCAACCACGCCCTCGGCATGCTTATATAACTTTTAGTTTTGTGAGAATCTGTGTATTTTTCACCCGAGCAAAATGATATTCTTTGTAGGAACTATCTGACACAACACTGGGTTTGCTGGGTATTCGCACGCGAGTATGGCTAGGCCTATTTCAACAATTTATTGGCTCAAAGTTAAATGCAAGTTGACAAAGGTCTGTACATACACTCGTCGGTAATAGGGCTTCCAAAGTCACTGCTTGAAGTTGAGGGCGGCACGGTCACTGTTATCACCCTCATGCAACGCAAGGCAGGGCTGAATCGTGACCGCAAGCGCGAAATACAGTCTGAACCAAAAGTTTCTTCATTGGCTGATCAGGGCATTGCCGCGTCCGTCTCGAAAACAGACAGAAATATCTTGACCGTATTCCTTAGCGCTGATCGGCGCTGGACTAGCTTTTGGTTGAGTGTGAAAAAGATCATGCGCCGGGAAAGTGTCGGGCCGAAATTGTACGCGCGTGCTATCGACGTTCAATTGTTGGATGCTTACGATCCAGAGTGGCGGGATTTCTCTTTCGAAAACGATGTTCTCTTGGAATCCTGTGCTGAGTGGAATCGCATACGCGAAGCGCTTGAGCGATTCTGGGCACGTCAGGAAAAGGAACAGATGCCGCTCGGTGTGTTCATGCTATGGCCACGCTTGAAGCTAGATTTGCAGCGCTGGCCGGAGCTAGACGCAGATCAACGGACTAGAGCCAGCCACGCAATATTCTCCCTATCGTCGATTGGATGGACGCACTGGTTCATTGATGAATCGGTGTCGATTTGTCCTGACTTGACGCACGAACTTGGCCATTTGAGGAGCGAGTCCAGATTGCGTGCAGATTCGCCGGCTGCGGCGGACGCGCACCAATCCAAGATGCTGGACGACGAAGCGGGTGCAGATTGTGCCGTGGACGAGTTGCCCCTGGACATATCATCTATGTGGGCAACGATCGGAGAGGAGCTAGCCCAGCTGCACGGGGAGTGGCAGCTTGCACCGTCGCGCATGCTGCTTGGTAGGCTAATCGGGCTAGGCAGCGATGCAGCCAGATTGTTGGATGCTGTGCCGGACCAGGAGCCTCCAAGCAGCATGCTTGAGCGTCGGCTGGACGTATTGTGTGGTCGATTAGAGGAGGCATCTAGCTGCGGCGAATTGCCTTGGCTAACCAGAGAGGACCTAAGTAGTATCATCGCCCGCTGGCATATGGCACTGACCGAGGTGCAGGAGGACGATGCAGTCCTACTGCTGGCCGACGATGCGGAATTAGCCATGGAGCGGGTTGTCATTGCGATCAATGAAATGCGATTGGCCCAAGCGGGCGTTGATAGCGCGAAACAGGCCCTTGCGGCAATTGACGCGGAATTGGCTCGGCCAGCTTCGGCTATCCGAAAGTTCGACTTGACCAATCGGCAGTTGCAGGCGAAGGAAGAACTCCTCGGAGCGGAACGCAAATACCCTGACGCGATGCTGTTTGTATTGGCGTCGGCTTCGCCGCGCGGCGAGGCTTATGATCCAAACCTCGACTATGCCGCTGAGATGGCATCGCGGTTAAGCGGTGGTATAGCACTACCGAATTCACATTTAAGTGACGTTCAAGACGCCGCCGATGCCGAGGAACTAATTCAAAGCGTCGAAGACTCGGCGAATGCTGGTCGGCACGATGAGGCCGATCATACAGCGGAAACAAGGCCCGGGGAGTATGAATCGCCAGACGTGCCACTAGCGAACACTTCAGCGCAAATTGACGGCTGCGGGCGCGACAAATTGCCGACGGATACAGAGCATACCGACAAAGGACCAGAGCGGCAGACTGAGATCGTGGAGGTAGTTGATGCGGTCGTCTCAACAGCCGAGTTGGCACGGATTGACGAAGCCGGAGGGGCTGCGTCCGACATGTATTTCAATAACACAGCCGGAGAGCAGTGCCGCCCCATCTGGTCCTTGTTGAAAATGGGAATGCCTTCGCTTGCGTATCAGTTTGCCAATGCACTGCATGTCACATCACCGAACCTCCGCGTTGCACCGCCAGCGTTGCTGCGCTCCGTGGCGCTGGCGCCTGGACTTATCGCAGGTGACGGACCATTAGCAATGTCGATTGGCGAGGCCTTCGGTGAAATCGACCAGGCATGGTTCGAGCCGGGAGACGCGCCATCGAATTGGCACACCGCGCTTAATCTGCTTCTAATCGCTGCGACCCTCAGGCCGATGATCTTAGCCCCGGCAATGGGAGCATCCGTGATTGCCAGCTACCGCCATCTGAATGGCCGTTACTCGGCGCTGCTGAGATTGGTGCGCTTGGTGGGTGAAGTGAGCGAGCCGTTGACAGGTTTCGCGATTGGCCCCACCGTACTTCGTTCGGCGGCAGATGACGCGTCGCAAAAAGCGCAACTGGCGATGCTTCAGAAAGATGCCGAAGATTGGCTACTCGAACGTGCCCCAAATAAGAAGATTCGTTACGCGCCTGCATCCAAGGTCTGGCTGCATTGGTTGAAGCCTGGGGAACCCATCCACAAACTGATTTCGCCGGTGATGCGTGGCGCCACGGAAGAGCGCAATGCTATTCGGATAGCGATCGAGGAGTTTGCGAACTACAACGCTTTCCAGGAACGTGTAACAGACACCGATAGACGTCAGTTGGGCCGCCGAGGCCAAGACATTGAAGCGGGTGCATTGGAGCACTTGTGGGTTCTTACCTGCGAGGCGGTAACGTTAGCAAAGGAATGGCTGGGCGCGGAAAGCATGCTTTCAGATGCCGGAGGGCGGTTGCGCGGCCTAGTCCGCCAGCTACAGGGAGCTTTTGATGCCCATGCCGAGCAAGCGTGTGCAGAACTGAATGAAAGCTGGGATGGCGATCAGTGGGGTCAAGTCGACGCGGCCAGCCGTGTGTTGCGCACCGAAATTCAGGCCATTGTGAACATGTTTAGGCAAAGTGACACTGGGCCATCAGCAGAGATCCAAGCCAAGGAACTGCTTACGCGCGATCTTTTGCTTGTGCCAGGTATGTTCGTCTCGCACGAGTGGGGTATCGAAGCTGACGGCGTGCAGCTGTTACATTCCTTGGAAGCTTGGATCGCTTCGCCTAGCAATGCGGCGGAAGCATTTGATGCCCACGTCGAAGCCGGAGATTTTGCCGGCGCGTTGTTATTGCTAAAAGAGTTGTCCGGCGAGGAAGACGCCAGTGTCCGCAAGCAGTCGATTGATAAGTACAGGGACGCGTGGGCGAGAGACCTTCAGCGCAAAATCCAAGAAGCTCGTCGCGCATCGGAAGTCGGTCTCGCTTACGGTTACTTGAGCGACGGCGAACGCGCAGCGTGCGAGGGTGAACTTAGCGCTGTGGAACTGAGCCAGCGCGATATTGATCGCTTCGATCAGGCCATGGCGCGAGTCGAGGCTGTAGCCAGCAAGATCGAACAGCAAAAAGCTCATCGAATCCAGGATGCCTGTGATGAGTTTGAACGTGAAAAGTCTAGTCTCTCTGACGAAGTGGCTAGGCAGGTAGCAGCACCGCTAGCACGTTCGGATATCCATACGTTCAATGAGTTGATGCAGCGGGTAAGGCAAGATATGGAGCCTTGGCCCGAGCGCGACTCGCGCAGAGACTCGTTCCGGAGGTTTTTCCCGGTGCAGCAGGCTGAATTGCTGAGTCAGCTCGCGCGACTGGAGGCATCGGAAGTGGATAAACTGATCCGCACTGGCGGTGCCGTTGGGCCGCTTTCCTTCTACCTGGAGGGGGATGAGCCGGCGCGAGTGGAAGCTGAGAGTGTCTACCGGGCATGGGCATTGTCTGTTGCCAAGCGAAGTATGTCGCGTGACAACCTGCGCAAGATACTTGATGCGCTGGGGTTCACGGCTCCATTGGTCGACCAGGTGCGGGGAGCATGGTCACTCCAGGTGACGCCTATCGTGGACCGCGAAGTGTGCCCGGTGCCCCATTTTGGCTCCCGCGCGCAGGGGCGATATCGCGTGGTCGTCCTGACTGATCGGTTGACGCCGGAGGACTTGCTTCAGCGAATCGGAGAGACCAGCCAACAGACCGCTACTATTGTGCTGGTGCTTTCGCGTAGTCCGGCACGATTCTGGCCCGAACTCGCACGCATCTCCAAGGATCGCCAGCGCTCCTTCCTTTTGCTCGACGAGTCGATCCTGCTGTTCTTGCTTGCCCAGCGCGGATCGCGCCTCGCGACTTGGTTTGACGTCGCCTTACCTTTTACTTATAGCGAGCCCTACGACGCCAGTGCCGGCTTTGTTCCACCGGAAATGTTCTATGGGCGGGTTGCTGAACTTGAAGCGGTCAAGGCCCAAGGGGGCTGCTATTTCATTTATGGCGGCCGGCAACTGGGTAAAACCGCTTTGCTTCGGCGGGCCGAAAAACCTTCCACAATCCATCGGCCGACCATTATGCGGTGTGGATCGACCTACTCGCGCAAGGGATTGGTGAACGCCGCCCCGCGATCGACATGTGGCTCTCTGTGTACGACAAGCTCCGTGAGCTGAACATCACCGGTTTGGATATGCCTCCCGTCAATCCGGCTAAGCCGACTTCCATTGATGCATTCCTCGCGTCGATCAAGAGGTTCTTGGCTATGGCACCGGCGCGACGGATCTTGCTGCTCCTCGACGAGGCTGACCATTTCTTTGAACAGGATGCCCGTTGTGGAGGCACTTACGCTGAAACCCGGCGATTGAAGCAGCTCATGGATGAGACGGATCGACGGTTCAAGGTCGTTTTCGCCGGACTGCATAATGTTCTGAGGACGGCAAGTACCTCGAACCAACCGCTGGGGCACCTTAATGAGGCCGTTCGGATCGGTCCCTTAATGGATGAGCGCGAGATTCGGGCAGCGGAGGAACTCATCACTCGGCCGATCGAAGCTGCGGGCTTTGAGTTTGATGACCGGAGCCTCGTCATGCGTGTGCTTGCCCAGACTAATTATTACCCGAGCCTGATCCAGTTGTATTGCACTCAATTGCTTAGGCATCTGCGCGAAACAAAGCTGAAACGCCGCGATGTTGCTGGCCCACGTTTTAAGATTCAAGAAACGGACATTGAATCGGTCTTCTCCGGACGTCCGCTGCGCGAGGCCATCCGCTCCAAATTCCGGCTTACCCTCCAACTGGATGCGCGCTATGAGGTGATTGCGTATGCCATTGGCCTGGAGGCACTCACCCGCGGCTATGATCATGTGAAGGGTATTGACTGGCGATCAATCTGGCAGGATTGCGCGAATTCCTGGTGGCCCGAAGGGTTTGCAACGACTTCCGAACGGGATTTCCTGGCCCTGCTGGAGGAGATGGTCCAACTCGGGGTGCTGAGCCAAGCTAAGACAGCCGAGTGCTTCAGTCTGCGTAATCCGAACGTATTGCTATTGTTGGGAAGTAAGCAGGAGATAGAGAACACCTTACAGGCAGAACGTGAGCCGCGGATCGAATTCAAGTCCACGATTTTCCGTCCAACGCTCGGCGGGCGCGTCGATAATCCTGCGCGCAATCCGCTGACCTATCGTCAGCTTGACGAAGTTGTCCAGATGCGTAGCTCGGTTTCGCTCGTGGCTGCCAGTGAGGCGTCAGGCATCGATAACCTGTTACCAGGCCTGCTAGACCAGCCTGGAATGGCAGACAGCAGGCTTTTCATACAGCTGGATGGGGCCGCAGACCAGAAGAGCTTCGCACAAGAGCTCGGCAAGGAAATTAAGAGACGTGTCACCGATGGTATTACTGTGATGCTGGTGCCACCGTCCGTGCCATGGAATACGGAATGGGTGGAAGCGGCACAGGCAAAAGTAAAGGCGCTGACGTCGCCCACTAGTTTCGTTTCGGTGGTGTTCGTCGCCGATCCTCATCGTTTGTGGGCTCTTGCAGCCACTATCGGAGAACAGGATGAGTGGTTCGAGCCGTGGTTGTCGGTGCTCCCATGGGCTCGTGGATTCGTTCGAAAATGGCTCGAGGAACTACAGTTGCCGACCGATAACGTTGATCGTCTTGAGGCCCTGACGGGTTTCTGGGGCGGTTTGCTCGAGTCTGCAGCGCGCGTGAAGACACTCGATTTTGTAAATAACTTGGAGCGAATGACTAAGCTTCTGACTGATTACGAATGGCGGCTCAACAATCGACTCCGGCTAACTGGCGGGATTGAAGAGGCCGAGGCTGTGCTGACGACGTTGCAAGGTTTGGGTGATGGCGTCAGCGAGAACGACATTGTCGAGTATGGGGGCCTGAAGAGTGATGTCGTCAAGCGCGCGCTTCGATGGGCTGAGCCACTGGGGCTGGTGGTCCGCCAGCAAGGGGCGACCTGGGCCCTGGATTCGTTCGCTAAGCGCATGTTTGGGGATGCCGCCTGATGAAGTGGTATACCTTGCCAGGCCCCGCCGGTTTTATCGATGGTGTCATGCAGCAAATGCGCGACGGCATCAGCGTTGTGGTCGCTACGCCGACCTTTGCTCAGCCGAATTTGGAGGAAGCATTCGTTGAACAGCTGAGGCATGCACATTGGTCGCCCGAAAGGGTGACGATCGACTCACCTGAGGATCCGCTCAGGTGGCTTACAGATACACTTTACCTTGAGCCGGAGCAGTGGGTTGGTTGGAATGCCGAGAAACTCTGTAGCCAGTTGAGAGCTGGCCAACTGATAGTAATTGAGGGTGTGACAGCGTTAAGTTGGGACGCTTGGCGGACGTTTCTGCGCGACTTCGAAGTTGCGAGTCGTCAGCGGGCCTCTGACGAGCGTCCAGTCTTGTTGGTTTTTGTTCGAGGTGTGCCTCAAAAGTGTCTTCAGGCTGAGGGGGCGGCATTGACTACCTGTATTTGGAGCGGAGTATTCGGTGAACTGGACACGCTGACTTACGTTGATCAGCGACTGCGGTGCATCCGCAAGCGTGCCCGCCATCACAAACTCATCGTGCGCCAAATTGCTGCGCTAGCGCTGTGGGATATTGATCTCGCTGACTATCTAATAAATCAGCCTGAACGGGATGTGTTTGATATCGAAGTTATACTGCAAGCCGCGCGCTGTGCTCTTGGCCGCGGCGATAGCACGCTGGGAAGCAATTGGGAAAATGGTGGTTTAGATCACTTCGACGGTGTTGATATGCTACATCCATTTACTTTGCTCGACGGTAATGATGGTGAGAAAGAGCTGCAGCGGCGAATGTGGACTGCGCAGGCTGCCGAATTGCTGCCGTTAATCGAAATTCGGCGAAGAGAGCTGGTCCGGAGCCTCGAGCGACATGTGTCCTGCCCGTTGTGGATTGATAGCAAACGCCAAGTTCGATCGCTCGAAGAACTTGAGATTGGCTCCTTAGCTTATGTGGCGCAGACCCGTGGCATCCGCGGCGAACCAAAGGATCGGGCCGAATGGCTCGCACGTTGCCGGAATATTCTCGCACACCTCGGCTTGCTGAGCGACGGGGACGCTTTGGATCCTAGACTTTATCAGTGATTTGCCCATGAAATCCGAGCAGAGAGTGCCGTACAATTAAGCCTCACGCTACACGACGAACAGCTGTGTGCTGAACCAGCTTAGCTTTCGCCGCCAGCATCTATCTCATTCAGGCAGCGATGGCGCTCAGTTCCGTTGCCTGGGTCGGCCAGCCCGCCAACAGCTCCAGATTCCATTTGGCCGTTTCGTAGCCATGCCGGGCGATAAGGTCGAAGCTTGGCTCCGTCAGGCGGCACAGTGTCGTACGGTACGCTGCTGCCAACCTTGCTTCAGCCTCCGATAGCCAGCTGTAGGCCTGTAGCCGTGCCGCAATCGATTCGCGGCCTGTGGCGCATCGATGGATGCTTCTACCGGCTGAAGCCCCGATACCCAGGTAGGCACCAGATTTGGGCTCCCGCTGGAGAACGTTCATTAGTGCACGAACACGCAGCGACCTAGTTTGGTCCAGAGCAATGTCGACGATACGCTCAAAACGAAATGGATTTAGCGGGTGCAGGATCGACTTTCGTCCTAGCGCTGCGCCGGCATCGGACACGAGTAGGAACTTTGCCTGCCGGTCCAACGTCTCGTCCTGCTTGATTGTCTGGCTGCCAATGTCAAATAGCGGTTCGATGCCGAGGTTGTCGTACAATCCGCCGTCATACAGATGCAGCCGTTTGAAAGGCGGTGCGAACGGTACCGCACTTTCCTGCCCTTGCCCCCATTCACCGGGACGCTTCCTCCATTGGAAATCTTTGGTTTTCACCGAAAGCGGTCCAATGCCCCCGGGAACGCGGCTGAAATGGCCATGGCCTTGGCTAGGCTAAAATTTTCGACACTGGCGTAGCCAAGCTCATAATCACCCATCGTCATGCGCTTGAACCTGAATCGGCGTCCTGTTTCGGCGGTCGTACAGTTGATAGACCAGGACGGTGCATTGTCGATCGTAGCGAGGCCTCCACTCACGCCCCAAGTCGCTTCGATCGCCTGCGCGAGGACATTTGCCCGTGATAGGAGGAAGCGCCAGTTGAGCGGGTTGATGATCAGGCGGCGCAGGGCCGACCGTTGCAGGGATTTTGTGGTTAGAATTTGCCGGAAGCGAGGGAGTACCTTAGAGATGTATGCTTCCGAGCTGGGCCAAGAATAGTCGCTCAGGTAGAAAACCATGCCGACAAACAGGCTCCCTCCAGATACGGACGAGATGTGCACGACGTCCCCCAGTCGTCCCTGCTCGGCCAAGTAACGCATCACGCCGGAGTGAAACGCCGCCGCCCGCACACCGCCTCCCGACAGCGCCACGCTGAAAGCTCGCTGCTCTGCAGCCATTTCAGTCATGTGTGCAACCCTCCTTGATCGTAATTGATATGTCACGGTCTGCGACGATAAGCATCAGTGCGGGTACTCCGTCTAATGACAGTGTGTCCGCGAGGTAGGCGAGCAACGTCTGGTCGGCGGCGCTTGGCGTTGCCGATGCGTGCTGTGGGTGCGAATGCCACTCTCCGAGGTAGCCTACGATGTTGGCGGTTCGACCGGCCGCCTCTGCAATGGCCTCGGGTAGTCCTGTTGCCCCGCGGGTGAAGCCGGTTCTGTTGGCGTCGCTGTCTATTGGTGCCGGTAGAACGTCGACGAGGTGGATTGCGTTGCGCTTCTGGTCCACGTAACCAAGGAGCACGCCACCCGTTTCGCTCGGCAGTGACTGGTCGCGCAGGTGGCGAACTTTCCTCGCCAGTTCCTCGTCCCACACCACCCGCCATTTGCCGACTTTGCGTTCCACAGATGGGGCCACTGTAACCACATTGACGGAAACGGCGCCGCTTTCCTCGTCTACGGTCCATACCCGGATCTGCGAGTCAGGCTGAGTCGCCAGTAGTCGGACCTGTCTGGCTAGAGTTGCTCCGTGCAATTGGACGAGTTCATGGGCGAGCACGCCGGACAGATCTCGACAGCCAGCACCAACCCAGTAACTGCCCTGATGACCAGCCAAATGGGTAGCACCCCAGTCGGAATTGAGCAAGCCGCGGTAATATTGTGCTTCCAGACATGCCAGGCGCGCTGATCGTGCTTCGTCCTCGAATAGTAATACGCCACTCCGTCCTGACGGGGTTATGAAGGTAGATACCATTCGTGGCATATCGTCGCGATCGGACAGGTCGCGCGGCACTTCGAGAGTGGTCGTCGCATCGACAAACAGGTGGGCTTCGCAAACTGCGCGTTGTACGTCCGGGTTCTCATTGTCCGTGGCATTGGCGTAGACCGCCTCGGGTTTTACGCTGGATGGCCAGTTCAGTTCTCCCATCTGTGCGACAACATCAACCTTCGCCCAGCCGATGTGCAGATCCTTACCGATGTGGCGGACAAGATTATGTGGTAGCAGGATATCATCGTCGACGTAGGTCCAGCGGCCCCACGCTTCGCGGCTCCAGATTTCAGCCATGCTGCTACCTAGCGCACCTACTCCTGCGAGAATACCCCGGAAGTCTCCGGCGGCATTGTCCACGCCAGATGCTCTGTGCACATCCGAGGCACTGAAGGCGACCTTGACGTCGATCGGTTCAATTGGCAGACCGCGCCATGCTTTTGGGGACTCGTCTGCGGTAGTATCCCGTGAGAGTGAAAGGGTATTGGATACGTATGCTTTCCCGTCCCGGCCGTCGAAAAACGCACCGGTATCAAGGCCGAGTCGGCTGAGAGGGGCCCCGCGTATGACGAATCCGGAGACGTCGACTCTCTCCGGCGTTTGGCTGCCAGCTCGCGTGACGGGAATCTGTAACAGCAGCAACGTATGCTGAGCGGCCGGGTCGTGCATCGGCATGCCAGAACCTGACATCGCTTGCTTCGCGGCTTCCTGTAGGGGGGCGAGAAGCGTCGAGCCACGCGCGACCAGTTGATCGTGCAGTGCACATAAATCGGCCGGATAGCGTTCGATCCGCGTTGAGAGGGCCGGCGGAACGGCGACGACCAAGATATCCATGCCGAAGTCATCGCGGGCAGCGTGTTTCTCGGGCCGCGGGCCGAACGCCCCGCGTAACATGGTGCCCTTGTCACGTGATCGCGCGCACGCGAGGTGAAGCACCTCCGTACGCAGGGCCACTCGCTCGTTGAAGTCGGCCGGAAGCACAATTTGATACGGGGAGACAAAGTACAGGCGCTCCAGTGGTTGGTCTGTGCGATGGAGGGTGCCGACAGAGGTCTCGCGCAGCCACCACAGGATACGTTGTAGATGCTTTTCCGGGGTCCAAGTACGCTCCACCGCGCTCCAAGGCTCAAAATAGAGGCACAGTGAGGTAGGTTCGCCGTTAAAAATGCTGTTCTGGTGCGCGGTAGCCGGAAATCCGGTGCGTAGCGCCCTGACCTCATGAGGCGTCAAGAGGCCAGGCCCGTGCAACAGCAACAGGCGCTCCTTATTGTGGATGCCGATCAGGTTCCTCGAAGGCACCGTGCCGTCGCAGCAATCGACTACAATCCCGTCGATAGCCGGTTTGCTGACGTCGGATGGATTCGAGATTTTCCTCAATTCGACGACCGAGAAGGCCGGATGCCTATGGCAGGCGGCCAGCATCTGCCTGCTTTGGGCATGTGTCAGCTGCTCCGGTGCCAGGCCCGATAGCACTTGGCCGAGTGCATGGTATGAGCGGATCATTTAGCCAGCCCTCGGCGCCGGTTTGGAGATGATGATGCCTGCAGCCGACGCAGCAGCACCCACGAGCGACAGCCCCTGCGCCTCGACCTTGAACTCCAGCGGCTGTGGACGGGTAGCGTTCGGTTCCTCCATCGTTACAAGGAATTTGGCACCATTCGTCTTGTCCAGATAGCGCTGATAGCACTTCTTGGCCTGAATGTGAGGTGGCTGGATTTGCTCCCGGCCCTCTTTGGTGTCGAGGATAGGGCAGCTGGAACTGACGATGTAGCTCCCTTCTTTCCCAGCCAACAGGATATCTTCGACGTACGGTTTCGGTACCGTCTCATACGTGCCCTTCACATCGCTGAGTGCCAGATAGCTGCAGTGATGGGGGATGTTGTACAGGTCCCATGCGAGTCTGTCCATGTTGCCATGGGCCTTCGTGGTCTTGACAATGTCCTCCAGCACGCACCACTCCGAATCGCCAACTGCCAGGAAATCGTAGTGGCTCTCGCCCTGACGGAAGCGGACATTGAAGATGAGCGAGGCCGCGTTACGGAGGTCATCTCCCTCGTCCACGTGCTTGATGAAGGGTGAGTGGCAGAAGAATTCAACGCCGTCTGCGTCCAAGGAGAGGTCCGGTGCGATCTTGCCAGCATCGGTTATGAGATGACGCCGCGATTCGAGCGTCAGCCCATTATCCTCCAGCCAGCCCTTCAGCTTCTCGGGTTTCGAAAAGACGCGGATGCCCGTGCCTTGCTTCAGGCGGTAGCGCGCCTCTTGCCGCCAGATGATGAACTCCGCGGATTGTTGATCGTTGGTCGCGTTCTCAAGCACCAAGGCAGCGGGTACCCACAGTGTATCGATCTTAACCCTTCCGTCACCCTGGTATTTGGCGGCGTGCGTCAACTCGAAAAACTCAGTGCTGTTCTCGATATGGTCGGAATCGCCGTGGGTGAACGCCACCACATCGAACGAATTACGTCCCGCGTCTTTGAGCTCCTTTTTGAGGTGGGCTTTGAGGTTGATTTCTGGGCCTTCGCCCGTTTCGGTTTTTTTGCGATGGCGATAGTCCATCAGAATGCGTTTGCCGTTCTCTAAAATGATCTGGCAAGTATCGCCATTGCCGACAGGGTAGAACACAATTTTATGAGCCATGTTATTTGTTTCCTTCAGTAAACATTCACAGATGGACTCTTCGTCCTCAGTAGTTTTAGAAATTACTCGTTGCATTTTTGTTGAAAAAATCACAGCGTCTGCTTTCAGGTTGGTCTCCAAACCGTAGAAGCTGATGAAGGCAACTGTAGTTCTTTCGAAAAATTTGTTATAGGAGTAATATCGGAGCTTTATTGATTTAGAGCAATGTTGGCATGGCTGCTTACCTCGGAAACTTATTCAAGCGCATAGGCTACTTATTGCCACCGATGTTGGCCGAAGATGATGTAAGACAGGACTTGGATCGAAGCACTTTGGCTGCCCGATTGGGTGATATTGCTACGCAGGGGGAGATAGAGGCCACCTTAGCCACTGTCGAGCGGTTGTTCTGTGCCCTTGCCATGCTTGATCTTGATAGTGCTGCCAGAGGGACTTGGCGATTCCAGTCCTACGCTGCATGGTTAGTAGCGCGTTCCCTGCTTGAGACTATGGCAACTGACCTGCATACTATTGTCGATCCTGGCTATTGGGGGACGCAGGCCAGTGACAGCGATATTGATGAGCAACGCGCCTTATTACGCCGGCTTGAAACTGGCCGCTTGCGCTATCACCCAACACAGGAATCCAGACCAATCCGTTTCGTCTATGTCGCATGGGGTGTGCTTCGCGTGGGTGATAAGTTTCTGTTGTACGCACGGGAAGATAAAAAACGTGCCGATGCGCAAGGATACTTTGGCTTGCCGGGTGGTCGCTTCAAGTTGAGCGATGTCCCGTTGGCAGCGCGGCCGCAGCAAGCGGAATACGATTTCGCCTATGGGACCACTCACTGGCCAATGCAATATCTTCAGCGCTCACTGTTTCGTGAGTTGCATGAAGAGCTGGGCCTGTCGGAGCAAGATCATTACACGTGCGGCGAAGCTCTCGACGTCCCGCCTTATTGCCGAGTTGAAGGCGCTAGGAATCATCACGCGTATACCGAATATCGAATTCGTCTTTTCCCGCTGCGACTAAATACCCTCGGCGTCGTTAAACTTTTTGAGAGGCTACAGCTTTATCCAGAATTGTTCGCTTGGTTTACTGCGGACGAATTAGGTGTAGAGCGTAATCTCGATGGGCAGCGCGCTTTTGTTACGGCGTTAGTTGAACATTTTGGTACCGGAATGGAAGCAATGGCAGCTTTGCCGCTCGCGATCGATGAACCTTATCTATTTTCCACTCCCCACGTTGGGGTGGATATCCCACTTACGCTTGACGGTAATCTGACGAGCGGTCGTAGCGGCAAGCCCTTGAAAGTCTATGCAGCGCAATTGACAGAAACGGAGCATGGGTGGTTGTGGGCGCTGGCCTGGCATGCGAAATCGCTGCCATTTACTGCCGGCCTAGGAAGTAAGTTATTGCTTCCGCTTGGCTGGGTCCGAATCGACGATATGTCTGCCGTACAGAGTCTTCGAGCGAAACTGGAAACGAGTAATTTGAGACTCGTGCAGATACTGGACAATCAATATGCGCGCTTGTCCATCGATCCGCGCCATATCTACTTCGACTCCCAATTTTTCAGCTATCAACTGCATGGAGACGTGCGTACTTGTAGCCTCGAATTATTTTGCGCCACTCTTGAAACGCCGTTAGGCTGGGTCCAGCATGAGCCTGTGAGCGTGGGACTGAATATGACTTTAGCGGCGGAATTGCGTCATGTCAGTGGTTTGGAGCTTCTCGCCGACACGACGCCATCATCAGACCACGTGCGTCGCATGCTGGATGAGGCTTTGGGGGCACAGGCCAAAAATCTTGGGCTGCGGCAATTAATCACTGGTCTATCTTACGAGCGCAAACATTGGAAATTTACGATACCGTTAAGGGGTAATCCCCCCACCACATTTTTAGAGCGTTCTAAAAGTGGAGGTTAAGCGGCCATGGCAAGCTTCTGTTTTGGCGTGACACCGTCTGGTGCCATGTCGCGCTGGCCATGAGCGCAACTCAACTGCCAGCGCGCAAAGTCCCCGATCTGGCCGAGCGCACGAAACAGATGGCGGGCCAGTCTATCGTAGCCAACTGTGCCGCTATCGCGCGCAAAAGCAGGCGCTCTGCTGCTGCCTCGATCGGATAAACCATCCTTCGCCGGCATGCTTTTGTTAGAGCGTGGTAGGAGTCTCTGCAGGGCAGGGGACATAGACAGGCCAGACCCGATCTCGTCGTTGGATCAGGCCGCTACGAGATCGCACACCTGGTGCTTTGCAGGACGCCCATGTCCAACATGATCCATCGGTTTTCATCTTTCAAGAACCATGGATCAGGGGAGCCTAAGCTACTGATGGCGATTCAGTCATCCGGCCAATGGGACGAGCGAACGCTGCACGATCCCAAGACACCCCCTGAAGATGCTGCAGCTGCGCATGCCGGGTTTAGGGTCCTGCCCATGCGTTGGGCCGCCGAACGGACACACGCGTGGATGGAACGCTGGTGCCGCAGAGTGACGCATCACGACCGCAAATTCACTGTTTCGGTAGCCTGGGTGTGGTTGGCTGAAGCACGTATGCTACTCAACAGACTCGCTTTTAAGCGTTGATTTCGTCTACACCCTCTAAGTAGAACCTAAAATCAGGAAAGCACGCCCATGAAACAGGATCATATACCTGAGTCCAGTCTGCGTCACTAGGCGGAACTGTCGTTGACTTCGCTTCAAGAACATGAAAAAACTAGACGCGATTCAGGAATAATGACTGTTGGCAATGCATACATATTATAATTGCGACACCTCTGAAATTTATATTTATAAAAATTTAATAGCAACGAAAGAAATTCATGGAAATAATATACATTTGGGTTAAAGAATACAAAAATTTGAAAGATTTTGAATTGAATCTTTCATCCACGGTTCAGTTTAAGTACAGCAAAGAAAAGAATTCTGTTCAACGAATAGGGACAAAAAAAATACCAGCAAATTTTTTCCCTACAACGTAACTGATGTCGTAGCCCTAATTGGAAAAAATGGCTCTGGAAAAAGTAATGCATTGGAATTGATTTGCAATTCATTAAAAGGATCAAAAACATCGATATTGCAGGATTTTTTTGTCATAACAAAGCAGAGTGGCAAGAAAAGATATATCGGATACTACAACTTTACATCGCCGACACCTCCAACTTCGAGGTGCGTAGATTTTGAAGAACACCGAGGCAATATATCCTCATTAGACGTCGTATTTTTTTCCAATGTCAATGATCAGAGGCGTAATAATTTCAGTAAAGAAGTCTTCGATCTTTCTGAAAATTCAAAAAATCTTCGCTCAGCACTTCGATGGGATTTGGATTTTTCAAAACAAATTTCGTTTCTTGAATCTCCTTATTTCAGTGAATTGGAAATAGAAGAGCCGATCGCAGCTCATATCACTGTAAACGTATTCAACACATTTACAGGTATACGTCAAAACCTTCTGTCATCAAAAAATCTATCGGAACTACATAAATTTATCCGTCGCCGAACTAAAGATTTGCAACCTAGGACCAGATTTGCGCTGTTGTCCCAATACTTATACTATGTTGGATTTTTAAATGCTTACTTAGGTAGTGTGAGATTTTCAGATCGTGGTGAGAATCACTTAGTTGATCTTGACTTTGATGTCGGTTACGTCATGGACAGATTTACTTCGACTGAGGAAGTTCTGGCAGAATTAATACGTGAATTAAAAAAAAGATGTATGAAGTTTGGGATTTTTAAGAGTGAGAAATTTGATATATTTTCACACCCACGCCTTGCCGACGGGATCCTGCTTAAGCAACAATTTGATTTCATTGAGAATCTTCCAGCAATGTGTTCGGACTTAGACATGGAATATTCAAGCGATGCAATTCGAGAAAGGTCGCAACAAAGTTTTATCATAAGATATAGTGGGTATAGCAGGAATTTTCTGCAAAGCTATGCTGCAAATATGAGCTTCATAAGATTTATCAACTTAGATTGGCTTGGATTGAGTTCAGGCCAAAAAGCATATCTCAATCTATTTTCAACTCTTACTTCCGCTTTGGATAAGGTTGCTGAGGATAACGTAATCCTTTTAATTGATGAGGGAGATCTATATCTGCATCCGAAATGGCAGGTTGATTTTTTATATCGCCTACTCACAATATTGTCAATAGCTACTAATCGAAAGATTCAATTAATTTTAACATCCCATTCACCTTTACTCATATCTGATCTACCAAGGCAAAATATCGCGATACTGGGTGATCGCGAATCTGATGCACAAAATTTCAACCACTCGCTGGAGACTTTTGGTGCTAACTTGTACGATTTATATGCAGGTCCTTTATTCTTAGAAGGCATGACCAGTGGTTTATTTTCATCTCTGAAAATTCGGGATTTCATGAAACTCTTGGACAATAAAAGCTACACAGCTATTGAAAAAGAATACATCGAAGATTTTCTAAATATACTTGGGGATAAAATATTTAAATTTAAATTCGAAGAAATTTACAATAATAAGAATGTTAATAGCCTTAAGGAAATATTTAATCGTGATTAAAATTCTTGAACATTTGAGCAATACCACGGTTAATCCCCAGAAATACCTCGAAACTCAGGCCGACAATTATTGGAATTCTTTAAACCCACAAACCGCTGGGATTTATTCGGAAAAGTCACTAATTTCGGTTGTGAGGAAATATCGAGAAAAATCCAAGAACTTAGATCAAGAATATCTGGAGAAATATGCGAGAAAGAGTGCGAAGATTGCAGGGGAACAATGTGCATTCTTTGATTTTCTTTTGAGTGATAATGAAAAAATTTAAAGCTGATTATCGTTTCCGCCCCTGATGAGTTAAATTTGATGCGATTAGAGATAATTAAAAATTCTCCGGCCAATTTATTTTGCACCAATGGAGTGAAGGGTAGAAAGAAAAATAAATTTGGCGCATTGATTTCTGAGGAAATATTTAACTATACGAAATACCGAAGCTCAAAATTTTGCATCGACCTATTAGATAAAATTACGCAGCCTACGACCTATTGTCCATATTGTGGAGAGCTTCCAATTAAGGTTGTGCCGGTAGATCCAGGTGCTCAAAAAGTAAGCAAAAGGGCATTGTTAGACTTGGATCATTTTTTTCGAAAGTGACTCATCCCTATTTTTCCACTTCAATATTTAACCTGATTCCTTGCTGTGGAATATGTAACTCTCGATACAAAGGGGCAAAGCAGTTTGATCTCGCCACTCACATTAATCCGTATAGCGATTCCTTTGATTCATACTTTCAATTTGAATTGTCAACTGACATTTCTGGAAAGAGAATTGTAGAAATAAAAGAAAAATCTGCTGCAGGGAAAATGAATGCGGTTGTGGATTTTGGATTGCCAGGAAGATATATTGCAGACCATAAGTTATTAGAACTGGAACGGGAGTACCGTGGGCTAAAAAGACATGATTCGCGTGAATTGAGCTGGGGCGTTCGAATGATCTTAAAAGATGTTCCATTAGACTCAAGGAAAATCCTTGCTGAGTATCACGGGAAAGCTAAGCGCGATATATTAAAATTCCTTGATATGGCAGATAAAGTATTTAATAATCATCTCTTTTAGTTGTAAATTAGTCAATAATTCCATGTGTAGCTAAATCTTGTACCAATTTTCAATTCCAATTCAGACTTTTCATCTTATTTCTAAATTTTCTGAATAATTTTTCCACTATTGCAATTTTATATAACCATCTTGAGCGCGGGGGAGTCTATGCAGGACAGGGGCGATAGACAGGCCA
This sequence comes from Janthinobacterium sp. C22, assembly GCF_057919405.1. NCBI lineage: Bacteria > Pseudomonadati > Pseudomonadota > Betaproteobacteria > Burkholderiales > Oxalobacteraceae > Janthinobacterium > Janthinobacterium sp. C22. Next base: position 4,499,150 of record NZ_CP193659.1, on the reverse strand, counting down.
GAGTCGATCTCGTCGTTAGATGAGGCAACTACGAGAATGCGTACCAGGTGCCTAACAGGACGCCCAGGCCTTAACACGATCCATCTTTTTTCATCTTTCAAGAACCATGGATCAGGAGAGTCTAAGCTGCTGGTGGCGATTCATACATCGCGAGCACGAAACCCGGTGCAACCACGCCAACGGGCTTTTGGCACACTAAAGTCCGAGCGATGCTACTGCACATGGATCGTGTTGTGACGCCAGAATGGACGTGAGCCGGCGAAACGGCGCAAGCGGAGGATATTAAAAATATGACAGCGAAAAAACTGGAGCGCCAGGGACGAAGTGACCTACCTGGCTGGTATACAGAAGTACTGGATCGGCTATCTGTTGAGCTTATTCGGGAAGACGATGCTCCTCCTTGGAGGAGTTGTCTGCGCGGCAGCGAGCGTCGCTATTTGGCTTCCTTGGATTCTTAGCCGTCTTGGAGCATGACGGTTGTGCACTGCCGGAGGGGTGTCGCGCGCGAAAAAAGCGACCACTGGCCACTTCATCATGCTGGCTTGGGCTTCCGGACGCTGGAAAATTCTGGAATTTCGATCGAAGACGGTCCGAACACGCCCGAACGGGCGGCCCGGCTGATGGCTTTGCCACCCAGCGTGACCCGGATCCGGCCCTGGGATGGCTTGACTTCACCGATGATCGGAGTACGCATGGAAGCGACCTTGGCGCGGCGAGCAGCCGCTGCCAATTTGTAGGCACTGTTTTGGGTGGGAGGCGTTTTCTTCAAAGCGGTCATGGTTCAATCTCCGGCAGGGGGAGTGATTGATACAGGTAGTTTAGCAGAATCGTCCAACTTCGACTGTTGGCGCTCAAGTCAAAGCGCATATCCCGGCCCCGGCCGTGTACATTCCACCAGTCTTGGTCCACAGCAATAACCTCCTGGACAGTCCGGCAAGCACGCAGGGGCTCGGATGGTGCCATGTTTAGTTCGGCAGGTTCGAGTGGCGCGTCAAACCCGAATTTCGGCCACACAGCGAATCCAACGAAACCGTCCGGGTCGTCTGGATCGATCGGTCCGTTTCCAGCTGCGAAAAGCGAAATGTGGCCAAAGCCTAGCCGGTAAGCCGAGATAGCCATCAGGCCGAATGCAACCGTGGCCATGCGTTCAGGCGCGTCGACGGCGAGTATCAGTCGGCGGATATAGAGCGCGTCGACGCGCAGGGATGCACCCTCGTCATCCCTGTAGGCGATGACACTGGTTTTCTCGTCTTCGGCCATGAAGAGGTTGTTCGACACGACCTCCAAGCCGGCAGGCGCCTCGCCGTGCTCCCTTACTTCGAGCGCCCATACAATGGAGCCATCCGGGATCATGAACAGCCTGCCGGTCTCAGATTCGTCGAGGTCCAACCTGGCGCCGTCGAGTTGATCGATAGTGATTCCCTCGAGGCGGGAAACGCCATCGCGTTGATACAGCTCGCCCTGAAAATAGTCGCGGGCAATCTTCTGCCCGGCAAGAAGGGTTTCTGCAGGGGTCAAGTTGTCGCGGTCGAAGGGATCGTTCGCATTCATCGAGGCATTGTACTGAGATCGGCAGGCGTCCAGTCAATATATTGGAATCCCGATTAAGCCAGGGGGCGGCTCTACCGGTAATCCCCCAGTCTTAGAGCGCGCTAAAGGTAGAGGTTAAGCGGCCGTGGCAAGCTTCTGTTTTAGCGTAATACCGTCCGCCGGCCGTGATCGCAAGTCCACCTCCAGCGCGCAAAGCCCCCGATCTGGCCGAGCGCACGAAGCAGATGACGGGCTAGTTTATCGTAGCCAACTATGCCGTCATAGCACACAGAAACAGGCGCTCTGCTGCTGACCCATTTAGATATGCAGTTCTTCGCCGTCGGTGATTAAGGGGGACAAGGCTAGACGCTTTGTTGCAATGTGACCGACCAAGGTGTTGGCGAACAGCATGACGAGAATCTCAAGTTCATTCTGCGAGCACGCTTAGGACTTCCCCTTGAAGGCGCAGAATCCCGGGCAAGTCTTTATAGTTCGCGGCTAAACCGATTACTTCGGTCAAATATGCCTTATTCGACCCAACTATGTATCGATTAGCCTGCAAGAAGGCGAGTATCGAAATTTTCGTCGAAATGATGGGCTCAAGGGAACTGAAATCTCGCGAGCGATACCCTCCGATAAGCAGTTTCGAGTTCGTTAACGGGAAGATAAATGGGGCTGAAAATGTCAGGATGTCATTTGGCTGAGAAAAATAAAAGGAGCATCCGTGCAAAGATGATTTGACCATCCACTTTCAGGCGCTGCCTCAAGGATTTTCCACTCCATATGGTCTGGAATCGGTCGATTTAAATCAAATGTAGTCATTGGAAGCAAAAATGCCTTTGCAAATTTTCGGTACCCCTCGTCACTTTGTAGAAGCTTGTACATCTCACTGGGAGATAATGGTGGAACAGTAATCGTACACATGTGCGCGACCTGCTCGATCGTGCGCGATTTCAGGAATTCATTCGCAAATTGATCTAGCCGAGGCAGCCGCCAAAACTGGAGAGCCATGTGAAACTTCAGTAAGCGAACGCCATCTGGATTTAGCAGAGTTTTCATTGACGCCCCGTTCCGAATCAACTTAAATAACTCTGATAGGGAAGCCTCTATGCGTGAAAATTGTTGTTCGATAATGTCCGTTGTTTGTCCACGATACTTGATATTGTTTCGCTTAGGTTCAAAGAAAACAATCGCTGGGGTCTGTGGCGACTTCTTGAATTTTCCAATTCTCTTGTCGTAAACGTCGAACGTACCGTCATCACGACAAAAGCCCTTTAGGTAAAACTGCGGAATGTAGTGATGATTAATTGAGCCATTGTGTGGAAACATTTCGTAAAATTCCTAAATTGAAGTCGGAGAGTTCGGCTCACTGATCATCATTTTAATATGCTTAGCGTGCGCGTGTTAGTGATAGTTTTAAAACTTCATAGCAACTTTCAGGTCAAAGCATCTTTGATGTTTTGGAGGGGTTTGAATCGCCACGATTGCTGTAGGCACTTTGTTGCCATAATTAATTGCGAAGGTGCACTCGTTAGTGAAAATTCCGGCTCTTCGTATCCAGCTGTCCAAGCAGATGTGAGCAATCGACCAGCCGCTTGGCAATCAGGCTGCGCACGCCACTCTTCGATTGCGAGATGCCGTACACCCCCAAGAGTGAGGCATTCATCAGTTCGGCCCGCTGCTTTTCCACCAGCGTGGGCCAGACAATGATGTTGATGGTGCCAAATTCATCTTCCAGGGTGAGGAAGATCCCCCTTGGCCGTTTCCGGCCGCTGCCTTACCGTGACGATGTCGTAGCCCCTGGCCAGCTGGGCATCGCTGAAGGTGTCCAGGATGTCCGACGGCACAAAGCGCATCTTGTTGATGCGCTCGAGCAAGAGAGCGAGTGGGTGACGGGCTAGCTTATCGTAGCCAACTGTGCCGCTATCGCGCGCAAAAGCAGGCGCACTGCTGCTGCCTTGATCGGATAAACCATACTTCGCCGGCAGTTGCGGCTAGGGAAGGCCTGCTTGTGCTAGTGCGCGGTGGGAGTCTCTGCAGGGCAGGGGAGATAGACAGGCTAGACCCAATCTCGTCGTTGAATCAGGCAACTACCCCTGTGCCGGCAAACCACACGGCAGGTGGCTTAGTTTAACCGGTCGCCGGACCGTTGCTTGATTGCTGAACACCATTTGTGTCAGCAGTCATTGGCATTTGGCGCGGGAAGGTTGTCCAGTGCGTCGCCAGAGGCGTCCGTACTATGCGTGAGGATGGCACTCGTCTTTACTTTAGTCCTTCAAAGGCGGTTGGGACAGGGGCGCTGAATTCCTCGGACGCGGCGGGTCGCGAGGACTCGGCGATGTGAGCCGCCAAACCAGTCTGAGTTGGTGCGATGTGGTCAGCCAACACGTGGTGGTCTGGATAGTCGCCACTGCTCTGTTGACGGAAAGCAATCGGTACGTCCTCGAACAGTCGCTTCACTCGGATGCGCCAGGCCATAGTTGCTTCAGCAATGCCGTTGCCATCGATTCGAGCAGTCCCATATACCGCGAATGTGGGTAGCACCTGCATGCCGGGAAAGAACAAAGTGCCGTGCGTGATTGGAAAGAGCAGCTGCTCCAATGGCCCATTGATGCCACGGGAAGAATAGTCGTCCGCCGGCCCACCAACTGACACCGCCAGCAGTGCGCGCTTTCCGGCAAAGCCACCCTCACCGTAACGATAGGCATTGCCAGCCCCTTTGTAGCCGTAGGCCAAACCAAAGGCCCACACGCGATCTATCCACCCCTTCATGATTGCGGGCATGCTGAACCACCATAGTGGGAACAGCAGAATCACCGCATCCGCCGCCAGGATCTTTCGCTGCTCTTCTTCGACGTCGGGAGTCTGGCAACCGTTGGAAAAGGCGTATCCAGATTCGTCAATGAAAGACAGGCGCTTCTGGTTAACTCGTTTGGGAAAGTCCTGGCCGTCAAACACTGCCTTCCATCCCATGGCGTATAGGTCCGATTGCATTACCTTGTGGCCTTGAGCCTTCAGTACCTCGGCAGATATCTCGGCAAGTTGACACGTTACGGATGTCTGTTCGGGATGAGCATGGACGATAAGAATTTTTCTATTCGTTGACTGCATGGCGTGGCTTTCACAGAGTATTGAGAGTGGAGACAGTTTGCATTGCCTCAAGGTATCTGTGAAATCAAAAAATTTTCTGCTACTATCCATTTCATGGATAGCAAAAAGCGTTTGGACCTCAATCTCCTGGTCACACTGGAAACCCTTTTGGTTGAACAAAACGTGACCCGCGCGGCTGAGCGCCTGTACCTTAGCCAGCCAGCAGTTAGCGCACAATTGAGCCGCCTGCGCGAACTGTTCGATGACCCTTTACTGATACCAGTGCAACGTGGCATGCTGCCAACTGCCAAGGCTCTCGAACTGCTTGATCCGCTTCGCCACGCGTTAGATCAGGTGCGCGCCACATTGACTGGACACCGCCACTTCGATCCGATAAAGGCCCGACTTACCGTTACCATCGCTTGTACAGACTACCTGCAGAAGACGGTGATCCAGCCATTGGTAGTTGCGCTGCGAAAGCGTGGGCCCGGTGTGCGATTTGCTTTGCGCCATCTTGATCCGTTACAGTTGGAAGTGCAGATGGCTAGCGGCGAAGTGGACCTGGCGCTGATGACACCCGAGCATGCTCCGGTCAGTTTACGCAGCCGGCATCTGTTTGACGAGCACTATGTGCTCATCGGCAGACATAGGCATCCCGGACTGCGACGAGGACTTTCTGTTGAACAGTTCGCACGACTGGACCACGTTATCGTCTCGCTGCGTGGGGGCGACTTCACGACGCCTGTGGACGACGGACTCGCAGCGCTAGGCTATAAGCGTAATGTTGTGCTTTCAGCGGCGTCGTTCCTGCTCGTACCTGAAATCGTCGCGCACTCTGACTTTGTCGCCCTGGTACCGGAACGACTGGTGCGTAATTGCGGCGAAGTGCTCAAGGTGGTCGGATGTCCTTTCCCTGTGCAGGGCTTCGCCGTAAGCATGCTGTGGCATGAGCGCAACCATGACCACAGCGGACAACGCTGGGTACGCGAAGCTGTCATTGATCTGATGGGCAAACTGTAATCTAAAAAGGGTTATAGTTTTTCAGATGATTTTTCGCCCTCGCGTGGATCGCAGTTCACACGATATTTGAATCGCTACGAGTTTGCCAGACGCTCTTCAGATGCTCAAAATACTGTTCTCGCAATTGAGCAATCTGGGAGTCACGTGATGAGCACTCCACTACCAGCGTGCAAAATCCTCGACTTCATCGACCACTTCAAGCAGATTATGGGCCAGGCTGTCGTAGCCAACTTTGCCCTTAGCGCGCTCAGAAGAGGGCACTTTGCCGCTGCCTCGATCGGATATGCCATCCTTCGCCATCCATTATGGCGAGGGAAGATCTGCTCTTGTTTGAGTGCGGCATGAGCCTCTGCAGGGTAGGTGGGATAGACAGGCCAGACCCGATCTCGTCGTTGGGTCAGGCAGCTACGAGATCGCGTACCAGGTGCCTAGCAGGACACCCAGGCTCCTAACAAGATCCACCGTTTTTTCATCTTTCAAGAACCAAGGATCATCTATGTCAAACCGTACTCATCACTCAAGAATTCTGTATATTCATGCAGCGTCGTCAAAGTTGAGGAGACGACGATCACTATAACAATAGAAAGTGTGGATATGATGGGAGCTAAAAAATGAAAAAGAACAAGCCCGCTGGCAGTGGCTTGGATACGCTTGAAGTCACCAGGCGTTCAATTCGGGCCACCGGGATACGCACTGCCGTGCTCGTTGTCGTAGCTTTGGTTATTCTTGGGATTACTTATATCTTTGTTAACTTTGGAAAGCCGACTACAACAAATTTTATATCGGGGGACAACGGCACGGCTATTGGGCAGGCCAGGGATGTAACGATAAGTAATGGCCCAAAGGAAAGTGAATGATTCGTCACAATATAGCTGCGCTGGCCATCGCATTCTGGTGTGGACTCGCTTCTTGCGCTAATACGACTACAGTTTCCGGAAATAACCGAATGGCTTTTGGCCAGGCCCGGGATGTAACAATTAAGAATGACAATAGGTCTACAAACATTTTGCAAACGCAATATACGGTCTATAATCTGGCTGACGTTTCTAAACTGAACACCTTACAGCGGCACCAGAACGCACTCCTGATCGCCGAACATCCGACGAAATTGATTGTCGCATCTGCAAATTTCGTACAGTGGACATCAGACCCTGAGCTATTTCTAACCATCACGTTCAGCAATGTAAGCAAACTCCCCGCACTTAAGGTTGAATATGGATTTTCCGACCAAATGCACGTAGGCCCCTCAAGAGTTCCCCGATTCGTCGCAATAAAGCACAGTTCCACAGTGCCAAAAAACCGGAAGTTGGAATATCAAATTGATCCGACCGAAGAAATCCTTACTCCGCTCATCAGTATGTCCGATTTACGTAAACTCCTCAAACTGAAGAACGATTATTGCATTGTCATACCTCGCGTCTTAAACGAAGCAGGAAAATTTCCCAGTCTGCATTTCAAAGAAGGCGTCTCAAGCACAGCAATAGATTATGCTTTGCCGGTAGCCTACATATATCGGTCCATATTCGAACAAAAATACATTGTCAACGCTGTACTGTCAGTCATTGTCGCCCAGCGCGACACACTTATGCCACCAGGCCCAAGCGATGGCGATTCCTATCCGCGATGCCGCGACTAATTTCACAGCCTGCTACAGCTGGCCGACTGTTGCCGCTATGGTGCTCAGAAGCAGGAGCTCTGCAGCTAACTCGATGAGATATGCCATCCCTCGTCGTGCGTTCCTGCGAGGGATGGCCAGCTATTGTTTGAGCGAAGAATGAGTCTCTGCAGGACAGGGAGATAGACAGGCCAGCCCCGATCTCGTCGCTGGATCAGGCAGCTAGGAGATCGCGCGCCAGGAGTCTGGTAGGACACCCAGGCTCCAAACACGATTCATCGGTTTTTCATCGTTTTAAATCTATGAGTCAAGAGGGCCTAAGCTAATGATTGCGATTCAAGTCATAGAAGACTCTGTTGCAGAGAACCTCGACGGTGTACGATTGCGCGATCAAATAAGTGGCTGACGCATCAAGGTGAGTTCAGAGTTCTCAACTCCCGTTATTCAATTAGTATCGAAGGCGCTACGCGCCATAAGGAAAGAGAGAGCGGCATGCAATGGATCGACACAAGGGCCTTGGATAACTGGGCTAGCCTCCTGAACGCTCGCGAGAAGGTTCCCGCCATGGTGTCAGACCTGATCCGCGCGACAATCAACGACGCATCGCGATTTCGCTTTCCAAATGGCGAGGCCAGTCAGGTGCGCGGCTGGGATGGAGACCTAGAGACCCAAGTGGCGAAGGGCTTCGTTCCAGAGGGTAAATCCAAATGGGAATTTGGTACTGGTCCAGGTGCTAAGAAGGCCGACAACGACTATAACAAGCGGACCGGCCAAACCTCGGATGCCGAGATGGCCGAGAATACGCTCGTCCTAGTCAATCTGGAATGTTGGGACACGCCCGCTAAAAAGATCCCCGAATGGGAGGATGAGCGCCGTAACGAAGGGAAGTGGAAGGATGTCCGATACCTTGACGGTTCGTCGTTGGTCCACTGGCTCGACGATCATCCGGCCATTGCTGCTCGTTACGCTCGTGATGTCCTTAAGTTAGCTCCGAAACACGATGCCTTGAGCACCGACGAGTATTGGGAGGAATTCAGTACACAGTATAAGCCGCAGCTCAGTGAGAAACTTGTCATCGCTGATAGACAGCAGGAGGCCGACGCGCTGATTGCCAAACTTCTCGGGCAACCCGAATCCTTCATGCTTGGCGCCGAGACGTCCGAGGAGGTTATAGCTTTCGCGGTTGCGGCGATCCGCCGTGCGGAGCCTAGCGTGCGTGAATCGCTGGAGTCCAGGACGTTGATCGTTCGCACCGATGCCGCCGCCCGCTTCTTAGCGATGAAATCCAATATGGTCTTCATCGCTACGGGCACTGCCGAATCACTAGCAGGAATGCTCTCCAAGAATTGCCCCACCTTGTCCGCTGCAACGGGCGCACAGGCCAGACGCGGCCCCGTGCTAAAACGGCCGACGGCTTCAGGCATGGTGCCCGGCTTCATCGATATGGGGCTTGATCATGGGCAGGGCTACGAGCTGGCGCATCGCTGTGGACGCAGCCTGACTATCCTGAAACGCCTCATCAAAAATGCGCCCGTTGCCGATCCCGTATGGGTGGGGCATGCGACTGCACTTAAACCAGCGCTTCTCGCCGGTGGTTGGTCTAGCGACGTCCCCGCCGACTGCGATGTGCTCAAAGAGCTTGGCGGCTATGCCACCTATGGCATGCTTGAGGGGATCCTAATGCCCACGCTCGGCATGCCAGATCGCCCTGTCGACAGAGAGGCTGAGGTGTGGCAGGTACGCGCTCCGGTGGACGCCTTCTATTTCTACGGCCGGCAGCTTACCGATGACGACCTGTCGCGGCTACGCGATGCCATTATCAAGGTCTTCGGCACACAGCCCGAACAGCCGTCTCGAGAGCAAAAATTCAATCAGGCTAGACTTGCGTCGTCAGACTACAGTCAATGGTTACGCGATGGTCTTGCGTTGACACTGCTGATCATCGCGTCAATGCATGAGGTGGCAGACCTGTACGTCAAGGGTAAGTCGCCGCAGAGGTACGTCGACGATGTGATTAATGCGTTGCCCGAATGGGGGAGACTGCACCATTCGATAGTACGCCTTGGCGACCAGACCGCGTTGATCGCGGAGGCCGCCCCAAACCCTTTTTGCAGGCCCTCGAGTCTATGCTCGCGGGCGCCCCGGAGCAGTTGGCACAGATCTTTGAGTCAGAGGAAAAGCACTTTTTCGGCCCGTCTAGTCCACATGTACGTTTTCTTTGGGCGTTGGAGACTATAGCCTGGGACCCCCGATATCTAAACCGTGCCGCAGTGGTCTTGGCCAAGCTTGGACAACTGGATCCGGAACCGGAATCGAATCACGTCAACCGACCCATCAACAGCCTGCGCGACATTTTATTGGGGTGGGCGCCCAACACATATGCATTGCAGCCTCAGCGCATCGCATGCCTTGATGCAGTCTTGGCGGAATGTCCCGAGGTCGGGTGGCAACTGCTAAAAAGCTTCTACCCTCAAGTATGGACTCGACCACTCCTACCCAGCATCCAAAGCTACGCGACCTTGCGCCGGAAAAGCTCGAAGAGATTACTTACGGATTGGTGTGGGACTTTGAAACCGCGGTCGTCGAGCGAGCGCTTGCCGCAGCTGGCGACGACGAGGACCGTCTAGGAACCTTTGTCAACAAGATCGGCAAATTACAGCCGTTAAATCGGGCGAAGGTGCTCGCCCACATCGACAGCTATCTCGTTGCACACAGTGTTGCCGAAGGCAATGCGATTTGGCATGCCCTCAAAGATGAGGCGACGCGCAATGAATACTTCGGTGGTTCTGACTGGGCGTTGAGAGGCGAGGAGCTTGCCGCTATGAAAGATCTGGTCGAACGTCATCGTCCTACCGATCCTCTTGTGTCTGACCGCCATGCTTTTGATGACTGGACGCCGCATGTTGGCAAATACATTCCGGGTGCAGAAGCGCTCGACGACTCACAAAACTTGCGCAAGGACGTCCTCCAGCGCGTGCTTGGGCGAGACGGCGTGCCTGGCATTCTGAAGCTCGCGAAGATGGTTAATTTGCCGGAACTTCTCGGCCAAACCTTGGGTCAGATTCCGTGTTCACTCGAGCAAATGTTCGAGTTGATGGAGGGCGCTCTGGACCCTAACGCACCACCGAGCCTTTCATATTACGTCTCGACACATGGTTTCAACAGATTCGGCGACCAATGGATGAACCGCTTCCAGGATCGTGTTCTGTCGCAAGTCCCGGATAACACGGCAAAGGCCAAACTCCTACTAGGTTGGCCAAGCACTCGGGAGACTTGGGCCTATGTTGAAGTCCTCGGCGGCGAGGTGCGGGAACAATATTGGCATCACCTGAGCATGTTGCCCATCGAAGGATCCGTGGACGATCTTCTGTTTGCGATCGACCAATACCGAAGCGTTGGTCGGGACATTGAAGTACTGGGCTGGATGCAGAGGAGAAGTAAAGACGTACCGTCGGGCTTGCTGATGGACATGCTTGCCTCGGGTGTTGGCCAGGCGGCCGAGGGATTCGAGCGCATGGGGAACATGCTTCCCTATTACATCGGGCTGGCATTGAAGGAACTGCGAACGCGCACTGATGTCGAAAAGAGGCAGATCGCCAATGCGGAATACGCCTACTTGCCACTGTTGCGTCAAGAGCGAGAACCATTGGTCATCTACGATTTGTTGGCATCAGACCCTGAGATGTTCGTCGATGTGCTGTCCCATGTTTTCAGGGGCAAAAGCGCGCCCGCCGATCAAATTCTCACTGAGGAGGCGAAGGCGCGGGCAAATACATCGTACGACTTGCTTTCGGAATTCAAGATTGTGCCCGGTTTGCTTGACGGGAAGATCGACGCGAATATGCTATCCGATTGGGTGAAGACTGTAAGAGTTCTGGCTGCAGCCAAGGATCTCGTTGATATTGGGGATAACCGGATTGGTTTCGTTCTGGCTTATGCTCCTCAAGACGTCGACGAACACTTCTGGCCTCCTTCAGCAGTATGCAAAGTGATCGAAGCGGAGGCGTCTGTGCAGATCGAAAGTGGACTTATGATCGAGTGCTTTAATAAGCGTGGCGCATATAGTAAGGGCATCAACGAGGGCGGAGAGCAGGAGTACCAACTTGCGACGCGTTACAAAGCATGGGCGGACGCGACGCTGAAGTACCGCCGAACATCAGCGATGCTGATAGCAATCTCAGAGGATTGGACTCGAAGTGCGGAGCGGGCGGACGTCGAGGCGGAAAAGAGCAAGTTGAAGAGGTAAAGCCGATACAGGCAGCCGCTTGCGATGAAGCTTTGTGGCGGCTGGCCGCGTCAACTTTCAACTGAAACTGAATCTCACGACCGCGAGGATCGATTTTTAGCGGTCGGTCGTTGATGGAAACAACCTATTTGGAATAACCTTGATCACTTCATCATTTCGGCCCCAGGGCCATGGACAAACTCGCAGGAAGCCTGATGTCCGCATGCTTGAGATCAAGCGCGTCGCTGACTCCACAGATGCTGGGCGCGTCGACTGGATACTTATCGAAAGGAAGGAGGAGCTGGAGCGGGATCCACGCACCAATGAAATCCATCGCGGCAAGATCAGCGTTTTCTATTGGGATCTAAGCGCCGGAACTGCTTCCGATATCCCGGATGGCGAATTCTTGGGCTTTTACGACAAGGGTTTCGACGGTATTTCGATCACCTCCTCGAGCCTGAGCACGGGCGGATATGTCAGAGTAGACCCGCCACGGTTGAGGGGAGGGCGGCTGGGGACCTATTTGATGAATGAAATTGTAGCATGGGCGAAACAATGGCCTGATACCCCCGTGCGGGAAGTGACTCTATTGGCCGGTGATGCTGGCGATCCGCAAAACAGGATCCGACGAAATCGATTCTATGAAAGGTTTGGATTGGAATTTGACTTTACGGACAAGGACAAGTCAGCTGGCGTATCGCGTTCCATCCTTGCAGGCAACCTCAAGGAAGTGACGACCTGGGCTCAAACAATCACCGAGCATGATCTACCTCGCTATCTGCGCGCGGCGCTCTCGGACGCAGAGGAAATGGCAGTCACAGCGCGTATACAAGTTCGGGATTTCAAGGAGCTTTACGGCGAACTGCGTTTTGCCGAGCGCCATCCCGTCAGGTGGATTGCCAGTGCGTGGCTAAGGAATCGCCCTGCTGGGGTCGCTATCGCGGTTGTCGGCATCGTGGCAGCGGCTTGGAGTGGTTTTAAGTTGGTCTGATGTCCTAAATCTGGTCCGAAATGTGTGCTGCCCAATGGCTCTGCGGCTACCCACGCCGACAGACGAGGTGCCATCGAGTCCTTAGGTAAGCCTTGATTCCGAAAATGGATTTTTTTGATGCATGGCAGATCCGGTCTGGTGCATAGTCGGACTGGGCCAAGGTCGCGCAGTCCTTAGGACCCTGTTGCCGAACCAGCATTATATTTATGCGGGGCAGTCGAGTATCATGTCCTTAAGAAACATGATGGAGATATCGTGCCAAGAAAATACGCGCTTCCCACCTTCCTTGTCGGCGTCGTCGAACCAACGGCCTACCAGCGCTGGCTGGTACACAAGGCGCAGGCCCATGTAAAGCGCGACCGCAAGCGTGGCAATGCCACCGCGATCGGCGAAGCTTACCGGATCGCTATTCACGCGGCAGTGGGGGCAAGCAGTGGGTGTGACGCCTATAGCGGCGAGCCGCTCGACTGGACTTTATTAGGCACCTACGATAACGCCGACTCTGCAGAGGGCGGCCGGACCTACAAACACGACTTCGCCCTGCTGCCAACGGTCGACCACGTCGGCGACGGCCTCGGCCCGGCTGACTTCAAAATCTGTGGCTGGCGCGTCAACGATGCCAAACACGACTTGGATGTGCCAGCCTTCCTCGCCGTATGCAGGGCTGTTCTCGAACATCACGGCTTCACAATTGCCGCTCCAACAGTCAATCCGCCTGGAGACGAAGCGCAATGACCGGTCAGATTGTCATGACGGCGCACTCAAACTGCGCATTATCTCCTTAGAGGAAGAATTGGCAGAAGCAGCAAATCAGCTACGCGATTCCATACCAGACCCGGATGCACTCTTGCTTCTCTGAATGGATGGGAGCTGTCCGCCAAATAGTCGGGTCAAGCTGAGCTTTTTTACAACAGTGATAATGGGTGAGTATCTAAGGAATTTCAAGCGATAGACTGTCAAGTTGGCAACTTGGTAAACCAACCTATTTGACGGAGCTCCCATGCGCGCGCTGCTTGTCCTGCTTGCCTTTCCTCTCGCCTCCTGCACCACTACCATCCAGTCCAGCAAGGTCGATAGTGGCGATGACAAGATTGCGAGCGGAGTGCTCTATTCTTTGCCGGCCACCGCGGTCGAGGCCTCACTCTCGTTTGTGCCCTCCTCCTGCAAGCTGATAAAAAAGAAAATCGTGTTCGCGTACGACATCACCGAAGCTGCGGTCAAGTACAAGTTCGTGCCGGACGGGGAACAGCAGCATGTCTTCGACTACACCAAGCTCAATTCAAAGCTGAAAATCACGTCGGCCAATATCGAGATGCACCCATCGGGCATGTTTAAGTCAATCAATACGACGGCGGACGACCGCAGCGCCGAAGTCATGGGCGCGATTGGCGGTATCGCGCTGAACCTGGCGAAGGCGTCGATCGGCGTGCCGGGCGTAGGTGTGTCCTCGGAAAGCAAGGACAAGGACGAGGACTGTCCTGCGGTCATTATGCGCACCTTCACCAGCCTCGCTGAGGCGCGCGCAGGCCTGCCGGCAGCCAAACGCAACGATAAGGAATTGCAGGCCTTGTTCCAAAGCCTCGACGAGGCCAAGACAGACCTGGAAGCGGCCAAGGCCAAGCTAGCGGCAGCGCCGGCCACCGCCGTATTGAAGACCGACTTCGACACCAAGACGGCAGCGCTGGCCAAACTGACCGAGGCGGCGAAAGACAAGGAACTAGCCACGCCGGCGCTACAGGAAAAAATCGCCAAGACGCTCAAGATTCTGACGGCGCAGGTACAGGTGAACTTTGTTCCCACGTTCGAGGCCAGGTGCGCCAGCCCGAGGCTAGGTTATGCGAGCTATTTCAGCCAGTTTGCCGACAGTGCCGCCGTTCAGGCCGAGCGCGACGAAATGGCCAATCTGCAAAAGCTGATGGGCGAGAACGACCAGCCCTTCACGGCCGAGGTCTGCATCAATCCGGCGGCAGGCAGCATGCGCACCAAGACGCAGGACAAGGTGCCGCCGGCAGGCGGCATCCTATACCGCTTGCCCGTGCTGGCACAGCTAGGCATATCCAAGGGCGATGGCATGCACAATGACTTCACGGGCGAGCGCTGGATCTCCGTTCCCCAGTTTGGCACTATAGCCGCCCTGTCGCTGACGAACGGCCCGTTTGACAAGAACAGCCTAAAAGTGACCTTCGCCGACGACGGTGCGCTGGCCACGCTGGAGTTAGCCGCCCAGGCCGCGGCGGCCGAGCGGGGCATGAACGCGACCCAGAATCTGTCAAAAACCTACCTGGACATTGTCGGCCTGCGCGAGAAGGCAAGGCTGGACAAGGAAAAGGCGGCCGACGACAAGGTCAAGAAGGACCGGACAGAGGAAATCGCCATGTACGATGCCCAGATTCAAGTTCTCGACAAGAAGCGCGCGCTCGACCTGGCCAAGGCCGGCGGCAAAGACCCGCTGCAGCAGCAAATCGATACAGCCGAGCTGGAAACCACTTTGATCAAGAAGAAGATCGAACTCGAGAAGCAGCGTCGCGAGCTGGAAAAGCTCAAGGCTGACGCGCCATGAGGAGGTTCGCCTTTCTCGCAGCGTGCGTGTTGTCGGCCGGTGCCGGCGCACAAACACCGCAGCTAGAATCCATGCCCGCCGACGCCCAGAAGGCCGTCAAGGCCAGCCTGGCAAAGCGGTTGGAGGTGCGCTTGGCCGCGGACAACGTAAATGAGCAGTTGCGCAGGGCCATTGGGCAAGTTGGGGACAAGCGCGTGCTCGACAAATTCAATGTCGATGCCGACACCCTGCTCGGTACGCAGCGTCCAGCGGCCGGCGCCCGGTTGCTACTAGAACGCAAGGTGTTGCTCGAACAGCGCTTGCGCGCCCGCCTGGAACTGCATGCCCTTGCCAGCAGCAGCATTCCTGACGATATCCTCCAGGACATTGCTGGTGTCGATAAATCGCAGTTGCGGATGAAAGCCGTACAGGACACGCTCGACATGAAGGCGATCGAGCTGCTTTTATCACTGCTCGACAAGGCCAATATCCGCAACAATGAAATCTACCAGATCATGAATCCCAAGACTTCCGACGATGGCCCGGGCCTGGCTCCCATCGCGACAGGCCTCGTCAAGTTCTATCCGGATACTGGCCGCAGTACGGAGACGGTGGCGCGTAGGGCGTTCGCCGGCGTGGGCGTGCTGGCCAATATTTCAAGCAAGCCTTACAAGATCATCTGTTCCGGCACCTTGATCGCGAAAGACTGGTTCCTCACGGCAACCCACTGCTTCCTGGGCGCGGACAAGAAGGCGCGTATCCCATTCGCCGATTTGGGCGTGTTCTTTCCCTTCCAGGGCGGTACGGAGACGCTTGTTCGCGATGACGGCAGGGAGAGTCGGAATATGCTGCATCGTCCCGTGGCGCCAGCAATGGCCTGGTTCGGTGAAACGCAGGGCATCGCCTTTCCCAAGTCGGAACTGGCAATGTGGCACCAGATCGCCATCGGCAACGACGTCGCCCTGCTTGCCCTTGGCACAGGCGAGGTGCCGTCGCAGCATGCGCTGACCATCCCGGCAAGCGCGCCCATCTCGCCACCTCTTACGCTGGCTGGATATGGCCGGTCGAATGCCAAGGCAGCCATCGGCGAAATGTTGCTCGAGATAGGCGTGCGCAAGGACCTTGTGCAAACTGATGGCAGCGGTATCATGCTGACTGCCCATTCGGAAGCCGCGCCCAAGCCGGAGGGACGGATCTGCTTTGGCGACTCGGGCGGGCCTGTCTTTCTCGGTAATCTCGACGGACGCAATGCCTCTCCCTTTGAACTTGTCGCCATCGCCAGCGCAGTGTTCGAACGCGATGGCGGCTCTGGCGATGCCTGCGTGGACGGCATACAAAACTTTACCCGCCTCGACCGCAAGCCCGTCCGGCAGTGGCTGTGCGCCAAATCCCGGGCAGGCTGTTAAACCCAGTCAGGGCGCGACGTTCGCGCGCAGCACCGGGTACTTGGTGTCGCTTGGCAGGGTAGTCGTCAGTGCGGTACGCACGCAGCTAGTCGCATGAAACGCTCCAAGAGTGGCGTTAGGCGATGATTGACGGGGGATAGTTCCGTAGCGGTGCAAGCGTCCTGGCGAGACTAAGAGGGTGTAGACAAAATCAACAACGAAGTTGTGGCATGCTATCTCGATGTGGGAGGAACATGCCATGGCAACGACACATCCACTCGACGGCACTGAACCGTCAAGCAGCGCCGGCGGCAGACCGCCAACGTTGAAGCCGGAGCATATCGCAGTTTTGCACGATATCGTGATGGAACGCGCTCAGGCCAGCTTGCAGGAAATCGCCGACGAACTGCATCACCGCTGCGGTCTGCGCGTGTGCGCAGCAACGATTCGTCGAGCCCTACGCGCGTTAGGCGTCGTACGGCTCAAGCCAGTATGCCGTACTGTCGCGGTGCGAGCCGAGGGCGCCAAGCGGTATGGCTATACGGCAGTCCGCCGGCGCGAGTCCATCTGTCCGTACAGCACGAACCGGACAGATGCCGAAAGGGAGCTGGTTGCCGATTTGTTCGAGCGTACACCGGGACAGCGAGGCGCGCCCGTGCATTACAGCCGCCGCTATCTCGTCAATGCGTGCTTTTACGTGCAGCGCACAGGCTGTGTCTGGTGGCTGTTACTTACCTGAGACGTTTCTACCCTGGCTGGCGGTCGACAAGACGATTGCGCGACTCGATGCCATAGCAGGCTAGGCGTGTAGCTATGCCACTGCTACGCAACCAGGCCCGATGGGCACGCTAAGCATATGCCTTGTCGGCATCCTTGGCGGCCTAGCGGTCGGACAGGTCGGAGTCCTTGATTTCCTAGCGGATGTTCGGGGGGGGGCAGGCTTGGGGATGAATGCGTGAGCTCATGGACCGAAGTTTATGCGATGTGCTGCAACCGGTGGGACGATCTCGGTGGAAAACCGCCGAACACGGCTCTGGTACGGAACAGGGGCATGCTGCGACGACGAATATGATCGCGCGAAACTAAACATCTACCTGATGCACCGGTATAACTGGATATGGCCACATCAGTTCAATCACGGATTGGCTCCCGTCGTCGCCGAAGAAAAACTCAATGTAGTGTCCGGGATGGGTTGACCACTACAGTCAGCCGTGATCGCAACTCCACCGCCAGCGCGCAAAATGCCCGATCTGGCAGGGCGCACGATGCAGATGACGGGCTAGTTTATCGTAGCCAACTGTGCCGCTATCGCGCGTATAAGCAGGCGCTCTGCTGTCCCGATCGGATAAACCATCCTTCGCCGGCGGTTGCGGCTAGGGAAGGCCTGCTTTTGCTAGAGCGCGGTAGGAGTTTTTGCTGGGCAGGGGAGATAGATAGGCCAGACCCGATCTCGCCGTTGGATCAGGCAGCTACGAGGTCGCGCACCCGGTGCTTCGCAGGACACCTAAGCCTCAACACGATTCATCGGTTTTTCATCCTTCAAGAACCATGGATCAGGAAAGTCTAAGCTACTGGCGGCGATTCAACGGTACCGTCCGCTTCTGCCCCTTTACGGACGTTCAAAGAAGCTGCTTAATTCGTCGCAAAGCGCGCGATCCAGCAACTGAAACTTGAGGATGAACATGGTCAGCACATGTGATGGCGATCGGCAGAAGCGCCCTTGACGGTCGCTTCTCGATTTCCATGGCAACTGCCTCACCCAGAAAGAAGTCGGCGTCATTGGCGAGTAATTGAAGCAACGGCAGATCTTTAAGGTCCAGCGAAGGCAGAAGGCTGACGATTAGGTCATTGCATTCCTGACGGTGGAGCGTGAGAATGAAATTCGCTAGTGCCGCCTGGTCCCTAGCGACAGGGCTCAAACGCGGATGTAGCTCAGATACAGACAGCCCTTCGGCTTGAGCCTTACGCACGGAGTCTAAGAAATCAGTCACGCTTTCAAACACCATTCGCGAATCGCCGTCGTGCGAAAGAAAAAAACACTTCCAGCCAATGGCTCGACCGTAATTAAAAAATGATGGTTGCTTGTGTTTTCGTCATCCAATACGTAGCCGTGGAGTTCTCGTACTGTCGGGTGAAACGCAAAGAGTTTGCTCTG
This sequence comes from Janthinobacterium sp. C22, assembly GCF_057919405.1. Lineage (NCBI taxonomy): Bacteria > Pseudomonadati > Pseudomonadota > Betaproteobacteria > Burkholderiales > Oxalobacteraceae > Janthinobacterium > Janthinobacterium sp. C22. Next base: position 4,480,600 of record NZ_CP193659.1, on the reverse strand, counting down.
CTCTACCACCGTCTCCGCGTCAAAGAGCGAACTGGATGTCCAGTCGGCGCGCTTTAGCTCATCGAAATACTTTTGCAGCATAGAATCCCTTGGCGATACTGAACGTCTGAAATTGGCCGGTTGCCGTCGTTGCCAGGTCCCGCCCCGAAGCGGACGACTGTTACTTGTTAGCTTTCCGGTCCAAGACTTCACCCAGGGAAGTGTCCGGGAACTTACGCCAGTCTCGAGGTTCCGTACTCCGGACAAGATTTTCAACAGCAGCCATGGCGTCGCTGTTCTCAACACCAACTGCTGTCGCGAGAACGTGATTCTGCGCATGCCGCTCTGAACGGTTCGCTCGTGCTTTAGCTAGCGGGATGCCTTTGCGTGAGGCCTTGCTGTTTTCACCATACGTGTTGCGGCGGTCTTTCTCGTAGCTGAGGCACTTTTTCTCTTGAGGAGTTTTCGTTTGCACTGCCATCTATCTTTCCCTTTCACATCCATAACTGAAGGTCCGCTCTTGGCTGCGGACTCAATCGATCAACGCAACACTTTAACTTAAATGCATCGTTGCAGAGCGGAAATGATGCGAAACAGAACTCGAATCGATCGCGCCGCGCCCCCGCTAATGCAGGGATTAACGTTGCACGAGGTTTAGCCACGGAAGAGTTCATGGCGGAATCCACCGAAGCTCAAGCAGCTTGTGCTAGAGCGCGGCATGAGTCTCTGCAGGGCAGGGGGAGATAGACCCAGACCCGATCTCGTCGTTGGATCAGGCTGCTACGAGATCGCACACCAGGTGCCGGGGTGGACACCCAGCGCCCTAACGGATCCATAGGTTCTCCATTTTTCAAAACTATGGATCAGGAGAGTCTAAGCTACGAGTGGCGATTCAATGCGATGATGCTGATCCAGCACATGCTGGAAGCGTTCATGGCAGGGGACCGGGGATTCGGAAAAGGGAGAGCGACCAAAGCTGTGCCGTTGAAGTCTTCTTGACGAGGCCAAAGCCCACGCCTGCATGTTCAAACCGGAATGGACCTCCCAAGCGAGCGGTCACAGCAAGGCCAGCGAGGTAGAAGATATAAGGGCCAGCATTGAAGAAGACGTGGGCTGCAGCACGCTTCCACTTCTCGATAAATTGCTTGTTCGGTCCCATCCAGTGCATGACGGCGAATTCCTTGCCGTCGAGATTGATGACGCGCGAGCTGAGGTCGAGCTACATGCTGAAATGAGTTCGCAAAAAGGAGCTTTCGCTGTGTATGTGTACCAACCAAAACATTCGATGCTCGCGTCGATAAAAGGCTTCTCGTGCGATTCGCTCATCCTCGCTGATCGAAGAATGCTGCAGCTCAAGCACAGTTGTGCGCGGGGTGCCGCTTCCGACCAGGATGTCAGCTCGGTGCAGTTCTCCGGTCGCTGAGTCGCGCAATGCGACTTCGCGGAAGGACATATCGAAGTGTTCTTTCCAACCGAGGTGCTAAGGTCCTTCCGGCTCAGTCTAGGGATCACAGTCGCCCGGCTTGTGCCGCCAGTTGGGCGCATTCTCGATAGGCATAACGGCGGTTAGCACGTCGCCACAGTCGCGGCAGGTGCGCGCTTCTGGTCATCGATCCAGGCATAGAGCATCTTGGCCGTTCCCGTTTAGGCATCGACAGCCGGCCAGCGCAACTTTCCGCGGCCGACGCGTAGGGCATCCACGAGCCGGGTTTTGCCCGGCAAGCGTCCCGAGAATAGGCTGGGCTTGGGATCAACCGCTGGCTTCTTGAAGACGGCGATCCGCTGGTAGTCGGGGGTTGCCAGCCAAGTCCGGCCATCCCCTTCGTCAGTGACGATTCGATAGAGGCCAGCGGGCGGGGAGGACTCGGTATCGAGCAGGCGCTTGTAGCGTTCGACGGACCATTTCTGGATGCTTCCGCTGAGAGCTTCGGTTCGGAAGCGGGCCCATAACGCGGAGGTCTCGGGTGTTGGCCAGTCGCCTGCGTCGGTTTTGGCAGTAATCTCGTCGGATTCAAGCCAGGCCCGCATTTCTGCGGGCGTGACGAAGACTGGCTCAGCATCTTCGATGGCTGCCATTGCCGCGCGCCGTGACGGTAGGCCTGCGCGGATCAGCATCGCCATCATGAACTGCGGGACACCGGTTTCGACCGTAGCCGCAGCACCGCCCGCCACCGTATCCGGCGACCAGCCGAAGGACATGCGCCGGGTGCGGACGGCTTCTAGCGCCCAGACTAGCCGATAGGTGAAGGCATCTTCGACCGCCCGCATGTTCTGCGGTCCAATCTTGGAGACTTCTTCCCCGGACACCCAACTACGTAGGATAGCTTTCCAGTTCGGCGGCAGCGCGTTCGCCTGGTCGGGGATGAAGGGCCGCATGAACAGCAAGCGCTCGCCGAGTCCGCAGAGAGCATCGGCGAGTTCGTTGATGTCGCCGTTTAACGCTGCACTATCTGCCTGGTCGATGAGTTCGGCCAGCTCGTCCGCCATAGCATCGATGAGGAGGCCAGCTTCGAGTCCGACTCCCATAGCGAAATGCCCGCGTCGCGTCGGGGCCGTGGTGGCTTTCCAGATGAGACCAGCGCGTGCTTCGAATACCTTCCGGTGCAGTGGAGCGACATCCTCGTCCTCCCGAGCAATTTGGCGAGCCCAGAGCGACCCCCTGAGCGCCTCGTCCAGAAGCTTAGGTAGATCGGCGCGATCAGCGTCTAGGGCTTCGATCAGACCGAATACGGTGGCGTCGAGGCGTTCGACGAGCTGCGACAGTGGCTCCTCGTCGATGGTTTCCTCCTCGTCGTCCGTCTCGTCTTCATCGTCGGAGATAGCGTCGTATTCCACTGCGGCGGCCAGTCGTTCTGCCACCTCTGCTTCTTCGTCAGGTGACCTCCAAGCCTTGCGGGCGTTGGCGAGATATTCCCAAGCGTCATCTCGATCCAGGACGCCCTCGCGCGATAGCCGCTCAAGGATTTCGGCAACGATTTGGATAAGGCCGCTTTTAAGCGTCCTGGCCTTGGCAGAGACGACCAGTTCCCTCCATTCTTTCTTTCGCCAATTGATTTTGTCGAACATGACATGGACGATCAGCCCCTCGACATCGACGAATGCACGTCCGGCGCGGCCGGCCACGTTCGCGAACTCCTCGCCTTTGATCTTTTCTGAGGCGCGATATAGCGCGGGCACAAGCAGCACGGCAGCGTTGAGATTGAGGCCCTGCGAGAGCGTCGGCGAAGCGACAATGACCTTTAGCGCTCCTTCGGATAGGAGCAGTTCCAGTTCCCGAAGGAACGGGCTCGGCAGTCGGCCGTGATGAATGGCAACGCCCACCTTCAGGCTGGCCACGGCTGGGTGATCCTCGCCCAGCCATTCCTTGCCGACTTCCAGGGCGCGGGCGATCGAAGCCTCGTCTTCCAGCAACGAGTCCAGATAGCCGCGCTTGCAGAGGTCCACGACTTGTTTGCCGTAGCTCTCTACCCAGTTTGCTTGGGTAGAGAAGATCAAGGTGCGCTTGCCCTGGCTCGCGAACTCCCATGCCGCGAACAGAGCGAGGTGCGAGTTCTTGCGTGGATAGGGCTTCTTCTCCTTTCCGAGCGCTGTTTTTTCCGCGACGAATTTGTCAAGGAAGGGGCCATCGTCGTCTAAATCGAGCCGTAGTAGCGCGTCCTTGCCTCTCCAGGTAAGCGCGCCGAATCTCTGGCGCGTGGGGCGCCAGTCGGAACGCACCGGCTCCCCGGGTTCGTCGGAGCGAATCCAGGCGGTAAGGTCGTCGAGTTCGTCGCCGCTCGGCAGGATCGCGGAAAGGCAAACTATTCGGCGTTCTGCCGCATCCGCGCGCCGGAGCAGGCGCTGCACGAGAGTCTCATAGCGGATTTCGCGCTCACTAGGACCGATCATGTGGCCTTCGTCGAGTACGATCAGGCCGACATCGTCAATCAGCGACTGGTCGCTTCTCAGCGCGAAGTCGAGTTTTTCGGGTGTCGCAATGATGATCTCGCGTGTGCGGAGGGCGTCTTCATCACCGGCCGAAAGACCGCTAGCGCCGTAGAGAGAAGAGACGCCGAACCCTAGTGGCGCGAAGGTCTTCCTGAAAGAGCGTTCGGTCTGGGCCGAAAGAGCGCGCAGCGGTGTGACGATCAGCACCCGGCGTGCGGAGGATAGGGTCATTAACGCGGCAATCTCTGCCACCCGTGTTTTGCCCGCGCTGGTCGGCAGGGCGACGACCAGATCGTCCGTGACGTCTGTGGAGCGCTGGGCGGCTTCGCGTTGCGAGGGCCATAGCTCCACCTCCGAGGTCTTGCGGACGTAAAGCGAGGAAATGAATAACCGCCGCAGGTCGGGATATTTTTCCTCTGCACCCTCGGGCGGCTCAGTCGGTAAATTCTGGTGTAGCGAGTGTTGCCACAGGTCGTCGATCAGATGACGGCATAGGTTCGAGATCCACCACAGCGGGACGTTCTCAGCGTTGTTGGCAAGCCCGACAGCGGTGGTAAGCAGCACTCGTGCGGCTTCGATCGGCTCGACCTCGCCCGTCTCAAGCCCGAAGTCGAAAAATGCCAAGGCACGGCAGATCGTCGTATTGAGAATTGTCGACAGTACTTCGTCGACGTCAGCGTCTTCGCTCTGCAGCGCCGCCGCGATCTGCTCATCGCCGTGAGCCCCGTCATCCAACCAGTCGCGAACGAAGCCGCGAAGTTGGTCGAGATCGCGCAGTATCAGGTGTCGGATCGCTATTTCGCCTGGCGAGACGTTAAGGTCTTCCTCGGTCTCGTTGAATATCGAATAGGCGACGGCCGAGAAGCCTGCTAGATGGTAGGCTGCAGCAGCAATGGTGCGGCGGAATCCGCGATCAGGCGACTCTGGGTCGCCATTGCGCACGAGGGCTTCGAAGGCGTTGGCTGCGCGCTCAAAGGCCTTGCCAGTGAGTTCCGAAGCACCAGCCCGAGCACGCAGGGCCATTGCGCCTCGAAGCAGGGCAAAACCGTGCTCGGCAAGATCTGTTTCGATGGTTGCGCCAAGTGGCGGAGCGTTTTGCGGCAATACGCCATCCTCGCGCATCAACGACCAAGCTGCACCGCGATAGAGGAGGCGCCCGAGGATACCGTCAACAGTAGCGGCCTTAAGAAAGGCGCTTAATTCTTCAGTTGTCTCCAAGATCTTCCGCCTCCAGGTACATTGCCGCAATGAAATCCTGATGGTCTTCGACGTGAATGTTCACGACGTAGTGGTCCCTGTTGGTTCCAGTGGCTTCAAGGTTCTCTTTCAGGGAAGCGTGAGGGCCGTTACCCGACACGGTGAAGAGCATGTGGTCGATGCGACCGGCGCGCATGGACTTAAGACCCACTTCGTCGCGAAGATCGCGCCCCAGCGCGTTATCGCCAGCGTCGTTGCTGTCCAGCAGGCGATTGGCGACAAACAGCAGCGAGTCCGGCGTGCAGCGGCCATTGTCGCGGTCGAGGACCTTGCGGGCGGCGGTGACTGTGGTTTTGCCAAGCTTTTGGTTACTTTTAGCCTCACCCTTTAGTAGCCAGAGCTTATTGTCTTGGCCGTAGCCCGCGCCGATGAAGTCATCGCCGCGCATGGCCATGTTACGGCCGTCCTTGTAACGGAGCCGGCGCACCGGCACCCGCAGACCGATCTCTTCCTCCACCAGTTCAGTCGCGAGGATTTCGCCAAGATCGCCAGAGCGCCCCGTGGCTGTCTGAGGCATTGCCTCGCTGAGGATCTTGGCAGCAACCTTGTATCCGAGCCGCCCTACATCATCGGCGATGCGTTCGAGCCGGTCATAATGCGAGCGAATAGTCTCAACAAGATCCTCCCGGATATCGTCACGGCCGCCGACCTTCTCGACATAAGTCCAATAATACCTGCGCTTGTCATTTTCTTTAGTGGACTCACACCACTTCTCATATAGCCCCACGGCACTTCCCCCCGATCAATCAGTTCCAGTTCTGATAGCGGTCATGGGGCACCGGCGAGCACACCGTGACGACTGCTATTACCTAATATCCACTCCACGAGCACTTCCAAAAAGCATCGTGAGTTGGCGCGCCGTATGCATCCGATCACTATTCACTGTAACCGACGTAGGATGTAACGATGGCGACCTCACAGATGATGGAGGTGACGGACAAGGGCGAGATTAGGCCAGCATGGTGGCGCTGTCAGCTTCCTGCTGTGCGCGCTGATCTTTGATGATCGCGCGGGTTTGCTTGGCAGTAAGCGGGGCTTTGGTCTTCGAGTCCTCATAGAGATCGCCATAAGCCAAGACTTTGGCAACGGTGTATCGCTTCCCATTCGGGCTGTTTTTTGTCATTTGCAGTGCGATGACTTCGGGGTCAACGTTCTCTTCGAGCATGCGACCGGCGCGCTCAACAGCAGAGCCTGCCCGCGATGCCGGGCTTGAGACTTTTTCGATTAGATCGGCGGCACCGTCAGCGACGTTCCCCACGACGTTAGTAGATTTCGACATGCTTGGACTCCTTCTGAACTCCCACTAAGGGGCCTTGCTTGGTGAATTTAGGCAGAAGACAATTTCTTAATCTGTGCCACGCGTGACTGAGAAATACCAATGCGCTTTGCTACGTCCGTCTGTGTTAGCCCTTGGTTGAGCAACGACAACACAGCGCTATTTCGATCTTCAATAGTTAGTAAGTGAGGCGCAAGTTGAGTCGCCTGACTTACATCACTTGCTAACCATTCGTTATGCTGGACACGTCCATCCCGATGCTGCACGTTCGTTGACACCATCCCGGTTCGGTTATCGACCTGAAGAGAAAAACGCACGACATCCGGGTTGTTAGTCAGGTGCTGCGCCAGCTCGCCGAACTGCTGATGAACCTCATTGGCCTGTAAAACCGGAAGTGGTACGGGCGCCATAGGCCTTGGCATCTTGATTTGCTCCGAGATGTTATTTCTAATATTAACTATATTAGAAATTCCTGTGGCATGTCAACATCGCTCGCAGACTGTTGTGCGGCATGGTGTCGGGATTGTTGGAAGACCTCACAGAACCTCGCGCAGTTGGCGAAACGCTGCTGTCGGCCTTGTTCGACGTCATGGCCCTAGTGGGGGCTAAGTTCCTGCGGAGAGGGGAAGCAGGTGCGCAGCAGTTATCGAGAGCGGACGTCCTCGCATTGACGATCGCGCCGCTTTGACCGGCATCCTGTTCGTCCTCAAGACAGGCTTGCCTTGGGAATACCTTCCCCGTGAACTGGGCTGCGGCAGCGGCATGAGTTGCTGGCGGCGCCTGCATGCATGGCAACAGGCAGGTAGCTGGCAACGCATCCATGACGCCATGCTGCAGCACTTGCGGGAATACGACCAGATTCAATGGGAACGCGCCAGTGTCGACTCGGCCAGCGTGCCATCCCCCTCGGCGGACAGCATACCGGCCCCAAACCCACCGACCGCGGCAAGCTCGGTTGCAAGCACCATCTGCTCGTCGATCAACGCGGTCTGCCTCTGGTGGCGAGCATATCAGGGGCTCAGGTACATGATTCCCGCATGCTGATTCCATTGCTTGAAGCTGTCCCATCCGTATCAGGACTGGCTGGACGGCCGCGCAAACGCCCGGCAAAACTGCACGCCGACAAGGCCTATGCGTCGCGTGCCCATCGCGCCGGGCTACGTAGCAAAGGCATTGCACCACGCATTGCCCGCTATGGCATCGAGTCGCGCGAACGCCTGGGTAAATGGCGCTGGGTGGTCGAACGCACACTGGGTTGGCTGCACCGCTTCCGCCGATTACGCATCCGCTACGAGCGCCGTGCCGATATCCATCAGGCATTCCTCTCGCTTGCCTGCATACTCATCTGCTGGAGATGCATTCAGCGGTTTTGTTAGGCGTTCTAAGTCTTTCTCACTAAATTCCGGGTAGTACGTCGGTCTGCATCTGGCCGCTTGACGCTGTTGGCAGCCCCCTACGCGGATGTTAAATCATCGTTTAGTTATTCAACGAAAGACAAGGCGCGAACTGCCTGTTCGCTGCACAGGAATGCTACTATTTGGTCCTGTGCCGAAGGTGAAAGACCGCTGTATTCTTCTTCCAGCCACGATTTGGCAGTAGCGGTATCCCAAGGGCCAAGTGAAGCCATGTAGTCATCATATTCATCTTGAATCTCGCGCCAAGACGCATATAGTTTCCTAGAAATCAGTACTTCTTTTCTAGTCAGGATAATGTGCACTTCCGTCATGAAATATCCCCTATAGAATGCGCTTCACATACGCAAACCAAGTGTCTGCTCTTGGGCGTCAACTGACTTGACGCTCGATAACCAACCGGCGGATCGCAGCGATTCCTGCCTCCATCTTCTCACGTGCGGAGCTGTTGGCCGAATGAACGAAGATAATTGGAGGACTAAAACCGCGCAACGCGACCGCTTCCTCAATCCACAGAATGACGTCATAGCCGGTGCCGCGCTCGTCATCTCCAAGATCATGGTCAAGACTAATCTCGGCAACCTCGCCGGCGGCAAGTAGTGCTACTGCCTCGTCAGGCCAATATACTCGGGTCCAACCCTCCGGCGTACTTCGCTCATCATCGAGATAAACCTTCATTCCTTCGTTCCCTTGGATAATTTGATGAATATTTCTTCCCTTCCAATAATACCCTGTGCGAATGCTCCGAAGCTCGGACAACCTTTGGATTGAGCGCGGTAGGAGTCTCTGCAGGGCAGGGGACATAGACCCGATCTCGTCGTTGGATTAGGCTGCTACGAGATCGCACACCAGGTGCCTAGCAGGACATCCAGGCTCCTAACCGGATCCACCGTTTTTTCATCTTTCAAGAACCAAGGATCAGGAGAGGCTGAGCTACTGGCAGCGGTTCAACGGCACCGTCCGCTACCGCCCCATACCGGTCATTGAAGTATTGCTCCTGACTCTGGAGCTAGGCTAAATGGGCGCCAGCCGCCTGGTGGGTCCCATTCACCATCACCACGAATCCGACCCGCGCTCGCATCGTGAAGGACTACACCGTCGATCCCAAGCGGCGACTGCTCCCAGATCAGACCTCCTGTATGGTCAAAAGCAAGAACTTCAGATGCCGAAGTTACAAGCACTGCGATGCGGCTATTTAGGTTCTCAAGGTCGCGCGAATCGTACAGATGGCCAAAGTAACCGTCCAGCTGATGGCGACGAACTTCGCCAAGGTAAAGATCAACGACGAACACGAATTGCCCAAAGCCGATGTAAACGATGCCCTCAGCGAAACGTGTGCTCTGAAAGCACGAGTACCCTGCGCTGGCAAGAATGTTTACGCGAGTCACCGGCGCACTATGGTGAGCGATCAAGACACTGGCAACGATGTTGGATTCTGAGGTTGGGCCGCGAGCAACAAGGACGCGACCATGTTCACTGTGCTCGCCAAGACTAAGAAATTTAACTTCCATCTGCATTTGTTTCCAAGGGATACGTCGAGTGACCGCTTCTGGTTGCCGTCGTTGGCCGGTTGCGCCCCAAAGCCGCCGTACAAATGAAATGATAGCAGGCAAAGCTCAGTGTTTACGACGCCAGTCAAGGTATTCAAACTCGCTGTCGTCCCTGTCCAATTCAACGCGGTAGTAGGAACGCTTCGCCATCTCGCTAGGGGTATCGTGCCAGTAAAGTTCAGCAATCTTCTCAACTGTTAGACGTGCAAGTAACCGGTTGTAATAGGAGCCTGTAATCTCTCGAGCGCGCTGACTCGGCACCCCAAACCGTTTCTTTATCTCATCGATAGTTTGCTCTAGCAGATGCGGCATCGTGCATTCTATCGGTGCGTCCGAGTCACGAAAATTGGTGACTAGTTGTTTTAATGCCGAGTCCAGAATGTATCTCGCTACGCTAGAACCAGAGTTGGTTGTGAGAACGAGTTCCCCCTCTTGCTCCAGCTCTACGAGAGACTGCAAAATCTTTTCTACGAGCTGCTCGCCATCCATATAGAACTCCCGATAATTATGAATTTGCCGTCAGCCCGAAGCTGCCAGTCGGCGAAGGTCCGCTCCTGGCCGCTAGCTGAAGTCCAGAGGATGGAAATCCGACATTGCTTTACGCAGCAAGGCATTCTGCGCCGAATTCGCTCAGTCTTCGGTAGAATTCCAGTCTAAGATTTCCACGAAATCCTCATCACCGGACTTTCGTTCGAATGCCGAGCCGATCGGAGCGTCTAGCAAAGGAATAATGGAACGATCATAATTGACGATCGTATTCATATTGTAATACGCGAGATTTTCGACGTCGTTTGCGTACTCATCAGTTTCTTGCCCTGACATGAAGCACCATCCACTATCGTGGTCGTGTCTAGGACTTTCTCGATACATGAAACATACCGGAAGACCATCGACAGTGACCATGTCGCTTGCTAGGCCTGCACCATAGCCAGAGACTAGCGGTTGAATCTGATCTTTCGGCAAGAAGTAAATTTTCGTCATACCTAACGTCTAACATCCAAGTTCAACTGCGGCCAAACGGCCGTTGGCGGTAACATTCTGATTCGCAATGACCGCTAGTGGCTGCGGACTCAATCGTTCAACGCAACACTTTAACTTAAATGCATCGTTGCAGAGTGGAAATGATGCGAAAGAGAACCCGAATCGATTGCGCCGCGCCCCGCGAACCCCGGGATTAATGTTGCAGGGGGGAGCCCCGGAAGAGTTCATGGTGGAATTCACCGAAGCTCAAGCAGCTTGTGCTAGAGCGCGGCATGAGTCTCTGCAGGGCAGGGGAGATAGACCCAGACCCGATCTCGTCGTTGGATCAGGCAGCTACGAGATCGCGCACCAGGTGCTTGGCAGGATTCCCAGGTCACTTACATGATCTATCGCTTTTTCATTTTTAAAGAACTATGGATCAGGTGAGTCTAAGGTACTGGTGGCGATTCAGTCTACCTTTTACATCGGAATCAATGTCCCAATTCGCATTTAGAACAAAGAAAAGCTCATTGCGCTCCGATCCAACCGAATTATTATTATTCATTTTGAATCGTGCATACCTGACGTATCTGGAAAATATGCTATAAATGCAACTTATTGCGTTGCAGCACCTATTCAGGAGCATCATTTGAGCAGACCTCTCATTGTCATGGGCGACAAGACCAGTCATGGCGGCACGGTTATCAGCGCCGATTTCACCTGTGACATCAATGGCAAGAATATAGCGCGCGTCGGCGACATGACGGTATGCCCCAAATGCAAGGGCACGTTCCCCATCACGTCCGGGCCGAGCGACCTGGTAGACGGCAGTGGCAACGGTTTTGCGCGTCACATGGATTCGACCGCTTGCGGTGCAAAACTGATTTCCGGCCAAATCACGACGATCTGGTTGGACCAGTCCAGCGTGGGCAACCCGGCTGATGTCGACGACAATGACGTGATGGAAACCGCCGGCAACATCGCCGCAAATACCGACTCCGGCATTTGCCTCGAATGCTTGATGTCTGCGGCGGCCGCCGGCGCGACCACCGTTATCCGGGAGTAACAATGTTGCTCGACGTCACAGAACGCCTGAATCAACTTCAACAATATCAATCGGCGTTGTGCCTGTACGCACTGGTCGACGGTGTTCAATATGAGACACGCCGCCAAGCACGCCTGATGCAGGATGCGACGTGCCATTCGCTGTTCACCGGCACACCCGATGCGGCGCTTGCGCATGCTGGCCCGTGGTTGGTCGACGTGGCGAGATCGACGCCTTCCTTTGTTGAGGATCTGGCCGTACTTGAGCACGAGGCGTCTTCTGTTACCTGGCTGTTCGCCGTACAGGACCTCGGTGGCCTGGCGCAACTGCTGCAATTACACTTGGAAACACGGCTACCGGACGGCCGCGCAGCGCTGCTTCGCTTTTGGGATCCGCGCGTGTTGGTGAAGCTGGCACAAATACTTGAGCCGGCACAGCGGGAGGCGATGTTTGGTCATATTCACGAATGGCACTTGCTGCTCGACGGCAAGCGGGCAATCATAGGGAGGCGCGATGCTGACGTTTAGCGAGGAGCAATGGCGTGCCGTCCAGACGGGCGACATGAGCGATTTCGTCATCGCAGTGGCGGACCAATTTTTGGCCAAGCGTGCCGACATGGCAAGCCAGCCAGGCCGGGCGACCGTGATCGAGCGCATGCTGGCGGCGTACACCTACGCCATTCGAATCGGTTTCAGGTCCACGCCGCATATCGTACATCTGATGTACCTGTCAGCCGACGCGCCCGGGATCCATGACGACCCGCTGGTCGATGCCTACCTGCGCAAGCCCGGCGCCACGCCGGAGCAGCGGTTCGACGAACTGATCGCTGTAATGGATAAAAAACTGGAAGGTTAGTAATAATGGGTGCGCTACCGATATTGGTGATACCAGCAGTCGTGGAGAAAATTTTGTTAGCCTTGGGTGTCGCCGCCGCAGGTGCCGTGATCACGGACGAGGCATTGCGCAAACGCAAAAAAGAGGCAGAAGAGGCAAAAGACGCCCGCGTCACCCCCTCGCGCGTGCCGAGACGCGAAGCGATACCAAAGAAAGATGTCGGTGCCCGCCAGACAAGGGTACGCTTATGGCTGTTCCACACAGCATGTCGCCAGCCGCACGCGATTACCAAGCCCGGATTACTGGCTTCCTGATTGGCATGGAATGGGTGTTTGAAGGAAAGGACTTTGACGGCTTCCAATCCCGCCTGTGCTTGTTGCAGGAAGCAAAAGCGGATTATGACCAGTTTTTTAAGGAAAACGGTGAACTTAGATACGATTTTCAAAAAAGTATCTTCCAGAACATGGTATTGAAACAGGCCACCGCTCAGTCCAATATTGTCAAAAATAACCCTCCAGCCTCGCTTAGCTGGTACTTTCAAACGCCACTCGCGTATGAACACATGCTGCCCAGTCTAAGTGCATTGGGTATTACCACTTATTACACTCCATAATATTATGATAATAAAATCCTTGTTCAAACGCGATGCAGCGAACACATCCATTGCGTTCCGACCTTCCGTCCAAAAAATCGCGACGATTGTCCGCTTCTTGCAAAAAACTGAGGCGTTTGGAAAGAACTGGTTTCTGTCGAAAGAGACAGAAGCAGAGTCGTTTCTGTATCCTGTTTTCGATGCCTCGGGAGAGCTTACTACTGCGGCCGAAGCCGTACTCGAGGCCGAGTTTAAGGATGAGAAATTTCGATATCTCAGTGCTTGGAATGGCGAACTCGGAGACGGCGAGGGCGCGAGTATTGCGCTTGGGTTCAGCGACAGTGAGTGGCCCTCTAGGAGTCTGGAAATCAGCGATCAAGGCGTCGGCGCAAAACGGCTTGGTATTGATGGCGTGAAAGAGATGCTGTCCATTATCGCGAGGTCCCTGCGGCCGGTATTGATTACGGTTGCACGTAATCAGTATTTTAAAAAACAGGTCTTCAAGGATCGTCCCGGTGTTGGCTGGATGTTGTACCTGCCGCGCATACTCACGGTCCAACAGGTGCCAGAGGCACGCGCTTTAGTGCCCGTGATGGCGATGGATGAGCAAGGTAAAGACAAACAGATCGGCACCATCATCGTGAGTGTCACCGACGAGCCTTTCAATGATGAGAATCCTGAGCACGTCAAGATCGCTAATGCCATTGAAATTCGTCTCGTCGATCAGGACTTGCTGCCTCGTTATGTCGATATTTGACGAAGGATAACTCACTTCGATGGTACGAAAATATCCTGCCATGCAGGGGATAATCACTGTTCGACAACAAGGTTAAGAACGCCTAACAAAACCGCTGAATGTATCTCCAGCAGATAAGTATGCAGGCAAGCGAGAGGAATGCCTGGTGGATATCGGCACGGCGCTCGTAGCGGATGCGTAATCGGCGGAAGCGGTGCAGCCAACCCAGTGTGCGTTCGACCACCCAGCGCCATTTACCCAGGCGTTCGCGCGACTCGATGCCATAGCGGGCTATGCGTGGAGCGATGCCACGGCTGCGCAACCAGGCCCGATGGCACGCTAAGCATAGGCCTTGTCGACATGCAGTTTGGCAGGACGTTTGCGTGGACGGCCAGCAAGACCTGCTACTGAAGGGACGGCTTCAAGCAGGGAAACCAGCATGCGGGAATCATGTACCTGAGCCCCTGATATGCTCGCCACCAGAGGCAGACCGCGTTGATCGACGAGCAGATGGTGCTTGCAACCGAGCTTGCCGCGGTCGGTGGGATTGGGGCCGGTATGCTGTCCGCCGAGGGGGATGGCACGCTGGCCGAGTCGACACTGGCGCGTTCCCATTGAATCTGGTCGTATTCCCGCAAGTGCTGCAGCATGGTGTCATGGATGCGTTGCCAGCTACCTGCCTGTTGCCATGCATGCAGGCGCCGCCAGCAACTCATGCCGCTGCCGCAGCCCAGTTCACGGGGAAGATATTCCCAAGGCAAGCCTGTCTTGAGCACGAACAGGATGCCGGTCAAAGCGGCGCGGTCGTCAATGCGAGGGCGCCCACCTTTGGGGGAAGGAGGATATGCTGGTAGCAATGGCTGAATCAGCGCCCACAGGTCGTCAGGAAGAAGAGCTTTAGCCATGGCGCGGCTCCCGAAAACAATGTCAGGTGGGTTTGACCAGCTTCGGGGCCGTTTGTTTCTCTGGACGACGTTTTGTTAGGCGCTCTAAATCATGCAAGTAATCTTCATGAATTGTCATAGTAAGGTTCTCCGAGAAAAGATCATAGACCTTTTAGTACATCCTTGGCGATCGACATTAGTTCACGATGGCGAATAATGTCTTGCCCCCAATGGTGAAGAAGTGTAGTGGTCAACCCATCCCGGACACTACGTTAAGTTTTTCTTCGGCGACGGCCGGTGCCAGTCCCTGGTTGAACTGATGTGGCCGTATCCAGTTATACCGGTGCATCAGGTAATGGCTAATGTCCCGTTGTGCTTCCTGTGCCGTCATGTAACCAGTTGACGGCAGCCATTCCGTTTTGAAGCTGCGGAACAGCCGTTCCATCGGGGAGTTATCCCAGCAATTTCCCCGCCGGCTCATGCTCTGTCGTATCCGATAGCGCCATAAGCGCTGACGGAATTTTCGACTGGCGTACTGGCTACCTTGATCCGAATGCAACAGTAGGCCCTGTGGTCGACCTCGCTGCTCGTAAGCCATTTCCAGCGCTTGCACAACAAGGTCAGCGTCGGGTCGTAGCGAGAATGCCCAGTCCACCGCTCGGCGAGCGAACAAATCCAACACCACTGCCAAGTAATACCATCGGCCTTGCGCCCAGACATAGGTGATGTCCCCGCACCAGACCTGATTTGGCGCCGCCACTGTGAATTCACGATTGAGGTGGTTTGGAATATCGACCCGCTCCACCGTAGCCTGCTTATAGGCATGGCTGCCAGGTTGTTTGCAGACCAGCCCCAACTCTTCCATCAAACGACTGACTTTGAAGCGGCCAATTGCCGTGCCTTCCTCACGCATCATGCCCATGATACTGCGGCTTCCCGCCGAACTGCGACTCTCGACGAACAGCTCGTGCACGCGGCTACGCAATGCCATGCGCTCAACATCAATGTGCCGGGTGCGCTCCCGATATGCATACAGGCATGACCGTGCTACGTCGAACACCGCGCAGATCAACTCGATTGATTCGTCACCACAAATCTGATCGATTACCTCGTACGTTCTATCCCTTCCGACATCAAGAGCGCGGTAGCCTTTTTTAAAATGGACTTCTCCCGCTCGAGACGCTCAATGCGTGCTTCGAGTTCCTGTATTCGCTGCTGATCAGGCGTCATTGCCTTACTCTGTGGCGTGATGCCATGCCGCTCCAACTGAAGCTGCTGCACCCAGCGGCGCAGCACTGATTCGCCGATGCCCACCGACCGGCTTGCCTCCGTATGGCTATATCCTTGATCCAGTACCAGGCATGCTGCCTGCTGTTTGAACTCAGGGGAAAACGTACGTCTTTGCTTGCTCATCAAACACCTCTCCATGGCGAGCATTCTCGCCTAAATCAGTGTCCGGGTACATTAAACCACTACACAGACCCAACACGACCCATCGTTTTTTCATCTTTCAAGAACTATGAATCAGAAGAGTTTAAGCGACGGGTGGCAATTCACCCCTTCCAAAATGAGTGTCAGCAACTGGATTGCGAATTAAACGATGGCCACGAGACGCTACCTTAGCCGGAAAAAATAATCCCCTTGAAAATTCAGCTTAACATTTTCTTCGGAGTCAAACATGAAGGTGATCTCTGGAAATTCAGAAAAACCATAGCGGACTTTGGTGGCATTCAGTTCATGAACGAATTTTCGCTGCAACCATTCATTAATGCCGTTTTCTTGATTCCATTGCACATCAGTGTCATTTTGATAAAAAAATAAAACCACCAGTTCTCTATCCCATTCCTCTGACGTAGTAATCAATTCAGTATTCTTGAAGCTCACCCCTTTCAAGCGAGCAGCTAGAATAACTTCGTTCAGCGCAAGCTCAATGGCAGAATACGGTGGATACGGATGCTTCATATTGCTCCAAACTACGACGATGGCAAGTTACCAAATAAAAAAATTGGAATGTGGCTCACCGCTGTATACCACACCTTACTCGGTTCAGTCTTATTAACCAATATCGATGCCAAGACAAGATAGACTAAGAAGGCCTAAGAAAATCTCCGACTATATCGCCAGCAGATGAGTATGCAGGCAAGCGAGAGAAACGCCCGGTGGATATTGGCACGGCGTTCGTAGCGGATGCGTAATCGGCGGAAGTGGTGCAGCCAGTCCAGTGTGCGTTCGACCACCCAGCGCCATTTACCCAGACGATCGCGCGACTCGATGTGATTGCACAGCAACGTTTTACCCGCGCCCCGCCTCACACTCATACGCGATCGCAAACGATTCGTATGGCTGCAGGCTGAGGTGGTCGGTCAAGCTGTCACGCTTGGCATAGTTGCTGATCAAGCCTTGCCCGGCAATGCCGTGCAGCATCGCCGGCAGATCCAGTTCGACGTGTTCGCCGGAGAAGTTGTTGACGACAACCAGCTGTTGGCTTCCCAAGCTGCGCCGGTAGGCGAATACCTGCGGGTGCTGCTCCAGCAACGGCAGGTATTGTCCGTAAACCATGACGTCCCAGTCCTTACGCAGTTCGATCAGCTTCTGGTAGTGGAAGAAGACCGAATCGGGTTGTTCCAGCGCGGCCGCGACGTTGATCTCGGGGTAGTTTGGATTCAGCTTTAGCCATGGCGTGCCAGTACTGAAGCCGGCGTTGTGTGTGCTGTTCCACTGCATTGGGGTGCGTGCATTGTCCCGCCCGTTGGCGTGGATGCCGGCCATCATCGTTTCCGGTGACACGCCGGCGGCCATGCGTTCGTGGTAGAGGTTGAGTGATTCGATGTCGCGATAGTCCTCGATGGAATCGAAACGGACATTGGTCATGCCTATTTCCTCGCCTTGATAGACGTAAGGGGTGCCCTTGAGAAAATGTAGCGCGGTGGCCAGCATCTTGGCCGACTCGACCCGATAGCGGCCGGGATCGCCGTATTTAGATACGGCGCGCGGCAGGTCGTGGTTATTCCAGAACAGCGAGTTCCAGCCGGCATCGGCCAGCTTGGTTTGCCACTTACTGATGATCTGCTTGAATTCGATCAGATCGAACGGCCGCGGCTTCCATTTTCCCTCCTTGGCATCGTGGGTCATTGTGATGTGCTCAAACTGGAAGACCATCGATAGCTCCTGACGCGCCGGGTCGGAATACAGCTTGGCGGTCTCCGGGGTGGCGCTCCACGTCTCGCCCACCGTGACTACATCGCGTGCGGCCAGGGTCGCTTGGTGCATTTGCTGCAGCAGCGGGTGCAGTTGTGTGCCGTTGGCGATAATCTGCTGGTCGACCTGTTTGCCGATGAGATCGATCACATCCATGCGGAAGCCGCCGATGCCCTTGTCCAGCCACCAGTTCATCATGCGATGCACCTCTTCCTGTACTCGGGGATTTTCCCAGTTCAGGTCCGGTTGTCGTTTCGAGAACAGATGGAAGTAATATTCACCGCTGGCGGCATCGTATTCCCATGCACTCCCGCCAAAATACGAACATTGCTGGTCGGGCGGGGAGCCATCGGCGCCTGCATTGCGCCAGATGTAGTAGTCACGGTAGGGGCTATCCTTGGATTTCTTCGCCTCGACGAACCAAGCATGCTCGTCAGAGGTGTGGTTGACCACAAGATCCATCAGGATACGGATGTCGCGCTTGGCCGCCTCTGCGATCAGCTGCTCCATCTCGGCCAATGTGCCGAATTCAGCGGCGATATCCTGATAGTCGGAGATGTCATAGCCGTTATCGTCCATCGGCGACCGGTACACCGGCGACAGCCAGATCAGGTTGATTCCCAGATGTTGCAGGTAGTCCAGTCTGCCGATGATGCCGGCCAGATCACCGACCCCATCGTGATTGCTGTCTTGAAAACTACGTGGGTAGATCTGATACACGACGGCGTTATGCCACCATTGCTTATCCAACATGATTATCTTTCTCGCTTATGGATTGGCGGCACTGTCTTGCAACGTGCCAAGGGATCGCCAGGGGAGGGCAGACCCGATCTCGTCGTTGGATTAGGCAGCGACGAGATCGCACACCACGACCCTGGCAGGACACCCAGGCCCAACACGACCCATCGGCTTTTCATCTTTCAAGAACTATGGATCAGGACTGGCTAAACTAGCGGTGGCGATTCACCATGTAGACGTTGACGACGTCATCGCTATCAACCTCCAAAACGTGAACCTGCAACACAAGCTCGCTGCGGCTGCGGCTGCATCAGTCGGATATAACATCTTCGCCATCGCTTATGGCCGAAAAGGCTAATCCGTACCGATGAAAAAAGAAGCCCGCTGGAACTTTCTACAAGGATAGAAGTCTAACAAAATCTACTAAAGTATAAGCATGTATAACGTGAAGACCTTATACTTTACTAGAATTTCCTATCAATGGAGGTTTGCATGGACCCCGTAAAAAACCCTTTCGCACCCGGCGCAGGTAGCCGCCCACCGGAACTCGCAGGGCGACAGGCGATTATCAATGATGCGCGCGTGGCTATCGATCGAGCCCTGCTTGGAAGACCTAGCCGATCTCAAGTGTTCCTGGGCCTTCGTGGCGTAGGTAAAACCGTACTTCTGAATGCTGTTGAGACCATGGCCAACGAGCGCGGCCATCTAACTTCCAGCATCGAAGCGCCGGAAAGTAAGCCGCTAGGAGAATTGCTTTTGCCGCGCGTACATCAGGTGCTACGCAAGCTCTCTCTTATCGACAATGCTAAAGGCAAAGCATACGAGGCACTGCGTGCGCTACGATCCTTTGCCGCTGTGTTCAATTTTGAATACGGAGACATGTCAATCTCCGTCGATCCCGAAGTAGGAGTAGCAGACAGTGGCGACCTGGAGAACGATCTTCCTGAGTTGTTCGTACGTATTGGCGAAGCTGCAAAAGCCGCAGGAAAGGCTTGGACGCTCCTCATTGACGAGCTCCAGTACCTTAGCCAGAAGGATCTGGCAGCTCTCATCGTTTCGCTCCACAAGATCAATCAGAGTGAGCTCCCCGTCTTGTTTTTCGGTGCCGGATTACCCCAAGTAGCAGCATTATCTGGCGAAGCCAAATCCTATGCAGAGAGATTATTCCACTTCCCAGAGGTCGGTGCCCTGTCTGAAGTCGATGCCAAGGCAGCCATCCGACAACCTGTAAATGAAGAAGGTGCAGTGATTGATGAGGGGGCTCTAACCGAAATATTCCTTAAAACCAAAGGCTACCCT
This sequence comes from Janthinobacterium sp. C22, assembly GCF_057919405.1. NCBI lineage: Bacteria > Pseudomonadati > Pseudomonadota > Betaproteobacteria > Burkholderiales > Oxalobacteraceae > Janthinobacterium > Janthinobacterium sp. C22. The sequence continues at coordinate 4,460,913 of NZ_CP193659.1, read as the reverse complement.
TACTTTTTACAGGAATGGGGCCACCAATCCTGGAACCTTGCCGTCGGGGATACGATCACCCTTCATGACGCAAGACAGGCAGAAGCAACTACCCTGAAGCGTCTGGATGAAGGCTTTTTAAGGTGCGTTTCGATCGATTAACTCCGAAAGAGCGCGAGTATGTCATCGCTATGGCAAGGTTAGGGAACGGGCCATACCGCTCTTCAGATGTGGCCGACGCGCTCGGTGAATCCTCGCAAAGCCTAGGGCCGCGCCGTGCCCAGATAATAAGCAAAGGAATGATCTACAGCCCATCTCACGGAGACATCGCATTCACTGTTCCGATGTTTAATGACTATCTCACTCGCAATTTGGCCAATCTTGGCTGACCGGAGCCTTGTCCTCATGCCTGCCCAGATCCCTGCACGCATGCTTCACAGTATAAGACGTGACCGCCAGGGATAACGGTTGGCAAACTGCACGTGTCCGTGGCCGGGAAATATGCTTTGAATGGGCTGTTCACTGTCCCAGGCAGAGGATGCGGATTGAATCGCTACGATTGCTGTACGCACTTTGTTGCCATCATTAATTGCGCAAGGACACTCGTTAGTGAAAGTTCCTGCTCTTCGTGTCAAGCTGGCCGAGCAAATGCGAGCAATCGACCAGCCGCTTGGCGATCAAGTTGCGCACGCCACTCTTCGATTGCCAGATACCGTACACCCCCAAGAGTGAGGCATTCATCAGTTCGGCGCGCTGCTTTTCCACCAGCGTGGGCCAGACAATGATGTTGATGGTGCCAAACTCATCTTCCAGGGTGAGGAAGATCACCCCCTTGGCCGTCTCCGGCCGCTGCCGCACGGTAACAATGCCACACCCCTGGCCAGCTGGCCATCGCTGAAGGTGTTCAGGATATCCGACGGTACAAAGCGCATCTTGTTGAGCCGTTCACGCAGGAGAGCGAGTGGATGACGGCCCAGTGTCAGGCCGACATGCCGGTAGTCCGCCACGATGTCATCGGCTTCCGTGGGCGGCGCCAGCTCCAGCACGGGTTCGGCAATGGTCGTCGCACGCATCAAATCCCGCTCCGGCACGCTCGCCGCGGCATCCCACATGGCCATGCGCCGGTTGCCCGTCAGCGCTACCAGGGCGTTGGCTGACGCCAGCGCCTTCATATCCCCCGCATCGAGTTGCGCGCGCATGGCAACATCGCGTGTGTTTTTGAAGGGGCTGCAGCGCGGGCTTCCTCAATGCGCCAGGCCGCCTCTTTCACCATCCCGTTGATATTATTTAAACCAAGGCGTACCGCCAGTCTGCCGTCCGCCATCGGCTCCAGGGATGCGTCCCACCCGCTCGCGCAGACATCGACGGGTCTTACCTCGACATCGTGCCGGCGCGCGTCCTGCACCAGGGATGAACGGCTATAAAACCCCATGGGTTGGCTGTTGAGCAGGGCGGCCAGGAACTCGGCGGGATGGTGGCACTTGAGCCAGCTGCTGGCATAGGCCAGCAGGGCAAAGCTGTGCGCATGGGATTCCGGAAAACCATATTCGGCAAAGCCGCGTATCTGGCCAACAATCGACGAGGCAAACTCGATGCTGTAGCCTCGCTCGGCCATGCCGCTCATGAGTTGATCTTCGAACTGTTCCAGGCCACCTTTTCTTTTCCAGGCGGCCATGGCGCGGCGCAGGCGGTCGGCTTCACCTGCCGTAAATCCCGCCGCCGTCATGGCGATCGACATGACCTGCTCCTGGAAGATCGGCACCCCGAGCGTGCGCCGCAGCACCGCCTCGATCTCCGGGCTTGGATAGGTCACTGCTTCCAGACCCTGGCGCCGGCGCAGGTACGGATTGATCATGCCGCCTTGGATGGGCCCTGGCCGGATGATCGCCACCTCGATGACGAGGTCATAGAACTCGCGCGGCTGCATGCGCGGCAGCATCGACATCTGCGCCCGCGATTCGATCTGAAACACGCCGACGGTGTCCGCTTTAGAGATCATCTGGTACGTGGCAGTATCCTCATGGGGAATATCGCCCAGTTCAAAACGCTCGCCACGCTGCTCCGAGATCAAGGCCAGGGCGCGGGCAATACACGACAGCATGCCCAGCGCCAGAATGTCGATTTTTAAAAGGCCCAGTTCATCGATGTCATCTTTATCCCATTGAATCACGGTGCGCTCGGGCATGGCGGCGTTTTCAATCGGTACCAGGCGGGAGAGGGGGCCGCGCGAAATGACGAAGCCGCCCGGATGCTGGGAAAGATGACGTGGAAAACGCATCAGGCGCTCGGCAATTGCTGCCCATTTTTCGGCGATCGGGGAGTGCGGATCGAGTCCGCAGGTGGTAAGACGCTGCTGCAGGTCAGCCCGCCCGCCCCAGCTATGCGAGGCCTTGGCCACCTTGTCGACCACCGATAGATCCACGCCCAGCGCGCGCCCTACATCGCGCAGGACACTGCGCGGGCGGTAGGAAATGACGACGGCAGTCAGGGCTGCTCGCATGCGGCCGTACTTGCGATAGATGTATTGAATCACCTCCTCGCGCCGCTGGTGTTCGAAGTCCACGTCGATGTCGGGCGGTTCATCGCGCTCGCGTGAGATAAAGCGCTCGAAGAGCAGGGTGCCGCGCGAGGGATCGACTTCGGTGATGCCGAGGCAGTAGCACACAGCCGAATTCGCCGCCGATCCGCGCCCCTGGCAGAGGATTTTTGCGAGCGGGCAAAGCGCACGATGTCAAATACCGTCAAAAAATACGGTTCGTACTGCATGTCGCCGATCAAATCCAGCTCATACTCGAGCTGTGCCTGCACGTTGTCTGGAATGGCGTGCGGGTAGCGCCAGTGCGCCCCAATATAGGCTTGTTCGCGCAGGTAGTTGGCGGGGGTCTGCCCCTCGGGCACGATCTCGCCTGGATATTCATAGCGCAGTTCATCAAGCGAGAAGGTGCAGCGCTGGGCCACGCGCAGGGTTTCATCGAGGGCGTCGCGCGGATACAGGTTACCCAGCCGTAAACGCGAACGCAGATGCGCTTCGGCATTCGAAGCCAGCTGATAGCCGCATTGCGCCACCGGCGTATTCAGACGAATCGCAGTCATGGTGTCCTGGATGATTTTCATCGAGCGCAGGTGCATGACAACATCGCCCGTGGCCACCACCGGCAGGCTGAACTCGGCGCCGATGGCTTCGACCATGGCGCGGTGCCGGTCATCCTGTGCGCGGTGGTGTAACGTCAAAGCGACGCGCGCGCGGCCCGGTGCGCTGCGCACCAGCCATTCGGCTTGCCGCTCGATCTCTTCATAGGGGGCGTTATATTTGGGGCACAGGATGAGCTGGCAGCCCGGCAGCCCTTTTAAGTGAGCGAGAGGCACGGTGGGGTTGGCGATGTCGCGCGGCCACACCAGGTAACTCCCCTTGTCGGCGCGTGTGCGCGCAGCGGTAATGAGCTCGCTCAGGTTGCCGTAGCCGTCGCGGTCCATGGCCAGGATCAGTACGATAAAAGCTGGCGTGCCGTCTTCCGGGGTCACTCTCATCTGGCTGCCAATGATCAGGTGGATGTTCCACTCCCGCGCGGCCACATGCGCCTTGACCACGCCTGCCAGGGAGCACTCGTCGGCCACGGCGATGGCCTGGTAGCCCAGCTGGGCCGCGCGCGCCACCAATTGATCGGGCGGAGAGGCGCCGTGCAGGAAGGAGTAATGGCTCATGCACTGCAGCTCGGCATAGTCGGGCAGCGTGGAAACTGGCAGTTTGTCCATGATCAGCCGAACATGCCGTGCAGGTACCAGCGGCCGTCGACTATCCGCTCCAGGTAGATCCAGTAGCAGGTGGCATCGCTTCCTTGCGCGATGTAATAGTCGCGGGCCGCGATTTGATCGTTCCACCAGCCGGCCTCAATGCGTTCCGGCCCCTTGAGCATTTTTAGTGGGGAACCATAGAAGGGACGTTCGCCGCGCAGCAGCAGCGGGATGGGTTTAGGTAGCAGCCAGAACGGGCGCTCAAACGCCTCATCCTCGGCGTTGACCGCCTTGCGCTTTTCGGTGGCGGCAGCCCAGGCATTGCTTTCCTCCGGCCGATGGTCGTGATGTTCGACAGGCGAGAGGACGTTGTCGCTGCCAAGACGGGCACTGAGTAATTCCAGCAGACGTTTATAATCGGCGGGACTGCCGCCCGGCTCGGGAAACAGGTCTTGTGTCGGCGGTGCCATTGCGGTGAGCAGGCGCGCCTCCAGGCGCAGGGCGATGACCGGGGCTACCAGTTCCGTGCGCGCCAGGCGCTCTTTCAGCAGCCGTATCAGGTGTTCATCGCGCCAGGTCGGCTCCGCCAATCCGATCTCGATCGGCGTGGGCGGGATCGCAGTCTTGCCGCGCTCATGCTCCAGCAGCAGAACAAAAACGCTCACCGCCTGCTGGCGCGCGACCAGCCAGCCGACAAATTGCTGCAGCAGGCCAGTGGCGCCGTCCAGCAGGGCATCAGCGTGTTCGATCCGGTCAAAGGTTTCGATGCGCGCAGAGAAGGTCTCGGGGATGGCGATCCATGCAAACAGTTCAGGAGCGAGCCCATAGGCACGGTCGAGCTCATCGAGCACTTGCTTGTTCATCCTGCGTTGAATGCCAGGGCGGGGCAGGCGCCGTAGCGCCGCCAGACGATCAGCACCAATGTCGGTGAGCCACTCCAGGTGATTTGCCGTGCCGGGCAGATACGCGCAGGGCATGCGATCGAGCTGGCGCTCGAGTGAGCGCATGTGCACGGTGCGCCGCAGAATGATCTGGCGTTTGGCGGGCTGCCAGCGCGACAGCAGCCAGGCCCCCATGGCCGTCGGCGCCGTGCCGAGTTGTGAAGTCACCCCAAGCGCTTGCAGGGCAGCGCGAATGCGCCGGCTGATGGCGGCGCGTCCGTTAAATAGGCGCAAGCTGGCGGTCACGTCGAGCAGCAGGCTGAAGTCGCCGGCATGCGTCACTTCCGGGGTGAACTGGAGGAGGGCGAGCGCGATGGCATTGCTGGCGATCTGTTCACGCTCAAGGCTGCGCTCCAGGATGGCGGTATCTGGCGAGACAGCCGCCACGCCGCCAGGGCGCATGCCGATACGCACGCCTTCGGCATAGGCTTGTTGCGAGACCGTGATAATGCGGCCCTTGTCGACCACCGCATACGGCCCCGGCTCACACCAGCGCGGCCTGAGGCATTCGAGAGGCAACAGTGGGAGGTGTACGCTGAACCAGAACCGCATTTTGATCGTCCAAAAATCGTTGACGGGCCGGCATGTCAGCCAGCGGGATAAAGAGTGGCGCCTCATGATGTGGGCCACGCCGTTTAACAATGTGAGTGGAAATGCCACCGGCGGCAGGGCGCAATGCCAGGCGCAACGGCGCTGGTGACGCATCTGCCGCTGCGCTCATCGGCCGGACCAGCCAGAAGAACGTCTCGGTGGTCTGTGCCGCCAGATTGAGGCGCCGCAGTGCTTCGTCGCGGATATTCGTCTGCCACAGCAATACCGCACCGCAGCTGCCATTGCGCAGGATCTGCTCCGTGGACCAGAGCGCATCGGCGGTGCTGGGGGCGCGTATCCAGAGCAGGTTCGCGCAGCTCAGGTCCATGAACTTGCAGGCGGCGGAGTTGGGCAAGTACGGCGGCTGCACCAGGGCGATCCGACGTTGTTGCGACAATTGCGCCAGCACTGGCCGTAACAAGTGCATTTCCCCGATACCAGCTTGCTGAACTAGCAACTCCGTGAAGGTCGATTGCGGCCAACCGTTGCCCGGAAGCTCGCGATCCAAGGCGCTGTGACCGGTAGTGACGGTGCTGCTTGTTCCTCGACTCAGTTCACTTGCCCGCCAGACGTCACGCAGCAGGGCGCTATTGGCCAATGCGGTGGTGCTGGTGCGTTGAAGGGGCGGTGAAAGCATGGCGACTGGCGAGCGAGGTTATTGATTAGTCTCAAACTACTGTACATAAACACAGTATAGGCTGAGAACGTCAAAAACTGCAAGGTCCATGAATTTCTTGAATTGAAACTAATAGTTGCGATGGTGCAAGAGAGTAAATAGGGAAGCATCATTTCATATTTGTTGCTGCGCAAACTTCAGTTCGAGCTGCAAGTGCCCTCGGTGTGGTGCGGCGCGCTACAAGAATGTTCGAGAACACAACCTGACCATTTTGGTTTGTTCTGAGCACTGTGGGTGGGACTATCAATGCAGTTCTGGTGGTTATGCGCCTATAGGGCCAAAGCCCGAATTTTGAATCGGAAAATCGTTCTGGGCGGATAACAGAACTGGGTTTGAGCCCAAGATGAGTGGCCGGATATTTGGAGCGTTCCTAAAGTCGGTAAGTGTCGCCAAGGCCAACCTCCTGGCTGTTGGCCTGGTCGGAGAATTTGCCGCAGGTATGTTTCGAAATCAGTGCCCAGTTTGAGGAAAATACTCAATAAAACTACTTTTCAAAGGCTCACCATCGTTCCATGCCTGGTCCATCCCCTATCTGGGCGCACGGATGCCAACCGTGCCATGCCTGCGTCGCAAGCTCCACCCTCATTTTCATCTCCCTTCCGCTACGGTTTCACGTCCTTAGATTTCTCACGAGAAAGTGAGCCTTGATCCATCGCAAAGAGCATTGTTTTTACAGGATTGAGGATTGACTTTGCAGATAGTGGGATGCACGATGGATTCGCTATGGATGCACATTGGATGCAACTATAGCGAAGTACAGATGCTCGTTATTAGGGGGAATCGACATGTTTGGATTGCTGAAAAAAATCTGGATACAACTGACCGGCGTGCTGCATGATGTCGTCGATAACAATAGTGATGTCGGACGCATGGCGCGTCAGGGCGTGCGCGAACTGGAGCAACAGATCGGCAAGGCGGAGGACAGCATAGCTGCCGTCGATGCCGAATTGCGCCTGATGAGAAAGGACCATCAAACCGCCTTGAAGGACGCAAACAAGTGGGACGAAGTTGCCCGCACGGCGGCCAACGACGGCCGCCGCGAGGAGGCTCTGGGTGCGATCAATAACCAGGTGCTGGCGGAGGAGCGCGCGCAGGCGTATGAGAAGAACGCCAACGACCTGGCACCGTCGCTCACCGTGCTGAACCAACAGCTTGCCGAGCTGCGCATGCAGAAGCAACAGCGCGATACGGCCGCCACCCTGCTTGAAGCGCGCAGCAAGGTTGCCAAGGCCAAAACCAATGCGGCGCGCACCATCGGCAATGTCGGCCAGAACCCCGGCGTAGATTTCGAGGCGCTCGATCGCAAGGTCGATCGTCAGGAGGCGACAGCTGCTGCCCTGAGCGACATGGCGAGTGCGCGCGCGGCCGTCCATCCTGAACGGCATCTTGCAGATATTCGCCGCCGCGATTCCGTCGCCGCCAAGGCCGCCAAGTTGGGCCTGTTGACGATAGAGCCGGCTTCCTCAGGGCAGATTGTCGGAGATAAACATGAGTAGGCGTTCATACCTGTCACTGCTCCTGCTGGTGACGGATCCCGTGATCGCCCAGCCGCTAGCTGTATCCGCTATGGGTGGGGTTGGTTCGGCGATATGGCAGATATTGGACGTCTTGAGCATCGTCATATGCTTGGTCGGCCTGGGGCACATGTGTGTCATGTTTTTTCGCGTTATGACCGGCCGTTCGAGTGACGAAAACTTATTTGCCGCGGTACCGATAGTGTTGTCAACAGTATTCGGGAGGGGGTTTATCGGATTGATATTTGGTCGACTGGCTCAACAAGAGGACATTCGCCCCAGCCCGTTCTCGCAGCTGATCGAGTGGGTGGGCAACCACCGGAGCGGCCTGGCCCTTGGGGCCTGTAGTATCGCAGCGGCTGCCGGCGTTGCGTACATGGCTTACCGGGCGCACGACCGACGTACATTGTCGCGTAAGGCTCGCCGCCAGGTGCGTGAAGTGCTCAACGCCCTTGACATTGTCGAGCACTACCGCATGTACTGGGTCGGCACGTGTCCAGTGCACGAAGTCGCGAAGCGTCTCCGTTCAAGTCGCATCGAGACCCTCGATGCTACGAGGGATCAACTGTTGGAACTGCTGGAGCATACCCACAACGGTGTGCCGCTGGGCAACGAGATGCTGAAAAAATTCAAGCGCTTCAAAAACGACGTGGAGAAGATGGCCATCGACGGCGCCGACACACGAGTTGTATGGCCACCTGGCGCCGAGGTAGTTAACAGTTGCAGTGAGCGGCGCGATGGCGCTAAGTCGGGAGCCACCCTCAGTCAGGAACGGCCGGACCGGACTGGACGGCATGGTATCGACTGTGTTTCACGACCATACACTCAGTCCGGTGAACATGTTGCCGGTGGACTTAGCCTCGCTCCGGTCGGCCTTGTCCCCGCCGCAGCGACTGTGCGACAGGCCGATTTCACCCACGGCCACGCTGGATGCCGCATGAGCGATGACAGCGGCGCGGTATCCGGAAGGGACGGCTTAGGCTGCGGCGGTAACGAGCCTGATAGCAACTATCAGTAGGAGAAATTGGATGGACCCTACACAACCGCAAAACATTGTGGATGCATTAACCGAATTGAGCAGAACGAATGAAGGCAAGTCGAATACTGCGCGCCTGCGTGAAATCCTCCCTGTGGTTGAGGCCACGCTGCAATCAGGCGTCACTCTGGAAAAAGTGTTGCTGACCCTGAATGACCAGGGTTTCGACTTGTCGATGACGGGCTTCAAATCGGCGTTGCAGCGCCTCCGTAAGGAGAAACGGTCCAAAGCATGAGAGGGGTGCCGTAGTCGCAACTGCCCTCGGCGATTTGACACAATACTCAATCAATCCACCATGCCATTTCTATTCGCCCTTACGTTACTTGGATGGGCCCACATTATCGCGATGTTCCGAACGCTCATGAGCGGCCGCCAGCCCATCTTCCACGTGCTCGCCCTCTTCAGTTTTATGCTGGCCTTTCTGGACGCAGTCTACCTTTCTCCGCTTAACAGCCGAGGCGTGCCAGGTGATGCGCGTAACTGGGTACCGATGGCCGCGCTTGTATTCGGCCTTCTCAGCATGTTCGCCTTCGGATGGCAGTTTTACTCGATTTATCGCAGTGGCGGCGATAAAACAAAATCAGGATGGAGCTCCGGCTTGAGTCTGGTGTTTGTGGTCTTGGGGGGATACATGGCCGGCACAGCGGTTGACCACATGACATTTTTCAGCGATCCTAACAGCTCCGGAAAGGCTGCTGCCGACGCGCTCGGCGTGAAAGACGTTCAGTGTGAGCAGATGGTACTGGTGCGCCTGACCAGCACTGGAGCGGACTACCGCTGCCCCGTTTCGATTTCGCTTGGCGTCATGTCCTCGACGCCTTTCGTGCCCTGGCCATCGTATTTGCCCGGCCATAGCCCCGAACTGAAGGCCGCGATCGAAATGGCTTTCCGCGAGACGCACCGCCTTGACGGCAAGTAACAGCTAGTCATAGTGAGTGTTGTCAGTTTTCTGGCGCCGGTTGAGCGATGTCCATGCCTTGATGAGAGGATTGAGACGAAGGGCTTGCATTCGGGGCAACGAGCATGGCACTTGGCAACGCTCTTGCGTAACTTGGCCTCGCCAATACGGTTGACGAGCCACATCAGGCGCGCCCGATCCATGTCACTCTCAACCACAACATGGAATTGATCTGGCGGAAGTTCACCGATCATGGCGACATCCCGCGTCGTGCCGCTTTACTATTTCAAAAACTTCTCGTTGAACGCCTTTTGCCTTTGTTTTTCCACATGCTTGTCGTATCTGTCCATCGCCAACAATCCCGCGATACTCGCGAGTAGGAGGACGACGACGATCATAAGAATTTTACGCATTTGGCACCCCGACACAATTCACCATGTTTGCTAACTGGTTAGCCCGGCTTCCCGAAGTATCTGCAAAAAGATGTGCCCATCCTCTTCCTCGGTAAAGATTTCCTCACCGTCGAGCATGTACGCCTTGAGCAACTCTGAAATGCCTGCCTCTTCGTTTTTCAAGGCCAGTTCCGTCTGTCCAAGGCGATAATGCACAAACGGGTTCTCCTGGCCGTCAGGACCATTGAGCGCGTCGAACAATGCCTCGCGCGCCGCAGAAAAGTCCACAAGTTGGTAGAGCGCATCGCCGATCGACGCCTTCAGCCAGGTATACGCTTCCCAGTCAGCCTGCGGCGGAGGGAGCAGATCAAGGGCCTGCTTCCATCTCTCCGCTGCTTGGGTGAATTCGCCTTGATCGGCCAGGTCATTGCCCATTTCTGATAGCAAATCGATCTGCTTGCTTACATTGGAAGGTAAGTCCATTCAGTTTCCCTTTTGCTGGTGTTCAAGCGCGCGGTTCATGTCATCGAGTTCATAATACGGAACCCCTTGGGGAAAGTCAGGCTGAGGCATCTTCTTTATGCGCCATATCAGTAAATCGCAGTTCATCCCATTTATTATCGCTCGCAAGAAACTCTGACCGTCCAGTGAAAGCATCAACACGTGAGGCATTCACAGAGGGTATTCTCTGAGCACCATATGGCCTACGGCGTACTTTCAGGATATGTTTTGCACTCTCTCATGAATTCACATCGGCGACACTGTGATGACGATTCCGCGTGGTCGGCTGAAATCGTTTGATTTAATAAAGCCATTCTGCGGTGATAAAGCGCGGTAATTTGTTTGTGGTTGAGTAAGAAAACCTTCATGGCTCTACGCTCAGGTATCTCAGGGTGCTGAACAACGACAAAGCCATAATTATTCACCTTGGCTCCGCTTACCAATTCCAGAATCATCTTTTGGACAGAGAGTTCGATCACGTCCGACATGAACACGCGCTCAAGACGACGGATTTTGTACTCCATCAACGTGAGTCTTCCTTTGTGGCGATAGGCCCGATCAACACGCGCGATGAGTTTGATGGGGTGATCGAGTGAGAAAGTTTGCTCTGCGTAAGCCAGGCTGGCGTAACGCAATTCGTCCGGGAACCACTTGGGGCGCGTTCGACACCTGGCATGCCGTCTCACTCCACGTACAATACAGAGCAACAGAAGCACCCAACCCACATGCAAGAGGATCGATAGAACTGTGGAAGTGCTCATTTTTTTCGTGAGTGCGTGCGACAAGGCGAAGTGGCACCTGGCGCCTCTTGTGCGCTTGTCGATGTCGCGGCCAGCACAGTTGTTCGCGTAATATCAAAAACACCTTCCGAGCGGGTCTCACCATGTGAAAGCGCATCTTGTACGCTGCCGATAGCCATGCCGGCATTATTTGGTACAGCCGCCTGTGGAGTCTGGTAGTGCGTGTAGCCAATTGCTTGGGCCTGATGAACGCCCGTTCCGGCAGGCTTGGGAGCGCTAGTGAAGCGGCATCCAAGTCCAATGTTTCGATGAAGAACGTCACGTGTTGAAGCTCTCCATAGGCTCGTGCCTGCTCGCGCTCGGACGAGCAGCGCGGGCCAAATCTGTCGGCCAGGACGATCTTGCGTTCGCAATACCCCATTTCAGCCAGTTGGCTAGCACTGAGTCGAGGTAGCTCTTCGTTTTTCATGTTTCACTCCTATTCGCTTCTTGATGGGCCAAAAAGCTCCATCGATGCCAAGGCGACAACGGCATCCTGCCCCGGCGTGTTTGGTTTACTACTTGGCCTAGTGAGCCACTGCGCCTCCATGGACGATGCGGTTTGTCCGCATTGCTGTACTACCAGTCCCGCATAGGCCAGTGTGCGCAGCCGATTCACGCGGCGCGGCCCCTTTGGGAACTTGATGAGATCGTCATACAGGGGAGGGTTGTCCGCGCGTTCCAGTTCTACACTCAAGCGGATGGTCAGAGGTGTGCCCATGGTTTATGTCGCCGTGTTTAGCGGCGCCGTGCCACCTGTCCGAGCCGATGACGCGTCGGCCTGCTTGGCCAGCTCAGTGCCGGCAAACTGAAAACCCTTGACGTTGGCAAAGATCGGATCCTTGAGTTCCTGCAGCTCGTGATGCGGGAAGGCGGTTTTCAGTGCTTTGCGATAGAAGAAGGCGCCACCGCCGACCAGAATAATATTGTTGATGTCGGCAGCGTCGCCCACGTAGTGCAGCATCTCGGCGACAGCCTGCTCCGGGATCTTCTGCGCGAGCGGCAGGTGCTGGGCAATGTCGTATTCCTTTTGAAAGATGACCGGCTTTTTTCCCGTTCGCAGCGCCACATCGATCGCGTCGTATTCCCGGTAGTGAGAGCCTGTGGTTCGGCTGATACCTTCGGTGATCGAGTGGAGCACGTCAAACATGCCGCGCGGTACCGAATGGCTGCGCTTGTCAATTTGCTGCATGCCTTGCGTCACCAGCCAGTCAAACGTCCGCCGCCCCGGATCGATGATCAGATTCCGTTCCTTGCGCATCTGAGCAAGGCGTCCATGGGTCAGTCCGCAGTACATCAAGGCCCCGGACGGCTGTGCAATTGCCTTGACGCGCGCGACCGTGATCTTTTTGCCTTCGGCCAGGACGTGTTCACCGGTGACGCGGCGTTCCAGCGCCGCTACTTGCTTCTTGAGCTTATACGTGGCCACGGGCAGACCAAGTACCAGTAGATCGATCCGGTCGACACGCATGTAATGCAGTGCACCCAGTAGCAAAGCCAGATATTCGGGCGTTGCACTGTAGCTGTCGTGCTGCAGCACATTGGCATTGAAGATGTCGGAGGCGAGGTGAGCGTCTGGCCCGACCTCATAGTTCAGATCGTCGACCGGGACGCAGACGGTCCGACGTTTCACTCCCCAGGTTTCCTGCTCATAGACTGTTTCACATGGGTGAGCCTGCGACGGGAACATCGCGCAGCGCAGGTCACCAGCACTGACCGCTGCAATGAATTTGGTATTTCCCCGGCCAATGTCCACGGCTCGCACGATGGGTTCCACTTCGTCCTCCTGTTTGCTGCAAGCAATCAACAGTAATAGCGGGGCGGTACGTACTCCATAGGAAATGCCCGGCTTTTTTGGCAGAACTTGTCGTGTGTGCGAATTTAGACGCGCTGGGGAACGAATGGAGTCGCGCTGCGGCGCAGCTATATTGGCATCTGCTGGCGTGAGAACGCATCGCATGTGCGCTGGAATCGTGCCGCACCGCAGACGTACGTTGGTTGTTTATCTGTGCACCTGGTTCAGTCCGTTCCGATGTTCAATACCATTTACAATCAGAGGAATGACGACGCGGCGTACTTCATAGGGAGAAATCCTCGCCAGAAGCACTTACCAAATAAATTCGACCTCAATCACAAATTTTCAGCGCCGAAAATCGGCTTGACATTCGAAAAAACTGATCATATTCTGTGACGACTGTCTGGACCCACTTCCAGGGACATCGCGTTCCGAATGTGGCGCTGGCAAGCGTGGTATGCCGTTGCAGTCGTTACCTGTCTATCGAAGCGAAGTTGGTCGGCCGCGCCCTGCGGTCGAGTTGAGTGGTATGTCAGTGAAGAAGTAGGTCGGGCTGCCCCTGCCGGGGGTAACTGCTCGCGCGTGATTTCTCGTCAAGAGACGCTTGTCAAATCGGAGAGGGCCTTGCGGCGCTCCGTCGCTAATTTACGATCCTGGTAGTGTCGATGTATCGCCTGCGGCCGCGAACCGCAGGAGAGTGATTTATCACCTATTCAATCTTCCTGCTGTACGAAGAGCCTATCGCGGTGCCTTGTTGTGACGTTGCCGGAGAAGCTTCGATCAACCTGGTTAGTGCGCAATCACGAAGCGGCCTGGTGGTAGGGCTGATGGGATGACCGTGAGGGAAGAGGGGCAAGGTCCTGGTTCAATTGAGAGTGGCCGGGGCACCTAAATGTCTTTGTGGCGCAAGCGCCGCACTGCTCGCGCAAGACGCGGGGACTAACACAGAAGGAGAAATTCGCTGGTTATTCGCATGAGCATTTTTAAGACACCGCGCCTTCGGGCAAACAGAAAATCCGCCATCGACGCTGAGATAGGGACAGCGCGTTGGAATGTCTAGAGTACATCTCCCTCGTTGGCGCAGCAGGCCGGGCGCCGATGCCAGTTGAAGGCCACACCGGGGGCATGCGCGCCGGACAGTGCAGCATGCCAAATCGACAATCCTGAGTATCGGGAGGGAGAAGTCATGACCCACAACACACAATGGAGGGAGCAGCTCGATGCGGTGCTGGACGCATTTAATGAAAAGCATGCCAGCGCAGGGAAGGGGATTTCGCATAGCACCAGACAGGCGCGCAGCCAGGGCTTGTACCGGATATTCGCGTTACTGCGTAAATTGGGATTCAAGCCAGTACCTGAAAACCTGGCGGAACGGCACGTGCGCGCGTTGATGGCGTATTGGACGGCGCAGCCGTTACCGGCAGATGTGTTGCTCGACATGCCGATGAGCATACCGCGCCGGGCGTATCCCTGCAGCGCGGCCTACATTCAGCAGCAAATGAGCTTTATCCGGGTCTTCGCCAGCTGGATCGGCAAGCCGGGCCTGGTGCGCAGTGCCGAGAGCTATGTGAGCGATCCGGCGCTGGTACGCCGGTCCTATGGGGCGCTGATCGACAAGGGGTGGGAGAGCCATGGCCTTGCCGTCGAAGAGGTCATTGCCGCCGTCGATGCGGTTGACAGCCACGTGGGAGGGCAGCTGGCGATGATGATCGCTTTTGGCCTGCGCCGCAAGGAGGCCGTGATGTTTTGCCCGCGCGCAGCTGAAGTACCGGCGTATGCCTTGCCGGCCCAGCATCCTCGATCCGATCACTATATTAGTTTTTTGCGCATCAAGCGTGGGACGAAGGGTGGCCGGCTGCGCTATGCCGCGGTGCGCACAGCCCAGCAGAGACAAGCGCTGGCGCGCGCACGCTGTCTCGCCCGGCAGGACTGGGGGCATATCGGCCATCCTGGACTGTCCTTGAAACAGTCGCTGGACCTGTTTTCGAATGTGGTGCGTTCAGTGGGGCTGACCAAGAATGACCTGGGCGTTACGCCGCATGGCTTGCGGCACCAGTTTGCCGGTGATCTGTACTTTGATATCACGCAGGTGCAGCCGCCTGTGCGGGGCGGCGAGCTGTTGATCGATCGTGAGGTCATGGCGGACGCCTATCGGCAGGTGGCCGAGCAGCTGGGGCATTGTCGGAGGCAGATCAGCAACGCGTATCTGGGATCGCCGGTGGGCCGGCGCAATGATGAAGTGGATTTAATGGGAGCGGCATCATGAAACGGGGACATTGGCAGCGTTGGTCGTCAGGACATCCGCGTGCGCGGTGGGTCAAGCGCACCGTGGCCGGTGATGGTAAAGAAGAGCGAATCGAGGATGGAAAACCTGGCGGCTCCCGTGCGCCGCGTGCGCCGCGCGAGCGCTATGAAGCCGTTCTGGCCCGTTCACGCGGCGTGAGCGGCATGCTGTTTCGATGTGCGTCGCAGTTGTTCAATGCTGTGCGTCTGCGCCGGCTGCCTGACCATCGCCGGCGTATTGGTCAATCGCGCGCGGTGTTACGGGCGGTGCGGCAGTTCACAGGGGAGGGGTACGCGGCACGGTGCCTGGCTTATTTGCGCAGTGTGGATCCGCTGGTATTTGAAGAGGTAGTGCTCTCGGCCCTGGAAGACGCCGGGCTATTTGTCTTGCGCAACCCGAGGTACTCCGGGGATGGTGGGATTGACGGCAAGGTGTGGTTGCCGGGGCATGGCTGGTGTGCGGTGCAGTCGAAGCGCTATGGCGGCCATGTGAACCATCATCACGTGGCGGCCTTTGGCGAGGCCATTTGCCATCATGGTGTGGGGGCCGGACTATTTCTGCATACCGGGCGCAGCGGTGCTGCCGTGTATCCCCATCTGGCCAGAAGCAACGTGGTGCTAGTCAGCGGAGCTAGTTTGGTACAACTGGTATTGGGGAGGCGCGCGGGGGAGGTGGTATGGAACTGAATGCGGAGAGCCGCCAGTTGTTACGAGCATGCCGGACGGCCGGATCCACCTACACGGTGATCGAGAAGAGCGGGAGCAAGGGTATTGAGGTGGCTGATGCCCGTCTCGCGGCGCAAGCCTATTATGATGCGCCGGTCGAGGGGCGGCCGTTTGTTATCTGCAATTTCAGTCACACATCGTGCGTGATTGCTGACACGCGGCGCGTCTCGCGATGTGGTCGTCTGGAAAAGCATGTGATCGTGACTTGTGACGATGGGGGAGAATTCATGCGCTGTTTTAATCAATTGGTGCATGAGCGCTTTAGACTGCTGCAAACAAGCCAGATTTGAGAATGAACGACGTGCCCGTCAAAGCAGCGGGTTGTTATAGGCAGATAATTTTTTCGGACCCGGATGTATTTCAGCAGGTGAGTCGACCGTTCCAAACTTCTTCGCAGCAGTAACGGGTTGACAGGCATCCGGTTGCCGAAGGGTGACTGCAGCCGATGACTGTGTCCGGATCGCTATCGGTGATCAGCCTGGGAACGCATCGAGCAACCTTGAACTATCGATTTTCGGTGAACTTTCGTCCTGGTGCGGCTTGAATTCGTCAATAACTACTGCAAAAATAAGAGTGCTTTCTGTGAGAATCGCTCTCACATTGCTCCTGCCGCATCCATCGCGGATGTCTGGCAGGATCTTGCCACTCACGTGGTGAGCGTTGCGGTCGTCACCCGTCATTCAGTCGTCGAGTAGGATTTCGACACGTTGCTTCGGCAACCGATCTTTGCCTGGTCACTTGCCAGGCTGATTTGCGCAAGCAGAGGATCGTTTGCGTCAAGGAAGTACAGTTCACTGGATACTTCTCAGGTTAGGCCCCTGTTCTTAGGAATGGTGGGCCTTCTTTCGCTTGCCTATCGGTTTTTAACGATAGCCAGGCATATCTTCTCGTGTGCGGGGCATCGCGGTCCCCGTGCGGGGCCATGGTGCCTTCTTTTTTGGAGAGCAATCATGTCCCAACGACAATTTCTACAGGATCAGCCATACCCGCTTTGCATTTTGCTCGGCGGCACCGGGTTACGTGAGGTGTGCGGGGAGGTGCATGTCGCGTGTGCACTGCTCCGGTCAAGCTCAGGCGACTCTCGGATATCGCACGCTTCTGCACGCGCGCAGATGCCAACTCAGTGTCATCCTGGCAGTGGGTTCCCGTACCTGAGGTCGGGCACAGGATCGTTGTTTGCCTGTGTTGTTCACATCGCGACGAAGCTTTGGTTGCGGCGAACCCAGCTGATGCGGTGCCTTGCCCGGAGTGGTTCACATTCCAGACAAGGCGCTTGCTGAGGAGACCAACATGGGAACCAGGGTATTTGGAAGGGGCGTCGAGCCTGGCGGAATGGAACTCGACAATGAGCACTTTGAGGCGGAGTGCCCGGCATGTTCGCATGAACGTGCCAGGTATCACAGCTGGGAAAGCGCCGAGTCTGGCACGATCAATCAACATTGGAGCGTTTATTGCCCCGCATGTGGTTATTCGTTACCAGATGAGGAGGAGTGCTAAATAGATTGTCTCGTTTGCTTGTTAAAGGAGCGAGGCGTGTGTAGATGAGGGAGCACCAGCATCCGATGGGATGCCGGCGTTCCCTTTTGTTTTTGGTGGAGGACATCATGCAAAACGGTGGAGAGGTAAGGACCGGAAAGCGGCGGCGCTCCTTGGTCGAGGTTGAAGAAGAACGGGTTTGGGCGAGCCTTTATCGGCACGCGGCGGATCCGATGATTGCCGCCGAGTTGGTGGCGCATCTGGAAAAGAGCAGTGAATTGCGCTTTCAGCATAGTGGCCTGTACCTGCGCTGCAAACATGTGCTGCGAAGGGAAAAAGCGCGTCAGGTGCGCCTTCGAAGGATGGGAGCGGGGATCCGTTGGGTCATGCATATGGCGATCGGTGCTCCTCTTGGCTTTGCTACAAGGCTGTGCAGGTCGACAGGAACGATCTTCCTGGCCTGTCTGCCGGAACGCGAGGAAAAGGCTGGCGCTCAGCTACGCAGCTTGACCACTGGGGATGCCAATCCGGTGGATTCGGGCCAGGGGTATCTCCGTCAGAAATTGCTCACCCCTTGCGTGACAACGCAGCGGCTGACGCTGGGCAACAGGCCAATATCGGCGCATCTCGACGTTCGGCAAAGCGAGCTGGGGGAGGGGGCGTTAATTCACGATCGCATTTGGGAGCGCTGCGATGAGGTCGCCCTTCAAGGATAAGCATTGTTGCTGATGATGTGATCTCTGGGAGCCGCCTGATGCCTGGGCGGATTCCTAGCAAGCCAGCTATCGGTGAAGTATTGAGCAGGCCGACATGCGGCACGATGCCACCGTCTCGTCGATAAGCTTATGCAGTAGCCGCGTCTCGTCAGCCCGTCCCTGTAAATGCTGTTTGCATTGCTCGACGTAGGCGTCGAGATCGGCGAGCCTTCTGATACCGACAGGTTCGAAGCCGGTGATGTAGCGCAGACGCTCGACGTCTCTCGACGTCAGGCGGATATGTACGCCAAGTTGCAACATATTTTCTCCGATTGCAGCCCTCATCAGATCCGTCATCCAGCACAGATCGTTTTCCGTATATGTGTTGCTCAGGATAGTCATCCATCGAGCAGATTTCAAGTTGCCAGCCTGTACAAGGCTGGCCTCGTCCAGGCTCGTGCCATGTGCCGGCATCGATTGCCCAGGGCGTTTCAATCCCCTCAAGCATGGAGGTCATCATGAAACATCAATTTTCACCTTGGAAGAGGAGTGGGACACCATGCGCCAGCGCAGCTGGACAAGTCGACCCGCTCATCGAGCAGTTAGAGGCGCTGCCTCCCGGTACGCGGGTTGTAACCCGGGACGGCGCGCAGTTTATTCGAACAAACAGGACGTGCATTTGCTTTTGCGACCTGACGACAGGGCATCTGTGTTCAGCAAAGGATCTTTGCTATGTACATGGAGGTTCCACTGGCGGTGAGATCGGGCATTTGCACTGAGGAGTATTGTCATGAACGAAGTCATCAACATAACCATTGGTTTGATTTATCACGAGTACCGCCGTGCGCTTGACATCCGTTACGACGAACGGCGGCGACACGACTTGATGAGCGTGATGTTGTATCGCGCCGAGGAGATGGGATATGACGACTACAAGCGGGGCAATGAGCAGGTGCCGCGCTTGTTTAACCAGGAAGTCGGACTGCGGGACGCCTGGTTGATGGGTTTTGCGCAGGCAGCGATCAGCGACAGTGTGGAGCAGTTGAGGGAGTTGCAAAGGAGGCGTCAATATGATCCTGCCGAAGAGGCAGAACGTCACGGAGGCGATGATGGACGATACTGATGAGGTGCACGGAATGGCCGTGGTGCGGCAATACATGGAAGCAACTGACCGGTGGCACCCGGGTAGCCTTGATCCAGTGTATCTGGAAGCATTTCAGGCCGCACTACACTTGGGCTACGAGGATTTCTTTGACGGACGAGAGGAAATGCCGCTGGTGTTCCTGTTCAATGAGTCGCTACAGAAATTGTGGCTGGAAGGAATCCGTCTGGCCAGGACGGCGGCCGACATGCGGTTATGCCGTGCGCACGGTGGATGGAAATGCGATTGTGCCAATACCGTGGACGGTATGTGCTGGAGGTCCCGTTTGCGTCAATTGAAAGTGAGCGAGCGGAAAAGTAGGGTGGCGCGCCTTGTCTCATGGTTTGCGTATGCGCCTTGAGTGGCCATGCTGACAATGGTGAGTCATTGATACAATGTACCTGCAGCGCTGGGGGCACGCAGACGTATTGGGGATGATGAGCGGTAGGTCGCTCATCGTCCCTGATCGTCCAGACTCGCCTTCATGCAGGACGCGATGTCCAGAGACGAAGAAGTGCACCATTAACGCAAGGTTTGGAGCGCCCTTGCATCCCTGATATCAATAATGCCGTCGTGGTTGATATCCCTGCGATCGCCGGGAATAGCGGCCCGCAATCCCCGATACTGTGTCACCAATGCCATGTCGGCACCGTCAATGCTGCCATCGTTATTGAGATCGCCATTTTTACTAGGCAAAAATTGCCAGCGGGAATAGGTGTCGCTGGTTCCTATCGACGTGAGCCGCGCGCTATTGCCTCCCCTACCACGACGAGCGAGATCGCCCGGTACGGCCCATCAACGGCAAGGAATTTCTCGGAGCGAATGTTGACGACAACCGTGTTGACGCCAGCTGCAAGCGAGCGCGAAGCATTGAAGAGGGCGATATCTTCTCCATGTTGTCCCACAACCTTGAAGGAGATCTGATAAAAGCCGGGAGAACTCACTTGTATCGGGAAGGCGACGTCGAACGACGCAATGTAGCCTTGCTCGATGACTGGTGTCATGGTTAGCTGCTGTTGCAGGACAATTGGTTCCGTACACAGATCTTCCAGCGTGACATTGAACATCCCGGCATCGCGCTTGCGAAAACCCAGGGTCAATTCGGATGCGCCGACCCGCAGGCTTTCAATCAGCGCGACGCTGTACGGGCCGTCGCTGGCCAGCGTTTGTCGAATCGTCTTGGCATCGAACAACGCCGTGACGCTGGCGGCGCCCAGTGGGAGCAGTCTGGATTTACGGATGTCCATGGTTTTGCCGTTCGGCGCGCGTAGCCGTATTAAGGTGGCATACGTGGCCGCTTCCAGCACATTGAAATTTTGCAATACTTGCAGTCCGCTGACGCAGTTGCCAGCACTACGCACGACGTTAAAGGCACTGCTGCCCGCGCTGAGCAGTGGATTGATGACGCGAACCTGCGAAACTGCCGTACGCTGTATCGGCCCTTCCGGTGTCTGGATTTCAACTGAACCAAGAATATCGTAGGTACCGGCAGTGGCAAAGGTATAGTCGATGGTGTAGACCCCATCGTCGGCGAGCCCGTCAGGCTGCTGTCCATTGTCGTGCGCGGCAATGGCTTGGCCCGGCGTGCCCTGGCCAACACTGATCGAGGAGAGCAGACCGCGGATTGGTGTGCCGTTATCGAGTACGATCATGCCAATGGCGACATCCTCGCCGGCCAGCAAGGTCGTACGTTCGATTGCGATGCCGACTTGGTAGCGCGAGCGGGCGCGCACCGTTGCCATGGCCACGGTTCTGTTGTGCGCGGCCGGGAATGTCAGGCGTAGAATCCATGTGCCGTTTGACGGGGCGGGAAGTTCGGAGAGGGTGAAGACGCCACCGGGCAAGGGCGGTGTGAGTTGGCTGCCAGGATGGTACGTGAGGCGGGGATCATTGGGAACCAGTACGGCGGCGCCGGTGGGGGCGATCAGACTCATTCTGGCACCGTTGACAGGCACGATGACATCGAGCGCCAGACCATCCGCGCCCTGTACGACAAATGGCAAATCGAGCGCAGTCATGCCGGGAACGATATCGCCACTTACGCTGGTGGGCAGATTGAGTGCGACCGGGACATTCTGGGCATACGACAGTGATATGCTTGCGGCAAGCAGGAACGATACCCCCCATAGGTGCCAGGTACCTGTCCCGCATCGCATTGCATGCACCAACGCTTGTATGATCGTCTTCATTGCAGCTCCAGGTTATTTAAGCGGGATGGTGAGGTCTAGAATGCGCTCGATGTTCGCGCCGCTCTTGACGGTGGAATGGTTGGCGCCCACGTTGATCACCGGCGTGCCGTAGCCGGGATTGGCGGAATCTTCCGTGACGACAATGTCATTGAGCTGTGGTGCCGGAGCGACGACCGCGACATAGGTCAGTACGGTTCTGGTACCCCAGTATTTGCCAGGGATGGTGGATAACGTCATGTGCGCAGAGGTAAAGTCACGCAGTACTTGCCAGGTGCGGATCGCTGCATAGTGCACCTGCTCATAGGGAAATAATGGCGTCGACTCATTGAATGTCAACAGATTGTCATGATTGAGGTCAGCGTCGGCGCCAATGGTGTAGGTGTTGGGGATATTGTCGCGCTGGCCGGTACTCAGTGCGGCGGTCGCGGCATACGTCGTCAAGTCGGACAAGCCTGGAAACTGAGGTCCTTTGCCAAAGGTCCAGGTATCGACGTATTGTGCAACGTAGCCATCCGGATCCGCGCCACTATTGCGTTTCTCATCTGCAGCGGTCTTCTGAACGACGGATAGATCGGCCGCGACGCTTCCTAAATGCGGAGTGGATAACGTCGACAACGAAACGAGGGTAAATTCCGGTCCAAGTGCCTGCAGCGCTTGTGTATCCAGTCCTCCTTTGCTGTGGGCGATCACATGGACCTTATCTGCCTTCAATGGTGCCAGAAAGGTGGTGATGAGATTGTTCAGTTCGATAGCGTTGGCCGCGGCGGAGCCATTGCCTGCCGCGCCGGCGCCAAGTGAGAAGCGCGTAAAGAGCACGCCGCGCTCATTGAGTGCTCGGAGCACACCAGCTGCACTGGCTTCATCCCACGTGGTCAGATTGGCGTTGATACCGTGTTGCAGGATATACGGGGGCGTGGCTTCGAATTCGATCGATACCCAGTCGACCGCCATGCACCAGTATTCTCCTCCACCGGCGTTCGCGGTATCGATATCGATCTGCAGCGTGTTGTTTTGCCCAAATCTGATCTCCTCGATCGGGACAAAGATCGTGTCGTCCGTCCAGGTATTATTAAATCCGGCCAGTACTTTTTTAAATCGTGCATTGAACGACACGCGGTCAACCTCCGGTGCGATACCGCCTCCGGGAGCGGCCTGGTCATCAATGTCGTACACGGGAAAGCGTATGATTGCCTGGGCCGAGACCACGCCGTTGGCAACCAATCGGGACGGGTCGCGCAAGGTGCCATCGGCGTTCAATTCCCGATCGTTGATCAGCTTGGGCACTGGAATGGTGATGCGCAGTGGTCCCGCTCCCCGAAAGGTGCAGCCGGTATCAAGTCCTGGACCGCTATTGACGACATAGGTACCCAGTGTTTCCGTTGGCGGTGGGAATGGCGAGCTGTTCTGAGCGAGCGCGGAACGGCCGGAAAGCCCGAGCGACAAACTCAGTACTAACATGGTCAGGTTGGATCGCATTGCTGTCTCCGTTGAAGTAGATCGCTCAGTTGAAGAACCTGGCCTGGGTGAGCACGAGACCATCGCCGGCAGGGACAGCGATACCAGTGAGCCGCTTACCGACATGGGAAGAGGATAAGGAAGTCGTACTTGTCATCCACACTAATTTTCCACTGTTCAGGCGTACCTGGAGCCGCTGGCCTTGGATGGCCGTGATGACGCCATCGATGGCTTCCTGGTTGACCGGTGTCGTTTGTTGTTGCGTTGTACTGGTGCTGGTGCTGGTGCTGGTGCTGGTCTGCGCCTGTGCGGGCATGGCGAGCGAAGTGAGCAGAGCGATGCTGATCCCGCCTGCCCGCAGGATGGCCACACGGCGGCGCCTCATTGTTATCAGGAGGGCAATCATCCCAGCCATGCAGAGGGCAAAACTGGATGGTGCTGGAACCGCCGTGGGACCGATCGCTATCCCAATGCTGCTGTTATCGAAGGCAATGGGCAGCCCGCCGGCACCGCTGTCGGTAAACAGCAGCGCCGGATCGGCAAGATTGACGCCGATGAAAGTGCCTGGGCTGCTTGCCAGCGTCTCGAAGGTCAGGGTTACAAAGCGAAAAATATCGTTCTGGCGGGCGTCAAGTACCCCGGCACTGTTACCAGAAATGCCGAACAGGTCAATGACACCGCCGGATATTGCGGTTTGGCCAATAAAGCCGAAGCTCCCGGCTTCACTGAATGCGAGCTGGTTGGTGCCACTGGCGGGATCGAAGAAGCTGGCATTGAGCAAGCGCACGGTGAGCGGATCGAAGACGATATCCAAGTCAAAGCCACTCAATGAGTCATTGGGGGCACTGGAGAGGCCTCGTACGTCGAACAGCACGTTGAACGATTGTCCGACGCTGACATGGGAGCTGGTAGTTGATACATTGATGACTGCAGCTGGCGCGGGGATGAGGATACCCGCAGACAATGCCAGGAGCAGCAGGCCATGCCCGATGTGGCGTGACAGGATGTGCAAACTTTTCACAGATACCTCGTCCGAGAAGTGGAAAGGAGACGACAACGCATGACATCGTCTGGCAACAGCAGAACTCAGCAATTTGCGTGCCGCCCGAGTTTTCCTCGACTAATCAACGGTTTATATAGTTGTGAGACGAATAAAACGCCGAGCTGTAAAATTTCCCGACGTATTCTGGTGCAGTGAAGTCGAGCGGGCGTGAGAGTTGACGGCGATTGGCCGTAGGCGTTGCACAAGAATTGCCTGCCGGTGAGATGCCGTCTTTCTTGAAAATGAAACCACGCTGGCAGGCTGGTTGCCGGGCGGTGTGATGGTGCCTGATGTGCAAGCAACAGGCTAGATGAGATCGATGGTGGCGTCAGCCAATGCGGCCAGCTCTGGCGTGTGTGAGATAAAAAACTCTTGTTGATAGCCACCCAGTTGTATGACCTGGCGCTTCATCGCAAGGAACATGCGTTTATGTTCGGTATCAAAGGCGCCATCTGCTTCGTCCGAAAAGAGCGTTTCGCTGCGCCGGTTGTTTGACTGGGCCAGATACAAGGCCATGGCGCGCGTGAGGCATTCGTTGATCCAGACGCGTTCGCCTCCGCTCATCTTGGACGCGCTCTTGGCGAAGCCGGTGTTGGCGTCGTGCACGATGACGTCAAATCCTTCCCTGGATTGCCCTTTGCCCGACTCCAGCAGCGTGCGAATGGATACCGTAAAGCGCGGCCCGTAGCACGCCATCAATAAATCGTTCGTGAGCATCGACAGGGCGGGGCCCGCGTCGTCAATGGCCAAAGCGATGACCCCATCGTTCCCCATGCATGTGGCGAACAGAGACCAGGTTGCTGTCTGCTCTTCAATATGAGCGATGCGGGCATCCAGCAATGCTAGCGTTTGACGTTGGGCCAGTAACTGGCGTTGAATCTCAGTCAGGCGGTGCTGGCGCCCGATCGCTTCGTGCAGTTGTGTTTCGCACTCTGCCAGCCTACCCGTGCGATGAACGATTTCCTGATCGGCCTGTGCGAGTCGAATCGGATTGAACGGCAAAGGCAGAGCGGAGAGTTGCTGTTCAATACGCTCACGTTCTATGCGAATACCCTGTGCGATCTGAGCGCGCTCAGCTGCAATGGCTGCCAGATCCTTGTCGATGCGTGCTTTTTCCTGTTTTTCGGTATCCGTTTCATGGTTGACGGCCTGCGCGAGCAGGTGAATCCGGCGGATCACATCGTCGATGCTGTCCCGTGCCTGCTCGATCTCGCTGGTGCGCGCAGCGACTTGCTGATTGGCTGAGCGTCTTTCCCGAGTTCTATCCAGGCGGTGTAGTGCGCGCGCCAAGCGCTTTGCCGTGTCCGGCATTGCTGCGATTTGCTTGTCCAGTTGCAACAGCACCTCGGTTTGCTGGCGCCGGGCGTGTTCCAACCGGCGCAGGGACCGCTCGTACTGTGGAATGATGGGGCGGACTGAGCGGGCGTGTTCGAGAAGCCGGCATTGTCCTTGTAGCGCGGTTCCCGCGCAGGGAACGAGGGCGGTGAGCGAGAGACGCTGGTGCAATGCTCGGGTTTGACATACCACCTCACCGATTTCCCTGTTGATTGCATCGATATTTTGCATGGCGAGTGCACGCTGGGAGGCTGCTTCCATATGCCGATCATGCAACTGACGGCAGGTTGCGGCATGATTGCTGCGGTATTCCTGCAGGCGTGTCAGGATCGGCAGCCTGTGAACGGCGCGGGTCACGCGTCGGTGATCGGCGTTGAGCAACCGCAGGTTCGCATGCCGGCTGACTGCAGCTTGATATTCCTGCGCATGCTCGTGCCGCCGCTGCAAGATCTGTTGGATTATGGCCTGGCCTGCAGCGATGAGGTCGTGTTCTCGTTCGTCGATTTGCTGATTGCGTGTTTGCACCCGATCGCGCAGGTCCTGCAGTGTTTGGTTGAGCTGCTGGCGCTGGTTCACGTAGGTCGCAGCGACGGCTTGTTCCGCCTTGAGTGTTGCCAGGAAGTTTTTGGCTTCATCCAGCTCTGCCAATGCTGCCTTCCTACGGCGTTGTAGGGTGTCAAGCACGTCGTCAGGCATGCTCAATTGCTGTGATACCTCGAGATTGTCGTTGATCTGTTGTAGTAGTAGGCGCCGCTCCTGCTGCAATCCGGAAAGCCCGCAGCGCAGCAGTTTCGCTGTCTCCGCAGCCTGTAGACCCTTGGTACGCACGCGCTCCAGTCCAAGCAGGTCACTCAATAGTACTTTGATTTCCGCGTTGCGGTAATGGGCCAGTTGGCGCCTGTTTTGTGCTGAAAATGCCGTAGTAAAAAAGTGGTAGCTGGTCCGATGATATCCTCGATGCAGCGTTGGTAGGATTCCATCCGGCCATCGGACACGGTGCCGTCCGGCAGTTGCACGGGCTGCCATGCGCCGGCGCGGAGCTGATGCAGGTAGGCCTCGCTCCGGCGTTTGCCGTTGAGTCGAATGATGATCTGTGTACGGTATCTCTGTTCCCCCATTTCCCAGAGGAGTTCCTTGCGGTTGGCCGGCAAATACACCTCGTCATAGTAGGAAAAGCTACCAAGGCCGTCAGCACCTGCCTTGGATGGCATCGTCGCATAGGGCGTCATATTGTCTAACACAGTGGTTTTTCCTCGTCCGTTCGGGCCGACGATGGCCACTAGCTGGGCGCCGGCCGTGAGGCGCTCGAAATTGAGCGTCAATGTTTCTCTGTTCATCCCGTCGCGAATGCCGATGAAGCCCGTCAAGGTGAGGGAAAGGGGGCGCATGATGATCTCTCCTGGTCAAAGTGTCTTCTGATCTTGAGTATGAAGCGGGGGATGCGCACCTCAAGGCTGCTCAACCCCGCTTCGCGAAGCATTGCATCGGTTTGTCCAAGCGTCGCCAGCAACTGTTTCTGGTGACAGCGCAGCCATCGCAATGTCGGCGGGTGAGTGGATAGCTAGCTGGGCCAGGCACGCCAATAGGGGAGCTGCTGGCGTATCGACCTGCTGTGCCCACGCATGCACTTGCTCTTCAAGTTGATGGCAGCGTGCTATTCCCTCCGCTCTGGCACGGGTGATCGGGATCACGCGGCCTTCGAGCTTGATGCCTGCCGCGCCACGAAACAGTGCCGTGATCGCTTCTCGGTCGATGGTGGCGCGCTCCTCCTCAAGGCACTGCCAGCGTATACGCACCCAGGCGCCTTCGATGGGGTGGTTAGCGACGTATTGGTGCAGTGCATCCATCTCCGGTGGCCCGGCAAACGCCAGCTCCAGCATGCGGCGAACCGGCGTTGCGACGAGTTCGCAGCTAGCGCTGTCCGCGGTGACTTCCCACATCAGGAAACCCTTATTGCCTTGTTCGCCGTAATGCAAGCGTCCAATGGAGCCGGGGTAGGCGATCACCTGTCCGTTGTGGTCCCACGCTTGATGCAGGTGAATATGCCCCAGCATGAACGCATTGGCCTGTGCCTGAAACAGCGCGCCTGCGGTAAATTCATGGTCCATTCCCGCCATCGGCACCCCATGTTCTGTCATGCAGCCAATCACGGTACCGTGGGAGAGTGCGATCGTGGGTATGCCCCGCTGGCGCGCCAGCAGATTGCCTGGCGCGTAACCGGCCAGGAGGTCGGTCAGATAGTGTCCCATGGCCTGTCCGGCTTGTTCCGCACCGACACTGGCGGCCAAATTCGCCTTGTTCATGGTCGGAACGCACGAGCAGAGGAGAGCGCAGTCCGAGTCGCACCAGTCATTGGCATCGAAGCGCGAGTGTGTGGAAGCCGTCCATTCACGCCGGCGGTTGAGAATGACCTGCTGCAGGCGGTTGGCCACGTGTATGGGATAACGGCCCCCTAGCAGGGAAAATAGATCCAGCGTACCGGGTGGTTCGTGTGAAAACGTCCCCTGCAACATCAGCACCGGGCAATGATCGGCCAAGCGCCGGATCTGGCGCGCGAGCGCCATCAACGCCGGCGAATGGGCATCCAGGGCATGATCGGTGGTGTCGCCGGTAATAACGGCGACTTCCGCCTGTCTTGCGATTGCCTGGTCTACGGCATAGGTGAAGCACCTATCGACCTCGGGCAAGGTCGATACTGCATAGTGCAAATCGGAAAAATGAGCGATGTGCATGACTATTCTCCCTTGGCTGGCGCTGTTGGCACGCGCAGCCTGGATGACGGCGTGTCCGACGCGCGCAGGCGGGCGTTGACCTTGTCACAAAAGCCTTCCGGATCATTCTGATAGCGTTCCAGTTCCGCCAGCACGCGTTGGCGGCCATTTACATTGCGCCTCCAGCCTGATCCCCATTGGCGGTCAGCAAAGAGGCCAAACCGATCCCGGTCTACACCATAGGCCGCTGCCAGGTCAAACAGGGTGCTGATCGCTTCATCGTCGGTAGATGGGGCGTCCTGCGCAGGTAACGCAGACTGCATGGATTCAGGGGCCGGCTGCTCCTGTATAGATGCTCCGGTCTCCGCAGCCTGTTCCGGCGTTACGACATATCCATCATCGGGACCGCTACACGCTAAGGCCGCGTCTTGTTGTTCGTTTTTGCCCTGCAGGATATGGGCGGCCTGATCAGCCAGGTGCAGAGCGCTTTCATCGTCATGCTGGATCAGGAGGGAAGAGACATCGATTGGTGCTTCCAGTTCGATGATCCAGTGTGCGCTGCGCACGGATTGCCCGGTTTTTGGATCGATATGCGAGACATCGCGCAGCTTTTTACTGAAATAGAAGGGCGTGCGGTGCTGATCGAGGAAACCGGCCAGGCGGCCGCCGCGCATGAAGGAGATGGTTTCAAAGCGCTCGATGGCGCGGCTCATGGCATAAAAACTATTTGTGTGCAGGACGAAAGCATCGATCGAGGCAATGCCCGGAATATAGAAAATGAATTTCCCGGTCAGGTTGCATTGCCGGTTCTGAAATTCCGGACAGTTTTCTGGATCGCAGACGCCATTGTTTTCTGGCCGTAGTTGCACTGGGCGCCCGCCGAAGGTACGCACCACGCGTTGGCTGCGCTCATCAAAACGAACCGGGGCATACATTTTGCAGTAGCGCGTATGGCCATCCGACGCATATTCGCTCCAGTAGCGCTTGTCATTGCGCGCCCAGGCGGCCAGTTCATGTGGCATGACCAATTGCCAGGTGTCGGCCGGGAAAATGACTGGAAAACGATATAGCCGGATGACGCCGTCGCCGCGATTTTCGCCAAACGCCGCCAGAATCTGCGCTGCCAGGGCCGGATTGGGAAAGTCATTCGGACGTACGGTGAACCAGGCCACATTTTTGGGTACCAGCGGTGTCTTGATGTCCGGGAATGCCTCGGCAATCTTTTGTCCGATCTCTTCAAACGAACAGTTTGAGGCCAGCCCTTGCTCGTAGATTGCCTTCGCTTGCGGATTGTTCGCGGCCGCCTTGGTCAGCACTTTGATGCCGGCCCGAATCGTGCCGCCCGTGGGAATGCGGGCCGGCCGTTCGCCAAGGACCGTTGGCGGAGCGCCTTGCGGAAGCGAGCGATTGACGATTTCCTTATCCATGATGGTCTCCTTCACATAAAAATAAGCGATGAACCATCCTCTCATTGGCCGGTAGCGAGTCAACCCCGTGATCCTTGCTCAGACGCTTCGCTACGGAGCGAGCGAACCTAGGTAGTTCGAGCGATGGCAAGATCAGATCGTATTCAAGTGCCGGAGGTGTCTCGATGCGGTGGCTTGTGGCTACTCGTCGACAGCAAGCGTCGCACGGCACCGGTGCGTGTCCCAAGATAAAACGCGATCTCCTCGGGTGTGCAGCCGTCGGCGTGCAGGCGATGCGCGACGGAGCGGCGCGCGTACAGCACACCCAGGCCAGGCAGATTGGCATAGCGGAAGATACGCTGCAGGACATCGTGCAACCCCTTTTCGGCAGCAGCTTTCGTCGATGACGAACTAAACGACTCACCGGTCCGGCTGAGAAACAGGCTACTTTCGCCCTGGAGTCCCCGGTATTCGCTCCGATCGCTGACACCGAATCCAGCAGCCAGGCGCCACGCCAAATAGGCGTCGAGCCAGTACAGGACTGTTGCGTCGCGAAGCAGAAGCGGGCGTGCTATGCCATTCGAAGCGGCACTTGCCGGCAGCCATGAAGGAGAGCGGTGCTGGCCCGCCGCATCGACGTAATCGGCAACGGTCAATCTGGCGATCTCATTCGGACGTGCGCCGGTATGGATAAGCATGAGGAGAAGGGCGATATCGCGCTGTTTGCAGCGGCTATGCCGTGCCGTGTGCAGCACCAGCTGGTCAACGTGTGCCTGGGTAATGATCGGCGGTGAGGTTGTGGCGGCCTGTTTCGCCAGCGGCACGAAGTGTTCCAACGCCTCCAGGTAGTCTTTTGCATGCGCTCGTATCACGTGGGCGGTGGGAGCACTGTCTTCGTCGATGCCGATCACACCTACGACTGACTGTAGATCCCGCGCCAAATCGGTGACGGATTTGGACACCGTCGACTTGGTTACACGGAACCGCGCTGCGATCTCATCATAGGTCTGTCCCTGAAGCATGGCCAGAAGCCAGGTCGATGCGAAAGAAGGGGATCGTGGTTCCATACTTCGGCCTTCGTGGCAACGGTGATTTCCACGATTGTTGCCGGGCCAGTTGCATGGCTCCAGTCGAAATGGCCCCTTTAAACAAGGTGTTTCGATGGTACAAGGAGAAAGAAGACTGCGAAAGCACGAACGAAATGTTTTAGAATGAATTGCACTTGGCATGCGTGCTCAAGTCACATACAGGCGTCATCCAAAATTTGTAGTACTTTCAAGGAGTTCGTATGGATATCTCATCATTATCATTGCCTGAGTTAAAAAAGCTCGAAGCGCAAGCAGTTCAAGAAATCAAGGCCCGACAAAAAGGCGAGCTGGAAAAAGCCCGTACCGAAATGCTGGCGATTGCACAACGGGTCGGTGTGCCGCTGACGCAGTTGATCGCCGGCGTACCAAAAAATGCAGCAAAGGGGGAAAGAAAGCAGTGGCTGCTCTGTATCGCAACCCTGATAGTCAAGACCAGCAGTGGAGCGGTCGAGGGCGCCAACCTTTGTGGGTCAAGTCTTGGCTGGAGAAGCATCATTCGCTTGAAGGTATACGCATTTAGCTGTTTATCTGGCTACAGGATATGGGTTGGAAGTTAATGAGACTATGATTATGTCGTTAGAGTTTGTCGCCTGTGAGGAGCTAGACATCTAGCGTGTTGCTCACTGAATCCGCTAAAAACCAACTTCAGTATTGCTGGGCACCCTGTTTAAGCTCTGATTTTTCTACCTTACATTGATTGAGTCCTTAAATAATTCAAAAATCACCTAAACAATTGCTGAATTATCTGGATACCTTGTTCAAGAGCGGTGGATTGCTCTCGAATAGGTTGTATGCCTAGTGGCAGATGGCAGATTTGTCGTCGCTCCTCTTCGGACAATCCCCCCAAACATCAATATTGTGCTCGTCATGCGACGGGCATAACGACAGGGGAAACAGATGGTAGCGATTGTCAGCGGTAACACTCTGGGTTTGTTGGGCGGTTCGTCGGCGACGCTGGGGCAGCAAGGCGCGTTTGGTACCGCCGGTATCGGCAAGAGCCAGGAAAATGGCTACCTGAATGTTTCCAATGGCAACATTGTCATGCAACAGCGGGATGACTTTATCGCGTCGCGCGGTGTCGATTTATCCTTGACACGCACGTATAACGCTCAAGGAGCGATGGGCCAGCACTGGAAATTTGGCCTGAGCCGCGAAATCAGCGCTGTCACGGGTGTGATCAACGGCACTGGCAGCACAGTGGTACGTATTGCCGGAGATGGCAGCGAAGCACTGTATCGCTATGACGAGGCGCGTGGCGTGTATGTGTCGACCGATGGCGCCGGCGCCTTCCATACCCTGGAGTATGACGCAGCAGCGCAGCGCTGGACCTGGAGCGCAGGCGATGGCAAGGTGCGCGAAGTGTACGACGCCGCCCAGCACGGCCGCATCCTATCGTCTGCGGACGAGAACAGTCACCAGCTCAGTTATTTCTACGATGCAGATAGCGGATTGCTCGCGCGCGTAGTGACGGCCAGCGGCGATACGAGCTGGTTCGAGTACAGCAGCGGCGATCTGACGCAGGTGCGCGATGTGCTGGCGAGTGGAGAAACACTGACGCGGGTGCGCTATGGCTATGATGCGCAGCATCGCCTGACCTCGGTGAGCACCGACCTGACGCCGGACGATAATAGCATTGCGGATGGCGATGCCACGGTCACCATGTATGCTTATGACGGCGACAGCGAACGCATCGCCAGCGTGACGCAGACCGATGGCACGGCGCTGGCGTTCACCTATCAGCAGTACGGCAATGACTGGCGCGTGACCTCGGTGACCGACGGCCAGGGCCAGCGCACGCAGCTGGCATACGACCTTGCCAATAATGCCACACGCGTGACCGATGCGCTCGGTACCGTCAGCGTGTATGCCTACGATGCGCAAGGCCAGCTCACTGGCGTGACCACACCGGCTGCGCAGCATACCTATGTCTATGACGAGCAGGGCAATGTAATCCGTAGCGCGGACGCGCGCGGCAACACATTGGAAATGCAATACGACGCCAATGGGAACCAGATTCTGCAGCGCGATGCGCTGGGCAACACCATCACGCGGACCTATGACCCGGTGCGCAACCTGTTGCTGACGGAAACGACGTCCCAGATTGCCGATCCAAATGGCGCCGTACCAGACCAAGCGCAGACTGTGCACTATGTCTATGACGCGGTAGGGCGCCTGCGCTTCCAGATATCCCCACAAGGGCGGGTGGCGGAGTACCGTTATAACGCCAATGGCGAACGTGCCGTCAGCATTCAGTATGCGGGCAATGGCTACGACATCGGCACACTTTCTGCAACGGCGGTGCCGGGCGAGGCGCAGCTGGCCGCCTGGGTAGACGGCATTGCGGACAAATCGGCCACACTGCGCGAGGAGTATGCATACGATGTGCGGGGCCTGCTGATTCGCGCCACAAGTTATGGCGCGGTTGATGCTGCCGGGTTGGGTGTTCCCTCCACGCAGACGCAGCAGCGCTATGTGTATGACCAAAGTGGCCGCATGCTGCAAAGCATGGACGGCACTGGCCAGGTCACCCGTTACACCTACGATGTCAATGGGCGTCTGCTCTCGAGCATGGACCCGCAAGGAAACGTTACCTTGACGAGTTACGATGCGGACGGGCGGCAAGTTGTGGCGGGCTCGACGAGCGCGGCACTAACGACCTCGGTGTACGACCGTACGGGAGCCGCGTTATCTGTCATGCGCAGTAACGCAGCAGGCCAGGAACTGGATCAAATTGACTATTCCTATGATGCAGACGGCCGTTTACAGCAGGCGAGTAGCCCATCCCAGCATAGGCCAGTGATTCACGACCAAAGTGGCCGTGTTGTTTGGCGCATAGATGAAGCTGGCGCGGTGATTCAGATCCAATATGACGGCAATCTTGTCAAGCAGACGGCTTATGCGAATCGTCTGACGTCCGATGCGCTGGGGGCATTGGTGGCGTTGCCTGATTCGCTGCCTTCGCCCCAAGCCGATGCCTTGCGCGACGTTGTGAGTTATCAGCTGCTGGACGATGCAGGGAACGTGATCTACAGCATCGATGCTGGTGGCAAAGTGATAGAACAACGCTACGATGAGCGTGGCAATGTCCTAGTGCGCACTGTGTACGCCCATCCGGTGGACCTTGGCCAGCCGCTGTCCTTGGCTGAAGTAGCGCAGCAGTTGCAGGCACGGCAAGATGCGGCAGCCGATATCCGAACGGTCAATCGTTATGACGCGGCGGGTCACCTTGCTTACACTGCCGACGTGGATGGCTTCGTGACGCAGTATCTGTATGACCAATGGGGAAATCTGGCAAAGCAGATTGCGTATGCCAGGCCTTTGGTAGGCTCGGCATGGAACCCTGGCGATCTGTTAGCTGTGACGGCAGGGGCAGGTGACAGGATACGCAGCTTTGTATATAACGATGCCGGTCAAAAAGTGTATGCGATCGATGTGGTCGGTACGGTTACCCAGTATTGGTACGATGGCGCAGGGAATGTGGTACGCAGTGCGCTCTACGCAAACCAGCTGGCATCGCTCGTCAATCGCAGCACCATCTATGAGCTGGCCCAGGTCGCATCTCAATTGCGTCCGGATCCCCTGCGTGACATTGTCAGCATGACTGTCGTTGACTCAGGAAAAAGATTGTCATACAGCATAGACGTGATGGGCTACGTAACGCGTCTTGCCAAAGATGCCGATGCCCACGTGATTCAGTCGGTGCGCTATGCTTTGCCATTACGTGCATTCAATTCAGCGACGACGTGGACGGTGGCGCAGATCGAGGCCGCATTGCAGCCGGATTCTGCTATCGATACCGTGGAGACGAATACTTACGATGCGTTCGGCAATGTCGTGAAAGTAACCGATGGCGCAGGCAAGTCTAGGTATAACTATTTTGATCAGCAGCAGCGGCTTGTACTTGAGGTAAGTGCGCAGGGAAGTGCGACTGGTATTACATATACCGGCAATCAAACACAGGTGGTGAGAAATCAAATCGCCGTTACCCTTTTATCGTCGGCAACAGTCGGTGCATTACCTGAGTTCGTTGCGACAGGCAACGCGGTGACAAGCAGAACCGCTTATGACCGTGCTGGTCGCCTGGTGGAAATGTTTAGCGGCAATATCTCCACCAGGAAATACGAGTACGACGGGTTTGGCGACCGCGTACGGATGATTGATTCCTTGGGGCGGTTCACCGACGCGACGTATGATGCTCGGGGCTTGCAATTTAGCATGACCTACCCGCGTACCGGACTCGATGCCACTGGCGTCCTGCGTCCCGTTGTCAACCGGCTGACCTATGACTTTGCGGGCAGGCTGACGCAACAGATTACGTCAGTGGGCCTGAAGGCACAAGAGAGCCGGGAGTATGAGTATGACCTGGCTGGAAAAGTAACGCTGCAGACTTTTGTCAGCAGCAGTACCCGCGTCGTCACGGATGCACTGGGGCGTGTCGTGGCGTTGACTGATGTACAAGGTGTTGTGACGCTGACCACCTATGCGGCCGATGGCGGCAAGACGATATCGAAGGAAGTCAGCGGAGAGATCACGCTGTCCGAATACGATGCGCGCGGGCGGTTGCTGCGCGAAACTCTGCCGAAGACCGGGGTAGATGCGTCTGGCGCATTGCATCCGGTGGTCAATACGTATAGCTACGACGCCGCCGGCAGGATGACGCAAAAGGTGCTGGCCCTTGGCCTGGTCGCGCAAGAGCGTACTGATTATGCCTATGACGAAGCAGGCAAGTTACAGCATCGCATTTATACATTGCATGGTAGCCGGACTATCTACGATGGAGTGGACCGGCCAGTTTCTGAGACCGATGCCCAGGGCAATGTCACGCTGACCAGCTATGG
Organism: Janthinobacterium sp. C22; assembly: GCF_057919405.1. Lineage (NCBI taxonomy): Bacteria > Pseudomonadati > Pseudomonadota > Betaproteobacteria > Burkholderiales > Oxalobacteraceae > Janthinobacterium > Janthinobacterium sp. C22. The sequence continues at coordinate 4,425,694 of NZ_CP193659.1, read as the reverse complement.
GGTAGATGGTGGCAAGATCGTGTCAAAACAGGTCGACGGCAAGACGACTATCTATGAATACGATCAATCCGGTCAGCTGGTTCAGCCGGCAATTCCGGACGATACATCGGCACTGCGCGTGTATGATGCGCGCGGCTTGCTGATCCGCGAGACATTGCTGGAAACCGGGGCGGATGCGTCTGGCGCATTGCATCGGGTAGTTAATACGTACAGCTATGATACTGCCGGCAGATTGACGCAGAAGATTGAAGCCGTTGGCCTGGTCACACAGGAGAGCAACGATTATGTGTACGGCCAGGATGGAAAACTCCAGCAACGCACTTATGTTGGTAATGGACGGCGCGATATTTTCGATGGACTGGACCGGCGTGTATCGCATACCGATGCGCAAGGCAATGTCATACTGGCCACCTACGCGGCGGACGGCAGCCGTACAGAGGCGCGGGAGATTCATGGCCACTCTAGCACCTATGAGTACGATAAAGCTGACCGCTTGACGCGATTGGTCGACCCGGAGGGCGTGGTGAAAACGTACGAGTATGACGCGCGCGGCTTGATGATTCGCGAAACGTCGTCGGAAACCGGAAAGGATGCAGCGGGCGTATTGCATCCGGTGATCAATACGTATAGCTACGACGCCGCTGGCAGGATGACGCAGCAGATTTTGGGGCTTGGCCTAGTCACACAGGAGAGCAACGATTATGTATACGACCAGGCTGGAAAACTGCAGCAACGCACTTATGCAGGTAATGGTACGCGTAGTGTCTTCGATGGGCTGGGCCGTCGGGTATCGCATACGGATGCACAAGGCAATGTGTCACTTGTCACCTACACGACCGATGGTAGCAAGACTGAGTCGTGGCAGGTTGATGGCAAAACCACCGTTACTGAATATGATGCACACGACCGGATAACTCGCCAGACCCTCCCGGGGACAGGCAAGGACGCCGCTGGTACGTTACGTCAAATTGTCAATACCTACAGCTATGATGTTGCTGGCAAGATGACGCAGCAGATTCTGGCGCTGGGCCTGCTAGCGCAAGAAAGCAATGACTACGTGTACGACGAGGCTGGAAAGCTACAGCAACGCATTTACGCTGCGAATGGTACGCGCGCCATCTTTGATGGGCTGGATCGGCCTGTGTCGCATACCGATGCGCAAGGCAACGTGATGCTGACCACTTATGCGGAGGACGGTAGCAGGACGGAGTCGCGGCAGGTCAATGGCAAGACGACCATCTATGAGTACGATAAAACGGGCCACTTGCTGCGCTTGGCCGCATCGGATGGTGTAGTGAAGTCGTATGAATATAATGCACGCGGCTTGCTGATCCGCGAGACGTCGTCTGCGGCCGGGCAAGATGCAGCGGGAATATCGCATCCGGTGATCAATACGTACACCTACGATGCTGCCGGCAAACTGACGCAGTTGATCACGGCCGTTGGCCTAGTGACGCAGGAAACCAATGACTACGTATACGACCAGGCTGGAAAGCTGCGGCAACGAACGTATGCCGCGAATGGTACGCGCAGTGTCTTTGATGAACTGGGCCGGTCAGTGTCGCATACCGATGCGCAAGGCAACGTGATGCTGACCACGTATGCGGAGGACGGCAGCAGGACGGAGTCGCGGCAGGTCAATGGCCAGACGACCACCTATGAGTACGATAAAACGGGCCACTTGCTGCGCTCGGCCGCATTGGACGGCGTGGTGAAAACGTACGAGTATGATGCGCGCGGCTTGTTGATTCGTGAGACGTCGTCGGCAACCGGAAAGGATGCGTCGGGCGCATTGCATCCGGTGATTAATACGCATAGCTACGACGAGGCAGGCAGGATCACGCAGCAGATTCTGGCACTGGGCCTGGTAGCGCAGGAAAGCAACGACTATGTGTATGGTAAGGATGGAACGCTGCAGCAACGCACTTATTCCGTCAATGGTATGCGCAGCGTCTTCGATGAGCTGAACCGGCTTGTGTCGCATACGGATGCGCAGGGTAATGTGATGCTGACCACTTTTGGTGCGGACGGCTTCAGAACGGAGTTTCGGCAGATCAATGGCAAGACGTCCTTCTATGAATACGATAAAACGGGCCATTTGCTGCGCTCGACCAGTCCAGATGGCGTGGTACAAACGGTTGAGTATGATGAGCGTGGCTTGTTGATCCGCGAGACGTCGTCGTCGACCGGGCAAGATGCAGCGGGCGTATCGCATCCGGTGATCAATACATATAGCTACGACGATGCAGGTAGATTGAAGCAGTCGATTCTGGCCGTTGGTCTGGTGACGCAGGAAATTAATGAGTATGTGTACGATCAGGCTGGCAATCTGCAGCAGCGTACGTATGCCGGTAAAGATACGCGCAGCATCTATGACGGACAGGGTCGTCCGCTTTCGATGATTGACGCACAGGGTATTGTGACACTGACTACCTATGCCGCGGATGGCGGAAAGCGGGTGTCCTTGCAGATAAAGGGCGAGACGATCACATATGAGTACGACAAGACTGGCCGCCTGATCCGATCGACCGACCCGAATGGCGTGTCGATCATGCGCGACTATGATGATCGAGGCTTGTTGATCCGCGAAACGTCGTCGGCGACTGGGCAAGATGCAGCAGGCGTATCGCATCCGGTGATTAATACGTACACCTACGATGCCGCCGGCAAGCTGACGCAGTTGATCACGGATGTTGGCCTGGTGATGCAGGGAGTTAACGATTATGTGTACGACGAAGCCGGAAAACTGCAGCAACGCACTTATGTCGGCAATGGACTGCGTGTAGTTCACGATCATTTGGGCCGCGCAGTGTCGTCTACTGATGCAGTAGGCAATATAATACTGACTACCTACGCTGCAGATGGCGGCAGGACCGAGGCGCGGCAGATCAATGGCAAGTCCACCATCTATGAGTACGATAGAACTGGCCGCCTGATGCGATCGACCGACCCGGACGGCGTGTCAATCATGCGCGACTATGATGACCGCGGCTTGCTGGTCCGCGAGACGTCATCGGCGACCGGGAAGGATTCATCGGGCGTATCGCATCCGGTGATCAATACGTATACTTACGATGCTGCCGGCAAGATAAAGCAGCAGATTACGGCTGTTGGTTTGGTGACGCAGGAAAGCAACGACTACCTGTACGACCAGGATGGAAAGTTGCAGCAACGAATTTACACTGCGAATGGTGCGCGCACTATCTATGATGAACTGGGCCGGCTTGCGTCACAAACCGATGCACAAGGTAATGTAAGGCTGATCACCTATGCCGCGGACGGCAGCAGGACGGAGTCGCAGCAGTTCAACGGCAAGACGGCCACCTATGAATACGATAATGCTGGCCGCCTAATGCGATCGAGGGACCTGGACGGTAAGCTCACGCAGGTCACCTATGCCGCGGACGGCAGCAGGACGGAGTCGCAGCAGTTCAACGGCAAGACGGCCACCTATGAATACGATAAGGCCGGCCGCCTAATGCGATCGGGGGACCTAGACGGTAAGCTCACGCAGGTCACCTATGCCGCGGACGGTAGCAAGATCGAGTCGCAGCAGCTCAACGGCAAGACAAGTACCTATGAGTACGATAAGACGGGCCACCTGATCCGATCGACCAACCCGGAGGGCGTGTCGATCATGCGCGACTATGATGACCGCGGCTTGCTGATCCGCGAGACGTCGTCGGCGACCGGGAAAGATGCATCGGGCGTATCGCATCCGGTGATCAATACGTATACTTATGATGCTGCCGGCAAGATAACGCAGCAGATCAGGGCTGTTGGTCTGGTGACACAGGAAAGCAACGACTACCTGTACGACCAGGATGGAAAGTTGCAGCAACGAATTTACACTGCGAATGGTGCGCGCACTATCTATGATGAACTGGGCCGGCTTGCGTCACAAACCGATGCACAAGGTAATGTAAGGCTGATCACCTATGCCGCGGACGGCAGCAGGACGGAGTCGCAGCAGTTCAACGGCAAGACGGCCACCTATGAATACGATAATGCTGGCCGCCTAATGCGATCGAGGGACCTGGACGGTAAGCTCACGCAGGTCACCTATGCCGCGGACGGCAGCAGGACGGAGTCGCAGCAGTTCAACGGCAAGACGGCCACCTATGAATACGATAAGGCCGGCCGCCTAATGCGATCGGGGGACCTAGACGGTAAGCTCACGCAGGTCACCTATGCCGCGGACGGTAGCAAGATCGAGTCGCAGCAGCTCAACGGCAAGACAAGTACCTATGAGTACGATAAGACGGGCCACCTGATCCGATCGACCAACCCGGAGGGCGTGTCGATCATGCGCGACTATGATGACCGCGGCTTGCTGATCCGCGAGACGTCGTCGGCGACCGGGAAAGATGCATCGGGCGTATCGCATCCGGTGATCAATACGTATACTTATGATGCTGCCGGCAAGATAACGCAGCAGATCAGGGCTGTTGGTCTGGTGACACAGGAAAGCAACGACTTCCTGTACGACCAGGATGGAAAGTTGCAGCAACGAATTTACACTGCGAATGGTACGCGCACTATCTATGATGAACTGGGCCGGCTTGCGTCACAAACTGATGCACAAGGTAAGCTCACGCAGGTCACCTACGCTGCGGATGGCAGCAAGATCGAGTCGCAGCAGTTCAACGGCAAGACGGCCACCTATGAATACGATAATGCTGGCCGCCTGATGCGATCGAGGGACCTGGACGGTAAGCTCACGCAGGTCACCTACGCTGCGGATGGCAGCAAGATCGAGTCGCAGCAGCTCAACGGCAAGACAAGTACCTATGAGTACGATAAGACGGGCCACCTGATCCGATCGACCAACCCGGAGGGCGTGTCGATCATGCGCGACTATGATGACCGCGGCTTGCTGATCCGCGAGACGTCGTCGGCGACCGGGAAAGATGCATCGGGCGTATCGCATCCGGTGATCAATACGTATACTTATGATGCTGCCGGCAAGATAACGCAGCACATCAGGGCTGTTGGTCTGGTGACACAGGAAAGCAACGACTTCCTGTACGACCAGGATGGGAAGTTGCAGCAACGAATTTACACTGCGAATGGTACGCGCACTATCTATGATGAACTGGGCCGGCTTGCGTCACAAACTGATGCACAAGGTAAGCTCACGCAGGTCACCTACGCTGCGGATGGCAGCAAGATCGAGTCGCAGCAGTTCAACGGCAAGACGGCCACCTATGAATACGATAATGCTGGCCGCCTGATGCGATCGAGGGACCTGGACGGTAAGCTCACGCAGGTCACCTACGCTGCGGATGGCAGCAAGATCGAGTCGCAGCAGCTCAACGGCAAGACAAGTACCTATGAGTACGATAAGACGGGCCACCTGATCCGATCGACCAACCCGGAGGGCGTGTCGATCATGCGCGACTATGATGACCGCGGCTTGCTGATCCGCGAGGCGTCGTCGGCGACCGGGAAAGATGCATCGGGCGTATCGCATCCGGTGATCAATACGTATACTTATGATGCTGCCGGCAAGATAACGCAGCACATCAGGGCTGTTGGTCTGGTGACACAGGAAAGCAACGACTTCCTGTACGACCAGGATGGGAAGTTGCAGCAACGAATTTACACTGCGAATGGTACGCGCACTATCTATGATGAACTGGGCCGGCTTGCGTCACAAACTGATGCACAAGGTAATGTAAGGCTGGTCACTTATGCCGCGGACGGCAGCAGGACGGAGTCGCAGCAGTTCAACGGCAAGACAAGTACCTATGAATACGACAAGACTGGCCGCCTGATCAGATCGACCGACCCGGACGGCGTGTCGATCATGCGCGACTATGATGATCGAGACTTGTTGATCCGCGAAACGTCGTCGGCGACTGGGCAAGATGCTGCGGGCGTATCGCATCCGGTGATCAATACCTACACCTATGATGCCGCCGGCAAACTGACGCAGTTAATCACGGCCGTTGGCCTGGTGACGCAGTGGACCTATGATTACGTTTACGACCAGGCTGGAAAACTGCAGCAAAGTATTTATTCCGGTAATGGCACGCGTAGTGTCCACGATGGACTGGGTCGGCGAGTGTCGCACACCGATGCGCAAGGCAATGTCGCGCTGACCAGCTATGAGGCCGATGGCGGCACGACGGTGTCGAGAACCGTCAACGGCGAAACCACGCTCTATGGCTACGATCAGGCTAGCCGGCTGATCAAGCTGGTGACGAGTTCGATCAACGAGCGTTATGTGTATGGCGACAATAATCAGCGCGCATTTGTCATCGATGGGGCGGGCAAGGTGCTGCGTTATATCTATGATGCCAGCGGTCAAGTAGAACAAACCATCCAATATGCATCCGCCATCAGCGTCGGCGACCGGCCCGCGCTGCAGGCGGTGATCGCCGCGCTCAAGCCAGCACCGGCGCTGGACATCGTCACCAATTTCGCCAATGGCTTGCCAGTGCCGACGGTACGCGAGGACCGCGGCTGGCACATGACCTTGCCGCTGCAGCGCTGGGGCTATGACCAAAACGGTAACCGTACGCCATATGTGGATACCAGCGGCAACAGCAGCGACAGCTATCTGAACCTGTCGAACGGCAATGTGGTGCTCCGCCAGCGCGACGATGTGATCGCCGCGCGCGGCATCGACTTGGCCCTGGGCCGGGCCTACAATGCGCAGGGCGGCCAGGCGCGGCACTGGACCTTTGGCGTCAGCCAGTCCGTTGGCCGGATCATCGGTGTGGTCAACGGCGCTGGCAGCACGGTACTGCGCACGGCCGCTGATGGCAGTCAGGCTGCATATACATATGACAGCGCACGTAGCATGTATGTTTCGACCGATGGCGCCGGCGCCTACCGCACCCTGGCATATGACGCGGTGGCGCAGCGCTGGACCTGGACCGCGAGCGATGGCCAGATGCGCGAAGTGTATGACGCGACGCAGCAAGGCCGCATCATCCTGTCCGCGGATACCAGCAATAATCAGCTCAGTTATTTCTATGATGCGGGCAGCGGCTTGCTGTCGCGCGTGGTCACCGCCAGCGGCGATGCGACCTGGTTCAACTACAGCAATGGTGATCTGACGCAGGTGCGCGACGTGCTGGCCTCGGGGACCGTGCTGACGCGGGTGCGCTATGGCTATGACGCGCAGCACCGCCTGACCTCGGTCACCACGGATCTGACGCCGGAGGACAACAGCATCGCTGACGGCAAGGTGGCTGTGATTCGGTATACTTACGATGGCAACAGTGAACGCATCGCCAGCGTGACGCAGGCTGATGGTACGGTGTTGTCCTTCACGTACCAGCAATATGGCAGCGAGTGGCGCGTGGCCTCGGTAACCGATGGCCTGGGTCGGCGCACGCAGCTGGCCTACGATCTTGCCGTCAACACCACGCGCGTGACCGATGCACTGGGTGCCGTCAGCGTGTATGCCTACGATGCGCAAGGCCAGCTGACTGGCGTGACCACGCCGGCGGGCCAGCAGACCATGTACGTGTATGATACGCAGGGCAATTTGATACGCAGCGTGGACGCGCGCGGCAATGTGATCGAGATGCAATACGACGCCAATGGCAACCAGGTCCTGCAGCGAGACGCGCTGGGCAATACGATTACGCGCACGTATGATCCGGTGCGTAACCTCCTATTGACGGAAACGACGTACCAGATTGCCGACCCGGACGGTACCGGCCCTGGCCAGCCGGGCCGGGCGCAGACGGTGCGCTATGTCTATGATGCTGCGGGCCACCTGCGCTTCCAGATCAGCGCGGTGGGACGGACGATCGAGTACCGCTATAACGCCAAGGGTGAGCGCATCGCTAGCGTGCAATACGCAGCGGATCTGTTCGACAATAGCGCACTGGCGTCGACAGTGGCCCCAAGCGAGGCGGAGATCGCCGCACAGGTGGTGAACTATCCGAAAAAATCGCAGACGGTGCGCCTCGATTACGAATACGATGCGCGCGGCCTGCTGGCCCGCACGCTGTCGTCTGGCGCAGTCGATGCTGCTGGCGTGGGCATTGCCGCCACGCAGACGGTGCAGCGCTATGTGTACGACCAGGCTGGCCAATTGCTGCAAAGCATTGATACAGCCGGTGCCGTCACCAGTTACACGTATGACGGTTTGGGCCGTCTGCTGTCGGTGACCGATCCACTGGGCCATGTCACGCTCAACAGCTACGATGCGGCCGGCGGCCGCATGGCGGTCAGACTGGCCAATGGCTTGACGACCACCTCGGTGTATAACAAGGCGGGCGAACTGACAGACGTGATCCAGACAGGCCTGGCTGGAGAAGAGCTGGGCCGTACCAGTTATGCCTACGACGCCGATGGGCGTCTGCGCATGACGACGGGGCCGACGGGACAGCGAAGCTATGTGCTGTACGACGAGGCAGGGCGCAAGGCAGCGGACATCACGGCTGGCGGCACCCTGACGCAGTACCTGTACGACGTAAACCACCGGCTGATCCGCACGTTGCGTTACGCGCAGGCGGTGAGCGGCGCGAACCTGGCGCGCCTGGTGGCTGCCGATGGCAGTCCGCTGGCGGCAACCTTGGCACAAGCAGGGGTATTACCGCCTGCCAGTGCCAAGGATCAAGGCGAGTGGCGTCTGTATGACGCTGCCGGGCGGCTGGTCAAGACAGTGGGCGCTGCCGGTGCGGTGACCGAATATGTGTACGACGGCGTCTCCAAGCTGGTCCAGACCATTGCCCGCAGCACGCCGCTGAACATGGCGGCGTTTTCGGCCAATCCGGTCACAGGCAATGCCGTGGTGGCTGCTGCCGCCGACGACCGTATTACGTGGCGCAAGTACGATGCGGATGGACTGCTGCGTTATGAGGTCGATGGCGAACGCTATATGACGGAGTACCGCTACGACAGTGCGGGGCGCCAGGTGAGCACGCTGCGCTATGCCAACCAGGTGTCGGCGGCGGCGCTGGCGAATGGTTCGCTGGCCCAGGCCACGCCTGCGGCGCATGCGCAGGATATCGTGACCTCCACGAGCTACAACGGCCGTGGCCTGGTTGATACCCGCATTGATGGCGAAGGTTATGTCACCAGTTATACGTATGACGCGGCTGCACGCCTGGCGGAAACGCGCCAGGGAGCCCGCATGGTCGCTGGACAGCTGACGCAGCCTGGCGCCTTGCAGCGCGAAAGTTTCAGCTATGACGCCAATGGGCGCCTGTCGTCCAGCGTGCGCTACCTCGATGGTGGCGCAACAGAAACTGCGACGCTGTCCTATGACAACGTTGGCAATGTCATCGGTCAAACCCGTGCTGGCGTCGGCGCGGCCAGCCGTTACGACCTGCAGGGCCGCCTCACCGGCCAACTGGCGGGCAAGGGCAGTGCGGCCTTGGCGGCCCTGGGCAGCAATCCGTCCGCGGCCCAGGTCGAGGCCGTCTGGCAGGCATATGGCGTGCGTTATACCTACGACAAGGCAGGGCTGCGCACCGCGCAGACCGATGCCAACGGCAATAAGACGCTGTATCTGTATGACGCCGATGCGCGCCTGACACATGCCGTCAATGCCTTGGGCGAAGTACGCGAAACGGTGTACAACGTGCTGGGCGAAACGGTGGCCAGCATTGCCTACGGCACGCGCCTCGATGCGGCCACCCTGGCAAATTTGCAGGGCGGGATGGCAACGTCTGGCTTTAAGAATGCGGTGCTGGCGATCGCCAATGTCGCCAAAGATAGCCGCACTTCCTACAGTTATTTTGCCAGCGGCGCGCTGGCCTCGTCGGGCGATGCGCTGGGCAAGGTGACGACGTATGGCGTCAATGCGTTCGGCGAACAGGTCAGCCGGTTGACGCCGATCGCCACCGGCGTGGCGCTGCTGATCGAGACCAGTTACGACCGGCGCGGGCAAGTGACGGGCGAGGTGCGCGACCGTGGCGGCCTGAACCAGACCAGCATCTCGCGCTACGACGCGTTTGGCCGCCTGGCGGCAAGCGTGGACGCAAATCAGGTCACGCACGGCTATGACTATGACCGCAATGGTCGCCTGGTATTGGCGCGCGATGGCCTGCAGCAGGCGACACTGACCAGCTACGATGCCTACGGCAATGTGCTGACCCAGACGGACCGGCTGGGGCAAGTGACGCGCTACAGCTATACGGCATTTAACCGCGCCGTGACGGTGACCACGCCCGAGGGCCTGGTGACGGTCAGCAGCTTGGATGCGCAGGGCCGCAAGATTGCGCTGCGCGATGCGCAAGGTGTAACGAGTACCTATCACTATGATCTGGACGGCAACCTGGATGCGTCCAGGGCCGCCGAGGGAGCCTGAATCTCAATAGCACGAATAGCTATGATGCCGCTGGCCGCCTGACGGAAAGTGTGGATGCGGGTGGACGCAAAGTGCGCTATGAGTACGACGCGGCCAATCGTCTCCTGACGCGCCGTGTCGATCCAGACGGTTTGAACCTGCGTACCAGCTACCAGTACGATGCCAAGGGCCAGCAGATCCAGATCACCGATCCTGCCGGCGCCGTGACGCAGACCGAGTTTGACCTGAACGGCAAAGTGTTCAAGCAAATTGCTGATCCACAGGGCCTGCGCCTGACGACGCAATATGCATACGATGATGCCGGGCGCGTCCTGGGCGTGACCAGTCCTGGTGGCATGGTCACCAGCTATATCTACGACAAGCTGGGCCGGCGCACGGAGCAGCATGTCGATCCGGCGGGCCTGAACCTGAGCACGCTGACGGGCTACGATGCCAAGGGCAACGTCGTGTGGGTGAAAGATCCGAATCGCAATGTCACGCGCTACCTATACGACGCCAACGACCGCGTGGTCCTGGTGGTCGATGCCAAGGGCGGCGTCACGCAGACGCTGTACGACAAGAATGGCAATGTGGTGCAGAGCATCGGCTATGCCAAGCCAGTCGTCGGGCTGACGGGCAACGAGACGACGCAGCAGATCCTGTCGCTGGTGGTGCGCGATACGGCGCACGACCTGAGCCAGGTCAGGCGCTATGATAAGGATGGCCGCCTGAGCTGGAGCGTCGATGGCAGCGGTGCAGTAGTACGTACCGAGTACGATGGCAAGACGGTCAAGCGCACGGCGTACGCGAATCGCCTCGACGCGGCCGCCCTGGCTGCATTGGCGGGCGGCGCCACGCCGGCGCCGGCCGTCGCGGCCGGACGCGACGTGGTCACGCAGCAGCTGTTCGATGCGGCCGGCCGCCTTGTCTACAGCATTGATGGCGTGGGAGCGGTGCAAGAGCTGCGCTACGACGGCAGCGGCAACGCCATCGTGCGCATCGCGTATGCCACAGCCATCAATATCACGCAGCCGCTGACGCTGGCCAGCGTGGCCCAGCAACTGGCGACGCTCTCTCAACCGGCGCGCGACGCGCGCCTGGTCAGCAATTACGACGGCGCCGGCCGCCTGACCTACAGCGCCGATGCGCAAGGTGCGGTGACGCAGTATGGTTACGACAAGGCCGGCAATCTGACGCGCCAGATCGCGTATGCGACGGCGCTGGCGGTGCCGGTGGCGGACAATGCCGTGCTGTCGGGTGTGGCGCAGAGCGCGGCGGACCGCATCAGCAGTTTTACGTATGATGCGCTGGGGCGCCAGGTGTATGCAGTCGATGCCATGGGCGGCGTGACGCGGCGCATGTATGACAATGCGGGCAACGTGGTGCGCAGCACGGCGTATGCGACACAGGTGCCGGCGTTGCTTGATCGTAACAGCGTGCCCGACACGGCGCGCATCCTGGCCTTGCTGCCGCTCGATACGCTGCCAGCGAGCCACGTCAACCGCGTGTTCGATAGCGCCAACCGGTTGCTGTACAGCGTCGATGCGCTGGGCTATGTCACGCAAAATACGTATGACGCGAATGGCCACGTGACCCGGGTAGCCCGCTATGCCAACGCCGTGACCGTGCCGGCGGCCAGCGGCAGCGCCATGAAAGAGGCGGTGGTGCAGGGCGCATTGCGCCTGGACGCCGCCAGGGACGTGGCCGAAACCCGCAAATACGACGCTGCGGGACGTCTGCAGGAGCAGACCCGCGCCGCCGGCAGCACGGCCGCCGGTACCATCCAGTACGCCTACGATGCCCTTGGCAATATCATCAGCATCACCAACGAACGCGGCTATGTGACGCGGCAGGAGTTTGACCAGGCCGGCCGCAAGACGCTGACCTCGGTGCCGCTGGACGCCACGAATTGGGCCGTGACACGGACCAGCTATGATGTCTTTGGCAATGCCGTCAAGGTCATCGATCCGAAGGGCAATGCCGGGTATTTCTATTACGACCTGCAAAACCGGCTGGTGTTGCAGGTCAATCCGCTCGGTTATGCTGTCGGCACCAGCTATACCTTGTCGGGCAAACCGCAAACGGTGACGGAATACAAAACTGTATTGACCGGAACGTGGTCGGCAGACGCGCGGCCCACGGTCACCAGTGCGGCGGGTGATGCCATTACCCGCCTGGAATATGACCGCAATGACAGTTTATTGCGTTCTGTCGATGCCGAGGGCGCTTCCGAGAGCTATACCTATGATGCCCTGGGCAACCGCAGCAGTTATGAGAACAAGCTGCGCGGCATCACGCGCTACACCTATGACGGCCGCGGCGCGCTGCTGACGGAAACGCTGCCGGTCAATGCCCCCGATGCCAATGGCGTGTCGAAGCCGGTCGTCAACAGCTACACCTATGATGCATTCGGCAACCGCATTACCTCAGTCGAAGCGCAGGGTTTGGCATCGCAGCGCCGCACCACGTACGGCTATGACCTGGCCGGGCGCCTGGTCAGCCAGCGCGGCGACGAGATCACGCTGCGCGACAGCAGCGGCGTGCAGCGGCGCGGCGCGCCGCAGCAGGCGTGGACCTACGACGAGCGCGGCAACAAGACCTCGTACACGGATGGTAATGACAAGGTGACGCGCTGGTACTACGACGCGGCTGACCGCAAGCAGATGGAACTGAGCGCGGCAGGTACCCTGTCGCAATGGCGCTATGACGCCGCCGGTAACATGATCTCGGCATTGGTGTACAACACGCCGGTCAGCGCGCCTGCCGGCAATGGTGCGCCGCAGCCGGTCAACGCGGCCGAGCGCCGCCAGACCTACTACGACTACGATCAGGCCAACCGCATGGTCGGCACGCGAGTAGGCAATAGCGACAAGCAGAAGGAGCTCAATGGTGATCCGGTTTTCAGCGTCCCCATGGCCGAACGCAATGAGCAGGGAAGCTTTGATTTCAAAAATGTCGCGATTGAGACCAAGCGCACCTACGATGCGCTGGGCAATGTGGTGTCCGAGAAGGACGGCCGCGGCACGGTGACCTGGTCGTACTACAACACGGCTGGTGCGAAGATTGCGCAAGTCGATGGCAAGAACTACCTGACGGTATGGACCCGCGATGCGGCCGGCAATATCCTGCAGGAGTACCGTTACGCCCAGCCGGTCAAACTGGTGGTGAATGCGGCAAGCAGCGTCGACGACCTGAAGGCCAGCAGCGGCACCAGCGCCGAGGACCGCATCACCGTGTCGACATATGACCGGATGAACCGGGTCAAGACGCAGAGCACGCTTAATCAGGAAGTGTTCAGCCTGGATACGAAGGGAGGGCTGAGCAGCCAGACCAGGACAACCGCAGTGGCCTACGAATATGATGGCCTGGGCAATATCCTCAAGAGAACCGAGGCGAACGGCGATGTCACCGATACCCGCTACGATGCCTTGGGCCGCCAGACCCGGACCGAAGGCGCTGGTTTTACGGACTTCCAGCAGGAATGGGTACGCCCGACCACCGACACGGTGTATGACGGCGTCGGCAACGTCATCACCTCGACCGCGCTGGGTAAGAAGCGCGCCGAGGACCGCGTCACACGCTTCAGCTATGACGCTGCCGGTATCCTGACGGGTAAATCGACGGATGGTATTGCAGGCAGTTATGTTTATGGCCACGACGCGGCCGGCAATGTGACGGAAGTGCAGGTGAACGGCCAGAAAGCCGATGGCACCGCCAGCATCAGCGGCACCCTGATCGGCTACGATGCGATGGGGCGCGAAACCAGACGTCAGACCGGCCCGGTGAACAGTGCTGGAGGCTGGCTTGCGGGCGACAGCCGCGAGGTGCGCTATAACGCCTTTGGCGAAATTGTATTCAAGGGTGTCAATGGTGGTACGGCGGAGTTTGCCGAGTACGACATCATGGGGCGGCGCTGGAAGACGAATGCGGGCGACGGGTCGACCAAGGTGTACCAGTATGACCAGAACGGCAATGCGACCGTCCTGATCCAGTCGTCAGGCGCGAATTTGCGCCCAATGACGCTGGAGCAAATCCTGGCAATCAATGAAATACAAGGAAAATCAACAGATCCAGTGGTGCTGGCGGCCAAGGCGGCTGGCGGCATCAGTGTCACCCTGAGCAAGTATGACCAGCGCAACCAGTTGACCGATACGTACCAGGCGACGATGCAAAGTGCGCATAATTTTGTGACGAATCAGCCGTTCCTGACGCAGGAGCTGGGTGTCAACTTTACGGCAGGAGGCTTGACTGTCGGGGCGACCAGGGAAACAAGCGACAAGGCAACGATTATGCCGACGGTGACCGGCAGTATTGGGTATAGCTCGTATGGAACGGTAGGCTTTAATATTGCCTGGACAGGCCATACTAACAAGGGTATAGGCGACGATATTAATGAGCTTCCCGAGGGCTCTATTGTTACAATTCCTCCGGGGTTAGCCAATGGCTCTGGCAAATTGCATATACGAATTAACGGTGTTGATATTCCAAATGCAATCTCTGAACCGAATGTTTCAGAAATTAGGTGGGAAATGAATGCTCCTAAACCTTTCCCTACCGGCTTTTATTCTAACTTCCGTGTTGAGCTACTACAAGAGGTACAAGAAGGTGCCACGTCAAGCTTGATACTGCTTGCTGCAACTAATATGTCTGCTCCTACCCACATTCGATTGGATCCGTTCACTTATGAACGACGGGGTAGCGGTTTAGGTGCTTTTGGGGTTCAGATTAATATTCGAAATCAACCAACTTCGACTAGCCGGCTTGTATTTATGCGCAGGCAAGTTGGCTCGAACGGGCCGTGGTCCACCTATGAAGGGCAGCAAACGCACAACAGTCAAGGCGGGCCAATTGCCGGTTGGTTCCAGCTTCAGCCTGGATATTTTCCATCGGCGGGCGGTGTATCTTTTTGGGAGCCTGATTCGGGTAGTTATGAGTACCAATACGTTGCCTTGGCTGCGGATGGCACGGTATTAAATGCCGAATCTGGTGTTTACAATAGTACGCAAGGAAACTCCGTGCTTGCGCAAACAGCGCAGGCAATCTACGGAACAGGTAAAGCATTTCAAACCAAGGTGAGTTCGATTTACGGAACCGGCGATACGGCTTGGCTCAATATCACGGAACAAGGCAAGGCGCAGTCCATGCGCATCCATTACCGTGGCCAAGGAACCGATGCTTGGCAGGTGATGATGTTGGAAGCGGAGCCTGGTATTCCAGGCTGGTTCAAAATGCCGATCGAAGGATTGCCCGCCTGCACGTACTGGTTTGAAACGTATACAGGGCCAGCTGGTACGGGGACGCAGGTCAACGCACCAGGCGGAGGTCGGACCGAGGGAACCTTTACGCCGTATGGCGAGGTTTCCGCACTGGCCGCATTCAATGCCAAGCCAGCCAGCGTGACTTTTTACAATCAGCCAACAAGTGCAGTCAGTATGCGCCTGTTTTACACAGGACCCGATGGTATTCCCCGAAGTAAAAATCTGGACCGCAATGGCGCAAACAGCTTCATCTGGAATGCCAGCGATGTGGCCCCCGATGTCTTATCCAGCAGTTATGTGGTTAAGTATAGTTACGAGGCATTCGACGCCAGCGGCCAGCGCGTCAACGCGGCAGAAGGTGTAGTGGGGTTGGGAAAAGAACCAATACAGTCGACGCACAAGCTGTTATCGCAGCCCAGCATCGTTTCCTTCGCGCCACCCGTGCCAGCGGCAACACAGATGATATTGCAGTACCGCAGTCTCGGCTCGACAGGCGCCTACACGCGCGTGGTGTTGCCACGCAGTGGCGACAAGTTCATCTGGAAAGTAGAAGACGCTGGCTTGCGCCCGCAGTCCGGCAGCAATAAATTTGAATACAGCTATACCTTGCTTGACGTGGCTGGCCAGCCGGTAACGGATGGCAAGCCGAGTTATGATGGTGTTGTCGAGGTCATGGCGGATCGCACTACCAGCTACAGTTTCACCAAATGGACAATGTTCATGAAGAGCGGTGAGGCGACCATTCACCGCCAGCAGGCCTATAACGCCTTTGGCGAGATCGCCAGCGAGACCGATGGCAGAAGTAACGTGGTCACCTTGACGTACAACACGGCGGGTAAATTGACGCGCAAAGAAGCGCCGATGACCACCATTGCATTGGAAAATGGCACCAATGCGCCTGGCCACCCGGTGATCTTGTATTACTACGATGCCTCCAATCAGCTGATCGGCGTGCGCGACGCGAATGGCAACCTCAATACCCAGACCTTGCTGCCGGGCTACGGCAGCGAGGGGCGCATCGTCAGCGAATTCCATGCGGATGGTGGCGTGAAAAAGGCTGGCTACGATGTGTTCGGCGACCTGCGCACGGTGACGGACGAATTACAGCGCGTGACGCAGAACCGCTATGACCAGGGTGGGCGTCTGATCGAGGTGATTCGGCCGCGACGTGTGGAGGGTACGCCTGGATTCAATAACGGCATACCGAACGTCGATACGTACACCTACGATACGCAGGGCAACCGCATCAGCCATACGAATGCCTACAATCAAACTGAAAGCACCGACTACGATGCCGAAGGAAGGGTGGTGCGCACACTCAGCTTTGAGCAGCGCGAGGTGCGCTACAGCTATACCTATGACGCGGCCATGCTGGGAGCGGGCGGTCTGGTGGTCGGCGGCTGGAAAAAGGTCACTACGGTAGGCGATGCGCGCAGCACCAGCGACAGCAACGACTATTTCGGCCATCTGGTTGGCCATGTCGATGTCATGAAACGCGACGTGATCTACAGCTACGACCATGCCGCCCACCTGATCCGCCAGACCTCCAGTGCCGGGCAGAACATCGACTTCGAATACTATGCCAATGGCTACCTGAAGCGTAGCACGGACCGGGTTCTGAACGTCGAGTCCTATTTCGAATACGACAAGGAGGGCAACCGCACGCGCGAAGCGTATGCGAAGCTGGAAAAAGATGGCCAGCGTACCTACTATCAGCTGGCCGATATCAGCTACGATGAACTGAACCGGGTCGTGAAGTTCGTCGATCCGGAAGCGACCATTACGTATAGCTATGACGCCAACGGTAACCGGCGTCAGGTGAAAAGTGCCTACAACACGGTGGTCAATGGTGCCCCGGCGGTGCAGGAATACTGGTACCAGTACGACAGCATGAACCGTTTTACGATCACCAAGGGGGTTTCGGCGAATGGCATGGTCAGCACTGGCAGCACCGGCACCAGGATCAGTTACGACCTGGCTGGGCAACGATTGACGGCGACGGCCGCCAACGGCACCGTTGAGCGCTACAGCTATACCAGCGATGGCTATTTGGAAGACGTCACGATCAACGGTGTGCTAGGTGCACGAAGGGAAAATGATTTGCGGGGCCGGGTAACTGTCTATATGGAATATAAGAACGGCGCCAAGATTTCACAGAAAAACACGTCCTTCGATTACGACAATCGCATTTTGCAAGAGAGCTATACCGATATGGCGACGTGGAAAACCACGGTCACCGATTTCGATTACCGCCTGGACGTCGGCAATGGCAGCTACACGGGTGTGGACCAGGGTGTGGTCACGCATACCTTCCAGCATGCAGAAGGCGTCACCAATACCGGCGTGCACACCATGTATAGCTATGTCTGGTGGGATGAGGCCAAGCAGAGCCAGGTCCAGATCCAGGGGATCAATGCGGGCAATCCGGAAGCGAAGCGCTGGGCCAGCGGCTTCTCGGACCTGCAGTATGACGTCAATGGTCATCTGACGCGGATGAATGCGTATGAAGCCGGCAGCTTGGGCGCCGTGGTCGGCAGTGCTTCGAGCCGCACGATGACTTATGTCAGCGACCAGTATGGCCAGGTGTTGCGCCGCAACAAAACACAGGCCAATGGCAACCTGGAGGTGGCGCACCGCTTCTACTATATGAATGGCCATACCATCGGCGACGTCAGCAGCGAAGGACCGTCGACGATTTCGTATGCGGAAGAGCTGGCGCAGCGCGGCCTGACCACGCCTGGCGGCTTCCGTAATGCCAAGCCGGTATCGTCGGCTGACTTCGACCAGAACTACCAGCCGATCAATTCGTCCTATCCGGGCGCCACCGCGAGCGCCTATACGGTGCGCAAAGGCGACACACTGGGTTCGATTGCGCGCGCCGTCTGGGGTGATGAAAGCCTGTGGTATCTGCTGGCCGACGCGAATGGCCTGACGATCAGCGACACGCTGATCGAAGGGCAGGTGCTGACGGTGCCGAACAAGGTCAGCAACTTCCACAACAATGCCAGCACCTTCAAGGTGTATAACGCCGGCCAGGCCATCGGCGACACCATGCCGGTGCTGCCGCCGGAACCGATGCCGCCTCCTCCACCACAGCAGTCCAAGGGCGGCGGTGGTTGCGGGGTGATGGGCAAGCTGATCATGGTAGTCGTGGCAGTCGCCGTGACATATATGACGATGGGAGCAGCAGCCGGTGTAGCAGGAGCGATGTTAGGTGCCGGGACTACGGCGGCGACTGTGGCAACCGGTGCGATTGCCGGTGCCCTCGGGGCGATTGCCAGCCAGACGGTGGGCATGGCAATTGGCGCGCAGGATGGCTTCAATTGGAATGGGGTTGCCTTGGGCGCCTTGGGTGGGGCGGCGACTGCTGGGGTGATGAATACGGGCATGGGGCCGACGTTCAGCCCTGGCACCAGCGCATTCGTCAAGGGCGCAGTGCAGGGGGCATCAGCAACACGATCACGCAAGGCGTAGCGGTGGCGACGGGATTGCAGCACAGTTTTGACTGGCGCGGTGTCGCGGCAGGAGCAATCGCCGGTGGTGTTTTTGCCGAAGTGGGCAATGCTATCGGGCAAGCACAGTATGGCGAGCAGGGTTGGGCCAATCTAAACGGCTTGGGGCAAGACGCGAAGGATGCCGCCCTGTGGAGCGATATCGGCAAGACCATGGCGCGCGGCGCCGCCTCCGGCGTGGCAGCGGGCATGGCCAGCGGTCTGGTGCGCGGCGGCAGCTTGCGCAACAGCTTCCCGGGCATCATGCAGGATGTGATCGCCAGTACGGTGGGCAATGCGATTGGGCTGGGGGCGCAGGTGACAGGACAGATGGCGCAGGCTAGCGCAGCGTCAGAAAGTGAACAAGGTCCAAAGGTCTATAAAAACGGCTCAACACTGAGTGATCGACAGTTGTTCGCTGGTGAAACAAATTGGTTGAGTAAAATGGGGTTGTCCGGCTATACCTCTGACAAAATATCCGATAGTTCTGGTTCATGGCGCGATACCGTGGATCAGTGGCGGGAGGAAAATCCAGGTTACATGCTGCGAGTTAACGTTCAAGGGAAATATTTATCTGCTGAACAGTATCTGGCGGAGCGCTTCCCCGGTAGCGACGCTGTATCGTTAAACTCAACTGAGCAGTCGCGCAATTTTAATCAGCGTTACTACAATGCCAATGAAGCATCGGCATCGCATCCTGCCATTGCGGCTTTTTGGCATGTCGCCGGTTTGACGAGCGACGCTGCACACAATTTGGAAGCTGCAGGCCGTGGCATTGTTTCGCTATATGATGATCCTCAGGCGCTCACCGCTGTAGTCAATGGATTGCAGCAAACGTGGAATCACTTGCCGACTGTCGTCATCAACGGTATGCAGAATTTCTCGCAGATGTCGTACGGCAAACAAGCTGAATCACTATACAAGTTCGGCTTGGAGAATGTTGCCACCTTCGGAGCTGGAAAGTTGGTAGCTACTACTGGGGGCGTAGCCTATCAAGGAGGGATGAATAGCGTAAAATGGCTGGCGCCGAAAGCGGGTGAGTGGTTGACCATATATGCTCAGCGTACAGGCATTGTTTTGAACGCAATTGAAGATACGCGCGTTCCTACATTGAATGGGGCAAATACCGCGTTAGTAGAATCCGAGGCGTCCGCGCTCCAACGGATGGCGGCGAACAATCGAGCAGGCTCACCGGCGACTGACCTACGAAGTGCGTACCAGCAAGCGAAGGGACAAGTGGATTTCGCTCACATCGAGGCTGACGTTCGCCTCAATTCTGCTGGTGGGTTGAAAGAGGCGAAAGGAGGGCATTTTTCGTCATCGCCACTAGTAGATATCGTTCCTGGCACCGAGTCGGTTGGTGCGAATGGTTCGATGTGGGCAAAAATAAATTTGAAGGGGCCAGATGGCAATTGGTATCTGAAGACCAATAACAATGGTTTTTCCAGCTTAACACCGGATACTTGGTCTCTCGCGCAAGCTAAAGGTGAAATGAGCCAAGCATTCTTAGGGCGGACTCAACTCCCCAACGGGAACTGGATGGGCAGTTCCAGCGGTGTAGACTTCCGATTCTATTCACCAACCAAAAATGTGCCATTGTGGCGCGGCTTTCCGGAGTACACACCATGATGAGAATTATTACTGAAGTTTTTAAAATGCCGAGTGGCTCCATTATTCCTTTACTCTACGCGGTAAAGGAGGATGGCCAAGTTGATCGAGCGGTAACCGATACTTTGTGCGATTTTGTGAGCCATTTGTTTCCTCCAGCGGACAAGGAATTTGAGAGTTTGCTTGCCCAAGTGAGTGTGGGAAAATACTTTCCGGCCAATCCATTGTTAGCGGATTTTGGAGTGAACGACGTCAATGCCTGGTTGGTTGCTCCACATGCGAAAGGCGGTGGCATTTCGATTTCAAATGAAAATATCTCGGACTATTCGATTGATGACGGACAACCACAACAATTTTCAGTTAAGGAATTTCACGCTGCATCTGAGTGTTGGAAGAATTTTCAGAAAATTATTCGAGAAAGAGGTGCGGAAAGCATTCTGGGGGAGAAATTTGAAACACTAATTCCATAACGGCGAATTTGTTGGGGAAAATCAGACGTGGGGACATCTTTTGGGGACTCAATTAGGTGGCTCGGGAGACATAGAAGAAAACTTGGTTATGTCCCTCGGTCTTATGCATCGCTGAAAGCTGGAATGCGTATTGATCGATGGCACGCTTGGATCACCGCTCGGGGTAGACAGGCTTTATGGTTTCCGAGCGCAGATGGCGACGGACAGTATTTCGTGAGATACCCAAACGCCTGGCGACTTCTCTAAATGGAACCTGGCCTCGAATACGCCAGCGTCGAATAATTCCTAGGGAAGCGCTGATCAATCAGGTTTTCTGCCGAAGTTGGCGCGCCAAATGGTCGACCAGTCTGCCATTCAAGCCCGCTTTTTCGTTCAATTAAACGCGATGCTGCGCGTCTTTCTGCAGTCAAGACGGATTACGGGATTCGGTAACCGTAAAACGTCTTCTGGCCAGTACCAGGTTGGAAGGCGAACAAGGTAAAAAGCTGTGCAGTGTTCTTGGCCAAGCCGCGATAGCGCGTCTTACGATGACGGAACAGGTTCTTGATGACATGAAACGGATGCTCGACTTTTGCTCGCACGCTGGCCTTCAGGTGCTCCAACTTTTCCGTCAGGCGCCCCAGTTTGTTTTTGGGCAGCGCCTTGCGTTTGGAACGTTTCATGGCCACGCGCCATGTCACCGACTTGCCGATGTGCTCGGGCCGTGTTTCCACGTCCTGATAGCCGGCGTCGCCAAGCGCGGCGGCCTCGTCGCCGTGCAGCAGCGCGTGCGCCTGGGTCACATCGGCGACATTGCCGGCCGTGCCGATGACCATATGCACCAGGCCAGAAGCGGCGTCGATGCCGACGTGGGCCTTCATGCCAAAGTGCCATGACTGGTGCATTTCCGAATCGCGCTTGCCGTCCTTGTTCTTGGTCGACGGTGGCGCGGCGATCAGCGTGGCGTCGATGATGGTGCCTTCGCGCATCACCAGACCCTTCTAGGCCGAGTGCGCGTTGATCGTGTCGAAGATCTGGCGCGTCAGCCCGTTGGCTTCAAGCAGGTGGCGGAACTTCAACAAGGACGTCGCGTCCGGCGCCGATTCGCGGCCCAGGTCGATGCCGACGAAAGCACGAATGGATTGGCTGTCGTAGATCGCGTCTTCGATACCTTCCTCCTACAAACCAAAGCATTGTTGGGCCACGTACATGCGCAGCATGCGCGCCAGTCCGATCGGTGGCCGGCCGGTACCTTCGACCTTCGGATAGAGCGGCTCGACGGCTTTATACAACTTGCTCCAAGGCGTTACACTGTCGATCTCGGCCAGGAAACGGTCGCGCCGCGTCAGCTTCTTCTTGGCAGCATATTCAAGGTCGGAAAAGCACTTTTGCATGGTCGATAGTCGATGGCGGACGGTGGCGATACCGTTATTGTGTCAGGTCGGACCGCAGCAGGGAACGGTACCAGATGAATAAATCAGTACTTCCGTAGTAATGCCACGTTGATCACTCCAATTCCCAGCTCAATGTCGTGACCAGGATTGTGTCTCAAACGTGGGGTAAGTGTCGTTTGCAAATTGTGGGGTGAAGTAGGTCAGATTTCCAGGCAAATCAACAAGCTTGAATAACCTAACTTTTAGGCGCAAGGAGGCACTGATTAATTCAGTTTGCACCATATTGTCACTGAATCGCATAGTGAGTCCTGGCCGCCCAGCGGCACGCAATATCACATCAAATCAGCTGACATGCTGTACGTTGACGCGTTGTTTGATCGCTCAGAGCGTAAATCCTCGCTGACGTAGTGAATTGATCAGCTGTTCCGTGCAAGCTTGTGGAGATTTACTTTTTGAAGTTGTATATAAAAATGATAAAAGTACATTGAATTTTGCTTTTTTTGAAAAATATTTCATATATTCAAGTAAATAAAATTGTACGTCACGGCAACAATTTTGTTGCCAGGTATGATATTGTTTCAGTCTACTCAAATTTTCTTCGTGCCTTCGTGCGCGGGTTCTGATTGCGCATGTATGGACTTGATGGCTATCGCCGGCAACGGCATGCAACATGATTTGCAGAGGCTGGAAACGATCAGCCAGAACGTGGCGAATGTACTCACTCCTGCTTATAAAAAACAGGTGGTGGTCGGTCCTGCGTTTGCCGCGCATATGCAGGGTGCCTTGGAACAAGATGCTGCATCTCCATCTATTCTTCCGCCTTCCCTGACGATCGACCCTTCCGCCGGTTCCTTGCGCTATACCGCCAATGCGCAGGATGTGGCGATAGAAGGCGCTGCCTTTTTTGAAGTGGAAAGCCGTTCTGGCCCGCAGTACACGCGGCAGGGCGCCTTGCGCGTCGATGTGAATGGCCGCCTGGTAGGCGCACACGATTTGCCGCTGGCTGGAGCCACTGGCGACATTATTCTTATTCCCGATCTTTTTAAAATCGATGCAAATGGCGATGTGCGCCAGGGAGAGCGTATTGCCGGGCGTTTGAAGCTCGTGCATTTCGCCAATCCGGAAGCACTGGTGCCGGTCGGTGGCGGTTTGTATGTGCAGGGAAATGCGCATTTGGCTGAGCGCGAAATGAGCAGTAAGGTTCGCTCCGGATTTCAGGAAGCATCGAATGTCAATTCCGCTCAGGAGATGGTGCGCCTGACGGAAACCGTGCGTCATTTCGAAGCGCTGCAAAAAATCATGCAGGGTTATGACGATGTGCTGGAAAAAACGATACGCAAGCTTGGGGAGTTTTAACGCAGCATGAACGATTCGCTCTATATCGCCGCCACCGGCATGCACATGCAGCAAAAAAGTGTCGACACCATCGCCAATAACCTGGCGAATGTGAATACGCCCGGTTTTAAAAAAGGGCGCGTCAGTTTTGAAGATATGGTCAGCCGCGAGGTGTCGCGCGCGGCGCGCGGCGATGATGTGCAGGCTGGGCAGAACCTGTGGCAAGGACGCGGTGTCGGTATCTTTTCACTGTCCCAGGTGTTCACTGCTGGCGACTTGAAAAAGACGGACTCGGCCATGGATGTCGCCATCAAGGGCGAAGGGTTTTTCGAGGTGGTCGACGTCGACGGCACCCCTGCGTACAGCCGCGGCGGGACATTGTCGGTCGATAAGGATGGCTTTCTGGCCACTGCCGATGGCCACGTATTCAAGCCGGCGATCCATGTGGGCAACGATGCCAGGGAAGTTACCTTGAGCACCGATGGCCGCGTGATGGTGAGCCGCGACAAAGGCGAGACAAGCGAGGCGGGGCGCATCGAGTTGGCACGGTTTTCCGACACGACTGGCCTGCTGTCGCTGGGCGGTAACTTGTACAAACCGTCGGAACGTTCCGGCGATGCGATCTACGGTAAGCCGGGCGACGATGGGCTGGGAACCGTAGCGCAAGGTTTTGTCGAGTCGTCGAATGTCAAGCTGATCGAGGAAATGGTCGACCTGATGGTGGCGCAACGTGCGTACGAAAGCAGTGTGAAAGTGATCCAGGCTTCCGATGAAATGCTGGGCATGAGCAATAACCTACGGAAATAATCCATGGCTGCCGCGCGATGCATCCACCGCTGGCTGGCATGCGTGCCGCTTGCCGTGCTGGGTATCGCGGCCCATGCCTCGACGGTAAAAATTGAGTTGCGTGACGAAGTGTTGCTGAGCGGCCCGCGCATGGCGTTGTCGGATCTTGCCAAGGTCGATGCCGGTGACGCGCGGCTGACACAGGCAATTGCTGCACTGCCGGTAGGCAGCGCACCTCTGGCTGGACATGTCGACCGGCGCAGCCGTGCCGAACTGGAAGTGGCTTTGCGTGGGCAGCAGTTTCCATTGGGGCAGCGCATTGAGTGGCAAGGGGCGCGTAGCGTGACGATACGCCGGGAAAGCCGCGCGCTGGACCCGGCCTTGCCACTGGCCGAAGCGGTCCGGCATGTGTCGGCAGTGTTCGGCCCCCAATATGCGTCGCTGGAACTGAGCCTGGCGACGCCGCTGGCGGAGCTGGCCTTGCCATCAGGCCAGGTGGAATACCGGGCGCGTGCCATCGAGCGCCAGTCCTTGCGGGCACGGCTGCCCGTGTGGGTCGATGTATTCGTCGATGGTGCCTTGTACCGCTCGGTGGTGGTGACCTTGGCGGTCGTGGCGCGGCAAGAGGTATATGTAGCGCGCCGCGCGCTGGCCGAGGGCGATACGGTGACGGCGCAGGACGTGGTGCTGGGCGTGCGCGATGTGGCTGGCCTGGCGGATGCGGCGATAAAGCCGGAGGCGCTGGCTGGCGCACCGCGTTTGCGGGGCGCGCTGGCACAGGGACAGGTATTGACAGTGCGGCAAGTAGCGCCGGCTGGCATGGTCATGCGCGGCGACAGGGTGGCGGTAGAGGTCAGGAATCATGGAATTTTGCTGGAAACTGTGGCTGTGGCGCAAGCCGATGGACAGCTTGGACAAATGGTGCCAGTCAAATTGCAGCAAAGTAGCGAGGCGGTCAGTGCAAAAGTCATTGCGCCGGGCCAGGTGCGAATCGATGGAAGGTAGGCAATGCGTTACTTGAAAATGGTAGGCTACTTGGCGATGCTGGCAGGCATGGCGTGCGCGCACGCGGACAGCCTGTATCAGCCTGGCAGCTACCAGTCGCTGACCTCGGATTTGCGGCCGCGCCGGGCCGGCGACCTGATTACCGTGATGGTGTATGAAAATGCCAGCGCCACCAGCACTGCCAATACCAGCGCCGGGCGCGACGCCGGCGTGGGTCTCGATATCCAGCGTCCGGGCCGCGGATATGCCGCTGGTATCAATGCCAATAATCAGATGGACGGCCGTGGCCGCACGGCGCGCGAAGGACGGGTGCTGGCGCAAATTACGGTCAGCGTGCGCGAAGTGCTGGCTGGCGGCGATCTGATCGTCGCCGGTGAACAAATATTGAATGTGAATAACGAGCAGCAGACGATCAAGGTGGAGGGCCGCATACGCCCGCAGGACGTGTCCGATGCGAACGTGGTCTTGTCGACCCGCATCGCCGATGCGAAGATCAGCTACGCCGGCCAGGGAGACCTTGCCGACTCCCAGCGCCCGGCCTGGTGGCAGCGTTTCCTGACTTTCTTCGGATTGTAACCATGATCAAACATCTATTGCGTGCTGGCTTGCTGGCGGCGTTGCTGTGCAGCAGCTGGAGCCAGGCCGAAGTGATACGCATCAAGGACCTCGGCAAGATGGCGGGCTGGCGCGACAATGCGCTGACCGGTTATGGCATCGTGACCGGCCTGGCCGGCACGGGAGACTCCAGCCGCAACAAGGCGACGCGCCAGTCGATCGCCAATATGCTGTCGCGCTTCGACATGAGTATCGTGGCCGACGATGTGCAAAGCCGCAACGTCGCCGCGGTCATGGTCACTGCCACGCTGTCGCCATTCGCCCGCGCAGGCGAGACGCTCGACGTGACGATCACCTCGATCGGCGACGCGCGCAGTCTGGTCGGTGGCGCACTGATGCTGGCACCGTTGAAGGGGCCGGATGGGCGTATTTATGCACTGGCGCAAGGCCCTGTCTCGGTTGGTGGCTACAAATACGATATGAACGGCAACGTCGTACAAAAAAACCATCCGACTGTCGCTTCGGTGCCTGGCGGCGCCGTCGTCGAGGTTGGCGTGCCGGCCGACGTTACCCATGCAGGCCAGAGCGTCACTTTTGTCCTCGCCGAACCGGACTATACGACCGCCACCCGGGTCGCCAGTGCCATCAACAGCGCACTGGGCATGGGCCTGGCGGTGGCGCAGGATGCCGCAGGCATCGAGGTGCGCATACCCGAGGCACGGCGCAGCCGCGTCACCGACTTCCTGACCGCTCTGGAAAATGTCACTGTCGAGCCGGACCGCCGCGCCAGGGTAGTGATCAACGAGCGCACCGGTACCGTGGTGTCGGGTGGCGACGTGCGTATTTCCAAAGTGGTGGTGTCACACGGTGAGTTGAAGGTGACCATCCTCACCGACAATTCGGTATCCCAGCCATTGCTGGTAAGCCGCGTTGGCGACGGGGTGCGCAGCGTGCGTGTCGCCAATAGCCGGGTTGATGTGGAAGAACGCGGTGAAACAGGTTATGTGGCGGCGACCAGCAATACGGTGGCCGACCTGGTGCAGTCGCTGGCGCGCCTGAAGACGAATACGCGCGACATGATTTCGATCCTGCGTGCCGTCAAAGCTGCCGGCGCACTGCATGCGGAGCTGGTGGTGCAATAACAAGCGAGCGCTGGCGCCAGTCGATGGCCTTGGCAGTAGTCATGAATATTGAAGCAGGAGCGTGGTTCCATGGTTTCCCTTATCGATAGCAGCACAACTGGTTTATTGAGTCTGGCATTGGACGCGGCAGGCATGCGCCAGCAAGCGATCGCACAAAATATTGCCAACGCGAATACGCCCGGATACCAGCGTCTGGCAGTCAGTTTTGAAGGCCGCCTGGCCGAATTGACCCGTAACACCACCATGGGCGGTGCGCCACCGTCGTTGGCAAGCCTCGGTGATTTCCGGCCAGCGTTTGAGCTGGCGGGGAACGGCGAACCGGTGGCGCTCGACATGGAAGTGGCGGCATTATCGGAAAACACCTTGCATCAGCAAGCTTTGCTGAAGGCATTGAACAAACACTTTGCGCTGCTGGGCAGTGCGATCAATGAGGGTAAACGCTGATGGACTATAACGCGGCATTCCAGATCAGCGCCAGTGGCATGCGGGTTGAAAAACTGCGGCTCGACGTGACGGCAGCCAATATTGCCAACATGCACAATGCGGCACCGTCGGTGGCGCAGCTGTACCGGCCGATGCAGGTTCTGGCACAACAGGCGCCAATGGCGTTCAGCCAGCAGTTCGGTGCGCTATATGCGGCCGGGCAGGGGGCGTGCAGGTGGCGTCGGTCGAACCGCAAGCGGTGCAGCCGCGCATGGTGTACGAACCGGGTCATCCCTATGCTGATACCAAAGGCTTCGTGGCATATCCGGGCGTCAATCATACGGCCGAAATGGTGAACCTGAATACGGCATTGCGTGCGTATGAAGCCAATGTGGTGGCCATGAACGCAGCCAAGACCATGGCCGCCCGCACACTTGAAATTGGAGGCCAGTAGTGGTGATCGAATCGATAGCGGCAGCCGCGCTGGCCCAGCCCGGAGTGGCGCCTGTGAGCGTGCAGCCTCCCGCCGCAGGTTTCGGCCAGTGGTTTGCTGCAGAGCTCAAGTCGGTCAACACCAGCCTGGAGCTGGCTGATACGGACGTAAAAAAGCTGGCAGCGGGGAAACCCAGAGCCTGCACGAGGTGATGATCCATCTCGAGGAGGCCAAGTTGTCGTTTCAGTTATTGGCGCAGGTGAGAAATCGTTTGCTGGACGCGTATCAAGAAATAATGCGGATGCAGGTATAGGAGCAAGACGGTGACATCATTAGTACAAGCATGGCAACGCCTGGCAGTACAGGCGCGCATCGGCATCATTGCCGGCATCGTCCTGATCGCCGGCCTGGTGATCAGCCTGGGGTTCTGGGCATACCGCGCCGATTATCAGGTGCTGTTTTCCGACGTGGCGCCGGCCGATGCGGCGGCGATGACCGCCGAACTCGATCGCATGAAAACGCCCTATCAGCTGACCGATGGCGGCAATACCATCCTGGTGCCGAAAGATCTCGTCTATAAAACCCGGCTCAAGTTGATGGGCAAGGAAATGCCCTTGCATGGCGCGGTAGGTTTTGAAGTTTTTAATAATGCCGATTTTGGCATGACCGAGTTTGTGCAGAAGGTGAATTATCTGCGCGCGATCCAGGGTGAACTGACGCGCACCATACTCTCCATCGAAGAAATCCAGGCCGCCCGCGTGCATCTGGCGCTGCCGGAACAGGGACTGTTCAAGAAGGCCGTCACCAAGCCGAAGGCTTCGGTGACGCTGACCATGAAGGCTGGCCGTGTGCTTGGCGCAGCACAAGTGGCAGGCATCCAGCGGCTGGTTGCGGCATCCGTGCCCGATATTGTCAGCGATGATGTCACCGTGCTGAATCAGCATGGCGTGGCGCTGACGCGCATCGCGCAGGCGGAGGGGGCGAACAAGGCGCTTCGCAGCTCGATTCCAAGCGCACCACGGAAGAATACCTGGTCAAGAAAGTGACCCAGGTACTGGACCGTACATTCGGCGCCGGTGAAACGGTGGCCAGCGTTGACGTGGTGCTCAACCTTGACCAGAGCAAGATCACGACGGAGGAGGTCTTGCCGGCCAAAGGGCTGGCAGCCGACGTCCAGCCTGCCGGCGTGATGGTGCGCGACCGCCAGACCAGCCGTGAATCCAATAGCGCGCTGGCGACCTCGGAACAAAAAGGGCAGGGTACCGGCGGCAGTAGCAGCGAGGCCGATTACCAAGTCGGACGGCGTGTCGAACAGCTGGTGCCGGCCAGTGGCACCGTCAAGCGCATGACCGTGGCGGTGCTGGTGAAGCAGCCATTGAGTGATGCCCAGCTGGAGCACCTGAAAGAAGTCGTCACGCTGGCCATCGGCTTCAACAGTCAGCGTGGTGATGCTGTGGTGGTGTATTCGATGGATAAATTTGCCTTGGCCGCCGAACGTGCGCCGGCGGTGGCCACGCCAGCCGCCGATGTGCCGCTGCAAACTGCGCCATTGAATGCCGCCACTGCGCCGCACTGGCCGGTAGCGGCCGTGCTGCTGGCTATATTGGCTGCGCTGGCCGTGGCATGCGCGCTGTATCTGCTGTTCAAGCGCCGCAACCGCCGCCGCGCTGAAAAGCGGCTGGATCCCGCCGCCCGGCAGCAACTGCTTAACGAGGTCAAGCAATGGATCGCCACGCCTGCCGGCGGCACCCTGTATGGAGAACGCAAGTGAGCGGCTATCGCCAGGCGGCCATCGCGCTGCATGCTGTCGGTGCTGCCGACCGACGGCTGATCCTGGCCGAACTGCCGGCGGCCGACCGCGCCACCTTGACCGCCTATTTACGTGAGTTGAAGGAGCTGGGGTTCGATGGCGCGGATGCGGATGAGGTGCTGTCGACACCTGTTGCTCCACCGCCAGCGGTTACTTCGCTGGACCGTATCATTGCCGCCACGCCCGAGACCATGTTTGCGATTTTCCAGCATGAACCGGCATCCATGGTGGCGCAGTTCCTCGCGCTGCAGGATTGGCCCTGGGCACCTGCGATGCTCGATCTGTTTCCAACGATACAGCGTGAACGCATCCGCACAGCACGTCCGTACCCGCTACCCGATGCGCCGGCGCGCCAGCGTTTCGTGTTCGATGCGGTGTTAGCACGTGTTGACGTCGCGGTTTGCCAGCAGCCGCAAGCGCGGCGTAGCTCTCCTTTGGCGTCGCTGTTGCGCAAAGTGACATCATGGACCCGATAATCCGCGCTGCGACAGTGTCGTCCGTGCCGCGGCAGTTGCGCGGTGCGGTAAAGCGTGTCGAGGTGGCGCAGGCTGTGCCACTCGCTGCGCAGATTGCAAAAAATGTCCTGTCTTCGCCGGTAGTGCCTGCGCCGGCAACAGTTCTTCCTCCAGTATCTGCTGAAGAGCGCCAGGTATTTGATGCTGCGGTCAAGGAAGTGGCTGAACAGAAAGCGCAATTGTTGCTCAGCAAGAAGAAGCTCGATGACGACGCGGCTGCGGTGCTGAAGGACGCGGAGCGCCGGGGCCTGGCACAGGGGATGGAAAAGGGCGAGCGCGAAGCGTTGGCGCTGGTGACACGTAAAATCGAAGTGCTGGCATCGCTGGCCGACGCCGTGGAAACGTCGCGCGCTCATGTTCTCGGGCAGGCAGAAGACATGCTGGTGGAAATCGCCCATGCGGCAGTGTGCCGCATGGTCGGCGCCACTGCTGCAAGCCGGGACACGCTGCTGGACATGGTGCGCACCATTGCGCGCGATGAACATGCTGCCAAACAATTGCGTATACGCATGCATCCGCAAGACCTGGCTACGCTGCAGGACGACGACATACCGCTCGACGCGCGCATTACCTTGCAGGCCGATAGTGCGGTGGAAATGGGCGGCTGTATGGTCGACAGCGATAAAGGCACGCTCGATGCACGTCTGGAAACCCAGCTGTCCCGCCTTGGCGAGGCTTTGCTGGCTGTGAGGAACGGCGGCACGGCATGATGCAGGCTTACCTGGACGCCGTACATCATGCCGAGTTGACTTGCCGCTCAGGGCATGTGCTGAGCATCTCCGGCCAAAGTATCGAAGCGCAGGGACCTGATGTCAGCATCGGTGAAGTGTGCGAAGTGAGTCTGGCTCAGACGCCAGGCAAGCTGCTCGCCGAAGTGGTCGGCATGCGTCCAGGACGTGTCATCCTGATGCCCTATGGCGACTTGCGCGGGATTGCCGCCGGCAGCCGCGTCGAGGCCGTGCGCCAGGCACCTGGTATTCCGGTTGGAGCCAGCTTGCTGGGCCGCGTTATTGACGCTTTCGGCGTACCGATCGACGGTGGGGCGCCATTGGCGTCGCAAAAAACGCGCAGTCTGCATGCCGCCCCGATCAATCCGCTGAGCCGGCCGCGCATCAAGGATTTGATGCACACGGGAGTCCGTGCCATCGATACCATGCTGCCACTGGGGCGGGGGCAGCGGATGGGTATTTTTGCTGGCAGCGGCGTTGGCAAGAGCACCTTGCTGGGCATGCTGGCACGCGACGTCCAGGCTGATGTGAATGTGATTGCGCTGATCGGAGAGCGTGGGCGTGAAGTCCGCGAATTCGTGGAAAAGCAGCTGGGCCCCAAGGGGCTGGAGCGCAGTGTCGTGGTGGTGGCGACGTCTGACCAGCCGGCGCTGGTACGTACCCGCGCCGCGTACGCCGCGACCGCCATTGCCGAGCATTTTCGTGAGGAAGGCCGGCAGGTGCTGCTGATGATGGACTCGATTACCCGTTTTGCCATGGCGCGGCGTGAAATCGGTCTTGCTGCGGGTGAGCCGCCGACCGCGCGTGGATATACGCCGTCGGTCTTTTCCGACATTCCGGCCCTGTGCGAGCGCTGCGGCACAACCGATTCCGGTGGCGCCATCACTGCCCTGTATACGGTGCTGGTGGAAGGCGATGATTTCAACGAGCCCATTTCAGACATCGTGCGGGCCACGCTGGACGGCCATATCATGCTGTCGCGCGAACTCGCACATGAAGGACATTTTCCATCGATCGATGTCTTGCAAAGCACCAGCCGCCTGGCTTCGGAGCTGGTGGGGCGTGAAGATCAGGACCTGATGCTGGCCGTGGTGGAAGTGCTGTCCACTTACCAGCGTAACCGGCAGATGGTCGATATGGGGGCTTACCGCAGTGGCAGCAATGTGGCGATCGACCGTGCCATCGCCTTGCATCCGGCGATTATTCAGGTGTTGCGCCAGCCGGTACAGGAGTCGACGACACGCGCTGAGGCCTTGGTGCGCTTGCGGGCGGCACTCTTGGCAGGGAGCGGTACGTAATGGGCAGCAACCGCCGCTTCCAGTATGCCTTGCAGCCTATGCTGCTGACGCGCCAATGGGAACTCGACCGCCTGCGCTCGGAGCTCGGCGAGATGAATGCGGCATGGGCCGCACAAGATGCTTCGGTGAAGACGCTGTTGCAACGTCAGCAGGCATCGATGCAGGAGTGGGGCGGCCTCGAAGGCGCGGCAGGGCCGTTATCGGTGGACCTGTTTGTCATGTTGGCGCGCCATATCGACGATTGCGGCCTGCAGGCCAGGCGCGCGCAAGAGGCGCTCAACGTTCTGACGCAGCGTCGCGACGAACTGACGGACCGCCTGAACCTGGCGCAGCGGGCATTGGATGCAGTACAGGAGCACCGGGAAAAAATGCAGTTGCTATTCCTGCAAGGCCGAATCAGCCTTGACTTCAAGGCCGCCGATGATCAATGGGGAATGTCGCGCGTGACAGGAGGAGCATATGACAGTGAATCTTGAAGCGCTCGATGGCCAGGCGCCATCGTCCCGCAAATCATTTGCGCAACAGCAGGGCCACCAGGAGCGCTGGCTGTTTGAACTGGAAACGGCACTGCTGGAGCAAGGCGTGAAGAAAAATGCTCAGCGCCAGGCCGCCGATACGGGAGAGGGAGAGCGGGCGCCGCAGCCGGCAGCCAAGCAGACTGCCGCACAGCTACCGTTGCGCGCTGATGCTGGGAGTTTGAATGGCAACACGCTGCCAGCGCCTGCCTTGCCCGGTGCATTGCCAAACGGGTATACCGTGTACGGCGTAGCCGTTGCTGCGGAGGCAGGTGCATTGCCGCGCGTCGCGATACCTGGCACGGTTGCTAGCGATACCCCAGGCCGTACAGTGGCTGTCATGGGGCCCTCCGATGGCGACAGCGGCGGCGTGGTGCGCACGCAGCCCTTGGCGCTGTCGGCCGGCTTGAGCGCTGGCTCCGCTGCAATTTCGTGCACAGAGCAAATACCGGAGACGGCCAGTATGCCGCTAACGCAGCTGAGGCAGGAAGACACGCCAGAGTACGCATTGCGGCAAATGCATCTGTACCGGGAAAGCGGCGGTGTGCGTGCATGGATACGTGATGCGTCGCTCAGTGCAGTTCAGGAACGGCTAGTGGCGCAGGCCATGCTGCTCGAGCTGCATGGCACCGGCACACGCATGATCGCGCTGACTGTGAATGGAAAAGAGATACTCATCAAGCAGAAAGCCGGCGCAGGCGCTGACTGCTTTGTTGCCGAGCCCATGCCTACCGGCAGCGCCGGAATCCCACTCATAAATAAGGATGCACTCTGATGGCCGTTAATCCCATTTCTGCGGCAGGCGCGAACCAGCCAGCCCAGTCCAGCAATATCGCTATTCAGGATTTCCTGAAGATCCTGACTGCGCAGCTGAACAGTCAGGATCCACTCAAGCCGGTCGATAACCAGGAGTTCGTGGCGCAGATTGCGCAATTCGCATCGCTGGAGCAAAGCCGCCAGCTCAACGCCAAGATTGATGAGCTGCTGTCGGTGCAGTCGTCGCTGCAATCGGTTGGCCTGCTGGGCAAGACAGTGGATATCAATCAGGGTGGCGGCGTGGTCACCGGCAAGGTGACGGCACTCGATTTCGCCTCCGGCCAGCCGTTGCTGACCCTGCAGACCTCGTCCGGGGCCTTCCAGGACAAGATTACGCTGTCACAACTTACGAATGTCCGTTAAAGGAAAACACCATGCTTGATACGCTGTTGATCGGTACTTCCGGCCTGTTGGGCTATTCGCAAGGATTGCGTGTAGTGGGGAACAACCTGGCCAATGTCAATACACCGGGCTTCAAAAAGTCACAGCCAGAGTTCTCCGACTTGTTCGACAAGGGCAGCAACGCCGCACACGCCAATGGCCGCAGTGGTGGCGGATCGCGCGGTGTCGGCTTGAATACCTTGGGGGCACAAATCAACTTCAAGAGCGGGATTGATCAGGGTACGGGCAATCCACTTGATGTGATGATTGATGGAAATGGCATGTTTGTCATCCGCCGCGATGATCAATTGCTGTATACCCGCGCCGGCGATTTTCAGTTCAATGCCCAGGATATCTTGGTCAATACCAGTGGCGACCATGTCCAGGCCCTTGACAGTAGCGGCAAGCTCGCTGACGTTCAGCTTGGGACACTGGCGCGCAATCCACCCAAGGCAACGAGCACGATCAAAATTAGCGGCAACCTCACCAGCACTGTTGCCACACCCGCCATTGATGCGACGATGACAGGATTGAACATCATCGATGCTGCCGGAGCCAGTCATACCGTCAATCTGATCTTCAAGGATCAGGGCGGTGGAAATTTCAAAGTCACCGTCAACGATGTCGCGACAGGAACGGCAGTCGGCACAGGCGAGCTGAAATTCAATTCCGGTTTCCTGCTGCCTGGATTCGATGTGGTGACCTTTGCATATAGTTCAGCCACCGTGCCGGCCTTCGACGTCAAGCTCGACTTTACCAGCAACGTGAATTCCTTTCCGACACCGAGCAGCCTGAGCCTGGTATCTCAGGATGGCTACCTGGCGGGCAGCATGACGGAGCAGGGAATAGGAGCCGACGGCACGCTATCGATTCGTTATTCCAATAACCAGACGGCGAAGGGGCCGCGTCTGGCGTTGGCCAATTTTCATGCCTTGGGCGACTTGGTACAGGTTGGCGGTGGTGCATTTTCCGCAGCGGCGCAGCTCCCGGTTCAGTACGGTTATGCCGGCGTCGATGCCTATGGCAAGCTCGCACCGGGCCACCGTGAAGGCTCTAACGTTGATCTTGCCGAGGAATTCAGCAATTTGATCCTGATGCAGCGCGGCTACCAGGCGTCGTCTCACGTGATCAGTACGGCAAATGACATGATCCAGGAGTTGTTCGACATGAAAGGACGTCGTTGATGCAGGTACACCCGTATTTGCTGGTATCTGATACTGCGCTGGACGCAGTGGCCGGGCCTTTGCGTCGTGCGGTAGAAGCGTGGTGTGCTGCGTGGGGCATAGCAACATCCAACATGGACTTCGATTGCAAGCGCGCCTGGGAAGCGCAAGCTGTCTGCCCCGACGCCTCATGGCGTGCCGCGCGCAGCCGCGGTGACGAGACCTGGTGGTGCGCTTGCACACCTGAGTGGAACCTGCAGCTACGTCACGCGATGTTTCCACTTGGTGTGGCCGAGCCTTTGCAAGCGTCGCAAGCCGGGATGGCGGACGAAGCTGCCGATGCGGCCAGCGAAGCCTTGTTCGAGTCGTTGAGTGGCATAGCGCAGGGCGGTGCGCCAGTGGCACCGCCAGCAGCAGCCTGGTTGCGTGGGGCAGGTGTGGTGGCGTTAAGGCTTGGTCTTGGCAAGCAAAGTATGTATGTGATGATTAACCAGACGGCCGTAGCGCGCTTCACACAGCAGATGGGCCACGCTGCCGGACGCCTGGCGCCGCTTGCCATCGTGAACTATCTGCACGCCTTGCGTAACATCTCTTTGAGTTTGCCGCTGGAAATAGGCCGTGCCGAGGTAGGGCTTGGCAGCCTGATGTTGCTTGGGGTCGGCGATGTGATCCGGCTCGATACGCTGGCTGACAGGCCCCTGACGGTCATGGGGC
This sequence comes from Janthinobacterium sp. C22, assembly GCF_057919405.1. Classification (NCBI taxonomy): domain Bacteria; kingdom Pseudomonadati; phylum Pseudomonadota; class Betaproteobacteria; order Burkholderiales; family Oxalobacteraceae; genus Janthinobacterium; species Janthinobacterium sp. C22. The sequence continues at coordinate 4,389,617 of NZ_CP193659.1, read as the reverse complement.
CGGGAGGGGACGCATTGTTCGATGCATACCTTGGTCTTGCAGACCAAAAAGTAGCGCTTGAAGTTGTTCGGCGTGATTAATAATGTACATGATTGAGCATGGAGTAGTGGAATGAGTAGTACATCAAATAGTAATGGCGCCGCCATAGCGCAAGCCCAGGTCGTGGAATTATCCGAATTCAAGGAGCCGTCCCCGGCAGGGCCGGCCATTTTCGCCGGGAACCTGGGATTGCTCGATAGCGTCAAGGTGAACTTGAACGTCATGGTCGGGGAAATCCAGACCACGGTTGGCGAATTGATGGCGCTGAAGGAAGCTTCAGTGCTGAAGACGGATCGAAAGGCAGATTATCCGATCGATATTGTCGTGAACGGTAATATCGTCGCGCGCGGCCAGCTTGTGGTGGTGGATGACCATTTTGGCGTTCGCATCAGCGAACTGGCAAAGGTTGCTCACGCATGAGACGGGGCATCATCGTAGCGCTGGCTTGCTCATGGTATGGGGGCGGCGCTGGCGACCCAGACGATTCCCTTCAAACGCGATGCCGAGGCAGCCAGCCTGGCTGGCTCGGGTGGGATGGCAGTGTTGCTGGTCTCGCTGCTGGCAATTGGTGCGGTGGTGTTGGTTCGGAAGCGCCTGAAGCTGGGCATGCGGGCGAAGGGTGCGCCGGCGCTGTTGCGTGTACTGGAAACGCGCCGTTTGGGCCCTCGTTCGCTGATTTCCGTGGTCGAATTCGGTGGAAAGCAGCATTTGCTGGCACAAGGCGAGCACGGCATCACGTGTATCGATACGATCGTGGTGGATGCTCCACCAGGCGGCAAGGAGGCTAGCGATGCGCCTTGAGTTGCGGCAGTGCGCCTTGCTGGGCATCCTATTGGCCGCTGTCTGTGGCGGGATGGCGGCGGCCTGGGCTGGTGGCGTGGCGGAACCGGCGCTTGCGCTACCGGGTTTGCAGGTACGTTTGGCCGAAGGGGAGGCACCCCGGCCGATGTCTCTTCGGCAATCAAAATATTGCTTGGCCTGACGGTACTGAGCCTGGCGCCAGCAATCCTGATGTCGATGACCTCGTTTATCCGGATTGTGATTGTCCTGTCCATGTTGCGCCACGCGCTGGGCATGCCGGAAACGCCGCCCAATACCGTGATTATCAGTCTGGCGCTGTTTTTGACCTTTTTCACCATGTCGCCAGCCTTGCAGGAGGTTAATACCAGGGCGCTGCAGCCGTACATCGCTGGCACGCTCAGCACCGAAACCGCCGCCGGGCGTGCCATATTGCCATTGCGCGAATTTATGGTCCGCCAGACGCGTGAGCAAGATCTTGCGTTGATGGTCGAGTTATCCAGGGCAGAGGCGCCCAAAGTGATCGACGATATCAGCATGGTGCAGCTGATTCCGGCGTTCATGCTGTCGGAATTGCGTTCGGCGTTCCAGATCGGCTTTGTGATTTTTTTGCCGTTTCTGCTGATCGACCTGATTGTATCGAGCGCGCTCATGTCACTTGGCATGATGATGGTGCCGCCTGCTTCGATCTCGCTGCCGCTCAAAATTCTGATGTTCGTACTGATTGATGGCTGGAATCTGGTCGTGCGAGCGTTGTTGGGCACTTTTTCCTAGGACGCTGCGTGGACTGCGCCCTGCAACCGGAGGTGGTCGCCAGCAATGCTGACATGGCGCTGTTGTGGCGTATGTTCCAGGATAATCGCGATGGTGAGCTGCGCAACCGCATCGTAGCGCATTACCTGCGCTTTGCGCGCATCATGGCAGCCAAGTTGTACGCAGGGCGCCATGATGTCAATGCCGAGTTTGCAGACTACGTGCAGTACGCACGTCTTGGGCTGTTGGAAGCGGTCGACCGCTTTGATAGTGCGCGAGGCATCAAGTTTGAAACCTTTGCCGCAAAACGCATCAACGGTGCGGTACTGGATGGTCTGCGCTCGTTCAGCGAGGTGCAGGAGCAGATTGTCGCGCGCAAACGCATTGTTGCCGAACGCGTTGAGACACTGCGCGGCACCGCGCCATATCCTGCCGATCCTGCTGCGTTGTTTGCGCAGCTTGCCGAAATGGCGATCGGATTGGCTGTGGGGTTTGCGCTCGATGATACTGGCATGTATTCTGATACTGGTATCCATTATCAGGATAATACGTATCACGGCATTGAACTGATGCAGTTAAAAGAGAGCATTCAAGTGGCGCTTGTCCAGTTGCAGGGTAAGCAGCGCCAAGTGATTACGTATCACTATTTGCAGCAAGTTGCTTTTGAGGAAATTGCACAGATACTCGGTGTGTCGCGCGGGCGGGTGGCGCAAATACACAAGGAGGCCTTGGGAAATCTGCGCGAGGCCTTGCGAAAGCGCGAAGGCCTGGATTTATATTGTTAGCGCCCACATTGCCCTGTTACTTGTACGTGAAAAAATAAACTTGAATCGGATTTCATTATGACTAGTGCGACCTTGTCCATGCTTGACCAAGCCGAATTGCTGCAACTGGCCTTGAATGCCAGCGCTGCCGGTGATTCGGGCGCCGCGATCGGCTATCTGAAAGAAGCCGTATCGCGCCCCGATGGCAGCGCCGCCGCGCACTACATGCTGGGGGCCGAATATGCGCAAATTAAGATGTATGCGAGGGCTATTGACGAAATGGAAGCTGCACTGGCCCTGGATCCGGCCCTGTCCGTGGCACGGCTGCAACTCGGCTTGCTGCGGCTGGCGGGAAATGACAGCGTGCGCGCTGCTGAAGTACTCGCTGGATTGGATGCAGTGGGTCCGCAGGATCCGTTACATCACTTTGGGCGCGGCTTGCAATACCTGATACGTGAGGAATTGGCTGAAGCAGAAGATTCGTTAAGGCAGGGTATTGGCCTGAATCAAAGTAATCCTGCACTCAATGGTGATATGCAAAAAGTCCTGGGTGAGATCGCCATATTGCGCGCGGCTGCGCCACCGGCAGCATCGAAAGTGGCCGAAATTGGTGAGGGGGAGCGCAGTATTTTGCTGTCCGCCTATACCGGTAATCAAAGCCATTGACGATGCGCAGCATGATTATCTCACTTGATATGGACTGACATGACATCGTCGATTGCTTCGGTTACGCAACTCGTCACGCTGATCCAGACGCAACTGGGCGGTGCTGCGTCCGTGCAGGAACACAAAGGACGCACCGCGCCCCGCAAAGTGGCCGAGGACGATTACGCGGCGCATAAGTTGAGCGGCCTGATTCAACAGCGCGTGAAGCAAATCGCACAGGATGACCCGCAGCGTGGCCGCAAGGCATTCCGGGTATTCCTAGAGGCTGTGCTGTTGGCGCATTTCGGCGAAGCATTGGCGCACGATCCGAAGTTTTATCAAGTGCTCGATGATATCCAGTCGGCCATGGAGAATGATGCCGTCAGCGCAGTAATGATACAGAGCGCCATCGGTCATTTGCTGGCCGGAGGGTAGCGGGCGGCGCAATGAAGCGCCCCTATGTTTGATGTGTGACCAGGATGGTCCTGGTTTTTGAATGAGATTTGACACCTATGCAGCCAGAACCAAGCAATCTGACGGAAGCGGTAAGCCGGCTTGAGCGCACCGAACAATATTTGAAATCGGATCCCGTCAACCGCAACCTGTTGGCGACGGTGATTGATCAATGCCTGGAATTGGGCCGCCTGGAGGCAGCCGCTGGCTATGCCGACGCTGCGCTGGCGCTGTTTCCGGGAGATGCTTTTTCCAGTCGCTGCGCGGCAATGTACTGATGGCGCAGCAGCGCTGGGACGACGCTGCAACCGTGTTTGTTCCATTGCTCGCGCTTCATGCCGACATGCATCTGGCCTATAACCTGGCATATTGCTATTTTTGGCTGGCGCGTTATGCCGATGCGGCCCAGGCACTTGCGCCATTCGGCTTGGCCGCCGGCATATGGCCAGAGGCCGTGACCTTGCTGTTGCGTGCGCTGCATCATGCGGGCAGGATGGATGAGGCGGTCGCGTTGATCGCGGCGCAGGAATCGCATTGCAGTACCGACCACCGCTTCCTGTCCGTGGCGAGCCTGGTCTACATGGATGCCGGCGATGCGGCTCAGGCTGAGCGCCTGAGCCTGGCCGCTCTGGCAGATCCGATGCCGCCGCTCGAGGCACTGATGGTACGTGGCTCGATGGCACTGGCACGGTTCGATACAGCTGCCGCGGTGGAGCGTTTCGGACAAGTCATTGCACGTCATCCGCAGGAGGGGCGCAGCTGGGCCGGGCTTGGCATGAGTAGCCTGCTCGTTAACGATCTGAGCGCGGCGCGGACGCAGCTGGAACAAGCGGTCAAGTTTCTACCGTCGCATATCGGCAGCTGGCACTTGCTCGGCTGGTGCCGGTTGTTCGAACATGACCTAGCGGGTGCACGGCAGGTATTCGAACAGGCACTGGCAATGGACCGCAATTTTGGCGAAAGTCACGGGGCACTGGCTGTGGTCCAGGCGCAACTGGGTGAGCGGGACCAGGCTGAAAAGAGCATCGAACGGGCCCTGGGACTGGATCCACGCGGTTTGTCTGCCCGCTATGCGCAGATGATACTGGCCGGAGATACGGTCGATCCTCTCGCATTCCGCCAGCTGGCTTTCAAATTGCTTTCGTCCCAGAAGGGTGTGTTTGATGATGACTTGGGCAAAGTGGTGCAGGGTGTTGTGCAACAAAACGCAAGGAGCGACGGTTGAGGCCGGACTTGGCGCTGCAACTGCTGGCCGACGTATTGTGGAATGCCGTGTTGATTGCTGCACCGTTGCTGGCGGTAACGCTGGCAGTCGGTTTGCTGGTCAGCGTGGTGCAAGTGGTGACCCAGGTGCAGGAAGCATCCCTCACATTCATTCCCAAAATTATCGCTGCGGTGGTCGTTCTGGTGGTGTGCGGACCGTGGATGCTGAAGCGGCTGATTGCTTTTTCAGTCACTTTAATCAGTAATATACCCACCTATTTTTAATACATCCGGATTTGTCTTATGGTTGTCGATATCGATCCGGCATGGTTCATGGCCGTCTTCTACACAGCGCTGCGGATCGGTGTCGTGCTGGTGATGACGCCCATTTTCTCCAGCCTGACCGGTATGGTGACGGTGCGCGTGCTATTTACGCTGGCGTTGAGCGTGATGTTGGTGGCCGGACTACATGTACGGCCTTCCACCGCGCCACTGGCGATGGGGCCGGTGGCTCTCGCGGCCATGGCCGAGGTGGCCAATGGTGCCACGTTGGCGTTTGGCGTCTTCGCTGCCTTCGGCGCGTTTTCTTTGGCTGGCAAGATATTGGATGTTCAGAGCGGCTTCGGTATCGGCAATGTGTATGACCCCGTGGCACGTACCAGCGCCCCCTTGTTTGCGAGCATGCTCAACCTGCTTGCTGTGGCTGTGTTTTTTGGCATGGATGGCCATCATGCGCTGCTGCGCGGACTGGCGTTTTCTTTACAGACCACTGCGCCAGGAGGCGGCTTTGCCGGTTTTGCGCTCGACGCCGTGATACGCCAGTTCGGTGTGATGTTCTCTCTGGGCGTGGCGCTGATCATCCCAGTTATCTTTTGCTTGCTGCTGGCAGAGACCGCGCTGGCAGTGGTCTCACGTGTGTTGCCGCAAATGAATGTCTTCGTGGTTGGGGTCCCTGTGAAGATTTTTACTGGTGTGGCGGTGCTGGCTCTGACCGTTGGTTCGATGGGGCCTGCCATGGGGCGCGTCTATAGCTCAATTTTTACTTATTGGGAACAGGTGCTGATCTAAATGTCCAGTCAAGATGCGGATTTATCGGAACAGGCTACCCCACACAAGCTCGATGAGGCGCGCAAGAAGGGGTCCGTTCCACGCAGTAATGACCTGAATGCCCTGGCCATGTTGGCGGCGGTGGTCGTGACGATCTATGGCAGCGGCTGGGATGCGTGGCAACGTATAGGTTTGCTGCAGCAAAAAATTCTGGCCCATGGCAATCAAGCGGACTGGGGTGTTGATGGCATGGCTGCCTGGATTGGCCAGTTACTGACAGATATGCTGAGCATCATGGGGACGTTGTTCCTGACCTTGGCTGTCGTGGCGGTCCTGATCAGTCTATTCCAGACGGGTCCGATATTCAGTTTTCATCCCCTGATCCCGGATTTGAACCGGCTCAACCCGGCAACTGGCCTGAAGCGCGTATTTTCCATGCGTACCCTGTTTGAGACGGCCAAGAGCCTGATCAAGTTGGCAATCCTTGGAACGGTAGCGTACTTCCTGGTGCGCGACGCCATCCCAGGCCTGATCGGGTTGCCATCGCTGGATGCCAAGGCTTACTCGCGCATGCTGATTGCCTTGATTGGAGCGTTGCTGGTCAAGCTGGTGCTGACGCTGCTGTTCATTGGTTTGGTCGATTTTGGATTCACCCGCTGGGAATTTGCCAAGCGTATGCGCATGAGCAAACGCGATGTCAAGGATGAGTCGAAGAATCGCGAGGGAGATCCACGCATTCGTGCGCGCATCCGCGAATTGCGCAAGGAAGTATTGAAGCGTAGCAAGGGACTGGCGAACGTGCCGTCGGCCGATGTCTTGATCACCAATCCGACTCGGCTGGCAGTGGCTTTGCGCTATCAGCATGGGACCTCCAGCGCGCCACAGGTGGTGGCCAAGGGGGCGGGAGAGATGGCGCGACGTATGCGGGAACTGGCGGGGCGCCATAATATTCCTGTAGTGCAAAACAAAATGTTGGCGCGGATATTGTTTCGGGAGGTGGGCGAGGAGGGTTTTGTACCTGAGAAACTGTACCCGCAAATCGCCAAGATCATGATTTGGGTTTATACAATGCGCGATGCAAGGCGTGCTTCTGGAAAGGTAGTTTGATGTCGGCTTTACGTCGTATTTTTAGCAGCAACACGGACCTGGTGATGGTGTTACTGGTGGTGGGCATATTGACGGTACTATTTGTGCCAATACCGTCGACTGTGCTTGATTTCCTGATCTTGACCAACGTCAGTTTTGCTCTGCTGATCCTGTTGCTGACGTTTTATATCAGCCGACCCGTGGAGTTTTCCACCTTCCCCTCGCTGCTACTGATCGCCACACTGTTCCGTCTGTCGCTCAATGTGGCGGCGACGCGCTTGATTCTGTCCGACGCTGATGCCGGCCGCGTTATCGCCTCGATCGGCGCCTATGTCGTGGGCGGCAATTATGTGATTGGACTGATCGTTTTCCTGATTTTGGTGGTAGTGCAGTATGTCGTCGTGACGAATGGCGCGCAGCGCGTGTCGGAAGTGGCGGCGCGCTTTACCCTAGACAGCATGCCTGGCCAGCAAATGAGTATCGATGCGGACCTGAACATGGGTTTCATCGATCAGGAAGAGGCCAAGCGGCGGCGCAAAACGCTGGAAAAGGAAACTGGGTTTTATGGGGCGATGGATGGCGCCAGTAAATTCGTCAAAGGGGACGCGATCGCTGGTATTGTGATTCTCTTGATTAATATTATTGGCGGCCTGGTGATTGGCGTCATGCAAATGGGCATGCGCTGGGACCAGGCATTGCAAACCTTTACCTTGTTGACGGTCGGCGACGGTATCGTGACCCAGGTGCCAGCGCTGGTGATCGCAGTTGGCACCGGCATTATTGTGACCCGCTCTGCTTCCGATGGGAATCTGAGTGCAGAAGTGCTGCGGCAGCTGACTTCTTTTCCGAAGACGTTGCTGGTGGTTGCCGCTGCACTGTGTATTTTAATTTTCTTGCCTGGTATTCCGGTGCTGCCGGTGCTGTCCATTATTGCCGTATTGTTGTTGGCCGCCATCCTGGTGCATAAGCGTGGTCAAGGTGATGCCGGCAAGGTCGATCTGGACAAGTCGGAGCATAAAGAGGCGGACGATCAGGATGCCTACGAGATGTTGAAAGTGGAGCCGATTGAAGTGTTGGTCGGTGCGGGTCTGTCGCCGCTGGTCGATGGCGAGAAAACGGTTTTCATGGAGCGCATCGCGGCAATACGCAAGCAATATGCGCTGGAGTCGGGCATGGTGTTGCCGCGCGTGCGATTTCGCGCCGCTGCGCATTTATCGGTCAATGCGTATGAGCTGCAGGTATTTGGTGTGCCTGCCGGACGCGGCGAGATCATGAGCGATCGTACCCTGGCCATTCATTCGGGGGAGAAGCACGGCCGCTGAAGGGGATCGAAACTCGCGAGCCTACATATGGCCTGGCCGCGGTATGGATCGAGGATAGCGAGAAGGAATTTGCGCGTGCTTCCCGCTACACGCTGGTCGATGCCAGCACCGTGTTCATCACGCATTTAAGCGAGGTGTTGAAACAGCAGTCGGCCATGTTGTTGACCCGCGCGGAAACCGAACGGTTGTTACAACGGGTGCGGCAACAGCAGCCGGGCATGGTCGAAGAGCTGATTCCGACCGTCATGTCGGTTGGCGACGTCCAAAAAGTGTTGCAAAACCTACTTAGGGAAAAGGTCTCGATCCGTAATCTGGAAGGCATACTGGAAACCTTGATCGATATGGGTAAAAACAGTAAAGACCTGAACTATTTAACGGAGCTGGCGCGTCAGAAGCTGGGATCTGCCATCTGTCAATCGCTGCTTGGGGATACGGCAGCACTGAATGTGCTGACTCTAGATCCTGCCATCGAGCAGAACCTGATGCAAAGCGTCCGCGGCGCCGAATTGGGTAGTACGCTGGTGGTGGAGCCCAAGTATGCGGAACAGCTGCTGACGCGTCTGGCAGCCCAGTCCGAACGCATGATGAAGGCAAATATGTTGCCGGTGCTGTTGTGCTCCCCGATTTGCGGCGTCATGTCCGTGCTTTGTCTGAGCGGGTGATTCCACATCTGCGGGTTCTGTCGATGGCGGAAATTCCCAATACTGTCAATTTAAAGGCATATGGCACCGTTAGTTTGTAGCCAGCGTTGCTGTGGCAACAGTCTTGAACATGTCCTTGTTGTCGTTAACTAGTGCAACGCTGCGCAGGCATTGCTACGGCTCGGCAAACCGTATCACCAGTTCGCTGGTATTGGCGAGAACAGAATGTGAGGGAGAGCGAAATTAATCCTGGACCTTTTACCGAAAGTGCCGCCACGGCACTCCATCGCGATGTCCTGATGTAGTGCAATGAGGGTCTACATCAGGTATTTGAGAAGTGCGACCAATGCCATTACCCGGCGCCTTTTGTCATAGTGGACATTATTTTGTGCTAACGACAGCTTGGCGCTTTTGCGTTACGATCTAGATGGCACATGCGCCGCTCGCATCCGGACCGTACCATGTAACGCAGCGCATTGATCACCGTGCGCAAATCTGTCTTGCGAGGTCTTTCCGTCTTCGCTTGCCTTGGCAGCAGCGGTGCGATCAGACGCCACTCTTCATCTTTCACATCTGTGGGATAGCCACGTTTGAGTGCCGTCCTCACCTGCTGATGCCGGCTTCGATTCTCTTGCGTCCACATCGTCAATCACTCCAAAACATCAAAGATGCTTTGACCTGAAAGTTGCTATGAAGTTTTTAAACCGTCACTGAGCGTTCCATCTTCGCTGTAACCGAAATTGGAGTATGTAAAAAATGAACGTACAACGTGAACATCAGTCTCTTAAAGAGGGGCTTATTCGAGATGGTTTTGATACTTTGATAGCTGCGCAATGTGAGGTTGCGATGGCGCACGCTCAAAGTGCTGCATCGTGGATTTCATTCAATCGTCCCGACATAGCTCTTGGTGTAGAACCCAAGATATTGTTGATTGCGGAAGATGACGAATTCTCGCTTCCAGAACTTGAAGACTTCGGCCGAGCCGGAAATGCTGTAAAGCTGTTTGACGGGCCATTTGGTGGCCTGTGGTGGTGCGATCCAGAGGGACGCGAGACAGCGCGACACGAATGCGTTTTATATGCCGCCAAGGCTACCTCTATGGTTTCGCAGCGCACGGTAGTACTGCGATTTCACCGACCATAAATAGGGATCAGCCCCTTGCACGCCGGCCATGATCCGGCATTCTTTTAAGCACGCATTATTGGCGTCGCATCTATTTCAAAAAGTCACAAGATCGGCGTATCCTTAAATATATCGGAGCGCTGCGATTGCTGATGTGCCGAAACGAAAGCGTCATCGGCCAGGAAAATCTGGTGACCGGTTTGAACAAGCGGAATTTCCTCTTCCGTTCCGTCCGCGACGAACCGGCAATGAAGATAGAGCCGCTGAGGGTATTTTTGAGGGTATCGGTAACTGAATGGTTTGGAAATAACCGAAAAATCAAACGCTTAGCCACCTCATTGACAATCGAGTGGGAATAATCTCCCGTGCAGCACCGTAAGGTAATGCCGGGTCAATGCAACAGCTAATCCCCCTGATTTTTCAGGGGATTTTTTATGCGGGGCCGGAAAACTGTAGCGGCCGGCCAGCGAGTGATCGTACGGTGCGATCGTTTCCGTAGCGACGGCAGTTGCTGGTCGACGCGTATGCTCTATCGCACCATCCGCGCCAGCATGGTCTTACTCATCTTTTTCAAAGATGCGGATCTTCGCGCCGCCCTGGTAGTCCTGCAGTTCGGTTTCGCCATCGATGCGTATGTCGCCCTTCAAGATCACCTCTACGCTGATATCGACTTTGTCGATACGAAACGTTTCAATGTCGGTGGGGTGCACATCGATTTCCATGGAAACCGAGGCGCCTGGCGCAATCGTGGTGAATTGCGTTTTCAGCGCCGGATTGGCCAGGCCGCGGCGGGCGTAGGTGACGGCGCCCGTATCGGTATCGATGAATTTGACGATCGGGCCCGACTTGCGCAGGTAGTCGAGCGGAAAGCCGATATCGCGGCTGCCATCGTTACGGATGGTGACCAGTATGTCGATCGGCTTGCGCTGATAGACGCAGCCAGCGTTGCCCAGGCATTGCAGGGAAATGGAGAGGGGCGCGTGAGTGCTCGTCATGTTATTGGCTTTCAATGGTAGTGCCATCAGCATGGCATAGATAAGCAGTGTCAGACAATATCGCATCGTATCTTCCTGCCGATTTTTTTGCTCAGTAATTCCTGCGCTTCAATCGCGATATTCCAGCCGTGGCGTTTCAGTATCCGCGCGCCTTCCGCATACGACATGATCGATTGCGTCAGGTCTTCCGGCGAGGTGCCGTTGACGTGGCAAACGATGGGCTCGTCGAGCGTGCCGTCGGGCTTGAAATAGCGTACAGTTTCTTCGAACTCCGTGTACGAGTATTCGTCGGGCATGCCGACGCAATGCCCGAATTCATGCGCATACGTGGTCAGTGCCGTCGCCAGCGACACGTTCATGACGTCGCCGGTCACGTTTTCGCGGTCATAGCGCTTGTGGATCTGCAGCGTGTAGTGCTGATTTTCATCGACCCAGACGACGCGGAAAACCACGGGCAACACTTTTTGTCCGCATTGCGGATCATTGATTTCAAGCCGGAACTTGTTGTTCCAGTTGCCTTCGATGCCGGCCGTCGCGTTTTTCTGCGCCAGCGCCACCACGTTGGCGCGCTGCTTGACGCGCAGCGCCGCCGATTCCGTGCCCTTGTCGCTCTCTTCCAGCGCCTGGCCTGCGGCATCCAGTACCGTGATGGCCTTGAAACGCACTTCCACCACCACCGGACCGTCCGATTTTGCCGGTATGTACAGCTTGAACCAGATCTTGTCCCTGTATTTGTGTGGCGTGCCGTCGTGCTGGTAAGGCTGCGCATAGCGGCCATACGAGGGACCGGCGATTTCCTTTTCGTAGTCCTCGATCCAGCAGGCCGGCAGCTTGACGAGTACTTCCTTGCGGCGCTTGTTGTCCACCGGCGTGGTGCTGGAGTCGCCTGCCGGCTTGTATTTCGGTTCCGGCGGGGTGTTTGCCTTGGCCGCCGGCTGTCCTGGCGAACCTGGTACCGGCGCCGGCGCTGAAGAGGGGGCGGGTGCCGGTGCCGATGCCGATGCCGAACCCTGGCCGCCCATCGTTTTCAGCAGCTCGATCACCAGCGCCTCGGCGGCGGCCGCTGCAATCACATGCGTCAAGCCCTTTTCGTCGGTCATGCCGCTCTCATAGCTGCCATCTTCGCGCTTGATGCGGTAGGGCTGGCGCGGCATCGGTTCGCCCGTGTCGCGGTCGCGCAGCACAAAGCCTTCATCGAACAGCTTGATGCGCGTATCGGGCAGTGCCGGCAGCACGCCGGCCGCGCTGGCGCCGCCGTTGAAGACGTGCTGGCCCCCTTGACCGTGAAGTTGCCGGGGCAGGTGAACGTGATATTGCCGCCCTCTAAGGTGATCGACGATTGGCCGGCCTGCAGCGTGATCTTCTGGTTGGCCTTGATATCGATGCTGTCGTTGACCGAGATCACGGTAATGGCCTTGTCGGCCAGGATCTCCAGTTGTCCCGTATGCGCCTGCAGCGATACCGGGCCGTTGGCGGCGATGGCCTGGATGCCGCCGGTGTGGGTAAACAGCCCATGCGCACCGGCCGCCACGGATGAGTAGGTGTGGCCTGCCGTCATGTGCAGGTCCGACTGCGTGGTCCATTGCAGCTGCTGCGCCGCAAACAGGACGGTCGAGCCGGGCGTGGCCCAGTTGATGCTGGCGGGCGCTTCCATCAGGACCAGGGGCTGGCCGAATTTTTCCACCGGCTGGTCGGTGGCCAGCTTGCGCTCGCCTGCGCTGGCCTTCAGCGCTTCCTGCCCGCCCACGCTGGCCTGGTATTTGCCGTCCTGCTGCGGGTCGATCTGCTTGATCAGGTCCAGCTGGGCCTGTTTCGCATCCTGGCTGAACAGGGCGGTTTGCTGTTGCGCGGCCTCGGCCAACGTCTTGTTCAGTTCGGCGGCGCCTTTCAGCTGTGCCAACGCTTCCGTGGTGTCGAGCTGGGTAGAGGCAATGCCCGCGCCCGTCTGGGCGCGGGCGGTAGTAGAGATGAGCACGCCTTCGCCGCCGCGCAGCACGGCCCAGGCGTCGGTGCGCAGTTCGAAGCCGCTGCCGCGGTAGCTGCCGCGCTGGGCCGTGCCCACGCCTTGCTGTACCAGGTAACCGAGGTTCAGCTGCGTGGACGCGCTGCTCGTCGCCAGGCGGGTGCGCAACTGGCCCGGCGTGTCGTCGATCACCCACTGGTTATAGCCGCCGCCATCGAAATTATGGCTGTGGATGCCAGAAATGACGCCGGCGTGGTTGACGTCCGAATCGACGCCGGCCGCGTACGGCGGCATGTCGTTGCCCGTATAGAGCTGGGCCACCACCAGCGGGCGGTCCATGTCGCCTTCGATGAAATCGACCAGGACTTCGGTGCCGATGCGCGGCGTAAACTGCGAGCCCCAGTTCGGGCCGGCCAGCGCTTCGGCCACGCGCACCCAGGTGCCTGACGCTTCGTTGCCGGGCGCGTTGCCCTGTTGATCCGTGTTGTGCGTCATGCCGCCCGGATTGGCGGCGCTGCCCCGTTGCCAGGCGAACTGGATGCGTACCTGATGGTCGCGTCCGGTGGTGGCCACGCTGTCGGGCAGGCCGACCACCAGTGCCGTCTGCGGTCCCAGCGCGCTGCTGGCCTGGCGTGCGGCGGTGGCGCGCGGCACGATGGCCACGCTGGTGCGCACGCAGCCGAAGGTGTTGCGGTAGGTGCCGGCCTCGAGCTGTCCATCGAGCAGGCTGGCGACGTCGCCCAGGCTGGCTATTGTCGACAGTTTCGACAGCACCGTCGTCAGCGCGCCGCTGGCCGGTCCCAGGTTGTTGCGTGCCCGGTGCTCGACCCACAGCACGGTGAACTGGTTGGCGCCACCGGGATAATGCTCGTGCTGCAGCAGGTCGAAGGCATGGCCGGCCGCCATGCGCCGCACCGCGCCAGCGCCCGTGAATTGCTTGTTCTCCAGCTCCAGCGCCTGCAGCATGCGCAGGCCGTGCGGATCGGCCGCCGTGCTGTCGGCGTGGCGCCGCTCGCCGGCGCCGTCGTACAGCGGCAGGGGCGGCAATTCGCCGGCCGCCAGGCTGGAGCAGTGTTCGGCGGCCGGCGCCGCCAGTTGCTGCGGGTCCCAGCTGCTGATGCCGACCGCGTTGGGCCGCACCTGGCGCCGTGCGCTGAAGCTGTCGATGGCGTCATCGGTATCGCTGGCGCGCATGCCGTGAAAGCGCAGGCCGGCCGCGCCCGGCGTCGCCGGCGCCACGGCCTTGCTGTCGAAAATCACCAGCTTGTGCTTGGCCTGCTGCGCGTCCTGCCGCGCCGCGCCATCCTGCTCGTGCTCGAAGCGCCAGCTCAGGCCTTCGAAGGCGAGCACGCGCGCCAGGAAGGCCAGGTCGCTTTCGCGGTATTGCGTCCAGACCGGACGCGGCGCCAGTTCCTGGCTGACATCGAATTCGAAGCGGACCTGCGGATAGTCGCCGAGCAGTTCCGTGATGAGGTCGCGCGCGTTCTTGTCCTGGAAGATATAGCTGTCGCGGCGCAGGTCCAGCAAGGCCAGGGCAGGTTCCAGGCGCAGCCGGTAGCGCGCCACGCCGCCGTCGGCGCCGGCAAAGGCGCAGTCGGTGCACAGTCCGTGCCAGGCGCGCCAGCCGCCGTCTGGCTGCAGCAGCTTGAGCGTGATTTCTTCGCCGAGAAAGCTGGCCAGGTCCAGGCTCGCCGCCGTGCTCAAGGCATCGACTTCGAAACGGAACAGCTCATTGACCGCCTCGCGGCCCGTCACCTGCTCGGCCATCAGCGATTCGGGCAGGTTCGATGCCTGCGCCGTGGTCAGCGTGATCAGCCGCGCATGCTGGGACAAGCCTGTGCCGAACGCGTCCAGGGCAGCTTCTGTCGTTGCCGGGCCGCTCATTACGGCAACGTGATGGTCAGGTTGGCCGTGCGCGGCGCCAGCTTGACGATATCGCTGTAGGCATTCATCTGGCGCTCCGTGTTCTTGGCAAGCATGGTGCGCAGGCCCAGATAGCCCAGTGCGCAGATCAGCGCGAATACCGAGCACAGCACCCATAGCGGCACGTCGTTGCGCAACTTGTGCGCGATCTGATCGGGGCGTTCCGCATGCGGCGCGAAGCCGGCTTTCTTGCCCTTCATCTGGGCGATCTCGTCGCCCAGGCGGGCCGTCAGGTAGGCGAGTTTTTCCGAGCCTTCGAGGATGTACCGGCCCTGGAAGCCGAGCAGCAGGCACATGTGGAACACTTCCAGCGCCTGCAGGTGGGCGCTGCCGCGTGCGCGCAGCGCCTCGAGACGGATGAAGAAGTTTTCACCGGCCAGCTGGTCGCCGAACAGCACCAGCTGCAGCGGCCGGCGCGCCCAGTCGTCGCGGATGGCATACGGCGAGCGCAGGATGATTTCGTCGACAGCCGCGCAAAATGCGTACTTGGCGGCATCGATATCATCGGCCGAGGCGCCATGTTTTTTCGCCGCGTTGCCGAACTCGTCGAGAAACTGCGTCATTTTTCTGATGAAGTCGGCATTGTCTTGCGGGCCGCTGCCGTTCTTCAGCATGAACAGCGCGTAGAAACCGTCGTACATCAGGTCGCTCAGCGTATGTTCTGTGCCGGGGCCGGCCGGTACGCTCGATGCGTACGCGGCGGAGCCGCCGGACATCAGGGAGGGGGCGTTTGCATTCATCGTTTATCTTCAGGAAGTGATGGCGACAAGTTCAAGTTTCAGGTCCCGCATGCCGGACGGAACGTAGATCGAAATCGACTGGGCCTGCAACATGCGGTCGTACATCTGGCCCTTCGCTTCGATGGTGAAGTAATACGTATCGGGCCGTACCGGCACGGCCGCCGGCACCTGCGGCGTGTGCTGCAGGCGCACGCCGGGCAGGGCCGACAGCACGAATTTTTCCACGTCGTCCGGCGCGCCGATCTTGAAGCGCAGCGGCACCACGTCCACCAGTTCCACGCCCGGCATGTCGGCCGAGACGCCCAGGTAAAACGCGGTCTTGTCGTCGATCTTGCCCGAATCGAGCTTGCCGTGATGGTACGACGGCTTGACTTCGGTCAGCGCGATGGCGAAATACTTTGAGGAGATCACCGTGTCGAGCAGTTCGCGGATGATCGCGTGCAGGCGCGCGAACGATGGTCCCGGATCGGCGTGCTGGTAGGCCGGCAGGTCCGCCAGCGCATGGGTCTTCGAGAACGTCATCAGCGCGCCGGCCAGCGCCAGCAGCGCTTCGTACAGGCGCTCCGGATGCAGCGCCGGATGATGGAAATAATGGCTGAGCGAGGCGAACGCGGAACTGGCCGTGTGCAGCAGCCAGAACGAGGACATGTCGCCGGAACGAAATTCGATCACATTCTTGCTTGGCTCGCGGTGGTGGCCGTACAGGGCGTTCACCTTGGCCTGCAGCGCATCGATCAGGCGGCGCAGCTGCAGGAACAGCAGCGGCGCGCTGCGGATCGACAGGCTGGGCGGCACGAACGACGGGTCGGGCTCGAAGCCGCCGGTCGACAGGCGCCGCAGGCGCAGCAGGGGAAATTCACATACGAATCGCGCGGCTCCGATTCGGCCACCAGGCGCAACGATTTTTGCAGGTAGGCCAGTTCGGCCTGCGCTGCATGGGTGTACAGGTCGGGCGTTTCCAGGTTGGCCTGGCCGTAGCGCGCCGCGCTGTTGGGCTGGCCAAGCGCGGCAAAGTTGCCGCCGAAATGCTTGAAGGCGGGCAGGGCGGCATAAAACGTGACGGTTTGCTGCGATTGCTGCAGCGTGCTCAAGTCCAGCGCGTCGGGCAACTCATCGGCGCCGGGCGCGTTGTAGATTTCGCCGTCCTGGAACACCAGCGACAGTTCCAGCAGCCGTAGGGTGTTATTGCTCAGCGCATCGCGGTCGATCTGCACGTGGTTGACACCCCAGGCGTAGGGGTGGAGCGCCTTGATGCTTTCGTGCAGGCGGTGCTCATGGTACCGGTCTTGCTGCTGGAAGTGCTGGGGACGCAGAAACAGGCCTTCACCCCATAACAATTTGCTAGTAATGCTCATCGATTGCCCTTTTGCCTGAGGAATAAAAGCGCGGAGAACGCTGCCGCTCCGGACTCTCCTGACGCGCGATCGCCGGCTTGCCGGCGCGGCCGATCATCCAATATTTACAACAAGAAACTATGTGCTTTTTTCGCAACTGCAACAACATTAACATTATCTGAAAGAAAGGTGCGTACGGTACGTTTTCTGCATGGATGCTGCCTTTGCGGATGATTGGAATGTGAGATTTTGCGTATTTTCTATTGAACGGAGTCAATATTAAATCCGTGTTAGTCTCGCAAAAATAAAAATTTAGCAACTATAAATTGCAACCTTTTTTCATGACCGCGTCATTTTTTTTGAGGGAAATCAGACCATGTCTCGCCAATTCACCTGCCATTTTCTTGCTGCGCTTGCCTGCGCACTGACGCTCAGTGCCTGCAGCACCACTCCTGCCGTCAAGACGCCGCCGCCGCCTTCGCTCGACGAACTGATGGCAAAGGCGACCCAGGCTGCAGGTTCCGGCAACAACGAAGCGGCCATGGGTTTGTGGAAACAAGCGGCTGACGCATTTCCAGCCGACAAAAATCCGTGGGCCCGCATGGCGCAGACCCGCTATGAGGCGGGCCAGTACGGCGACGCCATCATCAATGCCCAGGAAGTGCTGGTGCGCGACCCGGCCGACAAGCTGGCCAACAGCGTCATTGCGATCAGCGGACTGCGCTTGTCGACGCGCGCCCTGGCCGACTTGAGCCGCCAGAACAACCTGTCCGGCCCGCTGCGCACCGAATCGCAGGATCTGGCCAAGCTGCTGCGCGAAAGCCTGGGCGAAACCGTGCTGGTGCCGGCGCCGGCCGCGCCGCCGGCGCGCGACAAGCCGGTGCGTCCGCCGCGCAAAGGGCAGGCCAAGGCGGCCGAAAGCAGCGCCAATCCCTTCGATGGATTGAAGTAAAACCGGGGCAGCAAAGCAGTTACCAGGGCATCGCCGATGCCGTCGATTATTCGTAAAGGAATGATGTCATGTCAAAAAAGAAAGTGTTCAAAAACGCCTGCAAAAGGTCCGGCCGCCACGCGTGCAGATGACGTATGACGTGGAAATCGGCGATGCGATTGAAAACAAGGAGCTGCCCTTTGTGATGGGCGTCGTGGGCGACTTCGGCGGCAATTCCGAAGTCGAGCAAAAACGCCTGAAGGACCGCAAGTTCATCGGCATCGACCGCGACAATTTCGACGAGGTGCTCAAGGGGGTCGAGCCGCGCGCCGCGTTTGGCGTGTCGAACGAGCTCAGCGATGAAGGCGGCCAGCTGCGGGTGGACCTGCGCTTCAAGTCGCTCAACGACTTCCGTCCCGAGGCGGTGGTGGAACAGGTGGCGCCGCTGCGACGGCTGCTCGAAGCGCGCACCAAGCTGGCCGACCTGCGCAACAAATTGGCCGGCAACGACAAACTGGAAGACATCCTCAACGACGTGCTCAACAGCACCGAAAAGCTGGCCCAGCTGGAACAGCAATCCACCGCCAAGAAAGACTGATCCCATGTCCGCTCAATTGACCCCCACCTCCGGCGCCGCCGCGACTACCGATATCGGCTTGCTCGACCAGATCGTCGAACAAAGCAAGGTTGCCAAATCCAGCGTCGAGCATGCACGCGCCAAGGATCTGATTTCAGAACTGGTCAGCCAGGTGATGGAAGGCACCGTCGTGGTGTCGGATAACCTGGCGGCCACCATCGATGCGCGCGTTGCCGAACTGGACAGGCTCATTTCGCGGCAGCTCAGCGCCATCATGCATGCGCCCGAATTCCAGAAGCTGGAAAGCAGCTGGACCGGCCTGCATCACATGGTGGACAACACGCCCACCGGCACCAACCTGAAGATCAAGATGCTCAACGCCACCAAGCGCGAGCTGGTGCGCGATTTCCAGAGCGCGCTGGAATTCGATCAGTCGACCATGTTCAAGAAAGTGTATGAAGAAGAGTTCGGCACTTTCGGCGGCGCTCCGTTCGGCGCGCTGCTGGGCGACTTCGAATTCACGCGCCAGCCGGAAGACATGTATTTCCTCGAACAGATGTCGCATGTGGCCGCTGCAGCCCACGCGCCCTTCATTTCGGCCGCATCGCCCGAGCTGTTCGGTCTCGAAAGCTATGCCGACCTCGGCAAGCCACGCGACCTGGCCAAGGTCTTCGACACAGTCGAATACGCGAAGTGGAAGTCGTTCCGCGAATCGGAAGATGCGCGCTACGTCGGCCTCACGCTGCCGCGCTTCCTGGGACGTCTGCCGTTCAATCCGGCCGATGGCGCCACCGTCGACGGCTTCAATTTCGTCGAGGATGTCGACGGCACCGACCACCAGAAATACCTGTGGTGCAATGCCGCCTATGCCTTCGGCACGAAGCTGACGGCGGCCTTCGACGACTACGGCTGGTGCGCGGCGATCCGCGGCGTGGAAGGCGGCGGCCTGGTCGAAGACTTGCCGACCCATACCTTCAAGACGGACGAGGGCGAGGTGGCGCTGAAATGCCCGACCGAGATCGCCATTACCGACCGGCGCGAAAAGGAATTGAGCGACCTGGGTTTCATTTCGCTGGTGCATTGCAAGAACACGGATTACGCGGCGTTCTTCGGCGCGCAGTCGGCGCAGAAGGCGAAGAAATACAACACCGATTCGGCCAATGCCAATGCGGTGCTGTCGTCGCAGCTGCAATACATCTTTGCCGTCTCGCGCATCGCCCACTACATGAAGGCGATGATGCGCGACAAGATCGGCAGCTTTGCCGCCGCGTCCAACGTCGAAGAGTTCCTCAACCGCTGGCTGATGCAGTACGTGCTGCTCGACGATAACGCCAGCCAGGAGCAGAAGGCCCAGTTCCCCCTGCGCGAAGCATCGGTGCAGGTGTCGGAGGTGCCGGGGCGTCCGGGCGTCTACCGCGCCGTTTCCTTCTTGCGTCCCCATTTCCAGCTCGATGAGCTGTCCGTTTCACTCCGTTTGGTCGCGGAGCTGCCGCAATCGACCAAATCCTGATTTTTTCATCAACAACCGAAAGGAATGACATGGCAATCGACGTTTACTTGCAAATTGATGGTATCAAAGGCGAATCCACCGACACCTCCCATAAAGATTGGATCGAATGCAAGTCGGTTCAGTGGGAAGTGCTGCAGCCGAAGTCCGCCACCGCTTCGACGGGCGGCGGGCATACCGCCGAACGTACCGAGCACAAGGATATCGTGGTGGCCAAGCTGGCCGACCTCGCCACGCCGCTGCTGCTGCAAAATTGCTCATCCGGTAAAACGATCCCGAAAGCCAAGTTCGAATTCCTGCGCGCTGACGGCCAGGGCGAGCGCATCAAATACTTCGAGATCGAACTGGAAAACGTGCTGATCAGCAGCGTGGCGCCATCCGTCGCGCCTGGCGACATCCTCGGCGAGAA
Source organism: Janthinobacterium sp. C22 (assembly GCF_057919405.1). Classification (NCBI taxonomy): domain Bacteria; kingdom Pseudomonadati; phylum Pseudomonadota; class Betaproteobacteria; order Burkholderiales; family Oxalobacteraceae; genus Janthinobacterium; species Janthinobacterium sp. C22. The sequence continues at coordinate 4,369,365 of NZ_CP193659.1, read as the reverse complement.
CCTGTCGATCAAGTATTCCAAGGTCAAGTGGAAATACACGCAGCAAAAAGTCGGCGGTGGCTCCGGCGGCAATACCTCCGGCGGTTGGGACCTGTCGGCCAACAAGACGATTTGACCGACAACGGCCCTTGCCGGATGAGTCCGTTCCGGCCAGCCGCCGGCGGCGACTCCGGCTTGTGCCTGCGTGACTGACTCTGCCGAATCAAAGGGCCGCCGCAGGCCGCCCTTTGTTCCTTCCTACTGCCAACCACAGGATACCGATGAAGGGTTTTACGCCGGGATTGTTCGACCGCCTGATGGACACGCCTGTCCTGGGCGCTTCCAGTAGTACCGTCTCACGCCTGTCGCTGGAAGATTTGAAAGACACCGTGGCGCGCGACCTGGAGGCGCTGCTCAACACGCGCACCGTGATACCGGAAGCGCTGCTGAAAAAATTTCCCGAATGCGGCCGTTCGATCGTCACCTATGGCCTCAATGATTTCGCCGGCCTGAGCTTGTCGAGTTCCGACGACCGCGCGTACATCTGCCAGTGCCTGGAAAAAGCCATCGCGCGCCATGAGCCGCGCCTGCGCAGTGTGCGCGCTTCGCTGGAAATCCAGGAAGGCTCGATCAACCGCCTCAATTTTGCGATTACCGCGCTGTTGGTGGTGCACTCGGCCCAGGAGCCCGTCAACTTCGACGCCATCCTGCAGCCGTCAAGCCTGCATTACACGATCAGCAAGGCGCGCCGTGCGGCGCAAGGAGCCTGAACTTGGAAGATTTGTTACCGTATTACGAACGCGAGCTGGGTTTCCTGCGCCGCTATTCGCGCGAGTTTTCCGAGCGCTATCCGAAGATCGCGGGACGGCTGCTGATCGGCGGCGAAGTCTGCGAAGACCCGCATATCGAGCGCATGATCCAGTCCTTCGCGCTGCTCAATTCGCGCATCTCGAAACGCCTCGATGACGATTATCCGGAATTTACCGAGGCGCTGTTCGAGGTGCTGTATCCGCATTACCTGCGGCCGTTTCCTTCGTGTTCGATCGCGCGCCTCGACTACAGCGGCGCGGCGGCGCAGCTGACGGCCGCCACCGAGATTGCGCGCGGCACCGAACTGGCGACGCGCCCCGTCAAGGGCGTCGCATGCACCTTCCGCACCGCCTATCCCGTCACTGTGGCGCCGCTGGCGCTGACGCATGCGGCATTTTCCGCCATCATCGATGCGCCCGAGCAGATGCCACTGCCGCCAAACGCCACCTCCAGCGTCAGCATCGTCATCGAAGCGACCGCCGAACAGATTTCGCTGGCGCAGCTGGGCGTGGCGAAGCTGCGCGTGTTCATCGACGGCGAGCCGTCGTTTTGCGCGGCGCTGCGCGACGCGCTGTTCATGCGCACGGTCAAGGCCTATGTGGAAGCCGATGACAGCGGCCGCTGGAGCGCGCTGGCGCAGATCCCGGTCAGCACGGCCGGCTATGCCGAGGACGATGCGCTGATCCCGTTTTCCGCCCGTTCGCATCCGGCTTACCGGCTGTTGACCGAATACTTCTGCTTTCCCGAAAAATTCAATTTCTTCGACATCGACCTGGCCGCGCTGTGCGCGCCGCTGCCGTCCGGCTGCCGGCGCATCACGCTGCACCTGGCCCTGGCCGGCCTGCGCACCGATTCGAATACGGCGCGCATGCTGGGCACCATGTCGACGAACAACCTGCTGCTGGGCTGCACGCCGGTGGTCAACCTGTTCCGCCAGCGCGGCGAGCCGATCCGGCTGACGCACACGGCCGCCAGCTATCCGGTGCTGGCCGATGCGCGCCGCGCCTACGCCTTCGAGGTGCAGGCAATCGAGTCGGTGAAGCTGGTGCGCCAGACGCCGCAAGGGGAGTCGATCACCGAATTTCGCCCTTTCTATTCGCTGCGCCACGGCCAGACGCCCGCCAGGGACGGCCATTACTGGGTGATGCGGCGCGATGACACGATCAGCGAAAAACGTCCCGGTTACGAGACCGAGATTTCCATCGTCGACATCGATTTCGACCCGGCCGCGATTGAAACGGACACCCTGAGCCTGGAGCTGAGCTGTACCAACCGCGACCTGCCGGCGCAACTCACCTACGGCCTGCGCGGCGGCGACCTGTTCCTGGAAGGCGGCTCCAGCGTGCGCAGCATCAGTTTCCTGCGCAAACCGACCGAGTCGCACCGCTTCGAGCGGGGCCGCGGCGCGCACTGGCGCCTGATCTCGCACCTGTCGCTGAACCATCTGTCGCTGTCGGGCAGCGGCCTGGAAGCGTTCCAGGAGATGCTGACCCTGTATGACTTGCCCCGTTCGGCGACCTCGCAACGGCAGATCAGCGGTATCGCGGCGATCGACCACAAGGCGGCCAATGCCTGGCTGCCCGGCAATCCCTTCGCCTGCCTGGTGCGCGGCATCGAAGTGCGGCTGACGCTCGACGAAGAAGCTTTTGTCGGCAGCGGCATCCATGCGTTTGCCCATATCGTCGAGTGTTTTCTCGGCCTGTACGTGCATGCCAACAGTTTCACGCAACTGGTGGTGCTGTCGAAAAAATCGGGAGAGGAGTTGTTGCGATGCAAACCACGCAGCGGCGATTTGAGCCTAGTGTAATCGAGCGCCTGTTCGCCGAGCCTTACCGCTTCCAGTACTTCCAGGCGGTGCGCTTGCTCGAACTCTGGCTGGCCCGCAACGGCATGGCGCGCGAAGGGGCGGTGGCCAATTTCCTGCGCTTTCAAAATTCGGTGTCGCTCAATTTCGCGCCCAGCCAGCTCGAAGCGGTGCAGGCCGAACCGCGCGAGCTGGGCGCGCTGGCGGGCGACATGCGCGCGCTGGGCGAGGCCGTGCGGCGCGCCGAACTGAAATACGTCCGCATCACGCCGGCCTTCATGGGTTTTCTCGGCGTGGCCGGCGCGCTGCCGGCCCATTACACGGAACGCATCGCCGCGCACCAGCTGTACGAAAAAGACGAGGGACCGCGCGCCTTTCTCGACACGTTTTCCAACCGCGCGCTGGCGCTGTTCTACGAAGCGTGGCGCAAGTACCGCCTGGAGCTCAAGTACCAGCTCGATGGCAAGGACAAGTTCCTGCCGCTGCTGCTGTCGCTGGCGGGACTGGGCCATGAGTCGCTGCGCCGGCGGCTGTACGACGATGGCGACGGCGTGCTCGACGAGTCCGTGGGATTTTTGTCGCCGCCATGCGGCACCGGCCGCCATCGGCGGTGGCGATGGGGCAGGTATTGTCCGCGTATTTCGGCCAGCCGATCAAGGTGATCCAGTTCGTCGGCTGCTGGTACGACGTGCCGCGCGATCAGCAAAGCAGCCTGGGCGGCATGAACGCCATGCTGGGTTCGACCGCGCTGGTCGGCGCGCGCGTCTGGCAGCGCGATTTGCGCATGCGGCTGGTGGTCGGCCCGCTGGCACGCGTGCATTTCGACGCCTTCCTGCCGGGCGGGGCGGCGGCGCGCGCGCTGGAAAAAATGCTCACCCTGTTTACCGGCCTGTGCCTCGAATACGAAGTGCAGCTGGTGCTGCGCGCCGACGATGTGCATGGCGTCACGCTGGCGCAGCCGCGCAGCGGCGGGCGGCTGGGCTGGGACAGTTTCCTGATCACCGCCGGCGCCGCGCAGGACCGCGGCGACGTGCGCTACGAACTGCATGCGCTGGCATGAGCCATCTTTCTTTTTTCATTCGTTTCCACACAAGGACCTTCGCCCCATGAGCATCAACCTCAAGACGCTGATCAGCAAGCTCAATGACACCAGCCGCATCGCCGCCACCCGCGCCGCCGGCATTTGCGTGGGCCTCGGACAATACGAGGTCGACCTGGAGCATCTGTTCCTGGCCCTGCTGGAACAGCCGGCCAGCGACTTCGCGCTGATCGCCCGCCACAGCGGCGTCAGCGTCAGCATGCTCGAAGCGGATCTGCAGGCCGAAGTGGCGCGCCTGCAGACCGGCAATGCGCGCACCCCCGTGTTTTCGCCCAGGCTGCCGAAGCTGTTTGAAAACGCCTGGCTGATCGCCTCGCTCGATGTGCAGGCCGGCCGCCAGGCCAGCATCCGCAGCGCCCATCTGCTGCAGGCGCTGCTGACCGATCCGGAACTGGCGCAACTGGCTTACCGCGGTTCGAAGCTGTTCAATAAATTCAAGCTCGACGACCTGAAGCACAATCTCGACAAGATCACGCAAGGCTCGCAGGAGGCGGCCGGTGCCACGGCTGCCGATGGCGATGCGGGGAGGGCGGCGAGGAGGAGGAGACCCCGTCGGCGAACTCGAAGGGCGCGCGGCCGCATCGAAGACCCCGGCGCTGGACCAGTTCACCACCAACCTGACGGCGCGCGCGCGCGACGGCAAGGTCGACCCCGTGATCGGGCGCGATGCCGAGATCCGCCAGGCGATCGATATCCTGATGCGCCGGCGCCAGAACAACCCGATCCTGACGGGCGAGGCGGGCGTGGGCAAGACGGCCGTGGTCGAAGGACTGGCCCTGCGCATCGCGCAGGACGACGTGCCCGCCGTGCTGAAGGGCGTCGAAATCCATACGCTGGACATGGGCCTGCTGCAGGCCGGCGCCAGCGTCAAGGGCGAGTTCGAGAACCGCCTGAAAAACGTCATCGACGAAGTCAAGAGAAGCCCGCACGCCATCATCCTGTTCATCGACGAAGCGCACACCATGATCGGCGCCGGCGGCACGGCCGGCCAGAACGACGCGGCCAATCTGCTCAAGCCGGCCTTGGCGCGCGGCGAGCTGCGCACGATTGCCGCCACCACCTGGGGCGAATACAAGAAATATTTTGAAAAGGATGCCGCGCTGGCGCGCCGCTTCCAGGTCGTCAAGATCGAGGAGCCGAGCGAAGAACTGGCCTGCGCCATGTTGCGCGGCATGGCGCCGCTGATGGAAAAGCATTTCAATGTGCGCATCTACGACGAAGCCATCACCGAAGCGGTACGCCTGTCGCACCGGTACATCTCAGGCCGCCAGTTGCCCGACAAGGCCATCAGCGTGCTCGATACGGCCTGCGCCAAGGTGGCGCTGGGCCAGAACGCCACGCCGGCCCTGCTGGAAAACCTGGTCAAGAAGCTCGACCGCATTGACGCCGAAGTGGCGACGCTCGAGCGCGAGGAAAAGAGCGGCGGGAACCACCCGGTGCGTCTGGAAGACTTGCGCGCGCAGCGCAGTAGCGCCGCTGGCGAGCATGCGGTGCTGGCCGCGCGCTGGGAAAGCGAAAAGACATTGACCGGGAAGGTCAGGGCGGCCCGCCAGGACCTGGAAAGTGCTGGCGAAAAACCGGACGCCAGCCAGGGCGGCGACCTGCAGGCTTTGCTCAAGGACTTGCGCGCGCTGCAGGGCGAGACGCCGATGGTGCCGGTGCAGGTCGACGGCCACGTGGTGGCGGAAATCATCGCTGGCTGGACCGGCATCCCGCTGGGAAAAATGGTCAAGGATGAAATCCGCACGGTGCTGAAACTGAAGGATATGCTGGAAGAGCGCGTGCTGGGCCAGTCGCATGCGATCGAGGCGGTGGCGCAGCGCGTGCGCACTTCGCGCGCCAACCTGGACGACCCGAACAAGCCGAAGGGCGTGTTCCTGTTCGTCGGCCCGTCCGGCACGGGCAAGACGGAAACGGCGCTGGCGCTGGCCGATGTGCTGTATGGCGGCGAACGCAAGCTTATTACCATCAACATGAGCGAGTACCAGGAAGCGCACAGCGTGTCGGGCCTGAAAGGCTCGCCGCCCGGCTATGTCGGCTACGGCGAGGGGGCGTGCTGACCGAGGCGGTGCGGCGCAACCCGTACAGCGTGGTGCTGCTCGACGAAGTGGAAAAAGCCCACCCGGACGTGCTCGAACTGTTCTTTCAGGTGTTCGACAAGGGCGTGATGGAGGATGCCGAAGGACGCGAGATCGACTTTAAAAACACCATCATCATCCTGACCTCGAACGTCGGTTCGAGCACCCTGATGCAGGCCTGCCTGAACGTGGCGGCGGCCGACCTGCCGACGCCGGAACAGCTGGAGGAAAAGATCCGCCCGCAACTGGTGAAGACCTTCAAGCCGGCTTTCCTGGGACGATTGAAAGTGATTCCCTTCTATCCGATCTCGGACGATGTGCTGGTCAATATCATCGGCTTGAAACTGGGCAAGATCGCCCAGCGCATCGCGGCCAATCACAAGGCCGAATTCAGCCACGACGAAGCGCTGGTCGACGCCGTTCTGGCGCGCTGCACCGAAGTCGACTCGGGCGCACGCAATGTCGACAATATCCTCAACGGCACCGTGCTGCCCGAGATCGCCGAGTCGGTGCTGGCCAAAATGGCCGAAGGCGCCGCCATCACGAAGATCAAGGTCAGCGCCAACAAGCAGGGGCAGTTCAAGTACACGATCAGGTAAGCACTGCAGCCATGGTGCGTGGAAAGGAGGGGTGGCGGACGCAATGTGCCCGCGACGGCACGGAGCACTCTGCACACCCGGTTTCAATCGCGCTCCTGCGATATACATTCCTAGCTACAATAATTATCAAATATATAAATGTGGTAACAGACTAACGGGAATCGCATGTCATCCACCTCAACCGATAAGATTGCAGACGCACTGGCTGTTTTCACGAGCGTCACCCGGTTGTACGAGTTGAGCATCGGTGAAGGCGAGAACAACAGCCTGCTGGTCGAAGCCTTTGCCGCCGACGAAGGGCTGCAGGAAGTCGGCGCGCGCGACATCATCGCCTTGTCCACCAGCGCCCATGTCGCGCTGGCGTCCCTGCTGGGCCAGCCCGCCAGCCTGCAGATCAGCCTGGCCGACGGCACGCGCACGCCGTTTTCCGGCTACATCAGCGCCGCCGCCATGCTGGGCAGCAATGGCGGCCTGGCGCGCTACCGGCTGCGCATCACGCCGTGGCTGTGGCTGCTGACGCAGACCCGTAACAGCCGCGTCTGGCAAGACAAGAGCGTGACGGCCATCGTCGACGCGGTATTGTCGGCGTATGCGCCGCACGCGCTGTGGCGCTGGAGCGACGAGGTCGCCTCATTCATGCAGGACGCTGGCGAACGCAGCTATTGCTGCCAGTACCGCGAATCGGACTATGATTTCGTGCGCCGCCTGCTGACCGAAGAGGGGCTGGCCTGGCGGTTTGACGGTCAGACCTTGCTCGTCTTTGCCGACAGCAGCCAGGCTTGCGCCACGCCAGAGGACGCCAGCAGCGCGCAAGGCGGCGGGCTGCGTTTTCATGGCGCGCGCGTCGGCGAGCCGGGCGACACGGTGCAGGCCTTGCGCGCGCGGCGCAGCCTGCACGTCGGGCTGAGTAGCGTGCTCAGCTACGATTACAAGGCCAAGCAGGCGCTCGCCGCCAGCGTGCCGACGAATATGGTGCTTGGCGGCAAGAACGCGCCGCTGCTGGAAAGCTATGATACGCCGGGCCAGTACTGGTATGCCAGCGCCGCCCAGGCGCAGCGCTACGCGCAGCTGCGGATGCAGGCCCACGAAGCGCGCGCCCAGCTGTGGCAAGCCCGTTCGACCGTGCGCACCCTGCGCGCCGGCACGCGTTTTACCCTGACGCAGGGACCATTGCCGCCAGCCGACGGTGCCGCGCCCGAGTATGTCGTGCTGCGCGTGGCCAGCATCGGCGTCAACAACCTGCCGCTGCCGGCGCTGGAAGGACTGGCGGAACTGTTCGGCCCGATAGCGGAATTGCTGGAGGAAACCGTGGCGCAGTGGGGCGCAGGGTTTCCCGATGTCGCCGCCGCGATTGCCCAGGCGCAAGCCAGCGGTTACGCCAACTGCATCGACATGATCGATGCTGGCACGCCATGGCGTCCGCTGCACGATGGCAACGAGGCGCGCCAGCACGCCACGCCGACGGCCCTGGGCAGCCAGAGCGCCATCGTCGTCGGCGCCGACGGCCATGACGTGGCCAGCGGCGCCGATGAGATTTACTGCGACAGGCTGGGCCGGGTGCGCATCCGCTTTCACTGGCAGCAAGAGACGGGCGCGACGTGCTGGGTGCGGGTGGCGCAGCGCGCCGCCGGCGGCGGCATGGGCAGCCAGTTTCTGCCGCGCATCGGCCAGGAAGTGCTGGTGCAATTTCTGGAAAACGATATCGACCGGCCCGTCATCGTCGGCGCCCTGTACAACGGCCAGGGCGAGGGCGGCACGCTACCCACGCCGGGCGGCATGGTGCGCGATCACAACGACGCCGGCGTGTTCCAGCCGGCGCACGACCACGCCATCGCGGGCCAGGGCAATGTGGCCGGCGGCAACAGTCCGCTGTGGCATGGCGCCGCGGGCGCCAGCGCGGCGCACCGCAATGGAGCGGCGCAATGGGGCATCCGCAGCAAGGAATTCGGCAAGGCGGGTAGCGCGGCCGGCTACAACCAGCTGCTGTTCGACGACACCGACCAGCAGGGCCGCATCCAGCTGAAAAGCAGCCATGCGGCCAGCGAACTGAACCTGGGCCACCTGATCCATGGCGCCGACAATTACCGTGGCAGCCTGCGCGGTGCCGGCGCCGAGCTGCGCACCGATGCGTATGGCGCGCTGCGCGCCAGGGCGGGCTTGCTTGTGAGCAGCTATGTGCTCCGGCACGAGGCCGCGCAACGCGATCCGGCCGGCGACAACGCCGGCGGCGTCGCGCTGATGAAACAGGCGGTGCTGCTGGGCGAAACGTTCAGCCAGGCTGCCGCCACGCACCAGACGGTGGCCTACGCCAGCCATGTCGGCGCCAGCGCGCCGAATGCCAGCGAACTCGACGACCAGGCGGCGCCCTTGAAAGCGTTGCTGGCCAGCGTTTCCGGCATGCATGAACAGCTGCCGCACACAAAGGACGCCATCATCGCGATCGCGGCCCGGGCCGGGCTGGGCGTTGTCGCGGGGCAGGACATGCAACTGACCAGCGGCGAAACCGTCACCCTGATGAGCGGGCAGGACACGCAATGGACCAGCGGCGGCAAGCTGCGCCTGCACGCGGGCCAGGCCATCGGCGTGCTGGGCGGCGTGGTCAAGGCGGGCGAGAACAATATCGGCCTGCAGATGATTGCCGCCAGTCAATCTATCGACGTGCAGGCGCAGGCCGACGAAATCAAAGTGCAGGCGCGTGAGGAGGTCAATGTCGTCAGCGCCAACGCGCATGTCGACTGGGCGGCGGCGAAAAGCATCCGCCTGTCGACGGCGGGCGGCGCGAATATCACCATCGAGGGCGGCAATATCACGATCCAGTGCCCGGGCAAGATCACGGTGCATGCGGGCAGGAAGAGTTTTATCGGGCCCACGCGGGGGCCGTATGTGATGCCGCCGCTGCCATCGAGCACCTGCAAAAACTGCATTTTGAGCGCCATGCAACAGGGCGCAGCGGGAGTGCTGCGTTGAAGCCCGACAGCGTCTCGGCATTGCACGACTGGGTCCGGGCCAGTCTCGAGCGGCAACGCCAGCCTTATTTGCTGCTCGACAGCGCGCAAGCCGAAAACAGCCACCTGACGCTGCAGCGCTGGAAAGTGCCGTATGCGTCGCTGTTCGAGGAAACCCACGAAGCGAGCCTGCCGGAGATCGCGCCCCTGCTGATACGGCTATCCGGCCTTGCGCCGGCCATGCTGGAAAAAGTCTGCGACTGGGCCGAAAAGCTCGGTTATGGCGCGCCTTGCCTGAGCTGGTTGGAAAGTCCATGGCCCTTGCCCGAACTGGCGCGGCATTTGCGCCAGTTTCACGCCGTCGGCCTGAGCGACGAGCAGCAGATGATGCTGCGCTGGTATGACACGCGCATCCTGCCGTTCTGGCTGGCCTGCCTGGAGCCGCTGCAGCGCGAGCAGTTTGTGGCTGGAATGTTGAGCTTGCAGTACATCAACCGTTTTGGCGACGTTGCCGTCCTGCTCGACGTCGACACTGCCGGCGCTGCGCCGGACACTGCGCTCATGGACTCGCCGCTCATCCACCTGGACGATGCGCAATACGGCATGCTGGTCGATGCCGGCGACGCCGATACGCTGATCAGCCATTTACGGCGGGTGATCACGGACGAAACCAACGATACCCCGCCACGGCTGCTATATGAATTCGTCGCCCGCTACCAGCAGCGCGCGCTGGCCGCCGGCATCGACGATCTGGACCGCCAGACGCAGTACCTGCTGCTGGCCCTGTATACCTCCGGCGCCGGCATCGAACACCCCGATTTCATTGCCCTCATGCAAAACCCACCCACCTCTATCGAAAGTTTCTATGAAGCCATGCAAGCCTTGTCCGACGACGTATGGGAAGCCGGCCCACCTTTATGGGGCGTACAAATTGAGGCTTGACCGGTTGCCGGCGCTGGCACTGTGCCTGAGCTTGGCCTTGGTGTTTGCCGGCGGCAACGTCGCGGCGCAGACAGCGGCCAAGGCCGCACCGCAGGCGTCCAGCGCGGTCAAGCATGCCAAGCTGAAACCGGCCGACACCGCCAACCTGGTCAGCCATCTGCGGCGCGTGATCACCGATGAAACCAATGACACGCCACCGCGCGTGCTGAACGCCTTTGTGGCGAAATACCAGCAGCGCGCGCTCGATGCCGGGATCGATGACCTCGACAGGCAAACGCAGTACGTCTTGCTGGCGCTATATACCTCCGGCAAGGCCATGGAACAGCCCTTGTTTATTGCATTCATGAAAAACCCACCCGCAGCGCTTGATGCTTTTTACGACGCGCTGCAAGCCTTGCCGAAAACCATTTGGGAAGCGGGGCCGCCGTTGTGGGAGTCGTATGAGCCCAAGGGATAATATTTTTGAAATTGATTTCATGTAATTTGAATATAAAAATTTATTCATTCAGCGCATTTCAGGAAGTCATATGATAAAGGGCCTATTTCCGAACGGTATTTATTTAAATTCCTGAAAGGCAATGATGAATTTATTTGGAAAGAAATTGGGTTGTGTTTTTTTATGTATTTTTCTATCATTTTAAAATATTGTTTGTGGCAAGGAATCAATGAAGATTGTCGTGAATCTGACTGCGTATAACCATACCGAAAATGGTGTTGGAAGCTATAGCGTGACACTCGATGATGGCACTTCAGCTGAGGCCGGTTATTTGGCACCAGGGCAAGGTGGTGGCGGGAAAACTTGCTGTCTCTCGATACCGGCGACCTGGAAACCCGGCATGAATGCGACTGTTGCCATGCATATATTAAAAAATGGTAAGCCGATCAGAGTGGAGAAAACAGTCTCTATACCTCGCTACAATTCCTCCGAAGCCGACAGATTTGTCGTCCATTTTCTTTACGATGGAAGTTATAAGGTATTTGTGACAAAATATTTGCTGGGACATCGAAAATATCCGCTTTCTGGCAAGGAAGCAGAAATGGAGTTGGGTGTTCCACTGGAAATAATATGGGAGTAAATTTTTTACATGACTGTTCTTTATGGTAATTTATTTTCAATTCAGGGAGGGCTATAATGAATTTATTGGGAAAGCGATTTACTTGCCTATTTTCATGTGTTTTTCTATTGTTTTTAGATGTGGCCTGTAGCAAGGAATCAATGAAAATCAGCGTGAGTCTGACTGCTTATAACCACACCGAACACGGGGTTGGAAGCTATATTGTGACACTTGAAGATGGCTCTTCAGCAGAGGCTGGCTACCTCGACCCTGGACAAGGTGGTGGGGGGCAAACTTGCTGTCTCTCAATACCGGCAGTATGGAAACCAAGCATGAAGGCAACGATAGTCATGGATACAGTAAAAAATGGGAAGGCTATCCGCGTAGAAAAAACAGTGTTGGTGCCGCAGTATTCTCGTGCCGATGCCAGCATGTTTGTCGTTCATTTTCTTCACGATGGTAGTTACAAAGTTTTTGTTACCAGATACCTGCTCGGACATCGAAAGTATCCGCTTTCCGGCAAAGAGGCAGAACTGCATCCAGGCATCCCTCTGAAGATCATATGGGAATAGAATTTATTGAAATAATTCAAGGGATTTTATAATAATGTCTATTATCTATACAGGGCGTAAAGCCCCTCTGGATGGGCGACGCAGCCTTACTCCCAAAGAATCGTCACAGCGCGCAAAGGCGATGGCCTGCGTCAGGTCGCCTCATAAAACAGAATGTCAGGGTCAAATTTATATCGGACTTTTTTATGATGGGAGTGGCAATAACCAGGATTGGAGACAGAAAGATTCGATAGCAAATCCCAGGAACCTGACTCAGCGGCAACGAAACAAGCATAGCAATGTTGCCAGGCTATGGGATGCACATCTTGATGAGCCAGAGAATGGATTCTTTCGTGCATATATGCCTGGTGTCGGCACGCCGTTCAAGGAAATTGGCGATACGGTCGAGGCCTTGACTGATAATGCGGGTGGCGGCTTCGGTTACATGGGTGCCGATCGTATCAATTGGGGAATCACCTCCTTACTTAATTCAGTGCACAGTTATTTGACAGGTGGTCCCTTGCTTGATCCGGACGAGCAAAGGCTGCTGGTAAATTTGATGAGTGCACAAATGCTGCTTGGGTTGGAAGGCGTGCAGCGGTGGACAATGTTGACGTCGCTTGAAGAAAAACTGGCGCGTGTCGTCAAAAGTCATCAGCGCAAGCTCAAGCAAATCAATGTATCCATCTTTGGTTTTTCCCGTGGCGCGGCCGAGGCGCGCGCCAGTGCGCACTGGCTGCATCAGGTGTTCGAACGGGAAACCGGCGCATTTGAGCTGGCAGGCGTACCCATACGCATAGGCTTCCTGGGAATTTTTGATACCGTCGCCGCCGTTGGTGTGGGGGATGTAACGCCGGTCACCTTCGGGCACATGGCCTGGGGAAATGGAACACAGAGCATCCACCCTGTAGTAGAAGAGTGCACGCATTTCATCGCTTTGCATGAACAGCGTGCCAGCTTTCCGCTGGAATCGGCGACAGGGCGTGGCAATGTTGGCTACCCCGGCATGCATTCCGATGTAGGTGGGGGTTATTACCCAGGTGAGCAGGGCAGATCCATGCCGGGCTGGGGACCGTCGCCGCATCTGTCGCAGATTCCCTTGATCGACATGCATTTCGCCGCCCTGAAAGCCGGTGTGCCCTTGCGCACCCTGAACGAGATGAAAGTGGTAAAGCGAGAGGCGCTGCTGGAATCCTTTGCCACCGACCCAAGACTGATCGCCTCCTACAACAACTGGCTGACGCATAACGGCATCAAGGGCGCCGACGTGAAGACCTTTACCGAGGCGCATACAAAACAATATCTGCGCTGGCGCGGCATGTTGCACGCGCAGGGAAAAACGCAATTGAAGAACAAGCGCTTTTTCAAGGAGTCGGATAAGCCGGGGAAGAAAGATCTGCTGGAGGCCGATACCGATCTGGGGATATATCTGCGCTCCTGGCGCGAACGAAAGAAGGCCAACGCAACCGTGGCGGGGTGGCTCAATGAACGTGCCAAGAGTGTCTTGCATCGCGTCAGCCCGGCTGGCATGCTGTTTGTCGAAGACGGGAAAGACCCGTTAAGCGACTGGGAAGAGCGATTTTTGAAAATCATGACGGAAGGCGCGCAACCGCCGGTTGCCTGCGTCACGCTGTTTGAAGATTATGTGCACGATTCGCGCGCCGGCTTTCGCATCCTCGGCAAGCACGAACCGGTATGGCTGACCGGCGGCTATGGCCGCTTTCGCAACGTTTTCGTGCAAAGCGATGATTATTCGAACATGTCGAATATCGCCAATGAATCTTTGAAGGCCGTCAAGGCAGCAGGCGACGCGGCCGTGACCTACTTCCAGAAGTTGTATGGCTATACCGTCAGCACTTACCGGGCAGCGCGCAGAAAGGTTGCCGCGACCGCGAAGGCGGTGGCCGAGGCCGAAAAACGGCTGGAGCGGCAGGCGGTGGCAACGTACAGGGAAACGAGCCGGATGATCGTCGATGGCGCCACCCGCGCCGGTCACGGCGTGCATGATGCCGGGGTCGAGGCGGAAAAAATTGGACCGCGCAGTCAAGACCGCAAAAAACGCCATGCAGCAAGCCAGCCAGGAAGCCCGGCTTTATTATCAGGCCGAAAAAAGGTCATCTTGAAATATGCCAATGCAGAGGCCGTGTGGAAGGCGCAGCTGGAAAAGCGCTGGCGCGAGGAAGAGCGGGAAAAAGCGAAATAGGATTGAGCCAGGCAAAAACTTGAACATCCTGGCGGCGGCAGTCGCGCCGCCAGGGTGTGAGCAGCGGTTTCAGCCATTCTCGGGCGGCTGCACGCCCAGCAACTCTTCGATATGCGCCAGCGAAGCGGCGTCCTTGACCACCGAGCGCAGCCAGCTGTGCAAATCCTGGTCGGCCGCATTGGCGGCCTTGTCGGCAAAATAGGAGACGGGGCTGTGCGGCTCGCTGCGGCGGAAGAATTGCGCCACGGCGCGCAGTTGCTCGATCGCCTGTGCGCGCGTGGTGACGGCGCCGGGCGGGCCGGCCGGGACCGCAGGCATGGGCGGCGCCATCGCGCTTTCTGCAATGGCCACACCGCTCGCCGCCATGGCAGGCACGGCTGGCGCCACACCGGCACTGGGGGGCATCACGCGCAGCATCGCTTCGACGGCTTCGCGCGCCGTGGAGAAGGCCGGGCTGTCGTTCCCCAGCCGGGCGTCGACGACTCGTTCGAGCTTGCGCAGCGCTTCCAGGCAATCTTGCGCGTCGACGGCGAAGCTGGCGCAAAAGGCGGCCGAGTTGTTGCGCCGCGCCGCTTCCATATCGGACAACTTGACGCCTTCATGCTGTCTGGCGGAATCACCCGGGGCGGCCTGGCGCCGCGCCGTTTCGAAATCGATGGTGGAAAAGGCGCCGCCCGGGCCGCCCGTGACGGGCACCTCGCGCAGCAGCGCCGGGATGCGCGAGAGTATCCAGCTCAGGTTGCCGATGCGCTGCTCCTGGTCGCCGTCTTCCGCATCCGGGAACAGGCCCCGGTCCCAGAATTTTTCGCACAGCCCGGCCAGCACCAGCAAGCCTTCGGCCATGCCGCGCAGGTGGTGGCGCTTGGCGCCCGCTTCGGTCAGCCAGACGGCCAGGCGCAGGTCCTTGCTGCTGCCGGCAAGCAGTCCGGCGCAGCTGCGCACGACGAAGTCCCAGTCGGCTTCCTTGAGGTCGGCGACCCATTCGCCCTGGTCGAGCGAGGGGTCGTCGAACTTGCGCGCCAGAGTGATGGCGTCGAGTTCGGGCGAAAACGCCAGGTCCACGCCTGACGGTTGTTCATTGCTGATCGGAAGTAATAACTGTTCGGCTGAAAACATGTGGTCCTCTGATGGATGGTTATTGCGCCATGCGAAATTCAATGCGCCGGTTGCGGGCGCGCCCGTCCGCCGTGTCATTGCTGGCGATCGGCCGGTCGGAGCCCTGGCCCGATGCCGTCAGCAGTTCGCCGTGGATGCCCTTCGACGACAGGTAGAATTTGACGGCCTCGGCGCGCGCCTGGCTCAGGCTCTGGTTGCTGGCGCGCAAACCCTGGTTGTCGGTATGGCCGATGATTTCCACTTTGCGGCCGGCCAGCTTTTGCATGGCGGCCGCCATTTCATCGAGGATGGCGCGGCCAGACGGCGTCAACATGGTTTTTCCGCTTTCAAATTCGATGGTGCGGTTGGCCAGGGTGGTGTCGAGTACGCCTTGCTCGCTGGCCGACACGCGCAGTCCATTGTTGACGGTGTAGGTGGGATTGAGGCTGGTGGCGATATCGCTGGCGATCTTTTGCCGCTGCGCCTCGTTGGCCACTTCGCCGCGCACGCTGACGACGCTGCCGTCGATCTTCAGCTGGCCGCGGCTGATCTGCTTGAGGTTGGGCGACAGCAGCTTTTGCACATACGCATTCCAGTTGGCGGGCAACACCACCTGGCCGACGGCGATCTGGTCCACCACCTTGTCAGCGCCGTACAGCTCGCGCAGGCGCGCCAGCACGGCGGCCTTGCTCGCTTCGTCGGGCACCGTGCCGCTGGCCAGCACCTGGCCTGGCTGCGGCGTGGCGGCCGTGGGTATCGATAGGGGGCTGGCGCGGGTACGGGCGCTGGCGCTGGCGCTGGCGCGGCCGTTGCCGGCACTTGCGCTGTAGCGGGCAGGGCGGCCAGCGCCATGCCGAGGAGGAGAACGATCCGGGATACGCGCATGGTCAGGTTCCGATAAAGGCGGCGCGCAAGGAATCGTGCGCCGATTTGAGCGAGAGGTTGGCTTGCGCCAGATAGGTCGACACTTTCTTGATCGCATAGTCGCTGCCGACCTGTTCCTCGACCCAGTCCAGGTCGTCGAACGCGATATGGTGGTCGAGCGCAGCTTGCGGATTCATCAGCACATGCAGGGTCTGCGCCGAGGCGCCGGAAAATCCCAGCACCAAGGTCTGGCGGCCGCGCAAGCGGGTGATGAACAGCGCCAGCTCGAAGTCGGCGCGCGCCAGGAACGGCGTGATCAGGTGCATCCAGAACGCCGCCACCATGTTGCGGTACAGCGGGTCGGCCGGCAGCGGCAGTTCCAGGCTTTTTCCAGCCGGCTGGAACTGCTGGCCATCACCGGCTGCAGCAGCAGGCCCAGCGCCAGCAGCACTTGCCGCACCGTGCCCGTGAAACCGGTCGGCGCCAGCAGCGCGTCGAGCTCCCCCACGGTCTGCATGTCGAGAAAATCGTTGAACGCGGCTTCATAGGCGGCGGCGCGCAGGTCGACGTCGATGCTGGCATGCGTGGCCGCCTGCAGCGCGTTGCCCGCATCGGGGCCGCGCATGTCGTTGCTGAGCGCCTCGAAGCGGTTCCACAGGCGCGACAGCACCAGCGGACAGTTGGCGACAAACGCGGCCGGCTGGTCCACTTCCATGGTGCTCATCATCAGGAAGGGAAAGCGGCGCGACGAGGCATCGCTGCTGGCGGCGATATGACCGGCGATGGCGCGCCCGCGGCGCGGGCCGATAAAGGCGAAGTGCATGGGCGGCAGCGCATCGTAGGTCAGCTTCCAGCGCGCGTCGGCGCTGAGCAGGTCCATCGCCTGCGCCAGCCAGTCGTCGAGGATCTTCAGCAGGGCCGGGTTGTCGCTGGCCTTGACGAAGTCGCCGCGGCTGGGCAGCTTGCCGAAGTAGCCGATAGCGGTGGCGGTGGCGCGGCTCATGGCGCGACGGCGGCATTGGCCGCGATGGCGCCGGCAGGGGCGGCCGGTGCGGGAGTATTGACGGCCGGCACGCTCTGGGCCACGCTTTCCGGCAGCTTCAGGCCGCGGAAGCCCGCCGCGCCCGAGGCGGTGCTCGGCGCGGCGGCTGGCGCCGGCGTGGCGACGATCTTCAGGTTGGCCGCTACGGTCACGCCGCTGTTTTCCCAGCTCAGTTCGAATACGCCGCCATCCTTGCGCTTGCGCTTGGCCGAATCGATCATTTTCTTCAGGCCGAAATGGCCAGGTTCGTTGAGCAACACGATCGTGCGGCCTTCCGGCGTGATGGCGCTGATGCGCGCGCCGGGCGTGCCTTGCGGATTCGGCCAGACCATATGGATCCACGGCTGCGGCTGGCCGCGCCAGCGCAGGGCTTGCCCATCGATCTCGATCGTGTACTCGGTGGCGCCGCTGGCGGCCAGCGCCTGCAGGTCGAAACGGGTTTGCGCTTCGCCGGCGCCGGCCGCCGTGGCCACGCCGTTGGCGCTGAGCGGCGCGATCCAGCCGGGGAAGCTGGCCACCACGGACGGCGCCAGGCCGATGCCCATGTTGGCCCAGGTCTTGGCGCTGAGCGCGTCGCCACGGCGCACCACCAGCGGGCCGATGGTGGTATTGAAGAACTTGGCGATGCTGCCTTCCGGTCCGAACACCTGGCCGATGTCGGCATTGCTGGCCTCGCTACCGGAGGCGGGCGAGAACGGATATTTGGGCGCCAGGGTTTTCTGGAACGGTTCGAGCACCTGCGCCAGCCAGACCTTGTTGATTTCCGTCTCGGTCGGCTTGATGATGACGGCAAACGTCTGCATCAGCGGGCGCACCAGCAGGGGCCGGATCGCCTGCTTTTGCCCGTCGGTCATGCCGGTCAGCATCTGTTCATCCACGTATTTGAGCGCATCGGCCAGTTCCGAACCGGTGCCGTCGAGCGTCTGCTGCATGAATTGCTTGGCGCCGGGACCCGTATCGCCCTGGTTCTTGATCTGGTTGAAGCGGGCGCGCAGCTTGGACAGCGCTTCCATGTAGCCGCGCATCAGCGAAGCATCCTTGTCCTTGGTAACCACCAGGCGGGCCACGCCGGAAAACTCGCGGCCCACCGGTCCCATCGGCAAGGCGCCGGCGGCGGGCGCGCCCGTGCTGACGTTGACGTTGATGCCGGAGGGTTTCTGGCGCAGGATGGTTTCCTTGAACCAGCCCATCACGCCGCGCTGGGCGCGCTGCAAGCCCTGGCCCAGCAGCGACGGGTTGTCCCACGAGGTTTCCTTGTACACCGTTTCGATCAGCTTGTTGATCGGCGAGGTTTGCGGATCGCCGAGCCGGTTCATGGCCGCCGCCGCATTGTCGAAGCCGTTCAACTCGCGGATGCTGACGCCCTGGATGAATTTCTGCCATTCCCTGGCGTAGTCCGTCTTGTACAGTTCGACCAGCGCTTTCTGGATCTGCTCCGGGCTGCCTTCCAGCGTCAGGTCGTCCTTCGACGCCGTTTTCAGCACCCAGTCGGCGCTTTGCAGTTCGCGGTTGGCCGCCTCCTGGAACGCTTGTTGGATGAATTGCTCCCATGCGTCGCGCGTGAAGGTGCCGGGAATGGCGTAGCTGCCCAGCACCAGTTCCTTGTCCTGCTCGCCGACGATGCGCGCCACCGTCATCGAGGCGAAGCGCGTGGCGGCGCGTGCCTTGACGTCGGCGTACACGCGTTCGCGCGCCGGCATGCCCCGCACCACGCGGCGCAGGCTGTCGCGCGACTGGTCGACCAGCGCCAGCTTGCTGTCGATCTGCGGCCAGGACGGGTCGTTGATCTGGGTCAGGTAAAACGAAATCATGCGTTCGGCACTGCGTATCATCTGTTCGCGCGGCATGCTGCCGCGGTTGCTGTCGAGCCAGACTCTCCAGAAGCGGGTCAGCTGATCGTTCAGGTGGCTTGCTTCGGCGCGTGACTTGTCGCTCAGCATCAGGTAGGTCTTCAGCGCGTTATACGCATCTTCTACATTGGCCGGCGAGGCATCCTTGAACTGTTGCGCGCCCAAATTGACGGCGGCGGCCGTGGCGGGCGGCGCGGCGGCCGGGGCGCTGGCCAGGGCCGCCGTCGGCGTGGCGGCCACGGGCGTGGCCAGGGTGCCGGCCGGCGCGGGCAGGGTGGCTGCCGCGCCGGCCGATACCGCGCCCGACTGCGGCGTGCTGGCCATCGGCTGCAAGCGGCTGGCGCCGGCGTTGACTTCGGCCAGGAAGGCTTCCAGCGATTGCGCGACCGGGCTGAGCATCACTTCACGCACGCCCGAGAAATACTCCTCGCGCAGTTTGCGCTCCAGCAGATCCCCCTGATACAGCCCCAGGCCCAGCGAGACGGGCCGGCTGTTGCGGTAGGAATCGAGCTGCTCGATCCGGTCCTGCAGGATTTCCAGCGCTTCGAAGCGCGATTGCAGGTCGAGCCGCTTGTCCTGCACCTTGATCGCCTGGTCCAGGTCGGCCTGTACATTGGCCACCAGCTGGCGGTTGGCCATGTAGGACCAGCTCCAGCCGGCCAGCGCCAGGCCCACCAGCGCGGTGGCGGCAAAGAAGGTGGCGTAGCGCAGGCGGGTCTTGGCTGGACTGGCGTACTGGGCGACCAGTTCCTTGTCGGCGAAGATCACCTTGCGGAACAGATTGAGCAGGAAATAGCCATGCTGGTCCTGCACCGCGTTGTGTTGCTGCGGCTGCAGTTTCAAGTCGAAGCGCTGCGCCACGCGTTCCGACGAGGCAGATACGGACACGCCTTCCTGCAGCGCGCTGGTGAAATAGAAGCCGCGCATGACGGGCTTGAACTGGAACGGGTTTTCCTCGAACAGGGTGGCGATGAAGGCGCGCAGCGCACCCTTGATCGCGCTGAATTCGAGCGGGAAGGTGAATACGCCCGGCGGCATGCGTTCGTTCTGCTGCAGCGCCATGCTGGCCAGGCTCAGCTCTTTCAAACCGTCATACAGCTCGTCGAAACGCTGGTCGAACTGCTCCAGCACGTCCTGTCTGGAACTGGTCTGGTTGTAGGGCAGGGTGGCGCCCCATACCCGGTCGCGTTCGCCGCGTTCCGTGTCCTGGAAAAATTCGTTGAAACCGGTAATCAGGTCGGCCTTGGTGAACACCACGTAGACGGGCGCGTGCACTTCCAGTTTTTCCGTCAGTTCCTGCACCCGCTGGCGCAGGTTCTTGGCCAGGTTGATGGCGAATTCGGGCCGGCTGCCGGTCAGTTCGGCAATGCTGACGGCGATGATGATGCCGTTGATCGGCGCGCGCTTGCGGTGTTTTTTCAGCAGCGACAGAAAGCCGAACCATTCGGCGCGGTCTTCGTCGTTGACCGAATAGCGGCCCGCCGTGTCGAGCAGGATGCCGTCGGTGGTGAAGAACCAGTCGCAATTGCGGGTGCCGCCGATGCCTTGCACGATCTTGCTGTCGGCAAAAGGAAACTGCAGGCCGGAATTGGCGATCGCCGTGCTCTTGCCGGCCGCCGGATTGCCGATGATCATATACCAGGGCAACTCGTACAGGGCCGCGTCGCCCGACAGCTGGCCCAGTTTGGACGTCTTGATGGTGCCGATCGCCTCGAGCATGCGCTTGCGGATGGCTTCGGTTTCCTCGCGCTGGGTGGGGCCCGCCTTGGGCACCGCGCCGGCCGTCTGCTGTTCCAGCATGCCGCCGAACTGGGCGGCATCGCGCTGGCGGCGCTTGCGCTGCAGCCACCAGACCACGCTGGCGACCAGCAGGACCAGCGCCAGCGGCGGCACGATCCACACCAGCGGCCATTCAAAGATGACGGCGCAACTGGCCAGCAGCGCGGCCAACGCCACGAAACCGATGGCGAACAGGCTGAAACGGGTAGTAATGGAATGCCAGAATCGTTGCATCATAGTATGAGGGGCGAGAGGTTGATAGGCATGGTGGAGGGAGGGCTCATGTGGCGGCGAGGGATTCAGGGGCAAGGGCTTCCGGGCCCACCACCACGGCGGCCCGGTGGAAGGCGTCGAGGTTGCTCAGGCAGAGCACCTGGCTGGCATTGCCGGCCGCTTCGTGCCGCGCCAGCACCAGCGCCGCCAAGGTGGCCACCTGGCCGCTCTGGCCGCAGGCGGCCGCCACGCTCAGTACGTCGCTGCTGAGATCGATATCGGGCAGCAGCGTGCCGGCATTGTTCATCAGTTCGATCATGCGGCTCGAGCGCTGGTCGGCATCGGCGTACAGCCGCATGATCGCGGCCGGGGCGACACCCGCCGCCGACATCGCCTTGCCGCCCAGCTCGGACAGCAAGCTGGCATCGCCAGGGCCGCGGCTGTCCGCCGACCTGCCGCGCACGGCCATGCTGGCCTGATGCAGCAGGATCGGCGTGTCCACCTGCAGCGCCGCCGCCTGGGCCGCGTCGGCCAGCAACAGGCCGGCCGCGCCTTCGCCGGGAATCTGGCCGCCCGGCTGGCCGGTGTTGAACAGCAGTTCGCGCGCGGTCCAGTCATGCACGGTCAGTTCGCCGATATGGGAAGCGCAAGCGAGCACGATGGCCAGGCAAGGCAGCTCCTGCAAGGCGGCTTGCGCGGCCAGCTGTTCGATCAGCGCCAGCGGTCCGCTGTCACCGGCCAAGTGTGTGCTGAGCTTGTCGGACGGCCAGCCTTGCCGTTCCGCTTGCGCGTGCAGCCAGGCGGCACCCGTGTCGCGCTGCGGCTTGTCCCAATCGGACGGCAACAGCAGATGCAGTTGCAGGGTCGGCAGCGCGGTACGCGCGCCCGTTTCCGCCGACTTGTCGCCGTCGAGCGCCGCGTGCATCGCCGCTTCCTGCATCAGTTCGTTCAATACGCCAGCGCCCAGCGCCAGTGCGCGCAAGTGTTCGGCATCGAAATGCGGCGCCGCACCCTGCGCCGTATCGGCCGGACGCGTCCGCAGCCAGTCGTCCAGCAGTTCCTTCTGGCCCTGTTCATCGAGGCCGGCCACGCGGGCGCTCATCACGGGGTAGCCCTGCGCGTCGGTCAGTTCGGGATCGAGTTCGGGGCGCTGCTGCTTGTCCAGCAGCGCGGCCGCCAGTTCCGGCGCCGACTCGCCACCGGGCATGCGCAGGGCGGCGGCGGCCAGGTGCAGCGGCGCACGCGGCGCAGCTTCATTCGCGCCCGCGTGGGCGTCGCCATCGGCGGCATCGGCCGGCGCCGCTGCCGGTGCGGCCAGCCTGGCCAGCAGTTTCTTGCCCAGCCACCAGCTGGTGAGCAGCACCAGCGGCAATGCCAGCATGGTGCCGGCCAGGTCGCCCGTCGACGGCATGCGCGTGCTGCTGCGCCAGTACCAGATTGCGCCGCCCCAGCACAAGGCGAACACGGCCAGTATCAGCAGGCTGCGCCGCAGCCACGGGCGCATCAGCGCACCCCTTGCAGTGGCGGCGGGACGTCATAGCTGATCCGTGGTGGCTTGCTGGCTGGCGATCAGCATCGCGCCGCAGCTGGTCTTGTCGCCGTGGCGTGCCACCGGCTTGCCGTCGACGATCCAGCTGGCGTCGCCGCTGACGATGGGGCAGGTGCCATGGCCTGGCAGCGGGCACGAGACCTTGTCGCCAACGCGCGCGATGCCGATGCCGCCGCTGTCCGTCATCGCCGAGGCCTCCAGGACGCTGCCGCCATGCGATGTTTTATCGCCCAATCTGATTACGGGACCAGCCATATGTGCTCCTTCCAGTCATCGTTGTTTTTTCATGACACCGGGCATGCGCAGTTCGGTGTGGCCGAAATCCATCATTTTCCAGCGGCCGCCCCAGGTCATGCCGACCGATTCGGCCACTTCGCCATACAGCTGATAGCCGCGCATGGCCCAGGGATCCTTTTCCGAGATCACCAGCTTGCCGTCGCGCAAAAAGGCACAATCGGCGGCCAGGCCATACTGATGCCAGCTCTGGAATGCGGCCGCATTGGTGACATTGCTGCCCATGCCTGCCAGCATGTTTTGTCGCTCCGGACTGCGGTAGCCTTCCAGGATGGCCATGTCGTAGCCATGTTTTTCCTTCATGATCTTGAACACCAGCAGCAGCCTTTGCGCGTATTCGGCATTGAGCAGCGTCCAGTTGCGGCTGGCCGATACCAGCATCGGCCGAATTTGCTGCACTTCATCGGTGGCGAACACCAGCGGCGGCAGGTCTACCGGCGGCACCAGCTGTTCGCCTTGCAGCAGGGCCGACACCTGTGTATTCATTTCGCGCGTCGAGACCTCATAGCCGCCCAGCATGTTCTTGCTGCCTGCCAGCAAGGCGATCCCCGGCGGCAGGCAGACCACCGCCGCGCCGCCCAGGAACAGCAGGTAATGGCGGCGCACGAATGCCGCGCTGCCGAGCAGCGTGCTGGCGCCGCCACGGCGCAGCGTGTCGAGGCCGGCGTTCCTGCGCCGGGCCAGCCGATCGAGCCGCGCCGTCAAACCTTGCTCGGCCGTCGCCAGCGCCCGCAGCACCAGTTCGCGGCCGGATGGAAACAGCGCCAGCCAGCTGATCAGGCATGCGAGTAAAAAATAGAGTGCCACCGCCAGTAAAAACACGCCCGCTCCGTTCGAAAAAGGCGCCATGCATGGGCAGTTGAATGCCGCGGTGCCAGCGTTTGCGCTAATATTGCCTCGGAGTATATCTTACTAACTTGCTAATTGCGGGGGCTTTGTTTCAATTGTGCGCCGGGTCGGCACTGTTGATTTCCTAACATGCGTCACGCTTTTTTTATTGTCGTAAGGTATTGTAAATATTGACAGGAGTTAAAATTTTGCGAAGCAATGACGACAGCCCAAGGCCATCGACACGGCCCAGCTTATTGACGCCCGCGCAGCAGGCCGAGGCCGACCGTAGCCGTATCCTGAACCACCTCGAAGGCGGCCGTCGGCCCGCGCCCGTGCCGCATGACGGCCGTCGCGCCGGCCGCTGGGCCGTCTGGGGCGGCATGGTGGCCGGCGCCTTGCTGCTGCTGGCCACGGGCGCCTGGCTGGGACAGCGCGAAACGGCGGCGCAGGCCGAACCGGCGCCGGCCGGCACGGCGCCAGCGCCGGAAGCACCGGCCGTGGCCGCCGCTCCAGCCCCCGCCGCGGCCAGCATACGCGAGGAGGAGCAGCAGGCGCTGCCGCAGCAGAGCTTGAGCGAAATGCTGGGCGCCGGCATGCCAGTCCCTGCGCCCGTGCCGCGCCCCAGGGATGTGCTGAGCAAGGCGCTGGAAAGTCCGCAGAAGAGCGCGCCCAGGCCGGCGCGCGCACCGCAGCAGAAACCGCCCGCCAAAGCGCTCAAGCCGGCCGATCCGGCCAAACCCGCCGCCACGCCGGAACAGGAAAGCGACGTGGCCCTGCTGGCCGCGCTGGTGTCGCATTCCCAGGCGGGCACGGCGCCCGTCAAGGCGCCGTCCAGCCTGCAAGCCCAGTTGCAGCAATGCAGCAAATTGAAACCGGCGGCGGCCGATAGCTGCCGCCAGAGAACCTGCGCCGGCCGCACCGGCAAACCGCAATGCAAGGCGGCCAGGGCTGCGGCGAAAGGCGCGCGATGAGCGCAGCGCTGCTGGATCGGGTGGGCGCCGCGTTGAGCGCGTTCTCCAGCATCACGCGCTTGTATGAGCTCAAGTTTGAAGACGACAGTGCGCACGAGACTGCGCCCCTGCTGGTGGAAGCGTTCGCCGGCGACGAGCAATTGCAGACGCCGGGCGCGCGCGATGTCATCGTATTGTCGACCAGCGCGCAGCTGGCGCTGGCGCCCATGCTGGGCAAGCGGGCCACGCTGCAGGTCAGTCTGTTTGATGGCAGCCGCGCCAGCTTCAGCGGCCATGTCAGCGAAGCGGCCATGCTGGGCAGCCTGGGCGGCCTGGCGCGCTACCGGCTGCGTCTGACGCCATGGCTGTGGCGGCTGGGCCAGGTGCGTAACAGCCGCGTCTGGCAAGACAAGACCGTGATCGAGGTCGTGGAGTCCGTGTTCCAGCCGTATGCGCCGGCGGCGCTGTGGCGCTGGAGCGATGAAACGCGTCCGTTCATGGAGGGCGCCGCGCCGCGCAGCTATTGCTGCCAGTACCGCGAATCGGACCTCGATTTCGTCAGCCGCCTGCTGACCGAAGAAGGACTTGCATGGCGCTTCGAGGAACAGGGCGGCGGTCATTGCCTGGTGCTGTTTGCCGACAGCAGCGCCGACAGCGCCGTGCCGGAAGACGCTTCCAGCGCGGCCGGCGGCGGTATCCGCTTTCATGGCGCGCGCGCCGGCGAGCAGGGCGACACCATGCAGGCGTTCAGCACGGCGCGCTCGCTGAACACGGCGCTGGCCACCGTGCTCAGTTACGACTACAAGGCCAAGCGTGCGGTCGCGGCCAGCGTGCCGACCCGGACGGCGGTGGGCGGCCGGCGTGCGCCGCTGCTGGAAAGCTACGATACGCCGGGCCAGTATTACTATGCCGACGCCGCCCAGGCCAGCCGCTACGCGCTGTTGCGGATGCAGGCGCTCGAAGCGCGCCGCGAACGCTGCATTGCCCGCTCGACGGTGCGGACCTTGCGCGCCGGCACGCGGTTCAGCCTGACGCAGGGCCCGCTGCAGGCGGCAGGCGACGCGCCGTCTTACACGCTGCTGCGCGTGTGCAGCGTGGGCGTCAACAACCTGCCGGCGCCGGCCAGGCAGGGACTGGCCGAACTGTTCGGCCCGATTCCGGAACTGCTGCAGGAAAGCCTGGGCACGCTGAATCTGGGGCCGCGCCACATCGAGCATGTCGAGCAGGTGATCGCCCAGGCCATGGCCAGCGGCTATGCCAATCATCTGGAAGCGATTCCATCGGCCACGCCGTGGCGCCCGGTGCTGGGCGAAAACGGGCTGCGCCAGCATCCGAAACCGACCGCCTTCGGCAGCCAGAGCGCCATCGTCGTCGGCGCCGACGGCAATGACGTGGCCAGCGGCGCCGAGGAAATCCATTGCGACAGGCTGGGCCGGGTACGCGTCCGCTTTCACTGGCAGCGGGAAACGGGCGCGACGTGCTGGGTGCGGGTGGCGCAGCGCGCGGCCGGCGGCGGCATGGGCAGCCAGTTCCTGCCGCGCATCGGCCAGGAAGTGCTGGTGCAGTTCCTGGAAAACGATATCGACCGGCCCGTCATCGTCGGCGCCCTGTACAACGGCCAGGGCGAGGGCGGCGGCGTGCCGACGCCGGGCGGCGCGGCGCGCGACCCGGGCGACGCCGGCGTGTTCGCGCCGGCGCACGATCATGGCGTGTCGGCACAGGGGAATGTGGCGGGCGGCAACAGTCCGCTGTGGCATGGCGCATCGGGCGCCAGCGCCGGCCACCGCAATACGGCCGCGCAATGGGGCATCCGCAGCAAGGAATTCGGCAAGGCGGGCAGTGCGGCCGGTTATAACCAGCTGCTGTTCGACGACACCGACCAGCAGGGCCGTATCCAGCTGAAAAGCAGCCACGCGGCCAGCGAACTGAACCTGGGTCATCTGATCCACGGCGCCGACAATTACCGCGGCAGCCTGCGCGGCGCCGGCGCCGAATTGCGCACCGATGCGTATGGCGCCGTGCGGGCGGGTGCCGGCCTGCTGGTGTCGAGTTATGTCATCAATCACAATGCTGGCGCGCGCGACCCGGCCGGCGACAATGCGCCCGGCATGGCGCTGCTCAAGCAGGCGGCCAAGCTGGGCGAGACCTTCAGCCAGGCGGCCGTCACGCACCAGGGCGTCGCCTATGCGGCACACCTGGGGGCGACGGCGCCGGGCAGCAGCGCGCTCGACGCCAAGGCCGCGCCGTTGCCGGCTTTTCTCGCCAGCGCCTCGGGCATGCTGAGCCGCGAGAGCGTGGCCGCCGCCCGAAGCGACGCGGCCGGCAAGCCCACTGCGCCGGCCGACGACAAGCTGCCGCACAGCAGCGACGCCATCCTCGCCGTGGCGGCCAAGGCGGGGCTGGGCGTGGTGGCCGGCCAGGATATCCAGCTGGCCAACGGCGAAACGGTGTCCCTGATGAGCGGGCTCGACACGCAGTTCACCAGCGGCGGCACATGGCGATTGCACACGGGCCAGGCGATCGGCCTGCTGGGCGGCGTGGTCAAGCCGGGCGAGGGCGAGCTGGGCATGCAGCTGGTGGCGGCCAGCCAGCCGATCGAGGTACAGGCCCAGTCCGACGAGATCAAGGTGCAGGCGCGCGAAGAGGTCAACGTCGTCAGTGCCAACGCGCACATCGATTGGGCGGCGGCGAAAAGCATCCGCCTGTCGACGGCGGGCGGGGCCAACATCACCATCGAGGGCGGCAATATCACGATCCAGTGCCCGGGCAAGATGACCGTGTTTGCGGGCAAGAAAAGTTTTCTGGGGCCGCAAGGGCTTGGCTATCCCTTGCCGCGCTTGCCCCGTTCCGAGCTGGCGTTGCGGCCCTTGAAATTCATGCTGCGCCTGGCCGACACGCCAGGGCTGAAAGGCCATGCGCTGGCGCACACGCCGTGGAAGATCACCCATGGCGCGCAGCCCGACGGCATGGATTTCATCGACGGCGACAAGCTCGTCGCGCAGGGCAAGACCGATGCATCCGGCAACATCAAGCTCAGCGATGAAGAGGAAAAAAGCTCGCCGCCGTCTATGCGAGCAATCCGGACCATACGTGGATCGTGTATCCGGGCCACAGCGTGCGGCTGAACGTGGAAACCGAATCGCCCGACTGGACCGACAAGGAAAAGCTGTTCCATGCGATGCAGGCGGCGGACTTCAGCGCCGGGCGCTACGGCACCATCTTCGAGGCGGCCGCGGCGCCGCAGGCGCGCTATGCGAAAGAAGCGCTGGCCTCGCTTACCCTGAAAAACATCTTGCCGAAGGTGAAAGTCTGATGGTGACGATTTCATTCCCGGCACGCCACCTTGGCGATCGACAGCGACATGCGTCATGACACATAAAAATATCTCCCAACTGACGGCCAAGGACGGTACGCCGAGCGCGCCGGCGACCTCGGCGCCCGGCTGTTTCGTGCACGATGGCGAGGAGCTGCCCAATTTTCCCAAGCAAAAGTGGGGCAGTATCTTTTCCGAACAACAAAAGGGCAACCGCGTTGAGTTCTATGTGACTGGCGAAGAGTATTTCACGGCCGTGGCGAAGGCCATCGAAGGCGCCAAGAAATCGATTTTCATTACAGGCTGGCAAGTAAATTTCGATGTGGAACTGACGGCGAGCAAGACCCTGTTCGAATGCCTGGAAACGGCCATCAGCAGCCCCGCCGCGCCGACAGTGTATGTCATGCCGTGGCTTTCGCCCAAGGTCGGGGTTGACACGGGCGACTTCGAAACCGTGCTGGCCATCTTCCAGCTCAATGCCGGCGTCGGCGGCCCCGCCAAGGCATTCGCCTTGCCGGCGATCGCCCAGAGCGACATGGAAGGGATGCTGGGCATCGGCTTTTCGCATCACCAGAAACTGGTGGTGATCGACGATGAACGCGCGTTTGTCGGCGGCATCGACCTTGCCTATGGCCGGCGCGACAATGGCAAGTTCGCCCTCAGCCACGGCACGCGCAAGGGCAATGAGGTCTACAACACCTGCATCCCGGCCATCGAGCCCATGAGCAATGAAGCGCAAACGGCGTACCTGACGCGCGCGGAACTGCTGGCCGGCTGCATCGGCGGAAAAGTCGGTGGCGCGGCCGCGTTTGCCACCTCGGCCACGGCCGCGCCGATCGCCGTCGCGCTCGACGTGGTGCAGGGCGCCAAGGATGGCATCGCCCGGGTAACGAAGAATCTTTCCGCGAAATGGAAGGCGATCGACCTGATGCCCGATTTTATCGGCAAGCTGCAGGACATACCGATCGACGTCGCGCAGGATATGTCGCGCTGGGCTTACGGCCAGCTCGACAAGGGCTTGCGCGACAAGGTCGATGGCGTGCGCACCACGGGCAGCGCGCATGTGATCGACGGCGGCACGGCGCTGATGTCGTGGCTGAACGCGGGCTCGCTGAACAAGCTGCCGCCCGAATTGCGCAGCGGCACGGCCAGGCTGATCGAAACGTTCGTGATCGGCGTCCTCACTTATCTGTCGACCCTGGCCGACGCGCGCCCCACGCGCTATGAAAACCTGAAAAAACTGCGCAAGATCATGCCGACCGGGGCCAAGACCTTCGCCGCCACGCAGCCGCGCATGCCGTGGCACGATGTGCATGCGGCGATCGTCGGGCCCTCGGTCAGCGACTTGAGCCGCAATTTCATCGAGCGCTGGAATGGCATTGCCCAGCGCTATGAAAAATCGTACCAGGCCAGCGTGCCGCCGGCGCTGGTCAAGATGTTCCAGGCGCTGGGCATGTCCGGCACGCCCAGGCTGGTCTTGCAGCGCATCGCCGCCGCGCCGCCGCCGAATACGCATGCGCAGCCGGGCGACGCCTGGGTGCAAGTGCTGCGCAGCGCGCCGATGACCTTGCTCAAGGACGAAATGGCGGCGCATGCGCGCAAGGGGCAGCCGGCGGCCAGGCCGGCATGGCCGCAGAACAATTGTCTGAAGGCGATGTTGACGGCGATTAACGGCGCGCAGAAATTCATGTATATCGAGGGCCAGTTTTTCCAGTCTGAATATGGCAGCGATGAAAGCAAGACCAGGCCGCTGTCCGGTCCGATGGCGGCCCTGCTCGACATCAGCAAGTCGCCGGCCTATGAAAAGTATGCGAAGCAGCTCGGCGTCTATGGCGTGCCGCCGGCACAGATGATCGACAAGCTGGTCTGGTCGCAGATCGACGATGTCAAGGCCGACATTGCCGGCGGCGGCAGCGATTTCATGGCCGATCTGTTCAATGTGATGAGCAACTACGCCGATATCACCTCGACCCGCATGATGGGCAAGGAGGAGCCGGGCATTCTGAATCCGATCGGACTGGCATTGTCCCAGCGCATCGAACGCGCCATCAACGATGGCTTGCCCTTCCATGTGTACATGGTGCTGCCGGTACACCCGGAAGGCACGCTCGACACCCTCAACATCATGACACAGCTGCATCTGACGATGCAGTCGCTGGTGTTCGGCAAGGATAGCCTGGTCAACCGGATCAGGCGCGCCATCCTGGTGCGGGACCTGCGCAAGAGCAAGAAACTGGATGCGGACGAGGCCAAGAAAACCGTCGCGGGCTATGCGACGGACCGGCTTGCCGAATTGGCCGGCGACAAGTGGACCAGCTATTTGACCTTGCTCAATCTGCGCTCGTGGGAAACGCTGGGCAAGCGCCATGTGACGGAGCAGATCTATGTGCACTCCAAGCTGCTGATCGCCGACGACCGGGTGGCGATCCTGGGCAGCGCCAATATCAACGACCGCAGCCAGCTGGGAGGACGCGATTCGGAACTGGCGGTCGTCGTCAGGGATGACCATCAGACCGACGTCGCGCTCGACGGTGTCGATAGCGACAAGGTCAGCGTCAACGTGCATGACTTGCGGGTGCGCCTGTGGAAGAAAATCTTTGGCCTGACCGATGGCGCCACCCCGGCCAAGGACTTGATCAAGCACCTGCTGCATCCGGCGGCCCCGGACACCTGGGAAGCGATCCAAAAGGTGGCGCTGGCCAATGCGGAAGCGTATGCCAAGGCCTTCGCCTTCCTGGCGCGTCCAAGCGGCAAGCCCAGTTCGATCTGGCCCACGTGGAACGCCAGGACGCGCAGCCTGCAGCACTACATGCCGTTCCATGAGCGTTTCTGGCGCGATGCCGATATCTTGCGCGATGAATCGCATTCCTGGGAGGCGCAATCGCGCGCGCCCGAATCGGCTCCCGTGGGCGTGCAGGGTTTCATCGTGGCCTTGCCGGTCACCTGGACGGCGGGCGAAAACAATATTTCAGGCATGAATCTGACCCTGCTGGCCCATCAGGAGAAGAAACCGCTGCACGATGCCGACCATTCCTTGCCGCAAGAAACCTATGCCCAGGTTGAATCAGGCAGGCGCCTGCCAGCCGGGCAGCGCGAAAGCTCGGCTTGACGAACGCTGTATTTTTTGAGTGATACCCATGACGATAGTTGGTCTTCCGCATTTTTCCGCACGCCATCTCGCCGCTCTCCTGCTGTGTGCCGGCGCGCATGGCGAAGGCATGGCCGCCAAGCAGGCCGATCCGGCGGCGCCGTCGCGCAAGCCCACCGCGCAGGAGCTGGCGCAAGCGACGGCGCCCGGGTACGTGACGCCGGCCGGCATGGCGCGCGAATGCCTGGGGCGGCTGGTGTTCGACGTGCATGCGCCGGTACAGTGGCCGACCCGCTACAAGGACGCGTCCGACACGGGCATCTTTTACCGCTCGTTCAGCGAACAGGTATTTCACCAGGGTGATGAGATACAGGTCGGCAATGTCCGCATCGGCGTGCTGGGTCCGTTGAGCAAGGAAGACCTGGCCGCCTTGCGGGAAGCCTTGCCGCAACCCAGGATCGACAGCCTGCGGGCGCTGCTCAGGGACGATGAGGCAGAACTGGCCGAATTGAAAGGCCAGCCCGCCGATGCGAGGACCCGCCAGGCGAGCTACCTGGCGCAGAAGTCCGTCACAGGCCGGCAGGCGCAGCTCAAGGAACTGCAAAGCAACTACCAGACATTTGATTCCGGCCTGCCCGACAGCGAAGGCTACCGCACCAGCGAAGGTTCGGGAACGATCAATCCGACGCGCTATTCCATCTATCGCAGCCACCTGAAACGCGGCGACTATGTCTATGTGTTTGAATCCATGGAGGAAATACGCGGCCAGGACAGCGTGGCGCTCCACGGCCAGCGCTTTACCCGCTTCCTGAAAAGCTTTCGCCCACGCGCCGCCGGCGAGGTGCCGAAAGAGCTGGGCGTGTGCATCCCGCATGGCTTCATCGCCGACGACGGCAAGACCATCAGCAGCATCAAGCAGTCGCTGCGCTGGCCGGATGCGCCGGGCGTGCTGTATACGATCAGCACCGGCAACGTCGACCCGCGCGCCTTGAAAGTGCCGCTGGTCCAGGCGGCCGCCACCGGCGGCATCGGCCAGTTCGGCAGCCGCGGCGAACAGGAAGCCCAGCCTTTCATCGTCGAACGCATCGCGCCCCGTAGCGCCCGCATCGGCGCGCTGACGGCGCAGCAGGGCGGCGTAGCGCTGAAGGTGAGCCGGCCGGGCAGCGCGCCGTTTGAAACCTATGCGGTATTTACCGGTTACGCGGGATGGCTGGGCACGGCGGTGCTGCCCTACATTCTGATCGAACTTGGCAGCCGCAGCATGGAGCAGGCGCCGGAACTGAAGCAGAATCCGCCGCCGTTCAAAACCAGCTACGCGCGCCTGGAAACCTTGTTGAAGAGTACGCATTTGCGGCCGACCGAACCGGCCATGCCGGAATTACGCGGTCTGCAGGGCGCGCAGTGATGGATGCGGTCCCGATTTCAATCGAATCACTCTTGCTATAACGAAATTTCTAGGGTGTAATGCCTTGATAAAAGTGCTTATTTACTAATTTTTTTGCGGGAAGCCGCGTGATGGAGTTTCCGGATGTCGATGTCCTTGCCCGCCAGTTTCACGCAAGCCAGCAGATTGTTGCAGCTGACCACGCCCCTCGGCGCCGACCGCCTGCTGGCCGAATGCGTGCGCGGCGAGGAGGGCTTGAGCACGGGCTTCGTGTTCCAGATCGCGGCCCTGTCGACCGACGCGGGCATTTCGCTGCGCACCCTGATCGGCCAGCCGGCCTTGCTGCAATTGCTGACCTCCACCAGCGCCGACGCGCTGCGCCCGTTCCACGGCCACATCACGGGTGTCGAGCTGGCCGGGGCGAACGGCGGCATGGCGCGCTATCACCTGACCATCGAACCGTGGAGCGCTTTTCTTGACCACGGCCGCGACAGCCGCGTGTTCCAGGATATGACGGTATTCGACATCCTCGACGCGCTGTTTGCCGCCTACCAAGGGCAGGGCAAGCTGGCGCCGGCCTGGCGTTTCGATATTCTCGACCGCGCGGCATATCCGAAGCGCAGCCTGAGCACCCAGTATCAGGAAAGCGACTGGGCCTACGCCCAGCGGCTGATGTACGAGGAAGGCCTGTTTTATTACTATGAACACAGCGGCGATCCCGGCAGCCCCGGCCTGGGCAGCCACTGCCTGGTGATCGCTGACCATAACGGCGCATTCAAGCCCAATGCCCAGAGCGGCATCAATTTTACGCAGCCAGGCGCCGTCATGAAGGTCGACAGCATCGACCGCTGGCGCACCGAATTGCGCCAGCAGACCAATGCCATCGAAATGGGCAGCTGGGATTACCGCTCGCTCGACCAGCGCGTTGCCAGCGCGGCGGGAGCGGGGGCCGGCGCAGGGCGTGGAGCTGCTCAGCCGCGACGCGCCCGGCGCCTATGCCTACGCCTCGCGCGAACAGGGCCAGCGCATCGCGTGCAACCAGCTGCAGGCGCTGGAAGCGGGCAAGGAGATCCACGTGGCGGCCGGTACCGTGCGTACCTTGTCGCCGGGCACCACGTTTGTCCTGCAGGGACAGCCGGTGTTCGACCAGGCCGGCAGCGACGCCGAGCGCACTTTCCTGGTCGTGCGCACGGTCCACTTGATGCACAACAACCTGAGCGCGGATCTGCAGTCGTCGATCCTGCAAACGCTCAAGACGGGCCTGCTCGATGCGGCCATCCGCAAGGAGCACGCCGGCAGCCTGCATCGCATGTCCGCGCTGCAGGGCGCCATTGCCGAGCGGCCCCTGTACCGCAACCGCATCGACGCCATCCGCAGCAATATTCCCTATCGCGCCAGCGGCAAGGACCAGCATGGCTGCTTGCTGCATCCGCGCCCGACCGTACATGGCCAGCAGACGGCCGTCGTGGTGGGGCCGGCCGGCGCCGTGATTCACACCGACCGCGACCACCGCATCAAGGTGCAATTTCACTGGCAGCGCGGCGTCATGAGCCACAGCCGCCTCGAGCATCCGCAAGGCGGCGGGCATACGGGCGCGCCGGGCGACGACAGCGCCGGTACCTGGGTGCGCGTGGCCTCGACCATGGCGCCGGTGGCGGGCGCCAACTGGGGCGGCCATGCGCTGCCGCGCATCGGCCAGGAAGTATTGATCGATTTTCTTGAGGGCAATATCGACCGGCCTGTCGTCATCGGCGCCGTCTACAACGGCCAGGGCACGGCCGATGCCCAGAATAACCGCGTGGCGCATGGCGCCGGACCGGCCACCGGCAACGCGCCAGCCTGGTTTCCCGGCGAAGCGGGCGCGCATGCCCACCCGGCCGCGTTGTCCGGCATCAAGAGCCAGGCCATGCAGGCCAGCCAGCAGGGCGGTGCTGCGTACAGCCAGCTGGTGTTCGACGACAGCCCGGGCCAGCCGCGCGTGGCCCTGCAGCGCCATGCCGGCGCGCACCAGGGTACTGCCGAGCTGAACCTGGGACACCTGCGCCATCAGACGGACAACCAGCGGCTGGCCGCCGCCGGCTTCGGCGCCGAGCTGAAAACCGAGCACAGCGCCGCGCTGCGCGCGGGGCAGGGGTTGCTGTTGTCGACCGACGGGCGCACGAACGCCAGCGGCACGCAGATGGATAGCAAGGAGGCGGCGGCCCAGATCGAGCAGAGCCTGGCCCTGCTGACATCGCTTGCCGAGACGGCGCAAAAGCACAAGGCCGTGCTGGACGGCGGGCAAGGGCAGGCCGACGCGGCGCCCGGCACCTTGCCGGCGCTGAAACAATTGGCGCACAGCATAGAAATGCTCAAGGGCGCGGAAGGCGCAGGCGATGGCCAGGCCACGGCCTATGGCGCGCCGCAGCTGCAATTGTCCAGTCCGGCCGGCATCGCCGCCACGACGCCGCTCAACGCGCTCCTTGCCGCCGGCAATACCAGCAGCATCGCGGCCGGGCAGGACATCAACTTCGGCGCGCAAGGCAACCATTTTTATGCGATCAGTTCCGGCATCAGCCTGTTTACCTACGGCAAGGCCAGCAAGGCCGACAAACCGAATCAGGAAACGGGCATCCGCCTGCACGCCGCCAGCGGCAAGGTCAGCACCCAGAGCCAGTCCGATGAAACAAAATTAACCGCAGACAAGGCCGTGACCGTGGCCAGCGTCAGCAAGAGCGTCAACGTGAGCGGCAAGCAGCATGTGCTGCTGACGGTGCAGGGCGCCTACATCAAGCTCGAAGGCGGCAATATCGAGATTCACGGCCCCGGCAAGATGGAATTCAAGGCTGGCATGAAGGAGTTGACGGGTCCTGCGAGCGCCAGTCCTGTACCGCTGGCCTTGCCGATAGGACAATTAAAAGGCTGCGCACTGAAGCTTCTCGATGCCACGCAGGCGGGAGCGGCCAGTGTCAAACGATAAAGCGCCATCGCCAGCACCGTCTCCGGCGGCGGTATCGACGGCGCGCGCCGACGAAGTGCTCTACAACGTGGCCCGCGACTATGACAGGACCTTCGTCCTGATCGACCAGTTCATCGACAATCCTTTGCGCGAGGCGATCGAGGCTCTGTCGCCGCCCGCGGCCAGCGTGCTGCTCGATGACCCGATCTTCGAGGATGCCTTGCAGCGCGCCCCGATGCTGCTCGCGTTGTCAAACAAGCTGCCCGAGCACTATGCGCTGGTCGAACATAGCTTGAAGCTGGCGCAAGAGCAGCATGCCGAAGCGGGTGCCGTGCCCCGCATCTGCGCCTGGCTATTTAGCCAAGCGACGCTGGAGCGCCTGCGCAGCGCCATGCTGGCGCGCCTGAATGTGCGCTATCCGTCCGGCGAAGCCGTCTACCTGCGCTATTTCGACCCCCGCGTCATGCCGCATCTGGCAAGACTGTTGCCGCCGTCTATCGCGGCAGGCACGCCGGGGTACAGCAGTTTTGCCGATCTGCTCGGTCCTGTGGAGACCTGGTGCCAGCTCGATCGCGATGGGCAGCTGATCCGGCATGGCCATGCGCAGCTGGTGTCGGCAGTACAAGACGTTCCCCTGCGCATCGATGAGCCAACCACGCAGGCGATGGACCGCATCGAGCAGATCAACCTGGTAGTACGCATCCTGCGCGCAAGGCAAACGCCAATCGGCGCCGGCATCGATGCGCAGATCGACCGCTATCTTGTCGACAGCGCAAATGCGGGCCTGGCGCAGGCGGACGATCAGATCGCCTATGCCTGGCGCGCCGTCGCACACGGCCAGGCATTCACCTTGCATCCCGCCCTCGGGGAACTGATGCGGATGGCCGCCACGCAAGGCTTGCCGCTGGACATAGTATTAAATGCCCGTCTTCATTTCCTGGCTTGATGCCCAGCAGGATGAACGCGCGCCGCCCACTCAACAGGAAGAGCGATGAAAGACTGTAAATTTTGCGATAAAAACGGCTTGTTCATTTTGCCCTTGCGTTATGCGGCAGTGGTGGGTGAGGGCGCGGCGAATCATGTACCAGCCTTGCCCGGCAAGCTGGGCGACAAGGTCAAGCACATCACGCTGGAGAACGCCGGCTATGCGCCGCGCCTGCTGCGCTCCGGTTTCCTGTACGTGCTGATCAAGCGGTCGGGATTGTTGTATTGGGAAGGCTATTTTGCCGACGACGACGCCTTCCTGTCCAAATTTCTCGTCGATTCGCCGCCATCGGCGGCCGTGAATTTTTCTTGCGACCGCAGCACCTGCGGCATCAACGCCAGCATGATCGCGATCGACAAGATCGAGTTTGTCGAAAAAATTTATCTGTTGTTCACGCCGACTGCCATGACGAGAGAGCGGCTGGACGCGTATGCGGCCAATGCCGACGCCAAAGCTGAAAAGGGACAGATGCAGGTTTTCCTGCCGAAGGAATGGGCTGCAGGCAGTACCGAGCAGCCCCACAGCCTGAAACCTGAAGAGCTTGGCAAGTATGTTCCCGAAGCCGTGCTCGCCAGGCAATATCACAATGCCTGGAAGAGCCCCTTGGGGAAGAATCTCATGCAGCAGCTCTACATGGGAAGTTCCGATGCATATGTAGGCATGGCAAATCTTCCACTGGCGACGCCGGGCGGGCGGATGGGGAAGCTGGAAGAGAAAATGGTGGCGACGAAGGCGGCAGCATTTGTTCTGTTTGACCCGATCGGCATCACGCAGGAATTGAATGATTTTCGTAATGCCGCCCTGCAGCCGCTTGAAAATTTTCTCGATCGTGAGGACAAGGAAAAAGTCAGCAACCGGCGAAAACTGGAGGTGATGATCGCGATCGAGGATGTCAAGGAATCCGCCATCAAATATGGCGTCGAAATCAGGAAGAAGAGCCTTGCTGAAATGGATGCGAGCAGGATGCCGACGATCGACAAAGATAATGCGGCGATACTCAGGAAGTTAAATCGTGTCAAGGAGGCAGAGATCATCGAGGACAGGATGAGAAAAAACGAGGCTGCGCGCGAGAAGCGGCGCGAGCAAATATTGGCGACCAGTGAGCAGAATGAACGTGAAAAATTCAGCAGCAAATATGAGTCATTGATTGCGCTCGATGAAATCGATCTGTTCAAGAAAACCCTGGAAAATCTGTCAAAAAAGGCGGATGTAGAAACAAAGAAAAGAAATGCGGACCATATCAAATGGGTGACATCCGCCGAACTCGTCGATGCCTTCGATACCTATGATGAGCAGAACCTGGGTAGCGGCTTTTGCTTTACCTTGGAGCATTCACTGTGTACGTTTGGTATGTTTGCCTACAAGGGAAATTTACCGCTACTTAGAAAGTGGATGGACGTAACGACGATCGAGCGGAAAAATTTGTATATGCGCACAAATTTTTACAATTTTAAGTCGCTGTATGAGGAAGCGAAGAAAACTTTTCAAGATGCGAAAGACCAGGTCGAGGCGTCTGGCGATATTTCAAAGGTCCAGAGCGCACCATGGCTGAAGGCATGCAAAGGCTTGGTCGACTCCTTCAAGAAGATCGACTCCGCCTGGGATGAATGGTTACGAGATAAGGACGTTATCAAGATTCATACCGGCCAGGAAGAGGCAAAGGTCGGTTCGAAAATACACAGTTTGTCTAAATATCATCGCAGCGCGGAAGGCATGGCCTTTGCGCGAATATCAGAGTGGACCCAAGCCTTATCCAGCACCAGCAGCAGGCTTGATAAAGCGATTTCCAGCGTCGTCGGTGCATTGCTGTACTCCAAGCTGACCGACCTGGCGGAAAAGATCGGCTTTGAGGAGTTGATGAATCCCTTGAAAACTAAGCTTGTTGGAGAGTTGCAGGAAAAGGCAAAAAAATATGCTGACACCCTTAAAACAGAAAACGAGAAAAACAAGCTGGAACAGGGTATCGATAAAAAGGCTGCGCGCATGGCGCGGGCCGAAGCGACCAGAATTGCCCAAGCAGATGCAGCAAAAGTAGAGGGCAGCATAGAAAAGCTAATTCAGGATGAACAGCTGAAAGTCAAAAACAAGATCAAGCTGACGCTGGATGAACTTGATAAGGGGAAACGACCTGCGACCAACAATTTCCGCCACGCCAGGCTAGGCGTTGTTCTGATGTCGATCGAAGGCATTTCGCTGTCAACGAAATTGACGCATTTTACGGAATCGCCAAGGATCAAGGCGGAAATTACAGCATCTATCCTGTCGCTGAGTAGCATGTCCTTCGATCTGGTATATGCCGTGGCAAAATCAATCAGGGAAATTGAACCCTACAAAAATATTGCCGGAATTAATAATGCGGCAGACGTCATACGTGGCGGCCTAAAAATGACGGCCGGAACGTTAGGTGCCAGTGCTGGCGCGATTGCATCGTGCTTGGATATGCTTTCCGCTTACGATGAGTACAACAAAGAACGGGTGAATTGGATTCTCTTTGGAATATATGTGGGACGCGCCATTATCGGTTTGTTTAATACGGGATTGGGGATGATTGCAGCTTTTTCTTATGCGGCACCCTTGTTGTGGCGGATTGCCAGTTCTACGCTGATGAGTAATTCTGTCCTCGCCCTCAGAATGACGCATTTTTTTGCCGAATCAGCAACATTGGCGGGCAGATTGGGGGCAGGCCGCACTCTGTGGTTGATCAGACTGGCCAGATTTAATTTGATTGGCGTAGCGGTGACGGTGGTGGAAGTCGGATATCGCGTGTGGATCATGGATGATGACTTGGAGAATTGGTTTCAAGCATGTAGTTACAGGAAAAATAGGGGATGGTTCAGCGAAAAACCTTATGACACGGCTGAAAAGGAATTAATGGAACTGCAAAAGGCCTTCAAGGCAATTCAATCCTAAAACGCAGGGGTAGGCTGATGAGCAAAGAAAAAATACAAGCAGATTTTCCGATGAAATTTTATTTACTGTCGAAGGAATATTGACGGAACTGCATATTTCAGCGACGACCATCAATTTGCTCAAAGATATAGAGAAAAATGTGGCGGAAAAAACCTTGCTGGCGGAGTTGCGGCTGCCGTCAACGGCATGTATGGTGCATTGGCCAATTCAGCCATGTTGAGTTTGTATGATGGTGAAGATGCATACAACTTTGCCGGACTAGTTAACGGCAAAGTGGTGTGTGGTGTCTTTGATAATGCTAATAAGCTCAAGGATGGCGATGTTGTCAAGCTGGTTGTGACTGAACGGCGGGAGATACTGCATGTACACAGTCTGCTGCGCATCTGCGATAGTTTGTTATTAATGCCATTGAATACCTATTGCGGAGAGCGGGCATTTTTCAGGGCCTGTATGAAGGTCGCTTGGCGTTTTACCTTATTCATCTGGATCGTGATGTTTGGCGGGTTTTTTTACAGCGTCGATATTTCCATGGATGACCTGGTAAAGCCCTTGATAGCCTGCAGTATTATATTGCTGCTTCCTTTGCTGATCATTTTTCCATTTGAATACTGGACCTACAAGTCCATGCGTTATTATTCAGAATATGCATCAGCGATTTTCACTGCATATGGTTTTCCAAAGCCGGATGATTTGGATATACGCGGCGGCATTACCATGTATAAAGATCAAAGCTATGTATATGGTGGCGTGAATTGTGATTTGGCTTTGAGGAAGCACAGGTCGAAATACAATATTCAATCTGCCTGATAAATTTCAATTAAATTTTAAATTTTATATTGTTGATCCAAAAATGAATTGTTTTGAGAAAAATAGTGCCGCATCCTCACCTTGTTTAATGTAATGAAAACGCAGAAAATAAAAAAATTCAGTCATCCTTATCAGGACGCGCATGACGGTTGAAAAGAGTAATGTACATACTTGTTCCGAAGAGGTTTTTTTACTGTGGAAGGGATACTCACGGAATTTCATATGGCGGCAACAACCGTAAGCTTACTCAGTAAAATTGAAAACAGCCTTGCGGAAAAGAATCTGGCAGGTGGCGTCGTCGCCGCCATCCATGGCATGTCTGGAACATTGGCAACTTCAGCCATGCTAAGTTTGTACGATGGCGAAGATATGCATAACTTTGCCGGACTGGTAAATGGAGAAGTCGTGTGTGGTACTTTTGACGATGCGGACAAAATCAAAGATGGCGATATCGTCAAATTGGTCGTGACAAGGAGAGGTGACGTCTTGCACGTACACAGTTTGCTACGCATTGAAGATAGCCTGTTGTTGATGCCTCTGAATGTTTATTGCGGAGAACGCGCCTTTTTCTGGAGTTGCATGAGATTTGCAAGAAACATGACGCTATTTGTTTGGTTTGTTTTGTTTTCCGGATTTTTCTTGTTTATCGATGTATCGTTTGAGAAAAAAGAGGATTTAATAGCGGCATGTGGTGCGATATTATTGATGCCTCCGCTTTTCTGTTTCCCTTTCGAGTATTGGACATATAAGACCATGCGTGACTATTCAATATATGCTGAGAAAATATTCGTCGCTTATGGATTTCCAAGGCCGGAAATGTTTGATGCGCGTCGCGGAATTACTTTTTTTGAGAGTGATGGAAATAGATTTTTTGCGACTAATTGTGAACTGGCGCTGAAAAAACACAAGTCGAAGTGCAAGATAGCATCCACCTGATTATTTGGGTGGTAAATTTGCAACTTCCTTTTGCAGGTTTTATGGCATTTTTGAGCCGAAATGAATTGTTTCACGCCAAATAGAGCTGCATCCTCACCTTGTCTACGTAGTAAAATCGCAGAAAACATCAAAATAGATTCAGTCGTAATTGTCAGGGTGCGTATGATGGCCGCAGAGAGTAATAAACTTGCTTCTTCCGAGGAAGTTTTTTTACTGTGGAAGGAAAAATCACAGAATTTCATGTGGCTGCAACAAGTGTCAATTTACTCAGTAAAATTCAAAACTGCCTCGCGGAAAAAAATCTGGCAGGTGGCGTCGCTGCCGCCATCAATGGCATGCCAGGGGCGTTGGCAAATGCAGCCATGCTGAGTTTTTACGATGGCGAAGATATGTATAATTTTTCCGGCCGGGTCAACGGGAGAGTAGTCTGTGGTGTTTTTAGAGACGCTGACAAGATCAAGGATGGCGATGTCGTGTGGCGACTTGGAAACTTCCCAAGCCGGCTACGTGGTTTGCCCCAGGCTGACCAGCCGGGTCAAAGTCTCCTGCGCGTTCATGCTCTTGGCCAGTGAAACGGCAGTCATGCCGCGGCTGTCCACGGCATCGATGCGGGCGCCGTGCCGCAGCAGCAGGTCGAGGATGGCCAGGCGGTTGAACATGGCTGCCATCATCAACGGGGTCTTGCCGTCCGGGCTGGCGCCGTCCACCCTGGCGCCGTGCTGGAGCAGCAGCGCGGCGATGTCCAGATAGCCTTTATAGGCCACGCCGGCCAGCGGGGTCTGGCCCTGGTCGTTGGGCACGTTGGCGTCGGCGCCCGCTTCGAGCAGCAGGCGCGATGTTTCCAGGTGGCCATGGTAGCTGGCCAGCATGATCAGGCTGTCGCCTTTTTCGTTGCGGAAGTTGACCGGCACGCCCTGGGCAAGCATGGGGCCCAGTTGCTGCGTATCGCCTTCGCGCACCAGGGCGAACAGGCCCTGGATGAATTCCAGCGTTTCGGCATCCATCGTTGCCGGGCGTTTTCGTGCTTCGGTGTTCATCGTGTGCTTTCCGCGAATGTGGTCCAGGCTTGCAGTCTACTATGCGGCCGGCGCCAGCGCTTTTTGCCGCGTAGCCAGCGCCGCGCCGATGAAGAGGGCGATGGCCGAGGCGATCAAGCCCCGCTCCAGTCCCGCAGGGCCGTCGGCGATCCAGCCGACGACGATGGGGCCGGCGATCTGGCCCAGCGCGAACACGGTCGTATAGGCGCTGATGCCGGCCGTCCACGATTGCTGCGGCAGGTTATGCCGCACCAGGGCCGTGGTCGAGGCCACCACCGACAGGAACACGGCGCCGAAGACCAGCCCGGAAAGGAACACGACGGGCACAGCGCTCGTCAGCGCGGGCAGGATGGTGACCACGCCCAGCACGCCATTTAATATCGCCAGCGATTCGCCGCCCCGGTAGCGGTCGAGCATGCCCGCCCAGATGCGCGACGAGGCCACCACCGCCAGCCCCAATGCCGTGTAGAACACGGTGATCGAGGTGGCGCTCATGCCTTGCTGCTTGAGCAGGGCGATGACGAAGGTCATGTAGCCGATGTAGCCGACGCCAAACATGAAATAGCCGGCCAGGCTGGGAGCGAAATCGCGCCAGGCGAAGCGCCGTGGCGTGTCGAGGGCGCGCGGCGCTTCGCCGATCGCTTTGGCCGGCAGGGACATGATGGCGGTGGCGGCCAGGCAGGCGATGCCCAAGGCCAGCCATGGCCATTGCCAGGCATGTGCGGCGCCGTGGTCCTGTGCGGCGGCCAATGCGGCCGGCACCAGCAGGGCCGACAGGGCGATGCCGAAGCCCGTGCCGCCGTAATACAGGCCGATGTAGAAGCCCGCGTGCTGGCTGTGCATGGAACCGAGCCGCGCCGCCAGGACGCCGCCGGCGATGAAAATGAAGGCGCTGGCCACGCCCGCGCACACGCGCTGCAGGAACAGGGCAGCCGTGTCGCTGACCAGGCCCGACAGCAGCATGAAGACGCTGGCCAGCACGCAGCCGGCGATCAGCAGGCGCCACACGCCCAGGCGGCGCATCAGGGCCGGCGTGGCCAGGGCGCCGAGAAAATAGCCGAGCGCATTGAAGGTGTTCATGGCCCCGGCCAGCAGGTAGGACCAGCCCAGGTCGTCACGCATGGGCGGCAGCAGCAAACCGTAGGAAAAGCGCGACAGGCCCAGGGCGACGGCGGCGCCCAGCGACAGCGCCAGCGCCGTGGCCAGCGGATGGGACGGGGAGCGATCGTGTGTCGGCATGGCCTGGATACCCGTCTATGAGGGAGCGTGGAGTGGGCGCCGGGTGGGGCAGGCCGGCGGGCAAGGTCTGTGCGGGACAGTGGCGCTGGCGACACGCTTTTTACTGCTAAGTTAGCGAATCGGACCCGGGAAGTCAAGCTGCGCCGCGCCTGTCATTGCTGGCAACAATGCAATCTTTATCATCGTTACTTTTGGAGAGAATTGTGAGACATGCAATCTCATATAATTGCAATTAGGAAATTAACTTGCCAAAATTCAATTTTGCGAGTTGCTCCTGATCCTCCATATCTTAAGGGCACTATGAACAAGAATAAACCCGGCGCGTTGTTGATTGCAGCGCTGATTGGCGCGGCGTTGGCTGGCTGCGCTTCCGAATCGTCGCAAGCCCTGGCTGTTCCCACAGTCGCCAGCGCGGCCCGACCCTACGTCGGTCCACGCACCCTGATCGCTGTCGGCAAGTTCGACAACCGCTCGAACTTCATGCGCGGCATCTTTTCCGATGGCGTCGACCGCCTGGGCAG
This sequence comes from Janthinobacterium sp. C22, assembly GCF_057919405.1. Classification (NCBI taxonomy): domain Bacteria; kingdom Pseudomonadati; phylum Pseudomonadota; class Betaproteobacteria; order Burkholderiales; family Oxalobacteraceae; genus Janthinobacterium; species Janthinobacterium sp. C22. Next base: position 4,325,675 of record NZ_CP193659.1, on the reverse strand, counting down.
CCAGTCGAAGACGATTCTGATTGCGCACCTGCAAACGTCCAACCGCTTCAATGTCCTCGACCGCGACAACATGGCCGAGCTCAAGCAGGAAGCCGAATTCAAGAAGCAGGGCCAGAACATCAAGGGCGCGGACTTCGTCGTCACGGGCGACGTGACCGAATTCGGCCGCAAGGAAGTGGGCGACAAGCAATTGTTCGGCATCATGGGCCGCGGCAAGACACAAGTGGCGTATGCCAAGGTCACCTTGAACGTCGTCAATATCGCCACCTCGGAAGTCGTGTACTCGGCCGGCGGCGCCGGCGAATACAGCCTGTCGAACCGCGAAGTGCTGGGCTTTGGCGGCACCGCCAGCTATGACGCCACCCTCAACGGCAAAGTCCTGGATCTGGCCATGCGCGAAGCGGTCGAGCGCCTGGTGGCTGGCGTCGAAGCGGGCGCATTGCGCAAACAATAAGGTATCCCATGAAAACAATGATGAACAAGGGTGCAGCCCTGCTGGCCATGCTCGCCTGTGCCGCCCTGACCGGTTGCGCCACGCAATCGAAGACCCTGTACCAATGGGAAGGCTACCAGCCGCAAGTGTACGAGTACCTGAAGGGCGAAAGCCCGGAGCAGCAGATCGCCGCCATGGAAAAAGACCTGCAAGTGATCGCTGCCAAGGGCAATCATGCGCCGCCGGGCTTCCATGCCCACCTGGGCATGCTGTACTCGATCGCCGGCAAGCCGGAGCAGGTCGCCGCGCAGTTCGAGGACGAGAAGAAGCTGTTCCCGGAATCGGCGCCGTACATGGACTTCCTGTTGGGTAAAATGAAAAAAGGCGAAAAATTATGATGTCGCGCATGTTGAAAATGGCCCTGTGCCTGGGTCCCGCCATCTTCATGGTCGGTTGCGCCACCAAGCAGGCGGCCTACGACTACACGGCTTTCAAGGCCGCCAAGCCCCGTTCCATCGTGGTCTTGCCGCCGTTGAACAACTCGCCGGAAGTCAATGCCGGCAACAGCGTCTACGCGCAAGTGACCTATCCGCTGGCCGAAGCGGGCTACTACGTGCTGCCGGTGGCCGTGGTGGGCGAGACATTCAAGCAGAACGGCTTGACGAACGCGGCCGATATCCACGGCGTCGATGCGAAAAAGCTCAACGAGATCTTTGGCGCCGATGCTGGCCTGTACGTGACGATCTCCAAGTACGGCACCACCTACGCCGTGATCGACAGCGTGACGGTGGTGGCGGTCGATGCCAAGCTGGTCGACCTGAAGACGGGCGCCTTGCTGTGGCAGGGTGCGGCCAGCGCGTCTAGCAATGAAGGCAATAACAGCGGTGGCGGCGGCCTGGTCGGCATGCTGGTGACGGCGGCGGTCAAGCAGATCATCAACACCAGCACCGACGCCAGCCATCCGCTGGCTGGCACGGCGAATGCGCGCATGCTGTCGGCCGGCGTGCCGAACGGCTTGCTGTACGGCCCCCGTTCGGAGCGCTACCTGGCGCAGTAAGCGTCCTGCCGCATCGGCAAGGCATGTGCCGCTGTACTGAATGACCGGCGCCGGGGGAAATCACGGACTCGTCCCCCCGGCGCTGTCTTTCCTGAGTCCGGGCAGATCCAGAGCAAAGGGCAAGCGATGACTACTCAATTCAAGGTCAACTACAACGTGTCGGCGGACGAGCTGCAGGGCAAGAGCGTGCTGGTCTTCCTGAAACCGCAGAATCCGCAGCGTAATTACCAGATCCACGCCTGGCAAGTGCTGGCCGGCGCCCCCGGCACTACCGAATCGTTCGACTACACGGCGCAGATCTCGACCGACGTGACCAGCCTGGGCGTCAACGACAGCAAAATCGTCTCCGCGCGCAAGCCGGTGCAGCCGGGGCAGCTGCTGCCGGCCGTCAGCCCGAACGGCATGACGCCGCCGTTGCTGCAGCCAGGCGCCGCATCCCTGGCGCAAACCGGACTGACGCCGCAGCAGTGCGGCGTGATCAACCAGACCAATCCCTACATCCAGTTCGACAGCAACTGGTACGTCAACGACAGGCCGGTCGTGACCATGCCGCAGGTCGATACGAACATGACGGTCAGCTTCGAGCACCTGCCCAACTTCTATTTCATGGTGGCTTCGCCGCCGATGGTGGGCCAAACCTATATCGCGCAGAATTTCTCGGACATGACGCAGTACGTGATGCCGGAGACGGTCAAGGAAGCGGACGTCACTCTGAACCGCAAGCAGGGCTTGTGGCGCTTCGACTTCAGCGGGAGCTGAGGCGCGCCGGGACGCGCCGGCGCCAGAACGGCGCCGACGGCCAGCGCGTTTCCTGGCCGTAGCAGTACGCCAGGTGGCGTTCGTACGCCGCGCCGATGGCCGCCAGCTCCCCATTGTAGTGTTGGCAGGCTTGCGGTTCTCCCCGCAGCGTGCGGTCGGCGGCCTCGGCCGCGGCCAGGCCCGTGTACAGGGCGTTGAAGATGCCTTGCGACGACAGCGGATCGAAGCTCAGGGCGGCGTCGCCGACGGCGAACCAGCCTGGGCCGGCACCGGCGTCCAGGCTGGCAGTATGGGCGGGCGTGGCCAGGGTGGGCGTATCGGCCGCATAGCCTTGCTGCTCCAGCAATTCCCGCGTCGCCGGCAGCCGGCGCGCCGCCGCTTCCAGCCAGCCGGCATCGCGCAATCCGGTTTTGGCCAGCAAGTCCGCATCCGTATGCAGGGCCAGCACGCGGCGCTGGCCGGGCAGGGGTGCGCTGTACCACCAGCCGTCTTCGCAAGCCTCGATGTGGGCAAAGCCCCGAGCGGACGGCGTGCCGTCATGCCCGTATTGCCATACTGAAACCAGCCGGTCGCCGCGCTGGCGCCGCGCCCCGATTCTGCGGGCCAGCCGGGCGCCCCGTCCCGTCGCGTCGATGACGATGCGCGCCGCCGCGTCGCAGGGGCCGTGCGGCGTCTGCAGCCGCACGCGCCAGCCGCCGTCCTCCGGCGTGATGGCGTCGACACTGGCCGGGGCCAGCAAGGCGGCGCCGCGCTGGCGCGCCTCGTCGCGCAGCCACAGGTCGAAGGTGCCGCGCGCCAGATGCCAGCCGTGGCCATCGGGATCGCTGAGGAAGTGGTGCTCCGTCCAGGCGCCGTTCCACCAGGCGCGGTTGCCGTGGTAGGGCGCGTGGCCCTGGCGCAGGAAGGCGTCAAGCAGGCCCATGTCCCGCAGCAGGCGCGCGGCGGCCGGCGGCAGCGATTCGCCGATGCGCGCCAGCGGCGCGGCCAGCCGGTCCACCAGCAGGACCCGGTGCCGCCCCGCCAGGTTCAGGGCGGCCGTGGCGCCGGCCGGACCGGCGCCGACGATCAGCACGTCGGCCTGCAGCAAGGTCACAAGCGGTGCCGCTGCAGATGGCGCGCTTTTTCCGTGCCTTCCAAGTCGACGTCGACGAACTCGTCCGGCATGGCCGCCGCCGCGCGCAGCAGGTGCTTGCCGGCTGTGGGCGGCGGCAGGTTCTCCACCTGCAGGAACGCGGGAAAGCCGTTCACGTCCGTGGGGCCGGGGCGCACCTCGACCACACCCACTTGCGCCAGGTCGGCGATCATGTTGTTGATCTGCTCTTCATAGCTGATGTTGCCCAGCGGACGTATCCACGCGGCACGCCGGGCGAAGGCGGCCAGGCGGTCGTCGACGGGAACTTCGCGGTTCATCACCGTATCGTAGGCCAGCTTGCTCATCACCTGGTTCGGCACGCGCGCGGGCCAGAACGTGGGCACGTAGGGATCGTAGTCGGACTGGTAGCCGGAGCGGCAGCTGGCCGTGTCCGTTTGCCATGGCACGGCCATCCAGCGCGTCACGCCGCCCGCGATCTGTGCCGAGCAGGGGCTGCTGATATTGTCCGGCGTCAAGACGGCGCCATAATCGGGCTCGACCCAGCCCGGCGGCCGGTGCGCCAGGCGGAACGGCGCGCTGTACATGCTGGCCTGGCGCATGGGCCAGGTCATTTCGCAGCCGGGGTGGAAGGCGTCTGCCAGGCAAAATTCCATGGCCGCGCGCAGCAGGGTGTCCGGTTGCAGGGCCACGTCCACCTCGGCCAGGCTTTGCGGCGGCGTCTTGCCGGGCGCGTAGTCGGCCGTGAACTCGCCGGCGGCCCATTGCTTGAGGAAGCGCAATTGCAGATTGCTCAGCGCGCAGTTCTGGCGCGGCGTGTCTGCCGGCGGGATGGCCATCGCATCGCCATACAGCCAAGGCCACGGCGATGGCGCCCAGGCGTCGCGCTCGAACTGGCGGAACTGGTTGTAGATGACGTTGCGCCACTCCCTGCGGCTTTCGGCCGGGCTGGCCAGGCGCGCCATCCATTCGTCGCGGCTGAACGGCGTGCTGCCGTCCCAGCCGAAGGCGGCCGCGAAGCCCGCATTCACCCATTGCAGGTTGGACAGGCGCTCGAAAATGGGACGGATGTCGTCCTGGAACGAGGGCACGGCTGGCGCTGCCAGTTTTCCTGTGGAAACAAACAGGTCGCGCATCAAGTCCCACATGGTGCGCACCGACTTTTGCTGCGGCGCGTAGTCGGGCGGCGCGACGACCACCCAGGCCATGTCGACGGGCAGGGCCTGCCCCTGGTAGCGCACCGTGGCGCAGACGGGGCCGTCGGCCGTGTCGTCATGCCAGCCTTCGTTGTTGGCGAAGGTGATGGCGCGCGCGCCATTCCACGACGCCGACTTGCCATGGCCGCCCAGCACGATCAGCCGCCCCATGGCGTCCGTGCGCAACTCGCCCAGGTAGACGGGCGTGCCCATGAAACGGCCGCCGTCGAAGGCCACGGCCGGCTGTTCGCTGCCGCTGATCTTGCGCTCGCCCGGCGTGATGGACAGTTGCGCGCGGTCGGTGACGGCCATGTTGCGCAGGAACGAGGGCTGGGTGACATTCGCCTCGGGAATATCGAGCGCGATCTGGAACTGGTACCACGCCGCCTTGGTGTTGGCCAGGGTGACGGCCCATTCGATGTCGGCATTGCCGGAGTTTAATTCGGCCACCGCCACGCCGGCGGCATTCAGGCCGTAGATGCGAAAACCGGCCGCCTGGCGCTTGATGGCGCCGGCCGCATCGCGGTAATACCCGGCCGGCCGCGCCGCCGGTTCCGGCACCTCCGGTCCCAGAAAGTATTCGCTGGGACTGTTGCCCACGCGGGCAATGCCGATGGGCGGATAAATCGCCGCCTTGACGATGACGGTATCTTGGGAGGAACTGGACATGGCATGCCTTTCCAGGTGGCGTGGAGGGAAGGAAAATATACCGCAGAAAAAATGCGCCAAATGCGCACATAGTCACCGCTTCGTGAATTCGTGCGATGGGCGCCCGACACAAGGCGTGCGGCGGCGCGCCAGGCGAGCTTCCCCAGCCACGTTAAGATAGCGGTATTTTCAAGACTGCGAGAGGTCCAGGTGCGCGTGCTGCTGGTGGAAGACGATCCGATGATCGGGGAAAGCCTGGTCGAGGGCTTGCGCGGCGAGTGCTATGCCGTGGACTGGGTCCGCGATGGCCACGATGCGGAGCTGGCGCTGGCCGGCTTCGCCTACGATTTGATGCTGCTGGACCTGGGCTTGCCCGGCAAACAGGGCATGGACGTGCTGCGCGCCATGCGCGCGCGGGGCGCCGAGTTGCCCGTGCTGATCATCACGGCGCGCGACGGTACGCCGGCCCGCGTGGAAGGACTCGACAGCGGCGCCGACGATTACCTGGTCAAGCCGTTCGACCTCGACGAGCTGCTGGCGCGCATCCGCGCGCTGCTGCGGCGCCGGGTCAGCCGTTCGCGCTCGGTCATCGAGCATGGCGCGTTGATCCTCGACCTGGCCAGCCACGACGTCACGTTCGAGGGCGAACTGATCAAGCTGCCGCCGCGCGAGTTTTCCGTGCTGCGCGCCTTGCTCGACCATCCGGGCAAGGTGGTGTCGAAGCGCCAGCTGAGCGAAAAGCTGTACGGCTGGGATTGCGAAGTGGAAAGCAATACCGTCGACGTCTACGTCTACCAGCTGCGCAAGAAGCTGGGCGCGGACGCCATCCAGACCGTGCGCGGCGTGGGCTACAAGATGCGGGTGGCATCTTGCTGACCATCCGCCGCCAATTGCTGCTCGGTTTGCTGGCCGCCACCTTGCTGTGCGTGCTGGGCGCCGGCATTTCGCTGTTCCGCTCGCTGCTCGAGGAAACCAATGAGCTGGCCGACTTGCAGCTGCGCCAGCTGGCCGTGGCCTTGCCCGACGAGTTCGAGCCGCAGACGGGGCTGGCCGCCGCGCAGGAGCCGGAAGAAGCGTTCGTGCTGCAGGCGTGGGACGAGGACGGCCAGCCATTGCCCGTCCTGCAGGGCCAGCCGGCATTGCCGCGCTATGCGCTGGCCGGCTTTGCCGATGTCACGGTGCATGGCGAGGACTGGCGCCTGTACGGCGAGACGCGGCGCGGCCGCTACGTGCAGGTGGCGCAGGCGCAGGCCGTGCGCGACCAGCTGGCCTGGCAGATGACCATGCGCGCGGGCGCGCCCCTGCTGGTGTTCGCGCTGATCCTGGCGCTGCTGATCGTCGTCGTGGTGGGGCGCGCGCTGGCGCCGCTGCACCGGCTGGCCGAATCGGTGGCGGGCCGTTCGCCGGACGCCCTGACGCCGCTGGCGGCCGACGACATGCCGCCCGAACTGCGGCCCGTGGCGCTGGCGCTGAATAGCCTGATGGGGCAGTTCGAGGCGGCGCTGACGGCGCAGCGCACCTTTGTCGCCGATGCCGCGCATGAATTGCGTTCGCCGCTGACGGCGCTGAAACTGCAGCTGCAGGTGGCCGAGCGGGCCGGCAGCGAGGAAGAGCGCTGCGTGGCGCTGGCGCGGCTGCATGAACGGCTGGACCGCAGCACGCACCTGGTGCGCCAGCTATTGAGCCTGGCGCGCCATGAAACGGCGCTGGCGGCCAGCCAGCTGCACACGGTGGACCTGGCACAGTTGCTGGAAGCGGCCGTGGCCGACCACAGCGCGCTGGCCGACAGCCGCGCGATCGACCTGGGCGTGCTGGAAACGCCGCCGGGCCCGGTGCTGGTGCAGGCCGATCCCGATGGCTTGCAAGTGTTGCTGAATAACCTGATTGACAACGCCTTGCGCTACACGCAGCAGGGCGGCAGGGTCGATCTGCAGGCAGCGCTGGAAGAGGGCAGGCCCCTGCTGCGCGTCTCCGACAACGGCCCCGGCGTGCCGCGCCAGCACCATGCAAGGCTGTTCGACCGCTTCTTCCGCCCCGACGGCAACGACGCCTGGGGCTGCGGCCTGGGCCTGTCCATCGTGCGCCACATCGCCGAGCACCACCAGGCCGATATCGCGCTGGCCGAAGGCGAGGCGGGGCGGGGCCTGCAGGTGACCGTGCGCTTTCCGCAAGCGGCCTGAACGAAAAAAGCGGATGCCGGCGAGGGCATCCGCTTTTCAGTCACGCTCGACGCGCTTACGCCAGCTCGGTGATGAATTGCTCGCGCGCGGGGCGCACTTTTTCAGGTCCACCAGCCAGTCGCCTGCGTCGGCGCGGTAGCCCAGCGGCAGCATGACGACGGAGCGCAAGCCTTTTTCGCGCAGCTTCAGGATCTCGTCGACCTTGGCCGGGTCAAAACCTTCCATCGGCGTCGAATCGACCTTTTCCTGCGCCGCGGCGATCAGGGCCGTGCCCACGCCGATATACGCCTGGCGCGCCGCGTGCTGGTAGTTGGTTTCCGCATCGCGCTGCGGATACGTGGCCAGGATCTGCTGGCGGTACGCTTCCCAGCCTTCATTCTTGAAGCCGCGCACGGTGTTGACCAGGTCAAAGCGGGCGTTGATGCGTTCTGCCGTGTAATTGTCCCAGGCGGCAAACACCAGCAGGTGCGAGGCGTCCGTTACTTGCGACTGGTTCCACGCATGCGGCTTGATCTGCTCGCGCAGGGCCGGATTCGTCACGACGAACACTTCGTAAGGATGCAGTCCGCTGGAGCTGGCCGTCAGGCGCACGGCTTCCAGGATGCGCTCGACCTTGTCTTGCGGCACCGTTTTCGACGGGTCCATCTTCTTGGTGGCGTAGCGCCATTGCAGTGTTTCGAGCAAATCGGACATGTAAATCCCTTTCATAATGAATAGTTCAGATTGAAAATGATAGCGGATTCAGGCATTTCAAGTGCAAAGGGGCAAAGAAACTGCTTATCGACCTCAAGCTAGCGCACTCAAGCACAGTTGTCTACAGGCCAACCATGGCAAGCTCAACCTCCGGGTAGCGCGCGCCTTGCACGCTGGCGGGCGCGATGGCGGCGCCGATGGCGGCCAGCTCGGCGCCGTTCAATTCGAGTTGCGCGGCGGCGACGTTCTCTTCCAGGTGGGCCAGGCTGCGGGCGCCGGGAATCGGCACGATGTCAGTGCCTTGCGCCAGCAGCCAGGCCAGGGCCAGTTGCGCGGCCGTGGCGCCGCGCGCCGCCGCCAGGCGCTGCAGTTCGGCAACCATGTGCGCGTTGGCCGCCATCGCCGGCGGCTGGAAGCGGGGCAGGCTGTGGCGGTAGTCGTCTGGCGCCAGCGCGGCGCTGGATGCGAGCCGGCCCGTCAGGAAGCCCCGGCCCAGCGGGCTGTAGGGCACGAAACCGATGCCGAGCGCGCGGCAGGCGGGCAGCACGTCTGCTTCCACGTCGCGGCTCCACAGCGAGTATTCGGACTGCACGGCCGCAATCGGATGCACGGCGTGGGCGCGGTGCAGGGTGGCGGCCGACACTTCCGACAGCCCCAGGTGGCGCACCTTGCCCGCCCGTACCAGTTCGGCCATGGCGCCGACGACGTCTTCGATGGGCACGGCCGGGTCCACGCGGTGCTGGTACAGCAAGTCGATGCACTCGATGCCGAGCCTGGACAGCGACGCTTCCACGGCCTGGCGAATATGTTCGGGGCGGCTGTCCACGCCCGCCATGCGCTCGACGCCTTTTCCTTCAGGCAAAATTTTGAAGCCGAACTTGGTGGCCACGCTGACTTTGCCGCGTAATTGCTTCAGTGCGCGGCCCACCAGTTCCTCGTTGGCGTAGGGGCCGTACACTTCCGCCGTATCGATCAGGGTCACGCCCAGCTCCACGGCGCGGTGCAGCACACGCAGCGAGGCGGCCTCGTCGGCGCCGCCATAGGCAAAGCTCATGCCCATGCAGCCCAGGCCGATGGGGGCGACGCGCAAGCCGGAGTGGCCCAGTGTTCTGTGTTCCATTGTCATTTCCTTTCAAAAAAGATGCAAGGAGTATGGATGAAGCAACAGCATGCGATAAGATGGCTAATCCTGCATGTATTGCTGAATTTTTTCATGAATTTTTTCCTCAACAATGGCTGATCTCAACGAATTGACGGCCTTTGCCGCCGTCGCCCGCCTGCGCAGCTTCCGCAAGGCGGCATTGGAGCGGGGCGTGTCCGCCTCCGCCCTCAGCCATGCGCTGCGGGCGCTGGAAGAGCGCCTGGGCGTGCGCCTGTTGAACCGCACCACGCGCAGCGTCACGCCGACCGAGGCGGGCCAGCAGCTGCTGGCGCGGCTGGCGCCGGCCATGCGCGAGATCGACGATGCCTTACAGGATTTGAGCGCCTTGCAGGATGTGCCCGCAGGCAAGCTGCGCCTGAACGTGCCCCGTCCCGCCGCCCGGCTGCTGCTGGCGCCCATGCTGGCCGGTTTTGTCGCCCGCTATCCGCGCGTGCAGGTCGAAGTGGTGACCGATGACGGCATGATCGATATCGTGCGCGACGGTTTTGACGCGGGCATCCGCTTCGGCGAACAGGTGGCGGCCGACATGATCGCCGTGCCCGTGGGCGCGCCGCAGCCGTTCGTGGTGGTGGCGTCGCCCGGCTACCTGGCGGCGCATGGGGCACCGGGCACGCCGCGCGACTTGCTGGCGCATGCCTGCATAGGCCGGCGTTTTCCCAGCGGGCGCCAGTATGCGTGGGAGTTCGGGCGGGAGGGGAAGCCGTCAGCATCGCCGTCGGCGGGCCGCTCGTGTTCGATGACGATGAACTGATGCTGCGCGCGGCCCGCGACGGGGCGGGGCTGGCGTATGTGTACGAAGCCGATGCGCGCGCCGATATCGCGGCGGGGCGCCTGGCGTGCGTGCTGGAGCGCTGCCTGCTGCCGCCGCCCCGTTACTTCCTGTACTACCCGAGCCGGCGGCAGATGCCGCCCGTGCTGCGCGCCTTTGTCGACATGGTCCGCGCCGACGGTCTTGCCTAGGCGGCCGGCGGCGCGCCGTGCTCGACCGGCCACTTGACGGTAAACACGCTGCCGCCCGCCTTGCCGCGCGTGCAGACGGCGCTGCCGCCGTGCGCGCGCGCGATGGCTTCGACCACGGCCAGGCCCAAGCCGCTGCCCGCATGCGGGTCGCCGCCGTCGCTGTCGCCGCGGCGGAAGGCTTCGAACACGTGCGGCGCCAGTTCCTTTGAAATACCGGGGCCCGCATCCTCGACGCTCAGGTAGTACTGGCCGGCCTGCACCCGGGTGCGCACGCGCAGCAGGCCAGGATGCGCATAGCGGCGCGCGTTGTCGAGCAGGGCCAGCACGATTTGCCGGATGCGGGCCGCGTCGCAGCAGACGGGATGGTCGGACAGGTGCAATTGCAGCGTAAAACCGGCCGCTTCCATTTCCTGCGCCAGCAGGCGGCCCACTTCCTCGATTTCCAGGGTCAGGTCCGTCCACGCCATGCGCAGCTGCATGTGGCCGCTGTCGGCCAGGCTCAGGGTGCGCAAGTCCTCGATCAGGCGGCCCAGGTCCTCGACCTGCGCCAGCAGGCTGGAAAACGGCACTTCCTCGGGCTTGAAGACGCCATCGACGACGCCCTGCAAGGTGCCGCGCAGAATGGTCACGGGCGTGCGCAGTTCGTGCGCGATGGCCGCATTCCACGTTTCGCTTTCCTTGGCCCCCGCTGCAGGCGCTCGGCCATGCTGTTGAAGTCATCGACCAGCATGGCCGTCTCGCCCAGGCTGCGGTCGCCCGCGAAGGCGCGCGCGGACAGGTCGCCGTGGGCCACGCGGCGCACGCTGTCCATCACGGAATTGATCGGTTTTAAGATGCGCGCGGCCAGCTTGATGGCGAAAAAGGCGGCCAGCCCCAGGCCGAAGATGGTGATGGCAAAGATCCACAGCCATTCGACGGTGCTGGGCGACCAGTCGTCGGGCTCGGACAGCATACCGGGATCGATCTTGAAGGCGATGGCGAAGAAGGTCCAGGAACCGATCCAGATGATCAGGATGCTGCACACCATCAGCACGGACATCGACAGGATGATCTGCCGGTTCAGGCCAGTGAAGCGCATCAGCACTCGCTTTCCAGGCGGTAGCCCACGCCGCGCAGGCTGGCCGGCATGTTCATTACGCCCGCTTCCTCGAGCTTCTTGCGCAGCTTGCTGACGTGGCTGTCCACCGTGCGTTCCATCGAGTTGCTCTCGGGCATGCACGACTCCAGCAATTCCAGGCGGCTGCAGACGCGGCGCGGCGTGCGCGCCAGGTGCGCCAGCAGGCGAAATTCCGTCAAGGTCAGGCTGAGCATGAGAGGCTGGGCCATGCCATCCTGCAGCACGCTGGCCACGTACGTTTCCTGGTCGATCTCGATGGGGCCGCAGCGCAGGCGCTGGCCGCCGACCGGGTGGTGGCGCACGCGCGAGCGGCGCAGCACGGCCGCCACGCGGGCCACCACTTCGGCCGGGTTGAAGGGCTTGATGATGTAGTCGTCGGCGCCCACGCGCAGGGCGGCCAGTTTGTCGGCATCCTGGTCGCGCGCCGTCAGCATGATGACGGGCGTTTCGCCGCGCCGTCGCACTTCGGCCAGCACGCCCCAGCCGTCGACACGGGGCATCTGCACGTCGAGCAGCAGCAGGTCCGGCGCCAGCGCCAGGTGCTGCTGCAGCGCTTCCTGGCCATCGAGGGCGAAGGCCGTGCGGTAGCCGTCGCGCTCCAGATAACCGGCGAGGATGCGGGCGATTTGCGGTTCATCTTCGGCGATCAGGACGAGGGCGGAAGGGGGCGTGGTGGCAAGAAAAGAGGGCTGGCTGGCGCTGTGATGATAGTTCATGCAAATAGTCTAGCATTCTTCTTTCTCTCCATCGAATCTCCACATTTCTTTGACGAAATGTCCACCTTGGCCTTTTATGCTGCGCTTATCTGTCGACCGGACCGCCGGTTGGGATCTGCCATAGAGAAAGACCATGCATCCGAGCCACTTCACCAAGAAAAACATGTTGATCGCCGCGGCACTGCTCAGCCTTGCCGCCTGTTCCAAACCCGCGCCGGACGAGGCGGCCGCGCCGCCCGCCGCCGTGACGGTCCTCAAGCTGCAAGCGGCATCCGTCGTCCTCAGCGACGAATTGCCGGGCCGGGTGGCCGCCTTCCGCACGGCCGACATCCGTCCGCAGGTGGGCGGCATCGTGCTGCGCCGCCAGTTCGAGCAGGGTGCCGACGTGCAGGCGGGGCAGAAGCTGTTCCAGCTCAACCCGGCGCCGTTCCAGGCGGACGTCGATTCGGCCGCCGCCGCCCTGCAGCACGCGGTGGCCACGGCCAACCGCGCCAGCAGCCAGGCGGACAGGTTAAAGCCGCTGGTGGAAGCGGACGCCATCAGCCGCCAGGCATATGACGACGCCGTGGCCCAGCGCGAGCAAGCCGTGGCCACCGTGGCGCAGGCGCGCGCGACCCTGGCCCGGCGCCGCCTGGACCTGGCCTTTGCCAGCATCGAGGCGCCGATTGCCGGGCGCATCGGCTCCGAACTGGTGACCGAAGGCGCGCTCGTAGGCGTGGCCGATGCTGCGCCGATGGCGCGCATCCAGCAGATCGACAAAGTGTATGTCGACGTGCGCCAGCCGGCCGCCGCGCTGGCCGCGCTGCGGGCCTCGGGTTCGGACAGCAAGGGCGGCGCGGACAAGCTGCCCGTGACCATTTTAGGTGCCGATGGCCAGCCGCATCCCGTCACGGGTCGCATCCTGTTCTCCGGCATCAGCGTCGATGCGGGCACGGGCGACGCCGTCATCCGCGTGCTGGTCGACAATCCGCAGCGCCAGCTCTTGCCGGGCATGTTCGTGCGCGCCCGCATCGCCCGCGCCGTGCAGCCCAACGGCGTGCTGCTGCCGCAGCAAGCCGTGTTGCGCAGCAGCGGCGGCCAGGCGCAGGCCTGGGTGCTGGACGGCACGAACAAAGCCAGCTTGAAAACGATCGCCGTGGGCGACGTGGTCGAGCACCAGTACGTGGTCAGCGGCGGCTTGAAGGCGGGCGACACCGTCGTCATCGAAGGCCAGGAACGCCTGCAGCCGGGCGCCACCGCCACACCGCAACCGTGGAAGCCGGCCGTCGTGGCCACGGCGGCTGCCGCCAAGGCGCGTTGATGCACACTTTGAATACAATGAAAGCCTAACGACATGCCTCAATTTTTCATCAACCGCCCCGTCTTTGCGTGGGTGGTGGCGGTCTTCATCGTCCTCTTCGGACTGATCGCCATACCGCAATTGCCGATTGCGCGTTTTCCTTCCGTGGCGCCGCCCAGCGTCAGCATCAGCGCCAATTACCCCGGCGCCACGCCGCAAACCATGAATGATTCCGTGGTGGGCCTGATTGAACGCGAACTGTCGGGCGTCAAGCACCTGCTGTATTTCGAGTCGTCCACCGATACCTCGGGGTCGGCCTCGATCACCGTCACCTTCCAGCCGGGCACGGACCCGGAAATGGCCCAGGTGGACGTGCAGAACCGCCTGAAGGCCATCGAGCCGCGCCTGCCGCAAGCCGTGCGGCAGAACGGCTTGACGGTGGAATCGGCGTCGTCGGGCTTTTTGATGATCGTCAGCCTGATTTCCGAGAATGGCCAGCACGATGAAGTGGCGCTGGGCGACTACCTGGCGCGCAACGTGACGGAAGAACTGCGCCGCATTCCCGGCGTGGGCAAGGTGCAGCTGTTCGGCTCCGAGCGGGCCATGCGCATCTGGGTCGATCCCGCCAAGCTGGTGTCGTACAACATCGCCATGGGCGAACTGACGGCCGCCATCGCGCAGCAGAGTGCGCAGATCGCGCCGGGCCGCCTCGGCGATTCGCCCGCCGTGCACGGCCAGCGCGTGACGATTCCGCTGACGGTGCAGGGCCAGTTGCAAACCCCGGCCGAATTTGCCGCCATCGTGCTGCGCGCGAACGCGGACGGCTCGAAAGTGACCATCGGCGACGTGGCGAAGGTGTCGCTGGGGGCGCAAAGCTTCAATTTCAGCATCCGCGAAAACGGGCAAGCCGCGTCGGGTGCCGCCATCATGCTGTCGCCCGGTGCCAACGCCGTGCAGACGGCGGCCGCCGTGCGCGCGCGCATGGCCGAACTGGCGCACACCATGCCGGCCGGGATCAAGTACTCGGTGCCGTTCGATACGGCGCCGTTCGTGAAGATCTCGATCGAGAAGGTCGTCGTCACCCTGCTGGAAGCGATGGTGCTGGTGTTCCTCGTCATGTATCTGTTCCTGCAAAAGATACGCTACACCCTGATTCCCGCCATCGTCGCGCCGATCGCCCTGATGGGAACGTTTACCGTGATGCTGCTGGCCGGCTATTCCGTCAACGTGCTGACCATGTTCGGCATGGTGCTGGCCATCGGCATCATCGTCGATGACGCCATCGTCGTGGTGGAAGCGGTGGAGCGCCTGATGGCTACGGAAGGCCTGTCGCCGAAGGAAGCGACCTCGAAAGCCATGCGCGAAATCACGGGTGCCGTGGTCGGCATCACTCTGGTGCTGACGGCCGTGTTCATTCCGATGGCGCTGGCCAGCGGTTCCGTGGGCGCCATCTACCGCCAGTTCACCCTGGCGATGGCCGTGTCGATTTTGTTCTCGGCGTTTCTGGCCTTGAGCCTGACGCCGGCCCTGTGCGCCACGATGTTGAAACCGATCGGCCCGCACGACCACGATAAAAAGGGCTTTTTCCTGTGGTTCGACCGCTGTTTTGAGCGCATGACGGCGCGCTATGAAAAAGGCGTGGTGGCGATGCTCAAGCGCGCGGGCCGCTCGATGGTGCTGTACTGCGCCATCGTCGCGGCGCTGGGCGTGGCCTTCATGCAGCTGCCGTCGGCCTTCCTGCCCGAGGAAGACCAGGGCTATTTCATTACCTCGATCCAGCTGCCGTCGGACGCCACCATGGAGCGCACGCTCGATGTCGTCAAATTGTACGAACAGCACGTGGCCTCGCGGCCTGGCATCGAGGTGAACCAGTCGATCCTCGGCTTCAGCTTCTCCGGCGCGGGTCCGAACGCGGGCCTGGCGTTCACCATGCTGAAGGACTGGAAACAGCGCAACGGCGCCACGGCGCAGGAAGAAGTGGCGCTGGCGCAGGAGGCCATGTCGCAGGCGAAGGAAGGCGTGATCATGAGCCTGATGCCGCCCGCCATCGATGAACTGGGCAACTCGTCCGGCTTTTCGCTGCGCCTGCAAGACCGCGCCAGCCAGGGCATCGCGGCCTTGCAGGCGGCGCAAAACCAGCTGCTGGGCCTGGCCGCGCAAAGCGCCAAGGTGGCGGGCGTGTATCCGGACGGCTTGCCGCCGGGCGCCAGCGTGCGTCTCGATATCGACCGCACCAAGGCCGAAGCATTGGGCGTGCCGTTTACTGCGATTGCCGACATGCTGACGGCGGCCATGGGTTCGACCTATGTCAACGATTTTCCGAACGCGGGCCGCATGCAGCAGGTGATCATCCAGGCCGATGCGCCGTCGCGCATGCAGTTGAACGACGTGCTGGCCTTGCGCATCCGCAATAACGCGGGCGGCATGGTGGCCCTGGGCGAGCTCGTGCGACCCGTGTGGAGCGAATCGCCGCTGCAGCTGGTGCGTTACCAGGGCTACCCGTCGGCGCGCATTTCCGGCAGCGCGGCGCCGGGAGTGTCCAGCGGCGACGCCATGCTGGAAATGGAGCGCCTCGTGAAGCAATTGCCGCCGGGCTTCGCGCTGGCGTGGACGGGCCAGTCGCTGCAGGAGAAGGAATCGGCGTCGCAGGCGCCCATGCTGATGGCGCTGTCGATGCTGGTGGTCTTCCTCGTGCTGGCGGCCCTGTATGAAAGCTGGTCGATTCCCGTCTCCGTGATGCTGGTGGTGCCGCTGGGTTTATTGGGCGCCGTGCTGGCCGTGATGTTGCGCGGCATGCCGAACGACGTGTTCTTCAAGGTGGGCATGATCACCATCATCGGCCTGTCGGCAAAGAACGCCATTCTGATCGTCGAATATGCGCGCCAGCTGCAGGCGCAGGGCAAGGGGCTGGTCGAGGCGACGGTGGAAGCGGCCCGCTTGCGCTTGCGCCCGATTTTGATGACGTCATTGGCGTTCGCGCTGGGCGTGGTGCCGCTGATGCTGGCCACGGGCGCCAGCGCCGAGACGCAGCACGCGATCGGCACGGGCGTGTTCGGCGGCATGATTACCGCCACCGTGCTGGCCGTGTTTTTCGTGCCCGTGTTCTTTGTCGTGGTGCTGGGCGCCGTCGACAAGATGGGCACGTACTTCAACAAACGCAGTGATCGCATCGCCGTCAAGGCGGTGGAAGGAGAGTTGTAATGCGTTTCTTTTTCTCACGCCCCTGGCCGCGCTGGCCTTGTCGGCGTGTTCCCTGACGCCGCCGCTGGTCAAGCCGGCGGCGCCGATACCGGCCAGCTATGCAGAATCTGCCGCGCCAGCCGCGGCCGACACCGCGGCCGACCTGGGCTGGCGCCAGATGCTGCTCGATGCGCGCCTGCAGCGCCTGGTCGATATCGCGCTGGAAAACAACCGCGACTTGCGCGTGGCCTCGCTCAACGTGGAAGCCGTGCGGGCCCAGTATCAGATCCAGGATGCGGGCCGCACTCCGGCCATCGGCGCGAATGCGGGCGGCGTGCGCCAGCGCGGCGCCGATGCGGTGACGCAGAATCAGTTCACGGCCGGCATCGCCATGAGCGCGTTCGAGATCGACCTGTTCGGCCGCTTGCGTTCCTTGTCGGACGCGGCGTTTGCCCGCTATCTGGCGACGCAGCAGGGCCAGCGCGCCGCGCATATGGCCCTGATCGGCGCCGTGGCCGACGCCTACCTGGAGCAGCGCCTGGCCGAGGAACAGCTGGCGCTGGCCCGGCAAACGCTGCTTGACTGGCGCCAGGCGCTGCTCCTGACGCAGCGCCTGCACGGCGCGCGGCAGGGCAGCGGCCTGGACGTGGCGCAAGCCGAAGGGCAGGCCGCCACGGCGGAGGCGGACGTGCAGGCGCGGGAGCGAGCCAGTCTACTTTCGCGCAACAACCTGGAATTGCTGCTCGGTGCGCCATTGCCAACGGACTTGCCCGCCGGCCGGCCGCTCGACGGCCAGCCCGTGCTGACGCAGCTGCCGCCCGGCCTGCCGTCGGACTTGCTGGCGCGCCGTCCCGACATTTTGCAGGCTGAATACGCGCTGGCGGCGGCGAATGCGGAAATCGGCGCCGCCCGCGCCGCCTTCTTCCCCGCTTGTCGCTGACGGCGTCGCTGGGCTTTGCCAGCCCGGAACTGGGCGACCTGTTCCGCGGCAGCGCGCGCAGCTGGTCGTTCGCGCCGCAAGTGACGCAGCCGCTGTTCCAGGGCGGCCAGCTGCGCGCGGAATTGCAGCTGTCGCGGTTGCGCAAGGACGTGGCCGTGCTGCAGTACGAACAGGCGATCCAGGCGGCGTTCCGCGAGGTGCGCGACGGCCTGGCCGGCAGCGCCACGTTTGCGCAGCAGATCGCCGCGCAGGAGCGCGTGGTGGCGGCGTCGCGGCAGCGCCAGCGCCTGTCGCAGCTGCGCTACGACGCGGGCCAGGACAGCCGCCTGGAATTGCTCGACGCGCAGCGCCAGTCGTATGCGGCCCAGCAAGCCCTGCTCGACGCGCGGCGCGACCAGTTCAAGTCGGCCGTGGCGCTGTACAAGGCGCTGGGGGCGGCCTCGAGGAGTGAACCTCCGTCTACCAGGGCAGCGCCACGGGCACGCTGTCGCGGTGCTTCGCCTGGTAGTGGGAACGCAGGAATTGCGCCAGGAAGGTGAATTCGTTGTAGCAATGCATGAGCAGGGCGCGGGCGAATGCATCGGGGAAGAGGGCGGCGATCTCTTGCGGGCTGTGGCCGGCGTCCGGCAAGTCCTGGCCCATGTAGAAATGGCTGCGCAAGGTCATGCCCCAGGCCGTGTCGCGGCCCATGTGCAGCAGGCGCCCGCCGATGACGGCGCCGTCCGCCGTGCGGGGCGGCGCATAGCTCATGCCCACCCTGGCGCACACGGCGGCTGAAATGCGGCCCTCGGTCCGCGCCACCTCATATTGTCGTCCCTCGAAGAATTCACGGGGATCGCGGAACTGGATGGCCAGCTGTTCGGCCGGCATGCCGCTGAAAAATTCTTCCGCCAGATGGATGGAGCCGATGTGCGTCCCGGCGCTGCCTTCGGCCCAGCCGCTGGCCAGGTGGTCGACCGGGTGCCACATCAGGTAGCGCTCCGTGTCGGGCCGCGAGCGGAACCACCATTCAAACATCTCGCCAGTGCAATTTGCCAAGTCGGTGCGGCACGCCACGTGCAGCACGCCGCTGGGCAGCCGTTCGAAGCCCGTTTCCAGTGCCAGGGGAGCGGGGTGCAGCAGGGCGTGGACGTCGTTGAGATCCATGGTCTTACCTTTCAGTGCGGGTGGTGGAGACAGTCGCGGCGCGGCGGCGCAGCAGCAGGGCGGCCGCCACGGCCGCGCCCAGCAGGGCCAGTGCGGCCGTGGCGGCAAACATCGTGGCGTGGCTGCCGGGCAGATACGTCATGAAGGAAGAGAGAAATTGCCCGCCGAAGATGGCCATCGAGAGATAGGCGAGGTTGCGGTTGCGGCTGGGCAAGTGGCTGTGCTCGACCGTCATGTGCGTGCACAGGGGTACGGACAGGCCGAAGCCCATCCCCAGCGCCATGGCGCCGGCCAGCAGCGCGGGCAGCGCGGCGGCCCCCGCAAACAGCAGGTGCGCCAGCGCATAGCAGGCGAAGGCAGCGCCCAGGGTGCCGTGTTCATGCAGGCGCCGGACCGCCCGGGGCATCAGCCAGGCGGCCGCTACGGCCACCAGCGACACGAAGGAAAGCAGATACCCAGCCCGGTCCTCGCTCCAGCCCAGCTGCTGCAGGCGCAGCGGTAAAACGATGATGGCGGCAAAGAACACCGTCATGGAGAGCGCCGCCAGCGCATGGACGAGGAGCAGGGCGCGTGACGGGCCGGGCGCCGGCGGCGCGCCATCCATGCCGGCATCCCCGGCCGGCCCGGGTGCCGGCACGCAGCGCCAGGCGAAGGCCAGCAGCACCCACGAGGCCAGATACAGCAGGAAGGGATAGCGCCAGCCCGCCGTGGCCAGCAGGCCGCCCAGTGCGAGGAACAGCACGCCGCCCAGTTCGATCGTCATGCCTTGCCTGGCGATCATGCGCAGCCGCGCCTGGCCGCTGAACAGGGCCGAGATCAGTCCCGTGCCCGAGGCCATCACCAGCGCCGTCGGCACGCCCAGCAGGAAACGGTTGGCGAACACGGCCAGGTGGCCATGCAAGAACATGCCCGAGATGCCCAGCAAGCCGTACAGGAACAGTCCCGTCAGCAGGGTGCGGTGCAGTCCCAGGCGCTGCATGAGCATGGCGGCGAAGGGGCCGGACAGCACCACGCCCAGCGAGGGCAGCGTGACGAGCCAGCTGGCGGCGTCGGCCACCCCGAGGCGCGCGGCGATGGACGGCAATCCCGGAACCAGCACGCATCCCACCATGATGGTCAGGCTGGCAACGGAAAGGAGCGTGCACGTTGCTGTCTTCGATATACTGCGGCTGGACATGCGCCTCCCTGGTGTTTGGGTTGGGTAAACCGTTTAACGGAACAGTGTTCCGAATGATGGAACAATTATAGGGCCATGTACAATGCCGGTCAATGCCGGTCAATGCCGTCACGGCAGCTATCGTCATGCACAATTGGGTAAAGAGATGAGTGAAGAAAACGAAGGCAATAGCGGCAAGCAAGTCATCGCGCGCGCGGCGGCGGTGCTGCGCGCGCTGGAAAACCAGGCGGGCGGCCTGAGCCTGGCGCAGATCGCCAAGGGTGCGGACTTGCCGCGCACGACGGTGCACCGCATCGTCGCCGCGCTGGAAGCCCAGCAACTGGTCAGTTCCGGCGCCGGCGGGGTGAAGCTGGGGCCGGCCATCGCGCGCCTGGCGGCGTCGGCGCATACGGATGTGGTGGCGGTCCTGCGGCCGCATGCGGAAGCGCTGGGCCGGCGCACGCGCGAAACGGTGGACGTGTGCGTGTACCGCGGCCTGCATGCGGTGTCGGTGGACCAGTATTGTTCCGACCATGAACTGCGCGTCGTCTCGGCCGTGGGAACGGCCTACCCGATCCACTGCACCGCGCATGGCAAGGCGCTGCTGGCGGGTCTGTCAGACGAGGCGTTGGGCCGGCTGTTCGGCGAACGCCTGGAAGCGCGCACGGGTCAGACCATCGCGGCGCTTGCGCAACTGTTGCCGCACCTGGCGCAGGTGCGCGCGCAAGGCTACGCCGTCGATATGGAAGAGCATGCGCCGGGCGTGTGCGGCATCGGCGTGGCCCTGGACACGGGCACGAGCGAGCGCTACGCGCTGTCGCTGGGCGTGCCGGCCCTGCGTTTCCACGCCCAGCGGGAACTGCTGCTGTCGGCGCTATTGCAGTGCAAGGCGGAAGTCGAAGCCGTGCTCGGCGTCAAGCCGTAAACGCGCCGATCGGGCGGTTGCGCGCCAGGCTCCAGCCCGTCGTGTGCTGGGCTGCTGGCTGGCCGTCCGCCTGCTGCACGCTGTAGCTCCAGAGGATTTCCGTAAAGTTCAGCTTGAACTGTTCGGTCGGCATGTCGTTGGGATGGGATTGCAGCTGGATTTCGCTGATCAGGGCGTCGCGCAGCGCGATGGTGATGATGTTGACCGTCTTGTCGCCCGAGTTGCGGGCGATGTAGAGTTTGGTCGGCTGGGCCGCGCCGCTGCCCAGCGGCTGGGCGCTCAGGCACAGTTCGTACAGTTTCACCGAGATCGCATCGACATATTTGACACAGGTAAATTCCGTGATCACGGGCCGCCCCGACGTGCGCGCCGCATTGCTGACGTCCGTCGTCACCTGCTGCTTCATGCCCTGATGTAATGACACGAGTTCGATGCAGCGGCCCATGTCCTGCAGCGCGCCGCTATCGCGCCAGGCGCTGTCGATCAGGCTGCCGCCGCTGCTGTCGATGCCGCCGACCGGCATCTTGCCGAACACGAGTTCCCCGTTGCCGGGTTCGAGCAAAATCAAATCCATGACGCATTCCTCCGCTTGAGTGTCAGCCGCCTCCGTGCGCGAGGCAGCCCTTGAGTCGATGTGGCCTGGTCCAGCCTGCTCGCCGGCCTGGTCGACAAAACAGATGGTCAGCTGCGCAAAGCCTTGCGAGGTGAAGTACACGCTGGCCGTGGCATCCTGGCGCTCGCGCGTGATGAACCACTGCGCGTCGCCATGCGCGAGGCCCCAGCTGGCCGCGCGGTGCACGAGCAGGTCGGCATTGCCGCGCTGCACGATGGCTACCCGCACGTCGGCTTCGCCCATATTGTTGGTCTGATAGATGCGCGCCACTTTCCTGACCCCAGTTCTCATCGTGCCTGCGACTATACACCGGTTAAGTTGCCTAAAGATAAGTAAAAATGGCGGCGTGAACACTTTTTTGCGCCGCTGCATCCAAATGCGCGCATGGCGGGTAGTACCGGGGTGCGCTCGCTGCCACAGCGGCTTGGGCAGCACGTCCCTTCACTCACTTACCGGAGTCACGCTCATGTCCACGCTGCCATCCTTGCCATTTTCCAGGCTGCTGCTCGCTTCCGCCGTCGCCATCGCCTTGTCCGCCTGCGGGGGCGGCGGCCACCACGATGAGGCCGTCGTCACGCCAGCGCCGCCTCCCGTCGTCACGGGCGATGTGTTTGTGCTCACGGCCGGCAATCAACTGCTGTCGTTCGACCGCGCCGCGCCGGCCACCATCCGCAGCACGGTCGCCGTGACGGGCTTGCAGGCGGGGAAAACCTGTTGGGCATCGATTTCCGGCCCGCCGATGGCCAGCTCTACGGCGTCGGCAGCACGGGCCGGCTCTACACCTTGAATGGCGGCACGGGCGTGGCCACCGTGAAAGCCAGCCTGGCGGCCGATGCGGCCGACACCACGGCACCCTATACGGCGCTGGCCGGGACGGCCTTTGGCGTCGATTTCAATCCCGTCGCCGACCGCCTGCGCATCGTCAGCAACACGGGGCAAAGCCTGCGCATCAATGCCGATACGGGCGCCACCACCACGGATGGCAACATCAACGGCGGCGCAGGCAATACGGCCATCACGGCCGCCGCCTATACCAACAGTTTCGCGGGCACGGCCGGCACCACTTTGTTTGTGATCGATGGGGCCAATGCCACCCTTTACACGCAAAATCCGCCCAACAACGGCACCCTGGCCGGCGCCGTGCCGCTCGGCGTGGCGGCCACCAGCGTGGCCGGCTTCGACATCGATGCGCGCACGAATACGGGCTACGCCGTCATGACGGTGGCCGGCGCGCGCAATCTCTACACCGTGAACCTGGCGGCGGCCACGGCACCGGCGACGCTGGTGGCGGCCATCGGCGTGACGGAAGAGCTGCGCGGCATCGCCTTGACGCCGCCGGCGGCGCCCGTCGCCTACGGCTTGACGGACGATGGCCGCATCGTCACCTTCAAGACGGCCACGCCGAACACGCTCGACGTCAACGTGGCCGTCACGGGCCTGGCGGCGGGCGAGCGCCTGCTGGGCTTTGACATCCGTCCCAAGGATGGCTTGCTGTACGGCATTTCCTCCGCGGCCCGCATCGTCACCATCGATCCGGCCACGGGCGCCGTCGCCGTCAAGGCGACGCTGGCGGCCGACGCGCTCGATACCAGCGCGCCGTACACGGCCATCGCCGGCACGGCCTTTGGCGTCGATTTCAACCCCGTGGCCGACCGCCTGCGCGTGATCGGCAACACGGGGCAAAGCCTGCGCATCAATACCGACACGGGCGCCACCACCACCGATGGCGCCATCAACCGGGCGGGCGCGGCGCCGGCCGTGACGGCCGCCGCCTATACCAACAGCTTCGCGGGCGCGGCGGCGACCATGCTGTTCGATATCGACACGGCCAGTGCCAGTCTCGCCCTGCAGAATCCGCCGAATGACGGCACCCTGGCCGCTGTGGGGGCGAGCGCGCTCGGCGTTGCCGTGGCGGGCGACGTGGGCTTCGATATCGCGGGCGGCGCCAACGGGCTGGTTCTGGCGGCCCTGCGCACGGCGGCCGGCGGCCCCAGCGCACTGTACCGCATCGACCTGGCGACGGGCGCGGCGGTGCCAAGCGGCGGCGCGGCCACGCCGGCCGCCTCCGCCATCGGCAATGGGACGGTGGGCTTGACCGATATCGCCATCGCGCTGAAATAAGGCAGTCCCGCCGCGGCCTTTGCATTCATTCAATAATTCCAGTATTATGGAATTATTGTTGACGTTCACAGGCTGCGGCGCATGGTGCCCGCGACGCCGCACCGCACGGGACCCTCGCCGCATGCTGACCGCTTTCCTCATCTTTCTCGCCACACTCATCCTCGTCATCTGGCAGCCGCGCGGCCTGGGCATCGGCTGGAGCGCCGTCATCGGCGCTGGTGTCGCCTTGCTGGCCGGCGTGATCCACTGGGGCGACATCCCCGTCGTCTGGCATATCGTGTGGAACGCCACCGGCACCTTTGTTGCCGTCATCATCATCAGCCTGCTGCTCGACGCGGCCGGCTTCTTCGAGTGGGCCGCCTTGCACGTGGCGCGCTGGGGCGGCGGCAGCGGGACAAAACTGTTCGTGCTGCTGGTCTTGCTGGGCGCGCTGGTGTCCGCCGTGTTTGCCAACGACGGCGCTGCGCTGATCCTGACGCCCATCGTCATCGCCATGCTGCGGGCCCTGAAGTTTTCCGCCAAAGCCACCCTGGCCTACGTGATGGCGGCCGGTTTCATTGCCGACACGGCCAGCCTGCCGCTGGTGGTGTCGAACCTGGTGAATATCGTCTCGGCCGACTATTTCAAGATCGGCTTTGCCGAGTACGCGTCCGTGATGGTGCCCGTCAACGTCGTCGCCGTGCTTGCCACCCTGGCGGCCTTGCTGCTCTTTTTCCGCCAGGATATTCCGCTCGACTATGACGTGGCGCAACTCAAGCGCCCGGGCGCCGCCATCCGCGACATGGGGACCTTCCGCGCCGGCTGGCTGGTGCTGGCGCTGCTGCTGGTAGGGTTTTTCTCGCAAGAAGCCCTGGGCGTGCCCATCAGCCTGATCGCCGCCGTGGGCGCCGCGCTGCTGCTGGGCGTGGCGGGCAAGGGCCACGTGATTTCCACGCGCCACGTGCTGCGCCATGCGCCATGGCAAATCGTCGTCTTTTCGCTGGGCATGTATCTGGTCGTGTACGGCTTGCGCAACGCGGGCCTGACGGCTTATCTGACGGGCATCCTCAATCACTGTGCCCAGTACGGCGTGTGGGGCGCGGCCATGGGCACGGGCGTGCTGACGGCCTTGCTGTCGTCCGTGATGAACAACCTGCCGACGGTGCTGGTGGGCGCGCTGGCCATCGACCCGACGACGGCGCAGGGCGCCGTGCGCGAGGCGATGATTTACGCCAATGTGATCGGCAGCGACCTGGGCCCGAAGATCACGCCCATCGGCAGCCTGGCCACCTTGCTGTGGCTGCACGTGCTCGACAGTAAGAATATCCACATCTCGTGGGGATACTATTTCCGCGTCGGCATCGTGCTGACCGTGCCCGTGCTGCTGGTGACCTTGGCGGCGCTGGCGCTGCGCCTGTCCTGAGTTCCGTGTATGGTGGTGGCTGACAGCAACTTGAACGGGAAAGCCATGAAACTACTGCTCGTCGGCGCCACCGGCCTCGTAGGCCGTGAAGTGCTGCGCCTGGCGCTGAGTGACGCGCGCGTCAGCCAGGTCGTCGCGCCCGTGCGCCAGCCCTTGCCGGCGCATCCCCAGCTCGAGGCGCCCGTCGTCGATTTCGACCGCTTGCCGCCCGATGCGCCGTGGTGGCAGGCAGACGCCGTCATCTGCACCCTGGGCACGACCATGAAGCTGGCGGGCACGCGGCAGGCGTTCCGGCGCGTGGACCACGACTATCCGCTGGCCGTGGCGCGCCTGGCGCTGGCGGCCGGCACGCCTGCGTATGCGCTCAATTCCGCCGCCGGCGCCAACGCCGCCTCGCGCATCTTCTATAACCGCGTCAAGGGCGAGCTGGAACGCGACTTGGAGCAGCTGGGTTTTAGATCGCTCACCTGCGTGCGGCCCGGGTTGATCGGCGGCGAGCGCGAGCAGGCGCGCGCGGGCGAGGGCGCCGCCTTGCGCCTGCTGCGCGTGCTGGGGCCCATGCTGCCGGCGCGCTGGCGCATCAATCCCGCGCCGCGCATCGCGCAAGCGCTGCTGGAAGCGGCGCTGGCCGCCGCGCCGGGCGTGCATGTCGTCAGCTCGGAGCAACTGGCCTGAACGCGCACCCCGTATAATCGGCGTTCATCTTCTTTTGAGTACGGAAAATGCAAACAGTACGTCCTTACCGGGCCGGCGACCGCGACGCCTGCCTGGCCCTGTTCGACGGCAACACGCCGCGCTTTTTCGACCCGTCCTAGCGCGCGGACTTTGCCGCCTGGCTCGATACCTCGACGCATCCGTATCTGGTGATTCTGCGCGACGGCCGCATCGTCGCCTGCGGCGGCCATGCCATCGAGGCGGGCGGCACTGTTGCCAGCCTGTGCTGGGGCATGGTGGCGCAGGATCTGCACGGCCAGGGACTGGGTCGCGCGCTGACGCAGGCGCGCCTGGACGCGATACGCGCCATGCCTGGCGTGGCCAAGGTGAGCATGAATACCAGCCAGCATACGCAGCAGTTTTATGCGCGCTTCGGCTTTGAGCCCGTGAAGGTGACGCCGGATGGCTTCGGGCCCGGCATCGACCAGTGGGACATGCTCCTGTCCCTGAAAAGCAGGGGGCCTGAACATCGCCATATCGCCCCCGTGCCGCTGGAAAAAGCCTACCGCCTGCTCAACCATGGCCCGTCCATCCTCGTCTCGGCCCGCCATGCTGGCGTGGACAACGTGATGGCCGCCGCCTGGGCCTGCGCCCTCGATTTCGCGCCGCCGAAACTCACCGTGGTGCTGGACAAGGCCACGCGCACGCGCGCGCTGGTCGAGGGCAGCGGCAGCTTCGTCATCCAGGTGCCGACGGCGGCGCAGCTGCGGCTGACGCATGCGGTGGGCACGCACAGTCTCGATGCGCAGCCCGACAAGCTGGCGCGCGCCGGCGTGCAGCTGTTTCATATGGATGGTTGCGATTTGCCGTTCGTGGCCGGATGCTCCGCCTGGCTGGCCTGCCGCCTGCTGCCCGAGCCGCACAACCAGGCTGCGTATGACCTGTTCATCGGCGAAGTGGTAGGGGCCTGGGCCGACACGCGCGTGTTCCGCGACGGGCACTGGCATTTCGAGGAGGCCGATGCATCGTGGCGCAGCCTGCACTACATCGCCGGCGGGCGTTTTTATGCGATCGGCGAGGCGCTCGACGCGCAGATGTAATCAGTCGAGCGCGATGACCCGGTCGTCCGGGCCGGGCACGCAGCCGTCGGCGACCGGTTCCCAGCCCCGGTGCACCACCACCTGCCTGCCGTCGTGGCAGATTTCCACGCGCTCGCTGGCGGGCAGGCGCTGGCGCGCGAACGCTTCCAGGCTGGCCGGCAGGCTGACTGCCAGCCGCATGGTGCCGATGGCTTCGGGCGGATGGTCGTCCATGTGCACCAGGGGCACGAAGATCGAGCCCAGCATCAGCCAGCGGGCGCCCACGTCCACAGGAGCGGGGTTGTAAGGCGCGGCGCGCAGCCAGTCCTGGGCGCGCGCGCGCAAGTCGCCGCCCGCGGCCAGTTCGCCCCAGGCGGCGGCCAGCATTTCCACCACCCACTGATTGCAGTTCTGGTATTTCAAATTGAAGGCGTAGGCGTTGGCGCTGTAGCGGCCCGCCAGCAGCTCCTGCACGCGCACGGGGTCGAGCAGGGTGCGGCGCAGGGGCGGCACGGTTTCCGCCGGCAGTTTCACGAGCGAGATGTAGCCGAGCGCAGGATTGGCCGTGCCCATGGCGAAACCGGCCGTGCCCTGGTCGAAGATGCGCGGGCGGCCTTCGTCGCAGGCGTAGTACAGCTGGCGCGCGGACCAGCCGCTGTCATTGTCGTGGCGCCAGGCCAGCGCCGCGTGCGAATAGCGGATGCCGAAGCGGGCCAGGTCCAGGCCGGAGCGGCTGATCAGGGCTACGCTGCCTTCGCTGGCGGCCAGTTCCTCGCGCACGACGGCGGCAAAGCGCAGCAGGCGATCCTGTTCCGTTGCCGTGAGTTCTTGTGCGCGGTCGCAAAAGCGCGACGAGGCGAGCGAGGTGCCTGCCTGCGCGGCGCCAGCGCTGAAGATGATGCAGACGCCCAGCAGCAGTGCCGGGCGGTGCAGGCGAAAACGGATCAAAGGCTGACGGGACGCGTGGCCATTTCGCCGTACCAGTCGTCGGCCAGCACGAGGAAGAAGGCGGCGCGCGTGTCGTTGCGCGAGAATTCGATGCCGTAGGCGCGGTTTTGCGCATGCACCACGTCGCCCTGCGCCAGTTGCTGCTTGTCGAGCGCCGCCTGCGGCAAGTCCAACACCAGCGGCGTCGCCGTGGCGTCGGCCTGCATGGTCAAACGCGTCATGCCGTCGCGGCCCGGCATGGCGGCCACGTCGATGATGCGGTAGGGGCCATTGGCCACCTTGTTGTCGCGCGAGGAGCTGTTGCTCGAACCGTTGAGCGAATCGGAAATGCTGCCGCTCGACTGGGAGCCGGCGCTGGAGGCCGAGGAAACGAAGCTGTCGGCGTTGGCGTTGCACGCCATGGTCAGAGCTGCGGCCAGGCCGAGCATGCGTAAGGAGGTAGTCAAGGCAGTTTTCCAGTGGACATCAATGAAAGCGGACCGGGTCCATCCCGGCCTGCGCCATCATAGCAGATCGGCCATCAGCTGAGGAGCACCTCGATCAGGCCCTTCGCTTCGGCCGACGGCTGCGTGCGCAGCGCCTGCAGCACGGGATCGTGCTCCAGGTAGGCTTGCAGCGGCGCGCTGACGGTGATGCCGGCCTGCGGCAGCGGCGAAGGCACGGGCGCCAGCGCCTTGGCCAGCAGCAGGGTGTCGCGCAAGCCTTCGGGCGGCAGCATGATGGTCGAGCCGGGCAAGGCGTTGACGGCGTCGGCCACCTGCTGCGGCACGCCCAGCTGGCGCATCAGTCCCCGGCCGATCACTTCCAGCGTGGACGCCATCTGCGTTTCCAGCTGGGCGTACAGGCCCGGGGTCTTGTCGGCCTGGGCCAGCAAATAGAAGCCTGCCACTTCATGCACGATGCCGGCGAACAGCGCCGTGTCGGCATCCGTGTGCGTGACGGCGCCCGCCAGCGCATGCGCCAGCACCGCCACGTGCACGGTGTGCGCCCACAGCTGGATGGCATGGGCGCGCAAGGCTTCGTCGCGGATGCCCGCGTTCAGCTGGCGGATGACGGCCGCCGTCGCCAGCGCATACAGGTTGCGGTGGCCCAGCCGTTCGACGGCGGCGCGCACGCTGGTGATGGCGGGCGCCTGACCGGGCGCGAACAGGGCCGAATTGGCCAGCGCCACGGCGCGCGCCGACAAGGTGGGTTCGCACAGCAGCAGTCGGCTGATGTCGGCTGAGTGGCAATCCGGGTTGGCCAGTTCCTTTTGCAAGAGCAGGGCCGTATTGATGCTGGTGGGAAAGGCCAGGGTTTCCGTTTCGGCGCTGGCCAAAAGTTGCGCCAGGCTGCTGAGCGTGTTGACGTGCATGGATGGGGGCAGGGAAGTAGCGATGTCTCCATATTATCAGGCAATGCGGCTGGCATGGCGTCCGCCTGCCTTTCCTGCGAAACAAGTTGCGCATCGGCCGCGCATCGGTCCATTCATCAGCCCAGCTTATAGGCGCTAGTGGCTTTGCGCCGCTAATCAGCGCGGGCCAGCGCTGTTAAGCTGGACTTGCCAGGACAGGCGCAGCCGGCTGCCCGGCTGCCCGTGGGGTAAATCATACAGGTAAGAAAGGAAACCAGACATGCATCGATACGCCGCGGCACTCTTGCCGCTTTGCCTGCCCGCCGGGGCCATTTCTGCGCCAGCCGCCGTCACCGTCACGCGCGCCGCCGTCATGCCCACCATCACGGGCGACGCCCGCTACTTCACGGGCACGGTCGAGGTCGACGCCATGTTCCAGCGGCCGTCTCCGGCTCGCGTGGGCGGCGGCATCGTCACCTTCGCGCCCGGCGCCCGCACGGCCTGGCATACGCATCCCTTGGGCCAGACCTTGATCGTCACGCAAGGCCACGGCTGGGTACAGCACTGGCAGGGCCCGCTGCAGGCGCTGGCCGCGGGCGACGTGGCGTGGATACCGCCCGGCGTCAAGCACTGGCATGGTGCGACGGCCACGTCTGCCATGCAGCATGTCGCCATTGCCGAGGCGCAAGACGGATCGGCGGTCAGCTGGCTGGAGCAGGTGACGGACGACAGTTATCCGCGCTAAGACGCTGGCTGGCGTTGCCGCGCGGCGCGTTTACGCTACGGCAGCAGCAACGCATGCTGGCTGGCCGTATGGAAATCGCGCCAGACGCGGTTGATGGCGCTGTCTTCGCGCGCCGCGTACAGGCCGCAATACGGATACAGACCGTCGACGGCCGCGCGGCACACGGCCACCAAAGCCAGCGAACCGGCCTGCACGGCCTGCATGGCGTCCGCGCCCAGCGTCGCGCCGGCGGCCACCTGCGCCCAGCTGTCGTCCAGCACGGCGTAGAAGCGGGCGCGGGCGGCGATCAATGCGTCTTTCTTTCCTTGCAGCATGGATATTACCTCCGGCACCTCCAGCAGCGGCAGGCCGGCGCGCGCATGGCGGCGGTGGCGCATGCATTCTTCGGCCAGCCGCATGAAATGCGCGGCCATGCCGGCCACGTTGGCGGCCAGGGTGACATACGCCAGTGAATAGAACGGGTAGCGGTACAGGGGGCCGTCGGCCGTCGCGGCTTCCGGACTGATGGTAAAACCGTGTTCCTTGCCGACCCATGCGCCGTCGATGCGGTAGCTGTGCGAGGCGCTGGCGCGCATGCCGATGCTGTTCCACGAGGGTACCAGCTGCACCAGGGCGGCGGGCACGAGGAAGGCGCGGATGCGCGGCTTGCCTTGTTCGTCGAGCAGGGGCTGGCCAGCGCGCTGCAGCCGGGCGTTCAGGGTGAAGTGGGTCGCCATCGGCGCGCCGCTGGCGTAGTCCCAGCTGCCCGTGATGCGGTAGCCGTCGCCTTCCTCCTCCGCATAACCGGTGGCCGCGCCGCTGCCGCCCAGGCAGGCGCGCGGCGTGCCGATGATGGCGCGCGCCATGCCTGGCGCCAGAAAGCCGGCGAACCAGCCGGCGCCCGCGCACAGGGTCAGCACCCAGCCCATGCTGCCGTCGACGGCGGCCACGGCTTCTTCCAGGCGCACCACCTGCGGCAAGGGCAGCTCGGCGCCGCCCGCGCTGCGCGGCGCCAGCATCGTCAGCCAGCCGCGCCGGTGCAGCAAGGCCTGCTGCACCGGATGCAGAAAGCGGGCGGCGTCGGCCGCCTGGGCGTGGCGCCCGATGCGCCGGGCGTCGCGCCCGGAAAGGGTGGCAAGGGTAGCGAGGGCAGCGTGCGGCATGAGTAAAATCCGGCAATGGCGAAGGCGGGCATTTTCGCACAGCGCGGGTCATTGCGGGCGCCTGGCGCGTTCGGCTAGGTACTGCGCCGCCGGTACTCGTCCGGCGTCTCGCCCGTCACCTTGCGGAACATGGTGATGAAGGCCGAGGAGCTGGCATATGCCAGGTCGAAGGCGATGCTTTCCACCGTCTGGCCCGTTTCCAGCATGGCCATGGCCTTGATCACGCGCAACCGCGCGCGCCATTGGGCAAAACTCATGCCGAGGTCGCGCTGGCAGCGGCGCATCAGCGTACGCTCCGTGGTGTTGACGGCCTGCGCCAGCGCGGCCAGCGGGCGGTCGTCGCCGGGGTTGCTGTCGAGCATGGCCAGCACATTGCCCAGCATGGGGTCATCCGAGCTGGGGAGATAGCTGCCCACGGGCGTGGCGCGCGCCAGCTGGTCCAGCAATACGTACAAGAGGCGCTCTTCATGAATCGTCTGCGGCAAGCCGGGCGGATGGCTGCGCAAGTGCTCGTGCATGGCGCGCACGAAGGGCGTGACGGCCAGCGCGCACGGCGCGGCGGGCAGCTCCCGGCACAGTGCTTCGCTCACATACAGCGAACTGTGGAAGGCGGGATGGCGGTTCTGCCCCGTATGCGCCACGCGGGGCGGCAGCCAGATGCCGTACTGGGGCGGCACCAGGTAGTGTTTTCCGGCCACCAGCACTTCCACCACGCCGCTGAGCGCATACACGAACTCGCCCCAGGAGTGGCTGTGGCTGGGATAAATCCCTGCGGCCGGCATGGCGGCGCTGCGAAAGCAGATGGCGGCTGGCAGGGCGCCGCTGTAGGGCGCCAGCAGCAGATGTCTTGTGGTGGGCACGGGCATTGTGGTTGGCTGTATTGAAGGAGGGAGTGTCGGATTCTCACTATATCAAGAAAAGCCGCACCGTTGATAATGAGGACTCCGATATGCAACAAGGAATCCTGACGCCGCTGTCCGGCGTGCTGCTGGCCGGCATCGTGCTGGTCAGTGCCTGCGGCACCCTGACCGTGTTGTTCGCGGCGCGCAAGAAGCAGGGTAGAGTGGTGCCATAAGTTCTTTTTTCTGTTCACTTGAGAAAGTATTTCACCATGACACGACTTCCTGACCCGCAATTCGCCGACCGAGTCCGCGCCAGTTTCGATTTGCAGAACGCCATGACCCTGATCCGGGCCAGCCTGCCCGTGGTGGCGCATGGCAGCACGGAAATCCACGTGCCGCACTGGAGCGGTATCGAGCAGCAGCACGGCTTCGTGCATGGCGGGGTGGTGGGCATGATCGCGGACTCGGCCGCCGGCTACGCGGCCATGACCATGGTGCCGGAAGGCGCGTCCGTGCTGACGGTGGAATACAAGATGAATTTGCTGGCGCCCGCCGATGGCGAGAAACTGATTGCGCGCGGCAAGGTGGTGCGGCCCGGCCGCACCCTGATCGTTACGCAAGCCGAAGTGTTTGCCGTCAAGGATGGCCAGGAAACCCTGTGCGCGCTGATGCAGCAAACCATCATGGTGATGCACGGCAAGTCCGAGAAAACTTAACTTAACGAAATGAAAACTATGCCCGCCCCAGACCAGAGTGAACACTTGCCGCATAGTAAGCCGTTGACGGTGCCAGCCTTGCAAGCCATGCGCGATGCAGGGCAAAAAATTGCCGCACTGACTAGTTATGACGCCAGTTTTGCCACCCTGATGAATGCTTGCGGCGTGGAGCTGCTGCTGGTCGGCGATTCGCTGGGGAATGTGGTGCAGGGGCAGGGCACGACCTTGCCCGTCAGCGTGGCCGACATCGCCTATCACACGGCGAGCGTGGCGCGCGGCAACCGTACGGCCGTGTTGGCGGCCGACATGCCGTTCGGCAGCTATGCCACGCCGCAGGCGGCGTATGCCAACGCCGTCCAGTTGATGCAGGCGGGTGCACACATGGTCAAGCTGGAGGGCGGCGGCTGGCTGTGCGATACCGTGCGCTTTCTCACCGAGCGGGGCATCCCCGTGTTCGCCCACCTGGGCTTGACGCCGCAGTCCGTGCATCAGCTGGGCGGTTTCAAGGTGCAGGGCAAGACGGCGGAAAGCGCGGCAGTCTTGAAAGCCGACGCGCTGGCCCTGCAGGCGGCTGGCGCCGCGCTATTGCTGCTCGAAGCCATACCGGCCGCGCTGGGCCGGGAAGTGTCGGCGCTGCTGGCCATTCCCACCATCGGCATCGGCGCCGGTCCCGATTGTTCAGGCCAGATACTCGTCATGCACGATATGCTCAACGTGTTTCCAGGCAAGAAGGCGCGCTTCGTGCGCGACTTCATGACGGGGCAGGCCAGCATTGGCGGCGCCTTCACGGCCTATGTCAGCGCCGTCAAGGAGCGGTCTTTCCCTGCTCAGCAACACTGCTTTTAAGCCGCCTTGGCTAATCCTTCCGCTTCCCAAGCAGCCTTGACGCTGTCGCGCTGGGCCACTCTTGCGAGGAAGGCTTGCAGATGCGCCAGCGCGGACAAATCCACACCCACGTTCGGCGCCCAGCCCGTGACGACGAACAGATAGGCGTCGGCCACGGTGAAGGTGTCGCCCGTCAGATAGGGCCGGCCTTCCAGGCGGCTGTCCACCCACTTGAATTTTTTGCCAAGTTGCTCAATGAATAAGGTCTTGGTGGCGGCGTCGAAGCGGGGATCGAACAGGGGACTGAACGATTTGTGCAGTTCGGACGTGATGTAGTTCTGCCATTCCAGCACCTTGTAGCGGGCAAAGTTGCCCACGGGCGGCAATAAATCCTGCCTGCCGGCCCGCTCGGCCAGATACTGGGCGATGACGGGGCCTTCGCTCAAGGTCGTGCCATCGTCGAGCGCCAGCAGCGGGACCTGGCCTTTCGGGTTGAGGTCGTAGTAATTGCCGCCTTCCTGCGTGCGGTGCCGGCCCAGGTCGACCTTCACGAGGGTGAAGGCCGCCCCCGTTTCGCGCAGGATGATGTGCGGTGCCTGCGAGCAGGCGCCCGGCGAATAAAAGAGTTTCATGGCGATCCTTGAACAGGTGGGAAAGCAGCCACTATAGTCCTGCGCCGCCGCACGGTAAATGCGTGTTCGTTCACTTTGCCGTCCGCGTCCGCTCACGGCTTGCGCTGGCTCAAACGGTCGGAGATGGATAGCGCAAGGTGTCGAGCAGCAGGGTAAACGCGGGCGACGGGTGGCGCCGGCTCGGGTAATACAGCTTGTAGCCCGCATACGTGGGGCACCAGTCGTCGAGCACGCGGACCAGGCGGCCATCGGCCAGGCAGGGCAGGACGATATCTTCGGCCATGCAGGCCAGGCCCAGGCCATCGAGCGCCGAATGCAGCCGCATGGCCATGTTGTTGACAATCATCTGTCCTTCCACGCGTACTTTCAGCTCCTGCCCATCCTTGGCAAATTCCCAGGCAAACAGGCCGCCCAGGGTGGGCAGGCGCATGTTGATGCAGTTGTGCGCCATCAAGTCCTGCGGCGTGACGGGCGGCGCATGGCGGCTGAAATACGCGGGCGAGGCAACGATGGCCATGCGGAAATCCGGGCCGATCGGCATGGCGATCATGTCCCTGGCCACTTGCTCGCCCAGGCGCACGCCCGCGTCGCAGCGCGCGGCGACGATGTCGGTCATGCCATTGTCGACGACGACTTCGATATTGATGTCGGGATATTCGGGCAGCAAGCGGGCGATGGCCGGTTGCAGGATGGTCAGCGCCGCATGTTCTCCCGCGCTGATGCGGATGTTGCCGGCAGGCTTGTCGCGCCGTTCGCTGAGCAGGGCCAGCTCCGCCTCGATTTCGTCGAAGCGGGGCGCCACCGTGCGCAGCAGCTGTTCACCCGCATCCGTGGGCGAGACGCTGCGCGTGGTGCGCACCAGCAGGCGCAGACCGAGCCGTTCTTCCAGCGCGCGCACGGTCTGGCTCAGCGCCGACTGCGACACGCCCAGCTTGGCCGCCGCCCGGGTAAAGCTGCCGGCGCGGGCCACGGCCACGAAGGCGAGGATATCGTTGAAGTTGGTTTGTGCCATGTATGATTTTCCATTTATTAGTGAGGCTAATAAGTTCATGCGGACTTTAGCATCTATTCATCGTAATGGGGAAGGCATACAGTGGCGGTATGAAAAATCTCCCCGCTATCCCCGCCGCGCCGCACAAGGCGGCCATCCTCGCCATCATCCTCGTCAGCTATGTGATGATCGTGCTCGACACGTCCATCGTGTTGACGGGCTTGCCGAAAATCCATCAGGAACTGGGCTTTACGGACACGGGCCTGGCCTGGGTGCAAAGCGCCTACACCCTGACGTTTGGCGGCTTGCTGCTGCTGGCCGCGCGCGCCGGCGACGTTTTCGGCCGGCGCAGGATGCTGCAGCTGGGCCTGGCGCTGTTCACCGTGGCGTCGCTGGCCATCGGCCTGGCGCGGTCGCCGGCCATGCTGATCGCCGCGCGCGCCATCCAGGGCGTGGGCGCGGCCATCCTGGCGCCGTCCACCCTGGCCTTGCTGCAAACCACGTTTGCGGAAGGGCGCGAACGCACACGGGCCATCGCCCTGTACAGCGCCGTGGCCGGCATCGCCGCCAGCGTGGGCCTGGTGCTGGGCGGCGTGTTGGCCGAATGGCTGTCGTGGCGAGTCGGTTTCTTCCTCAACCTGCCCATTGGCGCGGCCATGCTGGCGGCTGCGCGCCGTTACATCTCGGAAAGCGACCGCAGCCGGGGCTCGTTCGACGTGGCCGGCGCCGCCAGCTCGACCATCGGCATGACGGCGCTCGTGTATGGCCTGATCCGCTCGGCCGGCGCCGGCTGGGGCGACTTCCTGACGCAAGGTACGCTGGCGGCGGGCATGTTGCTGCTGGCTGCTTTCATATTCATCGAGCGGCGCGCCGCGCAACCGATCCTGCCGCTGCGTCTTTTTGCCGATAGGCAACGCAATGCCGCGTACGGGGCCAGGGTGCTGTTCCTGGGCGCCATGATCGGTTTCTTCTTTTTCACCACGCAATTCCTGCAAGTGGTGCTCGGCTATCCGCCATCGTTGACGGGCCTGGCCTTCCTGCCCATGACCCTGGTCAACTTCGGCGTGGCCCTGTGCGTGCCGCGCTTGACGCGGCGCTTCGGCAATGCGCGCCTGCTGGCCATGGGCCTGGGCTTGACCCTGCTGGGCATGGCATGGCTGAGCCGCGTCGACCTTGGCACGGCCTATTGGCTGGGCGTGGCCTTGCCGATGGTGCTGATCGGCGCGGGGCAGGGCATGGCCCTCAGTCCGCTGACGGCGGCCGGCGTGGCCGGCGTGCCGGCGCGGGATGCGGGCGCGGCATCTGGCATCGTCAACGTGGCGCACCAGCTGGGCAGTTCGCTGGGGCTGGCTGTCCTTGTGGCGATCTCGGCTGTTGGCGCGCACCAGCTGGCAGGCGTGCCGCTGCTGGCGCACCGCGTGACGCTTGCCCTGGGCAGCGCGAGTGCCATGCTGGCGCTGGCCTTGCTGCTGGTGCTGTCATGCCGCGGGCGCGGCTGACCGTTCAAGCAGCAACCGTCCGGGCCCTTTGGCCGCCGCATTTTTCGGAGTGCTCCTATAGTGCTTGTGCCGCGGAGGTTTTACACTTCATCCCGCAATGACACAGGAGCGCGGCGACGGAAGGGCCTTCCAGGAACGGACGGGAAGCGAAAACCGGCCAGGTCGCCTGCGGGCGTGCTGCCATGGCTGCTAGAGTTCCGGGCGCCCTCATCAACTCCATGATGTACCTCATGCATTCTCAATAAGTTGCACCAATCAACATCGTAAAGGTACCGTTATGAATATTGGCTCTTTGGTCAAATCAGGCTTGGCCGCCGCGCTACTGTGGGCGGCGACCAGCCCGGCCTTCGCGGTCACCTGCACCTACATGAACGGAATCCAGCCGGCGGTGGGCGCCATGCCGCTGCAGGTCTCGGCGATCACTGTCGGGCGCGATGTGCCGGTGGGCACCGAAGTGTATCGGCAGACATTCAACATGGCCGGCGGCCAGGCGGTGAGAGCGGAGTGCCTGTATCCCCCGTATCAACAATTTACCGAGTTTACGGTTGAGGCAGGTTCCGGCCAGGCCAACTGGACCAGCGGGATGTATGCCGGTAAAGTCTACCAAACCAGCATTGCGGGACTGGGGGTTGCCTTCAACAGTACGGGCGGTCTGCTGCCCAGACAGACAGGCAAGGTATCGACCACTTGTGAAGCGGGCTATCGCTGCATTGTTCCTTTTGATGGGCCTGCCAATTTTGAATTGATATTGATCAAGCTGGGCGACGTGGCACCGGGCGTGCTGCGGGGCGACTCACTGCCGACCGTCAGCCTGTTCGGCAATTTCGGCGATGCGAGAGTGCTGGGCTTCAAGATGGGCGTCTCCGGCAGTCTGCAGATTGTCTCGCGCACCTGCCGCACGCCGGATGTGGCGGTGGCCATGGGCACGCACAGGCCCAAGGCATTGACCGGGGTCAACAGCGCCACTGGGTGGACGGATTTTTCCATTTCCTTGAACAATTGCCCGGCCTTCCATGGCACAGTGAACAAGACTCCTGCCAGCTGGGTCTCGCAAAGCGGCAACTCGCCGAGAGGCACGGGTAGCAGCGGAACCAGCGACAATAACAGCCTGCAGTACCGCATCGATCCAGCCGGCGCCGCGATCAGCCCGGCCAATGGCGTGCTGGGCCTCGATCCCAGCCCTGCGGGCCGTCCTCCCGCCGCCAGCGGCATAGGCGTGCAGGTGGCGACCACGGCCGGCACGCCGCTGCCGTTGGCTATCAAACGAAGCAGCGGGCTGACCCTGAGCGCCAGCGACCGCAGTTATACCATCCCCCTGCGCGCGCGCTACCTGCAGACCGGGGCCAATGTGACGCCGGGTCCGGCGAATGCGTCGGCGACGTTCACGATCAGCTATGAGTAATGTTGTTCGGGAAGCCCGGGGCTGGGCCGGCTGACGGCGTGCCGGCGCAGATGACGCTGGCGCCGCCCCGGCGTCGTCCGGTAGAACAGGACGGCGCACAGCGTCAAGCCAGCGCCGCGGCCGACCATTCGCGCAGCATCTGGCCGAACGCTTCGGCCGCCGCCGTCTTGCTGGCGGCACGCCAGAGCAACTGGAACTGAGCAGCGGGCAGGGCGGGCAAGCCAAACTGCTTATCGATGACCACCATGCCCGCTTCCAGGTCGCCTTGCGGCAGGGCCGTGATCGCCAAGCCCGCCAGCACGGCGGCGCGCAAGCCCTGCTGGCTGGGCGAGGTGAACGCCACGCGCCAGTCGAGGCCTGCGCTCTCGAGGGCATCGACGCCCACTTGCCGGTGCATGCACGGCGCCGGTGAAAACGCCAGCGGCAGGGGCAGCGCGCCGTCGTGGCGGAAATCGTGCGCCGCGGCCCAGACGAAGCGCGTGCGGCGCAGCACGGCCGCCTCGTCGCCGCTATCGGCCGGGGCCATGATGACGGCCAGGTCCAGCGCATCGGCCGCGACCAGTTTCTGCAAATCAAGATAAGTGCCCACCGTCACGTCCAGGCGCACGGCGGGAAACAGGTGCGCGAACTGCGCCAACAGGGCCGGCAGGCGCGCGCCCATGAAATTTTCCGGCACGCCGAAGCGCACGGCGCCGGCGATCGAGGAACGCTGGAAGCGGCGCGACAGGGCATCCTGGGCCGCCAGGATCTGCCGCGCGTGGCGCAAAAATCCTCGCCGTCTTCCGTCAGGCGCAGGCGGCGCGTCGTGCGTACCAGCAATGCGGTGCCCGCTTGCTCTTCCAGCCGGCGGATCTGGTGGCTGACGGCGGACTGGCTCAGGTGCAGCCGTTCGGCGGCGCGCGTAAAGCCGCCTGTGTCCTGTACCGCCACAAAGTCGCGCAGCAGGGCCGTATCGAAGTCGATGGGGCTCCCGTGATTCATGATGGAAATGAATGAATTGTACAAAATTTTATCATTTCCCTCATGAGTCGAGGCTTTCTAGAATGGTCGCTTGCCGTGCTCCGGCAGCACGCGCCCCTCCATGACTACCGATATCAAGGCTCTAATGCTACCGACTACTTCGCAACAAAATGCACTGACCCTGGCCGCCGTCTGCCTGGCCTCGCTCATGTTTGGCCTGGAAATTTCCAGCGTGCCCGTCATCCTGCCCACGCTGGAAACGGTGCTGCATGGTGATTTCAAGGACTTGCAATGGATCATGAACGCTTACACCCTGGCTTGCACCACGGTGCTGATGGCCACGGGCACCCTGGCCGACCGCTATGGCCGCAAGCGCTTGCTGCTGGCCAGCCTGGCGCTGTTCGGCCTCAGTTCCCTCGCATGCGGCTGGGCCGGCAGCACGGGCGTGCTGATCGCCGCGCGCGCGATGCAGGGCGCGGCCGGCGGCGCCATGCTGATTTGCCAGGTGGCCGTGCTGTCGCGGCAGTTCCCGGCCGGCGCGGCGCGGGGCCGGGCGTTTGGCGCCTGGGGCATCGTCTTTGGCCTGGGCCTGGGCTTCGGCCCCATCATCGGCGCGGCCATCGTCGCGCTATCTGGCTGGCAATGGGTATTCCTCGCGCACGGGCCGCTGGCCGTCGTCGCGCTGCTGCTGGCGGGCCTGGGCGTGACGGAATCGCGTGACCCGCAGCGGTGCAAGCTGGACGTGGCGGGCATCGCGACCCTGTCGCTGGGCGTGTTCAGCCTGGCCTGGTGCATCACGCAGGGGCCGGCGCTGGGTGTCACGGACCCGCGCACCGTGGGCAGCCTGGCCGTGGCGCTCGTCAGCCTGGTGCTGTTTGCCGCCATCGAACGGCGCCAGCCCGAACCGATGGTCGATTTTGCCGTCTTCCGCATCCGCCGCTTCTCGGGCGCCTTGCTCGGTTCGGCGGGCATGAACTGCAGTTTCTGGCCGTTCATGATCTATCTGCCCCTGTACGTGCAGCATGGCCTCGGCTACAGCAGCCTGGGCACGGGCCTGACCCTGCTGGCCTACACGGTGCCCACCTTGCTCATGCCGCCGCTGGCCGAGCGGCTGGCGCTGCGCTACCGCGCCGACCTGGTGATCCCTGCCGGCATGCTGGCCATCGGCGCAGGTTTCCTGCTGATGCTGTGGGGCAGTCATGCGGACGCCGCCAGCTGGCTGACGATCCTGCCCGGCTGCCTGCTGGCCGGCACGGGGCTGGGCCTGACGAATACGCCCGTCACCAACACGACGACGGGCGCCGTGCCGGGCGAACGGGCCGGCATGGCGTCCAGCATCGACATCAGTGCGCGCATGGTCAGCCTGTCCATCAATATCGCGCTGATGGGTTTTATCCTCGTCGGCGCCATCCAGTCCGCCTTGCGGCCCCATCTGCCTGGCGGACTGGACGCGGCCGCCTTGCGCGCCATGGCGGAGGATTTGTCGGCAGGCAAGGGCGCCGGCGCGCTGCCGGCCGGCGTGGCCCAGCTTGCGCTGGCACAAGGCTTTGGCGCCGTGATGCTGTACGGCGGCGTCGCCGCCTGCCTGTTCGCCGCGGCCAGCCGGCTGGTGTTTCGCGCCGGGCGGGAGGGTGCGTCAAGTGCGGGGAGGCTATAATCTGGGCACGTTGGCAAGTGTTGTCCAACGTCATTACGAGGCCGCCCATGCATAAACTGATTTCCGAACTCACCCGCCTGTACCTGTTCGAGGAACAGCAGCACTACGTCGATGCGCAGGGCGGCATGCAGCCTTTGATGCCGGCCGTGCTGGCGCGCCACCTGTCGGGCGAACAGACGGTGGCCGTGCGGCTGGTGAGCGGGCACGGTCTGGCGCGCGCGCTGGTGCTGGAATTTGGCGGCAAGGGCGGCGGCGAGGCGCACTGGAGCGCGCTGTGCACGATCGCCAATGCGCTGCAGCACGAGCTGGACTTGCCGGCGCCCGCCGTCAGCATCTCGGGCACCGCGTTTCAGTTATGGCTGTCACTGGCCACGCCCGTGCCCGCCGCCCAGGCGCGTCAGTTCGCGCAGCTGCTGCGGTCCACCTTCTTGCCCGCCTCGACGGATATCCTCGCCGCCGCGCCGCCCGCCTACGTGGAACAGGCGGCGCTGCCGCCATGCCTGCAGCCGTCCGGCAAGTGGGCCGCCTTCATCCACCCCAGCATGGGCGCCGCCTTCGTCGACGAGCCTGGCCTGGACATGCCGCCGCCGCCCGCCGCCCAGCTGGGTTTCCTGGAAAGCTTGCGCAGCATCAATCCGGCCCAGTTCGCGCAGGCGCTGGCGAAGCTGCAGGGGCATGCGGGGCTGGCGGAGCCTGCTGCGCCCGCAACCGTTCCCGTGGCCGCATCGCCTGTTGCATTTTCCGCCACCGCGCCAGGCTTGCTGCTGCAGGACGCCACCCTGGAAGACATCGTGCGCTGGCTGCATGCGCGCAACATCGAGCCGACGTTCCGGCACAGGTTGCCGTAGCGGGGCGCACTGCTGGCGTTCCTGCGTTGGCGACAGGCGTCATTGCAGGCTGCTTCCTTCACTCGCCGAACGCACGGCCATGAATATTGTAGTTTTCGAGAGATATTGAACGCAACGCATTGGCGGCTTGAGGAGTTGAAACATCATTCGGCGGAGATCGTCTGGCTTGATGCCGATGGTGCGCGCCGTGCATATGATTTGGTCGGCCTTTATGACTCGAAGACGCATCCCGGCTTGAACGGCAGCACCGTGGGTTCGCTCGAACGCTTCGACTTCGGAGCGGATGCGGCCAGTGCGACCCGATGGCTACGCGCGCGCGTGCCGGGTGCGCAGCAGCTTGTCGTGGTGTTTGGAGAAGACGCGTGCTTCTCATGCAGCAGCGTGTTCTGTATAGAAAATTGGTCGGATATTTTTGTCCCTTCGCGCGACGATGCGATGGTGTATTCGCACGACACGCCCCTTATAATATTTTATTGCCATGACAATGCATTTGAGCTGGGCCAGCGACTTGTCTTTGATTAGGCCAATTCCAGCCACTGAAATACTTAATTGATGAAGACGCTGCATATTGTTCTTGCCACCATTGTCTGGCTTGCTTGCGTTCTGTTTGATCTCTGCAGGCGAATTGCCGGCCTTTGAACTTTTTGTCTTTTACTCGGCAGCTGTTCTGCTTGTTTCTGGATTGGCAATACTCTTGTTCGGCATTCCCTGCTTTGATGCGCTACACAAGACGGAAAAACTCAATTTTTTCAGTTTAAGCGGCTGTGCTACCGTCCTCGCGATGCTTCCCTA
Source organism: Janthinobacterium sp. C22 (assembly GCF_057919405.1). NCBI lineage: Bacteria > Pseudomonadati > Pseudomonadota > Betaproteobacteria > Burkholderiales > Oxalobacteraceae > Janthinobacterium > Janthinobacterium sp. C22. The sequence goes on along the minus strand of NZ_CP193659.1, from coordinate 4,283,837 downwards.
TCTGCTCATCGCGCGTCCCCGAACCGTGCACGGCGATACGACGAATACGCAATGGCACGAGCTTCTTCCTATGTTGTCTGACCATAGTCATGTGATGGCGTCAGCGTGGATGGAGTACGCTGCAGCCGCCCTATGGTTCGGAGCACATGGCTTTCTCTGTGGCCTGGTTTTCTATGTATTTTGGCGACGATACAAACTATGACACGCAGCTGGTGTGCGGCTTACGGTGTGGCTGTCATCTCCCGCGCCAGCATGGCCATCAGTTGCGCTGCCCCCATTTCCCGCGCCAGCGGCGCCCCTTGGCCAGCCCATTGCGCGGCGAAGTCGCTGTTGCCGTGCCGGCTGGCCGCCGCGTTCAATTGCTTGGCGGCATCGTAGGCGACGGGATAATCGGCCGGCGGCGGGCTGCCCGGCGCTTCGCCGTATTCGATCAGGCGGTTCACCATGCCGCGCGCCAGGCGGCCCGAGAGGACGCTGGTCAGGCGCGTGCTTGCGGCCCGTGCGCCTTGCAGGTTGGCGCGGTAGCCCGCGTTGGCCGACGATTCCGGGCACAGCACGAACGCCGTGCCCAGCTGGGCCGCCGCGGCGCCCAGGTCCAGCGCGGCGCGGATGCCTTGTCCATCCATGATGCCGCCGGCGGCGATCAGGGGAGAGCAGTGCGGCCCGCCAGCAGGCGCAGCAGCACGCTGGTGCTGTGGCGCTCGTCGGGCGCTTGCGGGTCGAACACGCCCCGGTGGCCGCCCGCTTCCACGCCTTGCGCCACGATGGCGTCGATACCGGCCTGTTCGATCAGCGCCGCCTCGCGCAGATTGGTAGCTGTCGCCATCGTGTAGACGCCGGCCTGGCGCAGGGCGGCGATCTGCTGTTGCGCCGGCAAGCCGAAATGGAAGCTGACGACGGCGGGACGCTGTTCCAGCAACAGGGCGAACGCTGCCTCGTTGCCGAGAAATGTTTGGTAGATCTCGTCGAGTTCCGTAGGCACGGCCGCGCCCAGCTCCGCGAACAGGGGCGCCAGATGGGCCAGCCAGGCCGCTTCGCGCCGCGCATCGCGCACCGCCGGCGCATGGCAGAACACATTCACGTTGAAGGGGCGGTCCGTCAGCGCGCGGGTTTCCTCGATCATCTGGCGCGCCTGCGCCACGCTGCCGGCGCCGATGGCCAGCGAACCGAGGCCGCCCGCACCTGAGACGGCGGCCGCCATGCGCGGCGTGGAGACGCCCGCCATCGGCGCCTGGATGATGGGGTGCTGCAAGCCGAGACGGTCGAGGAAGCGCTGGATTGAAGTCATGATGTTTCCTTCATCAAGTTGAGGATGCCGCATTCAATTCTTATTTTGAGAATATAATAGCATGATAATTCTTAAAGTGAGAACATGATGGACATGGAATCCCTGACGATTTTCTGTGCCGTGGCGAGTGAACTGAGCGTCACCCAGGCCGCAGCGCGGCTGGGCCGCGCGCCGTCCAGCGTCACCACGCGCATCCAGCAGCTGGAAGCCGATATCGGCGCGGAACTGTTCGTGCGCACCAATAAACGCATGGCCCTGACGGCGGCGGGCGAACGCTTTCTCGAGTATGCGCAGCGTTTGCTGGCGCTGGAAGAAGAGGCCAGGCACGTCGTCACGGGCGGGCGCGAGGGCGGCACCTTGCGCGTCGGCAGCATGGAAAGCACGGCGGCCAGCCGTTTGCCGGCGCTGCTGGCCGCGTATCACGCCCGCCATCCGGACACGCGCCTGGCGCTGAGCACGGGGCCGTCGCGTCCCCTGATCGAGCAGGTGCGCACGGGCTTGCTCGACTGCGCCTTTGTCGCCTTGCCGCCAGCGTTCGGCGGCGGCGTCGCCTTGGCCGAGCTGGGCCTGGCGTCGACGGCCGTGTGGCGCGAGGAATTGTGTCTGCTGTTGCCGGCCAGCGAAGCGCAGGCGCGCCGCGCCGTGGATGTGCGCACGCGCTCGCTGGCGGCGTTCCCGCAAGGCTGCACCTACCGTGGCATCGCCGAAGAAGTGCTGGGCGTGGCCGGCAGCACGCAGTGGCGGGTGCAGGAGCTGAGTTCGTATCACACCATGATCGCCTGCGTGGCGGCCGGCGCCTGCGTGACCGTGCTGCCGGCCAGCGTGCTGGCGCTGGCGGATGCGCCGGCCACGCTGAAAACACTGTCGGTTGGGCAAGCCGACACGGTGCTCGTGTGGAGAGTCGGATTTGACGTGCCCGCCTTTCAGCACTTGCTGGCGCAGCTCGGCGAGGCGGCGCCGTGAGCGGGGCGGCCAGGCTGCGCGCCGCCATCGCCGCGTCGGCCATCCTCGCCATCGGCATGGGCTTTGGTCGCTTCGCCTTCACGGCCATCTACCCGCACATGGTCGAGGAAGGCGTTCTGAGCTTGCGCGACGGCAGTCTGGCCGCCTCGGCCAACTATGCCGGCTATTTGCTGGGCGCCATCCTGGCCATGCGCGCGCGGGCGCCTGGCGCGCACCGGCTGTGCCTGTGGTCGGTGGCCGGCACGGCGCTGTGTCTGGGCGTGCTGGCCTTGCCGATGCCCGTCTGGCTCTTCGTGGCGGTGCGGGGCGCGGCGGGCGTCTTCAGTGCCCTGGCCATGGTGGCCGCCTCGCTGTGGCTGCTGGTGCAGCGCGGGCATGGCCGTGGCGCGCCGCTGCTGTACGCGGGCGTGGGCGCCGGCATCGCCGTGTCGGCCGAATTGCTGGTGCTGGCCTCGCACCTGGGCTGGCGCAGCGCCGGCATGTGGTTGCTGCTGGCCGGCGTCACCGTGCTGGCGGGGCTGGCGGCCGCGCCCGCGATTGCCGCCGGCGGCCAGTCGACCCCGGATGCGCCGCCAGCCGCCGCGCCGGCGCTGGCACCCGTGGCGCCGTGGCCGCTGGTGCTGATCTACGGATTGGCAGGGCTCGGCTACATCGTTACGGCCACGTATTTGCCCGTGCTGGTGGGCGCGGCCTTGCCCGGGCTCAATTCCGCCCACGTGTGGGCCGTGTTCGGCCTCGGTGCGGCGCCTTCGTGCTTCCTGTGGCACCGGCTGCACGGGCGCCTGGGCACGCGCCAGGCGCTGCGGCTCAATTTGCTGTTTCAGGCGCTGGGCGTGGCCTTGCCCGTGCTGGCGCCCTCGGCCGCCGGCTACCTGCTCAGCGCCATCCTCGTCGGCGGCACGTTCGTCGGCACGGTGACCATCGCCATGCCGGCCGCGCAGCGGGCCGCCGTCAAGGCGGGGACCAACATGACGGCCATCATGACGCTGGTGTATGGCGTGGGCCAGATCATCGGCCCGGTGCTGGCTGGCAGCCTGTATGCGCAGTCGCACAGTTTCAACAGTTCGCTGCTGGCGGCCGCCGGCGCGCTGCTGCTGGCCATTGCCGCGAGCTTGCGCCTGTAAATCTTTTTCAATCCGCTCGCTGACGCATCTCAGCAGCGTCCCCCGGCCTGATATTCTCGAATCATTTTAGGACTGTTCTGATTTCGCTCAAGAAACTCCGTTGCTAGACTTCAATAAGCCACCGGACCCGCCAGCCAATATGCGCGTGGCAAGCCCGGTCCCTGATCTCCCTTATTTGAAAGTAGCGGTAATGACAAAGCAAATACAACAGCATCCGCAGCAGCATTCGGCACGCATGACGGGCTTGCGCAATCACCTCCCCGGAGTGGAGCGCACAGCTTTCGCAGCGCCGACCTGCTCGACGTGCTCATCGATTTCCTGGGATTGAAGAATGATGCGGCCCTGGGGCGCGAGCTGCGGGTGTCGGCTCCCATCCTTTCCAAAATCCGGCATGGGGCATTGCCCGTCAGCGCCGCCATACTCATACGCATGCACGAGGTGAGCGGGCTGAGTATTCATGAACTGCGGGCATGCATGGGTGATCATCGCGCCAATTTCGGCATGCTCGACGAGGGCGAAAGAAAATAGGAAGCTTGCCGCCCGCCATTCTCCTGGCGCGCGGCGGCTCCTCTGGTAGCAGACCCAAGCCTTGTCTCTCCATATGAATTAACCCTAGGAAAAATGCCGTGAAAACCATCAGTTCCCTCATGCGTAGCGAATTTCATTCCCTGCGCGTGCTGACCTTGACGCCTGATTCGGAGAAGGAGGGCGCACGCTGGCTGGATTCGATGCTGAATGCCATCGATATTGCCAATGTGAAAAATGTCCGAGCCTTGAACATGGCGCCCGCGCTCCTGCGCGAAGGAGATATCGACGTGATCGTCGCCGATGTCGTACACGGTGGACTGATGCTTCCCAGTTTGCTGAAGACGCTCGATGCGGCCGCTCCGATGCCGCGTTTTCCACGTATTTTATGGGTAGGCCAGCCGTCGCCCGTCAATCTGCTGCCTGCGCCACGGCCGTCACCGGCAGTCCGCCGCGTTGGCGGCCTGCCGGTGACGGCCTTGCTGGCGCATGCACGCCTGGCGCACCGGGCCGGCATCAATGTCGGGATGGTGTATGGTGGCGGCAAGGCCGCATTCACCGAGGCCTTGCGCGATTTGCTGCTGGCGCCGTCGAACAACCGGCATGCATCCTGCTCTGCGCCCGCCGATGCTCCCACCGAAGCAGATGTGATCGAGGCGTTGATGACAGGAAAGAACCTGCGCGTGATGCTGCAGCCGCAATTTGATTTGCGCACGCGGCGCATCATCGGTGCAGAGGCGCTGCTGCGCTGGCGTCATCCCGGCGTGGGCGAAGTGCCGCCGTCCGTACTGATTCCGATGGTCAACCGCCTTGGCTTGCATCTGCTGCTGTTCAGCTTTATCGAAACGCGCATCATCGACGTATTGCTTGTGCTCAAGAGTCGCCAGGCGGCGCTGCCCATCGCCTTGAATGCCTCGGCCGAAACCGTGTGTACGCCCGGTCTGGCGCAGCGGCTGGCCGAGAAAATGCAGCGCGCGGGCCTGCCGCCGCACTTGCTGAAAATTGAACTGACCGGCGATCTGCCGGTCGCCGATGAATTGCTTCTGTCTGCATCGCTCAATACGCTGCGGGCGAAAGGCTTTCCCGTTTCGCTCGATGATTTTGGACAAGGTGCATCGACCCTGAATCTCTTGGCAAAAATGTCTTTCGATGAGGTCAAGATCGACGGGGCGTTTGTGCGCGACATGAAAACGAGCGCTTCCGCCCAGGCCGTGATTACCGCGACGGTGCACCTGGCGCGGCTGATGAATCTGAAAGTCGTGGCGGAAGGGATCGAAGAGGCGTCATGTATCGAGGCACTGGCCTGCCTTGGCTGTCCTACGGGGCAAGGCTATGCATTGGCGCGTCCCATGGAACTGCGCGACTTTTTCGACAGCGTCAGCAACAAGGAGTGACAGCGCCGTAAAGATAATATAAAGATAATTTTCTCGGGCACGTATCTGTAGCATGGCGAATCGGGGTATTTTTGTTGCACAAGGGCACTTATGTTGATAAATAGCATCTCGGATAGCGTCAATGGCGCAAATAGGAGTAATCTCATCAAAGGAAATCCTTCCCATGCAGTGCCTGCTCTTAGCCTCTGCCTATGAAACACTTACGTATTGCCTTGCTCGATGATCACGCGGTAGTACGGCATGGTCTCGTCGCCCACCTTACGGCTGAACCCGATATTGACGTCGTGGGCGCTTACAGCACCAGCCGCGAACTGATGGCGGGCCTGCTCCAGGCCCCGGCCGACGTCCTGTTGCTCGACTACGCGCTGGGGCCGGACGAACTCGATGGCGTGTCGCTGATCCGCGCATTGCGCGCCAAATTCCCCGATTGCCCGATACTCGTGTTGTCCACGCATCATGAACCGGCCACGGTGGCGCTGGCCTTGCGCGTGGGCGCCCGCGGTTTCGTCGGCAAGGGCGAGGAGATGGCGGAGCTGGTGAAGGCGCTGTACAAGGTGGCGGCGGGCGCCGTGTACCTGAGTGCCGAGATGTCTTACCGGGTGGCGGAAGCCACCACCACTTTCGATGCGCGCGAGGGCGACGATGGCGCGGACGCGCTGCTGCTGGGCGCGGCGCTGTCGGTGCGCGAGCGCGAAGTGATCCGTTGTTATCTGGCGGGGATGACGGTGACGGAAATCGCGGAAAAATTCAAGCGCAGCATCAAGACCATCAGCTCGCAAAAGACCACTGCTTTCCGCAAGCTGGGCGTCACCTCGAACAATGAACTGTTCAAGATCCGGCATACCATAGGAGAAGCATGAGGCGCTGGCGTGCCGGCATCGCTGCATTCCTGCTGGCCATCTGCTGCATGGCGGCGCAGGGACAGGAGGGGAGCTATCCGCTCAGCGCCGCGGAGCAAGCCTGGGTGCGCGCGCATCCTGTGCTGAAGCTGGGCATGGCGCAGAACCGGCCGCCGTTCGAATCCATCCAGCGCGGCAGGGTCGGGGCAGGCATCTGTCCGGAATACATGAAGGCCATCGGGCGGCACAGTGACCTGGCCTTCGAGATCGTGACGCAGGCCGATACGCAGAGCGCGCTGGCGTCGCTGCGCGAGGGGCGCGCCGATATCGTCGCCATGGTGCGCAGCATCGGCACGCCGCCGCCCCTGCCCGGCATTCGCTACAGCCTGCCTTACTTCTCGACCCAGGCCATCGCCGCAACGCGGGCATTGGACGAACCCGCTGCCGATGGCATCGCATTCGATGGCAAGACAGTGGTGCTGCCGGCCGCGGAAGCGGAGTTGTTCGGCCCCTTCCTGCGTCAGCGCCACGACGGCATGCGCATCGTCATCAGCCCCACCATGCGGCAGGCGCTGGCGCTGCTGTCGAAGGGAGGCGCCGACGTCGCCATCGGCAGCAAGGCCCAGTTATTGCCGGGCCTGGTGCGCGAGGGAGGCGCCAACCTGCAGTTCACGGACCTTCCCGTGGAAATGACGTCCGACGTGCGCATGGCGCTGCGCGACAGCGACCCCCTGCTGGAATCGATCGTGAACAAGTCGCTGGCCGCGATGACGCCGGCCCAGATCCGGCTGGTGCGCCAGGACTGGCTGGATGCGCCGGCGGACAATCACTCGGGCGCGCTGTTCGCCTGGGATCACTTCGGCGAACACGTGGGCCTGGCTGTCGCCTTGCTGCTGATCCTGGCGGGTCTGGCGTATCAGGCCTACAGCGCGCACCGGCGGGCCTTGCGCAACGAACGCCGGGCGGCCATGTTCCTGGCCGTGATGAGCCATGAAATCCGCTCGCCCATGAATGCCGTGCTGGCGGCAGTGGAATTGCTGCGCTATACGCCCATCAATGCGGAACAGCGCCACTTTGTCGACCTGGCCAGCAACGGCGGGAATATCCTGCTGCGTTTGCTTGACGACGTGCTCGACGTCTCGCGGCTGGAGGCGGGGCAGCTTGCGCTCAGCCTCGATGCCGTCGATGTCGTGGCCCTGGCCAGCGACGTGGCGGCCCTGCAGCAGCTGCGGGCGCGCGAGAAGGGCATTACGCTCGATGTGACGGCGCACCAGGCCGTGCCGCGGCTGATGCTGGACGAGGCCAGGCTGCTGCAGGTGCTGCACAATCTGGTCTCGAACGCCATCAAATTTACGGCGACAGGCGGCGTCGAGATTCAGATCGCCATGCCGGCAGACGGGCAGGGGCAGAGGCGGCTGGAAATTGCCGTTGCCGACACGGGCATCGGCATAGCGGCCGCTGTGCAAGCGACCCTGTTCCGGCCGTACGTGCAAGTCGAGGGCACCTACAAGCGCTCGGGCGGTACCGGCCTGGGCCTGGTCATTTGCCGCGAACTGGTGAATCTGATGCAGGGCACGATCACCATCGATAGCGAGATGGGCAGGGGCACGCGCATGGTGATTTCCTTGCCTGCGGAGTTGGCGTCCGGGCTTGCTCCGGCAGTTGAGGCGGTCGCTGCCCGGCACGCCCCGGTGGGCGGCATGGCGGCGCAGCGCCTGTCCATTCTGGTGGTCGAGGATGTGCCGGCCAACCAGGCCGTGTTGCGGGCCCAGCTCGCCAGCCTCGGCTGCGATGCGGACATTGCCGAGAATGGCGCCCGGGCACTGGCGTGCTTCAGCCTGCGCGAATATGACCTGGTACTGATGGACTGCGACTTGCCTGACATCGACGGCTACCGCCTGGCGGCCGAATGGCGCAGGCGCGAGGCGGACCTGGAGCAGGCCCGCTGCCCCGTCATCGCGATTTCCGCCTCGACGGGCGAGGAGCATGCCGAACGCTGCTTCGAGGCAGGCATGGATGGCATATTGAGCAAGCCGATCCGATTGGCGAAACTGCAGGATATCGTCGAACTCTGGTGCGACGTGACGCTGGCGCTGCGTGCGCCGCCGCTGGAGACGGTCGCGGTATTTGGCATGCCGCAAGTGCGCGCAGCGTTCGCCAATGATATGGGCGAGCTGCTGCAGGCCATGGTCATGCAGGAACGGGATGCCGCCTTGCGCGCCGCGCACCGCCTGCATGGCGCGGCGCTGGCCATGCAATGGGCAGAGCTGGCGCAGCCGGCAGGGAAACTGGAGAGCCTGTTGCGCGACGCCGCAGCGCTGACCGATGCGCGTTGCGGCGGACTGCTGCAGGATGTCGTGGCGGCATGGCGGACCTGCGGCCAGCATTGATTTCAATCGAAAGGAGCATCATGTCGCGAGGTATCAACAAGAATAAAAAAGAGGCAATGGGAATGTTGGCGTTGATGTTGCCCACCACCTTGCTGTTTCTGGTGCTGTCCGGCATGGATCCGACGACGCTGCCGTTGGCATCCCAGCCCTTGCCATTCGGCCTGCCCGCAACGCTCGGCAATTTGCCGATCGCCGCCGCGATCCTTTACATCAGCATGGGTTTGACGGGGCTGGTGCTGGCACTTCTGCCGGCAACCCTGTCGCGCAAGAAAACCTTGCTGTCCGGATTCCTGCTGCTGGCGTTGGCTGCGTTAATGGGCCTGTTTTCCCGTTCGCCCTTTGAACAGTGCTGCTGGAGCTTGCTGGGCGGCATCGGATGTACCATGAATATATGTGCCTGGGTCAGTATCGGGGTCGCTCATTTTCCGCGCCATTGCGCGATGGTGGTGGGGTTCATGAACTGCCTTGCCGTGGCCAGTCATATAGTCGCTACCAAACTCGTCGCCATTCACCAGGCCTTCAATGAGCAGGGGAAACTGCCTCTGTTGCCGGCCCTGGCCGGCATGCTCATCCTGATCCTTCTGTATATCCTGACATGGCACCTCTTTCAGCAAGTCAGTACCGCCGGCGGACGCCGGTTCATCCGTCCTGAAGCCAGAAGTCCGGTGGGGTCGGTCTGGTCCCGCGGCCCGCTGCTGCTGTTTTTGGCCGCCATCTGCCTGCCATTGAGTACGAGCAACTTTGACTACCTTTACAGCGCCTACCTGCGCGAGATACTGGGATTGCCCATCAAGACGGCACAGATGGCGATGGGCATTGCCGTGATTTCAACCTTGCTGTCGCCGCTGGGCGGGTGGCTGGGGGACCGTTATGGCGCCATGAAAACGCTGTTGCTGACGCTGCCTGCCACGGCGGCTGTCGGCGGCCTGATATTTTTGGGATGGCGTACGCCCTTGGGTGTCCTCATGCTTCTGGTGTTTCTGATGGGCCTGGGCCTGACTGCGGTGTTCTATGTCAATATCCTGACGGCCCTGATCCAGTCGGTGGCGCCCATGCAGACCATGCGGGCGGTGGGCTTGTTCTATGCCGCGTTCAACCTGGGCATTCCTGTCACGGATGTTCTTTTCACCCATTTGAAAGGGATATTCGGCTGGACGGCGTTGGTTCTATTGCAGCTGGTCTGTCCTTTGATACTGGCCGCTATTCTGGTCTGGCTGGCGCAGAGATGCTTGACGCCCGACGATCTGGCGGTGCGCCCCGGCTGACCGGCCAGCAGCTTTCACCTCGCCTGCAAGCGCCGTCTTGCAGGCGCTCTCCACAGCTTTCATCCCCGCACCGCCTCTCCATTCGCTCCAGTCGCGCCGCAACGCCTGATCGCCGGCCAGCTTGGCATGGGCGCGTGTTGTTGCGCATCCGCACAAAAGCGCGCTGCATCCGGCGGCGCGGATTTTTAAGACCATTCTCATATCGACAAGTATCGCGGCTCTGTACAGTACGAATCTGCATCAACAGCCGCGTTCCTACATTAACTGGTGCGCATTTACCTTTATCTTTCAGGAGTAGTTTCAATGAAATCCCAAGCCCGTATCTTCGCCGTTCTGCTGGCCGCCGCTGCAACCCAATCCGCTTTCGCTTCCGACGGCACGATCAATTTCACCGGCGAACTGGTTGACTCGACTTGCGTCGTCACCGTCAATGGACAGTTTGCTTCTTCGGCTGCCACCGTCGTCACCTTGCCGAAGGTTTCGGCCGCCGTGCTGAAAACGGTGAAGCAAACTGCAGGCCAGACCGGTTTCAATATCCAGTTGAGTGCGTGTACCGGCAGCTCGACGACGGCCGCCGCGTATTTTGAAGCGGGCCCGGGCGTCAATCCGCTGACCAACAACCTGTTCAGCAAAGGCGGCGCCAAGAATGTTGAACTGCAATTGATCGATGCCACTAACAACAAGGAGATCAAGGCTGGCGATTACAGCCAGGAAAAAACCACCAGCCACATCCAGAAAAATGCCGTTGGCTCCACGGTTTTGCCGTATGTCGTGCAATACATTGCCACTGGTGAAGCCACCGCCGGCACCGTGATCGGCACCGTGACGTATTCGATCAATTATCAGTAATCACACCACCACGCAAGCGTGTCACCGTCCGAAGGGCGGGGCGAGCTTGCGGCATTCATTGGGGAATCTGCGCATGTCTCGTCATTATTCACTGCAACGTCCGTTCTTGTTGAGCCTGGCCTTGCTGTTTTGTTCTTCGTCCATGGCCAGCGTGGTGATTACCGGCACGCGCCAGGTATATCCGGCCAAGCAGAAAGAGATTACCGTCAAGCTCATTAACGACGGCGGCCAGCCGGCGCTGGTGCAGGCGTGGCTCGACAGCGGCGATGTCGCCTCGACACCGGCGACCGCCAAAGCACCCTTCGTGCTGACGCCGCCGCTGGCGCGCATCGATCCGGGCAAAGGCCAGAGCCTGCGCCTGATGTTTACCGGCGCTGCCTTGCCATCGAATAAGGAATCCGTGTTCTGGCTGAACGTGCTGGAAATTCCGCCCAAGGTAAAGGAGTCCGGTGAGAATACCCTGCAGATGGCGTTCCGTTCGCGCATCAAGGTGTTTTATCGCCACGAGGGACTGGCCGGCTCTCCTGACGAGGCTATCGAACAGGTGCAATGGCGGGTTGTTTCCGCCGCTAATGGGCAAGGTTACGCCCTGGAAGCTTACAACCCATCCGCTTTCCACGTTTCCCTGGTGGCCCTGACCCTGGTGGCGGGCGCCGAGCGCAACGACAGCGAAGACGGGATGGTCGCGCCGGGCGAAAAAAGCAGTTTTCCCTGCCAACCTTGAAGACCTTGCCGGCCGCCGGCGCGCAAGTGGAATTTAATGCGATCAATGATTACGGTACCCAGGTACCGACCCGGCGCGTCCTGTCGGCGCCGGCCGCACGGCTCGCGCCTTGAGGTACGGTATGAGCCATACCCGCTTTCAGATCCGCTATCGTCCGCAACGCAGCAATCGCCTGGCCGTCCATACCCTTGCGCACACGGTGGTCAAGGCACTGGCAGTGGGTTCTTGCGTGCTGGCCATGCCGCCCGCCCGCGCCGATGAAGTCGATTTCAATGGCGCGTTTTTGCCCGAAGGCTCACGCAGCCTGGATCTGGCCGTGTATCAAAAGGGCAATCCGGTGTTGCCTGGTACTTACCGTGCCGATATCGCCCTCAATGGCCAGTTGAAAAACCGCCAGGATATCCAGATTCACGCCAATGACGACGGCAGCAATCCCGTCGTGTGCGTGTCGCGCAAGCTGCTGGAATTGCTTGGCGTCGACATGGCGCGCCTGTCGCCGGAAGCGATAACTTTGCTGGACGCGGGCAACTGTGCCGAGCTGGGCAAGCTGATCGAGAATGCGACGGCCAGGTTCGTGCCCGAGAGTCAGCAGGTCGACATCAGCATTCCGCAGATTTCGCTGCGGCGCGATGCGCGCGGCTATGTCAGCCCGGAACTGTGGGACAGCGGCGTCACGTCTGGCATGCTGGGCTACAATTTCAACAGCAATCACAGCAGGAGCGGCGATGCCGCTTTCAATTCGGCCTACCTGGGCCTCGACGGTGGCTTCAATCTGGGCGCCTGGCGCCTGCGGCACAAAGGGGCGCTGAGCTGGCAGCAAGCGGGCGGCAGCCGCTATCAGGTGCTCGATACCTATGTGCGGCGCGATATTACCTCGCTGAAAAGCCAGCTGACCTTGGGCGATTCCAATACCAGCGGCGAAATTTTCGATACCCAGTCCTTCCGCGGCGTGCAATTGGCCAGCGATGACCGCATGTTGCCGAACTCGCTGCGCGGCTACGCGCCTGTCGTGCGCGGCATCGCCCGCACCAGTGCCCGCGTGACGATACGCCAGGCGGGCAATATTTTGCTGGAAACGACGGTGGCGCCGGGCGCCTTCGTCATCGATGACCTGTACGCTACCGGTTATGGCGGCGACCTGAACGTGACCGTGTCCGAAGCCGATGGCAGCGAGCAGCGCTTCGTGGTGCCATATGCGGCCGTGACGCAGTTGCTGCGCCCGGGGACGGTGCGTTTCGGCGCAACGGCTGGCGTGACGCGCAATCATTTTTTGAGCGAGCAGGCAGGTTTCCTGCAGGGTACTGTGCAGTACGGTTTGAACAACAGCATGACCGCTTACGGCGGCGCGCAAGCCGGCGCGGACTACCTGGCGCTGCTGGGCGGCATGGCGTTTGCCACGCCGATCGGCGCCATGTCGGTCGATGTGAGCCATGCGCAGACGGACCTGGCCGCCAGCAAGGCCAAGGGCCAGAGCATGCGCCTGTCGTACAACAAGAATATCCTGAGCACCGGCAGTAATTTTTCGATGGCCGCCTACCGTTTTTCCACCAGGGGCTACCTGGATTTCGCCAACGCCATGCAGGTGCTCGACGCCGAGAAAAAGGGCTATGCCTCCAGCATGCTGGACCGTCCTCGCAACCGGCTGTCGCTGACGGCCGACCAGAGTCTGGGCGAATGGGGCAACCTCAGCATCAGTGGTTATACGCAAAACTATTGGAACCGGACCGGGCAGGATTTGCAATACCAGCTCAGTTATAACAAGCGGGTGGGGCGCATCAGCTATGGCATCAGCGCCAACCGCGGCAGGATGTCGTACGGCGGCATGGAAAACCGCTTGCTGTTTTCCATGAGCATGCCGCTGGGCAGCAGCGCCAGCGTGGACGTGCCGCAAATGTCGGCCCAGCTGTCGCGCAATGCCGATGGCCGCTACAGCCAGCTGGCCACCGTCAGCGGCACGGCCGGCGAAGAACGCCAGTATGGCTATGGCGCCTCGGTCAGCCGCGATGGCGCCAGCGGCACCAGCAGCGGCACCGTGAACGGCCAGTATACGGGAGCGCGGGCGTTTGTCGGCGGTTCGCTGGGGCGCGGCCAGGACTATACCAGCGCCTCGTTCAACATGAGCGGCAGCGTGGTGGCCCATCCTGGCGGCGTGACCCTGTCGCCGCACCGCGGAGAAACCGTGGCCGTGGTGCATGCGCCTGGCGCCGCCGGCGCCAAGGTGGCCGGTTATCCCGGACTCAGGCTCGACGCCAGCGGCAATGCGGTGGTGCCGTATTTGCGTCCGTATGAATTGAACGAAGTGGCGATCGATCCCGCGGGTTCGTCGATGGACGTGGAGATGCGCGAAACGAGCCAGCAGGTGGCGCCGCGCGACGGCGCCGTGGTGTTCCTCAAGTATGGCACCAGTACCGGCCGCGCGATCCTGTTCCATGTGCGCCTGGCGGGTGGCGACGTGCTGCCGTTTGGCGCCACCGTCAAGGATGAGCAAGGCCAGTCAGTGGGTATGGTGGGCCAGGATGGCCAGCTGTACGCGCGCCTGCAGGAAAACAGCCGCCAATTGTCGATCTCCTGGGGCGGCAAGGCGCATGAACGCTGCAGCATGCCCATTGCCGCCTCGCTGCTGCAAGGCGAGGGCGGCAAGCTGCGGCAAGCCGATGCCGTCTGCGTGCCTGAACTTATCAATGCCAAGGCGGCACCGGCCGACGAACGCGGCGCCGAACTGCTTGGCGGCACCTACCCGGTCGATATTTTCCTCAATGGCGAGCGGATGGAGCGGCGCGAGGTCGCGTTCATGCCGGTGGCAGGAGAACAACGCCCGTCGCCCTGCATGAGTACGGTCGATTTGCAGCACTATGGCGTGCGCCTGTTCAAGGAGCAGTTGCTGCTGCCTTGCCAGCAGGTGCTGGCGTCGATACCCGGCGTCAGCTGGCGCCATGAGGTTGCCGTCCAGCGCCTCGACCTGCAGGTGCCGGCGGCAGCGCTGGCGGCGCGGGCGCCACGGCAGGGCCTGCAACTGGCCGCCGTGGCCATCCGGCAGGAAGACACCGCCGTGAACGTCGCGCAAAAGAGAAAACCATGAAACCCTACACAATAGCTGGCCTGATGGAAGGGTTGCTGCTGTGCGCGGCGCGGCAACTGGCGCAAGCTGAGCCGAACTGCAAGCCCATCAATGGAAACCTGGGGTTGACGGGGACGATGGCGTAGCAGATCAGCACCCTGGCGGTGCCGCGTGACTTGCCAAACGGTTCAATGCTGTACTTCCAGTACTTTGACCAGGCTGCCAAGGGCTTGCAGCTGCAATGCGATGTGGAAATCGCCTCCTATGCTGGTAAAGACGGGGTCTGTGGGGGCCGTGATCATGCGCGCGAGCGAATTGGGCAGCCTATCTTTTTGGCTCTGTCCCCGACAAATAGGGGAATTCAAGGAATCTTCCCCAGCCCCGGCTGTCTGACTGTACATATCGAAAGCGTGGCCCGGCAGCGGTTACACTGTCCCGCCTGCAACAGCAGCCATGCGCACCGGCACGGTCATGCGCACGGACTGCAGCGCTACCGTTGCGTGCCGTGCGGGTGCACCCCGCGCGACCGCACGGGACAAACCCTCGATTTCGTCGCGGGAAAAGGGGCGCTGACCAAGGCGCAGCTGCATGCTTGCCTGCCACCCGTGATCGACAAGGACGTCTTGCTGATGACCGACGGCCACGCTGCCTATCGCGCCTTCGCGCGTGAAGCGGGCATCAGTCACCAGGCCGTCAACTTGCGTGCCGGCATCTGCGTGCAGGGCGCCGCCCACGTGCAGAACGTCAACGCGTATCACAGCCGCTTGCGCGGCTGGCTGCGCATCTTCCATGGCGTGGCCAGCCGTTATCTGCCGAATTACCTGGGGTGGCGCTGGATACTGGACGCCGGGCGCATCCGCTCCCCAGAAACATTATTGAAGGCAACACTGGGCGAGTTCCCACATTTGACGGTGACATAGCCATCTTTTTTCGCGACTGTCGACGGAGTCAAGCTAGGCAGCGCGCTATCGGAAAACGACCGGGGGGCAAGTGGCAGTTGGCCGCGCCAATGCGGTGGCGACGTATGCACTGATTGATCAGTAGTGCTGCCGTCCGGTGGGCGGGGATTGCCAACACCGCCATGCAGGCAGGTTCAAACAAAAACGGCGCGCCAGTGAGAGCGCGCCGTTTTTGCGTGAAAGTGCGACCGGCCACGGCTCAGCGCCGGGTCCTCGCAAGTTCCCGCAGTTCGCCGATGGCCAGGCCGGATGCCTCGTGCATGCGTATCAGCATGTCGGTATCGACTGCAGTGCTTCCTTTTCTCAGCTTGCTGATCGAGAAGGGCGGAACGCCCAGCTCGCGCGCCAGGCAGGCGTCGTTGCGCAGTCCCATGTACGTGAGCAGCCGCTCGACCAGCGCCGCGCCATCATTCGTGTGGACGGCTGCCTCGCCGCCCCTGGTCTCGGCGGCCAAGGCATGCGGTAATAATCCGGTCATATCAGTCATGTCGCGTTGCCTTCATCGCCATTGCAGGCAGTCTTGCAAGCTGATGTTGAATAAAATCCTCGCGCTCCATCGGGCGCGCCAGCGCATAGCCCTGGCCGATGCGGCAGCCGATGCCCAGCAATGCCGTCAGCACGGATTCGTTTTCGATGCCTTCGGCCACCAGTTTCAGATTGAGCTTCTGTGCCAGGGAAACGAGGGTGGCGACGATGGCATGCGAATGGCTATTGGTTTCCATGTCGCGAATAAAGGCGCCGTCGATCTTGACTTCGTCGAAAGGCATCTTGAACAGGACGTTGAAAGTGGCGGAGCCGGCGCCGAAATCGTCGAGCGACAGGGGAAATCCCTTCGCCCGCAGCGTGTTGAGGCAGCCCGACAGGCATAGTTCATCGAGTACCGGCAGGTCTTCGGTGACTTCGACTTTCAGCAGCCGCGGCGGCAGGCAGGCATCCCACATTCTTGTGGCAAGCATATCTGCCATGCCGGGCGCGCACACGGTATCGATCGAGGCGTTGACGGCAACTGGCACGTCGGCACCTTGACGGCGCAGGTGCCGCAGCACATCGATGACCTCCTTGACGACCCGGTCGAATAGCTGCATATGCAGGCCGAGCCGGTTGACCATGGGAATCAGCACCGCCGGCGGTACATCGCCGTACCGTGGGTGCTGCCAGCGCAGCAGTGCTTCCGCGCTGACGATGCGCCGGCTGTGCAGGTCATACTGGGGCTGGTAGAGCACGCGCAGGCCCTCGCCGGAGCATATCGCATGGACAACGTCGGCGTCGCCGGGCCGTGCCGGGGGACATTGCTTGAGCGCTTGCGGATGCTGTTGGCATTTCTGCTGCACGGCGCCGGGCATGCTGAGGCACAAGGGCAGGCGCTGACGCACCGTGATGGAAGGAATGGCATACACGGTGGCGCTCATGGCGGTTTTTCCGGCGGATTAAGATGGAGGAAGTATAGGGATGGCGATTTCAGCGGGGAATCGGACTGTTCTGAAAAGCGGCGCCGCGCCAGCGCCGCCCCGCCGAGGCTGGCCGTCATGACTGACCGGCCAGTTTGCCCGGCTAGCGTGCCGTTCCCGGGCCAATATAACGGTCGATGAAGCGGAATACGGTCTCGCCCCAGAGAATCCGGTTGCTTTCCTTGACCCAGCCATGGCCCTCGCCCGTCATCACCATCCACTCGACGGTATTACCCTGCTTGCGCAACTGGTCGCGCATTTTCTCGCCGTGAATCAGCGGCACGCGCACGTCTTCGCTGCCGTAGGCCATCAGCACGGGGGCCTTGATGCGGGCGGCATTGCCGATGGCGGAGGCCTTCTGGAAATACGCGTCGTCGGTCTTCGGATCGCCGTGCATCTTGGCGCCAAGATCGTCCATGTAGGGGGTGGACATATCGGACCAGTTGACGGTAAACAGCATCTTGACGTCGGTGACGCCGACCCAGTTGATGCCGCATTGGTACAGGTCGGGGTTTTTCACCAGGCCGTACATGGTGGCGTAACCGCCATAGCTGGCGCCGATGATGCACACGCGCTTGCGGTCGACGATGCCTTGCCTGACCAGCTCCTCGATGCCATCCGTGATATCGTCCTGCATGGCCAGCCCCCATTGCTTCCAGCCCGCCGTGTGGTGTTTCCAGCCAAAACCGGTCGACATGCGAAATTGCGGCTGCAGCACGGCATAGCCGCGCGAGGCCAGCATTTGGGTCAAGGGATCGTAGTGAAAATGGTCGCGCGCATGCGGTCCGCCATGGATGTAGGCGACCAGCGGCAACGCCTTGGCAGGACGTCCCTGCGGTAGGGTGAGGTAGGCGGGAATGTTTAGTCCGTCGCGTGCCTGGTAGGAGATGACCTTTTGCTCGGAGAGTTTCTTGCCGTCCAATATGGGCTGCATGCTGTACAGCGATTCCAGCGTCTTCTTGCGGGTGTCGAACAGATACACCTTGCCGGTATTATTGACACCCGTGGCGGTGACGACCGCGTGGTCGCCACGCCATTGGAACTTGACCTCTTCGTTGGGCAAGCTGGCGTTCAGCGACGCCTGCAGGCGTGCATATTCCGGATCGAAGTAGTGCTTCGTCGGCTTCATGCCATCCACCTGCACGCCGATGATTTTCTTGCGCGCAAAGTCGAACAGCAAGCCGCCATTGACATCGACTAGTGCATCCTCGGCAATCAAATCCCCGGCCTTATTACCGGAGAAATCCCAGATATGGATGCCGGCCTTGTCGCGGCCGTTGAAGCGGCCAGCGACAAACAAGGTCTTGTTGTCGAAGTCGAAGCCCAGCGGATTCATGGTTTTGCCTTCAGCGGCATAGGCTTGGTAGATGGGTTTCCACGGCGCCTTGTCGTCTTCGCGGTAATACACGGTCTGCTTGATGCGCTTGCTGCCATCTTCCACGCTCATGGCCGAGGCTACCCGGATCACGTTGTCATGATCGAGCAGCCAGTCGCTGACGGCGCCGGGATTATCAAATGTCAACAAGGTCTTGCGGCCAGTGGTCGTGTCCATGCGAAAAACGTCGCTGGCGCCCAGGTCGGCCCCGCGGCCGCGCTCGTTATTGGAGACAATCAGATCGTTGCTGCCGTCGCCAACCCGCTTCAATACCTGTACCGGTTTGTAGGGCTTGCCGCTGCTCATGGCGTCCTTGACGCTGGCTACCAGAATGCGGAAAGCGCTGCCGTCGCGGTTGACGGCGAACAAGCCGCCGCCCGTCTGTTTTTCCATCACTTCGCTGCTGCCCTTGCTGATACTGAACACCAGGCGCTGGTTGTTCACCCACAGCGGACTGGTGACATCCCAGTCCGGATCGGAGGCCACGACAGTGGAAGCGCGCGTCTCGAGGTTGATAATGGCCAGCACGAAGCGTCCGTTGCGGGGCGTGAGCACGGCAAGATTCAGCCCGTCGGGCGATAGAAGGGGGCTGCCGCTAAATTCGCTTTTCTTGAAAAAATCCGCAATGGGAATCGTCTCGTCGGCGTGCGCGAAGTTCGTATGCATGCCGCCACAGGCAAGCAGCAAGGTGAGTAGCGTGAGAGTGGGAGTGTATTTCACTTATTTTTCCAGTCAGAATGTGCAGTGACATCGGGTATGGCGGCCTGGCCAGCCAGGCCGCCTGCAGCAGACAAGGCGCGCCAGAACTGGCGCGCCTTGATCCCTTGCGTTACTTGAAGGTGTAATCGGCCGTCAATTGGACGTAGCGTCCCATTGCGCTATGCAAGCCGGAAATGAAGTTAGAGCCACCATTTGGATAGAATGGCGATTTCCGGTCAAAGGCGTTGCGCACCGCAAGACTCAGCTTGGTTTTCTTGAAACCGGAGTAGCTGCCGCCCAGATTGAAGACGGTGAACGAGGCAATGCCTTTGCATAAGGCGGGATAACCTTCTGTTGCCAGTTTGCATGGTTGGCTTCGGTCTGTAAAAGACGACATCTTGCCGGTAAAATCCACATCTGCCGATAGCTGGTAGGCGGCTTTTTCCAGGCTACGCCCAGATTGCCCTGCACGGTGGGAAGCCCTGCGAGACCAGCCTGCTGACTAGGCTTGTCGTTCACCGATGCGGCATATTGGTATGAATGGGTATGGCTCAGGTTCAGCTGCGGATGCAGGGTGCCGTATTCGCCGAGGTTGAGCCTGCCCACCATCTTCAAGTCCAGGCCGCGGACCTGTGTCACTGCCAAATTGGTCAGCAGCATGGTAACGGCGGTGATTTCGCCCGCAGTCGCGCCTGCCAATTGATCGGCTGACGAGAGCGGCGCGCGCACGACGGCCACGGCAGGATTGTTGGCGTAGCCCGCTGGGTTATCCAGCACTTTCGACAGGCTCAAGGTGGAAATTTCGCTATCGCGTTTAATCTGCCACACATCGAGCGTGCTCAGGAATGCGCTGCTGGGTTCCCAGGCCATGCCGAGGGTGACGCTTTTCGCCGTTTCCGGCTTGAGATCCTTGTTGGCCCCGCTGCGATACGCAAAGTTGCTGTTGCAGCCCAGCTTGAAATTGGTATTGCAGCGGGCTGGATCCTTGTACGTGAGATAGGCATTGCGTATGTCGGTCGAATTTTCTACCAGCGTGGGCGCGCGGAAGCCTTCCGCATACGTACCGCGCAGCATGAATGCGGGCGTGACCGACCATTTCAAGCCCAGCTTTGGCGTCGTCGAGCTGCCATAGTCGGAATAGCGGTCGTGTCTTGCCGCCAGGCTCGCTTCCAGATTCTTCACCAGAGGAATGGTGGCTTCGGCAAACACGGAGGCGATATGGCGGCTGTTCGAGAGGCCAGGAGGCGACTGCGCTTGATGCAAGAGTTCGCCGGCAATGGAGCGGGGATCGGGCGAGGTGGTCAGCGATTCGCGCCGGAATTCCGTTCCCAGCGCCACACCCACGGCGCCCGCGGGCAGCGTGAACAATTCACCGGAAATCTTGGCGTCGATTTGTGCCAGGGACGACTTGAATGTACTGTCGGTGCTGCTTATTATTGTGCGGTACAGCGCCTCGTTGGCACTGCCGCCGCCAAAGATAAAGCGGCCTTCGTGATAGGCCTTGGCCAGGGGGCGGTCAGAATGGCGCTGCTATTGTGTGATTGGACTTTGCTGCCGGTGAAAAGGACGGCTGTCTCCCAATCCCAGTTCTTGTAGTCGCCTTTGACGCCTGCCAGGTAGCGGCTGAAATCGGTCGTATTCTTCATGCCCTGGGAAGGGAAATCGCGCAGCGAGGCACGCACGCGCACCGTGCCATTGCCGCCGGCCAGGGTCTTGCCGTCAGGGCCGATCAGTTCTTTCGGGTATTGTGGGTGGGTAATGGGCAGGCTAAGGGTCGGCTGGCCATTTTGCCCGGCGAACCAGTGCGGGATGCCAGTGACCGTCGCGGTGTTCCGGTTCAACATGAATTCGCCGAATACGGTGGTGCTGGCGTTTGCCTGCCAGGTAACCCTGCTGGTCAGGCCGATGCGGTCCGTCTTGCCGCCCGCGTTGACGGTGCTATCCTTTGCATTGTCGAAGACGCAGGCTTGCCCCAACGCATTCTTTTCCAGAATCCCCGACGCCGGCACCAGGCGGTCCGCCGGACATTGATTGTCCAGGGTGCGCATCACATAGCGGTCGGTGGCCTTGTCGGTCCAGAAAAGGTTGCCGGGGTAGGTGTACAGCGTGCGGTTGTCCTTGTAGCCCCAGGCGCGCAAATCATCCGTGCCCAGATAGGCATCGCGCTTGTGCAGATACATTTCCTTGCGCGAACGCACGTCAAGCGTGGCATAGGCGTTGAAGTGGTCCTTGACCAGGCTGCCTTTGCCGACGCTGATGGTGGCGCGCTGTTGTTCGCCATCGCCGCGGCTGGACTGACCCAGCGAACCGCTCAGTTCCAGGCCTTCGTAACTGCTGCGCAGGATGATGTTGATCACACCGGCCATCGCTTCGGAACCATAGATCGCCGAGGCGCCATCCTTCAGGATTTCAATGCGCTCGACGGCACCGACCGGGATGGAATTGAGGTCGACGAAGGTGGTCTGGAATTCCGGTTGCGCATACGCCGCCAGCCGACGTCCGTTGATCAGCATCAAGGTCGCCTGGCTGCCGATGCCGCGCAGGTTCATGCCGGCGGCGCCGGCCGTGAAACCGTTGGTCTTGTTTTCATTGACGCCCCCCATATTTGCTGAAATCGTGCGCAGCACCTCGTTGAGGAAGTGGCGCCGCCGCGCGTCAGTTCCTCGCGCGTGATGATCTGCACGGGAGAGGCCGATTCGAGTTCGATGCGCCGCACGTTCGAGCCTGTGACGTAGACTTTTTGCGTGGGGGCTTTGTCCGCCGCGTCCGTCGCGTCCGCCTGGATGGCGGGAGCGTCCGCACCTGCTTGCTGCGCCTGTACCTGCCCCGCGATGCTGAAACCGGCGGCTGTCGCCATTGCCAGTCGAACCAGTACGACGAGTTTTTTTCGTTGAGTAACATTGCACCCTCTTTGGTTATAGGTAGTCGTTGTTGTGGTAGCCAATAACGTGACTCGCCGCCTGGCCATTCCGGTGCCTGGTATGGCACCAGGATGGCTTGATACGTTGGCGGCGAGTACCCATGGAAATATTGTATTTTTCCCAATGGGCGACTTCAAATATACCGAGCGGGAAAGGGCGGAAAAATAGGACTGGTCTTAAAGCACATCGCTAAATTCTTAATACAACATGGCTCCGCTGGAGCGCCGGATAAGGTAGTAAACCGCTGGATGAGGGGATGTCAGGAAAGGTGGAGGGGCGTGCCGTTGGGCGAGCTCAGGCACTGCTGCGGATTTCGGCCGGCGATCCGGCCGGACGCCTGCGCGTGCGCCAGCCGCGGGTTCAGAGCCCGAAGGCGCAGCGCATGAAAGCGTGCCGCAGCGCGTTGATCCGGGCGGAATCGCGCGTGTAGTACAACTTGTTCGTCAGCAGCACCGCATAGCGGCCGCGCCGGCGGCTGATCCACAGGGCCGTGCCGGTGAAACCCTGGTGGCACCAGACGTCATCGTGCGGCTCCGTGCCTGCCGCCGGGTGCCAGAACAGGCCGCGTGACGGGTTCAGGGAACCCGTTTGCACCGTCAGCGAATCACGCACCCAGCCGGCATCGAACACCTCGCCATGCCGCTCCTGCGCCAGCATCGCCTGCAGGAAGCGCCGCAGGTCGGGCACGTTGGAAAACAGCCCGGAAATGCCGCATACGCCGCCCAGCAGCCGCGTCGAAAAATCATGCGTCACGCCGGCAAGGTGGGCGCCCGCCTGTTCGCAATACTCGGTCGGCGCGACCAGCTGGCCGGAGCGTGGCGCCAGCGGGCCGTAGCCCGTGGCGGCCATGCCCAGCGGCCGCAGCACATGCTGTTCCAGGGCACGGTCCAGCGGCATGCCCAGCAGCCGTTCGATGACCAGGCCGAGGATCAGGGCCGCGCGGTCCGTGTAGTCGACAGCCTGGCCTGGTATGCCTTCCAGCGGCTCGCGCAGCACGCCGCGCACGATGTCGTCGTACACCTCGCCGTAGCTGGCGCGCAGGCGGGCGCGCAGCGGCAAGCCGGCCGTATGCGTGAGCAGCTGGAAAATGGTGACGGGCGCCAGCGCATGGCCGTGCGTGCCGGGCAGCAGGTCGGCCAGCCGGCTGTCCAGGGCCAGGCGTTCCTGCTTCACCAGCCGGCCCGTCAGCGCCCAGACGCTGACGATCTTGGTCAGCGACGCGATGTCGAACAGGGTGTCGAGCTGCATCGCGGCGCTGGCTGGCTCGGGCGTGAGCCGCCCGGCCGCGCCCGCCACGCCGTGATCGACGGTGCCCACGGCCCAGGCCGCGCCCGGGAAAATCCGCTCCTGCACGCCGGCCTCCGCCAGCGCTGCTAGTTGCTCTGTATGCCTGCTTATTATCTTCATGATAATTGTGCCGTTCTGCCCTGCTCCGTCAATTCTTCCCCGAGCCAGCGCGCCACCGACTGCGCCACCCATTCGCCTTCGTCGAGCGGCAAGTCGTGCCCGGCCTCGCCATGGATCAGGCAATCGGCTTGCCAGGCGCGCGCCAGGCGCTGCGAGCAGCGGTGGTCGACCAATTGATCTTGCGCGCCGGCCATCACCAGCACGGGCATGGCCGGACGGCTGGCCGGGGCGCGGTAGCGGGCGGCCGACAGCAGTTGGCGCAGCGCATTGCGCCGGCTGACCGGGTATTCCTGCTGGTAACTGAGCCAGTCGGCCAGCAGCGCGGGGTTGCCGCCCGCATGCCGGCGGCTCGTCAGGCGCAGGATCAGACTTTCCTGGCTGCGCTGGTCGCCGGCCAGCAGCTGGCGCAGCAGGGTGCCATAGTTTTGCCAGCGCAGGCGCCGGTAAAACGGACTGAACGGCCGCATGCTGGTGTTGATGAGCACGCAGCGGGCGATTTCCTGCGGATAGCGGTGACCCCATTCGACAGCCACCATGCCGCCCAGGGACAGGGCCAGCAAGTGGTAGGGCGCGGGGATGCCGCGCGCCAGCAGTTCCTGGCGGCAGCTTTCCACCATGGCGGCCACGCGGGTGGCGCTGTCCTGCGCGTGGCGCGTGCCATTGCCGGGCAGGTCGGGCGTGACGATGCGGGCGCCGGGCAGGGTGCGCGCCAGCGTGGCGGGAAAGGTACCCCAGTGGCGTTGTTCGCGCATCAGCCCGCGCAATAAAACCCAGGTGGGCGGCGTCATGCTTCGTACCATTGCGCCAGGGCGCGCCGGCGCTGCGCCTTGCGCAGCAAGCCCTCCGGCATCCAGCGGCCATGGCTGCTGGCGGCGCGCATGAGGAAATCGAACCACACCAGGTGCCGGCGCAGCACCCGCTGCAGGCGGTGCGCGGCCGTGGGGTTGAAGATGCTGACCCGGTTGAACAGCTGGCGCGGGTTTTCTTGACCCACAGCCACGAGCCCATTTCCAGCGTCAGCGGCAGGAACACGCGGCCCGTGTAGCTGGTGCCGTTCAGGTACAGATAGTCCCACAGGTCGCCATGCGTGCGGTATTGCAGGCTTTGCGGCTCGAACACATAGTTGTGGTTCGGGTAGCTCTGGCTGAACAGTTCTTCCAGCGCGCCGATCTCGGCCAGGTGTTCGATCGGCACCTTGGTATGGGCGTGCGGAAACCAGATGCGGTCGCGCAAGCCGAAGCCGGAATGGCAATCGAGGGCGATGCTGAACTGGCGCGACAGCAGTTCGCGCTCGACGAGATCGCACACGGCCTGGCTTTCCCGCTCCATCGGGCCGTCCGCCGCGCCCCGGTACCAGGGCAGGCGGGGGCTGTAGCGCTGGCCGCCCAGCATGAAGGGCACTTTTTCGCGCGCGCTCAGCGGCGCGTTGCGCATCAGGTCCACTCCCTGCGGATTGCAGCGCGTCGCCTGCCACATGCCGCCCGGATTGACCAGCGGCATGAAGACGAGGCGCATGCTTTCCAGTTGCTGGTGCAGGGTGGCGTCCCAGCGCAGGCGCGCGACCAGGCTTTCCAGGAAAGAGAGCAGTACCTGCGTGCCGATGCGTTCGAGGCCGTGGATGCCGCCGAAAAAGCCCAGCACGGGTACGTCGGGGCTGGGATTGCCCATGGCGATCGAATACACGGGAAATTCGCGCCCATCCATGGCGATGCTGCAGGGCGCGGCCACTTCCAGGTGGCTGCCGCCTTCGTCGATGAGGCGCTTCAGCATGACCAGCTCGGGCAGATTCTTTTCGATCATCAGGCGTCTGAAAGGGAAAGTGACAGCCAGTGTAGCCGAAATCCAGCCTGTTCCCGGCGTCCCGCATGACGAAATTTATTGGTGACAAGCATGTCACGAAGCCGTCATGTTTGCTGTGTAGTCTGTTGCAGTTGACGCAAGGATGCTTCATTTGAAACACCGTCCTGCGTCCTGTTTCCCTCCTCACACGATAGCGACAAGAGAGCGATATGACAGGCAGCCCGGCATCCGTCCATGTGCTTGCGCTGGCCGGATGCCTGGTGCTGCTGGGCTTCCTGGCCACGGTGGGGCCCGCGCGGGCGCAGCCGGCCGACGGCGCCGTGCTGCAGTTCGATATCGCCGCGCAACACCTCGGCGATGCGCTCGACCTGTACAGCCGCCGCACGGGCATCGCCGTGCTGATGGACCAGCGCTACGCGCGGCGCCAGTCGGCCGCCGTGCGCGGCCCCTATGCGGCCGGAGCGGCCCTGCAAGTCTTGCTGGAAGGAACGGGGCTGCAATCGCGCCTGTCCGACGCGCAAGCCGTCATCGTGTATGCCCCGACCGCGGCTTCAGCCGCCGCCGCGGACCTGCCGCCTGCCGCCGTCGTGGCCGCCGTCGACATCCCGGGCGCCGTGCAGGGCGGCGGCGATCATCTGGCCTATGTCAGCCGCCTGCAGCACGTGCTGCTGGGATTGCTGTGCCGCGCCGCGCAGACGCGCCCCGGCGGCTACCGCCTGGCGCTGCAGCTGTATCTGAACCGCGCCGGCGTGGTGGACCGCGTGCACCTGCTCGACAGCACGGGCTTGCGCGCGCGCGACACGGCGATCGCGCGCGTGGTGCTGGGCATGCGCGTGGGCGCGGCGCCGCTGCCGTCGATGCCGCAGCCCGTCTCCATCCTGCTGCTGCCGCAAGGGCCGGGCAGCGAAGCCGATTGCGCCGCCGGCGCGCAGGGAATTTCCGCGCCATGAGCATGCCCGACCTGCGCACCAAGCTCAAACGCCACCTCAGTTCGCGCTACGCCGTGCTGCGCTGGCGCCTCGAGCGCGTGGTCGGCTGCAAGCACCATGCGGCCGATGCGCTGCAGGAAACCTGGCTGCGCCTCGAAGCGATGGTGGCGCCGGGTCCCGCCGCCGCGCCCGTCCACAATCCCGACGCCTATTTGCTGCGCATGGCGGCCAATATCGCCACCGACGCCTACCGCCGCGACCGCATCATCGTCACCGAGCGCGAACGCGAAGAGCTGATGCACATGGCCGACGAGGCCGGCGACGACATCAGCGACCCGGCCCGCATCGTCTCGGCGCGGCTCGACGTGCAGGCGCTCGACGCGGCCTTGGCGGGTCTGTCGCCGCGCCGCCGCGCCATCCTGACGGCGGCGCGCATCGACGGCATGCTCAATGCGGAGATCGCCGAGCGCTTCGGCATTTCCGTGGCGATGGTGAAGAAAGAATTGCAGGCCGCCATGCAACACTGTAAAACGTGCATGGCCGACGCCGATGCGGCCCAGCGCAGCGATGTGTCGGGCCGCCGTAAATATTGATGAATCCCATGACCGCTCCCGACCGCGATCCACGCGACCTAGTTGAACATGACGACACTGCCATCGGCCGGGAAGCCGCCGCCTGGTGGGCACGCCTGCGTGCCGACGATTTCACGCAGGCCGACGCCGACGCCTTGCGCGCCTGGTGCGCGCGCAGCCCGCGCATGCGCGCGCCTGGCGCGAACTCAGGCAGGTGTGGCAGGCGCTCGACCCCGCCTTGACCCGCGCCGCCGCGCCGCCGCAGGCGAACGTGCTGGCGTTTCCCCTCCGTCCCGGGCGGCGCGCCTTCCTCGGCGGCGCGCTGGCGGCCGGCGTGGCCGTGCTGGCCCTGCGTCCGCCGCTGGGCGCCTGGCCATCCTTGCAGGAATTGAATGCCGACTACCGCACGGGCACGGGCGAACAGCGGCAACTGGCCCTGTCGCGGCAGATGACGGTGCAGATGAATACGCAGACGCGCATCGATGTGCGGGCGCCGGAAGCGATCGAACTGCTGGGCGGCGAAGCGGAAATCCTCGCCAGCGGCGCGCGCCAGCCCGTGTCGGTGCTGGCGGGCGCGGGGCGTTTATTGGCGCAGTCGGCCCGCTTCAATGTGCGCCACACGGACGACGCCGTCTGCGTCACCTGCCTGGCGGGCGCCGTGGAGGTGGTCTGGCAACAGCGGCGCCTGACTCTCGATGCGGGGCAGCAGCTGGTCTACGACGAGCGGGACGTGCAGGCGGCCACGGCCGCGCCGGCCGAGGAGGCCAGCGCCTGGCGCACGGGCGCGCTGTCATTCGCCGGCAAGCCGCTGTCCCAAGTGGTCGATGAAATCAACCGCTACCGGCCCGGCCGCGTGCTGCTGCGCAATGCCGAACTGGGCCGCCGCCTCGTGCGCATGCGCTTTTCCATCCGCCAGATGGATGGCGCGCTGGCGATGATACGCGACTTGACGGGCGCGCAAATGACCAGCCTGCCAGGCGGCATCGTCTTGCTGAGCTGATTTCAGCGGATGCCGGATGCCCCGGCGGCAGGCGAATCCAAATATTTTTTCAAAAACATTATCCCTTCCGCCGCCCAGCTACGTCATGGAGGCATGGACGCCTGCGCTACCGCCAGGCTCCGTTCCCTACTCTCTAGCCAGGAAACCATTGCCATGACCAAGCTTCACACTGCCCAGCGCCCAGTCCCGACCGTCGACACGGGCGCGCAGCGGTCCTCCACGCTGGGCAGCCGCTTGCGGCTCACGCCGCTCGCTTACGCACTGACCACCATGCTGATGGCGGGCGCATTTACCACGCCGGCGCGGGCGCAGCAGGCGTTCAGCGGCGGCTGGTTCGCGGCCAAGGGGGCGAACCAGAATACGGCGGCCAGCTCGGGCCGCCTGCCGAATGGCCAGCCGCTGCCGCTGGGCAGCCGCCCCGAGGGCCAGCAACAGCAGGCCAATCAGCAGTTGCAGCGTTCGCTCAACAACCTGAACCTGGCCGCGCGCGCCATCGCCGCGCAGCAAGCGGCCCAGGCGCAGGCGCGCCAGAGTGCCGCCGGCGGCGCCAGCGCGCCGAACGGCCTGGCGCAGGGCGGCTTGCAGGTCGACACCAACAGCCTGACCGCCGGCTGGCTCAATGCCCAATCGCCCGTGCAGACGGTGGCGAACGGCAAGACGGCCGTGGTGGTGCAGCAGACGGCGGACAAGGCCATCCTGAACTGGGAAACATTCAATGTGGGTAAGGATACGACATTGACGTTCCAGCAGCAGAAGGACTGGGCCGTGCTGAACCGGGTCAACGATCCGCAATCGCGTCCCAGCCAGATCCAGGGCCAGATCAAGGCCGACGGCACGCTGCTGCTGGTCAACCGTAACGGCATCGTGTTTAGCGGCACGAGCCAGGTCGACACGCGCAGCCTGGTGGCGGCCGCGGCCCGCATCAGCGACGCGCAATTCCAGAAAAACGGCATCTACAGCCCCGGCACGGCCGGCGCCACGACTTTTACGGACGCGGGCGGCAAGGTGCAGGTGCAGGCGGGCGCGCGCCTTGCCAGCAATGCGCCCAAGGGCAGCACGGAAGGCGGCGGTTACGTGATGCTGCTGGGCAAGGAGGTGCACCAGGCAGGCGAGATCGCCACGCCCAAGGGTCAGGCCCTGCTGGCCGCCGGCGACAGTTTTACCATTAAGAAAGGCGTGGGCACGGATGGCAATCCGCTGTCGACCACGCGCGGCAGCGAAGTCACGCCGCAGTTCGCGGCCGGCAGCACGGCGGGCAAGGTCGTCAACACGGGCCTGATCCAGGCGCGCGAAGGCGACGTCACCCTGGCCGGGCGCGACGTGCGCCAGGAAGGCGTCGTGCTGGCCACGACGACGACAGCCACGCGCGGCACCATCCACCTGAACGCCCTGGGCAGCGACGCGGCCGTCACCGTGGGACGGGGCGCCACCACGGCCATCGTCATCGAGGACGACGGCAAGACGACGGCGCTCGACAGCCAGCGCGACGCCATGCGCGGCCCGGCCGTGACGGCGACGGAAAATATCGTTGCCGTCAACGACCGCCGCGACCAGTCGCGCATCGAGATCGGCAGCGCCGGCACGGTGGAATTCATGGGCGACTCGCTGACTCTGGCCACGGGCGGCCAGATCGCCGTCAACGCCGCCAGCCGCAGCCTGCTGCGCGACGGCGCCCAGCTCGACGTCTCCGGCGCCGTGGGCGTCAAGGTGGCCATGGAGGCGAACAATGTCGAGATCAACGTGCAGGGCAACGAGCAGCGCGACGCGCCCGTCAACCGCGACGGCAAGGCTTTGCTCAACAGCAGTATCTGGGTCGACCGCCGCAAGCTGGTGTTCGTACCGAAGGGCACGAACGGCTACGACAGCGACCGCTGGTACACGGCCGGCGGCTTGCTGGAAGTGGCCGGCTACCTGGGCACGCAGGGCCATTCCGTCAGCGAATGGATGGCGCAGGGCGGCACGGTGACCTTCGGCGGCAAGGACGTCGTCACGCAGGCAGGGTCCAGCATCAACCTGTCGGGCGGCACCCTGGACGTGCAGACGGGCGCGCTGCGCCAGACCTGGCTGAAAGGCGCGGACGGCAAGCTGCATGAGGCGGGCAGCGCGCCGGCCGACTTGCCGTACGCGGGCGTGTACAAGGGCTACGAGGAAGAGCATGCGCGCTGGGGCAAGGATGCCAGCGCGTTCTACGCCAATCCATTGATCGCGGCGCAACAGCGCCTGGAAAACGGCTACACGGTGGGCCGCGACGCGGGCAAGCTGGTGGTCGCCACCGGTTCGGCCGTGCTGGAAGGGGGCATCGCGGGCGACGTCTTCCAGGGCGAGCGCCAGACCCAGGCGCCGCAGGCCCTGCTCGACGGCTACCAGCAGTCGCAGCTGGCCGCGGCGCAGCGGGGGCAGCTGATCGTCGGCCAGTACCAGCCCATGTTCGACAAGCGCACGGGCGTGCTGCAGCATGCGCTGTCGGCCGTCATGGACGAGGTGCGCCTGACGCGCGTGCAGGACGGCATCGCCGCCGGCCTCGACGTGACAGGCGTGCTGGCTTCAGAGCGCCAGGGCCAGCTGCTGCTCGACACGGGCTTGCTGAATCAGCAAGGGCTGGGCGCCATCCGCCTCGCCGCGAAAGGCGCGATCACCGTCGACAGCGCGCTGCAGGTGGCCGACGGCGGCAACATCACCCTGTTCGGCAAGGACCTGGCCATCAATGCCAGCCTGCGCAGCCATGGCGGCAGCATCATGGCCGGCAATGTGCTGAACCAGGTCGGCGCGCTGGGCATGAACGATACGTTCGTCAACCCGGGCGGGGCCGTGGGCAAGCTGGTGCTGGCCGATGGCGTCACGCTCGATACCAGTGGTCTGCTCAGCAACGTGCTGCGTGATCCGCTGGCCGCCGCCGGTCTGCCGTATATCAATGGCGGCAGTGTGTCGCTGCGGGCGAACGGCGACGTGCGCATCGGCAGCGGCAGCCTGATCGACGCCGGCTCGGGCGCGGCCGTTCTGTCGCAGGCGAAACAGCAGGGCGGCAAGGGCGGCAACGTGACTCTGGCCAGCTATGGAACGAAATCGGACCTGGTGCTGGGCGAGGGCGCGCAACTGCGCGGCCATGGCGTGCAAGGCGGCGGCAAGCTGGAATTGCAGGCGAACAAGATCGTCATTGGCGATATTGAAAAACCCGGGGCCGGCGCCCTGCACTTGGGCGGCGCCTTTTTTGAGCAGGGTTTTTCCAGCTACAGCCTGGTCGGCAAGCAAGGCTTGACGGTCGCAGACGGCACGCAGGTGGACGTGCGCATGCCCGTGCTGCGCGTAGTGGACAATGAAAAACTGGCCCTGTGGACGCCGGAGCAGGTCACGGAAAACGCGCTCAAGGGCACCTTGACCCAGCGCAAGGGCGCCAGCCTGGCCCTGCAGGTGGGCGATATCCAGTCCGGCGCGGCCGACATGGCCGGCGCCGAATTGCTGATAGGCAAGGGCGCAGTGGTGAGCGTCGATGCGGGCCAGTCCATCAAGCTGGCCAGCGTGGGCCAGCTGACGGTGGACGGGCGCCTGAACGCGTGGGGCGGCAAGATCAGCCTCGGCGGCGTGGGCGTCGACGTGAACGTGTCCGAAGCGGTGGAGGCGGCCGGCCATGGCCGTTCCATCTGGATAGGCGAAAACGCCGTGCTCGACGTCGCGTCGCGCGCCGTCACTGCCACGGACGCGCAGGGCCGGCGCTATGGCAAGGTGATCGATGGCGGCAGCATCGTCGTCGGCGGCGAGATCGACCATGCGCAGGGCAGCACGTCGGCGGCCAGCCTGTTCGTCGTCGTGCGCGATGGCGCCGTATTGGATGCTTCCGGTGCGCACGCGGTGCTGGACGTGAACGGCGCGGCCGTCGACGTGGCCAGCGCGGGCGGCAGCATCGCGCTGGCGTCGAACAACGGTTTGTACCTCGATGGCCAGCTGCTGGCCCGGGCGGGCGGCGCGGGCGCGGCGGGCGGCAGCCTGTCCGTGGCCACGGGCACGCCCGTCTACCTGAAAACGCTGGCGACGGACAAGGTGCTGCAGGGGCGCCAGTTGGCGTTGACGCAGCACAAAGTTGCCAGCGACCTGGCCGACGGCGTGCATGCGCGGGATGCGGCGCAGGACGGGCCGCAGGCGCTGCAGTACGGCCATGGCCGCTACTCGGTGGAGCAAGTGGAGGCGGGCGGCTTCGGCAACCTGGCCCTGCTGGGCGCCGCCTCCTTCGATGGCGACGTGTCGCTGACGCTGCAGCAAAGCTTCCAGCTGTATGGCGCGCCCGTGCTGGCGCCAGGCAGCAAGCCCGGCGCGAAGGTCGGCATCGCGGCGCCGTACGTGCGCCTGGCCAGCGTCAAGCCGGCAGGACGCGACTACTATGTCACGCCGGGCACGGCGGGCCAGTCGCCGATGGCCGGCCAGGTCAGCATAGCTGGCGACCTGATCGACGTGCGCGGCCTGGTCGACATTCGGTCGGACGACGTGCGCCTGACGAGCCGCGGCGACCTGCGCTTCCTGCTGTCGCCGCTGGGCTGGGATGGCAACCAGGCGACGACGGTGCTGTCCACGCCGGGCGACATGACCCTCGCTGCGGCCCAGCTGTACCCGGAAACGGGCGCCGGCGCCGCC
Organism: Janthinobacterium sp. C22; assembly: GCF_057919405.1. Lineage (NCBI taxonomy): Bacteria > Pseudomonadati > Pseudomonadota > Betaproteobacteria > Burkholderiales > Oxalobacteraceae > Janthinobacterium > Janthinobacterium sp. C22. Next base: position 4,251,685 of record NZ_CP193659.1, on the reverse strand, counting down.
GTGCGCGCCGGCTATGGCATCGTCGACGGCAAGCTTGGCTATGACCCTACGCGCAGCCTGAACATTACTCGCAGCACGGCTGATGTGCCGGCCATGCCGTATTCCGCCTTCGGCTCGCTGGAACTGGCGGCCGCGCATATCGAGCAGGGCGGCGTCGTGCGCGCGCCGCTGGGGCGCCTGGCGGTTGGCGCGGCCGGCTATGACAACGACAGGAGCCTGACCGTTAACTTGTTGCCAAGTAGTATCACCTCCGTCAGCGGCGCCGGCCTCGTCATGCCGTATGGCGGTACCGTCGATGGCCAGACCTGGAACGTCAACGGCAAGCCGGCCGCCTTGATGGGCGTGGGCGGCATCAATGCGCAGGGCGGCCTGCGCAACGGCGTGGAATTGGCGGGCGCGGCCGTGGACGTGCGGCCGGGCGCGCTGCTCGACCTGTCCGGCGGCGGCGAACTGACGGGCGCCGGCTTCATCGCCGGGCGCGGCGGCTCGACCGACGCGCGCTACCATCCGCTGGCGCAGGTGGGAACGAACGGCGGCTTTGTCCTGCCGGGCCTGGCAACGAATCCCGTGTACGCCATCGTGCCGGGCGTGCAGGCGCGGCAGGCGCCCGCCGGCGGAGAAAAGGCGGCGTCCGATCCGGCCATCGGCCGGCAGGTGACGCTGGGCAGCGGCGTGCCTGGCCTGGCCGCCGGCACCTACACCCTGATGCCGTCGACCTATGCCTTGCTGCCGGGTGCTTTCCGCGTGGAACTGAACGGCCTGGCGGGCCAGGGCGGTGCCGGCACGCTGGCGCAGCCGCTGCGCAACGGTTCCTGGACCGCGCCGGGCACCCTGTCGATCGCCGGCACGGACATCCGCGCGCCGCTGGCCAGCCAGCTGATACTCACGCCGGCCAAAGTCCTGCGCAGCTATTCCCAGTACAACGAGACCGGCTATGCCGCATTCGCGCTGGCCGATGCGCAAACGCGGGGCATCCCCCGCGCGCTGCTGCCGTCCGATGCGAAAACGCTCAAGCTGACCCTGCTCCAGGACGGCGGCCTGGACACCTTCCAGTTCAAGGGCACCGGTAAATTTGGCGCCGCCGAGGGCGGCTATGGCGGCACCGTGATACTGATGTCGAGCAATACCGCCAACGGCGATATTGAAATTCTCGCCGACGGCGCGCCCGCCACCAGCGGCGCCGGGCTGGTCAGCGTGCGCGCCTCCAGCCTGAACAATATAGGCGCTGCCCGCATGATGCTGGGCAATGCACCATCGGTGGAATATGGCCAGGCTGGCAACTACGTGAACTTCGGCGCCAACTCGGCCCGCGCCATCTACCTGCGCGCGGGGGCCGTCCTGTCGGCGCCCGAGGTGTTCCTCGTCGCCCAGGACCCCAGTAGTTATCTGCTGGGCGATGGCTTGATCGATATCGCCGCCGGTGCCGGCATCAGCACCCTGGGCAAGGGCAAGGCCGCGTATGACGCCAACGACGGCTTCATCTACAAGAAGGGCCGCGCGGACGTGCACATGCTGGCGGCCTCGAACGGCTTGCTCAACGTGGCGCCGGCCAGCGGCACGGCGCGCGGCGGCATCCGCATCGGCGTGTGCGACGACGCCTGCACCGACCAAGGAACAGCGAGCCTGTACTCGGAAGGCACCTTGCTGCTGTCGACGAACGGCAGTTTCGCGCTGGACGACACGGCCCGCTACGGCACGCGCAACCTGAGCCTGGCCGTGGGCGCCATCAACATGGGCAGCGGCGAGGCGCTGGCGGCGGCCCAGGCCAACGGCACGCGTTCCAGCGGCCTGACCATGAACCAGGGCGTGCTGGAACGCCTGCTGCGCGGCGATACCGGCACGGGCGCGCCGGCCCTGCAGGCGCTGATGCTGAGCGCGGCCGACAGCGTCAATTTCTATGGCGACGTGGTGCTCGATACCTATGACAAGAGCACGGGGAAATCCACGCTGGAGCGTCTGGTGCTGACCACGCCGGCCATGTATGGCCAGGGCGGCGCCGATACCGTGGCGACCATCCGCACGGCCAACCTGATCTGGGGCGGCGCCCTGTCGCCGGTCGGCAATGTCATCACGCATGGCGCCGGCACGGGCAGCGGCACCCTGAACCTGGAAGCGCAGCGCATCGATTTCGGCTTCGGCCCGTTCACGCAGCCGGCCGGCGTCGCCTCGTTCGACCGCCTGGCGCTGGGTTTTGGCAACGTCAACCTGAAGGCGTCGGGCCAGGTGACGGCCAACCACAAGGGCAGCCTGTCCGTCTACCAGGCGCAGGGCGCGTATGAAACGGGCAAGGGTTTCCAGTACAGCGGCGGCAACCTCAACATCAGCACGCCGCTGCTGACGGGCGACGCCGGTTCCGCCCACAGCTACACGGCGGGCGGCGCGCTGACGGTAGCGGCCCCGGCCGGTACGGCGCCAGCCGCGCCCGTCAAGAATACCGATGGACTGGGCGCCCAGCTGGCCTTGAACGGCGACAGCGTGAGCGTGGCGACGGCCGTGGTGTTGCCTAGCGGCAAGTTGACGATCAGCGCCCAGCGCGACATCACCGTGGCCGACGGCGCGCGCATCGACATGGCGGGCCGCAAGTCCACCTTCTTCGACGTGGACAAATACAGCTGGGGCGGCGACGTGACGCTGGACAGCCGCGCCGGCGATATCCGCGCAGCTAGCGGTGCCGTGATCGACGTGTCGGCCGTGAACAACCGCGCCGGCAGCCTGAAGGCCGTGGCCCTCGATGGCGCGGCCGGCATGGTCGATTTGCAAGGCAAGTTACTGGGCGGCGCCAGCGGCAGCTACGACGCGGGCGGCACCATGGTCCCGTACAAGAAGGGCAGCGTGGACGTGCGCGCGCAGACGCTGGGCGCGGGCGGCACGCCGGACAGCCAGTTTGCGTTGCTGAACGGGCGTTTGAATGAAGGCGGCGTGACGGGCGGACGCAGTTTCCAGCTGAAGCAGGGCGACTTGACCATCGGCAATGAACTCAAGGCGGGCGAGGTACAGGTGGCCCTCGACAACGGCAAGCTGTCCGTTGCCGGCGCCGTCGATGCCAGCGGCGAGCGCGTGGGCAGCATCCGCCTGGCCGGCAAGCATGGATTGACTTTGGCCGGCAATGCCGTGCTCGATGCGCATGGCACGGTCTTGCGCGTCGACAGCTATGGCAAGATCATCGACAGCCCGAACCGGGCCACGGTGGAACTGAACGCGGGCGAAGGCGTACTCGACCTGGCTGGCGGTGCGCAGATCGACGTGCGCCACGGCACGACGGCCGTGGCCGGCAAGGGCAAGGGCGAACACGACGGCGCCGCGCGCGGCACCGTGGAATTGAGCGCGCCGCGCCTGGGCAGCGGCGGCGTTCGCACGGATCTTGATGCGGCCACCTTCGGCGACGTCGCCATTGCGGCCGGCGGCGGTTTGACGATACGCGGCGCGAAATCGATCGCCGTCAACGCCATGCAGCGCTATGACGACGCGGCCTACGCCACGGACCTGTCGGCCAGCGGTCGCCCCTACCAAGTGATCAACCAGGCATATCTTGACGGCAAGCATGCGGACAGCACGGCTTTCATCGATGCGGCGCTGGCCAACACGAACTTGCGCAACATCAAGCTGGCGGGTCTGGCCACGGCCGCGTATGCCGACGCGTTGCATTTGCGTCCCGGCGTCGATATCGTCAGCAAGACGCCAGACGGCGACCTGGTGGTGCGGGGCGACCTGGATCTGTCGGGCATGCGCTACGCCAGCCTGAACCCGCGCTTTCACGCAACAAATGTGCGCGGTTCGGGCGAGGTGGGCAGCCTGCTGCTGCGCGCCGGCGGCGATTTGAGCATCTATGGCAGCATCAACGACGGCTTCGCGCCGCCGCCCGCCACCCAGGATGACAAGGGCTGGATCTTGCTGCCGGGGCGCGACATCAACGGCAGCGACGTCATCGTGCCGGGCAAGGGCGTGACCGTGGCCGATGGCACCTTGTTCCCGGGAGGCATCGCGCTTAACTACGACTTGCCCGTCAAGGGTTTCAATCTGCTCGCCGACACGCGCCTGCCCGTGGCCGCGACGCTGGACCAGGCCGTCACCGTGCCGGCCGGCACGGTGCTGGCGGCCGCCGTGCGCGACGGCGCCGGCAATATCGTCCACGCGGCCGGCACCGTGCTGGCCACGGCGCAGACCTTGACAGCCGGCATGCGCCTCGATGCGGGCAGCGTACTGAAGCAATCGGTGATGGTGCGCGCCATGACCTGGCCCAAGGGCGTGCCACTGCCTGGCGTGGCGGGCGAACGCTCGGTGTTTGCACTGAATGGCAACCTGGCGCTGGCCGTGGGGTCGCTGATCCCGTCCGGCACCGACGTCAAGCTGATGCCCAATGTGGATTCAATCCAGCTGCGTCCGGACGTGGCGGGCAGCCAGGGCAAGCTGTGGGCCGTCGCGCCCATGCTGGCCGAAGGCTCGCAAGCGTGGGGCATGCGCCTGGTGGCCGGCGCCGACCTGGACGGGGCCGACACGCGCGGCGTGCAGGCGCACCCAAGCCACGGCACCCTGCGCCTGGCCGACAGCCACTACGGCATGTACGGCATCCTGATCCCGCCGAAGGGCGTGCAGTACTGGACCAAGGAAGCGCAGGAGCTGGGCGAGCGGGAAGGCATCGTCGGCATCGTGGCGGGCGAACCCATCACCGAGGAATTCATCAGCCAGTTCGGTCAGACTGTGGCGGAATTTTGCGCCGGCGACCCGAGCATGTGCGTGTTGAAGGTGGCCTATGTGTGGACCAAGGCAGGCGCGGAAGAGTTCGCCGACCCGAGCGTCAAGGCGGGCGACCTGCTCGACCCTGTGGCGCTGCAGTGGCCGACCATTTGCGAGGAAAACCCCACCTGGTGCGGCACGTCGAACCCCACGTTTGACTACAAGGCGAGCAGCCTGCGCTACAGCGTGCTGCGCACGGGCACGGGCGACCTGGACCTGGTCAGCGGCGGCAGCCTGCGCATGGACAGCCTGTATGGCGTGTACACGGCCGGCATGTCGTCCGCGCCGACGGCGGCCGGCGACCCGTACAACCTGCCGCGCGCGCGCAATGCCGACGGCAAGGTGCTGGGCAACTCCGACGGCGCGCATGAACGCCTGGTCGACGGCGGCGCCGACAGCATCTACCGCGCCTGGTATCCGGAGCAGGGGGCAATCTGCTGCTGAAGGTGGCGGGCGACCTGAGCGGCTCGCTGATCGACGCGGCCAGTTCCATCAACCTGCGTCCCGTTCCCGTGGATGGTATGGCCGATTCGGTGGCAGTGGGCAATTGGCTGTGGCGCCAGGGCAGCGGCGGCGTGGCCATGGGCGGCGCGCCTCAGCCGACAGCGTGGTGGATCAATTTCGGCAGCTATGTGGGCCGCGGTACGCTGGCCGATACCGTGCTGGGCTTTACAGGCTTCGGCACCTTGGGCGGCGGCAATGTGCGCGCCGAGGTGGCGGGCGACGCGGGCGCGCTGGCCCCGCTGACGGGCAGTTCGTATAACGGCAGCATCAACCCGCGTTCGCAGGGTTTGCTGCTGGCCGTGGGCGGCACGGGACGCGTGCTGGCCGATGGTAGCCTGCTGCAGACGGGCGGCGGCGACCTGGAGCTGCGCGTGGGCGGCGCCCTGAATCCCGCCGGCAAGGCCGGTGGCAACCACCTGAACGGCGCGCTGGTCGACTTGCGTGGCCATGCGGAAACGTCGGCCGCGCAGCTGGGCAGCGTGGAACTGGAATACGGCACGCGCTCCACCGATCACGTGCCGCTGGAAACGCGCGCCTACGATGCCTTCCGCGCCACGCGCGCCACGGCCCGGGGCGGCATGACCCTGGTGCCAGGCGACGCCACGTTCAGCGTGGCGACGCTGGGCGACCTGGTGCTGCAGGATGTGGCCGATCCCGGCCGCGTGACCGCGTTCAATGCCACGCCGTTCACCGGCGCGGCCGGTGAGCAGGGCTACGGCTACAGCTGGTTCAGCCTGTGGACGCCGCGCACGGCGCTCGACCTCTACTCCGCCGGCGGCAACATGACGCCGCTGTCGGCGTCCGTCGGCACGGATACCGATCTGGCCACCGTCTATCCGTCCATCGTGCGGGCCGCGGCCGCAAATGGCAGCTTGTACTACGGCAAGACCATCACGGATTGGGGTGCTGCATCCGCGTATGGCCCGCCGCTGCTGCTGGCGCCGTCTCCCAATGCCCAGCTGCAATGGCTGGCCAGCGATTCCATCTACGCGGGCGGTTTTGCCGTCAGCCAGTCCGGCGCCGCCGCCGACAGCATGGCGACGCCGTTCAAGCCAGGCTTCACGGGCTGGGATATCCGGCCGAATGAGACCAATCCCCTGGCCACGAATGTCTCGAGCACGGGGACGCCAGCGGCGAAATGGAACTTCCCGCTGTTTGCCTTCGGTCCCGATTCCTCGGCCGGCCCCGCCAACAGCGGCACGCAGACGGCCCGCATCTATGCCGTCACGGGCGACCTGGTGGGCGTAAACAGCGGGCGTATCCTCGCGTTTCATGACGCCAGGCATGCGGGCATCACCTGGTATGAGGGTGGCCAACCCGTGTGGATGAAGGCGGGCCGCGATATCGTCGGCAGCGGCACGGCGCAGCTGGAAGCCAGTAACGGCAGCGCCAGCAACAGCGACATGAGCTTCAGGAATATCAGCAACCTGTTCGTGCACAACAATGCGTTTGACGTCTCCGTGGTTTCGGCCGGGCGCGATATCCTGAACAGCTCCTTCAACGTGGCCGGCCCCGGCACGCTCGACATCAGCGCCGGACGCAACATATTGATGCAGGACAAGGGCAGCGTCGTCAGCCTCGGTCCCGTCGTCGCCGGAGACAAACGCCCGGGCGCCGGCATCGCCATGCAGGCGGGCGTGGGCGCGGCCGGTCTCGACTACCTGCGCTTCGTCAAGCCGTATCTGGACCCGGCCAACGTGGCCCAGACGGGCGTGCCGCTGGCTGGCCAGGCCGGCAAGGTGGTGAAATCGTACGAGGGCGAACTGGCCACCTGGCTGGCCGAGCGTTATGCTTTCAAGGGCACGGCCGCCGAGGCGCAGGCCTTTTATCTGGCCTTGCCCGAGCCGCAGCAGCGCGTCTTTGCCCGCGACGTGTATTTCGCGGAGCTGAAGGCGGGCGGGCGCGAGTTCAACGATGCGGACAGCGCCCGCTACGGCAGCTTCCTGCGCAGCCGCAACGCCATCGCGGCCCTGGCGCCGGCCAAGGACGCCAGCGGCAAGGCCATCGATTATGCGGGCGACATCGTCATGTATCGCGGCCTGTACGCGGTGCGCAATGATGGCGAGCAGCGCTGGGACTATTTCCCCCGCAGCGGTTACGTGCACACCAACTTCGGCGGCGGCATCCAGCTGCTGACGCCGGGCGGCAAGCAGGTGTTCGGCATCGAGGGCGAGGCGCCGCCGTCGACCTCGGGCGTCATCACCAAGGGCGGCGGCAATATCGAGCTGTTCTCGCACGGCAGCATCCTGCTGGGCCAGAGCCGCGTCATGACGACGTTCGGCGGCGATATCCTCGGCTGGTCGTCGCAGGGCGACATCAACGCGGGCCGCGGTTCGAAGTCGACCATCATCTACACGCCGCCCAAGCGCGTGTATGACAACTGGGGCAACGTGACCCTGTCGTCCGACGTGCCGAGCACGGGCGCCGGCATCGCCACGCTGGCGCCGATCGCGGAAGTGCCGGCCGGCGACGTCGACCTGCTGGCGCCGCTGGGCACCATCGACGCGGGCGAGGCGGGCATCCGCGTCTCGGGCAGCGTCAACCTGGCCGCGCTGACGGTGGTGAACGCGGCGAACATCCAGGTCAAGGGCGAAGCGAAGGGCATGCCGACGGTGGCGTCCGTCAACGTGGCCGCCATGACGAACGCCAGCGCGGCCGCCACGCAGGCCACGGCCGCCGCGCAGGACGTGGTGCGGCGCGAGCGCGCCGCCACGCGCGCCGCGCAGCCGTCCGTGTTTACGGTGCGCGTGCTGGGTTTTGGCAACGACGCCCCGCCGGACAGCGCGCAAGCGGCGCCGCAGGAGGGCGCGCGCACCGAGGCGGCCGACTACAACCCGCGCAGCGCCGTGCGCGTGCTGGGCCTGGGCCCGCTGCCGGAATCGGCCACGCGCCAGCTGACGGCGCAGGAACGCAGCAGGTTGTCGCCATGATGGCCGGCATGCTTGGCATGGCCAACGCCTTGCCCTTGCGCATGGCGGGGATGGCCCCTTACCGGCCCGCCATCCGGCCCCGCCTGCAGGCGGCCAACGACGTGGCGCCCGTGCCGACGCCGGTGCCGGGGCAGGGCGCCCGGCTGCAGGCGGTGCTGGAGGGCCATTACGCGGCCCTGCACCGGCGCCTGGCGCGCCACCTCGGTTGCGCCGAGTTGGCCAGCGACAGCCTGCACGACGCCTGGCTGCGCCTGGGCGCGCTGGCGGCCGGTGACGGCGCGGCGCTGGCGCACAGCCCCGTCGCCTATGTGTTTCGCGTGGCGTGCAATGCGGCCATTGACGGCCTGCGGCGCAACCGTGCCTGGCTGTTTGCGGACGAGGGCGGTGGCGACGGCGCTGGCGGCCTGGTCGATTTCCTCGCCGATACGGCGGCCGGGCCGGAGCGCCTGGCCGAGCTGCAGGACGACGTGCGCCGCCTGGCGCAAGCCGTCGAGCTGCTGCCGCGGCGCCACCGGCAAGTGCTCGAAGCGCTGCGCGTGGACGAGCTGACCCGCCAGGAAGTGGCCGAGCGGCACGACATGTCCTTGCGCAACGTCGATACGGCCTTGCGCCAGGCGCTCGACCACTGCGCCCGCCACACGGGCTACGCGGCGCAGGGCGGCGTCGGCACGACCCGGCGCAGCTTGAGGCTGAACGTTCGTTCGCGTACAGACGCTTAGGCATCCGGCCGCCAGACTGCTGCTTCGGGCCTGCATGCGCCCGCCCAGCCAGTCCACAGCCAGGAGGAAGCGCGAGATGACAGATTGTAATCACATCAATGCCGGCAGGCGCGGTTTGCTGATCGCCGGCGCGCTGTCGGCCACGGCAGTGGCCGTGCCCGGCGTGACGGGGGCAGCCGAAGCGGCCCATAGCGCGGCCCAATCCGGACAGGCGCCGCCCGTCCTGATGAAAGTCAGCCTCGACGTCAACGGCCGGCGCCACAGTCTGGAACTCGACACGCGCACCACCTTGCTCGACGCCTTGCGCGAACATTTGCACCTGACGGGAACCAAAAAGGGCTGCGACCACGGCCAGTGCGGCGCCTGCACCGTCATGCTCGACGGCCAGCGCATCAATGCCTGTCTGACCCTGGCCGTGATGCATGACGGCGCGAAAGTCACCACCATCGAGGGGCTGGGCACGCCGGAGAAACTGCATCCGATGCAGGCCACCTTCATCGCGCATGACGGTTATCAATGCGGCTACTGCACCCCGGGGCAGATCTGTTCGGCCGTCGCCGCGCTGGGCGAGATCCGCCAGGGCATCCCCAGCCACGTCAGCGCGGACTTGAACGCGGCCCCCTCGGTGACGCCGGAAGAATTGCGCGAACGCATGAGCGGCAATCTCTGCCGTTGCGGCGCCTACTCCAACATCATCGAAGCCATCACCGAGGTGGCGGGGAGGCCGGCATGAGAGTGTTCAGCTACCAGAAGGCCGCCACGCCGGCCGAAGCGGCGGCAGCCGCCTTGACTACGCCCGGCGCCCGTTTCATCGCGGGCGGCACGAATCTGCTCGATCTGATGAAGCTGGAGATCGAGACGCCCGCGCATTTGATCGACGTCAATGGCCTCGCGCTGGACAAGGTGGAGACGACGAAGGATGGCGGCTTGCGCATCGGCGCCCTCGTGCGCAACACGGCGCTGGCCGCGCACGCCACGGTCCGGCGCGACTACGCCGTGCTGTCGCGCGCCCTGCTGGCCGGCGCCTCGGCGCAATTGCGCAACAAGGCGACGACGGCCGGCAACCTGCTGCAGCGCACGCGCTGCCCGTATTTCTATGACATGAACCAGGCCTGCAACAAGCGCGTGCCGGGCAGCGGCTGCTCGGCCATAGCCGGCTTCAGCCGGCCGCTGGCGATTCTGGGCGGCAGCGAGGCGTGCATCGCCACGCACCCGAGCGACATGGCCGTGGCCATGCGCGTGCTCGACGCCGGCATCGACACCGTGCGGGCCGACGGCAGCACGCGCAGCATCCCCATCGCCGATTTTTACCGCTTGCCGGGCAGCACGCCGCAGCTGGAAACGGTGCTGCAGCCGGGCGAATTGATCACCAGCGTCACCTTGCCCCGGCCCGTGGGCGGCACGCACGTCTACCGCAAGGTGCGCGACCGCGCCTCGTATGCGTTCGCGCTGGTGTCCGTGGCGGCGATCATCTTGCCCGATGGCACCGGCAGGCTGGCCATGGGCGGCGTCGCGCCGCAACCGTGGCGGCTTGCCGCCGCCGAGCAGGCCATGCCCGCTGGCGCCACCGCCGTCAGCGAACGCCTGCTGGCCGGCGCCCATCCCACGGCCGATAACGGCTTCAAGCTGATCCTGGCGCAGCGCACCGTGGCGTCCGTCCTGGCGCAAGCACCAGCGAAGAAAGGCTAGGGCCATGAAATTCACGACACCTGCGACCACCAATCCCATCGACCAGCTGAAAGTCGTGGGCCGCCCCACGGACCGCATCGACGGCCCCCTGAAAACCACGGGCACGGCGCCGTACGCGTATGAACAGAACAAGGCCGCGCCGCACGCGGCCTACGGCCACGTCGTCGGCGCGGCCATCGCCAGGGGGCGCATCGTGTCCATCGACACCAGCGCCGCGCGCCGCGCGCCCGGCGTGCTGGCCGTGGTGACGGCGGAGTCGGCGGGCAAGCTGGGCAAAGGCAAGATGAACACGGCGAAGCTGCTGGGCGGGCCGGACATCGAGCATTACCACCAGGCCATCGCGCTGGTGGTGGCGGAAACGTTCGAGCAAGCGCGCTCGGCCGCGCAGTTGCTCGACGTCAAGTATGTCGGGCAGCCGGGCGCCTTCGACCTGGCCAAGGCCAAAGGCAGCGCCGCCAAGCCGAAGGATGGCAAGCCCGACAGCAAGACGGGCAACTTCGCCGGCGCCTATGCCCATGCTCCCGTGCGGCTGGACGCGACCTACACGACGCCTGACCAGTCGCACGCCATGCTGGAGCCGCACGCCTCGATCGCCGCCTGGGAGGGAGATCAATTGACGGTCTGGACGGCAAACCAGATGGTGGACTGGAGCCGGGGCGACCTGGCCCGCACTTTAGGCATACCGAAAGACAAGCTGCGCATCGTCTCGCCGTATATCGGCGGCGGTTTCGGCGGCAAGCTGTTCGTGCGCGCCGAAGCCTTGCTGGCGGCGCTGGGCGCGCGCGCGGCGCTGCGTCCCGTGAAGGTGGCCCTGACGCGGCCCCTGATGTTCAACAATACGACGCACCGGCCCGCCACCATCCAGCGCCTGCGCCTCGGCGCCACGCGCGACGGCAAGATCACGGCCATCGGCCATGAATCGTGGTCCGGCGACCTGAAGGGCGGCCAGCCGGAAACGGCCGTGATGCAGACGCGGCTGCTGTATGCGGGCGCCAACCGCATGACGGCCATGCGCCTGGCTGTGCTCGACTTGCCGGAAGGCAACGCCATGCGCGCGCCGGGCGAGGCGCCGGGGCTGATGGCACTGGAAATTGCCATGGACGAGCTGGCGGAGAAATTGAAAATGGACCCCATCGTCTTGCGCATCCTGAACGACACCAAGGTAGACCCGGAAAAGCCGGGGCGGCCGTTTTCCCAGCGCCGCCTGATCGATTGCCTGCGCACGGGCGCCGTGGAATTCGGCTGGAAGGAGAGAGCAACGCAGCCGGGCATGCGGCGCGACGGCCGCTGGCTGGTGGGCATGGGCGTGGCGGCCGCCTTCCGCAACAACCTCGTCATGCAGTCCGCCGCCCGCGTGCGCCTGGACGGCAAGGGCATCGTGACCGTGGAAACGGACATGACGGATATCGGCACGGGCAGCTATACCATCATCGCGCAAACGGCGGCGGAAATGCTGGGCGTGACCTTGAACCGGGTCGTCGTGCGCCTGGGCGACTCGGATTTCCCCGTTTCAGCCGGTTCGGGCGGGCAGTGGGGCGGCAACAGTGCCACGGCCGGCGTGTACGCGGCCTGCGTGCGCCTGCGCCAGGCCATCGCCGGCAAGCTGGGCTTCGATGAAAAGGAGGTGCGCTTTTCCGACGGCCAGGTGAGCCAGGGCGAGCGCAGCGTGCCGCTCGCCGCCGCCGCCTTTCATGGCGACGTCGTCGCCGAAGACCGCATGGAATACGGCGACCTCGACAAGAAATTCCAGCAATCGACGTTCGGCGCGCATTTCGTGGAAGTGGGCGTGGACGGCGACACGGGCGAAGTGCGCGTGCGCCGCATGCTAGCCGTGTGCGCGGCCGGCCGCATCCTGAACCCGAAAGCGGCGCGCAGCCAGGTGATCGGCGCCATGACCATGGGCGTGGGCGCGGCCCTGATGGAAGAACTCGTCGTTGACCGGCGGCGCGGCTTCTTCGTCAACCACGACCTGGCGGGCTACGAAGTGCCCGTGCACGCCGACATCCCGCACCAGGACGTCATTTTTCTCGACGAAACGGACCCCATGTCCTCGCCCATGAAGGCCAAGGGCGTGGGCGAGCTGGGCATCTGCGGCGTGGCGGCCGCCATCGCCAACGCCGTCTACAACGCGACGGGGGTGCGGGTGCGCGAGTATCCGCTCACCCTGGACAAGCTGCTGCGGGGGCTGCCCGCCATGAGCTAGCTTCGGCCTGGCGCGGCCGCGCGCGTGACAAAGCGTGTATTTTTGGTAATTTTCAAGTGCTATGCTCGGAACGCATGTTGCGGAGAAAGTTTCCTCGCCGCAAGCCCATGCCGCCAGGAGAATGCATGAACAGCTCATCAATGCCGCCGCGGATACTGATCGTCGATGACGAGCAGGCGCACATGCATGCGCTGTGCGACACCTTGCGCGGCCAGACGTATGACACGACGGGACTTGCTTCGGGCGAAGCGGCGCTGGCCCTGCTGGCCGTCGAATCGTTCGACCTGCTGCTGGTCGACCTGATGATGCCGGGCATGAACGGCATCGCCGTGGTGGAAGCGGCGCGGCAGATCGATCCTGACCTGGCCTGCATCGTCATGACGGGCGAAGGCACGATCGCCTCGGCCGTGCAAGCCATGCAGGCGGGCGCGCTCGATTACGTCGTCAAGCCGTTCAAGGTCTCGGGCATCCTGCTGATACTGGCGCGGGCGCTGGAAACGCGCCAGCTGCGCATCGCCAATGCACGCCTGGAACTTCTGCTGCGCCAGCACACGGCCGAACTTGACGCCATGAACCGGGATTTGCGGCTGGCCCGCGAGGTGGCGGAGCGGGCGAACCAGGAAAAGACCAATTTCCTGGCCAGCATGAGCCACGAACTGCGCACGCCGCTCAACGCCATCCTGGGTTTTTCGCAGATGCTGACGTCCGATTCCATCCCCTCGACGGCGCAGGAAAAGAAAACCTTTGCCTCGCACATCTTCGGCGCGGGCCGGCATTTGCTGACTTTGATCAACGATATCCTCGACATCGCCAAAATCGAGTCGGGCAATCTGTCGCTGTCGATGGAGTCCGTGGGCCTGGCCGGCATCTACCATGAATGCTGGCAAATGATGGAACCGCTGGCGCGCAAGCGCGGCATCACCTTGACGTTCGTCGAGGCGGGCAGCATGCACGTACTGGCCGACCGCACGCGCCTCAAGCAGGTGCTGATCAATCTGCTGTCGAACGCCGTCAAGTACAACCGGGAACAGGGCGAGATCCACGTCGATTGCCAGCCCGTCGATGCACGGCAGCTGCGCCTGTCCGTGCGCGACACGGGCGGCGGGCTGAGCGCCGCGCAGCTGGAGGTGCTGTTCCAGCCCTTCAACCGCCTGGGACGCGATGCGCGCGACGAGGAGGGCACGGGCCTGGGGCTGGCGGTCAGCAAGCGCCTGGCCGAAGCCATGCAGGCGACCATAGGCGTGGCCAGCACGCCCGGGCGCGGCAGCACCTTCTGGCTCGACATCGCCAGTTGTCCGGCACGCCAACCGCCGCAGGAGAGCCCGCGCCTGTCCGCCATTGCCCGGCCCGCTGAAACGATGCCCCTGCCGGAGCGCAAGACGCTGCTGTACGTGGAAGACAATCCCCTGAACGTGACGCTGGTGGCGGGCCTGATCCATTATCGCCCCGATCTCGACCTGCTGTCGGCCGGTGACGGGCAGACGGGCCTGGACATGGCGCGCCGCCACCTGCCGCAGCTGATACTGATGGATAGCGACCTGCCCGACATCAGCGGCACGCAAGTCATGCAGCTGCTGCGTGCCGATGCCCGCACCGCGCATATTCCCGTCATCGCCCTGACGGCCGTGGCGGGACCGGGCGACGTGCGCCAGGGACTGGCGGCGGGCTTCTACCGCTATCTGACCAAGCCGATCGACGTGGTGGCGTTTTCCGAGGCCATCAACAGCGCGCTGGAGCCGGCCACGGCGCCGTGCAGCGCATGAGCGGCGCTGCGCCGGCGCGGCGGGTGGTCTGGCTGGCGGCCGCGCTGCTGCTGGTGGCGCTGGCCGGCATCGCCGTGTGGCGGCTCGCCGCCCGTCCCACGCCGCCGCCCGGCCCGGTGGAAAAGCTGCGCCTGGCCGTGAATGGGGAATACGTGGGCAGTTGTCCCGTGCTGGCCGCGCACGCGCAGGGCCATTTTGCGCGCGAAGGCATCGATGCGCTGCTGCAGCCGTACTCGTCGGGCAAGGCGTCGCTGGAAGCCGTGCTGCAGGGCAAGGCCGACCTGGGCACGGTGTCCGACATCCCCGTGGTGCTGGCCAGCCTGCAGAAACAGTCCGTCGTCATCATCGCCAGCATCTTCGAGGCAGAGCGCGACCACGGCATCGTGGGGCGCCTGGACCGCGGCGTGTCCACGCCCGCCAGCCTGAAGGGCAAGCGCATCGGCGTGACCCTGGGCACGTCGGGCCAATTCGCGCTGGACGCCTTTTTGAACCGCCAGAAGCTGTTGCCCGGCGAAGTCACCGTGCGCAACTACGCGCCGCAGCAGCTGGCGGGTGCGCTGGCGCGGGGCGAGGTGGACGCGGCGGCCGGCTGGGAACCTTTCCTGACGGGCATGACGCATGGCCTCGAGGGCAAGGCGGCCATCTTCTACGGCGAGGATGTGTATGCGGGTCTGTTCAACGTGGCCGGCACGGGCGATTACGTGCGCAGCCACCCGGCGACGGTGCGCAAGGTGCTGCGCGCGCTGCTCGCCGGCGCGCGCTTCTGCCGGGACGAGCCCGATGCCGCGCGCGCCTTGTTTGCCAGGGCGTCGGCCAGCGAGGCGGCGCGCCTGCAGGCGGCCTGGCACGGTTACCGCTTCGGCGTCGTGCTCGACCAGGGCTTGCTGCTGGCGCTGGAAGACGAGGCGCGCTGGGCCATCAGGAACCGCCTGGCCGGGAACGGCGAGATGCCGAACTTCCTTGATGCCGTCTACCTGGAAGGCCTGGAAGCGGTGGCGCCATCGGCCGTAACGGTCATCCATTGAGACGGCCACCATGAAAATCGTCACGCGCTTCAAGCTGGCAGAGCTGTTTTGCGTGGCGCTCGTGGCCATCATCGTCGCCGTGCTGTTTTCCACCAGCATGGCGATGCAGCGCGAACTGGCGAAGAACAAGGCGGCGGCCGATATCCTGCAAGCCGTCACGTCGCTGCGCTACCTGTCGATCGAATATGCGCTGCACCATGGCGCGCGCACGCGGGCCCAGTGGCAGCTGCGCAGCGAGTCGCTGTCCACCGGCCTGCTGGCCACGCCCGCCTTCGGCACGGCCGAAGAGCGCACGTTGCTGCACGAATTGCGGGGCGACCTGGCCCGCGTGGGCGCTTTGTTCCAGCTGTTTGTCGCGAATCACCGCGAGCTGGGGCAGGACCCGCGGCGGCGCGAGGTGCTGAGTGAGCTGGAGTCGCGCCTGTCCGGCCAGATCATGGGCAAGGTGCAGGGCATGATCGCCGATGCGATGCGGCTGTCCGCATTGAGCCGGCAGGGTGTGCTGGATGCGCAGCGGCGGGCCAACGTGGCCGTGATACTGTTTGGCGGCATGATCATCGCGCTGGTGGCCGGCTTGATCTATTTCACCATGACCAGCGTCACGGGACCGCTGGAAAAGCTGCGTCAGGGCACCCTCATCGTCGGCGCCGGCAAGCTCGATTTTGCGCTCGGCGTGCATACCAGGAATGAAATCGGCGACCTGGCGCGCGCCTTCGACGGCATGACGGACAAGCTGCGCCGCACCACCGTCTCGCGCGACGCGCTGGCGCACGCGAATGCCGCCCTGGAAACGCAGATCGCCGAGCGCCAGCTGGCCGAGCGCAAGGTGCAGGAACAGCTCGAACGTCTGAACCTGTTGCAGCAGATCACGCGCTCGATCGGCGAACGGCAGGATTTGCGCAGCATCTTCCAGGTGGTGGTGCGCAGCCTGGAAGAGCAGCTGCCCATCGATTTCAGCTGCATCTGCCTGTACCGGCCGTCCGAACACGCGCTGCAGGTGACGTGCGTGGGCGTGCGCAGCGAGGCGCTGGCGCTGTCGTTCATGATGGGCGAGCAGGCGCACATCCCTATCGACGAGAATGGCCTGTCGAGCTGCGTGCGCGGCAAACTCGTATATGAAGCCGACATCGCCGGGGTGGCGTTTCCGTTTCCGCAGCGGCTGGCGCAAGGGGGCTGCGGGCCCTCGTCATGGCGCCCCTGCTGGCCGAAAGCACGGTCTTCGGCATCCTCATCGTGGCGCGCCGCGCCGCGCACAGCTTTACCAGCGGCGAATGCGAATTCCTCAGCCAGCTGAGCGAACATGTGGCGCTGGCCGCCAACCAGGCGCAGCTCTACGGCGCGCTGCAGCGCGCGTACGACGATTTACGCCAGACGCAGCAGTCTGTGATGCAGCAGGAGCGCCTGCGCGCGCTGGGGCAGATGGCCAGCGGCATCGCGCACGATATCAATAACGCCATTTCTCCCGTGGCCCTGTACACGGAATCGCTGCTGGAGACGGAAACCAATCTCAGTGCGCAGGGCCGGCATTGCCTGGAAGTAATCGAGCGCGCCATCGACGACGTGGCCGCCACTGTGGCGCGCATGCGCGAATTCTACCGCCAGCGCGAACCGCAAGTGGCCCTGGCACCCATCGACGCCAACCTGGTGGTGCGGCAGGTGCTGGACCTGACGCGCGCGCGCTGGAGCGACATGCCGCAGCAGCGCGGCATCGTCATCGCCCTGCGCACGGAGCTGGCGGACGGCTTGCCCATGCTGCCGGGCAGTGCGGGCGAAATCCGCGAAGCGCTGACGAACCTGGTCTTCAACGCCGTCGATGCCATGCCGGAAGGCGGCACCCTGAGCGTGCGCACCAGCTGCGCCGGCGCGGCGGGCGAGGCGGCGCGGCAGGTGCGGATAGAAGTAGCCGACACGGGCATCGGCATGGACGAGAATACGCGCCGCCGCTGCCTGGAGCCGTTTTTCACCACCAAGGGCGAGCGCGGCACGGGCCTGGGCCTGGCCATGGTGTACGGCATGATGGAGCGCCACGGGGCCAGCATCGACATCGTCACGGCGCCGGGGCAGGGCACGGCGGTACGCCTGGATTTTCCCGCCTGCGCGGCGCACGAGGAAAATGAAGCGCCCGACACGGCCTACCTTGTGCCGCCGCGCCTGCGCATCCTCGTGGTGGACGACGACCCGATGGTGCTCAAGTCCCTGCGCGACATCCTGGAAATCGATGGCCACGAGGTGGTGTCGGCCGACGGCGGCCAGGCCGGCATCGACTGCTTCCAGGCCGCATACGAGCGGCGCGAACATTTCGCCGTGGTCATCACGGACCTGGGCATGCCCCACGTGGACGGGCGCAAGGTGGCCAGCGCGGTGCGCCAGCGTTCGCCGGCCACGCCCATCATCATGCTCACGGGCTGGGGCCAGCGCCTGGCGGCCGACAGCGATTATCCGGAAGACGTCAATTGCGTGCTGGGCAAGCCGCCCCGGCTGAAGGAATTGCGGCGCGCCCTGAACAAGGTCATTTCGACGGGGTAGCGCCGCCGAGTCGTTCAACCCCGATCATCCTTGTTTAATCCGTATCAAGCTTCACTGCGATGTCCGCACAGCCGCGCGACGACTCACTAGACTTGCATGGATGGACCCGTCATTCCAGCCTTTGCCAAAGGCGTGATGAGAATGTCTGTTGTCTGTCCAAGCGCGTCAAACGACTTGTCGTTAAATTAGGGCGATACTGTGATCATACCGAGACCCCCGCCAGGAGCGGCACCTGTCCCGACGTACAGCAGCGATTCGCTGAGCAAGAAAATAGCGATCCTCGATCTCGTGACGACCTTGACATATAAACTGGCCGTTGCGGCGGGCGCCATCGTCACGCTGACCTATCTGTTTGACATTCAGTTTTTCCCCAGTGGCCTGACGCCAGGCGAAGTGGTGTTCTTTATCTTTGTGGCACTGATGTTCGGTTTTCTGTACTGCATCTTTTTGTTGTTCGGGGCCATGTCTGCACTGTGGCTGCTCAAACTACTTTCTTTGCTGGAAGTGCGGGTTTCCAGGCGGCGCGCCGCCCATGCGCAGGCGACCCTGTTTGTCGTTCCTGCCGGGCTGCACGGCCTTGGCTATTTCCTGTTATCGCTTCTCTTTTTTTGCTGTCCCTGTTTTATGCCTTTGCCCTTGTACAACCTTCACTGCTGTTATTGATCACGATCTTTTTTTGTGCCGGTTTTCTCGCCCTGATGCTAGTTACGGCTGGCACGCAAGGCGGCATCACGGTCACAGGCGCGCGGCCGAAGCCGCAGCGCAGATTGGCGCAGCTTGCCGCAGTGTTCGTGGCACCGCTGGTACTCGTGCTGTTCTTCGGGCCGTTCATGAATATGGTGCATATGGCTTTCCAGCTATTGGGTGTGCGTATTCCCGACGTGAGCATCGAAGTACCCGATAGCGAGCTCGGTGAAATCGAGCGCGTCACGGAAGTCGTCGGCCGCCCCATCCTTGACTGCCGCAGGGGCGCCGGGGGCGATTGCTGGTACATCATGCCGATGTCTTGTGGACTGGCGTTGGCGGCGTGTCGCTTGTCACGTTCAGTGTACGCACGAAGCCGGAGGCCGGCATTTTCAGCCCCGAACCGACCATCCTCAGGGTTGCCACCCTGCGCCTGGACGCGGCCACGATGCGCATCATCAAGAGCCGGCCTGCGCTGAATCCCTGTTTCGACCTTTCCAACGACTTGCTGTTCAAGACTGGCAGCGATCAATTGTTGCCAACGGCACAGCCGCGTCTGCGGGCTCTTGCCTCAGCCATTCTGGCGTCGGGTACGCCGCGTGACATTCTGGTACGCGGTCACAGCGATGCCCGTCCTTTCGCCCGGAACCTGGCAGGAAAAGGCGTGGATAACCAGCGTCTTTCGGAGTTGCGCGCAGAGGCGATTGTCAATGTGCTCAGAACTACGCTGGAGGGAAAGAACCTGACATTTGCCTCGGAAGGGGCGGGTGCGCGGGAACCGCGCGTGAAATGCCCTGTCGAGGCAAGTACCACCTCCTATGAAACGGAACAGTGCAATGCCTTGAACCGCAGGGTGGAGGTGCGCGTGATGTACGCAAGAACGCAGTAAGACGAGTTGCGGCAACGGCATTTTTCAGCCGTTGCCACCGCTCGCCTGGCGTTTTATATCGGTACAGCTTGTATCAGAACCGGTACGTCAAGGTTCCCCGTACGCTGCGCGGCGCGCCATACGTGCCTTGCGCATAGGTGTTGATGTTGATGTACTTCTTGTCGAGTACATTTTCCACGTTCAGCTGTGCCGTCAGCTGGCGCGACAGCTGGTAGGTGGCCATCAGGCTCACCGTGCTGTAGGCTTGCTGCGTCACTCTTTCCTTGCCGTTCGGGCCGTCGTCGTCAAAGTAGAACTTGCTTTGCCAGTTGACGCCGCCGCCCACGGTGAGGTCGGGTCTTACCTTCCAGGTGGTGAACAATCGCGCCGTCGAGCGGGGCGACAGGGTGTTGATGTCTTGCCCGTCGCGGTCCTTGGCGCGGAAGTGGCTGGCGCTCGCCGTCACGTTCCAGCCCGGCGCCAGACGGCCCGACAATTCCCCCTCGATGCCGCGGCTGGTGGCGCCGCGCGCCGCGTAATACGCTTGCGTGGTGGTGCCGGGGACCCGGTGCGCGCCGTCGGGCTGGGCCAGCTTGTCCTGTTTGATTTCGAAGAGGCCGATGGAGCCGTTGGCCTGGCCGCCGGCCAGTTCCCCCTTCACGCCCACTTCCATGCTCTGGCCCGTCAGCGGGTCCAGCCAGGCGCCCGCGCGGTCCTGGTTTTCCTGCGGGCGGAAGATGTCCGTGTAGCTGGCATACGCCGAATACGTGTCGTTCAGGTCCACCACCAGGCCCGCGTAGGGCACGAATTTGCTCTTGGCAAAGGAAAAGCGGGCGCTGCCGTCAAAGCCGATGCGATCCTTGTCCCAGCGGCTCAGGCGCCCGCCGAGGATCAGTTTGGTGCTGTCGGCCAGGTTCAGGCGCGCCGCGCCGTAGGCACCATATTGTTTGGTCGTGTATTTTTC
Organism: Janthinobacterium sp. C22; assembly: GCF_057919405.1. Lineage (NCBI taxonomy): Bacteria > Pseudomonadati > Pseudomonadota > Betaproteobacteria > Burkholderiales > Oxalobacteraceae > Janthinobacterium > Janthinobacterium sp. C22. Next base: position 4,231,076 of record NZ_CP193659.1, on the reverse strand, counting down.
CGACAGCACGGGCTCGCCCCAGGCCGGTTGCGGGTAGTTGCCATCCCAGGCGAGGAAATTGCCGATCGGTTCGGGATCGAGCGCTTCCTTGACGCTGAACTCGGCGTGCTGCAGCGTGTAATTGGCGCCCACGATGACTTCATGTTCGCGTCCGCCCAGGGAGAACGGGCCCGACAGCTTCAGGTCGGCGCTGCTCTGCTCGCGCGCGCCGATGTAGCGGTTCGGGTAGCCGAGCATGCCCAGGCCCGTGATGCGGTCGGGCCGCTCGGCCAGGAACAGCAGCGGCGTGTCTTCCGTGTGCTTGCTGTACATGGCTTGCGCCTGCGCCTTCCAGCCCTGGCCCAGCGCGTGTTCCAAGGTGGCGTGCACGTTCGTCTGCTCCGTGGCCCAGGCGGCCCAGCGGGGCGCCGTGGTGACGGAACGGTCGAAATCGGTGCGCGTGCCGTCGCTGTACCACAGGGGAAAACCGCCCCAGTTGCTGCCTTTCGGGTCGTTCTTCTGGTAGCTGGCGCCCAGCGTGGCCACGGTGCCGGGCGCCAGGTCCGCCTCGGCGGTGGCGTAGACGAGCTGGCGCTGGTTGGAATAACCATTCGTAAACGACTTGCGGTCCTGCCAGGCGCCGGCGATCCTGCCGCGCACGGAGCCGTCCGCGTTCAGCGGCGCGGCCAAGTCGACGGTGCCACGGTAATCGCTCCAGGAACCTGCTGCCAGCGACCATTGCCCCTCGAACTGCCGGGCGCTGGCCCGCTTGCGCACCAGATTGATCGAGGCGGACGGGTAGCCGGCGCCCGTCAGCAAGCCCGTGGCGCCCCGGGTCACTTCCACGCGGTCGTAGATCAGCGAATCCATTTCCGATTCGCCGCCCGAATACTGCACCTTATACGTGGTGGGCACGCCGTCGTACTGGAAATTGTCGACGTCGAAACCGCGCGCGGAAAAGGTGCTGCGTTCCGTGTCGAACTGGTTGACGGCGATGCCGGGCGTGTTGCGCAGCACGTCGCGCACCGTCAGCAAGTCCTGGTCATCCATGCGCTGGCGCGTGATGACGCTGACCGATTGCGGCGTCTCGCGCAAGGACAGCACCAATCCGGTGGCGCTGGCCGTGGCCGGCGTCGTGTACGAATTCGTCCCTTCCGTGCTGGTGCTGCGCTCGGCCGTGGCGCGCACGGCGATGCCGGGCAGGGTGGTTGCATCGCTGGCGGACGGCAGCCTGCGCACGGCGTAGTTGCCGCCGCCCTGGTCGACGGCAATGAGGCCGCTGCCATCGAGCAGGCGGGCGAAGCCGTCGGCCACCTGGTAATTGCCGCTCAAGCCCCGGCTGTGCAAGCCCGCGTACAGGCTGGCGGCGCCGGAAATGCTGACGCCCGCCTCGGCCGCAAACGCGGACAGGGCGGTGCCCAGGGGACCGGGCGCCACCTGGTAGTGGCGCGCGGGCGCCTGCTGATGCTGCTGGGCGAATGCGGGCGGCGTCAAGGCCAGGCTGCCCAACAGGGCCAGGGTCATGCTGGTGTTGCGGTAATGCTTCATTGCTTGTTTCCCTTCGTTCATGTGTTGGTCCTGTGTGGATTGACGGGGCACATGCGCGAAAGGGACATTATTTTTTAAAATAGTTATGCGGGTTCGACGGAAATCCACCAGCGGCTGTGGCGCTGCACGCGAATGGGCAGTGATGCTTGCAATAGTGATAATAGTTGATCCGTATCATGTAATTGGTACACGCCCGACACGCGCAGCCGCGCCACGGCAGGGTCGCAGCGCACCACGCCGTGGCGGTAGCGGCTCAGCTGCTCCAGCACGTCGGCCAGCGGCGTATCGTCCGCGTACAGCAATCCTCTGGTCCACGCGGACGCATGCGGCGCCAGCGGCTGTGGCGCGCTGGCGGCCGCCTCGTCGAAGCTGGCTTGCCAGCCCGCCCGCACGATGAGGGGGCGGCCTTCGGCGGGCCGCACTTCGACGGCGCCCTGCGAGACGGCCACGTGGCTGCGCGCGCCGAACAGGCTGTCTTCCTGGCGCACCGTGAAACGCGTGCCGATGGCGCGGATGCTGCCGTTGCTGGTGCGTACGATGAACGCACGCCCGCGGGGATCGGGGCGGGTCGCCACGTGCAGTTCGCCGGCGCGCAGCTGGAGCAGGCGCAGCGCGTCGCTGAAAGCGATGTCGGCGGCGCTGGCCGTGTTCAGGCTCAGCGCGCTGCCATCGGGCAAGGCGAGATGGCGGATTTCGCCCGTTGCCGTGCGCAGGTCCGCCGTCCATGCCTGCCACGGCGGCACTTTCAGCATGGACCAGCCCGCCGGCCCGGCGGCGATCAGCAGGGCCAGGGTTTTCAGGGCGGCGCGGCGCGGCGCGCCGGATGGACGGTCGAGCACGGGCATGGCCAGGGGCGGGGGCAGCATGCCGAAGGTGCGGCAGACTTGCTCGGCCCGCTGCCAGGCCGTTTCATGGTCGGGGTGGGCGGCGCGCCAGCGGGCCAGGCCCTGCTGCGCCGCAGCGTCGAGTTCACCGCCTTGCAGGCGCATCATCCAGTGCGCCGCCTCGCGCGCGGCGCGCGCATCGAGAGCCGTGCCCATGTCAGGCCAGCAACAAAATACATTGTTCGAACGCCTGCACCATGTAGCGCTTGACGGTGCGCTCGCTCACGTGCAGGCGCGCGGCGATGTCCGCATATGCCATGCCTTCGAGCTGCGACAGCAAAAAGGCCGTGCGCACCTTCGCGCCCAGGCCGTCGAGCATGGCATCGATCTGGTGCAGGGTTTCCAGGATCAGCAAGCGTTCTTCCGCCGATGGCGCGGCGGGCGCGGGCAGCTGCGCCAGGGTGGCCAGCCATGCCTGTTCCAGCGACTGGCGGCGGTAGTGGTCGATCAGCAGGCGGCGTGCCACGGTGGTCAGGTAGGCGCGCGGTTCGCGCAGGGTGGCGGCGCGTTCGCCGGGCGTGGCCAGCAGCTTGACGAAGGTATCCTGCGCCAGGTCGGCCGCATGATCGGTGCAGGACAATTTGCCGCGCAGCCAGCGCAGCAGCCAGGGATGGTGCTGGCCATATATCTGAGCTAAGGGATCGGCGGCAGGGGATACGGCATACGTCACGGCACACTCCAGTTGGCGCGGAAGTCCCGTGCCGCTGGCGCATGCAGGCTCTTCTTAAATGCGAATGGTTCTCATTTTACATTGACGTGCCTGAATGTCAATGCGCTGGCTCAGTTGGCATGGCTGTCAGGTCATTTCCGCTATACTGGCGGCCCGATATTGCCGCCATCAGCCGAAAATCACCATGGACCTCAGTACCCACGCCGCCGTCGTCAATTGCGAAGCATATCGCGACGGCAGGAAGATCGCCCATTTCCATATCGACAAGGTGGGCGACTTTCTCGGCGACGCCGATTGTTTCGTCTGGATCGGCCTGGCCAGCCCCGACGCCACGGCCATGCAGGCCCTGCAAGCGGCCTTCGGCCTGCACGAACTGGCCGTCGAGGATGCGCAGGGCGCGCACGAGCGGCCCAAGCTGGAAGAGTACGGCGACACCCTGTTCATGGTGGTGCACACGGCCACCCTGGACGGCGACGCCATCGCCTACGGCGAAACCCACGTCTTTCTCGGCCCCCGCTTCATCATCACGGTGCGTCACGGCCCCTCGGCCGGCTATGCGAAGTTGCGCGAGCGCAAGGAAAGCGTGCCCGAGAAACTGGCCAGCGGTCCCGGCTACGTGCTGTATTCCATCATCGACTTCATCGTCGACCAGTACCAGCCCTGCATCGACCATTTGCAGGCCCGCTTCCAGCACTATGAGCTGCAGCTGTTCAAGCCCAGCCTGAACGAAGACAAGCTGCAGGATTTCTACCAGCTCAAGACGGAGCTGCTGAAACTCGATGCGGCCGTCAACCCCCTGCACGACATCTGCACGCAGCTGATCCGTTTCCATGGCGATATCGTGCCGAAGGAAAACCGTATCTATTACCGCGACATTCTCGACCACGTCAAACGGGTCACGCACACGGCGGGGCAGATGCGCGAGCTGGTCAATTCAGCCATGCAGGTGGCGCTGGGGCAAATTTCGATCCGCCAGAACGAGGTCGTCAAGCGCCTGGCCGCCTGGGCCGCCATCCTGGCCGTGCCCACCATGGTCTTCAGCCTGTACGGCATGAACTTCGAATTCATGCCGGAGCTGAAGTGGCGCGGCAGCTATCCGGCCGTGATCGTCGTCATCATCGCCGGCTGCTGCTGGCTGCACCGGCGCCTGAAGCGCGAAGGCTGGCTGTAGCGGCGGCGGATGGCCGGCATGCAAATATTGGAGAGTTTTGCCGCGCAATCAGCTGCTACGATGAAACTGTCCCGGTGAATGCGCTTGACGGCAGGTGGCTGAACCTCCTTGGCGTGGACAGCGGTCCGGCCGGCGCTGCACCCCAGAGCCGCCGGTGCGGACCACCTTGCCTGTCCGACGCCACAAGGCTCCTGGTTTTCAGGAGCCTTTTTTTGCCCGCGCCGCCTATGCCTGCGCCAGCGCGCTGGCCGCCTCCAGGATCAGCGCCGCCACCTCCACGGGACGCGAGGCCAGCGACGCATGGCTGGCGTTGAGCGTGATGACCTTCCGCGCTTGCAGGCGCGCCGCCATGCGCTCCTGATTGACGGGGAAATCATGCGGTCGGCGCTGGAAATCTGGTACCAGCTGGGCTTATGCTTCCAGGCCGGGTCGCTGACGGTGTCGCCGAAGGTGCCGGCCAGCGGCGCCTTCTGCACCACGCCCAGCACGGCGCCTTCTTCCGCGTCGAGGTCCTGGCAAAAACTGTCATGGTATTGCTCGGGCTTGACCCACAGATAGCCGTCGCTGTCGCCTTCCAGATTGGCCGCGCCCAGGGGCGGGTGTTCCTGCGTGATGCTGCCCGGACTTTCGCCGGCGTCGGGGGCGAAGGCGGCGATGTACACGAGGCCCGCCACATTCGGCGCATTGCCGGCCACGCTGATGACGGCGCCGCCATAGGAGTGTCCCACCAGCAATACCGGGCCATTCACCTGCGCCACCATCTTGCGCGTGCGCTCGGCGTCGTCGGCCAGCGACGTCAACGGCAGTTCGACGGCGCGGATGGCCGTGTGGCCCTGGCGGCGCAATTCGAGGATGACGCGGCTCCAGTGGGCGGCGCCGCCCCAGAAACCGTGGACGAGGACGATGGTGGCTGGCTGGCTCATGCGGATACTCCTTGTGGCAAAGGGACATGGTGGGGGGATGCACATCCATTGTAGACCTTCTCCGCCCGCCCGCCTGCCTTGCCAGCGGTGCGTCATCTGTCCCAGCGCATGGCTTCGATGGCGCCTGCCACGGCCGTTTCGTATTCGATGAAGAAATCGCTGTGGAAGCCGTTGTGGATGAGCAGGTGGCTGCTGCCGGGCAGGGCGGCGGCCAGGTGGTCGCCGTCGGCCAGGCGCAGCGTGCGGAAATCGTCCAGCACCGCTTGCGCGCGGGCCTGGGTGGCGGGGTCGGCCTGCAACAGCCATGGGAACAGGTTGCGCAAGGTGCCGGGATCGACGGTGATGACGAGGGCCGGCGCGCGCACGCGGCGGTAGTCGGGCGAAAAATTGTGCGCGGCCATGTCCATGGCCCTGGCGACGGCGGGTGGGGTATTCGGCCGCACGGCGCCGCCGGGCAGCACTTCCAGGGCGTCGCGCCAGTTCGCTTCCAGGGCCGGCCACCATTGCTTGTTGATCCGCCTGGCATACGCGATCGAGGCGGCAAGCGATGCCAGGTCGTCCGGACCAGGCGGCGGTTCGTCGTAGGGCGTGGCTTCAGGCTCCTCATAGCCGCCGCTGGCCAGATAATCGAAGGTCGTGTCCAGATAGACGAGTCCCCGCACGCGCTGCGGGTGGCTGCCGGCGAACAGCGTCACCTCGTTGCCGGCGACGGAATGGCCGGCCAGGATGATGCGCCCGACGTGCAGGGCGTCGAGCACGGCCAGCAGGTCGGCCACCAGGGTGGCGGGCGCATACGTCATATCGTTGGCGTCATTCACCGGCAGCGGCTTGCCGGAGGAACCGTAGCCGCGCCGGGTGATGGCGAGCACGCGGTGGCGGCGCGCCAGCGCGGGCGCCAGGCTGTCGAACGCGTAGGCGTTGCCGCCCAGACCGGCCAGCAGCACGATCACGTCGGCATCGGCATCGGCACCGCCTTGCGCCGGTGGCCAGTCGCGCACATGCAGGCTGACGCCGGGGGCGACGGCGATCTGCCGGTCCGTCGCGCGGGCGCCGTGCGGCACGCTGCCGCCGCCGCAGGCGGCCAGGGCGGCCAACGCGGCTGTGCCCAGCAGCAGCCGGCGGCGGGCGTGGCAATGCGTGCCGGCGTCGGGGGTGTTGCTCATGCTGTACTCCTGTGTGGTTGGGGGCATGAGCAGTATCGGCGCCGCGCATGAAGCGCGGATGAGGAGCCGCTGAAGGAAGGCTGAAGGCCCGCCCGGCGGCGCTAGTGCGACACCAGCACCGGCAAGGTCATGTCCTGCAGCACCGTGCGCGTGACGCCGCCCAGCAGCGCTTCGCGCAGGCGCATGTGGCCGTAGCAGCCCATCACGACCAGGTCGCACTGCCGCTGGGCCGCCATGGCCAGCAGGGCCGCGCCCACGTCCTGGCCCGGCGGCGTGTCGTGCTGCAGCACCTCGACGTTGACGCCATGGCGCGCCAGGTACAGGGCCAGGTCGGCGCCCGGCTGCTCGCCGTGCGCGGCCGGCTGGGCGTGCGAATTGACGACGGCCAGGGTCACCTGCCGCGCCCTTTGCAGCAGCGGCAGCGCATCGGTGATGGCGCGCAGCGCTTCGGCGCTGCCGTTCCAGGCCAGCAGCGGATGCTGCGCGATGGCCGCTGGCGCGGCGCAAGGCGCGTGCGGCACCATCAGCACGGGCCGGCCGCAATGGAGCATCAGGTATTCGGCCGTGCCGGCGATGACGCGCGACGGCGTGTCCTGCGCATCCGTCTGGCCCAGGATCAGCAAGTCGCAATAGCGCGCCTGCAGCAGCAGTGCGCCTTGCGCGTCGTCGTCGACGAAGCGCGTTTCGTAGGTGCCCAGGCCTTCTTCGCGGGCGATGCGCTCGAAATCGTGCAAGGCTTCGCTGGCCTGGGTGCGCAGCGCCTGCATCTGCGCCGGCGCAAACTGCAGCGCGTTGACGCCGCCGCCATACGCATAGCGCGAAATGCCGCTCATGGCCGAACCGATCAGGTGCGCGCCCTCGGCGACGGCCAGGCGCACGGCCAGGCGGATGCGCTGGGCGCAGTGGCGGGAATTGTCGACGTGGACCAGCAGGGTAGTGTAGGGCATGGTGTTTTCCTCGGTTGTCGGTTGTCGGTTCTCAGGTCTGCAGCACGTAGCTGCCCGGCGCGTCGCCCAGGGCGGGTCCCATGGCCGGCGGCGCCACCGGCTCGCCCGGGCGCCGGGCCAGCCAGGCTTGCCAGGCGGGCCACCACGAACCATCGTGGTGCGGCACGTCGCGCTGCCAGCTGTCCGCATCGACGTAGGGCGCGTCGTGGCGGTGCGTGGCCAGCTGGTAGCTGCGGCGCGGCTGGCCCGGCGGCGAGACCACGCCCGCGTTGTGGCCGCCCGAGGTGAGCAGGAAGGTGACGTCCGTGTCGGTCAGCAGCTGCAGCTTGTACACGGAGCGCCACGGCGCCACGTGGTCCGTCAGGGTGCCGACGGCGAAGATGGGCGCCTTGATGTCGGGCAGGGCGATGTGGCGGCCAGCCGTGCGGTAGCGCCCTTCGGCCAGGTCGTTGTGCAGGAACAGACGGCGCAGGTATTCCGAGTGCATGCGGCAGGGCATGCGCGTGGCGTCCGCATTCCAGGCCATCAGGTCGCTGTCCTGCTCGTCGAGTCCCAGCAGGTAGTGGCGCAGGCGGCGCGACCAGATCAGGTCGTTCGAGCGCAGCAGCTGGAAAGCGCCCGCCATCTGCTTGGTATCGAGATAACCCTGCTTCCACATGGCCGCTTCCAGGAAACTCACCTGGCTCTCGTCGATGAACAGCGACAGTTCGCCCGGCTCCTTGAAGTCCACTTGCGACGCGAGCATGGTCAGGCTGGCCAGGCGCATATCGCCGTCGCGCGCCATGCTGGCGGCGGCGATCGCCAGCAGGGTGCCGCCCAGGCAGTAGCCGGCCGCGTGCACCTGCGGCGCGCCCGTGAGGCGGGCAATGGCGTCGAGCGCCTCCATCACGCCCAGCTGGCGGTAGTCTTCCAGCGACAGCTCGCGGTCTTCTTCCTGCGGGTTTTTCCAGGAAATCATGAACACCGTATGCCCTTGCTCCACCAGGTAGCGCACCAGCGAATTGTGCGGCGACAGGTCGAGAATATAGAACTTCATGATCCAGGCAGGCACGAACAGCAGCGGCGTGGCATGCACCCTGGCGGTCGCGGGGGCGTACTGGATCAATTCGATCAAGTCGTTGCGGTAGACCACCTTGCCCGGCGTGACGGCCACGTTCACGCCCACCTGATAGGTGCGCTGGTCGGGCGCATGCGCGCCCATGGCGGCGCGCTGCCAGTCCTCGGCCGCGTGGGCCATGCCGCGCGCCAGGTTGGCGCCGCCGCTTTCCAGGGTGGCCTGCTGCACCACGGGATTGGTCAGCAGGAAGTTCGACGGCGCCAGCATGTCGAGCCACTGGCGCACGGTGAATGTGACGACATCCTCGTGGTGCGGCGCGACGCCGCGCACGCCCGTGGTGGCGCGGTGCCACCATTGCTGCTGCAACAGGAAGCCCTGATAGACCAGGTTGTAAGGCCAGCGCTGCCAGGCCGCGTCCTCGAAGCGCCGGTCCTGCGGCAGCGGCGCGATGCACGGCGGCCCGGAGGGCGCACCCGGCAGCGCAGCCTGCACGGCGTACTGCTGCCAGCGGCCGATCTTTTTCCACGCTTCCTGCAGCAAGGCTTGCTGCTTCGATGGCGCCAGCGCCAGATGGCTGAGCCAGTCGGCATAGGCGTTGCCCAGCGCAGCCGGTGAAATGCCGCCCGTGAACTTGCCCAGCCAGGCGTTCAGCAGCAGGTCCAGGGTGGCGCCTTCCGGCGCGCTTTCCGGATAGTCGTGCGCCGGCACGCCTTGCCAGGCGCTGCCCAGGCGCTCATGTTCCACTTTGTGCTGCGTCTCGCTCGGCTGCGTCTTGCTCATCCAGGGCTCCCGTTATTTTTTTACAGGATAGCAAGAGCTTGTTCAAAAAATTATGATCTATATCAAGTTTGCCCGGATGCGTGCAGCATGTGGCTTGCCGCCTGGATGGCCGCGCCCGTTTCCTGCACAAACAGCCGCAATTGCTCGTCCAGCGCATCGAGCCGCGCCAGCAACGCGTCCTGCGGCGCCTCGACCGCTTCGCGCTCGATGGCGGCGGCGATGGCGACGGCCGGTGCGGCGCGGAAGTTGGCCAGCAAGCCGGCCAGGGTATGCGCCTGCCGGCTCACGGTGGGCCGGTCGCCCGATTGCAGGGCCGCGCGCAGCGCCTCCAGCTGCGCCGGCAAGCCGGCCAGGAACGATGCGCCGATGATGCCGATCACGTCGGCGTCGGCCTGGGCCAGCGCTGCTGCGTAGTCGAAGCGGGAGCCGGGCAGGCTGTCCGCCGCAGGCATCCGCTGGCCTATTTGCAGCACATGCCGCTCGATGAGGCTCTGGAAGGCGGCCGTGCGGAATGGCTTGGACAGGTAGTCGTCCATGCCGCCGGCGATGCAGCGTTCGCGGTCGCCCTCGAAGGCGCTGGCCGTCATGGCGATGATGACGCTTCTCGGCATGCCCTGCGCTTCGCGCGCGCGTATCTGCGCGGTGGCGTCGAAACCGCCCATTTCCGGCATCTGCAGGTCCATCAGGATCAGGTCGAAATGGCGGGCCGCCTGGCAATCGAGGGCGATGCGGCCGTTCGCCGCATGCGTGACCCGGTGGCCCGCATTCGACAGCAGCACGGTGGCCAGTTCGCGGTTCATGGCATTGTCCTCGACCAGCAGGATGTCCAGGCCGGGCATGCCTTCGCGCGCGGCGTGGCGCATGGCGGCGGGTGCCGCGCCGGGCATGCCGCGGCACGTGCCCAGCATGCTCGTGGTGGTGGCCAGCAGTTCCTCGGGGCTGGCGGGCTTGAGCAGGTAGCCGCCGATGCCCAGTTCACGGCAGCGCGCCGCGTCGCCCAGGCTGCCGCAGGACGACAGCATGACGATGGGCACCTGGCTCCAGTGGGGCAGGGCGGCCAGCGCCGCTGCCGTGTCGAAGCCATTCATGCCGGGCATGGCGTAGTCCATGATGATGCAGTCGGCCGGCAAGGCGCCGCGGCAGTGCTCCAGCGCCGCCTCGCCGGACTCGCAGGCGGTGACCATGGCGCCGCTGTGCCCGAAGATCCGGCGCAGGATGGTCAGGCTGCTGGGGTTGTCGTCGACCAGCAGGATGGCGCGTCCCGCCAGCGTGGCGCCGGGCGGCGGCAAGGGCTGCTGCTCGCCGATGGGCAGGTCCAAGTCCACGCTGAAGCAGCTGCCCTTGCCCAGTGCGCTCGACAGGCCGATGCTGCCCTTCATCATCGTCACCAGGCGGCGCGTGATCGACAGGCCCAGTCCCGTGCCGCCGAAGCGCCGCGTGGTTGAACCATCCTCCTGCTGGAAGGCGTCGAAGACGGCCTCCCGCATGTCGGCGGCGATGCCGATGCCGGTGTCGCGCACGCACAGGCGCAGGCTGGCCATGCCGGCGCCGCTGGCGCGCAGCCGGGCGCTGACGACCACCTCGCCTTGCGGCGTGAACTTGATGGCATTACCGGCCAGGTTGGTCAGCACCTGGCGCAGGCGGCCCGGGTCGCCGAGCAGCGTGTGCGGCAGCGCGGGATCGACGTCGAGCACCAGTTCCAGGCCGCTGGCCTGCGCCCGCATGGCGTGCGCGCGCAGGGTTTCCTGCAGCAGCTGGCGCAGGTCGAAGGGGACGCTTTCCAGGGTCAGCATGCCCGCCTCGATCTTCGAGAAATCGAGGATGTCGTTGATGATGCACAGCAGGGCGTCGGCCGAGGCCTTGACGATTTCCAGGTACTTGCGCTGGTGGCCATCGAGGTCGGAATCGAGCACCAGGTCCGTCATGCCCAGGATGCCGTTCATCGGCGTGCGGATTTCGTGGCTCATGTTGGCCAGGAATTCGCTCTTCGAGCGGCTGGCCGATTCGGCCACTTCCTTGGCCAGCAGCAGGGCGCGCTCGGCCGCCTTTTGACTGGAAATGTCGACGATGGTGCCGACCAGGCCGTGCAGGCTGCCGTCGGACTTCAGCAGGGCCGCCTTGCTGAACAGGACATCGACCTGGCGCGTGCCGACGGTCAGCCGGTCTTCGTACGTCTGGTTGCCCCGGTCCTGCAGCAGCGCCAGGTCGTGCCGCAGCACTTGCTGCGCCTCCTGCCGCGGCAGGATGTCGGCCACCGTCAGGCCCGCGATGCGCGCCTGGTCGAGCTGGAAGAAGGCGCAAAAGGCGCGGTTGGCGCGCAGGTAGCGGCCCTGCACGTCCTTCAGGTACAGCGGGATGGGGATGGTCTCGATCAGCGCGTCGACGAAGTTGAGGTTGTGCCGCAGCTCGCGCGCCGCCTGGCGCCGCTCCGTGATGTCGGTCAGGCTGCCGGTGACGCCCGCCAGCCGCCCCTGGCCATCGCGTTCGGCGCGCGCGCACACGTCGATCCAGCGCACGTCGCCGTCGCTGGTGACATAGCGCGCCTCATGGCGCATGCTGTCCACCTGGCCGCCCAGCAGCTGGGACAGGCCGTCGGCGGCGCGCTCGCGGTCGCGCGCATCGACGAATTGCAGCACGTTCTTGCCCAGGCTGCCGGCGATGGAAAACCCCGTGATGGTGTGCCAGGCGGGATTGAGGAAGGTCCAGGCGCCCTGCAGATCCGTGCGGAAGACCACCTCGTTGAGGCTGTTGACGACGTTGCGGTATTCGCGCTCGCTTTTCGCGATGGTCTCGGCCATGCGCTTGCTGTCGCTGATTTCCGTGCGGATGGCGATGTACTGATAGGGCTTGCCGGCCGCATCGAGGAAGGGCACGATGGTGGCGTCCACCCAGTATTGGCCGCCATCCTTGGCGTGGTTGCAGATTTCGCCGTGCCAGACCTGGCCGGCGGTAATGGTTTGCCACATCTGCGCAAAGAAGGCGTCCGCATGTGTGCGAAGTGATCAGGCGGTGCGTCTGGCCGATCAGCTCTTCGCGCGCGAAGCCGCTGATGGCGCAGAACTTGTCGTTGACGTAGATGATGACGCCGGCCGTGTCGGTGATGCTGACAATGGCGTGCTGGTCCATCGCGAAGCGCTGGTTCTGCAATTCGATGCGGCGCAGTTCCTGCTGCGACACCAGCTCGGCCAGCAGCACCGACAGGCCCTCGATATCGCTTTCCTGCGGCAGGCGCAGGCCGGAATCGTCGTTGTCGAGCAAGCGCACGGCCGCCACGCGCAGCGACTGGATCACGCGGTTGCGGCTGGCCAGTTCCGTGCGCAGCAAGTCATTCGTCAGGCTCAGCTCATTCGAACTCAGTTCCAGGCTGCGCGAGCGCAAGTCCAGGTCGCGTTCGGACTGTTCGTAGGCGCCGTCGATGCGCTGCAGCAGGGCCGGCAAGCCGGCCAGGAAACCGGCCAGTTCGGGCGGCGTGCCCGCTTGCCCGCTCAGTGCCTGCGCCTGTTCCAGCAAGGCGGCGCAGGCGCTTTCCGAGTCGATGCCGCAGACGCGGTTCAATTGGCGTGCCAGGGTGCGGTTCATGCTTCGCTCAGGACGGTGACGGTCATCGTCTGGTTGTGCAACTGGCACGCGCCGTGCGGCTGGGCGATGCCGATTTCGCCGTTCGAGTAAAAACCGGCGATGCAGGCTGCGCCGCCCAGCTGGTCGGCCACCGCTTCGACCTCTTCCTCGACCCGGTCGCCCATCACCAGCTTGCGTCCCACGCAGCTGACCAGCAGGGTCAGCTGGTCGCCCTGCGCATCGGCATGGGGCACGACGCCGCGCGCGGCCGTCTCGGCCCCGTCGATCAGCCGGTTGGTACTGGAATGCATCAATTTCAGGTAGCCGTCGGCGAGGATGTCGCCGGCCAGGGTCAGCGAACCCTGTTCCTCGTCGACGGCGAGGATGGTGCGGAAGACATTGCTTTTTTCATGCGCGGCCGAGAGCATTTCAAACGGGAACAGCAGCCCCGAGCCGGGCAGGCCGCGCGCATGGTCGCCCAGGTACAGCTTGTAGATGTCCAGCGCCCGCGCGCCGTCCAGGCCATACAGCACGTTGTCGACGCAGCGCGTCACCTTGCGCGCGGGGCCGAACGCTTCCCAGCCCGCATGGCTGCCGTAGCCGAGGCGGATATGTTCGCCGTACAGGCCGACGGCGACGATGGTATTGTCGGCCGCGCCGCGCGGGCCCAGGGTCCAGGTCTGGCGGAAGGCGCCGCCGTCCGCCGCCAGCCCGCCCGACACCGTCACGCCGGGCGGCAGGTTCGCCTGCAGCCCGGCGATCAGGGCGCTGCCGTTGATGGCCACGCCCGTGCCCAGCATGAAGACGGCCGCCAGGCCGTCCTGCGGCAAGGCCTGCGCCAGGCGCTCGCCCGCATCGCGCGAGTCCGCCATGTCGCAGATGATGGCGTCGGCAATCGCCACCGTGGTGCGGGCAAAGCAAATGGCGGTGATGACGCAGCTGTCGTCGTAGACGCGCTTGCCGGCGATCTCGCCGGCCGTGGAGCAGCCGGCGACGACGGCGCCCGGCAACTGGCGCTGCAGCGCCGCCGTCAGGCCGGGCGTGGCAAAGTAGGGGCAGGCGCCGAAGACCAGCACCAGGTCGGGCGCCATGGCGGCCAGGGGCGCCAGGGCGGCATCGAAGTCCGCATGGCTGTTCAGGATCAGTTGTTGCACGCGCATGGCAGGCTCCTCGCTTATAGTGGGTGGGCGTCGTGATGGACAGGGTCGGGCAGGCTGTTGCGGATGGCGAGCACCTCGTCCCAGGCCCCCAGGAAGGCGTCGAGGCACAGCGGGCAGAAATGGCTGCCCCTGTTTTGCTCCAGGTACTGGCGCGCCTGGGCCAAAGGCCAGGCCGGCTTGTACGGGCGTTCGGAGCTGAGCGCGTCGAAGACGTCGGCCACGGCGACGATGCGCGCCGGCAGCGGTATCTGTTCGCCCGCCAGGCCATCCGGATAGCCGCTGCCGTCGTATTTTTCGTGGTGGCCGCAGGCGATCTCCTCGGCCAGGCGGATCAGCGGTGAGTCGCTGCCGGCAAGGATATAGCCGCCGATCTTCGCATGCTGGCGCATGATGGCCATTTCATCGGGGTCCAGCCGTCCCGGCTTGAGCAGGATATGGTCGGGCGTGGCCAGCTTGCCCACGTCGTGCATGGGCGCCGCCTTGAGCAGCAGGTCCTGCCATTGCGCGTCGAGGCCCAGCTCCCTGGCGATCAGCGCCGAGTAGCGCGCCATGCGCATGATGTGGGCGCCCGTTTCGGGGTCGCGGAATTCGGCCGCCCGCGCCAGGCGCGCGACCAGCTCCATCTCCCTGGCCGTGACGTTGGCGATGGCCTGGGCCACCTCGTGTTCCAGCAGCTTGGCGCGGTCGGCCAGCATGGTCTGCGCCGTGCGCAGGGCCAGCAGGTTGCGCACGCGCAGGCTGAACTCGATGGTGTCGACGGGCTTGGTGAGAAACTCCGTCACGCCCAGCGAAAAAGCCTGCTTGCGCACGGCGCGGTCGTTTTCGGTGGTGACCATGACGATGGGGATGTCGGCCATGCCCTCCATCTTGCGGAAAATGCTGAGGAATTCGTTGCCCGACAGGCTGGGCATCCGGTAATCGAGCAAGACCAGGTCCGGCACGTTCGATTCGCACCAGGTCAGCGCATCGATGGGATCGTTCATGCAGACGGACTCGATGGCGCTGGCCTTGCGCGCCAGGGTCGACAGCAGGCTCAGGTTGGTGTCGTTGTCATCGACGATCAGGATGCTCATGGTATCTCCGGCGGATGGCGGTCAGTGGCGGGCGGGGCGGCGATGGCCGGCTCAGGCGGCCAGCCTGCCCGTGGCGTGCATGCCCAGGCCGGCCAGCAGGCTGTCGATGTCCAGCACGATGAGCATGCGTTCGTCGAGGGCGCCGATGGCCGTCACATGGCCGGCCATGGCCGAGCCGTGCAGCTGCGGCGGCGGCTTGATCTGCGCCGGCGCCAGCGGCACCACGTCGGCCACGCGGTCGACCACGATGCCGGTGGCGCCATGCGCGAAGATCAGGATGATGACCACGGTCGAAGCGTCGTAGGCGGGTTCTGCCTGGCCCAGCGCGATGCGCAGGTCGACCAGCGGCACGATGCTGCCGCGCAGGTGGATGAAACCCTTCAGGAAGGCGGGCGCGTTGGCGATGCGGGTGACGGCGCCGTAGCCGCGGATTTCCTGCACCAGGCCGATGTCGATCGCATATTCCTCCTTGCCGAGTCCAAAGACCAGCAATTCCCGGGCGCCCGCTTGCGCCGGTTGCCCCGCTGCCGCGGCATGTGTGGTGATGGTTTCCATGTGCTTGCTCCTGTCAGGTGTTGCGTGATGCATGAAACTGCGGGGGATGCCGGGCGGCGCTCAAGCCTGCTCGACGCGGTTGCGGCCATTCTTCTTGGCCTGGTACAGGGCGGCGTCGGCTTGCATGAAGCCGGCTTTCCAGTCGCCGTCGTGGGGCAGCGGCGCCAGGCCGATGCTGATCGTCGCCGTGATGGGCGCGTGCTCGAAGTCGACGCATGTGTCGGCCACGGCGAGGCGGATGCGTTCGGCCACCTGGCGCGCCGTGGCCATGTCCGTATGGGGGAACAGCAAGCCGAATTCCTCGCCGCCCACGCGGGCGACGACGTCGGATGCCCGCGCCTGGGACTGGATCGTCGCTGCCACGACTTGCAGCACGGCGTCGCCGGCCGCGTGGCCATGCTGGTCGTTGACCCGCTTGAAGAAATCGATGTCGGCGATGCCGATGGTCATCGGATGGCCCGAGCGCCTGGAGCGCGCGGCCGCGCGCACGGCGTCGGTCTCGAAGGCGCGGCGGTTCGACAGCTGGGTCAGGGGATCGCTGAGGGCGATGCGCTGCAATTGCTGCCAGCGGGCCGCATTCTGCTGTTCCAGGGCGAGTTCGCGGCGCTGGTCGATGAAGAAGGCGCCCATGAAGTTTTCGTCGTCCAGGGTACCCAGGTCCATGGCCTTGAGCACGATGGGCAGCATCGTGCCATCGCGGTGGCGAATGGCGAAATGGCGCTTGTGGCCCAGCACCCTGGACTGCTTGTGGCCGGCCAGGTATGCGCCGATCCGTGCGCCATGCTGCTCGCGCACGGCGTCGGGCAGCAGCGCCTCGATCTGCTGGCCCGGCAGGCTGCCTGCGGCATAGCCGCTCAGCGCATACATGGCGTCGTTCGCATAGCGGATGCGCGAGCCCGTATCGATGATGACGGCGGCGTCGTCGGCGGCGTCGAGCAGGCGCAAGGCCAGGGTTTTGTTCATGTGCTTGTCCCCTACAAAGAAGGCGGAGATACCGGGCGGTCGCGGCAATCAGGCTTGCCGCATCGCCTTGCGTTCTCCTTTGAGCTCATCATACACCAAATAAAAATGATTTCAACGAATATTATGATTTTCATGATTTGTGTCGATTTTCTGCACGCGCAAGCACTACGCAGGAAAGGCGCTGAAGCCGAAGTTCGCCACGGTCTCCCTGCGGCGCGGCCGTTCTTCTTCTATCGCGCGGCTTGTCCTGGGACAGAAAAAATCATTTTTCCGTGCATTTATTTATTGTATTTGGTAAATTTATGTAGCAAAATGCAGTGAAGACGGACCAGTTAGGCTCGATACGGGAGATGGACATGCATACGACGATGTCGGCAAGGAGCAGCAAAGAGGCAGGCAAGGGCCACCCGCACGGGCCGGGCGCGGGTGTCCGCCGTTCATCCGTGCCGCGCCTGAAGGCGATCGGCTACCTGCTGCTGCTGTTTGCCGTGGTGCCGGCCGCGGCCTGCATCGGCGCGGGGCGCGCCGGCGTGCCGGCACTGTTCAGCACCGCGTGCGGCGTGGTGTCGTGCGCGGGCCTGCCTGGCAGGGTGCCCGGCTGATGGATGGCGCTTACAGCGCCTGGCTCACGGCGTAGATCAGCAAGCCGGCCAGGCCGCCCACGATGGTGCCGTTGATGCGGATGAATTGCAGGTCGCGCCCGATGGCCAGTTCGATGCGTTCGCTCATTTCTTCCTTGCTCCACAAATCCAGCCGGCCGGCGATGAAGGCGCCCACCTCGCCCCGGTAGCGGCGCACCAGCGAACCGCTGCCGGCGACGATGGCGCCGTTCAGCCATGCCCGCGCATGCTCGTCCCTGCCCAGTACCAGGCCCGTGTTGCGCGCCACGCCGGCGACCACTTGCGCCAGCACGGGCTGATCCGCATGCAGGTCGGCCAGCAGGCGCGCGCTGATATGCTTCCAGACGTCACCGAGCATCGCTTGCAGCGTGTCGCTGGCGATCAGCTGCAACTGGTAGCGGCGCACCGTGGCTTGCCACTGCGGGTCGGCCTTCAGGTGCAGCGCGCTGTCGGCGATCCAGCCGGCGATGCGCTGGCGCAACGGGTGACCGGGGTCGATGCGCACGGCGAGGGCGAATTTTTGCAGCGAGGCGATCATGCGCGGCTCATACGCCTTCACGGCCTTTTTCACCAGCGCGTTCTCGATCTGGAAGGCGCCCAGCACGAAGTCGCCGATGGCCGCGTGGTGGCGTTCGTCGTCCAGGTAGGCGGCGCTGCGGTCGAGCATGAAGTCCAGCAGCTGCTGCGGCTTGCCGTCGGCGATCAGCGCATCGATGCAGTCGGCCGCCACGTCCGACAGGTTCAATTGCGCCAGGTAGCCGCTGGCCTGCTGGCGCAGCAGGCGGCCCAGCGTGTCGTGGTCGGCCATCGCCAGCAGCTGTTTCGCCACGCCGGCGCCGGCCATGCCCAGCTGCCGCGCGTGGGCCTCGTCCATCAGCCAGGCCCCCAGGCGCGCGGCGGGATCGGCTTGCGCGATGCGCTCGGCGATGCCTTGCTCGGTGATGAAATGGTTTTCCACGAAGGCGCCCAGGCTGCGGCCGATGTCGGCCTTGCTGTTCGGGATGATGGCCGTATGCCACAGGGGGATGCCCAGCGGGTGGCGGAACAGGGCGACGACGGCGAACCAGTCGGCGATCGCGCCCACCATCGATGCTTCGGCGAATGCCTCCACATAGCCCCAGGCGGGGTGGCCGCCCCGCTGCGAGCGGGCCACGGCAAACACCAGCGCGGCGAGCAGCAGCAAGCCGGCGGCCAGCCACTGCATGCCGCGCAGGCGCGCGCGCTTGAGCTGGTCCGTGCTCTGGTCCAGCTGGGCGATGAGGTCGGGGAAGGTTGCATGGATGGCGGCCTGCGGGGTTGCGAGACCGCCATCTTACTGCGATGGCGCAGTGACGCGATTACTGTTGCGGATGCAGCAGCGAACGGCGGCGCGCGTAGCCGAAATAGATGACCAGGCCGATCACCAGCCAGATGGAAAAGGCCACCCAGGTAACCCAGCTGAGGAAAGTCATCAGGCCCACGCACAGGATCACGGCCAGCGCCGGCACGAAGGGCACGCCGGGGCAGCGGAAGGCGCGATGCAGGTCCGGGCGCTTCTTGCGCAGCACCACCACGGCGACGGAGACCATGGTGAAAGCGGCCAGGGTGCCAATGTTGATCAGCTCGGCGAGGATGTTGAGCGGGATCACGGCGGCGATCAGGCCGAAGACGATGCCCACCAGCCAGGTGGCGAAGAACGGCGTGTGGAAGCGCGGGTGCACGGTCGACAAGCGCTTGGGCAGCAGGCCGTCGCGCGACATGGCGAAGATGATGCGCGTCTGGCCGAAGGCCATCACCAGGATCACGGTGGTCATGCCGAGGATGGCACCCAGGTCGACGAAGCCGGCGATCCAGTTTTCGCCCGCATACTGCAGGGCCAGCGAGACGGGATGGTCGACGCCGAGGAATTTTTGATACGGCACGATGCCCGTCATGATGGCCGACACCACCACGTACAACACGGCGCACACGGCCAGCGAGCCGATGATGCCGATAGGCAGGTCGCGCGACGGCTTCTTGACTTCCTCGGCGGCCGAGGTGACGGCGTCGAAGCCGATGAAGGCGAAGAAGACGAGGGCGGCGGCGCTCAGCATGCCGTGGTAGCCGAACGGCATGTAGGGCTGCCAGTTGGCCGGCTGCACGTGGCGCGCGCCGAAGATGATGAACAGCAGCACCACGCCCACCTTGATGGCCACCATGATGTTGTTCAGGCGCGCCGATTCGCGCACGCCCCAGCCCAGCATGGCCGTCAGCAGCAGCATGATGACGAGGGCGGGCAGGTTGATGAAGGTCGTCACGCCGGGCAGGGCGCCCGGCGCGGCCGTCAGGGCCACGGGCAGGGTGATGCCAAAGCCCGACAGCAGCGACTGGAAGTAGCCGGACCAGCCGACGGAGACGGCCGCCGCGGCCAGGCCGTATTCGAGCAGCAAGTCCCAGCCTATCATCCAGGCGGCCAGCTCGCCCAAAGTCGCATAGCTGTAGGTGTAGATGGAGCCGGCCACCGGCACGGTGGAGGCGAATTCCGCATAGCACAGGGCGGCGAAGCAGCAGGCGACGGCCGCCACGACAAACGACAGCGACAGGGCGGGGCCGGCCGTCAGCGCGCCCGTGCCGGTGAGCACGAAAATGCCCGTGCCGACGATGGCGCCGATGCCCATGAGCACAAGGTCGAAGGGGCCCAGCACCTTGGCCAGTCCTCCCGGCTTCTTGCTGTGGGCGATCATGTCATCCAAATTCTTGGTTCTAAATAAGCTCACTGTGTCTCCTGGTGGTTTTTGTCATGGCGCCATTGCCGCCTCGTGAGTAGCACGACGCAGCCAGATTCTAGCCCACGCGCCCGTGATTCCAGAAGGAAAACCGTACGGTGCAGTGCGCGCCGGTCTTGTCAACTTGCGAAACAGGCAAAAAAACAGCCCCGGATGGTGGGCCGGGGCTGGAAAGGAGACTGCTACAGTTGGTTACTTGGAAAAGTGCGCCTCGATCTCTTCCAGGGTCTTGCCTTTGGTCTCCGGCAGCAAGAACGCGGCCGCCAGGAAGTACAGCACGGTGCAGCCGGCGCCGAAGAAGAACAGGGTCGAATAACCGTGCAAGCCCACGGTGGGCAGGAAGATGGCGGCGATCACCGTCGAGACAAACTGGTTCACCAGCAGGGCGATGCTCATGCCGTTCGAACGGATGCGCGTCGGCATCAGCTCGGACAGGGCCAGCCACACGCACACGCCCGGTCCCACGGCAAAGCTGGAGACGAACACGCAGATGGCGACGGCCACCAGCCAGCCGTGCGTGGACGAGGGCACGGGGCCCAGGCTGGCCTTCTCGATGCGCAGCGGCGCCTCGCGCCCGGCCGCCGGGTCGGCGAACGGATTGAGGTGCAGCTTGCGGAAGAACACGCCGATCACGCTGTCGGCCTGCACGGCGTCTTCGCGGGCGATCGTCACCTGGCGCAGCACGGGATCGTCGCTGCGCAGGCTTTTCACATTGGTGAACGGGCCGTAGGCATAGGCGATGGTCAGCTGCTGCGGCGTGCCGTCGGCGGCCGCGCCCAAGGCCGTCAGGGTGGCCGCATCGAGGCGCACGGCCAGGCCGTCGTTCTGCACCTGGGCGGCGATGGCGGGGCGTACGTCGGCCAGGTGCGCTTCGGCGCCGCGGAACAGCAGGCCGGCCGCCAGCAGCGAGACGACGATGCCGCCCGTGCCCAGCATCAGCAGGAACTTGCGGCCCTTGCGGTCCACCAGCAGCACGGCCACCACCGTCATCACGGCGTTCAGCACCTTCAGCAACACGTCCGCCATGTTGGCCGAGGCGCCCGACAGGCCCGCCTGGTTCAGGATATTGACGACATAGGCGAGGATGGAATTGATGCCCGTCGCCTGCGTGCAGGCGAGGATCAGGCAAGCGAGCAGGAAGGGCAGCACGTAGCGGCGGCTCAAGAGCGGGTCTTTTGCCCTGGCGTTGCCGCTGGCCTTGGCCGCGTTCTCGGGCGTATCGAGCATGTCGCGCAGTTCCAGGTCGGCGGCGGCGGGCAGGCGCGTGCGCAGCAGCGACTGGCGCGCCTGTTCGACGCGGCCGCGGCGCGCCAGCCAGCGCGGCGATTCGGCCAGCAGCAGGGCGCCGACGGTAAACACGAGGCCCGGCGTCAGGCAGACCCAGAAGATGCTGCGCCAGGCGTGGTCCTTGGCCGTGAAGATGGCGGCGATGCGGCCCGCTTCCGGCAACGCTTGCGCCGCTTGCGTGGCCGTTTCCACCGTCTGCGCCTGCAGCAGGCCGATCAGGGCGGCCGCCACCAGGCCGATGGTCAGCAGCAGCTGGAACAGGGCGGCGCCGCGTCCACGCTGCTGCGCGGGCAGGCATTCGGCCAGGTACAGGGGCACGACGACGCCGATCAAGCCGCCGCTGATGCCTTGCAGCAGGCGGCCCAGCAGCAACGGCGTGTAGCCGTCGGCCAGGGCGATCAGCGGGATGCTGGCGCTGAATAGGGCGCCGGCCAGGAACATCACCCAGCGCCGGCCCAGGATATCGGCCAGGGCGCCGGCGAACAGCGACGAGAGGACCGAACCCAGGAGCACGGCGGCGACGATAAAGCTCAGCTGCTGGGCCGTCAGTTTCCAGGCCACGGAGGCCGTCGATTCCAGGTAGGGCAGGGCGCCGGCGATGATGCCGATGTCTATGCCGTACAGCAATCCCCCCATGCCGGCAATAAATAGCAGGTAGCGCATGGCCCACACGGGGGCCTTGTGTGACGTGTCGTGCATGGTAACTCCGGGGCTGGGGTTGAAGTGGGTGAAGTGGTCTAGCGGGTGGAAAGATCGATGGCCGCGCCTTCGACGAAGACGGACACTGGCTGTAGCGTGGAATCGAGGACGACGATGTCGGCCCAGGCGCCCGGCGCCAATCGGCCCCGGTCGGACACGCCCAGGTAGTCGGCCGGGTACAGCGACAGGCGGTTCGAGGCGTCGGCCAGGTCCAGGCCCAGGTCGACGAAATTGCGCAGGGCCTGGTCCATGGTCAGCACGCTGCCGGCCAGCGAGCCCGTGGCCAGGCGCACGCAGCCCAGGCATTTGTAGACGCGCTGCGTGCCCAGGCCGTACTCGCCATCGGGCATGCCGGTGGCCGAGGTGGCGTCCGTCACGCCGTACAGGCGCGGGATGGCGCGCAGGGCCGCGCGCAGGGCGCCCTTGGCCACGTGCTGCAGGTCGGGGATGATTTCCGCGTATTCCGCGTGCGCCAGCGCCGCGCCCACCATGCCGGGGTCGTAATGCGTCATGCCCGTCATGCCGTTGTACAGGTGGGTGAAGCCGGAGACGCCGGCTTGCAGCGCGGCCACGCCTTCGTCATACGTGCCGGCGCTGTGGCCGATCTGCACGCGGATGCCCATCGCCGCCAGTTGCGGGATCAGTTCCAGGTGGCCGGGGATTTCCGGCGCCATGGTCAAGACCTTGATGGGGGCGATGGCGTGAAAGCGCTGCACCAGCGCCAGGCTCGCCTGCACCACGTCGGGCGGCTGCGCGCCCAGGCGGTGCAGGTTCAAAAACGGTCCTTCCAGGTGCACGCCCAGCATGCGCGCGCCGTTGGCGGGGCGCTCGGCGATGACGCCGGCCAGGCCTTGCAGGGCGCGCACGATCGATGGCTCTTTCGCCGTCAGGGTGGTGCCCAGCAGGGCGGTGGTGCCGTGGCGCGCATGCACCTGCGCCACGGTGGCGCCCGCGTTTGCGCCTTCCATGATGTCGACGCCGGCCGCGCCGTGCACGTGCAGGTCGATAAAGCCGGGCAGGATGGTCAGCGCGCTGTCGGCGGCAGGGTCTTCCTGTATCTGGACGATACGCTGGTCAAAAGTGATGGTGCCCGTGATCCAGCCAGATGGGGTAAGGATTCTGCCGCTCAGCATGTGTTATTCCGCTATAAAAAGTTCGATGCCCAGCTTGTGCAGCCCTTCGCGGTATTCCTGGCTGATGCTGGCATCGGTGATGACGGTATCGACGCGGTCCAGCTGCACGATGCGGTGCAGGCTGACGCGGCCGAACTTGGAGGCGTCCGTGAGGACGATGATTTTCTTGGCCCGTTCCACCATCTTGTGGTTCAGGCTTGCTTCCGCTTCGTGGTGGGTGGTGACGCCGAACTGCAGGTCGAAGCCGTCCACGCCCAGGAACAGCTTGTCGAAGCTGTAGGCTTGCAGACAGGTCTCGGCCTGGCTGCCCTGGATCGACAGCGACTGCTTGCGCAGCAGGCCTCCCGTGAGGATCAGGTCCACGCCGGGCGCGTCGGCCAGTTCCCAGGCGATGTTCAGGCCATTCGTCGCCACCGTCACGCCCGTCGCATCGCGCAGATGGCGCGCCAGCGAGATGGTGGTGGTGCCCGAGTCGATGATGATGTTGTCGCCCGGTTCCACCAGCCGCGCCGCATACGCGCCGATGCGCTCCTTCTGCTCGTGGTTGATGGCGTCCTTCTGGCGTATCGTGTGCTCGGGCGGCGGCGTGCGCGTCAGGGTCGCGCCGCCGTGGCTGCGCGTGGCCATGCCTTGCGCTTCCAGCGCATTCAAGTCGCTGCGGATGGTGACCGCGGACACGCCGAGCTTTTCCACCAGATCGGTCACTTGCACCGAGCCCTGCTGGGCAAGCATTTGGAGGATGGATTCACGGCGTTGGCTGGTATTTCGCATGGTGGCGGGCTCAGTAAAAAATGAAAATACCGAGCTTAACAGATTGCCGCTTCGGCAATGACGGCCACTGCCGCATTGCGGTTGCAGGCGCGCGCATATTGCGCCAGCAAGCTGCCGATCTTGTGCTCGATCAGGGCCGGCGCCTGCGCTGGCAGGCTGCCCTGCACCACCGCCAGATACTGTTCCGGCAAATGCTGGCTCAGCAGCGGCAGCGGAATCGCCACGGCATCGAGGTTGGCCAGCAGCTTGCCGACGGCGGCCGCCACTTCCGGCTCGCCCCAGTAATAGCGGCAACGGTCGCTCAAGCCGTAGCGGCGCATCAGCCGCTGTTCTTCCGGCGTGCCCAGGTAATGCTTGATCCAGTTCTTCGGCTTGGACACCATCACATCGTCGAGCACCTGCATCAGCTGCGAGGTGGCGTGCGCCGGCAACAGTTCTTCCTCGATCTGGCACAGCGCGAACAGCGCTTCGCGCAGGGCGAAGGTGGCGGCTGGGCCCACTTTCAGGATGGCGAAATGGTCGCGCACCATGGCGTGCAGGGCGGATTCGCGCTGGTAGTCGGTCGAGTGGGCTTCGAACACGAGGCCGGGCTGCTCGGCCACGAAGGCCGACAGTTCGGCGGCGGCATCCGCATCGTAGTGCTGGATGCTGCTCTGGTCGAAATCGACGCCCGGCTGCACCACCATGGCGATCACGCGGCGCCACGCGCCATGCAGCTCGTTCTCCATGAAGGCGCGGCGGTGCACGTCGAGCGTGCGGCGCGCGGCTTGCGGGCTGGTGACGGCGCCGGCCTGCGCCAGCGATGCTTCGCCGCCGGGAACCGGCACTTCCGTGCCGATCACGTAGACGGGGGCGCGAAGCCGGCCGCGGCGGCCGCCGCTTCGGCGACGATGCACAGGCGCGCCGAACGGGCGGCCACGGTTTCATCGTCGAGCAGCAAGGGGTCGTCGGCACAGCGCATGCTGCAATCGAGGTGGATTTTATGGAAGCCGGCCGACGCATACGCGGCGATCAGCGTTTCGGCGTGGTCCATGGCGGTGGCCGCATCGAGGTGCTGCCAGGCGTTCGGACCCAGGTGGTCGCCGCCCAGCACCAGGCGGCTGGCGGGGAAACCCTGTTCCCGGGCCA
This sequence comes from Janthinobacterium sp. C22, assembly GCF_057919405.1. Taxonomy (NCBI): domain Bacteria; kingdom Pseudomonadati; phylum Pseudomonadota; class Betaproteobacteria; order Burkholderiales; family Oxalobacteraceae; genus Janthinobacterium; species Janthinobacterium sp. C22. The sequence goes on along the minus strand of NZ_CP193659.1, from coordinate 4,206,263 downwards.
TTGCCAGCATGGTGTCGCGGAAAACGTTTGGTGTCATGCCCGTGTAGCCGCCGAACTGGTCGACCTGGTTCGATGTCGCTTCGACCAGCAGCACGGTGTCGTACTCGCTGGCCACGCGCATGGCGGCGCGCAGCACGCTCGGGTGGCTGCAGCAGACGGCGTACAGGCCCACGCGCTCGCCGCGGCGGTGCGCCTTGATCACTTGCTGGATGGGCGACAGGGTAAAACTCGGGTTTTCCGCTTGCTTCATCATGTTGACGCCTTTATATGTTGTCGTATCAAAAGGGCCGCGCCGCGCGCGCCGCCGGCGTCGCCAAAGCGGGGCGGCAGGATGGGCGGCACGTGCACGCCGGGGAACAGGTGGCGCTTCACGGCGGCCGGCAGCTTGTCGTACAGGTGCGGCAATTTGGACAGGCCGCCGCCGAGCACGATGACGTGCGGGTCGTAGGCCAGCACCAGGCCGGCCAGGGCGTGGCCCAGCAAGTCGAGGTGCACGGCCACCGTGCGTTCGGCCACGGCGTCGCCCATGTTGGCGCGGGCCACGATGGCCAGCGGTTCGGCGCCGTCGCCGCCAAAGTGCGCGTGGAGCTTGCGCATGGCGGGGCCGGAAACGTAGCGCTCCAGGCAGCCCGCCTTGCCGCAGGGGCAGGCGTAATCGATCAGGCCATGCTGCGCCAGCAGGGTGGCGGGCAGGCTCCAGTGGCCCCATTCGCCGGCCACGCCGTTAAAGCCGCGCAGCAGCTGGCCGCCCACGCAATAGCCGCCGCCGGCGCCCGTGCCGAGGATGGCGCCGAACATGCTGGCGGCATGGTCGGCCGCGCCGCCCTGCGCCTCGGACAGGGCGAAACACTGGCAATCGTTGCCGATGGCGACAGGGCGCTGCAAGGCTTGCTGCAGGGTTTGCGCCACCAGGCGGCCGTTCAGGGCCGGCACGTTGGAGCTGAGCTGGCGCCCGCTGGCGCTGTCGATCACGCCGGGCAAGCCGATGCCGACGGGCGCCGTCGTGCCCAGGGCCGCGTCGCCGCGCGCCACCAGGCCGACGATCGCTTGCACGAAGGCGCTGAAATCGTCGCCCGGCGTGGCCACGCGCTCGCGGAACGTTTCGGTCAGCGCGCCGTCGCGGTCGGCAAAGGCGACCAGCTCCATCTTGCTGCCGCCGATGTCGATGCCGTGAAAGCCCTGGATGGAATTAGAATTGGTCATGGCCATAGATGGTGACGCCCTGCACGACACGGTTGACGATGCCGCCGGCGAATGGATTGTCGGGGCGCAGTTGCAGCAGCGCGGACTGGTGCAGCGCATATTGCTGCGCCATCAGCAGCCACAGCGGTGCCAGCCAGGCGTCGGGCCAGGCCGGCGCGTCGGCCGCCAAGTTGGCAGATAAGTCGCCGCCGATGCCCACCGTCAGGCAGCGCTGCGCCACGCTGTCGCGCTGCAGTTCTTTCAGTAGATCGTCTTCATACTGGCGCGCCAGGGGCTTGCTGCTGCGCAGCAGGACCACCAAGGACTCCGTGGTGACGGCCGATTTCGGGCCGTGGCGGAAACCGAGCGGTGTATTTGCCATCGCCATCACGCGGCCGCCCGTCAACTCCAGGATTTTCAATGCCGCTTCCTTGGCCAGCGCTTCCAGCGGGCCGCTGCCCAGGTAGACCACGCGCTGCACCGGCTGCGAGCCCAGCTCCGCCACGGGGGCCGACCAGTCGCGCAGGGCGTCTTCGCCCAGCTGCGCCAGGGTCTCGAGGCGCGCCACGTCGACGTCCTTGCCCAGCACCGACAGGGCCGCCAGCAGCATGCTGCTAAAGCTGCTGGTCATGGCGAAGCCGCGGTCGCAGCTGCCTTCCGGCATCAGCAGGTTATAGGTATGGTCGTCGTTGGCGCCCTGGCGCGCCAGCTTGCCGTCCGCGTTGCAGGTGATGTTCAGGAAGCGCGCGCCGGGCACGACCTGGCGCAGCAGTTCCACGGCCGCCAGGCTTTCCGGGCTGTCGCCGCTGCGGGCAAACGACACGAGCAAGGTGGGTGCATCCGCTTCCAGGTACAGCTCATGGTGCGTCAGCAGGGTGGTGGTGGCGATGGCGCGGATCTGCGCGGGCCAGGCGGCGTTCAGGGTGTCGACGACGATTTCGCCCGCATAGGCCGAGCTGCCGGCGCCCGTCAGGATCACGCGCTGCAGGGGATTGGACAGCGCATCGCCCAGGAAGGCGGCCAGGCCGGCTTGCTCCTTGCGCAAAATGCCGGCCAGCGCGCGCCAGATGGCCGGCTGGTGGGCGATCTCCTCGGCCGTGTGCAGGCCGCCGATGTCGCGCCAGGTTTGAATGTCACGCTGAAGAAGGGTAGTCATGAGAGGTCAGTAAAGTGTTTGTTGGAGAAAGCATAAATACTAAATTTCGAAAAGTCAAATACGAAAGTAAAACGAAAGTAAATTGTTGTGCGGCTTGCGAAATAATGGCGTCGTATGGGTGTTTTTCTGGACCGCATTCGTGTTGCGGTGCCGCATGAAACCCAGTCCTTCCGCCGCCTGTCGCTGAAATGCGACGATAACGAAAGTATGTTTTGTGACATTTTGGTGAAACGTAAGAAAAACGCGCCAATCCTGGGCATTTTATTAATAAATTGCCGCTTTAACTTTCTTTTTGTTGACGATATTTATTTTTCTTCTTAAAGTAATTTCATTGAATCAATTCTGAAAGCCAGCAGATGAAACCTCTCCCGCTTCCCCGTCGCGCCCTTGCCGCCTGCGTCCTCGCCGCCCTCGCCACCCTGGCTGCCCCCGGCCTGCAGGCCGCGCCTATCGGCAATCTGACAAGCTTGAGTGCGGTGCGTGCTGCCGACGTGGCCAAGGGCGAGGCGCTGGGCTGGGATGTGCGCAGCGACACGGGCATGCAGCTGCGTATCAGCCTGCCGCAGGCGGACGTGCTGCGCATCCAGGCGGGCGGCAAGGGCGGCTTGACGGGACCCGGCGACAAGGCCGCGCCCATCGTCGTGGGCCAGCCTGCCGCGCAGGTGGCGTATGAGATCGATGAACAGCCGGAGCATATCGTGATCCGCACCGAAGCCCTGAGTCTGCGCATCGACCGCAAACCCTTGCGTTTTACCTTGTACCGCAAGGGCGACGCCGTGCCGCTGTGGCGCGAAGTGCAGCCGCTGTCGCTCGACGACAAGCAGGGCGTGCAGGTGCTGTCGAGCTTGCCGGGCGAGCGTTACTTCGGCGGCGGCCAGCAGAATGGCCGCTTCGAATTCAAGGGTAAGCAGGTGCCCGTGTCGTATTCGGGCGGCTGGGAAGAGGGCGACCGGCCGAATCCCGCGCCATTTTTGATGAGTTCACGGGGCTGGGGCATGCTGCGCAATACCTGGTCCGACGGCAATTACGATTTGCGCGACAAGGAACAGATCTCGCTGCAGCACGCGGAAGGGCGCTTCGATGCGTATTTCTTCGTCGGCAAGGACTTGCGCGACGTCGTCGCCCGCTACACGGACTTGACGGGCCGCGCGCGCATGCTGCCCCGCTGGGCGCTCGAATACGGCGATGCCGATTGCTACAACGATGGCGACAACGTGAAAAAGCCCGGCTCCGTGCCGAAAGGCTGGAGCGACGGCCCCACGGGCAAGACGCCGGACGTGGTGGAAAACGTGGCGCGCCAGTACCGAGACCACGACATGCCGGGCGGCTGGATTTTGCCCAACGACGGCTATGGCTGCGGCTACACGAACTTGCCGGAAACGGTGAAGGGCCTGGCCGGCTATGGCTTCCGCACGGGCCTGTGGACGGAAAACGGCGTCGACAAGATCGCCTGGGAAGTGGGGCAGGCGGGCAGCCGCGTGCAAAAGCTGGACGTGGCGTGGACGGGCAAGGGATATCAATTTGCCATGGATGCGAACAAGTCCGCCTATGACGGCATCCTGAACAACTCCGACAGCCGCCCGTTTTTATGGACGGTGATGGGCTGGGCCGGCATCCAGCGCTACGCCGTGGCGTGGACGGGCGACCAGAGCGCCAGCTGGGACTACATCCGCTGGCACATTCCGACCCTGATCGGCTCAGGTCTTTCCGGCCAGGCGTATGCCTCGGGCGACGTCGACGCCATCTTCGGCGGCAGCCCGGAAACCTATCTGCGCGATTTGCAGTGGAAAAGCTTTACGCCCGTCCTGATGGGCATGTCCGGCTGGGCCGCGGCCGAGCGCAAGCATCCGTGGTGGTTCGAGCAGCCGTACCGCGACATCAACCGCCGCTATCTGAAGCTCAAGATGCGTTTGACGCCGTACATGTACACGCTGGTGCGCGAAGCGGAGCAATCGGGCGCGCCGCTGGTGCGGGGCCTGATGTGGGATTATCCGCAAGACCCGGCCGCCTACACGGAAGCGTATAAGTATCAATTCCTGCTGGGCCGCGACGTGCTGGTGGCGCCCGTCTACCGCAGCCAGGCCGTCAGCGGCGGCTGGCGCAAGGGCATCCATCTGCCGCAGGGTACGTGGTATGACTACTGGGATGGCCGCCAGGCCACGGCGGACGCGAAAGGGCGCGACCTCGATCTCCAGGTCACCCTGGACAAGCTGCCCGTGTTCGTGCGCGCCGGCGCCATCCTGCCCATGTATCCGGAAATGCTGTACGACGGCCAGAAGCCGAAGGACCAGCTGACGCTCGATATCTACCCGCACGGCGATTCCCAGTACACCTTGTATGAAGACGATGGCAACACGCGCCAGTACCAGGGCGGCGCCTTCAGCCAGCAAATCATCCGCATGCGCCAGACGGGCGCCGACGTGCAGGTCGACATCGGTGCCGTTGAGGGCAAGTACCAGGGCCAGGAAGCGCGCCGCGGCTATGCGCTGCGCATGCTGGCGGGCCAGCGACCGGCAGCCGTCAGGGCGGGCGAACGCCTGCTCGCGGCGTCCGCCGATCGTGCCGCCTACGACAAGGCGGTCGAAGGCTGGTATTTCGACGCGGCAGACAGGCAAGGCACCTTGCACGTGAAAGTGGCGGCGCAGGATATCCGCCAGTCCCTGGCCTTGCAGGTGGCCGGTGCGCAGGCCGTGGCGAGAAGCGATGCCGATTTCCCCGCCGCTCCCGTGCCGGGCCGCGCCTTGCCGGCCGACGCCATGCAGGTGGTGGCGCGTCCGGCGGAAGAAAGCGGCTATCCGCTGGAAAACGCCTTCGACGGCAAGCCCGAGACGTGGTTCCGCACCGTGCGCAGCCCGTCCGTGAAAAGCGGTCCCCATGAATGGGTGATCGGCTTTACGGAACGGCGCCTGGTCGATGGTATCGAACTGGCGCCGCGCAACGACCAGCACTGGAAGCATGGCCAGGTGCGGGATTATGAAATCTACGTCGGCGACAACAACGGCGACTGGGGCGCGGCGCTGCAGCGGGGCACCCTCAAGCTGGAACAGGGCGTGCAGACGATCAATTTCCCCGCCACGGCAGGGCGTTTGCTGCGCTTCCGCGTCATGAGCACGCAAAATCCGGAAGGCGACGGCGCGGCGTCCACCGACCCGATGGTGACGGCGGCGCAGGCCGGGCCGGTGGCACGCGCGTTCGACGCGGCGCTGGCGACCGACGTGGCGCCCGTGACCTTGTCCGAATTCCGCGTGCTCGAACACCGCGTGGCCGAAGGAGAAGAGGTGCAGCGCTATCTGTCGGACCTGGCGCTGCCGAAGACTGTCGCGAAAGACCGGCCGGCCGGCAAGGCCGCCGAGATGCGCATGAACGGGCTGTGGTTCCGCAAGGGCCTCGGCGTGGGACCTGCCAGCCGCATCGACTTGCAGCTGACGGGCAACTGGAATCTGCTGCGCGCCGACCTGGGCGTGGACGATAGCTGCCGCAGCGCGGGCGGCTTGCAATTCCAGGTCTGGAGCGGTGAGCGGCTGCTGTACGACAGCGGCCTGGTCACGGCTCCCGGGGTGGTCAAGCCCGAAATCGACGTGCGCGGCCTGAGCCAGCTCAGTTTGCGCACCCTGGGCGCGCGCGGCGCCCACCCGGCCCAGGTCTGCGGCAACTGGGCCAACGCCGTACTGACCGGCACGGAAGGCGCGACCGTCAAGCCGCGCTAACTACTTCAATCATTTCACTAACAACGAGCCCCTCTTCGGACCGGGGAGGGGCTCTTGCAGCCTGACGAAAACAAATCACTTATAAAAGGGAGATGGGAATGCACTTGAAAAAACTGATGGCCGCCATGGTGGCGGTAGGATTGGGCTCAACTGCGCTGGCGTCGACGGCGCTGGCAGCGGAGGAGGAAAAACTGGCGCGCGTCGAAGTGACGGGTTCCAGCCTGAAGCGCATCAACGCGGAAACGGCGTCGCCCGTGCAGGTGATCAACGCCAAGCAGATCGAAAACATGGGCGCGCTCACCTTGCTGCAGGTGCTGGACAACCTGCCTGCCGCCCGTCCTGCGCAGCAGGATTTCCGTTCGATGTTCACCGGCTCCGACGGCGGCTCGCAGGCGAACTTGCGCGGCATGGGCGCGCAGGGCACGCTGGTGCTGCTCAATGGCCGCCGCCTGTCGTTCTACGGCGCCCCGGCCGGCTTCCAGACCATGTTCGTCAATATCGACGCCATTCCCGCCGCCGCCATCGAGCGCATGGAGATTTTGACGGATGGCGCGTCGGCCGTGTATGGCTCCGATGCCGTCGCCGGCGTCATCAACGTGATCACCAAGAAGTCGTATCAGGGCCTGGAAGCGCGCGCCAATGGCGAATTTTCGCCCAGCGTGAAAGCGTACGGCGAACGCCAGGCCAGCGTGCTGTATGGCGTGGGCGACCTGGCCAGCGACGGCTACAACGTCTACGGTTCCGTCAACGTCTACCAGCGCGACCGCATCGCGCTGGCCGACACCTGGCAGAAGCGTCCCTCGTATTTCTATGTGAACAATCCCAATTTCATCCCGAACATGCGCGTGGGCGTGGGCAGCGAACCGGGCGTGATGAATCCGGGGACCTTCTTTGTCTTCGACAAGGCCAACAACAATGCCCGCACGCAGCGCGCCGCGCCCGGCTGCAGCACCAGCATCACCGAAGCGTCGGGCACGCGCTGCGTGTGGAATGCGCTGCCCAACCAGCTTGACACGGGCCCCACCTCGGAGCGCGCCACGGCCTACCTGAGCGGCCGGCTGAAACTGGGCAACGACATGGAAGCGTTCGCGGAAGGAGCCTTCACCCACATCAAGATGCGCGGCGAGAATGGCCCGTCCAGCTTCAACAGCGGCAGCACGAACAACTGGTTCGCGCGCAACACGGGCAATACCCTGAACACCTTCGCCACGCCTTTCCTGAGTCCGAACAACGTCTACCTGAAGGGCAAGCTCGATGCCGATATGCTGGCCAAGATGGGCGGCGCCGCCGGCTTGAACTACCTGCTGCAGGATGCGCAGGGCCACTTCGGCCAGAAAAACGTCGATGAAAACTACCGCGCGCTCGTCGGCCTGCGCGGCGGCATCGGCGGCGGCTGGGATTTCGAAACGGCGCTCAGCGTGGCGGGCAGCCATTCCACCCTGTTCCAGACGGCCAACCTGAACATCAATGGCTTCAAGCAGGCGTTCGGCCCGTTCACGAAAGATCCCGTCAGCGGCCGCACGTATATCTCGGACAATCCCGCCTACAAGTTCGGCGAAATCAGCGAAGCCAACGCGGCGCTGCTGCGCGCCGCCTATCCGACCTTCGCCATCGAATCCTGGACCAAATTGATGACGTGGGACGCGAAGCTGGAAGGCACTTTATTCAAGCTGGGCGAGCGCGAAGTGCGCGCCGCCGTGGGCACCAACGTCATGCGCGAGAGTTTTCTTACGCCCGGCAACGCGGATGCGGCCAATGGCCTGATCACGCAGCAGGGCGGTTCCTGGTTCGATGGCAAGCGCACCATCGCGGCCGTGTTTGGCGAAGTGGTGGTGCCGCTCAGCGACACCCTGGAAGTCAACGCGGCCGCGCGCCTGGACAAATATCCGCATTTCTCCGCCAACCTGGCGCCCAAGCTGGGCGTGATCTGGCGCGCGCGGCCCGACCTGATGCTGCGCGGGACGTATTCGGAAGGCTTCCGCGCGCCCAATCTGGCTGAATCGGGCTCGGGCGGCGTCTTTGCCCAGGTGGGCGGCATCCGCGACACGGTGCGCTGCGATGAAACGAATGCCATGGCGCGCGCCCTGATGAAGTCCAGGGTGGCGACGGATGCGGACCTGGGCAAGAGCCTGCTCAATTCGAACTGCTCGACGACGGTGGGCGGCCTGACGCCGCCGAACCAGAACCTGCGTCCGGAAAAGGCCAAGATTTCCACCGTGGGCCTGGTGCTGCAACCGGCCAAGGACGTGAGCATCTCCATCGATTACTGGTTCATCAACCGCCGCGACGAAATCGTGCGCCAGGACTTCAACGAGCTGTTTACGGAACTGGTGGACAAATACGGCCCGACCCTGGCCGGCGCGCCTAACGCCATCCGCAACGACCTGACGGACACGGACCGGGGCAATATGGCGGCGGTGGCGGCCATGTGCGCCAATCCCGCCAACGCGGGCGTATGCGCGGGCGGCGTGCCGAAGTATTCCGTGGGCAACCTGGGCGGCTTGATCAACTCGTATTCGAACCGCGGCCGCACCCTGATGGATGGCGTGGACATCGATGCGCGCACGCGCTTTGGGCTCGGCGACTGGGGCAAGCTGAGCACGGGCATCGCCGCCACCATCCGCAAGCGCGACACCCACGACAGCGAGGACGGCAGCGACATCAAGGGCAATACCGTCGGCTACTACGATTCGCCGCGCTACCGCGCCACCGTCAACGCCGACTGGAGCTACCGCGACTTCGTCAGCAGCGTCTTCATCAACTATTCGGGCAAGACGCGCTGGGCGTATGGTCCATGGGACAAGGACAACACGCCGGAAAACTGCACCGCCGCCTCGGTGGCGCTGCCGGCCGGCCAGTGCAAGGGCGCGCCGTCGTACACGACGGTCAACCTGGCCTTCAGCTGGAAGCCGATCAAGCACCTGGACATCGGCCTGAACGTGAAGAACGCGTTCAACAAGCAGCCGTACTACGACCCGAACGGCTGGGAAGGCTACAACCATAGCCAGGACCTGTTCGGCCGCCAGTTTGCCCTGTCGGCCAGCTACAAGTTCTTTTAACAGCTGATGCCGCCCCGGTCTGCCAGCGGACCGGGGTATGGTCATAAAAAGAAAAAAACAATATTCCGAAATGCGTAATACGAAAGATAAACGTAAGCGAAAGATGATTGCCCTGTCTTCTTTCGCCTTGTTCTCCCGGATTATCGGACGGATTCTCCGCTGTCTGTCACCTGTCTGCATGCGCGTGTATCTGTCACACCACGATAACGAAAGTTATCTGCCTCGCGGCTGATTGAATCGAAAGAAAAAACGCCTTTATTTGCTTGGTTTAGCAATAAATTTGCGTTATAACTTTCTTTTTGTTGACGATACTTATTTTTCTTTTTAAAGTAATCCCAAGAAAACGAAAATCAGCCGAACGGACTGGTTTCCCGGAAGGGACGGCTGCCTGGCTCTCCCTTCCGACGCTCACCATAAGAATTGCATCCCCCGGCTTCGCCCTGGAGCGGGGAGGGCGCGTATAACCCTCGATATAGACGGAGAGACACATGCATACCACCCGACTCAAATTGCGCGACATCAGCCGCGCCGCCGCGATCGTGATCGCCCTGGCGGCAGGCGTGCCAGGCCAGGCCTGGGCACAGTCGAACGCCACCAGCACCATCTTCGGCGAAGTAAGCGCGCCCGCCGGCGCCACCGTGGTGCTGGAAAACCTGGCGACGGGCGTGCAGCGCAGCCTGACGCCCGATACGTCGGGCCGCTATGTGGCCAACTCCATGCCGCCGGGCCGCTATGCGGTGCGCGTGCTGCGTGCCGGTTCGGTGGAAGCGTCGCAGGAAGTCGAAGCCCTGATCGGCGCAGGCGCCGAAGCGAACTTCGGCCCGGCCAGCGCGGCCGGCCCCGTGGGCCAGGAGCAGACCGTCGTCGTGAAGGCGTCGCGCAATCCGATCGACGTGTCGAACACGAACAATGGCGTGATCTTCACCGCCAAGGAACTCAAAGCGCTGCCGGTCGGCAATGACGTGGCCTCCATCGTGCAGCTGACGCCGGGCGTGTCGCGCGGCACCAACAGCGTGTACGGCAATGCGCCGTCGATCGGCGGCTCGGGCCAGTCGGAAAACGCGTTCTACGTCAACGGTTTCCCCATCACCAACATCCTGACCCAGGTGGGCGCGTCGGAACTGCCGTTTGGCGCGATCTCGAACCTGCAGGTGCTGTCGGGCGGCTACGGTTCCGAGTTTGGCCGTTCCACGGGCGGTGTGATCAACATCACCACCAAGAGCGGCGGCAACAAGGTCGAATTCGGCGGCAAGGTCTCCATCATTCCCCGTTCGCTGAAAGGCGAGCCGGAAAACACGTATTACCCGAACACGGGCGCCAATCCCAAGACGGACGGCAATCTGCTGTACTGGAACCGCGACAACGGCAGCACCAGCAAGGTGGTGGGCCTGTACGGCAGCGGTCCGCTGATCAAGAACAAGCTGTTCGCCTTCGTGGCGCTGGAACAGACGCGCACCGACAGCCAGGCCGTCGCCGCCACCGCCGACTCGGGCACGGCCCTGGCGCGCGGCTGGAGCACCAGCCAGAGCAAGGTGGACCGCATGACGGCCAAGCTCGATTTCAACCTGACGGACGACCATCACTTCGAATATACCAAGCTGTATGACCGCACGAAGACGGACAGCCAGGCGTATGGCTACAGCTACGCCACGCATGCGAGCAACGGCGTACAGGCAGGCAAGGGCGAGACGACGGTCAACTGCTGCGGCTCGTCGGCCGCGCCGGGCGCCAACATCGACATCTTCAAGTACACGGGCTACCTGACAGACAACCTGACCGTGACGGCCATGATGGGCGAATCGCGCACCTCGCACACGCGCACGCCGAATGGCTACAATCCGCTGCTGGCGCAGACGTCGTCGAACGCATCGACCCAGGTGCCGGGCCTGACGTACGCCAATCCGCAGACGGTGACGGGCACCCTGGTCGACCCGTCGTCGGAAGACCGCCAGAAAGCCAAGCGCCTGGACCTGGAGTACAAGCTGGGCAAGCATTCGCTGCGCGGCGGCATCGACCGCATCGACGTGGAATCGAAGGTGGGCCTGAGCCTGGCCGGCGGCTACCGCTGGAGCTACCAGCGCGCGACCGATCCGAACCGCCCGATCAACGGCGCGTTTGAGACGCCGGCCCAGGGCGGCGGCTACGGCGCGCAGGGCTACTACGTCAGCAAGGACTTGAACGCCAACCTGGCGCGCCCCACCAGCGTGCAATCGGCGCAATACATCCAGGATCACTACCAGGTCACGGAGCGGGTGTTGCTGGACCTGGGCCTGCGCCGCGAACAGTTCACCAACTACAGCACCGACGGCGTGGCCTTCATCTCGCAGCGCAACATGATCGCCCCGCGCGTGGGCGCCACCTGGGATTACCTGGGCGACGGCACCCTGAAATTCTTCGCCAACGGCGGCCGCTACCACCTGCCGGTGCCATCGAATTTGTCGAGCAACATGGCCAGCCCCTTCCTGGCCACCAGCGAGATGTACACCTACACGGGCGTCGATCCCGTCACGGGCGCGCCGACGGGCCTGCACGCGATCAGCAAGCCGTATTCGGCCAACAATGCGTATGGCCAGAGCCGCGATGCGCGCGAAGTGACGGCCATCGGATTGAAGCCGCTGTCCCAGGATGAATTCTCGCTCGGTTTCGAACGCGCCCTGAGCAAGAAGCTGGTGGTGGGCGCCAGCGTCCTGTACCGCAAGCTGAACGACACCAACGACGACGTGTGCGACGCGCGTCCGCTGCAAGCCTGGGCCACGCGCAACAGCGTCGACACGAGCAACTGGGGCGGCTTCCAGTGCGCCATCATCAACCCGGGCCGCGACAACAGCCTGATGGTGGACTTCGACGACGGCAAGGGCTTGCGCCGCGTGGACATTTCGGCGGCCGAGTGGGGCAACCCGCTGCCATCGCGCACCTACCGCGCCCTGAACCTGTTCGTCGAGCACCCGTACACGAACGGCTGGTACGGCAAGCTGACCTACACCCTGTCTGCGCTGAAGGGCAATATGGAAGGCCAGACGGACAGCATCGGCGGCGGCGACGTTGGTCTGACGGTCAGCGACGACCACAAGGAACTGATGTACAACGCCTATGGCTACCTGCCGGGCGACCACCGCCATGCGTTCAAGGCCTACGGCTTCATGCAGGTGATCCCGGATGTGACGGTCGGCGCCAACCTGTCGCTGACCTCGGGCGCGCCGCGCAACTGCATCGGCGCGCTGCCGGACAACCTGAAGTTCGAGAACGACTACGGCGATTCCTACTTCTATTGCAATGGCAAGCCGGCGCCGCGCGGCAGCCAGGGCCGCCTGCCGTGGCAAGCCCAGCTGGACATGAATCTGGCCTATACTCCCAGCGCCGTCAAGGGCCTGAGCCTGAAAGTGGACGTGTTCAATGTGTTCAACAGCCAGACCGTGACCCGCTATAACGAAACGCGCGAAGACCATGGCGCCATCGCCCGCAGCTATCTGCAGGTGGCGGGCCGCACGGCGCCGCGTTCCGTGCGCTTCACGGCGGAATACACCTATTAAATTGCAGCCGGCCCGCCGTGCGGCGGGCCAGCGACGATCATTACCAATGGAAGCGAGAAGAGACCAATGACGACACAATTCAATCGACGCAATTTCCTGTCCGCCAGCGCCGCGCTGGCCGGTGGCGCCATGGCCGGCAGCGCCTTGCTGCCTGGCGAGGCCAATGCCGCACCTGCCGCCGGCCGCGACAAGGTCCGCCTGGGCCTGATCGGCACGGGCATGCGCGGCCAGGTGCTGCTGGCCGAACTGGTGCGCCGCGACGACGTGGAGGTGGTGGCCCTGTGCGATATCGAACCGATCATGCTGAAGCACGCGCTGGGTCAGGTGGCCAAAGCCGGCAAGCTGCGGCCGCGCACCTATGGCGAAGACCGCGACCAGAAAGCCTACAAGCGCATGCTGGACGCGGGCGGCCTCGATGGCGTGATCATCGCCACGCCATGGGAATTCCATGCGCCCATGGCGATCGCCGCCATGCAGGCGAAGATCGCCGTCGGCTGCGAAGTGGTGGCCGGCATCACCCTGCAAGACCACTGGGACGTCTTGAATACCCAGCTGAAAACGGGCACGCCGTACATGTTGCTGGAAAACGTGTGCTACCGCCGCGACGTGATGGCGGCGCTGCAGATGGTGCGCGCGGGCCTGTTCGGCGAACTGCTGCATCTGCAGGGCGGCTACCAGCATGATTTGCGCGCCGTCAAATTCAACAGCGGCAATCCGGCCAAGCCGTATGGCGGCGGCGTGGAATTCGGAGAGAAGGGCTGGTCGGAAGCCCATTGGCGCACGCAGCACTCGGTCGAGCGCAACGGCGAACTGTATCCGAGCCACGGCATCGGCCCCTGCGCCATGTACACCAACATCAACCGCGGCAACCGTTTTACGCGCATCAACGCCTTCGCCACCAAGGCGCGCGGCTTGCACGACTATATCGTCAAGCAGCCGGGCGGCGCGCAGCATGCGAACGCCAAAGTGAAATTCAAGCTGGGCGACGTGGTCACCACCACCCTGGCGTGCGAGAACGGCGAAACCATCATCCTGCAGCACGATACGAGCCTGCCGCGCCCGTATTCGCTGGGCTTCCGCGTGCAAGGCACGGATGGTCTGTGGATGGACCTGAACAATGCCATCCATATCGAGGGCGTCAGCAAGCCGCACCAGTGGGACGACTTCAAGGCTTACCAGGACAAGTATGAGCATCCCGTCTGGCGCAAGTACGCGGCGCAAGCCGAGGGCGCGGGCCACGGCGGCATGGACTTCTTCGTCATCCACGCCTTTGTCGAAGCATTGAAGGCCAACGCACCGATGCCGATCGATATCTACGATGCCGTCACCTGGAGCGCCATCACGCCGCTGTCCGAGCAGTCGATCGCCGCCAACTTCCAGACCCTGGACTTCCCGGACTTCACGGGCGGGCAGTGGAAGTCGCGCAAGCCGATCTTCGCCCTTGACGGCAAGTACTAAGCACCATCCGCCCGCTACCGCGCCTGCCGCCGTAGCGGGTTTTTCTTTCCCCATCCGTTTTTCAACCGCGGCGCAGGCGCGCAGGCCCTTGCTCGTCCGCCGCAAGCCGTACCACACCAGGAGACGTTGATGAAACACAGAAGTTCATTGCTCTTTGCATTCCTTCCCGCCATGCCGATGCTGCTGGCGGCCTGCGGCGGCGCCACCGCCACCGGCACGGGCGGCACCGCCTTGCTGGCCGCCAGCGTGACCGCGCCGGCCACGTCCGCCATCGTGGAACTGGCCGGCAACGCCTTCATCACCAGCGGCGACAAAGGCGCCGTCATCAACGAGCGTGGCCTGTCCGGCTGGAGCAATCCCGATGCCGTCGCCAGCACCTACTTCCGCGTGGCCGGGGCGGGCCCGGTGCAGGTGGCGCTCGACGCCAGCCTGGCCGATGGCGGCAACAGCACCATCCGCGTGAAGATCAACGGCGCGCCGTTCGACGTCAAGCTGGCCGGCAAGGCGCGCAAGACCTATGCCGTGGGCACGGTGAACGTGGCGGCGGCCGGCTATGTGAAGGTGGACTTGCAGGGACTGTCGCGCGTGAAGGACACGTTCGGCGACGTCTCCGCGCTGAAGGTGACGGCCAGCGCCGCGCTCACCTACGCCAACGACCCCGCCAATTACTACTGGTCGCGGCGCGGCCCGTCCGTGCACATGGGCTACACGGTGCCCGCCAATACCGAGTATTTCTATAACGAGATGACGATTCCCCAGGGGCAGGACGCCATCGGCTCCTACTTCATGGCCAACGGCTTTGGCCAGGGCTACATGGGCATCCAGGTGAAATCGCCGAGCGAGCGCTGGATCCTGTTCTCCGTGTGGGATGCCGACAATGGCGCGAAAACCACCCTGGTCAGCAAGGGCGCCGGCGTGGTCGATAATGCGTTCGGCGGCGAGGGCACGGGCGGCCAGACCTATCTGTCGTACAACTGGGCGGCCGGCACGACGTACCGCTTCATCACGCGCGCGCGGCCCGACGGCAATGGCGGCAGCGATTACTCGGCCTGGTTCTTTGCGCCCGAGACGGGCAAGTGGCGCTACATCGCCACCTGGAAGCGGCCGGCGATTTCCACGTATTTGACGGGCGTGCATTCCTTCCTCGAGAATTTCATCGATACCCTGGGCTACACGGAACGCCGCGTCCAGTTCGGCAATCAGTGGGCGAGGAACGTTGCCGGCACCTGGTCGGAAGTGACGGCGGGGAGGTTCACCGGCGACGCCACGGCCACCAATGCGCAGCGCATGGATTACGCGGGCGGGCTGGAAAACGGCAAATTCTACCTGCATAACGGCGGCTTTTTTGCCGATGTCGTGAAGACCAGCCAGAACTTCACGCGTCCGGCGACAGGCCAGGCGCCCGCCGTCGACGTAAGCACCTTGCCGATGCAATAGGCCTTGCTGCTTAGCCCGGCCGCTTGCCCGCCATCGCGTCGATGCCGCGATAGTAGGTGAGCGGACGGCCTATCGTCACGCCCATCAATGCAGCCGCCTGGATGATGTCGTCTGTATCGCGCCGGTACACCACCAGCGCATCCATTTCGTCGCTGCCGTTGCCGTCGATCTGGATCAGCTCATAGCCGCCTTCGTCCACGGCGCGCTGCGCCAGTTCCGTATCGAGCCACTCGAAATAGGGCAGCGCGCTGCCGCGCCCTGCCTGGAGCAGTGCGCAAGGGAAGTCGGGGAAATCGTCGAACATGTCCTGTATCTGTTCGTGCAGCTCATCGAGCTTGTCGCTCGACGCCATATAGCCGCCCAGGTGCGAGAGGATCGCGACCGCGTAGGCTTGCGCATCGCTGTCGATCCACTCGTCGCGTGGCGCGGAGGGCGCGGCGGTGATGGCGACGACGGCCTCGTCGAGTTCCTCGCCTTCCAGGTCACCGCAGCTCAGTTTGGTCAGCAGTTCGGATAGCAGCATGTTCGCCTTTCAATGGGGGATGCATGGCCAGGGTGGCCGGCTTGTTGATGATGTTGCCGATACTATCATTGCCGCCTAGCCGGGCGCGTTCTGCAGAATTTGCAATGCGGGCTACGCCACCGGATACGATCGACAAGGAAATTTGGAAAGAAGCGCGATAAACAAGCCTTTGCAGGGCGCTTGCGCCGCGGTACGGCATGGAGATAGAATGCGAATCATTATTATTTACGAATCAGGGAGGTTGCGACGTGTCGGTTGCCCAACCCGGCGCTCACCAGGAGGTGGGCAGCCTGTATCACGAACACCACCGGTGGCTGCAAGGCTGGCTGCGGCACAAGCTGGGCAACGCCTTTGACGCGGCCGACGTGGCGCACGACACCTTCATGCGCCTGCTCAATCGCGATGAGGCCATCGCCGCGCGCGAGCCTCGCGCCTTTTTGACGACGGTAGCCAAGGGCGTGCTGGGCAATCTGTACCGCCGCCGCGACCTGGAGGCGGCCTACCTGGAAACGCTGGCCAGCCTGCCGGCGCAGCACGCGCCCGATCCCGAGGCGCAGGCGATCCTGCTCGAAGCCCTGTTCGACATCGACCGCCGCCTGGACGGCCTGGCGCCTGCCGTGCGCCGCGCGTTCCTGCTGTCGCAGCTCGATGGCATGCCGCAGGCGGCCATCGCGCTGGAACTGAATGTCTCGCTGGCCACCGTGCAGCGCTACCTGGTCAAAGCCATGCACCAGTGTTTCTTTGCCCATCCGGCATCGTGATGGGCGCCTTGACGCCGGAAGCGGCCAGCCTGCAAGCGGTGGAATGGCTGGTGCGCCTGCAGGCCGGCGACGCCACGCCGGAAGTGGAGCAGGCCTGGCGCGCCTGGCGCGAAAGCGACCCGGAACACGAGCAAGCCTGGCAGCATGTGGAAGGCTGCATGGCGCGCATGCGTGCCTTGCCCGCGCCGCTGGCGCACGGTACGCTGGCGCGCAAGCCGGTCCATGCGCAGGCGAATGCGGCGCGCCGCCAGTCGTTGAAATTCCTCGCGCTGCTGGCCGTGGGCGGCGGCGCCTGGCTGGCGGGCGGCGATGAACAGGCGCGCTTCTGGCTCGCCGACTACCGCACGGGCACGGGAGAATTACGCCACGTCGTGCTGGACGACGGCACGCGCATCGCGCTCAATACGGCATCCAGCATCGATGTGCGCTATGACGCGGATCAGCGCCTGGTGACGGTAGTCAAAGGCGAGATCATGGTCAGCACGGCGCGCGATCCGGCCGGCCGGCCGTTTTTCGTGCAAACGGCGCAAGGCCGCTTGCAACCGGTGGGCACGCGCTTTGCCGTGCGCGTGGAAGGCGGCCGCACGCAGCTGGGGGTGTTCGCCGGTGCCGTCGACATTCAACTGGAACAGGCGCCCGATGCGGCGCGCAGGCTGCAGGCGGGCCAGCAAACCAGCTTTACGGCGGCGCAGATCGGCGCCGTGCAAGCTTTGCCGGCCGGCGCGGATGCCTGGACGGCCGGCATGCTGGTGGCGCACGACATGCCGCTGGCGGAGTTTATCGGCGAACTGGCCCGCTACCGCCCTGGGCGTCTGGCTTGCGATCCGGCCATCGCCCACTTGCGCGTCTCGGGCATCTATCCGCTGGCCGACACCACGCAAGTGCTGGACATGCTGACGCGCACCTTGCCCGTCGACGTGCGCCAGACCACGCGTTTCTGGGTGAGCGTGGTGCCGCACCGGAAGAATCCATGAATATTTTCTGAAAAGTGAGGGGTTTGCGATTTTCGCGTGACATAGCCAGTGAACCCTTCATTCACTTTCAGGAAAACAGTCCGCATGCCCAGCACAACCTTTATTCACGCTTCTTCCGCTTCCCGTACCTGCCGCCGCAGCGTGGCGGCGCTGGCCGTCAGTCAGGCCCTGTGGCTGCTCGCCGCCAGCGGCGCTTCCATCTTGGCTCCTGCCGCGCAGGCCGCGAATGCGGCGCGCATCGCGCTGGCGATACCTGCCGGCTCCCTGGAACAGGTGCTGGTGCGCTTCGGCCAGGAGACGGGCACCATGATTTCCTACCAGGCCGCCGCCTTGGCGGGCAAGCGCAGCGCAGGCCTGGCGGGCAGCTACAGCGTGGCCGAAGCGCTGGGCGCCATCGTCGCCGGCTCGGGCTTGCGCGCCGTGCCGCAGGCAAATGGCGGTTATGTGCTCGACGCGGCAGCGGCCGAGGGCGGCCAGACCATGCCCGAGATGAAGGTCACCGCCCGCGCCGATGTGAACGGCGCGACGGAAGGCAGCGGCGCCTATACGACGCAGAGCATGCGCTCGGCCACGCGCCTGGGCTTGTCCGTGCGCGAAACGCCGCAAGCCGTCAGCGTGGTGACGCGCCAGCAGATGGATGACCAGAACCTGCAAACGGTGGAAGAGGTGCTGCAAAACGCGGCTGGCATCGCCATCAACCGCTACGACAGCGACCGCACTTCGTTCTTCGCGCGCGGCTTTTCCATCGCCAGCTACCAGTACGACGGCATTCCCACCACGGTCGACAATGCGTTCAATGTGGGCGACAGCACGCTGGACATGACGGCCTACGACCGGGTCGAGATCGTGCGCGGCGCCACGGGCCTGCTGACGGGCGCGGGCGAACCGTCGGCTACCATCAACCTGGTGCGCAAGCGCGCGTCGTCGACGCAGCTGGCCGGCGCGGCGGCCCTGAGCCTGGGTTCCTGGCGGAATGCGCGCGCCAGCGCGGACCTGTCCACACCCCTGAGTGCCGATGGCAAGGTGCGCGGCCGCGTCGTGGCCAGCTACCAGGACAGCGAATCGTATGTGAATCTGTATCATGGCAAGAAGGCCATGGCCTACGCCACCGTGGAGGCGGATCTGGCGCCCGGCAGCGTGCTGATCGCCGGCTATGAATACCAGGACAACCGCCCGCGCGGCGGCATGTATGGCGGCCTGCCGCTGTGGTATGCGGATGGCGAGCGCGCCACCTTGTCCCGCTCCGCCACCACGGCCACCACCTGGAGCCGCTGGTTCAGCACCAGCCAGACTGCCTTCCTGCGCCTGGAGCAGGAACTGGGCAAGGGCTGGAACCTGACGGCCATGCTGAATCATGGCTGGGGCAATTACTCGGCGGCCGAGCTCTTCGCCAATACCTGGCCGGACAAGGCCACGGGCCAGGGCGTGACGGGCTACGCCGGCTTTTACTCGGGCACGCGTCGCCAGGACAGCGTCGACGCCTATGTACAGGGGCCGCTGCAGCTGCTGGGCCGCACGCACGACCTGGCGTTCGGCGTCTCGGGCAGCAACCAGTTCGCCAGCAACCCCGGCATTGCCGGCGGCAGCGTCGACTACGGCAATTTCCATCAGTGGCAGGGCGTGACGCCGGAGCCGGACTGGAACGACCCGAATTTCTCGCGCTGGAAGCTGCTCGACACGGTGCAGCAGCGCGGCATCTACGGCACGGCACGCTTTTCGCTGGCCGATCCCTTGAAGCTGATCGTCGGCGCACGCTACAGCCGCTACAAGGCTGACCACGTCGACGACTGGGGCGGCGGCTACGCGTATGCCAAGCATGCCGTCACGCCGTATGCGGGGCTGGTATGGGATATCGACCAGCAGCATGCGCTGTACACCAGCTATAGCAAGATCTTCAAGCCGCAGGGCTATCAGGACCGGTTTGGCCGCTATCTCGACCCCGTGCAGGGCAGGAATGTGGAAGCGGGCGTGAAGGGCGAGTATTTCGGCGGCAAGCTCAATGCGGCGCTGGCCGTGTTCCGTATCGCGCAAGATGGGCTGGCGCAGGAAGACACGGGCCATTTTGTCGGCAACTCCCTGACGCAGGCGTACTACGCGGCAGCGGGCATCACCAGCAAGGGCGTGGAACTGGACGTGTCGGGCGAGCTGGCGCAGGGCTGGAACGTCTCGGCCAGCGTGTCGCACGCGGCGGCCGAGGACAACACGGGCGCGCGTCTGAACAGCTATGTGCCGCAGACCCTGGCGCGCGTGTCTTCCACGTACCAGCTGCCAGGCGGCTGGCGCGCCTTGTCCGTGGGCGGCGGCGTGAACTGGCAGAGCGGCGCCTACCGCGATGCCACGGGACCGAACGGTGTCGAGCGCGTGGAGCAGGGCGGCTATGCCGTGGCCAGCCTGATGGCGAAATACGCGCTGTCGCGCCAGCTGTCCTTGCAGGCGAACGTCAACAACCTGTTCGACAAACATTACTACAGCCAGCTCGGCATGTACAACCAGGGGTACTGGGGCGCGCCGCGCAACGCCAGCGTTACCCTGCGCTACCTCTTCTGATGCGCTTGCCTGGTGCTACAGCGGCCAGGCCTGCTTGGTGACGGCCACGGCGACGATGTAGGCGAAGACCAGCACGGCGAGCGCGAAGGCGGCGCCGCGCACGGCCGGCGTCTTGCCCCGCTTCAGGGCGATGGTGCCCAGCACGATGTAGGCCACCAGCGCGCACAGCTTGGCGGCCAGCCAGGGCTGGCTGCCCGGCGACTGTCCGCTCCACACGGCGAGGGCGATGGCGCTGGCCAGCAGGGCCGTGTCGATCAGGTGCGGCAGGATTTTCACCCAGCGCTGCTGCAAGGCGGGCGAGGCGCGCAGCATCCAGGCGCCGCGCAAGAGGAACAGCGCGCCGCTGGCGGCGGCGCAGCCCATGTGGAAATGCTTGAGGCTCAGATAATCCATGCGTGATGTTGTACGGTGATTGACGGTGGCGCCAGCATAGCCGCCTTTGGCATCCTGCGCCATACGCCGTCGGGATGAGACGGGCCTAAGGCAGGAATTTGACGTAGACGAGTTCCGGATCGCCCTCGTCGAGATGGTCGATCCGGCCGCTGCGCACGAAACCCGCGCCGGCGAACAGCCCTTGCGCGGCGGCGTTGGACTGGTTCGTCGAGGTGAATAGCTTCCCTGTCTGGCACGCTTCCGCGGCGGCCGCCAGCAGGCGCCGTCCCACGCCGCAGCGCTGGTGCGCGGGCGCGACCACCACCAGCGAGACAAAATCGTGGCCGAAGAAGTCGCCGTGCGTGAGGACATAGCCGGCCACCTGACCGGCCCGGATGGTCACCTGGCAGCGGCCCTGGCCGACAGCGGCGCGTACTGCCTCGCCGCGCTCCGGGTGCGCCTGGGCATAGGCGTCGCAAGCCAGCATGGCTGCCACATCGCCAGCCTGGGCCGCGCGGGTGATGATCTCGTCTGTTTCGTGCCTGTTCTGCATGCCGTTCCTTTTCTCCAGGCGCCGAGTGTGCCAAAAATGCGCCGGTTTGTAAAACACCCGCCATCCAGGCTAGGCGCGCACCCCGCCATCTAGTCACTTTTGCCGATGCGGCTATCCAGATTGCCTTCCCGGAATCACCCTGTGGCCGATAGTGCCTTTCGCCGCTGCCACGTAAGCTGGTCGGGACGGCTGGCCAGACGGCCAGTGCATTCATGGAGAAACATCGTGGCTACCCTAGATGGCACTAAGAACAACAGTAGTAACAAGGCAGTCGAACCGGGCATGCGGCGCAAGCAGGCGTCCGTATTGATCAGCAGTACCTTTGCATTTACCATCTGCTTTGCAGTCTGGATGATGTTTGCCGTACTGGGCATCCCCATCAAGACCAGCCTGGGTTTGACTGAAACGCAATTCGGCCTGCTGGCCGCCATGCCCGTGCTGACGGGCTCCCTCGTGCGGGTGCCATTGGGCATCTGGACGGACAAATACGGCGGACGCCGCGTCTTCTTCTGGCTGATGCTGGCCAGCGTGGTGCCGATCTACCTGATCTCCTACGCCACCGCCTACTGGCATTTCCTCGTGCTGGGCATGTTCGTGGGCCTGGCGGGCGGCTCGTTTTCCGTCGGCACGCCGTACGTGGCGCGCTGGTACGAGAAGGAGCGCCGCGGCCTGGCGATGGGCATCTTCGGCGCCGGTAACTCCGGTTCCGCGCTGACCAAGTTCGTCGCGCCCGGCATCGTCGCCGCCTTCGGCTGGCAGATGCTGCCCAAGGTGTATGCGGTGGCCATGCTGGCCACGGCCATCATCTTCTGGCTGTTTTCGTACACGGACAAATCGCACCTGGCGCCATCGGGCGAAAGTTTTTCGGCGCAGATGAAGGTGCTGAAGGATCCGCGCGTGTGGCGCTACTGCCAGTACTACTCTGTGGTGTTCGGCGGCTACGTGGCGCTGGCCCTGTGGATGACGAAGTACTACGTGGCCGAATATGGCTTTGACTTGAAGCACGCGGCGCTGCTGGCCGCCTGCTTCTCGCTGCCGGGCGGCGTGCTGCGCGCGGTGGGCGGCTGGATCTCCGACAAATACGGTGCGGCGAAAGTCACCTGGGCCGTGATGTGGGTGTGCTGGGTGTGCTTCTTCCTGCTGTCGTATCCGCAAACGCAGATGGTGATCGAGACCGTCACGGGGCCGCTGGCCTTCCATATCGGTCTGTCGCCGCTGTGGTTCACCGTGCTGCTGTTCATCGTCGGCATCGCCATGGCTGTCGGCAAGGCATCCGTCTTCAAGTTCATCGGCGATGATTTTTCCGACAACATTGGCGCCGTCTCGGGCGTGGTGGGTCTGGCCGGCGGCCTGGGCGGCTTCATCCTGCCCGTGATGTTCGGCGCCCTGGTGGACTTCACGGGCGTGCGTTCGAGCTCCTTCATGCTCCTGTACGGCACCGTCTGCGTTTCCCTCGTCTGGATGCATTTCTCGTTCAAGCCGCTGCGCGCGGCACCAACTACTCAACCTGCAGGAGTTAAAGCATGAGCCGCTATATGATCAATACCTGGGAGCCTGAGATTCCCAGTTTCTGGCAAAACACGGGCAAGGCCACGGCCGCGCGCAATCTGTGGATCTCGATCCCCGCGCTGCTGCTGGCGTTCGCCGTGTGGATGGTGTGGAGCGTGGTGGTGGTCAACCTGCCCAACATCGGTTTTACCTACAGTAACAACCAGCTGTTCTGGCTGACGGCCTTGCCGGGCCTGTCCGGCGCCACCTTGCGCATCTTTTACTCGTTCATGGTGCCGATCTTCGGCGGCCGCCGCTGGACGGCCATTTCCACGGGTTCGCTGCTGATTCCCGCCATCGGCATCGGCCTGGCCGTGCAGGACGTGAACACCGGTTATCCGACCATGCTGATCCTGGCGCTGCTGTGCGGCTTCGGCGGCGGCAATTTCGCCTCGTCGATGGCCAACATCAGCTTTTTCTATCCGAAGGCCAGCAAGGGCTTCGCGCTGGGCATGAATGCGGGCCTGGGCAACCTGGGCGTATCGGTGGTGCAGTTCGTCGTGCCGCTGGTGATCACCTTCGCCGTCTTCGGCGCCTGGGGCGGCGATTCGCTCACCTGGGTCAAGAATGGCGTGAGCAAGGAGATGTGGCTGCAAAACGCGGGCTTCATCTGGGTGCCGTTCATCGCGCTGTCCACCTTGCTGGCCTGGTTCGGCATGAATGACCTGGCATCGGCCAAGGCCTCGTTTTCCGAACAGGCCGTGATCTTCAAGCGCAAGCACAACTGGCTCATGTGCTGGCTGTATACGGGCACCTTCGGCTCCTTCATCGGTTACTCGGCCGCGTTTCCGCTGCTGATCAAGATCCAGTTCCCCGACGTCAACCCGCTCGATTACGCCTTCCTGGGACCGTTGGTCGGCGCCCTGGCGCGTGTCGCCGGCGGCGTGATTTCCGATAAACTGGGCGGCGCCCGCGTCACCCTGTGGTCGTTCCTCTTGATGATAGGCGCCGTGCTGGGTGTGCTGTACTTCATGCCGCAAGCCGGCGTGGGTGGTAGTTTTAGTGGCTTCTTCTGGATGTTCATGCTGCTTTTCGCCGGCACGGGCATCGGCAATGCGTCGACCTTCCGCATGATTCCCGTGATCTTCCTGACGGAGCACCAGCGCGCGGCCGCCGGCAAGGGCAAGTCGGCGCAGGAGCAGGCCATCGTCGACGCCAACAAGGAAGGCGCGGCCGTGCTGGGCTTCACGTCGGCCGTGGCGGCCTACGGCGCCTTCTTCATCCCGAAAAGCTATGGCACCTCGATCGCGCTGACGGGCAGCCCCGACGCGGCCCTGTGGTGCTTCATCGGCTTTTATGTCAGCTGCATCGCGATCACCTGGTGGTGCTATGCGCGCAAGAATGCGCCGATGCCTTGCTAAAGTTGGAATGTCTGGCAAGTCGTTCTTGCCAGACGTTGAGGAAATGAGAGTATGTCATGGAAGAACTGGAAAAATTCGTCAACGGCTTCAGCCTGTTTCAGCAGCAGTATTTCAGCGAGCCGCAAACCTTGTACGACAGCCTGCGCGACGGGCAGCGGCCCTCGACCTTGCTGATCGGCTGCTGCGATTCTCGCGTCGATCCCATGCTGCTGACGGGCAGCGACCCGGGCGACATGTTCGTCGTGCGCAATATCGCCAACCTGGTGCCGCCGTGCACGCCCGACGCGCCGCCCGGCGTCAGTTCGGCCATCGAGTTCGCCGTCTGCAAGCTGGAAGTGGCCAGGGTCATCGTGCTGGGCCATGCGCGCTGCGGCGGCATCCGCGCGCTGCTGGAACCGCAGCCGCGCGCGGAAGGCCAGGAAACGGACTTCGTGGGACAGTGGATGCGCATCGCCGAACCGGTGGCGCAGCGCGTGCGGCGCGAGCTGGCGCACCGCTCGTCGGACGAACAGCACCATGCGTGCGAGCTGGCCAGCATCCTGCAGTCGCTGGACAACCTGCTGACCTATCCGTGGCTGAAACGCCGGGTGGAGCAGGGGGTGTTGAAACTGCATGGCTGGTATTTCGACATCGACAGCGGGGCCCTGATGGCGTATTCGGCGCGCCAGCAGCAGTTTTTGCCGCTCGTCTGTCCGATCGAGCGGGCGCGTCATCTGCATGAGCGCCCTTGGCCGGATGCGGTCAGGTAATCCGAAACGTGGCGCCAACAATGTGTCGGATTACGCTACGCTAATCCGACCTACATCTGGCAGGTCGGATTAGGCGGGGCCGCCGAGGCCGCAGGGCGTAATCCGACAAGTTCCCTCAGCTAAAACGCAATAAATCCCCGCTGCGGTCAAACGCCAGCAGGCTGTCGATGCGGCCTTGCTCGATGGCCGTCACCATGGCGCGCAGGGGCGCTTCGCATTCCTGCGCGGCTGGCGGCTGGCCCTCGCGACCCGCCAGTCCCGCCACGAAGACCACGTCCCAGTGCGTCTGCATCTGTTTCGACTCCTCCTTCAATGTTTCGAAGCTGTCCAGTTCCTCGGGCAGCTTGTCGGCGCACATCACGGGCGTGAGGGACTTGCCCTGGCCGCCAGGCTGGGCCTGCGCCTGGGTAAAGGTGAACAGCAGGCGTTGCGGCTGCTCCTGGTTGCGGGCGCTGTGCAGCAGGCTGGCGTAATCGGTAATCGACATGGTGCTCTTTCTCTGTGTTGAACGATGACGACAGGTATACCGCAGCGCCGCCTTGCCGCCCATAGGCAAGAGTGACTATCCGGGTGACTACGCGCCTATGCATTCCTGGTGCCGGAAACCGACTTCTTGCCAATACCGCCGGGCACGGCGCGTCGATAGACTGTTTGTATCGACGCGTGGGCCATCCGGCTTGCAGCGTTTTTATGACCTGGCGCCGCTCCGGCGGCGCAATGTGGAGGTAGCATGAGTCACTTTCTGGACCGTCTTAAATTTTTTAGCAAGCCCGCCGAGCCGTTCTCGAACGGCCATGGCACCGTGGTCGATGAAGACCGCACCTGGGAAAACGCCTACCGCCAGCGCTGGCAGCACGACAAGATCGTGCGTTCCACGCATGGCGTGAACTGTACCGGCTCGTGCAGCTGGAAGGTGTACGTCAAGAATGGCCTGATCACCTGGGAAACCCAGCAAACCGATTACCCGCGCACGCGCCCCGACCTGCCCAACCACGAACCGCGCGGCTGCCCGCGCGGCGCCAGCTATTCCTGGTACGTGTATTCGGCCCAGCGCGTGAAATACCCGATGGTGCGGGGCCGCCTGATGGAAATGTGGCGCGAAGCGCGCAAGACCATGGACCCCGTCACGGCCTGGGACTGGATCAGCCAGGACCCCGTGCGCTCGCAGCAATACAAATCCATCCGCGGCCTGGGCGGCTTCGTGCGCGCCACGTGGGAAGAATCGAATGAAATCATCGCCGCCGCGAACGCGCTGACGATCAAGAAATACGGCCCGGACCGCATCGTCGGCTTCTCGCCGATTCCCGCCATGTCCATGGTCAGCTATGCTTCCGGCACGCGCTACCTGTCGCTGATCGGCGGCGTGGCCCTGAGCTTCTACGACTGGTACTGCGACTTGCCGCCGGCCAGCCCGCAAGTGTGGGGCGAGCAGACGGACGTGCCGGAATCGGCCGACTGGTACAACTCGACCTATCTGATGGTGTGGGGCTCGAACGTGCCGATGACGCGCACACCCGACGCCCACTTCTACACGGAAGTGCGCTACAAGGGCACGAAAACCGTGGCCATCTCGCCCGATTACGGCGAAATGGTGAAGTTCGGCGACATCTGGCTGGCGCCGAAACAGGGCACGGACGCCGCGCTGGCGCTGGCCATGGGCCACGTCATCCTCAAGGAATTCCACTCGGAAGGGCAGAGCGCCTACTTCCGCGACTATGCGCGCCAGTACACGGACTTCCCCATGCTGGTGCTGCTCAAGGAGCATAACGGCACTCTGGTGCCCGATTACTTCCTGCGCGCTTCGCACCTGGACAACAACCTCGACGAAACCAACAATCCGGAATGGAAAACCCTCGTCATCGACGAAACCACGGGTGCGATCACGGCGCCGGCCGGCTCCATCGGCTTCCGCTGGGGCGAGTCGGGCAAGTGGAACCTGGAACAGAAGGCGGGCGGCAGCGGCGCGCCCATCGTGCCGATGCTCTCCATGATCAACGACAGCGACGCCGTCACGGAAGTGGGTTTTGCCTACTTCGGCGGCAAGGACGCGTCCGACATGCTGCTGCGCAAGGTGCCGGTGAAAACCATCCGCCTGGCCGACGGCACGACGGGCCTCGTCACCACGGTGTTCGACCTGACCCTGGCCAACTACGGCATCGACCGTGGCCTGGGCGGCGAAAACGTGGCGGAAAGCTATGACGACGACGTGCCGTACACCCCCGCGTGGCAGGAAAAGCACACGGGCGTGAAACGCGCCGACGTCATCACCGTGGCGCGCCAGTTCGCGGAAAACGCGGACCAGACGCGCGGCAAGAGCATGGTCATCGTGGGCGCCGGCCTGAATCACTGGTACCACATGGACATGACCTACCGCGGCATCATCAACATGCTGATGATGTGCGGCTGTATCGGCCAGTCCGGCGGCGGCTGGGCCCATTACGTGGGCCAGGAAAAACTGCGTCCGCAAACGGGCTGGACGCCTCTGGCCTTCGCCCAGGACTGGGTGCGCCCGATGCGCCAGATGAACGGCACCTCGTTCTTCTATGCCCACACGAGCCAGTGGCGCCACGAGAAGCTGGAGACGGGCGACATCGCCTCGCCATCGGCGGCCGGCGGCACGGGCGACCTGACCCTGCTCGATTACAACGCCAAGGCCGAGCGCATGGGCTGGCTGCCATCGGCGCCGCAGCTGCAGACCAATCCGCTGGAAGTGGCCAAGGCCGCCAAGGCGGCAGGGCAGGCGCCGGCCGCGTATGCGCTCGACCAGATCAAGGCGGGCCAGCTGCAGTTTTCGTGCGACGATCCGGACAACCCGGCCAACTTCCCGCGCAATATGTTTGTCTGGCGCTCGAACATCCTGGGCAGCTCGGGCAAGGGTCACGAATACTTCCTGAAATACCTGCTGGGCACGCAGAACGGCTTGCTCAGCGACGAAGACGACTGCATCACGCCGAAGCAGGTGAAAGTGCGCCCGGCCGCCGAAGGCAAGCTCGATCTGCTGGTGGTGCTGGACTTCCGCATGTCGACCACCTGCCTGTACGGCGACGTGGTGCTGCCGACGGCCACCTGGTACGAAAAGGACGATCTGAATACGTCGGACATGCATCCGTTCATCCATCCGCTGTCCGAAGCCGTGCAGCCTCTGTGGCAATCGAAGTCGGACTGGGAAATCTACAAGGGGCTGGCCGAGAAATTCTCGGAAATCGGCGGCGAACTGCTGGGCACCCAGCAAGACATCATCCTCACGCCGCTGATGCACGACACGCCGGGCGAACTGGGCCAGCCCTTCGATCCCAAGGATTGGCGCGCCGGCGAATGCGATGCGATTCCCGGCAAGACCATGCCGAACATGACGGTGGTCGAGCGCAATTACCGCGACGTCTACAAGAAGTTCACCTCGGTCGGACCGCTGCTGGAAACCATCGGCAATGGCGGCAAGGGCATTTCCTGGAAGACGGGCCATGAAGTCGAGGTCCTGCGCGGCATCAACCGCACGGTGCTCGATGAAGGCGTGTCGAAGGGCCAGCCGCGCCTCGATACGGCCATCGATGCGGCCGAGATGATCCTGTCGCTGGCGCCGGAAACGAATGGCCACGTGGCCGTCAAGGCCTGGGCCGCGCTGTCCGCCATCACGGGACGCGAGCACACGCATCTGGCGCTGCCGCGCGAGCATGACAGCATCCGTTTCCGCGACGTGCAGGCGCAGCCGCGCAAGATCATTTCCTCGCCCACCTGGTCGGGCCTGGAAAGCGAGGAAGTCAGCTACACGGCCGGCTATACCAACGTGCATGAACTGATCCCATGGCGCACCCTGACGGGCCGCCAGCAGTTCTACCAGGATCACCTGTGGATGCGCGACTTCGGCGAGGGACTGTGCGTGTACAAGCCGGCCATCAACACGAAGACGACGGAAGCGTTGCTGGGCACCAAGCCGAACGGCAACAAGGAACTGGCGCTGAACTTTTTGACGCCGCACCAGAAATGGGGCATCCACTCCACGTATTCGGACAACCTGCGCATGCTGACCCTGTCGCGCGGCGGACCGCACGTGTGGCTGTCGGAGACCGACGCGCAAGCTGCCGGCATCGTCGACAACGACTGGATCGAGGTCTTCAACGTGAACGGCAGCCTGACGGCGCGCGCCATCGTCAGCCAGCGCATCCCGGCCGGCATGACGATGATGTACCACGCCCAGGAAAAGATCATCAACGTGCCCGGCGCGGAGATGACGGGCAAGCGGGGCGGCATCCATAACTCGGTGACGCGCGCCGTGCCCAAGCCGACGCACATGATCGGCGGCTACGCCCAGCTGGCCTACGGCTTCAATTACTACGGCACGGTGGGCTCCAACCGCGATGAATTCGTATTGGTGCGCAAGATGAACAAGGTCGACTGGCTCGAAGGGCCATTGGAAACAGAAGACGGGAGCATGGTATGAAAATCAGAGCGCAAATCGGCATGGTGCTGAACCTGGACAAGTGCATCGGCTGCCACACCTGTTCCGTCACCTGCAAGAACGTGTGGACCAGCCGCGACGGCGTCGAGTACGCATGGTTCAATAACGTGGAAACCAAGCCCGGCATCGGCTATCCGAAGCAGTGGGAAAACCAGGACAAGTGGAATGGCGGCTGGCGCCGCACGGACGCTGGCAAGATCGAGCCGCGCCAGGGCAGCCGCTTGAAGATCCTGGCCAATATCTTCGCCAACCCGAACCTGCCCGCCATCGACGAGTACTACGAGCCGTTCACCTACGACTACGAGCACCTGCAAAGCGCGCCGCTGTCGCAGACGCCGCCGACGGCCCGTCCGATCTCCGTGCTGACGGGGAAAAAGATGGAGAAAATCGAGTGGGGCCCGAACTGGGAAGATGACCTGGGCGGCGAGTTTGCCCAGCGCAGCAAGGATAAGCTGTTCGACAACATGCAGAAGGAGATGTACGGCACCTTCGAAAACACCTTCATGATGTACTTGCCGCGCCTGTGCGAGCATTGCCTCAACCCGACGTGCGTGGCGTCTTGCCCGTCCGGCTCCGTGTACAAGCGCGAAGACGACGGCATCGTGCTGATCGACCAGGACAAGTGCCGCGGCTGGCGCATGTGCATCTCCGGTTGCCCGTACAAGAAGATTTACTACAATTGGTCGTCCGGCAAGGCGGAGAAGTGCACGTTCTGCTTCCCCCGCATCGAGGCGGGCCAGCCTACCGTGTGCTCGGAAACGTGCGTGGGCCGCATCCGCTACCTGGGCGTGCTGCTGTACGACGCCGACAAGATCGAGGCTGCCGCCTCCGTGCCGCAGGAGCAGGACCTGTACCAGGCGCAATTGGACCTGTTCCTCGATCCGCACGACCCGGCCATCATCGCCGAGGCGCGCCGCCAGGGCATCCCGGACCTTTGGCTCGATGCGGCCGTCAAGTCGCCCGTCTACAAGATGGCCGTCGAGTGGAAGGTGGCGTTCCCGCTGCATCCCGAATACCGCACCTTGCCGATGGTGTGGTACGTGCCGCCCCTGTCGCCGATCCAGGCGGCCGCCGAATCGGGCAAGCTGGGCGTGAACGGCATGCTGCCGGACACCCAAAGCCTGCGCATTCCCGTGCAGTACCTGGCCAATCTGCTGACGGCCGGCGACCAGCCTCCCATCGTCACTGCGCTGGACCGCATGCTGGCCATGCGTGCCTACATGCGCAGCAAGACGGTCGAGAAGGTGGAGAACCTCACGGTGCTGAAACAGGTGGGATTGACCCAGGCGCAGGTGGAGGACATGTACCACATCATGGCCATCGCCAATTACGAAGACCGCTTCGTCATCCCCAGCAGCCACAAGGAAATGGCCGAGGACAGCTTCAACGAGAAGGGTTCGTGCGGCTTCAGCTTCGGCAACGGCTGCTCGGACGGCAGCAGCGAGCCGACCTTGTTCGGCAAGAAAAACACGGTTCGGCCATCTTCATGCAGATGCCGAAGTCGCGCAAAACGGCGCCTGGCGCCTAAGGAGACGATATGACACACGCTATGCATCACTATCAAGTCCTGTCGCGCCTGCTGCTGTACCCGGAGCCCGAGCTGATCGCGCACCTGCCGCAACTGGAGGCCGCGCTGGCGGCCGTGCCGCAGCAGCACGCGCTGTTGCGGCCCTTGCTGGCGCACCTGGAAAGCAGCAGCCTGATCGACCTGCAGCAGCAGTACGTGGCCACCTTCGACCGCAATCCCTCGCACTCGCTGCACCTGTTCGAGCATATTCACGGCGAATCGCGCGACCGGGGCCAGGCCATGGTCGACCTGATGGAGGAATACAAGCGCCACGGCCTGCAGATGGTGGGCGACGACTTGCCCGACTTCGTGCCGTTGTTCCTGGAGTTTTTGGCGCAGCTCGACGAGGCAGTCTCGGCGCCGCTGCTGGGCGACGCCGTCCACGTGCTGGCGCACATCGGCCGCAAGCTGGCGGCCAACGGCAGCCCGTATGCGCCCGTCTTCACCGTGCTCGAACGCCTGAGCCCCGTGGCGGCAGAAATGCTGGCCGAACCGCCGGTGCGCGACATGGACGAAGCGCTGGAAACCTTCGGTCCCGGTGCGGACGGCGTCGAGCCGCTGCTGCGCCAAGGTCCGGGCCAAGGTCTGGGCCAGGTCCCGGGCGGCGTCCATCCCGTGCATTTTCACCCGCAGCCGCGGCGCGCCGCCTAACTGGCCCACTGCGCCCGCATGAGGAGAGTACATCATGAGTAATTATTTGCATCAATTTGTGTATGGCATCTATCCATACATCGCGCTGGCCATCTTTTTCTCGGCAGCCTGATCCGTTTCGACCGCGAGCAATACACGTGGAAGTCCGATTCCAGCCAGCTGCTGCACCGCGGCAGCCTGCGCCTGGGCAATATCCTGTTCCACATCGGCATCATCGGCCTGCTGTTCGGCCATGCGGCCGGCTTGCTCACCCCGGTCTGGGTGTGGGATACCTTGGGCGTGTCGCATAGCCTGAAGCAGGGCGTGGCCATGGCGGCCGGCGGCGTGATGGGCGGCCTGTGCCTGGCCGGCATCCTGATCCTGCTGACGCGCCGCTTCGGCAATGCACGACTGCGCGCCGTCACCACGGCCGGCGACAAGCTGGTGATGCTGTGGATCCTGCTGACCTTGCTGCTGGGCCTGTCGTCTATCTTTGTGTCGGCTTCGCATATGGATGGCCACATGATGGTCTTGCTGATGAACTGGGCGCAGCACATCGTCACCTTCCGCGGCGACGCCGCCAGCTTCATCGTCGATGCGCCGCTGGTGTTCAAGCTGCACCTGTTCATGGGCATGTCGCTGTTCGTCATCTTCCCGTTCACCCGCCTGGTGCATGTGTGGAGCGGCTTTGGCGCTGTTGCTTACCTTGGCCGCGCCTATCAACTGGTGCGCCGCCGTTAAGAAAGGAGTCACATCATGGGAATCTCCGTCAATGGCATCGACATCGATGATGCCGACATCGCGCAGGAATTGCCGCATCACGACGGTGCCGGCAATCCGCTGAAACAGGCCGTGCATGAACTGGTGCTGCGCCGGCTGCTGCTGGACGAGGCCGGACGCCTCGGCGTGCAGGGCGGCAGCGATGACGACCGCATCGAGGCGCTGTTCGCGCAGGAAGTGCGCGTGCCGCCCGCCGACGATGCGGCTTGCCGCACCTTTATGCACAGCGCCCGCAGTTGTTTCGCAGCGGCGCGCTGGTCGAGGCGCGCCACATCCTGTTTCAGGTGACGCCGGAAGCGCCCTGGAGCTGCTGCGCACGACGGCGCAAGCCGTGCTCGACGCCCTGAAACTGGCGCCCGAGCGCTTCGCCGAACTGGCGGCGCAGTACTCGAACTGCCCGTCCGGCGCCCTGGGTGGGAGCCTGGGCCAGCTGTCGCCGGGCCAGAGCGTGCCGGAATTCGACGCCCTCGTGTTCCGCCTGGAAGAGGGCGCGCTGGCCGGCCACTTGCTGGAAACGCGCTTCGGCTACCACATCGTGCAGGTGCAGCGCCGGGTCGAAGGCCAGGCCATCGCCTACGAAGCCGTGCAGGCGCAGATCGCCGACCGGCTGGCGCGGGCGGCGTGGCAGCGCGCCGTGCACCAGTACCTGCACTTGCTGGTGGGGCGCGCGGACATCGCCGGCATCGAGCTGGAAGGCACAGCCAGTCCGCTGGTTCAGTAAGTAGAAATGCGTAGCTAAAAAGGCGTAGGCCGCTAGGCCTTCTGGGGCACAGCCAGATCGTGCCCCAGCCTTTACAATCACGGAAGAATCAGGAGTAGCGTCATGGGTAGCGTCAAGTTGCAGGACCGTTTTGGACGTTCGATCGATTATGTGCGGCTGTCCGTCACCGACCGCTGCGATTTGCGCTGCGGTTATTGCATGCCCAAGGGTTTTCGCGGCTTCGAGGAGCCGAAGGACTGGCTGACGTTCGACGAGATCGAGCGCCTGCTGGGAATTTTTGTGCGTCTCGGCACGCGCCGCGTGCGCCTGACGGGCGGCGAGCCCCTGTTGCGGCGCAACCTGCCGCAGCTGGCGCAAAGGCTGTCCGCGCTGCCCGGTCTGGACGACCTGTCGCTGTCGACCAACGCCACCCAGCTGGGCAAGCATGCCGCGGCCTTGCGCGCGGCGGGCGTGGACCGCATCAACGTCAGCCTCGATTCGCTCGACCGCGCCTGCATGCAGCAGATCACGGGGCGCGACAGCCTGCAGCCGATTCTCGATGGCCTGGTGGCGGGCAAGGCGGCCGGTTTCGATCCGATCAAGATCAATATGGTGGCCATGCGGGGCGTCAATGACGGCCAGATCGAGGCCATGGCGGCGTTTTGCATCGAGCAGCAGTTCATCCTGCGCCTGATCGAAGCCATGCCGATGGGCAGCACGGGCCGCAATGCCAGCTACATGCCGCTGGGCCCCGTGCGCGAACGCCTGGCGGCCCGCTTCGGCCTGGTGCCGCAGGCGATGGAACTGGGTGGCGGGCCGGCGCGCTATATGGCGACCCCCGACGGACGCTCGAGCATCGGCTTCATCACGCCCATGTCGCAGCATTTTTGCGCCACCTGCAACCGCGTGCGCCTGTCCGTCGATGGTACCCTGTACCTGTGCCTGGGCCAGGAAGAAAAATTCGCGTTTGGCCCCATGTTGCGCGGCGGGGCCACGGATGCGCAGATCGAAGCGGCGATCCGCGCCGCCATCGAACTGAAGCCGCAGCAGCATGATTTCAATACGCAGCCGGACAAGATTATCCGGTTCATGGCGCAGACGGGCGGCTGAGTGGATGTGTCACTGCTGGGGTCAGACCCGCCGGGGAAATACGTCCCAGTGGGCCGTATTTCGATCCGCAGGGACTGACCCCGGATCTTTGCCTGTGGGTGGAGTGATGTCGCTGACTTGACTGCATAGGGGCCACAAACAGGTATTTATTAGGGGTAGTATGAAATTGAAGGCGATGTTTTCTTCCTGGCAGAAGCTGTCGACCAAGATCGTCGGCGCGCTGCTGCTCATGCTGGTGCTGGCCCTGAGCGCCATCGGCTGCACCCTGTTCCTGTCGTGGCAGCTCGAAGGCAGTTCGGCCGCCATCAACGAGACGGGCCGGCTGCGCATGCAGACTTACCGCCTGACCCTGCTGCTGGCCAGCGACGCCCGCGAACAGGCGCGCCAGCAGGTGCTGCTGATCGACGAGACCCTGGCCAAGATTGGCCACGGCGACCCGCAGCGCCCCTTGTTCCTGCCCCCCAGCACGGCCATCAAATCCGAATTCGAGCGCATCGGCACCGCCTGGCGCGGCGCCTTGCGCCCGGCCGCGCTGGCCGCCGATTCCGCCGCGCGCGCGCGCCAGTTCGAGCATGACGCCGATACCTTCGTCGGCCAGGTCGATCAATTGGTGCGCCTGATCGAGCACGATAGCGAGCAGCGCACTTTCTGGCTGCGCGCCTCGCAGCTGATCCTCGTCGGCATGGCCGTCATCGGCACGGTCAGCATGATTTACCTGATGTTCATGCTCATCATCGAGCCGGTGACGCGGCTGCGCCTGGGCATGCAGCGCATGAAGGAGCGCGATTTCAGCGTGCGCCTGGCCGTCGAAAGCAATGACGAATTCGGCCAGCTGGCCAGCGGCTTCAACCAGATGGCCGACCGTCTGCAGGCGCTGTACGGCAACCTGGAAGAGGGCGTGCGCAGCAAGACGGCCACGCTGGAATACCGCAACCGCGAGCTGGCGCTGCTGTACGAAAGCGCGGCCTTTTTGCAGCGCCCGCAACCGCTGGAAGACATCTGCGGCGGCTTCATGCAGCGCATCGTCGATTATTTCGAGGCCGACGGCTCCACCGTGCGCGTGCTCGACGCCGAGCGGGGCAACCTGCACATGGTGGTGCATACGGGCCTGTCCGAAGAACTGGTGGCGTCCGAGCATTGCCTGAAGGTGGGCGACTGCCTGTGCGGCACGGCCGTCGAGATGAAGGTGGCGAAGGTGCACGACATGCGCCGCATCGACAAGGCGCACGAGCTGCGCTGCCACCGCGAGGGTTTTGCCACCGTTTCCGTCTTCCACATCCATGCGCACGAACAGCACCTGGGCTTTTTCAACCTGCATTTCCGCCATGCGCGCGTGTTTTCCGCGCGCGAGCTGGCCTTGCTGGAAACCCTGGGCCAGCTGCTGGGCATCGCGCTGGAAAACCTGCGCCTGGCCGCGCGCGAGCGCGAAATGGCTATTTCCGAAGAGCGCAACCTGGTGGCGCAGGGCCTGCACGACAGCATCGCGCAAAGCCTCAACTTCCTCAACCTGCAGGTGCAGATGCTCGACGACTCCGTGCGCAACGCGCGCTTCGACGAGGTGGCGGGCATCGTGCCGGCCCTGCACGCGGGCGTGAAGGAAAGCTACGAGGACGTGCGCGAACTGCTGGCCAATTTCCGCAGCCGCCTGATGGAAGATGACCTGATCGGCTCCCTGCGCGCGGCGCTCGACAAATTCCGCCGCCAGACGGGCATCGATGCCGAGCTGCTGGCCGACGTCGACGGCGCGCCATTCCCCCGCGAGCAGCAATTGCAGTTATTATTCATCGTGCAGGAAGCGCTGTCGAACATCCGCAAGCACGCGCAGGCCAGCCACGTCGAGGTGCGCCTCGCTGACCACCAGGATTTTACGCTGACGATCAGCGACAATGGCGTCGGCTTCGACGCTGCCGCCGTGCTGGAAAAGGGCGACAACCATGTCGGTATCCATATCATGCGCGAGCGCGCGCAGCGCATCGAGGCCACGTTCGACGTGCATGCCTGTCCCGGCGGCGGCACGACCGTCGAACTGCATCTGTCGCGCGAGCAGCGCCGCGCCGCCTAAGCCACTATCAGAAAGTACAAAAAAATGGAGACTCCCGATAAACCGATCACCGTCATGCTGGTGGACGACCACGCGCTGTTCCGCAGCGGCATACGCTCGCTGCTGCAGCGCCATACGGAATTTTCCGTCGTGGGCGA
This sequence comes from Janthinobacterium sp. C22, assembly GCF_057919405.1. NCBI lineage: Bacteria > Pseudomonadati > Pseudomonadota > Betaproteobacteria > Burkholderiales > Oxalobacteraceae > Janthinobacterium > Janthinobacterium sp. C22. The sequence continues at coordinate 4,169,904 of NZ_CP193659.1, read as the reverse complement.
GGCCGCCGACGGCGTGGAAGGCATCAAGCGCGCCATCCAGCTGCAGCCCGACGTGGTGCTGCTGGACCTGAACATGGCCGGCATGTCCGGCGTGGAAGCGCTGCAGCTGATGCAGCACGACTGCCCCGACACGGCCATCGTCATGCTCACCGTGTCGGAAGACGCCGAAGACCTGGCCACGGCCCTGCGCGCGGGCGCCTGCGGCTATCTGATCAAGAATATCGACGCCGACTACCTGGTGCGCGCCATCCGCCGCGCGGCGGCCGGCGAAGTCGTCATCGCCGAAGCGATGACGGGCAAGCTGGTGGCGCAGTTGCAGGCGGGCACGCGGCGCGAGGAGCCCGTGTCGGAGCTGGACAAGCTCACCCCGCGCGAAAAGGAAATCATCGACTGCCTGTCGCGCGGCGAGAGCAACAAGGGCATCGCGCGCACCCTGGACCTGGCCGAAAGCACGGTCAAGATCCACGTGCAGAACGTGCTGAAAAAACTCAACCTCACGAGCCGCGTGCAGGCGGCCGTGTACGCGGTCGAGCACCGCCAGGGGAAGTAGCCCGAGTTGGGGTCTGACCCGCCGGGCCGGACCCCATGGCTATTATCTCTAGTCCTTTATGCCGATGGCGGCATCTGCGCTTTTAAAGTAGTATATTGAATATATCTTTAAAGGCGACTCCATCATGGCCATCACTCCGATCAGCGAACCTTCTTCCTCTCCCGCCGCCTCCGGCGCGGCGCCCTGGCAAGCCGGCCACGCCGTCTGGCAACTGGGTTTCCGCCCGTTCTACCTGCTGGCGGCCGTGTTTGCGGCCGTCACCATACCCTGTGGCTGGCCAGCTATGCGGGCTGGCTGACGGGCGGTCTGCACGTGGGACTGGGCTGGCACATGCACGAGATGGTGTTCGGCTTCGCCGTGGCCGTCGTCGTGGGTTTCCTGTACACGGCGGGGCGCAACTGGACGGGCTTGCCGACGCCGCACGGCACGGCGCTGATGGCGCTGGTGGCGTTGTGGCTGGCGGGGCGCGTGGCCATGCTGTGCGGCCCCGGGCTGCTGGCGGCGCTGGTCGAGTGGCTGTTCCTGCCGCTGGCCGCCTGGCCCCTGTACCGCGTGCTGCGCCGCTCGGGCAATACGCGCAACCTGTTCCTCGTCGGTCTGCTGGCCTTGCTGGCGCTGGCCAACGGCCTGTTTCACGCGGCCGTGCTGGGCGCTCTGCCGCTGTCGCTGTTTGTGCCGGTGCAGGCGGCCATCTTCATCATCGTGCTGATCGAATCGGTGATCGGCGCGCGCGTCATTCCCATGTTTACCCGCAATGGCGCGCCTGGCAGCACGCCGGTGGCCAGCCCGCAGCGGGCCTTGATTGCCGTGGCCTGCATGGCGGCCGCCGCGATCGCGTGGCTGGCCGGCGCGCCGGCCTGGCTGACGGCGCCGCTGGCGTTCTGTGCTGCCGGCGTGTCGCTGGCCAATCTGCTGGCGTGGCAGCCGCAGCGCACGGTGCGCGTGCCGCTGCTGTGGATATTGCACCTGTCGTATGCGTGGATAGGCATCGGCTTCGCGCTGCTGGCGGCCGCCAGCCTGGGCCTGCTGCCGGCCAGCGCCGCCTTGCACGCGCTGACGGTGGGCTCGATGGCGGGCCTGATCATCGGCATGATGACGCGCACCACGCTGGGCCACACGGGCCGTGCGCTCAAGGGCGGCAGGGCGGAAGCGGCGATGTATTGGCTGATCCAGCTGGGCGCGCTGGCGCGCCTGCTGGCCGCCGTCGGTCCCGCCGCGCTGGCCATGCCGCTGCTGCTGGCCGCCGGCGCGTGCTGGTCGCTGGCCTTTGGCCTGTATGCGTGCGTGTATGCGCCGTATCTGTGGCGCGCCAGGGTGGATGGCCGCGAAGGCTAGGCGGGTATCAGAACGGGCGCCAGGCCAGCAGTTTTCTGATTTCCGGCGTCCAGTAGGACAGCGATTCGCCCACGACGAATAGCAGCAGGCCCAGCATCAAGGCTCTCAACAGCAAATCCCTGCACCAGATCATGGCGTCTCCTGAATTTTCATACTGGCAAGTCTATCATTCGCATGCGCTGCCATGTTGCGTTTCTGGCACGGCTGCCTGGCCGGGCGCCGGCGCCTGTGCCGTGTATGCGGCGGCGGCATCGATGGCGTGCGCCAGCGCCTGTTCCAGTGCATCGAGCGCGGCTGACGCATCGTCGCCCCCGTGCAGCAGTTGTTCGGCTTGCTGTGCGGCTTGCAGCGTGGCGGGCAGGGCCAGGCTGCCCGCCACGCCGGCCAGCTTGTGCGCCAGCGCGGCGGCGTCGCCGCGTGCATCGGCCGCCAGCAGCGCGCGCATGGCGCTCACCGTGTTGCGGTAGGTGTTGCCGAAGTGCGACAGGTGCTGGCGGTAGGGCGCTTCGCCGAGCCACTGCGCCATCCCTTGCTTCAGGTCGATAACGGAGGCCGCTCCGCCCGCCCGCACGGGCGTCGCGGCTGCGGCCATGACCGTCGGCAAGGCCGGCAGCCCTTGCGCATGGCGCCGGTGCGCGCTTGCGATCAGGGCGATGGTCTGCGGCACGTCGAACGGTTTGCTGATGAAATGGTTCACGCCCGCTTCCAGTGCCGCCGCGCGCTGGGTCTGGAACGCACCGGCCGTCAGGGCCACCACGGGCAAGTCCTGGAACTGCGGCAACTGGCGCAGCGCGCGCGTCGCCTGCAAGCCATCCATCACAGGCATCTGCACATCCATCAGCACGATGTCGACGTCGGCCGGGTGGGCCAGCAGCCAGTCCAGCGCCTGCTGGCCATCGCAGGCGAACGAGGGCAGGGCACCCTGGTCGCACAGGATATGCTTGACCACGTCGCGGTTGATCTCGCTGTCGTCGACCACCAGCACGCGCACGCCGGCCAGCACGCGTTCGCCCAGCGCCGCGTGGCCCGCGTCCAGGCCGGCCGCTTCGGCGCGCCGCCGGCGCGCTTCCATCGTCGCGTTGTACAGGCTGGAGGCCGTCACCGGTTCGTTGAGGATGGCATCGGCCGGATTGGCCGGGTCCGTATGGCGGCGCGCTGGCGCCGTCGCCGGCGCGCCGCTGGCCGCCAGGATGACGATGGGGCAGTCCTGCGGCGGCAGGTGTTCGCGCAGCGCGCGCGCCGTGGCTTGCCCGTCCAGGTCCGGCATGCGCGCGGCCAGCACGATGACGCCGGGCCGCGCGTCCCCGGCGCAGGCCAGCGCATGTTCGAGTGCCGCCTGGCCGCCGGACACGGCATGCACGCTCCAGCCCAGGCCCCGCGCCACGGCGGCCACGGCGGCGCGCGTGTCGGCCTTGCCATCGGCCAGCAGGACGCGCAAGCCCTGCATGTCGGGCGAGGACGGGGCGCTGGCGGGCAGCAACTGCAGCGGCACCGTGAAGCTGAATGCGCTGCCCTGGCCCAGACCGCTTGTCAGGCGCAGCGCGCCGCCCATCAGACGCACCAGCTGGCGGCAGATGGTCAGGCCCAGGCCCGTGCCGCCGAAGCGGCGCGTGGTGGAGGTGTCGGCCTGGGCGAAGGCGGAAAAGATCGCTTCCTGCACCTCGGGCGCGATGCCGATGCCCGTGTCGCGCACGCAAAAGCACAGCACCGCGGCGTCGCCGTCGCGGCTTTCCAGCGCGCTCGTCAGCTCGACCGTGCCCTGCGCGGTGAACTTGATGGCATTGCTGGTCAGGTTGACCAGCACCTGTTCCAGCCGCAGCGCGTCGCCCATCACGTGGTCGACGCCATCGGGCAGCGGCCCGATGCGCACTTCGATCGGCTTGTCGTGCGCGGCCACGCCCATGCTGGCGGCGATTTTTTCGATCACCTCGGCCAGGCGGAACGGCGCCCGTTCGATGGTCATGTGGCCCGCCTCGATTTTCGACACGTCGAGCACGTCGTTGATGATGCCCAGCAGGGACTGGCCGGCGGCGCGGATCTTGCGCGCCATGAGCAGCGCTTCGCCTTCGAGACCGTCCCGTTCCAGCAGCCAGGCCATGCCGAGGATGGCGTTGAGGGGCGAGCGGATTTCATGGCTCATGTTGGCGAGGAATTCGGCCTTGCTGCGGTTGGCCGCTTCGGACGCGTCGCGCGCCAGCAGCATGGCTTCTTCGGCCTGCTTTTGCGCGGAAATATCCTGAGCAAAGATCAGGGTCGCCGGTCCATCCTTGAGCACCACGCGCGTGGTGGTCTTGAACATGGGCACGGGCAGGCCCTGCTTGCCCAGGCCGACGGCCTCGAACACCTGTTCGGCGGGCGAGTCCGCCTCGATCAGTGCTTCATTGGCGGCCAGCGCCGCCTGCGATTGCGCGGAGATCATGGCCGACCAGGGCAGGCCGTTCAGATTGTCATCCGCCGTGTAGCCGTGCAGCCTGCGGTAGCGGGGATTCGAGTAGATGAAGCGGCCGTGGCGCAGGATGGCGATGGCCACGGGGGCGTCTTCGATCAGGGTGCGAAAGCGCGTTTCGCTGTCGGACACGGCTTGCATGGCCTGGCGCTCCCTTTCCTGTTCCGCATGCCAGGCGGCCTGCTGGCGGCGCCGCCGCTGGCTCCAGAACAGCAGGCTGGCCGCGGCCAGCGCCAGTATGGCAAAGGCGAGAACGTAGCCGAGCGCCTGGCGCCGCAGCGGGGCGGCGATGGCCGCCTCTTCGCGGCTCAGGCCGATGAAGAGGGCGCGGTCCATGTGCAGGGCCGGCGGGGCGATGGTCGCCATGGCCATGATGCGGGGGCGGCGCCGCCGGCAATTTCGACGCCGCTCAGGACACCCGCCTGATAGCCGCTGTCGCGAAAGCGCCGCAGGAAGCCGCCGGGGACGTCCATATCGGCGCCGTTGGCATTCCTGGCGGGATAGTTGAGGAATTGCCGGCCGTCGCCATGCAGCACCACGGCCCAGACGTCGGGGGCGTACATGGCGGTGCGGAACTTGGCCGTGAAGTATTCGGGGGCGAAGGTGGCCACCACCACGCCGGCAAAGCGGCCTTGTTTGTCCTGCACCATGCGCGACGCCGTGATGACCAGGTCGCCCTTGAAGGAATGGAAGGGCGCCGAGACGTACAGCATGCGCGCATCGGGGGCGTCGCGCGCCGTCTGGAAGTAGCCGCGGCGCGAAAATCCTGGTCCGCCAGTTCCGGGATGTTGGTGGCGACCGGCTTGCCGTCTGCGTCGATGACCAGCATGGTGCGCACGCCCGGCATGGCGTCGACCAGCGCGGCCAGGCGCCGCGGCAGCGCCTGGCCCGCGTCGGGTGCGGCGCCGGCGGCGAGATAGTCGCGGATCACGCCGCCGAGCACCAGGTTGGTCGCTTCCAGGTCGACTTCGATGTTTTTGCCAGCAGCGCCGTCAGCACGCTCAGGCGCTCGCGTTCGGCCGCGTCATGCCGCGCGGCTTCGGCCAGATGCGCGTAGGCGAGGGCGGCAGCCACGATGAGCAGCCCGAGGAGCAAGAACAGCCATTCGATCCATTGTCTGCGCACCGCCGCCGCATCTGTGTGATAGGTCATGTGGCGATGCTATACCCGATAGGGATGGAGAACAACTTTTGTGCACAACTATGCATGTGATAGTGTGGTCAATTTGCCCCCAAGGGACAGGGGAAGGTGCAGGCGGAAGACGGCGCCCTGGCCCGGCACGGATGCCACGCCGATGCTGCCGCCCATCAAGGTGATGAGCTGGCGCGCGATGGCCAGGCCCATGCCGGCGCCGTCATGGGCGCGGCTTGGCGAATCGTCCGCCTGCGAGAATTTGTCGAAGATGAGGCCCTGCTGCGCCGGCGCGATGCCGATGCCCGTATCGCGCACCTCGATCCGCAGCTCCGCGCCGCTGTGCATGACGTGTACGTCGACCCGGCCCGCGGCCGTGTAGCGGATGGCATTGTCGAGCAGGATATCGAGCACGCGCACCAGGCGGACGCGGTCGCAATCGATGCTGGGCGGCGTGGCGGGCGCCACTTGCGCGGCCAGCTGCAGGCCCTTGTGCGCCGCGCGCGGCCGGTGCGGCGCCAGCGCCAGTTCCAGCAGCTGGTCGAGTGGCGCGGCGCTGGACTCCAGCCGTACCTGGTCATGCTCGAGCGCGCTCAATTCCATCGCCGCCTCAACCATGGCCAGCAACTGGCGGCCGCTGTCGTGTATCGTTTGCGCGTAGGCGGTCTGTTCCGGCTCGCGCAGCTGTTCCTGCAGCAGCTCGGAAAAACCGAGGATGCCGTTGAGGGGCGTGCGCAATTCATGCGACATGTTCGACAGGAAGCGCGACTTGGCCTCGCTGGCGGCGATGGCCCTGGCGCGGCTGTCGACCAGGCGGCCGATCAGCAGCACCAGCGCGGCCCACGACAGCACGATCAGCGCGCTCGTGATGGCCGCCATCAGCAGCGCCTGGTCGCGGCGCGAGACGTAGTCGGCCAATACCGTGTCGCGGTCCAGCCCGACGAGCATGTAGAGCGGGTAGCCGGCCAGTTTTTCGAACGCATAAAAGCGCAGGGCGCCGTCGACGGGACTGCGTTCGATGAAGCTGCCCCGCGTTTTACCTTGCATTAAAGAAAATACCTTGCTGCCGCCGATATCCTGGCCGATGGTGTTGACGGTGCCGACCCGGCGCGCGCGCACCACGCCGTCGCTGCCGACGAGCTCGGTGGAGCTGTTGTCGCCCAGATCGACTTCGTCGTACAGGCGGGTAAAGTAATACGGGTCCATCGAGACCACCACCACGCCCTTGTAGCGGCCATCGGCATGGTTGATGCGGCGCGTCATCTGGATCGACCATTTTTTCGATACGCGGCCCAGTACTGGCTTGCTGATATACAGTTCGCCGCTGTCGCGCCGCATGTGCACGCGTACGTGCTCGCGGTCGGCCAGGTTGGTCGGCTGGAAGGGCCGGCTCGACAGGACCGTGTCGCCCTGTTCGTCGACGATGCTGAACAGGTTGTACAGGGGGCCGGGATTGAGGCCTTGCTGCAGATCCGCCACGATATCGAGGCGGCTGCCCAGCGCCTGGTAGCGGCTGCGCAAGTACGTGGCCGCCTGGTCTGCCGCTTCGATCGTGCGGATCGCATGCTCGTCGAAGACGCGCGCCATGCTGCGCGCATCGCGCCCGGCGCTGGCGATGGCGGCGTCGCGGGCGTGCCGCAATTGCAGCACGGTGATGCCCCACAGCCCCGCCAGCAGGATGGCCATGAAGAGCGACAGCAGGGTGCGCGTATCCCAACGCTCCCAGCGTTCCCAGGCCATGGCCTTCCAGTGTCTGTGCTGCCGCATGCCGCCTCCGCAAGGTCCGTCGGTTCTTCCAATTGTGCCGTTGTGCGAGGATGCCCGGCGTCACTGGCGCGTCGATTTATCAATTATATCGAATATAATTGATTTTATCGAATAAAATGATTTTTGCGGAGAAAGTGTTGTATTGTGCGCGGGCCGGGCGGCTCGCTAGCGTATCGCCGCCTGGCGCGTCAGCCAGCGGTCGACCATTGCGCGCAGCTGGGCGGCCGTAAACGGCTTGGGCAGATAATCGTCCATGCCGGCCGCCATGCAGCGCTGCCGGTCGTCCTCGGTGACGCCGGCCGTGAGGGCGATGACAGGCAGGCGCGGCGCGCCGCTGGCCGCTTCGCGGGCGCGCAGGGCCTGGCACGCCTGGTAGCCGTCCATGACGGGCATCATGCAATCCATCAGGACCAGGTCGTAGGGCTGTGCGGCCAGCGCTTGCAGGCCCAGCGCGCCGTTCTCCGCCGTGTCGATGCTGTAGCCGCGCGCACTCAGCTGCAGGCACACCAGCTGGCGGTTCAGCGCCGTGTCCTCGACGAGCAGGATGCGCGCGCCCCCTTCCGGGGCCGTTGCGGGCGGGGCGGCCGGTTCCGATGGCGGCGCCAGTTCTGGCTCTGGCTCTGGTTCCGGCTCCGGCTCCGGTGCCTGGACCGCCCGGCAGGGCAGGCGCACGGTGAAGCGGGAACCGGCGCCGGGCATGCTGCTGCAGAAAATCTGGCCGCCCAGCAGCGCCACCAGGTGCTTGCAGATGGTCAGGCCCAGCCCCGTGCCGCCATAGGCGCCGCTGATGCTGTCGTCGGCCTGGCAAAACGGTTCGAAGATGCGGCTCAGCTGCTGCGCCGTCATGCCGATGCCCTGGTTGCTGACCATGGCGACGAGGCAGGCGCTGGCGCCGTCCGGCGTGGCCGGTTCCAGGTGCAGGCGCACGCTCACCGTGCCGGCGGGCGTAAACTTGATGGCATTGCTGAGCAGGTTGCCGAGGATTTGCGCGAGGCGCGTGCGGTCCGAGCAAATCAGCGGCGGCACGCTGCTGCCGATTTCGCTGACCAGGCACAACTGCTTCCCGTCCGCCTGCGGGCGGTGCAGCGCCAGTACGTCATCGAGCAGCTGGCGCGGATCGAAGTCGCGCAGCTCGATGCCCATCTGGCCCGCCTCGACCTTGGACAGGTCGAGGATATCGTTCAGGATGCGCATCAGGTGCTGCACGCCATCGCCGATGCGCTGCGCATGCTGCCGCTGCGGCGCATCGGGCGCGGTGTCCCGCAGCAGTTCGGCCATGCCGGCGATGCCGGCCATCGGCGTGCGGATTTCGTGGCTCATGACGGCCAGGAAGCGCGACTTGGCGGCATTCGCCGCTTCGGCGCGCGTTTGCAGCGCCAGCGCCATGGCCGCGTCGCGCTCCTGGCGCCGCAGCAGGGCCATGATCAGCGCGATGGCCCCGGCCAGCACGAGCAGGCTGACCACGGCCGCGCCGCCCATGGTGCGCAGCATGCGCCGCCAGCCCGCCAGGTAGACTTCGTCCGTCACGGTCACGTTGATGGCCAGCGGATAGTCGCGCACCAGCCGTACGCCGGCCAGGCGATCGACCGTGCGTCCCCGCTCGGCCGCGCGCGGCGTGTCCACCTGCAGCACGCCATCGGTCTTGCCCTGTTCCAGCAGGCGGTAGGTGCTGCCCGTCAGGTTGCGCTTGCCCATCATCTCGGGTACGGCCGGCCAGCGGGCCAGCAGCGTGTAGTCGCTGCGGTACAGGGAAAAGGCCGTGTGTTCGCCGATGCTGGTGCTCTGGAAGAATTTGCTGAAGAAGTCGCATGACAGGCCGACCAGCACCACGCCCAGGAAGCGGCCGTCCGGCCCGCTGATGCGCCGGCTGATATAGAAGGTCCAGGCGCCGTTGCCCTTGTTTTGCACGGGTGCGCTGACATGCATGCCGCCGTCCGGGTGGCGCCGGTGATACTCGAAGTAGTCGCGCTCGCCGAGGCGGATGGACGGCGCGGGAAAGGCGCGGCTGAAGGCCAGCACGCTGGCGTCGCTGCCGACGATGGACACCACGTCCACTTGCGGCACGCCGCCGATCTTGTGCCGCAGCGTCTGGTGCATGGCCGGGGTGCCGACGGCGGCGGCCAGCGCTGGCGCGTCCGCGGGGGCACCGATCTCGTTGCTGACGCCGTCGAGCACCAGACGGGCGGCCGTGATGCTCTGCGCCGTGTTTTCCGCCAGCAGCAGCGACAGGTTGGACAGGTCCTGTTTCCAGTCATCGACGGCTTCGCGGTACAGCAGCACGCCGGAGACGGCGATGCGCAGCGCCAGCAGGCCCACCAGCACCAGGCCGACGACGGCCGCCGTCGTGCGCGGCCGGTAGCGGTGCACCAGGCGCAGGGCGGCCTGGCGCGCGTTCATGCCTGCGCGCCCGTGTATTCAAGCATGCTGCGGCGAACCTCCTGCTCCACCGCGCCGAGCAGCGCCGCCGTCTCATCGAGCCAGTCCGCTGCCGCCACGCCCTGGTGGCGCACCAGCCGCTCGAGTTCCGCCAGGCGCGCCACCAGGGCGCCGGCGCCCAGCAGGGCCACGGTGCCGCGCAAGGTATGGCAGCTATGCACGATGGCTTGCGCCGCGCCGCCGCGCACGGCCTGCTCGACGCGCGCAAACATGGCCGGCGACGTGTCGAGGTAGGTCTGGGACAGGGCGCGGAACATGTCCAGGTCCTGGCCGGTGGCCTGGAACAGCACGGCGGGATCGATGTGGCGATAGGCTGGCATGGCGGCTCCGTGGCGAGGGGAAAGCGGTGGCGCGAAGGTGACGCGCTAGGCGGCCAGGCTGTTGCGCCGCGCATGGCCGGCGCAGCAGGCGCGCAGATAGCCGCGCAGCTCGTCGTAATTGACGGGCTTGGCAAAGAAGACGACGCCGGGCGGCACGCCGCCCCGTTCTTCCAGTTCCTCCGGCGTCAGGCTCGACAGCATGGCGATGTGCATGTCCGCCAGCAGCGGGTCGGCCAGGATGGTGCGGATCACTTCGTAGCCGTCGATGCCTTCCATGACGATGTCGGCCAGCAGGATGTCGGGCTGGTCGCGGGCGATTTCCATCAGCGCCTGGTAGCCGTTCTCGCAAAAGCGCAAGTCCGCCTGCAAGCCCCATGAGCCGATCTGCTTTTCATACAGCGCGCGCTCGATCGGATTGTCTTCGATCACGAGGATGGAGGGCGGGCGCCCCGATGGGGCGGGGCGGCTGGCGCGTGCCGCGCGCTGATCCTGGCCCGGCTGGCCGGGATTGCCCTTGTAGGCTTCGACGGCCGCGAGGGGAATGCGCCGGTGGCCGCCCTTGGTCTTCCAGGCTTCGATCACGCCCGCCTCGACCAGTTGCTGCACCGATGTCACCGAGATGCCGAGGATCTCGGCGGCCTTTTGGGTAGTGCAAACGTCTGCAGTGTGCATGATGGGCTTTATGGTCGCATATGAAGTTGAAGGGAATGATACGCAATCGCGCTCAAAAAATCAATTTCAACGAATTAGATGAATTCACTAAAATCCTGGCGTGCGCGCGCGGCAGGGGACAAGATGGGCCTGCGGTTCCAGGATCTCGCGCCACTCGCTCCACTCGGCGTTGCTGTGGCGCAGCAGGGTTTCCATGCGCTCCCCGTCCAGGCCCAGCACCCGCGCGGCGGCCAGGGCCGGCCCGCGCGGTCCCGCGCCGTTGCGCAATATCAGGTCGGCGAAGCCGCTGGCCAGCTTCAGCAGCCAGGCCAGGTCCGTCATGCGCCCGGCCCGCCCGAAGCCGGGCGGCGCGGCATGGCAGCGCACGGCGTCGCACAGGATGTCCGGCATGCCCCAGCCCCGCATGAGGATGGCCGACAGCGCCAGCTGGTGGTGGCCGAAGCGCTGCGACTCCGTGCACAGCAGCCGGGCCGTGGCGCCATTGCCGTGCTGCTCCAGCAGTTCTTCATATTCCCGCGGCTGCAAGGTGGCCAGGGCCAGCTGGCCGCAGTTGGCCAGCAAGCCGCAGCTGTACAGTTCATCGGCCGGCGCCAGCTGCAGCGCGTCGCCGGCCACGCGGGCCGCGCACGCCATGGCCAGCGAGTGCGACCAGAAGCGCTGCGCGTCGAAGTGCGCGCACGTGGGCGCGGGCAGGGCGGGTGCCGCGAACGCCTGGCGCAGGGCGGGCAAGCCGATGGCCGCCAGCATCGTGGCGTTGACGGCCGCATGCATGCGCTCGCCCGGCGGCACGCCCGCATTCGCCAGGCCGATGACCTTGCCCGTCAGGACGGGATCGCAGCCCAGTTGTTCCGCCAGCTCGTCGAGCGGCAGCTGCCGCTGGCACAAGGTGGCCAGCCACTGGCTGCGCCAGGCGGGCGAAGGCAGGATGGTGCCGCCGAGCAGGCGCGCCAGGTCGATGTGCGCGCTCATGGCCGGCTCCCGACGCTGCCGCGCGCATCTGCCTGCGCCGCGCCCGCCGTTTGCAGGGCCGTGACCGCCTGCGACAGCGCATCGAGCGCCATCAGCAGTTCCGCATGCAGGCGGCGCAGCGCGCCCGTATCGTTGGAAAAGCCCGCATGCACGGCCTGGCGCGCCAGCGCCTGCAAGGGAGCAGGCCCATGGACTGGCTGCCGTCGAGGATTTCCTGCGCCAGCACGCGCGCCGGGGCGGCCCGCTCGCAGCGCAACGCATGGGCGATGCCTGCCAGGCGGTCGCGCGTCTCGGCCACGAACAGCGCCAGAATTTCGCCCTGCAGGCGCCGGTCGCAGCCGAACATGGCGTCCAGGCGGGCCGCGTCGAACGGCAGCGTTTCCTGCGCCTTGGCTGGCGGCGGTGCGCTGTCAGCCGCTTTGGCTGGCGGTGCCGTTTTGCGCATCTGCAGCAGCGCATGCAGATCGGCCGGCGCCGCGCGGCCGGCCCGGCGCCAGCGGGTGCGGCGCCAGAGCAGGGCGGCCAGCAGCAAGGCCAGGCCGGCAAGGGCCAGCGCCGGGCGCATCAGCGACAGGTCTTCGCAGCGAAGGAAGGGGTGGATGGCGAGGAAGGTGTTCATGACAGTGCTCCAATGCTATCTAGGCAAGTGATCCTGCGTAATGGCGGACCTAAAAGACGTCCCAGTCGCCCGCATCGGCGGCGGCCGGCGCCGTGGCTCTGGCCTGGCCTGCGGGCCGCGTGGCGACCAGCTTGAGCGCCGCCTTGTGCTGTGCGGGCCGCCGGGTGGCAGGCGCTTGCGGTGCCGCGCCGGCCTGGCCTGGCGCCAGCCTGAAGGCGCCTACCACCCCAGCCAGCCTGGCCGCCTGCTCCTGCAGCGACTGCGATGCCGCCGCCGCTTCTTCGACCAGGGCCGCATTCTGCTGCGTGACTTCATCCATCTGCGTGACGGCGCGGTTGATTTCCTCGATGCCCGTGCTTTGCTCCGCGCTGGCGGCCGAGATTTCGCTGACGATGTCGGTCACGCCGCGTACGGTGTCGACCACTTCCGTCATGGCGGCGCCGGCCTGCTGTACCAGCTTGCCGCCTTGTTCGACCTGTTCCACGGAGTCGCCGATGAGTACCTTGATTTCCTTGGCGGCGGCGGCGGAACGGTGGGCCAGGTTGCGCACTTCCGTGGCCACGACGGCGAAGCCGCGCCCCTGTTCCCCGGCGCGCGCCGCTTCCACGGCCGCATTCAGGGCCAGGATATTCGTCTGGAAGGCGATGCCGTCGATGACGCCGATGATGTCGGCGATCTTGTTGGACGAGCCGTCGATCGCTTCCATGGTGCGTATCACGTCGTCCATCACCTGGCCGCCACGCTGTGCCTTGTCCGAGGCGCTGACGGCCATTTGCTTGGCCTGGCGGGCATTGTCCGAGTTTTGCCGCACGGTGGCCGTCAGTTCTTCCATGGCCGAGGCGGTTTCTTCCAGCGAGCCGGCCTGCTGTTCCGTGCGCGCCGACAGGTCCAGGTTGCCGGCCGCGATTTCGGCCGAGGCCGTGCCGATGCTGTCCGTGCCCGCACGCACTTCGGCCACGATGCGCACCAGGCTTGCGCTCATGTCCGCCATGGCCAGCATCAGCTGGCCCACCTCGTCGTTCGACGTGGCGTTCACTTGCACGCTGAGGTCACCGCCCGCGATGCTGCGGGCCACGCCGATGGCGCCGGCCAGCGAGGCGGCGATGCGCCGCGCCAGCAGCAGACCCATGCCGGCCACCAGCGCCGTCACGGCCAGGGCCAGGCCGATGGAAATCCAGCGCGCGCTGGCCGCGGCGGCGGCGCCGTCGGCGGCACCCCTGGCGGCCAGGTTTTCGTTGTAGCGGTGGTGGGCGGCCAGGGCGTCGACCAGTTCCTTGATGATGGGCTGGTTTTCCATCAGCAAGTCGCGTGCCGCGTCCAGTTCGCCCGCCTTCGACAGCGCCAGCACCTTGTCGCGCACCGTGTCGTAGCGCGCCAGCACGGCACGCTCCGCGGCCAGCAGCGCGCGGTCCTGCTCATCGGTGATATCGTCTTTTTCATACTGGTCGAGCGCCTTGCCGACCGCCGCGCGCGCCTGCTTGATGCCCGCTTCCAGGGCATCGCGTCTGGCGGCATCCTTGCTGGCCATGTGCTGCCAGACGGCCGTGCGCATCTGCGCGAACGGCACGAAAGCCTGGTTCAGGGTCAGCAGGCTGGGCACCGTGTTGACGGTGGCATAGCTGGCCGCCGCGTACACGCGGTCCATCTGGTAGATGCCAAAGCCCGCCAGGGCGGCCAGTCCCACGACGACGGAAAGGATCAAGGCGTACAGCCGTTTAGCGATGGTCATGATGGGCGCCGCTCCAATGAAGTGAAATTCAAGAAAATGGTTGTTTTCGGTGTTTTTTCCATTCTACGATAAAAATATGTTTTATTCGAGAAATTTGTTGTTGATTTATTTTATTCAATGATTTTCATCAAAATCGTACTGTTGTGCCTGTCTGGACCGCCGGCCCGTGTATAAAAAGCCACACGGCGCGCGGCGCGCGTTCTCGCGTGTGGCACGCTTTGCCGATTGGTGAAAAAATGGGATTTGCTTGATCGCCATCAAATACGGTGCGCAGGCGCGTGCCGCCGACTGACTCTTGTAAAGGAGCATCATGACTGCCTCTGCCCGGCCTGGACCCTTGTTAGTATTCACCGCAGTCATCTTCATCCTGCTTGGACTGGCGCTCGTTGGCGGCGGCGCTTGGCTCGTCAGCCTTGGCGGTTCCTGGTATTACGTGGTGGCCGGCATCGGCATGCTCGTCGCGGGCGCGCTCGTGTGGAAGGGGCGGCGCAGCGCCCAGCTTTTCCTGGCCCTGCTGCTGTTCGCCACCCTGATCTGGTCCGTCATCGAAGTGAAGTTCGACTGGTGGCAATTGCTGCCACGTCTCGATATCTGGTTCGCCGCCGCCGTCTGGCTGCTGCTGCCGTTCGTCGACCGCCGCCTCGACCCGCCATTGACGGCCGGCGCAAAACCGCGCGACGCGGGCAAGAGCGCCCTGACGGCGGCCGTGGTGCTGACGACCGCCGTGGGTATCTTTTCCCTGTTCCAGGACTATTACACTTTGCATGGCGAAGTGCCGGCCGAAAACATGGCGGCGGCGCCGCAGGGCGATTTCGCGCCGGGCGTGGCGCCCAACGACTGGGCCGCGTATGGCCGCTCCGGCTATGGCGACCGCTATGCGCCGGCCGCGCAGATCACGCCGGCCAACGCCGCGCAGCTGAAACAGGCGTGGGTCTACCACACGGGCGACTTCAAGGGGCCGAACGACCCGGGCGAGATCGCCAACGAAGTCACGCCGCTGAAGGTGAACGGCATGCTGTATATTTGCACGCCGCACAATATCGTCATCGCGCTCGATCCGGACACGGGCAAGGAGCTCTGGCGCCACGATCCGAAGATCAACCGCGACGCGTCGAGCTACCAGCACATGATCTGCCGCGGCGTGGCGTATTGGGACGTCAATGCGGGCCGCGCCAAAGGCGACCCTGCGCCC
Organism: Janthinobacterium sp. C22; assembly: GCF_057919405.1. Lineage (NCBI taxonomy): Bacteria > Pseudomonadati > Pseudomonadota > Betaproteobacteria > Burkholderiales > Oxalobacteraceae > Janthinobacterium > Janthinobacterium sp. C22. The sequence goes on along the minus strand of NZ_CP193659.1, from coordinate 4,154,738 downwards.
GAGGCGGCCGGCATGGAGTGCCCGCGCCGCATCTTCGCGCCCACCATGGATGCGACCCTGATCGCCGTCAATGCCGATACGGGCGAAGCGTGCAAGAGCTTTGGTGAAAATGGCGTGATCGGCCTGTACCACGGCATGGGCATGAAGAAGCGCGGTTTTCTGATGCCGACGTCGCCGCCGGCCGTGGCGCAGAACGTGGTGGTGATGGCCGCCAGCGTGACCGACAATTTTTCCACGGAAGAGCCATCGGGCGTGATCCGCGGCTACGATCCCGTCACGGGCAAGCTGATGTGGAACTGGGATGCCTCGAACCCCGACGACACGGCGCCGATCGCCGATGGCAAGACCTATACGAACAACTCGCCCAATTCCTGGGGCGTCTCCAGCGTGGATGAAAAGCTGGGCATGGTGTACATCCCGATGGGCAATGAAACGCCCGACACGTGGGGCGGCAACCGCAACCCGCATGGCGAGAAATACAACAGCGCCATCGTCGCGCTGGACCTGGCCACCGGCAAGGTGCGCTGGGTCTACCAGACCGTGCACCACGATATCTGGGACATGGATATCGGCGGCCAGCCCACCCTGGTCGACATCGACACGCCGAAAGGCAAAGTCCCATCGGTCGTCGCCACGACGAAACGGGGCGACATCTACGTGATCGACCGGCGCGACGGCAGCCTGGTCGTGCCGGCGCCGGAAAAACCCGTGCCGACGGCCAACGCGGCCCCTGGCGACAAGCTGTCGCCCACGCAGCCGTTCTCGGCCCTGACGTTCCTGCCCGAGAAGCACATCAGCGAGACGGATATGTGGGGCACGACGCCGTTCGACCAGCTCGCGTGCCGCATCATCTTCCGCCAGCACCGCTATGAAGGGCCGTTTACGCCGCAAACGGTGGCCGAAGGCAAGATCAAGGGCGCCATCATCTCGCCGGGCCCGCTGGGCATCTTCGAATGGGGCGGGGCGGCCGTCGATCCCGTGCGCCAGTTGCTGCTGGTGAATCCCGACTACATGGGCTTTCTGGAGCGCCTGGTGCCGCGCGCGCAAGCCAATGCGAAGGGCGGCACGGGTTCGGAGATGGGCTTGCAGCCGCAGACGGGTGTGCCGTTTGCCGTGGAAATCAAGCCCTTCCTGTCGCCGCTGGGCTTCCCGTGCCAGGCGCCGCCGTGGGGTTATATCGCCGCCGTCGATTTGCGCACCATGAAAAAAGTGTGGATGCACAAGAACGGCACCACGCGCGACAGCGCGCCCGTGCCCATCGCCTTGCCGCTGGGCGTGCCCAGCCTGGGCGGCATCAGCACGACGGGCGGCGGCGTGGCTTTCCTCAGCAGCACGCTCGACTACTACATCCGCGGCTACGACGTGCGCAACGGCAAGACCGTATGGAAAGCCCGCCTGCCGGCCGGCGGCCAGGCCACGCCGATGAGCTATGTCTCCGACAAGACGGGCAAGCAGTATGTCGTCGTCATGGCCGGCGGTCATGGCTCCCTGGGCACGAAGATGGGCGACAGCCTGGTGGCGTTTGCCTTGCCGGACGAGGCGGTGAAGGAGGCGGGGAAAGGGAAGTAAGCAAGTCCGGTGCGGCACTGTCAATTGACGGTGCCGCATATTGTATTGGCGAGCGTTTCTGGGATTAATTGACGCTGCAAATTTTTATGTTTGCATGTTGCTTGTGGGAATGCCATTTGTTAGACTGCAATTCGGCATTTCATTTTAAATAATATGTGAATGATTTCAATGACAAAGATACGACTTTCCGCAATAACAGCAATTCTCCTTTCCTTGATCGCCTGTTCTCCCAAAGCACCTGATGCCAATACGCAGGCTGCGGCAAATAGCAGCCCTGTTGCCGCTGTTGCGGAAGTCAAGCCGGTAAGTCCATGGTATTACTTCACCAACGAAGATAAAATGAGCGGCGATATGGTCTACTTTGCCAATGTGCATAGTAGTAATACTGTCGATTTTGCTTTTCCGTACAACGGTGTGCAGACTGCCAGCCTGACACTGACGAGTGATAGCCGGCCGAAGAAGAATGTGATGTTTTCGATCGAGAAGGGGCAGATATTGTGCCAATCCTATCAGGATTGCCTAGTACAGGTGAGATTCGACGACACTGCGCCGGGTTATTACAAAGCCGTTGGCTCCTCTGATCAAAGCACGACAACGATCCATTTTCGCGATGGAGATAAATTTTTCAAGGAATTGCAAAAGGCAAAAAGACTGCGCATTTCAGCGGAAATGTATCAGGAAGGATCGCCTGTATTTGAATTTGATGTAGGCACATTCGATCTGCAAAAATTCCTACCCAAGAAATAAATTCAGGCAAAGTTGTTTCCTGATGAAAGGCGTTGTCCGCAAGTTTGTGGCGGACAACGCCTTTTTTATTGCGCCGCCAATCCCAGCTTCAACCCCACGGGCTTGCCCGGCGCCGCCTCCGTTTTTTCCGGCGCGCCCGCGCTGACCCTGGCCGCCGGCGTGCCGTCCTGCTGCAGGGCCGCCAGAATCGCCGCGCTGCGCTGGGCGCCCAGCTTGCTCAAGGCGTCGGCAGGCAGGGCCTGCTTGGCTTCCAGCTGCTCGCGCAAGCCGGTATAGAAGGCGCCCGTGTCGGCCACTTGCGGCTCGCCCTCGATCAGCTTGCCCAGGCGTTGGAAGACGGGAATCTTGGCCGTTGCCGGCGCGGAGGCGCTGGCGGATGCCGCCGCTGGGGCAGGTGCGGCCGACTCCGCCGCCTTCTTCTGCTTGTCCAGCTCGGCCTTGCCGAAACGTTCGCCGTACAGGTCGCGCAGGGCGCCCCGTACCTTGCGTTCGCCCAAGTTCAACGGCCCCGGTTCTTCGCCCGCTTCCAGCCTGATGCCGGCCTTGGCGGCGACGGCGCGGCGCACGGCCTGGGCGCGCAGGGCGGCCCCGTCCGTGTCGCTGTACTGGCCCGGCACGGCCAGCTTCAGCTGTTCGCGCTTGGCGAGGATGTGCGCCACCTGCTTGAGTTTTTCCCGCTCGGGCGGCAGCAGCACGGCGCTGCCCGCGTCGAAGTCGATGGCTTCGAGCTTGTCGGCGCTGATGCCCAGCAAATTGCCCAGCGCGCGGAACGGCGCCGTGACGATCTTGGTCAGCACATTGCCCACGGCTTTCCAGATCAGGGCGCCATAGCTGAATTGCGGGTCGTTCATGTCGCCCGACACGGGCAGGCCCAGGTCGATGCGCCCGTCGCTATCCTTGAGGATGGCCAGCGCCAGTTCCAGCGGCAGCTTCAAGGCGTCCGGGCTGTCGATGCGCTCGCCCAGGGTCAGCTTGTCGAGCACGATCTGGTTGGTGCCGTCGAGCTGGCGGTTGCGCACCTTGTATTGCAAGTCCAGCGAAATCTTGCCTTCCGCCACTTTATAGCCGGCGAATTTCATCGTGTACGGCGAGGCGGACACCATGTCGACGTTCTTGAACACGACGTTCAAGTCCGTGTTGTCGGTCGGGGCGAAGGGATTTAATTGTCCGCGCACGCGGGCCAGGCCGAATTCGTCGATGCGGCCGTCCAGTTCGATCTGGCTGCGCGCATCGCGCTTGGTCGACAAGCCCGTGACGACGCCGTTGAGCTCATAGATCTTGGCGGCGAACTGGGGCCGCAGGCTCAGGTCGGCAAAGTCCAGCTTGGCGTTCTGCAGGCGCACGCGGCGCACGCGCACGGGGAAGCCGGCGTCGGCGGGCGCGCTGGCGGTTGCCGGCGCCGGCGCAGTGGCCGGCTCGGGCGCCTTCACCAGCAGCCGCTGGGCGTTCAGGCTGCGGTCGTTTTCGATGATCAGCTGGGCGTTTGGCTCGACCACGCGCAGCTCCGGGATGTCGACGAAGTCGGGGCCCACGCTGGCCGTCAGCTTGTCGGCGCGCACGCTCTTCCACGAGGCGAAGCGCTTGCCATCCGTTTCATTGAGCACGAGGCCGGCGATATCCACGCCGCCCTCATAGCGCACTTTCGGCGCCTTCGGCGCGCCGCCGCCCGTCGTCAGGCGGCCGCTGCCGGAGAGGGTGCCGCCCGCCAGCTTCAGTTTCAGATGCTGCGCCAGCAGCGGTTGCACGGGCGCCAGGGTCAGCTGTTTCAGGTTCAGCTGCGCATCGACGGCGCCCGTGCCCGGCACGAACTTGCCGTTGGCCGTGAGCAAGCCGCCTTCGCGCAGGCCCACGCCCAGCTCAAACGGCAGCGCCTGCTTCATGTCGTTGCTGACATTCTGCAACGAGAGCCGCGCATCCTGCAGCGTGCCCTTGATGCCCGTGCCCGCATCGTCGAAACGGGCGCCGAATTTGCTCAGTTCCACCTTGTCCACCGTGGTGGACCAGGGCGCGGATGGCGCGTCCTTGCCTGCGTCGGCTTTGCCGGAGGCAAACACGGGCAGTTTTTGCGCAATCGCAAACTCTCCCTGGCGGTTGCGCGCCAGGTCGATCTGCGCGCCGCTGGCCGTCACGGCGCCCAGGTGCACGCTATGCGCCGCCAGGTCGATCTTGCCTTCCGTAAAGCCCAATTGGGCCAGCTTGAATGGCGTGTGCGCACCGCGCTGCATGGCCAGGTCGGCCAGGCTGAAATTGGCGCCGTCGATGACGGTGGCCATGCCCGCTGGCCCCTGCTGCATGCCCAGCTGCAGCTGGGCTTGCAACTGTCTTGCGCTCAATTGCAGGGCGGGCGAGACGGTTTCATCGATGGCGGAGACGTCCACATTGGCCAGCGCCAGCTGTTTTAAATCCACCTTCCACTTGCCAGGTTTGGCTGGCGCGGCGGTGGCCGATGCTGCGGGTGCGGGATTGCCCGGCAGCATCAGGTTCGCCACGTCGATCTCGCCCTTGCTGTCGCGCCGCACGGCCACCTTGCCGCCGTACAGATTGACCTTGTCGATCGTGACGCTCTGGTGCGCCAGATCCACGTTGACGCCGGCGATGCCCAAGGTATTGAGCGATGTAAATGGCGCGCCCTTGCCGTCTTGCACCAGGGCCAGGTCGCGCAAGGCCAGGCCCGCGCCCTTGACGGTCGCTTCCAGCGTGCCGTCGGCATAGGAAAAGGCGTAGGGCAGGCGCGCCGACAGCTTGCCGCTGCTCACCGTCGCCCGCGTGTACGCCTTCAAATACGCGGCCAGGCCGGGCAGGGAAGCGTCGTTCAAAACCAGTTCGCCGTCGCCGCGAATCGGGCTGAGGGAGGCCGTGCCGCGCCAGTGCAGCTTGCCGCCGCGCGCCGCGTCGGCGCTGAGGCTGTAGCTGCCGTTGGCGTCGGGCAAGGTCGAAATATTGTCGAGCGTAAAGTTGATGGGCGTGAAGTTGTCCGCATAGTCCGCCTTCTGGTCGTGCCAATCCACTTTGCCTTGTTCCAGCGCAAAGTGGGCGATGACGAGGCGCGGTATGCCGCCTTCGCTCTTGTCCGGGTGATTGCGTTGCCAGGTGGCCAGCACTTCTGCCAGGTTGAATTTGCCGTCCGGCGTGATCGTCAGCTGGGCTTGCGGTGCCGTGATGCGGATTTCGGCCAGGCTCCAGGCGCGGCGCACGATGGATTTCCATTCCAGCTGCACGGCCAGGGCGCCGATGGACAGCAGCGGCGCATTGTTTGCGCTGGCCGCTTCCTTGAAAGCGATCTGATCCGCTTCCAGGCGCAGGGTAAACGGGTTGAAGCGCACGTCGGCGATGCTGGCCTGGCGCGCCAGTTCTTTCTCTGCAAATTTGGGCAGTTGGTGTTTGATGACGTAGGGCACCAGCCAGAAGCCGGCCGCGCTGTAGGCGGCGAGGGCGCAGCCGGTGCCGACGGCCCAGCGCTGCCAGCGTTTCCAGCGAAATGTTTTCGTCTGCACGCTTTTGTTGTCGATTGTATTCACGAACTTACCTTTTGATCTTGTTGGGCGGCGCGTCCTGCGCGCCGTGACTGTCAGTATGCCTCTTTGCGGCCTCGTCTGCAAAATCCAAACGTGTTCAAGTGATAACAGGCGGCCTGGCGGACTGTTTATCTTATGAAATTCTCAGATTCTCACGAATTGTTACTTGTTTATTGCGAATGATTCTCGTTACGGATATTATGCGCGGTAACTTGAAGTTTCCTTCTATCACTTTTCCTTGTCGAAAGACCCGTTTATATGCGCGCAGCTTTTCCTTCCTTGCAACTACTTCCAGTGGCTGCCGCCTTGTCGCTGGCTTTCGCTTCCCACACGGCCTGCGCCGCCAATGGCGCCAGCGGCCAGGACGACTTGACGGCTGGCGATGAGAAAGTCATGCAGGCAGTGCAGGTGACGGGTGCGCGCGCGCAAGGCCTGGTGCCGCTCACCACGGAGGCGGGCAGTTTTCGCGGCGCCAACATCATGGACGTGCCGTCGACCGTCAACGTGATCACGCGCGCATTGCTGGAACAGCAAGCCGTCTCCGGCCTGTACGACGCCGTGCGCAATACGGCGGGCGTGACGCGCCAGCAAAACGGCGGCGAAACGTGGGATCAGTTGGTCATCCGCGGCATCGCCGTGGAAAACCGCACGAATTACCGCCTCAACGGTTCCATGCCCATCATGAACTTCTCGCAAGTGCCCATGGAAAACAAGGAAAGGGTGGAAGTGCTGAAGGGCGCCTCGGCCCTGTACTACGGTTTTACCTCGCCGGCCGGCGTCGTCAACTTCGTCACCAAGCGGGCTGGCAGCAAGCCCGTCACGAGCATGGGCCTGATCCTCGACGACCGGGGCAGTGCCGTGGCGAATGTCGACCTGGGCCGCCGTTTCGGCGCGCAGCAGGAATTCGGCGTGCGCGTGAATGCCGCCGGCGGCACCCTGGGTTCCTACCTCGATCATGTCGGCAATGGCAACCGCCGCTTCCTGTCCGCCGCGCTGGACTGGCGGGTGACGAACAGGCTGCTGCTGAAGGCGGACCTGGAATACGACCGCCGCAAGGTGACGGAGCAGGCGGGCGTGGCCCTGCCCACTGCCGTGAAAGGCGTGATCAGCCTGCCGCGCGCCGTCGACCCGCGCCAGCTGATCGGCCCCGACTGGTCGAATTTCGAGGCGCAGACGAAAAACGCGCAATTGCGCGCCGACTACGCCATCACGGATGGCTGGGCCTTGACGGTGGAAGCGGGGCACTCGGAAACGGCGCGCGACCGCCGCCTGGCGATCTTCCGCCTGAATAACGCGGCGGCGCTGGCCACGGGCGCGGGCCGCATCACGGGCAATATCCAGCACAGCGTGACGGCGTCGGACTTGCTGCGCGCGGAACTGGCCGGCAATTTCCGCACGGGCTTGATTGCCCATGAACTGACCCTGGGCGCCTCGCGCACGGAGAAATCCCAAGATGCTATTTACCAGAGCAACTACACGATCGCGGCGCAAAATCTGTACCAGCCCGTGCCCGTGACGAATGTCTTGTTCGGTCCCAAGCCGGCGTTGCCCACGACGGCCGCCCTGGAGACGCGCGACACGGGCTTGTACGCGCTCGACCGCATGGTCTTCAGCCCACAATGGCAAAGCGTCATCGGCGTGCGCCGCAGCAGCTACCGGAGCGACCAGGGGAACAGCCATTACGACGTCAGCAAGACGACGCCGATGGCCTCATTGATCTACAAGGCCACGCCCGAACTGTCGTTGTACGCCTCCACGGCGCGGGGCCTGGAAGAGGGCGAGACGGGCCCGACGGGCACCGTCAACCAGGGCGTCAAGATGGCGCCCGGCGTGAGCAAGCAGAAAGAGCTCGGTGCGCGCTGGCTGACGCCGGGCGGCACCTTGCTGTCGGCCGCGCTGTTCGACATCACGCGCCCCGGCTACTACACGAATACCGGCAATGTCTTTACGTCGGACGGTGAACAGCGCTACCGCGGCCTGGAAATCTCGACGCAAGGCAAGCTGACGCGCCAGCTGTCGTGGCAGACGTCGGCCCAGTTGCTCGACCCGCGCTTTGCGCACATCAACGCCGACTACAACGGCAAGGCGCCGGAAAACGCGTCGAAACGCACGGCCAGCGCCTTCTTGTCGTATGCGTTCGATGGCGTGCCGGGCCTGTCCGTCAACGGCGGCGCGTATTACTACAGCGCCCGTCCCGTCAACGACCTGAACCAGGCCTTTCTCGGCGGCGTGAGCCTGTTCAGCGCGGGCGCCCGCTATGCGAACCGCGTGATGGACAAGGCCGTCGTGTGGCAGTTGAACGTGGAAAATGCGGCCGACAAGCGCTACTGGGCCGGCGCGGGCACGCGGTTGGCATCGGGCGCGCCGCGCGCCATCAAGCTGTCGATGAAGGTGGATTTATAGGAAGGTTTGACTTGCGCCCTGTGCGCAGGGGCCTTGCGCTGATACAATATTGCCATGTTCATCAGCAAAGGCAAAGCCGGCATCGTCCTGTGGATCGCGTGTATCGCCATCTTCCTGGCCACGCTCGCCCCTACGGTATCACGCGCGCTGACGGTCGCCAGCGGGATGGCCGTGCCCAGCCTGGAAATCTGCTCGGTGGCGGGCGGCATGCAAGCCATGCCCGCCCGCTACGATGCGCAGGAACCCTCCGCGCCTGAAAAATCGGGCATGCGCATGGGCGACTGCCCGTGCTGCAGCATGCATGCGGACACCTTGTCGATTCCGCCCACCTCCCTCGTGCTCGCTTCCGGCGAGCTCCTCACGGGCTTGCTGCCCGAGCTGTTCTACCAGTCCGCCACGCCATTGTTCGCCTGGACGCCCGTCCAGCCCCGCGGTCCGCCCGCCGCTTTCTGATCTGTCCCTTTCCCTGAACTGCCTTGCGCCGCGCATGTCGTGCGCTTGCGCCTGTTCGTTTGACCCATACAGAATCCGAAAGCAGCACCATGAAACATTTACCGTTATTGATTTCCCTCGCCATCGCCATGCCCGCCGTGGCGCAAACGCGCCCTGAAGAGGTTCTGCCCGAGATGAAAGTCATCGTCACGGCCATAGGCGACGGCTACCGTTCCGCCGCCGACACGGCGCTGATGCTCTCCAGCACGCCCGGCTACAGCGTGGCGGCCGGGGGCGGCGTGTCCGGCTTGCCAGTGGTTAATGGCTTTGCCGATGACCGCCTCAAGATTCGCATCGACGGCATGGAACTGACGTCGGCCTGCGCCAATCATATGAATGCGCCGCTGTCCTACATTGATCCGCAACAAGTGCAGCGCATCCGCCTGATCGCCGGCGTGACCCCCGTCAGCGCGGGCGGCGACAGCATAGGCGGCACCATCGAGGTGCAATCGATGGCGCCCGTGTTCGCCCAGCCCGGCGCGGCGTTGCTGACGCAAGGCAGTTTTGCCGTGTCGGGGCGCAGCGTCAACAACAGCGTGGCGACCAGCGTGAACGCCTCTGCCGCCAGCGACGTGCTCAGCATCGGCTACAGCGGCGCCTATACGCGCGGCCACAGCTATGAAGATGGCCACGGCAACACCGTGCTGGCCAGCATGTTTGAAAGCATCAACCAGGCCATCGTGCTGGCGGCCAAGCGCGATGGCCAGCAGCTGACCCTGCGCGCCGGCGTGCAGCACATCCCGTACCAGGGTTTCCCCAACCAGTATATGGACATGACGGACAACCACGGCCAGTTTGCCAACCTGGCTTACCAGGGCACGTTTGCATGGGGTGTGTTCGATGCGCGCGCCTACTGGCAGCAGACGGACCACGAAATGGGCTTTTTCTCGCCCGAACGCAAGGGTTCGATGCCGATGATTACGCATGGACGCAACACCGGTTATGCCTTGATGGCCAGCGTGCCGACGGCCGCGGGCGAGCTGCGCCTGGGCCAGGAGTGGCACGCTTTCCGCCTTGACGACTACTGGCCGGCCGTGCCCGGTTCCATGATGATGGGGCCGCGCACCTACCTGAACATCAATGACGGCAAGCGCGACCGCACCGTGCTGTTCGGCGAACTGGAAACGCGCCACGCTGCGCGCTGGACGAGCGTGCTGGGCGTGCGCGGCGAATCCGTGCGCATGGAGTCGGGCGACGTGCAATCGTACGGCACCAACATGATGAACATGCCGGATGTGATGGCCGCCAGGGCCTTCAATGCGCGCAGCCGCAGCCGGCGCGACACGAATATCGATGCCTCTGCGCAAGCCACCTTTACGCCCGATGCGGCCAGCAGCTATGCATTCGCGCTGGCGCGCAAGGTGCGCTCGCCCAACCTGTACGAGCGCTACTCGTGGGGGCGCGGCTCGATGGCCATGACCATGACCAACTGGTTTGGCGACGGCAACGGCTATGTGGGCGATATCGACCTGAAACCCGAGGCGGCTTACACGGCGGCGTTGACGGCCGACTGGCATGGCGGCGGCGAAGAGGGCTGGTTCCTGCGCGTCAATCCCTATTACAGCAAGGTCGACAACTACATCGACGTCGACGTGCTGGCGTCTTTCCACCCGTACATGAAAATGGGCGCGAACGGCAACCTGCTGCGCTTTGCCAACCATGACGCCAAATTGTACGGCGCGAATCTGGCCTGGCAGCTGCCGCTGGCCAGCAGCGCCCGCTGGGGCCGCTTCATGGCGACCGGCAATGCCGCTTACACGCGGGGCAAGCGCGGCGATGGCGGCGACCTGTACCGCATGATGCCGCTCAACGCCTTGCTGGCCGTCGAGCACAAGCTGGGCGCCTGGAGCAGCCGCATCGAAACGAAGATCGTGGCCCGCAAGGACAAGGTCGACGCCCGGCGCTTCGAACCGGAGACGGGCGGCTATGCGCTCGTCAACCTGCGCAGCAGCGTGGCGCTGAACAAGATGGCCAGCCTGAGCGCCGGCGTGAGCAATCTGTTCAACCGCGCGTATGCGGACCCGCTCGGTGGCGTGTACCTGTCGGGACTGAAGGCGAACGGCGGGGCGCTGCAAGCCTTGCCGGCCGAGGGCCGGTCGATTGATCTGGGGCTGCAGCTGAAGTTCTAAGCCTGGCAATCAGTGTGCGCCTTCCTGCTGCCGATGCGGGAAGAAGGCGCACGCTGGCATCGCCGCATCGGCAAGCGCCATGTGGGCGTGACAATGTGCGCATGTTTCTCGACGGTAATTTGTTATGCTCTCTGGCGCCTGCTTCTGGCGTTGGCGCACATGGGTGCGATAGCGGTGGCTGAAGGCTTTATCTGCTCAAATGAAGCTGACTGAATAAAAGGTGTCCATGATCGCATTTAAAGATTTTCGTTCGACCACTGCGGGCAGTCCTCTTTCCGACGGCATGGACCGGTCGCTGGTCTTGGCCAATGAATGGCTGCTGAAAACGGGCGTGCGTCCGGTCAGCATCGAAACCATCACGGAAACGAGGGGCTGGACGGCGATCAGCCAGGTTGAGCGAGGGATACGGGTGTGGTATGAAGTAGCGGCTCTTCCCTTGAACCCCTGATCTGCTCAGCCACGCCATCCCCAGCTCATCCCGCACAGAACCATCAATTTCCGCCGCCGCTCTTTTTGCGCCGCGATCCCGTCAGCACGCGCAGCGCGGTGGCGATCGGCACCTTGTTCTTGGCCAGGTAGGCGGCGGCCGTGGCGGTATCGAGCATTTCCTGGAAAATAATGCCGACCTCGACCTTTTGGGCCGTCAAATCGTCCTGCCTGGCGCAGTCGAGGGTATCCATATTCGTAGCAGTGGCTTTGTCATTCTTGGAGCGCATTTTTGCCTCGGTAGAAAAGAGAAAAAATGTCTCCTTTTATTTGCCTTTAAGATAACTTATTTTTGTGCTTTTGTGGAAATTTTTCTTTAATCGATAGTGCATTCAGGAATTAAATTTAGCTATGGGCGGCGTGCAGTGCCTGGGGATGACTGCGGCATGCATGACCTGGCGTCACCCATTGCCTGAACAACCATCCTTTGCCAGCGGCGCCCGGATGCGGTCTAATCATGGTTTGTTCCTACACGAGCTTGCCATGCTGCCCACTTCCGCCATCGCCGCGCTGCGCGAAAAATTTCCCCTGATTACAGAGCTGATGGCCTTGCAGCCCTTGAGCTGGTTCAATCCCGCCATCGCGCCGGCGGCCGAGGCCTTGAACGACGTGGGCTTGACGGCCGATGACGTGGCCGATGCCAGCGCGCGCCTGGCGCGTTTTGCGCCATATCTGGCCAAGGCGTTCCCGGAAACGCAGGCCAGCGGCGGCGTCATCGAGTCGCCCGTCGTGCCGCTGCCCGCCATGCAGGCGGCGCTGGGTTTAGCCTCAGGCATGACGAGCGGTCAGCTGTGGCTCAAGCAGGACAGCCATTTGCCCATTTCCGGCTCGATCAAGGCGCGCGGCGGCATCTATGAAGTGCTGAAACATGCGGAAACGCTGGCGCTGGACGCCGGTTTGCTGAAGGAGGGCGACGATTACAGCCTGCTGGCCAGCGACGCCGTGCGCGCCTTCTTCGGCCAATATGCGATCGCCGTCGGCTCCACGGGCAATCTGGGATTGTCGATCGGCATCATGAGCGCGCGCCTGGGCTTTCGCGCCACCGTGCACATGTCGGCCGACGCGCGCCAGTGGAAGAAGGATAAATTGCGCAGCCATGGCGTCACCGTCGTCGAGTACGCGACCGACTACAGCGTGGCCGTGGAAGCGGGGCGCAGGCAGGCGCAAAGCGACCCCACCTGCCATTTCGTCGACGATGAAAACTCGCACGACCTGTTCCTCGGCTACGCGGTGGCGGGCCAGCGCCTGAAAGCCCAGTTCGCCGCGGCCGGCGTCGCGGTGGACGAGGAGCACCCGCTGTTCGTCTACCTGCCGTGCGGCGTGGGCGGCGGTCCCGGCGGCGTGGCCTTCGGCTTGAAGCTGGCCTTTGGCGATTTTGTTCACTGCGTCTTCGTCGAGCCGACCCATTCGCCGTGCATGCTGCTGGGCGTGCACACGGGCTTGCACGAGGGAATCAGCGTGCAGGAAATCGGCATCGACAACCTCACGGCCGCCGATGGCCTGGCCGTGGGCCGTCCGTCCGGCTTCGTCGGCCGGGCCATGCAGCGGCTGATCGACGGCTACGCCACCGTTACGGATGAAGAACTGTACCGCTTGCTGGCGACGCTGGAGCAAACGCAAGGCTTGCGCCTGGAACCATCCGCCGTGGCCGGTTTCGCGGGCATCAATCCCGTGCTGGCCGCGCCGCAATACCAGCAGCACCTGGACAAGGCCACGCACCTCGTATGGGGCACGGGCGGCAGCATGGTGCCGGAACAAGAAATGGCGGCCTACGTGGCGCGGGGCAGGGCGCTGCTGGCGGCCGGAACCGCGTGATGCCGGCCGGCGCGCCGAGCAGGGCCACGCTGACGGCCAGCCAGTTCGCCAACCTGCACACGTTCCTTGTGGCGGCGCGCCATGCCAGTTTTGCGCTGGCCGCGCAGGAACTGGCGCTCACGCCCAGCGCCGTCAGTCACCGCATCGCGCGGCTGGAAAGCAGCCTGGGCTTGCGGCTGTTCCAGCGCCTGACGCGGCAAGTCAGGCTGACGGCCGACGGCGAGCGCATCTTCGCCGCCCTGCAAATCGGCTGGGATGGCTTGCAGGCGGCGCTGGCCGGCGGCGATGCGCTGGCGGGCAGCATCACCGTGCATGCGCGCCCGTCCATCGCCCAGTGCTGGCTGGTGCCGCGCCTGGCAGGTTTCGCTGCGCAATATCCGGACGTGTCGATCGACTTGCGCGTGGGCAATGAAAGCGTGGACTTTCGCGCCGGCCAGGTCGACCTGGCCTTGCATTATGGCGACGGCCACTTTCCCGGCCTGGCCTCGCGCAAGCTGATGGACGAATGGCTGGCACCCGTGTGCAGCCCGCAATATGCGCGCGAACACGGCTTGTTTGACGCGCCGCAACAGCTGTCCAGCGCGACGCTGCTGCACGACACCCTGGCCTGGCCCGCCTGCGCGCCCGATGCCGAGTGGCGGCTGTGGCTGGACGGGCAGGCGCCCGAGGTGACCTTGCCCGCGCGCAGCCTGCGTTTCGACCGCGCCGACCTGTGCGCGCAGGCGGCCATCCACCACGCGGGCGTGGCCATGGGCCGGCGCCAGCTGGTGCAGCCGTGGCTGGCCAGCGGCCAGCTGGTCTTGCCGTTCGGCGCTTTCAACTTGCCCAGCCCGCAGGCGTACTACCTCGTGCATGCCGCGCGGCCACTGCCGGCACGCGTGCAGGCCTTGTTCGACTGGCTGCTGGGGCAGGCAATTTGATACACTGCGCCCCTCATTGAAAACGCGCACGAAAGTATGCCCATGCAGCCATCCCCATCGCCCCCCACCGCGCCGGCGCAATTGCGCGAGTTACGCAGCACTGCGCTGGCCTGCCTGCTGGAACCGGACCCGGCGACCAAGGTGGCGATGGTGGCGGCCATGGCCGCAGCGCAACTTTCTCTCGATGCGCAGGCGCCGCTGGCCCCATCCGGCGCCGTGCCGGGCCGTCCCGAGCGTCCGGAACTGGTGCCGCCGCGCCTGGTGGGTCGGCGCTCGATGATCACGCCGGAGGGGCGCGCCATGCTGGTGCACGCGCTCGCGCATATCGAGTTCAACGCGATGAATTTGGCGCTCGACGCCCTGTGGCGCTTCCCGGATCTGCCGTTTGACTACTATACGGACTGGCTGCGCGTGGCGAAGGAGGAAGCGACGCACTTTGCCATGCTGCAGGCGCATTTGCAGGTGCTGGGCCACACGTATGGCGACTTCCCCGGCCACGACAGCCTGTGGGAAATGGTCGACAAGACGCGCGGCGACGTGCTGGCGCGCATGGCGCTGGTGCCGCGCACGCTGGAAGCGCGGGGCCTGGACGCCATTCCGCCGCTGCGCGCCAAGCTGGCGCAGGCGGGCGACATGGCGGCGGCCGCCATCCTCGACATCATCCTGCGCGATGAAGTGGGGCACGTGGAAATCGGCAACCGCTGGTACGGTTATCTGTGCGAGCAGCGGGGCCTGGAATTGCGCGCCACCTACGCCGAGCTGGCGCTGCGCTACGAAGCGCCCACCCTGCGCGGCCCGTTCAACCTCGAAGCGCGGCGCCGGGCGGGGTTTTCGGAGCTGGAATTGTCCGATCTGCCCGCCTGAATCCGTCGTGGCGTCATGGATGGGCCGTGATGCTGATGTGCCAGTGGCTCAGGTGTCCCGTTTCGATGTGCACCTTTGCCGGCTTGGTCCAGGCGCCCGCGTCGGGGATATGGTCGGCCGGCGCGGCGGAAAAGCGCCCGTCGACGAGGGCCAGCTTGATGAAGCCGGGGCCGATGTAGATGATGCGCGTGCTGGCCGGCGCCGCTTCCTGGGCCAGCATGGCCCGGTTCGCCGCGATCCATGCCTGCAGGGCCGCCAGTTTCGGCTTTTGCGCGGGGTTGGCCGCCACTTCCGCTTTCGCGTCGTTGATCAGCTGGAGAATGGCGGCGCCATCGTTCTGGCCGCCCAGCGCGTCCGTGTAGCCGCCCGCGCCGTCCGCGTAGCGCAAGTCGATCTGCTGGCCGTCGCTGTGGCCGCTGTGACCGAGGATGGAACGGCCCGTTGCCGTCTGCGTCACGTGCTGGCCGCTGATGTCGTCGAAGCGGTAAGCCTTGCCCGCCAGCCAGGCGATGGCCAGGCGCGTGGCCCAGGAATCGCCGCCGGCATCGCGCGTGCCGTAGCGCCGCGCCGCCAGCGCCGCCTCGTTGTCGGCCAGGTACAGGGGGATGTAGGCCGTGTCGCCCTTGAACTCCACTTGGCCCCCTTCGGCCGGGTCGGAGCTGGCGTCGGCATTGTCGATGCGGCCCTTCAGGCGCAGCGTGACGACGGCCTTCTTGTCGAGCTTGGCGCCGGCAAAGGCGGGCAGCACCAGGCCGGGAAATTTTACGCTGCCGGCGGTCTTGGTATTGGTCTGGGACAATAAATTCTCCGTGCTGAAGGCGGGATCGCCGCCGCCGGACGCAATGCCGATGTTCACTTCCGTAATCGTCGCCGCCGCCGGCGTGTAGTGCAATTCCAGCGGCAGGGTGTGGGTGGCCGTGGCGTTGCCTTGCGAGATGGACACATACGGTCCCGCCAGATTGCCCGTCAGCTTGATCGGCTGCAGCACGGGGTGGGCGTCCTTGTTGGGCGAAAGGAATTTTGCCAGCGTCACCTTCAAGCCCTTGCATGCGAGGCTCAGCTCCACCGTCGTCACGGTGGGCAGGGCGCTGTCGCCGATATTCGTGGCGCTGACGTTGCCGCCCAGGCTCAACGCCCCATCCTTGGTCTGCTTGCTGACGTCGATGCACTCCGTCCTGACGATGGTGCCTTGCGTGAAGTGGGTCTGGTTGACGGCGCCCGCGGCGGACAGGTTGACCCCGGGCAACCCCGTCACGGCGTAGGACCAGGTATCGTTGTACTGGCTTTGCGCCGTCGTGTAGACGGGATACTCGGCCGTGCTGACGGTGATTTTCACGCCCACGTTTTTCGTGCCCTTGGGCACCGTGAAGGCGACGGGCGAGGTGATGGTCTGGTTTTGCGCGTCCGCCGTGGCCGTGAACGTCTTGCTGCCCTCGTCATCCTGCGGCGTGACGTCGTCCGTGGCACGGGAGCTGGCGATCACCGCGCGCGCGGGCGGCGCGGCGCCATCCTGCGTGACCGTGCCCGCCACATAGCTCTGCGCCGCACTGCGCCGGGCCAGGCCGGTTCCGTACGGATACACGATGCTGACATTGACGGTGCTGCTGTTGTCAAACACGACGGCGCTGACGCTGACCACGTTCGGATGGACGAGGTCGTTCAAGGTCAGCTGGCAGGTATCGGGCAGCACGCCGTCGAAGTGGAAGGCGCCCGCGGCATCGACCACGGCCACCTGGCGCTGGTGGCTGTTGTAGCCGGCCAATAGCATCTTCTTGCCGGCCAGTCCCGTGGCATTGCCGCCCGCGGGCGTGCGCAGCTGTCCCTGCAGCACGATGCCGGACTTGATGACGATCAAGGCATAGCTGGCCGTGAACTCGCCGTCCTGCGAGACGAAATTGAGGTTCAGGTCGTAGCTGCCGTTGGGCAAGGCTGCCAGCAGCTGCCGCATGGCCGTGGCGCCGATGCTGAAGCTGCCGCTGGCCGCATCGAACGTCCAGTAGTTCTTGAGGCTGATGGCCACGCCGTTCGGGGTGGACAGCAGGCCGTCGCTGTCGTCCTGCAGGGCCATGGGGGCCGCGCCCACGAGGCGGAACGCCATGCCGCCAGGCTGCAGGCGGTTGTTCGGCCCCAGTCCCGTGATGGCCAGCACGGGCGCCGTGGCGGGCAGGCTGCCATCGTCTTCCGGTTCCACGTAGGTTTCCACGGCCGTGGGCAGTTCCGTCCGGATCAGCACGTCCAGGGTGGTGACCTTGCCGCCCTTGCTGAGGAAAAGTTGCGCTTGCTGGTCCACGCCCGTGTCGCCCGGCGTGGAAAAGCGCAGAGTGCCGTCCTGCAGCAGCACGTCCGTGACGGCGCCGCTGGCCTTGACGCTGTCGGCGCCGTCGGGAAAGCCCAGCCCGGACAGAGACAGCACGACCACCTGCGCGGGCCGCACGGGATCGAGGGCGATGCCGGCGCCGGTGCTGAAAGTCCAGACCAGGCCGGCGCTCTGGAAGGCGATGCTGCGTTCGATGCGCAGGGTGATGGTGTCGTCGGGAACGACGGTGGCGCCCGCGTCGATGCTGCCGGCCAGCACCTCGCCATCGATGATGGTGCTGCCATCGGGCGCGCTGGCCAGCACGGCTTGCACATTGCCAGCCGCCTCGCTGCCATTGTTGCGGATGTGCACGCGGTAAGTGTAGTCCCAGGCCGTGCGGCTGACGCGCTGTTCGGCCACCTTGTCGAGCAGCGTCACTTCGAAGTCGCCGGCAGCCTGGGCGGTGGCCGCGCCAGCGGCCAGCATGATCTTCGGCGCGGGCGGCTGCGTGGGATCGTTGGGGCCGCCGCAGGCGCACAGGCCCGCGGCCAGCAAAGGGGCCAGCGCGGCGGCGGCCAGCTGGCGCCGCCGCAGGCACGCCAGGGCCAGCACGCCGGCCAGCAGCAGCCATGGCGTGGACGGCAGGGCGATGGCGGCCGGCTGCGTGATGCCCGCGTCGAGTTCGATGAAGGAGACGGGGTCGAGGATGCTAAACTGCTGGGCGCCGGGGCTGCCCGCGCCCAGGTAATCGAAGGTGACGGAAAAACCCGTGGCCGTGGCGCCGGGGACGATGCCGCCCGCCAGCGCCAGCGCGTCGAAGTAGCCGCTGGCGGGAATGGCGGGATCGGGCTGCACCAGCAGCACGTCCCAGCCGGGCGCCGTCGAGACGTTCTGCAGGTTGGCGTAGGTGCCCACGCTGAAGAACAAGGTGAATTCCTCGATGGGCACGGCCAGGGTGGTATTGCTGACCGTATAGTCGTAGCGCCACTGCGTGCCGCCCAGCGACGTCGCCGTGTAGCCGATGCTGGTGGCGTGCGCGGCCGACATGGCGCACAGCAGCAGCGCCAGCAGCACCTGTTTGATAAAGCTCATGATCGTCCCCCCATAGACTGGCGCCAAGCGTGCCCAGGCGAGAGGTCAAGCAGGAAGCGTTCCCATGTAAAATATACCGTAAAAACAAGGGCTTGGCTGAGGCGGGCGGGAGCGGGTGTCAAATATTCCGACACCGGACTTTATGGATGAGTCTGTCAGCGCTGTCCTACCCATCTTGTCGAAACCGTCTGATTGTATGCCTTGCGGAAACACGCGATGATCGTGTCCATGCTGCAACAGCCAACCAGTCCGACGGAGTATGCGATGCAAAAGCCAGGCCAGTCCCTTCACGTGAACAAGCCATTCCTGCTGATCTGCCTGTTCACCTTTTCGACCCTGGCAGCCACCTGGATGACTACGGGCGAGGCGCCGGCCAGCGATGCCGCGCCCGCGTCCGTGGCGCGGGAAGCGGGACACGGTGCCTTGCCCGTGTGCGGCAGCGATGCCCTCATGCTGTCGGCCCAGTGCCAGCCCCAGCCCGCGCGCCAGGCTTGACCTCAGCTTGCAGGCGCTGCTGCAGCAAGGCCAGCACGGCCGCTTCCTCCGGCGCCAGTGCCGGCAGTTCTTCCCGTAACTGCTGCTGCGCCCGCGCGCGCATGCCTTCCAATAAACTGCCATCCAGATACGATTCCAGCACGGCAGGGTGCACATAGCACTTGCGGCAGATCGTCGGCGTATTGCCCAGCTTTTTTGCCACGGACTCGATCGCCTGCACGATGTTTTTCTTCGCTTGCGCATCGGAATCGACCTGCTCGAACGCCTGCAGGGCCAGCGCGGCCAGCAAGGTGCCGGACCAGGTGCGGAAATCCTTGGCCGTGTAGTCTTCGCCCGTCACCTGGCGCAGGTAATCGTTCACGTCGCCTGAATCGACGCCGTGGCGCGCGCCTTCGTCATCGACATATTGAAACAGTTCCTGGCCCGGCAACTCGCGCATGCGCGCAAGCACCCTGGCCAGCTTGCGGTCGCTCAGGCGGATATCGTGGCGCACGCCGCTCTTGCCCTTGAAGTGGAAGGCCACGGCGTTGCCGTCGACCTGCACGTGGCGCGTGCGCAGGGTGGTCAGGCCGAACGATTTGTTCGCGCGCGCATATTCCTCGTTGCCGATGCGCATCATCGTCAATTCCAGCAGGTGCACGATGGTGGCCAGCACTTTTTCACGCGGCAAGCCCGGCAGCTGCATGCCGCGCGCGACGGCGGCGCGGATGGCGGGCAGGGCGCGGCCAAAGCTGAGCATGCGCTCATATTTCACGTCGTCGCGCACCTGGCGCCAGCGCGCATGGTAGCGGTATTGCTTGCGGCCCCGCGCATCGCGGCCCGTCGCCTGCAAATGGCCATTCGCATGCGGGCAGATCCACACGTCCGTCCAGGCGGGCGGGATAGCCAGCGCCTTGATGCGCGTCAAGGCGGCGGCATCGCGCAGGACCTGGCCATCCGCATCGCGGTAGCGGAACTTGCCGGGCTTGCCCGATCGGGCGATGCCGTTCTGATGGTCGCCCGTGTAACGCAGGCCGGCGGCGCGGGCCGTGGTGGTGGCGGATATTTCCATGACGATAGCTTACCTTGCAGGCCGCCCACCCGGCGCGCCGTTATGCTAAGGTGCGCATTCGTAACGCCGTGCGCGGCAGACAGGAGCAGCAGATGTTTGGCAGAAAAAAGAATCTGGAAGAAGACCACGCCCCCCAGGCCGACAAGCAGTATGAAAAGAAATACACGGATGACAGCTTCTGGGACAAGGTCGTCAAGTTCGCCAAGACGGCGGGACGCGAAGTCATCGAAAAAGCCCTGTGGCTGTATTACGCGGCGCAGCAGCCGAACACCCCGCTGTGGGCCAAGACGGCCATCTATGGCGCGCTCGGCTATTTCATTTCGCCCATCGATGCGATTCCCGACATCACGCCCGTGGTCGGCTATGCGGACGACCTGGCCGTGCTGGCCGCGGCCGTCGCCACCGTCGCCACCTACATCACGGCCGAGGTCAAGGAACGGGCCGCCGAGAAACTGCGCGGCTGGTTCGGCGCCTAGCTTTTCTTGACAGCTGGCGCGCCGCTGCCGCCATGGGCGAGCAGGCGCAGCACGACTTCTTTCTGGAATGAACGAAACTCCTTGTCGGCGCTGACGTTGGCGAAGGCCAGCACGGCCGTCTTGCGGGCCCGGTCGACGCAGACGACGGACGCGGCGCCGGGGTCGCCGCCGCTGTGCGTGGCCAGCGCCTTGCCGTCGACGTCGCGCAAGAGCCAGACCAGGGCCTGGCGCATGGACGGATCGGCGGGCACGACGGGAGCCGCTTGCGGGGCGAAAAACAGTTGCAGCGTCGCGTCCTGCAGGTAGCGGTGGCCATCGACCCGGCCGCCATTGCTGTAGATGGCCAGGAAACGGGCGAAGTCCTGCGCCGAGCTGCGCAGCAGGCCGGCCGGCCAGTCCGGATAGCCGACGGGCGGCAGCACTTGCAGGCCCGGCTCCTTGTGCGCGTACGGCTGGGCGACGACGGCGCGCCGCGGCAAGCCGGCCAGGTTCCAGGCCGTGCTGTCCATGCCCAGCGGTTCGAACAGGTGCTCGCGCGTGTAGGCGTCGAGGCCATCGGGGTTCAACCGGCCCACCAGATAGCCGAGCAGGGCGATGCCCACATTGCTGTAGCGCCATTCCGTGCCGGGCCGGGCGGCAAACGACACATCCGCGTCATACCAGGCGCCGCCGCGCGACAGATAGCCCTTGACGAAGTCGCGCAGGGGCAATCGGGGGTCGCCCTGTACGGCAAACGCCGCCGTCTTGTCGTACACGGCATCGGAAATGCCCGAGGTGTGACTGAGCAAATGGCGGAAGGTGATGGGCACGTCGGGGAACTTCGGATGCATGAGCGGGAAGTCCAGGTAGGCCGCCACCTTGTCGTCGAGCTGGAAGGCGCCCTGTTCCAGCAGCATCATGACGGCCGTGGCCGTGACGAGCTTGCTGACGGAGGCGACATGGAACACCGTGCCGGCATCGGCCTTCTTGCCGGCCTGGATGTCGGCCCAGCCATAGCCGCGCGCGAAGATGGTGCGATCGCCGCGCACCACGGCCACGCTCATGCCCGGCGTTTCCGTGCGGGCCAGGCCATCGCGCATGAAGCCGTCAAACTCCGTTTCCCACGCCAGCCTGGCCGGATCGGTGGCGCAACCTGTCTGCAGCAGGGCCAGTGAGACGCCCAGTCCCAGCACGCTTCTTCGTTTCATCGATTCTCTCTTTTGCCATTTTTAATTATCTTAACAATATTTAAGCCCGCCATAGGGGCGATTGACAAAACATTGCTCTGTAGCAATGACAAAAGGGGATCGCCGGCGCTCATTTACACCAGCTATTTGCGCCAGTAGCGCTCCAGCAGAGGCTTGACCGTCAGGCCGTGCGCGACGATGGAGACGATGACGACGACCAGGGTGATGTCGGCCAGTTCGCGCGCCAGGCCTTGCGGCAAGCCATGCGCGATGGCATAGCTGAGGTAGTACAGCGAGCCGATGCCGCGCACGCCGAACCAGGCGGCCAGTCCGCGCAGGCGCATGCCGGTGCCCGAGGCCAGCAAACCGAGCATCACGCTGGCCGGGCGCGCCACCAGCAGCAGGAACAGCGCCACGCTCCACGCCGGCCAACTCCAGGCGGCAGCCGTGACGGCACCGCCCAGCAACAGCACCAGGGTCAGTTCGGACAGCCGTTCCAGGTGCTCCTTGAAGACGAGGGACTCGCCGCTGACGGTCAGCGGCACCTCGCTGGCGTGCGGCCTGGCGGCGGACACGGCATGCGTTTCCTCCGCCTGCAGCAAGCCTTGCCGGTCTTTCGGCGCGCCGGCCAGCCGCAGTTCCGTCTGGCGCAAGGCCACGCCGGCAAAGAAGACGGCCAGGAAGCCCCACGCGTGCAGCCAGGTGGAGACGCCGTAGACGAGGGCGATCAGGCCCAGGGCCGCCAGGTCGTCCAGCATCGCGTGTTTCGGCTCCTTGGCGCGCACTTGCCAGCCCAGCCAGGCCAGCAGCGCGCCGCCGGCCGCGCCCAGGGCGATGGCGCCCGCGCTGGCCCAGCATAAATCGCGCCACAGCCAGGTGGCGCCATGCGGTCCCAGCTCATGCAGGCCCAGCAAGCCCAGGCCCAGCATGACGAAAGGAAAGCCGCTGCCATCGTTCATGCCCGCCTCGCTGGTCAGCATGAAGCGCAATTGCTCGCTGTCGCCCGCATGGCGCAGCTGCACGTCGGTGGCCAGCACGGGGTCGGTGGGCGCGAGGATGGCGCCCAGCAGGATGCCCGCGCCCAATGGCAGGTCCAGCAGCAGGCAGGCAAAGGCCGCCACCAGCGCCACGGAAATGGCCATCGACAGCCACGCCAGGCGCAGCGAAGGCAGCCAGCGCGCCAGGCTGAAGGGCACGGGCATCTTGACGCCGGCGGAAAACAGGGAGATGAGGACGGCGATTTCCGTCAGGGTTTCCAGCAGGGGTGCCTGCTGCACCAGGTCGAACGCGAACAGGCCGAGGAACATGGGGCCCAGCAGCAGGCCCACGCCCAAGTAAGCGATGGCCGAGGTCAATGGCAGGCGCGCGATGCCGTCGGCGCCCAAGCCACGCGCCAGCATCAGGCAACCGATCAGGATGAACCAGGCGGTGGTGCTCATGCTCCTATTTTAGCGGCGCGCGGGCCGGGGCAGCGCGCCGCAGGTTTTGTTACGCCTTGTACAACTGTACCGTATCGTTCTGCGCCTGCATGGCGTGCAGCTCGATCGGGTCGAGCGTGGAGCGCAGGCGGGGCAGGCTGTGCGGATAATTGGTCGTGATAAAGGCGAGCATCTGCTCGCGCACGAGGCAGCGCAATTCAAACGCCGTGCCTGAATCCACCGCGCTGATCAGGAAACGCACGCGCACGGCCCGCTCGTTCGAATCCGTCGCCTGCACCGTGCAGACGCGGCCGTCCCATTGCTTGGCGGATGCGCAGATGCGCGTCAGTTCCGCCCGCAGGGGCTCGATCGGGATGCTGAAATCGAGCCACAGGAACACCGTGCCCAGGATGTCCGAGGAGGTATGCGTCCAGTTCTCGAACGGATTTTCGATGAACCATTGCAACGGCACGATCAGCCGGCGCTCGTCCCACACGCGCACGACCACGTAGGTGCCCTTGATTTCCTCGACCGTGCCCCATTCGCCGTTGACGATCAGCACATCGTCGATACGGATTGGTTGCGAAAACGCAATTTGCAGCCCTGCAATGAAATTGCCGAGCACGGGCCGGGCGGCGATACCGGCTACCAGGCCCGCCACGCCGGCCGAGGCCAGCAGGCTGGCGCCGATCTGCCGCGCGCCGGGCAAGGTCAGCAGCACGAAGGACACGCCCAGGAGGACGACGATGGCATGCGCGCTGCGCGTGAGCACGCGTGCTTGCGTGATCCGGCGGCGCGCGCGCAGGTTGTCGGCCGCGTCGACGGGATTGATCTGGGAAATCGTGATGCTGAGCGACTCGATGCATTGCATGGCCAGCCAGGTCAGCGCGATGATCAGCGCCACGCTGGCCAGGTGCGACATGGCGACGAGGCCCGGCGTGTCGTCGGGCGCGCTGGCCAGCACCATGCGCAGGCCGAAGACGATCAGGCACAGTTGGCTGGCGCGGAACGCTACGCGCGCGACGTTGCTGGCCAGCGCGTGGCCATGGGCCAGTCTTTTCAGCAAGCCGATGCCGGCCCGGTGCACGCCGATGGCGACGAGGGTGACGAGCAGGGCGGAAACGAGCACGGTCAGCGCCGAGCGCAGCGGGCCTCCCATCAGCGAGTGAAACGTGCTGAGATCCATAGGCGAAAACTCCTTATTGATAAGTGGAATGGATGTCGGAAGCGGGTATTTTACGGGCAGATGACGTCGCGGGGGCGTGCGTTGCCGTACGGATAAGACTTGCATCAAGATGGATACTGGAAGAAATTGCTGCGCTGCGCCATGCCACGTTGACGTTTCAATACGGAAAGCAAGCGGGCGTCGCCGCATTGGAAACATAGTCATACTTGCCATGCTTTTTGTTTTTGCAAAGGAAACCGATGATAGTACGATCACTCCGAATGTCCTTGCGCTTCATCCTGCCGCTGGCCCTCGTGCTGGGACTGTTTGCCTATATCGTGGTACCCCTGTTGGACAATATTACCCTGCGCTGGTATGTGCGCGACCTCGACAGCCGGGCCGAATTGCTCGCTGGAACCCTCCGCCCCTCGCTCACCGAATACCTGCCCGCGCAAGATGCCGACCGCGTCAAGGAACTGTTCCAGGGCGCCACGCGCGACGAACGCCTGATCGCCATCGGCTTTTGCGACAACGCGGGCCACTTGCTGTACCAGTCCGCGCAATACCCAACTTCCATCGGCTGCTGGAGCACGCCTTCGACGGGCGGCCTGTACAAATCCCTGGCGCAACTGCCGCAAGGGCAAGTCCACCTCAGCGAAACCCCCGTCATGCAGGACGCCTCCCAGCTGGGCCGCCTGGTGCTGGTGCAGGACATGAGCTTTGTCGAGCGCCGCAATACCGATACCAAGCGTTTCATCTTTGCCTTCCTGGCCGTGCTGGCCGTGCTGATTTCCCTGATGACCGTATTCGTCGCCCACCTGAGCTGGCGCGGCTGGCTGACGGCCGTGAAGGATATTTTGCGGGGCGAGTTGCTGCCGAAAAGCAATGGCGCAGTGGCCGCCGCCACGGCGCCCGCCGCCGCGCCCGCGCCGCCGCCGGAAATGCAGCCGCTGATCGGCGACTTGCGCGAATTGCTGCAGGAATACCATCTGGAACGCCAGGGCGATAACGGCTGGTCGTCCGACTGGACGCCGGACAAGCTGCGCGCGCTGCTGGAAGCGGACTTGCAGGGCGACCAGGTGCTCGTCGTGTCGAACCGCGAACCGTATATCCACACCAAAACAGAGAGCGGGATTGCCGTGCAGCGCCCGGCCAGCGGCCTGGTGACGGCCGTGGAAGCCGTGATGCGCGCGTGTTCCGGCACGTGGATCGCGCATGGCGCCGGTTCCGCCGACCTCGAGACGGTGGATAAGCTCGACCACGTGCCCGTGCCGCCCGAAAATCCCAGCTATACCTTGCGCCGCGTGTGGCTGACGGAAGAGGAAGAGCAGGGCTATTATTATGGTTTTACCAATGAGGGCATGTGGCCGCTGTGCCATATCGCCCACGTGCGTCCCGTGTTCCGCTCGTCCGACTGGGAGCAGTATGTGAAGGTCAACCGCCGCTTTGCTGACGCCGTGATCGCCGAGGCGAAGACGGACAACCCCGTCGTGCTGGTGCAGGATTACCACTTTGCCTTGCTGCCGCGCATGGTGCGCGAAGCCTTGCCGAAGGCGACGATTATTACGTTCTGGCATATCCCCTGGCCGAACTCGGAATCGTTCGGCATTTGCCCATGGCGCGAGGAAATCCTCGACGGCTTGCTGGGCAGCACCATCCTGGGCTTCCACACGCCATTCCACCGCAAGAATTTCCTCGAAACGGTGGACCGCTACCTGGAAACCCGCATCGAGCCGGAAGCATCGACGATTTCCTACGGCGGCGAGATGACGCAGGTCGAGGATTACCCGATCTCGATCGCCTGGCCGGAAGACGACCCGGCGCAGCCCGACGTGGCCGCGTGCCGCGCGCAAATCCGCAGCGAGCTGGGCGTGGCACAAGACCACTTGCTGGGCATCGGCGTGGACCGTCTCGATTACACCAAAGGCATCGTCGAGCGCTTCCAGGCCGTCGAGCGCATGCTGGAGCAGCAGCCCGGCATGGTCGGCAATTTTACGTTCGTGCAGATCGCCGCCCCCAGCCGCGCTTCGCTCGATGAATATCAAAGCTTCGACGCCAGGGTGCGCAAGATGGTCGAGCGCATCAACCGCCGCTTCGGCAGCGGAGACTACGTGCCCATCCTGCTGAAAGCGGAGCACCATGGCCAGGACGATCTGCAGCGCTATTTCCGCGCCTCGGAAGTGTGCATGGTGACGAGCTTGCATGACGGCATGAATCTGGTGGCCAAGGAATTCATCGCCGCGCGCGATGACGAGCTGGGCGTGCTGGTGCTGTCGCAATTCACGGGCGCCGCGCGGGAACTGCATGAAGCGCTGATCATCAACCCGTATCATATCGAGCAGGGCGCCGACGCGCTGTACCGCGCCCTCGTGATGCCGCCCGTGGAACAGCGCGAGCGCATGAAGAGCATGCGGGCGAGAGTCAAACATTTCAACGTCTACCGCTGGGCCGGGCGCATGCTGCTGGACGCGGCCCGCTTGCGCCAGCGCGACAAGGTCATGACCAAGATCGACGCCCACAGCCGCATCAAGCGGCGCAAGGGGATGTGATGGCCGATATCCCTGACGATAGCGCAGCCCTGTTGCAGCTGCTGAGTGCGCCCGGAACAGCCGTCTTCCTCGACTTCGACGGCACCCTGGTCGACCTGGCGCCCACGCCCGACGGCGTGCGCGTGGCGCCCGGCGTCATCGAAGCGCTGGCGCTGCTGGCCGAGCGTCATGGCGGCGCGCTGGCCCTCATTTCCGGCCGTCCCGTGGCGCAGATCGACGCCATGCTGGCGCCCCTGGTCTTGCCTGTTGCCGGCGTGCACGGCGTGGAGCGGCGCGGTGCCGATGGCGCGCTGCACGTGGCGGCCACGCCCGACGTGGCGCCCGTGCTGGCGCGCGCCCGGGCGCTGGCCTCCGTCCACCCCGGCTTGCTGGTGGAGCAGAAGCGGGGCGCCGTGGCCCTGCATTACCGGCTGGCGCCCGAACTCGAGCAATTGTGCTTACAAGAAATGACGGCCGCCGTGCAAGCGTGCCCGGGTGTATTGCTGTTGCATGGCAAAATGGTCCTGGAAGCGAAGCCGGCCGCCACCGACAAGGGCGGCGCCATCGCCGCCTTCATGCAGGAAAGCCCCTTCGCCGGCCGCCGGCCCGTGTTTGCGGGCGACGACACCACCGACGAGGCAGGCTTTGCCTTTGTACAACAAGCAGGCGGGCAGGGCGTCAAAGTGGGCAGCGGCCCCAGCGCCGCCACCTTGCGCCTGGCCAGCCCCGGCGCCTTGCGCACTGCGCTGCTGGCCGCTGCCGTATCCCCGACATCGAAGGAGTAGCCCATGACGACATCCCTTGACACCCGCGCCAGCCAACCGCCCGCGCCAGCATCGCTGAATTGCGGCGTGGTGGGCAATTGCGCCTTCAACGCCCTGATCGACCAGGCGGGGCAGGTCGTCTGGTCCTGCCTGCCCCGTTTCGATGGCGATCCCGTCTTCAACCGCTTGCTGGACGACACGGAAAACGGCAGCGTGTGGGCCATCGACATCGAGAACTTCGCGCGCAGCGAGCAATTCTACGAGCCGAACACGGCCGTGCTGCGCACGCGCCTGTACGACACGCAGGGGCGCGGCGTGGAAATCACGGATTTCGCCCCTCGTTTCCTCAGCCGCGACCGCATGTTCCGTCCGCTGATGCTGATCCGCCGCGTCCGGCCGCTCGACCACGCCGTCCGCATCCGCGTGCGCCTGCGCCCCCGCTACGACTGGGGCAGGCTGGCGCCGCAGATCACGCAGGGCAGCCACCACATCCGCTACGTGGGGCCGGAACAGACCTTGCGCCTGAACACGGATGTGTCGCTCAATTATGTGCTGAGCGAAACGTATTTCGTGCTGGGCGGCACCGCCAACTTCCTGCTGGGCCCCGATGAAACCCTGGCCGGCGGTATCGACGAGACGGCGCGCATCTTCGAAAAGGAAACCATCAACTATTGGCGCACCTACACGCGCCGCCTGGCCGTGCCGCTGGAATGGCAGGACGTGGTCATCCGCGCCGCCATCACATTAAAGCTGTCTTTATATGAAGACACGGGCGCCATCATCGCCGCCATGACCACCAGCATTCCGGAAGCGCCGGGCAGCAGCCGCAACTGGGATTACCGCTATTGCTGGCTGCGCGACGCCTTTTTCGTCGTGCGGGCATTGAACAGCCTGTCCGAGGTGGGCACGATGGAAGAGTATTTGCGCTGGCTGACGAATATCGTCGCCCGCTCGAAAGGCGGACACATCCAGCCGCTGTACGGCATCGGCCTGGAAGAGCAGCTGCCCGAATCGATACTCGACCACTTGCCCGGCTACCGGGGCAACGGCCCCGTGCGCGTGGGCAACCAGGCGCAGGAACACTTCCAGCACGACGTCTACGGCAACATCGTCCTGGGCGCGGCGCAGGCCTTCCTTGATCACCGATTGTTCCACCGCGCCGGCAAGGCCGAGTTTGCCGCGCTGGAAGCCGTGGGCGACCAGGCCTTCCGATTGCATGCGGAACCGGACGCGGGCATGTGGGAGCTGCGCACGCGGGCGCGCGTCCACACCTCGTCCATGCTGATGAGCTGGGCCGCCTGCGACCGCCTGGCGAAAGTGGCGCATAAACTGGGCTTGCCGGACCGCGCCGACCACTGGAACAGCCGCGCCGTGCTGATCCGAGAAAGATTACTGCGCGAAGCGTGGAGCGAGGAGCGCCAGGCGTTTGCGGAAAGCCTGGGCGGGCGCGACCTCGACGCTTCCGTCCTGCTGATGGCGGAAGTCAATTTCATCGACCCCATGGACCCCCGTTTCATCGCCACCGTCGATGCGCTGGAAGCGTCGCTGTGCGACGGCCCCTACATGCGCCGCTACGAAGCCCCCGACGACTTCGGCAAACCCGAGACTGCCTTCAACATCTGCACCTTCTGGCGCATCGACGCCCTGGCGCGCATCGGCAGGAAGGACGAGGCGCGCAAGATCTTCGAAACCATGCTGCTGGCGCGCAACCACCTGGGCCTGCTGTCGGAAGACACGCACCCCGTGACGGGAGAGATGTGGGGGAACTTTCCGCAGACGTATTCGATGGTGGGTCTCATCAACTGCGCGGTCAGGTTGTCGGCGCCTTGGGATAGTGCTATTTAAGTGCGGGCCTGGATCGCGGGCCTGAGAGTTGCCCATGGCTGCGTTGCTTGGGCTTGCCGTACATTCGTACTGTCTGCGCCCGCGCGCCTTGCCCTGGGCATTTTTCAGGCCTGCTGGGCCCGAGGTGCCCGGGTTGGAGACCCGGGCCTTGGTTTGTTTTGCCATTGTTTAGATGTTAAGTCAGAGTTTTGGGTAAAGCTGGCTCCCTGCGCCCATACAACCTGCATTCCGCCGCCAGCGCCAGCAAATTGGGGTCGCGCTCGCGGCTGCTCTGCATCAGCAGGGTGATTTGCTGGTGCGAGCCGTAGCGGGCGTCGAGGGGCAGCAGTTCGATGCGCGAGCTGAAGGCGCGTACGCGGCCGGGCAGCAGGCTGTAGCCGATGCCGCCGCTGACCAGGTTGATCAGCGAGAAGATGTCGCCCACCCGCATCGCGGTGTCCGGCACGAATCCCGCCAGCTCAAACGCGTGATTGAAGCTTTGCGAGGTGACGAAACCTTCGCTGAGGGTGACGAACTTGTCGTTGCGCAACTGCTGCAAGTCCACCGAGGCCGACCCCGCATAGGGCGAGGCGAGCGGCGCGGCCAGGTAGATGTCGTCCTGGAACAGGGGTACAGCTACGAGGCCCGAATGCTGTTCGTCTTCCTGCACGCCGATGATGATGGCGTCCAGGCGGCCGTCTGCCAGGCTTTGCAGCAGGTCGCGGTTCGAACCGAGGGTCAGGTCGATGTCGAGGCCCGGCCGGCGCAGTTTCAAGGCGATCACCAGCTGTGGGATGCAGTGCAGGGTCAGTGAATACAGCGAACCGATTTTCAGGCGCACGGGGTTGATGCCCGACATTTCGCGCACCTTGCGCACGCCTTCCTCGCATTCGGCCAGCGTGCGCCGCGCCGATTCGGCAAAGGTGTAGGCCGTATGCAGCGGGATCAGGCTGCGTCCCTCGCGCTTGAACAGGGGGCAGCGCAAGCCGTCTTCCAGCGAGTGCAGGGCGCGGTGCACGCTGACCGTGCTCTGGCCCAGTGCATCGGCCACGCGCGCCAGGTTGTTCAATTCCATGAAGCTGAGAAACACTTCCAGCTTTTTCAGGGTAATTTCTTCGTTGATGGCCATGATTAGCCTTTTTCAAGGGAGTTCATTAACTTCAGGGTAATGAACATGCTAGCAGATTGATTGTCGCGCTGGCGCTTTCGTTCTATCGTCTGGACTCGATAGCTCATTCCGGAGGCATGATGTCAACCGCCACAGCAGCGCCAGCGCAGCGGCAAAAACAATGGGACACGCGGCGCACCGAGAAACGCCGCCGCCTCGATGCCGTGCGCCAGTACGCGAGCGGCCCCGTGCTGCAACAGGGCGACATGGTCGCCGTGCTCGAAGCGCTGCTCGCGCCGGGCGACCGCGTCGTTCTTGAAGGCAATAACCAGAAGCAGGCCGATTTCCTCGCCCGCATGTTGACCCAGGTCAACCCCGACAAGATCCACCACCTGCACCTGATCATGCCCAGCGTCAGCCTGCCCGAACACCTGGACTTGTTCGAGCGCGGTATCGCCCGTAAGCTGGATTTTTCGTTCGCCGGCACGCAAAGCCTGCGCATCGCCCAGTTCCTGCAGGATGGCTTGCTCGAAGTGGGCGCCATCCACACGTATATCGAGCTGTATGCGCGCCTGTTCGTCGACCTCACGCCCAACGTCGTCATGGTGGCCGGCTACATGGCCGACCGCCAGGGCAATCTGTACACGGGCCCCAGCACGGAAGATACGCCCACGCTGGTCGAATCGGCCGCCTTCCGCGACGGCATCGTCATCGCCCAGGTGAACCAGATCGTCGACGACGTCAGCGACTTGCCCCGGGTCGACGTGCCCGGCTCGTGGATCGATTTCGTGGTGCAGTCCGACAAGCCCTTCTTCATCGAGCCTTTGTTTACCCGCGATCCGCGCGTGATCAAGCCCGTGCACGTGCTGATGGCCATGATGGCGATCCGCGGCGTGTATGAAAAACACCAGGTGCAGTCGCTCAATCACGGCATCGGCTTCAATACGGCCGCCATCGAGCTGATTCTGCCCACGTATGGCGAGCAACTGGGCTTGAAGGGCAAGATCTGCCGCAACTGGGTGCTCAACCCCCATCCCACCCTGATCCCCGCCATCGAGACGGGCTGGGTCGAGAGCGTGCACTGCTTCGGCGCGGAACTGGGCATGGAAGGCTATGCGGCCGCGCGGCCCGACGTCTTCTTCACGGGCCGCGACGGTTCCATGCGCTCGAACCGCGCCCTGTGCCAGCTGGCGGGCCAGTATGCGGTCGATCTGTTCATCGGCGCCACCCTGCAGATGGATGGCCTGGGCAATTCCTCGACCGTCACCAACGGCCGCCTGGCCGGTTTCGGCGGCGCGCCCAATATGGGCCACGACCCGCACGGGCGGCGCCACCCGACGCCGGCCTGGCTGGACCTGATCGAGACGGACGACCCGCTGGCGCGCGGCAAGAAGCTGGTGGTGCAGATGGTGGAGACGTTCCAGGACGGCGGCCAGCCGACCATCGTCGAATCGCTCGACGCCGTGGCCGTGGGCCAGGCCAGCGGCATGCCGCTGGCGCCCGTGATGATCTATGGCGACGACGTCACCCACGTGCTGACGGAAGAGGGCATCGCCTACCTGTACAAGGCCCGTTCGCTCGATGAGCGCAAGGCCATGCTGGCGGCCGTGGCCGGCGTGACGCCCATCGGCCTGCGCCACGACCCGAAAACGACGGCAAAGCTGCGCGCCGACGGCCTGATCGCGCTGCCCGAGGATATCGGCGTGCAGCGCGGCGCGGCGAACCGCTCGCTGCTGGCCGCGAAAAGCATCGCCGACCTGGTCGAGTGGTCCGACGGCCTGTATCAACCCCCGCCAAATTCAGGAGCTGGTAATGACCGCAATGATGACGACGATGACAATGACGCCGGTGCGGGAACGCGCCGCCGCGCTGGGGCGGCAGGTGCTGCAGGCGCTGCTCGACGAAGTGACCCTGACGCCGAAACCGGGCCTGGTCGATTTGCGCAGCCGCGGCGCCCACTCGGACTTGAACTGGGCACTGATGTGCCACTCGGCCTGCGTGCTGGAGCCCGTGTTTGCCGCCATGGCCCAAGCGGTTTGGGACAGCGACGATGACGATGGCCTGCGCCAGCGCATCGGTGCCATCGGCCGCGATGGCGAGGCACTGATGCTGGCGGCCACGGGCGGCGTGAACACGCACCGGGGCGCCATCTGGGCCCTGGGCCTCCTGGTGACGGCGGCGGCGCAGCTGGGCGCGCGCGGAGCGTCGCTGGCCTCGCTGGCGCCGCACGCCGTGGCGGCGCGGGCTGGCGCGCTGGCCCGTTTGCACGACCGGGGCGCGCCTGCCGTCACCGGCAACAAGGGCGAGCTGGCGTGCCGCCAGTACCACGTCGATGGCGCGCGGGGCCAGGCCCGGACCGGCTTTCCCCTCGTGACGGGGGCCGGACTGGCGCAGCTGCGCGCCTCGCGGGCGCGCGGCGACAACGAAACGACGGCGCGCCTGAATGCGCTGCTGGCGATTATCAGCCAGCTGGACGACACTTGCGTGCTGTCGCGCGGCGGCGAGGCGGCCTTGCTGGACCTGCAGGCGGGGGCGGCGCGGGTGCTGGCGGCTGGCGGCGCGGCCACGGCGGCCGGCACGCAGGCGCTGCTGGCGCTGGAAGCGGCGGCGCTGGCGCGCGGCGTGTCGCCGGGCGGCGCGGCCGACCTGCTGGCGGCGACCCTGTTCCTGGACAGATTGCAAGAAGGAGAAGCGCATGGAGACGCGTGACTACACATTCCCCGCCGGGCGGCCGGCATCGGGGCGCGCCCTGGCCGGCGTCGTCGGTTCGGGCGACCTGGAAGTGCTGCTGCAGCCCGCCGACGATGGCGTGACCCGCATCGTCGTCAACACTTCCGTCGAGGGCAAGGGCGCCGTCTGGGATGCGCTCTTGCTGCGCGTGTTCGGCGGCGAGCCGCTGCCGGCGGCGCGCATCGTCATCAACGACTGCGGCGCCACGCCGGGCGTGGTGCGCATGCGCATCGAGCAAGCCTACGAAGAATTGCAAGCGGGGAGGGCGGCATGAGCACATTGACGGAATTGCTGGAGCGCGACAGCTTCATCGAACGGGGTGCCCGGAGCCGGGCACGCGCCTTGCTGGATGCAGGCAGCATGCGCGAACTGCTCGACCCGTTCTGCGGTATCGCGTCGCCGTGGCTGCCGCAGCAGGGCGTGACGGCCCAGGCGGACGACGGCGTGGTGGTGGCCAAGGGCCTGTTCGACGGCCAGCCCGCCGTGGTGCTGGCCATCGAAGGCGCCTACCAGGGCGGCAGCATGGGCGAAGTGGGCGGCGCGAAGATCGCCAGCGCGCTGGAACTGGCGGCGCGCGACAACCGCCAGGGCGTGCCGACGCGCGCCGTGATCCTGTTCGAGACGGGCGGCGTGCGCCTGCAGGAAGCCAACCTGGGCCTGGCGGCCATTGCCGATATCCATGCCGCCATCGTCGACCTGCGCCGCTACCAGCCCGTCATCGGCATCACGGCCGGCACGGTCGGTTGCTACGGCGGCATGTCGATCGCGGCGGGCCTGTGCAGCTATCTGGTCGTCACGCGTGAGGCGCGACTGGGTCTCAACGGCCCCGCCGTAATCGAGCAGGAGGCGGGCGTGGATGAATTCGACTCGCGCAACAAGCCATTTATATGGAGCCTGACGGGCGGGGAGCAGCGTTTTAAGAGCGGCCTGGCCGACGCCTATGTGGATGACGATACGGCGCAGATGCGCGCCATCGTGGCCGAACTGTTCGCGCGCGGCGTGCCGGCGCAGCACCGCAGCAGCCAGGCAGACGGTTTTCTCGCCCGCCTGGCGCAAGTGGACGCCGGCCCGCAAGCCACGCCGGAAGCCGTGCGTGCCATCTATAGCAAAGGAGCCGCAGCATGAACGCCATCACCGACACGAGCCGTGGCGCCGTCTGGCTGGCGGCCCTGACCGACAACGCCGCACCGCTGGACGGCTATCCGCCGTCCGTGCGCGTGGCCGACGCGCCGCTGGCCGGCGCGCCGGCGCGCTATGTCACCGTGCTGCCCGACCCGGACAACCGTTTTACGCGTGCGCGCAGCGGTGAAATCGGCCTGGTCGAGGCGTGGCAGCTGGCGCGCGCCGTGCAGCAGGTGCTGATTGAAGACCGCGACCTGGCCGTGAAACGGCCCATCGTCGCCGTCATCGACGTGGCCAGCCAGGCGTATGGCCGGCGCGAAGAAGCCTACGGCATCCACCAGGCGCTGGCCGGAGCGGCGGGGGCCTATGCCGAGGCGCGCCTGGCCGGCCATCCCGTGATCGGCCTGATCGTCGGCAAGGCCATGTCGGGCGCCTTTCTCGCGCATGGCTACCAGGCCAACCGCCTGATCGCGCTCGACGATCCGCAAGTGATGGTGCACGCGATGGGCAAGGCCTCGGCCGCACGCATCACCCTGCGCACGGTGGCAGCGCTCGAAGCGCTGGCCGCGACGATTCCTCCGATGGCTTATGACATCGCCAATTACGCGACCCTGGGCCTGCTGTGGCAAACCTTGCGGGTGGCGCAGCCGGACGCGCCGTCAAACGAGGATGTGGCGCAGGTGGCGGCCAGCCTGCAGGCGGCGCTGGCCGACATCCGCGCCGATCCGGAAAGGGATCTTTCCAGCCGCCTGGGCGCACCGCACCGCCAGGCGTCGGCAAAAGTCAGGGAGGTGCTGGGGCAGCAGTGGTAAGTGAAATAACAGAGAAGACACCAAGTCATTCCTATTCCAATAACGGAGACAATCATGATCATTTACGGAACCGCACTGCTGGCCCTGTGCCATTTGCTCGGCATCTTTCTGGGCGACCTGCTCGGGCAGCTGATGGGCGTCAAGACCAACGTGGGCGGGGTAGGCATCGCCATGCTGCTGCTGATCTGCGCCCGGCTCTACATGCAGCGGCGCGCATGGCTGCCGCAGATGACGGAACGGGGCGTCGAATACTGGGGCGCCATGTATATTCCCGTGGTGGTGGCCATGGCGGCGCAGCAGGACGTGGTCGCGGCGCTGCGCGGCGGGCCGGTGGCCGTGCTGGCCGCCATCGCTTCCGTAATCGTCTGCGGCGCCGTCATTTCGCTCATCAATCGCACGGAAAGCCCGGCTGCCATCGCTGCCGCCGAAGCGGATTTGATTCTCGTCAAGGAGCACCGTCATGCTTGAACTCTTTGAAAAAGCGGCCATCCACAATGGCCTGGTGACGGCGTTCGCCTTTGTCGGCCTGATCATGCTCGTATCGATGGCGCTGTCGAAATACTTGACCTTCGGCCGCGTGCACGGTTCGGCCATTGCCATCGTGATCGGCCTGGGTCTCGCTTATTGGGGCGGCGTGCATAGCGGCGGCCACAAGGGCCTGGCCGATCTGTCGCTGTTCGGCGGCATTGGCCTGATGGGCGGCGCCATGCTGCGCGATTTCGCCATCGTCGCCACCGCCTTCGAGGTGCAGGCGACCGAGGCGCGCAAGGCGGGCCTGGTCGGCCTCGTGGCCCTGGTGCTGGGCGTGGTGCTGCCGTTTCTCGTCGGCGCCGGCGTGGCTTACGCGTTTGGCTATTCGGACGCCGTCAGCATGACCACCATCGGCGCCGGCGCCGTCACCTACATCGTCGGCCCCGTCACGGGCGCGGCCATCGGCGCCAGCTCGGACGTCATGGCCCTCAGCATCGCGGCAGGCCTCATCAAGGCCATCCTCGTGATGGTCGGCACGCCCGTCGCGGCGCGCTTTTTGCGCCTGAAGACGCCCCGTTCGGCGATGGTCTTCGGCGGCTTGGCCGGCACGGTCAGCGGCGTGTCGGCGGGCCTTGCCGCCACCGACCGCAAGCTGGTGCCGTACGGCGCGCTGGTGGCCACCTTTCACACGGGCCTGGGCTGTCTGCTGGGCCCTTCGCTGCTGTTCTTTGCCGTCAAGGCGGTGGTGGCCTGATGGAAGCCTGGCGCGCGCATGATTTGCTGTGGGTGTCCGGCTTGCCGGACGGCGCATCCTTGCCCGCCTGGCTGGACGCGGCCTGGCTGCGGGTGGCACCCCTGGTGGTGCGGCGCGCCAGCACGGGACCTGGGCACGTCGCCGGGCGCATCCCGGTGGGCTTGCGCGGCCTGCTGCGCAGCGAGCGCCATGCGTGCGAGGTGGACGCGGCCGCCGTGCGGCGCCGCGTGACGCCGGAAATGCTGGCGAGGATGCCGTTGCCTGATTTTTCCTGCGCCGCACTGGACGCGCTGCGGCAGGTCGCGCCGCTGCTGGACGCCACGGGCTGGGCCTGGGGGCCGACGGGCGGCGTGGGTTTTGCGCTGGCCAGCGGCTTGCCCGTGCTGCGCGCCGACAGCGACCTCGATCTCGTGCTGCGCATGGCCGCGCCGCCGGACGCCGCCCAGGCCGAGTCCTTGCGCGCCATCGCGGCGAGTGTGGCGGCGTGCCGGCTGGACTTGCAGATCGATACGGGCCGTGGCGGCTTCGCGTATGCCGAGTGGGCGGCGGACCGGGGCAGGGTCATGCTGAAGACGGATCGCGGTCCCGTGCTGACGGCCACGCCATGGGAGCTTGCATGAGCGTGTTGTTTACCTTTCCCGGCCAGGGCGCCCAGTCTCCGGGCATGCTGCACGCGCTGCCCGGCGACGCGGCGGTGGCCGATACCCTGGCCGAGGCGGCGGCCGTGCTGGGCTGCGATCCTTTGACGCTGGACACGGCTTGCGCGCTGGCGTCGACGCGGGCCGTGCAGCTGTGTCTGCTGATCGCGGGCGTGGCGATGGCGCGCTCCTTGGGCGCGCGCGGCGCGCTGCCCGACATGGTGGCCGGCTTTTCCATCGGCGAGTATGCGGCGGCCGTCGTCGCCGGCGCGCTCGATTACGGGGATGCCCTGCGCCTGGTGGCGCGGCGCGGACAGTTGATGGAGCAGGCGTATCCCACCGGCTACGGCATGGCGGCCATCGTCGGTCTTGATCCGGCGCAGCTGGAACCCTTGCTGGCCCGGGTGCATGGCACCGCCACGCCCGTGTATGTCGCCAACCTGAATGCGCCGCGCCAGATCGCCATCGCCGGCAGCGAACCCGCCCTGCAAGCCGTGATGGCGCTGGCCATGGCGCATGGCGCCGGCAAGGCCAAGCGCCTGGCCGTCAGCGTGCCGTCGCATTGTCCGCTGCTGGAAGGCGCCGCCGCCGACATGGCCGCCGCCTTCGAGGGCGTGTTTGTCCGCCGCCCGTCGCTCGTCTACCTCAGCAGCAGTGCGGCGCGCGCGCTGTTCGACCCGGCCCGCATCCGCGACAGCCTGGCCGCCAACATGGCCCAGCGCGTGCAATGGGCCGCTACCGCGCGCCTGGCGTGGGAGCGCGGCGCGCGGCTGGCGCTGGAAATGCCGCCGGGCAGCGTGCTGACGCGCCTGACGGCGCCCGGCTTCACGGATGGCGTGGCCGTCTGCTGCGACGGCAACCGGGGCGACAGCCTGCTGGCGCTGGTGGCCAGGGAGCGGGGCGGCACCTTGCCTTACAACGCCTAACAAAACCGTAGCGAGCGGATGTGAGTTGTGGTGGAGAAGCGCAACTGTACGAAGGTACAGTGAGCATCGCAGACCGCAAATCGCGACGCGCAGTAGGTCTTGATAGGTGTTCTTAAAGCCTGGCGCTCAGGCCAACTTGGAAGCCACGGCCCGGCAAGGGCGCGATGTATTTCAGCGGGGAATTGTGCGGCCTGGCATCCGCGTCGAGCAGGTTGCTGCCGCTGATGAACACCTCGACGCTGGCAAACGGCGAATCCGGCACCTGCAGTGCGCGGCTTACCTGGAAGTTCACCATGGTGTAGCCGTCGAGCGGCACTTCCTCGCTGACGCTCTTGCCCAGGTACTTCTGCTTGTCGTAGCGGGTGCCTGACAACCGCGTCTTCCAACCCTGGTTTTCCCACTGCAGATTGGCGCCGTAGCGGTTGGTGGGCATGTTGGGCAGGTAGGCGCCGTCATTGTGCGCGCGCAGCTTGTCGGGATTGTCCGCCTTGTTCTTGACCAGGTCGGCAAATGCGGAGAGGTTCAGCTTGCCGTAGGCGCCGAGTTGAACGGTCTGTGAGGCATCGACCTCGAATCCCTTGACCGTCGTATCCGTCTGCTTCCAGTACTTCAGGGGCAGGCGATTCGCCATCTGGGCCCCCGAGTGACCAAGGTAGAGATAGTTCTCGTACTTCATGACGTAGCCCGTCGCGGACAGCTGGAAGCCGCGATTGGCGAACAGGGCGGTCAGTTCGGTATTGCGCGCGCGCTCGGCCTTCAATTTCTGGTTGCCTTCTTCCTGGGTCATGATCGAATAGTGGCGGTTGCTCGCATACAACTCATTGACGTCGGGCGCTCTTTCCGACGCCGAGTAGCGCAGCTTTGCACCGAACAGCTGGCCAAGCTTGCTTGAAGCGCCCAGGCTATAGCTGTTCAGGCTGAACGACTTGTCCTCGAGTGTGGAGTTGCTTGCATTCCGCGACGTCTTGAATCCGCTCTTGCGGATGTCGTGCTCCACGTTTTCATGGCGAAAGCCGGCATCGAAGGTGGCCCAGTCGAATTCCAGGTTTTGCTTGATGAACAGGGCGCGGCTGAGCGTGCTCGCATCGGGCAGGTAAAGCTGCGGCCCGGCACCGCTTATATCCCTGGCTTTGTGGCTCAGGCCAAGCAAGCCGCTCAAGGGGCCCGCGCGCCGCTGCGCCAGCAGGAGCTCGGCTTGATTCGTGTCAAACCGGTAGTCATTCGCCTTGGCCGCACCGAGGCGTTCTCCCGACGTATTGTTCAAGCGGGACACGCGCAGTTGTGCGCTTTCAATGTAAGCGACGGGGTCGCGCAGATGGGCTTCCAGCGCATATTTATCCTGCTTGATGATCACGCCGACGGGCAGCCCCTCGTCATAGTTCGCGCCGAACGACTTGTTTTCCATGGAAAAGCCCGGCACGCCATATTCGCTTTCCTTGGAATCGAGGCTGACGGCCACGTAGCCGCGATCGAAAAAGTAGGTGCTGCCGACGCCAAAGTGGGCATTGCTGGCGTGGCTGTTGCCCAGGGTGCCGTGGTAATCGGGGGTGACGTCCTTGTTGATCTTTTTCTGGGTCATCGATGGCGTGCCCGGCACGTAGGCGGGGTTGGCCGGGTTGACGTAGGTCTTGCGCTGCCAGACGGAGGTCGGCTGATTGGTATAGAAGGAAAAATCGCCGTCCGCCCAGTCCGGATTTTCCTTCATGAACTGGTCGATGAACGGCTGCGACGCCTTGTTGTAGACCTGCTGGATCCGCGCTTCTTTCTGGCAACTGTCGGCTAAGAACGTATTCACGCCGCCTTTCACAGGGAACAGCTGGCTGTTGCACACGCCTGCCTTGCTGTTGCCGGGAATATCGTAATGCCCGATCTTCTGGAATGACAGCTGCAGATTCGTCGAAAAGCGCTGCCCGTCGTTGAAGTTCGCGCGCAAGCCTTGCGCGTTCGCATCGTTGAAGCCCTTGCGCAGCACCAGTTCCACGTCCTTCCGCGTGCTTTCCATCTTGCGGGAAACGAGGCCCGAATCGACGTCGACGCTGCCGCCGATCGCATTGCCGCCAAAACGCACGCTATCGGACGATTTGTTGACGGTGATGCTGCGCGCAAACAGGGGATCGAACGGGATGTTGATGTCGCCGCTGAGCGCATTCATGCCGAGGATGGACTGGCCGTCTTCCAGGATCTGCACGCGGCTGCCGCTCAGGCTGCGGATCACCGGTGCGCCCGCATTCGGCCCGAAGGCGCTGCTTTGCACGCCCGAGACATGCTCGAGCATGCCGCCCAGCGTCCTGTTCTGGGCTTGCGTATTCTCGACCAGAACGACGCTGTCGACGCTTGCCGGCTTGTCTGCCCGGACCTTGATGGTTTGCAGGGTGACGTCGTCTGCCGCATAGGCGAGCGGGGCGGTGGACAGCATGGCAGCTGCGAATACGTGATGGCGCATAGGACTCTCTAAAAAGGCGGAATGGGGGCTGGCGCGGGATGCAGGCGCAGCGCGATGGTATAGATGCAATCGAGTTGCAATAATAGCTGGCGCCCCATTCTATTGCAAGTAAATTGCATTTGAGGGTTTGGGATGGCTGGCGCACGGCAAGCGCGCAGCGCGGACAGCCGGCATGTGCCGGCGACTGTGGTGCAAAGTGAGGAGGTGCGAGGGGCGGAGGTGCGAGGGGCGTTACGCGTTGCGCGTTGCACATGGCGCATGATCGTGCCGGTGGCAATGCGTGCGGCGCAGGCTGAGTCAGTCCGCCTGCGCCCTTATGAAGTGGCTACTTGAGGTGAGTGTCAGCGGCTTTTCGCCTGCAGC
The DNA here is from genome assembly GCF_057919405.1 of Janthinobacterium sp. C22. Classification (NCBI taxonomy): domain Bacteria; kingdom Pseudomonadati; phylum Pseudomonadota; class Betaproteobacteria; order Burkholderiales; family Oxalobacteraceae; genus Janthinobacterium; species Janthinobacterium sp. C22. The sequence goes on along the minus strand of NZ_CP193659.1, from coordinate 4,114,156 downwards.
CGGCGCGCGCGGCGCTTTCTTTCCCAGATGACGATGCCAGTCACCGACAGCATGGCGACCATCAGCCCCATGCAGGACATCAGTATGCGTCCCGGCAAGCCAAGGATGCGGCCCGAGTGCAGGGGGAATTGCAGTTGCACGAAGACGTCGGCGGCCGTGCCGTCCCACGGTTTGTGCTGGCCGATGATGCTGCCGTCCATGCCGTCGACGTACAGGTTCGACAAGCCCATGCCGGCCGCGCCGAACTCGTCGGCCGGGTCGAAGAACGAGACGTTGTAGAACGAATAATTGCCGCCGTAATAAATGCCGCCGATGGGCGCCGTGATGCCGCGCTGCACGGCCTGCTTTTTCGCAATGTCCACCGCCTGCTCGAAGCCGATGACGGGCGTGATGTAGCTGCCGTACGGCGCCGGCGTCTGCGTTTCGTATGGTCCCGGCGTGGTGGTCGACACGAGCGACATGACGGGGTAAAACACTTCGCGGTACAGGTTCAGCGAGAACGACGTGAACGCGACGACGATAATGATGCCCCACACCCACAGGCCGCCCGCGCGGTGCAGATCGAAATTGAGCTTGTAGCCGCCGGCCGCCCAGCGCACCACCCACGACGGTTTCCAGCGTTGCCACCAGCTGGCGGCGTCGCGGTGGCGCGGCGCCTCGTCCGGCGCGCGCTGGCGCAAACGGCGCGGCGTGGTCAGATAGAACGCCACCATGCTGTCGAGCAGCCAGATGAGTGCCACGCTGCCCATCAGCCAGTAGCCCCAGCGGTCCGTGCCCCAGAAGGCGGGCACGTGCAGGCTGTAGTGCAGATGGCGCAAGAACGGCATCAGGCTGCGGCGCGACAGGGAAATGGCCGTCGAATCGCGCGTGCCCGTGATCTGCGCCGTGACGGGGTCGATGTAGACGGTGTTGTAGCCGAGCACGAACGGTTTACCCGTGGCCGGATCGGTCAGCGGGCGCACCATGAAGGCGGCCGCATGGCCTTCTTCCAGGCCCAGGGTCATGTAATTGACTTCCACGCGCGGGTCGGCGGCCGCCACCTTGCGCGCCAGCGCGAACGGCGCCTGCAGGGGCCGCGGCCCGGGGTGTCCATGATGTCGGCGTTGAGCCATTCATCGAGTTCATGGTCCCACGAGGTGACGGCGCCCGTGAGTCCCGCAACGATGAGGAAGAGGGCGATGGTGAGACCGGCCCAGCGGTGTATGACAGTCCAGAAAGCGCGCATGCGGTACAAACCTTCAACATGAAACCGGCTTGTTGCCGCCAGCAGGCGCCAGGGCGGCGCACAGGAAAACGCCAGGCACACGCCTGGCAGTTTGATAATGGGAATCGTTCTCATTATCCAATGGGGCGCGGCGTTTGTCCAGCGCCAATGGTGTTGGTCAGGACTAAATTGCGCATGCTAAGATGCTAGCAATAAATTAATTTACATTCCACATGGAAATATCCAAGGCTGAAGCGGCATGCGTATAGAAGAACGGAACAATGTCCGCGTAAGCGAACGCAGCGGTGCATCGCAGGCAGGCGCGGCAGCCACCATGGTATTCATGCACGGTTTTGGCTGCGACCAGACCATGTGGCGCTACCTGGAGCCGCTGTTTCGCCCCCGCTACCGCACGGTGCTGTTCGACCTGGTCGGCAGCGGCGCTTCGGACCTGGGCGCCTATGATTTCGATCGCTATGCGCGGCTCGACGCGCATGGCGCCGATCTGCGCCAGATCATCCATGCCGTCGGCGGCGGCCCCGTCATTTGCGTGGGCCATTCCGTCAGCGCCATGAGCGCCTTGCTGGCCAGCATCGCCGAGCCGGAGCTGTTCGCCGCGCAAGTCATGCTGGCGCCGTCGCCGTGCTATGTCGACGATGCGGCGGCCGGCTATCGGGGCGGCTTCAGCCGTGCCGATATCGATGACTTGCTCGATGCCATGGACAGCAATTACCTGGGCTGGTCCGCCGGCATGGCGCCGGCCATCATGGGCGCGCCCGGCCAGCCGGCGCTGGGCGAGGACCTGACAAGCAGCTTTTGCCGCACCGATCCGGCCATCGCCCGGCATTTCGCGCAAGCGACGTTTTTGTCCGATCACCGCGCCATCTTGCCGCACAACCGCACGCCGGCCCTGATCGTGCAATGCAGCGACGACTTCATCGCGCCGCCGCCCGTGGGCGAGTACTTGCGGGAAATGCTGCCGCACAGCAGCCTGCACGTGGTCGAGAACGTGGGCCATTGCCCGCACATGAGCGTGCCCGATGCCAGCTACCGCGCCATCCGCCACTTTCTCGACGGCCTGCACCTGTAATGCGGGACACGATGCCTTCCTTGCCTGATACCAGTACCTTGTTCCAGCACGCGGCCTGCGGCTTGCTGCTGTGCACGGCCGACGGCACCATCGTGCAGGCGAACGCCACCTTTTGCGGCTGGCTCGGTTATGGCGCCGGGGAATTGCTCGGGAAAAAGAAACTGCAGGATTTGCTGACCATCGGCGGGCGCGTATTCCACCAGACGCACTGGCTGCCGCTGATGCAGGTGCAGGGCAGCGTGTCGGAAATCCTGCTCGACATGCGCCAGCGCCATGGGCAATCCATTCCCATGCTGTTCAATGCCGTGCGGCGCGTGCACGAGGGCGTGCGTTATGACGAGATTGCCGTCTTTGTCGCCAGCGACCGCCGCAAATACGAGCAGCAGCTGCAGCTGGCGCGCAAGGAAGCAGGCGAGCTCAACGAACAACTGGCGGCCGCCGACCGGCGCAAGGACGAGTTCCTGGCGACCCTGGCGCACGAGCTGCGCAATCCGCTGGCGCCGATCCGCAACGTGCTGGAAGTGCTGCGCCTGGCGCAGCTGGACGACCCGCAGCTGCGCTGGGCCCGCGACGTGCTGGGACGGCAAGTGGGACACATGACGCATCTGGTCGACGATCTGATGGAAGTGTCGCGCATCACGCGGGGGCGCCTGGAATTGCGCCGCGCCAGCGTGGAGCTGGCGCCCGTGGTGGAAGCGGCCCTGCACAGCGTGGCGGAGCTGGCGGCGCAGTCGGGCCACAGCGTGCACGTGAAGCAATGGCCGCAGCCGATCTGGCTCGACGCCGATGCCACGCGCCTGGGGCAGATGATCGCCAACCTGCTGACCAACGCCGTCAAGTACACGCCCGCCAACGGCGCCATCTGGCTGGCCGTCGCCTGCACGGAAAACGAAGTGCACGTTACCGTGCGCGATTCGGGCATCGGTATCGCGCCCGAACACCTGGACACCGTGTTCGACCTGTTTTCGCAGCTGGAGCCGGCCCTGTCGCGCGCCCAGGGCGGCCTGGGCATCGGCCTGTCGCTCGTGCGGGGCCTGGCCGAATTGCATGGTGGCAGCATCAGCGCCCGCAGCGACGGCGTGGGGCAGGGCAGCACGTTCGAACTGCGCCTGCCGCTGCCCGCCGTGCCCCTGCAAGCGCCGCCCGAGCCCAACCGCCGCCTGCTGGCCGGCACGCGCGAGGGCAAGGTGCTGGTCATCGACGACAGCGCCGACGCGGCCGAAAGCCTGGCGCTGGCGCTCGACATCCTCGGTTATGAAGTGCGCACGGCCTACGATGGCGCGGCTGGCATGGCGGCGGCGCAAACTTTTATGCCGCGCGTGATCCTGCTCGACATCGGCTTGCCGCACATGAACGGCTACGACGTGGCGCGGCTGTTGCGCAGCGAGCCCTGCGGCCAGCACGCCATCCTCGTGGCCGTCACGGGCTGGGGCCAGGACAAGGACCGCCAACTGGCATCCGATGCGGGCTTTGACTTGCACCTGACCAAGCCCGTGGATTTTTATGAGCTCGATGCGGTGCTGCAAAAGATGCTGCAGGCGCAGTGAGGAGGGCATTCTCAAATGAACGACATGGAACAACTGACAGAACTGGAAATCGCCGTTTTCCAGCTCCGCATGGGTTACGCCCCGGCGGACCGTTGCGTGGACTGGGCCGTGGAACGCCTGCGCCTGGACCAGGAAGGCGATGACCTGGAAGTCGTGCTGCTGGCCAGCGCCCGTGGTCCTGATGAGGTGCTGGCGCTGGCCGACGTGATCATCGAACGCTACCGGGGCGCGCAGCGGCTCAGTGACCAGTTCCTGGCGGGGAAATACATCGTCGAATTGCGCGCCGCCTACCTGGCGGGCCGGGAAAGCGTGACGTCGCTCGATGCCATCCTGACCCGCCTGTACCCGGCGCTCGGTTATCCCGACTGGCTGGTCATGCTGAGCCGCAATTGCGAGTATGCGACGGACGTGTCCGACTTTGAGCAGCCGTTCGAGCGGGAGTTCGATTACGTTGCGGGCTTATGGTCCGAGGCCGGTAGTGCTGCCGAGTTTGAGCAGCGATATTCCCGCGAGACGTCGAATGGGCACGATGTAGGCTGATGCTTGAAGATAATATGAAAAAAGTCGATCTCTTTGTGTGTTCCCCGTCGGACATGCGCGCATGCGCCAGCTGGACGGAGGCGGTTGAGGCCTTCCCCGTCACCGGTATTACCTTGCCGGGGGCGCTCGATTTCGCGTCCCTGGCGCAGTTGCTGACCCGCTCGGCGGCGCCTGCGCTCTTGCCGGCAGGAATCGAGGGGTGCGATCTGTACGTTTTCAGGGCTGACGTGGGGCAGGCGCTGGGGCGGCTGGCGGCCGATGAACTGAACCGGCTCGCGGTGGCTTGGTCGAGTATGGCACCATGGGCAGGTTCGGAGATCAATCCCTTCGACCTGGCCGGGTTTCTGATGGAATTGCAGTCAGCCTGGCATCAAGCCGCGGGGCCGGACAAAGTGCTGTTTGCTTGGGTGGATGCGTAAGGTGCGGCGGCACCGTGGCCGATGGCGGCTGGCGGGCGGAAACGCGGCCAGGGGCAAGCGATGAGTCACACGGTAGCGCTGCGCGCGCTGGGCCTTAGCGATGCCATACTGCGCCACCTGGCGGGCGAGGGACCGCCGACGCCGCTGGACTACCGCTGCCAGGTGCCGCAGGCCTGGCGATTTTCGCCCATTGCCACACGCGACATCGTGCCTCTGTGGGAGTGCGGCATGGTGCTCGACTACTACAATCGGTCGAGCCGTCGCTTCGAGCGCTGCAGCCTGGAAAATATTGACGAGGTATGGTGCAGCTATGCTTCGCTGCAGGGCTTGCTTGTCGGGCTGTTTCTCGATGCCTATGAGGATGAGGCGGATGGCGCCGCGCTGTGCGCCTGGGCCAGCCAGTTCGGCTTGCATGGGGCGCAGCAGATGCTGGCAGAGTTGGAATCGGACCAAGCCAGGAAGGATTGCCCTGCTTGGCGGGCTGGCTGGGGCGCGCGCTGCACGGATGCCGCCGGGTAAACAAGTGCGCCAGCGGCGTCATGTGACGATCCGCTGTATCCGGCGGCGGCCCTGGCCGCCGCCGGGCCAATCCTCAAGCCGGCTGCACACCGCCCACATTGCGGCTGCGGTTTTCCACCAGCACGGAAATACCGAGCACGACGATGCCGCCGCAGGCCAGCATGGCGCCTACCCAGCCCGTCGAGCGCAAGCCCATGCCCATGGCGATGGCGATGCCGCCGGCCCAGGCGCCCAGGGCGTTGGCGATGTTGAAGGCGGAATGGTTGAGGGCGGCGGCCACGGTTTGCGCGTCGCCGGCCACGTCCATCAGGCGCGTCTGCACGGCCGGGGCGACGGCGATGCCGGCGCCGATGGCGAACAGGTTGATCGCCGTCAGCCAGACGTTGCTGCTGGTATAGGTAAACGCGGCCAGCGCGGCCACGTTCCACAGCAGCACGCCGAAGATCGTCCACAGGCGCGAGCGGTCGGCTAGCCAGCCGCCGATCAGGTTACCCACCGTCATGCCCACGCCGATGATGGCCAGCAAAATGGAAATGACGAGCGGCGAGACTTTCGTGATTTCCAGCAAGGTGGGCGTAATAAATGTGTAGACGGCGAACATGCCGCCGAAGCCGATCGCCACCATCAGCAGGGTCAGCCACACTTGCAAGCGGCGGAACACGCCCAGTTCGCGGCGCGGGCTCGAATCGCCGGCGGCGACCATCGGCACGAAGATGCGCACCATCAGCATGGTCAATAAACCCAGCGCGGCGACCAGCAAAAAGGCCGAGCGCCAGCCCAGGGTCTGGCCGATGTAGGTGGCCAGCGGCACGCCGAAGATATTTGCCACCGTCAAGCCCATCAGCACGCGGGCGACTGCCTGGCCGCGCCGGTCGGGTTCGGCCAGGGCGGCCGCCACCAGGGCTGCCACGCCGAAATACGCGCCATGCGGGATGCCGGCGACGAAGCGGGCGACGACCAGCAAGCCGTAGTTGGGGGCGATGGCGCTGAGCAGGTTGCCGCCAGCGAACATCAGCATCAAACAGATCAGCATCAGCCGGCGCGGCATGCGCGCCAGGAAGATCGTGATCAGGGGTGCGCCGATGACCACGCCCAGCGCGTAGGCGCTGATCATGTGGCTCATCTGGGGCAAGGTCGTGCCCAGGTCGTCGGCCACCACGGGCAGGATGCTCATGGAGGCGAATTCGCCCGTGCCGATGGCGAGGCCGCCAATGGCCAGGGCAAGGTCGGCATAGCCAGCGCCAAAGGCGCGGTGACGCGCGGAATCAATGGGTCTACGGAGGCGTGCATGTTCTTGTTGGTTGGGTAAAGAATGACAGGGTGGAGAGGCGCGCTGTGGCCCGGCCGGAAGTGGCAATGCGCCACCAGAGTCGACGGCTGGCCGGTATTTTCGGGCGATGAGAACTGCCCAAAGACAACATTGTAAAAGATTCGGGCAAGCTCTGCTGGGCGATGGCTAAAATCTGCTGCACTGCACACAACAGCGATGGCTCTTGTTGTTAACGATAACACGGAATGCGCGCGTTTCCGCCACAGGGCAAGCGAAGAAAACCCGGCTGTGGCAGAAATGGTCTTCCTGGCGCCTTACTTCGCCAAGGATTGCTGCAGCGCTTCCAGGCCCGCCACATAGATGCCGTGGAACAAGTCGGTCACTTCCTGCTCGCTCGCGCTCACGGGCGTGAAGCGGCCGGACCAGGTGACCCGTGCGCCAGCGCCATCGGCAAGTGCTTGGACTTGCAGTGTCGACAGGTAATCGCTGGCGGGAAACGGCGCCTGCAGGATCGAATAGCTGTAGCTGCGCGCCGTGTTGTCATACGCTTCCAGCTGCTCGACGATGACCTCGCCTGCCGGGGTGGCAAGATGGCGGATGCGGCCCCCGTCGCTCAAGGTGCTGCTGGGAATGTAGGGCAGCCAGTCGGGCAGCGAGTCGAAGCCGCCGATCAGTTGCCAGACCTTTTCCGGCGTGGCGGCGATGTCGATCGAGGTGGTGGTGTGTGCCATGGTAAGTTCCTTGTCTATATTAGTTGGCGCCAGCTGGCAGCGGAGCGTTGGCCGCCACCAGCTGCTCGGCGCGCATGTCGTGCCAGAAGGCGGCGGGGATGACGCTGTGCAGGGCTGCCAGGTCTTCGGCCAGGCGTTCGGGACGGCTGGCGCCGGGGATCACGGCGGCCACGGCCGGATTGGCCAAGGAAAATTGCAGGGCGGCCGCCTTCACGCTGACGCCATGGCGCGCGGCAATGGCCTTGATACGTTCGACCTTGGCGATGATGGCGGGCGAGGCTTTCTGGTATTCGAAGTGGGCGCCGCCGGCCAGGATGCCCGAGCTGTAGGGGCCGCCGACGACGATGTCGACGTTCTGGCTTGCCGCGGCCGGCATCAGGCGCTGCAGCGCCCGTTCATGGTCGAGCAGGGTGTAGCGCCCGGCCAGCAGGAAGGCATCGGGCTGCGCTTCGGCCAGGTCCAGGGTCAGTTCCAGCGGCTCCACCTTGTTCACGCCCACGCCCCAGGCCTTGATGACGCCTTCTTCGCGCAAGCGGGTCAGCACGCGGAAGGCGCCCGTGCGGGCAATCTCGAATTGCGCCAGCCAGTTGTCGCCATGGAAGTCTTGCGCGATGTCATGCACCCAGACGATGTCGAGGCGGTCCGTATCCAGGCGTTTGAGGCTGTCTTCGATCGAGCGCAGGGTGGCGTCGGCCGAATAGTCGTCGACGATCTTGTTCTTGCGGCCGAATTCGAACAGGCCGCCTTTTTCGCCCAGTTCACGGGCCGCCGGGTCTTCCAGCTCGTCGAGGATGAGGCGCCCGACCTTGGTGCTCAATATGTAATCGTCGCGGCGGCGCTGTTTCAGGGCCGCGCCCAGGCGCAGCTCGGCCAGGCCGGCGCCGTAGAACGGGGCCGTGTCGAAATAGCGGATGCCCGATTCCCAGGCGGCGTCGACGGTGGCCAGCGCTTCTGCTTCGGGAATGTTGCGGAACATATTGCCCAGCGGCGCCGTGCCGAAACCCAGTTTGCCTGTCAGTAAGTGTTTGATCGTCATGGTGTTTTTCCTTCAATGAGTGAGTGAATGGAGACAGAATAGCTGGACAAGTTAAGCCTGTCCAAGACATAATTTGCACAACTTGAGTCCTGAAAGGTCTGATATGCTGGACATGCGCCAATTGCAATACTTCATCGCCGTCGCCGAGGAAGAACACGTGGGACGGGCCGCCGAGCGCCTGCATATTTCCCAGTCGCCGCTGAGCCGGCAGATCGCCCAGCTCGAAGACAAGCTGGGCCTGACCCTGTTCGAGCGCAGCGCGCAGCGCATCCGCCTGACGCGCGACGGCCATACCTTCCTGGCCGAAGCGCGCGCTTTTATTACCCACGGGAACCGGCTGGAAGCGCTGGCAAAACGCCTGGGGCGCGGCGACGAGGGCGGCCTGTGCATCGGCTACATCGAGAACGCCATGCATGCGGGCGTCTTGCCCGACGGCTTGCGCACCTTGCGCGCCACGCGGCCGCAAGTGCACGTTGCCCTGTATAACCTGCATTCGGCCGAGCAGATCGAGGGCTTGCGCCAGCGCAGCCTTGATATTGCGCTGCTGTGCGAACCGCCGCTGCCGAACGACCCCGACCTCGATTGCGCGCAAGTGCTGAGCGACCCCATGCTGCTGGCCTTGCCGCAGGCGCACCCGCTGGCAGCCAAGGCCGAGCTGACCCCGGCCGACCTGGCGGGCCAGGAGTGGATTGCCGTGCTGCACAAGGAAAGCGCGTTGAAACACGATAATTTCATCGCCGCCTGTGCGCGCGCCGGTTTTACGCCCGATATCCGCATGGAAGCGACGGAACCGCTGACGGCGCTGGGCCTGGTGGCGGCCGGGCTGGGCATGGCCATGATCCAGCACAGCCTGCGCCAGCACGCGCCGGCCGGCGTCGTCGTGCGCGAGTTGCCGTGGTTCAGCTATCGCACGCCCTTGTGGCTGGCCTGGCACAAGGTGAATCTGCGCCCGCTGGTGGGAATTTTCCGCGCAACCTTGCTGGAGCAGGCGGGCGCGCTGGCCTGACGGGACGCCCGCCTGACTGGCCTGGCATCAGACGCTGCCGGGCCGCGGAGCGCGTGGCGTAGCCTTGGCGATGACGGGGACATCCGTCAGCCTCGCTTTCAGGCGCGCAAACTGCGGCCAGCAGGGGATGGCCAGCTTCTGGACTTGCTGCGCTTGCCGCTCGGCTGGCAGCTTGCTCCAGGAATCGACATGCAGGTGTCCGTTTTTGATATCGATGCTGTAACGGGCCGTGTACAGCGCTGGCGTATCCTGCACTTCGAACTGCCAATGGTCTTCGTTCCTCTTCTTCGTCACGCTACGGTGATGGATGCTGGCGAACAGCGTGCCATCCTTGCATGGGGACAGCGATCGAATGCCGATCAGCGGCGGGTAGGTCCTGGTCTTGCGTTGCCTGTCCCACCACTTGTTTTCCACATGGGCATCCCTGTCGCCGATCAGCGCATCGGGCGAGTGCGTCATCCACCTTGGCTTGTCGATCAGCCCGCGCAGGCAGCTGATCACCGAGGCGTGCGTGGCGCACGCCATGCCCCATGGCCCGAAAACCCAGAGAAAGTGCGGGTCGACATCGATGCCGCCATAGCTGCCCCACGGAGACGGCACATAGCGCGGTGTGTTTAGATAATCGACATAGATGTCGCCGGACGAGGCGAGCGCGCCATACAGGATGGCATGCTCTTCGCCCTTGCCTTGCAGCAGCTCTGGCGGCATGGCGTCCCCGTGCGGATCGCCAGGCAAGGTGGCGGGCGGGTGGTGAAGCGCGCGCACATTGACGATACCGGATTTGGTGGTCGCTTTCCAGCCGATTTCCTTCAAGGTGTCACTGGCACCGATCGCAAACAGTTTGACGGCGCCACTGTTGCCATCATTGCGTGCCGCATACACGAACGAGGTATCGCGCTCCCTGGGGGAGGGGATGGCCCAGACGTCATGGAATTTATCCGGGGAAATCATTGCGCGGCCAGAAATGTCGACGGCGGCAGGGTCTACCCAGCCGTGCTCCATGTCTCCGTTGTCGGACAATACCCAGTGCTGGCAAAAAAAGATGCGATAGCGGGCCTGCAGCGAGCCTGCGAATGTTCCGGGAATGCTCATGGCGAAGCGGTGGCCGCGGTCGTAGGGCCCCATTTGCAACAGGGTCCAGTCAGCGGGCTCCATGACCTTGCCTCCCGTGGCAGCGTAGAGGTCGGACTTGTTCCTGTTTCTATTGTTATAGTTGTTGTTCAGGTTACTGTTTTCACTGGCGCCGAGGTAGACGAACAGTCCCCGCGTGCGTGCCACCGGCTCGACGGCCTGCATGAACCGCAGGATCAGATCGTTACCGTCGTCCCACAGCTTCGGTATCGCCTCGACGGTGGCACTGAGCATCATCAAACGATCATAGATCGCGTCGAACTGGTGCTGGAACTTCGTGTAGTCCGGGTTCTTGCTCGAGGCGTCGTCCAGCCGCCGATTCACCACGGCAAGGTTTGCCATGGATGCCAGAGCCATGTTGGCGAGCAGGGAGTCGGCGTAGGTACGGCAGAAAACGCCCAGGATTTCCGGCCATTGGGGCAGTTCCTGGGTTTTCGGGTCCTTCAGCCATTCCGCGGTCGCCCATTTCCTGTATAGCAGGGAAATCTTGTCGTGCGCCTTGTTGATGGAAACGAGGCAGGTATCGAGACCTTTGTGGAACGTCCTGAGGTCCTCTTCCGTCTTCATGGGAAGTTGCAACAGGAGCGGCAGGTCTGCTCGCATGCGATACACGGTGCGCGTATATTCGTCGACGACATTGGCATGCTCTTGCGCATTGCGCAGTTTTTCGTCCGCGTTCAGCCCCTTGATCGCCTCGATGATCTGGTCCTTGAGGGAAGGCTGCTCTTCCCCGAAATACGTGAGGAGCTGGCCGACGAGGCCAAACAGCGCCGCAAACGCCACGCCATACGGACCGGCGGCGACGGAGAAGCCGGCGAGTATCTGCATGCCGGAAGCGCAGATAGTCATCAGCGCGGCACTGCCGTTGATATGGTCGCCGGCCTTGAAGGCGGCAGACGCGGACAGCATGGCGTCGACCATGTCGGGCAGGTTCTTGTCGATGGCATCGAGGATGTCCTTGGCATCCTTCCTGGCCTTGCCGCTTGATTTCTCGTCGTGCAAGGTGCGCAGCGCATCCTCATACGTCGTCTGTATCTCGCGGGTTGCCGTCGCAATGATCTGGATCTGCTTTTTTCCTTGGTCGATTGCGCATGCAGGTTCATCAGCGCAAGCTGTCTCTTGATTTGGTCGGGATCGGCAGTCAAGTTGTCATCCTTTCATTGCGGCGCAAGCGCTTGTTGGGAAAAGAAAAATATTGCTTCTAGACTAACATGAGCGGCTGGGCGCAGAGGCAACATTTGATGACGGCAAGCCAGCGCAGCGGCATGCGGCGGCCGGCACCCTGGCGCCACTGGACGAAGGAATGGGAGGGCATTGCTGCGTTGACGGGCAATATTGTCATGCAGTAAATTAAAATGGCTATGCTTTCGCTAGTCAGCCGGCGCCGCCTATATTTTCCTGCTGCGCTTTAGGTGCAGGGGCAGCAGCCACCACATGCAGACGATCAGCGTGCCCATCAGCACGCTGGCGACGATGCCGGCCACGTGGCCGAAGACTTCCGACATCACCAGATTGGTGCCCAGAATAAACGCCAGCGCCAGGGAAAAGGCGCCGCACATCATGATGCGGTCGGCCACGCGCTTGAAGCGTTCGCGGTCTTGCAGGGGACGCATCACGCGGTGCTGGATGGCCGGCGCGCTGAGCAGCACCAGGCTGGTCATGGACAGGAAAAACGTCAGCAGGAAGACGATCTTTTCCGCCTGCACGATCTTCGCGAAGCCGCCGTTGAAGGGCAGGATGATGAGGAAGGCCGTCAGCATCTGCGCGCCCGGCAAGAGGATGCGCAATTCGCTGAGCAGGTCGGACAGGTCGCCTTCGTCGCCCGGCTGGTCATCCTCGTGCTGCTGTCGCGCGTGTGGCATGGCGTGGTCCTCGTGGTGGTGGTGGTGGTGGTGCCAGTCTACGCGCAGGCACCCGCGCCGACTGTGGGCGCGCGCACCTTCAGAAGCATTGCGCGATGCCTTGGCGCAGGCGCCACAGGGGCGTCGAGACGATGGCCGTGGCGCTGTGCGAGGCGTCGTGGCCGCAATGGCCGCAGCTGTGGCGGCGGTGCGGCGCCAGCGCGAAGCTGCCCAGGTCCAGGTGCGGATGGCCGCAGCGGGCGCAGTCGCTGCAGCCGAGCGGGGTGCCCGCCTGCAAGGCGGCGGCGAACGCCTGCGCGGCGGGCGGCGTGATATTCAGCTGCGCGACGTCGGCAGGGAACAAGCCGGGCAGGGCGCGGCAATCGATGGCCAGCGCGGCCGCGTCGCGCGCCAGCAGGGCGCCGCCGTCATCGGCCCGGGCGCGCAGTTGCAGCAAGCCATCGGGGCCCAGGCGCAAGGTGGTGGCGTGAAAGCGGCCGGGGTCGAACAGTTCCGGATACAGCACATAGCCCATGGGGCTGGCGTGCTGGCGGCAACGCTTCTGCCGCGTCGCCTGCCGCTCGGCCAGGTCCGCCTGCGTGCCCCAGTAGCACTGGTGCGTGCGGCACCAGTGGCGCGCCGCGCCATTGCGAAACTTTCCGGCTGGCAGCAGATCGCACGCGATGATGGCGTCTTCGCCCGCGCCGGCGCGAAAGTGGCCCGTGATGTGCTGCGTGGTGACGGCAAGGTGGCCCGTGCTCGCTTGCAGGGGCCAGCAGATGCCGGGCAGGGTCAGCGGCGTGGGCAAGGGCGCCTCCGCGCGGCTAGCGGCTTGCGAGCCGCTAGCGGGCCGGCATGAAAAAGCCCGCCGACTGGGGCGGGCTGTGCTGACGGGAATGCCTGCGGCATGGCCCGGTTTATTCTTCCGTATCGGCCAGGGTGACGATGGCGCGCGCCCACTTCGAGTATTTCAGGTTCGCCAGATCGCGCACGGTCTTGATATTGAACGCTTGCTTGAGCAGTTCCGCATCCTTCTCGCTCACGCCTTGCAGCGCATCGACGGGCGCATCGGCGATTTCCTTGAACGTCTTTTTTTCGTAGGCCTTGTCTACCGCTTTATTGATGTTCATGTGTTGATACTCCTCAGTAAGTAGGAAAATTAATTCTACACGTTTTTGTAAATCGTCAATTTACGCTTGCATGTTGTGCCGAACTAAATATGATGGAGGTGGGTGAGGCTGCGGCCGAGCCTGTTTTTGTTCCGCCTGTTAAATTGCAAATATAGCATTTGAATTATATATAGTATAATTGTTATGTGTGTCGGCGATTATGCGCCGGCCTTACCGGACGCCGCTGTACGCGGCACCAATCGACAGCGTTCAGGAGAATACGATGAGTTTGCTAGACCAACTTGCAGGACAGGCGATGAGCGCTTTGGGCAACAAGGGTGCTGACGGGGAAGCCCCATCGGGATTGATGGCCAGCGTGATGGAGCTGGTCAACCAGCATGGCGGCTTGCCCGGCCTGCTGCAGAAATTCCAGGAAAGCGGCCTGGGCGACCAGGTGGCCAGCTGGATCGGCACCGGCGCCAATGCGCCCGTCTCCGGCGACCAGATCAAGGATGCGCTGGGCGCCGACACGATCACGCAGATCGCGGAAAAAGCGGGCGTCGCCCCGGACGCGGCCTCGGGCGGCCTGGCCGCCTTGCTGCCCCAGCTGATCGACAAGCTGACGCCGAACGGTCAAGTACCTGAAGGCAATGACCTCGTCAGCCAAGGCTTGAATATGCTCAAGGGCAAGATCTTCGGTTGATATTTATTGCCGCAGAACTCAAAAACCTCGCAGCGATGCGAGGTTTTTTGTTTTCAGGCGGCGGCCATCATGCCGAAACGCTGAGGTTCGCTGGTCAGCCTGGCCGTACTCCCCTCCACCAGATACGAGCAATAGCGGCGCCGCTCGGCGATGCCGCCGCGCCGTTCCATCAGCTCGCTCAGCATGGCGACGGCATCGGTGGCCATCTTTTGCACGGGCTGGCGCAGGGTGGTGATGTCGTAGCTGAGCCAGCCCGACGCTTCCAGCGCGTCGAAGCCGGCCACGGACATCTGCAGCGGCACCTGGATGCCCATCTGGTGGCGCGCCGTGTCCAGGCAGCCGATGGCCATGATGTCGTTGCCGCAAATGACGGCGTCCGGCACGCGGCCCAGGCGGTCGATGACCTTGCGCAAGCCGCGTCCGCCGCTGGCGTAATCGTAGTTGCCGCTGACGACGATGGGCGCGGGCAAGCCCAGTGTGAACAGCCGGTCCAGCACGCCGGCCTTGCGTTCCTGCGCCACGGCCGAGTCGCCGGGACCGTCGATGACGGCGAACTGGCGGTGGCCGGCCTCGGCCAGGCGCGAGACGAGCAGGCGCGCCGCTTCCCCTGGTCGCACAGCACGGCATGCACGGCGTGCTCGCGGGGGCTGCGGTTGAACAGCACCAGCGGCACGTCGCGCCGGGCGAATTCGGCCATCTGCGCGTCCGACAGGAAGGCGGCCACGACGGCGCCATCGACCTGGTATTGCCATACATCGCTCAAGACCCTGCCGACGTCCGCTTCGCGCTCCAGCGTAAACAACAGTAGACGCTTGCCCTGGCGGGCGATTTGCTGGCTCAGGTCGGACAACACTTGCGGATAGTACAGATTGGCCAGGTTGGAAATGATGACGGCCACCAGGTTCGAGCGCCGCGTGATCAGGCTGCGCGCGGCCGCGTTGGGGATGTAGTCGAGGGTGATGGCCGCCTGCATGACCTTGGCGTGGGTGGCGGGCGAGACGCTGGCGCCCGGCTTGAAGCAGCGCGACACGGCCGATTGCGACACGCCGGCCAGCAGGGCCACGTCATACGAAGTCACGCGCCGTCCGGTGCCGGGTATGGCGCGGGCGGCGGTGCTGGGTGTCCGGGCTACAGTATTCTTTTTTCGCATATTGGTTTGGCAAGCAACCTGTCTCAAAGTATTCCTGCAGGCCCGGCCGCTTGTGGCGGCCTGGGCGGGCAGAATGAGCATAGCGAAAATATTTCCATGTGGCAAGACTGTTTTATTGTCTATGTTGCAAAAAATTTGATTGAATGGCAAGTGGTATGCTTGTCCTTCAATCGGGACTGTCGCAGGGGCCGCTGCCATACGGGCTGAGGCGTCCCGGCGGGTCCACGCGGCGGGCGCTGAAATCGCTGGCCAGGGCGGGCAATGGCAGATCCGCCGTCGTGCTCGCTTCCGTGCCGCTGACGCTGCCGCGCACGGTCAGGGCGACGTCCACCCAGGAAGCAAAGTTGCGCGGATAGCTGATGGTGACGGTGGCCATGCCCAGCGCGTCGCTCAGGCCGCTGGCGCTGACGGTCAGGGGGATGCCCGGGTCGAGCACGCCATTGCCGTTGCGGTCGTAGGCGGCGTCAAAAATGCCATTGCGCAAAACGTCCTCGTTGGCGCAGCTGTAGTGGGGCAGGGCCAGGCGCCAGACGCCCGTGTCGGGGAATTCGGGCTTGTCCGCTTGCCACGTATACAATCCCTTGGCATAGCGGCTGGGCCAGGCGGCGGCCGTGATGGCGACGCCGGGCACGGCATTGCCGGCGCTGTCCGAGACGAACACGGCAAAGTCCTTCTGCAGCACGCTGGCCGAATATTCGCGTAGCAGGCTACCCGTGCCCAGCTTGATCGACAGCGCTTGCCGCGCCACCGTCAGGCGCACGAGTGCCGTGGCCGCCGCTTGCGGGGCGCCTTCGATTTGTGCCTGGATCAGCACGCCGTCGCGGCCGCTGTCGGCCGGTCCCGCCACGTATTCGGCGCGCGCCAGGCCGTCGCTGCCCGTCAGCACCCGGCCCGCCTGCCGCAGGTAGCCGCCGCTGGGGTCGCTCAAGATGGTAAACACGACGGGCGCCTTCTTGACCAGGTTGTTCGCCGGGCCATCGCGCACCACGGCGCTGATTGTGCTGATACTTGTGCTCATACTGGTGCTGGCGTTGTCGGCCGTGGCCGCCGAAGTGGCCGTATTCGCGCGCAGCACGGCCGGTTCCGCCTGCACGGCCAGCTTGCTGGCAGGGCTCAATGGCGCGACGAATTCCAGCCGCGTCTGCGCCGAGGGGCCGCCCGCCACGGAAACCGTGATGGTGGCCACGCCCGCGTTGGCCGATTGCACATAGCTGCGCGGCAAGTTGCCATTGCTAAAAGTCAAGCTGGCAGGCAGGGCCTGGCTGCAGGCGTTGTCCGCGAACAGGCCGCCGCGCGTGGTCGACAGGCTGGCGCTGCCCGATTGCGCCACGCCCGCCTTGTCGTAGCGCGCGTCGATGGGCTGGCATGTGAGGGTGGCCACTTCCGGCAGCACGTCCGCGCCATTGGCGTCCTGGCCCACGGCCGGACTCAGGCGCAGGTCGCTGCCGGCCACGGCATACGCTTGCGTGGCGGCGGCGCCCAGCGCGCTGACGGACACGGCATCCTTGCCCAGGCTGCCTGCCGTCAGGCGCAGCACCAGCTGGCCTTGCGCATTGCTGAGCGCCGCGCCGCCGTCCTTGACACGCACGCCGTTGCCGGCGCCCGTGCTGTAGGCGATGGCGGCGCCGGCCACGGGTTTGCGCGCCGAGTCGCGCACGGTGACGGTAAGGTCGGCGCCCTGGCCCAGCATCAAGGCGGACGGCCCCAGCAATTCCACGCTGCTGCCCGTGACGGCCACCGTGCCCTTGCCGCTGCGCGTGCCCACATGCGCCGTCACGGTGATGCTGCGGTTGCTGTTGGCGCCGCCCGTGCCCAGCAGGGCGCGCGCCTGGCCGTTCTTGTCCGTGACGGCGTCGACGCTGCCGAGGATGCCGGAATCGGCCGCAAAGGAAATCTTGGCGTTTGGCAAGGCCAGGTTGGCGCCATCCTTGACGAGGGCCGTGACGGCCACTTCGCTGCCGGCCAGGCCCGCGGAGGCCAGTTCCGTGCTGGAAAACACCAGGTTGACGGCGCTGGCCAGGCTGGCCGGCTCAGGCGGCGTGACGGGCGGAATCACCGGGGGCGTCACGGGCGGCGTGACAGGCGGGGTGACGGGCGGCGTGATCGGCGGCGGCAGGCTGCCGCCGCAGCCTGCCGTGCTGTGCAGCGAGCAGCCGCCGGATGCCTGCGTATCGGTGCCGCCCCCGCCGCCGCAGCCGGCCAGGCAAACGAGGAAGGCGGCCAGGCTGGCGGCGGGCAGGTGGCGCAGGGGGCGAGGGACATGATGATCTCCGGGAGCTTGCCGAGTTGCTCGGCATCAATTTCCAAAGAGTAGCTTTTGCGCGCGGCGGGTACTTGATGCAAAGCAAGCTTGTTGTCTTGGCCCAGCCGGAAGTATTTTTCTGGTGCAATGGCGTGCGTTCTGATAACATAACGCCCCTTTATTCAGGGAAGGGTCGACATGGCCAATGCTTGCGGCGTCGATTTCGGCACGTCAAATTCCACGGTAGGCTGGGCACGTCCCGGGCAGAGCACCATGCTCGGCCTGGAAGATGGCAAGACGACCTTACCGTCCGTCGTCTTCTTCAATGCGGAAGACGAGGAAGTCAGTTTTGGCCGCGCGGCGCTGGCCGGCTATCTGGCCGGTTACGAGGGCCGTCTGATGCGCTCGCTGAAAAGCTTGCTGGGCACCAGCCTCATCGATGGCCAGACGGAAGTGGGCGGCCGTGCCTTGCCGTTCCGCATGTTGCTGGCGCAATTCATTGGCGAAGTGAAGCGCCGCGCCGAGCAGTCCGCAGGCCGCGAATTCTCGTCCGCCGTGTTCGGCCGTCCCGTCTTCTTTATCGACGACAATGCGCAGGCCGACCAGCTGGCGCAGGACACCCTGGCCGAAGTGGCCCGCTCCGTCGGCTTCAAGGACGTCGCCTTCCAGTTCGAACCGATCGCCGCCGCCTTCGACTACGAGTCGCAGATCGCCAGGGAAGAGCTGGTACTGATCGCCGACATCGGCGGCGGTACCTCCGACTTTTCGCTGGTGCGCCTGTCGCCGGAGCGGGCGAAAAGGCCGAGCGCCGCGACGACATCCTCGCCACGGGCGGCGTGCACATCGGCGGCACGGACTTCGATAAATACCTGAGCCTGTCTTCCGTCATGCCCTTGCTTGGCTACGGCAGCCGCCTGCACAACAATAGCGAAGTGCCGTCCAGCTATTATTTCAACCTGGCGACCTGGCACACGATCAACCTGGCCTACACGAAGAAGATATGGGTGCAGCTGGCCGACGTGTGCCGCGATGCGCGCGAGCAAGACAAGATGGGGCGCTTGCAAAAGCTGATCGACGAGCGGGCCGGCCACTGGCTGGCCATGAAGGTGGAAGAGGGCAAGATCGCCCTGTCCGACGCGGCCGAGGTACAGCTGGAGCTGGACCGTTTGTCGCCCGCGCAAAGCCTGTTGCTCAAACGCACGCAATTCGACGACGCCATCGGCCACCTGTGCGGTTCCGTGGAAGAAACCGTGCTGCGGCTGCTGCGCGACGCGGGCGTGGCGCCGGAAGCCGTCGACACCGTATTCTTCACGGGCGGCTCTTCCGGCGTGCGCTTGCTGCGCGAAAAGATCGCCGCCCTGGTGCCGGCCGCGCGCAAGGTCGAAGGCGATTTGTTCGGCAGTATTGGTGCGGGACTCGCGCTGGACGCCGTGCGCAAGTTCGGCTAAGCTGGCCCACCGCAGCATTGCAGAAAGAGCCTTACCCCATGAATGTGTTTGACAAACCGATCGTCATGATCGACTTCGAGACGACCGGCTTGTCTCCCGACATGGGCGACCGCATCACGGAAGTGGCGGCCTTGCGCATCGAGGGCGGGCAGATCACGGACCGCTATGTGACCCTGATCAACTGCAATGCGCGCATTCCCGCGTTCATCACGGGCTTGACGGGCATCACGCAGGCCATGGTGGACAAGGCGCCGCCCGTGGCCGAGGTGGTGCCGCAATTGCTGGACTTCATCGGCAGCGATGCCTTGTCGGCGCACAATGCCAGCTTCGATGAGAAATTCCTGCGCGCGGAAAGCGCCAGGCTGAACCTGACGCCGGCGCACCAGTCGCTCGTATGTTCCTTGAAACTGTCGCGCCGCGTGTTTCCCGGCCTGTCCAGCTACAAGCTGGGCTTGCTGTCGAGCCAGTTGGGCATCGCCTTCAAGAGCGCCGCCCACAGGGCCGAGTCCGATGCGGAAGTGGCGGCGCAAGTGCTGATCCATATCGGCCGCCACCTGCGCAGCAGCTATGGCATCGCCGATGTCGACGCCGACCTGTTGGTGTCGCTGAACAAGCTGGCCGCCGCCAAGGTGCCGCAATTCCTGCAAAAGCATCCATCGCGCCGCTGACCGGCGTATCGCATCCAAGCGGGCTCATCAAAACGATATAATTTTGTTATTTCATTTGAGCCTGCTCAAGTCCTTTCCCCGCATCGAATTTAAAATTTAAGCAACACACGATTTCGCCGCCCTGGGCCGCCGTTTTGCGCGTGCTGCCGGCAAGCGCAATGTGGATGGGGGCGCACATGGACAAGCACCATACTGCCAGAGATAGCCACGAAGCGTATATCTGGTTCCGCACGGCTGCCGAGCAGGGCAATGCCTATGCCCAGTTCAACCTGGGATTGATGTACAAGAAGGGCGAGGGCGTGGCGCAGGACGATGCGCGCGCCTTTGTCTGGCTACGCCTGGCCGCGCTGCAGGGGCTGGCTTTCGCGCAGAACCACCTGGGCGCCCTGTATTACCACGGCCGCGGCGTGGCGCAGAGCGACGAGGACGCCGTGCTGTGGTTCCGCCGCGCGGCCGCCCAGGGCGATGCCTCGGCCCAGCAAAACCTGGGGCAGATGTACCGCAAGGGGCGCGGCGTGCTGCAGAGCGACGAGCTGGCCCTGGCGTGGTTTTACCGCGCCTCCGAACAGGGGGTGGCGAGCGCGCAATCCTTGCTGGGAGAAGCCTATGCGCAAGGGATGGGCGCGAAGAAGAACGATGCGCTGGCCCTGGCCTGGTTCCGCAAGGCCGCCTTGCAGGGCGATGCGCAGGCGCAGCTGAACCTGGGCCTCGTCTACAAGCGGGGCCAGGGCGTGGCGCAAAGCGATACGCAGGCACTGGCCTGGTTCCGCCAGGCTGCCGCCCAGGGCCTGGCCGTGGCGCAGCGTCAGCTTGGCGTGGCGTATGCGGAAGGCCTGGGCGTGGCGCCCGACCAGCTGCGCGCCTACGCCTGGCTGCAGCGGGCGGCCGAGCAGGATGACGCCGACGCCCAGTTCAACCTGGGCCTGATGCTGGCGCGCGGCCAGGGCGTGGACCGGGACGAGGCGCGCGCCGTCGCCTGGTACCGGCGCGCCGCGACCCAAGGCCATTGCATGGCGCAATACAATCTGGGCGGCATGTTTGCGGGCGGGCGCGGCGTCGCCCGCGACTTGCGCCAGGCGCTGGACTGGTATGCGAAGGCGGCGGCCCAGGGCGCGTCGAATGCGCAGTTCAACCTGGGCGTGATGTATGCGAATGGCCAGGGCGTGGAGCGCGACGAGGTGTGCGCCGTGCGCTGGTACCGCACGGCGGCCGAGCAGGGCGATGCCAGCGCGCAAAACAACCTGGGCGTCATGTATGCGAACGGCCATGGCGTGCCGCAAGACGATGGCCAGGCCGTGCAATGGTATGCGCGCGCGGCCGGCCAGGGCCATGCGCTGGCGCAGTACAATCTGGGCGGCATGTACAACAGCGGGCGCGGCGTGGAAAAGGATCCCGTCTGCGGCTACATGTGGCTGGCGCTGGCGGCCGAGGGCGGCGACAGCGGAGCGGCCAGGGCACGGGAAGCGGCGGCCGCCAGGCTGGAGCCGGCACAGCTGGAAGAGGCGCAGCGGCGCATGCGGCAATGGCACCAGGTGCGCTCGCCGCCGCTGCCGCCCGACTGAAGCGCCAGCCCCGTGCGCGCAGGGATGCGCACTGCATGCGATAATTGCCAAAGAGCATGCCGCGAAAGCGGCGCGGTTTTCGGCACAGTGAAAGGTGGAACATGGTAAGGCAGGCAGGCGAGGATGCATCCGAGCAAAAAGTCATCGACGACATCGCCACGCACGGCTGGCATGGCGTGCATATCAGTGCTGACGAAGAAGGTCCCGGCTATGCCTTCACGATAGGCGCCGGCCACAGCTTTGGCCAGCCGGAATTTCTCATCATGGGCTTGCCGCGCTCCATGGCTCACCAGATACTCGACGTGGCGCTCGATGCCGTGCGCAGCGGCGCCATCACGGATTTCACGGCCACCACGGAGGTCTTGCTGGAAGGCCATCCGTGCGCCTTCGTGCGCGTGCCCGTCGAGCAATACCGCAACTATGTCGGCTATGCGCGCTGGTATTACCAGGGCGATGATTTTACCTTGTACCAGATCGTCTGGCCGTCGCGCGATGGCCACTTCCCGTGGCAGGCGCAAGCGAGCGCGCAGTACGTGGAGAGCCAGCCCCTGCTGGGACCGGCGCCTCCGGCCGCATGACGGCAGGCATCTCCGTCCGCATTGTGACCGGCACGGCGACCTTGTGCGTGTTCGACCCGGCCCTCCTGCGCCACAAGCTCGACGATGACTGCGACTGGTGGAGCCTCCCCAGCGCGGAACTGGCGGCCGTGAATGCGGGCCAGGCGGCGTTTTTCAACGTGGGCGGCGACGGCGCGTATGACATCGCCTTGCACGCCGAACTTGCCGAGCCGCATGCGAGCGTGCACCTGGCCGTGGCCTCGGGCCGCGTCTTCATCGGCGCCGGGGAAGACGTCACGGGCGGCGGCCTGGAACCGGACACGGCATACGGCGGCCTGTTCGTGGACGTGCCGGCGGGCAGCTACCGCGTGCAGGCGCGCCGCGATGGCGCGCACGTCAGCCTGGCATTCGTGTCCGATGCGCGCAGCAACAATGCGTTTGCTGACCTCGTGCGTATTTGATGCGCCGTTGAACCCTGGCTACCCATCCATACGCGCCACGGCCGCGCCTTGCCGCCGGTCCAGGAACAGGCTGTTGCCGTGGATTTTCTTCGCCTGTTTCTTCGCTTCCGCCGCCTGCGTGGCGATCTGGTGGTGCGTGTAGTACTGGTGCGCCTCGACCTTGATCGCGCCCAAGGATAGGCTGATCAAGGAATAAAACACTTTCTTGCCTTGCCGGTCTTCGCTGATGTAGCCGCCCCGTTCGCAGTCGCTGCTGCTGTAGTAGGCGAGGATGGCGGCCGCGAAGTCGTCCAGCATGGCCTGGCAGCGCGTTTCCCAGTCTTCGCTCTGGAACAGGATCATGAAATCGTCGCCGCCGATGTGGCCGATGAAGTCGCGGTTGGGGTCGCAATGGCCGCTGAGGATTTCTCCCGTCAGCTGGATCACGTCGTCGCCCTTGCGGTAGCCGTACACATCGTTGAAGGGCTTGAAGTGGTCGAGGTCGCAATAGCAGACCCAGAAGCGGGCAGCGCTGTGCAACAGGCGGTCGATATGCTCGTTGATGGGCACGTTGCCGGGCAGTTGCGTGAGGGGGTTCGCGTAACGGGCCGCATTGATCTGCATCTGCGTGATTTCGCGCATCAGGTCGTGGCCCGTGCCCATGCCCAGGTAGCGGCCGTGTTCGGTAATGATGAAGCCGTTGAACAGGTGGTGGGCATCGGACTGCACCATGGTGTAGCTGAGTTCCTGCAAGCTCGTCTCGTGGTCGGCGATCAGGGGCGTGGCATCCATGAACAGGCTGCACGATTTCTTGCCGTACAGTTCGCGCTGGTAAGGGCGGGCGAAGTGGTCGATCATTTCGAAGCGGCTGATCAGGCCCAGCGGCACGCCGTCGTCGACGACGGGGATGATCATCAGCTTCGGTTCCTTCAGGAAGATGTCGTACACCTCGTTGTTGTTGAGTTGCGGCGACACGGCCGCCACGCGGTGCAGCAGCTTGCGGATGGTGGCGCCGTTCTTTTCCAGGCTGCTGCGCTGCGGATACACGGCCACGCCGTTGCGTCCCAGCGCCTGCACCACTTCGGCCGGCAGGGCGCGCGCCGGCACCATGTTGGGCCGGCCCAGGTGATAACCCTGGCCGAACGCCACGCCCAGGTCGCGCAAGACCAGCAATTCCGTCTGCGCCTCGATGCCTTCGGCGATCACCAAAGTGCCCGATTTCTCCGCGATTTCCTGGATCGAGCGCACGAACTGCAGTTTCACGGGGTCGTTATTGATGCCCTGGATGAAATGCATGTCGATCTTCACGTATTCAGGCCGCAGTTCCGACCACAGGCGCAGGCTGGAAAAGCCTTCGCCCAGGTCGTCGATGGCGATCTGGAAACCCATGTTGCGGTAATGCAGTACCGCTTCGCGCATCAGCTCGTAGTCATAGGTGGGCTGGTTTTCCGTCAGCTCGATGATGACCCGGTCCGGATTGATGCCGATGTGCTCGATGTATTCCAGGGTTTCGCCATGGCGCGCATTGCGCAGCAACAAACACTCGGGGCTGACGTTGAGAAACAGTTTTCCTGGCAGCTGCAGTTCGGCAAAGCGTTCGAGCACCACTTGCCGGCACAGGTGTTCCACTTCCAGGGTCAGGTCATGCGCGCGCGCCACCTTGAACAGATTCATCGGCGCGTGCAGGGGGCTGTCGGACGGCCCCCGTATCAAGCCCTCGTAGCCGATGATGTCGCCGCTGTGCATGTGGATGATGGGCTGGAACAGCGCGCTGAGCTTGCGGCCCGCCAGAATCTCGTGCAAGGCATCCGTCCCTTCGATGGTCATGCTGGCCGATGGCGGCTTCAGGTAAGCCACGTTCGATGGCGTCGCGGGGGCAGGCGCGGCGGTGGCGGAAGGGAGGGCGAGAGTGTACATAGGCGGATGTGGCGGCACGGCCTCTGGACGGGCCATGAACATGTTGCTGATAGTAAAGAAGATTTATGACAGCTTGATGAAACGACTTTTCTTTTGATAAAGTTTCTTGTATGAACGTCAGTTTGCCGATTCCGCCAAAAGCGAGATTTATCATGGCAATCCATCTAAATTTGCCAAACAAAAGACGGTAAATCCATCGGATAACTGTGCTTTAAAAGTGGTAATCCGCGCTATGATTTCTCTTGGCGAAAGTCAACATGGGCAGCCGTGGCATGTGTGCGCGGCCTGCTTTCCTCGACATCCAACAATGAGACAAACAACCCATGCAATTACGTAGTGCAACCCTCATATGCAGCTTGCTGGCCGCTTTCGGTGGCAATGCCCTGGCACAATCCTGTCCTGCCGGCGATGGCGCCCCCGTGACGTATCCGGTCAGCAAAAAAGTCGATCAGCAAGACAGCTATTTCGGCACCACCATCGCCGATCCGTACCGCTGGCTGGAAGACGCCAACAGCGCGGAAACGGGCGCATGGGTGGCGGCGCAAAACAAGCTGACGCAATCGTACCTGGGCACGATCCCCGAGCGCGCCGCGATCAAGCAGCGCCTGACCAAGCTGTGGAATTATGAGCGTTTCTCTACGCCAACGAAACAGGGTGGCCGCTACTTCTACAGCCGCAACGACGGCTTGCAAAACCAGGCCGTGCTGTACACGGTGAAAAAGCTGTCCGACGAGCCACGTCTGCTGCTGGACCCGAACACCCTGTCGACGGACGGCACGGTGGCGCTGGCCGGCACCTCGATCAGCCCGAACGGCAGATACCTGGCCTACGCCACGTCCGCCTCCGGTTCCGACTGGAACGAGTGGAAAGTGCGCGACATCGAATCGGGCAAGGATTTGACGGACCACATCAAGTGGGCCAAGTTCTCGGGCGCCTCGTGGACCAAGGACAACACCGGTTTCTTCTACAGCCGCTATGACGCGCCGAACGAAGCCACCAAGCTGGCCGATATCAATTACTTCCAGAAATTGTACTTCCACAAGATCGGCACGCCGCAAAGCGACGACGTGCTCGTCTTCGACCGTCCCGACCAGAAGGAATGGGCGTTCGGCGGCAGCACCGTCAGCGACGATGGCAATTATTTGATCATCACGGCCACGCAGGGAACGGAACGCAAGAACCGCGTCTTCTACAAGGACTTGCGCCAGAAGAACGCCAAGGTGGTGGGCTTGCTGGAGGAGTTCGACGCTTCCTACTCGTTCATCGACAATGACGGTCCCGTGTTCTTCTTCAAGACGGACAACAAGGCGCCAAAATCGCGCGTGATCGCCATCGACACGCGCAAACCTGCGCCTGCCGACTGGAAAGAGATCGTGCCGCAAGCGGCGGAAACCCTGGTCGCCGTCAACCTGATCAACAACCAGCTGGTGCTTAACTACCTGAAAGATGCGCAAACGCAGATCAAGATCGTCGATCTGAAAGGCAAGCTGGTGCGTGAAGTGGCCTTGCCGGGCATCGGTTCGGCCGGTGGTTTCGCGGGCAAGCGTGGCGACACGGAAACGTTCTACTCGTTCGCCAGTTTCACGACGCCGGCGACCATCTACCGCTACGACATGAAATCGGGCAAAAGCACGGTGTACCGCCAGCCAACGGTCGATTTCGACCCGAACGCCTTTGAAACGCGCCAGCAATTCTTCACCAGCCGCGACGGCACCAAGGTGCCGATGTTCATCGTCTCGAAAAAGGCATGAAGCTGGATGGTTCGAACCCGACCTATCTGTACGGCTATGGCGGCTTCAATATTTCGCTCACGCCAAACTTCTCCGTGGCAAATCTCGCCTGGGTGGAAATGGGCGGCGTCTTCGTGATGGCCAACCTGCGCGGCGGCGGCGAATACGGCGAAGCCTGGCACCAGGCTGGTACCAAGCTGAACAAGCAAAACGTCTTCGACGATTTCATTGGCGCGGCGCAATGGCTGGTGGACAACAAGGTCACCTCGCCATCGAAGCTGGCGATCGGCGGCGGCAGCAATGGCGGCTTGCTGGTCGGCGCGGCCATGACGCAGCGTCCGGACCTGTTCGCCGCGGCGATTCCGCAGGTGGGCGTGCTCGACATGTTGCGTTTCCACAAGTTCACCGTGGGCTGGGGCTGGGTGCCTGACTATGGTTCGTCGGACGACGCAGAGCAATTCAAGGCGCTGGTGAAATACTCGCCGCTGCACAACCTGAAGGCGGGCGGCTGCTATCCGGCCACGATGATCACGACGGCCGACCACGACGACCGCGTCGTGCCGGCCCACAGCTTCAAGTTCGCCGCCGCCGCGCAGGCAGCGCAAGGCGGTCCGGCGCCCGTGCTGATCCGCATCGAAAGCAAGGCTGGCCATGGCGCCGGCAAGCCGACGACCAAGCAGATCGAAGAAGTGGCGGACCGCTGGGGCTTCCTCAGCCGTTCGCTGAAGATGACGCCGGTGACGGCGCCTGAGCCGGCCAAGGTGGCGGCGCAGTAATCAGGTAGTAAGGCGGTAGGTCGGATTAGCGCGCAGCGCGTAATCCGACACCGCCAGCGCCAACAATGTGTCGGATTACGCGGCGTGCCGCCGCTAATCCGACCTACGCTGGCCTGCTTCCGCAATCCTCGCCAGCACCCCCTCCCCAAACACCGTCTGAAACGGCAAATCCTTGCGCTGCGCATAGCCGATATAGCAATCGCACTTGAAGCGGGGGCAGGAGCGTTCCTGCAGCATGTCTTCCAGTTCATCCACGTACAGATTCCCCAGCCGCTCGGGCACGAAGTGGCAGCGCGCCAGCTCGCCGTCGCCGTCGACGGATAGCGACGTCTCGCCCGCCAGGCACGGTTTGCCGCGCGAGGGCGGCGGGCGGCGGTTGTGCGCGAACCACGGGTCGATGGCGTCCAGTTCGGCCAGGTCTTGTTCGCTGTAATAGCCGGGGCCACGCCGGTCGTAGGCGTTCAGCCACAGATAGACGTGGGCGGGCAGGGCCGCGCGCAGGCCGCGGATGGCCTCCAGGTGCTCGTTCATGGCGACGACGCCGACGGAATAGCGCACGCCCATGGCATCGAGCCGCGCGCAGCGGGCGAGAAAGCGGGACAAGGTCGTCTGGTCCGGGTGATAGGTGCACCACAGGCCGACCTTTTCCAGCCCGTCCATGTTCTCCAGCCAGTCCAGGGGCCGGACAGATTCGTCTGCAGCGCCACCTGGCGCACGTGCGGCAGGCTGGCCAGGGTTTGCATCGCGTTCCGGTAGTGGCGCCGCACCAGCGCTTCGCCCCAGGGCGTAAACAGCACGCTGATGTTCCGGTCTTGCGCCGCCACCCAGCTGCTAAAGCGCGCCACTTCGCGCGCATCGCGGGCCAGTGTGGCGCGGCTGTCGCGCTTCTTGGCGAACGGGCAGTAGCCGCAGGCGTAGTTGCAGCTCGATAGCGTGCCCCGGTACAGCAGGGACAGCGTTGGTGCTTGCGCTGTCAGCACGCCTGGCCGCCTTCGGCCATCAGCGCGCGCACCGTATCGGATGCCAGCCAAGGGCCGATGGTGTCGGCGTAGCTGTAGCCCCGGTCATTCAGGCGCAGCAGCGGACCGTCTTCCTCCACCAATTCCAGCGCGTGCAGCTCGGCCAGCTGCGGCAGGTCTGCTTCGCAGCGGGAGCCGAAGCGCGCCGCGTAGGCGTCGCGGTCCAGGCCCGGTTCCGTCAGCAGCGACTGGATCACGTAGCGCCGGCGCTGTTCTTCGTCATCGAGCTGGTAACCGTGTTCGGCCTGCGCGAAGCGCGCCTCGTCGAGCGCCAGGTAGTTGTCGATGATGTTGATGGTATCAAGCCGCGCCACCGCGTATTGGCTCGAATAATGCAGGCGCGATGTGTAGGAGCGGGCGCCCGCGCCCAGGCCCACCATGCCGTCGTTCTGGCAGCAGTACGAAGGGCCGTCTTGTTCCGGTGCGTGGGGCGCGCGGAACATGCGCATCGACACCTGCTCGTATCCCTGGGCGCGCAAATGGTCGCGCGCGGCCGCATACAGGGCCAGGCGGCTGTCGCCGTCGCGCGCCAGCATGATGGGGTTGAGCGACTGCGCGCCCTGGCGCCGCGCCACTTTTCCAAGACCCGTCTGCTCGCGCACGTACAGCGGATACAGGTAGATTTCCTCGGGCCGGAAGGCCAGCGCGCTGTCGATGGACGCGAGCAGGCTGGCGACGGTTTGCCCCGCGATGCCGTAGATCAGGTCCAGGTTCAAGGTGGGAAAGCCGGCGTCGCGTATCAGGCCGATGGCGTGCTGCACGGTGGCGTTTTGCTGCGGGCGGGCCAGCGCGCGCATTTCGCCGGCGGCAAAGCTCTGGATGCCCAGGCTGACGCGGTCGATGCCATGCGCGCGGCAGACCGCCAGGCGTTCCGCCGTGATGGTTTCGGGCGAGGCTTCGATGCCGGCCGGCGTGTGCTGCAGGTCGATGCCGAGGATGTCGCGCGCGCCGCACAGCAGGGTGTCCAGCTGCGCGGGCGACAGGTAGGTGGGCGTGCCGCCGCCCAGCGCGAAGCGGGCGAAGCGCCGTTCGCCCAGTGCGCCGTTGAGTGCGCGCATCTGCACCAGCACTTGCCGCACGTAGCGCTCGACCATGTCGGCGCCGGGACGGGCCATGGCGAACAGGTTGCAAAAGCCGCAGCGCATCTCGCAAAACGGGATGTGGATGTAGGCGAAGAGGGCGGAGCGGTCCTGCCGCGCCCACAGGGGCGCGAGGGGCGCCGCCTGCGGCAAGGCGCGGTAGGCCGCCTTGTGCGGGTAGGAATACGAATACGCCTGGTAGGGCGTGTGGCGCATGCGCTGCGCCAGGGTGCCCGGTTGTTCGGATGGATTCACGGTGGGGACTCCTTGGGAGGTATATCGGTATCGGGGGCGATGAAAAAGTGCGCATACGGCACGTTCCACACGCTGTCGTGGGCGACCCTGTGGCCGCGGTAGCCGTCTTCGCCGTAGGCGCTGCCGTGGTCCGAGCAGACGATGGCGAACGTGGGCGCGCGCGCGGCGCAGGCGGCAAACAAGGGCGCCAGCGCGCCGTCCACATAGCGCAGGGCGGCCGCGTGGCTGTCGAGGTTGTCGGCGCGGCAGCCGGGCAGGTAGGCGCGGTTCGGCGTATGCAGGGCGGCCACGTTGATGAATAAAAAGGTGCGCTGTGCACCGTCCGCCAGGCGGTCGATGGCCAGCGCCACCTGTTTTTCGGTCGAATGGCGGCCGGCCACGCCCATGCCCGCACTCCAGTGGCTTTCCTGGAACAGCGAAGGCAGCACGGAGCCCAGCGCCGTCTGTTTGTTAAAGAATCCCACGCCGCCGATGCAGATGGTGCGGTAGCCGCGCGCGGCCAGCGCGGCGGGCAGGTCGGCTTCTTCGAAGGCAAACGTGTGCGGCGACGTCGTTTCGCTGCCGGCGAAGGCGGAAGCGAACAGGCGCGGATGGCGGCCCGGCGCGGCCGGCGTGGGCAAGAAGCCCGCGAAGAAGGCCTGGTGCGCCGCATACGTGAACGTGGCGGGCGAGTGGCGCCGTTCCCAGCCGCCGGGCGGCAAGAAGCGCCCCAGCACGGGCAATTCGCCCGCCTCGTACAGCGCTTCCGCCACGTCGTAGCGCAGGGTATCGAGCGTGATGAAGACGATATCGTGACTGCCGACGACGGCGTGCATGTCGGGAATGGTCGGTGTTTCTTTAAGCATGGGCCAGTTGCGCCGTGTAAGTATCGATGCCTTGCCACAGCAAGCCTGGCAGCAGGTCGCCGAAGGCGTTCGCCTCCAGCACATGGGCCTGGCCGTGGCGCACGACGAGGTCGTAGCCCGTCACGTGGCTGGCGGGGAAGGCGCGCGCGGCCAGGGCGGCGGTTTGCTCCAGCGCGGCCAGGTCGGCTGCGTCCAGCAGGCCGGACGCGTCGCCGCGCAGGTTGTCGAGGTGCAGATTCGTCATCATCTGCTGTCCGATGCGCGCCACCCGGTGCGCGGGCTGGCCCGCCACGGTCACCACGCGCAGGTCGTAATGGCTGTCGCCGCAGCGGGGCTTGTTCAGCCACCTTTCCGCATACAGCTCCTGCGCGGCCAGCGCGTCGACGAGGGCGGCGATGTCGGCGGTCGTCTCGTAGCGCGCCATGCGTTTGACGTTGAACAAACGCGTCCGGCCATCCGCCCGCGACAAGGCGGCCGAGGTGGTGGCTTGCTGGCGCCCGGCCTTGTTCCGGCGATAGGCGATGACGCCGGATGCAGACGAGCCGTAGCGCGGTTTCAGGTAGACGCGGTCCAGGTCATGCTGGTGCAGCAGCGCCTGCAGATGCTCGTAGCCGTGCACGGGTCCCAGCAAGGCAGGTATCGGCACGCCGTGCGCGGCCAGGTGGCGCTGGCAGGCCAGCTTGTCCGTCATGCGGCTGATTTCGGCTGGTGCATTGAGCACGCGCGTTTGCGGCAAATCAGCCAGTTGCGCCGCCACGGACGCCATGGCCGACGTAAAGCCGGCAAACCATGCATCCATGGCCAGCAGCTCGCCGTGTTCGGGCGCAGCGACCGGCGGACGCTCCAGCAGCCTGCAGCCCGCCTGCAGCAACAGCAAATGGGCGGCGGCATCGTCGCCGGGCGGCTCGATTTTCAACAGGCCAGGCTGGCGCAATGCGTGCTGCAGCAGCGCCGGTTGCGCCAGCCAGTCGCGCCATTCCAGCACCTGCGCGGGCGGCAGGCGCAGTTGGGCGCGCGCCGCCTGCATCAGGCGCACGCGCTTGCTGCCCTGTGTCGCCAGCAGGGTGAGTTGCGTGTGCAAAGGGCGAAGCTCCGCTTATTCGCCCACGGCCACGTAGCGGTAGCTTTCGCCGTCGTCCTCGTCCGCTTCCTGCGGGTCGTCCAGCACCACCTCGAAAGGCAGCGCCTTCAGCTTGGCCTGGTTTTCTTCCGAGATGTAGTGGTGCGACAGGTCCAGGCGCTTCAACTTGCCCAGCTGCGTGTGATTGAGCACGGCCACGGCGCCCAGGTCGCCGATGGTGCCCAGCGACAGGTCCAGCGTATCGAGTTGCGCCGCCAGCGGTTCCTCGGCCAGCCAGACGGCCAGGTCGTCGGCGATTTCCGCGTCGCGCAAGCCCAGATATTTCAGGGTGGGCACGGTCAGCTGCGCCAGCACCTTGCGGTACAGGTCCACGTCGCCCGAAAAACCATAGTCGTCCGTGCCCAGCCACAGTTCCAGGTGTTCCAGCTGCGGCATGCTCGATTGCGCCAGCGCCTCGGCGATCTTTTGATCGAGGCCGCCCGCTTCGATGGTGAAGCGGCGCAGGTGCTGGTGCGCGAACGGTTCGATGACGAGCTCATTGCCGCCGCGGATGCGCAGTTCTTCCAGCAGCGGGAAGGCGTCCAGCAGGGGCTTGTAGCTGCCTTGCACGATCCACGAGATTTCGCATTCCTCGTACGTCATGTCGCCGATGAACAGGGCGCGCAGCTTCGGCAACTGCGGCGCCTGGGCGATCAGCGCGGCCATCACCTCGTCGGCGCCCGATTCGTACGGGTCGCCCCACATGCCGATGATCAGCGCCTCGAGCGCGCCCTTGTCGGCCTTGCCGAGAAAGCCGGCGATCAGCTCGTCCATCTTGCGCTTGTCGTCGTATTCGAGCGACAGGCGGTAGACGATGCCGGGCGAGGCGTCGAACGGCAGGTCGGGGTCGTACTGGACGACTTTCTTGTCGTGGAAGGTGGTGGTGCTGTCGGAAATGGTCATCGCTGTGGCTCCGTGTGGGCGGTGGAGGCCTGGATGCCGCGCGCAGTGTGGCGGAGGGGCGAGCCGGGATGTGCCGCGACGCTCTGCGAAGACATCCAGGCCTGGAAATCTTGTCTATACTAAAATCTTAGCATAGCCATATGGACATATTGCGCACTGCAGGCGTGCCTTATCGATGGATCACCACCAGCAGGGCCTTGCCCTCGGTTTTCCCAAGATTACGGATGATATGCGGCTGGTCCGCCGGATAGCGCGCCGTGCCGCCATTCTTGACCTTTTTCTTCGCCGCGCCCACTTCCAGTTCCAGGTTGCCGTGGATGACCGTCAAATGCTCGGTGGTGCCCGGGTCGTGCGGCTGCGAGGCCAGTTCGCCACCGGGCGCCAGGGTCACTTCATACCATTCGTATTTGCCGGCCAGTTCCATCGGCCCCAGGATGCGCAGCACGTAGCCCGCGTGGTCGCCGGGCAGGGTGGGGGTTTCATGAGCATCCGTGATGCGGATGGTTTCCACGGCTTTTTCCGCGCTCGACAGCAATTCGCCGATCTGCACGCCCAGGGCGTTGGCCAGGCGCCACGTAATGGCGATGGTGGGATTGGCTTTTTCGCGCTCGATCTGCGACAGCATGGACTTCGAGACGCCCGCGATGCGCGACAAATCCTCGAGTGTCAGGCCGCGCGCCAGGCGCAGGCGTTGCAGGGTGGCACCCACTTCAGGGGGAGAATTGGTCGAAACGCTGGTTTTCATCGGCAGGTGGCTTGCAAAGTTCAAAAGGCTTGGGTAATATCCACTATATTGAATTTCAGTTCGAAATAGTGGATTTTGAAGGGAATCACGGAAACGTGTAGACTTCAAACAGCGCTTCACGGTACAGCATTGCGCGCGCACCGGTCAAGCGACGGCTTTTCCCCTATGGCGGCCAATACAACACGCATACAACAGGGACACACAAGGATCATCATGAGCGAGCAAGCGAAGAACACCTTTTTCAGCGGTCTGCAACAGAACCTCGATCAACTGCGCCAGCAAGGCTTGTACAAGCCGGAGCGCGTGATCGCCTCGCGCCAGGGCGCTGAAGTGGTGTGCGACGACGGCCGTACCCTGATCAATATGTGTGCAAACAACTACCTGGGCCTGTCCGGCGACCTGCAGACGCAGGAAGCATCTATTGCCGCCACGCAAAAATACGGCTACGGCCTGTCGTCCGTGCGCTTTATCTGCGGCACGCAAACCGTGCATAAAGAATTGGAACAGGCGATTTCCGCCTTCCTGGGCACCGAAGACACGATTTTGTACGCGGCGGCCTTCGACGCCAACGGCGGCGTATTCGAGCCCCTGTTCGATGAAAACGACGCCATCATCTCGGACGCGCTGAACCACGCCTCCATCATCGACGGCATCCGCCTGTGCAAGGCCGGCCGCTACCGCTACGCCCACAACGACATGGCCGACCTCGAAGTACAGCTGCAAGCGGCGATTGCCGCCGGCAAGCGCCACAAGGTCATCGTCACGGACGGCGTGTTCTCGATGGACGGCACGATCGCGCAACTGGACAAGATCTGCGACCTGGCCGACAAGTATGGCGCGCTGGTGATGATCGATGAATGTCACGCTTCCGGCTTCATGGGCGCGACGGGCCGCGGCACGCACGAGCACCACAATGTGATGGGCCGCATCGACATCATCACGGGCACCCTGGGCAAGGCCCTGGGCGGCGCCATGGGCGGTTTTACCTCGGCGCGCAAGGAAGTCATCGACACCCTGCGCCAGAAATCGCGTCCTTACCTGTTCTCGAACACCCTGGCGCCATCGATTGCCGGCGCTTCGCTGTCGGTGCTGGAGCGCCTGGCCAAGTCGACGGAACTGCGCGACCGCCTGCATGACAACACGGCGTTCTTCCGCAGCGAGATCGAACGCATCGGCTTTACCATCAAGCCGGGCACCCATCCGGTGGTTCCCGTGATGCTGTTCGACGCGCCCGTGGCACAGAAATTCGCCGCCCGCCTGTATGAACTGGGCGTGCTGGTGACGGGCTTCTTCTACCCGGTCGTGCCGATGGGCCAGGCCAGGGTGCGCGTGCAGCTGTCCGCCGCCCACACCCGCGCACAGCTGGTGCAGGTGCTGGCCGCCTTCGAGCAGGCCGGCAAGGAACTGGGTCTGCTGACCACCACTACCACGACCAACTAACAAGAATTCAGGAAAATAGCATGGAACGCATCTTAGTCATTGGCGCAAACGGCCAAATCGGTAGTGAACTGGTGGGCGCGCTGGCGCAGCAGCACGGCGCGGACAACGTCATCGCCAGCGACATCGGCACGAATAATCTGTACCAGGCCAAGCGCTACGCGCAGTTGAATGTGCTGGACAAGGACGGCCTGGCGAAAATCATCGCCGACGAAGGCATCACCCAGGTGTACCAGCTGGCGGCCATGCTGTCGGCCACGGGCGAAGCGGCCCCGTTGAAGGCGTGGAGCCTGAACATGGATGGCTTGCTGAATATCCTGGAACTGGCGCGCGAGCGGGGCGAAGCGGGCAAACCGCTGCGCATCTTCTGGCCATCGTCGATCGCCGCCTTCGGCCCGAACACGCCGCAAGTGAACACCCCGCAAATGACGGTGATGGATCCGACCTCGATGTACGGCATCAGCAAGCTGGCCGGCGAGCGCCTGTGCGAATACTACTTCAACAAGTATGGCGTGGACGTGCGCAGCATCCGCTACCCGGGCATCATCAGCTACAAGTCGCCTCCGGGCGGCGGCACCACCGATTACGCGATCGCCATCTTCCATGCGGCCTTGCGCGGCGAGCGCTATGACTGCTTCCTCGATGCGAACACCACGCTGCCGATGATCTACATGCCCGACGCCATCCGCGCCACCATCGAACTGATGGACGCGCCGGCGGCATCGATCAAGATCCGTTCGTCCTACAATGTGGCCGGCGTGTCGTTCAACCCCGAGCAACTGGCGAAAGCCATCGTGCGCATGGTCCCCGATTTCAAGATCAGCTACAAGCCGGACAGCCGCCAGGCCATCGCCGACAGCTGGCCGCAAAGCCTGGACGACAGCAAGGCCAGCGCGGACTGGGGCTGGAAGGCGCAGATCGGCGTCGAGCAGATGGTCACGGACATGCTGGCCAATGTCGATGCGGGGCAGGCGGCCAAGGCGGCCTGAGTCCCACACAAGCATTTATAAAAACATACTAATATAAAGAGACACTACATGGATATGAGCGTATTTGACCTGTTCAAGATCGGCATCGGGCCGTCGAGTTCCCACACGGTGGGCCCGATGGTGGCGGCGCGGCGTTTTCTGGTCGAATACGGTCCGCTGGACCAGGTAGTGGGCGTCGAGGCGGCCCTGTATGGCTCGCTGGCGCTGACGGGCGTGGGCCATGCCACCGACAAGGCCGTCATTCTGGGCTTGATGGGCGAAACGCCGCAGGACGTGGCGCCCGATGCCGTCGACAGCAAGCTGGCCGCCATCGAGGCGGCCGGAGAAATCGCGCTGCTGGGCACGCACGTGGTGCCGTTCACGGCCGCCACGGGCTTGATCTGGCACAAGAGCGAATCGCTGCCCGAACACCCGAACGGCATGCGTTTTACGCTGAAACTGGCCGACGGCAGCCGGGTCGACAAGGTGTATTACTCGATCGGCGGCGGCTTTATCCGCGAGGCGGGCGAGGCCCAGGCCGAAGCGGCCGTGGAATCGGCCGCTGCCGCCCGCGTCGTCTTCCCCTTCGACACCATGGAGCAGTTGCTGGCGCATGGCGCAGAAAGCGGCCTGTCGATCCCTGAAATGCTGCGCGCGAACGAGTGCGTCAAGCGCAGCGACGAGGAATTGAACGCGGGACTGGACCGCATCTGGCACGTCATGCGCGACTGCATCGCGCACGGCCTGGAAACGACGGGCAACCTGCCGGGCGGCTTGAACGTCAAGCGCCGCGCCGCCAAACTGTGGCGATTGGCGCAGGAAGCGAAGGCGTCGGACAACCGCGCCAACGACTTGCCGCACGACGCCGTGCACCTGGTCAGCCTGTACGCGATGGCCGTCAACGAGGAAAACGCGGCCGGCGGCCGTGTGGTCACTGCCCCGACCAACGGCGCCGCCGGCATCATCCCGGCCGTGCTGCGCTACTACGCGCAGGATTGCCGCCCCAGCGATCCGGTCGGCGGCGTGCGCCGCTTCATGCTGACGGCCGCGGCCATCGGCATGCTGTGCAAACGCAATGCCTCGATCTCGGGCGCGGAAGTGGGCTGCCAGGGCGAAGTGGGCGTGGCCTGCGCCATGGCGGCGGCCGGCCTGGTGGCGGCCCTGGGCGGCACGAACGAGCAGATCGAAAACGCGGCCGAAATCGGCATCGAGCACCACCTGGGCATGACCTGCGACCCTATCGGCGGCCTGGTGCAGATCCCATGCATCGAGCGCAACGGCATGGGCGCCGTGAAAGCGATTACGGCCGCCTCGCTGGCGTTGAAGGGCGACGGCACGCACTTCGTCAGCCTCGACGAAGTCATCGAAACCATGCGCCAGACGGGCGCGGACATGCAGGACAAGTACAAGGAAACGTCCTTGGGGGCCTGGCCATCCACGTGATTACAGTCAACCACGCCGCTTGCTGATGCGCCGGTGGCGGCGTCGGATTACGCGCGCAGCGCTAATCCGACCTACGCCATGACGCAAGCAACGCAGGTCGGCGCATGTCGGCGCAGGTCGGCGTAGGTCGGCTTAGCCCGCAGGGCGTAAGCCGACATAAGCAAAGCAGTAAACCGACAGCCACACCTCACTCCTCCTCAAACAACTGCTCCAGCCTGCGCGGGTAGTGATTCAAAAAATCGCGCGTCACGGCATAGTGTTCCGTGTCTTCATACGCCACCTCATGGATGCCGCCGCCCGTAAACATCAGGATTTTCGCGTTCGGATAGGCGAGCAGAATCGGCGAATGGGTGGCGATGATCAGCTGCGAGTCGTCCTGCACCAGCTGGTGGATCACCGATAAAGCCGCCATCTGGCGGCTGGGCGACAGGGCCGCCTCGGGTTCGTCCAGCAGATACAGTCCCTTGCCCCGCAGCTTGTTGATCAGGGTCGCCATGAACGCTTCGCCGTGCGATTGCGCGTGCAGCGACTTGCCGCCGTAGCTGCCCAGGTATTCGGGCATCTCGTCCATGTAGGTGGCGACGTTGAAAAAGCTTTCGGCGCGCAAAAAATAGCTATCCTCGGGTTTTTTATAGCTCTTGCTCAGGCGCAAGTGCGCATGCAAGCCCGATTCCTCGTCCGAGGGCAGGGCGATGCGCACGTTGCGCGTGCCGCCATCCTTGCCGAAACCCAGTCCCACGGCCAGCGCTTCGAGCATGGTCGACTTGCCGCTGCCATTTTCGCCCACGAAGAACGTCACGTCGCGGTGAAAGTCCATGTGCACAAAGTCGCGGATGGCGGGGATGGTGAATGGATAGTGATCGAGGTCGACGACGGCGTCGGGGCGCAGCGTGGCGCTTTGCAGATACGGTTTTTTACTCAGCGACATGACCGCTTCCATGAATGACCCGCAGGCGGGCCGACAAGTACGAGTGTGGCGCAAATCAGGCGCACGCGCCAGTACGCGGCCCGATCTTTATGCGGGACGTTGACCGCATCACCAAAAATTTCCAAAATACAATGATTTCACCTCTGCCCGGCGCTGTTGTTTGACAACAGGGGCGCGACGCGGGACGGCTGCGTGCGCATGCGATTCGCCTTGGGGAGCGGCTGGCACTATAATATCCGCTGCCATTCATGATCAACCGCACTCAGCTCAACTGGACTCTTCAAATCTATGCATTACGTGTCTACCCGCGCTGACAAAGCGCCATCGAATCTGCAGCAATTTTCCGACATCCTCCTGGGCGGCCTGGCCCCCGATGGCGGACTGTATCTCCCTGAACACTACCCGCAAGTCACTGGTGCCGAGCTCAATGCCTGGCGCACATTGTCGTATGCCGACCTGGCCTACGAAATCCTGAAGAAGTTCGCCACCGATATCCCGGCCGCGGACCTGAAGGCACTGACGGCGAAAACCTATACCAAGGCAGTCTACAAGAACGCCCGCGCCGGCGAAAACGCGGCCGACATCACGCCGCTGCGCGTGCTCGAAGAAAACGTCGTCAAGGGCGGATCGACCACCCTGATGCTGCAGGCCCTGTCGAACGGCCCGACCCTGGCCTTCAAGGACATGGCCATGCAGCTGCTGGGCAACCTGTTCGAATACACCCTGGCCAAGCACGACGCCGAACTCAATATCTTCGGCGCCACCTCGGGCGACACGGGCAGCGC
Source organism: Janthinobacterium sp. C22 (assembly GCF_057919405.1). Lineage (NCBI taxonomy): Bacteria > Pseudomonadati > Pseudomonadota > Betaproteobacteria > Burkholderiales > Oxalobacteraceae > Janthinobacterium > Janthinobacterium sp. C22. Next base: position 4,075,993 of record NZ_CP193659.1, on the reverse strand, counting down.
GGCCGAATACGCGATGCGCGGCAAGAAGGGCATCCGCGTCTTCATGCTGTCGCCGCACAAGAAAATGAGCGCCTTCCAGACGGCGCAGATGTTCAGCCTGCAAGACCCGAACATCTACAATATCGCCGTCGAAGGCGTGTTCGACGACTGCCAGGATATGGTCAAGGCCGTGTCGAACGACCTGCCGTTCAAGGCGAAACAGAAGATCGGCACCGTCAATTCCATCAACTGGGCGCGCGTCGTGGCGCAGGTCGTGTACTACTTCCGCGGCTACCTGGCGGCCACCACCAGCAACGAGCAAAAAGTGTCGTTCACGGTGCCGTCTGGCAACTTCGGCAATATCTGCGCCGGCCATATCGCCCGCATGATGGGCTTGCCGATCTCGAAACTGGTGGCGGCCACGAATGAAAACGACGTGCTCGACGAATTCTTCCGCACGGGCGTCTACCGCGTGCGCAAGTCGGCCGAAACGTACCACACGAGCAGCCCGTCGATGGATATCTCGAAGGCGTCGAACTTCGAGCGCTTCGTCTACGACCTCGTGGGCCGCGACAGCGAGCGCGTGCGCGCCCTGTTCACGAAAGTGGAAACGCACGGCGGCTTCGACTTGTCCGGCAAGCCTGGCAGCGACGGCGACGAGTTCAAGCTGGTGGCCAAATACGGCTTCAAGTCGGGCAAGTCCACGCACCAGGACCGCCTCGACACCATCCGCGACGTGGCCGACGACTACGGCATCACCATCGACACGCACACGGCCGACGGCATCAAGGTGGCGCGCGAGCACCTGGAGCCGAACGTGCCGATGATCGTGCTGGAAACGGCGCTGGCGGCCAAGTTCAACGAAACCATCCTCGAAGCGCTGGGCGTGGACGCGGAACGGCCGGCCGGCTTCGAAAACATCGAGGACTTGCCGCAAAAGTTCGTCGTGATGGATGCCGACGTGGAAAAAATGAAGGCGTATATCGCCGCCAACACGGGCTTGTGATGAACGATCCGACCGCACAACGCAAAGCCATGCTGTCGGTGGCCGAGGCGCAGGCCTTCATGCTGGGCGCGGCGCGCCCGGTGGCCGAAGTGGAGCTGGTCGACACCATGCGCGCCAACGGCCGCGTGCTGGCGGCCGCGCAGACGTCGGCCCTGAACGTGCCCGAGCGCGACAACACGCAGATGGATGGCTATGCCGTGCGCGCCAGTGACTGCGCCAGCGGCGCGGCCAGCCTGCCCGTGTCGCAGCGCATCGCGGCCGGCCACGTGGGCCAGCCCTTGCAGCCGGGAACGGCCGCGCGCATCTTTACGGGCGCCTTGCTCCCGGACGGCGCCGATTGCGTCGTGATGCAGGAGCAGTGCACGGTGCTTGACGGCGTGGTGACGGTCAACCACGTGCCGCACGCGGGCGAATGGGTGCGCCGCCAGGGCGAGGATATCCGCGCCGGCGGCGAAATCCTCGGCCCGGGCCGGCGCCTGCGCAGCCAGGAAATGGGCCTGGCCGCCTCGGTGGGCCTGGCGCAAGTGCCGGTGCTGCGCAAGCTGCGCGTGGCCGTCTTCTTCACGGGCGACGAGCTGGCCATGCCGGGCGAACCTTTGGTGCCGGGCGCCGTCTACAACTCGAACCGTTTTACCTTGCGGGGCCTGCTGGAAAACCTGGGCTGCGAGATCACGGACCTGGGCATCGTGCCCGACAGCCTGGAAGCGACAAAAGCCGTGCTGCGGCAGGCGGCGCAGGGCAATGACCTGATCATCACCTCGGGCGGCGTGTCCGTGGGCGAGGAAGACCACATCAAGCCGGCCGTGGAAGCGGAAGGGCGGCTGAACATGTGGCAGATCGCCGTCAAGCCGGGCAAGCCGCTGGCGTTTGGCGAAGTGCGGGACGCCTTCTTTGTCGGCTTGCCCGGCAATCCCGTCTCCAGTTTCGTCACATTCTTACTGTTCGTGCGCCCGTTCATTTTGCGCCTGCAAGGCGTGGCGGGCAGCCTGGCGCCGCGCAGCTACAAGCTGCCGGCCGCGTTCGAGCGGCTGAAGGCGGACAAGCGTAACGAGTTCCTGCGCGCCAGGGTCAATGAGGACGGCGAACTGGAACTGTTCGCCAACCAGAGTTCGGGCGTGCTGACGTCCACCGTGTGGGGCGACGGCTTGATCGATTGCCCGCCGGGGCTGTCGATCGCGCGCGGCGACATGCTGCGCTTCATCCCGTTTAACGAATTGCTGTACTAAGGAAGTATCGATGAAGATCAATCTGCGATTTTTCGCCAGCGTGCGCGAGCTGGTGGGCACGGGCCAGGAAGTACTGGAAGTAGCCGGGCCGCTGACGGTGGGCGAGGTGAGAACCCTGCTGATCGGCCGCGGCGGCAACTGGGAATACGCGCTGGCGCAGGGCCGCGCGCTGCGCATGGCGCATAACCAGGTGATGTGCGATGCCGATACCGTGATCGCTGAAGGCGACGAGGTGGCGTTCTTCCCGCCCGTGACAGGCGGCTGAGCATGTCCGCGCAAGAAAATGGCCGCTGAAGCGGCCATTTTCTTATCGCGACTTGGCTTTTGGCTTGTCCCCGCTGCACGCGGCGCAGGCGACGGCCTTCCGATAACGCCAGTATTTCGAGCCGATGAAGATGGCCGACGCCACCAGCGACCAGGCCAGCGCGCTGAGGATGTCGGTCTGGCTGGTGCTGCCCTTGCTGTATTCGACCACCGCGAGGATGATGAATAAGATCGAGCTGGCCAGCAAATAGCGGGAAATCCAGAATCCTGCGCCCATGTGTTTCTCCTCTTGTCGTCGCGTTGTCTCGTGAAGTCGAAGTGCCGATCGCTGCGGCATGTCCGCGCAGTATGCATCATTTTTCGGCATTCTTGCCATCCGCTGGGCTGATCTCGACTAAAATGCCGGGGTTTTCACCGTCTTCCAGCATGCCATGACCCATTCCTGCCGTCCTCCCTTCCACATCGCCGTCATCGGCGGCGGCCCCGCCGGCCTGATGGCCGCCCAGGCGGCCGTCGAGCAGGGCGCCAGGGTGGAGCTGTTCGACGCCATGCCTTCCGTGGGGCGCAAATTCCTGCTGGCAGGGCGCGGCGGCATGAATATCACGCACGCGGAAGACTACCAGTCCTTCGTCTCGCGCTACGGCCGGCCGGCGCACCGCGTGAAACCGGCGCTGGACCAGTTCGGCCCGCAAAAGGTGCGCGACTGGGTGCACGGCCTGGGCGTGGACACCTTTGTCGGCTCGTCGAACCGCGTCTTCCCCACGGACATGAAGGCGGCGCCCTTGCTGCGCGCCTGGCTGCACCGCCTGCGCGAAGCGGGCGTGCAGTTTCACATGCGCCACCGCTGGACGGGCTGGCGCGAAGGCCAGCTGGCCTTCGCCACGCCGGACGGCGAGCGCCTGCGCGCCTTCGACGCCGTGATCCTGGCGCTGGGCGGCGGCAGCTGGGCGCGGCTCGGGTCGGACGGCGCCTGGGTGCCCCTGCTGCAAGGGCAGGGTGTGGCCGTGGCGCCTTTGGCGCCGGCCAATTGCGGCTTCGACGTGGACTGGAGCGAGCATTTCAGCAGCCGCCATGCGGGCGAACCGCTGGCGACGGTGGCCATCTCGGCACGCGACCTGGATGACTGCATGATCAAGCGCCAGGGGCAGTTCGTCATCACGGCGGGCGGGGTCGAGGGCAGCCTGATCTATGCCTTATCGGCCGCGCTGCGCGAGCAGATCGCGCGCGACGGCCACACCACCATCTGGCTCGACCTGGCGCCCGACCACACGCATGAACGCGTGTTCGAGGAAGTGACGCGCCCGCGCGGTTCCCGCTCCATGTCCAGCCACCTGAACAGCCGTCTGGGCATCAAGGGCGTGAAATCTGGCTTGCTGCGCGAATGCCTGAGCGTGGCCGACTTTGCCGACGAATCCAGGCTGGCGGCCGCCATCAAGCTGCTGCCCGTCACGCTCAAGCGTGCGCGCCCCATCGATGAAGCCATCAGCAGCGCCGGCGGCGTGGATTTCGACGGCATCGACGGCAGCATGCTGCGCGCCATGCCGGGCGTGTTCGTGGCGGGGGAAATGCTGGACTGGGAAGCGCCGACGGGCGGCTACCTGCTGACGGCCTGCCTGGCGCAAGGCAAGGCGGCCGGCGAGCAGGCGGTGGCGTGGCTGGAAAAGAGTCGTTAGAGAACCGTCATCATCAATGCCAGATGATATCGCCTGACCCGCTTTTCTGGGTCTCGCGCTGGCGCGGGTTGCCGTGCACGTGGATATCGCCGCTGCCGCGCAGGGTCAGGTTGGCGGCGTCGCGCACGAAGACGGTGCTCTGGCCCGAGCCTTGCAGGCTGACGCTGGCCTTGTCGGCGGCCAGGTGCTCGGCATCGATGTCGCCTGAGCCGCTCAGGTCGGCGCGCAGGAATTTCGTGTTGCCGCTGGCGGCGATGCGCCCGGACCCCACCATTTCCAGCACCACGCTGTCGCTGTTGCCGGCATTGATGTCGAGGTCGCCGCTGCCGTTGACGGTCGCCTGCACCTGCTTGTAGCGTCCCGTGAAGCTGACGTCGCCTGAGCCCGTCAACTCCAGGATAAAACTGTCGCCGGAAAATCCCGTGATCTTGCTGTCGCCATTGCCATGCACTTCCACGCGCACGAGGGCTGGCAGCACCAGTTCCACCTGCAGCGGCTGGCGGTGGTGGAACAGCATGCCTTTCGGGCCGATATGCAGGGTCGTGCCATCGGACGTCGTGTCGACGTTCGACAGCAGCCGCTGCTCGCCGCTCACCTTCAGCGATGGCGTGGCGCCGCGGCGCAGCACGAGGTCGATGGGGCCGGCCAGGTCGATGCTGGTGATATTGGCGCCAATCGGGCGCATTTCGCTGCGCACGGCGCGGCCGGCAGCGCTGCTGGGATTGCTGATTCCCTTGGCGCGCAGTGCCGCATACGACATGGCGATCAGGACCAGGGCCAGCAGGAACATGGACAGGCCGACTTTGAATAAGCGTTTCATGGCAGCCTTTCTAGTGACCTTTGAGGAGGGAAACATTCATGGCGATGTAGCGCTTGATGCCGATCAGGGTATAACGTGTGACCACCAGACTGAGCAGGAAGATGGCGATGCCGCCAAGCAGCATGCCCATGCCGAAGACGGTTTGCGTGGTGCGCGCATCGCGGTCCATGTCGGTGGAGATGCGGATGCCGCCGCCGGCGAGCGCTTCGGCCCGCTCCATCACGCGCGACGACGCGCCCGGCGTCTCGGGTTCGGTTTTGACGGGGCCGGGCAGGTGGTCGACTTCGATGCCCGTGTCGCCGATGGTGATGCGCGTTTCGCGCCGCTCGTCCCCTTCGCCGCCGTCATCATCATGGATGAAGACGTGGCGCAGGGGGCCCTCGAGCACCAGTTCGTTGGCGCCGGACAAACCGCTGGCCGTGATGGCGATGCCGGCCAGGTAAAAGCTCAGGCCGACGGCATACAGGGTGGCCAGCAGGGCCGCGTACACGGCGGCGGGCACGACCATGAACAGGTTGAAGATGGCCAGGCCCACCAGCGAGACGAGCAGGCGCAGCAGGTTGACGGGGGTTTTCTTCTGTTCGAATGCCTGGCGGTGGGTGCTGCTGCGCAAGGTGAGGGCGATTTTTTTCGGATCGCCCAGTTCGTCGGCGATCTCCTGCTCGCTGCGTCCCGCCGCCGCCCCTTCGATGAAGGTCTGTTCGTAATAGTCCATGGTCTTGGCCACCAGGTCCGGCGGCAAGCCTGCCAGCGCGCGCCGCAGCGCCTCGAGATAATCTTGCTTGTTCATCATATTCTTCCTGTCCGTCCGCTGCGCCGCTTCATCCCACTGCCGGCAACAGCATGCTTGCCTGGCTCAGCATGAGTGGTGCTTGCGGCCCCTGCGGTCCGTGAACGACGATCAGGGTGGCGAGCAGCACACAAGCGAGCAGCGCCACGGCTTTCAAGCTGTTTTTCAAGTGCAAGGTGGTATGCATGGTATTCCCCGTGGCATGGCCGTTGTCGATGATCGGACTGTACCCAAGCGCAGGCGGACGCACCAGCGCGGTGCGACAGAATGCAATTTCGCGGGGGCGAGCGACACCAGGGAAGGATGCACCGTCAAGTCTGTTTTGCCGCCTTGTCCGTGTTCGCCATCCTGGCCGCCGCCACGCCGCTGCGCACGGCCGCCTCGATGGTGGCCGGATAGTCTTGCGTCCGGTCGTCATTGGCCGTGTAGTCGCCGGCCAGCAGCAGGCCCGGCATGCCGCTGGCATTGCCGGGGCGCCGCAGATCCGGCGTGCAGGCAAAGGTGGCGCGCTTTTCCGTGATCAGCTGTGTCCAGGCGGGCTGCGCCAGCTCCGGGCGCTGCAGCACTTGCGCCAGCTGCGCGGCGATCGCCTGCGCCAGCGGCCCATGGCCTTGCTCCGCGGCAACGCCCGATGCGCTGATGACGACGGCCAGCAAGCCCGCCTGCTTGCTGTCGAGCTGGCCCCGGTCGAAGACGAACTGGCCCCAGTGCTGTTGCTCTGGTGCATCGACGAGGGCGTAGAACGGCAAGTCCAGGCGCACGCTGGCGTCGTACTGCAGGTAGCAGGTGCTGATGGCTTCCGGCGTGAAGGCTTGCATGCGGTCAATGGCATCGGCCAGGCGCGCGTCCTGCAAGCCTTGCAGCAGGCTGGCGGCCTGCACGGACGAGGTGGCGACGATGACACCGTCGTAGGTGTCGGTCTCATCGAGCTGCCAGCGGCCATCGGGCAAGGCGTGCAAGGCGGTCACCTTGGCGCCCGTGCGCACCGCGCCGCCATGCTGTTCCACATAGCGGGCGGCCGCGTCGGGCAGCAGGGCGGAGAGGTCCGCCTTCGGGATCAGCATGTCGGAGGCGCGGCGGCGGCTTGCCCCCAGGCTGTCGCGCAGCACGTTGATGAAGACGCGGGCCGAGGCCCGCTCGGGCGGCGTATTCAAGGCCGCCAGGCACAGCGGGTGCCACATCAGGCGGTTCAAGGTGTCCGTCTGGTCGAAGCGCTGCAGCAATTCGGTTACCGTGCAATCGTGGTACAGCTGCCAGCCCATCCAGCGCATGGCGGTGGAAAAGCGCATCAGCGACAGCTTGTCGGCGCGCTGCAAACCTTTGGCGCGCAGCAGGGCCCATGCCAGGTGCAGCGGCGCGGGCAGGCGCGGCGCGAGAAAATCCATGCCTTTAGCGCCGGGCGGATAGCGCATCTGCAGGGGCAGGGTGAGGATCAGCTCGGCGTGGTCTTGCCCCGCGAGCTTGATCAGACGCAAGGTTTCCGTATAGGCGCCCAGCAGGATGTGCTGGCCGTTGTCGAGTACGCCGCCTTCGCGTTCGACCCGGCGCGCGCGCCCGCCCAGGGTGCGCGCCGCCTCGTAGACGGTGACGGCATGGCCGGCGCGCGCCAGTTCCATGGCCGCCGCGCAGCCGGCCCAACCGGCGCCGATGACGGCGTAGCGTTGCTTCACGCTACGCTCAGCCACGAACCCAGGTCTTCCAGGCCAGCCACAGTTTGCGGATCGGCGTGAGCGAGATGCGCTGTTTCAGCACGTGATAGCCGTCGCGCTCGACTTCATTGAGCAAGGTGCGGTAGATGGCGGCCATGATCAGGCCCGGGCGCTGGGCGCGGCGATCCTCCGCCGGCAGCAGGGCGAAGGCCTCGTCATAGGCTTGCTGCGCGCGCGCCGCCTGGAAGCGCATGAGGTTTTCGAAGTTCTCGCTATGGCGCGCGTTCAGCAAATCGGCTGCCGTCACGTTAAATTGCTGCAACTCGCTGATCGGCAGGTAGATGCGCCCCTTGCGCGCATCCTCGCCCACGTCGCGGATGATGTTGGTCAGCTGGAAGGCATGGCCCAGCTTTTCCGCATACAGCAGCGTTTCCGGGCGGGTCGCGCCAAAGATGCTGGCCGACAAGATACCGACCACGCTGGCCACGTGCCAGCAATAGCGGCTCATGGCCTGGTAATCGAGGTAGCGGGTCTGGTTCAAGTCCATTTCCATGCCGTCGATGATGGCCTGCATATGCTTTTCTTCCAGCTTATATACGGCCAGGTGCGGCTGCAGCGCGCGCATCACGGGATGCGTGGGGTTGCCCTCGTACATGGCCTTGACTTCCTTGCGCCACCACACCAGCTTGGTGCGTGCCACGGCTTCGTCCGTGCATTCATCGACCGTGTCGTCGACTTCGCGGCAGAAGGCGTACAGGGCCGTGATGGCCTTGCGGCGCTCGGCCGGCAGGAACAGGAAGCTGTAGTAGAAGCTGGAGCCGCTCTGGGCGGCCTTTTGTTGGCAGTATTCGTCGGGAGACATAGTCAAAAGAGCAAGGGTTGCAGATCGAAGCCGCTATTCTATCGTCTTACAGAGTAGGCGACGGGGGAAAAGCCGTTTTTACTTGTGTCTCTTGATGCAGGCTTTTGCGCGACATGCGCAGGGCGCGCCAGAAAATGATCAGCCAGTCGCGTTTCTCCAGCTTGGGGCGGCGCCGGAACACGTCGTAATTGACGGCTTCGATGGCTTCGAGGATGCGCAAGCCCCCTTGCACCACCAGCCGCAGTTCCCAGCCGATGCGCCCGCGCAAGCGCAGGGCCAGCGGCGCCCCGGACAGCATCAGGGCGCGCGTGCGGGCCACTTCGAAGCGCATCAGGGCGCTCCACTTGCCGTGCGCCTCGGGCCGCTCGAAGGCGGCGGCGGAGACGGCAAAGCGGCTCAGGTCTTCCATCGGCAGGTAGATGCGCTCTTTTTGCTGGTCGATGGCGACGTCTTGCAGGAAATTAATTAGTTGCAAAGCTGAACATATCGCATCGGAATCGCGTACATTCTGTTCATCGGCTGCACCGTACAGGTGCAGCATCAGCAGCCCCACAGGGTTGGCGGAGCGGGCGCAGTAATCGAGCACATCGTCATAGCTGGCGTAGCGCGTCGTTTCCACGTCCTGCTTGAAAGCGGACAATAAATCGTGGAATGGCTTCAGTGGCAGCTGGAATTTGGCGATGACGGCGGCCAGGCGTTCGAACATGGCGGCGTTCTCGCCGGCATGGCCTTCTTCGCGGGCGATGCGTCCCAGCGCCTCTTCGTAGGCGTGTAGAAAGGCCAGGCGTTCGGCCGGCGTGGCGTCGCCTTCATCGGCCAGGTCGTCGGCGCTGCGGGCGAAGGCATAGATGGCTTCGACGGCGGGCACCAGGCGGCGCGGCAGTAAAAATGATGCAACAGGAAAATTTTCGTAATGGTCTACAGGCATTGAACACGCTTCTTTAGTCTTGCAGTTTTTTAATCTCGAGATTAATGACGCAAAAGTCACTAAAAACTTTTACGCACGATTATAATTAATAACCAGAAAGTCATTAGCGAGAAGTCGTTCCCCGCCATGGCCAAGCTGATATTGTCACAAATTTAAGGATGTCGCGTGCGAAAAAGTTTGGCTTGGCCCAAAGGGCAAGCAAAAAGTTTCTCCGCATAAAAATATTACAGCCCGCATAGTAAAGGAAAATACCTTGTTTGCCCTGAAAACCCTGCGCCGCGAGACCGGCGCATCCGCTCTTCCCGCCCTGCGGCTGATCGCCGCCGCCGCCCTGGCGCTGACCCTGGCGGCTTGTTCCAAGCCTGTCGCCAAAGTGGAAGACGTGCGCCCCGTGCGCGCGATGGTGTTGTCTAGCAGTAATGTCGACGTCAGTGCCGAGCTGGCGGGCGAGGTCGTGCCCCGCGTCGTCTCGCAGCTGGGTTTCCGCGTGGGCGGCAAGATCGTCGCGCGCAAGGTCGACGTGGGTGCCACCGTCAAGAAGGGGCAAGTGCTGATGCAGCTCGATCCGGCCGACTTGCAGCTGTCGCAGGCGCAGGCCAAGGCGTCGCTGGTCAGCGCGGAAACGAGCCGCGACCTGGCGCGCGCGGAATTGAAGCGCTACCAGGACTTGCGCGAGAAAAATTTCGTCAGCCAGGCCGTGCTCGATGGCAAGGATGCCGCCTACAAGGCGGCGCAGGCGAACGTGGAAGCGGCGCAAGCCCTGTACCGGGGCCAGGCGAACCAGTCCGGCTATGCCAGCTTGCTGGCCGACGTCGACGGCGTCGTCACGCGCATCGAGGCTGAAGTGGGGCAGGTGGTGGCGCCTGGCGCACCCGTGGTGCAGGTGGCCAGGAGCGGCGAGAAGGAAGTCGTGATCGGCATTCCCGAAGACAAGGTGGAAACCTTGCGCGGCGTCAAGGATGTGGTGGTGCGCCTGTGGGCCGACCCGAAGCAGGCGCTGCCGGGCAAGATACGCGAAGTGTCGCCCGTGGCCGATGCCGCCACGCGCACCTATCTCGCCAAGGTCAGCATCCCGGACGCGCCGCAAGTGCGCCTGGGCATGACGGCCGTGGTGCAGTTCGCCTCGCAAACGGCCACGCCGCAGATCAAGGTGCCGCTGACGGCCCTGTTCAATGAAAAGTCGCAAAGCTCCGTGTGGGTGGTGGAAAACGGCGCCGTCAAGCTTGTGCCGGTGACGGTGGGCGGCGTGGCGGGCAATGAATTGCTGCTGACCTCGGGCGTGAAAGCGGGGCAGACGGTGGTCACGGCCGGCGTCAACCTGCTCAAGCCTGGCCAGAAAGTGACCATCCTCGGCGCCGAACTGGCCGGCAAGCCTGATGCCGCCGCTGCCGCCGTCAGCGTGGGGGCCGCCAAATGAAGGGCGGCTTCAATCTGTCGCGTTGGGCCCTCGAACACATCCCGCTGACGCGCTACCTGATGGCCGTGCTGCTGATCGGCGGCATGCTCAGCTACGCCAGCCTGGGCCAGGATGAAGATCCCCCGTTCACCTTCCGCGCCATGGTGCTGCAAGCCTACTGGCCCGGCGCCACGGCCTTGCAGATGGCCGAACAGGTGACGGACAAGCTGGAAAAGAAGCTGCAGGAAACACCCTACATCAATGAAATCACCAGCTACTCGAAGCCGGGCGAAACCTTGATCCTGCTGGAGCTGCGCGAATCGGCGCCGCCCAAGGAAACGGCCGCCGCCTGGTACCAGGTGCGCAAGAAGATCGGCGACATCAAGGGCACCTTACCGTCCGGCGTCGTGGGTCCGTTCTTCAACGACGAGTTCGGCGACACGTATGGCTCCATCTTCGCCCTGTCCGGCGACGGTTTTACCTACGCGGAAATGAAGGATTACGCGGACAAGGTGCGCCAGGAATTACTTTCCGTGGGACAGGTATCGAAAGTGGAATTGTTCGGCGTGCAAGATGAAAAGATCAATATCATCTTTTCGCACAAGAAATTTGCCCAACTGGGCATTCCTTTCGATGCCATCGTGCAGCAATTGTCCGAGCAAAACAGCATCAACGCCACGGGCGTGCTGGTGACGCCGACGGATAACCTGCAAGTGCGCGTGACGGGCGCCATGGTCACCGTCAAGGATCTGGAAAACCTGGAGCTGCGCGCCAACGGCACCACCTTCCGCCTCGGCGACTTTGCCACCGTGAAACGCGAATTCGTGGATCCGCCGAAGGACAAGATGCGCTTCAACGGCAAGGAAGTGATCGGCCTGGGCGTGTCGATGGAAAAGGGCGGCAACATCATCGACATGGGCAAGGCCCTGCAGGCAACCGTCACGCGCATGAAGAGCGAATTGCCGGTCGGCATAGAATTGCAGCGCGTGTCGAACCAGCCGGAAGCCGTGTCCGCCTCGGTGGGCGAATTCGTGCATACCCTGATCGAAGCCATTTTGATCGTGCTGGCCGTCAGCTTTGTCGCGCTGGGCTTGCACACGAAGCCGCTGCGCATCGACGTGCGTCCGGGCCTGGTGGTGGCGCTGACCATCCCGCTTGTGCTGGCCGTCACCTTCCTGTTCATGCGCCTGCTCGACATCGACTTGCACAAGATTTCGCTGGGCGCCCTGATCATCGCGCTGGGCTTGCTGGTCGACGACGCCATCATCGCCGTCGAGATGATGGTGCGCAAGATGGAAGAGGGCATGTCCCGCTTCGACGCGGCCACGTTTGCCTACACGTCGACGGCCATGCCCATGCTGACGGGCACCCTGATCACGGTGGCGGGCTTTTTGCCCATCGGTCTGGCCAAGTCGGCCGCCGGCGAATACACGTTCTCTTTGTTCTCCGTGAATGCGCTGGCCCTGATCATCTCGTGGGTGGTGGCCGTCGTCTTCACGCCCTACATCGGCTACGTCTTGTTGAAGGTCAAGCCGCACGCGCATAACGACCATGAATTGTTCGATACGCCGAACTTCCGCCGCTTCCGCCGCGCCGTCACCTGGTGCGTGGAATGGCGCAAGACGACGATCGCCGCCACCCTGGCCATCTTTGCGCTCGGTATCTACGGCTTTAACTTTATCGAAAAGCAATTCTTCCCCGATTCCAGCCGCCCCGAACTGATGGTGGAACTGTGGTCGCCCGAAGGTACGACGTTTGCTGCAAACGAGAAACAGGTGAAGAAATTCGAGGCTTTTGTCGGCAAACTCGACGGCGTGGAAAGCGTGACCAGCTATGTGGGAACCGGTAGTCCCCGTTTCTACCTGCCGCTCGATCAGATCTTCCCGCAGACCAATGTGTCGCAAGTGGTGGTCTTGCCGAAAAGCCTGGCCGACCGCGAACGCTTGCGCCAGCAAATCGTCGACGTCTTCAAGAAGGATTTTCCGGAAGTGCGGGGCCGTGTCAAACTGCTGCCGAACGGGCCGCCCGTGCCGTATCCCGTGCAATTTCGCGTCACGGGGCCGGAAGTGGCGGGCGTGCGGACCATCGCCGACCAGGTCAAGGACATCATGCGCGCCAATCCGAATACCCTGGGCGTCAATGACAACTGGAACGAATCGGTGAAAGTGCTGCGCCTGGACCTGGACCAGGACAAGATGCGCGCGCTGGGCGTCACCTCGAAAACGGTGATGCAGGCTGCCAATACGATACTGTCGGGCACCGTCATCGGCCAGTTCCGCGAAGACAACAAATTGATCGATATCCAGGTGCGCCAGCCGCTGGAAGAGCGGGCGACGATTTCCGTGCTGAATGACACGAATATCCCGACGGCAACGGGCAAGTCCGTGCCCATTTCGCAGCTGGCCCGCGCGCATTTCGTGTGGGAACCGGGCGTCGTCTGGCGCGACAAGCGCGAATGGGCCATCACCGTGCAATCGGACGTGGTCGATGGCATCCAGGGCGCCACCGTGTCGACGCAGCTGGCGCCGCAACTGGACGCCTTGCGCGCCAAGTTGCCGGATGGCTACCGCATCACGGTGAAAGGCGTGGCGGCCGACAGCGGCGAAGCGGAAGCGTCGATCGCGGCGAACTTGCCGCTGGCCATCTTCATCATCTTCACCTTGCTGATGCTGCAGCTGCACAGTTTCTCGCGTTCCCTGCTGGTCTTCCTGACGGGGCCGCTGGGCGTGGCGGGCGCTGCCTTTGCCTTGCTGCTGCTGCACCGCCCGCTGGGCTTCGTGGCCAACCTGGGTGTCATCGCACTGTTCGGCATGATCATCCGCAACTCGGTGATCCTCGTTGACCAGATCGAGCAAGATATCAGCGATGGCTCCGCCCCATGGGATGCCATCATCGACTCGGCCGTGCGCCGCTGCCGCCCCATCGTGCTGACGGCCGCCGCCGCCGCGTTGGCCATGATCCCGCTGTCGCGTTCGGTCTTCTGGGGCCCGATGGCGGTCGCCATCATGGGCGGCCTGATCCTGGCGACGGCCTTGACCCTGCTGTTCCTGCCGGCCCTGTATGCGGCCTGGTTCCGGGTCAGGAAGCCGGAGGCGGCGACCGTAAAAGAGGGCTAGAAATCGGCATCAAGGTGCCCGCATAAAAAAGGCGGCATTCCTCTGGGAAATCCAGTAGAATGCCGCCTTTGCTTTACCGAGGGCTTGCTCTATAAGTCCGCGGTAGCCAGATCGCTCCCGAGTTGTTAAAATCAGAGGGGCAAGTAGTACAGAGTAGTACAAAATGCGGATGTGGTGGAATTGGTAGACACGCTGGTCTTAGAAGCCAGTGCTTCGGCTTGGGAGTTCGAGTCTCCCCATCCGCACCAATCCGGGTTGTTCCAGCCCGGAAGTGCAGCACCATCAAGATTTTCCCTGAATTCGTATTCCTCAGCCCAATGCGCCCAGTGCGGCCAGTTGCCGGCTCGACTGTTGCACCATCTGCGCAATCAGTGCCTGCGCCTGCGGGTAGCCAGTTTTTTCCATCAGCGTTTCATCCTGTGCCAGCGGCCAGAGCGCCTGCAGGACGCGTTGCCGCGCCTGCGGCCAGTGTTGTTCCTGCTCATGTGTTGATGGCGGCAACTCCCTGTCCAGCATGTGCAGCGCCTGCCGCGTCATCGCCACCTCTTGCTCCGCCTGCAATCCCAGCGTATCGCTGCGGGGCGGCGGCTGTTGCGCGAGATAGGTGTCGAGCTTGCGGCTCTGGCGCTCGTACAGGTCGAGCAGCAGGTGCAAGGTGGCGCCGCTGGGCCGCCGTTGCGTGTCGAGCGCGTCGAGCACGTCCAGCAGCCAGTGCGTCATCTGCCGCCCGGCCAGTCCCAGCTCCGGCCAGGTGGTGCTGTGCAATTGTTCGCCCAGGTAGCGGGCGCGGTCGATGGCGCGCCGGCTGCCGCTCATGTGCTGGCCGATGGGGCCGTATTGCGGCGCCAGCGCCGCTTCCTGCCGTTCCGCCAGCAAACAGAGCAGCGCCAGATGCACGTACACGTGGAAGGCGGCCAGGGTGCGGTGGGCATCCCAGTAGTGATTGCCGTCATCATCGGGCGCATTCCACAGCGAGCAGACCTTGGCGCCGTCATCGCGCGCATAGTCTGGCGCCAGCAGGCTGTGGCCGTGGCGGAAGTCGTACAGTTTCTGGTGCAGCGACTCGTGCAGCAAGTGCTCGGCCAGCCACCACGGGTTGCCGATCAGTTCCTGGTTCAGGAACACGCTGCCATTGACGCGAAATTGCGAGCTGGACGCCTTGCCGCGCCAGGTGCCCAGCTTGGGAAACAGGGCGATCAATTGCACGTGAGACAGCGCGCTGGCCGTCAGCCGCGGCAGCAGGGTTTCCAGCAGGCGCAGCCCGCGGCGCAGCAGGGCTCGTTCCTGCGGCGTGGGCGTGGCCAGCGGTGCGCCGTAGTTATCGTCCATCACGGCAAGAAAGGCGCGCGCATACGGCGTATCTTCCTGCCAGGCATGCCAGATGTAGGTGTCCATTTCGGTGGTTTCATCGCCGATGGATGGCCGCTCCTGCCGCTCCTGCGCTTCGTGCAGGCGCGCCATGGGCGGCAGATGGGCCACCAGCGGCCCGCCGGGCAGGCCCGCGCGCAAGTGCTCGCTGGCCGCCTGGAACAGGGCTGCGCATTGCGGCAGGGGCAAGCCGTACTCGTCGCCGAGGTGCAGCTGGCGCATGGCGTGCTGGACGGCGCAGCGCAGCACCGTGTCGCCCAGCAGCTGGCGCCGGCGCGCGGGCGCCGCCGCATCGAGTCCGCTGGCCAGCCGTTCTGCCTCGGGCAGGGTGCTGCCCAGCTTGTGCAGCCGCCGCCGGTAGGCGACGGCCAGCTGGTCGCGGATGTAGCCGCTATCGCCAAAGGCACGGTGGGTCGTCAGCGCCGTTTCCACGGCGCCCAGCACGTCGGCGCCGGGCGGCGCGGCGCGCAAGGTCTGCGCGGGCTGCATGGGCGGGCGCCGGGTCAGGCGACGGTGGGGTGGTCGTGGTCGTGGTGGCCGTCTCCCTTCATGCGCAACTCCATTTCATCGACTTCCGTCTGGATTTTTTGCAGGTCGTCATCCGTTACGCCGTCAAGCAGGCGGCTGAGGACCATTTGCAGCTTGGCTTTGGCGTTGCTGGAACCGCCGGGTGCGCTATCGCTCATGATGTTTTCTCCCTAAAATTCACTTGGAGAGGGGCGAAGCGGCTTAGGTTTGCCTGAAAAATGGCCAAATTGAGGTAAATCAAAGGTTTTTTGGCCGAAATCTTCGCCAGGAGCGCATTTCTTTGTTTCGGACGGGGCGACAGTTCGCATATACTAATGAACGAAGCAGGCTGGAAAGCCTGTCTCTGGCGAAATAAAGAATGCCGGGGCAAGAGTAAAGACAGGGCCATCCAGGCTGTAGCGATTCGTTCGCCGCCGCCGGTATCCTCTGTGGCCGGGCTGCAAAGCCAGCCACTTTCCCGAAGTCCTTTGTTATAATGCCACGCTTTACCGAATGATGGCCGGCCCTGCATTTACTTAGAAGCAAGGCTGGACGCTCGGAGCCCTGTCGCAGTACTGGAAGCGGCGGATTGTTTGGTGCCTGGTGCGGGTTTTTCCTCAGCCGGGTAGACCAGGTCCATCGTCCTGCTTGCAGTGCTTTTACAGATGAATATGCGAGCGAGTGAAGCTGGACCCATGTCTTGCCGTCAGTGATGGCGCAAGGGGTCGGGTCTTCTTTTCTCGCACCAACAGTGTTTATTTTTTGGACGATTTTTTACATGGCAACTGCAGTCGAAACCTTGGGCAAACTCGAACGTCGTATCACGATCTCCTTCCCGCTGACGGACGTCCGCACGGAAGTTGAGAAGCGCCTGAAAGTGCAAGCCCGTACGGCTAAGGCACCGGGCTTCCGTCCGGGCAAAGTGCCGTTGAAAATGGTCGCAGCACAATACGGCTACCAAATTGAATCCGAAGTGCTGAATGACAAAGTCGGCCGCGCGTTCAACGACGCCGCCAACGAAAACAATCTGCGCGTGGCCGGTTTCCCGAACATCGTGCCGAAAGAAGAAGCAGCCGAAGGCCAGCTGGCTTTCGACGCCACGTTCGAAGTGTATCCGGAAGTCGCCATCGGCGACCTGACGGCCGTTGAAATCGAAACCGTGCAAGCCGACGTGTCGGAAGCCGAAATCGACAAGACCATCGACATCCTGCGCAAGCAGCGCGTGCACTTCCACACCAAGGGCGAAGCTGGCGAACACGGCGACGGCGGTGAGGCTATCGCTGCCAACGGCGACCGCGTGACCGTCGACTTCGTCGGCTCGATCGACGGCGTTGAATTCCCAGGCGGCAAAGCTGAAGGCTACGCTTTCGTGCTGGGCGAAGGCCGCATGCTGCCGGAATTCGAAGCAGCGACCCTGGGCCTGAAAGTGGGCGAGTCCAAGACTTTCCCATTGTCGTTCCCTGAGGACTACCACGGTAAAGACGTGGCCGGCAAAACCGCTTCGTTCACCATCACCCTGCAAAAGCTGGAATGGGCGCACCTGCCGGAAGTCGATGCCGAATTCGCCAAATCGCTGGGCGTTGCCGATGGCGACCTGGCCAAAATGCGCGAAGACATCAAAGTCAACCTGCAGCGCGAAGTCGCTGGCCGCGTGAAAGCACGCAACAAGGAAGCCGTCATGGACGCGCTGATCAAAGTTGCTGAGCTGGAAGTGCCAAAAACCCTGATCGCTCAGGATTCCGAGCGCCTGGCTGAAATGACCCGCCAGGACATGGCGCAGCGCGGCATGAACGTCAAGGACGTGCCTTTCCCAGCAGAACTGTTCGCGGAAAAAGCCGAGCGTCGCGTACGCCTGGGCCTGATCCTGTCGCAACTGGTGGGCGACAACAACCTGCAGGCAACGCCTGAGCAAGTCAAGGCGCAGATCGAAGATTTCGCCCAAAGCTACGAAGATCCGCGCGAAGTGCTGAAGTACTACTACAGCGACCGTCGTCGTCTGGGTGAGATCGAAGCCCTTGTATTGGAAGAAAACGTCGTCACTTACGTGTTGGGCCTGTCGAAAGTCACGACGAAAGCAGTTGCTTTCGACGAACTGATGGGAAGCAACGCACAAGCGTAAACCAGTTGGTATCCGGATGCCGCTCCCGGCCGTCAGGCCGGCGCGGCGCCCTCTAACTGCTTCACAAGGAAATGAAATGACAGGTATGAACCGTAATCCGGCGCTGGACACAGAGATGCTCGGCCTGGTGCCGATGGTGGTGGAACAAAGCGGTCGCGGCGAGCGCTCGTATGATATTTACTCGCGCCTGCTGAAGGAACGCTTGATTTTCATGGTCGGCCCGGTCAATGACCAGATGGCCAACCTGGTTGTCGCCCAGCTGCTGTTCCTGGAAAGCGAAAATCCGGAAAAGGAAATCTCGCTCTACATCAACTCGCCAGGTGGTTCGGTCTCGGCCGGCATGGCCATCTACGATACCATGCAGTTCATCAAGCCGGACGTCTCGACCCTGTGTACCGGGATGGCCGCCTCGATGGGGGCCTTCCTGCTGGCCGCCGGCGCCAAGGGCAAGCGTTTCTCGCTGCCGAACTCGCGCATCATGATTCACCAGCCGTCCGGTGGTTCGCAAGGCATGGCGTCGGACATCGAGATCCAGGCGAAGGAAATCCTTTACCTGCGTACCCGCTTGAACGGCATCATGGCCGAGCGCACGGGCCAGTCGATCGAGCAGATCGCCAAGGACACCGACCGCGACCGTTTCATGTCCGCCGACGAGGCCGTTGAGTATGGTTTGATCGACAAAGTGTTGACCAGCCGCGCTTGATGAGCCCCTACCGGTATTGCTAAGCAAGTAAGTAAACGCCCGGGCGATCAAACGTTCGGGCGTTTCGCTTTTATTTCGGGTAGCATGGAGCTTGTGCACGTTGTTGACTTGCGCCATGGGTAGCTGCCTTTCCGGCAACTACCGCACTCCGGCTTGCGATTTTGCAATATTGTTAATGCAGTTCCAACCAAAATGCCTTATGTCAGACAAAAAATCCTCTAGCGGCGAAAAATTACTGTATTGCTCGTTCTGCGGCAAAAGCCAGCACGAGGTGAAGAAGCTCATCGCCGGCCCGTCCGTGTTCATTTGCGACGAGTGCATCGACCTGTGCAACGACATCATCCGTGATGAAACGTCGAGCATCGAGACGGTGACCGGCACCAAATCCGACCTGCCGACGCCGCAAGAAATTGCCGCCTTGCTCGATCAGTACGTGATCGGCCAGCAGACTGCCAAGCGTATCCTGTCGGTGGCGGTGTACAACCATTACAAGCGCCTCAAGCACCTGGGCAAGAAAGACGACATCGAACTGGCCAAGAGCAACATCTTGCTGGTCGGTCCTACCGGCTCGGGCAAGACCCTGCTGGCACAGACCCTGGCGCGCATGCTCAACGTGCCGTTCGTGATCGCCGACGCCACCACCCTGACCGAAGCCGGTTACGTGGGCGAGGACGTGGAAAACATCATCCAGAAGCTGCTGCAAAGCTGCAACTATGACGTCGAGAAAGCCCAGCGCGGCATCGTCTACATCGATGAAATCGACAAGATTTCGCGCAAGTCCGACAATCCGTCCATCACGCGCGACGTGTCGGGCGAGGGCGTGCAGCAAGCCTTGCTCAAGCTCATCGAAGGCACGATGGCTTCCGTGCCGCCACAAGGCGGTCGCAAGCATCCGAACCAGGATTTCGTGCAGATCGACACGACCAACATCATGTTCATCTGCGGCGGCGCCTTCGACGGTCTGTCGAAAGTGATCGCCAACCGTTCCGAAAAGAGCGGCATCGGCTTCTCGGCCACCGTGCGCAGCAAGTCGCAAAGCTCGGCCAGCGAACTGATGTTGCAAGCGGAACCGGAAGATCTGGTCAAGTTCGGCCTGATCCCGGAACTGGTGGGCCGTCTGCCCGTCATCGCCACCCTGGCGGAATTGACGGAAGAGGCGCTGATCCAGATCCTCGTCGAGCCGAAGAATGCGCTGATCAAGCAGTATTCGAAGCTGCTCGAGATGGAAGGTGCGGAACTGGAGATCCGTCCGGCCGCCCTGCATGCGATCGCCAGGAAAGCGCTGGCGCGCAAGACCGGCGCCCGTGGCCTGCGTTCCATCCTGGAACATGCTTTGCTGGACGTCATGTACGAACTGCCGAGCGAACAAAATGTGGTGAAGGTCGTCATCGACGAAAATACCATCACCAGCGGCGCCAAACCTTTGTTGATTTATCAAGAGACTGCCAAGGCCTCCGGAGAAAATTGATTACTGCTGAGACAAATGCATAAAAAGGGTTTTGATTCCTTAATGCATGGCAGTACAATTTAAATCAATGAGTGCAGGCTTCAATCGGAAAGCCACTCGCGGCGCTTAGCTGCGCGTGGCTTTTTTACTGTGAAAACTGCATTTATTACCGTCATGCGGGTGTGTTTTGCGAAATAGACAGAAAAATGTTTGTTTCACAGAATTATTTATTCTCGCCGGTCTTGTGTTTTGGCAGCGAGCGCCAACATCGTAAACACGCTTTCTATAAGGTACGCCATGACAACTTCCAAATTAACTGAGCAAACTCAACTGCCGTTATTGCCGTTGCGGGATGTCGTCGTTTTCCCGCATATGGTGATACCGCTGTTCGTTGGCCGTCCAAAGTCGATCAAGGCGCTGGAAGCTGCGATGGAGCAGGGCAAGAGCATCATGCTTGCCGCTCAAAAAGCAGCCGCGAAGGACGAGCCGTCTCCTTCGGATATCTATGAAATTGGCTGCGTTGCCAATATTCTGCAAATGCTGAAGCTGCCCGATGGCACCGTCAAGGTGCTGGTCGAAGGCGCGCAGCGTGCCCGTATCAACCACATCAGCGATGCGCCGACGCACTTCATCGCCGACCTGACGCCGCTCGAGTCCGAGCCGGGCGACGAGTCGGAAGTCGAAGCCATGCGCCGCGCGATCGTGCAGCAGTTCGACCAGTACGTCAAACTGAACAAAAAGATCCCGCCGGAAATCCTGGCATCGCTGTCGGGCATCGACGATGCCGGCCGCCTGGCCGACACGGTGGCCGCGCATCTGCCCCTGAAGCTGGAGCAAAAACAAGTCATCCTGGAAATTTTCAGCGTGGCCAAGCGCCTTGAGCACCTGCTGGGCCAGCTCGAAGGCGAGCTCGACATCCTGCAGGTGGAAAAGCGCATCCGCGGCCGCGTCAAGCGCCAGATGGAAAAGTCGCAGCGCGAGTACTACCTGAACGAGCAAGTCAAGGCGATCCAGAAAGAACTGGGCGAGGGCGAGGATGGCGCCGACCTCGACGAGCTGGAGAAAAAAGTCGCTTCGGCCAAGATGCCGAAGGAAGCGCTCGACAAGGCCACCAACGAGCTGAAGAAGCTGAAACTGATGTCGCCGATGTCGGCCGAAGCCACCGTCGTGCGCAACTACATCGACACCCTCGTCAACTTGCCTTGGAAAAAGAAATCCAAGGTCAATAACGACTTGTCGAATGCGGAAAAAGTGCTCGAAGGCGACCACTACGGCCTCGACAAGGTCAAGGAACGCATCCTGGAATACCTCGCGGTGCAACAGCGCGTCGACAAGCTCAAAGCGCCTATCCTGTGCTTCGTCGGCCCTCCGGGCGTGGGCAAGACCTCGCTGGGGCAGTCCATCGCCCGCGCGACGAACCGCAAGTTCGTGCGCATGGCCCTGGGCGGCGTGCGCGACGAAGCCGAGATCCGCGGGCACCGCCGCACCTACATCGGCTCGATGCCGGGCAAGATATTGCAATCGCTGTCGAAAGTCGGCGTGCGCAATCCTTTGTTCCTGCTCGACGAAGTCGACAAGATGGGCGCCGATTTCCGTGGCGATCCATCGTCGGCCCTGCTGGAAGTGTTAGACCCGGAACAGAACCACACGTTCTCCGACCATTACATCGAAGTCGATTTCGACCTCTCCGACGTGATGTTCGTGGCCACGTCGAACTCGTACAACATCCCGCCAGCCTTGCTCGACCGCATGGAAGTGATCCGTCTGTCCGGTTACACGGAAGATGAAAAGACCAGCATCGCGCAGCGTTACCTGCTGCCGAAGCAGATCAAGAACAATGGCTTGAAGGAAGAGGAAATCTCGGTGGCCGAGTCGGCCCTGCGCGACATCATCCGCTACTACACGCGGGAAGCCGGTGTGCGTTCGCTCGAGCGTGAAGTGTCGAAGATCTGCCGCAAGGTGGTCAAGATGCTGCTGCTGAAGAAATCCGACAAGAAAGTCATCGTCAACTCGAAGAACCTGGACAAGTTCCTCGGCGTGCGCCGCTACGATTTCGGTGTCGCAGAGAAAGAAAACCAGGTGGGCCAGGTGGTCGGTCTGGCATGGACGGAAGTGGGCGGCGATCTGCTGACCATCGAAGCCGTGTCGATGCCGGGCAAGGGCGGCATCATCCGCACGGGTACGTTGGGCGACGTCATGAAAGAGTCGATCGAGGCGGCCCGCACGGTGGTGCGCAGCCGGGCACAGCGCCTGGGCATCAAGGCGGACGTGTTCGAGAAGAGCGACATCCATATCCACGTGCCGGAAGGCGCGACACCGAAGGACGGTCCTTCGGCTGGCGCGGCCATGACGGTGGCGATGGTGTCGGTCTTCACGGGCATCCCCGTGCGCGCCGACGTGGCGATGACGGGCGAGATCACCTTGCGCGGCGAAGTGCTGCCGATCGGCGGCCTGAAGGAAAAGCTGCTGGCGGCCCATCGCGGCGGCATCAAGACGGTCCTGATTCCCGAGCAGAATGTGAAAGACCTGGCCGACATTCCGGACAACGTCAAGAACAAACTGGAGATCGTGCCCGTGCGCTGGATTGACAAAGTGCTGGAAATCGCCCTCGAACGCATGCCTGAAGCGTTGGCGGACGTCGCTGCGGTGGAGGCTGTCACGGCCGCCGCGGCCAAGCCTGACGCGGCCGGCGAGGTAGTAAAACACTAACGTTTTACCCCTGTTTTCCCCAAACAAGCGCTTTTAGAGCGCTTGTTTTATATTGAAACGTGAATTGCGCCCCCAAAGCGCTTGACACATATACAGTGTGGCTTGTTTAATACGCCTGCACATTTTTTTCGCCGGACAGCTGTGGTGCCAAAAGTGCCGCAACGATACGGTAAACGTTTTATACCTTTGTAATTGGGGATGCTAGTGAACAAGACTGAATTGATCGACCACATTGCTGAAAAAGCTGACATTTCCAAAGCCGCCGCTGCGCGCGCACTCGACGCTGTTATCGGCGGCGTGACGGAAACTTTGAAAAACAACGACAGCGTGACGCTGGTTGGTTTTGGCACTTTCTCGGTCAGCGAACGCGCTGAGCGTACCGGCCGCAATCCGCGTACCAAAGAAGCGATCACGATCGAAGCAGCAAAAGTTCCAAAATTTAAAGCTGGTAAAGCTTTGAAGGATGCTGTAAACTAACGGACTTCGGTGAGGTGACAATCACCGGAAACATTTGGCGGCGCCTCCGGGTGCCGCGATTTCAAGGTTGAAGTTCTGCGAATCGCAACCTTGAATACAGATGCAAGCAGTACTGTGTATTTTTCGGAGTGGTAGTTCAGTTGGTTAGAATGCCGGCCTGTCACGTCGGAGGTCGCGGGTTCGAGTCCCGTCCGCTCCGCCAAAAATACGCTCTCAAGGAGTGGTAGTTCAGTTGGTTAGAATACCGGCCTGTCACGTCGGGGGTCGCGGGTTCGAGTCCCGTCCGCTCCGCCAGAATATAGAAGCCCGCGCTGCTGAATAAGTAGCGCGGGTTTTTCTTTTTCAGCGCCAGATTATCCCGGCGCGTCTGCTTTTAAAATCCCGTCCCGCCGTTTTGAATAAAAAAAGCCTGCGTTTAAATCCGCTTTAAGCTGCGCCCGGTTAAATGCACGGGGCCGGCGCCTTGCCGTCCATGCGGCGCCGGGGCAGGGCGCGCGCCCTGATTTACTCTTGCTATAGCGCTATGGGCATTGTAGAATCAGGAGATAATGGCTTGGGCGTCAGAATCCTGCTTTAGTTCCAGCGCCAAGTTGTTGAATCTAAAGGGGAAGTGGACATCTGTCCCGTCCATTCCGCCGAAGAAATCAAGGCGAACGCATGTTCGCCTTTTTTTATAGTGATCCACTCATCCCGAATTGGCTGACCATGTTTGAATTTATTCGTACCCATCGACGCTTGATGCAGTTTCTCTTGATGCTGGTCATCGTCCCGTCTTTTGCACTGGTCGGTATCAGCGGCTACCAAAGCTTCGGCGACGGCGCGAACACCATCGCCAAGGTCGGCGACCAGGTCGTTACGCAGCAGCAATATGAAGAAGCGCAACGCCAGCAGATCGACCGCTACCGCCAGATGATGGGCGAGCAGTTCGACCAGAAAATGTTCGATACGCCGGAAGCGCGCCAGAGCATCCTCGACAACCTGATCGCCGAGCGCGCCGTGGCCGCCGAAGTGGGCCGTAGCCACCTGGTCATCAGCGATGCCGTGCTGCAAAAGGAAGTGCTGGAAATTCCAGGCTTGACCTTGCCGGACGGTAAATTCGATCTGGAACGCTACAAGGCCATGCTGGCCGCCCAAGGCATGACGCCGCAGATGTACGATGCGCGCCGCCGCAGCGACCTGGCCCTGCAGCAACTGGCCGGCGCCGTGCAAGGCACCGCCTTCGCGCCGAACACCGTCTCCAAGCGCCTGTCCGACATCACCTCGGAAGAGCGCGAAGTGCAGGAACTGCTGTTGCCGATCGCCCAGTACGTGCCGGAAGTCAAAGTGACGGACGCCATGATCAAGGCTTTCTATGACAAGAACAGCAAGTTCTTCGAAATCCCGGAACAAGCCAAGGTCGAATACGTCGTGCTCGACGACAGCGCTGCCGGCGAGCAAGTCGACGTCAGCGACGCCGACGTAACCGCCTACTACGCGAAGAACCAGAAAGCCTACACGACGGAAGAAGCGCGCCAGGCTAGCCACATCCTGGTAGCCGTCAAGAAAGACGCCTCGGCCGCCGACAAGGCAGCCGCCAAGGCCAAGGCGGAAGCCATCCTGGCTGAGGTGCGCAAAACGCCTGCCAGCTTTGCCGCCGTAGCCAAGGCCAAGTCGGAAGACCCGGCGTCCGCCGAGCAGGGCGGCGACCTGGGCGTGATCGGCAAGGATGGCTTGCCGGCACCGCTGCTGAGCGCCGTCAGCAAACTCAAGCAAGGTGAAATCAGCGACGTCGTCGCTTCCGATTTTGGTTACCACATCCTGACCGTCACCTCGCTCAAGCCGCAGCACGTGCGTGCGCTCGATGAAGTACGGGGCGAAATCACGGCCGATCTGCGCAAGCAATTCGCTGCCAAGAAATACTCGGAAATGGCGGAAACGTTCACCAACACGGTCTACGAGCAATCGGACAGCCTGAAGCCGGTGGCCGACAAGCTGAAGCTGAAAGTGGAAACCGTCGCCAACCTGTCGCGCACGCCGTCGCCGGCACTGGGCAAGGCGCCGTTCAACAATGCCAAGTTCCTGACCGCCATCTTCTCGAACGACTCGCTGAAAGACAAGCGCAACACGGAAGCCGTCACCGTCGCGCCGAACGTGCTGATCGCCGGCCGCGTGGTGGAATTCAAGCCAGCCTCGAAGCGTCCGCTGGCCGAAGTCGAAGCGATGATCCGTCAACGCGTGACCATGGAAGAAGCGGAAAAGCTGGCCAAGAAAGCGGGCGAGACCAAGCTGGCCGCCTTGAAAGCCTCGGGTGATGCGAGCGGTTTCGGCGCAGCCCAATGGGTATCGCGCAGCAAGCTGGACGGCATCAACCGCGCCGCCATCGCGCAAGTCATGAAAGCGGACACGAGCAAGCTGCCAGCCTATGTGGGCGTGGACCTGCCAGCCCTGGGCTACGGCATCTACCGCATCGCCAAGGTGCAGCAGCCGGCCCAAGTGGACGCGGCGCGGCGCCAGCAAGAGAAAGACCAGATCAGCGGCATCCTGGCACAACAGGAAATGTTCGATTACGTCGAATACCTGAAAGCCAAGGCCAAGGTGAAGATCGTCAAGCCGGTCACCGCCCCAGTCGCCGCCGCGCCGGAAGCGCCGTAAGATTTAGTTTCCACGCATAAAAATAGCCGCTTTCGAGCGGCTATTTTTTTGTCTGCAGAATTTGTGGACTTACTTGGCTTTCAGCAACGGCGCCAGTTGCGGCCAGATGTTTTTCAAAATGGTCGGGTGCGCCTGCGCGTTCGGATGCATGCGGTCGGCCTGGAACAGCTGCGGCTGGTCGGCGATGCCTTCGAACATGAAGGGCACCAGCGGCGCCTTCCATTCCTTCGCCAGCTTGCCGTACACGCCATAAAACTGCTCGCCATAGGCGCGGCCATAGTTGGGCGGCATGCGCATGCCCACCAGCACCACCTGCGCCCCCGTCTTTTTCACGGCGTCGCCCATGGCGCGCAGATTCGCTTCGGCGGCCGCCACGGGCAAGCCGCGCAAGCCGTCGTTGGCGCCCAGTTCTATCAGCACGACGTCGGGCTGGTGCTTGGCCAGCAGGGCGGGCAGGCGCGCGCGGCCGCCGCTGGTGGTCTCGCCGCTGATGCTGGCGTTGACGATGCGCGTGTCGTTCTTTTGCGCTTGCAGCCGCTGTTCCAGCAGCGCCACCCAGCCAGTACCGCGTGCCAGCCCATACTCGGCCGAGAGACTATCGCCGAGCACCAGCAGCGTTTTTGGTGCAGAATAGGCATTCGCCATGCCTGACACCAGCAGCAGGGCTGCCGCAGGAAGCAGGGACAGCGTGCGCCGCCGCATGCGGCTGCCGCCCTTGACACTTATTTGTTCACGAAATTTTTTAAGATAGATCAGCATGCCCGAATTCCCTAAAGCGACTTCCACCAGTTTTCTTCCATCAGAAGCAGCGGCCCGGCGGCCCGCCGCACTCAACAGTCAAAACAGCCAAAATGCCCGGCCGGCCATCGAAGTGGTCCAGCTGGCCAAGCGCGTACCCGATGCCGATGGTGAGCTGACCATCCTGCATCAAGTCGATTTTACCGTGCAAACGGCGGAGACGCTGGCCATCGTCGGCGCCTCCGGTTCCGGCAAGTCGACGTTGCTCGGCTTGCTGGCGGGACTGGACACGCCCAGCGACGGCAAGGTGGTGCTTGACGGCACCGATATCTTCGCCCTCGACGAAGACGGCCGCGCCGGTTTCCGCAAGGAAAAGCTCGGTTTCGTGTTCCAGTCGTTCCAGCTGCTGGCCCACCTGACGGCGCTGGAAAACGTCATGCTGCCGCTGGAATTGCGGGGCGACCCGCAGGCGAAGGAAAAGGCGCAAGCCATGCTGGGCAGGGTCAACCTGGGCAGCCGCCTGAAACACTATCCGAAATACCTGTCCGGCGGCGAGCAGCAGCGCGTGGCGCTGGCGCGCGCGTTTGTGACGGAGCCGCCGCTGCTGTTCGCCGACGAGCCGACGGGCAGCCTGGACGCCGCCACGGGCGAGGCCGTGATCCAGCTGATGTTCGAGCTGAACCGCGAACGGGGTTCGACCCTGGTGCTGGTCACGCACGACAGCTCGATCGCGGCCCGTTGCGGGCGCACCATCACGATTTCGGCGGGCAGGCTGGTGTGATTGCTGGTGGTGATTGTCGGATTACGCGCTGCGCGCTAATCTGACTTACCCGACCTCCGGGCCGTAGGTTGGATTAGCGCAGCGTAATCCAACACCACCGCACCGCCTACCTATGCCGACAAGGCATTGATCAAGCTGCGTATTGCCGGGATCAATTCCCCCGCCGTCAAGCCGATGGGGCCGCTGCCTGCCGCCACCAGCGCATCGGCCGCCGCGCCGTGCAGCCAGACGGCGCCAAGCGCCGCTTCCCATTCCGGCCAGCCCTGGGCCAGCAGGCTGCCGCACAGGCCGGACAATACATCGCCCGTGCCGGCCGTCGCCAGCGCGGGGCCGCCCGTGTTGTTGACGACCACCTGGCCATCGGGTGCGGCGATGACCGTGCCGGAACCCTTCAATATTACGATGACGCCCAGCTGCGTGGCCAGCTGGCGCGCCGCGCCCAGGCGGTCGGCCTGCACCTCGGCCACCGTCATGTCGAGCAGCCGCGCCGCTTCCAGCGGATGCGGCGTCAAAATCGTCGCGCCCGCACCCGTGCGCACGGCCAGCGCCGATTGCAGCTCCGGCTCGGCCGCCATCAGGTTCAGCGCGTCCGCGTCCAGCAGCAGGGGGCTGTCGCTGTCAATGGCCCGCTGCAGCAGTTCCACCGTATCGGCGTCGTCGCCCAGGCCCGGCCCGGCTACCAGCGCGGCAAAGTGCAGGCCCGAGAAATCCACGTCCTGGGCGCGGCGGCACATCAGTTCAGGCTGGCCGCTGTCGAAGGCGGGCGGTGCGTCGGGAAACGCGATATACACTCTTCCCGCGCCCGCATGCAGGGCCGTGCGGGCCGCCAGGATGGGCGCGCCGGCCATGCCTTGCGCGCCGCCGATGATGGCCACGCTGCCATAGCTGCCCTTGTGCGTATTCTGCCGGCGCGGCTGCAACTGGCGCGCGAACAGGTGCAGGCCGCCCAGCTGGCCCTGGCGGGCGGCAGCAGGGAAGGGTCGATGGCCAGCGCCGCCACCTCCACTTCGCCCGCGTAGTCGCGGCCGTTCGCCGTGTGCAGGCCCGGCTTGTCGCCGATGAAGGTGAGCGTCTGCGTGGCGCGGATGGCGATGCCGTCGACGGCGCCCGTGTCCGCGTGCAGGCCGCTGGGAACGTCGAGCGCCAGCACGGGACAATCGAGATTGTTGACCAGCTGCGCCATGTCGCGGCATTCGCCGTCCAAGGGGCGCGACGCGCCGATGCCGAACAGGCCATCGATCACGAGGTCCCACGGCGCGGCGCCCACGGCGGCCGAGGCCATGCTGGTCGTCGCTTCCATGCAGCGCGCCGCGCTGTTGCGGGCGCGGCTCAGGGCCTGTTCGCGTTCGGGCGACGTGGCCGGTGCTTCGGGCGCCAGCCAGACGAGCACCTCGAGGCCGCTGCCGGCCAGGTGCGCGGCCGCTTCCAGCGCATCGCCGCCATTGTCGCCGGGGCCGGCCAGCACCAGCACGCGCCGGTGGCCCGCGTCGCCGTCTTCCTGCGCGTGCAGCAGCTTCAGGGCGGCGCTGGCGGCGGCCTGGCCCGCGCGCTGCATCAGCAGCCCTTGCGGCAGGTCGCGCAGGGCCGCTTGTTCGATGGCGCGCAGTTCGGCGATGGAGTACAGCGCAAGGGTGCTACCGGCAGAGTCGATCGGGGTCATGGGGTGTTCCGTTAGTCAGCATGCCTTCAACATAAGGCCGAAGCGGGTGAAAGGCAAGGCGCGCACGCCTGAAACGCGTCCCTGTTTGGCGGCTACAATAGCCATCTCACATAAGCACGGGGGCAGGACGATGGACTGGCAATTCTGGATCGACCGGGGCGGCACCTTTACGGACATCGTGGCGCGCCGTCCTGACGGCAGCCTGGCCACGCACAAGCTGCTGTCGGAGAATCCGGGCCAGTACCGCGACGCGGCGCTGGCCGGCATGCGCCAGCTGATGGGCCTTGCGCCCGGCGCGCCCCTGCCCGTGGAGCAGGTGGGCGCCATCAAGATGGGCACGACGGTGGCGACCAATGCGCTGCTCGAACGCAAGGGCGAGCCGACCGTGCTGGCCATCACGCGCGGTTTTCGCGACGCGCTGCGCATCGCCTACCAGAACCGCCCGCAGCTGTTCGCGCGCCAGATCATCCTGCCGGAACTGCTGTATGGCGACGTGATCGAGATCGATGAACGTGTGGGCGCGCATGGCGAGGTGGTCGCGCCGCTCGACGAGGCGTCCGCGCGCGCCGCGCTGGCACACGCGCATGCGCGCGGCGTGCGCGCCATCGCCATCGTGCTGATGCACGGCTACCGCCATCACGCGCACGAGGCGCGGCTGGCGCAGCTGGCGCGCGAGGCCGGTTTTACGCAGGTGTCCGTGTCGCACGAGGTCAGCCCCATGATGAAACTGGTGGCGCGCGGCGACACCACCGTGGTCGACGCCTATCTGTCGCCGATCCTGCGCCGCTATGTCGACCAGCTGGCGATGGAGCTGCCCGGCGTGCACCTGCAATTCATGCAGTCGAACGGCGGCTTGACGGATGCGCGCGCCTTCCAGGGCAAGGACAGCATTTTGTCCGGCCCCGCCGGCGGCATCGTCGGCATGGTGCGCGCCAGCGCGCTGGCCGGTTTCGACAAGGTCATCGGCTTCGACATGGGCGGCACGTCCACCGACGTGTCGCATTATGCGGGCGAGTTCGAGCGCGTGTTCGAGACGCAGATCGCCGGCGTGCGCATGCGCGCCCCCATGATGAGCATCCACACGGTGGCGGCGGGCGGCGGCTCCATCCTGCATTTCGACGGCGCCCGCTACAAGGTGGGGCCGGACAGCGCGGGCGCCAACCCCGGCCCCGCCAGCTACCGGCGCGGCGGCCCGCTGGCCGTCACCGACTGCAACGTCATGCTGGGTAAACTGCAGCCCGCCTTCTTCCCCCGCGTCTTCGGTCCCGGCGCCGATGAAGCGCTGGATGCGGCCACGGTGCGCGCCCAGTTCGAAGCGCTGGCGCGCACGGTGAATTCGACCCCGGAGCAGGTGGCCGAAGGCTACGTCGCCATCGCCGTGGGCAATATGGCCAACGCCATCAAGCAGATTTCCGTGCAGCGCGGCCACGACGTCACCGACTATACGCTCACCAGCTTTGGCGGCGCGGGCGGCCAGCATGCCTGCCTGGTGGCCGATGCGCTGGGCATGCGCACGGTCTTCATCCACAGCCTGGCGGGCGTGATGTCGGCCTACGGCATGGGCCTGGCCGACCAGAGCGCCATGCGCGAACAGGCCATCGAGGCCAGGCTGGGCAGCGACCTAGCGTGCCAATTCGAGACCTTGGGAGCGCAGGCGAGAGATGACTTGCTGCGCCAGGGCGTGGAGCTTGACCGCATCGCGCTCGTGCAACGCGTGCATCTGCGCTACGAAGGCACGGATTCGGCCCTCGTCGTGCTGTTCGATACGCTGGCCGGCATGCAGGCGCAATTCGAAGCGGCGTATAAAAAACGCTTTTCCTTTCTGATGCCGGCGCGCGCCCTGATCGTCGAAGCCATTTCCGTGGAAGCCATCGGCGCGTCCGATGCGCCGGAACCGGCCGCGCCCGCGTATGCGCCCCGTGAAGGCGCTCTGGCGCCCGTGCAGACGGTGGCCATGTACTGCGCCGGCACCTGGCGCGACAGCGGCCTGTATGGGGCGGACAGCCTGCGTCCCGGCGATACTATCGACGGCCCGGCCATCGTCAGCGACGCCAATGCGACCACCGTCATCGAACCGGGCTGGCGCGCGGAGGTGACGGCGCACGGCCATTTGATCTTGCGCAGAGTCGTCGCCGTGCCGGAGCGTGTCGCCATCGGGACCAATGCCGACCCCGTGATGCTGGAAATTTTCAATAATCTGTTCATGTCGATCGCCGAGCAGATGGGCCTGCGCCTGCAGAATACGGCCCATTCCGTCAACATCAAGGAGCGGCTCGATTTCAGCTGCGCCATCTTCGACGCCCAAGGCCAGCTGATCGCCAACGCGCCGCACATGCCCGTGCACCTCGGTTCCATGGGCGAGAGCATCCGCACCGTCATGACGCGCAATGCGGGCGCCATGCGGCCCGGCGACGTCTTCATGCTGAACGACCCCTACCACGGCGGCACGCATCTGCCCGACGTGACGGTCATTTCTCCCGTCTTCGATGAAAACGGCGGGGCCATCCTGTTCTATGTCGGCTCGCGCGGCCACCATGCGGACATCGGCGGCACGACGCCCGGTTCCATGCCGCCCGATTCCACGCGCATCGAGGAAGAGGGCGTCCTGATCGACAATTTCAAGCTGGTCGACGGCGCCACGGGGGCGATGCGCGAAGACGACACCCTGGCCCTGCTGGCGGGGGCCAGCTGGCCGGCGCGCAACCCGCAGCAGAACGTGGCCGACCTGCGCGCCCAGGTGGCGGCCAACCAGAAGGGGGCCGACGAACTGCATAACATGGTCGCGCATTTCGGCATCGAGGTCGTGCAAGCCTACATGGGCCACGTGCAGGACAACGCCGAGGAAGCCGTGCGCCGGGTCATCACCACTTTGAAGGATGGCAGCTACGCGCTGGACCTGGACAACGGCGCGCGCATCCAGGTGGCGATCAAGGTGGACGTGGCGCAGCGCAGCGCCGTCATCGACTTTACGGGAACGTCCGCCCAGCTGCCGAACAATTTCAATGCGCCGTCCGCCGTCTGCATGGCGGCCGTGCTGTACGTGTTCCGCACCCTGGTCGACGACGAGATACCGCTGAACGCGGGCTGTCTGAAGCCTTTGACCGTGATCATCCCGCCCGGCTCCATGCTCAACCCACAGTATCCGGCCTCCGTCGTCTCGGGCAACGTGGAAACCTCGACCTGCATCACGAATGCCCTGTACGGCGCGCTGGGCGCGATGGCCGCCTCGCAGGGCACGATGAATAATTTCACGTTCGGCAGCGCCAAGTACCAGTACTACGAGACGATATCGGGTGGCTCGGGCGCCGGTCCCGGCTTCGATGGCACGGACGTGGTGCAGACGAACATGACCAATTCGCGCCTGACGGACCCGGAAATCCTCGAGTGGCGTTTCCCCGTGCGGCTGGACAGCTACAGCATCCGTGCCGGTTCGGGCGGGGCGGGGCGCTGGCAGGGCGGCAATGGCGGCGTGCGCCGGGTGCGCTTTCTGGAACCGATGACGGCGGCCATCCTGTCGAACAACCGCATCGTCCCGCCGTTCGGCATGGACGGCGGCGAGGCGGGCGCCTTGGGGCGCAACTACGTCGAGCGCGCGGACGGCACGGTGGAGCAGCTGGCGCATATCGGCAAGACCGCCATGCGGCCTGGCGACGTGTTCGTCATCGAGACGCCGGGCGGCGGCGGTTACGGCAAGACGGAATAGGCCAGGTCAGCACTGGCGCCGCTCAGTTGCGCGCGCACCTGGCCCACGTCGCGCATGGGCGCGCGGCCGAACTGGCGGCTGTATTCGCGGCTGAACTGCGATTCGCTGGCGTAGCCGACCCGGTAGCCGGCCGTGCCGGCGTCGATCTGTTCGACCAGCATGAGGCGCCGTGCTTCCTGCAGGCGCAGCAGCTTCTGGTACTGCATCGGCGTCATGGCGGTGATGGCCTTGAAGTGGTGGTGCAGCGAGGACATGCTCATGTTCGCCATGCCGGCCAGGTGCTCGATGCGCAGCGGCTGCGCGTAATGGTGCCGGATCCAGTCGATGGCTTGCGCCACCTGGTGCGACTGGCTGCTGGCCAGCGCCATGTGGCGCAGGCGCGCGCCCACGGGGCCATTGAGCAGGCGGTAGGTCAGCTCGCGGCGGATCAGGGGCGCCAGCGCGGCGATGTCCTCCGGTTTGTCGAGCAGGCGCACGAGGCGCAGCATGGCGTCGAGCAGCTCGGGCGAGACGTCGCTGACGGAGATGCCGCGCGTGGCGGGCAGGATTTTCTGCTGCGCCGCGCCGGCTGCGCCGCTGGCGCTTTCGCTGTCGAGCAGCGCCGCCACGTCGGCGATGTCGATGCCCAGCACCACGCACAGGTGCGGCTGCTCCACGCTCGCTTCCACCACGCGCACCTGCACGGGCAGGTCGACGGACGTCAGCAGATACTGCATGCGGCTGTAATGAAAGGTTTCGCTTCCCAATGTGACGTCCTTCGCGCCCTGCGCGATGATGGCCACGCTGGGGCGCGCCGCATGGAACAGCGATTCCGTGACGGACGACTGGCGATGAAACGTCAGATTGCCGATGGCCGTCGTGAAGTCGCCCGTGCGCGGCGCGTGGCGGATGATCAGGGCGGCGATTTCATCTTGCGGTGTGAGTGATGTGGACAGGGTGGACATGTGGGCCAGTATGCGTCAGATGGGGAAGGGCAGGGGCTGATCTTACGCAGATTTGGAGGATCGTGCAAAGGTCTTGCAGGATCGCGGTAACGGAAACCAGGCATCTCGGGCACACTTGTGCAATCGCATGCATGGCACGCGTTCCCCTCGCCACACACCTATAGATACAGGAGTTTTCATGACCACCATCGCCAAAGGCTACGCCGCATTCGGCCCGACTTCCGCACTGCAACCGTTCACGTTCGAGCGCCGCGCCCCGCGCGAAGACGACGTGGCCATCTCGATCAAATATTGCGGCGTGTGCCATTCCGACATCCATCAGGCGCGCGACGAGTGGGGCGGTTCCGCCTTCCCCATGGTGCCCGGCCATGAAATCGCCGGCGTCGTCACGGCCGTCGGCGCCAATGTGAGCAAGTTCAAGGTGGGCGACCACGTGGGCGTGGGCTGCTTCGTCGATTCCTGCACCACCTGCAAGACGCGCAACGTGGACCTGGAACAGTACATGCCAGGCCTGATCCAGACCTACAACGGCCTGGAAGCGGACGGCAAGACGGCCACGCAGGGCGGCTACTCGGACAGCATCGTCGTCAAGGAGGGCTATGTGCTGTCGATTCCCGACAACCTGCCGCTGGACGCCGCCGCGCCGCTGCTGTGCGCCGGCATCACCCTGTATTCGCCGCTGAACCACTGGAAGGCCGGCCCCGGCAAGCAGGTCGCCATCCTGGGCATGGGCGGCCTGGGCCATATGGGCGTCAAGATCGCCCACGCCATGGGCGCCGAAGTGACGGTGCTGAGCCAGACCCTGTCCAAGCGTGAAGACGGCCTGCGCCTGGGCGCCAAGCATTACTACGCCACCAACGACGCGGAAACGTTCAGCAAGCTGGCCGGCTCCTTCGATCTGATTATCTGCACGGTGGGCGCATCCATCGATTGGAACCAGTACATCAACCTGCTGAAAGTCGATGGCAACATGGTCATCGTCGGCATCCCGGACGGCGCCGTGCCGCCCGTGAACGCTTTCGGCCTGGTGGGCGCGCGCCGCAGCCTGTCCGGCTCCATGATCGGCTCGATCAAGGAAACCCAGGAAATGCTGGATTTCTGCGGCAAGCACAATATCGTGTCGGACATCGAGATCATCCGCATCCAGGATATCAATGAGGCGTTCGAGCGCGTGGTCAAGAGCGATGTGCGCTACCGCTTCGTGATCGACATGGCGTCTTTGTAACGACCGGCCCGCCCGTGTTTGTTGGATTACGCGCTTTGCGCTAATCCAACCTACGCACTGAGTAATTTGACAAGTCCAGTAGGTCGGATTAGCTCGTAGAGCGTAATCCGACAACCCCGCCAGCTGCCCATCCCCGCCAAAAATCAAGCACCCATGTCACTTTCTTTACTTGCGTCAAAAATCGGCATAAAATGAAACCGTACAGTACAGTTTCACTACGTAGATTTAAAAAACCAGCCATCCCCGGCGTGTTGGCCTGGGCAGGGGAGGCGTCATGGATAAAAAATGGACACTTCAGTAAATAAAGGCGCGCCGGCGATCCCGGCGGTCTTCAGGGGCAAGCGGCTTGCCCTGACGTTTTTCGGCATCTTCCTCGGATTTTCCGGCCTGGCCCTGGCAGCGGGCGGCATCGAACTCATTACCCTGGGCGGTTCCTGGTATTACCTGCCGGCCGGCCTCGGCTTGCTCCTCGCCGGCGTGCTGTATCTGCGCCGCAAACCGCTGGCCAGTGCCGTCATCGCCGCGCTGCTCGTCGCGACACTGATCTGGGCCGTGTGGGAAATCGGCTTTGCCTTCTGGCCCATGGTGCCGCGCCTGGCGCCGTTCCTCGTCATCGGCCTGGTGGCCGCCTTGCTGCATCCGTGGCTGGCCGGGCGTGTTCACGGTGGCCAGTCGCGCGGTTTCGCTGCCCTGTTTGCCGTCGTGCTGGCGGCCGGTTTCGCCTCGATGTTCAAGCCGCATGGCGTGACGGAGGCGGCCGCGCTGCCGCAGCAGAATGCCGTGACGGCCGTCAACGACGGCAGCGCCAACTGGGCGCATTACGGCTATGGACCGTCGGGCACGCGCTTCGCGCCTTACACGCAGATCGACAGGCAGAACGTCGACCAGCTGCAGGTGGCGTGGACCTACCGCACGGGCGAGCTGGCCGAAGGGGCATCCGAATCGCAGAACACGCCGCTGCAGATCGGCGACACCATCTACACGTGCACGCCGACGAGCAAGGTCATCGCACTCGACGCGGACACGGGCAAGGAGCGCTGGACCTTCGATCCGAAGCCGGCCAATACCAAGACGTGGAACCGCTGCCGTGGCGTGGGCTACTACGAGCCGGCTAAGGTGACAAAACCCTTTCATTTCGACGGCATGCAGGCGGCCGGCGCGCCGGTGGCGGGCGCGTGCGCGAAGCGCATCGTGCAAGTGACCATGGATGCGCGCCTGATCGAAATCGACGCGCAGACGGGCAAGCAGTGCGAGGGTTTTGGCGACAAGGGCTCCGTCGACCTCACCGTCGGCCTGGGCAAGGTCAAGATGAACGTGCCGTACTACGCCTACACGTCCGCGCCCACGGTGGCGCGCAACCTGATCATCCTGGGCGGCTGGGTCTTCGATGGCCGCTCCACCGATGAACCCTCGGGCGTCGTGCGCGCCTACAGCGCCGACACGGGGGAACTGGTGTGGGCCTGGGACCTGGGCAATCCGGCCATCACCAAACTGCCGCCGCAAGGGCAGACCTACACGCGCAGCACGCCGAACATGTGGTCGGCGCCCGCGTTCGATGATGCGCTGGGCCTGGTCTACCTGCCGACGGGGAACGAGCAGCCCGACTTCTGGGGCGGCAAGCGTCCGCCGCTGACAGAGAAGTATTCGTCGGCCATCGTCGCCCTCGACATGGCCACGGGGCGCGAGCGCTGGACGTATCAAACCGTCCACCACGATATCTGGGATTACGACGTGGCCGCGCAGCCGGCCCTGTACGACGTCCCGGACGGCAAGGGCGGCAAGATCCCCGCGCTGGTGCAGCTGACCAAGCGGGGCCAGATCTTCATGCTGGACCGCCGCACGGGCAAACCGATTGCCGAAGTCATCGAAAAAGCCGTGCCGCAAGAGCATGCTGCCGGCGACTGGGTGTCGAAGACGCAGCCATACTCCACCGGCATGCCGGCCCTCGGCGCGGAAACCCTGACGGAGCGAGACATGTGGGGCGCCACCTTCTTCGACCAGCTGGCTTGCCGCATCAGCTTCCGCAAGCTCAATTACCAGGGCGAGTTCACGGCGCCAAGTACCAGGGAAACCCTGATCTACCCGGGCTACTACGGCGGCTTCAACTGGGGCGGCGCGGCCGTCGATGAAAGCAATGGCTATATGTTCGTCAACGATATCCGCATGCCGCAAGTGGTCAAGCTGGTGCCGCGCGAGACGGTGGACGTGGCCAAGCTGACGTCGGGCCACGGCGTGGGCAGCACTTATCCGATGGATGGCACGCCCTTCGTCATCGACCACAAGGCCTTCAATTCGCCGCTGGGCATACCGTGCCAAAGCCCGCCGTGGGGCGTGTTCGCCGCCATCGACCTGAAAACCCGCACGAAAGTGTGGGAGCGCCCGGCCGGCACGGTGCGCGATGCCGTCATCCACGGCGTGCGCGCAAGCCTGCCCATCCCGCTGGGCATGCCCACCCTGGGCGGCGGCGTCAGTACGGCGTCCGGCCTGGTGTTTTATGCGGGCACGCAGGATTACTATTTGCGCGCCATGGATATCGCCACGGGCCATGAAGTGTGGAAGGCGCGCATGCCCGTCGGTTCGCAAGGCACGCCGATGACGTATGTGTCGCCCACGTCGGGCCGCCAGTACGTCGTGGTGGTCGCGGGCGGCGCCCGCCAGAGCCCGGACCGGGGGGATTACGTGATAGCATACGCGCTTCCCAAGACACAGTAAGAGTTTGCTTCATGCCCCAGTTGCGCACCGTTCCCGCTTCCCCGACGACCCGAAGCGAGGAGCGGCGGCGCAAGCTGCTGGTGGCGGCGGCGGACCTCTTCCTCGCCTCCGGCTACGACGGCGTCAGCATGGACGCCATCGTGGCCGAGGCGGGCGGTTCGAAAGCCACCGCCTACCGCTACTTCGGCAGCAAGCAGGAACTGCTGGTGGCCGTGGTCGAGTACCTGTGCGCCGATTTCATCATCGCGCTGCGCCAGCTCGATACGTCGCAAGCGGGCCTGGAGCAGGGCTTGCAGCTGATCCTCGATGAACTGGTGGCCGTCGTCACCAGCCCCCGCCACGCGGATTTCTACCGCCTCGTCGTCACGGGCGCGGCCGCCGTGCCGGCCGTGGGTCAGACCTGGTACGAGCACGGCCCGCAAGTGTGGCATGCATTGATCTTGCGCCTGCTGGAGCAGCAGCGCGCCCAGGGCCGCATCGCGCCCGACACCTCGTTATCCAACCTGCCGCAGATTTTGTTCGACGCCGTCTTTTCGCACCTGACCACGCGCACCGTGATGCTGGGGCAGGGCGGCAGCGCGGCCACCTTCCGGCCCCTGATCGCGGAACTGATCGAGCTGGTGGTGGCGCGCGTGGCGCGTAGGTCGGATTAGGCCCGGCAGGGCCGTAATCCGACGCGGCGAGGTCCGCAAATTGTCGGATTACGCTGCGCCTTGGCGGCCCCGCTAATC
This sequence comes from Janthinobacterium sp. C22, assembly GCF_057919405.1. NCBI lineage: Bacteria > Pseudomonadati > Pseudomonadota > Betaproteobacteria > Burkholderiales > Oxalobacteraceae > Janthinobacterium > Janthinobacterium sp. C22. The sequence continues at coordinate 4,037,829 of NZ_CP193659.1, read as the reverse complement.
CGACCTACGCCACTGCCTTGAAAGCTGGCCCGGCGGCTCAGGCTTCCGGCGCCGTCCAGACCAGATTCCACAGGTGCCCGTCGATATCCTCGAAGCCCTGGTCATACATGAAACCATGGTCCTCGGGCGGATGCGGTATGCGCGCGCCGGCGGCAGCGGCCTTGGCGATCAGGCTGTCCACCTCTTCCCGGCTGTCGCAACTGAGGCAGATGACGACTTCATTGGCTTCCTTGGCATTCGCGACCGGCTTGCCGATCAGGGACTGGAAGAAGGGTTCCGTCGTCAGCATGGCCTGGATGGTGCCGTCGACGATGTTCATGAATGCCGCGTTCTCTCCGCTGAAGCGGGCATCGAAGGTAAAGCCGAGAGCGGAAAAGAAGGCCCTGGATTTGTCCAGGTCCTTCACGGGCAGGTTGAGGATGATCTGTTTTTTCATGGCGTCTCCCTGGTCAGGTTGATGTGCGTAGACTGTAAATCATCTGACAGCGGCTATCAGCGCAAGTTTGCTCCACTATGCCTGACACGACATGCCGCGTTGTTCTCGCGCGCGGAACTGTTGGCCGACTGAGCCAGGCTGGATGTCAGAAGCTGTCTGCCTCCCACGACTTCGGCTCGCCTACCGTGACCGGCATGACATCGCTGACGTCAATGGTGTAGCGGACGATACGCATGACATGGCGGCTGCTTGCGGGATCAAAGAAGGCCAGTCTTACGTCCCAGCAATCGGAATCCGGGCGGGATAAGGGGCTTTTCTCGACGGCGATGTTGGCCAACTGTCGGGAGCCGCTGCCACTGTCGGCAATCAGGTGTTGTGCGAGGGCCGTGGCCATCTGCGCGGCGGCGGTGGTGGCGGCGAAATTCATGGCCCGCTCGGACGGCGACAGGCCCAGGTTGCGGAAGTGGTAGCCCATCCGGTGCAGGAACTCGCGCAGGCCGATGCGCATTTTATGCACCTGTTCCGGCGGATGGTTGGCGCCCGCCGCATTGACTGCGTCCTCTATCACCTTGTTGACGTCCCAGCAATATAGCCCGCGCGCCAGCGCCGACACGACAGGCACCACCTGGCCCGAATACAGCCGCACCGTTTTCCCCGTCAAATAGCCGGGGAGCGAGACACGCTCGATGTAAGCGGCGTCGCCTTCCTCCTTCAGCTGGCCTTCCAGCGCAGCGGCCAGCTGCGCATAAATGTCTTGCGCGAACGGCTCGCCTGGTTCAATCGCGTACAGCGGCGTCTGCTCGATATTCAAGGTCCAGATCAGCATGCGCGTTTCGACTTCGCGTTTTGCGAGGAAATTGAGCAATTGGCCGGGATTGAACGGGCTTTGATCGGGCCCCATCTGCTGGACAAAGGCATCCATGCGGGCCTGGGTGCCGAAATCATAGCCGATCCTGCCAAGCGCATAGATCAGCGACGTGCCGGATGGCGGCAAACCGCGCGCGGCCGATGCGCCGATGCCTGGCGTTCCTTGTTCATTATGCATACATGTTCTCCATCAATAATGAAGCTACGGCCTGTTGCATACGCAGCCGCCCGGCCTGGGATGGCGGCAATCCGACGCCGGATCGGGTGCGCATGGCAAAGGCGCGCATGCCAGGCGCCTCGCTCGCTTCTTTCACAATCCATGCCGACTCGCAGTCTGTCAACAGCTGGTGCACATCCATCGGCACGGTGACTGTCGCCGCGCACGCCACGGCTTGCAGAGTTGTCCGGCGGCGGGCGGTAAGTTGCTGTCGCGGCGCAGCTTGCGCCTGCGTGGTCAATCGATGCCGGCGCAGTCCCGTCGCCCTCGAAATGAGCGCTATGTCGTCGAAGCTCGAGCCGGATGCAAGGGCCTGGCTTGGTTCCAGAGCAGTCTGAGCGAGGTTGTCGTTCAGGTCGCAATACCATACTTGTGCTGCGTGGCCGCATACTGCTGCTTGAGCGACTCGAGCTGCGGATGCCTGGGGTCGATCTTGCGGATCACCTGCATCTGGTGCTGCGCCTGTTCGGCCAGCGGGGCTTCCCAGCCCAGCATGTTGAGCTGACGCAAGATGGCCTCGACGGAGGCGAACAGCACGGGCAGGTTGCCCGGCGTCTTGCGCAGGGCCTGGCGCAGCACGAAGACGGCGCCCTTGAGTTCCCCGCTTTCCGCCTTGCTGGCCGCCTCGTGCATCAGTTCCTGCACCTGGTTGCTGATCTGCTGGCCCATGCCTTGCGCCAGGTCATGGCGTCCCGCCTTTTCAAACACGTCCACGGCCGCTTCCATCGTCACGTCGCTGTCCGCTTCGTTGACGAGTTTCATCATGACGTCGGACGCGGCCTGTTCCAGGTTGTTCTTCAGGCAGCTTTGCACGAGGCCCACCTTGAGCTGGGTCGACAGGCCGCGCGCGTCGTCCAGGGCGGCGGCGGCCAGCTGCAGTTCGCTGGCGGCGGCGACGTCGTTACCCGAGAGTTCATGCAGCATGGCGGCCGAGATGGCGCGGCACGCTTCCACGTTGGCGCCGCCGCGCAGCGAGCGCTCCATGTCGCGCAGCACGCCGCTGGCCTGCGGCGCGTCGCCCTTTTTCACCAGCGTCTTGACCAGGTTGACGTGGTCTTCCGGGTCGCGGAATTCGGAGTACTTGGCCTTCGTCACCACCTGCTTGTAGGCCCGTTCGGCCGCGCCGATGTCGCCCGTGTCGAAGGCGATGCCGCCCAGGTGGCGCAGGCGGCGCACCATGTGCGGCGAAATGGCCACGGCATCCTCGAGGATTTTCTTGGCCTGCAGCTGCTGGCCCATGGCTACATGGTTTTGCGCCAGCAAGTCGTAGGCGGCCATGAAGCGGGGATAGGTTTCCACCAGCTCCAGCAGCGCGTCCTGCGCCTCCTCGTGGCGCTGCTGTTCGAACAGGGTGCGCGCCAGGCCCAGGTGGGCCCAGGCCATGGGCCGCGTGGCCAGCATGTCGGTGTAGATCTGCTCCGCTTCCTTCCATTCGCCCAGGGTGATATGCAGCTCGGCGCGCAGGCGGGCAAAATCGGCCGCCAGGCGCGGGTGCTGCAGTTCGGCCGCGCGGCAGCTTTTCACGGCTTCGCGCAAGTCGCCCTTGTCGATCAGCTGGTACGTGGGCAGGAAGACGGCGCGGCGCTCGATGGCGCGCGCGATGCGGCCGCTCAGCACGTCGACGGTGAACGGTTTTAATATGTAGTCGGACGGGGTCAGCTCGGCGGCGCTGATCACCTTGCTGTGGATGGCTTCGGAGGTCAGCATGATGAAGATCGTCCACAGGCCGATCAGCTTGTGGTGGCGCAAGTCTTCCAGCAATTGCTGGCCATCCTGGCCGTCCGTGCCGCTGCCAAGATCGTATTCGCACAGGATGATGTCGAACGGTTTCTTCGTCAGCAAGCGGATGGCCGTGCCGGCATTGACGGCATATTCCACCTTGGTGATGGCCGCCTGGTTCAGCATATTGTGCAGATTGCCCCGCATGCTGGGGTTCGGGTCGACGATCAGGACAGATAAGTCGCTAGTTTCTGGCATGGTTCAGCTCTCGTTCATCTGTTCGGTCATTTGCGGGAACTCTTCTTATATGTAGCTGCCTGGCAGTATTGTTTTTTATCAGCATACTGCAAAGCCGGGCGACACTGCCAGCAAAATGCATGCAATCGGGTGCGGTGCGCGAGGGCAGGGACGCCTGGCGCCGTCCGGCGTTGTATTTCATGACACGCGAGCCCCTCGCTGCGGTGTGGGCGCCTGTTTTTCCGGCCATTCCTTGACTACCGTGATAGTATTCTAAAATGCAACACCTGTTGCATGCCGCGCCACGTCGCGGCAAGGCATGCGCAAGGCTTTAACGGGCGCTTTATCTCTCTCTGGTGTTGATGCCCGTCATGCGCGTTTCTGATCTGACCACCTTGCGGCGCATCGCCGTTCCCCTTGCATTCGGCGGCAACAGCGAACAGCAGCATACCTATTTTGCAGAATTGCACCGGGTCGGCCTGGTCACGCAAGTGCTGGGCATCATCGCCTTCAGCCTGGCCTGGCTGCTGATGCCGCCCGCCTACCATCCGAACCTGGCGCACGCCGTGCTGGCCTTGCTGGGCATGTTGACGAGTCTGGCCGTGCGCTACCGCTGCACCACCTTGCCCGTGCTGACCATGACGGGCGCCTGCGCCGTGCTGGCGCTGACCTTCGGCTTGCGCACCATGGCCGATGCCGTCCAGCACTCCAGCTTCTGGGTCTTGCCCGTGGGCGTCTTCATGACCCTGGCCATCGCTTCCATCTTCAATGGCGGCCTCAGCTACCTGGCCGTGGTGGCGGGCGTGTGGTGGAACGTGGGCCACGGCCTGTATCCGGTGAACGCGGGCTTGCCCGACCAGCCCTGGGTGCCATTGATGATCGCCGTCAGCGTGCTGTTCGGGCTGGCGCTGAATGTCAGCTTCAGTTTATTGCGCTTACGCAACTATCACGCCAAGGTGGAATTGACGCGGCTGGCCTTCCAGGACAGCCTGACGGGCTTGAACAACCGCCGTATGTTCACGCAGCGCGCCCAGCAGATGCATGGCGCAAACCACGGCGGCATGCTGCATTTCCTGATGATCGACATCGACAATTTCAAGATCATCAACGACCAGCAGGGGCACGATGCGGGCGACGCGGTGCTGGTGCGCACGGCCGCCATCATCGCGGACAAGGCGCAAGGCCATCTGTGCGGGCGCCTGGGCGGCGAGGAATTCGGCATCGTCTATGCGGGCAGCCGCGAAGACGCGCGCGCCTTTGCCGGCAGCCTGGTCAACGCCGTCAGCCAGGCTTTCCTGGCCGCGCAGTTCGTGTCGATCAGCGTGGGCGTGGCGGAAATGGACCGGGGCAGGGAGCTGGGCCACAGCTACCGGCTGGCCGACGAGGCGCTGTACCTGGCCAAGCGGCAAGGCAAGAACCGCTATGTGATCGCCTGATGGTCGGTCGCCCGGGATGGTTGTTGCAAGTTGGCAAAAACTGCCGGTTTCAGGGGCAAAATGGCCCGAAAGCCATAAGTTCCGGTAATAAAGCAGGGGTAAAACGGGTATAATGCGCGCAAAGGAAATTTGCCGTACGAAAGATATTGTCATACCTACCTTTAACCCGCAGCCACGCTGCATCAACCACCTTCCAATCATGTTGATACTGCCGGGTTCCAATGCCCTGTCCCATTTCCGTAGCCACCGTCTGTTAAGCCAACTGCAAGCCGTCTCGCCTGCGATCGTTGCCGTGCAAGCACGCTATGTCCATTTCATCGATGCCGGCGCGGCTCTCAGCAACGACGACAGCACGCGCCTTGGCGCCTTGCTGACGTACGGCGAGCCGGCCCACGCTGACAATACGGAAGGCGCTGCCGAAGAATTCTTCGTCATCCCCCGTTTCGGCACGATTTCACCGTGGGCCTCGAAAGCCACCGACATCGCGCACAACTGCGGCATGGCGCACATCAAGCGCGTCGAACGCGGCGTCGCTTTCCGCATCAACCTGAAATCGGGCATCCTGGGCAGCGCCATTGGCGCCGGCAAATTGTCGGACGAGCAGGTACAGGCCGTGGCCGACCTGTTGCACGACCGCATGACGGAATCCGTGCTGCGCAGCGCAGACGATGCCAAGGACTTGTTCCGCACCCTGGAAGCACGTCCGCTCGAATCGATCGACTTGCTGGGGCAGGGCAAGCGCGCGCTGGAAACGGCGAACACGGAGCTGGGCCTGGCGATGTCGGAAGACGAAATCGACTACCTGGACGCCGCCTTCACCAAGGCCGGCCGCAACCCGACGGACGTGGAACTGATGATGTTCGCGCAAGCGAACAGCGAGCATTGCCGCCACAAGATCTTCAACGCCGATTGGACCATCGACGGCGTGGCGCAGCCAAAATCGCTGTTCGGCATGATCAAGAACACGCATGAACTGCAGCCGAAGGGCACCGTCGTCGCCTACAGCGACAACTCGTCCATCATGGAAGGCGCCACCGTGTCGCGCTTCTACCCGCGCGGTGCGAACCACGAATACGCGGCTTCCACGGAACTGACGCACACGCTGATGAAGGTGGAAACGCATAACCACCCGACGGCGATTTCTCCATTCCCCGGCGCGTCCACGGGCGCGGGCGGCGAGATCCGCGACGAAGGCGCGACGGGCCGCGGCGCCAAGCCGAAGGCTGGCCTCACGGGTTTCACCGTGTCGAATCTGTCGCTGCCGGACGCCGTGCGCAGCTGGGAAACGGCCGCTTCCGTGACGGCGCCATTGGCCTCGCGTACTGAGGCAGATCAATACGGCAAACCGGAACGCATCGCTTCGCCCCTGCAGATCATGATCGAAGGCCCGTTGGGCGGCGCCGCGTTCTCGAACGAATTCGGCCGTCCTGTCCTGGGCGGCTACTTCCGCACCTATGAGCAGAACGTCGGCGCCGACAAAGACGCCGTGTTCGGCTACCACAAGCCCATCATGATCGCTGGCGGCATCGGCAATATCTCGGCGCAGCACACGCACAAGAACGACATCCCCGTCGGCAGCCTGCTGGTGCAGCTGGGCGGCCCGGGCATGCGCATCGGCATGGGCGGCAGCGCCGCCTCGTCGATGACCACCGGCAGCAACACGGCCGACCTGGACTTCGATTCCGTCCAGCGCGGCAATCCGGAAATGGAGCGCCGCGCCCAGGAAGTCATCAACGCCTGCTGGCAAATGGGCGCCGACAATCCGATCATCTCGATCCACGACGTGGGTGCGGGCGGCTTGTCGAACGCTTTCCCGGAAATCACCAACGACGCCAAGCGCGGCGCGATTTTCGACCTGCGCAAGATCCCGCTGGAAGAATCGGGCATGGCGCCGAAGGAAATCTGGAGCAATGAGTCGCAGGAACGCTACGTCCTGGCCATCGCGCCGGAAAGCCTGCCATTATTTAAAGCCATGTGCGAACGCGAACGCTGCCTGTTCGCCGCCGTGGGCGTGGCCACCGAAGAGCGTCAACTCAAATTGATCGACCCGGAACTGGGCAACGAGCCGGTCGACATGCCGATGGATGTCTTGCTGGGCAAGCCGCCGAAGATGCAACGCGACGTGGTCCACGTGGCCAACGATTTCCCGGCCATCGACCTGACGGGCATGGACTTGGTTGACGTAGCGCAAAAAGTGCTGCTGTTGCCGACCGTGGCCGACAAATCCTTCCTGATCACCATCGGCGACCGCAGCGTGGGCGGCATGACCGTGCGCGACCAGATGGTGGGACCATGGCAAGTGCCGGTGGCCGACTGCGCCGTCACCACCATGAGCTTCGAGGGTTATCTGGGCGAAGCGATGGCCATGGGCGAACGCACGCCGCTGGCCGTCATCGACGCAGCAGCTTCCGGCCGCATGGCCGTGGGCGAAGCCGTCACGAACATCGCCGCCGCCGCGATTGCCGACATTTCCGACATCAAGCTGTCCGCCAACTGGATGGCCGCCTGCGGCCAGCCTGGCCAGGACGCGGCCCTGTACGACACCGTCAAAGCCGTCGGCATGGACCTGTGCCCGGCGCTGGGCATCAGCATCCCCGTCGGCAAGGATTCGCTGTCGATGCGCACGACGTGGAAAGACGAGGGCACGGGCGCGGCGAAATCCGTCACGTCGCCAGTGTCGCTGATCGTTTCCTCGTTCGCGCCAGTGACGGACGTGCGCAAGTCGCTCACGCCGCAGCTGAAAACGGACCAGGGCGACACGTCCCTGATCTTGATCGACCTGGGCCGCGGCAAAAACCGTTTGGGCGCCTCCGCGCTGGCACAAGTCATGGGCCAATTGGGCAATGAAACGCCGGACGTGGACAGCGCGGAAGACCTGAAAGGCTTCTTCGCCGCCATCCAGAAACTGAACAGCGACGACAAGCTGCTGGCCTACCATGACCGTTCGGACGGCGGCCTGTACGCCACCCTGACGGAAATGGCCTTCGCCGGCCACACGGGCATGTCCGTCAACCTGGACATGCTGACCATGGAAGGCGAGCATTCGAGCGACTGGGGCGATGCCAAGAACTGGACGGGCCAGGTAGCGGAACGCCGCAACGAACTGACCCTGCGCGCCCTGTTCAGCGAAGAGCTGGGCGCCGTGATCCAGGTGCGCGCGGAAGAAAAGTCGCTCGTCATGGATGTGTTGCGCACCTTCAACCTGGGCGCCTGCAGCCATATCATCGGCAAATTGAACGACCGCGACGTGATCGAATTCACGCGCGACGCCAAGCTGATTTACACCCAGCCGCGCGCCGAGCTGCACCGCCTGTGGAGCAGAACGAGCTGGCGCATCGCCCGCCTGCGTGACAATCCGGCCTGCGCGGACGCCGAATACGACCGCCTGCTGGACGTGCAAGATCCGGGCATGTCGCCGATCGTCACGTTTGACCAGAACGACAACATCGCCGCGCCATTCATCGCCACCGGCGTGCGTCCGCGTGTCGCCATCCTGCGCGAGCAGGGCGTCAACTCGCACATCGAGACGGCCTACGTGATGCACCAGGCAGGCTTTACGGCCGTCGACGTGCACATGAGCGACCTGATCGCCGGCAGAGTCAAGCTGGACGACTTCCAGGGCATCATCGCCGTGGGCGGCTTCTCGTACGGCGACGTGCTGGGCGCGGGCGAAGGCTGGGCGAAGACGATCCTGTTCAACGCCAGCCTGGCGGAACAGTTCGCGCGCTTCTTCAACCGCACCGACAGCTTCGGCCTCGGCATCTGCAACGGCTGCCAGATGATGAGCAACCTGAAATCGATCATCCCCGGCGCCCACGCCTGGCCGAAGTTCACGCGCAACAAGTCGGAGAAATTCGAAGGCCGCTTTGCCATGGTCGAAGTGATGGACTCCCCATCGATCTTCTTCAACGGCATGGCCGGCACGCAAGCCGGCATCGCCATCGCCCACGGCGAAGGCTACGCCGACTTCTCGCAAACGGGCGACATCACCCAGGTCACGAAAGCCATGCGCTTCGTCGACAACAAGGGCGCCGCCACCGAAGCCTACCCGTACAACCCGAACGGCTCGCCGGAAGGCATCACCTCCGTCACCACGCCAGACGGCCGCTTCACCGTGCTGATGCCGCACGCGGAGCGCGTGTTCCGGTCAGTCCAGCAGTCGTACCACCCTGAAGCATGGGGCGAGGATTCGCCGTGGATGCGCATGTTCAGGAATGCACGGAAGTTTGTGGGGTAATTAGTTAGTTGTTAGCGCGGCGCCTTGGGTCAAGGTGCTGCTGGGGTAGGAATGAGAAAGCCGCTGTCGGGAGACAGCGGCTTTTTTATTATTCATGGTCCTTGAGATGTGCTTTTAAACTAATAGATAACTAATAGCATGAATGTTTTTTTGCATCATTTCATTCTGGCCCTATCCTTTATGCATCAATATTTTTAGTTTATTAGTTTATTAGTTTATTAGGAGATTTGTTATTTTTGGTAATGCAGTTTTTACGCTTGATAAATGATTTTTTATTGCTTCCATAAAGTCAACATATGCGCCAGTGAATTTTTTTGTGCCATATGTATTTTCCATGCTATCTATGGTGGATCTAATTTCCTTTAGTTTTATGGGATCTTGTATTTTTACTATGGCTGTACGTATATTTTTGAAAGCATCAACTGCCATGGGATTTGTTTCAGATATTATTTTTAGTGAATTTAGCTCATCTTTGTAAGCAACCATTGGGGTGTATAAGCGATGAAACGCAATTCCAATTGCTCCCGAGAACAATACTAAATTTGGTCTATTGTAGCCACTTTGAATTACATGTTCTGTTGCGATTCCTGGATACGGATCGATGTAATATATATTCTTAATTCCTAATTGATATGCCTTCTTCGCACAAAGTTCGCATGGGCTCGCCGTGGTAAAGAGGAATCCATCTTTTATACCTCTTCCACCGTATTTTGATATTTGCAAAAATGCATTTTCTTCAGCATGAAGGGCTCGCGTGTGAACTTGGTTATCTTTTCCTTTGAAAGAGTTGAATTCGGATTTGAAGCAAAATGAAATATTCCTTCCTGATTTTATTTCTATATATTTTTCAGTATTTTTTGAAAAATGAGCGATATACTCTAAGTTTGTTTTTTCATATTCGCTATATGCTATTTGATCACGGCCATTGATCATATCAAAGCGATTTCTAAGAATGCAAGGAACCTGTCCGTATGGAGTGTCATTCCAGCCGACTGCCTGAATTGAAAAGCTACTATCTGTTATTACTGCACCTACTTGTCTAGAAATGCACCCGGAATGTAGTTTTGCTGTATACGCAACTTGCATGCCTCGTTCCAATGCGGTTGGTGTAATGCATCCTGGCCGTTTCATTAAGGTAATAAATCTGATTATTTGATTTGCAAGATATTTATATTCAGATACTTTATTTTTTTCGGTGGGGTTGCTTACATAAATATCAGACCTTTGAAGGCAGGCTTGGATATCTTGCACGGAAAATGAAGTATTTTCATTAATATCTCTGCTTTTATATTCTTGCTCATCTATGAGTTTAATGTCACTTTCTGAATATTTTAATTTTCGCAATCTACTTTTTCTGTCGCTATCAGAGCAGGATACTGCAACTAAGAAGAATGCTGCGTATCTTTCTTGGAAGAAAATCGCTTCAAGGGGACTTCGAATGGCATCGATTACGATCTGAGTTTTTTCTTCTTTCTCTTTGTCCTCATTTCTTATTTTTTTATTATTTCGTTAATTTTTTTGCTAAAGTGAAAAATTTTCCATCAATTAGTTTTGAGTCTGTTGGGTCTCCCGACATGCGGACATTTTTTCCTATCAATTGGTATATTTTTACAAAAGCATTGTCGCCAATTTCTTTTTTACTTCCTTGCATATTTTAGGTAGCTCTTTTGTGTAAAAATAAGATGCGCCTACTTTCGTTCTTGTTGCATTTATTTCTTTTGTGTTTATTAATGCTAGGGTTTTTACTAGATATGTGGTCGCTTCCTTTTTTAGTATTTTTAGTCCATCAATGTATTTTTTTATGTCGCTGCTTTTCTTTTGAGAAAATAAAAGAGTAAGTACTGAGCTTGCTTGAATTAAATGAAATGGATGCCATGTTGCTTCAAAATTTGTGAGGATTATTTTTGATTTCCTGTCTTCATTTGATATGGGATTTTCATCATTAATTAAAGAGTGGTTAATATTATTTTTTCTGATTGTAATATTTCTGCTACGGTTGAGCATCCGCTACCGGTTCTCCCAGTTAACCCTAGTATCATAAAGTCATCTTCTTCTCCATAAAGAATTGATATGGAAGATTTTAAATAATTATTCATATAATTTATGTGTTAAATTTTCTAGGTATGAAAAGTTTCGCATGATTAAACGTGTTGACCTTATATATTTTTCGCCACTCCCATAATCACCATCGCCGACGGCACCAATAAAAACCGCGCAGTCAATGTCCCCACCAATTTTCTCCCCACCAATCTCATCACCGTCCGCCTGAATTGCGATTCTTCGATCTTGCCCTTGATGACGTCATCAGTCATGCCCGACACCACGCACAGATGAAGAAGGCCATCATGATGGCGCCGCCGCCGTTGATGATCGATGAAAGCGTGTTGGAGGTGACGCGCATGCTGGGGGCGAGCACGCGTGCGTACATGGCCGCGCTGTAAGGTGGGAAAAGATGCGCCCAGCTGTCCGCAGTGCCATGGCGATGACGTTCATGGCTATCATGGAGACGGAAACGCCGAATTTTTCGCGCAGGCCCGTGACGTTGGCAGGCTTGGGCAGGCTGGCGGAGGTCTTGAGATAGGACAAGCCGCCCTTGAAGACGGCGTGCAGCAGCAGTTTCGGTACCGACCTGTGCACCTGGAAGTGCTCGACGGCGCGGCAGAAGGCGCGCTGGAAGGTGGGGATCAGCATTGTGCCGGGTATCGTCGGAAGGCTGGCGGCCGCATGCCGGTCGATGCCCGTTTCCATATGTTTGGCGAGGAAATGGCCGAGGAAGGAGTTCGAGGTGCGCGACAACAGCATGAGGATGCTGAACAGGGCTAGCGATACGGCGATGCTCCGCGTGCGGATTCCGGCGATGCGCACGGGAGGCGAGGGTGCCAACGAAGTGGATGATGAACGTCAGCGCGTAAATCAGCAGCAGTTGCTTGTCCATCACAGCCTTGCAGTATGGAAAAAGTAATTCCATGCTGCCATGAAGTTACTTATTTTTCAACTGCAAATTATTTAACTTTTCGAATCTCTGGAGAATCGCCGCGTTTCAGTTGTTTATTGGTGCGTATTGGAGTCGATGCACTTCGATTGGCGGGAGTGGCGGCTTCGTTGGCGGGTGAAGTAAAGGGCCGCCGCATGGCCTTGCTTGTATTTTAAGCTTACACCCTCAACTATCCCTGGTGGCGGCAAGACTTGCCGCTCGATATGAATCAACCAACCCGGAGGTACGCCATGAGTTTCGATTCCTTTTTGAGCAAGCTGAAGTCCAAGGCAAGTGAACTGAAAACTGAGGCACTGAAGTACAAGAACAAGGATTTCCTGAACGCCGCGATGGCGGGCTCGGCCCTGATCTCCATGGCCGACGGCAGCGTCAGCGCGGAAGAGAAGCAGAAGATGGTGAAGTTTATTGAAAGTAATGACGCGCTATCCGTATTCAGCACCACGGACGTGATCAAGGCTTTCCAGGACTATGTCGGCCAGCTGGAATTCGACAAGGATATCGGCGAAGCCAAGGCGTATCAGGCGCTGGGCAAGATGAAGTCGAATGTGGAGGCGTCGCGCCTGCTGGTGCGCATGATCATCGCCGTCGCTTCGTCGGACGGCAATTTCGACGCCAACGAGCAGCGCGTGGCCAGCAAGATCGCGCGCGAGCTGGGCTTGACTCCGGCGGAGTTCGAGTTGCAGTAAAGCCGGGCCAGGCGGCCCAGGCTGGCTGGCTTAACTCTTGTCCCACCACGGCGGCGTGCCCGACGACCAGGGGCACGCCATGTCCACTTCGCTGATCCTGTAGCGGATCTCGATCACCTGGCCGGGGCTGAAGGGACCGCGTTTCCAGTCGCCGGAATCAAAGACGTAGCCTTTGCCCTTGATGCAAAGGCTGGTCGGATTGTTGCCGATGGGGCCGGTCGAGTGCAGGGTGACGCGCACTTCGCCGTTGGCGTCCAGCGGGGCGTCGCCGCCCGTGAACAGTGCATCCGAGCCGATGTCGCAGACAGTGGTGCTGCCTATCTTGCTGCAGCGCTTGATATACGTTTGCTGGCGCGCCTGGGCCAGGTAATCGTCATGCCGCATCGGCTTGCCGTCGTCATAGGTAAAGCGCAGGACGACTTGCGTGGGCTCGCTGGCCGGATGGCGCGTGGTGCTGGTGCAGGCGGCGCTGACCAGGGCCAGCAGGGGCCAGGCCAGCAGGCGCAGGGTGCGGCGCAGCACGGTGAATATAGGGTTACTGCGAGGTGTCTGCATTGCGCTCCAGGGGCCGTTGTCATTCATTTAAGGAATTTGGCGGCGATGATAGCACGCGAGGGCCGCGCGCACCTCCCTGGAACTGCCCGCAATTACGCTGCGCCTCAACGCGATGCCAGCCCGATGTGTTGCACGTGGGACGGCACGACGCCGCCGCCCGACAGGTTTTGCGACGGCACCACCATCACCAGTTCGCCATCCACGCTGCCGTCATCGTTGTGGTCGATGCGCAACTTCAACTGGCGGTCCAGCGCGACGAAGGCGTTGCCGTCGGTGGCGACGATGCGGTGCTCTTCCTGCTTGCCGATACGCGCATACTTGACGGCGCCGGCGAGGCGCAGTTCCAGCGTGTCGCCATTCGACAGATCATAGGTGCCGACGAATTTCTTGAAATCCTGGCGCATCATGTAGCGCGGGTGTTCGGGCACGTCGATGCGCAGCGCGTTGCCGGGCACGGTGACGGTGTGCTCCGGCGGCAGGGATTGCGCGGTGGCTGCCGTGCTGGCGGCGGCGAGGCACAGGAGTGTGCCCAAGGTGACGGTTTTCATGTCGTTGTCCTTGTTGCTTGATGGCTACTAGCGCGCGGCACCTGCCGCCCGTCCTGATTCAATTCCTGCAGCACTTGCTTGCACAGCTCGCCGTACCCCACGCCCGTGCCCCGTTTGTGTGCGGCCAGGTCGTAGCGTGCGCTGATGTCGTCCCACGCCACGCTGCCGGGCAAGGGACGCAAGTTGTCGTCGAGGTCCATCTCGAAATGAATGAAGTGGCCGTCGGCGCTCAGCAGCTTGCCGTACACGGGGCCTGCCGGGGCAGGCCAGCCGCAGGTCGAGCATGAGGGCCGCATCGAGCGCCACGCCATGGCTGGCCGCGCACTGGCGCAAGGCGTCGGGCAGGGGCGGGCGCGCCACCAAGCCGCCGTCTGGCGGATGGTGGCCAGGGTCAGCGCGTTTTGCTGTTGCACAGAATATTGCTTGCTCATGGCTGTCACCCATGCGGAAGGCGGCTTGGCGCCTGCCTGCCGCCTCAACGCGATGCCAGGCCCATGCTTTGCACGTGTGCCGGCACGATGTCGCCGCTGACCAGTTTTTCTGCCGGCACCACCATCAGCACTTCGCCGCCCACGCTGCCATCGTCGCGCAAGTCGATGCGCATGGCCAGTTGCCGGTCCAGCGCCACGAAGCTGTTGCTGCCGCTGGCGATGATGCGATGTTCTTCCTGGTCATCGATGCGCGCATACATCATGGCGCCGATGCTGCCTATATTGCGCAGGTGGAGCACCTGGCCGTTCGACAACTCATAGCCGCCGCGGAACGGAGAAAATTCTTGCGCGCTCATGAAGTGCCTGTGGGCTGGCAGTTCGATCGTCTGCAGGCGCCCGCCTGGAATGACGACGGTCTGGCTGTCGGGAAGCGTTTGTGCATTTGCCAGCAGGGCGCAGACGCCCAGGGTGCCGGCCAGGATCCATGTTTTCATTTTTTTACCCATCCTTGAACTTTGGTGCCGTCCGCTGCCGGCGCGGCGATATTATTGGTACCAGGGAAATCGAACCGGCTGGTCCGCACGCGCTGTGGTGACCTTGGCAAGGTGCGGGCGACCAGTCTTGCCAGTGTAGGCAGGCAATATGCACCGCGCATCATCCGATCGGATGACGCGGCCTCATGCGTCAAGCACGGCCAGGTGCGCCGTGGCACCGTGGATCAGCGCGATCAGCTCGCCCTGGCGCCGCGTATCGGTCTTCAAATAGGTGTGGTGCAGATGCGTCTTGACGGTATTGACGCTGATGCCGCCGCGCGCGGCGATTTCCTCGATGGTGGCCCCTTGCGCCAGCGCCTTGCCCACCAGCGCTTCGGCTTGCGTCAAGTCGAACAGCTGCCGCAAGGCAGTGACAGACGTGCTCGCTTGGGTGGGATCGCGCGCGATCAGCAGCGCGCATGGGGGCTGGCAATCGGCAAGCGGTGTTACTGTCAGGGCCAGGGGACCTTGCTGTTTGCGCGCCAGGCGCAGCGACTGGCATTGCGCTGCGCCGCCGGTGCTGGCGATGACCATGCGCACGGCGCGCACCAAGTCGGGCGGCGCGGCGTGTGCTAGTTGCGCCGCATGCAAGGCGTGGCCGGCGGGCGTGGCGAAACGCAGTCCGAGGTTGGCGTCGAGCACCAGCACGATGGCGCCCATGGCGTCGAGCGCCGCCAGCGCGCAGTGGCTGGCCAGTTGCGCTTCGCGCAGGCGCTGCTGCAGGCAAAGGGCGCGTTGCAGATGCGGCAAGAGTTCCTGCCATTGCTGGCCGCTCAGGTCGGCGCTGTCGAGCTGCGGCCAGTCGCCCGCGCCGCAGGCCGAGTCGTACATGGCGGCGATCAGTTTGCCCACATCCGCCGTTGCTATACCTGTGTCCATGCTTGCCCCCAATCCTGACTACATCAGTGTGCCGCAGGCGCGCAGGTGCGGAACTGGGTAAGGGCGGTGTTGCGCAGCGATTCGTCCCACCTTTGTGAGGAAGGTCTGTTCGCTGTCTTCTGTCCTGAGCAACTATCAAGATAGTACAAAGACAGCGGTGCCGCAATGGTTCGCGCCTGTCCTTCTGGATAGTGTTCTGCAGGAAACTCGCGCGGGTAAATCGCGGCCATGATGTAAGATTCGCACTATGTCCGATTTCACATTTACCGATTGCCCATGAGTTCAATAATGATTCCCGACGTCGCCCTGGTCGACAACACCGAACAACGCACGCCGCTGGTGCTCGTGCTGGACTGCTCCGGCAGCATGGCGGGCGAACCCGTCTCGCTGCTGAACGAAGGCCTGGCCCTGCTGGAGCAGGAGTTGAAATCCGACGTGATCGCCGCCAAGCGCGTGCGCATCCTCGTGATTCAATACGGCGCGCACGATGAAGCGGTAGTCGCCAGCACCTGGTGCGACGCCATGGATTTCACGGCGCCCCGGCTTGAAGCGAACGGCACCACGCCGACCGGCGCGGCCGTCGAGCTGGCCCTGGCCGAGATCGAGCAGGAAAAGCAGCGCTTCCGCGCGGCGGGCGTGGCGTACACGCGGCCGTGGCTGTTTTTGATGTCCGACGGCGAGCCGACCGATCCCTGGCAGCGCGGCGCCGAGCAGGCGCGCGCGGCTGAACAGGCGAATAAGGTGGCGATCTTCCCCATCGCCGTGGGCGACAATGCGAATACCGCTACCCTGGGGCAGTTTTCCAGCCGGGGCGAGCGGGGCGTGAAGCAGCTGAAGGGCTTGCAGTTCCGCGAACTGTTCCTGTGGCTGAGCGCCAGCATGCAGGTGGTGTCGCAATCGCGTCCCGGCGCGCAGGCGCAGCTGGCTTCGACGGACGGCTGGTCCGTCGTGAATACGTGAAAGCCCGCTGATCCATGGCAATAGCAAAGCAGCAGTGGCGCGTGTTTGGCGCCTCCGTCACGGGCAAGGCGCATCTGGATAAGGAGATCGCTTGCCAGGATGCGCACGCGCACGCCGTCGTGAACGACGTTTTGGTGGCCATCGTCTGCGATGGCGCCGGTTCGGCCCGCCTCAGCGAGCAGGGCGCGCAGTTTGTCGCGGCGCACACCGTGCAGGCGCTGGCCGGACGGCTGGAGCAGGGCGCCACCGTGCAGGATCTGCATGACGGCGCGCTGGCGGCGACCCTGGCGCAGATCCGCGCCGCGCTCGACGACATCGCCCGCGCCGCCAACGCCACCCTCGACGACTATGCCAGCACGGTGGTGGGCGCGGTCATGGGGCAAGAGGCCGGCTTCTTCTTCCACCTGGGCGACGGCCTGGGCGTGGCGCAACTGATGGACGGCGGCGAACTGATCTCGCTGCCCGCCAACGGCGAATACGCCAACGAAACCTATTTCATCAGTGGCGAGCGCTGGCGCGAACAGCTGCGCCTGCTGGCGATTCCGCAAGCCGTGCGCGGCGTCGTGCTGATGTCGGACGGCTGCATGCCCTTTGCCATGAGCAAGAACAATGCAGCGCTGTACGCGCCGTTCATGGATGCCGTGCAAGGCTATCTGCGCACGGTCGAGAGTATCGAGCTGGGCAATACGGCGCTGGCGTCTACCCTGGCCGACCCGCGCACGCACCAGATCACGGGCGACGACAAGACCCTGCTGCTGGCCTTGCGCGCATGAGCCGGAAGCAGGGAGTCACGCCCGGTCTGAGTCCGGGCGGCAAGATATGGCTGGATAAGGTCCGCAGCCTGGTACTGGGTAAACTCGTCAAGAGCGGCGGCGCGGGCAGCGTGTACCTGTTGCCCGGCGCGTCCGCGCAGGTCGCCAAGCTGTACCACCCGCACCTGGACCGGGCGGCCAACCGGCGCAAGCTCGAAGCGATGCTGGAACTGTCGCCCGAATTGCCCGACCAGCTGGAAAACGGCAAGCGCTACGTGCAGATCGCGTGGCCCCAAGCGGCCGTGTTCGACGGCCAGGGCGGCTTTGCCGGTTTTGTCATGCCCCTGCTGGACATGGCGCAGACGGCCGAGCTGGAACAGATCATGCAGGAGCGGCAAGCGCGCGCGGCGGGCCTGCCCACGGGACTCGGTCCCAAGCTGACCCTGGCCGCCAACCTGGCCGCCGTCCTCGATGCGCTGCACCAGCAGCAGCATTACGTGGTCGACTTAAAACCCGTGAACCTGCGTTTTTACCGCGATTCGTTGTACATCGCCATGCTCGATTGCGACGGTTTCAGCATCCAGGGCCATGCGGAGCGTTTTCCTGCCGAGCAATTCACGGCCGACTACCTGGCGCCGGAATTCCAGCGCAAGGGCATGCCTGCGGGCACGGAAATGGCGCAGGACCGTTTCGCCCTGGCCGTCGTCATCTTCCAGTTGCTCAACTTCGGCATCCACCCGTACAGCGGGCGGCCCGGCAATGCGCAAGTGGCGACCGATATTCCCGGGCGCATCCGCGACGGCTGCTATGCGTATGGCGTCAAACGCCACAAGCAGCTGGCGCCGAACGCCACCAGCGGCCATGCCTTGATGCCGCCGGAATTGCGCGCCATGTTCGACCGCGCGTTTTCCCCATCCTCCACGGCGCAGCGGCCATCGGCGGCCGACTGGGCGCAGTTGCTGCGCGGCTATGCGCAGCGCAGCGGCGGCAAGTTGACAGTGTGCGCCGTGAATCCCGAACACCAGCATTTTGCGGGCCAGGGTTGCGCGGCCTGCGCGCGCGACAAGGTCATCGGGGCGGCCGCGCAGGCTTCGGCTCACGCTTTGGCGCAGGCAAGGCAGGCGCCGCCGCCGCGGCGTCCGCGTACCTTGCCTGGCAACGCCGCGCCGGCGCCGGCCGCGCAAGGGCAGTCCGCCGTGTCGGACACGGGCTGGGTGGTCATCATCATCCTGATTGTGTTCTTCGTGATCGGCTTTGCGATCTGGACCGCCGTACCGGACGATGCGGAAAAGAAGACCGGGCAGCAAGCCACGACGGTGCCCGTAGCCGGGCTGGAACAGCTGGACTGGCATGCGCGCAAGGCCGGTGCATTGCAGCCGTCGGACGTGCGGCGTGCCGTGCGCAACTTGTCGCAAGCCATGGGCAAGGGCGACGATGCCGCCGTCGTGCGGGGCTTGCAACTGCTGTACCGCAGCGAGCGGGAAAAATCGTCGGGCTACAGCGGTGACCTGGCCCGCGCGCGTCTGCGCACCTCGATGATGGAAAGCATGGGCTGGCTGCCCGGCTACCAGTCCAGCTTGTCCGATACCTACCTCGACTTGCTGCAAGCCGATCCGCGCGACCACCTGGCCGCGGCGGCGCTGGCCCGCACGCACCTGAGCCTGAATGAGCCGCAAGCGGCGCGCCAATACTTCGAGCAAGCCGTGTGGGCCCGTCCGACCGATGGCGTGGCCTGGCTCGGCATCGCCGCCACGGCACTGCTGCGCGGCGGCGGGGGCGAGCAGGATGCCGCCAACCTGGTGGCGCTGGCGCAAGTGACGGCGCAGCGCCATACGGCGCAGAATGCCATGCCGGCCGAAGAAGGCGAAGCGGCCGACAACGGCGTCGAGCGCACGGCCAGCCGCATGGAGCGCGCGGCCAATATGCTGCGCCTGGTGCAGCCGGGCGCCTATCCGAAACGCTGGGACAAGGCGCTGGCCGACGGCGCCTTGCTGGCAAAGAAGCTGGCAGCCTTGCCGGCGCCGCCGGACCAGGGCGCCAGCGTGCAGCGCGACACGATGGCCACCGTCGCCTACCGCGTGCTCAATACCGCGCAGGCCAGCGGCGAAAGCCGTCTGACCCTGTCCATCGCTGCCGATGGCAGCCTGACCGCCGCGCGGGCCGAGCAATACATGGAGCCCATGCTCAACAAGGTCATCTTGGATAGCCTGAAGAGCTGGACTTTCAACCCGTCCGTGAAAAATGGACAATTCCAGGACGCCAAGGTGGACGTGCTGGTGCGCTACCGCAATGGCAGTGTCAGCTTCGTGCCGGCGGGCGCGCCCGCCACGGCGGAAAATTAAAGGAATAGCATGAAAATCAAGACCCTATGCGCGCTGCTTGGCGCTTGCTTGCTGACCCCGGGCATGGCGCAGGCGGACATCGTGCAGCGCCAGGTGCTGGCAAGCATGGCCGGCGAACCCGATAGCGAAGGCGGCGATGTGTTCACGATTGCCGGGACGACGGCCTGCGGCGGCAGGCAGATCCGCATGGATGCCCGCTCGGTCAATCTGGACGAGGCGCCGTACGACGCGCTGAAAGCCGAACTGGCCCGCCACATCCGCAGCAAGACGCCCATGCTCGTCACCCTGAAAAAATGCCCCGAGGATGCAAGCGTGCCCATCGTGCGCCAGATCGCCGCCTGCACGCCAGCGGCCTGCGCCGATGGCCGGGCGCGGCTGTATCTGCACGAACATTTCTACCCCATCGAGCAGGAAAAAGCGCCCAACGTGCTGCTGTTGCCCTTGCCGAAAGGCAAGCAGCCTGGCACGTGGAAGGTCGATATCTATAGCCTCGCCGGCCACAAGCTGCGCCTGTCCGGCCAGGTCAACCGGGCCGATTATGCCTCCGGCGAGCTGGTGGGCGGCTATGTCACGTATTACCCGAATGGCAAGATTGAAAAACAGGTGGCGCAGGATGGGCAGGGCCGGCAGCACGGCGTCGGCAGCAAGTATTATCCGGACGGCACCCTGGAGCTGCGCGGCAACTGGCGCCACGGCTTGCCTGAAGGTGAACACCAGTTGTATCACGCCACGGGCAAGCTGCGCGAGACGAGCAGCTACCGCGATGGCAAGCAGCTGGACGGCCCCAAGCAGATCTCGGCTGAAAATGGCAAGCCGAGCACGAGTTATGTACTGCGCGGCGGCAAGATCGAAGGCGAGATGCTCACGTATTTCCCTGATGGAAAAGTGTCCAGCCGCTCCGCAATGAAGGAGGGGAAATACAATGGTTTGACGACAAACTATTACCCTGATGGCGCCGTGCGCGGCACCATGACCTTGCGCAATGACTTGCCCACGGGCGAGGCGCTGGAATTCTATCCGGAGGGTAAGGTGCAAAGCCGCCAGCAGTATGCCGACGATGGCGGCTTGCTGAGCCTGCAGCGCTACAGCCCGCAAGGCGTGCTGGTGCTGGAGCGGCGGTGGGATGCGCAATTGCGCGAGCAGGGCACGTCGCGCTCGTGGTACGAAAGCGGCAAGCCCGAGCAATCGATCGAGTATGTGAACGACCGGCGCCACGGCTGGAGCCGCAGCTGGCGCGAAGATGGCAGCCTGAAAAGCGAATGTCAGTATGTGGCTGGCAAGGCCCAGGGTGCATGCGGCGACGCGCCGCCGGCGCCGGAACTGCAGCGCAAGGAGCAGGCATGGCGCGCCTTGTGAAGCATGTGCTGCTTGCAACGCTGCTGTGGCCGGCGCTGGTCCACGCCGAGATCGAACAGCGGCAAGTGGTCAGCGCGATCCAGACCGAGTCCGGCAAGGGCGGCGGCGACGTGCTGACCCTGGCCGGCGACAACGGTTGCGGCGGGCGCCAGGTGCGCATGGATGCCGTGTCCGTGCACCTGGACGCCGCGCAATACGCGGCCATGAAGCAGCAGCTGGCGCCGTTGATACGCGAGGCGACGCCCTTGCTGATGCGCATCAGATCGTGTCCGGCAGCCGGCGCAGCGCTCGCCATGCCCGAAGTCAGCAAGCTGGGCGGCTGCGAGCCGCAAGCCTGTGCGGACGGCAAGGCGCGCCTGTACCTGAACCACAATCTGACGCGCGGCGAAGTCAAGGAGCATGCGCGCTACGCGCTGGTCGTGCCGCTGCCGGCAGGCAAGACGCCGGGCACCTGGCAAGTCGAGATCTATCATGTGCGCGAAGGCGAGCCGACGCGGCTGATCGGCCAGGTCGACGGCCCCGATTACCTGCGCGGCAAGCTGCTGGGCAACTACAGCATGTATTACCCGCATGGACAGCTGGAAATGCAGGTGGAGCAGGACGGGCGCGGCGTGCAAGAGGGCACGCAGACCCGCTATTACCCGGACGGCCAGGTTTCCATGCGTAGTACGTGGCGCAACGGCGTGCAGGAGGGGGAGGAGCAGACCTATCACCAGAGTGGCAAGCTGATCGAGTCGCGCACCTACCGCAACGGCGCCCGCGCCGATGGTGTGGTGGAAACGTTCGATGAAAACGGCAAGCTGCGTACGCGCATGACGCGGGTCAAGGGCGAGACGGACGGCGAGCTGCTGCTGTTCTATCCGGACGGTGCCGTGGATAGCCGCAGCCAGTACGTGAATGGCATCATGACGGGCCCGGGCATCGGCTATTTCCCGGATGGCAAGGTGCGGCGCACCGCCAACTACGTGGACGGCAAGCCCGCCGGCGACAGCGTTGAATATTATCCGGACGGTAAAGTCGCCAGCAAGCGCACGCACAGCGGTCATTACGTGCTGCGCAGCGAGCAGCGCTTCAGCCGCGCCGGCGTATTGCTCGTGGACAAACGCTGGAACGCGGGCGGGCGCGAGGAGGGCGCATTGCGTTCCTGGTATGCGGATGGCAAGCCGCGCCAGCTGATCGAGTACGTGGATGGCGAACGCCAGGGCTGGACGCGGCATTGGAACGAAGATGGCAGCGTGGAAAGCGAATGCCGCTATGTGGCCGATGTGGCGCAGGGCGAATGTACGGGGGCGTCCGCCAGCATGTCGTACACCGAGGATGGCATCGATCCTCTGATGCCGGAACCGTGACAGGGGCAAGTGATGCGTGGCCAGCCTTCTTGCGAGGCATGGACAGGTAGTGGAAATGACGCCCCAAAGCAGTCGGTCGTCGCGTCAAGAATCGATCTGTTCAATTACTAAATCCGTACACGCAGCCAGCTGAGCCTTAATAAGGGCACTCAAATCAACGTTCACGCCCACATCTTTAACATGTACAAGCGAACCGATTATCAGTTGAAAACAATCGTCGGGGACATCCCTCGTATCGAATTCTGGAGGGGGCGGCGCCAACAAAGCAAGTTCGAGTCCGAGTGCAAAGGCCAGGTACGCCGGATATTCCTCGTATTTTCCGCCTTGATCAGGGCAAAACCTGATTCCGAGTGCCTCGCCCAACACGGCAACGGTCGCTTCGAATGATAGCGTAGGGCGAATGTTCAAGCATCCGCTGAAATTCGTTCCCTTTTGATATAGGTCCATAAGCTCATAAGGAAAAATTTGAGGTTCTATGCGGCAACGGGCAAAGGCTTCGAACCTAAGCATAGCGGACGCGCGGCGTCTCACCTTACAAGCACCCGTCGTTAGAAGCATGGATCGAAGTACTCGGAAGCAGAAGCCTTGGCTCCCTCATTGGCGCACCAAACCGTAACACGGCGCCTGACGTTGACAGCACCAAAACCAGGCCGCCCTTGATTGTTATTTGATCAAATGGATTGGATTGATCCGAAACAAACGTCCACACAGGTTCATGATTTTGCAGCGATTCCAAAACGACTACGCCGATTGAGCCATGTTCCGCAGCCTCTCCGCACTTAACTATGTACTGTCCGCCATACAGCGCTTCTTGCGCCAGAATCGCGACATTGAGCCAACCGCCAAGTTCCTGTTTTTCACGTACTCTGACCATTCTGGTTTCGTGCACTTCGTAGATATCACCATTGCTGCACACGAGGCCATTGTGGCTTCGCACCTCCTGGTTATTCCACTTTGTTGCCATCACTGTCATTGATTCCATATGTAGCAATGGGCGACTGCATGCCCTGAATTAAACAACCTTTATTCTATCGAGCGGCTGCTCTGACGCAAAATCGACTTGCGTTCAGAATCGTTGAAGACGATTGTGTTCTTGCCCGTAAATCCTATTCAACGTCCGCCCCTGGCCGCTTGAAGCCACCTCAAATTCCATACCTGTTCCGAGCAGCGGCCTCAAGCTCAGCCTGCGGCAAGCCTGCTTGCCGCCAAAATTCAAAAAATACTCCAAGGTTTCGGCAGAGGCGCCACTATCCATGGGATGCAAGACGCATATGGCCGTTCTGATTTTCAAAACGTCCGGCTCGTCCGATTGGTCACGCCCGTCGATTGCTCGCCAGAGGCGTACACGCTCGGCGATGACTTCCTCAGCCGTCGCCGCACCGGTGATGTATCGACTCGCCGCAGCGACTGCTGACCTGGCAACCTCAGGCAATTGTGCAGTCACTCTGCCAATAGCCTCGATCATGAATCGCTGAGCTGAAGATTGTTCTGCAGGGTCATCCAGGTCCACCGCGGATGCAATGGCATCAAATAGTCTCTTGTTCAACATTTGCCTTACGTTTCGGTGATTGCGCGATGCCTGCAGCGGGGGGCGCCTGTGGCAAATGGCGTTCCCCCAAGACACAGATCAGGGTCGTACCCTCAGGGTACGCCCCCGGACCTTGCATGGGTTCCATGATGGAAGGGCCTGGTGGCTTACCTGTGCGGCGGCGTCAGTACGCTGGCGATGGCCTTCGGCAACGTTTCCGGATAATCGCGGCTGAAGTGCAGGCCGCGGCTTTCGCGGCGCGACAGGGCGCTGTTGACGATCATCGAGGCCACGTCGACGAGGTTGCGCAATTCCAATAGGTCGTGCGTGATGCGGAAGTTGCGGTAGTACTCGTCGATTTCTTCCTTCAGCAGGGCGATGCGGTGCTGGGCCCGCTCCAAACGCTTGGTCGTGCGCACGATGCCCACGTAATTCCACATGAAGCGGCGCAGCTCGTCCCAATTGTGGGAAATCACCACTTCCTCGTCCGCATCCGTGACGCGGCTTTCATCCCAGTCGGGCAGGTAGGGCGTGCCCAGCTTTTCCTTGCTTTCGATATCCTGCGCGCAGGCGCGGCCGATGACTATGCATTCCAGCAAGGAATTGCTCGCCAGGCGGTTCGCGCCATGCAGACCCGTACAGGCCGTCTCGCCAACCGCATACAGGCCGGGCAAGTCGGCGCGGCCGGACAAATCCGTCACGACGCCGCCGCACGTGTAGTGGGCGGCCGGCACGATGGGAATCGGCTGCTTGGTGATGTCGATGCCCAGTTCCAGGCAGCGCGCGTAGATGGTGGGGAAGTGTTCGATGAGGAATTCGGCCGGCTTGTGGCTGATATCCAGGTGCACGTAGTCGAGGCCGCGTTTCTTGATCTCGAAGTCGATGGCGCGCGCCACCACGTCGCGCGGCGCCAGTTCGGCCCGCTCGTCGTGGGCCAGCATGAAGCGCGTGCCTGCTGCCGCGCCCGCTTCGGGCGGCAGTTTCAGCAAGCCGCCTTCGCCACGGATGGCCTCGGTGATCAGGAAGGACTTGGCGTACGGGTGGTACAAACACGTGGGGTGGAACTGGATGAATTCCATGTTCGACACGCGGCAGCCCGCGCGCCACGCCATGGCAATGCCGTCGCCGCTGGCCGTGTCCGGGTTGGTGGTATATAGATACACCTTGCCGGCGCCGCCCGTGGCCAGCACGGTATGCTCGGCGGCAAAGGTGTGCACCTTGCCCGTTTGCTCATCCTGCACGTACAGGCCGTGGCAATGGGGCTGGGCGTTGCGCTGGGCCGGCTTCATGCCCAGCTTGTCGGAGGTGATCAGGTCGATGGCACAATGGTGTTCGAACAGACTGATGTTCGGGTGGGCGCGCACCTTTTCTTCCAGGGTCACTTGCACGGCGTGCCCCGTGGCGTCGGCCGCGTGGATGATGCGGCGCTGGCTGTGGCCGCCTTCGCGGGTCAAATGAAAACCCAGCTCGGCCGAGGCGTCGCGCGTAAACGGCACGCCTTGCTCGATCAGCCATTCGATGGCTTCGCGGCCGTGCTCGACGATGTAGCGCGTGGCGCTTTCGTCGCACAGGCCGCCGCCGGCGATCAGGGTGTCTTCGATGTGCTGCTGGTGGCTGTCGCCGGAGTCCAGCACGGCCGCGATCCCGCCTTGCGCCCAGTTGCTGGCGCCATCGAGCAGCGCGCGTTTGGAAATGATCGCGACGGTGCGCGTCTCAGCTAAATGCAGTGCAACCGATAAACCCGCCAGGCCACTGCCGACAATCGCTACATCAAATTTCATGACATTTATCTCTTTTAGGGGAAGCATACTATATGCCATTTCCCCCATTCGGTAATGTGTTGAGATAAATTCTGCCAGCGAAAGATAGCTGGGGCCGTAGCTTGTGGCGCATCAATGTCTTCTTGGAACAGTTCGCCATCATGGCAAGACAGCAGCAGGCCGCCCTGTGCGCGGCGTGATGCTTTTTGCCGCAGGAGGAACCGTGATCCGCATCTTCAGCCATTATGTCTCGAAAACAGCGTTTATCTTGCTGTTGCTGGAAATCCTGATCCTGCTGCTGTCGGCCACCCTGACGTCCTTGCTGTGGCTGGCGGACGGCAGCCGCGTGCTGCGCGTGGGCGAGATCTACCTGTCCTCCGCGATCTTTGCGCTGGTCATCGTCCTGAGCATGAGCGCGCTGGGCATGTACCAGCACCGCTCGCGCGAGGACATCCGCAACACCTTGTTGCGCATCCTGCCGTCGTTCGCGCTGGGTTTTGCCGTGCTCAGCGTCCTGATACGCTTTATTCCCGTGCTGCAATTCGGGCGCGGCAGCGCGATGATCTTCGGCCTGGGCGCCATCGGCGTGCTGCTGGCGCGCCTGGTGGTGTTCAAATCCTCGCAATCGGCGCTGATGGAAGGCCGGCTGATCCTGGTGGGTGGCGGGGCGCTGGCGCGCGAATGCATGGACTTGGCGGCGAGCAAGATCGGCTTCCACCAGTTTACCGTCGTCGGCTGCATCGATGTGGCGGGGGAGCAATGCTGCGTGCCGGCCTCGGCCTTGCTGCCGGCAGGCCCTCGCTGCTGGCCATGGCCCAGCGCCATGCCGCGCACGAGATCGTCGTGTCCGTCAGCGACCGGCGCAATGGCGCGTTTCCTGCCAAGCAGCTACTGGAATGCGCATTGGGCGGCGTGAAGGTGATCGACGCGGCCACGTTTTTCGAGCGCGAAGCGTGCCAGATCCGCATCGATTCATTGCAACCCAGCTACCTGATCTATGGCGGCGGCTTCGACCAGAGTTTCTTCCGCGCCGCCTCGAAGCGGCTGTTCGACCTGGCCGCCAGCGCGGTCATCTGCCTGGCCGCGCTGCCCGTGATGCTGGCGACGGCCCTGTGCATCCGCCTGGAAGACGGCGGCCCCGTGTTTTACCAGCAAGAGCGGGTGGGGCGCGACGGTCTGCCTTTCAAGGTGCTGAAATTTCGCAGCATGCGCTGCGACGCCGAGCGCGACGGCAAGCCCATCTGGGCGCTGGACAACGATGCGCGCATCACGCGCGTGGGCAAGCTGATCCGCAAGCTGCGCATCGACGAATTGCCGCAGATGCTCAATGTGTTTCGCGGCGAGATGAGTTTCGTGGGCCCCCGTCCCGAGCGCGCGTATTTTGTCGAGCAGCTGAAGGAGCAGGTGCCGTACTACAACATTCGTCACAATATCAAGCCCGGCATCACGGGCCTGGCGCAGGTGCGCTATCAATATGGCGCCTCCGTCGACGACGCCGTCAAGAAGCTGCAATACGATCTGTATTATGTAAAGAATAACAGCCTGTTCCTTGACTTGCTGATCTTGCTCGACACGGTGCAGGTGGTGCTGTTTGGCAAGGGCAGCCGATGATGCGGGAGCAGTCGGACTGGCTGGCGGCCACCGACGCGGCGGCCCTCAGCCATGGGCTGGCGTCGCTGGCCTTCTTCGCGCTGGCGCTGCTACTGATCAGCAACTGGCGCGCGCGGCAGAACGTGCGCGCCTTGTTGGCCGCTTGCCTGGCGACGGGCGGCTGGGCCACGGGCACGGTGGTGCTGGTGCTGCTGGGGCAGCGCGCCTCGCCGGCCGGCGAGGCGCTCGAGTTGCTGCGCACCCTGGCCTGGCTGGTGTTCTTGCTGCTGCTGATCGAACCGTCGCGGCCCCGCTTGCGCCTGGTGCTGGCCGGCATCGTTCTCACGGCGCTGGCGCCCGGGTTGTCCGCGCTGGCCTCGTCGTGGCTGGCGCTGCCCTTGCCGGCGCGCATCATCGCCAGCGTCAGCCGTTTGCTGCTGGCCGTGCTGGGCATGTTGCTGGTGGAACAATGGTACCGCAACACGCCGTCCTTGAAACGCTGGGGCATCAAGTTTGCGTGCCTGGGCGTGGGTGGCCTGTTTGCCTACGATTTTTATCTGTATAGCGACGCCTTGCTGTTTCGCACGGTCAACGACGACATCTGGGCCGCGCGCGGCATCGTCGACGCCCTGTGCGCGCCGCTGCTGGCCGTCTCGGCCGCGCGCAATCCGGGCTGGGCGCTGGGCCTGTCCGTCTCGCGCCAGATGCTGTACCGCTCGGCCGCCTTGCTGGGGTCGTCCATCTATCTGCTGGCGATGGCGGCCAGCGCCTACTATTTGCGCTATTTCGGCGGCACCTGGGGTTCCCTGATGCAGATGGCCTACCTGGGCGGCGCGGCCCTGCTGCTGGCCGGCGTGCTGTTTTCCGGCAGCCTGCGCGCCAAGCTCAAGGTCACGATCAATAAACATTTTTATAACGCCATCTTCGACTACCGCGAGGAATGGCTGCGGTTTACGCGGGCGCTGTCCGAAAATGGCCCGGCCCTGGGCGAGCGCACGATCCAGGCCATGGCGCAACTGGTGGAAAGCCGCGCCGGCGCGCTGTGGATACGGCGCGAGCAGGGGCAGTTTGCCCCGGCCGCCAGCTGGAACTGGCCGCCCGGCACGTGGAGCGAGCCGGCGCTTGGCCCCTGTGCCAGTTCCTGGAAGCACGGCAATGGGTGATCGACGTGCCCGATTGCCAGCACAACCCGCGCCAGTACGGCGGCTTGCGCTTGCCGCCCGCGCTGCTGGCGCTGCCTGACGTGTGGCTGCTGGTGCCGCTGATGCTGCATGGCCAGCTGTTCGCCTTTGTCGCGCTGGCGCGGCCCCGCACGCGTATCGGCTTGAACTGGGAAATCCTCGACGTGCTGAAAATTGCCGGCAGCCAGGCTGCCAGCTACCTGGCGCACCGCGAATCGCTCGATACCCTGACGGTGGCGCGCCAGTTCGACTCGTTCAACCGCATGTCCACGTTCATCGTGCACGACCTGAAAAACCTGGTGTTTCAATTATCCCTTTTACTCAGCAATGCGGAAAAGCACCGCGCCAATCCCGCCTTCCAGGAAGACATGCTGGGCACCCTTGACCATTCCGTGCAGAAAATGAAAACCCTGCTGCAGAAGCTGGCGCGCGGCGAGGCGCCGGAAGCGCCGGCGCCGCTGCTGCTCGATGGCTTGCTGCGCCAGGCCGTGGCCGCCAAGGCCAGCCTGGCGCCCGCGCCCCGGCTGGAAATCGTCGATGGCGAGCTGACGGTGCTGGCCAACCGCGCGCGGCTGGAAAGGGTGCTGGGCCACCTGATCCAGAACGCCATCGAGGCGACGGCCAGCGATGGCAAGGTGGCCGTGCGGCTGCGGCGGGTACAGCAGATGGCCGTGGTCGAGCTCGACGATACGGGACAGGGCATGAGCGAACAGTTCATCCGCGAGCGCCTGTTCAAACCGTTCGACACGACCAAGACGGCGGGCATGGGCATCGGCGTGTTCGAAAGCCGGGAATACCTGCGCGAGGTGGGCGGCAGCCTGGAAGTGCGCAGCGAACCGCAGGTGGGCACGACGTTCCGCGTGATCCTGCCGCTGCATGCGGCATAGCAAAGGAGTGCCATGGGCAAACAAAAACTGCTGGTCATCGAAGACGATCCCGGCTTGCAAAAGCAGCTGCACTGGAGTTTCGATGGTTACGAGGTCTTGCTGGCGGGCGAGCGCGAGGCGGCGCTGGCGCTGGTGCGGCGCCACCAGCCGGCCGTCGTGACGATGGACCTGGGCTTGCCGCCCGATCCGGACGGCGCCACGGAAGGCCTGGCCACCCTGCAGCAAATCCTTGCGCTGGCGCCGGAGACGAAAGTCATCATCCTCTCGGGCAACCAGGAGCGCGCGCATGCCTTGAAGGCCATCGCGCTGGGTGCCTACGATTTCCACCAGAAGCCGTTCGATGCCGACATGCTGGGCCTGGTCATTGCCCGCGCGTTCTATTTGCACGCGATGCAGCAGGAAAACCGCCGCATGCTGCAGACGCAGGCGGATTCGCCGCTGGCCGGCATCGTCAGCCGCGATCCCGGCATGCTGAAACTGTGCCGCAGCGTGGAAAAGGTGGCGCCCTCGTCGGCCAGCGTGATGCTGCTGGGCGACTCGGGCAGCGGCAAGGAACTGATTGCGCGGGGCCTGCATGCGCTGTCGAGCCGCCATGCGCAACGCTTCGTCGCCATCAATTGCGCGGCCATCCCCGAAAACCTGCTGGAAAGCGAGCTGTTCGGCTATGAGCGGGGCGCGTTTACGGGCGCGGCGCGGCAGACGCTGGGCAAGATCGAACTGGCCCACGGCGGCACCTTCTTTCTCGACGAGATCGGCGACATGCCGATGGCGCTGCAGGCGAAACTGCTGCGCTTCCTGCAGGAGCGAATCATCGAACGTGTGGGCGGACGGGCCGAGATCGCCGTCGACGTGCGCATCGTCTGCGCCACGCACCAGGATGTAAAGGTGCTGGCGGAGCAGGGACGTTTCCGCGAAGACTTGTTTTACCGGCTCAGTGAAATCGTGCTGCGCATTCCGCCCCTGCGCGAGCGGGCCGGCGATGCGGCCTTGCTGGCCCATCATTTCAAGAACAAGTTCTGCGCCAGCGAAGGGCGCGGCAGCCTGCACTTCAGCGCGGGCGCGCTGCAGCTGATCGAAAGCTATGGCTGGCCCGGCAATGTGCGCGAGGTGGAAAACTGCATCAAGCGGGCCGTCATCATGAGCGACGGCCCGCAGATCGCCGCCGACGACCTGGGCTTGCCCGCCAGCGCCCAGGCGGCGCCCCAGGATGAACCGCTGAACCTGCGCCAGGCCCGCGAAGGGGCCGAATACAAGGTGATGGTGCGGGCGCTGGCGCGGGCCGACGGCAATATCGCCAGGGCGGCCGAACTGCTGGGCGTGAGCCGGCCCACGCTGTACGACCTGATGGGCCATCACGGCATCAAGTAGCGTGCGCATACTGATGTGTATCAAATATCAAGATTGTGTAAGGCGACGCACATACGCTGGCGCCGCCGTGGCGCATCCTAGCCTCATCAACAACGAGGAGGCGTCATGAATGCGATCAGTTTATTAATGCAGGACCATAAGGCCGTCAAAGCCCTGTTTGCCCAATATGAAGGCTTGAGCGACCGCTCATTTGCCACCAAGAAAAAGCTGGCCGACCAGATCTGCCAGGAACTGACCGTGCACACGCAGCTGGAAGAGGAAATCTTCTATCCGGCCGTGCGCCGCCCCATCCACGACGGCGATCTGATGGATGAAGCCCTCGTCGAGCACGCGAGCGCCAAGGAACTGATCGCGCAAATTGCCGCGATGGACCCCGCCGACGACCTGTACGACGCCAAGGTCAAGGTCCTGTCCGAGCAGATCGAACACCACGTCAAGGAAGAAGAGGGCGACATGTTTCCCAAGGTGCGCCATACGGCCGTCGACCTCGATGCGCTGGGCCGGGAAATGGCCGCGCGCAAGGAACAGCTGACGGGCGTCGCCGCCTGAACGGCATAAAAAATCAACAACCAAGGGAGTATTTCATGCAAGCTACACAACTGTCCGTATCGGACCTGAACAACCCGGGCGTGTCCTGGGGCGCCGTGCTGGCGGGCGCCGCGGCGGCGGCGGCCCTGTCCTTCATTTTGCTGATCCTCGGCGTGGGCCTGGGCCTGTCGTCCGTGTCGCCATGGTCGTTCAATGCCACGGCCATCGGCGTGTCGACCATCGTCTGGCTGGCCTTCATGCAACTGGCCGCCTCCGGCATCGGCGGCTACATGGCGGGCCGTCTGCGCGTGAAATGGAGTGCCATCCACACGGATGAAGTGCATTTCCGCGATACGGCGCACGGCTTGCTGGCCTGGGCCGTGGCCACCCTGATCACCGTGGCCGTGCTGGCCGGCGGCACGCGCGCCGTCCTGAGCGGCGCCATCGACGCGGGCAGCGGCGTGGCGGCGGCAGTGGCCCCGGCTGCGGCAGTGGCAGGCAATGCGGCAGGCGCCAAGGCGGGCGAGGGCGGCAGCGCCGATCCCCTCGATTATTTCTCGGACATGCTGTTGCGCGCCGCACCCGCTTCTGCTGCCGCCACCGGCATGCCCGCGATGGCGAACCCGGGCGTGACGGTCGCCGACCAGCGCATGGAAATCGGCAAGATCTTCGCCACCAGCCTGTCCAAGGGCAGCCTGGCCGCCGATGACCGTGCCTACCTGGGCCAGGTCGTGGCCAGCCGCACGGGCTTGACGCAGGCTGAAGCGGAAGCACGCGTCGATGCCGTCTACGGCCGCGCCGTGAAAGCCGCCGCCGATACGAAGGCTGCCGCCCAGCAAGCGGCGGAAACGGCCCGCAAGGCCGGCGCCCACACGGCCCTGTGGATGTTCGTCGCCTTGTTGCTTGGGGCTTTTGTCGCCAGCCTGGCGGCAACGTTCGGCGGCCGCCAGCGCGACCATGAGCGCGTGCTGCGCCACGTCACCATCTGAACCCCTACCTATCATATAAATCAAGGAGTCTGCCATGCGTTCCATCCTCTTGCTGCTGCTGGGCATTCCATTGCCCATCGTCATACTGATCGCCCTGTTCGTCCGCTGACAAGGCCCAGACCAGGCCGACATGAGAAAAACCGGCGCCCGCTGCAAGGTGGGCGCCGGTTTTTGCGTGAAAGCGGCCGCATGTGTAAGATGGCGCCATCTTTCCACCGAGACTATCCATGAACGTGAGCACCATCCGTCCCTTGCTGAAAACCGCCGCCATTGCCGCCTTTGCCTGCACGATGCTGGCCGCGTGTTCCACCCTGATCGGCCCGCGCGACGTGAATGTGTCGCTCAGCAAGATGCAGCAAGGCCTGGAGCGCCGCTTTCCCATCGATAAACGGGTGCTGTCCGTGCTGGACGTCAAGCTGACCCATCCGCAACTGTCCCTGCAGCCCGAGCGCGAACGGGTGGCCTTGAGCGTGGACGCCAGCGTGATGCCGCCGTTCATCCGCCAGACCTGGCGCGGCAGCCTGGCCATGTCGGGCCGGCTCGTGCTCGACGCCCAGCGCAACGCCGTGTACCTGAGCGAAGCGAGCGTGGACAAGGTGAGCATCGACGGCATGGACGAGTCGCAGCAGCGCCAGTTCGCCAAGGTCGCCAGCCTGGTGGCCGACCAGCTCATGCATGAAACGCCGATCTACACGTTCAAGCCCGACGAACTGCGTTACGCGGGCGTGCAATTCGTGCCCACGCAGCTCAGGACCACGGGCAATGGCTTGACGGTGACGTTCGAGCCGGTGAAGTAGCGGTGAAGTAGCTCAGGCCTGGAATGCGGACGTGGTGAGCCGCGTGGCCGTGTTATTGCGCGGCGTCGCCTCTTCATGGAACAGGTCCGCCAGGTAGTCGCACAGCGCGTCGGCGCTGATATCGTCGGGGACGATGAAATCGGCGGGCCGGCGCTTGCCTTCCGCGCCGAGATAGTATGCGCGCCACGCACCGGGATTGCCGCGGATGGCGATCAGGGTGCCGAAAACATTGAATTTGAATTCCTGCATCAAACTCCTCCAGTCCGAGAGACAGACGAATAGATAGGCCGTATTGCGGCATAGTAACATTTGCCCATCGGAACACTAGACTTATTTAATGGACATTGTTTCCCCGCCAGCAGGCCGACTATAATCCTGCCTCCCATGCCTGGACACAGCATGTTCCCCAACATGAAGTTAAAACAATTAAAGGAATCTTCGTGAAACGTTCACTCATCAGCGCCGCCTGCTGCGCCTTGTTCGCCTTCTCCTCGCCGTCGTTGTACGCCCAAGCCACCAATGCTGCCGCGCCCGTCTCCGGCATCGACCTGAAAACCCTGGACCCCGCAGTCAGCCCCAAGGATGATTTCTACGGCTACGTCAATGGCGTGTGGACCCGCAATACGGAAATCCCGGCCGACAAATCCGTCTGGGGCACGTATATCGAATTGCGCGAAATCGCGCAAGGCCAGCTGCGCGGCCTGATCGACGCCACCGTCAAGAACCCCGGCAAGCCCGGCAGCGAGGCGCACAAGATCGCCGACCTGTACACGAGTTTCATGAACGACAAGGCGCGCGATGCGGCCGGCTTCAAGCCCTTGAAGGCCGAGCTGGCCCGCGTTGCCGCCATCAAGGACAAGAAGGACTTGCCGGCGCTGTTTGCTTATTTGCAAGGCAATGGCATCCAGACGCCGTTTTCCGCCTATGTGGCGCCCGATGCGCAGGATCCCGAGCGCTACACGGTCAACATCAGCCAGTCCGGCCTGGGCTTGCCCGACCGCGATTACTACCTGAAGCAAGACGACGCCAAGCTGCAAGCCGTGCGCGCCAAATACCTCAAGCATATCGAGACCATGCTGGCAATGAGCGGCGACAAGGCCGCGGCCGAACACGCGGCGCAGATCCTCGACATCGAAACGCGCCTGGCGGCCGTGCAGTGGACGCGCGTGCAGATGCGCGATCCCGTCAAGTCGTACAACCGCGTCGATTTCGACAAGTTCACGGCGCTGGCGCCCGCCTTCGACTGGAACGCCTACTTTGCCGCCGCCGGCCTGGCGAAAAAGGAAAGCTCGGCCGTGGTGCGCCAGCCCAGCTTCCTCAGCGGTTTTTCCGAGACCGTGGCCGCCGTGCCGCTGGCATCGTGGAAGAGCTACCTGAACTGGCGCATCATCGAAAGCTATGCTTCCTACCTGGACAGCGCCACCGTCAAGGAGCGTTTCGCCTTCGACGGCACGGTGCTGCGCGGCGTGCCGCAAAGCGAACCGCAGTGGCAGCTGGCGCTGCGCTTCACGGATAACGCCATCAGCGACGCCGTCGGCAAGCGCTACGTGGACATGTATCTGCCGCCGGAAACCCGGCCCCGCGTGATGGCCATGTTCGACAATTTCGTCGCCTCGTTCAAGGATGGCATCGAGCAGCTGGACTGGATGGGCCCGGAAACCAAGAAGGAAGCCCAGCTCAAGCTGGCCGCCCTGAAACCGAAGATCGCGTATCCCGATACCTGGCGCGACTACAGCAGCATGCGGACGCAGCCGAACGACCTGATCGCCAACGTGCGCGCCTCGCGCGTATGGAGCCGCCAGCAAAACCTGGCCAAGCTGGGCAAGCCCGTCGACCGCGACGAATGGTCGATGACGCCGCAAACCGTCAACGCCAGCTACAGCCCGGCGCTGAACGCCATCACGATCCCGGCCGCCATTTTGCAGCCGCCATTCTTCAACGTGAAAGCGGAAGATGCCGTCAATTACGGCTTGCTGGGCATCACCTTCGGCCATGAGATCAGCCATGCCTTCGACGATTCCGGCAGCCAGTACGATGCCAAGGGCCGCCTGCGCAACTGGTGGACGGCGCAGGACCGCGCGGCCTTCAAGGCGCTGGCAGCAGGGCTCGTCAAGCAGTACGGCGCCTACAGCCCCGTGCCGGGCTACCACATCAATGGCGAGCTGACCCTGGGCGAGAACATCGGCGACAATTCCGGCCTGTCGATCACCTACAAGGCTTACCAGCGTTCGCTGGGCGGCAAGCCTTCGCCCGTCATCGACGGCTTGACGGGCGAACAGCGCCTGTACATCGGCTTTGCGCAGAAATGGCGCGCGAAACTGCGTCCGGAAGCGGCGATCGCCCAGATCAAGAGCGACCCCCATTCGCCGGGCGAATTCCGCGCCAAGGGCACGGTCAAGAACCAGCCCGGCTTTTATGAAGCGTTCGGCATCAAGCCGGGCGACCCGATGTACCTGCCGCCCGAGCAGCGCGTGATCATGTGGTAAATCATGTGGTAAAGCCGTAGGGCAGTCGGGCAACCGCGCCGGGGACTATTCCTTGGCGTGGTTGAGCGTGTACCGGGGCAGCTCCACCGTCAGGTCTTCCTGGGCCAGGCGCGCCTGGCAGGACAGGCGCGAGTGGGGCTGCAAGCCCCAGGCCTGGTCGAGCATGTCCTCTTCATTGTCGCCCAGCTCGTTGAGCGAATCGAAACCCTGCACCACGACCACGTGGCAGGTGGAACAGGCGCCCACCTGGCCGCAGGCATGTTCGATGTCTATCTTGTGAAGCAGCAAGGCGTCGCAAATGCTCATGTTTTCCGGCGCGTCGAAGACGGCGCCTTTCGGGGCCAGCTCGGGATGGGGCAGGACGGTGATTTTTGGCATGCGGGATTCTCCTCGGTTATCCTTCAATGCCGTCACTGTGGACCTTCCCGCCTTGGCAAGGTCAAGCCCCTGCGCGATCCTGTGCGACGATGCACGCGTCGAGATGGTCGAGCAATTGCAAGAACACGCGTTTATCCGCAAAGTGATTCATCGTGGCGCTCGTCAAGACATCGCTGGCCACCGCCGTCACGGCGGCCCTGGCCTGCGCGCAGGCGGCATGCAGCTGCGCGCGATCGAGTTCCAGCAAGGCCGTATCGATGGCTGCGCGCGTAAAATCGTAGGCATCCATACCGCAGCAGCCGGCGACACAATGGGTTTCCAGCAGGCAGATCAGCTGCCACAGTTCCCCCAGCAAGGGATCGATGTCGATCGCCTGGTCATAGCGGCCGTCAAGATCGATGAATTCGATCCAGGCGTCGTCGCCGATCTGGATGTCGTACTGGCGGTCGCGTTCGGTCATTTCTTCAGATTCTCCGGGTCGGTGGCATCGCATTATAAAAAACCGCCCGCAGGCGGTTTTCTTATGGGAACGACAGCCCGGCAGCTAGATAAAGTAGATCAGCGCGATCACGCCCACGACGAGCGCCACGCGGGTGACCTGGTACGCCGTCTTGTTCCACGCCTTGAAGCGGCGGCGGTACTGGCCCATGGTCCAGGAAATCTGGAACAGCTTGCTCACGCCGCCCACCTGGTCGCCCAGTTCGTTGGGCGAGGCGGCGGCCGTCATCAGGGTGCGGCCCAGCCAGCGGTTCAAGCCTTGCGCCCAGCGGTAGCGCATCGGGCGCTCGATGTCGCAGAACAGGATGATGCGGTCGCTGTCGGCATCGTTGCGGGCCCAGTGGATATACGTTTCATCGAACATCACGGCCTGGCCGTCGCGCCAGCTGTGGCGCTCGCCATCGACGTCGATGAAGCAGCGGTCGTCGTTCGGCGTCTGCAAGCCCAGGTGGTAGCGCAGCGAGCCGGCGAACGGGTCGCGGTGCGGGTTGAGCTTGCCGCCTTGCGGCAGTTCCGCGAACATGGCGGCCTTGATCGAGGGAATCGATTGCAGCAGCGCATAGGTTTGCGGGCACATCTGCTGTGCCGACGGGTGGTTCGCGTCATACCATTTCAGGTAGAAACGCTTCCAGCCATACTTGAAGAAGGAATTGAAGCCCACGTCATTGTTCTTCTCGGCCGCCTTGATCTTTTTCATTTCCTGCATGCGCAGCGCTTCATCGCGGATGATTTGCCAGTTCTGCTGCAGCGGTGCCAGTTCCGGGAATTGATCGACGGACAGATAGGGCGTGGCCGGCACCTTGGAAAAGGTGTGCATGAACAGGTTCAGCGGCGCCATGAACGAGGAGTGATCGAAGATCTGGCGGCGAAACGGCAGGCGCACCTTGCCCCGAAAATGAATATGTAAAACAGAAAACACAAAAATGCCCAGCAAGGCCCACTTCATACACAACCTCGTTTTGAAAGAATGGGGCAATTATAACCAGTTAATGCCCCGGCTACCCCGTGCCACGGTGAAGGAAAGATGAAGCGGCGCGCGCTGGCGCTCTGTCCTACAATGGCTTTATTTCATCACTGAAGGGGTAACAATGGAAATCTGGCACGCACCGCTCGACCTGGCCGCCCTCAACGCCGCCAGCGAGGGCACGGCCATGCGCCACCTGGGCATCGAATTCTCGGCCTTCGGCCCCGACTGGATCGAGGCGACCATGCCCGTCGACCACCGCACCATGCAGCCTTTCAAGCTGCTGCATGGCGGCGCGTCCGTCCTGCTGGCCGAAACCCTGGGCAGCATGGCCGCGAATGCCTGCCTGGACAGCCGCCGCCACGTGAGCGTGGGCCAGGAAATCAACGCCAACCACGTACGCGGCGTGCGCGGCGGCCACGTGACGGGGCGCGCCACGCCCATCCACCGTGGCCGCACCAGCCAGGTCTGGGAAATCCGCATCACGGATGATGACGGCAAGCTGTGCTGCATTTCGCGCATCACCATGGCCGTCATCGACGCCCCGGGCGCGGGCTGACACGGCGCTCCTTGACTTGCATCAAGGCACTAAAAGCGAGCGCGTGGAATCATCCATAACGCTGTTCGCTTATAATTCAGTGTGCTGTTGTATGGCGCGGGGTTTCTCCCCGCGCAGCGACATTGCCCGAAATTAGAAGCTGACTGCCCAAAAAACGCCAGTTAGAGACCCATCCTGCGCCATGCGGGAAAGGCAACACGACGGCGAGCAGATCGCTGGCTCTAGCGGAGCCGGCAACAATCAACTTTATACAGGGCAATAACAACAATGATGTCATTCAATCGTTTGACGATAGGCGCGCGCCTGAGCGCAGGCTTCGGGCTGCTGGTGCTGCTGATGCTGGTGCTGGCCGCCTTCGCGCTGCTGCGCATCGGCGCCATCTCCGGCGCCATGGACGCGCAAGAAAAAGTCCAGCTGGAAAAACTCGAACCGCTGTACGTGGCGCGCGAAGCGCTCGACCAGACGGGCCTGGCCGCCCGCAACGCGTATATCTTCCATGACCAGGCCGCCGCCGAAAAAGAACTGGCCATCCTCGACGCCCAGAAGGCGCTGTACCTGGAAGCGCTGGCGAAGCTGGCGCCGCGGTTCGCCGGCGATGCGCAGTTCGAAAAGGTCAGCACGGGCTTGAAAGCCATGGCGCAGGAACTGCAGCGTCCGCGCCAGTTCCGCGCCACGGGGCAGATGGAGCAGTACGGCACCTTCCTCGTCGAGGAATGCAGCCCCCTGCGGCGCCAGATCGTCGCCGACATCGATACGGTGCTGAAAAGCGTGCAGCGCGAATCGGAGCAGGCCAGCGTTGCCGCGCGCGCCATCTACGGCCAGTCGCTGCGCTGGATCGGCGTGCTGGCCGCGCTCAGCGTGCTCATTTGCATTGCGGTCGCCACCGTCATCACGCGGGGCCTGCTGCGCCAGCTGGGCGGCGAACCCGCGTATGCGGCCACGATCGCCGGGCGCATCGCGCTGGGCGAGCTGGCCATCGACGTGCATACGCGCCACGGCGACGACAGCAGTTTGTTGTTCGCCATCAAGACCATGCGCGACAACCTGGCCGCCATCGTCGGCAAGGTAAGGCACGGCACGGAAAGCATCGCCACGGCCTCGACCGAGATCGCCTCGGGCAACCGCGACCTGTCGCAGCGCACGGAGCAGCAGGCCGGTTCGCTGGAGGAAGTGGCGTCATCGATGGAAGAACTGATTTCCACCGTGCGCCAGAATGCGGACAACGCCCAGCAGGCGAAC
Source organism: Janthinobacterium sp. C22 (assembly GCF_057919405.1). Classification (NCBI taxonomy): domain Bacteria; kingdom Pseudomonadati; phylum Pseudomonadota; class Betaproteobacteria; order Burkholderiales; family Oxalobacteraceae; genus Janthinobacterium; species Janthinobacterium sp. C22. Next base: position 3,998,542 of record NZ_CP193659.1, on the reverse strand, counting down.
CGCCTGGCGCGCGAAGCGTCGAAGGTGTCGGAGCAGGGCGGCAAGGCCGTGGCCGAAGTGGTGCATACCATGAGCCTGATCAATGCCTCGTCGAACAAGATCGTCGACATCATCGGCGTGATCGACAGCATCGCCTTCCAGACGAACATCCTGGCCTTGAACGCGGCCGTGGAAGCGGCGCGCGCGGGCGAGCAGGGACGCGGTTTCGCCGTGGTGGCGACGGAAGTGCGCAACCTGGCGCAGCGCTCGGCGCTGCCGCGCGCGAAATCAAGGCCCTGATCGACGACTCCGTCAGCAAGGTGGGCACGGGCACGGTGCTCGTCGAGCAGGCCGGTGCCACCATGCATGAGGTGGTGGCCGGCATCGGCAGGGTGACGGGCATCATGGCCGAGATCAGCCACGCCACGCAGGAGCAGGGCGCCGGCATCGAGCAGGTCAACCGCGCCATCGTCGACATGGACCGCGTGACCCAGCAAAACGCGGCCCTGGTCGAGCAGGCCGCCGCCGCCGCGCACGAGCTGCAGCAGCAGGCGGCGCAGCTGGAACAGGAAGTGGGCATCTTCAAGCTGGCCCCGCCGCCGAACGGCCGCCTGCGCCTGGCGGCCTGACGCCGATGGCGCGGCGGCGCGGCGCGCCGGCAGCCATGCGCCAATAGTCCTATTCCGCGCTACAATGAGCGCTGGATCACCGCCAGGACGACTCATGCAAGTGCGCAGCAGCCATGATCTATCCAGCCCGGACGACGACAAGCCGGCGCCGCCCGTGCTGCAGCTGGCCCTTGCCGGTCTCGGCTGGGGCTTGCTCACCTGCATGCTGTGCTTTGCCATCCTGTTCCTCACCAAGTGGCTGCTGCCGCCCGAATACTGGGGCGCGCACACGGGCCTGTCCAAGTTCAAGCGGGAAATGTCGCTGCCGCTGCTGGTGTTCTGGGTCGTCATCTATTCTCCCATCCTGGAAACATTCCTCGGGCAATTGCTGCCGCTGGAAATCCTCAGGCGCCTGGGCGCCAGCCGCCAGCTGAGCATCTTTATCGGCGCCATCCTGTGGGCCATCGTGCATTTCATCAGCGGCGGCTTGCTGCACGCCATCGTCGCGCTCGGTTCAGGCGCCATGTTCAGCTTTGTCTACCTGCGCTACCGCGCGCCCACTGTGGCCGTGGCCTACGCGACAACGACCTTTGCCCGTGCCTGCAACAACATCGCCATCCTTGTCGCCGTGTTCTACGGCCTCGACGCCTAGACGCCTTTCTTTCTTCCTGAGCAAATACGGCAGCAGCGCGGCCAGCGCAACGGCCAGCAGCGCCAGGCCGTGCAGCAACTGGCGGAAGGCGGCGTCGTAGCTGGCGCGCAGCAGTGTTTCGTGGCCGCCCAGCAGCTGTGTTGCCTGTTGCATATCGCCAAGCGCGGCGCGGCTGGCGGCCGCCAATAGCGGTAGATCTGCGGGCAGCTGCCGCGCCAGCGCCGCCGCGATCAGGCCGGCCAGCATGGCGCCCGCCAGAGCCAGCGCCACGCCGTCGGCGCTGATGCGCACGGTATTGAAGATGCCCGTCGCCATGCCGGCCCGCTCTGTTTCCACCACGCTCAAGGCCATGCCATCCATCAAGCCCCACGGCAAGCCGATGCCCGCGCCGAGCAGCAGCAGGGGGCCGGCCAGCGCCGCGGCGCTGCCATGGCCCAGCACCTGTGCCAGCCAGGTCAGGCCAGCCGCGGCCAGCAGCAATCCCGCCGCGCACAGCATGCCGGCACTGATCCAGCGCGACAGCAGCGCCGCCAGCACGGGCACGAGCAGCAATGGCGCGGCCAGGGCCACCATCAAACGGCCCGCCGCCAGCGCGGACATGCCGTCGATGCCGATGAAGCGCCCCGGCAGCATGACGATCAGCACGATGAACAGGAAGGCGGGCGAGGCGGCCAGCACTTGCACGGCGACAAAGCGGCGCTGGCGGAACAGGGTCAAGTCCAGCATGGGCTGCGCCGTCCTGCGTTCGATCCTGATAAAAATGAAAAACAGCAGCGCGGACGCGGCGACGGACGGCAGCACGGCCCCGCTGCGCCAGCCGTGTTCGGGCGCCAGCAGCATGCCCAGGGTCAACAGGCCCAGCGCGGCGCTGAAGCTGATGGCGCCGGGCCAGTCCACGCGGCCTTGGGCACGGGGCGCATCGGCCGGCACGCTGCCCCCCACCAGCAGCATGCCGATGGCGCCCAGCGCGGCGGTGGCGTAAAAGATGGCGGGCCAGCGGGCCAGCGCCAGCATGGCGCCGGCCGCCAGCGGACCGAAGGCCAGGCCCAGGCCGAAGGTCGTGCCCAGCACGCTCATTACGCGGCTGCGCGCCGCGCCTTGGAACAGGGGCGCCAGCGACGACATGGCGGCGGCGAACGCGGCCGCGCCGCCCAGGCCCTGCACGAAGCGCAGTGCGGCGATCCACGCCACCGAGGGCGCACCGGCGATGGCAATGGTGGCCGCGCAAAACAGGGCCAGCCCCGCCAGCCAGACGCGGCGCCGTCCCAGCACGTCCGTCAGGCTGCCGGCCACCATCATGGCGCTGCCATAGCTGAGGATATAGGCATTGACGACCCAGTTCAGGGCGGCGGCGCTGCCGTGCAGTTCGGCGCCGAGGGCGGGCAAGGCCACGGCCGGGCCCGTGAAGCACAGGGGAATGAGCAAACCCGTCAGGCAGGCGGCCAGCACCTGCAGCGGGAGAGAAAGGCGGGAAGAAAAGGGCATCGGTGTCGGATATGAAAGAAAGAGGGACGAGTATGGCGCGCCCGCCATTGAAGAAAAATGGGCTAAACTGACGAACATATCGGACAAGAATGTCTTCAATGGAAAATCGTATGGATAGCCTGGGCGGGATCGCCATGTTCGTGCAGGTGGCCGACAGCGGCAGCTTTTCGGCCACGGGCCGGCTGCTGGGCCTGTCATCGTCGGCCGTGGGCAAGAGCGTGGCGCGCATGGAAGCGCGGCTGGGCGCGCGGCTGTTCCAGCGCAGCACGCGGCACCTGGCGCTGACGGCCGAAGGAGAAAAATTCCTGCAGCGCTGCAAGCGCATCCTGGCCGAGGTGGCAGCGGCCGAGCGCGAGCTGGGCGAATCGGGCGGCGCGCCGAGCGGCCGCCTGCGCATCAGCCTGCCACGCTACAGCGGCCTGTTCGAGCCGGCCATCGCCGCCTTCATGCAAGCGTATCCCGCCATCGAGCTCGATCTCGATTTTTCCGACGCCATGGTCAACATCGTCAGCGACGGCTTTGACGCGACCGTGCGCACGGGCGAACTGGCCGATTCGGGCTTGATGCGGCGCAAACTGTGCACGTTCCGCCGCCTGCTGGTGGCCTCGCCCGCCTACCTGGCGCGCCATGGCTGGCCCGCCGACGGCGCCGAACTGCTGCGGCACCAGCGCCTGCACTACCGTTTTCCCGCCACGGGCCGCCTGGAACAGTGGCCGCTGATGGAGGAGTCTGCCCAGCCGGCGCCGGGCATGGTCTGCAACAGCGTGGAAATGCGCGTCTTCCTGGCCGTGCAGGGGCAGGGCATCGCCTACCTGCCCGCATTTGCCGTGCAGCGCGAGCTGGCGGCGGGGCAGCTGGTCTCGCTGCTGGACGCGCATACGCAGGCGCGCACGGCGTTCTGGCTGCTGTGGCCTGCCAGCCGCCACCTGCCGCCGCGCCTGCGCGTATTCATCGATTTCCTGGTGGAACAATTCGATCAGCGTACTTCGGGAGGCTGGCCTTGAGCGATGACAACGCCGCCCTGCGGCGCCACGTGGCCGGCGCCATCGTGCGCCACGCCCACCCGTTCGGCATCGCGCCGTTGCCGCCGCAGGAAGCGTTGACGGCGGCCATGCGCGACGACTGGGTGCGGCCCCTGTACATGGGTCTGCACCAGCCCCAGGCAAGCGCATGCGTGGCGCGGCTGGCGCAGGCCGACGCCGCCCTCATCGCCCGCCTGCTGGGGCAATTCGACTGGCGCAGCCGCACGGCAGGCGCCTACCTGGCCGCATTGACCGGGCAGGGCGCCTTCACGGACCAGCTGGGCGGCCTGCTGCTGGCCAGCGAGGTCTGCTACGCGGGCAGCGCCTATTGCCTGGCGCTGGCCGTTTTCGACACGCCCGCCAGCCGCGACTACCTGCACCGCTATCTTGAGCATTACCTGCGCCAGCCGCAGTTGTACTTTGATCAGGAACAAGCCATGGCTGCCATCGCCTGGCTCGATGGCCAGCACGGCCGGAATGAGGCGGCGCGCCACGCGCCAGCCTGGGCCGGTTTTGCCGCCAGCCGGCCGGGTCTGGCGCTGGACGATGCACTCGCCCTGTTTACCGGCCGCATGGCCACCCTGCGCGCCTTGCAGGCCGCGGCGCCCGGCAAGTAAGCGCCAGCCGCACCGGGCGCGCCTGCGCGCGCCTTTCTTCTTTCTCTTCCTTCTCCCGCCGTTGCGCTTCCTGCCACCAGTGTGACATTTGCATGACAAATAACAGTGTGTCGTCCGCTTGCGCGTCAGTAGGGGGTGCATGCGAGGCGGCGCTCAAGCGCGCGCCGTCCATGCGCCGAAAGTGCCGGACCGTTGATGGTGCACGCTGAACTGCAAGTGGATGCGGCCGGGACTTTTGCCTTGCATGTCAGCTTGCGCCGACATATTCACTCTTGGTTTTGAAGTTTAACGACAGGAAACTGCAACATGACTGAAAGAATTGCATCTGACACCAACGTCTCCGCCGTCGAGGCTTACCTGAACAGCTCTGCGCTGGCGGCCCCGCAGCGTTTCGTGGGCACGGCGAACGCCGATGTGCTCAGCGGCACCACGGGCGCCGACGTGCTCGAGGGACTGGCGGGCGACGATACGTATTACGTCAACCACAGCGGCGACGTGATCGTCGAGCTGGCCAACGGCGGCAGCGACAAGGTGTACACCAGCGTGAATTACACCTTGCCCGACAACGTGGAGAGCGTGTACCTGACTGCCGCCGGGCTGACCGTGACGGGCAGCGCCAACACGAATAACGTCTTTTTCGTCGATGCGGCCGGCGGCAACAGGATCGATGGCGGCGGCACGGGCAACGCGGTCAACTACGCCGCTTCCGCCACGGGCGTGACGGCCACCCTGTCCGGGGCGAACGGCCCGGTGAGCGCGCCTCCCGGCAGCGACGTGCTGCTCAATATCGCCAACATCGTCGGCAGCAAGCTCGACGATGTCTTGACCGGCAACGAGCTCAAAAACGCCCTCGTGGGCGGTTTTGGCAACGATATCCTACGCGGCGGCAAGGGCGACGACACGCTGGCGGGCATGCAGGGCAGCGACACGTATATCTTTGCGCGCGGCGACGGCGCCGACGTGATCGTTGAAGGGGAAGAGGCGGGCAGCCATAACGTGGTCTCCTTCCTGGCCGGCGTCAACGCCGATCAGCTGTGGTTCCGCCAGGTGGGCACGGCGCTGGAAGTAAGCACCATCGGCACCGGCGACAAGATCACCGTCAACGCCTGGTTTTCCAGTGCGGCGCCGCGCATTCAGGAGTTCCGCACGGCCGAAGGCCGCGTGCTGCTGGGCAGCGACGTGCACAAGCTGGTGCAGGCGATGGCAGGGCTGGCGATGCCGCCGGCCGGCCAGCTGACCCTGCCAGCGGCGACCGCCGCCGCTCTGGCGCCGGCGCTGGCGCAGAACTGGCGCACGGAAGGACCGAACCAGCCCAGCAATGGCACCTTTACCGGCACGGCGAACCCGGACATCATCAAGGGCACGGCGGGCGCCGACGTGATGGCGGGCCTGGCCGGCGACGACATTTATTATGTCAACCACAGCGGCGACGTGGTGGTTGAACAGGCTGGCGGCGGACGCGATACCGTCTATGTCAGCGCCAACTACACGGTGGCCGAGCATATCGAAGAGGTGCACATCAGCGCGGCCGGCCTGACCGTGTCCGGCAGCAACAGCGACCAGCGCTTCCATGTCGACGTCAGCGGCAGCAACGTGCTGCTGGGCGCCGGGCTGGATAATGTTGCCAGCTATGCCGGTTCCCAGACGGGCGCGGTGGCTACCCTCTACTCCATCCATGGCACGCCCACGGCGCTGCCTGGCAGCGACGTGCTGGTCAATTTCAGTAGCGTGGAAGGCAGCGCCTATGACGACGTGCTGTCCGGCAACGAGCGGGCAAATACCCTGTCCGGCGGCCTCGGCAACGACACCTTGCAAGGCGGCAAGGGCGACGACCTGCTGACCGGCGGCCTGGGCGACGATATCTATGTCTTCGCCCGTGGCGACGGCAACGACCTCATTGTCGAAACGGCTGCAGAAGCCAATTATGATGCCATCGCCTTTCTGGCCGGCATCAACATCGACCAGCTGTGGTTCCGCCAGGTGGGCACGGACCTGGAAGTGAGCACCATCGGCACCACGGACAAGATCACCATCCGCGGCTGGAATGCGGCCACGCCGAACATCGAGGAATTCCGCACGGCTGCCGGCCACATCCTGCGTGGTGCGGACGTGCAATTGCTGGTGCAGGCGATGGCGAACCTGGCGCCGCCGCCGCTGGGCCAGCTGACCTTGCCGGCAGGCACCGCCGCCGCCCTGGCGCCCGTGCTGGCACAGGCCTGGCACTTCAACGGTCCCACGCAGCCGACGGGACAAACCTTTGTCGGCACGGCGAATGCCGACGTCATCAACGGCACGGCGGGCGCCGACCTGATGGAAGGACTGGGCGGCAACGATACCTATTACGTCAATCACAGCGGCGACTTCATCGTGGAGCGGGGCAACGGCGGCACCGACACCGTGTACACCAGCGTCAGCTACACGGTGGCCGACAACGTCGAGTACGTGCGCCTCAGCGGCCCCGGCCTGGCAGTGACGGGCAGCGCCTACACCAACAACGTGTTTTTCGTCGATACCCCTGGCGGCAACGTGCTCGATGGCGCCGGCGCAGGCAACACGCTCAATTATCTCAATGCCGGCACGGGTGCGACGGTGGCCTTCGCGCCCGTCGGCGCTGCCTTGGCGGCGCGTCCGGGCGTGGACGTGGTGGCCAACTTCAATGCGGTCATCGGCAGCAAGTTCGATGACGTGCTGACGGGCAATGAGCTCAAGAATATCTTTGTGGGCGGTCTCGGCAACGATACCTTGCAAGGCGGCAAGGGCGACGACATCCTGTCCGGCGCGCTGGGCAACGACACCTATGTCTTCGCCCGCGGCGACGGCGTCGACGTGATCAACGAGGCGGACGAGGCGGGCAGCCGCGACGTGGTGGCCTTCCTGGCCGGCGTCAGCGCCGAGCAGCTGTGGTTCCGCCAGGTGGGCACGGCCCTGGAAGTGAGCACCATCGGCACGGGCGACAAGGTCACCGTCACGGGCTGGTACGAGAGCACCTTGCGGCGCATCGAGGAATTCCGCATGGCCGATGGCCGCGTCTTGCTGGGTAGCAATGTGCAAAACCTCGTGCAGGCCATGGCGGGCCTGACGCCGCCGCCGGCCGGCCAGCTGACCTTGCCTGCCGGCACGGCTGCCATCCTGGCGCCGGCGCTGGCGCAGAACTGGCGTGCTGCGCAGCAATTCGGCGTGGCCAGCCAGGGCGGATCCGCTGCCTGGCAAGCCGATCCGGCGCAGCTGGTGCAGGCCATGGCCGGTTTTGCCGTGCCCGCGGCCGCATCGGCGCCCTGGTCCGGCCACGGCAACCCGTCGACGCAGATCCAGCTGGCGGCAGCGCAATGATCGCTTACGTTGATCGCTTGAGCACGTAGTTCCACCCCGCGCAGCCGGGCCGGCCTTGCACGTCCCGGCCCGGCTGCGCCATTGAATTTCTGACATGATCCGATGACCGCACTTCCATATCGCCACGCTACCTCGTCCACCGAACCCGCGCCCGACACGGGCTTGCTGTCGCTGCTGCTGATGGCCAGCCTGCACGGCATCGCCGCCGATGGCGCCCAGCTCAAGCACGCTTTCGGCCAGGCCGTGTTTACGCGCCAAACCGTCTTGCTGGCCGCGAAAGGGCTGGGCTTGACGGCCAAGCTGGTGCGCCAGCCGCCCGAACGGCTGGCGCAAGCGCCGCTGCCCGCCATCGCCATCGGTCACGACGGGCGTTTCTTTATCCTCGGCAAGGTCGACAGCAGCGACGGCGCCGTGAGCAAGGTGTTGATCCAGCATCCGGGCCAGCCGCCGCAGATCCTCGGCCGCGACGCTTTCCTCGCCGCCTGGTCGGGCGAACTGATCTTCTTTACCAGCAAGGCCAGCTATGCGGGCGAGACGGCCCGCTTCGACTTCAGCTGGTTCATCCCCGCCATCGTCAAATACCGCAGGCTGCTGGGCGAAGTGCTGCTCATTTCCTTCGTGCTGCAATTGATCGGCCTGGCCACGCCCCTGTTTTTCCAGGTGGTGATGGACAAGGTGCTGGTCAACCACGCCATGCAGACCTTGAACGTGGTGGCCATCGGCCTGGTCTGCGCCATCGTCTTCGAGGCGGCGCTGGGCCTCATCCGCACCTATGTTTTCGCGCGCACCAGCAGCAAGATCGACGTGGAACTGGGCGCGCGCCTGTTCCGCCACTTGCTGGCCTTGCCGATCGCGTATTTCCAGGCGCGCCGCGTGGGCGATTCCGTGGCGCGCATCCATGAACTGGAAAACATCCGCTCTTTTCTTACCGGCAACGCCATGACCCTGGTGCTCGACCTGCTGTTTTCCTTCATCTTCATCGCCGCGATGCTGTGGTACAGCGCCGCGCTCAGCGTCGTCGTGCTCGCGTCGATCCCCGTCTACGCGGCCCTGTCGATGCTGCTCACGCCCGTGCTGCGGGGGCGCTTGAACGAGAAATTCAACCGCAGCGCGGAAAACCAGTCTTTTCTGGTTGAAACCATCAGCGGCGTCGATACCGTCAAGGCCATGGCCGTCGAACCGCGCTGGCAGCAGCAGTGGGAAAGGCAGCTGGCCGGCTATGTGTCGGCCGGCCTGTCCGCGAACAACATCGGCATGCTGGCCAGCGGCGGCGTCACCCTGGTGAGCAAGCTGGTGACGGCGGCCATCATGTGGTGGGGCGCCACCCTCGTCATTGACGGCAGGATGACGGTGGGCGAGCTGGTGGCCTTCAATATGCTGGCGGGGCAGGTGGCCTCGCCCATCCTGCGCCTGGCGCAGCTGTGGAACGATTTCCAGCAAGTGGGCATTTCCATGAGCCGGCTGGGCGATATCCTCAACGCCCGCACGGAAGCGGGCAGCCAAAACGCGGGCAGCCAGAAGGCGCGCCTGCCGCGCATCGCCGGCGCCATCGACTTCCAGCAGGTGGGTTTCCGCTACCGGCCGGACGCGGCCGAGGTGCTGCGCGAGGTGTCGATCGCCATCGCGCCCGGCGAGGTGATCGGCATCGTCGGGCGTTCCGGCTCCGGCAAGAGCACCCTGACGCGGCTGGCGCAGCGCCTGTACATCCCCGAGCGGGGCAAGGTGCTGATCGACGGGCAGGACATCGCCGTCATCGACACGGCGTCGCTGCGGCGCCAGATCGGCGTGGTGCTGCAGGAAAACATCCTGTTCAACCGTTCCGTGCGCGACAACATCGCCCTGAGCGACCCGGCGCTGCCCATCGAGGCGGTCATTGCCGTGGCGAAACTGGCAGGCGCCCACGATTTTATCTGCGAGCTGCCGGAAGGCTACGACACCATGGTGGGCGAGCACGGCACGGGCCTCTCGGGTGGCCAGCGCCAGCGCATCGCCATCGCCCGCGCCCTGATCGGCGACCCGCGCATCCTGATTTTTGACGAGGCGACGAGCGCGCTCGACTACGAGTCGGAAAAGATTATCCAGGATAATATGCGCGGCATTTGCGCGGGGCGCACGGTGCTGATCATCGCTCACCGCCTGTCGGCCGTGCGCGAAGCGCACCGCATTGTCGTCATGGAGCGGGGGCAAGTGGCGGAACTGGGCAGCCACGACGTGCTGCTGAAACGGCCGGGCGGCATCTACGCCCATTTGTACAGCCTGCAGCAGGGCGGCGCCGGGAGCGCAACAGGGGACGCAACATGAGCGCCGGCCACCGTCTCGCCGCGTATGGCGAGTTATTGAAACGTTATGCCCAGGTGCTGCGGCATAGCTGGCAAAGCCGCGCCGCATTGAGCGGCCCCGTGCTCAGCGAAGACGAGGCGGCCTTCCTGCCGGCCGCGCTGGCGCTGCAGGAGCGGCCCGTGTCGCCGTCGCTGCGCCTCACGGCCAGGGTGCTGATGCTGCTGGTCGGCTGCGTGGTGCTGTGGGCCGTCTTCGGCAAGGTCGACATCATCGTGCATGCGGCCGGTAAGATCATTCCATCCGGCAACACCAAGACCATCGCTTCCGTCGACGTGGCCGCCGTGCGCGCCCTGCACGTGCGCGAGGGGCAGGCCGTGCAGGCGGGCCAGCTGCTGGTGGAGCTCGACAGCCGGGGGCCGGATGCCGAGCGCGACAAGGCGGCCGGCGACGCCGTGGCGGCTGCGCTGCAGATGGCCCGCGCGCGCGCGCTGATCGCCGCCGTCGATACGCACGCGCCGCCGAAGCTGGCGGCGCCGGAGCAGGCATCCGCGCTGGAGCGCGCCGCCGCGCAGGCGCATGTGGATGGCCAGTACGCGAGTTTTCGCGCCCGGCTGGCGCATCTCGACGGCGAAATCGCCCGCTACGCGCAGGCGCTGCCGCTGGCGGCGCAGCGGGCCGGCGATTACCGGGTGCTGCTGGCCACGCGCGACGTGGCCGAACACGCGTGGCTGGACAAGGAGCAGGCGCGCATCGACCTGGCCGGCCAGCTGGCGTCGGCCCGCAGCGAGCGGGCGGCCCTGGTGGCGCAGACGCGGAAAGACGCCTACGACGCGCTGGCGGAAGGCGCGAGAGTGGCGGCGGCCAGCGGCCAGGATGCGCGCCGCGCGGGCGCCCGCGGCAGCCTGCTGCGCCTGACGGCGCCCGTCGACGGCACGGTGCAGCAGCTCAAGCTGCATACGGTGGGCGGCGTGGTGCCGGCCGCGCAGGCGCTGATGCAGATCGTGCCGCGCCAGGGCAGGCTGGAAATCGACGCCATGCTGGAAAACCGCGACGTGGGCTTTGTGCAGGCAGGGCAGGCGGTCGCCGTCAAGGTCGACGCCTTCGACTACACCAAGTATGGCACCGTGCCCGCCGTCGTCAGCAGCGTCTCGCGCGACGCCATCGAGGATGAAAAGAAGGGCCCCGTCTACGCCGTCAGGATCACCTTGCGCCAGCCGGCCATCGTCATCGACGGCAGATTGGTGCCGCTGTCGGCCGGCATGGCCGTGCGCGCGGAAATCCGCACGGGCACGCGCAGGGTGGTCGAATATGTGCTCTCGCCGCTGGTGCGGCACCAGAAGGAGGCGCTGCATGAACGCTAGGCACGCCGCCATTTTCTTCGCCGCCGGTTTGTTCCTGGCCGCCGCGCCAGTCCGGGCGCAGATGCCGGACGCCGCGCCATGTCCATCTACCTACGAAGCCGCAGTCCCATTGACCCTGCCGGCGGCCGTCGACCTGGCCCTGTGCCGCAACGCGCAGGTGCACGGCGCCTGGGCCGGCATCCGGCTGCAGGCGGCCGGCGTGGGCGAGGCCAGGGCCGCCTATCTGCCCACCCTGAATGGGGGCTTGAGCCGGGTGCATGACCGCACCGCCTATCCGGGCGCGGACACGCCGTCCGGCAGCCTGAACAGCAATACGGGTTCGCTGAGCCTGTCCTGGCGCCTGTTCGACTTCGGCGGGCGCGCGGCGGGCCAGCGTTCCGCGCAAGCCATGCTGGACGCGGCCCTGGCCAACCGCGACGCCGTGCTGCAAAAGACCCTGGCGGCGACGGTCAGCGCGTATTTCGAGGCGCAGACGGCGCGCGCCAGCGTGCGCATGCGGCAGGATTACCAGGCGCTGGCCAATGAAACGGTGCAGGCCACGCAGCGCCGCGCCCAGCGGGGTCTCGGCTCGCACAGCGACACCCTGCAGGCGGCCAGCGCCCTGGCCAAGGCGGCCCTGGGCGCCAGCCGCGCCGACGGCGAGTTCCAGAAGGCGCGCGCGGTGCTCATTTACACCCTGGGCTTGCCGGCCGATGCGGGCGTGGTCCTGGATGAGGACGCGGACGGCGCGGCGGCGGACCTGCACGGGGGTTTGCAGGATGAGCTGCACGCCTGGCTGGCAAGGGCCAGGGAGCGCCACCCGGCCATCCTGGCGGCGCAGGCGCAGCTGGCGGCGGCGCGCGATCGGGTGGACATTGCCCGCTCGGAGGGCCGCCCCAGCATCGACCTGACGGCCAATCTCTACCAGAACGGCCGTCCGAACCAGGGCTTGTCGCCGGCCTCCACGCGCGAAACCCTGGTGGGCATCTCGCTCAACATCCCCCTGTTCGACGGTTTTGCGCGCCACTACAAGGTGCGCGGCGCGCAGGCGCAGGCGGGGCAAAGGGAAGCCGAGGCTGAGGAAGTGCGGCAGCAGACCCTGATGGAACTGGTGAAAGCGCATGCGGATGCCAGCACGGCGCTGGCCAACCTGGCCGCCTCGCAAGCGTGGCTGGATGCGGCGCAGGACGCGCTGGCCAGCGTGCGGCGCAAGTTTGGCCTGGGCGCGGCCGATATCCTGGAAATGCTGAACACGCAGTCGGCGCTGCTCGAGGCGCGGCAGGAGCGCATCCGTTGCCAGGCGGAATGGCGCTCGGCCCGCTTGCGGCTGCTGGCCAGCGCCGGCATCCTGGGACGCGACGACGTCGCGCAAGGCGGCGGCAAATTGCGCGCCCCGGCGGCGCAATTGTGACTATATTAGAGGGGCTAATCCATACACCGGCCAAGGGAGACATCATGCACAGCGTACAAAAGATTACCCCATGTTTATGGTTCAACGGCAACGCCGAGGCGGCGGCCCGGTTTTATACGGAAATATTTCCCAATTCAAAGATCGGCCAGATCCTGCGCTACGGCGAGGAGGGCAAGGAAATCCACGGCCAGGAGCCGGGCAGCGTGCTGACGGTGGCCTTCGAGCTCGATGGCCAGACGTTTACGGGCTTGAACGGCGGCCCCCTGTTCCAGTTCTCCGAAGCGATCTCGTTCCAGGTCAATTGCGAAACCCAGGACGAGGTTGACCACTACTGGAATCTGCTGTCCCGGGGCGGGCCGCCGGAAGCGCAGCAATGCAGCTGGCTCAAGGACCAGTTCGGCGTATCGTGGCAAATCGTGCCCACCATCATGGTCAAGCTGCTGGGCGACCCCGACCCCGTCAAGGCCCAGCGCGTGATGAAGGCCATGATGGGCATGAAGAAGATCGACATCGACGAAATCAAGCGCGCGTACGCGGGCTAGCCTGCCATGCGGGGCAGGGGGCGCACGCCAGCGGCGCGCCCTGTCCAAGATGGCCGGCATTTGCTATAGTTCCGGCCATCTTTCCATTGTCAGATTGACCCTGCCCATGACTATCAGCACCAGCAACACCATCGCGCCCCGCACCTTCGGCACGCCATTGTCTTCCACCGCCATCAAGGTCATGCTGCTGGGTTCCGGCGAACTGGGCAAGGAAGTGATCATCGCGCTGCAGCGCCTGGGCGTGGAAGTGATCGCCGTCGACCGCTATCCGAACGCGCCGGGCCACCCCGTGGCGCACCGTTCGCACGTGATCGACATGAGCGACGGCGTGGCGCTGGCCGCCCTGATCGCCCTGGAAAAGCCGGACCTGATCGTGCCGGAAATCGAAGCCATCGCCACCGAGACCCTGGCGGCGCTGGAAGCGGCGGGGCAGATCACGTGCATCCCGAATGCGCGCGCGGCCGTGCTGACGATGAACCGCGAAGGCATCCGCACGCTGGCCGCCGAAACGCTCGGCGTGGCGACTTCTCCCTACCGCTTCGCCAGCAGCCTGCAGGAGTTGCAGGCCGCTTGCCAGGAGATCGGCTTCCCGTGCGTGGTGAAACCCGTGATGTCCTCGTCGGGCAAGGGCCAGTCCAAACTGGATGGCGCCGCTGACGTGGAGGCGGCGTGGGCGTATGCGGCCAGCGGCAGCCGCGTCGATACGGGCCGCGTCATCGTCGAGGGTTTCATCGACTTCGACTACGAAATCACCCTGCTGACGGTGCGCGCCGTGGGCGCCTCGGGACAGATCGAGACGCAGTTCTGCGAACCGATCGGCCATTTGCAGGTACACGGCGACTACGTGGAATCGTGGCAGCCGGCGCGCATGGCGCCGCTGGCTCTCGAGCGTTCGCGCGACATCGCCCGCAAGGTGACGGACAACCTGGGCGGCCTGGGCCTGTTCGGCGTGGAGCTGTTCGTCAAGGACGACATGGTGTGGTTCTCGGAAGTGAGCCCCCGTCCGCACGACACGGGCATGGTCACCATGGCCAGCCAGGTGCAGAGCGAATTCGAGCTGCACGCGAAAGCCATCCTGGGTCTACCCGTCAACGTGGCGCTGCGCTCGCCCGGCGCCTCGGCCGTCATCTACGGCCAGCTGGAAGCGAAAGGCATCGCCTTCGAAGGCGTGGCCGACGCCTTGAGCGTGCCGGGCGCCGACCTGCGCCTGTTCGGCAAGCCGGAATCGTTCGCCCGCCGCCGCATGGGCGTGGCGCTGGCCACGGCCGGCGATATCGACACGGCGCGCGAACGGGCCGTGCTGGCCGCGTCGAAAGTCAAGCCGGTGGCGCGCTGATGGCCCTGGCGGCGCACGCCAGCCTGCCGCTGGCCGACGCGGGCGGCGACGACATCAAGCGCAAGCTGCGCGGCCACATCGCGCGGCGCAACCTGGCCGGCGCCGCCAACGACTGCAAGTGGAACGAGCTGCTGGCCTTCATGCGCGGGCGCACCGACTGGGCGCCGTCGTACCGCTACGGCTCCGTCAGCGGCTACGTGTCGCGCTGGGACACGGAATGGGATTACCATCCGCCGTTTCCGTTCCTGGGCGTGGAATGGTTCGACATCAGCCTGTACTCGGAAGAACACGTGGCCATGCTGCTGCCGAAGAAAATCATCGACCATGGCGTGTGGATCGTGCCCGAGCTCCAACGCATCGGCTTCGATTTCGAGGTGCGCGACCGGGTGGCGCGCATCTGGGGCTATCTGCCCCGTTCCTATCACGATTTTCCTCCCGCCGACTAATTCAAGGAGTATTCTCATGCCTGAAAACGCTATCCCGCAAGTACCGCAACCGGACGACGCCGTCGTCGGCAAGGAGGCGGGCGCGCAGATGCTGGCAACGGCCTGCGCCGCGCGCGACGCCTTTTATGCCACCCTGGGCAGCGTAGATGCCGACGTGCTGGCGCCGCTGGTCAACCCCGCCTTCATGGGCGGTCCGCGCTGGCCATCGCTGCGCCAGGCCTGGCGCGTGATCCGCCGTGCCGATTCCATCCTCATCGCCAGTGACGGCTTGAGCGATCCGTTCGAGGATGACGACGACGTGTTCGTGCCGCGCGGCCACCTGCTGGAAGTGTGCATCGAGGCGCCGCTGTCCGCCTTCGACGGCGATCCCGTGCAGGCATCGTGGCTGTTCGACGTGATCTACCAGGTCAGCCAGAACGTGGCCGACCACGGTTCCATCGATTTGCTGGTGCAGCGCCACGGCAGCGTGTCGATGGTGCTGGACGTGCGGGATGCGCCGGCAGGCCTCGAAGACGAGGACGAACAGGTAGGCGTGCTGCTGGCCCAGGGAGCGGCCACGCTTCCTCCCGCGTTCGCCACGCCGTATGGCGAAGTGCTGCTGCTCACCGTCACCGTGCTGCAGCCGGCCGAACTGGCGCACATCGGCGGTGCCGAAGACAAGGCGCAAGCGCGGCGCGACCTGGCCGCCGCGCTGGCCGCCTCGCCGACGGGTCACCTGAGCGTGGCCAGCCGGCCAGCCCTCATGCCCCGCTAGGATCTTCGGCCGGCGGCACGGCCGGTTCTTCTGCTTTCGGTGCTTCCTTCGCTTCAACGGCGGCCGGCGCCGGCGGCGGTTCCTTCCACTTGCCTGCCGCCTTCAGCTTGTTCTTCAGGCCCGGCAGGGGAAAGCCCAGCGCATAGGCTTTTGCGCGTGCGCGCTGGCCTTCTCGTATTCCTTCTTTTTCACGTACATCAGGCCCAGGTTGTACTGGATCGTGGCCTGCTCGGGCGCCAGGCGGCTGGCCGCGTCCAGCTGTTCCAGCGCCGCCCCATCCTGGCCCGTGGCCAGCAGGTAGCTGCCATACACCATGCGCGCCGTCACGTCGTGGGGCGCGAAGGCGATGGCGCGCTCGAAAAAGCAGCTGATCGTGTAGCGGGCGCCGGGCGGCTGCGCGCTTTTCAGGCGCAAACCCAGTTTCGCCATCGAGGCCAGCGCCCGGTGGTGGTTCGGGAAGTGCTCCAGGGTGTAGCTGATGTCGCCGCCCACGCTGGTCGTCATGCCTTGCGTGAGCGTTTCCACTGCGCGCGAAAAATGGAATTGCTCGACGACGGACAGGCCCTCTCGGTCTTCCGCGTTCGTATAGTCGCCGCCCGTGGTGCCCTTGACGTAGGGCGGGCATGCGGCCGCCGTCATGCCGCAGCAGGCGGCCAGGGTGCAGGCGAGTATCGGATGCTTCATGCTGTTCTCCTGTGGCTGACCTGGTCCAGCACCTCGGCCAGGGCGTTGCTGCGGGCTTGCCGCGATTCCAGGGCGATGGCCGTGGGGCTGGCCAGCGGCGCGCGGCCCTGGTGCGCCATTTCCAGGAAGCGCAGCAGCGCGCGCGCGCAATCGCCGCTCGAGGCCAGCTGGCCGATGGTGTCGATGCCGCAGTGGCGCAGCTTGGCCGCGCTGTCGCCCGCCACGTCCGTCAGCGCGAGGATGGGCCGGCGGCAGCGCAGGTATTCATACAGCTTGGCGGGAATCTGCCCGTTGCAGTTGGCCGCCTGCAGCAGCAGCAGGCCGTCGGCGGCCAGCATTTCCCGCAGCGCCGCGCCGTGCGGCTGCAACGGTTCCAGGCTGACGAGGTCCCCGATGCCGTACTTCGCCAGCAGGCCCGCCAGCCACGCATCGTGGCCCGTGGCGCGCAGCACCAGCTGGAAATTGCGCGCATGCAGCACGCCGTCGCGGCGCAGCCGGGCCAGCGCCTCGAACAGCGCTTGCGGATCGCGCTCGGACGGGTAGATCACGCCGCTGTGCAGCAGCAAAAAGCGGCCGCCGTGTCCCGTGCGCGCAGGGCTGTCCGGGTAGCCGTCTTCATCGTAGCCATTTTCGATCAGGTGGAAACGCTCGCGTCCCACCTGCGCCAGGCGCCGCCGGTGCGCGTCGATGGCGCCCGGCGTGGTGCAGACGATGGCCGCGCCGCGCGCAGCGATGCGCTGTTCGATCCACGCATGCATGCGGTGCAGGCGCGGCTCGGACGGATACGGCGCCAGCGGGTCGCTGTCGTCCAGCATGGGGTCGCGCTGGTCGGCGATCCACGGCAGGCCGCTGAGTTTTTGCAGGGTCAGCGCGATCAGGTGCGCCGTGGCGATCGGATACGTGGACCAGATGGCGTCCGGGCGGTACTCGCGGATCATGCGCAGGCCGGCCGGCACGGCGCTCAGCCACCAGGAACTCCAGCGGTCGGGCAAGGCCAGGCAGCGCGGATAGCGTCCGGCGATGGACAAATGGCGCGCCGCGTCCAGCGCCAGGGTGCGCCGCACGGTGGCGCGCTCCCCGATCTGCGCCAGCTGCGACGTTCCTTTTTGCGCATACGCGACAGGGCTGGGACTGAGCACCAGCGGCTGCCAGCCGCAGGCGGGCAAATGACGGGCGAAGCCCAGGGTGCGCAAAATGCCGCTGCCGCCGGCCAGCGGCGGAAAATGGTAGGCGACCATCAGTACCCGTTTTGGTCGGGCCGCGTTCGGCCGGGCCGCGTTCGGACTGGCGTCTAGCATGACTGCAGCCAGCGTGCGCACAGCTCTTCCACTGCGCCGCGCCAGGCGGCGCTGGCGAACGTATGGTTGGCGCCCTCGACCCGCGCCTGCGTCCATTGCGCGCGGGCGGCCACGCCGCGCCAGGCCGGGTCGCCAGCGAGCAGCGCTTGCCACTCGCGCGCGCCGAGGTCGTCGCCGCTGAGGATCAAGAGCACCTTGCCCTGGAATTGCGCCAGCGACCGCAGCATGGCCGGCGCGGGCGCATCGTCGTCTGGCGTTGCCTGCTCCTGCGTGGCGGCCGCCACCTGCCGCAGCGACGCCAGGCTGGCGCCCAGCTGCAGTCCGCCGCCAGCCAGCTTGCGCCAGAACGCGCCTTGCAGCAGGCGCGGCAAATAATAATGGCGCAAGGTGGCGCGCGCCAGGCCGGCGCTGCTGCGCACCCACGGGTTGAGCAGCACCAGGGCATGGACGCGCGCATCGCGCGGCGCATGGCAGGCGGCCGCCGTGGCGCCGTCGCACAAGCCCCACAGCGCCACTTCGCGCAAGGATGGCACGGCGTCGAAGAATTGCGCCAGCGCGCCGGCGATGTCGGGACCGGCGGCGCGGTAGTCGCGCGGGCGCCCCTCGCTGTCGCCCATGCCGCGCAGGTCGAACCGCAGCACGGGCCAGCCTTGCGCGGCCAGGGCGCGGGCCAGCAGGACGAACTGGCGGTGGCTGCCGATCCGGTACTGCGGCCCGCCCGTGACGATCAACACGCCGCGCGGGCCGGGCGCGGCGGGCAGGCTGAGGATGCCGACCATGCGCGCCTGCGCCTCGCCGTCTTCCGCCGCGCTGCGAAAGCGCAGGGCCAGCTCGCGCACGGCGTGCGCCGCGAGGTGCTGCTGACTGCTGTCGCGTTTCATGGCGGCGTCCTTTCCTCGTCGAGCCAGTCGCGGCACAGCGCCCGCGTGGCGTGCAGCAGTTGCGGACACGCCAGCAGCTCGCCGCTGTGCCAGAACGGGCCGTCGCCGAAGCTGGCCACGTGCACGGCGGCGCCGTGTTCGCGCCATTCGCGCGCCAGCGGCGGCAGGGTGCGGCTGCCTGTTCCGCTCCCCGGTAATCGAGCCAGTAGACGGGAACGGACGGCAGCAGGGCGGCAGCGCTGATGCCATCGATGGCGTGCGCCAGTTCCGGCGCCAGCAGGTAGCCGGCCACTTCCACGGACTCGCCTTGCGCCAGTGCGGCGCGGGCATGGCCCGGCGCCTCCCGCGTGCCGCCGGCCAGCATGCCCGCCGCCAGGCGCAGGCGCAGGAAGCGGTCGATGACGCGCCGTCCATCGGGTTCCGGTTGCCACAGCAGCAAACGCGCCAGCGGCAGCGGCGCGCGGCTGGCGAAATCGAGTGCCAGCAGGGCGCCCAGGCGCAAGCCCCAGACGGTCAACGGGCCGTCGACGCGCTGCGCCAGCCACGCGCAAGCCAGGTGCAGGTCGTTGTGCCAGATGTCCCAGCGCGCGTCGCCGAAGTCGCCGCTGCTGTCGCCGCAGCCGTACAGGTCGATCTGCAGCACGCTGTAGCCGGCGGCGGCAAAGGCGCGCGCCTGCGCCGCGGCCACGTGGCGGCTTTTATTGAGTTCCTCGGCAAATGGATGCACGTAGACGATGCCGCCGCGCGCGCCGCGGCCCGGCGGCGGCAGGTGCAGCAGGCAGTAGCGCTGGCCGCCGCTGGCCGGCAGGAAGAAGGGCAGCAGCGGCAGGGCGTCGATGGCGGCGCTGTTCATGGCCGCAGCTTTGTGGACACGAAATCGTGCAGGGTGCCGACGGTGGCGAAGTGGCGCGCGTGGATGTCGTCGTCGGCGACGATGATGCCGAAATGCTCTTCCAGCGCGGCGATCACGCCGATCACGGCCATCGAATCGAGCTCCGGCACGCTGCCCAGCAGCGGCGTGCGGGCTTCCAGCGCGCGCCCGTTCAAGCCCAGGGTGGTGTCGAGGATGCGTTTTACTGCTTCAAGATGCGGCATGTCAGCTCCAGGGAAGGGTAGTGCGGCAGGGACGACGTATCGAAGGCCAGGCAGGGGATGTCGTCCGGGCGGCGCGACAGATGCAGATACGGCGGCAGGCTGGCGGCCATCCATTGCCAGCGTCCGCAGCGGATAAAGGTGGCCGTGCCCAGCGCGTGCGTGCCCAGGCGCGCGTGGGCGCCCAGCGAGGCGCGGTTGAAGCGCGAGATGCGGCTGCACGACCAGCGCACGCCCTGCGCGTGCAGCACGGCGTTGGCTTCTTCCCACAGGCGGGCGAAGACCAGTCCGCCGCGCTGGCCGGGATGCACCCACACGTCCAGGTCCCACGACGACTGGTTTGAGGCCAGCGCATAGCGGGCGCGCACCTCGTCTTCCTGGCAGCCGTGGCGCAGCAGCCAGATCCAGCCGGCCATGCTGTCGTTGCCGGCGCGGGCCACCAGGCATTGCGCGCCTTGCCGGTAGCGTTCGGCCAGCACGCCCGGGTGGCGTTCGGGGCCGGGCGGCAAGTCCGCCTCCGCCAGACAGGGCATCACCGTGATCGACTGGCCGCGCCCCCGGCACAGCGAGCCGGGCGCCACGGCCTGCGCGACGAACTGGTAACGGTGCAGCGCGCAGCGCCGCCCGGCACGCGTTCCAGCAGCCGCGCCACGGCCAGCCAGGCGCTGTCGCGCCAGCCCAGCTGGCGCAGGCTGTCGGCAAGCCCTTGCAAGCGGGAAAAATAGAGGAAATGGGCGAGGCTGGCCATGGCGGTCAAGGAGGGGGCGGCTATGCAGCCAACGCTGTCCATTAGAACGCAGCGGCCAGTGGCCGATGTTGTGCGGCCTCAAGCATTACGCCTGATGGGCCGCCGTCCGGCGGGAGAGGTGCTTACTTGATAAAAATCAACACTGCCGCGCCCGTTTGTCTGAATCATAGTGGAATGCATGGCAATCATGACAACCCGGGATGAAACGATGGCGACACTGATACACGATCTGATCTTCGACACGGCGCAGCGGGCGCCCCACGCGCCGGCCCTGTCGTGGCAGGGCGAGGAAACAAGCTATGCCGCGCTGGCGCAGTCCGTGCGCGAGACGGCCTGCGCCTTGCTGACCCTGGGCTTGCGGCGCGGCGCGCGCGTGGCCGTGTACCTGGAAAAACGCCCGGAAAACGTCAGCGCCATGTTTGGCGCGGCGGCGGCCGGCGGCGTGTTCGTGCCCGTCAATCCCTTGCTCAAGCCGGACCAGGTGGCGTACATCCTGGCCGACTGCAACGTGACCATCCTCGTCACGTCGCGCGAACGCCTGGCGCAGCTGGCACCCGCGCTGGCCGCCTGCCCGGACTTGCAAACGGTGCTGCTGACGGGCGAAGGGGAGACGGAAACGCGCCTGGGCAAGGTCCGCCTGCTGCCGTGGACCGCAGTGCCCGCCAATGTGCCCGTTGCCGGTGCGCCCGCGCCCAGGCCGCATGCGGCGATCGACATGGACATGGCCGCCATTTTATATACCTCGGGCAGCACGGGGCGCCCGAAAGGCGTGGTGCTGTCGCACCGCAACATGCTGGCCGGCGCGCTCAGCGTCTCGGGCTATCTGCGCAACACGCCGCAGGACCGGATTCTGTGCGTGCTGCCGCTCAGCTTTGACTACGGCCTGAGCCAGCTGACGACGGCGTTTGCCAGCGGCGCCTGCGCCGTGCTGATGAATTATCTGCTGCTGCGCGACATCGTCGAAGCCGTGGAGCAGGAAGCCATCACGGGCCTGGCCGGCGTGCCGCCCCTGTGGGTGCAGCTGTCGCAGCTGAGCTGGCCCCTGTCCACGCCCTTGCGCTACATCACCAATTCTGGCGGCGTGATGCAGCGCTCCACGCTCGACCGGTTGCGCCAGGCGCTGCCGCGCACGCAGGTCTACCTGATGTATGGCTTGACGGAAGCGTTCCGCTCGACCTATCTGGCGCCGGAACAGCTGGAGTTGCGCCCCGGTTCCATCGGACAGGCGATCCCGAACGCGGAAGTGCTGGTGCTGCGTCCCGACGGCAGCGTCTGCGACGCCGACGAGCCGGGCGAGCTCGTGCACCGCGGCGCGCTGGTGGCGCTCGGCTACTGGAACGATGCGGCGCGCACGGCCGAGCGCTTCAAGCCGCTGCCGCCGCAGGCGAGCGGCCTGGTGCTGCCGGAACTGGCCGTCTGGTCGGGCGACACCGTGCGCCGCGATGCGGACGGCTATCTGTATTTCGTGGGCCGCAGCGACGACATGATCAAGACCTCGGGCTACCGGGTCAGTCCGGCCGAGATCGAGGAAGTCGCGTATGCGAGCGGGCTGGTGGGCGAGGCCGCCGCGCTGGGCTTGCCCCATGCCGTGCTGGGCCAGGCCATCGCCTTGCTCGTCACGCCCGCGCCCGGTGTCGAATTGCTGCGCGACAGCGTGCTGGCCGCCTGCCGCGCGCGCCTGCCCAGCTATATGGTGCCGCTGTGGGTGGAAATCCGCGACGGCGTGTTGCCGCGCAATCCGAACGGCAAGATCGACCGGCCCTTGCTGGCCAGGGAACTGGCGCAGGCGTATGCGGTCCAAACAGGAGATGCGGCATGAAGGACTTGATCCGATCGAACAGTACGGAATTACCGTTGCACGCGGCCCTGGGCCAGCAGTTCGCGGTGGAAAACGACATGCTGCAGGTCGGCGGCATGTCCTTGCGCCGGCTGGCCCAGCGGGTGGGCAGCACGCCGTTCTATGCCTATGAACGGGCGCACATCACGCGCCGCGTGGCGGAGTTGCGCGCCGCCTTGCCCGCCGGCGTGCATGTGCATTACGCGATGAAGGCCAACCCCATGCCGGCCGTGGTGCAGTGGCTGGCGGGCCTGGTCGACGGCATCGACGTGGCCTCGGGCGGCGAACTGGCCACGGCGCTCGATACGCCCATGCCGGCCGAACGCATCAGTTTTGCGGGGCCGGGCAAGAGCGAGGGCGAACTGGCGCGGGCCGTGGCAGCGGGCGTGCTGATCAACGTGGAATCGGGCGCCCAGCTGGAAAGGACGGCGCTGGCCAGCGAACGGCTGGGCATGACGGCCCGCGTGGCCGTGCGGGTGAATCCCGACTTCGCCTTGCGCCGCACGGGCATGCGCATGGGCGGCGGCGCGCAGCCGTTTGGCGTCGACGCGGCCCTGGTGCCCGCGCTGCTGGGCCGCATCGGCCAGCTGGGCCTGGATTTCCACGGCTTTCACCTGTATGCGGGTTCGCAAAGCCTGTCGGCGCCAGCCCTGGCCGAAGCACAGGCCCTCAGCGTGCAGCTGGCGCTGCAACTGGCCGACAGTGCGCCGTCGCCCTTGCGCACCCTGAATATCGGCGGCGGCTTCGGCGTGCCGTATTTTCCCGGCGACCAGACCCTGGATCTGGCCCCCGTGGCTGCGGGCTTGCAGCGGCAGCTCGATCTGCTGGCCCAGGCGGCGCCGGGCGTGCGCCTGAACCTGGAGCTGGGCCGCTATCTGGTGGCCGAGGCGGGCGTGTACGTGTGCAAGGTGCTCGAACGCAAGGTGTCGCATGGACAGGTATTTTTAGTGACGGACGGCGGCTTGCACCATCACCTGGCCGCTTCCGGTAATTTTGGCCAGCTGATCCGCAAGAATTACCCGGTCGCCATCGGCAACCGGCTGCATGGCGGGCCGCGCGAGGTGGCGTCCGTCGTGGGACCGCTGTGCACGCCGCTGGACTTGCTGGCCGACCAGATGGAGATGGCGCGCGCCGAGGAGGGCGACTTGGTGGTGGTGTTCCAGTCGGGCGCGTATGGCTTGACGGCCAGCCCGACGGCGTTTCTCGGCCATCCGCTGCCGGCCGAGGTGCTCGTATGAGCGGCCTGTGCGGCTGGCTGGGGGCGGGCGGCGCTGCTCGCCTGGCCGCCGCCGATGCCGATGCCGATGCCGATGGCGCCGCGTCCACCACGCTGGCCAACATGGCCGCGCCCCTGTCGCGCTTCGACGACGCGCCCCTGGCCGCCAGCGTGAGCGAAGTGGGCGGCGTGGCCGTGGCCGCCATTGACGGCAGCCGCCACGTGTACCAGCAGGATGGCTTGCAGGTGGCCATCTGGGGCCGGCCCATGCTCGACGGTTCGGCCGACGACGTGGCGTCCCGCCTCGCGTCCCTGTGGCTGAGCCGGGGCGTGGCCGCCTGCGCCAGCCTGTCCGGGCCGTTCAGTTTGGCCATCCTCGACTCTTTTTCCGGCTCGGCCCTGCTGGCCGTGGACCGCGCCGGCATGCATCCGCTCAGCTATGCGAGCAATGCGCAAGGCCTGTTCTTTGCCTCCTCGCATGACGCCTTGCTGGCCCATCCGTCCGTGCGGGGCGCGATCGATCCGCAGGCGCTGTATCACTACCTGTACTTTCACATGGTGCCCGGCCCGGCCACGGCCTATCTTGGCCAGCAGCGCTTGCTGCCCGGCGAATACCTGCATGTACGGGGCGGCAAGCAATGCAAGGGCAGCTATTGGCAGCTGGCCTTCCACGAGCCGGCAGCGCGCACGCGGGCCACCTTCGCCAGCAACAAGCAGGAATTCCTGCGCCTGTTGCGCCAGGCCGTGGAAAGCAGCCTGGGCACGGATGGGGCGGACACGGGCGCGTTTCTCAGCGGCGGCACGGACAGCTCCACCCTGGCCGCCATCATGGGGCAGGTGACGGGCCGGCCCGCGCGCACGTATTCCATCGGTTTCGACGCGCCCGGCTACGATGAAATGGCGTATGCGCGCCTGGCCGCCAGCCACGCGGGCAGCATCCACCACGAGCGCTACGTGACGCCTGGCGACGTGCTGGCCGCGATTCCCGCCATGGCGGCCATCTTCGACCAGCCTTTCGGCAATGCCTCGGCCATTCCCGCATACTATTGCGCGCAGATGGCGCGCGAGGATGGCATCACGCGCCTGCTGGGCGGCGACGGCGGCGACGAATTATTTGGCGGCAACGAGCGCTATGCGCACCAGGCCTTGCTGTCGCAGTACGAGCGCTTGCCCGTCATGCTGCGCCAGGCCATCATCGAGCCGCTGCTGTTCCGCGAACGCACGGGCAAGCCGTGGCGGCTGGGCGACAAGGCGCGCCGCTACATCGAACAGGCCAGCCTGCCGCTGCCGGCCAGGCTCGACGGCTACAACCTGCTGCTGCGCCATGGCCACCGCACGGTGCTGGAAGCGGGCTTCATCGACACCATCGACCCCGGCATGGCGCCCGGCTGCGTGAACGGCGCGTACTGGGAGCGGCAAGGCCAGGGCTTGAGCCAGATCAATGAGCTGCTGGCGCTGGACATGCGTTTTACCCTGGCCGACAACGACCTGTTCAAGGTGCGCAAGGCGTGCGAGCTGGCCGGCGTGGAAGCGGCGTTTCCCTTCCTGCACGACGCGATGGTGGCGTTCGCGTCGCGCCTGGCGCCGCGCGACAAGCTCGACGGCAGGCAGCTGCGGCCCTTCTTCAAGCGGGCGCTGGCGGAAATCCTGCCGCCGGCCATCGTGCGCAAGAAAAAGCACGGCTTCGGCCTGCCTTTCGGCCAGTGGCTGCACAGCCATGCGCCGCTGCGCGAGTTTGCGTTCGACAACCTGACGCAGCTGCGCGGGCGCGGCATCGTGCGGCCCGCCTTCATCGACGATTTACAGGGGCGCCTGCTGGCGGAACACCCGGCCTATCACGGCACCATGGTGTGGCTGCTGCTGATGCTGGAACAGTGGCTCAGCCAGCACCCGGCGGCGCTGGGCGCGCTTGCCGGCGGTTTTGCCGCAAACGCCACAGAAACGCCAGCCGTCCTCTATCCCACGGCGTAAAGCGGGGCAGCTGCAGCAGGTCGAGATCCGCGCCGGGGCGCGCCACGCCCCAGTCCGTGGCCACGGCCGCCTGGAAACCCAGGTTGCGCACCATCGCCACGTGCGGCGTGCCATAGTCGCGCCCGGCCTTGCCGTTCGGATACGCAAACAGGGTGACGGGCGCCTGGATCATACTTTCCAGCTGGCGCTTGCCGTCGGCGATGTCGCGCCGCGCGGCATGGTCCGGCAGGGTGGACAGGATAGGATGGCTGGCCGTGTGCGCGCCCAGGCCCATGCCGGCCCCATGCAGCTGGCGCAGCTGCGCCGTGCTCAGCATGGCTGGCGGCCCGGCTGTGGCGCCCGCCTGGCGGCGGATCTGCAGGGCCAGCTGCTGGCGTTGGGCAAATGGCAGGTATTTGAGCTGGCCCAGCAAGATGGCGATGGCGGCCTGCCGCTGCGCCAGGCTGGCGACGGGCAGGCAGTCCAGGCCGAGTTCCCGCAAGTCCAGCTGGGGAGCGGTCGCCTGGCGCACGGCCTCGATCACCGTGTCGTTCCACATCTGCCCGCCATCGAGGTAGTCCGTGGCGATAAAAAACGTGGCGTGCAAGCCGTGGCGCTGCAGCAGGGGCAGGGCCACCTGCGCATTGTCCGCATAGCCGTCGTCGAAGGTGATGCAGGCGGCGCGCGGCGCCAAGTTGCCATCTTGCAGCCGCTGCACGGCCTCGTCCAGGGCAGCAACGCATAAAAACGTTTCAGCAGGCGCAGCTGGCGCTCGAACAAGCGCGCGTCCACCTCGCCGGGAAACAGCGGGTCGGGCCGCGCCAGCACGCGGTGGTAGATCAGGATGGACAGGCTGGCCGTCATGGCTGCTCCGCGATGGCGGCCCGGGCCTTGGCCCTGGCCTGGCGCGATGTCGGCGCCGGCGCCTGCCGCTCGACGATGATGCGCGTGGCGATCAGGGCGGCCATCAGGTAGTACGGCATGTCGAAGTACAGCAGGCTGAGGAAGGCGCCGCCCACGGCAAAGCCGATCAGGCTGGCCTGGCTCATGGTGGCCAGGCCATGCGCCCAGCGCAGTTCCGGCTGGCCCCGCGTGCGGCGGATGATGGCGGCCGCCGTGCGCCAGGTGGCGATGCCCAGCGCCAGGTAGATGAACAGGCCGACAAAGCCGTGTTCGCCCAAGGCCTGGAAATAGATGCTGTGCGCCGCATGCACGTCCGAGGGAGTGGGCGCATAGCGGGCAAAGATGGAGGCATCGGACACGTCGAAGCCGCCGCCCAGGAAACGGTCGCGCGCCAGGTTCCAGGCCATGCGCCAGGCATTCAGGCGGCCCATGGCGGACACATCGTCCTGGTAGGTATTGATGGTGTCCATGCGGTCGGCCCAGCGCTCGGGCATGAAGGCCAGCAGCAGCGGCGCGACCGCGCCGAGCAGCGCGCCCAGCACCAGCTTGCGGTCGCTTTTCAGCCACATGAACAAGCCCATGGCGGCAATGGCCAGCAAGCCGCCGCGCGAATACGAGCCCAGCGCGGCCAGGGCCGACAGCAGCATGGCCGCCGTCAAGCCATGGCGCACCCAGCGTCGATGTTTCTCCGTGTTTTGCTGCAGGTAATACATGAGGGGGATGGTGATGATCAGGGCCAGGGCCAGGGCATTGTTATCCCCAATAAACGTTTCTTCCGGCCCCCAGACGCGCTCCGTGCCGCCGCTGCGGATGGTGAAGATGCCGCCTTTCACGCCGTAATAGCCGATCGAGCCCACCAGCACCCAGATCAGGCGCACGATGTCGCGCCGCGTGCGTATCACCATCATGATGACAAAGCTCATCAGCATGATCTTCATGACCTTGTTCCACTGCACCCACGACGAGGCCGGCAGCAGGGCGAACGGCGCCGTGACGTTCATCCATGCGACGAACAGCAGCAGCAGCACGCTGACGGGCGTGAGCGGCAGGCTTTTCGGCTCGCGCGTCATCGCGAGGCTGACCAGGGTAGCGATGGCGATGATGAAGGCGAACGGCATGTGGGTGGCAAAGCCCCAGCCCTGCGTGTGCGGGTTCATCACGCTGACCCAGACCCACATCAGGCCGCCGATGGCCGGCGACTTCAGGATGAAGGGCAGCGAACCCAGGATGATGATGGTGATCAAGATGTCGCGCATGAAGGGGGACGCTCCTGGTTTGCTCCGGCTTTGCCTGCCCTTGACACCGGTCAACGGGCTGGCGGGCAGGCTCAGTACACTGGATCAACACTGCTTGAGTACATAGTTTTGTCATGGTAAGACCAAGGAGGCATGTCCTTGTTGACCGTTCTCATGGCGACCTACAATGGCGCCGGCACCTTGCCCCAGGTATTGCGCGCCTACATGGGCTTGCGACCGCCCGCAGGCGGCTGGCGTCTCGTCATCGCCGACAATGGCAGCACGGACGCCACTGCCCGGGTGATCGCCGCCTTTCGCGGACGATTGCCCTTGAGCTATATCTACGTGGCGCGGCGCGGCCGCAGTCCCGCCCTGAACGACGCCGTCGAGCACGCCTTGCGCCAGGGCGGCGATGGCAGCGAGCTGTTCGTCTTTGGCGACGACGACGCCATGCCCGCGCCCGACTGGTTGTGCCGCTTGCAGGACTGCGCGCGCGCCCACCCCGGCTATGCCCTGTTCGGCGGCGCCATCGTGCCCGCCTGGCGGGAACGGCCGGCGGACTGGCTGCTGCGTCTGACCCCCGTGGGTTTAACTTGGGGCATCACCAGCCCCGACCTGCGCGACGCCCCCATCTATCCGGGCCTGGTGTGGGGCGCCAACATGGCGATCCGCCGCCGCATCTTCGAGGCGGGCGCCCGCTATGACGAAAGCATCGGCCCGCAGGGAGCCAACTACGCCATGGGCAGCGAAACCCGGCTCAACCTGGAGATGCATGCGGCCGGCAACCCTTCCTGGTTCTGTCCGCAGGCGAGGGTGGCGCACATCATCCGCGTCCCGCAAGTGCGGCGCGCCTGGATATTGCGCCGCGCCATGCTGTTCGGCCGGGGCCAGTGCCGGCTGGCGACCCTGGCGCCCAGCGCGGAATTGCTGGGCGTGCCACGCTGGATGCTGGGCAGATACGTGCGCGACACCCTCGGCGCCGCGCGGGCCTGGCTGCGGCGCGACCACGCCGACCTGTTCCTGCGCCAGTGGGAACGGGCCTGGCTGCGCGGTTTCTTTCATGAAGCGTGGCGCGGACGTCGTAAACGCCTGCCGCGCGTCGTCATCAGCAGTTACTCGGGCGAGCTGGGCGGCATGGAGCTGCGCATGGCGCAAGAGGCGAAATTGCTGGGCGCGAGCGGCTACGACAGCGTGCTGGCCCTGCGGCGCTTTCCCGGTTTTACTGCCTGGGTGCAAGGCTTGCGCGCGCAGCATCTGCAGGTGCGCGTGTATGAACCGCCCTTGTTCCTCGAACACTGGGCCTGGCGCCGCTGGAACTGGCTGCGCGCCAGGGTCACGGGCGCCTGGCGGCTGCGGCGGCTGCGGCCCGACCTGGTCCACGTGGCATTTTGCTGGACGGCATATGGCGCATCCATCCTGTGGCTGGCCCGGCAATGCCGGCTGCCGGCCGTGATCAGCGTGCACAACGCGTTTCCTTTGGAAACCTTCAGCGCCTGGCAGCGGCCCCGGCTGCAGGAAGCGTTTCGCAGCGTCAAGGGCGTGTATGCCGTGTCGCCGTCGGCCCTGCGGCATTTCCTCGACCTGTACCGCGACATGCTGGCGCCGCAGACGCGGCTGGCCGTCATTCCCAACGGCGTCGATACGGACACGTTTATCGTCTCGCCCGCACGCCGCCTGCTGGCGCGGCGCGAGCTGGGGCTGCCGCCGGAGGCGCTGGTGCTCGGTTGCGTGGCGCGGCTGTCCGCGCAAAAGCGCCCGCAGGCGCTGCTGGCCCTGTTCGCCCGCCTGGCGCCCCGTTTTCCCGATCTGTATCTGGTGCTGGTGGGCACGGGGCCGCTGGAAGCCATGCTGCGCCTGCAGGTGGCGCAGCTGGGACTGGCGCGACGCGTGCTGTTCGCCGGCTTCCGCCAGCATATCGAGCTGCTGATGCCCGCCTTCGACCTGCACCTGCTGCTGAGTAAGAACGAGGGCTTCGGCATTGCCACCATCGAAGCGATGGCGTGCGGCGTGCCGGCCGTGGGCACGGATGTGCCGGGCACCCGCGATATCCTGCACGATAGTGAAGGAGGGCTGCTGCTGCCGCTCGACGACGAACACGCCGCCTGCGCGGCCGTGGCGCAGCTGCTGCTGGATGCGCCACGGCGCGCCCGCATGGGACGGCTGGCGCGCGAGGAAACCGTGCAGCGCTATTCGATGCCGCGCCTGGAACGCCAGCTGCGCGCATTTTACGCGGGCCTGGTGTAGGCGCGGGCGGCCCGCATGAGCGCCACCCGCCATTCGTTTTTCTTTTCGTTTGCCGAAAAATACACGGTACTGCTGCTGGGCATTGTCGCCACCATGGTGCTGTCGCGCCTGCTGACGCCGGCCGAGGTCGGTGTGTATTCGCTGGGCGCCGTGCTGGTGGCGCTGGCGCAAGTGGTGCGCGATTTTGGCGTCGGGCAATACCTGATCCAGGAAAAGCAGCTCGATGCCGTGAAACTGCGGGCCGCGCTGGCCACCAGCCTGCTCGTCGCCTGGCTGCTGGCGGGCCTGGTGCTGCTGGCCAGCGCGCCGCTCGCGCATTTCTATGGCGAACCGCGGCTGACGCTCGTGCTGCGGCTGCTGGCCATCAATTTCCTGTTGATCCCGTTCAGCGCCTTGACCTTGCCCATGCTGCGCCGGCAGCTGCGCTTTCGCGCCATCTACGCCATCAACGCGGCCAATAGCGTGGTCAACCTGCTGGTGGCCGTGCTGCTGGCGCTGCAGGGCTACAGTTACATGAGCATGGTGTGGGCGGCGCTGGCCGGTTCCTGTGCCTCGCTGCTGGTGAGCCTGCTGGTGCGGCCGCGCGAATTGCCGTGGCTGCCGGGACGGCGCGGCATGGGGGCCATCGCCAGCTTTGGCGCGTATGCGACGGGTGGCGGCCTCGTCGACGAGGCGGGCGTGGCGGCGCCGGACCTCATCATCGGCAAGCTGATCGGCATTGAAAGCCTGGCCCTGTTCGGCAAGGCGCAAAGCGTGCTCAATATCTTCAACCAGGCCATCACCAGCGCCATTTCGCCCGTCGTGTTTCCCCTGTTCGCGGCGCGCGCGCGAAGGTGAGGGGCAGGGCGGGGCGGAACCCGTGTATCTGCGCACGATCAGCTACATGACGGCGCTGGCCTGGCCGTTCTTTCTCTTCCTCGCCTGCATGGCTTTGCCCCTGGTCAAGGTGTTGTATGGCACACAATGGCTAGCCTGTGTGCCCTTGATCCGCATCATGTGCCTGTCCTCGGCCGTGTATAGCATGTTCAGCATGGCCCGCTACCTGTTCGTGGCGACGGGCCAGCTGCATGCGCAGGTGCGGCTCGATGCCTGGGCCGGCGCAAGCAAAGTGGCGCTGCTGCTGGCCGCGGCGCCGTTCGGCCTGGTGGCGGTGGCCTGGGCCGTGGTGCTCAGCAACGTGCTGCGCAGCTGGATGAGCTACGGCTGCCTGCGGCGCTTGAGCGCACTCGACTGGCGCATCCTGGCGCGCGCTTTGCGCAAGAGTTTGCTGTTGTGCGGCGTCAGCGCCGCCGCGCCCATCGCTTCGCTGCTGTGGTTGCCTGCCGACACGCCGGCGCTGCTGGCGCTGACGGGCACGGCGCTGGCCACCTTGCTGTGCTGGCTGATCGGTCTGTTCCTGGTGAAGCATGAACTGGCCGGCGAATTTTTATTGTTGCAACGCAAGCTGGCCGGC
This sequence comes from Janthinobacterium sp. C22, assembly GCF_057919405.1. Taxonomy (NCBI): domain Bacteria; kingdom Pseudomonadati; phylum Pseudomonadota; class Betaproteobacteria; order Burkholderiales; family Oxalobacteraceae; genus Janthinobacterium; species Janthinobacterium sp. C22. The sequence continues at coordinate 3,967,199 of NZ_CP193659.1, read as the reverse complement.
CGCTGGCTGGCCGTCAAATCACCGCACTGAGCCGTTGTCAGCGGCGCGGGCCCATGAAAGGAAGACCATGCGTGTCGGTATCCTGTCCTACCCGATGCTGTTCCAGCGCGACGGCGGCTTGCAGATCCAGGTACGCGAAACCATCGCCGCGCTGAACCGGCTGCCCCAGCTGCCGGCGCGCCCGCTGGAAGTGCAGCTGGTCGACGCCAACCACCAGCGGCTGGCCGATTTCGATGTGCTGCACGTGTTTTCAGCGAGCAATGGCACCTACCGCATCATGGAAATGGCCAGCGAGCAAGGCGTGCCCGTGGTGCTGTCGCCGCTGATGGCGCCCAGCTGGAACCGCGCCAGCGCCTGGCGCGCGCGGCTGGCAGACCGCCTGGCGGGGCGATTGACGGAGTGGATGGTGCAAACGAGCTATGCGCAAACGCGGCGCGCCCTGCAGCTGGCCGACGTGGTGATCGCCCTGGGCGAAGCCGAGCGCGACGCCATCGTGCAAGGTTTCGGCATGGAGGGCGACGCCATCCGCGTCTTGCCGAACGGAATCAACCCGCATTTTTTCACGGCCAATGGCGATTTGTTCCTGCGCGAAACGGGTATCGCCGGGCCGTTCGCGCTGATGGTGGGCAGTATTTCGCCGTATAAAAACCAGCTGGGGCTGGCCCAGGCGCTGATAGGCGCCGGCTTGCCCTGGTGCTGATCGGCGCCGCGCCCCGGGAACAGCAGGCATATCTGCAGCATTTGCTGGACTTGCCGCACGTCAGCTGGCTGGGCGCGCTCGACCACGCCGACCCGCTGCTGGCCAGCGCCTACCATGCGGCGGCCGTGGCGGCCTTGCCCAGCCAGGGCGAGGTGTTTCCCTTGAGCGTGCTCGAAGCGCTGGCGGCCGGCACGCCCGTCGTCATGACGGCGCAAAGCGCGCTGGACTTGCCCGATTCCGCGTTTGCGCTGCGCAAGGTGCGCTGGGACGACGGCGCCGCGCAGCGCCAGGCCATCCTCGAACTGCTGGCGCTGCCGCCCGAACGCGCGCGCGTGCAGGCGCTGGTGGAACGCTTTACGTGGGAACGGGTGGCGGCGCAGATCGTCGATTGTTATTACCAGGCGCAGTCCTTGCCAGCCAGGAGGCAGCATGCTGTTTAATTCCTTCGCCTTCCTGTTCGCCTATCTGCCCATCGTGCTGGCCGGCTATTTTTTGCTGGACCGCTGGGCGTACGCCGGCGGCCCGTCCACCAACTGGCGCCGCCTGGCGCCCGCGACTTGGCTGGCGCTGGCCTCGCTGTTCTTCTATGCCTGGTGGGACGTGCGCTACCTGCCGCTGCTGCTGGCCTCGATCTGCGTCAATTACGGCGCGGGGCGGCTGATCGGCGCGCGCGCGGGCGCGGCCCGCAAGCGCGTGCTGGTGGCGGCGCTGGCACTGAACCTGGGGCTGCTCGCCTACTATAAATATGCGAATTTCTTCATCGGCAGCGTGAATGCCGTCGCCGTGGCCGCCGGCGCCGGCGCCGACGCCGCCAGCCTGCCATGGCACGGCCTCGACATCATCCTGCCGATCGGCATCTCGTTCTTTACCTTCACGCAGATCGCCTTCCTCGTCGATTGCTACCGGGGCGAGGTGCGCGAATACCGCTTCATCCATTACGTGCTGTTCGTCAGTTACTTTCCCCACCTGATCGCCGGCCCCGTGCTGCACCACCGCGACATGATGCCGCAGTTCGCCGACCCGGCCAATGCCCACCCGCGCGCCGCCAATTTCGCCATCGGCCTGTCGATTTTCACGATCGGCCTGGCCAAGAAGGTGCTGATCGCCGACAACCTGTCGCCGCTGGCCATTCCCGTCTTCGCGGCCGGCGCCGAACCGACCCTGATCGAGGCGTGGATCGGCGTGCTGGCCTACACCTTCCAGCTGTATTTCGATTTTTCCGGCTATTCCGACATGGCCATCGGCCTGTCGCGCCTGTTCGGCGTGAAATTGCCGCTGAACTTCAATTCGCCGTACAAGGCGGCCAACATCGCCGACTTCTGGCGCCGCTGGCACATGACCTTGTCGCGTTTCCTGCGCGACTATCTGTACATACCGCTGGGCGGCAGCCGGCGAGGCGAAGTCATGCGCTACCGCAACCTGATGCTGACCATGCTGCTGGGCGGCCTGTGGCACGGCGCCGGCTGGACCTTCGTCATCTGGGGCGGCTTGCACGGCCTGTACCTGGTGCTGCAGCAGGCGTGGCAGCGCGCGTTCGGCGCGGTCCGGGCGCGCTGGTGGCCCGGCGTCCTGACCTTTTTCGCCGTCATGCTGGCCTGGGTGTTCTTCCGCGCGCCCGACGTGGCCACAGCCTGGGATATCTCCGGCGCGCTGCTGGGGGCGAATGGCGTGAGCCTGCCGCGCGGCTTGGCCAGCCACGGCGCCAGCCTGGCGCAGTGGGGCCTGCATCCGGCCTTTGGCGGCATCCGCTGGATCGAACTGGAAGGCTACGGCTTGCCCGTGCTGCTGGGCGCCATGCTGCTGGCCTTCAAGGCGCCGAATACGCAAGAAATATTCTTTCTCTACGAGCCTGCCATTGAAAGAATATTTCAGCCCGCCGGGCGCTGGGCCTTCAGCTGGCGGCCCACGCGCCGCTGGAGCGTGGGCCTGGCAGCACTGTTCGTCGCCTGCATCTTCGGCATGAACCGGGTCACCGAATTTCTCTACTTCCAGTTCTGAGCATGGATACCGCCGCCCGCCGCTACCTCGTCTGCTTCATCGCCTGCGTCGGCCTGGCGCTCGGCGCCGTCTCGTTGCTGAACTACCAGGTCGACCCCTACCTGCTGCACCAGTGGGACAGCCCCTTGCTGCAGCGCCCGCGCCAGCTCAATGAAAAGCTCGGTGCCTGGGCCAAAACCTACGCCGTGGCGCGCTACCGGCCGGCCATCATCTACATCGGCAATTCGCGCACGGAAATGGGCTTGCCGACAAGCGTGCGCGCACTGTTCCACGGCAAGCGCGTGTTCAACAGCGCGGTGTCCGGCGCCTCGATCGGCGACGCCATCCGCCTGGCCGAGCATGCTGCCAGGGTCAGCCGCGTCGAAACCATGGTGTGGGGTGTCGACGCGCCCACTTTTTCCCTGGAGATGGGGGCGGCGCGCGTGGAAGACAGCCTGACGGGCGCCGGGCACGGCTTTTTCGTCCGGCGCGCCCTGGTCAACCTGAAGCGCGGCCTGACGGTGGACATGACGCAGGACAGCGTGCGCATCCTCACCGGCAATGCCGGCGATACCTGCCGCTCCAACCTGGCCATGTACGGGCAGCGCGACGAGACGTGCACCCGCAAGGGCATCGCGCACTGGCTCGGCACGAAGGATGCCATCCCCGTGCGGCTGCAGGAATTCGGCGATGGCCTGGGCCCGACGCCGCCCTCGACATTGGCGCTCGACGCCAGCATCGGCAAGCTGTGCCGCGCTGGCCTGCGCCTGCGCCTGTACATCAACCCCACGCACGCGCTGACCTTGTACGCGCTGCACTGGCGCGGCAAGTGGGATGCCATGCAGGCCTGGCAGCGGGGACTGGTGAATATCGCCGAACGCCACCGCCAGCAGGGCTGCGACGTGCGCCTGGTTGATTTTTCCGGATTTAACAGCATCACGACGGAACCGACCCCGCTCGTCAGCGGCAAGCCCGACATGCATTACTACTGGGAAGTGTCGCATTACCGGGACAATGTGGGCCGCTTGATCCTGGCGCGCCTGTTTGGCGGCGGCACGCCGGCGCCCGCCGATTTCGGCGTGGAGCTGACGCCGGCCAACGTCGACGCGCACCAGGCGGCCATGCGCGCCGCGCGCGACCGCTATCGCGTGGAACACGCGCGCGAGGCGGCCTATACGCAGCAGGTGCTGGACGGGCCGCTGATCCGGCGCTGATGCAGGACGCCACGTACGCCATTTCTCTACTTTCAAAGCTGACCATGGATACCACCGCCCGCCGCTACCTCGCCATCTTCTTTGCCTGCGCGCTGGCCGCGCTGGCGCTCGTTTCCGCCGTGAATTACCACGTCGATCCGTACTTGCTGCACCAGTGGGACAGCCCGCTGCTGCAGCGATTGCGGCCGACGACGGAAAAACTCAGCGTGTGGGGCAAGACGTATGCCGTGGCGCGCTACCGGCCCGCCGTCGTCTACATCGGCAATTCGCGCACGGAAATGGGTTTGCCGGTGAACAGCATGCGTACTTTGTTCGATGGCAAGAGCGTCTTCAACAGCGCCGTCTCGGGCGCCTCGATCGGCGAAGCCATCCACCTGGCCGAGCATGCGGCCAGGGTCAGCCATGTCGATACGATGGTGTGGGGCATCGACGCGCCCTCGTTTTCCCTGGAACTGGGTTCGGCCGGCGTGGAGCCGGGCTTGACGGAGGGCGGCCCCGCGTTTTTGCGCGGCGCGCCTTGCTCAACATCAAGCGCGGCCTGACGGTGGACATGACGCGCGATACCTGGCGCATCCTCAGCGGCAGCTATGACGGCGTCTGCCTGTCCAGCCTGGCGTTGCACGGCCAGCGCGACGAGTCCTGCCTTACCAGCCGCAACCGTACTTGGACGGGCACGGCGCGCGCGTTCACGCCGCGGTTGCAGGAATTCGGCGACGGCCTGGGTCCGACCGTACCCGCGCTGCAGGCTTTCGATGCCAGCGTCGGCAAGCTGTGCCAGGGCGGCACGCGCTTGCGCCTGTACATCAATCCCACGCATGCGCTCACGCTCGACGCCCTGTACTGGCGCGGCAAGTGGGCCGCCATGGAACAGTGGCAGCGCGATCTGGCGCAGATGGCGGGGCGCTACCGCCAGCAGGGCTGCGATGTGCGCCTGTACGATTTTTCCGGCTTCAACAGCGTTACCAGCGAGCCGATCCCGCAGGTGACGGGCATGCGCGAAATGCGCTATTACTGGGAAGCGTCGCACTACCGCGACAATGTGGGCCATCTCATCCTGGCGCGCCTGTTCGGCGGCGAGTTGCCGCCGCCGGCGGACTTTGGCGTCGAGCTGACGCCGGCAAGCATCGCGGCCCACCAGGCGGCCACGCGGGCGCGCGCGCGCGCTACCACGTCCAGCACCCCGAAGAAACGGCCTACCTGCGCCACGTGCTGACCTTGCCCCGCGAACCCAAATAGGCGACCAAGCTGCCAGGCGGACGCCGTGGGGCAGGGCGCTTGCGCTATGATGATGTTTTGCCATTCAGCAAGTTCCAGGACGCCCCATGAAAATCGCCTTCTTCGCCAGCCAGCCCTACGACCGCCGTTTCTTCGATGAAGCCTTGCCGTCCCAGCCCGACCCTGCCGGCATCGAACTGGTCTACCACAGCGCCTTGCTGAGCCAGGAAACCGTGGTGCTGGCGCAAGGCGCCGAGGCCGTCTGCGTCTTCGTCAACGACGTGCTCGACGCGCCCGTGTTGCAAGCCTTGCACGGCTACGGCGTGCGCGCCATCCTGCTGCGCTGCGCCGGCTACAACAACCTCGACCTGGAAGCGGCGAAACGCCTGGGTCTGTTCGTCGCCCGCGTGCCCGCCTACTCGCCGGAAGCCGTGGCCGAATACACCTTGGCCCTGGTGCAGACGCTGAACCGCCACACTCACCGCGCCTACGCCCGCGTGCGCGAAGGCAATTTCTCGCTCGACGGCTTGCTGGGCGCCACCTTGCACGGCAAGACCGTGGGCATCGTCGGCACGGGCAAGATCGGCCTGGCCACGGCGCGCATCTTCAAGGGTTTCGGCTGCACGGTGCTGGGCCACGACCCGTATCCGGCGCCCGCGTTCGGGGAGCTGGGCACGATGGTGGAACTGCCGCGCCTGCTGGCCGAGTCCGACATCGTCTCCCTGCATTGCCCCCTGATGGACAGCACGCGCCACATGATCAGCGCAGCGACTCTGCCGCTGATGAAGCAGGGCGCCATGCTGGTGAACACCTCGCGCGGCGGCCTGATCGACACGGGCGCCGTCATCGAGGCGCTGAAATCGCGCCAGCTGGGCTCATTGGCCATCGACGTGTACGAACAGGAAAGTAATCTGTTCTTCCAGGACCGCTCGTCCGACATCATCGACGACGACGTCTTCCAGCGCCTGATGACCTTCCCCAACGTGCTGGTGACGGGCCACCAGGGCTTCTTCACCATCGAGGCGTTGCGCGAAATCGCCGCCATCACCTACCACAACCTGCAATGCTTCCGCCAGGGCAAGGCGTGCGAGAACAGCGTACTAGCTGCTTGAAGCCGGTTTCTTGGGCTTGGGCGGCGGCTTGGGTTTCGGCTGCGGCAAGGCATCGGCCGTGCGCCGTGCCAGCTGGGACAACCAGTCGCGCTCGTCCCACAGCCCGCCATCGATGAGGAAATACGGCTTGGCTTGCGGATAGGGCGGCGCTTCCTGCAGCGGACCCTGCGCGCCGATCCAGGCGCGGCCCGCGTCCGTCGGCTTGATGAAGAGCATGTCGTCGGCGACGATGGCGAACATCTTGCCGTCGCAATACAGCCCATACTCGCCAAACATTTTCTTTGCGCTGATGCCGCCCGCGCCCGCCATCTGGTCGAGCAAAAAATCCACCGTGCCTTGCTGTGATGCCATGTCGTCCTCCGTATGAAGGAATAGTGTAGCGCACTGGCCAGGACTGGGCGGTGCGGCTACACTACGGCCATTGATTTTTTTACATGACGTACTCTCCATGACACCCCAGCATATTATTCACCACAGCATCACCATCACCACACTGGCGGCAGGCCAGGACGTCGCTGCCCACTGCGCGGCCGGCCAGACGGCTATCCGCGAGCAGGCTGACGGCTGGTGGCTGTATTTTGTCGACGAGGACGGCAACATCGACGGCTACGACAGCCCGTTCGCCAGCCATGCCGAGGCGCTGTGGGCGGCCAAGGCAGCGGCCGAGTTCAGCGCGCAATGAGGGCCAGTCCCTGGGCTTTCCTGGGCTTGCCGCAAGCGCCCGTGCCGGAAGCGGAAAGCGCGGAATACGGCGCCTGCCGCGCCGAGCTGCGCGGCAAGCGCCTGGTCTTGCGCGTGGCGAAAACGACGCCGACGAAAACCGGCCAGTTTGTCACCGTCTGGAAGCGCCCCCATCCCGACGCCGAGATCGCCCCGCTGGACGAAGCGGACCCCGTCGATGCCGTCATCATCGCCGTCACTGACGGTGCGCAGCACGGCTTCTTCATTTTGCCGCGCAGCGTGCTGGCCGAACGGGGCGTGATGTCCCGCGCCGGCCAGGGCGGCAAGCGCGCGCTGCGCGTGTATCCGCCCTGGTGCGCGCCGGAATCCATCCAGGCGCAGCGCACGCAGCGCTGGCAGGGGGAGTGGTTTGTGGCGCAGGAGGATGTATCCGGGATTGCTCGCTTGCTGAAAGGCTGAACCAGACCTTAATATTATCTGGTCGGATATTGATATATACATGCCATCGTTGCAGATATATACTAAATGTAAGCGGCATGGAGTCCAATATATGCCGGGGAATATGCTCTTTCTGAAAAACATAATATGAAGAAATTTAAAATATATGGGTTTTTCCTTGCCTTGGTATCGCTATGTGGATGCTCTCCAGATCCCGGAAAAATTGCAGGGGAGTTGAATGCCTACGGAAACGAAGTCGCTGCTTCGTTCGAAGCAAAAATGAGTTATGACTCCTTGGTGCAGACCTTAGAAAAGCCCAGGCTCTCCTATGTGCTGAAATTTTCGACAGATGCCGTCGAATTCATGTCGGCGCCTGGTGCAGATGTCGATAGGGCGAAGTTCCTGGCAAACCTGGCGCGTACTGAGATTTGGCAGGCCAGGGTGTGCACTGAAAAAATAAAACAGTTAATGACCAAGCATAAAATGTTTCTTGTTTCATTTAATCTCACAAATACGTCAGGCGAGACACAGGCAATGGGTGTCTGCACGGCTAACTGAGTCTGCAATGTGTTCTCATTAACAATAAAAAAATGGAGGATTTGTGGGAAATGTAACGAAATTAAAGAAGTTAATTGAGGTTGCATTAGTGCTTATTCCACAAACCACACCAGAGATATTAAGAAAAGTGATCTGCCTGGTCGATGCCATTACTACGCCAGAAAAGTCGGAAGTATGGAAAAAGCTGGGGGACAGCTTACTTGAGGAAGCGGAAAATACCAGCACATCAGATGTGGACTCATATTTTTTCCTTGTGGTTGGTAGTGGATGCGTAGGGCTGTCGATAGGTTTAAAGCGTGAGGAAAATCAGAAGGCATCACAAGCGTGAGCCTGTAACATGCGCTCCTTTCAAGAGAACGCGATCATATTTACCGTTTCAGACCTGCTGCGGTTAGCGAATGGACCATCAACGCAAGGCGGACAACATCACGCAGCAAGCGGATTTAGCGGATAATTGGCGATCTCACGCAGCAATGATATTAAACAATCGCATGGCATCCGGCATTTCCTGTGCCGCTATAAGCTGGACAGGTCTATCAACGGCCGTGAGATAAGACCTGGCGCGATCAAATACCACGACCGCCTTTTCGTTGGTGAAATGACGCGACATATACAGGAAGCCATCGACCTGGAGCGGATTGCGATACACGGCCAGCGCCCATTGTTGCGGCAGCGTGTAACTTGAGGTGCCGGTCAGGCCAGCATGTCCGCCCATCTGCTTGAGAAAATGGCCGGTCAGGTCAAACAGTCGAAAACTACCAATGAATTGATGTACCCACCGGCGATCAATCTCGGATTTGGCGATAGGAAATGCCCCCTTCACAGGCACTGCATCGTGCAACAGGGACTCGGCAAGAGCAACATCAAAACTCGGCCCCAGATAGCAAGTGCTGTATTCGGGATGGCCTTTCTTGCAGCCAGGTGCATCAAACCGGTTCCCTCCGCTGGAGCCAAAATAGGGTTCGCCAGTCGCATGTCCCGAGATACGGTACAGGCTGGGGACCGGCAACCCGACGACGGGAAGCGTCGCGCTCGTTGCCAGCACCTTCGGAGGTGGCTTCAGCCTGGTCGCGGCCACATCATGCCTCCCTGAACGCTGTCGCTGCGGCGATGACGTCGGCAAATTTTCCTTTCCGTAAAGCATTGAGCGGACTGCTGCCGTTGAGCGACATCCGCGCAGTGGTGAAGAATTGCCACTTGCTGGACCCAGCCAGCTGTCCCAATTCCTTGTTCACTTTGCTGAGCTGGCGACGGTTCAAGGTGGGATCGGCGAAGAAGGCAGGGTACAGCTTCTTGCCGGAGACACTATCCATGGAAAACATTCGCTGTTCCGTCACGGCCTTGCTGATCGCCTGCCGCGTCACGCCCATTTGCTCGGCCAGTGTTCTTGAATCGACCAATTCGCCTTTCTTTTCCAGGCTCGCATATCTTTGCATTTCCTGGCGGGAAAACTGATCGAGGAATGCCTGGTTTTCTGGCGGAATCGTGCTGATACCGGCTTGCATTGTATGTGTGCGCTGGAATCGCTGGATCAATTCCTGGAGATCTGCACTAGAAACCACAGGCACTCCCGGCAGCTGTCGCGGTACATACGCCGCATCCTTTTCACGCGCATGATGCGCTAGCTGTTTGGGGCGTCGTATCTTGACCAATACGTAGCCCTCGCCAAGGTCGATGCCTTTTGCGCCGATCTTTCGGAGCGAATCACCCAGGGCCTTGCTTGCGTCAGGCACTGTCATTCGATGCGCGCTCTTCGCTTTTGCCGGTTTTGAGACTTCCAACTTTGCCATGACACCCTCCAGTTACCATACCAGATTCTACTCCATAAGCTGATATTGACAACCAAAGCAACCTTATTCGGTGGCGTTTCGGCGTTAAGCCACCTCGCTCACCACATAGCGGTACTTGCCCGACGCCTCCGCCGCGATTTCCCCGACTTCCTCGATGATGACCTCCACCTGCGCGCCCAGCCTGGCCCGAAAGCCGGTGACGATGGCGCTGCGCGTGGCGTCGTCCAGGCGCGGCAGGCAGACCAGCAGCACGCGCGTGCGCAGCAGGCTTTCCTGGATGATCTTGAAGCTGCGCACCTGCGGCAGTTCGCGCACGATGTAGACGAGGGCCAGGCCGTGCATGACGGTGCCGTCGACGGCCGTGAGGAAATCCGTGCTGCGCCCTTCGATTTTCTGCAGCAGGGGCAGGCCGCGGCCGCAGGTGCAGGGTTCGGTACCCAGCGCGCCCACGTCGCCCGTGGCGTAGCGGATGAAGGGGTAGTCCTGCGTGGCCAGGTGGGTGACGACAATGTCGCCCGTGGCCCCGGCGGGCAGCGGCCGGCCCTGGCCATCAAGGATTTCCACGATGATGTCTTCGGCCGTGATGTGCATGCCGCCATCCGGGCATTCGTGGGCGATGAAGCCCGCGTCGCGCCCGCCGTAGCCGTTGGCCACGGGGCAGCCAAAGGCGCCGGCGATCTGCGCGCGCTGCGCGTCGTACAGGCGCTCGGCCGTCACGAACGCCACCTTCACGCCCAGGCCGTCGAGCGGCAGGTCGTGCGCGGCGGCGTGGCTGGCGAGGCGGCACAGGGCGGACGGGTAGCCGAACAGCATGCGCGGGCGCAGGCGGCGCAGCTGCCTGACATAGCCATCGAGGCGCGCGGGCGACATGGCGAACGCGGGCAGCAGGGTGGTGCGCAGCAGGGCGTCGCGCAGGCGGCGCAGGCGGTCCTGCGCCTGCAGCTCGATGGGGAACCCCACAGCACGGCTTCGCGGTCGCCGATGTCGACGCCCCACCAGCGCGTGGCGCGCCACTTGGCGGCGATGTCGTGGCTGATGCGGCGCCGACCCAGGAAGAACTGCAACGGCTCGCCGCTGGAGCCGCCCGTGGCGAACGGCCGCAAGCCCACGGCGCGGGCGGACTTGAAGCTGTCGCGCGCGCTGGCAATATCGCGTTTGCGCAGCAGCGGCAGGCGCGACAGGTCGGAAAGCTGGCGCAGCTGTTCCGGGTCGAAACCGCTGCGGGCGAACAGGGCGCGGTAGTAGGGCACGTGCGCGCCCGCGTGGCGCAGCAGCGCGCGCAGGCGCGCCAGCTGCCATTCTTGCAGCTGTTCTGCGCTCCACCACTGCGAGCGTTCCAGCCGGCGCAGCAGGCGCACGCTGTGGTGGCTCTTGAACCGTTCATGCAGGGGAAACAGCCAGTGGGCGACGAGGCGCGTGTAGGCGCCGGGACGCGGCGCGGCGCGGATGCGGCGGTAATGGGCGGCCAGCCTGGGCGCGATGCCGGGCCAGCCGAAGGCGGCCGCATGCGCCAGGCCCGCGTTTGCCAGCGCCTGCGCGCGCGGCGGATCGCGCAGCAGCGCCAGGATGGCCTGCGCCATGGCGGCCGGATCTGCGGGCGGCACCAGCAGGGCCGTCACGCCGTCCTGCAGCAGCGCGGGGATGCCGCCCACGTTGGTGCTGACGACGGGCACGCCGCAGGCCAGCGCCTCGAGCACGGAATTGGGCATGTTGTCGGCCAGGCTGGGGTTGAGGACGATGTCGCCGGCCTGGTACAGGGCCGGCATGGCGGCGTTGTCGACGGGGCCGGCGAAGCGGACGGCATCCTTCACGCCGAGCGACCTGGCCATGCGCGCCAGCGCCGCGCGCTGCGGCCCGCCGCCGGCCAGCACCAGGCGCGCCGCGGGAAAAGCCTCGCGCACGATGGCGAAGGCGCGCACGGCGCTGGCATTGTCGTACAGGCTTTCCAGGTGGCGCGCCACGAGGATGCACGGGCCGGCATCGCCTGGCGCACGCGGCGCGGCCGGCGCGAAGCGCTGCAAGTCCACCACGTTCGGCACGATGTGGGCCGTATGGCCATGCTGCTCGAAGACGCCGGCCAGGTAGGCCGACGGCACGACGATGGCGCTGGCGCGGCGCAGGCTGAACGCCACCAGGCGCGGCGAGCGGGCGAAAAAGGCGGCCGCTTCGCCGCCCCGGTAGTTGAGCAGGGCGGGCTTGCCTTTCAGGCTGGCGATCCACAGGGCCGGTGCGGCCTGCAGGTGCCAGGACCAGCCGGAATTGGCCATGATGTGGAACAGGTCGACCGTATTGGCGGCGCGCCACAGGCGCCACAGGTGCACGGGCAGGCGCAGCGCCGCGCGCAGGTAGCGGATGCGCGCCAGCCAGGGCGGCAGGACGGGGCCGTTGACGGCCAGCAGCTGCACTTGCGCGCCGTCCTCGCGCAACAGCCGCGCCAGCTGTGCCGTCTGATTCGCCATGCCGCCGGCCGGCGGCGGCAGCGGGCCGACCAGCGCGATGCGCAGGCCCGTGAAGATCATGGCGTCGCTCCCGGCGCCATGCGTGCCGCCGCCACGCGCGCATACACGGGCGCATAGCGGCCCACGCTGGCGCCCCAGCTGCGCTCCGTCTCGACGAAGGCGCGCGCCTGGCGCCGCAGCGGCGGCCAGCTGGCCGGGGCCAGCAGCAGGTTCAATACCGTTTGCGCCAGCGCCCCGGCGTCGCCGGCGCGAAACAGCATGCCTGTCGCGCCATGCTCGACCAGTTCGCGGTGGCCGCCCACGTCGGACGCCACCACGAGACGCCCCTGCGCCATCGCCTCGAGCGGTTTCAAGGGCGTCACCAGCTCCGTCAGGCGCATCGGCAGGCGCGGATACACGCAGATGTCGACCAGCTGATAATAGCTGGCCACCTGCGCATGCGGCACCCTGCCCGCGAAGACCACGGCGTACTCTATGCCCAGCTGCGCCGTCAGCGCGCGCAGCGCCGCGTCCTGCGGTCCGCCGCCGGCCAGCAGCAGGCGCAATGCCGGCTGCGCCGCCAGCATGCGCGGCATGGCGCGCAGCAGCAGGGCCAGGCCCTCGTAGGCATAGAACGAGCCGATGAAGCCGATAACAGGATGACCATCCAAACCCAGCGTGCGGGCCAATGCCGGATTGTGGGAGGCATGGAAGGCGCCCGCATCGACGGCGTTCGGGATCACCGTGATCTTATGCGCGGGCACGCCGCGCGCGCACAGTTCGCGCCGCAAGCCCTCGCAGATCGTGGTGACGGCGTCTGCGCGGCGCAGCGCATAGGTTTCCAGCGCCCGCGTGAGCCGGTAGCGCAAGCCGCCGGAGCGGCTGCTGCCATGGTCGGCGGCCGCGTCTTCCCAGAAGGCGCGTACCTCATACACGACGGGGATGCCCAGCGCGCGGCCCGCGTTGAGGGCGGCGACGGCGTTCAGGGCGGGTGAATGCGCATGCAGGATGTCGGGCTTGAGCCGTTGCGCCAGCTGGCGCAGGCGCACGGCCAGGCCGACGATGACGGCCACCTGGCGCAGCACGGGCAGGCGCGCCCACCAGCGCGCATCGGGCGCCGTGCGGTAGAAATGCCAGCCGTCGACCAGCTGCTGCGCGCCGTCGGCCGGACCCTGCTTGGCACTCGTGAGCTGCATGGTGTGCCAGCCCAGCGCGCGCTGCTGCCGCAGGATGGCCAGGGTGCGAAACGTGTAGCCGCTGTGCAGGGGCAGCGAGTGGTCGAGGATGTGCAGGATGCGCATGGTTTAACCTGGGACGGATGTTGTGGTCAGTCCCTGCGGGAGCGGAATACGGCCCATTGGGCCATATTCCCCCAACGGGTCTGACCCCGTTGCAACCTGGCGCAAAAAGGCCTCGAACATCAGCAGCGCCCACAGGGGCGCGCTGTAGTCGCGCCGCCCGCTCGCGTGCTGCTCGAGCAGCAGGCGCACGTAATCCATGTCGAACAGGCCGCACTGCGCCAGGGTGGGACCGAGCAGCCGCTGCTGCAGGCGCTGGCGCAGCGGGCCGCGCAGCCAGTCGGCCAGCGGGATGGAAAAGCCCATCTTCTGGCGGTACAGCAGGGTGTCGGGCAGCAGCGGGCGCAGGGCTTTTTCAGCAGATACTTGCCGACACCGCGCCGCAGCTTGAATTGCGGCGGCAGGCCGGACATCCACGCCACCAGTTCATGGTCGAGCAGGGGCGAGCGCACTTCCAGCGCGTGCGCCATGCTGGCCCGGTCGACTTTCGTGAGGATGTCGCCGGGCAGGTAGGTTTTCAGGTCCAGGTACTGCACCTGCGACAGCGGATCCTGCGCGGGACTGGCCAGCGCGTGGCGGCGCAGCACTTCCACGGCGCGGTAGCCGTGCAGGCTGCGCCGCAGCTCGGGGCTGAACAGGCGCGCGCGCATGGCGTCACCGAGCAGGCTGACGCCGTGAAAATACGCGTCCGTCGTATCGCGCGCCAGGCCCTCGAAGGTGGTCTTTGCGCGCAGGAAGCGCGGTGCCCAGTCGGCCTTCGGGTACAGCCGCCCCAGGGTGCCGAACAGCGACTGGCGCAGGCCGGCCGGCAGCAGCGGGTCCATCGCCTTGCGCACTTTTTCCTCGCGCGTGTGCAGGCGGTAGCGCCGGTAGCCGGCCAGGCTTTCATCGCCGCCGTCGCCCGACAGGGCCACCGTGACCCGCTGACGCGCCAGCTGGCACACGCGGTAGGTGGGCATGGCGGAACTGTCGGCGAACGGTTCGTCGTACAGCTTGGCCAGCAGGTCGATCAGCTCGAAGTCGTCCTGCTCGACCTGGCGCGCGTGGTGCGCCGTGCCGTAGCGGCGCGCCACCAGGTCGGCGTAGCGCGCCTCGTTGTACGCCGGGTCGCCGAACGAGATGGAGCAGGTGTTGACGGGCGTGGCGCTGGCGCCCGCCATCAGCGCCACGACGGCGCTCGAATCGACGCCGCCGGACAGGAATGCCCCCAGCGGGACTTCGGCCACCATGCGGATGCGCACTGCTTCGCGCAGGCGCGCCAGCAGTTCGTCGGCCGCCTGCGCCTCGCTGGCGGGGGATTCGGCGTGAACGGAATGTCCCAGTATGCTTGCGGCGCGGGCAGCGGCTGGCCTGCGCGGATGCAGAGGGTATGCCCGGGCGGCAGCTTGCGCGCGTGCCGGAAGATGCTGCGCGGCTCGGGCACGTAGCCGTAGGCGAAATAGTCTTCCACGGCCAGCGGGTCGAGTTCGCGCGGCATGGCCGGATGCGAGAGCAGGGCTTTGAGTTCGGAGCCGAACAGCAGGGTGCCGTCCTGCGCCTCGCCGTAGTACAGGGGTTTGACGCCCAGGCGGTCGCGCGCCAGGAACAGCACATGGCGCCGGCGGTCCCACAGGGCGAAGGCGAACATGCCGCGCAAGCGCTGCACGCATTGTTCGCCCCATTGCTCCCAGGCGTGGACGATGACTTCCGTGTCGCTGCTGGTGCGGAAGGGGTGGCCGAACTGGCGCAATTCCGCCATCAGGCCGCGATAGTTATAGATTTCGCCATTGAAGACGATGGCGATGCTGCGGTCGGCGTTGAACAGCGGCTGCTGGCCGCTGGCCAGATCGATCACGGACAGGCGCCGGTGCGCCAGGCCCAGGCCCGGCTCGCGGTGCAATCCGCCCTCGTCCGGCCCCCGGTGGCGCAGGCTGTGGTTCATGCGCGCCAGCAGCAGCACGTCGATGTCGCGCTGGCCCTGCAAATCAAAGATGCCGCTGATGCCGCACATGGGAGGCCTTTCAGGGAGTGGTGGACAGGGAGAGGGCTGGCGCGCGCCCGTCAGGCGGTCGTACACGGCCAGGTAGGCGCCGGCCATGGCGGGCAGGCTGTGCTCGGCCAGCACCTGGCGCCGCCCGCGCGCGCCATGGCGCGGACCCAGTTCCGGCATGCTGTAGTAGTCGAGCATGGCGTCGGCCAGCATCTCGGGCGAACCGGGCGGCACCAGGGTGCCGCTCCAGCCCGACTGCACCAGTTCCGCATTGCCGCCCACCTGCGTGGCGACGACGGGCAGCCCCGTCGCCATGGCTTCGAGGATGGTGTTCGAGCTGCCTTCGGCCAAGGACGGCAGCACGAACAGGTCCATGGCGCGCAGCAGCTGCGCCACGTCGTCGCGCGCGCCGGGCAGCCAGGCCAGATGGGCCACGCCGGCCTGCTGCAGCAGCTCCAGGCAAGCCTGGCGGCACGGCCCGTCGCCGACGATGATCAGGCGCAGGCGCGCGCGGGCGCCCGGCTGGGCCAGCAGCAACAGGAAGGCCCGCACCAGCGAGGCGTGATCCTTGACGGCCGCCATGCGGCCCACGCTGCCGATGACGAAGGCGCCGTTGCACAGGAAACCGGGCGGCCCCACGGCGGCGGGCGGCCCCAGGCGCGGATGGAATTGCACGCTGTCGACGCCATTGCCGATGTGCGACACCTGCGCGGGTGCCGCGCCGATGGCGTCCACCAGCCAGTGTCCCAGGTCGGCGCTGACGGCGATGAAGTGCTGCACCAGCGGCAGCATGCATTTGCGCAGCAGCCGGTATTTGAGGCGGGTGCCGTGCAGGTCGCTCATGTCGCGCCCGTGTTCGCCATGCACGCGCAGACGCACGCCGGCCAGGCAGGCCAGCAACTGCGCTTCGAGGCAGCCCAGGTTGCGCGTGTGCACCAGCGCCGGGCGCAGCTGTTTCAGCACGCGGTACAGGCGCAGGTAGTGGCGCCAGTCCTTGCCTTCGCGTTTGTCCAGGCTGATCACGTCGACGCCAGGGGTGGTCAGGCGCTGGCGAAACGCGGTGGCGTTCTTCAGGCAGACGATGGCGTGCCGGTAGCGCCCGGGCGGCAAATGGTTGATCAGGTTGACCAGGCCGTTTTCCAGCCCGCCCACGTCGAGCTGGTGGATCACGTGCACGATCAGGGGGCGCCGCCGGGCCCTGCGGCAGCCTGGCGCGTGCCGCCGGTATCGAAGTCAAGGGCCATGCGGCAGCTCCTGCAGGCGTTGTTCGATGACGGGCAGCGCCGCTTGCAGGAAGGCTTGCAGGCGCGCGCGCGGCGGCGGCGCCAGCTCGTCGTAGGCGGCAAAGACGAGGATGTCGGCGCCATCCTGGCGCCTGCCCAGCAGCTTGGCTTGCGCCAGCAGCAGTTTCACCAGCACGGGCCTGGCCGTGACGATGCCGCCCTGGCGGTAGAGGCGCCACACGAGCAGGCGCTCGCCGCCGTGCGCCAGCACGCTTTCGCGCACGGTCATGGGGCCGCCGGCCAGGGTGACGGGCCGCACGCGCTGCGCCAGTGCCATCCAGCGGGGGCCGTAGGGCAGGGCCTGGTGCGTCAGCAGTTCGGCATCGCGTGCCTGGCGCGCATACCAGTGCAGCTGCAAGCCCACCGGCGCGCCGTCGCCTTCCCGGCGCGCATACGTGGCGGCAAAGCGCGCGGGCGCGCCCGCATACGGCGCCTGCCACGCGGGTGGCGCAGCGTGCAGCCGGCGCCAGGCGGGCGGATCGGGCAAGGCCAGCATGGCGGGGAAGCGGGCGCCGCCATGCCATCCTGGTGCTGGCTGGCGAAGGCCAGCGCCGGCCACAGCGCCGCCAGCAGCAGGCAGGCGATGCTGGCGCGCACGGCGGCGCGCGGGCTGGCCGCAACGCCACCAGCGACAGGCCGGGGCGGCAACGTGGGTGGCAAGATCGGCGCCGGCGGCAGTTCGCGCCAGCGCGCGGCCAGCCAGAACAGCAGCAGCGCCACCACGCCGAAGAACAGCCAGCCATAGATCAGGTGGTCGACGCCCACGGCCAGGCGCATATTGCTCAGGTGACCCAGCATCACGATCAGGTAGGCGCGCACGCCATTGGCCAGGATGGGCACGAGCAGGGCGGCGGCCATGACGGCCAGGCGCCGCCGCGCGCTGTGGAAGTTGACGTGGGCGAACAGGGCGCCCAGGGCCAGCGCGGCGATCAGGTAACGCAAGCCGCTGCACGCCTCCACCACCGACCAGTTGCCGGAGGGCAAAGAAAAATTGCTGCCGTCGCGAAACACGGGCACGCCCGTCCATTGCAGCGCCGTGACGGTGAAGGCGGCCGTGAAGTCGATCAGCGGGTCGAGGAAGACTTCGCCAAACGGCACGGCCAGGAACAGATACGCGAGCGGAAAGGCCAGCAGGCGCACGGCCGGCCAGCCGAGGATGGCCAGCACGCAGGCGGGCAGCATGGCCGTGGCCGCATATTGTTCCACCACGGGCACGTTGGCGGCGTCGGCCAGCAGCCAGGCCAGACCCAGCGCGCCCAGCAGCAGCAAGCCCTGCCGCGACGGCTGGGGCGCCAGCGCGGCCAGGCGGTCCCGCTGGCGCCAGGCCAGCCAGCAGCTGATGGGCACGATCAGGAAGCCGTGCGCGAACGTTTGCGAGCGGGACCACAGTTCCACCATCGACCAGAAGGTGGCGTGGTACAGCAGCACGACGGCGGCCAGGGCCAGCAGCAGGGCCGCCAGGGCGGCCTGGCGCCGGCCCCGCGGCAGGACGGCCGCGTCCGGCAAACGCGTGGCGCTGTCGAGCTGCAAGCTCATGTGGAGGGCTCCCGCGCCGGCAGCAAAGGCGCGGCGGCGCCGCTGCCAGCCGCATCGGTCCCGGCCTCGGCAGGCAGTCCCAGCATGGCGCCCAGGCCCCGCAGATTGCGTTCCCAGTCGTAATCCTGCAGGACCAGCTGGCGCGCCGCCGCGCCGATGGCCGCGCCGCTGCCTTCGGCCGCGTCGCCCTGGGCATGGCGCAGCACGCGCGCCGCATGGTGGATGAATTCGGCGTCGTCGCGCGCCAGCAGCAGTTCCAGGCCCGGCTGGGCGGCGATGCCTTCCAGCGCCTGCGGCGTGGCCAGCACGATCTTGCCCATCGCCATCGCTTCCAGTACCTTGTTCTGCACGCCGCGGGCGATGCGCAGCGGTGCCACGGCCAGGGCCGCGCCGGCCAGGTAGGGGCGGATGTCGGGCACCTTGCCCGTCACCACCACGCCAGGAATCTTGGCCAGCGCCGTCACGGCGGGCACGGGCGCGCTGCCGACGATATAGAACCGCAGCTGGGGAAACTGGCGCCGCAGGGCGGGCCAGACGTGGCGCACGAACCATTGCACGGCGTCGACGTTCGGCCAGTAATCCATGGCGCCCGTAAACACCAGCGCCTGCACGCCGGGCGGATATACGCCGGGCTGGGCCGGCATGGGCGTGAAATATGCCGTGTCGACGCCGTTGTTGACATGGCCCGTCTTGCGCCGCGCCATCGGGGCGCACTGGCGGAACAGGGCCGCTTCGGCCGGCGAGACGAAGCTGGCGGCCGTGAACTGCTGGGCGATATGGCGCTCGTACTGCAGCAGCAGATGCGCTTCGCGGCGGTACAGCTGCGACATGGGCCAGGGCTTGCTGTCGCCGTACTGGCGCCACTTGTCGGAATCGACGTCGACGAAATCGATGACGCGGTGCAAGGCACGGCCCGCGCTGCCGTCGATGTATTGCGCCATGGGGCCGGAAAAGGCCAGCGCGTGGCGCACCTTGCCGGTCGAGATCACGCCTTCGACCCATTGCAGCAGCCGCGCATCGCGGTAATACTGCACGCTCATGGCTTGGCGCGACAGCAGCGCCTGCATGGCGCGCCAGCGGGCCGTAGTGCGCCGCAAGCCGATGAAGCGCGTGCTGGCGCACAGGGCGGCCACGGTTTTCGCGTGCTGCCAGTCGTCGTCATCGTCGATGAAGCAGCCCAGGTGCACGCGGAAATGCCGGCTCAGGTATTGCAGCATGTGCCACGAACGTATCTTGTCGCCCTTGTTGGGCGGATACGGCAGACGGTGGGCGAGGAACAGGAGTTCGCGCATGGTGTGTCCCCTTGCTTAGCCCAGTTGCCGCACGATGTGCGGCCCCAGCAGGTTGGCCAGCGGCAGCGGCAGGCGGCGCCAGGCGCGGATGAACAGCGCGTATTTCGGATTCAGGGGATTGACTTCCGGCAAGGCCCTGGCGCGCACGAGCTGGCAGGCATACGGCAGCGGCTGCGCACTAAAACCCCAGTTCTTCTTGAAGTCGAAGGCGCCCGTGCCCAGCTTGCTGCGGCCGAAATCGAACAGGCGGTAGCCGCGTGCGCAGGCGCGGCGCATCGCTTCCCAATACATGAAGTCGTTGGCGCCCGTGCTGCGCGCCAGCGGCGTGCCGCCACCGTAATACGGCAATACTTCATCGCGGAAATAGAACAGCAGCACGCTGGCCTGCGCCTGCTGGCCGTGGTACACGGTGAGGATGTCGCAGGCGTCGCCGAAGACCGTGCGCAGCAGGGAAAAATGGCGCTGCGCGAAGACGGGCGTGCCCAGCCGGTGCACGCTGGCCGCATAGATCGGGTAGAAATGGCGCAGGTCGTAGTCGATGGCGCTGTGCAGGCCGCCCGCCATGGCCTTGCGCACGACGGCGCGCTGCTTGCGGGGTATGGCCAGCAGATTCTGCTCGGCATCGGGACTTAACGGCCGGCGGAAGGTCGCGTACAGGGGTTTGTGCAGCCAGGCAGAGTCCGCATTTTCCGACGCGTTTTGCTCCACTTCGCGCCAGCGGTATTCCAGGTGGCCCACGCCGAGGCGCCGCGCCAGCGCCAGCGCGGCGCTGTCGAGCGCCTGGCGCACGGCCGCGCCGCCGCCGGCGATGCCGCCGTAGACGCAGAACGGCAGCGAGACGAGCGATGCGCCGAACAGGCGGCTGCGCAGATGGGCCAGCGGCAGCACGCCGGCGATGCGCCCGTCCTGTTCCGCGTACAGGAAATAGCTGTCGTGCTTGAAACCTTGCTCCATGATGGTTTGCCAGCCCGCCCGGTGAAAGAAGGTCGCTTGCTGGCAAGTATCGACAAAGGCATCCCAGCGTGCATGCTCGTGCGCCTGCAGGGAGCGCACGGCGATGGCGGCGCTGGACGGCGCGTAGTCGGGAGGAAGGCTGGCCTCGTGCATCATGTGCTTTCCAGAAAAATACGGTCCATGCGGTCCCAGGCGAAGTCGCGCGTCAGTCGCCCCAGCCGCGCTTCCATGCGCCCCAGGTTCAGGTAGTGGCGAAAGCGCGTCCTGGCGCTGAGACCAAGTGGACGCGGCTGGCCGGGATCGAGTTCCCAGGGATGAAAATAGAATATGCCAGCTTGCCCGTCGCGCGAATTGATGCGTCGCAAAAGCCAGCGCGACAGTGCATACGGCATCAATCTGAAATAGCCGCCGCCGCCGGCCGGCAGGTTGCGTCCGCGCAGGCGCACGGTGCTGACGGGCAGTTCCAGCACGCCGTGCGGCCCGCGCGGGCGCCAGGCGAAGCGGGGCGCGTCGGGCATGCCGTAATGGTCGTGGCGGATCGGGTAGATGCTGGAACTGTAGCGGTAGCCCGCTTCCTGCAGCACGTCGAAGGCCCACAGATTGGCCGCGCCGATGGAAAAGCTGGGCGCCCGGTAGCCGCGCACGGCCAGCCCCGTCAATTGTTCGAGGATGGCCTTGCTGCGGCGCACGTCGTCGGCGAACTGCGCGGCCGGCTGCTCGTTGGCGCGCAGGTGGGCATAGCCGTGGCTGGCCACCTCGTGCCCGGCGGCGGCCACGCGGCGCAGCATGGCCGGATAGCGTTCGGCGATCCAGCCCAGCGTAAAAAAGGTGGCGTGGATGCGCCGGCTCTCCAGCAGCAGCAGGATGCGCTCGATATTCGCCTCGACCCGGCATTCCAGGCGGGGCCAGTCGGCGCGGGCGATGTGCGGCGCGAAGGCGGATACCGGAAATAGTCTTCCACGTCGATGGTGAGCGCATTCTTCAGCGCCGGCGGCAGCGCCGGCGCCGTCATGGCGTGCCCCGGCGCGCCGCCAGCCAGGGCGCGACGATGGCGGCGATGCGCGTGGCCGCGTGGCCATCCCACAGGGGCGGTATGCGGCCCCGCTTGCCGCCCGTGTCGAGGATGGCGCGCGCCAGCGCCAGAATGGCGGCCGGCTCCGTGCCGGCCAGCGTGTTCGTGCCGTCGCTCACGGTGACGGGCCGCTCCGTGTTGGCGCGCAGGGTCAGGCAGGGCACGCCCAGGGCCGTGCTTTCTTCCTGGATGCCGCCCGAATCCGTCAGCACCAGGTGCGCCTCTTGCATCAGGCCCAGCATTTCCAGGTAGCCCAGCGGCGGCAGGCGGATGATGGCATGCCGCGCCAGCACGGGTTCCAGGCCCGCCAGGCGCAGGCCGGCCAGGGTACGGGGATGGATGGGGAACAGCAGCGGCAGCTGTCGCGACAGCTGCCCCAGCGCCTGCAGCAGCGCGGCGAGCTGCGCCGGGTCATCCACGTTCGACGGCCGGTGCAGGGTGAGCAGGCCATACGCGGGCGGGCAGGCGTGGCCGTGCGCGCGCAGGGTGGCGGCCGGCTTGACGGCGCGCGGCAGCTGCCGCCGCAGGCTGTCGATCATGACGTTGCCCGTGAAATGGATGCGTTCGGGAGCGATGCCTTCGCGCAACAGGTTGGCGCGCGCGCCTGCCTCGCTGGTGAGCAGCAGGCTCGATAATTGATCCGTCAGCACGCGGTTGATTTCCTCGGGCATGCGCCGGTCGCCGCTGCGCAGGCCCGCCTCGACGTGGATCACGGGGATGTCCCGCTTGGCCGCCACCAGCGCGCAAGCCAAGGTGGAATTGACGTCGCCCACCACCAGCACGGCATCGGGCGCCAGCGGCGGATGGGCGTCGAGCACGGCGTCGAAGCGGCGCATGATCTCGGCCGTCTGCTGCGCGTGGTTGCCCGAGCCGACGTCGAGGGCGATGTCGGGCGGGCGCAGGTCCAGGTCCGTAAACAACTGCCCATTCATGGCCGTGTCGTAATGCTGACCCGTATGCAGCAAGGTCACGCGCACGGCCGGCGCCTGGCGGGCCAGGGCGGCCAGGATGGGCGCCATCTTCATCAGGTTGGGGCGCGCGGCCACCACGCACAGCAGGTGCGCCGGCGCGGCGGACGCAAGAGAGGGGTCGGACATTGCGGCCTCCTTAGAATTGCATGATGAGCGTGGCGCTGACGCCGTTCTCGCGGTAATCGCCGCCCCGGTTGCTGGCGTGGCGCGTGTGGCGCAGCTCGATGCTGGCCGTCATGTCCGGCTGCAGGATGCGGTTGTAGCCGGCCGTCATGGTGATGTTGTTGTCGCGCCGGGGTACGCTCAGCGAGCGCACGCTGGCGTAGCCGCCATTGAGATTCACGCTGGTGCGCGCACTGGCTTGCCAGCTCCAGCCCAGGTTGCCGCCGATCTGGCGCGTGCGGTCTTCGCTGCCGAATTCCACGCCGGGCAGCAAGCCGCTGTCGATGCCGCTGGCCGTCTGCGCCGTGCGGTCGACAACCGTGATGCCGGCGATCATCGTGCTTTTCGCCGTGGCGCGCGCCATCGTCAGCTTCAGCTGTTTTTGCAGGAAATAGCGGTGGCTGAAGTAATTGATGGCGCCCCGTTCCGGCCCCAGGCTGTTGGCGTAGCGCAGGAAGGCATCGATGCGCAGGCGCCGGTCGCGCGTGTTGGGAAAGATGCCGCGCCATAACTGATCGAGCAACTGGGCCGCGTCGCGGTTTCCCAGGCGAGAAAATTGCGTCGGCATGGTGGTGATGTTTTCGCTGTAGCTCAGTTGCCAGTTGGTATGGCGCTGCAGGAAGTTGGCATCCAGGCTGTAGGTGGTGCCAAAGAAGCGCTTGCCCGTGCTGAAGGCCACGCTGGTGCGCGGCGATGGCGTCCACACGCCGCCCAGCGACCAGAAGCGCCCCTCGGGCGCCTTGCCGCTGGTAGAGATATAGCCTTCCTTTTCCAGGCCGCCGCTGGCCGTGGCCGCCCATTTGCTGCTGAACGGATAGCGCAGGCCCACGCTGCTGCGCTGCATGCGCACGGGCGCCAGCTTGCTGTCCTGCGTGCGGCGCACGTCGTGGCTGGCGTTCCAGGTCCAGCCGCCGGCGCGCGGCTCGCCGCTGAGCAGCAATTCCATTTCATCGCTGTGCACGGACAACAAGTCGCCGCCGCTGTCGACCGTGTTGCGCGTGTAGCGCAGCTCGGCCGTGGCCAGGCCGCGGAAGCGGTGGCGCAAATACGGACTGATGCCGGTGGTGCGCACGGTGCTGGCATTGTCCGTGTCGGGCAGGTCGTCGATCAATTGGGGGCCGAACGGCGAGATGTTGCGCCGGTTCACGCTGGCATCGGCATCGATGAAGAACCAGTCCTTCACCAGCTCGGCGTCGGCCGAGGCGTGCAGCTGGTGGTTGTCTGTATCGGCACGCTGTCCCGACAGGTATTTGTGCCAGCTGTAGTCGAGGTGCACGCGCAGGCGGGGCCCGTGCCGATGAGGGCGATGGCGGGCGCGATTTCCGTGATGAAGTCCGATTGCGCCTGGCCGGGCGGCGCGCGCAAGGCATTGTCCGTATAGCTTTCGCGCAGGCGCAGCGACGGTTTCACCAGCCAGTCGACGGCGCCGGCCGGCGCGGGCAGCAGCAGGGACAGGAACGGCAGCAGCGGCAGCGCCAGCGGCGTGCGGCAGCTAGTCGTAATGGCCATAGCCGTAGTAGTCGTTGCCGGGGAATGATCTGGTCTTGTTGTAGATTAAATGGATGTGCTCGCACGAGTCGATCTGGCGCAGCGCTTCCTTGACGGCGTGCTGGGTCGTCGTTTCCGCCTCGACCACCATCACCACTTGCCCCATCTGTCCCACCAGCGCGTGCGCTTCGCTGGTGATCAAGAGGGGCGGCGAGTCGAAGACGACGACGCGGTCGGCGTAGCGGCTGGCGATCTCGGCCAGCAAGCGGCTCATGGCCCGGCTGGCCAGCAGTTCCGTCGCATGCTTGTTGCTGCGCCCGGCGGGCAGGATGCTCAGGTTGGCCACGTTGGTTTTCAGGATCACGTCCGCCATCGCCAGCTGCGGGTCGAGCAGCACGTCCATCAGCCCCGGCTCGGGCGGCAGGCCCAGCACTTTCAGCACGGACGGGCGCGCCACGTCGGCATCGACCAGCAGCACCGTGATATCCATTTCCATGGCGATGCTCATGGCCAGGTTGACGGCGCAATACGTCTTGCCTTCGCCGGGCATGGCGCTGGTGACGACGATCAGGTTGCCGTGGCGGATGGCCTCGGCGCCGCTGGCGCGTGCCTGGCGCAGCAGCGGGCGCTTGATGATGCGGAAATCCTCGGCCACCGAACTGCGCCCGCCATCGTGCGTGAGCATGCCCTGCTCGGCCAGCCGGGCCAGGTTCAGGGGCCGGTACTGGGGCGAGCGGGCCGCCTGCGCGCCATCCGCGCCAGCGGCCACCTCCGGACCATCCGCACCATAGGGCACGCCGGCCTCGGCCACGCCCAGGATCGTGGGTTCCTGCTTGCCGCTGTCCTTGCTGCTCATCGTCGCTCCCCTGGTGGCTCTAGAATTTCAGCAGCGCGGCCGTCATGACCCCGCCGTACAGCACGAACAGGCTGCCCAGGCAGGCGCCGAAGCCATAGCGGGCGCGGCGGCGGCGTACCTGCTGCAGCGGCGTCCAGTTCATCGATACCGTGCCCAGCACGTTCAAGCCCGTCGCGTCGCGCAGTTCGGACGGACTGAGGAAGGTGGGGCGCACCTGGCTGATCAGCAGGGCCGCGGCGACGCCGGCCACCAGGGCCGCGCCCAGCGCCGCGCTGAACAGCAGCGGGCGGTTCGGGCCGACGGGCGCATATTGCACCGTGGGCGGGTCGATGATCTTGAAGGCCATCATCTCGGTGGTGGAACTGAGTTCGCCCGACAGCTTGGCCGCTTCGCGCCGGCCGATCAGCTTTTCATAGTTTTCCTTGTTGATGATGTAGTCGCGGTTGAGCTGCGCCAGCTGCGATTCCACCTCGGGCACGGCATTGCTCTGCGCCAGCAGCCGTTCATTGCGCGCGCTGTATTCCTGCACGCGGGCGCGGATGGCGGCCACCTTGGCGTCCGCGTCCGTCAGCGCCACCTTCAGCTGCTGCAGCATGGGGCTGTAGTTCTTGCCCGGGTCGCCGGACGCCGTTTTCAGCTTGCTTTCCTCGATCTTGCGCTCTTCCAGCTGGGCCACCAGGCGCTTCGAGGCGATGATGTCGGGATGCAATTCCGTAAATTGCATGCGCAGGTTGTCGAGGTTCTTGTTGAGCGAGGCGATGCGCTCGTCGAGTTCGGGATTCGTGATGGACGACGCGTTCGGCTCCATGTCGAGCACGGGCTCGTCGCCCTCGATCTGGCTCTGGATGGCCTTGCGCGCCTGTTCCGCCTCGACCAGCTCCAGCTTGGCATTGTTCAGGCTATCGGACGACATCAGCAGCTGGCTGCCGTAGTCGATGCCCTGGCGCGGCAGCAGCAGGTTGTTGCGGATCTTGAATTCCTTCACCAGGTTTTCCGCCGCGCTCAGCTTGTCCTCGTAATTCTTGATCTGCTCGTCGATGAATTGCACCGCCTTCTGCGAATCGCCCTTTTTGCCCTGGAAACTTCCTTCGACAAAGATGGTCAGCAGGCTTTGCACCACGTCGCGCACCAGCTTCGGGTCGCGCCCGCTGTAGCTGATGGTGTAGATGTCGTAGGCGTTGGTGCCGGTGATCTTGATGCGGCTCATCAGGTCATCGAGCTGGGCCTCGTGCTCGCGCACGGTCTTCGAATCGAGGTCGAGGTCGACCATGCGCATGACGCGCTCCACGTTGGGCCGGCTGAGCAGGGTGCGGCTCATGATGGCCACCTGCTGTTCCGTGTTCGGCACGCTGGTCATGCCGGCCATCAGCGGCTTGAGGATGGTTTGCGTATCGACAAACACGCGCGCCGACGTCTGGAAGTCGTCGGGCAGGCTGATCACCTTGATGAAGCCGACGATGGCCACCAGCCACGCCACCAGCACCGCATGCCAGCGGTATTTCCAGATGCCTTTCAGGCTGGAAAGCAGTTGCTGTATCAATTGCTCCATGTCGCTTCCTTCAGGTAACGGTGCTGCACGGCAGACGGGCGGGCGACGGCGTCTTGCAAGAAATGCTTGTCTGTTGAGTAAGCAAAGTATAGGGCGCCTGTCGAGCAAGATTTCCCAAGATGATTGCTTCTTGATACGCCTCAAGGTTCACTTGCCGGCTTTTAATAATCATAGGAAGTTCGCGGCCCAGGCTGGTTCTGCGGGGCCGGCCATGGACGCGCCATCGACTCGAAGAGGCTCCGCATGAATCCGTTTCGCCGTGCATTTGTCTGCAACACGCTGGTCCTGGCCGGTGCCGCCGGCCTGCTGGGAGGCTGCCGCACCCGCTATCCGCTGGCGCCCGCCGACGACAGCGCACCCATGCACGATTACCTGATCGGGCCGGGCGATTCCGTCAACATCATCGTCTGGCGCAATCCGGAAGTGTCGCTGACGGTGGCCGTGCGGCCGGACGGCAAGATCACCACGCCGCTGGTGGAAGACCTGGAGGCCAGCGGCAAGACGTCGACCCAGCTGGCGCGCGACATCGAGCAAGCCTTGAGCAAGTTCATCCAGCAGCCCGTGGTGACGGTCATCGTCACCAATTTCTCGGGGCCGTATGGCGAGCAGATCCGCGTGATCGGCGAGGCGGCCAAGCCGCAGGCGCTGCCGTACCGGCTCGGCATGTCGCTGATGGACGTGCTCATCGCCGTGGGCGGCATCACCGATTTCGCTGCCGGCAACAAGGCCAGCATCATCCGCGTGCGCGAGGGCAGCCAGCAGCAGCTGCGCGTGCGGCTCGACGATCTATTGAAGAGCGGCGACATTTCCGCGAATGTCATGATGCGGCCGGGCGACGTGCTGCTGATTCCGGAAAGCTTTTTTAACAGCGGACTCGGCCATATCAAAACAGCACTTATATTTGTCATTTTGTACTTTTCGGCAAATTTCATCGTGTTATTTTGCTATCTAAAGGCAGATTTCTTCTGTTTTTTTAGCTAGAGGTGGGAACTTCTCCCGTTTTTGTCTTGTCACAAGGCATTGGCTTCAGTCCGTCTCGACGGCTGCCGATGAACGTGAGGACAAGATGAGCTTTGAAGATGAACCCATTATTTCCTTCGACACGCCCGGTACTTTCAGCGACCTGGTGGTGGGCGAGGGGCAGATCGACCCGGCCATGGAGCATGAGCTCGACCTGCAGCGCTTTCATATCCGCATGGCCAATTCGCGTGGCCGGCGTGAAGCGGCCAGCTTGCTGATCCGCAAGATGTACGGCTGGCGCGGCTATGCCGTCGATCCCGGCATCGCGCACGCCTTGAACAAGATCACCTTGTTCGCGGAAACGGCGGGCACCACCGTCGGCACCATGACCCTGTGCCTCGACAATGACGAGACGGGCTTGCCGGCCGATGAAAACTTCCGCGACAAGCTCGACGTCCTGCGCGAGCAGGGCCGGCGCCTGTGCGAGCCGTCGCGCCTGGCCATCGACAAGGGTGTGAGCAAGCGCGTGTTTGCGGCGCTGATTCATATTTCTTATATCTATGCCCACAATATTCACGGCTTTACGGATTACGTGATCGAAGTCAATCCGCGCCACGTGGTGTTTTACAAGCGCATGCTGGGCTTCCAGGACTTCGGCGGCGAGCGCGAGTGCACGCGCGTGGGGGCGCCGGCCGTGCTGCTACGGCTGGACCTCGATTACATGGGGGCCCAGATCCGTAAATACGGTGGCCTGATGGAACAGCATGGGGGTGAACGGTCGTTTTACCCCTTTTTTTCCGACATGGGATGAGCCCGGTATTACCGACCGGCTGAGGCAAGGGCGCAACTGAGGTTTATTTGCTTTTCAGTAAGATCGCCTGCATGTAGCCGCCCGGAATCGCGTAGGTGATGCCGCTTGGCGCGCTGATGGCGGCCTCCTTGAGGCCCTTGACATACACCATGTTGACGATGCCGTAGACGAGACCGGTCTCGGGATCGAACAGCGGGCTGCCGCTGCTGCCCGGATACGCCGTCGCGTCCAGCTGGAACACGGTGTAGGGGGCCTTTTGCAGCTGCGCCAGGCGCCGGACGTCGAGGCGCTGCGCGTTTTCGCTGGGCATGACCACCGGCGTCAGCGATGACACGGTGGCGCGGTGCGTCACGTGGTGCAAACCGAGCAAGGTCCCGAGCGGAAAACCCGTGAAAGCCAGGGCCTGGCCCTCGCGCACCGTGGCAGCGTCGCCCAGCGCCAGGGCGGGCAGCGGCGCGCCCGCCAGGCGCAGCAAGGCCAGGTCGTGTTCCGTGTCCAGCGCCTGGACTTTGGCGGGGCGAAATTGCGCCACCTCGCCCTGGCCCGTGAGTATGCCGATGACTTCGTTCGGATTCGCGTCGAGCAGTTTCTGGATCACATGCGCGCACGTCAGCACGCTCAAGCCGTCGCCGGCCACGAAACCCGTGCCGATGAAATTCATCGGCGGCGTGCGCGTCTTTTGCAGGCTGCCCACGCCGACGATCGACGGCTTGACGCGCGCGATGGTCTGCGCCAGCGATGTGTCGGCGCGGCACGGCGCGCAGGCCAGGAGCCAGGCCAGGCAGGTGAGCAGGGCGAAGGGGAATGTCAACGGCAGGGCTTTCATGGCGGCGCGCTTTCAAGGGCAGGAGGTGGCGGGGAGTGGGCGGGCCTCAGCAGCGCGCACAGCAGCAACAGATAGCACAGCAAGGCGATGCGCGGCACGTCGAGCAGGCTGTCGAACAGGCCGACGACGAGAAAACCCAGCAGGGCGGCGGCGCAGGCCAGCGCGCCTGAATCGCCCCCTGGCCTGGCGCAGCAGGCGCGTGCCGGCCACGGACAGCAGGGCCAGCATGGACAGGGCGCCGCACCAGCCCGTTTCCACCAGCACGTGCAGCGCCATGCTCTTGATGTGCCACGGCAAGTGATGGTGGTCGCTGCTGAAAAACCAGTAATTATTCGCCTGCGTAAAGCGCCCGTTGGCGAGCAATTCCTCGCCGCCGGGCGCGCGCAAGCTCAGATTGTCGACTTCGAGCACGGACGAGTCAGCCGTGCCGCTGGCCGCCAGTTCCAGCTGCACGGGCGGGCGCAGCAGCCAGGCGCCCGTGCCCAGCCAGGCGCTGTCGAACGGCACGTCGTAGTGCTGCCAGACCGCCACCGGACTGCCGGTCGGATGAGGACGCAGGCGCAGGGGGACGGACACGCAGCCTTGCGCATACAGCAATTGCCGCTGGCACAGGCGCACCTGCAGCACGGGCATGGGGCCGCTTCGGCGCACGTCCAGCGCCAGGGTGTAGCGCGTGGCGGGCTGCACGCGCACGCGCTGCAGCAGCCGCAGCAGTTCGCCATAGCCGGCGCTGTAGCCGGGACTGGCCAGGCGCACATAGCGATTCCCCCTTCTTCGGCATACGTGATGGTGGCCGGCACTTCGCGCTGGGGATTGTGCCAGTAATAGGTGGCGGGAAAGCTGCCCATGCCCATGCCGAACAGGCGCTCGCCCCAGTCGGCTGGCTGCATGGCCAGCGCTTGCCGCCAATGGCGCAAGCGGCCCTGCATGTCGAAGGCCGTGGTGGCAAAACGCTCGGTGGCGTAATAGCTGGCCGAGACGGGGATGGCCAGCAGCAGCAGGATGCCGGCCGCGCCCGCGATGCTCAGGCTGGCCCGGTCCAGCCGCCACAGGGGCGGGCGCAGGCGTCCGTTGCCCAGCATCAGCATGGCCAGCAGCACGACCAGGCCGGCCGGCAGCAGCGCGCCAGCACCGGCCCAGTGCCAGCCTATCCAGGCGAGATTACATGCGAGCATGGTCCACGCCATCATCGCCACGCCCAGCCTGGCTGGCCCCTTGGCGGCGCCAGCATCGGGCCACAGCATGGCCGCCAGCAGCACGGCCGCCAGCAGGAACAGGAAATAAGGGCCTTTCAGCCAGCCGGCCGTGTGCTGATCAAGCGGCTCCGGCCACCAGGCGGCCAGCAAACCCTGCAGGCACAGCGCGCACAGCAGGCTGGCCGGCGCCAAACGCCACGGCAAGGGCCGCGCGGCCAGCACGAAGCTGGCCGCGAGCAGGACCACGGCGGCGAGCAAGCCCCGGTAGCCGGCCAGGCTGAACATGTACACGAGCAGGCCGGTGCCCAGACCGGCCAGCAGCAGCCTGAGCAACACATCGCGCACGGGCGGGCGGCCGGGCGGGCGCCGCGCCGCGCCGGGCGGCGTGCGCAGGGTTTGCCAGAATCCCAGCAGCATGGCCGCCGCCAGCGCCGCATACAAGCCCCGTGAAAAGGTGGTGAACGCCGCGTGCAGGGCCAGGGCCAGCAGCAGCATGGCCAGCGCCGCCTGCCAGCGGCTGCGGGCGCGCGCCAGCCACAGCGCGGCAAACGGCAGGCTCAGGGCCAGGTAGCCATCGAGCGCGGCGCCGCCCGTGTGCATGGCGGAAAACGGCGCCGTGATGCGGTAGTCGCTCGACAGGTTCGACAGGCCGGGAAACACGGCCCGTTCCCACAGCGCGAACAGCGACACCATCGCCAGCCCGGCCAGCATGCCCGGCAGCGCGTAGCGGCGCAGGGCGGAAGGATCCCCGTCGCGCAGCAGCAGCGGCAGCAGCAGCATGCTCCAGGCCCAGGCCTTGCCCAGCCGCAGGCTGTTGTAGGGGCTCAAATAATTATCCCAGGCATTCAGGTCGAGCGGCGCCAGCGGCAGCACGCCGCGCAGCACGGCCGCCAGCCAGGCCAGGCTGCACAGCAGCAGACAGGCGCGGGCGGCGGGCGAGAGCGTGGCCGCGGCGCGCTGGACGGGGCCGCCCAGGCGCCAGTAGCCGCACGCCACCGTCAGCAACAGCAGCACGTCGATTTCCTCGAGGAAGAACCAGCCCGTCCACGGCGCCAGGTCGAGCACGGGCAGCAGGGCGGGCACGCAGAACAGCCAGCAGGCGGGGCGCCAGCACAGCAGCAGGAAATAGGCGGGCAGCAGGATGGCAAACAGCAGGCCGGGCCAGCCGTGGCCCAGCGGATAGTGGCGCAAGGCCAGCGCGCAGGCCGCGCCCGCCAGCAGGGCCAGCGGCCGCGCCGCCAGCCCGGGCATGGCAGCGTGCATGGCCATGGCTTACAGCTGGGTCAGCAAGGCCTGCGCCGCGGCCCGCTGCGGAAAGTCCTTGTTGGCGGCCAGCAATTGTTCCAGTTGCTTGCGCGCGCCGCCCTTGTCGCCCGCTTTCGCCAGGGCCGCACCCAGGTGGTACAGCACTTCGGGGGATGTCGGCGCCAGCCCCGCCGCCTTGCGCAGCAGGGCCGTGGCGCGCGGGACGTCGCCCCGTTCCAGTACGATCCAGCCCAGGGTGTCGAGCACGGCGGGATTGTCGGGCGCCAGCTTGAGCGCCTGCTCGGCCGTGGCTTGCGCGCGCGGATCTTTTTCCTGCTGATACGCCCAGGCCAGGTCGTTCAGCGCCACGACATTGTCCGTGTCCTTGGCCACCACATACTGGAAGTGCTCGATGGCGGCGCGGTATTGTTTCGCCGCCAGCCGTGTGCCGGCCAGGTAGGTGCGCGTCGGCACGTCTTCCGGATGTTCCTTGAGCCAGGCGGCCATGCGCGCCTCGGCTTCGCGCTCCTGGCCCGACGCCTGCAAGGCGCGGTACAGCTGCACCTGCAGCGGGCCGATGGGGCTGATGTCGAACGCGTGCTGGTACAGCTTGACGGCTTGCTGCGGCAGCTTCTGTTCCATCAGCACGTCGCCCTCGAGCTTGTAGCCGGCCGCCAGCTTCGGCTGCTGTTCCTGCACTTGCCGCGCCACGGCCAGCGCCTCGCGCTGGCGATTCAGGTTCAGCAGCAGAGCCACTTCCACCACGCGCGCTTCGAGCAGGGACGGGTCAAGCGCCTGCGCCCGCTTGACGGCTTGCAGCGCATTATGGTGGTCGCCCAGCGCCAGGTGCAGGCTGGCGATGCGCATCTGCAAGGGCGCGGACGTGGTTTGCAGGCTGGCCAGCTTGTTGTAGCTGTCAAGCGCGGCCGGCGCCTGGCCGGCGCTGTATTCGACCTGGGCGCGCAGGGCCAGCGCATCGGCGTCGCCCGGATGGCCCGTCTGCAAGGTGCGCGCCAGTTCCAGCGCCTTGTCGGGCGCGCCCGTCTTCAGGTAGAAGTTACTCAGCAGCAGGGCCGGCGCGACGGCGTCGGGATTGTCGCGGTGGGCCCGTTCGAGCCAGCGCCGCGCCTCGTCCGCCTTGCCCTGCGATGCGGCCAGCTTGGCCAGCGCCGCGCACAGGTCGGCATTTTTCGGCGCCTTCGCCAGCGCCCGCTCGAAGCGCTGCTTCGCCTGCTCCGGCTTTTTCTCCGCCAGGTCGATCTGCGCCAGGTTGTTCAGGGCGGGCAGATAGACAGGGTCCATGCCCAGGGCTTGCTCGAAACTGGCGCGCGCGGCGGGCAAGTCGCGCAAGGCCAGGTAGACGCCGCCTTTCAGGTTCAGCAGCAAGGGATTCGTGCCTTTCTGCTGCTGTTCCATCATCTTGACCGTGGCCAGGGCCTTGTCGTTCTGCTTGTTGCGCAGCAAGGTCATCACCAGCATGGTGCCCGCCTGCGGCGTGCTCTTGTCGAGCATGCTGGCGCGTTCCAGTTCATTGATGGCGCGGCTGTTCTCTCCCATGCCCAGGCGGCTGATGCCCAGCGCCGCATGCAGCCTGGCCGTGTCCGGCGCCAGGGTGCTGGCTTGTTCGAAATACGCCGTCGCCTTGTCGTAGCGGCGCGCGCGCAAGTGGGCTTCGCCGGCCAGCGACAGCAATTCCACGTCGTCGGGGAAGGCGGCCAGCATCGGTTGCAGCAAGTCGATGGCCGCGTCGGTCTTGTTGCGCATCAATTCAATCGAGGCCATCATCTTGACTGCATACAGGTGTTTCGGATACACCGCCAGGAAGCGCCGCAGATAGCTTTCCGCCTGTTGCGGCGAACCGAGCGCCAATTGCACGGCGCCGGCCAGCAGGATGGACGGCATGTGGTCGGGCGCCGCCTTGAGCACCAGCTGCAAGCCTTGCAAGGCCGCCTTGTGCTTGCCCTGGCGAAAATCGAGCAGCGCCTGCGCCTGCAGCAGCCCCAGGCTGTTGGGCGCCGATTTGCGCGCCGTGGCCAGCTGGGCCGCCGCTTCCGGGTAGCGGTTTTCCACGATGTCGAGGTTGGCCAGGTCGATGTGCGCCTGGGTATTGTCCGGTTTGATCTTGAGGATCTGCATGTAGGCGAGGCGCGCCGCGCCGTTCTTGCCTTGCAGGCGCAGCAGGTCGCCCTGCAGGCGCAAGGCGTCGAGGTTGGCGGGCGCGTTTTTCAGGGCTTGCGCCAGCAGCAGCTCGGCCGCCGTCACCTGCTGCTGCAGCGCCGCCAGGCGCGCCAGGCCCAGCAATGCTTCGACCTGGTCCGGATGGGCTTCCAGCAGGCGCGAGAACAGGGCGCGCGCCTCGTCCTGGCGGCCCAGTGCCAGCAGGGCGTCGCCGCGCAGGGCCAGCACGCTGGCCGGCTGCGCCGCATCGTCGGCGATCTCGGCCAGCACCTTGTCGAACTGGCCCAGCATCAGCCAGGTCTTGCCCAGCAATGGCATCACTTGCTGCGCCGACAGGCCCAACGATTTTGCCTTGCGCAATTCTTTCTCGGCCGACAGGGCTTCGCCCGTGTCGATATAGATGCTACCCAGCAGCAAGCGCGCGGCCGCATTGTCCGGCTCCTTTTGCAGCAGGTTCTTCAACTGGATGATGGCGGCCCGCGCCTCGCCTTTCTGCCGGTACTGCTGCGCGTCGGCCAGCAGGCTTTCGCTGCTCTGCGTGCCGTGGCAGCCCGTCAGCAAGGGCAGCAGCAGGGTGCAGCACAGCGCGGCGGCCGGCAGGCCTGGGAAAGGGCGGGGCAGGGAACGGGCCATGGAAGTCTCCGGTAGCGGCATGCATGAACGATGGGCATGGCCTAGCTTAAAAAGATGGCCGCCGGTCTCCTTGATTGCGCTCAACAAGCCGCCGATTGTCCGCGCGCGTGCCGGCCCCCGCTCCGCGTTTCTTGTTCCCGCTCAAGAATGGCCGAACCGGCAACCGTAGAATTTCCCGGACGGCGATGCTCAGGCCGCAACCCTTCGGAGCACAGGCTATGGACAGCAAGGTGAATAACAAGGCGGGCGTGGTGGCGGTGGTGGGGCTCGGCTATGTGGGCTTGCAGCTGGCCGTGGCGTTCGGCATGCGCCAGCGCACGGTCGGCTTTGACTTGTCGGCCCGCAAGGTGGAAAGCTACCGGCGCCATATCGATCCGACGGGCGAAGTGAGCACGGAACAGCTGCTGGCGGCGCAATGGCTGAGCGTGGGCTGCGACCCGGCCGAGCTGCAACTGGCCGATTTCATCGTCGTGGCCGTGCCCACGCCCGTCGACAGCGCGCACAATCCCGATTTTTCGGCCCTGGCCGGCGCCAGCGCGGCCGTCGGGCGCCACATGCGGCGCGGCGCCGTCGTCATC
Organism: Janthinobacterium sp. C22; assembly: GCF_057919405.1. NCBI lineage: Bacteria > Pseudomonadati > Pseudomonadota > Betaproteobacteria > Burkholderiales > Oxalobacteraceae > Janthinobacterium > Janthinobacterium sp. C22. The sequence goes on along the minus strand of NZ_CP193659.1, from coordinate 3,932,219 downwards.
TACGAATCGACCGTGTATCCGGGCGCCACCGAGGAAATCTGCATCCCCATCCTCGAGCAGCATTCGGGCCTGCGCTGGAAGGAAGACTTTCACGTGGGCTTTTCGCCCGAGCGCATCAATCCCGGCGACAAGGACCACACCCTGCACAGCATCCGCAAGGTGGTCTCGGGCGACGACGCGGCCACCCTGGACAAGGTGGCGGCCCTGTACGAAGGCGTGGTCGAGGCGGGCGTGCACCGGGCTTCGAGCATCAGGGTGGCCGAGGCGGCCAAGGTCATCGAAAACACGCAGCGCGACCTGAACATCGCGTTGATGAACGAGCTGGCCATCATCTTCGACCGCATCGGCATCGACACGCTGGAGGTGCTGCAGGCGGCGGGCACGAAATGGAATTTTTTACCGTTCCGTCCCGGTCTCGTGGGCGGCCACTGCATCGGCGTCGACCCCTATTATTTGACGCACAAGGCGGAAATGCTCGGTTACCACCCGCACGTGATCCTGGCCGGGCGCCGCATCAACGATGGCATGGCCAAGTTCGTGGCGGAAAAAACCATCAAGGAAATGGTGCGCGCCGGCTTCAAATTGAAAGGCTCGCACGTCAACGTGCTGGGCCTGACCTTCAAGGAAAATTGCCCGGACCTGCGCAATTCGAAAGTGGTCGACATGATCCACGAGCTGCAATCGTACGGTGTGCAGGTGCACGTGCACGACCCCGTCGCCGATGGGCGCGAGGCGCTGGAAGAGTACGGTTTATTGCTGGAAAGCTGGGAGCAGCTGCCGCGGGCCGAGGCCATCATCAGCGCCGTTTCGCACCAGGCCCTGCTGGCCCGCCCGCTGGGCGACTTCCAGGCCAAGGTGCTGGAAAACGGTTGCTTCATCGACATCAAGTCGCATTTCGACCCCCGTCCGCTGCAGGACGGCGGCTTGCACGTGTGGCGGCTGTGATGGCGGCCGCTACCATCGGTCCGGCCGGCGGCGACAGCGCGTATGCCCGGGCCTGCGCGCAACTGGCGCAAACGCCGCGCCGCTGGCTGGTGACGGGCGTGGCCGGTTTCATCGGTTCGCACCTGCTGGAAACCTTGCTGAACCTGGGCCAGGAAGTGCGCGGCCTGGACAACTTCATGACGGGTCACCGCCACAACCTGGAGCAGGTACGCGCCAGCGTGGGCGAAGCGGCATGGCGGCGCTTCACCTTCATCGAAGGCGATATCCGCGACCCGCAGGCGTGCGCGCGCGCGTGCGGCGCGCCGGTACTGATCGCCAGCGGTGGCGACGGAGACGGTGAGGCAGACGGTGAGGCCGGCGGCGGGACAACTGCGGCCGACGGTGGCGGCGGCGCCAGCGACCCCGGCGGCAGCCGGGCCGCGTGCGGCCGTGCCGATCCGGGCGGCCCCGTCGCCGTCGACTACGTGCTGCACCAGGCGGCGCTCGGTTCCGTCTCGCGTTCGCTGGAAGACCCGCTGCTGTGCCATGCCGTCAATGTCAGCGGCTTCCTGAACATGCTGGCCGCCGCGCGCGACGCGGGCGTGCGGCGCTTCGTGTATGCGGCCTCGAGCGCCACGTATGGCGACCATCCGGCCTTGCCGAAAGTGGAGCAGCACATCGGCGCGCCCCTGTCGCCATATGCCTTGAGCAAATATGTCAACGAGCTGTATGCGCAGGTGTACGCGCGCTGCTACACCATGCAGACGGTGGGACTGCGCTACTTCAATGTCTTCGGTCCGAGACAAGACCCGCTGGGCGCCTACGCGGCCGTCATTCCCCGCTGGATCGCCGCCATGCTGGACAATCAGGCCGTGCGCATCCATGGCGACGGCGCTACCAGCCGCGACTTTTGCTTCGTGCACAATGCCGTGCAAGCCAATATCCTCGCCGCCACCGGGACCGACCCGGCGGCCGTCAACCAGGTCTACAACGTGGCCGTCAACGCCCGCACCAGCCTGACCCAGTTGCACGCCACCATGCAGCAGATGCTGCTGGCCGTGCGCCCGCAGCACGTGCCCCAGGCGCCGCACTACGGCGAGTTTCGCGCCGGCGACGTACGCCATTCGCAGGCGGACATCGCCAAGGCGGCCCGCTTGCTCGGCTATGTGCCCACGCACAACCTGGCGCAAGGCTTGCGGCAGACCATCGCCTGGTATGTGGCACAGGCTGGCCGGGCCTGAATCGCGCCCATCCTGCAGGCAAGTCTTGCCGGCAAGTTCCGCCTGCAAGTTCCGCCTCTTAGCGCCGGACGGGCGCCGCCGTCGGTGCCGGTGGTGCTGTCGGGGCGAGCGGCGCGGGCGGCTCCGGTACGCCGTCGGCCTTGCTGCGCAGGACCCGCGGCGTGCCCCGGAAATCGGCCGTATGCAGGGTGACGGGGCGGCGCCAGACGCGGGCGATATACGCCAGCACCTGTTCCGCCCGCTCCAGGTCGAGGCCGCGCCCGTCGCGCTGGTGATCGTGGCGCAGCACCAGGCTGCCGTCGTCGTTGAGCAGGGTGACGGCCACGCATGGCGCGCCATAGTTATATTTGGGCGCCAGGATGGCTTCGCGGATGGCCGTCAAGTCGCGGCTGGCCAGGCGCGTTTCCCCGTCAAGGCGGCTTTCATGCACGAACAGACCCAGGCGGTCAGCCAGTTCACCGTCCAGATAATTGCGTATGAAACTGCAGTCGTCGTCGTCGCGGCAGATCTGGCGCGCCCGCGCCAGTCCTGCGCGCTCGATGATGTGTTCCCACATGCAAAAGCCCAAATGATAGGGGTTGACGGCCAGCGCCTGCTGGTGCTCGCCCGCGTAAGGGCGCACCACGTCCGAATGCGACTTGATGGCGGACAGATACAGCGCCGGCGGCAGGAAGTGGGCTTCGCGCAGCAGCCGCGCATGCCAGTACGAGGCCCAGCCTTCGTTCATGATCTGGCAGGCATATACGGGATAGAAGTAAAACGACTCTTCGCGCACGGCGAGGAAAATGTCGCGTTCCCAGTCGGCCAGCTCCGGCCCGTATTGTGCGATGAACCACAGCAAGTCGTACTCCGCTTGCGGCGGCACGAGCGGGCGCTGGGTCAGGCGCGCCCTGGCCGCCCCGTGCGCCGCCAGCGCGGCCGCTTCGCCGGGCAGGCGCTGCCAGCGCCGGGCAAAGGGATCGTCATCGGCGGCGTTGTCTGGCGTGCCCGCCGCGCCGGCTGGCGCCGATGCCGCGGCATACGGCGGGCGGTGCAGTTCGGCGTGGATGTCCACGTGCTGTTCCAGCGCCAGTGCCGCGTCGAGCACGGCCTCGACCTGTTCCTGCCCGTGGCGCTGCAGCGCCAGTTCGAGACGCTGCGCCCGCGCCGCGCTTTGTTCCAGGATGCGCTGGCCCGCCATGGCGCCGAAACGCAGGAACAGGGCATTGCGGCTGGCAAAGTCGGCATGGCCCAGCACGTGGGCCGTGACGAGGGTGTTTTCCGCCACGGAATTGTGTTCAGCCATGTAGGCATGGCATGGGTCGCCGGGAAACATGACTTCGAACATGTGCGAGTTGCCCATCTTTTGATGCACGAGCTGGTGGATGTAGCGCACGCCGAAGGACCAGTGGCGCATGCGCACGGGCAAACCATAGATGGCGATCTCGGCCATGAAACTGTCCGGCACCAGTTCGAACTCGACGGGGGCAAATTCCAGGCCCAGTTTCCGCGCCAGCGCTTCGATGCGCGCCGCGTAGGCGTCCAGGCCGGGTTTGTCTGGCGCGCTGCCGTGGCGCTGTGCGTCATGCCGCGTCATGCCGCTTCCTCCGTATCGGCCGCCTCGTGCTGGAAAAAGGTGCGGATGGCCGCCCAGATATCGTCATTCCTGCTCAGGATGCTGCTGTGCAAGGGCAAGCCCCGCCTTTCCTGCTCGGCGCACAGGCTGTGCATTTCCGTCTCCAGGCTGCGCGGCACGCCGGGCACGGTTTCCACATAGCCCATGTAGTTGAGCAAGGCGGCCAGCTCACCGAGGGCCAGGCTGGCCGCCGCCCGGTCTTCGCTGAAATTCTCGCCATCGGAGGCATAGAACAGGTAGGCGTTGTAGCGGCCCGGCGCATAGTGTTCCTGCAGCAGTTCGCGGCTCAGGCGAAAGGCGGTGGAGGCCATGGTGCCGCCCATGCCATTGACCTGGAAGAACTCGGCTTCGGAAAATTCCCAGGCCCGCGTCGTATGGGCGATAAAACGTGTTTCCACGCGCGCATACCTGCGGCGCAAGCCCTGCAAGGCAAAGAAAAAGAAGGATTTGGCCAGCTTGCGCTCGGCCTGCGCCATGCTGGCCGACACGTCCAGCACGAAAAACACGACGGCATTCGCGCTGGGCCGTGGCTGTAGCAGCACCTGGCGGTAACGCAAGTCGTCATTGGTGAACGGCACGGGCCGCGCCTGCAAGGCGCGCCGCTTGATGGCTTCCTTGACGGTGCGCCGGCGGTCCAGCCGCGAACGGGCGCCATGACGGTCCAGTCCGCTACGCACGAGCCGCACCTCGTCGATGGCGCCCAGGTGGCGCGGTTTCAGGTCCGGCAACTCGAAGGTCTCCCACAGCCAGTCGAGAATGTCGTCGATGGGAAACTCCAGCAACAGGCGCACGGCGCCCTCGCCATTGCCGCCTTCGCCTTGCGCCCCGGCCCCGTCCGTGGCGGGGCGCGCCGCGCGCAGGAGATCGCCGGGCTGACCGTCGCCCTGTCCCGCGCCCACGCTGTTGCGCGCGGGCGCCAGACGGAAGCGCGCATGTTCGAGCAGACGCAGGGGCACTTGCACCGTGCGCTGCTGCGGTCCGCCGATCAGGTCCGGCGTGGCGATCAGCTCGGGCAAATGCGCCTGCACGGCGTCGCGCACTTTCTGATTGTGGCGCAGCCAGTCGCGCGCGCCGCGCGAGAACAGCGCATACCAGGGCCGGGCCAAGGCAGGCGCGGCGCCCGCCGGTGCTGCCGCGCCGGTGGCGGCGTTGCAGCCAGTGGCGCCAGCCGTGCTTGCCGTGCCAGTCATGCCTGTCGGGCCGTCGCGTACCGGAGGACCCTGTTGCTTGCCGCTGTCTGGCGTGGTCGTGGCGGACATGGCTATTCCTGCGCCAGCAAGGTGGTCACGTAGTTGAGCGCTTCGCGCGCGCTATGGGCGTCGTAGCCGTATTCGTCGACCAGGCGCTGCTCGACGGCGGAGATCCTGGCCCGCACGTCGTCGTCGGGGCGTTTGGCCGAGCCGACCAGGCGCAGCACGTCGCGCCGCTGTTCGAACAGATATTGCTGGATGGCGTCGTGCAATTGGGCATGGCTGCCCAGGCCGAACGCCTCGCCCCGCTTGAAGGCGCTCATGGCCTTGCGCACCACTTCTTGGCGGAAAGACTGCTTGCCCGAATCGCTGATGTGGATTTTTTCTTCCACGGCGCGCAGGAAGCGCTCGTCGGGACGGCGCTCTTCGCTGGTGATGGGATCGCGGATCTGGCGGTTGTCGAGCATGGCTTCGACTTCATCGAGGTATTTGTTCAGCAAGTCCTGTGCTTCTTGCTCGAATGACACGAACAAGGCCTTGTGCACGTCGGCCTTGACCCAGCGGTTATAAAAATCCTTGCGCGTGAGCACCAGATAATCGACCCATTTGCGCTTGCGCCGCGGCTCGATGCGCGCATCGCTTTCGATGCCGTCCTTCAGGGCCAGCAGCACGTCCATGGTCGACAGGCTGTTGCGCTGGGCGGAAATGATGGCGTGCGACAGGGCGTTGATGACGAAACGGGGCGACACGCCCGACAGGCCCTCGTCGGGCGCCTTGTCGCGCTCGCGCAGGCGGCGCAGGTCGGCCGGTTGCAGGTCGTCGACGTCCTCGTTGGCATACACGCGCAGCTTCTTGACCAGTTCCGCTTCCTTGTCGTCGCCCTCGGGCAGGCGGCTCAGGATGGCAAACACGGCGGCCGCATGCAGCACGTGGGGATCGAGGTGCACGTCGCGGAAGGCGGGCGCGGCCGCCTGGATCAGCTTGCGGTAGATGCGCGCTTCTTCGCGGTAATTGAGCGTGTACGGCACTTGCACGATGACCATGCGGTCGAGCAGCGCCTCGTTCTCGCTTTCTTGCAGGAATTTACGAAATTCGGCCAGGTTGGTGTGCGCGAGGATGGTTTCATCGAGGTATATCAGGGGAAAGCGCGACACCTTGACATTCTTTTCCTGCGTCAGGGTCAGCAGCAGGTAGAGGAATTCCCGCTTGACCTTGAGGATTTCGATCATTTCCAGCATGCCGCGGCTGGCCGCATACACGGCGCCGGACCAGGACCAGGCGCGCGGGTCGCCTTCGTCGCCGTATTGCGCCACTTTCGACAGGTCGACGGAACCGACGAGGTCGGCCAGGTCGGCCGTCGTGGGATCGTGCGGCGCATACGTGCCGATGCCGCAGCGGCCGGCCTCGGACAGGTGGATGCGTTCGACGGGCATGCGCAGGAAGTCGCCGGCGTACTGCTCTTCCAGGCGGGCGCGGCAATGGGGGCACAGTTCGCCATGCAGTTCGGCATCATAGCTGGCGCGAAAATCGGCGCGCATGCTGTGCGGCACCAGATGCAGCGGCGATTCGTGCACGGGACAGCCGGCGATGCCGTACAGCGCGCCTTCGCTGCTGTGGCTGTACTCTTCCAGCCCCCGCTTGAGCAGGATCACCATGGTCGACTTGCCGCCCGACGGCGGGCCCAGCAGCAACAGCATGCGCCGGCCCACCTCGGAGCCGGCGGCGGCCGCCTTGAAGTAGGCGGCGACCCGGTCGATCGCCTCGTCGATGCCGAACAGTTCGTCGTCGAACAGGCGGCAGCGGAAGCGCCCGGCGGCGTCGGTCTGGCCATTCCAGCGCATCATGTCCCACAGGTACTGGTGCGCGCTGCGCGTCAGCAGGGCGGCGCGGCCGGGCAGGATCTGTTCGATGAAGTCGGCAAAACTGCCGCGCCAGGGGCTGATGCGGTGCTTTTCCGCCCATGCCGCCATGCCGTGCACAAAACCCGCGTGCTGGCCTGCGTCTGGGCCGCCGGCATCCGCGGCGCTGTGGCCTGCCTGTCCGCCCGCAGGCGCCTCGTCGTGGCTTGTCGTACCAGGGCTCGTCATTGTTTTCCCATCCATACCGTTGCTGGCGTTGCCGCGTTGTTGCCAACCCTGCCAACCTTGCCGGCCTTGCTGCCGTGGAACAGGCCCGCTTCCCGCCTGTCAGTCAAGTATCGGCGGCGACTCCGGCCGCACGCCTGATCTTGCTCAACCTTGGCAAGGGAACTATTTTTTCCTTTGCTGTCTCCTGCGGCGCAGGGCGGCCATGCGTCCGCGCGGTTCAATCCAGATCAATACCGGCCCGCGCGGGCCGTCCACACTGGTGGTTTGCGGCGACCCACGAGGAGAACACGATGACAGGCAACGAGAATGGTTTCAGCGCCCCGCCTGGCGGCAGCGGCAGGGGGCAAAGCGCGGACGATGAAGAGGCCGTCGGCCAATTCGCCGTCCCCGGCGCAGACGACAATACGATCGAGAGCGCATCCGTCGCGGACGTGCCCGACGCCTTGAGCGGCGTCAGCATGGAATTGCTGGAAATCAAGCGCAGCATCGAAGACGGCATGCGCCAAAGTATCACCCAGGCGGGCGGCGTGCGCGCGGCCGATGCCTTCAGCGACGGCGGCAATATCCAGGGCGTGTCCATCGGCCTGGGCGAGGGCGCCAGCGACAGCTCGTCCGGCGAGCCGGGCTTGCCGGCCCTGACCCTGTACGTGGCCGAAGCCACCTCCGTCGACCGCGCCAAGGCTGCCATCGTGGGCGCCATGGGCGTGCGCGCCGTGGCCAGCGACCATGTCCCCGTGAATATTGTCGTCACGGGCGTGATCGATGCGCAGCCGCACCGGTTCCGCCTGCGCCCGGCGCCGGGCGGCGTGTCGGTCGGGCATTTCCGCATCACGGCCGGCACCATCGGCTGCCTGGCCGTGGGACGCAGCGCGCCGCGCAACGGTCGTTTGATGATTCTTAGCAATAATCACGTGCTGGCCAATTCCAATGGCGGCGTGTTCAACGATTGTATCGTGCAGCCTGGCCCCGTCGACGGCGGCCGCTGCCCGCAAGACCAGGTGGCCGTGCTCGAGCGCTTCGTGCCCATCAATTTCAGCGGCGGCGTCAATTATGTCGATTGCGCCACCGGCTGGGCCTGGCCAGACCGCGTGCGGCCCGAACTGGTCTACCTGAGCGGCGGCGTACCCGCGTATTTCCGCATCAGCAATGCGCTGGTGGCGCCCGCGCTAGGCATGATGGTCGGCAAGTCCGGCCGCACGACGCAATTGACGCAGGGCCGCATCACGGGCCTTGGCGCCACCATCAACGTCAATTACGGCGGCGGCAGGATCGCGCTGTTCCAGGACCAGATCGCCATCACGGGCGTGAGCGGGGCCTTCAGCGCGGGCGGCGATTCCGGCTCGTCCATCTGGACCTGGAACCAGCAGCGCAATCCCGTCGGCCTGCTGTTTGCGGGCGGTAACAACATCACGTTCGCCAACCAGATGCGGCGCGTCGTGGCGGCGCTCGACATCAATTTGTACACCTGAGCACGCTGCCAGGACCGGGCAAGGCGGTGGCGCGCCGCCTTGCCTGACGCCGCTTTTTGCACGATGATGGTGTAGTGGCCACGCATGCTTGCGCCCGGCGAAGGGTGCTGCAGCGCCGGATGGCCGGGTGTATCATGGAATGCATCAGGAGGGTGTGTCATGTCAAACAGTAAATTCGCACAATCGCCATATGCCGTCTTCGAGGACGCCGCCATGCCGTATTTGCCGGATGAGGCTACTGGACAGGGCATGGGGCAGTACGCGCCTGCCGCGCCGCACGGCCGCCTGGAAGCGGCACGACGGCGCAATGAGCGGGCGCTGATGGCCATCGACGGCGTGGAAGGCGTCAGCCTGGGGCAGACGGCCGTGGGCAAGGAGGCGCTCGTCGTGTATCTGCGCGACTCGTCCGTCAAGCGGCGCGTACCGTTGCAGATTGAGGGCTATCCGGTGGAAACGAGCATCACGGGCCAGATCGATATCCAGCGCTGGTAGGCCGCAAGCGGGCCTGCCGGCTGGTATGCCTGCCAGAAAGTATTGCATGGAAGGCCTGTTGCCAGGCCCTCCACGCAGTCTTGCGGCCTGCCTTATTTGCTCAGGCGGGCTATCGCTTCGGCCACGCCCGCGCCATAGGCGGGGTCGCACAGGGTGCAGTTGCCGATGTGGCGTTGCTTGACTTGCTCCGAGGCACCCGAGATGGCGCGCGCCGTGTTGTCGAACAAGGCTTGCTGCTGCGCCGCGGTCATCAGGCGGAACAGGGCGCGCGGCTGCGAATAGTAATCCTCGTCAACCCTGTGGTTCCAGTGGTCGGCCGCGCCCTCGATGCTCAATGGCGGCTCGCGGAAATCGGGTTGCTCGGCCCATTCCTGCGCGCTGTTCGGTTCATAGCCCAGGGTGCCGCCCTGGTTGCCGTCGACGCGCATCTGGCCGTCGCGGTGATAGCTGTGGAACGGGCATTTCGGCGCATTGACGGGAATATGGCTGTGGTTGACGCCGAGGCGGTAACGCTGCGCGTCGCCATACGAAAACAGCCGGCCTTGCAGCATCTTGTCCGGCGAGAAACTGATGCCCGGCACCACGTTGGCCGGGTTGAAGGCCGCCTGTTCCACTTCCGCGAAATGGTTGTCCGCATTGCGGTTCAGTTCCAGCACGCCCACTTCGATCAGCGGATAGTCGCCGTGCGGCCACACTTTCGACAGGTCGAAGGGGTTGAGGTGATACGTGCCTGCCTCTTTTTCCGGCATGATCTGCACGTACAGGGTCCAGCGGGGGAAATCCTTGTTTTCGATGCTGTCATACAGGTCGCGGTGCGAGCTCTCGCGGTCCTTGCCGACCAGTTCCTCCGCTTCCGCATCCGTCAGGTTTTGTATCCCTTGCTGGGTTTTGAACGTGAACTTGACCCAGAAACGCTCGTTTTGCGCATTCAGGAAGCTGAAGGTATGGCTGCCGAAGCCATGCATGTGGCGGAAGCTGCGCGGCAAGCCACGGTCGCTCATCACCACCGTCACCTGGTGCAGCGCTTCCGGCAGCGAGGTCCAGAAATCCCAGTTGCTGTTGGCGCTGCGCAAGCCCGTGCGCGGGTCGCGCTTGATGGCATGGTTCAGATCGGGAAATTTCAATGGGTCGCGCATGAAAAACACGGGCGTATTGTTGCCGACCAGGTCCCAGTTGCCTTCTTCGGTATAGAACTTCAGGGCGAAGCCGCGGATATCGCGTTCCGCATCGGCCGCGCCCCGTTCGCCGGCCACCGTGGAAAAGCGTGCAAACATGGGCGTTTGCTTGCCCACTGCGCCAAAGATTTTCGCCCGCGTGTAGCGCGTGATGTCGTGCGTGACGGTAAACGTGCCGTGCGCGCCCGATCCCTTGGCATGCATGCGGCGTTCGGGAATCACTTCGCGGTCGAAGTGGGCCAGCTTTTCCAGGAACCAGACATCTTGCAGCAGGGCGGGGCCGCGTGGGCCGGCCGTCTGGATGTTCTGGTTGTCGACAACAGGCGCGCCAAAGGCGGTGGTCAGCTTTTTCATTGGACTCTTTCTTTCATGGCTAGGCAGAGCAATGGACGCACCGGCGCTACTCAAACACTGGCTGGGTTGAATGCACACTCACCGGGGCTGGTCCAGAGTAAAATTTCTAAAATGCAAATTAGTGTAAACCTTTTCTTGCAGGGCGGCATGTCACGCCGCCTGGGCAAGCTCAGGCGGTGCACTTGCATCATAAGCGCTGAATGGCTTGCGCTCCCGCACGCTTGCAAGTTGCAAGTATATAAAGGCGGGCACCGCTCACGCCACTGGCCTTTTGTCCAGGCCCTAGAACTTGTTCCAGTTGTTATGCCGGTGCTCCGTCGCTTCCTTCATCAGGTGGCCCGCGCGCAGGGCGTCGTCGGCCTGCACCGTCATCGCCAGCTCCTGGAGGGCGGGCGGGTATTCGTGGTGGGCCGCTTCTTCCAGCAACTCACGGCCCTTGGCCAAGTCGCGCGGCACGCCGCGGCCTTCGCGATAGGCGTTGTACAGCAGGAACATGGCGTGTGGATTGCCCAGCTCGCTGGACTTGGCCAGCCAGTGCGCCGCTATGACGGGATCTTGCGGCACGCCTTCGCCATTCGCCGCCAGCAAGCCCAGCATCAGAGCCGCCTTCGCATGGCCTTGCTGCGCCGCTTGCCGGTACCACAGCCAGGCTTGGGCCGGCGTAGCCGCGCGCAGCATCTGGCCCAGCTCGAAGGCCGCTTCCGTGTCGCCGGCGCGGGCCGCCTGTTCGAACAGGCTCAGCGCCTCGGCGCGGCGCTCGGGACGGGACTGGTAGATCAGCGCCAGTTCGCGCTCGGCGACGGGCATGTCCTTGCCGGCCCAGCTGCGTACCTTGCGTTCGGCCTGCCGGTCGCCCGCCTGGCGCGCGTGCATGGCCACGGCTTCGATTTCGGCCGCCGTGGGCGGCGGTGACGCCTGGCAGGCGGCCAGGACGCTAGCCAGCACGACGGCGGGGAGGGAGAGTGCGTGTTTCATCTGGATACCTTTCATCAAGACAGGCCGGAACTGCGGCAGTCCCGGCCCATGGACCTTATTTGCTCAGGTCGATGCGGTACTTGGCGAAGCCGCTGGCGTCGAGCCCGCCTTCGGCCGCCACGTTGGCGATGCCGCTGCCTTGCGCCAGCGCCAGGCGGCCAGGCGCCGAGCGCAGGATCACGGGGCCGGCCGTGGCCGTCTTGACGAAGCTCCAGCTGCGCGCGCTGCCATTGGCCGACAGGGTCACCTTGCCGCCCTTGGTGCTGAGCGAGGCCAGGTAGTTGCTGACCACGGCCTGGTTCGCATCGGGCGACTTGATGATGGTCTTGCTGCCATCGATGCCCGGCACGGCGCCGCCGCCGCCGGCGCGGTAGTCGTTGGTGGCGACGATGAAATCATCGCCATCGGCCACCGGCGCGCCCTTGTACGTGAGGTTGACGATGCGGCTGCCCGGTTTTTTCGTCACGTCGATCTGATACGTGAGGGCATTGTTTTCCGCGTAGAACACGTCATAGTTGTAGATCGTGCCATACGACGGCACCAGGTCCTGCTCCGCCGTGGCGCTCGGGTCGATCTGGGCGAATTGCCTGGCCGACGTTTCCAGCCAGGCCTTCAAGTCCGCGCCCTTGATCTTCACGGCTTGCAAGTTGTTATTGCTATATAAATACAGGTCGCCCGGATTGCGCACCTGCAAGCCAACCGGCGCGGCCGGCGTCGCGCCCGCGGCCACGTCCGTGAAGTCCGACGGCCCGTTGCGGCCCGCCTTGAATGGCGCGCTGCACGAGATGACGGGGATATTCTTGTAGCTGGACAAGGTCGCATCCGTGCTGGTGGCGATGAAGTTCTTCACATAATCGAGCTGCGCCTGGTTCACCAGCTGGATGGCGCTGACGTCGCCCACCAGCGCGAAGTAGGCGGACATCTCGAAATCCGTGCTGATGCCCAGCGGCTGCTTGGCGTAGGCGATGGTGGCCGCATGCTCGGTGGCCACCAGCGGCGCGATGGCCGGGTCGGCTTTCACGAGGGTCGTGCCATCCGTGTACTTGAAGCCGCGCGATTCCACCGTCGTCCTGGCCGGCTGCACCACCCACTTGCCGCCCTGATACGCCAGCGTCAACTTGATGATGCCCAGGCGGCGCCCCCAGCTTTGCGCCATGACGGTGGGCACGCCGTTCACAAATCCGTTGACGGCGTCGATCTTCGCGCTGGCGGGGAAGGCGGCGAACGAGGCGTCCAGCGCGGCCGCGCCCGTCTCTTTGCCTTTCGGGAAGATCAAGTGCGAGTGGCCGATCATCAGCGCGTCGATGCCCGTGCTGGTCAAGTGATAGCTGCCGTTTTCCATCTTCGGGCTGTAGGCGCTCGTGTCCAGGCCGCCATGCGACAGGGCCACGACGAGGTCGGCGCCCTTGTTGCGCAATTCCGGCACATACTGTTTCGCCGCTTCCTGCACGCCCGTCACGCTGACTTTGCCGGCGAGCACTTTCTGGTCCCATTCGAGGATTTGCGGCGGCACAAAGCTCAGCACGCCCACATTGATTTTCACGGTCAGCTTGCTGCCGTCGGGCGCCGTGGCGGCGAAATCGCGGGGCAGCAGGGCGTAGGGCTGGAAGACGGGCTTGCCGCTGGCCACGCCTACGACATTGCTCAGCACGGAAGGGAAGGCGGGCGCGCCGCAGGTCCCCGTCGGCTTGGCCACGCCGGGAATGCCGAAATCCGTGTTGGTGATCTGGCTCAGGTAAGGCAAGCCATAGTTGAATTCATGGTTGCCCATGCCGCCCGCGTCGTATTTCAGCGCGTTCATGGCCTTGTGCACGGCCAGCGTCCCGGAACAGGGCACGGGCACGGCCACGGCCTGCAGGTCGGCCAGCAAGGTGCCCTGGATGACGTCGCCATCGTCGAGCAAGACGTTGTTCGGGTTTTCCGCGCGCGCCGCCTGGATCAGGGTCGACGTGCGCTCCAGGCCCAGGCTCGTGTCTTCGGCCAGCGCGTAATAATTGTAGCTCAACACGTTCGAGTGGATATCGGTGGTTTCCAGCAATGCTACGGTGACCGTCGTACCCTCGGGAATGGCTGGCGCCGTGTTGGAACTGCCATTGCAACCGACCAGCCCCGCACTTGCCAGCGCCGCCAGCATGACCCAATTTGTTTTCATTACCGCCCTCGGAAAGATTCAAAGGACGCGACTGTAACGCCGCCATATGACGCGGCGATGACAGCCGTGCAAGGCGCATGGAATCAGGGGGCGCTGCAGGCGGCCACGGCACTGACCAGCCAGGCCGCATCGACGGGCCCCAGGCGCCGCGTGCAGATCTGATGTTGAGAGTTTAGAATCACTGTATACGGCAAGCCATTGATTTGATTGCCAAAGGTGACAAGCAAGGCGGGCGAGCCCAGGGCTTGGCGATAGCTGGCCGGGTGCCGCCGCAGAAACGCCCGCGCGGCCGTCCGCGTATCGATGGCGATGCCGACGAAGGGCAGTTTCGGCTGGCTGGCGGCATGGGCATTGAGAATCGGCAACTCCTGGACACAGGCCAGGCAGTTGCTGGCCCAGAAGTTCAGCACCACGGCCCGGCCCTGGAACTGGCTGAGTCTTAGCTGGCCGCCCGCATCGAGGCGGGGCAGGTCGAAGGCCAGCGGCGCGGCGGCTGCATGGCCGGCCAGCAACAGGAGCAGCGCCGGCCAGCGCGTCATGGCGGCACCACGGCCGCGTCCGTCATGCGGTAGTACAGGCCCATGGGATCGCTGGCCAGCACTTTCAGCTTGCCCTGCACGATGAAGGGCGCATAGCTGAATTTCACGGGCGTGCGGCTGTTGATCTCCACCACGCCTTCCGGGCCGGCCGGCAGGCAAAACGGGCAACTGGCCGAGGTGACGGTGAGCAGGAAGTGTTTCTGCTTTTGCCCCGGCTCCAACGGCATCATGAAGCCTTGCACTTTCACGTTTGTATTGTCGAGCGCGCTGATTTCCGGCGTGTAGTGCGGCACCATGCGGCCCTTTTTCGCTTTCACGGTGGTGGCCTGGAGCAGCAGTTTCCACGAGACGACGCCGGGCAAGTCCGTCAACGGGGCGAAGAACGAGGGCGGTTCGCCGGCGGGCGCGGCTTGCACGCCTGTTGCCAGCAGCGCGCAAGCGCCCAATGCCATGATTTTCAACATGTTTGTCCTTTCAGGGGCGGGCCAGGGTGGCGGCGATATCGGTGCCGTAGGCGCGCAGGGCGGGCAGGACCGCGGCCAGCAGGCCCACGGCGACGGCGATCACGGGAAGCCAGGTTTCGCCAGGGGCGATGCGCCAGGCCTGCAGGTGCAGGTCCTGCATCGGTTCCAGCCAGCCCAGCAAGCCGACAGCTGCATGGCCCAGCAGCCAGCCCAGCGCCGCGCCCGTCAATGACAGCAGCAAGCCTTGCGCCAGCAGCAGCCGCAGCAGTTTGGCGGGCGAGGCGCCCAGGGTGCGCAGGATGGCCAGGTCCATTCTGCGTTCTTCCAGCGCGCCGTACAGCGCCACGAACAGCGACAAGGCCGCCACCAGCAGCACGCCGGCGGCAATGGCCCGCAGCACGGCGATGCCCACGCCCAGCAGATTGAACAGCCGGGCCGCCTCGAAAGCGGGCTGGGCCGCCTGCAGCCGGGCCTGGCCATTCACCCAGCGCGGCAGGCTGACGGCGGCCAGCGGCGAGGCGTATTGCACCAGCACGGCCGTCAGTTCGCGCCCGGGCGCAGCCGTCGGCACGGCAGGCTGCTCGTCGGGATCCGTTTCATGCACTTGCCACACGGAGGCGACGGGCGTGAGGATCAGCCGGTCCAGCACCGTGCCCGTGGGCCGCAGGATGCCCGTCACCGTGTAGGGCGCATGCGCGTGCAGTTCGCCGCCCGCCGCCAGACCGTGCGAGCCGGCGAAACGGGCGCCCAGGGTTGCGCCCGTTTCGCGCGCGGCGCGGGCGCCGAACACGGCTTGCATCGGCTGCGTGAACAGTTGTCCTTGCGCCAGGCGCGCGCCGTAATGATCGAGCAGCGCCGTGGTGCTGCCGGCGATGCGGAAACCGTGGAAGTTGTCGCCCAGCGCGAGCGGGATCGCCGATTTGATGAGCGGCTGCGCGGCCAGCGCCGCCAGCGCGTTTTCGGGAATATTGCCGGTCGGAATATCGGCGTGGTACACGGACGACAGGATCAGTTGCAGCGGAGAACCCTTCGCGCCCACCACCAGGTCGATGCCCTGCGCGTCGCGCTCGGCGTGCTCTTCCAGCTGCGTCGAGACGCCGAGAATGAAGGTCATCATCGCGATGCCGATGGCGACCAGCAGCAGATTCAGGCTCGATGCCAGCGGCTTGTGGCGCACGGCGCGCCAGGCCAGCGTGGCCGCGTTCATGCGGCGACCCTGGCGCGGGGCAGGCGCAGCACGGCAGCGCCCGGCAAGGCCGCCAGCACGCGCGCGTCATGGCTGGCAATCACCAGCGAGGCGCCAACTTGCGTGGCCTGGCCGGCCATCAGGGTGACGACGGCGGCGCAGGCTTCGTCGTCGAGGTTGTCCGTCGGCTCATCCACCAGGATCAGTCGTGGGCGCAGGAAGACGGCGCGCGCGATGGCGGCCCGCTGCCGTTCGCCGCCGCTCAAGGCATGCGGGTAGGCGGCCAGCTTGCCGGCCAGGCCCAATTGATCCAGCAGGCTGGCGGCGCGGATCGGATCGGGCCGCTGGCCGCTGGCGTAGGCGGGCAGCAAGACATTATCGAGCACGTTCAAGCTGGGCACCAGCGCCAGTTGCTGGGGCAGCAAGCCTACGGTGCGGCCGCGCCAGCTGTCGCGCTGGCGCGGCGTGAGGCAGGGCAGGGACGTGCCCGCCACTTCCAGGCGTCCTCCCTGGGGCGCCAGGATGCCAGCCAGCAAATGCAGCAAGGTCGACTTGCCGGAGCCGGACGGCCCCAGCAGCAGCGCGTGGCGCCCGGCGGGTAAATCAAAGGCGGCAATATCGAGCACGGGGCGGGCTGGATCATAGCCGTACGTCAGTGAGGCAAGGTGGAGCATGGATAGTCTTTCGGGTGGCCGGCGGGCAAAGATTGCCGCACAAATGCAACTGAGCTGCATTATAATTCAAAACGCAATAGACTTGCATTTGAGAATTCGGCGTCCATTGCCACGCTTTTGCTGCCCCTCATCCACGCCATCCAAAGGAACATCATGCCCCAGCGCAAACTCCCCGTCACCGTCCTGTCCGGCTTTCTCGGCGCCGGCAAGACCACCTTGCTCAACCACATACTGCGTAACCGCGAAGGCAAGCGCGTGGCCGTCATCGTCAACGACATGAGCGAAGTCAATATCGATGCTTCGTTGGTGAAAGACAGCGCCGAGGCGGCCGGCGCGGCCCTGTCGCGCACGGAAGAAAAACTCGTGGAAATGTCGAACGGCTGCATCTGCTGCACCCTGCGTGACGATCTGTTGCTGGAAGTGCGGCGCCTGGCGGCCGAGGACCGCTTCGATTACTTATTGATCGAATCGACGGGCGTGGGCGAGCCGATGCCCGTGGCCGCCACTTTCGACTTCGAGGACGAGCACGGCGACAGCCTGAACGACGTGGCGCGCATCGACTGCATGGTCACCGTCGTCGACTGCGCCAACCTGCTGGCCGATTTCCACAGCGAAGACAGTCTGGAGCAGCGCGGCGAGATCGCGGGCGAGGGCGACGACCGCCAGTTGGCCAACTTGCTCACGGAACAGATCGAGTTTGCCAATGTCATCGTCCTCAACAAGGTTGACATGGTCGATGCGGCCGAGCGCCTGCGCGTGCTGGCCGTCATCAAGGCCCTGAATCCCGGCGCGCGCATCATCGAAACCAATCAGTCCATCGTGCCGCTCGACGCCATCCTGGGCACGAACTTGTTCGATCTGGAGCAGGCGGCCGCCATGCCGGGCTGGGCGCAGGAGCTGGCCGGCACCCATACGCCGGAGACGGAAACGTACGGCATCGGCAGCTTCGTCTACCGGGCCAAGGAACCGTTCCACGCGCAGCGCTTGCACGACTATATTTCGCAGCCGATACCGGGCGTGGTGCGCAGCAAGGGATATTTCTGGCTGGCCAGCCGCCCCGAGTGGGTGGCCAGCCTGTCCGGCGCGGGCAAGCTGATGAATATCGAGCCCGTGGGACTGTGGTGGGCGTCCGTGCCGAAGGAGCGCTGGCCCACGGACGCCGCTTCGCTGGCGGAAGTGAAGGCGGGCTGGAGCGAAACGTACGGCGACCGCTACCAGGAGCTCGTCTTCATCGGCCAGGACATGGACCAGGCAGCCATCGAGGCGGACTTGAAGAAATGTCAACTCAACTACACGGAAACGCGCCAGGGCATGGCCGCCTGGCGCAAGCTGCCCGATCCGTTTCCCCAATGGCAACGGATGGAAGAACTCGAAGATTAACCATCGATAGGAAAGCAATATGACAGAACTGATCCCCGTCACCATCATCACGGGTTTTCTCGGCAGCGGGAAAACGACCTTGCTCAAGCGCATATTGCAGGGTGACCACGGCGTGCGCATCGCCGTGATCGAAAATGAATTCGCCGCCGAAAGCATCGACCATGGCTTGCTGGTGCAGGACAGCGGCGAGCAGATCGTGGAAATGAACAATGGCTGCATCTGCTGCAGCGTGCGTGGCGACCTGATCCGCATTCTGGGCGAGCTGCACGCCAAGCGCGCGGCAGGCAGCATCGATTTCGATCACGTGATCATTGAAACGACGGGCCTGGCCGCGCCGGGCCCCGTGGCGCAAACCTTCTTTGCGGAGCCCAGCGTCAGCGAGTTTTACATGCTCGACGCCATTTTGACGGTGGTCGATGCGTGCCATGCGCAGCAGCAATTGACGGCGCACAAGGAAGCGCAGGAACAGGTGGGCTTTGCCGACCGCATCCTGCTGTCGAAGACGGACCTGGTCGGCAAGGGTGAACTGGCCGCGCTGCGCCAGCGGCTAGTCGCCATCAATGGCCGCGCCAGCATACAGAAAGTGCGCTTCGGCAATGTGCCGCTGCGCGATATCCTGAACATCCGCGGCTTCAACCTGAACGCCATCGTCGAGCTGGAGCCGGATTTCCTCGGAGAACTGGGCCACCGCCATGGCGACGGCGTGCAATCGTTCGTCTACCACCAGGCCCAGGCCCTCGATCTGCTGCAGGTGGAAAATTTCCTCGATGCCGTGGTGCAACTGTTCGGCAGCCAGCTGATGCGCTACAAGGGCATCTTGTACGCGGCCGACCTGCCATGCCGCGCCGTCTTCCAGGGCGTGCACATGCTGATGGGCTCGGAGTTGGGCGCGCCGTGGCGCGACGATGAGACGCGCGCCAGCAAGATCATCTTCATCGGCCGCGACTTGCCGCAGGATATGCTGATCCGGGGCCTGGACCGTTGCGTGGTCAAGTCAGCCAGCCCGGCCCAGGTGGCGGCATGAGCGTCGAAGCGGGCTTGCCCGCCCTGGCGCTGATCTTCCTGCTTGGCATGCGGCATGGCCTGGAACCGGACCACCTGGCCGCCGTCGACGGCCTCACTTTGCGCAGCCAGGCCGCGCATCCCCGCTGGACGCCGTGGATGGGCGCGCTGTTTGCGCTTGGCCATGGCTTCACCGTGCTGGCCATCGTGGCCGTCGCCGCGCTGGCTTCGCGGCAATTTACGCCGTCGCCAAACCTGTTCGGCTGGCTGGAATGGCTGCCCATCGCCTTGCTGCTGATGATAGCCGCCCTGAATGCGCGCAGCCTGCTGGCCGGCGCACAACTGGCCGAGGTGCGCGGCCGGCTGCTGCCGCGCTGGCTGCGGGGCGCTTCCGGGCCGCTGGGCGCCATCCTCGTCGGCATGCTGTTCGCGCTCGTGTTCGACACGGCCCTGCAGGCGGCCGCCTGGGGCTACGCGGCCGTGGCGCTGGGCGGCATGGGGCCGGCCTTGCTGACGGGGACGGTGTTTGCCGTCGGAATAGGCGTGACGGATGCCTTCGATGGCTGGGTCACGGCAAAGGTCATGCGCACCGGCAAGAGTGACATCGTGCGCGCCTTCCGGCGCCGGCTGGGCTGGCCCATCGTCGCCATCTGCGTGGCCATGGCCGCTTACATGGCTGCCGGCAAGCTGGAACCGGCCTGGTCGCTGCCGGAAAGCTGGACGGCGGCGCTGGGCGCGGCCATGGTGCTGTTGATGGCGGTCCTGTACGGCTGGACCTTGCTGGGCTTGCTCCGCGTGCGTGCGTAAGGGAAGGGCGTGGGTATAATGGAAAAAAACTTCCGAGTCCTCCCATGCCCGCCTCCGATATCGTCATCCGCCTGCTCACGCCAGCCGACGCCACCGCCTTTTGCGCGCTGCGCCTGCGCGCCATCCAGGATTCGCCCAGCTCGTTTTCCTCGTCGCGCGAGGATGAGCTGGCGCGCACGCCCGAGGAACACGTGCAGCGCATCGCTGACGGCGCCATGCAGCGCAGCTTTGGCGCCTTCGATGGCGAGCGTCTCGTCGGTTTTGCCGGCTTGCGGCGCGAGCCCCTGCGCCAGCTGTCGCACAAGGCCGTGCTATGGGGCGTGTTCGTCGATGTGACGCAGCGGGGCCGTGGCGTGGCGCGGCGTCTGGTGAACGCCTGCATCGAACTGGCCGAGACGGACCCTGCCGTCATGCAAGTGCACTTGAGCGTGAATGCGGAAAACAATGCCGCCCTGCGCCTGTATGAATCCTTGGGATTTATCGCGTATGGCACCGAGCCGCGCTCGATGCGCGTGGGCGACTTGTTTTATGACGAGCATCACCTGGCCTTGCTGCTCAAGTGATGTCTTTTTGAAAATTACTTGCAGCGCGGGCACAGACCCTTGATCAGATAATCGACTTCGCCGCCGCTGAAGCCTTCCGGCAAGAGCACGGGCGGCGGCAGCTTGACTTCATTGAAGCACGTCACGTTGGCGCACTTGGTGCACTGGAAGTGCGCGTGCTCGTGCGCCTGGTGGCCGGCGCCGGCGCTGAAGCGCCACACCTGGTCGGCGCCCGCGATGCGGTGCACCAGCTCATTTTCCGTCAGCCATTCCAGCACCCGGTACAGGGTGACGGAATCGATATCGCTGTCCTGCGACAGCGCTTGCTGGATTTCATGGTGGGTCAGCGAACGGCTTTGCGCCATTAAAAAGTCGAGCACCTTCACGCGCGTCTTGGTGACGCGGGCGTTGGTGTTGCGGATCAGCGATTCGGCGTGCGGTGTAGAAGATGATGTCAACATGATAAGCCTGCTTGCGGGGGATCGGCTGGCGGCGTCATCGCCGTGCCTGTGCCACCCTCTGGGCCATATCTTAGCATGCGTGCCGCACCGGATGGAACGGCGTCATGGTTTGAACGTCCAATAGCGGCCCGCCAGCGTATCGACGGGCTCGAGAAAGCGCTGGTCGGCGCGCGCGTGGTTGCGTATCAGATAGAACATGTCGGACAGGGCCGAGCGCTTTTCCGCAAAGTACGAGTGCTTCATGAAGCTCGTGTCGACGCCCGTGGCGTCGATGGTTTCCACGCCCGCCACGATCAGCATGCCGGCGCCGCTGTCGCCTGCGCGCGGGTAGCCGTGCACGGCTTTCGAGGCGGCCAGGGCCAGGTCTTGCGAGGAGGCATACAAGGTGACGGGATTGCGCGCGCGGGCCAGCTGCGGCGCGATATCGTGCTTGAAGATGGCCGCGTCGATGTCGGGCGCGGAGAGGATGATTTCCGTGATCTTTTGCGCCAGCTGCGGCTGCGCGGCCAGCAAGCCGGCCACGGCCCGCGCCAGGCCCCGGTTGCCCATGCTGTGGCCCACCAGATACACTTGCGCCGCTTCGGTGCTGGCGAGAAAGTCGGCCAGGAAGGCCGTGATGTGGGGCGTGCTCCATTCGATATTGTTTTCATCGATGGTGTAGGCGGCGATGTCGCCCCGCGACGGCCAGCTGTAGAACACGGGCGCGCCATCGAAACCGAGGTCGTAGGCCATCTGCCCCGTGCGCCGCGCCGCATCCTCGAAACTCACGTTGTAGCCGTGCACGAAGACAAAGGCGCTCTTGCCGGCCGAGGCGCGGATCTGCGTCTTCAAGGCCGCAAAGAAGTTGTCGCGGTCCTGCACCTCGGCCAACAGCAGCACCACGTGCTTGGCCGGGTCGTCGCGAAATTCCAGGCGCCACAGCGACGGCGATTCCAGCTGGCCCATGCGGTGATCGCGGGGGATGCTGATGTCGCAGCTGCCATAGCTGAGTGGGCCCTCGCCGCCGTTGCCGCCATTGCCGTGACTCATTCCTGTGCTGCGTTCGCCGCTGAAGCGCTGGGCCGGCGGCTTGCCCACGTCGCGCTGGCGGTCCGTGGCGAAATACACTTTCACCACGGCATAGTTCGACACGACGGTGCTTTTATCGGCCGGGGCGGGCGCGGTTTCCACCTCCGGCAACGGGGAAGGCGGGCGCTGCAGCGCATCGAGCAAGCCTTGCGCGGCAAACAGGGTTTCCATGTCATCGGGCACTTTCGCCGTGGACAGGGCGGCCGACAGGGCCAGTTGCAGCTGGGAATTGGCAGGTTCGGCCTCCAGCGCGGCGATGGCGGCCAGGATGGCGGCGGCGCCGTCGAACTTGGCGATGGCCAGTTTCAGGCGCTGATAGTGGCTGGCGATGGCTTCCGGCGCGTGGCCGGGCGCGCCATGTCCGATGGCCGCGACGACGGCGGAAGTGATCAAGTCCATGCGCCACCTGCCTCTCTGATCAATATGAATTAAATATCAACTCATATTGCCATAAAAGCACGCTAAAAGCGACTTGTCCAGCAGCGCGCGCAGGCGGTGCGCGGCAGATCAATGCTGGCTGTCGTCGCTGAACTGCTGCGCCAAGGATTGCAGGGGCGCCACCGTCAGGCCGCCGCGGCTCACGTGCTCGGGGATGGCCACGCGCACGGGCTTGCTGTGCATGTTGCTTGATGACAGCACGTTCGTCGTGGTTTCCGGCGCCGCGTTCCACACGGGATCGACGATGCCTTCGAACACATGTTTCAATTGCTCGCCCCAGGTATCGCGGATCATGCGGAAATACTGGTTCTTTTCATCGATGGTGACGAAGCGCGTGACGGCCAGGCTACCCGTCTCGTAGACGAGCAAGTCCAGCGGCAAGCCGACGGAAATGTTCGAGCGCAAGGTCGAATCCATGGAAATGAGCGCGCACTTGGCCGCCTCGTCCAGGCGCGTGAACGGGTTGATGACCCTGTCGATGATGGGCTTGCCATACTTGGCTTCGCCGATCTGGAAATACGTGTTTTCATCGTGCGATTCGATGAAATTGCCAGCCGAATACACCTGAAACAATCGGCAGCGCTCGGCGCCTATCTGGCCGCCCAGGATGATGCTGACGTTGAAATCGATGCCGCAGTCGGCCAGGGCCTTCGCTTCGCGCAGGTGCACGGTGCGCACGGCTTCGCCCACGATGCGCGCCGCGTCATACATGCTGGATACGTTCCAGATGCTGCGTCCGTCCGCATCGACGTGTTCGGAGACGATCTGGCGGATCGCTTGCGAGATCGATAAGTTGCCGGCCGTCATCAGGACCAGCATGCGGTCGCCCGGGTTCTCGAACACGCTCATCTTGCGGAAGGTGCCCACCTGGTCCACGCCGGCGTTGGTGCGGGAGTCGGACAGGAAGACCAGGCCTTCGTTCAGGCGCATGCCTATGCAATAAGTCATCGTCGTAAATCAAGTCAAAAGGGCTAGCATTCTACACCAGCCGGGGCCAGGCTATCCGCCGCAAGCCCCGGCCAGCCACGTTCTTGCCGGTTCAGCCAGGCACGATCTGCACGTCCACGTGCAGGGTTTCCGTGCCGCCGCCCTGGCGCACGCCGCGCACGGGCGCCGCCGAATCGTAGTCGCGCCCGATGGCCAGGCGGCAATACGCGTCCGTCATCAGCCGCGCATGCGTGACGTCGATGCTGACCCAGCCCGCGAAATCCGTGTCTTCCGTCCAGGCGTCGACCCAGGCATGGCTGGCCGCATGGCCCGTCGTGCCCGGATCGATGTAGCCGGACACATAGCGGGCCGGGATGCCCCAGGCGTGGCAGCAGGCGAGGAACAGGTGCGCGTGGTCCTGGCACACGCCGCGCCCCAGGGCCAGGGCGTCGCCGGCCGTGGTGGTGACCATGGTGGCGCCGCTTTCATAGGCCACCTTGCCGACGATGTGCTCGGCCAGGCGCAGCAGATGGCCCGTGCCGGCCGTGACGCGGCGGTCGGGCAGGCTGGCGGCCGTCAGTTCCACGATGGCGGGGTTCGCCTGGGTCAGCGGAGTCGGCATGGTAAACAAGAGCGGCGACAAGGTGTCGACCAGGTTCAGCCGCCCCTTGTGCGGGTAGATGGTTTCCACCACGCCCTGGGCGACCAGGCTCAGCGATTGATGGCTGCCGTTGATCGTCAGCATGTGCGACAGGTTGCCGTAGGCATCCGTATAGGCGTGGCACTGGCCCGGCGTGGTGATTTGCCAGGACAGGGCCCGCTGCTGCGGCTCGATACGCGGCGTCAGGTGCAGCTGCTGGATGGTGTAGGCCAGCGGCGCACTGTAGGCGTAGTGGGTTTCGTGGCGGATGGTGAGCTGCATCAGGCCGCCAAGGGAACGAGGAAATCGCGGCTGACCCGGTTGCCCAGGTCATAGATGTTTTCCAGAAACTCCGTCAAGGTATGGTGCAATCCCGCCTTCATGATGTCGTCGATATGGCCGAATTTCAGCTCCGCATGCAGCTTGCCGGCGAACCGTTCCGTATCGGCCGACACGTCGTTGCGGATATGCTTCAGATTTTCCACCACGTCATCCATGCAGGCCAGGAGCGACCTGGGCATGTCGCCGCGCAGCATCAGCAATTCCGCCACGCGCGCCGGCGTGATCACGTCGCGGTAGACCTTGCGGTAGATCTCGAAGCCGGAAACGGAGCGCAGCAGGGCCGCCCAGTAGTAAAAGTCGCGCTGCGCGACGTCTTTCGACGTATCGCGCGCGCCGTGGAACTTGACGTCGAGGATGCGCGCCGTGTTGTCGGCCCGCTCCAGGAAGGTGCCCAGGCGAATGAAGTGGATGGCTTCGTCCTTGAGCATGGTGCCTAAAGTGACGCCGCGTGACAGGTGCGAGCGGTATTTGACCCATTCGAAGAAGGCGCTGGGGTCCGTTTCCAGCAGATTGCTTTTCAGGCGCTTCTGCACGTCGAGCCAGGTGGCGTTCTGGATTTCCCACACTTCCGTCGTCAGGGTTCCCCGCACGGCGCGGGCGTTTTCGCGCGCGCCCGTCAGGCAGGCCAGGATGGATGACGGGTTGTTCGGGTCGCGCACCATGAAGTCGAGCACGTCGCGCGTGTGGAAGCGGCCGTATTTGTGGTCGTACGCGCTTTGCAGCTCGGAAATGCCCAGGGTGGCGCGCCAGCCCTGTTCCGCGTCCTGCTCGGACTGCGGCAGCATGGACGTTTGCATGTTGACGTCCAGCATGCGCGCCGTGTTTTCCGCCCGCTCCGTGTAGCGGGCCATCCAGAACAAATGATCGGCAGTGCGGCTCAGCATGTTTTTTCTCCTGCAAAAGCTGCTTTTTCTTCTGATAATGTGGCTTCCAGTACCCAGGTATCCTTGGTGCCGCCTCCCTGCGAGGAATTGACCACCAGCGAGCCTTCGCCCAGCGCCACGCGGGTCAGGCCGCCCGGCACCATGGAAATCGTCTTGCCCGACAGCACGAACGGACGCAGGTCGATGTGGCGCGGCGCGATGCCGGCTTCAACATACGTGGGGCAGGCGGACAGGGCCAGGGTCGGCTGGGCGATGTAGCCATCTGGATTGGCCAGCAGGCGCTGGCGGAAATCCTCGATCTGCGCCAGGCTGGACGCCGGGCCCACCAGCATGCCGTAGCCGCCCGCGCCATGCACTTCCTTGACCACCAGTTTCGCCAGGTTCGCCAGCACGTAGGACAGGTCGGCCGCCTTGCGGCATTGATACGTGGGAACATTGTTGAGTATCGGTTCCTGCGACAGGTAGAACTTGATCATGTCGGGAACAAAAGGGTAGATCGACTTGTCGTCGGCCACGCCCGTGCCGATGGCATTCGCCAAGGTGACCCGTCCCGCGCGGTAGACGGACAGCAGGCCCGGCACGCCCAGCGAGGAATCGGAGCGGAAGGCCAGCGGATCGAGGAAATCGTCGTCGACCCTGCGGTAGATGACGTCGACGCGCCTGGGCCCGCGCGTGGTGCGCATGTAGACGGAGTTGTCGTTGACAAACAAATCCTTGCCTTCCACCAGTTCCACGCCCATCTGCTGGGCCAGGAAAGCGTGCTCGAAGTAGGCGGAGTTGTACATGCCGGGCGTCATGACGACGACCGTCGGGTCGTCCACGCCCATGGGCGCGACGGAGCGCAGGTTGTCGAGCAGCATGTCCGGGTAATGGTCGACGGGGGCGATGCGGTTGCGCGCGAACAGTTCCGGAAACAGCCGCATCATCATCTTGCGGTCTTCCAGCATGTAGGACACGCCAGACGGCACCCGCAGATTGTCTTCCAGCACATAGAATTCGCCCTGGCCCGCGCGCACGATGTCGACGCCGGCGATGTGCGCATAGATGTCGGAGGCGACGGCGATGCCCTGCATTTCCGGGCGGTACTGGGCATTCTTGTAGATTTGCTCGGCCGGAATGATGCCCGCCTTGATGATGTTTTGTTCATGATAAATATCATGGATAAACATGTTCAAGGCTTGCACGCGCTGCACCAGGCCCGTCTGCATCTGCGCCCATTCCGTGGCGGGGATGATGCGGGGGATGGTGTCGAACGGAATCAGGCGTTCCGTGCCGGCATCGTCGCCGTAGACGGCGAACGTGATGCCGACGCGGCGGAACGTCAGGTCGGCTTCGGCCCGCTTGCGGGCGATGGTCTCGGGCGATTGCTGTTCCAGCCAGTTGTTGAATTCACGATAGTGTTCACGTACCTTGCTGTCCGTACCCACTTCATCTGCAGTCATTTCATTGAAAAAATTTGCCATGTTGTGATTTCCCTTGAGCCGTGTCTGACTATAGCTCAGCAGGAAGCGTGCCAATGCCGCACACCCGAAAGTATGTAAAGAATGACCATTATTGTGGCGTAAAACCGTCATTTGCACCGATTTGGTGCGCTACGGTATCGATTTTGCCGGCAGATGGGGCGCAGGCAGCCGAGATCAGGCGTCCGGCGTGACAAAGGGCCGGCAGTCGACGGGCAGGTCGATGGTGAACGTGGTGCCCGTTTCCGGCGCGCTGTCGACCAGCGCGCTGCCGCCATGGCTTTCCGCCACGTTTTGCACGAAGGGCAGGCCGATGCCCCAGCCGGGCGCGCTGCCTTCGTGCTCGCGGCGCAGGTATTCGAAGATGCGCTGCGTCTGGTCTTGCGCGATGTTGCTGCCCGTGTTGTGCACGCTCAAGACCATGCGTTCGCGCAAATTGTCGATATGAATATGGATGGGACCGGCGTCGCCATACTTGACGGCATTGCCCACGAGATTATCCAGGGCACGGCGCAGCGAATTTTCGCACCACCAGCCCGTCACGGAGGTGCCGCTGACCACGCACTTGCCCGGATGGCCGATATTGACGCTGTCGGCGACTTGCCGCGCCAGCGGCAAGACGTCGAAGCGCCGCAGGACCAGCGGCAGCTTTTGACCCCGGTGATAGCTGAGCGTATCGAGCAATTCCTGGATCATGACGTCGAGGCGCTTGCCGTGCTCGAGAATTTTCAGCGCCAGCGCCGCCACGTCCGGCTGTTGCGCGCGCCGCTGCAGCAGCTGCGCACTGTTGAGCATGACGGACAGGGGATTGCGCATGTCGTGCGACAGCCCGGCGGCGACGCGGCGCTGAAAGCTTGCGTGCATGGCGGTAAATTCCAGGATGGCTTCGCGGATGCCCGTATCGATCGAGGCATTGATCACCTTCCAGTCCTTGCGCCGCAGGGGCACGCCCGCCTCCAGCGCGGCGGCGGCGAAGCAGTCGCGGAAAATCTGGTATTCCTGGATCACCTGTTCCGGGCCATAGCTGGTCATGCGCGCCCGTTCGTTGCCGTGCACGGCGGGAGCGTTGGTGTTGCTGGTGGCGTCGTCGCGCGGGTAGCCTGGCGTGAGCGCTTCGGCCAGGTTGTCGAAGAAGGCGGGCAAGGTGTTGATGAGGATGGGCGTGAGCAAGGCGTCGGCGCCGCGCACCTTGGCGCGCACCTCGTGTTCCCACTGCGTCAGCACGGCATCGCGCATGCTGAAGATGCGCCGCGTGCGCGCGGGCATGTCCAGCGCGTGCATTTTCTGGTCAGAGGCATAGGTCATCGCGGCTCCCCATCGGCATCCCGGCATCCGCGCGATGCAAGGCGGGAGCTAAAGTATCCTCCAAATCGGCGCGCAGGTGGTGTTCAATTCGGCGCGCGAGCACCCGTCATGACGGCGCTCAAATGGCTGAGGGCGGCATCCCATTGCTCCAGCGAAAAATTCTGCGGATCGTCATGACCGTTCGCATAGCCCGTATCGAGCACGGCGTGGAAGGCGGGGATCAGCCACGTGCCCTTGCGCACGCTGGCGGCGATGTAGAGCAGGGCCAGGCGCTCGTATTGCGCGGGAGTGAAGCCGGGATCGGGCGCCAGCCCGTCGTTGCCCTTGCCGCCGCCGGGCACGGAATGGCGCGGCTGCACCAGTTCCACGTGCAGGAACAGGCCCGTCAGCGACGGCTTGTCCTTTTCCAGCTTGCTGGCATAGCTTGCCGTGCCAAAGTCGCGCACGGCCAGGGAATCGCCCAGGCGGTTCACGTAGACATGGCCTTTCGGACCGCCGCCCAGCGCGGGGTTACGTAGAGTGAAATCGTTGAAATCCCAGCTGGCGTCGTTGATGTGGGCGGGAATGGTTTCTAGCAAGAAATTCGGGTAGCTGGTGTCGTGGATGACGAAATAGCGGGCCATCGGCGCGGCCAGCCGGCCCACGGCGCGCGACAGCGGTGCATCGACGGCACCGCCCGCGTCCGCCTCGGCGATATCATGCTGCGCCAGCCAGGCGCGCAGGGCGACGGGGGCGATGTCCGTGCGCTGGCCGACGCGGGCGGCAAGAAAGGCCGGCAGCGGCGCGCTGTCGCCCAGGCGCGCATACAGTTTCACGGGGCGCAGCAGACACGTGGCTTGCGCCCGCGCATCGCCCTTGAAGCCGCTTTTCCAGGCGGCATACGGGCAGGCGGCCTGCTTTTGGGCAAGGGCGGGCAGGGACAGGCAAAGCAAAAGCAGCAGGGCAGGGAGTCGTTTCATGTCGGCATTGTCGCCGAAGCGCGGCTTGCGGCACAGGCGCGCACACATAAAAAAGCTGCCCGAAGGCAGCTTTTCGTCGTGCGACAGGCGCGCGGTCTTTAAAACGCCACGCTGGCCGACACCACCACGGTGCGCGGCGCGGCCAGCACCAGCGAGCCGATATTGAAGGACGACACGGCCGACGACCA
This sequence comes from Janthinobacterium sp. C22, assembly GCF_057919405.1. Taxonomy (NCBI): domain Bacteria; kingdom Pseudomonadati; phylum Pseudomonadota; class Betaproteobacteria; order Burkholderiales; family Oxalobacteraceae; genus Janthinobacterium; species Janthinobacterium sp. C22. Next base: position 3,903,279 of record NZ_CP193659.1, on the reverse strand, counting down.
GTAATTGCGGTCCGTCAAGTTGTCCACGCGGGCGCGCAAGGTCACGTCACGGCCCGCCACTTGCGTCAGGTAGCGCGCGCCGATGTCGAGGCGGGTCCACGATGGCAGTTGCCTGGTGTTGGCCAGGTCCGCGTATTGCGTCGAGGTGTAGATGGTGCGGGCGTTCAGGGTCAGGCCCGGCGCGCCGGGCACGTCCCATTCGCCGCCAACGCTCATCTGCGTTTCCGGTGCGCCGATGGGCTTCTTGCCGTTGTTGGCGGCTACGCCGGTATTGCTGAGCTTTGCATCGAGCCAGGTCAAGCCGCCCAGCAGGCGCACGCCCTGCATCGGCGTGCCGAAAATTGACAATTCCAGGCCGCGGTTGCGCTGTTCGCCATCAAGTTCGGCCCGCTTGCCGACCACGGCCAGCAAAGGCTTGCTTGTCGTGAACAGGGCGGCGCTCATGCCCAGCTTGCCGCCGTCATACTTGACGCCGATTTCCTTCTGCTTGGATTTATACGGCGCAAACACCTCGCCCATGTTGTCGACATTGAGCTGCTGGCCGTTTTCCACGTACGTTCCCGTGGCCGCCGGTCCCTTGACCAGCGCCTCGATGTAGTTGGCGTACAGCGACACGTCCTTGCTGGCCTTGAAGACGATGCCAGCCACGGGCGTCGTGGCGCTCTCGTCATAGGCCTTGCCTTGCGGCGCCGAGGTGTTGTAGTCGTAACCGGCATCCTTGATCTGCTGGCGGCGCAAGCCCACGGTCAGCAGCAGCTTGTCGTCGAGGAAGGCCATGGTGTCGGCCAGGGCGTAGCTGTTGAGGATGGTTTTCTGGGTGATGCGCGGGTCGCTCATGATGCCGCCCGCGTATGGCGTCGGCGGCGGGGTCACGTCGACCGGTGCGTAAATGTTGGTGGCAAACTTGTCGCCGATCGCATACGCGTTCTTCGCTTCATTCCAGTGCCCGGACCAGCTGGCCACCAGGGTGTGCTTGACGGCGCCCGTAACGAGCTTGCCGCGAATGCCCAGTTCGCCCGTGCGGATTTCCTGCTTGCGCGCATTGTCGAAGCGTGACACCTCGGCGTCGCCATTGATCGAAGTCAACGTCGGCTCGGCCAGGCTGTTGGCTTCCCTGGTCGAGCGGGAGCCAAATGCGGCCCAGGCCACGACATCCTTGGCCAGATCCACTTCGGCGCGCGCCGTGCCGAACACATCGTGTTCCTTCGAATAGCTCCACGGCTGGGCAAAGTTCTTCGACGCATCGGGTGCGGATGGCAGCACGGCCACGCTGCCAATGCCGACGGACGGGCGCGGCGATGTCAGGTCGAAATTCTGGTAGCCGGCGTCGGCCGACAGGCGGTAGCCGCGGCCCCGGTAGTCGAGGCCAACGGAAAACATGCCCACGTCATGGTCTTCGCGCTGGATGCCGGTCTCGCCCTGGCGCTTGGCGGCGTTCACGCGCACGCCGAATTCCTTGTTCTCGCCAAAGCGGCGCGCCACGTCGATGGCCGCATAGGCGTGGCCGCCCGATTCCACGCCCACGGTCAGTTCCGTCAGCGGCGCGTTGCCGGCGCGCTTGGGCATCAGGTTGATGGCGCCGCCGATGCCGCTGCCGCCGGGCGCCGCGCCGTTGAGGAAGGCGCTGGCGCCACGGAAGACTTCCACGCGCTCCAGCAATTCGGGCGAGACATATTGGCGGGGCAGCACGCCGTACAGGCCGTTATACGCCACATCGTCCGAATCGAGGGCGAAGCCGCGGATCACATACACTTCCTGGAAATTGCCATAGCCGCGCGACATGCGCACGGCCGGATCGCTCTGCAGCAAGTCGCCCACGCTGCGTGCTTGCTGGTCGGCAATGAACTGCTGCGTGTAACTGGTGCTGCCGAATGGCGAGTCCATCATGTCCACGGACCCGAGGATGCCCATGCGCCCGCCGCGCGCCACCTGGCCGCCCGCATACGCCTTCGACAAACCTTGCGCCGACGCGTCGGCCGAGGCATTCACGACCACGGTCGGCATGCTTGGCGCGTCGCCGGCTGCTGCGGTTTGCGCGTGGGCGGCGGCGCTGGCCAGCAGGAAGGCGGCCAGGGCGAAGGGAGTAGGGACGAGGCGGAAGGTGCGCATGGTATTGTTCGGATATTAATGAGAATGATTATCATTATATTCCAGCGCGGCGTCGCGCGTGAGAAAGTGTGAGAAAGCGGCAAAAAAATCGTCATTTGTACAACAGGTGGCGCACCAGGCACTGGAATCCGGCCAGAAAAGGCGCGCCAGGCGATACCTTATGGATTTATTAATGCCTATGGATAAGTTTCGTTAGAATGGGCCATCGCGCCCGGCGCTTCCAGGAAACCGCATGCCATTGCACCGCCATCTACAGTCCGCTTCCCTGCGCATGCGGCGGTACCTGAGCCTGAAAGGCGCGGCCGTCGCGCTGATCCTGGCCATGCACGCGCTGGGCCTGTATTTTCTCCTGCTGCCGGCGCGGCAGCTCAAGCAATATACGGAAGTGGCCTTCATGACCCTGCTGCCGCCCCGGCCCACGCCGCAAGCGCCGCCGATGGCCTTGCCGCTGCCGGTACCTGTCCCCGCGCGCGCGCCACCGTGCCGCCCGCTATCTTCGCGCCACCCGCCGTGGCGGCGGAAGCCATCACCGTACCTGCCGAGGAATCGCCCGCCGCGCCCGCCATTGCGCCGTCCACTACAGACTTGCGCACGCGCGCACGCCTGGCGGCGGGCGCCGCCGACAAGGCCTTGCGCAGTGAACTCAAGCAAGACAAGCCGTGGCTGGCCGCGGCCGACCTCAAAAGCGAAAGCGCCTTCCAGAAACAGGTCGCCTCCGCCTGGCGCGGCGGCCCCGTCATTCGCGTGGAAGAATACCTGACGGCCGATGGGCGGCCCGCCACGCGCGTCGTCAGCGCCGGCGGCGCCACGTGCTTTGGCATGGATGCGAACCCGGGCGCGGGCGCCGACCCGTTCAAGACGGGCGGCAAGGTCAAACGCGTGCCTTGCCCGGGGTAATCTGACAGGCTGCGTGGCGGCGCTTGTCGGCTTACGCCCTGCGGGCTAAGCCGACCTACGATGGAATCGAGCAGGTAAAGACCGCGTGCCTTGCAGGGTTTTAGGGGAGGTAATAAGGGATGCCATCCCCGGCCGGGTCTCAAATATGCTAAGTTGCGTCTGCAAATCTTGTCGACACGACCCAGGACGCCCATGCCACCCGAACTCCTCATCCTCGCCCCCAGCCCTTCGGCTGCCGTCAACGCGCAGCTGGAACAGCAATACACGTGCCACCACGCCTGGCAAGTGCCGGCGGACGAGCGCCATGCCTGGCTGGCCGAACGGGCACCCGGCATCCGCGCCGTGGTCACGACGGGCGCGCTGGGCTTGAACGCCGGCGACATGGCCTTGCTGCCGAAGCTGGAAATCGTCGCCGTGAATGGCGTGGGCCTCGACGGCGTGGCGCTCGACCAGGCCCGCGCGCGCGGCATCGCCGTCACCACCACGCCGAACGTACTGACGGACGACGTGGCCGATGTGGCGCTGGCCTTGCTGCTGGCCAGCGCGCGGCACGTCGTGGCGCTCGACCGCTTCGTGCGCGACGGCGGCTGGGAGCGCCGCGAGGCCATCGCCCCCGCATTGAGCCTGCGCGGCAAGACGGCCGGCATCTTCGGTTTCGGCCAGATCGGGCAAGCCATCGCGCTGCGCCTGGCCGCCTTCGGCATCCATGTGCGCTATTTCCAGCCGCGCGCCATCGCCGGCACCCAGGTGCCGCGCGCGGAGTCTTTGCTGGCCCTGGCGCAGGAAAGCGATTACCTTTTTGTTTGCGCGCCGGGCACGCCGGCCACGCGCAAGAGCGTCGACCGCAGCGTGCTCGATGCGCTCGGTCCGCAAGGCACGCTGATCAACATCGCCCGTGGCGCCCTGATCGACGAAGACGCCCTGATCGCCGCCTTGCAGGATGGCCGACTGGGCGCGGCCGGCCTCGACGTGTTCGCGGACGAGCCGCGCGTACCAAACGCCCTGCGCGCCTTGTCCAACGTGGTGCTCACGCCCCACGTGGGCAGCCTGACCGTGGAAACGCGCCATGCGATGGGGCAACTGGTCGTCGATAACCTGGCAGCCCACTTTGCCGGCTTGCCGCTGCCCACCCCCGTGCGCTGACGCCGCGCCGCCGCGTCAGGGCCGCACCACCCAGCGCACGTCTTCCAGCGACAGCAGCAATTGCTCGGGCGCGCCGTCCGTAAAGAAGTTCAGGCGGAAATCCATGGCCGCGCCGCCGCCCGTGGTCGGCTGCTGCGTGTCATACCATTGCTGCACCTGGGCCACCAGCGCCATCGGCGCGGCGGGCGGCTGGGCCGCATCGATGGGCGCGAGCACGGCCGGCAGCAGGCTGACCGGCAGCGAGGTGCGGGGAAAGTCCGCCACGGCCGGCATCACGCTGTAGGAATAGCTGCCATCCATGGCGATGCGCACGCTGCCCGAGGCGCCCGTGAAGAGGGCGTTGAAGAAGCCCCTCATGTAGGCCGCCACGTCGCTGCCGCCCACCGGTGCGACTTGCCGCAAATCATAGCCTTGCCAGCTCAGGCGCGGCAGGATGGGGTCGCTGAACTTGACGACCGGCGTCTGGTACAGGAAGGCTGGCATGGTCGACACCTGCGTCTGGCTGGGCGGGCACAGGTAGCGGTTGCGCTGCACGTACAGCGAGGCCTGGGCGTTCTTGTACACCATCACGTTCAGCCCCGGCATGCGCACCTCGCGGCCGGTATTGGCCAGCGCGGCGGCGAACGACAGGTCGGGCGCGCCGGCGGCGATGGCCGCGTAGCGGTAGGCCAGCAGCGCATCGGGCGGCGCGGGCATGGCCGGCGTGGCCCGGTATTGCTGCGCATCGATGTCGAGCACGGGCACGGGCACGCTGACGGCGCCATTGCTCAGGGTGCCGGCCTGCGGGTCGTAGGTGGCGGGCGCGCCGCCGACGGTGACATTGAGCAGCGCATACCAGGCGTCGCCGTCGTGGTCTTCCAGGCGCGCGTCGAATTCCACGGCCACGCTGGCCTCGCCTTGCGCCGCCGCCAGCCGCGCCGCGCCGAAATGCCCGCCATAGCTGGCCGCCACCTGGGTCACCAGCTGCTGGAAGGCGGTGGTGGCCAGTGTTGCCTTGGCGATACTATCGGCCGTGTCCTGCTTGCCGTCGAGGGGCGCGAGGAACGCATCGAGGTCGGCCGAGATGAGCGGATAGTTGCTGACGAAGGCGGCCAGCGCCGTGAACAGGTCGGGACCGGCCGCCGCGGACAGCCTGGCCGCCTGCGGCGGCACGTTGAGCACGACGCTGACGTGCACGGCATCCTGCGCCGCCTGGCGATAGGTATAGCTGAAACCGTAATCCCACTGGGCCAGCTGGGCCGGCTGCAAGCCGTCTGCGGCCAGGCGCAGTCGGCCGGCCTGCGGCGCGGCGGACGCGGTGGCGGTCTGCCGGTTGACCGTGGGCGGCACGGGCAGGGCGCGGTTCAGCACGGGGATATATTGCGTGCCATTGCCCAGCGCTACCTCGAACGGACCGGTGATGAACAGCAGCCACTGGCTTTGCGCGTAGTTTTCGATGCCGGGCACGAACTGCTGGTCGATTTCCATGTGCGTGATCTGATAGCGCAAGTCCAGCGGCACATAGGCCTGGCCTTCGACATTCTTCGAGATGAAGTTGAATGACAGCCGGCTCTGGTCCGGCGCGGCCGCGCCTTGCAGCGGCAGCCGGGTCGGGAACAAGGTGTAGTTCTGGTTGCCGTCGCCGTCCGCGCCGTCCGCGGTGCCGTCGGCTGCGCCCGTGCCGGCGGGCTGGCCGTACAGCGCGGGCGGTCCGGCCGCGTAGATGCCGTCCGCGCCCGTGACCTGGTCCACGCCGTACACCACCACGGCGCCGGCGGCAAAGGCCGGCCCCAGGGTGGTCAGCAGCTGCTGCCGCATGGTGGCGGCCGCGCTGACGCGCGTGGCTTCGTCCGCGGCGCTGCTGCTGAGCACGGGGCTGACGGTGGCGCTGATGGCGTCGGCCAGCGTCTGTTTCGCCTTGAGTACGAGGCCCAGCTGGCCGCTTTGCAGCGGATCGGCGATGCCGTTGAGGCGATCGAGGATGTAGGCGGGCGGCGCATACGTGGCCGAGAGGAACTTGTCGACGGCGTCGAGACAGCTTTGCAGCCACAGGTTCAGGTCGACACTATTGAACGTCAGCGCATGCGGCGCATTGCCCGGATAGGCGTCGATGCTGACCGTGCGGCTTTCCAGTGAATTGGCGACGGGCAGCGGCGCGTAGTAGCTGGCCTGCTGGCTCAGGCGGAAATGGATGCCCTGGCCGGGCGTGTCGCTGAAACGCACGGCGAACAATTGCTGCGTCTGCTGGCCGGCGCTGCCCACGCGCGTCAGCCCCGCGCCCGCGCGCATCGACCATTGCGGCGTCTTCAGGCACGCTTCGAGCGCCTTGGCAAACGTGGTGTAGCTGGACGCGCCGCCATCCGTGTCGGCCTGCGGCAGCACGGCGCTGACCACGCTGGCGCCGTCCGGCAGGGACGCCAGCACGGGATCGAGCAGGATGGCCTGGCGCGTCAGCACCAGTGCCACGTCGAGCGCGATGCGGTTGGCGCCGGCCAGTTGCGCCAGCGGCACCGGCACCGACAGCGTGGCGGCGGGCGCCGTGGCGCTGCCGCCGCCGGCCAGGGTTTGCAGGTAGATGGCGCAGGCGGCGGCGAAGTCGCGCACCTGCCGCGCTTGGGCCTCGCCCAGCGGCTGCAGCGGCGTGGCCAGCAGGGAGTTGCTGAGGCAGATGCTCACCGCATTGCCGCTCAGTCCGGGCACGCCCAGGCCCGTATAGTCCTGGTGCAGCTGGAAGTACAGGCGCTGGTAGGTGGGCAAATCTTGCATCGCATCGGCGGGCGTGGCGTAGGCCAGGCCATCCATGCGCAAGGTCAGCAGCAGCGCGGGCGCGCCGCCCGCATCCGTGCCATACAGGTAGCTGGCTTGGACTTTCGGCCAGGCTGACAGGCCCAGCAGGCGATCCGTGTAGCGCAGCGCGGCGGGGGCCTGGTCCAGCGCACCCGTGTAGCCGGCCGGCGGCGCCTCGAACGGCGTGACGGTGGTGTTGCCGAACAAGTCTTGCCAGCGCAGGGCCAGCGACGCATGGCCGCCCACGCCCAGATAGGGATTGTCGGCGGCGGGCGGCAGGCCGGCCGGCGGATTGGCCGGCGCCGCATTGAGCGTGGCGAACGGCCGTCCCTGGCTGTCGTTGCCCAGGTAGCCCAGCGCCTGGCGGTAGTCGTAATCGGCCAGGGCCGCGGCCGCATAGCGCCGGCGGTGCGCTTCGCCGGCGTCGCCGCCGTCGCCGTCGCCGTCGCTGTCGTTCGCATGGTCCTGCGGTCCGAAGGGCAGGCTGTAGGGACTGGGCAGGAAATACGGGTTGGCGCCCAGGCCGGCCGACAGCGTGTTGTACAGCGCAGACAGGGTCGCTTGCGCATATTGCCGCTGTTGCTGCGGCGTGGGATCGGGCGGCAGCACGGGCACGCCGTCGTTGGTGCGCTCGAGCTGGAACGACAGGTTGCCCGGCGCCAAGGTCGCTTGCGCATCGAGGGCCAGGCTGTCGACGTCGAGCACGGCGCCATCGGCGTACAGGCCTTCGGTGGCGGCCGCGCCCAAGGCCAGGGCGTCCACCGACAGGCCATAGTAGGCGGCCAGGGCGGCGAAGGTATTGCCGGGACCGTCAGAGGTGGCCGGCACGCGATAGACGAGCGGCGGAATGCGCATGGTCGCGCCCAGCGCCACCGTCACGCCGGGATTGTAGGCCGCGATCTGCGCCGCGCTCAACGGGGTGGCGCCGGCCGAGTAATACGCGGCCAGCCGCTCGAGCGCTTGCGCGGGCGCGGCCATGTCTTGCTGGTTCAGCTGGTGCAGGATGCCGGCCACGGGCACGCTGGCGCCGGCGCGCAGCGGCAGCACGGCGTTTTGCCGCGCCAGCTGTCCCACGCCCATGCCGTATGTGGCGGCCAGGGCGGTCAGGGTGCTCGTGGCGGCACTGGCCAAAGGCTGGGTCCTGGCCGGCTTGCCCAGCGATTCGAACACCAGCACATCCTGCTGCGGATCGATCGCCTGCGTCGTCAGCAGGGCGTTGACGAAGTTCGGCACGGTGCCGGCGGCGCCCGCCGCCTGGCGCGCCAGCGGAACCACCAGGGTCAGCGTGGCCGTGCCCGTGGCGTCAAAGACGGAAGGGGGCAGGCCGGCGCCCGACACCATGTCCTCGAAATACAGATAGTAGCCGCCGCCGCGCACCACCGATTGCTCCCACAGCAGCTTGATGAATTGCGAGGGGCTGTTGGCTATACCGCGCGGCAAGGCGGTATTCGCCGCGTCCAGCAGCATGCGGCTGGCCGGCGGATGGCTTTCCGTGGACAGATTGGTTTGCGTCAGGAAGCACAGGTAGTCGGCATCGGCCTGGCCCGTCAGCGCCACCTGGTCGCTGCCGCCTTCGCTGTACAGCAGGAACAGGCCGGCCGCCAGGGTTTCGCCCACGGCGGCCATGCCGCTCAGCAGGTATTGCAGGCGCTGGGCATCGGCGGCCGACGGTCCCACCAGCTCGTAGACGTGGGCCAGGGTAGCGGCGCTGGCCAATGCGGTGCCGCTGGCGTCGTTGGTGGCCACGGTGGCGGCCGGCATGCGCGTGATCTGGAAGTCCACGCGCGTGGCGTAGGCATAGCCGCTCACATCCTGGAACACCGTGCTGCTGCTGTTCGGCGGCGTGTTGCCGATGCGGGGACGATAGGCGGGCATCAGGGCCAGCATGTCCGCGTATTGCGCCTCGGCGTACAGCGCCTGCAGCGTATCCTGGCGCTGGGCGATGCTGGCCAGCATGGCGTCGGGCAATTGCCACAGATACGGCGCGGGCGTGGCCTGGCTGGCGGCGGCGCGCGCCGCCGTAGCGTCGCCCGACGTCACGGCCGTCAGGCGCGCCAGGTCGGCGGTGATCCAGGCGGCGTAGCCTGCCGCAGGGAATTGCCGCGGCTGCAAGGAAGCCAGCGGCAGGATCTGCAGCGTTGGCGACGGCACGAAGCTGCCCGCCTGCGCATACGCCAGCACGCCCGACAGCAAGCCGTAGGCGGCGTCCAGGTCGATGGGCAGGCTGGTGCCGGGCGCGCCGGCGAAGGTGATGAAATCGAGGGCGACGCCATGCGACATGGCATTGCGTCCCAGGCCGATGCGGTAGCCGCCGGCCGCGCTGGCGGGCGTGGGGAATTGCTGGCCCGTCAGCTGGTACAGCGCGTAGTCGGTCTGCGTCTTGCTATACAGGAAGGACGGCGACAGGCTCAGGCCCGGCGCCACCGGCAGGCGCAAGCCATAGGTGACGAAGCGCGCGACCTGGCCGGCGGCCTGGGCCACGGCGCCGCTGGCCTGCACGCCTTGCCACAGCTGTTCCAGCGGCAAGGCGTCGAGGCGGGCGATGGCCAGCCGGCCCGGGGCCGCGGCGAACAGATTGGCGACGCCGGCATTGTCGCGCCCCAGCGCGGCGACTGTGGCGGCGAAGCGGCTGGCGATGCCGGCCAGGGTATCGCCGGCGGCCGAGGCATAGGCCAGCGGCGGCACGGCGAGGATGGCCGTCGGCAGCAGCAGGTCGGCGCGCGCATACAGCGACGCCTGCTGCGCCAGGGCGGCCAGCGGCACGCCCAGCGCGGCGGCGATGGCGCCGAAGCTGTCGCCGGGCGCGGTGACGTGGCTGACGGCGCCGGCGCCGAAGTCGAAGACCAGCGTGACGCCCGTGCGCAGCGCGCGCGGCGCCGCATTCGCGCCGATCAGCTGGGCCGCGGTGGTTTGCCAGCGCCCGCCGGCGCCGGCCGGATCCGTGTAGCGGGCGGCGATGGCGGCCAGCGTATCGCCGGCCTGGATCACCGCGGACAGGCCGCCGACCTGCAGCGGCAGCGCGCCGTTCAACGGGTACGCGGCATTCGGCAGCGACACGTCGTCCGCGTCGATGGCGTTGCCGGCCCCGTTGAAGGCGGCGACGATGCCGGCGATGCTGTCGCCCGGCTGCAGCGCATAGCTGTAATTGTCGAAGGCATCGATGGCCGATTGCAGCAGCGCGCGGCCGATCAGGCTGAAGACGTCGACGAAGATGAAGGCCGCCATCGATTCGGGCTCGGCATCATCCTGCGCCAGCAGCGCGGGCCTGGCGGGCGCCTTGCCCACCTTGGCTGCCACCTGGCGCAGCACGCCGGCCACCGTGCTGCGATACTGTTCCGTCGCCGTCGCGTAGGTCTCGAGGTCGATCGCCTGCGTGCCGGCGCCGCCTTGCGGGTCGGGCACGTCCAGCCGCAGCCCGTCGAACAGGGGGAATAGCGTGGCGCCGTCCATATTGGCGCCCGGCGCGCTGATGTTCACGGTGAAGCTGTCGGCGAGCAATTGCAGCAGGTCGCCCATGCCGAATGGCTGCATGGCGGGGTCGGCCAGCACCTGGATGCCCGCCACCAGCTGCGCCAGCGTGACGCTGGCGGCCGCGGCGGCAGCCAGGTCCAGCGGCGCGCCGTCGTCCCGCGCCGCCGGCTGCAAGGCGTCGAGCAGCCACGGGAAATACGCCGTGCACAGCAGGTCGAACGAGGTCGTGCCCGTTCCCGCGCCGCCGGCGGCCGGGTCCGGCGCGTCCATGGCGAACAGGCAGACGAACGCGCCTTGCTGCGCGCTGCTGGCGGTGGCGCCCTGCGGCGCCAGCACCGTGAATTGCGGCGCCGTCACCAGCTGCAGCACCGGCTTGGCACCGGTGCGCAGCACGCGGCGCGGCTGGCGGCGCGGCCCGGCGCGCAGCATGGCGGCCTGCAATTCCATCGGCAAGGTGCGCGCGCGGCCGCGCGCCAGGCTGTCCAGGCGCAGCGCGCCGCCGCCATCCCACGGCGCGCGGCTGTCGCTGCCGATGCGGAATTGCGCGCTGACGGTGGCGGAAAAGCCCACGGAAATGGTGAAGCTGAAGATGCCCAGGTCGATCTTGACGCGCAGGCTGATGCGCACCGAGGCCGTCACGGACAGGGGGATGGCGCGGTAGGATTCGTAGCCGATCTGCACCGACACGGTGATGTTGACGAGCAGCGAAGCGCTGATGATCTTCAAGTCCACTTCGCCGTACAGCATGCCGATCACGCCGAACGTGCCCGTCAGCTTGAAGTAGCTGCTTTCCTGGACGCTGCCGGACGCGCCGGCGTTGGCCAGCGCGACGGCGTTGGCGCGGTCGTACGGATGGTAGGTGGCGATCACGCCTTCGATGATGCCGAACACGGTCAGCGCGAAGCCCGCTTTCAGCGGCCCCTTGACGAAGTTGTAGCCCAGGCCCAGCTGCAGGCCCAGGCCGAAGACGATGACGGGATTGAAATAGCCGAGCTCGGTTTTCGGCACCTGCGTCGCCGTCGCGCTCGACAGCTTGCCGAAATACACGCCGCCCGAGCCCATCACCGGCACGCCGTAGACGATGGCGCTGAAGCTGAACGAGCGCGTAAAGTCCATATTGTAGGGAAAGCCGATGTCGATCAGGAAATCGCCATTCGTGTAGATCTTGATGCCGATCATCGGCAGCACCACGCTGACGGCGCCGAAGTTCAGGTTGCGTATGCTGTCGGGGAAGGTGAAGTCGATCTGGAACAGGCCCACGTCGTCGCTGATCTTCTTGTACAGGATATCGACCACCAGGCCGGCCAGGCCGCCCATCTTGGGGCTGCCCAGGGTCAGGCGCAAGCCGTACAGGTTGGGATCGTTGAAGACGATCTGCACGTCGACGGCCCACACGCCGGCGGTCTGCAGCACGCCGAAATGCGCGGCGATCAGCCAGTTGCTGTCCGGCTGGTAATACGGCTGGCCCGGCACGCCGCTGCCCGGGTTGACGGGATTGTTCTTGCCCGTGGTGGGCGGCACGCCGGCCAGCGCGTCGATGACGGCCTTGGTCGAGCTGAAGTCGGTCGCGCCGTTGATGGCCACGCGCTGGCCCAGCATCAGCAGGAAGACCTTGAAATAGCTGGAACCGGCGCCCGGCACGCTGGGCATCTCTTCCACGTCCTGACCCTTGTTCGGGTCCAGCAGGTCGCCCATGCTGCCTTTGAGCAATGGCGGTACGCTGGCGTCCAGCGCCAGGGTCACCTTGCCGTCCGTATTACGCTTGAAGACGATGCTGCGGATGACGATGAATCCCAGGTTGAGGGGCGAACTGAGCGTGTAGGTGGCGCTGAGGCGGTTCTTTTCGCCGCTTTTCAGCGACACGTTGATGGACAGGCCGTCCAGCGTGACCTGGTTCAGCAAGTCCCACGGCGACGGCAGCACGAAATACGGATCGCCCAGCGTGCGCACGAGCGCCTGGATCAGGCTGCCCAGCGACCAGCCCGCCAGGGTGAAGCTGAGCATCTCGTTGCCGCTGGTATAGGTTGCCGTGAAGCCTTCCCAGCTCACGTACAGCGTGTGGTTCGGCCCCTTGTCCGTCGGCTGGAACGCATAGCCGAAGCCCAGTTTCAGATTGATGGCGGTATAGATCCAGACGGCATCGGCCTTGCCCGAGAATTGCTGCGCGGCCGGCTTGGCGCCGTCATACTGCACCGAGAGCGTGGCTTTCTGCAAGCCGATCTGTTGCTGGCCCAGCAGGAACAGCCAGGTGAAGGTGGTGTCGACCGTGTAGCTGGTGGCCAGGTCCGTGCTGGGCTTGCCGCTGGGAATGACCGCTTCGATGGCGAACGCGGAAATCTTCAGGTTGCCCGGCAAGAAGACGGGGAAATCATAGATGCCGCCGGCGGCAAAGAATTGCTTGATCATCTCGCCCACGTCGAGTTCCTGCGCGAGCGAGGCGGAGAGGGTCCAGCGGGGCGGCGTTTCCTGGCTGCTGTAGGCCACGCTGACGGCCGCCTGCAAACTGGCGCCCACGCCCAGCAAGCCGGAAATGGAACCGGCCCAGGCCGTGCCGGCGCCCGCCTTGCCGGCGTCGACAAGGATCAACGCGCCTTCCTGCTTGTCCGCGGCCACCGTGGCGCTGATGCCCGACAGGCTGATCTGGCCTTCCGAAATGCTCAGGATGGGCGCGCCGCCCACCGTCAGGAAGGACAGGCTGATGGCGTAGTCGCTGGAAAACGCGAAGGACTGGGCCGCGCCGTCTATGCTCAGCACGATATTCGACACCTCGGCCTGGATGCTGTCGGGCAGGCTGACGAGGCCGTTCGAGACGACGGACAGGAAGTCCGACAGCGTGGCCTTGCCGGGAAAGCTGGCCTGGAACAGCTGCGCCGAGTTGAACTGCACCTCGAATTCGCCGCCCGGCGTGCCGTCCAGGTTGCGAAATACCGTGGGCAACAGGGTGAAGGTGGTGCCGAACAGGTATTCGTAGCGCGACTTTCCGCTGGCCTTGCTCGCCAGCGGCTGGTACGCCGTCCAGTCGAGGAAGAACGAGGTGACGGTAAAGCTCAGCGCCGGCGTGGGCGCCGGGATGGGTTGCCAGCTGAGATCGCGCACGCTGCGCAGCTGCAGCGTGACCTGGTCCACCGTGGGCGCCGCCTTGGGCGGGATGCTGCCGCTGATGGTCATGCCGCCGAGGCCGAACGACGTCAGGAACTCCTGCAGCACGGCCGGGGTGGCGCGGAAATAGCTGGCGCCCCCGCCGATCAGGCTGATGGCGGCGCCGGGACTGAGGGGCGGCCCGTCGCTGCCCGCTTCCAGGCTGACCGTGTAGTTGCCGTCGCCGTCGGCGTTCGATGGCTGCAGCAGCAGCGACAGCGTGTAGTCGGCGGCGCCCGCGCCTTCCACGCTGAGCGTGGCCGTCAGGGCCAGCGTGGCGGCCTGGTCGCCGTCGGCCGCTTCCTCGTCGGCCGGTTCGCCTTCGCCGCGCAGCAGCAGCTGCATGCCGTCGTCGAGCAGCAGGGCGTCGGGCGGCGGCGCATCGACGGGCGGCGGGATCGTCACGGTCAGGCTGGGCGCGGCCACGCGCAGGTAGCCGGCGAACGTGCAGTCGAGCTCGCTGAGCGTGGCCGATAGCACGCCGCTGGGCATCAGGCCGCCCAGTTCGAACGTCTTGCCGTCGTACAGCGCCATGTCCAGGTAGCCGCCGATCTGCAGCATGCCCGGCGGCGCCGCCAGGTCGGAAAACAGTTCCAGAAACGGCGTCACGAAGGCGGGCAGGGCTACACTGGCGCTGAGGTTCTGCTTGGCGCCGCCCGTGACGGACAGCGCGCCGTCGCCGCCCCAGGGATAGACGCCGTCGGCGCTGGAAAACACCAGCAGCGCGTCCGCCAGCGGCAACTCGCTGAACGGCCAGCCGCCCATGAAGGGAAAGCTGCTGTCCCAGTTCCAGTCGGCGGGACTGGCGGCCACCTGCACCACCAGCACGGCCGCGTCATCCCCGTCGTCATCGTCGTTGGCGCCCGGCGCGCGCGCGGCGGCTGGCTGCGTGGAAAACACCAGCGTGGCGGGGGTGTGCAGCAGGCCGCCGATGAAGGGCAGGCTCGCCTTGCTGACCGTAAACACGCCGTCGCTGACGGCGCCCACGTCGGCGGCCGCGCAGCTGATCAGGAACCGCGCCGCGTCGATCTGGAAGGCCTGGCCGACGATGGCGTCGAATTTTTCGGGCGGCGCGACGTCCGGGTCGGCCAGGCCCGCTTCCAGGAAGGCGGCATCGAGGGCGAACGGGCCGCTGCTGGCGGCGTTGACGATGGCTTGCTGCAGGTTTTCCAGCGCGGTATCGGTGGTGGCCATACGAACTTGCTCCTTGAATCAGTCATGATGTCCAGGGCGGACGCTCGCACCCGCCCGGACGCTCTGTCTACAGCACGGCAAACAGCGCCAGGTGGTCGCTGGTGCTGCGCAGGTAGCCGTAATTGGCCCAGCCGTTCAGCGTGCGCGCCTCGCCCACGGCATACACGGCCGCCGGCGATTGCGGCCAGGCCATGCCGGCAGGCACGTTCGGAAATTGCGCGGGCAGCGGGCGCGTGCCGGTGGGCACGCCAGGGGGCATGGCGCCCGCCAGCGCGAACGGCGTGCCCGAGACGGGATTCATCACCGTGAACTGGTAGTTATTCGCCGGCACCAGCGGGTTGACGAGCATATTGTCGATCGAGAAAAAGTTGCTGACCATATCGCTGCCAATGTAGTTATAGCCGGGATACGGCGACGCCAGCAGCGGGCCGCCGGCCGTATTGTCGGACCACAGGAAGCGCGATTGCTGCGTCAGCTGCTGCTTGGTGCGCTTGGGGCGGATATGCGTGGCCAGGTAGCCCTGGTAGGCGTCCAGCGTCAGGTTGGCGGCCGCCGGCATGACGGGCGGCGGGTCCAGCAGCGGTATGTAGTTGATCGCGCGCAACTGGTCGTAGGCCGTGGTCCGCCCGCCCGCCGCGGGCGGCTGCGCGTAGATGGCGTTCAGGTTGAAGTCGCCGCAGATCAGCTTGATTTCATTGTGCGGCGCGCCGGCAGGCGGCGCCGCCACGTCGAGCACGCCGCGCAGCAGGATATTGATGAAATTGGTGGCGCCGCCGTGGTTGGGCGGCGCATGCACGGCAAACAGGGTCAGGTTGCGCGTGATGGCGTTGGCCTGGTTGGTTTCCACGAAACTGACCATGAAGGGCTGGCGCAAGCCGTTGAAATTGACCAGGCCGCCAGCGATGGGCGGCGTGGCTGGCGCCAGTGCGGGCGCGAAGGCGATGCGCGCCGCCGCCATGCCCTCGGCCAGGCCGCCGTTGTACTGTGCGCCGGCCGGGATGGTGCGCGCCGGCTGGCCCGGCGGGTTGAGCAAATCCTGGATGTTGGACGCGCCGGCGCCCCCGGCCGGGTAGGCGGCGGGCACGGCGCCGGCCGCCACGGCCGACACGCCGCCGCCCGTCCACACGTTCGGCCCCGTGAAATAGCGCCGCACTTCCGTGGGCGTGCCAACCGTGCCCGATATGCCGCGGTACAGCACGGCGACCGATTCCGTGCGCCCGCCCGTGCCCACTTTCAGCGGCGGCACCATGCGCCAGGCATTGCGGTTGGGGTCGGCGACGTCGTTGCGCAGCTGTTGCAGCAGGAAGATCGCGCCCTGCAGGCCGCCCGTGTCGGGCGCCAGGTCGCCGGCGCCGGCCGCGCTGGCCGACACCTCGATCAGGACGAAGATATCGGGCTGCGTGGCGCGCAGGATGGTCAGGATGTGGTTGCAGCGCTGCTGCGCGGCCACGGCCGGCAGGTTGCCGCCGCAGCGGCCGCCTTCACCATAGCGGGGCCGCTTGCGGCTGGGATTGTTGACCTTGTTGATGCCGAAGTTCTCGATATTCCAGTACACGACGTTGGTCATGCTGCGCTCCCCAATGAAATGGCAGGCAATGGCAGCGCGGACAGTTCCGGCTCCTGCCGGGCGGCCGCATCGGCGATGTACGCGGCATACCAGCCCAGGCTGCCCGTATTCTTCGGGTCGCCAAACAGGAAGAACTGGATGTTCGCGTCGGGCGGCAGCTTGGCAATGCCGAGGAACTTGATGGCGATGTTGTCGAGCCGCAGGCAATAATAGTAGGAGTCGCCGCCGGGCACTTTTTGCCGCATCAGCCCGATATTGTCGATGGCCAGCTTGAAGATGCCTTGCAGGCTGATCAGCCTGGCGCCCGGTGCCGCGCCCGGCAGCGACAGGCCGACGAAGACGGCTTGCTCGTCGTCGCCGGCCGTGCTGGCGGGCGACCAGGCCAGCAGCAGGGTCGAATGGAAGCCGGCGGCCGAGACGAGCGCGCCCGGCCCGCCCATGGTGACGTCGTACACGACGCCGTGCCAGGGCCCGCCGAGCGTGCCCAGGTTCAGCGCCGTGCTGACGGGCAGGAAGCCGAAATCGGCCGGCTTTTGCCCGTCGGCGGCGGCGATAAAGCCCGACAGTTCCAGGCCGAAGCCCTTGAACAGGCTGTCCGGCCTGGCCTGGCTGGCGTCGAGGTCGTAGGCCAGGTTGGCCGTCACCTCGTCAAAGCGCACGGCCGACGGCGTCGTCTGCGGATAGCGCATGTCGATCACCAGGTTGGAAAAGGCCAGGCCTTCGCCGTCCGGCGGCAGGTCCGGCGCCAGCGCGCCGAACGACAACAGGTCCAGCGCGGCGCCCGTGCGGTCGTCCAGGCTGGCGAAGTCCAGCGTGCCCCAGACGGAAAAACGGTTCAGCACGGTCGCGCCCGCGTCCGTGGTGCCCAGGCAATTGAACTGGATGCGCTGGAAAGCCACGTGGCGCAGCAGGTTGCTGTCGAGACTGAATATCGACGGCGTGGCTTGCTCGAAGATGTAGATGCCGGTGCCATTCTGGTCGATATAGCTGCCGTCGAGGACCACGCCGTTGTTCGGCATCGCATTGCCGCCGAAGGTGGTGGCCGTCACGCGCGAGCCGAGCAGGCCATTCACGGCCAGCTGCACGTAGCTCTTGAAGGTCTTGATGACGGCATTGTCGAACAGCACCTGCAATTGCAGCACGCGGAACGCATAGTTGTCGGTGTCGGGCAGGGCGATGGGCGTATCGGGCGGCAAGCCGTTGCGCTGGCCGGCGGCGAAGGCCGGGTCCTGGTAGTCGACCAGGCCGAAGGTGCTGGAATTGCCGTCGAGGGTGATGCTGCCGTCGCCATGCACCGTCACGCGGCTGGCCGTGAAGCCGAAATGGTGGGCGACGAAGCGCGTCAGGTCGAGGCCGGCCGCGATGCCCTGCAGGCCAGCGGGCAGGCTGGACGGATCCAGGTCCGCCTGCAGCACCAGCACGCCCGTCCAGGCGGGATCGCTGACCAGTTCCAGGAAATGCCGGTACGGCGATTCGGGCTTGTCCGCCGCCAGCACCTCGGCCGCTTCGATGAGATCCTGCAGCCACTGCGACAGCCCCGTGTAGGCGATGCCCTGAACGCCGGGGCCGGCGTCGGCGGCCAGCGAAAAATCGGGCGCGCCCGACCAGGCGTTCGGATTGGCGACGCGTTCCCTGACACTGCCGCTGCAATACTTGAGCAGCATCACGTTGCGGTAGGACGTGGGCGTCACGCCGACGCCCACCTGCGCTTGCATGGTCCAGCCCGCGATGCCCACGGTATTGTCGAAGCGCGCGCCGCCGTCCGACAGGTGGGCCGCGTTGACGGCCACCAGGAACAGCTGGTTGGTCTGCAAGGCATCCTGCAAGGTGGCGTCCGGGAAGCGGAAGCCGAACGGCAAGACCTGGCCGCCGGCGCCCAGGGTCTGGCCCAGGGTCACCGACAGGAAGGCGTCCTGGTCCTGCTGCTGGCTGGACACGGTGGCGACGGCGCCCTGCGGCGTGGTGCGGTAGTGCGGCGCTTCCGCCACCGCTTCGCCGGCGGCCAGCCCGCGCACGCGGCGGCTGGCCGCCGCGCGCGCCTGCCAGGTGGCGCCGGCGCCGCTGGAAATGACGGCCTTGCGCGTGGCGGCCACGATGCTGCTTTCAAAGCTCGACAGCAGGGAGGCGCTGATATCCAGCGGGCCGCCGCTGACGGCGCCGCCGTACGGCAGCAGGGGAAAGGCGTGCGCGGCGCCCTGCGGCACGGGCAGCGCGGGCGGGGTCGAGGCGAGCACGGTGTCGGCGGCCACGGCGCGCAGCAAGGCGGCCGCCCGGGCGGCCGGCGGCAGGCCGTACATGGGACTGCCCGCCGGCTCCGCATGGTATTGCGGCATGGCCGCGCCGCCCTTCAGCACGCTGGCCCAGCAACTGAGGTAATCGGCCGTCAGCGGCGTGGCCACGTTGCCGGAATCGGGCAAGTCCAGGGTCGCGGCCTGGAACGGGAAGACGGGCGCGAAGGCGGGCGAGGCGGGCACGAACAGCAGGCTGTCATTCTCCGGCGCGGCGCCGTCATAGGTGGTCATGCTCAGCTGTTCAGAGCCGAAGATGCCGCATAACAAGTTTATCTGCGTCCCCGCCGCCTGGCCGCTGGCGCTCAGGCCGAAGCGCCCGGCCGGCGTCACCAGGGCCTTGCTGGTCGCGGGCGCAGACGGTGAGCGCGCGGCGCAGCCAAAGGCCAGGGCGCCCGACTGCAGGCCGACCACGGGCGGCTGGCCGCTGGCGGCGCCTAGCGGCAGCAAGGCCGTCGCATGGCCCAGCGCCGTGCGGTAGGTGGACGGCAAGGCGGGCTGGCCGGCCGGCAGCAAGCCGCAGCGCAATACGCCTTCCAGCCTGGCCTGGGCGGACAGCTTCTGATTGTAGGGATCGAGCGGGTCGACCGTGCCGACCCAGGCCAGGCTGGCCGGCAGCGCGGCGGGCGCGCTCAGCGCCGGGTAGAACAGCTGCTGCAGCTGGCCGCTGGCCGTGTCGCGCGCGCTCAGGGGGAAGCCGACGGCCAGGCCGCTTGGGCCGAAGGTGACGGCAGGGTTGACGGTGGCCGTAAACGTCAGGCAGCCCGCATTCGCGCCCTCCAGTGGCACGAACGTGCGGATCGTATTGCCGCTGCCCGTGACGCGTATGCCGATATCGCCGGCGTTGCGCTGGAAGGCCAGCGCCGGCGGCGTCGCCAGCGGCGCGGACAGCCGCAGGCTGCCGTTGGCGGCGTCGATGGACAGGCCGACGCCGGACAGCACGTTGAACAGCAGGTCCTGTCCCAGCCGGAAATTGACATTGGTGCTGGTGGCAAAGCCCTTGGTCAGCGGGTTATAGCTGTAGCTGCAGCCGTAGTTCTTGAAGGGATCGGCCGGCGCCGCATCGGCGTCGCGCAGCCACAGCAGCGCGTTCAGGTTCAGTCCCGGCGCCGACGACTGCAGGTCGATATACGCGGCGAGGGCGGCGATGAAGGGGCCGGGCGCCGCCTCCAGTGCCGCCGGACGGGCGCTGGCGAACACGTAGCTGCCCATGCGCTGCGGCGACAGGCTGTCGGCATAGCCGATGCTGTCCGGGGGCGTGGCCGGCGGCGCGACGGGCGGCAGCAAATAGCCGGCCCAGGCATGGCCCGCCTGCGGCGGCGCTTCATACAGGCTGACCTTGCTGGCGGGATCGGTGGCGACGAAGCTGAAACCCATGACAACCTCCACTCAAGACGCGACTCGGGCTGCGATGCGGCGGCATGGCGCGCCGCGCGGCATCGCAATCGTTTACAACGGGTGGGCCCGGAAAGGGCGGCGGATGGCCAGGCGGGCTGCCTGGATGCGGTGGCGGGCGGCCATCCGGGGCGCCCGCCCGCAGGCGGACGCGGAACCGCCGCTTACTGCGAGTTGGAGGTGAAGGTGGCCAGCACGAAGCCCGTGTAGGTATACACGGTGCCGCTGTCGACGATGTCGCCGGACAGCAGCACGTTGTACAGCCCCGTGCTTTGCGGCGAGTAGGTGACCGTCAGGCCGGCTTTCCACGTGACGACGCCATTGCCCGTGTCGCTGGCCAGCTTGGCCGTGGTGAAACCGGTGCTGACGCTGGGATTCCAGTACGTGGTGCGGCCCTGGAACTGGAAGGCGATGCCGGTCTGGTTGTTGCTGTCGCTGCTGGCGATGGACAGCGCGAGGCTGTTCGGCGTGGTGTTGGTGGTGACGCTTTGGCCGGCGGCCAGCGTATGGTTGGTGACTTCGACGCGAGGTAAGTTAGACATGACATTCTCCATGAGGTGATATCGGCCTGCACTTGCGGTGGGCGCCCCGTGGCCGACAGGTCCGGGGCAGTTGGGTAAGTCGGTGGAAACGGTATGGCAACGGCTTTGCGACCATGCCATAAAAATATGGCAGGACAATACGCAATTTCAAATAAAGACAAGACATTTGATATTCATCAATCCGGAATGGATGAATATATTTCTTATTTACTTATTCAAAAAATAGTTTCCGGCTATTCGGCATATAAGCATGCCGGTTGATGCGCATCACGAGTAGCGATTCTATGCCTATTTTTTTGCGCGATTCTCTCGAATTGTCGCAAAGGCAAGAATGGCGCGGCATCCGGGCGCGGCGGCAGGCAAGCCGGGCCTAGGCAGGCAGGGAATGCAATTGAATATAAACGGTTTATTGATTTAAATAGAGGGCATGCGGGGATTTACTGCGCATTTATCGACCGTTTACGGCGCGGTTGGCGCGGGCAGGGCCGGACAACGCTCAAAAACGGCCACCACCTTGCCAGTCAGCGTGTATTGCGTGCCGTCATCGAGGATGGGGCCATCGATGAGGATTTGATATTGCTGCGGACCGAGCGCCTGGAAACGCAGGGTCAGTCCTTTCTGGAACGTCACGATGGTATCGCCGCGGTCGGCGTCCAGCTGCAGCAGGATAGTCCCTGTCGACAATAAAACCGTCCAGTACGCGGTGCCGTTGGCGCGCAGCGCCACCAGGGTGTTGTCATTGATATCGTTGCTGGCCGTGGCGACGGCGTCGCTGTTGACCGTCAGCGCCATGGTTTGCGGCGCCCGGCACGCGGGGGCCGGTTCGGCCAGCTGGCGCGCCAGCGCCGGGGCGTCGCCGCCGAGCGATAGCAGCAGCACGGCAGCCAGCCAGGGGCCGCGCCAATTCAGCTGATACATGGTGGAGGTGGTGTCCCGCGCATGCGGCCCATCGTAGCGAAATTCGGCCGGAAGAGCAAACGCATGGCGGCCGCGGCGCGGCGCCACGACCGCCATCCCCATCTGCTATCATCGTGCCGTTTTGGCCGGCGCCGCGGGCGCCGCTCCCGTATTTATGCAAGGAAAAAATGAATAATCGCATTTCCCTGCTGCGCCAGCGCGGCGCGCAGGACAGCGGCAAGGTGGGCATGATCGAGCTGTTCTTCGACCTCGTGTTCGTGTTTGCCGTGACACAGCTGTCGCATGGCTTGCTGGCGCACCTGAGCGCCATGGGTTGGCTGCAGACGGGCTTGCTGCTGATGGCCGTCTGGTGGGTGTGGATTTTTACCTCGTGGATCACCAACTGGCTCGATCCCGAGCGCATTCCCGTGCGCATCAGCCTGTTTGCGCTGATGCTGGGCGGCCTGATCATGTCGGCCTCGATTCCCGAAGCGTTCGGCACACGGGGCCTCGGTTTCGCGCTCGCCTATGTGGCCATGCAGGTGGGCCGGCCCCTGTTCGCCTGGTGGGCCGTGCGCCATGAAGCGCTGGCGCGCCGCCGCAATTTCCAGCGCATCGCCCTGTGGGCCGTGCTGTCCGGCATCTTCTGGATCGCCGGCGGCATCGCGTCGCCCGAGCAGCGCATCTTCTGGTGGGCCGCGGCCCTGGCGATCGACCTGGCCGGGCCCTGGATGCTGTTCGGCATGCCGGGCCTGGGCCGCTCGACGACGGCCGACTGGGACGTCGACGGCAGCCACATGGCCGAACGCTGCGGCCTGTTCGTCATCATCGCCCTGGGCGAATCCCTGCTGGTGACGGGCGCCACGTTCGCGGGCCTGGAATGGACGGCCGGCAACTGGCTGGGCTTCTTGTCGGCCCTGGTCGGCAGCATCGCCATGTGGTGGATCTATTTCGACACGGGCGCCGAGGCGGGCCACCACCGCATCGCCCACTCGAAGGACCCGGGCCGCATCGCGCGCAAGGCCTACACGTATATCCACGTGCTGATCGTGGGCGGCGTGATCGTTTCCGCCGTGGCCGATGAACTGGCCCTCGTGCATCCGGACGAAGCGAGCTTCGCCGGCATCAGCGCCTTGCTGGGCGGCCCGATCCTGTATCTGCTGGGCAATGCGCTATTCAAATGGGTCAGCAGCGACCGCGCCGCGCCGCCCCTGTCGCACCTGCTGGGCATCCTGATCATCCTGGCGCTGATCCCGATGGCGTACGGACGGCTGTATGCGCCCCTGACCCTGGCCTGCATCACCAGCTGCGTGCTGGTACTGGTGGCCGTGTGGGAACACATGGCGCTGCGCCGCCCGCCGCCGGAGATCGATCCCTGATGCCGGCGTGACCTTATCCGGCCGGCGCGATGCCGTCCGGATCGCTGCGCGCATCGAGCTGCAGCTGCAGGAACGCCAGGTCCAGCCAGGCGCCGAACTTGGTGCCCACCTGGCGCATCAAGCCCACTTCCTCGAAGCCCAGCTGCTTGTGCAGGGCGATCGAGCCGGCATTGCCCGCCTCGATGCCCGCCACCATCACGTGCTTGCCCAGGCCGCGCGCCCGTACAATCAACTCCCCCATCAAGGCCTTGCCGACCCCGGCGCCCCGGCGATCGGCGCGCACATACACGGAATGCTCGACCGTATGGCGGAAACCCTCGAACGGGCGCCAGTCGCCGAACGAGGCGTAGCCAGCTACCTTTTCCTCTGCATCGATGGCGACGAGCACGGGATAGCCGGCCCGCTCGCGGTCGGCCAGCCAGGCGGCGCGGTTGGCCGCGTCAACCGTCCGTTCATTCCAGATGGCCAGCGTATTGCTGACGGCATCGTTGTAGATGGCCGTGATGGCCTCGATATCGCCCGCGTGGGCATCGCGTACGTGCATGTTGATCTCCTTGCTGGTCGTCTACTATAATGGACAAATCATAGAGCCGCGCCCACGCCTTGTCCAATAAAATCCGAATGGATGCCGATACATGTCCACTAAACCAGACGAATTGAACCAGCGCATCGGGGCCAGGGTACGCCTCGAGCGGGAAAGCCTGGGCTGGTCGCTGACGGAGCTGGCGGCCCGTTCGGGCGTGTCGCGCGCGATGGTGCACAAGGTGGAGCGGGGCGACTGCAGTCCCACGGCCACCTTGCTGGCGCGCCTGTCGGGCGCCTTCGGCCTGAGCATGTCCGAACTGATCGCCCGCGCGGAAATGCGCGAGGGACGCTTGCTGCGCAAGCTTGAGCAGCCCGTGTGGGTCGACCCGCAGAGCGGCTATGTGCGGCGCCACGTGTCGCCGGCCTCCGACATGCCGCTCGACCTCGTGCACATTACCTTGCCGCCGGGCGCCGTGGTGGCCATGCCGGCCGCCGCCTATGTGGCGCGGCGCCAGCTGATCTGGGCGCTGTCCGGCAGCCTCGTCTTCATCGAAGGCGACACGCGCCACGTGCTGGACGAGGGCGACTGCCTGGAACTGGGTCCGCCGGCCGACTGCGTATTCCGCAATGAAACGGCCACCGCTTGCACCTATGCCGTGGCCGTCTTGAAGAACCGAGGCTAAGCCAGCGCTACAGCGCGCAGCTGGGCGATGAAGGCGCGCGCGGCGGGCGCCTGTTCGTGGCGGCGGAAGGCCACGGCGATTTCAGAGCTGATCTGCGGCCCTTGCAGCTCGCGGAACACCACGCCAGGCAGGTGCACGCTGGCCATCACGGAATGGGGCACGATGGCGCAGCCCACGCCCAGCGACACTTCCGTCAGCACGGCCACCAGGCTTCCAGGACGCGACACCACCTGCGCCGCAAAGCCGCCGCGCCGGCTCACTTCCATGGTGCCCAGTTCCTGTTCCGGCACGATGAAGGCCTGCTGCGCCAGCGCGGCCGGTGCCGCCACGTTGATCCCGGCGAGCGGGCTGTCGGCCGGCACGGCCAGCACGAAGCGGTCGCGCAGCAAGACCACGCTGCCCAGTCCGTCCGGCAGGTGCAGCGGCGGGCGCACGAAGGCCAGATCGACGCGGCCCTGGTCCAGCAAGCCGGGCAGGGTGTCCATCGCGTATTCGCGCGCAGCGATATGGATGCCGGGGTGGCTGGCGCGAAAGCGGGCGAACTGGCCCTGCAGCACGCCGGCATAGGCGGCCGAGGCCACGTAGCCGATTTCCAGCCGTCCCAGTTCGCCCCGTCCCGCCCGGCGCGCCACGTCCTGCGCCTGCGCCAGCTGCTCCAGCGCGCGCGCCGCTTCCAGCACGAACAATTCGCCGGCGGCCGTCAGGGACACGGCGCGCTTGCTGCGCTGGAACAGCCGCGTGCCCAGCAACTGTTCCGTTTCCTGCACCTGCTTGGTCAGCGCGGGCGGCGAAATACCGAGTTCCGCCGCCGCCCGCGCGAAGTGCAGGCTGTGCGCGACGGCCAGCACGCAGCGGAAATGCCGCAATTCCATGTCTTTTTCCGTATTCACCATGAGTGAATTATAAGGCGCTTGTCTTATAACAGGAAATAACACCAGCCTGCTTACAATCGAGGCATGAAGAATACCAACTGGACTTTATATACCTGCTCGGGCGTGTGCGCGCTGATCATGCTCGACACCAACGTCGTCGCCGTCTCGCTGCCGTCGATCGCCCGCTCGCTCAACGCCAGCTTCGTCGATGTGGAATGGGTGGTCAGCGCCTACATGCTGGCGTTCGCTTCGTTTTTGTTGCCGGCCGGCAGCATCGCCGACCGCCTGGGACGGCGCAAGGTCATGCTGTTGGGCCTCTCCGTGTTCGCGCTGGCCTCCTTGCTGTGCGGCCTGGCGTGGACGCCGTTCGTGCTCAACGTGGCGCGCGCCGTCAAGGGACTCGGTGCCGCGCTGCTGCTCACCTCGGCGCTGGCCGTCATCGGCCACACGTTTCACGCGGAAAAGGAGAGGGCGCGTGCCTGGTCCGTGTGGGGCGCGGCCATGGGCGTGGCCATGACGGTGGCGCCCCTGTTGGGCGGCCTCGTCACGAGCGCCATCAACTGGCGCTGGATTTTCTACCTGAACCTGCCTGTCGTCGCCATATTGATGTGGCTGGTGCGCAAGCATGTGGACGAATCGAAGGATGCGTCCAACGCCAGCTTCGACCCGGCGGGGGCGCTGCTGTTTTCCGCCGGCCTGTTCTGCATCATCTGGGGCTTGATCGACGCCAGCGTGGCGGGCTGGTCCAGCCATGCCACCATGCTGCGCTTTGCGGCGGGCGCGGCGCTGCTGCTGGTCTTCGTGCTGGTGGAGCGGCGCCAGCGCGCGCCCATGGTCGATTTGAGCCTGTTCGGCCGGCGCGTGTTCGTCGGCGCCGTGCTGGGCATGTTCGGCTACGCCATCGCCGCGCAGGTGATGATGACCTTTTTGCCGCTGTACCTGCAGAACGGCTTCGGCTTTTCCGCCGTGCTGGCCGGCTGCGCCATGCTGCCGTTCGCCGTCTCCATGGTGACGGCGTCCCGGCTGGCGCCGCGCGCCATGCGGGTGCTGGACGACCGCGGCATATTGGTAACGGGCTTGCTGATCGTCGCCGTGGGCAACGTCGCCACGGCCCTGGCCGCCGCCAGCCTGCAGTACGGCTGGGTGGCGGCCGGCATGGTCGTCACGGGCGCGGGCGCAGGATTACTCAACGGCACGACGCAGAAGGCCATCCTCGCCTGCATCCCCCGCGAACGCACGGGCATGGGTTCCGGCATCAGCACCACCACGCGCTTTGTCGGCATCGTGCTGGCCGTGGGCGCGCTGGGCGCCGTGCTGGCCATGCGCACGGCCGCCTCGTTTGAGAAGCTGGCGTGGCTGCACGGCTTGAAAGCCTCGCCCGAGATGATCGGGCGCATCGTCGCCGGCAACGCGGCCGAGGCCTTCGGCCAGCTGCCGCCCGCGCTGCAAGCCGTGGCGCAGGAAGCGGCCCGCCACGCTTTCATCGACGGCTTTGCCAGCGTGCTCTACCTGGCCGGCGGGCTGGCGGGCGTGGTGGCGGCGCTGGTGTTCGTGCTGGCGCGGCCGGCGATAACCGTGGAGAAACAGCTGGAAAAAGTGTAACTCTTCAGCAAGATCCGCGTGCGCCGCCTCTGCCTGTAATATGATGCCATCGAGCAATACATAGCAATCATATAACTACCACAGGTATTCGCATGCGCAGAAAACGCATTATCGTGACCAGCGTGCTGGTCGCCGTCATCGGCGTGGCCGCCCCACTGAGCCTGGCCTTCTATCTGTCGTCCGTGCGCGCCGAGCAGGGCGAGCAGGAACGCCTGCGCCTGCTGGCCGGCTATGCGCTCGAGCGCGCCCACCGTTCCATCGCCTCGGCCGGTGTCGCCCTGCGCAGCGCCGATGCGCTGGACCTGGCGCCGTGTTCGGAGGCGCATATCCAGCAATTGCGCCGCATCACCATCACCACGCGCAGCATCGACGATATCGGCTACGTGGAGAACGGCTTGCTCAAATGCACGTCCACGGGCATCGAAGAAGCGCGCATCGCCGTCACGCCCGCCGATTTCACCCTGGCCAACGGCATGGGCATCGATTTCAACCTGCGCCCCGTCGTCAGCGGCGGCAAGCGCATGGTGGGACTGTCCCACCGTGCCTACAAGGTGCTGATCGATCCCGTGCGCTTTTCCGACGTCATCGTCGACAGCGATATCCAGATGGCCGTGGCCATCGGCAAGGAAGGCGTGCTCGACACCTTGCACCATCCCGACCCCGCGCTGGTGCAAAGCTTGCTCGCCGGGCTGCCGGCGGCCGTCGACACCGCGCCCGACGGCAGTATCCACGCGATGCTGTACCGCGATGGCTTGACGGCCGTCATGATCGAACCGCGCAGCAAGCTGAACGACAGGCTGCGCCGCGAACAGCTGCTGCTCCTGCCGATGGGCCTGCTGATGGCCGCCTTCATCGTCGGCGTCGTCGTGTGGCTGTCGCGCCGGCGCCTGTCGCTGCGCGGCGAACTGGAAACGGCGGTCGAGCGGCGCGAATTCTTTGTCCATTATCAGCCGATCATCGCGCTCGACACGGGCGTGTGCGTGGGCGCCGAGGCGCTGATACGCTGGCGCCGTCCCGACGGCAGCATGATACGGCCCGACCTGTTCATCCCCGTGGCCGAGGAAAGCGACCTCATCCTGCCCATCACGGACCAGGTGATCGCCTGCGTCATCGCCGACATGCGCGCCGCGCTGCTGGCCGACCGCGGGCTGCACATCGCCATCAACCTGTGCGCCAGCGACATCGAGACGGGGCGGGTGCTCGACGTGCTCGAACGCGCCCTGGCCGGCACGGGCATCGAGGCGCAGCAGATCTGGCTGGAAGCGACGGAGCGGGGCTTCATCAACGTGGAAGCGGCCCGCGCCACCATCGAAAAAGCCAGGGCGCGGGGCCACGCCGTGGCCATCGACGACTTCGGCACCGGCTATTCCAGCCTGTCGAGCCTGCAAAACCTGCCGCTCGACGCCTTGAAAATCGACAAATCCTTCGTCGACACCATCGGCACGGACGCGGCCACCAGCAGCGTCACGCCGCACATCATCGACATGGCCCGCACCCTGAACATGCTGATCGTGGCCGAAGGCATCGAAACGCGGCAGCAAGCCGATTATTTATTGGAACGCAAGGTCGAATTCGGCCAGGGCTGGCTGTTTGCGAAAGCGCTGCCGGCCTTGGACTTCCTCGCCTTTTACGCAAGCCGCCGCCTGCCATCATCCACATGAAACAGCCACGCTTTCCCTATCCATTGCAGCCGCTGCGCGTCCCGGGCGGCTGGCACATCACCGTCAACACCCTGTTCGAGGTGGAGCCTGGCCCGGATACCATGCAATGGTTCAGCAGCGCGCTGCTGCTGTGGGGCAGCTGCCGCGACAGCGGTTACTGCTTCAATTCGCACTTCGAGCCGGAAGACGATCCCGCCGGCGAATTCGTGCTGGAAATGGGCAAGGTGGCATACGACCGCCACGGCAAGATCGTCCAGGGCAGCGACGCCTTCCTCGGTGAATTCCGCACGCGCAGCAAGGCGCAGTTCGTCGCCAGGGTCGAGCAATTCATGCTGGACCCGGCAGCCTAGGTTTTACTGCTTGCGCGGCAAGACCACGTCCTGCCCGCCTTGCGTGAGCACGGCGCCGGCGATCTTGCCCGCCGCATCGCGCGTAAACGCCAGGTCCGCCTCGATGGCGCGGAAGAAAAATGCGTCTTTCGCGCTGGCAAACAGGGGCGCCGAACCGACGCCCGTGCCGGCCGCTTCCAGGCCGTGCTTGCCCAGGCTCACCGTCAACGTGAAATCCTTGTCCAATGGATACTCGCCCACGTACTCGGCCAGCGCGGCGCGCGGCAGTTCGATGGCCGCTTGCGGTTTTTTCAGCGGCGGCAAGGGCGTGCCCGGCAGCAAGGCGGACACGCCCAGGGCGTCGATATCGCGCGCCGCGTTCGTCAAGACCACCACGCCCCGCTTGCCATCCGTCGTGAACGCCGCATAGCTGGTGTAGCCGCCCGTCTGGCCGCTGTGCCAGGCGTAGCTTTGACCCTGCCGCTGCTCCAGCAGCCAGGCCAGGCCGATTTTCGTCTCGCCGCCGGACGCCAGCGCCCGCTGCGGCTGGATGGCCAGCGCATACGGGCGCAGCGGCTTGAACATGTACGCTTGCAGGTAGGCGACCATGTCGCGCGCGCTCGAATACACGCCGCCGGCCGGCGCCACCACGTTCAAATCCCAGGCGGGAGTCGGCTCGCCCGACAGCAAGTGGCCGGGCGCCAGGCGCGCCAGCATGCCGTGCGTGGGCGTGTTCGAGGTCGAGCGCATGCCCAGCGGCACGGCGATGCGCTTTTGCAGCAGCGCTTCATAGCTGATGCCGCCCTGTGCGGCCAGGGCCGTGCCCAGCACGGCATAGCCGATGTTCGAGTAGTCAAATTTGGTGCCCGGCGCGCGGGGCAACTGGTAGGCGGCGAGAAACTGCCGCTGTTGCGCTTCCGTGTAGTCCGCATACGGATTGGCGGGGTCTTTCGGCGCGAAGTTGTCGGGCAGGCGCGGCAGCGAGGAGTAATGCGTGGCCAGGTCGAGCAGGCTGATCTGCTTGCCGTCGAAGGCCGGCATGGTATAGCCGGGCAATACAACCGCCACCGGCTCGTCGAGCGTCACCTTGCCTTCGACGACGGCGTCGGCCAGCAGCAAGGCCGTCATGGTCTTGGTGACGGAACCGATCTGGTAGACGGTGTCCGCGCCCGGCTTGGTATTCTTGCCGGCATGCACGCTGCCAAAACCGTAGATGGCGCTGGTCTTGCCGTCGATCACGGCGATGACGATGCTGGGGAGCATGCCCGTGCGCGTGAGTTCCTCGGCGCGCTGGCGCACGGCGTCGTCCAGGACGGGCGCGGCCAGGGCGGCGCCGCCGAGCAGGCAAAGGGGGAGAAGGGCGAAATTGGGTGTCATGGGAAACCTTGTCCAGGGTGGGCCATAGGCGCCAGCGCCTGGATAAGGCGGCTGGCATGCCCTGGGAAGCATACGGCGCCAACATGAAGGGCGCCTGAGTTTTATGCCACTTTTGCCGCTTTGCTAAGGTTTGCGCTTGCCCGGCATGGCCTGGCCGTTCTGGTGCAGGACGACACCCGTGATGGCACCCTGGGCGTCGCGCTGGAATACCAGTTGCGCTTCGACCACCTTGTAAAAGAAGGTGTCTTTCGCGCTGGCATACACGGGCGCTTCGCCCTGGCCCGTGGCGCCCACCAGCAAGCCGTCGGGACCCTGGCGCACGCTGAGGACAAACGTGGGCGCCAGCGCATACTGGCCCGCATATTGCGCCAGTTCGGCCGGGGCGATGGCGATTTCCTTCGGCGCCGGGGCATTCGGCGGCGGCAGGCTGCCGGGCAGCAGCACGCCCACGCCCAGCCCATCGACGTCGCGCGCCGTGCTGCTCAGCACCACCACGCCCCGCTTGCCGTCCAGGGTGTAGCCGGCAAAGCTGGCATAGCCGCCCGTCTGTCCGTTATGCCAGGCAAAGGGCTCGCCCTTGACCTGGTCGAGCATCCACGCCAGGCCGATCTTTTTCACGCCGTCGCCATCGCCTTCGCCCGCCAATACCCGGCGCGGCTGCACGGCCAGCTGCTGCGCGGGACTGCTCGCCCGCATGTACGATTGCATGTAGGCAATCATGTCGCGCGCGCTGGAACGCACGGCGCCAGCCCCCGCGATGGCCTGGAAATCCCAGTTCGCGGCCGGCTTGCCATCGGCCAGGTGGCCGGGCGCCAGGCGCGCGCGCAGGGCCGGCGTCGTCACTGCCGAGCTGCTGGCCATGCCCAGCGGACGGAAAATGCGCGCCTGCAGCAGTTCTTCGTAAGACATATTGGCTTGCATGGCCAGGGCCGCGCCCAGCAAGCCATACGCGAGGTTCGAGTATTCATACGCGGCGCCCGGCGCGCGCGCCAGCGCATGGCCGGCCAAAAAAGTGCGCAACTGGCCTTCGGCATAGTCGGCGTAGGGATTGCGCATGTCCGCCGGCGCCAGGTTGGCGGGCAGGCGGGGCAAGCCGGAAAAGTGCGTGGCCAGCTGGCCCACGGTAATTTTCTGGCCCGCCAGCGCGGGGATGGCGTAGGCGGGCAGCAGTTCGGCCACCGGCTGATCCAGTTGCGCCTTGCCCGCCACGATGGCGTCCGCCAGCAGCAAGCCCGTCATGGTTTTCGTCACGGAGCCGATTTCATACACGGTGTCGGCATCGGGCACGCCCTTGTCGCCGGGTCGCGCGCGGCCGAAGCCGTACACGGCGCTGTCCTTGCCGTCGATCACGGCGATGACCAGGCTTGCATGCTTGCCGTCACGCACCAATGTTTCCGCCCGTTCCCGCATGGCAGCGTCGAGGGTGGGCGCGGCCACGGCGGCGGCGCCGGACAGGGACAGGATGGGCAGCAGCAGGGTGCGTAAACGTGGAGGCATCGTCGATTCCGTCAGGAAAGTGATTGGTCGGAATACAGCATAACAGCATCACCGGCAAGATAGCCGTTTTGGCAAGATGGTGCGGCGATCATGGCTGCCAGCTGCGCGCGCATGTCGGCGGCCATGCCTTGCAGCAATTCGCCGCGCCGGCGCGCATCGGCGCGTTTCTTTGATGCTACCCCGGCCAGATCCGGCACGCGGTAGGCCGCGCAGGGCAAGTGATAATTGCCGTCGCGCATGCGCAAGGCATGCAATTCCTGCCACGCCAGGTCGTAATCGGCGGCGATATGGCGGCGGCGCCGGGCATTCAGGGCGATGCGGTTGTCATTGCTGATCAAGAACAGGTTATTGCAGGCGAAAAAATCGCCGAAATCGCGCAAGGCCGTGACCATCAGGTTTTTCGGACGGCAACCGTGCAGCGCCCGCGTGGCGTCCTTGACGGCCAGCTTGCCCGCTTCCGAGCGCAAGCCTTGCAGCGCGCCCAGCTGCAGCGAGACGCCATCGGCGCGCGGCACGAACAAGAAGCTGGCCAGGTACAGGGGCAGGCCGTCGCGCGTCAGCCGCAGGCACAGTTCGCCCTCGCGGTAGCTGTCGTGGATGGCCGTCAGCTGCAAACGGTACAGCGCCCCGTCCTTGCCGTCGAGCGCGGCCAGCACCACGGGTTCGCGCGCGGCCCGTTCGACCAGCGCACGCGCACCCGCCTGCCACAGGAAGCGGTAATGTCCTTCCAGCAAGGCCAGGCGATCCGCGCAACCGAGCTGGCGCGAGGCGTACGGGCGGTAAATCTTGAAGCGCAGGCAGGGATGCAGCTGCGCCAGCGAGCTCAAGCCCGGCATGCTGCCGAGGAAGGCT
Organism: Janthinobacterium sp. C22; assembly: GCF_057919405.1. Classification (NCBI taxonomy): domain Bacteria; kingdom Pseudomonadati; phylum Pseudomonadota; class Betaproteobacteria; order Burkholderiales; family Oxalobacteraceae; genus Janthinobacterium; species Janthinobacterium sp. C22. Next base: position 3,871,095 of record NZ_CP193659.1, on the reverse strand, counting down.
TGCCAACGCGTGCGCTGGCGGGGAAAGAAGAGGGCGCCCAGGGCCGCTTTCAGGCGGTGCCCGCTGGCGGGAGGTCGTGGCACGGCGGCGCCGTGGTGCAAGGTCAAAGCGATGTCATTCATGGTTCTGCAGGAAAATGGCAGGCGCTGCACACTGAGGGCCTTGCCAATTTGAATGCTACGCGCGCCAGGTGAATTTCATATTAAGACGCTATTCCCAAGGGAGTGTAGAGGATGAGAACTAATCATTTGCCTCCTAGCAAGATTGACGGTTATCCTGCCAGTACCTAGGCCCGATGACTGATACCGCCCCATGAAACTCCGCCATTTGCTTGCCATCCCCATGCTGCTCGCCGCGCAGTGCGCCCACGCGCGTCGTCAAGATGGCGGCGGGGGAGCGGCCGGTATCGACGGCCGACGGCTATCGGCTGATGTTGTTCCGCAGGAGCCGCTTGCCCCTCGTGAATCTGAAGATCGAGCGCAGCGCCGCAGGCCAGTTTGCCGCCGACCGCGAGACCATCGTGGCCTACATGCAGGAGATGTCGGCCAGCAGCAGGCCGCCGTGCGCGCGCTGATCAAATTGGCCGTGAAACTCACCTTCGCCAAGGGCGCCGCCTTGCCCGATCCGGCCGGCCTGTTCAATTCCAGCCTGGACGGCAACACGCGCCGGGCCATCGACATCCACGAAGGCGAGCATCTCGATGCCGCGGCGTTCAAGGCGCTGATACGCGCCGCCGTGGCTTTGAATACGACACCCAAACCGAAACGAACGACCACTTGAGACATTATCTGTATATCTGGCACGACCCGGCCGAGCGCATGCTGGTCGCTTCCGGCATCGAATTCAAGGATTTTCTCCCGGCCCTCGGCGAGTCCGGCGGCATCGTGCTGCGCAAGGGCCGCGCCGGCACAATCAAAAGGCCTGCCGCCTGGCAGACCTTGACGCGACAACAATTGGCGGCCTTGGCCCAGGAAGACCTGTACGCCTGCGGCAGCCATGCCTGGGCCGATTGGCAAGACACAGCACCCGCTTTGCATGACGCGGACGTGGCCGCGATGCTCGACCACCGTGGCGCGCTCACGCCGCCTGCCGCCTTGCGTGGCCGCTTTCTCGCCTTTGCCCACGACGACGGCTGGTACCTGAAACTGCTGTATGCGGCATGGGACGACGCGGCGGCCTTGCTTGCCGGCGTCATCCCGCCAGCGCTGGGCACGCTCGACATGGGCGCGCTGCAGCGGGGAGGCGACGGCTACTGGCTGCAGGACGGCGCGGTCCAGGTCGAGCTGAAAACCCACGATATCGACAGCGTGCTGAACCGCCGCCTATGAGCATAGGTTCGGACGCGGCTCCCGGCCCGTCCGGGACCATCACATAGATCCCACACCATGTAGACGGGGTTCAAACATCGCGTTTCCCCTTGTTGTGCAACGCCAGTCGCGCGGCCATGCCGGCATTGTCGCGCAGCAAGCCGTCGCGTTCCAGCGCCAGCGCTTCGGCGCGCTGCTGCGCCGCCTGGGTATTTTCCGCCAGCATGTCGAGCTGGCGGTCCTGTGCAGCCAGCGCCACCTTGGCGTCGTTCAGCGCCAGCAAGGCCGTATCGAGCTTGGCCAGCAGGGCGTCGGCCGAGGCGGCCGCCTGCAGGTATTGAAATTCAAACTGGTCGCGTTCGGGGCGCACGGTGGCCAGCGCCGCGCGGTCCGCGGCCGCCTCATCTGCCAGGCGCGCGTGTTCCGCCTGCATCTGTGACAGGCGCATCTCCTGCTGCACCAGGGTCGCCTGCTGTCCTTGCAGGCGCTGCTGCAGCTGCGCGTTGTCCTGCTCCAGACGGCTGATCCGTTGCTCCGCCTGGGCCCGCTCCTCGCTGCGCTGCGCGGCGGCCGCTTCCTGGTAATGGTCGAACTGCGAGCGCACCTGCGCCAGCTGGCGGTTCAGGGCGGCGACTTCTTCGCCGCGGTCGGCCAGGCGCTGCGTCAGGCCCGCGTTGTCGCTGTGCAGGGTGGCCAGGGTGACGGCGCGGAAATGGTGTTCTTCCTTCAGTTGCGCCAGCGCATGCTGGGTGGCGCGCAATTCCTGGGTGAGGGCGGCGCGCGCCTCCGTCAATTTCAAACGTTCGCTTTCCGTCTTCTTGAGTTTTTCCAGCGCCGCGTCCAGTTCGGCGCGGTTCTGCTGCATGCCCGTTTCCAGCTGCTGCGCCACGTCGCGCTGCTGCTTTTCATAGACGCCGCGCATCGCTTCCATCAGTTCGGCCGGCAGGCCTGACTCCGTTTTCACGGCGCCCGCGCCCTGGAATTCTTCCTTCCAGCGTTTGAGCAGGGGCGCGATGGTGCTCTTGCTGCCCGTGCTGCCCAGCGCTTCGCGCACATTGTCGACCGTGGGATTGCGCCCATCGGCAGCGACGATTTGGGCTGCTTTCATAACATCAGAGTACAAAATACCGGTGCGGGCCATGAAATCACCTATGAGCGAAATTTAGTAACGTAGTACATGATACGTAATATCGAATAATATTACGATATAAATTTTGATGGTTCTTGATAAATATAACTCACGATAAGATTGCTTATCGCGTGTTATGGGGGTGGTTTGCATGCTATTCTGAGACCCTCCCAGTACAAAACCGCGATTTCGCTGCCGCCATGCCCGATTTGCCCCTCCTGAAACGCCGTGTTGGCGTGTCAAAGAACACCGCAATCGCTGATGCGCCGTTACACGGCGCCTTGATCGATGCCGAGCTGGCCGCGCGCCACCAGGCATTTCTTGCCGCCGCCACCTCCGACAACACGCGCCGCACCTACCGTTCCGCCATCCGCCACTTCCAAGCCTGGGGCGGGGCGCTGCCCGCCGACGAGTCCACCGTCATCCGCTACCTGATGGCGTATGCGGACGGCCTCAACGCGCGTACCCTGGCCCTGCGCCTGACGGCCCTGTCGCAATGGCATGTGTACCAGGGCTTTGTCGACCCCGCGTCCACGCCCACCGTGCGCAAGACCCTGGCCGGCATCGCCCGCCTGCACGGCAAGCCGAAAAGGAAGGCGAGGGCGCTGCCCTGGAAGACCTGGAACTGATCGTCACCAGGCTGGCCGCCCTGGGCACCAACAAGGCCTTGCGCGACAGCGCCTTGCTGCAGCTGGGCTTTTTGGCGCTTTCCGCCGCAGCGAACTGGTGGGATTGAGGCTGGAAGACATCCGGTGGGAGCCGCAAGGCCTGGTGATCACCTTGCCCCGCTCGAAAACGGATCAACTGGGGGAAGGTATCGTCAAGGCGATCCCGTTCGGCGACGGCGTCTGCTGCCCGGTCACGGCCTTGCGCGCCTGGCTGGGCGTGGCGGGCATCGCCAGCGGCCCGCTCTTGCGCACCGTCAACCAGTGGGGCCATGTGGGCGGAAAGGGATTGCACGCGAGCAGCATCAACACGATACTGGAAGGCTGCGCCCGGCTGGCCGGGCTCGATTACGTGCCGGAACTATCGAGCCACAGCCTGCGCCGCGGCATGGCCACCAGCGCGCACCGGGCCGGCGCCGATTTCCAGGCCATCAAGCGCCAGGGCGGCTGGCGCCACGACGGCACCGTGCATGGCTATATAGAAGAGGCTGGGCGGTTCGAGGAAAATGCGGCGGGGAGTTTGTTGAAGGGGAAGAGGAAGCCGGTGGGGTGAGGCGAGCGATAACGCCTTGCCGGACACCTTCAGCGCGTCTGCATTCGCCCCGAAGCAGGCATAGATCTGACGCATTCGACATATGCCACCGCAGCAGATTAAGCGTCGTGATAAACAACGCCGTATGTGTCGAACATAGCTCCAGCTAGCTCGACCATGCTTAAGCCGCTGCGCTCCCAAAAAACAGAAAGTACTCCAACTTGTCGTAAGGTGCTTCAGCGTCCATGCCGTGCAGCGCACAAATCGTGGTTCTGATACGCAACACCTCAGGGTCATCCGACATATCGCGTCCTCGGATGGTCTCCCAAAGCCTCACCCGGACAGCTAAGGCCTCGCTATCCGTTGCCGCGCCCTCAAGATATCGTTTAGCAGCCAAAACAGAAGACTGCGCGGTAACGGGTAGACATTCGATCACCCGAGCCAGGGCGTTAACCATAAAGCGTTGAGCATCACCGTGCGCTACCGGATCATCCAGATCAACGGTGGATGAAATAACATCAAAAGGATCACGGTGAGACATGCTGACTTTCTGAGTAAAGCTTAATTGGTCAATTGCCGACTGTCCGCTTCTGGCCGGTTGCCGCCGTTGCCAGGTTCCGCTTGAGGAAATTCACCCCGCTGCAAGCACTATAAATCCTAGAGGCCCATAACAGCCTCGAAGAGATGACGAACCCAATCCCTAAACGCGAGGCGTTTGGACTCTCGTTGCCTCAGCCGATGCATCAACAACCACGTTGCATACAAGGCGATCATAACGGCGCACGCTACACTGATGATGGCTGTGAAGATCTGTATAACTGGAAGCATAACCATCTGTCCTCATTCTCACTACTTCCGCTTTTGGCCGAACCCGGCCGTTCTGTCCAGCATAGCAGGTTGTCAGATGGAAAATATAGCGCCCCCTCAAGACAGGATGGATTCGCCGCCGAAAGCCGCTTGTCTGCGTGGCCAATGGCAGCGTGCAAATGGTCAATCGGAAGCTGGCAGGTGACGATGGTCGAGCGGCTACCGTGGCTCTAGCGGCTGTCAGAACTACGTCAACGAGGTAAATCACGGATCGGGGAGACGCTATCCCCGAATAGCACACGCCGCCGGCGAAACGGTGCGCCCTGGATGCATTCCGGTCTGCTGATCCGGTCCATTCGAAAATGACGGAAGTCCTCGCGCGCAGGATCCCAGGCCACTAAATACCAGAGCGGTGGCAAGATGAGCATGGCTTGCGGTTCAACAACTCGATTGGTTACGCCCCCTTTTGCGTCACTATATTGGAAACCCAGGTGCAGCCGCTGGAGAAAAGCTTGCTCGAATGCGGGCAGCAAGGTCGGCTCCATCGCTTTCATATCTGATATATCCACCAGTGGTGAAAGCTGCCCGACATACAGGCAGTCCAGAAACCGGCGCAGGTCGTGCACCTTGTCGGGCGGCAGGGCCTGCTCAATCTTGGCCAGCCCGGCATCTGCAAGACCTGAAAACGGTATATTCATGGCTGCCCGCATTGATGCAACGCTGACAAGCAGCGCAAAGACCTCGGCGACCGAGAGACGCGGCGTGGTCTGAACCGATTGCAAATTAAGTTGCAGGCCACCGCCGCGACCCGGTTCGGAATAAATGACAAAGCCCTCATCGCGCAGCGCGCTGATGTCACGCAACACCGTCCGCCTGGATACGCCAATCTCCTCCGCCAGTGCTCCGACTGTCGAAGTGCTGTTGCGGCGAAGGCTGCGTACGATGGCGTCATGTCGAAGGCGAAGATTCATGTCTCATCCTACCCTTAAATGGTGCCAGTATTTGGCACCATTGGATTTTAATATATCAGTGTTGCCGTCGAAACTGCCGTGCACACCCATTAAACCCGAGGACAGGAAAGAGCGGGCACTCCACAACGGAATGAGTCGCTTGATCACCCGGGACGACCAAATAAAGGAAATACTAATGTCAACCACAACCCATTTTCCCAAGCCTACGTTTGTTCCAGTCAACGGCGTGGTACTGGAAGTCTTTGAAGCAGGCCGACAAAATGGCGGAAATCCAATCGTACTCTGTCACGGCTGGCCTGAGCACGCCTTTACCTGGCGCAATCAGATTCCCGCCCTTGTCGCGGCGGGCTACCATGTCATCATCCCCAACCAGCGGGGCTACGGCAATTCGTCCCATCCGGCCGAAGTGACGGACTATGACATTCGAAATCTGTCGGGCGATCTTGTCGCTCTTCTCGATCACTACGGATACCAGGATGCGACCTTCGTCGGTCATGACTGGGGTGCAATGGTCGTTTGGGGGCTGACCCTGCTCTATCCGGACCGCGTAAACAAAGTGATAAATCTAAGCCTGCCTTACCAGGAGCGTGGCGCAAGCCCCTGGATCGAAGTCCTTGAGCAAATCTTGGGCAGCGACTATTACTTTGTCCATTTCAATCGAAAGCCGGGTGTCGCGGACGCCATATTGGACGACAATACCTTCCGGTTCCTGCGCAACCTGTACCGGAAAAACGTGCCACTCAAGGAACCCGAGCCGGGCATGGCAATGATCAATCTGGCCAGAGCAGAAACTCCACTCGGCGAGCCTTTGATGAGCGACAGCGAATTAGCCGTTTTCGTCTCGGCCTTCGAAAAAACTGGGTTCACGGGCAGTATTAACTGGTACAGGAATCTCGACCGCAACTGGCACCTATTGGCGGATGTGGACCCTGTCATCCATCAACCTACGCTCATGATTTATGGGGACCGTGATGTGGTTCTCAAATCAGAAAGACTGGCAAAGTTCGTGCCCAATGTGGACGTGATCAGTTTGGATTGCGGTCACTGGATCCAGCAGGAAAAGCCGGAAGAAACCAACCAGGCGATATTGAATTGGCTGGCACGGCAGAGCTCAATCTGATCGTAGGGCCGGTTCAAGGGCATGTACGCTCTCCGGCCCGGCCGGAGGGCAGGATGGCACGCCGAAAGCTATCAGTGAGTGGTACGCCTTCAAGCGCATGAATTCTATTTCTGAGGAAATCTACGAACACAGCACGAGTCAAACTACCTGCGGCGTAAGCCTCTAGCGAGTTCTCCAGCCGCTCAAGAATCGAAAGATTCGACACGAAATGTCCTTCAATCGCCTGCTGGCGTAAATTACGTTTGACCGTCCGCTTCTGGCCTATTGTGTTGAAAAACTCTTGGGCAAGACCTCTCACAATGCAATAAATGTACAGGAAAATTGTACGCAGTGGCGTTGCTGGGCTCGCTTAACGCCTCACGAGTTTCACGCTCTGTCTTGGCGGCAGCAGCTTTTTGGCCATTCGCCGCAGATTTTGTGCCGTCGCTGCCAGCAGAAACTCATCGTGGGCGCCACTAGGGCCGCGCAAGCGCAACTGGCCGAGTTTAAGGATGCGTTTGAGGTGGGCAAATAGCATCTCGACCTTTTTCCGTTCTCTACGCGATTGTCGATAAGCGTCGGTCTTACCAATGGCTCGTGCCACGTCGCGTGCAGGTTCATGTGGGCTACGATCGATCTTACGGATATCCATATTGGGACAGCATTTCGATTTGAACTGGCAGGCCTGGCAGTCATACAGGCTGGCCCGATAGCGAAATGGGTTTTTCTGCTGGCTACGCTGAGCGGGTTTCAAGTACTTGCCAGCAGGGCAAACATAACGATTGTTTTCTCTATCGAAAATGAAATCGGTACGGCTGAAAGTGCCGTCGTGATGATCGGATTTATCCCAGACAGGAACGTGCGGGGCGATCTTCTTTTCATCAACCAGCCATCCCAGCATTGCAGCCACACCGTAATTCGTATCGCCCACCAATCGCTGTGGCTTGATAGCGAATTTCTCCTCAACCCGGTTGATCATCGTTTTGGTCGCTTCCACCTCGGCTATCTTGTTGACGGCTGATGCCTCGACATCGACAATCATTCCCGCTTTCAAATCGATCAGGTAATTTGTTGAGTAGGCAAAAATAGCTGGCCCTGCAGCGGCAGTCCAGGTTGCAGACGGATCGGTCAGCGAAATTCTTTTGGGCGGCACTGGATTAGCTTGCTCCAAAGCTGCCAGATATTCTCGCACCGGTCGACTTGCCTGCTCAGGATCACCCCAATCAATAGCGGAATCGCCTGAACAGGAACGTTGCCGCTGGGCGTCAGCCTTGATCATGCTGGCGTCGGTTGCAAACCCTTCGCCCTGTACCAGGCCTTCTGCCATACAACGCCGAAGAACCGAATCGAATAGCTGGCGAAATGCATCGTGATCGCGAAAGCGGCCGTGTCTATTTTTGGAAAAACTTGAGTGATCCGGCACCTTGTCCTTCAGGCCCAGCCGGCAGAACCAGCGGTATGCCAGATTCATGCCGACTTCTTCGCACAGCCTCCGCTCGGAACGTATGCCGTAGCAGTAGCCAATGATCAGCATGCGGGCCATTAGCTCGGGATCGACTGATGGTCGACCGGTATGGCTGTATGACTGAGCCAAGTTCTCGCGAAACTCACTCAGGTCGAGGTACTGGTCCACCGCTCTCAGTAGATGGTCTTCGGGAACGTATTCGTTTAGACTAATCAACACGAACAGCTCCCGTTTGGTCTCCTGACGTCCCATCATCGCAGCCTCCGTCTTTTCTTTGCTTAGACAGCGGCAAATCATGAAGGTCGCGTGCTCAACTGGAGTTTTTCAACGCAATAGGCCGAAAGCAGACGGCCAGGATGAACCAGGCTTCGGCCATGGCGCCGATCAATATCAAGCGGCCGCTCGCTCCCGCGGCCGGATGATCATGCAGGTGGCCGTCGCGTGCGCGTACACTTTGCCCGCTTCGTCGCGGATTGTGCCTTCCGAAATGACCAGGTTGCGGCCCGCATTGATGACCTTGCCTTCCGCAAAGACTGTCACGTTGAAGGGCAGGGGACGGCACATCTTGATGTTCAGGTCTGTCGTGCCGTAGCTTTCGCCGGCCGGCAAGACCGTGTGCGTGGCGCAGCCCGTGACCGTGTCGAGCACGGTGGCAGCGAAACCGCCGTGCACGCCGCCCATGGGATTCGTGTGGTTTTCATTCGCCGTGGCCGTGAAGATGACTCTGCCGTGCTCGATCGTGTGCGCATCCATGGGCATGGTCTTGGAAATGCCGGGCCGGGGGAACAGGCCTTGCGCGAATGCTTGCATCAGTTGCAAGCCTGTCATGTCTTTCGGGTGCATGGGTAACTCCTGTGGTGGTGATGTGGGGATGAGTCAGACGTCCTGCGCAAAACGCAGGCGCGAGGCGTGCAGCAGGAAGCGGGCGACGATGGCCAATTCTTCCTCGCTGAAACCTTGCTTCAGTTGTTCGTTCAGGCTGTCGAGCAGGGGCAGGGCATGAGCCAGCACCTCGCCGCCCTTGGCCGACATGTGCAGGGTGCCGGCGCGCGCGTCGAGCGCCGACTGGCCGCGCACGATCAGGCCGTTTTCTTCCATGCGCGTCACCAGGCCTGTCACGGCCGAGTTTTTCAGCTGCAGCGCCCGCCCCAGATCCTTCAATTGGCAGCCTTCCTCGCCCTTCAGGGCAAACAGGGCGACGACTTGCGTGCCGGAAAAGCCCAGTTCGCTGGTGAACACGGCGTCGGCCGAGCGGAACAGGTTCTGGCGGGCCAGGTTGAGCAGATTGAACAGGCGCGGCGAACGCTCGCCCAGCGGGCAGGCGGCGGCATCGGGAAGGTCGGATTGGGGAGAGGTATTGATACGCATGCGGAGTATACTACTACGTATGCGTAATAAAGCAAGCATCGATGTTCAAGTACCAGCGGGAGGCAAATGTCCACTGGCGGTCTACGGGGAATTCGCCAGGATGAAGACTGCCTTTGCGCATGACCTACGGGTCGCAATAATATTGGCACCCTGCATTACGGGGTTACTAAATGTGTCAACAACGTTAGAATCCGGAAAAATCGAAATAAGCAGCATTTTGTCTGTGATCCGCCAGTACAGAATAGGGCCCGAGACAGGACCGCCTTTGCGGCCAAAAGTCGCGCGCACTATTGCGTCCTTGTCGAACTAGAAAATTTGCTGCAGATCCGGGTCGATCAATGTCAAAGTCTTGCCAACCAATGCAAGTTGCGTCCAGTCGGTCAGATTTTCCGGTTCGGGCTTCACACAGCCGAACAACGGTAATGCAATCAGCGATATGACTAATTTTCTGCGCATGGAACCTTCCCAAGTTATGGCGGCCATGATTTCCACGATCCTGGATAGGTGTAGCAGCTCGCGTTTCAAACCGTCCGTGCTCGCATTCGACGCCGATTCCGGCTCGAATTAACTGCAAATGACGGTATCATTAGCCAATGATCAGCATACGGGCCATTAGCTCGGGATCGACTGATGGTCGACCGGTATGGCTGTATGACTGAGCCAAGTTCTCGCGAAACTCGCTCAGGTCGAGGTACTGGTCCACCGCTCTCAGTAGATGGTCTTCGGGAACGTATTCGTTTAGACTAATCAATACGAACAGCTCCCGTTTGGTCTCCTGACGTCCCATCATCGCAGCCTGCGTCTTTTCTTTGCTTAGACAGCGGCAAATCATGAAGGTCGCGTGCTCAACTGGAGTTTTTCAACGCAATAGGCCAAGAGCCGACACTGGCATCACAAGGTTTTCCCACCCTGCCGTTATTCCTCAGTTTGAGTCGGTAGATTTGCCCAGGCCAAGCTGCCCGAAGCAATCAAATGCTTATCTGCCCGCGTGGTCGTTGCCACCGTGCGCGGCGATGAACATGGCGACGGCCGAGCGGCAATAGGATTCGATTTCGTTGTCGTCCTCCGCTATCGCATCATTGAAGCGTGCGATGATCAGCAGATCGGAGCCCTTCAAAAGCGCGGCAAACAAGCGGGCGGACAGGAGAGGGTCGGGCACGTTCAGAACCGCCCTCGCGTGCAACCGACGCAACAGGGCCTCGATTTGGGCGATGACATGGGCGGGGCCGGCTTCGTATTGGAGCTTGCTTAACGACTTTTGATTTGTCTTGTCGATCAAGATCATGGCTTCGACACGACGGACGTCCGGACTCAAGAACGTGCGAAGCAGGGATGACCCCACCGCCATGAGCTGATCCGCGGCCGAACCGTCGACGCCTTCAAACAGGGCCTGTGGCGCAAACTGATGGCAGCGGGCCGCGATGGCAGCGCTAAACAGCGCCTCCTTGTTCTCGAAGTGCCGATAGATGCTTAGCTTGGATATCTTCGCCCGCTGGGCGACCTTGTCCATTGTCGTCGCTTGAAAACCCAATTCCACAAAAAGTTCGCACGCGGCGTCGGCGATCGTTTGACCAAGCGCCTCGTTGGCGGGCCGGCCGCGCCGGCCCTGATTTTTTCAGTCATAAAAATTCCAGTACTTGACAGTATCCAATTCTTTAATTAGGATACCATGAAGTATCCGAAAGGTGCAAACCCAATGGGCAGGTTATCGCGCGCCAGGCGCAGCCCACCCTTCATCCACACACGGAGCCCATCACCATGAATGACGTCATCATCATCGGCGGCAGCTTTGCCGGCCTCGCCGCCGCCCTGCAGCTCGGCCGTGCCCGCCGCAAAGTCACGGTCCTCGACACTTGCCGGCCGCGCAACCGCTTTGCCGGCCATTCACATGGCCTGCTCGGCCACGATCACAAGCCGCCGCTGGACATCCTGGTCGAGGCGCGGCAGCAGCTGGCGCGCTATCCGACTATCAGGCTGGTCACTGCCCGGGCCGACAGCATCTCCGGCGCAATCGACGATTTCTGCGTCGTCACTGACGATAACGAAAGTCTAAGGGCACGCCGCCTGATCCTGAGCTATGGCGTCGTCGACCAGATGCCTGATGTCCCGGGCTTCGCCGAAGGCTGGGGCACGTCCATTGTGCCTTGCCCCTATTGCGACGGCTTTGAAGTCGCCGGCCAGCACTGGGGCCTCGTCTGGTCCGGTCCGCAGTCGCACAATTATGTCAGGCTGTACCGCGATTGGACAGAGACGCTGACGGTCTTCGCCGATGGTCACGACATTCCACCCGATATCCGGGCCGATCTGGCGCGCCGCAACATACCTGTCGTCGATGGCCAGATCACGGAAATCGCCCGACACGGAGGCCATAATGCCACTGTCAAGCTCGCTAGCGCCCCCAATGTCGCGGTCGACATCCTGTTCGCGCATCCGCGCAACAAGCCGTCTGCAAGACTGCATGAATCACTGGGCCTCGCCACGCTCGATACGCCCCTGGGCATCGCCCTCAAGGTCGACGAGCGCCGCGAAACCAGCATACCCGGCATCTACGCCGCCGGCGATCTTGCAAACCCAGCCATGGCCTCGGTCACCACGGCCATATCGCAGGGCGCGACGGCGGGTATCTCCGTACAGCAATCGCTGCTGGTCTGAAAGCACAGATTTGAGATGAGCATGGCCATCGAACCCGGCAGCACGGGTGTGCGCTTCCCTCCGCCTTTCATCTATCCGGGAGCGCTGCTGTCGGGGTTGGCGGCGGAGCGGTTCGAACGCGCCGTCGCGCTCGCAATCCCTTACCCACTCACGGTCATGAGCCAGCTGACGATCCCCGCCCAGCTACGCCGGAGCTGGTACATGGGGCTGCTTCAACTGTCTGGAAGCGGCTGGGTGGCCACCGCCCGCGATCCCGCTCTCCAGGCGGAGCTACAAGAGCGCCTGCGGACGAGCATGCCCGCGCCTCTATAGTACTGCCGGGCGATGCTGCGACCCGGCATGCTTGGGGCGACGCGCCGCATGTCTCAGCCGATCGCGGTGCCCCTGTTGCAGCTTCACGGCACCAACGACGGCCACATCCTCCCCGAGTAGGTCGACGACCGACATCGGGTTCGCCGCCCGGCACGCAATGGCGCTCGTCCCCGACGTCGGCCACTTCCAACACCTCGAGACCCCCGAGGCGATTGCGGAACGGAGCGCGGCGCGGGGCCGACTCGTGTCATCCCCCTGCCTCGATAAAAGGGGACGAGTTAAGAACGAATCAGAACAAGGAGATAGCATGACAGAGAAAAATACCTATCAGGTCGGCGACTGGAATGATCAAAGCGGGGAGCGCTGGGTCGCAAACCAGGCCCGGCTTGATGCCATGGTGGCGGTGTTCGGCCAAGCCGCGATCGAAGCCGCCGCGCCCGCGACGGGCGAGCGCGTGCTGGACGTCGGCTGCGGCGCGGGCGCGTCGAGTCTGGCTCTGGCCGCCCGCGTCGGCGCGGAGGGCCACGTGCTGGGCGTGGACATATCCGAAGCGTTGATCGGCTGCGCGCGCACGCTTGCGCCACAGGATACGCCGGCCCTGTTCCAGGTAGCCGATGCCAGCAGCGCCGAGTTGCCCGAAGGCGCGTTCGACATCCTGTTTTCGCGTTTCGGGGTGATGTTCTTCGACGATCCGACAAGGGCGTTCGCCCACTTGCGACGCGCGCTCCGGCCGGGTGGGCGGGTCGCTTTCGTTTGCTGGCGCGGCGTTGCCGAGAACGATTGGATGCGCCTGCCGATCGGCGCGATCAAGAGCATCGTCCCGCTGACCGCGCTGCCCGATCCTGAAGGGCCCGGCCCATTTTCGTTCGGCGACCAGGGGCGGGTGGCGTGCATCCTGACGGCAGCCGGTTTCACCGATATCGCTATCGCGCCCTTCGATACTGCCGTCCCGTTCGGCGAGGGCGGGACGCGGGACGCTGCAATCGACGACGCGGTGAAGATGGCGCTCGAGGTCGGCCCGCTGTCGCGTGCGCTCGCTGATCAGCCAGACGACATCCGCGCCCGCGCCTCGGCCGCGGTTCGTGCCGTCTTCGCGGGCCTCCCTGGCGAGCGGTCGGTGATGATCGACGGTGCGGCGTGGATCGTGATGGCGCGCAATCCGATAAGCTGACAGGGATTTAAAGGAGGGTTTACCCCAGTCCCACTTAATGCAATTCAATAACTGCTCTGGGTTGCGGATTCAATCGGTCAACGCAAGCATTTCATTTGCAGTTAGCGTGAGCTTGCTGCCGTCGAATGCGAGCTGGCGCCGTCGATTGCAAGCATGTTTGCAGATAGCGTGAGCACGACCCTACGTTCATTTGCAGTTAATTCGAGCCGAAAACGGCGTCGAATGCAAGCATGGCCCTTTTCAAACGCGAGCCGCTACAGATAGGCAAACCAGCGTTACGTATAGTGAAAAATTACCAAACCGATAGTGTCATATATGCTGACCTGAGTGGCAATTCACAACGCATTCTGAACTTTGATTTCTAATCGCGATGATGGCGCCCCACATAGCGGGCTCTCGGCCGTATCAGGGCCGCGCTGGCCGCTTGCTCGGCGGCATGCGCGATCCATCCGGCGGAGCGGGCTAGCGCAAACACGCTCATGCCGGCGCCCTCGGGCCAGCCGAACGCCAGCTCCATGGCGGCCAGCGCCAGGTCGGCGTTCGGCCTGGCATCGAGCAGCTCGCCTGCCGTGGCGCAAACGGCCAGGATGGCGGCCAGTTCCGGTTTCTCGTGCGCCATTCTCGACAGGATTTCCAGCAGATACGCGGCGCGCGGGTCGCCGCCTGGATACAACGGGTGGCCAAAACCGGCGAATTCCGGCGCGACGGTCTTGTAATAGGCGCCGATGGCGGCCCTGGCATCCGGTGCGCCCAGCGCCTGCGTCAACATGCACCTGGCCGCCGCGCTGCCGCCGCCGTGCTTGTCGCCAGACAAGGCCGCCAGCCCGCCCATCAGCGCGGCGGGCAGGCTGGCACCCGCCGAGGCGACGCAGCGCACGGCAAAGGTCGACGCGTTCAATTCATGGTCGGCCAGCAGCACGAGGGTGGCGCGCAGCAACTCAGTTTGCTCCGCATCGGCTTGCCACGCTTGCGCCAGCTGCAAGTGCAGCGGCAGTGCGGACGGCGCCGTCCGGAGCAGGGCGGCGGCCAGCAGGCGCATCAAGGCGGGGCCGGATTGCGGCGAGTGCGCCATGTCCGCCGTCGTCAGCATGGCCATGGCGAGCATGGCGCGCGCCAGCGGCGGCGCTTCAGGTGCGCAGGTCAACCCTTGCGGCAGGGCCGGCGCGTCCTGCTGAAAATGGTCGCTCGCGTTATCGTCCCACAGCAGGCTAGCAGTCGCTTCCAGCGTCGCGGACTCGGCCAGCGCCGTCGCATCGCAGCCCCGGTACAGCAGTCGCCCATCGAGAATATGGGAAATCCGCGTCTCCAGCACGGGCAAGCCCCAGTGCATGGCGGCAACGGCTGTCTGACCACCGCGCTTGGCGTCGTTCTTGCGGGCCGCCAGGCGCAGCACGTCTTCCTGCGGATAGCGCTTGCGGCGCGCTGCGCCATTGCTGACGGAGGCCAGCAAGCCCCGGCTCACATAGGAATACAGGGTGGGCAGGCTGACGTTCAAGAGGCGCGCGGCCTCGGCAGCGGACAGATCGTTGTTCATGGCGGCCATTGTAGCGGCTGTCACTTTATATTGATTGATGGAATCAAGATTGACGGGTCGGGCGGCGCATCACTAGACTCATGCCTTTCCAGGAGTCTCCATGAGTACACACACCATTCGCACCCTGCGCCCCGACGATGCCGCGCCCTTGCTTGCTTTCGAGCAAGCCAACCGGGCCTGGTTCGAGCGCCATATCGACCGGCGCCCCGACGATTTTTACAGCGTCGACGGCATTGCCGCGCACGTCGCGCAATTCCTGGACGAACATGCACAGGGACGCTTGCACCCCTGCATCATCTTGGACGAACATGGACAATTGATCGGGCGCGCCAACCTCAAGGATATCGACGGGCAGACGCAAACGGCCGAAGTCGGCTACCGCATCGGCGAGCAGCAAGCGGGCAAGGGCCTGGCCACGGCCGCGCTGCGCCATTTGATTGATCTGGCGCAAAACGAATGGCAGCTGGCCAGCCTGTGCGCCTACGCCATCGACGGCAATGCGGCGTCGATCCGCGTGCTGGAACGCTGCGGTTTCGTGCAGGGAATGGCCGTGCCCGATATTGCCCTGGTGGAAGGCAATGTTGTCGATGGCCATGCCTATGCGCTGGAGTTGCGGGCGGCTGGGGTAGACTCTATCCTGTGATAAATAAACAAAGTTGGCAGAGATGAATCAGGAAAGCCCCAAACGTCCAGCACGCATCATCGTCATCGGCGCCGGCATCGTCGGCGCGTCGCTCGCATACCACCTGGCCAGCAAGGGAGCACAAGTCACCGTGCTCGAGGCGGGCGGCATCGCGTCCGGCGTGACGGGCACCTCGTTTGCCTGGATTAACACGTCCTGCGCGGGGCCGGACCCCATTGCGGCCCTGCGCGGCGACGCCATCGCCGCTTGGCGCCAGCTGGAAACGCAGGTGCCGGGCTTGACGGTACGCTGGCACGGCGCCTTGTCGTATGGCACGCAAGATGGGCGCGTGTCGCCCGCATCCATCTTGATAGACCGCTCGCGCATCGCCCGGCTTGAACCGCAACTGCGGCGGCCGCCGCAACAGGCCGTCCACGAACCGGAACAGGGCGCCCTCGATGCCGTTGCCGCGACATACGCCTTGCTGGCAGCGGCCGAGGCGCTCGGCGCGACGGTCCGCACGCACACGCCCGTGCTGGGCTTTGCAACCGAGGACGCGAAGGTGACGGGCGTGGAAACGGCTGCGGACCTTATCGAGGCTGATATGGTCGTGCTGGCGGCAGGCACGGGCACGGCCAGCCTGACGGAAAAGCTGGGCGCCAGCCTGCCGATCCACGCCTCGCCCGCTATCTTCCTGCGCTACCAGGCGCCGCCGGGCCTCGTGCGCGGCATCATTTCCAGCCATGCAATGGAAGTGCGGCAAGCCGAGGACGGGACCATGCTGGCAGCGGAAGATTACGTGGACGACGCGCCGGAAAACCAGCCGGCCGCCATCGCGCTACGCACGGCCAGCGCGATCCGGGAAGAACTGGAGGGGGCGGAGGCCATCGCGCCGGAATTCGCCTGCGTCGGCCTGCGCCCCATGCCCGCAGACGGCGTGCCCGTCATCGGCTCTCTGCCAAATATCAACGGAGTGTACGTATGCGCCATGCATCCGGGCGTGGTGCTGGCAGCCATCGTGGGCCAGCTGGCCAGCGGGGAAATTGTCACTGGCGAGCCAGCGCCGGCCCTGGACGCTTGCCGGCCCGCGCGTTTCCTGGCGTGCTGACTGTTAAGGCACAGCTACCGCGAAAACGGGCAGGACGAACGGCGCCGGCTCCTGCGCGTCGCAGTCCTCCGACGGCGCCTGCATATAATGCTCATTGCGCCAGTCCCCGTTCACCACGCGCTCGGCGATCAGCGCCAGATCCTGCGTTTCGCGCAGCGTGCAGCGAAACGGCAGCCGCCCATGCGAGCGCGACACCAGGCTGAAGCGCAGCTGGCGGCATTGCGCGTCGTGCCAGCAGTAAAACAGCATGTCTTCTCCATGGAGCGCGCTGCGGCGCGCCGCGATCACCTCACCGATGAAGGCAACGATATCGGCCGCATGGATCTGCGGCGTTTCCTCGTCCGTGGGCGAAAAGCTCCACATATTGGTCCTGGCTTCGTGATTGATGTCGTCGGGATCAATCTCGACGGCATCGTCTTTTGCCATGGTGAGCCAGTTGCTTACGACGGTTGAGTGAATCATGTAAAGCCTTCAGTGCTTATCAATATTTGTTTATTTACGCATCACCGGCTTGATTATGTCGGCGCATCCATTCATCCGCGACATCGCCCATGTTTTTGACGGCGCCATCGCATATCCAGGCCATGAAATCACGGCCCAGCTTGAATTCGGGGCCACACTGGTGAACTAGGAAGCGTCTGACGTTTTGCGTGTTCCGGTAGTTGTCATCAACGAGTGTGTGCCGGGTAATGACGCCGCCGTGCCAATTGAAGTCCATGCTGTGCTCCTTCTCGCTGTAACAGTAATGCCGACGTGCAGTGCAAGCTTGATGCCGACAGAGAGGTGAGATGAGATAGCATTGTATGCCGGCATCATCCCATTCAGCAATTTTTAGGACTAATCTTATATATGACAGAAATTATTTGTTTTAGGATAAAAGCAAGCCACATGCCCGCGTATCGATGACTCATCGTATCAAACACTCTTGAATATATATGAAACATTTTGATAAGAGTATAATTATTTCAGTAATTTTTTCTCGACATCTATTGCTCTGCTATTTTTCCTATTGAGTGAATGTGCAATGATTTCTTACTGGTTGCTTGATTTTTCAATGCGCAATCCTTTCATTTTCAACGGAGTAATTATATTTTCAATCTTCTTGGCCTTTGTTTTTTTATATATTTACAAATCAAGAAAGAGAAAGGTTGAACAGGTAGAGCAATAGCCGCACTATCAAACAAATAAATTCATCTGCTTCTGGTATTCCTCGGAAATGGGGGACGCCCGCAAGCTATCGAGCAGACAGCTCGCGGCCTGTCACGGATGCCGCATTTCACCCCCTAGGCCCATCCGCCAACAACTCCGCCAGCCTGGTCGTCAGCCACAAACTCGTCTCGCTCAGCTTCTTGCCATGGATCGACAAGCGCCGTACCGGCAGGCGTGACAAAGCCAGCGCAGGGCAGGGCACTTCCTGCAGATACCCCTTGTAGTTGTCGTAATTGGCGATGTTCAGCGGCAGGATCGCCCAGCCCAGCTCGTCCGCGACCATTTCCGCGATGCTGTAGAAACTGTCGGAAAACCAGACGGCGGGGCTGAAGGCGTGTTCGCGGTTCAGCTCGGAATCCATGATCAGCTGGCGGTAGCGGGTCAGCTCGTTGCGGCTTACTTCCTGGCCGTGCGCCATGGGATGGCCTTTTGCCACGAACACGCCTTGCGCCACGCTGCCGATGTGCTGCTGTTCCAGCACGGGCGATATTGGGCCGCGGTCGAAGTGGAAGGCCACGTCGGCTTGTTGCTGCTCCACGTATTGCGCCACCTCGGACGCCGTGGCGTTGAGCATCACCAGTTCCAGCGCCGGGTAGCGCGCCGCCAGTTCCTTGACCAAGGTGCCGATAGCCAGGTAGGGCAGGGCTTCGTCCAGCGCCAGGGTCAGCTGGGCTTCGGGCGCCTCGCTCAGCAGCTGGGCGCGCAGCTGCAAACGCTCGGCCTGGCGCAGCAGTTCGCACGCTTCCAGGTGCATCACCTTGCCCGCTTCCGTCAGCACGGCGCTGCGGCGCGAACGGTCGAACAGTTCCACGCCGAATTCCGCTTCCAGCAGCCCGATCGAGGTGCTGACCACAGATTGCGCGCGGCCCAGCCGGCGCGCCGCGCCCGAGAAAGAACCGGCCGCGACGGCCGCTTCAAAGTAACGCATTTGTTCCAAAGTCCATTGCACGGCATCCACCTATCTGTTTTACAGATGGATTTTAACTTGAATGCCATTCAGGGGCGACATAAAATGCTTTTACTAATTCAATAACACGAGATCCGCCATGAAAAACGCCCAAGCCCATACCCCCGCCATCAGCTTCAGCTGGTGTCACGACGCCACCGCCGAAGATGCGCTGTGCAAGCTCTATCTTGACAACGTCAGCGCCGACTATATCTCCCATTCGGAGCTGCAGGGCGAACGGGCCGATGCGCCCGGCAACTGGCGCGCGGACTTGCCTGAGGTCATACGCGGCGAAATCCGCGCCGCCCTGTCGCACGACTGGGCGCATGGCGATTCGACCCTGCTGGCCGTCGCCACCGCCGGCGAGGCCATCGTCGGCATGGCCTTGGTGTCCATCGACACGCGCCAGCGCGCTTCGAAATCGTTCGCCGCGCTGGACGACCTGGTCTTGCTGCCTTCCATGCGCGGCAGCGGCATCGGCAGCCAACTGGTGGAGTGGGTAGCAAGCGAGTTGCGCAGCCACGGCATCGCCCGTTTGTTCCTCGAATGCGGCGCGCACAACCTGACGGCGCAGACATTCTTCCAGGGACGCGGCTTCAAGCAAGTGTCCGTCGTCATGCTGCGCGAACTCGACGCAACTGCAGCGAGTGCCGCCGTGGATGACAAGGACGGCGACCGTGGCTGACGCCCGCCGCCCCCGACAAGGCCAGGCCCGTGGCAGCCTGGAACGTAAATATTTGCGCAGCACCAGATTCATCCAAACCGACAGTTGTTAAATAATACATGAGTTGTTTATGCATCCAATGAAAAAATGGCTGACGCTGGCCATCGTCTCCAGCGCCCTGTTCCTGATCGTGGTCGACATGACCGTGCTCTACACCGCCTTGCCCGCGCTGACGCGCGACTTGCAGGCCACTTCCTCGCAAAAACTGTGGATCATCAACGTCTACGCGCTGGTCGTCTCCGGACTGTTGCCCGGCCTCGGCACCCTCGGTGACCGCTTGAGCCACAAACCCGTTTTCCTTGCCGGCCTGGCCGTGTTCGGCATCGCCTCGCTGTGCGCCGCGTTTTCGCCCGCCGCCGAATGGCTGATCTTTGCCCGCGTGCTGCTGGCCATCGGCGCCGCCTTGATGATGCCGGCCACCTTGTCCATCATCCGCCTGACCTTTACGGACAACCGCGAGCGCTCCTTCGCCATCGGCGTGTGGGCGGCGATCGCCTCGGGCGGCGCCGCGTTCGGCCCCGTGCTCGGTGGTTTCCTGATGGAACATTACTGGTGGGGTTCCGTCTTCCTGATCAACGTGCCCATCGTGCTGCTGACCTTGGTACTGGCAACCGTCGTCCTGCCGAAACGGGCCGGTAACCGCGACAAGCCATGGGACTTGAAGGGCTCGCTGCAAATCATGATGGGCCTGCTTGGTGGCGTGTATGCGATCAAGGAATTGGGCAAGTCGCAGCCCTCGTATGCGCTGGCCGCCGCCTCGTTTGCCGTGGGCGCCTTCTTCATGCTGAAGTTCGTGCGCCGCCAGAAGCGGCAAGCCAAGCCGCTGATCGACTTCGCCCTGTTCCGTGAACTGCCGTTTTCCAGCGCCGTGGCCGCCGCCATGGTGGCGTCCGCCGCCCTGATCGGCATGGAACTGGCGCTGAGCCAGCACATGCAGCTGGTGCGGGAGTTGTCGCCGCTGGAAGCGGGCTTGCTGCTGTTGCCGCTGCCGCTGGCGTCCGTGTTTGCGGGACCGCTGACGGGTTTCATGCTGCCGCGCGCCGACAAGGCCAAGGTCTTGTGGGGTTCGCTGTTGCTGTCCGGTATAGGCATGGCGTCGTATCTGCTGCTGCATGACGCCGCCGTCTCGGCCCAGGTGGCCAGCCTGGTGATCCTGGGCCTGGGTCTGGGCGCCGTCATGACGGCCGCCTCGAGCGCCGTGATGCTCAACGTGGCTCCCCAGCAAGCCGGCATGGCCGCCTCGATCGAGGAAGTGTCGTACGAGCTGGGTGCCGTGATCGGCGTGACGGTGCTGGGCACCATCATGTCAGCCGTCTACAGCGCCACCCTGGTGATCCCGGAAAGCGCGGGCGTGTTGCCGAACGTGCATGACACCTTGGATGCGGCGCTGCTGGCCGCCGAGCAATTGCCGGCCGAACTGGGCCTGCAAGTGTCGGAACTGGCCCGTTCGGCCTTCGACAAGGCATTTATTGTCGTGCTGGCAACGGCTTCCGGCATCCTGATGGCGGCCGCCGCCACCATCCGCCACCTGCATCTGCGGGCGCGCCGCGCGATCTGATTATTCAGCGCTTCAGCAGCGGCGCCACCTGCTCGCGCAAGACCGTCCATTGGGCGTCGTGCACGGCCTCATTGGGGTCGTGTCCGGCCCGTTTCACTACCGTAAAACCCTTGGCCGGCGCCGTGATGCTGTCGAAATACGTGCGCGCGATGGCGGGCGAGGTCAGCAGGTCCGCTTCGCCCATCACGAAAAACACGGGCAAGTCGAAGCGCGTACCCAGCGCGGGCAGGTCGACCTTGGCAAACATGCCGTCGCCGCGCAGGCCGATGAACTGGAGGTACGAGTAATCATCGGCCGCCTCGGCATCGGCCAGCGCTTGCGGCGTGGCGTAGAACGGCGCCGGCTGCCACCAGTGCTTGGGCGGCGCATCCGTTGCCAGTGCCTCATATTTGCGGTCGAAGCGGCGCAGGATGCCGAAGTTGCGCGGATCGGTCCATGGCGGCGGACCGAGCGCCGCCAGCTTGTCCAGCGTGGGCGCATCGTTCGCCGCTTGCGCCAGCGCAAGCACTTGCCGGTACATGCCGGCCTCGTTGTCGCGCGCATTGACCACTTGCGCCGTGCCGATGTACGCGTGGAACAGGTCGGGGCGCGCCTTGGCCATGTGCACGCCCAGGATCGAACCCCAGGAACTGCCCATCAGGATGACCTTGTCCTTGCCCAGGTGCTGCTGCAGATAGGCCGCCACGGCAATGCCGTCGTCGCGCATCTGTTCCACCGTCAAGGGCACGTCTTCCGTCGGGCGCTGTTTCGCATACGTCATGCCCGCGCCGCGCTGGTCCCATTGCACCAGGGTGTATTGGCGCTCCCAGCCCGCATAGATGGCCTCCGCGTAGGGACTCAGCGCGTTGCCGGGGCCGCCATGGATGAAGAGGATCACGGGATTGCCGCAGGCGGCGCCCGTGACCGTGATCCATTGTTCGATGCCATTGATGGGCACATAGCCCTGTTCGCGCACGGCTTGCGCGGGCGAGGCGCAGATGGACGGCGCGGCGGGCGCCGCCGCTTGTGCCACGCCGAAACAGGTTAACAGCAGCAATGCCAGGCCTGTGATGCGCATATCATCCTCTTCTATATGGTAGGGGGAACTACAGCGTGCAATCGCGCGCCGGTTTGCCGGCAATAAAACGGGTAGTGGCTTGCTCAAAACAGGCGGGCGCCGTCCACAGGATGAAATGCGGGGCATTCTGCACGGTGGCCAGCGCCACCGTGCCCGCCTTGCTTTGCGTCAAAGCCTGCACTTGCGCCTGTGCGCCAGCGTACGGCGTCTTCGGGTCCAGGGTTCCCTGCAGCACGAGGGTGGGCGGCATTTTCGCCGGCAGGGTGCCGAAATAGGCGTCGCGCGGGTAGGTGGGCAAGCCGCCGCCCAGCAAGATGCGGGGCAGGGGACTGGTCAACAGCAAGTCCGCCTCTTCACGGTCGAGGTCGGCGGCCGTCCAGTCGGGACGCAAGGAGGGCTGCAGATTGTTTTCCGAATTGCTGATGATGCTGACCAGCGGAATCGACAGCGGCGACTGGGGATAGCTGCCCAGGCTGGCTGCCGCTTCCGTCAACGTGGCGCGCACGGCGGCCAGTTCGCCATCCTTGCCCTGGTCCAGGTCGTGCAGCAGATACGGGATGCGGGCGCGGGCGGCCGGCACGTCGAGCATGCCGCCCAGGAAGTTTTTCAGGTTCTTGCCGGGAATCTTCGTCAGCAGGGCGGGCTCGGCTTGCGCCTTCTCCAGCACGCGGCGGTACAAGGCTTCGGCAGGCTCGCCCAATGCCGCATGGCAAGCCGCATCCGCATCGCAGCGGGCCAGCACCTGCATGCCGACCTGGTTGACCACGTGCGAACGCTGGCTCAAGTCCCAGCGCGCATCCGTTTGCGGCGGTACCAGCGAATCAAAAATGACGCCCTGGACGGGCAGCGGCCCCAGCTGCAAGGTGCGCAAGACCAGCTGCGTGCCGTACGACACACTGTATACATACACGGGCGGCTGCTTGCGCTTGCTCCGCTCGCCCTCGATCAAGGCTTTCAAGTCGCGCGCGGCCGTCGTGATGGAAAACTGCGCCGCGTATTCGGGCATCAGATTGATGCCCTTGAAGCAGCTGGCCCATTCGGCGCCGGCCAGGGCGCGGCCGCCGGGGCTTTGTTCCGATTCCTCCACCTTGCACAGGCGCGACGAGTGGCCCGTGCCGCGGTGGTCGGGGATGAGGAATTCGAAACCGGGAAAGCTGCGGCGCAGGGTGGGCAGCAGACTGTAGAACGAAGCGCCCGATTCGCCGGGGCCGCCCGCCACCAGCCACACGGTGGCCTTGGCGGGCTTGCCGGCAGGCACATCGGCGGCGATCTTGCGCACGAAGACGTGCATGGCGTCCGCGTCGCCGACGGCGCGGCCCTGGGCATCGTAGCTGCCGGGCACGTTCAAGCCCGAGCACAGGCTGCCGGACACGGCCGTATCGGAGCAAGGCGTGAAGAACATCGGTTCGGCATGCAGGGAGGCGCCAGCCAGCAGGGTGGCCAGCAGGGGCAAATGGGGCAGTAAGGTCATCGGCTACTTTGGCGGCGGTGGGAACAGCCGCCAAAGTAGCGTTTTTTACACCAATTGTCCAGATGGAAATATTTCTGCGGAGGACTATGCTTGCTTGTTATTGCGCAACAAGCGCAAGCCGTTCGCCACCACCAGCAGGCTGGCGCCCACGTCGGCGAACACGGCCATCCACAAGGTCGCCGTGCCGGCCAGCGCCAGGCCGAAGAACACGGCCTTGATGCCGATGGCAAAGCTGATGTTTTGCACGAGGATGCTGCGCGTGCGCTGGCTCAGGCTGATGAATTCAGGCAACTTGCCCAATTCATCGTCCATCAGGGCCACGTCCGCCGTTTCGATGGCCGTATCGCTGCCGGCCGCGCCCATGGCAAAGCCGATGTCCGCCTGCGCCAGCGCCGGGGCGTCGTTGACGCCGTCGCCCAGCATGGCCACCACGCCAAACTGCTGCTGCAAGGCCTTGATTTCATCGAGCTTGTTTTCAGGCAACAACTCCGCCTTGACCAGGCTCACGCCCACCTCGGCCGCGATGCGCTGCGCCGTCAGCAGATTGTCTCCCGTCAGCATGACGGTGGTCACGCCCAGCGCATTCAGGCGGGCAATGGCGGACGCCGCCGTGGGGCGCAGCACGTCGGCCACGGCGATCACGCCCAGCGCACCGGCCGGGGTGGCCAGCACCATGGCCGTGTAGGCTTGCTGTTCCAGCCGCGCCAGGATGGCTTGCAGTGCCGGCGTCAGCACGTTCAACTCCGTCATCAGGCGCGCATTGCCCAAGTAATATGTCTGGCCATCGATATTGCCTTGCACGCCGCGTCCATGCAAGGCGGCAAACTGGGTGACGGGCAAGTGGCTGCCGGCGGGCGGACCCGCCTTGACGATGGCGGCGGCCAGCGGGTGGGCCGAGTTGGCGTTCAGGCTGGCGGCCAGCAGCAGGATGGTGTCGCGGTCGCTGCCCTCCATGGCAACCACGTCCGTGACGGCCGGTTTGCCCATGGTCAAGGTGCCCGTCTTGTCGACGGCGATGGCCTTGATGCGGTAGCCGGTTTCCAGGAATTGCCCGCCTTTCACTAAAATGCCGCGCCGCGCGGCCGCCGTCAGGCCGCTGACGACCGTGACGGGCGTGGAAATGACGAGCGCGCACGGGCAGGCGATCACCAGCATCACCAAGGCCTTGTAGACCCACGCCATGAAGGGCTGACCCAGCAACAAGGGCGGCAGCACGGCCACGAGGATGGCGAAGACGACCACGGCGGGCGTGTAGTAGCGGGCAAAATTGTCAACAAAGCGCTGCGTGGGCGCCTGTTTTCCCTGAGTTTCCTCGATCACCTTGACGATTTTCGCCAGGGTGCTGTTGCCGCTGTTGGCCGTCACGGTAACGTCGAGCAAGCCCCGTTCATTGATGGTGCCCGCATACACGACGTCGCCCACGGTCTTGTCCACCGGCATGCTTTCACCGGTGATCGGCGCCTGGTTGACGGACGATTCGCCGCTGGCCACCACGCCGTCGAGGGCGATGCGCTCGCCCGGTTTCACGCGCATGGTCGCGCCGATGGCCACGGTGGCGACGGATACTTGCTGCCAGGCGCCGCCGGCGTCGGCGACGGTCGCCGTGTCCGGCGCCAGCTGCATCAGGCTGTGCACGGCGTTGCGCGCGCGGTTCAGGGACAAGCCCTCGATCAGCTCGGCGATGGCGAACAGGAAGATGACCATGGCCGCTTCCGGCCACTGGCCGATGGCGATGGCGCCGAAAACCGCCAGGCTCATCAGGAAATTGATGTTCAGGGTGAAGGTCTTCAGGGCAATCCAGCCCTTTTTCAGGGTCGGCCAGCCGCCCGTGGCGATAGACAGCAGGGCCAGGGCGATGACGAGGGGCGAACTGTCTGCATGCGTGGTCCACGCCAGCGCCTCGGCACCAAACGCGGCCAGGCCGGAGACCACCAGCAAGCCTTTTTGCAGGCCGGGCAGATTGCCTTCGTTCGGGTCGCGCGCGACGGCAGCGTCCGCTTCCATGGGAATCGCCTGCATGCCGATGCCGTGCAGGGCCGCTTCCACCGTGGCCAGCGAGGCCAGGGTGTGATGCACGTCGAGCACGCGGTTCATCAGGTTGAAATCGAGGCCCACGACGCCCGCCATATTGGCCAGCTTGTTGCGGATCAGCCGTTCTTCCGTGGGGCAATCCATGTTGGCGATACGGTATTTGGCCGTGTTGGCGCCGGCGACGGGAGTGCTGGGCAGGGCTGGCGCAGCATTGACTGCAGGTGTGGACGAGCACGCATGCTGGCTGGAACAGCAGCTGGCCGCCTTGGGTGCATGCTCATGCTCATGGTCGTGCTTGTGCTCGTGGGTATGATCGTGGCTATCGTGCGGCATCGCATTCGTCCTTCCGGTTTGGTGTATGCTTCCATTAGAAACCCTGTAGCCGCTACAGGGTCAAGCGGAATTTGCAAGTTGGAATGAAAAAGGGGATGCCATGCGTATCGGAGAACTGGCCAAACGGACAGATTGTGACGTGGAAACCGTGCGTTACTATGAAAAGGCGGGCTTGCTGCAGGAACCGGGCCGCAACAGCGCCGGCTACCGCGAATACCGCGAAGAACACCAGGAACGGCTGCAATTCATCCGCCATTGCCGCTCCTTGCAGATCGGCTTGACGGATATCCGCGCCTTGCTGGAATTTAAGAACAATCCGGCCGAAGGCTGCCAGAGCGTCAACGAATTGCTCGACCACCATATCCTGCGCATCGCCGAGCAGATGGCGAATCTGCAAACTCTGCAGCAGCAGCTGGTAACCCTGCGCCACCAGTGCGACCAGCCGCAGCCGTCGCAAGACTGCGCGATTCTGCAAAACCTGTCCGAGGCGGCCAGCGGCCACGACTGCGCCTGCCATACCGAACTTCATTGAACCGATTGCTGCATGCTGAAACTGTTGCCTAAAAAACTTTACTCACCTTGTCCCTGCTGTCGCCGCTGTGCCATGCGGCCGATGCGCCGGCCGCCGCCGGCCATTACCTGACCCTGTACGCCGTGCCCGGCGTGCCGCAAGACGATGATCCGTACACCTGGAGCACGGCGGGCGGCAAGCAGCTGACAAAGGGCGTGACCAAAGCGGACGGCCGCGCCTATCTCAAAGGGGAAGAGGGCGAAGAAAACTATATTTTGAAAACCGTCAGCATGCGCTGGCAGCTGAAGGTGCCGGCCCGGTGCTGGCAGGGCGCGCCCGAGGCTTTCCTAGATTGCGTCAAGCTGGCCAAGACCACGAGCCGCTATGACGAGGAGCAAGAGGCGCTCAAGCTGGCGGAGCAGCAGAAAGAATTGAAAATGCAGGCCAGAATCGCCGCCTATGCGGTGGAAGCCCGGGCCAACGACGATGCGCTGGCCTGGCTGGGCCGCCTGCCTTCGAGCTGGACCCTGGACGGCTATGGCAAGCGCCTGCTGGGCATCGGCGACAAGGTCTCCCGGTACATCGCCGACGAGTTCAAGGAGGACGGGCCCGACACGCGCCAGTTCGTCTGCCGCGCACCCGCCTACTATGGCCCCGTGCCGGACCAGGCTGCCGTCGAGGCCTGGGTGGGATCGTCTGACGAGGTGGGCAAGGTACGCACCGGCCCCGCCTGGAATGCGCTGGTGGCGGCAGGCGAAAAGGGCAACTGGATGGCCCGTCTGGAGCTGTACTATGCTCTGTCCGGCGCCAATGTCAGCGAACTGAGCTTGCTGGAACAGTACC
This sequence comes from Janthinobacterium sp. C22, assembly GCF_057919405.1. Taxonomy (NCBI): domain Bacteria; kingdom Pseudomonadati; phylum Pseudomonadota; class Betaproteobacteria; order Burkholderiales; family Oxalobacteraceae; genus Janthinobacterium; species Janthinobacterium sp. C22. The sequence goes on along the minus strand of NZ_CP193659.1, from coordinate 3,843,670 downwards.
GCATCGTGCAATTGATGGAATGGCTGCACAAGAAGAAGATTAGCGGCCTGTACAGTTATTTCATCGGCGCCATGCCCGTCGCTCCCGGCAGCAACTACAGTGCCGTCTGGCGCAGGCGGGATCAGGTTTTCCTGTATGCCGCCATGCTCGGCGATTACCATCAGCAATTCCGCATGGGCAATGTCTTGCGGCGGGGAACCGATCCCGCGCTGGTCGAGACAGGCAAGGCCATGCAAGCCTGTTCCCGGGCCGCCATGCCGCAGCGGTACTAGCGCGACTAGCGCGGCAGCAGCGGCGGGCCGCCGTCGCCCAGGCGGAAGGCGTCGACCACGCGCAATAGATCATGCGCCTGGTCCTGCATGCTTTGCGCGGCGGCGGCCGATTGCTCGACGAGGGCGGCATTGCGCTGGGTCAATTCGTCCATTTCCGTGATGGCATTGTTGACTTCCTCGATGCCCTTGCTCTGGCGCTGGCTGGCCGCCGTGATGTCGTTCATGATTTCCGTCACTTGCTGGACGGAGGCGACGATATCGCCCATGGTGCGCCCGGCGCTGTCGGCCAGCTCGCTGCCCGTTTCTATCCTGGCAACGGAATCCTCGATCAACTGCTTGATTTCGCGCGCCGCCGTGGCCGAGCGCTGCGCCAGACCCCGTACTTCCGTGGCGACCACGGCAAAGCCGCGCCCCTGTTCGCCCGCGCGCGCCGCTTCCACGGCCGCGTTCAAGGCAAGGATATTCGTCTGGAACGCGATGCCGTCGATGACGGCGATGATGTCGACGATGCGCCCGGAACTGGCCTTGATCGAGCCCATCGTCTCGACCACCTGGCCCACGACGCGGCCGCCTTCCAGCGCCACGTTCGAGGTCGACAGCACCATCTGGTTGGCCTGGTGCGCATGGCTGGCGTTTTCGCGCACGGTATCGGTCAGGGCATGCATGGACGAGGCCGTTTCCTGCAAGGAATGAGCCTGCGACTCCGTGCGGGCCGACAAGTCCGCGTTGCCCAGGGCGATTTCACTCGCTTCCACCGTGATGGTGGAGCCCGCCTGACGTATGTCGCCCAACAAGGTGTTCCAGTTTTTCAAGACGGTGGCCAGTGCGCGCGACAGCTTGCCCACCTCGTCGTCGCCCCGCGCATCGATGCGCATGGTCAGGTCGCCGGCGGCCAGCGACTCGGCGGCACGGCAGGCTTCATCGATGGGGCGCACGACGGAACGGGCCACCCAGGTGGCGATCAGGGCCAGCAGGGCAAAGCCGATGGCCATGGTGCCCAGCGACAGCCAGCCGGCGCGCTGGCCCGCGTTTTTTGTCTCCTGCAGCGCGTCGACGGTGCGGTGGTCGAGGTTGAGCAACACCTGGCGCAGCTGCCCCCGCACCTGCTGGTAGTGCTTGGCGGCATTTTGCATCGCCGCCACGCCCGTATTCGGGTCCATCGAGGCCAGGTCCAGCGCCTGCGCCACGCTGGCACGGTAGCGCTCGAGGCCCGGCAGGGCCTGGTCCGCTTCCGTGGCGGCGCCCGAGAATTGCTTGAGCTCCTTCAAGCCTTGCGCGATGGCATTGAGCTGGCCATCCGTTTGCGCGCCGAATTGCTTGAACTGTTCGTCCGACAGGCTGGCGGCAATGGCGATCTTCGCATATACGTCGGCGTGGACTTGGCCCAGGGCAATGGCTTGCTGGTTGGCAAGCCGCTCCGCCGTCAGGGTGACGTCTTTCAGTTCGCGCATGCGGCTTTCGTTCTGCTGCATGGCGAAGTAGGACAAGGCCCCCATGGCCAGCAGGCAAGCCAGCGCGACCACCGGGACGATCAACATCTTCTGTGCGATTTTCATCGGAACCCATATCGTCAAGAGAGCGGAAAACCATCCCGGCGCGGCGGCTGGCTACAGGTAGATGCCGCCGCAGACGACGGTTTCGGCGAGTTTCTCGCAATACATCACCTTGGGCTCGATCTTCTTGGTTTCCGGATTCGTGAACTTGTATTCCTGCCAGAACGTCCCCTTGCTCTTGGCCAGGTCGACTCTCTCCTTGACGAAGGCCTTGCCGTCGATATCCTTGAGTTCGATCAAGTTCTTGCCCACCATTTTCGGGTTGGCGCCATGCGCGACCACCGTGCCGTCGAGCTTATACACGACCAGGTACAGGTCGTGCAGGATGAATTGCGGCGACTTGGCCGTGATCTCGCCATACGCCTTGGCGTCGCCGGCGCTCTTGATGTAGGACACGCCTTTCTTGACCATGGCTTCGGCATCGGCGCGCGTGGCGCCGCCTTCGGCAGCGTTGGCGATACAGGGCAGCATGCCGACGGCAAGCAGGAGCGGCAGGCAAATGGCAGGGGCGAACTTGGGCATGAGAATCTCCTTCACATTGCGGCAGGAAAGCCGGCGGGAAACCGGTGCGGTTGGGGGCGTGCTGACGGTTCATGGTAGCGCGATGCCAGTGGACATGCGCTGGTGCAACAGATTTTTTGAGTGGGGCGTTTTTGCAACGCCACGCGCACTTGGCCGCAATCGCGTTTACAGAGTGAAAAGCAGGGGCCCGGCTATCGTGGCGATAGTGTGGCGTCCGCGCCGCGCTACCAGCCGGACGGGTCTTCCGCCGCCGCCCTGGCCAGGTCGTCGGCCCAATCCTGCCGGACCAGCCGATAGATATCGGCAAAGAAGGCGCGCGGATCGGTCATCTCATCCCACATGGCGGGCAGGGCGTGCGTGCTTTCGGGATCATGCTCGAGGATGGCCTGGAAATCGTAGCCCGGGTCTTGTAGCGCCTGCGCCAGCACGGCCACCAGCGCGTGGCGGTGGCGGTAGCTCAGTTCCTTGTATTGCGAGGTGATGTCGCGCCGTATCAGGGCCGCGCGCTGGACCGGGTCGTTCATGTCCCAGCTGTCCAGCTCCACACCCATGGTTTCTTCGCGGTCATACACGTCGAAAGGGCCGAGGAAATAGTGGAGCGTGGGGAGATAGGGAGCGTCGCTCCAGGGGCCTCGCAGCATGGGAGTCTTTCGTTTGATTGCTAAAGGGTTACGCGCATTCGGGCAGGGTCCAGCCTTCGTCGCCCATGTCCGTCGGGTAGATGGCGCGGGTCTGGTTCTGGCCCCAGCGCGCATGGTCGAGGATGCCGTCTTCATGCATGTCCAGCACCCATTCCGTGCTTTCCAGCAAGGTGCCATCCTTGTGGTAGACGCGGAAAAACGTGGACGTGCTCAGTGCGCGCACGATGTTCTGCGGCACGCCGTCGCCGTAGTGGGGCCCATAGGTCTTGATGACGCACGTGCGCTGATCGTTCCATTCCTGGGCGTACACGGTGGCATTGCGGGCCGCCGCCACCTTGATGAACAGCCAGGCGGCCAGAACGATGGAGAACAGGAGGGCGGCGGCAATCAGGCCGGTTTTCTTGAGTAGCTGCATGAGGTCATGGCGGAGCCTGAAACTGAGTGAGCCGCATTGTATGCCAAGAGCGGAAATACTTGCTGTACAGCACGTACGGCAAGTATTTTCCCGTTTATTGCTGTGTATGGCGATCTATTTCGGCAAGGCCGCCTGCAGGGTATTGGCCATTGCCAGATGGTGTTGCAACGCTGGCAAGGTTTTTGCGGCAAAGGCCTTGATATCGGGATCGCTCGCCTTCTGGCTGGCATCCGTGAACAGTTTCACGGCATCCTTGTGCGCCGCCACGCCGATGCTGGCCGCGTATTCCGTATCGAATTGCTTGCCTTCCAGGCGGCTCAGCTTGTCGATCTGCGCCTGGTGCTTCTTGCCGGGCTGGTCGCTGACCTCGATCTGCTTGCTGCTGGCCAGCTGTTTCAGCTCATCGGCCACTTTCGTGTGATCGGTAACCATGGCATCGGCGAATTTCTTCACTTCCCCATTGCTGCTCTTGCTTTGCGCGACTTTGCTGGCGGCAATTTCCGTGCTGCCCGCGTCGGCCGCCTTGCTGAGGAATTGCTTGTCGTACGCACCTGGCGCGGCGGCGGCGATACTGTTGATGGCGATGCCGCTGAGCAACGCCACGGCGGCGCCGATGGCCACGCTTTTCAGGGAGGGCGCGCGGGAACTGGTGGTAGGGATAGGCATGGAAACTCCTTTAAGGTGTGGTTTTTTCTGCAAGCTGATGACAATGTTAAGCCAGCAGCCTGCGCACACCCATAGGACAGTCGCGATCATGCCCGTAGGACTAGTCCTGTTCGTTAGCGCACAGTTCGACTTGCTTCAGGGCAAACAAGGCGGCGATGCCGGCATCGCGCCGCCAGGCGGGCATGCCGATATCGAGCCATTCCGCCATCGCGTCCAGGTGCGATGGCTCCGAGACGCTGTGTTCGAGTTCATCGAGCACCGTGTCGCGGTCGATATACAGACTGTCCAGCCAGGCATCGAACGAGGGCGCCAGTGTCATCAGGCCGTGGGCGCGCTTGCCCGTCCAGTCCGGCAACTCCTGTACATAAGCCAGCACGCGGCCGCCGCCTTCTTCCGTCAGATCCAGATAAACCATGGAATTGCCGCCATCGCGGGCGAAGGGCAGGATTTTCACGGGCATGTCCGTATGCTGGCGGGCGGCGCGGATTTCGCCTACCAACGTTTCATCGCAGAAATCACCTTCGTCGGCGCTGAAAAAGGTATTGAAGCCCATCTTTTCCACGCCGCCATTGCCGTCCGGCACATCCGTCGTGTAGTCGAACCAGGCGCCGTTGGCCGCTTGCAGGAAAGCCAGATAGGCGGGCGGCAACTTCGCTTCCAGCAGGGTTTCGATGGCGGCGAGCTGCTGCGCCGTGGGGGCAGGCTTGGCGCCCTCGAGCGCCAGGTGGCGGTATTGCGTGTAATAGGTCATGGATTATCCTTGTAAATGTCCTGCGGCCGCCACGCCATCGTCGCAGCCCGTCTCCACCTTGGCCAGCGCATCGACGAGTCCCGCGCGCAGCACGGCCATCGAGCGGGCCTTGTCGTCGATCTGCGCGATCTTCGTTTCCAGCATGGCCCGCTTGGTGGCCGCATCGAGCGCATTTTCCTGCCAGACGGCAATGACCTCGGCGATTTCCTTCAAGGTAAAGCCCAGCGCCTTGGCGTGGCCGATCAGCTCGATCCGCCGCAAGGCCTGCGCCGAATATTCCTTGTAGTTATTCGTCAGGCCCGGCTGCGGCGCTTCGTCCAGCAGCCCCTGGCGCTCGTAGAAGCGCACCGTATCCTTGCTGACGCCCGTCAGGCGGGTGATTTCTCCGATGCGCATCGATTCCCCTTGACCGTGGACTAAAGTCTACAGTTTACATTAAACGCTCTTTCTACTCCACACCAATGCCATGACCGCTTTCAACTACACCAAGCAGACCGTGCTGATCACGGGCGCCTCGTCCGGCATCGGCCGCGTCTTTGCGGAAACCCTGGCCGCGCGCGGCGCCCATTTGCTGCTGCTGGCCCGCTCCGGCGCCGTGCTCGACAGCCTGGCCAAGGAACTTGCCCAACGCCACGGCATCCGCGCCCACGCGCTGGTGGCGGACCTGAGCCTGCCGGGAGCGGCGGCGCAAGCCCATGCACAGGCCTGCGCGCTGGGCATGCCGCCCGACGTGCTGATCAATAACGCGGGTTTTGCCACGCATGGCCGCTTCGAAAGCATCGATCTTGCACGGCAAGTTGGCGAAGTGACCGTCAATTGCACGGCCCTGATGGAACTGACGCACTGCGTCTTGCCGCACATGCTGGCCCAGGGACGGGGCGCCATCATCAACGTGGCCTCCACGGCGGCCCTGCAGCCCGATCCCTACATGGCGGTCTACGGCGCCAGCAAGGCCTTCGTGCTGTCGTTCTCGGAAGCACTATGGGCGGAAAACCGCAGCCGCGGCGTGCGCGTGCTGGGCTTGTGCCCGGGCGCCACGGACACGGCTTTCTTCGACGTGGTGGCCGCGCCCGAAGCGGCCGTGGGCCAGCGCATGGCGCCGCAAGCCGTCGTCGATGAAGCGCTGCGCGCGCTGGACCGGGGTCGCAGCAGCCATGTGGCGGGCCGGCCCAACCAGCTGCTGGCCTGGCTGCCGCGCTTGCTGCCCCGTCAGACCGTGCTGGGCATCGTGGAAGGCATGCTCAAGCCGAAGGCGGCGTAACCGTCAGAACGCCATGGTGGCGAACATGGCCAGCACGGCCGTCGCCATGACGCTGGTCGCCAGCCAGCCCAGCGCCCGCAGGCGGCGCGAAATGGTGAGCGTGCCCATGATGGCGGGGTGCGAGGCCATCACCATCATCAGCACCATGATGGGCACGGAGATGACGCCGTTGATGACGGCGCTCCAGTACAGGGCCTTGATGGGGTCCAGCGGCGAAAAGCACAGGGCCGCGCCCAGCATGGTGGCGCCGATGATGATGGCGTAGAACTTCTTGGCCGCCCGGGGCGCCAGTTCCAGGCTGTTTTTCCAGTGAAAGGCGCCCGCCATGGCGTAGGCGGCCGAGCCGGCCAGCACGGGAATGGCCAGCAAGCCCGTGCCGATGATGCCCAGGCTGAACAGGGCGAAGGCGAAATCGCCCGCGATGGGGCGCAGGGCGGAAGCGGCCTGGGCGGACGTATCGATGTGCGTGATGCCTTGCGCGCCCAGGGTCACGGCCGTCGTCAGCATGATGAAGAAGGCCACCAGGTTGGAAAAACCCATGCCGATGGCCGTGTCCATCTTGATGCGCTGAAATTGCCGTGGCGCCTGTTCCGGCGTGCGGCGCAAGGCTTGCGCGCTGGCATCGGCCTGCAGATCTTCCACTTCCTGCGAGGCTTGCCAAAAGAATAAATACGGGCTGATCGTGGTACCGAACACGGCCACGACCATGGTCACGGACGCAGCCGACCAGGCGACCTGCGGCCAGACCGTGCGCAGCGCCACTTCACTCCAGGGAATATGCACGGTGAGCACGGTGGCCACGTAGGCCAGCAAGCCCAGGGTCAGCCATTTCAGGATGCGCACATATTGTTGATACGGAATGAAGACTTGCAGCAGCAGGGACAGTAAACCGAAGCCGACGGCGTACAGATGCGTGGGCCCGCCGATGATCAGGGTCAGGGCATCGCCCATGGCGGCCACGTCGGCGGCGATATTGATGACATTGGCCAGCAGCAGCAAGCCGACGATGGCGTACAGCAAGGATTTCGGGTAGTGGCGGCGGATATTCGTCGCCAGCCCATGGCCGCTGACCCGGCCGATCTTGGCGCTGATGACCTGGATACCTAGCATCAGCGGATACGTCAGGCACACCGTCCACAGCATGCCGAAGCCGAACTGGGCGCCCGCCTGCGCATACGTGGCGATGCCGCTGGGATCGTCATCGGCCGCGCCCGTGATCAGGCCGGGGCCCAGCTTGCCCAGCCAGGTGTCGGATGGGGCCGCGCGGCCGCTGTCGGTGTGCATGCGTGGCTCCTGCGTGATGGAGCGAGCAGCGTATCACAGGCGGGCGGCGTCCAGAAGGGGCGCCGCCCGGGAAATTCACGCCTCAGTAGCGCGCATCCTTGGGCTTGCCGCCCTTGGGCCAATCCTTGACCTTGTCGGGGAAGTCCGGACGGGGCATGTGCGTAAAATATTCCGCCACGTCGACGGCATCCTGGTCGGACAGGTTGCCTTGTCCCAGCGGGAATTTCTGGCCGTGGCCCATCACCATGTTCGCCTTGACGAAGCCGGCCGCCGTGTAGGTGCGGGCCATACCGGCGCCGATATTGAACGAGCGCTCGCCCCACAGCGGCGGGAAGGCGACGACGCCGTTGGCGCCCTTGATGCCTTCGCCATTCGCGCCATGGCAGACGGCGCATTGCTCGGCATATACCTTTTTGCCATGCACCGGATCGGGCAACAGCGCGCGGTCGATCTTCGCCACGCCCCGTCCCGCCACCTTGTCGCCCGCCTGCGTGGCGCCCTTCATCCAGTCGATGTAGGCGACCATGGCCTGCAGGTCGGGGCCGTCCACGGGCAGCGGCTTGCCGTGCATGGAGCGGCGGAAGCAGCCGTTGATGCGCTCACCCAGGCTGATGACCTTGCCGGCGCGCGGCGCTTCCGACGGGAAGAAGGCGGAAATACCGAGGAAGGGCGAACCGCCGGCCACCGTGCCGCCATTCAGGTGGCAGCTGCTGCAATTGAGGTCGTTGCCCACGTTTTGCGGCAGCCGGGCGCGCGTTTCCGTCATCAGCTGCATGCCGTGGATCAATTGACTGGCGTTCGGATCGGCCGTCAGGGCGGCGAAACGGGGCGTGACGAAGCCGCCCGCGTCCGGCGCCTTGAGCTTGAGCTCCTTGCGCACCCTGGCGATCTGCGCGGGCGTGACGGGCGCGCCTTGATTACCCCACTTGCCGCGCACAAAGGTGAGGATTTCCGCCAGTTCCGTGTCCGACAGGCGGTCATATGCGGGCATGCCGAACGAGCGGGGCGAGTGCTGCGTGACGGCCGACTGCCAGCCCGTCAGCGCGATATGGATGACGGAGGTGGCGTCTTTTGACTGCACCGAGTCGTTCCGCGCCAGCGGCGGGAAAATGTTGTCCACGCCACGGCCGTCGCGGCGGTGGCAGGTGGCGCAGAATTGCAGGTAGCCCAGGCCGCCCCGCGTGTTGTACAGCGCATCGTTGCTGGCCGCCGCGAGCGGCGCCGTTTTCTTCGGCGGCGCGGCCGCGCCATCCTTGGCGGGCAAGCCGTGCAGGTAGTGCGCCAGCGCGTCGAGATCGGCATCCGTGAAGTATTGCGTGCTGTGCGTGATGACTTCCGTCATGCTGCCGGCCGCCGTGCCGAAGCTGTTGCGGCCCGTTTTCAGCAATTGCACGATGTCGCCCGGCGTCCACAGGTTGCGCAAGTTCACCGCATGCCAGCCGTCGAAGGTAAAACCGGACAGGTAGAGCTTGCCGCTGCCGCCGTCCTGGCCCATGGTTTTTCCTGGAAAGCCACGCCGCGCGGCGTGTGGCAGGAGCCGCAATGGCCGAGCCCTTGCGCCAGGTAGCTGCCCCGGTTCCACTGGGCCGACTTGGCGCTGTCGGGCTTGAACGGCGCGTCGTCGAGGAAGACGGCGTTCCACAGCGACAAACCCCAGCGCATGCTGAACGGCCATTTCATGTCCGTTGCGCGGTTTTGCTGCGCCACGGGCGCCACGCCCCGCTGCAGATAGGCGTACAGCGCCTGCATGTCGCCGGGCGTGATCTTCGCGTAGGAAGGGTAGGGCATGGCCGGATACAGATTATGCCCATCGGCCGCCACGCCCTTGCGCATTGCGCGGTCGAACTGGGCAAACGTGTACGTGCCCAGGCCCGTCTTGGCGTCGGGCGTGATGTTCGTGCTGTAGATGGTGCCGAACGGCGTTTTGAGTTCCAGGCCGCCGGCCATGGCGGCGCCATTCGGGCTCGTGTGGCAAGCCACGCAGTCGCCCAGGCGGGCGACGTATTCGCCGCGCTTGATCAGCTCGGCCGAGGCCGCGGGCATGTTGGCGGTCGCGGCCCTGGCGCCGGCACTGAAGGCCAGCATGCCCAGCAGCATTGCAGCCAGCCAGGCAGTGATCGAAAAGGAAAAAGCGGGAGGGCGGCGCGAACCGCGGTGCAGGATGGAAATGGCGTTCATGGTGACCCTTTATTATTACGCGCAAGCTTACGCAGTCGTCACCACGGCGAACATTGGGAATTTCTTTCGAACAACTAGGTAATCTTCCCTAGTGTTTTACAGCGGAAAATCGTGTAGCGGTGCCTGCAAGCTGGCCAGGATGCGCTCGCGCAGCCAGCGGTGCGCCGGGTCCAGGTGCATGCGCTCGTGCCAGACCATGGCCATTTCGTAGTCGGGCAGGGCCACGGGCGGCTCCCATGTGCGCAGCGCGCCCAGCGCCTTCTTCAGCAGGCGCGACGGGAGCAGGGCCACCATGTCGGACGCTTCCAGCAAGGGCGGCACGATCAGGAAATGCGGCACAGACAGCACCACCTTGCGTGTGCGCCCCAGCTTTTCCAGCGCCGTATCGACGTTGCTGCGGAAACCGCCGCCGTTGGGCGAGACGACGATGAATTCCAGCGCACAAAACTGATCGAGCTTGGGCTGCTCCTGCAGCAACGGGTGGTCGCGCCGGCCCGCCAGCACGTAGTGCTCGGTAAACAAGGTGCGGTGGCGCAAGCCGGGCGGCGCTTCTTCCTGCGCCAGGAAACCCAGGTCGACCTGGCCCGTTTCCAGGTCGTGCGCCATGCGCGCCGGCACGGCTTCGAACACGGCCATGCGCGACAGGGCGCCTGCGCGCGCAAAGCGGGCAGCATGGGCAGCAGGATCGCATATTCGGCGGCGTCGGCCGCCGCCAGGTTCCAGCGCACTTCAGCCGTGGCCGGATCGAAGGCCGATTCCGGCTGCAAGACTTGCTCAAGCTGGGCCAGCACGGCCTGCAAGGGCGCGAACAGGGCCAGCGCCCGCGCCGTGGGCAGCATGCCGCGCGGACCGGGCAAGAGCAGCGGATCGTCGAAGGCCGCGCGCAACTTGCCCAGTTGCACGCTGACGGAGGGCTGGCTCAGGTGCAGCCGCGCGGCCGCCCGCGTGACGTTGCGCTCGATCAGCAGGGCGTTCAGGGTCAGCAGCAGGTTCAGGTCCAGCTTGCGTAAATTGTCCATGACTATACCTTGTATAACAACTATTCATTTCCACTATGATAGCGCAAGCCCTACAGTGGTTCCTGTGACTTTTACTCTTCACCTTTTACAGGAACTAACTGATGCAACTCCATGAATATACAAGCTTTGATGGCTTAGGGCTGGCCCAGCTGCTGCGCCAGGGCGCCGTTTCCGCCGCCGAATTGCACGACGCCGCCCAGCGCGCCTGCGCCGCCGTCAACCCGCAGATCAATGCCGTCGTCGAGCTGTGGCCGGCCGATTTGACTGCCATCGACCACGCGGCGCCGTTCGCCGGTGTGCCATTCCTGATCAAGGATGTGGGCGTCACGATGGCGGGCCAGCGCAGCGAAGCGGGCAGCCGCCTGGGCGCCGGCCATGTCGCCGCGTTTGATTCCCACCTGATGACGCAGTTCCGCGCAGCGGGCCTGGCGACGTTCGGACGCACCAGCACGCCGGAAATGGCCTTTGCCACCACCACCGAACCCGTTTTATATGGCACCACGCGCAACCCGTGGAACGTCAGCCTGAGCGCGGGCGGCTCCAGCGGCGGCGCGGCGGCGGCCGTGGCGGCCGGCATCGTGCCGCTGGCCCATGCGACGGACGCGGCCGGCTCCATCCGCGTGCCGGCCGCCTCGACGGGCCTGTTCGGCTTCAAGCCCAGCCGGGGACGGGTGTCGAACGGCCCCGCCATGGACGAAATCTTCAGCGGCCTGGGCGTGCAGCTGGGCGTGAGCCGCAGCGTGCGCGACAGCGCCGCCTTGCTCGACTGCGTGCAGGCAATCATGCCGGGCGAGCCGTATGTGACGCGTCCGCCCAACTTCACCTGGCTGTCGCAGGTGAGCGTGGCGCCGGGCAAGCTGCGCTTTGCCGTGCAACGGGCCGCCAGCAATGGCGCCCGGCCCGTACCTGCCGTCGATGCCGCGCTGCGAGACACCGTGCGCCTGCTGGAAGAGCTTGGCCACCACGTGGAGGAAGTGTCGCCCGCGCTGGGCGTGTCGTGGCACGCCTTCGTGCAGGCGAACGCCAGCATCTGGTGCGCCAACCTGGTGCCGTGGATAGACGGCCTGGCGCGGGAAAGCGGGCGCGCCGTGTCGCTCGAGACGCTGGAGCCGGCGACCCTGGCCTGCTACCGGTACGGGCAGACCGTGTCGGCCGCCGAGTTCGTCGCCGCGCTCGACGTGCGTAACACCGTCACGCGCCAGGCCGGCGCCTTGTTCGGCCAGTACGACGTGCTGCTCACGCCCACCATGCCGGATGTGCCGTGGCCGCTGGGGCGCTATGGAGAAAACGAGGAGCAGCTCGATGGGCTAGGCTGGACGGCGCGCCTGTTCGAGCATTCGCCGTACACGCCGCGGGCCAACGTGGCGGGCTTGCCGGCCATGTCCGTGCCGCTGGCCATGTCCAATGATGGCTTACCGATCGGCATGCAGTTCATGGCGGGGTATGGCAACGATGGAACCTTGCTGCGCCTGGCCGGCCAGCTGGAGCGGGCGGCGCCATGGCTTCCAAGGCGGCCGCCTGTGTGGGCGGGCAAGGCGTAAGCATGCCTTGCGGACGGCTGAAACCGGCCACCATAGCGGCTTTGGCCTGCGACAAGAAGCCGGGGTCGGACCCGCCGGGTCCGACCCCAGTCCTTGTTCTTGGGTGAACAGTATCAGCTGGGCATCGTAGCCAGCTGCGCCGCGCCCCGGCCTTGCATGCGGAAACGAAATCGTTCCCACAACCGGTCGTGGAAGGGCAGGACGATCACGTTGCAGATCGGCTCGACCACGGCCAGCAGGCCGCCGAAGGCCATGGAACCCGTGGCCCAGTACATGACGCCGAAGGCCACGCCCATGTGCATGGCCGTCTGGCTGAGTTTTTCGCCGGCCAGGGCGGCCAAGCCCAGGCGGCTGGCCGCGTGGCGGCGGCGGATCGCGTGCCAGGCTTTTTCATGCCACGGCAGCAGGCCCACATTGATGACCGGTTCGATGATTGCGGCCAAGCCACCGAGTGCCAGCGAACCCGTCAGCAAATAGGCAAGGCCGAAGGCGATCGACATGTGCGTGCACACCTGGCTGAATGTTTTGATGGCTGTGAACAAGGGACGTTCCTTTCTGTTGAATTCGCTTATCCTTGATCTAGATAGTAACGATTCTCATTTACAAAAGAAAGTAAAATATTTCAACTGAATCGATAGATATTGGCTATTGAAAATAGTAATATAATTGTATTTTATAAAATTGAGCATTTTAGCCGTCACACAGCGCCTGCGCTCCCTATACCAAGCAGGCCAGTATTTTCTGGTGCATGGGAGAAACAAATGACGACCCTTTTGGATGACATCCTGGCCACGTCGCAGCCGTGGTCGCAGCAACCGATTGCCGAATGGCGCGATATATTTCCTGCGCAACATGGTGCCAGCCTCGACGATTTCGTCGTGCGCGAATGCCGGCGGCGCGACGCGCACATGGACATGCGCAACGTGGTGGGCCAGACGGACCACTATGCGGGACAATCGTGGCGCGACGCGGTGCTGGAGCCGCAATACAGGCCGGGCAAGATGCGCGACGTCTTTGCCCAATTCGAGCGCAACCCCGACTATTATTTCAACGGTGAACTCGACAATGGCATCCAGCTCGGCTCCATCGATGGCGAGAATTGGTACACCGATGGCGGCGGCAATCACCGCACGGTGCTGGCCAAGTTTGCCTGCGACCGCATTGCGCGCCGGACGGGGCGGTATCCGCTGGTCAGCGGCGTGTCGACCAGCCACTATCAGCCGGACATGCAGGCCTGGTACCTGTTTTGCCAGCTCAGCCAGTTAAGCAAGCGCCATGCGGAGGTGATTTTTATACGCGTCACGCGGGAAGAACTGCCACCAACCGCTGTGCCTGGCGGGACGGACATCATGTGGCAGCTGCGCTTCTTTGTGGTGGACCGGCGTTTTCGCGGCGTTCCCCGCGCCGAACACATCGACGCGGCCCGGTTTTGCGCCTATGCGCGCCACGTGCTGGCCCATGACGGCAAGCCAAGCTGGCGCGACCGTGTGCTGGACTGGCGGATGAGCGACCTGGAGCGGCTGGTGTTCCAGCCTGGGGCGTGAACACGCCTGACTATATATGGTTTGAAGAAGCGGCAGGCCGGAGGAGGGCAGTCTCCTCCGGCCCGCCTGGCGCCTTACGGCAAGGTCTTCAGCACGTTCTTCGTCGGTACGGAGAAGTTATAGCCATCGTGGCGGTCCCAGTTGATCGACCACGTCATCACGCCGCGGAAGTCCGGATACGCCTGCAGCGGCTTGATGGTGCCGCAGTTGAGCAGGCGCGTCAGGCAATTCAGGGCGTTGCTGACGTCGGCATTCGTCGTGAAGCCGGAGCCGGCCGAACTGCGGCCCGACGGCACGCCGAAGCCCACCTGGTCCGGACGCAGGCCAGCGAAGGTATTGCCGCCATAGTTAAAGCCCTCGATCAGCATGCGCGCCGTGGCCACCAGCTGGTCGGCCGAACCGGCCTTGATGGCGCCCGTGGCGTACGGCGTGTAGATGTCGCCGTTGTTGTAATACTGCGGGTGCAGGACCGTCAGCTCGCTGCGCAAGGCGTTGATGATGGGAATGTAGGCGCCCCAGATGCTGCCATAGCTCGTGTAGCCCCCTTCCACGTACACCCATTCCGGCGCCATCGACAGGTAAAAGCTGCTGCCGACCTTGGCTTTCAGGTTTTTCACGGCGATCGGCAGATACGTCTGGATGGCCGCGCCCTGCGCCACGCCGTTTTCCAGGTCCAGATCGATGCCGTCGAAGCCGTATTTGGTGATGATGGCGTACAGGCTGTTGGTGAAATTCGTCGCTTCGGCCGTATTGCCGACGGAAACGGAACCGTTTTGCCCGCCCAGCGACAGGATGACTTTCTTGCCCTTGGCCCGCTTGGCGGCCACGTCGGCGATGAACTGCGCTTCCGTGCCCGCGCCCGGATCGATGGTCAGGCTGACATTGCCGCCACCCGCGTTGTCGCCGAACGAGACAACGATCACGTCCCACTCGTCGCTGACCTGGCTGATCGGATAGGTGGCCCCGCTGGGGTTGGTGAAGTTGTGCCAGTAGCCGATCAGCGCGTGCTTGGCCAGGCCGGTCGGCGTAGGCGTCGGGGTTGGTGTCGGGGTTGGTGTCGGGGTTGGCGTCGGCGTTGGGGTTGGCGTAGGAGTCGGTGTCGGGGTGGGCGTAGGCGTCGGGGTGGGCGTTGGGGTAGGAGTCGGCGTCGGCGTGCCGCAGTCTCCCACCACCGTCCAGGGCTGGCCGCTGCCGGCGCCGCCGCTGCTGGTCGACGGGTTATTGCCTTGCGTCCACCAGTTGGCCGTGTAATTGACGTTGTTGTAGCTGGCCTTGCCGCCGCCATTGTAGGCGGTGCCGCTGTTCCATGGAGTGTAGCAGGCGACCGCTTCGGTGGCGCCCGCCAGCAGCTGGCTCGCGCCTGCGCTGGAGCCGTCGCTGCCGCCGCCGCAAGCGGCCAACGTCCCGCCGAAGAGGGTAATGATGAGGGTATTCATGACTGTCCGGTTCATTGCATCTCCTTGTGTATTTTTTTCATGGCCGAGCCGGTTTATCACCGTCCGATTTTTCAGAGTGCAAGCATTGCAGGTGGTAGTCAACTGGTTTTATTCTTTTCGCAAGATCACAATACCAGTTGCGGACTTTCCCCTCGGGATGTGCGACGCGGGCCATACCAGTGCCTGTTTTCCGGTCCGCTGGTATGGTGTACGCAAGAGCGCCGGGAGCAGGGCGGGGAAGGGAGGAGGACGGCCGCGATGGCTAGGGTGCCAGCAAAGGACAGAAAACGTCGGCGATGCGCTAAAAGAAGCGCAGTGCGTGGATGCGAGTGGGTCATGCGGGTCTCCTGATTGCTCCTCCGATGTTGAGATTTCTCATTCAACATAGTTGGCAAGCACCTGATTTTATTGAAATTACATGGGCAGCAATCTACCAAGAGACAAGGCGATGGGCTGGCACTCATGGGGGCGTTTTTGTCTTTTTTCAAGCGCGCCGTGTTCCTTTAGTCAAAGAAAACCTGTAACTTCCTGCATGGCGGCGTGCCATGACGAAAGCGATAACGATGAAAAAGATATTGATACTGGGCGCAGGCGGACAGGTGGCGCAGTGGGTCATCCGCGCCTTCGCGGGCCGTGACAACATCGCCTTGACGCTGTTGCTGCGCAATCCCGGCAAGCTGCCAACGCCAGTCCCGGCCAACGGCAGCGTGCTGGCCGGTGACGTGCTGGACCAGGCCTTGCTGCGGCAAACGATGCCCGGTCACGATGTGGTCTACGCCAATCTGGTGGGCGACGACATGGAAGCCCAGGCCAACAGCATCATCGCCGCCATGCGGGCCTCGGCCGTCGAACGCCTGATTTTCGTCCTGTCGATGGGCATCTACGATGAAGTTCCCGGCAAATTCGGCGAGTGGAACAACGCCATGCTGGCCGAAGACCTGAAACCATTCCGCCGCGCCGCCGACGCCATCGAAGCATCGGGCCTGGCATACACCATCGTGCGCCCAGCCTGGATGACGAACGAAGACGAAGTCGACTACGAACTGACCACGCGCCATGCGCCATTCAAAGGCACCGTGGTGTCGCGCAGGAGCGTAGCGGACCTGATCGCCAGCATCATCGAAACGCCAGACCTGCACATGCACGCCAACCTGGGCGTGAACAAACCGAACACGGGCGGGGACAAGCCGTATTTCATGTAGCTTGTGCGCCACCAGCGAAAGCGGCGCGCAAAGGGCCAAAATCGCATTTGCGATTGTATAAGTTCCAAAACGAGGGATTTGACAAACCCACCCATAACTTCGCATAATTTATAGAGTGTAGTGCCAGCACAAAAACTGTTATCAGCGCGTCAAGAACGAGGCTTGGCGCGGGCTGGCGCCCAATAACAGTAAATTAAAAGACAGTGAGAATTTTTCCACGACGCCCGACCAGCGCGCACGCTGCTCGGGCGTTTTTGCGCGCTCAATGTTTGCGGCGGCGATGACTTGTAGCGGATTAACCTCAAGGGCGATAGCAACTTCAAGCGCCGCGTCGTCATCGATTATCCGCCTGCCGGTGCGGTAGTTACTCATCGTAGACAGTGGGAAGCCAAGCTGTTTCGCGAGGGCGTAATCGGACGTAATGCCGAGCTTTTCCTTGACGGCATCAAGGAATTCGATAGTGGTTTTCATAGCTCTCCTCAGGGCTGGGCCGCAGATATGTGCAGCATTTCCCGAACCTTACACCGTTGTTCCGCACACGACAAGCTACCCGAATGACACGCTTGCCGATTGACACATGTGTCATTCGGGTAGTAGTCTTCGTGCTGTCGGGCGGATTCTTCCGTCCCTCCTCAGGCAACTAGCGGCCCTGCCGCCCGCCCGGCACTTTCGCCCGAGGAGAAAAATCAGCCTGAGGAGGCAACATGTCAGTTACACAAAATTACAAAACAATCACGCTTTCCTTGGTAGAGCAGAAATGAAAGTGCTCATTGCCTGCGAATACAGCGGAGCCGTGCGCGACGCCTTCCAAGCTGCCGGCCATGAGGCCACAAGCTGTGATTTCCTGCCCAGCGAGACCATCGGCGCCCACTATCAGGGCGACGTGTTCGACATCATTGGCGAGGGCTGGGATTTGATGATCGCGCACCCGCCATGCACATATCTGTCGTCCAGTGGTCTGCACTGGAACAGCAACCCGAAAAGCGAACGCTTCGGCGGCATGCAGACGGAAGAGTCGCTGCAGTTCGTGCAGCGCCTGCTCGATGCCGACATTCCGCGCATCGTGGTGGAAAACCCGGTTGGCTGCATCGGCACGCGCATCAGGAAGGCTAGTCAGGCCATCCAGCCATACAATTTTGGCGACGACGCCAGCAAAAACACCTGTCTGTGGATCAAGGGCCTGCCATTGCTGCGCAACACACAGCGCGTGCAGGGCCGCATGGTTGAGTGGAAGGGAAAGATGGTCGAGCGCTGGGCAAACCAGACCGACAGCGGCCAGAACAAGCTGGCGCCATCTGCTGACCGCTGGAAAGACCGTTCGCGCACCTATCCCGGTATAGCGGCTGCAATGGCCGACCAGTGGGGAAGGGTATGAGAAACGCCGACGACACTAAAACGCTGGAACTGCCTGGCATCAAGCCGCCACCGGTGACGAAAAGGCGGGGGCGTCCGGCCCTCCATGCCGACCCTGCCGCCCGCCAGCGCGCCTACATGGCGCGTAATGGCATTGTGCCCATGACTGTCCAGTTACCGGAAGCGCTTCACGCTGAGTTCATGACCTGGCTCACATCGAAGGGCAAAAAACAAAGCGCCGTCATCGCGCACCTGATCCGCACTCAATTGCTGAGGAAACGATAATGCCAGTCGCCGCCGCGTCGTCAAAAAACAGCCGGAAAGAGGCCCGCATCACCATATGGATGCTGCTGCCGCATCCGGTGCGACGCCTCGTGCTGGCCTTTGCTGATATGCCGGATGCCCGCGCCAATGACGAATTGACGGCCTTCAACCGTATCGAGCGCGCCCGCATCACGGCGGCCTTGCGCTCGATGATGACGCACCTGTCCGTGGCTGAGTCGTGCATGAACGACAGCGATGTGACGACGACCACCACGACGGTATTGCACTGATGCCGACCATCCAGCAAGAAAACGGTATCCGGAGCGTCAAGGGCTTGCCCTGCGCTGGGGTATCCCTGCCTACCGCGAGTTGCATGCGGCGCAGGCGGGAACGATTGGCGCCATGCCTGATGGCTACAAGCGCCTGTCGGCCATGCTGGATGAGGTGACGGCCTGCCCGCTACCGCTGGATAGTACAGAGGCCCAGCTAACGATGCTGGCTGAGCGGTGCGCGAACGAGTGCATGAATGTCGCGCTGGATGCTCATGACGCGGCGGCCCTGCGCGTCTGCGTCGAACTGATCGTGCGTATGTACGATATGGATGTGTCCACCATCAAGGACGACCGGCAGGCAGTCAAGCGCTACACAGACCCGGCATGGTGGCGCCGCAACCTGCGAACCGTCCATGGGCGCGCACGTGAGCATGCCGCGATGCGCCTGGGCTTCGTGTCAAGCCGCAAGGGCAAGTATTGCAGCGACGAGGCAGCGAAAAGCCGCGTCGGCCAGCGCCGCCGCAACAAGAAAGTGCTGCAAAACACAGTGCTGCGCAACATGGAAACGGGGCAAGAGTTCGCGCTCGATGAACTGGCCGACAAGAGCACGGCAAACCCGAAAATACGTCACGACGAACTGATGATGCGCATGGACGGCGTGGACGAGATAGCCATTGAAAACGGTCATGTAGGCCTGTTCGTCACGCTGACGGCGCCCGCCGCCTACCATGCCGTGCTGGAATCGAGCAGCATGCCGAACCCGAAATACAACGGCGCCACGCCACGCGAAACGCAGTTGCACCTGCGCGACCTGTGGGGCCGCACCCGCGCACAGAACGACCGCGACGGCATCGCGCCGTATGGGTTCCGCGTCGCTGAGCCGCACCACGACGGCTGCACGCATTGGCACATGATGGTTTTCATGCCTGATGACGATATAGAGATATTCAAGCGCAACCTGCGCAAGTTCGCCCTGCAAGAGGGCGCGAACGACCCCGGCGCGGACAAGCACCGTGTGAAATTTGAAGCGCTCGACCCAGCGAAGGGCAGCGCCGCCGCCTACATGATGAAGTACACGGCAAAGAACATTGACGCCGAAGACATCAAGGAAGACGCGAACGGGCGCGACATTATCACCAAGGAAATGCGCGTCAATGCATGGGCGGGCGTGTGGGGCATCCGGCAGTTTCAGGCGTTCGGCCAGCCCCCCGTGACGCCGTACCGCGAGGGCCGCCGCGTCGCTGAGGCCGTCGTGGAGCAGGCGCCGGAATGCGTAAAGGAAATCTGGCTTGCTGGAAACCGCCTTGACTTGGTGGACGAGGAAACCGGCGAGATAGCAGGGCAGAAGAAATGCTCCTGGGCGGCCTACATACGGGCGCAGGGCGGCATCAACATGGGCAGGGGCTACAAGGTTCGCGTGGCGCAGGCGGCGCGCACAGAGGCAGGGCGATATGGCCTGTTCGGGCGCGGCCCTGTGGGCCTGTTCGTCAAGCCTGATCCTGCATTCATCGGCCCGCCACAGATGTACGCCTCTACCCGCTTCACGTGGCGCCGCGTCGGGGTTGCTGTTGACGTGCGGGTTTGCCGTCCTTGGAGTCCTGTCAATAACTGTACGCCCGCCAGGAACGTGAAGTGGGAGAAGGACGCACCGATGCCTGACCCGGTAGAGCCGCCAGATGATTCCGCATGGTGGGGTAATGCAGATTTTGACGTATTTGACCACCCGGATTATCAGGAATTCATGACCAGCACGGAGGGGAGGGCAGCAGGCATTGAGTCTCAGGCGCGGGCGCTGAGCGCTTGCGACCGGCATGAGGTCGCATATCCACGCTTTTACATCAAAAAACCGAAGAAAAAGGATCACCAGTGACGAATATCGAACAGGGCCTGGCGCTTGAGCGCGAGGCCGTCGCGCTGTACCGGCAGTACGGGTTTTTCTTGCCAGGCCCGGCGAAAGTGTTTTTTCGCAAACTGGCAATTTACCTGCAATGGCAAGACCTGATGAAAGTGACGCAATGAACCGCAATCCATACGTGCCGCCCGAACAGCAGGCGGACTACCTGAAAAGTTCCGTCGTGAACGAGGAAAAAGCCCCGGCGTCCGCGCCGGCCACCAGCAAGCCCCAGGCGAAGAAGCCAGCGGAGAAGCCCAAGCGCAAATAACCGGGCGCGGCCTAGCGGGCCGCGTACATCATGGCAAAAAAACCAACAATCGGGCATGTGGAATGCCCCGTGTGCGGATTTCATGACGCGCACGTCAAGGAAGACAAGAACGGCCACGCGTATATCCATTGTGCCGACAACTGCCAGGCGCAGACATTTACCCGGAACGATTTCCGCGACGGCAAATTGCGGGAGCGCATGCGGGCTGTAACGGTAACGGTAACGGACGATACCGTTACCGTTACAGCGCCTGCGCCTGCGACAGCGCCGAAGGCGCCGGAACAGCCGCCCGCCGACAAGGTGCCGCCCGTCAAAAAGCCGGGCGGCTGGTTTCAACCACTTTTAGCACAAGGATAGGCCATGGCCGACTTGAACGAGAGCCAGGCAGAACCGCCCAAGCTCGATCCGAACGACCCGCTAGACCGCATCGCCATGGAAGCCATGGGCGAGGAGCGGGCACAGGCCCAGGCTGACGCCGACTTTATCGACCCGCCGCAACCGCCAGGCATCGACCCGGCGCAGACCTGGGGGCAAATTCCCTTCATGTTCGGCAAGGTGCTGAGCATGGCCATGCCGGAACTGGCGGGCGTCTACACGGAAGAGAAATGCTACCAGTGGGGCGTGGGCATGGCTGCGGTGTCCGATAAGTACGGATGGAATGCCGGTGAGGTAATCGGGCGCTTCGGCCCTGAAATCGCATTGGCGGTGGCATCCGTGCCGCTGGTGGTGCCGACTTTTCAGGCGATCAAGGCGCGCCGCGAGGAAAAGGAGCGCAAGGAAAAGGCGCGGCCACGCGAAGAAAAGGACATTACGCCAGGGGCGGAAGTGCCACCGATGGGCCAGGCGCCGGGAGGCTTCGTTGAGCCATCCTAAGCAGGGCCGCGCCAGTGCGGGCACGAGAAACAAGGCCGACATAATCGCCGTCATCGGCGCCAGCGGAACGGGCAAGTCCTCGTACATCAAGGGCGAGTTGCTGCGCAAGTATCAGCGCCTGCTGGTCTGGTCGCCGCTGGAAAAGACGGACGATTACGCCAGTTTCTGCAAGGGCGTCGTGGTCACGGGCAAGATTTCGGAACTGGTCGCCCAGGTCAAGAGCGGGGCAAAGGCAATCGTCTACGTGCCTACCGGCAGCGATGCGGAAGTCAAGACGCAGTTTGACCGCTTCTGCCGCATCGTGTGGGAACTGAACGGCGCCACGGTGCTGGTGGAAGAGTTGAGCCGCGTCACCATGGCCAGCTGGTCGCCGCCCGCCTGGAAAAACCTGTCTACGGCGGGCCGCCATCAGGGCTTGACGATCATCGGCACGAGCCAGCGCCCGGCCACCATCGACAAGGATTTTTTGGGCAACTGCACGGAAATCCGTTGCTACCGCGTCAATTACGACAATGACGCCAAGGTGATGGCTGACTCGCTGGGCCTGCAAACGGAGTATGAGCCAGGCGCGGGCGGTAAATCTGTGGCGGTAAAACCACTTCAACAGATCCGTACGCTGCCGAATTTCCACTTTATTCACAAAAATCCCGACCTTTCGACACGGCGCGGGATGAATAAATCGCTGTAACGGTAACGGATACCGTAACGGTTACAGCTTATTGCCGGTTTCCCGTGGGGCGGGCAGCATCGGGGCTTGTTAATACCGAACAAATAACCCCATAGGAACCGAATATGAACAAGGCCACCATCCATACCGCGCTGATTGCCCTGGCTGCTTTCGCCGGTGTGTACTTCATTCAAAAATCGTTCGTGAAAATCCCCGTCGTCGGCGTCTACCTGCCGGGCGGCCAGTAACCCGGCCCAGCGGCAAGCGGTCACTTTCACCAACACACCATCAGGACAAGAAACTATGAGTTCCAATTTCGATCGCTCGATTGATCTGCAAAACGTCAAACCGGGCGCCGTTGCGGTGCTGAAACTGTCGTATAACGCCACTTACGACCGCATCCATCTGACCTTGTCGGGCGGTCTGACGAAGGCCAACGTGGGTCGCATCGAAGGCAAAGCCAACGGTGTGACGTTCTTTGTCGATGACGGCGCCTTGATTGGCGTGCGCGATGGCTATCAAGGCGTGTACGTTGATCCGAACATTATCACCATCGACTTCACGGAGCCAAACACCCGTGGCGGTGCTGCTGCGCAGTACCTGGCCGCGCTGCCGCGCAATATGCTGGCGTCCCTGACATTCGAATTTGAAATCAAGGTCACGGCCGCCGCTGGCAGCGACATGAAGGCCATGACGGAGCATCGCGATAAAACGCAAAACCCGTTCGTCCTGCAACGCAAGGACTTCAATGTCCCGCTGACACTGGTGGGCGAAAACGATGTGATGCTGCCGGTGATGGCAAACGGCGGCTTGATCAAGCGCATTTGGCTGCACAGTACCGGCCATATCACGGCCGCCGAACTGCGCACCGATGGCACGCCACGCATCCGCGCCACGGTGGGCGAATTGACTTACCAGCAAAAGCGTAACCGCCTGGTGCCGCAAAATAACCTGCTGGTGCTTGACTTCATCGGCGACGGCAACTTGATGAACATGCTGGACACGTCGCAGATCACCGAAGCGCTGTTGCGCATCACGACCGACGCGCCGGACAGCCTGAAAGCGTATATCGATTACGTTTCCGACATCAAGCTCCTGAAATAAGGCGGGCGTCATGGGCCAATTTGATAACTTCCTGGGCTTCGGATCGAGTGACTACGATTCCGACCCCTATAACGTGCTGGGCACGGGTGCGGCAGTCGTGCCGGACGTGTCATACGGCGCGCCACCGATGGAAACGAGTACGTCCACGGGAAACGGCTTTGGCGACTTCTTCGATTCCAAGGCGGGCGGCGCGCTGCTCGGCGGCCTGACAACGGCGCTCAATTACGCCATGTTCCGTGACCAGCAGAAATACACGGCAGTGGCAAACGCCCCGCAACAGGCGGTACAGCAGCAAGTCGCGGTGCAGCAGGTGCGCAACAACAACCTGCTGCTGTGGGCGGCCATCGCTGCCGGCCTGATCTTCCTGGTGAAGAAATGACGCCAGGCATGCCATCCCTGCCGCCGCTGCAAATGGCGTCGACTGCAACGTCCGGCGCCAAAGGCGGGGAGCAGGGCGGCGCATCGGGCGGCGTCAGTAGCGGCGACTGGATTATCAACAGCGGCGCGGGCGCAAGCAGTGGCATGACGTCGAAAACCTGGCTGATGCTGGCCATTGCGGGAGCGGTGGCATGGGCGCTGTTCAAGAAGAAGGCGTAATCCGCGAAGGCGTGCTCGATGACGCGGCGCGGGCGGCCTATGCCGCCGCCTACCGGCCAGACCGGCAGACGGGCGGCGGGCTGGGTTCGATGGAAGCGGGCATGCGCGGCGCTCAGTTGTTCGAAGTGGTGTGCTGCGGGGCCGTGGTGGCGCGTTACGCACTGCGGACGGTAGAACATGCCAACGGGCGCGAAATCGTCGTCGTGGCGGCCGCTGGCGGCCTTCCAGGCGTCGATCTGGTCGCCTCAGTGCTGCCAAACATTGAACAACAGGGGGCAGGCGCGGGGGCGGATCGGCTGACGATGCGCACGCGGCGCCCTGGTCTGGTCAGAAAATTAAAAAAACAAGGCTGGGTGCTTGACGCCTACTGCATGGGAAAAAACATCAAATGAGTTCAAGCGATAGCAAGAGCGATTCCAGTCAAACACAGACCCAGGAATCGCAGGATAACCGGATTTCAGGTGATGGCGAGTCCGTTAATCTGGTCGCCAGCCGTTCCAGCATCGGCAATGTGTCGATTGCCCAAACCGACCACGGGGCGGTGGACGGTGCCTTCAAGTTCGGCAACGCCCTGACGGATGGCGCGCTGAAATTTGCCGATTCCACCGTCACAGGCGCGCTCAAGACCATCAATTCCAGCGTGAAAGACAGCCTGGACACGGCGCGCGCCGCGCAGGACAGTTCCTTCAAATTCGCTAATGCCGTATCCGACAGCGCATTCAAGTCGAACGATGCCGCCATGGGCGCGTCCTTCAAATTCGCCGCGGATATTACGGCGGGTGCTGCAAACGAGTTGGCCGCCGCCGGCGCCCGCTCGGACGCGGTGTTTAAAAGTTCGCTGCAATCGGTAAAAGATGCCTACGGCGACGTAAGCGGCAAAATTGAAACGGCCTACACCAACAGCAAGGCCGGTGAACAAAAAGTACTCGTCGGCGTGGGCCTGGCCCTGGTCGCAGTGGTGGCCTTCAAAGCAATGGGAAAAGCATGAGTTACCAGTTAATCCGCCTGTCGGCGGGCATTGAAATGCGCGTCGACATTCCGGGGCGCCTGATCCTCGTCGATTCCGTATCGACAGGGCAGGGCGTCGATATTGCCCTGCTGCGCTCGGGCACGCCATCGCCATACATTCCAGGCCGCCAGGCGGGTTTCCGCCTGGCGGAAGACTTCGGCGGCGTGCTGCTGCGCTCGGCGCTCGATTGCGAGGTGGGTATCTTCCTGGCTACCAACGATGTGCAGCTCGGCGGCACGGCTGGCGGCGCGGTGGTCATCCCGTCCGGCGTCAACGTGACAAATGACCTGGCGCACTCGGTCCCGGTCACGCTCACATCCAGCAGCAACACCACGCCGATTCCCGTATCCCTGGCCAGCATCCGCGTGAACAACACGGTAGCGCAGGCGATACCGGTCAGTTTCACCGGGACGGTATCGCCCGTGCTGGGCGTCGTGACCATCGACAACACCAACGAGGAGGCCATCCCCGTGCTGCAAAAGCCGGGCGAGGTATTCGAGGTGCATGTCAATAACGCCGTGCCGATGGCCGTATCGCTGCCGGCCGGCGCGCAGTCGGTCGAAGAAAAGAAACTGTCGACCATCGTCAATATCGCACCAGTAAGCGCCGGGATTGCTGCTGCTCCGCTGGTATCCGATCCAACGCTCAAGCGCCTGAGGGTGCGCAACGGTCATGCAACGGCCATCATCGCTATCGGTGCGGTTGGCGTGACGCTGGCAAATGCGGCGATACAGTTGCTGCCTGGCGATGTTTGGTTCGAAGAAGACGCGGCGGGCGCGGCCTGGTATGTCGTCAGTGATACGGCTGCAACGAACGTTCAAATGATGGGATTGAAATGAGTAGCGGTATTTTGCAGCGTGGCGCCATAGCGCGGGCAATCGCGGACATGCTGGCGCGGCTGGCGTCGAGTGCCGTGGGGGTGGGGGCCGCCTTGATCGGCTACAAATACGGTACGGTGGCAGGCAAATTCGGAGAAATGGTGAGCGTCACCGACTTTGGCGCCAAGGGCGATGGAAATGACGATATCGCTGCCGTATTGCGCGCCAGGGCGGCATCGAATTTTCTCCACTTCCCACGCATCGGCGGCGCCGCAACGACATATGTGATGGGCTGGTTTCAGCCTGGTGATTTATCGGGCACGACCATTTCGACCGACGAGGGCGTAACGCTGTCCTTCGCATCGAATGCCTACAGCCTGTACAAAAACATTGTGATGGAAAACGATGTACGCGTATTTTTCCGCGACATCGGAAGCAAATACGTATTCCCGAAGACGCCAAGCTCGTTCAAAAAAGATGCGCTGCCGATGTTGATGCCGGCGCAGGCAAGCGTGCGCACGGCGCTAGATTGCACGAATGACAGCCTGGTAGCGGCCCGCGTGCTGCTGTGGAATACATATGACGACTTCAACGATTCGGCCGTAACGCGCACGGCTGATGCGCTGGCGTTTCCGGATCGTGGAAACGAGGCGTTTCGCGGTGCGTTTGTCGATGTGGGGCCGTATGAAACCGTATCGGCCTATTTTGACAGCGGCGTGACGAAAGGGCCGATTGGCATCATCCTGCGCGGAACTGGTGGTTTCACGGTCCTGTATAGCAGTGGTGGCGACGGGAACTACACTACCGCATCCAAGGTCATCGGACAGCCATTGACGGGCAACATCGCAAATATGGTATGGCCGGTGCTGGGCCAGGGCGTCTACCAGTCGTATCGTGCTGAGAACTCCGTGTGGAGTGTCACGCGCCTGAATCATGAGCGCGTGATTATCAAGTTGAACGGCAAAGCGCTGACGACCCCAGACATGGCCGCCATCGGCGGCCTGGTGGAAGTGGGATTCGTGACGTATGGAATGCAGGCGTTCTCCGTGTCAGGACTGACGCTGGAACGGCGCACAGATGCGGTTATTGGCGCGCAACTGCTGCAAGAGGTGCGCATCTTTGGTGACTCCATGGCAGAGCGATACCCTGGCTCGTGGGATCAGTACCTGATTCCAATGATTGATGGGGTGGCGGGGCTGCGCCTGCGCAGTGTGACAAATTTTGCAGTTGCAGGCACTACGCTGGATCAGGCCTATGCCGCTATGCAGGCAAACGGGTTGGGTAATGCACTGCACGTTGTCGTATGCGCCGGCACAAATAATATCCAGGGGCAGTTGGGCGTAGCGGCATTTAAGACCGTGGTGGCGAACGTCATCGACTACATTCAAGGCCAGGGCCGCCGCCCGGTGATCGTTATTCCGGGTATGTGGTACACGAAGGCGCAGTCTGGCGGAACTGGCCAGGATTCCGCAAACTATGAGCGAGGGGCGCCCTATCGCATGGCAATGGAGCGCATCGCCGTCGACAAAAAATGCATAGTTGTCAAGCTGACGGACGAGTTACCAAACCCGGACCCGGCCTACCTGACGAATAGCCCTGATAGCGTGCTGGTGCGCGACAACATCCACCATGATGTGGTGGGAAGCCAGATGGATGCCCGTGCAATCGCACAAGCAATTGTGAATGAGTATTTGAGTGTGCCGGGTTGCGTTGCATCGCTGGCTGGGCCTGGCTCATTCCTGAACGGTGTGACGGGCTCTACGGATTTCCGTTTCAACGTGGACAAGGGCGGGGAGGCCGGGATAGGCGGGACAATCCGCCTTGCGGCGCCGGGCAATAACATCGAAGTGATGCAGTTGCCGCGCTGGTGCAGTCCGCAGCACGATATGCCGTTTATGGCGCTGGCCTATTCTGCGGACGGAAACACGAATCTTGGCGCCTGTTACCTGGCCTACAGCTCAGGGACACGCCGGTTGACACTGCGCGGCGCACCAGCTGGAACGGTGGTGCTGGTCATTCAAACAGCAAGGTACAAAGCCGCGTGAACGTAAAAATAGTCATCGTGGCCGCCGCCGCAAGTGCCGCCCTGTTGATCCTGTACAAGTCAGGGCAGGGCGGGGCGGATGACGGCGACACGGCATACGAGGCGCCTGATCTGCTTGACCAGGCCGATGCACTTTTTCAGGAATTTACCGATATGAATTCAAGCGTTTCACCAGAACAGCAGGGCCGCAACCTGGCCGCGTTCATGCAAATGATTCGCGTCAGCGAGGGCACGGCAGGGCCAGACGGATACCGCACCATCGTGGGCGGTTCGCTGTTTGACGACTATTCCGACCATCCGCGACAGAAAATCTGGATCCCAAGCATCAATGACTATTCCAGCGCGGCGGGCGCCTTCCAGATCATCCGCCGCACGTGGGACGGCGTGCAGGGCAAGCTGGGCCTGCCAGATTTCAGACCGGCCAGTCAAGACCTGGCCTGCATCGAACTGATGCGCCAGCGCGGCGGCCTGCGCTTGGCCATGAACGGCCAGTTTGCCGCCGCCGTCGAAAAGTGCAAGAAAGAATGGGCCAGTCTGCCAGGCGCAGGCTACGGGCAGCGCGAGAACAGCCTGGCCAAGCTGCAAACCGCATACACCAACGCAGGGGGCCAATTGGCATGAACAAGAGCGACATTCAAGATTTGGTCATGGGCGTGGCGCTCGTCGGCCTGGGCTACGTGCTGTACACGCAATTCAAGCCGGGCAAGAGCGTCGGCGGCGCCGCTGGCGCGCTGTCGCCCATCCTCAACGGCCAGATCGGCACAAGCTATAACCCGATGCAAGGCGCGCCGTATGACCAGAATACGGCCTTGGGATCGTTCGGCCTGGCCGGGTTGCTGAGCGGCACAACGAACGACTGGACGTATGGCGGCAAGGACTACTTGTCTACGATCACCAGCCCACGCCTGGGCGGCACGCAGCCGGACAGCATCGTGGTGAAAGGCTGGTGGAACTGATGTTGGGAGAAAGCAAATTCATGCTGATCGGCGTGGCAGTGGCGGCCCTGGCGCTTCTGGTGCTGGTAAAAAAAGGGTGCGGCTGCGGATGTGGGAATCGCTGTCGGTGAGGCGGCTGCTAATCTGGCTGGCGGTGTTGTCGGTGGTGTTGCACTCGGCATTGGCGATCAAATTGGCATCCCGCGCACCGATATGACGGAATGCGAGAAGGCGCTGGCCGAGGGCCGCACCTGGGACGCCAGCTTCGCATGCCCGGCCAGCAAATTTATCGGGAGTTTCTTTTGAACCTGAAAAGCATTATCCCTACGGGGCCGCAAGTGGCGCGTGAGGCGCTGATCGTCCTGGGCGGGCTGCTGGTGGCGGCCTTCATCCTGTCCCGGTTTCCAAAGCTGCAAAAGTTCGTCACACAAAATAGCCTGACCATCAAGGATGACAAGGGCAACACCATTTACTAAGGGATGAAATGAAACGATTTTTCGATAGTTTTAAAGAGGCGTCCACCTGGGCGGGCGTGGCGGCCGTGGCGCTGTCCGTGTCGCCGTTCCTGCCGCCGCCGTTCCATATCTGCGCGCAAGGCTTGGCGGGCGTGGCCGGTGCGCTGGCCGGCGCCATCCGTGAAGGAACCAAGGCATGAGCGGCTTGAGCCAGAAACACATGCTGATCCTGGCCGCCGCCGTGGCCGCGTACTTCATGTACAAGCAGCACAAGGCGGCCAACGTGCTGAACGATCGTTACCCGATGGCGTACAGGAGCTAGTTTGCCAGCTGGATCGGGTCGAAATCATCAAGCCGCAAGTCTGTGACCTGCGGCTTTTTCTTTGGGCGGCGCACGGCCAGTTCGATGACGTTATCGCGGACAATGCCCAGGCGTGGGCCAAGGGCCGTCATGTTCATCTGGCGCCGAATGTCGGCTTGCTCCAACTGGCGCAGGCGCATGTACTCGGGAACCCACCAGGGCACGCGCTGTTTCGCGCTGAGCCAGTCGCGCACGGTGCGCTCGTCGCGGCGCAGGGTGCGCGCCAGGTCGGCCAGGGGCATGCCCATGGCGTAGTGGGCAAACTCGGCAGGGTTGCCGTATCGCAGGTTTGGGAATCTCATTTGTTATTTTTGATTATGGAAGATCGCATACCATAAATCGGTATTGCGATTTCCATATCGAGGAGAACGGGGGTTTTTCCGGCCCGGTGAACACTTCGCATAATTTATATTATGTCAAATTATGGATCGGGGAGATTAGTACTATTAGTACTAATTCCCATTCAAAAACATAAAGGTAGCAGCCACACTCTCCTACAGCTCTCTGTCCATTTTTAGTAAGGATCTAACTCCAAACCTCGTTCGCTGATGACCTTCATAAATTCTGCATGATCACGTAGAGAAAGCGCTGGAGGATAACTCATAAACTGAATCATCATCATGATCAACCTAATTTGAGAGAAATTTGTAAAACTAATTAAAGTTTCAAAATATTCCCTCCGCTCAGAGAGGCTGAATCCATTCGAATCACTCAACTTGTCTGAGACGATTTTCACTATCACATAAAAAGCTCGCACGAGATCATAAATTCTCTCGTTGGAATCGATCTCCAATAGAAATTCCTTAATCGTAGCATTGCTCTTCTCAAGGTCTCTAAGTAATTCAACTTCATCCTCGATAAGTCTAATCGCACCAACACCCTTTTCGGTAAGGATAGGTGTTATTCTAGTTGTATAGGATAAGTCATTTAATAACGATTTTTGCTCATCAATCATATTGAAAAATAAAATCCCGAAAGATCTTAGCTTTTCAACTCTTTTGTTTTCTTTTAGCTCTTCCCTTAAATCAATATTTGCTTGATTTTGCAAAGTCACAGACCTTATCAATAGCGTTATTGATACAAAACTCAAAACTGGGTTAAGTATCCCGCCCATATAATCACCGAGCTGCCCCCAGATAGCAAAATCCTCGGCAGTGTGATCAAAAAGCGGGCTGCAAAATCTAATAATGTAAATCAGAGCCACAGTAACCATTGCGGTTACTGCCCCGAATTTATACCAGTTAATCACCGTACCCCTCAACAAGATATTTAATTATCTTCCCGCTCGCAAGATGCATCGGCGATGCGGATATATTCAAATACTCTCTCTTTTCGGATGGCACTCCGTTGTTTTTATCCAAATTTTCAGAGAATTTCTTTTTCCCAATTAAAGGGATGGCTTGATACTCAGTGCTAAATCCAAAAGCAACGGTCTCATTTTCTCCTTTTATTTGTAACCTACCATTCCCCGTATTAATATTTAATCGAGTTATGCAGGCAACTATATCTACCACCTCATTGGATTTAATAACATCAAGGACACTTCCGGTGTCGGTATCAAATTTTGCTAATACAATTTGCTCATCCCTACTTTTTCGATAGCGCACCTTAATATCATGATTAAATTTATTTGAAACATCATGAATATGCTCTATTGCAGAAGTACGAAGTTGCTCCGACAAAATCTCTGCCGTATCTCCTAATTCCTTTAAGATATTTTGAGCTTTTTCCGATAAATGATCAAACTCCAAATAGACAGCATCATTAAGAAAATAACCAATTAATTCGGCAAATGCCATTTTTCCTATTTTTCTGAATTTTTTCTCATACTGCTCATCATAGATATCAATGCTAAATTTTTGGCCATACGATCCAATAAAACTCTGTCTCATTGTAGTGCGGACTTTTGCCTTTGGCGTATTTCTCTCAGGGACCACGCCTGAAAGAATTGTAGTAGCGATTGTTCGTGATGCATCGGAAACACCTTGCAAGGTGTCAAGTCCGGATTTCATATCTACCGATCCATCTGGCGTATCCATTACCACATCTAAATTAATTGACATTTTTTAAGCCTATTTATTTTTCAAATTTCATAATATTTCAACCTTACATTAAATTTCTCATAAAGAAATTTTAATTCAAGATTACCCAAAGCATTACTCGACAAACTAACATTGCCGATAGAAAACGCCATTTGTTATTTTAACCCTAATATTGCTCTGTGGCTATGCAATAAATCTGGAAATATATTTATGTATCAAAATCGCCACGTCTGGCTCGTTCACAAATTCCATGGCACCGAAATTCATCTTTAAAACACCGCTCACACACCCGTAAACGCAAGCAGTACCGAGCCTGCTGCACCGCCCATTTCGGCACCCCAAGCATATACATAAAATCGCCGAGCATCCTTGTCCGGTTGACCGCCCGCCAATTCGTCCGCCTGGAATTGCGAATAATCCAGTATTGATTGCGGAACTCATCTTCTATTTGCTCAAGTATCCGCAGTGAATTAGCGTCAAAATTTGCCATGTCACGTCCCTCCTCCTCGTCAATCAAGGTGGAGTGACTGTCAAAACGGACAATCGTCCACCGTTTGTGGCAATCCGGGCGCAGTCGCCAAGTACACGACGCCGAGATTGTTGTTGCACCAGGTCTGTAGGCCGTCCATGCAATGACCGGATAGCGCCTGAAATGCGACCTGCGCGGCGCGCAGCATGTTTGTACAAAACGGCACCCGCCATACATCCACTTCCGGCACCACGATGCCTCTGGAGCGGAAGTAGCGTTTCTGGTCAAGCGCCCTGCACTGCATTTCCTTGCCGCAGTACTTTGCTATGTAGCTGGCGATCTTGTGCGCCCCGGCCACGCCGAAGCCGAAACGGTGCGGGTCACGCACATGGACTTGGCCCATCTGCTCGCCGTTCGGGCCGCGCCCCAGAATGCTTTGCCAGATTGAGCGCAGCAGTGCATACATTTGCCGCCCTGCGACGGCCACATGAAAATGCAAGGCACCACGGGCCTGTTCCTCAATGACCGCTACATAATGAAATTGTTTATGCTTACCAAGTTTTCGACAAAACGCCTTCCAGTGTTTTAATGCAAGTTCGCGGTCCAGCATATTTTCTCTGTAGGTCAATGTGACCATGCGATCAGCACCGATCTGCTTACAGCAAAGGCGTACATTCTTTTTTGCGCGCCTTCCTGCATCGTCGTCATTCGCTTCACGCTGGCTCGATTCGCCGCGTTTTGCTTGCTGTTTCCGCCGCAACGCTGGACCGATAAAGAAACGTTCCTTAACGACAGTGACTTCGCACTGTCCGTCTGGAAATATACGGCGTCGCGCCGTGTAGGTATCATTCCAAGTATTCTTAATACCATCATCGTTCCAATAGCTGGGCCTGCTTATATCAATATCTTGCTCAGCAGAAGAGAAATCTATTGACGAAATCGTGCTTTCATCATCTAATTCATTCATTCGGTACTCCTGTATGGCAGGGTTATCGAAGGCTCCAAGCATTTTGCCGATGCTTGGAGTTTTTTTATGGAGAAAAGGAATTAAGTTCTTTAATGCAAGTGCCGAATCTCCTGTGGTGTGCTTAAGTGTCCCTAATATAAATTTAGGCCGCCTTGCGGCGGCCGCCGCTGCAAGCAGCGCGACCGCCACTCGTTGCCTGCTGATAATGTTGTCTTCATGGATGGGGCTTGTATTCGACGTGTGACACCTGAGAAATAAATAGCGGTAAAGTCTGCCCGCTAAAACTTTTTAAACTATGCGGGTTGCCCGCATCGAATACCGCCTCAGTCAATCGGCTGTAACCCCAACGTCCACCACCGATTCCTGACACCCAAAGATTTTGCCCGCCATGCGGGCCGCTTGTATTGTCAAGGCCATTCAGAGCCGCTAATTGAGCGCGGAAGCCACGCGGGCACTCAGGATCAGCACCAGATCTGTATGCGAGTCGGAAGACGTGCCACCGCCCCAGGAGCGCGGCAGGAAAGAGAATCCACTGTGCGTCGTAGACGAGCGCGTGTCATCCAGGCCTCCAATAATCACCACTTCGCCATCTGCTATCGTCACGGAGGTTTTCACCTGGCGCTTGAGTAGCGTGGGCGAACCCGTCACGCCATTGACCGTGGATTGAAAGGACGATACTTGCCCATCGACGGCCAGCGACAGGCGCCCAGGGCCAGCGGCACGCGGCGTTACATCGAGTATCACGCCCGATGGCCGGTAGATGATGTTTTGCACGGCATTGCCCTGATTGTCGCGGCCCGAACTGGCGATGGTGGGCGTTTCATCCCCGACTGTCAGCAACAAGTGTTCCGCTTCATCGCCCAGGACACGCGAATTCGATACCTGCTTGAAGCGGCCGTCAGCACGCAGCGCGTCGAGCACCAGCTGGAAGCCGCCCGCCGACACGCTCAGCGATCCGGTGGCCGTGGAAAAGGCGGCGCCAAACCGAGCGGCCAGCGCGGAGGCGACGAGCGACAGGCCTCGAGAACTGGAATCGGAGCGCAGCACCTCGACAAACGATGCGGAAACCTCAACGGTGCGGCCCCGTTCATCGATCGCCTCGAGCAAGCGGCGCGCATCGGCTGAGCGTGCGGCGGGCACGGAGAGCGCCACGACGACACCGGCCAACCGCGCATACGGCGCACCAAAGGCCGCATTGAGAGCGGTTACAAGGAATTCGGCGGGCCGGTGGCGCGGCGCATAAAGCTCGACCACATCGAAGGCGGCGCCGTCGCGTTCAGGCAGTGAGCCAGCGGCAGCAGCGGGAGCAAGGGCCGCTTGCGGCAAGTCGGGCGTACCTTTATCAGCACTGACGGGCGCCATTTCCAAGTAATACACCCCGTCTTTGATGCGTGTTCGAATGCCCTGCGCCCTCAGCAGCCCATCGACAAAGGCGGGGACCTCTTCCACGGGCAAGGATTTGATGTTGATGCTGAATTGCCGGTCAAGGGCCAGTACTTCCGGCGCAATCACATAGTCGCGCATCAGCAAGTTTTTATACGTCGCCTGCATAAAGGCTACAACCGGCACCGCGGCAAAATTCAGCGTAATGGTGGACGGTCCTAGCGGCTGCGCCGCGATGGGCAGCGAAGCTGCAAGAAAAATCATTGGAAAAAGCAGAACCCGGAACAGCCGATTCATTGCACACCTCCCCTCACCCATAAGTCTGGCGCGATTTGCGCCTCATACCCGCCCGGAAAAACCTTGAATTGCTGCGGCTGGAAAATCACCCGGCCGTCTGAAAGAAGCAAGGTAATCGTGCCCCCGTGATTGAAATAGCCGCGCGCGGTGACGGTGGTGGAGAAGGTGCGCGCATCAAGCACAGGCGCGGCAGCGATTGGCGTGGCCGCGCCGGACGCAGGGTCGTGCAGGCCTTTACCGCTAATACTGTGCGTCAGAACGGAATAAGCGCGGGGGACGAATACGGCGCCGAGGGCCACGGCCAGCACAGGGATAAAGACCCATATCGGCAAGCGGAAGCGCTGTTTGGTATGGACTTCGGACGATTTGTACCAGGCGTAGGCCTTTTAGGATAGGCCCAGTAACTCTTGACCGCGTTCTTGAGCCCACCAAGGCCGTCATTGCACGCATCAAATTCGTAGACCATGGCGCGCTGGCCACCGAACAATCGGCGGAAATGCTTATGCTTGCCGACCAGGGCGCGCACGGAGCCGTCCATCAGTTTCGGATGCTGCGTGGTCAGCCAGATATCGAAACCGTTGTGCCGGTGGACGTTCAGCCAAGCGACGTGCGGCAGCGGTTTTGATTGGGTGGAGCGTGGCGGAAACGCGCACTGGCATTCATCGATAATGACGAGCGAGCCATGGGGCATGGCTTGCCAGTCCGGGATGACCTCTGATAGCCCCAACTGCCCAACGGTGACAGACAGCAGCGGCATGGCCGCATGCGGCAGGGATAATTCAGGGATGCCGTGTACGAAGATCGGCCTTGCCTCTTCCGGGTGGCGCTCCCACCGCCCCACGAGTGCGGCCAATTGCTGGACCATGGAGAGCGTTTTGCCCGAGCCGGGCACGCCAGTGTTTAGCTCGATCATGGCGCATCCCGGCCTGTCAGCTGGATTTCAGCACATAGCGCGCCGCGCCGACGCTGGCCCACATGGCCACACGCGCCATGTACGCGCCAAACAGCATGCCGAGCGACTCAGGGATGCCGGACAAGGAACATAGCTGCAGAACGGCCAGCGGTATCGTGGACCAGCTGGCCTGCGCCGAGGCGATCAGCTGATTGACTAGCTCAGTCACGCCGGTGAAAACCAGCGCGGTAAAGCCGAGAGCAATGATGGCTTTGACGACCAGGGGGCCGATAAGGGCCAGTAACCAAGCGGCAAGCTGTGTCATGTTTTTAACCCCTGCATAAATATCAGCGCCGCACCCGCAGCAGCGCAGGCGAGGAACAGCGGGCGCAGCTTGGTCATCAAGTCGCACATCGGCGTGAAAGTAATCAGGCGCGGCCCGTACATATCAAATGTGATTGGTGCCGGACAGGACGCGGAGGAGGCGAAAAACACTGGCGTGAAGGTAACAGGCACGTTCTGGCGCGGGATGACGTCGGCAACGGGCGGCACGTCCAGTTCCGCGCACCCTGCCCTGCGCGGATTGTCCTGGCAGGCGTTGCGCATCGCCTTGATATCGGCGGCAATTGCTTGCTGTGTGGGTTCGCGGTTGTAATCCGTTGGAAGATTGATGCTGGCCGGAGCGACTGGCGGCACGTTTAAGCCTGAGTTTTCCGTCGTTGTCGTCGTTGTCGGCGGGTTCGACGTGGATTGCCCGGTGTTGTTGGTCACCGTGGTGGTGGTCACGTTTTGCGTATTGTAGGTAATGCTGGTGGAGGTGCTGGTGCCCGTCTGCGTCGGCGTGATCGTGGTTTTTTCTTGTGTGGTCTTGGTCTGCGGTACGCCGCTTGCATCGGTATAGTTTTGCACGGAGGTGGTGGTTTGAGGCGTAGTGACCGGTGGCGCGCTCATCGTGGTTTGTGACGTGGGCGGCATCATCACATCGACAGGCACGCCGGACTTGCCATTGGCACGTGCAATTTCATTGACGGCTTCCGCCGCATCCCAGGCGCGTTTAGCAGCAGCCGCACCAGTTGTTGGCGAGGCGAAGGCTTCGGTAAGTTTCGCGTCAATATCGGCATCGCTGGCAGGAGCGGAACCGGTCTGATTGACACAGCCGAGTGGCGATAAAACAGCACCAGAGGGACAAACGACGTTATCAGACTTAACTTGAGGCACATACGTATTGTTAAAACCGACCTCAACACAATAGGTTCCGAGGTTGGCGACAACAACCGGCTTAAAGAAACGAGGAACCCCGAATGAGGAAACTTTCGGGCCGTAAGCATCGCAAACAGCGGCTGGAGAGGCGCCGGTCACATATTCCCCTGATACGGTGACGAACTGACCACTTATAGGCGCGACAACTGTATTTTGCGCAACTTTGCATAAAAAGTCTGGTGGAGGGCAAGGCGCCAGGCCGGAATCTTTCACTACATTGTAGATTTCCCATGCGGTGAGTGCCAACCCGACAGGGCCAGACAATCCACGTGCCAGCTTAAACGCACGGCCCGCCGCGATTGCAACATTAGGTTTGGTAATCAAGGTACTCAAAGAAACAGGAATCTTGATATGGACGCCATTTTTAACGGCAATGGCAACGCCATTGGCGTTCACTGACACGCCTGCACTTGATCCTGATGTGGAGCCACTTGCAACGGAAAATCCGGTCTGGCCAGCCGGGAAATATGCAGAATACGGTCCGGCCACATTGTTTGGAGGGAGCAAGACCGTGCCTTGCGCATGGGCTGGCGGAATCCACAGCGCCAGTAACGACAAGGCAACAATACAAAGAATTTGAATTGTTTTCATTTCTCAGCCCTCGACCATTCAAGGAATGAATAAACTTTGTAAGCGCTCCAGCAAAGAACAACCGCAGTGAGGGCGGCGCCAAACACTTGCATCCCGGCGCTGATAATGGAATCGTTCTGGCACGGCGGGAAATCGATACGATGGATGGCCGATACGGTAATCGCTGCGGCGCCGGTGGTTGGAGTGGTGGTAATACGTAGCATGAGTCCGCCGTCTGGCGTGGCAGAGGTACAGCTTGCCGATTGAATCCCGCTACCGTCGGCTAGTACGATGGTAGCGGGTGGAAATGCTGCACAGGCGGCAACCGCAGCATCCGCTGAAGTAGCGTAGCACCACGGGCCGACCTGGTAAGCCATGTTATGCGCCCGCTTTCTTGCTGATGAACGAGTACACCTTGACCACGCCAAAAATGGCGACGCTCAGGGCGATCAGCGCGCCGACCACGGCGAGAATGGCCGTTTGCGCTTCGGAAATACCAGCGGTCATGGCGCCAGTATCAACGGCCGCGAAAGCCGGTACGGAAAATACTGCTGTCAGCACCGCTGGGACAACCGTTTTCAACGACAGGTGTTTCTTCAACATGATGACTCCCCTTCTACACCGGAGATCGCCGGCGCGATTCGGCAAAATGCCGTAAAACAAGTTGATTAGGTCGCGGCGGCCGGCGCGCTCGATGCATGACGATGCGATGGCCGTTGCGGTTCCTCTTTGATTGCTTCGATGGAGAACACTTCGGCACCCACGCGTTTATCCCGGGAAATGGCAACGTCGAATTCCACCTCATACGTACCTGGCACTGTGTCCTTGAATTTTTCCGGCAGCAGCAGCTCACCGACGAGGGGTTCAACGAGATTGGTGGCGCGATTGATCTTGTGGACGATGCACTGCGCCATCCTCATGTCGTAATCGTTGCCCGTTTTTTGGAACGGCCAGCGACTTGAGTAATGTGCAGGATCTGGATTGTGTGTTTCATGGTTTGCCCCTTTTTCGCCCGCTAGAGCGATTGATGAAATGCCGGATTGGCGTGAGAAGTCAGTAGTAACCGAACTGCTATCGAGGAAGCTTGATAGCGGGAAAGCTCGTCAATCACAGCATCGAGCTTTGCTATCTCTGCAAGTTGCAGGTCAATCTGGTGAGTGAGGTTCGCTGGCAGCAAAGGAAGAAGAGCAAGTTGCTCCTGCCCTTCGGCACGGCGCGACAGGAGCGCCAAAATGGATTCGTTCACAGCATCATCACTCAGGACAAATTGGCTAGCCATGCTGCCCCCGATTTCGCCCACTAGAGCGATTTGAAATATCTACGAATGTGCTAGGATGAAGAAACGTACTAGCCGAGTAGCTATACCGGATGTACTAATACACGTTAGTACTCCGAACGGAATAACTGAAATGGATAATATCTATGAAATATTCTGACTTGATAGAAATGGCACTAAAGGGGCGTTCCGTTAATTCAATGGCGAGAACGTGGGGTGTACCGCAGCCAACTTTAGCGCGGTATATGCAGGGCAATAGATTGCCGGACTATGATCTTGCCCTAAAGATTGCAATCGAGGCGGGCGTGGAGCCTGGGGAAGCCTTCATTGCTCTAGCCGAAGAGCAACGAAATTTGAAGTCGAAGAACTTTAAGTTACAAGGAGGTTTTGTACAAATCATTCCCCTCCTCTCTATGGCAATAGGCACTGCAACTATACTAGTTCTTTATATTATGTAAAATCATTAAAGCAGTGCAGAATCAAAGCGTTAGTACGCCGACAGCATTATGAGTACTCCCGCGACAGCATTCTAGGGCTACGACGAACGTTCGCTGAAAGGCCGGCGGCCATTGCGTATCGTTGCATCGAGCCAGTTCTCCTCGATTGCCGCCACATATTTACGATTGGCATCCTGCTCAACAAAACGCATCACATCGGCGCTCTCCCAGGCGATGGGGAAATCGAGCACCCTGGCCAGCCAGCGCAAATAATGGAGTTTATGCAGAAAAAGCTTCGTAATCGATGAAATGGACTGCATGCGGGCTATTCATCAAATGCGCATAATAATAATCCTGCGCCATGCCCAGAGTCACCTGGCCTCCCACGCGCTGCTGCTGAACGGCATTGATATTCTGGTCCCTGACCACGATGGCGATCTCGACCTTGATACCGAATGATGCGGCCCGGTCCGCGACTTCCCGTATCCTGGGCAAATAGCGCGTGCCGTCATAAAAAAATGGACAGCTGACATTGGCGAGAAAATACTGAGCCTCCGCAAATGCCTGTTCATCCAGGCGCCCCGGATGGACCCAGTATTCGGCAAACGGCTCCTCATCGCTGGGCACCCAGTATTTCTCCTTCAGCGCCGTCCAGCCCTGCACGGCGGGATGCATGCTCAATATCCGGCTAAATAGATGATTGCCCGCCCCTTGCGGTCCCGTCAGGATTAATAATTTTTTAGTGCTCATGATTCGGCTGCCCACGCTGTTGGCCAATATAGGTGCGCACTTTCAGGGCATTGACTTCATCCGTCGGACCGCAGCCCGAATCGGGAGCAAATACAAATAGAACGACCGGTACATCGCCGGTTATGAAATTATGCAATTCGTTCCTTCTCATGAAGAATGCGCTCCCCTCCTCCACATTAAACATTTCCTTGTTATTCAATTCCACCTTTCCATTACCAGAAAGAATCAATCCCACGCGATGACTCGGGTGTGTATGCAAGGTCTGATACATATTCGACGGAAAATGCACATAATTCACGACAGGATCCCCCAATCTTCCGGGATTAATCGCCGTAGTATTCGTCCCACCATCCATATAACTAAGATTTCCGATATCCAGATTCTTCTGCGTAAAATAACGCTGCTCTTCAAGTCTGAGTCCCGGATAACGGACGACAAACGCGCTGGCATTCATGCCGCAACTTACCTCATATTCCGTTTCAGCGCTGATCGCCAGGGCCCCATGCACGCCCTTAAAATCGACCTCTTGGCTGGAATAATTCGCATTCCTGAGCAATATATAATCCGTACCACTGGAGACAAACTGGCGCCGCTGTCCGGGAGCAATCGGGAATATATTAAACGGCCACCGGTCGGCAATAGAAATATCCGAACTTATTTTAATCATTTTCTTATCTCCACAGGAAAGGTATACCATCGACGTCCCCTTCTGCCCGATTCCCGAACAATTATTGAGCACCCATGGATAACCGAACGGAGACGATGCAGGGCGCCCATTACCGGCACCACCGGGGGCCGCCCGGAAGCCATGGGCAGCCGGGCGGCCTGCCTGCATCGGAACGCTTACCAGCCATAGGCCTCTTCAACCAGCTGCCTGGCCGCTGGTGCCGCAGCGGTATTGTGGCAACTGATCTCGAACAGGTCCCTGCGCATTTTCTTGATCAACCCTTCTGCATAAGCCTGGTCGGCTTCTGTTTTAAGTAGCTGTTCCAGCTTCATGCCACCGATATTGGCGTGAAACCCTTCGTCCTTGGCAATTTTTGCATATGTCCGGCGAATGAATTCGTCGTCGATGCAATTGGCCATTTCACTCCAGACGGCTTCTGCGCGGCCCTCGGCTACCAGCTGGTATGCAGCCAGGGCAATCGGATCAGTTTCGGCTTCGTATTTTTTCAGCAAGTCAGCGCCCTTTGCCGTCGGCTTGGCTGCTTCGGCAGCGATAGCCGCCTCGACATTCAGGGGTTTTCCCGTGATATGTTCGATCACGTCCTTGACCATGCGGAAATGATTTGCTTCGTCGTGCGCCTGCTTGGTGAGCAGTTGCAATTCCTCGACAGACGTGTCGGCCGGCAGCCTGGCCACGCTTTGCGCAATTTCCACCATATTCAGGCGTTCATTGACCATACGGCCGATGAAATGGTCGACCATTTCATCCTGCGATGGCTTGGAGTCAAAATAAGCCCGCACATTAATTTGACTGGCCTTGAAAAGCGATTGATTATTTTTTTCAAACCTGCAACGAATTCTTTTGACGATAACATTTGATTCTCCTTGAATGACTCATTAAAAACCCATTTTCAAAAATAAACCAAAAATACAAAAGTTTCATGGCAGCGTGAAATCCCTGAAAATAAATGATGTCCCATGCCACCACTTATCAGATCACATGCCAGCAATAAATTTATCACCTATCCTGGTGTAGGTCAACGCGTTTACATGTTTAAAAAATATATTCATATATGATTTCCGATAGCAAACAACCGGCTGACATTCCTGCTTCTGTTATAATCTGCGCATATTGCACCGACAATCTCCGATTCATTTAATTCATCAAAAAATCACCAATATTCACGCCAGAACTCTAAAATTGAAACGCCCCTCCAAATAATCACAGAAACTATCACCACATAATCAAATCACTATCAAATTGCTAGTAAATAGCATAAAAATACGCGCCCTCCGCCATTCCACAAGAGAGCGCATGGAATAAAAATATGGAAATAAAAATAATCTGAAAAAAGTAATTTGTGCTATACCATACCTCTACACATTCTAGGATGGATGTGCATCGTAACTTTAGGAGGGTTATTATGTCTGGCAATGCAGCGGTACACCTGTCCGTGCAATCGGATACGATTGGCGACACCAAGCAATCGGTACATGATCTTGTCCATAAGGCTGATACGGAGCTTTTCCAGAAGTACGGCACGCCAGCTTCGATGAAACTGCTGGCCAACGGCCACGTGGAACGGACCTGGAATATCGGCTCCGGCACCTTGAATGTCATACATGACAAGACTGGCAAGGCTTCCGACGTCAAGTTTTTCTCGAAGATCACGGCCAAGGAGCTGGAAAGCATGACGCAAAATACCCAGGCATAAGCGGGTAGAACAGGATGGCGGTGGCTCCCCAAATGCCACGGCCATCTTATTCATCGGCAGGTCACCTTATTGCAGCATGCAAACGCACTGGAGATGCCTTGGTCAGCCTAACTAGCCTGCGCAACCGCTTGAACCTCGATGCAATCAGCGACACCCATGAATGTGCACTGGTCCTGAGCGTCGAGCCTGAGCTGCTCGATCATGTTATTGCCGAACGACATCGTTTTGGCAGAGATGAGGTGATCGCGCGCCAGCTTGATCCCCATATTACCCTGCTGTACGGCGGCTTCCAGCCTCTGGAGATACTGCGGCAAATGGAGCAGCTTGCCCTCTCGCTGGCAACGGCCCGGGTCAGCTTCGAGGTCGGCGACATCGCCACTTTCAGCAATCGCAACGGCTTCATCACCAACATCCATTTCCGCGTCCATTCGGAGCAGTTGCATGCCCTGCACCTCGACGCCCTGCGCCGCTATGGCGAGCTGGGCTTGAAGCTGCAGACCGCCTATGCCGGCCCCCACTACGTGCCGCACCTGTCAGTCTACGACCGTATTTTGCTTCCCAAAAATATAACAACCATGATCTCCAGGCCGCCCGCCACGCGCAGTTACCAGGCAGGCGCCTGCCATCTGGTTGGAGAGCCCAGATAGGCTTACGCCTACTGCCGGGCAAATCTTGACCGCAACTGGAATAGTCGGCAGTCCTGCCCTTTTGAAATGGAGACGTCCGTGTACGATCACATAGTCCTGTTGTCCATCGATACGCTACGCAGCGATTGCATCGGACGCAATCCCCTGAAACTGTGGCCCGCCAAATATCCCCACCTGAGCGCTCCCGACACGTCGGTGCTCGATGCCCTGGTCGACGAGGGTGCCTTCTTTGCCAACTGCGTCTCGGCCGCGCCATACACGTCGGCCTCGCACGCCTCCATCCTGAACGGCAAATGGCCGCTGCGGCATGGCGTCTACGAATTTTTCAACAAGAAACTAAGCGGCGAAACGCTGTTTACCCGCGCGCAGCGTTCCGGCTACCGCACCATACTGAAAAGCGATTTTCCGCTGATACTCGGTCCGACCCTGGGTTTCGACCGCGGCATCGATCATTTCCTGGTCGAAAACGACGACGCCTATCTCGCGGCGCTGGGGCAGGCGGAACGCTCGGTCAGCCTGGCCCATTTTGGCGGCGTGCATGTTCCCTACGGTTTTCACAACCTGCAATATGGCGGCGACGCCTACCGCAGCAAGCTGGCCGAACTGGAAAAGCGCGTCGGCACGTCGGCCAGCCTGCCCAAAGACCAGCTGTTCGAGACCTTGCGCGACGAAGAAGACATGCAGCATCTGATGCGCTACAAGCGCGTGATTCAGGAACTGTGGAAGGCGGACCGTGCCGAAGACATCTTCGGCCTGTATCTGGAGGGCATTGAACATTTCCTGCGCTACCGCTTTGCCCCGTTCATGGAAAAACTCAGGCAGCGCCTCGCAGGAAAGCGCTGGCTGATCGTGCTGTTCGGTGACCACGGCGAGGAATACGACGAACAGAGTTTCGGCCACTTCAATTCCGTGGCCGAGGGCGTGCTACGGGTGCCACTGCTCTTCATCGGCGACGATGTCGCGCCTGCCATCCATACCGAAAGGGTGCGCACGGTCGATATCCTGCCAACCATCCTGGACCTGAATGGCGACCGCAGGCGGCAGCGTGCCAGCATCGACGGCATATCGCTGGCGGCAACCGTGCGCGAAAGGATGCCCTATGCCAGCCGCCACGGCTATGCGCAGGCATACGTCGCCGACACGGCCCGTTTCGTCAAGTTTCAGCAGCGCATGCTTTCTCATGGCAAAAAGCAGGGACACCTGCCCCATCTGCTGTTCAAGGAAACTGTCTGGGCCGGCCAGCACAAATTCAGCCGCACGGTGGCCGACTTCGAACAATACCTGGGCGGCATGGCGCCGATCGATCCGATCAGCCGGCTCGAACGCTTCAACGACGCGCATTTTCCGCAACCGTCGAATGAAGCATCGATACAGCAGAAACTGGCAGAGATGTTAGTGCACTACAACACCATACGTGCCTGACGCCCACCTCACCGGACAAGGACCAGCATGTTTAAGGAAGACGGAGCAGATATTGTTTTTGTGGTGGGCACGCCAGGCTCGAAGTGGAGCGCCATCGCCCATGCG
The DNA here is from genome assembly GCF_057919405.1 of Janthinobacterium sp. C22. Classification (NCBI taxonomy): domain Bacteria; kingdom Pseudomonadati; phylum Pseudomonadota; class Betaproteobacteria; order Burkholderiales; family Oxalobacteraceae; genus Janthinobacterium; species Janthinobacterium sp. C22. The sequence goes on along the minus strand of NZ_CP193659.1, from coordinate 3,799,573 downwards.
CTGATGTATGCCAACGGCGTCAATCGTTCGGACATGCGCTTGCAGCGCAGCCATGAGGGGGAAAGTCGCACTTTGCATTTCGGAAATTATTTCGGTCCAGGGATGGAGTATGGGCGCCAGTTCGACAACCTTGGCAGCATGAGCAAGACGGAACTCCTGGACGAATTCGCCGGCCCCTATGCCGCTGCCGGCGGCACCAAGCTCTTGAAAAGCCATCTGTTTGCCCGGCATTTGCCGTGGCTGAAACACACTTTTCCTGCAGCGCGCTTTCTGCTGGTGCACCGCCCTGACCACGCATGCCTGGCATGGTGGGAGGCGGCCGGCGGTTTCAGCATCTCCTATCCTGATTACAGCTGGTACAAAAGTTCGACCAACATGGCAAACCAGATCGCCGCCGACAATGCGGACATCGCTGCGTTTGCCACTCAACATCAGCGGCAGCTAAGGCGCCGGCGCAGCATGCAACCGATACTGAACGAACTGGGCCTGCATTACAGTCATTCCGAGGTCCAGGCCGTTCGGAGTTGGAATTCGAACGGCAGTGGGGACTGGGCAACCAGCCCGTCGCCGACGTCCTGGCGGCCTGCCATGCCATGGCAGGGCTAGCCCGCACCTGCGTGATCTGAGGGAGACGCCAGACATGAACGACAACGCGAGGCTGATTGCCTTTTTCACCCCCAAACCTGGCAAGCGTCGATCGACCGCTTTCCCCTCAGCGGTTATGCGCTGGTCGAACAGGTCAATGCACTGCGGCCACGCACAGTGGTCGACGTCGGCTGCGGCTTCAATCCATTCAAAGGCAAAATTCCCAACCTGATCGGCATCGATATCGCCAATGATGCCGCCGATCTCGTCTGCGACCTGCACGATGCCCCGTTTGCAGAAGGCTCGATCGACGTCTGCCTGGCGCTGGGCAGCATCAACTTCGGCGGCGCGCAGCAGGTCGCCGCGGCATTGCGCAAGGTACATGGCTGGCTGCGGCCAGGCGGCACGCTTTTCATGCGCGCCAACCCCGGCGAACCGATAGGGAACGATATTGCCGTCTTCCCCTGGCATCCGCAATGGATACGGCAATTTGCGCATGAGGTGGGTTTTGAACTGGCCTCCGCCATCGAGGAAGAGCGGCTTGTGCTCAGCAATGGGCAAGCGGCGCGGCGCCTGTTCTGGCGCTACGCCAAGTGTTGAGCGGCCAGCAGGTCTAGCAGCAGCGCGTGCTGCTGGCGGCCATCGCCGGGTGGTATCGGCAGGTCGGCGACAATGCTGTCGCCATTGCCCGTCAGCACGATGACCCGCTGCGCCAGCCGTATGGCTTCCGGCAAATCATGCGTTACAAGCACGGCGGCACAGGCGAGTTGCTCAAACACCTCGGCCAACTGCCCCTGCAGGTGTTCACGCGTCTTCTGGTCCAGGGCGGACAGCGGCTCATCGAGCAGCATCAGGGCGGGCCGCGCGACAAGCGCGCGGGCCACGGCGACGCGCTGCCGCATGCCGCCTGATAACTGGCTCGGGTAGAGACGGCCGCTGTCGCCCAGGCCGACCTGACGCAGGGCCGCCTGCGCCGCAGCCTGGCGCTGCGCTCTGGGCACGCCATTGACCAGCAGAGGATATTCGACATTCCCCTGTGCACTGAGCCAGGGAAACAGCGCGTAATCCTGGAACACCATGGCCAGGCCGGACATGCCGGGTTGCACCGCGCGGGCAGACAGCGTCACGCTGCCCTGCTGCGGACGCACCAAGCCCGCCAGTATGCGCAGCAGCGTGCTTTTGCCAACCCCGCTGGGCCCCACCAGCGCCACGACCTCGCGCTCGCCTAGAGTGAAGGAGCAATTGCGTATCACCTGGCGTGCTTGAAATGCATGGGAGACCGCGTCTACCCGCAGCAGGGGACGGGCCATCACCGTTCCTCCAGGTGCGGCGCGCACGCGCGCGCCAGCCATGCAATGGCGCCATTGATGCCCAGCGATACCACGCCAGTGACAACAATCGCGCCATACATCGCGGTCACCTGGAAGGTTTGCGACCACTCGAGGATGCGAAAGCCGATGCCGGCGTTTGCGCCCAGCATTTCGGCGGCGACGACGGCAAGCCAGGCGCTGCCCAATGCAAGCCGCAGGCCGGCCAGCAGGTGTCCGAATACGGCGGGCAGGTAGACGCTCGCCAGCAGCCAGGGCAGATTCGCGCCCATGCTCCGGGCCGCGTCGATTAGCGTGCGGCAGGTAGCGTCGAGCCCAGCCAGGACATTGATGAACAGAGGCGGCCAGGCGACCCAGACAATGATGGCGATCGTGCTCTTGCCGCCCAGTCCGAAGATCAGCAGAAAAGCCGGCAGCAGCGCCAACGGAGCAATGCCACGCACCAGTTCGACCAGGGGAGCCGTCAGCCATCGGAACGGCGCATAAAAATGGGCCAGCGCCGCTGCTGGCAGCGCGAACAGGCAGGCAAGCACAGTACCGGCCAGCACCGCATGCAGGCTGGCTCGCATGTCGGCCAGCAGCGGACCGTGCCACAGCAGCGACGGCAAGGCCGCCAGCACCTCGCCGGGCGGTGGCAGATAGACAGGGTCGAGCAGCTGCAGGCGGATCAACGCTTCCCATGCCAGTAGCGCAGCGGCAACGCCCAGCAGGCCAAGCAGCTGCGGCGCGCGCCGATCCCGCCAGCGGCCAGCATGGCCAGGGCCGCCCAGGCCGGTCGCAGGGCGGGCCATCACGGATTGAAGCGGTCCGTGGCGCAGGCATCGCCCCGCAGGCCAGGCGCCTGCCTCAGGCCACCGTCCTGCCGCATGACATCGAGCCAGAACTGGACATCGCGCATCCGCACCTGCGCATTGCTGGTATAGCGGTGCGCCACCATCACGCTTTGCTTGAGGCCCAGCGCCCTGGCCATGATCGCATTCCCGTGCTGGATATCGTTCTGCAGGAAGGCGACGGCCTGGCGATAGCCGGCCAAAAAGCGGCTGACCGTATCGGCCTGCTCTTCCAGCATCTTTTTGCGGAAAAATACCAGCGAAAACTGCCGCTCGCCGATGATGTCGGCTCCCGTAAAGAGCCGACGCAACTTGGCCTGCGCTGCCATCGATACGCTATAGGGATCGATCAGCGCGGCAACATCGATCAAGCCCGCCAGCAAGGCCTGCTCCTGGCGCTCATGCGGCAGTGTCACGAAATGGACCTCCGACTTGGCAATGCCGAGCTTGCGCAGCGCGAGCAGCGTGGTGTAATAGAAGGAACCGGATAGGGAGTTGACGGCGATGCGACGCCCGCGCAGGTCGGCCATGCCCTTGACCGGCCCCGCGTGCAGGACGAACCATTGCTGCAGAGGAGCATCGGCGAATTCCGTCTGAGAATCGGCAACCCCAATTACCCCGACGCCCTGCGCTGCCGCATTGGCCAGGCCCGTGATCGCAGCATGGCCGGCATCGAGCTGGCCCAGTCCTGCCGCCTGGACGATGGCCGGGCCGCTGCTGAAATTGCCGGTCATGGCGACATGCACGCCGGCAGACTTGAAAAAGCCTGCTGCGATGCCGATGTACACGGGCTGGTAGTTACGAAACGTGCCCCAGCGCACGACAGGCAAACCGGCCGCCGCTGCCTCCTTGGCAGCAAGACCTGGGCAGGCAGCAACAACAGCCAGCGCCGCCGACGAAGTTAACAGCGCGCGGCGGGTGCGGCAGTATTTGGACATGGGCATCATCGGGCTTGGGCGCGGACGGATCGCAGGCTAGGATTTCATAACATCCATGTCTTTCAGCGAACCGGGCGGCAAGCCTGCTATCTCCAGGTGAAAGCCTGCCGTATCGATGGCATGCTGATACGCGCGGTTGCTGCTTCCCAGCGCCAGGCGCAGTTGCACTTCAAACCCGCGCCAGGCCTCGGCAAACAGACGCGGATCAAACAGCATTTCCACTTCCAGCCTGGGGCGCCGCTCCCCGCGCGATACCAGCCGCCATTTGGGAAAGGCATCGCCCTCCGTTGGCGTGACCAGCGAATGGCGCGTATTGTCGATCCGGCCCACCAGCGGATCATGGTCGAGCGCTTCCTGGATATCCCCATAACGCACGGGATACAGGTCGTCGCCACCGGCGCTGTCGATCACGATACTGTGGTCCACCTTGCCCCATGGCTTGAAACCGCATTCGCCTGCCATCTCGCAATATGCGCCTATTTGCACGACGTCGCCGCTGTCGAAGCGAAGCGCCGGCATGGCATGATCGTGCTCTTCCAACAGGCGCGTCACCAACAGACGGCCGTTGGCATGCGGCGCGGTGAGCAGCCGGTCCCGGGTATCGACCACTTCGGGATAAATAGTGTCAGGGAAATGATAATAACCGCAATACGGACATTCATGCGCGCGAGCATTCTGAATTTCAGTGAATCCGTAATGATCTATTAACTTCGCACTCAATACCGATTCAATTTTATTTCGCCAGGATTGCGTCACGAACGAAGAATTCGTATGTACTTCCTTCAGGCCAGATCCATGCAGTTCAATATTATTCACCAATATATAATGAACCAATTTCTTTGCAGCCGGCAACGGTATCGAGATGCGGGAAAACTGCTCTTCATATCCGGCGAAATTATATTTCGTCTTTAATATCTCGATCATGATGCGGTAGCCATCCTCATCGCGCAAAGGCGCGATCAGCGCCCCCACATCGCGCGGAAAGTGCGGCACGGTCCCCTGGCGGCCATCGCCGGCCTTCAGGTACAGCGGGCGTAATGCTTCGCCGGGCGACGGTGCAACGGGCGGCGCATAGGGCGGCATATAACCCCACTGCAAGGTCGGCATGCCCGTGGTTCCCCCGTGCGTATCATGAAATGGGGAAGCGACGCATTCGTCTGCAGCCACTCCTGCGCCAGGATCCGGTATTGCGCCTTGTCCATGATGGGCAGGCTGCGCAGCGATTGAAGGTCAATTTCCCGCTCGGCAAGCTCCGGCATCACGCGCCGCAGCGAGGGCAGCCTCTGGCGGCTCAAGCCCCAGGTGCGTGTCAAATGAAAGTTGCGCGACAATTCCAGAGGCGACATGGCAGCTCCTGTTGGATTGCAATTAACCAGATAAGATATATTTGGCGCAGGCCTTAAAACAGTACAAATAGAATTCACATGCCTGTCGCACGTTTGTAATTCCATGTATCCCATATTATAATCAGATTTCTTTCACCGCACACCACTATGCCCCGGCATTATTTTTCGGGACAATTTTGCAACGCTGATGTCATGCATCGGGAATATTTTTCCCCATGGTTATACCTTATTAAACTATCGATAGGATAGGAATATGAGAAACAACACGGTCGCGCGCCAATTAAATACCAGAGCCATGCATTTTTTAGCAGAAAACATGGCGCAGCAAACCATTCAATTGTCACTCATCGAAGCAATTGCCGACACAGTCCTCGCCTGTGGTGACGCTGACATGTTGTTGACGGGGTCGCTATCCACGGGCAGCGGCGATGCCTATTCAGATATCGACCTCGCCATGTGCTGCGATGACCCGACAAGCCGGCTGCGCCTCCAGGCCGCCGTCGCGCAATGCCTGCAGCAGCACGGACGCGCGATAGCTCAGTTCCCGGCGACCCATTTGCAGATGCCCGACCTCCTGATTCATTTCTGGGATTGCCAGGACACCCTGGTCAAGATCGATATTCACTATCTACATGCAAGCGCAGCAAGCCAGCCTCAGCAAGGGCTGCTGCTGGTGGGCATTCCACCGTTCCGGGCGTCGGCGCCGCATGCGGCCGGACATGCGGCGTCAGCAGATCCAGCTTTTCTCGAAGATACGTACAATAAATTTTGCGGCTGGATCTGGTACACCCACACCAAGATTGCCCGTGGCGAGTATTGGGAAGCCGGCGACTCGCTCGACGTCATGCGCGCGAAGGGCTTGCTGCCGATGCTGCAGCTGGCGCACGGCTTGCCGCTGGAAGGATACCGCCACGCGGAGCAGCGCCTGAGCCCCCAACTGCTGGTGCGCCTGGCCGAAACGCGTTGCGATGGGCTGGCGCCCACCCAGTTGTATCGTACCCTCTTTGCAAGCTGCCGCTTCTTTGCCGAGACGGTCCAGCTGGTTTCGGCCAGCCACGGCGACGCCTGGCTCACTGCCCGGCTGGAACAAATGGTCGATTTTGTTCTACGCACAACTGAACCGGCGCATGCCGACAGCAGCAGGCCCGGCCCGAAGGCCCGCTAATCTGCCACCAGACAGGAGGAGCATCATGCTACGGATGGATGCGATCAAGCGCTATTATTCGGACGTCGACGCCTGTCTGCACACCTGCCTGCAACGGCATTGCCAGCAATTGGTCGCTGCCCCTTCGATAGACGAGAAGATAGCCGTCGGGCTTGCGCTGGACGGCCTGCTGCAACTGTTTTGCGCAGTCGGCGCGCGCCGGGCGCAGATCGCCACGGACGAGATCATCAGCCTGCCCGACATGCCGGCGATCACTGCGGCCATCATGCCGCCGCAGGGACCGGCGGCCCTGGCGGCGCGTGCCCGGACGTTGCTGCCGGCCTTATCCAGCGCCATCCTGTTTGCGCCGGAAATGCCGCTCATGACCTTGCTCGTGGAAAAACTGCCCTTGCTGGAGCAGCGCCACGCGGCTGGCGACAGCACTCCGCCACGGCAACCGGCCCGCGACGCCGCGCTGCACTGGTCTGCCGTCAAGCCGTTCCGCTTCATCGAAGGACGCGGCATCCTCGACGATGACGCAAACTACCTGGGCTTTCTTTTTTACGTACTGGTCGACGTCGAAATCTCCGCAATGGAAATTTGTGCCTACATGCTCCTGGATAACCCGGACATGCCGGACGCCTTCATGGGCGACATGGGCCGGCAGATATGGGATGAGGCCCGCCACGCAAGCTACATCCAGTCGCTGTACCTGGAGCGCGGCGGCATCATCGGCGCCTTCCCTTATACCAACACGGTACTGGAACGCTTCATGTCGGCGGACAATCTCCTGGACGGCCTGATCGTCCAGCAGTTGCTGCAGGAGGCCAATGCGGTCGAGACCAACCTGAACCTTGCCACCCATTTGCAGCGCGCGGCGCGTGAAGAGGAGACGCTGAGCTTTCTGGTCATCAATAATGACGAAGCGCTGCATGCACGCATCGGCAACCGATGGCTGCACTATCTGGCGCAGCGCGATGGACTGAGCGAAGAGCATGTGTTTGCGCAAATGCTGCGGCTATCGAAAAAGTCGGCCTGCCCGTCTTCGGCACCGGCGGATGGCGCGATACGCTGCGCTCCGACATCGGTTTTCCCACCTGGCTGATCGAGAAGAAAAAGATGCTGCTCAGCCTGACCTGATGCATCCCTTGCCTGGCACAGGGATGCAAGACAGTCCCCCTCTCCTGCCCCTATCGCCCACTCCCCTGGCGCTCGAAGCGCAGCTGGAGCGAGACATCAGACTGTTCCGTCGCCAGGAATCCGTCGGCATGAGGTTCGATGCGAAAGCGCGAATTGCCAATGAACATGGAGCTATCCTGCAAGTTGCCCGATTGCACTTCACCACGGCTATATGTGGATAACCGGCCATCTGCTTGCACCATGAGCTTCACCATCGCTTTTTGACGGCTATTGAAAGCGGAAAACTCGCCCGCATTCCATCGCTGCACTGGCTGAGGTGCTTGATTATCCTGCTGCTGCGCCTTGTTATTGGCTTTGGCCGCCATCGGGTAACGGTCGTTCAGCACGTTTGCAGCCTTGTGCTGCTTGTACATGATGGAAGCCGCCCGATGTTGCTTAATTTTTTACAACATATTGCGCAATATATTGTATTCTTGAGTCTCACCGGGGAGAAACCTTAGAATGCGCTATCACTCATGTCTGCTTCAAGCGCTGTCGGCGCTGTCCATCATTTGCGCATCGGGCGCATTTGCCGAGGTGCCGGGCATCTCGCGAGACGAAAAGGGTGCGATCATCGCCTCCCTCGACAGCACCTTGAATACGAACTACGCGTTTCCGGACATCGCGCGAAAAATTGTACCCGTGCTTCAGGAGCGTCTGAAAAAGGGAGATTATGATTCGGCGGCAACGAAGGCAGCGTTTGCGAGCAAGCTGACCGACGATCTCATCAAAGTCAGCGGCGACCTGCATTTCTTCGTGGGAGCCGACTCCCAATGGATCGCGGAATTCAAGGCAAAGGCCAACCCGGCGCTCAAGGCCAAGATACGAAAAGAGGAATTGAGCAGGTTGGAAGAGGCTAATTTCGGTTTCGACGAGGTCGCTCGCCTGCAGGGCAATATCGGTTATATACGGTTCAGCTATTTTGCCGATCCCGAGCTTGCCTATGATACGGCCGCGTCCGTTATGCGCTTCGTCGGCAATACGGATGCCGTCATCATCGATTTGCGCTATAACAATGGCGGACATCTGGAAATGGCGCAATTCCTGGCGAGCTATTTCTTCTCCAGCGAGAAAGACCAGCTGCTCTTCGACTACTATTACAATGAGGATGGCAAGCGTATCCAGCGCGGACAATGGGTACTGCCGGGCCTGCCGGGCAAGCGCATGGTGGACAAGCCCGTCTATATCCTGACCGGCTCCACGTCGTTTTCCTCCGCAGAATGGTTTTCCTATGCGATGAAGAAGCTCGGGCGGGCTACGCTGATCGGCGAGCGGACCGCTGGCGGTGCGCATCCGGTTGCGCGCAAGCCCCTGAACGACGATTTTTTCGTGCAAGTGCCGATCGGCCAGATCCAGGACCCCGTGGACCATGGCGATTTCGAAGGTGTCGGCGTGCAACCTGATATCCCTAGCCCCTCTATTCGCGCGCTTCCTCTGGCGCACAAGCTGGCGCTTGAACATCTGGCGAAGACCGATGACGCCAGGCGAACCGAACTTGCCTGGCTGCTCCCGAGCCTGACGGCAGCGATCGAGCGCCCGCACGTCGATGCCGCGGTGTTGACAAAAGCGGCCGGAAAATATGAAGGCCGCCAGATCATCCTGGACAATGGCACGCTCTACTATCTCTGGCGCGAACGGTTTCGGGTCGCGCTTGAGCCGATCGGTCCCAACCTGTTCGCCGTGGAAGGCGTGTCGGATTTTCGATACCGCCTGAATACCTTGCGCGGAAAAGTGACGGAGCTGGAACGCGTGAACAAGGATGGCAGCATCCAGAGGTACAAGCGCCTTGACTAAAAAGACCCATCAACCGGCCCCGATTGATGACGCCGTGTTTCTCGGCCGCGCTGTCGAACGGCTGAGCGTCCTGATCGCCGAGCAATCCAAGACTGTCTTCGATACGATGGGAATCGTCATCCCGGTCCGTTCGTGTTCGCTGATGACTGTCCTGGCAACGCTCGGCACGGCCTCCGCCGCGGATCTGGCGCGCGAACTCGGACATTCGCACCAGCTGGTCATGCAAAAGATACCAAAGCTGCTCCGTCTGGGCCTCATACGGTATCGGAACGATGACAATGATGCCCGGCGACGGCTATTGGTGCCCACGGAGGAAGGCTTGTCGCAGCTCGCGAAATTCGAGCAGTGCACGGTGCTGATCCGGGCGGCCTATGCCGGCCTGTTTGCCGAGGTGGGGGACGTCAGGCAATTCGTGGACCGGGCCGCCGATGCGCTCAACGAGAGGCCGCTGGACAAGCGCATCCATTCCCCGGCGCGTTTGACCTGACGCACAAGCAGTTTTGTCTTCATTTTTTACTGGCTATCCCCATGCTTTCCATGATCCTGGCCGTATTATCCTTGCAGTCCAGCTCATCGGGTTTTGCCTCGATCATCTGAATCAGCGACAGCAGATGCGCCTTGTTCTGCGCCAGCCGCACCTCCAGGGATTCGATATCGGCGATCTTCTTCCTGAGCGCCACCATCAGCTCATCATGTTTCCATGATGAAATATCCTCCGGCAAGACTTGCCTGATTTCGTCCAGGGAAAAGCCCGCCTGCTGGGCGTCGGTGATGATGGACAGTACCGCCACCGCTTCCAGCGGATAGTCGCGGTAGCCGTTCGATTGCCGGTCCACGGCTTTCAGCAAGCCCTTGGCTTCGTAGAAACGTATCGTGGACGCCGCCAGGCCGCTGCGCTTGGCCAGTTCGCCGATTTTCATCTTTTTTCCTGCTCCCTTATTCTGGTTTGTTGTTTCGCAAAGCCGCGAGCAGCGCTTGCGCCACTTCCTTGCCCGATCCGGGATTCTGGCCCGTGACGAGGCGGCCATCGGTCATCACGAAGCTGCCGAACGGGATGAAGCCTTTATCATATAGCGCTCCCCTGCCCTCGAGCTCGCTTTGCAGCAGATAGGGTACCTGATCCTTGATGCCGGCCAGCGACTCCTCCGTATTCGAAAAGCCCGTCACACGGCGCCCTTGTATCAGCGGCTTGCCGTTTTCGTCCTGCAGGTCGAGCAGGCCGGCGGCGCCGTGGCAGACGGAAGAAACGATGCCGCCGTTGCGGTAGATCGCCTCGGCAATGCGCTTGAGGTCCTGGTTGCCCTTGAAATCCCACATCGTGCCATGGCCGCCCGTGTAGAAAATAGCCTGGTAGCCGGCAGGATCGATGTCGGCCGCCGCTCGTGTCGACGCCAGCGCCGCCATGAAAGCGGGATCTTTCAAGTGGCTTTTTGCGGCGCCATCCATATACAGCCATCCCAGGCTGCGCTCATCGAGCGGCACGGCGCCACCGTTCGGGCTGACGAAGTCGACGCCATAGCCGGCGTCCTTCAGCGCGTCATACACGTGCGTGAGTTCCGTGAGCCAAAGCCCGGTATGGTCGTTTCTGCTCGGATACTGGGAATGATTGGTCATGACCACGAGTACCGTGCCTGGTTCCCGCTTTGGCGCCGCCGGTTCCGCAGCAACGATCTGCATGGACAGCACGGGCATGAGCGCGAGGAAAAGCTGCTTGAAAACTGACATGGGATCGTCCTCCTGATGGTTGCGTGGCCTGCGCCATGTGATCCACTATAAGCTTAAAGCCAACTTGAATGTCAAGCGGCAGATGGGCGGTGCCAGGAGTTTGTTGTCTCAGGCTGCTGCGTTTCTTCCAGCCCGTGTTGCGAACGGGACACAGGCAAAAAAAGTGCGTTTTAGAGCTTGACCTTCAAGTTAGCTTAAAGCTTATCGTAAGGCCATCGCAACCCTGGAGATAAGCATGCAAGCCTTTACGCCAATGACCTTTACCCCGCTGACGCTGCCCAATGGAAGCGTCATTCCGAACCGCCTCGCCAAAGCCGCCATGGAAGAGAACATGGCTGACAACGATCACGCGCCCTCACAGGAGCTGATCCGCCTGTACCAGTCGTGGGCCGACGGCGGCGTTGGCTTGATGATCACAGGAAACGTGATGATCGACCGGCGCGCCATGACGGGACCGGGCGGCGTGGTGCTCGATTCTACGCAATTTGGCGCCCGCTTCGAGCAATGGTCCCGCACTGCCCGTTCACGCGGGGCGCAGATCTGGATGCAGATTAACCATCCCGGACGCCAGATGCCGGCCGCCATGGGACAGGAAACCATCGCGCCCTCGGCCGTGCCCATGGATATGGGCAACTTTTCCAAGCAGTTTTCCGCGCCGCGTGCAATGACGGAAGCCGACATTGCCGACGTGAAGCAACGCTTTATCAACTCTGCCAGGCTGGCGGAACAGTTTGGCTTTACGGGCGTGCAAATCCATGCCGCGCACGGCTACCTGCTCAGCCAGTTCCTCTCCCCTATCACGAACAAGCGCACGGACCGCTGGGGCGGCTCGCTCGAGAACCGGGCGCGGCTGCTGGTGGACGTCGTCAACGGGGTGCGGCAGGCCGTGGGCAAAGGCTTTGCCGTCGCCGTGAAGCTCAACTCGGCGGATTTCCAGAAAGGCGGCTTCAGCTCGGAGGATGCCAGGCAGGTGGTTTCCATGCTCAACAGCCTGGGCGTGGACCTGATCGAATTGTCCGGCGGCAGTTATGAAGCCCCTGCCATGCATGGCCAGACCCGCGACGGCCGAACCTTGGCCCGCGAAGCGTATTTCCTGGAGTTTGCCAAGGACATCGCCACCGTGGCCACGATGCCCATCATGGTGACGGGCGGCATACGCCGCTACCCGGTGGTCGAGCAAGTGCTGGGCAGCGGCATTGCCATGGCAGGCATGGGAACGGCGCTGGCCATCGACCCGCAACTGCCGAAAGCATGGCGTGCCGATCAATCGGCCAGCCCCTTGCTCAGGGCCATTACCTGGAAAAACAAGGTGCTGTCGTCGATCGGTTATATGGCGATGGTCAAGTATCAGCTGCGGCGTCTGAGCCAGGGCAAGCAAACGAAGCCCAATGTGGCGCCCGCCCTGGCGCTGGCGATGCAGCAATGGGAAACCGCCATCAGGAACCGGCAGTATCGCCGCCGGATGAACAGGCTGGCGCCCGGCGGCCTGTGACTCAATTAATTCCAATCCAACATGAAAGGTGCAAGCAATGAACATGAAAATTGTCGCGGCGGTATCCGCATTGATATGGAGTGCCGCCGCCGCCCCGTCGTGGGCCGACAATCCTGTTGAAAACAAGCAGGTCATCATCAATATCGCCGGCCATGACCTGCCGGTGGCGGCCGGCGGCCTGTACGACCGCTATCGCTCGAATCCGCCCTTATCGGTGATCGCGTCGGAAGCGCCGGAGCTCGACTTGAGCTGGTTCAAGGGAATCAAAAAAGAAAAGGTTGCCATCGGCTTTGACTCGTATTCACCGAATTTCTATTATAAAAACAATAAAATCACGGCCGTCTTCACGGCCGACCTGGCCAGGCTGAAGGAACTGATGCCGGAAGACATACTGAAGCAGGTGCAGCCATTGCAAGTATGGCCGGGCCGGGGCGCGGTGGCATTGACGGCCTACGCCTATGAATACTGCGACAACGACAGCTACAATGAAATTTCCCTGGCGATCGTGACGAACAAGCCCGGCACCTCCAGTTTCGGCCCTTTCACCTTGCTGGGGCAATCGCTGTCCAACGATTTCTGGGGCTATGTGCTCAAGCTGCCCGTCAACACGGAACTGGCCAGGGTGCGCGGTGTCGTCGGCTACAACCTGCCCAAGTGGCTGACCGGTATCGAGCGCAAGGAAACGGACGACACCGTCTCCTTTGAAGTCATGGACAACGCAACGGGCAAGCTCGATTTTGTCTTTGCAGGGAAAAAGCTGGATGGCCTGTCGCACCAGCCCGAACTGGTGACGAACAGCTTCACCAACAAGGATGGCGCCGGCACGCTGACGTATGGCTATGCCGTTTCGCGCCAGCTCAGCCATGCAACGAGCACGAGCGCGGAAGCGGTCGACCTGGCACTGGGCGATGGCAGCTTCTCCAGCTATCTCAAGTCATTGAAGCTGGGCAAGATGATGAAATATGAATATGTGCCGGAATTCCAAAATGCGCTGTATGCGCCGAAACCCTTATTAATAGGTCAGTAACAGGCTACTTGCCCGGCGTCTCGTGTTCCATGGCCGCCGCGGCAAGGGCGCGCGCATCGAGCGGCATGGATTCCTTGCGCTCGCTGTAGCGGCTGGTCAGGTAATCGGAGCGGTCGCGCACGACCAGGGTGAATTTATACAATTCTTCCATGACGTCGACCAGGCGGTCGTAGTACGGCGACGGCTTCATGCGGTCGTTGTCGTCGAATTCCTGGTAGGCCTTGGCGACGGACGACTGGTTCGGGATCGTCACCATGCGCATCCAGCGGCCCAGCACGCGCAAGCCGTTGACGGCGTTGAACGATTGCGAGCCACCCGACACCTGCATCACCGCCAGAGTGCGCCCTTGGGTGGGACGCACGCTGCCCATTTCCAGCGGCAGCCAGTCGATCTGCGACTTGAACACGCCCGTCACGGCGCCATGACGTTCCGGACTGCACCAGACCTGGCCTTCCGACCACAGCGACAGCTCGCGCAATTCCCGCACCTTGGGATGGTCGGGGCTGACGCTGTCGACCATGGGCAAGCCATGCGGGTCGAAGACCCGTGTCTCGGCGCCGAAATGCTGCAGCAGCCGCTCCGCCTCCAGGGTCAGCAAACGGCTGAATGAACGTTCACGCAGCGAGCCGTACAGCAGCAGGATGCGTGGCGGATGCGTGGCCACCGTCGGCGGCGCCAGTTTATCGAGGGTCGGCGTGTCGAGGTGGGCTGCGCTGATGTTGGGCAATTCATGCATGATGGTTTCCTTATTCAATAATTCCATGATAGTCGAATTATGGAATTGATGGAAGCCTGTTTTATAGCAGAACGGATTCCCCCTCCCCGTATAAGTTGATGTATATCAATCATTTTTTGTATCGTGTGCAGCAGAATATGATCATGCGCAAGCTCTTGTTGAGCAGACTATGCTTCGCGCTTGCGCCTGCATCACGCCCCACCAACTTCATAAGGAATCACATGCTACCCACTACCATGAAAGCCGCCGTTGTCGAGCAACTGGGCCAGCCGCTGGTGCTGCGCGACGTACCCGTGCCGGTGCCCGGTCCCGGCCAGATCCTCGTCAGGACGGAAGCGTGCGGCGTCTGCCACACGGACCTGCATGCGGCACGCGGCGACTGGCCCGTCAAGCCGTCGCCGCCCTTCATTCCCGGCCATGAAGGCATCGGCGTGGTGGTGGAGTTGGGCGCGGGCGTGACCGAGGTGCGGCTGGGCGACCGTGTCGGCGTGCCCTGGCTGTACTCGGCATGCGGCCATTGCGAACATTGCCTGGCAGCCTGGGAAACCGTGTGCGCCGAGGCGCAGTTCGGCGGCTACACGAAGAATGGCGGCTTCGCCGAATACATCCTGGCCGACCCTCGCTACGTCGCGCATATTCCGGCCGGTCTTTCTGCCGTGCAAGCGGCACCCATCATCTGCGCCGGCGTAACGAGCTACAAGGGGATCAAGGAAACGGGCGCGCGGCCGGGCCAGTGGCTGGCCGTGTCCGGCATCGGCGGACTGGGCCACCTGGCCATCGAATATGCGGTGGCGATGGGCTTGCGCGTGGCGGCCGTCGACATCGATGAAGGCAAGCTCGAGCATGCACGCGCCCTCGGCGCCGAAGTGACCATCAATGCGCGCCAGGGCGACCCCGTGGCCGCCTTGCGCGAAGCGACGGGCGGCGGCGCCCATGGCGTGCTGATCACGGCGCCATCGATCGATGCCTTCCAGCAAGGCGTGGCGATGACGCGCAAGCGCGGCGCCTGCGTGCTGGTGGGCTTGCCGCCGGGCGACTTCCCCACGCCGCTGTTCGACGTCGTCGCCAATTGCGTGACGATACGCGGCTCTTTCGTGGGCACGCGCCAGGACATGGCCGAGGCGCTGGCGTTTGCCGCCACCGGCAAGGTCAAGGCCGGCATCGAATTGCAGCCGCTGTCGGCCATCAACGAAGTCTTCAGCCGCCTGGAGCATGGCAAGGTTGCCTCGCGCGTGGTACTCGATTTCAGCGGCAGCTGAGCGCGACTCCGGCCGCGCGGCCGCTGTGTCCTATGGTGCGACGGCAAGCAATTGCCGTTGTTATGATGGCATTTCATAAAAGACACAACAAGGACACAGCGATGAAAAAATCCTCTCCGGCCTGCTGGCCTGCGCCGCCCTCGCCTGGCCGCTTGCCGCCGGCGCGGCCGAGCAAGCCCCGTCAACGCTGCCCGGACACTATTACCTGCAAGGCGTGATGGAAACGGGTTCCGAGCTGCTGCTGAAAAAGGACGGCACCTTCGAATGGATGCTCAGCTACGGCAATACCGACCAGCAAGCCAGCGGCGAGTGGCGCGTTGCCGGCGACACGGTGACCCTGGTGACGGGCAACGGCGGCAAGGAGCCGCAGTTCCGCGTGTTCGAGGAAGCGGAAATGCGCATCCAGAAGCCTGCCGAAGCGGGCCTGTGGGTGGCCATCGTCGGCTTCCCCAAAGTGGGGCCGATGGCCGGCGTGGAGGTGAAATTCGAGGCGCAAAGCGGCAAGACGGCCACGGCCGTGAGCGTGGCGAACGGCGACGCCATCGTGCGCATGCCGGCCTCGGAACGCTGGGTGCGCGCCGGCTTGCGCCGCCAGGGGGCGAAGGCCGACTACCAATGGCTGGCCGTGCCGCCCGCCCGCGCGCAGGAGCGCATCGCCGCGTTCGCCGTCACCGACCCGCAATGGCTGCGGGGCCAGGCATTCCAGAAGCTGGCCTTGCGCGTCGTCAAGGGCGGCCTGAAAGTCGACGATGCGGACAGCGGCCTGGCCAGGGGCTTGTACGCCAAACCGGCATCGAAGCAGTAGCCTTCTTCCCTCCTCCTTCCATTCTCCAAGCACGCTGTCCTGGTCAAGAATATCGGCCAGGACAGCGCCGTTTGCACCCGCGCACGCCCGTGCGCCGTTGACACCCTGCACCGTCTGTCCTATAGTCGCCGGGTTAACGACAAATGAGAATGAGAATCATGTTCAGTTCTATCAAGAAATGGCTGGTCTGCTATCCGCTCGTGGCTGCCAGCCTCAGCCTGTTACTGGCCGGAGGCGCGCAGGCGCAGGCGACCGATCCTGGCGCCGGTGCCAAACAGTTGTGGCAACTCATTGATTATGTTGCCGTCGACTACAGCGGCGCCGTCGAGCACGGCAAAGTGGTCAGCGAAGCGGAATACGCGGAAATGCTCGACTTTACCGACAACGCGACGACGCAGATCGCCGCCCTGCCCGTCCACGCGTCGCAGGCGGCCATCGCCGCCGCCATCGCCGACCTGCGCAAAGCCGTCGTGGCCAAGGCCGATGGCGTGGAAGTCAAGCGCCTGGCGCACCACGCAAACGGCTTGCTGATTGCCGCCTACCCGATCCCCGTGGCGCCGAAAGTGCTGCCGAACCTGGCGCGCGGCGCGGCCCTGTATGCGGCCCAGTGCGCTTCTTGCCACGGCGTGGCCGGCGGCGGCGACGGTCCGCTGGCGGCCAGCCTGGAACCGAAGCCGATCGCCTTCACGGATGGCGATCGGGCGCAGTCGCGTAGCGTGATGGCCCTGTACCAGGTCATTTCGCAAGGCGTGGCGGGCACCTCGATGGCCAGTTTCGGCCAGCTGTCCGAAAACGAGCGCTGGGACCTGGCTTTTTTGTTGGCGGCATGTCGCACGACGCGGCGGCGCGCAGCCACGGCGAAAAGCTGTGGCAGGACGATCCACGGGCCAAGCAACTGTATGCGGACCTGGCCGCCGTGACGACCGTGACGCAGGAAGCGGCGGCCGCCAAGCTGGGCGCGGATGAGGCCTTGGCCCTGACGGCATACCTGCGCAGCCATCCTGACAAGGCCGAGGCGCACAAGCCTGCCGGCCTGGCCCTGTCGCGTATGCGCCTGGCCGAAAGCCTGGCCGCCATGCATGCGGGCGACCGCGCAGGCGCCACGCGCCTGGGCCTGTCCGCCTACCTGGACGGTTTCGAGCCGATCGAGCCGATGGTGGGCGCGCGCAACAAATCCCTGCTGCTGGCCGTGGAAAACGCCATGCTGGCCTACCGTTCCGCCGTTGCCAAGGGCACGGTGGCCGACGCCGAGGCGGCCGGCGAAACGCTGCAGCAACTGTTTACCCACGTGGAAGCGGAACTGGGCGACGCCAAGGCCGACCCGATGACGACCTTTGTCGGCGCGCTGACGATACTGCTGCGCGAAGGCGTGGAAGCGCTGCTGATCGTCATCGGCATCATCGCCTTCCTGCGCAAGGCCAAGCGCAACGACGTGCTGCCTTACGTGCATGCGGGCTGGGCCAGCGCCCTGGTGGCGGGCGGCCTGACGTGGGTGGCGGCAACGTATCTGGTGACCATCAGCGGCGCCAGCCGCGAAGTGAGCGAGGGTCTCGGTTCCGTGTTCGCGGCCCTGGTCCTGCTCAGCGTGGGCCTGTGGATGCACCAGAAGAGCAGCGCCGGGCGCTGGCAGGAATATTTGCACGAGAAACTCACGGCGGCGATGACGCGGCGCTCGGCCTGGGGCCTGTTCGCCCTGGCCTTCATCGCCGTCTACCGCGAAGTGTTTGAAACCGTGCTGTTCTATTCCGCCCTGGCGGCGGACGGCAACGGCGGCGCCCTGCTGGGCGGCTTCCTGGTGGCCATCGTGCTGCTGGTCGTGATCGCCTGGGCCTTGCTGCGCACCAGCGCCCGCATGCCGATCGGCAAGTTCTTCTCGTGGACGTCCGCCTTCGTGGCCGTGCTGGCCGTGATATTGATGGGCAAAGGCGTGGCCGCACTGCAGGAAGCGGGTTGGGTCGGCGTCACCCCCGTCGACTTCATGCGCATCGACCTGCTGGGCATCCTGCCGACGGCGGAAACCCTGCTGGCGCAGGCGGCCATCCTGGCCATCATCATCGTCGGCTATGGCTGGAACCGCGTTTCCGCAGGCAAGCGCAAGCTGGCCTGACATTAAGTTCGCCCCTTGAAGCGCGCCGGTACGGGCGTTTCCGCCAGCCCCCGATAGCAGCAGGCCGCCATCGGGGGCTGTTGCATTGCGGCGGCTTAGCGCGCCGTGGCGCCCGACGACTTGTTGCCGTGTACCTTCACCCCCGCCAGCCAGGTCTCCTCCACCTCGATGTCGCGCAGCTTGCGCACGGTCTCGTCCAGCGGGTCTTGCGCCAGAATCACCAGGTCGGCCCGCTTGCCGGCTTCCAGTGAGCCGACCAGGTGATCGAGGTGGCAGTGCCAGGCGGCATCGAGCGTGACGGCGCGCAAGGCCGCCATGCGGCCCAGGCGCTCATCCGGATTCAGCACCTCTTTCGCCGGCGCGGCTTCCATGGTGCGGAACACCGCCTGCTCCATCATGCGCAAGGGTCCCAGCGGCGAGACGAAATGGTCCGAATGCAAGCTGATGCGCATACCCGCTTGCAATGCCGACTGGCAACGGTCCAGCAACTGGGCGCGCTCCTGGCCAAAAATGGTGTGCTGGAACGTATGCCCCCAGTAGCCGACGTGGCCGATGAGAAAACTGGGATTCAATTGCAGTTCGGCCATCTTGTCGATTGCCGCGTCATTCAGCAGCGACGCGTGCTCGACGCGCAGCCGCAGCTGGCGCCGCTTCCGCGCCTCCTCTTCGCCGGGACCGCCCGGCTGCGGCGTTAGTACCTGCGCGTAGCTGTCCAGCACATACTCCACCGCCTTGTCGCCGTTGGCGTGCACCAGCACGGGCCAGCCGTGCCCCACCGCCTTGTCCAGCATGCGGGTGAACACGGACGTCTCGGGATAATTGCTCAGGCCGGTGTCCGGCACCCCGGGAACGGAGTGCTCGTGCGAACAGGCATAGGGCTCGCTCTGGTAGCCCGTCAAGCCCTGGTTGGAGCCATCCGCGATCAGCTTGATCGCCTTGATGCTGAAACGCTGGTCGCCGCGGCTGTCCAGATCCGGCGTGTAGCGCTGCAGCCAGTGGTCCAGCGCCTGTTCTTCGGGTTTGGTGAACAGCGCGGCACCGATGCGCACGGGCCCCAGGTGGGCCGCCAGCTTGAGCAAGCCGATTTCCAGCTGCGGCTGCTCGGTGGCACCGAGGCCGGCATCGAAGACGGTGGTGATGCCCATGGCGGATGCGTTGTCCAGCACCTGCTTCAGGCTGGCCACAAATTCCAGCAGTCTGGGTTGCGGCGCGACCAGCAGCGCCTTGGCGATATTGATCTCGGTCAGCACGCCGGAAGGGGTGTCCGTGATGCCAGCCGCGTTCAGCGCGGCGGTATTCAGATAGGCAAGGTGGCCGGAAGAGTTCATCAGCAGGATGGGCACCGTGCCGCTCAGCGGATCCAGCCGGCTGGCGGTGATATCTTCCCAATCCAGCATCAGCGAGGGATCGACGCCGAAACCGAGCACCCAAGGGTTGCCATTCTTGTCTTTCGGCAGCGTGTCCGGCTGGGCCAGCGCGTTGCCGATCTGCCGGCTGATGCTGTGGAAACTGTATTCAGGATCCAGCTCCTGTTGCAGGAGGGGCTGCTGGAACGGCGTGAGCGGCAGCCAGCTCCTGTACAGCGCGCTGGGCAGGACGTGCATGTGGGGTTCGACGAAACCAGGCAGCAAGGTGCGTCCGTTCAAATCCGTCTCGCCCGGCTGGTGCGGCTGCATGGCCAGGCGCACCGCGTGCAGCGTGCCGGCGGCAACGATGCTGCCGCCGGCGATGCCCAGGGCCTCCACCTGGCCGCTACCGGCGCTGGCCAGGGTATGGATCACACCGTTATGGAAGATCATGGCTTGCGGCGCCAGTGTCCGGGAATGCTGGCCATAGGCTTGTTGAAACGCCGCATCGAGTTCACCGCCGGGTACGGTTTCCGTCAACAGGCCGCTAGTCAATGCTGGCAGATGGGGCAGGTTGCAGCAGGCGCAACCGAGATGGTCATGGCTCATGCAGATTCCTATCAGAAGTTAATGATTTAAATCAATGAAGTCATCCATTATTCTGGTTTAAATATACCCAACGACAGAATATCGGGAGAATATTACGTCCGGACTGGCTTGCTTGTTGCCAGTAACTATCTCGGAGCATAACGAATTGAAAATCAAAAAGACTCAAACATTGTCACGTCAATGTAAATGACTGCATGGATTTTTCTGACACCCTGCAGCGTATTTATTTTTAGAAGAATTTTATCTTCCAATGTTTCCGGCAAAAGAAATCCCGATATAGATCATCGCGTGACAATTGGATAGCTATATTTTATAAATTTTAATTATATTCAGCATTGCAGAGATTATGCCGGCCACCCGAACAGCGGCCGTATCCAGAAATTCCCATCCATTGAATGCACCACCAACGAAAGCTTATCGATGAAAACTCAACGCGCAACAACCTGGTCGCTGGGTCTTATTGTGGCAGGCGCCCTGTTATCTTCGCATGCCTATGCGGCGAAAATTCCCGACTGCGGCAAAAGGGAACCGAGCAAAACCCTGCCCACCCCGCAAAACAGCGAATATGACGCATACCGCAATGCGAAGACGACCGCGGTGGCCGGTGGTCCGGGCAATACCGTCTTCAATAACAATGAACGCCGCCTTCCCGCCGCAGGCAAGGACGAGGTTTATTATGAATATTATCTGGGTATCGGCGGCGATGGCGGAGCCGGTTCCCATCGTGCGGTATTGCTTGTGCAGACCCCGGCGGGGAAACGCAAGCTGGTGGAACGCTATTACACGCAGGATCACTATGCGTCCTTTTGCAGCCTGAAGAACTAGTTTTTTCAAATACGAGCCGCAGCAGCGGAACACCTGCTGCGGCGCGTCGCGTGCACGGTGTTGAAAACTGCGATATGATGATCGTCATGCGAAATTTACCTACTGCGACATCGAACAACTCAGGGGCCAAACCCACGGCGCACAGCCGCAAGGAAGCCACCCACGACCGCATCGTCGAGGTGGCCACGCGCGCCATCCGCCGCAGCGGCTATGCGGGGACAGGCGTGGCCGACATCATGAAGGAAGCGGGCCTGACGCACGGCGGCTTCTATGCGCACTTCGCTTCGCGCGACGCGCTGCTGGCCGAAGCGGGCGACCGCGCGGGCGCCGAAGCGGTGGCGCTGGCGGCCCGGGTGGCCGCCTCCGCCCCGCCCGGCCAGGCGCTGCAGGCCATGCTGGCCGCCTACCTGTCGCCCGAACACGTCGCCGCCATCGAGGTGGGCTGCCCCGTCTCGGCGCTGGGTTCGGAAATGCCGCGCCAGGCGCCCGAGGTGCGGCGCGCCGCCACCATCCACATCAAGGAAATGATCGACCTGTTCGCGCGCCAGCTGCCGAACTGGGGCCAGCCGGAAGCGCACGCGCAAGCCATGGCGACGGTGTGCGCCATGATCGGCACCACCATCCTGGCGCGCGCCGTCGACGAGCCGGCCCTGTCGGACGCGCTGTGCGCGGCCACCCTGGCGCAGTTTCAAGAGACAAACCAGCCGTAACGCCCATGGCCCGGGTCCGTCCCGGGCTTTTTTCAAACAACAATATGACGATCATCATATTTTATTTCCAAAACTGTCCACCACTGAAGGAACTGCCATGAACAACAACAAGATTGCCCTGGTCACCGGCGCCTCGTCCGGCATCGGCGCCGCCACGGCCCAACGCCTGGCGCAGGCGGGCTACACGGTGTATGGCACCAGCCGCCGCGGCGCGCAAGCGCAAGACGTGCGCGACTACACGATGCTGGCGCTCGACGTCACCAGCGATGCCTCGGTGGCGACAGCCGTCGCGGCCGTCCTGCAGGCGGAGGGCCGCATCGACCTGCTGGTCAATAACGCCGGTTTCGGCGTGGCGCCAGCGGGCGCCGAGGAAAGCAGCGTGGCGCAAGCGCAAGCGATATTCGATACGAATTTCCACGGCGTTGTGCGCATGACCCTGGCCGTGCTGCCGCACATGCGGGCCCAGAGCGGCGGGCGCATCCTCAATATCGGTTCCGTCGTGGGCTTCCTGCCCATGCCCTATGGCGCGCTGTATTCGGCCAGCAAGCACGCCATCGAGGGCTACACTGAATCGCTCGACCATGAAGTGCGCGGCTGGGGCATCCGCGCCAGCGTCATCGAGCCGGCCTACACGAAAACCACGTTCGAAGCCAATCTGCTGGCGCCAGATAGCCCGCTGTCCGCCTACCGGCAAGTGCGCGCGGACGTCACGCGCCGGCTGCCGGCGCTGATGGCCGGCGCCGATGATCCTGGCGTCGTGGCCGATACCATCCTGGCGGCGGCCCAGGCGCGCCAGCCGAAATTGCGCTACACGGCCGGGCCGCTGGCGGCACGCCTGCGCCTGATGCGCCGTTTCCTGCCCGCCGCGCTGATGGACGCCGGCTTGCGCAAGGACCTGCGTCTGACCTGAGCGCCAGCGCCAGCGCCTTTTCAGCATTCAGAGAGAACATCATGCAAGCATTGCAACTCAAACGATACGGCGGCCTCGATCACGTGGCGTTTGCCGACCTGCCCCGCCCCGCGCCCGGTCCCGGCGAACTGCTGGTGCGCGTGCACGCCGTGGGACTCAATCCCATCGACTACCTGATTCCCGGGGCGACTTCAAGCCGATCTTGAAAATGCGCTTGCCGGCTACCCTGGGCAGTGACCTGGCCGGCGTGGTCGTGGAAGTCGGCAGCGGCGTCACGCGCTTCAAGACGGGCGACGCCGTGTATGCGAGTATTTTCGACACGCCGCACGGCAGCCTGGCCGAATTTGCCGTCGTGCCCGAACAGGCGGCCGCCCTGAAACCGGCCAGCCTCGATTTCGTGCAGGCGGCGTCGATACCGATGGTGGGCTTGACGGCGTGGCAAGCCATGCATGAGCGCATGCAGCTGCGGCCGGGCCAGAAAGTGTTCATCCCGGCCGGTTCCGGCGGCATCGGCACGTTTGCCATCCAGCTGGCCCGGCACCTGGGCGCCCGCGTGGGCACGACCACCAGCACGGCCAACGTGGAACTGGTGCGCGGCCTGGGCGCCGATGAGGTGATCGATTACAAGAAACAACCGTTCGAGGAGGTGCTGCGCGATTACGACGCTGTGCTGGGCACGGTGCGCGGCGACGGGCTGGAAAAGGCCTTGCGCATCGTCAAGCCTGGCAGTCGCGTCGTCTCGCTGATCGGCCCGCCGGACGCCGCGTTCGCCCGCGCGCGCGGCATGCACGTGGTGCTGAAACTGGTGTTCGGCTTACTCAGCCGCAAGATCATCGGCCAGGCGCGGCGGCGCGGCGCCAGCTACGCCTTCCACTTCGTGCGTCCCGACGGCGGCCAGCTGGCGCAGATCGCCGCCCTGCTCGAAGCGGGCGCCATCCGTCCCGTCATCGACCAGGTGTTTCCTTTTCTGGAGGCGAAACCGGCGCTGGCCTACCTGGCGCAGGGCCGCGCGCGCGGCAAGGTGGTGGTGCGGCTGCCCGTGCCTTGAACGGGCAGCGCCGCAACGGCGTTGGGCGCCGTGACTATGTGTGAGTTTTGCGTTGGCAATTTCGGCCATACTCGTTGTCAACCCTTTACCTATTGATACCGCTCAACTTCAATAAAGGTAGCTCATGCGCGTTTTCCCGGAATGCTGCTGGTTCGCTATCGCCCTCGCGGCCGGCACCGGCCATGCCGCCGAACCGGGCGTGACCGATACGCACATCCGGCTCGGCATGGTCAATGCGCAAACGGGCGCGGCATCGGGGCTGGGGCGGGCCATGCTCGACGGCGCGACGGCCGTGTTCCAGGAAGCGAACCGGAACGGCGGCATCCATGGCCGCAGCATCGAACTGGTGGTGGCCGACGATGGCTACGATCCGGACCGCGCCATCAGCGAAACGCTCAGGCTGGTCGAGGAAGAACAGGTGTTCGCCCTGTTCGGCAACGTGGGCACGCCCACCACCAACGCCGTCATCCCGATCGTCCAGGAAATGAAGGTGCCGCTGGTGGGCGCATTTACGGGCGCGATGACCTTGCGCCGCCCCGTGGTGCATGAAATCATCAACTTTCGCGCCAGTTACGACGATGAGTCCGATGCCCTGGTGCAGTACTTCGCCAGCCGGGGCATCCAGCGCTTCGGCGTGCTGTACCAGGACGACGGTTTCGGCAATGCCGTGCTCGACGGCACCGTGCGCGCCCTGCAGCGGCGCGGCATGGAACTCGTCGCCAAGGGCGCGTTCCAGCGCGGCACGACGGCCGTCAAGGCGGGCCTGGCGGCCCTGATCGGGCACGACCTGCAAGCGGTGATCATGGCCGGCCCCTACACCCCGGTGGCCGCATTCGTGCGCGAGGCGGGCCAGGCCGGGCTGAAGGCGGCCTTGGCCACGGTATCGTTTGTCGGCACCGACAGCCTGCTGCAACTGCTGGGCACGGAAGGCAACAACATCGTCATTTCGCAGGTGGTGCCCCTGCCGGAAGACCGCCAGCTGCCGATCGCCGCCGACTGCGCCGCGCTGCTGGCCAGGCACGTACCGTCGGCCAGGCTGTCTTTCGTCAGTTTCGAGGGCTGCATCTCGGCCACCCTGATGGTGGCGGCGCTGCACCGCGCGGGCGCCGGCCTCACGCGCGAGCGCCTGATCCAGAGTTTCGAGACGTTCGACCGGCTCGATCTCGGCGGCTTGCAGGTGACGCTGCGGCCAGGCGACCACCAGGCGTCGACGGCCGTTTTCCTGACCCGCATCGCCGACGGCAGGATCGTGCCGGCGGACCCGGCGCTTGGCGCGAAGTGATGCGCGTCCCCCTGCCCTGGAACCCGGCATGAAAATCCGCACCAAGCTCATCATCAGTACCAGCGTCCTGCTGGCGGGCGTGGCGGCCATGGCGGCGGCCGGCCTGCTGCTGGTGAAAGGCATCGAAACCCATGTCCACGGCTTGACCGACGAGACGGTGCCGCTGTACACGGACGTGTTGCGCCTGCGCTATACCGTGCAAGACATGGCATCGGACTTTTTCGAGCTGGGCAAGGCGGAAGACATGGCGCAGCTGGAGCAGGTATCGCACAAGATCGGCGCCAATATCCAGGCCGCCGAGCGCCTCAGCAACGATTTGCGGCGCCATGGCGAGTCGCAGGCGCCCCGCTACCATGCGGCCTTCGAACGGGAATTCCAGCGCATGCGCGTCGCCGTGCGCAAGCGCCTGGAAAACGAGGCCTATTACAAGGCGCAGGCGACGGAGATGCGGCAAGTGCTGGCGCAGATCAAGGCCGCCGCCAAAGGCGCGCGCGGCAAGATCCGCCTGGTCGACAGCCAGGCCCAGACCACGGCCGCCGAGGTACAGCTGCAAAGCCAGCGCCTGAACCAGAATGCCCGCTACCTGACGGATTTGCGCAAGAGCATCCACGACATGCAGATTGCGCTGGCCGAGACGGAAGCCGTGAAGAACCGTTTCCGCATCGCGCCGCTGCGCGAGCGGCTGACGGCGGCCGTCGCGCACCTGGCGGGCACCAGCGAGCGCGACATCAGCCCGTCCCAGCTGGCGCTGCGGGGGAAACTGCTGGCCACGGCGCGCCAGATGCTCGATCCCGCCGCCGGCTTGCTGGCCCTGCGCGCCGGCCTGCTGGCCGAGGGCGGCGCCGGCGCGGCGCGGCAGGCGGCCTATCTTGCGCTCAAGGAGCAAACCAGCGCCGCCCTGGCCGCTGCCCACCTGCGCCTGGCCGAGGAGCTCGACCCCATCGAACTGCAGCTGGCCATCGGACGCGACCGGCTGGCCGAGGCGGGCCGCTACATGCACACCTCGGCCCGCATCGAGGATGCCAGCGGCGAAATCAACCTGGCCGTCGACGCCATCAGCATCGACGTGGGCGAAGTCATGCTCGCCACGGCCGCCGACGACGTCGCGCGCCTGGGCCGCGATATCGCCCGGCGCATCCGCGCCCTGCACCGCGACATGGCGACCATGCAGACCTTGCTGCAAAGCATAGGCCAGCTGGGCTTGCTGGCCGAAACGCGGACCGTCAACACCTACCTGGACGCCGTGGAGCGCTCGGGACGGCGGCTGGTGCAGGCCAAGGGTAGCGTGCTCGACAGCCAGACGGCGCTGGGCGAAGTCATCGACCACGTGCGCGCCTTCGAGCGGGAACAGGCCGCCTATTCCGCGCAGCAGGTGGCGCGCATCACGGGCCAGCAGCAGGAGGCGGTGACCAAGGTGCGCGACGGCGTGCGGCATGCCTTCATGCTGATCCTCGGCATCGCGCTGGTCCTGCTGCTGGCCTGCGTGGCCATCACGGGCCTGATCAGCGCATCGATCGCCAGGCCGCTGGCGCGCCTGTCCTACGCGATCGCGCATATCCGCGACGGCAAGGCGCTGTCGGTGCGCGTGGCGCAGCACGGCAGCGATGAGCTGGGGCAGCTGATCACGGGTTTCAACGGCATGCTTGAACACGTGGAACAGCGCGACCTGGCGCTCACGCAGGCCAAGGCCGAGGCCGACGCCGCCAACCGCGCCAAATCGGAGTTCCTGGCCAAGATGAGCCATGAAATCCGCACGCCGATGAATGGCGTGCTGGGCATGACGGAATTGCTGCAGCGCACGGAACTGAGTCCCAAGCAGCAGCGTTTCGTGCACACGGTGCACCGTTCGGGCGAAAGCCTGCTCAGCATCATCGACGACATCCTCGATTTTTCCAAGATCGAGGCGGGCAAGCTGGTGCTCGAACACATCCCCTTCGATCTGCGCCAGGTGATCGACGACGTGGTGGCGCTGTTTGCCAGCGGCATCGAGCGCAAGGCCATCGCATTTAGCTGCCGCATCGCCCCAGACGTGCCGCAGCATGTGCGCGGCGACCCCGTGCGCCTGCGCCAGATCCTCACCAACCTGCTCAACAACGCCACCAAGTTCACGGAACGGGGCGACATTGCCGTCGACGTCAGCTGCCCCGCCGCCGGCCAGCTGCGCCTGGAAGTGCGCGACACGGGCATCGGCATGACGCCGGAAGCGGCGGCGGCCGTCTTCCAGCCCTTCCGCCAGGCCGACAGCACCACCTCGCGCAAATACGGCGGCACGGGGCTGGGCCTGGCCATCATCAAGCAGCTGGCGGAAATGATGGGCGGCAACATCGTGCTCGAATCCGTGGCGGGACAGGGCTCCCGCTTCGCCGTCACCGTCGTCGTGGGCGAGGTGGCGCCCGAGGATGCGCCGGCGCCGCCGAGGATGCCCGCCCTGCCCGCCGCGCCGGACGGCGCCGCCACAGCGCCGGCGCCGCTGCGCATGCTGCTGGTGGAAGACAACGCGATCAACCGGGAAATCGCCCTGGCCATGCTGGAGGACACCCCTTACGAGGCCACGCCGGCCGACAACGGGCGGCGCGCGCTGGCCCTGTGGGAGCGCTACCCCTTCGATGTGATCCTGATGGATTGCCAGATGCCGGAAATGGACGGCTTCGAAGCGACCCGGCATTTGCGCCGCATGGAAACCCAGCAAGGCCGCAGCCGCACGCCCATCATTGCCCTGACCGCCAATGCCATCCTGGGCGACCGCGAACTGTGCCTGGCCGCGGGCATGGACGACTATCTCGCCAAGCCGTACACGCGCGCCGCCCTTCTGGCCGTGCTGGACCGCTGGCGCCCATCGGCGGCAGCGGAGACGGCGGAGACGGCGGAGGAAGTCGACCCGGCGCAGGCGGAGCCGGCGGCGGCGAGCGATGCAAGCCCCATTCTCGACGCGGCCGCCCTGCAAAACCTGCGCGCCATGCGGCGTCCCGGCCGTCCCGACGTGCTGGGGCGCATCATCGACCTGTTCTACAGCGACGCCCCGCGCCTGCTGGGCCAGTTGGAAGTGGCCGCCGGCGCCAGCGACGCCGCGGCGCTGCAGCTGGCCGCGCACACCTTCAAGTCCAGCTGCGCCAACGTGGGCGCGCTGGGTCTGTCGGCCACCTGCCGTGAAATCGAACAATATGCGCGCGGCAATGACGTCGGCGGCGCGCTGCACCATATCCGCGGCATCCAGCAAGAACTCGACCGTGTCCTCGCCGCCCTGGCCATTGAGAAGGAAGCCATATGAATACCGCACAAGCCCCGCAAGCACTGGTCCTGGTGGTCGATGACGACACCATGACGCGCATCCTGGTGACGGAAGCGCTGGAGCCGGAAGGCTTCCGCATCGAGGAAGCGGCCAGCGGCCTGGAAGCGCTGGCCGCCTTCCAGCGCGGCGTGCCCGACCTGATCCTGCTCGACGTCGCCATGCCCGGCATGAGCGGCTTCGAATGCTGCGCGCAGCTGCGCCGGCTGCCCGGCGGCGCGCACGTGCCCATCGTCGTGCTGACCGGCAACGACGACGACGACTCCATCAAGCAGGCGCTGGAAGCGGGCGCCAGCGACTTCATTTCCAAGCCGATGCAGTGGCGGCTGCTGGCGCACCGGCTGCGCTACCTGCTGCGTGCCAGCAGCGCGCTCACCGAGCTGAGCCGTATCCAGGAAAGCCTCAGCCACGCACAGGCGCTGGCCCGCCTCGGCAACTGGGAATACCGGGGCACCGGCGGCGACGGCTACTGGTCGCCGGAACTGTTGCGCATCCTGGGCCTGGAAGCCGATTCCGGCGCCACCAGCTTCGACCGCCTGGTGCAATGCCTGCCCGAAGACCAGCGGCCCCTGCTGCTCGATGCCTTCATGGAACTGCATGCCAACGGCACCAGCTACAGCCTGGAGCACAAGGTGCTGCAGCCCGATGGCGGCGAATGCATCGTCTTTCACCAGGCCGAGGCCGTGCGCCAAGGCCATCGGGTGCTGCTGATGCGCGGCACCGTGCAGGACATCACGGAACGCAAGCTGCAGCAAAGGCGTATCGAATATCTGGCCAACCACGATGCGCTGACGGACTTGCCCAACCGCCAGCTGCTGAACGACCGCATCGGCCAGGCCATCGCCCACGCCCGCCGCACCCGTTTGCACCTGGCGACCCTGATGCTGGACCTCGACCGTTTCAAGTTCGTCAATGACAGCTATGGCCACCCTGTTGGGGACGCGCTGCTGCAGGAAGTGGCCCGCCGCCTGAAGCTGGCCGTGCGCGAAGGCGACACCGTGGCCCGCCAGGGCGGCGACGAGTTCGTCGTCCTGCTGACGGATCTGTCCGACATCGAGACGGCCGAACAGATCGTGAAAAAAGTACTCGAGGTGTTCGCCGATCCTGTCGTGCTGGGCGAGCATACCTTGCACGTCAGCACCAGTATCGGCGCCAGCGTCTTCCCCTCCGACGGCGACAGCGCCGACATGCTGCTCAAGACGGCCGACGCGGCCCTCTACAGCGCCAAGGACAAGGGCCGCAACGGCTACCAGTTCTACAATCACAAGATGGGCGTGCTGGTGGAGGAACGCGCCGAAATCGAGCACGCGCTGCACCAGGCGCTGGCGCTGGGCGAGCTGGAATTGCACTACCAGCCCAAGGTCGACCTCACCAGCGGCAAGATCTACGGCATGGAAGCGCTGCTGCGCTGGCGCCGCGACGGCATCGGCCTGGTGCCGCCGGACCGCTTCATTCCCCTGGCCGAGGAAACGGGCATGATCGTGCCCATCGGCGAATGGGTGCTGCGCACGGCGTGCGCCCAGCTCGGCGTTTGGCATGCCTACGGCTTTACGCACCTGACGATGGCCGTCAACGTGTCGGCACGCCAGTTCCGCCAGACCGACATGCCGGAACTGGTGCGCGCGGTGCTGGCGGAAAGCGGCATGCCGGCCCACTGCCTGGAACTGGAGCTGACGGAGAGCGTGCTGATGCAAAACCGCGACCTGGTGGTGCGGGCGCTGGAACAGTTGAAGGAAATCGGCGTCACCCTGTCGCTGGACGACTTCGGCACCGGCTATTCCAGCCTGTCGTATCTGAAGCAGTTTCCCATCGACGTGGTCAAGATCGACCAATCGTTCATCCGCGACGTGACCGACAGCGTGGATGGCGCCTCGCTGACCCGCTCCATCATCGCCATGGCCAAGTCCCTGCACATGACCACCGTGGCCGAAGGGGTGGAAACGGAGGGTCAATTGGGCTTTCTCAATACCAACCGCTGCGACGCCATGCAAGGCTATTACTTCAGCCGCCCGCTGCCCGGCGCCGAGATGGATCTGATGCTCTATGCCGGCACCCATTTGCCGCCCGAGAGCTGCCATGCCGTCGCGCCCCAGCGCGTGCTGCTGCTGGTCGACGACGAGGAGCATATCCTGTCCGCCCTGCGCCGCTCGCTGCGCAAGGAGGGCTACCAGATACTCAGCACCACCAATCCGCAGGAAGCGCTGGAACTGGTCGCCTCCCATGCGGTGGGCGTGATCCTCACGGATGCGCGCATGCCGGGCATGTCCGGCAACGAACTATTGCGCCGCATCAAGGGCATCTATCCGGAGATCGTGCGCGTGATGCTGTCCGGCTATCCTGAGCTGCATTCGGTCACGGCGGCCATCAACGAAGGTTCGGTGTACAAGTTCATCACCAAACCCTGGGATGAAACCCTGCTGAAAGACCATTTACTGGAAGCCTTCCAGCGCTTCGAATCGGGCGTGCAACGGCCGCCACGGGGTCCCCATGGCATCGAGATCGGCAACCGAGCCGCCTAGGCGCCGGCAGGAGCCATCATGCAGGAGCAGCTGTTCTTCGAAGGCTTGCGCGCCCTGGCCGAAGCGGCCTTTCCCAAGCATTGCGCCTGCTGCGGCCGCGTCTTCGCCACGGCGGACGAGTTCATCGGGCAGACACGGGCTATGCAGCAGAATGTCTCCGGGCTGAAACAAAGTTTCGATGACAACAATGTCGCCATCGTCGAGGTCTACCGCAATTGCCTGTGCGGCTCGACCCTGATGGATTTCTTTTCTGACCGGCGCGGCACCTCCGAACCGTGCCAGCAGCGGCGCCAGCTGTTTGAGCGCCTGCTACCGCTGCTGCAGGAAAAAGGCATGGAACGGGCTGCGGCGCGCAACTATCTGCTGCAAGTCGTGCGCGGCCAGTTGCCGTAACGGCGGTGCTTGCATATATGATGCCGCCTGCACACACAAACAGCGAAAGGCAGGCGGCGGAGAATGACAACGATCACTGGGCGATTGCAGGAAGCGGGCTTCGATGCGGCACAGGCCGCTGCCCTGGCGCAGGATATTAAACAGAAGAAATATGGTCCCTTGCTGCAGCAGCTGCTGCTGCGCGGCCTGTGGGCCGATGTCGTCGATGACAGCTTGCCGCGGCCACAGTGGCTGGAACGCTGGCGCGCGCTGGGCGAGTCGGGCTTTCCCTTCATCAACGCCCCTGCCCTGCAGCGCCTGCTGGACGCGGGTGTCGACGTGCACGACCTGACGGACGTCGTGCGATCCGCGCAGGTGTTGACTATCTACAATATCGCCCAGCTGATCGACGAACCCTGCCGCGACCTGGGCTACGACCTGGAAGAAACGCCCGACCTGGCGCTGGCGGCCGTCGATGACGGCGGCGCCCTGCACCGTTACGGCAGCCTGCACGACGCGCTGGAAGAACTCGATCCGGCGGGCCGCCACGGCCAGCCCCGCACGCTGGAACTGCGCCAGTTCGGCGGCTTGCCGGCAGCGCAGCAGGAAGAACTCCGGGACTTGCTGGAAAAAAGCCTGGTCGCAGGCGGCCGTCTTGTGGAAGCGCGCCGTGGGCGGCGAGCTGGCGCACTGCCTGGCGGCCATGCGGCAGCTGGTGCGCCAACTGTAACTTGCTCTACCAGTAGCCAAGCACCTTCCACCAGGTCGTGCCGACGACGGCAAAGATCAGCAGCTCCGCCACGCACATGATGAAGCCGACCCGCCACCAGTTGCCCATCGTCACGAAGCCGCTGCCGAAGATGATGGGCGAGGTGCCCGTCGCATAGTGGGTCAGGGTCATCATGATGGCCGAGCCGGCCGTCATCATCAGCATGAACGGCACGTGGTACTCGGCCGGGATCAGGTGCAGGCCCACCGTCAGGAAGGCCAGCAGCATGGCGCTGATGTGCGCCGTCGTGCTGGCAAAGAAATAATGCGAAAACACGAACACCAGCACCAGGACGCCGGCGATCGGCAGCCAGTCCATGCCGCTGGCGACAATCGCCGCCTTCATGCCGGCCGAAAACCAGGCGATCACGCCCGTCTTGTTCAGCTGCTCGGCCATCATCACCAGGGCGCCAAACCACACCAGGGTATCCCAGGCGCTCTTTTCCGACAGCACGTCGTCCCAGTCGATGGTGCCCGTGATGATCAGCACGAACAGGCCGACAAAAGCGACCACTGTCGCATCGAGCGAAAAGGCGGGGCCGAACAGCATGGCGGGCACATTCGCCCACAGCAGCAGCAACAGGGCGAAGGTGCCCAGCATGACTTTTTCCGGCGGCGACAGCGGGCCCATGCCTTTCAGCTCCGCCTTGGCGTAGGTGACGGCGTCCGGTGTGGCCTTCAGCTCCGGCGGCGACAGCCAATAGATAATCAGGGGCATGACCAGCAGGCAGACCAGGCCCGGCAGCAGCATGCACAGGGCCCAGGTGGTCCACGTCAGGTGGAAACCCTGGCCGCTGGCCTTGGCCACGAAATCGACCACCAGCGGGTTGGGCGCCGTGGCCGTCAGGAACATGGCCGACGTGATCGGGTTGGCATGGTAGTTGACGAGGGCCAGATACGTGCCCACCTTCTTTTCCGTACCCTTGGCCGGGTCCGAATCGAAGGCATTGGCGATCGATTTCATGACGGGGTGGACGATGCCGCCGCCGCGTGCCGTGTTACTGGGCGTAAATGGCGCCAGCACCAGTTCGCAGATCGCCAGGCCATAGCCGATGCCCATGGTGCGCTTGCCCAGCAGCGAAATGAACAGCAGGCCGACGCGGCTGCCCAGCCCCGTCTTTTTCAGGCCGCGCGATATCAGAATCGCCACGACGATCAGCCAGATCAATGGATTCGAGAAACTGCTGAGCGCATCCGTGATGGCGCCCTTGGACGAGGCCGACGTCACTTGCGACAAGGAAACGATGACGATGGCCATCATGGCCATCACGCCGATCGGCATGACTTTTAATATGATCGCCAGAATCGTGGTGAGGAAGATCGCCACCAGGCCCCAGGCCTTGGGCGTCAAGCCTTCGGGCGCCGGCAGCAATAGCATGCCGACAAGCAAGGCGGTGCAGATCAGGGCGGGGACGAGGCGGAATGGGACGGCTTCCTTGAAATGCAGGAACAGGTCGCGCACAGTTTTATACATCATGATTTCCTTTACTGGACAGGCATCCGGGCGGGCAGTGGCGCCCGCGCGGCTGGTGATAATTCTTTTTAGCAACATCATACAAGCTCATACGCAACCGCCCTGCTCCATTGCGCGTGCGCGTGACAGGAATTTCCCGAATCGTTGACTTGAGCGCTATCACAGGAGCGGAATATATTGACGGCCAGTGACAATGGGTGACTTTTTTGGCAATTTTTCTCTGTATCTTTCCCCGTAGCTGCCGCCAGATATGCCACCAGGATTGCCAACCTTTCAGGGGAAAACTTGATGAATAGCACGGAACAGTATTCGATCCACCCATCCATCGGCATTGCCCGCGTGGGCAACAGCCATGATTCGTTTTACCTGGCGCCGGAAACCATCGGCGGGCTGCCGGTCGAAGCGGACGACAACAACGATCCCGTGCTGGAGAATGGCAAGCCGGTCCACGTTGCCCAGTTCAAGGATGCGGCCGGCCGCGTGCGGCGCCAGGCAGCCAGTTTCCGCATTTACAAGTCCGTGGCGGGACGTCCCGGTGAAAAAGTCCTGGTCGACCTGCAAGACCCGAGCATTGCCAAGATCGAGTGGACTGTGCACGTGGCCAACAAGAAGGCGGCCTGGTGGAACTTCATTCCCCTGCTGGGCGACTTGATGTTTGGCCCGTACAACAGCTATGAAACCTGGGAAGATACGCCGCCCGCCTGGAAGCTGACGCCCACGTCCTGGACCAATCTGCGCAACGGCGACGTCACGGACCCGGCGGCACGGCAAAAACTGATCGTCGACCCGGGACCGCGCACGCTCGACACGCCGCTGGGCAAGGCCCATTTCGACAAGGATGGCGCCGGTTCCTATGCGCACGTGTCCTTCCCCGATCCGCAGGCCATCACGCAAGGCTATCCGGTGCGCACCCTGGGCGAAATGCGCACGGATTCGCGCGGCAACCTGCTGGTGATCGGCGCCTATGGCCGCGCCGGAGGCTCCGAAAGCATCACGGGCTTCGGCGGCGGCGATACGTGGAATGACGACGTGGCCGACGGTCCCGTCAGCGCGACCATCCATTTCAAGGATGGCAGCCCCTCCGTGGAACTGAAAGCCTGGGTGGTCATCGGCTCGCCGAAGTTCGCGCCCGAACTGGTGAATATTTCCACCTGGGATGACGTCGTGGCCGACATGGCCATCAAATACAAGAACGCGCTGCCCGAGGCCTACGACGCGGCCCGCTGGAGCGGCAGCGATGGCTGGAATCCCGACTATGTCGTCAATTACGCGCAGGATATCCAGCCATTCCTCGCCAGGATAGGCGATTACCAGTGGGTGGCGACGGTGCCGTCGATGACGGCCTTCATCCGCCCCGCCTTCGACGTGGCCGATGCGTCGGAAGCGAACCGGCCCCAGCGGGAAAAATTCCTCAGCTATTTCAGGAAACCGTCGGCCATCCGGCCCGGCACCAAGGAACAGGTGCCGGGTTTTACCGGCGGCCAGGGCGGACAATTGTTCAGCGCCGCCACCACGGACAATCCCGGCGCGGGCATCCCCCTCGTGCCCTTGAACTCAGGCAGCAATTCCGTGCGCAACAACGTCATCAGCAAGTTTTCCGTGCTGACGGATACGCAATACTTTGCCTTGCAGCAATGGGCCGCCGGCAAATTCGCCCCCGACGCGCCGGGTCTGGCCTTGCCGGGCATCGATCCGCTCGACCACGCGACCATCGGCAATTGCGTCGGCGAACCCATGTGCCCCGGCATCGAAGTGACGTGGAGCGTGCGCAACCCCATCATCTATGAAAAACCGTACGCCATCCTGCACCGCGTGGACGCCGACTATGCGAAAAACGGCCTGTCGCCGGGCCGCGACGAGTGCGAACCGCTGGACTGGAACGATCCGACCGTCGGCACCGGCTGCGAACCGGGCGACCTGACCAAGCGCATGGCCATCCCGTGGCAGGCCGATTTCTATGACTGCTCCGTGCAGATGATCAACTTCGACAATCCGGACATCGTCAAGAATCCCGATTCGCTCATTCCCGTGCCGCCCACCTACTACGCCTACTGGTGGCCGCCGCAAAGCCCTTGGAACGTCATCAATGGCGCCACCACCAAGGAAGAACAGGCGCTCGCCGGCGTGCCGGCCGGCATGCAGGTGATGTACAGCCGCGGCATGAACAGTTTTTCGCAGATGATCAGCTCCTGGCACTACCTGGGGTTCATCGTGAACCAGAACGAGGATGCCGAATCGCGCCGCCAGTACCCGTACTTTGTGGAAAAAGAGCGCAATCACGCGAAATTCGTGGCGGCCAGCGTGGGTGTCGGCAATGCCAGCAGTTTCGTCACGGGCGACGACGCCAACTACCTGCCCGCGTGGTTCCTCAAGGACGAGGATCCGCAGACGGCGCCCGAGAAGGCATCGCAGCTGTTTGCCAGCGGCGGCGCGCCAGTGGCCCTGCATGACACGCCGAAGAAAATCTTGCCGGCCAACCGGCGCCGGTTTTCCCATTGAGCATGTTGATGAGTTTGCAGTCATCGCGCGATTACGACGTCGTCATTGTCGGCGGCGGTGCCGCCGGCACGGCCGCCGCCCTGACCCTGGCCCGCTACACGGGCTTGCGCATCGCCTTGCTGGAAAAACAGCTGTTCGACGATTACCGGGCGGGCGAAACGGTCTCGTCGTCGATCTTTTCGATGCTGGACTTTCTGGGCGTGGGCCGCGACTTGCTGGATGGCGCCCAGCTGCCCGCGTTTTCCCACGCGGCCGCGTGGGGCAGCGCGGAACTGATGTCGCGCGACGCCGTCTTCAGCAGCCATGGCCACGGCTTGCACCTGGATCGCCGGCAGTACGACGCCATCCTGCTGGAGCAGGCGCGCCAGGCGGGCGTCGAGCTGTTGCGCCCCGCGCAACTGGTGCAACTGGAACACGGCGACCCATGGCGCTTGCGCGTGGCGGCCGGCGGCCAGGAAGCGGACCTGACGGCCCGCTACCTGATCGACTGCAGCGGCAAGCAGGCGGCCATCGTGCGCCAGCGCAATCGCCCCCTCCACACGGAAGATTCGCTGGTGGCGCTGTACGCCTATTATCAGTTGCAAGAACCGCAATTCCTGCCGCACCGCACCCTGGTGGAAACGACGGAAAACGGCTGGTATTACGCGGCGCCCCTGCCCGGCGACCGCGTGGCGCTGGCCTTCATCACGGATGCCGACATCCTCAAGCGCCTGCGGCTGAAGGAGGAGGCGCCCTGGCGCGACGCCGGCATGCGCACGCAGCACGTGCGCGATATCGTGCCGCGCCTGCCCGCGCCGCGCGCCCTGCGCCACTACGCCATCCACAGCCGGGTGGCCTCGCTGCCGGCGGACGAGAACTGGACGGCGGCGGGCGACGCGGCCGCCTGCTTCGATCCGATCTCTTCGCTGGGCATCGGCCAGGCCATGGCCTCGGGCATCCATGCGGCGCGGGTGGCGGAAGCCTACCTGGCGGGCGAGCGCGACATGGCGGCCGGCTACCGGCGCAGCGTCTTCGCCTCGTTCGAAACCTATCTGCGGATGCGGCGCGGCTTCTACGGGGCCGAGCAGCGCTGGCAGGAGGCGCCATTCTGGCAGCGCCGGGCCGCGTCCTGATGCCGCTGGCGGAAAAGTGAGCCAAATCAAGAGAGCGCATGCCCACAGCCCGTTTCCCGGCGAATTTCAGCCCGATCTTGCCAACCGCACTATAATGTCGGCATCGCGTGCGGCAGCAATGGCGGCGATAGACGGTAACAATTTCGTGTGGAGGCCAGTACAATAGCGTCTGGGCCTACACAGGGTTTCACTTTTGCCAGCAGTTGCCAGCAACTAACCATTTTTTTGACCAGCCAACAAATACTATGAGTTCGATGAATGAAGAGCGCGTTTTAAGCGTGCACCACTGGACGGATACCCTGTTCTCCTTTACCACCACGCGCGACCCGTCGCTGCGTTTCTCGAATGGCCACTTCACCATGATCGGCCTGCGCGTCGATGGTAAGCCATTGCTGCGCGCCTACAGTATCGCCAGCGCCAATTACGAAGACCACCTGGAATTCTTCAGCATCAAGGTGCCGGGCGGCCCCCTGACGTCGCGTTTGCAGCACTTGCAAGTGGGCGACACCGTCATCGTCGGCCGCAAGCCGACCGGCACCCTGGTCTCCGACTACCTGCTGCCAGGCAAGCGCCTGTACATGCTGTCGACGGGCACGGGCCTGGCCCCTTTCCTCAGCATCGTGCGCGATCCGGACATCTACGAGCGTTTCGACGAATTGATCCTCGTGCACGGCGTGCGCCAGGTCGACGAGCTGGCTTACCACGACTTGCTGGAAGAACACCTGCCGAAGCATGAGTTCCTGGGCGAAATGGTCAGCGACAAGCTGCGCTACTACCCGACCGTGACGCGCGAAGACTTCCGCAACATGGGCCGCATCACGGAACTGATCGAGAACGGCAAGCTGGCCGAAGACCTGGGCGTGCCGGCGCTGAACCCTGCCGAAGACCGCGTGATGATCTGCGGCAGCTCGGACATGCTGCGCGACCTGAAAGAAATGCTGGAAGCGCGTGGCTTCAAGGAAGGCAATACCTCGACGCCTGGCGACTTCGTTGTCGAGCGCGCATTCGCCGAGAAGTAATCCAGAGCACATCCGCAGCAAATTCAGGGGCCCGGCCCCGCCGCTTCCCGCGGCGGCGCCGGGCCTTCTTCATTGGCGGCCGCGCTGGTACTGCAAGCCATTCATGAAGCGCTGCACGGGCTGAAAGGCGCCGCTGAGGATATCGTCGTGCGCGGCGTAATAGCGCGTTTCGATCTTCAGCAGGCCCAGCACGGTCGCATCGAGCTTGTCCGTCTGATACGGCCGGCTTTCCAGCGCGGCGCGCGCGGCCGTCGACTGCGGCGCTTGCTGGTTATCCCAGATCAACATGGGAATTTCATAGCCGCTCTTGTCCGATGCGGAATGGCCCGCGTGATTGCGGCTGTAGCCCACTTCCTGCCCATGGTCGGAGACGAACAGCAGCGAGGCGGCGCGATCGGTCTTGGCTTGCTCCGCCATGCCGATCAGGGTGCCCAGCACGTAATCGCCGTAGCGGATGGCGTTGTCGTACTCGTCGCGCTGGTTGCGTATCCAGCTGGACCTGCCCTGGCTGGCCATCTGCGCGCTGACGGCGTCATGCGCCTGGTCGAAATGGGCGAAGCGGCGGGGATAGCGCATGTCATAGCTGGGATGCGCGCCCAGCAAGTGCACGACGATGAGCTTTTTCGGCGCCGCGTCGCGCAGCGCATGGGCGAACGGCTGGAACAGGTTGCCGTCAAAATTGTTTTCGCCGCGGCCAGTGCCGTAGTTGATGAAATCGCTTTCGTCGGCCTCGCCCGCCAGCAGCCCGATCCAGCCATCGTTGCGCGTCTGGTTCGAGACCCAGAACGTCTTGTAGCCGGCCGCTTCGGCCAGCATCAGCAGATTCGGCTTGGCCATCCACGCATCGGGGTTGCCGATATCGGCCGGCGTCAGCATCGTCATCATCGATTCCACCGTGCTGGCGGCCGGCGAAATGACGTCGTTGAAGACCAGCAGCTTAGCCCGCATGGCGTCGAGCCGGGGCGTGGTGGCGCGCGGATAACCGTACAGCGACATTGAGGCGCGGTTGGTGCTTTCGCCGATCACGAGGATGACGGTGCGGGCGTCCTCGCCCGCATAGTGCACGTTCCAGTCGCGCGGCGCGGCCATGGCCGCCGTCAGCGCATGCTGCATCGCTTTCATCGCGTCCAGCTGCGCACTGTACTGCTGGTAGCGCAGGGCCAGAACAAGGCCGGATTTTCGCGCCGCATGGTGGTGTTGACGTGCAGCAGCACGAGAAACACGGCCATGCCGGCGGCAAAGGCTTTGTGCGGCAGGCCCGGCGCGCTGCTGGCGCGCGCGCCCTGCCAGCGCTGCAGCTGGCGGTCGGCCAGCAGCACGGCCGCCGTCACGAGCACAAACCAGCCGGCCGCTTGCGCCAGGGCGACGCTGTTGTGCAGAAAAAATTCTCCCGTTTCCGCTTGATCTGTCGCAAACATGGCCTGTAAAACGGCATTGGGATTGGGCCGCATGCCAAAATAGCCACGCAAAAACCCCTTGATGGCGGCATCGAGGTAAAACACGGGCACGACGACGCGCAGCAGCACGGTGACCGCGCTGGCGCCGGCATTGCCGCGCCAAGCCTGCAGCACGCCGCCCACGCCCAGCAGAAAGGCCGCCAGCAAGACGCTCAATTTCAGGCATTCGTTCGCGCTTAACTGATCGAAGAGGAAAAACAGCAACAGGCCAGCAATGCTGAGCAGGACACGGCAAAACAGAATCAGCATGGAAGCGATGGGTAACAGGTATTCAAGGGGAGGCGGGCCAGCGATTGTAGCGCAGTCTATTGCAACTTGTATCATTATTTCCTGCGCGCTTATGATGCAGGCGCGCTCCTGACAGAAATTGTCAGTGCTTTTCATTATGCTTTCGTCACGAGCAGGCCAGCCAGCCTGTATTCATATTGATATCTCCACCTGCGACAGGACTTTTTCATGACACGTGCCATCACCATACTGACCGAGAATTTTGCCGATTGGGAAACCGCCCTGATCAACTCCACGGCGCGTCTGTACTACGGCTTCTACACGCAGTTCGCCACGCCGGGCGGCTTGCCCGTCACCTCGTCCGGCGGCATGCTGGTCACGCCGCAACTGGCGCTGGAAGCCATTTCGCTCGAGGAACTCGACTTGCTGATGGTGTGCGGCGGCAGCCACTGGCAAAGCGGCAAGGCGCCCGATCTGGGTCCGTTGCTGCGCGCCGCGCGCGACAAGGGCGTGGTGCTGGCCGGCATTTGCGACGGCACGCGCGTGCTGGCGCAGGCGGGCGTGCTCGACACCGTGCGCCATACGTCCAACGGCGCCGCCAACCTGATGGACACCGGCTATGCGGGCGCCGCCCTGTACCAGGACGTGCCGTGGGCCGTGGCCGACCAGCGCATCGTCACGGCACCGGGCACGGCGCCCGTCAGTTTTACGCGGGAAGTGCTGCGCAGCCTGGGCATCGCCGACGACAACCTGACGGCTTACCTGGCCATGCACGGGTCCGAGCACGGCCAGGCCGCTGCGGCGCGCTAATCGGCGGCCAGCACGCGCAGGCGCGCCACGGCGTGCGTGTTGCCCGGATCCAGCTCCAGCGAACGGCGGTAATGCGTGACGGCCAGCGCCGGCGCGCCATCGGCCTCGTACGCTTCGGCCAGGCTGTCGTGGCCATTCGCCCCTTGCGGATACAGTTGCACGCCCAGCTGGAAGACGGCGACCGCCTGTTTCGGCTGCTGCCGGCCCAGCAGGCGGTAGCCCCAGGCATTCAGGTCGTCTTCGGCGGGTTCAGGCAATCCATGCTGGCGCCGGATGGCGGCCAGTTTCTGTTCCAGCCCGTCAAAGCCGGTACTGGCCGCCTTGTTGCGCAATAAATGCGCGGCATACGCGCCGCCGCGCTGCTGGCGCAGGGCGGGAAGGTAAAAGCCGGCGACGGTGTCGATCAGCTGCTCCGGCTGGCCGCCAGCCAGGTTGCTGAGGATAATGACGGCCAGGCCATCGTCGGGATACACATAGAAGGCCGAGCGGCCACCGCCGATGCCGGCCACGGCGCGGTGCGCAGCGCGACCGATGCTGGGCCAGCCCAGCGCCCACGGCGCCGGCTTGCCGTCGTTCAAGCTGGTCGGCTGCCACAGCCGTTCCACACTGGCGGGCGCCAGCAAGCGCCCCGATTGCAGCGCGATGAGCCAGTTGGCCAGTTCGCCCGCATTGCTGTTGATGCCAGCGCCGGCGCGCATGAAGACGGGAAAGTCCTCGATCACGTTGCGGTAGCCGTTGCCGCCCCGGTCCAGCACGTAGGAACTGGCCTTGCCCACGACCACGTCCTTCGCATCGCCAAAACCGCTGTGCGGCATGCCCGCCACGCCGAACTGCCGGCGCTGGATGAAGCTGGTAAAGGGCTGGCCGCCCTGCTGCTCGATCAATTGCGCCAGCAACACGTAATTGGTCTGGTTGTAGCGGTAGCGCTGGCCAGGCGGCGCTTCCACGGGCAGCGCCTGCACGGCCGTCCACGCCGCAGCGGCGTCGTCCGGCTGCGCCCCCACCAGCTTGCCGCTGCGCTGGTCCAGCACGTCGGGCAAGCCGGAGGTATGGTTGAGCAATTGCGTCACCGTCACGGCTTGCCAGGCTACAGGCAGCCCCGTCAGGTACCGGCCGATGGGCGCGGCCAGGTCGACCTTGCCCTCTTGCACCAGCTGCATCACGGCCACGCCCGCAAACGCCTTGGTGGCCGAGTTGATGGAAAACAGGCTGGCGTCCGTCACCGGCACCTGGTATTGCAGGCTGGCCAGGCCGAAATTGCGCTTCAGCACGACCTTGCCGTGCTGGATCACGGCTAGTTGCAGCCCAGGAATCTGGCGCTCCCGCATTTCGCTGCGCACAAAGGCGGCGATGTCCTGTTCCGCGCGCGATGCCTGGGATGGGCTGGCGGGGGCGGCAGTGGCGAGCGAGGTGACGGGAGCTGCCACGGCGGCAAGCGCCATGACGAGCAGGACGGACGGGAGACGTGGCTTCAAGATGCGGCTTTCGACGAGAGAAAACGGAACCGCAGCATCCCATACCTATTTATTAACGTCAACGACAATCTTGCCTGTAAGAAAGTTACTCTTCCAGCCACACGTCCTCGTAGCCTTCGCGGTCGAGGATGAACTTGGCGCCGCTGGGCAAGGCCAGGTAATCGACCACCTGCGGCAGCATCTCGTGCAGGTGCTCCGCATGCAGGGCCTGGTAAAAGCCGCTGGCGTCATCGTGTTCGCCGCAGTGGATGAACCAGCTGATGGTGCCGTTTTCCGGCAGCACGATGCGCGTGCCGTAGATGGGCGACTGCGCCAGACTGCCGATGGCCAGGGCCACCATGGGCTCGGGCGCCTGCGCCGGCAAGCCGAATTTGTCGCAGATGCGTTGCTGTGTTTCGCTGATCAGTTCAGTCATGGTGCTCTCAGGATCCGATGTATCGGTAATGCAGGCGCAGCGCGCCATCGTGGCCGGACATTTCCAGGTGCAAGATCGCTTCGCCCGGCTTGCCGTCGGCCAGCAGCAGGCATTCCAGGCCCAGCGGGCCGGCGTCGGTGGCATACACGTCGACGCCGGGACGGCCGCCCTTGCCCGGCACAAACGCTTGCGCGAGCGGCGCCAGGGACAGGGCCGCTGCCCGCGCAAAATAACTGTCGAGCATGTCGACGATCTCCGCGGCCACGGCCGGCGACAGGCCCCAGTCGCGTTGCAGCGCAACAGGATCGCGCCGATCGAGCGTTTGCACGAAGGCCGCGGCCTGCGCGTATGCCAGCTGCCGCAGGCTGTCGGTAACCGCCATTTCCATAGAGTGACTCCTGCCTTATCCATTCAACAGGCGCCATTATAGTGCCTCGCCGCGGCCATGGTCGATCCGTTTCGCATTCATAATCAAACGGCCCACCCCTTATTTAAAGCGTCATTTTATTATCTACCGCACCGCAATAATATAAATGAACCGCGTGATATTTGGTGAGTATCCTGGAAATATAATCGCGAATACGATTCAATTCGAGTTGACGCCTATTTATTCCGGCGCTAATATCGAATGGCCATATACCATGGCATACAGCGCAAGCAGTACTTAACCATCACAAGAGGATAGTACAATGCAAAACCAAACCAAATTGTTCGCGTTCAAGCTGGCTGAGAAACAGGTAGAAAAACAAGCGGCGCCCGCCACCGTCTGGAAAGTGCGCGACGGCGTCGCCGTTGCCGGCTGCACCGCGGTCGGCACCAATGATCAATATCGCGACTCTTCGCGCCTCAAGCCGAACGACAGCGGCCAGTATTGCTGATTCCCGGCACGCCATAACCCCGCCGGGCGCGGGGCTTGCCTATATTCTCCCATATTCAAACTGGCGCCGTGCGGCGCGGCTTTTCCGCGCGCGATGAATATATCAACGCCTTTCAATTGGAGATTCCATTTTTTAAAAGTAGCTATCGGCAAAAATCGAAACACCACCATTAATAGAGGATCTCATGCACGATAAAAAAGAAACCAAGCTGTTTGCTTTCAAACTGGCGGAAAAGGAGGCAGGCAAGGAAGTCAGGCAACCATGGCAGGTGCGCGATGGCGTAGCCGTGGCCGGCTGCACGTATTACGGCGATCCGGAAGATTACAATCTGCGCGACAGTTCGCGCTTTGCGCCCAACGATACGGGCGTGTATTGCTGATACCGTAGCCAACTGAAGGCCTTGCCACGGCAAGGCCTTTTATTTTCCTTCGCCGCAGGCCCCTGAATGCATAAAAAGGTATTGATTATCAGCCATAGCGGCGATTTGCATGCCGACCTGGTTTCCCGTATCCTGGCCGCCCGCGGCCATGCCCCCTTCCGTATCGACCTCGATGCCTTCCCCCGCGATTACCAGCTGTGCCAGCGCCTGCTGGGCGGCCAGGCCAGCGCGCGCCTGCGCCGCCTGCCCGACGGCGACTGGCTGGACCTGCGGCAAGTGGGCGCCGTCTGGCTGCGCAAGCCGGCCGACTATGCCTACGCCAGCGCCGACCTGACGCCGCAGGAGCGCGCCTACGCCCTGCTGGAAACGGAGCAAGCCATCTTCAGCGTGCTGTACGGACTCGATTGCTACTGGCTCAGCCATCCTCTCGCCCTGCGCGGCGCGCAATGGAAGGGCGAACAGCTGGAAAGGGCCGCGCGCATGGGTTTTCGCGTGCCCGCCACCGTGATCAGCAACGTGCCCGACGACGTGCGCGCTTTCCGCGCCGCCGTTGGCGGGCCCATCATTTTCAAGAGCATGTCCACGCCCACCCTGGCGGCCGAAACCGTCGAGGATGCAGACAGGGTCAGCGCGGGCATCGGCACCACCGTCGTCGACGACGCCATGCTCGACAGCCTGGACGCCGTCGGCGAACTGAGCTGCCAGTTCCAGGAATATATCGCCAAGCAATACGAACTGCGCATCACCGTGATAGGCCAGAAACTGTTTGCCGCCCGCCTGTATTCCCAGGACGATGCGCGCACGGCCATCGATTCGCGCGACATGTCGGCGCCCATCCGCTATGAGGCGACCACCTTGCCGGACGAGATACACCAGCGCTGCCTCGCTTTCGTGCACAGCTATGGTCTCGAGTACGGCGCGCTGGACCTGATCGTCACGCCCGAGGGCGAGTATGTTTTCCTGGAAAACAATCCTGTCGGGCAATTTTTATATGTGCAACAACTGCTGCCCGACCTGCCCCTGCTGGAAAGCGTGGCCGATACCCTGATCGAAGGAGCCGTATGCCACAGCCAGACCTGACCCTGCTGC
Source organism: Janthinobacterium sp. C22 (assembly GCF_057919405.1). NCBI lineage: Bacteria > Pseudomonadati > Pseudomonadota > Betaproteobacteria > Burkholderiales > Oxalobacteraceae > Janthinobacterium > Janthinobacterium sp. C22. The sequence continues at coordinate 3,754,768 of NZ_CP193659.1, read as the reverse complement.
CGGCGCAGCTGTGCGCACTGGAGCAGGCGCGCGACAGCCGCGCCATCGTCCTGGCCGCCTCGCACTTGGACATGGAACTGCTGCCCGCCCTGTACCAGCTGTGCCAGGGCATCGGCCCCGTGGCGCGCCTCGACGTGGTGCTGCACGGACGGGGCGGCATCGTCAACGCGGCACGCCGCATCGCCCTGCTGCTGCGCCAGCATGCGCGCCACCTGAGCTTTATCGTCCCCTTCCACTGCCAGTCGGCCGCCACCCTGCTGGCCCTGGGCGCCGACGAAATCATCGCCGGCGACCTGGCCCTGTTCTCGCCCATCGACCCGCAGCTCGACGGCGTGGACGGCGGCTCAATGTCCAGCCTGGACATCAAGGTCTTCGGCGACATGGCGCAGCAGTGGTTCGGCGTCGATGCCGGCGAAGCGCGCCAGCAATCCTTGTCCCTGCTGTGCGGCAGCATCTTTCCCCGTCCCTGACGGCCTTTTACCGCACCACGCTGGAACTGGCGCAGATCGGCGAGGAATTGCTGGCGTGGCAATTGCCCGATGCCACGCCAGAGGCGCGGCGCGCCATCGTCGCGCAACTGGTGACCGGATACCACTCGCACAACTATGCCCTGACGCGCGAAGAGCTGGCCCAGCTGGGGCTGAACATGGCGCGCGATGCCCAGGCTGAACGGCTGGGCTGGGCCATCTCGGTCCAGTTGCAGGCGAGCATAGGCGGCGCCCTGCGCAGCGCGCCCGACGAGGCGTGGAACGATGCGCTGCTGGCCTCGCGCGACGGCGTGCAGCTGCGGCGCCAGCGTCCGGGCGGCTTCGCGCCCCTGTGGACTACGCAAGCGCAGCCGCCATGCTGACGGCATTGCTATCTGATACTGCGCGCTGCTGCATCGCCTTGCTGCTGCTGGCGGCCGGGGTGGGCAAGCTGCGCAGCTATGCTGCCTTCCGCGGCAACCTGGCCACCTCGTTCGGCCTGCCGCCCGCCTCCGCTGCCTGGGCCGCGCCAGCACTGGTCACGGCCGAACTGCTGCTGGCGGGCTGGATACTGGCCGGCGGCACGCATCTGCCGATGCTGCTGTCGCTATTGCTGCTCAGTACCCTCACCGCCGTGCTGGCCTGGCGCTACTTCACGCACAGCGTGGTGCGCTGCAGCTGCTTCGGCGAAGCGGCGCGGCCCGTCTCGCAGTACGACCTGCTGCGCAACGTGCTGGCGGTCGGGATCAACGGCGCCTACTGTGCGCTGGCGCAGGAAGCGGCCTTGCCCGTGGCCACCACTGTATTGGCAGCCGGCCTGGCCGCCATCGCCTGCGTGGCCATCATTTCCCTGCACGACATCGCCACCCTGGCAAAGGCGGACTGATGGATGCCACCACATTGCAACTGGTGCTGGCGGCGCTGGCGTTCGCCATCGCCGGCAATATCTGGCTCAGCCTGGCCGTGCTGCGCGCCAGCCGCCGCGAAAGGCTGGCGCCCATGGCGCTGGAGCCGGGCCAGCCACTGCCTGCTGTGCAAGCCCGCGCGCTGGCCGGCGGCGCGCGTTTCCAGCCGGGTGCCCCCGGCCAGGCGGCCGTGCTGCTGTTCCTCGCCAGCCGCTGCCCGAAATGCGCGGAAAAGCTGGCCGGCATCGAACGGCTGCTGCCGCTGGCGCGGGATGCAGGCCTGGCCGTGTGGCTGCTCAGCGAGGAAGCGCCGCGCCGCCTGCGTGCCTTCCTGCCCGACGGCCCCTTGCGGGCGGCGGCGGCACGCGTCAGCCTGCGCGACTACCGGCGCCTGAATCCGCTGATGAGCTCTCCATCCTATCTTTTTGTCAACCATGAGGGCATGCTTGAGGCGAGCGGCCTGATCGGCGACGAAGACTGGCTGGCCCTGGCGCAGCAGCTGGAACAGGAAGCACGTCCCGAGGAGCAGGCGGCATGAATGCCGCTCCCCACCTGGAACGCCTGCGCCTGCTGTACCCCGTGCGCTGGCGCATCGCCGCCGGCCTGCTGTGCATGGCCCTCACCGTGGGCGCGCAGCTGGCCTTTCCGCAAGCCATCGCGTATTTCATCGACCACGTGGCGGAACTGACCCGGCGCGGCATCACGCCGGGCATGGCGGCCGCCATGCTGGCCTTCAGCGTGCTGTATGCGCTGGCCTCGGCCGCCCGCTTCTACCTGCTGCAGTCAAGCGGCCACATGGTCGTCATGGGCGTGCGCCGGCGCCTGTTCGACGTGGTGATCAACCAGCCCATCGCCTTCTTCGACAAGCACCATGGCGGCGAGCTGAACAGTCGGCTCACGTCCGACGTCTCGGCCCTGCACGAAAGCCTGACCATCGGCGCGGCCAATGCCCTGCGCTCGCTGTGCGTGTTTTTGGGCGGCATCGCCATGCTGCTGCAGCTGTCACCCATGCTGAGCCTGCCGCTGGCCCTGTTCATTCCCATCAGCCTGTATTTCGGCAAGTTGTCTGGCAGCAACTACCGGCTGCGTTCGCGGGCCATTTCCGCCAGCCTGGCCGCCAGCGGCAAGGTGGCGCAGGAATATTTTGCCCATGCGCGCCTGGTGCAGGCGTTCAACCAGCAAGGCGGCGCCATGGCCCGCTATGCGCAAGCCATGCGGCAACTGCTCGATGTGTCGCTGGCCGGCACGCGGCTGCTGGCCGTGTTCCAGGGCGCGCAGGGGCTGCTCGCCTTCCTGGCCCTGCTGACCACCCTGTGCTTCGGCGGCCATCTGATCGGCCAGGGCCAGCTGACGGTGGGCCAGCTGACGGCCTTCGTCATCTATGCCAGCATGGTGACGGACACGGCTGGCTCCATCAGCGAATTCTGGAACACCTGGATGCGCACCATGGGCTCGACCGACCGCATCTTCGAGATCCTGCGCAGCCACCGTCCCGTGCCCGAGGCGGCGCCGCAGCCGCCGCTGGCCGGCCATATCGCGCTGCGCGATGTGCGCTTTTCCTACCCGGAACGGATGCAGGCGACGGCCCTCGACGGCGTCAGCCTGTCCATCCGCGCCGGGGAAAAGATCGCGCTGGTGGGCGCCTCGGGCGCGGGCAAGTCCACCATCGCCAGCCTGGTGCTGGGCCACTATCAGCCAGGGGCCGGCAGCCTGCTGTTCGACGGCATCGATGCGCGCGTGCTGGGCCTGGCGCAGCTGCGGCGCCAGATGGCCGTGGTGGAGCAGGAACCGGCCCTGTTTTCCGGCAGCATCGCGGACAATATCGCCTTTGCCGTGCCGGACCGCCAGGTGACGCGCGACGAAATGCTGGCGGCGGCGCGCCTGGCGCACGCGCACGACTTCATCGAGGCGTTTCCGGATGGCTACGACACCGTGGTGGGCGAACGGGGCGTGCAATTGTCCGGCGGACAGAAGCAGCGCATCGCGATTGCCCGCGCCATCCTGCGCGCGCCGAAAATCCTGATTCTGGACGAAGCCACCAGCGCGCTCGACGCGGCCAGCGAACAGCTGGTGCAGCGGGCGCTCGATACCCTGATGCAAGGGCGCACCACCATCATCATCGCCCACCGCTTTTCCACCATCGTCAAGGCCGACCGCATCATCGTCATGGACAAGGGCCGGATTTGCCAGCAAGGCACGCACGCCCAGCTGCTGCGCGCGGGCGGCCAGTATGCGCGGCTGATGCAGCAGCAGCTGTCGCAATTCCAGCAGTTGCATGACAGCACGGCCACGCTGTAGAGTGGGCACGATGAAAAAACCTACCGTGGCAGCTGCCACTGCGGCACCGTGCGCTTCGCGGCCGAGATCGACCTGGCGGCCCCCAGCCTGCGCTGCAACTGTTCCTATTGCCTGAAGATCCGCTGCTGGGCCAGCCAGGTACCGCCCGCTGACTTCCGCTTGCTGGCCGGCGAGGAGGCCTTGAGCGAATACCGCTTCGGCGCCGGCCGCGAACGCCACTATTTTTGCCGCCACTGCGGGGTGCGCCCGTTTGGCCGCGGCGATTCGCCCCGCAGCGGCCCGTTTGTCGGCATCGGCGTGAACTGCCTCGACGATGCGGCGGTGGCCGAACTGGCCCGGGCGCCCGTCACCTTTGTCGATGGCTGGCATGACGACTGGGACACGCCGCCGCAGGAAACGCGGCATCTGTAATCATGAAATTAAGAAATGGTTGTCAGCTACCACGGAGTTTTCCTACGTGGCGGCAAGGAGTGTCCCTATGGTTAAGCCCGACGCGGGCGGCGAGAATCGTCGCAACGGTGCCGCACGGCGCCGGAGCGCAGGCAGGAGCATCCGCCCCAATGTCGGACCGGATGATGACGCAGACTAACCATAGGGGAATGACCATGACTTCGAACAGCAACGACAAATCCGGCAGCCAATCGGACAAACAACAATCGGGCAGCCAACAGTCGGACAAACAGTCCGGCAGCCGCCAATCGTCGGGCGGCACCCAGGGCGGCACGCACGAGCAGCATGTGGAAGCGGGCCGCCAAAGCCACAAGAATGACGGCGACAGGCAATCGGGTTCGCAGCAGTCGGGCCAGCAATCGGGCCAAGGCAGGAGCGGCAGCGGCAGCGAACAATCGGGTTCCGGCTCCGGTTCTCGGGGCGGCACGCACGAGCAGCACGTGGAAGCGGGACGTCAAAGCCACAAGAATGACGACAAATCCTGATTCCCGGGCAGTGTGATTGCCGGCAAGTCAGCCGGTCATCCGTAGCAGCATGGACCGGTGCGGCGTGGCCGTGCCGCTCCATGGGTGTGCTACGGCCGCCCCGCTATTTTCCACCCGCCCACACAGATGGCGCGCGAAAGGCCGTTGTCTGGATCGGCATTCTGGGCGATAATTACGCCCATGAACGATACCACTACCTTACCCCCATTGCCCGATCGCCTGTCGATCGACCCGAGCAGCCCTTACCACGTTGCAGCCGTGTTCGAGAACGACGTCGGCATCCGCTTCAACGACAAGGAACGTCTTGACGTGGAAGAATATTGCATCAGCGAACGCTGGATCAAGGTCGCATCCACCAAGTCCCTCGACCGCCGCGGCCGTCCGCTGCAGATCAAGCTGAAAGGCAAAGTTGAAGCGTTTTACCGCTAAGCGCAGCTGTTCGCTCCCATCGAGGCCGATTTTCATCGGCCTTTTTTGCGTCCGCCGCTTTCCGCTCAGGTATCGCCGCTGCTGACCAACCCGGCCGCGGCCGCCATGGGCAGCCACAGCATGGCGTCCGCCAGCACCTCGTCCGGCGCCCTGCCGCTGGACTGTGCCGCCCGCTGCGCGCACTGTGCCAGCGGCGCGCCGCCGGCCAGCGCCTGCAGGCAGTCAAACTGCCAGGGCTGCAGCTCGTGCATGGCAAGCCGGTAATGCATGCGCGAAATGGCCACGTAAGCGGGACTGGCCTGCGGCTGGGCCGGCACGGCAGCGTCCGGCGCGGCCTGCACCTGTTGCCAGAATGCACACAAGGGAAATGACAGGGCCAGCAGCCGCGTGCACGGCGCCAGGCGCCAGGCCGGTGCATTTCCCAACAGCAAGTCCAAGCCGGACGGCAGGACGGGCAGCGCCCGCTTTTCCAGCCCCGGCGCCCTGCCCGCCTCGCTGCGCGCCCGCTCCAGCCGCGCCAGTTCGACGGGAAAGCGCAAGGCCGTCCCCTGCGCGCCGGCCGCGCCCTGGCTGGCGGCGAGAAAATCGGCAAAGCCGCCGCCCAGGTCGTACAGGGTGGGCGACGCGGACGGGTGGCGCCAGACATAGGCGCGGGCAAAGAAGGCGAACAACTCGTCGCCCATGACCTTGCGCAAGACGGGATAGTCGGCCTGCAGGCATTCGAGCAGGCGCTGCACGTAGCCGTCCGCATGGATGTGCAGCGGCGCCGGCCCGCCCCGCGCCCGTTTCAGCACTTGCTCCTGCGTCAAGCCGTGGCGCTCGCTGGCCAGCTGCGCGCCCCGCGCTGCGCCGCCGGGCGCCGTCATGGCAGTCAAAAACCACGCCTGCAATTGCGCCAGCGGTGCATCCGCGCGCGCGTCGCCGTCGGTGCTACGGGGCATGGGCGGCCTCCAGGTGAAAGCCCAGCGGCGCCGGGACGGCGGCGGCAATCTTGGCCGTGGCGGGCGCCGCGTCGGCGAATTCTCCCCGCCCGGCCGCGCGCGCCTTGTCCAGTTCAGCCAGCAGCTGCGGATAGGGCGGAATGTCCGCATCCCATTCCAGCAGGGCCGACACGCCGCCCGTCAGCTGCTGCGCCAGCGCGTACAGGCGCCAGACGGCGGCCGGCACGGGGGCGTCGTGCGTGTCGATCAGCATCGCGCCGCAGACGGTGGGCCCGGCCAGGTGGATCTGCACGATGTGGTCGTGCGGCAGCTGGCGGATGTAGGCGGCCGCGTCATAGCCGTGGTTATGCGCGCTGACGTGGACATTATTAACGTCGAGCAAGAGTCCGCAACCCGTCTCCTCGGCCAGGCGTCCCAGGAATTCCCATTCCGGCATGCTGGACTGGGCAAACTCCACATAGGTGCTGGGGTTTTCCAGGATCAGGGGCCGGCCCAGGAATTCCTGTACCTGGCGCACGCGCGCGCCCACGTGGCGCAGGCTGGCCTCGTCCAGCGGCAAGGGCAGCAAGTCATGGCTGTTGAGCGAGGCGGCGCCCGTCCAGCACAGGTGGTCGGAAATCCACGCGGGGCGGATCTCGGCGGCCAGCTGGCGCAGCTGGCGAAGATATGCCAGGCTCAGGGGATCGCTGCTGCCGATCGACAGCGACACGCCATGCATGACGATGGGCACCTGCGCCGCCACCTGCTCCAGCACATGGCGCGCATAGCCGTGGTTGTCGATGAAATTCTCGCTGATGATCTCGAACCAGTCCACCTGCGGACCGTGTTCCAGGATGTGCGCGTAATGGGGCGGGCGCAGCCCCACGCCCAGGCCCAGGTTCGGCAGGCCCAGGCGCGGAAGCGCCGCTGGCTTGACGGCCGCCATCAAGTCGACGGCGGCAAGGCCAGGCGCAGGTCGGTGGGCGCCGGCGGCGCGCCCACCGGCGTGCCGCGCGCCGCCATCACCTTGCCGTAGGCTTCCCATGCCTTGTCGTAGACATTGTCGCCGAGCGCGAAGCGCATGCTCTGGTCCAGCGGAATGCTGTGGTGGTCGGGCGCGGGGCCGAAATCGTACAGGGTCATGGTGGCGGGCTCGGGCGGATCCTTCTTCGTGGTGTTCGGATACAGCTGCGATGCCGAAATCGGCACGGCGCAGCCGCCGAAGCCGCCGCATTTGTTGTCGCTGGGCGCGCTGTAGACTTTATCGTCTTCCGGCGGCGGTGGCGGCACGTAGCACTCGCTGCCAGGCGACGCCGCAGCCTTGACCGAGTGGCAGCAGGAAGAGCCGCCCGTATCGGGCTGGGCAAAGCCGCAGCCGCCCTGGGCGTGGCAGCCGTTGGAGCCGCGGCAGGTGTGGTAGACGGCCAGCGCGGCGCAGGTGGACGACGCCTCGCCCTCCAGATGCATGCCCTGGCAGGCGTGGTACAGCACGCCCTTCTCGACCAGCGGCACGCCCGTCGCCAGGTTCGGCGCCTGGCCCAGCACGGCCCAGCAGATGGCCATGCGGTCGCCCGCGCCCACCATCGACGGATACGGAAACTCCAGTTTCTGGTTCAGCCAATACTTGTCCAGCACGGAAGTGATGCCATAGATGGCGCCCGTGGCCACCGTGCTCAGCATTTGCAGGGTGCCGCCGGCGTCCTTCAGGCGGTTCAGGGCGCCCGCCACGGCAGCGGGCGCGGGGATGTTCTTCGGCGCGGTGGCCGGGTTGTAGCGCTCGTTGGTCAGCATGGCCTCGCTCCAGCGCCCCCTTCGCTATGCCAGCCGGCCCAGGTCTGCACGGGCAGCATGGCCTTGACCTGGCCGAAGCGCTCGTAATGGTCGAACGGGGCGCTGTCGTGGCGCGCGGCCGCATCGCGCGATTCGGCGTCCTTGCCATTGTTCGCGTAGGACGGGTAATCGCACTTCAGGGCGGCCAGGTCTTCGCGGTAGTCGGGCTGCACGGCCATCAGGCGCTGCGCCGCGTCACGGCGGTAGCGCTGGATGGCCGTATCGCTGCCCTCGCCCTGGTCGGTGATGGCCGCCATCATGTCGATGGCCTTGTTGAACGAGCCCGCCTGGCCGCCATCCTGGTCCTGCGGGCCGAAGCAGGTGTCGAACTTGGGAAACTCGGCCCGCGCATGGCCCTGCACCTGGCTGTTGAACATGTCCTGCTGCACCGAGCCGTTGACGAACAGCTTGTGCCACAAGGTCTGGCCATCCGTGTATTCGATGCTGATGTAGCGTGCATAGCATTCATACATGTAGCCGATGGTGCCGAACAGGGGCAGGTCATGCACGTGCTTGCCCGGCGTCCAGCCCACGAACGGTACCTCGGGGAAATATTTGGTGTGGTTGTGCGCGTCAAACTTCGCCAGCTGGGCGCGCGCCTGCTGTTCCGGCTGCTCGATGGCGAGGAACAGGTCGCACTGGTTGTCGTTCAGCTCTTCCAGGTTGACGCGCACGTGGCGGTAATCGGCCGTGTCCTGCAAGTCGACGATGTGCGGGATCACCGTGCAATCCTTGCCGTAGCAGGTCCAGCCGTGGTCCTGCGACTGCAGCTCCGAGCCCGTGAAGCATGGCGCCGTGCCGATGGCCGTGGCCAGGTTGGCCGCCATCTGCAGGTGCAGCATTTCCTGGATGAAGACGCTGAAGATGATATTGAAAGCCTTCTGCTCCTTCAGTTCGGGCCGCGCCGTGGTGCCCATGCCCGGCCACTGGCGGCCTTCGTAGTAGGTGATGCCTTTCGAGTTGATCTGGTGCGTGCCCTGGATCGAATACATGGTGGCCATGTACAGGGGAATCGTGAACAGCTCCACGCTGACGGCCGCCTGGGCGATGGCGCGCACGGCGGCAGTGTCGGTGGCCAGCATGTCGAGCGGACGGTTGCTGATGGCGGCCTGGGTGCTTCCTAAAACGGGCATTTTCATTCTGTCTCTCCACAGGAAGGATGCGTTTCGGATATCGGGCCGCGCCGCGCCATCTGCGTGCGCCGATCACGGCACAGAAATCATACGCCTGAGAAAGATATTCTTGCGGCAAGATTTATGCGCTGGCCCAGGCATTGATCTGCATCAATTCAGCTGCGCTTTGGCCGTGAAAATAGGCGTTTTACGCCATCATTCGATGACAATTGAATAGAATCGGTAAAACGCGCGCGTGTATAAGCGCCGCGCCGTCCAACGCCGGCGCGGCGCTTGCATGATGATAGTCAGGCGGCCGGCGGCGGCTGGAAGGCGCAAAAGCCGGGCCACTGGTCGCGGCTGTCGCACACTTTCAGGCAGCCTTGATTGTCCTTGAACGTGGCGACGACCTTGATGGGGAAACCGTATCTTGGCGTGGTGGCCAGGAAGGCGGACGGGCAGCTTTGCTCGTTGCTGAAACGGAAAGTGATTTCTTCGCGGCGGCCCTTGCGCGCAAAACTCAGCATGAAGGTTTCATTGCTGTTCCACTGCGCCTTGCCCGGCACGCGGAAACGGTAGCGCGGGCTGCCCGGTTGCTGCCCGTCAAGTTTCTGGCCGAAGACGCGGCTGCTGGCCGTGGCCGTCTCCACCTTGGCGATCGGATACGGCACGGCAAACATATAGGTGCCGGCAAAACCCTGGTCGAAGCCCAGGCCCTTCTGGTAGAACGGCACGACGATATGCGGCGCGCCCGTGTATTCCACGCTGTTGCGTGACGTGGTGCGCGACGTCAGCTTGTCATCGGGCGCTTGCCCGAAGACGACGTCCACTTCCACCAAGGCCTGGCTCTTGTCGATGTCTTGCGCCAGATAATCCCGGGGCGATCTCGCTGTGTACGCAGCCGGCCAGCAGGGCTGCGGCGAGGCAGCCGGCGATCAGTCTAGGTATGCTCATGGCTGTTTTCCCTCCGGCGGCGCGGAAGCGAGGCCCAGGCCCGTCACTTGCCAGCCGCCCTTGCCTTGTTTCCATTGAAATTGCTGGCCGAACCAGGCCAGTTCCAGCTCGCGCCGGATGCGGTTTGAATCCGTGCGGCCCTGGCGCGCCTTGATGGCGGCGCCCGCCTGCGCGGCAGCGGCATCCGACAGCGGTTTCAGCCACCGCTGATAGGTATCGGGCGGCAAAGCGAGCACGCCGGCCACGCCGTCGTCGCGCGTGGCGACGATGATCCCCACCTTCGTCAGCGCATTCGTCAGATACGCGCCGCGCCGCCCGTCGGGCGAGACAGAGACCAGCATGGCGGACGCGTAATCGCCGGTGACGCCGCCAGCCACGTCAAACCACAGCAGCTCGCCCGTGCGCGTATCGAGCGCGCGGCCGTCGCGGGCGAACAGCAGCATCTCGGGACGGCCCGGCTGCGGCACGCCCCATTCGGGGTCGCGCTCCGTGCGCACCATGTTGTCGCGCTGCAGGGGGCTGATGGGGCGCATCAGCGGTTCGCCATTCTGCACGCCGATGAGGATGGTGCCCTGACCCGTATAACCCTTGGTGAATGCCAGCAGCATGGGCTGGCCCTCGCGCGTGGCCGCCAGGGGCCGCACTTCCACCACTTCGCGCGCGCCGCCGGGCCAGTAGCCGTGCTGGCGGAAAGACAAGGTAACGAGCGGGTCGTGGCGATCGCGCGTGACGACGAAGTCGCCGTATTGCTGCATCACCGGCACGTATGGCGCTTGCGCCTGCGCGGCGGGCACGATGGCGGCGGCCAGGGTGGTGGCGGCCGCCAGGCGGTGTAAGGAAAAGAACAGCATGGCATCCTGTTAAGGTCGCAAGGTGCGAAGGAGGCATATCATAGACGATTCCCGTCAGCAACACTGTCCGATAGCCAACATCAATGGCGCTGGATTTCGATCAGCTCGATTTCGAACAGCTTGGGCCACAGTTTGCCCGTGACAAACAAGCGCTTGCCACGCGCATCCCAGGCGATGCCGTTGAGCACGGCGTCGGGATTGGCCGTGCCCCGCTGCTCGGGCGGCAGCAAGCCCGTCAGGTCGATCCAGCCCATAACTTTGCCGCTGGCGGGATCGATGCGGGCGATCACGTCCGCGCCCCACACATTGGCGAACAGTTGCCCGTCGACCATTTCCAGCTCGTTCAGCCGCTCGATGGGGCGGCCCTCGGCCTTCACTTCGAAGCGGCGCACTTCCTTCAGGGTTTTCGGATTGAGCACGCGGATGGCCGACGTGCCGTCGCTCATGTAGACGAACTGGTTGTCACTGGCCAGGCCCCAGCCTTCGCCCTGGTAGCTGAATTTGCGTTTCAATTTGAAGGTTTTCAGGTCGAAGACATAGCCGGTCTGCGAAATCCACGTCAGGCCCAGGAGCTCATCGCCCACATCCGTGATGCCTTCGCCGAACACATTCTTGTCGAGCATGCTTTTCTGCAGCACCTTGCCCGTCGTCAATTCCACCTTGCGCAAGGAGGACTGGCCGTTCTGGCCCGTGCTTTCATACAGATGCCCATCCTTGAACAGCAAGCCCTGCGTGAAAGCCTGGGGATCGTGCGGATAGGTGTTCTTGACGAAATAGCCATATACGGGCAAGGCGGCCTGGGCATAGCCCATTTCGCTCATCAGGCCTACGGTGCATAACAATCCCAGCAGCAATGAGCCGGCCGTGCGTTTGAGTCTGGTATTGACGTTGATGTTCATCGGGTCGGGCGGAAGTTGGCGAGCGCCTATTGTAAACGTGCCGCGTCCGCCATGCGCGCCCTGACGAGCTCCAGCCAGGCGCGCGCGGCGAACGATAGCCGCCCGCCCCGGCGCCAGGCCAGCATCAGGTTCCACTCCACGGGCGGGCCGGCCAGGGGAATCACGTCAAATTGCGCGGCATCAAGCGTGTCGCAATACATCTTCGGCAGCAGGCACACACCCACGCCCAGGCGTACCAGCGAGGCAATGAAATCCCACTGGCCGCTGCGGCCCGTGATGCGCGGCGCGAAACCGGCGCGCTGGCAGGCATCCTGCACGATGTCGTTGAGGGCAAATGCGGCGCCGTAGAAAATGAAGGGGCTGTCGGCCAGCTCGGCCAGGGCCACGGCAGCGCGCCCGTGCCACGGTGAGCCGGGCGCCGCCAGCAGGCACAGCGGCGAGCGCACGAGGGGCAAGGCTTCGAAATCCTGCCAGGTGGCCGCATTGCCCGGATAGTCGAGCATGGTGCCCAGTTCCACCGTGCCGGTGCGCAAGTCGCGTTCGATCGCCTGCGTGCCGCTTTCATACATCTTCAGTTCGATGCCCGGATAGCGCTGGTGGTATTCGGCCAGCCATGGCGCCAGGGTCGAATGCGTCTGCGGCGACACGCCGACCCGCAGTTCTCCCCGCTCCAGATGTTGCAGGTCGCGCAATTCCACCTTCAGTTCCGCGTGCAGGGCCAGCAGCTCATGCGCGCGCGACAGCACCACCTTGCCCGCGTCCGTCAGCGTAAAACGCTTGCCGGCCCGGTCCAGCAGAGCCAGGTCCAGCGATTGCTCCAGCTGGGCGATCATCTTGCTGACGGTGGGCTGCGTCACGTGCAGCCTGGCGGCCGCGCGCGTAAAACTGGCTTGCTCGACCACTTCGACGAAGTAGCGCAGGGAGCGGATATCCATGATGCATTCCAAAATCGAATGATGATCATGAGTTTAAGTCATTTTATCTTTTGATGTGGGCTCACTACAATGAAGACCTCCCCCATCCGTTTGAAAGCCCGCCGTGAAAGCCGTCCCTTGTTCCACCACCGCCCCACTCTCCATCCCTGCCTGGCGCCAGCCCGCGCAGACCGCGTGGCAAGTGGGTATCTTGATTGCCGCCTGGTGGCTGGCCGACGCGGCCGCGTCCGCCCTGCACTTGCCGTTTTCGGGCGGCGTCGTGGGCCTGTTCGTGCTGGTGGCCCTGCTGCTGGCGGGCTGGGTGCGCCCCAGCGCCATCGAACTGGGCGCGAATTGGCTGCTGGCCAATATGCTGCTGTTTTTCATACCACTGGTGGTATCAGTGGTGCAATTTACGCAACTGTTGAAGTCGCAGGGCTTGATGCTGTTCGTAAATATCGGCCTGGGCTTTGCCAGCGTGATGCTGGCCACGGCGCTGACGGTGGAATGGGTATGCCGCTATGAACGCAAGTTGCGCCTGAATAAACTGCTGCGCCAGCGCAGAGCCCGGGCGGCAGCATGAGCACCCTGCTGCTGTCGCTGCTGTTTTTGCTGCTGACCCTGGTGCTGTTCTATGCCAACCAGGCCGTGCACCGCCGCCATCCGCACTTCTTGCTGACGCCCGCCATCTGCACCTCGGCGATATTGATCGTCATCGTGCAGGCGACGTCGACGCCGTTCGCCACGTATTTCGGCGAGACGCGCTGGCTGCCGTGGCTGCTGGGTCCGGCCACCATCGCGTTTGCGCTACCCATCTTCCAGGAGCGCAAGCTGATCCGCAAGCATTGGCTGGCCTTGTCGCTGGGCAGCTGCGCCGGCATCGTGGCGTCCGTGGCCGCCACCCTGCTGCTGGACCGTGTATTTGGCGTGCACGGCGACATGGCGCGCAGCCTGCTGGCCCGTTCCGTGTCGACGCCGTTCGCGCTGGAAGCGTCGCGCCACATGGGCGGCTCGGCGCAGTTGACGGGCATCTTCGTGGTGATGACGGGCTTGTTCGGCTTGATGCTGGGCAAGCCGTTGTTAAAACTGCTGCCCTTGCGCATGCGCATCGCCCGCGGCGCCCCATACGGCGCGGCCGCGCACGGCTTTGGCTTGTCCGTGGCGCGCCGCGTGGGCACGGAAGAAGGCGCAGTGGCCAGCTTGACGATGATCTTTTCCGGCGTCGTGACGGTGCTGCTGGCGCCGCTGCTGGGACATTTGCTGGGCTAGCTGCCCCCTTGCAGCGCCTGCATGCCATGCACGATCAGGTCGATTCCCGCCAGGAAATCCGCGCGGTCGTCGTGCGCGCGCAGCTGGCCCGCCACCTTGCGGGCAAACGGAAACGCCTGCGCATCGAGGCGTGACCAGGCGCCCGCCAGGGTGTCGAGGAAATGCGCGCGTTCCAGGCCCCGTTCCCGGGCGATGACGGCATTGGCCGCATTCTGCCCGCTCACGCCCAGCAGATAATTGAGCAAGGCGCAAGCCGCCATCCACTGCCGGTCCTGCGGCACGCCCAGCGCATCGACCTGCCGGCCCAGGCGTTCCAGGATGCGCACGGTCGGCAGCTGGCCCGGCGCGCGCGACAGGGCCGAGCCCAGCCACGGATGCGCATCCATGGCCTCGAACATGGCCAGCGCCACGGCGCGGATGCCCGCCTGCGGCGTATCGCCGGACGGGGCGGCCTGCATGGCGCGGGCGACGATGGCGTCGCTGGCGGCCGTGAACAGGTCGTCCTTGTCGGCCACGTGCCAGTAGATGGCACCCGCCCCCGTCGCCAGGCGCGCGGCCAGGGCGCGGAAGGTCAGGCCGCCCTCGCCCGCTGTGTCGAGCAGGGCAATGGCGGCGTCGATGATGGTGTCGCGCGTCAGCGAGTCGGCGCGTCGTGGTGGGGTCGCTACGGTATGGGGCATCGCTTATCTTGACACAGATGATGGCTTGCCGCAAAATTCTTCTGGAACGTCGTTCCACTGTTATTTTGAACACCACCTGAAGGATCACCATGCATATCGCCATCATCGGCGCAGGGCTGGGCGGGCTGATGCTCGCCCGCGTGCTGCACGTCCACGGCATCGCCGCCACCGTGTATGAAGCGGATGCGTCGCCCCAGGCGCGCCGCCAAGGCGGCATGCTCGATATCCACGAAGAAACGGGCCAGCAAGCGCTGCGGGCGGCCGGCCTGCATGACGCCTTCCGCGCCCTCATCCATGCGGGCGGCGAAGCGAGCCGCGTGCTCGACCAGCACGGCACGGTTCTGCACGACGAAGGCGACGACGGCACGGGCGGCCGCCCCGAAGTGGCACGCGGGGAACTGCGCCGCATCCTGCTCGATGCCTTGCCTGAAGGCTGCGTGCGCTGGGGCCATAAACTGACAAGCGTCGCAACGCTGGACGGCGGCCAACACCTTTTACACTTTGCGCATGGCGCCACGGCGGCCAGCGATCTGCTGGTGGGCGCGGACGGCGCCTGGTCCCGGGTGCGGCCGCTGCTCTCCAGCGCGCAGCCCGCCTACAGCGGCATTGCCTTCATTGAAACGTATCTGTTCGACAGCGACCGCCGCCACCAGGCCAGCGCGCAAGCCGTGGGCGCCGGTGCCCTGTTCGCGCTGGCGCCCGGCAAGGGCATCCAGGCGCACCGCGAAGCCGATGGCGTGTTGCATGCGTATGTGGCCCTGAGTCAACCCGAGGAGTGGCTGGCAGGCATCGATTTTGCCGACCCGGCCGCCGCGCGGGCAGCCATCGCCGCCCAGTTTGCCGGCTGGACGCCGGCGCTCACGGCCCTGATCACGGACGCGGACACGCCGCCCGTGCCCCGTCCCGTGCACCTGCTGCCCGCCGGCCACCGCTGGCAGCGCGTGGCGGGCGTGACCTTGCTGGGCGACGCGGCCCATTTGATGGCGCCGGCCGGCGAAGGCGCCAACCTGGCCATGCTGGACGGCGCCGAGCTGGCGCAGGCGCTCGCCGCGCACCCAAACGACGTGGCGGCGGCCCTGCTGGCGTATGAAACGGCCCTGTTTGCGCGCAGCAGCGCGGCCGCGGCGGAGTCGGAGCGCATCCTGCGCCTGTGCTTCGGCGACGATGCCCCGCACGGCCTGGTGCAGTTCTTTACGGGCATGCAAGATGGCGGCCCGGCGCGCGCAGTGTGAACGGCGGCGCCAAAGCCCCACGCCGGCGGCCTTTATCGGGGATAATACGTCTTTCCCCATTCCAAGCAGCCGCGCCACGATGAAATACCCTGCAGTCCAGCCCTTCAGCGACATCCTGCCACGCCTGCATGAATTCGACGCCATCATCGACGTGCGCAGCCCGTCCGAGTTCGCGGAAGATCACTTGCCGGGCGCCATCAACCTGCCCGTGCTCGACGACGAGCAGCGCGTGCGCGTCGGCACCTTATATAAGCAAACGAGCGCCTTCGAGGCGAAGAAGCTGGGCGCGGCGCTGGTGGCGAAGAATATCGCGCGGCATATCGAAGACGGTTTCCTCGGTCATCCGCAGCATTGGAAACCGCTCGTCTACTGCTGGCGCGGCGGCAACCGCAGCGGCGCCATGGCGCACATCCTGGCGCGCATCGGCTGGCCCGTCACGCAACTCGACGGCGGCTACAAGGATTACCGGCGCCACGTGAACGCCGAGCTGGCCACCCTGCCCCAGCGCTTCGATTTCATCAACGTGCTGTGCGGCCCCACGGGCAGCGGCAAGAGCCGCTTGCTGCAAGTGCTGGACCGGCAAGGCGCGCAGGTGATCGACCTGGAGCGATTGGCGGCGCACCGCGGCTCCGTGCTTGGCGGCTTGCCCGAGGAAGAGCAGCCCTCGCAAAAGGCGTTCGAAAGCGCGTTGTGGCAGCAGTTGCGCCAGTTTGACCCGGTGCTGCCCGTGTTCATCGAATCGGAAAGCAAGAAAGTGGGCCGCGTGCGCGTGCCCGACGCGCTGATGGAAAAGATGCGCGCGGCCGCCTGCACGGACGTGCGGCTCGATACGGCCCAGCGCGTGCAATTGCTGATGCAGGACTATGCGCATTTCGTCGGCGACGCACAGCGCCTGAACGTGCAGCTGGCCCTGTTGACGCAGCTGCATGGCAAGGAGAAAATTGCACACTGGCAGCAGCTGGCGACGGCGGGCCAGATGGCCGAGCTGGTGGAAGAGCTGCTGGTCCAGCATTACGACCCCGTCTACCGGCAATCGATCGCCCGCAACTTCAGCCGCTACGCCCAGGCGACGCCGCTGGTCTTGCCCGATATTTCAGAACATGCCTTTGAGCAAGCCGCGCGCGCATTATGTGCTATCGTCGGCGAACCCCGTACCGCCAGCGCCGCGTAAGCGCCGGCGCAGCTTTTAGTGACCTTTTTCAGCAGGATGACGACCATGTCCGATAGCGCAGCAACATCCAATACACCCATCCGATTGACCGAATTTGCCCATGGCGGCGGCTGCGGCTGCAAGATTGCGCCCGGCGTGCTGGCCGACATCTTAAAGGGCAGCGGTGGCTTTCCCCTGCCGAAGGAATTGCTGGTCGGCATAGAAACCTCCGACGACGCGGCCGTCTACCAGCTCAACGACGAGCAGGCGCTGATCGCCACGACGGATTTCTTCATGCCCATCGTCGACGATCCCTTCGACTTCGGCCGCATCGCCGCCACCAATGCCATTTCCGACGTGTACGCCATGGGCGGCACGCCCATCATGGCGCTGGCCATGGTGGGCATGCCGATCAACAAGCTGCCCGTGGAAACCATCGGCCTCATCTTGAAAGGCGGCGAAACCATCTGCGCCCAGGCCGGCATCCCCATCGCAGGCGGCCACACCATCGATTCCGTCGAGCCGATCTACGGCCTGGTCGTGCTGGGCCTCGTCCACCCGTCGCAGGTGAAGCGCAACGCGGGCGCGCGCGCCGGCGACAAACTGGTATTGGGCAAGCCGATCGGCGTGGGCATCCTGTCGGCCGCGCTGAAGAAGAATGCGCTGGACGCGGACGGCTACGCCTCGCTGATCGACAACACCACCAAATTGAATACCCCGGGCAAGAAACTGGCCCTGCTCGACGGCGTGCATGCGCTGACGGACGTGACGGGTTTCGGCTTGCTGGGCCACACCCTGGAACTGGCGCGCGGCGCCAAGTTGCAGGCGCGTATCGCCATGGCTGACGTGCCGCTGCTGCCGCAAGTGCAGCAACTGGCGCAAAATGGCAACATCACGGGCGCCTCGGGCCGCAACTGGCAGGGCTACGGCGCGCAAGTGGCGCTGGACGACAGCCTCAGCGCCATCGACAAGGCGATCCTGACGGACCCGCAGACGGCAGGCCCCCTGCTGGTGGCCTGCGCGCCGGAAGCCGTCGAGCAAGTGCTGGCGATTTTCCGCGCCGAAGGCTTTGGCGACGCCGTCGTCATCGGCGAGATGCAGGAAGACAGTACCGGGGTTTCCGTATATTAATGAACAATTTTTTTAAAGGCAGTCCCATGACCACGTTCTCCAACAAGTTCCCCGCCATCCTGGCCACCGTCGCCGCCACCCTGGCCATCCACAGCGGCCTGGCGCAGGCGCAGCAGGTATTGCGTGTGTCCGCCATCCCCGACGAAGCGCCGACGGAATTGCAGCGCAAGTTCAAGCCGCTGGGCAGCTATCTGGAGAAAAAGCTGGGCATGAAGGTGGAATTTACGCCCGTCACCGATTACGCAGCCTCCGTGGAAGGCTTGATCAATCACAAGCTCGACATGGTCTGGTTCGGCGGTTTCACGTTTGTACAAGCCAACGTGCGCAGCGGCGGCAAGATCGTGCCGCTGGTGCAGCGCGAGGAAGACACGAAGTTCCGCTCCGTGTTCGTGACCACCAGCAAGGAAATCAATCAATTGTCGGACCTGAAAGGCAAGAACTTCACGTTCGGCTCGGAATCGTCGACCTCGGGCCACTTGATGCCCCGTTACTACTTGCTGGCCGCCAAGATCAATCCGGATACGGACATGAAGCGCATCGCGTTTTCGGGCGCGCATGACGCCACCGTGGCCGCCGTCGCCGGCGGCAAGGTCGATGCGGGCACCTTGAACATTTCCGTGTGGGAAAAGCTGGTGGAAGCGAAAAAGTCGACCCGAGCAAGGTGCGCGTGTTCTACACGACGCCGGGCTACTACGATTACAACTGGAGCGTGCGCGCCGACATGAATCCCGTCGTGCGCAAGAAGCTGACGGACGCCTTCCTGGCGCTGGACCCATCGACGGCCGAAGGCAAGGAAATCCTCGAACTGCAGCGCGCCACGAAGTTCATCCCGACCAAGGCCGAGAACTACAAGGATATCGAAGCGGCCGCGCGCGACGCGAAGCTGTTGAAGTAAACGACGTCGACGCGTTTTATCGTAGGTCGGATTAGCGGCAAAGCCGCGTAATCCGACACAAGCGATAATGCCAACAATGTTGTCGGATTACGGCCTCCGGCCTAATCCGACCTACGCTGCCGTCGCATGGCGTCATCCGACACACCAACGCCCCCATACCGAACATCGCATGACATTCCAACTTCACAAGGTCTGCGTCCACCACGCGGGTGCCGCCGGCAGTACGCTGGCCCTGCGCGACCTGGACCTGGACGTGGCCCAGGGCGAGCAGATCGCCCTGATCGGCCCTTCCGGCGCCGGCAAGACCAGCCTGCTGCACACCTTGGCCTGCGCGCTGCGCCCTGAGTCCGGCAGCTTGCGCATACTCGGCAGTTCTCCCTGGCAACTTGCCAACGGCGAACGCCACGCCTTGCGCGCTCGCCTGTTTTTGGCGCCGCAAACGCCGCCGCTGCCGCCGCGCCAGCGCGTCGTCAACGCCGTGCTGGCGGGCCGCTTGCCGCAATGGAGCTTGTGGACGGCCATCCGTTCGCTGGCCGCGCCCGTCGATCCGCGCGCCGCGTGGGAAGCGCTGGGCAAATTCAACCTGCAGGATAAGCTCTACGCCAGGGTCGACCGCCTGTCCGGCGGCGAACGCCAGCGCTGCGGCATGGCGCGCGCGCTGGTGTCGGATGCGCAAGTGTTCCTCGTCGACGAACCGCTGTCCGCGCTCGACCCCACCCTCGCCTTGCAGACGATCCATGTGCTGCAGGCGGAAGCGACGGCGCGCAACGCCACCCTGATCTGCAGCCTGCACCAGGTGGACATCGCGCGCGCCTGCTTTACGCGCATCGTCGCCTTGCGCGACGGCCAGATCGTCTTCGACCTGCCTGGCTCCGAGGTCAGCGACGCCATGATCGCCGAACTGTACCGCAACAAGGCCGATCCAGCGCCCCAGTTCGAATCGGTGGAAACGAATCTGGACGCCGCGAGGCCCCTTTGCTGAAGAGCGCCGACGCCGCCATGCCGCGCGACCCGCCTGGCGCGGCCGCCTGACGACGGCTGCCGTCGTGCTGCTCGTGCTGTGGCCGATGCTGGTGCAGGCCGAATTCAAGCCGTGGATACTCTGGGATGCGCAAAGCCTGGCAGCCACCTGGCAATTCATCGCCAGCTTCGTGCCGCCCGCCCACTCGCCGGAATTTTTGCAACTGGTGGCCACGTCCGCCTGGGAAACCATCGCCATGGCCACGGCCGGCATGGCGCTGGCCATGCTGGGGGCCATACCGCTGACGTTATTGGTGACGGAGCGTTTGTCGATTTCGCGCATCGGCAGCGGCAGCGTCTCGCCGCTGGCCGCCGCCCTGCGCCATTGCGTGCGTGCGCTGCTGGTGCTGCTGCGCAGCGTGCCGGAACTGGTCTGGGCATTGCTATTGGTGCGCATCGTGGGACTGGGGCCGACGGCCGGCGTGATCGCCATCGCCCTCACGTATTGCGGCATGCTGGGCAAGGTGTATGCGGAAATCCTCGAATCGTCGGATGCGTCCGCCTGCAACGCGCTATTGCACAACGGCAGCGGCAGATTAAAGGCATTGCTGTACGGCGCCCTGCCCGAATCGGCCGCCGAACTGGTGTCGTACACGATCTACCGCTGGGAATGCGCGATCCGCGGCTCCGTCGTCATGGGTTTTGTCGGTGCGGGCGGCCTGGGCCAGCGCATGGATGAATCGATGAAGATGATGGCAGGCAATGAGCTGGCCACCATGCTGATGGTGTTCGTGCTGCTGGTGGCGGGCGCCGACGCCGTCTCGGCCATGCTGCGCCGGAGGCTGGCATGAAGAAGGAACCGATGTTGCCCGTCCCTGCTCCCGTGCGCTGGTCGACCTGGGCCTTGCTGGCCGGTTTGCTGCTGCTGGTCATCGCCAGCTTCGCCACGCTACCCCTGAAATGGGGAGATTTTTCAGCGCCGACGCCGTGCGCACGAGCGCCGATTTCCTGCACGGCTTCGCCCCGCCCGAGCTGGCCAGCCCCTTCCTGATGAAAGTCGGCGTGGCCACGTTCGAAACCCTGGCCATGTCGGCCATCGGCACGGTGATTGCCGCTATCCTGGGCGCGCTGCTGGCCCTGCCCGCCAGCGGGCGTTTCGGCGGCCTGGCGCGCAATGCGACGCGCGCCGTGTTGAATGTGCTGCGCTCGATTCCCGAACTGGTGTGGGCTTCGATCCTGCTGATCGCCGCCGGCCTGGGTCCGTTCGCGGGCACCCTGGCCCTGGCCCTGCACACGGTGGGCGTGCTGGGGCGCTTGTTTGCCGATGCCTTCGAAAATTGCCCGCCCTTGCCGGCCGCCACCTTGCGCATCAATGGCGCCCGGCCCGCCGTGGCCTTTTTGTATGCGACCTTGCCGCAGTGCGGGCCGCAGATGATGTCCTACACCCTGTACCGCTGGGAAAACAACATTCGCGCCGCCGCCATCCTCGGCGTCGTCGGCGCGGGCGGCCTGGGGCAGATGCTGAAGTACCATCTGTCGCTGTTCCAGATGCAGAGCGCCGCCACCGTCATCGTCGCCATGCTGCTGATGGTGGCGGCCGTCGATGGCCTCAGCTACCTGCTGCGCCGCGCCATGACCCGTTAATTTTCACTTTTCATAAGGAATACCCATGTCAGGCTGGTGGACGATTATCTCGACAGAAACGCCGGAGCAACTGGCCGATATGACGAAAGTCAACAAGGAAGCGTTTCTCGCCACGTGGGAAGCGGGCCTGTTCGGCGCCGATTGGATCGCGCAATTGTGCCAGCAAGGCAAGGCGACTCAGCTGGCCTTCAACGGCTTTCCCAACCGCTACACGGCCCAGGCCGGCGTCATCGCGCCCCTGCTGCTGGCGGGCATCGCCGAAGCGCAGGAGGGCGAGTTTCCGCAAGATCAGCTGACGGGCTGGCCCGGCAGCATTACCGTGTATCCGCAGCGTATTGCCGCGTGCGCGCCCGGACAGCTGCTGACGATCGAAGTGTGGGACCAATCGTAAATGATGACCAGAGGCAAATGATTTACACTGGCAGCTGAACAATAAAGGAGTCCATGCATGGGATTGGCAATAACAGTCGGCGCTCTGGCCGACCTGCACGAAGAAGACCCGGAAGGGGCGCAATGGCTGGCCGATTCCCTGGCGCAAGCGAACGCCCTGCTGCAAAAAGCGGGCTTGCCGCAGCATGGCGAACCGCTGGCCTTGCCGCAACTGCAGTCGCGCGCAGCGCTTGACTCCTTTCCATACAGCTACCTGCATTATTTGCGCCGCGCCTATGCGCATGCGGTCCAGGATGGGCAATGGCGGGCCACGCCGCTGGCCGAAGGCGAGGATCCAAGCGAAGATCCGGTGCTGGAAGCAGCGCAGGATGACCTGGACAGCCACCTGCTCTGCCATTCCGATTGCGAGGGCTTTTATTTTCCCCTCGTCTTCGACGACGTCATTTTTGCCGATGAGGAACATGAGCTGCTGGGCGGCATGCTCGGTTCCTCGTACAGCCTGCGCGCCGAACTGGTCACGGTCGCGCCCGCGCTGGGCATTTTCCTGCTCGGCGACGAGCTGAGCGATGAAGAAGCGGCCCGCATCAATGCACGCATCGACGACGAAGACGGTCTCGAGCGCGAACTGATCGCCTGGCTGGCCGCGTATGAAGCTTGCAGGCTCAGCATCGAACACAAGACAGCGATCGTCTTCAATTGAGCCTGCTGATACGCCCCACCGCCGCCAGCGACTGGCCAGCGCTGAAAGCCACGCGCCTGGCCGCCCTGCTCGACGCACCCACGGCCTTTGGCGCCAGCCACGCCAGCGCGGTCCGCTTTTCCGATGCCGACTGGCAACAGCGCGCCGTCAGCACGCCGCAGCGCACGTTTTTCCTTGCCTTTGACGGAGAACAAGCCATCGGCCTGGCCGCGCAAGTGGTGGCCGGCAATGGCGAGTGCCACCTGATCGCCATGTGGGTACAGTCCGCATATCGGGGCCTGGCCGTGGCGCAAGGCCTGGTCGAGGCCATAAAACAATGCGCCGTGGACAATGGCCATCCTCGGCTGGTGCTCGACGTCGCGCCCGAGAACGCCCGCGCGGCGGCGTTTTACCAGAAGCAGGGGTTTGTCTTTTTACCGGAATGGGAAGCGCTGGAAAGCCATCCGCATATTCAGGTGCAGAAGATGGAGTGGCTGGCGCCGACTTGAACGCCATCCATCTGTATACATAACAACAATCCCACAATGCTCGATACCGCTGCGTTCCTACAGCATGCGCTGGAGCGACGACAGTACGATCGAACTGACATTCGAGAACGACCAAACTGCGCGGTGACTACCGGAATGTCTACTTGACCCGCTGCTTTTCCAGCTTGCGCGCCAGGGTGCGCCGGTGCATGCCCAGCCTTCTCGCCGTTTCCGAGATATTGAAATCCGTCTCGGCCAGCATTTCGTGGATGCGTTCCCATTCCAGGGTCTTGATGTTGGTGGCGCGATTCGTCAGTTCGATGTCGGCGTTGCCGGCCACGTGGCCGAAGGCCGCTTCGATGTCGTCCGTGTTCGACGGTTTCGCCAGGTACTGGCAGGCGCCCAGCTTGATGGCTTCGACGGCCGTGCCGATGCTGGCGTAGCCCGTCAGCACGACGATCAGCATTTCCGGGTCGTGCTGGTGCAGCATCTGCACGCAGGCCAGGCCCGAGGTGTTGCCATTGAGTTTCAAATCGACGACGGCGTAGTCGGGGCAATGCTGTTCCAGCAAGGCGCTCGCCTCGTCGAAATTGGTGGCCAGGATGACCTGGTAGCCGCGCCGTTCGAACGAGCGGCCCAGGGTGCGGGCAAACGCGGCATCGTCTTCCACGATCAGTAACAGACGGTCATCCTGCATGGTGGTCGCTTTCTCTTTCCAGTTTGATGGCCGCCAGCGGCAAGGCCAGGTGCACCACCGCCCCGCCCTGCACCCGGTTGCGCGCCGTCACCGTGCCGCCCAGGGTACGCGCGACATTGACCACCAGGAACAGACCGAGGCCGCCGCCGGGCTTGCCCTTACTGCTTTGATATGGCTTGCCCAGGTGCGTCAGCATCGACGGCTCGAAGCCGGGGCCCGCATCGGTAACGACCAGGTGCAGGGCGTCCGCTTCGCGCGTCGCTTCGAAGCGCAGCCACTCGGGCGACGCTTCCAGCGCATTGTCGAGCACGTTGCAGATGGTTTGTTTCAGGGTCGAATCGAAGACGACGGGCACGTCGTGCTCGATGCGGTTATCGTACTCGAAATCCTGGATCGGGCGGCTCGTGCGCCACTCGTCGACCAGGTCGTTGAGGAAGGTATTGATCGTCGTCTTGACGGAAGATTCCCCGCGCGCCTCGCCCGCAGACAATAAAATGCCGCTGACGATGCTCTTGCAGCGCTGCAATTGCGCTTGCATTTCCGTGATTTCTTCCAGCAATTCGCTGTTCTTGCTCAGTTCCGGCATGCGGCGCCAGTCGCCGAGGATGACGGACAGGGTCGCCAGCGGCGTGCCCAGCTCGTGCGCGGCGCCCGAGGCCAGCAGGCCCATGCGGATGATGTGCTCTTCTTCCGCCGCGCGCTGGCGCAAATCGGCCACCTTGGCGTCGCCGGCGCGCTGGTTGCGGTTGATGCGCGTGATGAACACCACCAGCAAGGCGGCGTTCAAAATAAAACAGATCAGCAGGCCCTGCACGTACAGGCTGGAAAACCCCGCTCGGGGTCGATCGGCAGGATCAAGGGGCCGGGCAGCAAGGCCAGGCCGGCCAGGCACAGGCTGGTAATGGCCACCATGATCCAGGTCGACCACACTTCCAGCAGCACGGCGCTGAGGATAACTTGCAGTAAGTACAGGAAGGCAAACGGGTTGCTGATGCCGCCGCTCAGGTAGAGCTGTGCCGTCAGCACGGTGACGTCGACCAGCAGGGCAAGAAAGAGCGCCGTGTTGGAAACGGGCTGGCGCTCGTGCCAGCGCAAGAGGCTGGCCAGATTGAAGGCGATCAGGCAGGACAGCACTTCGAGCATGTAGGGCACGGGCAAGGCGATGTCCAGTCCCACGCCCACGCCGAAGATGGTGCTGATCTGGCCGATCACGGCCAGCCAGCGCAGCTGGATCAGCAGCTTCATGTTCTGGTGGCCGGCCGGATGCTCCATCTCGGCCGCCACCGTACCGCGCTCCAGTACTTCGCGGTTGGGCAGGATTTCAATCCTGCCCGGCATGGTCGCTTTCTTGCGTGGCGGCGCTACGGCGCGCGCGGCGGCGCTTGTCCTCGCGCACGATCCACCACGTGATGCCGGCTACCATCAAGGCAAGCGCGAACCACGTCAAGGCATAAACCAGATGGTTGTTGTGGAAGGAGATCACGGTCAGGCCGCCGACGGGGGCGTCACTGGCCGTTTCCGATTTTTCTTTCGCGTCGACGAAATATGGCGCCACGTTGGTGAGCATGTGCGAGCCGGCGATGGCGGCCACATCGCGCGAATACCAGTGCTGCGTGGCAGGACTGTTTTCGCGCAGGAAACCGCCGCCCGTCTCGCTGATGCGCAGCAAGCCGTCGACCTCGACGATGCCGGCCGGCGTGCCGGCGCCGATGCCGGCGCGCTTGGCCACGAAGCCGCGGTTGATGAGCACGGTGCTGCCGTCGGCCAGGCGCAATGGCGTGATTAACCAATAACCGCTGCCCAGTGCCGTCGTTGCCTGCACCAGGGTATTGAAAATGGGGAGATAGGTACCGGAGAGTCGCACATGGCGGTATTCATCCGTTTGCTGCGTGATGCTGGCCCAGGCTGCGGGTCCAGGTGCGTCCGTTGCGGGCGCATGTACGCGTTGTTCGACGCGCTCGATCAGGTCAAGCTTCCAGAACAGGCGCTTGACTTGCCAGGTTCCCAGGACACAGAAACCGGCAAACAAGATCCCCGCCAGCAAGGCCAGTGCATACCGCACAGCCATGCCGCGTGGGCCTGGCGCGGCATCTTGCGATGCGGCGCCAGGGGCGCGCCCGGTGTTGCTTGGGCGCGTATTACTCATCATGGAGCCGTTTTCGTATGCATGTACTCAGGCATCAGATCCGGCATCATGTTGTGGTTCATGTGGTACATGACCCACAGGGAACCGGCCATGGCGATACCCACGATCATGATCGTGAAGATCAGCGCCATCATGTTCCAGCCGCCTTCGGACTTGGTGTTCATGTGCAGGAAGTACACCATGTGCACCACCACTTGAACCGCCGCGAACGCCAGCAGGACCAGGCCCATGGTGCCCGAGTTGGTGATGGCTTTCGTCATCACCAGCCAGAACGGAATGGCCGTCAGGATCACCGACAGGATGAAACCGATGGCGTAGCTTTTCAGGCTGCCATGATCGTGGTTGTCATGGTGGTGGCTATCGCCGTGTGTGTGGTGGTCGCTCATGGCAGCACTCCCATCAGGTAGACAAAGGTGAAGACGCCGATCCAGATGACGTCCAGGAAGTGCCAGAACAGCGACAGGCACATCATGCGGCGGCCGTTTTCCGGGGTCAGGCCATGCTTGTTCAACTGGAACATCAGGGTCACGAGCCAGATCACGCCGAACGTCACGTGCAAGCCGTGGGTACCGACCAGGGCGAAGAACGACGACAGGAACGCGCTGCGCTGCGGACCGGCGCCTTCGTGGATCAGATGCATGAATTCATACATTTCCAGCGACAGGAAGGCCAGGCCGAACAGGCCCGTGATGCCCAGCCAGACCAGGGTGCTGCGCAATTGCTTGCGCTGCATGGCCAGCATGGCGAAGCCGTAGGTGATCGACGACAGCAGCAGCATGGCCGTGTTGACGGCCACCAGCGGCAGGTCGAACAGCGCGGCGCCCGTCGGGCCGTCCGCATAGCTGCGGCCCAGCACTGCATAGGTGGCGAACAGACAGGCGAAGATCAGGCAATCGCTCATCAGGTAGAGCCAGAAACCCAGCAGGCTGCCGTTTTCCGGGTGGTGCTCGCGCACAAAGTAGCTGCGCGTGCTTGGTGCGGCGCCAGCGGCGCCGGTGTTATGGGCGATGGTATCAGACATGGCTGCTCAGCAATTTAGTATAAGCGTCTTCGGTACGGACCACTTCTTCCGCAGGAATGTAGTAATCGCGCTTGTAGTTAAAGGTATGGACGATGATGGTGACCATCATGATCACGAAGCCGATGCTGGCGACGAGCCACATTTGCCAGATCAAGCCAAAACCGACCAGTGCGGACAGTGCGGCGATCACGAAACCAGCCCAGGTGTTCTTCGGCATGTGGATCTTCGTGAAACCGGACGTCGGACGCTGGTAACCGTGTTTCTTCATGTCAGTCCATGCATCGAGTTCGTGCACTTGCGGCGTGAAGGCGAAATTATAGTCTGGCGGTGGCGACGACGTCGACCATTCCAGCGTACGGCCGCCCCATGGGTCGCCGGTGACGTCGCGCAGGGCGTGACGGTTGCGGAAACTGACATAGAACTGCATCAGCAGGGAACCGATGCCCAGCGCGATCGAGACGGCGCCGAACCAGGCGATGATGGTCCAGATTTGCAGCGACGGATCTTCAAAGTGGTTGACACGGCGGGTCACGCCCATCAGGCCCAGCACGTACAGCGGCATG
Source organism: Janthinobacterium sp. C22 (assembly GCF_057919405.1). Classification (NCBI taxonomy): domain Bacteria; kingdom Pseudomonadati; phylum Pseudomonadota; class Betaproteobacteria; order Burkholderiales; family Oxalobacteraceae; genus Janthinobacterium; species Janthinobacterium sp. C22. The sequence goes on along the minus strand of NZ_CP193659.1, from coordinate 3,727,309 downwards.
AAGGCCAGGTAGAAGCCGACGAACCAGAACCAGAACGAGCATTTGCCCCAGAACGCGTCGAGCTTGTAGCCGAAGGCTTTCGGGTACCAGTAGTTAATTGCAGCAAATACACCGAACACCACGCCGCCGATAATCACGTTATGGAAGTGGGCGATCAGGAACAGGCTGTTGTGCAGCACGAAATCCGCTGGCGGTACGGCCAGCAGCACGCCGGTCATGCCGCCGATGGTGAAGGTGACCATGAAGCCGATCGTCCACAGCATCGGCAGTTCGAAGCGGATACGGCCGCGGTACATGGTAAACAGCCAGTTGAAGATCTTCGCACCCGTCGGGATCGAAATGATCATCGTCGTGATGCCGAAGAAGGAGTTGACGCTGGCGCCCGAACCCATGGTGAAGAAGTGATGCAGCCATACCAGGTACGACAGGATCATGATGACGCAGGTGGCGTACACCATCGAGGCGTAGCCGAACAGACGCTTGCTGCTGAACGTGGCGACCACTTCCGAGAACACGCCGAACAGCGGCAGGATCAGGATGTAGACTTCCGGGTGACCCCAGATCCAGATCAGGTTGACGTACATCATGGCGTTGCCGCCCAGTTCCGTCGTGAAGAAGTTAAAGCCGGCAACGCGGTCCAGCGACAGCATGGCCAATACAGCCGTCAGCACCGGGAAGGCGGCGACGATCAGGATGTTGGTGCACAGCGCGGTCCAGGTGAAGACGGGCATTTTCATCCAGGTCATGCCAGGCGCGCGCATCTTGACGATGGTGGCGATCAGGTTGACACCGGACAATAGCGTCCCGACCCCGGCAATCTGCAAGGACCAGATGTAATAGTCTACCCCCACGTCCGGACTGCCGACGATGCCCGACAGCGGCGGATAGGCCAGCCAGCCCGTGCGGGCGAATTCGCCGACGAACAGCGAAGCCATCACCAAGACGGCGCCCATGGTGGTCATCCAGAAGCTGAAGTTGTTAAGGAAAGGGAAAGCCACGTCGCGCGCGCCGATCTGCAGCGGCACCACGTAGTTCATCAGACCCGTCACGAAAGGCATCGCGACGAAGAAGATCATGATCACGCCGTGGGCGGTGAAGATCTGGTCGTAGTGATGCGGTGGCAGGAAGCCGGCATTGTCGCCAAAGGCGATCGCCTGCTGGGTACGCATCATCAGCGCGTCGGCAAAGCCGCGCAGCAGCATGACGAGGCCCAGGATCATGTACATGATACCGATTTTTTTATGGTCGATACTGGTGATCCAGTCGCGCCACAGGGTACCCCAGACGCGGAAATACGTCAGTGCCGCAACGAGTGCGATACCGCCCAGGGCGACCATGGCAAAGGTCACCAGCAGGATAGGTTCGTGAAATGGAATTGCATCCCAAGTCAGACGGCCGAATATAAGCTTCGTCAGATCAATATGGTCTAGCATTGTTACTCTCAGAGAAAAAGGGAGGCGCCAGGCAAGCGGCGCCAGTATCTGCAGCGCAATGCGCTGCGGGATTCATGCAGTCGTTACTTGGCTTGAACGCCCTTTTCAACCACTGCATCGCTAGCGACTACTGCCGTTACGGCCGCTACCGGGCTTTTTGCCATCGTCAATTTGTATGGCTCGACCGGCGTCACGCACAGGGCGTCGGAAACGATGGTGCGGTTCAGGATTGCCTTGTACAGATCGCTAGGTACAGCGCTGTAACGGCGCACCGGATCGCGTTCGCTAGGCTGGGCCAGCGAAAGGTAGTCGTCGCGGTTCAGCGCGCCGCCACCGGCACGTGCCGATTCCACCCATTTGTCGAAGTCCGCATCGTTGACGCCGTGGAACTTGAAGCGCATGCCCGAGAAACCGGCACCGCTGTAGTTCGCGGAGAAGCCTTTATAGACACCCGGCTTGTTGATGACCGCATTCAACTGCGTTTCCATGCCCGGCATGGCGTAGATCTGACCTGCCAGTGCGGGGATGAAGAAGGAGTTCATGACGGACGACGCGGTGATCTTGAAGCGGATCGGACGATCGACGGGCGCGTACAATTCATTCACGGAAGCGATGCCTTGCTCCGGGTAGATGAACAGCCATTTCCAGTCCAGGGCCACGACTTCGACGATCATCGGCTTGTGGCTGGCGGGAATGGGACGGTTGGCGTCGATACGGCTCAATGGGCGGTATGGATCGAGGGTGTGGGTGCTGATCCAGGTCAGCAGGCCCAGCACGATGATGATCAGCAGGGGCGCGCCCCAGATAATCAGCTCGAGGCGAGTCGAGTGGTCCCAGTCCGGCTCGTATTTGGCCGCGGTGTTGTTTTTTCTATAGCGCCATGCGAACAGCAGGGTCAGGGCGATTACCGGGACGATAATCAACAGCATCAGCAATGTCGAGATGACAATCAGATTGCCTTGCTGAACTGCGATGTCGCCAGACGGATTCAGTACCACCGTATTGCAACCAGCCAACAATGCGAGAGGTAAAAGAAGCAGTCCGCGACGAACTTTTAATGAAAACATACAGGAAAGTCCAGTACAGGGGATGAAGATATGGTACTGTATTCTCACTGGAGCGCACTGGCAATTGGACGTTTTGTCCTACCCCTTGCTCGGACTTTCACTTGGTAGTCGAGGACTTCTCCTACAACTATCTAATGAATAGTCCTGCTCCGGGCGTGAGACACCCGGGGTAAGTTACGCGTTGGCCGAACTCGAAACGATATTGGAGACGATCATCATGTCCAGCACGCGCACACACAGCGGGGATGTACCCGCCGACTTTTCCCCCATTCCCTGCGCGACGCACGCGGGGCCGGCACGGTCGAATCGCATATCGACCCCGGTGAGATCGCCGTCGGCGTGATCATCGGCCGCGCTTCCGAATACTTTGACTTCTTTGTCTACGCCATCGCCTCGGTGCTGGTGTTTCCGCGCGTCTTCTTCCCGTTTGAGGAACGCCTGGAGGGAACCTTATATGCGTTCCTGATCTTCTCGTTCGCCTTCATCGCCCGTCCGTTCGGCACCGTGATCTTCATGGAGATCCAGCGCCGCATGGGGCGCAGCGCCAAGCTGACGTTCGCCCTCTTCCTCCTGGGCGTGTCGACGGCCGGCATCGCTTTCCTGCCGACGTACTCCCACCTGGGCTTTGCCGCCATCATCTGGCTGTCCGTGCTGCGCATCGGCCAGGGCGTGGCCCTGGGCGGCTCGTGGGATGGCTTGCCGTCGCTGCTGGCCCTGAACGCGCCGGAAAACAAGCGCGGCTGGTACGCCATGCTGGGCCAGCTGGGCGCGCCCACCGGCTTCCTGATCGCCGCCGGCCTGTTCTGGTTCATGCTGACCAGCCTGACGGATGAAGACTTCCTCGACTGGGGCTGGCGCTATCCCTTCTATGTGGCCTTCGCCATCAACGTGGTCGCCCTGTTTGCCCGTCTGCGCCTGGTGTCGACGAATGAATATGCGCGCCTGCTCGACGAACGCGAACTGCAGCCCGTGAGCGTGTTTGAAATGAGCCGCGGCCAGGGCCGCAACGTGCTGATCGGCGCACTCGCCGCGCTGGCCAGCTATGCGCTGTTCCACCTGGTCACCGTGTTCCCGCTGTCGTGGATTTCCGTCTACCAGACGCGTTCGGCCCCGGACTTCCTGCAAATCCAGATGATGGGCGCCGTGCTGGCCGCCGTCGGCGTCGTGATTTCCGGCTTGCTGGCCGATAAAGTGGGCCGCCGCACCACCCTGGGCGTGCTGGCCGTACTGATCGCCATCTTCAGCGCCTTCGTGCCGACCCTGATGGGCGGCGGCAATACGGGCCAGGACGTGTTCATCCTCGTGGGCTTCAGCCTGCTGGGCCTGTCCTACGGCCAGGCTGCCGGCGCCGTGACGGCCAACTTCCCTGCCCGCTTCCGCTATACGGGCGCGGCCCTGACGTCCGACCTGGCCTGGCTGGTCGGTGCCGGTTTCGCGCCGCTGGTGGCGCTTGGCCTGTCGGCCAACTTCGGCCTCGCCTATGTCAGCTTCTACCTGCTGTCGGGCGCCGTCGCCTCGCTGGCCGCCCTGAGCCTGAACCGGGCGCTGGAAATCCGCGACTGACATATATATAGTCGATAGCGCGCACCGCACTGAAAAAACGCCGGCACCGTCCGGCGTTTTTTCATGCCCGCTCCTTGGCCAGGCTTACTGTATCGCCAGCTGCCGCCCGCCCGTGCCTTCCTTCTTCGGCAATTCCAGCAGCAGCACGCCATTTTCATAGCGCGCCTGCGCGCCGGCCTCGTCCACCTCGTGGGGCAGCACGAAGCTGCGGTATTGCTGGCCATACTCGCGTTCGCTGCGCACGGTCTTGCCACCGCCGTCGCGCGTCACCCTTTCATCCTTGAGTTCGGCACTGATGGAGACGCGGTTGCCGTCGATGGAAACCTTGATATCGTCCTTGTTGACGCCTGGAATGTCTGCCTGCACCTGATAGGCTTGCTCGGTTTCGGAAATGTCGACACGCATGCGTGACGAACCCGCATCGCGCAGGCGCAAGGCGGGCGCGAAAAAGTCATGCATGAAATCTTCCATGTCGCTGAACGGGTCGAAACGTGCCAGCGGGTTTTGCGGATCGCGACGGGTCAATTGATTAGCCATGATGTCCTCCTGCAAGGGCTGGTTTGCACACGGCGGTCATCCGCGGGGACGCCGCCACCTCCTGCATCTTAGGATGCGAACCGCTTGTCTCTTTGATCTGCCTCAATCGCGGCCAGCTTGATTTTCCCCGAAGATCATCTGTGCGCTGGCGCGCTTTGCACCGCCTTGCGAGTCGGCAATTTGGCGCAAGGCTGTTATGCTAGCGCACGCTATGCTTGACCACCAGAAATCTTGCATTTCAATTAAAATTGACTTTTTCGCGACAGCCTTACACGGACATGATGAATACCAAGACCCCGATCGACTCCTTCAGCTTTCGCCGCATCCTCGCCCGCAACGTCACCTTGCCGCTGCTTATCGGGGTCGTCACGGCCCTCGTATTTGTCGGCTTGATCGCCTACCTGCTGTCGGCCCTGCGCTCGGTCGAGCATTCCGAACGGGTGATCGGCAATGCGAACGAGGTCATGAAGCTGTCCGTCGACCTGGAAACAGGCATGCGCGGCTACCTGCTGACGGGCGATGAAACGTTCTTGGCGCCGTATAAATCGGGCAAGGCAAAGATCGCCGTGGAAATGAGCACCCTGCTCGAGCTCGTTTCCGACAGCCCCATCCAGGTGGACCGCTTGCGCCGCATCCGCGCGCTGCAAGGCCAGTGGATGGAGTACGCGGAAGCCGTGATCGCCCAGCGCCGCAACAACCAGGAATTCCTCGCGCGCGTGCGCCAAGGCGAAGGCAAGCTGGAATTCGACGAAATCCGCCGCGAATTCCTCACCTTCCTGTCCATGGAGCAGCGCCTGCGCCAGGAGCGGGCCGACTCGGCAGAAGGACGCACCATGCTGGCCGTGGTGGTGTTCCTGATCCTCAGCCTGGGATTGTCCGGCTTGCTCGCCTACCTGGGACGGCGCGAATTGCTGCGCCTGTCCGATATCTATAACGATGCGCTCGAGCAGCGCGGCAAGGACAACGACGTGCTGCAGGAGCAAGCATGGCTGCGCACGGGACAGACGGAGCTGGCGGCCCACACGAGCGGCCAGCTGGGCCTGCCTCAGCTGGGACGGCACGTGCTCGATTTCCTCGCCCACCGGCTGGAAGTGGCCGTCGCCACCCTGTACGTCGTCGACGAGGATGGCAGTCTGCGCCGCACGGCCGTGTACGGTTTCAACGAACAGGGCGTGAAGGAAAAACAGGTGTTCAAGCTGGGCGAAGGCCTGGTGGGCGAGACGGCGCGCGAAAAGCGCCTCAAGCATGTGCAGCAAGTGCCTGCGAATTACCTGACCGTGACGTCGAGCCTGGGCAGCGGCGCGCCGCTGGAACTGGTTTTGGCGCCCGTCAACAATGAAGGCGTCGTCAACGGCGTCATCGAACTGGGCTTTACGCATCCCGTCAGCGCCCGCGCCAAGGAATGGCTGAACCTGATTGCGGCCAATATCGGCACCTCGCTGGAAGCGGCCCTGTACCGCCAGCGCCTGCAAAATGTACTCGAAGAAACGCAGCAATTGAATGAAGAACTGGAAGTGCAGCAGGAAGAGCTGCGCACGGCCAACGAAGAGCTGGGCGAGCAGTCGCGCGTGCTGGAACAGTCGCAAGCCCACCTGGAAGAGCAAAAGGCGGCGCTGGAGCAGTCGAACGAGCAGCTGGCCGTGCAGGCGCTGTCGCTGGACCAGAAGAACATGGCCATCGGCCAGGCGCACGCCCAGCTGGAAGCACGCGCGGAAGAGCTGCAGCGGGCCAGCCGCTATAAATCCGAATTCCTGGCGAACATGTCGCATGAGCTGCGCACGCCGCTGAACAGCTCGCTCATCCTGTCGAAGCTGCTGTCGGACAACAGCAGCGGCAATCTGACGCCCGAGCAAGTGACGTTTGCGCAAACCATCTATTCAGCCGGTAACGACCTGTTGACCCTTATCAACGATATCCTCGACATTTCCAAGGTCGAGGCGGGCAAGCTGGAATTGACGCCGGACGCCGTGCCTTTCGACGAGCTGCTCAGCAGCATGAGGATGCTGTTCGGCGCCCAGGCGCAGCAAAAGAAACTGGTGTTTGACGTCAAGGTGGCGCCGGACACGCCGCCATCCTTCGTCAGCGACCGCCAGCGCCTGGAGCAGATCCTGAAGAACCTGCTGTCGAACGCCATCAAGTTTACCGATGCGGGCACGGTGTCCCTGCACGTGAGCGCCGATGCGGCCGGCCAGGTGCGCTTCCAGGTGCAGGATTCGGGCATCGGCATCGCCGACGACCAGCAGCACAAGATCTTCGACGCCTTCCACCAGGCCGACGGCACCACCAGCCGCCGCTACGGCGGCACGGGCCTGGGCCTGTCGATCTCGCGCGACCTGGCCGCCTTGCTGGGCGGCAGCATCGAGCTGGCCAGCACGCCGGGCCAGGGCAGCACGTTTACCCTGGTGCTGCCGGCCGTCATGCCGGAACGCGCGGTGGAAGCGGCGGCAGTGCCCGCCGCCGCGCCGCAAGCGCCCGCCAAAACCGCGGACGCCGCGCCGAAGGCGGCGCCTGCCGCCAAGCCCGTGCCGCTGCCCACCTTCCAGGATGACCGCGATAGCGTGCCCCCTGCCAAGACGGGCCAGCGTTCCGTGCTGGTGATCGAGGACGAGCCGTCGTTTGCCGGCATCCTGTTCGACCTCGCGCATGAAATGCAATACCGCTGCCTGGTGGCGCACGGCGCCGACGAAGGCTTGCGCCTGGCGGAAGAATTCCTGCCCGACGCCATCCTGCTCGACATGGGCTTGCCGGACCGCCCGGGCTTGCTGGTCTTGCAGCAATTGAAGGAAAATCCGCTGACGCGCCACATCCCCGTGCACATCGTCTCCGGCAACGACCAGATCCAGGAAGCCATGCAGCTGGGCGCCATCGGCTACGCCACCAAGCCGCGCACGCGCGAGCAGCTGAAGGAAGTGTTCCGCAAGCTCGAATCGAAATTCACGCAACAGATGAAGCGCATCCTGCTGGTCGAGGACGACGAACGCCAGCGCGAAAGCGTGGTGCACCTGATCAGCGACGACGACGTGGAAATCACGGCCGTGGCCTTGGGCGAGCAGGCGCTGGAATTGCTGAAGACACAGATTTTCGACTGCATGATCATCGACTTGAAGCTGCCCGACATCCAGGGCAACGAATTGCTCGAACGCATGGAGCATGAAGAGCTGTGCTCCTTCCCGCCCGTCATCGTCTACACGGGCCGCAACCTGAGCCGCGAGGAAGAAGCGGACCTGATGAAGTATTCGCGCTCGATCATCATCAAGGGCGCCCGTTCGCCCGAGCGCCTGCTCGATGAAGTCACCCTCTTCCTGCACAAGGTGGAGTCGGAACTGTCGAGCGAGCGCCAGGGCATGCTGCAACAGGTGCGCAGCCGCGAACGCGTGTTTGAAGGGCGCAAGATTTTGCTGGTGGACGACGACGTGCGCAATATCTTTGCCCTGACGAATGCGCTGGAACAGAAAGGCGTGGTGGTGGAAATCGGCCGCAACGGCTTCGAAGCCATCAGCAAGCTCAACAGCGTGGACGATATCGACCTGGTGTTGATGGATGTCATGATGCCGGGCATGGATGGCCTGGAAGCGACGCGCCTGATCCGCGCCGATGGCCGCTACAACAAGCTGCCCATCATTGCGATTACGGCCAAGGCCATGAAGAACGATCAGGAGGAATGCCTGCAGGCGGGCGCGTCCGATTACCTGGCCAAGCCTATCGACCTGGACCGTCTGTATTCGCTGCTGCGCGTGTGGATGCCGAAGATGGAACGCATCTGATGCCACGCCACGCGATGGAAGGTTGCTGATGTTCCCGCGCTACACGGATGCGCAACTGCACGCGCTGATGGAAGCGATCTATCAGCGCTACAGCTACGACTTTCGCGACTATTCCCTGCCCTCGCAGCGCCGGCGCCTGAACCAGGCGCTGGAGCGCTTCCATTGCGCCGATTTGCCTGCCTTGCAGCAACTGGTGCTCGATGACGCGGCCAGCTTTGGCAGGCTGCTGCAGATTTTGACCGTGCCCGTCACGCAGATGTTCCGCGACCCGGCGTTTTTCCTCGCCTTGCGCGAACACGTCGTGCCCGTGCTGAAGACCTACCCGTCGCCGACCATCTGGGTGGCCGGTTGCTGCACGGGCGAAGAGGCGCTGTCGCTGGCCATCGTGCTGCACGAGGAAGGCTTGCTCGAACGCAGCACGATCTACGCCACGGACATCAATCCGCAAGCATTGGCCACGGCCGCGCGCGGCGTGTATCCGCTGCACCGGCTCGAGGAGTATGGCGCCAATTACGTGGCCGCGGGCGGCCTGGGCCAACTGGACGAGTACTACACGGTCGAGCATGCCACGGCGCGTTTTCAGCAGCGCCTGCTCGACAGGATCAACTTTGCCGACCACAGCCTGTCCACGGACAGCGTTTTTATTGAAACGCAATTGATTTGCTGCCGTAATGTGTTGATTTACTTCAATAAAACCTTGCAGGAGCGGGCCCTGGGCCTGTTCCACGATTCGCTGTGCCACCGGGGTTTCCTGGGCCTGGGCAGCAAGGAAAGCACGCATTTCACGCGTTTTGCCGCCGACTTCGAGCCATTGCCGGGTCCCGAAAAGCTCTACCGCAAGCGTGCGCCGTCGCACGCCGCTTCCCATTACGCTGGACGGCACATGCCAGGAATGAAACATGATGAATGAAACAAGCACCAAACTGCTGATCGTCGACGACTTGCCGGAAAACTTGCGCGCGCTCAATGCGCTGATCCGCGAGAGCGACCGCAGCGTCTACCAGGCATCGTCGGGCGAAGAAGCGCTGGCCCTGCTGCTGGAACACGATTTCGCGCTGGCCATCCTCGACGTGCAAATGCCGGAAATGGATGGCTTCGAGCTGGCGCAATTGATGCGCGGTACGGAAAAGACGCGCCACATCCCCATCGTCTTCGTCACGGCGGCCGGCAAGGAAATGAATTTCGCCTTCCAGGGCTATGAAAGCGGCGCCGTCGACTTCCTGCACAAACCGCTCGACATCAATGCCGTGCAAAGCAAGGTCAACGTGTTCGTCGCCCTGCACCAGCAGCGCAGCGAGACGCGGCGCCAGGTGCAGGCGCTCGAACACAGCCGCCAGCAGCAGGAAGCGTTATTGAAAGAACTGCGCGCCACCCAGGCGGAACTGCAGCGCTCGCTGCGCCTGCGCGACGAATTCATGTCCATGGTGGCGCACGAGCTGCGCACGCCGTTAAACACGCTGTTCCTCGAGACGCAGATGCGCACCGTCAACCTTCAGCGGGGCAACCTGGCCGCCTTCGAGCCTGAAAAGCTGGGCAAGATGGTGGCGCGCGACGGGCGGCAGATCCGCAGCATGGTGCGCCTGATCGACGACATGCTCGACGTGTCGCGCATCACCAGCGGCAAGCTGTCGATCCGCCGCGAAGCCGTCGACCTGACCAGCCTGGTGCGCCGCGTGGCCGACGACCTGGGCCCGTATGCGGCCGCCACGGGCAGCGTGCTGGAAGTGCTAGCCTTCGAACCCATCCAGGGGTACTGGGATGCCTTCCGCGTCGAGCAGATCGTCGTCAACCTGATCAGCAACGCCGTGCGCTACGGCCAGGGGCAGCCCGTGGAAATCAGCCTGGCGCACACGCAGAACAGCGCCGTCATCGAAGTGCGCGACCATGGCATCGGCATCAATGCGCGCGACCAGGAACGCATCTTCGACGCCTTCGAGCGCGTCATGCACCAGGACCGCACGGGCGGCCTGGGCCTGGGCCTGTTCATCACCAAGCAGCTGGTCGATGCGCATGGCGGCGCCATCACCCTGCAAAGCCAGCCCGGCAATGGCGCCCTGTTCAGCGTCACCCTGCCGCTGGCCGGCAGCTGAGGCCCGCATGAGCAGCACACCCGCCCCCGCAGCCAGGCCGGCGCCAGCGGCGTCGCCTTCTTGCTGCAACTGGAACGCCGGCTGCGGCTGCTGCAAGACACGGGCGAGATCCTGTCCCTGTCGGCGCAGCTGCTGGGACAGCGTCTGGGCGCCCAGCAAGTGGCCTGTTTCGATATCGACCAGACCCTGCAATGCCCCACCCTGCAGCATGCGTGGAGCGACGGCCTGGCGCCGGGCGCCACGGGCGAATATTTCCTCGGCGATTATGCCGCCCGCCTGGCCGATGCGCTGGCCGCCGGCCAGGCGCTGGCCGTCAGCGATGTGGCGAGCGACCCGCGCACGGCCATGCCGGCCGCGCTGGCCACGTTCACGCGCCTGGGCATCCGCGCCTTCCTGAACATTCCCATTGCCAAGGAAGGCCGGCTGGCGGCCCTGTTCGTCGTGCACAGCAGCGCGGCGCGCCTGTGGCATGCGGACGAGATCGAACTGGCCGTGCAAGTGTCGGAACGGGTCTGGTCGACCATCTTGCGGGCGCAGGCGGAATCGCGTTTGCGCGCCCTCAGTGCCAGCATGGAAACGCAGGTGGCCGAGCGCACGCGCGAGTTCGGCCGCACCGGAACGTCAGCCCCGACTTGCTGGGCGTGCTCAACCTCGACGGCTATTTCGAGCACTCGAACCCCGCCTGGCAAGCCACCCTGGGCTGGTCGGCGGAAGAAATCCGCACGACGAAATTTTTGAACTGATCCATCCCGAAGACTTGCCGCGCACCTATGCGGCCTGGGAAGCGGCCAACCAGGGCCAGCCGGCGCTACGCTTCGAAAACCGCTACCGCCACAAGCTGGGCGGCTGGCACTGGCTGTCGTGGGTGGCCGTGCCCGAGGGCGAGAAGGTGTATTGCAGCGCGCGCGACATCACCGTGGAAAAGAAGCTGGAAGCGGACCTGGCCGCGCGCAACAGCGAGCGCGAGCGGCTGTGGCGCAGCGCGCAAGACCTGATGGTGGCCATCGATGCCGAAGGCTGCTTTACCGCCGTCAACCCGGCCGCAGGCGCCATCCTGGGCTGGCTGCCCGAGGAAATGCTGGGCCGCAGCCTGTTCGACTTCGTGCTGCCCGAGGATGCGGCCGCCACGCGCCAGGCGCTGGCGCAAGTGTCGCGGGAAGCCATGCCCAGCTTTGAAAACCGCTACCGGCACCGCGATGGCGGCCACCGCTGGCTGTCGTGGGTGGCGGCCACCGAAGGCGACCTGGTGTTTGCCACGGGGCGCCACGTCACCCTGGAAAAGGAAGCGGAAAGCACCTTGCGCCGCATGCAGGAATCCCTGCGCCACAGCGAGATGGCCCTGCTGCAGTCGCAAAAGCTCGAAGCGCTGGGCAAGCTGACGGGCGGCGTGGCCCATGATTTCAATAACGTCCTGCAAATTATCTCAGGCAATCTGCAATTGCTGCAGATGACCCTGGACGGCGACCCGCTGGCCGCCAAGCGCATCGCCAGCGCCTCGTCCGCCGTGGAACGGGGCGCCAAGCTGTCGGCCCAGTTGCTGGCCTTTGCGCGGCGTCAACCGTTGAAGCCGCTGGTGACGGACCTGGCGCAACTGCTGCGTTCGACGGAAGAGCTGCTGCGGCGCGCCACCGGCGAAACCATCGAGACGCGCTGGCTGCTGGCCGACGACTGCTGGCGCGCCCTGGTCGACCCGCACCAGCTGGAAAACGTCATCCTCAACCTGGCCATCAACGCGCGCGACGCGATGGCCGGCCAGGGCCAGCTGACCATCGAACTGAGCAACAGCGTGCTGGGCAGCGACTACGCGGCCCGCCATGCGGACGTGGCGCCCGGCGACTACGTGCAGCTGGCCGTCTCGGATACGGGCACGGGTATTCCGGCCGAGCTGCTGGACAAGATTTTCGAACCGTTCTTCACGACGAAAAGCGAGGGCGAAGGCACGGGACTGGGCCTGTCCATGGCGTACGGCTTCCTGCGCCAGAGCGGCGGCCACCTGACGGTCGACAGTTTGCCAGGCCACGGCAGCACCTTCCGCATCTACCTGCCGCGCTCGCTGGAAGCGGAAACGGAACTGCCGCTGCAACTGGGCGGTCCTGTGCTGGGCGGCAAGGAAACCATCCTCGTCGTGGAAGACGACGTGCAGGTGCAGACGACGGTGGTGGACATGCTGCGCGGCCTCGGCTACGTCGTGCTGCGCGCCAGCGATGGCGAAAGCGCGCTGGCCATCGTCGGCAGCGGCGTGCCCATCGACCTGCTGTTTACGGACGTGGTGATGCCGGGCAAGGTGGCCAGCACGGAACTGGCGCGCCAGGCCCGCTTGCTGCTGCCGCAGCTGGCCGTCTTGTTTACCTCGGGCTACACGCAGGACGCCATCATGCAGGGCGGCCGGTTGGAACCGGGCGTGGAACTGTTGAGCAAGCCCTACCGGCGCGAAGACCTGGCGCGGCGCATCCGCCACCTGCTGGCCAATGGCCGCCACGTGACGGCCCTGCACCAGTACCGCGCGCAGCTGGCGCCGCAGCCCGCACCGGCGCAGCCGGAGGGAAGGCATATCCTGCTGGTGGAAGACAATGCCGATGCACGCGCCATGACGAGCGAACTGCTGGCCATGCTCGGCCACACGGTACTGGCCGTGGGCACGGCAGAGGAAGCCTTGCCGCTGCTGGCCACGCCGGGACTGGAACTGCTGCTGACCGATATCAGCCTGCCGCAGATGTCGGGCGCCGAGCTGGCCGAACTGGCCGCCCGCGAGCAGCCGCAGCTGGAAGTGGTGTTTTCCACCGGCCATGCCCCCGCCAATTCCGGCGTGCTGGACCCGCAGGCGCGCTTTCTGGTGAAACCATTTACCGTCGAGCAATTGCAACGGGCCTTGCTGCCGCCAGGTCAGTAGACGTCGAGCTGGCGCGCCTTCAGCGCGTTGGCCAGTTCCTCCAGGCCAAACGGCTTGCGCAGGAAGCGCGCGCTGGCGTCCTGCATCAGGCTGGCGCCCCAGTCGTGTCCTGAAGCAAACACCACGTCCAGCCGCGGCCAGTGCGCGCGCGCATGGCGCGCCAGTTCCAGGCCGGACATGGTGGGCAGGCTGATATCCGTCACCAGCACGTCCAGACCAGGCATGGCCAGGAGCGGCATGGCCGCCTCCGCGCTGGCCACGCCGTGCACGGTGTGCCCCAGCATATTGAGCATTTCCGTGGTCATTTCGCGCGCATCGTCATTGTCTTCCACCAGGAGGATGCGCCGCCCGGACGGGTCGGGCGCGCCCACCAGGCGACGGTCGGCCAGCAAATGGCGGATGCGCCGCGCCAGGTCTTCGCGCTGGTAAGGCTTGCTCAACAACTCGACGCCCGGGTCCAGGCGCCCGCCCCGCATGATGGCGTTATGCGTATAGCCCGAGGTAAACAGCACGGCCAGCTCGGGCAGCAGCAGCCTGGCTTGCTGCGCCAGCTCCTTGCTGCTGACGGGACCGGGCATGACGACGTCCGTAAACAGCAGGTCGATGGCCACGCCCGTGCCCAGCAGGGCCAGCGCCGAGGCGCCGTCGTCCGCATGCAGCACGTCGTAGCCGAGGCCGCGCAACATGTCGACCACCGTGTGCTGCACGGGCGCATCGTCTTCCACCACGAGGATGGTCTCGCCGCCGCCCAGCACGGGGCCCGTCAGGCCTGGCGGCGGTTCGGCCAGCTTTTCCAGCGAACGGGGCAGATAAATCTTAAACGTCGTGCCCGCACCGGGCGCGCTGTGCACCTTGATGTGGCCCGCGCTCTGGCGGATGAAGCCGTACGCCATGGACAGGCCCAGGCCCGTGCCCTCGCCTTCCTTTTTCGTCGTGAAGAAGGGTTCGAATATCTGGTCGATCACGTCGCGCTCCATGCCGTGGCCCGTGTCCGTGATGGTCAGCAGCACATATTGCCCCTCCAGCACATCGGCATGCAGGCTGGCATAGGCGGCGTCGAGCGTGACATTGCTCAAGGTAAACGTGAGGCGGCCGCCCTTGTCCATCGCGTCGCGCGCGTTGATGGCCATGTTCAGCAGCACATTTTCCATCTGGTTCGGGTCGACCAGGGTATGCCACAAACCTTCGCTGATGAAGGTTTCCTCGGCAATCGCCTCGCCCAGGGCGCGGCGGATCAGCTCGTGCATGCGGCGCAGCAAGCGTCCCAGGTCCGTCACCAGCGGCTTCAACGGTTGACGCCGCGCAAAGGCCAGCAGTTGCGACGACAGCTTGGCGCCCCGCTCGACGGCCGAGGCGGCCGAATCGAGGCGCCTGGCCGCCTGCGGATTGTCGGCCACCGTCAGCTTCAGCAACTGCAGATTGCCGGAAATGATTTGCAGCACATTGTTGAAATCGTGGGCCACGCCGCCCGTCAGCTTGCCGATCGATTCCAGCTTTTGCGCCTGCAACAAGGCCTGCTCGCTGCGCACGAGCGCCAGACGCGCCTCTTTCTCATCGGTGACGTCGCGGCCGATGGCGTGGATCAGCTTTTGCGCCGGCACGGCCGTCCAGGAAATCCAGCGGTAGCCGCCATCGCGCCGGCGGTAGCGGTTTTCCATGCGCAAGGTGGGCGCGCCGTGGGCCAGGCGCGACAAGTCCTGCAGGGCCGCCATGCGGTCGTCGGGATGCACGAGGCTGATGAAATCCATGCCCAGCGATTCGATTTCCGGCCGCTCGAGGATCTTGCTCCAGGCGGGATTGACGGCGATGATCATGCCGGCCAGGTCGGCCACCAGCATGATGTCGGTCGACAGCCGCCACATGCGGTCGCGGTCGGCCGTGCGGTTGGCCATTTCCAGTTCCAGCGAGGAATTCAGGTAGGCCATCTTTTCCAGCACGTTCTTCTGTTCCTGCACGTCCGTGTTCGTGCCCACCCAGCGCAGCACCTTGCCCGCCTCGTCGAACAGGGGCAAGGCGCGCGCCAGGAACCAGCGGTAAGCGCCGTCGCTGGCGCGGCGCAAGCGGAACTCGTGTTCGTAGGCGCTGGCCGTGGCGACGGCCCGTTCCCAGCTGACTTGCGTGGCCTGCACGTCGTCCGGATGCACGCAGTGGCGAAAGCCGTTCGATACGAGCGACTTCATCGATTGCCCCGTGTATTCGCACACCTGTTCGTTGACCCAGTAGGTGGCGCCGCTGCCATGCGCCAGCCAGGCCTGGTTGGGCATGGTCGAGGCGAGCGAACGGAACTGCGCCTCGCTGTCGAGCAAGGCATTGCGCGCCTGCCAGTGCTCGTCGATATCCTCGCACGAGCCGTACCATTTCACGGGATTGCCCTGCTCGTCGAGCCGGCAGTACGCGCGCGAATGCACCCAGCGGTACAGACCGTCCTGCCGGCGCACGCGCATTTCCGCGTCAAAAGGCTGGCAGCTGCCCACCGCTTCGCTCCACGCCGCCAGGGAATGGGGCACGTCCTCGGGGTGGATGGCGTCCAGCCAGCTGGTACCAAGGCCGCTGCCGCCCGTCCATTCACGCCAGCGCTGCGCCACATAGTCGAGCTTGCCGTCGACGTCGGCCGTCCACAGCACTTGCGTGTTGAGTTCTATCGCGTAATGAAAGTGTTCGCGGCTGTCGTGCAGCGCCTGTTCCAGCTGGCCCCGCTCGATGACATGCGCGGCCACGCGCGCGGCCAGCGCCAGCAGTTCGATTTCGGGTTGCGTGGGATGGCATGGCGCCTGGAAAAACAGGCCCAGCACGCCCAGGATATGCCCCTTGGCGCCAAACACGGGTGCGACCCAGCAGGCGCGGTAGCCGTGCAGCATGGCTTCCTTGCGTCCCGCGCTCCAGTGCACGTCGCGCGTGATGTCGCCGCAATACACGGGCGCGCCGGAAAAGGCGGCCGTGCCGAACGGGGACGGCTGGTCGCCGCCGTGGCGCAGGGCCAGGCACAGGTCTTGCGGCAGGCTGGGCGCGGACAAGCCGCAAAAGCGGTCGGCCTCGTCGATGAGCACGAGGCAGGCATGCGCGCCGCCCTCGGCCAGGTCTTGCAGCGCCAGCAACAAGTGTTCCAGAGCATGGGCCAGGTCGGCGCCTGCCGCGATGCTGCCCAGCGCACTATGCTCGGCGTCCAGCAAGGAAAGAATGTTGTTTGCGTGCACCGTGTCGATAAGGGGAAAACTGATGCCGAAATATACCATGGGGCAACGCTCTTGCAGGAGGAAAACAGCGCGTTGCTTGACCTCCGCGGCCACGCGTCCCTATGCTAAAGTGTTGCTCTCTTCTCAAGCGAATCCCAGCATGCCTACCTCCTTGCCGTCCTCCCTGATCGCCACCGCCCTGCTCGCCTCCGCCCACGGCGCCGTCGCCGCCCCCATGAGCCTGGACGACTACCTGGCCCTGAACGGCCCCGCGCCCACTGCGCAGATCGCGTATGGCCCGGCGCCATCGCAATACGCGCAGCTGTTCCGGCCCGAAGGCAGCGGCCCGTTCCCCGTCGTCGTGCTCGTCCATGGCGGCTGCTGGACGGTGGCCTTCGGCGGCATCAAACAGATGCGCAACGTGGCCGGCGCCCTCGTGGCGCAAGGCATCGCCGTGTGGAATGTCGAGTACCGCCGCGTCGACGAGCCGGGCGGCGGTTATCCAGGCACCTACGAAGACATGCACGCGGCGCTCGACAGCCTGCGGCAGCACGCAGAACAGTACCAGCTGGACACGAGCCGCATCCTCGCCATGGGCCACTCGGCCGGCGGCCAGCTGGTGCAATGGATTGCCGGCCGGGAAAAGCTGCCCAAGGCCAGCCCCCTGTTCCGCGACACCTACCTGCCTGTAAAAAACATCCTCAGCCTGGGCGGCCTGGCCGACCTGCGCCATGAAAAGGAATTGATCAAGACCAGCTGCGAACGCGACATCGCCCAACTGGCAGGCAGCGCCAGCACCGAGCGCCCCGACATCTACAGCGACACCAACGCCGCCGACCTGCTCCCCAACGGCAGCCGCACCGTGCTGGCCACGGGAGAACTCGACACCATCTCCCCACCCCGCGTCGCGCACGACTACGCGGCCAGGGCCAAGCTAGCTGGCGACCATGCGGCGGTGCTGATCTTGCCTGGGGCCAGCCATTATGACGAGATTGCGGCGACGTCGAATGCCTGGAAGATGATTTTGCCCGTGATTCGGCAGATGCTGGGGATGGCGGGCGATCAGAACCAATAAGGCAATTGATCAATGCATGCGAATACGCAATTTTCGAACCGGGCGATGAAGGTAAACCATGCGGGAGAGCATGGAGCCATCAGCATTAATACTGGCCTGATGTCTACTAAGAAAAATTTCAACAAAAAAATCTCCTTTGCAAAAACCCAGTTTGACCTAGGCTACGGCATATTGCGGTGTATTATTGCCAATACCCACACAAAATACGCCTCCATGATTTTTGCCTCACAACTACCAATTTCGCGATCGTTTACTCCAAACTCTGTAGTGGTATTCTGATGTCTACCTGCCCTGCTACTTATATTTCACGGCACGTTATGCGGCAGGCGAAGGAGCAGCATCATTTTGCTGAACCTATCGAGTCATTTCGGGAGCATATAGCTTACGTGCTGCTAGGTGAGCCAGGGTCTGGCAAGTCCACGTTGTTTGAACGCGAGGCAGCCACTCTAGGCGATAGTGCGCGCTATACGACTGTACGTGATTTTCTGCGCTCGGAACTTGATGATGCCGATCGACGTCGCACATTGTTCATCGATGCTATGGATGAGCAGCGCGCGGCTGACGGACAGTTGAATCAGCCGTTGGATCGGTTGATCACGAAGCTCCAACGGCTTGGGCGGCCAAGTTTTCGTTTGTCTTGTCGCGCAGCCGATTGGCTTCACTTAGACACCAAGGAGCTAGAAAGCGTTTACGGGCATGGACAGATTGTTGAGTTACAACTTCAACCTTTGAGCGAAGCAGAGATTGAGCGGCTTTTACAGGACTGGACGCCAAATCGGTTGAGTGATCCGTTAGCATTTATTGAACGAGCACAGCAGAATGGTCTTGAATCAATGTTGGGCAATCCAATGCTGCTTGACTTGCTTGTAAGTGCGGTTTCCGGAGATGCCTGGCCAGCAAGTCGAACAGAGATTTTTCAGCTCGCATGTCAAAGGCTGGCAGAAGAACACAACGAAAGCCATGAGCGACTTACGGAACCAGTCAATACCGATGAACTTTTGGATGATGCAGGCATGTTGTGCGCAATCCTGTTGCTTTCGGATCGTTCAACTTACCGTACCTCGGGCAAAGATGCCAGCAGTATTTCAATAAGAGAGTTGACAAGGCATTTGGGGATCAGCGCGGCACGGAGCAAGCTTGCGCTGAACACCACCATGTTTGTGGCGGTTGGCGCAGAGCGCTGGTACCGACATCGTTCGATCGCGGAGTATCTCGCGGCACGGGCATTGTCGATACAGCTGGAGAGTGGTTTACCCATTACCCGGATCCTCGCTTTGATGAGTGGTGCCGTTGGGGGAATTGTTGACTCTCTGAGGGGGCTTTACGCATGGCTGGTTAGCTTTTCCCATCATCGAGAGGTGCTGATTCAGTACGATGTTCTGGCCGTTGTCTATTATGGCGACGTTCTCAACTTCAACACTGAGACTAAGCGCCTCGTCTTTGAATCCATTCATCGTGCCGCCTGTCTATTACCGGGTGTGGGGCGCCGGGACTGGCAGTCCGAAGCATTTGGCGGATTAGGCACCTCTAATATGGAATCGTATCTAACAGGCATCTTGATGCGGGATCGTTTTGAAGACGCTGACGAAGTGTTATTGCTGTCGGTGTTGGAGGCAATTGAACATGGCCAAGCAATGCCGCGTCTCCTATCGTTTGTCGCGGTGGTTGCAGGAGATGCACGGCATTGGGATATCGTCCGCCAGACAGCAGTAGAAGTTCTGATAGCGAAGTCGGATCCGCAGGGTCTTTATATGTCACCACTGCTTGCCGCTATCCGGGATGGAACAGTCGAGGATAGTGACGATGAACTGGCTGGACGGTTGCTAAACGCACTGTATCCTGCAACAATAAATACTAGAACTTTGATTTTGGAATTTCTTCTCCCACCTCGACGTAATAATTTTTTCGGGAGTTACCGCAATTTTTGGCATTTGGAATTATGGAACAAAGTGCCGGAAACTGAGGCGGTGATTTTGATCGACTCCATCTGCGAGCTGGTTGCGCATGGTGCCCGCTGGGACCAAGAACACTCCTTCAACGACTTTTATTATGGCGCCATTCTGCACGCTGCCTGCAGTCTCGGTGCGGAGTTGAAAGGAGAGCAGTTATATCATTGGATTGCCTCCGGCCTGAATGAATACGGTTATCGTGCATGGGAAGGATCAAAGGCACAGGAGTTAAGCAAATGGTTGGTTGTACATCCCGATCATTTGAAAGCTGTATATGAGTTCGGGCTGGTGCAATTGCATGCGCAAACCAAGGCATCTCAGTTTTCGAGCTGGCAACACGTGCTATTGAAAGACCAGCAAGTCCCGGAAGGTTGGTATGCGTGGTTGCTACAAGTGGCCGCGCTGCATGTTGAGGAAGAGATTGTGCGCTTCTGTTTTGGTGCCGCCGCATGGGCCGCTGCCAATGCACCTGACCGTTTTCCAAATGGTCTGGATCGAATATACGCCTGGATACATGAGTATGGTGGCCGTTGGCCGGCTGTCGATGCTTGGTGCGAGGCCGAAACTTCTACGTCTTTGGACGACTGGCGTCGTGATGCCCGTGCCCATCAAATCGAGCGTGCGGAACAAATTGCCAATGATCAAGCTCAACGCCGTGAGGCACTAGCGCCTGCGCTCGAAGTAATTCTATCTGGCGGGGTCTCGCCGGGGCTGATGCATGATATTTTGGTTGTAATGGAGCGTGGAGGATATGGAGTCAACGACGTCTCGCCAGTGCTTCGCGTGCAAAGTTTTCTTGGAAGTGACGTGTCCACTGCGCAGCGCGCGATCGACTCATTAAGCGGGGTGCTTGATCGAGGCGAGCTTCCCACTTGGTCCCAAGTGATCGAGCTAAATGAAAGCCAAGAGAGTTTTTTGATCCAGCCGGTCTGCCTCTATGCCGCAGATGAGAAATGGAACGGTGAGGATAGCGTTTTGGGAATTTCAAAATATCCATATGCGCTGACACTACTCGCATTCAGCTTGGTTACTGGACGGAAGCCGAAGTGGTTCACGGCACTTGCGAGTTCGCAATCCGAAAAAGTCGCTGGTGTAATGAAGACGTTCTTATCACACATGCTGCGCCGTTGCGACGATCGCCTGGGCGCTGTACAGTGGTTGGACTACTTCCCTCTGCAGTCAAACGCACCAGTAGACGTCTTGAATTTCTTATTAGCACAGATGACGATTCCGTTTGAAAGTGACTTCCCCAAAAGCCCGATAGGTGGAGTTCTCCAGTCTGCGATCAAATACTCCAACCAAGCAGAGCTTGAGCTATGGGTTCAGTCGACGCTATCTGAGCCTAAAGTCACTCCCATCGAACAAACCGTCGCGTTGGCCACATCGCTTGCATACTCTGACGAGCGATTTGAGGAGCTACTTGCCCTTGTATCAGGGGACCTGGAGCGCGCGGCCGCATGTTGTCATGTATTTGATCAGCCACTGCCAAGAATCATTTTGAGCCGGATGCCGATTTCATTGATTGGCCAGCTGGTGGGGCAATTAGGGCGACTGGTTTCCCCTCGCGTAGATGCGATTTTTAGCGTCAGGAAAGACGATAGCATACGTTCGGGGGTTACAGCTTTGCTGGCTGAACTCGCATCGCGCACCTCCGCATCAGCGACACTTGAACTTTTCAATTTGCAGCAAGACTCTGAGCTGATGCCTTGGCGCTACAAACTTTCGGAGTATCAGATACAAAGCAAAGCGCGTGTTCTAGCAGCGACGTTTGGCATCGTAGATCCATTAAAAGTTGCCGAAGTATTGAGCAATCGTGAGCCGGCGACTGAACTCGATCTAGTGGCCTTCGTTCTTGCTCATGTAGACACCTTAATGCGCCGCATCCGGTATGGTGGAACTAACATGCTGGGAATTTTTTGGCGTGAGGATAAAGGAGGAAATCGTATACCCGAAACTGAGAATGTTTGCCGAGACAGGTTCCTGGATTTGCTCAATATCGAAATGAAGCCAATGGGCATTCACATTGGAAAGGAGCAGCCAACGGCACGCGATAAACGGTCAGATATGGCGATTACGCTGACTCGGCCAGGGCGCCACATGAGTGTTCCAGTGGAAGTAAAACTCGATAGCCATCCAAACGTATGGCGTGCGTGGGATACACAGTTAATGGATCTGTATGCGCCTGATCCCGACTCTGGCTACCATGGCGTGTACTTGGTGATGTTTGCTGGGCACAAAACACAGGTAACGCCAACACGTACGCGTCCGACAAGCGCGGAGACGATGGCGCAATCTTTTTCTCAGCTAATCCCGCCTTCGTATTTTGACCGGCTTCACGGAATGGTCTTGGATTTCTCTTGGACATAGTATATACAAGTCTTTGAGAGTGTACTCAGCTAACCTCGGCAAGAGGGTTTCCGCGAATATACGGCGAGCCCAAGCAACGCAGCCATGGCCGTTTTCTCAGGCCCGCGGCTCTGGCCCGCCGTTCAAAACAATACGCTCACTGAACCCGCGCCAGGTACTGCGCCAGCTGGGCGAAGGTAGCCTTAAACCCCTGCGTCATCGACTCATGCCCTTCCAGGAAAGTCTCATGCTGCTCATCGGTGGCCTTGTGCGGCGTCGAGCGCAAGGTCATCGTCGTCTTGCCGTTTTCTTCCGTGAGGGTCATGACATTGAACGATTCCAATGGCCAAGTCGCGCTGACCGGATGCTGCACGGCATTGCCCTGCTTGTCGGCGAAGGACAAAATCGAGACGATCCTTTCCGGCGCTTCGATGGCCTGATAAGTAAACTTGCCCCACATCTCGTAGCCATTGTCGGCGCGCATGCCGTAGTGGAAGACGCCGCCCGGCCGCAAGTCCAGCGCCAGCACGCTCAATTCGAAGCCGACGGGGCCCCACCATTGTGCCAGGCGCTCAGGCTCCACCCACGACTGGAACACCAGCTCGCGCGGCGCGTCGAAGGTTTGCGTGATGACAAAGTCGCTGCTGTCGCGGTGCTGTCCGTCCTGCTTCTGTTTTTCCGTCGTCATGCTGTCTCCTGATGGTGGTGGGCTGACTGTTAATGTAACAGCGGCGTAGACAAACGGAAAGGCCTGTACGCCGGTCAAACCGGCATGCTAGAATATTAGTTAGACACCTAACCATTAGACGGCTCACCTTATGATTTCTATCGAAGAGCGCTTTTCCGCCGCGCTCCACAAGACGGCGCGCGGCTGGCGCCATGCGATCGACCGGCGCCTGAAAGACCTGGACCTGGGGCAAGCGAGCTGGATGTGCATCGCCATGATCGCCAAATCGCCGCAGCCGCCCTCGCAAAGCGAACTGGCCCATCAGCTGGGCGTGGAAAACCCCACCATGGTGTCGATGCTGGACCGGCTCGTGAAATCGGGCTTCGTGCAGCGCCAGCCGTCGGAAACGGACCGCCGCGTGAAACTCGTCGTGCTGACCGAGGCAGGCATGCAGGTCTATGAGACCGTGCGCAAGGAAGCGGACGGCTTCCGCAAGGAACTGCTGCAGGGCATAGATCCCGATCAATTGCGGGCCGCCACCGAACTGCTGGAGGCACTGCAGGCGGCGACGGAGAAGTTTGCGTGACTTCCGTTCCCGCTTCACAAGACCCCACCCTGAACCGGCGCATGATCACGATATCGATCATGCTCGCCACCATCATCCAGGCGCTCGACGGCACCATCGCCAACGTCGCCCTGCCCCACATGCAAGGCAGCCTGTCCGCCTCGCAAGACCAGATCACCTGGGTGTTGACCTCCTTCATCGTCGCCGCCGCCATCGCCACGCCCCTGACGGGCTGGCTGTGCGACCGTTTCGGCCAAAAAACACCTTTCTCGTGTCGGTTGCCGGCTTCACGCTCGCCTCCGTGCTGTGCGGCCTGTCCGGCACCTTGTCCGAGATCGTCGCCGCCCGTTTGCTGCAGGGCGTGTTCGGCGCGGCCCTGGTGCCGCTGTCGCAGGCGGTCTTGCTCGATATCAATCCGCGCGAAAAGCACGGCTCGGCCATGGCCATCTGGGGCATGGGCGTGATGATCGGCCCCATCCTGGGACCGACACTGGGCGGCTGGCTGACGGACAGCTACAGCTGGCGCTGGGTCTTCTTCATCAACATCCCCATCGGCGCCATGGCCTTCTATGGCATCTGGCGCTACATCCGCAAGGACCCACCCAACCGCCGCATGAACTTTGACATGTTCGGCTTTGCCACCTTGAGCCTGTCCATCGGCGCGCTGCAGATGCTGCTGGACCGGGGCGAGCAGAATGACTGGTTTTCCTCCACCGAAACGTGGATCGAAGCCATCGTGCTGGCCATGAGCCTGTGTTATTTCATCGCCCACACGGCGCTGCGCCCGGCCGGCAAGTCCTTCCTCGACTACCGCCTGCTGAAGAATTCGAACTATGTGAGCGGCTTGCTGTTCATCTTCATCGTCGGCATGGTGCTGTTCGCCACCCGCGCGCTGACGCCGTCCATGCTGCAAGGCTTGATGAATTACCCGGCGGCCATTGCCGGCCTGGTGACGGCGCCCAGCGGCCTGGGCACGATGCTGGCCATGCTGATCGTCGGCAGGCTGACGGGCAAGATCGATACGCGCATCCTGCTGGGCGTGGGTTTTTCCATTACCGCGTTTTCGCTGTGGCAAATGGCCAATTTCACCCTGGACCTGGTGCCGAAGACGGTCGTATGGAACGGCATCATCCAGGGCATCGGCCTGGGCCTCGTCTTCGTGCCCCTGAGCGCGGCCACGTTCGCCACCCTGTCGCCGCAGATGCGGGCGGAAGGCACGGCCATCTACAGCCTGGTGCGCAATATCGGCAGCAGCATCGGCATCGCCCTCGTGCAGACCTTGTTGGTGCGCAATACGCAGATCGCCCATGCGTCCCTGACGGAACACATCACCATCGCCAATCCGGCCCTGCATGACCCCGGCATCGCCCAGGTGTTCGACCTGGGCACGAGCACGGGCATGGCGGCGCTGAATGGCGAAATCACGCGGCAGGCGTCGATGATCGCCTACCTCGACGACTTCTGGCTGATGATGTGGCTGACCATCCTCGTGCTGCCGCTTTTGCTCCTGATCAAACCACCGAAGAAAAATGCGCCTGTCGTGGTCGACCACGCGGCCATGGAATAACCCTCATGCACACACCGATGAAACTCTCCCTCAGCGTCCTGGCGCTCAGTTTATCCCTGGCCGGCTGCGCCAGCATCCCGCCCGACACGCAACAGCTGCCGCAGCAAGACCTGGCCACCGTGCAATTGGCGGCCGACATCCACCTGGCCAGCGAAGGGTGGCCCGCCGCCCAATGGTGGCGCCAGTTCCAGGACGATCAGCTGGACCAGCTGATCGACCAGGCGCTGTCCGCCAGCCCGAACCTGGCGGTGGCAAATGCCCGCATCGGCTCGGCCCTTGCCGCGTTCGACGCGCAACACGCGGAGCGCGGCCCCAGGGTCGACCTGGGCGCGAATGCCAGCCGCCAGCGCTATTCGGGCAACGGCCTGATGCCCGCCCCCATCGGCGGCAATTACTACAACGAGGTCACGGTGGGCGTGCAAGCCCATTACGACCTGGACTGGTGGGGCAGGCACAAGGCGCAGATCGCCGCCAGCCTCGGTGAAGTCAATGCACGCCGCGCCGAATACGCGATGGCGGAACAGATGCTGGCGGCCGAGATCGCCCGCCACTACTTCAGCATGCAGAACGGCTGGGCCCGCATGGACAACCTGCATGCGCTGGTCAAGCTGCAGCAGCAGCTGGTGGTCGACAAGGAAAAACGCATCGCCAACGGCCTCGGCGTCAGCGACGACCATCTGTCCGCGCAAACGCGTTTGAGCCTGCTGCAGCAGCAGATCGCCTTGCTGGAAACGCAGATCGTCACGGAACGGGAAGCCTTGCGCGCGCTCTTGGGTGCGGATGCCTCGGCGCTGGCCAGCCTGCAGCCGAGACAGGCCCTGGCGCTGCCGCATGCGCTGCCCGGCAAGCTGGGCATGGAATTGCTGGCGCGCCGGCCCGACTTGCAGGCGGCGCGCTGGCGGGTACAGGCGGCCATGAGCAAGATCGAGGCGGCGCAGGCGTCGTTCTACCCCGATATCGACCTGGGGGCCTCGTTCGGCCTCGACGCCATCAAGCTGGGCAAGCTGCTGCAATCGGGCAGCCGCACCCTGTTCATCGGCCCGGCCCTGTCGCTGCCCCTGTTCGACAGCGGCCGCCTGCAGGCGCAGCTTGCCGGCGCGCGCAGCGAACGCAACGAACTGATCGCCGACTACAACCAGCACGTCTTCAATGTCGTGCGCGACGTGGCGCAGGCGGGCGCCAGGGTGCAAGGCGTGAAAAACCAGCTGCGCCTGCAGCAGGACAACCTGCGCGCCAGCGAAGCGCAGCTGCGCAACGCCAATGCCCGCCTGAAACAGGGACTGGCCGACCGCGCCACCCAGCTGAATGCGGAAATGACCGTGCGCGGCCAGGTGGACCTGGGCATGCAGCTGCAAAACCAGCGCCAGGACGCGGAAATCAGCCTGACCGTGGCACTGGGCGGCGGCTACCGGGGCAGCAGCGACTTTGCCGCCGCGACGACTAAACAATAACGATCGATTACGGAACACATCATGAGCAGCGAAACCACAACCACCTCCACCGAACAGCCGGGCAAGCGCAAGGCCGTCCTGATCGCCATCACGGCCGCCTTTCTCGTCGCTGGCGCGGCCTGGGGCGCGTATTACCAGCTGGTGCTGGCCAAAGAGGAAGTCACGGACAACGCCTATGTGGGCGGCAACCTGGTCACCCTGTCCGCACAAGTGACGGGCAATGTCGACGCCATCCGCGCCGACGAGACGCAGATGGTGAAAGCGGGCGCGCCGCTGATCACGCTGGACGCCATCGATGCGGACCTGGCCCTGAGCCAGGCCGAGGCGCGCCTGGGCAACATCGTGCGCCAGGAACGCGAGCGCTATGCCAGCGTGGCGCAGTACGACGCCGTCATCGCGCAGCGCCGCCTGGCCCTGGCCACGGCGCAGGGCAACCTGGCCCGCCGCGCCCCCTTGGCGCTGGACCACACGATCTCGGGCGAAGACCTTGTTCATGCGAAACAGGCCGTCGACGACGCCAAAGCGGCCTTGACGGTGGCGCAGCGCCAGGCCGAGTCGGCCAAATCGGGCGTGGCCGGCGTCAACCTGGCCAGCCATCCGGCCGTGCTGGCGGCCAGGGGCGACGTGCTGCAGGCGTGGCTGGCCGTACGCCGCAACGCCGTGGTCGCCCCCGTTTCGGGCTATGTCGCCAAGCGCAGCGTGCAGCTGGGGTCGCACGTGACGCCGGGCACGCCCCTGATGTCCATCGTGCCGCTGGACCAGTTATGGGTCGACGCGAACTTCAAGGAATCGGAATTGCGCAATATCCGCGTGGGCCAGGCGGCCGCCATCGAAACGGACTTGTACGGCAGCAAGGTGGTCTACCACGGCAAGGTGCTGGGCATGTCGGCCGGCACGGGCAGCGCGTTTTCGCTGTTGCCGGCGCAAAATGCCACGGGCAACTGGATCAAGGTGGTGCAGCGCGTGCCCGTGCGCATCACGCTCGATCCGAAGGAACTGGCCGCCCACCCGCTGCGCATCGGCCTGTCGACCACGGTGACGGTCGATACCAGCCATGGCGAAGGGGCAACCCTGGACCAGCCGATGGTGGCGTCCACCGTCTACACGACCAAGGTGTTGGAGCAGCCCGTGGGCGAGGCGGAGAAAATGGCCGATGCCATCATTGCGCAGAATCTTCTGAATTGATGCGTAGGTCGGCTTAGCGCAACGCGCGTAAGCCGACAACATTGTTGGCACGGCCGTTGGTGGTGTCGGATTACGCGGGGCGTTGCCCCGCTAATCCGACCTACCTGGCCTTGCCGGCAGATGCCACCTGGTCCAGGATATGCTTGGGCACGGCCGCATAATGCTTGAATTCCATCGTGTACGTGGCGCGGCCCTGGGTCAGCGAGCGCAGGGTGGTGGAATAGCCGAACATTTCCGCCAGCGGCACCAGGGCCTTGACGATGCGCCCCGCGCCGCCGGGAATGTCGTCGACGCCCTGCACCATGCCGCGCCGGGCCGTCAAGTCGCCCATGACGTTGCCCATGAATTCTTCCGGCGTTTCCGCCTCCACCTGCATCATCGGTTCCAGCAGCACGGGCGATGCCTTGCGCATGCCATCCTTGAAGGCGATGGAGCCGGCCATGCGAAACGCGTTTTCGTTGGAATCGACGTCGTGGTAGGAGCCGAACGTCAGCGTGGCCTTCACGTCGACGACCGGATAGCCGGCCAGCACGCCCGCCTTCAGGGTTTCGATGATGCCCTTGTCGACGGCGGGGATGAATTCGCGCGGCACGACGCCGCCCTTGATGGCGTCGACGAACTGGTAGCCCGTGCCCGGCTCCAGCGGTTCGAGTTTCAGCACCACGTGGCCGTACTGGCCCCGTCCGCCCGACTGCTTGACGAACTTGCCCTCGACGTCTTCCACCGTGCGCGTGATGGTTTCGCGGTACGCCACCTGCGGCTTGCCCACGTTCGCTTCCACGCCGAATTCACGGCGCATGCGATCGACCAGGATTTCCAGATGCAATTCTCCCATGCCCGACATGATGGTCTGGCCCGATTCCTCGTCCGTATGCACCTTGAACGACGGGTCTTCCTGCGCCAGGCGGTTCAGGGCGATGCCCATCTTTTCCTGGTCCGGCTTGGTCTTCGGTTCGACCGCCTGGGAAATCACGGGTTCCGGGAAAATCATCTTTTCCAGCACGATGACGTGGTCGATGGCGCACAGGGTGTCGCCCGTCGTCACGGCTTTCAGGCCCACGGCGGCGGCGATGTCGCCCGCATACACTTCCTTGATTTCCTTGCGCTCGTTCGCATGCATCTGCAGGATGCGCCCCAAGCGCTCGCGCGCGCTCTTGGTGGGGTTGTAGACCATGTCGCCCGAATTGACCACGCCGGAATACACGCGGAAGAAGGTCAGTTGCCCCACGAACGGGTCCGTCATGATCTTGAAGGCCAGGGCCGAGAAATGCTCGTCGTCGGCCGGATGGCGCTCCACCTCGTTGTCGTGCTCGTCGTGGCCCATGATGGGCGGCACTTCCAGCGGCGACGGCAGGTATTCGATGACGGCGTCGAGCATCGCCTGCACGCCCTTGTTTTTAAAAGCGCTGCCGCACAGCATGGGCACGATTTCGTTGCGGATGGTGCGCGCGCGCAAGGCCTGCTTGAGCTCCGCTTCGGTGAACGTGTCGCCATTCAGGTAGCGTTCCGTCATCTCCGTGGTGGCCTCGGCCGCGTGTTCGACCAGGTGCTCATGCCATTCCCGCGCCTGCGCCTGCAAGCTGGCGGGAATCTCGCCATAGCTGAACTGCACGCCCTGGCTGGCGTCGTCCCAGGTGATGGCGCGCATCTTCAGCAGGTCGATGACGCCCGTGAAATGCTCTTCCGCGCCGATGGGCAGCTGGATGGGCACGGCCACGCCTTTCAGGCGCTCGCCGATCTGCTTGCGCACGCGCAAGAAATCCGCGCCCACCCGGTCCATCTTGTTGATGAAGGCGATGCGCGGCACGTGGTATTTATTGGCTTGCCGCCACACGGTTTCCGATTGCGGCTGCACGCCGCCGACGGCGTCGTAGACCATCACGGCGCCGTCGAGCACGCGCATCGAGCGCTCCACCTCAATCGTGAAATCAACGTGGCCGGGCGTATCGATGATGTTGATGCGGTGTTCGGGGAAGTTGCCGGCCATGCCTTTCCAGAACGCCGTGGTGGCGGCCGAGGTGATGGTGATGCCCCGTTCCTGCTCCTGCTCCATCCAGTCCATGGTGGCGGCGCCATTGTGCACTTCGCCGATCTTGTGATTCACCCCCGTATAAAACAGGATGCGCTCGGTGGTGGTGGTCTTGCCGGCGTCGATATGGGCGCTGATGCCGATGTTGCGGTAGCGCTCGATAGGTGTTTTGCGGGTCATCACAATCTCCATGGCTAGCCCGGCACGACTGTGTTTGCGCCGGTTTTCCAGTGTAGCAGACATCGATTTGGAGAGCGGCGCGTAACCATCTTTTACCATGCGTACAACACTAACATTAGCGCGCACGCGCGTTGCATAGAATAAACAAGAGATTCCGCTATACTTTCAACTTTATTAATCCAGTAAAGATTAATCAAAATCAACACGCACCGTAAATTATCGTGCAAGGCGACGCCGCCGGCATGCAGCCCAGGTGCGCACCGAATGACATGCCCCACTCAGCCTATGACCATCCAACTAAGAAAAATAATCCTCTCCTCCTTGCTCGCGTCGCCGGCGCTGGCCATGGCCGGCGAACTGGAACAGCAAATGCAGCGTTGCGCCGTGCTTGGTGACGCCAGCGCCCGCCTGGGCTGCTTCGACACCCTGGCCAAGGCGGCGGAAAAAGCCACCATCGCCGCCGGCGGCGACCCTGCCACGGCTGCCGTCACCCTGGCAGCGGCTGCCGAGGTTGCCCCCATCACGCCCGTCAGCCCGCCGGGCGTGGCCACGCCGGATGCCGTCAACGCCGCCATCCCCGCCATCGCGCAGGCTGGCGCGGCGCCGCCGGAAGCACCGATTTCGCGCACCCAGCAATCGTGGGAACTCAACGATGCTTCGAAGCGGGGCCTGTTCAACTTCCGCCCGCACCGCGACACTTATTTGCTGCTGGCCAACTACAGCGACGCCTCGAACGACGAACCGTTCCAGGATTTCACGCCGGGCGGCATCAAGAGCCAGCACGTGGAATTGACGTTCCAGCTGAGTTTCAAGATGAAGCTGCTGGAAGACATCGCCGGCACGCCCATCGACATGTGGTTCGGCTATACGCAGCAAAGTTTCTGGCAGGCATATAACCGCAAGGCTTCGAGCCCCTTCCGCGAGACCAATTACCAGCCGGAGCTGATGCTGATCTTGCCGATCAACAAGAATTTCGCGGGCGTGGAATTCAACTACCTGAACCTGGGCCTGGTGCACCAGTCGAACGGCCAGACGTCGACCCTGTCGCGCAGCTGGAACCGCGTGTATGCCGAGCTGGGCATGGAAAAAGACAACCTGGCCGTCACGACGCGCATCTGGCACCGCCTCGACAATGGCAAGACCGACAATGACAATATCGACATCACCGATTACATGGGGCATGGCGACTTGCGCGTGAGCTACCGCAACAAGGGCCATGAATACGCCGTCACGGCGCGCCGCAATTTCAGCAAGAAGCATGGCTCCATGCAGGCAAGCTGGGCCTTCCCATTGAAGGCCAACCTGAAAGGCTATCTGCAGCTATTCTCCGGCTATGGACAGAGCCTGATCGACTACAACTATTCGCAGAAATCGATCGGCGCCGGTTTCATGGTCGACCTGTAAGCGGTGTAAACGGTACATGCATAAAAAAATGGCGCCGACGGCGCCATTTTTTTATGGGAAATCCAGTTCAGTGCCGCCCGCCGCCGCCCAGCACGCGGGCCGGCAGCATGACGATGGCGCGCAGCAATTCGAACACGCCTTCCACGCCGATGCCGATCAGGCGGAATGGCAGCAACAGCAGCCAGGCCAGCGGATACAGCACGAGGGCCAGCAAGGCCAGGGGCCAGCACACCAGCAAGAGCAGCAGCCACAGCACGAATCCCAGCATCGCGTTCCCCTCGAATGAAATGTGCGGAGCAAGCCGTGCTTGCCCCGCTACCGTGACGGCACTGTAGTCAAGCGCCGCCGCGGCGGCAACGGCCATGCGATGAACGGCACAATGCGGGGATGAACGGTGCAAAAACGGGAATGAACGGGGGCTTATTGGCCGACGCAAATCACTTTCGTGATGTATTCGTGCGCGTTCGGCTTCTTGCTGGCGGCCCATTTGATGGCCTGGTTGGCCTCTTCGATGGTCAGGATGGAGGCCTTGTCCTTCGACTTGATGAAGGACACGCCTTCAAACACGCCTTCCTTGCTGCGCATTACCTTGGCAAACACGGGCGGCTTGGTCTCGCCGTCGCTGATTTTGTTCTGTTGCACGAGGTAACGCTGATCGATCTGTTCCATGATAATAAAGCTGTCCAGTGGTAAAAGACGGAATATACCCTGAATGGACAAACGCCGCAGGATGAAATCGCTGCGGCGTTGCCCAAATTTGGTTTCGAACGGCTGACAAAACCGTCGCGAGCGGCAGTGAGTTGTGGCTAAGAAGCGCAACCGTACTTTAGTACGGTGAGCATCGCAGGCCGCAAATCGCGACGCGCAGCAGGGTTGGTCAGCTGGTCAGGCGTAGACGGGGTTCTGCGTGACTGGCTGCAGGTTGACGTCATAGATCACCTGCGCGCGGATCGACGTTTCCAGCGAAGGAATCGAACCGCCCGCGCGGTACTGGAAGCTCACCTGCAGCACGTCGCCCGCCTTCACGGCCAGCGGCGCGGCCAGCGGCAGGCACATGTAGTGGTTCAGCCAGTCGATGGTGGTCGAGCGCTCAGGCACCACGGCCAGGATGTTCTTGGTGACGAAACGCAAGGCATTCAGGGTGCCGCTGCGCTCGACGACGAACTTGCCGTCGAAACCGAACACGCTGTCCGTCGGCTGGCTGAAGTCGATGATGCTGTAGACGGACGGCGGCGCCAACTCCTGCACGCCAGGGTGGATGGCCGTGGTTTCCTGGAATTGCACGATGGGCGCGTAAAAACCCTCGAAATCGTATTCCTGCTGCATCGGCTGCACGGCCATGATGACGGCCTCGGGCAGGAAGATCGGCAGCGGGCCGCCGAAGCGGGCCAGGTAGCGGCGCTTGAACGATTCGATCACTTCCACCTGCTTTTCGCGCAGCATGCCTACATGGATCATTTCGCAGATGACCACGTCGACAGGCTCGGGCGGCAGATATTCAAAGGCGTCCGCGTGGACGACTTCCACCTTTTCACCGTTCGGGTTGAGCGCCAGCATCTTGCGCGCTTCCTTGACCATGTCCGGATTGAACTCCACGCACCAGACCTTGTCGGCGCGCGCGGCCGCGAACCACGACAGCACGCCCGTGCCGCCGCCCAGCTCCAGCACCTTCATCCCGGGTTTCACCGCATAATCGATCGCCGACTTGAACCCGTGCATGCGGTTCTGGTCCATCAACATATTGTGATGGTAATGGACGGGGATAAATTGCCCCAGGTAACAACTCTCGATTTCTCGTTCATTCAGCATGTCTGTCCTCTTGGAGTCTGGCTCCGATGGCCGATCGGTTTTGTCATTCCAGAAAGCAGTGATATCGCACGGGCTGCGCGCGGGGCGGCGACAATACAGCCGGCGCCTGACGGTGGTGGGATGGCCCATGCGAACAATCTCCTGATTAATGCGACACGATCATTATCGTTAATCGCCAGGGAGAACAAAGGGCTGAGGTGAGAGGCAATTCCATGCCAGTTTCAGCGCTGGCATGGAAAATATTACTAGAACGATCACTTGCGGGCTGCGCGCGCCTTCTGTGCCGCTTCGATGATGGCGACCACGCCGGGCTTGTCGCCGGCCTGGGCGAACTGCGCGGCCGTCCAGCCATGGTCGCTCTTCAGGCTGGCGTCCGCGCCCCAGGACAGCAGCAGCTTGACGGCGCCCTCCTGTCCTTCGCGGGCGGCAAACATCAGCGGCGTGACGTTGGCGGGCGCGCGCGCATCGACCACGGCGTCGCGCTCCAGAAAAATCTTCATGATGGGCAGGTCGCCGGCCGAGGCCGCATAATGGAGCGCCGTCCAGCCGCTCTGGTTGACCTTGGCGCCCTTGGCCAGCAAGGCGTTCACCGCGTCCAGCTTGTGCTTGTAGGCGGCCATCATCAACGCCGTGTTGCCGTTGGCCGAACGGGCCTCGATGTCGATGCCCGGCGCGTCGAGCAGCACCTGGAAAACCCGGTCCGCATCGTCGCGCAAGGCCAGCACGAGGGGAATATCGCCGCGCTGCGCGTCAGGCTGGTTCGGATTCATGCCCTCAATCAGCATGCTGCGCACGCCGCTGGCGTTGTTGACGGACACGGCGCGGAAGAACGCATCGGGTTCCGGCGCCGCCTGGCTGGCGGCGGCACAGCACAGCAGCATCGCCAGCGCGAGTTTTTTCATCATGTTTTACCTTAAGAAGTTATGGCAACTGATTGAATAACTTGAAGAAATTTTCCGTCGTCTGGCGCGCCACCTGGTCCAGGGGAATGCCTTTCAGGGTCGACAGGTATTCCGCCACGTGGGCCACATAGCCCGGTTCGTTCATGCGGCCGCGGAACGGCACGGGCGCCAGGTACGGCGAATCCGTTTCGATCAAGATGCGCTCGAGCGGCACTTCCAGCGCCACCGCCTGCAAATCCTTGGCGCTCTTGAACGTGACGATGCCGGAAAACGAAATATAGAAACCCATATCGATGGCGGCGCGCGCCACTTCCAGCGATTCCGTAAAGCAATGCATGACGCCGGCCACGCCGCCGTCGGCCACGCCCGCGCCCTCTTCGCGCATGATGCGGATGGTGTCTTCGCTGGCCGCTCTTGTGTGGATAATCAAGGGTTTACGGGTGATTCTTGAAGCTTTGATGTGGGTCCTGAAACGCTCGCGCTGCCACTCCAGGTCGCCCGTCAGGCGGAAATAGTCGAGGCCCGTCTCGCCGATGGCGATGATCTTCGGGTGGTCGGCCAGGCGCACCAGGTCTTCCACCGACGGTTCAGGCGTGTCTTCGTAGTCGGGATGCACGCCGACGGAGGCAAAGATATGCGGATACTGCTCGGCCAGAGCCAGCACCTGCGGAAAGTCCGGCAGGTCGACGGACACGCACAGGGCGTGCGTCACCTTGTTCTCGGCCATCTTGGCGAGGATCTCGGGCATGCGAGCGGCCAGCTCGGGGAAATTGATATGGCAATGGGAATCGATATACATAAGGCGGGATTGTACCGGAGGGAGCAAAAACCGGCAGGGCAACGGCGGCGGCGCGCATCCCCTGCCGGGGCGGTTCGGATGCTGGCAGCCGATTACATCTG
Organism: Janthinobacterium sp. C22; assembly: GCF_057919405.1. Taxonomy (NCBI): domain Bacteria; kingdom Pseudomonadati; phylum Pseudomonadota; class Betaproteobacteria; order Burkholderiales; family Oxalobacteraceae; genus Janthinobacterium; species Janthinobacterium sp. C22. Next base: position 3,692,763 of record NZ_CP193659.1, on the reverse strand, counting down.
TGAGGCCGGGTGTTCCGCCAGCGGAACGAAGTTGCCGGTCGATTCGTCGAGCGCGTCGAGCGAGCCGTTCTCGATGTCGTACACCCAGCCGTGCAGGGTCAGACGATGTTGCGCCATGGCCAGCGCCACCGAGGGATGGGTGCGCAGGTTATTCAGCTGCGCCACCACGTTGGCGCGCACCATGCCGTCAATGCGCGACTGTTCCGTCGGATGCTCGACCGATTCGTTGATCATGCGCGCCGCGTCCGCGTGGTGCAGCCAGCTGCGCACGGCCGGCATGTGATCGAGGCAGGCGCAGGTGGCGATCGCCTTCATCGCGCCGCAATCGGAATGGCCGCAAATGACGATGTCGGTCACGTTCAGGGCCGACACGGCAAACTCCACCGTGGCGCTGACGCCGCCCGGCTCGGGTCCGTACGAGGGCACGATGTTGCCCGCGTTACGAATCACGAAGAGTTCGCCTGGTTCGCGCTGCGTCACCAGTTCGGGCACCATGCGGCTGTCCGAGCAGGAAATGAACAGGGCCTTGGGAGTTTGTCCCGTGGCCAGGGTCTTGAACAACTCGCGGCGCTCAGGAAAAACCTCTTTTTGGAAACGTAGGAATCCAGCAATAATGTCGCGCATAAATAAATGAAATGGTTAGCCGAACCCGTATTATCGCTGATCTGGCGCCTGCATTGCCTATTGCACCCGCCTACTGCCCCTTTGGCGGCTGCCACAGTTCCACCTTGTTGCCCTCGGGATCGATGACCCAGCCGAACTGGCCGTATGCCGAGTCCGGCGCCTTGTCCAGCACATTACAGCCTTCGTCGCGCAGGGCTTGCAGCAGCGCATCGAGGTCGTCGACCCGGTAATTGATCATGAAGGACGCCTTGCCGGGCGCAAATTGCTCGCTGTCCTTGGCCGCCACGGACCAGATGGTGGTGCCGGCCGTGGGCTGGCCAGCGGCGTCCGTCCAGGTGAAGGCGGCGCCGCCCCAGGGCTGCACGTCCAGGCCCAGGTGGCGCTGGTACCAGGCGCGCAGCGCCGCCGGGTCTTGCGCGTGGAAAAAGATGCCGCCGATGCCAGTGACCCGTTGCATGCACGCCTCCGTTGCTGTCCAGTGCCTTGACTGTAACACCGGCTTGCCGGCGTGGCAAACGGCGCAGAGATAATTTACATTAACTTTACAATCCAAGTACTTGATTTTATTGGCAACTGGATGCGTAGTCGAGCAACATGTCTTCGAGGAACAGCTTGGGCGACAGGGGATGCTCGGCAATCGCCCGGCGTTCGTTGGCCGACTTGATGGCGGCCATCAGGCGGCTGACGTTGATGCGCCCGGCCAGCGCCTCCAGTTCGCGCCGGTGGCGCGGGTAGTAGCGGATGGTGCCGGACAACTTGACGGAAAACACGTCGTACAGCCAGCGCTGCAGGGACGCCACCAGCGGCGCCAGTGGCGCCTTCTGTAATTTGTCGGCCGCCTTCAGGGCCGCTTCCACGCCGGGATTGGCCAGTACCTGCAGCAACTGTTCCGTTTCCTCGCGGCCGCCCGACTCGGACTGGGCCAGCGCCGCCAGCGGCGCGCCGCCCTGCTCGCGCAGCCAGCTGTCCGCATCGCTCAAGCCCTGGGCCTTGAGCCAGGTCAAAGCCTGCTCGTGGCTGGGCATGGGCAAGGCAAACTTGCGACAGCGCGACAAAATCGTCGGCAGCAAGCGGTCCAGACTGTTCGATGCCAGCAGGAACAGGGTGCCCGGCGGCGGCTCTTCCAGCGTTTTCAGCAAGGCGTTCGAGGCGGGCGTGTTGAGCGCCTCGGCCGGATACAGTACCACCACGCGCAAGCCTTGCCGGTGCGTGGAAATGTTCATGAAGTCGGCCAGGTTGCGGATCTGCTCGATCTTGATGTCTTTCGACGGCGTCTTGCTCTTGGCGCTTTTCTTCGCGCCTTCGCCCTCTTCGCCATCGTCGGCCACCTCGTCTTCCAGCGCTTCCGGACGCACGCGGCGGTAATCGGGATGGTTGCCTTGGCTAAACCAGCCGCACGAGGCGCAGGCGCCGCAGGCATGGCCGTCGGCGCGCACGTCTTCGCACAGCAGCGCTTGCGCAAAATGCTCGATGAAGTCGGCCTTGCCGATGCCTTGCGCGCCATGGAACAAAATGGCGTGCGGCATGCGCGGGCGCAAGGCTTGCAACTGCTGCCAGGCGTCCTGTTGCCACGGATAGAGAGAACTGGTCATATTATTCTTTGTCAATCAACGTATTGCAACACTTTGCTCAAGCAATTCATCAAGCAGTTTTGCCAGCTGGACCTGGATGTCGGCAATGCTTTGCGTGGAATCGATGATGCGGAAACGCTGCGGGAACTGGGCCGCACGGCGTAGATACTCATTGCGCGTGGCGGCAAAGAAGTCCGCCCGCTCCTGCTCGAATTTATCCAGTGCGCGCGTGGCGTCCAGGCGGGCTCTAGCCACGGCCAGCGGCACGTCGAACAGGAACGTGATGTCCGGCTGCAGATGCGGATGCACCCACGCTTCCAGCTGCTCCATCTTGCGCAAGTCCATGCCGCGCCCGCCGCCCTGGTAGGCGAAACTGGCATCGGTAAAGCGGTCGGAAATGACCCACTCGCCCCGTTCCAGGGCGGGCGCGATGACTTGCGCGATGTGTTCGCGGCGGCTGGCGAACATCAGCAGGGCTTCCGTTTCCAGGTGCATCTTTTCATGCAGCAGCAGTTCGCGCAGCTTTTCACCCAGGCTGGTGCCGCCCGGTTCGCGCGACGAGACGAGGGTCACGCCCCGCTGCCGCAGGTAATCGGTAACAAAGCCGATATGCGTCGACTTGCCCGCGCCATCGATGCCTTCGAAGGTGATGAAGCGGGGTTGATAGTGTTGTGTCATGAAACTCTTGATCTGATAAGGATATTAGCGCTGGTACTGGTTCACGGCGCGGTTATGGTCGGGCAAGTTGGCCGAGAACTGGCTGGTGCCGTCGCCGCGCGCGACGAAATACAGGGCCTGCGTGCGGGCCGGCGCCAGGGCCGCCGTCAGCGATTGCGCGCCGGCCAGGGCGATCGGCGTGGGCGGCAAGCCGCCGCGCGTGTAGGTATTGTACGGGGTGTCCGCTTCCAGGTCGCGTTTGCGGATCTTGCCCTGGTAGTTATCGCCCATGCCATAGATTACGGTCGGGTCCGTCTGCAGCAGCATGCCCGTCTTGAGGCGGTTGACGAACACGCCGGCGATCATGGCCCGCTCGGACTTTTGGCCCGTTTCCTTTTCCACGATGGACGCCATGATCAGCGCCTCGTACGGGTTTTTATATGGCAAGGCCGGATCGCGCTTGTCCCACGCTTCGGACAGCCGGCCGATCATGGCCGTGTGCGCCTGCCTGAAAATCTGCATTTCGCTGGCGCCCTTGGCGAACAGATAGGTATCGGGGAAGAACAGGCCTTCCGGCAACACGTATTCCGGGCTGATCTTCGCCATCAGTTCCTTGTCGGACAGGCCCGCCGTATCGTGCTTGAGGCCGGGATGATTCGCCATGGCCGCGCGCATCTGCTTGAAAGTCCAGCCTTCGATGATGGTCAAGGATTCCTGCGCGAACTCGCCGCGCGCCAGCTGCGTGATCAGACGCTGCGGCGTCGTGCCCGGTTTCAGCTCGTAGGAACCGGCCTTGATCTTCGAGGTCTTGCCTTCGATGCGCGCCAGCATGTTGAACAGGATGGGCACGATGGGCACGCCCGCGTCCGCGATCTGCTGGCCGGCCGCATGCGCGCCGCTGCCCGGGCTGATCGTAAACGGGATCGCTTCGCCGTCCGTGGTGATGGGCTGCTGCGCCCAGTACACAAAAGTACCGCCCACGCCGATGGCGGCGATGACTGAACTGACTACAAGTTTTTTAAAGAAAGCCATTGTTCCGATTCTTGTGATGCGCTCGCTGGCGGGCAACGCGCGCTTGTTATGATCGTTCATTTGTGAAGCAAGTGCGCGCAAAGCGGCGCCAACACTGGCAATCTTGCCGCTGCCGACGCAATCTGCGCGACATCACTATAATGAACCCGTAATGATAATGCTTAATCGCTGATCTAATGGAAATTATGAATAACTGGAATCAATTTTTAACTGCCCAAGGCGCCCGCCCCGCCGCCACCGATGGCGCGCCTGACGGCACCGCGCTTGCCACCGGCGTCTCCCCCATCGCCGATTTCGGCTCATCCCTGACCGTGCCGCAGCTGCAAGAAGGTTTTGTCGCGGCCATCACGGACCAGGGCTTGATCGGCTTGAACGGCGACGATGCGGCCAGTTTCCTGCACGGCCAGTTGACCAATGACGTGGAACATCTGAACCAGGAGCAAGTACGCCTGGCCGGCTACTGCACGCCGAAAGGCCGCCTGCTGGCCAGTTTCCTGATGTGGCGCAACGCCACCACCATTTATCTGCAATTGCCGCGCGCCATACAGCCGGCCATCCAGAAGCGCCTGCAGATGTTCGTGCTGCGCGCCAAGGCCAAGCTGCACGATGCGACCTTGGATGAAGCGAACCAAGTCGTCCTGGGCCTCGGCGGCAGGCAAGCCGGCGCGGCCCTGTCCGCCTGGTTCCCTGCCCTGCCCGCCGCGCCGTTCAGCAAGGTCGAGCATGCGCTGGGCACCCTGCTGCGCGTGGCCGATGCCTTTGGCAGCGCCCGCTACCAATGGCTGACATCGGCCGCCACGGCGCGCGACGTGTGGCCGCAGCTGGCTGAGAAACTGGCCAAGGGCAGCAATGACGCCTGGCAATTGTCGGACATCCATGCGGGCATCCCGCAGATCACGGCCGCCACGCAAGAGCAATTCGTGCCGCAGATGGTCAACTTCGAGCTGCTGGGCGGCGTCAATTTCAAGAAAGGCTGCTACCCGGGCCAGGAAATCGTCGCGCGCAGCCAGTACCTGGGCAAGCTCAAGCGCCGCACCACCCTCGTCAGCATCGCCGATGCATCCGTCGTGGCCGGCGGCGAACTGTTTGCCGTCAGCGACCCCGAGCAGCCTTGCGGCATGGTCGTCAACGCGGCGCCGAACGGCGTGGGCGGCATCGACGCCCTCGTCGAAATGAAGCTGGGGGCAATCGAAGAAGGTTCAAGCGCCGCCGGCGCCGTGCGCTACGGCTCGGTCCAGGGTGGTCACGTGCAGTTCCTGCCCATGCCTTACGTGCTCGACGCACTCGACTTGTGAGAATGCCATGAAAGATTTGTACATTTATTATCAGGTCAAGGAAGAGCACGCCCAGGCGCTGGAAGCCCGGGTGCGCGCCTTGCAGGCGAAACTGGCGGCCGCGTCCGGCGTGGCGCCGCAACTCAAGCGCCGCCCCGAGGCCAAGGATGGCTTGCAGACGTGGATGGAAATCTACCCCGTCGTCGGCGAAGGTTTTGCCGAACAACTGGCCGCGGCCGCCGACGAGGCGGGCTTGCTGTCCCTGACGGCCGGCGCGCGCCATACGGAAGTGTTCATGGATTTGCCCCCATGTGCCTGATCGTTTTTGCCTGGAAAGTCAATCCGCACATCCCGCTGATTGCCGCCGCCAACCGCGACGAATTCTATGAACGCGCCAGCGCCCCGCCGGGGCCTGGCCGGAACACCCGCAAGTGTACGCGGGCCGCGACCTGCAGGCGGGCGGCAGCTGGATGGGCATCACCCAGGCCGGCAGCGGCAGCTCGCGCTTTGCCGCCATCACGAATATCCGCAGCCCGCAAGACCGCAATCCGGACGCTCCCTCGCGCGGCGCCCTGGTGGCCGGCTACCTGGCGGGCAGCATGTCGCCGCAGGACTATATCGCGCAGATCCGCCCCGGATGCAAAGCCTACAACGGTTTCAACCTGGTGCTGGGCGACGCGGATACGCTGATCTGGTTTTCCAACCGGGGCGATGGCGATGCGCGCAATGGCCAGCCATTGGAACCAGGCATCTACGGCCTGTCGAACGCCCTGCTCGACGCGCCGTGGCCCAAGGTGCTGAAGACCAAGGCCCAGTTCGCCAGCCTGCTGTGCCAGGGCGCGCCCGACGAAGCCTACTTCGACATGCTGGCCGACACCACGCGCGCACCGGACTTCCGCCTGCCCGACACGGGCGTGCCGCTCGACCTCGAACGCGTGCTGTCCGCCGTCTGCATCGAAACACCCGGCTACGGCACGCGCACGTCCACCGTCGTCAAATTGTTCCCCGATTCGCCCGGCGAATTGCATGAGCTGGTGATCCAGTAGGTCGGCTTAGCGCGCAAGCGCGTAAGCCGACAACACCAGCGCCCTCAACCGGCATCACCACCGTCCCCGATGTCGGATTACGCGCGCCTCCGGCGCGCTAATCCGACCTACGCAAGCTTCCCCTATCCTCATCGAAAACCCACCCACCACCCATCCGCAAAAAAGAAAGCGCTTGCGCAAGCGCTTTCTTTTGTTTACGATAGATTCCAACGCGGCGACACAGCCGCACACTATCGCAGCACACAATAAGAATAAAACCATCAGGAGACACCATGGCCACCATGGAAGATGTAGCGCGGGCGGCGGACGTATCGTTGTCGACCGTTTCGCACGTACTCAACGGCACCCGCAAGGTCAGCCCGAAAACCGTCGCCGCAGTCAACACGGCCATGCAGCAGATCGGCTATGTGCCGAACATGCTGGCGCGCGCCCTGGCCGGCTCTTCGTCGGGCACCATCGGCGTGGCCATTTCCGCCTTCACCAATCATTACTTCAGTGAAACCGTGCGCGCCATCGAGGCGGCTTGCACGCGCCACGGCTTGATGATGCTGTTTTCCGATACGCATGACGATCCCGAGCAGGAACTCAAGGTGGTGCAGAACTTGCACCAGCGCCGGGTCGACGGCATCGTGCTGGCGCCTTCGGGCGACGCGCGCAACCGCACGCTCGACTACTTGACCAGCAACAAGATCGCTTCCGTGCTGGTCGACCGCATGTCGCCGCAGCCGTTCGACCAGGTGGGCGTGGAAAACATCGAGGCGACGGCAGAACTGGTCAGCCATCTGATCGCGGCCCACGGCCACCGCCGCATCGGCTTCATCAGCGGCGCGCCCGGCCTGTCGACGACGCACGAGCGTATCGAAGGCTACCGCCTGGCCCTGCAGCGCGCCAACATCGCCTTCGACCCGGACCTGCTGCGCTCGGGCGACTCCAACCTGGAACGCAGCGGCGCGGCCACGCGGGAACTGCTGGCGCTGCCGCAGCGTCCGACGGCCATCGTGGCCGGGAATAACCTGATGACCATCGGCACCATGCACGCCTTGCGCGACGCCCACATTGCGGTGCCGCAAGACGTGGCGCTGGCCGGCTTCGATGATTTCGACTGGGCCGATTACTTCAGCCCCCGCCTGACCGTGATGGCGCAGCCGCTCGAAGAGCTGGGCGCCATGGCCGTCGACCTGTTGATCGACCGTATCGCCAACCCGGGCCGCGCCCAGCACGTGCAGCGTTTGTCGCCGACCTTACGCGTGCGCAATTCCTGCGGCTGCCCCTGACCTTTTACCGTAACCGACTATGCATCCAGCGATTTCCCTCGGTATCGACCTCGGTACCTCCGAACTGAAAACCGTGCTGATGGACGGCACCGGCGCCGTGCGCGGCCAGGCCTCCGTGCGCATCGATACCAGCCGCCCGCATCCGGGCTGGTCCGAACAGTCGCCGCAGGACTGGTGGGCCGCCTGCGTCAACGCACTGGCCCAACTGCGCGCCGGCTGGCCGCAGGACTATGCGCAGATCGCCTGCATCGGCCTGTCCGGCCAGATGCATGGCGCCGTGCTGCTCGATAGTCACGATAACGTGATCCGCCCCGCCATCCTGTGGAACGATGCGCGCGCCGAAGCCGAAGCGGCCAGCCTGGCGCGCGACTATCCCGCCTACGCGGACGTGACGGGCAGCCTGCCCATGGCGGGCCTGACGGCGCCAAAACTGCTGTGGCTGCAAAAACATGAGCCGGCCGCCTTTGCCGCCATCGCCTGCCTGCTGTCGCCGAAAGACTATCTGCGCCTGCGCTTGACGGGGATCAAGCTGACGGACATGTCCGACGCGGCCGGCACCCTGTGGCTGGACGAGGCCGCTCGCGCCTGGTTCGCGCCCATGCTGGCCGCCTGCGGTTTGCGCGCGGAACAGATGCCGGCGCTGGCCGAAGGCGACGCGGCCACGGGTACCGTGCCGGCCGATGTCGCCGACCAGCTGGGTTTGTCCATGGACGTGGTGGTGGCGGGCGGCGGCGGCGACAACCCCGTCTCGGCCGTGGGCATCGGCGCCGTCAACGGCGGCGACAGTTTCATTTCGCTGGGCACCAGCGCCGCCATCGTGTCCGTCACCGAAGCGCCGATGGGCAACCCGGCCGGCGGCGTGCACAGCTTTTGCCACGCCCTGCCCGGCCGCTGGTATGCGATGGGCGCGATCCTGTCGGGCGCCAGCTGCCTGCGCTGGGCCACTGGCGTGCTGGGCCAGCCCGACGAGGCAGCCCTGCTGGCCCTGGTGGAAAGCGCCCTGCCGCTCGACGCGCCCATCGCGCCATCCGCCCCCTATTCCTGCCCTACCTGTCGGGCGAGCGCACGCCGCACAACGACCCGCAAGTGCGCGGCGCCTTCCTGCAGCTGGGCCACGACAGCACGCCGGCGCAGCTCGGCTACGCCGTGCTCGAAGGCGTGGCGTTTGCCTTGCGCGACGCCATGGCCGCCGTCACCTCGACGGGCGCCGTGGTGCCCCACTGCATGCTGGTGGGCGGCGGCGCGCGCAGCCAGTACTGGGCGCAGCTGCTGGCCAATGTGCTGGGACGCGACATGCGCACCTTGCACAACAGCGAACTGTCGGCCAGCCTCGGCGCGGCCAAGCTGGGCTTTGCCGCCATCGGCGACACCAGCCTGCTGACGCAGGGCTTGCCCATCAAAAATACTTTCCTGCCCGATGCCGCGCACAGCGCAGCCTTGAGCATCCGCTACGGCCGCTACCGTAGCCTGTTTCCCGCCGTGCAAGCCCTGCACCAACTCAGTGATAAGGAATAGCAATGAATCAGCTGCAACAATTGAAGCAAACCAGCACCGTCGTCGCCGACACGGGCGACTTTTTGCAACTGGCCCGTTTCGCGCCGCAAGACGCCACCACCAACCCGTCGCTGATCTTGAAGGCCGTGCTGCAGCCCGATTACGCGCCCTTGCTGGAAAGCACGGTTGCCGCGCACAAAACCGCGTCGCTGGACGATATCGTCGACCAGGTGCTGGTGCGTTTTGGCCTGGAAATCCTGAAAGTGGTGCCGGGCCGCGTGTCGACGGAAGTCGATGCCCGTTTGAGCTTTGACCGCGACGCCACCGTGGCCCGCGGACGCCGCCTGATCGCGCTGTACGAGCAAGCCGGCATTGGCCGCGAGCGCGTGCTGATCAAGGTCGCCGCCACCTGGGAAGGCATCCAGGCCGCGCGCGAGCTGGAAAAAGACGGCATCTTTTGCAACCTGACCCTGCTGTTCGCATTTTGCCAGGCCGTCGCCTGCGCCGACGCGAAGGTGCGCCTGATTTCGCCGTTCGTGGGCCGCATCTACGACTGGCATAAAAAATCGCTGGGCGCGGCATGGGACGAAGCGGCGCGCAGCCTGTCCAACGATCCGGGCGTGCAATCGGTCACGCGCATCTTTAATTACTACAAGCAACATGGCATCGCCACGCAAGTGATGGGCGCCAGCTTCCGCAATGTGGGGCAGATCACGGCCCTGTCCGGCTGCGACTTGCTGACCATCAGCCCGGATCTGCTGGCGAAACTGGAAGCGCTTGACGCCCCGTTCGAGCGCGCGCTGGGCGGCGACCTGGGCGCGGCGCAGCCGGCCGTCACGTATGACGAAGCCGCCTTCCGCTACGCCCTGAACGACGATGCGATGGCCACCGAGAAGCTGGCCGAAGGCATCCGCGGCTTTGCCGTCGATGCGGGCAAGCTCGATGCCATGATCGAGAAATTGCGCAGCCAATAAGTTTGCACCCAGTTTTTTACCCGTAGCACCGTTTGTTTTTACAATAAAAACCCTTGGAGATCCTCATGAAAAAAGTCATTACCGCCACCCTGCTGCTGTCCGCCGCCTGCGGCGCCTTCGCCGCCGACAAACCGCTGAAATCGATCGGCGTGAGCGTGGGCGACTTGGCCAACCCATTCTTCGTGGCAATTGGCCGCGGCGCGGAAGAAAGCGCGAAAAAGCTGGGCGGCCCCGGCGTGAAAGTCACGACTGTTTCCAGCAAGTATGACCTGAACACCCAGGTCGACCAGATCGAGAACTTCATCGCCAACAAGACCGACATCATCATCCTGAACGCCGTCGACTCGAAGGGCATCGCCCCGGCCATCAAGAAGGCGCGCAATGCGGGCGTGGTCGTGATCGCCGTCGACGTAGGCGCCGTCGGCGCTTCGGCCACCGTGATGTCCGACAACACCATGGCCGGCGACGTCTCGTGCGCCTACCTGGCCAAGCAGATCGGCGGCAAGGGCAATGTGGTGATCCTCAACGGGCCGCCCGTCACCTCCGTGATCGACCGCGTGAATGGCTGCAAGAAGACCCTGGCCGCCTTCAAGGATATCAAGATCCTGTCCGACAACCAGAACGCGGGCGGCAGCCGCGACGGCGGCATGACCGTGATGTCGAACCTGCTGACGGCCCATCCGAAGATCGACGGCGTGTTCGCCATCAACGATCCGACCGGCATCGGCGCCGAACTGGCGATCAAGCAATCGAAGCGCACGGACGTGAAACTGATCACGGCCGTCGATGGCGCGCCCGATGGCCAGAACGCCCTGAAAAACAAGGCCGGCCTGTTTGCCGCCACCTCGGCGCAAAACCCGTACCGCATGGCCACCGATGCCGTGCAGATGGGCTACGACATCATGAACGGCCGTACGCCGAAACAGACCATGGTGCTGTTGCCGACCCCGGCCATCACCAAGGAAAACGTCGCCACCTACACCGGCTGGGTAAAGAACTGATCTGCCTGACCTGAACCACGTGGCGCCGCCGGCCAGTTCGCGGGCGGCGCCAGTTTCACCAGCAAGGAAGGACAGTCATGAGCGACGATATTATTTTTGAAATGCGCGGCATCGAGAAGCGCTTCGGCGCCACGCGCGCGCTGCGCGGCGTGCACCTGACGGTGCGTAGCGGCGAAATCCATGCCGTGATGGGCGAAAACGGCGCCGGCAAGAGCACCCTGATGAAAATCCTGTCGGGCGTGTACACGCCGGACGCCGGTGAAATCATTCTCGACGGCAAGCCAATTCGCATCCGCAACCCGGGCGAGGCCCGCGCGCTGGGCATCAATCTGATCTACCAGGAACTGAGCGTGGCCAAGAACATGACGGTGGCGCAGAACGTCTTCATGGGCAGCGAACCGCAAGGACCGTTCTGGACCGTCAAGGGCGGCGAGATGCGCGCGCGCACGAACGCCATCCTGGCCGACCTCGGTTCCCGTTTCGATGCGGACACCATGGTATCGAGCCTGTCGATCGCCGAGCAGCAGCAGGTGGAAATCGCCCGCGCCCTCGTGCACGAAAGCCGCATCCTGATCATGGACGAGCCCACTGCCGCCCTGTCCGACCGGGAAACCGAACAATTGTTCCGCATCATCGAAGAACAGCGCGACAAGGGCTTGGCCGTGCTCTACATCAGCCACCGCATGGCCGAGGTGGAACGTCTGGCGCGCCGCATCACGGTGCTGCGCGACGGCGCCTATGTGGGCGAGCTGGGCAAGGATGAGCTGGATCAAAAGAAAGTCGTGCAAATGATGGTGGGCCGCCCCGCCGACGACTTCTATTCGCACCAGCGCCGCAGCACGCGGGGCGCCGAGCGTTTGCGCGTGGAAAACGTGGGCGGTGGAAAGGTCAAGCCCGCCTCGTTCGCCCTGCATGCGGGCGAAGTGACGGGACTTGCCGGCCTCGTCGGCGCGGGCCGCACGGAACTGGCGCGCCTGATCTTTGGCGCCGACAGGAAGCAATCGGGGCAAGTGTGGCTCGACGGCCAGGAAGTGCACATCCAGCGGCCGCTGGCGGCCATCCGCCATGGCATCGGCTATTTGCCGGAAGACCGCAAGAGCCTGGGCTTGTTCATGCAATTATCGGCCATGGAAAACATGTCGATGAATATCCTGTCCAAGCATGCGACGGCGGGCGTGGTCAACCGTGGCGCCCTGACCCAGCTCACGCGCGAGTCGATTGCCAACCTGAACGTCAAGGTCTCGGGCCCGGAAGGTATCGTGGGGGTTGTCCGGCGGCAACCAGCAGAAAGTCTTGCTGGCGCGCTGGCTGGCCATCGCGCCCAAGGTCCTCATCCTCGACGAACCGACGCGGGGCGTGGACGTGGGCGCGAAGAGCGAAATCTACAAGATCATCCACCAGCTGGCGGACGCGGGCACGGCCGTGCTGTGCATTTCCAGCGAACTGGCCGAGCTGGTCGGCATCTGCGACCGCGTGATGGTGATGTGCGAAGGACGCCTGACGGGCGAAGTGACGGGCGACGACATCACGCAGGAAAACATCCTCGCTTACGCTACGCAGCTGGAAGCGGCATAAAAACACCTATCAAAACCTACTGCGCGTCGCGGGTCGCGGTTTCCGATGCTCACTGACTCGGCGTCCCCGTGCTTCGCACAGTTCCGCGTCTCAACCACAACCCACTTCCGCTCGCTACGGTTTTGTTAGGCGTTTTAAGAATACGCCTTAAATAATCATTCAGGAGATAGACCATGACAACGAGTACCACCCGCGGCGCGGCGCGCGCCAGCGAACCCTTCAATGCCTCGAACCTGATGCGCCGCCTGGGCATGCTGCCCGTGCTGGTCGTGCTGTACCTGGCCATGTACGGCCTGACCGTGTATTTCTCGGCCGACGGCACGTCGACCTTCATGACCAGCAACAACACCATGAACATCTTCCGCCAGGTATCGATCAATATCGTGCTGGCGTCGGGCATGACCTTCGTCATCCTGACCAGCGGCATCGATTTATCGGTCGGCTCCGTGCTGGCCGTCTCGGCCGTGGCAGGCATGCTGATGTCCTTGTCGGCCCAGTTCGCCGGCTTTTCGATTCCCGCGTTTCTGATCGTCGGCCTGCTGCTGGGCGCGCTGAACGGCGTGCTGGTCGCCCTCGTCGGCCTGAACCCGTTCGTCGTGACCCTGGGTACCATGACGGCCCTGCGCGGCGCGGCCTATCTGCTGGCCGACGGCACCAGCGTGCTGAACACGGAAATCCCCAGCTTTGAATGGATGGGCAACGGCAGCTTCCTGGCCGTGCCCTGGCTGATCTGGCTGGCCGCCGCCGTCGTCTTGCTGACCTGGTTTATTCTGCGCAAGACCACCCTGGGCCTGCATATCTACGCCGTGGGCGGCAATATCCAGGCGGCACGTTTGACGGGCATCAAGGTCGGTCTCGTGCTGATGTTTGTCTACACCATCAGCGGCCTGTTCGCGGGCCTGGGCGGCGCCATGTCGGCCAGCCGCCTGTACGCGGCCAACGGCAACTGGGGTACCGGTTATGAACTCGACGCCATCGCGGCCGTCGTGCTCGGCGGCACGAGCCTGATGGGCGGCGTCGGTTCCGTGTGGGGCACCGTCATTGGCGCCCTGATCATCGGCGTGATGAACAACGGCTTGACGATCCTCGGATTGTCGTCGTTCTGGCAATATGTGGCCAAGGGTGTCGTGATCGTGCTGGCCGTGATCCTGGACAAATGGCGTCAGAGCCACGCGCAGAACTGATGCTGCTGGTGGTGTCGGGTTACGCGCTTTGCGCTAACCCGACCTGCCATAGCCGCCACAGGCCGGCGTAGGTCGGATCAGGAACGAAGAGCCGTAATCCGACAACACCTGAGCACCGTTTAAAACGCCAGCCGCATCTCCACATGCGCAATCCCCGCCTCTTCAAATACCTCCCCCTGCTGCACGAAACCGTGGCGCGCATAAAATGGCGCGGCCACGGTTTGCGCGTTCAGCACCACCGCCAGGTCGCCGCGTTCGCGCGCCTTGTCCATCAGCAAGGTCAAAATGGCGCCGCCCACGCCCGTGCCGCGGCCCGCCTGGCGCACGGCCATGCGGCCGATGTGGCCGTCCGGCAATAGCCGGCCCGTGCCGACGGCGTTGCCCGCGTCGTCATAGGCGACGGCGTGCAGGCAGACGGCGTCCATGTCGTCGAGTTCGATCTCGGCCGGCACTTTCTGTTCATCGACGAAGACTTCAAAACGGATGGCGGTGGCATGGGGGCCGAGGGTGGCCCAGTCGCCGAGGCGGATGGTGTGCTTGGTCATGGTGTAATGAAGAAAGAGACAGGCCGTTATTGTCGCACGGCCCGCCTTTCCAGACAGAGATCAGCCGAGCTTGACCAGCTGCTTGCCGAAGTTGCGGCCTTTCAGCAGGCCGATGAAGGCTTCGGGCGCGCTGGCCAGGCCTTCGGCCACGGATTCGCGGAATTTCAGCTTGCCCGTCGCCACCAGGGTACCCAGTTCCGCCAGGCCCTGCGGCCAGAATTCCGGCTGCTCGGAAACGATGAAGCCGCGCACGGTCAGGCGGTTGGTGAGGATGAAGCGCGCATTGTCGAGCGGCGTCGGCTCGCCGTTGTAACCGGCGATCCAGCCGCACACGGCCACGCGGCCAAACGCGTTGGTGCGGGCCAGGGCCGCGTCGAACACGGCGCCGCCCACGTTTTCAAAGATGGCATCGATGCCGTCCGGCGTGGCCGCCGCCAGGTCGGCCGCCAGATTGCCCGCCTTGTAGTCGACGCAGGCATCGAAACCCAGCTCATCGACGACATACGCGCATTTCTCCGCCCCGCCCGCGATGCCGACGACCCTGCAACCCTTGAGTTTCGCCAGCTGGCCCACGACGCTGCCGACGGCGCCGCTGGCGGCCGACACGACCACCGTTTCGCCCGCTTTCGGCGCCATGATTTCGTTCAAGCCATACCAGGCCGTCATGCCCGGCATGCCGACGGCGCCCAGGTAGGCGGACGCGGGGATGTGCGTCGTATCGACCTTGCGCAGCATGGTGCCGTCCGATACGGCCACTTCCGTCCAGCCCAGTGTCCCCACCACCATGTCGCCTGCGGCGAACTTCGGATGCCTCGATTCCAGCACCACGCCCACCGTGCCGCCTATCATGGTTTCATCGAGCGCTTGCGGCGCCGCATAGCTTTTATTCGTGCTCATGCGCCCGCGCATGTAGGGATCGAGCGACAGGAACTGGTTGCGCACCAGCAACTGGCCATCCGTGATGGCGGGAATTTCCTTGGTTTCCAGGCGGAAGTTATCCGGCTGCACTTCTCCCGTGGGGCGCGAGGCGAGGACGATGCGTTGGTAGGTGGTCATGAAGGCTCCTGTCAATAAAGTTGATGGCTAACATTGATATTCACGACACCGAACAAAACCGTAGCGAGCGGAAGGGAGAGGTGGCCGAGAAGCGCAACCGTACTGAAGTACGGTGAGCATCGCAGGCCACCTATACCGACGCGCAGTAGGTTTGGTTCGGTGTCACTACACTTCGTAGTCCATACATTGTCTGGCTTCCCGCACTGCCCCAAAAAACGGCTTGATCTTCACGTGCTCGGGATGGTTCTGGTAGGCATCGAGCGCTGCGCGGCTGGCAAACTCGCTGTACAGCACGATGTCGTAGGTGGCTTCCAGGCCCGGCTGGGCCACGGCGGCCTCGAATGTCACGATGCCGGGCACCAGATCCGAACAGGAATCGAGCAGGGCTTTCAGTTTCAGGGCATTCGTGGCGCGGTCGGCGCCTTCGGCGTGGTCTTTGAGTTTCCAGAAAACGATGTGCTTGATCATGGTGGCAGGCTGGTTGTTTATTAATGAAGCATTACTGTAACCGCTATCGGCGTGCCTTGCAGAAAGTGAGCTGCAAAAGAAAACGGGCGGCCCTGGAAGCCGCCCGCGGACTGGGTTGTATCTACATCACAGCACTTCGAACAGACCGGCCGCGCCCTGGCCGCCGCCGATGCACATGGTTACCACCACATATTTGACGCCGCGGCGCTTGCCTTCGATCAAGGCGTGGCCCGTCAGACGCGCGCCCGACACGCCGTACGGGTGGCCGACGGCAATCGCGCCGCCGTTCACGTTCAGGCGGTCCATGGGGATGCCCAGGGTGTCGGCGCAATACAGCACTTGCACGGCGAACGCTTCATTGAGTTCCCACAGGCCGATGTCGGCCACCGTCAAGCCCGCCTTTTTCAGCAGTTTCGGAATGGCAAACACGGGGCCGATGCCCATTTCATCGGGTTCGCAGCCGGCCACGGCAAAGCCGCGGAAGATGCCCAGCGGCTGCAAGCCTTTCGCTTCGGCCACCTTCGCGTTCATGACGATGGCCATAGCCGCGCCGTCGGAGAACTGGCTGGCGTTGCCGGCGCTGATGACGCCGCCCGGAATGGCCGGGCGGATCTTCGCCACGCCGTCGTAGGTCGTGTCCGCGCGGATGCCTTCGTCGCTGGAAATCGTCACTTCGCGCGACACCAGCATGCCGCTGGCCTTGTCGGCCACGCCCATGATGGTGGTCATCGGCACGATTTCCGCATCGAACAGGCCGGCGGCCTGGGCCGCGGCGGCGCGCTGCTGGCTTTGCGCGCCATACACATCCTGGCGTTCGCGCGAGATCTGGTAGCGCTTGGCCACGGTTTCCGCCGTCTGCAGCATGGGCCAGTACACTTCCGGCTTGTGCTGCTGCAGCCAGACCTCGCGGTACATATGCGTATTCATTTCATTTTGCACGCAGGAAATCGACTCCACCCCGCCCGCCGCATAGATATCGCCTTCGCCAGCGATGATGCGCTGCGCCGCCAGGGCGATGGCCTGCAAGCCCGAGGAACAGAAGCGGTTGACGGTCATGCCCGCCGTGGTGACGGGGCAACCGCCGCGCAAGGCCACCTGGCGCGCGATATTGCCGCCCGTGGCGCCTTCGGGGAAGGCGCAGCCGACCAGCACGTCTTCCACTTCCTCCGCCTCGATGCGCGCGCGCTCGACGGCGGCCGCCAGCACATGGCCGCCCAGGGTGGCGCCATGCGTCATGTTGAACGCGCCCTTCCAGGACTTGGCCAGGCCCGTGCGGGCGGTCGATACGATGACGGCTTCATTCATGCTGTGTCTCCTTGTGGGAATGTTATGTGGTCAATGATGGTAGCTTGTAAGCAGAATAGCACATTTAAGTACGGTCGTTCGCAAAGTTCGGATGGCCGGCAATTTGTAAGCTTGGCGTAAGTTTCAAGCAAGCATGACGTAAGGTTCGGAGAACACACTCGCCCCAAGCTGTTGCAAGAATGGTCAAAAAGACCTCGGCACCAGTTCACTATAAAACATAGGGAGACAAACCATGGCATCATCATCCGGCCCGGCCGACGTACGGAAAATTTCCACCAAGGGTACGCCGATCACGCCCGAGGAACGCAAGGTCATCTTTGCGTCCTCCTTGGGCACCGTTTTTGAATGGTACGATTTTTACCTGTACGGTTCGCTAGCATCCATCATCGCCAAGCAATTCTTCATCGGCGACCCCACCACCACCTTCATTTTCGCGCTGCTGGCCTTTGCCGCCGGCTTCATCGTGCGTCCGTTCGGCGCGCTGGTCTTCGGCCGCCTGGGCGACATGATCGGCCGCAAGTACACCTTCCTGATCACGATTCTGATCATGGGCGGCTCCACCTTCATCGTCGGCTTGCTGCCGGGCCATGCGTCCATCGGCATCGCCGCACCGATCATCCTCGTCATCCTGCGCATCCTGCAAGGCCTGGCGCTGGGCGGCGAATACGGCGGCGCAGCCACCTACGTGGCAGAGCACGCCCCTGAAGGCAAGCGCGGCGCGTTCACGGCGTGGATACAAACGACGGCAACCTTGGGCTTCTTCCTGTCGCTGATGGTCATCCTGGGCACCCGCCTGGCGACCGGCGAGAAGGATTTCGAGGCCTGGGGCTGGCGCATTCCCTTCCTGGTCTCCGTGATCCTGCTGGGTATTTCCGTGTGGATCCGCCTGGCCATGAATGAGTCGCCGGCGTTTGCCAAGATGAAGGCCGAGGGCAAGACTTCGAAAGCCCCGCTGACGGAAGCGTTCGGCAAGTGGAAAAACCTGAAGATCGTCATCCTGGCCCTGATCGGCCTGACCGCCGGCCAGGCCGTCGTCTGGTACACGGGCCAGTTCTATGCCCTGTTCTTCATGATCCAGACCCTGAAAGTGGACCTGGCCACGGCCAACGTGCTCGTCGCCATCGCCCTGCTGCTGGCTACGCCGTTCTTCCTGTTCTTCGGCAGCCTGTCCGACCGCATCGGCCGCAAGTACATCATCCTCGGCGGCTGCCTGATCGCCGCGGCCACCTACTTCCCGATCTTCAACGGCCTGACCCACTTCGCCAATCCGCAGCTGGAAGCTGCACTGAAGAACTCGCCAGTGGTGGTGGTCGCCGATCCCGCGTCCTGCCACTTCCAGTTCAACATGACGGGCACGAAGAAGTTCCCATCGTCGTGCGACATCGCCACGGGCTTCCTGTCGAACAGCTCGGTGAACTACACGAAGGAAGACGCACCGGCCGGCTCAATCGCCAAGGTACGCATCGGCACGAAGGAATTCACGTCGTTTAACGCCGTCATGACGGCCGACGGCCTGAACTTCGATGCGGAAAGCAAGGCCCATGAAGCAGCGCTGAAGAAGGAAATCGGCGCCGGCATCAAGGAAGCGGGCTACCCTGCAAAAGCCGATCCGGACCAGATCAACAAGCCGATGGTCGTCTTGCTGCTGTTCATCCTGGTGCTGTACGTCACCATGGTGTATGGTCCGATCGCCGCCATGCTGGTGGAAATGTTCCCGACGCGTATCCGTTACACCTCGATGTCCCTGCCCTACCACATCGGTAACGGCTGGTTCGGCGGCTTGCTGCCGACCACGGCCTTCGCGCTGGTAGCCTTCAAGGGCGACATTTATTACGGCCTGTGGTATCCGATCGTCGTCGCTCTGGCGACTGTCGTGATCGGCACCCTGTTCGTCAAGGAAACCAAGGACAACAATATCTACGCCGACGATTGATCCGTTGCAAGCCCTGGCCGCAAGGCCGGGGCCCGCAAAGCAAAACGCCGCTGACTGGTCAGCGGCGTTTGTTTTTAAGCAGCGTATGCGGCGCAGGCGGCGGCAGGCTTATTTGTCGCTCTTGCCCTTTTTTACCTGGTCGCGCTGCTGCACGTATTCCTGGTAGCTGGTCTGGTTGCGCTTGCGGCAGGCATTGCGGTCGTCGAAATTGTTCAGGCTATTGCAGTACTCGCCGATCTTGTCCCGGTTCGCGTCATACAGTACTTCGCAGCCGGTCATCGCCAGCAAGAAGGGAACGATCAGATATTTCATTGCTACTCTCATGGATAGGGACGGATTGCGCGAAAAAACACCAGATTGCCCGCCGGATAAGCGTGCAGCTTTATCTTAACGCGATCCTGGCGAAAAGTACAAGCGCTCGGTATTACTAAATAGAAAGGATTCCCGGCGCGCCGCGCGCCAGTGCAGCCACCTCATCGGCACCGGCACCCTCATTCAACAGCGGATTGCCCGCCGCAAACGCCGCCAGGTGCTCGAGCAGCACGCGCACGCGGGCCGGCAGGTAGCGCCGCTGCGTCCACACGGCATAGACGTGGCGCGGCTGCGGCATCCAGTCGGGCAGCACGCGCACCAGCGAACCGCGCGCCACCTCGTCGCGGCACTGCAAAAGCGGGCACAGCAGGATGCCGATGCCCGCGTCGGCCATTTCCACGGCCAGGCGCATTTCATTGACGCGCAGGCGCGCCTGCGGTTCGATCAGCATTTCGGCGCCGTCGCCGGGCCGCCGCAAGCGCCAGCTGCGCAGCGGTTCGGCCACGATCAGCTCGTGCTTTTCCAGTTCCTGCAAGTCGCGCGGCACGCCGGCGCGCGCCAGGTAGCCGGGCGCGGCCACCATCACCAGCGCGGCGCTGCCCAGACGGCGCTGCATCAGCGAAGAATCGTCGAGCGCGCCCACGCGGATGGCCAGGTCGGCGCCGCTGCCCACCAGGTCTTGCAGCAGGTTCGACAGTTCCAGCTCCAGGCGGATGTCCGGGTATTTCTGCATGAAACTGACCCAGGCGGGCGTCAGCAAGCCGCTGGCGAAGTTGACGGGCGCCAGCACGCGGATGCTGCCCGAGACGGCCGACAGGCTGGCGTCGAGCTGCTGCGTCGCCTGCCGCAAGGCGTGGACCAGGGGACGGCACTGCTCGTAGTATTGCCAGCCTTCCGCCGTCGGCTGCAGGCGGCGCGCGCTGCGGTTCAGCAAACGGTAGCCCAGCTGGCTTTCCAGCTTCTGCAGCCGGCGCGTGACGGTGGCGGCGGGCAAGTCTTCCTTGACGGCGGCCGCATGCAGGCTGCCCGCCTCCACGATGGCGACAAACAGGGCTAGGTCATCGAGCATGATTCGTCAAGCATGATTGCATTTTCGGAATTTGAAATTAAAAATATGGCTCTAGTATAGATTGCTGCAAGTCGTTACGCTGCCATATCCTTCATTTTTCGAAAGTGCCCCATGTCCGATGCCCTGCGTTTGCGCTGCGTATTTGCCTTCCTGATGTCGCTGGTCATGACCCTGCTGATGAGCGCCTGGGTCACCTGGCTCAATATCGGCCTGCAGGCGGACTTCCTGCCCCGCTGGCGCCATGCCTTCCTGGCCGCCTGGCCCGTGGCCTTCTGCGCCGTGATGCTGTTCGCGCCCCGCGTGCAGCTGATGAGCCGCGGCATCGTGGCGCGCCTCGCCAGCCGCCCTTAACCGGCAGTCGGCCGCCGCCGGTGTCACTCGGTCACTCCCGCCCACGGCCGCCCTGATCCGGGCTATGCTATGGCCGTCCTTGTTTTTACAGCGGAGTGCCCATGCTCGATCACGTCTCCCTCACCGTCAGCGACCTGGAACGCGCCGAGCGCTTCTACGACGCCATCTTCGCCGCGCTGGACGTGCCCAAGGTGGGCAGCGACCATGCCAACGCCTGGATAGGCTATGGCCAGCGCAGCGATGCGGAGCACCCCGAACGCAGCTATTTTTCCGTGCGCCTGGGCCCGCACCCCGACGACGCGCCGCGCCGCCACTGCTGCTTCAAGGCCCCTCGCGCGCGGCCGTGGAAGCGTTCTGGCACGCGGGCCTGGCGCATGGCGGCATCGACCTGGGCGCGCCCGGCCTGCGCCACTACCACGCCAGCTATTACGCGGCCTTTCTGTTCGATCCGGACGGCAACCGCATCGAAGCCGTCTGCCACCAGGCCGACGCCGGCTGACAGGCGGGGAAATCCGCTTCTGTTCGGCATTTCCACTTCTATATGGTTTTGCCTATAATGGCTGGCACGCCATACTGGTCCCCGGTCCCCGCATCAAGAAGGAGATTCATGCATCATCTATTCGTCGGCCGCCCCGCGCGCACCATGCTCCTCTCCAGCGCCGGCTTGCTGCTGGCAGGCTGTTTTTCCGGCTGCTCCCTGTTGCCATCGACCCCGGCCACGCCAGGCGTGCCCGCCACGGCCGCCCTGCCCGACGCCAGCATCGCGTATACCCTGAGCGGCCAGGGCGGCTTGCCCGTCGTGTTCCAGTCGGCCATGGGCGACGGCAAGGATGTATGGGCCAAGGTGGTGCCCGAAGTGGCCCGGCAGCACCGCGTGCTCGTCTACGACCGTCCCGGCTACGGCGACAGCCAGAAGACCACCACGCCGCGCGATCCCTGCACCATCGCCGCCCAGCAGCGCGCCCTGCTGGCGCAGGCGGGCCTGAAGCCGCCGTATGTGCTGGTGGGCCATGGCTTGGGCGGACTGTACCAGTATGTGTATGCCAGGCTGTACCCGCAGGATGTGGCCGGCCTGGTCCTGCTCGACCCCACGCACCCGCAGCAGTGGAACCGCCTGCAGACGGATGCGTCCACCTACGCCATGCTCGTGAAGACGCGGCGCAAACTCATGTTCAACAGTACGGAATCGGCCGAATTCGATGCCCAGACGCAATGCCTGCAGCACGTCGACATGAACAGCCCGCTGCGCGTGCCCGCCATGCTGCTGGTGCGCGACAAGTTCGGCATCGAGGAAATGGGCTCGTTCGAGAACGTCGTGCGGGCGCAGGAAAAGGATTGGCAGCGCCTGTCCGGCGCGCCGGCCATCGAGCGCATCACGGGCGCCGGCTACTACATCCAGAAAGACAACCCCGTCATCGTCAACGAGGCGGTCAAGATGGTGGCGAAGAAGAAGTAAACATGCTTGCTGGCGTCCGTGGCGGCGTCGGATTACGCGGCGTGCCGCCGCTAATCCGACCTACGCCGACTTACTCAGTAGGTCGGATTAGCGTGGCGAAGCCGCGCGTAATCCGACAACAGCGGGCGTCAACGGTAGCGCCGTTTTAGCTATTGAAACCCTTGCCCTCGCCCGCCAGTTTCACCAGCAGGGGCGCCGGCGTCCACGCTTCGCCGTGGCGGCCTTTCGCGTAGCCATTGATGGTATCGAGCACGTTCGGCAAGCCAACCGTGTCCGCGTAGAACATGGGGCCGCCGCGGAACAGCGGGAAGCCGTAGCCCGTCAGATACACCATGTCGATATCCGAGGCGCGCAGGGCGATGCCCTCTTCCAGGATGCGCGCGCCTTCGTTGACCAGCGCATACACGAGGCGTTCGACGATTTCCTGGTCGCTGATCTTGCGCCGCGCCACGCCGATATCGGCGGAATGCTGAACGATCATCGCGTTGACCTGTTCCGACGGATACGCCTTGCGGTCGCCCGCCTTGTAGTCATACCAGCCGGCGCCCGTCTTCTGGCCGTAGCGTCCCAGTTCGCACAGCAGGTCGGCCGTCTTCGAATACGTGACGTCCGGCTTTTCCACGTAGCGGCGCTTGCGGATGGCCCAGCCGATGTCGTTGCCGGCCAGGTCGCCCATACGGAACGGCCCCATGGCAAAACCGAACTTCTCGACGGCCTTGTCGACCTGCTCCGGCAAGCAGCCTTCCTCCAGCAGGAAACCGGCTTGGCGGCTGTACTGCTCGATCATGCGGTTGCCGATGAAACCGTCGCACACGCCCGAGACGACACCCGTCTTCTTCAGCTTTTTCGACAGCGCCAGCGCCGTGGCCAGCACGTCCTTGCCCGTTTCCTTGCCGCGAACGATTTCCAGCAGTTTCATGACGTTCGCGGGGCTGAAGAAATGCGTGCCGATCACGTCTTGCGGACGCTGCGTGAACGCGGCGATCTTATCCAGGTCTAAAGTGGACGTGTTCGAGGCGAGGATGGCGCCTGGCTTCATGACGGCGTCGAGCTGTTTGAACACGGTTTCCTTCACGCCCAGCTCTTCGAAGACGGCTTCGATGACGATGTCCGCCTGCGCAATGTCGGCATACGCCAACGTGCCGCTGACCAGCGCGATGCGCTGCTCGGCCTTCTCTTGCGTCAGCTTGCCCTTCTTCACCGTATTTTCGTAATTCTTGCGGATGGTGGCCAGGCCCTTGTCCAGCGCTTCCTGCTTCGTTTCCAGCAGCAGCACGGGGACGCCCGCGTTGGCGAAATTCATGGCGATGCCGCCGCCCATGGTGCCGGCGCCCACGATGGCCGCTTTGGCGATCGCGCGCACGGGCGTGTCGGACGGCACGTCGGGCACCTTGCTGGCGATCCTCTCGGCAAAGAAGGCGTGGCGCAGGGCTTTCGATTCCGGCGACTGCACCAGCTGCATGAACAGTTCGCGCTCGTACTTCAAGCCGTCGTCAAATTTCATCGTCACGGCCGCCGCCACGGCGTCGACGCATTTCAGCGGCGCGGGAAACGGGCCGGACATGGCTTTGACGGTATTGCGCGAAAACTGCAGGAACGCTTCATGGTTCGGGTAATCGACCTTGCGCTCGCGTACTTTCGGCAGCGGGCGCACGTCGGCTATCTTCGTCGCGAAGGCCACGGCGGCGGCCAGCAAGTCGGCGCCGGGAGCGATGACTTCATCGAACAGGGCCGTGCCAGCCAGTTTTTCGGACGCGACGGGCGTGCCCGAGACGATCATGTTGAGGGCCATTTCCAGGCCCAGCACCCTGGGCAGGCGCTGCGTGCCGCCCGCGCCCGGCAAGATGCCCAGCTTGACTTCAGGCAGGGCCATCTGCGCGCCGGGCGCGGCCACACGGTAGTTGCAGCCCAGCGCCAGCTCCAGGCCGCCACCCATGCAGACGCTGTGGATGGCCGCCACGACGGGCTTGGTCGACTGTTCGACGACGTTGATCAAGGTGTGCAGGGTCGGTTCCGTGAGCGCCTTGGGCGAATTGAATTCCTTGATATCGGCGCCACCGGAGAATGCCTTGCCGGCGCCCGTGATGACGATGGCTTTGACGGCCTCATCCGCCAGCGCCTGGCGGATGCCGGCCACGGCGGCCGTGCGCGTCGCCAGGCCCAGGCCATTGACGGGCGGATTGGCGAGGGTAATGACGGCAACGGCGCCGTTCACTTGATATTCAGCACTCATGTCTCTTCCTTATTGATTTTGCTCAGCGATGAGGTGGTTGCAAGGGATGAAGCTTCACTATACCGCATAAAAGAACGCTCGTATTATTTTTGTCGCGCGCGCGCGGCCGCCAGCATGGTACGCCATGGTACAACATCGTTTGCGGAAAGATTCTGCTGCAAGCAGCAGGCTGCGGTAGAAGGTATCACTTGGATATTCATTTAAATAATAAAACAGCAATATTAATAACGGCGTTTTATTCTGCGAAAGAAGGCGTTTTTTATATACCGGCATGGGCCAATTGCGACAATTTTTACATTATTTATTCCCGCCCCTTGTTTTTCGCCGGACGCTGGGGAATAATAAAATTATTGATTCAAATCAATACTCTACAATTTATCGACTATAAGGCAAACCGCAGGGTAAACACTGGCGGCCGTTCGTCGCGCACATTCTCACCGATTATCACCAAAGGCCGGCCGCTGCAATAACATCCCTGTCCGATATAAATAGCAGAAAAAATAATAACAGCAGCCTATCGCCCCCATTCCTCTTCTCACCCCGAAGGAAATACTATGGACGCAGCCAGCCATGTCAGCCACTCCCAGGATCTGGACTTACAAGCGATAAATACTGCATTGAACCGTGTCCAGGCCGTCATCGAATTCGAACTCGACGGCACCATCCTGCATGCGAATGACAATTTCCTGCGCGTCGTCGGCTATACCCTGGCCGAAGTGCAAGGCAAGCACCATGCCATCTTCTGCGACCCCGAGTATGTGAAAACGGCCGAATACGCCGACTTCTGGGCCAAGCTGGGACGCGGCGAGTTCGACCATGGCGAATACAAGCGCCGCGCCAAGGATGGGCGCGAAGTGTGGATCAACGCGTCCTACAACCCCATCCTCGACGCGGACGGCAAGCCGTATAAAGTCATCAAGTTTGCCACCGACATCACGGCCAGCAAGCGCCGCAACGCCGATTACGAAGGCAAGATCGACGCCATCAGCAAGGCCCAGGCCGTAATCGAGTTCCGGCTCGACGGCACCATCCTCGACGCCAACGACAATTTCCTCAAGTCCGTCGGCTATACGCTCGACGAGATCAAGGGCAAGCACCACCGCATGTTTTGCCTGCCCGAGTACGCCAAGAGCGAGGAATACGCGCAGTTCTGGCAGAAGCTGGGACAAGGCCAGTTCGACGCGGGCGAATACAAGCGCGTCACCAAGGACGGCCGCGAAATCTGGCTCAATGCCTCGTACAACCCCATTTTCGACGCGGAAGGCCGGCCCTTCAAGGTGGTCAAGTTCGCCAGCGACGTGACGGCCCTGAAAAAGCGCAATGCCGAATACGAAGGCAAGGTCAGCGCCATCGGCAAGGCGCAGGCCGTGATCGAATTCGACATGCAGGGCAATGTACTGGACGCGAACGACAATTTCCTCGCCGTCATGGACTACGACTTGAGCGATATCCAGGGCGAGCACCACCGCATGTTCTGCGAACCCGAGTATGCCAGCAGCGCCGAGTACAAGAAATTCTGGCAAAAGCTCAACCGGGGCGAATTCGACGCGGGCCGCTACAAGCGCCTGGGCAACCATGGCAAGGTGGTCTGGATACAGGCGACCTACAATCCCATCCTGGACCTGAACGGCAAGCCGTATAAAGTGGTCAAGTTCGCCATCGACATCACGGACCAGGTGAACCTGGAAAACAGCATCCAGGCCAAGGCCGCCAGCGACAGCCGCAAGGTCGACGCCCTGCTCGGCTCGGTGGCGCGCGCGGCGCAAGGCGACCTGACCTGCAATATCGTGCCCGAAGGCGACGAGCCGATCGACCTGCTGGCCGGCGGCATCAGCAAGATGATCGTCGACTTGCGCGGCGTGATCGGCAACGTGGTGTCGGCCGCGAACGGCTTTGCCGACGCCTCGCACGCGATCGCCGAACGGGCCACGGGCGTGGCCGTGGGCACGCAGGCGCTGGGCGCCACGGTGGAAGAAATGAACGCGTCCATCGACGGTTTGACGTTCTCCATCAATTCCATCGCGGAAAACACCTCGAATGCCGATTCCCTGGCGAAAGCCACGCAGCAGGAAGCGGAAGCGGGCGCGCGCGCCGTCGCCAAGTCGATCGAGGCGATGGACCTGATCAACCGCTCGTCGGAAGACATCGGCGAAATCGTCAAGGTCATCAGCGAGATCGCCAACCAGACGAACATGCTGGCCTTCAACGCGGCCATCGAGGCGGCGCGCGCGGGTGAGCACGGCCTGGGCTTTTCCGTCGTCGCCGACGAGGTGCGCAAGCTGGCCGAGCGTTCCTCGCAAGCCACCAAGGAAATCTCCAAGCTGATCAACGAATCCGTCAAGCGCGTCTCGACGGGCAGCGAGATTTCGCGCCAGGCCAGCGATGCCTTCGACAAGATCGTCTCGGGCGTGGCCAAGACCACGCTGGCCATTTCCGATATCTCGAAGGCGGCCAACGAGCAGCTGCTGACGGCGCGCGAAGTGTCGACGGCGATCCAGTACATCGCCGAGGAAACGGAAAAGTCGGCCGCCAACTGCGACAGCATCGCCCGTTCGACGGATGGCTTGAACGAGCGCGCGGGCAGCCTGAACCAGACTGTCTCCGGCTTCGTGGTGTAGGCCATGAGCCACGCGGCCACCTTGACGCCCGAAGTGCTGACGAACCTGATCGCGCTGGTGCGCCAGCATACGGGCATCGCCATGACCGCGCGCAAGAGTGTCTTGCTGGAACGGCGCTTGCAGCCACGGCTGCGGGCGCTGTCCCTGCACAGCTACCAGGCTTATCTGGACCGGGTGGCCAGCGACCGCGACGAGGTGGCCCATTTCATCGACCTGGTGACCACCAACGATACCCTGTTCTTCCGCACGCCGCAGGTCTGGGATTACTTCCGCGACCGCTACCTGCCCGCCTGGGCGCGCGCCCATCCCGATGGCTGCCTGAGCATCTGGTCGGCCGCGGCCGCCAGCGGCGAGGAGCTGTATTCGATCGCCATGCTGTGCGAGCAATTCAGGCTGCAAGCGCCCGCTTTCCGCTACCAGATCCTGGCCAGCGACATTTCGCAGCAGATCCTCGGTGCGGCGCGGGCCGGCCAGTACAGCGGGCGCTCCGTCGAACGCATCCGCTTGTCGCACCCGGACTTGCTGCGCAGATATTTCACACCCTCGCCGTATGGCGTCAAGGTCAACGAAGAGCTGCGGCAACACGTCAGCTTTGCCCAGCATAACCTGCTCGAAGCACTGCGCCCGGCGCGGCAGTTCGACCTCGTGTTCCTGCGCAATGTACTGATTTATTTCGATGCCGAGCATCAGGAAACCGTGCTGCGCCAGGCGCGCCTGAGCCTCAAGGATGAGGGCCGGCTGATCCTGGGCGAGTCGGAAACCATCGCCCGCCTCGGCACCGGCTATCAATTCGAATTTCCCATGATTTACAAGGCGGGTAGCGCATGAGCATCATCATCGAACATGGCCTGCCGCCGCACCATGTTGGTATGGGGCAACTTAGCGTGGGCACGCATGGCGAGCAGCTGCAAGCGCTGCTCGGCTCCTGCATCGGTATCGGCTTCATCTGGAAGAATGGCCCCTGCTGCGGCCTGGCCCACTGTCTGCTGCCGGAGGCGCCCGGGGCCGAGCATGCCCTTGGCGCGCGCTATGTCAGCCAGGCCGTACCCTCGCTGCTGCGCCTGATGGGCGTGCGCCAGGCCGATTATGCCGATATCGAGGTGGTGCTGGCGGGCGGCGCCAGCATGTTCGGCCCCGCCCACGTCCATGGCCGCCTGCAGGTGGGCCGGCAAAACGCGGAAGCGGCGCAAAAATACCTGGCCCAGTGCGGCTTGCACGTCAGTTTTTGCGCGCTGGGCGGGCGCCACGGGCGCCAGTTGCTGATCGATTGCGCCCGGCACAGCTACGCCGTCACCGATGTGGTGGCGCCACCCGAATTGATTCCACGCAAGGAAGGCGCATATGGATATGCATGAAGCGACGGGTTTGCAGGCGCAGGGCGCAAGCGACACGGCCACCGAACTGTTCGGCTCCTTCCACCTGGGCGGCGATGAATTCGCCCTGCCCGCCAGCTGCATCCGCGAAGTGGTCAATTATCCCGCGAAAGTCACGGCCCTGCCCCTGTCGCCCGCCTATCTGGAAGGCATGTTCACCTTGCGCGGCAGCGTCATTCCGGTGGTCAACCTGGGCCGCTTGTTCCGCGCCGATGCGCCGCGCGCCGTCGCCACCGACAAGATCGCCATCCTCGATTTCCAGCAAGTGCTGATCGGCATCGTCTTCCAGGACACGGGCGAAATCCTGCGCGTGCCCGCCAGCGCGCGCAGCGCCCTGCAATATGCGGCTGGCGACAGCCACGCCGTCATCGCCGGCACGATTTTGCTCGACGGCGGCGCGCGCCTGCTGCAAATCCTCGACCCGCACGCCCTGCTGCGCATCGAAAACGTGCCCCATGTGCTGGCCCTGCAGGCGACGGGCGCCAAGCTGAGCACGGCCCGCTACCATGCGCAAAGCGAACGCCGGCAGTGCGTCAGCTTCCATGCGGCGGGCGCCACGTTCGCCTTCGAAATGCTGGCCATCCAGGAAATCATCAAGGTGCCGGAACTGCACAGCTCCCTGCTGAATAGCGCGCTGTGCCTTGGCCGCATGCATTTTCGCGGCAGCCAGGTGGCCGTCGTCGATTTCGGCGCCCTGCTGCAGGCGGCAGGGTCCGGCACAGCGGCCAAGGAAACCACGCCGGACCAGCGCGTCATCGTCGTGCGCCTGAATGATACGACCGTGGGCTTCCTCGTCGACTCCGTCGACAGCATCGTGCATTTCTTTGGCGACGAAGTGCTGCCGATTCCCCTGCTGAGCAAGGCGCGCGCCGCCATGTTTGCAGGCTGCATCACGAAAGAGGGGCTGGGCGACATCATTTTCCTCGACCACAAGGAAATCCTGTCGCAAGCGGAGATCGTCGAGATGCGCGACGGCCACGCGCGCCTGTACCCGGCCGATACGGAAACGGCCGGCGCCGCCACGCACAAGGCGCAGCGCCGCGTCTACATCACGTTTACGGTGGAAACCCGCTTCGCCGTGGAAATCGGGCAAGTGCGCGAAATCATCGATTTCAGCGGCGCCATCACGACGCCGCCGGGCATGCCGCCCTGCATGCGCGGCATGCTCAACTTGCGCCAGCAAATGATCAGCATCATCGACTTGCGCCAGCTGTACGCGATGCCGCCCTTGCCGGACGCAAGCAGCGGCAAGATCTTGATCGTGGAACGGGGTGCCGAGCGCTATGGCTTCCTCGTCGACCACGTCGACAACATCATGACCATTTCCGACAGCCAGCGCTTTGCGGCGCCGCAAATCATCCGCACGGGCGCGCACGACGACTTGCGCAGCGAAATGGATGAAATGATCGATATCGGCACGGATGCGCAGCGCCAGACCCTGTCCGTCTTCCAGTGCGATCATCTGCTGGAAAAGCTGGGAACGGCGCTGCCGCGAGCGGCCTAGGCTGCCTTACATCCCCGGCAGCCGGTGCCCCTTGAACTGCTCGCGCAGCTTGTTCTTCTGGATCTTGCCCGTGGCGCCCATGGGCAAGGCGTCGATGAACAGCACGTCGTCGGGCGTCCACCACTTGGCGATCTTGCCTTCAAAGAACTGCAGCAAGGCGTCGCGCGTGACCTCCATGCCGGGACGCAGCACCACGACGAGCACGGGACGCTCGTCCCATTTCGGGTGGAACACGCCGATGCAGGCCGCCTGCAGCACGGCCGGGTGCGCCATGGCCAGGTTTTCCAGGTCGATGGTGCCGATCCACTCGCCGCCCGACTTGATCACGTCCTTGCTGCGGTCCGTGATCTGCATGTAGCCGTCCGCGTCGATGGTGGCCACGTCGCCCGTGGGGAACCAGCCATCCTGCAGCACCTCGCCGCCCTCGTTCTTGTAGTACGAGGAAATGATCCACGGCCCCTTCACCAGCAAATGACCGTACGCCACGCCATCCCACGGCAATTCCTTGCCATCGTCGTCGACGATCTTCATGTCCACGCCGTAGATGGCATGGCCCTGCTTTTGCAGGATCTTGCGCTGCTCGGTCTTCGGCAAGTCCAGGTGCTTGGTCTGCAAGCCACCGGCCGTGCCCAGCGGCGACATTTCCGTCATGCCCCAGGCGTGGATGACCTCGATGTCGAACTTGTCGATCAGGGTATCCATCATGGCCGGCGGGCACGCCGCGCCGCCGATCACGGTGCGGCGGAAGGTGGAGAATGTCAAGTCATTCTGCAGCGCATGGTTCAGCAAACCCAGCCAGACGGTGGGCACGCCGGCCGAGAACGTCACTTTTTCCGCCTCGAACAGCTCGTACAGCGACTTGCCGTCCAGCGCCGCGCCGGGAAACACCATGCGCGCGCCGGACAGGGGCACGGAATACGGCAAGCCCCAGGCATTCACGTGGAACATGGGCACGACGGGCAGGACCGTGTCCGAGGCGCGCACGTTCAGGGCGCTGGGCATGGCCGACGCATACGCGTGCAGCACGGTCGAACGGTGCGAATACAGGGCGCCCTTGGGATTGCCCGTGGTGCCCGACGTGTAGCACAGGGTGGCGGCCGCGTTCTCGTCGAACAATGGCCATGCATAGTCGTCCGAATGCGTGGCGATCAGGTCTTCATAGCACAGCAGGTCGGGGATGGTGCTGCTGGCGGGCATGCGCTCGCGGTCGCACATCAGCACGAAATGGCGGACAAAGGTGCAGTCGGCGGCGATTTTCTCCACCACGGGGAGGAAGGTCAGGTCGAACAGTAAGACCTGGTCTTGCGCGTGATTCGAAATATAGGCGATCTGGTCGGGAAACAGGCGCGGATTGATGGTGTGCAAGACGGCACCCGAGCCGGACACGGCATAGTAGGCTTCCAGGTGGCGATAACCATTCCAGGCCAGGGTGGCGACCCGGTCGCCCATGCCGACGCCGAGGCCATGCAGGGCATTGGCCAGCCGGCGCGCGCGCTGGTGGCAATCGCGGTAGGTGTAGCGGTGCATATCGCCTTCCACCCGCCGCGAAATGATTTCACTGCCGCCATAATGACGCGCTGCAAACTCGATAATGCTGGAAATCAGCAGGGGCTGATTCATCATCTGGCCCATCACTGGACTCAAGGGAAATGCCGACATCGTGTCTCCTGGGGTGGATACTCGGTTATTGTTGGAATTTAAAGATTTTTCCTAGTTTCGTACGGTCGTGCGGAAATCGTCAACGCATTTCGATATTGCATTGCAGCATGGAATTTTTGATTCCGTTTCCAGCCGCATGGGCAAGCGCCGCACGCCCTGGCGCCGTGCGGTAAAATCGCATTCCAGGCTGGCGCTTCCCGCCGCCACATCTTATTTGAATGGAACTGCCATCACCGCTCATACCTTACCACTGGATAACGGCTTTGCGGCCCTGCCGCCCGCGTTCTATACGCGCCTGATGCCTACGCCCCTGCCCTCGCCCTACTTTGTCGCCGCCAGCGCACCGGCTGCCAGCCTGGTGGGCCTTGATGCGGCGCGCCTTGCCGAGCCCGACTACGTGGCGCTGCTGGCCGGCAATGCCGTGGCCGAGCGCTCGCAGCCCCTGTCGGCCGTGTATTCGGGCCATCAGTTCGGCGTCTGGGCCGGCCAGCTGGGCGACGGCCGCGCCATCCTGCTGGGCGATATCGCCACGGCAAGCGGTCCGATGGAACTGCAGCTGAAAGGTGCTGGCGCCACGCCGTATTCGCGCATGGGGGACGGGCGTGCCGTGCTGCGCTCGTCCATCCGCGAATTCCTGTGCTCGGAAGCCATGGCGGCGCTGGGCATTCCCACCTCGCGCGCGCTGTCCATCATGGGTTCGCAGCAAGGCATCATGCGCGAAACGGTGGAAACGGCGGCCGTCGTCACACGCATGGCGCCCACGTTTGTGCGCTTCGGCTCGTTCGAGCACTGGTTTTACCGCAAGAAGCCGGACGAGCTGAAAATCCTCGCCGATTACGTGATCGACGGTTTTTATCCCGATTTGCGCGCCGCAGCAAATCCATACCAGGCCTTGCTGGCCGAAGTGTGCGTGCGCACGGCGCACATGATCGCGCAATGGCAAGCCGTCGGCTTCATGCATGGCGTCATGAATACGGACAATATGTCGATCCTGGGCCTGACGCTCGATTACGGCCCGTTCGGCTTCATGGAAGCGTTTGACGCGGAACACATCTGCAACCATACGGACCAGCAAGGCCGCTATTCCTACGCCAACCAGCCGCAGGTGGGCCACTGGAACTGCTACGCGCTGGGCCAGGCCCTGCTGCCGCTGATCGGCGAAGTGGAACTGGCGCAGGCGGCGCTGGACAGCTACCAGCCCGCCTTCGCCGAGAAGATGAATAGCTTGCTGCGCGCCAAGCTGGGCTTGCAAACGAGCCAGGACGACGATACGGCCCTGTTCGACAACATGTTTGCGCTGATGCAAGCCAATCACGTGGATTTCACCAACTTCTTCCGCGCCTTGGCTACACTGCAGGTGGCGGCGCCCGAACACGACACGGCGCTGCGCGACATGTTCATCGACCGCGCCGCCTTCGATGCGTGGGCGGCGACGTACCGGGCGCGCCTGTTGCTGGAGAATAGCGTCGATGCCGAACGGCAAGCGGCCATGAACGGCGTCAACCCGAAATACGTGCTGCGCAACTACCTGGCGCAAGTGGCCATCGAGAAAGCCCAGCAGCAGGACTACACGGAAGTGGCGACATTGCTGGACGTTTTGCAAAAGCCATTTGACGAACAGCCCGAACACCAGCACTATGCGGCCCTGCCGCCCGACTGGGCCAGCCACCTTGAAGTCAGCTGCTCATCCTAAGGAGTCATTATGACCACGAATAAAGTCAAGAAAACCGACGCCGAATGGCGCGCCATGCTCGATTCGATGCAATACGAAGTCACGCGCCACGCCGCCACGGAACGGGCCTTCACGGGCAAGTTCTGGGACCACCATGAACACGGCATCTACACCTGCGTCTGCTGCAACACGCCCCTGTTCGCGTCGGACACCAAGTTCGACTCGGGCTGCGGCTGGCCCAGCTATTTCCAGGCACTCGACCCGGCGAATGTCACGGAAATCGTCGACCGCAGCCACGGCATGCTGCGCACGGAAATCGTCTGCGCCGTCTGCGACGCCCACCTGGGCCACGTCTTCCCGGACGGCCCGCCGCCGACCGGCTTGCGCTATTGCATCAATTCGGCCTCCTTGCGCTTCGATCCGCAGCCGTGAGACACAGGATCGCCTGGGAGCAACTCGGTTGCTCCTAAGCCATTCCTAAGATGATTTTAATAAGACCAGTGTAAAGTCTCGCCATGAAATTTCTATTCGACCTCTTCCCCCTGATCGCCTTCTTCGCCGCCTTCAAATTGGGCGGCATGTATGAAGCGGCCACGCACGATTTCGTGCAGCAATATTTGTCCGGCTTCGTGTCAGGCGGCCTGATCAAGGCTGACCAGGCGCCGTGGATACTCGCCACCCTCGTCGGCATCGTCGCCACCGCCTGCCAGGTCAGCTATCTGCTGCTGCGCAAGCGCAAGGTGGACGGCATGCTGTGGCTGTCGTTGTTCATCTTTGTCGTGTTCGGCGGCGCCAGCATCTACCTGCATGACGATTTCTTCCTGAAATGGAAGCCGACCCTGATCTACTGGCTGTCCGGCCTGGCCCTGCTGATCGCCCACGTGGGTTTCAAGAAAAACCTGATCCGCAAGACCATGGAAGCGCAAGTGCAATTGCCCGATGCCGTATGGAACCAGCTGCTGGCCGCCTGGATCATCTTCTTCGGCGCCATCGGCGCGCTGAACCTGTTTGTCGCCTTCGTGCTGTACAAGGGCGACATGGCCGCCTGGGTCAGTTTTAAAGCGTTTGGCGCGACGGGCATCTTCTTTGCCTTCATCGTGGCGCAAACCCTGTTCCTGGCCAAACATATCAAGGAAGACGCATGATGCATACCACCACCGAGAATACCTCGCCGGAAACGCGCATGCAGCGCATCCGTACCCGCCTGGAAACGGCACTTTCCCCTCTGGAATGCGTGCTGGAAGACGACTCGGCGCGCCACCGGGGCCATGCGGGCGCCGCCTCGGGCGGAGGCCATTACAATCTGCGCATTATTTCTAGCCGATTTGAGGGGCTCAGGCTCGTCATGCGCCATCGACTGGTGTATGATTCCGTGCACGATATGATGCATAATGAGATACATGCATTGGCGATTGTGGCCCTGGCGCCGTCCGAAGTAGTGTAAGGATGGCGTTTTGGCGTACCCGAGCCATGTGATGGATTTCTTCCCATGCGTTTTTTACGAAACTTTCCCTAACAGGATTTAATAATGACTTTTAAGCCAGCCCGCTTGCTGATCGCACTACTCGCCGTTGTCGCGGTACCTGTTTTTGCGCAAAATGTTGCCGTTGTTAATGGCAAGCCTATCCCATCGTCGCGCGTTGATGCAGTCGTCAAGCAAGTCGTCGCCCAAGGCCAGCAACCGGATTCGCCGCAATTGCGCGAAATGATCAAGAAGGACTTGATCGGCCGTGAAGTGCTGATGCAAGAAGCGGAAAACAAAGGTTTCGGTAAAGATGCAGCCGTCAAGCAGCAAATCGAGAACGCGCGCCAGGCCATCGTCATCAACGCCCTGGTCGGCGACTACCTGAAAAAGAACCCCGTCAACGACGCTGAAATCAAGGCCGAGTACGACCGCTTCGTGGCGCAGACGGGCGACAAGGAATACCACGTGCGCCACATCCTGGTGGCCACCGAAGCGGAAGCGAAAGACATCATCGCCAAGCTGAAAGGCGGCGCCAAGTTCGAAGACCTGGCCAAGCAATCGAAAGATGCGGGCTCGGCCGACAACGGCGGCGACCTGGACTGGGCAGCCCCATCGTCGTTCCCGAAAGTGTTCTCGGACGCCTTCGTGAAACTGCAAAAAGGCCAGGTCACGGAAACGCCGGTGCAAACGCCTAACGGTTTCCACGTGATCAAGCTGGACGACACCCGCGCGGCAAAACTGCCGACCCTGGAAGAAGTCAAGCCACAGATCGCCGAAGCGCTGCAGCAAAAGAAATTGCAAGCGTATCAGGAAGAGATGATCAAAAAAGCGAAAGTTCAGTAAGAACTGACCTCCCCGGCGCCCTTTTCGGCGCCGGTCGTGTATTCTGCGCCTGAATGCGCACTGCGCGACAGTCGCGCATATCGATTTTTAGTATATTTATTAGGAATGAACATGATTTTGAAGCCAGCCCGCCTGATCTTAGCCCTGGTCGCCGTCGTCGCGATCCCTGCGTTCGCGCAAAACGTCGCCACCGTGAATGGCAAGGCCATCCCATCGTCGCGCGTCGACCAGGTCGTCAAGCAAGTCGTCGCCCAAGGCAAGCAAGCCGATTCGCCGCAACTGCGCGAAGCCATCAAGAAAGACCTGATCGGCCGCGAAGTGCTGATCCAGGAAGCCGACAAGCAAGGCTACGGCACGCGTCCGGAAGTCAAGTCGCAGATCGACAATGCCCGTCAAAGCATCATCATCAACGCCCTGCTGGCCGACTACGTCAAGAAGAACCCTGTCAAGGACGCTGAAATCAAGGCCGAATACGACAAGTTCAAGGCCCAGGCCGGCGACAAGGAATACCACGCACGCCACATCCTGGTGGCCACCGAAGCGGAAGCGAAAGACATCATCGCCAAGCTGAAAGGCGGCGCCAAGTTCGAAGAACTGGCGAAAGTATCGAAAGACGGTTCCGCAGCCAATGGCGGCGACCTGGACTGGGCCAGCCCGGCTTCCTACGTGAAGCCATTCTCCGACGCCATGGTGGCCCTGAAACCAGGCCAGGTCACGCAAACGCCCGTGCAGTCGCAATTCGGCTTCCACGTGATCAAGCTGGAAGAAACCCGTCCGACGAAGCTGCCGGCACTGGAAGAAGTCAAGGGCCAGGTAGCTGAGTCGCTGCAACAGAAAAAACTCGCCGCCTACCGCGATGAGTTGATGAAGAAAGCCAAAATCCAATAAAAACGCCTGATATAAGCTACTGCGCGTCGCGCTTTGCGGCCTGCGATGCTCACCGTACCTTCGTACGGTTGCGCTTCTCGGCCACAAATCGCTGCCGCTCGCTACGCTTCTATCAGCCGTTTGGCTAGCTGGACAAGAGCGCTCCCTGGAGCGCTTTTTTTACGCCTGGAGATGCCATGAATCTACATGCAGAATTGAAAGCCGCACTGGAGGCGGCCGCCGAACCGGGCCGTGCGGCGCCCATGCAGGCGTATATGCGCGACCAGTTCATATTCCTGGGCGTGGGCGCGCCGCAGCGGCGGATGGCCGCCAGGGACTTGCTGGCGGGCCTGAAGGGCATCGGTGCCGATACGCTGCTGGCACATGCGCAACTGCTGTGGCAGCAGCCCGAGCGCGAGTACCAGCACGTGGCGCTCGACATGCTGGCCTTGCACCGGCGGCAACTGGGCGCCGAACACCTCCCCGCCCTGCTCGGCCTGGCGCGCCAGCGCGCGTGGTGGGACAGCGTCGACGGCATGGCGGGCATCGTGGGCGACGTGCTGCAGGCGGAGCACCAGCGCGGCGGCGATGGCCACGCGCACATGGATGGCGCCTTGCGGCACGCGGATTTCTGGCTGCGCCGCATCGCCATGCTGCACCAGCTGGGCTGGCGCGCCGACACGGATGCCGGCTGGCTGTTCGGCGCGGCGCTGGCGCTGGCGCACGAAGACGAGTTTTTCATCCGCAAGGCCATCGGCTGGGCCCTGCGCGATTACGCGCGCCACGCACCCGAGGCCGTGACGGCGTTTGCCTGCGCGCACCGCCAGCAACTATCGCCGCTCAGCTACCGCGAAGCACTGAAGCATCAGCCACCTTGAACGACTGGCCGCCCAGCAATCGCAGCGCCGCGTCGATGCGCGGTGCCGCATCCCAGGCCGGCACGGGCGCCAGCA
This sequence comes from Janthinobacterium sp. C22, assembly GCF_057919405.1. Taxonomy (NCBI): domain Bacteria; kingdom Pseudomonadati; phylum Pseudomonadota; class Betaproteobacteria; order Burkholderiales; family Oxalobacteraceae; genus Janthinobacterium; species Janthinobacterium sp. C22. The sequence continues at coordinate 3,655,375 of NZ_CP193659.1, read as the reverse complement.
AGCCCAGCGCCATCTGCCGCAGCGGCTCGGCGATCACCATCGCCAGCAGCAAGCCAGCCAACTCTGGCCCATTCTGCAACGCCAGGTGGCCGCGCGCGGCCTGGCGCTGCAACCACTCGGTCAGCAAGGCCGTGCCCCGCTCGATGCCGTTGCGCTGATACACGGCCAGCAAGTCCGCCCGGGCGGGAAACTCCGTGCACAGCAGGCGGAACAGGCCCACGGCGTCCGCCGTCAACACGCGCGCCGCCATCGCCTGCAATATCTCTTTTAGTAATGGCAGCACTTCACCGGGCGCGGCCGCATCGTGCGCCATCGCCGGTAAAAAGGCGTCCGTCCAGCCGCGCACCACCAGCGCCACGAGTTCCTCGCGGTTGGCCGCATACTGATACAGCGACTTCTTTGCCATGCCCGCATGGCGCGCCACCGCTTCCATGGTCGTGGCGGCATAACCTTCATTCAACAGCAGCCAGGTGGCCGCCTGCACGGCCGCATCGCGCGCCTCCTCGGGCGGACGCGCCGGACGGCCCCGTCCACGCACAGCCTTGCTCTCTGCCTTGCTCCCTTCTTCCTGCATGCCGGCTCCAAGTTTGATCGATGGACAATTTTACACTGAAACACATTTAGGAAACGATACATGTTTCTTTAATATATAATTGGCTCACCCCAACAAAGGAGAACGACATGACGAGCTACACGCACAATGCATTCCCATGGAGCATTACCAGCACGGGCGACTTGCTCGACCCGTTTCCCCTGCACCTGGAAACGGGCATCACGCGCCTCGACGATGGCTGCCTGCTGGTGGCGGCGCGCACCGAGCTGCACGGCTGCAGCGGGCGCATGCTGGACTGGTGGTTTACCTTTTTCGAGACGACGCAGCACATCAAGTGGTGGCATCCGCACGACCACGTGGCCCATCACGGCTGGAACAATGCATGGAAAAAGGGAGAAAGCTATTACGGCGCCTCGATCGAGGCGGTGGAGTCGCTGGGCGATATTCCGCCCGTGAAAGCCAAGCTGAAGTTCCATGATCCGAAGGAAGTCTTTGACCCGGTGCAGCTGCGGCAGGCAAGGGACAGCGGCGCCCTGTCGGCCGCCGTCTGCGCCCGCATCGGCTTTGGCGATTACGTCGTGCTCGATCCGTACGGCGATCCGCTCGATGGCGAAATGCTGCACCTGACGCGCGATACGCCGACGGGCTGCGTGCTGCGCAGCCGCTTCTTGCTGGGCCGCAACAGCCTCAATCCCGTGCGCGACGTGCCCGACGTGCTGGGCCTGAATTTGCTGCGCCATTGCTACAGCGAATTTACCTATCTGTCGCGCTTTTTGCCGTCGCTGTACTACGGCGAGCACGCCAACGGAGAAAAGGCGCCGCTGCCCTGGTAGGCGGCCTTACAGCCGCTTGTGCATGCGCGCCAGCGGCAGTTGTATTTCGCCCGGCAAGTCCAGGTGAAAATCTTCCGTCACGGCAAAGCCGCTGGCCAGGTACAGCGGCACACCCGGCAAGGTGGCGGCCAGTTCCAGTGCCGTAAAACCGGCGGCCCGCGCCTGCCGTTCGCAATGGCGCATCAGCATGCTGCCCAGGCCCTGGCGCGCCGCGGCCGGTTCCACGAAGAAGGCGCGGATGCGGCCCGGCTGGCTGGCCGGGTCGAGCAGCGGGTCCGGCCCGCTCTTGGCGCGGTCGGCGCCATACAGGGTGGCGCGCCGGCTCCAGCCGCCGCAGGCCAGCATGGCGCCATCGCGTTCGATGACGAAATACGTGCGGTCGGCAACGAGCTGCGTATCGACGCCGAACACGTGGCGCGTCACGGCCTCGGCCTGTTCCGGCGTATAGAATCCCGCGCTCAGCGCCACCCCGGAACGGGCGATCAGCGCATTCATGGCGGGCACATCGGCCGGCAGCGCCACACGCAGGCAGGTCGAGGCGCCAAAGCTGAACCAGGCACGGCGGATGCGTCCCTGCTCCACCTCGTAGGTGGCCACTAATTCCTGCGCGGAAACACCGTCCGGCGTGTCGCCATGGACGATTTCATGGTCGATCACCAGCTTGCCGCAGGCGATACGGTTGAGCAACTGCGCCTGCGGCTGGCTGGCGGCGAAACGGGCCGTGAAGCGGGGGCCGATCTGCGCGCTGCCCGTGGCCAGCAAGGTATCGGGGTGCTGGAATTGCTGTGCGTCATCAGCATAGATGGCCAGCAAGGCCGCCACGTCGTGGGCATTGTAGGCGTCCAGTTGGGCCTGGACCACCGCCGTGGGCGAAATGCGTGTATCGTTGGCAAGCGCCATGCGTGTACCTGTTGTGGAGTCGATAGAAAGTTGCAAAGGGTAACATTGTCGCCCCTGTCGCGGCGTGGTTTACTGCGATAATAACAAGATTCGTCGCAAGAAGCATATTCAGGCGTCATCCATCAACCGTAGAGCGCAATCGCACAAGCACAGCAGGAGTAGATATCATGAAATGGGAAGGCAATCGCGAAAGCGACAATGTGGAAGACCGCCGTGGCGAAGACGGCGGCGGGGGCGGCGGTGGGGGCGGCTTCGGTTTTGGCGGGCGCTCGATCGGCATCGGCACCATCGTCATCGCCCTCGTCGGCTCGTATGTGCTGGGCGTCAATCCCCTGACCCTGCTCAACCTGCTCAGCGGCGGTGGCGGCGGCCAGATCAGTACCCAGCAAAGCCAGTCACCCGCGCGCCAGCCGCCCGAATCGGACGAGATGGCCCGCTTCGTGAAAACCGTGCTGGCCGATACGGAAGACACCTGGGGCGCCCTGTTCAAGGCCGAAGGCGGCAGCTATGTAAAACCCACGCTGGTGCTGTTTTCCGGCAGCACGCCGACGGCGTGCGGCACGGGCCAGAGCGCCAGCGGGCCCTTCTATTGCCCCGGCGACCAGAAAGTCTACCTGGACCTCGATTTCTTCAAGCTGATGCAGCAGCGCTTCAAGGTCTCGGGCGAATTCGCGGAAGCGTATGTGATCGCCCATGAAGTGGGCCACCACGTGCAGAACCTGCTGGGCTTGTCCGAGAAGGTCGACAAGGCGCGCCGCACGCAATCGGAGCGCCAGGCCAACGCCATGTCCGTGCGCCTGGAATTGCAGGCCGACTGCTTTGCCGGCGTGTGGGCATTCCACGCCAACCAGGACCGCAAGATCCTGGAACAGGGCGACGTGGAAGCGGCCCTGAAAGCGGCCACGGCCATCGGCGACGATGCGCTGCAGCGCCAGTCGCAAGGCCATGTCGTGCCCGACTCGTTTACGCATGGCACCTCGGAACAGCGCGTGCGCTGGTTCAGCAAGGGCATCGAAAGCGGCCAGATTGCCCAGTGCAATACGTTTGAGGCGCGCCAGCTGTAAGCATGGCCATCCCCGTGCCGCCCTTGCGGGCGCACGGGGACGTTCCACCTACTTCAAATCGATGCGCCCGTATTGCCCATGCGTCTCGTCATCTGGCCCGGCCGCATAGAACAGCGTATTGACGGGCTGGCTGTTGAGGCCATTGCCGAAGGCGATGCCCCACAAGCCATCGATCGCCAGCGGCGTGCCATCCGTCTTGCGCAGCGCACCAGCGGCGGTGCCCGTGTCGGGGTCATAGGCATTGATCTTGCCATCGCCAAAATTCCCTATCAACAACATATTGCTGGCCGTGCCGAAATCGGCGGGCGCCAGCGCCATGCCCCAGGGCGCATTCAGGGCGCCACCGCTCACCAGCCGTTTGAGCAAGTTGCCGCCCGTATCATATACATTCACGATGCCGAGGCCGGCGCCGGCCTCTTCATCGTCGCCGCTGGCTTCCCGCTTCGCGTACGCGACATAGATGCGCTCGCCAATGGCCTGGATGCCGAACGGCGCATAGCCGGCCGGCAAGCCGGGGTCGCTGAATGCGCCAGGCAGGGCGACCCTGGCAAAGCTGGCATCGAAGACGTCGACGCGCCCGTTGTGGAAATCGGCCGCATACAGGTAATTGGCGCCCGCGTAGCGCGAGATGGCCAGGCCCTTGTAGGCGCTGCCGCCCGCGCTGCCGTCGAACACGACCAGGGCCGTCGTCGGGCTGACCGTGGGCGACCAGGCGGAAATAGTCCCGCTTTCACTGGCGAAGATGAACGGGCTGGGCGCCGTCACGCCGTTCTGGCTCAGTTTGAAGTCTTGCGTGCCGTTGAATACGATGCCCGTCGGGCCTGCTGGCGTGCTGACCACCAGCGATTGCGGCACGCCATTGCCATCGTACAAGGTGGACTTCGCCGTGCCATTCGCGGCCACCCAGACGAATCCGCGTGGATTGAAGGCCACGCCCCAGGCGTTGACGAGGTTGGGGTCCGTGTGCGCGGCCGGCAAGGCGGGCGTGTCCGACACCAGGCTGGTGACCGCATAGGCGCTCGCGGCCGGTGGGTGGTGATGATGGCCGCCGCCGCAGGCAAACAGGGCCGCGGCCAGCGAGATGGCGAAAACGGTGCAGATCAGTTGCTTGATGCGCTGCGTATCCATGGCATTCCCCTCGGCGTGATGGCGGTGTGGCACCGCCTGCTTTCAGGGTAGAACCCGGCCATGCAGCATGCTTGAGGCGCGTCAAACGCGGCAAAGATAGCCAGTGTCAGGGTATGCCGACGTCGTAGCGTTTGCCCAGCCGTTTCAGTTCGCCCGTCTCGATCAGGCTATTCAATTCCTGGTCGAACTGCAGGCGCAGCTTGTCGAACGCGGGCGAGCGGGGATAGGCGAAATAGCCATTCTGCACTTCGATGACCTTGGGCAGCGGTTTCACCTGGCGGCCATAGCCGAGACGGGCGACGACGGGATCGGTATTGCGGCGGTTGCTGATGAACACGTCGACGTGGTTGTGCACCAGCATCTTCAAGCCATTTTCCACCGTGTTGGCCACGCTGACCTGCAAACCGGGCCGCACGCGTTCCCACTCGGCGCCATAGGCCCAGCCATTGAGCAGCACCACCCGGCGGTTCTTCAGCGCCGCGTAGTCGCCATCCCAGCCGAAGCTGGCGTCCTGGCGCGTATAAAAGACCATCTGGTCCTGATAGAAGGGCTTATCGGAAAACGCCATGCTGGCGATGCGCTCGGGCGTCTTGTAGGGGCCGATCAGGATATCGGCCTGCCCCTGCACCAGCATGGCTTGCGCGCGCGCCCACGGCACCATGCGGAAACGCACGGTGTTACCCGTGCGCGCCGCCATCAGGCGCAGCAGTTCCGCGCCCAGGCCGCCATACTCGCCGCCGTCCTGGTATTCGAACACGCGCTCGAACTGCGCGCCCACGGCCAGCAGTTCCCGGGCTGGGGCCTGCGATGGCACAACTAGCGCCGGCCATAGCAGCGCCAAGGCCAGCAAGCGCCGCCCTGCTCTCCTCATCAGCCGACGATGCGCAAGGAGTAATCGGTGGCCCGCACGTCCTTCGTCAGGCTGCCGATCGAGATGCGGTCCACGCCCGTTTCGGCAATGGCCCGCACGGTGTCGGCATTGATGCCGCCCGACGCTTCGAGCAAGGCGCGGCCATGCGTCAATGCCACGGCCTCGCGCAGCATGTCGTTGCTGAAGTTATCGAGCAAGACGGAGACGGCGCCCGCATCGAGCGCTTCCTGCAATTGCGCCAGGGTTTCCACCTCGATCTGCACGGGCACGCCCGCGTCGAGGTTGCGCGCGTTTTCCAGGGCCTGGCTGACGCCGCCGGCCGCCGCGATATGGTTTTCCTTGATCAGGATGCCGTCGTACAGGGCCAGGCGCTGATTCTTGCCGCCGCCCACGCGCACCGCATACTTTTGCGCCAGGCGCAGCCCAGGCAAGGTCTTGCGCGTGTCCAGGATGGACGCGTTGGTGCCGGCCACCACGTCGACATAGCGGCGCGTGGCCGTGGCCACGGCCGACAGCAGTTGCAGGAAGTTGAGGGCACTGCGCTCGGCCGTGAGCAAGGCGCGCGCCGGCGCCTGGATCGTGCAGACGACGCTGTCGGCCGTCATCATGTCGCCTTCGGCGTAATGCCAGACGATATCGATGCTGCGGTCCAGACTTTTCATGATGCCTTCGAACCATGGCGCGCCGCACAGCACGGCCGCTTCGCGCACGATGACACGGGCCGTGACGATATGGTCGGGCGGCACCAGTTCGCCCGTCAGGTCGCACTGGCCCACGTCTTCCAGCAAGGCGGCCAGCAAATTGCCCTCGAAGGCTCGCGCCAGGGCGGGATCGAAGGGAGCGAAAGAATTAACGAGGGTACTCATGCTGGACCGATTCCTTGGAACAATGTGGTTTCTTTTGCCAGGTCCGCGCCCGGCTTGAGGCCCGCCTTCTTGGCGGCGGCGAAGTCGAGCATGCGATTGATCGAACGCACGGCCAGCTGGCCGACGGCGGGATCGACGTGGATTTCGTTGTGCATGTTTTCCAGCGTCTGCGCCAGGTTCAGCAAGCCGTTCATGGCCATCCACGGGCAGTGCGCGCAGCTTTTACAGGTGGCGCTGTTGCCGGCCGTGGGCGCTTCGATGAAACGTTTTCCTGGCGCGGCCGCGCGCATCTTGTGCAGGATGCCGTTGTCGGTGGCGACAATAAAAGTGTCCGTGTCCATGGTTTGCGCTGCCGCAATCATTTGCGACGTGGAACCGACCATGTCGGCCAGGGCCACCACGTTCGCGGGCGACTCCGGATGCACGAGCACCTTGGCTTGTGGATACTCTTCCTTGAGCAAATCGAGTTCGATGCCCTTGAATTCGTCGTGCACGAGGCAGCTGCCCTGCCACAGCAGCATGTCGGCGCCCGTCTGCTTCTGGATGTAGGAACCCAGGTGCTTGTCGGGCGCCCACAGGATTTTCTTGCCCTGCGCATGCAGGTGGGCAACGATGTCGAGGCCGATCGACGAGGTCACCATCCAGTCCGCGCGCGCCTTGACTGCCGCGCTGGTGTTGGCATAGACCACGACCGTGCGGTCCGGATGGGCGTCGCAGAAGGCCGTGAATTCATCCACCGGGCAGCCCAGGTCGAGCGAGCAGGTCGCGTCGAGGTCGGGCATCAGGACGGTTTTTTCGGGACTGAGGATCTTCGCCGTTTCGCCCATGAAGCGCACGCCGGCCACGACCAGGGTCTTGGCCGGATGGTCGCGCCCGAAGCGGGCCATTTCCAGCGAGTCGGAGACGCAGCCGCCCGTGGCTTCCGCCAGGTCTTGCAGGTCGGCATCTACGTAATAGTGGGCAACGAGCACGGCTTCGCGCTCGATCAGCAGGCGCTTGATGCGCGTGATCAGTTCGGCTTTTTCAGCCGGGGACGGCGTCGCTGGCGTGCGTGCCCAGGCGTGGGCAGTGCAGCTGGCTCCGTCTTGTGGATGTTCGTACTCGACGGATTTGATGGCTAAAGTTTGCATGGCTGTGTCAAACAAAAACGGGATAGACCGGCACGATTGCAATGAAGCAGGTGCGCCGGAACGAATGGACCGCGGCGCGTCGGTGTGGTGCTGGGTGGTCAGCCTTGTCATGTCGGATTACGCTGCGCCTCGGCGGCCCCGCAAATCCGACCTACGCGACCAACCCGGGTAACTCACCCTGACGTAGGTCGGATTAGCGCACAGCGCGTAATCCGACGCAACGTTAGCGTACCAATTAATCGATACCCTGGCTCTTGAGGTAATCCTCGTAATTGCCGCGGTAATCGACCACTTCATCTTCCTTGATTTCGATGATGCGGTTGGCCAGCGAAGACACGAATTCGCGGTCATGCGACACGAAGATCAGGGTGCCCGCGTATTTTTCCAGCGCGATGTTCAAGGATTCGATCGATTCCATGTCCATGTGGTTGGTCGGTTCATCGAGCATCAGCACGTTGTGGCGACCCAGCATCAGCTTGCCGTACATCATGCGGCCCTTTTCACCACCGGACAGCACCTTGACGGCCTTTTTCACATCGTCGCCGCCGAACAGCAAGCGGCCCAGGATGGAACGCACGGCCTGGTCGTCGTCGCCCTCTTTCGTCCACTGGCCGATCCAGTCGGTCAGGTTCGTGTCCTTGGCGAAATCTTCCGTCGGGTCTTGCGGCATGTAGCCCACGTTGGCGTTTTCCGCCCACTTCACGCGGCCCTGGTCCGGCTGCAGGCCGGCGATGTCGCCCGCGATGCAGCGCAGCATGGTGGTCTTGCCGGCGCCGTTGGCGCCGATGATGGCGATGCGCTCGCCCGCTTCGACCATGATGCTGAAGTTCTTGAACAGCTGGCGATCAAAACCTTTCGAGATATTCTCGACTTCCACGGCCAGACGGTGCAATTTCTTTTCGCCGTCGAAACGCACGAACGGATAGGCGCGCGACGATGGCTTGATGTCGTCGACCTTGATCTTTTCGATCTGCTTGGCGCGCGACGTCGCCTGGCGGGCCTTGGATTTATTCGCGGCGAAGCGGCGCACGAATTCTTGCAGTTCGGCAACCTTGTCTTTCGCTTTCGCGTTGTTGGCCAGCTGCTGGTTGCGCGCCTGGGTCGAGGCGAACATGTATTCGTCGTAGTTGCCCGGATAAATCTTCAAGGTGCCGTAATCCATGTCGGCCACGTGGGTGCAGACCTGGTTCAGGAAGTGGCGATCATGGGAAATGATGATCATGGTGGAGTTGCGCTCGTTGAGCACGTCTTCCAGCCAGCGAATCGTGTTGATGTCCAGGTTATTCGTCGGTTCGTCGAGCAGCAGGATGTCCGGATTCGAGAACAGCGCCTGCGCCAGCAGCACGCGCAGCTTCCAGCCTGGCGAGACATTGCTCATCGGGCCTTGATGCAGGTCAATGGCGACACCGGCGCCCAGCAGCAGTTCGCCGGCGCGCGATTCGGCCGTGTAGCCGTCGTATTCGGACACTTTGCCTTCCAGTTCGGCGGCCTGCATGTAGTCGTCGTCCGTCGCTTCCGGGTTCGCGTAGATGGCGTCGCGTTGCTGGATGGCGGCCCACATTTCCGTGTGGCCCATCATGACGACGTCGAGCACGCGCATGTCTTCAAACGCGAACTGGTCCTGGCGCAGCTTGCCCAGGCGCTCGTTGGTGTCGAGCATGACGTTGCCGCCCGACGGATCCAGGTCGCCGCCGAGGATCTTCATGAACGTCGACTTGCCGCAGCCGTTGGCGCCGATCAAGCCATAGCGGTTGCCGTCGCCGAACTTGACGGAGATATTCTCAAACAATGGCTTGGCGCCAAACTGCATCGTAATATTTGCGGTTGAAAGCATTAGTGAGGTCTTTATCCAGTGAAAACAGGTAGTTAGGTACTTTTCTCCCATTATACAGCACCCACCCTCATCACTCTATAGCGGCCCGCCAAGGAAGACTCGAGTGCATGCGGAGAAATAATGGCAAGAAAATACGATTGCCGTATTTCAATTTAGCGGATACGCTGCGTGGCATCCGTTTTCCACCTTCTACCTCACAGGCATCACTTGAAAAAATCCCCATCGCCGCCGCCGTGGCCGCCATTGCCATCGCAGCGACCGCCTTTGCGTCGCCCTACTATGCCTTGCACCAGATCAAGACCGCCCTGGCCGAGCGCAACGCCGACGCCCTGGCCGAACACGTGGACTTCCCCGCCCTGCGCGCCAGCGTCAAGACGCAACTGGAGGCGAGCATGGCGCGCAGCATCGCGGCGACCGCCGGCAGCGATAATCCGCTGGCCGCCCTGGGCCAGTCGATCGCCAGCGCCATGCTGGGCAAGATGGTCGACGCCATGGTCTCGCCCGCCGGCGTGGTGGCGCTGGTCAACAAGAGCGCCGTCAGCCCGCAGGCGGATACGGATACGCGTGCGGACGCGCCCGCCGACGGCGCAGCGAAAAAAGCCGAGTATTCCGCAGGCTATGCCGGCGTGAACACCTTCGTCGTGCGCGCCAAGGACGGCAATGCGCAGGAAGGCGCGCTGGTCCTGCTGCGCCATGGCGTGTGGGGCTGGAAACTGAGTTCGATCGAGATTGCGTCGGCGATGGCTGCACGTTAAAGGAAAGGAACGCGCATGCGCAGGCGATCTGAGACACAATGCGTGTCGTTTTGCCTCGGATTGCAGGAGATTTCATGCTGAAACACACGGCCTTATCGCTGGCGATGGTCCTTGCCGGCGCCGCGCCATTCGCCCACGCCCTCGATGGCACAGCCGGGAGCAGCCACTCCGTCGTTTCGCGCATGCAGGCGGAAGCATCGAGCGCGGCCGACCCCGACGCCCCCGCACCGCTGCCCGTGCCCAGCGATATCTCGCTGGCCGAACTGGAGCGCCGCCTGGCGCTGGGCCAGGTGCAGGCCGCCGAAAAACACTATGCCAGCGCGCTCGACCCGGCCGTGCTGACGTCCCTGGCGCAGCAGATGGATTGCCGCGATATCGTCGGCATGCAGCCGTTCGGTTTCCCGCTGGACCGGACGCAGCCCACCGTCCTGAGCGGCGCCCACCTGCTGGCGCGCTGCCCGGACCGCGCTTACGTGACGATCACGGCAATGTCGATGGCGGGCAAGGCGGGCAAGCGCGCCTCCCTCAGCCCGCAGGCGTTCAGGCACACGGTCGATGGCAGGCCCGCGCGGCGCCTGTATTACAAGGCGCCCAACGGCCGTCAGAAGGAATCGCTGACCATTGTCGACGGCAACTATGCGTATGCGCTCGAATACTGGTCGCTCGACGACAGCCAGCACAGCGGCATGGTGGGCATGCGCCGCATGGAAACATTGACGTTGCCGCAACGAAATGGGCAGAAATAATCAGAATACTGTATATTCATACAGTTATCGACTATTTTCCTGTCCGCCATGCCTGCACACCCGCATACCGCCTTGCCGTACACCATTTCCGTCAGCGCCACGCTCGACGCAGAAGTCGAGCAAACCATCCTCGATGGCTTGAATGCCTATAACGATGCCATCACCGGCTATAGCGACAGGCAGGTATTGAGCGTGGTCGTGCGCGACCGCGACAGCCAGCGCGTGCTGGGCGGCGCCATGGGCAGGACCTCGCTGGGCCTGCTGTTTCTCGATTTGTTTTATCTGCCCGCCGCCTTGCGGGGGCTGGGACTGGGCAGCCAGGTACTGGCGCAGTTCGAGGAAGAAGGACGCCGGCGCGGCTGCGCCTCGGCGGTGCTGTACACCATCAGTTTCCAGGCGCCCGAATTTTACGAGCGTCGCGGCTGGCGCCGCTTCGGCGAGATTGCCTGCCATCCCGACGGCACGAGCCGGGTCTTCATGAGCAAGACACTGCACGATTGAGTGCGCTGGCGGCGGCAACGGTGCCGCCAGCGGCAGAGACAGTTTACATGCCCAGCGATTTGAGCAGGTCGGCGTTGTCGTCGTCTTCCGGTTCCGCCGCAGGCGCCGGGGCAGCGTCGCGTTCGCGGTTAGCATATTCGCTATCCATCAGCGAATCGGCGTCAACTTCGCGCGAATCGAAATCGTGCAGCTTGATGAACTCGGTACGGTCAATCGCCAGTTCCAGATAGAAAATATTGTTCTTTTCTGTATAGAAAGTGACGCGGCGCATTTCCGGGCGGTCCAGCGGCGTGTCGACGCTGAGCATCACCTGCTTGTTCAGCACCAGCATCTTCGGCTGGCTCTGGGTGATGTTCGTTTGCAGCTCGCGCCGCACCTTGCCCGTGAAGTCGCCCACGATCTGGTTCATCAACTCGCCCATGATGTTCGACACTTCGTCCGACGTGTAGAAGCTGGCCAGCTCCGACTTCGGCATACCCATGTGCAACATGTAGCGCTCGTAGATTTCCATCGCCGTATCGGCGGCGAAATTGAGCACCACCAGACCCGTGAAACCGCCATCGAACATGACGAAGCAGCCGATGTCCGGCTTCAGGCCCGTCTTGGTGATGCGCTGCACCATGCCCGAATAATTGACCTTGCTTTGCGTTGCCACGTTGAGCACCCGAACCACCGAGTTGCACAAACTCATCAACAAATCTTCTGTACCGTACACAACATCCTTTTCTGCATCCATGAGCAACCTCTCCTACTATTTTAAAGATGACAGCACTGTTCCCTGCCCGCCGCGCGCCGAAACACGACCGTTTCGCTCAGCAAGCGGACGACTTCACCTTTGCATGCCCGACCTTGCGTGGCAGTGCGCCGCGTTGCCGCCAACGCCAACCGCCCTCTTACCTTTTTCTGTATAGAAATAAGTATCAGATGCGCAGAATACCGAGATGTAACATTTCCGTCCAGCCATACCTGCATTTACTTGACGATCTGTGCGGAAATGCCATATCTGGCGCGGGCACGGGCGACGGCACTGGAAATAGTATCTAAAAATCAAGGGCGCGCAAGACCACGCTGCTGACCAGCAGATCCCGGCTCAGGTAAGCGAAGGCGCGCTGGCCGATGCGCAGGCGGTGGGCATCGAAGATGCGCAGCAGATCGCCGCCCTGCCCCTGCTCCAGGCTGTGCAATGCCGTCGCGGTAATGCGGCAAGTCTTTTCCGCCCCGAAGACGGTCAGATGGAAGCGGATGGCATCGCCCGCCGGCTCAAGCGCGATACTGTCGCGCAAAATTTCATAGGGCATGGCCGGGCACCCCGCTGTGCATACGCTGCGCTGGCCCCGGGCACCACCTGGCTGACGGAATGGCCGAACAGCGGCGCTCAAGCTGGGCGCGATTTTTCGCTGGGAATAAATGCATCATGGCGTTTCCGGCAATATCAATGTTCAATAACGGGCAAGCGTAGCGCGATGGCTAGCCAACTACCGTCTGTTACCGTACATATTTAACCGCGCGCCTGCCTGGCGCCGTGCTGGCCATTCCCTGTGCTATCGGCATCAGCCACCTCGCCGCGCCCTCCGGACAACCGTGCGCCCCTTGTCCCATCCAGGCCCGGCCACCTAAAATAGTGCTTTATATAAAACATGATCGTGACGGCAACCGACGGCACTGTCGCGCACAAGGCAAGGAAGTCAATGAGCACACTTTTAGAACAGGCAACGACGGAAATGATGGCGGCCGTGGAGGCGTGGTTTGTCGAGCGCCTGAAGCGCACCGACCTGGAAGACGCCGTCAACCGGACCACCTTGCAGATGGGTATCTTCAATGATTTATTACTCGACTACAAACCCGGACGCACCACGGCGGACGATTTCCATCTGACCGATGCCGCCGATGTCGCAACGCGGACGCCATCGCACCTCGATGAAGCCGTCGTGCGCGACAGCATCGCGCCCCAACTCGCTGCCATGGTGCAAGCGAAGCTGGAAACACTGGCCGACACGCCCTTCGTCGATTACCGATTCAGCTTTCGCGGCAAGTTCCGGACGGCGCAGGGTACGCTGCACCTGAACCTGCTCGAGTATGTCAATGAAGACAAGCGCACAACCTTGCTCGAGCACATACACAACTACGTCACGCAAAAACTCGAGCGCGGCAAGCGGCCGACGAAAAAGCTGGAAACCTTCTTCCTGGCGCGCCACCTGCTCGACCCCCACCTGTTCCCACAACCCGATATCGCCTGGACGATCGCCCAGTTCCAGCGCATCGAGCAGCTGAACAAGTCGCGTCCGCAAGCGCTGGCCGAGCACCGCAGCGATATCATCCAGGCCGTGTCGGCGTGGGCGGAAAAGCAGTTTCTGCCGCAGTTCTATGACGTGCAGCAATCAAGCTACCGCGCCACCGAATACACCTTGAAAGCGGACGCGGCGCTTGACACGCAGGCGCTGGCGCCCATCGACCTGCTGCTGTATGGCGCAGTGATGATCTTGCGCCACGAACCGAGCTACGCCAAGTCGACGGGCGTCAAATTCCTCGACATCGCGCGCGAGCTGGGCAGCGAACGGGCCGTGCGCATGCTCAAGGAAGGCAGCGGCACTTTCGCGCCCGACGCCATCCACCTGAAAAACGCGCAGCTGGAATGCCGCGCCAACGACGTGTTTGCCACCATCAGCATCGCGATTGCTAAGGAAGAGGAAGGCGCGTATGCGCAGGCGCTGGCCTTCATCACGCATTTGCTGAGCAACGGTTTCCCGAAAAGCTGCCAGATCAAGCTCAAGTCCAAGGTCAAGGCATACCTGCCGATCAAGGGACTGGCGAAATCCGATACGCACCGCTTCTTTGCCAACGCCCTCGCCTATCCCGCCCTGCAGCCGCAGCTGGAAGCGTATGCGCGCGCCGCCATCGAGCAATTCGAATTCTATGCGGACACGGAGGGTGAAAAGAATTGCATGCCCGGCAGCTATGCCACGTTCGGACTGGGCTTGCTCGACGCCCGTTATTTCCCGCTGGTGCAGCACTACATGGCCAACGTCGATGAGGAACACCAGTCCGTGCAGGACCAGTTCACGGCGGCCTTTGCCGAAAAGCATGGCGTGACGCGCGATTCCGCTCCCGTGCTGGCCGCGTGCCTGCGCGCCTGTACGGATAACGCCAAGGTCAAGATCCAGGCGGAACTGGAAGAAGTGGAGAAGCTGGAACTGTTCTGCCAGCAACTGCAAGGGCTGGAAGGTTATCTGGTCGAGCACATGCTGTATCCCATCTGGGGCAAGCTGGAAAAACTGGCCACCCTGGCGCGCAAGGCGGACGGACGGCGCAAGGAACTGCTGCTGGCCTTGCTGGAAGCGGCCAGCAAGGCGGACGCCTGAGGTGCGCAACCATCTGTGCGCAACGTTATGACTTTTACCATCTATAATGCGCGCGCCATAGTTGCTATAAAGCATTTTTTGGCGCCTGACATTGAATCGTGGAGAAAATACATGCACCAAACACAAGAAACATCGCGCACTGCCCTGCTGGCGGCAGCCTTGGCTACCGCCGTGGCACTGGCCCAGCCCGCCATCGCCGCGGAAACCGCCGTGGAACTGGCACCCATCGAGGTGGCCAACCTGTACATCAAGACCATCATCAACCAGGATGAAGCGAGCGTCGCCAAGCTCAACGCCTACCTGCGCCCCACCCGCCTGGCGGGCAAGCAGAGCGCCGAATACGCGTCGTACAGCGACCTGAAGGCGGCCGATGCCAAGTTTCCGACGGAAACCGGCAAGCTGATCGCCGACCTGTTCCCCGCCGCCATGCGCGCGGCCGTCACGCCTGCCGCCGAACAGCTGGCCGCGAATGTCATCGCCGCCAAGAATGGCGCCCTATGCCGGGCCACGAAGGCGGCCCCGGTGACGGTGGAAAACGGCATGCAGACGGCTGCCGTCAGCTTCGAATGCCAGGTCGTCAAGGTGCCGGTGGCATGGGCACCTGCCGCCCAGCAACTGGCGAAGAGCGGCTGCAAGGTTGAACAATGCACAGCCGGCCTGCAAAAGATCGCCGCCACCTACACGAGCTCGCCGAAGCAGGCATGGCGCGCCGTGTTTGCCGTCAGCCGCGAAAAGAACTCGGAAGCCTGGCGCAACGATTTCGCGCGCGAAACCTTCGATGAAATCTGGGAATACCTGTAATCCTCGCCTCGTTTAGAATGGCTGGATGGACAAATTGACACCGGCACCACAGCCCGCGGGCCTGGCCTTGCTGCGCTTGATCGACCCCGAGCATGTGGAAGGCGCGGTGGTCGCGCAAGCGCTGGCGCAAGACTTGCCCGCCCTGCACGCCAGGCAATTGCTGGCGCTGCTGCGCCGGCTGCGGGCCGCGCAATCGAATCAACAGGATTATGCGGGCGCCAGCCCCGCGCAGGCCGAACAGCAGTTCGGCGCCGCCATCGCCGCCGTCAAGGCGGAGCTGGCCACGCGGCCGCACATTCCCAACAAGCAGGAAGCCAGGGCCCTGCGCCAGGCGGCGGCAAAGAAGCGCTGAACGGGCCTGCGGTGCGCGGGCGGGCACGGCCCGCCTTCTATAATCGGTGACGATACCTTGTTTCCCGCACTGAAAGGACTCCCCATGCCCACACGTTTTTCCCGCCACACAGCCGGCTGCGCCATCGTTGCTTTCTCCGTCCTGGCCGCCATGCAGGCGGCCCATGCCCTGGAAACGGGCCCCATCGACGCGCGCGCTGTGTGGCAGGAGCGCTCGCTGTCGGCCTGCCGCAGCGAACAATCGCCCACGGCGCCCGACGTCTGCCTGCTGCGCACCATGCAGCGCTCCGGCGCGCACCCGCAAGCCATCGCCGCCGCCAGGATGCTGGTAAAGGCAGACAAGGCGGGCTTCATCTCGGCCTGGCGTCCGCTGGGCAAGGCGGCCCTGGCCACCGTCACCTATCCGTTCCGCGCCAACACGAATGAAGGCACCTTGCTGATCGGCAGCGATGGCGCCGCCATCGACGTCGACGAGGACTCCGTGCGCGAGGAAGACCGCGCCACACTGGCCTGGCGCGCGTTTGCCGCCGCCCACCCGGACGCCGTGCCGTTCGCTCCCGCCGACTTCGTCGGCAGCACGGCGACCGCCGATGGCGGCCAGAGCGCACTGTTTTCCACGCCCCTGATCACCTGTCACGCCTGCGCCGAGGATGGCGCCCTGCTGGTTGCCTACACGATCGACAAGGCGGGGATCGTGCGCGAGCGCAAGCTATTGACGATCAAGTAAGCCTGCCTCAAAGATAAGATAGAATTGCTTGATGGCATGTCTATACGAGTACATGCCATCCATCCAACTTATTTATCACGGGAAAACATGCGCCGCTCTTGCCTTGCACTGCACCTCACCGCCGCCCTGCTGCTGTCCAGCTCCTTCCACCTCGCTACTGCCGCGCCCGCCGCTACGGCCAATGCTGCCGCCAGCGCGGCCACGCCGCTCGTCATCGGCGAAAGTTTCACGATCGACTCGCAGGCGCTGAAGGAACAGCGCCACATCAATGTGTATGTGGCACGCGCCTGGGATACGCCGCCCGACGCGCCGCTGCCCGTGCTGTACATGCCGGACGGCGGTGTGGCCGAAGACTTCTTGCACGTGGCCGGCTTGCTGCAGGTGTCGGTAGCCAACGGCACCATGCGCCCGTTCATGCTGGTCGGCATGCAGAACACGCAGCGCCGGCGCGACCTGACGGGGCCGACGGACAGCGCGGCAGACCGCAAGATCGCGCCCGTCGTGGGCGGCTCGCAAGCCTACCGGGCCTTCATCCGCGATGAACTGATGCCGGAAGTCAAACGCCGCTACCGCACGACGGGCGAGACGGCCATCGTCGGCGAATCGCTGGCGGGCCTGTTCGTGGTGGAAACATACCTGCTGGAACCGCAGCTGTTCGACCACTACCTGGCCTTCGACCCCAGCCTGTGGTGGAACCAGGGCGCCCTGCCGCGCCAGGCGGCGGCCCTGCTGGCCAAGGGCAAGCCGGGCAAGCACAGCCTGTACCTGGCGTCCAGCAGCGAAGCGGGCATCGCCGTGGAAGTGGCGCGCCTGGCCGACGTGCTGGCAAAACAGGCGCCGCCCGGCTTGCAATGGCACCAAGAAAAGATGCCGGCCGAAACCCATGGCACCATCTACCATCCGGCAGCGTTAAAAGCGTTCCGCGCCGTGTTCAAGCCGGCCGCCGCGCCCCAGTAAGCAGGACGGCTACGCCACCGGCAGCGCCTGCCCCATCTGCTCGCGCAGCCAGTGCAGCAAGGTGGTGCGACGCGCATCGCCGTCGAACGGCAGCGGCGACAGCAGGAAATAGCCGCTGCCGTCGCGCCGGAAACCCAGGGGCGCGACGAGGCGCCCGCTGTCGAGGTCTTCGCGCGCCATGAAGACGGAGCCGATCGCCACGCCCAGGCCGGCGCAAGCGGCTTGCAGACTCAGATAGAAATGCTCGTAAGTCTGGCTGTCGCCGTGGCCGTGGCAACTACTGCCGTCGTCCGTGCCGGCGGCGCGCCAGTGCGCCCAGGCGGCCGGGCGCGACGCCGTGTGCAGCAGGCGTTGCGCGGACAGATCCAGCTTGCCTTGCCGCAGCAGGGCCGGCGCGCACACGGGCGCGATCCATTCGTCGCACACCTTTTCCACAAGCAATCCCCCATCCCACGCAAAATCGTTGCGGCGCAGCGCCACGTCCACCGCATCGCGCTGGAACGCCACCGGCCCGCCCGAGGCGAACAGGTGCAACGGCACTTCCGGATGGCGCCGGTAAAAGTCGCCGAGGCGCGGGATCAGCCATTTCATCGCGATCGTCGGCTCGCATGACACCACCAGCGGCGCCTGACGCGCCGGCTGGCGCACCGCATCGAGGGCGGCGTCGAGCCGTTCGAACGCCTGCTGGACGGCGTCGCGCAACTGCGCGCCCGGCGCGGTCAGGAAGACGCCGCGGTTGCGGCGTTCGAACAGGGCCGTGCCCAGCGACGTTTCCAGCAGGCGAATTTGCCGGCTGACCGCCCCGTGCGTCACGTGCAGCTCGTCCGCCGCCTGGACAAAACTGCCCAGCCTGGCCGCCGCCTCGAAGAAACGCAAGCTGCCGAGTGCTGTCTGCCTGCTCATGATCTGTTATTTTTTCTCACACATATCGGCAAGATAACATCGTTTTTCATCGGCCGCCAGTACCTTGATAATGTGTCTTCCGGCCACCGGCATGGGCGCAGGATCTTGCCCAAACAGGCGATGAATACTCACCGATTGCCATGCGGCCGCCACTCCCCGAGGAAGACCTATGATTGCATTGCTTGCCGTTGCATTGATTACCCTGCTGGCCGCCATCGTGCCCGGCCCCGATTTCGCGATGGTCACGCGCAACAGCTATCTGCATGGCCGCCGTGCGGGCCTGCTGGCGGCGCTCGGCATCGCGCTGGGCGTGCAAGTGCACGTGTTCTATACGATGTTTGGCGTAGGACTGATCATCGCCAGTTCACCGGCCTTGTTTACGGTCATCAAGTTTGCCGGCGCCCTGTACCTGATCGTGATCGGCTGGAAGACCTGGGCCAACCGCGCGGGCCTCGTCATCGACCTGCAGGGCGGGGCCCGCGTGCCCCAGCATAAGATTTTGCTCAACGGCTTGCTGACGAATGCCCTGAATCCGAAAACCACCTTGTTCGTCATCAGCACCTATACCCAGGTGGTGCAGCCCGGCACGCCATTGAGTGTGCAGTTCGGCTATGGGCTGTGCATGTCCGCCATCCACCTCGCGTGGTTTGCCCTGGTGGCCATCTTTTTCTCGCAGGCAAGCTTTCGTTTGCGCATGGTCAGCCGCCAGCGGACCATCGACCGCCTGATCGGCACGCTGCTGATGGCCCTCGGCGTGCTGCTGGCCTGCGCCAACATGGACAAACTGTAATGGCGCGCACGGCTCGGGCACACGCTACGGCGGGTAAAATCGGCGGCCCTGCTTTTCCCGCCTGAGTGCCGTCCGCCATGAGCTTTTTGCAATTATTTATCGTTTCCATCGTCCAGGGCTTCGCCGAGCTGCTGCCCGTGTCCAGCTCCGCCCACGTCATCATGGCGGAAAAGCTGATGGGGCTGGACCCCACGTCGCCCGAGCTGACCATGCTGCTGGTAATGCTGCATACCGGCACCATGTTCGCCGTTATCGTATATTTCTGGAAATCCTGGCGCGCCACGTATTTCAGTTCGACCAGCGCCTTGCGCAGCAATGTGCTGCTGCTGGTGGCCGCCACGGCCCTGACGGGCATCGTCGGCTTCGGCTTGCTGAAAGGCATTACGCACGTCATGAGCAAGGATGCGCCCGGCTTTGAAATCGAGCACCTGTTCGGTAACGCGAAACTGATGGCCGCCGCGCTGGCCGCCGCCGGCGTGCTGATCATCGTCTCCTCGCGCCTGCAGGCGCGCCAGCATGGCACCTTGTCCATCGGCAAGGCGATGGTGATCGGCGCCGTGCAAGGCCTGTGCCTGCCCTTCCGAGGCTTTTCCCGCTCGGGCGCCACCATTTCGGCCGGCATCGCCATGGGCGTGCCGCAGCGCCGCGCCGAAGAATTCAGCTTTGCCCTGGCCGTCGTGCTGACGCCGGCCGTGCTGGTCAAGGAAGGCTGGCGCTTCTACCAGGCCGTGGCAAATGGCAGCCTGGACCATCTTGAACACGGCAACAGCCTGCTGCACCTGCTCGGTCCCAGCCTGCTGGGCATGCTGCTTTCGTTCCTGGCCGGCTTGCTGGCCTTGCGCTGGCTGTCGCGCTGGCTGGAACAGGGCCGCTGGCATTTCTTTGGCGCCTATTGCCTGTTGACCTCGTTGGTGGTGCTGTACGTAGGGTAGAATCGCCGGGTTTCTAGTTTATACATACATCCCAGCCAGGTTTCACTGAAAGCCAACGATGAATTTCGCCGCCACCGCCGCCCTCTCCCTTGCCATGTCCACCGATGCCTTCGCGGCCGCCGTCGGCAAGGGTGCCGCCCTGCACAAGCCGCAATGGCGCGAGGCGCTGCGCACGGGGCTGATCTTTGGCGTCATCGAAGCGATCACGCCCATCATCGGCTGGGCCCTGGGCAGCGTGGCCGCGCCCTACGTGGAAGCGTGGGATCACTGGATCGCCTTCAGCCTGCTGGGCATCATCGGCCTGTTGATGATACGCAATGCCCTCTCCGACGCCGACGAGGAAGAAGCCCCAGCCCAGTCGCACTCGTTCTGGGTGCTGGCCGTCACGGGCCTGGCCACCAGCATCGACGCCATGGTCGTGGGCGCGGGCCTGGCCTTGCTGGGCGCCAACATCGTCGTCACGGCCGCCGCCATCGGCTTTTCCACCTTCGTCATGGTGACCCTGGGCGTGATGCTGGGCCGCGTGCTGGGCACCATCGCGGGCCGGCGCGCCGAACTGGTGGGCGGTCTGGTGCTGATCGTCATCGGTTGCGTGATCCTGTACGAGCATATCGGCCATCCGGCCTGACGAGGGGGCGACCAACAGGCGCGCACGGCACCAGCGCCGGCGTGGGCGGCGGCGCGCTTTGTGCTACATTCCATACTCTGCATTCCTGTCTCGCAAGGTGACCATCATGGAAACTCTGGAGCTGCTTTTTGCCTCGCTGGTGCGCGAAACGGCCGAATCGATACGCGACCACCACGTCCCTTTTGCCATCAAACACGACGAGCGCGCCTATTTCGAGTGGATGGACGGGCACCCGATCGATGGCTACATCCAGGAAGCGTATCGCGAGATCGAGGAAACAGCCCAACAGATCCGCGCCATTCGCGCTGGGTGAGGACGCTTGCCGCAAGCTACTGCGCGGGGGCTTTGCGGCTGGCGATGCTCACCGCACCAAAGTGCGGTTGCGCTTCTCAGCCACACATCCCCTCCGCTCGCTACGCTTGCAGCAAGTGTCGATACGCTAGTTGAATGCGTTCAAGGGACGTATTGATACAAATCAAACACTCTGCTGTTCGATACGCGTGGCATGGTCTGGCCCATGACAATCAGGTCTGGAGGCGGGAGACATGGATCAGGAACAAAAACATCAGATCAGGGGTTATGAGTTTCATGTGGCGGGGGCGCTGGAGAAGGATGGGCGCTACCGGGGCATGATCTTGATCAGCAAGCGCGGCGATACCCTGCAGGTGTACGCCAAGCCCGTGCTGATTGAAACGCCGAGCAGTTTCAAGTCCGTGCATGCGGCCTTGATCGAGGCATCGGCGTATGCCCAGGAACTCATCTATAACGGCGCCATCAAGGCGCTGCTGCCGGCCGACGGGCCACTGGCCGGAAAACAGGCGCCGCAGCCGCCGGACTTCGTCGGCAACTGACGCTGGCAAGCGCATCCGGCCATCCAGGGTGGCGCGTATAATGACGCGCTTTCCCGGATGGAAACTCAACACCATGGAATTTGTGAATTTACCGCTCGTCTTCCTGGTCGGCTGCGCGCTGATCGCCTTGCTGGCCAAGAAAAATGGCTACTCGTGGTACCTGTTTTTCTTCGTGATTGCCGTGCCCGCTCCCCTGTTGCTGCTGGCCTTGCCCCATGTGCTGGGCGTGAAAGCCGCGTCGCTGACCTCCGTACGGCTGGGCGCGGTGCTGCTGTTCCCGCTCGCGGGCTTGCTGCTGGCCCTGCGGGGCAAGCGCTAAGGCCGGTTCAACGCACAGGCACCCCGTCGGCCAGGCGCCAGCCTATCGACAAGGCCACTTGCTGCGCTTCTTTTTCGTTGCTGCAATCATCGTAATCGCAGGTGTCCGCATACGCGCCGCACGCCTGGTTCTGGCTGATGTACGAGCCGACCCAGCGGCCATCGCGGCGCTGGCTGGCCGTGGCGCTGATGGTAAAGCCTTTGTGGATGGTGGGGTTTTCAAAAGACATAATTCCTCCGATGCAAAAATAGCGTCAGGGATCTGACTGGATTCCACTGTGCGCCACATGCCGCCACCAGTCTGTACGTTTGATCACACTCACGAAAAGGACGCACGCGCGCTCGTGCCACATGACGATCGGGTATGATTTCAGCATGTGTGGACGATTCGATCAAAATGACACGGCGCGCGTGCTGGCGTCATCCTTCGGCTGGACGGACGCGGTGTTCGACAGCGAGGCCGAGCCGCACCTGAACGTCTCGCCCGGCACGTACCGGCCCGTGCTGCATATCCAGGATGGCGTGCAGCGGGTCGACGACGTCTTCTGGGGCTACCGCCCCGCCTGGGCCGCGCAAGCCGTGCCCGCCCCCGGCAAGAAAAAATCCCCATCGCCATCAATGCCCGGCTGGAAAAATTGGCAAGTGCCTACTGGAAACCCTTGCTGCGCGCGGGGCGCGGCATCGTCTGCGTCGATGGCTGGTATGAATGGACGGGGGAAAAAGGCAGCAAGCAGCCATGGCACATCCACCGCAAGGACCGCGCGCCCCTGTTCCTGCTGGCGCTGGCCCAGTTCGGGCCGTACAAATTCAACCGGGAAGAAGCCGGTTTCGTGCTGGTGACGGCCGACAGCCTGGGCGGCATGGTCGATATCCACGACCGCCGCCCCGTCGCCGTCAGCCTGGAAGACGCGCACCGCTGGCTGGACCCTGCCTTGACGCCCGAGCAGGCGCTGCACCTGGCGCGCACCTGCATGCTCGACGCGGACTTGTTCGAGTGGCATGCCGTCGATAATCCCCTCGTGCCGTCGGCCAAACCCAGGGCACCGCCGCCGGCGTCGCCGCAAGCCGCCTTCGACTGGGGATCGGATTAAGGCAAGCGCGCCAGCCGGCGCCACAGCGCCTCCATCGGCCCCTGGCGGAAGTATCTGAGCCAGTAGCGGCTGAGCAGCACCTGCCCCATCATGATGATGAACGCCAGGCCCAGCATCTCGGCGGGACGCAGTGTCGCGCCCCAGCCCAGCCCAGGCCCCTGCAGCAGCCAGGTGCCGAGCAAGGATTGCAGCAGATAATTGCTCAGCGCCATGCGCCCCACGGGCGCCAGCCATACGCCCAGCCAACGCAGCAGGAAGGGCCCGGCCAGCATCAGCGCCGCCACATAGCCGGCCGCCAGCACGGGACCGCCGGCGAACAGACCCACTTCGAACAGGGCCGTATCGAACACTTGCTGATACGGATCGGCCACCTGCCACGCGACGGCTCCCGCCGCCAGCAGGTTGAACGGCAAGCCCACGCCCAGGCCCACGGCACGCACGCGCCGCCACACGCGCTGGTGACGCCGCGGCTGCGTCAGCCACCCGAGGCGCACGGACAAGATGCCCAGCAGGAACAGCACGATGATATGCGGCAGCATGACGGCGGCGTACAGCAAGGAGACGAGGAAATCGTTGGCGCGCAGCCTAGCCACGGCCCACACACTGCCTTGCGTGTAGGTGGCGTAGCGGGTGGCGAAGTTTTGCAAGTCATGCGCCGTGTCCGGCGCGCCGCCCTGCTGCCCCACGGGAATGAGCAAACACATGAACAGCAAAAAACCGGCCGCCACCAGCCAGGCGCGGTTGCGTATGCGGCTCAGTTTGGCCGCTGCCAGCGGCAGGACCAGCATGCCGGCCACCGCATACGAGGTCAGCACGTCGCCGCTCCAGATGCAGAAACCGTGCAGCAGGCCGAACACGAGCAGCCAGCGCAAACGGCGCCGGTAGGCCGCTTGCGCCGCTTCCCAGCTGCCCAGCTGGCGTTGCAGGGAACGTGTCTGCAGGGCAAATCCGGCACCGAACAGGAACGCGAAGATGGGATAGAACTTGAACTGCGCCAGCGCCGCCACGCCGAAAATGACGAGCTGGTCGAGCACGGGCGGCTGCGCCGGCAAGGTGCCATAGCGCAAGGACAGCGTGCCCCAGGCAAAACCCCAGATATTCACCAGCAAGATGCCAAACACGGCGATGCCGCGCAGCACGTCGAGCTGCAGCAACCTGCCGGGTTTGGCGCTCACGGAGTTCAGGGGCGCGCCAGGGTCGGGTAATCGCTGACCTGCAGGCGGAAACCGGACGCATCCGATTGCAGCCGCGCCTGGCCGCCGAACGGCAAGGTGACCCGCCGGCGGATGTGGCCGAATTCGAGCCCCGTCAGCACGGGCACGGGCAGGCGCTGGCGCACGTAAGCCAGCATGGCGTCGAAATCGTAGCCCCTGTCCATGGGGCTCAATTTATAGGCGGAAAAGTCGCCGAGCACGACCGCATGCTGGCGTTGCAGCACGCCCGCGTGCAGCAATTGCAGCAGCATGCGCTCGACCCGGTACGGGTGCTCGTTGACGTCTTCCAGGAACAGAATGCCGCCGTCGACCTGCGGGAAATACGGCGTGCCGAGCAGATGCACGAGCATGGCCAGGTTGCCGCCCCACAAGGTGCCCACTGCCTCAAGCCGCGGATTGCCAACGGACGTGCCCGTGACCGCGTGTGTGGGACCCGTCAGGCACGACCACAGCTGGTCGAGCGTAAATTGCTCGGGTTCGTCGCGCGTAAAATCATCGCAGACCATGGGACCGGCAAAGCTGGCGCGGCCCGTTTTCGCCAGCAATCCCATGTGGAAGGCAGTAAAATCGCTGTAGCCGACGAACAGCTTGCGGCTGGCGGCCATGGCGGTAAAGTCGATGTCGGGCAGGATGCGGCTGATGCCGTAGCTGCCGCGCAAGGCGAGCACCACTTGCACGTCCGGGTCGGCGGCTGCCGCGTTGAGCTGCGCCAGGCGGCCCGCATCCGTGCCGCCGAAGCGCTGGAAGCTGTGTTCGGGATCGTAATAATTGTGGACGGTGGCGCCTTGCGCCTGCAGGCGGGCGATGCCGCGCGCCACGGCCGCGTCATCGGGCGCGCAACCGCCGGGCGCCACGATGGCGATGCCAATTTCAGGTGTCTTCAAAATGCCCGTGCCTTCAAAAGTGGTGGGCGCGCCTAGGCCGGCTGGGAGCGCATCTGGGGCGCCATCTTACCTTGCAGATGCACATCGATCAAGGCGAGCAGGCGCTCGATCAGCTGGGGCGGCATGTCGTGCCCCATGCCTTCGATCACTTCGAGCGTGGCGCCCGGGATCAGCGCCGCCGTATCGATGCCGCAGGCGACGGGGATCAGGGGATCGGCCGCGCCATGGATCACCAGCGCCGGGCAGCTGATACTGGGCAACAAGGCCGTGCGTTCGCCCGAGGCGGCAATGGCCACCATCTGCCGCGCCACGCCTTCCGGGCAGCTGCCCCGCTCCAGCGCCGCCTCGATGCGCTGGTACAGCAGTTTTTCCGACACAGGATAGGCGGGACTGCCGATGACGCGCACGGTGGCCGCCATGTGCGCCATCAGTTCGGCGCGGCTGGCATTGCGTTTCGGACGTTGCAGCAAGGCGTTGCGCGCGGCCCGCGTGGGGCCGGGCAAGCCGCGCCGGCCGCTGCTCGACATGATGGAAGTCAAACTGAGCACTTGCTGCGGCGCGCGCGCCGCCATCACTTGCGCGATCATGCCGCCCATCGACACGCCGATCACATGCGCCTGGGCAATGCGCAAGGCCGCCAGCAAACCCAGCGCGTCGTCCGCCATGTCATTCAAGGTGTAGGAAGTTTTCAGGGGCCAGCCCAGCAGGTTTTTCACGTAGGCCAGCGGCAGATACGGTTTGCCCGCCTGCGCCATCTTGCTCGACAGGCCGCTGTCGCGGTTGTCGAAGCGCAGGACGCGAAAGCCTTGCTCGACGATGCCTTCGACGAAGTCCGCCGGCCAGGCGATCAGCTGCATGCCCAGACCCATGACCAGCAGCACGCACGGATCGTTGGGGTCGCCGTGGCTTTCATAAGCTATGTTGAGGCCGTTCGCCATGATGGTTGCCATGATTGCCTCTCTTCAGGAACCAGCACGCAGACACGATCGCTGCGGCCTTGCAATCAGCATACCACTATTGTGCTTCAGACATGAGACCGGCACGCGGCACCCACACTGAAGTGTTGCCGCGCCGGTACGGCGCGCGGCAACTCTGCTGCTACCTACTTAGCCTTAGGCAAGGAATCAGCCAGGTCCACCCAGCTTTGCGGCTGCGGTTTGCCCCGCTCGCGCACGCCGAAGAAGGAGACCACTTGCGTGCCGTCGTTGTCGAAGAACTCGACGGAAGTGACGCCGCCGCGCTTGACGACCCAGCCGCTGCGCAGGGCCGTGTCGCGGATGTGCAGGTTGAAGTCCGGGTCCAGCACGTTGAAGAAGCCGCCTGCCGCCATGGTTTTCTCGATCTTGCCGCTGTAGATCTGCGTCAAGCCGTCGTTGCCCAGGAAGACCATGATGGCAACCTTGTCCCTGGCCGCGTTTTCCAGCAGGGTGCGCAGCGCTTGCGGCGTCACGCGCTCGACCACGCCGGCCGGCGCCAGGCGCAGGGCCTGCTCGCGCGTCAAGTGGAATTCGCGCATGATTTGCGCAAACTGGTGCACGTCCGTCATGTCTTTCCAGGCCAGCTGAAATTCCTTGACGTCGATCTCGCTGTCCGGCTTTTCCGCCGCCTTCGGCGCCACGGCCAGCACGTTCAGTTCGGCGCTTTGCTGGGGCGCGCGGAAGGTCGCCACCAATTTATCGTAGACGGCCACGCCCGGCTCGTTGCGCAGGTAGATTTTGTGCACGGCCGTGCCGTTGGCGTCAAAGAATTGCAGGCTGCGCGTCGGCTTGCCGTCGCGGCCAGGCTGTTCCACGGCAAATGCATATTTCCAGTTTTCAAAGTGGAAACGCAAGTCGATCTGGCCGCCCAGGTAGCCGCCCGCGATATTGCGCTGGCGCGCCTCTGTCTCCGGATCCTGTTTCGCGTCGGCCTGTTCCGACTTGTCGCCCGCCTGCTTGAACTTGCTGGCCACGCCCGTCGTTTCGATGACGCCGTTTTCATTGCGCGTGATCGCTTGCACCAGGCCCAGGTCCAGCGCGGCGCGCATGATTTCGCGCGGCTGATTGCCGTCCGCCTGCAGGCGCGTCACGCCCTTGCCGATGTTGGTTGCCAGCAATTGTGCTTCGGACACACCCAGCGCGCGCGCCGCGTCGCGGATCTGCAGCTTCGGCTGCTCCGTGCGCAGGGTGGACCAGCGTTCCGCCAGGGTGGCTGGGGCCGCGTATGCGTTTGCAATCAGCAGGCTGCCTAGCAGGGATAGAACGAGTTTGGATAACTTCATAGAGAGACCATTCAATCAAACATGGAAAAAAGAGGGGCAGGCGCCCCTCCCCGGTAAAAATTTAGAAGTTCACGCTGAGGCTGGCGGCGACGTTGCGGCCCGGCTTGGCGTAGCGCTCGATCTCGGCGCGGCTGGCGGCCGTGGTGCCGGCGGCCAGGCTGCGCGAGGCGGCGTAGTCCCAGTACTTGCGATCCGTCAAGTTGTACACGCCGACGACGATCTTCGCGTTCTTGTGCACGTTCCAGTACGTCGACAGGTCGAAGATGGTGTACGACGGCACGGTGAACAGGGACCCGGCATCGCCGATCAGCAGGTTTTCCGGCGCCTGCTTGGCGCCCGCATGCACGGCCGTCAGCGCCAGGCCGAACAGCTGGTTCGCATGGTCGTAGCCGAAGGTCAACGCCGACTTGGCGGGCGCCACCGAGTTCAGGCCGCCGCTCTCGCCCGTCCGGGTATTGAAGGAGCGGCCCTTGGCCACGCCCGTGGCCAGGTCAACGTGGTAGCCCTGCATGGCCGGCGTCCAGGCGCCCAGTTCCGCGCGCAGAGTCAGCTCGGCGCCCCAGGTGCGGGCATTGCCGATGTTTTCCGGGCGGAACAGGCCGCGCGTGATGGTGGGGTAGTTCACCGGATCATCTATTTGCATCACGTAGTCGATCATGTCCGTGTATTCCGTCTGGTAGACGGACGCGTGCATGCTCAAGCCCCTGGCGACGTCGCCCTTCAGGCCCAGTTCATACGCCGTGCTGGTTTCCTTGCGCAAGTTGGCATTGCCCAGCACGGCATAGCCCTGCCCCGTGCCCGTATAGCTGAAGGAGTCGTAGGTGCCCGTGCGCTCGGCCGCCGTCGGCAGGCGCGTGCCGCGCGTGAAGGTGGCATAGGCGTTCATCTGCGGCAAGACTTCCACGGACAGGCTCAGGCTGGGCGTGAAATACGTGTCGCTCTCTTCGCGCACTTCCTTGGCCGCGTTCGGCACGGCGATCGCATAGGTTTGCAGGTTTTTCGGTTCGTTCTTGCGGTAATCGGCACGCAGGCCCGGCGTCAGCACGGCTTTCTTGCCGGCCAGATTAAAACTGAGATCGTCGCGCACATACAGGGTCAGCTTGCTCGTGTCCATGTCGGCCATGCGGTTCTTGTTGGTGACCTGATGCTGGCCCGTGGCGACGATGACGCGGTCTTCGCGCCACGGACGGCGCGTTTTCAGCTGTTCCAGCTGCACGCCGTACAGCAGCGCATTGTCCGCATTGAGCTGCTTGAACGCTTCCGACGTCAGGCCAATGCTGTCATTCTTAAAGCTGGTATCGATCGAGCGCTGCGCCGGACTGCCAAACGTGTAGAGGCCTTGCGTCTTGTCGTCGGTCTTCGCGTTCTGCAGATACACTTTCGACGTCAGGCGGTCGAACAGGGCGAAATCCTTGAGCACTACGTCGTGGCCCAGGCTCACGCGCGTACGCTTGGTGGTGGAATCCTGCTGCACGCCCGTCGGGTAATACGCGCTGACCTTGCTGCGCAGATCGCGCTTGTTCTTGCGTTCGAACATGTCGACCGTCAAGTCCAGCTTTTGGTCGCCAGGCAATGTCCACACGAGCTTGGACAGCAAGGCGTTCGAATGCCAGTCGTCCGGGTTGACGGGCGTGGTGCCGCGGCTGTCCATCTGCTCGCCGTCGCGGTGCACGTAGACGGCCAGGCCCTGCAGATTGGCGCCGATTTTGGCGGCGCCCGTCAGGGTGTGCGCATTGCTGCGATCGGCCGTGGCGCGGCCGTATTTATAGGCCACGTAATGGTCTTGCCCCTCGCCCAGGTAATCCTCGGGCGACTTGGTGATGAAGGCCACGCCGCCGCCCAGGCCGGGATTGGCGCCGCCGGCCGCCGTCGTGCCCGAATCGATGCGCACTTCGCGGAAGGTTTCCGGATCAAAATAATCACGGCCCGTGGCGAAAGCGTTGAGGGTGTTGCCGTCCGGCTTGGGCGCCGCGTCGGGCAGCGCGATGCCGTCGAGCTCCAGGCTGACCCGGTTGCCTTCCAGGCCGCGGATGTTGTAGCCCGTATTGCCGGAGCCATCCCACACGCTGCCGCTGCCCGAGGCCGCCGCTGGCGCGCTGATCAAGGGTAGATAGCGCACGATGCCGCCCATCTCGGTGACATTGCGGCGCTCCAGGTCGTCCGCCGTGACGACCGTCTTGGTGCCGGCGCGGCGTTCATAGTCCTGCTTGGCGTTGACGACGATTTCCGGGAAGACGGGCAGCTTGGCCGGCTCCTGGGCGGCCGTGCCCGCATTGATGGCGGCCGTTTGCGCGGCCACGGGCAGCAGCGGCGCCGCAAACAGGCCCAGCAAGGCGGCGCGCAGCACCAGGTTATGACGGCGGGCAGGAACGGGAGATACGACGGGCGCAGCGGAGCGCTGCAGAAGCACTGTAGTCATGATGATCCGGTGTAAGAGTGGAGGCTGGCTCTTGAACCCGGATCGACAACGATAATGTTAGCGATGCGTAAGGGAAGTTTGCTGGCGAAAACAATACTGTAACACGAATCATTCTCATTTGAGAATGGCAATTGGTCTAGACAGATGTTATTTCGCAACAATTATAAAAATGCCAGCCGGGAGGGCTGGCAAGGCACGGCACACCTACCGGCAAGGCCATGGAGGCCCTGCCCTGTCTGCTGTCAGGCCGGCGGATTGGCCAGCTTGCGCGCTTCCGCCTGGGCCCGGCGGCGCTCGGCAAAGAAGCGCCGGAGGAAGTCGCCGCACTCGTCGGCCAGCACGCCGCCAACGATGGCCGTCTGGTGGTTCAGCGCCGGCTGTTCGAACAGGTTCAGCACGGAACCGCAGGCGCCCGTCTTCGGGTCGCCCGCGCCGTAGACCACGCGCGCCAGCCGTGCATGCAGCATGGCGCCCGAGCACATCACGCACGGTTCCAGGGTCACGTACAGCTCGCAGCCGGGCAAGCGGTAGTTGCCCAGCTTTTCAGCGGCCGCGCGCAAGGCCATCACTTCCGCGTGCGCCGTGGGGTCGTGGCGGCCGATGGGCTGGTTGTAGCCCACGGCGATGACTTCGCCATCCTTGACGACGACGGCGCCGACGGGCACTTCGCCCAGGTCCCACGCGTGCTGGGCCTGCTCCAGGGCCAGCTGCATGTAGCGCGCGTCCTGCGCGCCAGCGTGCGTTTCACTCATCGGTCACTTCGGCCCAGCAATTCGGCGTTTCGTGCAGCACCAGCTTATGCAGGTGCAAGCCCGTGCCGAAATGGTCGGTGAACGCCGCCTTCAGTATCTCGAAGGCGATGCGCGCCAGGTTTTCCACGGTCGGGATGCGGTCGATGACGACGGTCTTATGGTCGGGCAGGCTGGCCAGGAAATCGCGCACGGCCGTGTCCTTCTCGTAGACGAGGAAGGCGTGGTCCCACACGTCGACCAGATGCTGCTTGGCCAGGGTTTTCACGTCGGAAAAGTCCATGATCATGCCATTGTCGGAATTGCCTTCCGCTTCGATGACCTTGCCGACCAGGGTGATTTCCACCGTGTAGCGGTGGCCGTGCAGGTTGCGGCACTGGCTTTTGTGGTCGGGAATGCGGTGGCCCGCGTCGAATTCGAGCTTGCGTGTGATAGTCAGCATATTGTCTTATTAAGGTATTTGCAGGAGTTTATGGGTTTGCAGGCTCAGCTTCCACTTCGGGTTGCTTTTGCACGTCTCGATGGCCAGCTTCATGTTGTGCGCGGCCAGGGGGCCGTCCATCGCCTGCACGAAGAAGTTCTCGAAATCCAGTTGTTCGTAGGCGGCCAGGTCTTGCTGGAACTGGGGGATGACGACCTTGATCTCATTGCCCTTGTGGACGACCAGGGTCGAACCCATCTTCGGGCTGACGCAGATCCAGTCCACGCCGGCGGGCACGGGCAAGGTGCCGTTGGTTTCGATGGCGATGGTAAAGCCCACCGCATGCATGGCGTCGATCAGGGCCGCGTCCAGCTGCAGCAGCGGCTCACCGCCCGTAAACACCACGTATTTGCTGGGTGCATAGCTGGCCGGCCACAGGCTGTCGATCAGCGCGGCCAGTTCCTGCGGCGTCTTGAACTTGCCGCCCAGTTCGCCATCGGTGCCGACGAAATCCGTGTCGCAGAACTGGCACACGGCCGTGGCGCGGTCGCTTTCGCGGCCCGTCCACAGGTTGCAGCCGGAAAAGCGGCAAAACACGGCCGGACGGCCCGCGTGCGCACCTTCGCCCTGCAGGGTATAAAAAATCTCTTTGATGCTATAAGTCACTGTATTTCCTAAGAGCTGGCTGACGCATCGCGCATGGATGCGGGCGCGCCCGGCGCAAAACAACAAGGCCGGGGCCGGAGAGCCGATTGACAACCCTCTATTATATGCCGCCACGACACTTCCCGTGCAAATGCCGTGCCTGCCGCCTGGCGCCGCGGCATCCGGCAGCAAGAAAGCCACAGCGGCAGGCAAAACTGCGCAGCTTTTGCGTTTAGACAATATAAATAACCCAAGGTTAATATATTTTCTGTAATAACATTGCCCGTTGGAAAACATTTAGGGAGCGAGAAAATGATGCAACGCTGGCTGCGCCCGCCGTGTCGCCTGAGCATTCTGGCTTGCCTGGCGATCACTACACTCGCTTCCCTGCACGCAGGTTACGCCGCCGGTCCGATGCTGCCGACAAGCACGCCCTTGCCCCTGATACTGGTTTGCGCCATCCTGTGCGGTGCGCTGGCGCTGCTGCTGTGGCGCCAGCACCGCCTGGCGCTGCGCCTGCGGGCGCTGGAACAGCTGCGCGCGGACACCGAGCAGGACCGCCTGGCCAGCGGCCAGCAGCAGGCGCGCGAACAGGAACGCCTGCGCATCGGGCGCGACATCCATGACGACCTGGGGCAGCATCTGCTGACCTTGAAGATCGACCTGTCCATGCTGCAGACCAGCACGCATGGCGTGGCGCCCCAGCTGGCGCAGCAGCTGGCCGTGATCGTGCGCAATGTCGACCTCAGCATCGCGGCGCTGCGCTGCGTCATCCATGACCTGCGCCCGCCCGCGCTCGAAGCGGGCCTGCAGGCGGCATGCGAGGAACTGCTGGCCGACTTCAAGCGCACCACGGGCATCGATTGCCGCTGCGATTACCGGCTCGATGCCGCCGCCGGCCGCGCGCATGGCGCCCTGCTGTACCACGTGGTGCAGGAAGCGCTGGCCAATATCGCCCGCCACGCGCGCGCCACGCATGTCCAGCTATGCCTGCGGCAAGCGGGCGGCAGCGTCGAGTGCCGCATCGGCGACGACGGCGTCGGGCTGTCGGGTTCGCCGCCGCGCCTCGGTTGCGGCCTGTCCGGCATGCATGAGCGCGTGGCCGCCACCGGCGGCAGCCTGCACATCGACAGCCGCAGCGGCACCGGCACCAC
Source organism: Janthinobacterium sp. C22 (assembly GCF_057919405.1). Lineage (NCBI taxonomy): Bacteria > Pseudomonadati > Pseudomonadota > Betaproteobacteria > Burkholderiales > Oxalobacteraceae > Janthinobacterium > Janthinobacterium sp. C22. The sequence continues at coordinate 3,622,740 of NZ_CP193659.1, read as the reverse complement.
CTTGCGCGTCTCGCTGCCCCTGCCGGTCTGCCACGACGCGGCGACACCCCATCGCTGAAAATATTGCTCAATATCAACACCTTCGGCCCGCCACGCTGCATCATGGCCAACGAGCCAGCCCCCTCATTCACCCCAAGAAGGATGCTTACATGCCGGATAGCCATGCACATGCCAGCGCATCGCCCTGCGATGAAGCCCAGGGTTTCGCCGTCAAGATGATGGAATTGCTGGTCGTGCCCACCTTTGTACTCGACGTGCATGGCCAGGTGATGATCTGGAACCGCGCCTGCGAGCAGTTGACGGGCGTGCCTGCGGCCGAAGTGCTGGGCACGCGCGAGCCGGGCCGCTGCTTTTACAACGACGAGCGCCCCACCCTGGCCGACCTGCTGCTGGCCGGACGGGGCGGCGACACGCGCGCCCTGCATGCCCAGCTGCAATACCGCAGCAGCACGGGCAGCAATCTGTGCGCGGAAAACTGGTGCGACATGCCGCGCACGGGGCGGCGGCGCTACCTGGCCGTCGATGCCAGCCCCATCTACGACAACCACGGCGAACTGATCGCCGTCGTCGAAACCCTGCGCGACATGACCGATGAAAAGCGCGCGCACGTGGAACTGGAGCGCCTGGCCACGCGCGACGGCTTGACGGGACTGGCAAACCGGCGCTGCTTCGACGACACCATCCTGGCCGAGTGGCAGCGCGCCCAGCGGCAGGACCAGCCCCTGTCGCTGCTGATGGTCGACGTCGACAATTTCAAGGAATACAACGACAGCCACGGCCACCAGGGCGGCGACCTGTGCCTGCGCAAGGTGGCCGGCGCCGTGGCCAGCGAAATGCGCACGAACGACCTGGTGGCCCGCTACGGCGGCGAAGAGTTCGCCGTGATCCTGCCGAACCAGTCGCTCAAGGGCGCGGCCATCGTGGCCGAGCGCATCCGCCAGCGCGTGGAGCGGCTGCAGCTGCCGCGCAAGCGTCCCGACGGCGCCTGCGTCACCGTCAGTATCGGCGCCGCCACGGCCCTGCCCGGTCCCGGCACCGAACTGGGCCAGCTGATCCACACGGCCGACTGCGCCCTGTACCGCGCCAAGCACCTGGGCCGCAACCGCATCAGCCTGCCGGAAACGACGCTGACCTGACCACCTGTCCCTGCGGCACGCCTTGCCTGCCCTGACGGGGCCGCCCCTTCATGCCAAAACGCCTTGCCCCTATGCACGGCGGCACGAATATTCTATGCTGCGGCGTTGCACTTTCATAACATCCAATAAGAAGGAGCCCCCGTGTCAAGAATCATGCCCGCTTTATTACCCGCTTTCGCCCTGGCCCTGTCGGCCATGGCTGCGTCGAACCTGGGCGCCGCGCCCGTCAAACCGGCCGCCGCCAGCACCGCCGCCGCCGGCAAGGCCGATCTGCTGCCATTCAAGGCGACGGAAAAAACCCTGGCGAATGGCTTGAAGATCATCATCGTGCCGACGGGATTTCCCAACCTGGTCTCCTTGCAGATTCCCGTGCAGACGGGCTCGCGCAATGAAGTCGAGCCGGGCAAGTCCGGCTTCGCCCACTTCTTCGAGCACATGATGTTCCGCGGCACCAAGGCCTATCCGCCCGAGAAATACCAGGAAGTCATCACCCGCGCCGGCGCGCGCCAGAACGCCTACACGAGCGACGACCTGACCAATTACCACACGACGTTCGCGAAGCAGGACCTGGAAACCGTGCTGAAGGTGGAGGCGGACCGCTTCCAGCACCTCGACTATGCGGAAGACGCGTTCAAGACGGAATCGCGCGCCGTGCTGGGCGAATACAACAAGAACAGCGCCAATCCCGTGTCGAAACTGTTCGAAGTGATGCGCGACAGCGCCTACACGACGCATACCTACAAGCACACGACGATGGGCTTCATCCAGGACATCGAAGACATGCCGAACCAGTACGCGTATTCGAAGCTGTTCTTCGACCGCTGGTACCGTCCCGAGCGCACCACCATCATCATCGCCGGCGACGTGGAACCACAGCAAGCCATCGCGCTGGTGGAAAAGTACTGGAGCGGCTGGCAGCGCGGCAAGCAGCAGGCGGCCGTGCCCGTCGAACCCGCGCCGCGCGGCCCCGTCTACAAGCACGTGGCCTGGCCCACGCCGACCCTGCCGTGGGTAGCCGTCGGTTTCCACGCGCCCGCGTTTTCCGTGAAGGACAAGGACCAGGCCGCCCTGGCGACCCTGCTGTCGCTGTCCTTCGGCCGCACCTCGCCCCTGTATAAACGCCTGGTGCAGAATGAACAGAAGGTCGACCAGTTGTTCGAGATGACGCCGGACCGCGTCGATCCGACCCTGGCCGTACTGGGCGCGCGCGTGAAAAACATCGATGACGCCGTCTACGTGCGCGACGCCATCCTGGCGACCGTGGCGCGGCTGCGCGACACGCCGGTGAGCGAAAAAGACCTGGCGGACGCCAAGTCGGCGGAAAAATACGGCTTGATCCGCTCGCTCGACAACACGGAGCAGATCGCCGGCACCCTGGCCTCGTTCGCGCATTTCGACCGTTCCTACGCCACCATCAACCAGTACTACCGCCTGATCGACACGCTCACGCCGGCCGACCTGCAGGCGGCCGCGCGCAAATACCTGACGGACGACGGCCTGGTGGTGACGACCCTGTCGCACCAGCCGATGGCGGCCGCCATCGCCGCCACACCAAAGCTGGCCAGCCTGCTGCCGGCAGCGTCAAATGCAAAATTCGACGTGCTGGTGCAAAAGTCGGCGTTGCCGCAAATCCGCTACAAGCTGCTGTTTACAGCCGGTTCCGCGCAAGACCCGCAGGGCAAGGAAGGCCTGGCCGCGCTGACGGCCGCCATGGTGGCGTCGGGCGGCTCGTCCGAGCGCAAGATCGACGAAGTCAACCAGGCCCTGTTCCCGCTGGCCGGCAGCTTTTCCCAGCAGACGGACAAGGAAATGACGACGTTTACGGGCTCCATCCACAAGGATAACTGGACCCAGTTCAACGCCATCGCCCTGCCCCTGCTGCTCTCGCCCGGCTTCCGCGAAGACGACTTCCGCCGCTTGAAGGATGCGCAAAAAAATGCACTGCTGCTGGACCTGAAGGACAATAACGAAGAGGAATTCGCCAAGGAACGCCTGCAAACCAATGTGTATGCGGGCACGCCATATGGCCATCCCGTACTGGGCACGGTGGCCGGCATCGACGCCATCACCCTGGACGACGTGAAACAGTTCTGGAAAAGCGCGTACGCGCAAGGCGCCGTCAAGGTGGGCATTTCCGGCGACGTGTCCGACGCCATGACGGCGTCGCTGACGCAAGCGCTGGCAAGCTTGCCGGCCGGCCCCGGCTTGCCCGCCACCGTGAAACCGGCGGGCCGCAAGGCGCAGGGCCTGGAAGTGGAAATCATCGAGAAGAACACGCGCGCCACGGCCATCTCGTTCGGCCTGCCTTTGGAGGTGACGCGCACGCATCCGGACTTCCCCGCCCTGTGGCTGGCGAAGACATGGCTGGGCGAGCACCGCGCCTCGAATTCCTACCTGTACCAGCGCATCCGTGAAATCCGCGGCATGAACTATGGCGATTACGCGTACATTGAAGCCTTCCCGCGCGGCATGTATCAGTTCTTCCCGAACCCGAACCTGGGCCGCAAGGCGCAGCTGTTCGAGATCTGGATCCGCCCCGTGGCGCCGGACAACGCCCACTTCGCCCTGCGCGTGGCCCTGACGGAATTGGGCAAGCTCATCGACAACGGCCTGACGCAGGACGATTTCGCCACCACGCGCGACTACCTGATGAAGAACGTCTTCGTCATGACGTCGACGCAGGACCAGCAACTCGGTTACGCGCTCGATTCGCAATGGTATGGCACGCCCGAGTTCACCAAGCTGATGCGTGATGGCTTGTCGAAATTGACGGTACAAGACGTCAACCGCGCCATCAAGCAGCATCTGTCGGCGAAGAACCTGTCCGTGGTGATCGTCGCCAAGGATGCGGCCGGCCTGAAGGAAAAGCTCGTCAGCGACGCGTTTTCTCCCATCAAGTACGACGGCACCAAGCCGCAGGCCCTGCTCGATGAAGACAAGGTCATCGGCGCGATGAAGCTGAACCTCCAGCCGGCGGCCGTCACCGTGACGCCGGCGGCGCAGGCGTTCGCCCAGTAAGTGGGTGCCAGAGCAATCTCGTCCGATGCAGAAGGTCGGACGAGGTTGACCTGGCATTCGGCGCGGCCAAACGCGCCTTCAGGCCGCCAATCCCGGCCTTGGTCGGAAAGTGGCATCTTGGCAATCTGGTTATCCGCATACTGTTTTCCACTCTTCCCGAGTGAAAAACATGACAAGGACAACCATGAACCTGCGCCTTTCCCCTCTTTACGCCAACTGCCTCCTCGCCGCTGCCGCGCTGCCCGCCACCCTGTACGCCCAGGCGCCGGCCCTCGCCGGACAGTGGCAATTCGGGACGGCGACGGGCACGACCACGACGAATGGCGTCGAGGCCGACCTGATCGACACGGGCATACTCGACATTACCGAAGAGCAAGGCGGCATGCGTGCGACGATCGCGTGGCTCGATGAACGGGGCCAGCTCACCTCCCCACGCACGGTGCACGGGACAAAGGCCCCGCCGGCACCGTTTTCCGGCATGGCGGCAAGCGCGTCAGCACGGGGCGCAACGGCAAGGAGGTCAGCACCGAGGTGACGATACGCTGGACCTTGCAAGCGAAAGGCGACGTGCTGAGCGGCGAACGCCTGGTCGAAACCGATGAGAACGAGCCCAAGCCTGTAAACGGCACGCGGCTCAGGGAACGCTATGTGCCAGCGGCTTTGCCCGCCGCGCCAGCGGTAGCGGCGGCAGGCGGCGCCGCTCGCGGCCCATCCACGCCGGCCGAGCGCATGCGCGTGGTGCGGATGGCGAAAGAGGCGCAGGGCGCCCCGCTGGCCGTGCAACAGCGCGACGGCGCCTGGCTGGGCGCATGGGTCGATGCCATTCCCGACCTCGCGTTCGACGCCGGCATGCCCGATGACTGGCTGAGCACCGCCCCCGCGCCGGCCACGCGGGCGGCGCTGCGCTTCCAGTACCTGGCCAGCGTGATGGCCTTCCAGATCAGCCACCCGGAGCAGGCCCGGCAGCAAGGGGAGCGCGACCTGGCGGGCATGCAGGGCGTGCTGCGCGCCTACGAATCGCTGCTGCGCCAGGATAAGCTGAACCGTGCCGCCAAGCTGGATGCGGCGCTGGCGGCGCGCCGGCAAGGCACATTGCCCGCCTTCCTGGGCACGTTGTCCGGCAGGGATGCGCGCATCGAAGCCGCGCCAGCGCGCTCCGGCGACGCCACGGCGCGCAAGATCGTGGCGCTGGGCACCAGCGAGCCGCGCGCGATGGACTGGCTCGACATCCTGAGCAACCGCTTCGGCGGCCGCATGGCCGGCAGCGATGCCTACACGCATGCGGCGCAATGGGCACGCATGCAATTGCGGCAATGGGGCGTGCAGGCCGAACTGGAAGAGGCGGGCCAGATGTCAGCAGGCTTCAACCGCGGTCCCTGGTCGGGCAGGATGCTGGCGCCCCGGGAGCTGCCCTTACGCATGGCGACGCCCGCCTACTCGGCCGGCACGCGTGGCGTGCAGCAGGGCCTGGCAATCGTGGGGCCGGCTACCTTGGAAGAGGCACAGCAGCGCGCCGCGCAGTTCGAGGAAAATGGGTGCTGATCGGGGGCGAAAACAGCGGCGGCGGGCGCGATGGCAGCGCCATCCACAAGCCCAGGGCCATCACCAGAGTGCTGATGCAGGCCGGCGCCCTGGGCACCCTCCAGTCCGGCGAGGAACCCCTGTACGCCGCCAGCGCGGCGCCCGCCACCTGGGCGTCGCTGCCGACCTTGCCCGACATCAAGCTGGCCGCGCCACAGTACGCGGACATCCGCCAGCGCCTGGCGCACGGCGAGGCCGTCACCCTGGAGTTTGATATCCGCAACTGGTTCTACCCGGGTCCGGTGACGTATCACAACGTCGTCGCCCGCATTCCTGGCTCGGAAAAATCCGGGGAAATCGTGCTGATCGGCGCCCACCTCGACAGCTACGATAGCGGCACGGGTGCGGCAGACAATGGCGGCGGCGTGGCGACCATGCTGGAAGCGATGCGCCTGCTGGCGCTGTCCGAAGCGAAGCCGCGCCGCACCATCATGCTGGTGGCCTTCGGCGCGGAGGAAATCGGCCGCAAGGGTTCATTCGCATTCGCCGAACGGCATGCGGGCGAAATGAAAAACATCGTCATGATGCTCAACCGCGACGGCCGCCCCGGCGCCATCGACGGCATCGCCGTTCCCACGGCCTGGCAACCCGTGTTTGGCCGCGTGGAACGGGCCCTGCAAGACGTCCACCCCGTGTTCGGCTTCGCCGCGACCATCAACGATGTGCCGCGCGACGCCAGCAAGGCGATGAATGCGCGGACAGGCAGCGATGATGCCGTCTTCAGCCTGCATGGCGTGCCGACGCCGAAATTTAGCGTGCTCGGCGATTTCGACTACGGCCGCGTGCATCACACGGTACAGGACACGTATGAGAACGTGCTGCCTTTCGGTGCGGCGCAGCAATATTCGGCCATCGCCATCGCCCTGACCGCCTACGAGGTGGCGAATGCGCCGGAGGAACTGAGCCGGAACGGCTACTATCGCGCCGCCCAAGCGGCACAATAGACGTCCGTGCCCGCGTCACTCGAAGGGATTGGCCACCGACGTCACCTCGGGCGGCGGCAACTGGTCCGGCAACTCCTGCTTTTCCAGCTGGGCCACCACGTCGGTCAGCAGTTTTTGCAGCTGCCTGGCCAGCGCCAGGCCCGGCTTGTCCAGGGTCAGGTCGATGTCGCCGCTGAGGCTGATGCGGTCGACCCGGTTTTCGATGGTCAGGCTGCCGATTTCCAGCACATCGCTTTCATTGGCATACGGGACGAATTTCTTTGCGCACATGGCATTTCCTTTTTGACGGTCTTGTTATTTCTTGGACTTGCTTTTCACCTTGGGCAAACTCAGCATGCGCAGCTTCTGCTGGCGCGTCAGCGACGGTAACAGATCGATGCCTATCCTGTCTTCCAGTTGCGCAATGCTCAGCACTTCATACGTCTTGGTGTCGACGTTTTCAATGAAGTAGGCGGCGCCGGCACGCTGGCGCGGGCTGTACACGGCCTTGTACAGATGGCTGGGCACGATGACTCTTCCCACCTTGCGCAGGTTGCCGCCGATGAACGCCGGTCCCGTGATCACGTACAGGTCGCCCTCCTTCTTCGCCATCTTGCGCACGGCGCCCTCGATGCCGGCCCACACATAGCGGTTGTTGCGCGCGTCTTGCGGCACCATATTGGCCAGGGTAAAGCTGTCGCGCTGGCTCTGGCGGTCCGGCATGTCGCCGTTGGGCGCCATGTGGCCACGGTCGAAGCCGCTGCGCGCATAATCGGCCAGTTCCGCGCGCTGGGCGGCGGGCAGCTTGCGTTCGGCATGAAAGGAGTTTTCGCGCGACAAATCCTGCGCCGCTTCCAGGTTGTTCGCCGTCAAGTGCTCGGCCGACCACAGCGGCGTGCGTGTGATACCCGAGTGCATCACGCCAAACACGTTATAGCACAGCTCTTTGGTCGCCACGTCCAGCTTTGGGTTGGTGATTTCCGGCTTGCGGCCGTCGACGTAGTGGGCGGGACAGGCATCGGCATGCGCCAGGTTCGCGGCAAAGGCGGAAGCCAGCACGCCGCACGCCAGGGTCAGCCTGGCGATCGATCGTTGAATCATATTTCCCTTTGAAATCTTTGCAGGCCAGCATTCTAGCGGACGCGGGCTCCCGCCACAAACCTGGCGTGCGCGCCTGTGCGGGGCGGCAAATTGGCGTGCAGGCGGGCGTGCAGGCGGCCCTGCGCAAAGCCGGCGCAAATAAAGGCCAACAGGCCGCGCACAGCCATTCATATCTGCTAAGATTGCCTTGATTCGTTCGCATCGACCATTCAAGATTTGGAGAGCATATGATCAAAAAACCCTGCTGCTGATCGTTGTCGTCGTCGCCGTCATCCTCGGCTATGCCACCACCAAGCCCGACACCTTCAGTGTCCAGCGCGAAATCACCATCAAGGCCCCGCCCGAGAAAATCGCCGCCCTGATCACGGACTTCCATTACTGGGCCGCCTGGTCGCCGTGGGAAAAGCTCGATCCCGCCATGCGCCGCACGTTTACGGGGCCGGCCAATGGCCTAGGTGCCCAATATGCGTGGCAAGGCAATGACAAGGTGGGCGCCGGGCGCATGGAAATCACGGAAGCGGCCCAGCCCGAGCGCACCGTCATCAAGCTGGACTTCCTCAAGCCGTTTGAGAGCCACAACACCACCACGTTTACCATGGCGCCCGAGGGCGACGGCACCAAGGTGAACTGGACCATGACGGGCCCCAGCCCTTACGTCAGCAAGGTCATGACCGTCTTCGTCAGCATGGACAGGATGATCGGCAAGGATTTTGAAAAAGGCTTGAACAACCTGAAGGCGGCGGCGGAACGCTAAGCCCACCCACCGCCAGCGGACACAGGGCCCGCGCGGCCCTGTTGTATTTGGCACGCCCCCTTGCGGGTACCGTCAGAACTGCTCGATCCAGGCCGCCAGGTGGTCCGGCGTGAGCGCCGGCTCGGCCTGCACCACCTTGCCCTGCAAGCCCAGTTCCGTCTTGCTCAGCTGCAAGGACCAGCCGCGCCGCGCCAGCCACAGCAAGCTGGCCAGCCAGAACGAGTGGATGGCCGAGACGGGCATGGTGGTCGGCGTTTCCAGGAATTCCGTCAGCAGGCGGCCATCGAGGAACAGCGCCGTGCCGCCCTGGTTTTGCAGTGCCGCGCCAAACACGGGCAGCAGCATGTCGATGGCCTGCTCCACGCCGCGCCCCGGATGCTCGCGCTCGAGCGTGTCGAGCTGCTGGCGCACGGCGGCGGCAAAGGCCGTGCCGCGGAAGGCTTCCGAACTGACCAGATCGGCATAATCCATCAGCAGCCAGTCCGGCTCGGGCGGCGTGACGCCGGCCGTCAGGGCCGCCGACAGATACGCTTCCACGGGCAGCTGCTGTTCCGGACCAGCCAGGCTGGCGCACAGCGCATACAGGGTGCCGATGCGGTTGGCGACGGCTTGCCGCTGGCGCACCATCAGCTTTTCACGCAGCAACTGCGCGTGTTCGTTGCGCAAGCGCGCCAGTTCCAGCGCCTGCTTGAGCTCCATGCGCAGCGCCGCGATATCCCACGGCTTCTGGATGTAGCGGTGGATCTGCCCCTGGTTGACGGCTTCCACCGTGTGCTCCAGCTCGGAATACGCGGTGGTCAGGATGCGCACGATGTGCGGATGGCGGTCCCAGCAATACGACAGCAGCTCGTTGCCGTAGGCACCAGGCATGCGCTGGTCCGACACCAGCACGGCGATGCGGTCGGCTTGCTCGTCGAGGATGCGCTTGCCTTCCTCGACCGAGGTGGCCGTCAGCACCTCGGCCAGCGGCGCGATGGCGCGCTGGAAGTATTTGAGGGCGTTGGCCTCGTCATCGACGTAGAGTATCGTCGGCAAGCCTTGCGCCGGCTCACGCTGAGCCGGTAAACGCAGATTGGCGTCAATCATGCTCGTTCCTTATATGTACTGGAAAATTCAGGGTGACCGTGGTGGAACTGCCAAATTCGGTGGCGATATCGAGGTTGCCGCCGAACGACTGCATCATGCGGTGGCAAAACACCATGCCCCAGCCCTTGCCTTCGCCGCCGCTGCTGCTCAAGGGGTCGATCAACAGCTGTTCGACGATCTCGGGGGCGATGCCGGCGCCATTGTCGCGCACCGTGATGCGGCCCGCATCGATGCGGATGCCGATCGCCGGATGGGCTTGCTCACCGGCCGAACGCAAGGCATTCGCCAGCACGGAAGATAAAATCAGCGCGACGCAATTGGGCGACTCGGCAATGGAGAAATCGTCGCCCACCTCGACCGCGATGGCGGCGCGCTGGGCCGTGCTCAAGGGATAGCTGTCGAGCAAGGCGTCCAGCAGCTGGCGCGCGCTGCCGGCGCGGCGTCCACCCTGCATGCCCAGCCCGCTGCTGGCCAGGCGCACCGTGTCGACAAAGCTGGCCAGCACCGACAGGCAATAGCGCGCATTGTCGTGCATCAAGGCGGCCGCCTCGCCGATCTCCGCTTGCGGCGTGGAATCCGCCTGTGCGCGCCGGGCGATGCCGCGCGCAAAATTGGCGATGGCCGCCAGCGGCATGTTCAATTCATGCGCGAGGAAGGCCAGCGATTCCTCCATCGCCACCAGGCCCTGACGGCGCACGGCCCGCTCGCGTCCCGTCTGCACGGCCAGCTGCAGCGCCGTTTGCATGGCGGCCAGATCGAGCGGCTTTTCCAGCAGGCGGAACAAGGTGCCGCCGTTGATCAGCTCCAGCAGCACGTCCTTGTCCGCATACGCGGTGACGAGCATGCAGACGATGTGCGGATAGCGCTGCGCCACTTCCTGCAGCAATTCGCTGCCCAGGCGGTCCGGCATGCGGTAATCGGTGACGAGCACGTCGATGAGGCCGGTCTCGTCTTCCAGCAAGGCCAGCGCCGCATCGACGCTGGGCGCCGTCAGCACGCGGTAGCGCTGGCCGACGGCGCGCTCGAAATACTTGCAGGCGAGCGCTTCGTCGTCCACGTACAGCACGCTGGCGCGGCTATCGTTGTCCATGCTAGCGGCCCTCCCAGTCGGAACGCTGCAAGTCGAAATTCATGCTGGCCCATTCGCCGAGCACGCTTTCGGCGCTCAGGGTGCCGCCGTGGCGCTCGATCACGCCATAGCTGATGCTCAGGCCCAGGCCCAGGCCCTGCCCCACTTCGCGCGTGGTAAAGAACGGCTCGAACACGCGCGCCAGGTTTTCCGGAGCGATGCCGGGGCCGTTGTCGCGCACGCTGATGCGCAGGCGGTTGTCGTCCCAGTGGGCCGTGACGCGGATCTCGAACGGCGGCGCATTGCCCTTGCGCATGGACAGCACGGCATTGCCCAGCAAGTTGATCAGCACGCCCACGATGGCCGCCTCGTCGCCGCGCACCAGGGTGTCGACCGGCAAATCGTGGCTGATGCTGACGTTCTTCGTTTCATGCCCCACGAGGCGGATGGCGGCCTCGAGCGCGCTGCGGAACTGGAAGTGCCCCGTTTCCAGCTGGTTGCCGCTCTTGCGGTAGGCGAAGGTTTTCAAGTCCGAGACGATGTGCTGCACGCGCAGCATGCCCTGCTTGGCGTCGGCCAGGCATTCGCTGACCAGCGCGCTTTGCTTGGCGGCCGGGTCTTCGATGGCCACCTCGATGGCCATCATGCAGAAATTCACGGGGTTATTCACTTCATGCAACATCCCGGCGGCCAGGGTGCCGATGGCGGCCATCTTCTCTTGCTGCAGCATCTGCCCCTTGATATCGGCCAGGCTTTTATTCGTTTCTTCCAGCTGCGTGTTCTTTTGCGCCACTTCCGCCTTCAGCTGGAACAGCATGAAGCGGGCGCGTTCATTGAAATAGGTAAACACGGCGCTGATGCTGGCCGACATGATAAGGAATAAACAGTTGACGACAAACGTGCTTGGCAAGTCGAAGCCGCCCGCATGCCAGGCGCAGGCAGCCACGTACAGCAGGCAGGAAATGGCGCCAAAGACCATATTTTGCCACAGGCCGAAGGCCAGCACGATGCCCGACGAATAAATGGCCAGGGTCATGCCCACATAATAGATCGAGGTGGCGCCTTCCGTGACGGCGATCATCCAGGCAATCATGATTTGCGGCAGGATCAGCCAGACAAAGGTCAGCCCCTGGATGCGGTCTTGCGCCCAGCGCGTGCGCATGGCCAGCACGACGCAAAAGATCAGCACGGACACGAGGATGCGCGCGCTGGTAAACGCCGACTGCTTGTCCGGGTACAGGGCCGAATCGAGGCCCATGCCCAGCAGGATCAGCACGATGCCCGTGTAGGCCCCGCCGCGGCTGAATTCCAGGCGGAAGTCGCGCAAAACGGCCGTGTAGCCGGCATGCAAGCCTGGGGTATCCATCATCAAGGAATGCTCACTTCCGCAAATACATTCACGCCCGTGGCGTCGACATAGATCAGCGGATCCGTCGCATGCTCGGGCAGCAGGGCCGACAGGCCCGCTTCATCGCGATAGATCAAATGCCACTCCAGCAAATGCTCCATGCCGAACTTGCCCGGATTATCCGCGTGCACATTCGTCACCAGCAGGCGCCCGCCCGGCCCCACGCGCGACGCGAAGTGCAGCAGCAGGCGCGCGCACACCTTGTCGGACAAATAATCGAACAGGCCGGCGCAATACACGGCATCGAAACTGCCGGGCAAGCCCGTGGCGCCGGAGCCGTGGCGGCGCTTGAGCAGGTTGTGCACGGAGTCATGCACATAATCGATCTCCACCACGCGCCCCGTGCGCTGCATGATGGTGGTCAGGCGCGCGCGCGTCCAGTCCAGGGTTTCGCTGCTGAAGTCGACCAGTTCGAAGGCCAGCCATTGCGCATCGGGACACGTTTCCAGGAAACGCTGCACCTCGATGGCCGGGCCGCAGCCCACGTTGAGCACTTTATACACGCGCCCGGCGGCGCGCGCCGCGGCCGCCTTCTGCGCCAAAAATTCCGTCAGGATATCGATGCGGTTGCGGTGCGCCGTCGCCACGGCCGCCTGCAGGAAGGCGGCGTTGACGATCTGAAAATACGTGCTCGGGCCCTGGCGCGGATCGTCCAGCAGCTGGTTGACCATCTGGTAGTCGCCCGCATAACCGAGCGGCTTGGTAAACGTGCGGAAGACGAAGGGCGCGCGCAGGATCAGCGGATGCAGCGCCGCCTGGGCGAACGCGCGGTGGGCCGGCGCCCGCTCCTCTTCGACCAGCGAAGCCTCGGTCTCGAGCTGGCGCAGGTACAGCTGGGTTTGCTCCATCAGGGGCAAGGCCAGCTCGTCGAAGATATCGGGGCGCAGGCGGCCGTTTTCCTTCGGCAGCGAATCGGACAGGTCGACCTGCTCGACCCAGCGCGCCACTTCCGACAGGAAGGCGCGCATTTCGTTGACGACGATCTGGTAATCGCGACGGATGCGGAAGCGCTCGCCCCAGCCGGCGACAAAGGCGCTCGACTCCTTCAACACGGCGCCCTTGACCACGACCACGTCGCTCAGCTCGCGCCACTCGTCGATCAGGGTCACGGAAACGATGGCGGTCAGGCCCGTGTTGACGCTGCTGATGACGACGGCCTTGCCCACGTAGGCGTTCTTCGCCCCCATGCGCACCGTCACGTCATTGAGCACCTCGCTGACCTGCACAATCGAGTATGGATTGTAGATTTCCATGACCAGCGAATTGCGCTGCAAGTTGAAAATCGTGCCGCGCACCGCCTCACCCTGGGTGTTGCGGAAACTGACGACTGGATCGATCTGCGATTGTGAATACACGATTGAGCATTATCAAGTTGCCCGGTTTCCGGCGCACCACACTGGTGACGCCAGCTTCCAGGCTGGGTTAAGGCACGGCACACCGGTCGTCTGCCGCCGGCCCGCCATCGCGATGGCGCCGTGCCGGAGCGCCTCAAAGCGCGTCTGTTCGCTCTCTGATCGAGTGTACTATGGATGTAGCAGAACGGGCAATTGTTCCCGCAGGAACGACTGTCCGTGGCGCAGGCGCGCAACGCCGGCGTTCATCCCGCCACGAACAGGGCCAGCGCGTGACGCAATAGTTGCGGCGTTTGCCCCGTCCAGCGTTTGAACGAGCGGCGGAAGTTGGTGGCATCATGAAAGCCGAGGTAGGCGGCCACGGCATCGTTGTCGTAGCCATGCGCCTGGAACAGGTAGATCGCCTTGTGCGCGCGCACCTGGTCCAGCTCGGCCTGGAAATGCGTGCCATGGCGCGCCAGATGGCGTTTCAGGGTGGCGGGACTGACGCCGAATTCCTGTGCCGTGCGTTCCAGGGTCGGCGCGCAGCGGATGTTCGCCAGCAGGTAGTCATACAGCGCACCGAGCAGGCTGGCTGCCGGCACGGGCGCCAGGGCCGCCGCGCGCAAGGCCAGCGCGGCCGCCGTGGCATTGCCGCGCGGCCAGGGCTTGTCGAGCCAGCTGGAATCGATGAGCATGGCGTCCACCTGGCAATCGAAACGCAGGGCCTGGCCCAGGTGCACTTCATGCTGCTCCACGTGACGGGGCCGGGCGCGGTTGAAACAGAAGCGCCACGGCAAGGACGCTCCCGCCAGCCAGCGGCACATGGCCGCCAGCGCCGTCATGTGCATTTCCACCAGAAACGGAAGCTGGCTGGGCGCGCCGAACGCATCGACCCAGTACAGCACGTGCATGTCGCCCGCCACACGCAGCCGGGGCTGCAGCAGCGGACACAGCAAGGTATGGAAGTCGCACAGGATGGTCAAGGCCTGGCGCAGATTCTGCGCCTGCAGCAAGGCGTGGCTGGCCGCGCCGTAATGGCCGGGCAGCATTTGCTGGCCCAGCATGAAGCTGGTGTCGGCACTGTCGAGGCCGCGCGCCACGTTGGCCAGCAACTGCAGGTATTGCGCGGCGCTGACCTGGCTTTCCGCGGACGGCAGCGCGCCGCCGTCCAGGCCCGTACCCTTGAGCAAGGGCGCCGTGGCCAGGTCGCGGCTGCGCGCATAATCGAGCACCAGCGCCGGCTGGTGATGGGCCGCGATGCTGGGGTCGCCCTGCTGGTTCAGCGGCATCAGGCGGGCGCGGCGCTGGCGGAACGCGGCTGCGGCGTTTCCACCGCCCGGCTCAGCTCGGCCAGCACCACTTCCGGCACGCCTTCGGTGAGCGAACACGCATGCCGCAGGCTCAGGCGGATTTCGCGGTTGTCGTTGGCATGGTGGCGCATCTGCCCCACCATGGCGCACAGGTGGCGCGCCTTGACGGCCGCATCCTCGCGCGACACGCCCGGCATCAGCACGGCGAAGCGGTCGCCCGCATAGCGGCACAGCAAGTCGTCATTGCGCAAGTTCAACAACAGCATGTGGCCCACGGCTTGCAGCACGCGGTCGCCTTCGCGGTGGCCATATTCGCGGTTAATCAGGTGAAAGCTGTCGATGTCGAGCAAGACCAGCGCGCAATCGAGGCCGGGGCGGCGTTCCTGCTCCAGGCGCATCTGCGTGCGCAGGTAGCTGGCGTCGGCCAGCTGCGTGATGCGGTCGAAGGCGCGGTGGTCGCGGAACAGGCGTTCGCGCTTTTGCAGGTGTTCGTTCAGGCGGAACTGTTCCAGGCGCCAGTAATACATGCCGATCGTCAGCACCAGCATGCCAAACGGAATCAAGGCTTCCAGCCAGTTGTCCCACACGGCGCTCTTGTCGACGGCAAAGAATTCGTCCAGGCAATCGGCCCAGGAACCCAGCATGATGGCGCACAGGCCGCCGGCGATCAGGCTCGTCACCCGCCCCCGTGGACGGCTGCTGAGGGTAAACAAAAACCAGATGCCCGCCATGACGGCCGTGCCGCCTTCGCAGACGATATCCATCCACTTCCAGATGGCAAACGGTTTAACATGGCCCAGTGTGGCGTACAGGAATAAAAACAGGGGCAATGCCAGCGCGGCGGCAATCAGACTGTTACGGTGCAACGGCAGCATGTGGGGAACCTTTAAAAGTGGTGCTGTCGCCACGATAGCGCCCGCCCATGACGGCACGATGACATGCCCCGCGCCCGTGCGGCAGGTGCAAACGGCTCAACATCAGCAGCGCGGCGCAGGCAAATGCGGCAAGCCATTGCCCATGCGCCCCGCGCCGGCAGGTCAATTCAGCTCACCCCGGTTCATTTCCGGTTGGAAAGCGTTCACCCGCCGTTGTTTTCAGGGTGGCAAGCCCTTGCCTGTCACGCAACCGTCATATTTGCTGCCTAGAATCCGCCCGGTTCCTTCCTCCCTAACCGAGCTCTTCATGAAAACCATGCACCCTTCCTTCCCCTCCCCGCTGCGCCTGACGGCCGTGGCCCTGGCCGTCATGGCTGTCTTCAGCGGCGCCAGCCAGGCACAAGCACAGGACGACGGCCAGCCGGCCGCCACCGTGGTCGTCAGCGGCCAGCGCGCCAGCCTGCGCAACGCCATCGCCGCGCAAGAGAAAGCCGACAACATCATCAGCGTCATCAGCAGCGACGATATCGGCGGCTTGCCCGATAAAAACGCGGCCGAGGCACTGGCCCGCTTGCCGGGCGTGTCCGTGCAGCGCGACCAGGGCGAAGGCCGCTACATCACGGTGCGCGGCCTGGGCCCGGACCTGAACGCGGTCACCATCAACGGCGCGCTGGTGCCGTCGCCGGAAGCGGGCCGCCGCGCCGTGGCACTCGATATCCTGCCTGCCGGCCTGATCCGCACGCTGGAAGTCTCGAAAACCTTGCTGCCGGAAATGGACGCCAACTCGCTGGGCGCCACGGTCGAGGTAAAATCGCTGTCCGCCTTCGACTTGCCGGGCAAGCTGCTGTCGGCCAACGTGGCCGCCAGCCATGATGAAAAGACGGGCAAGACCAGCCCCAGCGGCGGCGCCCTGTGGGCCCAGCGCTTCCTCGACGGCAAACTGGGCGTGGCCGCCGGCCTGAGCGCGGAAAAGCGCTCGTTCGGCTCCGATGACGTGGAAACGGGCGGCGCCTGGAGCAAGGGTAAATTGTCAGGCCTGGAATTGCGCGACTACCTGCCCGTGCGCAAGCGCGGCGCCCTGGCCGTCAACCTCGATTACCGTCCCGAAGCGGGCAACAGCTGGTTCTTGCGCTCTTTTGTGAGCGAATTTTCCGACGATGAAGTGCGCGACCGCCTGACCATCAGCAATATCGCGGGCGGCAGCCTGGCCGAAGGCCAGACGGCCAGTGCGCGCGCCGAACGCCGCATCCGCCAGCGCAAGTACACGCAGCAAGTGCGCTCGCTCGTGCTGGGCACGCAGCAGAAATCAGGCGACTGGACCCTGGACGTGAAAGGCGGCCTGAGCCGCGCCACGGAAGACACGCCGGAATCCTTGAACGACGGCCGTTTCCGCGGCGTCAGCAACTTTAACGGCATCAGCTTCAACGGCACCGAGCAACCATTGTTGAGCGGCCCCGCCTCGCTGTACGATCCGGCCAGCTATGCTCTGAACGCCATCACCCTGCAAAAGCGCTATTCGAAGGACAATGAACACCACGCGCGCATCGACCTAGCGCGCAAGTTCGACATCGCCACCCTGAAATTCGGCGCGAAAGTCAGCCGCCGCGAAAAAAGCAATGACACGGATCAATGGGCGTATAACAGCAGCAAGGCTTCCAGCGGCAATTACTGGGGCGCCGGCTCCACCTCGATGAGCAACTTCGTGCAGGGCCACAAGCTCGACTACGACCTGGGCAACATCGGCGTGGCGCTGGACCCGGCCCTGATACGCGCCAGGGTCGCCGGACTGGACCGCGACAAGGCGCGCCTGGCCACGGAATCCATCATCAACGATTACCGCATGCATGAAGACATCAACGCCATGTATGTGCAGAACAGCTATGATTTCGACGCCTGGCACATCCTGGGCGGCGTGCGCGCCGAACGCACCAGTTTCGAGGCCGCCGGTTCGCAAGTGGACAGCGCCGGCGTCGCCACGCCTTTGACGCGCGAACGTTCGTACACCAATTGGCTGCCAAACCTGCAAGCCCGTTATGACGTCGATCAAAAGACCAGCGTGCGGGCCGCCTGGACGCAAGCCGTGGTGCGCGCCAACTTCAGCCAGCTGGCGCCCGGCATCAGCCTGGCCAGCAACACGGAAGCCGTGATCGGCAATCCGGACTTGAAACCCTTGAAGGCCAACAACCTCGACCTCGGTATCGAGCGCGTGCTGGGCAACGACGGCGTGATGTCGGCCTACGGCTTCTACAAGGACATCAAGAATTTCACGTACACGACCAACCTGGCCGGCACGGGAGCTTGGACGGGCTACACGACGGCCACCTCGTATGCGAACGGCGACGCGGCGAAAGTCAAAGGCATCGAACTGGCTTACATGCAGCCGTTGCGCATGCTGCCGGCGCCCTTCAACAAGTTCCTTGTGGGCGTCAACGGCACCCTGAGCACCTCGCGCGCGCAAATCGGCCGCTACGACAAGGCGAGCAAGCAGCAGATGAACCGCGACATCCGCCTGCCCGGCCAGTCGAATCAGGTGATGAACCTGATGCTGGGCTATGAAACGGGGCCCGTCAGCGCCCGCCTGGCCCTCAACTACAAGTCGCCTTACCTGCTGGAAATGGGTGGCGACATCCTCGACCAGAGCCAGGACCATATCGTCGCCAGCCAGAAGCAGCTCGATTTCTCGCTGTCGTACCAGATCAGCAAGCAGTTCCAGGTGACGTTCGAGGCGGCCAACCTGAACAACGAGAAATACTATGTTTACCAGGGCACGAAGCAATACAACGTGCAGAACGAACAATACGGCCGCACGTTCAAAGTGAGCCTGAAAGCCAGCGCCTTCTGATGATGATTTCAAATAACATGAAAAAAACCGTACTCTGCAGCGCTTTGCTGGCTGCCTTCTGCCTGGGCGGCATCGCGCAGGCCGCGCCCGCCAACGCCTTGCCGGCCTTCACGCAGGAGGCGGAAGAACTGGCCCGCCTGCCCGGCGGCGGCTGGTTGACGTTGGACAAGCACGGCTTGCGCCTGTTCAATGCGGCCGGCCAGGAACAGGACCGCATCGCCGTGCGCGCCAAGCAGCTCGACACGCGCATCGATGGCGGCAAGGTGCTGGCCGTGTTCCTGGAAGCGGACACGCAGCGCCCGCTGCCCGTGTCCGTCGACGTGCAGGCTGGCAAGCTCGTGAAACTGGCGCCGTTTCCCGTGCCGACGTTTTCCGTGGAAGCGTCGTGCCTGTACCGCGACGCCCAGCAGCTCGATCATCTGTTCTTGATCGGCAAGGATGGGCAGGCGGAACAGTGGGTGATGCAGGGCGAGCAGCGCAGCCTGGTACGCAAACTGGCCTTGCCCCCGCACGCGAAACATTGCCGCGCCGACGATGGCGCCCAGCGCCTGCTGGTGAGCGAGGCCAACATGGGCGTATGGGCGTATGAGGCCGAGTCCGAAGGCATGGGCAAGCGCGAAGTGGTGGCCCTGCGCAAGCCGTATGGCCAGCTGGACGGCGGCGCCGGCGCCTTGGCCGTGCTGCCCAGCGGCGTGGCCGTGCTCGACGGCAAGGCGGACAAGCTGCACCTGTTTGCTCATCAAGGCGGGCAGTGGACGGCGCAACCAACCCAAACCGTCGCCTTGAACGTGCGCAAGGGCGACAGCCAGCTGGCGCTGGACAAGGACGCCTTGCTACTGCGCGGCAAGAACGGTTGGCAGGCGCGGCCCGTGAAATGGACAGGCAAGGCGAAAACAGCGCCGGCGGAGGCCATCATCGCCCCGCAAGCGCAGACGGAACCGATGGCGCGCCAGGGCGATGCAGCCGACGACCCGGCCATCTGGCTGGCCAGCAACCCGGCCGATGCGCGCATTCTCGGCACCAACAAGAAACAGGGGCTATTGGTCTACGACCTGCAAGGCAAGCAGACGCAGCTGCTGGAAGTGGGCCGTTTGAACAACGTCGACGTGCGGCAGAACATTCAGCTGGGCGGCAGCAAGGTCGACCTGGCCGTGGCCACGCAGCGCGACGACAACAGCATGATGTTATTTACCATCAATGCCAGCGGCGAGGTGGCGGAAGCGGGCCGTTTTGCTACCGGCCTGAAAAGCATCTACGGCATGTGCTTGTATCAGCCAGCGGCCGGCGGCGTGCAGGCGTTCATCAACGACAAGGACGGCACCTTCCAGCAATACAGCATCGGCCTGGAAGGCGACAAGTTCAGCGCGACTCTGTTGCGCAGCTTCAAGGTCGCCACCCAGCCGGAAGGCTGCGTGGCCGACGATGCCAACGCCAGACTGTTCCTGGGCGAGGAAACGCGCGGCATCTGGACCACCTCGGCCGACGCCGCCAAGCCGGACGAGCTGACCATGGTCTTGCCCGTGGGCGCGAACCTGGCGGCCGACGTGGAAGGCATGGCCATCTACCGCCAGCCGGGCGCCAAGCCCGGCACCGGCTACCTGATCGTCTCCAGCCAGGGCGACAACAGCTACGTGGTGCTCGACGCGCAAGCGCCCTACAAGGTGCGCGGCCGCTTCAAGGTAGGCTTCAACTTGCCGGCCGGCATAGACGGCACGTCGGAAACGGATGGCCTCGACGTCACCTCCGCCAACCTGGGCGGCGCGTATGCGCAAGGCATGCTGGTGATCCAGGACGGCTACAAGCGCCTGCCGGACGGACCACAGAACTTCAAATATGTGGCGTGGGGGGATGTGGCGAAGGCGTTGAAGCTGGAATAATCAGACTGGAGCGGGGCCGGCCCCGCCGGGGAATGCGCACCAATGGGGCGCATTCCAATCCCGACGAGCCCGGCCCCGATACTATCTGCGCGGCATATCGATATGAAATGGCAGGCGCTTGCCGCACAAGTCCACCATGCCCGACATGGCTAGTCGATCCGCCGACAATTCAATGATGTTGACGGCCGACACGTCACCATATTCCATCAGATAGATACCCGATTCCTCCGCCTCTGGATGCATATCCAGCATCCCGATCGCCAGCGATCCTCCCTGCCCTTCCGGTATGCGCAAGCCATGCAGGAAAAAGGCCGGCGGATACAGCGCCCACGACCACTCCGCATCCTCCGGCTCGGTCAAGCGCATAAACACATCGTCGTCGCCATGAATATCGATGTTTAGCTCCAGCATTCCGCTGCCATGGGCTTCCAGACTAATGTTTGATTTCGCTACATCCACTTCAAAATTGGTGTTGCCGATACTGAAAACAGTCATTCAATACTACTCCTGAGTTACAAGCAAATATACGGTGCGATAAACAGCAAGAAATGCAGAATTGCCCTGTCTTCACCATATTCATTCAACTATTGTCAATGCGCACAGCAATGACATTAAACTTTACCGCCTTTAATAATGTCAATGAAAGCAAGAAAGGGCCGTTTAGTGACGGTTTAAAAACTTAGCGGAAATTTAGTCGACGCAGCAGCAACGAACCCATGGCCAGGTAAATCATATTTTCCGAAACATCAATGCGCTGCTCGTAGTCGCGCACCAGGCGCCGGTAACGCATCAGCCATGCAAACGTTCGCTCGACCACCCAGCGCCTGGGCTGAACAGCGAAACCTTGCTGCCCTTGCAGGCGCCGCACGACCTCCACCGTGAAGTCAAGAAACGCGGCCTTGTCCATCAACTGTGTGCGGTCATATGCCGCATCCCCAAACAGATGCTTCACCCATGGCCAGCGTTTAATCAGGCCGTCGAGCACCATCTGAGCACCAGTGGAGTCGGCGATATCGGCCGGCGTCAGGTTCATCGCCAGCAAGCGACCGTCCGTATCGACCGCGATATGGCGTTTGCGCCCGCTGAGTTTCTTGTGGGCGTCATAGCCTCTCGTTCGTGCCCCTGGCGCTTTCACGCTCTGGCTATCGACAACACCGGCACTCGGCAGCACCTCCCGTTCATTGCACATACGATCGAGCATCAGCGCCAAGTCATGAATGGTACGAAACAGCATGCGCCGCATCAGCCGCCGAAACCAGTAATAAACCGTCTGATACGGCGGGAAATCATTGGGCAGCATGCGCCACTCGCATCCGGACCGTACCATGTAACGCAGCGCATTGATCACCGTGCGCAAATCTGTCTTGCGAGGTCTTCCCGTCTTCGCTTGCCTTGGCAGCAGCGGTGCGATCAGACGCCACTCTTCATCTTTCACATCTGTGGGATAGCCACGTTTGAGTGCCGTCCTCACCTGCTGATGCCGGCTTCGATTCTCTTGTGTCCACATCGTCAATCACTCCAAAACATCAAAGATGCTTTGACCTGAAAGTTGCTATGAAGTTTTTAAACCGTCACTTACTCCGAAAAACACGTAAAATTTGTAATGCCCGCTTCCGCCCCGAAGCGGACAATTTCGATCTGGCCGATGCGGACCTTAGAGGCACGCAGGTGCCCACATACAGCCAGGTACAAATGAAACAATAAGGTACGCTAAGCAAGACCAAACGCTAACGGCCACAACCCAAAGCAGTTTCCTCACCAAAGAATAGGAAAAATAGCTTACGGTGAGAACTGCAGCACCCAGTGCCAGAAAGAGGGAAATTGGCTCAATAAATTCAGGGAAGGGCCACGGCAGCCGGTACTGCCAGTACATCAGCGCGATTTTGGAGACGGGGACACATCCTGCTGCGAAAGCAAGCGCCGGGACGCTCGCATATCGAGGGCGTACTTTAAAATTCATGCTATCCATAAATGCCCGCTGTTGGCCGATTGCCGACTCTTTTAGTCAAAATTCCGATTAGCATTGGTATCGGTCTTTGATGTGCTCATTGTAGTAAATACCCTTGGAGTAGGCACGCATGAACGCAGCATGCACATTTGGAGGTACTCGGCAAAAATCATAACTATGTCCCTGCTGGAATTGGATGCGCATGTGAGCTGTTTGCTCGTCGTAACCAATTGCAACAATGGCGCTGGAATTTACCCGGACCATTTGCATGGCAGCTCCCGAAAGTGTTAAGACTCAAAATGGTAAAGGCTGTTCGATTAGGAGCGGCTACTTCTGACCATTAGTAGTAAACGATTCCACAACTGTAGCGTATCTTGCAACATGATATCGAAAAAGAAGCCGCAATGCACCAGTCATGTCAGCAACTACCTCGTTAAATCTCCCCGGCTTACCAATCTGCCAGCGATTGCCAGCCTCAGGCATATTAAAATACCGTCCCATGACCTCCCCCGCCTCGACCTCCTCTCTCCCCGACAGCATCCTGCTCCCTTCCCTGGCCGTATTGGGAGGGCAGATTTCCGTCAATCTGGGGGCGGCGATTGCGAAGAATCTGTTTCCCGTCATCGGGGTCGAGGGGATTACGGCGTACCGCGTAGGGTTCTCGGCGCTGATCCTGCTGGCCATCTTCCGGCCGTGGCGCTACCGGCTGACGCGCAAGGATGTGCTGAATTTGCTGGTCTATGGCTCCGTGCTGGGGCTGATGAACTTGCTGATTTACCGGGCATTTGCGCTGATACCGATCGGTATTGCGGTGGCCATCGAGGTGACGGGGCCGCTGGCTGTGGCCATGCTGTCGTCGCGGCGGCCCCGCGATTTATTCGCCGTCGCCTGTGCCGTGTTCGGCTTGTATTTGCTGCTGCCCCTGCAAGGCAGCCCGGGCAGCCTGGACCCCGTGGGCGTAGCCTACGCGCTCGGGGCGGCGTTGTGCTGGGCGCTGTACATCATCTTCGGCAAGCGCGCCTCGACCTTGCAGGGCGGCCAGGCGGTGGCCTGGGGCATGACGGTGGCGGCCATGGTGACGGTGCCCATCGGTGTCGCGTATTCGGGCACGGCCCTGCTGGCGCCATCGATTGCCTTGATGGGCCTGGCAATCGCCATGCTGTCCAGCGCCCTGCCATATTCGCTGGAAATCTTTGCCCTGCGCCGCTTGCCGCAGGGCGTGTTCGGCATGTTCAGCAGCGCGGCGCCGGCCGTCAGCGCGCTGGCCGCCATGGTCGTGCTGGGAGAATTGCTGAGCCTGACCCAGTGGCTGGCCATCGCTTGCATCGTGTTCGCGTCAGCCATGGCGGCGCTGGGCGCACAGGGCGGCAAGCGCTAAGTAATCCTCAGGAAATTATTGTGAATTACTTAGCTGCATTCACTGCATCCGGCAGCGATGCCTGCTTCGCTGCACAGCAGACAGGCAGCTTTTGATGCCGGCCTGTAAAATATGTCAGCGCTTGCCATACAGCCCATTCAGTCCAATTCCGCCTCGCCAATGACATCTCCATTTGCTTTTCGCTTGCTTTTCCCTCTGACCGCGACAGCCCTGCTGCTGGCGCCAGCCGCCATGGCCAACGCGGTCGCGCCTGCCGCTAAGCCTGCCGTGCAGGGCAATGCGGAAGCGGGCAAGGCGGCGTTTCGCAAGTGCGCCTCCTGCCATCAGGTGGGACCATCGGCGCGCGGCGGCTTCGGCCCCAAGCTGACAGGCGTGATCGGCCGCAAGGCCGGCACCACTACCGACTACAAATACTCGGCAGCCATGAAAAACGCGAATATCATCTGGACCGAGCAGAACCTGGCCAGCTTCCTCAAAGCACCGAGCGATTTCATCCCGGGAAACAACATGCGCTTCTGGGGCATCGGCAATGCCCAGCATGTGGCCGACCTGCTGGCCTACCTGCGCACGCAGCAAGGCGTAAAACCGTAAAACGCAAGAAGCCAGGTATAAAGCCAGACAGGCATCAGGCCAAGCACAAGCATGGCGCACGCAGGCAGATGGATCCGCATCGTTCCCCTTAGCGATCCAAGGCATCGAACACGCCCTTGCGCTTCCTGTGCGCCGCCTCGTATTCGCGCAGGCGCTTGCGCTGGGCGGCAGACAGGCCGTCCAGCTTGTCGCGTATCTGCGCCACCGTCAGGTGCTGATAGCCGGCAATCGGCAAGTCGCGTGCCGCTGGTGCGTCAGCTGCCTTGGCCACAGGCTTGCCCGCCCCTTTCTCGCCATGTGCCTCCAGCGTTTCACCCGCCTGCGCCCTTTGCGTGTTCACGATGCGGGCCGCGACTTCGTCCTCGCGGCCCGGATAGCGCCCTTCCCGCTTGAATTCTTTTTCCAGCTTCCTGAATTCACGTTCGCGCTTGGGACTGGCACCGACAGGCATGTCACCTCCCGCCTAAGGCTTGGCCGGCAGCTTGCGCACGCACAGATAGATGGAATACAGCGCCGCCAGCCCCACCAGCACGTACACGCCGCGCGACGCCGTCGTCATGGCGCCCAGGATGCGGGCCACGATGTCGATATCGAACAGGCCCACCAGCGCCCAGTTCAAGCCGCCCACGATCAAGAGGATCATCGAGATCCAGTCGACCACGTTCAGGCGCTTTGCCGTCATTTCCTGTTTTGCCGCACCGTCCGATCCTGCCTGGATATTCGCCATATCAACCTCCTGATAGAAGAAAGGACCCGCCGCCGGGTCTCTGCAAGGAACAGTGTAGGCGCGGCGCCGGCACGCGCCAGTCGGACGATGCCGGGTATCGGGGTAGGAGGGATCTGTAATCAGGTGGGTGATTTTATCTGGCAACAAGCCAGCCCACAGTGGCGGGCAGCGGCATCGTACGGTCCTTGTGATGCCAGAGTTTGCCTTGCCAGGTCATGGCTGCAGTTGCTTGTACATGATGGTGGTGGCGTCCAGCCTGTCGCCGGCCGGCGCCAGCGCGTAGCCGGGGATGCTGCCCGCCACCACGTAACCGAGCGACAGGTACAGCGGTTCCGCGTGGTCGCCGCTGCGCGTGTCCAGGGTCAGCAGGCTGCACGGCAAGAGGCGTGCCTGTTCTTCCAGCGCCTGCATCAGCTGGCGGGCGATGCCATGCCGTCGAAAGGCGGGCGCGACCAGCAGCTTGCGCACTTCGGCCCGGTGCGCCTGGTTGGGATTGGTGTCCCAGTCCAGCTGCACGGCGCCCGCCACCTTGCCCGCCACTTCGGCCACCAGCAGCAGGCGCACGCCGCGCGTCACGGCAGGCAGCACATTGTCCGTCCAGAACGCCTGGCTGGCCGCCGTATCGAACGGCAGGATGAAACCGATGCTGGCGCCGTCGTGCACGCAGTCTTGCAGCAAGGCGCCCAGTTCCGGCAGGCGTTCGAGAATATCGGCGGACGAAAAATAGCGTAGCGATGGGGACATATCAACCTCAGACGATGAACAAAAAATAGCGGGCGCCGCTGTCGGCTGGCGTCGTGAACGCGCTGGCGCCATGCAATTGGTAGCGCAGGCAATCGCCGGGCATCAAAGCGTGGGAGCGGCCGTCGACCGTTACGTTGAGCTTGCCGTCCTGCAGCAACAGATGGTGTTCCATGCCGGGCCGGGGCGAGGCCGCGTAGGCGATCGTCACGCCCGCACCCAACTCGCATGCGAGCGCTTCGCCGGCCAGCGCGCGCGACGGGGGCGAGACGGAGCGGCGGACAAAACCGGTCTCCGGGTCCGTCCACACGCTTTGCTCGGCCCGCCGCAGCAGGGGCGGAAAATCGTCCTCTACCATGCGCAGCAGGCGCGACATGGCCAAGCCATACGCGGCGCACAGCTTGCCCAGCACGCTAGTCGTCGGGCTGACTTCGCCGTTTTCCAGGCGCGACAAGGTTGCACGGCTAACCTGGCTCAAGTGGGCCAACTGGTCCAGCGACCAGCCCCGCTCCACGCGCAACTGTTTTAATCGCGCGGCCAGACGCTGTTCCGTATCGTTCTCTGCGAGTGTCGAATTTTCCATATAAGGGAATTTATTCCATATATGGAAAAACGTCAAGCCATGCGCGAGGCGTGGCGGCACAGTTCCAGAAAACCCCTCAAACGGGGCGAGAGGATCTTCTTCGATTGGCGAATCAGATAAAAGTTGCGCTCCAGGGGCGGCAGCATGGTTTCCAGTTCCACCAGTTGCCCGCTGGCCAGCAAATCGGCCACGACGACCCGCGACAGGCAGGCGATGCCGAGACCGGCCGCCGCGCCATACTTGATCGCTTCCGAATTGCTGAACTCGCCCGCGGCGCGCAGATAGTGCAGATACGGCACCAGCGCTTGCTCCACGGCTTCGCGCGTGCCCGAGCCCGCTTCGCGCAGCAGCCAGCCCGCCTGGTTCAACTCCGCAAAACTGAGCAGATGGCGCAACTGCGCCAGCGGGTGCGCGGGTGCGGCCACGATCAGCATCTGGTCCGTCAGCCACGGCTCCACCAGCAAGCCCGCTTCGTGGCACGGTCCTTCGATCAGGCCGATATCGACACGGAACTCCGCCACGGCGGCCGCGATGTCGGCCGTGTTGGCAATCGTCACCTGCGGAATGCTGCGCCCGTACTGCTGCGCCGCCTGGGCCAGGATCTGCGGCAGCAGATAGATGCCTATCGTCGTGCTGGCGCCGATCTGCAGACTGACGGGCACAGACGGGTCGGCGCCCGCGAACTGGCGCTCGATACTGGCGGCCCCGTCGCGCATCTGCCGCGCCTGCGGCAACAGCAGACGGCCATTGTCGTTGAGCAGCAATCGCTTGCCCACGCGGTCGAACAGTTGCGCCCCGAGCAGGGTTTCCAGTTCGTTCAGGGCCGCGCTGGTGGCCGATTGCGACAGCGCGATCAGCTCGCCGGCCGCGCTGGTGCTGCCGGTGTCCGCCACGGCCAGGAAAATCTGCAGTTGCCGCAAAGTCAAAGCCATGCTGTTTCCTCTCTCAATTTACCTATTTTCCGGGTTAAACATACAAAAACAATCCGTTTTACCATTTAATCAGCGAACTGTACAGTCATGCCATACGAACCAAGAACCATGGAGTACGGCATGTCTTCCCTCTCAACAAGCAACACAACAAGTTTCAGCGACCGCTACGGCCGCCTCCTTCCCGGCCTGCTGCTGAGCGGCATCATCGCCTGGGGCGCCATCGCGCTGGGCAAGCTGGAATGGATGCAAAGCCACGGCATGAGCGCCCTGACCCTGGCCATCATGCTGGGCATTGTGCTGGGCAACAGCGTGTATGGCGGCCTGGCCCCCACCTGCGGTGCGGGCGTGGCTTTTTCCAAGCAGACGTTATTGCGTCTTGGCATCATCCTGTATGGCTTCCGTTTGACCTTCCAGGACATCGGGCAAGTGGGTCTGGCAGGCATCGCCATCGACGCGCTGGTGCTGACCTCCACGTTTGGCCTGGCCATGTTCCTCGGCACCAAGGTGTTCAAGCTGGAACGCAACAGCGCCATCCTGATCGGCGCGGGCAGCTCGATCTGCGGCGCGGCGGCCGTGATGGCGACGGAACCCGTCGTCAAGGGCCGCAGCGAGGATGTCACCGTGGCGGTCTCCACCGTCGTGGTGTTCGGCACCATCGCCATCTTTCTGTATCCCGTGCTGTACCAGCTGAACCTGGGCTGGCAAGTGCTGGGCGCCACGCCCACGGCCTTCGGCGTGTACATCGGTTCGACCGTGCATGAAGTGGCGCAAGTGGTGGCGGCCGGCAAGTCGATCGGGCAAGAGGCGGCGAATGCGGCCGTGATCGCCAAGATGGTGCGCGTGATGATGCTGGCACCGTTCCTCGTCATCCTGTCGGCCCTGCTGGCGCGCGGCAAGGCCAAGGCCGGCAGCCACGACAAGACGGCCAAGCTGGCCATCCCCTGGTTCGCCTTCATCTTCATCGGCGTGGTGGCCTTCAATTCGCTGGGCCTGTTGCCAGCCAGCATGGTCGCCACCATCACCGACATCGACACGGCCCTGCTGGCCATGGCCATGGCGGCCCTGGGCTTGACCACGCACATGTCGGCCATCCGCCGCGCCGGCATCAAGCCCCTGTTGCTGGCCGGCCTGCTGTTCTGCTGGCTGATCGCCGGCGGCGCCGCCATCAACCATGTGGTCGCCAGCCTGTTTGCCTGAAGCAAAGCCTGATTCAGGCGGGGCCGCCGGCGCGGGAGTCGAAAACTTCGTACAATAAGCGTGTTTTGACTCTCAATCCGGCTCCGGCCCCACCCAGGAACACCCATGCACCTCTCGAACTGGCTGCTTTTCTGCAGCGTCGCCCTGCTCGTCACGTTTTCTCCCGGCCCGGCCGTCTTGCTGGCCATCTCGAATGCCATCGCCGTCGGCCCGCGCCGCGCGATGATCAGCAGCATGGGCAACGGTTTCGGCTTGTTCATCATTTCCGGCGTGGCCATGGCCGGCATGGGCGTCGTGCTGGCCACCTCGGCCACGGCCTTCATGCTGCTGAAACTGGCCGGTGCCCTGTATCTGGTGTTCCTGGGCATCAAGCAATGGCGCAGCAAGACCAGCGTCGTGGCCGATGCGCCCGTGGTGCAAGGCGCGGCGAATCCCAATTCGTTCTGGAAACTCTTCCGCCAGGGCTTGACGGTCGCGCTGACCAATCCGAAAGCCATCCTGTTCTTCTCGGCCCTGTTTCCGCAATTCATCACGCCGGGCGAGCCGGTGGCCATCCAGTTCACCGTGCTGACGACCTCGTTTGTCGCCTGCGCCATGCTGGCCCACCTGTTCTACGCCAACCTGGCGCGCCTGCTGAAAACCCAGCTGGCCACGCCGGGCCGCGCCAAGTTGTTCAACCGCATCACGGGCGGCGCCTTCGTGCTGCTGGGCCTGAGCCTGCTGCGCCTGCGCAGCAAGGCCGCATAAGGTCACTGCGCCGATAGAAACGCCTCGATGCTGGCCGCCAGGGCCAGCGGCGTTTCATTCATCGGATAGTGTCCCGCATTGCCCAGCACCTCCAGCCGGGCTTGCGGGTACCACGCCAGATACGTGCGGCGCATCAAGTCCGCATCAAAACGGGGGTCGTGTTCCCCCACCAGCGCCAGCAAGGGCAGGTTCGGCGCCGATCCTTGCACTTCGCCGCTGAAATCCGTTTCGCTCCACGCGAGAAAATAGGCGGCGAACGCGGCCTGATCCGAACTTCCCCACGAATACCGCGCCTTCCAGTCCAGCCAGGCGGCCGACAAGCGCCCGCCCGTGCTGCGGTCGATGATGGCGCGCCGCGCCTGCACATTGCCGCTGGCGTCGAGAAACAGCGCGCGCGCCGTCCCCTGCAGCGCCACGCCACAGCTGGGCACGGGCGCCACGGCCACCAGCTTGCGCAAACGCAAGGGCGCCAGCAAGGCCAGCCGTTCCAGCGCCATGCCGCCCATGGAGTGACCAACCACGCTGAACGTGGCAAAGCCCAGCGCATCGGCCAGCGCCAGGGCGTCCCGGGCGACCTCTTCCATCGAATATGTTCCCGCCGCGCCGCGCATGCCGCCATAGCCGCGATTGTCCATGAAGACATAGCTGAAAGCGCCGCCATCGAGGGCCGCTTCCATCGGCGCAAACGCGTGCGCGTCGCCGAACCAGCCGTGCAGGACGATGACGGCGTGGGGGCCATGGCCCACGCGATGATAGGTATTGTGCATGTTCACTCCTGAAAAAGAGTGTGATGGTAAGCGGCCGGCAAGCGGCCCGCCTTCGATGGCAGGTCAAATACTGTAGAGTACGGGCCATGGATAATTTTTATACGGAAGTGCCGCGAACACTGATCGCCACCGCGCGCGACCATGCCTCCGGCGAGATATTTCCCAGCCACAGCCATGCACGTGGGCAATTCGCCTATGCGGCACGCGGCGTCATCAGCGTGCACACGCCGCAGGGCAACTGGCTGGTGCCGCCGCAACGGGCTTGCTGGGTACCGGCCGGGCTCGTCCACGGCATGCGCATGCACGGCGCCGTGACCATGCACAATGTGTTTATCGATCCGCACGCCATCGCCGGCATGGATTTGCCGCCCGATTGCCAGGTGCTCGATGCCACGCCGCTGCTGCGCCAGCTGCTGGCCGAGGCCGTGACCGTCGATGCCTTGTATGTGCAGGCATCGCGCGCCGGGCGGTTGATGGCCTTGCTGCTCGACGAGATCGCCGCTGCCAGTCCCCTGCCCCTGAGCGCGCCCCTGCCGCTGGACGCCAGGCTGGCGCGGCTGTGCATGGACATGCTGCGGCAACCGCGTCTGGACAGCGGCCTGGACGCGATGGCGATGCAGGCGGGCATGAGCCGGCGCACGTTCACGCGGCAGTTCCGCGCCCAGACGGGGCTGGCCTTTGCCCAGTGGCGCCAGCAAGCGTGCCTGCTGGCCGCCATCACGCGGCTGGCCGAGGGGCAAGCCGTCACCCGCGTGGCGCTCGATCTCGGTTATGCCAGTCCCAGCGCTTTTACGGCCGCCTTCCGCCGCGTGCTAGGCCAGGCGCCCAGCGACTATCTAGCCTAGGAAATGATGGCGGCGATGCGCTGCGCCAGCGCCTGCGCCAGTTTCTGCACATGGTAGCCATCGACAAAGCCATGGTGGGCCTGCGCGGAAAACGGTATCCGCATGCGGCCATCCTGCTGCGCGGGGCCGAATTTGCCCCAGGTAAAGGTCGGGATGTCGGCGTCGCGGTGGCGGCAGATCGGGTGCTCGATGGCCGCCAGCTCCAGCCATGGCAGGCAGGTGATGAAGATATTGTTGCGCTGCTCGCGTTCGCTCTCTCCCTCGCCCGTGTTGATCAGCGCGCAGCTCGCTTCGGCGATGCGCTTCGCTTCCAGGCTGCGTTCGATGAATAGGTCGAGCTGGTCGGTCATGGCAAAACGCGTGTAATTGAGGTTCTCGTCGCCGTTGATGACGGTGTAGGAAGCGGGAAAGTCGTCGATCCTGATCACTTCGCCCTGGCAGATGCGGTACATGAAGTTGTCGATGTCCTTGACCGTATTGAGCAGGCAAAACAGGAAAAAGTGAAACACGGGAACGTTCCGCTCCTTGCACCAGGGCCGGAAATCCGGCACGTCGAGCTGGAAGTTGATGTTGACGAGGGGATTGTCAAACGCCCGGAACAAGTCGTAGCGGTCGCGCCGCTTTGCAAAATTTTTCATGCGGCGAGTGTAGACGATGGAAGTGCTGGCGGGCAAGTCACGCCGCACCGGCAGCGCTGCGCGCCAAAATTTCCCGGGCCGCCTCCGCCACGCCTTCCTCCAGCTCGGCAGTCGTAGGCGCCAGGGCGAAACGCTGCAATTCCCCGTCCAGGGCCGCTGCCAGCCCGGGGGAATGGCGCACGATGCCCAGCAAAACAACATATTTCCACTGTTCATCGTCACTGGCCAGCACCGTTTTGAGATACGGAGCCAGGCGTGGGCCAATGCCGGCCAGAAAAGGCAGGAGGATGGCGGCCACGGGCCAGTTCGCGTCCTGCACCCACTCGAGGATCTGCGGCATGGCGGGACGGATTTCCTCCCATGGCAAGGCGCTCAGGGCTTGCGCATTGCCCGTATCGTGTTTATCGCGCGGCAATGGCAGACTCATGCGAGGCATCCTGTCATGCGGCGCTGCCATGCGCCAGGCCCCGCTGCACCTTCCACGCCAGCGGCAAGGTCAGCAGCAATACGGCCGCCAGCGCCAGCAAGGCCGTGGGTACGCTGGTATGGTCGCCCAGCGCGCCGAACAGCACGGGCGACAGCGCGCCGCCGCCGATGCTGCCCGTGTAGAACAGGGCAAACGCGTGCTCGCGCTTGCCGGACTCGGCCAGTTCCGGCACCGCGCCGTACAGCACGGACGAGGTGCCGTTCAGCGCCAGCCCCAGCAACGGCAGCATGGCCATGATGCCGGCCAGCGGCAGCCACAGGGCCGCGACGATCAGCAGCGAGGTCATCGATTCCGTCAGCCACACGGTCTTCATCATGCCGATGCGCGCGCCCAGGTAGCCGCACAGCAGCTTGCCGAAGGCGCCGCCCACGAACAGCAGAGATAAGGCCACGCCGATGCCGGCCGTGCCCGCCCCCTTGCTTTTCAACAAGAACGGCAGGAAGGTGAGAAAACCCATGCGCACGGCGCTGTCCAGGGTGCCCGTGGCCAGCAGCGCGCGAAAGCTGCCTTTGGCGCCGCTGCCAGTGATGGGTTTGACCGCTTTCTTCTGGCTGGCCTGGATGTCTTCCGGTTTCGGCAGCAGCCACCACAGCAAGCCGGCCGCCGCCAGACCCAGCAAGCCCAGCAGCGAGACGCTCGCTTGCCAGCTGCACACCAGCAACAGCAAGCCCACCAGCGCGGGAATCAGGGTCTTGCCGATATCGCCCGCAAAATTGTAGTGCGACAGCGCCTCCTTCACGCCGCCGCCCGCCTCGTGCGTGTCGGTGACGATGGACGAGGCCAGCGGATGCTGGGTGCTGGCGCCCAGGCCGCCCAGCAGCAAGGCGATCAGCAGCACGGCCAGGCCGCCCGCCTGCCCCGCGATCAGGTAGGCGACGCCGGCCAGCGCCGTGCCGCCCACCAGCATGCGCTCGCGTCCCCAGCTGCTGGCCAGCCGGCTGGCCAGCAGCTGGAAACCGGCCATCATGCCCGAGTACGATCCGCGCAACAGGCCCACCATGGCGTAGCTGATGGCAAACTGCGCCTGCCAGATGGGCAGCAGCACATAGATCACGTCCGTCAAGCCGTCATGCACGGCATGCGCGCTGCAGGCGGCGAACAGCGAGCGGCGGCGGATCGATTTATCGGAAGGATGTGCTTCGGGGGACAGCGTGGCAACGGACGGTTCGGTCATGACTGTGCATGCGGGAAATCAGGAGGCGTCCAGCTTACACCAATTAGCAACTTCGCATCGGGCGGCAGCATGGGTGAACGCTGGAAGACGCGCGCGGCCTGGCGCCATCGCGTTGACGGCGCCAGGCCCCTGCACTACTTGGCCATCGCATCCTTGGCCATGCCATCCTTTTTCATTTCATCCTTTTTCATTTCATCCTTTTTCATGCCGTCTTTCGCCATGGCATCTTTTGCCATGCCGTCCTTGGCCATGTGATCCTTTTTCATGTGTTTCTTGGCCATCGGCTTGTGCATGCCGTCCTTGTCCATCGCATCCTTGTGCATGGCGTCGGCCGAGGCAGGCTTGGCCATCGCGTCTTTCTGCATGGCGTCCTGGGCAAACGCGGCGCCCGACATGAGGATGGCGGAAGCGAGGATGGCAGTAATGGTGGTTTTCATGATAAGTCCTTGTCTCAGTGTTGGATGGGCGAGATTGCCCGGTGGTAAAACTATTGCTGTGCTACAGGGTGCTGCTTGCTGCTGAACATAAGGAAGGCCGGGAGGTGGTCAGGGCCAGGCGCATTGCCGCAGGCAGTACGACTAGTACGACAAGGCAAAGCAATGCAACGCCGCCCTGGCCGGCTCCCCGGCCTTCCTAGGAACCGCCGAACCAGTTGTATCCCTGGTTTTCCCAATACCCTCCCGGGTAGGTATTCGTGACGAAAATGGCCTGGATGTGCTTCGGGTTCTTGTAGCCCAGCTTGGTCGGCATGCGCAGCTTCATCGGATAGCCGTATTTCGGCGGCAATTCCTGGCCGTCATACGTGAGGGCCAGGATGGTTTGCGGATGCAGGGCCGTGGCCATGTCGATGCTCGTGAAATAATCGTCGGCGCACTGGAAGCCGATGTATCTGGCCGTCGTGTCGGCGCCGACCCGCTTGAGGAAATGGGAAAACGGCACGCCGCCCCACTTGCCGATGGCGCTCCAGCCTTCCACGCAGATATGACGCGTGACCTGCGTTTCCTGCGGCAGGGCGCGCAGCTGCGGCAGGGTCCACGGCTTCTTGTCGGCGATCAAGCCGCTCAATTCCAGGCGCCAGGCGTCGCCGTCGACCTGTTCCACCTCATCCTCGCCGTAATAGGCGTTGAAGGGAAACGGCCGCGTGATCATGGAGTCCGGATACGTGGGCGCCAGTTTATTCGGGTCGAACAGCCAGCCCTGCACCCGGTCGTTCATGCGCGACACGGCCATCAAGGCCGTCTCGATGCTGGACGGGTCGCTGGCGTTGCAGCCCGTCAGCAAGAACAGGCCGCCCAGGGTCAGGCTGCGCTGCAGGAACAGGCGGCGCGACGGCTGTTTGATCTGGCGCAAGGCGTCGGTCAGCATGGCCTGGCCCTGTGCTTGCACGAGGATGGATTTTTTCATGCTCATCTCCTTAGCGGCCGCGCAGCATGGCGACCAGGGTGCGCGGCACCAGCGCCACCATCAGCAGGTGCACGCCGACAAAACCCGTCAGCAGCGCCATCGCGATGAAGTGGACCCTGCGCGCGCTCTCGTAGCCGCCCAGCAGCTCGCGCAGCAGGGGAAACTGCACGGATTTCCACAGCACCAGGCCGGACAGCACCAGCACGATGCAATCAAACATGACGAACAGGTAGGCGGCACGCTGCACCATGTTGTAGCGGCGCGGGTCCGCATGGGCCAGCTTACCCTTCAGCGCGGCGGTGAAATCGGCCAGCAGCAGGCGCGGCGAGAGGGGAAAGAACTGGCGCCGCAGCCGTCCCGAGACGATATTGATGACCAGATACAACAGGCCATTTGCCACCAGCAGCCACATGGCGGCGAAATGCCATTGCAGGGCGCCGCCCAGCCAGCCGCCCAGGGTCAGCGCGCGCGGCAGTTCGAAGGGGAAGAATGGCGCCGCGTTGTAGATGCGCCAGCCGCTGGTGGCCAGCACGACCACGGCCACGGCATTGAGCCAGTGCGTCACGCGCAGCCAAACGGGGTGGATCACGTTCGCTTGTCCGTTCATCACATCACCCCTTTCGCGCAGGATGCCGTGCTGACGGCTTGCAGGATGGCGCTGCTGTCGGCCCGCTGCACGAAGGCGACGATTTGCAGGTTTTCCGGGCGCCAGCTGGCCGGCAGGCTGACTTCGCGGCGCAGCCGGGCGCGGCCTTGCGCCAGCGCAACCGGCCCCAGCCACAGGCGCACGGCCGCATCATGGCGCAAGGTGGCGCCCCGGTTTTCGCCGCGCAGCACGGTCGAGACGATGCCGCTTTCGCTGACGGCCACATACAGCTGGCCGTCCGTCCGCGCGTCCGGCGCGCTGGCATCGGCTTCCAGCAGCAGCGTCCCACCCGGCGCCGGCACGGCGGACAGGCGGATAGCGACGGGCGCGGCGGTCGCGTTGATGCGGCGGATGGCGGCCGGCAACTGCGTATCCCAGCCGCGCAATTCCGTGCCGCCGACGAAGAACTGCGGCGTATAGGCCACGTGGCGCGGCTGGTGGCGCAGCAGCTCGGCCTGGCGCGCATCGAATTGCGCCTGCGCCAGCGGGTCCGTCCAGCCGATCTGGTCCCAGTAGGTGACGTGCAAGGCCAGCGGCACGACCAGGCTGTCCGCCCCCGCTTCCTGGCGCAAGGCGTTCAGGCGCCGGTCGGCGGGCGGGCAGCTGGAACAGCCTTCGCTGCTGTACAGTTCCACCAGCGCCGCCGTCCGCGCACCGCTTTTGACTTCGCAGCGCTGGCCGGACGCCAGTTGCGCGTACGCGGGTGCCGTCGCGGCCCACAGACAGAGCGGAACGAGGCTGGCGGCAAGGCGGTGCTTGATATGCATGATGACTACCCGTTATAGTGAATGAAGAAACGTGCTTGCCTGTCAATTCGCCGCGCCATGCGGATTGGTTACAGCCGCCCTCAAATAATTTAAGATTTATTTTTTTCAACGCCTGTCACCAAAGGCTTGCATGCAACGAATACCAATAAGCGAGCAGTTGCACGGCACGGAATTGCGGCTGCACGGCTTGATGCTGCGCGGCCTCGATGGCGATGCGGCGGCGTATCGCAGTTTTTTGCAGGCAAGCAGCGCTCATTTGCGCGCGTTTTTCCGGCGCCGCCTGCAGCGTTGGCCGGACGAGGTGGAAGACCTGGTGCAGGAATGTTTATTAGCCATCCACAACCAGCGCTTGACGTATGACACGGGCGTGCCGCTGACATCGTGGATCCATGCGATCGCGCGCTACAAGATGATCGACTGGCTGCGCCGGCATGGGCGGCGCGAGGCGCAGCATTTGCCGTATGACGAAGAAGATAGCGCGCAGGAACTGTTTTCCAGCGCCGATGCCGAGGCGGCCGAGGCCAGCCGCGACCTGGGCAAGCTGCTGGCCACCTTGCCGGCGCAGCAGCGCGACGCCATCGTGCATACCAAGCTCGACGGCTGGTCCGTGCGCGACACGGCGGCCGCCATGGCCATTTCGGAAGCCAGCGTCAAGGTGGCCGTGCATCGCGGCTTGAAGGCCCTGGCGGCCCATTTAAGGATAGAAGGAAACGCACCATGAAAACCGAAGACTTGATCGCCATGCTGGCCAGCGGCCCCGACGTGGCCGCCGCGGCGCCACCCGGCACGCACTGGCGCGCGGCAGGCACCTTGGGCGCCGGCCTGCTGGCCAGCGTGGCCTTGATGGCCATGCTGCTGGGCGTGCGGCCCAACCTGGAACAGCTGGCCCTGCTGCCCGACTTCTGGATCAAGGTGGGCTTCGTCGTGTGCCTGTGCCTGGCGGCCTGGCACGTCAGCCGCCGCCTGTGCGTGCCGGGCGCCGCCACCAGCACCCTGCCCCTGCTGCTCGCCATGCCCGTGCTGCTGATGTGGACGCTGGGCGCCGTCATCGTGCAGGAAGCGCCGCCCGAACAGCGCGCCGAGCTGTTCTGGGGCGCCACCTGGCGCAGCTGCCCCCTGCTGATCGCCATGCTGTCGCTGCCCATCCTTGCCGCCGTGCTGCGCCTGATGCGCCAGCTGGCGCCCACGCGCCTGCGCCTGGCCGGCGCCGCCGCCGGTTTTGCCGCCGGTGCCGTGGCGGCCCTCGTGTATTGCCTGCACTGCCCCGAGCTGGCGGCCAGCTTCGTCGGTTTCTGGTACGTACTGGGCATGCTGGTGCCGACCGCCATCGGCGCGGCCCTCGGTCCCAAAGTGCTGGCCTGGTAAGGGGCCGCCAAGGTCAGTTGCAGACTTTGACAAAGAGTTGAATCCGTTTTTTGTAGCCGTTCGTATAAGTCAGGCAGCCTGCAGTTTCTTGGACTTGTCTGTCAACGCTAACAAAAATCGGGAGAATCGAAATGTCATTGTCACACTCGAAAACCGCACTGGGCGCCGCACTCCTGGGCAACCTTCTCGCCGTTTCCTTCACTTTGGCCATCGCGCCAGCCGCCTACGCTTCCAGCCACCGCGAAGCGCCGTTCATCACGCAAAGCCCCAAGGTCGACGGCACCGACTTCTATATGTTCCGCAGCTATGAGGCGGGACGCGGCGCCTACACCACCCTGGTGGCCGACTACCTTCCCTTGCAGGACGCCTATGGCGGCCCGAATTATTTCGCCATGGACCCGAACGCCTTGTACGAAATCCATATCGACAACAATGGCGACGGCAAGGAAGACCTCACCTTCCAGTTCCGCTTCACCAACACCATCAAGGATGACCAGTTCACCGTCGGCGGCAAGAAAGTCTCGATTCCGCTCGTCATCAACGGCGGCGCCATCGATTCCGTCAACCCGCCGGGCCTGAACGTGCGCGAAACCTACAGCGTGACGGTGGTGCGGGGCGACCGCCGCAGCGGCACGCGCAGCAGCGTCACCAATGCCAGCGGCGGCGGCAGCGTGTTCGACAAGCCCGTCGACAATATCGGCAACAAGTCCATCCCCAACTATGCCGCGTATGCCGCGCAGCACGTCTACACGGTCAACATCCCCGGCTGCGCCACGCCGGCGCGCATGTTCGTCGGCCAGCGCAAGGACCCGTTCGTGGTGAACCTGGGCGAAACGTTTGACTTGATTAACATCAAGGCGCCCGCCACGGAGTTTGCCGCGAATGCGGAGTCGGCCGCCAGGGACGACCTGGCGCGCAAGAACGTCACGGCCCTCGAAATGGAAGTGCCGACCGCCTGCCTGACGGCCGGTAGCGACCCTGTCATCGGCGGCTGGACCACGGCCAGCCTGCGCCAGGGACGTTTGCTGAACCCGGCACCGGGCGCCATTCCGGCGTCGAAGGAAGGCGGCGCCTGGGTGCAGGTGTCGCGGCTGGGCATGCCGCTGGTAAATGAAGTGGTGATCGGCCTGAAGGACAAGGACCGCTTCAACGCCAGCAAGCCGTCGGGCGATGCGCAATTTGCCGACTACGTGAAAAATCCCACCGTGCCCGCCCTGGTGGAAGTGCTGTTCGGCTCGGCAGGCGCCAAGGCGCCCACCAACTTCCCCCGCAACGACCTGGTGGCCACCTTCTTGACGGGCATCAAGGGCGTGAACCAGCCCGTCACCGTGACGGCATCGGAAATGCTGCGCCTGAATACGTCGATCGCGCCCACCAACGTCGGTGCGCAAAACCGCCTGGGCGTGATCGGCGGCGATAACGCCGGCTTCCCGAACGGCCGGCGTCCCGGCGACGACGTGGTCGACGTGGTGCTGCGCGTGGCCATGGGCAAGCTGTGCACCTTGAACATCGGCTGCGCTCCGGCCGACGCGCCGGCCGGTGGCCTGCACTTCACGGACGGCGCCTTCCTCGATGAAACCTACTTCACGGCAGGCTTTCCCTACCTGAAAAACCCCATCGCCGGTTCGCCGCAGATGTAACAAGGAGAACGCGATGAAAAAGCTCCATGCACTCAGCGCCCTGGCGCTCACGGCCCTGCTGGCAGGCTGCGGTGGCGGCGGCAGCAGCCACGGCGCAGATAACGGCAACGGCGGCACCACGCCGCCCCCGTGACCATGCTCGACGCCTTCTATACGGCCGTCAGCAACGTTATCGCGAACACCGGCGATGACAAGGAAGACATCGCCATCGACGCCATCATGGCGACGTCGCCGGAAGACACGGAACCGGTGCCGTTGTAAGGCCCTTGCTGGCGCCGGGGAGTCCGCTCTCCGGCGCCCGCATCAATGACTGTTGATGGCATCCATGATGAAAACACCGATTTCCCTGCTGTGCGCCTGCCTGCCCCTGCTGGCCTGGGCCGCGCCCTACACGCCGAAAGATGGCGGCGCCGTCATCGAACAGCTGCCGCGCCGCGCCGACACCACGCAGAGCGAGCTGCGCGGCCTGCGACAGCAATTGAATGCTACGCCGCAAGACCTGACCTTGGCGGCAAGCCTGGCGCAGCGCTACATCGCCCTGGCGCGCAGCGAAACGGACCCGCGCTACCTCGGCTACGCGCAAGCGGCCTTGGCGCCCTGGTGGCGGCAAGCGGCGCCGCCCCTGCCCGTGCGCCTGCTGCGCGCCACCATATTGCAAAGCACCCACAAGTTCGGTCTCGCCCTGCAAGACCTCGACGCCGTCATCGCGCAGCAGCCGCACAACGGCCAGGCCTGGCTGACGCGCGCCACCGTCCTCACCGTGCAGGGCGATTACGCGCAGGCGACGGCCAGCTGCGCGCGCCTGTCGGCGCTTTCCACGCAGCTGGTCACCGTCACCTGCCTTGCCAATATCGCCAGCGTCACGGGCCGCGCCGCCGCCAGCGAGCGCCTGCTGGACCTGACCTTGCAAAGGAGCGCCGGCGCGGCGCCCGAGCTGGAAAACTGGGCCGCCACCCTGCTGGCGGAAATGGCCACGCGGCGCGGCGAAATCACGCTGGCCGAAGCCCGCTACAAGACCGCGCTGGCGCGGCAGCCGCGCGACAGCTATCTGCTGGGTGCCTACGCGGATTTCCTGCTCGACCGGCAGCGCCCGCAGGAAGTCGTCAAGTTACTCAAGGACCAGCAGCGCATCGACGCCCTGCTGCTGCGTTACGCGCTGGCGCTGCAGGCGTTGCCCGGCCAGCAAGCGGCCTTCCTGGCGGCGAAGGCGGAGCTGGCGGCCCGCTTCACCGCCGCCATGCAGCGGGGCGACACCGTGCACCAGCGCGAGCAAGCCCGTTTCGCCCTGTTCTTGCAACAGGATGTGCCGTCCGCGCTGCAACTGGCGCAGAAAAACTGGGCCATCCAGAAGGAAGTGCCCGACATGCGCATCCTGCTCGAAGCGGCCCTGGCCGCGCGCAACTACGGCGCCGCGCAACCGGTGCTGGCCTGGATCGCGGCCAACGGCGTGGAAGACGTGGCCCTGCAGCGGCTTGCCAGGCAGCTGGGGCCGCAGGATGGACAAAAAATCAGTTTTATCAAGAAAGCAGGTGTGCTGTGAAACGCTGCCTGTTCATCCTGTTCCTGTGCGCCTGGCTGGCTCCCGCGCAAGCGCACAAGCCCAGCGACAGCTATCTGAGCCTGGCCGTGCACGGCCAGCAGGTCGAAGGGCAATGGGATATCGCCCTGCGCGACCTCGATTTCGCCATCGGCCTCGACGGCAATGGCGACGGCGCCCTGACCTGGGACGAAATCCGCGCCCGCCACGCGGCCATTGCCGCCTACGTGCTGCAGCGCCTGCAGCTGGCCAGCGACCAGGGCGCCTGCCCCTTGCAAGCCGTTGAACAGCTGGTCGACAACCACACGGACGGCGCCTACAACGTGCTGCGCTTTCGCGCCGACTGCCCGGGCGCTGCGCCGGCCAATCTGACCATTGGCTATACGCTGTTCGCCGACCTCGATCCGCAGCACAAGGGGCTGCTCAAGATCGACAGCGGCGGCGCCACGCAAACGGCCATCTTCGATCCGGACAGCCCGCGCCAGACTATCTCCCTGGCCGCGCCCGACCGCCTGGCGCAGTTCGGCGCGTACGTCAAGCACGGCATCTGGCATATCTGGATCGGCTACGACCATATTTTGTTTTTGCTGTCGCTGCTGCTGCCGGCCGTGCTGCTGCCGGGCTTGCGCGAACAGCAGCAGGGGCTGAAGGCGGCCTTCTATGACGTGCTGAAAGTGGTCACGGCCTTCACGCTGGCCCATTCCATCACATTGAGCCTGGCCAGCCTGTCGCTCGTCTCGCTGCCTTCGCGCTGGGTGGAGTCGGCCATCGCCGCTTCCGTCATTTTGGCCGCGCTGAACAACCTGCTGCCCCTGTTCCGCGGCAAGCGCCCCGTGGCCGCCTTTGCCTTTGGCCTGATCCACGGTTTCGGTTTTGCCAGCGTGCTGCGCGACCTGGGCTTGCCGCAAGGCTCGCTGCTGGCCAGCTTGCTGGGCTTCAACGTGGGCGTGGAACTGGGCCAGCTGGCCATCGTCGCCGCCTTCTTGCCCCTCGCCTGGCTGCTGCGCAAGACCTGGCTGTACCGGCAAGTGCTGACCGTCGGTTCGCTGGCGATTGCCCTGGTGGCGTGCGTGTGGCTGGTGGAGCGGGTGGCCGATATCAAGCTGATCAGCGCGTGATCGCATCCGATTCATTAGCACGGCTTATAAGATCATGCCGATTACAATGGCTTATCAACGGGTGGATGGTGCCTTAGAGTAGTTCCTGTCAATAACCGAAGGAGCTTTGCCATGGACCGCGTCACCCTGAACAACGGCATCAGCATGCCCGTCGCCGGCTACGGCGTCTTCCAGATACCCGACCCGGCCGAATGCGAACGCGCCGTGATCGACGCCATTGGCGCCGGCTACCGCCTGATCGACACGGCCGCGTCCTATCTGAACGAGGCGGCCGTCGGCCAGGGCATCCGCCACAGCGGCGTGGCGCGCGAGCAGCTGTTCGTCACCAGCAAGCTGTGGGTGCAGGACACGGGCTACGAGCGCACGCGCGACGCCATCGAGCAGTCGCTGCGGCGCCTGCAACTCGACTATCTGGACCTGTTCCTCATCCACCAGCCGTTCGGCGACGTGCACGGCTCCTGGCGCGCCATGCAGGATGCGTATCGCAGCGGCAAGCTGCGCGCCATCGGCGTGAGCAATTTCCAGCCCGACCGCCTGATGGACATCATCGCCTTCAACGACATCGCGCCCGCCGTCAACCAGATCGAAGTGAACCCTTTCCACCAGCAGGCCGACAGCGTGGCCTTCATGCTCGAGCACGGTGTGCAGCCGCAAGCGTGGGCGCCGTTCGCCGAAGGCCGCAACAAGCTGTTCAACAACGAGTTGCTGCTGGGCATCGCCGGCAAACACGGCAAGTCCGTGGGCCAAATCGTCCTGCGCTGGCTGACGCAGCGGGGCGTGGCCGTGCTGGCCAAAACCGTGCGCCGCGAGCGCATGGCGGAAAACCTGGCGATTGACGACTTTGACCTGGACGAAGCCGACATGGCCGCCATCGCCACCCTGGAAACGGGCAACAGCAGCTTCTTTTCGCACCGCGATCCCGCCATCGTCCAATGGATGGCCGAACGCAAGCTTGATATTTAAGGGAAAACACACATGCCAACAAAAGATACAAGCACGGGCCGCCGCGGTTTCCTGCTGGCGGCGGGCAGCCTGGCCGCCACGCCATTGATCGCCCAGGCGCAAGACCAGGCTCTGCGGGCAACGGTGGCGGGCCGCCGCAAGCTGGGCACGCTGGAAGTGTCCAGCCTGGGCCTGGGCGTGCAAAACATGAGCCGCAGCTACCAGACGACGATACCCAGCCGTCCTGAAATGCATAGAATTATCCGCACGGCCTACGAACGGGGCGTCACCTTGTTTGACGCGGCCGAAGCCTACGGCCCGCACGAGGTGGAGAGGATTCTGGGCGAAGGCGTGGCGCCATTCCGCAATGACATCGTCATCGCCACCAAGTTCGGCTGGAACATCGACCAGCAGACGGGCGAGCGCCGCCCCGGCACCAACAGCCGCCCCGATCACGTCAAGCTGGTCGTCGACGGCATGCTGCAACGCCTGCGCACGGACCGCATCGACTTGCTGTACCAGCACCGGGTCGACCCGCAAGTGCCCATCGAAGACGTGGCCGGCGCCGTGCAGGATCTGATGCGCGAAGGCAAAGTGCTGCACTGGGGCTTGTCCGAGATGGGCTTGAACACCCTGCGGCGCGCCCATGCGGCCCTGCCCGTTTCCGCCGTGCAAAGCGAATACTCGATGCTGTGGCGCGGGCCGGAAGACGGCGTGCTGGCCCTGTGCGAAGAGCTGGGCATCGGCTTCGTGCCGTGGAGCCCGCTGGGCGTGGGCTTCCTGGCGGGCGCCATCGACGCGAAAACCCGTTTTGCCGAGGGCGACATCCGCCAGGTCGAATCGCGCTTTGCACCGGAAAACATGCCGCACAACCTGGCGCTGGTGACATTGGCAAAAAACTGGGCGGCGCGCAAGCAGGCGACACCGGCCCGTATCGCCCTGGCCTGGCTGCTGGCCCAGCGGCCATGGATCGTGCCCATTCCCGGCACCACGCAGATGGCGCACCTGGAAGACAACCTGGGCGCGGCTGGCGTGCGTTTTACCCCGGCGGAACTGAGCGAACTGAATCAATCGATCGCCGCCATCGCCATCCGGGGCGCGCGCCTGCCCGATGCCGTGCTCGCCTATTCGGGCGTGGAAGCCGCAGCTCGGCCTGTCCTCAGGGGAAGCTGATAAATTCTACCGGCACGGCCTGCGTCAGCCACACGCCATTGTCGGACACATAAAACACGTGGCCCTGCGCCTGCATGGCGGCCACATCGACCGTCAGCACGACGGGCTTGCCATGGCGCGCGCCCACGGCCACGGCCGTTTCGCGGCTGGACGACAGGTGCACGTGCTTGCGCGCTCCAGGCAGCAAGCCGGCGGCATGGATCGCCTCGACAAAGCGGCTGGCCGTGCCGTGGTACAGCATGGCGGGCGGCGTGGCGGGCGGCAAGGCGATATCGACGGCGGCCAAGGAATGCCCCTGGTTGGCGCGGATGCGCAAGCCATCGTCGCTGATGGCGTAGCGCGTCTTGCTGTCGCGCGCCACCACGTCATCCAATTGTTCGCGGGAAAGGTGGCGCCCATGCCGGGCTGCCAGCGCCAGCAGCAGGCCGATGTCGGCCCAGCCCTGGGCATCGAGTGCGAGGCCGATTTTTTCAGGCGCATGGCGCAGTATGAGGGAAAGGAATTTACTGGTTTGTACTAGGTGATCGGTCATGCCCCAGTTTACCGTTATCAGAACGCATACGACAAGGTCAGGCGCGCGGAGCGCGGTTCGACCGGGTGAAAATGCCGGTCATTCACCCCGTCCGCCGCCTCGCCAGACAGGCGCGACGCATAGTAATAGTCGATATCGCTGGCACGCTTGTTGAACAGGTTGAAGACGTCGAGCGACAGCCGCGTCCTGCGGTTGAGCTGGTAAGCGAGGCGCGCATACGCGAGGGTCGTCGAGGCCGAGCGCACGCTATTGTCTTCGATCAAGGGACGGGGGCCGAAGTAGCGCAGCTGCAAGGCGCCCGACCACGGGCCCCGGTCCGTCACCGTCACGCCGAACGACGCCACCCTGTCGATCGAACCAGGAATATAATTGCCGGCTGCATCGTTTTGCGTGTAGCGCGAGCGCGAGGCGGCCAGGTCCAGGTCGAACAGCAGCCACGGCGCGGCAACATAATGGTTGTTCCACTCGATGCCGTGGCGGCGGCTGGCACGGCTGGGCTGCGTTTCGC
The DNA here is from genome assembly GCF_057919405.1 of Janthinobacterium sp. C22. Classification (NCBI taxonomy): domain Bacteria; kingdom Pseudomonadati; phylum Pseudomonadota; class Betaproteobacteria; order Burkholderiales; family Oxalobacteraceae; genus Janthinobacterium; species Janthinobacterium sp. C22. The sequence goes on along the minus strand of NZ_CP193659.1, from coordinate 3,578,039 downwards.
CCGCGTCGCCCACGAACAGCAGTTCCGACGCGAGATCGAGCCGCCACAGGGCCAGCGAGCTTTGCAGGCCCGGCAGCCATTCCGTGCGCGCGCCCAGTTCCATGCCCTTGCTCGGCACGAGGGACGTCACGGGCGCGGAAGGCGAGCCATCGGGCAAGCGCGTCTGCGTCGTGCCCCGCGCATCGTTGCTATGGAAACCCTTGCCGTAGTTCACAAAAAACTCCGTCTTGCTCCACGGCCCCAGGATCAAGGACAGTTTCGGCGACACCACGTGGTCGCTCGCCGCACCGCTGTTGCCGGCTATGCTGCTGGCCACATTGAAACGGTAGGCGTCGTAGCGTACGCCCGCCACGGAACGCAGCCACGGCAGCCACTGGGTCGTGTTTTCGCCGTACAGGCCGACGCTGGCCTCGCGCACCGTGTCTTCGCGCACCGTGGCTTGCCGCACTCTGTCCACCGTGCTGTACAGTCCCACGGGCGACAGGCGGTCATAACGGGCCTGCACGCCCAGCTTGTTGCGCAGGGGAAGTCCGAACAGCTCCGTGGCCCAGCTTTCGCTGGCGTTGACACCGGCCACCGTGCGCCGCTCGCTTTGCTGGAACTGGTCGCCGGTGGCCGGGCTGGCCAGGAAGTAGGTGAAATCGCTGTTGAGCTCCAGCTGTGAGCGGATCAGGTACGCGTCAAACTCGAACAGGCGATTTTCCGTGCGCTGGCGCATCGCATACGACAGGCTGGCGCGCGACGTATCTCCCCCGTCGCTGGGCGCGAGCGAGCCGAAACGGCCGATCTGGCCGGACTCCACGGCGCGCAGCGGCACCTGGTCCGTGGCGTTCCAGCTATTCTTGTAGGCCATGGCCGTCACGCTGAAGCCGTCGTCCTGCGTGCCCTGGCTGTAGCGCAGCACGCCGCTATATTTGCGCACGCGCTCCGGCACATCCCAGGGGCCGTTGTTGCGGTTCACTTCCAGGCCGTACAGCAGGGTGCCGGGGCCGGCAGCGACGGAATCGGCCACGACGCCCCGCACATAGCCGTGCTGGCCCACGGACACGCTGGCCTGGCCTTGCGGCAATTTGTCGGCCAGGCGGATGCGCGCCGCGCCGGCCGAAGCGAAGTCGCCTTCGCCGGCAAAATACGGCCCCTTCTTGTAATCGATGCGCTGCACCAGCTCGGGAATGAGGAAATTGAGGTCCGAATAACCTTGCCCATGCGCATGCGTGCGCATGTTGACGGGCATGCCGTCGACGTAGGTGGCGAAATCCGTGCCATGGTCGAGGTTAAAGCCGCGCAGGAAATACTGGTTGGCCTTGCCGTCGCCGCTATGCTGGGTGACGATCAGGCCCGGCACGAATTCCAGCAATTCGCCCGTGCGCAAGGCGGGCCGGTTGACGATCAGCTCATTGGTGATGACGCCCTGGCTGGCCGCATCCGAGGTGCCAACGGCGTTGTCATAATGGCCTGTCACGCGCACGGTACGCGACGCATCGGTGGACGATGCGGCCTCCGGCCCAGCCGCCTTGCCGGCGCCGGTCAGCAGCAACAAGGCACAAGCTGCCAGCTGTTTGCGTTTTATCAACCGCATCGCGTCTCCCCTTTTTATGATGTCAGTACAGGCTCCTACGGGATATATACGCGGCAGGCTGGCTGCCTGGATTCAGCATTTTTCAAGGAGCGACCGTGGACCTGAGCGACAGCAGCGGCAAGGCGGGCAAAAGCGTCACGGCGGTCGTGCGCAAGCGCGACGTGCTGCCCTATATCCTGCTGTTCATCTTGCTGGCGGGCTTGCTGGCCGTGCTGGCGGGCGCCCTGCTGCCGCCCTACTACCACGCCGTGCCGGCCCTGCTGTGGAGCCTGGGCTTTTGCGTCAGCGGCATGCTGCTGGGCTTTCTGTTCGGCATACCGCGCAGTCTGCCCTCGGGCACCGTCAACGCCGCCCCGCCCGACGAGCTGGCCAATGGCAAAAGCCGTCCCACGGACGAGCCGCCCCCGGCAAGCGCCGACGCGGCAACCGGCAACCCCAGCAATACCCTGTTCCTGGGCACGCCCACGCCCATGGAAATCAATTCAAACCTGGTGGAAGTGTCGGACTGGCTGACGAAAATCATCGTCGGCGTGGGCTTGATCGAGCTCAAAAGCCTGCCCGGCAGCGCGCGCAGCATGGCCGCCTTCATCGCGCCCAGCCTGGCCACGGACACGCCCACGGCCATGGCCATCGTCGGCGGCATCATGCTGTTCTTTTCCGTGCATGGTTTTTTGATCGGCTACCTGCTCACGCGCATTTACCTGTCCATCATGATCAAGCGGGCCGACAGCCTCGTCAAGAACGAATCCGTGCGCCTCGAAAGCGGCAAGGAAATCGAAGTGACGGAACTGAGCCGCTTACAGCAAAAGTCGCTCGACGACATGCAGGAAGCCGTCACGCAGCTGCTGCTGGCGCATCCGCCCGATGGCGCCGCCGCCGTCACGGCCCTGGCCGCCGCGCCGACGGCGCAACGGCCCGTCAGCCTCGTGTTGTGGCTGGACGACCATCCGCGCAACAATACCTTGCTGATGGAGCAGCTGGAGCGGGAAAACATCAAGGTGGACCAGGCCGTGTCGACGCGGCAGGCACTGGCCATGCTGCAACAGAAGCACTACGCGCTATTCATCACGGACATGGCCAGGGTGGAAAACGGCCGCCGGGTCAAGGATGCGGGCGTGCGCACGGTGCGCGAAGTGCGGCAGGCGCAGCCCGCATTACCGATCATCGTCTATTGCAACAAGGATACGTTGGCAAGCTATGGCACGGAAGCGCAGGCGGCGGGCGCCCGTTTCATCACCACCTCGGGCACCAGCCTGCTGGCCAGCGTCAACAAGCTCATACATGAACAACGCGGAAATGAGGCTCAGCCGCCGTCGCAGACATAGCTGCCCACGTGGTGCAGCGAGCTGCGCTGCGGATGCGCCAGTTGATTCGGCGCAAACACGCACACGACAGTATCGGCCAGCACGCCCTGCGCGTCCGCGCACGCCTGCGCCAGCCAACTGTCCGCGTACGACATGCCATCGAGCAGCTCTGCCAGCGGCGCGGGCGACGCCAGCAGCGCGCTCTCGATGCAGGCCGGCTCATACCGCGTCAGGCCCGTTTCCAGGCAGAATGGCGACGGCACGGCATCGCCATCGTCCGTGTATGCGGGCGCCAGGAACGCCTGCAGCGCTTCCCAGCTGGCAAAGCGGCCGCTGCAGGCAAATACGTGGACGGTGGACACGCTTACAGCTTCTCCATCTTTTGCCGCACGGCCGGCGCCGTCGAGGCCGTCGGCGCCAGTTCCAGATAGGTTTTATAGGCGGCTTTCGCCTTCGCGGCATCGCCGGCCTTGGCATACGCGTCGCCCAGGTTCAAATAGGCAATGGCGCGCGACGGATCCATCTTGACCGTGTTTTCAAACCAGCGGGCCGCTTCGCGGTATTTTTCCTGCTTGTAGAAAACAAAGCCCAGGTTGTTGGCCGCCAGCGCGAAGTCGGGACGCAATTTCAGCGCTTCCGTAAATTGCGCTTCCGCCTGCGCGTACTGTTTCTCCTTGTACAGCTGCAAGCCGCGGTCGTTGGCCCGCTGCGCCAGCTGGCGCGTCGAGGTCGGTACGGCGCCCGGCGTGACGATCTTCTGTTCGCCGCCCTGCAAATCCTTCACCGTCACGCTGGCCGCTTGCGGCTTGGCGTCGAGCTTGCTGTTCAGGGCAATGGCTTCCGTCGACAGCTGGGTCGTGTTCGGGCTGAGGAATTCCGTCTCGCCCGGCAATTCGAAGACGAAATCGCCTCCTTCCGAACCAGGCAGGCTGCCGAACGCGGGCGTCTGGTTCGACACGCTGGACACGGCCGGCGCTACATACGCCGCCAGTTCCGTGGCCGTGATCAGGCCGTCGCCGTTCAGGTCCCCTTGCCCGCCAGGCCCTGCAGCAGGGTCCACGTGAACACGGAGTGGCCGTTCGGCCCGCCGTCGGCGACCAGCTGATCGCCGCCGCCGGCCGTCAGCATTTGCCGGCCGATGCGTTTGGCGTTATCGCGCAAGAAGGAACTGGAACCGGCGCCGCGCGTCAGGCCCAGGCCGCTGTAGCAGGCATCCATCACGAAGAAGGCATGCTTGGCCGTCAAGGACTCCGCGATATTCTGGATTTCCGTCATCGGGATCGCATCCGTGGCGAACTGCGCCGGGTCGGAATCAAACGGCACGATGTAGCCGAGGTCGCGCCCGGAGCTCAGCTTGCGCGTGGCGCCGTGGCCGGCGAAGAAGACGAAGATGCGGTCGTTCTTTTGCACGCCGCCATGGGCCAGCTTGTCATGGAAGGCGGCCAGGATGTTATTGCGCGTCGCCTCGCCATTCTTCAGGGTCACGACGCGCTCGGGCGCAAACGCGAATTTTTCGATCAGGGTCTCGCGGATGCCTTGCGCGTCGCGCACCGCATATTGCAGTTTCGGCCATTTCGCGTAGTCATCGATGCCGATCACGACGGCCCATGAATTGGCGTAGCCCGTGGTGACGGGTACTTTTTCCGGCGCCGGCGCCGAGCTTTTCGCCACCTGGAAGCTGGTGCCATCCCAGCCCGCGAATTGATAGCCTTCGGCGATCAGCTTGTCCAGCACGGCCGGCAAGGCTTTCACCGTGCGTTCATGGATGTCGTGGAACAGCACGATGCCGCGCCCCGCCTTGTCGACGGACGCCAGCACCCGGTTCGTGATCGAGCTGGGCACGGGATCGGCCCAATCCAGCGAATCGATATTCCACATCACGGATTTCAGATGCGCATCGGCCAGCGCGGCCATGCCTTCGCTGTTGCGCGCGCCATACGGAAAGCGGAACAGCGCGGCCCGCTCGGGGCTGATGGCTTTCAATAAAGTGTCGGTGCCGAGGATTTCGCCTTTCAGCTTATCGCCCGTCTGCTTCGACAACTGTGCGTGGCTGAAACTGTGGTTGCCCACGGCATAGCCTTCCTTCATCAGCTTGCGGCTCACTTCCGCGCCCGCGCCCAGCTTGGCATGGCCTTCCGCGTCCAGCGACCCCAGGTTGCGGCCCACGTTGAAGAACACGGCCGGCACGCCATATTGTTTCAGGATGGCGCTGATTTCTTCCGTGTAGCGGCGGTGCGGGCCGTCGTCGAAGGTCAGCACGATGGTTTTCTTCGGCAAGCCCAGGCCGAAGATTTCCGCCTCATCTTTTTTGGCGCCGGCTTGGCTTCGGGCATGGAGCCGGCGGGAGGAACAGCATACGGCACGACGATGCCGTTTTCCTTGAGAATCTGTTCGCGGCTGTACAGTTTTTTCAGCTGCGCCACGTAATCGTCCCACCGTTCGCGCTTGAGTTCGATGGCGCGCTGGCCCAGGTTGCCGAAAATTTGCCGGATTTCCTTTTCGTAATTGCGCTCGATCTCGCCCAGCGCGTCGAGATCCTCGGAAATGCGCTTGTGCAGCTTGATCGCCGGCAAGGACGAATCCTTGGCCACGTCGGCCAGCATGCTTTGCAGCAGCTCGCGGAAAGCCAGGCGGTCGGCGTCGTACAGGCCCGGGTCGGATTCGATATATGTCAATAAACTGTCGAGCGCCTCGAAGCGGCCCGGATTGGTGGACGCCGTCAATTGATCCAGCGCAAGATCGAGCTTGGCGATGCGTTCCTGGTTTTCATGGAACAGGGCCTGCCCCACTTTACGGGCTTCGTCGCGCGCCCCTTCGGGCAAGCTTTGCTCGTCGGCCAGCAGCACGATGATCTTGCGGAAATTGCCCAGCAAGTCGCGGAATTGGGCGGCCACGGCGGCCGTGTCGACGCCGGAATGCGGCGCGGCGGCCGGGGTGCCCGAGGCCGGGGCGCCCGGCGTGGCGGTGGCGGTGGCGGCCGGTCGGGTATAGCTATAAATGCCGGCCCCAGCGGCGAGAGCCACGACGACGGTGGCGGCGATCTTGATCGGCTTGGAAGTCACAGGCTTGTCATTCCCTTCACATACTATGCATTACATTCAGATGGCGCGGATGCGCAAGATGCATAATTGTAGAGCACGCTTGGCAAAATGCTCATCCCGCACACTGAATTTGAGCAATAATACGGCCGCAAACTCACAATGAAGTGAAAACGGGAAAGACGATGCACAAGAAACTCTGCGCTGCGGCGCTGATGCTGGGCGTGGCCCTGATGCTGCTGCAACTGCGCGCGCATGCGGGCGATGGCGTGGCCAATGTGGCTGGGCGCGTGTGCCTGCCGCACTGAGCCACGCCCTGCGGCCGGACTACACCTTGGCCGGTTCCCAGTAATTGGCCAGACCCAGCTTTTTCAAGCCGGCCGCCACGAAGCGCGGTTCCAGCAACTCTTCCGCCGTCAACGGCTGACGGATCAGCTTTTGTTCCTGCGCAAACGCCAGTACCCGGCGGTAATGGCGGTACACGGCGTCGTCATACAGGGGCGACCAGCGCTCCTTCCACTGCAGGCCCGGATCGTCGTAGCTGCGCCGCACCACGCTGTCCGGTGTGCCGTTGCGCGTGCCATCCTTGATGATCGCCTCGCGGTTGCCATCGAGCGCCGCCCAATGCTGGGCCCGCAGCCAGGCCGTGGCCACCAGTTCGGCGATATCGGGATGGGCTTGCGTAAAGTCGCGCCGCGCCCACAGTTCCGCCCGCATTTTCCTCTCCGGCAAGCCCTTGCTGGACCAGATGATGCGGCCGATGCCCTTGTCTTCCAGCGGATAGCCATTGATCATGAACAAGGCGTCGACGGCGCCCGTGGCCAGCGCGGCCGTGCCCGGCTTCAAATCCATATTAATCAGGCGAAAATCCGTGGGCGACATGCGCTGGTCGGCGATCAGCTGGCGCAAGCCCAGCTCCCACGGCCGGCCCCGGTGCACGCTGATGCGCTTGCCCTTCAGGTCGGCCAGGGACGTGGCGCGCGAGGCGGTGGGTACCAGCAAGAACTGGTCCGTGCCCCGCCCCGCCGGCACGATCACCTGCGTGCGCACGCCGCCTGCGTTGAGTATGACGGACGGCAGGTCGCCATACGCGGCCATGTCGATGCGCCCGCTGGCGAACGCCTCGTTCATGGTCGCGCCCGTGTCGCCCGTGACGGGCAGCCATTCCAGCCGCACGCCGCGCAGCTTGAGTTCACGGGCCAGCCAGCCTTCCTGCTGCACGCGGTAAGCGATACCGCCCAGTTCCGCCTTGCCGTTTTCCGCAAAGCCCGTCGAGGCGATGCGCAGGGCCGCCGGCGGCGCCCCCCGTTTTCGCCGCAGCCGAGGCCGCCTTTCCCGCCAGGGGCAGCAAGGCCAGCCCGCCCATCACCGTGCGTCGCCGCATCGCATTCTCCTCATCATCGAACATGGCCACCGTTGACGTGCTTCCCGCTCAGGCCGCGCGGCGCGTGTGCGCCAGCGCCGCGTCGAAAGGACGGGGATCGATCCACGCGCGCACGTCGACCTTGCTGGGCAGGAAGTTCCAGCGGAACAAAAAGTCGCTGAAATCCTGCAAGCCGGCGATCGACGTTTCCGCCAGATCCGTGTCCAGGCGCAGATGGGCATCCTTGCCATAGGCCACTTGCACCCAGTGCTCGCTGGCATTCGATTCGCGCGCCAGGAAGCGCCGCGTCTCGTCCGCATGGCCGCGTGCCCACGCTTCGGCCCGCAGCACCTGCTTCACCAGGGTCACGGCGGAAGCAAAATGGTGGTCGAGCAGGTGCGCATCGACGCTCAGGGTGCGCGGCGTGCCGTTGTTGGCGCGGATCAACGGTTCCGGGTGGCTGCCCGTGTCGATCACCGTGTGCAAGCCGAACTGCTGGGCCAGCTGGGCGGCCGAAGCACCTTTCAGGAAAATGGCATCCACCTCGCGCCGCAGCAAGCCCAGCAGCTCAGGGCTTTGCCCGCCGCGCCGCGCGCCGCTGAACAGATTCGTTGCCGCGCCCCGATCCGGCGCCGTCTCGCTCTGGCCCGCCTGGATCACATAATCGACCAGTTCCACGTCGGACACGGCCAGCCCTTCCAGGCTGAGCGCATTTTCCAGCCCCCGCAAGGCTTGCGCGCGCGCAAAGTCGATCTGCGCCCTGGCCCACAGGGGCAAGCCGAAACGCCGGCCCTTCAAGTCGCGCACCGTTTGAATGCCGCTGTCGGGCAGGGTCAATATCAGCTGCGTCTCGTCCGACCACGACAGGCCGATCACGCGCGTGTCGCGTCCCGCCGCGCGCGCCCACAGGGCGGGAATATTGCCGCCGTGGCGCACGGAGTTCTGCAGGGTATGGTCGAAATGCGATTCGCGCACGGCTTCCTGCTCCGACTCGCGCAAGGAGCGCAAGCTGGTACCGTCGGCGCGCAAGGCTTCTTCCAGCCAGCCTTGCTGCAGGGAAATGCCCAGGCCCGTCGGGACGGGGCAGCGCGTGTACCACAGGGTGTCGAGTGCTTGGTTTGCTGCCTGACTTTCATTGCTCATGCTGTCTCTCCAGGTTGATGGATATCAAAAAAACTACAGCGCCATCCTGCGCGCCCATTCATTGCCATCCCACAAGATGCTGGGATCCACTTCCTGCGCCACGGGCGCGTGCGCATCGTCGAGGTCGCTGAAATCCGCATGCAAGCCGTCGCGGATGGCGACAAAGCCGGCCGAACCGCGCTGGCGCGGGTGGGCCAGCAGCACGTCCTGCACCCGGCGCACCTTGCCCGGCCGCGCATCGAGCACGACGATGCGGTCAGCCAGGTAGACGGCTTCATCGATGTCATGCGTGACCATCACCATGGTGATGCCCTCGTCCTGCCACAGGCGGCGCAATTCCTGCTGCAAACGCAAGCGGGTCAGCGCGTCGAGCGCACCGAGCGGCTCGTCCAGCAGCAGCACGTCGGGCCGCCCGACCAGGGCGCGGGCAATCGCCGCCCGTTGCGACATGCCGCCCGATAATTGATGCGGATAGGCATCCGCATAGCCGTCGAGGCCCACGCGCGCGATTTCCGCCGCCACGCGGGCGTCGCGCTCGGCCTGCGGCACACGGGTATTGCTGAAGGCCACGGCCACGTTCTGCTGCACCGTCAGCCACGGAAACAAACGGTGGTCCTGGAACACGAGGCCCCGGCGCAAGTCCGTGCCACGGATCGGCACGCCATCGTGCAGAAGCAAGCCCGTGTACTCCGTATCGAGACCCGCCAGCAGGCGCAGCAGGGTGGATTTTCCGCAACCGGACGCGCCCACGATGGCGACGAATTCGCCGGGGGCGATCGTCAGGGAAATATCGTCGAGCACCAGCAGCGGCGCGCCTTTCAGCGCAAACGACTTGCTCACGTGCTGCACTTGCAAGCCGCCGTTCAGGTGCTGCCGCTGCGGCAGCAAGGTCGAGGGGGAAACAAAATCATTCATGGTGCGCTCTCTACGGTGGGGGCGAGGGAAGGAATGGCGGCCGGAGGCGCCCGGCGCAGCCAGCGGATGCCGTGGAAACAGAGCCAGGCGGCCAGCCAGGGAAACAGCCAGATCAGAAATACATTGCGCAAGCCCGTCACGTCGGCCAGATGGCCGGCCGCCAGCGCGCCAGCCGTGCCGCCCACCATGCCGAACAGGGTCAGATGGGCGGAAACGCGGGCCTTGTCGACAGGTGCGCGGGCGATATTGTCCGTATTGACGAGGTTATTCACGCCCAGGCCCAGGCCCAGCAGCACGGAGGCGCCCAGGTAGGCGATGCTGGACGGCCACAGGCCCAGGATCAGCAAGGCCGCCATGATGGCCAGGTGGGCGCCGCCATACAGTTGCTCGCGGTAACGGCTGGCCAGCACGAAGCGCCCCAGGAACAGCAGCACCAGCACGCAGCTGAGTCCCTGCACGGCCATCAGCCAGACGGAGTGGTGCGCAGGCCAGTGCAGCACGCGGATGGCCAGCAGGATGGAAAACACGCCCACGCTGGATGCCGTGAAGCTGGCAAGGATTTCGAACAGGTAAGTCACGCGCACGATGGGCAGTCGCAGCAGTTCGCGCAGGCCGGCCGCACCGGGCAGCGCACCCTGTCCCGCCTGCTTGCGGGGTGCCGTATTGTCAGGCAACACTTGCCAGCCCAGCACGGCCAGGATGGCAAACATCAGGGCGGAAATCAGGAAGCCCGCCTTCAGGCCCAGCTGCGCGATCAGGTAATTGCCGCACAAAGGCCCCAGGAACTGCATGCCGAGGATTAATGTGCCTTTGTACCAGCCCGCCTTGCCCTGCCCCAGTTCCGGCAGGCGCACGAGAAACACCGTGCTCATGGCCACGATGCGCAGCGAGATGCACAGTCCCACGAGAAACATCAGCAGGGCCACCCATTGCCAGCCGGGCAGCCACGGCAGCACGCAAAAGGCCAGCGCCAGGCTCAGGCTCACGCCCGCGTACAGGTGCTTCGGATTGCCGCGCGACAAGATATAGCCGGCAGGAATGGTGCCCAACGCCATGGCCAGGGTTTCCGCGCTGCTGATCGCGGCCAGCTGGAAATTGCTCACGTGCAAATGCAAGCCCAGCAAGGTGGCCAGCACCTTGTTCATGCCGATGGTCACGCCCGACAGCAAGGTCAGGCCGATAAAGCGCAGCAGGAAGGCGCGCAGCTCCCCTTCGCGGGCACTGACGGCCGCGTCGGGCTGGAATGGCAGGGATTTACTCACTGCTGCGCCCCTTCACCAGCAGACGCGCGAGTCGCGCAAACGCCACGTTCATCGCTTGCGCCAGCAAGGCGATCACCAGCACGGCCAGCAGGACGACGTCCATGCGGCCCGACACTTCGCCATTGAGCAGCAAGGAACCCATGCCGGGACCGGCCGCAAACAGCAGTTCGCCGCCCAGGCACGCCAGCCAGGCGAACGCCAGCGCATGCGTGACACCGGTGACGATGGCCGGCATGGCGCCCGGCAACAGAATCTGGCGCAAGGTCTGCCAGCGCGTCAGGGTCAGCACCTGCCCCACTTCGCGTAATCTCCCCTCCACCTGGCGCATGCCCGCATACGTGTTGAGCACGGTAGGATAAAAGGCGGCGATGGCGATCACCAGCAGCTTGGCGCCGTCGCCATTGCCCACCCACAAGCCCAGCAGTGGAATCAGGCCCAACAGGGGGACCTGACGGATGCTGTGGAACAGCGGGCCGATGAGGCGGTCCGCCAGCGGCGACTGCGCCATCAGCGCGCCCGTGACGATGCCGGCGCTGCCGCCCAGCAGCAAGCCGGCCAGCGTGCGTCCCAGGCTGGCGCGCAGATGCACCCACAGTTCGCCCGTCAAGACCAGGTCGCGCAGGCTGTGCGCCAGATCGCCCAGCGAGACGAAGATGTAGGCGGCGGCCGCCCCTGGCCCGATGCCCATTGCCAGGCGCCCAGCAAGGCCAGCGGCAGCAGCGCGCCCTTGATCACCAACACTACACGCTGCCTCATGCGGACTCCCCATTACGCTTCCAGCGCATCAATCTTGCCTCCAGCGCATGGCACGCCCGGTCCAGGCCAAAGCCGATCACGCCCGTCAGCACCACGCCCACCATCACCACGTCGAGGCGGAACATTTGCCGGCCCATTTCCATCATCTGGCCCAGGCCGCTGTCGGCAGCCAGCAATTCCGCGCCCACCAGCACCATCCACGAACGCGACAGGGCGATGCGCATGCCCGTCAGCGCGGCCGGCACGATGGCGGGCAGGACGATGAAACAGATGCGCTGCCAGCGCGAAAAGCAATACACTTGCGCTACCTCAAAATAGCGCTGAGACAGGTTGCGGATGGCGTCATGCACGGCCAGCGCCACGATGAAGAAGCTGGCCTTGGCCACGATAAACACCTTGAAACTCTCGCCTATGCCGAACAGCAAGATAAACAAAGGGATCAGGGCCACGGTTGGCAACTGGCGCAAGACATTGAAAGTGGGATCGACATAGCTGCGCAAGCCAGGCGACAAACCCAGCACGACGCCGAAGGCCAGGCCCGCGCTGGCGCCCAGGCCGAAACCGGCCAGCAGGCGGAACAGGCTGATGCCCAGGTGCTGGCCCAATTCTCCGCTTTCGGCCAGGTCCGCCGCCGTCAGCAATACTTGCCAGGGCGACATCAAGATGTGCGCAGGCATCCATTCGAAGGTGGTGGCGGCCGTCCACAGCAGCAGCAAGGCGAGCGGCGAGGCCCACACGGACCAGCGCGAGCGCACAAAGCGCTGCAGCCACGGGCCATGCGCGGCACGCGCCGGCGCGGGAGCACGCGGCAAGGCGATGGCGTTGACGAGAGTATTCATGCGCGCTCCGTCATGGCGACCAGTAGGTTTGCAGCTTCAGCTGCGTCAGCGCCTGGTTGACGAACTGGGGCGCGAACAGGCTGTCGACTTGCAGCGGACGCCCGATCAGCCCCGCGCTCTTCGCATACGCCGCCTCGCCCACGTAATGCTGGCGCAGGCTGGCCGTAAACAGGGGGACCAGCGCGCCTGCCACGGCGTATGGTCGCCCGCCAGCTCGCGCCGCACCACGCTTTCCACCTGGCCCGCGGACGCCTCCGTGCGCACGTACTCGTCTTCGCCACCGGTGCCGGCGGCCCGGTGGTGCTCGCGCACATACGCCGTCACCACCAGCTGGGCCAGTTGCGGCCAGCGTTGCAGGAAGCCGCTGTCGGCCCACAGTTCGGCGCGCATCTTCCAGTCCTGCGGCGGCGCCTTGCTGGACCAGATGATCTTGCCGACCTTTTTATCTTCCAGCAAAAAGGCGTCGCTGAGGGTGAAGAGGGCGTCGGCGCCGCCCGTCGCCACGGCCGCCGCGCCCGCCTGCGGGTTCAGGTTGAGGATCTTGACGTCGCGCAAGGTCATGCCATTCGCTTCGAGCAGCCGCGCGAACGGATATTCCCATGGCCGCCCCCGGTGCAGGGCGATCTTCTTGCCCTTCAGCTCCTTGATCGACTTCGCCGTGGAGCCGTTCGGCACCACCAGGTAGGTGTTGCTGAAGCTGCCGCCAGGCAAAATCAGCCGCGTCTGCAAGCCCGAGGCATTGGCGATGATCGATGGCAGGTCGCCATACTGGGCCAGGTCGATCGAGTGGTTGGCAAACGCCTCGTTGACTTGCGTCGCCACGGAATTGGTGGTGACGGGCACCCATTCCAGCTTCACGCCCAGCTTGCCCAGTTCGGCCGCCAGCCAGCCTTGCGCGGCCACCTGGGCGGCAGAACCGGCAAACACGGTCTTGCCGGACGATGCCGTGCGCGCCACGACGGCGATGCGCACGGCGGCCGGCAGCGGATCGGCGGCCGCCGCGATGGCTGGCGCCAGCAGGCTGGCCGCCACGGCGGCAGCGAATACTTTGCGCCAGCGCAAACGTAAGAATTTCAATGACATCTGGGGCCTGTTCTTAATTAAATATTTTTTACACAACGACACCTGACAAAACCGTCGCGAGCGGCAGCGATTTGTGGCCGAGAAGCGCAGCTGTGCACATGCACAGCGAGCATCACAGGCCGCAAGGCGCGACGCGCAGCAGGTTTGGTCAGGTGTTGACCAGGTCGGTGGCAGGCAGGAGCGACAGCGCGCGCGCCGTGTCGATCAGCTTGCTCATCTTCCATTGCTGCAGCAGTACGCCCGGGCCGAAGTCGCGCGAGCCGCCGATGGCTTCGGCCGCGATCTGGATTTTTGCGCCCTCTTCCAGCAGCAGGATGAATTCGGCCAGCTTCAGCAAGCCCTGCTTGCCCCACACGGTGGCGCCGCCATTCGCTTCCAGGATGGCCGTGGCATGCGTATTGCGGGCGATTTCGCCGAGGATGAAATCGACTTCCGGCTGGCGGCGGTCGATATAGATGGGGATTTCGCGGATCAGCTGGAAGCGCTGCACGGGCACGTAGCGGATCGGCAGGGTGCGGTGCGTCTGCGCCCACGCGCCCAAGGACGGCGAGTGCACGTGCGAGATCGACGTGACCTCGGGCCGCTCGCGGAACAGCTTCAAATAGCGTGCGCCGCCGTTGTTCGCGTCGCCGAGCAGCACCGTGCCGTCCAGCGCCAGCACGGCCGCCTTCAGAGGCTGGCCGCGGCGGAACGGGCCCGGGTCGTTGACCACCACGACCTTGTCGCCGCCGGGCGTGCGCTCGACAAAGCCCACCGTGCCGTTGGCCGTCAGGCTGCCCGTCTCGCGCAAGCCGTCGAAGGCGGTCTGCGCATCGCGACGCACCTGCTCCACGAAGGCCAGTTCGGCCGCCGTCAACTCCTGGGTTTGTACTTGCTCTGGTGCTTGTGCTTGTGCCACGTCCGTCATGTCATGCTCCATTCGGTAAAGATGTTGAGACCGGGTTTCGTCTACCGTCTACTTTCGCAAGACGCGTGCCAGCGCTGGGGCCGCACAAATGGCGGAGCGCTGCTGCCTGCACAACAGCGGCTGCTGGCGCGGCAGCAGCGTTGTGCACAGCGGCTGTCGGCAAGCCAGCAAGCGGCGCGGGCACGGTTCCTGCACGCTTCCAGGCTCCACCCACCACGAAAGAATCCCATGACTACCGCAACCGCCCCCGCCGTCGATACCGTCTGGTTCACCCGCTGCCCCGTGCCCACGGCCACGGGCCTGGCCTACAAGCTTGGCTGGCTGGACGAGGAATTCGCCCGCGACGGCATCGCCTTGAAGACGCTGCAGGAAGTGGGCGGCGAGCTGGCGCGCCACCACTACGACCATGGTCTGTCCACGCTCGTGCGCGAAGGCGGCAACCTGCTGGCCCTGCCCGCGCGCGCGCAAGGGGCGCCCACGCGCCTGATCGGCCTGACCTGGATCGACGAATGGCAAGCCATCCTCGTGCGCCCGGGTTCCGGCATCGCCACGGCCGCGCAGCTGCAGGGCAAGCGCCTGGCGCTGCCCGTGTTCCGCGCCGAGGACTTGCGCGAGAACCGGCGCGGGCGCAGCATCGCGCGCGGCATGAGCCTGGCCGGCTACAAGGGCGTGCTGGCGTCGGCCGGCCTCACGCTCGATGATGTGCATCTGGTGGAAGTGGGGGGCGACGCCCAGGCATCGGCCAATCTGGGCGCGGGCCTGTGGCAAGGCATCGCGCCGCTCTTGCGCGGCGAAGTCGACGCCGTCTACGTGAAAGGCGCGGCGGCGGCCGAGGCGGCGCGCGCGGCGGGGCTGGAAGTGGGCATCGACATCGACGCCCTGCCCGACCGGCGCTTCCGCGTCAACAACGGCACGCCGCGCCCGATCACCGTGCATGCATCCATGCTGGAACAGCATTTCGAGCTGGTCGTGCGCTTTTTGACGCAGACCTTGCGCGCCGCGCACTGGGCGCGCAGCCACAAAGAAGATGTGCTGGCCATCCTGCAGGGCGAGACGCGGGCCGGCGCCGACGCCGTGGCCGAAGCCTACCGCGACGGTTTTCACCTGACGCTGGCGCCCGACCTGTCCGACGACAAGGTGGCGCTGTTCCGCCAGCAGAAGGATTTTCAATTGCAGCACGGTTTTCTCGACCGCGACGTCGATATCGACAGCTGGATCGACCGCCGGCCATTGGAAGAGGCGCAGCGCAGGCTCGACGCGCTGCTGCGGCAGGCGGCATAAGGAAATGGGGCCAGCACATGGCAACATGTGCTGGCCCCACGGGCACTATCGATTCACGGCAGGCCGGCTGCTAGGCTGCCAGCGCCGCCTGCGGCACGCTGGCCGGTTGCGCCAGCCGCTGCAGCGAATGGATGGTGGCGGCGCAGGCCGTCGCCAGTTCCACGCCCTTGACCTTGAAGTGCTGGAAGTAGAATGCCTGGTGCTCCTGGCCCGCATGGAAGTGGTGCGGGGTCAGCACGGCCGACAGCACGGGCACGCCCGTCGCCAGCTGTACCTGCATCATGCCGGAAATGACGGCATCGGCGACGAAATCATGGCGGTAGATGCCGCCGTCCACCACCAGGGCGGAAGCGGCAATCGCCGCGTACCGGCCGCTTGTGGCCAGCAATTGCGCATGCAGGGGGATTTCAAAGGCGCCGGCGACGTCAATGACGTCGATATCGCTCTCGGCGAAGCCCAGCGCGGCCATTTCCGCGATAAACGACAGCCTGCATTGCGCGACGATGTCGCGGTGCCAGCCCGCCTGGATGAAGGCGATGCGTTTGGCTGGTGTTGCGTGTGATGCTTGTGACATATAAAAGACTCCTGTTTTCAAGAATGATAAAAACAGGGCATCGGATCGAAGGGGATATGACGGGCACATGAAAGCCACGCCCAACTGCGCATGCAGGCACGCGCGCAGACGCACCGACGGCGAGGCCGTCCATGCGCCGGGCGGATGCCGGCGTCGACACAATGATGCCATCCCGCTCTCTCTTTATCCGGACTATACCGTCGGCCCCGGAATCACACCAGGTCTGCTGACCTTGCCGTCATGGCCCGAAGACCGTGCCGGCAAGCGCTCGCGGGCTAGGCACGCATGCCATTACCGCCGGTGGGGAATCGCACCCCGCCCTGAGAACGTTGCATGGCCAGCGCAGCGGGTGCGGCAGCCATGCCCGGCGACTATAGCATATCGCCCCTGCCTCTGCCCTGCGCGGTCAGAACTGCAGCGCGTACGACGCGCCCACCGTGCGGCCCTGGCCGATGATCACCGTGTCGCCGTTGACGGCGCCGGGCACGAAGCTGGTAAGCGTGTGGTTGCGGTAGACCTTGTCGGCCAGGTTGTTCGCATACGCCGTGATGCGCTGCTTGCCGCCCGGGAGCACGTACGACAGGCGCGCATTGGCCAGCGCGAAGCCGCCCTGGTTCAGCAGGTCGCGCGCGGCATTTTGCGGGTCGACATAGTAGTACTGCTTCGACGTGTAGCGCACGTCGCCGCTGAAGACCAGCTGCGCGCCATTGCCCAGCGGGTAGCGGTAGTCGGCCGCCAGCAGGGCCGTCACGTGGGGCGAGCGCACGAATTCGTTGCCGGAGCGGTCGCCGCCATTGTTCTGGATGGCGAAATCGTCGAATTCCGTGCGCAGCAGGCCCAGGTTGGCGTTGACGTGCAGGTTGTCCGTCGGCTGCACCTCGACCTCGAATTCCGCGCCGTTGACATGGGCCTTGCGCACGTTCTGCAGGTAATTGACGCTTTGCGTGGGGTCGCCGTTGTACACGCCCGTGATATTCACCTGCACGTTCTTGTAATCATAGTGAAAAACGTTGGCGTTGAAGTTCAGGCGCCCGTCCAGCCATTCGGACTTGATGCCCACCTCGAACGAGTTCAGGGTTTCCGGCTTGACCGTGTTCAATGCCCGCACGTCCGTGGCGCTGGTGTTGTAGCCGCCCGACTTGATGCCATGCGCGTATTTCAGGTAGCCGCGCAGGGTACGGCTGAAGCGGTATTCGGGCGTCACGTCATACGTCAGCGCGTTCCACGTGGTCGATGGATTCGACGTGAAATTGTTGTTGGCCACCGAAGCGGCCGTGTAATTGCCGCCCCGGACCGTGTTCCACCAGTTGGCCGCGTCGCCGAACGTCACCGTGTTCGATGCGGCCTGCACGCGCCGCAAATCGAGGTCCTTGGTTTCCGTGGTCCAGCGCAGGCCGAACGTGGACAGCAGCTGCTCGCTGAAGTTGACGGTCGTGCTGCCGAAGATGGCCGCGCTGCGCGCCTTGTGCTGGTAGATGGTGCGGTTGTAGCCGACGGGCTGGGTGCTGCCCGCCAGCGCCGGCACCGTGCCGTTGGGCAGGCGCGCGCCGGCCGAATCGGCGTCGATCTTTTCATTGAAGTAGAACAGGCCCGCCACCCAGCTCACGGCGCCGTTCTGCGGCGACGTCAGGCGCAGCTCCTGCGACACTTGCCGGCTGCTGGCCTTGGCGCGGCTGCGGCCCACTTCCAGCGGCGTATTGTCGCTGTCGCCCGTGGCTTCGTTCCTGAAATTTTCATAGCCCGTGATGGAAGTGAGGGTCAGTTCGCCCAGCGCATATTCGAGGTTCAGCTGGGCGCCGCCCTGTTTCACGTCGCTGTCGGCCGGCGCATTCGTGCTGACGTCGTCGGGATTGGTGCTGGGGACGTAGCCGTTGCGGTAGACGCCATTGGCACCGTAGCTGGCCACGGTGGTGGTGGCGCCCTTGGTCGTGTAATCGCGGTAATGCAGGTTCAGGTTCGCCGTCAGGTCGCGCCCGATCAGGGCCTTGAGCTGGCCGCGGATGGCGCTGTCCTTGAGCTTTCCATCGCGCTCGCCCGTAAACTGGTTGTGGAAGCGGCCCCTGTCCTGCTGCTCCGTATGGAAGGACAGCCGCCCCGCCAGCACCTCGTCGACCAGCGCGCCGCCGATGGCGCCTTCGGCCACGGTGGTGTCGTAGCTGCCGTAGTCGAGCTTGGCGTAGCCGCTGGATTTGAACGAGGGTTTGCGCGAGATCACGTTGATGGCGCCGCCCGTCGTGTTCTTGCCCCATAGGGTGCCTTGCGGGCCGCGCAGCACTTCCACCCGGTCCAGGTCGAACAGGGGAAAGCCCGTGGCGCTGGAATTGCTGATGTAGACGTCATCGAGGTAGAAGCCGACGGGATTCGGAAAGTCCACCTGCTGCTGGCCCGCGCCCACGCCGCGTATCCACCAGCGCGGGCGGCCGTGCTGCTGCGTGCCGGCCGAAGCGTTCGGCACGTAATTGAGGATTTCGCTGGCCGAGCGGCCGATACCCGTGTCGAGCAGCTCCTTGCCGCCTAACACCGTAATCGCGCTGGGCACCTTCTGTGCCGATTCCTCGCGCTTTTGCGCCGTCACCGTCACCGATTGCAGCGAGGCGCCCTCGCCAGCGCCATTCGCGTCGGCCGCGGCAATGACATCGGCGCCAGGCGTTTCCGCATGGGCCAGACCTGGGGCGAGCATCAGGCCGCCGATGGCGAAGGCCGAGCGCAGCGCGCGGCGCACTGGCGTCAGGTGGAAAGGAAATGGGGAAGAGTCGGCGGGAGCAGTCGAACGGCGCATGGGTGATTATCCTTGAGTAAAGTCAAAACGCGAGATGGTGATGACCAGTATTGCAAGGCGCATGCCCGCTGCCGCAGCGCAGCAAAATAGAACTTAAGTGTTTGATTTCAAAGGAAGACTATCGTGATGATAGCGCTGTTGATTTGGCAGCAGCGCCGGTGCCGCGTGCTGCCTGCGCGACAGCAGGCGGTGGCGCTGCTGTCGCGGCAACAGGGGAAAGGATCAGGCGGCGCGCAGCAGTGCCGCCGTGTGACCGCGCACGAGGGGCAGCACTTCCTCGCCCACGCGGTACGCTTCTTCCAGGTGCGGCGTGCTGGCCAGGATGAAGGCGTCGGCGCCCAGTTGCACCAGTTCATCGAGGCGTTCGGCCACCTGCTGGTAGCTGCCGACGATGCCCTGCGTCTGCCCGCCGCGCAGCAGGTTGAAGCCGGACCAGATATTCGGCGCCGTGATCAGGTCCTTGTAGCTGTTCAAGGTGGTCGGGCGGTTGCCCCGCTGGCGCGCCGCGCCCACGGAATCGCCGCCATCGGCACCGAGGAACTGGCGCAGGGTGGCCGCATCGACGGCGTCAAAACCCTTGCGCACCTCGTCCCACGCCTCTTCCTCCGTGGCGCGGGCGACGATGTCGACACGCACGGCGCACTTGATCTTGCGCCCCAGCAGCGCCGTCTTTTCATGCACGCGGGCGAATTTCTCGCGCAGCTGCTCGAACGGTTCCAGCCACGTCAGGTAGTAATCGGCGTGCTTCGAGGCCGAACCGAGGGCCGCGTCGGACGAGCCGGAAAAGTAAATCTCGGGAAAGTCCTGCTCCGACAATGGCGTGGCCAGGCCCGCGTCTTCCACCTGGTAGAACTTGCCCTGGTAGGAAAACGGCCCGCCGCGCCACACGCCGCGCACCACGTCGAGAAATTCCGTCGTGCGCGTGTAGCGGTCGTCGTGGCCGGCCGCATCGCCCCACCACAGCTGCGCCGGGCCGCCGCCGCCCGTGATCACGTTGTACAGGGCGCGCCCGCCCGTGGCCCGCTGCAGGCTGGCCGTCATGCGCGCGGCCACCACGGGGTTCAGAAAGCCGGGCTGGAACGGGATCATGAAGCGGAAGGTGCGCGTTTCGCGCGCCAGCAGCGCGGAAATGGCCCATGGTTCATCCGTCATGGGAAACGACGGGATCAGGCCGCCCTGGAAGCCCGATAGTTCGGCCGCGCGGGCGATTTCCGCCAGGTAGTCAATATACGTAAAACCGTCGGCGCCGCCGCCACCGAGGCCGGCCTGGCGCAGGTTGTCATTGCCGGGGAACCAGTCGCCGCGAAACGGCGTGCGGGCGCGGTGCGAACTCGGTTCGCCATGTGTGGGGATGCGCCAGAAAAATCGATTGCCATGTGGAGTACTCCTTAATAAGTTGGATTCAAGCCGCTTGCAGCGCGGATGCCGTCAACGATGCCCGCAAGGCTGGCAATACGTGTTCGCCGATGCGGTAGGCTTCCTCGAAATGGGGGATGGCCGCCAGCACGAAGCTCGACACGCCCGCCTGCGCGTACGCTTGCAGCGCGGCGCTGACCTGCGCATAACTGCCCACCAGGGCCCCGTGGGCGCCCGTTTGCGCTTGCGCAAAGCCGGGCCAGAAGGCGGCGGCACGGTCATCGAAGGGCGCATCGTCAGGCAGCCCGGCCCCGCTGCGGTAACGGCGCGCGTCGCGCAAGGCTTCGTCGAACGTTTCACGGGCCAGCACGTCGATGCGCAAACCCGCCGCCACGGCGCGGCCCAGCTGGCGCGCCTGCGTCTGCAGGCCGCCGATGGAAGGCTGCAAGTCCGCCACGGGCGCCGCATCGAAGACGTGCACGTCGGCCTGGCGCGCCGACAGGGCCAGCGCCTCGGGGCTTTCGCCCGTCAGGTAGATGCCGTTGACGGGATGGTTCGCCAGCGGGCCCTTGAAGCCGCCATCCTGCACTTCGAAGAACCTGCCCTTGAAGCTGAACGGCGACGTACTTTGCACGCCGCGTGCCACCGTGATGAATTCATCGATGCGGGGCAGAATGTCGGCATCGGGCGCCGCATCGCCCCGGCGCCGGCGCGCTGCCGCATCGCCGCCGTGGCCGATCTGCCAGGCGAAGCGCCCGCCCGTGAAGCGCTGGAAGCTGACGGCGTTCTTTGCCGCGTACACGGCCGAACCCCAGGCCGCGTCGAATTCGGCGATCAGCTTCAGGTGGCGCGTGCTGCGGGCCAGGTAGCCGGCGACGATCCAGCTTTCATCGCCCTGCGTATCGTGGCGTATCTGGATGCCGTCAAAGCCGGAAAGGTCGGCCGCGCGGGCGATCTGGTGCAGGTAGTCGAAGTAATTGAAGGGCGGACGCGCGCCGCGCGGGTCGCTCACGCCCGCCTGCAGGGGACTGGGCACGCCAGCGGCCCGTTCGCCCCGGCGCGTGATGCCGGGCGCCGCATAACGGCCGTCGCCGCTGGTGGGCAATTGCCAGATGAATTCGATGGTCATGCATGGACTCCTGTCGTGGGTCGAAGAAAACACCGCTGCACATTGGCGCAGCGGCCTGCCCTTCCCTCCTCGCAGAAAACATGCCAGGCGTCGGAGAGCCAGCGACGCCCGAAGCTGCTGCTTGCGCAGCAATCGGCTGCGCCCACGGCAGCAATGTGCTGCGCACGCAGCAGCCATGAAAAAAGCCGGCGCCGCATTGCTGCGGGTCCGGCTCCAGGAAAGTAGTCGCGCGGCTAGTCGATGGCGCCCGCCTTTTTCAGGAAGGTGCGCAGGATGTTGCGGCTCAGGTTCAGGTGTTTCGCCGTGCGCACCTGGTTGCGTTCATTGCGCTCCCACGCGGCGCGCACCAGTTCCTGCTGCATCGCTTCGAATTCCACGGCCTCGCCCGAGTCGAGCAAGGCTTGCCAGGCGCGGGCAAAGCGCTCGGCGGCCAGCAAATCGTCCTGGCCCGCTGCGCCGTGGGCCGCGTAGGCGATGTCGGCGCCGCCGGCCCACGCGTCCGGCACGGGCACAGGGGCGGACGCGGGCGCCGGAGCGCGGTGCCAGCCAGACAAACTCAGGTCCTCGGCGCGCACCACGCCGCTACGGCAGACGAGCAGCGCGCGGTGGATGACGTTTTCCAGTTCGCGGATATTGCCCGGCCATGGATAGGCCAGCAAGGCCTCTTGCGCGTCCAGGCCCAGTTCCACCTCGCCCAGGTGCAGGCGCTGCGCATAGATGGCCATGAAGTGGCGCGTCAGCGGCATGATGTCGCCCGGGCGCTCACGCAGGGGCGCAGCGGCAGGCCGATCACCTGTAGCCGGTAATACAGGTCTTCGCGGAAGCGCCCGGCCCGCACGGCTTCGGCCAGGTCCACGTTGGTGGCGGCGATCAGGCGCACGTCGATGGGGATGGCGCGCCGCGCGCCCAGGCGCACCACTTCGCGCTCCTGCAGCACGCGCAGCAGCTTGACCTGCATCGCCAGCGGCAAGTCGCCGATCTCGTCGAGGAACAGGGTGCCGCCGCTGGCCGTCTCGAACCAGCCCGGTTTGCCCTGCTGCGCGCCCGTAAATGCGCCTTTTTCATAGCCAAACAGTTCGCTCTCGACCAGGGTTTCGGAAAACGCGCCGCAGTTGATCGCCACGAAAGTCTGTTCGGCGCGCCCGCTCAAGCCGTGCACGTGGCGCGCAATCAGCTCTTTTCCCGTCCCCGTCTCGCCCGTGATCAGCACCGTCGCCTCGCTGGGCGCGATGCGCTCGATCAGCTCGTGCAACTGGCGCGAACGGGGATCGGCAAAAACAAAGGCCGTGGCGCGCACCAGCAAGCTCATTTGCTGCGGGTCGCGGAAGGCGACGAGCGCACCATCATCGTCGGCGCTGGCGCCGCGGGCAAGGTGGGCGCTGCGCGCGAAATCGCTGCTGAAATTGTGGGCTAAGAGTTCCATGGGCCGACTATACCGCGCGCCATCTGAAGGCGTGAACGAATGGTGCCGCGCTAGCTTATCCGGATTTTGCATATGCGGACGCCGGTCCAATGCTGGCCCGAAGCTTGCATCAGCATTGACGCAGATCATGTTGCCAACCCACCACGGAGCTTCCCCCATGCCAGCACGCCAGCTCGTCCTGAACGTTTTTTTGCAGCGCCACGGCCACCATCCGGCCGCCTGGCGCCATCCGTCCGCCAGCGCCAGCGGACGGCCCGACCTGGCCTGGTGGCTGCGCGCCGCCAGGCTGGCCGAGGCGGCCAGGTTCGACAGCTTTTTCATCGCCGACTTCATCGGCCGCTCGGGCGACGTCATGCCCGACACGGGCCGCGCCGCCATCGGCCTGCCGTTCGAACCCTTCACGCTGCTGTCGGCCATTGCCGCCGTCACCCGTCATATCGGCCTGATCGCCACCGTCAACACGAATTACGAGCACCCGTACCACGTGGCGCGCAAATTCAGCTCGCTCGACCACCTGAGCGGCGGGCGCGCGGGCTGGAACGTCGTTTCCTCGTTCGCCGAGCATACGGCGCGCAATTTCGGCATCGATGCGCCGCGCAGCCACGCGCAGCGCTATGCGCGCGCCGATGAATTCGTCACCCTGTCCAAGGCCCTGTGGGACAGCTGGGACGACGACGCCTTCGACCGGCCAGACCGCGCCGGCGGCCGGTTCTACCAGCCGGCAGCCGGCCATGCGCTCGATTTCCAGGGCGAGTATTTCGCCTCGCAAGGCTTGCTGGACTTGCCCCGCCCCGTGCAGGGCCACCCCGTGCTGGTCCAGGCGGGCAATTCCGAGACGGGCCGCGAATTTGCCGCGCGGCTGGCCGAGATGGTGTACTGCTCCGCCACCTCGCTGCCAGTGGCGCAGGCGTATTACGCGGACGTGAAAGGGCGCATGGCGAAATATGGCCGCGCCGAAGATCAATTGAAAGTCACGCCGGGCCTGTCCGTCGTGGTGGCGGAGTCGGATCAGCAGGCGCAGGACCAGTTCGGCGAGCTGCAGGACCTGGTCGACTTCAGCAACCTGGAATTTGGCGGCTTCGACTTGTCCGGCTATCCGCTCGACGGCCCCCTGCCCGACCTGCCCTACGAGGCGGGCGACAATGGCAAGGGGCGTTTTCAACAGCAACTGGATCTGGCCCGCCGCGAGCACCTGACCTTGCGCCAGCTGGTGCTGCGCTTTCGCGTGGCGCGCGGCCACCTGCAAGCGATCGGCTCCGTCAAGACGGTGGCCGACGTGATGGAGCAGTGGTTCGTGGAACGGGGCGCGGACGGCTTCAACGTCGTGCCGCCCCTGCTGCCGCAAGGCTTCGAGGACTTTACGCGCCTGGTGGTGCCGGAACTGCAGCGGCGTGGCCTGTTCCGCACCGAGTATGCGGCCAGCACCCTGCGCGGCCACCTGGGACTGGCGCGGCCCGCCAACCCGCATACGCTGGGGCGGGCGCAGGCCGCCTGACCAAGGCTAGACTAGGCTTGATCGGGATCAAAATGCTTGCGCAAGCCTTGCCAGCATGCGAAATAGTCGTTTTGCAGCAGGCCACCATCCAGCGCGAACGGCGTGGGCTTGAGGATGGTGCGCGTCTCGAACATGAAAGCCATGGTGTCGGCCACTTTCACGGGCGCGGACGTGTCGCCGTGCGAGGCCTTCTCGAACGTCTGCGCATCGGGGCCGTGGCCGGACATGCAGTTGTGCAGGCTGGCGCCGCCCGGCACGAAGCCGGCCGCCTTGGCGTCGTACACGCCGTGGATCAGTCCCATGAATTCGCTGGCCACGTTGCGGTGGAACCAGGGCGGGCGGAACGTGTGCTCGGCGGCCAGCCAGCGGGGCGGGAAGATGGCGAAGTCGATGGCGCCGAACAGCGGATTTTCGCTCGGTGCCTGCAGCACGAGGAAGATCGACGGGTCCGGATGGTCGTAGCTGATCGAGCCAATGACATTAAAGCGGCGCAAATCGTATTTGTACGGCGCGTAATTGCCGTGCCAGGCCACCACGTCCAGCGGTGAATGGTCGAGGGTCGTGCGCCACAGATGGCCGCCGAACTTGGCCACCAGTTCGCACTCGCCGTCGATATCCTCGTAGGCCGCGTGCGGCGTGAGGAAATCGCGGCTGTTGGCCAGGCCGTTCGAGCCGATGGGCCCCATGTCCGGCAAACGGAAAGCCGTGCCGAAGTTTTCGCACACATAGCCGCGCGCCCTGCCATCCGGCAGGGTCACGCGAAAGCGCACGCCGCGGGGAATGACGGCGATTTCCTGCGGTTCCAGCTCGATCAGGCCCAGTTCCGTGGCGATCGCCAGCCGCCCTTCCTGCGGCACGACCAGCAATTCGCCGTCGGCCGAGTAAAAGAAGCGCTGCATCGAGCGGTTGGCCGCATACACGTGGATGGCGCAGCCGCTCATCGCTTCGGCGCTGCCGTTTCCCGCCATCGTTTGCCAGCCGTCGATGAAGTCGACCGGCGTGGCGCCGTCGGGCAGCGGCAAGGGGTCCCAGCGCAGCTGGTTCGGAGGCGTGGGCGGCATGGCGTGAAAATCGCTGACGATGCGCGTGTTCGCCAGCAGGGTAAATGGCGGATGCTGGCTGGCGGGACGGATGCGGTACAGCCACGAGCGCCGGTTCTGCGCGCGCGGCGCCGTGAAGGCCGTGCCAGACAATTGTTCCGCATACAGGCCCAGGGGCGCCCGCTGCGGCGAATTCTGCCCCTGCGGCAAGGCGCCGGCGATGGCTTCCGTGGCAAATTCGTTGCCGAAGCCGCTTTGGTAGCCGGCGCCTATCATGCACGCACCGCCAGGCCGTCGGCCGCGTCGCGCAGCAAGCCCTGCACCACGTCGGCCTGGCCGATGGCGCCCATGGCCAGCAAGGCGAAGCGGGCCAGGAACAGCGGCGAGCGCTGTTCGCCCAGGCCGCCCATGGTGTGGCACAGCTCGGTGTAAAGATTGTCGAGTTCGATGTCGGTCATGTTGTCTCCTTGTTACTTTGATTGGCCGATGCCGGCCGCCGCCAGCGCTGCCGCCACCTGCCCCGCCTGCACTTGCCGCCAGCGCCCCAGCACGTGCCCATCCGGACGCACCAGATAAAACGTGCCTGGCTGCGCGTCGAACAGCGAGCATACCTGTGCCGTGTGGTCCCAGGCGCCCCCTTGCGCCCCGCTGCGGGCAATCGCCACCGTCGCCAACGGCAAGCTATCGCCCAGCGCCAGCAGTTCCGCGGGCACCGTGCCATCCTCGCTGAAATACAGGCCCGTGAAATGGCCATCGGCGCGCTGCACCAGATCGGTAATATACCCCGCTTTTTGGCCGCCGTTGTGCGGCAGCGCCAGCGGACACTCGGGCAGGACCGTGCCGGGCGCGGGACCGGCAGCGAACGTGTCGCAATCCGGCGTATTCAAGGCCGACTGCGCATACGCGATGGCGCTGGTCTGGCGCGGGTTGATCAGCGAGCGCACGTGCGCATGCTTGTCTGCCAGGCCCAGCACGGCCGTGCGCATCAGTTCGAAGGCAAACGTGGGCGGCGCCATGAATTCCGTGCTTTTCGTACCGTGACGCAGGTTTTCATGGGCCGCATACACGCGTTCGTCCGAATAGCTGTCAAGCAAGGCATGCGGCGCCTGGCCCTTGACGACGTACGCCAGCTTCCAGGCCAGGTTGTCCGCGTCGTCGATGCCGGAATTGGCTCCGCGCACGCCGAAGATGGGCACCAGGTGGGCCGCGTCGCCCGCGAACAGCACGGGACCGTGCCGGTATTTGTCCAGGGTCAAGGCGTTGGCTTTATAGATGGTGATCCATACGGGATGCCACGGTGCCGTCTCTCCCATCATGGCCAGCAGGCTGTCGACGCGGGGCGCCACGTTTTCCAGCAGCACGGCCGCCTGCGCATCCTCGTCGTCGCGCAACTGGTAGTCGATGCGCCAGATGTCGTCGGGCTGCTTATGCACCAGCACGGTCGAACCGGGGTTCGACGGCGGATCGAAATAGGCGAGACGCTCCGTCGGACGGTCGCTCTTCAGGTGGATATCGACGATGACGTAGCGCCCTTCGTAGCTGGTGCCCTGCAATTTGAGGCCCAGCGCCTCGCGCACCACGCTGCGCCCGCCATCGGCAGCCACCAGCCAGTCCGTGTCGATCTGGTACGTTTCGTCGGGCGTGGCCAGCGTGACGGTGGCGCCATCGGCTCGCTTGTCCACGCCGGTGACGCGCGTCTGCCAGCGGATATCGATCAGCTCGGGCCGGCGCTCGGCCGCGTCGAGCAGGAATTGCTCGATATGGTATTGCGCCAGATTCACCATCGGCGGCAATTTCTGGTTCGCATCTTGCGGCATCGTAAAGTGCAGCACTTCCTCGTCGCGGTAAAAACTGCGTCCGCCCGCCCACGGCAAGCCTTTACTGATAAAACCGTCGAGCGCGCCCAGGCGGTCGATGATTTCCAGGCTGCGCCGCGAAATGCAGATGGCGCGGCTGCCCGTGCAGACGCCGTCGTCCGCCTCGATCAGCACCGAACGCACGCCGTGGCGCGCCAGGCCCAGGGCCGTGGCCAGGCCTACGGGCCCGCCGCCGACGATCAGGACCGGCACGTGCTGCGTGCCGGCGCCCGCAGCCTTGCCGGGCGGATACACTTTCGGCACATGGGGATAAGGGTGAAACGTGTCGCGCATGATGGTGTCCTCTCAAGAATGTGTTTTGCCGCCGCGCGCGATGGGCAGGGTCAGCACGATGGCCGCGCCCGCCACCAGCAGCACGCTGGCATACAGCAAGCCCGTGGCAAAGCTGTGCGTGAAATCCTTCAGCCAGCCCACGACGACGGGATTCAGGGCCGAGCCGATATTGCCCGTGGCATTGATGACGGCGATGCCGATGGCGCGCGCGCCCAGGCTCAGGGCCCGGTCCGGCGTGGTCCAGAAGACGGACATGGCCGTATACGCGCCCGTCGAAGCCATGCACACGCCCAGCAGTTGCACCACAGGGTTGCCCGCATACGCGGTGAACAGCCAGCCGGCGGCCGACAGCAGCATGGGCCAGACGATGTGCCAGCGGCGTTCCTGCAGCCGGTCCGAGCGGCGGCCCCACAGAATCATGCCAATCACGGTGCAGACTTGCGGGATGGCGGCCAATAAACCGATCTGCGTGTTGCTGGCGTTGCTATTAAAACTTTTCACGATCAGCGGCGTCCACACGGCCACCATGGCCAGGGTATTCACCAGGCAAAAATAGGCGACGCCGAATTTCAGCACGGTGGGCGACAGCATTTCCGCCAGCACGGAGACTTTTTGCCGGGGCGCATCAGGCTTGTGCTCGGCCGCCAGCGTGCGCGCCAACACCTGCTGTTCCAGCCTGGTCAGC
The DNA here is from genome assembly GCF_057919405.1 of Janthinobacterium sp. C22. NCBI lineage: Bacteria > Pseudomonadati > Pseudomonadota > Betaproteobacteria > Burkholderiales > Oxalobacteraceae > Janthinobacterium > Janthinobacterium sp. C22. The sequence goes on along the minus strand of NZ_CP193659.1, from coordinate 3,549,938 downwards.
CAGTTCGCCTTGTTGGGCGCGTCGTCGAGGTAGCCGTAGACGGCCAGCCCCAGCAGCACGGAAGGCATGCCTTCGAGCAAGAACAGCCATTGCCAGCCCTTCAAGCCCCAGTGTCCGTCCAGCCCCAGGATCAGGCCCGACAGGGCCGAACCGATGGCGGCCGTGACGGGCATGGCGATCATGAACAGGGCATTGGCACGCGCCCGGTAGGCGCTGGGAAACCAGTACGTCAGGTACAGCAGCATGCCGGGCAGAAAGCCCGCCTCCGTCACACCGACTAAAAAGCGCAGCGCGTACAGGCTGGCCGGGCCGCTGGCGAACAGGGTCGCCGTCGAGGCCAGGCCCCAGGCGATCATCATCGAGCCGATCCAGCGCCGGGCGCCGATGCGGGCCAGCACGATGTTGCTGGGGATACTGCAGGCGATGTAGGCGATGTAGAACAGGGTGGTGGCAAAGCCGAACTGGGTGCCGGACAAGCCCAGGTCCTGCATCATGGTCAGGCCGGCAAAGCCGATGTTGATGCGGTCAAGAAAGGAAAACACGAACAGCAGGAACAGAAAGCCCAGCAGATGGCGCGATACCTTGCGCATCACCTGCTGTTCCATTTGGTCGGTGGCCGCGTCGAGGACGGGCGCAGTGGTGGCTTGTGTGGCGGGGGCCATGCTTGTCTCCATAAGGTGTCGCCCTCCCCTTGTTGGTTTTATGGGGTGAGAGCGGCCGGGTGATCCCGGCTTGCAACACAGTATGCAGACGCGCGCCGCGAACCCTGTCCCCATTTTGGGGACATTTCGCGGCGAACACAGTCAAAAAGGCGGAGCCATCCCTACGTCCAAGGGACTAGACAGGCGCTGGCGCCATGCACAGGGCAAACAACTGGCGCTGGCTGGAAATGCCCAGGCGTTTGTACGCGCGCTTCTGATAGGTGATGACGCTCGAAGGCTGCACGCCCATGGTCTCGGCGATTTCCACGGCCGTGAAGCCTTCGAGCACGCAGCGCAGCACGTCCAGTTCGCGCTTGCTCAGGGCGGGACAATGCTGGCGCAACCTGGCCAGCATCATGGGCGCGACGCCTTGCGCGGGCTGGCCGTTCAAGCTGTAGTGGTGCTTGGCCGCATGAGCGAACAGCGGCGACAGGGTTTCGATGGCGGCGATTTCGCCAGGCTGGAACTGGCCCTGGCTGCTGTCGCGGTAGAAATTGACGGACAGCCAGATATCGCCGGCCGGCTGCACCAGCAGCGACAGCCGGTCCGATACATTCGGTTTTTGATAGCAGGTGGCGCGGTAGCCGGGATGGTCGATCTCGTCGCTGGCTTGCTGGTGCAGCACGATGGCGGGATCGATTTTCCGCCCGGGCGCGGGCGCGATCACGCGCTGGTTGCCGTCGAGCGCGTAATAGTGGCGCGCATAACTGTCAGCAATATCTTGCAGGAAACGCCCGCCGCGCCGGTCGGCCACGGCCACCGTGCGGGGCCGGTTGCCGAATTCATAGGCAAAGATCGTGCACTGGGCAATGGGCGCGACCGTGCTGACCGTCTTCAGGATGGCCCCGGCGACGGCGTTCACGTCGGCATGGCCGATGGCCGCCATCAGCTCCAGGGCGTGCCCGAAGTCCAGCTGCCCTTCCGCCTGCCGCCGCTCGACGCGCCAGTAACGCATGCCCGTGTCCTCTACTGCGCGCGCTGCGGCAAGACCCAGTCCGGCCGGATGTAATGGCAGGTATAGCCGTGCGGCAAGCGCTGCAGATAATCCTGGTGCTCGGGTTCCGCTTCCCAGAACGGGCCGGCCGGTGCCACTTCCGTCACCACCTTGCCGGGCCACAGGCCGGACGCGTCGACGTCGCGGATGGTGTCCTCGGCCACGCGCTTTTGCTCGTCGTTCGTGTAGAAGATGGCCGAACGGTAACTCGTGCCGCGGTCGTTGCCCTGGCGGTCCGGCGTACTGGGATCGTGGATCTGGAAGAAGAATTCCAGGATCTTGCGGTAGCTGATGGTGCTCGGGTCGAAGATGATTTCGATCGCTTCCGCATGCGTGCCGTGGTTGCGGTAGGTGGCGTTGGCCACGTCGCCGCCGCTGTAGCCCACGCGCGTGGCGATCACGCCCGGATAGCGGCGCAGCAAATCCTGCACGCCCCAGAAGCAGCCGCCGGCCAGGATCGCGGTTTCATTGCCTTGTGCATTGTCTTGTGCCATGGTGTCTTTCCCGTTCTAGTCAGAAGCAGCTATCTTACTCTGTCGCGCGACTTTCTTCAGCGGGCCAGCAGGCGTTTGAGCTGCGCCGCCTGGTAGGCACCGATGGCGTCATTGAACAGGCAGCGGATCATGGGGTCGTCGACGATGTCCGCTTCCGCCAGTCCAGCCCGCGCCCCGGAATCGAACGGGCCGTCGTTGATGCGCATGTACATCGACGTCAGCGATTCGCCCAGCACCAGCGCCGCATGGCATTTCACCAAGGGCAGCTCCGTGGTCCAGCCGGGCGCTTCGTTCGTCTCGGGCACCAGGTCGATCAGGTCGCCGTGCGTGCGGTAATGCAGGACCGTGGCCGCGCCGTCATGGCCGTACAGCGACAACCGCCACAAGCGCGGTTGCTGGAAGTAGCTGTCCTCGGGCAGTTCCATGTCGCGGTAGCGTTCAAGCAAACCGTTCCGGCAAAAATCGAGCACCAGCGCCGCATCATGGGCACTCAAGGGCGGGAAACGGCGGGCGATGTCGGCCGTGGCGGGCGGCGGCGCGTCGGGGCGATAGTCGAAATCCACGTCCTGCGGCCCCACGGGGAGCACCCAGGGCAAGGGGTCAGCGCTGCTCATTCCGTGCACGTCGAGCAGCACGGCCGTCGACGGGTCAAGGCGGAAGATGTGCGCGTCCGGCAGCGCGGCGCCGATTTCATCGGCAAAGCGGCGGTAAGTGATCGGGAACATCGCGTGGTTGTACCAGGACCAGTCTTCCTGCACGAACTGGCAGGAACTGGGCACGAGGTAACGGGGCGCCAGCGCGCGCAGCTGGGGCACCCAGTCGTCGGGAAGCTCGACCGGGCCGCGCGCTGCCAGCGACGGCGCGATGACGGCGATCTCGCGCATGGTCTGGAACGGCCACAAGACCATGTCCCAGGGCGCGAACGCGGCCAGCTGCGCCAGCGTCTCGGGGCCGATCCACGAGTCGACGACGTTCAATACGTTCAGCCCCGCCGCACGCACCTGGAACAGCGAATCGACATCGTCATCGAGCGCCCGGCGCGGGATCACCTCGATGGCGCCCACGCGCACGGGCACGTCGACGTGCAGGCGCTGCACCTGCGTAAAGCCGAGCGCGCGCAGCATCGCGAACAGTTCGTCGAAGACGCAGTACAGATAGATGGGCGTGGCGCGGTCCAGCGCATCGAGGCTGTCGAGCGAGCAGTGGTCGTCGTGGAAGTGCGAAATGAAGACGGCATCCCAGCGTAGCCGGCGCACGGCGTCGAGGTCGAAGCGCACGGACGGAAACGCGTGGCAGTTGCGGCTGAACGGGTTTTCGACGATGGGGTCGAAGGCGATGGCCGTGCCTTCGCATTCGAAGACATAGCCGGCGTGCAGGATACGGGAGATTTTCAGGGGCATGGGCGTGGGGAATGCAGAGAGAACCCCTGCAGCGTAAATGCTGGGGTCAGACGGGGACGCCGAGTCCCGCCGGGTCTGACCCCGGAATTTGCTTTCGGGGTGAGAAAAACGCCGGGAATGCTCAATACGGATTATTCAGCACATCCATCGCAAAATACGTAAAGATCATGTCCGCGCCCGCGCGCTTGATGGCGCCCAGGGTTTCCTGCACCACGCGGCGCTCGTCGATGGCGCCCGCCTGGGCGGCGAACTTGATCATCGCGTATTCGCCGCTGACCTGGTAGGCGCCGATCGGCAGGCGCGTCGCTTCGCGCAGGTCGCGGATGATGTCCAGGTAGGCCCCGGCCGGTTTCACCATCAGCGCGTCGGCGCCTTCGGCTTCGTCGATCAAGGACTCGCGCACCGCTTCGCGGCGGTTCATCGGGTCCATCTGGTAGGTCTTGCGGTCGCCCTTCAGGGTGCTGCCGGCCGCGTCGCGGAACGGGCCGTACAGGCCGGAGGCGAACTTGGTCGAATACGCCATCACGGGCGTATCGTGGAAACCGGCTGCGTCGAGCGCGCTGCGGATCGCCGCCACCTGGCCATCCATGGCGGCCGATGGGGCGATGATGTCGGCGCCCGCCTGGGCCGCGATGACGGCTTGCTTGCCCAGGTTCAGCACCGTGCTGTCATTGTCGACCGTGTCGCCATGCAGGATGCCGCAATGGCCGTGGTCCGTGTATTCGCAGAAGCAGGTGTCGGACATGACCACCATTTCCGGCACGGCGTCCTTGATGATGCGCGACATGCGCGCCACCAGGCCGTCCGGGTTCAGGGTGTCCGTGCCGTGGCTGTCCTTGTGGTGCGAAATGCCGAAGGTCATGACGGAGCGCAGGCCGGCGCGCGCGTAGCGCTCGACTTCCTGCGCCAGCTTCGCTTCCGGAATGCGGCGCACGCCGGGCATGGACTTGATGTCGATGAAATCGCTGCTGCCTTCGTCGACGAAGATCGGCAGGACCAGGTCCTGCGGATTGATCTCGGTTTCGCGGAACAGCTCGCGCAGTTGCGGGGTCGCGCGCAGGCGGCGCATGCGCGAAGTGGGGAATTGTGCTGGCATGGGGTGACTGGCTTCAGGTTAACAACGCCGATAAGTATACGCCGATCGCGCCGCTTGCGCCGGGCCGGCCGGCAAAAAAGCCGCGCAGGTCAAAAAAGACCGGCCTGCGCCTTCATTGCGGCTGCAACAGGGCCGCCATCTGCCAGCGCATGTCCGCCGCCAGTTGCACCAGCATGGCGCCGCGGCGGCGCGCGTCCGCCCGCCTTTTCGACGGCACCAGCTCCAGGTCCGGCATCCGGCAAGGGCCGCATGGCAGGCGGTAATTGCCGTCGGCGGCGGGCAGCGCATGCAGCTCGCGCCACGCCAGGTCGTAATCGCACGAGATGTGGCGGCGCCGGCGCCAGTTCAGCGCGATGCGGTTGGCGTTGCTGACCAGGTCCAGGTGGCCGCAACCGAAAAAATCGCCGAGGTCGCGCAAGGCGGCCACCATCAGGTTTTTCGGCCGGCAGCCGTGCAGCGCCCGCGTGGCGTCCTTCACCGCCTGCGCCCCCGCCTGCGAGCGCAAGCCCTGCAAGGCGCCCAGCTGGATGACGGCGCCGCCGGGCTGGGGACGGAACAGGAAACTGGCCAGGTACAGCGACACGCCGTCGCGCGTCAGGCGCAGGCACAGGTCTCCCTCGCGGTGGCTGTCGTGGATGGCCGTCAGCTGCAGGCGGTAGGTGGCGCCATCCTTGCCTTCGATGGCGGCCAGCACCAGCGCGCGGCGCGCCGCGTACTCCACCAGCGGCCGCGCGCCCGCCTGCCACAGGAAGCGGTAATGCCCGCGCAGCAGATCCACCCTTGCCGCGCAGCCGATGCGGCGGCTGGCGTAGGGGCGGTAAATCTTGTACAGCAGGCTGGGATGGGCGTGCGCCAGCGCCGCCAGGCCAGGCGTGCCGGCGACAAAGGCTAGCCAGCGCGCGCGCTGCAGGGGAAAGACGATGGCGCCCAGCGCGGCCTTGAGCAGGTGGCCATGCTGGCGCAGGGCCGGCGGCTGCGGCGCGGCGTTGTCGCCGGTGGCGGTAAAAGTATGCATGCGAACGGCTCTACGACGGGTCTGGATCAACGGGACGCGGCGACGGCCGCAGGCAGCCCGCAACGGGCGGCTGCGCGCTGGCAGCCCGCAACGGGCGGCTGCGCGCTGGCAGCCGTCTGTTGCGGGTAGAGCGGATGATAGGGGAGGTGAGAACGAAGGGGGTTACAAGTTGGTAATGTGCCGTCTGGCCGTGCTAGCGCGGCAGCCGCAAACGCAGGCGCAAGCCCGGCGCCGCACCCTCGATTTCCAGGCTGCCGCCGTGCAGGGCCGCGATGGCCGCCACGATGGACAATCCCAGGCCATTGCCGGGCAAATGGCGGCTCTTGTCGAGCCGGTAGAAGCGCTGCGTCAGCTTCGGCAGTTCTTCCGTTGGCACGCCGGGGCCGTTGTCGCGCACGGCCAGCCAGCTGCCCTGCGCATCGCTGCCGGCCGACACTTCCACCGTGGCGCCCTGCCCCGCATATTTGATGGCGTTGTCGACCAGGCTGGCCAGGGCGCTGCCCAGCAAGTTGCGGTCGCCCCGCGCCGGCACGCCCTCGCCATACATCTGCACCAGCAGCACGCCCTGCTCGTCGGCCGTCGCCTCATACATTTCCACGATGTCGGCGCCGATCTGATGCAGGTCGATGTCATCGAAATTCTCGGGACGCATGCCCGATTCGGCCGCCGCGATCTGCAGCAGCTTGTCGAACACGCGGGTCAGGTCGTCGATATCGTCGATGGCCGCCTGCGCCGCACTCTCGTAGCCGGCCACGCCCGGCTGCTGGCGCAAGGCGCCATCGAGCTTGTTGCGGATGCGGCCCAGCGGCGTGCGCAGGTCGTGCGCGATGGCGTTCGACACGTGGCGCACGCCCTCCATCAGGTGTTCGATGCGGTCGAGCATGCGGTTGATGTCGCGGCTCAGCAAGCCGAATTCATCCTCGCTGGCGACGGGAATGCGCCGGCTCAGGTCACCCGCCTCGATCTCGCCCGCCGTGCGGCGGATCTGCCCGATGCGCGCCTCGAGCTGGCGCCTGAACAGCCAGGCGCCCGCCGCCACCAGCACGATGGCCACCCCGCCGCCATAGGCCAGCGAGCGCAGCACCAGGGTGCGGATCGACTTGCCCTCTTCCATGTCGCGCCCGACGAACAGGCGCGCGCCGCCCGCCAGGTCGCGGATCAGCATGCGCGCGGGCACCCGGCGGCCTTCGCGCGTGACGTCGCGGTGCAGCAGGCGGCCCACGGGGCTGCCCAGGTCGGGCCAGGACGACAGGTTGCCCGCCACGCGGCGGCCATCGGCATCGACCAGCAAGAAGATCTCCGTGTCGCTGTCGGTGCGGTCGGTCAGCAGATGGGCGATTTCCGCCGTCGTGCGGCTGCTGCCGCCCTGCTGGTACAGCGCGGCGAGGCGCTCCGAGAGCAGGGTAAGCTTGCGGTCCACGCTGCGGTCCAGCACGCCGATGGTGCCGAAATAGAAGACGGCGCAGACGATGCTGATCGACACGACCACCAGCACGCCATAGCCGAGCGCCAGCCGGGCCGCGATCGAGCGGTGCAGCTTACGCACTGTCGAGCACGCCCAGGGTGTAGCCGACGCCGCGCACCGTGTGGATCAGCGGCGGCGAAAATTCCTTGTCCACCTTGGTGCGCAAGCGGCTCACCTGCACGTCGATGACGTTGGTCTGCGGATCGAAATGGTAGTCCCACACGGCTTCGAGCAGCATGGCGCGCGTGACGGACTGGCCCTGGTGGCGCATCAGGTATTCCAGCAGGCGAAATTCGCGCGGCTGCAGGGCGATTTGCCGGTTGGCGCGCGTTACGCGCATGGTGCGCATGTCGAGCACCAGGTCGGCCACCTGCAGCTGCGTCGATTCGGGCACGGGCGCGGCGCGGCGCAGCAGCGCCTCGATGCGCGCCAGCAGTTCGGCGATGGCGAACGGTTTCGACAGATAGTCGTCGCCGCCGCTGCGCAGGCCGCGCACGCGTTCGTCGACGCTCGACAGGGCAGACAGCACCAGCACGGGCGTGTTGCGGCCCATGCCGCGCAGGCGCGCGACGATGGCCAGGCCGTCGATTTCGCCGGGCAGCAGGCGGTCGAGCACCAGCGCATCCCAGTCTTCGCCGCAGGCCAGGCGCATGCCGTCGATGCCATTGTCGCAGACGGTGACGTCGTGGCCCGCCTCGCGCAGGCCGGCACAGATATAACGGGAAGTTTCGGCTTCGTCTTCGATGACCAGGCAGCGCACGGGGAATTCCTTGTAAAGATCAGGCAGCAAATACGCGCAGCATACGCCAGGCGCGCGCCACTTGCCAGCCCCGGCGCGCAGGCGCGGGCCATCCATATAGCCGCATTCGTGCGCGCCAGGGCGTGCGGCGAACGTTGACGGGGTCGGGTACAATACAGCCTCGACAATGTTTGGCCGCGCCCGCGCGCGCATGTTTTATCGGCGCTTCCCGGCTTGCCGCGGCCAGCATCGCCACCACTGCCACTAACGAACATCAGGCGCGCCTGGCGCGCGCCACAGACCACTACAGCCATGAAATCGACCCACTCTCTCGCACTGGCGCTGGCCATGGCCATCAGCTGCGGCAGCGCCGCCGCCGCAGACACCAAACAAAGCATGTTGTTCGATGAAATCCCCATCGGCAGCTGGAGCACGTCCGCCGAACTGGGCGCCATCACCACTTCGGGCAATACGGTCGGCACCTCCGTCACGGGCAAGATCGACGCGCGCCAGGAACTCGATGACTGGAGCAACCAGTACATCTTCAGCGGCTACTTCAAGGAAGACGAAACCACCGACGACGACGGCAAGAAGGTGCGCGAGCGTTCCGCCGAGCGCTTTTCCGCCTCCGCCAAGGCCGCCTACAAGCTGATGGCCGACCATGAAAAACTGTTCGTGCTGGCCTCGCATGTGAACGACAAGTTCGGCGCCTACACCAAGTACTCGACCCTGGCCGTCGGTCATGGCTCGCGCTGGTACCAGTCGAGCGACAAGAGCGTCGACGTGGAAGTCGGTCCAGGCTACTTCAGCGGCACCAACGATGCGGGAGAATCGGAACACGGCCTGACGGTGCGCGGCGCGGCCGCCATGAAGTGGAAGATCAGCCAGTCGGCCATGTTCACCCAGACGGTCAGCGTGGAACGGGGCACCTCGAACACCCACTCGATCGCCGAAACGGCCCTCAGCACGAAAATCAACGGCACCATGCAGATGAAGGCCGCATTCAGCGCCCGCAACGATACGCGCGTGCCCGATGACAAAAAGAACACGGATACGCAGACCTCGCTGACCCTGGTCTACTCGTTCTGAGATGCCGGCCACGCTGATGCGGCGCTTGCGCCTGGGCGCCCTCCTGTGCGCGGCGGCGCTGCTGAGCGGCTGCGCCGCCGTCACCGTCAGCGCCATTTCTCCGGCCGACTACCTGCAGCAGCGGCGCGGCGACATCCTCACCACGGGCAAACTCAGCGCCTCGGCCAGCGAGGTGCTGCGCATCATCGGCAGCGACATCGCCGCCTGCGAAGCCAATACGGGCAGCTGCCGCGCCGACCTGGCCCGCTCCGAGTTGCTCAGCGACGAGCAGCGCCTGGCGACGCTCTCCGAATTGTGGCTGGAAAGCGCCCTGGCCGAAGAAAAACAGGGCGGCCACCCCAGCGCCGAGCGCCTGGCCGCGTGGCTGGAATCGGCCCGCTATGCCTACGCCTACCTGTTCTACACGACGCGCACGCCGGGCCAGCGCGCGTTCGAGGAACGCCAGACGCAGATCCGCGACTACTACAACTACGCCGTGCAAAAAGCCGTCGGCAACCTGTTCCGCCACCGCGGCGAATACCGCCCTGACGGCCATGTGATCCGCGTCGCCGGCTGGCAGATCGACAGCGAATTGTCGGCCCTGCGCCTGCCCGAGGACGGCACCCTGCCCGAAGAACTGCTGCCGGCCACCTCGCTGACGTTCTCCGGCCTGCGCAATGTGTACCGGCGCGACGGCTTCGGCGCCGACCTGGTGGCCGTCATGCCCAAGCCCCCGGCGTCGAAAGGCGACTATGTGCCGTACCAGGAGACGCGCTTCCCCGTCGTCACGGCGCTGATCCGCTTCGACGGCAACAGCCTGCAGGAGGTATTGGCCACGCAGCAGCTGCTGGTGATGCTGGTCGATCCGACGCGCAGCGAATCGACACGGCTGGCGGGCCAGGAATTGCCCGTGGCCGCCAATTTCACGGCCGGCTATGGCCTGTGGCTGGCCCGCTCCGGCTTCGGCGTGCAGGCGCTGCGCACCCTGTTCGGCCGCGCCGACGGCATTTCGCGCCCGCAGGTGCACCTGATGCAGCCCTACGACCCGAACAAGCGCACCATCGTCATGCTGCACGGCCTGGCCAGCAGCCCGGAAGCGTGGATCAACGTGGCGAATGAACTGATGGGCGACGAACAGCTGCGCCGCCGCTACCAGATCTGGCAGGTGTACTACCCGAGCAACGCGCCGCTGGCCGCCAACAACGCCGCCATCCGCAAGGCGCTGGCCGCCACCCTGGCGCAGTTCGACCCGGCGGGCAAGGCCGACGCGGCAAACGACATGGTCTTGATCGGCCACAGCATGGGCGGCGTGCTGGCGCGCCTGATGGTGTCCGACGCCAGCAACACCCTGCTCGACGCCATCACGGAAGAATACAATTTGAAGGGCAAGAAGGCGGAAAAAGTGCGCGCGGGCCTGGCGCCCTACCTCAATTTCACGGCCATGCCGCAGGTGAACCGCGCCATCTTCATCGCCGCGCCGCACCGCGGCACCTCGTTCGCCAACCACAAGGTGGCGCGCTGGATCGCCAACCTCGTCACCTTGCCCATCACCATGCTCGACCAGCTGTCCGACGCGGCCGGCAGCCTGGCGCAGCTCGACACGGGCAGCAGCGAACCGCTGCGCATCCCCAACAGCATCGATAACCTCAGCGACAAGGACCCGTTCGTGCGCCTGGTGGCCGACCTGCCCATCAGCCCGAACGTGCGCTACTACTCCATCATGGGCAACGACACGCCGGACCTGCCCCTGGCGGAATCGAGCGATGGCGTGGTGCCGTATGCCAGCGCCCACCTCGACGGCGCCCTGTCGGAAAAAGTCATCCCCTCGTGGCACAGCGTGCAGGAAAGCCCGCAGGCGATCCTGGAGATACGGCGGATCTTGCGGCTGCCGGACAACTTGCCCTGATCGGCCGCATATATCTCGCTGTCCGATGCCGGAAAAATGCGCTTTTCGCTTGATAAAGTTGCGAAACATGATAATCTTGTGTGTAAGACGCCTGGCGCATATACCTGAGGAGCGAACATGACAGCGCATCTGCATCACGACACTCTGGCGCCCGAGCGCCGGGAATGGACCGACAACGACCTGCGGGTAGTGGAACAATTCTCGCAATTGGTGAACGCACAGCTCGACCTATTGGCGCAAGGTCCCGGGCGCGAGCGCCTGATCGACCTGGCCACGCGCGCGCTCGATGCGGCGCGCGCCTCTCTGCGCGCCGCCCCGCCATCGATACCGCGGCAACTTCCGGTGTCAAAACTCAAGGTATCCGATGTCATTGGGCAAGGATGGGTGGAACTGTCGCAAGCGTCGCTGTATCGCGCGGTGGAAAACCAGCGGTTTTATTGCGTGACGCCCAAGGGACGCAGTATCGGCAAGGAGTTTCCGGTGTGGCAATTTGTCCAGCCCGTGCCGGAACTGATCGCGCCCGTGCTCGCCATTCTCGCCGGCCAGCCCGGCAGTGACATTCATGCCTTCTGGGTCAGCAGCGCAGACGAACTCAACGAACTGTCGCCGGCAGAGCTGCTTGCAGGCAAATCGTTCGAAACGCGGGCCGAAGTGCATCCCAGTCAGCAGGCGCTGCTGTATCTGCCAGCCAGCGAGAGATTGCGCAAGGTGCTGGCGGCGGCGAAGTGGCAGCATAGGGGCATGGCCGATATCGTAGGCTAGCCCCGCATGACGCTACAACTGAAAGATACGCTTGTCCCGCCAGAAATGATCACGCGCCTGCCGGCGCTGGCATTGCTGCGCGCTGAATTATTGAGTCATATCATCACCCATCCAGCAGGCCAGGCCCTGGTGCGCGCGGCGTGGAACACGGCATCGATCTGGCCATTGAAAGTCCAGCGCACCTACCGCTTCGGCCCGCCCGCCGAACTGGCAGATGCGGCCGGCTTCCCCTATCACTGGGCGTATCTTGCGGACGATGCCTACACGGCGACCTGGGAAGCCCAGCTTTGCCGTAACGACGTCACGCGCCCGGGCACCTTTTACATAGATCACAACGCGCAACAAGCGCTGATTGCAACCTTGTCATTCAGCGCCCCGCTGCAATTGCTCGATCTGACCGGGCTGGCCGCCAGCAGGCTGGGCATTTACGATCAATTGCACAGCCCCGATCACGGCTGGTGCCAATGGCTGGGCTGGCAGCTGGATCAGATCATTGCACAGGAGGCAGGCGCGATTCATGGCTTCGTGTATCCATCGCGCCGGCAGCCCGGCAAACTTGCCTATGCAATATCCTCTCGCCATATGACAACATTGGGGACAAGCATGGCGTGCGCCCATGTGCAATTCGGCAGCACTGAAGCATATGCGCGCTTGCTGGCCGACCGCCTGCGCGTGGATCCGCCCTGAGCTGATGCTCCCTACGCCGGCTCGCGCCACTTGTCCTTGATCTCCAGCATGGCCGGCAAGTGTTCGATGAACAGCGCCAGCAGGTCCGGATCGAAATGCGTGCCGCTGTCGCGCTGCATGGTGGCGATCGCGTCCGACACCGTCCAGGCGGGCTTGTAGGGGCGCTCGCTGGTGAGCGCGTCGAACACGTCGGCGATGGCGACGATGCGGCCTTCGTGGGGGATTTCCTCGCCTTGCAAGCCGTGCGGATAGCCGCTGCCATCCCATTTTTCATGGTGCGTCAGGGCGATGGTGCGCGCCATTTTCAACAGGCCGCCCGCGTGCTCGCCGATGATGGCCGCGCCGATTTCCGCGTGGCTGCGCATGACTTGCCATTCGTCCGCATCGAGCTTGCCCGGCTTTTGCAGGATGGCGTCGGGGATGCCGATCTTGCCCACGTCGTGCATGGGGGCGGCATTCAATAAATCTTCCGCCCTGGCCGCGCTGTAGCCGGCCGCCAGCGCCAGCTGGCGCGCGTAATAGCTCATGCGGATGACGTGCATGCCCGTCTCGTTATCCTTGTATTCGGCCGCCTGGCCCAGGGTCTGGATCACCTGCAGGCGCGAACGGCGCAATTCCTCGGCGTCGACCAGCGACAGGTGCGTGCGCACGCGGGCGCGCACGATGGGCGGGCTGACGGGCTTGGTGATGTAGTCGACGGCGCCCGCGTCAAAACCGTCCGCCTCGTCCTTCACGTCGCACAGGGCGGTGACGAAAATGACGGGAATGGACGCAGTGACCGGCATGGCTTTCAGCTGGCGGCACACTTCATAGCCCGTCATGGCCGGCATCATGATGTCGAGCAGGATCAGTTCGACGGGGTTGTTCTGCGCCAGTTCCAGCGCCTTCTCGCCATCCTTGGCGTACAGCAGGCGGTAATCGTCCTGCAGAATCTGGCGCAGCACCTGCAGATTCGTCGCTTCGTCGTCGACCAGCAGCAGGATCGGTTTGTCTTCTTGTAAGGTCATCGTCAGTCCAGTATCAGGAAAGGTCGGCAGGCGCAGGAGCCTCGAGCCACGCCAGCAGCTGGCGCAGCACGCCCACGGCACGCGCAAATTCAAAGTCGTCGATGGCGCCAGCCAGCGCCTGCAGGCGCGGCTGCTGGCCGTGCGGCGCCAGCATGGCGGCGATCTGCGCCATCAGGGCGTCGTCCAGCTGCCCTCCCTCCAGGCTGGCGATGGCTTGCCGCAGCAAGACGCCAGCGGCGGATGCATCGAGGGGCGCACTGGCGGCCGGCGCTTCCACGGCCACGGCCGGCATATTTACCTCTTCCAGTTCGCCGGCCAGCGCCATGAAGGCGGCGGCCAGCTGCACCAGCAATTCGGTAGCCGGCAGCTGGCGCGCGATCGCTTGCTCGATGCGGCCCAGCAGGCTTTCGACCTGCACCAGGCACAGGTTGCCCGCCGCGCCCTTGATACGGTGCAGCAGGTGGCCGGCCACGCTGCCGCCGCCGCGCTCCAGTTCCGCCGCCAGCATGGCGGCGCAGTCGCCATTGGCCTGCACGAAGCGGCCGATCGCCCGCTGCAGGGCTTCGCGGCCGCCCCACAGGGCGATGCCGCGCTGCCAGTCGACCTGGCCGGCGGCCGCACGCGCCGCCGCGCCGGCCGCCGGCGGCGGCATGGCCACGGCGATATCGAGCAGGCGGGCGATTTCCGCCGTCAGCTTGTGCATTTCCAGCGGTTTCGAGGCGAAGCCGTTCATGCCGGCCGTCTGCGCGGCGCGGCGGTCCTGTTCCAGCACGCTGGCCGTCAGGGCGATGATGGGCGTCGCCTTCAAGCCCTGCTCGCGCTCGTGCACGCGGATCAGGCGCGTCGCTTCCAGGCCATCCATGCGCGGCATCTGCACGTCCATCAGGACGATGTCGAAGCTGCCCTTGCTGAACTCGCGCACGGCGCTCTCGCCGTCGCTGGCGGCGATCACCTGGTGGCCGGCCGCGCCCAGGCTGATCAGCAGCAGCTCCACGTTCTGCGGCACGTCGTCGGCGGCCAGGATGCGCAGCGGCGGCAAGGCCACCACGGGCTGCTCGCTGCGGCGCGACACGGCCTTGCCCGGCGCCAGCGGCAGCAGCACGTGGAACACGCTGCCCACGCCCAGGGTGCTTTCCACCGTAATGGTGCCTTTCATCAGCTCGACCAGCTGCAGCGAAATCGTCGTGCCCAGGCCCGTGCCGCCAAAGCGGCGGCTCATCGAGGAATCGGCTTGCGTGAATGGCGCGAAGATCTTGTCCAGGCGGTCGGCGGGAATGCCGATGCCCGTGTCGTGCACGGCGATATGCACCTGCTCTCCCCGCATGCCGACGGCCACGCGCACATGGCCCACTTCCGTGAACTTGACGGCGTTGCCGATCAGATTCGTCAGCACCTGCTGCACCCGGCGCGCGTCGCCCAGGAAGAACTGCCCCATGCCGGGATCGACGTCGACGTGCAGCACCAGGTCGCGCGCGTGCGCCGTGATGCGCAGGGACGCGGCCACGTGGTCGACCAGGTCGGGCAGCGAGAAGTCCACCAGTTCCAGCTCAGTGGCGCCTTTTTCCAGCTTGGCCGTGTCGAGGATGTCGTTGAGCAGCTCGAGCAGGGAACGGGCCGACTGGCGCACCGTGCCCAGGTGACGGCGCTGCAGGCTGTCCAGCGCGGTCCCCAGCAGCACTTCCGTAAAGCCGATGATGGCGTTCATCGGCGTACGGATTTCATGGCTCATGTTGGCCAGGAAGCTGGTCTTCGATTCGGCGGCCAGCTCGGCGCGGTCTTTCGCCGCGCGCAGGTTTTCCTGCATGGCGCGCCGTTCGCTCACGTCGGTGGCCAGCTTGACCACCTTGAACGGCTTGCCGTCCGTGTTGAAGATCGGGTTGTACGAGGCCTGTATCCACACTTCCCGGCCATCCTTGCCGATGCGCTTGTATTCGCCCGTATTAAATTCGCCGCCCGCCAGGTGCTGCCAGAATGCGATGTAGTCGGGCGAAGTCACGTGGGCGGGTTCGCAGAAGATGCTGTGGTGCAGACCCAGCACGTCGTCGAGCCGGTAGCCGACCAGGTCGAGGAAATTCTGGTTGGCCGCCAGGATGCGCCCCTGCAGGTCGAACTCCGCGACCGCCGTCGCGCGCGAGATGGCCGTCACCTTGCCCTCGTATTCGGCGTTGCGCAATTCGCTTTCCGTGATGTCGAGGATGACGCCGTCGATCCAGCGCACCACGCCGTCGTTGTCGAGCACGGGGCCGCTGCTTTCACGCACCCAGCGCTCGCGCCCGTCGCGGTGAATCATGCGATAGACGTTCTCGAAATCGCGCCGTTCCCCGGCCGCCTGCACGCAGGTGTCGTTGACGCGCTGGCGGTCGTCAGGATGCACGAGGTCGAACAGCCTGACCCGCCCTTCGATGAAATCCTGCGGCATCCAGCCCGTCAGGTTGAAGACGGCGTCGCTGATGAAGATCATCTTCCATTCGGGCGCGAAGCTGCAGTGGAAGGACACGCCGGGGATATTGCGGATCAGGGTGCGGTACTGGCGCTCGCTGTCCTTGAGCGCCTGCTCCATGCTGCGCGAAGAGCGCATGTCCGTGACAAACGCGACAAACAGGGGCTGGCCCGGCGTGTCGATCTTGCCGATCGCCACGCGCATGGGCAGCACTGCGCCGTCCTTGTGGCAGCCATCGAGCTCGCGTCCGCTGTCGAGGATGCGCGAGGCACCCGTTTCCAGGTAGTCGCGCAGATAGCCCTCGTATTCGGCCGCGTCGCCCGGCTGC
The DNA here is from genome assembly GCF_057919405.1 of Janthinobacterium sp. C22. Classification (NCBI taxonomy): domain Bacteria; kingdom Pseudomonadati; phylum Pseudomonadota; class Betaproteobacteria; order Burkholderiales; family Oxalobacteraceae; genus Janthinobacterium; species Janthinobacterium sp. C22. The sequence continues at coordinate 3,533,836 of NZ_CP193659.1, read as the reverse complement.
AGCAGCACGCTGGCGTCGCGTCCCACGATGTCCGCTTCGCGCCAGCCGAACAGGCTTTCCGCGGCGGGATTGAAGGAGCGCACCTTGCCCTGGCCATCGATGGTGATCAGGCCGTCGGCGGCCGTGTCGACGATGGCGCGCAGGCGCGATTCGCTGACGCTGGCGTGGCGCAGCAGCTGGCGGTAGCGCAGCAAGCCGTTCGCGGCCGCCACGAAGACGGTCAGGGTGATGGTGATCAGGGCCACGGCCAGGGCCACGAACGAGGCTTGCACGGTGATCGTGTTCTCGCCGGCCGTGGGGGTGCCGGAAAAGCGCGCGGCCAGCATGCCCGTGTAATGCATGCCGGAAATAGCCAGGCCCATCACCACACTGCTGACCAGCAAGGACGCCAGGGGACTGAGGCGCAAACGCATGGCGCTCAGGCCGAAGCGTATCCACAGCGCCAGCATGGCCATGACGACGGCCACCAGCAGCGACAGGGCGAACAGCCACGGCTCGTAGTGCAGGGTCAGCGAGGTTTGCATGGCGGCCATGCCGCTGTAATGCATGGAACCGATGCCCACGCCGACGAGCACGCCGCCCACCACCAGCTGGCGCCAGTCGATGCTCGGACGCGCCAGCAAATGCAGCGCCACCCACGACGCGGCCACGCCGGGCAGCATGGACAGCAGGGTCAGGCCGGGCTCGAAGGAGACGCGCGTGCAGATGTCGAAAGCCAGCATGCCGATGAAATGCATCGACCAGATGCCGCCGCCGAGCGCGATGGCGCCCGTGATGATGGCCGTCTGGCGCTGGAATCCCCGCTCGCTGCTGCGCGCCATGCCGGCGATCTGCAGGGCCATGAACGAGGCAAAGATGGCGATGCCGATGGAAAACAGCACCAGCCAGGCATTGTGCGTGCCGTAGATATACGGCAATGTATCGTTCGATACGGCAAAGATGGAACTCAGCATACTGTCGTGAACTCAATAGAGTGAAACGTGACGTCGCAAAACATGACGGCGCACCGCGCGCCGGCGCCCGGCCTTTTAGTAAAGCGGAAACACAGCGAAAATGACAACGGTAGCAGTCGACCAGGGCAAGGCTCGGTCATCACGCCCGCGCCTGCCGCGCGGGGAAAGGTGCTTTTTACAGAGGGAAAAAGCGGAATGCGTACGAACTCTGGCGCGGATGGCTGGCCGCCAGCGTGACGATGATTTTTTAAAGAGCCATGAGTATAGTTGCTTTGCGAAAATATTCATAGGACTTCAGCAATACAGTTATCAAAAATGATAGTTATTGCGGCGGCGATGCGACACTGGCCCGTCTGCGCCTACCCCTGCGGCCAGCGCGCGCGGATGGCCGCGGATTCCTGGCTGATCGGCCCAGCCGTCTCGCGGACAGGGATACCGGCCAGTCTACAGCGGCGGCTCAGTTCCTCCCTGATCTGGCACAGCGTCCAGCGCTGCGGCACGGGCAAGTTCAGGCCCACCACGCGGATCAGCGGACAGTCCGCGAGAGTCGTGTAGAGCAGCAGCTCCACGCGCGCCAGCGGTGCCGGGGTCCGATAGACCTGCAATGCGCCCGCATACGTGACCACGTCCAGCCGCTGCAGCTGCGCCAACTCCAGCTGCACGCTTTTATCCCAGCCGGGCAGGCACCGCGCGTGGCGCCGCAGCAACAGGCCCGCATCGCCAAGTTCCACATGAAAGAGCAAAGCGCGTCCGGGAAACAGCACCAGGCCCGCGATCCAGGCGGCCAGAGCCAGCGGACCGAACAACACTGCCTCGCCCGCGTACGGCACGTCGCGCCAGACGGCTTGCCCGACAAAGGCGAGGATCAGCGCGCAGCCGGCCAGCAGCACGCTGCGCGACAGCACGGGACGCATGTCCGCCATCAGCGCCGCCTGGGCCGCGGCATCGTCGGCCGCCGTAAAGCATATCCATTCCGCGCGCGCCGGCTTCAGCCTGGGTCCCAGCTCCCCGCTCAAGCGGTCGGCGCCAGCATGCCGCGGAACCACGCCAGCTGTTCGCGCGTCAGGTAGTTGGCGCCATCGCCATGCAGGATGACGATCTCGACCTCGGCGGGAATCGACGCGATCAATTGCGCGCCCGTGACGGGAATCTTCGGAAAATTGATGCCGGCCAGGAAGGCAGGGTCTTCCGCCACCGTCACGCACTGGCGCTCGGGATTCGGCGACGGCACGAGGAACAGGTCGATCTGCTCGCTCTGCCCGCCGATAACGACGTGCAATTGCGCGGCCAGCAGTTCGGGCAGGATCAGCTCGATGTTGTTTTCGGCGCGCGATTGCTGGAAAGCGCTTTTCAGGGGCGTGAGGACGTGTGTGGCGGTCATGGGATCAGTAGAAAATGAGGACGGCGGCAGTGTAGCAGAGGCGCCCGGCCGGGCGCGCTCCGCTGGCGCCACGGCTACAGCTTGTAGTTCAGGGACAGCAGCACGCTGCGCGGCGCGCCGTAGCGCTCCAGCCCGCCCGACCACGCATAACCGAGGCCCTGGTAGTAGCGGCGGTCGAGCACGTTGTCGACGCTGACGCGAAGCTGCAGCTGCTCGCTCAGGCGGTAGCCGGCCGTCAGGCCGACGATGGCGTAGCCGCCCTGCTGCGTCAGGTAGCCCGTGTCGCGGCGGTAGATCTTGTCCTGCGCGGATACGGAGGCGCCCAGGTTCCACCGCGCCAGGCTGCCGCTCAGCTGCACAGTCGTGTACAGCTTGAACAATTGCTTCGGTTCATCCGTGGCGATGCGCTGGCCGATATTCGCCGCCACGCTGTCTTTCGTGTACTTGGCCAGCACATAGGTATAGCCGCCCGCGATCTGCCAGCCCGGCAAAGGCGAGCCAGAGAGTTGCAGATCGACGCCTTCGCTCCGCACCTGCCCGGCCGCGCGGGCGCAGTAGATGGCGCCGCCCGTCGGGCAATTGACTTCATCGGCCATGGCGCGGTTGTTTTGCTTGATGCGGAACAGGGCGCCGCTGGCGTTGAGCCTGCCGCCGAAATACTCGCCCTTGACGCCCGCTTCCAGATTGGTGCCGCTCAGCGGCGGCAAGGTATTGCCGCCCACGTCGAGCACGCTTTGCGGCTGGAATATCTGCGTGCCGCTTGCGTACAGGGAGTGATGTTGATCCACATCATAGACGAGACCCGCGTACGGCGTAAATTTCGCGCTTTCCGTCAGATCGCGGCGCCAGACTGGGTTGATCGAATACCAGCCCGTGACGTCCTGCGCATACCAGCCGAAGCGACCGCCCAGCACCAGGCGCAGCGGATCGGCCAGGCTGAAGTTGCCGGCCGCATAAATACCCTTCTCGTCCGTCTTGCGGCCCCAGTTGTACGGCTCGAACGGCGCGCCGTTCATGCGGTAGGCATGGGGATTCCAGTGGCGGATGTCGATCACGCGCGCGGCCGCCCCTTCCCAGCTCTGGCCCGCGTCCGAATCGTCGTGGCGGTAGCTGGCGCCGACGATGACGTCGTGCTGGCGGCCGAACCAGGTGACGGGGCCGCTCAGGCGCCAGTCGGCCACCACCTGATCCGTGTTGTACTTCCAGCCCGTTTCCGACTGGCTGAAGCGATAGATCTCGCCATCGATGCGGCTATTGGTGGTATTGCGCGTGCTGGAAGAGGCATCGATGCGCGTGATGGCAAAGCGGCTGCGCCAGCCCTTCTCCAGCCTGGTTTCCAGGTCGGCGAAGACGACGTTGTTGTCGCGTTTCTGGAACGAATCGGCATTATTCAGGAAGGTCGAGCGGGGCAAGTCCATGTGGCGGCCGTCGGCAAACGTCGGCAAGCCGACAAACACGCCATCGGTGCGGCTGTGCTGGCGCGAGAAACCGATGCCGGCCGTGGTGGACGGCGTCAGGTCCGCTTCGACGATCGCATACACGGTGCCATTGCTGTTGTTGACCACGTCGACGAAACTGTCGCTGTCGCGCCAGCTGGCCGCCACCCTGCCGCGCACGCTGCCCGAGGCGTTCAGGGCATTGCTGGCGTCCACCGTCAGTTGCTTGTCCTTCCAGCTGCCCACGTGCACGGACGCGTTCAGCAAGGGCGTGGCCGTGGGGCGCTTGCGTATCATGTTGATGCTGCCCGACGGCGCGCCCGCCCCTTCCATCAAACCCGTGGCGCCGCGCACCACTTCCACCCGGTCGTACATCAGCATGTCGGCGGAAACATTACGCTCATTAAACCCCGTGACATCCAGCGGCAAGCCATCGACATTGACGTGGCTCAAAGCAAAACCGCGCGCAAAATACGTGGTTTCCTGGTCGGACACGCCCTGCGTCTTGCCATACAAGCCAGGCGTGGCGCGCGCGACATCCTGCAAGGTGGTCAAATCGAAATCTTCCATCTGCTGGCGCGCAATCACGCTGACCGTTTGCGGCGTGTGGCGCTGCGACAGGTTCAGCCCCGTGGCCGTCGACATGGCGCGCGACGTATAGAGGCCCGTGCCTTCCGTGGCGCGGTCCGCCTCGGCGCTGACGACGACGGCCGGCATGCTGGCCAGACCGCTCTCGGCCGTGCTGGTATTGATCTTGCGTAACAGGTAATTGCCGCTGCCGCCGTCCACCACGTCCAGTCCGCTGCCTTGCAGCAACGTTTGCAAGCCGGCCGCGACGCCATAACGGCCCCGCAAGCCCGGCGTCGCCAAGCCGTCGAGCGCCACGCCCTGCGTGGACAGGTTGATGCCGGCGGCGATGGAAAACGAGGCCAGCGCATCGCGCAGGCTGCCGGCGGGAATGCTGTAGTCGCGCAGGCTGGCGGCCGGGCTGGACTCGGCCGCCAGCGCCATGTGCGGCAAAGTGGCGCTGGCCGCGCCCACGGCGAGGAGCAGGACCAGCGCGGCGCGCACGGCGCCGGTGGTGGGATGGAGCGTCATGCGCGCTGCTGTCAAGCTACGGTGCTGCAAAGCCATGTAAACCCTTTCGATGGTTCGGATTGTTCGTTCTCTACCTTGTATGACGAAGCAATCCGAAAAAGGGACAGGGGAAATGCACATGGCGGCGCTTGCCGGGGATAACAGTATCTTCGAGTCGTAGGTCGGCTTAGCCCACAGGGCGTAAGCCGACACGCTCAAGCCGCCTCGACACTGATCCAGTAGCGCGTGCGGCGCGCCAGCCGGATCGGCAAGGCCCGTTGCAGCAAGAGCAGGATGTTGTCCGGGTCGTGCAACTGGAAGATGCCGTCCACGGGCATGGCGGCGAGCGCCGGATCGCAGCGCAGCACGCCGTAGCGGTAGCGCGCCACCTGTTCCAGCACCTCGCCCAGCGGCATGCGCTCGGCGATCAGCACGCCCCGCAGCCAGGCGTCAGCATGCGGCGCCAGCGGCGTCAAGGCGGAAATGGCCACGTCATCGAAACTGCCCTGCCGGCCCGCATCGACCCTGCGCACGGCATCGGTAGCTTCCCTTGGCCGTATCTCGACGGCGCCCTCGCTGACCCTCACCCGCGTGCGCGGTGCCAGCACGCTGCCCCCTGGCGCACGCTGAAGTGCGTACCGAGCGCGCGCACGACCCCATTGCTGCTGCGCACGAGAAACGGGCGCGCCGGCACGGCCTGGTCGTGCGCCGTGGCAACGTGGATTTCCCCGGCATGCAAGGCCACCAGCCGCGCCGCCCCGTCAAAGCGCAGGTCGATGGCCGTGTCCGTATTGAGCACCAGTTGCGTGCCATCGGGTAATGTCATGTGGCGGATTTCCCCCTGGCCGTGCGGATGGCCGCGCGCCACGCCTGCCAGGGCGCCGATTCGCTGGCCAGCCACAGCGCCGGCCCGGCCGCGATCAGCCCCGCCAGGCCGTAGAGCACGGCACGCTTGTGCGGCGACTGCGGCGACGCATCCGCCGTCTGGCGCAGCGCCGGCGGCACGCTGGCCAGGGTGCCGCACACGAGCTCGGCCCGTTTCCACGCCGCCTCATGCGCGGGATCTCCGGCGCGCCAGGCCTGGAAGGCTTGCTGTTCGTCAAGGTTCAAAGGCCCCCGTGCAGGCGCACCAGCCATTGCGCCGCCGCGCGGGCGGCGCGCGGGTCGATGGCAGCCGTGCTGGCGTTCACAGGATCAAGAGGATGCAGCGCTCGAACGCCTGCACCATGTAGCGCTTGATGCTGCGCTCGCTCACGGCCAGGCGCCGGGCGATTTCCCCGTAAGCGAGGCCATCGACATGCGCCAGCAGGAAGGCGTTGCGCACCAGCGGCGGCAAGCCGTCGAGCATGGCATCGATGCGCTGCAAGGCCTCCAGTACCAGCAAACGCTCTTCCGGCGACTGCATCAGCAGATCGGGCTGCTGCGCCAGCGTTTCCAGCCACGCCTGCTCCAGCGACAGGCGCCGGTAATGGTCGATCAGCAGGCGCTGCGCCACGGTGGTGAGATAGGCACGCGGTTCGCGCAAGCTGTGCCGGCCCTCGGGCGGCGCCGTCAGCAGGCGCACGAAGGTATCCTGCGCCAGGTCGGCCGCATGGTCGGCGCACTGCAGCTTGGCGCGCAGCCAGCGCATCAGCCAGCCGTGGTGGCTGCTGTAGATGCCTGCTATCGACTCGCTGGACTGCGCAATGTTCACTAGGGGGCTCCGATGCGCGCAAGGCAAGGCGCGGCCAATTGATAATAATTCTCATTATCGCAAACAGTGCCGCCCGGCGTCAACGCCAGCGCCTGCCCGCGCCTGGAAACTGTTGTTTTAGGCTGTGCAGCGCGGCTGTCGCGCATCCGTCATGCAATGCGGCATGCCGGCAGTCCAAGGACGGCCGACGGCTTACGCCGGCGCGGGTTTCCCGGGCTTTACGGTCAGCACGAAGGGAATGGCCAGCGGCCCCAGAAACACCACCAGGATGGCCCTGACGGCAGTGGTTTTCAAGCTGCGGCATTTGGCAATGAAGAGACAAGCGAAGGCCGACCGCGACCAGATCAGGGCCGGCAGGCAGGTAGTCATCATGCACTCCGGACACGCCTTGGAAGGCAGGAAAGCTATGCTGACACGGAAATGTGGGCGCCGCAACGGCAGATTGCGCATCTGCCCCGCGGTTGGCCGGTGTGGACGGATCTTTCAGGCATTCTTAAGACTGCCAAGCCGGCTTACGCCGTTTCCAACGATACCAAGATCAATGCTGACCGATCTTCATGATCTTCAACGCGTTCGTGCCACCGACCTTGCCCATCGGCTCGCCCCAGGTCAGCACGACGGTGTCGCCCTTGGCCACGACTTTATGTTCCAGCAACAAGTCTTCCGCTTGCTGCAAGACCTTGTCGCGGTCGGTGCCGGACGTCAGTTCCAGGGTGCTGACGTTGCGGTACAGGGCCAGCTTGCGGCGCGTGCCCACGCTCGGGGTCAGGGCGACGATGGGGATGTCGATGTTGCAACGGCTCATCCACAGGGCCGTGGAACCCGATTCCGTCAGCGTGGCAATGGCTTTCACGCGCAGGTGGTGGGCTGTAAACAGCGCGCCGTAGGCGATCGACTGGTCGATGCGCGAGAACGTGGCGTTGAGGAAATCGGCATCCAGCTTGCAGGTATCCCACTTTTCCGCGTCCAGGCAGATGGCGGCCATGGCTTCCACCGTTTCGATCGGGTAGCGGCCCGAGGCCGTTTCCGCCGACGTCATGACGGCGTCCGTGCCGTCGAGCACGGCATTGGCCACGTCGGACACTTCCGCGCGGGTCGGCACGGCATTGACGATCATCGACTCCATCATCTGCGTGGCCGTGATCGCCAGCTTGTTCGACGCGCGCGCCATCTTGATCATGCGCTTTTGCAAGGCCGGCACGGCCGCATTGCCCACCTCGACCGCCAAATCGCCACGGGCCACCATGATGCCGTCGGAAGCGTCGAGGATTTCCTGTAGCGCAGGAATGGCTTCCGCCCGTTCGATCTTGGCGATCATCATCGGCTTGTGGTCCCACGCTTCGCCGGCGATATTGGCCAGCTGGCGCGCCATGACCATGTCCGTGGCGTTTTTCGGGAACGAGACGGCCACGTAATCGGCCTGGAAGCTCATCGCCGTTTTCACGTCTTCCATGTCTTTCGCCGTCAGGGCTGGCGCGGACAAGCCGCCGCCCTGGCGGTTGATGCCCTTGTTGTTCGACAATTCGCCGCCGATTTTCACCGTCGTGTGGATTTCGCTGCCGACGACCTTGTCCACCGTCAAGACGATGAGGCCGTCGTTGAGCAGCAGCACGTCGGCAGCGCGCAAGTCGCGCGGCAATTCCTTGTAGTCGAGGCCGCAGCGCTCGATATTGCCCAGCTCGCCGTTTTCGCCCCATTTCGCGTCGAGGATGAACTTGGCGCCGTTTTCCAGGAAAATCTTGCCTTCTTCAAACTTGCCAACGCGGATTTTCGGGCCTTGCAAGTCGGCCATGATGGCCACTTCGCGGCCGCACAGGGCTGCCGCTTCGCGCACCATGCGGGCGCGGTCGATATGGTCTTGCGCCTTGCCATGCGAGAAGTTCAGGCGCACGACATCGACGCCGGCCTTGAACATGCGGACCAGGGTATCGATATCGTTCGAAGCGGGGCCGATGGTGGAAACGATCTTGGTGGCGCGTTGCTGTACTTGCATGGTCATGGTGTGCTGCTTTCTATAAGGTTCGTGCTGCTGCAAGGGCCGGCCTTGTGGGCCGGCCGTCCTGGTGCGCTGGATCAGCGCTGGTTCTTTCTTACTTGGCCGCCATCAGGGCGACCGTGGTGTCGAGCATGCGGTTCGAGAAGCCCCACTCGTTGTCGTACCACGACGACACTTTCACGAGGCGGCCCGAGACCTTGGTCAGGGTCGCATCGAAGTTCGACGAGGCCGGGTTGTGGTTGAAATCGATGGAAACGAGCGGTTCCGTCTGGTATGTGAGAATGCCTTTCAGCGCGCCTTCCGACGCCGTTTTCAGCAAGGCATTGACTTCCTCGACGCTGGTATCACGCTTGGCGATGAAGGACAGGTCGACCAGCGACACGTTGATCGTCGGCACGCGCACGGCGAAACCATCGAGCTTGCCATTCAGTTCCGGCAAGACCAGGCCGACAGCGGCGGCCGCACCCGTCTTGGTGGGGATCATCGAATGCGTGGCCGAGCGGGCGCGGCGCAAGTCTTCATGCATCACGTCGGACAAGACCTGGTCGTTGGTGTAGGCATGCACGGTGGTCATCAGGCCCGATTCGATGCCGATGGCGTCGTTGAGCGGTTTCACCAGAGGCGCGAGGCAATTCGTCGTGCACGAGGCATTCGAGATGACCGTGTCCGTGGCTTTCAGCACGTGCTGGTTGACGCCGAACACGATGGTGGCGTCCACGTCCTTGCCGCCCGGCGCGGAAATGATGACTTTCTTCGCCCCGCCCTTTAAATGGGCCGAGGCTTTTTCCTTGGTGGTGAAGAAACCCGTGCATTCGAGCACCACGTCAACACCCAACTCTCCCCACGGAATCAAGGCCGGATCGCGCTGCGCGAAGACGCGGATGCGGTCGCCGTTGACGAGCATGTTCTCGCCATCGATGGTGACGACGCCGGGAAACTTGCCATGCACCGTGTCGTAGCGCGTCAGATGCGCATTCGACTTGGCGTCGCCCAGGTCGTTGATGGCGACGATCTCGATATCCTGCTGCTTGCCGCCTTCATAAAACGCGCGCAAGACGTTGCGGCCGATGCGGCCATAGCCATTGATGGCAACTTTGATGGTCATGCTGTCTCCTTGTTGTTTTGCTTAAAACTAACCCAGGTGCCAAAACCGGGGTCGGACCTTAAGGTCCGACCCCAGCATTTGCCATTGGGTTAAAAAGAATTAACCACTATTCCGCAACCCCGCCGCAATCCCATTGATCGACAAATGGATCCCCGTGCGGGCCGCCGCATCCTGTTTACCTTCACGAAAACGTTTCAGCAGTTCCACCTGCACGTGGTTGAGCGGGTCGATATACGGGAAACGGTTGCGTATCGAGCGCTGCATCAGCGGATTGGCTTGCTGCAACTCTTCCTGGCCCGTGATCAGCTTCAAGGCGGCCAAGGTGGCTGCGTATTCGGCGCGGATACGCGTAAAGATGGCGTCGCGCAAGGCCTTGTCCTTGACGAGTTCCGCATACTTGCCGGCGATGGCGATGTCGCTCTTGGCCAGCACCATATCCATGTTCGACAGCAAGGACGTGAAGAAGGGCCAATCCGTGTACATGCCGCGCAGCACGTCCGCGCCGTCCGCGGGATGGGCGGCCAGGTAGGCTTGCACGGCGGAACCGAAACCGAACCAGCCCGGCAGCATCAAACGGCATTGGGCCCAGCTCAAGACCCAGGGAATCGCGCGCAAATCCTCGATGGACGTGGATTTCTTGCGCGAGGCGGGACGGCTGCCGATATTCAGTGCGGCAATTTCCGCGATCACCGTCGATTCCCAAAAGTACTGTTCGAAGCCGTCCGTGCCGTAGACGAGGTCGCGGTAAGCGTTCAAAGCCGTGCCGGACAGTTCTTCCATGGCGGCCAAATGGCCCGCGCCGGCCGAAGCCTTCGGCTGCAGCTGCGCCTGCGGCAGCAGGGTCGACTGGATGGTGGCGGCCACCAGCACTTCCAGGTTGCGGCGCCCTACTTCCGGGTTCGCATACTTGGCCGTGATGACTTCGCCCTGCTCCGTCAGCCGGATCTGGCCCTGCACGGCGCCGGCCGGCTGGGCCAGGATGGCTTCGTAGCTGGGTCCGCCGCCGCGGCCGACGGAACCGCCGCGGCCGTGGAACAGGCGCAGCTTGATCTGATATTGCTTGAAGACCGTCACCAGCTCGATCTCGGCCTTGTAAAGTTCCCAGCCGGAGGTCAAGAAGCCGCCGTCCTTGTTGCTGTCGGAATAGCCGAGCATGACTTCCTGCTGGTCCGCGCGCGACGCCAGCAAGCCCCGGTAGAACGGCAAGCCGAAGGCGCGCGCCATGATGGCGGGGCCGGCGCGCAAATCGTCGATCGTTTCGAACAGGGGAATGATATTGACGTCCACTTCGCGGCGGTCCTGGCGCAGCAGACCCACTTCCTTCAGCAACAAGGCCACTTCCAGCAAGTCCGACACGCTGGCCGCCTTGGAGATGATGCAGTTCGGCACCGATTCCTTGCCGTATTTGACGTGGGCTGCGCGCACGGCGCGGAAGATGTCGAGTTCGGACGTCGTTTCTTCCGAGTACTGTGCATACGGCGACGCCAGCAGGCGCGGCGATTCCAGCTCGGCCAGCAGCAAGCTGATGCGCTGCTCTTCATCGAGGTCCAGGTAGACCAGGCCCGGCTGGGCGCCCGCGAACAGTTCGCCCACGACGCGCTCGTGCACGTCGGAATTCTGGCGCAAGTCCAGCGGCGCCAGCGAAAAGCCGAAGACCTTGACGGCGCGGCGCAGCTGGCGCAGCCGGCCCCGCGCCAGTGCGCGCAAGCCATTGCTGACGAGTGAATGCTGGACCACGTCCAAGTCGGCCAGCAGCTCGGCGGCCGCAGCGTAAGGCTGCACGCCGTCCACCTGCTTGCCCTTGCCAGAGAGCACCACGCGCGTCGCATCGAGGCGCGCATGGATACCATGCAGGGCGCGGCGGTACGGTTCATCGACCCGGTGCGGCGAGGCATCGGCCGAGCGTTCGGCCAGCGCGCGCAGCGGCTCGCTGCAGGCGTTCAGGATTTGCGCCAGCGACAGTTGAGAAGCGAGCTTGCGCAATTCGCCGAGGTAAAAATCGAGCACCTTGTCCGCCTGCGTCTGCAGGGTGCTGCGCAGGATGTCGGCCGTGACGAAGGGATTACCGTCGCGGTCGCCGCCTATCCAGCTGCCGACCTTCATAAAATTGGGCAATTCCGCATCTTCCCAGCGGGCATCGCGCTGGGCCAGCATCGTTTCCAGCGAGGAATACAATTTCGGCAGTTCGCGCAAGATCGTGTGGTCGTAGAACGACAGGCCATTGGCCACTTCATCCATGACGGACAGCTTGCTCGTACGCAACAAACGCGTTTGCCACAGGGTCACGATGCCTCGTCCCAGCGCTTCTTCGTTCTGCTCCGCCTCTTCCGGCGTCATTTGCACGCGGTCGCGCTCGCTCAACAGGCGCGCGATGGCCATCTGGCAATTCTGGATGCTCTTGCGCTGCACTTCCGTCGGATGGGCCGTGAACACGGGGCTGACAAACGCATCTTCAAAGAAAGTTTCCAGCGCATCGGCCTTGCCCGCGTCAAACACATTGCCGACGGCATGGCTGAGACTGCCCTGGCGCGGCGGCGAACCGGCGATCAAGTGGGCGCGCGTGCGGCGGATGTGGTGTTGATCTTCCGCAATGTTGGCCAGCAGCGAGAAATAGCTGAAAGCGCGCGTCAATTGCGTGGTTTCTTCCTGCGACAGCGCTTGCAGCGCATCGGACAGCTGCGCGCGCGCTGCTTCATCATTGTCGCGGCGGAAACGGATGGCCAACTGGCGCACATGTTCGATGCGCTCGAAGGCGGGGTCGCCCAGATGGTTGCGGATGGCGTCGCCCAGCAGACGGCCCAGCTGGCGGATATCGCTGCTCAGCAGCTCGTCTTTCACTTCATTCATTTGCATGGTATTCATTTCCTGGGGCGGCCACGGCGGCACCGCACAGATTGCGTAGTACGCGCTCCCCGGCCCGGGAAACGCCCATCATCCGATTTTTGTAGTAAATTTACCTTATTGCTTCACCATCCTCTTGATTTTCATCAATAAAATCCATGCCCAAAGGGCTCGGCAGGGGCTTGCGAGCTGTTTGCCATGGCAACAATATGAAAATTTACTACGCATTTAAGCGAAAGGCAATCAACTTTTGTCTTTCGAGGCTGAAAAGTGACGGCGCAACACACAGGGCCCGCGCTCTCCTGTATGCTGCGGATGAAACAAGGATGTAATCCACATCTTATGAACGATGCCCATGCGACTGACTGCCTATACCGACTACACCCTGCGCACCCTGATGTACCTGGGCGTGCACCGCGACCGCCTCGTCACCATCCAGGACATCGCCGACCTGCATGCGATTTCGAAAAACCACCTGATGAAGGTGGTGCACCAGTTGGGCCTGTCGGGCATCGTGGAAACCGTGCGTGGACGCAACGGCGGCCTGCGCCTGGCGCGCGACCCGGCCGAGATCAATATCGGCACGGTGGTACGCGAGACGGAAAGCGATTTCTTCATGGCCGAGTGCTTCAACAAGGAAAACAATACCTGCCCGCTGACGCCCGATTGCCTGCTGAAAGCCAAGCTGGGCCAGGCCACGGCCGCCTTCCTGGCCGTGCTCGACACGGTGACCCTGGCATCGATACTCGAAGCGGCGCCGGGCGCACCCGCGCTGGCGGCCGGCGTGATTCCCCTGCGCGTGGCAAAGTAAGCGTGCCACAAACAACAATGCCCGGCGAACCGGGCATTGTTTGCTGCAGCAACTACCAAAACATCAATGCGCGCTGGCGCCTGCCGCGCCGATGCCCGTTTCCGAACGCATTTGCTGCGCTTCATAGCCTGCACGGTCGATGCGCGCGCGCGGGCTCTTGTCGAGCACCGAGAACAGCCAGATGCCGACGAAGCCCGCCGTCATCGAGAACAGCGCCGGCGAAGCGTACGGGAACAACGCTTCGCCATGACCGAGCACGTCGACCCACACGGACTTCGACACCACCGTCAGCGCCACGGCCGTGGTCAAGCCCAGGAAACCGCCGATGGTGGCGCCCCGCGTGGTGCAGTCTTTCCACAGCACCGACATGAACAGCACGGGGAAGTTGGCCGAGGCGGCAATGGCGAAGGCCAGCGAGACCATGAAGGCGATATTCTGCTTCTCGAACGCAATACCCAGCACCACGGCGATGATGCCCAGCACGATGGTCGTCACGCGCGACACCTTCAACTCGTTGGCGCCCGTGGCCTTGCCCTTCTTGATGACGGTGGCATACAGGTCGTGCGACACGGCCGACGCGCCCGACAGGGTCAAACCGGCCACGACGGCCAGGATGGTGGCGAACGCGACCGCCGACATGAAGCCGAGGAAGACGTTGCCGCCCACGGCCTTGGCCAGGTGCACGGCCGCCATGTTGTTACCGCCTAACAATTTACCGGCAGCGTCCTTGAACTCGGGATTGGTGCTCACCAGCACGATGGCGCCAAAGCCGATGATGAAGGTCAGAATGTAGAAATAGGCGATCCAGGTGGTGGCCCAGAACACGGATTTGCGCGCTTCCTTGGCGCTCGGCACCGTGAAGAAACGCATCAGGATGTGCGGCAGGCCGGCCGTGCCGAACATCAGCGCCATGCCGAACGAGATGGCCGAGATCGGGTCCTTGATGAAGGAACCGGGGCCCATGATGGCTTCCTTGGTGGCATGCACGTCCACCGACTTGGCGAACAGCGCTTCCGGGCTGAAGTTGAACTGCGCCAGCACGGCCACGGCCATGAAGGTGGCGCCGCCCAGCAGCATCACTGCCTTGATGATCTGCACCCAGGTGGTGGCCGTCATGCCGCCGAACAGCACGTAGATCATCATCAGGGTGCCGACCAGGACGACGGCGATCCAGTATTCGAGGCCGAACAGCAGCTTGATCAGCTGGCCCGCGCCCACCATCTGCGCGATCAGGTAAAAGGCCACGACGACGAGAGTACCGGAGGCCGAGAAAATGCGGATCGGCGCCTGCTTGAAGCGGTAGGCGGCCACGTCGGCAAAGGTGTAGCGGCCCAGGTTGCGCAGGCGCTCGGCCATCAAAAAGGTGATGACGGGCCAGCCGACGAGAAAGCCGATGGCGTAGATCAGGCCGTCATAACCGTTCAAAAAGACGGCGGCGGAAATGCCAAGAAACGATGCGGCCGACATATAGTCGCCCGCGATGGCCAGGCCATTCTGGAAGCCCGTGATGCCGCCGCCGGCCGTGTAGAAATCGGAGGCCGACTTGGTCTTCTTGGCCGCCCACTTGGTGACGAACAGGGTGAAGATGACGAAGACGGCGAACATGATGATGGCCGTCCAGTTGGTGGGCTGCTTGACCGCCTGGCCCAGGTCGGCGCCGGCCGCGAACGCGGCATTGCTGGCACCCAGCAAGGCCAGCGCGCTCAGGCTGGCCACGCCGCGCAGCGCATGCTTGGCGGCGCTCATGCCTGCACCCGTGCCTGGATCGCGCTGGTCAGGTCGTCGAATTGCTTGTTGGCGCGGCGCACGTAGATACCCGTGATGACCACGGTAAACACGATGACGAACAGGCCGATCGGCATGCCCCATGTCATCACGCCCGCGCCCGTTTTGGCGGCAAGAAATTCCTTGTCGAAGGCGATGAGCAGGATGTAGCCGTAATACACCAGCATCATCAGGCCCGTCAGAGCCCAGCCGAAGCGCGAGCGCACCTTGACCAGCTGATGGTAGCTGGGATCGCGCTTGATTTGTTGCACCAGATCGTCATGCATGTGTTGCCTCCGTTATATGTAAAAACCTGCTCTTTTATTGTCGAGCTTGCATTCACGATACGGTGCGAGGCTTACCCGCCCCTTACGGCGGCGTTTTTTCTCGCCGGAGCAACACCAGGCCGACAAGGTCAGTTCAGCGCGGCAGCCGGTCCGAAGAATTCATGGTGCGTCTGCCGTTCCGGCACGCCCAGTTCGCGCAGGTATCGCTTGACGGCCCGCATGAACGGCTGCGGCCCCAGGAAATAGGCATCGACGTCGCGCGATTCAGGCAGCCAGTGACCGAGCCGCTCTTTATCCAGCAAGCCGACGGCGTCCGGGGCGTCTTGCTCACCTGCATGTTCCGCGTAGCAGTAATAGCGCTGCAGCTGCGGGTGCCGCGCGGCCAGTGCGTCGATCTGCGCGCGGAACGCATGCACGCCGTGGTGGCGCGCCGCGTGGATGAAATGCACGGGACGCTTGCCGCGCAGGGCCGCCGTCAGCATGGCCAGGGTCGGCGTGATGCCCACGCCGCCGCTGATCAGCACCAGCGGCTTGTCGCTCTCGGTCAGCACGAAGTCGCCCGAGGGCGGCGTCAGCTGCACCGTGTCGCCCGCCTGCACGTGGTCATGGAAGAAATTCGACACCTTGCCGCCCTCTTCCCGCTTGACGCTGATGCGGTAGGTCTGGCCATTGCTGGCGGCCGACAAGGAGTACTGGCGGCGCATGGGCACGCCGTCGACCGTGACCAGCACGCCGATGTACTGGCCTGGCGCAAAGTCGAGCACGGGCTGGCCGTCGGCGGGCGCCAGCAGGAAGGACGTGATCTCGCCGCTTTCCACCGTCTTGCCGCGCACGGTGAAGTCGCGCGCGCCGCTCCAGCCGCCCGGTGCGGCGGCCTGCGCCTTGTAGATGCGCCCTTCCTCGCCGGCCAGGATGTCGGCCAGCTGGCCGTAGGCCGCGCCCCAGGCGCCGATGACGGCGTCGCTGGCGACCTCTTCGCCCAGGACTTCGCGGATCGCCTGCAGCAGGCTGGCGCCCACCAGTGGATAGTGCTCGGCGCGGATCTGCAGGGCCACGTGCTTGTTGACGATGGTGGCCACCAGGTCGCCCAGCGCTTCCAGCTGGTCGATATGCTTGGCGTACATCAGCACGCCATTGGCCAGCGCGCGCTGCTGGTCGCCGCTGTGCTGGTGCGCCTGGTTAAAGTACGGCAGCACCTCGGGATGGTCGCGGAACAGATTCTTGTAGAAATGGCGCGTCAGCGCTTCGCCGCCCTGCTCGAGGATGGGGACGGTGGCCGTGATGATGGCGCGTTGTTCTGGGGTCAGCATGTAAAACTCCTGTATCTATTAGTAAGCGGTTTCAGGCCAGTGTTTCAACGGCCGGGTATAACTCGTGGTCTTCGCGGCGCATGCGCTGGAACAGCGCGTGCAGCACGGTATTGGCTTCGCTGCGGAAGGCTTCCGGCTCGGCGGCCAGGCGCACGGGCGTATTCCAGCGGCCGGCGAAATCGAGGTAGGCGCCGGCGATGCCGTGCATCTCGTGTTCGTACTGGCGGCCCAGCTGGGCCACCCTGGCCACGCCGGACGCCTGCGCGGCCGGATACAGGTAGCGCTGCTCGACGGCCAGGTGCAGCTTGATCAAGCCGCTCATGGCGACGATCTGTTCGGCGATGGCCTGCGCCTGCGCGGCGACACCGCCGCGCGCCAGCCGGCGCAAGTCATCGATGGCGGCCAGGATGGCCAGGTGCTGCTGTTTGAATTTGTCGATATTCATGGCGTGATTCTCTTGTTGAGTGCTGCCAGTGTAGCGGAATCCGCTTAAACATGCAAACCATATACATCTTTAATGGTCCAGGTGAAGACGTCAATGTTTCCGGCAGGAATGTGCATCGACATGCGCCACTATGTGCGGCACAGAACACAAGCCACGGCCATGTCTGCCTATAATTTATTCATCTCAGCGCGGGCCCGTTTGCGGCCGTGCCGCACCCTCCACTCCAGCGAAGGATCAGTATGAACATCAAGACGGGCATGGGCCAGGCGCAGCAACTGGCCGGCATCATCAACGAGCACCACACGGAACTGCTGGACGGCTGGATGGCCGGCCTGATCGCCCGCCTGGTGCGGCGCGACAAGATCGCCGAAAACGAGCTGCGCCAGCAGGCATCGCAATTTTTGCCGCTGCTGGCGGGCGCGCTGGAAAGCGGCGACTCGTTCGACATCGAAGGCGGCGCCTGGGACGACACGCGCCAGCTGCTCGCCGAAATATCGCAGTCGCGCGTGCGCCAGGGCTATTCGCCGATCGACACGGCCAGCTTCATGTTCGCCCTCAAGGAACCGCTGTTCGCCTACCTGCGCAAGGCAATCACGGCGCAGCCGGAGCAACTGGGCGACGCCATCGTCAGCACCAGCAAATTGTTCGACGAGCTGGGCCTGCTGACCATCGCCATCTACCAGAAGGCGCGCGAACAGGTGATCTTGCGCCAGCAGCAGGAATTGCTGGAACTGTCCACGCCCGTGGTGCAGCTGTGGCAAAACGTGCTGGCCCTGCCCCTGATCGGCACCCTCGACAGCGCCCGCACGCAAGTGGTGATGGAAAGCCTGCTCCAAAAGATCGTCGACACGGGCGCCCTGATCGCCATCATCGACATCACGGGTGTGCCCACCGTCGACACGCTGGTGGCGCAGCACCTGCTGAAGACCATCGCCGCCGCGCGCCTGATGGGCGCCGACTGCATCATCAGCGGCATCCGCCCGCAGATCGCGCAAACCATCGTGCACCTGGGCGTCAACCTGGAAGACGTGATGACCAAGGCCACCCTGGCCGACGCCTTCGTCGTGGCCCTGAAGCGCACGGGTTCCAGCATCACCTACCAGCAGCAACAACACTGAGGCGCCTATGGAAAGAATCCCCATTTTACGCATGGGCCGGCTGCTGCTGGTGACGATCCAGGTGGACATGCATGACCGCCTGGCGATGACCCTGCAGGACGACCTGACCTCCCGCATCGTGACGGACCGCGCCACGGGCGTGCTGATCGACATTTCCGCGCTCGACATCGTCGACTCCTTCATCGGCCGCATGATCAGCAACACGGCGGCGATGGCGAAAATCCTCGACGCCCGCACCGTCGTCGTCGGCATGCAGCCGGCCGTCGCCATCACATTGGTGGAACTGGGGCTGACCCTGGAAGGCGTAAGCACGGCGCTCAACGTGGAGCGGGGCATCAAGCTGCTGGAACGGAGCGGCGCATGACGGGGGTGCCGTGCTAGGCGCGCAGGCACAGGAGCGGGCGCAGGCCGGTGTGCAGCAGATCCTGCCCCTGCACAGCGACGAAGACGTCGTGCGCTTGCGCAAGCAGGTGCGCGACAGCATGGTCGCCATGGGTTTTGGCCTGATCGAACAGACCAAGATCATCACGGCGGCCAGCGAACTGGCGCGCAACACCCTGCGCTACGGCGGCGGCGGCGAAGCGCGCATCGCGCGCGTCTGCGATGGCGCGCGCCAGGGACTGGAACTGCGCTTTGTCGACGCGGGACCGGGCATCGACGATATACCCCTGGCGCTGACCGATGGCTACACCAGCGGCGGCGGGCTGGGACTGGGGCTGGGCGGCGCCAAGCGCCTGGCCGACGCATTTCACATCGACACGGCGCCCGGTGCGGGCACCACCGTCACCATCGCGAAATGGAAGCTGTTTTGAACCACCAGGAACCACAGCCTGACATTCTCAGGCAAAGAAGTTTTCCCATCGGCGAACCGAGCGAGATCGCCGCGGCCCGCCGCGCCGGCAACGAACTGGCGCGCCGCATCGGCTTCGACGACGTGCGCACGGGCCAGCTGGCCATCATCATCAGCGAAGCAGCCACCAACATCGTCAAGCATGCGCAGCGCGGTGAGATCCTGCTGCGCAAGGTGCTGCGCGGCGGCACCAGCGGCATCGAGGTGCTGGCCATCGACAACGGTCCCGGCATGTCCAACGTGCGCCAGCACATGCAGGACGGCCATTCCACCACGGGCACCTACGGCGTGGGACTGGGCGCGATACGCCGCCTGGGCCAGGAATTCGACCTGTACACGGCGCCCGGCAAGGGCACGGTGCTGATGGTGGTGGTCTGGGGCCAGCACGCCAGCAGCGCCATTCCCGCCCACCCGAACTGGCGCATCGGCGCCGTGTGCCTGCCGCTGGCCTCGGAACAGGTGTGCGGCGACGCCTGGAACGTCGTGTGCGAAGGCCATGAACTGAGCCTGATGGTGGCCGATGGCCTGGGCCACGGCCCGCTGGCGGCGCGCGCGTCGGAACGCGCCAGCGCCCTGCTGGAACACGACACGCCCGGTTTGCCGCCCCTGCCCGCCCCCTTCATCGAACTGGCCCACGGCGCGCTGCGCACCACGCGCGGCGCGGCGCTGGCGGTGGCGCACATCGACAGCGCGCGCCGCGAACTGCGCTATGCCGGCGTGGGCAACATCGCCGCCTGCGCCTTCGACGCGCAGCAGCGCCGGCATCTGCTGTCGCATAACGGCATCGTCGGCAGCAATCTGCGCAAGGTGCAGGAATTCTGCTATCCGTGGCAGCTGGGCACGACCCTGATCATGCACTCGGACGGCCTGCACACGCGCTGGGACCTGGAACAGTATCCTGGCCTGGCGCAATGTCACCCCAGCCTCATCGCCGCCGTGCTGTACCGCGATTTTTCGCGCGGGCGCGACGACGTCACGGTGGTGGTGCTGCGCGAACATGAGGAACATCAAGCTGTAACGGCAGAAGGGACAGGTGCGGCATGACACAACGCATATTGACGGCCCATATCGGCAGCGAACTCGATGTGGTGGGGGCGCGCCAGCGCGCGCGGCAGATCGCCGCCCTGTGCGGCTTCGGCGTGCAGGACCAGGTGCGCATCGCCACGGCCGTGTCTGAGCTGGCGCGCAACGTCTACAACTACGCGGGCAGCGGCAAGGTGCATTTCGCCATCGATGGCCAGACGGCGCCGCAGGTGCTCAGCATCCGCATTGAGGACCAGGGCCCCGGCATCGCGCAGCTCGACCGGATACTGGCCGGCACCTACCGCTCGCCCACGGGCATGGGCCTGGGCATCCTGGGCGCGCAGCGCCTGATGGACCGCTGCCATATCCACAGCGCGCCCGGCGACGGCACGCAGATCACGCTGCACAAGCTGTTCCCGCGCGACGCGCCCCTGCTCGACGGGCAAAGCATCGGCACGCTGTCCGGCAGCCTGCAGGCGCTGCCATCGGATATCACGCTGGCCGAAGTGCAGCAGCAGAACCGCGAACTCATGAGCACCCTGGCCGAACTGAAGACGCGCCAGGAAGACCTGCTGCAGCTGACGCGCGAACTGGAAGACACCAACCGGGGCGTGGTGGCGCTGTTCGCGGAACTCGATGAAAAAGCCGACCACCTGCGCCGCGCCGACCAGATGAAGTCGCGCTTCCTGTCGAACATGAGCCATGAATTCCGCACGCCGCTCAGCTCCATCCGCGCCCTGTCCAAGCTGCTGCTCGACCGCATCGACGGCGAACTGTCGGAGGAACAGGAAAAGCAGGTGCTGTTCATCCTGCAAAGCGCCGTCAGCCTGAGCGACCTGGTGAACGATCTGCTGGACCTGGCCAAGATCGAGGCGGGCAAGGTCGACGTGCACGCCAACAGCTTCCAGGTGGCCGACCTGTTCAGCGCCCTGCGCGGCATGCTGCGCCCGCTGCTGGTGTCCGATACGCTCACGCTCACCTTCATCGACCCCGATCCGGCGCTGCAGATCCATACGGATGAAGGCAAGCTGTCGCAAATCCTGCGCAACTTCATCTCCAACGCCCTCAAGTTCACGGAAGCGGGCGCCATCGTCGTCAGCGCCACGCCCTTGCCGGAGCAGGACGCCATCCGCTTTTCCGTCTCCGACACGGGCCTGGGCATCGATGCCGAAGACGTGCAGCTGATCTTCGAGGAATTCAGCCAGGTGGAAAACCACATGCAGCGCAAGGTCAAGGGCACGGGCCTGGGCCTGCCCCTGTGCCGCAACCTGGCCACCCTGCTCAATGGCACGGTGTCCGTGGAAAGCACGCCAGGCCACGGTTCGCTGTTTTCCGTCGTCCTGCCCGCCAGCTACCATGCGCCCGAGGGCAGCCTGCCGCCGAGCGCGCCCGCCAACGACAATGGCAACGACCAGCGCATCGGCGTGCTGGTGGTGGAAGACAATCCGCCCGTGCGCCTGCTGTATGAAAAATTCTTGGCCGGCAGCGAATTTCGCGTCGTCCCCGCGCGCAGCGTGCGCGAGGCGCAGGAACGCTGGGAACAGCAGCGCCCCGCCGCCGTCATCCTCGACATCCTGCTGCACGGCGAACGGCCTGGCACTGGCTGGCCGAGCTGAAAAACGACCCGCTGCGGCGCCAGGTGCCCGTCATCGTCGCCACCGAGATCGACGACGTGCGCAAGGGCCTGGCCCTGGGCGCCGACGCCTATTACGTCAAGCCGCTGTCGCGCCAGCAATTGCTGGCGACCCTGCGCGCGCTGATCGGCAACCAACACCACCGGCAAGAGCCGGTTCCGCCGCAAGGCACAACCACCTGGGACAATGCGCATGCTACCGGATAACAACAGCGATGCTCTGATCCTGAACGTCGATGACAGCGATGGCGCACGCTACGCCAAGTCGCGCATCCTCAAACGCGCCGGCTTCAAGGTCATCGAAGCCTCGAACGGCGGCGACGCGCTGCTGCGCGCCCGCCAGGACCGCCCGAACCTGATCCTGCTCGACGTCAAGCTGCCCGACATCAACGGCCTGGAAGTGTGCCGCCAACTGAAGGGCGGCGCCGAGACGAACACCATTCTGGTGCTGCAGACGTCGGCATCGTGCATCGGCACGGCCGACAAGATCCGCGCACTCGATGGCGGCGCCGACAATTACCTGGTCGAGCCGATCGAGGCCGATGAACTGATCGCCAACGTCAAGGCGCTGCTGCGCCTGGGCCGGGTCGAGCGCGCGCTGCGCGACGTGGACCGCCGCAAGGATGAATTCCTGGCCACCCTGGCCCACGAATTGCGCAATCCGCTGGGCCCCATCCGCACGGCGCTGGCCCTGTTGTGCAAGCTCGATCCCGTCGTGCCGGCCGTGCAGGACAATGCGCGCCGCACCATCGGCCGCCACACGGACCACCTGGTGCGCCTGGTGGACGACCTGCTCGACGTGTCGCGCATTTCGCAGGGCAAGATCTCGCTGCAGTGGGAAAGCGTGAGCCTGCCCAGCGTCATCCGCAGCGCGCTGGAAACGAGTTCGCACAGCATCGAGGCGCGCGGCCATGCGCTCGACGTGCATCTGCCCAAGGAAGAACTGTGGGTCTGCGGCGACGCCGTGCGCCTGTCGCAGATCGTCGCCAACCTGCTGCTCAACGCGGCCAAGTTCACGGCGCCGGGCGGACGCATCGCGATTTCCGCCGCGCGCGAAGGCGACAATGTCCGCATCCGCCTGAGCGACAACGGCATCGGCATCGCCGCCGCCAGCATCGACAGCATCTTCGGCCTGTTCGAGCAGAGCGGCCATTCGCCCGACCGGGTCCAGGATGGCCTGGGCATCGGCCTGTCGCTGGTGCGCACCCTGGTGACCTTGCACGGCGGCCAGGTCAGCGTGCACAGCCCCGGCGTGGGGCTGGGCAGCACCTTCGAAGTGATCCTGCCCCTCGACGCCAACGTGCCAGTGCCGGCCGCCGCGCCGGCACCCGAGGCGGCCAGCGGCGGCAGCCAGCGCATCCTCGTCGTCGACGACAACTGCGATGCGGCCGACACCCTGGCCGAGCTGCTGGAAATGTACGGCCACACGGTGCGCACGGCCTACACGGGCGCGCAAGCGACCGAGCGCACGCTGGAATTCAAGCCCGACATCGTCTTTCTCGACATCGGCCTGCCCGACATGAGCGGCTACGACGTGGCCGGCAAACTGCGTCAGCTGCCGATACCGCAGCAATTCCAGCTCGTGGCGCTGACCGGCTATGGCCAGGAACACGACCGCCAGGCGGCCCTGCAGGCCGGGTTCAACGAGCACTTCGCCAAGCCTGTCGATTTCGGCAAGCTGGCCATGCTGGGGCTGCATATCACGCCATGAGCGGGGTGGCCGGCTGCCTGTTGCCGAGGCGTCGGCTATAATCGGCGGCCGGCGATGGCGCCGCATCGCATCCGCCGCGCCGGGCACCCCACCATTGGAACCATCACATGAAAACCCGCACGCCGCTGCTGCGCATCACCATGATACTGGGCGCCCTGCATGCCCTGCTGGGCTGGCTGCTGCTGCCAGCGCTGCCCGTCGGCCTGGCCGGCTGGCTGCTGGGCGGGCTGCTCCTGCTGGCGTCGACCATGCTCATGCCGATGACCATCTTCGCCCGCGCCGTCACCAACGATGCGCGCCTGGCCGACCGTTTGAGCTGGGCCGGCTCGCTGTGCATGGGCTTTTTTCCTCGCTGTTCGTGCTCACCGTGCTGCGCGAACTGCTGATGCTGGTTCCCGCCGCCCGCCCGCATGCGCAGGCCTCGGCCGTGGCGGCGCTCGCCCTGGCGCTGCTGGCCACCGTCCTTGGCTTCGTCAACGCCCGCCGTGTGGCGCGCGTGCGCGAAGTGACGGTGCCGATTACCGGCCTGCCGGCCGCCCTGCAGGGTTACAGCATCGTGCAATTGAGCGACATCCACGTGGGTGCCACCATCAAGCGCGCCTACGTGGACGCCATCGTCGCGCGCGCCAACGGCCTGCAGGCGGACCTCATCGCCATCACGGGCGACGTGGTCGACGGCACGGTGGCGCAACTGGGCAGCCATACGGCGCCGCTGGGCGGGCTGCGCGCGCGCCACGGCGTCTTCCTCGTCACGGGCAACCACGAATACTATTCGGGCGCCGCGCCGTGGGTGGCGGAATTCCGCCGCCTGGGCTTGCGCGTGCTGATGAACGAACATGCGGTGCTCGAACACGACGGCGCGCGCCTGGCGCTGGCCGGCGTCACCGACTTCAATGCGGCCGCCTTCGATCCGGATCAACGCAGCGACCCGCAGGGCGCCATCGCCGGCGCGCCGGCCGATATCCCCCGCATCCTGCTGGCGCACCAGCCGCGCAGCGCGCCCGAGGCGGAAGCGGCCGGCTACGACCTGCAATTGTCGGGCCACACGCACGGGGGCCAGTTCTGGCCATGGAATCTGTTCGTGCCGCTGCAGCAGCCTTACGTGGCGGGCCTGCACCGGCGCGGCCGCCTGTGGATTTACGTCAGCCGCGGCACGGGCTACTGGGGGCCGCCCAAGCGCATCGGCGCGCCGGCGGAGATTACAAGACTCAGGCTGGTGGCGGCCTAGCCGCTAATCGGCCCAGCTGGCCATCCACGCCTCGTAACGCGCCACCACCACCGGCGGATTCAAACTCGCCAGCGCGCCTTCCACCGGCTCGCTGTCGCTGACCTCGAACAGCAGCACGGCTTGATCGCGCTGCGCGCCCGTGCCGAAACAGCCTTCGGCGTCGAGCTGCGCCAGCGCCGCGATGCAGGCATCGAACACGCCGCTGCGGAAGGTGGCGAATGCGACGTCGAACGGCAAGTCGCGGTGCGCCTGCAGCAGCAAGCGGTAGGCGCTGTCGAAATACGCGCCGCCTTCCTCAAACGCCCATTCGGCCGGGTTCCACAGCATCTCTTCGCCGTATTCCGAGGCGGCCAGCGCTTCGCGGCTGTTCGCCATGGGGCCGATGGTCATGGCGCTGTCGTCGCTCACCAGCGCGAAGGCGTCGATGTGCTGCTCGGGATGCGCACGGCGCACGGCATCGACAGCCAGGCGCGCGGCGTGCGCCACCAGGGTTTGCAGCTGCGCGAAATCGAATACGGCCGGATCGATGAGGCTCGTGCGCGCCAGCGCGTAGCCATCGGCCAGCGCTGCCTGGCACCGAGCGGCGTACGCGGCATGCGCCTCGGCTTCGCTGGCGTAGTGCGTGCGCGTCTCCGCGCCCCAGGTCATGGCCGCGCCGCTGGCCGTCCAGACGGTCGAGCCGAATACGCGCGCTTCCTGGAAGCGGGCCGGCTGATCGCCGTCAAAGGTGTAAAACAGACTGTAGTTATCAGGCATGAGAATTTTTCTTTGTTTAATCGGGCCGCATCTGCGCGGCGAAATCGCGCTGGCGGAACTGCTCCAGCAAGAAATCGACGAAGACGCGCGTCTTTGCGGGCAGCAGCTTCTTGCTCGCATAGTACACGGACAGGGGGCCGGAATCGGCATGCCAGCCGGGCAGCAGGCGGATCAACGCGCCGCTGCGCAAGTGGGGCAGCGCGTGCGGCATGGGCAGCAGCGCCACGCCGACGCCCATGATGGCTGCCTGCGCCATCGCGTCCGGGTCGTCGAAGATGGCGCGCGGCCGGCATTCGGCCACGCCTTCGCCGCCCGAGCCGTCGCGCAGTATCCAGCTGCGCAATCTGCCGCTGCCGGCCGAGCGGCGCGCCACGCCGTCGAGTTGCGCCAGGTCCGAAGGATGGGCGGGCATGCGTTTCCCTCGCATGAAGGCGGGCGACGCCGTGGCGACGACGAGGGCGTGGCCCAGTTCACGGGCCACCACGCCGGGCGTCAGCTCGATGCCGCCGCCGATGGCCACATCAAAGCCCTCGCCGATCAAGTCCACTTGCCGGTTGTCGAAATGGCAGTCGGGGATGACGCCCGGATAGCGCGCGATGAACTCGCCCAGCAAGGGCACCACGTAGCTGCGCCCGAACGACGGCGCCATGCTGATTTTCAGTATACCGGCCGGCTGGCCGCCCTCTTC
This sequence comes from Janthinobacterium sp. C22, assembly GCF_057919405.1. Lineage (NCBI taxonomy): Bacteria > Pseudomonadati > Pseudomonadota > Betaproteobacteria > Burkholderiales > Oxalobacteraceae > Janthinobacterium > Janthinobacterium sp. C22. Next base: position 3,507,730 of record NZ_CP193659.1, on the reverse strand, counting down.
CGCCACGCCGGCGATCGCCTCGCGCAAGGTGGACAGGGCGCCGGCTATCTGCTGCAGGAAGCGCTCGCCCCCTTCCGTCAGGGTCAGGCGGCGCGTGCTGCGCTGGAACAGCCGCAATCCCAGGCTCGCTTCCAGCCGCGCCACGTTCTTGCTGACGGCCGCCGGCGTCAGCCCCAGGCGGCGCGCGGCCGCCGAAAAGCTGCCCAGTTCGGCGGACAGCACAAACGATTGCAAATGATTGAGGGCGTCCATGCGCCTATTCTACCCGCTCATTTGATCGCTTTGGTTGAAAGTGATTGTAGCGATTCATGGCTAGCGCGGCAGGAATGAAACATAGATACTGAATTCCTCGACTCCTCACACAGAAAGCCCATCATGCAAACCCAAAGCAACCATACCCAGTCACTGCAGAACAAGATCGCCTTTGTGACGGGCGGCTCGCGCGGCATCGGCGCGGCCATCGTGCGCCGCCTGGCCAGCCAGGGCGCCAATGTCGTCTTCACCTATCAAAGTTCGGCCGCCGAAGCGCAGGCGCTGGCGGCCAAGGTGGAAGCGGCCGGCGGCAAGGCGCTGGGCGTGCAGGCCGATGCGGCCGACGCCGCGGCCCTGACGGCGGCCATCGCCAAGGTGGCGGCGCAGTTTGGCCGTGTCGATATCCTCGTCAACAACGCGGGCGTGTTCCTGCCCGGCGCCATCGATGATTTTTCGCTGGCGGACTTCGACAAGACGATTGCCGTCAACGTGCGCGCCGTGTTCGTGGCCATCAAGGCGGCCGTGGCGCACATGCCAACGGGCGGGCGCATCATCAACATCGGCAGCACGAATGCGCACCGCATGCCGTTCGGCGGCGCGGCCGCCTACGCGATGAGCAAATCGGCGCTGAGCGGCCTGACGCAAGGCCTGTCGCGCGATCTGGGCCCGCGCGGCATCACCATCAACAACGTGGAACCTGGCCCCGTCGCCACCGACATGAACCCGCCCACGGGCGACTTCGCCGACCTGATGCACGGCCTGATGGCACTGCCCCGCCACGGCACGGCCGATGAAATCGCCGGCATGGTGGCTTACCTGGCCAGCGACGAAGCGGCGTTCGTCACGGGCGCGGGACTGAAGATCGACGGCGGTTTTGCCGCCTGATCCAGCCCGAACATCAGCGAGCGGTGCGCCGCCACGCCCGCCATGGCGCCGTCGGCCACCGCGAACGCCACGCTGCCGGCCATCCGTCCCGCGTCGCCGCAGCAAAAGACGCCGGGCACGCTGCTGGCTTTTTGCTCGTCGGTGCGCACGAACGGGCCCATGGCACCCTCTTCCAGCGCGCAGCCCAGCTCCACAGCCAGGGCGCTGGCCAGGCGGGTGCGGGTGACCACGAACAGGCCGGCCATCGCATGGCGGCTGCCGTCGGCCATGATCACGTCGGCCACGCCGTCGATCCGCGCCACGGGCGTGCGCAGCACCGTCACGCCGCGCGCATCCAGTTGCGCCAGCTGCGCCGCATCGGGCTCGAACGCGCCATTCAGGAAGAAGGTGACCGTGCCCCAGTCGGGCAGCATCAGCGCATGGTGCATCGACAGGGGACCGGTGGCCAGCACGCCGATGGCGCCCTGCTGCAGTTCATAGCCGTGGCAATAGGGGCAGTGAAAGACGCTTCCGCCCCAGCGCTGGGACAAGCCATCGACGGGCGGCAGTTCATCGATCACGCCGGTGGCCAGCACCAGGCGGCGGCCGTGAACAACGCTGCCGTCCGCCAGGGTCGCGTCGAAGCCATCGCCATCGGGGCTGGCTGCCGCCTGCACGGCCGTGCCGTCCAGCCAGGTGACGGTGGCATACGCCAGCAGCTGCGCCTTGCCCTCGGCGGCGATGGCGGCCGTCCCGCTGCCGTCCTGGGTCAGGAAACCGTGGGAATGGCTGGCGTAGCGGTTGCGGCGCTGGCCGCCGTCGATCACCAGCACGCGGCGGCGGGCGCGCGCCAGTTGCGTGGCGGCGGACAGGCCGGCGTAACTGCCGCCGACGATGATGGCGTCGAATGCGGCGCCGGGCGATTCAGGAATGGGCATGCAGTGCTCCTCGATGTATGGCGTATTCTTGGCTGAAACGGTCGGCCAGGTCGGCCAGGGTGACGGCGCCGAAGCGCCGGATCAGCAGCGCCTCGGCTTCATCGAAGGCGCCGGCCAGCGACTGGTTGACCACCTGCTCCACCAGGCAGCCCGGTTGGTCGACGCGGTTGCCCATGGCGAAGATGGTGGGCGAACCGACGGCCACGTAGATGTCTTGCAGGGTCACGCGGTGCAGATCGCAGACGATGCGCCAGCCGCCGCCATGGCCCTTGACCGAGGCCACGTAGCCGCGTTCGCGCAAGCCGGCCATCACGCGCCGCACCAGCACGGGGTTGGTGTCCAGGCAGCCGGCGAGTTCCCCGGACGTCATCGGGCGTCCCGCGTGGGCCATGTGCAGCAGCACATGGAGGATCGATGATAGTTTGCTGTCGCGTCTCATGTAACTCATGATAGTACATAATTTCCGCATATGCAAACGAGTTGCAATTGAGGGGCAAAAAAAGGGCCAGACTTTCCAGTCTGGCCCCGGCCTTGCTGCGGTTGGACGCTTACGCCGCCTTGCGACGCCGTCCCCGCCACCACAGCAGCAAGGCCAGCAGCACCAGCACGCCGACGATGATGCCGGCGCGGGCCAGGCCGATCAGGTTCGACGGTGCGCCGCCGTTGCGCAGGGTCGTCACCTGCTGCGCCGTCACCTTGACGTCAGGATTGCCGTACATCTTCTGCACGTAATTGCCGAGGGTGACGATCTGCTCGTCCGACAGGGTCTGGCGGAAGGCGGGCATCAGGTGTCCCGCAGTATGATTACCCTTGCCATCCTGCCGCTCCACCCCATCGAGGATCGCCATCACCAGGTTGTTGCTGTTGCTGCGGCCCGTCACCGAGTTGTGGAACAGCGGCGGCAGGCTGCCGTCGAAACTGCCCTCGCCCCTGGCCTGGTGGCAGCTGGCGCACTGCGCATCGTACAGCTGCGCGCCCGACATCCTGTTCAGGTTTTGCGGCAGCGGCACGCCGCGGATCGCATTGAGCTCATCGCCCGCCTGGCCCCATTGCGTCACCGGTTTCGTATCCGCCTTGTCGCGGATGGCGGGCACGCTCTTGATGTAGTGCGCGATGGCGTCCAAATCCGCGTCGCTCAGGTGCCTCAGGCTATGGTCGATGGCTTCGGCCATCGGTCCGGCAGCCTGCCCCCGGTGCGCGGCGCGGCCCGTGCGCAGGTAATCGACCAGGTCTTGCTGGCTCCAGCTGCCGATGCCGCTGTTGGCGTCCGAGGTGATGTTCGGCGCAAACCAGGTACCCAGATCAAAGCCGCCCAGCTGTTTCGACAGCTGCTCGGCCATCAGCGCGTTGCGCGGCGTGTGGCAGGTGCTGCAGTGGGCCAGCCCTTGCGCCAGGTAGGCGCCGCGGTTCCACTCCATGCTCTTGGCCGCATCGGCCACGAACGGCTTCTTGTCGAGGAAGAGCCAATTCCAGCCCGCCATCGCCAGGCGGATGTTGAACGGGAACGGCAAGTCCGTCTGCTTTGCCGGCGCCGTGTCCACCGCCGCCACGCCATGCATGAAGTAGGCGTACAGGGCGGCCGTGTCGTCATCCGTCACCTTGGCGTAGGCCGTGTAGGGCATGGCCGGGTACAGGTGCGCGCCGTCGGCCCGCACGCCATGGCGCATGGCGTCGGAAAACTGCCTGAGCGTGTAGTTGCCGATGCCGTGCGTTGTCGACGGCGTGATGTTGGTGGCGACAATGGCCCCCAGCGGCGTGGCCAGGGACAGGCCGCCCGCCATCGGCTTGCCGCCAGGGACGCTGTGGCAAGCGATGCAGTCGCCCGCCGTCGCCAGGTAGCGGCCACGTTCGATGGCCTGCACGTCGGCGCCAGGGCGTTCGCCGCCAGCACGGGCAAGGCCAGTGCCAGCAAGGCGGCGCCGGCCGCCATTCTGAAGGTCGCCATCATGCCGTTCCTCCCTGCTGTTCGTCGAGGATATGCTTGACGGTGCGCAGCGCCACGGCCAGGCCGTTTTCCGTCGAATTGCAGGTGCCGGACGTGGGCAGCACGCCGGTGCTGCACAGGAACAGGTTGGCGTGATCAAAAGTGCGGCCCCACTGGTCGCACACGGCCTTGGCCGGATCGGAACCCATCGACAGGGTGCCGCAGATGTGCTGGTTGTTGGCGAACACGCCTTCCTTGCTGTGGCGCAGATTGGTGCCGCCCATCAGCCTGGCGATCTGCTCGAAATCCTGCTTCGAGCGCTCGTGGCCCCGTTTCGTGTACTCGTCGATCGCATAATGCGCCTGCGGCTTGGGGATGCCCATGGCATCCTTCTCGCTGCTGAGGGCAATGCGGTTTTCCGGGTTCGGCAGCACTTCCAGCACGTTTTTCAGGCTCATTTCGCGCGCCGAGCGGAAACGCAGCTGCTGTTCGAATTCGGCGCCAAACACGCCCTTGCCGATCAACTCCCTGGTCGCGCCATCGACGCGCGAGATGTTCGTGAAATCCAGGCGGTATGGCGAGTGTTCGCTGCGGAAGTCGCCGTCGCGCATGGTGTTGATGGAATTGGGACTTTGCGGACCCCGGCCCAGCCACAGGTCTTCATCGGCGTCGAAGGTGATCGAGGTGCTCGGGTGGTCCATCAGGTTGCGGCCCACCATGTCGCTGCTGTTGGCCAGGCCGTTCGGGTACTTGTCCGTGGCGGAAACGAGCAGCAAACGGGGGCTTTCGATGCCGTTGGCGGCCAGAATGAAGGTCCTGGCCGTGACCCGGTGACTTTTTTATCCACGTCGTAGTACAGGGCGGCCGTGATGCGGCCCTGCACGTCGTGTTCCAGCTTGTAGACATTGGCGTTGCAGACGATCCTGACGCCCGCGTCTTCCGCCTGCTGCGCGGCGATGCCGCCGTGGTATTGCGCGTCGATGGGGCAGATCGGCTGGCAGCTGTTGTTGCCGCAGCAGGCCGGACGGCCATCGTAGCTGACGCTGTTGCGCGCCACCGTATTGCCGACCACCTTGAATGACGGGTCGAGGCGCTCGCGGATGCGGCGCATGGCGTACGGCTCCGTCACGGAGTCCATCGGGAATGGCTCCCTGCGCGGCGAACCCGTGTTCTCCGCACCCGAGACGCCCATGATCTCTTCCGCTTCCTGGTAGAACGGCTCCAGGTCTTCATAGCTGATGGGCCAGTCGACGCCCACGCCATACAAGGTGTGGATGCGGAAATCGTTCGGCACGTTGCGCCACGCCTGCGCGGCCCAATGCCACGAGGTGCCGCCAAACTGGCGGATGTATTCGGCCGGATACGGATACGGCCCCGCCTGCACCAGGTAGCCGTTATCCTTCGGCTGGTAGATCGGGTGCGGCGCCGTGGCCACGGACGGATACGGCGACATCCAGTCGCTGCGGCGCGTCGTGTTGCGGAAACGGGCGACGATTTCGCCGCGCGAGACGCGCGGACCCGCTTCCAGGATCAGCACCGAGGCGCCCGCCAGCGCCAGCTTGCGCGCGGCCAAAGAGCCGATGATGCCGGAGCCGATGACGAGGTAATCGGCGGAGAGTGCTTCAGCCATGATGGCTCCTTAAATTGGTTTTCTGGCCCAGCTGCCGTAGGCGCCGTAGGAATACGTGGGAGGCTTGAGGACGTCGGCCACGACGGCCGCGTTCAACGCCTGCTCGTAGGCGACGCAGACGGCCGCCTCGCCCGTGCCGACGATGCCCAGGTACCAGGCGCTGGCGATCTGGCGCGGCAGGGCCGCCAGCGGCGACTGAGCGGGAGCCAGCGCATCGAGCGCTTCCTGCAGGCCGGCCGCCTGCAAGCCCTGCGCATTGATCAGGGCCAGCAGCGCGCGCACATTCGCGGGGAAGGCGGCGTCCTGCGCCACCAGCGCGTCATACAGGCGCCGGGCCAGCACGGGGTCGAGCACCTGGCGCCCGACCAGCATGGCCGACACGCCCAGGAAGGCGCCCTGCTCCGCACTGGCGACCGGTTCGGCCAGCGCCCAGGGAATCAGCGCCGCGGCCGAAGCCGACAGCAAGCCGGCCAGCACCATGCGGCGGCCGGGATTCAGGGGCCGCGGCCCTCCTTGTTGTGTGTAGCGTCCAATTGAAGCTCCCGTGAGTTCAGCAACCGTTCAGAAAGAATGCTTGAGACCGACCATCACCACCGTCTGGCCGCCGTTCGACGACGGCGTGCCGTTTTGCGAATCGCCGACCGAGGCGACGGCGTCGACGATGGCGCCGTTCTGGCCCAGGGTCTGGCCGCGCGCCAGCTGGCGCGCTTCGATCAGGTAGATCGCCGTGCGCTTGGACAGCGCATAATTCTGTTCGAACGACAGCTGGCGGTAGCGCGCGCGGTCCGACATGCCGTTGGCGCGGCTGGCGTAGGTGTCGCTGTAGCCGGCGCTCAGGAACCACTGCGGCGTCCACTGGTAGCTGGCGATCAGGCCGGCCGTGTTGAAGATGGCCGTGTCGCGGAACGTGGAATGGCTGCCCGCCTGGTATTGCACGTTGCTGGCGTTGGCGCCCACCATCCACTTGCCCATGGTGTAGCGGGCGCTGGCGGCGATGAATTCGATGCTGTCGGCCGAGGCGTAGCCCTGGTTGATGGCCGAGATGCCGAAGCTGGCCGAAGCCTTGTCGCTCCAGCCAGTACCGTTTTGGCCATTCTTCAGTTTCAGGTAGCCGAGCGCGAATTCCGCCGGCGAGGTGCTGTACTTGACGGCGGCGCTGAAGCTGCTGCCCGCGGCATTGCCGTCGGCCGCTTCGCCGAAGCCGTATTGCGCGCTCGCTTGCAGGCCGCGCCACGCGGGCATGCTGTAGGTCAGGGAATTGCTGATGCGCACGGTCGTATCGAGGCCGTCGATATCGCCCGGGTGTGCGCCGGTGGCGCCCGTCAAGACGTTGCTCGAGGCCAGCGAACCCACGAGCAGGTAGTACGGCGTGTACTGGCGCCCGGCCGTCAGGCTGCCGTAGGCGTGTGATTGCAAGCCCACGTAAGCCTGGCGGTTGAACAGGGCGCTGGCCGAACTTTGCGCGCCCGTATCGCTTTCAAAGCCGTTTTCCAGCAGAAACAGCGCCTTCAGGTCGCCGCCCAGGTCTTCCACGCCCTGGAAACCGATTTTGCTGGCGGACAAGTTACCGCTGCGCATGTAGGTGTTCGACTTGCCGCCCTGGTTGCTCGCGTACGCGGTGGCCGCGTCGACCACGCCGTAGATGGTGACATTGCTTTGGGCGCAAACGTTTGCGCCGATGAGCGTGGAGACGGCCAGCGCCGCGGCGCGCATGCATGGTGTGTTCATTTTTTTCCTGACTTTCCTGTTTTATCTGGCGAAATACGGGCGTGGCGCCGCGCTGCAGCCCCTCCATTGAGAAGGGCATCCGCTGTTCTTCTTGATTTGGATCAAGTGAGGCAAATTATACGCCTATTTACTAACATGTAAGTGATTGACTGTAAGGCGTAGTCTTATAGCAAAACTGACAGCGGCGCGGGCACAAGCCCGGCAGGATGCGGCAATGCGTGGAACGGGCATGGCAAAAGCAGCGGCGGCGCGTGTCGAAAAACACGCGCCCGATGGATGCTCAGGCAAGGAGAAGTTTGGGGTTCAGCGCAGGATGGCGGGCGCCACCGGCAGGGTTTCGAGGGCAATGAAGGCTTCCAGCGCGCGGCGCATGTCTTCGAACACCTGCTTGCCGTACGCTTCTTCCAGGTGGGCATATTGCAGGTCGATCAGCTTGCCCATCTGCAGCAGCAGGCTGGCGCCCGCTTCCGACAGGTGCACCTTGCGGCGGCGCTGGTCGCCTTCGAACTTGCTGCGTCCGATCAGGCCGATCTCTTCCATGCGCGCCAGGATGCCGCTCATGCTGGGACTGGAAATCTGGCAGATCTCGCACAGTTCGCGCGGTTCCAGGGTGGGGCTTTCGTTCAGCGCGCGCATGATGCGCCACTGCTGCTCCGTCACGCCGAAGTGATTGAGGATGGGGCGAAAATGCTGGAGCAGGCTGTCGCGCGCCTTCAGCAGCAGTTGCGGCATGTTCGGATAACGGATCGGTAGCTGCAAGCGGAACTCCCTGGGTGGCCGGCAAATGAGCGTCATTATACGGCCGGCCCAGGGCCAACGGCGGACTGGCAACGATGTATTTTTCGCTACGTCCGCCCTGCCCCACGCCCATCTCCCCGCCCGTCTCCCCGCCCGTCTCCCCGCCCCTCTGCCTCCTCGTGCGCATGCCGCTGCACGGACCACAGCACGCCCGCTGTCAGCAAGACCATCGCGCTCCACTCCAGCGGGCGCGGCATGCGCTGCGCGTAGACGAAGCCGTACAGCAGCGCGAACAGGGTCTCCGACAGGATCAGCTGGCCCGACAAGGTGACGGGCACCCGGCGCGACGCCAGGTTCCACAGGTAGTTGCCGATCACGGAAGCGCCCAGCGCCAGCAGCAGGCACACAAACCAGAAGCGGGGCCAGTCGCGCGCAGGACTGCCATCGACGCCGCCCGCCGGCTGCAGCGCCAGCATCACGGCGCCCACGATCAGCGCGATGACGCCGCTGGCCAGGCCATACAGCATGGCCCACTCCGCGGCGCTGACATGCGCATGCCGCTTGAGGAAGCGGGCATTGTCGAGCGCATACCAGGTCCAGCACGCGAGCGCGCCGATGGCGCACAGCACGCCGGCCAGCTTGTGCGCCAGGCTTGCGCCGTCCGCGCCCGCGCCGCCTGCATGGCTGAAGATATCGACATTGATGCAGGCGATGCCCGCGGCCACCACCAGCAGCGGCAGGGCCAGGCGGCGCAAGGGCGGCGCGCCGTGGTCCTTGTGGCCGAACAGCGTCACGCTCAGGGGCAACAAACCAATGATCAGCGAGGTGGGCGCCACGCCGGCCAGTTTGACGCCATACGCCAGCAGCAGGTAATACACGACGTTGCCCGCCAGCGCCTGGCGCAGCATGGCCAGCCAGTCGCCGCGCCGCAGCCGGCGCAGCAGGGGCAGGAGGCGCGGCAGCATCAGGCCGGCCGCCAGCGCGCCATAGCAAATGTAGCGGCCCACCATCAGCTCGGCCGGAGAAAAATCCGGCAGCAAGACGGGCACAATGAAAACGGCGCCCCAGAAGGCGCCGGCCAGCAAACCAGATACGATCCCACGCCACATGCAGCCACACCCGCGTCATCACTCGAGGACGCCAGTATAGGGTATGCGGCGCGGAGTCGCCCGCCGTCAGCCCCTGGCTTTTCTCTGCCCGGGGATGAAGTGTTCGCGCACGGCCTTGGCCAGCAAGTCCGGCGGCAGCAAGCCCTGTCCCAGCAGGAAGTTGTTGAAGGCCAGGCGGTCGAATCGGTCTCCCAGCGCCAGCTCCGTTTCCGCGCGCAGCTGCAGGATGCGCGTATAGCCGTAGAAATAGCTGCCCGCCTGGCCCGGCATGTTGAAGGTGTAGCGGTCCAGCTCCTGGCGCGCCATCGGTTTCGACAGCATCACTTCATCCGTCAGGATGCGGCCCGCCTCTTCGCGCGTGACTTGTCCCAGGTTCAGCATCGGGTCGAGCATGGCGCGCGCCGCGCGCAGCATGCGGAACTGCAGCGCGATGAACTGGCCCTCGGCCGGCTCGTACGGGATCATCTCCGCTTCCGCGTACAGCGCCCAGCCTTCCACGTTGACGCTGTTGAACGCATACAGGCTGCGCGCCTGCGACACGCCCCGCTCCACCATGGCGCTGAACTGCAGTTCGTGGCCGGGGCGGCCCTCGTGCGCGCTCAGGGTCCAGGCCGCGCCCGCGAAGTTGAAATCGTCATACGCCTCGCCCTTGCCGCTGGCGGCCGGATTACTGACGGGCAGGACGAACTGGCCGTGCTCTCCCGTATTGCCGATCAGCGGAGGCGGACGCATATGCGGCGCCGGCTGGGCCGCCGATTCGGCATCCGATGCCAGGCGCATGGTCATGGCGCGCTGCGGCACGTCGACGACGCGCTGCGCGCGGATGCGTTCTTCCAGCTGGGTATTGACGCCCTTGTAGTGCGCTTCGAGCTGCGCGTTCGGGATGGAATCGCTCTTCAGCGCGCGCATCACCTGGCGGTAGTCCGTGCCGTCGACGCCCTTCAAGGCCAGCCTGGCTGCCACCACGGGCGCCAGCGCCTGCATGGCGGCGCGCGTTTCCAGGTAGGCCACCTGCGCCCGCTCGACCAGCGCGCGCGGCTCGATGTCGATGCCTACCTGTTTCAGGCGAAACGCGTACAGCTCGGGCGCCATGCGGAAATCCGTGCGCGACAGGGGCAGCACCACCTGCTTTTCCCACGCCGCATATTCGTTCAGCTGCTGCTCCATGGCGGCCAGCGCGGGTTCGGCGCCTGCGATCTTCATGTCGGCGAACAGCTTGCGGATGCCGGCGATATACGTCGGCACGTTTTCCAGCGACTGCTCCACCTGCAGGCGCACGGGACCGGCCAGGCCGGGCGTGCCGATCTTTTCCGTGAAGCGCGCCTTCGCCTGCTGCGTGATCGGCGTGCTGCCCGGAAACTGGCCTACATAGCGCTGCAGGCGCTCCAGCGCCTTGGCACGGCGCGCGGCCGGACGCTGTTCCTGCAGCAGGCTTTGCATGCTGCCAAAGACCATCTGCGGCACGTCGATCCACGGCAAGGCGTACCTGGCTTCCAGCTCGGTGCCGGCAATTTCCTGGTCGACGGCGCCGATCAGGATTTCCAGGTCCTGGCGTATGCGTTCGTCGCGTTCCAGTTCCAGCTTTTGCTGCAATTGCGCGCGCGCCTTCCGCCTGGCCGCCACCTGGCGCCCGGTGATGTCCGGCCCCAGGTCGGCGGCCAGGCCGTCGTACTGGGCCAGGCCCCTGTCGGAAGCGTCTTCGGGCGAGAACTGCGCCTGCGCCGCCAGCACGATGGCCGCGTTGCGGTTGCTGGCTTCAACCCAGGCCGATGAAGCGCCGGCAGTTGCAGGGACGGCGGCCATGGCGGGCATGGTAAACGCGATGGAGAGTGCGGCTACCAGCACGGTCTTGCACAATTGCGGAGTGACGGACATCGGGGGATTCCTTCCTGAGGTGAACGATGAGCGAAGCGGCGAGTATCGGCCAGCCTCGCATGCCTGTCAATTCAGCCGTTCAGGGCGGGCAGGTTCCACGGCGTGACGATCTGGATGGCGGACAGTGACGGCGATTGCGCCAGGGCCGGCAGCGCGCCCTGTGCCCGCAGGATTTCCTGGCACGCACGGCGCATGTCCTGCCCCAGGTCGTGGTGCAGCACGGCCTGGATGGCGCCCGACTTGAGCAGCGCCACATTGTCCGCATCGAGGTCGTGGCCAATGAAGACCTGGCAGCGCCGGCCCGCCTGGGCGAACGCCTGCACGATGGCGGCATTGCCGCCGCCGATGGAATACACGGCGGCGATGGCCGGATGATCTGCCAGGGCTTGACGCACCAGCGCCCCCGTGGCGCCGTCGATGCCGTGGCCCTCGCTCACTTCGACGATGGACAAGTGGCGGTGCCGTTCGCGCAGCGCGCGGCGAAAGCCGATCTCGCGCTCTTCCTCGCCATGAAAGCGGTTGCTGCTCAGGGTCACCAGCACCTGCTGCTTTTTCCGGCTGCCCAGCCATTGGCCGACCAGGCAGGCGGCCGTCTCCCCCGCCGCGCGGTTATCCATGCCCACGTAGCCGCGGCGCGCGGAGCCTGGCAAGTCCGTCACCAGGGTCACGACGGGAATGCCGGCCGCCGCCAGCCGGTCCACCGCCTCGGCCACCGGCGGCAAGTCCGGCGCTTTCAGCAGCACGCCGTGGCTGCCGTTCTTGCGGATGCGTTCGAGCAGTTCGACGATGCCGTCCACGTCCAGGGTTTCATGCAGGTGAAAGCGCGAACGCAGCACAGCCGGATGCAAGGACGGCAGCTCCGCCTCCAGCGCGGCGCGCACGGCGTCCGTGAAGCGGCGCGGCGCCACCATCAGCACGTCGAGCATGAATTTTCTGCCGGCCAGGCCCACCTGCGTGCTTTGCCGCGCCAGTTCGTCGAGCGCCTGCATCACGCGGCACACGGTATTGGCGTGGACGCCCCCACGCTGCTTGATCACGCGGTCGACCGTGGCCACGCTGACGCCGGCCTGCAGCGCCACGACCTTGACGGGAAAAGGATGCGTCATGCGATATCCAATCCAGATTGATGGTTTTTTGATGGATTTCTTGATGAAAAATGCGGATTTTCATCCCTATACTGATTCTACAACTTAAACAACGGAGACACCGCATGCCCACCACAGACGCCGGCGCAGCGCCGCCCAGCCCCTTCTGGCTGGCATCAGAAAACTGCGATCTGCAAGACTTCATCGCCACCGTCAGCCAACGCACGGCGCCGGCCGACTATCCCCACGCCGCCGCGGTGGAAGAAAACATTCTCGTCTACGACTGCGACCGGGTGCGCGCGCTGGCCGGCAAGCCGGTGGCGTTGCGCGCGCTGCAGGCCGAATGGGGCCAGGCGCTGATGGACGGTCCCGGCGTCATCGTGCTGCAACGCGCCGTCGCCGACATGGAATGCCTGGAACAGGTGAACCGCGTGTTTCAGGCGCTGATCGCCGAACAGCACGCGAGCGGCCAGGCGGCTGGCGACCATTTTGCCAAGGCCGGTGCGAATGACCGCATCTGGAATGCCCAGCAAAAGCTGTGTCTGCGCGCGCCGGAAGCGTTCGCGCGCTATTACGCCAACCCCGTCTTCGCGTGGATAGCCGAGGCCTGGCTCGGTCCCGCCTACCAGATGACGGCGCAAGTGAACGTCGTCAACCCGGGCGGAGCGGCCCAGGCGCCGCACCGCGACTACCACCTGGGCTTCCAGAGCGCGGCCAGCTGCGCCGCCTATCCCGCGCCCGTGCACCAGATGTCCACCCTGCTGACACTGCAGGGCGCCGTCGCCCATTGCGACATGCCGCTGGCCTCCGGTCCCACCCTGTACCTGCCCGGGTCGCAGCGCTACCGCGCCGGTTTTCTCGCCTGGCAGCAGCGGCCGTTCCGCGACTATTTCGCCCGGCATTGCGTGCAGCTGCCCCTGTCCAAAGGCGATGCCGTGTTCTTCAACCCCGCCCTGTTCCATGCGGCCGGGCATAACCGCTCGCCCGACATCCGCCGCATGGCCAACCTGCTGCAAGTGTCGTCGCCGTTCGGGCGCGCCATGGAAGCGCTGGACCGCCGCGCCATGAGCGCCGCGCTGTATCCGGCCCTGCAGGCGCTGCGTGCCCGGGGCGCCCTGGATGATGCTGGCGTGCGCCACGCGGTGGCTGCCTGCGCCGAAGGCTATGCCTTCCCCAGCAACCTCGACCGCGACCAGCCCATCGCCGGGATGGCGCCGCCCACGCAGCAGCAGATCATGCACGCAGCGCTGGCGCAGGACTGGCCCGCTGCCCGCTTCCTCGACGCGCTGGACAGCCACGCCTGGCGCCAGCAAGCCTGACCCCTTACCGCGATACACTCGGAGACTCCGTATGCAAGACATCCACATCGGCCTGATCGGCGCCGGCTACATGGGCAAGGCCCACACCATCGCCTACAAGGCCGTGCGCAGCATTTTTCACACGGCGCTGAACCCCGTGTGCGCCTGCATCGCCACCAGCAGCGAAGAAGGCGCCGCCCGCAGCGCGCAGGAGCTGGGCTGGCAGCGTTCCACGGGCGACTGGCGCGCGCTGATCAACGATCCCGCCATCGACGCCGTCATCGTCGCCACGCCGCCGGCCACGCACAAGGACATCGTGCTGGCGGCGCTGGCCCTGGGCAAACCCGTATTCTGCGAAAAGCCGCTGGGCATGACGGCCGCCGAATCCCTGATGCTGGCGCAGGCGGCGGAAAGCGCGGGCGTGGCCAACATGGTCGGCTATAACTACATCCGCACGCCCGCCAGCCAGCTGGCGCGGCAGATCATCGCATCGGGTGAAATCGGCGAAATCATCCATGTCGCCGCCGAACACGTGGAAGACTACCTGCACGACCCGCGCGCGCGCGCTTCGTGGCGCACGCGCGAGGCGACGGCGACGCGCGCCGGTGCGCTGGCCGACGTGGGCTCGCACCTGCTCAACCTGGCCCTGCGCCTGGGCGGTCCCGTCGACGCGCTGGTGGCCGACATGAACACCGTGCACGCGCAGCGGCAAGGCCCGCACGGCATGGAAGCGGTGGAAAACGACGACCAGGGGAATGTGATGCTGCGCTTTGCCAGCGGCGCGCTCGGCGCCCTCACCTTCAGCCGCGTGGCGGCCGGGCGCAAGATGGGTTACACCTACCGCATCACGGGGACCAAAGGCGCGATCGCCTTCGACCAGGAAGACCAGAATGCGCTGTGGCTGTACGATGCCGGCCGCCCGGCGCAGCGCCAGGGTTTCCAGCGCCTGCTGATGGGGCCAGCCCACCCCGACTACCTGGCGTTCAGCCAGGGCGCGGGGCACGGCACGGGGTACAACGAGCAGATCGTCATCGAAGCGCGCGATTTTCTGCAGGCCATCGCCAGCGGCCAGCCGGTCTGGCCCACCTTCCGCGACGGCTACGAGGTGGACCGGCTGATCGATGCCGCGCTGCGCTCCGTGCAAGAGCGCAGCTGGATTACCCTGCGCTGAACACCTATCAAAACCTACTGCGCGTCGTGATTTACGGCCTCCGATGCTCACTGTACCTTCGTACAGTTGCGCTTCTCGACCGCAACTCACTTCCGCTCGCTACGGTTTTGTTAGGCGTTGTTAGTAAGCCAGGCCGTAACCGAACTTGTACAGCGGATGGGCCGTGTCATACGGCACGTCCGATTTCTGCACCTGCACTTCGGCCATCGACGACGGCAGCTCGAACGGCAGCTTGCCTTGCGGCTTGGCCTTGCCCGTCAGGACATCGAACAGCGCGCCGTCGCTGACGCCGAAGTTGGCGAGGATGGCGCTGGCCTTGTCCTGCACGTTGCCGAGGATGGCCGGACGGTCCAGGTACACGGTGACCACCGTCTTCGGCGCGTATTTCGCCGCGTTCTTGATCGCCTCGTAGTCGGCATTGCCATCGACGTAATCGAGGCGGCCCTCGTGCTGCATGCTGCCGAAGATGTAGTTCGGGTGCAGGGTTTCATACGGTGCGGCCACGCGCAGCAGGGCCACGTCCGCTTCCTGCGGCGTGGCGACCACCGTGTAGCCATACTGTTTCGCCACGGCCGCATCGATGCCGTACAGGTAGACCTTCTTGACGGTGGCGGCCAGCGGCAGAACCTTGTCCTTGTTTTCCAACAGGACCAGCGAGCGGCGCTGGGCCTCCAGGCCCGCCTCGACGAATTCCGCCTTGCCCACCGTGCTGGCCGCCTTGGCCGCATCGACGAACGGATGCTCGAACAGGCCCTGCTTGAATTTCTGGATCAGGATGCGCCGCGCCGAGGCGTTGATGCGCGCCTCCGTCAACTGGCCCCGCTGCACGGCTTGCGTCAGATACGGCGCTTCCGTCACGCCCCCAAACTGGTCCATCCCCGCCGTCACGGCCTTCACGTAACGCTCGGCCTTGGTGGCGTCTTCCATGCCCCACGGGGTGCCGAAACCGATGAAGGAAGGCGCCACGCCAGGCGCCGTGCCGTTGCGGCAATTGGCGTCGCAGTCCGACGTGATGCCCCAGTCGGACAGGATCACTCCCTCGAAGCCGTATTTGCCGCGCAGCAGATCCGTCAGCATGGTCTTGCTGAAGCCGGCCGCCACTTGCTCCAGGGTGATGCCGTCGATGGTGATATTGCCGTCCGGCAGAGCGTAGGTCGGCATGACGGAAGCCGCCTTGGCCGTGAACGCCCCTTCGAACGGCTTGACGTGGTAGGCAAAATTGTTGCCCGGGTAGGTCATGTAGCGGCCATAGTAATTGTGGCCGTCGAAGCCCTCCTTCGTGGCGCCGTAGCCGACCCAGTGCTTGACGACGGCCACGACGCTGCCGTCATGCAAGCCCGTATTGCCGTCCTGGAAACCTTCGATATAGTGCTGCACCATGCGCTTGGCCAGGTCCGCGTCTTCGCCGAAAGTGCCGTTGATGCGCGACCAGCGCGGCTCGGTGGCCAGGTCCGCCTGCGGCGACAGCGCCTGCGTGATGCCGACGGCCAGGTATTCCTGGCGCGCGATGTCGCCGAAGCGGCGCACCAGCGCATCGTCGCCGATGGCGGCCAGGCCCAGGGTTTCCGGCCACTGCGAGAAACCCTTGGTACCGGCGCTGGCGCCCACCGTGTACTGGAAATGGTGGCGCGGGTCCGTGCTGATGGAGACGGGAATGCCGTGGCGCGACGTTTCGCTCAAGGCCTGCACCTTGTTGTACTGGGCCGCCATATTGGCCGTGTCGCCCGCCATGCGGGTAATGAAGGTGTTGACGTATTGCTTGACGATCAGGTCTTGCAAGGCCGCCAGGTCATATGCGCCACCCAGGCCGATGCCGGAAGGGTCGGATACGGTGGGCGCCGTGCCGTGCATCATCAGGCCCGCCTTTTCATCGAGGCTCATGCGCGACAGCAGGTCGTCGGCGCGCGCCTCGGCCGGCAGGCGCCAGTCTTCGTACGGGTCGATCTTGCCGTTGCGGTTCATGTCCTTGAAGGTATAGCCGTCGACATTCAACTGGGTGTAGCTGGTGGCGCCGAACACGGGCTGCGTGTATCCCTCGCTGCCGGTATCGCTGTTGCCGCAGGCGGCCAGGGCAAGCGTGGCGACGCAGCCGGCGACCACGCGGGCCATCGGTTTCAAAGTGCAATTCATCATTATCTCCAAGACTGTTTTTGTAGGTATCAAGGCGCGGCAGCAAGACCGGCCGAAAACAATATAGCGTGAGAATGCGTGAGTTTCTTGACCGCGCAGCACGCGTTTTATACCCGCGAGAACAATTTTTGGTTAGATGGCACAACAACCAACAATCTCCTACAAAGTGCTAATATTTGTGAAAAATTACTACAACAAGCAAGATAAGCAGGAGACAGCCTTGCACAAACCCGACACGCGCACGGTTTCGAACCGCATCGCGCAGCAATGCGCGCGCGCCATGCAGGCCGACGGCCACGACCCCGCCGACTTTTTCCGCCAGACGGGCATCACGCCGGCGCAGCTGGACGAGCCGGGCGGGCGCATCAACGCCGAGCGGCACCGCCGCATGACGGCCTACGCCCAGCAGCTGCCGCAGCACCGGGCCATACTCGACCTCGACGTGACGCACTGGTTCGCGCATTACTCGGGCATCGCCCACGTCTGCTTCAACCGCCCCACCCTGCGCAGCGCGCTGCACGAGCTGCTGCACTTGCGGGGCCTGATCGGCGAATTCGACTTCATGCTGATGAGCGAAAACGGCACGCGCATCGAGATCGAATACCTGTCCGAGTTCTGCCCGGCGGGCGGCGCCATGCAGGCGTTGGCCAATTTCCGCATGCTGTCGCTGGTGGCGCGCGCCTATGACGATGGCGCGGCCACCGCCTTCCATGCCGGTTTCCAGGGCAAGGCGCCGTGGTTCGCGCCGGCCATTGCCGAGTGCTTCGGCGCCGCCGTCACCTTCGGCCAGGCGCGCAATACCCTGACCTTCGACGCGCCGGCGCTGGACCGTCCCTTCACCCAGTTCAACGCCATGCTGGCGCCGCACGCGCTGCGGCACGCGCAGGGACAGTTGCAGCAGCTGCAGGGGGCGCAGCTGTTTTCGGCCCGCGTGGAGCAGGCCATCATCGATTTGCTGGGCCGGCAAGGCGCCGGGGATGCCGACGGCGGCGCGCTGCTGCCGGCCCTGTGCGACGGCCTGGCGATGAACCGCTGGACCTTGCAGCGCCAGCTGCAGCAGGAGCAGACCTCGTTCCGCGCGCTGGAACTGCGCGCGAAGAGCCGCGAATCGCGCCGCCTGCTGCGCGAAACGAGCCTGAGCGTGGTGGAAATCGGCGAGCGCCTGGGCTTTTCCTCGCAAAGCGCGTTCACCCGCTTCTTCAAGACCCAGTTCGCGCTGCCGCCGGCGCGCTACCGGCAGGATGCCGCCGGCGCCTAGAGAAAGAGACAAGTAACAAGTAACAAGCAAACCGCCAAACCACGAAACGGCCCAAGTCAGAAAGACAGGCTCCCCGGGCCAAGCGGACCTGAAAAATGCCGAGGGCAAGGCGCGGCGACGCAGACAGTACGCAAGTACGGCAAGGAAGCCGCAACGCCGCCATCGGCATTTTCTCAGGCCCGCGTCTCCGGCCCGCTGTTTTCAATCTTCACCACCCTTGCCTGCGGCCGTATTCTGAACCAGATCGCATACATGGCAGGCAGGAACACCAAGGTCAGCACCGTGCCGGCAAACGTGCCGCCGATCAGGGTATAGGCCAAGGTGCCCCAGAAGACCGAATGGGTCAGCGGAATAAAGGCCAGGATGGCCGCCAGCGCCGTGAGGATCACGGGACGCGCGCGCTGCACGGTCGCTTCGACCACGGCGTCGAACGGCGCCAGGCCGGCCGCCTCGTTCTGGTGGATCTGGCCGATCAGGATCAGGGTATTGCGCATCAGAATGCCCGACAGCGCGATCAGGCCGACCAGCGCATTGATGCCGAACGGCTGCTGGAACAGCAGCAAGGTGGGCACCACGCCGATCAGGCCCAACGGGCTGGTCAGGAACACCATCACCATCGCCGAGATCGAGCGCACCTGCAGGATGATCATCAGCAGGGTCAATGCCAGCATGATGGGGAACAATGGCAGCATGGCTTGCGTTGCCTTGGCCGATTCCTCGATGGAGCCGGCCTGCTCGATGCGGTAGCCGGCCGGCAGCCTGTCGATGATGGGCCGCAGCTGCGCCGTGATGGCGCCCGACACGTCGGGCGGCTGCATGCCGTCGGCGATGTCGCCGCGCACGGTGATCGTCGGCTGGCGGTCGCGCCGGCGCATCACGGGTTCTTCCCAGCGCACCTCGACGCTGCCCACCTGCGACAGCGCGATGCGTTCGCCGTTCGCGCCGGCCAGCGTCAGGTCGGCGATGCGCGCCGGGTCCAGCCGCACGTCGCCAGCCGCGCGCGCCACTACCTGCACCGTGCGGATATCTTCGCGCACGGCGGTGACGGGCACGCCGCTGAGCAGGAACTGCAGCTGCTGCGCCACGGCGGCCGACGTCAGGCCCATCCCCTGCAAGCGCTCCTGCTGCAGGCTGAAATGCAGGGTGGGCGTGCGCGTGCCCCAGTCGGTATTGACGGTACGCATCATCGGACTGGCCTGCATCACGCGCCGCACCTCGCCGGCGATGCCGCGCAGCACCTCGGGATCGGGGCCGCTGACCCGGTAGGCGACGGGAAACGGCGAATACGGGCCGAACACCAGTTGCGTGACGCGCACGCGCGCCTCCGGCGCCAGGCCGGCGGCAACGGCCGCGCGCAAGCGCCGCTTGAGGCTGTCGCGCGCCTGCTGGCTGTCGGTGCGCACGACGATCTTGGCAAACGAAGGATCGGGCAATTCCGGCCCCATCGCCAGATAAAAGCGCGGCGCGCCCTGGCCCACATAGGCCGTGACGATCTTCGCTTCGGGCTGGCGCGCCAG
This sequence comes from Janthinobacterium sp. C22, assembly GCF_057919405.1. Lineage (NCBI taxonomy): Bacteria > Pseudomonadati > Pseudomonadota > Betaproteobacteria > Burkholderiales > Oxalobacteraceae > Janthinobacterium > Janthinobacterium sp. C22. Next base: position 3,488,213 of record NZ_CP193659.1, on the reverse strand, counting down.
CCAGGCTTCCACTTTCGCCGCCGCGCCGCTGGTCTGTCCAATCGCGCTGCCGTAGGGCAGCTGCACCTCGATCAGCACTTCAGGGCGGTCCGAGATCGGGAAGAACTGCTTCTTGACGACTGCCATGCCCAGCACGGCCAGCACGAACAGGCCGATCACGGTGCAGAACACCAGCCATTTGCGGGCGATCACGCGCCCCAGCAGGCGGCGAAAGCGGTGGTAGCGCGGCGTGCCGTACAGCGCGTCATGGCCGCCGGCGACCTTTTTCAGCTCGGGCAGCAGCTGGACGCCCAGGTAGGGCGTAAACACCACCGCCACCACCCACGACGCGATCAGCGCGATGCCGACGATCCAGAACATATTGCTCGTGTATTCGCCGGCGCTGGAGCGGGCAAAGCCGTTGGGCATGAAGCCGACGGCCGTCACCAGGGTGCCGGCCAGCATGGGCGCGGCCGTATGGCTCCAGGCATAGGCGGAGGCGGCGATACGGCTGTAGCCCTCCTCCATTTTCACGACCATCATTTCGATGGCGATGATGGCGTCGTCCACCAGCAGGCCGAGGCCCAGGATCAGGGAGCCGAGGGTGATGCGGTCGAAGTTCTTGCCCGTCGCCGCCATCACGATGAATACCACGGCCAGGGTCAGCGGCACGGCGGCGGCCACCACGATGCCGACGCGCCAGCCCATGCTGATAAAGCACACCAGCATCACCACCAGCAGCGCGGCGAGAAACTTGAGCATGAATTCGTCGACGGCCGCGCTGATATTGACGGACTGGTCGGTGACCTTGGCCAGGCTCATGCCCAGCGGCATGGCGGCACCGATGGCCGTCACCTCCCCGTCCAGCGCCTTGCCCAGGTCCAGCCCGTTCCAGCCGTCGCGCATGACCACGCCCAGCAGCAGCGCCGGCTCGCCGCCGTTGCGCACCATGAAGCTGGCCGGGTCTACCTGGCCACGGCGTACGGTGGCGATATCGGACAGGAGCAAGGTGCGCCCCTGCGCCACCACAGGCGTATCGCGGATCTTTTGCAGCGCGTCGAGCGCACCGTCGAGTCGGATGGACACCTGCGGCCCGCGCGTTTCGACCGAGCCGGCCGGCGTGAGGACATTCTGGCCGTGCAGCGCCGCGAACACGTCCTGCGCCCGCACGCCCAGGGTAGCCAGACGTTCCTGCGACAACTCCACGTAGATGCGTTCGGCCTGCTCGCCGATGATATTGACCTTTTTGACGCCCGGCACGTGCAGCAGCCGCTGGCGCAAGGTTTCCGCCTCGCGCACCAGCAGGCGCTGCGGCTCGCCTTTGGCTTTCAGCGCATACAGGGCAAAGGTGACGTCGGCGTATTCGTCATTGATCATGGGACCGATCACGCCGGCCGGCAGATTGGCCGCCTCGTCGCCGGCCTTCTTGCGCGCCTGGTAGAACTCGGCCTGCACCTGGTCGGGCGGCGTGCTGTCGAGCAGGGTCAGGGTGGTCAACGCCAGGCCGGGCGTGGTATAGGTCTCGGCGCGCTCGTACCAGCGCAGCTCCTGCAGGCGCTTTTCGATCTTGTCGGCCACCTGATCCTGCATTTCGCGCGCGCTGGCGCCAGGCCAGGCGGTGACGATGGTCATCACCTTGACCGTGAAGGCCGGGTCTTCGGCGCGCCCCAGCTTGAAGAACGACAGCAGGCCGGCCAGCGAAATGAGACAGATCAGGAACAGGGTGACGGAACGCTCGCGCACGGCCAGCGCCGACAGGTTGAAGCCCGCCGCGCTCATGGATGCGCTCCCGTGCCGGCGGCCGCTGGTGCCGGTTCGACCCTGACCCGCTCTCCCTGGTGCAGCAGATGGGCGCCCAGCGCGACGATGCGTTCACCCGCCTTCAGACCGCTGACGTCGGCGCCGTCGTCGTGCAGCCCCTGCACCTTCACGGGCCGCCAGGCCACTTGCGCCGGCGCACCGGCGATCACCCACACGCCCGGCCCCTTGCCCGCATCGTGCAGGGCCGCCAGCGGCACTTGCACGGTGCCGCTGGCGGCAAGCGCGCCGGGCAGGCGCAGGGTGACGGTGGCGCCCAGCGGCGCGTTTGAGAGCGCCGCGTCGAGCACATAGCGCGCCTCGAAGGTACGCGTTTGCCGGTCCGCCGTCTGCGCCAGCTGGCGCAAGGTGGCCGGCACGCTGGCGCCCGGCCTGCCGAACAGGATGGCCTGGCCCGTGGAGCCGAGCGCGGGACGCACGGTTTCCGGCAGCTGGATCGCCGCTTCGCGCCGGCCGTCATGGGCCAGGCGCACCACCACCTGCCCGGCCGCGACCACCTGGCCCGGTTCGGCCAGGGTGTCCATCACGACGCCGTCTGCGTCGGCCAGCAGCAGCGCGTACTGCAGCGCATTGCGCGCCACCCCGGCCAGGGCTTCGGACGCTTTCAATTGGGCGCCGGCCGCGTCAGCCGCCGCCTTCACCTGGTCGTAATTGGATGCCGAGATGGCGCCGGTGCCGCGCAAGTCACGGTAGCGCGCTTCCTCGTCCGCCGCCTGGCGCGCGCGGGCGCGGTCGGCCGTGACGGACTCCTGCCGCGCCTGCGCCAGCAGTTGCAGGTCGTCGGCGTCGAGGCGCATCAATGGCTGGCCACGGCGCACGGCCTGGCCGGCGTCGACCAGCCGTTCGCGCACCTTGCCGGCCACGCGAAAACCGAGGTCGCTTTGCACGCGCGGCGCGACCACGCCCGTGAAGCTGCGCGTGCCCGCTTCGGCCCCCTGCACCGGGATGGCGCGCACCAGCGGCACGGCGGTGCGCGGATCGGCCTGCGCCTTGTCGGCGCAGGCACTCATGGCCAGGGGCAAAGTGGAGATGACTACAGATGAAGCGAGGCGGCGCCAGCGCATAAGAATCCCATGAATGAGTGATCAGGATTCTCATTCTGGTACCAGTGACCAAATAAGTCAACAGTCACAAATTAATGCAAAGCTATGGCGACAAGCTGCGCAACACCAGGCTGGACAGTTGCAGCACCGCCGTTTCGCTGCTGTCGACGCTGTGTTGCAGCAGCAAGGGATTGACGTAGGGACGCATCACCAGGTAGATCGCGCTGGCCGTCTCGTCGAGCGGCGTCTTGCGCTCGAAATCGCCCGTCTTGCGCCCCTGCTGCAAGATATCCTGCAGCAAGGCGCCCATCGCCAGCTCGTAGGCCTGCACGGCAGGCCAGCGCCCGGTGGCGGCCGAGGCGGCGATGTCGTACAGCTTGCGGTCCTGGAAAAACAGCCGCAAGCTGGCCGCGACGCTGGTCCGGAACATTCGCCGCAGCTGCTCAGGCGGCTGGCCGGCCGCCGCCACTGCGTCTTTCACCTCGGTTTCAATCTGGCGCAGGCAGCTGGCGCAGATATGCTCGCCGATGGCTTGCTTGGATTCGAAGAATTTATAGATATAGGCCTTGGAAAAGCCGATCGCCCTGGCCAGGTCGGAGACAGTCGTCTTTTCATAGCCGTAGCGGCTGAAGTAATCGGTGGCGGCGGCAACGATCTGGTCGCGCACGTCGTGGCCGGCCGGGCCGCGCGCAGGGCTTGGTATGTCGGGTGTGGTGGAATTCATGGCGACAGCTTAACGCGCCGCGACGGAATGCACAATAAGTGACCAATATGTATTATAGTCACTCATTATTCTCTTTTGAACTGGAAGACCACCATGCCACTGCCACGCCTGCGCCTCCCCTTTCTGCTGATCGCCGCCGGCCTGGCCGCCACCGGCTGCACTGCTGGCCTGGACTACCGCCGGCCCGAACTGCCGCAAGCGGCGCAGTATCTGCACCAGGCGGCGCTCGGCGCGCGCCAGGATGCTGACGCTGCCGAACTGCTGCAGTGGTGGACGGCCTTCGGCGATCCGCGCCTGACCCATCTGGTAACGGTGGCGCTGGCGCAAAACCTCGACCTGAAACAGGCGCAGGCCAGGGTCAGGCAGGCGCGCGCCGCCACCGGTGCGGCCGACGCCGCGCTGCTGCCGTCGGCCAGCATTGGCGGCCAGGCGGCGCGCGCCTACCAGTCGGTGCAAACGCCGCTGGGCCAGGTCCTGAACGCCACGCCAGGCTATGAGCGCGCCGGCAGCGCGCGCGAATTGAACCTGCAAGCGTCGTGGGAACTCGACCTGTTCGGCGGCCTGCGCCGCGAACGTGAAGCGGCGCGCGCCGATTACGAAGCCAGCGAGGCTGGATGGGCCGCAACGCGGCTGGCCGTGGCGGCGCAAACGGCGGACCTCTACTTGTCCATCCAGGGCCTGCAGGCGCGGCTCGACCTGGCGCGCCTGCAGGTCGACACCGACGCGGCGCTGCTGGAACTCGCCACCCTGTTATATGACAAGGGATTGGCGAACGAGCCGGCGCTGCGGCAGGCCGAAGCATCGCTGGCGCAGGCGCGCGCCGTCGTGCCCGGCCTGGTCACGGCGCGCGAGGTGGCGCTGCATGCGCTCGACGTGATGCTGGGCGCGGCGCCCGGCACCCATGGCCAGGAACTGCCCGCCAGCGGCATCATCGCGGTCGCGCCACGCATCAGGGCCGGCGGCTCGCCGGGCGACCTGCTGCGGCGCCGGCCCGACCTGATCGTGGCCGAGCGGCGCCTGGCCGCGGCGAGCGCGCGCACCGGCGCGGCCGTTGCCGAGTACTACCCAAAATTCAATTTTGGCGCCTTGTTTGGCAGCGCCACGGCCGGCGGTACCCTGTTCGGCAGCGGCTCCGGCCAGGCCGCCGGCATGCTGGGCCTGCGCTGGCGCCTGTTCGATTTCGGCCGCATCGATGCGCAGATCGAGGCTTCGCGTGGCCAGGAAGCCGAACTGCTGGCGGCCTACCGGCTGGCCGCGCTGCATGCTGCCGAAGACGTGGAAAACGCCTGCTCGGCCCTGCTGCGCCATGAAGAACAGGCCACTTTACTGGCGCATGGCGTAGAGGCGCTTGAGCGCGCCCGCGCCGCTTCGCTGGCAGCCTACGAGAAAGGCGCTGCCAGCCGGCTTGATGTACTGCAGGCCGATACAAGGCTGCTGCGTGCAAGGGACGCGCGCGCACAGGCGCAAACGGCGTCAGCGCGCGCGGCAGTCGCCGCCTACCGGGCGCTGGGCGGCGGCTGGCAGGCGCCGCAGGCCGGGGCCGCGGCGGTCGCCGCCAGGTAAATGTGAGGGCGGCCCGAGCCACGGCCGCCGTGCCCTCGGTGTTCCACCGCCGTTTGATGCGGGTGGTGGAACAGTATTGCCAATTGAGTAATTTTTCCCCATACTGCCAGGCCTTGCCTTTCATTGCCGTCCACTATGCTTATCAGCCTGCGCCCCGTCACCGTCGACAATTTCGACCTTATCAGCGAACTGCCCCTGTTGCCGCAGCAACGCGACTATCTGGCCAGCAACGACTATTCCATCGCGCAAGCGAGTTTCAATCCCGGCATCCTGCATACGCGCGCCGTGTATGGCGACGAGGAGGTGATCGGCTTTCTGATGTTCGTCTCGCCCGACGCCGACGACCCGCCCGGGCACTACCAGATCTGGCGCTTCATGATCGACCACCGGCGCCAGGGGCAGGGCCATGGCCGCGCCGCCCTCGCCCTGGCGCTGGCGGAAATCCGCGCCCGCCCGGATGCGCGCAGCATCGAAATCTGCTACAAGCCCGGTAATGCCAACGCGAAACAGTTCTATGCCAGCATGGGTTTCGTGGAAAAAGGCATGGACGCGGATGGCAATGACATGCTGGCCGTGATCGAACTAAGCTAGCTGCCTGGCGCCGCGCCCGCATCGGCCCTGGCATCGAACGCCAGCCGCGCCGCATCGATGGCGTCGCGGTGGCCGTAGGCCCAGGCGCCCAGCGCGCTGATGGGGATCAATAGCGAACGCCCGAGGTCCGTCAGCGCATAGTCGACGCGCGGCGGCACGGTGGGAAACACGGTGCGCGTGACGAGACCGTCGCGCTCCAGGCCGCGCAGGGTCAAGGTCAGCATGCGCTGCGAGATGCCGCCGATCAGGCGGCGCATCTCGTTGAAGCGCTTGGTGCCATTGCCCAGCAACATCACCACCATCACGCTCCATTTGTCGCCCACGCGGGTCAGGATGTCCGTGATCGGGCGGCACGAGCCCGCCACGCCCGCATGGCCGCCGTGGTCGCGCATGCGCTTTTCCAGCTCGGCCCCGCGCGCGGCCACGGCGTCCATGGTCACATCCGTGTGCCCCAGTGTGGAAAAAGTGCCTTCTTGTGCGTTCATTTGATAGTCACTATATTTAACCCGGTTACAAAAACATACCACCCGATCATACCATCCAAGAAGGCCTATATGAACATCCTGCATATCGATTCCAGCGTCCTTGGCGAGCATTCCGTCAGCCGCCAACTGAGCGCCGCCATCGTGGCCCGCCTGCAAGCGGCCGCGCCCGGCGCCACCGTCCGCTACCGCGACCTGGCCGCCCAGCCCTTGCCGCAATTTACGGCCGCCCCCGGCGCCGCCGAGGAGAAATCCTTGCCGCCGCGCTGGAGCAAGTGCTGGCCGCCGACGTCATCGTCATCGGCGCGCCCATGTACAACTTCGCCATCCCCAGCCAGCTCAAATCGTGGCTCGACGCGCTGGCCGTGCCCGGCAAGACCTTCCAGTACGGCGCCAATGGCCCGGAAGGCTTGCTGGGAGCCAAGCGCGTGATCATCGCCTCGACGCGCGGCGGCTACTATGGCGCCGACACGCCGATGGCCGCCCTGGAACACCAGGAAAGCCATCTGCGCGCCTTCCTCGGCTTCCTCGGCATCACGCAACTCGAGATCGTGCGCGCCGAAGGCGTCAAGGTCAGCGACGCCGCCAGGGCGCAGGCCTTGACGGCGGCTTTCGAGCAGATCGGCGCGCTGCAGGCGGCGTAGGTTCAGCTTGATTATCTGGCGGCGGCGGAAACTGTTTCAGCGCAGCCAGGCTGGGCATGGCGGACAAGAAAGGGCAAACTGCGCTAAGCTGCATCCGCCCCACCACTTTACAAGGAACACCATGACCCTGACCGTCGTCGCCACCATCGATGCCCAAGCCCAACATATCGACGCCGTGCGCGCCGCCCTGGAAGCCGTCGTGCCGCCCAGCCGCGCGGAAAGCGACTGCCTGCGCTATGAACTGCACCTCGACAACAAGATTCCCACGCGCTTCATCATGCTGGAAGAATGGACGGACAAGGCAGCCCACACGGCGCATGAAGCGACGCCCCACTTCAAGACCCTGGTGGACGCCGTGGGCGACAAGGTCGTCAAGATCGACGTGGCGGAATTGAGCAAGCTGAAGTAACAAACGGCGCGCTGCGCAAGCGCGCGGCCATCTTGGCAAGTTGCCATCTATAATATGGCAACTTTTCTTTATGGCCATCATGACACCACTTTCCACACTACGCGGCGCAGCGGCCGCAGCCGCCTTGATCCTGTGCAGCAGCGCCTTGGCGCAAGCGCCCATGCCCAATCTCGTGGGCGAATACAACCTGCTCTCGTCGAAGACCGTGCCGCCCAGCAACTGGGGCTATTCCAAGGCCCGTGTTTCAATCAAACAACTCGACGACCATCACTTGCTGATCCTGCTCGCCTGCGAGTGGAAACGCGAGCCGAAGGCCGTCTGCGGCGACTATTTCTATGCCCAGTGGCGCGACGATGGCCTGTACCTGCAGGACATGAACACGTTCGCCATGCGCCTGTACTTCGATCCCGCCACGCGCAAGCTCACCATCATTTCGCGCGGCGCCGACGCCAAGCAAAGCGTGCGCCATGAAGTGTTCGGCACGACGACCGAGCCGCTGGTCGATAGCGCCCTCGTGCGGCGCATGAAGCGCGAACAGTCGAATGCCGACAGCAAGGAAAACCGGCGCGTGTTCGGACCCTACACCAAGTGGACCTACCAGGAAAACCGCATCGAATTCCAGCGCCAGGACTTGACGGCACCGTGATGGAGCGCCTGCTCCAGCCCCTGCGGCGCCAGCTGCTGCGCCTCGCCGGCGCCCTGCTGTGCTCGCCCGTGCTGGCGCGCGCGGCCGACAGCGGCCTGCCCCGCGCCGTGCGCCAGCGCATCCTGGCCACCCTCGACGCACCGCTGCCCACCGTGCTCAATGTGCACCATCTGGCGTTGCTACGACGTTTCAGCATCGGCTGGTCGCCCGTGGAAAACGGCGCCCCCATGCTCAATCCGGCCTACCCGCTGGGCAAGGGCGACACCCTGGAACTGGCCATGCAGGCCATTGCCAGCCAGGATGCGGCGCTGGCCGCGCAGCGGCTGATGGAAGCGGCGCAGCTGCTGCCGCATTTCGTGCAAATGGCGAATCTGAAACCGGGCAGCTATGCCAACGGCAAGGCGTCGTTCACGTTTACCACGCGCCACCTGCAACTGCTGCGCCAGCAGTCGTGGCTATCGCTGGAGATGCTGGGCATGGGCGCGCCCGGGGATTACCTGGCCGAGGGTTATTGGCCTACCCCGTCCGTCGACGGCAAGCGGCCCTACGGCAATTTTACGAATTACCCCGTGGAAATGGCGCAAGCGCTGGGCCTGCCCCTGCACCACCAGGCGGACGGCAGCCTGACCATCACACCCACGTTGCGCACGGAACTGGAAGCGCTGCACCAGCAGACCATGCCCGCGCTGCAAGTGTTCGTGCGGGAAGCGGGCTTGCGGCGCAATACGCCGTAAAACACAGGCAGGAGCCGGCGTCTGGCTATGCCTGAGCAGACTGCCGTAACGGCACCGCGGATGCGCCAGTATTGCTTACTGGTCGCACGCATCGAGCCACCGGTTCAAAAAGCTGAATGCGCCCTGGGACTTTTTTATCAGCCGGGCCATTTCAACCCAGCTGACCACGGCGCCGCCGGATTTTTTCTTCTATGATGCTGGCTATCCACCTCACTGCTACTGGTACTGAATCCCTGGACTGCGCAAAGAAGGAGGCTCGATGGCACCCCGCCCCTTGCAAGGCCCAGCCACTCACCACCAAATTGTCTCCCGGCATCGGCATCAAATGGCAGGGGGTCCGCCTGAATTGGAACGTAATATCCCTTTTGAAATTTACACTTCAAGCTGTCGCTTTCCGCATCAGTCAACGCAGCGTTCAAGGAAAGAAAGAGGTCTTTCACATCCTGCTCGCTTCTATGCTCCAGGAACACCAGGTATTTGAGACCTGGATGGAGAGGATAAATTCCCAGAGGCATGAAAAACTGCACATCAACATCCTTGCCGCCCTTCAATGCTTGCACGACTTTTGCCCGGTAAACAAATCCACAGGGTTTCCCATCATCCGCCTCCTCCCGCGGCACTGCCGTCACGGACACGACCGTCACCTTCGCCACCAAAGATGCGCTTTTGACTACTTGACTTAGCGCAATATGGCCCGTTTTCGAGCCGACTGCTATCAGTTCTTGCGCATGAGAATCACAGCAACAAGCGAGAAGATAGAGAGCAAGAAAAAGACTCATCGAAAATGATACTTTCGTGCTTCTTTTCAATACCCGCATGTTTCACCCATTGCCGTAGCAGAAATCCGTCAGTTGACATAGTAAAACGGCGCCAGCCCGTCGAAAGGAATGATCTCCAGCGTGCCGCCCGAGGCGCTCAAGGCGGCAAGGCGATCGCCCATGACGTCGAGCAGGAGCAGGCCGGCGGTCGTCACGTGGTAGTCCGCCATGGAAGTAACCCGCGGGCCGGCGGCCTCGCCCCACGGCGGCCGGCTGGCAAGATCATTGAAATCCCACACCGCCTGCCCTGGCGGCAAGGCTGCCAGGCCGGCCTGCAGGTCACGCCATTCGGCGCAGGCCGCAGCGGCATCGGCGGCGTCCAGCCGCCCCCGGCACAACTTGAGCATGATGCAGGGAAAGCGCGAACCCCACTCGCCCCCTTCCAGGCGCACGGCCACGGTGGACAGCAGCGAATGCAGCAGCACCTCGTAGCCGATGTCGCCAAGCGTGGCGCCATGTCTGAATGCGATGGTCACAATCGTCGTCCTGTAGACGGCCGCTTAGCCTTGCGGAACAGGCGCGGGCTGCGGCAACGGGGCCGGAACGGGCTCCGGCACGGCCTTGCCATGCGCTTCCTGCCCGCCCTCTTCCGCCGGCACGGCCAGCGGGCCGGCGGCGCGCCTTCCTGCAGCAGATCGCCCGGCTCTTCCACCGGTTCGTCCTGCGGTTCCTCGACCGCCTCCACATGGCGCAGCGGCGGTGGCGGCTTGCCGCCGGGGAAGATGGCGTCGCGCGACAGTTTTCCCGTGTCGAGCGCCGTCTTGAAGAAGTCGCCCACCACCAGCACGGCGTTGTGGCCGCCCTGGCCCCAGTAATTGCTGCGCATGGTGACGCGCGCATCGTTGAAACCCACCCAGGCGCCGCCGACGAGTTCCGGGTGCATCAGGATGAACCAGCCGTCCGCATTGTTTTGCGTCGTGCCGCTCTTGCCGGCCACGTCGGAGCGGATGCCGAAGCGGCTGCGGATGGCCGTACCCGTGCCGCGGTCGATCACGCCGCGCAGCATGTCCGTCAGGGTGGCGGCCGATGCCGCCTGCATGGCGCGCTTGGGCTTGTCTTCACCGAAACGGGCGATGACCTTGCCTTCGCGGTCGGTGATGTGCGTGACGACGAAGGGCAAACGGGCCTCGCCCTGGGCCGCGATGCTGGCGTAGGCGTTGACCATTTCCAATAAGGTGACGGGACTGGTACCCAGCGCCAAGGACGGCACTTTTTCCAGCTTGCTGTCGCGGATACCGAGCGCGCGCGCCAGCTTGATGATCGGCGGCAAGCCCACGTCCTGCATCACCTGCGCCGTGATGGTGTTTTTCGAGTACACGAGGCCGTCGCGCATGGTCATGTCGCGCCCCGTCGTGCCGCTCATGTCCGTCGGGCGCCATTTCGTGCCGTCTGCCGCCTTGATATCCATGACTTCATCGCGGTAGACGTGTTCCGGGCTGAGGCCCTTTTCCAGCGCGGCGCCATACACGATGGGCTTGAAGGTGGAACCGGGCTGGCGCGCCGCCTGCGACACGTGGTCGAACTGTTCACGCGCAAAGTCGCGGCTGCCCACCCAGGCGCGCACGGCGCCCGTGGCCGGGTCCATGGCCGCAAAGCCCGCTTCCAGCCGCGTCTTCGTCTTGCGCAGGGCCGCCATGAAGGCGCGGTCGCCCTTCAGTTGCGCCAGCGCCTCGTCCGGCGTGCCGCCGGCCGCCGTCAGCTTGCGGTAGTCGGCGGACTCGCGCACGAAGGCGTCGAGCAGGGCCGGATGCGATTTCCAGAAATAATCGAACGGCACGCTGCCGCCCTGCATGCCCGCGTACATGCCCGTCGAGGTGGAGGACGGCACGCCCGCGCGGCTCCATTCCACGTCGGCAATCGCCTGCAAGGCATTCGCCTGGCGCTCGACGGCGCGCTCGGCCGCCTGCTGCAAGTCGTAGTCCAGCGTGGTGTGCACCACCAGGGCGTCCAGTTCCAGGTTGTAGTCGTTCTCGTCGGCCCAGTTGATCAGCCACTTGCGCACATAGGCCGTGAAATGGCTGTCCGACTGCGCCCGCTCGCTCTGGCGCTCGAAATGCAGGCGCAGGGGTCGCTTGATCAACTGCTTGTAGCGCGCCTCGTCGATGACCTCATGCTTGCGCATCTGGCCCAGGACCACATTGCGCCGCTGCAGGGAACGTTCGGGATTGCCGACGGGATTGTAGTAATTCGTGCCCTTCAGCATGCCGACCAGGGTGGCGCTTTCCAGGATATCGAGGCGCGCAGCGGGCTTGTCGAAATACGTGCGGGCCGCCATTTCGATGCCGTAGGTGTTGTACAGAAAGGGCACCGTGTTCAGGTAGGCTTCGAGGATTTCCGTCTTGCTGTAGGTCGCCTCGATCTTCAGGGCCGTGATCAATTCCTTCAGCTTGCGGTTCAGGTTGCGCGAGCGGCCAATTTCCTCGGGGAACATATTGCGCGCCAGCTGCTGCGTGATGGTGGAACCGCCCTGGGGGTTGCCCCCTGCCGTATGCAGGATGGCGCCGGCCGTGCGGGTGAAGTCGATGCCGTGGTGTGCGTAGAAACGGTGGTCTTCCGTGGAGATCAGCGCGCTGATCACGTTCGGCGAAATCTGCTTTAACGTGACCCGTTCCTGCAAGCCCTGGTCGAAGCGGGCCAGTTCCTTGCCATCGGCGCTGACCATGGTGCTGGGCGCGGCCGCGCGCGCCTGGCGCAAGTCGTGGATGCTCGGCGTCAGGGGGATCAGCAGCAGCATGTAGGCGATCGTCAGCGCCAGCAGGGCCAGGAACGACCACAAGGCCAGCACCAGCGCGCGCCGCACGGGCGGCAAGGTCATCAGGTGCGCATGGCCGCGCCGGTACAGCGCCACCGCCTTGACCCATGCCACTCCCGCCACGCGCACCGTCTGTGCGCGCGCCCGCATGAACGCCTGCCGTGCTTTTTCCTGAAACTGCTCCATGCCTGATGCCATGCTTGTAACCTTGTCTGATGCCGGATTATCCGTTTCAGCAAGTATATAGGGCGGGCAACAAAGCGGGCCGGAATTTACGCCAGGCAAGCATCGAGGCGCGCCAGGGTGACGCCGACATACGCGCCCACGCAGCGCCCGTCATGCGTCGTAAACGGGTTTTCCAGTTGCAGCAGGCCGCAATCGCAGACGACGGGGCCGACCTGGGTGACGACGCCGAGCGCCAGGTAGCGCCAGCCATCGAGGCGCAGCAGGCGTTTTTCCCGGCCGGGATTGGCGCTGAAAATCGCGTCCCAGTCGTCGATCTCGCTGGCCATGGGCCACAGTTCGAGCTGGACTTGCGTGCCGGCGGCCAGTTGCCCGCCACCGAACTCGTCCATCACGTGCAGGCGCTGGCCGCCCACCTCGATGACGGCTTCCAGGTACTCGCCCTCGGTCGCGATGAAAGTGGCGGCGACGATGCTGGCCGTCACTTCTGCGCCTGCTCCAGCAGGGCCGGCAATTCCTTCAGCATGGCCTCGCGCGTGCGCAAGCCCGCGGACTGCTGCCCCTTCTGCTCGTCCTGCACCAGGCGCGCGAAGACGATGCTGCGCCCGCCCTTGCTGGCCCAGCCCACGAACCAGCCGTAGCCATGCGCTTCGTCAAAGCTGCCGTCCGCCTTGCGCGGGAAAGCGGCGCCCGTCTTGCCATGCACTTGCCAGCCGTCCACATCGGCCAGGCGCGTCAGACGCCGCGTCTGTTCCATCGCCTGTTTCGTGACGGGCAATTGATCGTTGACCAGCTTGCGCAGGAAGCCCAGCTGTTCCAAAGGCGAGATCTTCAGCGAAGAGCTGATCCACGAGCGTTCCAGGCTATTGTCCTTGCCGGGGTCGCCCGAGACGTCCGCATTGCCATAGCGCAAAGCCTTGGCATATTTCTGGAAACGCTCGGCGCCCAGCGCCTGCGTGATCTGCTGCGAATACCAGACGACGGAATACTGCATCCAGCGCGACGGGTCCGTATCCTGGCGCCACGCTTCGCCGCCCCAGTCCACATAGCCCTGGCGGAATGGCAAGCTGGGCTTGTGCTCGTCCTTGAGGAAACCGGCGTCATAGCCCATCAGGCTGAGCGCGATCTTGAACGTGGAGGCGGGGGTGACGCGGTCGATACAATTACCCTCCTGCAGCAGGACGGCACCCGTTTTGGCGTCGGCCATGGCGGTGCAGATGGTGGCGGCGTGGGCTTGCGAGGCGGCCAGGACGGCGCCTGTCAGGCCGAGGATGAACTGGAAGAATGCACGGTATTTCATGGGCCTCCGGGGCTGAGGGAGAATGACAAAGCGAAATTGTACCGGGCGGCGCGGCGCGATGCCAGCGCTGATGCAGCGCATGCGCATTAGCGCCCCGCCGGCGCGCCCGGCTGGCGTTCCCGCTTCAAATGTTCCTCTTCCAGCTCGTCCATGCCCAGCTTTTCCTCGTCGATCAGCGCATGCTCGCGCCGCTCGCGCTCCAGTTCCTCTTCCAGGCTGTCTTCGCCCGGCTCCTGCGTGATGTTCTCCGGCATGCGGTCTTCCTCCACGGTGGTTGAGTGAAAAGCTCAGGCAAGCTGGCCCGCCTGCGCCACGGCATCGTGCGGATGCAGGCTTTCCATATGCCGTACGGTAACACGCGCCTGCGCATAATGCGACGCCAGCGCCGCCTGCACGCGGCGGGCCGCGTCTTCCACATACATCAGGTTAGCACCATTCAAGCGTGCAAACGCCTGCTCGTCGGCCCGTTTCACGGCCGTCTGCAAGGGCGTCGCCAGCGCCGCTTCCACCCGGTCGATCAGGGGAAACAGGTCCAGTTCGGCGTCCTGCGCCACCTGCACGGTGACCGTGGCCATGCTGCGCTGGCTGTGCGGCGTGGCCAGGCTCGCGTGTTCCCGCAGCCAGTCGCGGGCGGCCGCGCCGTCGATGCCGCCCGCGCCGAACTGCGCCGCGAAGGCGTCGGCCAGCAATTGCCGCGCCAGCGCCGCCGAACACGGACAAGTCGACGAATAGCCGATCTCCACCGTCAGGGACAGGGCAAAGCCCTGCGGAGCAACACTGGCTTGCAGGCGCACGGGATACGATTTCCAGCCCGACAGCCCCGCCGTCAGCAGCGCCGGCTGGCGCCGCAGCAGGGGAAACGCCAGCGCGATGCGCGCCTGCGTGCTGCCGCAATCGGCGTGACTGCCGACCATGCGCCGCAGCACGGCGGCCAGCGCGCCCGCATCGAGCGGCTGCGCGGCGGCAAAGGCATCGAGCAGCAGATACAGGCGCGACATGTGGATGCCCTTGACTGCCGGATCGGGCAGATCGACTTGCACGTCGGCCCACGCATGCACTTGCTGCGCCTGCCCGCCCTCTTCCAGCCACAGCGGCAAGGCGATGCCCTGCATGCCGACCCATTCCAATGGCAAGGGGTGACCCAGATGGGGACCGGCCGCCACATCGGGCAGGGGTGTGGAAAGAGAATCGCGCTTCATGGCCAAGGCTCCATATGCAAACAAGTTGCATATCATGGAGAAAAAGCGCCGCATTTGCAAGTATCTTGCATTAAAGCGACGCAATAATTTAACTTGACTCGCTAACACATGTCAGATAATGTTGACACATGACAGATACAAATACTCCCAACCCCACCGGCGACCGCTTGCTGGCGATGCTGGCGGCGCTCGACAATCCGCACCGGCTGCGCATCATCGCGGCGCTGGCCAGCGGCGGGCGCAACTACATCAGCCAGCTGGCGCGCGACCTGGGCATCAGCCGGCCTCTGCTGCATTTGCACCTGCAAAAGCTGGAACACGCGGGCCTCGTCACCAGCCAGCTGGAACTGTCGCATGACGGCAAGGCCCTCAATTACTTTGAAGCCAGTCCATTTGAATTGCTGCTGACGCCGGCCAGCATCGCCGCGGCGGCGTCCACGCTCACCCCCAACCCGGATCAATCCTGAACTGTAGAGGTCATCATGTCTGAAAATATCTTTTTCGCCGCCTTCTTCTTCCCCTGCACGGCCGCCGTCATCATCTTCGCCCTCAAATATACGTCCGGCATCGTGCAGGCGCGCGCCCGGCTGGCGCAGGACGGCGCCTACCAGGAACTGGCCAGGTCCATGGCCGCCACGCAGGCGGAAACGGCAGTTTCGCTGGCCGCGCTGAACGCTTCCGTGGCGCAGATCCAGGCGCGCCTGGGCAGACTGGAGACGATACTCAAAGAAGTCGAGTAAACCGTTTCATCGCCCACCACGACCAGGAGATCGCACCATGAATACCGTATCGACCGCCCGTCTGTATGCGCTGCGCGCCATGTATCTGCTGGTTGTCCTGGGACTGGGCAGCGTGCTGTGGCCCGGCATCGTCACGCCGCACGCGCCGTGGGAACTGGCGCGGGGCACCGTCAACTGCATGCTGGCCGCGTTTTCGCTGCTATGTCTGCTGGGCTTGCGCTATCCGCTGCAGATGCTGCCCCTGCTGCTGTGGGAGGCGCTGTGGAAGACCATCTGGCTGCTGCTCGTGCCGCTGCCGCAATGGCTGAACGGCCAGATCGATCACGCCACCGCGGCAACCGCGTTTGAATGCGCGTTCGTGGTGCTGGTCTACCTGGCCATTCCGTGGCGCCATGTGCATGCGCACTACATCCTCAAGCCGGCCACGCCGTGGCGCCAGCTCAGGCAGCCTTGCGAAACGTCAAATTGATGCGTTGCGCGCCCAGCAGCGCGTGTTCGCCCTCCTTCAGGGGCGCCACGCCGTGGAAGCGCAGGCGGTCGGCGCCGCCCCACGCCACCACGTCGCCGTGCAGCAGCGCGATGCGCGCCGCCTTGTCGCTGCGCTCGGCGCCGCCGAACAAAAAGGTGGCGGGCAAACCCAGCGAGACGGAAACGATGGGCGCGCTGAAATCGCATTCGTCGCGGTCCTGGTGCAGGGCCATGCGCGCGCCGGGCGCATAGCGGTTGATCAGGCAGGCGTCGGGAACAAAGCCCGGATAGCCGGCCGCCAGCGCCGCCTCCCGCGCCAGGCGCAGGAACACGGGCGGCATCGGCGGCCAGGGCAAACCGCTGGCCGGATCGAGGCGCGCATAGCGGTAGCCGCGCCCATCCGTGACCCAGCCCAGGGGGCCGCAGTTGCTCATGGCAACGGACATGCGCAAGCCGCCCGGCGTGGCCATGTGGCGCAGGGGCGCCGCCAGCACGATGGCGTCCAGCGCCGGCATCAGCTCGGGCAGATACGGCAGCGAAAAACCGCGCAGCAGGACCGACGCGCGCGAGCCGGGCACCAGCGGCGCCGGGCCGGCCGGGGCCTGCTCTTCATCGGCAAACAGGGACAGGTTCATGCCGGCTATTTTAGCCGCGCCACACAAAAACCGCCCGTGGTGCGTTACAGTAGCGCTTCCAGCCACTACCGCCCTCCTCCACGATGGATCATTACGCCGATTTGCTGCACACCCTGGCGCAGCAGGAAGAATCCCTGCAATTCGAACGCTTCGACAACGACGCCGCGCTGGCCGTGGGCCTGTGGATCGTCGAAGAAGTGCGCAAGCGGGGCAAGGCCGTCACCGTCGACATCACGCGCAACGGCCAGGTCCTGTTCCACCACGCCATGACGGGCGCCACGGCGGACCAGGCGGACTGGATACGCCGCAAGAACAACACGGTGCAGCGCTTTTGCCGCAGTTCCTATTACATGGGCATTTCGTATAAAAGCCGCGGCAGCACCTTCGAAGACGTGAAATACCTCGACGATATCGAGTACGCGGGCCACGGCGGCGCGTTTCCCCTGCTGATACGCGGCGTGGGACTGGTCGGCACGGTCACCGTGTCCGGCCTGGCGCAGGCGGACGACCACGCGCTGGTGGTGGCGGCCCTGCAGGCGCAGCTGGACGCGCAGCTCAATACATAGTCAGGCGTCCAGCGCCCGGCGCAAGGCGGCGCGCGCCAGCAAGCGCGTGGAGTCCAAGGTCGGCAGCGGCGAATTGGCGTCGCTAATGATCAGCGGGATTTCCGTGCAGCCGAGGATGACGGCATCGCAGCCCTGCCCGCGCAAGCCGGCGATAATGGCCTGGAAGCGCGCCACGCTGCCTGGCTTGACCACGCCAGGCACCAGTTCCTCCATGATGATGCGGTTGATTTCGCTGCGCTCGTCCTCGCCGGGCCGCACGCAGGCGATGCCGCGCGCGGCCAGCCGGTCCGGATACACGGCGCTGTCGACCAGCCAGCGCGTGCCCGTCAAGCCCACGCGCTGGTAGCCGCGCGCCCCCGCCTCGCTGGCCACGACGTCGGCGATATGCAGCCAGGGCAGCGGCGAACGGGGCGCCACCAGCTCGAATGCCTGGTGGATGGTGTTGTCGGGGCAGATCAGGAAATCGGCGCCGGCCGCCGCCAGCTTGTGCGCCGACGCCAGCATCAGTTCGGCCACGCCGGCCAGGTCGCCCCCGTTCAGGCATTCCACATAGCGCGCCAGCGGCGGCGTATGCAGCGTCACTTCCGGGTGTTCATACGCTCCCAGCGCATGCGCGCCCTCTTCGCAGATGGTGCGGTAGCACAGGGCCGCGCCTTCGGCGGAACAGCCGACGATGCCGATATGTTGGGTCATGTTGATGTCTCCCAGTGTAGTGTATTGATGTAGATCAGATGCGCTGGCCGCCGTCGATGGGAATTTCGGCGCCCGTGATGTACGAGGCGCGCTCGCTGCACAGGAACTCCACCAGATCCGCCACTTCGGCCGTCGTGCCCAGGCGGCGCAAGGGGATTTGCGTGTCGACGATGTGCGAAGTGCCGGGCGACAGGATCGCCGTATCGATTTCGCCCGGCGCAATCGCATTCACGCGCACGTTCAGCGGCGCCATGTCGTTGGCCATCTCGCGCGTCAGCGAGGCCAGCGCCGCCTTCGAGCTGGCGTAGGCGGAACCTGCAAACGGGTGCACGCGGTAGCCGGCGATCGAGCACAGGTTCACGACGGCGCCGTGCGCGTTCGACAGTTCCTGCGCAAAGCCGCGCGTGAGCGCCAGCGGCGCAAAGAAATTCGTGTTGTACATTTCCTGCCAGGTCTGCATGTCGGTGGTCAGCGAATTGACGCGCGAGCCGCCCGGCCCCTTCGGCGACACGCCCGCGTTGTTCACCAGGGCGTGCAATTTCGAGTCGCCCAGCATGGGGCGCAGGGTGTCGACCATCTGCCCGATCTGGCTCAGGTCCGACAGATCCATGCACACATGCGTGTTGTGCTCCTGGCTGCGCGGACAGCCGCCCGGTATCGGGCTGCGCGAGACGGTGATCACGCGCCAGCCCAGGCTGCGGAAGCGCTCGGCCACGGCGTGGCCGATGCCGCGGCTGGCGCCCGTGACGATGGCGGTTTTCTGCTCAGTATTATGCGTGTT
This sequence comes from Janthinobacterium sp. C22, assembly GCF_057919405.1. Lineage (NCBI taxonomy): Bacteria > Pseudomonadati > Pseudomonadota > Betaproteobacteria > Burkholderiales > Oxalobacteraceae > Janthinobacterium > Janthinobacterium sp. C22. Next base: position 3,469,445 of record NZ_CP193659.1, on the reverse strand, counting down.
CTGCGTCATGTGCTTCCTCGTTCTGTACTTTTCCTTGTTCTGTTGCGCCGGCATGCATGCGCTCCTGGCGCATCACATACGCCAGCATCTGCGTGCCGCCGTCGAGAATGTCCTGTTCCATGGCGCGCCGCGCGGCCGCCCCGTCGCGCTGGCGCAGCGCGGCCATGATGGCGTGGTGGTGGCCGACCCGCATGTCGGGTGAAAAGCTGGCGTAGCCGGCGGCGATCAGGGGCGCCGTCTGCATCCACAGGTGGTCGACGAAGCGTTTTAACGTCGGCATGCCGGCCGCCTGCGCCAGGCCCAGGTGAAACGCCTGGTTGCATTGCAGGGCCGCCGGCAGGTCGTGCCGCGCAATCGCCTCTTCGTTCGCCTGCAGCAGGCGTTCCAGGTCGGCCAGGCTGGCCGCGTCGATGCGCTGCGCCGCCTCGAACGCGCCCAGCCCTTCCAGTTCCAGGCGCAGCGCGCGGATTTCCAGGTAGCGCGCCACGCTGAGCACGGGCACGCGGAAGTCGCGCGGCGAGCGCAGCACCAGCGCCTCTTCCTGCACCAGCTGCAGCATGGCGTCGCGCACGGGCGTGACGCTGGTACCGAGCTGCAGCGCCAGCTCGCGGATGCGCAGCCGGTCGTTCGGCTGGTAACGCCCGGCCGCCAGCGCCTCGCGCAGCATCGCATACACGGACTTGCCCAGGTTGACGTGCAACAGGCTGTCCAGGGAATGGTTCATAGGTGTTTTTCAACTGTGTCAAATTATGATGCATCATACATCAACACGAAAAACAGTGTTTTTCCAGGCGTGCGCCGCAGACAGGAAGCCGCGCAAGACCGTACAATCAGCCGCCACCGTATCGAAAGGAGCGCACTTGAACTGGGATTATCCGCACGCCCACACCCTGCCCGTCACGCCGGAAGCGGCCGACATCGACGGACTGCAGCACACCAACAACGCCGTCTACGTGCGCTGGTGCGAGCATATCGCCTGGCACCACTCGGCCACCCTGGGGCTGGACCTGGACGATTACCGGCGCCTGGACCGGGCCATGGCGATACGCCGCGGCGAATACGACTACCTGCTGCCGACGCGGGCCGGCGAAGCGCTGACCCTGGCCACCTGGCTGTGCGCCAGCGACGGGCGCTCCAGCATGGAACGGCGCTTCCAGCTGGTGCGCGACAGCGACGGCGCCACCGTCGTGCGCGCACGCTGGGATTTGATCTGCATCGAATTGAGCAGCGGCCGCGCGCGCCGCCTGCCGCCCGAGTTCCTGGCCGTGTACGAACCGGCCATCGTCGCGGCCGCCGCGTAAAGGGGACGCCCGGGCGCCGCCGTTTTGCGCGCCGTTCGGCGAAGATGCGGGGCTTTTCTTGCGCCTCCGCAGTGCAACATGCATTTCGCTCCTGCTTTGCCCGTGCATGCTTTAGAATCAGCGACCTCAGCCCCGTAAAAACAGGATAAAACATATGACGGCAGTCGGGAACACCGAACCACAAGAGCTCAAGCGCGGCCTGAAAAGCCGCCACATCCAGCTCATCGCCCTGGGCGGCGCCATCGGCACCGGCCTGTTTCTGGGCATCGCGCAAACCATCAAGATGGCCGGCCCTTCCGTGCTGCTCGGCTATGGCATCGCCGGCGTCATCGCCTTTTTGATCATGCGCCAGCTGGGCGAGATGGTGGTCGACGAACCCGTCGCCGGCTCCTTCAGCTATTTCGCCGACAAATACTGCGGCCACCTGCCCGGCTTCCTGTCGGGCTGGAATTACTGGGTGCTGTATGTGCTCGTCAGCATGGCCGAGCTGACGGCCGTCGGCATCTACGTGCAGTACTGGTGGCCGGGCGTGCCCACCTGGGTCTCGGCGCTGATCTTCTTTTGCGCCATCAACGCCATCAGTTTGCTGAATGTCAAGGCGTTTGGCGAAATGGAATTCTGGTTCGCCATCATCAAGGTGGTCGCCATCATCGGCATGATCGTCTTCGGCGCGTATCTGCTCGCTTCCGGCGACGCGGGACCACAAGCCTCCATCGCCAACCTGTGGCAGCACGGCGGCTTCTTCCCGAATGGCTGGCAGGGGCTGGTGATGGCCATGGCCGTCATCATGTTCTCGTTCGGCGGCCTGGAACTGGTGGGCATCACGGCGGCCGAGGCGGATGATCCGAGCACGACGATACCGCGCGCCACCAACCAGGCCATCTACCGCATCCTGATCTTTTACATCGGCGCGCTCGGCATCCTGCTGTCGCTGTACCCGTGGCAAAACGTCGTCACCGGCGGCAGCCCGTTCGTGCTGATCTTCCATGCGCTCGACAGCAACCTGGTGGCCACGGCCCTGAACGTGGTGGTGCTGACAGCCGCCCTGTCCGTCTACAACAGCGGCGTGTACTGCAACACGCGCATGCTGTTCGGCCTGGCCAAGCAGGGCAATGCGCCGCGCGCGCTGCTGCACCTGAACCGCCGCGGCGTGCCGCTGGTGGCGCTGGGCGTGTCCGCGCTGGCCACGGGCGCCTGCGTGGTGGTCAATTACTTCATGCCGGGCGAAGCGTTCGAAGTGCTGATGGGCCTGGTGGTCTCGGCGCTGATCATCAACTGGGCCATGATCAGCTGGATCCACCTGCGCTTCCGCGCGCAGAAGAAAGCCGAGGGCAAGACGACCTCGTTCCAGAGCCTGGGCTACCCGTTCACCAACTACCTGTGCCTGGTGTTCCTGGCAGGCATCCTGGTGATCATGTACCTGACGCCGGGCCTGCGCATCTCCGTCTACCTGATTCCCGTGTGGCTGGCCGCACTGGGCGTCGGCTACTGGATCAAGCAAAACAAGGCCAAAGCATAGGCTGTTTGCGCCAGATCAAGCGACAAGCAAACAAAAAACCCGTCTTCGCAGACGGGCTTTTTGCATTCGGCGCGGCCGTGTCTACGCGGTGGCGGCCCCGCCCTCTTCCGGCAGCACGTCGGCTTGCCACAGGCTGATGGTCTGGCCCGCATACGATTGCAGCAGCACGTCGTCGCTCAAGGCCTGCATCGCCTGCTGGCGCTGCTCCGCCTTTTTCTCGGGCGTCATGCCCAGCTCGTCGGTCCGGTACGGTCCCAGCGCGGGCAGCAAGTCGCGCAGCACGGAAAAATTGCCCGGCGTGGTCTTGTCCGACTCCAACTTGCCCAGGAAATACTTCATGACATGCTCGGACTGATTGTCCTCCTGCCGCAAGCTCGCCTTCACCATCTTGCCATCCTTGTAAGCCACCTGCGCATCGCTGCTGGCCGTATCCTCGATCTGGTGATAAGTATAGTTCTGCGATTCCGTATTGTCCGTCAGGCGCAGCGGCACGCCGGCGACCAGCGACTGATGGAAGCTGGCGCTGAGCTTCGATTGCTGCCGCTGCCTGATTGAACGCTCGTCCTGGCTGGGGCCGGCCTGCTCCGTCTTTTGCGACACTTCGTAATGGAAGCCATCCTTTTCCGAACTGCGCATGGGATTGCTGAATTTCACGGCCTGCGACACGGAGGCGCTGAAATCGGCCAACCCCGTCAGGATGGACTTGTCCTCGGCCGCCAGGCGCCACTTGCCCGCCGCGGGCGTGTCCGTGGCCGCTTGCGGCGCGGCGGCATTGCTGTGCAAGGCCGTAAAGCTATCCTTGAGCATGGCCACCAGGCCCGCGTCGCCATGGCCGCGCGACGCCGCCTGGTCGAACTGCTTCATGTAGCTGTCCAGCGCCTTGGCTTGCCGCTCCTTGCTGCCCAGGGTATTGAGTTGGCTGGCGTCGACCTTCAAGTCCAGGCTGCCGGCCTCGCCGCTGAAGCTGACCTGGCGCTGCGCGCCATCGGCCTGGAAATCCAGGGTCTGCACGCTTTCCATCTCGCCGCGCACCTTGACTTCCGCATGCAGCTTCACCGACGCCAGCACCTGCTGGTCGAACTGCATCAAGCCTTCCAGCTTGATTTTCGGCGTGCTCTGTCCCAGGCCGTCGATGGCCGCCTGAAAACCTTTCGCCAGGTCGCCCAGGGCGCTGGCTTCAGCGTCGCTGAGGTCGCCGCTGGCCGTCATGTTCACGGCCAGGCCGTCGCCCTGGCTGTCGAGCGACAGCTTGACTTCCACGCCGCTCCTGGTGGTGATGCTGAGGGCAACCCTGTCTTCGCCATTGCCATGCAGGCTGCCCGGCGCGATGCCGGACGCCGCATAGACATTCGGCGTGGTGCTCGGCGGCGGCTGCCGCATCGCCTGCGAGAAATTGTAGTTTCCCAGCTTGACCTGTCCCAGCATGGCCGCGCCCAGGCCGCTGAAGCGGCCGCCAAACGTATATGACGAGAAACTCTTCGTCATCGCCTCGCTCACCTTGTCGCGCGTCGCGCTTTCCCACACCAGCGGCGGCTTCACGAGCGCGCCCGCGGCGCCGCTGCCTTTCACGCTCTCCGGGCTGAGAGCGACGATGGTGGACGGCGCGGATGCGGACGACGGCGCCGCATCCGCGCGGTTCGAGGTGGCGGCGGAGGCCCGCGGCGGGGCGCTATTCCAGCTTGAAAGTGGAGAAATGGAGGTCATGGCGCTGTAACCTTGCAAGTGGCGGGAATAGGCATCATAAAATATCGATATGGTTAGTTTTTTTGCAATCACCTGGCGCCAGGCAAACCTTGCGTCACGTTATCTGGCGTGGTGGCAAGTACTGCATGGCAATACTGCATTAACGGCAAGAAACAGAAAAGCATGAGCGTCGGGTAAATGAAACATTTTCATGCCGCCCGCCTTGCCTGACTCAACAAGTTGAATCGCTGCCGGGAATGTCCATTAGAATGCCTTCATGGAACACAAGATTCTGCACGCCCCGCTGGCCAGCTTTACCGACTTGTTGCTCGACGCCGTGTGCATGGTCGATGTGGAGGGACGCTTCGTCTTCGTCAGCGCGGCTTGCGAGCGCATCTTCGGCTACACGCAGCAGGAAATGATCGGCAAGCTCATGCTCGACATGGTCGCCCCCGCCGACCGCGCCCGTACCCTGGCCGCCGCGCGCGCCATCATGGACGGCCATGCGCAGACGCACTTTGAAAACCGCTACCTGCGCAAGGATGGCAGCCTGGCCCACATCATGTGGTCGGCCCGCTGGTCCGCCGCCGACCAGCTGCGCGTGGCGGTGGCGCGCGACGTCACCTTGCTGAAACAGGCGCAGGCAAAACAGGCTGCGCTGTACGCCATTTCCGAAGCCATGCAGGCGACGCAGGACTTGCCCGCCTTGCTGCACCGTATCCAGCACATCATCGGCGAACACTTGCCGGCGCGTAGCCTGACCCTGCTGCTGCAGGACGAACATGGCGCCCAGGCGCCCATCACCTGCCATGCCGACGACGGCGCGCCGCAGCCGACGTCGCCGCTGGCCAGCCTGCTGTGCGACGAGGTCCTGCGCAGCGGCCGCCCCTGCTGCTGCAGGCGGGACAGCTGGCCGGTCTGCCGGCGGCGCTGCAGATGGCGGCCGGCGCCCTGTCGTCGTGCTGGCTGGCCGTCCCCTTGTACTCCTCCATGGGCAGTATCGGCGCGCTGGCCCTGCAAGGTGAGCAGGATGCCGTCATCGGCACGGCGCAAGACCAGGATTTGCTGCAATTTATTGCCAAACAACTCGCCACCGCCGTCGAGCGCCGGCAGTTGCAGACGCAAATGCAGTTCATGGCCATGCACGACGAGCTGACCCGTTTGCCGAACCGCCGCCTGTTCCACGACCGCCTGCATACGGCGTTCGCGCGCGCACACCGCCAGGAAGGCCGGCTCTCGCTGCTGTTCCTGGACTTGAACAACTTCAAGCGCGTCAACGATGACCACGGCCATGCCTGCGGCGACCTGCTGCTGCAAACGGTGGCGAGCCGCCTGCGCGATTGCATGCGCGAAACCGACACCTTGGCCAGGATGGGCGGCGATGAGTTCGTCGTGCTTCTGGAAAGCAATGCCACGCCGGCGGACGTCAGCCAGATCGAGCAAAAGATCCATGCGGCCCTGGCCGCGCCGCTGTACCTGGGCAACGGGCAGCAATTGCGGATCACCGTCAGCATCGGCGTGGCCCACTATCCGGAAGACGGCGATACCATGCAGCTGCTGCTGCGCCATGCGGACCGGGCCATGTACGCATCGAAGGTGCTTGCCGCCGCCTCGCGCTAAGGGGCGCCGGCTCCTGGCGACGCTCCCCCATGCTATACTTTCCGGCGATGCTAAGACTCTTCAAAACATGGCTGATCCTGCTGCTGATCGCGGCGCTGCCGCTGCAGGCCGCCGCCGCGGGCGCCATGCGGCTGTGCGCGCCGTTCGCCCCGCCTGCCGCCGCGATGGCGGCAGCTTGCCAGCATCACGCCGCGCAGTCATCCACCATCACGGACAGCGCCGGCACGCAGGAGGGAAGCCAGGCTCCTGCCAAGCACCCCGCGTGCGGCGCCTGTGCCAGCTTTTGCCTGGGCGCGCTGATGCCGCCCTGCCTCGCCCTGCCTGCCGCCGCCTGCGCCGGCGCGCAACGCGTCACCACCGCGACAGCCGCCTTGCTGACGGGATTCATTCCCGACGGCCCGCGCCGGCCCCCGCGGCCGCTTTCCGCATAGATTCCAAGCTCGTCCCAAACAAGCCACCGAGGTGGCCACGATTGACTTTATTCGTCTGAAAGCAGCACATGATCAAACATTACATACTGCGCGGCGCCTTCGCCGCCATGCTGGGCTTGCCCACGTTCGCCATGGCGGCCCTGCCCGTCATTGAAGTCTACAAGAGCGCCTCGTGCGGCTGCTGTTCCGCATGGATCAAGCACCTGGAAGCGAACGGTTTCACGGTGCGCGCGAAAAACGTCGAGATGCCGGCGCAATACCGCAAGCTGGCCGGCATTCCCGACGCGCTCGGCTCCTGCCACACGGGCCTCGTCAACGGCTACGCCATCGAAGGCCATGTGCCGGCCAGCGAGATCAAGCAGCTGCTGCGCGAGAAACCCAAGGCGAAGGGCCTGGCCGTGCCGGCAATGCCGATGGGCTCGCCAGGCATGGAAGGACCGCGCAAGGATGCGTACGATGTCTTGCTGGTCAAAAACAATGGCAGCACCGCGGTCTATAAGCACTATCAGTAATCAGTAAGATGCAGGGGAAATGAAAAACGCCGCCGGAATCGCTTCCGGCGGCGTTTTTTTGTCAGGCAGTCAAGGACTTACTGCCTGTCACGACGGCATCAGATGCTGTCGAGTACTGCATTCAGGCTGGCGCTCGGACGCATGACCGCTTCCGTCTTCGCCGGATCGGGCAGGTAGTAGCCGCCGATATCCGTTTCCTTGCCCTGCACTTCTTTCAGCTCGGCAACGATCTTCTCTTCGTTGTCGGCCAGGGCCTTGGCCACTGGCGCAAAATGCGCTGCCAGTTCCGCATCGTCCTTCTGCGCCGCCAGGGCTTGCGCCCAGTACATGGCCAGGTAGAAATGGCTGCCGCGATTGTCCAGCTCGCCGGTGCGTGGCGATGGCGACTTGTTGTTGTCCAGCAGCTTGCCGGTGGCTTCATCGAGGGTTTTCGCGAGAATCTTGGCCTTCGCGTTGCCCGTCTTGATGCCCATGTCTTCCAGCGACACGGCCAGCGCCAGGAACTCGCCCAGCGAATCCCAGCGCAGATGGTTTTCTTCCACCAGCTGCTTGACGTGTTTCGGTGCCGAACCGCCGGCGCCCGTTTCGTACATGCCGCCACCGGCCATCAGCGGCACGATCGACAGCATCTTGGCGGAGGTGCCCAGTTCCAGGATCGGGAACAGATCGGTCAGGTAGTCGCGCAGGATGTTGCCGGTCACGGAAATGGTGTCCAGGCCGCGGAAGGCGCGCTCCAGGGTGTAGCGCATGGCGCGCGTCTGCGACATGATCTGGATGTCCAGGCCGCTGGTGTCATGATCCTTCAGATACACCTGTACCTTCTTGATGACTTCGTTCTCGTGCGGACGGTAGGAATCGAGCCAGAACACGGCAGGCATGCCCGAGTTGCGCGCGCGCGTGACGGCCAGCTTGACCCAGTCGCGGATCGGTGCGTCCTTGACCTGGCACATGCGCCAGATATCGCCCTCTTCCACCGTTTGCGTCAGCAGCACTTCGCCCGTTTCCAGGTCGGTGATGTTGGCGATGCCGCCTTCCGGCACTTCAAACGTCTTGTCGTGCGAACCGTATTCTTCCGCTTGCTGCGCCATCAGGCCCACGTTCGGCACGGTGCCCATGGTCTTCGGATCGAAGTTGCCATGCCATTTGCAGAAGCCGATCATTTCCTGGTAGATGCGCGCGAAAGTCGATTCCGGCATGACTGCCTTGACGTCTTTCGGACGGCCATCGGCGCCCCACATCTTGCCGCCGATACGGATCATGGCGGGCATCGACGCGTCGACGATGATGTCGTTCGGCGAATGGAAGTTGGTGATGCCCTTGGCCGAATCGACCATGGCCAGTTCCGGACGATTCGCGTGGCAGGCGTGCAAGTCTTTCAGCACTTCATCTTTTTGCGACGCCGGCAGGGTTTCGATCTTGTCGTACAGGTTGCTCATGCCATTGTTGACATTCACGCCCAGCTTGTCGAACAGTTCCGCATGCTTGGCGAACGCGTCCTTGTAGAAAATGCGCACGCAGTGGCCGAAGACGATCGGGTGCGACACTTTCATCATGGTGGCCTTGACGTGCAGCGAGAACATCACGCCCGTCTTGAAGGCGTCGTCGATTTCCTTCTCGTAGAACTCCAGCAGCGCTTTCTTGCTCATGAACATGCTGTCGATGATTTCGCCCGCTTGCAGGGAAACCTTCGGTTTCAGCACGATGGTCTTGCCCGAGGCCGTGACCAGCTCCATCTTGACATCGCGCGCTTTTTCCAGGGTCAGCGATTTTTCGCCGTGGTAGAAGTCGCCATGGTGCATGTGCGAGACGTGGGTTTGCGACGACTGGCTCCACTCGCCCATCGAATGCGGGTGCTTGCGTGCGTACTCTTTGACGGCCTTCGGTGCGCGGCGGTCGGAATTGCCTTCACGCAGGACCGGATTGACCGAGCTGCCGATGCACTTGCCGTAGCGGGCCTTCAAGGCTTTTTCTTCTTCCGTCTTCGCATCTTCCGGATAGTCCGGCAACTTGTAGCCACGGCCTTGCAGTTCGCGCACGCAAGCGATGAGCTGGCCTTGCGAGGCGCTGATGTTCGGCAGCTTGATGATGTTGGTGTCTGGACTCTGGGTCAATTTGCCCAGTTCAGCCAGGGTATTCGGGACTTTTTGCGCGTCCGTCAGGAATTCGGGAAATTCAGCCAGTACACGTGCCGCCACCGAAATATCGCTGGAGACGACGTCCACGCCGGCCGGCGCGGTGAATTTTTTGATAATCGGCAGCAGGGAATACGTCGCGAGCAGCGGCGCCTCGTCAGTCAGCGTGTAGATGATTTTGGATTTTTGTGTTGCCATGTTCATTCCCTTGTATGCGGTGATGCCTGGTGGTTAACTTTCTTCATTCCAAACACAGGACGGTTAGCCTTGCTTTGGACGGCTAGTGTGCCGGCGGTGACGCCGTGCTTGCCCACCACGTATTTTAGACTGTCCAGCCGCTGTTTGTGTATCCGATGGCGACGAATCTTATATAAGACAGCAAATATCTGGAACTGCCAGGCCCGGATGGCCATTTTCCGCCGTGAAATGGACGCAAGGCGGCGGCACGGCATGTATGCCGCCCTGCAGAAACGTTCAATATTGACAATATTCAAGTGGAAGCGACGTCACAGCCGCTCGTTCTTGACGATGCCGCGCACGTTCGTCAGGGCCAGGCAAAGGTTCAGCACGATCAAGGCCCAGGCCCCGTCTTGCCAGCCCCGGCAGACCCGCAGCGCGTTGCTGAACAGGAAAACCCAGAAGCCCGCAAAGCGGCGCGCGCCTGGCGGCACGATATGCGGCAAATGCCATGGCAATGCTGCGCATTGAGAGCCTGGCGCGCGCAATTTGTCTTTTTGCAACATTAATTCCGCGTCATCACTGCCGCCCCGCTGGCGCAGCCCGTTCGCGGGCGTCGCCACGCCCCAAAACGGCGCCGCACAAACGACAACTACATTGATATTTATCAAACTGACAGCCCGATACCCGGGCTATTGTCGGTGCCATCTTTGATCTGAGACAGAAACTCTGCTGCCAAGAATCGACCATTCCAGACACAACGCCAGTTCTCGCCAGGCTCTTCATTCCCCAGCCGATAACGCTTGCCAAGTGCGGTAACACGCAGCGCCCCCTCCCTTGCCTACACGTGCTGGGGACACTTTTGCTAACGATTTTGCAGCTTTTCGATTAATGAACGTTAAAAAGGAATTTCGTATGAGCACGTATTCTGACATTTGCATCGTAGGCGCCGGCATAGGAGGCTTGACTTGCGCCAACCGCCTGATCGACGCCGCCGCCAAAAGGAAGCTGCGCATCCGGGTATTCGACCTGAACGCCACGGTGGGCGGCCGCATCCAGTCACGGAAAATAGACGGCGAGGAAATCGCCGAGCTCGGCGCCGCCCGCTACTCGCCGCAGCTGCATCCGCATTTCCAGCAACTCATGCAGGGCAGCGGATTGCCGCATGCGCTCTACCCGTTCACCGAAGTCATCTCCCACGATAGCGTGCTGGACGAGCTGAAGGCAACGCTCGATGGCCTGAGCCCGATGCTGAAAGAGCATCCGAACGACTCCTTCCTCGAGTTCGTCAGCCACTATCTGGGCACCGCCAAGGCCACCCACATCATCAAGGCGACCGGCTATGACGCCTTGCTGCTGCCGATGGTGTCGGCGGCCATGGCCTACGACATCATCAAGAAGCACCCGGAAACGCAGCACTTTACGGAAAACGCCGCCAACCAGTGGCGCTATGCCATCGACGGCTACCACGCGCTGCTGTGCCAGTTGCAGCACCAGGCCCAGGCCGCCGGGGTGGAATTCCGGCTCGAACACCGTTTGCTGTCCGTAGAAAAATCCGGCGCCGACCACGTGCTCGCCTTCAGCCACCAGGGCGACACGCAGATGCACCGCACGCGCCATCTGGTGATGGCCATCCCGCCGTCCGCCATGCCGCGCCTGAACCTGGATTTCCCGCACGCCTGGAGTCCGTTCCAGTACGACTCGCTGCCCCTGTTCAAGGGTTTCTTCACGTTCGACACGGCCTGGTGGGACGCGCTCGGGCTGACCGACAAGGTGCTGATGGCGGCAAATCCCCTGCGCAAGATCTACTTCAAGAGCGACAAGTATGTGCTGTTCTATACCGACAGCAAAAGCGCCACCTACTGGCGGGACAGCCTGGAGCTCGGTGAAGACGTGTACCTGGAGCGTGTCCGCAGCCATCTGGAAGAAGTTCTGCCGCTCGATGGCCAGCCGCTGCCGCAGATCAAGGCGCACTTCCACAAGTTCTGGCCGCATGGCGTCGAGTTTTGCGTGGAGCCGGAAGCCGAGCACCCGGCCGTCCTGCTGCACCGGGACGGCATCATTTCCTGCTCGGATGCCTATACCGCGCATTGCGGCTGGATGGAAGGCAGCCTGATCAGCGCCAAGCAAGCCAGCGGCCTGTTGCTGCAACGGCTGGAGCAACTGGAGGATGCCGCCAACGATACATTCATCACTTCCTCGACCGAGCGCGCATGAGCCTACTTGACTTCCCCCGCCTGCATTTTCGGGGTTTTGCCCGCGCCAATGTGCCGACGGGGAATCGCAATACGCACGGCAACATCGATATCGCCACGAATACGGTATCGATGGCGGGCGACGCTGTCGATCTGAGCCGGCCGCCGGCCGAATTCCATACGCACCTGAAACAGCTTGCCCCCGCTTCAATGCGGCGGGCAAGCCCGATCCGGACGGCATCTTCAGCCAGGCGGCAGGCTACAATTTTTGCGGCAACAATCATTTTTCGTGGGAAAACGCGCGGATCACGGGCGTCCAGCTGCGCGATGGCGAGGTCGATACGCAGGATGCGCTGGTGGGCGCCAAGCTGGCCCTGTGGGGCCACTACAACGAGTACCTGCGCACCACGTTCAACCGCGCCAGGTGGGTCGACAACAACCCGGCCCAGCCGGACACGACGCTGATCTACGCCGGCCAGTTCACCTTGAGCGACAAGCAAGCCACGCCCAACACGCCCACCTTGTTCACTGCCGACATCGCGCAGGCGCACTCGGTGCGCTGGCTCGGCAGCGGCCATATCACGGAACGCAGCGGGCATTTCCTGGACGAGGAATTCGGCCGCTCCAGGCTGTTCCAGTTTTCCGTGTCCAAGCAAGACCCGCATTTCCTGTTCAACGCGGACCTCGCGCTGCCGCCCAGCATGCATGCCTTGCAGCAAGCATTGGCCGACGACGAGGTGCTGGGCCTGACGGTCCAGTATTGCCTGTTCAATATGTCGACGCCGCAAAAACCCGACTCGCCCGTGTTCTACGACCTGGCCGGCAGCATCGGCCTGTGGCGGCGCGACGAGCTGGCCACCTATCCGGCCGGCCGCCTGCTGCAGCCGCGCCAAGGCAGCCTGGGGCCGGTGCTGGTGAAAGTGCACGCGGACCGCGTCGCGTTCAACATGCCGAGCGCCATTCCTTTTACCACGCGCGGCACGGATGCTGTTTCCGAACAGCATCCGACGCATGCCCTGGGCGGCAAGCAGGCGCTGGGCGACCTGCTGCTGCATGACGGCGCCGGCACCTTGCTGGCCCGGATTCCCGAGCAGCTGTACCGCGACCACTGGCGCCATCACGGCGTCTTCGACGTGCCGCTGCAACAGCCCCCGCCTCCGGTTCGCTCAGCCTGGGCAGCGCGCAGGCGCAGTGGGAAGAAGCCGACTGGGTACTGCAATCGGACAGCAACCAGCTGTACCTGGAAGCACCGAACGGGAAAAAGCATGAAACATTTCCGCATGGCATCACCGTGCAAAGCCGCTTCCGCGGCGAGCTGGCGGCGCCTGCGTCCCTGCCGGCGCGGGCCGAGGACGGCGCGCTGCTGGATGTGGAACGGCAGCCCTCGCCGCTTGGGACCGGCTACACGGCGCTGACCCTGACGGGCCGCCAGCCGGGCGCGACCAGGATCGTGCTGGGCACCGGCAAGGAGGCACAGTACCTCGGCGTGCGTGTGCTGCCCGACGACTGGGACCTCGACGAGGTACCCGCCGAACAGGTCGACTACGCCTTCCTCTACCGGCATGTGATGAGCTACTACGAGCTCGTGTATCCCTTCATGTCGGACAAGGTCTTCAGCCTGGCGGACCAGTGCAAGTGCGAAACGTATTCGCGCCTGATGTGGCAGATGTGCGATCCGCGGAACCGCGACAAGAGCTACTACATGCCCAGCACCCGCGAACTGTCGCTGCCAAAGTCGCGCCTGTTCCTGAAATACCTGACGCAGGTCGAGGCAAAGGCCAGGGCCGCAGTGCCGGAACCGGCGGCGCCGCCTGTCATCGGCTGCAAGGCGGAGCTGATCGAGGAACTGAAGAAGGCCATCGACCTGGAATTGTCGCTCATGCTGCAATACCTGTACGCCGCGTATTCGATTCCCAATTATGCGCAGGGGGCGGCGCTGGTGCGGGCCGGCCGCTGGCTGCCGGCCGAGCTGCAACTGGCCTGCGGCGGCGAGGACCGGCGCCGCAACAGCGGTACGCGCGGCATGTTGCTGGAGATCGCCCATGAAGAAATGATTCACTACTTATTAGTCAACAATGTGCTGATGGCGCTGGGCGAACCGTTTTATGGCGGCACCCCGGTGCTGGGCCAGCAGGCGCGCCAGCGCTTCGGTCTGGACACGGAATTCGCATTCGAGCCTTTTTCCGAACACGTGCTGGCCCGCTTCGTGCGTTTCGAATGGCCCGACTATATTCCCACGCCGGGCAAATCGATTGCCACCTTCTATATCGCGATCCGCCAGGCCCTGGCCGACCTGCCCGGCCTGTTCGAGAGCGGCGGCGGCAAGCGCGGCGGCGAACACCACCTGTTCCTCAAAGAACTGACCAACCGCGCCTATCCCGGCTACCAGCTGGAAGTGTCCGACCGCGACAGCGCGCTGTTCGCCATCGACTTCGTCACCGAGCAGGGGGAAGGCGTGGCCGTCGATTCGCCGCATTTCGCTTCCTCGCACTTCCAGCGCCTGCGTGCCGTCGCCGGCAGGTTTTCAGCCTGCGACAAGCCGTTCGAGCCGGCCCTGCCGGCGCTGAAGAATCCCGTGCTCGAAGCGCGCGCGGACTGCAGCGTGGTGACCGACCAGCAGGCGCGCGGACTGATGCGCCTGTATCAGGGCTGCTACGAACTGACCTTCCTGCTGATGGCGCACCATTTCGCGCAGCAGCCGCTGGGCAGCCTGCGCCGTTCGCGCCTGATGAACGCCTCGATCGACATCATGACCGGCCTGTTGCGCCCCCTGTCGGCCGCCCTGATGAACATGCCGTCCGGCGTGCCCGGCCGCCATGCGGGACCGCCCGTGCCCGAGCCCGTCGGCAGCCGGGTCAGCAGCGACTACAGCCAGGGCTGCGACATGCTGGCGCAGAAATGCCTGGCGCTGGCGCAGTACGCGCGCGGCCTTGAGAGCGATGTCATCGGCATGGCGCCGATCGAAATGTTGGAGTTTTTTAATCAGCAACTTACCGATTTATCTCGGGGAAAGATGTCAAGAGAGGCCTGAAATGCATAAAATCATTATCGTCGGCGGAGGCTTGGCAGGTAGCCTCAGCGCCATTTATCTGGCGCAACGGGGACACGATGTCCACGTCATCGAAAAACGCGGCGATCCGCTGCTGGAGAATGCAGCAAACGCCGACCCGGTCAACTCGCGCGCCATCGGCGTGAGCATGACGGTGCGCGGCATCAAGGCCGTCCTCGGTGCCGGCATCAGCAAACAGGAGCTCGACCAGTGCGGCGAACCCATCGTCGGCATGGCATTCAGCGTGGGCGGCCGGCACCGGATACGCGAACTGACCCCGCTCGAAGGGCTGTTTCCCCTGTCGCTGGACCGCACGGCCTTCCAGCGCCTGCTGAACCGGCATGCCGTCAAGCACGAGGTGAAGTATTACTTTGAGCATAAATGCCTGGATGTCGACCTGGAAAGAAAGATCGTGCAGATCCAGGGCCCGGACGGCGCCGTGCAGCAGTTGTATGGCGACCTGATCATTGGCGCCGACGGCGCCCACTCGGCCGTGCGGCGCGCCATGCAAAGCGGCGTGCGCCGCTTCGAGTTCAGGCAGAGTTACTTCCGCCATGGCTACAAGACGCTGGTGTTGCCGAACGCGGCGGACCTGGGTTTCAGGAAGGATCTGCTGTACTTCTTCGGCATGGATTCCAAGGGACTGTTTGCCGGCCGCGCGGCCACCATTCCGGACGGCAGCATCAGCTTCGCCCTGTGCCTGCCCTACACCGGCACGCCCAGCCTGGGCACGCTGAACCGCGAAGCCATGGCCGATTTCTTCAGCCGCTACTTCGGCACCCTGCCGCCGGACCGCCGCCAGGAGATGCTGGACCAGTTCATGGCGCTGCCCAGCAACGACCTCATCAATGTCCGCTCCAGCACCTTCCATTACAAGGCGAATATCCTGCTGATCGGCGATGCGGCGCATGCCACCGCCCCCTTCCTCGGACAAGGCATGAACATGGCGCTGGAAGACGTCCACGTCTTCGTTTCCCTGCTGGAAAAGCACGGCAATGCCCTGGGCCCCGCCCTGTCCGAATTCACGCAGCAGCGCAAGGTGCAGGCGGACGCCATGCAGGACATGGCGATCGCCAACTATGAAGCGCTGAGCAATCCGAATCTGATTTTCTTCCTGCAGACGCGCTACACGCGCTACATGCACAAGAAATTCCCCGTGTTTATCCGCCCGACATGGCGGAGAAACTGTACTTCACATCGGTTCCCTACGATGAACTGCAGCAAATCCAGAAGAAACAAAACGTTTGGTACAAACTTGGAAGGGTAAACTAATGAACATTCTCGTCATCGGCGCAGGACCCGCAGGACTGATCTTTGCCAGTCAGATGAAACAGGCTCAACCCGGCTGGAAGATCAGCGTTACGGAAAAAAATACCCCGGAAGAAGTGCTGGGCTGGGGCGTGGTGCTGCCGGGACGGCCGCCGCGCCATCCCGCCAACCCGCTCTCCTATCTGGATCAGCCGGAACGGCTCAATCCGCAGTTCCTGGAAGAATTCAAGCTCGTGCATCACGACCAGCCCAACCTGATGAGCACCGGCGTCACCCTGTGCGGCGTCGGACGCCAGGCCCTGGTGCAGGCCCTGCGCGCCAAGTGCGTGGCGGCCGGCATCGCCATCCGCTATGAAACGCCGCCGGCGGACAAGGCGCAGCTGGAAGCCGAGTACGACCTGGTAGTGGTGTCGAATGGCGTCAATTACAAGGCGCTGGACTTGCCGCCCGCGCTGGCGCCGCACATCGACTTCGGGCGCAACAAATACATCTGGTACGGCACCACCCAGCTGTTCGACCAGATGAACCTGGTGTTCCGCAGCAATGACCAAGGGATTTTCATCGGCCATGCCTATAAATACTCCGACACGATGAGCACCTTCATCGTCGAATGCAGCGAGGAGACGTACGCCAAGGCGGGGCTGGAGGCGCTTTCCGAGCGCGACGCCGCCGCGTATATCGCCAGGACGTTCAAAGCCGAACTCGGTGAGCACGGCCTCCTCAGCCAACCGGGCCAGGGCTGGCGCAACTTCATGACCCTCAGCCACGACCGGGCCTGCGACGGCAAGTTCGTCCTGCTCGGCGATGCGCTGCAATCGGGGCATTTTTCCATCGGCCATGGCACCACCATGGCGGTGGTGGCTGCCCTGCTGCTGGTCAAGATCCTCAATACCGAAGCCGGCGCGGCCGCCGCCCTGGACAGCTTCAATGCCCGCGCCGTGCCCCTGATGCAATTGTTCAAGGACCACGCCAACAGCAGCCGCCTGTGGTTTGAAAGCGTGGGCGAGCGTATCGGACTGAGCAATGAAGAGCTGACCGCCAGCTTCGACGCGCGCCGCAAGGACTTGCCGTCGCTGCAGGAAGCGCTGATGGCCAGCCTTGGCTACGCGCTGGGCCGCTAGGGAGCCGCCATGCCAGCACACGTCGCCCCGCCGCTGCTGCCGATGCAATGGAGCAGCGCCTATATTTCCTACTGGACACCAATGCAGGAGGACGACCAGGTCACGTCCGGCTATTGCTGGTTCGACTATGCGCGCAACATCTGCCGCATCGATGGCCTGTTCAATCCCTGGCCGGAAAAGGAACATGGACACCTGCTGTGGATGTCGGAAATCGGCGATGCCAGGCGCGAACAAAGCCGCAAGCAGAAAGTGGCCTACGCGAGGCAGGCGCAGGCCACTGGCGAACAGCTGCAGGGCACGGCGCTGGCCGACGAGGTGACGCCGTTCCACGCCCTGTTCCTGCCGCAGGCGGTGCTGCTGGACGGCGGCGCGCGTCACGACGGCCGCCACTCCGTGCTGGGCCAGGAGGCGGACGCCTGGTTAGTCGAGCGGGCGGGCAAGCCGCCCTCGGTCTTTTACCTGGAGGCCGGCGGCAACCGCCTGTTGCGCATGGTCACCGGCAACGACGCGCAGCACCTTTCTGTACGCGACTTTCCCAACCTGTTTGTCGGCGACATTCCGGACAGCGTCTTTACGTCTTGCAACACCTGACCAGGATGTGGCGCGCGCCAGGGCCGCATGCGGCTCTGGCGCGCGCCACGCCTGGCCCGTGTTTTCGTTATTAATCTCGAAGGATATTGTTATGCCGCTGGTTGTTTACATTCTGGGGTTGACGATCTTTTCGTTAACCACATCCGAATTCATGGTGGCGGGCATGATGCCGTCGCTGGCCCAGGCCATGGACGAGCCGGTCACGCGGATCGGCTACCTGATCTCGCTCTACGCCATGGGCATGGTCATCGGCGGGCCGCTGAGCACCATCGCCCTGCTCAAGCTGCGCGTACCGAACAAGCAGGGACTGCTGTGGCTGCTGGGCTTTTATATCGTTGCCCAATCCGTCGCCGCGTCGGCCACCAGCTATGACATCCTGGCCATCGCGCGGGTGGTCACGGGCGTGGCGGCCGCCACCTGCTTTGGCCTGTCTCTGGCGATCTGCGCAGAAATCGTCGCTCCCGACGCGCGCGGACGGGCCGCCGCCGTCGTGATCGGCGGCCTCATGCTCGCTTCGGTGATCGGCGTGCCGGTCGCCACGCTCATCGACCAGCACCTGGGATGGCGCGCCAGCTTCTGGCTGGTGGTGCTGCTGGCGCTCTTGTGCCTGCTGCTGATCACCATGCTGGTGCCGCGCGCCAAGCCGTCCGAAGTCGTCAGCCTCGGCGAGGAACTGGGGAATTCCGCAACCGCCACCTGTGGGCAGCGTATGCCAGCAGCGGCCTCATCATCGGTGCGATTTTCGCGGCGTTCAGCTATTTCGCGGCCATCCTGACCGAGGTGACGGGCTTTCCAACGTCCTCGATACCCTGGCTGTTGGGCGTCTACGGCGTCGCCAACGTGGTGGGCAATGGCGTGGTCGGCCGTTATGCGGACCGCTACACCACCCCCATCATGGCCTGGGGCATGGTCATCCTGAGCATCAGCCTGGCGCTGTTCGCCGTCTTTGCGCACGACAAAACCATCAGCGTCGCCTTGCTGGTCGTCACAGGCCTGGTGGGCATGTCGATGAATCCCGCCATCATCGCCCGCGTGATGAAAACCGCCCACCCCGGGCCGCTGGTCAACACCGTCCATACCTCCGTCATCAACATCGGCCTGGGTGCCGGCTCGTGGCTCGGCGGCCTCGGCATTGCTGCCGGCTACGGCCTGCGCTCCCCGCTGTGGGTCGGCGTCGCGCTGGCAGTGCTTGGATTCATCAGCTTGCTGCCATACATCGGGCACAGGTCGCGCGACCCGCTGCTGTCTTCAGCCTGCAAGGAAGCCGACATATGACATGACCGGGGATCGTGCGGCGCTGGAAGAGAAGGAAGGCGAATATTTTCGCCTTGAGGACATCCAGGCGTCTAGGCCCGCACCTGCCGGCCGTGGTGTGCCATCAGCAGCGCCAGCGCGCACGAGGCCATACGGCTGGCAGCATCATCTGCCCGACTGCCCATGGCAATGGGCACCGTGGCGCCCAGGACCACGCCGCAGCTTGCGGCGCTGGCCAGGTACTCAAGTTGTCTGGCAAGCATGTTGCCTGCTTCAAGGTCCGGCACGATCAGGATATCCGCATGGCCAGCCACCGGCGAGACGATGCCCTGGATGCGCGCGGCAAGTGGAGAAATGGCAATATCGAAAGCAAGGGGGCCGTCCAGCACCGCGCCAGTGATCTGCCCGCGGGCAGCCATCTTGCACAACGCGGCCGCATCGACCGTGGCAGGCATCCTGGCGCTGACCGTTTCAACGGCCGCCAGGATAGCCACCTTCGGCTGCCCGATACCGAGGGCATGCGCCACGCCGATCGCGTTCTGCACGATATCGGCCTTGTCTGGCAACGATGGCGCGATATTCAGCGCGGCATCGGAAATCAGCAGCACTTTTTCATACAGCGGCACTTCCATCCGGTAGACGTGCGACAGGCGCCGCCCGGTGCGCAGCGCCGGCTGCGCCAGTATGGCCGCCATCATTTCATCCGCGTGCAGGCTGCCCATCATCAACATATCGACGCTGCCGGCACTCGCCATGGCGGCGCCGATGGCGGCGGCGTCGTGGCTGTGCGCGGCCTCGCGCAGCTCGGCTTGCCCAAGGTCAAGATCGAGGCTGGCAGCGAGGGCCCGCAACTTCGCCGTCGGCGCAATCAGCACCGGCAGCATCAATCCATGCGCGGCGGCATGCAGCGCGCCACGCAACGATTCCGCATCACACGGATGCACCACGGCGCAGCGCAGCGGCGCCAGCAGCGCCACGTGCGCCAGCAGGCTGGCGAAGCGGGCGCCGGGATCGACCAGCAGCAGCACCGGCCGCGGCGCACGCGGCCGGCGCACCTTCTCGCTGGGCGCGATCACGGTCGCCACGCCCGACAACACCAGAACCCCGTTCTGGTTCTTGATTTCGCAGTCCAGCGTCACGCGTTTTGTCGCCGCCTCCTTGCTTGACACCGTCGCCGTGATGCGCAAGGTGTCGCCGATGCGCACGGGTTTCAGAAAGTACAGTGTCTGCCCGATATAAATTGTGCCAGCGCCTGGCAGACACGTGCCTAGCAGCGTCGAAATGAGCGCCGCGCTCCACATGCCATGGGCGATCACGCCGTGGAACAACGTGTGTTCGGCGTAAGCCGGGTCGAGATGCGCCGGATTGACGTCGCCCGAGACGGCGGCGAAAGCGGCAATGTCGCCGGCACTCAGCGTACGGCTCTGGCGCGCGCTCTGCCCGATTTCCAACTCGTCGTAGGTGTAGTTTTCTATCTCGGGCAAGCTGTTGTCGATCGGCTTATCCATGACATTCCCCTGCGTGAGAGCCGGCGCCTGGCATTGGCCCGGGGCGCCGGCCCAGGTGCGCGGACCGATGGTGGTTCAGTTGACGACGTGGTAACCGCCATCGACATACAGAGTCTGCCCCGTCATGCCGCTGGCCGCATCGCTCGCAAGAAACGCGGCCAGTTGGCCGATTTCCTCCGGCGTGACCAGGCGCCGCAACGGGGCGCTCGCGCATGCGCGTGCCATCAGTGCTTCGAACTCGGGCAGCCCGGAGGCCGCACGGGTTGGAACCGGCCCCGGCGAGACGGCATGCACGCGCACGCCCTGCGGACCAAGTTCGGCGGCAAGGTAGCGGACCAGGGATTCCAGCGCCGCCTTGACCGGCCCCATGATGCCGTAGTGTGCCACGGCTTCATCAGCCCCCAGGTAGCTCATCGTTATCAGGCTGCCATGCGGTCCCATATGCGGTACACAGAGCCGGGCGAGGCGCGCAAATGAATGGCAGGAAATATCCATCGCACGCAGAAAGCCGGCGCTGGTACTGTCCAGCACACGCCCTTGCAAATCAGTCAGAGGCGCCCAGGCAATGGAGTGAACGGCGAAATCGAGGCCGCCATGCGCGGCCGCCGCTGCCTGCACCAGGTGTTCAAGCGCACCGGGCTGTTCCACATCGCACATCAGCATAGGCACGCACAGCGCCTCGGCCACCGGTGCCGCGTAGGGCAAGGCCCTGTCGTCGAGGCAGCTGAGCACCAGACGCGCGCCCGACACCGCCATGACACGCGCACAGCCGGCGGCGATACTGCGCTCATTGGCGACCCCGACGATCAGGCCGCGCTTGCCGGCAAGAGAAAAAGGCAGGGAAATAGGTGTGGGCATGGGCATGGGAATAGGCTCGTCATGCAGGACGCCGGGTGATGCCGCCGGAACATGCCGCCGGTCACATGTCCGATGGCGTCGTGCCACAACGGATGCGATCAAGTCTATACACTCCTGCACCGAGTGAGCTTGATACGCATCAAGTGCGGCTGGCCGGAACGCAGCTGGCACATGGACGGCAAGCGGGATCGGCATGCTGGGCAATCTGGTGGCGGCACCCGCCATCAGCGGACCAGCCCCCGCTGCCGCGCGGCGGCTGCCAGACCGCGCCGGGCCTGCTGCATCTGGACGAGGTGTTCCGGCTCGCCACGCTGGCGTTCCAGGTGCTGCTGTGCCGGCCCATACCTTCCTGTTCGCCGACGACATGCTGCTGGGCGATGCGGCCGGCAACCGGATTCCCGTCGCGCTGGAGCCGATTCCCGTGCCGATACCGCAAGTGGACGAGCCCGCAACGATAGCGCGCATCGCGCCTGGACTTGGCGGCGCTGGCCTGGCAGCGGCGCCGCGTCATCATGCGGCCGCACCGGAGGAAGGTGGCATATGGCGTTTGAGCAGCTGGCACCATGCCAGCGCCAGCAGGGGCACCAGGCAACAGAGCGCCAGCGCCGCCATGTCCGGCACGGCAAAGGCGAACAGCTGCCGCAGTGGCGACACGCCCAGCACCAGCAGCAACAGCAGCACGCAGGCGCCGCTGATCCAGGCAAAATAAGGATTCGCGGCTGCGCCTGGCGCCCGGCACAGGGGCGCGGCGCCACGGTTGACGTGGATCAGCGCCAGATTCGACAGCGCCAGGGCAAGGAAGACGGCGGCGCGCCCCGCATCGTCGGACTGGCCCGATACCCGCATGTATGCGCCCAGGCACAGCAGCATGGCCAGCAAGCCGGCGCCCTGCAGCACACCGCGCAGCAGGATGTCGCGGCAAAACAGCGGCTGGCCCGGTTGCCGTGGCGGCCGGCGCATGGCGTCGTCGTCGATGGGCTCGGCCTCGAAGACGATGGAACAAGCAGGGTCGATGATCAATTGCAGAAAAAGTATATGCACGGGCAGCAGCAGCAAGGGCCAGCCCAGCAGCACAGGCAGTATCGACAGCCCCGCGATGGGTACGTGGATGGCGACGATGAAGACGATGGCCTTGCGTAGATTCGCGAACAGGCGCCGGCCATGGCGCACGGCCGTCAGCAGCGATGCAAAATCGTCCTGCAGCAAGACCAGCGCGGCGGCCTCGCGCGCCACGTCGGTGCCGCGCGCGCCCATCGCCACGCCGATATGCGCGGCCTTGAGCGCGGGCGCATCGTTGACCCCGTCGCCCGTCATGGCGACGATGTCACCGCGCGCGCGCAAGGCTTGCACCAGGCGCAGCTTCTGCTGCGGCGCGATGCGGCAGCATACCCGCACCTGCGCCAGGCGCAACCGCAACGCGGCGTCATCCAGGGCGTCGAGCTCGCCGCCCGTCAGCGCTTCCCCGTCCGTGGCAATGCCGGCCTGGCGCGCCACCGACAAGGCGGTGGCGGGATGGTCGCCCGTAATCATCACCACGCGCATGCCGGCGTCGCGGCATTGCGCCACCGCCGCCGGCACTTCGGGACGCACGGGATCTTCCAGCGCCAGCAGGCCAAGGAAAGCGAAATCAAAGTCGTGCTGGTCCGATGGCAGCGGCGGCGCGGCGAAGGCGGCACCCGCCACGCCGATCACGCGCAGGCCTAGACCGGCCATGACGGCTACCTGCGCCGCGATGGCCGCACACTGCGCAGTGTCCAGGTGGCACAGGTCCATGATGGCTTCCGGGGCGCCCTTCGCGGCAATCACGTAATCTTGCCGCCCCGGCGAGCGCCACACGCGCGACATGGCCAGCATGCGCCGCGATAGGGGATAGTCGTCGACCAGGGTCCAGTCGCCATGCAGGTGTTCGGTGCCGGCCAGCAAGCGCGCGCCAGCCGCGCCGATGGCCGCTTCCATGGGATCGAAAGCCTGGCGGTGGCTGGCCAGCAGCGCATATTCGAGCAGCCGGTGCAACTCTTCGGGCAAGGCTGGTTCAGGCGCCGGGCCGCACGCATGGCGCGCCTGCGCCGACCACAGCTGGCACAGCTGCATGCGGTTGCAGGTCAGGGTTCCTGTCTTGTCGACGCACAACACCGTCGTGGCGCCCAGCAGTTCGATGGCCGGGATGCTGCGCGCCAGCACGTGCGCGCGCGCCAGCCGCCAGGCCCCCAGTCCCAGGAACAGGGTCAGGATCACCGGCAGTTCCTCCGGCAGCAGCGCCATGGCCAGGGTCAACCCGGCCAGCAGGCCGCGCAGGGCGTCGCCGCGCAGCCACCAGTAGGCCACGCCCAGCGCCGCCGCCAGGCCCAGCGCGCCGATGGCCACCGAACGCACGACGCGACGCGTTTCCTGCTGCACTGGCGTCAGTTCTCCCCCAGCGTGGCCAGCGAGGCGCCGATGCGCCCCAGCGCGCTGTGCGTGCCGGTGGCGCTCACGGTGCCGCTGGCCGTGCCCTGCGTGATCAGCGTGCCCGCGTACACGCAGCCGTCGGGCCCCGGACCGGGGTGGTTGCGTGGCGCCGGCTGCTTCATGACCGGCGCCGCTTCGCCCGTCAGCATCGATTCGTCGACCATCAGGTTGGAAGCTGTGAGCAAGGTCACGTCGGCCGGCACCCTGTCGCCTTCGGC
Organism: Janthinobacterium sp. C22; assembly: GCF_057919405.1. Classification (NCBI taxonomy): domain Bacteria; kingdom Pseudomonadati; phylum Pseudomonadota; class Betaproteobacteria; order Burkholderiales; family Oxalobacteraceae; genus Janthinobacterium; species Janthinobacterium sp. C22. Next base: position 3,445,559 of record NZ_CP193659.1, on the reverse strand, counting down.
CAGCAGGACCAGGTCGCCGCGCACCAATTCGCGGCCGGCGATGCGCGCCTGGCGGCCGTCGCGGATGACCAGCGCGCGCGGACTGGACAAGTCCCGCAAGGCCGCCAGCGAGCGCTCCGTGCGCGCGCGCTGGACATAGCTGATGCCGATGACGAGCAGCACGAAGGCCAGCAGCATGAGCGCCTCCTGGCGGTCGCCCAGCAGCAGATACACCATGCCGCACGCGACCAGCAAGAGCAGCATCGGCTCGCCGACGATCTCGGCCAGCAAACGCCAGCGGCCCAGCGGCAGCGCAGCGGGCAATTCGTTCGGGCCATCGGCGGCGAGGCGCGACGCCGCCTCGGCGCTGGTCCAACCGGTCGCTTCCTCTTGACGCAGTGGCATGGCACATCTCCGGCAGCCAACAGACTATGGCCGCAGGGCACAAGGCTACCATGGAACGCGCCCGGCGAACGGCACGCTGGCGCGGTACCGACGGCGCGCACGGCCGCCCTTCCTTGACGCGCACCCCGGCGATGACGCCCGCCTGGCCCGGCATGATGCGGATCACGCCGCTGGTCGGCAACAGTACGCCCTGTGATTGCGCCTTGCGCGTGGTGCTGAAGAAGATGAAGAAGGCGACGATGGCCAGCGCGATACCCAGGAACAGCCAGGTCAGGAACCGGCGGCTGACGGGCCGCACCAGCAATACCGTACCGTACTGCTTGTTGCCTAGATGCTCAATGGATTGCTGGCGGAACAGCGCGTGCATGGGCGGGCTGCGGCTTGATGCAGTAGCGTTGGATTGATCACGCAAAATAGTTTTTTCGGATAGTAAGCCCAGACACGGATTGACCTCGCTAGGGAAGCACTGATTAATCCAACTTCTCGGAATTTACCTCTTTAAAAATCAAATACTTACGCGTGGTTTCAGGAAGGAATCCGAATTAATCTGCGCTTACTTAACACTGGAAACTTCGCCTGATAAATGCCGTTCATTTTTAGGTGAACGGCATTCGTGTACGGGCTGTACTTTCACTAAACCTATTTCAAATTGGCATTTTTTCGTCGTGTTGAATTAAAAGAAGTTGCGAATGCAATAATATTAAAAAATATTAAAGTTGACAAAAAATTTAAGCCATTAAAGTTTGGCGGAGAGGTCATTGCCCATGCAACCATGCCGCCAGCAGTACCAAAGGAAAGTGACTTTAAGTAATTCATATTATTTTTGCATAACGGGTGGGCGAGGAGTTGCTATCGCACCGGCAATTGCACCGCCAATTGCACCAAATACTATGCCAAATGCTCCGCCGCGCGAACCTGCGATCCCGCCACCGATCATTCCGCCCATGATCGCGTCATGTCGCGGATCCGTTACAACTTTCGAACGGTCTGGAGCCCTGCCGCCCATGCCGCCGGATACAGCGTCAATTTCAAAATCACCAAGTTGAATCATAATTTCCTCAATAAGAAATTTAATAAAATCTACTGAATAGAAATATTTCATCCACGATCTAATCGTATGGCGGGACTCTCATCCGGCAAATAGGATTACTCCTAAACTAGGTGACTGTTCAGCAGTAGTGAGGATACTGGATAGGAGTGTTGGTGAGCGTCTGACTACTACACAAATCCCCTGTCAACGGTGATCCTCCTGTAATTCATCAGGTCTACGCTTTGGAAGCCGTTTCCACCGTCTTCCCTGCTTCTTCGCTGTTCTCCCGAATGATCTCGCGCACTTCCTTGATGTGCTCCCACGCCAGATTCGCCGCCCGCTTGGCGCCGTGCTTGCTCTTGTAAAGATGCTCCAGCGTCTTGAGCGTGCCGGTGGCCCCGGCTTGCTCCTGTCCCGCCATTTTCTTCTTCGCCGCCCCGTCCCCCCGACTAGATCGGGTCTGGCCTGTCTATTTCCCCTGCCCTGCAGAGACTTCAACCGCGCGCTAGCAAAAGCTGGCCTTCCCTAGCCATAACTGCCGGCGCAGGATGGTTTATCCGAACGAGGCAGCAGCAGAGCGCTTGCTTTTGCGCGCTATAGCAGCACGGTTGGCTACGATAAACTAGCCCGTCATCTGCTTCGTGCGCGCGGCCAGAGGGGGACTTTGGGCATTCGCGGTGGAGTTGCGCTCATGGCCGGCGCGACATGGCACCAGACGGTGTCACGCCAAAACAGAAGCTTGCCATGGCCGCTTAAGCAAAAGCGTAAGCCCAGCAGCGTATTGATCCGACCTTCAAATGGCTGGTGACCGACTAACCGCCTGGTGAGAGCAATTTTAAATCACCAGCTGATAGACCAAGACCAAGACCAAGCCTGCCAGACATCCAGGGTTGTCGGCGCGATTACTATTCCCCCGCAGTTCTCGGGTGGCTTTCACAAGATCTCTAGAAGGTGGCAGGCCGAACAAGCGAGCATATTCCCGGCTGAACTGATTAGGGCTCTCGTAGCCAACACTGAACGCAATCGAAGTTGCGCTGCCTTGTCCGGAGATGAGTTGTGAGCGCGCATGTAACAAACGTAGACGTTTTTGATATTGTAAGGGGCTCAATGCCGTCACCGCTTTAAAATGGCGATGGAATGCAGAAACGCTGAACGCCGCCATCTCAGCGAGTGCCTCCACCTTTATCTGTTCGGTAAAGTTACGACGTATCCAGTTGATTGCCACACTAATACGTGAAAGTGCCGTGTCAGGCGATGCAATGTCTCGTAGCATCCAACCAAGAGGCCCCTGAAGCACACGAAACAATATCTCACGCTCATAAGCAGGAGCGAGCACTGCTATCTCGTCCGGCCGTTCCATTAGTCGCAGCATACGGATCCACGCGTCGAGCAGCTCACCATTGACCGGCGCAACCGAGAATCCTGAACCAAACAGCGTACTACATACCCGCACCGGCAAGTCACGGATAAGCGCAGCGACGATAGCGGGATCAAGCGTCAAGCTAACAGCCAGATACGGTTCGCCTGTCGCGGCAGGATGTACAGCACCCACTGCAGGGAGATCCACTGACATCACAAAGTAGGTGGCCGGATCATAATGAAAAGTACGGTCGCCAATCGTCATCGTTTTCGATCCCGTCAGTATCAAGTTGACCATTGGATCGTAGACGGCAGCAAGCAGATGCTCCGGAATCTCGCCCTGCACCATGGCGACACGTGGGATGCCGGTTTCGGTGCGGCGATTCTCGGCCCCTGCGGCCAGCGCTCTCAATTCTTGCATTTGCTGTTCCATGTTGAAACCCTAACAGGGGCCATCCCCGGATGCAATGGGAAAGCAGAAATAGGCAAGTATTGAGGAGGATCGGGTGAGTCCGTTGCTGGCGGCAGTCTTACCATGGATCTCACTAATCTACTGGAGGAATCGAATGAAGATTGTCATCGTGACAGGCAGCAGCCGTGGTATCGGCGCCAGCACTGCACTGGAATGCGCCAAGCGCGGCATGGGCGTGGTCGTCACTTACAACAGCAATCCGGAAAAAGCGGAAGCGGTCGTGCAAGCCATTACCGGGATGGGCGGAAAGGCGGTTGCGCTGAAGCTGGACGTTGGCAACAGCCCATCGTTCGCCGATTTCCGCCAGGCGTTGTCTGGCCAGCTGGCCGCCGTCTGGGGCCGAAACAGCTTCGACTTCCTTGTCAACAACGCCGGCCACGGGCTGTATGCGCCGATCGCTGAGGTCACCGAGGCGCAGTTCGACGGTCTGTTCAACATCCACCTCAAGGGGCCGTTTTTCCTGACTCAGGCGCTGCTGCCGCTCATCGAGGACGGCGGCCACCTGGTCAACATCACCAGCGCAACGAGCCGGGTAGCTACGGCTGGCGTGGCGCCGTATGCCGCTTTCAAGGGTGGTCTGGAGGTACTTACGCGCTACATGGCCAAGGAATTTGGCGCGCGCCGCATTCGGGCCAACTCGATCGCGCCGGGTGCGATCCGTACTGAGCTGGGCGGTGGACTGACACCGGAATTCGAGGCTATGCTGGCGGACCAAACGGCGCTCGGCCGGGTCGGTGAGCCGGAAGAAGTCGGCGGTGTTATCGCCAGCTTGCTGTCCCATGAGAACCTCTGGATCAATGCTCAGAACATCGAAGTCGCGGGTGGCTACATCATCTGAATCAAGGAGAACGCATCATGCTCGATCACGTTTTTATCTGCGTCAGCGATATCGCTTGCTCGATTGCCTTTTACGAAAAAGCACTGGCGCCGCTGGGCATTGCCCATGCACTTGACTACAACGGCCGCCAAGGCCCGGCAGGTCACCCGGACCTGAAGGGTTTCGGCGCCAACGGCCGCGTGTTCTTCTGGCTGCGCGAAGGTACGGTGGACGGCCGCGCCGCCCATGTGGGCTTCGTCGCCGATAGCCAGCGCATGGTCGACGCGGCCTTTTCCGCGGCGATGGCCGCCGGCGCCACCGAAATCCATCCGCCCGGACCGCAGTTGCACTATGACCCACGCTATTACGCCGCGCAGGTGCGCGACCCGGATGGCTATAGCCTGGAATTCGTCTACAAGGAATGGCAGCACTGATATGAAGAAATTAATGATTTATGGCGCGACCGGCTACACCGGCCGCATGGCGGCGCAGTACGCCGTAGCGGCAGAAACGCCGCTTATCCTTGCTGGACGTAATGAGGCGACGCTCGTTTCAATGTCCGCGATGCTCGGCCTGGAGTACCGCGTTTTCGCACTCGAAGACACCGCACTGGTTGAATCATCACTCGGCGATGTCGGTGTCCTCCTCAATTGCGCAGGTCCGTTCGCAAGGACTGCCAATGTTCTGATGCAAGCCTGTATTCGCCAAGGTGTGCACTATCTTGACGTCGCCGCAGAACTCGACAGCTATCGTCTGGCCGAAGTGCTCGACGGCGAGGCTAAAGCCGCAGGTGTGATGCTACTGCCGGGCAGTGGCGGCAGCGTGGCAATGCTGGGCTGCCTTGCCGGACACGCCGTCGCAAAGGCAAATAATCCATCGAGCATTCAAGTGGCCATGCATGTATCAGGTGGTTTGTCGCGAGGATCGGCCGTCAGCGCCATGGGCAGCGTCACCTCAGAGACGCTTGCGCGCCACGGCGGAGGACTGGTTGTGCGGCCGCACGGAGCGGTCCGAAAACTCGACTTTGGCAAGGGGGCAGTGGATTGCTTTCAGGTCACCCTTCCCGATCTGATTACGATCTGGAAGTCAACTGGCATTCCTGACATTGAAACGTTCGTCCTCGTTACCGGTGACGGATTCCCTCAAGGTGATCTCTCGGCACTGCCGGATGGGCCGAGTGAGCAGGAACGGTTGGCCCATCGTTATCAGGCCGTCGCCGAGGTCACCAGTTCAGATGGCAGTGTTGTCCGCTCGGTGCTCGACACAGTCAACGGCTACACGTTCACCGCTACTGCCGCCGCCGAGACAGGACGGCGCGTTCTCGGCGGCGAGTACCGTTCTGGTTTTCAGACCCCTGCAATGCTTTTCGGCAATGGTTTTGCCGAGACCATCGCCGACACCACGATCGTCGATGCTTGAGGAGCATTCCATGGAAAAGCTAATTAATCAATTTATACGACTCGCCAATGCCTTTGACGTCGAGGGAACGTTGGCTCTCTTCACGTCCGATGCGGTCATCGAAGACGTTTCGGTTGGCAATGTTTTCGCCGGCATCGAAGGTATTCGTCGCTACCTCGAACAATTCTTCGTCGGTTATAACACTGCGAGCAAGTTGTTGTCGCTAGAGCAACCACACAACCTGGTGGCGCTTGTTCGCGTTGACTTCACCGGCACCTTTGGCCACGAGATTGGGTCTCTCCGAATCCAGGCCAACGCCGCCGGTCTGATCGAACACATCGACGCCGATCTCGAGTAACCATTAGAGAAAACAATGATAGGTGCCTTCAAGGGTGCCGATGCCGGGACTGGCTGCATTTCGCAAGCCGCCGGTTCAGCAAAGGAATTACTTATGACCATGTCACCATCACTTGCCAACGAGGTCGCAGACCAGCTTGCGGTAGTCGATACTCTGTACCGCTTCGCCGCTGGCATCGACCTTCGAGACAAGAACCTTCTATCGTCCGCACTGGCAGAAAATGCCATGTCGGACTTTCGCCCAGCTGCCGCCAAGGCCGGATTTGAATATCCGGTGATCGAGGGTAGAGACTATATCGTTGCTGCCCTCACCGCCTCTCTCGCGACGTTGGATACGACTCATTCCGTGACCAACCCACGTGTCACCATCGACGGCGACACAGCGCGATTGGATGGGCTCGTAGAGGCCCACTATGACGGCACAGTTGGTTACGATAAACCACTACAGGGAGTGGCACGCAAGCACACACATTGATTCCAGCAGGGGGGACAGATGCGCTCGTATCTGTTTCTAACAACGCCATCAATTCGGCACTTGAATGGCTTGGTGTTTGGCCTCTCGATGGCAAAGACCGGTTTGATACAGTTGGGCTTGGCAAGCATCGAGAAACCGATTCATGGGTGGTCGGCACCACCCCTAACGTCTGCTTCGGGGCGGAAGCAGACAGTACCATTGAATCGCTGCCAGTAGCTTAGACTCTTCTGATCCGTGGTTCTCGGTATAGTGGTCAGCACATCATCTGCTCGAGCACTGGCTGATATCTGGGATGTATGACGCTGGCGGTGAACTGGAACTGGCGATCACGGGCGGCCCGACGTGGAACTTGGCGGCACTTGCCGCACTATCATGTCGATGCCAGGCGCCAAACGGAGCTAGCGTGGCAGCGCATAGGCGACGATATAGTCGCCCTTCTGCGTAGTCGCGGAGTTTCCACCTGCACTGATGGCGACGAACTGGCGACCGCTACGCGGTGACAGGTAGGTCATCGGCGTCGCCTCCGCGCCTACCGGTAATTGCACGCTCCAGCGCTCCGCCCCTGTGCGCACGTCGAAAGCACGCAGCCGGAAATCCTGGCTTGCACCGATGAATACCAGACCTGACGCAGTCGTCAATGGTCCGCCGCGCGTGGGCATGCCGATCGGGATCGGCATGCGGGTGGCGATGCCCAAGGGGCCGGTTTCCTGCGTGGTGCCTAACGGGACCGACCAGACGATCTGGCGCGTTGTCAGGTCGATCGCTGTGAGCGTGCCGTATGGCGGCTGCTGACAGGGAATGCCCAGCGGCGACAGGAACCGTCGCTGCTCGACGCCCCACGGCGTACCCGCCTGGGGCGCACTGCCCTCGTGCCCGCCATCGGCCTGCACCTTGCGGTCATAGTCTTCACGCCGTACCAGCTTGTTGGTCACGGCAACGCGGGTATCGTTGACGATCAGGTAGCCCAGGTTTTCGGCAATGCTGACGGAACCCCAGTTCATGCCGCCCAGCCAGCTTGGATACTGGATGGTCTGGCGTTCGCCAGGCGGCGTGAAGATGCCTTCGTAGCGCGACTGGAGAAACGCCACGCGGCACGCCAGTTGGTCGACCAAGGTCAGTCCCCACATGCGCACTTCGCTGAGCGGCTCGGTGCCGATGGACGGCATGCCCACCGAAAACGGCTGGGTGGGCGCAAGCCGGTCGTCGGCCATGCCGCCCTGCGGCACGGGGCGCTCCTCGACAGTTGCGACTGGCTTGCCGTTGCGGCGGTCGAGCATGAAAATTTCACCGCGCTTGGTGGTCTGGATCAGGGCCGGGACGACGCCGCCGTGGCCGTCGGCGACATCGTACAGCGCCGGCTGTGATGGCACGTCATAGTCCCACAAGTCATGGTGTACGGTCTGATATCTCCAGCGCTCCCGGCCCGTGGCGATGTCCAGCGCGACGACGGAGGACGAATAGCGGTCGCTGGCCGCGCTGCGATGGCCGCCCCAGAAATCGGGCGTCGAATTGCCGGTCGGCAGATAGATCAGACCCAGCTTCTCGTCAAACGACGGAATCGACCAGACATTCGGCGTACCCGGTGAATACGAACCGCCTTCCGGCGGCAGTCGGGTGATGGCGGGATTGCCCAGGTCCCAGGCCCAGGCCAGGGCGCCGGTGCGTACGTCGAAGGCGCGCACCACGCCGGACGGTTCGCCCACCTTCTGGTTGTCCCACACCAGCCCGCCAACGACGATCAGATCACGCACCACGGTTGGCGCGGCAGTGGGAAAATACAGCTCGGGATTCGGATTTTGCATGCCCGGGCGCAGGCTGACCACGCCATGCTCGCCGAAATCCTCGCAAGGTTTGCCGCTCGCGGCGTCGACCGCGACCATGCGCGCATCGACCGTGGTGGCAATGATGCGGCGCCTGCATGCCGGCGCCGATGCGGCCGCAGGTGCCCTGCCATCGGCGCCGGCATCGTGATACGCCACGCCACGGCAGCGCGGATAAACCTTATTCGGCGCGGCATGGGAATCGAAGCGCCAGCGCTCTTTGCCCGTCTCGGCATCCAGGGCGAAGATTTTGCTCGACTGGGTGCAGCCATACAGGGTGCCGTCGATGTGCAGGGGCGTCACCACGTGCGCCGCGCTGCCGCTGGGAATCTCGCCCGTGCGGTAGGTCCAGGCGACTGTCAGGCTGGCAACGTTGGCGGGCGTGATCTGCTCAAGCGGCGCGTGCCGGGTGCCGGATGCGGTACGTCCGAAGTACGGCCAGCTTGCCGCCGCGACCGTGCCGACAGCCATGCCCGCCACCGGTGCCGGTGTCAACTGTACCGTGGCAAGAGGACGCGGCTGCAAGCTGGCATAAAAAGTCAGGCCCAGCGCAATTGCCAGGGCTGCGGCCAACAGCTGGGCCGGGCGGCGCCGGAACGCGTCACCGCCCCGATGGAAGGCCGGCATGAGCAGTAATAGCAGCAGAGCCAGCACCGCCATGGCGAACAGGCGCGAAAACAGGGGCCAGAAAGCGAACCCTGCTTCCCACAGCGACCAAGCGACCGTGATGGCGAACACGGCAAGGTACAGCGCAGCTCCCAGCGGGCTCCGCCGAACAATGAGCCAGCCGGCCAACGCCAGTGCCAGCCCCGCCGGGGCGAAGAACCAGGAACCGCCGAGCGCTATGAGATACACCCCGCCGGCCAGCATGGCGAGCCCGTACAGCAGGATCACCAGGCCCAGCAAAATCAACGCTGGCACGGCTGCTTTCATGGTTTTTTCAGTAGACATGCATATTCTCCGCTTCATTCATGGAATGGTTTTCCGGCCGCCCGCATGGGCCGCGCCACCTCACCGCTACTGCACTGGCGATGTAATCGCGTGCCGCTTCCCTGCCCGGCCAGGCAGAAACAGCCACGCGCCCAGCATGCTGGCGACGCACATCCAGGCGATGACGTTCAAGCTCGAGCGGGCGCCTGCGAACGTGCCCACCAGTACGGAGCCAACCATGCCGGTGCCGTACTGCACGCTGCCAAGCAGCGCCGAGACGGCACCGGCGCCCTCGTCGAAATGGCTCAAGGCGCCGGCAATGGCATTGGCGCTAATGAAACCGTTCGCCGCCACCACAAAAACCAGGGGAATGGCGACGCCACACAAGTGGCCCCAGCCTTCGAATGCGTCGAGCGCGGCAACGGCGCCTGCCAGGGCCGCCATGCCGGTCCCGAAACGTATCAGCGCGTCGGCGGAAAAGCGTTTCAGGAGCCGTATGTTGATCTGGTTGGCCAGCATGATCCCCGACACGCCTGCCGTGAAGAGCATGCCGTACCATTGTGGCGATACATGGAAATAGGCAATGTAGAGGAACGGCGAACCTGCCACGTAGGCGAAGCAGGCGCCGAAATAGCATCCGGCAACGCCGGCATAGCCAAGCAAGGCGCGATGGCGCAGTAATTGTCCATAGGCGCCCAACGCTGCCGATAGCGGTGCGCAAGTGCGCCGCGCCGGGGGCAACGTTTCCGGCAACCATGACAGTGCCGCCAGAGTGGCGCCGCCGAGCGCCGCCAGCGTCCAGAAAATCGCCCGCCACGACGCCACGTGCAGGATCAGGCCGCCTACGCTGGGGCCGAGCAGCGGCGCCACCGCCATCACCGTCATCAGGGTCGACATCAGCCGCGCCGCGCGCGGGCCCCGGTACAAGTCGCGCACCATGGCCCGGGCGATGACCACGCTGGCGCTGGCACCGGCGGCCTGCACTGCGCGCCAGCAGACCAGCGCGCCCACCGAACCCGACATGGCACAACCCGCGCAGCCAAGGATAAACACCAGCAGGCCGCCAGCGACCGGCAGGCGCCGGCCATGGCGGTCGGACAGCGGCCCCCATACCAGCTGACCCAGGGTGAAGCCGGCCAGGTAGGCGGCAATGCTCCACTCCATGTGCCCGGCATCGGTACCCAGCGCCTCGGCCATGGACGGCATCGCCGGCAGATACAGGTCCGTCGAGATCGACGCAAACGCCATCAGGACGCCGAGTATCGCCACCGTGCGCAGCGACTGCGGACCGCTCGCTACCCTCCAGTGTTGCGTTGCCCCCGCCATGTCATTTCCCCCTGACTGTCATCAGCGGACGATGTTAGCCAGGTCCTGAACATTGATCAATTCGGGTAAAGCGCATGCACTTATGAAAATGACTCATGAAACGAGCTGCCAGGCGGATCCAGGCCCTTACGTTTGCTCAGGACGGTAGCGCAGGGCCTCGACCACCAGTTGCATTGCCCGCGACGATTGCCGGCGGCTGGCGTAATACACGTGCAGGCCCGGCACGCGCGGATACCAGTCCTCCATGACGCGGCGCAGGCGGCCGGTCGCCACGTACGGCTCGGCGAGGTCCGTCGGCACGTAGGCAAGGCCCATGCCGGCCAGGGCCGCATCGAGGATCTCATAGGCGCCATTGAATGCGTACTGCCCCTCGACCCTGACCTGGATGGCGCGTCCGTCTTTTTCCAGTTCCCAGACATAAAACGCATCATGCGTCGGCAGGCGCAGATTGATGCAGTTGTGCATCATCAGGTCCTGTGGCGTCATCGGCGCTTGCCGTCCGTCCAGATAAGTGGGCGCGCCGACGATCGCCATCTGCAGGTCAGGACCGATGCGTGCTGCGATCATGTCCTTGGCCACCTGGTCGCCATGGCGCACGCCGATGTCATAGCGTTCGGCAACAATGTCAGCCAGGCCGTAGTCGTTAATGATCTCTACCCGGATTTGTGGATAGTCACGCAGGACGGGTGCCAGGCGCGGCAGCAGGATGGTGCGGGTGGCGTAATCGGTCGAGGTGATGCGGATGCTGCCGGCCGCCTTGTCGCGAAACTCGGCCACCGCAGCCAGTTCTGCCTCGATGTCGTCGAAGTGCGACGGCACGCTTTGCAGCAAGCGCTCGCCTGCCTCGGTGGCCGAAACGCTGCGCGTGGTTCGTGTCAGCAGGCGTACGCCGAGCCGCGCCTCAAGGGCACGCACGCTGTGGCTCAGGGCAGACTGCGAGACGCCCAGCTGCGCCGCGGCGCGCGTAAAGCTGTGCTCGCGCGCCACCGCAATAAAGAAAAGCAGATCGTTGAAATTGTTTGTGCGCGCCATTTATGATTCATTTTCATAAGTATTTGCCGATTATAGCCACTAGTCGCATCAGCGCCTTGTCCCTATAGTAAATAAGACATAGCGGCGGTTTCGCCGACTCATTTATAGAGGACACTCCATGGAACTGAAACGTGCAGCAACGCTTCTCACGGTCGCGGGTCCCGAGGCCTGTTTTACTGGCCAGGTACGTGTACAAATGTTGAGTAACCCGGCGGCGCCCGCCCGTACCTCGTGCGGCAATGTGACCTTCGAGCCTGGCGCCCGCTCTGCGTGGCACACCCATCCGCTGGGCCAGACGCTGATCGTTACGGCCGGTTGCGGCTGGACCCAGTGCGAAGGCGGGCCGATCGTGCAGATCCAGGCTGGCGACGTGGTCTGGTGTCCGCCTGGCCACAAGCACTGGCATGGCGCCACGCCGACCACGCCCATGACGCATATCGCGGTGCAGGAAGCACTCGACGGCGTAGCGGTGGTCTGGCTGGAGAAAGTCACGGACGCGGAATATGCCGTCGGCCTGCCTGTCGAGTGCGCCGACCATGCCCGCTAATCGCATGATGAAATCCTACGCAACACCTGCCATCGCGGCCTGTCTGAGCCTGGGTGCCTGCGCCTCCATGCCGCAGCACACAACGGCGTTTGGCGCCCGGCACGCGACCACGCTGGAGGACATGCAGGCAGTGTCGCCGGGCCTGGCCCGCTACACCACGGACACCGTGCATGGTGGGCTATGGGCGCGCCCGCAGTTGTCGCCACGGGACCGCAGCGTCGTCACGCTGGCCGTGCTGATTGCCCGCAACCAGTCCATCGACTTGCCCTATCAGCTGGACCTGGCGCTCGATAATGGTGTCACGCCAGGCGAAGTCTCCGAAATCATCACCCATCTGGCCTTTTACTGCGGCTGGGGCAATGCCACAGCCGCCGTGACGGCGGCCAGCCAAGTGTTCGCACAGCGCGGCGTCGGGCCGGCGCAACTGCCGCCGGCCCGGCCCGAACTACTGCCGCTCGACCTGGAAAGCGAGGCGCAGCGCGAGGCCGCCGTGCTGCAGAGCGTCGGTGCCACGGCGCCGGGCGTGGTGGAATACACCACCGACGTGTTATTCCACGACCTGTGGCGGCGTCCAGGCCTGGCGCCGCGCGACCGCAGCCTGGTGACGGTCAGCGCGCTGGTCGCCAACGGTCAGGTGGCGCAATTGAGCTACCACCTGAACCGCGCGTTGGACAACGGCTTGACGCAAGAGCAGGCGTCAGAGGCGATGACCCAGATGGCGTTCTACGCTGGCTGGCCCAGCGTCTTTTCGGCACTGCCCGCCGTCAAGCAAGTGTTCGCGCAGTATTCCCATTAACAGAAAGGAAAGCGCATGCCATTTCACCTCCCCGCCAGTGTCGCCCTGCTTGTCTCCGCCTTGCTGTACGCGCCACTCGCCGCCAGCGCGCAAGCGCTGCAGCAGGAGATTTCACCAGCAGCAACGCGTCCGACCATCGACGCGCCGGCACGCTTTTTACGGGCCGGGTGCGCATCACGCCCCTGTTTGAGCCGACCCGAGAGGCACCGCTCACCGGCGGTTTCGTCACATTCGAGCCGGGCGCGCGGTCGGCCTGGCATACCCACCCCACCGGCCAGCGCCTGGTGATCGTGGCCGGCACCGCCCGGACCCAAGCGTGGGGCGGACCGGTGATCGAGCTGCGGCCCGGTGACGTGCTGTGGTGCGCTCCCGGCGTCAAGCACTGGCACGGCGCCACGCCATCGGCGCCCATGACCCATCTGGCGCTGACCGGCACTGCCGATGGCAACAACGTCGTCTGGATGGAGCAGGTCAGCGACGCACAGTACGGTGCCAGCATGCCGCAGGTAGGCCGATATTAATTCTTACATGATATGTGAACTATGGAAAATCAAAACAAGGCGCCGGTCTGGAAACTCAGCTTTGGTATTTTTGGCATCCTTACCACGGAACTGGGCGTAGTCGGCATCCTGCCGCTGATCGCGGACACCTTTCACGTCAGCGTGACGCAGGCGGGATGGCTGGTGAGTATCTTCGCGCTGGGCGTGGCGCTGGCGGGACCGGTCATGCCGCTGCTGTTCTCCGGCGTCAACCGGAAAACAGCCATGTTAGGGGTGCAAGGTATTTTCGTACTCAGCAACCTGGTCTGCATGGTGACAAACAATTTCACCGTGCTGCTTCTGGCGCGCCTGATTCCCGCGCTATGCCACCCCGTCTATTGCACTCTGGCCTTCACCATCGCTGCAGAAACGGCAGGCCCGCGCGACGCTTCCAAGGCTGTGGCCAGGATCATGATGGGTGTCTCGGCTGGCATGGTATTCGGGGTGCCGATAAGCAGCTTGATCGCAGGCGCGACCTCGTTTTCCGCCGTCATGCTATTCTTCGCCGCCGTCAATGCGGTCGCTTTCATGCTCACCCTGCTGGCCATGCCGTCGATGCCGGTGGGCTCCAGGGTTGCCTACGGCACGCAGCTGAACCTGCTGCGTAGCGGCCTGACGTGGATTTCCCTGGCTACCGTGGCCTTGATCGCTGCCTCGATGGCCAGCGTGTACAGCTACGTGGCCGACTATCTGAAAAACGTCGCGCAGCTGGCGCCACACACGCTGAGCCTCACCCTGCTGCTGTTCGGCCTGGCCAGCATCTGCGGCAATCCTGTGGCGGGCCGGCTACTGAGCACGAACCCGCTGCGGGCCGTGTTTCTCTTCCCGTTCGTGCTGGGCGTCATCTATATCGCCCTGTATTTCGTCGGAGCCTCCACCTTGACGATGCTCGTGTTGGCCTGCCTCTGGGGGCTGGTCTACGGCGCCGGGAACAATTTCCAGCAATACTGGATCGCCTCGGCTCTACCCGACAGCCCCGAACTGGCGACGGGCCTGTTTCTGTCCTTCGGCAATATCGGGATCACTCTGGGTACCACGATCGGCGGCATGTTCATTGCTGGCATGGGTATCCGGTCGATCATCTTGGGTGGCCTGGTCTTCCTGGCGCTGACCTTCGCGTCCATCCTTATCCGCAACTTGATGCTGAGGCAGATCCCAGCGCCGGTGCTTGCCGCGAAATAAGCCACAACGTGCTGGTCACCAAAGGCCGCGTGCCGAATAGCCCCGATTCAATGACTGCGACTGCTGCCTGCCGCGCTACCACTTGCAGCGAGCGCTCGACGCCTCGCGCTCTGCCGGCTAGGCCTCAGTTCGAGCTGTGCTGTATTTGGCGGCGCTGGTAGCGATGATCTTGCCGCGGCATAACCGGTACAGCCTATCGGCAATAATGTCTTTGCCTTAGTGTTGACCACCCGCTGCCACATTTTTAGCACGGGCCAAGTCAACAGAGCGTCCCAGGCAGACTCCACCAAACAGGCAATAGGTGAACGCCTCGGAATTTTCCCGTGCTTCCTTAGCACTGTCGAAGAAACGATTACCTAATTCTTTCCAAGCATCACTTTCAGTGGGAGCTGAAAGCGCATTCAGGGCATTAACAACTTCTTCGAGCACTCTTTGGGTAGCGTTTGGAAATGTTGATGTTACGACTGCTATCAGCAAGTCGACATCATATTGTTGATGTTTCATAATGGCTCCAGCAAGCGAAAATAGTGCAATAATCATAACAAAAAAATGTTATCCAGTGTAAAAATACACCTGGAAATATTGCCTTTTTTGAATTGTCGCGTGAATGATGAGGAACTTCGCGGCAACCCTGGATCCATATTTCTTGGGAAATGAGATCCCGATGGATCGTGTTGGGGCCCGGGCGTCCTGCCAGGCACTTGGTGTGCGATCTCGTAGCCGCCTGATCCAACGACGAGATCGAGGCCGACCTGCCAATCCCCTGCCCTATAGGGACTCTTGCCGCGCTGAAGCCATAGTTGCTTGAGCTTCGGTGGATTCCACCATGAACTCTTCCGTGGCAAAACCTCTTGCAGCGTTAATCCCTGGATTTGCGGGTTGCGGAGCAATCAATTCGAGTGCTCTTTTGCATCATTTCCACTCTACAACGATGCATTTAAGTTAAAGTGTTGCGTTGAACGATTGAGTCCGCAGCCGATAGCGGACGACCTGCATGGCTTAGTGTACGAACTTGTTGCTTTGAGAGCAAGGGGAGGTTGGATAGGCGCTTGAAACCAGCTAGATGTGAAAACGGCCGCAGGAAACGGCCGTATCGTTTGGGGCTGGGCAATGGACGGAAATTCCATTGCCCCGAGTTTGCCCCAAGTTCCTATTCAGACAAGATATGAAATCCTAAGCCATTGAATACAAACGAAAATTTGGTGGGAAGTGCAAGTTTCGAACTTGCGACCCCTGCAGTGTGAATGCAGTGCTCTACCCCTGAGCTAACCTCCCGAAGCGAGGCGAATTATCGCATAGGTGTTGCGGCATCTGCAAGGGCTGGCAAGAGGAAATTTGTCATGGCCCACTTTTTTCTCAGGCGGCCGCTGGTGGGGCCGTGACGGCGGTCCAGATGCACTGGCCCTTGGCGGCCTTGTCGAGGCCGGCGATGGTGGCGGCGTGGGCGGCGAGCTCGTCGGCTGTGGCGCTCTGGAAGATGACTTCGGCCAAGGGCACGATTTCCAGCACGGCGCCGTCGGCGGCCACTTCCACTTCTTCTTCCATGCTCAGGCTGTTTTGCCCGCGCGTCATGGCCAGGTAGACGTCGGCCAGCAATTCGGAGTCGAGCAGCGCGCCGTGCAGCTTGCGGTGGGCGTTCGAGACGCCGTAGCGGTCACACAGGGCGTCAAGCGAGTTGCGCTTGCCCGGATGCATTTCCTTCGCCTGCACAAGGGTATCGATCACGCCGGCGACTTGCTCGTGCACGGGCGGCAGATTCAGGCGCTTGAATTCCGCGTTGAGGAAGCCGATATCGAAGGGGGCGTTGTGGATGATCAGTTCGGCGCCGGCGATGTAGGCGCGGAATTCGTCGGCGATTTCCGCGAATTTCGGCTTGTCGCTGAGGAATTCCGTCGTCAATCCGTGGACGGCCAGCGCGCCCTCTTCCGAATCGCGCTCGGGATTGATGTAATGGTGGAAATTATTCCCCGTCAACATGCGGTTGTTCAGTTCGACCGCCCCGATCTCCAGGATGCGGTCGCCCGTGCGCGGGTTCAGGCCGGTGGTTTCAGTATCGAGAACAATTTGACGCATGGCGGATTCATTCGTAAAAGCAAAAAGCGAAGGGCACAGTATAGCAAACCTGTGTGCTGCAATCGCACCCAGACATGTTCGAACGCCCAACAAAACCGTAGCGAGCGGCAGTGATTTGTGGCCGAGAAGCGCAACCGTACTTGGTACGGGGGCGCCGAGCCGGTGAGCATCACAGGCCGCAAAGCGCGACGCGCAGTAGGTTTGGTTGGGCGTTCTTAGGCGCGCACGGTTTCCACGCCCAGGTTGGCCAGCTGATCGGCCCGCTCATTGCCCGGATGGCCGTTGTGGCCGCGCACCCAGCGCCACTCCACTTCGTGCACGGCCTGGGCAGCGTCGAGCGCCTGCCACAGGTCGACGTTTTTCACGGGCGCCTTGGCCGCCGTTTTCCAGCCGCGCGCCTTCCAGCCGTGGATCCATTCGCTGATGCCCTTCTGGACATACTGGCTATCGGTATACATCACCACCTGGCAGGGACGTTTGAGCGCCGTCAAGGCTTCGATCACGGCCTTCAATTCCATGCGGTTATTCGTCGTATTCAGTTCCCCACCGTAAATTTCTTTCTTGGCGCCATCGGCCACCATCAGTGCGCCCCAGCCGCCCGTGCCGGGATTGCCCTTGCATGCGCCATCGGCATAAATCTCAACCTTCGTTTCTACCTTATCCATCTTGCTGTTCCCGCCTTTTATTCGTGACCGGTGCGCCTGCGGGCGCCGTCGCCGGTTTTTTGGTCCACGCCGGACCGATCAAACGCATCCCTTTGACGCGCTTGATCGCCTGCACTATATACACTGCGCCCAGATATGGCCACCAGCGCGCGCCCGCCTTGTCCATGAAGGCGTTGCGGCGCAGCCATTTTTCTGTCCGGCAGGCAGGTGCGTAACAGCCGAAGTGGCTTTGGCTGACGCCCATGTTCAGCAATTTTAACCAGTCTTTCATGCGCGGCATAGAGATCAGCTCGCCCGCCTGCGGCAGATAGCGGCGTCCCGTGATGCGTCCCAGCCCCTGGCGCATGCCCCACAGGCTGGCCGGATTGAAGCCGCAGACGATCACGCGCCCTTCCGGGATCAGCACGCGTTCGACTTCGCGCAAGACCTGGTGCGGCTCGGCAGCAAATTCGAGCACGTGCGGCAAGACCACCAGGTCCAGGCTTTGCGAGTCGAACGGCAGCTCGTCGAAGGCCGACACGAGGGTCAGTCGGCTGCCCTGCGGCGATTGCGACGGCAGGCGCGCATCGAGCAGCCATTTGTTCGGCATGCGGTTGGCGGCCAGCGCATCGAGCTGCGGCAAGCCGATCTGCACGGCGTTAAAGCCGAAGATATCCACGGTCAGGCTGTCGAGGCATTGCTGCTCCCAGGCGCGCACGTAGAGACCGGCCGGGGTCTGCAACCAGCCGTCAAGCGCTATAATGGATTTTTCGGATGCCGCACTGTCCATTCAGTTTTCTCTTTTGCTCATGACACACTCCCCTGAACACGCTTTATCGGTACTTGCCGTGCCCGCCTTCGCCGACAATTACCTGTGGCTGATCCATGACGGCCGCCACGCCGCCGTGGTCGACCCCGGCGATGCGATGGCCATCCTCGATGCGCTGCAAGCCCATCAGTTGACCTTGTCCGCCATTTTACTCACGCATCACCACGCCGACCACACGGGTGGCGTACCTGAATTGTTGCAGCATTTCGCCGTGCCCGTCTTCGGCCCGCGCAATGAGGCTATCACAGCCATCACGGAACCGCTTGGCGAAGGCGTTGTCGCCTACGTGGCCGAGCTGGGCCTGCCGCTGACGGTCATCGACGTGCCCGGCCATACCAAGGGGCATATCGCCTATGTGCGCCAGCGCGACGAGCGCAGCGGCGCGCCGTGGCTGTTTTCCGGCGACACCCTGTTTGCCGGCGGCTGCGGCCGCCTGTTCGAAGGCACGCCGGGCCAGATGGCCGATTCGCTGGGCAAGCTGGCCGCCCTGCCCGACGATACCGAGGTATTTTGCGCGCATGAGTACACCTTGTCCAATCTGCGCTTCGCCAACGCCGTCGAGCCGGGCAACGTGGCCTTGCAGGAACGCATCGCCATCGACACGGAGAAGCGCCAGCAAGGTCTATCGACCGTGCCGTCGACCATTGCTCTTGAGAAAGCGACGAACCCCTTCCTGCGCTACCGCGAACCGGCGATCTTGACCAGCCTGAAGGTGGAAGGCAAGCTGGCCAGCGACGCTTCGCCCGTGGAAGCATTTGCGGCCTTGCGGATGTGGAAGAATAATTTTTAAGCTTATCCTTCCGCAATAAAAATCCCGGCAGATGCTGATGGCATCGCCGGGATTTTTTTATGCGGTTATTTGATCAGGATCAGATTTCTTCGTACAGCGGCAAGGTCAGGAATTCGGCGAACGATTCCGACGTCGACATTTCCTCGAAGATTTGGCCGGCGCGCACATAGGTCGGGCCGTTGCCGCCTGGCGCATCGCGCTGCACCTTGGCCAGCTCTTCCGGAATCATGGCGCGCACCATCTCGGCCGTCACCTTGCGGCCATCTTCCAGCACGCCCTTGCTGGAACGGATCCACTGCCACACTTGCGAGCGGCTGATCTCGGCCGTGGCCGCGTCTTCCATCAGGTTGTGGATGGGCACGCAACCATTGCCGGCCAGCCAGCTGCCCAGGTAGTGGATGCCCACGTTGATGTTGTAACGCAAGCCCGCTTCCGTGATCGGCGCTTCCGGCTGGAAGTTCAGCAGATCCGACGCCTTCACATCGATGTCGGGACGCTGCTTGTCGATCTGGTTCGGCTTGTCGCCCAACACTTTGGTGAACTCGCCCATGGCCAGTTCGACCAGGCCCGGGTGGGCGACCCAGCCGCCGTCGTAGCCGTCGGTGGCGTCGCGCGCCTTGTCGTTGCGCACGCCGCCCATGGCGATGTCATTCTTTTCCGGATCGTTCTTGATCGGGATCAAAGCTGCCATGCCGCCGATCGCTGGCGCACCGCGTTTGTGGCAGGTTTTCAGCAACAGCAAGGCGTAGGCGCGCATGAATGGCGCCGTCATCGTAACCTTGGCGCGGTCGGCCAGGCAGAAATCCTTGTCCAGCTTGAATTTCTTGATGCACGAAAAGATGTAATCCCAGCGGCCCGCGTTCAAGCCCGAGCTGTGCTCCTTCAGTTCGTACAGGATTTCATCCATCTCGAAGGCGGCGAGGATGGTTTCGATCAGCACGGTCGCCTTGATCGTGCCTTGCGGTAAGCCCAGTTCGTTTTGCGTCATGACGAAGATGTCGTTCCACAGGCGCGCTTCCAGGTGCGATTCCATCTTCGGCAGGTAGAAATACGGGCCGGCGCCGCGCGCCAGCTGTTCCTTGGCGTTATGGAACATGAACAGGGCGAAATCGAAAATACCGCCGGAAATGCGCTTGCCGTCGACCAGCACGTGCTTTTCATCGAGGTGCCAGCCGCGCGGACGCACGACGAGGGTGGCGATCTTGTCGTTCAGCTTGTACGACTTGCCATTTTGCTCCAGCGAAATCGTCTTGCGCACGGCGTCGAACATATTGATCTGGCCCGTGATCTGGTTATCCCAGTTCGGCGTGTTCGAATCCTCGAAGTCCGTCATGTAGCTGTCCGCGCCGGAATTGAACGCGTTGATGACCATCTTGCGCTCGACGGGACCGGTGATTTCCACGCGGCGGCATTCCAGCGCCTTCGGGATCGGCGCGATCTTCCAGTCGCCGTCGCGGATGTGCGCGGTTTCTGGCAGGAAATCAGGACGCTCGCCCGCGTCGAGGCGCTTGGCCCGCTCCACGCGCACAGCCAGCAATTGCTGGCGGCGCGGTTCGAATGCACGCGTCAGCTTGGCCACCAGCGCCAGCGCTGCCGGCGTCAAAATCTGTTCGTAGCCGGGCTGGATGTCACCCGTGATTTGCATGCCTTCTGGAAGTGCGATCGTGTTCTGCGTCATGAAGTTCTCCGGTTTTGAATAAATATAAGCAAAAGTAATCTGATGATCCAAGTATAAGCGCAAGGACTGCATGGGCAAGCTGGACAGAGGTGCAAAAACACTCTGCCAGGCGGCGCGTTTGTTCTATAGTATTGCACTATAAGGCATGGAAACGAGATTAAAAATCACTTCATCTATGCGTTTTTATCACAAGTGACGAGATAGCGAGCACAGCATATGGGCCAGTTCAGACAAATATCGACCTTCGTGGAAGTGGTGGCCAAGGGCAGCCTGTCGGCCGCCGCACGCGCGGAAGGCATCGCCCCGGCCATGATAGGCCGGCGCCTCGATGCGCTGGAGCAGCGCCTCGGCGTGAAATTGCTGCAGCGGACGACGCGCAAGCTGGCCTTGACGAATGAAGGCGCCGCCTTCCTGGAGGATTGCCAGCGCATCCTCGGTGAACTGGAAGAGGCGGAAGCGGCCGTGGCCGAGCGCAGCGTGAAGGCCAGCGGCCATCTGCTCATTTCCGCGCCGGCCGGCTTCGGGCGCCAGCACGTGGCGCCCTTGATCCCCTCTTTCGTGGCCGAGCACCGCGACGTGACGGTGTCGCTGAACCTGAACGACCGCCTGGTCGACCTGATCGGCGAAGGCATCGACGTGGCCATCCGTATCGCCAGCCTGTCCGATTCCTCGCTGGTGAGCACCAAGCTGGCGGACAACCAGCGCGTGCTGGTCGGCTCGCCCGCCTATCTGAAACGGGCGGGCACGCCGCGCATCCCGGCCGACCTGGCCAAGCACAATTGCCTGGCCATCAGCAGCGAAGGCAGCCAGCGGGGCTGGACCTTCCGCGAAAACGGCAAGAATGTGATTTTAAAAGTGGCGGGAAACATGGTGTGCAACGATGGCGAAGTGCTGCACGACTGGGCCTTGGCCGGCAAGGGCCTGGCGTGGCGCTCGATGTGGGAAGTCGGTGCGGAGATCGAATCGGGCCAATTGGTGACGGTGCTGGACCAGTTCGCCGCGCCGGGCAATGACATCTATGCCGTGTTCGCCCAGCGCCGCCATCTGCCGCTGCGCATACGGGCGTTTGTGGATTTTTTACGGCATAGCTATGCGCAACCAGATTACTGGCGCGAAAGAACAATCTAGTCACTGCCGGACGGAATCGTAGAGCGTAGCTTGCGCGTAAGCCGACCCTGGTGGTGTTGGCAAAATGTATGGGCTGGTGTCGGCTTACGCTGCGCCAAGCCGACCTACACGACGACGCAAACACGCCGAAAAGAGCGCGCAGCCCACGCAAATCCCATGCTTTACGGAAATTCAGGCGAAAAAAATCCTCGGAGACCGAGGATTTCTTTATTTCGTTTGATCCAGCGTATTAGATTGGCTGAATGTTCGAAGCTTGCTTGCCTTTAGGGCCAGCGGTCACTTCAAAAGAAACGCGTTGGTTCTCTTGCAGGGACTTGAAGCCGTTCGACTGGATAGCCGAGAAGTGAGCGAACAGATCTTCGCCGCCTTCGTCAGGGGTAATAAAGCCGAAACCCTTCGAATCATTGAACCATTTTACGATGCCAGTTGCCATTACAATTTCCTATTTCAGTTAAGTTGGGCTTGCGCCCGTTATATCGTTTGAAGCAAGAAAGAAATGACAGACAAACTGCACTACTACCTCGAATCCAACGATGCCCAATTATACCAACAAAACTGAGAAAAACCATTCTTTCGCAAAATAAACTTGCGAACACTACTTTAATAGCCAAATCCCCGTCTTGCGGCGCCCTGTACCAGCGGCATGGATACACTATATCCTAATCTGCGACGCGGGTGCTTTGCGTTGCATCAAATGAATCATTGCAACCACATCTCTATAGCGTTGTCGCTTATGCGGTGAACTGGGTGGCGGCCGCATCGCGTCCCGCCCAATCCAGTAGCACCACCACCTGCGCCCGCACGGCGGGCCATTCCGTCACCGCTTGCGCGGGAGCATTGAGCATGGTGCGCACCAGCTGTTCGATGCGCCGGCATTCCTGCCCCAGCGCGGCAAAACCGAAGGTGGCGGCCGAGCCGGCCACCGCGTGCAGCGCGCGGTGCAACTGCGTCAACGGTTCCAGGCGGGGGCCTTCGCTGTCGCAGCGGCCGCTTGCCTGCGCGATCGCCTGCATCAGGGCCGGCACGCTGGCCGCATATTTTTCGTTCAGGGCGCGCAAACGCGCGCGGAAATCCGGGTCGATCAAGGTTGCCATCGCAATACTCGTCTGAATGGCTTACTTGGTGCCGAAGATGCGGTCGCCGGCATCGCCCAGGCCCGGCACGATGTAGGCGTGGTCATCCAGGTGCGAATCGAGCGAGGCGCAGAACATCTTGACGTTCGGGTGCGCGTTCTGGAACACGGTCACGCCTTCCGGCGCCGCCACCAGGGCCAGGAAGATGATCTGCTCGTCCGTCACGCCGCGCTTCTTCAGCACGTCGACGGCGTACACGGCCGAATTGCCGGTCGCCACCATCGGATCGCACAGGATGAAGGTGCGCTCGTTCAAGTCCGGCAGGCGCACCAGGTATTCCACCGGCATGTGGGTGGCGGGATCGCGGTACACGCCGATATGGCCGACCCTGGCCGATGGCACCAGGTTCAGCAAGCCATCGCTCATGCCGATGCCGGCGCGCAAGATGGGCACAATGGCCAGTTTCTTGCCGGCGATGACGGGCGCATCGATGGTGACGAGCGGGGTCCTGATTTCGCGCGTCGTCAGCGGCAGGTCGCGCGTGATTTCATAGCCCATCAGCAAAGTAATTTCCTTGAGCAATTCGCGGAAGGTACGCGTTGACGTGTCGTGCTCGCGCATGTGGCTCAATTTGTGCTGGATCAAGGGATGATCGGTAATGAACAAATTCGGGAAGCGTGGATCTTGTTTCATATTGTTTTTCTTTCTCTACTCTCTGGCGCGGCGGCAGGCATGCACCGCAAGCGCGCCGTGTGTCGATAAAATCATGGATTGCAGCATTATCCCAGCCCACAGCCCGCCTGTGGCCGGAATTTTGAAATAATTGCGGATCGCATCCGTCAAGACTCGCGCAGCGCGCGCGCCAGGATAGCCGCGCAATCGGTGCCGGCCGGCAAGCGGCCATACGCCCCGCCCGGCGCCTGCAGCAGGCGCGACTGCAGGAAGGCTTGCGCGACGAACGGCGGCGCATGGCGCAGCAGCAAGGCCGCCTGCACGGCCAGCACGATGCGCTCGGAGAGTTGCCTCGCGCCAAATTCGTCCGTCTGCGGCCCGTCCAGGTCGGCCAGCAGGCGCGCGCGGTAATCTGCAAAGTCGGCGTGATCATCGCCGGCCAGCGCCAGCTCGGCCGCCAGGGCGTCGCGCGCGGCCGGCGACTTGCCGAAGGCGCGCAAGACGTCGAGGCACATGACATTGCCCGAGCCTTCCCAGATCGAGTTGACGGGAAACTCGCGGTACAGGCGCGCCAGCGGCGCCTCTTCCACGTAGCCGGTGCCGCCCAGCACTTCCATGGCTTCCGCGCCGAAGCCTGGCCCCCGCTTGCAGATCCAGTACTTGCCGGCCGGCGTGAGCACGCGTGCCAGCATCGCCTGCTGCGCATCGTCCTTTTCATCGAAACAGCGGGCCAGGCGCAGCGCAAACGCCGTGGCGGCCTCGGATTCGAGCGCCAGGTCGGCCAGCACGTTTTGCATCAGTGGCTGCTCGGCCAGCGGCTTGCCGAACACGGCCCGCTGGCGCGCATGGTGCAGCGCCTGCGTCAAGGCGGCGCGCATGATGCCGGCGCTGCCCAGCACGCAATCGAGGCGCGTGTGGCTGGCCATTTCCAGGATGGTGGGAATGCCCCGCCCCGGCTGCCCCACGAGCCAGCCGTAGGCATTGGTAAATTCCACTTCCGACGAGGCATTCGAGCGGTTGCCCAATTTATCCTTCAGGCGCTGCACGCGGATGGCGTTGCGGCTGCCGTCGGGCAGGTAGCGGGGCAGGAAGAAGCACGACAAGCCGCCCTCGTCCGCCTGCGCCAGGATCAGATGGGCGTCGCACTGCGGCGCCGAAAAAACCATTTGTGGCCGACGATGCGCCAGGCGGCGCCGGCCTCTTCGCCGAACATGGCCCGCGCCTCATCCTGCGGCACGGGGGTGGCGCGCGTGGTATTGCTGCGCACGTCGGAGCCGCCCTGCTTCTCCGTCATGCCCATGCCGACCAGGGCGCCCCGCTTCTGTTCCACGGGCAAGGAGCGGGGATCATACTCGCGCGAGAGGATCTTCGGCAGCCAGCGCGCGGCGATTTGCGGCAGATCAAGCGCCTGGCGCAAGGCCGGCACCGAGGCATACGTCATCGTCACGGGACACTGCGTGCCGTTTTCCACCTGCCCCACCAATAGATAGGCGGCCGCGCGCGCCACCTGGGCACCGGGGCCGGGCGACGCCCAGGGCGACGCGTGCGCGCCCGCGCCCACGAGGATGGCCATCAGTTCATGCCAGGCCGGATGGAACTGTACTTCGTCGATGCGCCGCCCGGCCCGGTCGAACTGCTGCAGCTCGGGCGTGTGGATATTGGCCAGGCGCGCCAGCGCATACGTCTCGGCGCGGCCCAGCCTGTCGCCCAGCGCGTCGAGTTCCTGCCGCGCCGCGCCGCCGCCCTCGCGCAACAGCGCCTCGATCAGCGCCGGGTCGCAGGCGAACAGGTTGACGTTTTCAAACGGCGTGGCCTGGTTGAAAACTTCATGCGTGTCAAAAGCATTCATGGGGGTCTCCCGCGATTTGTTATCATGGCGCCCTTGCCCGCAGCGGACGCGCCGTCAACGCCGTCTGCCAGCCAGACTAGCGCAAAGCGCATGGCGGGGCAAGCGCGCCAGTGGAAGCAAGCGCAGATAAATGTTTCTACGTGGGATGAAAATACCTGTGTGTGTCGCGTAGCATGATTTTTTTCATGGAAGGCAGGAATATTTACAAAACCTGAAGCAATGTTGCTCTATTTCATGTAATCGAATGCTTTTCAATGATACATTTCGTGTGGATCGCGTTCCGATAGCCGCCCTTCCGGCCCCTATGGCGCGCGTCACGCACGACGCACTCTTTCCGTTGGCGCCCGCCCTGCAGCGAGCGCCGGCACTGATAACAAAAAGGTAAAAGCCAGCACGATGTTTTCCAGTACCCCATCCGCCGCCCACCGCGAGGCCCGCCACGAGTTGGACAACCTCATGGAAGAGGCAGGCGACGTCGTGTTCCGGCTCGATATGGACGGCCTGATCCTGTTCGCCAGCAAGCGCGCGGCCACGCTGTTTGGCGCGCCATCGGGCCTGTCCGGCCATTTGCTGCTGCCGCTGGCCACGGAAGCGTCGCGCGCGGCGCTGCAGGCGGCGCTGGAAGACGCCCTGGAAGAACCGGGCCGCCTGGAAGTGCGCCTGCAAACGCCGGACCAGGAAATCTGGTTCGAGCTGCGCCTGTCGTCTTATATGAACGCGGCCGGCGTGGCCGAATTGCTGGTGGTCGGGCGCGACACGTCGGCACAGCACAATACGGAAGAACGCCTGCGCCACATGGCCACGCACGATGCGCTGACCGGCTTGCCGAACCGCCTGCTGCTGTCGGACCGCATCCGCATGGTCATCGCCCAGGCAGCCCGTTCGGGCCAGGGCTTTTCCGTCGCCACCATCGGCCTCGATGGCTTTAAAAAGGTCAACGATGGCCTGGGCCACCCCGTCGGCGACGCCGTGCTGCGCCTGGCCGCGGCGCGCCTGCGCAAGACCCTGCGCGACAGCGACACCCTGGCGCGCGTGGGCGGCGACGAATTCGTCGCCGTGCTGCCCGGCAGCGCCACCGACGCCCAGATCAAGCTGGTGACGGGCCGCCTGCTGGCCACCCTGCAGGCGCCGTTCGAAGTCGATGGCCACACGATCTACGTGGGGGCCTCCGTCGGCGTATCGATCTATCCGCTGCATGCGGAAGACGAAGTGCGCCTGGTGGCGCTGGCCGATGCGGCCATGTCGCGCGCAAAGGAAACGGGCAAGGCCCGCTGCCTGGTCTACAGCCCCCGTCTGAACGGCCCGTCGGAACACGATATCTCGCTGGAAGCGGCCATGTTCCACGCCGTGCGCGAAGGCGAATTTCTGCTGTTTTACCAGCCCATCGTCGATGCGCACACGCGGCAAATCCAGGGTTTCGAAACCCTGATGCGCTGGAAGCATCCAACCCTGGGCCTGGTGCCTCCCGTGCGCTTCATCCCGATCGCCGAGGCGAATGGCCTGATCAACCTGCTGGGCGCCTGGGCGCTGAAGGCGGCCTGCGTGCAGCTCAAGCAGTTCCAGGAAGTGGCCAGGCGGCCGCTGTACATCTCCGTCAACATCAGCCCGCGCCAGTTCCGCAACGACAAATTCCTCGACGTGCTCGATGACGCCATCGCCTTTTCCGGACTCTCCGGCGAACACCTGGTGCTGGAAATTACGGAAGGCACGCTGATGATCGACCCCGTGCATGCGGAAACCATCCTCGTCAAGATGACGGAGCGCCGCGCGCGCATCGCCATCGACGATTTCGGTACCGGCTACTCGTCGCTCGCGTATCTGAAGCGTTTCCCCATCTCCGTACTGAAGATCGACCGCACCTTCATCAAGGACTTGCCCGAATCGGGCAAGGATGCGGCCATCTGCAACACCATTCTCGACCTGGCCAAGCATTTGAATCTGTCCGTCGTGGCCGAGGGCGTGGAAACCGAGGAGCAGATGCACTTCATGGAGTCGCGCGGCTGCCAGTATGTGCAAGGCTACCTGACGGGAAAACCGATGCCGGCCCATGCCGCGCTGTCGGCCTTGAGCGACAAAACCTATGCGGCGCTGGTGCCCACGCCGTCTGCCAATGAGTTGCGCGGAGGTGTGCAATGAATCCAGGTCATTTCACGGTGCCGACACAGCTCGGCAAAAACACTCTGGAACTGCTGTGGGCCCGCACGCGACAGCAGGGCGACATGCCCGGCTTCGCGAAAGCCATCAGTGCCATCCTGGGCGCCATGCGCGGCGAGGATGACCACGAATTCGACATCACGCAAACGGTGCTGTCCGACCCTGTCCTCACGCACAAGGTGCTGCGGCTGGCCAACAGCGGCATGTACTCGGCCTTCGGCCAGCGCGTCAACACGGTCTCGAAGGCCGTGCTGGTGCTCGGCATCGACGCCATCGGCCATCTGGCGCTGGGCCTGAAACTGATCGAGGAACTGTCGCAGGCGTCGCCCGATTCCGTCAGCGCCCACGTAGAAATGGAAAAGGCCGTGCTGGCCGGGATGGTGGCGCAGCAGGTGGCCACCAGCGCCGGCAGCCTGCAGGCGGAGCAGGCCGTCGTCTGCTCGATGCTGCACACCCTGGGCCGCATGATGGTGACGTTCTACATGACGGACTTCTGGGCGCGCATGCAGGCGCATGCGGGTCCCGGCAACGAGGCGGCGGCCGCGCGCGAAATCCTCGGCTTGTCGCTGCCGGAAGTGGGCTATGCCACGGCTGCCCACTGGGGCTTGCCGCAGCACCTGATCAACGGCATGCGTCCGATGGACCCGTCGCCGGACGACTCGCCCGTCAGCGGCGCCGACTGGATGGCGGGATTGTCGACCATGGCGGCGCGCTGCGCCGATTCGCTGTGGCACGACGATGCGGCCGGCGCGGCGCAGGTGCACGCGCTGATCGACGACTATGCGGGCACTCTGGGCATCGCGGCGACGGACCTGGTGGTCGCGGTGGACAAGGCCAAGGCCATGGCGGCGGCCGACCTGTCGATCGCGCCGCTGTCGAAACCGGCCGAACGGCGCGCGCGCCAGCTGGCGTCGACGCGCATGCGCGCCGAGGGTAACCGCGTCCTGATCGGCGGCCTGGCCGACCTGCGCGGCGCCATCGGCAGCGCCAGTCCGGGCCAGATGGTCTCGATGGCGCTCGAAACGCTGCACCAGGGCTTCGATTTCTCACGCTCGGTGGCCTTCGTGCGCAACCACAAGGATCATTTGTATTCGGCGCGCATCAGCATGGGCGACGGCATGGCCGACCTGCAGGACCTGATGGTGTTCGGCGACGCGTATGAACCGAACGTATTCCACGCGGCCCTCAACAGCGACCGCGTGATCTTCATCGACAATGCGCGCGACCCGAAATTCGCCGCCAAACTGCCGCAATGGTGGAAAGCGACGCTGTCGGAAGCGCGCAGCTTCGTCGTGCTGCCACTGTCGGCCAACGGCCACCCCACGGGATTCTTGTACGGCGACTGGGACGACAGCTTCCCGCCGATCCAATTGAACCAGACGGAATTCAACCTGATCAACGATATCCGGGCGTTGCTGGTGCAGTCGGTGGAGATGCGGCACCAGCTCGAGCTGGTAGCGAACAAGGTGGCGTGACAGGAAGCGCCGACAATGGTGTCGGATTACGCGCAAGCGCTAATCCGACCTACATGGCATGGGTCGCAGGTCGGATCAGGGCCGCAAACCCGTCATCCGACAGCATTCCATGGCATGGGTCGTAGGTCGGATCAGGGCCGCAGGCCCGTCATCCGACAACATTCAATTTACTTCAACTTCGGCGTAGAAACGGACACATCGCCGCACTGCGCGCGGTGCATCAAGGCGTGGTCGATCAGGACCAGCGCCAGCATGGCTTCGGCGATCGGCGTGGCGCGGATGCCCACGCACGGGTCATGGCGGCCGAACGTTTCCACCATCACGGGATTGCCCTCTTTATCGATCGAGCGGCGCGGCGTGCGGATCGACGATGTCGGCTTGATGGCGATCGACACGCTGATATCCTGCCCCGTCGAAATGCCGCCAAGCACGCCGCCGGCGTTATTGCCGACAAAACCTTCCGGCGTCAGTTCGTCGCCGTGCTCGGAACCCTTTTGCGCCACCGAATCGAAGCCGGCGCCGATTTCCACGCCCTTGACGGCATTGATGCCCATCATGGCGTAGGCGATGTCGGCGTCGAGCTTGTCATAGATGGGCTGGCCCAGGCCGACGGGCACGTTTTGCGCGATCACGTCGATGCGCGCGCCGATGGAATCGCCGTCGCGGCGCAACTGGTCCATCGCCGCTTCCATGCGCGCGATCAGGTCGGCGTCGCCGCTGGCGGCAAAGAACGGGTTCGCATGCACATGTTCCCACGACTGGAACGGCACGGGAATGTCGCCCAGCTGGCTCATGCAACCCTTGAACGTGGTGCCATACTGCTGCTGCAGCCATTTCTTGGCGATCGCCGCCGCGCCCACGACGGGCGCCGTCAGGCGCGCCGAGGAGCGCCCGCCGCCGCGCGGGTCGCGCACGCCGTATTTATGCCAGTAGGTGTAGTCGGCATGGCCGGGGCGGAAGCTTTCCGCGATATTGCCGTAATCCTTGCTGCGCTGGTCTTCATTGCGGATCAGCAGCGCGATGGGCGTGCCCGTCGTCACGCCCTGGTACACGCCGGAGAGAATCTCGACCGTATCGGATTCCTGGCGCTGCGTCACGTGGCGCGAGGTGCCGGGCTTGCGGCGGTCCAGCTCGGGCTGGATATCGGCTTCCGACAGGATCAGGCCCGGCGGACAGCCATCGATCACGCAGCCGATGGCCGGACCGTGCGATTCGCCGAAAGTGGTAACAGTAAACAGCTTGCCAAAAGAATTGCCGGACATAGTAGGAAGTGTGAGAACTGGAAAACTCAATTCTACCAGCCTGCGGGGCATGCCATGCCGCTAATGCCTCAGCGAGGCCCGATATTGCCCCACCCGTCTCGCCATTTTTAAATCCCGTGTATTTTTTCATATAAAAAACACCAAATATGAGTTGCAATCATGCAATCCAGGAAATATTGCTCCACAGAATAGACTTAAAAAAACATTTTGCTTATTAAATAGCTATATACTTGGACGATGGACCATCAGAAAATGTGCGAGCCTCGGCAGCACCTGAGTGCTACATTTTCGATGCGACCTGAGTGCATCAGAAATGGCCAGGGCTAGGCGCACCGCCGAAGACAGTACGCAAGTACGGCGAGGCGGTGCAACAACGCCATGGACATTTCTGATGTGCTCACATCCCGTACTGAGTCATCCTGGAGAAGCTATACATGCCCGCACCGATCATCCCCCTTGACGCCAACAAGGACGATCACGACGATCTGGTATTCCTCGATGAGCAACCAGCGGCGCCGCTGGCCGCCGCACAGCGCAGCGTCTGGCGGGTGATGATCATCGACGACGATGAAGACGTCCACTCCACCACCACTTTCGCCCTGGGCAACCTGGAAATGCAGCACCGCCCGCTGGAATTCGTGCATGCGTATTCGGCCGGCCAGGCGCGCGAACTGCTCAAGCATGAAGACGACATCGCCGTCATCCTGCTCGACGTGGTGATGGAACAGGACGACGCGGGCCTGCACCTGGTGCGCTACATCCGCGAAACCCTCAAGATGACGGACGTGCGCATCATCCTGCGCACGGGCCAGCCCGGTTATGCGCCGGAAATCGACGCCATCCGCGATTTCGACATCAACGACTACAAGACCAAGTCCGAACTGACGCGCATCAAGCTGTTTACCACGGTGACGGCCGCCATCCGCTCGTACGAGCAGATCCGTTCGATCAGCAACAGCCGGCGCGGCCTGGACCAGATCGTCCACGCCAGCACGCAGCTGATGGCGCTGCACGGCGTGCAGAACTTCTCGGCCGGCGTGCTGGCGCAGATCGCCGACCTGCTGGGCATCCGCGCCGACGGCGTGCTGTGCGTGCAGGACTTGCAGGACAATGGCGGCAAGGAACTGCTCGTCTCGGCCTGCACGGGCAGCTTTTCCGGCTTGCCGCACAGCGCCCTGTGCGGCCTGCAGAACCCGCGCGTGATGGCCGCCATCGAGCATACGCTGGCGCAGCGGCGCAATGTCTACGCGCACGATTACGCCACGCTGTACTTCGCGGGCAAGGCCGGCCGCGACGCGGCCGCCTACCTCGTGCTGCCGCGCCCTCTCCGCCATCGACGAAAGCTTGCTGGAAGTGTTCTGCAGCAACGTCGCCGTGGGCCTGGACAACGTCGAGCTGGTATCGCACCTGCACAACGCCGCCTTCTACGATCAATTGTCGAAGCTGCCCAACCGCACGCGCCTGGTGGAAATCCTCGACGCCACGCTGGCCGGCCCCGCGCGCGACGACGCCACCCTGTCGCTGGTCGACCTCGACCACTTTGCCGAGACCAACGACGCGCTGGGCCACCAGTTCGGCGACACCCTGCTGATCGCCGTGGCGGGCCGGCTGCAAACCCAGCTGGGACCGCATCTGACGGTGGCGCGCCTGGGCGGCGACATCTTTTGCGTGCTGGGCGACTCGTCGCAAGTCAACCCGAGCAAGATCCTGGCCCTGTTCCAGCCGCCATTCTGCATCGATGGCCAGGATGTGCAGCTGTCGGCCACCCTGGGCCTGGTGCGCCTGGGCGAACATGCGGGCACGGGCGCCGATGCGCTGAAGGATGCCGATATCGCCCTGAAACGGGCCAAGAGCCAGCAGCGGGCCGGGCACTTCTATTTCTCGCGCAGCATGGGCATCGAAATCCGGGAAAGAGTCCGCATGATGCACGCGCTGCGCACGGCCTTCAGCCAGGACCAGCTGTTTGTCGTGTACCAGCCGCAAATCGACCTGACCACGCGCCGCCCCGTGGGCGCCGAAGCGCTGCTGCGCTGGCAGACGCCGGACGGCAAGTTCATCTCGCCCGACCGTTTCATCCCGATCGCCGAGTATTCGGGCATCATCATCGACCTGGGCGAATGGGTACTGCGCACGGCGTGCCGCGAACTGGTGCTGCTGCGCGAGCAGGGCCACCGCAACTTCGTCATGTCCGTCAACGTGTCGCAAGTGCAGTTCCGCCACCCGCTGTTCCTGGAAATGCTGCGCGCGGCGCTGGAAGAAACGCAGGCGCCGCCCGAGTTCATCGAGCTGGAAATCACGGAGTCGATGGCCATGGAAGAGCCGGACTTATTGATCAAGATGTTGTGGCAGATCAAGCAGACGGGCGTGAGCATCGCCATCGACGACTTCGGCACGGGCTTTTCCTCGCTGTCCTACCTGCAGCGCCTGCAGGTCGACCGCCTGAAGATCGACCGCGCCTTCGTCACCGAGATCACGGGATCCGCGCGCGGCAGCAGCATCGCCGAAATGGTCATCCAGCTGGGCCGCAACCTGGGCCTGGCCGTGATCGCCGAAGGCGTGGAAGACGAGCGGCAAGCACAGATCTTGCAGGCGCTGGGCTGTCCCATGGCGCAGGGTTTCCTGTTCGCCCGCCCCATGACGGCCGCCGCGCTGGGCACCTGGCTGAACAACGAGGCGCTGCAGGGGGCGGCGTAGGCGCCGGCTTGCATTCACAATGCAAAACGCCGGCTGTTGCCGGCGTTGTTATTACTGCATGAGCTAAGCTTAATCGGTGGTTTCGGCCGGCCAGTCGCGGATATACGCTTTCAGCATCTGGTTTTCAAAGCTTTGCGCTTCGAGCACGGCGCGCGCCACGTCGTAGAAGGAAATGACGCCCAGCAGGGTCTTGGCGTTCATGACAGGCAGGTAGCGCGCGTGCTTTTCCAGCATGATGCGGCGCACTTCATTGACTTCCGTATCCGGCGTCACGGTGATCGGATGGTCATCCATGTGCTTGCGCACGGTGCCGCCGCCGATCTGGCCCGCGTTTTCATGCAAGGCGTTGAGCACCTCGCGGAAGGTCAGCATGCCGACCAGGTCGCCAAATTCCATGACCACCAGCGAACCGATGTCTTTTTCAGCCATGGTATTGGCCGCGTCAAGCAGGGGCTGGTCAGGCGTGACCGTGTAGAGGATGTTGCCCTTGACTTGGAGAATTTCAGATACTTTCATATTGGCCGTCCTGTCCGCGTGATTGGTATTTTAGTTATTCTAAGCCCTTACTGCGACTGTAGCCTATGCCTGCGGAAAAATCCAGCCTTGCGCGCAATCAAATCAAGAGGGATTGCGCGCAACTTTTCATCAGCCCCGGCGGCGGAACCACCCGGCAATCGAGAGGCGTTCGCGCGCCGTCGGCAGCACCTCGTGCAGCATCTCGCCCGACAGGAACATGGCCATGCGGCCCGCCTGCGGCAAGATGTCCACCTGACCGCCATCCTGCGGGTGCAGGCGCAGCGCGCCGCCGTGCCCGGGCAGCCAGTCGTCGTTGAGGTACAGCACGACGGACACGGTGCGCTTGTCGTCGTCGCGGAAACGGTCCAGATGAGCCCGGTAAAAGGCGCCCGGCGCGTACAGGGCGAAATGGCTTTCGTACTCTTCCAGCCCCAGGAACAGCTCACGGTTGAGCACGCGGCGCAGCGCTTCCATGTGTGCCAGGTAGCGGTCGCACGCTTCTGAACGGCCCGTTTCCAGCCATTCGATATGGTCGCCGCGGATATCCGGCTGCAGCAGCGGCGCATGGCCGCTGCCCACGCCGGCGCCCTTCATCTTGCCGCTGAGCATGGATTGCACGCATTCGGCGGCCAGCTGGCGGCTGAGTTCAGGGGAAATAAAGTGTTCTTGCATGAGCCAGCCTGCCTGGCACAGGCCGTCGACGATAGAAGGTCCGGGAACGGCAAGGGAGCCGTCGAACGATATTGCGGGCATAAAATCTTTCCTGGTGGACATGCATGAGAGTGCGCCTGAAGCCCAGGATTTCGTTCGCTTGCCACTGCTTCCCTGCCGCGCGGCGCACGCGCACAGGTAAAACAGCCCGAATATCGCTGATACGATATCGTACCACCGCCGCACCGCGCCGGTCACTTTTTTACACTTCAGGTTACACGCGAGCTGAGTCTGGCCGTCCGCCAGCACGGCCCCATGCGCCCTGCACAGGAGCCCTTTTGCTCAGATGCAAATCAGGTTACGATCTTGCCACTATAAAACTTGGCGGAGACACCATGAGCGGCCCGAAATACCCCGGTTTCGATACCTTATCCCTGCATGCGGGCGCGGCGCCCGACCCGGCCACGGGCGCGCGCGCCACGCCCATCCATTTCACGTCCTCGTTCGCCTTCAAGAGCTCGGAGCATGCGGCTTCGCTGTTCAATATGGAGCGGGCCGGCCACGTGTATTCGCGCATCTCGAATCCCACCAACGCCGTGCTGGAAGAGCGCATCGCCGCCCTCGAAGGGGGTGTGGCCGGCATCGCCACAGCCAGCGGCCAGGCCGCCATGCACCTGGGTTTGTCCACCATCGCCGGCGCCGGCTCGCACATCGTCGCCTCGCGCGCCCTGTACGGCGGCTCGCACAACCTGCTGGCGTATACATTAAAACGCTTCGGCATCGAGACGACCTTTGTCGACCCGCGCGACGTGGATGCCTGGCGCGCCGCCATCCGCCCGAATACCAAAGTGCTGTTCGCCGAAACCCTGGGCAATCCCGGCCTCGACGTGCTCGACATCCCCCGGATTGCCGCCCTGGCGCACGAGCACCAGCTGCCGCTGATGCTCGATGCGACGTTTACCACGCCCTATTTGCTGCGTCCCTTCGAGCATGGGGCCGACCTGGTATTCCACTCGGCCACCAAGTTTTTATGCGGCCATGGCACGGCCATCGGCGGCCTGCTCGTCGACGGCGGCACCTTCGACTGGCAGGCGGCCTACGACAAGACGGGCCGCTTTGCCGAACTG
Source organism: Janthinobacterium sp. C22 (assembly GCF_057919405.1). NCBI lineage: Bacteria > Pseudomonadati > Pseudomonadota > Betaproteobacteria > Burkholderiales > Oxalobacteraceae > Janthinobacterium > Janthinobacterium sp. C22. The sequence continues at coordinate 3,410,480 of NZ_CP193659.1, read as the reverse complement.
TGCGAACCGTATGACGGCTTTCACGGCATGGTCTTCGCCGAGGAATCGACGGTGGCGCCGTTCGCCCTGCGCGCGCGGCGCGAAGGCTTGCGCGACTTCGGCGCCGTCATGAGCCCGCACAACGCCTTCGCCATCCTGCAGGGCATCGAAACCCTGGGCTTGCGCATGGACCGCCACGTGGCCAACACGCGCAAGGTCATCGACTTTTTGCTGGCCAATCCGGCCGTGGAATCCGTGTCCTACCCGGAACTGCCGTCGCACCCCGATTACGAACTGGCGAAAACCCTGCTGCCGAAGGGCGCGGGCGGCGTGTTCACCTTCCGCCTGCGCGGCGACCGTGCGGCGGGCCAGCGCTTTGTCGACAGCCTGAAGATCTTTTCGCACCTGGCCAACGTGGGGGACGCCAAGTCGCTCGTCATCCACCCCGCCTCCACCACGCACTTCCGCGTGCCCGACGATCAACTGGCGCAGGCGGGCATCACGCAGGGCACCATGCGCCTGTCCGTGGGCTTGGAAGACGCCGACGATTTGATCGAAGACCTGGCCCGTGGCCTGAAACTGTCGCAGAAAGGCGCCTGACATGCTGCTCACCATCGACAACACCACGGCCTACTGCTACACGGGCGGCAAGCCATTCAAGCCGAACCAGCCCACGGCCGTCTTCATCCACGGCGCGCAGAACGACCATTCCGTGTGGGCCTTGCAGACGCGCTATTTCGCCCACCACGGCTGGAACGTGCTGGCCGTCGACTTGCCGGGCCATGGCCGCAGCGGCGGCGCGGCGAAAACCAAGGTCGAGGAACTGGCGCGCTGGATTCTCGCCGTGCTGGACGGGGCCGGCGCATCCAGGGCCATGCTGGTCGGCCACAGCATGGGTTCATTGATCGCGCTGGAAGCGGCATTCCTGGCGCCGGATCGCGTCAGCCACCTGGCCATGCTGGGTTCCACCTACCCGATGAAAGTCTCGCCGGCCCTGCTGGAAACGGCGCTCAACGATGAACAGGCGGCCATCGACATGGTCAATATCTGGTCGCACTCGTCGATCGCGCAAAAGCCGTCGTTTCCTGGCCCGGGCTTTTACGCCATGGGCGGCGCGCGGCGCCTGAAGCAGCGCATCGCGGCCCTCAACCCCGGTCACGTGTTTCACACGGATTTTTATGCCTGCAATGCCTATGCGAACGGCGAAATCGCCGCCGCTTCGATACACTGCCCCACTTTATTCATTTTCGGCGCGCGCGACATGATGACGCCGCCCAAATCGACCCGCTGGCTGACGTCCGCCATCGCGCATGGCAAGGTGGTGCAGGTCGACAGCGGGCACGAATTGATGGCCGAGCAGCCGGACGCCGTGCTCGACGCGCTGTTTGCGTTCGCCCAAACGGCAGCGGCATGAACGCTTTTTTAGGATAGATGCACATGTTGTTGAATACCCTGTTCGATGAATTGACCGGCCGCGGCAGCGGCACGGAGGCGGAGCGGCACGAACGCTACAACTGGCTGGAACAGCTACGCTGCGCCAACCCGCAAGCGGACGAAAACGGTCCCATGGCCGGCATCCCTGGCCACCACTGGTACCGGCTGCCGCAGGCGCTGACGGTGGCGGGCCAGGCGAGCGACCTGCTGGTCGGCACCCTGAACGCCCAGTACCTGGTCTTCGCGGGCCGCCACGCGGCCGCGTTTGCGGCCGAACTGGGCCTGCAATACGACGCCAACAACCGCATCGACCGCCCCGGCGGCATCGACGAACTGCTCGACGCCTATGAAGAAGAGGCCGATGGCAGCTGGACCACCTTGCCAGCGGGGCAGCCGGAAGCGCCGCTGGCGGGCTGGGACGACGTGTATTTCCGCGTGCGCGACCTGAGCGACGGCAAGGCCATCCAGAGCGTGACCACCATCGCCTACGAGAGCAGCCGCTTCCCCGGCTACACTCTGCTGGGCACGACCCTGGTGGGCGCGGGCGCCATCGCCCACGACGAAGAGACGGCGGCATATCTGCAGCAGATCTTCGCCGACTGGGCCATCCAGCGCGATTGCGCCGCCACCTGTCTGCCTTCGTCCGCGCCCTGGCCATGGACGCCGCGCCAGACGCCGTCCGCACCCTTCGACTTTGCCCGCAACCTCGCCTATCTCGACGCCCTGCTGGCCGCCTACGGACGCGCGCAGGCGCAGGCGGAAGTCGATGGCGGCGATAGCGCCTACTGGGCGTGCGCGGCCGCCAGCACGGCTTACCAGGTCTTCTCGCTGCGCTACACGGCCGGCCTGCCCTTGCCTGATGTGGAGACGGCGCTGGAAGCGGCCATCGCCGCCTGCGAAGCGGCGCGCGCGGCCCTGGCCGCCGCCTACGATGACGACGCCCTGCCCGCCTTCGATTTCGAACAGTTGACGGACTATGCGCGCACCCTGCAGCTGCTGGGCGCGGCCCTGCTGTTCGGCCGCCACGACCTGGCCATGCGCCTGGCCGCCCTGCAGACGGCCTTCGATGGCGAAGACGGCGTGTACGAAGCACTGCTGGCGGCCATCGATCCGCGGCGCCCCGCCGTCGACGAATGGTATTTCGCCGAACCTTATACCGCCCTGTTCGACTGCCTGGACGCGGACGATCGCGCACAGCAGCTCGAGCACCTGCGGCACTACCTGGCCAGCTGGCACACGGCGCTGGTGCGCGAAGACTGGTTCAACGGCCATTTGCGCGCGCAGGGCCTGGGCGGCTACTACGGCCTGTGGGCCTTCGAGGCGGCCGCCGTGGCCAAACATCTTGGCCTGGAACGCGGCGCGCTGGCGCACTGGGTGATGCCGCCCACGCCCTGAATGTCCCGTTTACTTTTAGATAAATATCAATGATCCATACCGCAGCCCTGTTCAGCACCGCCTTTTACCCGGCCAGGCCGGTTTCGACACCGACGCCATCACCGGCCTGGCCGAATGGCGGCGCGATATTCCCATGCTGTTCAAGCTGCTCATCGGCGCCGGCACGCAAGCCGTCGCCTGGCCCATCTACGGCGATGGCGAAGACTGCCCCTGCGTGCTGGCCGCGCCGATGGCGCAGGCGCAAGCCAGCTGGCAAGCCTTGTCCGCGCTGATGGACCGGCCGCGCGACGCGGCCGCCATCGTCGCGCGCGGTGCCATCAGCGCCCTGCTGGCGGGCGGCCAGCCGTGGCTGATCCTCGATTGCGTGCAGCTGATCGCGCACGACATCGGCACGCCGGAATACGCGGCCGGGCTCGAAGCCCTGCGCGCCGAGGCGCAAGCCCTGCACCTTGCCCTGCAGCGCGGCGAGCGCGATGCCCTGGCGCCTCTGCTGGCCGCCGGCGCCGCATCGCCCGCCACCGGCTACTGGTCGGCCACGGCCGAGGCGCAGCTGGCCGACGTCGAGGAACGCGGCGCGGACGAACTGCCTTTCCTGCAGGACATGGAAGTGGCGGGATGGGAAGAAGACGCGCTATGCTATGCAGTGAGCACCGCCGGCGCACCGGACGTCACCGGCCTGGTTACGCCCTATGGCCGCTGGATCGTGCCCCTGTCGCAGCGCTATGTCGACCTGGGCGTCTACTACGCGGACGATGGCTGGATCACCTTTGCCACGGCGGACGCCCCCGATGCGCACGGCGTGCTGGACCTCAACGGCACGGTGGTGCTGCCGCCGTCCCCCGGCGCCCTGTACGTCATCAGCCCCCATCTGGTACAGAGAATCGCACCGGACGGCGCCAGCCGTCTGCTGCGCCTGCCCGATGGCGCGCTGCTGATCGATGGCGTCGACAACATCTGCCAGCGCGACGACGGCTTGATCGACATCGAGCGCCAGACAGGCGAGACAAACGATGACGACAGGCGCAATGTGCACGGCGTGGTCGACAAGACGGGCAAGGTCGTGGTGCCGCCCGCCTACAGCTGCGTGCAGGATTTCGGCACGAAGAAGAAAATCGCCATCGTCAGCCAGCGCATCGCCGGGCGCTTCCTGTTTGGCCTGGTCAATAGCCAGGGCGAGCTGCTGGCGCCCTGCCGGTATGAAGCCATCGATTGCGCCACTACCTCGTCGCCACCGAAGCTGCGCAAGAACCTGATCTTCGCCATCGATGCGCAGGGCCTCGCGTGCATGCTGACCCTGGACGGAAAACCAGCCTTCACGCCGCGGTATCCGCCCGCCCACCATCTGCGCGGCGTGGCCGTGCAAGGCGATTTTTTATATGTCGTCAAGGATGGCATGGCCTGGAGCATGGATTTCACGGGCCAGCTGCTGGAACAGTTCGACACCGTGGACAACTTCAAGGCGGCCATCACGGCGCAATTGAGCGAGTCCATCGGCCTGGGCAAGAACAAGCCCGAGAAAAAGCCCGCCAAGCGCCGCAGTTTTACGCCCGCGCAGATCCTGGCCAAGGCCGACCGCGAGCAGTTGCGCGCCCTGGCCGCCCTGCTCCTGCCGGGCGATGCGGCACTGGCCGCGCGCTGCGTGGACATCACGCTGGAAGAACTGGCCGAGGACGACCCGGAAGAGGAATACGAAGGCGATACGCCCGAAGCGGCGTGCTTCTTCCTGCTCTGGTCCACGGCCGCCGATGCGCTGGGCCACGGCACCACCTTGGACTGGAAGTCCGTCGATGAAGTGCCGCGCATAGCCCAGCATATCGGCCTGCCCGCGCTGCGCGATTTTTCCTGGGCGGAGCGCGAAGACGGCGATGCGATGGCCGAAGGCCTGGCCGCCATCGCCGCCCACCTGGCGCCGCATCAGCTGCGCCTGGTGAACCTGCACGGCGGCGAGGATACGTATTATCTGGGCGTGGTGCGGGCGCAGGATGCGGACGCGTTCAGCAAGGCGGCGCTGCAGGCGGCCCTGCGGCCCGTGCTGCTGTGACGGCTTGCCGGCCCGTCTGCTGATATCGCACCCGGCCGGCAACATGGAACGCCGTTGCTTGCCGGGTGCGTCATTTACTTGACGGAACGGTCGAACAGCGCCTTGTCAAAACGCAGGGTAATGACTTCGGTATCGTCCGGCTTGCCTGGCTTGCGGCCGTCTTCACCGGGGTAGTTCGTGTCAATTGCCACGACTAGCGTGTGGGCATCGAGGACTTCAACGCTCTCCACCGAGTCGAACGGCATGCTGAACTTACCCACGGGCATATTGCTGGCCTGCCCGCCGATGCCTTTGGGGTCCGAGATGTTCAGCAAGTCCACCAGCAGCGTTTTCTTGAGGGCGCCATCAGCATCTTTTTCCTTCAGGTCGACCAGGTACAGGCGCTTGATCACGGCCTTGGCGCCCCAGAAGCCGTCGCGCTCGATCAGCACGAACTTGCTGCCGCCGACATTGGTCATGTCGCCGATCACGACGCCATTATCCTTGGCCGCGCCATCCTTGCGGTACACGAGGTTCTTGCCCGTGTAGCGCATGGCGGCGGGGTCGAACTCGAAGATATTCAGGTAGCGCTCATCCGCGGCAACGGGCCGCAGCGACGGGTCGCTTGGCGCCGCTTCCGGCACCGCGTAGAGCAGGCTGTGGTCGGCGTTATAGGCCAGGCTTTCGAAGCCGCGGCTGCCCGACACGGTGATGCTGGCGCCCTTGCCCAGCACTTCCGGATTGGCCGGGCTGCGCAGGAAGGGATGGGGAACGGGATCGCCCATGAGCGTGCCGTTTTTGTCGAAGTGCAGGATGTACGGGCCGAACTCCTCGCCCACGAACCAGGTGCCATCGGCGGCGCGCGCGAGCGATTCAATGTCGAAGTCAAAACCGGTCAGCAGGCGGCCCGCGCGAATGCGCGCATCGACGGCGATACCGCTGTCGGAAAAGACCAGCCCGCCGGAGGTGTTGCTTGGGTAGTTGACATGGTCGGCCGTGATTTTCAGGTCGATGCCCTTGCCGTCGTTTAAGAAACCCCTGGCGTCGTTGAAAGCGAGGAAGCTGTTGATCTTGATGCTGCCCGGCGTCTTGCTGGCGTCTGCGGCCGTGCGGAAGTTGATGCTGGCGTTATACAGGCCGAGCACGAAATCGGCCGAATTGCCCTTGGCGCCGTAGCCATTGTCGGCCATGGCGGTCCAGCTGCCGTCGTCATTCCTCAGCAGCGCGGAGAAGCCGGGAATCGGCACGCCGTTGGCAAACGGCGGGCTGACGCCCAGCACCGCGGCCGTAAACTGTCCGGAAACCGGCCCCGGCCAGCGCGCCGTGTCAGGCAACGCTGCCCAGCCGACCAGCTGGTGCGGCAGTCCTTCGCCCTCCTTGGGCACCGCGTCGGGAGCGGCAGAGGAACTGCCGCCGCAGGCAGCCAGCACGCCGCTGACCATCACGATGGCCAGGCCGCGGCACAAATTCAAACCGCTCAAATGACAACGCATATTTGCTTCCTCTACAAGATGAATGGAGAGGAAAGCTTACCGGCCTTCGGTGACCAGTTTATGACATGTGTCCCTATCGCGCGAGGCGGATGCCGGCAGGAAGCGCACGGCCCCGGCCCGTCAATTGCAGCGCACTTCCCCGAAATGCTGCGCCAGGCTCAGGCCCAGTCCCTGCTCCACGGCGTTTTCCACCTGGGCGGCCAGCGCGGCCGCTTCTTCCGCCGCCCTGATGTCGCGTTCATTGGTGGAGCCGGCGGGGTAGCCGGAGTTCACGCGCATGCCGCCGAAGACGAACAGCCGGTAGACATCGGCCAGGCTGATGCGGTTGACGTTGCCCAGCAAGACCCAGTGATCGGAACTGTCGGCCACGCGCTTGCCCCACTGCACCCGCACGGCGCCTTCCACGTTGACCCGTCCCACCCAGCCCTGCTGCACCATCTTGTCGAGCAGGGTTTCCATCTCTTCGAAGCCCAGGCGCGTGCTGCGGCGGATCTCGGCCGCGCCCACCAGGGCCGAATCGGCGCAGTGGCAAGCCTGGTGCAGCACTTTCAGGATGGCGACGGCATCGACGAATTCGCTGCCCGGCGCCGCCTCGTACCACCAGCGCTCGTATTTCACGACGGGCAAGGCGGCCACCAGCAAGGCGCCCACCAGGGTGATCATCCAGCTCAGGTAAATCCACACGAGGAACAGCGGCAAGGCGGCCAGCGCGCCGTAGATGCGCGAATAGGTGGGGAACTCCTGGATGAATTCACCGAAGCCGCGCTTGGCCACCTCGAACGCCAGCGCCGCCAGCAAGCCGCCCCAGGCCGCGTCGCGCCAGTCCACGTCGCGGTTCGGTACGGCGATGTAGAGCAAGGTAAACGCCAGCATGGTCAGGCCGATCGACACCAGCGTGTAAAACACGGCACCGATGAAAGGCACGGCGCCTACCACGCCGCTGGTGGCCATGAAGAGGCGCGACGTCACCGTCAGCGACACGCCCACCAGCAGCGGCCCGAGAGTGACGATGGCCCAGTAGACAAGTAAACGCTTGGTCCAGCGGCGCTCCCGGCGCACGCGCCAGATGCGGTTGAAGACGCGCTCGATCAAGCCCATCATGCCCACCGAAGTGACGATCAGGGCGCCCGCGCCGATGGCCGACAAACGCGTGGCCTTCGAGGCGAACGTGGTCAGGTAGTCGAGGATGGTGTTCGAGATGCCCTTGGGCATCACGCTTTGCACGAAATAGTCTTCCAGCGCGTGGCGGAAGGTATTAAACAGGGGGAAGGTGGTGAAGATGGCCAGGGCCAGCGTGAGCAGGGGCACCAGCGCGAACACGGTGGCGAAGGTCAGGCTGCCGGCCACTTGCGGCAGGCTTTCCTCGCGCACGCGGCGGCGCGCGAACTGCAGCAGGTCGCGCGTTTCGGACCACGTCAGGCCGCGCACGACGTCCAGCCCCATGCTCAGGGTGCGCCACAGGTATTGGAAGAACGGGAATATATATTTTGAAAACATGTGCAAAATCAGAACGGCGCCATGACAGCAGTCGTATCAGGCTGTAAAGCGCCCTATAATACCAATGATGAAGCCAACCAATCTGATTATTCTCGTATTGTTTTATTCACGCCATGGCGCCACGCGCCAGTTGGCCGAGCTGATAGCCCAGGGAGTGGAAAGCGTGCCCGGTTGCGATGCGCGCCTGCGCACCGTGCCCGCCGTCTCCACCGTGACGGAAGCGACGGCGCCCGAGGTGCCGCTGGACGGCGCGCCCTACGTGGAACTGGACGACCTGCAGGAATGCGCGGGCCTGGCCCTGGGCTCGCCCACGCGCTTCGGCAACATGGCCGCCGCCATGAAGTACTTCTGGGATGGCACGGCCAGCGACTGGCTGGGCGGCAGCCTGTCCGGCAAACCCGCCTGCGTGTTCACGTCCACGGGCAGCCTGCACGGCGGCCAGGAGTCGACTTTGCTGTCGATGATGATCCCCCTCTTCCACCACGGCATGCTGGTCATGGGCCTGCCCTACACGCACCCGGAACTGATGACGACGTCCACGGGCGGCTCGCCGTATGGCGCCACGCACTGGTCGGGCATCGCCGGCGACAAGGCCTTGAGCGACGATGAAAAACGCCTGGCCATCGCCCTGGGCCGGCGCCTGGCGGAAAACGCCGCGAAACTGGCAGGCGCATGATGCACGGCACACTGCACAGGTATTTTCACTGGGGCGCCATCGCCAGCCTCGTCACCCTGATCGTCTGGTGCCTGCTGTGGGAAACCGTGGTCGCGCCGCTGCAGCCGGGCGGCTCCTGGGTCGTCCTGAAGGCGGCGCCCCTGCTCATTCCCCTGTACGGCGTCATCAAGCGCGACGTCTACACCTTGCAATGGTCGTCGATGGTGATCCTGCTGTACTTTACGGAAGGCGTGGTGCGCGGCTACAGCGACAGGAACCCCACCTCGGCCCTGATGGCCTGGGGCGAGGCGGCCATCGTCTGCCTGTATTTCATCTGCGCCGTGCTGTATCTGCGCCCGTATAAAAAGGCCGCCAAGCGCATGGCCAAAGAGCTGCTGGAAAAAGTGAATAAAGTGAGCATCAAGAAATGAGTGTACAGCCCGTGCATGACCAAGCCGACTTCCTCGCCGCCTGCCGCGACCTGCTGGGCGACACCTACGTCCTCACCCAGGATGCCGACACGGCGCCCTTCCTCACCGACTGGCGCGACAGGTTTACCGGCAAGGCCCTGGCCGTGCTGCGCCCCGCCACCGTGGAACAGGTGGCGGGCGTGCTGCGCGCCTGCGCGCAATGGCAGGTGCCCGTCGTGCCGCAGGGCGGCAATACGGGCCTGGTACTGGGCAGCATCCCCGATGCCGCCGGCACGGCCGTCGTGCTGTCGCTGGCGCGCCTGAACGCCATCCGCGCGCTCGATCCCGTCAACCGTACCATCACGGTCGATGCGGGCTGCATTTTGCAAACCATCCAGGAAGCGGCCAGCGCCGCCGGCTGTCTGTTCCCCCTGTCGCTGGCGGCCGAAGGCAGCTGCACCATCGGGGGAATCTGGCGACGAATGCGGGCGGCACGGCCGTGCTGCGCTACGGGAACACGCGCGAACTGTGCCTGGGCCTGGAAGTGGTCACGCCGCAGGGCGAGATCTGGAGCGGCTTGCGCGGCCTGCGCAAGGACAATACGGGCTACGATTTGCGCGACCTGTACATCGGCGCCGAAGGCACCCTGGGGGTGATCACGGGCGCGGTGATGAAACTGTACCCGCAGCCGAAAGCCTGCATCACGGCGCTGGCCGCCATGCCCTCGCCCGCCCACGCCCTGCGCCTGCTCTCGCTGATGCAGGACCATTGCGGCGCCAGCCTGACGGGCTTTGAATTGATGTCGCAGTATTGTCTGCAACTGGTGGCGGAACAGTTCCCGCAACTGCCGCGTCCGTTCGCCGACGCGCACGGGCAGTACGTGTTGCTGGAACTGTCCAGCAGCCAGTCCGAGGCGCATGCCGTGGAATTGCTCGAAGCGAGCATCGGCGCGGCCCTGGAAGACGAGTTGATCGAAGACGCCGTCGTCGCCAGTTCCGTGGCGCAGTCCGAGGGACTATGGCAGCTGCGCGAGCACATTCCGCTGGCGCAGGCGCAGGCGGGCAAGAACATCAAGCACGATATCTCGCTGCCCATTTCCCGCATCGCCGATTTCATCGCCGTCACGGATGCGGCCCTTGAGTCAGCCTTCCCCGGCTGCCAGCTCGTGTGCTTCGGCCACCTGGGCGACGGCAACCTGCATTACAACGTGGCGCCGCCAGCCGGCATGACAGACCGGGATTTCCTGGCCAACCAGGATGCCATCAACCGCATCGTGCACGACCAGGTCCACGGTTTCGGCGGTTCGATATCGGCCGAACACGGCATCGGCGCGCTGAAGAAGGATGACCTGGCGCGCTACAAGTCGCCGCTGGAACTGCAGCTGATGCGCGCCGTCAAACAGGCGCTGGACCCGCAGAACATCATGAATCCGGGGAAGATATTGTGAAGCTGCCGCCCCTCCTGCTCATGGCCTTGCTGACCGCTTCCGCCAGCGCGCAGGACGTCTACAAATGCGTGCAGGATGGCCGGACCAGCTATAGCGCTACACCCTGCGCGGGCGGCCAGCTGCAGATCCTGGAAGTGCCCTCGCCGCCGCCTGCCGTCGACAAGGGCGCCGCCACGCGCCAGGAACGGGTGGCCAGCCAGATGGAAGCGGCGCGCAAGCAGCGCGAGAAGCTGGAAGACCAGGCGCGCGAACGGGCCGCCAAACAGAAGGAAATGCACGAGAAGCATTGCGCCCAGCTGCGGCTGGAGCAGAAATGGGCGGCGCAGGACGCCGTCGGCGCGGGCGATAAAAACCGCGATGCGGCGCAACTGAAAGCGCGGCGCGCCGGCGAACGCCTGGCCGTCGAATGTCTGAATTGAGTGCGCCGGCAGCCAATCCCGCGGGTACGCGCCTGCTGTCGCGCTGGCTGCTGCTGGGCGAATGGCGCTTTCACCCCGTGCGCGCCTTCGTCGCCATCCTCGCCATCGCCATCGGCGTGTCGCTGGGCTTTGCCATCCACCTGATCAATGCGGCCGCCTTCAATGAATTTTCCACGGCCGTGAAAAGCCTGTCCGGCCAGGCCGACGTGCAGGTGGCCGGGCGCGAAGCGCTGTTCGACGAAGCCGTCTACCCGTGGCTGGCGCAGCGCGACGGCGTGGCCGTGGCCTCGCCCGTGCTGGAACTGCAAGCCGGCGTTAGCGGCAAGAAGGATGGCGGCCCGCTGCAGATCCTGGCACTCGACGTCTTCCGCGCCGGCTTCATCTCGCCCGACCTGATCGGCGCGCCGGCCGAAGGCCAGCCTTTCGACACCCTGGCCGACGACGCCCTCTTTTTATCGCCGGCCGCCTTGCGCTGGCTCGATGTCACCGAAGGCGGCCAGGTCGCCCTGCAATCGGGCACCGGTGCGGTCAGCCTGCGCGTGGCCGGCTCGCTGCAGCGGGCACGCGCCGGCCAGCGCATCGCCGTGATGGATATCGGCGCGGCGCAGTGGCGCTTCAACAAGCTGGGCAAGCTGTCGCGCATCGATTTGAAACTGCGCCAGGGCGTCAACCGCGACGCCTTCCAGGCCGCGCTGAGCAGCGCGCTGGAAGCGCAGTACCCGGGGCGCTTCCACGTGGGCCAGCCCAATGACGAGAACCAGAATAGCCGCAACAATAACCTCAGCCGCGCCTACCGCGTCAACCTGACGGTGCTGGCCCTGGTCGCCCTGTTTACGGGGGCGTTCCTCGTGTTTTCCACGCAGGCGCTGTCCGTCATCCGCCGCCGCGGCCAGTTCGCGCTGCTGCGCGTGCTGGGCATGGAGCGGGGACAATTGCTGCGCCAGGTGCTGTTAGAGGGCGCCAGCCTCGGTATCGTCGGCGCTGGGCTGGGTATCGCCGGCGGCTACGCCATGGCGGCCGTCGCCCTGCGCTTCTTCGGCGGCGACCTGGGCGCCGGCTATTTCGCGGGCGTGCAGCCGCAGGTGCAGTTCACGCCCGTCGCCGCCTTCGTCTACTTTATCCTCGGCCTCGGCGTGGCCCTGCTGGGCTGCGCCGCGCCCGCGCTGGAAGCGGCGCGCGCCGCCCCCGCCATCGCCCTGAAATCGGGCAGCGAGGAAATCGTGACGACGCGCCTGGCGAAGACCTGGCCCGCGCTGGCTTGTCTGCTGCTGGCCGGCACCCTGACCATCCTGCCGCCCGTGTTCGAGCTGCCCCTGTTCGGCTATCTGTCCATCGCGCTGCTGCTGATCGGCGCCATCGCCCTGATGCCGCAGCTGGCGTCCGTCGTCTTTCGCGCCCTGCAAGCCGCCTGGCTGCGCACGCAAACGAGCCAGCACGCGCCCGTGCGCAGCCTGACCGTGGCGCGCCTGGCGAACGCCTCGGGCCAGGCCGGTATCGCGCTCGGCGGCGTGCTGTCGAGCTTTAGCCTGATGGTGGCCATGGCCATCATGGTGTCGAGCTTTCGCGTCTCCGTCGACGACTGGCTGCTGCAGATTTTGCCGGCCGACGTGTACGCGCGCACCTCGGCCAGCGGCACGACGGCCCTGAACCCGCGCGAGCAGGCCGCCATCCTCGCCCTGCCCGGCGTGGCCAGGGTGGATTTCCAGCGCGTGCGCAGCCTGTCGCTGGCCGCAGAACGCCCGAACGTGATCTTGCTGGCGCGCCCCATCAACTTGCAGGACCCGGGCAAGAGCATGGTGCTGGTGGGCGAGACATTAGCCGTGCCGGCAGGCAGCCGGCCCGTGTGGCTGTCCGAGGCGGCGGCCGACCTGTACAACGTCAAACCGGGCCAGCCGATGGCCCTGCCGCTGGCGGGCGGCCTGCACCCATTCTTCGTCGCCGGCATCTGGCGCGACTATGCGCGTTCTTCCGGCGCCATCCAGATGCCGCTGGCCGACTACCGCGCCCTGACCGGCGACATGGACGTCAGCGACGCCGCCCTGTGGCTGGCCAAGGATGCCACGGGCGAGCAGCTGCAGCAGCGCCTGAAAGCCCTGCCCTTCGGCGCCAGCCTGGAAGTGTCGAACCCGTCGGCCATCCGCGCCCTGAGCCTGCAGATCTTCGACCGCAGCTTCGCCGTCACGTACCTGCTTGAAGCCATCGCCATCGTCATCGGCCTGTTCGGCGTGGCCGCCACGTTCTCGGCCCAGACCCTGGCGCGCGCGCGCGAATTCGGCATGCTGCGCCACGTGGGCGTGACGCGCGGCCAGATCCTGTCCATCCTGGCGCTCGAGGGCGGCGCGCTGACGGCGCTGGGCATCGCCACCGGCTTTGTCCTGGGCCTGTTGATCAGCTTTGTGCTGGTCTTCATCGTCAACCCGCAATCGTTCCACTGGACCATGCAGCTGCACTTGCCCTGGCCCTTGATCGCCACCGTGGCCGGCGCCCTGCTGACGGCGGCCGCCCTCACAGCCCTCATCGCGGGGCGCCAGGCGCTGTCCGCTGGCCCCATCCGCGCCGTCAGGGAGGACTGGTAATGCGCCGTTTGACTTGTTTACTATTGTTTTGCAGCGCCGCCGCCATCGCCGCGCCGCCCGCCTTTGCCCCCGTCACGCCGCTGGCGGCCGGCCAGACCCTGCGCATGCCGCACGATTTCGGCGCCCATCCCGCGTATAAAACGGAATGGTGGTACGCCACCGGATGGGTAAAAACGAGCGGCGGCGAGCAGCTGGGCTATCAGGTGACCTTCTTTCGCAGCGCCACGGCCGCCGACGCGGACAACCCCAGCGCCTTCGCGCCGAAACAGCTGATCATCGGCCATGCTGCCCTGTCCGACCCGAAAGTGGGCAAGCTGCTGCACGACGAGAAAAGCGCGCGCGAGGGTTTCGGCCTGGCCTACGCCAAGGTGGGCGACACGGACGTCAAACTCGACGACTGGCGCATGCAGCGCCAGACCGACGGCAGCTACAAGGTCAGCCTGGCCGCGCGCGACTTCAGCCTGCAGCTGACCCTGGCGCCCACGCAGGCCGTGCTGCTGCAGGGCGTCGGCGGCTACTCGCGCAAAGGCGCGCGGCCCGCGCAATCGAGTTACTACTACAGCGAGCCGCAGCTGCGTACCACGGGCACCATCGCCCGCGCGGGCGGCAAGGCAGAAGCCGTGACGGGCACCACCTGGCTCGATCACGAGTGGTCGAGCCAAGTGCTCGATGCGGACGCCAGCGGCTGGAACTGGATAGGCGCCAACCTCGACGACGGCGGCGCCCTGATGGCCTTCCATATCCGCAGCAAGACAGGTGCTAAACTATGGGCGCACGCGACATGGCGCGACGCGTCCGGTAAGATGACGCAGTACGCGCCCGGCGACGTCGATTTCACGCCCACGCAGCTGTGGCGCTCGCCCCGCACGCAGGCCGAATACCCGGTCGCCACCGAGATCCGCACTGGCCCCACGCGCTGGCAGATCAAGCCCCTGCAGGCGGACCAGGAGCTCGATTCGCGCCGCTCGACGGGGGCAGTGTACTGGGAAGGCGCCGTGACGGTGGAGCGCGACGGCCAGCCGGTCGGCCGCGCCTACCTGGAGATGACGGGCTATGTCCAGCCGATGAAGTTATAAGCAATGCATAAAATGCCGAAATACAGTAAATCCTAAGCGAAAAACAATGACAACCAGCACAGAAACAGGCAGTACCAGCAAAGCAACCGCCGCAAGCACCGCACCAACGCCCGATACCGGCAGCAGCCGCGAACTGAAAAAGGCAGTCTGGCCGCCTTCAAGGGCTTGATGCCTTTCCTGACGCCGTACCGCAAGCAGTTCTTCCTGGCCGGTATCGCGCTGGTGGTGGCCGCCGCCTCGACCCTGGCCATTCCCGCCGCCTTCAAGCAGATGATCGACCTCGGTTTCGGCGGCGCAGCCGGCTCGAAAAGCATCGAGCACGTCGACCTGGTGTTCCTCGCCCTGTTCGGCGTGGCGTCCGTTCTGGCCTTGGCTACGGCGGCGCGCTTTTATACCGTGTCGTGGCTGGGCGAACGGGTCACGGCCGACATCCGCAGCGCCGTGTACCGCCACGTCGTCACGCAAAGCCCGGAATTCTTTGAAACGACGCAGACGGGCGAAGTCCTGTCGCGCATCACCACCGACACGACATTGATACAAGCCGTGGTCGGCACCAGTATCTCCATGGCGCTGCGCAACGTGCTGCTGTTCCTCGGCGGCCTGGTGATGCTGTTCGTCACCAGCGCCAAGCTGGCGGGCATCATCATCGGCTTGCTCATCCTCGTCGTCGTGCCCATCATCGTGTTTGGCCGCCGCGTGCGCAAGCTGTCGCGCGATTCGCAGGACCGCATCGCCGACGCTTCGGCCATGGCCGGCGAAATCCTCAACGCCATGCCCACCGTGCAGGCGTTCACGCATGAAAAGATCGAATCGAAGCGCTTCGGCGACTCCGTCGAAAACGCCTTCATGACGGCCATGCGCCGCATCCGCGCCCGCGCCCTCTTGACCATGATCGCGATTTTGCTGGTCTTCGGCACCATCGTGTTTGTCTTGTGGCTGGGCGCGCGCGCCGTGCTGGAAGGCGCGATGACGGGCGGCGACCTGGGCCAGTTCATCCTGTACGCCTCCATCGTGGCCGGCGCCATCGGCGCCCTGTCCGAAGTCATGGGTGAAGCGCAGCGCGCCGCCGGCGCCACCGAGCGCCTGCTGGAATTGATGGCCGTCAAATCGGAAATCGAGTCGCCCGTCACGCCGCTGCCGCTGCCCGCGCGCGCCGCGAACGGCGCCGCGCTGTCGCTGGACGACGTCATGTTCTCGTATCCGTCGCGCCCCGATACGCACGCGCTGGACCACGTCAGCCTCGACATCCGCGCCGGCGAAACGGTGGCCGTCGTCGGCCCTTCCGGCGCCGGCAAGACCACGCTGTTCCAGCTGTTTTTACGCTTCTATGACCCGCAAAGCGGCACGATCCGCCTCGACGGCGTAGACATCAAGCAGCTGGACCTGCACACCCTGCGCGACGCCATCGGCATCGTGCCGCAGGATACCGTGATCTTCTCGGCCGACGCCATGGAAAACATCCGCTACGGCCGCGCCGGCGCCAGCGACGGGGAAGTCATCGCCGCCGCGAAGATGGCGGCCGCCCACGAATTCATCGAGCGCCTGCCGAACGGCTACAAATCCTTCCTCGGCGAACGGGGCGTGCGCCTGTCCGGCGGCCAGCGCCAGCGCATCGCCATCGCCCGCGCCCTGCTGAAAAACCCGCCGCTGCTGCTGCTCGACGAAGCGACCAGCGCGCTCGACGCGGAATCGGAACGCCTGGTGCAGAAGGCGCTGGAGGCGGCCATGGTGGGCCGCACCACCGTCATCATCGCCCACCGCCTGGCCACCGTGCAGCGGGCCGACCGCATCATCGTCATGGAAGACGGCAGGATCGTCGAGACGGGCACGCACGCGTCGCTGGTTGCCCTGGGCGGCATCTATGCGAATCTTGCCGCACTGCAATTCCATCACGTACAGCTCAATCCAGCGGAATAATCATGAACGCACTTTTCCACGCCAACCTGGGCATCACCGATTTCTGGACCTTCTTACTGGGGACCATCTTCATCGTCATCCTGCCCGGCCCCAATTCCATGTACGTGCTGTCCGTGGCCGCCCAGCGCGGCGTGCGGCCCGCCTACCAGGGCGCCTTCGGCATCTTCGCCGGCGACCTGATTCTGATGGTGCTGTCTGCCTGCGGCGTCGCTTCGCTGCTGAAAGCCAGCCCGGCCCTGTTCTATGTCGTGAAATACATCGGCGCGGCCTACCTGGGCTGGATCGGCCTGCAGATGCTGATAGGCTGCTGGCGCAAGCTGCGCGCGCCCGCGCCCGCCGAAGGCGAAGCGGCAGCCGTGCCTGCCTCCGTCAAGGAAAGCGACCCATTCCGCAAGGCCCTGATCATCAGCCTGATGAACCCGAAAGCGATTTTGTTTTTCATTTCCTTCTTCATCCAGTTCGTCGACCCGGCCTTCCCGAACCCCGTGCTGTCCTTCATCGGCCTGGGCCTGATCTGCCAGGTGATCAGCTTTACCTACCTGACGGCCATCATCTTTGTCGGCGTCCGCCTGGCCGAGACCTTCCGCCGCCGTCGCCGCCTGTCGGCAGGCATGGGCGGCGGCGTGGGCGCCATGTTCATCGGCTTCGGCGCGAAACTGGCCACGGCCACACTGTAAGGAAAACACCGTGAACGAGCTTGAACTGCGCCAGCGCTGCCATACCGTCCTGCCGGGCCACCGCCAGCCGACGCCGGCGGCCACCTTCGCCGCCATGGCCGCCTGGTGCGAGGCCAACGACGTTGCGCACGATACCTATGGCGAAGGCGCGCTGATCGAACAGTTCGAAAACAAGATCGCCGGCCTGCTCGGCTTCGAGGCGGCCGTGTTCTGCATCACGGGCACCATGACGCAAGTCACCGCCCTGCGCCTGGCGTGCCAGGACCGGGGCTCGTGCCTGGTGGCGCTGCATCC
The DNA here is from genome assembly GCF_057919405.1 of Janthinobacterium sp. C22. Lineage (NCBI taxonomy): Bacteria > Pseudomonadati > Pseudomonadota > Betaproteobacteria > Burkholderiales > Oxalobacteraceae > Janthinobacterium > Janthinobacterium sp. C22. The sequence continues at coordinate 3,393,191 of NZ_CP193659.1, read as the reverse complement.
GACTTCGCACATCCTGCGCCACGAGCGGGGCAACCATGAACTGCTCGATCACTTCCAGGGCTTGATGCTGGGGGACCCGCACCGCCCGTGGACGGCGGACGACCTGCGCGCCGTGCCCGATGCGCTGGGCGCCGCGCAGGTCGAACTGCCGATGCGCGAGATCGGCGGCCAGCGCCCGTCATGGGATGCCTTGAACGACATCAAGCGGCATTGCCGCGAGCACAACATCCACCTGCACATGGATGGCGCGCGCCTGTGGGAAGCGCAGGCCGGCTTCAAGCAGCCCCTGCCCGCCATCTGCGACGGTTTTGATTCCGTCTACGTGTCGCTGTACAAGGGCATCGGCGGCCTCGGCGGCGCCATGCTGGCCGGCAGCCGCCCGTTCGTGGAACGGGCGCGCGAATGGTTCCGCCGCCAGGGCGGCAACATCGTGCACCGCACGCCCTACGTGGTGGCCGCCGCCATGCAGTTCGACGCGCGCCTCGCCGCCATGCCGCAGTATTTCGAACGCACGCAGTGGCTGTACGCGCTGCTGCGCGATTTTCCATCGATCGCCGTCAACCCCGCCCAGCCGCAGGCCAACATGCTGCACCTGCACCTGCCCGTGTCGCGCGAGCGGGCCATCGCCATCCGCAACCAGCTGGCCGAGGACCACGGCATCTGGCTGTTCGGCCGCGCCAGCCACGCGGCCCTGCCCGGGCACAGCGTGGTGGAGTGGTATGTGGGAGACAACTTGTTGGAACTGCCGGACGACAGCGTGCGGCTGGCATTGACCTTGCTGGACCAGGCCATGCGCATCTAGACCCCGGCTTCCCGCCAGGCCGGCGTCAGCAGCGCAGCGCCCGCAGCTGCGCCAGCGAGCCGGCAAAGCGGCTCACGTCCACGGGTCCGGCGACACCCTGCACGCTGCCCGTATCCGCAAACTGCCAGAACGTGTAGCTGGAGGCACCAGGCGGCAGCGCGGGACCGGGCCCGGACGTGTAATGCGCGATCCATAGCGGATGGGCAAGGAACGGCGCAAACGCCCCCACGCAACTGCTCCAGAAGTTGGCATTGGTATAAATGCCTGGCATGCAGCCGAGCCTGTCGCCGACCTGCTGCAGCCAGTCCGCCACAGCCGCCGCATAGGCAGGCTGGGCCAGTCCGGGCTGTTCGACATCGAGCATGGGCGGCAAGTCGCCCTTGACGCTGCCCACCGTGCCGCAAAAGTTGGCCACCTGCTGCGCCACCGGCGTGGAGGGCGAGAAGAAGTGATAGGCGCCGCACAACTGGCCCTGCGCGTTGGCGCCAGCGCGGTTGCTGGCGTACTGCCTGTCGACCCGGCTGCCGCCTTCGGTGGCTTTCAGATAGACGAATGCCGGCGCCGCCGCGCCCCTGGCGACCTGGCCCCATCCGATGACGCCGTTATTGTCCGATACATCCATGCCTTGAAGATAATCTGCCATGCCGCGCTCCTGGTCTCCTGGTAAAGGGTCGTGATTGACGCCGGAATGGCTACCGTGTCCGCAAACCGTAGGTAAATTTGATCAGATAGTTGACGCCGATATCTGTCGGCGCGGAAGCACCGGCAGCGTGGCCGCACAAAAAGCTGCCCCGGTAGTCGGGCAGGCAGAATTGTTCGTCCGAACCGCCATGCAGATAGCCGAGCACGACGAACAGCTCGGGGTAGCTGGCGGCGGCCAGCGTGCGGCCGTCGCACGGCATCCAGCCGCTCGCCTCGATATGCGCACCGGCGCTGTCCCCGGCAAAGGCGACCACCGCACCGACGGGCACGTCGCCGAAGCCAGGCCGGACGAAAGTCGGCGGCAAAGCAGGAAACGTGGCGCTCATGGCCAGGCCTTTCCGCCGCGGGTGGCGCCGCATGGCGGCCACGGGCTGGCGCCTGCCGGCGCCTTCAGCAATGCGGCATCGCCGCTTTGATCAATGTCAATTCGCATGTCATGCCCTTGTCGGTTTTCATGTCCATCCAGACCTGCATCCGGTTTCATTCCAATAATGAATCAACATTTTTCGAAAAGCAAGTTTCGTGCGGCGCGGCATAAAAAAGCGCCCGAAGGCGCTTTTTCCCTTTCATGGCGGCCGGGTCGGCCGCCACTACCTGCTTAGAACTTGTAGTTGTAAGCGAGACCGATCAACTGCATGCGGGTCTTGAACAGGCCCTTGGTGGTTTCACCGTTGCCGGTGCAGCCAGTCATGACGGGCGAGCAGTCATTCTTGTAGTTGACTTCAGCATCCTTGAAGTCGATATAGCTGTAAGCCAGGTCGATCGAGGAATTGGCGTTCAGCTTCCAGTTCGCGCCGATCGAATACTGCATACGGTCGCTGTCCGGCAAGGCCGGGTGGCGCAGTTCGGCGCTGCGGACCGGCGCCTGGTCGTGGGCGATACCGGCGCGCAGCATCAGGCTTTCGCTGTACTTGTAGTTGGTGCCCAGCGACACGCGGTAGGTGTCTTTCCAGTTCTGGCGGATGCGCTCGGCGCCTTCGGCCGTCGGCGGGAACTGGATGTCCAGGTTCTGCAGGCGCGAAGTGCGGGTCCAGGTGACGTCGCCCATCAAGGCCCATTTGTCATCCATCTGATGGAAGGCATTGATCGACAGGGTTTCCGGCGTGCGCAATTCCACCAGCGCTTCCGAATTGACCTTGTTCGACGCCTTGGCGATGAAGGCGTTCACGGCCGGGTTGCCCGTCACCTGCGAGAAGTCCCAGATGGTGCTGCCCTTGAGCTTGTGCGAAATCGACGAGCGGTAAGCGATGCCGAAACGCGTGCCTTCGTTCAGCTGGTACAGGTAGCCCAGGTTGAAGCCGAAGCCCCAGTCATGGCCGTCCATCGATGCGTGGCCATCCTTGATGGGACCCTGCAACGCGGCGCCCGCAGCTTGCGCCGCGGCCAGGCCTTGCGTCTTGGCGATATTGGCCAGGAAGGCCTGCGATGCGCCAGGGGCATACTTGCCCAGGTAGGCGACCGAACCCGGCACGTCCACGCCCTGGCCCAGTTCCGCCTTCATGTATTCGGCCGTCACGCCGAAACCGAACGAGTGGTGCTGGTCCAGCTTGAACGAGACGGAAGGATTCAGGGCGATGGCTTCGAGCTTGATATTGGTGATCGCATAGCGGCCAAACCAGTCGTTGCCGTAGTCGAGCTTGGCGCCATACGGCACGAACAGGCCAGCGCCGACGGTCCACTGCTCATTGATTTTCTTGCTGGCATACAGCGCCGGCGCAAACACGGCATCCGGCGCGTAGTCCTTGGTTGCCGCGTAAGGCGTGCGGTTGCCCGGGAAGAAAGGCTTCGAACCCGAATCCGTGTAGGTCGAATGCGGTACCACGAGGGTGCCGCCGCCCACGAATTGCGTGCCTTCCAGGCGCGACATGCCGGCCGGATTATAGAAAATGGTCGAGGCGTCGGCCGCTTCGGCGCCGCTGGCATCGGCCGTGCCCTGGGCGGAAACGCTTTGCGAGCCGAAACGGTAGCCCGATGCCTGGGCGGTGGATGCGAAGCCGGCGCATGCGACGGCGATGAGGAGGGGCAGATATTTATGTTTCAAGTTGGTCTCTCTTTATTATATGAAGTGTCTTCGTCACATTGTCCCGGGTAGCTCAACCTCACCCGTCCTGCACTGTTCTTGCCGCCGTGAACTCCAATTCACTGACGGCATGAGCGAAGCATATAATATTTCTTAGAAAAAAGCGAACGTTCGCTCTTTTTATGAAACGGCGTTGTTTTCCACGCCAGTCACGACGTTTTACAGTGCCAGCGCCGGGGCTGGCAGCGGTATCAGGAAGCGCTGGTGCATCAGCGCCAGCATCTGTTCGGCCGGCACGGGGCGCGAGATGAAATAGCCCTGCACTTCATTGCACTGCAGCGTACGCAGGATGTCGAGCTGCTCGCGCGTCTCCACCCCTTCGGCCACCACGCTCATGCCCAGCGCATGCGCCATCGACAGGATGGCGCGCACGAACACTTCGCCCTGCTCCGAGCGGCCCAGCTCCATGGTGAAGGCGCGGTCGATCTTCAAGCCATCCATGGCGAATTTCTGCAGCTGCGACAGCGAGGAGTATCCCGTGCCGAAATCGTCGACCAGCAGACGCACGCCCAGCGCGCGGATGGCCGACAGCTGCTCCACGGCACGGTTCTGTTCATCCATCATGGCCGATTCCGTGATTTCCACCTCGATCAGCCGCGCATCGATGCGGTGGCGCGTCAGCGCCGACGCCAGCACCTGGTGCACGTCGCCGCGGCCGAACTGGCGCGCCGACACGTTGATGGACACGGGCACCAGTTCCAGCCCGCTGGCCTGCCAGCGCGCCATCTGCAGGCATACCTTCTCGATGACGACTTCGCCCAGCTGCGAAATGAGGCCGCTGCTCTCGGCCACGGGAATGAATTCCAGCGGCGGCACCATGCCGTGCTGCGGGTGGTGCCAGCGCACCAGCGCCTCCATGCTGCACAGCTGCCCGCTCATGGCGTCGACGCGCGGCTGGTAGACGACGAGGAACTGGTCCTGCTCCAGCGCCGCCACCAGGCTTTGCTCGAGTTCGCGGCGGTTGCGGATGGTTTCGAACAATTCGGGCTGGAAGAAGCGGTGATGGCCCTTGCCCGCCACTTTCACGGCGTACATGGCGATATCGGCGTTCTTCAGCAGCACTTCCGTCTCGGCGCCATCGCGCGGATACAGGCTGATGCCGATCGAGGCGCCCATCTTGTGGCGCTCGCTGCCCAGGTAAAACGGTTCGTCGAAGGCGATGGCGATGCGCTGCGCCACCTGTTCGGCGCGGCTGTCGTCCTCCACCGGGTCGAGCACGACGACGAATTCATCGCCGCCCAGGCGCACCACGTGGTCGCCCGGCCGCAGCACGGCCTTCAGGCGCAGCGAGGCGGCGCGCAGCACCTTGTCGCCCTCGGCGTGGCCCTGCGTATCGTTGATATCCTTGAAGCCGTCGAGGTCGATGAACAGCAGCGCCAGCATGTGCCGCGCGATGGCGGCGCGGCCCAGGGCGCCGGGCAGGAATTGCTGCAGCCAGTAGCGGTTGGGCAGCCCCGTCAAGCCGTCCTCGTTGGCCAGGCGGCGCAAGTCGCGCTCGTGCTCCTTGGCCGTGCTGATGTCTTGCAGGGTGACGGCCAGGCGGTCGCCGCTGCGCACCAGGCGCCGGCGTATCCAGCGCAGCTTGAACGGGTTACCTTCCGGCAGCTCGATCTCTTCCTCGGAAAAGCCGGACTCCATGGCGGCCCGGTAATTGTGGATCAGGTCGCGGAAATACGGCTCGTGGGCGCGCGACTGCAGGCGCATGCCCAGCAATTGCTCGCGCCGCACGCCAAAATAACCGGCGCCCGGCTCGTTGCAGTCGACGATCTCGAAGTCGAGGATGCTGCCATCGGTGCCGCGCAGGGCGGCGATGATATAAAAGCCGTCGCTCGTGCCTTCGGTGGCCATGCGGTAGGCATTGCGCACGCCTTCGGACTGGTGGTGGCGCCACGCCAGGCGCAGCGACAGCATGGTGGCGACGGCGGCAAAAGCCAGCAGCAGCACGGTGACGGCCAGCGCGATGCCGATATAAATGGTGCGCGTTTCTTCGTAGGGGTGCAGCATCTCGCCATCCGACAGGCCGACCACGGCCGTAAACGGATAGGCTTTCAGCGCCTGCCAGCCCACATAGCGGCTTTGCTTGTCGGAAAAAGCGATCCTGCCGCCCGAATGCAGGGCGCCGCTCTCCGTTTCCAGAAAGCTCGTGTCGAGAAACGGCGTACCCTCGCCGCTCTGGCTCGGCAGCACGCGCGACCCGAGGCGCGTGCTGAACAGCTCGCCCTCCTCGCCCACCATGGCGGACATGCCGAACTTGCCGAAATTGACGCTGTTATAGAATTCGGAAAAATAGCTGGAATGGATGGAGATGAGCAGCACGCCATCGAAATTGCCATCCTCGTCTTCCAGCCGGCGCGTGAAATGCACGAGGCTTTCGCCGGCGCCCAGGGTTGCCGCCTCGCTGGCGGCATTGGCCTTGCCCAGCGCGATGCGCAGCGCGCTGGAATTGCTGCGCCAGTGGCGCAGCAAAAAATCGCTGCGCTCGTTGACGCGCAAGCGCTGCAGCGGCGCCGTAGCCGTCACGGGATGGCCCTTGCGGTCGAGGATGGCGACGATGGCGAATTGCGGCAAGGCATACATGCCCTGCGTCTTCAACTGGTCGAGGCGCAGACGGCCGCGCGAATTTTCCCACTCATACTTGAGCTGCAAGGTCAGCTGGTCCATCTGCTCGAGGGTGCGCAGCAGGTACTGGCTGTAAGCCTTGGCCTGCGAGGAGACGCTGTCGAGCGCCTGCTGCTGCGCCACCTTCTTTTCCGCCTCCAGCTGCAGCAGGGTGGCCGTCCACAGCACCGCGCACAGGACCAGCCCCAGCAAGGGCCAGGCCAGGATCAGGCGCAGGTTGGCCTTGAGAAAATCGGCCCTGCTCATCTCCACCACGGCGGCGTTATTATTATTTACAAATTGTCGCAAGAACATGGTGCAGCATCTGCCGTTTCTGTGTATTTCTTCAAGGACACACAAATTACCACAGAGTCATGTTTGCAGGTAAGCCGGCCGCGTAATTAAGTGTGCGGCCCGCAGCCCGCCTGTCGCGCCTGCGTTACAATCACCATCCTTACCGTTGGAGAAATACATGCAGCAATACCAAGATTTGATCAAGACCGTGCTCGAAACGGGCAGCTGGCAAGACAACCGCACGGGCATCCGCACCCTGAGCGTGCCGGGCGCCATGATGCGTTTCGACTTGGCCAACGGCAATTTCCCTGCCGTGACAACCAAGAAACTGGCTTTCAAATCCGTGATCGGCGAATTGTGCGCCTTCCTGCGCGCCTCGCGCAACGCGGCCGAGTTCCGCGCGCTGGGCTGCAAGGTGTGGGACCAGAACGCCAATGAAAACGCGCAATGGCTGGCCAACCCCTACCGCGAAGGCGAGGATGACCTCGGTCCCGTGTACGGCGTGCAATGGCGCCAGTGGCCCGCGTACAAGCTGCTGGACGCTGACCAGCCCGCGCAAATCGCCGATGCGCAAGCGAACGGTTTTGCCCTGGTCGCCCCCATCGTCGAGGACGGTGTGCAAAAAGTGCTGCTGTACAAGGCCGTCGACCAGCTGCGCGAGTGCCTGGACACCATCATGACCAATCCCGGCAGCCGGCGCATCCTGTTCCACGGCTGGAACCCGGCCGTGCTGGATGCCGTCGCCCTGCCCGCCTGCCATTTGCTGTACCAGTTCATCCCGAACGCCAGCACGCGCGAAATCTCGCTGTGTCTATATGTGCGCAGCAACGATATCGGCCTGGGCACGCCGTTCAACATCGCCGAAGGCGCGGCCCTGCTGCACCTGGTGGCGCGCCTGACGGGCTACACGCCGCGCTGGTTCACCTACTTCATCGGCGACGCGCACATCTATGAAAACCACCTCGACATGGTGGAAGAACAATTGAAGCGCACGCCGTTCCCGGCGCCCAAGTTTGTCATTTCCGACCGCGTGCCCGACTACGCCAAGACGGGCAAGTACGAGCCGGAATGGCTGGAAAAGATCGAGCCGTCGGATTTCTCGCTGGAAGGCTATGAACACCATGCGCCGATCAAGGCGGCGATGGCCGTCTGATGGCGGTCGCCCCGCTGGCGGCGTTGCACCGCAAGCTGTTTGACGAAACGGACGGCGTGAAGTTTTCCAGCCTGAAAGACCGGCTGCTGAAAAAGCATGCTGCCGACGAGCGGCAAGCCGTGCTCGCCATCCTGACCGCCTACGCCAGGGAAGGCCAGTTGCTGCATTGGCGCGCCTTCCTGATGAGCGATATCGTGCAATTGGCGGAAGCCAATGAACAGACGGCATTTTTTGCATGGGCATTGACGCAGCCCGAACTGGCCTACCGGGCCGTCGATGGCATGCTGAAAAGCACAGGCAAGGACGCTTATGCGCCGCTGGTGGCGCTGGCAGCGTCCGGCGCCGCGCGCCTGGAAGTACGCGCCAAGGCCGTGAAAAGCCTGGCCGTCTTCAGCCGCCAGCCTTTCGATACGGGTTTGCCGCATGACCCCGGCCACTGGAAGCCCGACAGCCTGCCGCTCGACGCCGTGCTGGCCTGGCAAGCGGACGGCTACCCGGATGGCGCAGGCCATGCGGCGCCCGCCACCCACGCGGCGCTCGATGAGCCGCGCACGCCGCTGGAAAAGGCTGCCGCCAGGCTGGAGAAAAACTGGCGGCCCGGCGCAAAAAGGAGCAGGACCTGGCGCAGCCATCGAACTGGCTGACCATCGCCAGCGCCGCCGACATGGCCGGCATCGCGCAGCGCTGGGCCTTGCCGGAGCAGTACCGGCGCTTCCTCGCTTGCCATTCGCCGCTGCGGGTGTTGATCGACAGCCCACAGTATTTCCAGGGCTTGAGCCTGTACGGCGCGGCCGAGCTGGTCAAGGCCCAGCACGGTTATGCCTGGGATACCGTCAGCAGCGCCGCCATCGCCGGCTGGCCGGAACAGTACCTGGTGATTGCCGACGCGGGCGCCGATCCGTATTGCCTGGACCTGGGCGCCATTGCCGGCGGCGATGCGCCCGTGTACACGGCCGAACACGGCATGGGCGCATGGCGCTTCGAGCGCCATGCGGACAGTTTCATCGACTTCCTGAACGAGATAGCGGCAGCGGCCTAGCCTGCTTCGCCTCCCGGCCCGCCCTGGCCGGGACCGCCTGGACCACCGGGTCCGCCCGGCCCCCGTCCGCCCGGCGGACCGAAGCGCGGTTCCCGCTCACCCTCTTTCGCCGCCGAGCTGGCGCCGCCCAGGCGGTACGACAGCCCCACATAAATCATGCGTCCATCGAAGCGCCGCGTGCTCGTCTCGCGCAGGGACGCGCTGTTGATGACGGTTTCCATCTTGTTGCTGCTGAACACATCGGTCACATTCATGACCAGGCTCAATTGCGGCGTCACCGTGTGGCGCCAGCTCACGTTCAAGGTATTGTTCGGCGAGCGGTAGCCCTGTCCCGACAGCATCTTGCCTTGCATTTGCAGGGCCAGCTGCAGCTGGTTCGCCGGATTGATCTGGTAATTGAGGCGCGCGCGGCCGCTCAGGGCATTCGCCGTGCGCGTGCTGCGGTTGCCCAGGTCGTCGGAACTGGTCTGCTGGCTGCGCGCCAGATTGCCGCTCGTGTTCAGGGTCAACGATGGCGTGAGCTTGCCGCTGACGCTGAACTCCAGACCGCTCGAATGGCTGCCCTCGCCGTTTTCGCGCGTTGTCAGCAGCACATTGTCACTGATGAAATAGCGGTAATCGACGATGGCGTCCGTGTCGCGGCGGTGGTAGGCGCGCAAGCTGCTTTCCAGGCCAAACAATTTCGTTTCATAGCCGATCTCGAACGAGTCCGTCTGCGTGGGTTTCAGCTTCGGGTTGCCGGCCGACACATTGAACTCGTCGCGGTAGATCACGTACGGGTTCAGGTCGCCCGCGCTGGGGCGGCGGAGGCGGTGCGCATAGCTGAAGCGCAAGTTGCTCTCGTCGCTGACCTTATACGTGGCAAACAGGCTGGGAATGTAGTTGATGTAGTTGTTGCCGGCCTCGACGCCGCTGGTGATCTGGCGCACGTTCAAGTCCGTGTATTCGGCGCGCAAGCCGGCCAGCGCCCCCAGCGCTCGCTCAGGCGCATCTGGTAGGAGCCGTACAGCGCGATGGTGCGCTCGTCGAGCTCGAAACGGTTGCTGCGCATAGGGTTGACGGTGGCAAGCAGGCTGGCCGGGTTGATGTCGGTATATAAAGTGTCGAAACTGCTCTGGTTGTCGGCCAGCTTGTAGCCGAGCTTTGCCGTGCCGCCCGCCAGCGGACGCTCGTAGTCGCCGCTGAAGTCGACGATGCGGTTGCCCGTCTCGCTGTGCTGGCGCGCGCGGCTGTCGAAGGCATTCACGGGCGCGACCGCGTAGGTATTCGCGTAATCGCTGTCGCTCTCGTTGGTTGACGAGGACACGCGCAAGTCGATCTTGAGGGTTTCGCCCGGCAATTCTCCCTTGTGATCGTAGCGCGCGCCCCAGCTGTAGTTGCGGCTGTCGCCGTTGCGCACGGTGCTGCGCACATAGTCGCCGATGGTGCTGCCCGTGCTGTCGCCATTGATGTAGCGGTCGAGCGAGCGCTGGTCGTTGCTGCGCCCGTTATACGACACGCTGGCGGCCAGGGTATCGTTGGCGTTCAGGTTGTAATTGACGGTGCCGTGCAAGCCCAGCGAGTCGTTCAAGCCATTGCTGGTGGACTGCTGGCTGCTGGGGGCGAACGCGCCCGTGCCACGCTCCAGGCGCTCGCGGCTGACCTCGGCCACGGAATTGCGGCCGTCATGGCGCACATTGATGCCGCCCTGGTAGCCCCACGGCCCCTCGTTATAGGTGCCGGAGACGGAGCTGTTGTAGCGTCCGGCGATGCCCGCATTCGCGTTGACGGTGGCAAAACCGCCCGGCTTGCGGTTGCGCCGCATCACCAGGTTCAGGATCGGGCCGCCACCGGCCTCGTTGCCGAACTGGGCGCCGGGATTGTTGATCACTTCCACGGATTCGATATCGTCGGCCGCCATGGCGTTCAGGGTGGCGCCGCGCGAATCGCCCTGCAGCATGGCCGATGGCTTGCCATCGATCAATATCTGCACATTGCTGCTGCCGCGCAGGGACACGGACCCATCGGGATCGACGGCCACCGACGGCACATTGTTCAAGGCATCGGCCGCCGTGCCATTGCTGCTGCCCACGTCGGATTTGACGTCGTAGACTTGCCGGTCGATGCGGCCCGTGGGACGTTCGGCCGTCACGCTGACGGAAGGCGGAGACCCGGCGGCCGGCGCCGGCTTGACGGCATTGTCGCCGGTGACGGTTTGCGCCTGGACAGCGGCGCCGGAGACGAGCAGGCTGCCGCCCGCCAGGCAATGGAAAAGAAGTTTATGCATTTGGCTAAAAGATCATCGAGACGCTACGGATGAGGCACTACGCCGCAGCGTGAGAGCACATGTGTGGGCACGGTTCAAGCATGCCACGATTGCAAGGAGCAAAGCAAATGCGAACCATTGTTATTTACTTCAATTTACAAATCTCTTGCACTTGTGGCTGTACAGCCTCATCCGATGACCTTTGCGCTATCTTTACGTTACCTCAGCAAGCCCTTGCCGCGCGCCAGTTTCAGCCAGCCCGGATACTCCGTCATCAATAAATCATACAGTTCCGCATCGCTGTGCTCGTCGGGCGAGCTGACGGAAAAGTAGTTGGCATTGTCGACCAGGCGCCCCTGCAATTCATCGAGCTTTTCCAGGAAAGGGAAGTCCGAATCGGCAAAGGCGGCGAGGAACTTGCTTTTCGACTTGCGCCCCTTGCCGATGCCCATGAATTGCCAGAAGATGGGCTCGTTACTCGCCCAGCGCAATTGCTTTTCCGTCGTCGCCTGGTCGCTGGTGCCGCCATCGGTCACGAACATCACGTACACGGGCAGCTCGGCTGCGACGGGCCGCGTGCGCTCGCCGCCACGGGCATCAGGAAAATAAAACGCGCGGATCGCCTGCATGGCGGCGCCGTAGCGCGTGTCGCCCTCGAGCGGATGGCGCTGTATGGCCTGGCCCACATAGGTATTGCAATTACTCAAGGCCATCGGTGCCGGATGGTGGACGTTCTTGCCGAACAGGAAAACATCGATCTCGCCATCGTCGTCGAACTTGCAGCCCAGGGCCAGGATGCGCTCGGCAAAGCGCTGCACCAGCCCCTCTTTATATAGCCGTCCCATGGAGCCGGAAATATCGAGGCACAGACAGACCTTGGCGCGGTGGTCAAGCAGACCCACTTTTTGCAGGGACACGCCCGCCTGCTTGACCAGGCTGACCAGTTGCGGCGCCTCGCGTTCGACGCGCTTTTCCAGGTTGATCTTCGCCAGCATGACGGCCGAAGCCGCCGCGGCAGGAGCGGCAGGGGTTGCCTGGTCGACTTCGCCGCCGAAATGCTGCACCAGCGCATCGAGTCCCCCATTGAAACCCTGGCCCACGGCCATGCAGCGCCAGCCGCCATCCTTGCGGTAAATTTCTGCCAGCATGACGGCTTTTTCTTGCGCAAAATCAGACCCGGCAAAGGCAAAGCGTGCCAGCTCGCGCCCGCCCGCCTGCAGGCGCACGTGGCCGGCTTGCAACTGCGACATCACGCCGCCGCCATCGATGGAGGCCGTCACGACAAGGCGATCGATTCCGGCCGGCAAGCGCGCCAGTTGCAAGGCAAACTCGGCCATGTCGCCGCCGCTGCCCGCGCGCGCTTCCACGCCGCCGCACGGCGTGCGCGGCTGGTTGAAAAAGGTCATGTAGCGCTCGTCGGACAATTTGCCGCCGGCATCGAGGCCGAAGCAGGCCACGTCCAGCGCCAGGCCCTGCGCGGCGACGCCGATGTCCAGCACGCCGTCGGGAACGAGATTGGCCAGCGGCAAGCGCTGACCCTTGCTCAAGGTTTCCATCAGTATCTCCTAGACAATGTAACGGCGCGGATTGTCCGCGTTGCAATCTTCTTCGTCTTCCTTGTCCTCGCCCTTGAAGACGACGGGACCGTTGAAGGCCAGTTGCAGGTTCTCGCCCTGCCAGCTCAGCCACGGCGTCGCTTCGCTGCCGGGCTCCGACGTCTTGCCGGACGGCTCGAGGATGATGCTGTCGGGCGTGACGCGCGCCATGCCGATCACATAGGTGTAGACGGAATCGTCGTCGGCAGCCTTGGACAGGCGGAAATCGAAGTCGCACTCGACGATCTGCTGGCCATACTGCATGACCATCTTCGGCCGCATGGAGGCGACGGAAACGGCGCCATTGGCCACCGCCGAGTACACGCTGAAGACGAGGCCCACCGTGCCGCCGTAATGCTGCGCCAGCGCAGGATTGACTTCCACCGTTTCCGTGGCCGGTTCCTTGCCCGCCGCACCGGCCACGTCGCCCAGGTGGCGCACGAAAGGCATGCGGTCGAAGTTCCCGGCCGTGTCCGGCGCCTGGATGAAGCGCATCTGGCCGTTCGGCAAGAGGATGCCGACCCGCAAATCAAGGTCGTCGTTATCGTCGTCGCCATCGCCGTTGTCGACCCAGGTGGCCTTGACGGTCAGTTTGTTCGGTGCGCCCGCGCCCTTTTCCAGCGACACCTTGTGCGTCTGCCCCGCCTTGGTCAGCGAGATCTTCGACAGGGAAATCTTGGGCGCCGGCACCGGTGCCGCGTCCGCCTGCGCCACTTCGCCGCCGAAATGCGCGACCAGGGTGTCGAGTCCTCCATTGAAACCCTGGCCCACGGCCATGAAGCGCCAGCCGCCGTCCTTGCGGTAGAACTCGCCCAGCATGACGGCTTTTTCTTGCGCGAAATCAGATCCCGCATACGCAAAGCGGGCCAGCTCGCGCCCGCCGTCGAGCAGGCGCAGGTAGCCGCTGCCCAGCTGCGCCATGGTGGCCGCCCCATCGATGGCGGCCGTGACGACGAGGCGCTCGATGGCGGCAGGCAAGCGCTCCAGCTGATAGCTGAAGCCGGCAGCATCGCCGGACGGCGCGGCCGTTTCCACGCCGCCGCATGGCGTACGCGGCTGGTTAAAGAAAGTCATGTAGCGGTCGTCAGACAATTTACCGGCGGCATCGAGGCCGAAACAGGCAAAATCCAGCGGCACGCCCGCGCTGGCGAGTCCCAGTTGCACGACGTTGCCCGTGACGAGGCCGGACAGCGCCAGGCGCTGCCCTTTGATCAGGTTTTCCATGGAATCAGGGTAGATAAGAAGGGGGATACAGAACCGGGCAGCGATGCCACCCGGCACATTTACGCAAAAAATTGCTGATTACGCATTAATTCCAAAGGAGCGTGCCAGTGGCCCCAGGCCGCCTTTGAAACCTTGGCCGATGGCCTTGAATTTCCATTCGCTGCCGGCGCGGTAGATTTCGCCGAAGATCATGGCCGCTTCCGTCGAGCCGTCTTCCGACAGGTCGTAGCGGGCGATTTCCGCGCCGTTGTCGCCGTTCAGGCAGCGGATGTAAGCCTTGCCCACCATGCCGAAGTTCTGCTTGCGGTTTTCCGCATCGTGAATAGTGACGGCCACGGCGATCTTGTCGATGTCGGCGGGTACGTTGGCCAGGTCGACGGCGACTTTCTCGTCGTCGCCGTCGCCGCCGCCCGTGGTATTGTCGCCCGCGTGGACGATGGAGCCGTCAGCCGATTTCAGGTTGTTATAAAAAATGAAATCAGCATCGGAGCGGGCCTTGCCATCCGTTTTCAACAGGAAGGCGCTGCCGTCCAGGTCGAAAGCGGCACCATCGGTGGCGCGCGGGTCCCAGCCCAGGCCAATCACGATTTTCTTCAAGCCAGGAGCTTCCTTGCTCAGGTTGACATTGCCGCCTTTTTGCAAACTGATCGCCATGGTAATTCCTCTTTAATGTGTGGGTTGTATTCGGTGTTTCAGCTCACGTCGCCGGCACGCCGGCTTGATGAGCCATGAGCCTACCATAAAGTTCCTGCTTGTCAGCCGCGCACTATTGAAAATAATGCCATGCGGAAAATACCGTACGGCCGCCCCGATGCGCAAAATGACGGATAATGCCGCTCGACGAAAATTTTCCCCCTCATGAGCGACCTGAACCCGGGATGTCCTTGAATAAGATACAACTCGACTGCATCCCCGGCACCCTGTGCGACGAACGCCTGTGGTCGCGCCTGGCGCCCGCCCTGGGCGGCGTCTTTGATCTACGGCACGTGCCCCTGCACGAGGCGCGCACGCGCGCGCAGATGCAATCGATCATCGCCAGCCACAGTGCGCCGCAAGCCCACCTGGTGGGCTTTTCGCTGGGTGCCTACCTGGCGCTCGAACACGCGCTGGCGCAGCCGCAACGCGTGCAGTCCTTGACTTTGATCGCCAATTCGGCCAAAGGTTTGCTGCCGGCGGAAATCGCAACACGCCAGCGCATCGTCGCCATGCTCGAGCGCAATGTCTATGGGGGCATCACGCGCCAGCGCCTGCGCGAATTGCTGCACCCGTCGCACCTGGACAATCCCGCCATCACCGGCCTGATCCAGCAAATGGGCCTGGACCTGGGCAAGGACGTGCTGCTGGCGCAATTTCTCACCACGATCGATCGCCCCGACCTGATGGCGCGCCTGCCGGAACTCAGCTGTCCCGTGCTGATCGTGGGTGCCGAAGACGACAAGCTCGTCCATCCCGACGATTTGCGCGCCATGGCCGCCCGCCTGCCGCAAGCCGCCCTGCACTTACTAAAAGACAACACCGGCCACATGATTCCGCTGGAAGCGCCGGGTCCGCTGGCCGACGCCATGCGTGCGCATCTGGAGGCTGCCGGCAATTTCAACGATAATGACGGGCATCGGGCCATGCCCCAACTACTTTGACAGAAGCAATGAGCCATTTGACCATCATCGTCGCCACCGACCAGCAAGGCGGCATCGGCATCAACAACACCTTGCCGTGGAAACTGCCGGAAGACCTGGCGCATTTCAAGCGCCTGACGACGGGCCACCCCATCCTCATGGGCCGCAAGACCTTCGATTCCATCGGCCGGCCGCTGCCGAACCGCCGCAACATCGTCATCACGCGCAATGCCGACTGGGGCCATGAGGGCGTGGAAGCGGTGCCGTCGGTGGAAGCGGCCATCGCCCTGCTCGATGGCGCCGAAGGCTACGTCATCGGCGGCGCCGAGATTTACCGGCAGTCGCTGGCCCTGGCGCAGCGCTTGATCATCACGGAAATCGGCCAGACCTTTGATTGCGACGCGTTTTTCCCTGCCGTTGACCATGCCGTGTGGCAAGAAACCGCGCGCGAGGCCCATGTTTCGGAGAAATCCGGCCTGCCTTACGCCTTTGTCACGCTGCAACGCAAAGCCTGATAAGGTTATATTGATAGCCAGAATGTTGCTGTAATACCCCTGTCACACCGTTGCGTCACGCTAGCGTACGCTTGTGACGCTTTCGGGTGATATTTTTTCCCGCAGACGCCGCATTTCTGCGAGAATCCCGTTCTTATTTTTTCTGCGGCTGCCGGGTTGTACCACCGCCTGACCGTCGCGCCCTAGTCCGCCCCTTCACATCTGTCAGGGGCGGCTTGCTTTTTGGAGACATGCATGAAATTTCGTTTCCCCATCGTCATCATTGACGAGGATTTCCGTTCTGAAAATACGTCCGGCCTGGGCATTCGCGCCCTTGCCGCCGCAATGGAAAAAGAAGGCATGGAAGTGCTGGGCGTGACCAGCTACGGCGATTTGTCGCAATTTGCCCAACAACAATCGCGTGCATCGGCCTTCGTGCTGTCGATCGACGATGAGGAATTCGGTGGCGGTTCCATCGAGGAAACGGACCACGCGCTCAAGTCCCTGCGCGCCTTCGTCGAGGAAATCCGCTACAAGAACGCCGACATCCCCATTTATCTGTATGGCGAAACGCGCACCTCGCGCCACATCCCCAACGACATCCTGCGCGAACTGCATGGTTTCATCCACATGTTCGAAGATACGCCGGAATTCGTCGCGCGCCACATCATCCGCGAAGCGAAATCCTACCTGGACGGCCTGTCGCCGCCGTTCTTCCGCGCGCTGGTGCACTACGCCAACGACGGTTCCTACTCGTGGCACTGCCCCGGCCACTCGGGCGGCGTGGCTTTCCTGAAGTCGCCGATCGGCCAGATGTTCCACCAGTTCTTCGGTGAAAACATGCTGCGCGCCGACGTCTGCAACGCCGTCGAGGAACTGGGCCAGCTGCTCGACCATACGGGTCCTGTCGCCGCGTCCGAGCGCAATGCGGCGCGCATCTTCAATGCCGACCATTGCTATTTTGTCACCAACGGCACGTCCACCTCGAACAAGATGGTATGGCACTCGACCGTGGCACCGGGCGACATCGTCGTCGTCGACCGCAATTGCCACAAGTCGATCTTGCACTCGATCATCATGTGCGGCGCGATTCCCGTGTTCCTGATGCCGACCCGCAATCACCTGGGCATCATCGGTCCCATTCCGCTGCATGAATTCACGCCGGAAAGCATTGCCCGCAAGATCGAAGCGAACCCGTTCGCGCGCGAAGCGAAGAACAAGAAGCCGCGCATCCTCACCATCACGCAGTCGACCTACGATGGCGTGATCTACAACGTGGAAACCCTGCGCGAAATGCTGGACGGCAAGATCGACACCCTGCACTTCGACGAAGCATGGCTGCCGCACGCCACCTTCCACGATTTCTACAAGAATATGCACGCCATCGGCAAGGACCGTCCGCGCGCCAAGGAATCGATGATCTTCTCGACCCAGTCCACGCACAAATTGCTGGCCGGCCTGTCGCAAGCCTCGCAAATCCTCGTGCGCGAATCGGACACGGTCAAGCTGGACCAGGACGCCTTCAACGAAGCTTACCTGATGCACACCTCGACTTCGCCCCAGTATTCCATCATCGCCTCGTGCGACGTGGCCGCGGCCATGATGGAAGCGCCGGGCGGCACGGCCCTGGTGGAAGAATCGATCATGGAAGCGCTCGATTTCCGCCGCGCCATGAAGAAGATCGACCAGGAATGGGGCCAGGACTGGTGGTTCCAGGTGTGGGGCCCGGCCAGCTTCAATGACGAAGGCATGGGCCGCCAGGAAGACTGGATGATACGCGCCGAGGATGACTGGCACGGCTTCGGCGACCTGGCCGCCGGCTTCAACATGCTCGACCCGATCAAGGCGACCATCGTCAACCCGGGCCTGTCGCTGGACGGCCAGTTCGGCGACACGGGCATCCCCGCGTCCATCGTCACCAAATACCTGGCCGAGCATGGCGTCATCATTGAAAAATGCGGCCTGTACTCGTTCTTCATCATGTTTACCATCGGCATCACCAAAGGCCGCTGGAATACCTTGCTGACGGCCTTGCAGCAGTTCAAGGACGACTACGACAAGAACCAGCCGATGTGGCGCATCCTGCCGGAATTCGCGGCGGCCAACCCGCGCTACGAAAAAATGGGCTTGCGCGACCTGTGCCAGCAAATCCACGATTTCTACAAGGCCTATGACGTGGCGCGTCTGACGACGGAAATGTATCTGTCGGACATGATCCCCGCCATGAAGCCGTCGGACGCGTTCGCCAAGATGGCGCACCGCGAAATCGAGCGCGTGGCCATCGACGAACTGGAAGGCCGCATCACGTCCATCCTGCTGACGCCGTATCCACCGGGCATTCCGCTGCTGATCCCGGGCGAGCGCTTCAACAAGACCATCGTCGACTACCTGCGCTTCGCGCGCGACTTCAACGAGCGCTTCCCCGGCTTCGAGACGGATGTGCATGGTCTCGTGAAACGCGAAGTCGATGGCAAGCGTGGTTACTTCGTCGACTGCGTCCGTCAGGACTAGAGCACCTAGAAAACGTCCATGGCGGCGTTGCATTGCCTCGCCGTACTATTCGTACTGTCTTCGGCAACGCGCCTTGCCCTGAACGTTTCTAGGCACTCTCGTGACGTTCGTTGAACTTCATTAAAATAGCGCTGCCTGATGCGAGTCAGGCGGCGTTTTTCATTGTGCGCCTCCCGCGCACGCTTGCGCCAGATCAAACGGCTGGGGTATCGGACTCCTAAGATGGGCCACTCGCGTACTGGGATGGCCCGTCTATGACGCTCAAGGTGTGGCTGGAAATCGTGCAGCAGGCGGCGGCTGGCAGTGGCGCCTTGCTGATGGCGGCCTTGAAGCAGGCTCAGGTAACTATAGCCCGGCGGCACGACGGCGAGGCGGACGGCGCGGGCATCGTGCTGTTTGCCGAGGCCGATGCCGCGCTGCTGCAAGCACTGCCGGCGCTGTGCGGCCATGCCCGCGTGCTGGCCATTGCCGCCTGCGGCCAGTCCCCCAGTTGCGCGCAAAAGCGCGCGCTGATGGCGGCAGGCGCGCTCGATGTCCTGCTGTGGCCGGCGGGCAGCGTCGATGCGGGCCAGGTGCTGGCGCGCCTGCAGCGCTGGCAAGCCGTGGCGCAGCTGCTGGCGTCCAGCGCCGTGCGCCAGCAGCTGGTGGGCGACAGCGCGGCCTGGACCGCCTTGCTGCACCAGGTGGTGGAAATGGCCGCCTTCAGCCAGGCGTCGATGCTGATCACGGGCGAAACGGGCACGGGCAAGGATTTACTGGCGCAACTGGTCCACCGCCTCGGCAACTGCAGCGGCGGCTTCATCGTCCTCGACTGCACCACCCTGTCGCCGGAACTGGCTGGCAGCGAACTGTTCGGCCATGAACGGGGCGCCTTTACGGGCGCGGCGGCCGCGCGCGACGGCGCTTTTGCCCTGGCGGACGGCGGCGTGCTCTTCCTCGATGAAGTGGGCGAACTGCCGCTGCCGCTGCAGGCACAGCTGCTGCGCGCCATCCAGGAGCGCAAATACAAGCGCGTGGGCGGCAATACCTGGCAGCCAACCCAGTTTCGCCTCGTCTGCGCCACCAACCGCGAACTGGAAGACGAAGTGGCGCGCGGCGCCTTCCGCGCCGACCTGTATTACCGCATCGCCGGCTGGCGTTGCCGGACGCCGCCCTGCGCGAGCGCCAGGACGATATCCTGCCGCTGGCCCGGTATTTTCTCGCCGAACTGGCCCAACAACAGCCGCCCGCGCTCGACGCGGCCGTGCGCGAATACCTGCTGCTGCGCGACTATCCGGGCAATGTGCGCGAACTGCGCCAGACCGTCACGCGCATCTGGCACCGCCATTGCGGCCCCGGCCCCATCACCATCGGCGCCCTGCCCCCCGACGAACGGCTGCTGGCGCCGCGCTGGCCCGACCAGCATTTCGAAGCGGCCGTGCGGCGCGCCCTGGCCCAGGGTTGCAAGCTGTCGCACATCACGCGCTGCGCCACCGACGTGGCCATCCGCCTGGTGCTGGCCGAGGAACACGGCAACAACCAGCGCGCCGCCGCCCGCCTGGGCGTGACAGACCGCGCCCTGCAGATACGCCGCAAGGCGGCCGCCTGCGCGGCGCAAGCCGCTACTGCCGTAGCACCGCCGGCCACGCCTGCCGCCCTGTGATCTGCCTCAAGCCAGACCGGCCAGCCGCAAAAAATTGCCGCCCGTGACCAGCGCCGCATCCAGCGGCGGCAGTCCCAGCAGCTGTATCTTGTGCAATTCCAGCCCCGGATGCAGCCAGGGGCCATCCGAGCCGAACAAGACCTTGTGCGGCCCGGCGCGGCGCACGGCCTGCTCCAGCAAATCAAAGCGGCGCACGCCGGAGCTGTCCGTATGGATGTTGCGGTGGCGTACCAGATGGTCGATCAGCGCCAGCTGGGCCGCCCAGTCGTCGCCGAAGCTGCCCAGGTGGGGCAGGATGAAGTTGACGTCAGGATACTGCTGCGCCAGCAGTTCGGCCACGGCCACTTCGCCGGCCGGGTCGTACAGCACGGGCAAGCCGAAGAAACGCGCCGCGTCGCACACTTCGCCGCTGATGCGCGCGTCAAACCGGTGCGCCTTGATGCCGACAAAACCATAGCGCTCGACAGCCGTGCGCACCAGGTCCATGATGCGGCCCCGGTCGCGCCGCGCATGCACGAAGGCAAAGCCATAAAAACGCTGCGGATCGGAGGCGACCAGGCGCGCCACGCCGTGGTTGGCGATGGCGTAATCGGAGTGGAAGGTCGCGAACAGCGCGCTGCGGGCGATGCCGGCCGCCTGGGCCCGGCGCAGATAGGCGTGCAGCGGCGCATCGCTGTCCCACGGCCCGCTCAAGCCGTCGCCAGGTCCCGCATGGCAATGACAATCGATGATCATCTAGTCGCGCTATTGCCAGTCGCCCATGACGACGATGCGGTTGCCGCGCCGGCGCCAGCGCCCGCTCTCCTCTTCCTGCTGCGGCGCAGGCAAGCGGAAATGCGGCAATTGCTGGTGCAGGGCCCGCGTCAGCGCGCTTTCCACGGCGCGTGCGCTGCCATCGCCGTCGGCCGCCAGGCGCGCCGCCTGCCCCGCGATGCGCACGAAGCGGCGCGCCAGCTCCAGTTCGCGATCGGCCGGCGCCTCGGCTGCCATTTCCAGCTCCAGCGCATTGCTGGCCGCGCGCCCCAGGGCCGAGCCGAGCGCCGTGCCCACGCCCGGTATCGGGATCATCGAACCGAGGGCGCCGCCAACAAAGGGCAAGGCCGTCTTGGCCACGGCCTTCAAGGCGCCGCCCAGGGCTTGGCCACCTTGGCGATAGTCGAGCCGACCTTCTTGACGCCCTTCCACACGCTCTTGAAGACATTGCCGAGAAACTGCTCCAGCTCCTCCTCGCTGGCCACTTCCAGCAATTCCATGGCCAGTTGCAATTCTTCCTCTTCGCTGAAAACGGCCGGCGCCGCGCCCTTGCCGGGCCAGTCCGGGCCGAATTCCAGCACTTCAAACGCGGCGCCGGCCCGTTGCCGGCATTGCGCGCATGCGCATTCGAGTTGGTGCATGATGCTCTCCTTCGCAATGGTCAAGGCGTGGCCGTCAGGCCCACATTCAGCTCCACATTTCACCGAGTACGGCCAGTTCCAGTTCGCGCCGCTGGTTGGTCAGCACGCCGCGCTGGTTGGCAAACATGTCGTCGTGGATGCGCTGCTCGATGCGACGCCGCTGCGCCGCCGAGGACAGGGGCGCGACGTACACCTGATGCCCGCTCACGTCCACGCCCATCATCTGGCCGCACAGCCGGTGCTGCAGCAGGCGCCGGTGCAGATCGTCCGTCTGGCCGCTGTAGGCGCGGCGCCGCCCGCCCGCATCGAACTCGATCACATACAGGCCCGGCCCCCGGCCATTCGGATCGCGCAGGGCATTGGCCAGCGTCCCCAGCGCCAGGTAATTCAGGGCGGCCGCTTCCGGCACCCGGCCCATGGTGCCGGCCAGGGTGGGCGGGATCTCGCCCTGCTGCTGGCCGTCGTCCTGCCCTTGGTCCTGCCCTTGGTCCTGGTCAGGTTCCGGCTCCTGCTGGTCTCCAAACGCGGGTTCCGCCACGGGATAGGGTGCCGGATAAAGCGTGGGATAGATGGGCGCATAGCCGCCCCAGCCCCGGTAGCGCGGCGGCAGATAGGGCAAGGGCTGGGCCGCATAGCGGGGCGGCCGACGGCCCGGCGCCTGGTAGCGCGGCGGCGCGGGACGGCGCTGTCCGCGCAAGGGCGGCCGTGCGCGCAGCCCTCCGCCGCGCATGGCGCCGCGAGCGCCACCGGGGCGCGGGCGTTCGCCCTCCCATTCGGCCTCGGCTTCGTCCTCCCCTTGCCACTCCTGCGACCACTCCTGCGACCATTCCTGCGACCACTCCCCCAGCCACTCCTGCTCGCCGGCCGCTGCTGGCTGCCCCGCAAAGGGCAGCATTTCAAACGCTTCGTTCATATCGCCTCCTCGTGTGATGTTCAAGCAAATCCATCGCCTGCTCCAGTTGCCGGGGCGTCTGGTCGGCCCGCAGCAGAAAAGTCAGCGCGCCG
Source organism: Janthinobacterium sp. C22 (assembly GCF_057919405.1). Classification (NCBI taxonomy): domain Bacteria; kingdom Pseudomonadati; phylum Pseudomonadota; class Betaproteobacteria; order Burkholderiales; family Oxalobacteraceae; genus Janthinobacterium; species Janthinobacterium sp. C22. The sequence goes on along the minus strand of NZ_CP193659.1, from coordinate 3,370,797 downwards.
CAACCGTCCCCCGCTTGCGCCAGCGCCAGCACGCCCGCTGCGCGCAAGGCTGGCTGCAAATGGGCGCGCCCGGGCAGGCGCTGCACGGGAAAGCTGCCGCCCCGGCAGACGATGCCGGCCGCAGCCATCCCCCTCCTCCATTGCGCCACCCTGTCCCCCAGCCTGGCGCGCAGCGCGTCGCCATGGCGCGCATTGAGCGCCATGGCCCGCCGCGCGGCCGCCAGCACGGCGGCCGACGGCGGACTGGCGTGCACCCGCGTCTGGCTGTGCGCCGCGAAGCGCCGCAACAGGCCGCCGCTGCCCGCCAGCACGGCCAGCGGCACGCCAAAGCCCTTGGCCAGCGAGGCGCCGACGATCAGGTGGCCACCCGCCTTGTCGTAAGCGCCCTGCAAGCCGTGCAGCCGCGCCGAACCGCCGCCGTGCGCGCCCGCCACGCCCAGCACCTGCGTGTCGTCCAGCAGCAGGTAACCGCCGCCCTGGCACGCCAGGGCCGCATAGCCGGCCAGCGGCAAGGCCTGTTCGCGGCCCGGCACATAGCCATCGGCCAGGATCAGGGGCCGCCACCCCTGCCTGCCCCAGGCCGCCACCAGGCGCCGCAGCGCGTCCATCTCGCCACTGGGAAACAAGCGCAGCGGCAAACCCAGCGCCTGCGCCCGCTCGGCGCCCCAGCGCGCGATGGCGTAGCTGCCGCCATCGACTAAGATCACCAGCCGCTCGGCCGCCAGCATGCCGAACAGGTCCCAGAACAGGTGCAAGGTCGACGGCAGCACGCAGGCGGCCTCGCAGCCTTGCAGCGCAGCCAGGGCCGCGGCCAGCGCTTGCGCGCCCGGCGGCTCCCGCAGCGCGGCCGGCTGGCCCAGGGTCAGGCTGCTCCACGGCGCCAGCGAGGCCGCCGGATGACGCATGCCCAGGTACAGGGCACTGGTAAAGTCGAGCATGCACGCGCCCCGCCCCCGCCCTAGACGCTGCGCAGCTGCTGGCTCAGGCGCTGGCGCAGCAACACCGAAGGCATCGTCGATTCGATCACCGGGTCGCTGCTGTCGACGGACAAATCGACCCCGGTGGCGGCGCGGTAGCCGTGGATATAGCCCTGCACTTGCGGCCGCCAGAAGCGCGCCCAGTTGAATGCCTGCGTGGGTTCATAGATATCGCTCCAGTTGCCGTAGCGCACAGACAGCAGCAATTGCTCGCCGAAGATGGCCAGGTTACGGAAATGCATGACGCTCGTGTCCGTCCAGCCCTGCAGTTTCTTCATGGCGTCGACCCGGTCCATCCACGGTTCCGGATACGCGACCATCACGCGCGTAGGCAAGAATTCACGGAACTCGGGACGCGCCAGCATCCATTGCTGCATCAGCATCTCGATGCGCGCCGTCGACGGCAAATCGCCGAACTGGTTGTGCGCGCCCTGCGACAGGATCAGGTGGATTTCCTTCAATGCATTGAGCACGGGGAAGGCGTCCGCCTTCACGGTGGTGTCGTCATCCTGCTTGTAGAACGAGGTCAGCAGGCGCAGCAAGTGGTGGAAAGCCTCCAGGAATTTGGAGCGGCTGTCGGCTGGCCGGAAGTGCTGCACTGCCTTGCCGTCCAGGCGCACACCGTAGTGATGGTCATACTCATAGTTCCGGCGCATCACGGTCAGCCGATGCTGTTCATCCTGCGTGTATCCCCACAGTAAATTATTCAACGGACGCAGCATGTCGATTTCCGTGTTCGACAAAGGATCGAGATGGTTGCCGGGCGCGCGCAGGTTCTGGAAGCGCTGCGCGATGGCGTTCATGGTCTGCACCAGCATGCCCTCTTCGTGCCAGTACGACCAGATCAGTTCCAGCAGGCAAGGATTGGCCAGCTTTTCCTGGATGATGCCAAAGCACAGGTCGACTTCGCCTTCCTGGCCCCGCGGGATGCTGATGGGGATATCGGGCAGCTTGCGGCGGATCACGGCCAGGTAGGGCAAGGTCTGGAAGCCGTCGATGTTTTCCAGGTAATCGTTGCGCAGCACGGTTTCCAGGTCGCGTCCTTGCGGTATGTCGCGCCGGTCCAGGTAGGCGTTGTCCTCGGCCGGATTGAAGGCCAGCGGCTGGTTCAGCACGCCGCAATTGACCATCACGAACGCTTCCGTCGCCACTTTCAGCACGCGGTAGGAATCGGCATCGGAAAACGGCAGCGCGCGGCGCTGCTTGAGCTGCTGGAACATGTCGGCCTTTTTCACGAAGCGCTCCTGCTCGAAGCCCCGTACACTGGCCAGGTCGCCGCAAAACAGACTGTCCATGAAATGCAGATAATTGGTAAACGACATCGCCTCGGTACTGTTGCGTATCAAGGTCCACAGCGGCAAGTCTTCCGTCGGCTCCGTTTCCGTGCGCGTCAGCGATACGCCCACGTTGCCGGTGATGGGCTGCGGCTGGCGCTCTTCCGTCTCGTATTCCGCGTCCACGGCCAGCATGGCGTTCGGGCTCAGCCCTTCCGGCACGGGCAAGGCGCTGCGCAGTTCGGGGCGCTGCGCCAGCATCATCTGTCCCATGAAGCGGTGCATGCCGACGCGCCGCACGGGCGTGGAAAACGCGTTCGCCGTACCGCGCATGGGCACCCACGGCGCGGCGGCCAGCACTTGCACCTGGTCGCGCCCGTCGGCGCTCTGATCGCCGTCAAACGAGACGGTGGCGATGGCGCGGTCGCCCACCCTGCCGAACTGACAGTCGCTGGGATGGCAGTCGGCCGTTTCAAACGCCAGCGCCACCTGCGGATTGAGCTGGGGCTTGAAGCACAGCACGGCGCTGCAGCCGGCCTGCACCGTCACGCACTGGGGCGCCGTGGCGGGGAAATTGCCATACACCCCCACGTAACTGCCCGTCATCAAGTCGGCAAACACGGTGCTGCCACGCCCATCCGTCCAGCGCACGCCCACCAGCATGGCGGGATCGGGCACCCAGGTGGCGGCATTGAACAGATGGCAATCCGCCTCGGCACCCCGGTACAGGCTGATGGCGGCATTGACGACCATGGCCCCGCTTTCCTGCTCGTGTACGGTGACAGCGATGCTGCCGCCCTGGTGTTTCGGGCCCGCCTGGCCCACCCCTCTGCTTTTGCTGCTCATCTTGCTGCTCATGTCATTCTCCTCAATGGATAATCAAACGGGATGCCAGGGGCGGCAGCAACCTGCCGGACTGGCGGCCATGCCGCACGACGTCGGCGCACAGTTCCGACGTGTCCAGGGTGCTGCGCAGGGCCCAATGGGTCAGCAAACGCCCCAGCAGCTCGCTTTCGTCTTCCGGACTCAGGGTGCCGCTGGCGCGCGCCTGGCCCAGCACGGCGAACACCAGGGTCGGCGCGGCCTGGTACATCTGCGCCGGCGCCAGGGTCCAGCTGCGAAACAGCTGCGCCAGCATGGCCGGCTGGCGTGTGTGCACGGCCATGGCTTCGACCAGCGAGCCGCCGCGCAAGGCGGGCGGCCGGTGCTGCACCAGCAAGCCCACCAGGGCCGCCATGCTGGCCTGCAGCTGTTCCAGCAGCCGCTGCCGGGCTGGCGGCAGGCCCGTCAGCGGGTAGTACGACAGCCACAGCTGCTCCAGCCGGTCCCATTGCGGATGCGGATACAAGGCCCGCCCCATGGCGCAGCTCAGGCGCACCCGCAGCCATGGCACCGGATGGGGATCGTCGATATTGAGGCGGAAGACAAACACGCGTGGCAGGCTGACCACGCCGATCAGGCCCAGGGTGGCGGCCACGCCGACCCGCGCCAGGGACCAGAAATCGGCCACGATCTCGGAAATCCACCGTTCCCACAGCTGCCACACGTGCACCAGACCGCTGCCGCCATGCTGCATGGCTTGCAGCACGGGCCGCAAGGACGCCACCAGGTCCAGCAGCGCCGCGCCCTGGTGGCCCACCTCGTGCACCAGCGACGAGGCGATGCTGCTGCCGATCATGCGTTCGCGCGGCAGGCGGATGATGGCGACGGGATTGTCGCCGCCGCCCGGCAGGCGCGTGCGCGCGCGGCGGATGGCGGCGCCCGGCCCCCGGTCCAGGTAGCAGATCACGGGCGGCGCCTGGTACATATTGCCGGGCAGCGCCAGCGCGTCGGCGGCAACGATGTCGAGCCCGGCCAGCCAGACGCCCGTCTTGTGCTCGCTGCGCTGCGTGATGACCTCGTTGAACAGGTCGAACTGGGTCAGCGCGGCATTGAATTTCAGGCGCAGGAAGGTGAAGCGGCGCTGCGCCTCGGCGGCGGTGGCCATGCTGGCCCCATCGGCGTGCTCGCGCCGCAGCCAGCGCTGGAACTGGGCCACCATGCGCCGCAATGCGCGCCGTCCCTGCACCAGCTGGCTTTCGATGGCCGACTGGGCGCTGGGCATCAGGGCGGCCGCCAGCACCGTCGGCTCGATCAGCGCGAACGGCTCCAGCCGCGCCAGCCGCGTCAGCAGCGAGCGCGCCTCCTGCGCCAGCATCCAGGCAGCATAAGCGCCGATGGCCATGATGTCAGACGCCGTACAGGACGATTTTGTGGCCCTGGCGCGCCCAGCGCCCGCTGGACGGGCGCATGCCCGCCGAGCCCCTTGCCGCGCCACCCTGCGCCATGGCGCCGCCCGCAGCGGCGCCGCTGCCGTTCTGCGTGGCGACCTGGCTGCCGGGGCGTCCCAGCAAGCCAGGCGCGAACTGGCGCGCCGCCGCGCTGGCGGCCGCCTGGGCGATGGCGCGCGGGTCGCCCGAGCCGCGTGCCTGCGCGGCGCGGTTGACGGTGTCGGCGGCCAGGCGCACGAACTGCTTGGCGCCCTCGAATTCGCGGTCTTCGTTCGATGAGGCTTCCGCTTCCAGCCCCAGCGCATTGCCAGCCGCCGAGGCCAGGCCGCTGCCGATCTTGGCCCCCAGCGGGCCGCCGAAATAGCCGCCGATGGCGCCGCCGGCCAGGGGAATCGCTTTTTCGCCACGCCCTTGAGCACGCCGCCGACGGCCTGGCCCACGGGCGACTTGATGATGCCGCCCGCCACCGAGGCGGCCTTGCGCAGGAAATTGCCAAGAAACTGTTCCAGTTCGGCTTCATTGCTGACCGACAGCAGTTCATTGGCAAGTTCCATCTCCTCGGCTTCGGAAAACATGGCGTTCGCGCCGCCCTCGCCGCTCCACTCGCCCTGGCCAAACTCGAACTGTTCCGCTTCAAAGCCGGACATCTCCTGGCCGTATTCCAGGGTCGTACGATCTAAGTCATGCATGATGAGCTCCTAAAAGTTAGCACCTCGGTTGACACTACAGTGCCGGACGAACTGGCCGTCCGGCTAACAATCGAGCACGACGATGTGCCCGCCCTCGCGGCGCCAGCGGCCACCGGCCCGTCCTGGCGTTTGTGCCGCCTGCCTGAGCAAGCCTGGCGCCACGGTACGTGCCACTTGCAACAGGGCCGTTTCCACCTGCGCCCTGGGCGCGCGCGCGCCCGTGCCGGCATCCTGCGCCAGCGCCGTATTGACGGCGTCGATCAGATGCACGACCTGGCGCGCCAGTTCGAATTCCTTGTCTTCCGGGCTCAATCCTTCCAGTTCCATGCCGAAGATGCCTGCGGCGCGGCGCTTGAGCGCCTGCGGCGAACCGCCATGCAAGGGCAGCAGGGGCGCCACCACCTTGCCCAGCAACTGGCGCAACGGCCCTTCCAGCGGCGTGCCGCGCACCTGCTGGCCCGCCGCGGTGGCGTCCAGCTGGTGCCCCAGGAAGGCATCGAACTGGGATGGCGCCTGCAACTCCAGCAATTGCGCCGCCAAGGCCAGCTCATCTTCCTGCTGCAGCGGCAGCATGCCGGGCGCCTCAGGCAATTCCATTTCGGGACGATAGGCGAGCAGACGGCTGGTCATGGCAAGCTCCGGTGAAAGACGGGCGGGGTGGCCCATGCCTCCCTGACGCAAGGGCCATGCCAGCCGGGCGCGGGAGAAGAACGGGACGCGACGGCGAACGCCGTTTCGCCGATGCGATAAAAACCATGGTTTCCGGCGAAGCGAGTTTCGTTGTCAAGATGAGCTTTCAAACAAGCTTAATTGGCAGGAATGATTACGTCGCCTATCCGCCACAATGCCCGCGAACGGCAAAAAATATTTTCTATTTTTAAAAAATAAAGTTCGCGCTACCGCTTCGAAAACAATCTCAACACCACGCCAACGGCCGGCAAAAATAAACGTGGCCAACACGTAAATACTTAATTGAAAACAGGATTTTGGTAGTTAAGCCCTACAATTAAGCGGCTAGAATTTGATTGCTTGAAAGAAACTAAATGACTGACTCTACTTTGCGCCGTTTGCTGGCCGTCACTTTGTTCAGCCTGCTTTCCGCCTGCGGCGGTGGCGGCGACAGCAAGACCGGCTCCACCCAGAGCCCGGACATCTCGGTCGTGCCGCCAGCGACCACCGCCCCCGGCGATCCGGCAGCTCCCGGCAGCACGCCCGGCGACACCATCGCGCCGCCGCCCCTGACCACGCCCCCGGCCGGCCAGGCGGCCACCACCTTCACGCGCCAGCAAGCATCGCGCTTCCTGGGCCGCGCCACGTTCGGACCGGACATGGCCGCCATCGAGGCGCTCGCCGCCAGCGACAGCGACGCCTGGTTCCGCGCACAGTTTTCCAAGCCACAAACCTTGCATCGGAAATATATCGACGCCATGCTGGCGGCGCAGGCTGCCGGCGGGGAACGCACCAGTTTAAGGACGTTCTATGAAACGTTCTGGCAACAAGGCATCCGCGGCGAGGACCAATTGCGCCAGCGGATGGCCTTTGCCCTGTCCGAAATCTTCGTCATTTCCATGCAAAACGAGTCCGTGCAGCCGCAGCTGCGTGGCGTGGCCAGCTACTACGACATGCTGGGCCAGCATGCTTTTGGCAACTTCCGCGACCTGCTGGAAGGCGTGGCCCTGCATCCGATGATGGGACTGTACCTGTCCCACCTGCGCAACCAGAAGGAATCGGCCACGCGCACACCCGATGAAAACTTCGCCCGCGAAGTGATGCAGCTGTTTAGCATCGGCCTGTACCAGCTGAATGCGGATGGCAGCCTGAAACTGTCCGGTGGCAAGCCCATCGACACCTACACGCGCGACGACGTGGCGGGCCTGGCGCGCGTCTTTACGGGTTGGAGCTGGGCCGGTCCGGACCAGAGCGCCACACGCTTCTATGGCGGTACGGCCGATCCCGACCGCGACTGGAAGCCGATGCAGAACTACGCGGCCTTCCATTCCAGCGGCGACAAGCGTTTCCTGGGCCAGAGCATCTCCGGCGCCAGCAGCGGGCAGGCCGACCTGAAGCTGGCGCTCGACACGCTGTTCAACCATCCCAATGCGGGACCGTTCTTTGGCCGCCAGCTGATCCAGCGCCTGGTCAGCAGCAATCCCAGCCCAGCCTACGTGGGCCGTGTGGCCGCCGCGTTTGCCAACAATGGCAGCGGGGTGCGCGGCGACATGCAAGCCGTCATCCGCGCCGTGCTGCTCGATCCGGAGGCGCTGGCCGCAAGCGGCACCACTTTGCGCACCGGCAAGCTGCGTGAGCCACTGCTGCGCCTGGCCGGCTGGATGCGCGCCTTCGATGCAAAAGCGACCAGCGGGCGCTACCGCATCTATTATCTGGACGACCCACTGAGCGGTCTGGGCCAGAACCCCTTGAATTCGCCGTCCGTGTTCAATTTTTCCGCCCCGCCTATACGCCGCCCAATTCCGCCCTGGCCAGCGCTGGCCTGGTGGCGCCGGAACTGCAAATCACGGCGGAACCATCGGTGACCGGCTATCTGAACTTCATGCAGGAAGCCATCAATAGCGGTGTCGGCGATGGCCGTGAAGTCAAGCCCGACTACACGCGCGAACTGGCACTGGCCGCCGACACGGGCGCCCTGCTCGACCGCATCGATCTGCTCCTGATGCATGGCAGCATGCCCGCCAGGCTGCGCGGGCAAATCCTGACGGCCGTCAATGGCATCAGCATCCCCGCAGCCACGGCCAGCAATGCCGCGCAGGTCGCCACGGCCCAGGCCAACCGCGTCAAGCTGGCCATTTTCCTGACCATGGCCTCGCCGGCCTACCTGGTACAAAAATAAGAGCGATCACATGCAAAACTTCCCCTTTTCCCGCCGCCGCTTCCTCGGTTCCATGCTGAGCCTGGCCGGCACCACGGCCGCGCCGTTCGCCATGAACCTGGCCGCCATGGGCAATGCCGCCGCGCAATCGGCAGGCGACTACAAGGCCATGGTGTGCCTGTTCATGGCAGGCGGCAACGACGCCTTCAACACGGTGCTGGCCACCGATCCCACGTCATGGAGTGAATACACGCGCCTGCGCAACACGGGCGCCGCCGACTCCATCCATCTGCCCGGCGTGGGCGAGACGGGCGGCGTCTTGCCCATCGTGCCCGCCACTGCGCAAACGGGCCGCGCCTTCGCCCTGCATCCCCAGCTGGCGCCCCTGAAAAACCTGTTCGACAATGGCCGCGCCGCCGTCGTGGCCAATGTCGGCACCCTGATCCAGCCCGCCACCCTGGCGCAGTACAAGGCCGGCAGCGTGGCCTTGCCGCCCAAGCTGTTTTCGCACAACGACCAGCAATCGACGTGGCAATCGGGTTCGCCGGAAGGGGCCAGCACGGGCTGGGGCGGACGCATCGGCGACGTGGCCGGCGCGGGCAATACGAATGCCATGTTCACGGCCATTTCCGCCGCGGGCAATACCGTCTTCCTCAGCGGGCGCCAGGTGCGCCAGTTCCAGGTGGGCCAGTCGGGCGCCGTGCCGATCCGCGGCCTGAGCGGCAGCCTGTATGGCAGCACGGGCGGCGCGGGCGCGCTGCAAGCCATCATCAACGATGCGGGCAGCGATCTGATCGAACAGGAACACGTGGCCGTGGTCCAGCGCGCCATTTCCAGCCAGAGCATCCTCAGCGGCGCCATGCTGGCGGCCGGCGCGGGCGGCGTGCCCAATCCCCCGCCCTATGTCAATCCGAACACGGGCGTATCCGGCGTCAATCCGCTGGCCGTGCAATTACAGACGGTGGCGCGCATCATCGGCGGACGCGGCCCCTGGGGGCGAAACGGCAAGTGTTTTATGTGACCCTGGGCAGCTTCGACACGCATGACCGGCAAAAAGTGCTGCACGCCGACCTGATGGCGCGCCTGGCCCATGCGCTCGCCTACTTCGACACGACCCTGGCGGCCCTGCAGGGCGCCGACCTGCGGCGCCAGGTGACGACGTTTACGGCGTCGGACTTCGGCCGCACCTTCAGCAGCAACGGCGACGGCACGGATCACGGCTGGGGCGCCCACCACTTTGTCGTGGGCGGCGCCGTGAAGGGCCGCGACATCTATGGCGCCTTCCCCGTCACGGGCGTGGGCCATGAGCTGGACGTCGGTTCCGGCGCCCTGCTGCCGACCACCTCCGTCGACCAGTATGGCGCCACCCTGGCCAAGTGGTTCGGCGTGGCCGACAGCCAACTGGCCGAGGTCTTCCCGAACATCGGCAACTTCAGCCGGCGCGACCTGGGTTTCATGACGGCAACTTAACCGTTCACGGCGATCGTCAGGGTGACGACGTAGCCATCCGTGGCGTTGCCCGTCACGGTGGCCATCTGCAGGCTGGTGCCGTCGCTGAAGACATTGTCGGCGGCATAGCTGATCTGCGCCAGGTTGCGCACGCTGGCCGTGTAGCCGCTGGCCGTATAGGCCTCGTTCAACGTTGCCATCGGGAAGGTAAACTGCGAGGTCTTGATACGGTTCGCGGTGCTGGCCGCCTTGGCCAGGCTGGGATAGACCTCGACATGCACGTGCGGCATGCGCCCCGCGTAACAGCCGGGAAAGATGGTCGTAAAGGAAAGGTTGCCGGCGCTATCCGTTTCCTGCACGCCGCGCAGGTAATTTTGCGCCGTCACGCCGCTCGAATACAGCGAATACAGGCCTTCGCGGTCGCAATGCCACAGGTAGACGGCATAGCCGGCCAGGCTGGCGCAGCCGCCGCTGGCATTGAGCAGCTGCAATTTGATGGTGAGCGGCACGCCCGCCGCCACGCCCGTGGCGCCGTTGAAACTGGCGCGGATATCGCTGCGCACCACGCCCGACTGGTTCAGCACGTTGATGATGCTGCCGCCATGCGTGTTCGTGCCGTCGGCCGGATACGGCCCGCCCGTTTCCTCGGGAATCACCGTGCAGGCGCCCGTGCTGGGTGCCGCGCCCGCAGCGGCACCGCTGCCTGCGGCCGCGCCGCTGGGGTCCGACCCGCCGCCGCAGCTCATCAAAGGCAAGGTGGCGGCGCCGGCCAGCAGCCAGCGCAGGACTTGCCGCCGCTCGGCCGCCTGCCGCATCATTTCGAGGTCGGATGCCAGACCGTGATCATGTAATTCCATACATACTCCATCAAGTGGGGCAAGCCCGCCAAGGCGGGGCTCAGGCTGGCGCACAGGAACAGCGCCTGTGTCGCATGGCGCGAGAGCGCCTGCAAGCTGCTGCCCGGACGCAAGGCATGGATGCGCATGCTGACTCTCCCTGTGTTCGCGCCTGCCGCTTACTCGGAGCGCTGGAGGTCGCGCGGACCCTGGCGGCTGTCGCGCCGCTGCCGCGCCTGCTTGCGCTGTTCCGGCGTCAGCACGGCCAGCAATTGCTGCTCCAGCCGCGCCTGCTGCAAGCTGATCGCCGCCAGGGCTTGCGCCGCCGTACTGGCCAGCGCGCCGGCCTTGGCATCGTCGTAGGCATCGGATGCGGCCAGCGCGCGCAGCTGCGCGTGGGCCTGGAAGGCGATCTTTTCCTGTTCCCGCAGCAAGGGCGCCTGGGCGTAGGTGGCGGCGAAGACCTTGTCCTGCTGCGCTTCGCTCAGCGCGATGCCGTGCAGGAATGGCGGCGGCCCCGGCATGGCGCGCGGCGGCGGGCCGTCCGGGGCGAATTCCTGCTGGGCCAGGGCGACCAGCGGCATGCTGCAGGCGGACAGCAGCAACAGGGACAGGACAATACTCAGGTGTTTCATCGGGCTTTCCTTTCGTGGCGATCAGCCCTGATTGTCGGCGTCTGGCGTGTAAAGCAACGTTAGGGCCGCGTAAAAGCGTGTAAAGGAAGGGGCGGGAGTGTAAGCAGACGTATGTAAAAGCGGGTAAAAGGACCCTGAAGCGCCCCTGTTGACTGCTATCATCGGGCGATATTCACCCGAAAAAGCACAGGCATGAGCAAGGTTTTGTTAATCGATGACGACGTGGAACTGGTCGGCATGTTCCAGGAATACCTGACGCAGGAAGGTTTTGACGCCCGCGCCGTGCATGACGGCGAAAGCGGCGCGGCCGAAGCGCTGACGGGCCTGTACGCCATCGCCATCCTCGACGTCATGATGCCGCGCATGAATGGCCTGGAAACCCTGCGCCGCATCCGCGCCGGCAGCAACCTGCCCATCCTGATGCTGACGGCGCGCGGCGACGACACGGACCGCATCGTGGGGCTGGAGCTGGGCGCCGACGATTACGTCACGAAACCGTGCACGCCGCGCGAGCTGACGGCGCGCATCCGCGCCATCCTGCGCCGTTCGCAGGCGGCGCCGCACGACAACTCGGGCATGGCGCCGCTGACCGTGGGGCAATTGACGATGTGGCCGGAACAGCGCCGCGTTTCCTGGGCCGGCACGCACCTGGAGCTGACGAGCACGGAATTCAACCTGCTGGAAGTGCTGGTGCGCCATGCCGGCAAGCCCGTGAGCAAGAATCAACTGTCCGAACTGGGCCTGGGCCGGCCCATGGCCCGCTTCGACCGCAATATCGACGTGCACTTGAGCAGCCTGCGCCGCAAACTGGGCACCCTGGCTGACGGCCGCTCCTGCCTGCAGACCGTGTACCGTCTCGGCTACCAACTGATCAAGGAGTAAGCGTGGGGCGCCTGTTCTGGAAGTTCTTTCTGTGCATCATGCTGGCGCAGGTGACGGCCACCATCGGCATCGGCGGCACGTTCTGGCTGAAAAACCGGGCGGCGCAGCAGGAGCGGGCCCTCGACATCGACACCAGTCCGCCCGCGCAAATGATCATCGAGGCCGCCAGCGCCACCCTGGAAGCGGGCGGCAGCGAGGCCTTGCGGCAATTTCTGGGCAAGCTCGAGCGCATGCGCGTATTTGCCGTCGATGCGCGCGGACACGAACTGATGGGCCGCGCGGTGCATCCCGCCATGCTGAGCAAGGCGCGCGCCATGCTGGAGCAGAGCCAGCCCCATCCCGTCGTGCGCACGGTCACCGGCAGCGACGGCCAGCGCTATCTGCTGTTCCTGCCCTCGTCCGAACGCTTCCGCAATGCCGAGGCAGGCGCCGCGCGCGACACCCTCAATGCCGTCACCCTGAGCGGCCCGCGCGCCATGGGACCCGGTCCACGGCCCAGCGAAGCGGGCACTGCGCCGCCACGCGGCGAATTCGGCCGCGGCATGCCGCCCGGCCCGCGCATGGACAGTCCCTACCGCACCTTCATTCCCCTCGGCGCCGCCATCGCCGCCAGCCTGCTGTTCGCCTTCTTGCTGGCCTGGTATTTTGCGCGCCCCATCCGCGACCTGCGGCAGGCGTTCGAGGCCGCCTCGCACGGCAACCTGGCGCCCCGTTTTCACGCCAGCGGCAAGCGCGGCGACGAGTTGACGGACCTGGGCCGCGATTTCGACCGCATGACGGGCCGTTTGCGCCATCTCATGGAGAGCCAGACGCGCTTGCTGCATGACGTCTCGCACGAACTGCGCTCGCCGCTGGCGCGCCTGCAGGCCGCCATCGGCCTGGCGCACCAGCAGCCGGACAAGATGGACGCCTCGATGCAGCGCATCGAACGCGAAAGCGAACGCATGGACAAGCTGATCGGCGAGCTGCTGACCCTGTCGCGGCTGGAAGCCGGTGCCGGCTCCCCGCTCAGCGAAGACGTCGACATTGCCGAGCTGCTGCACGACATTCTGGAAGACGCCCGCTACGAAGCGAAGGCGCGCCAGGTGGACATCGCCCTGGAGGGCGACGCAGCCAGCGCCGACGCCGCTGTCACGGGCCGGCCCGAACTGCTGGCGCGCGCCGTGGAGAACGTGGTGCGCAATGCCGTCAAGCATAGTTCCGATGGCGGCACGGTGGAAGTAAAGCTGTCGCGCCTGCATGACGGCAGGCAGGATCTGCTGCGCATCGCCGTGCTGGACCGCGGCCCCGGCGTGGCCAGCGCCGACCTGGCCAGCATTTTTGAACCCTTCTTCCGCGCCAGCAACACCCAGCACAGCACGGACGGCCACGGCCTGGGCCTGGCCATCGCCCAGCACGTCATCGGCGCCCATAGCGGCCGCATCGGCGCCAGCTTGCGCAGCGGTGGCGGGCTGTGCGTGGAAATGTTGTTGCCCGTCAAAACGCCAGGCTGAGCTGCCGCGAGCCTGCCGACGGGAATTGCCAGCGACCTGCCTACGCCTGGGTATCGATGATGCTGCCCAGGGTCGACGCGCTTGACCTGGCGGGACTGGACGCCGACTCGGCGCTGCTGGCCGCCTGAGAATCGTCTTGCGCCGCCTGCTGCGCGGCAGCAGCTTGCAACTGAGCAATTTGCGCCTGCAAGGCCTGGATTTGCTGCGCCAGCTGCTGCTGCAGCTTTTGCGACGCCTCCGTCTGCTCGCCCTTCTGCGACTCCGTCAACTGCTTTTGCGCCGCCGTGATCTGCTTTTGCAGCGCCGCGATCTGCGCACTGCTGCCCGCACTGGCGCCACTGGCCGCGCTGACTGCGCTGCCGGAACCGATTGCCGCTACCATACTGCCTCCTTGATCATTCAATACCTTATTATCGGCGCGCAAGGTACTCAATACAGGGCGGCAAGTGTAAAGGCGGGTAAAGGCATGTAAAGACGCCGCGCACACCATCCGATTGCACACCAGCAAGAAAAACTGGCACACTGGCGCTTCCTGCCTTGACCACGATCCATGATGATGACGCCCCTGCTGCCCGCCCTGCCCGACCTCGTGCCCCGCCTGCGCTGCGGCATGATCGAGTTTCCTGTCCACCACATGCGCGGCGGCACATCGACGGGCCTGGTCTTGCATGCAGCTTCCGTGCCGGCCGAACAGACGCTGCGCGAGGAATTGCTGCGCCACCTGATGGGTGCGCCCCAGTCCGGCCGGCAGCCGGGCAACCGGCAAATCACGGGCCTGGGACGGGGCGCGCCCACCAGCAACAAGGTCTTCCTCGCCGGGGTGGAACAGCATGCGGGCCAGCCGCGCCTGGTCAGCACCCTGGCGCAGCTGGCGGGCGAGCACGGCGATATCGACTGGAGCGTGAACTGCGGCAATATGTCGTCCGCGCTGCAACTGTGGGGACTGGACAGCGGCGTGATCGAGGCCCTGGCCATCGGCGCGCACGACGTCGATATCCGCAACACCAACACGGGCGTCATCACCACCTCGCGCATGGCGCGCGAACTCGATGGCAGCTTTACGGCCGCCAGCATTCCTGGCGTGACCGGCAGCTTCCCCCGCGTGGACCTGTTCCTGCGGCAGCCGGCCGGCGCCAAGACGGGCAAATTACTACCAACAGGCAATGCGCAGGATGTGGTGCACGGCTATGCGGTCTCGTGCGTGGACGTGGCCGTGCCCATGGTTATCGCGCTGGCGAGCCAGTTCGGCAAGACGGCGCGCGAGTCCATCGCGGAACTGGAAGCGGATACCGCGTTCATGCAGGCGATCCGCCAGGTGTGGAGCGCGGCGGGACTGCTGATGGGCTTGCGCAAGCGCGATGGCCGGTTGATGACCTTGGAAGAGCTGGAACGTAGCGAAACCATCCCCAAGTTCTGCATCGTGGGACCAGCCGTGGGAGAGGGAAATATTGCGGTGCGTTACTTCACGCCGCAATCGGGCCACGCCTCGCTGGCCGTTTCGGGCGGCTGCTGCCTGGCGGCCGCCTGCCTGATACCGGGCACGGTGGCGCATGCGCTGGCAAGCGGCGTGCCGCCTGTCGGGCCGGCCGATACGGAGATTGAACTGGGCATAGCCAACCCGGCCGGCATCCTGGACACCACCATCGTGGCGCGCCAGGACGGGGCGACTGGCAACATCGCCATCGACGGCGCGGCCTACCGGCGCAGCGCGCAAATCTTGCTGCGCGGCCATGTTCCCCTGTACCAGCCGTCAACGGCGCTGAAGGCGTGGCTGCTGAAACAATGTTAGAGCAGGACTGGCGCCCCGCCCGTTCAAGCAATCATCAGGTCTTCGGCAGGGTCACGCCCACCTGGCCCTGGTACTTGCCGCCGCGGTCCTTGTACGAGGTTTCGCACACTTCGTCGGATTCGAAGAACAGCACTTGCGCCACGCCTTCGTTGGCATAGATTTTCGCCGGCAACGGTGTCGTATTCGAAAACTCCAGGGTCACATAGCCTTCCCATTCCGGTTCGAACGGGGTGACGTTGACGATGATGCCGCAACGTGCATACGTGCTCTTGCCCAGGCAAATCGTCAAGACGTTGCGGGGAATGCGGAAATATTCCACGGTACGGGCCAGCGCGAACGAATTCGGCGGGATGATGCAATAGCCCTTGCCCGATACGTCGACGAAGTTATTCGCGTCAAAATCCTTCGGGTCGACGATGGTGGTGTTAATGTTGGTAAACAACTTGAACTCGTCGGCGCAGCGGATGTCATAGCCATAGCTGGAAGTGCCGTAGGAAACGATGCGGTTGCCGTCGCGTTCCTTGACCTGGCCCGGTTCGAACGGCTCGATCATGCCCGTTGTTTCCGCCATGCGGCGTATCCATTTATCGCTTTTAATCGTCATCGCAGGGGTATCTTTCTAGAATATCGAATGGCTGGGGCGGCGCGCCAGGTGCAGGCGCGGCCCGAATGGCAGGATTTTACGCGAAAATCCGCCGCTGTTGGCCCCCATCCCCTGAAAATCCTTGGCGGAAGGCTATTGTTTCGCCAACAATGCCGTGATCATCTCGCGCACCACTTGCGCCGTCAGTTCCGGGTTTTCCATGGGAAATAGATGGCCGCCCGGCACTTGGCGGAAAAACTTGCCGACCAGCTTGCGCGTGGCCGTCAAGCCCGCCTGGCGGCATTCCACCGATTCCGTGCCGCCGATAAAGCCGATGGGCACCGGCAAACCATCCTTGACGAGGCCGCCGATATGGTGCGGCAGGCTGCGGTAGACCTGCGTTTCCACTTCGCGCGTAAAACGCAGCTGCACCCCGTCCGGATGGGGAACCAGGCCGCTGTCGATGTAATCGCGCAAGACTTGCGGCGCCCAGATGGCGAACATGTCCTTGGCCGCGAAGTGTTCATACGCGGCTTGCGCATCGGGCCACAGCTTGCGCCGCCGGGCGGAAAAACGCGAGGGGAAAAACGCTCGCCCAGCGCCGTGTTGCGCGCCAGGCGCACCAGCAAGGCGCGCCAGCCCGCCACCACGGGCGAATCGAGCAAGACCACGCAGCGCACCAGGTCCGGCCGCTGCTTGGCCACCATCACGCTGAGCATGCCGCCCAGCGAATGGCCGACGAGGATCACGGGCGCGCTGTAGCGGCGCTCCAGCTCGTCGATGTACTCGCGCACCAGCTCGGGCCAGCCCGTGCTGACGGGGTAATCCGGGTCGTGCGCATGCATGTCGAGCGCCTGCACGGTGTAGTGCTGGCCCAGCAAGCCGAACAGCTTGCGGTAGGTGCCGGCAGGATAGCTGTTGGCGTGGGCAAAGTGCAGTTGCGGGAGGGTCATCGTGGAACGGTGCCGGTGAATGCGATAGGCAATTGTAATGGCATGCCGGCAAGACGGATCAGAGGAAGGCCTCTAATTGCCGCCGCGCTGGCGCCATGCCGGGCACGAACGAGGCCAGCACTTCGCCCAGCTCGGCGTTGGAATCGACCACGCAAAACGCTTCGTCAAATGCGTGGTGACGGTTCATGGGATTGCGCACGACGATGCATTCCAGCCCCGCCGCATTCGCGGCGCGCAAGCCGCGCGGCGAGTCTTCCACGGCCACGCAGTCGGCGGCGGCCAGGCCCAGGCGCTGCAAGCCCAGCTGGTAGCCGTCGGGCGCCGGTTTGCTTTCGCCATACATTTCGCGCGTCAGCACGAAGTCGAAATGGCTCAGCAAGCCCGTGGCCGCATGGCTGATGCGGAAGTGTTGCTCATAGGCGCTGGTGACGACGCCCATGGCCACGTGCGGGCGCAGCGCCGCCAGCACCGGTGCGATGCCGGGGATGGCCAGCTGGCGCGCCTGGCGCAGGCGTTGCGCAAACAGCACGGTGCGCTCGGCCCGCAGGCGCTCGACCAGTTCGATGGCATGGCCCTGCCCCAGCAGCAGATGCCAGGCGCCGTAGTTATTGTCCAGGAACCAGTCAAAGAATTGCTTCGGCGTCAGCTCTATGCCATAAGGCAAGAGCAAGTCGCGGTTGCTTTCGTAAAACAGCTGTTCGGTATCGACCAGCACGCCATCGTTGTCCCACAGCACGCCCTGGATGGTTTTCATGGCTAGTGTCGTTCAAAAACTTACTTGAAGAAGATGTCGTAGGACAATTTCACGATCAGCAACACCAGCAGCACGAGGAAGAGGATGCGCACGAAGGCGGCGCCGCGGCGCACGGCGATCCAGGTACCCGTCAGGGCGCCCAGGATATTGCACACGGCCATCGGTGCGGCCACGGCGTAGACCACGTGGCCGGCGGGAATGAAGAAGGCCAGCGCGGCCACGTTGGTGGCGATATTCACCAGTTTCGAACAGGCCGAGGCGAGGATGAAATCGAAGCCGAAGACGCGGATGAACAGGAAAATCAGGAAGCTGCCCGTGCCCGGCCCGAACAGGCCGTCATAAAAACCGATGGCGCCGCCGATGACGACGGCCAGGATGCGTTCGCGGGGGCCGATGGGGCGCGCTTCGCGCGTCGTGCCGAAATCCTTCTTCATGAAGGTATAAATCGCCATGATGATGATCAATACCAGCACCATGGGGCGCACCACCTGCTGCGGTACGTAGGACACGGCGGCCGCGCCGATGAAGGACATGACGAAGGCGCTGGCCACGGCGGGCAGCACCAGCAGCCAGGGGATGTGCACCTTGCCAACGAAGGAGCGGGCGGCAAATGTGGTGCCGCAGGCGGACGCCAGTTTATTCGTGCCCAGCAGGGAGGTCGACGCCATGTTCGGCATCAGGTTGAACAGGGCCGGCAGCTGTATCAGCCCGCCCCCGCCCACGGCGGCATCGATCAGGCCGGCAAAGAAGGCAAATAAACACAGCAGCGAGATGGTCAGCATGATAGACAGTGGGGAATGGGCGACAGCGGCAGTATAGGCGTCAGACACTTTTTCGGATGCAACTTCAAATTGCGGAAAACGCAATCAGCCGTAACGCTTGACGGAATGCACTCCGTGCGGTCTACTGGCCTCTTTTGCCGGGAGTGACGCGATGTCGATGAAACTGATGTGGGAGATCCGCGCCTTTTGCACCGTGGTGGAAAAGCGCAGCTTCATCCACGCGGCGCGCATGCTGGGACGCTCGCCGTCGGCCGTCACGCGCGCCATCCAGTTCCTCGAAGACGCCATCGGCGCCGAGCTGATCCTGCGCACGCAAAAGCAGTTCACCCTGACGACGGCCGGCGAAACGTATTACGCGTCGGCCAGGCACTTGCTGGAAACGCAGGCCGAGGCGGAAGAGCAATTGGCGGAATTGAGCAACTCGCCGCAAGGCTGGGTGCGCCTCTCGGCGCCGGAAATCCTGTCGCTGGGCTTCCTGCCGAAAGTGGTGGCGCAATTTTCGCGCGACTACCCGAATGTGTCCGTCGACATCCACTTCTCGGACAAATCGATCGACCCCATCCAGGAAAAGCTGGACTTTGCCATCCGCGGCGCCTTCCCCCAGTCAAGCGAGCTGATCGGCTATCCCCTGTGGAACTACCGCCGCTACATGTACGCCTCGCCCGACTATATCGCCCGCATGGGCGCACCGGACGAACCGGAAGAGCTGGCCGGCCACGACATCATCATGCACTCGGCCCCCCGCATTTTGCGCGACTGGCATTTCGTCTCGGCTACGCGCAACGTGCGCTACCAGGTGCAGCCCCGCTTCCGCTTTACTTCCGGCATCGCCACCTTCCAGGCGGCCCTGGAAGGCGCCGGCATCGTGCGACTGGCCAGCTGGCTGGCGGAACCGGCCGTGGCGGCAGGCACCTTGCGCCGCGTCTGCACGGCGTACCGGCTGAC
The DNA here is from genome assembly GCF_057919405.1 of Janthinobacterium sp. C22. NCBI lineage: Bacteria > Pseudomonadati > Pseudomonadota > Betaproteobacteria > Burkholderiales > Oxalobacteraceae > Janthinobacterium > Janthinobacterium sp. C22. Next base: position 3,351,659 of record NZ_CP193659.1, on the reverse strand, counting down.
TTCGTCAAAGGAGCTCGATCCCAGCATCCATGCCGTGTACGGCACGTCACGCATGGCCAAGGGGGCAAGGCTATTCCTGGAATACGTGCGGCAGCGGGGCATGGAGATACCGGACGAGCGGCACAGTTGACGCCTGCACCCGTGAACGGCCGCTATGGCCCGATGCGCACAGAAACAGGCGTGCCCAAGACCCACGCCACATCATAGATGGGCGCGTTGCCACGAAACGATATCGCGATGAGCTCGAGCGGCGTCACGGTGCCATGCAAAATAAAGGTTTCCACATAACCCGAGGAACCCACATCGTGGTAAGCCACCTCCTTCACTTTCGCCAGCGGCGCTGGCCCGACAAGGGCGGGCCCCTGAAATTGAAAAATCAGCGCGCAGCCTTTTCTTTCCGCCTGTTGCGCCGCGCCTTGCAACTCCTGCGACAGCGTCACATGGCCAAAAACGCCTTGCAGCAGGCGCTGCTGCACGATCGCCTCGGCGGCTGACAGGTCCGTCACATGAAACAGATACGGGTGTTGCAGGCGAACGGCGTCAGGTTGTCCTCCCTGCAAATCAAACTGACGGGACTTTGCCTGCGTACTTTGCGAACGGATCCGCGCCTCAAAGCCAAGCTGCGGCACAGCCGGTTTTTTCTTGCACCAGTCAAACACACCCATCTTCATCCTTTCAGTATCATCCAGGCAGCGCCGGGGCTGCCAACCCATGACAGATATATACCATTAATGCAGCCGCGTCCGCTAGCGCCCCTGCCAGTAGCGCGGCCGGCTGGCCCGATACTGCGTTACATCAATATTGTCGCCAAACTCCAGCACTACCGCCCCCGTCACGTCCGTGCGCAGCCGGGCAATACCCATGTCGCCATAGCGCGCATACACTTGCGCTTTCGGATGTTTATAGCGGTTCCGGTGTCCCACCTGGAAGATCGCCAGACTCGGATGCACGGTCTGCAAAAACGCCGGTGTCGATGAGGTGCCGCTGCCGTGGTGGGGCGCCAGCAGCACGTCGGCCGCCAGCTCGCCATCGGCCGAGCGCGCCAGCAGCTGCGCCTCCTGCGCCGCTTCGATGTCGCCAGCCAGCAAGATGGCATGCTGGCCTGCCGTGATCTTCACGGTGCAGCTGCGGGCGTTCGGTTTCAGCGATATATCGTCGTGGCTGGCCGGCAGCGGGTGCAGCATGGCGAAGTGCACGCCTTCCCAGGTCCAGCGCTGGCCCGCCACGCAATGCAGATACGGACGCCGGGCTTGCCGCCGGGCCTCGACGGCCGGGTGGCCATCGAACAGCGACGAGGCCAGCCAGCCCACTTGCACGTTCTCCAGCAGAGATATGGCGCCGCCCGCGTGATCGAGGTCGCTGTGGGAAATGATCACGCCGTCGAGCGTAGCGATGCCGCGCGCCCGCAGATACGGCACGATGACACGGCTGGCGCCGTCGGAATCGAGGCTGTAGGCGGGCCCCGTGTCGTACAGCAGGCGGTGGCCATGCGTTTCCACCAGCACGGCCATGCCTTGTCCCACATCAAAGGCCGTGATCCACATCTGGCCCGGTGGCGGGCTCGACGGCATGGCCGTCAGCAGGGGCAGCCAGCCCAGCATGCCGGCCCACCTATGGGGCCATCCGCGTGGCGCCAAGAGCCAGGCCGTGCCGAACAGTGCCCAGCAAAAACTCCACCATGGCGGCGCGGGCGCCGTCCAGACGGCAAAGCGGCGCGCACCCAGCCAGTCCAGCACCTGCGCCAGCATCTGCACGATGGCGTGCGCCAGCAACAGCAAGCCGTCGGACAGGGGGAAGGCAGCAGGCTGCCCGCCAGCGACAAGGGCGTGACGATCAGGCTGATGACGGGAATGGCCAGCGCATTCGCCACGGGGCTGACCAGCGACACTTGCGAAAACAGCAGCATCGTCAACGGCACCAGCCCCACCGTCACCACGTATTGCGTGTGCGCACCCAGCGCCACGGCCGCGCGCAGGCGGCGCCAGCGGCTGGCGTTCTCCGGCAAGGGCGCCGTGGTGCGGCCCGCCGTCGCGTACAGCATGGCGGCGACGGCGCCGAACGACAGCCAGAATCCGGGCCACAGCACGGCCCAGGGATCGAGCAGCACGACCACGCCCAGCGCCAGGCACAGCACGTGAACGATGCTGGTAATGCGCCCCAGCCACAGTGCCAGCGCCACCACCAGCAACATATATAAAGTGCGCTGCGCGGGCACGCCGAAGCCGGCCAGCAGCACATACACCAATGCCGCCAGCGCGCCGGCCAGCGCCGCCACCTTTTGCGCCGGCAGCAGCAAGGGCAGTTGCCGGTCCGTGAAAAACGAGCGCCGCCACAGCGCACCCGCGCCCAGGGCGAACAGACCCGCGATCATGGTGATGTGCAGGCCGGAAATCGAAATCAAGTGGCTCACGCCCGTGCGGTTGAACACCTGCCAGTCCGACTGGGGAATGGCGCGCTGATCGCCCACCACCAGCGCCACGATCACGCCCGCGTATTGCTTGCCATCTAAACTGTGCGCGATGCGCGCGCGCAAGGCCGCGCGGCTGGCCTCCACCACATTGCCGAAGCCGGGCACGAAGGCCGCCAGGCGCACGTTGGGCGTGTCGGCGCGCGGCTGCGGCCGTACATAACCGGTGGCGCGCACGCCCTGCTCCAGCAGCCACGCTTCGTAATCGAAGCCCATGGGATTCGCATTGCCGTGCGGACGCTGCAGGCGCACCGTCAGCCGCCAGCGCTCGCCCGGCTGCACGTCGCCCACTTCGTTCGTCACTGCATCGCGAAAACCTGCGTACCAGGACAGGGCGATCAGGGGCGGCACCTGCGCATTGAATGCCTTCTCCACGGCAAAATTGAAGCGCACGCCCTGCTCGAAGCGGTACGGCAGGCTGGCCACCGTGCCCTTGACGATGATGTCCTGCCCCTCGTCGGCCAGCGCCAGCTGCGGCGCCATGGCGGCCTGGGCCAGCCAGGCCGCCCAGTAAAAGCCCAATCCCACGCCAGCGGCAAGCGCAATAGCGGAACGCCAGCGCGCTTGACGCCACAGCGCCAGACTAGCCAGCCCTCCTACCCCAACGATCACCAATAACCACACGCCCGCGTGCTGCGGCAAGCTTGCCTGCGTCTGCAGCCAGGCGGCGCCAGCGGCAAAGCCGAGTATCAGGGTGCGCATGGGAAGACAGGATCAAGGCAAAATCCGCTCGCTGCGAAAGGGACTCAGATACTGTGACCGTTTTCCACGCCTTGCCGTCTGATCTGGCGCAATGGTGGCGTGGATAAGAATGCTCATGCACGCCATCCGTCGTTGCCGTTGCCGACACTTTCCCCATGCTAAGATGGCCATCCGGCGCCCAGACGCCACGACCTGGCGGACCTTGCATGACCCCACTGACAGCGGCAGAAACTTATTTGCAGGACTTTCATCAGCGACAGGTCGGCGTGACCAGCGCCGCGTTTGCCGACCTGCCGGCCCGCACCGCCTCCGGCACGTACGCCTCTTCCTATGCCGTGCTGACCAGTTTGGTACCGGCCGTGGACAGGCCTTTGAGCGTGCTCGACCTGGCTTGCGGCGACGGTCATCTGCTGGGCTTGCTGGCAGCCAGGCAGCAATCTCAATTGCAGTTGCTCGGCATCGACATGAGCGAGGCCGAACTGGCCGCCGCACGCGCCGCCCTCCCCGCCTCCGTACGGCTGCGGCAGGGACGCGCCCAGGCGCTGGACCTGCCATCGGCCAGCGTCGATTATCTCGTCTCGCACATGGCGCTGATGCTGATGGACGATATCGAACAGGTCGTGCGCGAAATGCGCCGCGTGCTGCGCCCCGGCGGCCAGTTTGCGGCCATCGTCGGCCGGACTTTCTTGCTGGGCGAAGTCAACGACGTATTCATGCGCTTGTTCAAGCCGATTGCCAGCACCGAACTGCCGCCGCTGCGCTTCGGCGACCGGCGCGCGGGATCGGAAGCGGGCTGGCGCGAACTGCTCGACGGCGCTTTCACGCATGTCGCGTTCGACGACATCGACGTGCCCTGGTCGCCCACGCCGGGCGAACTATGGGCCGCCCTGAGCGACACCTATGACATCGACCGCCTGGACGATGACGCCAGGCGGCGTCTGCGCGGCGCGTTCCTGGATGCCGTGGCGCCGCTGCAAGCCGGCGACGGATTGATCGCCACCGGCTGGGGGCTACGCGCCGTGCGCGCACGGGCAGCCTGAACTGCCATCGGCGCCATGGCTTGCTGGCGTCAGCGGCAACAGGCTACGACAATGGCTGCCGCAGCGCGCAGTATTCCTCCCGTCAATTGCAGGATTGCAGGCAGGCGGACCGCTCGGCGCCGCACTCGGCTTGAGAGGTACCGGCGGCGATGCAAGCCCGCCATTCGGCAGCGCAGGCGCTATAGCAATTGGCAAAGGCTGGCGTCGCAGTCACAGCCAAACCGAGGCCTGACGCAAAAAGAAATGCAGCGAGCTTTTTATTCATGGAGTTCTCCCAAAGTCGGATGGCTGACGAATCCCCGCGCGCGCCATCCTCTGGCGCAGGGCCACATACACAGGTATGTCGGGTGTCATCGCGCGCTGGTCGTACGTCAGCGCGAAATGGAAAATCCTGCGGCCTCCAACGTATCCTGGAGCACCGTCAAATCAAAGCCGTGCATATCAACGCGGCACGCCCCAGCCGATAGCCAGACCGGCATCCAGAATAATGCCGTACGTCGCCGTCAATTTCAGATATTTTTGAAAAGATACGAAATTCCCTTGCAAAATCTGAACCCATGATCAGCTCGCCATTATTAATTGTCAAGACAATTCAATTCATTGCGCGCCATCGGCCAATTCTTTGCGCAATGAAAAATACAGGCGCGATACGAATATCATCGCCATGGCTATCGATAAAAACATACTCTTTGTTATTATCGGCGCCATGGTAATTGAAATTTTAATGTCAAATTCAAAAATCTAACAAAATTAATAAAAATATATTTATTAGAATTCCAGCCGAATAAAAATGTCGCAGGAAAAAACCGCTAGGCGCAAAGCACCGGATATCGGATTCCCATTCCGCGTTGAAGCAAGATGATTTGCAAGCAGGTGGAAGCGCCGCCCTCCATGTTTGCCAGTTGCTTATCCGCCTCAAGGAATCATCGTTTTACAGATCAGCGCTCGTGCGGCAGCCGCACCGTGCGCCGGGAAAAATCTTTACCTTGCGCACGGTATAATCGGCCTCGCTTACTTCAACACCCAGGCACGACATGACTTCCTCCGCACTTCCTCCCGACACTTCCACCGACATTTCCGACAGCACCGAAGACAATAACGACGCTACCCTGGTCGCGGAACTGGGGGAGCTGGCCGAGCATATCCGCCTGGTCAAGATGGAAGGCCGCGTCTTCGTGCGCTTTTCCGGCGTCGTCAAGGCCGGCCACCTGGTGGTGCCGTATGCGCTGGTGCCAAGCCAGGGCGTGCTGGCGCGGCCGGCCAAGTGGCGCAAGATGGACCGCGAGACCAAGCTGGCGCTGGTGCGCGAACGGGCCAGCGCGGCCGTCTTCGAGGAACTGCGCCAGCATGTGATGGATTTTGTCGCCGATATCGCGGGCCTGAGCGAGGACGTGGATACGGACCCGATGGTCTTCCTGCACACGCTGGCCGACATGCAGACGTCCGAGCCGGCCGGCATGGTGTTCGACCGCATCCGCCAGCGTTTCAACCACGCCATCGAGCGCCAGCAGGAAGAGCAGCACGCGGCACGCACACGCCAGAGCATCAACCTGGCCGAGTATCCGGCCTCGTTCGAGATGGCGCGCCGCCTGCCGCGCCGCTTCATCGCGCTGCTCGGACCCACGAATTCCGGCAAGACGCACCGCGCCATGGAGGCACTGGTCAAGGCAAAGAGCGGCATCTACCTGGCGCCATTGCGATTGCTGGCCCTGGAAAACTACGAACGCCTGCAGGAAGCCGCGCCGCACGGCAAACCGCTGGCCGTGAGCCTGATCACGGGCGAGGAACGCAGGGTCGTCGACGGCGCCACGCACGTGGCCAGCACGGTGGAAATGCTGGACACGAAGAACGTCGTCGAAGTGGCCGTCATCGATGAAATCCAGATGCTGGCCGACCCGGACCGGGGCGCCGCGTGGACGGCGGCCGTCTGCGGCGCGCCAGCTCACACCGTCTACCTGGTGGGGGCGCCGGAAGCGCGGCGCGCCATCGAAGCGCTGGCCGAGCGCCTGGACTGCCCGCTGGAAGTACATGTATTGAAACGCATGGCGCCCCTGTCGATGGAGCCAACGGCCGTGCGCAAGGTGCGCAACCTGCGCCGCGGCGACGCCGTCATCGCCTTTTCGCGCCGCGAAGTGCTGATGTGGCGCGACATGATCACGGAGACGGGGCTGTCCGTGGCCACCGTCTACGGCAACCTGTCGCCCGAGGTGCGGCGCGCGCAGGCGCAGCGCTTCCGCGACGGCACGGCCGACATCGTCGTCGGCACGGATGCCCTGGCGATGGGCCTGAACATGCCGATCGCGCGCATCGTCATGACCACCTGCGTCAAATACAATGGCCGCGAAGAGGAAGAGATTTCGGCCGCGCTGGCGCGCCAGATCGCCGGGCGCGCGGGCCGCTATGGCGTGCACGAGGAAGGCCTGGTGGCCGGCTACGACAACGAGACGCATGAAGTGATGCGCGCGCTGCTGAAGGAAAAGCTGCATCCGCTGAACACCAGCGGCTTTGCCGTGGCGCCCTCGCTCGAACACCTGCACCGCATTTCGTCCGTGACGGGCGAGCTGTCGCTGTCGAAACTGCTGCGCCGCTTCATCCACAATATCGACGTGCCGGACGGCTTCTTCTTCCCGCGCATCACGGAAGACCAGAAGGAGCGCGCCGTCTGGCTCGACACCCTGCCCCTGTCCGTGGCCGACAAATTTACTTTGTCGCTGGTGCCGATCTCCAGCAAGGTGCCGTCCTTGCAGACGGCGTGGGAGCACTGGGCGAAGAATCTGTCGCAGGGAAAAACCAGCACCTTGCGCCAGCACGCGTACGGCGGCGGCACGCAAAACCTGCAGCAGGTGGAAGACACCTGCCGCTACTATTCAGCGTATGCCTGGCTCAGCTACCGCCTGCCCGAATTCTTCCCCGATATCGCCGTGGCGCAAAACCTGTCGCGCGATGCGTCCGAGCGCGTCGATTCCATCCTGCGCGCGCACAACGCGGCCTCGCGCGGACGGTCGAAGAAGTTCAAATAGGCGTCAGCTGACTGGCCAGAACCAGACCTCGCCGCAATCCCAGTAGCACTCGCTGCCGCACACCTTCACGCCGGTGGACGGCAGCAGGATGTCGATATGCCCGCCCGCGCCACCCAGATAGCCGGGGATGCGGAAGAAGGCGACGACGCCCTGGCGCTGACCGATGCCCGGGATGGCAGCCTCCCTGACGAATTTTTCGGGCGCGCCGAACATCGAGGGACTGGCCAGCATATGCGCCAGCTTGGCCTGTCCCGGCTCGATCAGCGCGCCCTTGAACGGCCCCTTGCGGATGGCCATGCGGCCCTTGACCTGGATGCCGGCCTTGATCAGGGCCAGGCTGACGCGGATGGCGCAGGTGTTGGCAAAGCTGTCCTTGCCGATCAAGTCTTCCCAGCCGATTTCGCCGAAAAGTGCCGCCTGGTCGACGGCGGCCACGCTCGGGTAATGCTCGCGCAGCGCGATGAATGCAGGTTTCATGGCAGCCTCCCATCGTCCCTGCCCGGCAGGGAACATCAGGCCGATTGTAGGAGGATGCGGCGGCCCCGCACTGAGCGAGATCAAGCGTAAACCGACGGCACCCGTGATGCCAACAATGACGTCGGATTACGCGCGGCATTGCCACGCCAATCCGACCTACATGCTCAAGTAGGTCGGCTTAGGCCAAAGGCCGTAAGCCGATGACACCCGTAACGCCAGCGAGGACGCCGGATGAAGGCCGCTTACGGTTTGCCCGGCGCCGCATAATGCAGCTTGAGCACCAGGCCATTGTGGTCATCGGCCATATAGATATCGCCGTCCTGGCCCTGCTTCACGTCGACGGGCGCGCCCCTGCCCTGCTTACCCTTGCGCTCCCAGTTGCCGATCAACTCGACGGACTTGCCCAGCGGCGCGCCGGCCTTGTCGGGCAGCAGCGCCACCAGGCGGTGGCCGTTGCTGCGGTAGCCATGGTAGCCGATGATCAGGCTGTTCTTGTACAGCGCCGGGTAGCGGCTGGCCGTGTAAAACGTCATGCCCAGCGGCGCGGCGTGGCCGGGCAGCAGGCGCTCGGGCGCTGCAAACTGGGCGTCGCAAGCCGTCTTCGGATATTCGGGACTGGCGACATTGTCGTCGTAGCAGTACGGCCAGCCGTAATGCCGGTCGGCCTTGATCAGATTCAGTTCCTCATGCGGCAGATTCTCGTCGCTTTTCAGCTGCGGCATGGCGGCCTGGATGGCGTCGCGCGCGTTTTCCGCCTGCCACAGTTCGCCCGTCGCAGGATGGAAGGCCAGCGCCATCGAATTGCGCAAACCGCGCGCATGCGTGCGCCAGCTCGTCACCGCGCCGGCCGGCCAGGCCATCGTGTATTCGCGGATGGCGCCCAGCGCTTCCGGGCCTTCCGCCGAAGGGCAGGCCTTGGCCGGATCGGGCGCCTTGCCATCGTTCTCGCAATGGTCGGTGCTCGATCCCACGTTCACATACAGGTCGCCCTTGGGACTGAAACGCATGTTCGTCAACAGGTGCAAGCCCAGGCCCGGCAGGCGCGGCGTCTTGGCCGTGCCGCCGATGATGTCGGTGAGGGCGCGGGCCGGATCGCGCAGGTCGAAGCGGAAGATGCGTCCCACCTCGCCCACGTAGACCATGCCGTCCGGCCCCTGCACGATGCCGTTCGGGCGGTCGAGCTTGTCGAGCAGCAGCTTGCGTTCGTAGCCCGGGCCGGCCGCCTTGCGCTGCAACAGCCACAATTTACCCTGCTTCGGCGCCCATCCCGTCATGTCCGTGACGAGGATGTCACCATTCGTCAGCGGCAGCACGCCACGGGGAAATTTCAGGCCGTCGGCCAGCACGGCCACGCAAAAGCCGGCCGGCGTGGTGACGTCGAGGCGCGGCATGCCGTCGCACTGGGCGCCGGCCGCCGCCATGGCGGGCGCCAACACGGTAGACATGCAGGCTGCCAGGGCGCCCGCAAGCATTTTCTTGTTCATGATTTCACTCCATCAGGGGTAATCGAGGCAGCACGGCGCGCGCATTGGCGCTGGTTTGCGCCGCCACGTCGGCAAGTTCCAGGCCGCGCAGTTCGGCCAGCACGGCGCCGATGCGGGGCAATTCTTCGGGACTGTTGCGGCCCGGGTGGATCCAGGCGGGAGAAATGTCGGGCGCGTCCGTCTCCAGCACGATGGCGTCCAAAGGCAGTTCGCTCGCCATGCGGCGTATCTGCAAGGCCCGCGTAAAGGTCATGGCGCCGCCGAAACCGAGCTTGAAACCGAGGGCGATATAGCCCTGCGCCTGCTGGAAGCTGCCATTGAACGCATGCGCGATGCCGCCGTTCGGGCGGATCTGGCGCGCGTGCTTGAGGACAATGTCCTGCGAGCGGCGCACATGGGCCAGCACGGGCAGGTCGAAGTCGCGGGCGATTTTCAGCTGCTCGCGCAAAAAATGCTCCTGCTTGGCGCGCATGGCCGGTTCGCACAGCATGGGAAGGAAGAAATCGAGGCCGATCTCGCCGATGGCCACAAAATTCGGGTCATGCATGGCCAGCGCCACGGCTTCGCGCAGGGCGATCAGATCGTCTTCCGTGGCCTGCGGCACGTAGATCGGGTGGATACCGAGCGCATAGCAGGCGTTGGGCGACGTTGCCGCCAGATCGCGCACGATGGCGAAATTGGCCCGTTCGACGGCGGGAACGACGATCATGCCCACGCCCTGCTGCTGCGCGCGCCGCCACCTGCGGCGATTCGCTGCCGAATTCATGCGCGTCGAGGTGGCAGTGCGTGTCGATCCACAGCATGGCGGTTCCTTAGTATTGGTACGGCTGCAGCCCTTCGTCCGTCAGGCGCAGCACGCGGTCGCAGCGCTTGGCCAGTTCGATATCGTGCGTGACGATGACGAAGGCCGTGCCCAGGGTGCGCGACAGTTCCAGCATCAGGTCGAAAATCTGTTCGGCCGTGGCGTGATCGAGGTTGCCCGTCGGTTCATCGGCCAGCACGCAGGCAGGCTGCGTGACGAGGGCGCGGGCCAGGGCCACGCGCTGGCGCTCGCCGCCCGACAATTCGCCCGGCGTGTGCGTGACGCGCTTGGCCAGGTTCACGCGCGTGAGGATCTGCTGCGCCAGCTCGGTGGCCGGAGCGCGCTTCATGCGCCGTATCATCAGCGGCATGGCGACGTTGTCCAGCGCCGAGAACTCGGGCAGCAGGTGGTGGAACTGGTAGACGAAGCCCAGCGAGGCATTGCGCAAGTCGCCGCGCGCCTTTTCGCTGAGGGTGGCGAAATCCCTGCCCAGCAGGGTCACCTTGCCGCTGGTGGGCGTATCGAGCCCGCCCAGCAGGTGCAGCAGGGTCGATTTGCCCGAGCCGGAGGCGCCGACGATGGCGACGCGCTCGCCGCGGTGGACGTCGATGTCGATGCCGGCCAGCACCTGCACCTTGTAGCTGCCCTGCGTGAAAGTCTTGCCCAGGCCACGGCAGCTAAGGACGGCGGAATCGGCGGAAGCGCCGTTGGAGGCAGGTTTATTCAGATCGGTCATGGTCGTATTCAGTGGTTTATTCATAGCGCAGGGCTTCCGCAGGTTTCACGCGGGCAGCCCACCAGCTTGGGTACAGGGTCGCCAAAAAGGCGAGGATCACGGCCAGCACGCCGATCTTGGTGACGTCGGGCCAGCGCAGGTCGGACGGCACGGTGCTGATGAAATAGATGTCCTTGGAGAGGAACTGCACGCCCAGCAAATGCTCGATGAAGGGCACGATGACGTCGATGTTCATGGCCACCAGCACGCCGCCGCCCACGCCCAAAATCGTGCCCAGGATGCCCACCAGCGCGCCCTGGATCATGAAGATCTTCATGATGGAACGGGGCGAGGCACCCAGGGTGCGCAAAATCGCGATATCGGCCTGCTTGTCCGTCACCGTCATCACCAGGGTCGACACGAGGTTGAAGGCGGCCACGGCGATGATCAAGGTCAGGATGATGAACATCATGCGTTTTTCCGTCTGCACGGCGGCAAACCAGTTGGCGTTCAGCTTGGACCAGTCGCGCAGCCACAGGTCGCCCGGCATGGATTTTTTCAATTCGGCCGCCACTTGCGGCGCCTGGTTCATGTCGGCCAGGCGCAAACGCAGGCCGGACGGGCCATCGAGGCGCAGCAGGCGCTGGCCGTCTTCGATATTGATGAAGGCCAAACCGGCGTCGAATTCATTGTGGCCCGCCTGGAAGATGCCGCTGACGGTAAAGCTGCGCATGCGCGGCAGCACGCCGGCCGGCGTGACCTGGCCCTGCGCCAGCATCAAGGTCACTTTTTCGCCGAGGTTGACGCGCAAGGCGCGTGCCAGCTCGATGCCCAGCACGATATTGAAGGTGCCCGGCTGCAGCGCCTTGAAACTGCCCATGCGCGTCTGGCCGGCCACGTCGGACACGTTCGGCTCTTCCTCGGGCAGCACGCCGCGCACGATGGCGGGACGCAGCGCATCGTCGCGCAGCAGCATGCCCTGCGTTTCCACAAACGGCGCGGCGCCCTTCACGGCCGGATTCTTGAAGGCCTGGGCCGCTTCCGCGCGCCAGTCGGGCATGCTGCCGCTGTTGTCGAACACTTCCACGTGGGCCAGCACGGACAGCATGCGGTCCGTCACTTCCTTCTGGAAGCCGTTCATCACGGACAGCACAACGATCAGCGCCGCCACGCCCAGGCCGATGCCGGCCATGGAAATGAGCGAGATGAAGGAGATAAAACTGTTGCGGCCACTGCGCTTGCCGGCCCGCGTATAGCGCAGGCCGACCAGCCATTCGAAGGGAATATTTTTTAACATGCTCATTAATTCGTTAATTCTTATGTATGCAACATATCATCGCGTTAGCCCGTGCAAGGAAGGGCTGGGGTCAGACCCGGCGGGTCTGACCCCGGTTTTACAAGCCGCTTATTCGTAGCGCAGCGCCTCGGCCGGCTTGACGCGCGCGGCGCGCCAGCTCGGGTAGATGGTGGCCACCAGCGCCAGGCCAAAGGCGATCAGGCCGATCTGCGCCACGTCCAGCCAGTGCACGTCCGACGGCACGGCGCTGATCTGGTAGATTTCCTTGGAGATGAAGTGCAGGCCGAAGATGCCTTCGATGAAGGGCACGATGACGCCCACGTTCAGCGCCAGCACGACGCCGCCGATGACGCCCAGGGCGCTCCCCAGCAAGCCTACCAGCGCGCCCTGGATCATGAAGATCTTCATGATGGAGAACGGCGAGGCGCCCAGGGTGCGCAAAATGGCGATGTCGGCCTGCTTGTCGGTGACCGACATCACCAGGGTCGAGACGAGGTTGAACGCGGCCACGGCGATAATCATGCTGAGGATGATGAACATCATGTTCTTCTGGCTTTGCACCAGCGCATACCAGCTGGCACTGGCACGCGACCAGTCGCGCATCCACAGCTGGCCCGGCATCGAGGCCTTCAGTTCGCGCGCCACCTGCGGCGCCTTGTTCATGTCGTGCAGGCGCAGACGCAGGCCGGACGGACCGTCAAGCTGCAGCAGCTGCTCCGCATCCTGCATGTTGACGAAGGCCAGGCTGCCGTCAAGTTCATTGTGGCCAGCCTCGAAGATGCCGGCCACCTTCAGCGCCCGCATGCGCGGCATGACGATGCCGTTGGCCGGATCGCCCGCCCTGGGCTCGCGCTCGAGCATCAGGGTGACGTTCTGCCCCACTTTCACGTCCAGCGCCTTGGCCAGGTCGATGCCCAGCACGATGTTGTACGAGCCGGGCGTGAGATCATTGAAACTGCCCTGCTTCATCTGGGCGGCCACGCTCGAGACGGTGGCTTCCTGCTGCGGCAGCACGCCGCGCACGACGGACGGGCGCATGGTTTCGTCATTGAGCAGCATGCCCTGGGTTTCCACGAAGGGCGACACAGCTTTCACTTGCGGGTTGGCGTAGGCGGCGCGTTCCTGCGCCTGCCAGTTGGGCATGGAGCCGCTCGTGTCGAACACCTCGACGTGGGCCAGCACCGACATCAGCCGGTCGGTGACTTCCTTCTGGAAGCCGTTCATGACGGAGAGGACGACGATCAGGGCGGCCACGCCCAGGCCGATGCCGGCCACGGAAATGAGGGAGATGAAGGAAATGAAGCTGTTGCGGCCACTGCGTTTCCCGGCGCGCGTATAGCGCACGCCGACCTGCCACTCAAAAGGAAATTGTTTGATGATGCTCATGCGCTCCCGCGACAACGATGATATGCGAGCGCGCAGTGTGCCACACAATGGGCATTTCATGCACCAAGTCTGCGTGAAACGGCGCACAGCTAGCCTATTTTGCTTCCTGCGCCAGGCCGAAAACCCGCAGCAGCTGCCCCGCCAGCGCATATTGCCGCATCTGCGCCAGGGTCAGACGGTGCAGCTGGTCGATGCGCCGCTGCTGTATCGTGAAATAGCTGTCGCGCGTCTGGATGACCTGCTGCAGGTTGCGCCGGCCCGCCTCGTACTGGACGGTCCCGCCGCGCACGACGAAGGTCATCTTCTTTTCCTGCTCGTCGAGCAGGGCCAGGGTGCGCTGCGCATTGGCGATGCGCGGCAGCATGCTGGCCAGGTCGGCGCGCGTGCCCTGCTCGGCGCGCGCCACGTCCGCCTCGGCCGCCTGGGCGCGGCTGACGCTTTCGTCGCGCTGCGCCAGACTGCCGCCGCCGAGCGGGATTTCCCAGGAGACGCCCACCGACCAGCCCCGCTGCTGGATGGTCGACGGCGGCGGCGTGGTCTTGTTATTGAGCAGATGGCTGACATTCAGATCGATTTTGGGGGCCAGGGTGGCCGCCACGCCGCGCACGCGCAGCTGGGCCGCCGCCGCACGCTCGCGCGCGGCGCGCAACTGCGCCTGCTGCGTGTCGGCATTCTCCAGCGCCTGCGCCGGCAGCGGCGCGAAGGCGAAATCGGCAAACTGCGCCACCGGCTCGAAGGCCAGCGCCTCGAGCTTGATGCGCGCCGCCTGCTGGTCCGTCAGCAAGCCGTCGTGCACCAGTTCCGCGTCCAGCTGCGAACTTTGCGCCAGTTCGCGGTCCACTTCCGACGATTTGCCCAGCTCCGCCTGGCGCGTCACCTGCCGCACCAGCTGCGTCACGTCGTGCAGGCGTTCCTGCGACTGCTGCAGGCTGCGTTCCAGGCGCTGCATGTCGAAATACGCCTCGGCCAGCTTTTCCGCGCTTTCCGCGCGCGCCCGCTCCACATCGAAGGCGGCGCCCGCCATCTCGCGCTCGGCCGCATCGAGTTCGGCGCGGTCGGCGCCGCCGTTGTACACGTTCCAGCGCACGCTCGCTTCCACCTGGTGCGTGCGGCGCTCGACCTCCAGGGTGCCATCGAGGTCCTTGCTGCGTCCCCGCGTCGCCTGCAGCGCCGCAGTGGGAAACAGCCGCGAACGGGCCTGCCTGTAGCGCGCTTCGGTGGCGGCCAGCGCCGCCTGCGCCGCGATCACCTGCGGATCGCGCGGCACGGCGCGCGCCAGCAAGGCGGGCAAGCCGCGCGCGGACTGCGCCTGGAAGGTGGCCTGTGGCGCGGACTGGGCCACCGCGTTTGCGCAGGCCAATGCCATGCAAAGTAAAAAGGCTCGCATCACCGCTCCTGCAGGGAAGACTGCAAGCCGCGCAGCACGGGCTTGAACACATATTGCAGCACCGAGCGGCGCCCCGTCAGGATGCCCACGTCGACGGGCATGCCGGGCGTCACCGGCAATACCTTGCCGTGCGCCGTCAGCTGGCTGCGGTCGGTGCTCAGCTGCACCTCGAAGTACGGTTCGTTGCGTTCGTCGGGAATCGCGTCCGCCCCCACGCGCACCACTTGCGCCTGCATGCGGCCATAGGTGGTGGCGTCGTACGCCAGCACATTCGCCGACGCGCTCTGTCCCACATGGATAAAACCGATATCCGACGGTTTCACGCGCACGGAGATCAGCATTTCCGAATCGGCCGGCACGATTTCCAGTATCGGCTTGCCCGGCTGCGCCACGCCGCCGACGGTTGCCACCAGCACGCGGTTGACGACGCCGTCGACGGGTGCCGTCACGTCGCGCCGGCTGACCTGGTCCTGCTGGCCTTTCACGGTGCTGGCCAGGGCGCCGGCCTTGGTTTCATACTCGCTGCGCTGCGCGCCCCACTGGCCGCGCATGCGCGCTTCCACTTCGCCAGCCTGCGCCTGCGCCTCGGCCAAGGTGGCCGTCAGGCGCGGCACGGAGGCGCGCAGGCTGTCGAGTTCCGTGCGCTGCTGCTGCACGCGCTGCTGCGCATTCAGGTAGTCGCCGCGCGAACCGGCACCCTCTTTGAAGAGCCTCTCCTCGATGGACAGGCTTTCCAGGGCGATTTTCAAGCCCGTGTCGAGCTGGGCGATGCGGCTGTGCGCCTCGGCCAGCTCGCCGCGGCGGCGCGTCACGCCCTCGCGCGCGGCCGCCGTGGCCGACGCGAATTCGCGCTGGCCGTCGCGCCACAGCTGCGTTTCCTTGGCGATCAGCTCGGGCGCCTCTTTCTGCCATTCCGGCGCGAACTGGGGCGTGCCGCCGGACAGCAGCGCATCGAGGCGCGCCCGGCCCGCCAGCGCCGCCAGGCGATTCTGCACGCTGGCGCCCAGGTTGGCCTCGTACTGGGCCGTGTCCAGGCGCAGCAGCAAGTCGCCGCGGCGCACGCGCTGGCCCGGTTTCACCAGCATTTCACGCACGATGCCCCCTTCCAGGCTTTGCACTTCCTGCAGGTGCGATGGCGGCGTGATGGCGCCCCGGCCATTCACGGAGACGTCGAGCTGGGCGAAGGTGGCCCAGGCCAGCACCAGCACCAGCAGCACGGACGTCAAGGCCAGCATGTGGATGACGATGCGCTGCGGCTCCCTTTCCGGGTCCGGGTGGGCCGCCGGCAGAGGGCGGGCGTTCGGGGCGTTCGGGGCGTTCACGGCGCTCATGCTGTGGCTCCCTGTTCCGCCGCGGGCCTGGCCGCCTGGCTGTTCAATACGCGCATGACGTCGTCGCGCGGGCCGTCGGCGACGATGCGCCCCTTGTCGAAGACGATCAGGCGGTCCACCAGCGCCAGCATGGCCATGCGGTGCGTCACCAGCACGATGGTGGTCTCTTTTAAGGTACGCAGCCGGCCGATCAAGCGCTGCTCGGTGGCCGGGTCGAACATGCTGCTCGGCTCATCGAGCAGCAGCATCGGCGGTTTCACCAGCAAGGCGCGGGCCATGGCCACGGCTTGCCGCTGGCCGCCGGACAGGCGTTCGCCCCGCTCGCCCACTTCCGTCGCCACGCCGTTGGGCAGCTGGGTGATGATGTCGTCAAGGCAGGCCAGGCGGATGGCGTCGAGCAGGCTGGCGTCGTCGGGCTGGCTGCGTCCCAGTTCGATGTTTTCGCGCAGGGTGCCGTGGAACAGGGTCACGTCCTGCGGCACGTAGCCGATCTGGCGGCGCAGGCTCAAGGGGTCCAGCTGGGTGCTGGCCAGGTCGTCGAACAGCACGCTGCCGCTTTGCGGGCCGTACTGGTTCAGCAGCAAGCGCAGCAAGGTGCTCTTGCCGGAACCGAGCTTGCCGATCACGCCGACCCGTTCGCCGGGGCGGATGTGCAGGTTGAGCTTATCGAGCAGCGGCGGCGAATTCGGGTAGGCAAAGCCCACGTCGCGAAATTCGATGCGCCCGGACAGGGGCGGCGCCTGCAGGCTGGCCGCGTCGTCGTCGGTGGGCGCTTCCATGATTTTATTGAGTGCGTGATACGACAGCTTGGTCTGCTCCCAGCGCATGATCAGGCCCGCGATCTGGCTCACGGGCGCCAGGGCGCGGCCCGTCAGCATGCTCACGGCGATGATCTGGCCCAGGGTCAGCAGATGCTCGCCCATCAGCAAGGCGCCCGTGGCCACCACGGCCACGCCGGACAGGGCCAGCACGGCCGTGTTGATGTAATTGACCCGGCTGACGATTTCGCGCGTCTCGACGCTGTTGGCGGCGATGGCCACCGTCAGGCTTTCCCATTTGCGCCGGCTCCACGCTTCGGCGCCCAGCGCCTTGATGGTGTCGAGGCCATTCATGGTTTCAAACAGGTGCGCCGTGCGCTGCGCGCTTTCCTGCATCGAGGCGGCCACGTGGCGCGCCAGGGCCGCGCGCGAGGCGAAGGCCACCAGCATCAGAATCGGGATGACGGCCAGGGGCACGAGCACGAGCCAGCCGCCGACCAGGGCGATCACCAGCAGGAACAGCAGCAGGAACGGCAAGTCGCCCAGGGTCGTCAGGGTCGTGGAGGCGAAGAATTCGCGCACGGATTCGAAATCGCGCACGGTATTGGCCAAAGTCCCCCGGAAGCGGGCCGGCTGGCCGCGCGCAGGCGCAAGCACTGGGCGAAGATGTTCGACGACAGCGCCACGTCCATGCGGCGCGACGCCGTTTCCACCAGTTCGCCGCGCAGCAGGCGCAGGGCCAGCTCGAAGCCCGTCAGCGTCACGACGGCAATCGTCAGCACCCACAGGCTGGACGTGGCATTGTTCGGGATCACGCGGTCATACACGGCCATCGCATAGAACGGCACCAGCGCGCCGATGACATTGAGCACCAGGGTGCCCAGCAGGGCCCAGCGGAAGACCCAGCGGTTACGGTTGAAGACATCCCAGAACCAGCGCCCCGCCGCCGGCATACTGTAAAGCAAGCTGCGCTGGTCGAAAAACATGACGGGCCGCACGGCCACCCAGCGGCCATCGGGCACTTCCCGCGCCAGCGCGGCCGCGTCGAGCCAGGCACTGCCGGCGATGCCGGGCACATGGCATTCATATTTACCATCGGCAATGGCCAGTATCACCAGCGCCTGCCCTTCCCCGTTGAGCAGCAAGGCCGGCATTTCCGTGGCGCGGCGCGGCTTGCCTATCGGCAACGCGGTGCCGGCCAGGCTGGCGTGCGCCAGCACCTGGTCGAGAAAGCCGGCGGCGGCCGGGCCGGCCTGAGCCGCCACGCTGGCGCGCAGGCGCTCGGCCTGCACGGTCACGCCGAAAAAGCGCGCCAGGAAGACGATGGCGTCGGCGATGGCATCGGTGGACATGCCGGCGGACGCGGTGGAAGTGTCAAGGGGTGGGGTCATGATGGGTTCACAATAAAACGCTGCGGCGCGCCGGTCGGGCGCGCCGCAGCGGGAACGCTATCGCTTGCGCGATGAGCGGTGATTAATGAGTAATGATCAAGTCAGCGCGGAAGCGCCCTTGCGGCGGCGCGCCATGAAGCCCAGCAGGCCCAGGCCCGCGACCAGCATGGCCCAGGTTTGCGCTTCCGGCACCGGCGACACGGCCAGCAGGGTTTGCGAAGCCGGGTTGACGCTCGTCAAGCTCGTGTAGTTGTACAGGTTCTGGATGGCGCCATTGCCCGTGGCCACGCCCAGCATGGTATTGGCCTGGCTGACGACGGCATTGCTCAGGTTTTTGAAGCGCAAGTCGCCCGTCAGCAGGTTCGTGTTGTCGTTATTCAATTCCCACAGGGCCAGCTGAAAGGCGGCGGCGCTGTTGGCGCTGGTCGACACGGTCGCGACGGACGAGGCGTAGTAGCCCTCATACAGGCGCTTGACGGCATCGCTGGCGGCGAAGGCGCCGCTGCTGTAGCTGTTCGAACTGTTGCTTACGGCCACATGGGGATCGAGGCAAAACGCCAGGAAGGTGTTGCTGTCGTATTTAACTTCCCACAAGGTCGGCGAGATGGCGCTGCCCGAGCCGAAGGCGCCGCCGGCAGCCGTAAACAGGCTGACGCTGTGCGAGTCGACGACTTGCAGGTTGGAGGCGGCCAGGGCGCTGCCGCTGGCGAGGGCGAAAGCGGCTGCGGCGATGGCGCCGCGAACGATCAGGTGCATGGATTGTTTCATCGTGGTTTCCCTATTTCTATTATCAAGTGTGGAAAAAAGCGTGGAAAGCGCCGGCGCCCCGTGACGGGTGCGCCGGTGCGGCATTGCCGGGCAGGCTCATGGCCCGGCAAGGGACATCAGGCAGCCATTTCCTGGGGCTGGGTATTTACGTGAGCCATGGCGCGGCGCAAGAGGTCGGCCATTTCGCACTGGGCCTGGGCTTCGGCGGCAGGGGCTGCTGCGGCCGGTGCGGCGGCCACGGTGCTCACCGTGCCATCCTGGCCCAGCACCACGTCGAGCGTGCTGTCGTCGCGCAGCAGGTCGGCCATGCTGGGCAAGGTGACGCCGGCGGCGGCCGCATCCTTGGCATCGACGTTGAAATACACGTCCGTCATGTCGACCGTCTTGCCGTCGGCCAGGGTGGCGCTGCTGCGTTCCAGGTGCAGATTGCTGTTGGCGTCGAGGAAAGGCAGTTCCGTGTAGCTCACGGCCAGGCTGGCCACGCCGGCGTCGTGCAAGGACATCAGCTCGCCATCGTCCGTGACGCCATTGCTGTTGGCGTCGCGCCAGATGCGCAGCTCGGCAAACTTGTCGTCGTGCGCATCGACCACGCCGTCGTGGTTCGAGTCATAGCTGGACAGCTTGGCGAAGCCCGTGCCCTTCTCGTTACCACCGAACAACTCGGAGATATTGTCGATCTTGCCATTGCCACTGCTGTCGATGGCCAGCAAGCCGTCCTGCGCCGAGACCCAGCCCGTCTGGATGGCGCTGCCCGTACCCAGCAAGTCGAAGCTGCCGTGGAAGTCGGCGCGGGCGATCGTGTGCACGCCGTCACCGTTGAGGTCGATGACGATGGGCGTGATGGCCGCATCCCAGCTCATGTCGTTCTGGCCCGACGCCAGTTTCAATATGTCCGTGTAGACCACGTTGCCCGTCGTGCCATTGCTGTTGACGTCCGAATCGATATTGTCGTTCGCGCCCACGTTCTTCGCGCCCCAGCGCCACGTATCCATGGCGTAGCCGGCGTGATACACGCCCGACTTGTCGAACTTGAGCGAATAGCTGCCCGGATCGAGGTTGCTGAACAGATAGTTGCCATTGGCATTCGTGTAGGTGGTGGCTAGCAGCACGCCGCTGCCCGAGTACAGCTGCACCTTGATGTTGGCGATGCCCGCCTCGTTGTAATCCTGCACGCCGTCATGGTCGGCGTCGCGCCATACCTTGTCGCCCAGGCTGGCCTTGCGGTAGATGCCCGCGTCCCAGCTCATGTCGTTCTGGCCGGCAGCCAGGTTGATCAGGGCCGAGCGCCCCGTGCTGACATCGACATCGGAATCGGCCGTATCGCTGCCCAGATTGGCCTTGGTGTAATAAAAGCCCGATGGACGGATGACTTCGACCTTGTAGCTGCCGGCCGCCAGTTCGCTGAACAGGTAGTTGCCGCTGGCATTCGTCGTCGTCGAGGCGATGACCACGTTGCTGGCGTTGAGCAGGTTGACTTTCACGCCCGCCACGCCCAGCTCGCCCGCATCCTGCACGCCGTTGTAGTTGTTGTCTTCCCACACGCGGTCGCCGATGGAAGCCGTGTTGAGTTTGACCAGGCCCGCATCCCAGTCCAGCTGCACGTCGCCCGATTTCAGGAACGCCATGGCGGTGGTGAAGCCGCTGGCCGGATCGACGTCCGAATCGGTGGGATAACCGCCGATATCGGCCTTGGTGAAGCCATAGCCGGCCGGCGGCACGAAGCCCAGATAGTAATTGCCGGGGACCAGGTTGCTGAACAGATAATTTCCGCTGGCATCCGTGGTGGCGCTGGCCACGACGACGCCTTGCGCGTTGTACAGATTGACTTTCACGCCACAGACGCCCGCCTCGCCCGCATCCTGCGTGCCGTTGCCGTTCGCATCGAACCAGACGCGGTCGCCGATGGACGCGGTCTTGTACAGGCCGGCGTCGAGATCCTTGTAGTTCTGGCCGGCGGCCACCGTGACCAGCAAGCTGTTGCCAGCCGCATTGATGTCGCTGTCCACCGCATTGTTGCTGCCCACATCCTTGAGCGTCGTCAAATAACCGGGCGGAGCGACGACGGCGATCGAATACGTGCCCGGATCGACATTGAAGTTGTAGTAACCGGAAGCATCCGTGACGGTCGAGCCGATCACGCTGCCAGCCACGTTCTTCAGCTGCACGGTGACGCCGCCGATGCCCGCTTCGCCCGCATCCTGGATGCCGTTGGCGTTGCTGTCATGCCACACGCGGTCGCCCAGGGTGGCCGGCAAGGCCACGATGCCCGCATCCACGCTGTGGTTGCTGTCGCCCGAGGCCAGCAGCACTTGCGCGGTCCTGCCGTCGGCATTCGCGTCGGAATCGCGCTGCTCGTCGCCGCCCTGGTCCTGACCCGTGAAGGTATAGCCGGCTGGCAGGGTGGTCTTATCGAATTGCACGCTGTAGGCGCCCGGCTTCAGATTCGTGAACAGGTAGTTGCCGTTCGCATCCGTCACCAGCGGACTGCCGACGGCGTTGCCCGACGCATCGAGCAAGGTCACTTTCACGCCAACAGCACCCGCTTCGCCCGCGTCCTGCACGCCGTTCTTGTTGGTATCGAACCAGACCCGGTCGCCCAGCTCGGCCGTGCGGTACAGGCCCGCGTCCAGGGTCAGGTTGGTTTCGCCCGGCGCCAGGGTCACGGGCGCCATCTTGCCGGCCGCGTCGATATTGCTGTCCTTGCCCGCATCGCCGCCCTGGTTCGCCGCCGTCGGCACATAGCCGGCGGGCGCCACCACGGTGACGGAATACGTGCCCGGATTGACGTCGAAGTGATAGCCGCCGCTGGCGTCCGTCGTGGTCGAGGCCACCACATTGCCGGCCGTATCCTTCAATTGCACGACCACATTGGCGATGCCCGCCTCGCCCGCGTCCTGCACGCCGTTGGCATTCTTGTCTTCCCAGACGAAATCGCCCAGGTGGGCCATCGGCACCTTGAAGGTCAGGTAATGGGGCGCCAGGCTCAGGTCCTGCGCATTGCAGCCGGCCGTGCCGCCGTCATCGCGCACCTTGAAGCCGAGGTCGAAGTCGCCGGCCACCGTCTGGCTGGGCACGAAGACCAGCTGGCCCGCGCGGATGGCGTCGATGGACACTTCCGTGCCCACCGTCACGGCCACGCCGTTGAGCAAGACCTGGCCCGCCGTGGTGGTATTCGTGATGACGATGGACTTGAAGCCGTCGTGCTCGACGTCGTCGTGGAAGCCGAAATCGCCTTCGCTGAGCACCACGCTGCTACCGTCGAGCAAGGTGAAGGTCTTGTCGGCCGCGTCGGGCGCGTCGTTGACGGGGTCGATGATGACTTGCAGGCTCAGTTGGACGATATCGCCATTGCCCTTGTCGATCGTCACTTCGATGGTCGAGAAGCTGCCGTTGTAGTTGGCGGCCCAGTCGCCGGGGCGCACATACACGGTGTCCGCGTCGAGCATGCCGAACAGCGGCGTGTTCTCGGTCGATTCCGTATCGTCCGGCAAGAGCACGGTGAAATTCTTGATGTTCAGTTCGCCTTGCACCGAGTAGCCGGCCTGGATCAGCAGGTCGCGGATATCGAAATTCTTGTTGATGTCTTCGCAGACGTGGACCGTGGTCGACAGGTTGTAGGTAGTCATGCGGCCTCCTGACGGCATGCCACGGCGGCAGGAGCGGAAATACGGGGGGCCAGGGCGTGATCAGCCTGGCCGCGCAAAGCGGCGAATGTATACATAGGTGGGCTTCCAAGAAGAGACTTGTTTAAAAAATGAAGCCGGCAGATCTTGTATACAATTTCGAGGGACACAGGAGCCAGACGACGCAATCACGCATCAGGGGGTGATTGTCTTTCTGATATTTTAGTTAGCGCAATTATATCCACTATCTTTTCAAAAGAGAATCATTTTCCGACGACAAAGATAAAATTTCAATAATTAAAATATTTTATTGATACTTTCACCATGCAAAGCGGCCGCCTTGCCCGCGGCAATCTGTGGCGGCGATCACGGCGAAAACGCATGCGCCCTTCTCGCGCGCCGCCGCTATCGCCTACAATCTCGGGATGAATCAACTTACCCTCGTCCTGCCCTTCGCCTTGCCCAACGCCGAACTGGCTGCCGACCTGCTCAAGGTCTTGCAGGCGCCCGCGCTGGCAGCGCTGCTGTCGCGCACATCTACTTGCAATTTGGAAACTTTTGACAACGCCAACCGCCTGCTGCCGCATGAAGCGTGGCTGGCGCATGCGCTGGGCCTGGCGCCCGCGCCCAGCGGCGAGGCGGCGCAGGCGGCCTTTGCCGCCCGGGCCATGCGCGGCTACGGCCTCGCGCCGGAACCGGGCGGGCGCTATTTCCTGCTGCATCCTGCCCACCTGGCCATCGCCCGCAGCCATATCAGCCTGGAAGACTTGCGCCAGCTCAAGCTGAGCGAGACCGATGGCCGCGCCCTGTTCGACATTGCGGCCCCGTATTTCGAGGAGATCGGCCAGCCGCTGGCGTATGGCGACGCGGGCACCTGGTTCATGCGCGCCGATGGCTGGAGCGACTTGCAGTGCGCCACGCCGGACGCCGCCACCACGCAAGACCTGTCCGTCTGGATGCCGGACGGCGAGCACGCGCGCGCCGCGCGCCGCCTGCAAAATGAAGTGCAGATGCTGTGGCATGAACACCCGGTCAATGCGGCGCGCGAGGAACGGGGCTTGAAAGCCATCAATGCGTTCTGGCTCTGGGGCGGGAGCATGGTAACAGGGGAAGCTGCGCGCTGCGCGGCCAGCCTGCATACGCGGAACGCGCCCGGCTGGCTGGCCGCGCTGGCGGAACCGGCGCGCCGCGATGCCAGTCCAAACAGTGTGCTGGCGGACCAAGCCGACACGATCGTCGTGCTGGGCGGCCTGATCGAAGCGGCGCAGGCCCAGGAATGGGGCATGTGGCTGCAGCAGCTGCAAGCGCTGGAAGCAGACTGGTTCGCGCCGCTGCTGGCGGCCTTGAAAGATGGCCGCCTGGGCCAGCTGCGCCTGGTGCTGAGCCACCGCGACGCCTGGCTCGACGCCACCACCAGCAAACATACGCAGCGCAAATTCTGGCGCGCGATGACCCTGAACAAGTTGAAAGCATCATGACCCGTACCCGCATCGCCACCCGTCCCTGCCCTTACCGCGAATCCGAACTGCTGCGCCAGGGCGGCATCCATCCCGTGCTGGCCCGCCTGTACGCCTCGCGCGGCCTGTCCGACGCGAAAGAACTGTCGAGCGAACTGGCAGCCCTGATGCCGCCGTCCGGCCTGCTGCACATCGGCGCGGCCGGCGTCTTCCTGGCCGACGCCATTGCCGCCAAGAAACGCATGGTCATCGTGGCCGACTACGATTGCGACGGCGCCACCGCCTGCGCCGTGGCCATACGCGGCTTGCGCGCCATGGGTGCCGACGTCGATTTCATCGTGCCCAACCGTTTTGAATACGGCTACGGCCTGACGCCGGAAATCGTCGAGCTCACTGCCCGTGAAAAGGCGCCCGACATCATCATCACCGTCGACAACGGCATTGCCAGCATCGACGGCGTGGCCGAGGCGAACCGGCGCGGCATCGAGGTCGTCGTCACCGACCACCATTTGCCGGCCGACACCCTGCCCGACGCGGCCGTCATCGTCAACCCGAACCAGCCCGCCTGCGGTTTCCCGTCCAAGCATTTGGCGGGCGTGGGCGTGGTGTTCTACGTCTTGCTGGCCCTGCGGGCCGAGCTGCGCCGCCGTGGGATTTTCGATGCGCAAACGCAACCCAAGCTCGACAACCTGCTCGACCTGGTGGCGCTGGGCACGGTGGCCGACGTGGTGCGCCTCGATACCAACAACCGCATCCTCGTCGCGCAAGGCTTGAAACGCATGCGCAAGGGCAATATGCACGCGGGCGTGGCCGCCCTGTTCCGCGTGGCGGGCCGCGAAGCGCGCAGCGCCACGCCGTTCGACCTGGGCTTTGCCCTGGGACCGCGCCTGAATGCGGCCGGCCGCCTGCAGGACATGTCGCTGGGCATCGAATGCCTGATCACGGACGACGAAGGCCGCGCCTGGGCGCTGGCGCAGCAACTCAACGACATCAACCTGAAGCGCCGTGAAATCGAGGCGGAAATGCAGGATACGGCCCTGCTGCACCTCGACGATTTCGAGCCGGCCAACAGCAGCACCATCAGCGTCTTCGATGCATCCTGGCACCAGGGCGTGATCGGCATCGTCGCTTCGCGCCTGAAGGAAAAATTCTACCGCCCGACGATTACCTTTGCGCCGGGCGCGGACGGCTGGATCAAGGGTTCCGGACGCTCGATTCCCGGCTTCCACTTGCGCGACGCGCTCGACCTCGTGTCGAAACGGGCGCCTAGCCTGATCGACAAGTTCGGCGGCCACGCCATGGCGGCCGGCTTGACCATCCGCGCCGACGCCTTCGACGCGTTTTCCCAGGCCTTCGAAGCCGTGGGCCAGGCCTGGCTCAGCGCCCAACAGCTGGAACGGGTGGTGGAAACGGACGGCCCGCTGGAAGACGCGTATTACACGACGGCCTTCATCGAGCTGATGGATGGCCAGGTGTGGGGCCAGGGCTTCGCCCCGCCCGTCTTCTGCGACGAATTCCGCGTCGTCAGCCAGCGCATCCTCAAGGAACGGCATTTGAAACTGCTGCTGGAAAAGAACGGCGTGCGCTTCGACGCCATCTGGTTCGGGCATACGGATGCGCTGGGCGAACGCACCAGGGTCGCCTTCCGGCTCGATGCGAATGAATACAATGGCACGACCAAGGTGCAGCTCATGGTAGAGCACGCCGAACCTGTGTAGTGACACCTGACAGTACCTACTGCGCGTCGGTATAGGCCGCCTGCGATGCTCACCGTACCAGAAGCACGGTTGCGCTTCTCGGCCGCCTCTCCCTTCCGCTCGCTACGGTACTGTCAGGTGTTGCGACGTTTGTGGTCTTGTTGCTGTATCTCAAACTTGTGTGGAACAAAGTCATATCAAATCATGGCAATGACGGATACAGGCCTCCCTCACCTGAAAGTTATCCAGCACCATGTTGACCGGCCTGAACCACCTCACCCTGTCCGTACACGACCTTGATCGCAGCGTCGTCTTTTACCGCGATACGCTGGGCCTGCGCCTGCATGTGCGCTGGGACAGGGGCGCCTACCTGTCGGCCGGGGATTTGTGGCTGTGCCTGTCGCTGGATGCGGGCACGGCGATCAGCGCGAACGGCTACACGCACTATGCGTTTTCCATCTCGCAGGATGATTTTCCCGCCTTTGCCGCCCGCCTGCGCACGACTGGCGTGGCGGAATGGCAGAAAAACCGCAGCGCCGGCGATTCCCTGTATTTTCTCGACCCGGACGGCCACCAGCTGGAAATCCATGCGGGCAGCCTGGCGCAGCGGCTGGCGGCCTGCCGTGCAGCACCATATCAAGGCATGGTGTTCGAGGATTGATGCACTGAAAATGACATATTTAATAAATTCATTATATTCATTTCATCACTGAAAAACACAAGCAGTGTTACCCTGAAAAAACACCGTCACACAGCGATAACCGCCTGATAATCTTGCCTTTAAGGCTTAATCAAGCTGGCAAGATTACATCGCGAAATGGGTAAATTCGCCACATTGTATGGCAAAAATAAAAATATTGATTGAAAATAGTTAACACTTATTTGGCAAATTCGCTAGAATCGATAACGCATCAGCTAATTCATCATGATGCTTGATCAGTTCTGAGGGCAAACCCGTCGAAAGGCGGGGACGCAAAGCCACCGGCCTACCGCGCGCAAGCGCCACGGCAGCGGGGCTGCCAATGCAGGGCCGGGACCGCCAGCGCGCGGCGCCAGCCTGGATGCATTGTCGAGATGTGGCCCTCGCCCAACTCGGAGAGTTTCGCCATGAGAAAAATCATTCCCCCGCATCCCCGCCACGGGCGCCTGCTGCTGGGCGCCACGGCCGCCATCCTGCTGGGCGCGTGCGGCCCCGGCCAGGAGACGGCGGCGCCGCCCGCCGCCATCGCCACGGCCGCGACACAGTTCAGCGTCGAGGTACCCGTCATCCCTGCCGCCGTCGGCGCACTGGTGGCGCAGCCGATGTTCCATGCGGCTCCGGCCCTGCTCGATGCGCCGGACGGGCGCGACAACGCCAACAGCAGCGGTTCGGCCCACTGGCGGCCGCATTTGCAGCACGTGCCGCGCGCCATGGCGGACATGGCCACGCGCCGCCTGACGGCGCAAAAGATCGCCGCCGCGCAGCAGGCGGCGCAAGACAGCGCGCCGCTGCTGTCCGGCGGCGCGGCGGACACCGTCGCGCCGATGGCCGGCAGCAGCGTCGTGGCCACCTACTCTCCCGCGCAAATCCGCGCCGCCTACGACCTGCCCGCCCTGCCGGCGGCGGGCACGGCGCTGACGCCGGCCCAGGCGGCCCAGCTGGGCGCCGGGCAGACGATCTATATCGTCGACGCCATGCATAACCCGAACGCGGCCGCCGAACTGGCCATCTTCAACCAGAAATTCGGCTTGCCCGGCTGCACCACCAAGACCATCGCCACGAATGCCGCCCTGCCATTGCCGCCAGCACCGCTCAGCGGCTGCGAATTTTCCGTCGTGTACAACACGCCATCGAGCACCATGACGGCCACCGCGCCCGCCTATAACTCGGGCTGGGCCATGGAAATCGCGCTCGACGTGCAATGGGCGCATGCCACGGCGCCGCTGGCGCGCATCGTGCTGATCGAGGCGCCCGACGCGTCCATCAACAGCCTGCTGGGCGCCGTGCGCCTGGCCAACCTGATGGGGCCTGGCGTCGTCTCGATGAGCTTTGGCGCCGCCGAAGGCAACTGGACGGCCTCCGTCGACAGCGCCTTCACGGGCAAGAACATGAGCTACCTGGCCGCCACGGGCGACTCGGGCAGCGGCGTGTCCTGGCCGTCCGTCTCGCCCAACGTGCTGGCCGTGGGCGGCACCACGCTCAGCTACAGCGGCAGCGGCGTGCGCAGCGAAGCAGCCTGGTCCGGCACGGGCGGCGGCATCAGCGCCTACACGGCACTGCCCAGCTACCAGACGGCCAGCGTGCCCGGCCTGACCAATCTGCTGCGCCGCAACGTGGCCGACGTGGCCTTCAATGCCGACCCCGCCACGGGCCAGTACACGGCCGTGATGGCACAGGGCAGCAGCACCGCCAGCTGGCTCAGCATAGGCGGCACCAGCCTGTCCACGCCGCAATGGGCCGGCCTGGTCGCCATCGCCAACGCCAGCCGCGCGCTGCAGGCGAAGACGGCGCTCGGCTTGCCGCACAACATGCTGTACGGCCAGATCGCCAGCGTGCCCGGCACCTTTGCCAGCAGCTTTGCCGACATCACGCGGGGCAGCAACGGCACCTGCAGCGTCTGCACGGCCAGGGTCGGCTATGACCCGCTGGGCGGCCTGGGCACGCCGAACGTGAAAAGCCTGCTGGCCGGCCTGTCGGGCACGCAGATCGCCCCGACAGCCCCCGTGGTGGCGCCGGCCAGCATCAGCGGCGCGGCCGGCAAGCCGCTGTCGTTCACCGTCTCGGCCAGCGCAGCCAATCCTCTCAGCTACACCATGCTGGGCGCGCCGGCCGGCATGAGCATCGCCGCCACGGGCGTGGTCAGCTGGGCCGCCCCCATTGCGGGCACGTATGCCGTGACCATGCTGGCCAAGGATACCGTCACTGGCCTCAGCGGCCAGGGCGTGTACGGCATCGTCATCGCCCCCGTCGCGCCGCCCGTCGTGGCCGCCGGCGCCATCACGGGCAAGGTGGGCACGGCGCTGACGTTCAATGTCAGCGTTACGGCCGCCAATCCCGTCAGCTACGCGCTCGCCGGCGCGCCGGCCGGCATGGCCATCAGCAGCGCCGGCCTGGTGAGCTGGGCCGCGCCCGTGGCCGGCACCTACGCCGTCACCGTGACGGCCACGGACAGCAAGACTGGCCTGAGCGGCAAAGGCATCTACACAGTGGCCATCGCCGCCCCGCTGCCGCCCGTGGTGACGGTCGCCGGCGTCAGCGGCAAGCCGGGCGTGGCCCTGTCGTTCAGCGCCACGGTGGTGGCGCCCAACCCCGTCAGCTACAGCCTGTCGGGCGCGCCGTCCGGCATGAGCATCAATGCCGCCGGCGTCGTCAGCTGGGCCAGCCCCGTGCTGGGCAGCTACAGCGTGACCGTCATCGCCAGGGACACCAAGACGGGCTTGACGGGCCAGGCCGTGGCCTCGGTGAAAATCGCCGCCGCCGGCCCCACGATCAGCGCCGCCGCCATGACGGGCGTGGCGGGCAAGGCCATGAGCGGCAGCATCGTGCTGACGGCGCCCGGCGCGAACGCGCTGTGGATCTCGATCATCGGCGCACCGCTGGGCATGCAGTTCTCCATGAGCGGCATGACCATCACGGCCTACTGGCCGCAACCGGTGACCGGCAGCTATACGCTGAAGGTCGTGGCGCTGGACAATAAAGGCTTGACGGCGCAGCTGAACGTGCCGGTGACGGTCACGGCAAGATAAGCTGGCGCGGCCTGCCAACGGGGCGCAGCGGGACACACGTCCCCTGCGTCCCGTTTTTCATGCGCGCGGCCGTTGCAACAAATCCAAAAAAGGAGTATAAATAGTCCATAAACAGACTCCTATTGAAGGACATATCATGCATCTCGCCTATGCCTACCCCAAGAGCCGCTTCGAGCCGGCCGTGCTCGTCGACCTGAATGCCAAAGCCGAGCGCGAGCGATTGTCGCAGGCGGCATTAAAAGGATTTTTCAAGCTGGCCGCCGCGTGGAAACTGCGCGACGACGATGCGCGCGAATTGCTGGGCGGCCTGTCCAGCAGCGCCTGGTACGAGTGGAAGAAGCACCCGGACCGCGTGCTGGAAGTGGACCGCATCACGCGCATTTCGTATTTGCTGGGCATTTATAAAGCCTTGCACATCCTGTATGGCGACAAGCTGGCCGACGAATGGGTAAGTTTACCCAACAAGAACCCCGTGTTTGGCGGCCGCACGCCGTTGTCGCAGATGCTGGCAGGCGGCTTGCTGGCCATGCAGACCGTGCGCAAGCTGCTCGATGCGCGCCGCGGAGGCCTGTGATCGTGCCGGCAGCCCCGCATGCCCACCTGCCGCCGCTGGCCGCCTTGCGCCAGATCGACACCTGCCGCCTGATCCCGTCGCGCTTTGCCGACATGGAGGATTCCGTGCTGGCGCCCCTGGCCGAGGACGACGACCACCTGCGCGAGCTGTTCGAACTCGATAACGCGACCAACGCGCGCCTGGTGGCCGAGTACGGCGGCGCGCCAGGAATTGGCGTGGACGAACTGGTTTTTGGCGTGCCGCACTTTCGCATCATCAACGCCGCCTACACGTATGCCCGCCCGGAAGGGGCGCGTTTCAACGATGGCGAGCGGGGCGCCTGGTATTGCGCCTTCGACATGAAAACGGCGCTGGCCGAGATCATTTTCCACAAGACCGTGGAATACCAGGAAATCGACTATTTCGACGACAGCGTCAGCTACCAGTCGCTGCTGGCCGACTTCTCCGCCAGCTTCCACGACCTGCGCGGCCAGGAACGCTACCAGGCTTGCCTCGATCCGGCCAGCTACATCGCCTCACAAGACCTGGCCGCCATCCTGCTCGACGCCGGTTCCATGGGCGTGATCTTCCCCAGCGTGCGGCACGCCAGCGGCACCAACCTGGCCTGCTTCCGCCCCGCCCTGGTGGGCAATGTTCGCAAAGGCGCCGCCTATCGGTTAACATGGCAGGGTACGCCGACGCCGCACGTGGAAGCCTTGCCAGGCAAATAACGCGCGCGCATCGGCGCCCGACTCACCGCAACCTGATCTCACATGCAAACCAATCCTGAAAAAGACACCGAACTGCGCCTCAAAGTAAACAGCGAAACGGCCCGCCTGGCCTGGAGCGAACTGGAAAAGCACTTCGCCCAAGGCAATGTCGTCTGGATCGCCAACGAGCTGGACCTCGTCGAAGTGGCCGTGCGCATCTCGCACGACGACAAGGTCACCATCACGCAATGGATGGTCGATGGCAAGGTCGCCAAGGTCTCCGACCAGCAGGCGCTGGAGTGGCAGGCGGCCGATGCGTCCCTATGGGCCGTCGTCGTCAGCCCGTTCATCCTGGTGCAGCAGGAAAAGCCGACCAGGCACTGACACTTACAGGCTGCGCTCGACGTAAAGAAAATGCGCAGTCAACTAAATTTGGCACTTAATTTAGTTATCCAATGTTGGTCTGCAACTTGTGGAGGACGGCATGAACTTTCTCAATATTCAACCAATTAGCTACTTGAAGACGAACACCAGCGACGTGGTCAAACAGGTGCTGGAGACGCATGACCCGGTAGCCATCACGGTGAACGGCAGAGTTCAGGCAATTGTTCAAGACCCTGTCAGCTATCAAAAGACTCAAGATCAGCTTGCCATGCTCCGCATCCTTGCTCTCGGCCGCAAGCAGATTGAGGAAGGTAAAATCATTGATCATGATGACGTTGTGGCCCTTCTGGAAGCTGAAGACGACGACAATTGATTACACAAATGAAACTCATTTGGACGCAGTACGCCTTGAACGATTTGCAAGACATTCGCTCCTACCTGAAGCAGAACGAATCCCTGGCTTTTGCCAGGAAGGTGACGCAAGCGATTCTGGCTGAAGTCAATTCTCTCAAAGATTGGAACATTCAAGGCAGCTTTGTTCCTGAACTTGAAGACCTTCATTTGACGACTCACCGCCAACTCTTGGCCGGCCAGCATCGCATCCTTATCGAGTATGGACATAACGATATCGTTTACGTTCATATGATTGCCCATACCCGCCGTGACCTGGAAGCAATGATACGCCGTCGCCTACTCACTGCGTAATACGGAGGATGTGACAATGCGCAGCAAGCGCATTGTCAGACCATCATCAATGCCCTCCCCCAGATACGCCGCGATCACCTTCGGGTCGGTTTTCAGGCTCTCGGCCGGCCCGTGCACGGAAATGCTGCCGTTTTCCAGCACGTAGCCGTAATCGGCCACGTTCAGGGCGGCGGCGGCGAATTGCTCCACCAGCAGCATGGTCACGCCTTCGGCCTTCAAGCGCGTGATGATGCGGAAGACTTCTTCCACCAGGATG
The DNA here is from genome assembly GCF_057919405.1 of Janthinobacterium sp. C22. Classification (NCBI taxonomy): domain Bacteria; kingdom Pseudomonadati; phylum Pseudomonadota; class Betaproteobacteria; order Burkholderiales; family Oxalobacteraceae; genus Janthinobacterium; species Janthinobacterium sp. C22. The sequence goes on along the minus strand of NZ_CP193659.1, from coordinate 3,319,523 downwards.
GGCGCCAGGCCCATCGACGGCTCGTCCAGCAGGATCACTTCGGGGTTCAGCATCACGGCGCGGGCCATGGCCAGCATCTGCTGCTCGCCGCCCGACAAGGTGCCGGCCAGCTGGTCACGCCGCTCCTTCAGGCGGGGGAACAGTTCCAGGGCCTTGTCCAGGTCGCCCTTGATGTCGCCTTTCGGGCGCGCGCGCGTAAAGCGGGGGAAGGCGCCCAGCAGCAGGTTGTCCGTCACCGACATCGAGGCGAAGACCCTGCGCCCTTCCGGCGAATGGGCCAGCCCGGCGCGCGCGATGCGGTGCGAATCGAGGCCCGTGACATCCTTGCCGCCCAGGGTGACGGTACCGGATTTGGGTTTGAGCATGCCGGAAATGGCGCGCATGGTGGTGGTCTTGCCGGCGCCGTTCGAGCCGATCAGGGTCACCAGCTTGCCCTTCGGGACTTCGAGCGAAATGCCGTGCAGGACTTCGACTTTGCCGTAGGCGGCGTGCAGATTGTTAATGGTCAGCATGGTCTTCCTCTCAGTGCGCCGCGGGGCTCAGGGTGTCGGCGCTGCCGCCCAAATAGGCTTCGATCACTTTCGGATCGCTTTGCACGGCGCTTGGCACGCCTTCGGCGATCTTCTGGCCGAAATCGAGCACCGTCACCACGTCCGACAGGGCCATCACCACGTCCATGTGGTGCTCGATCAGGATGATGGTGATGCCGTGCTCGCGGATCTTGCGGATGATGGCCATCAGTTCCTTGATGTCGGGCGCCGTCAGGCCCGCCGCCGGCTCGTCGAGCAGCAGCAGGCGCGGGTTGAGGCCCAGCGCGCGGCCGATTTCCAGCAGCCGCTGCTTGCCGTACGGCAGATTGCGCGCCTCTTCGTTGGCCAGGTCCGCCAGGCCCACGAACTCGAGGATGCTGGCGGCCCGCTCGCGCGCGGCCTTTTCTTCGCGCTTGTAGCGGGGCGTGTGCAGCATCACGTCCAGCACATTCGACCTGAAGGTGTTGTGCAAGCCCACCAGCACGTTCTCGGTGGCCGTCATCTCGCCGAACAGCTGCACGTTCTGGAAGGTGCGCGCCACGCCGCCCAGGGCGATTTCGGACGGCGTGCGGCCGGAAATGACGGCGCCGGCAAATTCCACCTTGCCCGCCGTCGGCTTGTAGATCCCCGTCAGCACGTTCATCATCGTGCTCTTGCCCGAGCCGTTCGGCCCGATCAAGCCGTGCACGGAACCTTGCGTGACGTTCAGGTCCACCTGGTTCAGCGCTTTCAGGCCGCCGAACTGCATCAGCGCCTGGTCCACGCGCAGCAGGGTCGCGCCCTGCTGCCCGCCCTGCGCGTGGTCGAACGGCGCCACGCCGTGCGAAGCGACGGCCTGCACGTGGCGCCGGCCCTTGCCGATAAAGCTCATCAAGAAGCCGACGATGCCGTCCTGCAGGTAGTACACGACGAACAGGGTCATCAGGCCGAAGATGGTCAAACGCCAGTCGACCATGTTTTCCAGCTTGTAGGAAAACGCGGCCAGGCCGATGGTGGCCACCAGGGGCACGAGCACGCCGCGCACGGTGGAGCGCTTTTTCGCCAGCATGAAGGCGGAGCCGATCACGCCCAGCACGGCGGCGGAGACGGCGATCTTGCGGAACAGTTCGATGTCCGACAAGAGGCTCGGCAGCATGACGACGATCAGGGCGCCGATCAGCGCGCCCGAACGCGTCTTGCGTCCACCCATGATGACGGCCAGCAGGAACAGGATCGTCAGTTCGAAGTTATAGGTATTGGGCGAGATGTATTCTTCCGAATACGCATACAGGCTGCCGGCCAGGCCCGCGAAACCGGCGCTGATGACAAAGGCATACACCTTGTAGCGGTAGACGGACACGCCCATGCAGTCCGAGGCGATGGGGCTGTCGCGCAAGGCTTCAAACGCGCGGCCCAGGTTCGACTTCAGGATGCGGTGCACCACCACCAGCGAGATCACCAGCAGCGCGGCGACCATGTAGTAGTACTCCACTTCCGTCAGCTTGTGGCCGAACAGGACGGGTTTGTGGATCTTGATGCCCATCGGGCCTTCCGTCAGGAAGCTCATCTCGTTGATGAGGATTTGCACGATGGTGCCGAAGGCCAGGGTCACCATGGCCAGGTAGGGTCCCGTCACGCGCAGTGCCGGCAAGGCCAGGATGGCGCCGAACAGGGCCGCGCCCGCGATGCTGGCGGGGATGGCCAGCCAGAATGAGACGCCCAGCTTGAACACCAGCACGCCCGTCACGTACGAGCCGATGCCGAACAGGCCCGCATGGCCCAGCGACACCTGCCCCGTGTAGCCGACGACGATATCGAGGCCGAACAGCAGGATGGCGTAGATCAGGATGGTCTCGGCCAGGTGGATGTAGTACGGGTTCGGAATGACGATGGGGAACAGCGCGAGCGCGGCCAGACCCGCCGCGCTCAGCGCCAGCATGGTGATTTTCTTGTTCATGTGGTCCTCAGACTTTCTTGATCGCGGCTTTGCCGAACAGGCCGGACGGCTTGACGGCCAGCACCAGCAGCAAGAGCAGCAGGCCGGGCACTTCCTTGTAGCCGGTGGAGATGTAGTAGCCGGTGGTCGTCTCGGCAATGCCCAGGATCAGGCCGCCCACGATGGCGCCCACGCCCGACGTCAGGCCGCCGATGATGGCCACGGCAAACGCTTTCAGGCCCAGCGAGGCGCCCATGGTGGCCCCCGTCAGGGTCAGCGGCGCCACCAGCACGCCCGCGAAGGCGGCCGTGGCCGACGACAGCGCATAGGAAAAGGTGATGACCATGCCCGTGTTGATGCCCATCAAACCGGCCGCGTCGCGGTCGTTGGCCGTCGCCACGACGGCCTTGCCGTAGATCGATTTGCGGTTGAATACTTCGACGGCCAGCATGATGGCCAGCGCGCCGACGATGACGGCCACCTGCATCTGCTGCACGTTGGCGCCAAACACCTGGAACGGCGCGGCCGACAGGGGCGACGGGAACATCAGGTCGTCCTTGCCCCAGATGTTTTCCGCCACGTTCTTGAAAATGATGGCCAGCGCGATGGTCGACATGATCCAGCCGAATTCGGACTTGATCTTGATGGCGGGCCGCACGCCTATCCATTCGACGAACACGCCCTGCAAGGCGCCGAAGACGATGACGACGGGGATCATCAGCAGGTAGCTCATGTAGGGGCCGCCGTGGATGGTGCCCACCAGGGACAGTCCCACGAGCGCGCCCAGCATCAGCGATTCGCCCTGGCCGAAGTTGAGGGTGCCGGACGTGGCAAAGGTCAGCTGGTAGCCGAAGGCGATGACGGCATAGATCATGCCCAGCGCGACGCCGCTGAAGACGAGCTGCAGGAAGATTTCCATGGTATTCCCCGAAGGATGGGAGATAAAAAAATGGCCAGTCCTGATTCCTCAAGGCTGGCCACTGCGCGGCGAAGGTCTGCCAGGCTTATTTCGCGAGGACGACTTTGCCGTCCTTGACTTCGCCGAAGACCGTCAGCTCGGCCGTGATCGCTTCATGGTTGGTCTTGCTGAACGGCTTGTTGTAGGTGGTGACGGCGCCTTCCACCTTTTCATTCAGGTTTTCCAGCGCGGCGCGCACTTTCGGGCCGTCCGTGCCGCCCGCCTGCTTGAAGGCGGCGGCCAGCAGATAGATGGAATCGTAGCCTTGCGCGGCCGAGACGGCCGACGGCATGCGTCCGCCCGATGGCTTGTAGGCGGCCACATAGGCGTCGATGAAGGCCTTGCGCTTCGGCGTGCTGGCGTCCTGGATGAAGGTTTGCGGCATGCGCGTGCCATTGCCGTTCTTGCCCGCGTTGTCGATGAAGTTACCCATGGCCAGGGTCCAGCTGCCGATCAGCGGCACTTTCCAGCCCAGTTTTTCCATGCCGTTGGCGATCTGCGCCAGTTCCGGGCCGATGCCGTAGGTCAGCACGACTTCCGCCCCCGCCTGCTTGGCTTTCAGCAACTGGGCCGTCATGTCGACGTCCTTGATGTTGTATTTTTCAACGGCGACGGGCTTGATGCCCTTCTTGTCGAGCGCCTTTTCCAGGTCTTCGCGGCCCAGCTGGCCATAGTTGGTGGAATCGGCCAGGATCGCCACTTTCTTGAACTTGCGGTTCTCGATCGCCTCATGCACGATCATGCCGGACTGGATGGTGTCATTGGCCGCATTGCGGAAGATGTAGTTTTCCGGCTGGTCGGCGAATTGCTTGGTGACGATGGAACCCGTCGCCACATTGTTCATGACGGGAATTTTGGCTTCCTGGTAGAAGCGCTGCGAAGCGAGGGCCACGCCCGTGTTGATGTAGCCGACGGTGGCGGCGACCTTTTCCTTGTTGATCAGTTCCTGCGCGATCTGCACGCCGCGTTCGTTCTTCGCCTCGTCATCGCGCTCGATCAGCAGAAGCGAACGGCCCAGCACACCGCCCTTGGCATTGATTTCCGCGACGGCCAGCTTGACGCCGTCGCGCATCGACACGCCCATCGGCGCGGAACCGCCCGTAAACGGTCCGGACACGCCGATCTTGATGGGGTCGGCTGCGACGGCCGCCTGCGAGAAACCCAAAACCAAACTTGCCACGAGCAATTTCTGTTTCAAATTCATTGTCATCTCCTCTGCTACAACGTTTTAAATGCCACTTATTTTTATAGTCGTACGCTGGATAACCGCCCCATCGATAAATCATTGTAGGTGAGTAAACATGCACCAGCAACAACTACATATGACGCGTCGCAACATGCGAAAAAGACCGCATTACGCGTCCGATGTCAGTCTTTTGTAAGGAAAATATGGCGCAAATTGGCGCACCTGCGCCATTCCGCAACAGCCCTGGCGCCGATACGGGGCCGCCAGGCGACGTCGACAGCGAACTGATCTGGCGCAATACTGCCCTTGTTCAGCATGCTAACGTCGGCCATGCCAGCGCGCGCGCGCCGGCCCCGTCAGCCACTGCTACCGCATGGAGGCCATATGCAGCGCCCGTCGAACTCGTCCGTTTCCACCCTGCTTCTTTACGCCAGCGCCAGCCTGCTGCTGGGCGGCTGCGCCACCGACCTGGCGCCCGTGCGCACCTTTGCCGACCAGACGCAAAAGATGTCGGTCCACTTCGAACCCATGCTGGCGGGCGGCGTCCGCAGCTGCATGGACAAGGCCATGCGCAAGCGGTTGATCCTGGCCGAGCGTTTCGATGCGCAAGCCAGCGAACAGGCGGCGCGCGCCGATTGCGCCGCCATCGCGCAGGCCGGCGCGTCAATCGCCAGCCTGAACGACGTCCTGCTGCGCTATGCCCAGACCATGGCGGCGCTGGCCGATGACAGGCTGCCTCTCTACAAGGAAGAGCTTGGTGGACTCGGCGATGCGCTGGGCGGTCTGGCGCAACCGGGCGGCGGCGCCCCCTGCTCGATCCGGGCAAGCTGGCCAAGGTCGTCAAACTGAGCGAGCACCTGAGCCGCCTGGCCACGCAGCGCCGGCAGAAATCGGCCTTGCGCGAACTGCTCGACGAGCAGGAAGCCGTCGATATCGTCAGCGATGCGCTCAAGGAGTATGCGCAGCACGGCTACCGGGCCGGCTTGCAGGATGAATTGCGCGACCTGGACCTGCTGCGCGGCGCCGTCGACCAAGCCGCGCCGCGCGAACCGCTGGCCGCCAATTACATCCGCACGCGCTTGCACCTGGAAGGCCGGCAGTTACAGGAAAGGGAAAAGATCGCCGCCGCGTACGTCGCCGCCGTCGACACGCTGCAAGCGAGCGTGGCCGCGCTGAGGGCCAATCTCGACCGCCTGCAGGCGCCCGAACTGGAACGGCAGCTGGCGCAGTTTTCACGCGACGTCGACACGCTGCAGCGGCAAGCGGCGTTCTATGCCCCCGCCCGCTGGTAAGCGGCGCGCACACAGGAGTATCCCATGACCCCACTGACCGAACTGACAAAAGAGCAAAGCTACGCCATCGCCGACAGCCTGGCGCAAGCGTCAAGCCTGGTGCTGGAATTGCGCATCCGCGAACGCGAAGCGCTGGCGCCGGACGAGCGCGCGCTGCTGGAGCAATATGAAAACCACCTGGACCAGATGGTGGCCCTGTTCCGCGCCTACGGCATTTACCTGACGTCCGAAGGCGCCGAGCAGGCGCGCGGCGACATCGAGGGCGCCATCGCCAAGGGCAAGGCGCAGCTCAAGCGCATCGCCGACGTCAAGGCCGCCATCGCGGCGGCGGCCAGACTGGTCGACCTGGGCGCCGCCATCTTGTCGCGCGACCCGTTCGCCATCGGCGAGGCGGCGGCCAGTTTGCGGGCCAGGCCGAAGAAGGAAGAAGCGGCATGAACGCCAGCCTGTTGCCGCCCTACTCGATGCTGAGCACGCCCTGATCCGAACTGGGGTGCGTACCCGCCCCTGGCGCAACCTCGACCAGGCTGCGGGCAAACGCGCCGCCCGCTGGCGCCGACGTCAAGGCGTAATGAACGCCAGGCTTCAGGCCGGTGGCCAGGATGGCGCCGGCGGCCAGCGGCGAGGTCCAGTCCATGCGCGCAGCGGGCGCCACGTCGCGATTGAACAGCACGTGCAGCTGACTACCCAGCAACAGCGCCTCGGTATTGGCTACGGCCGCCAGGCGCCGCGTATCTGGCGGCTGCGCCGTACCGGTGGCGCCATCGTTGTCGGCGACAAACAGCGTGTGCAGGAAATACTCGGGCGCATCGACCGCAGGCGCCGTTGCCGATGTGACTTCCAGGCGCCAGGCGCCCACATCCTCATTGGTGGTTTTCTGCTCGCTCTTTTGCGGCGGATGGTTGAACCACAGATCGCTGCCATCGGCCTGGCGGCGGCGCACCATGAAACGGCAGTCGCCGCTGCTGGCCCATTGCTCGTTCGCCTTGACCGGGCTCATCTGCCTGCACATGGTGCCGTCATGATCGCGCCCGCCGACCTTGTGCACGACGGCATTCTCTGGCAGCACGGTTTGCGCGATCAGCATGCCGTCGCCATTGCGCACGGTGGCGATGCGCCGCTGTCCCGTGCTGTAGCCGAGCTTGTAGCGGCCATCCCCCAAATTACTGGTACTGGCGGTATTGGCAGCGGGATCGTGCGCCGTATGCAACAAGAATGTCGCCGGCAAGCCGCGTTTGCTGCGCACGCTGTCGAAGATCACCGTCACCGGCTTGGGCCAGAATGCCGGCTGGCGCAGGAACAGTACTTGACGCACAAAACCGTTATTCCGGTCTAGCCGCGTTGCCGAATAGGCCTTGCTGGCATTGCCGCTGGCATAGGTATATTCCGGCGTATTTTCATAGCGCACGATGCCATCGAGCGCATTCACGCCACCGGGCTGGATTTCGTCTATCGTCGGATAGTTCTGTTGCAGCGCTTGCATCCACTGTCCGCCATCACGGCTCAGGCCGCTCCCCGTCATCAGACGCTCCGTTGGGTCGTCCACCGTATCGTAGACCGTGATCGTGTTATGCGCCACACTGCGCGTGTAGTAATTCCACCAGTGCACGCTTTCATAGCTATCGTACAAGCCCGTATCGAGCAGCAATGGCGCCTTGTAATACAACGCAAAGCTGTTCTGGTCGGCGTGCTGGTGGTTCTGCGCGGCGAACGAGGACGATTTGAAGTCCAGCACGGTGGCCTGCGCATAATTCCAGGTATCGCGCATCAGCACCTGGCCCGACACCTTGAAATGGCGCGCCAGCGGCAAGCTTTGTATCGGCACGGGCGCTACTTCCGCGGGCCAAAACAAGCGTTCCAGGATCTCGTCGCCACCGCCGCGATGCGCCTTGACCTGATCGCGATAGAAAGACCAGGCGACGCCATCGCCGCCAACACTGGCCACGCCGCGCGACAACTGGCCGAGCAGTGGATTGCCTACGGGCAAATCATAGTTATCTCCGCTGGCAGGAAACGTGCCATTGCTGCGCAAACCGTAGATATATGGGTACAACAATTGATCCTGCCAGTCGGCCTGCAGCAGCGGCGTGCCGCCCGAATTGTCGAGTCCCGTGCGCCACAGCAGCAAGCGCTCGGGGATGCTCGACACGCCATACGCGAAACCCATCTGATGACCGCCATCGGCCGAAATGGCGGCGCGCGCGGCCATGAAGCCCTTGTCGAAATGTGCATACGCCGTGTCGATCATCGGCACGACTTCAGGATGCTCTTCCGCGATGGCCAGCAATCCCACCGCCATGTTGGTCACGGCACTGAAGGCATGGCCGCTGACATAGTAAGTGGCAATCGAGGGAGACGGAGTATTGCGGTTCCAATGTTCATATATGGGTTTCTGCTCGCAATCGAAGACCGTACTCGTGTCGCGCAAGTGCTGCTGGCTGCCACACATGGAAGCCACCAGATGGTCGCCCTTGGTTGCCGTATTTTCGGCCGCTATCGTATCCTTGATCCTCTGCGCCAGGGCGGACCGGTAAGACCCGGTGCCCAGTGCGGCAGGCACACTCTCGCTGCCCATCAGATCAAACAGCCAGTCATAGACGAGGCCCATGGCAGCCACCCTGCCCCCCATCGACCATTCATTGCCGGCGGGCAGTGGGCTCGCCAGCAGCATGTCGGCATACGTCAGCAGGCCCTGCCTGTACTTGTCCTGCTCCGTCAGCAGCCATGCCATGGACAGCAATTGCGCGCTTTCATAGATCGTCCCGCGATGCCCGGTGGCGACATTGCACGCTTTCGGGTAGTCGGACGACGTGGGCGCGATCGTGGCGCAGCTGCGGATTTCCGCCAGGCGCTTGTCGGCCGCATAAATGAAGGCATTCCAGGCGATGTTGAGTCCCGCATCCATGGTGGGATAGCTGATCAATGCCGCACCCTGGCCATCACGCAAGACGAAGCCCTGCATCTCTTCGTTGCGCCTACCGCCGAGGCTGAATATCTGCGCATCCGCCTTCCACTCGACGGGCACCCCGTTCTCGGTCTTCCAGACGGTGGGAATGGCGACATCGTTTACCGTCAACTCGAGCCGGTGCGCCTGGCTGTCCCAAGAGAATCGCATCCTGGAGAGCTCGCCTGGCTTCAAGTTGACCTGGGTACTTGAGGCATACACGTTATTTCCCAGCAATGCGAACTGGATACCCACCGTTCCGCCACTGTTTCCCGCCCCGGCGGGCACATCCCAGCCATCCACATGGCGTATCAGAATCGCATTGCCGGTACCAATGTACTGGCCAAAAATGGCTTGATCCGCCGTGTCGCCGCTATTTTTGTGCTGCGCCAGCAACTGAAAACCGATGCTGCCCTTGGTGGCGGGGAAGCGCGCAGTGGGGTAATAAGGCAGTTGTGCCTTGAGGGCTTCAAAGCCAGCCTGGCTAACAAACAGCTTCGGATGGCCCATCTTGACAGGCGCGGGCAGCTGCGCCATCGCGCAAGACGCCACCATCGCCAGCATGCCCAGACCCGCATGCCGCCATCGTTTGCCTGGCAGGCGCGGGGAGACATCACGGACGGATTTCCTTGCCATTGCTTGCATTGCCATACGTTTCCTCAATTTCCATAACAAAGTTATCAAAAGACCATTCATGACATACTGCCACGGATCTTTTAATAACAACAATAAATGGACTCAAACTGAGCCAAATAGAGAAGAAAATATAAGGAAAGGACTTATTTGCGAGAATTAATATTTCTTGAGAAAAATAAGCAATTCTCCAGGCGCATCATCACGGCTCGGCGGCACGGTGCCCCATCGCATGCGTGGCCATCTTCTGGTACAGGAACGATTGCTCCTCGCTGTGTGCGTAGCCCATCTGCCCTTCGGCCAGGGCGACGGATTTCTGCTGCAGCGCTTCCGGGTAGTCCAGGTCGCAGGCGGCGTCGAGCCAGTAGCGCGCCCTGGCTTCGTCGGTATCGGCCAGCATGTTCGCCACGATGAACATGGCGGACGCCACGCCCCGTTGCGCGGCCAGTTCCAGCCAGCGCAGCGCGGCAGCGCCGTCCTGCGGGCCGCCCATGCCGTTCTTGTGCATCAGTCCCAGATAGTACGCGGCGGGACCGCTGCCCTGCCCCGCCTCGCGTTCGAACAGGATGCGCGCCTGCGGCTGGGTCGCGATTCCCGCGCGCATCAAGGTCTTGGCCTGGGCCGTCAGGTCCGGCCCTGCCGATGCCAGCGGCGATACGGCCAGGGCGATGGCACACAACCATGCCTTCACTTCGACAGGTCCACTTGATACAGCGCAAAGCCCTTGCCCGCGCCGTCGTCAGCTTTCAGCTGCGTCACGTTGTCGATGCCGGCCGCTTTGGCCAGCTCGATCACGTTCGGCGCCGAGTGAAACACCACCGGGCCTTTGGTGGCCACCTTGGCGAAGCGCCAGCTGCGCGCCGCGCCGTTTTTCGCGCGCGTCAGGTTTTTCTGCTGCGTCACATACGCGATCAAGAGTTCGCGGTTGTTGTCGGGCGAGGCCACCACCGTCTTGCTGCCGTCGAGGCCAGGGAAATTGCCGCCGCCGCTGGCGCGGTAGTTATTCGTCGCGATGAGGAATTCCTGCGCCGCGTCCACAGGTTTACCTTTGTAGCTCAGACCCTGGATGCGCCGGCCCGGCGGCTGCGTGACGTCGATCTGGTAGCGCACGTCGGCGCTGGTGATGGCGTCGAAGTTATAGCTTGGGTGGGCCGTGTTGACCAGTTCCTGCGCTTCCAGCTTGTTCGGGTCGATGGTATTGAAGCGCCGCGCCGACTGCTCCAGCCAGGCTTTCAGCTCCGCGCCATTCATCTTCACGCCGTACAGCGCATTCGGATACAGATACAAATCGGCCGCATTGTTCAGCGCCACGTTGCCCGCCTTGACGTCCGTGTAGTCGGACACGCCCGCCGAGCCGCTCTTGAACGGCGACGACATCGACAGCACGGGCAAGTGCGCGTACTGCGGCAAATTCGCTTTTACATACGCGGCCAGGTAGCCGGCCTGCGCCTGGTTCACCACCTCAATGGCGCTGACGTCGCCCACGTCGGCGAAATACGTCGACATGCGGAAGTCCGTGGCGCCGACCGGTGTCTGCACGTAGGCGATCGTCGCCGCGTGCTCCTCGGCCACGAGCTTGGCGATGGCCGCGTCGGGTTGTACATAGCTCTTGTCCGCATTCTGGATGCCGCGCGCTTCCACCGTGGTGGCGCTCTTGTCGACCACCCACTGCTTGCCGTCGTGGCGCAGGTGCAAGCCGATCACGCCCAGGTGCTTGCCCCACAAATTGGCCATCACGGTGGGTACGCCGTTGACCAATCCCTTGACCTTGTCGACGCCGGGCAGATTAAACTGCGGCACCGTGCTGGCGGCGTTCGGGAACAGCTGGTGCGAGTGGCCGATCAGCATGGCGTCCACGCCCGGTACTTGCGACAGATAGTAATTGCCGTTTTCCATGGTGGGCGAGTACGGGCTGTCATCGAGACCGCCGTGCGAGATGGCCACCACCAGCTCGGCGCCTTTCGCGCGCATCTCGGGAATGAATTTTTCCGCCGTCTCGCGCACGCCCTGCGTATAGACGCGCCCTTCCAGCCAGCGCTTGTCCCAGGCCATGATGGTGGGCGGCGCGAAGCTGATGATGCCCACCTTCACGGTGGCGGTGATGGCCTTGCCATCGGGGCCGGCGGCCGTGATCTGCTTGTCGATGATGTGGTACGGCGCAAACAGGGGCTTGCCCGTCCTGGCGCTGTAGACGTTGGCCAGCACTTGCGGGAACGCGGGGCCGGCGCAGCGCGGTTTGCCGGCATCGACGCTGTCGACGTCGAAGCGGTTGCCCGTCACCTGGCTCAGGAACGCCAGGCCGTAATTGAATTCATGGTTGCCGATGCCGCCGCCGTCCACTTTCAGCAAATTCATCGCCTTGTAGATGGCCAGGGTCTGGTCGCAGGCCAGCGGTTTGACCAATGCCTGGTAGTCGGCCAGCGCCGTGCCCTGGATGGTGTCGCCGTTGTCGAGCAGCAGATTGTTCGGGAATTGCGCACGCGCCTGGGCGATCAGGGCCGCCGTGCGTTCCAGGCCGATCGACGGTTCCGCCTGCAGCTTGTAGTAGTCATAACTGAGTACGTTCGCGTGCAAGTCCGTCGTCTCCAGCAGGGCCAGGGTGGCGCTGCTGCCGGCCGGCGCGGCCGATGGCGCCGGGGCGGATCCCGTGGCGGCGGGCGGCAAGGCGCCGCAGCCGGCCAGCAGCAGCGGTAACAGGGCGAGACGGGGAAGTTGAAGCATGATGTGTTCCTGTGGAAAGACAATATCGCCAGCATCATACGCAGCACGATAGCCATCATCAAGGCAAAAATATTGTCGCAAATACAGCAAAATACGCATTTTATTGCCCCGCGCGGCCGCAATTGCGCCGCGGCGGCAGCGGAAACGCGCCACGCTCGCGTATAATTCAGGGTTTGATTTCACCATAGAAGACCAGAACATTATGGAAGCCGAACGCATCAATATCATCTCCGCCCTGCTCAACGACCTGACGGTCCGCGAAGCCGAACTTCGGAGGTATCTTTGACTTCACTGTCAAGTCGGAGAAACTAGAGCAAGTCAACGAAGAACTGGAAGACCCTACCGTCTGGAACGATCCCAAGCGCGCCCAGGACCTCGGTAAGGAGAAGAAGGCGCTGGAAGCCATCGTCTTTACCCTGGCCAAGGCCGATGCCGACCTGCGCGACACCCGCGACCTGTTCGACATGGCCCGCGAAGAAGGCGACGACGAGACCCTGGAAGCGATCGAGCAGGACGTGCAGGAAATCCGCAAGGTCATCGAAAGCATGGAATTCCGCCGGATGTTCAACAATCCGATGGACCCGAACAACTGCTTCATCGATATCCAGGCCGGCGCCGGCGGCACGGAAGCCCAGGACTGGGCCTCGATGCTGTTGCGCCAGTACCTGCGCTATTGCGAACGCAAGGGTTTTAAAGTTGAAATCCTCGAGCAGTCCGACGGCGAGGTCGCCGGCATCAAGACGGCCACCTTGAAGGTCGAAGGCGATCACGCCTACGGCTTCCTGCGCACGGAAACGGGCGTGCACCGCCTGGTGCGCAAGTCGCCGTTCGACTCCGCCAACGGCCGCCACACCTCGTTCACGTCGCTGTTCGTGTATCCGGAAGTCGACGATTCGATCGAGATCGACGTCAACCCGGCCGATATCCGCGTCGATACCTACCGCGCGTCGGGCGCCGGCGGTCAGCACATCAACAAGACCGACTCCGCCGTCCGCATGACCCATGCGCCAACCGGCATCGTGGTGCAGTGCCAGAACGACCGTTCGCAGCACCGCAACCGCGCCGAAGCGATGGAAATGCTGAAAGCGAAACTGTACGAGCATGAACTGCGCAAGCGCATGAGCGAACAGCAAAAGCTGGAAGACTCGAAGACGGACGTGGGCTGGGGTCACCAGATCCGCTCCTACGTGCTGGACCAGTCCCGCATCAAGGACTTGCGCACCGGTTTCGAGACGGGCAATACCAAGGGGGTGCTCGATGGCGACATCGACGACTTCATCTCCGCCTCGCTCAAGCAAGGCGTATAAGGATGAACGCATCCGCTCCGGTGCCGGCGCAGCGCGCCTTCCTGTTCGACATGGATGGCACGATCGTCGACAACATGGCCTTCCACACGACATCGTGGCTGGCGTTCTTTGAACGCCACGGCCATGCGCTGGACGCGGACGCCTTTTTCCGCGACACGGCAGGACGGCAGGGCCGCGAAATCATCGCCAAGTACCTGGGCGAGGATGCCGACCACGTCACCCTGCTGGCTGAAAAGGAAGTCGTCTACCGCGAACTGTATGGCCCGCACCTGGCCACGGTGCTTGGCCTCGACCGGCTGATCGCCAGCGCGCGCCGGAATGGCGTGGGGCTGGTGGTCGGCACGGCCGCGCCGGACGAGAATATCGCGTTCACGCTCGACGGCCTGGACCTGCACCACCGCTTCGACGCCATCGTCGGCGCCGCCGACGTGGAACGGGGCAAGCCGCACCCGGACGTGTTCCTGAAAGGCGCGCAGCTGGCCGGCGCGCTGCCGCAAGACTGCATCGTCTTCGAAGACGCGCCCTGGGCGTGGAAGCGGCGCGCCGTGCCGGCATGCGGGTCGTGGTACTCACCACCACCCTGCCGGCCGAGGCGTTTGCCGCATTCGACAACATCATTGCCATCGTGCCGGATTTCTCCGCACTCGACGTCGACGCACTGTTTGCCAGCGTGGCGCCAGCGCTGGCACCACATCATCAATAATCACCAACGAAGAACACCATGACTACGGATATCCAAGAACAAGCCGCCGCCCCCGATGAAAACAAGATCATCGCCGAGCGCCGCGTCAAGCTGGCCGCACTGCGCGAACAAGGCGTCGCCTTCCCGAACGATTTCCGCCCCGAGCACAAGGCGGCCGATCTGCACGCGCAATACGGCGGCAAGACGCGCGAAGAGCTGGAAGCCGAACCTGTCACCGTGGTGCTGGCCGGCCGCATGATGCTCAAGCGCGAAGCGGGCAAGAAAGCCGCCTTCGCCACCCTGCAGGACGCTTCCGGCCCGAAGGCCGACGGCCGCATCCAGATCTACGCCACGCTTGATCTCACCGGCGAAGCGGCCATGGCCGCCCTGCACCACTATGACCTGGGCGATATCCTGGGCGTGACGGGCACCCTGTTCAAGACCAAGACGGACGAACTGACCATCAAGGTCACCGAACTGCGCCTGATCACCAAGTCGCTGCGCCCGCTGCCGGACAAATTCCACGGCCTGGCCGACCAGGAAACGAAGTACCGCCAGCGCTACGTCGACCTGATCATGAACGAAGAGACGCGCCGCACCTTCAAGGCGCGTACCGCCGCCATCTCGTCGATCCGCCGCTTCATGGAAAAGAACGAGTTCATGGAAGTGGAAACGCCGATGCTGCACACGATCCCCGGCGGCGCGGCGGCCAAGCCGTTCATCACGCACCACAATGCGCTCGACATGCAGATGTTCCTGCGCATCGCGCCCGAGCTGTACCTGAAGCGCCTGGTCGTGGGCGGCTTCGACCGCGTGTTCGAGATCAACCGCAACTTCCGCAACGAAGGCGTGTCGATCCGTCACAACCCGGAATTCACGATGATGGAATTCTATGCGGCCTATACCGACTACAAATGGCTGATGGATTTCACGGAAGCCGTCATCCGCCAGGCCGCCATCGACGCGCACGGCACCGCCACCCTGACCTACGGCGGCCGCGAACTCGATTTGGCAAAACCGTTCCACCGCCTGACCATCGTCGAAGCGATCAACAAGTACGCGCCGGGCTACACGCCGGAGCAGCTGAACGATGCTGACTTTATCAAGGAAGAGCTGAAGAAGTTCGGCGTCAAGCCGTTCGCCACGGCCGGCCTGGGCGCGCTGCAACTGGCGCTGTTCGAAGAGACGGCTGAAGCGCAGCTGTGGGAACCGACCTACATCATCGACTATCCGGTCGAAGTGTCGCCGCTGGCGCGCGCTTCCGACACGGTGGCCGGCATCACCGAACGCTTCGAGCTGTTCATGGTGGGCCGCGAGATCGCCAACGGCTTCTCCGAGTTGAACGATGCGGAAGACCAGTCGGCCCGCTTCCTGGCGCAAGTGGCCGCCAAGGACGCCGGCGATGAAGAGGCGATGTTCTACGACGCCGACTACATCCGTGCGCTGGAATACGGCATGCCGCCAGCCGGCGGCTGCGGCATCGGCATCGACCGTTTGATGATGATCATCACGGATTCGCCGAACATCCGCGACGTCCTGCTGTTCCCTCACCTGCGCCGAGAAGAGTGATGAACACCTGAAAAATCTACTGCGCGTCGCGATTTGCGGCCTGCGATGCTCACTGCCTCGGCGGCCCCGTGCCTAGCACAGTTGCGCTTCTTAGCCGCAACTCACATCCGCTCGCTACGATTTTTCAGGCGTTCGAGGCTTCAAGGCAAAAAAGCCGCCTGATTTTTGCGATCAGGCGGCTTTTTTACGTCTGCCGCAGGCCGTCAGCCGGCCAGGGTCACGCGCTGGTGGCTGCGGCTCGCTTGCTGCGCCGCCAGCGCCGTCGCCAGCGCGCGCATGCCGTCGTCGCCCGTGGCTGCCGGCTGCCCTTCGCCGCGCATGGCGCGCTGGAAGGCGCGCACCGAGCGCACGTACAGGTTTTCATGCTCGACGGGGATGTCGATGCTGCCGCCGTCGCGCGTCAGGCTGATGCTGCCGACGGGGCGCTGCGTCATCACGCCGGTGGCGAAGATGGTGCCCTTGCTGCCGATGATTTCCACGCCGGACAGCGAATACGGCGCGTTGAACGCGTCGTGCACCTGCACCAAAGTGCCGTTGTCGAACTCGATGACGGCCATCAGACCCTCTTCCAGCCCCGCCACCGTCATGCCGCCGCTGGTGGCGCAGGCGGTGACATGGCGCGGTTCCGCGTCCAGCAGGAAGCGCAGGGTATCGACATCGTGCACGAACATGTCGAGCGTGACGCCGCCCGATTCCGGCGCGTCCAGACGCCAGCCCCGCAGGTGCTGCGGCAGGTTGTTCGCGTGCAGCACGCGGCAATACAAGGGCTGGCCGATCTCGCCCGCGCGTATCAGCTCGCGCACCTTGCCGTGGCTGGCGGCGTTGCGCAAGTGGTGGTTAATCCCCAGCACCACGCCCGCTTCGGCGCAGCCGTCGACCATGCGGCGGGCGTCCTCCAGGTTCAGCGCCAGCGGCTTCTCGCACAGCACGTGCTTGCCCGCGCGCGCCGCCTGCAAGGTCTGCGCCATGTGCCACTCGTTGGTGGTGCTGATGTACACGGCGTCCGCGCCCGGATGGGCCAGCGCCGCATCGAGGTCCGTGTAGCTGGCGGCGATGCCGAATTGTTCCGCAAAGGCGGCGCCGCGCGCGGCATCGCGGCTGACCACGGCCAGCACTTCCGCATCGCCCTGCTGGCGGATCGCGTCGACCATCCATTCGCGCGCCACGGTGCTGGCGCCGACCAAAATCCATCCGGTTTTCTTCATTCGATTCTCCAGTTAAAAAGTGTGGCGCAGGCCCAGGTTCCAGGCCTGGTTGCCGGTGCCGTTGTCGGTGGCATTGCCCACCAGGTAGGCGGCGCCGTTGCGGTTGTCGATGTGCGCGTAGGCCGCGTACAAGGTGCTGCGTTTCGACAGCGCGTACGTGTAGCCGATGCCGAGCTGGCTAGCGTCGCCGCTGGCGGCGCGCCGGTCGTCGCGCCGCACGTACGAAAACAGGATGCGGTGCGGACCCACGGGCACGGTGGCGCCCAGCATCAGGTCCGCGCTGTCGACCGTGGTGGCGGCACCGGCCGTGCTCTTGCTGACGGCGACGGCGCCATGCGCCTTGACCACGCCGAAGTCCCAGGTGGCGCCCAGCACCGTGTTTCTCGCCGTCCCCACCACCTGCGCGGCAGACAGGGTATTGGCGTCCTGGTGCGCCATGCGCACGTACAGCGGCCCGCTGGCATAGGTGGCCGCCGCGCCCATGTAGCGCCTGGCCGAGGCGTCGCCCGGCACTTCGCCGAAGCCGTACGCCAGTTCGCCGGACAGCCCTCCGCGCACGGGCGAGCTGTAGCTGATGCTGTTGTCGACCCGGCTGATGTAGCCGGCCGTGAAGACATTGCTCATCCTGCCAGCAAAACCCAGGTAAAACGGGTCCAGCACGCCCAGGCTGCTATCGATGAACGTGTACTGGCGGCCCAGCCGCAAGGTGCCTGCCGCACTGGCGAGGCCGACGAAGGCCTGGCGTCCGAACAGCAGGCCGCCCTGGGCCGAAGCGCCCGTGTCGGCCAGGATGCCCGCATCCATCGTAAAGATCGCCGTCATGCCGCCGCCCAGGTCTTCGCTGCCCTTGAAACCCAGGCGCGAACCGTTGGCGATGCCGCTCGTCAGCTTGAGCACCCTGCCTCCGGGGCCGCCGCTCTCGGACACCACGCCCAGGTCCGCGATGCCGTACATGGCCACGTTCGACTGCGCCGCGCACAGGCCGCCGCAGGCGCCCGCGCCGATGATCATTGCCCTTGCTACCTTGTTCTTCATCTCTTGCCCTGTCCATTCTTTTATAAATACTGTTCTTAGCTGACCAGGTGACGCGGCCGCTCGCCGCGCAGGCCGGCCAGCAGGTTGTCCACGGCTTGCTGCGCCATGGCGTAGCGCGTTTCATGCGTGGCCGAGCCGATATGCGGCAGCGCCACCACGTTGGCCATGCGCGGCAGCGGATTGTCCGGCGCCAGCGGTTCGCGCTCGAACACGTCCAGGCCGGCGCCGTGGATGGTGCCCTGCTGCAGGGCCTCGATCAGCGCCGCCTCGTCGACGATGCGCCCGCGCGAGCCGTTGATGAAGATGGCGCCGGGGCGCATCAGCGCGAATTCGCGCCGCCCCATCATGCGTTCCGTCTGCGCCGTCAGCGGCAGCACCACGCAAACGAAGTCGGAGCCGGCCAGCAGCTCGTCGAGCGCCATCTGGCGCGCGCCCAGCGCCGCCTCCACCTCGGGCACGGCCTCGCCGTTCACGTACAGCACCTGCATGCCGAAGCCCAGCGCGGCGCGGCGGGCGACGGCGCGGCCAATGCGGCCCATGCCCAGCATGCCGATGGTCTTGCCGTGCACATTGACGCCGTACTGGCTTTCGCCCACGCTGCGCGTCCAGCGTCCGGCCTTGACGAATTCGGCCAGTTCGACGACCCTCCGCGCGCTGGCGAGGATCAGCGCGAAGATCGTGTCGGCCGTCGTTTCCGTCAGCACGTCCGGCGTATTGGCCAGCAAAATGCCCCGTTCGCGCAAGTAATCGACGTCGAACTGGTCGACGCCCACCGAAATGGTGGAAATGATGCGCAGGTCCAAGGCCGGGTCCAGCAGTTCGCGGTCCAGGCGCACGCTGGCGCCCAGCAAGCCATGCGCACCGCGGATGGCGGCGGCGAACGCGGCGCGGTTGCCCGCGTCGATCGCCTCGAAATACGTCACCTCGCATTCGGCGCGCAGGCGCGCCAGCAGCGGTTCGGCCAGCTTTTTATACACAAGCACATGTTTTTTCACGAGTTTTCCCCTGTTCGGTTCAAGATTGACCCAGCGCGTCGAGCTGGGCGCGGGTCGGCAAGCCTTCCATGTCGCCGGCCACCTGGATGGCGAAGGCGCCGACGCGGTTGCCGCGCCGTACCGCCTGCGCCAGCGGCAAGCCTTCCAGCAAGGCGCTGACCAGGCCGGCCGCGAAGCCGTCGCCGGCGCCCACCGTGTCGACCACGTTGTCCACGCGCTCGCCCGCCACCATGCCGCTGTCGCCGTCGGCCGTGCGGTAGTAGGCGCCCTCGGCGCCCAGCTTGATGACCACCAGCCGCGCGCCCTGCTGCAGATAAAAGCCGGCGACGTCGTGCGGCAGGTCATGACCGGTGAGGATTTTTCCTCCCCCAGGCCGGGCAGCACCCAGTCGGCCCTGGCGGCAAGGCGGTTGATCTGCTCCACCATGACGGCTTGCGACGGCCACAACGAGGGCCGCAGGTTCGGATCGAACGACACGGTCCGGCCATGCTCGCGCATGAAGTCGATGGCCTGGCCGGCGAACGCCAGGCTGGTGGCGGACAGCGCGGCGGCCACGCCCGTGGCGTGCAGGTGGCGCGCGGACAGGAAATAGGCGGGGTCGAAGTGCTCGGGCGCCAGCCGGCTGGCGGCGGAACCCTTGCGGAAGTATTCGACCAGAGGATCGGCGCCGTTTTCGGCCTTCTCCTTGAGCAGGAAGCCGCTGGACTGGCCGGCGACGGCGGCGACCCGGCTGCAATCGACGCCCTCGGCCTGCACGCTGGCGCGGATGAAGCGGCCGAACGAGTCATCGCCCACGCGGCTGAGCCAACCGACTTTCAAGCCCAGGCGCGCCAGGCCGATGGCGACATTCGTCTCGGCGCCGGCCAGGCGGCGCGTGAAATGCGCCACGGCCGCCAGGTCGCCCGTTTCCTCGGCAACGAACATCGCCATCGCTTCGCCGTAGGTGACGACATCGAGCGCATGCGCTCCATGCATCATTTCGTGTTCCGTCATGCGGCCTCCAGCATCCGGATGTAGCGGCCCGTTTCGGCCACCAGGTCGGTAGCCTCGAGCGGGAATTCGATGGCCCGCTGCACGCCCGGCGCAAAGTGCGCGAAGACGGCGCGCCAGGCCGGATCGGCGTCGGAGACGGCGCAGGCGGACAGCCGCCCTCCCTCCTCCAGCACGGCCTTGCAATGCACATAGCGCACGTACGGCGCCAGCAGGCGCGCCGCCTGCTGCGCATCCTCGCCCACCCAGCGCCAGTTGCCGATGTCGAAGGTCAGCCCCACCGGCAGGCCGATGTCGCGCGCCGCAGCCAGGAAGCGCGCCATGGTCGCCAGCTTGCCGCCATGGGCCGTCTGGTCGTTTTCCACCAGCAGCGCCACGGGCGCCGCCGCCAGCTGGGCGTTCAAGGCGTGCAAGGCCGGCGCGGCCGGGTAATAACCCAGCGACACCTTCAGGTAGCGCGCCCCGAGGCGCGCCGCCTCGTCCAGCATCTGCTGCAGCAGTTCCTGCCGTAGCAGCCCGTCCGCGTCCCACAATTCGATGGGCGTGGAATACACCGAGTACAGGCCGCGCGCGGCCACCGCCGCGCCCATGCGCGCCAGGTCCGGCCAGTCGGAGGTGAACAGTTCGCGGCGGATCTCGATGCCGGCGCCGCCCGCATCGGCCACCACGTCGATGAAATGGCTTTGCCCCAGCTGCCTTACCCTGCTTGCGCCGTAGGCCGACGCCGCCACCAAAACGGGGCTCATTTGATCGCTCCCGCGCCGACGAACTGGCGCGCTTCGGGCGTTTGCGGATTGCTGAAGAACGCTTCCGACGGCCCGCTTTCCCACACCAATCCCTGGTGCATGAAGACGGTGACGTCAGCCATGCGCCGCGCGAATTCCATCTCGTGCGTCACCAAGAGCATCGTCATGCCCGCCCGCGCCAGCTCTTCCATCACATTCAGCACTTCCTGCGTCAGTTCCGGGTCGAGCGCCGACGTCACTTCGTCGAACAGCATCACCTGCGGCTCCATCGCCAGCGAACGGGCGATCGCCACGCGCTGCTGCTGGCCGCCCGACAGCTGCTCGGGATAGGCTTCGCGCTTGTGGTCCAGGCCCACCTGCTTGAGCACGCGCAGCG
Organism: Janthinobacterium sp. C22; assembly: GCF_057919405.1. NCBI lineage: Bacteria > Pseudomonadati > Pseudomonadota > Betaproteobacteria > Burkholderiales > Oxalobacteraceae > Janthinobacterium > Janthinobacterium sp. C22. Next base: position 3,298,439 of record NZ_CP193659.1, on the reverse strand, counting down.
CCGTGGCGCGGCCCTGGGCGTCGGGCACCTTCTTGACTATGCGCGGCGCCAGCATGACGTTTTCTTCCACCGTCAGGTGGGGAACAGGTTGTAGCTCTGGAAGACCATGCCGACGTCCTTGCGCAAGTCGAGCAGGTGTTCCTGGCGCGCCGTCAGCGTGTGGCCGGCCACGACGATGCTGCCGCTGTCGATGGTTTCCAGGCCGTTGATACAGCGCAGCATGGTGCTCTTGCCGGAGCCGCTGCGGCCGATCACGGCGATCACCTGGCCCCGCTCGACGGCGAACGAGACGCCCTTGAGCACGTGGTTGGCGCCGAAGCTCTTGCTGATATTGTCGATTTCAACGATGGGCATGGAATTTCCTTTCCAGTGAATGGCTGTAGCGCGACAGCGGATAGCACAGCGCGAAGTAGATCAGGGCGACGACGGGGAAGACGATGAAAGGCAGGAAGGTCGCATTGCTGACCAGTTGCCCTGCCCGCGTCAATTCCACCACGCCGATGATCGAGGTGATCGAGGTATTCTTGATGATCTGCACCATGAAGCCCACCGTCGGCGGCAGCGAGTGGCGCAGCGCCTGCGGCAGGATGACGTAGCGCAGCTGCTGGTAGCGGTTCAGCGCCAGCGCGGCCGACGCTTCCCACTGCTGCCGCTGTACGCCTTCGATGCAGCCGCGCCAGATCTCGCCCAGGTAGGCGCTGGCAAAGATCGTCATCGCCGCGCCGGCCGCGATGAGCGGCGACAGCTTGTAGCCGAACAGGGCCAGGCCGTAATACGTCAGGAACAGCACGATCAGCACGGGCGTGCCCTGGACCAGCTGGATGTACAGGGCGCTGATGCAGCGCAGGACCGGGCTGCGCGCCGTGCGCAGCAGCGCCACCGCAAAGCCGGCGATGCCGCCCGTGATAAAGACGAGCAGCGACAGGCCGATGGTCCAGCGCGTGGCCTCGAGCAGGAATTGCAGGTTATCCCAGGAAAAATCACTGATCATGTCAAGCTCCCATGCGCGCCGCGCCCAGACGGCGGCGGCGTTTAAAGACGATCTGGCCCAGCACCCAGAAGCCGAAGCGGAACAGCAGGGCCAGCAGGATGTACAGCACCATCACGACGATGTAGATCTCGAAGCTGCGGAAGGTTTCCGCGTCGAGCAGGTGGGCGGCGGCGGTCAGCTCTTCGGCGGAAATGGCCGACACGACGCTCGAGGCCAGCATCATCAAGGTGAACTGGCTGGCCAGCGCCGGATACACCTTTTCCAGCGCCGGCAGCAGCACCACGTGGCGCATCACCTGCCAGCGCGTCATGCCCAGCGCCTGCGCCGCCTCCAGTTGCGACGGATGCACGGCGCCGATGCCGGCGCGCACGATCTCCGCCGCATAGGCGCCCAGGTTGACCGTCATGGCGACGAGCGCCGCGCCGTTCGCGTCGAGCTGCAGGCCCAGCGACGGCAAGCCGAAGTAGATGATGAACAGCTGCACCAGGAACGGCGTACTGCGGATCACCTCGACATACGCGCGCACCACGGCGCGGGCATAGGCGGGACCATTCTTCAGGATGACGGCGGCGCACACGCCCACCGCCAGGCCCAGCACCATCGCCAGGGCGCTCAGGCGTATCGTCAGCGCCGCGCCCCACAACAGGCGGTCCAGCGATTGCATGACGAGTTCGAAATGAAATTCATACGGCATACTCAACTCCTTGTCTGCGTGCGCATCCCCGGCCGCGCCACCGTGGCGGCGCGCCGTGCGGACGGGCACTTTCCTATGCGGCTGGCGGTATCAGAAGGTCGGCAGCGCCGGCAGCGGCGCGCCGCTCCACTTGCGCGCGATGGCGTCGAGTTCGCCGTTCAGCTTGACGTAGTAGATGAAGTTGTTGAGCCACTGGTGCAGCTCGAAGTCGCCGCGGCGCACCGCCATCGAGTTCGGCTGCAGCGAGTAGGTGAAGCGGACCTCGATCTTGCCCGCGCCGCGCGTCTTGATGATGTCGAGCGCCATCGTGCTGGGGATCGAGACGGCGTCGACCTGCTTGCTGAGCAAGGCCTGGGTGACGGTGGCGTCATCCTCGAAACGCACGATATTGGTGCCGGCCGGCGCCATGCGGCTCAGCGCCGTGTCGTTGGTGGTGCCGCGCGTCACGCCCACTTTCTTGCCCTTCAACTCGGCCAGGGCCTTGAATTTGCCGCCGACCGGCGCGACGATGGCCAGTTCGAAGGCGCTGTAGGGCATGGTGAACATCAGGGTCTTGGCCCGTTCCGGCGTGGGCGCCAAGGTCGCCACGAGGAAATCGACCTTGCCCGACTCCAGCGACGGCACGCGCGACGGCGCCGTCAGCGGCACCACGTCCACGGGCAGGTTCATGTATTTGCCGATCAGGTTGGCGACGTCGACGTCATAGCCGACGGGCGCGCCCTTGGCGTCGATGCTGCCAAATGGCGGCGTGCCGCTGACCACGCCAATGGTCAGCTTGCCTTTCTTGATCAAGTCGCCAAGCGTCTGGGCGCCGGCATCGGCCGCCGCGCCCAGGGCGCACGTGGCTGCCAGTGCGCAAGCCAGTATCTTCGAATAGAACAGTGTCGTCATCTTCATGTTTCCGTCTCCTGTGATCCCGGTACCGGCCTCGTCGAGGCACTTCCGGGAATAGTGTCAAATGGACGATTTATTTCGTCTCTTGCCGTATCACTCCAACTGCATGCCAACCATTGCCCTGCCTGACTATTCACGCTCCTTTCCCAGGTGAATACAATCTATGAAACCGGTTCCATAACGATCTCAAAAAAAGGGCAACGCCCTCTTCCCCTCCTCAAGCGTCGCCGCCCTTGCGTACTTCGCTACCTTGGGTGGAATTGCGCACAATCAACTTGCCGGGCAACAGCACCTCGCGCGGCGGGCATTGATCGCCCTGCAGGCGCGACAGCATGCACGTCATCGCCGAAAAGCCGATCTCATAGGTCTGCTGCTCGATCGTGCTCAGGCCCGCCAGCGGCGACCATGGCAATTCGTCAAAGCCCAGCAAGCCCACGTCCTGCGGCATGCGCAAGGCAAGGCGCTGCAGCATCAGCGCAAGTTCCAGCGCCACCATGCCGTTCGAGGCCAGCAGCGCCACGCGGCGGCCGCGCCACTGCGCCAGGCATAGACGCACCTGCGCGTCGATGGCGGACCGGTCGTCCAGGTCCACGGCCAGCACCTCACCCACGCAGCCGGGATGCTCGGCCATCACGGCCTGGAAACCTTCGGCGCGCATCAGCCGCGAGCTGACGCCCGTCAAGGGCGGCGCAATGAAGGCGATGGCGTCGAAACCCTGTTCGATCAGATGCGCGGTGGCCAGCCGGCCCGCCTGCACATTGTCCAGGCCCACCAGGTCGAAATCGGCGCCCTCGATGCGGCGGTCGACCAGCACGATGGGCATGTCCGCCTGCTGCAGGTCGGACGACTGAATGTTGCGCCCCTGCGTGTTGACGATCAGTCCTTCCACGCTGTACGAGCGCAGCGCGGCCAGCGACTGGCGTTCGCGCTGTTCGTCATTGCCGGTATTGCACAAAATCAAGGTATAGCCATGCTGCTGGCAAGCCGCTTCCACGCCTTGCAGCACGGCCACCGTGTAGGGATTGAGCATGTCGGCCACGACCATGCCGATCAGGCGCGTGCGTCCCCGCTTGAGGCCCCGCGCCATCTGGTTCGGCTGGTAGCCGAGGCGCGCGATGGTGCTGGCGATCTGCTGGCGGATGTTTTCCGACAGGGCATCGAGTTCGCCGCCGAGAAAGCGCGACACGCTGGTCTTCGACACGCCCGCCTCGCGCGCCACCTGAGCGATGGTCACGGGCCGGACCGGTTCGCCGGAGACTGTTTTTTTATTGATGCGTACTGAATCCAAGGGTGCTCTCCACTACCTGTTGATCTGCATATTTTTATTTTGGAACCGGTTCCAAAGATAGCACCCACGCATCGATGACGCAAGCGATTTGATTGCCTGTGGCGGCGAAGGAACACGATGGGGGCATGGATGGGAACGCAGATGCAAAAACGCCGCCCGCCCCTTGAAAACACAGGGGGCGGGCGGCGCTGGCTGGAAAACGGCTTATTGGACCACGGTATAGCACGGCACGTACGCCGTGCCCGCCAGCTTCATGCGGTGCTGCGCCACGAACGAGGCCAGCAGCGCATCCATGGGGCCGGCGATGGATTTATCGCCGTGGATCTCGAAGTTGCCGTGCTCTTCGATCGAGCGGATGCCGTCATCCTTGACGTTGCCCGCCACCACGCCGGAGAACGCGCGGCGCAGCTGGGCCGCCAGCAAGTGCGTGGGCTGGTTCTTGTGCAGGCTCAGATTGCGCATGTTTTCATGCGTGGGCTGGAACGGCTTCTGGAACTCGTGATCGATCTTCAGCAGCCAGTTGAAGTAATACGCGTCGCTGTGCGCCTTGCGGAATTCGCGCACCTGGCGTATGCCTTCGAGCATTTCGCGCGCCACCAGTTCCGGGTCGTCGATGATGATCTTGTAGCGCTGCTGCGCTTCCGGCCCCAGGGTGTCGCTGATGAACTGGTTGATCTGCACGAAGTACTCGCGCGACGTTTCCGGGCCCGTGAAGATCAGCGGGAACGGAATCTCGGCATTGTCCGGGTGCAGCAGGATGCCGAGGATGTACAGAATCTCTTCGGCCGTGCCCGCGCCGCCGGGGAAGACGACGATGCCGTGGCCGGCGCGCACGAACGCTTCCAGGCGCTTTTCGATGTCCGGCATGATGACGAGGTCATTGACGATGGGGTTCGGCGACTCGGCCGCGATAATGCCCGGCTCCGTGATGCCCAGGTAGCGGCCATTGTGCAGGCGCTGCTTGGCGTGGCCGATGGTGGCGCCCTTCATGGGGCCCTTCATGGCGCCCGGGCCGCAGCCGGTGCAGATGTCGAGGCCGCGCAAGCCCAGCTGGTAACCCACTTCCTTCGAATAATTGTATTCGGCGCGGTTGATCGAGTGCCCGCCCCAGCAGACGACCAGGTTCGGGTTGAGCTGGGTTTGCAGCACGTTGGCGTTGCGCAGGATGTGGAACACGGCGTCCGTCACGCCTTCCGTGCTCTGCAAGTCGAATTTCGGGTTGCCCGTCACTTCATCGCTGACGAAGATGATGTCGCGCAGCACGGCAAACAGGTGCTCGTGGATGCCCTTGATCATCTTGCCGTCGACAAAGGCGATGGCTGGCGCGCCCTTGATGTCGAGCTTGATGCCGCGCTCGCGCTGGATGATGGAGATTTCAAACGACTGGTAGCGCTCCAGCAGGGCGCGGCCATCGTCGATGGTGCTGCCGCAATTCAAGACCGCCAGCGCGCAGCGGCGGAAGGTGTTGTACAGGCCGCCCTGGCTGGTGTCGAGCAGTTTGTTGACTTCAGTCTTGGAGAGCACGTCCAGGCGGCCTTCCGGTGAAACCAGAGTATCGATAACGTCGTGTTCCATAATGCGAAAAATCCCTTTAAAAATCGATGCTCGAAGGTCTTGCAGCCTTAATATACGACAAGTCAGGCAAGTTGTGCTGTACCGCCGCAAAATCGCCCAGGCCATCCTTGCCTGCAAACCGGTTTGACCAATATGAAACAGTCATTCTTGCTAATGCGAATGGAAACCTTCGCTCCACGCAATTTGTAGATTAGAATGCCAGCCTATTGGAATTCCCGTGCGTACGGTTCTTCATGAGAGTCCCCGCCGCCCGCAGGCTTCCATAAGTTCGTTGTATCGATTGACTATAATAATTTTTCAGGAGGAACCGCATGAGCGGTGCGACTACGCCCAACAAGGAAGCCGTTATTCCCGAGTTCAAGCAGATTATGGGCCATCCAAGCCCATTGTGGATGTTGTTCATGACTGAATTCTGGGAACGCTTCGCGTTCTACGGAGTTCGCTGGGCGCTGGTACTGTACATCGTGGCCCAGTTCCACGGCGGTGACGGTTCGGGACAGGCAGCGGCCAACCTGACCTACGGTTCCTTCCTCGCGCTGGTGTACGCCGGCGCCCTGTTCGGCGGCTACATCGCCGACCGCGTCATCGGTTACCAGCGTTCCATCCTGCTGGGCGCCATCTTCATGGCTGCCGGCCTGTTCTGCATCTCCGTGCCGAACCAGGACATCTTCAACCTGGGCCTGGCCACCATGATCGTCGGTAACGGCATGTTCAAGCCGAACATCTCGACCATGGTCGGCAAGCTGTACACGACGGCCGATCCGCGCCGCGACAGCGGTTTCACGATCTTCTATATGGGTATCAACATGGGCGCCATGGCAGCCCCTGTCTTCACCCAGTGGCTGGCCGAGTCGATCTTCGGCACCAGCGCCATGCCGTCGTACAAGATGGTCTTCATGGCGTCCGGCTTTGGTATGCTCATCAGCCTGGTATGGTTCGCCATCGGCCGCCGCGCCCTGAAGGGCATCGGCGCTCCGGAAGCCGGCGCCGACAGCCCGATGCGCGTCGTCTGGGTGGCCATCGGTTCCCTGTGCGTAATCCCGCTCGTGTACTTCCTGCTGACAGTGGATGCGGACAACCTTGCTATGGTCCTGTTTGCACTGTTCGCCGGCCTGGCCGTGATGCTGATGATCGAAGGCATACGCAACGGCAAGGTGGCGCGTGACAAAGTCATCGCCATGCTGCTGATCTTCGCATTCAACATCCTGTTCTGGATGTTCTTCGAGCAGGCTGGCAGCTCGTTTACCTTCCTGGCTGACAAGATCGTCAACCGCGACCTGGGCTTCTGGATCTTCCCGACCGCCTACTTCCAGACCGTCAATTCGGTCGCCATCATCGTCTTCGCGCCGATCATCGCCGCCGTCTGGGTCTTCCTGGCGCGCCACAACGTCAACCCGTCGATCCCGCGCAAATTCGGCCTGGGCTTGCTGGGCAATGCGCTGGCCTTCGGCCTGCTGATCTTCGCACTGTCGAGCCTGGTTGGCGCCGACAACAAGATCCCGTTCTGGACCCTGGCCACCGTGTACGTGCTGCAATCGATCGGCGAGCTGTGCCTGTCGCCTATCGGCCTGTCGATGGTCACCAAGCTGGCGCCAGTGCGCCTGGTGGGCCTGGGCATGGGCGGCTGGTTCCTGTCGACCGGTATCGGCAATAGCCTGTCGGGCATCTTCGCCAGCCACGTCAGCGGCACCAGCGGCATGTCGGTGCAGTCGGCCCTGTCCGGCTACACCTTCGGCTTCTGGTCCTTGCTGGGCGCCGGCGTGATCCTGTTCCTGATCGCACCGCTGATCAACAAACTGATGCATGGCGTGAAGTAAGCGTCTTGCTGTAGATCAAAACGGCGGCCTGCGGGCCGCCGTTTTTCATTCCGGCGCCGGTTGTTGCCTTGGCGGGCGGTACAATACCGCCAGGGCCACCGGCCACTCCACCCACATCACCAAAGAATATTATGTCCAGCATCTCCACCACCACGCCCCTCTCCGACGACGAATACGCCGAACTCGACACCCTGCTGGCTGCGCCTGCCCTGGCCGGCCGTGCCATGGATGTGTCGATGCTCGAAGGTTTTCTCACGGCCGTCGCCCTGAGCCCGAAACAGATCGCGCCGGAACAGTGGTTGCCATGGGTGTGGGACAAGGCGGCCGGCAGCGCCTTGCCGGCACAGGGCGAGGCCAGCGAACGGGCGGCCAGCCTGGCGCAGCGCCACCATGCCTACATGGTCGAATGGCTGGCGAAGGACCCGGACAGCTTCGAACCCATCTACGTCTGCGGCCCCGAATGGAGCGTGCCCGCCTGGTGCGCCGGATTTATCCTGGGCACGAGCCTGGACAAGCCCCAGTGGGCGGCCCTGGCCGTCAGCCATCCTGAGTACCTGGCGCCGTTCCAGCACCTGGCCACGGCCAGCGAACTCGATGACGAGGCGGCCGAAACGGCCATGGATGGCGTGATTCCTGCCGTGATCGCCATCAACGCGGCCTGGGCGCGCCAGCGCCACCTGAAGCAAAGCCAGCCCGGCGCCACCGTGCTGCGCGAACTGCCGAAAACGGGCCGCAACGACCCGTGCCACTGCGGCAGCGGCAAGAAGTACAAGAAATGCTGCGCCGACGCCGATAGCGCGGCGACCTGAGGCGATTGCGCCTTGCGCCAGCTGCTGACGGCCATCCTGCGCTTCCTGCTGCGCCACGCGCTGCAGTTCGCGCTCTTCATCGCCATCCTGCTGGCAGGACGATCGCTGTTGGCCGAATGGCGCAGCTACAGCGCCGGCAGCGAGGCCGTCGCCGCGCTCAGGCTGGCCGCCGATGGCGCCGATAGCCATGGCGCCAGCCTGGCCGAGGCGGCCACGCTGCGCGTCAACGCCTTGCAAAAGACCTCACAAACGGCCATCGCCGCCCGCCAGAAGGAAGTGCAGGCGCAATTGGCAGCCTTGCGCGCGCAGCGGCAGCCGTCGCTGTTTTCCCTTCCCCTGCCCGATCCGAGCACCCTGGCCCTGCACGCGCAGGACGAAGCGGCGCGCCGCGTGGAAATCGAAGTGCTGGCGCAGGAAGCCCGTTACCTGACCGCCCTGCAGGCGGCGATCAGCGGCGAAGATGCGCGGCACACCCTGGCACGCCTGCACGCAGAACACGTCAGCGCATATGCCGCACTGCAACACAACCTGCGCCAGCGCCGGCAACTGGAAGCGCAGCACCCCGTGGCGGCGCGCCTGCCCGGCAGCGACGCTTACGCGCAGCTGTCGCAGCTCGAAGCGGAGGGCCAGCGCTTGCGCGAGATCAATCTGCAAGCGTATCAGGCCTGGCTGGCGCAGCGCGCGCGCACCAGCAATGCTGCCCGCCCCGCGCCATTCGCCATCGACGAGCCAGCGCTGGCCGGCGCGCTGGCGCCCGTACAAAAGGCGATTGCATCAGGCGAAGAACAACTGGCGCGCAACTGGATCGCCCGCTGGCGCGCTCCCGTGCTCGACGTGGCGCCCACGGCCGCCCTGCTGGTGCTGTCGGCCATCCTGCTGCCCGTCGCCATCAAGGCCTTCTTTTACTTCGTGCTGGCGCCCATCGCTTCGCGCCTGAAGCCCTTGTCCATCGCGCACGCGCTGGACGTGACGGCCACTGCGCTCCCCCTGCCGCCCGATGGCCAGTCCCGCATTTCCGCCGTCTCGCAGGCGCTGCAACTGCAGCCCGGCCAGCGCATGCTGATCCATCCCGAATACCTGCAATCGTCGCCCGTCGGCACGCATAAACGCACGCAGTGGCTGCTGGACTGGCGCTTCCCCTTCACCAGCCTGGCCGCCGGCATGGCGGCGCTGACGCGGCTGGAAAGCAGCGAGCCCGCATCCGTGACGATCTCCGCCAGCGACGACCCGCTGCTGGAAGTGGCCGTCGTCCACCTGCCGGCCGGCAGCGCGCTCGTGTTCCAGCCACGGGGCCTGGTGGGCCTGGTCTGCGACGCTGGCCAGCCGCTGGCGATATCGAGCCACTGGCGCCTGGGCAGCCTGCACGCCTGGCTCACATTGCAGCTGCGCTTCATCGTCTTTCGCGGCCCCGTCACCCTGATCGTGCGCGGCTGCCGTGGCGTGCGCCTGGAACGGGCGGGCCAGGGCCGCTCCATCAGCCAGTCCGCCACCCTGGGCTTTACTACCGACGTGCTGTACTCGACGATGCGCAGCGAAACCTTCCTGCCCTACCTGCGCGGCCAGCAGGCGCTGCTCAACGACCGCTTCGACGGCGGCAACGGCGTCTACCTGTACGAAGAAACCCCGCGCCACGGCAAGCAGCCGGGCAAGGTGGGCCGCTGGTTCGAGGGTTTTACGGACGCGATCTTGAAAGTGTTCGGCATCTAGCCGAAGAGACCATATGAACGACTTCCTGTTTGCCGATTTTCTCGAAGACCAGGCCGCGTATGCGGCGGCTGAGGCCTACTGGCAGGCGCGCCTGGCCTTCCTCGACGGCCTGTGCGCGCCGTATCTGCGCACCGCGTTTGCCAACGGCCAGCCATTTTATGACGGCAATCCCATCGTCAACCTGGCGGACCGCAACGCCGGCAAGGCGGCGCGCATCGTGCAGCAATGCCCGCAGGAATTCGGCCCCGGCTACACGAGCTTCGGGCAAGCCATCGAGCTGGCCGGCAGCGATGGGCCGCATCGCCCGGCGCAGGAAAAGATCATCGTGCTGACCTTGACGCAGGCAACGGCGCAGAAGGCCATCGATGAACTGCGCGCATGGTTTGCGCCAGCGTAGGGCTGCCGGCTAAGCCGCGATCGAATGCGACACCGTCAGCCACTCGCCCGGCTGCAGATTCGCCGCCGCCTCGCGCGTGGCCAGCACGCTGTCCGGGTCCAGGTCGGACCGGTTCAGCTTGTAGGAATAGGCGAAATCGTCGGCATCGAAAGCCTGCCCCGCCTTGACGTAATACTTGAAGCCGACAAACGAGTCGGGATTGGTGACGACCGAATACTCAAGCGTGACACTGTTCATGGCTGGCCTCGTCGATAACGGTGAAGTGTCCATTATGCGTCAATTCCGGCGGCAGCGACGCGGCGGCCAATCCTTGCGGCACGTCAATAGGCCTGCCGATGGCCGGCGCTACAGTAGCCTGAGCCAACCACCGGATGGAATGCCATGCGCGCCTTGCTCGCGAAGATACGGAACACACTGGCGCCGCGGGCGGGCCTGCCGGCGGCGGCGCGCATGGAGCGGCTGTCGGACCGGCGCGGCCTGCCCGCCTTTGACCCCGGGCCGCAAGCCGTCGTCGAGGCCTGCACGGCCTGGCTATGCGCGGCGCAAGACCATTCCAGCTCGAACGACGGCGGCGTCGCGCGCGACTACAGCCTGCTGACAGGCTGGTCGAGCTCCTACCCGGAGACCACCGGCTACATCATCCCCACCATGATCGCGCTGGCGCAGCGCAAGGGCGACGAGGGTGGGGATGATGCGCTGCACGAACGGGCGCGCCGCATGCTCGACTGGTGCGTGGCCATCCAGTTCCCCGCAGGCGGTTTCCAGGGCGGGAAGATCGATTCCACGCCGCGCGTGCCCGTCACCTTCAACACGGGCCAGATCCTGCTTGGCCTGACGGCCGGCGTGGCAGCGTACGGCGACGCCTACCAGGACGCCATGCACGGCGCGGCACGCTGGCTGCGCGACAGCCAGGATGCCGACGGCTGCTGGCGCCGCCATCCGACGCCGTTCGCCAGCGCCGGCGACAAGGCCTACGAAACGCACGTGGCGTGGGGCCTGTTCGAAGCGGACCGCATCGCGCCGGGCCAAGGCTATGGCGCGGCCGGCCTGCGCCAGGTCGACTGGGCGTTGACAAAACAGCGTCCCAACGGCTGGTTCGCCTCGAACTGCCTGGACAACCCGCTGCTGCCCCTGACCCACACCATCGGCTACGCCCTGCGCGGCGTGCTCGAAGCGCACCGTTATTCGGCGCGCGCCGGCCTGCTGGACGCCGCCGCGCGCACCGGCACGAGCGTCGCCAGGGCCGTGGCGGCCGACGGCTACCTGGCTGGCCGCCTCGGCCCGGACTTCCAGCCTGGCGCCGATTACGCCTGCCTCACGGGTTCCGCGCAAAACGCGCATTGTCTGTTCCTGCTGTACCAGCGCACGGGCGAGCGGCGCTACCTTGACGCGGCGCGCCGCCTGAACAGTTACGTGCGGCGCGCGGTCTGCATCGACGGCCCCGCGCACGCGCGCGGCGGCGTCAAGGGATCGTTTCCCGTCGATGGCGACTACGGCACCTGGGCTTACCTGAACTGGGCCGCCAAGTTCTGCATCGATGCCAACCTGCTGGAACTGGACTTAGGCCATGCTTGACGGGGCCAGGCGCGCCGCCAGGGCCGCGCTGGAAGCGTGGCGCCGCGCCGCCAGCGCCCGGCAAGTGCGCCACGACGCCCCACACGTGACGCGCGCCGGATTGGCCGCCGATCTTGCGCGGGTGGGCATCGCGCACGGCGATACGCTGTTCGTGCACTCGTCGCTGAAAAGCCTGGGCTATGTGGAAGGCGGCGCGGCGGCCGTGGTCCATGCCCTGCAGGACGCCGTCGGCCCGCACGGCACCCTGCTGCTGCCCACCTATTACCTGCCCGGCGGAACCGTGCGCGCCACCTGCGCCATGACGAACTATGTGTTCGACCCGCGCCGCCATGGCACGCACATGGGGCGCCTGCCCGAAGCGTTCCTGGCAAGCGGCAATATCCACCGCAGCATCCACCCCACCCACTCCGTTTCCGCGTGGGGCCGCCATGCCGCCCGTCTCACCGAGGCGCATCACCGCGCGCCGTCGATCTTCGGCGTGGGCTCGCCCTGGCAGCGCTTCATGGGCTGCGAGCAGGCCAAGGTGCTGGGCCTGGGCATTTCCATGGGACCGGTGACGTTCTATCACGCGCTGGAAGACGCCATGGGCGACGCCTTTCCCGTCCCCGTGTGGGAAGACAAAACAGAACTACTGGCCTGCCTGGACCACGCCGGCCGGCACTGGGACGTGCCCGTGCGCTCCTTCGATCCCGCCATCGCGCAGCGCCGCATCGACCATCCGGGCCGCGGCGACCTGCGCGATTATTTTGCGCGCGAATTCGACGCCGCGGGCCTGCGCGTCAACGGGCAAGTGGGCGAGGCGGTGGCGTGGGCCATCCCGGCGCAGGCGTTTTATGAGCACCTGCGCCAGCTGGCATCCGAACACGTGACGATCTACGCCACAGCCGGTGAACTGGCGGCGCGGCCCGTCGCCGATGGCGCCTTACGGCACGGCCGGTGAGGCTGGCAAGGCCGCCGCGCGCGCCGCGCCCGTCCCGCTGCGCTGCAAATCGTACACGCCTGCGCCGCTGGCGATGAAGTACAGGGTGCCCGCCTCGGCATTGACCTCATCCTCGATGGGACCGCCCGTACCGCGCTTGCGGACAGTCCAGCGCCCCTCCTGCAAATCCGTCACCAGCACCTGCATGGACGCGCTTTGCGCCGGCAGTTCGACAGTGATGGTCCCGCCGAGCGGCAGGCCGCTCCTGGAAAACAGCACCACGCGGTCCTTGATCTGCACGCCGGCCAGCAGCGGCGAGGCGATGGCCGTCGTGGGCAGCGCAGGCAGCGCGCTGCCGGCATCCATCACCTGCATGACATTGAGGAACAAATCCGTTTCGTTACCCGTCGGCGGCGAGACTTCCAGCCGCCAGGCGCCCGCTTCCTCGGTCGAATAGTCCGCTTCGGGCTGGATAGGATAATTGGTGCCGCCGACGCTGAACTCATTGCCGCTGCCGCCCACCTTGGCCAGCACGGCATTCGCCGGCAGCAGGGTGCGGTTGATCAGCTTGCCGTTGTACTGGTAGCGATGGTTGTAGTCCCACTCCGTGCGGCGGACCACCGCGGTGTCGCCGGCGATCTCGGGCTCGGACTGGCTGTGCAGCAGCCAGGTCTTCCTGAATCCCGCATCGCTGGCGCTGACCCTGTCGAAGACGACCAGGGCGGCCGGGTGATCCCCGTCCTTGAGATTGAGGAACACGAACGAGCGCTGGAACTGGCGCACCTTGCTGCTGTACGCGGCCGTCAGGTCACCCTTGATGTAGCTGAAGTCCGGCGCCTGCGCCTGGGGGCCGGACTGGTGCCGGAGGACCGTGGCCACCTTGTAGCCGTTGGCCAGTTCCGCCAGGGTTTGCGGCTCCTCGCCAGGAAAGCGCTGTCCGCCGTCATTGGCATAACCGTCAAAACTCTCGCTGGGGTCATACACCAGCATCGTGTTATGCGCGATGCTGCGCTTGTGATAGTTCATGTCGTGCGTGCTGCCGTATTCCAGGACAATGGCGGGATCGGCGACATCCCTGCCGCTGTAAATGCCCGAATCGATGGCAAGGCCGCCCTTGTAGTAAATCTGGAAATGCCCGGCGTCGTAATGCTCGTGGTTGCCGAACCAGTCGCCGCCCAGCTTCATCGTGGCCACCACATGGCCGGACTCCGCCTGCATGCCATCGGTCCAGCCCGTGCGGGCGATCATCAGGCCGGCCGGGTCCGGAAAATACTTGGTCAACGGCAAGGTGGCGGGACTGGGCGTGCTGTCCATGGCCGTGTTGCCCAGCAGCACAGGCCACAGGCTGTCCCGGGGATGGATAAAGCTGGTCGACTGCTGCGACGACTGCGTCAGGTACTCGTGCTTCAGGGTGGGATTGTTGTAATAGGCCGCCGGCAGCAGGAAGGCCAGCGGTTCGCTCCAGTATTGCGTGCTGTTGGTGTACGAGGAATGGTAGATGTCGCCATCGCGCATCCATTGCCCGTCGGGGCGGCGCGCATACAGCCAATGATACGGCGTCATCTGCTGCACGGGATCGAACACGGGAGCGGCGCCCATGCGCCGGAACAGCCATGCGGCGTACATGTCCGCCAGGAAGCGCACCGTGCCGTAGGATGCCCCCTGATGAAAGGCTTGCGCCGCGTACGCATAGTTGCGCGGCGCAATATAGTCGGCAAAGAAGCGTCCGGCAACGATGTTGTAGACCAGCGGCGCCTCGTCATAAAAGGCGATGGCGGCCGACAGCTGGTCGCGCAGCAGCTGGTTGTCGCTGCCATGGCCCACGACGGCGCCCTGGCGCGAGGGCGGAAAGCCGATTTCCATCGTCGCGGCGATCTGCGTGAAGCGCGTGACGACATAGGCGCGCTGCTGCGCGCTCATCAGCCTGTAGCACCAGTCATACACCATGGCGCTGGCCAGGATGATGTCGCCTTTTTCGTTCGGGTGGCTATACCCGGGTGAAAAGCGCACGGCCGCCAGGTAGTCGAGCAGCATTTGCACGGCTTCGCCGCCCCGCTGCGCCGACGCCGGCGCGCCACCGCCTTCATACAGCAGCGAGAACAGCGCCTTCGCCTTGATCCGGCTCACGACTTCGGTCTGGTGGTTCGTCGCGGCCGGGCCGCCGGGCACGAACGGCGGCAGCGCAACCACGGCCGGCGCCTGGATAAACGCATGCAGGACCGTGCGGTGCTGCGCCATCTCGGCCGCATTCGACTCGAAACGGCCGCGTATGGCGGCCAGGTCGCCCACCCGGGCAAACAGGCGCGGATGCTCGCCTGGCGGCGGCAGCACGGTGGGCAGCGGGTACGCTCCATAGCCTTGCGGGACAAAGTCGGCGAGCGCCGTCACCAGCAGGCAATCGATGCCCACGCCGCCGTCACGGTACTTGAGCTTGAGTTCGCGCACGCCGGCCGCCAGCCAGCGCGTGACGGGCACCCAGGTCCACTGCGCGGCCTGGCCGGCGATGAACGGCACCGCTACGCTGGCATAGGCGCCGTTGTCGAGCGCCAGGTACAGCGAGGCGGCATCCGCCGCCGGCGCCAGCACGCGCAGCCAGACCGTGTAGTTGCCGGCGCGGGGCACGGCCACGCTGTACGACAGCTCGGCCGCCGCGCCCGGCGTATCGGCGCGCGCCAGGTCCGCCGGCGTGGACAGGTAGCTGCCGCCGGAAACCACATTGCTGCCGAGATACTCTTGCGTCCACGGACCGCCTGGCGCCCCGGCCTCCGCCTCGAACATGGCTTCGACGGGAAAAGACGCCGCCTGCAGCGCGGGACTGGCCGCCAGCAAGGCGACATGGATCAAATATTGCAACTTGTGACGGTATCGCAGCTTGAACATTCCTGGCACCCCATTTTGTTGTATTTTAAATATCAGCAACGATACACCATGCGGCGTCAGTCCGATTGTATTTTTACAACAAATACCGGCGGCGGCCCGCCGCGCGCATAAAAAAACCGCCCGGTATCACTCCCGGGCGGTTTTGGCTGGCAATGCGGACCGGCCGCGCGCTATGCCTGCGGCGCCTTCTTCTCGCGCGCCACGAAGTACAGCAGCACGATGATGGCCGCATACGGCAGCAGGGACAGCGCATCCGCATTCAAGCCCGCGTAGAACGGATTGCCGTGTTCGGCCCAGTCGGCCATCATCTGGTCGAAGTGCGTGAGCACGCCCGCCGTGATGGCGATGATGATGCCGGCCAGCGCGCCGCCGGCGATGTAGCCGGACGCCAGCAGCACGCCAGAGCTGCGGTCGCCCGCCAGCTGGCGCTCTTCCTCGTTCAGCTTCGCGTTGTGTTCCAGCTTGTTGTTGCGGCGGTCCGCCAGCCAGCGCACCAGGCCGCCGACGAAGATCGGCAGGGTGGAGGACAGCGGCAGATACACACCCACGGAAAACGCCAGCGACGGGATGCCGGCCATTTCCAGCACCACGGCAATCATCACGCCGAACAGCACCAGGGTCCACGGCAGCTGCTGGTCGAGGATGCCCTTGATGATGTAGGACATCAGCACCGCTTTCGGCGCATCGTATTTCTTCACTTCCGAACCGTCCGGTCGCTTGCTGTAGTGGCCATTGATGCCCGGGTCCACCAGGTAAGCCAGCTGGCCATCATCCTTGACAAAATACTTGCCGGCCGGGCCGCCCACGGTATCGGTCTTTTGCCAGACTTTATACGTATTGTGGTCGCTCTCGGCTTGCGGGCCATGCAGCGCGCCCGTCACCGTCAGCTTCGATGCATCGACCGTCAGGCCGGGCGCCACCTGCGCGGCCGGCACGTAGACGGTGCTCGCCTCGTTCAGCTTCAGCAGAATCGGACCGAGGATCAGGGCCGACGACAAGGCGCCCGCCAAAATCGCGTACTGCTGCAGGCGCGGCGTGGCGCCGACCAGGTAGCCCGTCTTCAAGTCTTGCGAGGTGGTGCCCGCATTGCTGGCGGCGATGCAGACGATGGCGCCCACCGACAGGGCCGTCACATAGTAACGCCCGCCCGTCCACCCCATGATCAGGAAGATCAGGCAGGTAAACAGCAAGGTGGCCACGGCCATGCCGGAGATCGGGTTCGACGAGGAGCCAATTTCGCCCGTCAGGCGCGACGAGACGGTGGCGAACAGGAAGCCGAAGACGAGGATCAGCAGCGCGCCGAGGAAGTTCATGTGCAGCGGCGTGGCGAAGGTGATCACGGCGATGATGGACAGGCAGCCGATGACGACCCATTTCAGGGGGATATCCTGGTCCGTGCGCAGGGTGGAATCGCTCTTGACGCCCTTGCCGATGCCTTTCAGGCCGGCCGACAGGCTGCGCCAGATCATGGGCATGGCGCGCACCAGCGAAATCAGGCCGCCGGCGGCCACGGCGCCCGCGCCGATGTACAGCACGTAGGCGCTGCGCACGTCGTCGGCGCCCATTTCGCTGATCAATTTGGTGCCCGGCGAGAGCACGGTGGTCAGGCTGTCGCCGAAGAACTTGATCATCGGGATCAACAGCAGATACGACAGCACGCCGCCGGCCGCCATGGTGGCGGCGATGCGCGGGCCGATGATGTAGCCCACGCCCAGCAATTCAGGGGAAATCTCGGCGCCGATGGAGCCGCCCTTGAGCGGCGCGGCAAATTCCACGCCCGGTGTGTCCTTCCAGCCCTTGAACGAGATATTGAAGACTTTATACAGCAGGCCGACGGCGAAACCGCCGAAGATGATCTTGGCGCGGCGCTTGGCGTCCAGCGCGGCGGCCGAATCCTTCTCGATGCTTTCGCCGGCGGCGATGCGCGATTCTTCCGTGGCGGCCGCCTTCAGCACTTCGGCGCACGCCGTGCCTTCGGGGAATTTGAGTTCCTTGTGCTGGTCGACGATCATGGTGCGGCGCATGGGGATCATCATCAGGATGCCCAGCAGGCCGCCGAGGATACCGACCAGCATGACCCGCGAGATTTCCAGGTCGAAGCCCAGGATCAGGATGGCGGGCATGGTCACGCCCAGGCCGAAGGCCAGCGATTCGCCGGCCGAACCGGCCGTTTGCGTGATGCTGTTTTCCAGGATCGAGGAATCCTTGCCGCCCACCTTCTTGGCCAGGCCGAACAGGGTGATGGCGATCACGGCGACGGGAATCGAGGCGCTGACGGTCAGGCCCACCTTCAGCACCAGGTAGAGCGAGGAGGCGCCAAAGACCATCCCCAGGATGACGCCCATGAACAGCGCGCGGAAGGTCATTTCGGGCAATTTCGCGTCGGCCGGGATATACGGCTTCATGGCGCTCGGTGTTGCATCTTTTGCCATACAAAGTTCCTTAGTCTTGTAAAATAAACAGCCCGGATCTAAGTAACCCTCGGGAAATTAGTGTGAATTTATGACGAACAGAAGCGGATGCTATGCAAGGCGCTCACTGCGACGCAGTGCGAGCACTGCTAGCAGTGAGCAAGCCTCGTCGGCCACCTTGCAGAGCGCCGGTTATGGAAGTCAGAAATCACAATAATTTATTGGGGGTTACTTAGGCCCGGGCTATTTTCTTGAAGCCGTGACTATCGCACAGGCGCGTTTCGATGAAAAGGTTTTTTGCTCCCCGTCCCGGCGCCTTGCCCGCACGGGAAGCGCCGCCGCATTGGTCTATAATCGCTGCCACCGTGCCCTGCACGCTCACGTGAGACTGCCTTGACTGCCAAACGATCCGGATTCCCCTGGCCTTCCCGCCGCGCCACCGTGCGCGCCATCATCCTCGCCGGCTGCGCCGCGCTGGCCGCCGCCGTGCTGCTGACCGCTTATCTGTTCCTGTACGTGCGCCCCCGCCTGCCCGAACTGGGCGTCATCACCGATTACCAGCCGAAGATCCCGCTGCGCGTGTACACGGCAGACAATGTGCTAATCGGCGAATTCGGCGAAGAGCACCGCGACTTCGTGCCGATTGCGCAAGTGCCGGAAATGATGAAAAAAGCCCTGCTGGCCATCGAGGACAGCCGCTTCTACGAACACCACGGCATCGACTTCGTGCGCGCCGGCGGCGCCGTACTGTCGAACCTGCGCCATGGCTTCGGCCACGGCGGCGGCTCCACCATCACCATGCAGGTGGCGCGCAATTTCTTCCTGACGCGCGAAAAAGTCGCCTCGCGCAAGCTCAATGAAATCATGCTGGCCCTGAAGATCGAGGCGGCCTTGTCGAAAGAGCAGATTCTCGAGCTGTACATGAACCAGATGTACCTGGGCCAGCGCTCGTTCGGCTTCGGCAGCGCGGCGCAGACGTATTTCGGCAAGCCCTTGTCCGAACTGTCGATCGCGGAAATGGCCATGCTCGCGGGCCTGCCGCAAAACCCCTCGCGCCACAACCCGATCAGCAATCCGAAAAAGGCGCACGCGCGCCAGCAACTGGTGTTGAAACGCATGCGCGAACTCGATTACATCAGCGAAGGCCAGTACCGGCAGGCGCTGGCGCAGCCGCTGCATGTCAATACGCGCGGCAAGCAGGGTTTCGACACGCACGCCGAATACGTGGCCGAACTGGCGCGCCAGGCCGTGTTTGCGCAGTTCAAGGAAGACAGCTACACCAAGGGCATCAGCGTCTACACGACGATCCTGAAGGCGGACCAGGATGCGGCCTACGCCTCGACGCGCCGCAACGTCATCGCCTACGACCAGCGCCACGGCTACCGCGGCCCGGAAACCTTCATCGACATGCCGGCTGACGCAGAACAGCGCGACGACGCCATCGATGCTGCACTGCAAAAACGCCCGGACAGCGACGGCCTGATCGCCGCCGTCGTCACGGAAGTCGCCAGCGGCAAGGTGGTGGCCGACACGGGCGACGGCGACGCCAAGGCCATCACGGGCGACGGCTTGCGCTTTGCCGCCCCTGCCCTGTCCGCCAAGGCGAGCGCCGGCATCAAGCTGCGCCCGGGCGCCGTGATCCGCATCAGCCAGGACGCCAAGGGCAACTGGGCCATCACGCAAGTGCCGCTGGTGGCCGCCGCCTTCGTTTCGCTCGATGCGGACACGGGCGCCTACCACGCCATGGTGGGCGGCTTCGACTACAACCTGCAAAAGTTCAACCACGTCACGCAGGCGTGGCGCCAGCCCGGTTCGGCCATGAAGCCCTTCGTGTATTCGGCGGCGCTGGAAAAAGGCTTTTCGCCGGCCACCCTGATCAACGACGTCCCCCTGGAAATGCAGGCGGGTGGCAAGGTGTGGGCGCCGCAGAATGACGATTTCAAGTTCGACGGCCCCATCACCATGCGCTACGCGCTGGCGCAATCGAAGAACGTGGCCTCGGTGCGCATCCTGCGCGCGCTGGGCGTGCCGTACACGCACGACTTTATGGAAAAATTCGGCTTCGACCCGGCACGCCAGCCGAACAATCTCACCATGGCGCTGGGCACGGGTTCCGTCACGCCCGTGCAGATGGCGGGCGCCTACGCCCTGTTCGCCAATGGCGGCCACCAGGTGGAACCGTACCTGATAGACCGCATCGTCGACGCCAAGGGCACCATCCTGATGCAGACCAAGCCGCCCGCGCCGAACGACGACAAGACCCTGGCGCTGGACCCGCGCAACGCCTTCGTCATGGACAGCATGCTGCGCGAAGTGGCGCGCACGGGCACGGGCGCGGCGGCGACGAAAAAACTGGGCCGCACTGACATCGCCGGCAAGACGGGCACCACCAGCGACGCCGTCGATGGCTGGTTCGCCGGCTACGGCGGCGGCATCGTGGCGGTGGCGTGGATGGGCTATGACGAACCCAAATCGCTGGGCGGACGCGAATTCGGCGCCACCCTGGCCATGCCGATCTGGATCGACTACATGCGCACTGCCCTGGCGACGCGCCCGCAAATCACGCGCGACGTGCCGGCGGGCCTGAGCCAGGTCGACGGCGAATGGCTGTACGATGAATTCATCGACATGAATGGCGTGAAAACGCTGGACATGGAGGCGGAGACGCCGACGGATCCGGCGGCGCTGCCGGAAACGCTGCCGCCGGAAACCACGAACTGACGCAGCTATCTTGTCGGATGACGCTTCGCTAATCCGACCTGCCTCTTACTGCATCAATCACCAGTATCTTGTCGGATTACGCTTCGCTAATCCGACCTACCTCTTACTGCATCGATCACCAGTCGTAGGTCGGGTTAGCCGGGACGGCGTAACCCGACAAGTACCGCCGGGGGTTTACGCAGCGGTCATGCTCAAATATCCGCGCACCGTGCCGACCACGCTGTCGGCGAAATCGTCGACATGGACCTTCGCGGCGCGGTACTTCCAGCGTTTCACGTACCAGTCCTGGAACAGGGCCAGGCAGTGCGCCGCCAGCAAGGTGGGATCGCCCTGCGGCTTCGGCGCGATTTCGGCGATGGTGGCGGCGATCAGGGTCTGCACGTAGAGTTCCGAATTCTTCGCCATGCTGCGCTGCTCCACCTGCAGCACGCGCGAATCCATGAAGACGAAATAAAACCACGGCTGCAGCACTTCGGACAGGTAGATCGACGAGCGTATCATCGCCTCCAGGCGGTCCAGCGGCGACTTCACGTCGACGAACAGCAGCGGCAAGGCTTGCGTGGCGTGGCGCACCACGTCCTCGATCATTTCCGCCAATTGATCCTTGCTGGTGATGTAGCCATACAGGCCGCCCATCGACAACCCCGTCTCGCGGCACAGGTCGCGCAAGCTCATGGCGCGGAAGCCCACGTCATTGGCCAGGCGGAAGGTGGCGACGAAGATGCGTTCGAGATTTTCCAGCGCCGGCTTGCGGCGCTTGACGCCGATGCGCTCCGCGTGGCGGTCAAGAATATATTCCCAGATGTTTTCGCCATTTAAGGGCGTCATCTGCTGAAACTGTTCAAAATTAAAATGGGTCGACAAGTGCATTCCCAAGTAACGGTGTATGAGCAATGTAAGACAGCACCTGGGCGGCGCTGCAAGACGGCGGGACGGCTGATGCGGGGCCGATTATAGCTCAGGAAAACAACTATTTGACCTTTCAACTATGCAATGACTACATACGCAACGCCAAATTCCCACAGTTATTGCGCTGCATCATGCAATTCAAATGCAATTTAAATCCAGCGGTGCTACATTCAAAAAACCGAGCGCTCGCTATATTTAACGCATCGATAGAATGTGAAGGAGCACGCGGTTCATCGCTACAGCATCGACATTTCCATATTATTCAAATAACGGAGACAAAATGAAGACTCGCTTTTGGCAACTGCTATCCACCCTTCTGCTTTCCCTCGCCATCCTGCCCGGCAGCGCCAGCGCCGCCGGCTACACGCAAACGAAGTACCCGATCGTGCTCGTGCACGGCCTGTTCGGCTTCGACAAGCTGGGGCCCGTCGACTATTTCTATGGCGTGCCCGACGCCCTGCGCAGCGGCGGCGCGCAAGTGTATGTGACCACCGTGTCGGCCGCCAACAGCACGGAAGTGCGCGGCGAGCAGCTGCTGTCGCAGGTGCGGCAGATCCTCGCCGCCACCGGCGCGGCCAAGGTCAATTTGATCGGCCACAGCCACGGCGGCCCCACGGCCCGCTATGTCGCTTCCGTGCGGCCCGACCTGGTGGCGTCCGTCACCAGCGTGGCCGGCGTCAACAAAGGTTCCAAGGTGGCCGATATCCTCAGCGGCGCCATTCCCAACACCAGCGGCGCGCTGGGCAATGCGCTCGCTTCCCTGATCGGCATTTTGTCGGGCAACAAGGGCTTGCCGCAAAACGCGGGCGCTTCGCTCGCCTCCCTGTCCACGGCCGGTTCGCTGGCCTTCAACAGCCGCCATCCGCAAGGCGTGCCCACCTCCGCCTGCGGCGAAGGGGCCTACCAGGTGCAGGGCGTGCACTACTTTTCGTGGAGCGGCGCGCAACCGTACACGAACGTGCTCGACGTGGGCGACCCGGCGCTGGCGGCCATCAGCCTGGCCTTCGGCGGCGCCAAGAACGATGGCCTGGTCAGCAGCTGCTCCAGCCACCTGGGCAAGGTGATCCGCGACGACTACGCCATGAACCATCTCGATGAAGTCAACCAGTTCGTCGGCATCGTCAACCTGTTCGAGACGAACCCCGTCACCGTCTTCCGCCAGCAGGCCAACCGCCTGCAAGGCCTGGGACTGTAAGGAGGCTGCGATGCGCACGAACGCGAGATGGCTCATCGGCGGCAGCCTGGCGGCCCTGGTCCTGTACCTGGCATTGCGGCCGGGCGAACCGCCCGCCCCGCCGCCGGAGAAGGCGGAACCGGACCTGTTCGCGTTCGTGCGCTCGATGGAAGGCACGCGGCCCGACGGCAACGTGACGGTGGCCGCCGGCGACAAGCTGGTGGTCGACGCGGAACTGGGCCACCTGTTCGACTACTACCTGGCGGGCCTCGGTGAAAAGCCGCTGGCCGCCATCCGCAGCCAGATCGAGGCGGAACTGGACAGGCGCCTGGCGCCCGTCCCCGCCCGCGAAGCGAAGCGTCTGCTGGGAGCTTATCTGACCTACAAGCAGGCGCTGGCCGGTGCGGAACAGGCCTTGCCGGCGCAGGCCGATCCCGCCGTGGCGGCGCGCGCGCGCCTGCAAACGATGCGCGCCCTGCGCGGCAATTATTTTACGCCCGAGGAAAGCGCAGGCCTGTTCGGCGCCAGCGACGCGTATGACGACGACGCCGTGGCGCGCATGGCGATCCTCGGCGATACGTCGCTCGATGAAGCCCAGCGCCAGGCGCAATTGACGGCGCTGGACCAGAAAATGCCGCCCGCCCAGCGCGACGCGCGCGACGCACCCGTCAGGGTGGCGCAGCTGGACGCCTCGGTGAAGGCGTTGCGGGCCCAGGGCGGCGGCGAGAACGAAGTCTACCGCCTGCGCGCCAGCACCTTCACGCCGGCGGCGGCGGCGCGCCTGGCGGAACTGGACCGCGAAGAATCGCAGTGGCAGCAGCGCATCATCGCGTATCAGGCACAGAAGGCGCGGCAGGCCGGGCTACCTGGCGGTGCGCAGGATGCGGCCGCCCTGCAGCAGCTGCGCGACGCCAGTTTCACGCCGGAGGAACAGCGCCGGCTGGGCGCCTACGAACAGGCGCCGCCGGCCACGCCTTAGACAACAAAACGGCCGCGCGAGGCGGCCGTCCGGTAGCGCATGCTGGCGCCGTCAATCCGTCAAAACACTTCCCACTCGTCGTCGCGCGGCGCGCTCTGGCGCGAGGATGGCACGGCGTGCAGGGCCGGGCGGCCAGAGTTGGGGCGTGATGCGGGACGCGGTGCAGGACGCTGCGGCGCCGCGCTGGCCACCGCGGCGCGCGGCGTGGCAGGCTTCGCGGGCGCGGCCGGCGCCTGCGCGCCATCAAGCTTGAAGACGCTGACCACCTGGGCCAGCTGGCCCGATTGCTCCTGCAGCGATTCGGCCGCGGCGGCCGCCTCTTCCACCAAGGCCGCGTTTTGCTGCGTCACCTGGTCCATCTGGCCGATGGCCTGGTTGATCTGGTCGATGCCCGAGCTTTGCTCCTGCGTGGCCAGGCTGATTTCCGCCATGATGTCCGTCACGCGCTGCACGCTGGCGACGATTTCCGCCATCGTGCTGCCCGCCTCGGCCACCAGCTTGCTGCCCGTGTCGACGGCCACCACGGAGTCGCCGATGAGCGTTTTGATTTCCTTGGCCGCCGCCGCCGAGCGCTGCGCCAGATTGCGCACCTCGGTCGCCACCACGGCAAAGCCGCGTCCCTGCTCGCCCGCGCGCGCCGCTTCCACGGCCGCATTCAGGGCCAGGATATTCGTCTGGAAGGCGATGCCGTCGATGACGGAAATGATGTCGACGATCTTGCGCGACGAGTCGTTGATGGCGTCCATCGTTTCGACCACCTTGCCCACCACGGCGCCGCCCTTCACGGCCACGCCCGAGGCGGAGAGCGCCAGCTGGTTGGCTTGCTGGGCGTTGTCGGCGTTTTGCCGCACGGTGGACGTCAGTTCTTCCATCGACGACGCCGTCTCTTCCAGCGAACTGGCCTGCTCTTCCGTGCGCGATGACAGATCCAGGTTGCCGCTGGCAATTTCCGACGAGGCCGTGGCAATCGTCTCCGTGCCGCCACGCACCTGGCCGACGATGTTGACCAGGCTGGAATTCATGTCTTTCAGCGCCTGCAGCAGCTGGCCCGTTTCTTCCGTCGTGTGCACCTCGATCCGGCTCGTCAGGTCGCCCGAGGCCACCGTTTGCGCCACTTTCACGGCCGAATTGATCGGCTGCGTGATGGCCCGCGTGATGTAGGCGGCGCAGCCCATGCCCAGCGCGGAGGCCAGCAAACCGAGGATGACCATCAGGCTTTCCGAGCGGATCACGGCCGCGCTGCCTTCCTTGACGCTGGCATCGGCCACGCCGTTATTGAGCTTGATGATCTCGTTGAGCGTGGCTTCGGCCTTGCCGAACAGCGCGCGCGAATCCAGGTACTGCTTGTAGAACGCCACGAACAGCTCTTTCTGCCGCTGCTCATCACGGTTGTCGGCCAGCTGGCGCAGGATGGCGCGCACCTTGTCGTCGTCCGCCTTCCAGGCTGTCCACTCGCCCTGAAAGCGCTGCCACAGCACGGTTTCCTCGGGAGTTTGCGGCAGCGGCTCGTACAGCTTGCGGCCCGCCTCGATATTCGTCCAGGCCTTGGTGCGCAGCTGCAGCGCTTCCGCGAACTTGTCCTGTGCCTGGTAATTGTTTTCATAGATGGCGGCCGTCAGGGTGGCGGCGGCGACGGCCGTCTGGCCTTCGCTGATCATCATCAGGCCCTGGATCGACGGCAGGCGCACCACGCCGATCTCATTGACGGCGGTGCCCACGGTGGCGATGCCCGTATAGCCGCTGATGCCCACCACCAGCAAGGCCACCATCATCACGGCGACGAGCGTCGCCAGCTTCCATTTGATCAGTAAATTCTTAAACATGGCTAGGTCCTTTATAAAGTCACGACGACTGCTGGCGAAGTTGGGGCTGGCATGTTCGAGTAAAACAGCTGACACTTGTATAAAGGTGGCGGGGATAGGGCGTACGCTTCGTTACAATTGGCGAGATTTCGTAAGTGAAAGCATAGTGGAAAATACGCTCGCTGGCTGCTACATACTTGATACAAAACAAGATTTCTTTCTTTACTGTGGCGCATATTGCACAGGGGACAGAAAAAACGGCCTGGCGCCCCGCTTTGGTGCAAAAAATCTCCATAGGCCACTATTGGCTACGCAGTTGATAGTCGTATAAGATGAGCAACAAGCAAACAACGGGCAGACCATGGCTTATCCTATCGAACACAAACTGGTGATCGGGGTCGCATCCAGCGCCCTGTTCGACCTGGCCGAATCGCATCAGGTCTACCTCGACAACGGCCCCGAGGAGTACCGCAAGTACCAGGAAGCGCATATCGACACGGTGCTGCCGCGCGGCGTGGCCTTCCCCTTCATCCGCCGCTTCCTGAACATCAACAAGCACTATCCGCGCCAGTCGCCCGTGGAAGTGGTGCTGTTTTCGCGCAATTCGCCGGAAACGGGCTTGCGCGTGATGCATTCCATCGCCCACTACGGCCTGGACATCTCGCGCGCCGCCTTCATGACGGGCAAGTCACCCTACCCTTACCTGCCCGCCTTCAACGCCTCGCTCTTTCTCAGCGCGAATGAAGACGACGTGCGCAGCGCGCTGGCCTGCGACTATCCGGCCGGCCTGGTGCTGCCATCGCGCACGGAAGACGACGAAAGCGACGAGGAATTGCGCGTGGCCTTCGATTTCGACGGCGTGATCGCCGACGACGAGGCGGAAACCGTGTTCAAGCGCAACAATGACGTCGATGAATTCCACGCCCATGAAACCCTGAACGTGGGCACGCCGCACCGCCCCGGCCCGCTGGCCGGCCTGTTCCAGAAGCTGGCCACCATGCAGCGCCTGGAAGAAAAGGCGCAGCGGCGCGACCCCGGCTACAAGAAAATCCTGCGCATCGCCATCATCACGGCGCGCAACGCGCCCTCGCACGAACGGGTCGTGACGACCCTGAAAAGCTGGGGCGTGGCGGCCGACGAGACGTTTTTCCTCGGCGGCATGGACAAGTCGCGCGTGCTGTCCGTGTTCAAGCCGCATATCTTCTTCGACGACCAGTTGAGCCACCTGAAATCAGCGGGCGGAACCATCCCGATGGTGCATGTCCCGTTCGGCATTGCGAATGTCCGCGCAGGATAAAACCTGCTGCGCGTCGCGCCTTGCGGCCTGCGATGCTCACCGTACCAGCGTACGGCTGCGCTTCTTGACCACAAATCGCTGCCGCTCGCGACGGTTTTCTCAAGCGCGGAGATGGGGGCGATGGTCTATAATCTCGCCTGTCAGCGCCGTCACTGGCGGCGCGGCGCGCATCACAGCTGTCCCACTCAACTGCCTCTGCCACTAGTGTCATCGCCTGCATGTCCTTAGACTTAACAAAAGCCCTCCCCAAGCCCGGCAACCGCTACGCGCTGCCCGCCCTGTATGGTTCATCCGACGCCTATGCCCTGGCGCTGGCCGCACTGGAATTGAAAGCGCGGGGCCAGATGCTGGCCGTGGTGGTGGCGCAGGCCAGCGACGGCCAGCGCCTGCTCGATGAAATCCCGTGGTTTGGCGGCAAGGAACTGCGCTGCCATCTGCTGCCGGACTGGGAAACCCTGCCCTACGACGCCTTTTCGCCGCACCAGGACCTGGTCTCCGAGCGCCTGGCCACCCTGCACGAAATCCAGACGCGCCAATGCGACGTGCTGATCGTGCCGGCCACCACGGCGCTGGTGCGCCTGGCGCCGCCGTCGTTCCTGGCCGCCTACACCTTCTTCTTCAAGAAGGGCGAAAAGCTCGACGAGGCGCGACTGAAGTCGCAGCTGACACTGGCCGGCTACAACCATGTGTCGCAAGTGATGTCGCCCGGCGAATACTCGGTGCGCGGCGGCCTGCTCGACCTGTTCCCCATGGGGTCGGCCCTGCCCTACCGGCTGGACCTGTTCGGCGACACCATCGAAACCATCCGCACCTTCGACGCCGACACCCAGCGCTCGCTGTATCCCGTGCACGAAGTGCGGCTGCTGCCGGGGCGCGAATTTCCCATGGACGAAGCAGCGCGCACCACCTTCCGCAACCGCTGGCGCGAACAGTTCGAGGGCGACCCGTCGCGCTCCGTCGTCTACAAGGACATCAGCAGCGGGATCGCCTCGGCCGGCATCGAATACTATCTGCCCCTGTTCTTCGAACAGACGGCCACCCTGTTCGACTATCTGCCGCCCGACGCCTCGCTGGCCCTGGTGGGCGAGATCGACGCCGCCATCGGCCGCTTCTGGACGGACACGCAGTCGCGCTACCGCTTCCTGAAGGCGGACCGCGAGCGGCCGATCCTGCCGCCCGAAGCGCTATTCCTGTCCGACGAGCAGTTCTTCGGCCTGGCCAAGCCGTATCCGCGCCTGGCGATCGCCAAATCGAACGATGCGCTGGCCTCCGAACTGTCGGCGCCGATTCCCAACATCGCCGTCAACCGCCGCGCCGACGACCCGCTGGCCAACCTGCGCAGCTACCTGCTGCAAGCGGGCCGCCGCGTGATGATCTGCGCCGAATCGAACGGCCGCCGCGAAACCCTGCAACAGTACTTCGCCGAATACGACCTGCACCTGACACCGGTGGAAGGCAGCGACGGCTTTTTGCAGTCCGACGCCAAGCTGATGCTGGGCGTGGCGCCGCTGCACGCGGGCTTCGAGCTGTTCACGCCGGAAGGAAATCTATCCTTCATCACCGAGACGGAGCTGTATGCCGGTTCCGGCCGCCGCGTCGGCACGAAGAAACAGGAAGGCGTGACGCAGGTCGAGTCGATGGTGCGCGACCTGTCCGAGCTGAAAATCGGCGACCCCGTGGTGCACATCAACCACGGCATCGGGCGCTACATGGGTCTGACCAGCATGGACCTGGGCGAAGGCGAGACGGAATTTTTGCACCTCGAGTACGCGAAGGACACGAAACTGTATGTGCCGGTGTCGCAGCTGCATGTGATCTCGCGCTATTCGGGCGCCTCGCCGGAAGACGCGCCGCTGCATTCGCTCGGCTCGGGCCAGTGGGAAAAGGCGAAAAAACGCGCGGCCGAACAGGTGCGCGACACGGCCGCCGAACTGCTCAACCTGTACGCGCGCCGCGCGCTGCGCCAGGGCCACTCGTTCGAATTCTCGTCGCACGACTACCAGCGCTTCGCCGACAGCTTCGGCTTCGACGAGACGCCGGACCAGGCCGAGGCCATCCACAACGTCATCAAGGACATGACGTCCGGTAAGCCGATGGACCGCCTCGTGTGCGGCGACGTCGGCTTCGGCAAGACGGAAGTGGCGCTGCGCGCCGCCTTCATCGCCGTCATGGGCGGCAAGCAGGTAGCCATCCTGGCGCCCACCACCCTGCTGGCCGAGCAGCATGCGCAAACCTTCGCCGACCGTTTCGCCGACTGGCCCGTGCGCATCGCGGAACTGTCGCGCTTCCGCACCGGCAAGGAGATCACGCAGGCGTTCAAGGGCATGGCCGACGGCACCATCGACATCGTCATCGGCACACATAAACTGCTGTCGGACGACGTGAAATTCACGCGTCTGGGCCTCGTCATCATCGACGAGGAACACCGGTTCGGCGTGCGCCAGAAGGAAGCATTGAAAGCCTTGCGCGCGGAAGTGGACGTGCTGACCCTGACCGCCACGCCGATTCCGCGTACCCTGGGCATGGCGCTGGAAGGCTTGCGCGACTTTTCCATCATCGCCACGGCACCGCAAAAGCGCCTGGCCATCAAGACGTTTGTCCGCAGCGAGGGCGAAGCCATCATCCGCGAAGCCTGTTTGCGCGAACTCAAGCGCGGTGGCCAGATCTACTTCCTGCACAACGAGGTGGAAACCATCCAGAACCGCCTGGCCATGCTGACGGAACTGCTGCCCGAGGCGCGCATCGCCGTGGCGCACGGCCAGATGCACGAGCGCGACCTGGAAAAGGTCATGCGCGACTTCGTCGCCCAGCGCTTCAATATTCTGCTGTGCACGACGATCATCGAGACGGGCATCGACGTGCCGACGGCGAACACCATCATCATGCACCGCGCCGACAAGTTCGGCCTGGCGCAGCTGCACCAGCTGCGCGGCCGCGTGGGACGCTCGCATCACCAGGCCTACGCCTACCTGCTGGTGCACGACGTGCAGGGTCTGACGAAACTGGCGCAGCGCCGTCTGGACGCCATCCAGCAGATGGAAGAACTGGGCAGCGGCTTTTACCTGGCCATGCACGACCTGGAAATCCGCGGCGCCGGCGAGGTGCTGGGCGAGAGCCAGTCGGGCGAGATGACGGAAATCGGCTTCCAGCTGTACTCGGACATGCTCAACGAAGCCGTGCGCTCGCTGAAGGCCGGCAAGGAGCCGGACCTGGCAGCACCGCTGGCCTCGACCACCGAGATCAACCTGCACGTGCCGGCCCTGCTGCCGGCGGACTTCTGCGGCGACGTGCACGAACGCCTGTCGATCTACAAGCGCCTGGCCAACTGCGCCACGCAAGAGAAGATCGACGATATCCAGGAAGAGCTGATCGACCGCTTCGGCAAGCTGCCCGACGCCGTCAAGGCCCTGGTCGAGACGCACCGATTGCGCATCGCGGCGAAAACCGTGGGCATCGTCAAGATCGACGTGCATGGCGAGGCGGCCACGCTGCAATTCATGGCCAAGCCGCCCATCGACCCGATGCGCATCATCGGCTTGATCCAGAAGAACCGCCATATCAAGCTGCATGGCCAGGACAAGCTGAAAATCACGGCCGCCATGCCCGACCTGGCCGCGCGCGTGACGCAGATCAAGACCACCATCAAGCAATTGACGGTGTAGATTATTCCCATCTTTTATGCAGGCCTGACCCATGACCAATACCAAGACCATCACCATGAATCTGATCCTGCAGGGGCTGGACGGCGATAGCGCCCGCCTCGAACGCATCGCCGCGCTGGCCGCGCCCACGTCCATCACGCGCCTCGGTCCGAACGCCGTGCGCTGCGAACAGATCGCCTATTCGCCCGCGCTGCGCCCCACCATCGAAGTGGCGGCCCAGGCGGCGCAGCTGGACGCCACCTACATGATGGGACAGCGCGAACTCAGTGAGTTCAAGCTGGTGGCGATGGACATGGATTCGACCCTGATCACCATCGAGTGCATCGATGAAATCGCCGACATGCAGGGCCTCAAACCGCAAGTGGCGGCCATCACGGAGGCGGCCATGCGCGGCGAACTCGATTTCGCGGCCAGCCTGAAGCAGCGCGTGGCCCTGCTCGAGGGCCTCGATGCGTCGGCCCTGCAGCGCGTCTACGACGAGCGCCTGAAACTGTCGCCGGGCGCGGAAACCATGCTGGCGGCCGTGCGCAAGGCTGGCCTGAAGACCCTGCTGGTCTCGGGCGGCTTTACCTTCTTCACCGAGCGCCTGAAACAGCGCCTCGGCCTCGACTACACGCACGCGAACGAACTGGAAATCGTCGACGGCAAGCTGACGGGCAAAGTGTTAGGCGGTATCGTCGACGCCGAGGAAAAGCAGCGCACGGTGGAACGCGTATGCGCCGAGATGGGGATTTCGCCATCGCAGGCCATCGTCATGGGCGACGGCGCCAACGACTTGAAAATGATGGGCATCGCCGGCCTGTCCGTGGCATTCCGCGCCAAGCCCGTGGTGCGCTCGCAGGCGGACGTGGCGCTGAACTTTGTGGGACTCGACGGCTTGCTCAACGTCTTGACCTGAGCCGGTGCCAGGCGGTGCGCGCACGGTTGCATAAGTTTGCTATATTGCAAACTTATGCTCATCCCGCCAGCCCACCGTGAAAGAACACCGCATGCCGCCACCGCTGCCAGAAGAGATACGACGCCACCTGGATGTGTTCGTCGCCGCCGCGCAAACGGCCTTCGGCGATGACCTGGCCGCCGCCGTGCTGTTTGGCTCGGCCGCCGACGGCCAGTTGCGCGCCACGTCCGACGTCAACCTGCTGTTGCTGCTCAAGCGCTTTACGCCGCCGGCGGCCGATGCGCTGCGCGCTCCCTTGCGTCTGGCGCACGCCGCCATCGACTTGCAGGTGATGTTCCTGCTCGAGAGCGAATTGACGCAGGCCGCCGACGCCTTCGCCGTGAAATTCGCCGACATCATCGCGCGCCACCGCGTCTTGCTGGGCAATGATCCTTTCGCCAACCTGCACACCAGCCGCGATGCCGTGCTGCGCCGGCTGCGGCAAGTGCTGCTGAACCAGCAGGTGCGCATGCGCGAACGGTATATGCTCCTGAGCCTGAATGAAGAACAGCTGGCCGGCGCCATCGCCGACGCCGCCGCCCCCTGCGCTCGGCCGCCGCCTCGCTGGCGCAGCTGGAGGGCAAGTCTGCGCTGTCCGGCAAGCAGGCGCTCGAAGCGTTTGTCGACCAGCTGGGCGAACCGGCCCTGCACGCCGCCCTGCAAGCCATGTCGGCGGCGCGCGAAACGGCGCGCCTGGCGCCCGGGCAAGCGCTGCCCGCCTTCACAAGCCTGATGATGATTACCGAACGCTTGCGCGAACACGCGGAGCAGATGCGTTGAACGGTCTCAATCCCTTTGACTGGAGCGGGCCGTGGTTCCTGCTGGCCTACCTGATCTTCGGCCTGCTCGTGTACTACGGCGTGCGCGAGCTGCTGATCCGCCAGGAAGTGCGCAATCCGCATGCCCAGCTGTCGCTCGCCGACGATCCCTACCGCATCGCCTTCTTGCGCGGCGGCGCGCTCGAAGCCGTGAAGATCGCCGCCATCGTGCTGGTCGACCGCGGCTTGCTGCGCGCCGATGGCCCGCTGCTGGAAACGGCCAGCGCCGACAGCCTGCGCTTCGCCAGCCACGACATCGAACGCGATGTGCTGCGGCTGTACCTGGGCCGCCAGGGCCATAGCAAGGAACTGGCCGTGCAGGCCGGGATGCTGCCATCGTGCCGCGCCTACCAGGAGACCTTGACGCAGCAGGAATTGCTGGTCGGCCCGCCGCTGCTGCGCCGGCGCGAACGCATCACCTGGGCCGCGCACTGGCTGCTGGTGACGGTGGCCGGCGTCAAGGCCGTCATCGCCATCAGCCGCCAGCACTACAACCTGCTGTTCCTGGCGCTGCTGCTGGCGATTTTTCTCCTCATGCTGCGCAGCTTGCGCACCCAGGCGACCAGCTGGAGCGCGCAGCGGCTGCTGACCGACTTGCGCATGCTGTTTGGCCGCCTGAACATGCGCTCGGCGCGCCTGCAGGCGGGCAGCAGCAGCGCGGACATGGCACTGCTGGCCGCCATCTTCGGCATCGGCGCCCTGCCCTTGTCCGTGTACGCGTATGTCGCCGAGCTGTACCCGGCGCCCCGGCACAGTTCGGGCGGCGACTCCTCGTCCGGCGGCACGGGCGACTCGGGCGGCTCCTCATCGGGCGACGGCGGCGGTGATGGCGGCGGCGGCAGCGGCTGCGGCGGTTGCGGCGGTGGCGGCGGCTGTGGCAGTTAGCCAGGCAAGCGCGCGCGACCGCGTCGGCCTGGGCTGGCGCGGCGAACTGGCTGCCGGCATCCTGTCCCACCTGGCGCGGATCGACGTGCTGGAAGTGATCGCCGACGATTATTACCATGCCTCGCGCGCCGCCATCGCCGCCCTGCGCCGTCTGGCGCGCCAGGTGCCCGTCAGCCTGCACGGCGTCGGCATGGGGCTGGCCTCGACGATACCCGCCGACCCGCGCCGCCTGCAGGCGATGGCGCGCCTGATGAAGGAGGTACAGGCGGAATCGTGGTCCGAACACCTGAGCTTTGTGCGCGCCGGCGGCGTGGAAATCGGCCACCTGGCGGCGCCGCCGCGCACGCCGCACAGCGCCGCCGGCGCCATCGCCAATATCGGGCTGGCCACGCGCATCGTCGGCAGCGCGCCGCTGATGGAAAACATCGCCACCCTGGTGCAGCCG
Source organism: Janthinobacterium sp. C22 (assembly GCF_057919405.1). Taxonomy (NCBI): domain Bacteria; kingdom Pseudomonadati; phylum Pseudomonadota; class Betaproteobacteria; order Burkholderiales; family Oxalobacteraceae; genus Janthinobacterium; species Janthinobacterium sp. C22. The sequence goes on along the minus strand of NZ_CP193659.1, from coordinate 3,264,853 downwards.
CCCGCCAGCACGCTGGACGAAGCCGCATGGCTGGCGCAGATCATCCATGGCGCGCAAGTGCCGCTGCTGCTGGACCTGCACAACCTGTATGCGAACGCCGTCAATATTGGCGAGCAGCCGGAGCAAATGCTGCTGCGCCTGCCCTGGACAGGGTGGGCGCCGTGCATCTGAGCGGCGGCCACTGGATAGCTGCGCCGGGCGGCGGCCAGCGCCTGCTGGACGACCATCTGCACGACGTGCCGCCCGAAGTGTTCGCTTTATTGACCCTGCTGGCGCGCCATGCGCCGCAACCGTTGACGGTGATCGTCGAACGCGACGGCAACTACCCGTCGTTCGACCACGTGCTGGACCAGCTGGAATTGGCGCGCGCGGCCTTGCGCGCGGGGCGCAACGCATGAGTTCCCCCGCACTGGAAACCTACCTGGCCAGGCTGTACACGGACGACGCCGTGCGTGACGCCTTCCTGCTGGAACCCCGCGCGCAAGCCTTGCTGCATGGCTTGTCGCAGCAGGAAGCGGAGGCGATGGCGGCGATGGACCGCGTCGGCCTGCAGATGGCGGCGGCCAGCTATCGCGCCAAGCGGGCCGGGCGCGCCGAACACGGCCCCCGGACTACTCCGCTGCAACCCTGGTGGCGCCGGCTGCTGGCTGCCTGGATCTGACCGCCTACATCTGCCACAGCCGCAGCGGCAGCAAGCCCCACCAGGCCAGCACCAGCAGCAGTTGCAGGGCCGCCAGCAAGGCGACCCAATCCCATTTCGCCCACGAGCCCGCCTCGGCTAGCGTGCCGCGGCTGCGCCAGCAGCGGGCCAGGCCGAATGCCGTGGCCAGCGGCAGCGCGCCCGTGACCAGCGCCAGCAGCACGCTGGCGATGGTCACGTCGCCCAGGCGCAGGTAGGACTGGAAATAGAAAAACGGCAGCGGCAAAAGCAGCGACAGCAGCGACAGCAGGGGCGCAAACAGATGGTCGCCCCGTCCCAGACGGCGCAGCGCGGCGCGCCAGACGCCCACCACGAGCACGTACAGCAAGCCGGCAGCCCCCAGGGCCAGGCTGCCCCACAGCACCAGCATGCGCAGCATCGACGCGCGCTCATAGCTGCGCAAGCCGTCGCTGAGCACATGCTTGCCATCTTCCTGCATCAGCACGTGCGACGCGGTGCTGCGGTCGCTGGCGCGGAACAGCAAGCCGCCCACCGGTTCCAGTTCCTTCGGTTCGCCCTGGAACGGGATCAGGAACAGCGATTCGCCATCCCATTTGAGGCGCGTAAAGCCGAAGACGGCATCGACCCAGGCCATGCTGGCCATGGCGCTGGGCGACGGCACGTAGACGCCCTGCCAGTTTTCCACCGTGGGCGCGGGCGTGCCCTGCGGGGCCGGCGCGCGCAGCGGCAGTTCCAGATCGCGCAGCAGCAGGCGGTTGAAGCGCTCATAGTCGGCCCGCTCCGCATCCGTGTTGAAGGCCACGAAGAAGGCGCTGCCCTGCTCCGGATAGATGCACAGCATGGCGCGGAAACCCACGGCCGTGCCAGGGTGGCAGGCGCCCACCACATTGTGGCGGTCGCGCACGGCCAGCGCCAGGCCGTGGCCCGTCGTCAGGCCCGCCTGCGCCGCATCGGTGCCGGCCGGCTCCGACAAGGCGCCCATCAGGGCCAGGTCGATGAACTGCGTACCCTGCAGCTTGCCGTCGCCCATCAGGAACTGCGCCAGCTTGCCCATGTCGGCCGCCGTGGTGGTAAATTGCGCGGCCGGGCGCAGATACTGGGGCACGGCCGGCTGCGCCACGCCATGCTCGAAATAACCCATGGCCAGGCGCGGGTCCGCCTGCGGGCCTGTCTGGCTGACAAAAGCAAACGTGCTGTCCGCCATGCCCAGCGGCCGCAGCAGCTGCGCGTCGAGGTAGCGCTCATACGGCTGGCCCGTGACTCGCTCGATCACAATGCCCAGCAAGCCGTAGCCCATGTTCGAGTAGGCATAGCGGCTGCCGGGCCGGGAGCGCACGCGCAGCAGATTGCCGCCGCCGTCAAAAGCGGCGGCCAGCGGCGTGTCCGGCGCCGGTTGCAGGCTGAAGGCCTGCCAGAAGCGCACGTTATCGAGGCCGGACGTATGTGCCAGCAGGTGGCGGATGCGCACGGGATCGCTGGCCAGCCACGGGTTGTTCAGCGCCAGATCGGGCAGCACCTGCCGCAGGGGCGTGTCAAGCGTGAGCTTGTCTTCGCTGATCAGGCGCAAGACGCCCAGCGCCAGTGCCACCTTGCCCACGGAGCCCACCTGCATGCGCGTATCGGCCTGCATGGGTACTTGCCTGGCGGCGTCGCGCAGGCCGGATGCGCCGACCTTGACTGTGCCATCGGGCAAGACTTCGCTCCAGACGGCGCCCGCCAGGCCCTCTTCCTTCAAGCCGGCGGCAAATTCCGCCTCGAGGGTGGCGCCGGCGGCATGCGCCGCCGTGGCGCAGCACAGCAGCAAGGCCGGTGCGGCGCGCCGCAGCCATGACCTGGCGCGCGCGGCCAGGGTGGGATATTGATTTCGTTTCAACAATGTAATCCGCCTTTTTCCATGGACTGCGCTCCCGCGCCGCTTTGCTTGTTACAATTAAAAATTGCGCAACGACGGGAGCTTTCATGTCACAAGATATTATTTTGGATACCCAACTCCAGCAGACCAAAAACCTGGCCTGGTGGTTGTACCTGATACATGGCGCCAGCTTCGTGTTTTCGCTGGGCGCGTTTTCCTTCATTCCGCTCATCATCAATTATGTGAAGCGGGACGAGGCGGCCGGGACCTTCGTGTACAGCCATCACAGCTGGATGATCCGTTCCTTCTGGTGGTATGTGGCCTGGATCGTCGTCGGCGCCATCCTGTGGATCACGCTGATCGGCATTCCGCTGGCGCTCGTCGTGTGGGGCGTGGCCTGGCTGTGGAAGGCTTACCGCCTGCTGCGCGGCTTTCTCGACCTGAACAACAACAAGCCCGTGCCCATGTAAGGACTTGCGGGCAAGCCGTCGTGCTTGCCCGCTGCCGCTACATCGCCGCGAACGCCCGTTCGATATCGGCGATCAGATCCTGCGGATCTTCCAGCCCCACGTTCAGGCGCACCAGCTGGCCCGGCAGCGGCCAGCCCTTGCGCATGGCGGCGATGCGGTACGGCATCACCAGGCTGTTCGCGCCGCCCCAGCTGTAGCCAATCTTGAACAACTGCAAGGCATCGACGAAACGGTCCGTCTGCGCCTCCGTGTAGCGGGCGTCGAACAGCACGGAAAACAGGCCGCCCGCGCCCGTGAAATCGCGCTGCCAGATGGCGTGGCCGGGGCAATCGGCGAAAGCCGGATGCAGCACCGTGGCGATCTCGCTCCTGCCCTTGAGCCAGGCGGCCACCGTGCGCGCGCCCCTGTCGTGGGCGTCGAAGCGCAGCTTCATCGTCGGCAAGCCGCGCAGCACCAGGTAGGCGTCGTCCGCCCCCACGCCCATGCCCAGACGCATGTGCGCCTGCGCCAGGCGGTCGTGCAGCGCCCGCTCGCTCGTGATCAGGGCGCCCATCAGCACGTCGGAACCGCCCGACTGGTATTTCGTCAGCGCCTGCATGATGATGTCCACGCCCAGGTCGAAGCCGCGCAGGGCCAGGCCCGCCGACCACGTATTGTCCAGAGCCACCAGCACGCCGCGCGCGTGGGCGGCCGCGCAGATGGCGGGCAAGTCCGGCACTTCCATCGTCACGGAACCTGGTGCTTCCGTCCAGATCAGCTTGGTATTTTCCTGGATCAAGGCCGCGATGCCTGCGCCGATGAGCGGGTCGTAATAACGGGCCGTGATGCCGAAATCCTGCGCCAGCCAGCGTCCCAGTTCGCGGTTCGGGTTGTAGATATTTTCCGGCAATAACACATCGTCGCCCGTCTTCAGCAGCGCGAAGTCCGCCATGGCGATGGCCGCCAGACCCGACGGCGCCAGCAGGCAGTGATTCCCCCTTCGATCTCGGCCAGCCGCGCTTCCAGGGTGAACGTGGTGGGCGTGCCGTGCAAGCCGTAGGTATAGGCGTTCTTTTCTTTCCAGTCGCCCGAGCGCATGGCCGCCACGTCCTTGAACAGCACGGTCGAGGCGTGATGGATGGCGTTGGGAAAGGCGGCAAAGCCTTGCGGCGCCTGGTAATCGCTGTGGATCAGCGCGGTTTGCGGAGATTTGGGTGTGGTCATGGCGTCGGAAAGTAAAAAAGGCGGCCCAGCATTTGCTGGTCCGCCTTGATTGTAAGGGCTTATGCCCTTGCCTGCCGTACGTATGACAGAGTGTTACACCTGCATAAAAAACGTTCAGGCCAAGGCGCGCTGCCGAAGACAGTACTTTACTGTACGGCAAGGCAGCGCAACGCAGGCATGGACGTTTTTACTCGGCGGCGCCCCACAGGTCGTGCGCATCCGCTGATGTAATTGTGACGTCGACGAACTGGCCGACGGCCAGCTTGCGGTGCGGCTCGAACGGCGGCTTGACGTACACGACGCCGTCGATTTCCGGCGCGTCGGCGGACGAGCGGCCCACGCCGCCGGAACGGGTGACTTCATCGATGAGCACGCGTACGGTCTTGCCGACCTTGGCCTGCAGACGTTTCTTGGAAATTTCTTCCTGCAGCAGCATCACGCGGCCGCGGCGCTCTTCGCGCAGCTCTTCCGGCACAGGATTGGCGATGGCATTGGCCGTCGCGCCTTCGACGGGCGAATACGCGAAGCAGCCGAGCCGGTCGATCTGCGCTTCCTTGAGGAAGTCGAGCAGGTACTCGAATTCCGCTTCCGTTTCCCCAGGGAAACCGGCGATGAAGGTCGAGCGGATGGTCAGGTCCGGGTTGATGGCACGCCAGGCCTGGATGCGGTCGAGGTTTTTCTCGCCGCTGGCCGGGCGCTTCATGCGTTTCAATACGTCAGGATGCGCATGCTGCATCGGAATATCGAGGTAAGGCAGGATGTGGCCGCCGCTCATCATCGGGATAATCTGGTCCACGTGCGGGTACGGGTACACATAGTGCAGGCGCACCCAGGCGCCGTAGGACTTGGCCAGCTCGCCCAGCGCTTCCGTCAGCTGCGTCATGTGGGTTTTCACGGGACGGCCATTCCAGAAGCCGGAGCGGAATTTCACGTCCACGCCGTAGGCCGAGGTGTCTTGCGAGATCACCAGCAATTCCTTGACGCCGGCCTTGAACAGGTTTTCCGCTTCGATCATCAATTCGCCGATCGGGCGCGAAACGAGGTCGCCGCGCATCGACGGGATGATGCAGAAGCTGCAACGGTGATTGCAGCCTTCGGAAATTTTCAAATACGCATAGTGCTTCGGCGTCAGCTTGACGCCTTGCGGCGGCACCAGGTCGAGGAACGGCGCATGCGGTTTCGGCAGGTGAAAATGGACGGAATCCATCACTTCGGCCAGCGCGTGCGGCCCCGTGACGGACAGCACTTTCGGGTGCACCTTCATGATGATGTCGTCGCCGGCAGCATCTTTCTTGGCACCCAGGCAGCCGGTGACGATGACCTTGCCGTTTTCAGCCAGCGCTTCGCCGATGGCGTCGAGCGACTCTTGCACGGCAGCATCGATAAAACCGCAGGTATTGACGATCACCAGATCGGCGCCAGCGTAGGATTTCGCCGTTTCGTAGCCTTCGGCGCGCAGTTGGGTCAGGATTTGTTCGGAGTCGACCAGCGCTTTCGGGCAGCCGAGCGAGACAAAGCCCACTTTCGGCGCCGCACCTGGCATGGCCTGCATGGCCTCGGGCTGGGCGGAAGGAACGGGAATACGGTGAATTTCAGACATAGTTGGCAGCTAGTAAAATGGTGAGGCGAATCGGCTATTGTACCCCGAGCCGCCCCTTGCTGACAGAACTATGCTGTTTTGATGACGCCGATACAACTCCCGGGCGATCAAATCGCCCGGTGAGCGTGTGACATTGATTACTTTTTGTCGGTTGGCGGAACCGGCGGCACAAACGGGAAGGTGCCGAACAGATTCTTGCTCTGGCTCTGCATCTGTTCCTGCATCTGCACGAACAGGCTCTTGCTCTGGTCGATGTAGTTGTTCATCATGCCTTGCATCATCGGGCCTTGGACATTCATGAACTGGGTCCACATTTCCGGGCTGAATGGCTTGCCTTCGAAACTGCCGGCCGACGTGCCCGTGAATTTGTGCTGGATATCGGTGAACGCTTGCACGTTCTTTTCCAGGTAGGATCCCATCATGCCCTGCATGGCGTGGCCATAGTAGCGGATGATCTGCGACAACACGCTGCTCGAGAACATGGGCGCGCCGTTCGCTTCCTCTTCCAAAATGATTTGCAGCAAGATGCTGCGCGTCAAATCTTCATTGGATTTGGCATCGACGACGGTAAACACTTCATTGTCCAACACCAGCTGCTTGACATCCGTCAAGGTGATGTAGGAACTGGTTTGCGTGTCGTACAGACGGCGGTTGGGATATTTTTTAATCAGGCGGTCTATACTTTTTTGCACTACTCATCACAAGTTCCACTTATTGCGCCGCAGCGCATACTGAGTTAATCCGAAAAAAGCGAACGTGGGTCCGCTTTCGCACCTGCCTACGTTTTCCATTATAGAGTGGAAAACGGCTCCATTGCACATCAGGGTAGTAGATTCCCGCATTTATTGCAACGCAACTAAAAGTAGATTCCTGACAAGACCGGTGATTACGCCGGTCTTGCCCGGCAAAACGCTTTGTGAATTAATCCGCCCTGACTTTAACATACCGCCCCGGCGCCGGCTCGATTGCCGCGTGGCGCTTGTTGCCCGGCTTGCCTGGCGCCTTCACCTGGGCGCCGCCGTGTTCGGCCAGGAAGGCCGCCCATTCGGGCCACCAGCTGCCCACGTGCTCGGTCGCGCCTTCCATCCATTGCTCGGCAGTCAAGGGCCTGGATTTCGCCGTGCGCGCGCCTTTGCCTGCGTCGTTGCTCCAGTAACTGCGCTTTTTCTTCGACGCCGGATTGATCACGCCGGCGATATGCCCCGAGGCACCGAGGATAAAACGGTTGGCTTTCGGTTTTTTCGGGTTCAGCAGGGCCGTGCTGGCGTAGGCCGCGCCCCAGGGCACGATATGGTCTTCGCGCGAACCGTAGATGAAAGCGGGCGCGTCAATGCTGCTCAGGTCGACCTTTTCGCCGGCCACCGTCAGCTTGCCCGGCACCTTCAGGCTGTTTTCCAGGTAGGTGTTGCGCAGATACCAGCAAAACATGGGGCCCGGCAAGCCCGTGCCGTCGCCATTCCAGTACAGCAAGTCGAACGCGGGCGGTTCCTTGCCCTTCAGGTAATTCGACTGCACATAGTTCCACACGAGGTCGTTCGGACGCAGGCTCGAGAAAGTGCTGCCCAGGTCGCGGCCCGACATCAGGCCGCCCTTGGCCAGGGTCTGTTCGCGCAGCGCCACTTGCGGCTCGTCGATAAAGACGTCGAGCGCGCCCGTGTCGCAGAAATCGAGGAAGGTGGTCAGCAGGGTCAGGCTGGCGGCCGGATTCTCGCCGCGTGCCTTGAGCACGGCCAGCGCCGTCGAGACGATGGTGCCGCCCACGCAAAAGCCGAACATATTCATCTTGTCCTGGCCGGAAATGTCCTGCGTGACCCGGATGGCTTCGATCACGCCTTGCTCGACATAATCGTCCCACGTCAGGTGCTGCATGCTCATGTCCGGATTGCGCCAGGACATGAGGAACACGGTATTGCCCTGCTCCACCGCATAGCGCACTAGCGAGTTTTCTGGCTGCAAGTCAAGGATATAGAATTTATTGATGCACGGCGGCACCATCAGCAGGGGCCGCTGGTGTACCGTGGGGGTGCTTGGCGTGTACTGGATCAGCTGGAACAAGGCGTTTTCAAACACCACCGTGCCCGGCGTGGTGGCCACGTTGCGGCCCACTTCGAAAGCCGATTCGTCCGATTGCGAGATGCGGCCCTTCTGCATGTCGGCCAGCATGTTCGTCAAACCCTTGGCCAGGCTTTCGCCCTTGGTCTCGATCAGGGTTTGCTGGGCATCGGGATTGGTGGCCAAAAAGTTGGCGGGCGACATGGCGTCGACGATTTGCTGTACCGCAAAGGCAATCTTTTGCTTCTGGTGCGGCGTCGCTTCCACGGCATCGGCCATGGCGCTGAGAAATTCGGCATTGAGCAGGTAGGCGGCCGCGTTGAAGGCCGACAGGGGGCTGGCGTGCCAGGCGGGCGCGGCGAAGCGGCGGTCTTTCAGCTCCGGCGCCTTGCCAGCCATAAAGTCAGCCCACAAGCCCGTCAGCTTGGCCACGTAGGCATTTTTCAGTTGCTCGATCGCTTCCGGCTTGATGCTGACGCCCGCATCCTGCAAAATGCCGGCAATCGGATTGCCCTGGGGCTGCGGTACCATGTTGAACCACGTCTTCCACTGCTCAGGATTGCTGATCTGCGCCATCCATTCCTTGGTCATCATTTGAGGATCGGGCATGTTCATAGATATATGTAAGTCCATTCAAGATTGAGGGACGCCGAACAAAACCTACTGCGCGTCGGTATAGGCGGCCTGCGATGCTCACCGTACTAGAGTACGGTTGCGCTTCTTAGCCACCTCTCCCTTCCGCTCGCTACGGTTTTGTTAGGCGCCGAAACGTAGTCGAAAAATAAATATTTTTGGATCATCTGCATGCAAACTCTTACTCACTGCCACTACTCATGATGCTCATGACCGCTGTTGCCTGGATCTATGTCGTCGGCCTCATGGCGCTGACGGAAGCGTCCATCGTCGCCGGGGTGATGACCTTCGTGCTGTACTGCGTCATCCCGCTGTCCATCCTATTCTATCTGACGGGCTCGCGGCGACGCAAACGCAAGGCTGAGCGCGTCGCTGAACTGAACGCCCGCGCGCTCGCCTCAGCAGACGATAAAACAAAAACGGCAGACACATAAGTGCCTGCCGTGCAGATTATTTGCGCCAGATCAAACTGGCCTGTCTTCCCGTGACGCCATCGCGCCGGTACGAGTAAAACTGCGCCGCATCGCTGACGGTGCAATATTCCCCGCCCGCCACTTGCGCCACGCCATCGCGCAACAGCATGGTGCGCGCCAGCGCATAGATGTCGGCCAGATACTTGCCCGGCTTGCCGGCGATGGCGGCGAATGCATCCGACAACACTTGCCGTTCAGCATCATCGCGCGCGCCGTCGCTGAACGCCTGCACCACGTCCTGTCCCACTTCGAATTGCTGCGGACCAATGGTCGGCCCCAGCCAGGCGAGGATCTCCGTCGCGCCCTGCGCGCGCATGCTGTCCACCGTGCGCTGCAAGACGCCGTTGGCCAGGCCGCGCCAGCCCGCGTGGGCCGCGCCGACGACCAGGCCATCGCTTGAGCTGAACAGCACGGGCAGGCAATCGGCCGTCATCACCACGCACACGGCGCCCGCCTGCGTGGCGATGCTGGCGTCGGCATCGGGCACGCAAGCGCCCAGCGTAGCGGCATCGGCGACGGCCACGCCATGCACCTGTGACAGCCAGGCCGGCTCGGCCGGCAAGACTGCCGCCAGCCGCGCCCGGTTGGCGGCCACATGCGCGGGCTCGTCGCCCACGTGCGTGCCCAGGTTCAAGCCGCCGCCGCCCTGCCCGTCACCATATGGCCCCTGGCTGACGCCGCCCGCGCGCACGGTCGCCAGCGCGCCCACGTTCGCGGGCAGGCCGGGCCAATGGGGAATAATGCAAGGCAACGGCGACGTCATCAGACCTGTTCCGGCTCGGGAATGCCGGCCGTGGCGATCAATTGCGCGAAATCATCGGCCAGCGGCACGATCCATTCGCACGCTTCCAGGGTGCCCGGATGCACGAGGCCCAGGCGGCGCGCCTGCAGCGCCTGGCGCGAGAAGACGGACACCAGGTGCTGCTTGCCGTACACGTAGTCGCCGACCAGCGCAAAGCCCAGATGCTGCATGTGCACGCGGATCTGGTGCGTGCGGCCTGTTTCCAGGCGGCATTGCATCAGGCTGACGGGACGGCGGTCGAGTTCACCGCTGCCGATCAATTCATAGTGCGTGATGGCGGGCTTGGCGGTGAAATTCTCCGACACGGCCATCTTGACCCGGTCGCGCGGGTGACGCGCGATGGACGCATCGATGGTGCCCGCCATTTTCGGCGTGCCCCACACCAGCGCGAAGTACTCGCGCTTGACGGTGCGCGCCTGCAGCTGGCGCACGAGGTCCGTTTGCGAAGCGAGGGTCTTGCCGACCACCATCAGGCCGCTCGTATCCTTGTCCAGGCGGTGCACGATGCCGGCGCGCGGCACGCCGGCCAGCTGCGGGCAGTGGTGCAGCAAGCCGTTGAGCAAGGTGCCCGACCAGTTGCCGGGGCCCGGATGCACGACCAGTCCGGCCGGTTTGTTGATGACGATGATATGCTCATCTTCGTGCACGATGTTCAATTCCATCGCTTCCGGCTTAAAAGCCTCGTCTTCCGGCGCGCTTTGCGGCAGAATGACGATCTTCTCGTCGCCATAGGCGGTCATGTTGCGTTTGGCAACTTTTCCATCGACGGTCACGAAACCGGCTTCCAGCCACAATTGCAGGCGGCTGCGCGAGTATTGCGGCACCAGCTGGGCGATGACTTTATCGAGGCGGTGGCCGCAGGCGTCCGGCGTCAGTTCCAATGTAATCGGGGCCATTTCCTCGAAGACGTCGTCGGCGGCAAAATCGCCGTCAAACGCCTCTTCGGCAGCATGGTCAGAAAGGGAGTCAAACGCGGGGTCAGCCAAATTAGGCTTCGGAGTTAATATCACAGCATTCCCATCGGCTATAATCAGCCTATTGTAAAATCTTGGTTAAAACCTTCTTGCAAAACGTCATGCAAAAAAATTATCGTTGGTAGTCGCTTCAGTCGTTCTGCTCGGCATGTCCGCTTGCAGCTTGTTGCCTGAAAAAGTGGATGAGACCAAAAACTGGTCCGTTACGAAATTATACTCGGAGGCGCGTGAAGAAATGGCCGGGCAGCACTATGAAGCTGCAATCGGCCTGTTCCAGAAGCTGGAGGCTAACTATCCTTTCGGCAACTATGCTCTGCAAGCGCAGATGGAGATCGCTTACGCGTATTATAAGTCGGGAGACCAGGCTCAGGCACTGGCCGCCGTCGAACGCTTCATCAAGTTGCATCCGAACCACGCCAATGTGGACTATATGTACTACCTGCGGGGCCTGATCAGCTTTAACGACCAGATCAGCTTCCTGAACTTCCTGTACGAGCAAGACCCGACCGAGCGCGACCCGAAAGCCACGCGCGAAGCGTTTGCCGCCTTCAAGCAACTGGTCGACAAGTTTCCAAATAGCAAATATGCGCCCGATTCGCTGGCCCGCATGAACTATTTGATCGATGCCATGGCGAAATATGAAGTCCACGTGGCGCGCTATTACTATCGCCGCGGCGCCTACCTGGCCGCCGCCAACCGCGCGCAAACGACGGTCAAGGACTTTGCCGCCTCGCCGGCCATCGAAGAAGCGCTGTTCATCATGTACCGCTCGTATGACAAGCTGGGCTTGACCGACCTGCGCGACGATACCTTGCGCGTGCTGACCAAGAACTACCCGAACACGGCATTCCTCAGCCCGGAAGGGGTGAACAAGGAACGCAAGTGGTGGAAATTCTGGCAGTAAGCTGCAATAAAAAACCGGGCTGGCCCGGTTTTTTTACTTAGAACGCCTATCAAAACCTACTGCGCGTCGTAATTTGCGGTCTGCGATGCTCACTGTACCTTCGTACAGTTCCGCTTCTCAACCACAACTTCCTTCCGCTCGCTACGGTTTTATTAAGCGTTGTTATTCGCCGACCTTGCGCCGGAACACCCAGCTGGTGTCGTTCGACTCTTCCGGCACGAAACCGTAGCCATCGACGTCGAACTGCTTCAGCTGCTGCGGATCGCGGATATTGTGGACGGCCGCATAGCGGGCCAGCATGCCGCGCGCGCGCTTGGCGTAGAACGAGATGATTTTATATTTGCCGTTCTTCCAGTCCTCGAACACGGGCGCGATGACGGGCACGTCCAGCTGGCGCGGCTTGACGGATTTGAAATATTCTTCGGAAGCAAGATTGACCAGCACTTGCGCGCCCTGCTCCTTCGCCGCGCGGTTCAGGCCGTTGGTGATGGTGTCGCCCCAGAACGCATATAAATCCTTGCCGCGCGCGGTCGTCAGGCGCGTGCCCATTTCCAGGCGGTGCGGGTGGATCAGGTCCAGCGGGCGCAGCAAGCCGTACAGGCCCGACAGGATGCGCACGCGCGACTGGGCATAATCGAGCTGGGCCGGCTGCAGGCTGCGCGCCTCGAAACCGGCATACACGTCGCCGTTGAAGGCCATGATGGCCTGGCGCGCTTCCGCCAGCTGCGGCGTCCAGGATGCATAGCGGGCCACGTTGAGGGCCGACAAGGCGTCGGAAATGCCCATCAGGCTGCCCACTTCGGCGGGCGAGAACTGGCGCATGCGTTCGATGAGTTGAAAGGAATGGTCGAGAAAATCGGGGGTGCTGTGCAACGTGGTCGTTGGCGGCGTCTCCAGGTCGAGACTCTTGGCGGGCGAAAGCACGATCAACATAAATTATCACTACAGAATAGAATTGCCGACATGATACCTGCTCCACAAAAACTCGTCCTCGACACCAACGTTTGCCTCGACCTGTTCGTCTTCAACGACCCGCGCTGGGCGGGCCTGCTGGCGGCCATGGAAAGCGGCGCCGTGCACGCCATCACGCGCGAAGATTGCCGCGCGGAATATCTGGTCGTGCTGCATTACAAGCATCTGCCGCTCGACGAAGCCAGCCGTGCCGTCGCCGCCGCCCGCTTCGACGCCCACATCAGCGTCGTGGCGCCGCCCGTGTCCGGCGTGCGCCTGCCCGTCTGCACGGACAAGGATGACCAGAAATTCCTCGAACTGGCGCGCGACGCCAACGCCGATATCCTCATCACCAAAGACAAGGCCCTGCTGAAACTGGCCCGCAAGACGGCCAAGGCCGGCATGTTCAAGATCATGGTGCCGGAAGGCTGGGCATTGCCGGGCTGAGCCGCCAAAGCCCCGCACGCGACGGGCGCGCTGCGCTAGAATGAGAAACGATTCCACTTTCCGCACCGCGACCCTACCGTTCATGAACAGCCCGTCCCTGCCCCACCTGACTCCCACCCTGGCCACCCGCCTGCCCGCTGTCGGCACCACCGTGTTTACCCGCATGTCCAGCCTGGCGGCCCAGCATGGCGCCGTCAACCTGGGCCAGGGCTTTCCCGATTTCGATTGCGACCCGGCACTGGTCGAGCTGGTCAGCGACGCCATGCGCGCCGGCCACAACCAGTATCCGATGATGACGGGCGCCGCCCCTCTGCGCGAAGCCATCGCCGCGAAGATCGCCAGCCTGTACGGCCACGCCTACGACGCGGGCACGGAAATCACCGTCACGGCCGGCGCCACGCAGGCGCTGACGACGGCGATTTTGTGCTGCGTGCACCCGGGCGACGAAGTCATCGTCATCGAACCGGCCTACGACAGCTATTTGCCCGCCATCGCGCTGGCCGGCGGCGTGCCCGTGCTGGTGGCCATGGAGGTAACAGAGTCCGGCTACAGCGTGCCGTGGGACAAGCTCGCCGCCGCCGTCAGCCCCAAGACGCGCTTGATCATCATCAATACGCCGCATAACCCGACGGGCACGATTTTGCGCCCGGCCGACGTGGCGGCCCTGGCCGACATCGTGCGCGGCACGCAAATCCTGATTTTATCGGATGAAGTCTACGAGCACATGGTGTACGACGGCGTGCCGCACGCCTCGCTCTCGCGCAACCCTGAACTGGCGGCGCGCAGCTTCATCGTCTCCAGCTTCGGCAAGACGTATCACGTGACGGGCTGGAAGGTCGGCTATGTGGCGGCACCAAAGGCCCTGACGGCGGAATTTCGCAAGGTGCACCAGTACAACGTGTTTACCGTCAATACGCCCATGCAGCACGGCATCGCCGGCTACATGGCCGACCCGCAGCCCTATCTGGACTTGCCCGCGTTTTACCAGCGCAAGCGCGATTTGTTCCGCGACGGCCTGGCGGGCAGCCGCTTCACCCTGCTGCCGGCCGACGGCACGTATTTCCAGTGCGTGCGTTACGATGCCATTTCGCAAGAGACCGAAGCGCAGTTCGCCGAATGGCTGACGGCGGAAATCAAGGTGGCCGCCATTCCCGTGTCCGCGTTTTACGCGCAGGGCAAGGAGTCGGGCATCGTGCGCTTCTGCTTTGCCAAACAGGACGAGACCTTGCGCCTGGCGCTCGAGCGCCTGCGCAGCATTTAACGACAGAACTTCTCCGCCCCGGCGGAGCAAAGGATGACAGCATGGTACAGCGTCGCATCGGCCCGGCCGACCTGGTTCCCGGCGAACCCCTGCCCTGGGATCTGTTTCTGGCTGACCATAGTGCCGGCCCGCAACTGCGCAAGGGGCAGATCATCACGGACGGCGCGCAGCTGGGGCGGCTGATGCAGCTGGGCCTGTATGTGGGCACGCCGGACCAGCCGTCCGTCTTGCGCTTGCTCAATGAAGCGGCGCAGCGCCTGGAACGGCTGCTGCTCGCCTTGCGCAGCGAAAACAATGCCGAGCGCGACGTGCGCGACATCGCCCGCGAACTGCTGCGCGCGCTCGAACACGATGCCGACATCGCCCTGGCCAGCATCCTGCTGAACCAGATCGCCGGCAGCTACGCCGTGCGCCACTGCATCGAAACGGCCTTGCTGGCCATGCTGGTGGGCCGCAGCATGCACAAGTCCCACGATGAACTGTTATTGATCGGCGCTGCCGCGCTGACGATGAACGTGGGCATGCTGCGCCACCACGACAGTTTCCAGGACCGGCGCGGCCCCCTGAACGACGAAGAAATGCGCATCGTGCGTCTGCATCCGCAGGAAAGCACGGAATTGCTGCGCTGCGCCGGCGTCGACGACGAGGAATGGCTCAGTTGCGTGCTGCTGCACCATGAAAACGATGACGGCAGCGGCTACCCGCAAGGGCGCACGGCCGATGAAATCCTGCAAAATGCCAAGCTGATCGGCCTGGCCGACCGCTATTGCGCGCGCGTCTCGGCGCGCAACTACCGCCGCTCCATCGTGCCCGACCAGGCGCTGCGGCATATCTTCCTCGAGCAGGGCCTGCCCATCGACCCGCTGCTGGGCGAACAGTTCGTCAAGCTGCTGGGCAAATATCCGCCCGGCACATTAGTGCGCCTGCGCAGCGGCGAACTGGGCGTCGTCACGCAGCGGGGCGCCGCCCTGGTCCACCCGCTCAGCGACCCGCTGGGCGCGCCGCTGGCCGCCGCCGAACTATCGCGGATGACGCCGCGCGACACGGGCGACAGCCAGTTCGCCATCGTCTCGTCGCTGCATGAAGACGATGCCGGCTTGCACTTCAGCATGCGGCATGTGTGGGGCGATGAGGCACGGCTCTAACCTGGCTGGATGACGCCGGGGCCAGCACCACACAGTGTTATTTCACGGTTTCGGCGGACGGATGCCCGTGTACTGAGCGCTGACGAGCAGCCATTGCTTGTCGACAAGCCGGGCGACATAGCCGGCGCGCATGGCGAAGGTGCGGGCCGCCCCTTCCTGATTGAGCCGGTAGGACAGCCGGGCCGAGATAAGCGCCGTATCGCCAAGGAGGCGCACGGCCGGTTCATCGACCTGGACTTGCGGACTCGGCCGCTTCTGCTCCGGCGCATAGAAGGACAGCATCTTTTCACGCCCGTCCACCTCGCCGACGGGCGATATTTCCACATAATTCTCGGCCGTGACGGCTTTCAAGGCGGCTTGATCGAAGCTGCTCTGGGCCTGCGCATGGCGCTGCACCAAAGCGACCAGTTCGGCGTCGGCGGGCGCCGCCTGCGCGCCACCGATCGCGCCCAAGGTGCCAAGCAGGCAGGTGGAAAGAATATATGACAGGGTCAATTTCATGCGTATGTCATCCTGGTCGAAGTCATGGAGAAGCGTCCGTCGATGACTGCGCTATCGTCAGCATCGAACACCCGCTTGCGGGCCTCGCATCACGAGAAAGCCCACTGTATGCTATCCCCTTGCCCATTTCTGTAGCATGCCATTGCGACAAACCGCCTGATTGCTGGATTGAAATGCCATTCCACCGCCTCGGGATGCGCATGGCGATGCTTTCAGATATGCCCGCAAGCCCTGCCTCAGCGCGCGTCGGGCAACTTCTGTTGCAGATCAACGTTGAGTGCCCACTGCTCTTGCACGGGAATGGCGCGCCGTGAACTGGTCTTGAGGGAACCCTCTTGCGTCCACAGGAATGGATAAAAATTCAGGCAGAGCTCGCCGGACAAGGGCAATTCGTCAAAGTCCTCCGCGTCGCCAGGCTGGCGGCCGTAAAACTGCCGCAACTGGCTGGTAAAGGCCCACTCGACAAACGCCGTGAAGCCGATTTCCAGCGCTTCCCACGCCAGCGTCTCGGGAGCCAGGTAATACATATTGCCCTGGTCGTCCCCGAGTGCGCCGCCATTGATGGCAAAAAAGCCGCCCAGCACGTCGTCGGCGACCAGCAGAAAACCGTCGGCCTTTCCTTCGTTCCAAGAAACAATATTTCGGCCCAGCTTGGCATGACCCGATCCCAGTATGCGCAGCCAGCCGTCATCCACCAGGATGCCTCCCGTTTCATAGGCAATCGCCCCCAGGGAGAGCGCGTGGTGACCTGCAGGCTCAGCAGCACATCCTCCCTGGCGGCCGAGGGTGGCAGCAACTCCACCAGCAAGTCGGCCTCGCTGGCCCATTGCCTGATCAGCGGTAATGCCGGATCTTCACTATCGAGTAATTCATTCAATGTACGCATGTAATCTGACCTTATCGATGAGCGCTCGCGGAAGCCCGGGAGCGCAAGGGCGCGGCAAAAATTGCCGCTTCGGCGCTATTGTTTTTCGCACACTGCCGGCCACGACAACATACCCGCATCCGGGTGGCCCACTGCCGCAACGTGCGAAACTGATGATGCCAGAGCGATCTGACTATCTCACAAGATTGCTATTCATCACTATTTCCCTTATTTTTATTTCAAAATAGTAATGCAGCGCGCTATCTTCGCTGAACTGATTTTCCAGGACGACAACATCAACATCTTTTTCAGGAAAATATACCTTGATCGATGCAAATCCCAATCCTTTCCCAGAGTGCCCGATGTATTTAACGGGTGTTTTATCGCTCACATACACACCGTAGCCATATCCTACATCTTCAGTTCCGAAAGCAACATGCTGGCTGGATATGGTGTAGTCAGTCATCAGTTTATAGCTTGTCGGTTTTAAAATGTTTCCGTTGTGAAGCTTATCATCCCAGACAGCCAAGTCCTTTGCATTGGAAACGATCCCTCCAGCCGGAATAAAACCGAGCCAGCCTGCGCCCTGAACGGGATGCTCCTTCAACTCCAACACATTGTTTGAATTGACATAACCCTTGATAACGTTATTCTTCTTGTTTTCTTTGTTTTCTTCATAGCAAAAACTGTTGTGCATTCCCAGTTCCTTGAACAAGTCATTGACCGCCTCGATATACGTTTTCCCGCTGACTTTTTCAAAAATATTGCCCAGCATGGTGTAGGTCGTCACACCATACAGGAAGTCCGTTCCGGGCTTGAAGCTCAGCGGCTTGTCAATGTCAGTGATTCCTGCCGAAAAGTTCAGCAGTTGATGCACCGTCACCTCGTCGGCCCAGGCCTGCGGCAAATCGGGCAAATATTTTCTGACGGGACTGTGCAAATCGATGTTGCCTTTTTCAACCTCCCTCAAGATCAGCACGGCAGTAACCTGCTTGCTATTCGACATGATCCGGAAATTATCCTCCAGCTTCAATGGTATTTTATTTTCCACATCCGCATACCCAAAGGCTTTTGAATATGTCGTCTTGCCATTTTTCGTGATGAGAACGACGCCATTAAAACTTCTTGGACTTGTTGTCTGGATAAATCTGTCAATTTCAGCGGCGTAGTCGCCTGCCTTTTCCATGTGAAATTTATTACCAACCTGGGCATGCACAAACGTCGAGATGGTCAATAAAAGAGACATCGCAAACATCTTCGGCAATGAAGTCATTTTTTTGCCAGCATCTGGAGTTTTCATGGGGATATCCCGGGTTGGTTTATTATTTCCAGTGAAACCGGTTCAGTTAGAGGACTTCAGGTAGGCCCGCAAGCCATGCGTCAGCACAAAGGGAAACACGCTCGCATGGTCTTCGTCCTCGAACACGCGCAGGCGCGTCTTCAGGCCGGGAAACTTGCGCGATTTCAGCTTGCCGTCGAATTCGCGCACGTCGGCCAGCATATCGGCGTCTTCCTCCGCACGCGACCGTTTCTTTCCTGGTGCCAGCTTTTCCAGGCCGCCGATGCCGAAGAACACGGACGCGGGCAAGTCCTTGTGGCTGGCGGCATATGCCTGCTCGCGGTCGAACATCACGCCGGCGTCGTACCACAGCGAGGGGCTGCCGAGGATGTAGTGCTCAAAGGTGCGCGGTTCCGTCAGCAAAAATTGCAGGCCCAGCAGGCTGCCGTAGGAATGGCCGATAAACACCTTGCGCTGCATGTTGACGCGATAGTGTTGTGCGATGAAGGGAAACACCTCGCCCGAGACGAACTGGCCATAGGCCGCCGCTTCGCCGAACGCCGGTTGCCGCCCCGGCATGTCCGAGCGGTAGTCATGCTTGCGCGGCGTGCTGGGCGTGTAGTCGCGGCGGCGGCTGTACACGCCGCCATCGCCGTTGGCGTACGACAGGCCGACGACGACCACTTCTTCCATCCCCGCATGCTTGTTCAGGCGCTGCGCGATATTGCGCACGACGGGAAACGCATAATTGGCGTCGACGACGAACAGCACCGGATAGCGTTTATTCCCCTGCCGATAGGAATCGGGCAAGGCGACATAGAGCTGGTAGTCGCGCTTCAATCCTTGCGCGCGGATGTCGCGCACTTCGGTATTTTCAAGAACGTAGCTGGCGGGCGCGGCAAATACACTATTTGCAACAACGCAAAGGACGATGAACAAGCTGAGAGGTTTCAAGCTGGTTTCTTTCATTAAGGTGAAGCTTACTTCGCCGCCGCCAGCTGCACCAGCTTGCGCTCGACGAACGCCTGCAGCTGGGGAGATAAAGTTTGCAAGCCCCTGGCCCGCTCGAACGCCTGGCGCGCCTGGGCCGGGTGGTTGTCGGCTTGCAAGGCGATGCCGAGACCCATCCACCAGACGCCGTTGTCGGGCGCCGCCTGCAGGGCCAGCTGGTAGTGCTCGGACGCCTCGCGGTAGCGCTGCTCGCGCTGCAGCACGCCGGCCAGGAAAGCGTGGTATTCGCCGTTGTCGGCGGCGTACGGCAGGCTGCGCATGAGGGTGTCGAGGGCGGCCGCGTCGCCGTTGGCCTTGTCCAGCTGCAAGCGGGCCAGCATCATCGCCTGCGCCGGCTGTTTCGGGTCCAGCGCCAGACTCAGCTGCAACTGGCGCGCCGCCTCGTCGGGGCGCTGCGCTTCCAGCAGCAAACGCACCAGGGTTTCGCGCGCGCCCTGGTGGCGCGGGTCCAGCTGCAAGGTCTGCTGCAAGGCCAGCATGGCGTCGGAGACGCGGCCATCCTGCAACTGGGCCAGCGCGCGCCGGTACTCATTTTCCACGCGCTGCTGCGGCGTGACTTGCTTGCCGTCGATGATGCGCTCGCTGGCGGCCGGTGCCGGCGTTTTCACCACGGGCGCAGCGGCAGGCTTGGCGGCTTTTTCCGCGACGCGCCGGAACTCGACAGGACGCGCCCTGGCGGGTGCCGGGGCCACTTCCTCCGCCTGGAACACGGGTTCGGGTTGCGCCGCCGGGGCGACCGCCAGCGGCGCGGGCGCTACGGCGACAGGCACAGGAACGGGCACCGGAAGCGGCGCCGGAACCGGCTTGCTGGCCACATTCACCAGCACGGGCGGCACGGGCGGGCGCTTCAGGTAGACCCAGCCCAGGGCGATGGCGGCCGCCGTCAGGCCGGCCGCGCCGCCGAAAACGAGCGCGCGCGACACGCCCCGCTCGCGTTCGGGCACGGAACGGATGCCGGCCGCGTCGCCGCGTCCATCGGGGGTGCCGCGCGCATCGAGGTCTTGCAACATCTTGTTAATCAGGCTCATCTACAGGCTCATCTTCGTCATCGGTTCAATAAAGTCCAGCTCAGGCCGCAGGCGGCGGCCAGCACGCCGGCGCCCGCCAGCCATGGCCAAGGCTTCTGCCACAAGCGGGGTTTGCTGGCCAGGGTATCGCTGGCGGCCAGCGCCACGTGGCGGCCGCTGACCTGCTGCCGCCCTTCGCCATACGCCACCATCAGCGCCTTGTGCGCCATGATGTTGATCAGGCGGGGAATGCCGCCGGAAGCCTTGTACAGGCGCGCCACGCCGCCACGGCTGAACAGGCGCGCGCCGTCGAAACCGGCCACGCGCAAACGGTGCGCCACATAGAAATCCACGTCGTCGCGCGACAGCGGTCCCAGGTGGTAGTGAAAGGTGATGCGCTGCGCCAGCTGGCGGATTTCCGGCAGGGCCAGCTTGACGTCCAGTTCCGGCTGGCCGAACAGCACGATTTGCAGCAGCTTGCGCTTTTCCGTTTCCAGGTTCGTCAGCAGGCGCAAGGCTTCCAGGCTGTCGACGGGAATCGCCTGCGCTTCGTCCAGGCACAGCAGCACGCGCTTGCCCTGCGCCGCCAGGTTGAGCAGGCGCAAGTTGAGGGATTTCAGCAATTGATGCTGATCAGCATCTTTTTCCAGCAATACGTCGAGGTCGTCGGCCAGGGCCAGGATCAGCGAGCGGGGCGGCAAGTTCGGATTCGGGATATAGGCCGTGACGAACTCCGGCCCCAGCGACTGCATGAACTTGCGGCAAAGAAAAGTCTTGCCGGTGCCCACTTCGCCAGTGATCTTGATGAAGCCCTCGCCATTGCGCGCCGCCACCAGCAGGGTGTTGAGCGCCTTTTGCGACTGCGGGCCGTTGAAGAAGAAACTGGTATCGGGCGTGAGGCCGAACGGCGCCTCGCGCAAGCCGAAATGGGCCTGGTACATTTAGCGCCGCTCCGACGGACGGCGCGGGTCGAGCGCCTCGATGCGCTTGCCCGAATCGAGCAAGTCCTCGTTCCAGCTGTTGGCGCCATCGACGATGGTGGGCTTGATCAGCACCACCAGCTCGCGCTTCTGGATCACCTGCCCCGTGTTGCGGAAGAGCGCGCCCAGCACGGGCAGGTCGCCCGCGCCCGGCACTTGCGAGCGGTCCGCCGTGGTGGCCTGGCGCATCAGACCGCCGATGGCGACGATGCGCCCATCCTGGCTGCGCACCATGCTGTCCATCTCGGAGGTGCTGGAGGCGGCCAGCGGCAGCTTCAGCGAACCAGCGCTGCCCAGGTCGATTTCCTTGCTGATGGTCGACACCTGGCTGACGGACGGGTGCACGTGCAGGATGATGTTGCCATCCGCATCGATCTGCGGCGTCACGTCCAGCACCACGCCGGAAAAGAACGGCTGCAAGGTCACGTTGGGGCTGGTGGTGGCGCCGCTGGCCGTCGTATTCGTGGTGGTCGACACGCCCGTCACGTAAAACTCGTCCGTGCCGATCTTCAGCACGGCCTTCTGGTTGTTCATGGTGGCGATGCGCGGGCTCGACAGCACGTGCACGGAACCCTGCGATTCCAGGAAGGAAATCATGGCGGCAAAATTGGCCGTCTGGAACGCCAGGCCGAACATGGAGCCGGCCGCCGTCGCCGCCGAACTGAGGCCGAAGCCGCTGCTGGCCGTCAAGCCGCTGCCATTCGTCATGTTGGGCGGCTGGCCGCCGTTGAACGGCAGCGGCGCCAGGGTCCCGCCCGGCTGGATGAAGCCCGTCGAGATGCGGTTCGTATGGCCGCTCTTGATGGAGGCGAACGAGGCCCAGTTGATGCCCGTCTGCGTGTTGTCGTTGAGTTCGACTTCGAGGATTTTCGCTTCCAGGATCACCTGGCGGTCGACGGACAGCTGCGTCGCCTTCAGGTACATGTCGACATTGCGCAGCTCTTCCGGCATGGCGCGGATGACGATCACGCCCGACTGCGGGCTGAGCACCACTTGCCGGCCCCCTTCGCTGCTGCCGACGATGGCTTCCAGCGCCGCCCTCAGTTCCGGCCAGAAATCCGCCGTCGACGAGGTGGTCAAATTGCTGCTGTCCAGCGTGCGGCCGCCCTGGCCGCCATTCGTTTGCTGGTTCTGCTCGTTATTATTGCCCTGGTTGCCGTTCTGGCCATTGCTGCCCGAACCGCCCGAGCTGGTCGAGCCGACCGAGCCCACCGACGTCGACGAGACGCGCAGGTTGGAACTGCCCCGGCGCGCGCCCGTCAGGTAATTGACATGGAACAAACGCGTCTGCATGGTCAGCGGCTTGATGTAGATCTGCGTGCCCTCGACCTTGTAGTCGTAGCCATACAGCTCGCGCACGGCGTCGAGCGCCTGGAACAGGGTCACGTCCTTCAGATTGGCGGAAATCGTGCCGCCGATGTCGGGGTGGACCAGCATGTTGTAGCGCGTGCCGGCCACGATGGAAGTGAAGAACTGGCGCGCCGGCACATTGTTGAAGGCCACGTTGAAGCGCTCGTCGAGCGCGGCGCGGGCCTTCGGCAATTGCTGGGCCAGGGCCGCCACGGGCGGCAGCAGCGCCGCTTCCACGGCATCCGGCTGGGCCGCTGGCGCCGTGGTGGCTGCCGCGCCCTTGACGGCATCGGTGATCGCATTGTAGGTGTCGCGCTTGACGGGCGCGACATTGCAGCCGCCCAGGCCCAGGCTGACGCTGATGACAGCCGCCATCGTACTGATCTTGAACATGCTCGCCTTGTGTTGATTGAATTGCTTGGCCACTTCTTCTACTCCTGCTTGCGGTCGGTCTTGCGATCGGTCTTATTGTCGGTCTTGCTGCTCGGGTACAGCTTGAAGGTTTCCATCGATTTTCCACGCCGCAACAATACGGCCGTCTCGTGGATCTCCGTCACCACGCCATCGCCCACCTTGCTGCCGACCTTGACTGTCTGGCCATCGATGACGGCCAGGCGGCGCCCGCCCGGCTGGGTGGAGATGAGCACCGATTGCAGCTGCGGCCGGGCCGCGACGACGGGCGCGGCGCTGGCGGGCGCCCACAGGGCCGCCGGCGGGCGCGTCGGGTCGTCCAGCGCCTGCGCCTGCGCGCCCGGCCATGCCAGGCTCAACGTCAAACTCAGCGCCAGGAAAGACGCCGGCAGCGCGCGGCCAGCGGTCAGAGTGCGATCCATGTGTCGTCCATGCTGAGGGTATGTAAGGTCAGGGTCAAGGTGGCGCCCGGATAACCGGCCGCATCGAGGTGGGCGGCGCCCCAGAAGACGCGCGTCGGCATCGCTTGCAGCGCCTGCATGTATTGCACCATGTCCCCATAACTGCCTTGCAGCACCACTTCCACGCCATGCTGGTGCAGCAACGGGGCCGGGGCCGGAACCTTGGCGGCATCCGCCTTGGCCGCAGGATCGCCGTTCGCGGCATCGGTCTGGCGGCCGCCCACGGCGCTGGCGGGCAGGGTTTTCAGCGACACCACGCGCAGTCCGGCGTGCCGGCGCAGCAAGTGTTCGAGCAAGGTGACCATGCGCTCGGGCGCCACCAGGCCGTGCTGTTTCTCGCGCAGCGCCTGCGCCAGGGACGCCGTTTCCGCCTGCAAGGCCGCCAGGCGCGCGCGCGCTTCCCGGTCGGGGTCGGCGGCATGGGCGAGCATGCTCAGCTCGATTTCCTTGTTCGTCGCACTCAACAGGCTTTGCTTTTGCGCAATACTCGCTTCCAGCGTGGCGCGTTTCGCCAACAGGGGATTGAAGCTCATGAAATAAAACACGAACAG
Source organism: Janthinobacterium sp. C22 (assembly GCF_057919405.1). Lineage (NCBI taxonomy): Bacteria > Pseudomonadati > Pseudomonadota > Betaproteobacteria > Burkholderiales > Oxalobacteraceae > Janthinobacterium > Janthinobacterium sp. C22. The sequence continues at coordinate 3,241,009 of NZ_CP193659.1, read as the reverse complement.
GATGGCGGCGGCGCCGGCGCCGAACACCATCAGCCGCTCGCGCAGGCTGAGGGCGTCGAAGGCGGCGGCCCATTTCTTCAGCAAGGGCAGCATCAGCGCGTTCCTCCAGCAACAGGTTTTGCCGGCGTGGCGGCGCGGTCCGCCGACTGCAGGCTGAACGCGATATACGGCAGGCTGGCCGCCTTGCCCTCGGCCACGGCCGGCTGATCGGGCTGCCCGATGTCGAGGCTGGCGAAGGTCTTGCCTTTCAGTACTTCCTGCTGGCCCAGGCGCGCGATGTACGCGGGCAGCAGCGACGCGTGCAAGGCCCGGCCCTGCAGGCCGAAGTCATTGCCGGCGCCGGCGATGTCCACGCCCGTCAGCCAGACGCCCTCGACCCTGGCCTGCGCCAGCGCGCGGAAATAGCCGGCATAGCCGAGGGTATTGCCCAGCTTGCCGCTGTCCAGCACGGCCGACGCATCCTGCAGCAGCTGGCGCTGCGCCTCGACGGCCGCCAGTTCCTGCGCCAGGGCCGGATCTTTCTTGCGTGGAGGAAAATCGCGGACGATCTGGTCGCGCTTCGCCTCGACTTGCGCCAGCGCCGCCTTGGCGCCCGCTTCGCGCTGTTCCAGGTCCGCCGTGGCCCGCTGGGCAACGACGCCCAGGGTCAGCAGGACCAGCGCCAGCGCGCCCAGGCCCAGGCCGGCCGTGCGCGCCGACATATGGTGTTTTTTCAGTTCAAACTGGGGATTGAACAGATTGATCTGCTGGCTCATGCGCCCTTCCCTTCGTGCTTGCCCGGGTGCACGCCGACCTCGCGCAAGGCCGCGCCGATGGCCAGGAAGTAGCGCGCCTGCATGGCGGGCGCGCGCAGCTCGGCGGCCTGGGAAAAATCCAGCACCGTGGCCAGGTCGATCTGCTCGACCGGCATGTAGAGATTGTCGGCCAGATACGCGTGCAAGCCATCGGCCGCGCCCGTCATCAGCATCAGACGGGCCAGCGAAATGAAATGGAACTGGCGGTCGAAATGGTCAAACGAGCGCTGCAGTTCCAGGGTGACGCGGTCGTAGTACTGGCTGGCGTCGGGCGACTGCAATTGCGCCAGGGTCACGTCGATACGGCGCGCCTGGTACAGCTCGCCATTGAAACTCATGGTCAGCAAGCCGCCGTCGCCATCGAAGAACAGCACGGCGATGCCGCGTCCCGGCGTTTCCAGCAAGGTGGCGATATTGCGCTGCGCCATCTCGGGGATATCGATGACGGACAGGCCGATCTTGCATTCGGCATACTGCGCCTGGCGGCGCGACACGGCGCTGTTGCGCGCGGCGACGGCAAACACGCTGCTGCCCCGCTGGGTGCCGTTCGGGTCGGCGGGAATGTCGAACACATCGATGGTGGCCTCGGCCAGGGGAAAATCCAGCATGTCCTTCAGGCGCCAGCCCACGGCCGTCTTCAATTCCTCGCGCGGCACGGCCGGCGCTTCCAGCGACAGCAGCTGGTAGTCGCCGCCGGCCAGCACGGTGGTGCAGTGACGCGCGGCGGCCTGCAGCTCCTTGCCCAGTTTCTCCAGCACCTCGGTCGGCGCCGGCCGCGCGGCCGCCTGGTAGCCGGCGCCCCGCACGCGCGGCATGCCGTCGGCGGGACGTTCGACGACGACAGCGCTGACGCCTTCGCGGCCAAACGCCGTGGCCAGCCAGCCATCGTACTTCTTTGTTCTTGCGAATAAACCCATGCGAACTATCCAGTGTAAGTGCCTGCCCGATCTTGTCGCGCAGTTAATGCATCCAGCCAATTTTAATTCATGAAGTCAACTTTATTGTGTAAAAACAATAAATTAGCGATCTTTTTTCACGCAGTTGACCTTACTGCGACAGCACGGCTTGCAGGCGGCGCTGGACATAGTCTGGGTTGTTGCCTGCATGTGGGCAGAACGGCTCGGTCGTGGCCGGCTGATTGCAGGCCGTGGCCGTGATGGTCCACCTGGTCAAGGTGCCCGGCTGCGTCGCCATGGAGCACTGTATGCTGACGCTGAACGCCGACAGCGTGCTGCCGGAGGGCATGGCAAACGAGGTGGCCGCCATGCATGGCGGTGCCGTGGCCAGATTCGCGGCGAGCTGCTTCTGCAAGCCCCATTCGAGGCCCGCCCGCGCGGCCTGCTCGGCCCGCACGCCCTGCACATCCATCGCCGATTCCGTCTGCTGGAAAGTGGAGATATTCACCATCACGGCCGCCAGCGCGGCCAGCACCACCAGCAGGAAAATGGCCGTGACGAGGCTGAAGCCGCGCATGCGGCCCGTGCGGGGGCTCAGCAAGCGCGTCATGGCGTATTCCTCGCCTGTACCTGCTGCACCAGGCGCAGCACGCCCGTATTGCTGTTCGCCGCACCCAGGCTCAGGTCGATATTCACCAGGCCCCGCTGCACGTTGGCCAGCACGGCGTAGCTGAAAGCGCACGCCGTCACCTGGCGCGCCAGCTGGGCGCCATTCGCCGCGGCCAGCGGCGCGGCGTCCTCCACCACCGGCTGGGTGGCCACGATGGCATAGCCGGCGTAGCGGGTCAGGGTGCCAGTCGACAAGTTGCAGGCATAGGTGACGGGCGTGGACACCACTTGAAAACGGTTCGACGGCGACGGCAGCGGCGCCGGCGCCGTCGTGAAGGGATAGCTGCCGAGCGTGACGACGTTGCCGGCCACGCCCGTCACGCTCGCCCGGTTACAGCCAGTCGCCGCGCTGCACGCATACGCATTGTTCGGCGCGTAATCCGTGCCCAGGTTGTAGACGACGATCTGGTCGCCCACCCGGATCGCCTGGCGCGCGCCCAGGGCATCGGCAGGCATGGCGCCGACGACGGTAAAGTTCAATGGAAGGCTGGGGTCGGGAGGGGTATCAAAGCTCAGCACGTTGCCCAGGCCGGACGGGTCGCTGTCGCTCAGGTAGCGCCCGCCCGTCTTGGTCAGCAGCAATTCCAGAAACAGGCCGTCGTTCGACACGCGCACACTGTTGGGCAAGGCCAGGCGCACGTCGCGCGTCAGGCGGCGCGCAGCCGTATCGGCCGTGTCGGCCAGCGCGGCGCGCGCGGTGGTGTCGATATAGCCTTGCACGGGCACGCGGATGAAGACGGCGACCATGGCGCCGATGATGCCCGTGATGACGATCACGATGACCATCTCGACGAGGGTAAAGCCGCGCGGGCGGCGCCTGGCGTTGGGGGAATTTCTCATGGGATACTATTTGGCGCATAGCGCACGCGATAGCCGTCGAGCACGATCTGCTGGTCCGCATACGGCACCCGGACCTGGATATGCAGGCTTTCCGAGGCGGGCAGGCCGCGCAGGGATTCCTCGGTGATCGTCACCCACGCCGTGTAGGCCGGGCTGGCGCCGGGTACCCATACGCGGCCCTGCGCATCGGTCGTGTAAGCAACCGCCGTGCCAAAAGCGCTCACATAATCGTTGACATTATCAAAGGGCCGCGTTACGCCGCCCGCCTCTTGCCCGGCCACTTCCGGAATGGCGCAGCCGGCCGCACTGGTGGCCGTTTGGGCGGCCGGGTCTTGCGGATCGCAATAGGTAAACCGCGCCAGCTGGATTTCTTCCAGCATGCCTTCGGCAATCGCCAGCGCCTGCTTGCGCAGCTGCGGGTCGGCGCTGTGGCTGGTGGTCAGGCTCATCACGCCCAGGATGGCGGCCGAGGCCAGGCCGACGATGACGATGAACAGCACCAGTTCGATCAGGGTCACGCCGCGTTCACGCCGGCGCCGCTGGCTAATGGACATAACCCGTCTCCCCTTCGACGGTGACGTCGCGCTGCATGCCATCGCCCAGGATGCTGATTTTCAGCCGCGCCGGGAAGGTCGATGCGTCCGGAAACACGTTGACCAGCTTATACGGCTTGCCCAGCGCGTCGAAATAAAAGCCCGCCGTATCGACGGGATCGGTGGACAGGGTGACGCCGGACGGACGGCCTTCGCACAGCCAGTTGGTTTCCACACAATACTGCAGCGTCTCCTTGCTGCCGCTATTGCTGCCCGTGGGCGGCACCACCTTCTCGGCGGCGCTGCAAACGGCATCGAAGCACAGGGCCACGCTTTTCTTGTCAATGATGTGGACATACACGGCACGGTTTTGCGCCACCGCCAGCTTTTGCCCGTAGCGCACGATATTCGTCACCTGGTCGGCAAAACTGCGCGCATCAAACGTGTCGCGCTGGAAAAACCGGCTCACGGCAAAGGTCGCCAGCAAGCCGGCCAGCACCAGCACGGCCACCAGCTCGATCAAGGTGAAGCCGCGCGCGCGGCGCCGCAGCCGGGCCTGCGGTAGCGCCACACGTTGCGGCAAGTTGATCGATGGCAAGGACAATGGAAATACCCGTAAAAAAGCCCAACCGGCGTAGCCTGGCGTTGGGCGGGCGGAAACATGGCGCGGCCGTGCCAGCTTGCCGGCACGGCATCTGCACGCCCGGATTAACTGCAGTTGGCCGACGTCAGGGCCGTCGCGTCAACCACTGCTGGCAGGGCTGGCGTCGTGCCTGCCGCAGGCACAGCAGCCGTATAGGTCACCTTGCAATTTGTACGTTTGTTGTCAGGCAATACAGTCAACACGGTCGCTGTTGGCGCAACGGTGGCGATATCGTAGTCAACCAGGCCGCCTGCCGCCGCAGCGATGCCAGGCGCCGCGATGCCCGGGTAGCCGCTGATGCCCTTGACGTCCGTGCCTTCCATGGTGACGGCAACGCTGTCCGCAGGCGACCCCTTGACCAGCCATTGTGCGTGGAACAAGGCCGAGCCGGACTTCAATGCGCCCGTCGCTGCCTGCATCTTGGCGATGCGCGCATCGGTCGACATGTCGACGAATTTAGGAATCGCCGTGGCTGCCAGGATGCCGAGGATCACGATGACGACGACCAGTTCGATCAGGGTAAAACCCGCCTGGGTGCCGCTTTTCATACTACGTAAAGACTTATTCATACCTGCTCTCCAAAATCAAATAAAAACATCAAAAACCAACACATGAAACTATCGCTGCGCCGGGCCAGGACGCGCGTCACTTTGCTGCAGAGTCCGGCGATTTCCACACCACGATATCGGGTTCCTGGGCGAGCTTCTCAAGATCGGCATCTGTACCTGGCAAGATTACCTTAAATTTCACTACATCAAGCCCTGTACCAGGAAAAATATTGCCATTACTAAACAAATAGATGATTTTTTGCTCTTTTCTGTCGTAAAGCCAGTTACCATTAGGCAATTTATCGAGCTCGGGGGCATCGAACTCGCCCAGGTAGTTGGCCGGTTTGTCGGCCAGCCAGTCGAACGGATTTTGCCGCGCCAGCGCCGGTATCCTTGCGCGCCCGTCCGCCAGATACAGCTGCAGCACCTGCACCCGCAAGCTGGTGCGCAAGGCCCCCAGCGTCTGCGCCATGGCCACCTGCTGCGCTTGCTGATGGTAATCGCCGACGCGGTTCAGGAACACCGCCACCAGAATGGCGAACAGGCTCGCCACCACCGCCAGTTCGAACAGCGTGAAACCGCGCTGGCGGAACGGTTTTGCCATCAGTGCAGGGCCGCCCGGCCCAGGTCCCAGATCGGCAGGAAGATGCCCAGCGCCAGCACCAGCACCATGGCCCCGAGGAAGACGATCAAAATCGGCTCGATCTGCGCCGACAGGGTCTTCAATTCATAGTCGACTTCGCGCTCGTACATGTCCGCGATCTCGTCCATCAAATCGTCGAGCGAACCGGATTCCTCGCCCACGGCGATCATCTGCAGCACCACGGGCGTGAAGACGCCGGCCGCCACCGAAGTGCGCAAGATGCTTTCGCCCCGTTCGACGCCGTCGCGCATCTGTTCCACGCGCGCGCTCAAATACGTGTTGTCGACCGTTTGCGACACCACCGTCAGCGCCTGCACGATGGGCACGCCGCTGGTGCTCGACAGGGCGAAGCTGCGGGCAAAACGCGCCATCGTGCCTTTCAGGATAACCTTGCCGGCGATCGGCAGGCGCAGCTTGGCGCGGTCCCATTTATAGAGCCCCTCTTTCGTGCGCAGCCAGGCGCGCCAGCCGAAAAAGCCGCCCACGCCCAGCAGCAGCAGGATGGGCCAGTAAGCCACCGTCAGGCGCGAAGTGCCGATCAGGATGCGCGTCATCAGCGGCAGTTCCGCATGAAAACTGGCGAACACCTTCTCGAACTGGGGAATGACGAAGATATTCACCACGATCATGGCGGCGACCATGGCGAAGACGACGAAGGTCGGATAGCGCGTGGCCGACTTCACGCGCGCGCGCATGTCGCGGTCGAATTCCAGGTGATCGAACAGGCGCAGGAACACTTCATCGAGGCGCCCCGTCATTTCCCCCACGCGCACCATCGACAGATAGAACGGCGTGAAGATGGCGGGATGGCGCGCCATGGCGGCCGACAGTTCGCGCCCCGCATCGAGCGATTCGCGCACGTCCTTGATGATGCGCCCGAACGCGGGGCTGATGGCGGACTCCTGCAAGCCGGCCAGGCCGCGCATGATGGGCACGCCCGCCTTGAGCAGCGTGTACAGCTGGCGGCTGAACAGCTGCACGTCCATGGGCGTGACTTTTTCTCGGTCAGCTTGTCCCACCAGCCCAGCTGGTTGGCGCCGGCCTTCGTCACCGTCTGTTTGGTCACGCTGATGTCGACGGGCGTGCTGCCGCCCGCCATCAATTGATCGGCCACGGCGCCGCTGTCGGCGCCTTCCATCACGCCGGTCAGCAATTCGCCGCTGGCGCTGCGCGCCTTGTAGGAGAAAAACGGCACCTCAATCCTCGCTCTGGTTGCTGATGCGCATCGCTTCCATCACCGTCGTGCGGCCCTGGACCACCAGCTGCACGGCGTGGCGGCGCAGGGTCTCGCCCGCCATCTGCGCCGTCGCCACCTTCATGAAGTGGGATGGATCGGCATGGTTGGCGGCGTCGGCCACGGCGCGCGTGATTTCCAGCAATTCGTACACGCCCGTGCGGCCCCGGTAACCCATGCCGTTGCAATGCGAGCAGCCCTTGCCGTGGAAGTACTGGTTGCGTTCGACCAGCTCGCCCAGTTCCAGGCGCAGCCATTCGTATTCGTTCGGCGTGGGCGCGTACGGCGTGCTGCAGCTTTCGCAGATCACGCGCACCAGGCGCTGCGCCAGCACGGCTTGCAGCGAACTGCCCACCATGTAGCGCGGCACGCCCATGTCCATCAGGCGCAGCGGCGTGCTGATGGCGTCGTTCGTATGCAAGGTCGACAGCACCAGATGGCCCGTCATGGCGGCGCGTAAGCCGATCTGCGCCGTTTCCTGGTCGCGCATCTCGCCGACGAGCACGATATCGGGATCTTGCCGCAGGGCCGAGCGCAGCACCCTGGCAAAGTTCAGCTCGATCTTCTCGTTGACTTGCACCTGGTTGATGCCCGCCAGCCGGTACTCGACGGGGTCTTCCACCGTGATGAGCTTTTTTCCACGGAATTGAGCTCGGACAAGGCGCAATACAAGGTCGTCGTCTTGCCGCTGCCGGTCGGCCCCGTCACCAGCACGAGGCCGTTCGGGCGGCTGACGATGGCGCGGAACTGCTGCACCAGCTTGGGCGGCATGCCGATGGCGTCCAGGCGCAAGGTCGTGCCGCCCTGGTTCAGCAGGCGCATCACCACCGATTCGCCGTATTGCGTCGGCATGGTGGAAATACGCACGTCGATGCGCTGGTTTTTCACGCGGATGGCGAAGCGGCCGTCCTGCGGCAGGCGTTTCTCGGAAATATCGAGGTCCGACATCAGTTTCAGGCGCAGCGCCAGCGAACTGGCGATCTTGCTGTCCGCTTCCGTCTGCAGGTGCAGCACGCCGTCGATGCGGAAGCGGATCTGCAGCCGGCCTTCCTGCGGTTCGATGTGGATGTCCGAGGCGCGCACCTGCGTGGCATCCTCGAACACCGATTGCAGCAGCTTGACGATGGGCGCCTCTTCCAGGCCCGGATTGGCGGCCAGCGCGCCGAAGTCGACGGAGACGTCGCCCAGGTCCTGCTCCAGCTCGCGCGTCAGCGTGGAAATATCTTCCGTGCGGCGGTAGATGCGGTCGATGGCGGCCAGCACTTCCGTTTCATTGACCACGGCCAGCTCGATCTGGCGCTTGACCAGGCGCGAGATTTCATCGTACGCAAACAGGTCCGTGGGATCGGACATGCCGACCAGCAAGCCCTCGCGGCGGTCTTCCAGCACCAGCGCGCGGAAACGCCGCGCCTGGGTTTCCGGCAGCAGCCGCACCAGTTCGGGATTGATGTTGAAAAACTTCAGATTGATATAGGGAATGTCGAGCTGGCGCGCCAGCGCACCCGAAATCTGCTCTTCCGTGACGAAGCCGTGCTCGACAAAAACGCGGCCCAGCTTGCGTCCCGAACGCTTCTGTTCCGTCAAGGCCTGGCCCAACTGTTCTTCCGTCAGCAATTTCTGCTGCACCAAAATTTCACCGAGCCGGACTTTCTCTGGCCTTGCCATGCTTGCTCCTCGACAAATTCTTCAGACGATGCGCGCCAGCGGCGTGCGCAGGTATTTTATTCCAGAACCTGTTGTTTCTTAAAGAAAATACATTCCATCGTTTGATTTTTGCGCATTTCAACACTCTGCAAGGAAACACTTGCCGCCCACCTGCGCCCATGGCAATAATGGCGGTCGTTCACCGTCTTGCCTGCCGCCCATTGCCCCTATGAACGCCTGCGCCATCGAATTCCACAACGTGCATCTGCAGCTGGCCGGCAGCGCCGTGCTGCGCGGCATCGACTTGCAGGTGCGCGCGGGGGAACTGTTCGGCCTCGTCGGCGTGAATGGCGCGGGCAAGACTTCCCTGCTCAAATGCCTGCTGGACTTCTGCACGCCCGAGCGGGGAGACATCGCCATCTTCGGCCAGCCGCACAGGCGCGGCGCGGCGCGCCAGCCCCTGTCGTTTCTGCCGGAACGCTTCCAGGCGCCCTATTACCTGACGGGCGGCGACTTCCTGCGCTACCTGGCGCGCCTGCACGATGTGCGGCCCGATGCGCAAGCCGTGCAGCAGGCGCTGGACGCGCTGGACCTGGCGCCGGACGTCCTGCAGCGCCCCGCGCGCGCGTATTCGAAAGGCATGATGCAGAAACTGGGGCTGGCCGCCTGCATGCTGTCGGGCAAGCCGCAACTGGTGCTGGACGAACCGATGAGCGGACTCGACCCGAAGGCGCGCGCGCAATTCAAGCAAGTGCTGCGGCAAGCGCGCGCACAGGGCCGCGGCGCCCTGCTCACCTCGCATGCGCTGGCCGACGTGGAGGAATTGTGCGACCGCATGGCCATCCTGCATGGGGGCCGCATCGTGTTTACGGGCACGCCCGCCGAATGCCGCGCGCGCCATGGCGGCGCGGAAGACGCCAGCCTGGAACAGGCTTTCCTCAATTGCATCGCGATATGAACGGTCCCGAACAGGCGCCTCCCGGGCGGCCCTACGCGCCTTCCCCGCACGGCATGTATCTGCGCCATTTCGGCTTGCGCACGGCTCCGTTCGGCATCACGCCGGACCCCGCCTTTTTCTATCCCGGCAATACACGGGGCGAACTGCTGGACGCGCTGCTGTATGCCGTCATGCAAGGCGAAGGCATCATCAAGCTGACGGGCGAGGTGGGCAGCGGCAAGACCATGCTGTGCCGCATGCTGGCCGAACGCCTGCCGCCCCAGGTCGACGTGCTGTACCTGCTCAATCCCCGCCTGGAGCCGGACGACGTCCTGCACGCCATCGCCGCCGAACTGGGCCTGGAACTGGACGGATGCCGCGCCGATACCGCGCTGCGCGCCCTGCACGGCGAGCTGATCGCCCGGCATGCGGCGGGGCGCCAGGTGGTGCTGCTGGCCGAAGAGGCGCAAGCCATGCCGGGCGCCACGCTGGAAGCGCTGCGCCTGCTGACGAACCTGGAAACGGCCAGCCACAAGCTGCTGCAGATCGTCCTGTTTGGCCAGCCGGAATTGCAGCACACCCTGGATATGCCCCAGTTCCGCCAATTGAAGGAGCGCATCACCCACAGTTTCACCGTGCCGCGCCTGCCGCAAGCCTTGCTGAACGACTATCTGGCGTGCCGCCTGGCCGCCGCCGGCCGCATCGCGCCGCTGATGTTTACGCCGGCCGCCCTGCGCCGGCTGGCGCGCGCGGCGCAGGGCATCGTGCGCAGGGTCAATATCCTGGCCGACAAGGCCTTGCTGGCCGCGTTTGCGGACGATGCGCAGGCAATCCGCGCGCGCCACGTGCGCCTGGCCATCGCCGACAGCCCTTTCCACCGTCCGCCCTGGCATGCGGGCAAGCTGCTGGCGGGCGCCTTGTGCGCGCTGATGCTGCTGCTGACCGCCGCGCTGCTGTGGCAATGGCTGACGCCGGCCCAAACACCGGGCATCGCAGTGCCGCGCACACCGCCGCCAGCGCCATCGACGCTGCTCGACAGCAAGCTGGCCGAATCGCGCGACTGGCTGACACGGCAAGGGCCGCAGCAGCTGGTGCTGCAGATCGCCAGCCTGCCCGCCACCGAAACGGGCACCGCGGAAACTTTCCTGCGGCAAGCGCAGCAAGCCATCGGCCTGCGCGACATCCACGTGTTTCGCCTGCCCGGCGCAGCGCCCGCGAGCGCCGCCGCGCGCCTGGACATCGTCTATGGCAGCTTTGCCGACCGGGCCAGCGCCGAAGCCGTCTGGACTAGGATCGCCCCCACGTCGTCACGGAAAATATTGCTGAGCGACATAGAGAGTATCCGCATGGAAATGAATGCCACGGCGCCGGTACAAACGGCGCGTGGCACCCCTGACTTTATTTCGGTATATTGCCTCCAGGGCCCGCACAGCCGATTGCTTTTAGGCGATCATGCTGGGTAAAATTACAAAAGCACAACATGACTTCAAGGGCGAACTTTTCATGAATCAACACCCTATTCCTGTGCTGGCATCCTGGGTCGCCCTCGCCTGCGGCAGCGTGCTGTCCGGCTGCGCCACGCATCAAATGCCGCTGTCGCCTGCCCACCTCAATACCGCGCCCGTCCCCGGCGGCGCCATTCCCGAACCGGTGCAGCAAAGCAGTGCGCTGGCCGCGCCCTTGCCCGCGCCCAAGGTGGAAACCTACAGCGTCACCGTGCACAAGGTGCCCGTGCAATCGCTGCTGTTTGCGCTGGCGCGCGACGCGGGCATGAATATCGACATCCACCCGCAGATCGAAGGCAGCGTCACCCTGAATGCGCTGAACCAGACTCTGCCGCAATTGCTGACGCGTATCGGCAAGCAAGTCGATATGCGCTACGAAATCGATGGCAAGAACCTGACGGTGCTGCCCGACGCGCCCGTCTGGCGCAATTACAAGGTCGATTACGTCAACATGGCGCGCAGCACCAACAGCAGCGTGAATATCGCCACGCAAATTTCCACGGCGGGCGGCGGATCGAGCAACGCCAGCAACCCCGTTGGCAGCACCCAGGGCAGCGGCGGCAATGGCAATAACAATTCGACCACCCTGGTCGTGAATCGTTCGGAAAATAACTTCTGGTACAGCCTGGAAAAGAATATCCGCGACCTGCTGCGCGAGACCACGCTCAACGACGTGCAGGTGGACCCGCTGGCGCAGCTGAACCAGCAATTGACGGCGGCCCAGGGCAATACGCAAGGCCAGCAGGGACAAGCGGGCCAGCCAGGCCAGCAGCAGAATCAGGGCGGCAATCCATACGGCAGCCAGCCGCCGATGCAGTATGGCAATCCGAATGGCGGCCAGCCTGCGCCAGGCCAGCAGCAGGGCAACGCCAACGCGAACCCGTCCCAGCCGCTCGACGCGAACGGCATGCCGCTGCTGAAACTGGCCAACAAGGGCAGCCCCTCGTCCGTCGTCGTCAACGTGGAAGGCGGCTTGATCGCCGTGCGTGCCACGGGCCGCCAGCACGAAAAGATCGCCGCATTCCTCGACGCCGTGTTGCATAGCGCCAAGCGGCAAGTGCTGATCGAGGCGACCATCATCGAGGTGCGCCTGAGCAATGAATATCAGCAAGGCATCAACTGGTCGCGCCTGACGGGCAGCCTGAGCCTGAACCAGGGCCGTGTCGGCTCCCTGCCCCTGCCCAGCGGCGTGCTGCCGGGTACCTCGCCCGGCATCTTCGTGCTCAACTACATGAAGGACAGTTTCGCCACGACCATCCAGCTGCTCGAATCGTTCGGCAAGGTAAAAGTGCTGTCCAGTCCCAAGATCAGCGTGCTGAACAATCAGACGGCCATGCTGAAAGTGGTCGACAACAACGTCTTCTTTACCATCAAGGTGACGCCCGCAGTGATCAGCTCGACGGGCTCCATCACCACGCCGGCCACCTATGAATCGAAACTGGAAACGGTGCCCGTCGGCTTCGTCATGAGCGTCACGCCGCAGATTTCCGACAGCGATGAAGTCACGCTCAATGTGCGCCCCACCATCACGCGCATCGTCGGCTACGTGCAAGACCCGAATCCCGCCCTGACCTCGGCCAGCGTGCAGAGCCGCGTGCCCGTGATCCAGGCGCGCGAACTGGAATCGATCATGAAAGTGAGCAACGGCCAGATCGCCGTGATGGGCGGCCTGATGCAGGATTCCATCGACAATGCCAAGGATGGCGTGCCGGGCCTGTCCAGCCTGCCCCTGGTGGGCAATTTGTTTACCTATCGTAACGAGGCAAGCAGCAAGACGGAGCTGGTGATCTTCATGCGCCCCGTGGTGGTCAAGGATGCCAGCATCGACGGCGATTACCGCGACTACCGCTACCTGCTGCCCGGCCAGGCGCCGCTGAACAGCCAGCCGTACACGGATGGCCCGCCGGCGCCCGCCGTCCAGCCGCAGGCACGCCTGCAGGGAGACGTCCCATGAGCTTGCTGATGCAGGCGCTCAAGAAGGCCGAGCGCGCCAAGCAGAACAGCCTTTCCGACGAGGAACTGGAAAAGCCGTCGGAAGCCTACGACCAGGTGCTGGAACTGGCGCCGGCCGACGCCCTGCCGCCCCGTCCCGTGCCTGCCGCGCCACCGCCCGTGCAGCCGGCAAGCACCTTGAGCCTGGAACCGCTGCCGGACGCCCCCGCTCCGCCGCCCAGCGCAGCCCGGCCAGGTCCGCAGCCAGGTCCGCAGCCAGGTTCACCGCACGGTACACAGCAAGGCGCGCAGCCCGGCCCGCCCCCGAGCCGCCGCGCGCCCGTCCGGAACCGCCGCCCGCCAAGCCACGCGCCAGCCGCAGCAACCCGCCGCCGAAAGGCCCCGCCGGTCCCATCAGTGTCGATCCGGCCACCGTGCGCCTGGCCGTGCTGCTGGCACTGCTGCTGCTGGTGGCCGGCGCCATGGCGTACTGGTACTGGCGCGCCAGCACCAGCCCCGGCGCGGGCGCCAACCTGCCCGGCGTGCCCATGCCGCTGACGGACGCCCCAGGCACGGCCGGCGTTGCCGGTCCCATCGTGGTGCTGCCTGCGGCGGGCGGCGCCACGCCGGACGCGCCCGCACCGCTGCCGCAGGACGTGCCGCGCGAACAGCGCCCGCCAGCCGGCGCGGCGGAACAGCAGGCGATGATCCAGGCGGCAGCGCAAGCGGCCGTGGCCGCCCAGCTGGCGCAACTGCCGCCGCCTGCGCCGCCCAGCCTGCCGCCGGTCATGGCGCCCGACAATAGCCAGATCCAGGTGCTGCGCAACGAGACGGCGCCGCAAATCAACCCCGGCGTGCAGCAAGCCTACCAGGCCTTCAACGGGGGCCAGCTGGGCCTTGCTCGCCAGCAATATGAAACGGTGCTGCGGCAGGATGCCAACAACCGCGATGCGCTGCTGGGCCTGGCGGCAGTGGCCCTGCGCGAGAACCAGGGCGCGCAGGCGGCGGCCTTGTACGTGCGTTTGCTGGAAATCAATCCCGACGATGGCGAGGCGCTGGCCGGCCTGATCGGCCTGCGCCAGGGCGACGTGGTGCAGAGCGAAGCCAGGCTGAAAGCCATCCTGGCCCGTACCCCCGACAGCGGCCCCGTGCTGTTTGCACTGGGTAATCTGTACGCCAAGCAGCGCCGCTGGAACGAAGCGCAACAGCAGTTCTTCCGCGCCTACGGCGCCGCGCCCGGCAATCCCGACTATGCCTTCAACCTGGCCGTGGGCCTGGACCGGCTGAACCAGCCCCGGCTGGCCGCCACGTATTACCAGCGCGCCTTGACCCTGGCGCGCACCACGCCCGCCGCCTTCGACCAGGCCGTCGTGCAAACGCGTTTGCGCGAACTGGCGGCCCCCGCGCCGGCGGCCCCGGCCGAGCCGGCCACCTTCACACCCCGTCAGGAATAAGCACTACATGGCAGAACAGGCAAAACTTCCGCTGGGCAAATTGCTGATCCAGAAAGGCGTGATCAGCGAAGACCAGCTGCGCATCGCGCTGATCGAGCAGCGGCGCAGCAGCGAACCGCTGGGCAAGCTGCTGATCACCCTGGGTTTCGTCACGGAAGCAACCGTGCGCGAAGCGCTCAGCGAAAACCTGAAACAGGTCAGCGCTGACCTGTCGAGCTTGGTCGTCGACGCCATTGCATTAAAACTGATCCCGAAGGACGTGGCCAAGCGCTACCGCGTCTTCCCCATCGTCTACGAGCGGCAGGCGGACAATCTGATCCTGGCCATGGCCGACACCAGCAACATCGTCGCGCTCGATCAAATCAGCGCCATGCTGGTCAAGGGCATCACGATTTCCACCGTGCTCGTCAACGAATCGGACATTTCGCGCGCCATCGACCAGTACTATGGTTTTGAATTGTCGATCGACGGCATCCTGCACGAAATCGAAACGGGCGAAGTCAGCTACCAGAGCATGGCCTCGCCCTCGGACGAATACAGCCAGCCCATGGTGCGCCTGATCGACGCGCTGCTGGCCGACGCCGTGCAGAACGGCGCCTCGGACATCCATTTCGAGCCGGAACAGTCGTTCCTGCGCATCCGCTACCGCATCGACGGCATCCTGCGGCAAATCCGCAGCCTGCACAAATCCTACTGGCCGGCCATGGCCGTGCGCCTGAAGGTGATGTCGAACATGAACATCGCCGAGGCGCGTGCGCCGCAGGATGGGCGCATCAGCATCAAGTTTTCCGGGCGGCAAATCGACTTCCGCGCCTCGGCGCAGCCCACCACGCATGGCGAAAACGTCGTGCTGCGCGTGCTGGACCGGCAAAAGGCATCGTCCCGCTCGATGCGCTGGGCCTGGCCGAAGCGGAACTGAATTTGTTGAAACTCATGATCGCGCGCCCTGACGGCGTCATCCTCGTGACGGGCCCGACGGGCAGCGGCAAGACCACCACCTTGTATTCGATCATCAACCACATCAACACGGAAAGCGTCAACATCATGACCCTGGAAGATCCGGTCGAGTATCCGATGAACATGATACGCCAGACTTCCGTCAACGAATCCGTCAAGCTGGGCTTTGCCGACGGCATCCGCTCGATGATGCGGCAAGACCCGGACATCATCCTGGTGGGCGAGATCCGCGACCGCGAAACGGCGGAAATGGCGTTTGCCGCCGCCATGACGGGCCACCAGGTGTATTCCACCCTGCATACGAACTCGTCCATCGGCTCCATCTCGCGCCTGCTCGACATCGGCATCCTGCCCGACATCATGGCCGGCAACATCATCGGCATCGTGGCGCAGCGCCTGGTGCGCCGCTTGTGTCCGCATTGCAAGGAAACCGTGATCGCCGACGACGTCGAGCGCCGCCTGCTGGGCCTGGCAGCAAGCGATGCGCCCGTGTCCATCTGCCGCGCCGTGGGCTGCGAGCGCTGCGCGCACCAGGGCTACAAGGGCCGCCTGGCCATCATGGAAATCCTCAAGATGACGCCCGAACTCGATGAATTGACGGCGCGCCGCGCCAGTTCGCGCGAATTGAAGAACGCGGCGCGCGCGGCCGGCTTCAAGGGCATCGTCGACGACGGCATGCGCCGCGTGATGGAAGGCGCCACCACACTGGAAGAAGTGGGCCGCGTGGTCGATCTGACGGAAAGGCTGGCCTGATGGCGCAATATGTCTACCGCGCCATGGATGCCGCCGGCACTTTGATTCCCGGCAGCATGGAGGCGGCCAACGTGCCGGACCTGGAAGCGCGTTTGCACCGCATGCAACTCGACTTGATCGACTGCAAGATCACGGGTCAGTATCTGGTGCTGCTGGGCAAGCGGATCATCCACCGTCGCGACCTCATCAATTTCTGTTTCCACATGGAGCAATTGACGGGCGCGGGCGTACCCATCCTGGAAGGCTTGAACGACTTGCGTGAAAGCACGGACCACCCGCGCCTGCGCGAAGTCGTCACGGATCTGATCGAAAGCATCGAGGGCGGCTTGCCGCTGTCGGGCGCGCTGGCCCAGCATGGCGACATCTTCGACGCCACGTTTACCAGCCTGATACTGGCGGGCGAACAGAGCGGCAAGATCGCCGAAGTCTTCAAGAACCTGTCGGAAAGCCTGAAATGGCAGGACGAGCTGGCCTCGCAGACGCGCAAGATCGTCATGTACCCGATCATCGTCGCGCTGGTGGTGGCGGGCGTGACGTTTTTCCTGATGATTTATCTGGTGCCCCAGCTGACGGCCTTCATCCGCAACATGGGCGGCGAGCTGCCGCTGCACACGCGCGTGTTGATCTTTGTATCGAATGTGTTCATCGATTACTGGTATGTGCTGCTGGCCTTGCCCGCGCTGCTGTTTTTCGGCCTGCGCGCGCTGATCCGCCGCAGCGAGGCGGCCCGCTATGCCTGGGATGGCTTGAAACTGCGGCTGTGGCTGGTCGGCCCCGTGCTGCACAAGATCATCCTGGCCCGCTTCGCCACGTTTTTTGCCCTGATGTATGCTTCCGGCATCACGATACTCGAATGCATCCGCCTGTCCGAAGGCATCGCCGGCAACCAGGTGGTGGCGGCCGGCCTGCGCCGCGCCGCCCAGCTGATCAGCGAGGGCTACGGCGTGACGGCCGCCTTCCAGCACACGGGCATCTTCCCGCCGCTGGTGATCCGCATGCTGAAGGTGGGCGAGGCCACGGGCTCGCTGGACACGGCCTTGCGCAATGTCAGTTACTTTTACAACCGCGAAGTGAAGGAATTGATTGAAAAAGTGCAAGCCATGATCGAGCCCGCCATGACCGTCATCCTGGGCTTGCTGCTGGGCTGGATCATGCTGTCGGTGCTGGGGCCGATCTACGACACCATCAGCACGATGAAAACTTGAGACCCGAGACCTGAGACCGCCGTGTTCCGCAAACAATTACTCTACATCACCAGCGACGCGCTGTGCGCCTACGATTGGGACCACGGCGTGCTGGGCCAGGGCCACGTCTTCCCCGCCAGCGCGGCCGGGCTGGACGGTTTCGCCGCGTGGCTGGAAGATCCGCAGGCGCAGCGGCTCGACGTGCCCGCCTACCTGCTGACGGACCTGATCGAGGAAGATTTCCAGCGCCAGCTGCTGCCCCACGTGCGCGGCAAGGCGGGCCGGGCCTTGCTGGAGCGGCGCAAGCAGCAATTGCACCGCGACACGCCCTACCGCGGCAGTACCCTGCTGGGCCGCGAAAGCACGGGCCGCCACGATGACCAGGTGCTGTTCTTTGCGCTGACCAATCCGTCGCTGCTGCAGCCGTGGACGGAGGCGCTCGAACACCTGCGCGTGCCCGTGGCCGGCATTTACTCGACCAGCCTGCTCAGTATCGCGCTGGTCAGAAAGCTGGCGATCGCGCACGAACACCTGCTGCTGGTGACGCAGCAATCGGGCGGCTTGCGGCAAAGCTACTACGAAAAGGGCCAGCTGCGCTTTTCGCGCCAGACGGCCACCATCGCGCTCGACGGCGTGGCCGTGAATATCGCGCTGGAAACGGAAAAGACGCGGCAATTTCTCACCAGCACACGCATGCTGGCGCGCGGCGACGTCTTGAATACCGTCATCCTGGCGCCGGCCGCGCAAATCGCCAAGCTCGAACTGCTGTGCGACAACGGCGTCGAAGTGGCCTACCATTTCATCGACCTGCAGCTGGCGGGCGCACGGGTGGGCTTGCGCCGGACCCCGGCGCTGGCCGACGAATTACTGCTGACTTTGCTGGGCAAGCATCCGCCGTCCAGCCACTATCCGCCCGGGGCGCTGGCCCGCTACTACCACTTCCAGCGCGCGCGCAAGACGCTGTATGGCGCCAGCACGCTGATCGGCGCGTCGGCGGCCCTGTGGTGCGCGATTAACTTGCTTGGCGGCATAGCCGACGGCGCCGCCACGCAGCGCCTGACGCAGGAAACGGCGTCCTACCAGGAGCGCTACCGCAGCGTCATGTCGACCCAGGCGCCGGCGCCGGCCAAGACGCAGAATATGAAAGTGGCCGTGACCCTGGGCCACATGATCGCCAGCCAGGCGCCGGAGCCGGGCCGGCTGCTGGGCATGCTGAGCGCCGCGCTGGACCAGGCGCCGCAAGTCGCGCTGGGCCAGCTGCACTGGCATGCGGGCCAGGCGCCCGCGCGCACGGCCCGCGGCCAGCAGCAGCCGCAGCAGCAAGGCGGCACGACCGGCAGCACCCTGGCCGGCATTCCCGTCGCGCCGCCGCAGGCGCTGCGCCTGGAAGCGGACGTGGCCATGCCGAACAACGATTACCGCGCGGCCCTGGCCGCCATCACGGCCTTCGCGCAAACGCTGGCTCGCCAGCCGGGCATGCAGGTGACGATCGAGGAAACGCCGCTCGACCTGCGCCCCAGCGCGGCCCTGTCCGGCAAGAGCGCCGCCCCGGCTCCGGACAGCCAGGCCCGCTTCACCCTCTTGCTCGCGTGGCAGCCATGAGCGGCCCCGTCAAGCAGCCGCCCCTGCCCGGCATGCAGCGCGCAGGCGCGCCCGCGCGCACCCTGCCCGCCTGGCTGGGCGAACTGCACCTGATCCGCCGCGCCCTGCTGTGCTTTGCGCTGACCATGCTGGCCAGCCTGGTGCTGCTGAGCCTGAGCATCGCCTACCGCGCGCGCGAAGCCCAGCAGCTGGACCTGGCCCAGCGCACGCGTTCGGCGGCCGCCCTCCTGTTCAACCATGCGGAAGCGGAGAAGCAGGAAATCCGCGCCTACGAACCGCAATTCCTGGCCTTGCGCCAGCGCGGCCTGATCGGCGGGGAAAACCGCCTGGCCTGGATCGATGCCATCCGGCGCAGCCAGGAACAGCGCAAGCTGCTGCCGGTCAGCTATGACATCAGCCCGCAGCAGGCGCTGCAAGTGCCGCTGCCCATGCTGATGGGGCAATATCAGCTGCACGGCAGCCGCATGCGCCTGCAGATGGATTTGCTGCACGAGATGGATTTGCTGAACCTGCTCGGCGATTTGCGCCAGGCCGGCTATTTCGCCGTGCAGGATTGCACGCTCAAGCGCCACGCGGCGGCCGGGGCCGGGGCCGGGCCAGGCACAGGCAACGCAATCGCCACGGGCGCCATGGCGCCCACCCTGGGCGCCGAATGCGAGCTGCTGTGGCTGACCCTGGGCAGCGCGCCCGTGCCGGGGCGGCCATGAGGACCACCCTCGTCCTGTGTGCGCTGCTGGCTGGCGCCGCGCTGACGGCCCAGGCACAGGCACGGTCGCCGCAGCTGGGCCGATTGTTCCTGTCGCCCGAGCAGCGCGCCCAGCTCGACGCGCAGCGCTACGGGCCGCCGCCGGCCGATCCCGCCCTGACGCCTCCGCCGCCTCCGCCTCCGCCGCCACCACCCGCCCCGCCCGTCGAATTGAATGGCGTGGTACAGCGCAGCAGCGGCCGCTCCACCGTCTGGCTGAACCAGGAAGCGCAGAACGAGCCGCACAACCATCTTGCGCGCGAGCAGCCCGGCAGCCTGACCCTGCGCCTGTCGACGGGCCAGGTGGTGCTGCTGAAACCCGGCCAGCGCTACGACCCGGCCAACGGCACGGTCACCGAGGCGCCGCCATGACGCCGCGCCAGGCGCATGGCCAGCGCGGCGCCGCCCTGCTGCTGCTGGTGGCCGTGCTGGGCCTGGGCGCGGCCAGCCTGCTGATCGGCGCCTTCGGGCGCAACACGGGCGAGGCCGAACGCCAGCAGCGCACCCTGGCCACCCTGGCGCAGGCGCGCGACGCCTTGCTGGGCTTTGCGGCCGTCAATGGCCGCCTGCCCCGCCCTGCCGCCTCCGCCCTCGACGGGCGCGAACGGCCCGCCGACTGCGCCGGCGACGCCGAGTGCAGCGGCTTCTTGCCGTGGGTGGCGCTGGGCGTGGACGGCGTCGATGCCTGGGGCAAGCTGCTGCGCTACAGCGTCACGCCGGAAATGGCGCGCGCCCCCATCGTCTCGTTTTCCGCCGTCGCCAACCGAGCCGTGCTGCGCCGCGACGGGCGCGGCGAATTCACCTACGTGGCGGGGCAGGAGCAGTGCGACGTCAGCGCGCAATGCCTGCCCGCCGTGCTGTTCTCGCAAGGCAAAGATCGCTACGGCACGGCCGCCAGCGGCGTGCCGCAGATCACTGCGGCACGCGGCAATATCGACGAAGCCGCCAACGACAGCGCCAGCCGCCGCTTCATCGCCCGCCCCGCCACCGAACTTGCCACGCTGCCCGGTGGCGCCTTTGACGACATGCTGACCTGGATTACCTTGCCCACCCTGTACCAACGCATGCGCGCCGCGCGCAACCTGCCATGAGCGCCCGCCATGCGCGCCGCCAGGGCGGCTTTTCCCTGATCGAGATCGCCATCGTGCTCGTCATCGTCGGCCTGATGATCGGCGGCCTGGTCACGCCCTTGACGGTGCAGCTGGAACAGCGCAAGGTGGCCGAGACGCAACAGGCGCTGAATGAAGCGAAAGAAGCGCTGACGGGCTACGCGCTGCGCTACGGCTACCTGCCGTGTCCCGCCATTTCCGCCGGCAATGGCCTGGAAGACCGGCGCGGCGCCCGCTGCACGGGCGAAAAACGCGCCGGCTTCCTGCCATGGGCCACCCTGGGGCTGCGCCAGGGCGACAGCTGGAACCATCTGTTCCGCTACAGCGTGACGCCGGCCTTCAGCGACAGCGAACAGCAGTTCAACCTGGGCTCGCCGCGCGACATCAGCATCGTCACGCGCAACGGCGGCGCGCTGCTGCAGGCGACGGCCTTGCAGGACATTCCCGCCATGATCATGTCGCACGGCAAGAACGGCTTTGGCGCCACGAACGTGCAGGGCCAGCGCCAGGCTGTGCCTTTCGGCAACAATGTCGACGAGCGCAACAATGCATCGAACGCCACCACCTTCATCAGCCGCGCCGCCAGCGGCGCGCAGCAGCCCGGCGGCGAGTTCGACGATATCGTCGTCTGGCTGTCGCCGAACATCCTGTTCAACCGCATGGTGGCGGCGCAGAGGCTGCCCCGCTGATGCCGATGCTCTCGCCCGCCCTCACCATCGCCCGCTACACGCTGCTCGAAGCGCTGCGCAGCCGCCTGCCGTGGCTGTTCCTGCTGGCCGCCTGCGCCGGCGCCGGCCTGGCCGGCTTCCTGCAGCAACTGGCGCTGACGGAAAGCGGCGCCGTGCAGGCGGCGCTGCTGGCGGCCACCCTGCGCCTGGCCGGCGTCTTCCTGCTGGCCACCTTCATTATCACCAGCATGGCGCGCGAGGCGGCCGACCGGGGCCTCGAATTGCTGCTGGCCTTGCCCATGCCGCGCGCAGCCTACCTGCTGGGAAAACTGCTGGGCTATGCAGCGCTGGCGACCGTGCCCGCCATGCTGTTCGGCCTGCTGATGGCGCTGTTCGCCGCGCCCGCGCAAAGCGCGCTGTGGGCGCTGTCCTTGCTGGGGGAATTATGGATCGTCGCCGCCTTCAGCCTGCTGTGCGCGGCCAGCCTGCAGCAGGCCCTGCCCGCGCTGGCCGCCACGGGTGGCTTCTATGTGCTGGCGCGCATGCTGGGCAGCCTGCAGTTACTCGCGCACGGCCCGCAGGCGGGCGACTCCCTGGTGCAGCGCGCCACGGCCGGCGCCATCGACATGCTGGCCCTGCTGCTACCCCGCCTCGACGCCTTTGCGCGCACGGAGTGGCTGCTGTATGCGACCGGCGACTGGCAAGCCCTGGGCAGCGTGGCGGCGCAAACGGCCATCTATGTCGGCTTGCTGGCCAGCTGCGCGCTGTGCGACTTTTACCGCAGGAACATCTGATGGCCGCCGCCCAGCGTCCGTGGTCGAGCGTACCGCGCCCCCTGTGCTGGCTGCTGGCGGCCTGCGTGCTGCTGCAGCTGGGCTGGCGCATGGCGCAGCAGCACGCACCGCCACAGGCGCGGCCCCTGCCCGCCGCGCCGCCGGCAGCCGTGGCGCGCCTGGCCAGCCTGGGCGAGCCGCTGGCCATGGCCAAGGCCATGCTGCTGTACCTGCAATCGTTCGAGGACCAGCCCGGCGTCAGCTTGCCGTGGCGCGAGCTCGACTATGACCGCCTGGCCGGCTGGCTGGAGACGGCGCAAACGCTGGACCCGCGCAGCCGGTATGCGCTGGTGGCCGCCAGCGAAGTGTACGCGGGCGTGGCCGATCCGCAGCGCGCGCGGCGCATGCTCGATTTTGTCGCCGCCAGCTTCGCCGCCGATCCGCAGCACCGCTGGCCCGCGATGGCGCAGGCGGCGCTGGTGGCCAAGCACCAGTTGCACGACCTGCCGCTGGCGCTCGCCTATGCCCGCGCACTGCGCCGGCTGGCGACGGGGCCGCAAGTGCCAGCCTGGGTGCGCGAGATGGAAGCGTTCATCCTGGAAGACATGGACCAGCTCGACAGCGCGCGCCTGGTGATCGGCGGCCTGATCGCCAGCGGCCAGATCACCGACCCGCACGAGCTGGCCTTCCTCGCGCGCCGGCTCGACGAACTGGCCGACAAGAAAAAGGCGGCGCCATGAGCCGCCGTCCGACATGCCGTGCGCGCACGGCGCCATTTGCAGTAAACTGCCATCCCAAGCACCAGTACTTTTTCCAAGGACATCCCATGCTCCCACGCCGCCAGCACGGCTTCACGCTCGTAGAAATCGCCATCGTCCTGGTCATCATCGGCTTGCTGCTCGGCGGCGTGCTCAAGGGACAAGGCTTGATCGACAGCGCCAAGGTGAAAAACATCATCCAGCAGTCGAATGCGCTGACGGCCGCCGTCAACGCCTACCAGGACAAGTTCCGCGCCCTGCCCGGCGACGATATCCAGGGCACCGTGCACGTGCCAAATTCGGCAGGCAACGGCAATGGCGACGGCCAGATCGGCGACGGCCAGCCGCGCGAATTCACGCTGGCGCCGCAGCACCTGGCGCTGGGCGGCTTCATTACCGGCTCGTTCAACGGCACCTCGCAATTCATGACCAGCGCCCAGGGCGGCGCCGTGTACCTGTACAACGACGAAGTGGGTGGACGGGCCGGCAACGGCATCCGCTTCGACAACCTGCCCGAAAGCTACGCGGAGCAGATCGACAGCAAACTCGACGATGGCGTGGCCGGCACGGGCAGCGTCCGCGCGAATATGCCATATGGAAATACCGGTGCTATCATTCCCCGCACCGCCGTGTTTTTCTAAGCCAACAGTCACTATCGAAGGAATACCATGTCCCTGCACCGCCAACTCATCGTCTCCCTGGCCGCCGCCTGCGCCTTGCTGGCCGGCGGCGCGCACGCCCAATACGTGGGGCCGTCGGCCGGCCCGGCCGCGCCCGGCAATGTGGCCGCCATCCTGAAAAATCCCGTCGACGACCAGGCCGTCGTGCTGCGCGGCCACCTGCTGCGCAAAGTGGGCAACGAGAAATACACCTTCTCCGACGGCACGGCGGAAATCCGCGTGGACATCGACGACAAGGTCTTCATGAACCGCAAGATCGACGCCAAGACCCGGGTGGAAATCCGCGGCGAAGTGGAAAAAGACTTCATGGAAAGCCCGGAAATCGATGTCGACGTGCTGACCGTGGTCCCGTAAGCTGCCTCGCCCTCCCGCCGCCACGGCGGGAGGGACATCCCCCTCCTCTGTATGCCTTGCGCAACCTTTTTTCCACCCCAGAAACTAGGCTTGTCAGAACAATCAATTTCGTCTAGCATCTTTTCATTCAAGGTCAGCCAGCGCCAGCGTGAGCCTGCCTGTCGACTCATCCATTCTGGGAGCTTTCCGGGTGCAAGATTTGCCTTCGATACGCTCAAGAATTTCATGGCTGGTGTTCGCCTGGGTCATTCCGACGGCACTCGTGTTTCTGCTGCTCATGGCGCAAAGCTACACGCGCGAACGCGGCCATGTCGTCAGCGAAACGGCGCAGGCGGCACGGGCGGTCGCCGCCGCCATCGAACGCGACCTGAGCGGCGCGCAGATGGCCGCGCGCATCCTGGCCGCCTCGCCCGCCCTGCAAGATGACGATATCGGCGCCCTGCGCGCGCTGGCCGGCAGCCTGCTGCAGCCGGGCCGGGCCGTGAGCGCCTACATCATCTCCGACGCCAAGGGACGCCAGCTGGTCAATACAGCCTTGCCCGCCGGCCAGGCGCCGCCCCCTTGCCGCAGAAATGGGCGGCCAGCATGGAGCGCGCGCGCGACTACGGCAAGCCTCGGCTGACCAGCCTGCTCATGGAGCCGGACGAGGTGCCGCGGCTGGCCCTGAACCAACCCTTGCCGCGCGATACAGGTCCCGCCTATGTGCTGACGGCGCTGTACCGTCCCGACTACCTGCCCTTGCTGCTGCGCGAGCTGCACCTGCCGGCCTACCTGGGCGCGGCCATCATCAATGCGGACGGCATCAACGTGGCGCGCACCCTGGCGCCGCAGCGCTATGTGGGCCAGCGCAGCCCGGCGCCCCTGCTGGAGCAGATACGCCAGGCGCGCGAAGGCGTGCTGCGCCATGCCACCCTGGAAGGCATCGACGTGTATACGGGCTTTCGCCGCGCGCCGGACGACGCCTGGACGGTGGCCGTCACCATCCGCACCAGCACGGTGGCCGAAGCCCTGCTGCGCTCCGTCGTCACGGGTTCCCTCATCCTGGCCCTGCTGCTGGGCGCCGGCTTTGCCCTGGCCTGGCGCGTGGGCGGCCGCCTGGCCCGCACCCTGCAGGAACTGACCCTGCAGATCCATGCGCTGGCGCAAGGCAAACCCTTGCTTTCTAACAAGCACACGGACCGCGAATCGGCCGACATGGCCAACGCCCTGGGCGCGCTGGAACGCGACTTGCGGCGCCACCGCACGCAGCTCGAAAGCCTGGTGGACGAACGCACCCTGGCCCTGGAAAAATCCACGCGCCTGCTGGAAACCGTCTACGCGACGGCGCCCATCGGCATGCTGTTCGTGGACCTGGACTTGCGCATCGTCATGGTCAACCAGTACCTGGCCGCCATCAACGGGGCCAGCGTGGCGCAGCATCTGGGCCGTCCCGTGGGCGCCATGCTGTTCGACGCCGCCGTGCGCATGGAGGTGGAACGCTGCGTGCGCCAGGTGCTCGAGACGGGATCGCCCATCGTCGACCTCGAATTGCAGGGCCATAGCGGGCAGCAGCGCGAGCAGCTGAGCCACTGGATCGTCTCGTATCACCCGATTTTCGGCCCCGAGCAGCAGTTGCTGGGCGTGTCGGGCCTGTGGCTGGACATTAGCGAACGCAAGCGCAGCGAAGCGGAATTCCGCCGCTCGAAACACCTGTTCGGCACCATCATCGAAAACATCCCGGCCATGGTCTTCGTCAAGCGCGCCGACAAGCTGAGCTTTGAAATGATCAACCGCCACGCGGAACTGACCCTGGGACGCTCGCGCGAGCAATTGCTGGGCAAGACGGACCATGACTTCTTCCCGCCGCAGCAGGCCGCCGCCTTCGTCAGCGCCGACCGCAAGCTGCTGGCCACGGGGCAGATGGTGGAAATCGAGCAGGAGCCGATCAACACGGCCGACGGCACCACGCGCCACTTCACCACGCGCAAGGTGGTGCTGCGCGACGACGCGGGACGTGCCAGCCACGTGCTGGGGGTATCGATCGACATCACGGAACGCAAGCGCGCCACCGAGGTGCTGCACGCCACCACCTTGCGCCTGGAACAGAGCGAGCGCTTCATCCGCACCGTCACCGACAACCTGCCCGGCATGGTGTCGTACTGGGGCGCCGACTTGCGTTGCCGATTCGCAAATAATTTCTACAATGAATGGTTTGGCCGCAGCAGCGCCGAGCTGGCCGGCATCCACATGCGCGAATTGCTGGGGCAGGAACTGTTCGATGTGTATGCGCCCCACGTCGAGGGCGTGCTGGCGGGCCGGCCGCAAAGCTTCGAGCGCGACCTGCTCGACCCCACGGGCCAGGTCTGCCATACGTGGACCAATTACATCCCCGACGTCGACGACAGCGGCGGCGTGCGCGGCTTCTTCGTGCTGGCCTCGGACGTCTCCGAACTCAAGCGCACGGAATTGCGCCTGCACGAACTCAACGAGCAAATGGTGCGCGCGCGCGACAAGGCCGAGGCGGCCAGCACGGCGAAGAGCGAATTCGTCGCCAACATGAGCCATGAAATCCGCACGCCGATGAACGCCATCATCGGCCTGGCGCGCCTGCTGGAAGAGTCGCCGCTGGAACGGCGCGAGCGCAGCTACGTCGGCAAGATCCAGATGGCCACGCAGTCGCTGCTCCATATCGTCAACGACGTGCTCGATTTTTCCAAGATCGAGGCGGGACAGATGGTGCTGGAACAGCGCCGCTTCCAGCTCGAACGCATGCTGGGCAGCGTCGGCGTCCTGCTGGCCAGCAGCGCCTGGGCGCGCGGCGTGGAGCCCGTGTTCGTGCTCGACCCGGGCGTGCCCGATGAACTGATCGGCGACGCCCTGCGCGTGGAACAGATCCTGATCAACCTGGTGGGCAACGCCGTTAAGTTCACCGCGCATGGCGAAGTGGTGCTGGCCATCGCCATGGTGGCCGAGGATGCGGCCAGCGCGACGCTGGAGTTTTCCGTGCGCGACACGGGCATCGGCATCGGCGCGGCCGAGCAGGAGCGCATCTTCGACGCGTTTTCCCAGGGCGACAGCGGCACCAGCCGCAAATACGGCGGCACGGGACTGGGGCTGGCCATCTGCCGGCGCATGGTGGAATTGATGGGCGGCCAGCTCAGCGTGAAAAGCGCGCTGGGCCAGGGTTCCGACTTCCGCTTCAGCTGCCGCTTCGGCAAGGTGGCGCCGCCGCCCGAGCCGCCGGGCAAGGCCGCGCCCAGGGATCTGACGCTGCTGATCATCGACGACAACGCCAGCGTGCGCGCCATGCTGGAAGGCTGGTGCGCGGCGCAGGGCTGGCACAGCCGCAGCGCCGGCAGCGGCGCGGCCGGCCTGGCCCTGCTGCGGGCCCATGCCGGCGGCGGGCCGGCGGCAGACATCGTATTGCTGGACGCGGCCATGCCGGGCATGGATGGCATTTCCATGCTCACCGAGGCGCGCGCTGGCGCGCACCTGGCGCTGCCGCCCGTGATCATGCTGGTGGCCGACCAGGACAGCGAAAACCTCGAGCGCCTGGCCGACAGCCTGATGTTGTCCGGCATCGTCTCGAAACCGGCCACCCCGGCGCGCCTGCTGGCGGCCGTGACGGCCGTGCGCGACGGCCGCAATGGCCGCAACGCACCGTCCGCGCTGCCCGTTTCCACGCCCCTGTCGGGATTGCTGGAAGGCATGCGCGTACTGCTGGTGGAAGACAATGAAATCAACCAGGAAGTGGCGCAGTACATCCTGCTGCACTCGGGCGCGCGCGTGGCCGTGGCCGCCAACGGCAAGCTGGCCGTCGACCTGCTGGCGCAAACCCCGCAAGCCTGGGACGTGGTGCTGATGGATTTGCAGATGCCCGTCATGAATGGCTATGACGCCACTCTGGCCATCCGCGCACTGGGCTTGCCGGACCTGCCCATCGTCGCCATGACGGCCAATGCCATGGACGAAGACCGCCTGCGCGCCGTCGCCAGCGGCATGAATGCGCACGTGGCCAAGCCCATCGATGTCGACGAGATGATCCTGACCCTGACCCGGCTGGTGCCCGCGCACCCGGGTGGCGGCGACGGCGCCGTGCAGGTGGGCGATGCCGCCACGCAAACGCCGGACCTGCCGGCCGCGGTGCCCGGCATCGACCTGGCGGCGGCCCTGCACCGCTTCGGCGGCGATTACGGCGCCTTCCTGGCCCTGCTCAAGCGCTTTGAGAATTCGCAAGGCGACGCCGTCGTGGACACCCGGCGCCTGCTGGCCGCCGGCCAGACGCGGCAGGCGGCGCAACTGCTGCACCGCGTCTGCGGCGTGGCGGCCAACCTGGGCGCCGCCCACGTCGCCAGCCTGGCCGGCGAGGCGGAAAAGGCGCTGAAAACGGGGCAATCGCACGCCGCTGCCGCCTTGCTGGGACAGCTGGAACTGGCGATGGCGGAAGTCATCGAAGCGGCGCGCACCCTGCCCTCGCCCCTGCGGCGCAGCCAACCCGCTGCGGCCGCGCCCGGCAGCGCGCCGGTCGACCTGCGCGCCGGCCTGACCGAGCTGCTCGTCCTGATCCGCAACAATAATCTGAGGGCGCTGGCGCAATTCCACGCCCTGCACGCCGCGCTACAACAGTCAGACCGGGAAGCGGCCCTGGCGCTGGCCAACGCGGTCGAGACACTGGATTTTTCCGAAGCGGAAAAACTCGTGCTCGACCAGCTGAAACGAGAGGAAAACAAGTGAGCTGGACCAATCTTGCCATGAACGGGCGCATCCTCATCGTCGATGACGCCATGGAAAACATCCAGATCCTGCACCAGCTGCTGCGCGAGGAACACGATGTGCTGTTCGCCCTGAGCGGAGAAAAGGCGCTGGAGATTGCGCATAATCAGCTGCCGGACCTGATCCTGCTCGACGCCGTCATGCCCGGCATGGATGGCTATGCCGTCTGCAATGCGCTGCGCGAATCGGCCATCCTGAGCGCCATTCCCGTCATTTTCGTCACGGCCCTGAACCAGCCCGAGGATGAGACGCGGGCGCTGGAAGCGGGCGCCGTCGATTTCATCACGAAACCGTTCAACGCGGCCGTCGTGCGGGCCCGCGTGCGCAGCCAGCTGACCATCAAGCGGCAGGCCGACGCCATGCGCGAACTGTCGCTGACGGACTCGTTGACGGGCGTGGCCAACCGGCGCAGCTTCAACGACACGATGGACAGCGAATGGCGGCGCTGCGCGCGCGACGGCGTGCCGATGGCCCTCATCATGGCCGATATCGATCACTTCAAGGATTACAACGACACGTATG
Organism: Janthinobacterium sp. C22; assembly: GCF_057919405.1. Lineage (NCBI taxonomy): Bacteria > Pseudomonadati > Pseudomonadota > Betaproteobacteria > Burkholderiales > Oxalobacteraceae > Janthinobacterium > Janthinobacterium sp. C22. Next base: position 3,211,880 of record NZ_CP193659.1, on the reverse strand, counting down.
GCCACCAGGCGGGCGACCTGTGCCTGCAGCAGGTGAGCGCCGCCCTGCGCCGCTGCGCCGTGCGCCCGCCCGACCTGCTGGCGCGCTACGGCGGCGAGGAATTCATCATCCTGCTGCCGCAGGAAACGCGCGACGGCGCCGAAGTGGTGGCCCAGCGCATCCTCGACGAAGTGCGCGCGCTGGAAATTCCCCACGCCAGGTCCAGCGTCGGCCCGCACGTCAGCGTCAGCCTGGGCATGACCAGCGTCATGCCCACCGAAGGCATGGATCCCAGCGCCCTGATCCGCGCCGCCGACGCCCTGCTGTACCGCGCCAAGCAGACGGGGCGGGACAGGTATTGCGCGTCGGAGGGGAGTAAAGAGGAGGCGCGCGCACCTGCGTCGGCTTACGCCCTGCGGGCTAAACCGACCTACGCCGACCTACGATGTGGGCTCAGCTTGCAGCTCAGGGATAGCAGCGCATCAGAAATTCCGCCACGCACACGGGTTTCGTGTCGCCTTCCCTCTCCATCGTGACGGCCCAGTTCACTTGCGCGCCTTCCGGCACGTCCTCGACGGACAGGATATCGAGCCGCGCGCGCAGGCGGCTGCCGACGGGCACGGGGGCGGGAAAGCGCACCTTGTTCAGGCCGTAATTGATGGCCATGCGGATGCCGGCCATGTGCAAGGCGCCCGCAAGCATGGCGGGCAACAGGGACAAGGTCAGAAAGCCGTGCGCCACGGTGCAGCCGTACGGCGACTCGCGCGCGCAGCGCTCGGCGTCCACGTGGATCCACTGATGGTCGTCCGTGGCGTCGGCAAAGGTGTCGATGCGCTGCTGCGTGATGGTGAGCCAGTCGGAGACGGCCACGTGCTGGCCCGACAAGGCCTGGAAACCGGCGATGCCGGCGATGTCACGCATGCTGCTCTCCCGCCGGACGGCGGCCGAACATGCCCATGCCTTCGACGGTGGTCACCACGTCGCCATGCTGGTTGCGCACGCTCCACACGGAAATGACGATGCCGCGGTCCGGCTTCGACGTCGACGGGCGCACTTCCTTGACCTGGTAGGTCAGCTGCAGGGTGTCGCCCGCGCGCACGGGCTTGAGCCAGCGGATGCTGTCCAGGCCGGGCGAGCCCATGCTGGATGAATGCTTGAGCAGGTTATCTACCACCAGGCGCATCATCATGCCGCAGGTATGCCAGCCGCTGGCGATGACGCCCTTGAAGATGGTTTTTCCGCCGCAGCATGATCGACGTGGAACGGCTGCGGGTCGAAATCCGTGGCGAAGGCGATGATTTCCGCCTCCGTCACGTGGCGCTGGCCCAGGTCGATTTCCAGGCCCTGCGTAAAGTCTTCGAAATACCAGTGCTTGGGGCTGATTCCGGTCAATGCGGTCATGCGGTCTCCGTCGGCAAGAAGCCCGGCTGGGCGATAAAGCGCTCGATGTGGTGCTCCACGTCGCCCAGGGTCAGGGCGATCATGGAGAGGCGCTTGAAATGATGGGCGGCGGGCAATTCGTCCGTCACGCCCATGCCGCCATGCAATTGCACGGCTTGCTGGCCGACAAAGGTGGCGGCCAGGCCTACGCGCGCCTTGGCGGCCGAAACCGTGCGGCGCCGCTCCGCCGCGTCCTCGCTGCCGGCCTTGGCGGCGGCCAGCATGGCCATCGAACGGGCCTGCTCCAGGTGGATGAACATGTCGGCCATGCGATGCTGCAAGGCCTGGAACTTGCCGATCGGCGCGCCGAACTGCTGGCGCGTCTTCAAGTAGTCGAGCGTGGCGGCAAAGATGGCATCCATGGCGCCCACGGCTTCCGCACACAGCAGGGCGGCGCCATAGTCGAGTGCGGCATCGAGCACGGGCCAGCCCTGCCCCTTTTGTCCGACCAGCGCATCGTGCCCCAGCACCACTTGCACGAAGGTCACGGTGGCGGCGCGCTGGCCATCGATGGTGCGGTAGTCGCGCACGGAAACGCCGGGCGCGTCAACGGGCACGAGGAACAGCGAAATGCCGTCCGTGTCCATCTGGCCGCCGCCGCTGCGCGCCGAGACGATCAGCGCGCCCGCCTGGGCACCATGGATGACGACGGTCTTCTCGCCGTCGAGCACGAAACCGTCGCCGCTGGCGATGGCCGTGGTGGCGATATCGTGCAGGTCGTGGCGCGACTGGCGTTCACCGAGCGCACACGCGAGCTTCAGGCTGCCGCTGGCCACCTGTTCCAGCACGGCGTCATGGCCGCCCGCCAGGGTCAAAAAGCGCGCGCCCAGCACGGTAGCCAGGTATGGTTCGACCACCAGGCCGCGACCCAGTTCCTGCATCACCAGCAGCATATCGACGGCCGTGCCGTCGAAACCGCCCGCGGCGGCCGGCAGAGGCAAGGCCGTCATGCCCAGCTCGGCCAGCGTTGCCCAGGCCGCATCGGACGTGCCCGTGGCGGAATGGATGATGGTTTGCCGCATCTCAAACGGGTAATCCTTGTCGACCCAGCGCCGGAGCGCGTCGGCGAATTGCTGCTGTTCCTGATTGAATTGGAAGTCCATGTCGTCTCCTTCTGGCTTACAGGCCCAGGATCATCTGCGTGATGATGTTTTTCTGGATTTCATTCGAGCCGCCATAGATCGATGTCTTGCGGTAATTGAAGTAATACGCGGCCAGCGGCGCGGCCAGGTCGTCGCCAGCGCTGCTGTGCGGCGCGCTGCCTTCGAGAAATGCCGGGTCGAATGGCAAGGCTTGCGGGCCGATGGCTTCCACCATCAGTTCCGTCAGTTGCTGCTGCAGTTCCGAACCGCGCACCTTCAGCATGGACGCCTGCGGCCCCGGCCCCTTGCCCTCTTCGCTGATGACGCGCAAGACCGTCATTTCCAGCGCCATCAATTCGATTTCCAGGGTGGCGACCTTGGCCGCAAACGCGGCATCGTGCAGCAGCGGCGCGCCGCGCTTGGTCTGCTGCATGGCAAGCTGCTTGAGAAAAGTCAGCTCGCGCTTGGAGCGGCCCACGGCGGCGATGCCCGTGCGCTCGTGCCCCAGCAGATACTTGGCGTAGGTCCAGCCCTTGTTTTCCTGGCCGACCAGATTGCTGACGGGCACGCGCACATTATCAAAAAAGACTTCGTTCACTTCGTGTTCTTCATCGAGCATGATGATGGGGCGCACGGTGATGCCCGGCGTTTTCATGTCGATCAGCAAGAAACTGATGCCTTCCTGCTTGCGCACCGTGCTGTCCGTGCGCACCAGGCAAAAGATCATGTCCGCGTACTGGCCCAGCGTCGTCCAGGTTTTCTGGCCGTTGACGATGTAGTGGTCGCCGTCGCGCTCGGCCGTGGTTTTCAGGGACGCGAGGTCGGAACCGGCACCGGGCTCCGAATAGCCCTGGCACCACCAGTCGTCGCAGTTGAGGATACGCGGTAAGTAATATGCCTTTTGTTCGGCGTTGGCGAAGGCCATGATGACGGGCGCCACCATGTTGATGCCGAAAGGCAAAATCGGGGGCGTGGCGGCGCGCGCGCACTCGTCTTCCCAGATATGGCGCTGCACGGACGTCCAGCCCGTGCCGCCGTATTCGACGGGCCAGGCTGGCGCGGCCCAGCCTTGCTGCGCGACAATCTTGTGCCAGCGCACATAGTCATCGCGGTTCAGGCGCAGATGCTGGCGCACCTTGCGCTGCAAGTCCGCCGGCAGATGGGTGTCGAGGAAGGCGCGCACCGTGTCGCGGAACGCCGTCTCCCCGGCCGTGTAATGCAGGTCCATGTCTGTCTCCTTGTTCTTGTCGGTTGCCGTGATGACTGCACGCAAGGAAGCTCAGCGCACAAAAAAGCACGACCGTTCTCAAGGATTGTACAACAGATTGGGAGCGGCGCCAGCCCTTTACGCAGGCCGGCGCCGGGTGGCATTGGCCGGCTGGCGGCCCGAAGCCGCCGTCAGCATCTCGCTTATGCGTGCGACAGAATATTGATGAGTTTGCCAAAAGGGTCGCGCACGAAAAAGCGCCTGACGCCCCAGGGTTCATCGCTCAGCCCATACTCGATGGCAAACCCTGCAGCAACCATGCGTGCAAATGCGGCATCCACGTCATCGACTTCAATCGACAGGTCTGGCACGGCCGTGTTCGAGCCGCCTTGCGTGGCGAAGCTCACTTGAACACTCATCTCGGTTTGCGCACCATACGTCATGATCCAGCCGTGGTCCATCAGCAGGCTCAGGCCCAGCACCTCCTGGTAAAACCTCCGCGCCAGGCCCGGATCCGACACGGGGACATTGGCAACGATACGCTTGACTTGCATGTTTTTCCTCCGTGTTAATGATTGAACCCTTCAAAGCTCACCCCTGCCATTCCACATCCACAACCGCACCCAGAAGTGGTGGCGAATCGAATTGAAATTCATTCCATGGCGGATGGCCAATTCCACCACCTGCCGGTAGTAGGCAGCCAACTCGCCCTCTCGTCCGCCAAGTTCGGACGTAAGCACCATGGATGGTTCAGACCGTGGAAATGAAGGCAGCTGAAGTCACTGTGTACATGTTGACGTGTCCACGCCTGCATGTCTGTCCGGACCGAAATAGAACTCTTTCTTCAAGAGAAAGCAAAGCTCTACATTCAGCAACGAAACTGGTTTGGCTTCAGTCATCCAAGGTTTCATATTATTGCAATAAAATTAACCTCAAGGGTTCTACGGAAATGTCCGCTTCTGACGAGATTGCCACTTTTCACGATTACTTTTTTAGTAACAGCCCACGTAGAAGCAATTCCAATGCCGCAACTCCTTTTATCAAGCGCGCATTGCCTTCGTCACCGTCGGCGATCCAGAACACCGCTTCTGCCAGACTGCCGTAGATCATCGAAGCCAGTGCCTCTGGGCAAGTGTCGACCACGATGCCTTGATGAATCAGCTCGCGGATAAGCCCTTGCATCGACTCGAGGCAATGACGCTGCGAGTCCGGTGAAGCGCCCCCAGCACCGCCCTGGCATCGCGTAAAACGATGCGCTGAATTTCCGGCTCCAGGGCCATCTCCAGATAGGCACGGCAGCGATGGCGAAAGCCTTCCCACAGATCGCCAGCGCTGTCGGAGATGCTTTGCAGGCGACCATCCATTTCCGCGTCGATCTGCTCTACCACCGCCAGCAGCAAGCCCTTCTTATCGCCGAAGTGATGATACAGCGCACCCCGCGTCAGTCCTGCCTGCGCGGTGAGGTCGTCCATTGACGTATCGGCATAACCGCGCTCGCTGAACACTGTGCGGGCGGTAGCCAGCAACGATGCTCGGGTTTCTTCCATCTCCACACGCGTGCGGCGAACCATTGCTTTCTCCTTACATACATAACGTATGATTGTTTACATACAGTGCGTATGAATATATACTATTCATACGCGATGTATGTATTATCACTGGGACGCGTCTCCGCTGCAAGCATCGCATGCAGGGACCGATATCGATCCCCCTCGGCATGCGCTGCCACTGCATAGCAGCGGTCCGACGCCGCCGGCACAAGCCGTTTATCGAATGATCAAATGAAGGATATGCACCATGAATACGTCCCCCTATGCTGCCGCAGAAACGGCTGTCCGCCACCCGTGGCTGGCGGTCAGCGCTGTCGGCATGGCCACCTTTTCGGTCGTGACGACGGAAATGCTGCCGGTCGGCCTGTTGACGCCGATCGCTGACACCCTGGGCACCTCCACCGGAACCGCCGGGCTGATGATCTCGCTGCCAGCATTGCTGGCGGCCTTGTTCGCGCCGCTGGTCGTGATCGTCTCGGGAAACCTGGACCGGCGCACAATTCTCTGTGGCTTGCTCACTCTATTGTTGCTCGCAAACATAGCCTCGGCTCTGGCGCAGAACATGGCGTGGATGCTGGCGGCACGTGTTCTCGTCGGTTTTTGCATGGGCGGAATCTGGGCCATCGCCGGCGGTCTGGCGTCCCGGCTTGTTCCTGCCCGCTCGATCGGCCTGGCAACGTCGATTATCTTCGGTGGCGTGGCGGCCGCTTCCGTGCTGGGTGTGCCGCTAGGCGCACAAATCGGCGACGTTGCAGGATGGCGCTGGGCCTTCGGCGCCATGGCGCTGTTCAGCGGCCTGGTACTGGTGCTGCATCTGGCTGTCATTCCCGCCCTGCCCGCTGCCGGTTCGACGACCTTGCGCCAATTCGGAAAACAGCTGCACAACCGGCAGTTGCAGGCGGGGCTGCTCCTGACCCTGTTGCTTGTAAGCAGCCATTTCACGGCCTTTACCTTCGTGCGCCCGCTGCTGCTGTCGATGTCGGGGTTTGATGCGCAATGGCTGGGCACACTGCTGTTTTCCTATGGCTTCGCGGGCATCATTGGCAACTTCCTGGCCGGCGGCGTTGCGGCGCGGCGCGCAGCGCCAACCATCCTAGCCATCGCGGGCGGCCTGCTGCTCACGCCACTGCTGTTTCTGGCTGTCGGCGACTCCAGCATCGCTGGCGGCGTGGTGTTGCTGGCTTGGGGACTGGCCTACGGCGGCGTATCGGTCGGCCTGATGACCTTGATGCTGAAGGCGGCGCCCGGGGCCGTGGAGATCGTCGCCGCGCTGTATGTGGGAGTCTTCAATATCGGCATTGCGCTCGGGGCGTGGGCCGGCGGTCAAGCCGTGGACAGGCTGGGCCTCTCGGCCAACCTCTGGCTTGCCGCAGGTTTCGCCGCTGCGGCTTTGCTGCTGGCTTTTGGCATCCACTTTGTTAATGCCAACAAACAACTTGGCCCTGCACGAGATTGACTCTTGCCGCCATCAGCCATACAAATGCAGCAACACCTGCACGGCGACGATCTTGACGATGGTCATGCTGGGGAAAATCATCGCGTAGCCGAGGTTCGGGCGGTCCGATTTGGCCAGGCGGTTGGCGAACACCAGCACGGCCGGGTTGCCCGTGGCGCCGGCCGCGATACCGAGCAACTCGGGAAACGGCAGGCGCAGGAAGACCTTGCCCAAAATCACCACGAGGGCCACCACCACCAGCACCGTGACGGCCCCCAGCGCCAGCATGGGCAAGCCGTCGGCGCCCACCTGCTGCACGAACGGCAAGCCGGAGGCCATGCCGACGGAGGCGAGGAAAATCGTCAAGCCGTAGTTGCGCATGACCAGGTTGGCCGACAGGGGCAGGCGCCAGCTGATCTTGCCCACCCTGCCCAGCCGTCCCAGGATCAGCGCCATCACCAGCGGACCGCCGGCCAGGCCCAGGCTGAACGAGCCTATCCACGGCAAGGGGATGGGCACCAGGCCCAGCAGCACTCCCAGCACCATGCCCATGCCCAGCGACACATAGCTGAACTCGGCCGTGGCCGTGATGGAATTGCCGAACAGCTTGCGCACGTCGGCCGCATGTTTCGCTGGCGCAATAGCCATCACCCTGTCGCCAAATTCCAGGGTCAGGAACGGGTGCGGCAAAATCATGGCGTCGCCGCGGCGGATGAAGGCGATCTGCAGCGGAAAGTCTTTCGACAGGTTCAGCTCGCCCAGGGCACGCCGACGATTTCCGCGTCCGACACGAACACTTCCGTGCCGTCGAACGTGCTGCGGTCCTTCATCAGCCGCCCCGGGTCGAGGTGGCCCAGCGCCGTGCGCGCCGCCTCCACGCCCGCCACCGTGCCCGATACCATCAGCGCGTCGCCCACGCCAAGCACCAGGCCAGGATCGGGCAAGCGGTTCTGGTGGCCCTGGCGCACGCCGATCACTTGCACGCCGGCCAGCGGGCCGTCGGCCAGTTCGGACAGGGCCGCGCCCGCCAGTTTCGCTTCGTCAATGGTAATTTCGGACACGACGATGGGCGCCGGCGGCGGCGTCAGCACAGGTTTCAGGATGCGCCCGGCCAGGTACAGGCCCAGCATGGGACCGACGACGCCGAACGGATACGCCACCGCATAGCCGACGGCCGCGTCGCCATTGCCGTGCGACGCTTCCAGCGCCGCCTGCAGGGCCGCCGTGCTGGTCATGGCGCCGGCAAACACGCCGCTGGCCATGCGCAGCGAGATATCGATCCACTGCCCGCCCCAGACGGACACGGCCAGGCCGCCCATGACGGCGGCAAAGGCGATCAGATTGTGTTTTTGCCCCGCCCCGCGCAAGCCGGCGAAGAACTGCACGCCGTACTGCACGCCTATGCCATACAGGAACAGCAGCAGACCGATGGAGCCGACCATCGGCGGCGGCACGGAACCGGGCGCAAAGGCGCCCAGCGCCAGCCCCGCGAACAGCACGCCGCCCACGCCCAGCGAAAAGCCGAACACGCTGATGCGCCCCAGCGCATAACCGGCGCCGATGACGAGAAACAGGGCGAGGATGGGCGTGGACTCCAGCGTGTGGCGAAATAATTGAAGCATCGGGCAACCTTGGTCTGGGGAAGGCCCAGTTTAGCATGCACAAAAGCAACACGATGGCGATGATGACAAGCAAGCGTGCGCAGGTTTGCGCCTTAAAAACGGGCAAAAAAAGCCCGCTGCGGGAGCGGGCTGAATCTAATTCCTGTGAGGAAGTAGAGGAGACAGGTGCATAATGCCGCGTCGCAACATACAAATCCAATTGCATGTTGTGATGACAGAAATAGCGTCTATCAATATCTCGTTCAGACCGCTCCAAAAACAATCAGCGTTCGATCCGATCTTTGCGGGCGAGTGACCAGCACGCGGGCGCGTTCCACCGATACGCAAGTCTGCGGCACAAACCCCGTCGGCAATGTCCCTCCATCGCGCTTGAGCATTTCCGGCTCATTGAACACGTCATAGTCCGCGCGCTTGAAAAGCAACTGTTCGATGCCGGCGTCCCCTTCGGGCATCGGTTTGACAACGATGAGCGACCAAAGGCCTTCATCCCCCAGGAATTGCTTTTGCTTAAGGAAGGCGTTGACCCTGTCCGCAGGAGGCGCCGAACCGGGCAGCTCGCTCTGATACATGGTCAGCGGGCACAGCAGCGTGCCGGGCGGCCACCCCATATCGGGCAGCGCGGCGACCGTCTCCGGACGCAACTGGCCCAAGTGGCGATCAAGCGGATGCCGCTCCTCCGAGCATGCGCCGAGCGCCATCAGCGCCAGCATGCCGGCTGCGTAAAACAAAGGTGTCATCAACTTGTCTCCTTGTGCATGGTTTAGCAAGGGTATCTTAAGCGATGCAGCCGTGGCGACCCGCGCGATAAGGTGCAACGGCAAAAAAAGCCCGCTGCGGGAGCGGGCTGAATCTAATTCCTGTGAGGAAGTAGAGGAGACAGGTGCATGATGCCGCGTCGCAACATATAAATCCAATTGCATGTTGTGATGACAGAAATAGCTATTCCCTATATCTGCCCTCTCCCCTGCCGTCCTCAGGCGACGTTATCGGCACGCAAGGTTTTCGCTGCCGCCACCATGTTGGCGAGCGCGGGAATCACTTCCTTCCAGCCGCGCGTCTTCAGGCCGCAATCGGGGTTGACCCACAGGCGCCGCGCGGGAATGCGTTCGGCTGCCTTGCGCATCAATGCCACCATCTGTTCCTGGCTCGGGATGTTGGGCGAGTGGATGTCGTAGACGCCGGGGCCGATGTCATTCGGATAATTGAAATCGTCGAAGGCGTCCAGCAATTTCATGTCGGAGCGCGACGTTTCGATCGTGATGACGTCCGCATCCATGTCCGCGATCTGCGCGATGATGTCGTTGAATTCCGAATAGCACATATGCGTGTGGATCTGCGTCTCGTCGGCCACGCCATTGGCCGTGATGCGGAACGATTCCACGGCCCAACGCAGGTAGTCGGCCCACTGGGATTGACGCAGTGGCAGGCCTTCGCGCAGTGCCGCCTCGTCGATCTGGATCACGCGGATGCCGGCCCGCTCCAGGTCCTGCACCTCGGCGCGCATGGCCAGCGCCAGCTGGTGGCACGACACGCTGCGGGGCTGGTCGTCGCGCACGAAGGACCAGTTCAGGATGGTGACGGGACCCGTCAGCATGCCTTTCATCGGCTTGCCCGTCAGCGACTGGGCGTAGGTGCTCCACTCGACCGTCATGGCGCGGGGGCGGCTGATGTCGCCGAACAGGATGGGCGGCTTGACGCAGCGCGAACCGTACGATTGCACCCAGCCGAACTGGCTGAAGGCGTAGCCGTCGAGCTGTTCACCGAAATATTCCACCATGTCGTTGCGTTCCGCCTCGCCGTGCACGAAGACGTCCAGGCCCAGCGTTTCCTGTTCCTGCACGCAATGGGCGATTTCCGCCTGCATCAGTTTTTTGTAACTGGCTTCATTCAGCTGGCCGCTGCGGAACTGGCTGCGCGCCTGGCGGATTTCCGCCGTTTGCGGGAAGGAGCCGATGGTCGTCGTCGGATACAGGGGCAGTTGCAGCAGTGCAGCTTGCTTGGCGGCACGCTCCGCATAGCCGCTTACGCGCCGGCCCATGCTGGCGGCTATGCACGCCACGGCCGCTTTCACGTGCGGATTGTGCACGCGGCCCGACTGGCGGCGCGCTTGCACGGCTGCATGATTGGCGTCCAGCGCCGCCTGCACGGAGGCGCGGCCATGGTTCAGGGCGCCGGCGATGGCGTGCACTTCATCGAGTTTCTGGCGGGCGAAGGCCAGCCAGGAGTGGATGTCGGCGTCGAGCTTTTGTTCGCTGTCCAGGTCGACGGGCACGTGCAGGAGCGAGCACGACGGGGCGATCCACAAACGGTCTTGCAGGCTGGCGTGCACGGGTTCCAGCCACGCCAGCACTTGCGTCAAATCCGTCTTCCAGATATTGCGGCCATTCACCACACCCAGCGACAGCACGCTGGTGGCGGGCAATTGGGCGATCACTTGCTCCACTTCATCGCGGGCGTTGACGGCATCGAGGTGCAAGCCTTGCACGGGCAGCTTGCACGCCAGCGCCAGGTTGTCTTGCAGCTTGCCGAAATACGTGGCCAGCAGCAGTTTGACGTGATTGACCTTGCTCAAGGCATCGTAGGCCGTGACGAGCGCCTGCTGCCAGGCGCCGTCGAGTTCCGTGACGAGTATCGGCTCATCGATCTGCACCCACTCCACGCCTTGGGCCGCCAGTTCCTGCAGCAGTTGCACGTAGACGGGCAGCAAGCCTTGCAGCAGCGCCAGCTTGTCGGAATCATCCTTGGCCTTGCCCAGCCACAAATAGGTGACGGGGCCGATCAGCACGGGTTTGGCGTTCACGCCGAGCTGGCGCGCTTGCGCCAGTTGCCGCAGCAGGCGGCTGCTGTCGAGCTTGAATTGTGTCTCGGCCGCGAATTCCGGCACGATGTAGTGATAATTGGTGTCGAACCATTTCGTCATTTCGCCGGCATGGACGCAGCTGCAATCGCTGTCGCTGGCCGAGCGGCCGCGGGCCACGCGGAAATAGTTGTCGAGCGCGGCGCCGTCCAGGCCGCGCACGCGCTGAGGCAAGTTGCCCAAGGTAAAACTCAGATCCAGCACCTGGTCGTAGAAGGAAAAGTCGCCCACGGGCGCCAGGTCCAGCGCATGCTGGTCTTGCCAGTGGCGCTGGCGCAGTTCGGCGCCCTGGCCTTCCAGCGCGGCCAGGCTGCTCTTGCCCTTCCAGTAGTCTTCCAGGGCGAATTTCAGTTCGCGTTTGGCGCCGATGCGCGGGTAGCCCAGATTGTGTGTCGTGACGGTCATGGCGGTAGTCCTCCTGATGAAGTATGGAGACATCATAGAGGCTTTCATCCATGAAAAATAATGGTAAAACTTCATATATCCATTATTAACATTCATGTGAGACCGTAGCAGAACAATCCATCGGGCCATGCTGCGCGAAGCCGGCCGCCCCGTTCGCCGAGCGTGCCGGCCGGAAAGCGAGGGCCAAAACGACAGGCAAAAAAAGCCCGCTGCGGGAGCGGGCTGAATCTATTTCCTTGGAGGAAGATAGAGGAGACAGATGAATGATGCCGCGTTGCAGCATATAAAACCACTTTATATTCGTGATGTCAGAAATACACAGCAGTGATATTAGGGGCAACAGACAATTCCATGCAGCAACTTTTATGCTGCCGCTTCCGTCTTTCCGTCGCCGGAACGCAACATATTCTTGATGCCGCGCAGCGCCTGCCGCACGCGAGCCTCGTTTTCGATCAGGGCGAAGCGCACGTATTCATCGCCGTACTCGCCGAAGCCGATGCCGGGCGACACGCTCACCTTGGCCTTTTGCAACAGCAGCTTGGCAAATTCCAGCGAGCCCAGGTGACGATAAGCCTCGGGGATATGCGCCCAGATATACATCGACGCCTTCGGTTTTTCCACCATCCAGCCTGCTTCATGCAAGCCTTTCACCAGCACGTCGCGGCGGCGCTGGTATTGCGCGCAGATTTCCGTCACGCAACTCTGATCGCCTTCCAGCGCGGCAATGGCCGCCACTTGCACCGGGGTAAAACTGCCGTAGTCGTGGTAGCTCTTGATGCGCGCCAGGGCCGCCACCAGTTCAGCGTTGCCGACCATGAAACCGATGCGCCAGCCCGCCATGTTGTAGCTTTTCGACATGGTGAAAAATTCCACGGCGACGTCGCGCGCGCCCGGCACCTGCATGATGGACGGCGCCTTCCAGCCATCGAAGGTGATGTCGGCATACGCCAGGTCGTGCACCACCAGGATATTGTGCTGTTTCGCCAGCGCCACGACTCTTTCAAAAATTCCAGTTCCACGCATTGCGCCGTGGGGTTCGATGGAAAACCCAGCACCATCATCTTCGGCTTCGGGTAGCTTTCGCGGATCGCCCGTTCCAGTTCGGCAAAGAAATCCACGCCCGGCCCCATGCGCACGGAGCGGATATCGGCGCCCGCGATGACGGCGCCCCAGATATGGATCGGGTAGCTGGGGTTCGGCACCAGCACCGTGTCGCCCCGGTCGAGCGTCGCCAGCATCAAATGCGCCAGTCCCTCTTTCGAGCCGATGGTGACGATGGCTTCGCTGTCCGGGTCGATGTCGACCTCGTAGCGCTTCTTGTACCAGTGCGCAATCGCGCGGCGCAGGCGCGGAATTCCTTTTGATGCGGAATAGCCGTGCGTGTCGGGCCGTTTCACCGTCTCGACCAGCTTGTCCACGATGTGGGCCGGGGTGGCGCCATCGGGATTGCCCATCGACATGTCGATGATGTCCTCGCCACGGCGGCGCGCGGCCATCTTGAGTTCGGCGGTGATATTGAAAACGTAGGGGGAAGGCGATTGATGCGCGAAAAGCTGCGCGGAGCTTGGCTGTCGGTCATGGTTATCTCTGTACGTAAGCGCCCGGATCCGTCCGAGCGACGTTGGCGCAGTGGCTGCGCCTGCAACGATACTAACCTGGCTTCGCAAGAACTGGCAAGGCCGATTCGGACACGCTACAATACGCCCAGATCGAAAATGAGCGCACCGGTTGGTAACCCGGTAAGTGCCTGGCACCGTCCAGTCATGCTCCCGCCCACGCGGACCCACGGCGCTGACCCTTGGCTGTTACACCAGCCGGGGAGGTGTTCTGGTTCGTGCATCTTCCCGCCGCGCCATCCCTCCCCTGCTTTGATGAGGAAAAAACGGATGGCAACACACGACACCGCAGTAACTGGCATGACCCTGGACCGCGCCGGCATGGAGCAGCAGCTGGCCCTGCCTGTGCACCACTTCATCGATTGCGCCTTTGACGGTGAAGACCTGTCGCGCCTCGATTTGCAGGGCTGCACCTTTGAACGCTGCACCTTTGCCGACACCAACTTGTTTGCCAGCAAGCTTGCGCGCAGCACCTGGCGCCGCTGCCGCGCGGGCAGCGCCGACTTCGAATCCGTCGACGCCGTCGACGCCAGTTTCGAAGGCTGCGACCTGAACAACACGAAATGGCGGCGCGCCAAGCTGGCCTCGGCCGCCTACCGCGGCTGCAAGCTGACGGGCGCCTCGTTCGAGGAAGCGGCCCACCTGGGCTTGACGTTCGAAGACAGCCTGCTGGTGGGCGCCGACCTGCGCGGGTTCTCGTTCCGCAAGGCGACATTAAAACAGCTGGATTTTTCCGACGCCTACCTGGCCGGCTGCGACTTCCGCGAGGCCGTCTTCGAAGGTGGCAGCCTGCGCAACGCCACCATCAAGCTGGCGAAGTTCCAGGGCGCGGACTTGCGCGGCGCCGATATCGACGGTTTCAAATTGAGCGAAGCAGCGCTGCTGAAAGGCGCCGTCATCACGCATGCGCAGGCGGCCAACTTCATGCGGGCGCTGGACCTGGTAGTAATCTGATTGGTATTGATTTAATTTAAAACGGCAAAAAAAGCCCGCTATGGAAGCGGGCTGAATCTATTTCCTTGGAGGAGATAGAGGAGACAAGTGCATCTTGCGGCATTGCGGCATATCACGCCACTTTATCTTCATGATGATAGAAATATCCATCCGTGATAATGAGGCGCCATCAGGGTTTCAAGCCGTGCGGCGCGTGGCCAGCGGTAAAAATTCTGCCAGCCACACCAGCATGGCGAGGCCAGGAAATGCCATGCCGGCCAGCAAGGTTGCCTGCCAGCCGTAGCTGGCGTACACCCAGGCACCGATGGCCGAGCCAGCCGCACCGCCGGCAAAGAACAGCGCGAAATACAGGCCGTTCAGGCGGCCCCGCACTTCCGCGCCCAGGCTGAAGATGGCGCGCTGGCCCAATACCAGGTTGGCCGCCACGCCCATGTCGAGCACGATGGACGCCACCACCAGCAAGCCCAGCGCCACGTGCTTCGATTCCGGGGCGAACATGGGCAAGGCAAACGCGGCGATGCCCAGCGCCAGCGCGGCGGCCGTGGCCGGCAAGGTGTGGCCTGCGTCCGCCAGGCGGCCCGCGATGGGCGAGGCGACGGCGCCCGCCATGCCCACCAGGGCAAAGATGGCGATGCCCGTTTGCGACAGGCCGAACGCGGGGCTGGCCAGCACCAGCGGCGTGACGGTCCAGAACAGGCTGAAGGCGCCAAACAGGCCCGCGTGATAGGCGGCGCGGCGGCGCAGCACGGGCGTGCCCAGCAGCAAATGCCACAGCGACGCCATCAGGGCAGGATAGCGCATGCTCGACACGGGCTGGCGCACGGGCAAGGCACGGCGCAGCACGGCAGCCAGCGCCAGCATCAGCACGGCGGCGCCGCCAAACACCACGTGCCAGCTGGCGTGCGCGGCCACCAATGACGCCACGGGACGGGCCAGCATGATGCCCAGCAACAAGCCGCTGACCACCTTGCCCACCGTCTGGCCCCGCGTCGCTTCCTGCGACAGGTGGGCGGCAAACGGCACGATCACTTGCGCCGCCACGGAACCGAGGCCGATGGCCAGCGCGGCAGCGAGGAAGACGATGGCGCCTGTACTCAGGGCCGCCGCCACCAGGGCCGTGGCCGTCACCAGCAAGGCCGTGACGATCAGGCGGCGGTTTTCCAGCAAGTCGCCCAGCGGCACGACAAACAGCAGGCCCAGGGTATAGCCGACCTGTGTCAGGGTGACGATCAGCCCGGCCGCCTTGGCCGACAGCCCCGTCGAGGCGCTGATGGGCCCGACGAGGGTTTGCGCGTAGTACAGATTCGCCACGATCAGGCCGGAAGCGATGGCCAGCAGCAGCACCATGGCCGGTGCAATGTCGTGGGGAGCGGAAGATGAGGCCTTGTTCATGTTGTTTCCTCGGTTCGATAGGGATGTCGCCATTCTAGGCAAAGTCGAGCCCAAGATAATTAGGGCATAATCCACTTATACTTTTCACATAAAATGAACAATGAGAATGGAAGCTATCCCATGGACAAGATCAAGGCCATGCAGACCTTCGTGCGCATCGTCGAAGCCAACAGTTTTTCCAAGGCGGCCGAGACCTTGAATTTGCCCCGCGCCGCGCTGACGGCCACCCTGCAAAAGCTGGAAGCCTACCTGGGCACGCAATTGCTGCAGCGAACCACGCGCCGTTTGTCGCTGACGCCGGAAGGCGCCGAGTACTTTCGCCATTGCATAGATATCCTGAAGGCCGTCGATACGGCGGAACTGGCGTTTCGCGGCCCCGACGCGACAAAACCGCGCGGCTTGCTGCGCATCAACCTGCCCAATACGGTGGGCCGCAGGCTGGTCGTGCCGCATATCGCGCACTTCCACGCCGTCTGGCCGGACGTGCAATTGCAGCTGAGCCTGACGGACCGCCTGGTCGACCTGACGCAGGAAGGCATCGATTGCGCCTTGCGCGTGGGCACCTTGCAGGATTCCGCCTTCATCGGCAAGCAGATCGGCCTGATGCGCTTCGTCACGTGCGCCTCGCCCGCCTACCTGGCGCGGCACGGCACGCCGCACACCCTGGCCGACCTGGCCGCGCACCAGGGCATCATGCATTACTCGGGCCGCACGGGACGCGCCTTCGACTGGGATTTTCAACAAGGCAAGGAAGTGCTGCGCGTGCAGATGGCCGGCCCCATCGCCGTCAACGACGCCGACGCCAGCGTCGATTGCGCGCTGCAGGGGCTGGGACTGGCGCAGGCGGCCGTGTACCGGTGCGCGCGCACCTCGACAGCGGCGCCCTTGTCGCCGTGCTGACAGAGCACCCGCCGACACCCATGCCGATGTCGCTGCTGACGCCGCAAGGCCGCCTGGCCACGCCCAAGCTGCAGGCGTTTGCCGGCTGGATCACGGCCTTGCTGGCCGCTCAACCCGACGTACAAGCGAGCACGCACAGAATCTGAGGCAAAAAAAGCCCGCTGCGAGAGCGGGCTGAATCTATTTTCTTGGAGGAGAATAGAGGAGACAAGTGCATTATGCTGCATCGCGGCATATCCATCCAATTGATTGTTGGAATGATAGAAATACGCCATACGGATAACTCTCCCCCGCCCCAAAGCAAAAGCTGGGGTCAGACCCGGCGGGTCTGACCCCAAGTTCCTTACTTCGCTGCCGTCACCGGCGTCGCCTTGCCATCCGCGCCATACGGCAAGACCTTGGCCGCCATGCGGGTATCGGCCTTGATCAGCGCCACTTCGTCGGCCAGGATGCGCGCCGCTTCGTTCAGCAGCACGTCCTTGGCGCTCTTGGCGGCCGTTTCGGCGTCCAGTTCGGCACTCAGCGCGCGCTCGTCGCCCTGCAAGCCGTCGTCGGTGCGCAAGGCGCCCTTCACGGCGGCGATCTGCTTGGCCGTCTTGTTGGCCGCCTTCGCGCCCTTCAGCACGTCTTTCGGATCGGGAATCACCACCAGGTCGTCGGCCGGATTCGAAATCTGCGCGATCAGGCGTTTTTCACGGGCCTTGGCACGCGCTTCCTGGGCATCGCGCTCCTTGCGGCGCACGGTTTCATTGAGCGAAATCTGGTTTTCCTTGCGCTGCTTGACGACCAGGGCTATGTCATCGAGCAAGTACTGGAAATCCTTGTCCTTGGCCACGCGCGCTTCATGTTTCTTGTCCAGCAGCGGCACGATATCCTTCAGGTCGCCCGTCGGCATGTAGGGTGCCGGCTTGATGGCCACCCATGGCAAGGCATTGTCATAGCTCGATTCGCCGAAGTTTTCCGTGTCCGACATGGCAGGCAACTTGATGTCGGGCGTGACGCCGCGCAACTGCGTGGTGCCGCCGTTGATGCGGAAGAACTGGGCGATGGTCATCTTCAGCTCGCCGAAGCGGGCTTTCTCGCTGCCGCCGAAACGGTCGAGGTTGAACAAGGTCTGCACGGTGCCCTTGCCGAAGCTGCCTTCGCCGATGATGACGCCACGGCCGTAATCTTGCACGGCGGCGGCGAAAATCTCGGACGCGGAAGCGGAACCACGGTTGATCAGCACGCCCATCGGACCATCCCAGGCCAGGCCCGCGTTGGTGTCGCTTTCCACGTCGACCTTGCCTTCGGCATTGCGCTGCATCACGACCGGTCCCTTGTCGATGAACAGGCCCGTCAGTTCGACGGCTTCGTTCAGCGAACCGCCGCCGTTGTTGCGCAAGTCGATCAGGACGTTGTCGACCTTGTCCTTCTTCAACTCGGCCAGCAAACGGCTGACGTCGCGCGTGGCGCTTTTAAAGTCCTTGTCGCCACGGCGGCGCGCTTCGAAGTCCTGGTAGAACGTCGGCAGGGCAATGACGCCGATGCGGCGCTTGACGCCGTTCTCGCGCACTTCGATGACCGATTTCTTCGCCGCCTGCTCTTCCATGCTGATTTTCTTGCGCACCAGCGGCAAGACCACGTGCTTGGCGTCCGGACCGGCGTCGGCCGGCAGGATGTCGAGGCGCACCACGGAATCCTTGGCGCCGCGGATCAGCTGCACCACGTCGTCGATGCGCATGCCCAGCACTTCGGTGATGGGGCCGCTTTCACCCTGCCCCACGCCGACGATGCGGTCGCCCACTTTCAGCTTGCCCGACAGGCCGGCCGGGCTGCCCGGCACGACTTCGCGCACCACCGTGTATTCGTCGCGCGTCTGCAGCACGGCGCCGATGCCTTCGAGCGACAGGCGCATGGCGATGTCGAAGTTGTCCGAGGCGCGCGGGCCCAGGTAATTGGTGTGCGGCTCGATCGACATGGCGTAGGCGTTCATGAAGATCTGGAACACGTCTTCGCTGTTGAGCTTGCGCGAACGGGTCGTGTAGCTTTCATAGCGCTTGTCCAGCGTCTCGCGGATGGCCTTGTCTTCCTTGCCCGCCAGTTTCAGGCGCAGCCAGTCGTTCTTGACGCGCTTGCGCCACAGGTCGCGCACTTCCTCGTCGTTCTTCGGCCAGGCGGCCTTTTCGCGGTCGATCTGGTAGCTCTCGTCAGTGGTAAAGTCGAACTTGGTTTTCAGCAATTCACGCGCATACGCCATGCGCTCGTCAAAACGCTGCTGGTACAGGTTGTAGATGGCGAACGGCGCCGTCAGGTCTTCATTGACGATGGCGTCGTCGAGCTTGGTGCGCAGCGGAGCGAAACGGTCGATGTCGGCTTGCACGAAGAACAGTTTCTCCGCGTCCAGGGACTTGAAGTAGCGGTCGAAGATTTTCTCCGACATGGCGTCGTCGAGCGGCATGGCCTTGTAATGGACGCGCGTCAGGACGCGCGATGCCCACAAGGCGGCCTGCGTTTGCTGGGCCAGGGGCTTCATGGTGAGCGGAGGAGCGGCGCTCTTGTCCGTCTGGGCTGCGCCAGCGTGGGCTGACAGGGCAAGCACCAGGGTGACCAGCATCATTTGCTTCTTCATCGGCTTCTCCGAAAATTAGTTAAATCAATTCCAGGCGGCGCAGCTACTCATGCGCCAGCCAGCAAGACAGTAAGGGGAATACGCGACTGGTCTGCATATTATTCTACAGGATACGGCCTGGCAGTCTCCCATGGAAGATCAGTTTCTTCCTGGAAGCTTAAACGCGGATTAAAGGCCGCGTCTCATTCATTACAAAGTGAAACATTCGTGAGAAAAATCGCATCATTCAGCAGCGATGAATATCAACATGATCCATTGGAATACAAAAAGTCAATAGGTGAAAGCGGCAATCCTTGATCTCGATGATGTTTTTATGCGAAAAAAATGATTCCTGCGGGAAACACTTAGTAACAAATAGCAAGCGACATGCTATCATCGCGCCCTGAAATACAGCTTGCCTGCGCGCCGCTCCCACAGCCGGCGCGCCTCCGTTTCAACAGTACTCCCCACCAGATCCCCTCCCCGCGTGTCATGTCATGACCAGGAATGGCCGAGCTGATTACCCTTTGCCAGACTCACACTATGCCTACAATTTCCTTCTCCCCCGCCACTGGAGTGTCGGCGGCAAGATCACCATTTTTACCTTTGCCCTGGTCAGCCTGATCCTCGCCAGCCTGACGACCTTGATCAGCATCCGCACCTCAAATGCCCTGGAACAGCGCGCCGAAGCGGCCGTCACCAGCGAGCTCAACAGCGTCATGACCACCACGGAAGTGTTTCACACGGCCATGGTCAACGAAGCGGCCAGCTTTGCGCGCCTGTTCGCGGCCGAGTTTCCCGGCCCGTTCACGGTCGACACGGGCGCCATGGTGGCCGTGGCCGGCAAGGCCACGCCGGCCCTGGCCAATGGCGGCAAGGTGCTCAACCTCGACACGGCCGTGGTCGACCGCTACACGGCGCAGACGGGCGTGATCGCCACCATCTTTGCCGCCAACGGCGATGAATTCGTGCGTATCAGCACGTCGCTGAAAAAACAGGACGGCGAACGCGCCATCGGCACCCAGCTCGACCACAACCACCCCAGCTACGCGCCGCTGCGCGCGGGCCAGCGTTTCGTCGGCATGGCAACCTTATTTGGCAAGCAATACATCACGCAGTACGACCCCGTGCGCGATGCGGCTGGCAAGGTGGTAGGCGTGCTGTTCATCGGCCTCGATATCAGCAAGAATCTGGCCATGCTGAAAGACAAGATTCGCCAGGTCAAGATCGGCCAGACGGGCTACATCTACATCCTCGATACGGCCCCCGGCGCCAACTACGGCCACATGGTGCTGCACCCGAACAGCGAAGGCAAGAGCGCGCTCGAGTTCAAGGCCAGCGACGGCCGCCTGTTCATCCAGGAAATGCTGGCGCAAAAAACGGCGCCATGCGCTACACGTGGACGGCGCCCGGCGAAACGAGTGCCAGCGCGCGCGAAAAGCAGCTGTATTACCGTCAATTCAAGGATTGGCAATGGATCATCGCGGGCGGCACGTTCACGGACGAAATCACCTTGGAAGCGCGCCAGCTGCGCAACCAGCTGGCCATTTCCGGCTTCATCGCCCTGCTCGTCTTCGCCCTGCTGCTGTACTGGCTGGTACGCACCCTCGTCTCGCGCCCGCTGGCCGCCGCCGAAACGGCCGCCGCGCAAATCGCCGCCGGCGACCTGACGGTGCACCTCGATACCAGCAGCCTGGACGAAATCGGCCGCCTGCTGCGCGCCATGAACCGCATCAGCGACAACCTCTCGCAAGTGGTCGGCAAGGTACGCGGCAGCGCCGGACAGATCGCCACGGCCTCCGGTGAAATCGCCAGCGGCAACCTGGATTTGTCGAGCCGCACGGAGCAGCAAGCCAGTTCGCTGGAAGAAACGGCCGCCTCGATGGAGGAACTGAGCTCCACCGTGCGGCAGAACGTCGATCATGCGCAGCAAGCGAGCAAGCTGGCGCACGATTCGTCCAGCCTGGCAGCCGAAGGCGGCGCGGCCGTGGCGCAGGTGGCCAGCACCATGGACGCCATCCGCAGCTCGTCGGGCAAGATCGCCGACATCATCGGCGTCATCGACGGCATCGCCTTCCAGACGAATATCCTGGCCTTGAACGCGGCCGTGGAAGCGGCCAGGGCCGGCGAGCAGGGACGGGGCTTCGCCGTCGTCGCCACCGAGGTGCGCACCCTGGCGCAGCGTTCGACGGCCGCCGCGAAAGACATCAAGGACCTGATCCAGGCATCCGCCGGCACGGTGGACCTGGGCCACGCCCAGGTGAGCCAGGCCAGCGCCACCATGGACACCGTGGTGGCCAGCGTGCGGCAAGTAAGCACCATCGTGGCGGAAATTGCGCAGGCGAGCGAAGAGCAGCGCAGCGGCATCGAGCAAGTCAACCAGGCCATCGCCCAGATGGACCAGGTGACCCAGCAGAATGCGGCCCTGGTGGAAGAAGCGGCCGCGGCCGCCGACGCCCTGCAGGAACAGGCGCAGGAGCTGAACCAGGTGGTGGGCGTGTTCAAGCTGTAATTCAAACGACAAACAACAGCCTGGTGCTAAGATGGGGACGAATCCACCTTGCCAGGAGACACGATGCACGACGACTATGTTTTGATTGCCCGGCTGATGATCCCCACGGATGCGCACGTCATCCGCGGCTGCCTGGCCGCCGCCGGCATCGACGTGCTGCTGACGGACGACCAGCATATGCAGGCCGACATGCTGCTGGCAGCCGCCATCGGCGGCGCCCGCGTACTGGTGCGCGAACACGACGTGGCGCGCGCCAATGACATCCTCGCCGCCTTCGAGCGGGGCGATCTGGCGCTGTCCGACGATGCGGACGTGGGCGCGCCGGAGGTGGAGTAGTATTTCCATTCAGCCACCTCTTTCCCGCGCTTCGCCCCCGCCATTTCCCTTGAAGCGTAGTTACTCCTCTCTCGCCATACATTCTTTCAATCGGCGCATATTCATGATCGGCTGAGATTGCATATCTGGCATTGCAGCATATACACTCATTGCTGTATTAATACACTGCCGGTTTTTATATGCTGGCCATTCGCACCATGGAGTTATCCTTCAACCTCTATGGCGAACCAGACATGAATATGCCTCGTTGACAATACGAGAAAACGCCAGCAATAAATCATTTGAATAAGTGCGCTGTCCACCGAAAACCTTGGCAGCATGATTCAAGAAGGGCTGGAGAAAATTTTGCAGAAAAAAGAATCAAAGTGGTTCGCCTGGATTAATTTCCGCAAGGCACGCGTCATCCACCTTCTCAGCGATAAGCTCCACATTGGAGATACTTCGATTCCGATTGAAGGGATATCAAACGTCTGTATTGAAAACCAAGGATGGCTACAATCGCTCCTCAAGTGCGAGACAATAACATTGTCATATGAACAGGATAAATGTGAGCTATTTGAATCTTTCACGATAGAAGCAGCAGGTACGCTGGAAGTCGCTAATACCATCAATGCTGCGACAGCTCACCTCATCGATCTGAAACTGTCCAGTATCGAACGCTATACAAGCGCAGCGGAAGAAAGAAGGTCCTTGCTCTATCAACCGCATGCGTATATCCGCCATTCCGTCGCCACCCGATTTGCCAAGCTAGAAAGGCCCATGTTCAAGATAAGCTGTATGCAGGTAGCTTCGCTGCTCAAGCTGCGCATATCAACCGACAAACAACGCCTGTGTGCTCGTGCCCTGCACCATCGTCTGGCTAGCCTCGCTCCCTTTGTCGAATCACCCCAACAAACTCAAGAAGCACACAATACGCTATACAAGGCATATTGGAGAGCATCAGAAGCAGCCTATTTTCACAATGTGGAAAGTTGTGCCTTAACTGAAGAACAGATCGATACTGCGCTCACATTTGAGGACGCTACACTGGTTATCGCCGCAGCCGGCTCTGGAAAAAGCTCTTGTATTGTTGGAAAAATTGGCTTTGCCCTCAAGAGCGGAATGTTTCAGGATCATGAAATTATTGCGCTGGCATACAACAAGGAAGCAGCAAACGGCCTCAAGAAAAGGCTCAAGGAAAAACTTAGCAAAGCTTTGGGACGCCCCGTTTCTGTGGCATCGAAGACTTTCCATAGCTTTGGCTTATCCATTTTGACAGAGCATTATGGCGCCACGTACACACCCAAAGTCCTGAAAGAAGACGACGGCGAAGAAGGCCGGCTAATGAAATCCGTCATTCATAATTTGCTAGATACGAATGAAAGTTTTCAACAAGCATTAACTTTATGGTTCAGTCTCTTCCCTTGTGACGACCCAAACCCCATAGGGGCAAGCGGCGATTTGGATGAGTGTGAAAAGCGCTACGAGGAATGCTGCAGAGAACGTCTGCGGCTACGCCGTGATCCGAAGAGAAAACCATGGGAAGCGAGCATTCCAACTTTCAGCCAGTCAATTTATGTTCGATCGCTGGAAGAACGCGCAATCGCAAATTGGCTGATTTTACGCGGCGTGGTCTTTGAATACGAGCGCCCAGATTGGGCCGGAGCGAAGCGCTTGGGACTTGGCAACTACGCGAGCGGCAAGAGCAAACCTTACAATCCGGATTTTAGCTATCTTTACCAAGAACGTCTGCCCGGTGGACGCATGCGTACCGTGAGAGTCATCCATGAGCATTTCGCACTGAATGAGCACGGAAAAGCCCCTGAATGGATGGGAGGAAGCAAATATGAGGAGCGTGCAGCACAGAAGCGCGCCATGTATCAGAAATGGATGGGAGAAGCGGAAAATTCGGCTGAGCGCATCGTGTATTTCGAGACCACCAGTGCCCAGGTGCGCAACGGTTCCATTTGGTTACATCTACAGAAAAACCTTCAAGCGGCCGGTGTAAAAATCGGCAACTCTGATCAGAATATTCTGGCCTGCGCATTGCAGCAGTTTCGCGAAGCCAGCTATCTTGAGCAGTTGTTAATCAACTTTGTACTGTTATTTAAAAACTCAGGATATACCGAACAGCACGTCCGCGAAGCCGCTAGCGGATCGGTCAACCCAGCCCGTGCAGAACTATTTCTTGATGTTGCCATTCTGATATATCACGGGTATCAGGAAGCGCTTAAAGAAGCGGGCAAGATCGACTATGCCGACATGCTGCGTGATGCCATAAACGTCCTAGTGACCGGCAACGTTGCGTCGCCATTTCGATTCGTGTTGGTGGATGAGTTTCAAGACATCAGTCATTTGAAAGGCGACTTGGTAAAAAGCATTTTGAACCAGTCTCCACAGGAATCCATCGTTTTTTGCGTCGGCGACGACTGGCAATCGATTAATCGTTTCTCCGGATCAGACATCGATATCTTTAACAATGTGGACCATTACCTTGGCAGGCACACCAGCAGGCTCAAGCTCTCCAGGACTTTCCGCTGTGCGCAAGGTATCGCTGATGTCTCCCGGGCACTGGTCATGCAAAACTCCCGGCAATCGACAAAAGAAGTCTACGCTAACGCATCGCCATTTTCCAGTTGCGTGAGAGTCGTGCATCATCCTGACAGCGCAGAAAACAGGCGGCAAGTCTTACAGGAGGAACTGGAGCATATGTACGCACTTGGTCGTCGACTTGATATCGCCTGTCCCAGCGTTCAAATTCTGCGGCGCACAAAAAAGGATTCCACGACAACTGAAGGCCTCACGACCGCCTATCTGCATACGATCAAGTCTCAATATGCGGGCAGACTATCGATTGAATTCAATTCCGTGCATGCGGCAAAAGGTTCTGAAGCGGATTTCGTCATACTTCCCGGCCTGGACTCTGGATTTAGAGGATTTCCAGATGACCGCCCGGCAGAACCTTTGCTGGATCTGGTACTGCCGCCACTCGGCGATAACGTAGAGGAGGAACGCCGGTTGCTTTACGTTGGCCTGACCCGCGCACGCCATGCAGTCAGTATGCTGACGGCGACAAGCAGGCCGAGCGAGTTTGTGCTGGAGTTAGATAATCTACGCATCCAGCACCAAACGGTCGAGTGGATTGAGCATGAACAGGCAAGAATTCCTTGCCCGCGATGTCATCGTGGCTCGCTTGTCAAAGCTCCCAAGTCTGCATTCAGAATTTGCAGCACATCGAATTCGTGCGGCTATCGAGAAAAAGATCAAGTTCGAGCGGCCGAGAAACCATCGAATATGGAGACTGTTGGCTAGCGATGTGACGGGACGCTATGCAAGCAGCGTCAACCCGCGTAGAAACAGCGCCCGCAAGCCTGGCGGTAACTCTCGTTGCCGCCTATGCTGATCTGCTCGCCTTCCTTGATGCGGCGGCCCTGCTCGTCCACGCGGATGTTCATCGTGGCCTTCTTGCCGCAAGTACAAATATTTTTTAACTCTTCAATATCGTCGGCCAGCGCCAGCAGGTAGGCCGAGCCGGGGAACGGTTCACCCTTGAAATCCGTGCGCAAGCCGTAGCAGATGACGGGCACGCCCTTCACTTGCGCCAGCTGGTGCAGCTGCTGCACCTGGGCCGTGCTGAGAAATTGCGCCTCATCCACCAGCAAACAGGCCACCCGGGGAATATCGTCGAGGAAATTCGTGTCCGCATGGAAGATATCGACCTGGCGCTGCGGGCCCAGGCGCGAGGTGACCCGGCCCACGCCGTAGCGGCTGTCGATGGCGGCCGTGTACAGGCGCACCTGCTGGCCCTGCTCTTCGTAGTTGTGCGCGACCTGCAACAAGGCCGTCGACTTGCCCGCGTTCATTGCGGAATACCGGAAATAAAGTTTTGCCACTGCCGCCTGCCCTGTTCGTCTGGTTTTTCAAAGATACTGTTCAGTACCTTTTCGAGGCGTGATTATAAATCGCAATGGCGGGCTTGCGGCAGCTTAATAAGCATGCCATTGGCGCGGCAAGCGGGCAAAAAACGGCGCATACTCGCATCGCGCACCTTGCCGCCGTTATGCGCAGCGCGCATATGCAAGCATATAAACATTCGTTCGCCGCACTCGTCCACCCGCCTACACTGCGCGGCACGGAAGGCGGCTCGGGACACAATCCTGAGCGGCTGTTTCTTTGACAGGAGCCACCATGAATGATCGAATGCCATCCCCCTCCCAGCCGCCGGCGCTATACAAGCTGATCGGCAACACCCCGCTGGTCGAAGTGACCAGACTGGACACCGGGCCGTGCCAGCTGTTCCTGAAACTGGAATCGCAAAATCCCGGCGGTTCCATCAAGGACCGCATCGGCCTGTCCATCATCGAAGCGGCCGAAGCGGACGGCCGCCTGCGGCCGGGCGGCACCATTGTCGAGGCCACCGCCGGCAATACCGGCATCGGCCTGGCCCTGGTGGGCCGCATCAAGGGCTACCGCGTGATTCTCGTCGTGCCCGACAAGATGTCGATGGAAAAAGTGCTGCATTTGAAGGCGCTGGGCGCCGAAGTGCACACCACGCGCTCGGACGTGGGCAAGGGCCATCCCGAGTACTACCAGGACTACGCGGCACGCCTGGCGCGCGAACTGCCGGGCGCCTTCTTCGCCGACCAGTTCAACAATCCCGCCAACCCGCTGGCCCACGAAACGACGACGGCTCCCGAAATCTGGGAGCAAACTGGCCATGACGTCGACGCCATCGTCGTCGGCGTCGGCTCGTCCGGCACCTTGACGGGCCTGACGCGCTACTTCCGCAAGGCGCAGCCGAAGCTCGAATTCGTGCTGGCCGACCCGCAAGGCTCCATCCTCACGGAATACATCGACACGGGCAAAGTCAGCGACACGAGCGGCTCGTGGGCCGTCGAAGGCATCGGCGAAGATTTCATCCCGGCCATCGCCGACATGGACAGCGTCACGAAAGCCTACACCATCACGGACCAGGAAAGTTTTGATTCCGCGCGCGCCCTGCTGCGCGCCGAAGGTATTTTAGGCGGTTCGTCCACGGGCACCCTGCTGTCCGCCGCCCTCAAATACTGCCGCGAACAGACGACGCCCAAGCGCGTCGTCACCTTTGTCTGCGATACGGGCACGCGCTACCTGTCGAAGGTGTACAACGATGGCTGGATGCGCGACCAGGGTTTGCTGCAGCGCGCGCGCTCGGGCGACTTGCGCGACCTGATCGGGCGCCGCTACGACGAAGGCGACGTCGTCAGCGTGGCGCCGGGCGACACCCTGCTGACCGCTTTCAACCGCATGCGCGCCAGCGACCTGGCGCAGCTGCCCGTCATCGACGGCGGCAAACTGGTCGGCATTCTCGACGAATCGGACTTGCTGCTGCACGTCTCGGGCGACGCCACGCATTTCGCGGGTCTGGTGGGCGCCACCATGACGACGCAGATCGAAACCCTGGCGCCATCGAGCGGCTTGCCCGCCCTGCGCGCCACGCTGGACCGGGGCCTGACGGCCGTCGTCGCCGACGATAGCGGCTTCTATGGCCTGATCACCCGCTTCGACCTTCTCAACCACTTACGCAGGACTTTATCTTGAGCCAAGACATCCCCCGCAAGAGCCATCTGGCCACCCGCGTCATCCACGCCGGCCAGTCGCCCGACCCGTCGACGGGCGCCATCATGCCGCCCATTTACGCCACCTCCACCTTCGTGCAGGACAGCCCCGGCGTGCACAAGGGCCTCGATTACGGCCGCTCGCACAATCCCACGCGCTGGGCGCTCGAGCGCTGCGTGGCCGACCTGGAAGGCGGCAGCGCCGCGTTCGCGTTCGCCTCGGGCCTGGCCGCCATCTCGTCCGTGCTGGAATTGCTGGACGCGGGCAGCCACATCGTCGCCGGCGACGACATGTACGGCGGCACGTATCGACTGTTTGAGCGCGTGCGCCGCCGCTCCGCCGGCCACGCATTCACGTACGTCGACCTGACGAATCCGGAAAACCTGCTGGCCGCGCTGCGCCCGGAAACGAAGATGGTGTGGGTCGAGACGCCGACCAACCCGATGCTGAAACTGGCCGATTTGCGGGCGATCGCCGACATCTGCCGCGAGCGGGGCATCATCGCCGTGGCCGACAATACCTTTGCCAGTCCGCTGGTGCAGCGCCCCTGGAACACGGTTTCGACATCGTCGTGCACTCGACCACCAAGTATTTGAACGGCCACTCGGACATCATCGGCGGCATCGCCATCGTCGGCGCGGAAGAGCGCCAGGCCGAATGGCGCGAGCAGCTGGGCTTTTTGCAAAACTCGGTGGGCGCGATTGCCGGGCCGTTCGACAGCTTCCTCGCCTTGCGCGGCGTGAAAACCCTGGCCATCCGCATGCAGCGCCATTGCGCAAGCGCCCTGGCGCTGGCGCAGTGGCTGGAGCAGCAAAAGGAAATGAAAACCGTATTTTATCCGGGGCTGGCATCGCACCCCCAGCATGCGCTGGCGCAGCGCCAGATGGATGGTTTCGGCGGCATCATCTCGATCGACCTCGACACGGACCTGGCGGGCGCGCGGCGCTTCCTGGAGCGCTGCGAAGTGTTCGCCCTGGCCGAAAGCCTGGGCGGCGTGGAAAGCCTGATCGAGCACCCTGCCCTGATGACGCATGCCAGCATTCCCGCCGAACAGCGGGCCAAGCTGGGCATCGGCGACGGCTTGATCCGCCTGTCGGTGGGGATCGAGGATATCGAGGATTTGCGCCACGATTTGCGCACGGCGCTCGACGCGATTTGAGGGAAGAGGTGTCGGATTACGCTGCGCTAATCCGACCTACGGCATACTGAGGACGGTAGGTCGGATTAGCCCGCAAGGGCGTAATCCGACATACCACAAACCTCACTCCCCCGGCCGGTACCGGCGCTCCAGGTGCTGTTCCACCTGATCCGGATAAAACAGCACTTCCTTGAACTCGCCCCGCGCATACATGGCCGCCTGGTCCTGGAAATGCGGCGACTTGGGGTCGCCGCTCTGGCCGCCGGCCAGGATGCTCTTCGCCCTGATGCGCGGACCGAATTCCACGGCCGCGACAAAGCTGTTGCCGCGTTCGCCGTATATCCTGCGGGTCGTGCTCTTGCTGCTCTGTCCATACGCGGCCAGCGCGCCCCAGTTGCCCGACGCGTAAGGCACGGGCAAGCTGGCTTGCGCATCGTCGAACGGCTGCACCACGTCGCCCGTCAGGCGCTGGAAGCGGTTGATCTCGCCCCACGGCGTTTGCCAGTGGCCGAAATCGCGCTGCAGTTTGTCCGCCGCCGTCGCCAGCGCCGCCAGGCGCTGTTCGCCATGCACCTTGTCCGTCGCCATGAAGTCGACCACGGGCACGCCCTGCTCGCGCGCCTGCTTGCCCGTCAATTCCGCCAGTTCCTGGCCCCAGAACACGGCCAGGGACGTAGCCGTGGATGTCAGCGAATAGCGCCAGTCCCAGGCCCGCAGCAAGGCGATCTTGTCGGCCAGCGCCCGCTGTTGCGCGACGCCGGCCGGCAGCGCATCGTAGGCCGCGAACAAGGGCGGCAGCAAGGTTTCAAAGGCTGTCAGTTCGCTGTCGTAGGACGCGGCGATCAGGCTGTCGAGCGTGAAACCGGTCTTGTTCTGGAAGACCTTGACGGCATGCAGGCCGCGCGCGTTTTCACCATACACGGACATGTAGGCGGGATAGTCCTGCCGGCGCGGGCTGTTGGCGCCCGCCGCCGAATACGGCCAGTTGTTCGTATTCTGGATCCAGCCATTCTTCGGATTGAACAGGGTAATGGTTTGCGCCACCGTGTGCAGCCCTTTCCATTCCGTGGCCGGATCGCTGCCGTCGACGGGCTGCTTCCAGTTGAAGCGCGGGTCGCGCACGGGGATGAAATTGCCGTGAAAGTAGGCGATATTGCCGTCCGCATCCGCGTACACCGTGTTGTTCGACGAATTCGTGCGCAGTTCCATCGTCTTGTAGAAGGCCGCGTAATCGCGCGCCTTGGTGCGCGTGTACGACTGCATGAGCGCCTTCAAGGGCGAGTGCATCAAACGCACGGCCACCCATTTACCATCCTGCGCACGCACGATGGGGCCATGGTGGCTGTAGTAGACGGTGATGGTTGTCGATCCCATGCGGCCATCGGCCAGTTTATAGGGCAAGGTGATCGGCACGGCTTTCAGGGGCCGCAGCCCGCCGTCATAACGGTAGTACCAAGCGCCATCGTGGTCGACGATGCTTTCCAGGTATTCGTCGATGACGTCGCCGCCGCCCGAGGTATGCATCCAGCCCAGGCGCTCATTGAAACCCTGGTAGACGAAGAACTGGCCCCAGGTGACGGCACCATACGCGTTCAAGCCTTCGCCGCTGGTCATCTGCACTTCGGGACGGAAGTAGAACGAGGTGTGCGGGTTGATCATCAGCAGCGCATGGCCGTTTTTGGTAATCGCGGGCGCGATGGCGAAGCCGTTCGAACCGCTCGGTTCGGGGTCCAATCCGGTCTCCACGCTGGCCAGCGCTACGGCGGCGGGCCTGGCCTGCTGGCCGTAGAACGCTTCGAGCTGCGTCAGGTTGACCGATTCGATATCGCCGCCGATGCTGCCCTCGCTGAAACTGAGGGCCATCCACGGCTCGAAATGCGCGATCAGCCGCGGTTTCACGTGCGGATGCGTGGCCAGGTAAAAATTCAGGCCATCGGCAAAGGCATCCATCAGCTTGCGCAGCCACGGCGGGCTGGCGCGGTACTGCGCCTGCAGCTCAAGCGGATCGATGAAGAGCTTCATGCGCAGGTCGCGGTACAGCTCCCGCTCGCCCTCCACCTCCGCCAGCCGCCCCATGGCATTGATATAGTTCAATTCCACGCGGGGGAAATCGTCCTCGGCCTGCGCATACATCAAGCCGAAGACGGCATCCGCATCGCTCTTGCCCGTCACGTGGGGCACGCCCCATGTGTCGCGCGCGATGCTGACATGGGCGGCCTGCGCCTGCCAGCGGGCCATGTCGGCAGCGGAAACGGCGGGCGCCGCCAACACGGGAGGTACGGCAACGGCGCCGCAGGCGATGGCGGCGAACAGGGCACGGCGAGCTGGCATGAACTACTCCAATAGTCAGGATGCGTCGATCAGGGCGGCAATCCGCTGGTTCAACTCCACATTTTCCGCCTGCAGCAGCGCCACCTTCTGCTTCAAACTGGCGATCTCGCCGCGCAGGCGTTCCGTTTCGGACGGCGCCTGGGCCGCGTTTTCCGCCCACGGTTCGTTGCCCGTCTCCGGCGTATCCTGCGACACGTGCGGCGCCTTCGGCTCGCGCGGCGTGCGCGTGGCGGCGCGCTGTTCGCGGATTTCCTTGGCCGCCTGGCGTAATAATTTTTGCCGCCGGCGACGGCCGCCACCTGCTCTTCCGGCGGCAGCGATGCCACGGTGGCCGCCGCATTGATGGAGATCGTGCCCGAACGGACGGCTTCCACCAGTTCCGGCGAGGCCGCCTTCTGGATCTTCTCGATCTGGCTGATCTGGTTGCTGCTCAATCTGGCCGCCTTGGCCACCTCTTCGCGCGTGCTCATGGGAGGCTTGGGCGCGTTTTCGCCATCGGGCGCGTCCTGGGCGCTGACGGGCGCCGGGCTGCGC
This sequence comes from Janthinobacterium sp. C22, assembly GCF_057919405.1. Taxonomy (NCBI): domain Bacteria; kingdom Pseudomonadati; phylum Pseudomonadota; class Betaproteobacteria; order Burkholderiales; family Oxalobacteraceae; genus Janthinobacterium; species Janthinobacterium sp. C22. The sequence goes on along the minus strand of NZ_CP193659.1, from coordinate 3,180,423 downwards.
GCCGCGACGATCTCCTTCTTGCGCAAGGCCAGCACGCCGCGCTGGAAGTCCGACACGCTGCGGCGCGCCAGGTGATTGTCGATCATCCACAGCATGACGTCGTCGAGCGAGGTAAAGCTGGTGTTCTGGATGGTCTTGAATTCGATGCCGTGCTGGCGGCAGATGGCGTAACGGTTATGCCCGTCGATCAGCACGTCGTTCCACAGCACCAGCGCGTCGCGGCAGCCCTCGGCCAGCAGGCTGCGCTCGAGCGCCGCGTACTCGCTGGCGGTGAGCGGGTCGATATACGACTGCAGCACCTGATTGATAGTGATATTCATGGTTGTCCTCAATATTGCGGCGCGATGGTCCGCGCCGGCACGAATGCTACACCATCCGCCGCCCCTGGCCGGGTAAAATCACGGCGGCACAGCTCATACAAAAACACGGACCATGAAAAGAAAGTACGCCACCGCGATCATTTTTGCCGTTGCCGCCGTCGGCTTCACCTGGGTCAGCCCCTACATCGCCATGTACCGCATCAGCATCGCGGCGAAATCCGTGCGCCTGGAAACCCTGGCGCAGCAGGCCGACCTGCCCGCCATCCGCGCCAGCGTGGCGCGCCAGCTGCGGGGGCGGGCGAAACGGCCAGCGCAGACGATTTCAAGGAAATGCTCGACACCATCGTCTCGCCGCCCGGCATCACGGTATTGATCCTGCACGGCAAGCAGGGGACGGACGGCAAGCGCCACGACTTCGGCATGGCGTACCGCTCGTGGAATGAGGTGGTGCTGCGGCGCGCCGGCGCCGGCCCCGCCGCCAGCCAGTTTCTGCTGCGCCGCCACGGCATCTGGGACTGGAAACTGATGGACATTACCCTGCCGCCGGAATTACTCTAAAGAAACTTGATCTAAAACAACACTTACCTAAACCGCTATATTGATTTTTGGAAATATTATGTAGAATACCAACGCTTCAGGCGCACCGGGTCGCCAGGCATCCGAGAGATTGCACGATGAAAAAAATGATGCTTCTCGCTGTAATGGCACTGGTCGCGCTGGCCGGCGTCTTCTATGGCAGCCCGTATTTCACGATGAACAAGATCCGCACGGCCACCATGGACGAGGATACGCAGGCGCTGGCCGCGCAGATCGACCTGGCCCAGTTGCGCGGCAGCCTGGGGCAGCAGCTGCATACCCTGTTCTCGGCGCCGGAAGTGGCCGACGACATCAGCCCCGACGTCATCGATCCCTTGCTCGACACCATGCTGATGCCCGAAGGCATCGTCGCCTTGATGAAGCTCAATGACCGCTACGAAAAACCGATCGCCAAGGTCAGCGACATCAGCGGCCGCAAACGCAACCCCAAGCCCGACTACAAACTGCGTTACACCTCCTGGAACAGCGTCGTGGTCCAGCGCGCCCACAGCAAGAGCCATATCGGCGAACTGACCCTGACGCGCGACGGCCTGTGGCGCTGGAAACTGGTGTCGGTGGCTCTGCCGAAGAACCTGCTGGCCGACGCGTAACACGCCGGCCATCGTATCGGCAAACCAGCGGTTATCCGGCACTGGACACTGCTATCATCGGGTTTTGATTTCCATCGGAGGCAGCATGTCGGACCTGGTACAACACGCACTGGCCCACGCGGGCAAACCGGCCACCACGCCTTGGGTGGTGACCCTGATCAGCGGTGAAAAACTCACCGGCCCCATTTCCCCCTCAGCGACGGCTGCTACGCCATCGGCCTGGGACAAATCAAGTACTTTTCCAGCGACAAGGTCGCCTGCCTGAACGTCTCGGGCGCGGGCGCATTTCCCATCTGACGGCCATGGCGATGGACGACGCGCAAGATAGCCTGGCGGCGCAGCTGCAGGCGCTGGAAGCGGCGCTGCAAAGCCAGGCGGTGCGCGCCGACAGGGCCAGGCTGGCGGCCCTGCTGGCCGACGATTTCGTCGAGTTCGGCAGTTCGGGCAATCTCTGGACGCGCGCGGCAACCCTGGCGGACTTGCCGGCGGAAGACTTTTGCCCGCGCAGCATCAGCGATTTCCAGGCCCGCCTGCTGGCCGACGATGTTGCCTTGGTTACCTACCGCTCGCAGCGCCACGCCAGCGGCGCCCTGCCCGCCAGCGCCAGCATGCGCAGTTCGCTGTGGAAATGGTGCGATGGCCGCTGGCAAATGTTTTTTCACCAGGGCACGCCGATTCCCGGCTGATCCCCTCCCGGACGCTTGTTCCCGCGCCCCATCCTGCGGCGTGGCGCGGAAACAAGCGTCCGTGCAGAAAAGTTGTTTTTTGGCACGCAAAATCTGATTGATTTACTGAATTTTCTGTGCCACAATGATTTTAATAAATAAAACAAATAAATTATTGAAATCGGTTTTTAAAGTAAAACGATCCTCACACCACGAATCCGTGTTTTGGATAGAGAAGCACTGCGTAGGGCACGGCCCGCTGTCAGGCAAACTCCTGTCACCTGTCCACGCAAGCCCCCTTTCTAATCGTCACCACGTATCTTGGGAGAGACATCATGGATAAATTCACCGTTCGCACCCAGCTGACTCTGGCTTTCGGCCTGCTGGTCTTTTTCCTCATCGGCATATCGGTTCTGTCCGTGCGGACCTTTTCCAACTTCAACGCCAGTTTTGACCAGTATGTCAACGGCATCACCGCCCGCGCCAATATGGCGCACCGCGTGCGTGACGCGATCGACATGCGTGCCGTGGCGGCCAGGAACCTGGTACTCGTCACCAAGCCGGAAGACCTGGAGATCGAACGCAAACAGGTCTTGCAGGCCCACGCCGATGTCGTCAAGAACATGCAGCATCTGCTGCAGCTGGCACAGCAGCCGGAAGTATCGGACGAGGTGCGCGGCGTCATCAACAAGATCGACGGCATCGAGAAACGCTATGCCCCCGTGGCGCTGGCCATCGTGGACCTGGCGCTGCAAAAGAAAACCGAGCAGGCCATCGCCAAGATGAACGAGGAATGCCGTCCGCTGCTGGCCGCCCTCGTCGCCGCCAGCGATGAATATTTCGCCCTGACGGACCAGCGTTCCGCCGTCATCCTGCAGGAAGACAATGCGCAGTACCTGCTCAACCGCAATATCCTCATCGGCGCCAGCTTGCTGTCCATCGTGCTGGCGGCCCTGGCGGGCTGGCTCATCACGCGCAGCCTGCTCAAGGCGCTGGGTGCCGAACCGAAGCAGCTGTGCGACGCCGTCAGCCTGCTGGCCGGCGGCGACCTGACCGGCAAACTCAGCGTTGCACCGCACGATACCGCCAGCGTGCTGTCGGCGCTGCAGCGCATGCAGGTGTCGCTCACCTCGGTGGTGTCCTCCGTGCGCCAGGATTCCGACACGGTCGCCCTTGCCGCCGAGGAAATTTCCACCGGCAACAGCGACCTGTCCTTGCGCACGGAACAGCAAGCCAGTTCACTGGAAGAAACTGCTTCCTCGATGGAAGAACTCACCAGCACCGTACGCAAGAATGCGGAAAACGCCCGCGAAGCCAATGTGCTGGCCACAACCGCATCGGACGTCGCCAGCAAGGGCGGCGCCGTGGTGGGGCAAGTGATGGGCACCATGGACCTGATCAGCGAATCGTCGCGCAAGATTGTCGACATCATCAGCGTCATCGACGGCATCGCCTTCCAGACCAATATCCTGGCCCTGAATGCCGCCGTGGAAGCGGCGCGTGCCGGCGAACAGGGCCGCGGCTTCGCCGTCGTGGCGACCGAAGTGCGCGGCCTGGCGCAGCGCAGCGCCAGCGCGGCCAAGGAAATCAAGACCCTGATCGACGACTCCGTCAGCCGCGTCGATGCGGGCGCCAGGCTGGCGGCGCAGGCGGGCACGACGATGTCGGAAGTGGTCGCCAGCGTCGCCCGCGTCAGCAACATCATCGCTGACATCACGATGGCCAGCCAGGAACAGTCCACCGGCATCGAGCAGATCAATCAGGCGGTGGCCCAGATGGACAGCGTCACGCAGCAAAACGCCTCGCTGGTGGAAGAAGCGGCGGCGGCGGCCGAATCGCTGCGCGACCAGGCCAGCCACCTGGTGCAAACCGTGAGCATCTTCAAGACGCACGACAGCCATGTGGCGGCGCACGCGCCAGCCCCCGCACGCGCCAGCGCCAAGCCGCTGCGCCTGGTACCGGCGCCCGCCAGCAGCCCCGCCAAGCGCCAGGCCGCGCCCGCGAAACAGCGCGCGGTGCAAGCGGAAGCCGTGACGGCCGGCGATTGGGAAGAGTTTTAAGCAGATAGCGGCATGCAGCCACGCATGCCCCGCTTCAACCGCGCAGGGGAGAGCCGCAGCCGGCCTCCCCTGTCGCGTTGCAACAACACACCGCTCGCATAAAAAATCCGCGGCAACTGTTGTATTTCTGGCCTCCGGATCCCGGTACTACGCCAAAACGGCGCACGTTTTTTTGCGCAGCCGCAGGAAAACCCAGCGTCCTGCCCCACCTCTTTTGCTCCCGCACAGGCCTGCCGGCACCTCACTATGCACCCGCCGGATATTGACGACAAATACGATTTTATTCGCGTATTGAGTCGAAACAGATATGAATGGCGGCAGCTGGAAAATGGCATGAATACTAAAACTTCCCGTGCTAGCATGATTTTTCGTCTAGCGGACTAGCGCCTGCCTGGACCTTTCGCACAACCTCGACCGACAGGAGCCGTTTCATGATGACACCGCATGCCAGCACCGTACGCCATACCCTGATTGCCCTGGCGATCGCCGCCGCCTTTCCCCTGCAGGCGCAGGCCCAGGACAGCGTCCCGGCGCCCGCCTCCGACGCGCCGGCCGCACCGGCGGCGCAGGCCGGTCCTGGCCAGCTGGAAACGGTGATCGTGACGGCGCAGCGGCGCGCGGAAAACATCAAGGACGTGCCCATGTCCATCGCCACCCTGAAGGGCGACAAGCTCGACACCCTGACGGCCGGCGGCGCCGACATCCGCTTCCTCAACAGCCGCTCACCCAGCGTGTCCGTCGAATCGGATTACGGCCGCACCTTCCCCCGCTTCTACATTCGCGGCCTGGGCAATACCGACTTCGACCTGAACGCCTCGCAGCCGGTGGGCCTGGTGATGGACGACGTGGTGCAGGAAAACGCCATGCTGAAAGGTTTTCCCGTGTTCGACGTCGACCAGGTCGAGGTACTGCGCGGCCCGCAAGGCACCCTGTTCGGCCGTAACTCGCCGGCCGGCGTGATCAAGTTCGATTCCGCCAAGCCCGTCTTCAAGACGGAAGGCTACCTGAGCGGCGGCTTCGGCAAGGATGGCATGAAGAGCCTGGAAGGCGCCTTCAACGTGCCCGTCAGCGACACGGTCGCCCTGCGCTTTTCCGGCCAGACGCAGCGCCGCGACGACCGCGTGCACAACCCGCGGCCCACCGGCACGCGCGACTTCGAAGGCTATGAAGACAGCGCCGCCCGCCTGCAGGTATTGGTCAAGCCCACGCGCGACTTCACGGCCCTGTTCAACGTGCACGCGCGCAACCTCGACGGCACGGCCACCCTGTTCCGCGCGAACATCCTGAAACAGGGCACGAACGACCTGGTCGACGGCTTTGATTACGACAACTACCCGACCGACGGCATCAACCGCCAGCACCTGAAAACCAAGGGCGCCAGCATGCGCCTGAAATGGGACTTGCCCGGCGTGACCCTGCATTCGATCACCGGCTACGAAAAACTCGATTTCTACAGCCGCGCCGACGTCGACGGCGGCTATGGCGCCGTGTACGCGCCGCCGATGGGTCCCGGGTTTATTCCGTTTGTCGTGGAAACGGCCGACGCGATCCCCAACCACAAGCAGATTTCGCAGGAATTCCGCGCCGAATCGTCTGCCCGCGGCCCGCTGCAATGGATAGCCGGCCTGTTCTACTTCAAGGAAGATATCCAGATCGACAGCTTCGGCTTTGACAGCCTGGCGCCCGGCAACCCGCAAAGCCCGAACTACGCCACGCAAAACCAGAGCTCGAAGTCGTACGCGGCCTTCGGCTCGCTCAACTACACGGTCTCGGACGCCCTGAAACTGCGCGCCGGCCTGCGCTACACGACAGACAAGAAGGATTTCTCCGCCAAGCGCGTGGAAGCGACGACGGCCGGCCCCTTCGACTTGCACGATACCTCGCACAACGTCAGCTGGGACCTGAGCGGCACCTATGTGCTGACGCCGGCAACGAATGCCTACGCGCGCATCGCCACCGGCTACCGCGCGCCGTCGATGCAGGGCCGCCTGAACGGCCTGGCCGACCGCCCCTCGTTTGCGGGCGCCGAGAAAGCGCTGTCCGTCGAGGCGGGCATCAAGCAGGATCTGTTCGACAAGCGCGCGCGCCTGAGCCTGGCCGTGTTCCAGTACCGCGTGAAGGACAAGCAACTGACGGCCGGCAGCGGCGCCGTCAACATGAACCAGCTGATCAACGCCGACAAGGCCACGGGCCGCGGCGTGGAACTCGACTTCCAGGCAAATCTCAGCGATTCGCTCAGCATGACCCTGGGCGGCAGCTACAACCACACGGAAATCCAGGACAAGAAGCTGTTCGTGCAAAGTTGCGGCAATGCGCAAAACAACCCGGCCAGCGGCTGTACCGTCACCGATCCGCTGGGTCCGTTCAAGGGCACGGCCTACATCGACGGCAACCCGCTGCCGCGCGCGCCGGAATGGCAGACCAACTTCACCCTGAAGTACAGCATTCCCCTCGCCAATGGCGAGTTCTATGCCTACACGGACTGGGCCTACCGCACCAGCTACAACTTCTTCCTGTATGAAGCGAAGGAATACAAGGCCAAGGAACTGCTCGAAGGCGGCTTGCGCGTCGGCTACAAATGGGACAAATACGAACTCTCCGCGTACGGCCGCAACATCACCAACCAGATCCAGTCGCTGGGCGCGATCGATTTCGACAACCTGACGGGCATCATCAACGAACCGCGCACGTATGGGGTGCAGTTCAAGGCGGTGTTTTGATGGCGGGAAGCGGATACCTGGCTGTGTCTGCGGCCCCTTCGCTCAGGCACAAGATGGCGTAACAAGCATCACCTGTGCTAGAATCTCGCCGCGCTGCCCGGATGGTGAAACTGGTAGACACTGGAGACTTAAAATCTCCCGCCTGTAAGGGCGTGCCGGTTCGATTCCGGCTCCGGGCACCAGCGCACAAAATTCAGAAACATCGAGAAAGCCATTAATCCCAATACAAGCAAGGGGTTAGTGGCTTTTTTTACGCCTTGGCACTTCTCTTAATCCCAATTAAACCCGACAAAAACCAGTAGCGGTTACGCCAGATTTACGCCGTGATTACGCAGGCGCCTCCATCATGGTGGAGGCGGGCCGCCTCGACATCAAGCACTGGCCGAGATACAGCACATGCCGGCCTACGCGGACGAGTTCTGGAAGTTGAATGACGGCGGCACCCTGCAGGCCGAATGGCGCACGCCCGAGGTAACGCCATGAGCGACGACCTGCACGCGCTGGAAGCTTGGGCTGGCACCCTGCTGGCCGAGGCGCAGCCTGCCCAGCGCCGCGCCGTCAATCACAAGGTAGCCATTGACCTGCGCCGCAGCCAGGCGCAGCGCATCAAGGCGCAGCAGGGGCCAGATGGCGCGGCATATCCGGAGCGCAAGCGGCGCAAGAAATTCAAGGGGAAGAATGGTCGCATCACGCGACAGAAGGCGGCGATGTTTGCCAAAATTCGCACCGCTAAGCATCTGAAAATGAAGGCGACCGGCGACCAGAGCGAGGTCGGCTTCTTTGGCTGGGTGGCGCGCGTGGCGCATGTGCATCAGTTTGGCCGGCAAGACCGCCTGTCAAAAAAAGGACAGATGTACAAGTACCCGGAGCGGCCGCTGCTGGGCTTGGGTGAACGGGATCGGACGCTGATACGCGAATCTCTGCTGCGTCATATGGAAAAAAACTAAGATTCTTCAATGCAAACTTCAACTGACATCAAGAAAAATCCAACAAGAATAAAAGATTGACAAAAAAAGATTTTAAAAATACATTTCGAATTGATGCTTTAAAATTATATTTGACCGAATACTAATCGGAGAATCTTTGAAAAATTGTCTAAATCGTGTTTGGTTTAACATATCCGCTGCACTTGTTTTGAGTGGGATTACTTCAATTGCCGTCGCCGCGAACGAACAAGCAAATCCCCCGCCTCGCGCTTATGAGGATAGGGTTTACATTAATGACCAGCGACCTCCAAATTACGGCGATACTCGACCGCGTACCCATGGATCGTACAGTCCGACAAATGGAAGTTAGGGTGGGGGTCGAAAATCACCGGCGAAGGAGAAGGCAAGCTCAGATGCCAATACGGCACCAAACGATTGCGAAGGAAAAAGCCCCTCGACATCGAATCCGGTGATCATTGCTACGGGCGAGAAATTCAAGACTGAGCATGACATCGTGGCCGAGGGCGAATTTAGTATGGGACTTGATAGAACCTACAAGAGTTTTGATACCTCTGCGCGCATGTTTGGTAATCGCTGGAATTCCACCTATGATTACGCTCCGCTGCAAACATCTGGTTGCTTCGGAGTTCCGTGGAGAGCTTACAAGCCAAGGAGTTCCCGATTAGAAGGCAAATATCCCAACTATGCCAGGCGCATATTTAGACGCCGTAAAAAAAGAAGGAGCAAACTCCTTTCGAGCACTAGACATGGGATTTAGAGAATGGGAAAAATTGCCACGCTTCCGGAGGTAGACCATGAAAAAATTTTATGAATTTATTGTTGTTTTCTTTGTTTTTGGATTAATTGGTTGTTATTCTGAGAAATTTATAGACATTAGCAATGAAGAAGGCTACTCCAAATTGATCGGAAAAACCTATGAAATTACAGGACCGATAATTGGCCATGGAATCAGAAAAAACTCAAATGCGCCAGTTGACTATGTCACGTTGATGCCTCCCCTGGCATAGGTGGACATCAGATTGCATTTGCCAATTTAGTTCCTATTGGATCAAAAATTAAGATTGTCAAAGTCTTAAAAAGCAATCGATTGATCGACTCAGATATAACTTTAATTATTGAGATCTACGAAGGCAATTTCACATCAAATGTTCCTATAAGAATTGATCTAACAAGAGGTAATGAAGGAAATAAGTCCACGTTATTGAACGAGAAATTTTATAGAAATATAGACAACTAACGATTATAAAACCATTAACTCGCTTATCAACCCGCCCCCGCGTGCATCCGCACGCGGACTTCGGCAACATGCAATGCATGAACGCCGACCTGTCCGACCTCCTCCGCTTGCTGCAAAACCTGATCCGCCTGGGCACCATTGCCGAGGTCAACGGGGCCAAGGCGCGCGTGCGGGTCGGGCCGACACTCACCACCGAATGGCTGAACTGGGCCACCCGGCGCGCCGGCAGCACGCGCACCTGGTCGGCGCCCACAGTCGGCGAACAGGTGATCGTCTTTTCCCCAAGCGGCGACCTGACGCGGGGCATCATCATGTCGGCGCTGTACTCGCAGGCGTTTGACGCGCCCGAAACCAGCGACACTGTCCACACCACGCACTACCACGACGGCGCCGTGCTGCAGTACGACCATGCGGCCCATGCCCTGACGGCCCCCTCCCCGGCGGCACGGCCACCATCACCGCCGACAAGGTGACGTCGAACGCGCCCAGCACCATTTGCACGGGCGACCTGACCGTCATGAAAAACCTGATCGTCATGCAATCGGCCACCGTCAGCGGCGCCACCGCGCTGAACGGCGGCGTAAACGCCAAGGCCGGCGCCGCTGGCGGCGACCAGTCAGGCGGGCCGCTGCCATGATGGGCATGCACACCGCCATCGGGCGCAGCCTGATGGACTTGGGCCACCTGCACCAGTCGGTTGCCGGCATTTTGACCACGCCTACCAGCACGCGCATCCGCCATCTGCACTAATTCGGCTTTGCCGCGATTGTCGGCGCGCTCGTTTCCGACATTCGGAAATACCTGCCTCGCTGGCGTTTTTACAACAACGCCCATCGCTCCGCCTCCTCTCCCGTGCCCCGTACTGATATAATACTTACAATCAAGTAACATTCCGAAATGTGCGCCTTCAGGCTCCCGCAACCGTCTGTGTACTGCTAGCCCATGCGCCCCCTTTTCGACCACGAGATCATCAAACAGCTGCACAACGGCGCGCGCTCGCGGGTCTACCGCGCCAGGGCCGCGGATGGCACGGCGCTGATCGTCAAGAAGCCCAATCAGCAGTTCCCCTCCTTTCAGCAACTGGCGCAGTTCAAGCGCGAGTATGCGATCGCGCGCCGCTGCCGCCATCCGGGCGTCGTGCATCCGCTGGCACTGCAGCTGCACGGCGGTTGCTGGACGATGATCGTGGAAGATTGCGGCGGCCAGGCGCTCGACCAGGTGTTGCGCGCGCAGGTGGCGGCGCGCAGGACGCCGTCGCAGCCGGCACTGGCGCTGGACGATTTCTTCGACATCGCGCTGCAACTGTGCGCGGCGCTGGAGGCGGTCCATCATCAGGGCGTGATCCACAAGGACATCAATCCCGCCAATCTGGTGTGGAACGATGAACGGCGCCTGCTGCAGCTGATCGATTTCGGCATCGCCTGTGAACTGCCTTACGAAAGCCACGGCATCGCCAATCTCCAGACGCTGGAAGGCACGCTGCGCTACATGGCGCCGGAACAGACCGGGCGCATGAACCGGCGCGTCGATTGGCGCGCCGATTTCTATGCGCTCGGCGCCACCTTCTACGAATTGCTGGCCGGCCAGGCGCCGTTCGAGACGCGCGACGAGATGGAACTCGTGCATTGCCACATTGCGCGCAGTCCCGACTGGTCGCACCCGGCGCTCGCCAACTTGCCTGGCCAGCTGCTGCCGATCATCCAGCGGCTGCTGGAAAAAATGCCGATCAGCGCTACCAGAGCTTGCAGGGCTTGCGCAGCGACCTCGAAGCCTGCCGCGCGCAACAGCCGGCGCAGGCGCTCAAGCTGTCCGACCACAACGGCCGCTTCCTCGTGCCGCAAACGCTGCACGGGCGCGAGGATGCCATCGCCGCGCTGCTGGCGGCGTTTGAACGCAGCGCCGCGGGCAGGTGCGAGATGCTGCTGGTGGCCGGCCATTCGGGCATCGGCAAATCGGCGGTCGTCAACGAAGTGCAAAAGCCCATCATCGCCCGGCGCGGCTGCTTCCTGTCCGGCAAATTCGACCAGCTCCAGCGCGACGTGCCGTATGCCTCGCTGATCCAGGCCTTCCAGGGGCTGGTGCGCCAACTGCTGGGCCAGCCCGAGGAAACCCTGCGCCAGTGGTCCGCGAAACTGCACGCGGCGCTGGGCAGCGGCATCGGCATGCTGGTCGAACTGATTCCCCAACTGGCACTGATCGTCGGCCCCACGGACGCGGTGCCCGCGTCGGACCCGGCACAGGCCCAGCTGCGCCTGGACCGTCTGTTCCCCCGCTTCGTCGAAGTGTTCGCCTGCGCCGGGCATCCGCTGGTACTGTTCCTCGACGACCTGCAATGGGCCGATGCGGCCACGCTGCGGATGATCGAACTGCTGATGGTCTCGTGCGACAAGAGCTGCATGCTGTTCATCGGCGCGTACCGCGACAACGAAGTGAGCGCCGCGCATCCGCTGATCGCGCTGCACGACAAGCTGCTCGCCCGCGAGGTCCGCCTGTCGACACTGTTATTGGGCGCGCTGACCGAGCCGCAGGTGGCGCAAATGGTCGCGGCGACCGTGCGCGTGGCGGCCCACGACTGCGCGCCGCTGACCAGCATTTGCTACCGCAAGACGGCCGGCAATCCCTTTTTCCTCAACCAGTTTCTCGCATCGCTCAATGAGACGGGCCATCTGCGCTACCGGGCCGAAGACGATTGCTGGGACTGGGATCTGCCCGCGATACAACAGGCCAAATATACCGATAACGTGGTCGAGGTGCTGCTGGAGAAAATCCGCCGCCTGCCCGCGGTGACGCAGCACCTGCTGCAGCTGGCCGCTTCCTGCGGCAACCGCTTCACGCTCGACACGCTGGCGCTGGCAACGGACCGCGCCCCCGGAAAACGCAGCAAGACCTGTGGCCGGCGCTCAGGGCAGGCTTGATCCAGCCGCTCGACGAACGCTATAAGTACGTCAGTGGCGACAGCGATTCGGCCAACAGCGGCGTCGCTTACCGCTTCCTGCACGACCGGGTGCAGCAAGCCGCCTACCTGGCCGCTGACGATAATACGCGCGTGGCCAACCATCTTCTCATCGGCCGCTTGCTGCTGCGCCACGCGACGCCGGAGCGTCGGGACGAGGCGCTGTTCGAGATCGTCGAGCAGCTCAACGCCGGCCGCGCGCTGATCAAAGATGCGGGCGAGCGCTTGCAGCTGGCGACGCTCAATCTCCAGGCCGGCGTCAAGGCACGGCGTTCCGCCGCGTTCCACTCCACCCTGGAGCACATGCGCATAGGTCTCGAGCTGCTGCCGGCGCAGGCGTGGAAGGTCCACGCCTGCCTCTGGCTCGACCTGCAGCTGGGCGCGGCCGAAGCGGCCTACCTGTGCGGCCAGTTCGATGCCGCCGAGGCGATCTACCCGCTGGTGCGCGCGCGTACCTTGAGCCCCCTGCTGCAGCTGCGCTGCATCGCCATCCAGGCGCACCAGTATCAATTGCAGGGCCGCCTGCTCGACGCCATCGCCGTGCAGCGCGACGGTCTGGCCCTGCTGCACATCGACATCCCGCACGAGGTGGCGCAGATGAAGGCGCGCTTCAGCGACATTCTCGCCGACATCGGGCGCCAGCCCGGCGCGCATGCGCCCGATACCCTGCTGGCGGCCGATGACATGTGCGAGCCGGATGCGGTGGCCGCGATGCAGATGATGCAGGGCCTGTGGATGGCCAGCTATTACGCCGGCCAGCAGGATCTGAGCGCGCTGATGGTAGTGTCGATGACGCGGCTGTCCATGCAGCGGGGGAACAGCGATTTCAGCGCCGTCGCCTATGTCGGCTACGCGATGATGCTGGCACTGTACAGCGGCGACGTCGCGCGCGGCTATGGCTTTGGCGCGATGGCGATGGCGCTGGCCAGGCGCCGCGCCAACCTGCAGACGCGCACGCTCACGGGCCTGATGTTCGGCGCGCTCAGCAACCACTGGACGCAGCCGCTGCGCAGCTCCGACGCCCTGTACGAGGAAGCCTTTGGCTGGGCGCTGGAAATCGCCGATTTCGTCCAGGTCGGCGTGGTGGTGGCCGTGCGCGCCACCGACCGCATCATCCTCGGCGACTACCTGCCGCATCTGATGCACGACATCGAGCATGACCTGGCGCTGATGCGCACCAACGGCCAGCAGGCGATGGCCGATTGCTGCGTCGCCGCCGCGGTCCAGCCGATCAAGTGCCTGATGGGCCTCCTGCCTCGTCACGACAGCTACGATGATGCTGCCTTCAGCGAGGCGCGCTTCCTCGAACGCTATGGCGACTCGCAACTGTACCGCGCCTACTTCTTGCAAGGGAAGATACGCAACGCCTACCTGTTCGACGGCGCCGACGCCGAGCTGCTGGCCGGGCAGCTCGGCGGCGTCACCCAGATCATGCGCGGCCAGGCCAAAGTCGCCGAGTGCAGTTTCTACGCCGCGCTGATCCTGATCCGCGCCTTGCGGCGCGATCCTGCGCGCCCCGATGCGGGCGATGTGTTGGCCGTGATCGGCACGCTGCAGGCGAGCCTCGCCGGCTGGGCCAGACAAGGCTCGGACAATAGCCACGCCAAACATCTGCTGGTGATGGCCGAGCTGGCGCGCTACCGGGAAGATCTGCAGCTGGCCACGCGCCTGTATCAGCAGGCGATCGACGCGGCCGGCCTGGCGGGCTACGTCAACGTGCAAGCGCTGGGCAATGAACTGTGCGGCGAATGCTGGTCCGACCAGGGCCACGCGCGCGTGGCCGGGGTCTTCATCCGGGACGCCATCGCGCATTACGGCCAGTGGGGCGCGCAGGGCAAGGTGGCGCAGCTGCGGGCACGCCACGGCGCACTGCTGTCGAGGATGGAAGACCGCGGCACGCACGGCGGTGCCGCGCTCGACCTGGTGTCGCTGCTGAAGGCATCGCAGATCCTGTCGAACGAAGTGGGCCTGCGCAACGTGCTGACGCGCCTCATTTCCATCGTGTGCGAAAACGCCGGCGCGCAGGTGGCGCGCCTGCTGCTGCTGTCCGAAGGCAGCTATCAGCTCGAGGCGAATATCGATGGCGATGGCGTCGCCGTCCTGCAAGCGCGCCCGCTCGACCTGAACGCCGCCAGCGACCCGCAGTTCCCGCTGTCGCTGCTGCGCTACGTCATTCGCACAGGCGCCGAGGTGATCGAGGACAGCATCACGGGCGTCTCGCGCTTTGCCGCCGATCCCTACGTGCAGTTGCAGCGGCCGCGTGCCGTCATGTGCCTGCCGATCCGGCACGGCGGCCAGACCGGCGGCATCCTGTACTTCGAAAACCGGCTTGCCGAAGCCTCATTCACGCAGGAACGCGTGGCGTTCCTGCGCATGCTGGGTGCACAGGCGATGATCTCGATCTCCAGCGCCAGGCTGCATGACAGCCTCGAACGGCGCGTTGCCGAACGCACGGAACAGCTGGAAGACGCCAACCGCAAATTGGCAACCTTGTCCATCACCGACGGCCTGACAGGGCTTGCGAACCGGCGCCATTTCGACGACGTGCTGCGTGCCGAATGCGCGCGCGCCACGCGCGTCGGCCAGCCGCTTGCCGTCGTCATGCTCGATGTCGACTACTTCAAGCGCTTCAACGACAGGCATGGCCACCAGGCCGGGGATGCTTGCCTGATCCGGGTCGCGCAGGCGCTGGCGGCCGGCATGCGGCGCGCGGGCGACCTGACGGCGCGCTATGGCGGCGAAGAGTTTTCCATCGTGCTGCCGAACACCGGCGCGGACGAGGCACGCCAGACCGGCGAAGCGCTGCGGCGCGCCATCGAGGATCTGGCGATCTGCCATGAAGGTGCGGATGGCCAGCAGGTGACGATCAGCGTCGGCATCGCGATCCAGCCGCCACCGGGCGCCGCCGATCCGGACGCCCTGTTGCGCCTGGCCGATGCCGCGCTGTACCAGGCCAAGGATGCGGGGCGCAATTGCGTGGTGCTCAGGCTTCTGCCGCCTGGCTGAGCGGCATGCGGCGCGCGCAGGTTTAAGGCGCCGCGCGGCGCCTCACTCGCTGCCATGACTGTTGTCGCGCGCCTGCTCCCTCGCCACGTCCTTTGAGGCCAGTCCATTGAAGAACAGATTGAGCAGTACGGCAACGATGGCGGCCAGCAGGATGCCGCTGTGCAGCAGCGGCGACAGTGCCTTGGGCATGTGCTGCGCGTATTGCTCGGCCACCAGCGGCAGCATGCCGAAACCAATCGACAGGGCCACGATGAACAGGTTGTTGCGGTTGCTCTTGTAGTCGACGCCGGCCAGGATGCGGATGCCCGTGGCGGCGACCATGCCGAACATCACCAGCCCCGCCCCGCCCAGCACGAAGGCCGGCACGGCTTCGGCCGTCTGTGCGATCTTCGGGATCACGCCCATGACGAGCAGGATGAGGCCGGCCGCCACGCAGACCCAGCGGCTGCGCACGCCCGTCACGCCCACCAGGCCCACGTTCTGCGAGAACGAGGTGTACGGGAAGGTATTGAAGATGCCGCCGATCAGGGTGCCCAGGCCATCGACGCGCAAGCCGCGGCCGATGTCGTCCTGCGTGATGCGCTTGCCCGTCATCTCTCCCAGTGCCAAAAACATGCCCAGCGACTCGATCATGACGACGATCATCACCAGGCTCATGGTCACGATGGCAACCAGGTCGAAAGTCGGCATGCCGAACTGGAACGGCGTGACGATGGCAAAGGCCTTGGCGCTGGCCACCTTGGCGAAGTCGGCCTTGCCCAGCGCAAACGACAGGGCCGTGCCGGCGATGATGCCGATCAGCACGGCGATATTCGACAGGAAACCGCGGCCATATTTGGCCACCAGCAAGATGACGGCCAGCACGAAGAAGGCGATACCCATGTTGTCCAGCGCGCCATAGCCGGGGTTGGCAATCATGGGCACGGGGCCAAGCGGCGCGGGCAAGCCGGCCGCCGTGGCGGCAGCGGCCATCTTGAGGAAGACGGGATCGGCGATCTGGGCCATGGCGGGCGGCCCGCCCATGGCCCAGTTTACGCCCACGCGCATCAGCGACACGCCGATCACGGCGATAATGCTGCCCGTGACCACGGGCGGGAACAGCGCCAGCAGGCGGCTGATGAAGGGCGCGATCAGCATGGCGACGACACCGGCGCCGATCACGGCGCCAAAGATGCCCGTGATGCCCAGGGCCGGATTGTTCGCCATGGCCAGCATGGGACTGACGGCGGCAAAGGTGACACCCATCATGACGGGCAGGCGGATGCCGAAATGCTTGCCTATTCCCAGGGACTGGATCAGGGTCACGAGGCCGCAGCAGAACAGGTCGGCGCTGATCAGCGCCGCCACCTGCTCGGGCGACAGCTTGAGGGCGCGGCCGACGATCAGCGGCACGGCGATGGCGCCCGCATACATGACGAGCACATGCTGCAAGCCCAAGGTGAACAGCTTGCCGGCGGGCAGCACCTCATCGACGGGGGACGGCACGGCAGGCGCGGCGCCGGGCGCTTGGCGGTGGATGGACTTCAAACGTGGAGAGGCCATTTACGCTCCATTTCCTGGGTTACCGCGGCCCGGATGGGCGCAGATGAAGGGGAAAGGCAAGACAGAAACGGGACGGCAGGAACACACCAGCGACCGATGATGCATGCGAAGCTCCTTGGATGGGATGACCAAGGTATGCCATGCACGCATCGTGCCAGGTGGATTGTATACAAGAATCGTGCCGAAAATCGCCAGAGATCAGGCAATTTGACGGTGGATGCACCGTTTTCTCGCAGGCTGCCAGCCGCCTGCACCAGAAGGCGGCACAAGGCGGCGGGGCTGACCGGCCGCTGATGGCTGATGGCTGATGGCTGATGGCTGGAGCTGGAGTTGGGAACTGAAGTCTGAAGCTGGAGCCTATCCCAGTAGATGCATACCCCTGCTGGCGCCTCTCGGAAGTGAGGACTGTGTTGATAGTCGTGGCGTGGCTCGCCACGCGTCCCCTCACGCCTTGTCCTCGCTCCTGATGCGCTGCCAGCAGAAGACGCTCCCTACCGGGATAGGCTCTTAGCCACCAGAGCAGGCCTCAAGCAGCGATTCCAGCTGGCGCACATGGGCGGCACGCAATTGCTCGCGCGCCAGCAGGGCTTGCACTTGCTCGAAGATGCCGTGGGATGGCACAGCCGGCAAGGCGGGAGCGGCCGGGAGCGTGGCGATGCAGGGCGCGCTCACCGGCCAAGTTTCCACCTTCGATGCCGGCGCCCATGCCGCACAGCCGCTCAATAAACTCAGCAGCAATAGCTCGGCGGCGCACTGGACACTCCGCCTCCTTGCCAGCCATCCCCTACTCTCACACTGCGGCCTCATGGCATTTCGCTGGCGATCAGCGCCTCGGCGGCTCGGCAGGCGTCGCCATCCGGCTGCAACGCCAGGATGCGCGCCGCTGCAGCCTGGGCATCCGCCTGCCCGGCCTGCGCCGTGGCCAGCGCCTGCCGTACCCGCGCCGACCGGCGCGCGCCCTCCTCCCGTATCGCGTTCAGCGCCTGGTTCTGGCGCCGCAACACGCCCTGCACCTCGCTCACTTGCGCCGCGCACGCGGCACGGCCCGCTTCGCGGCCCCAACGCTGGGCGCAAAACACGGCCGCGCCCAGCAGCAACAGCATGGCCGCAATACTCAACGACGGCTTCATGCCAGCACCTTGCGCGCTGCCTGATACAAGACCAGGCGCTCGGCCAGGCCGTTCACGCCGCCGTTGATGCGGCGCGTCACCCGTTCCTGATCGCCCGCATCGGCCAGGCGGTTCAAGCCGCGCGATTGCCAGAACCAGCCCGCCGAGCGGCAAGCGAAAGCCGTTTGCTCCAGCAGTTGCGGCGCCGCCAGCAAGTCATGGCCCAGCGCCACGCCGCATGCCGCATAATTGGCGCGCCCCGTCACCTGCAGCAGGCCGCGTCCCTTGAAGCGCACGCCATCGCCAGCGATCACATTGCCCAGGTCGGCACGCCCTTCATAGGCCGCGCCGCTGGCCAACTCGCGCACATAGCGCAACTGTCCCGATTCGTGACCGACCTGCGCCAGGAAGGACGCCTGACGCACTGGCGTATCGATGTTGAACTCGGCCATCGCCGCATTCAGGGGCGCCAGAAACAGCGTAGCGCGGCGGCCGGCCAGCGGCATGATCTGCATCAATTGGGCGCCGGTCACAGCATGCCCCGCACATCCTTGACGGCAGCGGCCGCATCAGCCGCCAGTTCACCGATGTCCTTGCCGCGCCGCTTGTCGAACCAGCGCACGCAGGCGCCCAGCACCCACCAGGCGGGCAAGCCAGCCGCCACCATCAGCGGCGCGGCGATGAACAAAAATCCCGTGGCCGGATCGCCGCCATACAGGCCCGCCACGGTTTTCGCGCTGTCGAACAGGCTGGGCCACCACGACAGCACGGCGGCCACGAGCACGGGGCCGAGAAAGGTGGAAATGATGATGCTGGAACAAAAACGAATAAATGCCTCCTTGGTGGATTGGGGCCACATGAACATGAAGCCCAGCGACGTGGCGGCGGCGCCGGCCAGCACGGGCACGCCAAACAGTTTGATCAATGCGCCGCCGGCGGCGGTGGTTTCGAGGGCCATGATTGCCTTTCAGGTGGTGGAAATAAAAAACCCGCCGAAGCGGGTTTGGATGTAGCATGCACAGTGTCTATGCCACCTTCACGATGACACGGGCGCGCCCATCGTCTTCGATGGCGATGACCTTGCCGATGGCGCGCATGTATTGCTGGAGTGTCATGTCCTCCTCACTGACCGCAATGCCCGCAATGCCTTCACCATCCTGTACCGGCACGACGAACTGGCCGGAAACCGCCCCATGGATGTTGCATGGCACCTGGCCGGCGAACGCGATGCGATCGACCATCTGGCGCAGCGCTTCGAGTGCTGCATCGAAGGCAAGCCCGGGAGCCTGCCGCGCCGCCCATTCCTCATCGGTATCACCTGCCAGCGGCACCTCGCGGTACACGGCGGCCTTGGCCGGAACCGCTGGCGTGACCAGCGTCAAGCCGTCGTAGACTGCTTCGACAGCGGGTTGCGCCTCGCTGACCAGTTGCGGCTCAACGCGGTCAAGGGTACGCGTCACGGATGCCGGACGCGGGCCAAGTTGCTGCGACCATTTGTCGCCTCCCACCATGCAGGGATCGGTGGATTTGACGGCAAATGAGATGGCGTCAGCCCAACGATCGGTAAGCTTGCCATCTGCGCCGATGCCGATCACCTGTCCTGCCGCGACGCTGCCGCAGGCAGGGGACTTGAAAATGTATTCGGCATAGTCGGCGCCGCCAGCGTTGATCGTCCCGCTTACGTTAATGCTACGTCCCGTGTTAGTGCTTGCATTTACAGACACACTACACGCCGAAGCGGAACCCATTGCCCCTGCCGACACATAAAACGTCGTGCTGTTTGGGATTCTGAGGTTAATCTTCCCCTGCGACTGGTCAATCCCTCCTATGATACTTTCGCTCTCCGTCCCAGGAATGGGGCCGACTTGTATCGCACTAGAGACGATGCGAGTCGATGAAGACAGGGTGCCCCGAACCGCTAAATCTCCTGCCCCGCTGATGACCATCAGATCAGTACTCTCCAAATTGCTCTTGACATCAATTGCACGCAGGCGCAGGTCGTATGACACATAGGTGTACGTGCCGCTAGATGTGGCCCGACCAGATGACGTGTACCACCTGAACTGCCCCTGATACGATAAACCATTTGTCCCCCCGACCCCTAGCGCCGCCACCAACGATGGCGATGTGCCTCCCTGGTGCACCGGCCCACGCAGTATCGTGGGTGCGTCCCCAGGGGCGGGGGCACCAGGAGTCACAAATGTAAGACTGCTGGAGCTGACTATCGGTCCAGACAAATTGCCTCCCGTCAGTGGCAGCGCATTGTACGGTCCCGCCGCAAACGCCCGATCCATTTCATTCAGTTTCTCGTTGACGTTGGGCATACCGTCATAAAATTTATCAGCCATTTAAATTCCTTCAATTTGTAGTGGTGCAGAATAAGTTTCAAAGTACGGCGTAGTTACCGCGTCGATATTGCTGGCCTTGCCATACAGCATGTAGTCCTGCTCCAGCAGCGGGTCCGGGTTTTCCGGGAACAAGCTGAACAGCATTGCCTTGCCCTTGCCGTTCTCGCGCAGGATGCGCATGAAGCGCGCGCGGTCCATCGGTGTCAGGTGCGTCAGATTGATGCTCAGCTTGTCGCTGGTCGTGCCCAGCGCGGTTTTCAGGTTGCCTGCACCCGTGCGGTAATTTTCACTGCTATCCTGGGTCTGCAACTGGGCGCCGTACTCGGCGTTATATTGCGGTGACCAGTAGTTGCCTGCCACCAGACGCGAGATTTCCAGGTATCCTTCCGGGCTTTGTGGCGCAGATACCTCGATCACTATCTTGCGCACGCGCACAGGGGCGAACCATGTCACGCCGTCGGCACCGCCGCCGCACGGCCAGGTGTTCACGCCGCCCCACTGATAGGCGTTCCAGCCGAGCGGCAGAACGCCCCAGGGATAGGATCCATGCACGGCGGCCGGGCACGGGAAGATGCTGCCAGTGTCGAAGACCGGCACGGCATCGCCCGGCTGGGCATAACCGCGCACGCGCATGCGCGCGCTGCTGGTCATGTTGGTGGAGATCAGCGCCACGCAGGCGATGGACTCCTGCGTCGGCCAGGTGGCGGTGATGGTCTGTGCAGTGCCACTGGCGCGCAGCACGGCATTCTTGCTGTCGCGCTGCAGGTTGGCCGGACCCAGTTCGCCGGTTTGGCTCGATGCAGTCAGCACCGCGCGGTCAGCGGCGTTGTCGTAGATGATGCGAAGATTGCTCATGGCAGCAATGCCCCTTCCAGAATGAGGTAAGTGATTGGTGAAATAAACCCAGTGGCAACGCCGATAGGCTCGGTGGCGGCAATTTCCCAGCGCCGCTTCGACAGCATCACCTCGACTATCCCGGTACTGGTGGACGAAATGAAAAAACCCGCTGAAGCGGGTTTGAGAGGGATGACTGCCTGGTCACACGGCCTTGACCATTACATAAGCCCGGCCGTCTGGCTCGATCGAGATCACGCGGCCGACTGCATGCAGGTACTGCTTCATGCTGAGATCGTCCTCGCGCACGGCGATGCCCTTGATGCCAGCACCGTCCTGCACCGGCACGATGTAGTCGCCCGGCTGGGCGCCCAGCACGTTGACCGGCACGCGGCCGGCGATGGCGATGCGGTCGACTTTCTGGCGCACGACTTCCAGGGCCGCGTCGAAGGCGGCCATGGCTTCAGCGTCCTGCTGCACGACGGCGGTGTGGGCGGTCAGTGCAGCAGCGAAGGCCGCCTGCTTTTCCGCCCATTCCTCGTCGGTGTCGCCAGGTTCGGTCACCACGTCCTCGTATTCCTGTGGATTAGCGCCGGGCACTGGCTGCTGCGTGAGCACATCGGCGCGACGCAAGGGCTGGGTCGGCGCTGGCCCTGCCTGGGGCGAGGGGCGCTGCCCTACGTCATTCGCCCAGGAATCACCGCCGACAAACGAGGGGGCAGTCGATTTGATCGAGAACATGACAGCATCGGACCATTGGTCGGTGACTGTATTGTCGGCTGTAATACCGACTATTTGGCCGGGGGAGACGACACCGCAGACCGGGCTTTTTAAAATGTATTCGGCATAATCATTGCCAGACGTATTGACTGTACCTCCGGCTGATACGCTACGACCTGTAGTGGAGTTCTTGCCTACATATAGTACCGCTACCGGTGCCGACCAACTTCCTACCCCTTCAGAGGCTAAAATACCTACACTTGGCGCGGGGGCGTTATCAACGCCAAAATATATAATCTCTGCTCCTTGCCCTGTCCCACGGCAGATGTTATGTCGCAGTAGAGAAGGGTCGCTACTTCCTGCCTTGAGCAAAGGAACATAAACCGTGCCATTTCCAGTAATGGAAAACAGTGTTGGGGTGAAGTTCCCCGAACCCACATCACGAGCCTTAAGCGCCAGTTTGTATCCCAATGCGAATGGGCTGGCATTTTCACCTACGGATACCACAGCATTGAAGAAGCCGGCGTATGAGATACCCGTATTGCCGGATACACCAATACGAAGGGCTTCTGCCTCTTGTTTAGCTGCCATTGAGTGCGCTTTTGGCGCGCCTGCAAGGTACGACACTGAAGACGTGTTACCGTCTTGCGCACGCACTTCGACAATGCTGTCAAAGCTCGTACCTTGCAGAGTGGTTGGGGCGTTACCCATACCACGCGAACGAGGGGAGCGATACAAAGGCTCCGATGGGCTTGCGGAACTATCCCATACTGGCGTGCCAGTCACTGTGTTCACCGCTACCGGACTGGTATAGGTAGCGATCTGCATTCCCATCAATTGGAACGATGCCTGAGCAAAACCACCTGCCAAAAAGAACAGGTACACCGAGACTTTGCCATCTGATTCCAAGTACGCCAAGAATCGTACATTAAGCGGGATGAAGCGGCTGGACGACCATTCGACGTTCACACCTTCAACTGCCGTCGCGACACGACTGCCAATGATGATAGTCATGGCTGTCAAATCATAAGCGCCCCACCCCCTACCATTGCATCAATACGCAGCGATGAGTACGTGCTGGAAACCGTAGGCTCCAAGGTTGCGATTTTATACAGACGCTGACCTTGACCACCTTGCAGGTAGTTGTATCCATACTTGTTCGCCATCCCTTCACCAACACTGATAGGGAATTGTGACTTAATTGGCGTTGCACTATCAATCCACGCGGCATCCATATAGCCATTCGGCCCGCCAAGTGGCGACCGCCCCACGGCTGGCGCATACGACGCCACCACGGCGCCCCGCCCCGCCAGCTCATTCAAGCGCTGGATCGTATCCTTCTGACCATAGTAAAAAAATCACCCATTACAGTTCCTCGATTTCGATGTTGGTGGCATATGCCTGGAAAGATGGCGTGGTGATGGCGGCCAGATTGGCCAAACGCCCATACACCTGGTGCGCCTGCTCCAGCTCGACATCGTCGTTATCCGGATACAGGCTGACGAAAAGCGGACGCGACAGGCCGTTGCCGCTCACGATGCGCCACAGTTCGGCACGGTCCAGCGACGTCATGTGATCGAGCGCCAGCGACAGCTTGCGGAACATTACGCCGCGTTCCACCTTCTGTTCGCCGGCGCCATTGCGGTACTGGCTGCTGGTATCGACCGGCGCAATGCCGGCACCATACGACGCGTTCTGCTCGGGACTCCAGTAAGCCCCCGCCACCAGGCGCGCGGCCTCAATGTAGCCGGCAGGATTGTCGGGGTCGGCCAGGTCAATCACCAGCTTCCTGATGCTGCGCATCTGGAACCAGCAGCGGGCGTAGGTACCGCCGCCATAACTGTAGGCATTCAAGCCCAGCGGCAATGCGCCCCAGTCCCACATGCCCAGCCGCGCATACTCGCACGCTGGCATGACGCCTGTATCGAATGCAGGCGCAGTGTGGCCAGGCTCGATGTAGCCGCGCACGCGGATGGTCGCAGCTGGAGTCAGGTTGCAAAACGGCAGGGCCACGCCACCGACAATTTCTGGAGTCAACCAGATCGCCGTGATGGTCAGCGTCGGGCCTACCGAACGCAGCACCGAAGACTTTCCTTCACGCTGCAGCTTGGCCGGTCCCAAGGTGCCTGCCTGGCTCGATGCAGTCAACACCGAGCGGTCGGCGGCGTTGTCGTAGATGATGCGCAGGTTGTTCATGCGTCCCCCTGCGCTGGCCAAACGATGGCATCAAGCTCTTCGAAGGAAGTCGCGTTGGCGATCTGCCCGCGCAACTGAAGACCAATCGCGAACGCCTCGGCAACGTGCGCCCCCAGCGCGGCGCCGACGGCGATCATGCCGGCCGCGTCGAGCGTCAGGTAGGTGTTATCCGACAAGGTCCAGTCGATGCTGTATGGCTGGCCGGCAGCCTGCGCCATCAGGGCCAGCTGCGCGGCTCCAACGATGCGATCCTTGTCTGCCTGATAAACGACTCCACCGCACACGAAATCCGAGGTTTCAGCCACGCTACGTGCTTCCTTGATACGCTCCCAAGTGCGCACTTTGACGCTAACCAGCGTTCTGCCATCTATCCACATATCCGCCGCCGCATCGTATTCGTGATGCTCGCTGGGCTGTGGCGGCAATGTCTTGCCAGTACGCTCGTTCGTGTAAGTTCCATCACTGTTGACAATGATTGTTTCCATTAAAAATTCCTTGCGATCACGGTCGCCTGACACTGTTTAAGATAAAGCTTCCCCATGTCCGCAGCCCAGCCGGAGGCATCCATCGCAGAAACACCAAACTGGACTGTGCTACCAGGACTGACCTCAAGCGTTAGCCCATAGCCTGTCGCAGCAGGACCGTCGCCTCCCTGCCTTTCCCGGACTCCGCTCATCCAGACCCACACTCCTCCATTGATGCGGTACCAGACGCTCAGTTGGTCATCAATCACGGCTGTACAAACGATCGAAAAGAACACCTTGCCAGAGCGGATGCGGCGCTCGGCAGGCCAATCTGGGGCGTTATGCTTGAACAGAACCTCTTCATTCGTAAATACGACTGCGGAACTGATCGAGTCGTTTTTAATATATACCCCGGACGCAGAAGACTGCAGCGAGACCGATGGATAGCCAGGTTCGAAAAAAGCAGTTGCTGCAGCTGCTGTGCCGACAGATACCCGTGCGGACGAGAGGTCGCCAGAGAATGTTCCAGATGCACTTCTTAATTCGCCAGTAAAAATTCCGCTAGCGGCCTTTAGCTCTCCCGAAAACGTTCCTGAAGCTCCTGAAAGTTCGCCTGCAAATTTGGCTTTTCCGTCATTGACGGTCAGACCCGGCATTTCCACATACCCATTACTGGCGATCTGGACATAAAGACCGGTATGGAGGTTTCCAATCAAAAGCCCCTTCTCGCTCAAATGAAAACCCGTGCCTCCATTACTGGGCCAATTGTAAGAATTGGTCGGATACCCGTTGCCGCCATGCAGTGTCGTGCCGTACAAGTCGCCAGCGACCACACTCCCCAGGTTCGCCTTGATGGCGCCAAGCGTATCGCCCACAATCGCCTTCGCCGCTACCGTCCCATCGACCAGCAAGCTGCCATTCAACACCGTTCCAAGAACCGTCCATGCGCCATCGACAAAGAACTTCGTCACCGCATGCGTGGCGTCATACAAGGTCACCACGTCGCGGTTGACCGGCGCGCCATAGCCTGCACGCCCCAGTTCATACACAGCCGACGCATCCGACCAGGCCGAATAGCCAGGTGCCGTCACCGTGACGGTGCCGCGCTGGCCGGTGGCGCCGTCGGCGGCCAGGCGCGCAGCGGCGACCCATTCGCCTGGGGCGATATCGTCGGTCGCCGCGCGTGAAACGGCCGTGGCGCCGGACGTGAACAGATAGGCGCCGCCCGCCGCCGGGACCTGGGCCAACCAGCCGTTGTTCAGGCCCGTCAGCGCACCCGTGGCAAACGTGAAGGTGCAGGCGGCCGAGGGCAACGCGGGCGCAATACTGGTCGCGCCGCGCTGGTAGATGCGCACGGGTGCCACGTTCAAGCCATCGGTACCATCCTTGGCCAGTTGCACCGCCGCCGACCATTCATTGGCGGCGATATTGTCCGTGGCATTGCGCGAGCTGGCCGACGCCACGCGCACGTACAACGGCGCCGTGCCGGCCGGGATACTCTTCAACCAGCCATTGGCCAGGTCGTTGCCGGCCGGCGTCGTGATGGCCGCCGTGGCAAAAGTGAAAATCACGTCGCCCGGCGAATCGGCTGGCGCGGCGGTCGCGCGCTTGTAGGCGAAGGCCTGGCCCGTGTTCAGGCCAGCCAGGCCCGTCTCGCCGGCGGCGCCGTCGAAGACCTTGCTGACCATGTAATTGGCGATGTAGTCGACGCCAAATTCACGGATGCGCGCCTGCACCAGCGCCGTGTCGGTCGTCATGCTGGCAAAATCGACCGTGGCCACGTTGCCGTTTACCCGCAAGCTCGTGCCGGACGATACCGAAAACACGATATCGCCCACCACATTGACCGGCTTGGCGGTGATGGCGATCGTGCCGGGCGCCCCTCTCCCGCGCTATTCACGCGAAAAACGGGCGTGCTGGCGGCCATCAGGATCGCCTTGCCGTCGGCAACGGTACTGAAGCGCTCCGCCGTCGCCTGCAGCAGCGTATCGCGTTCCCCCACAATCGCGCTCATGCCAGCACCCCCACCGTCACTCTGCCCGTCAGCCAAAAGCGCGACAGCATCACCACCACGCCCGGCACGCCATCCTGCAAACCAAAGCGCTCGGCGCGCAGGGTTACGGGCTGCCCCAATTCCAGCATCATCATCTCGGGTTCTCCATCGAATTCATAAATAGTGCGCGGCACCTTGTTCAATTCCAGACGCCGCTGCGCTTCCGCACGGGCGTCGGCCCGCGTCTTGAGGCAGGTATCGATCTGCACCGGGTCATCGGACAGGCGATAGCGCGTGCGCACCGCCGCGTCGACCACGGTTTCGGTCAGCCATTCCGTGGCATACAAATCCGCATGCGCGGGCGGAATGCTGGTCGTCAGGCCCGCCTGCAGCGTCCAGTTTCGGTCGAAGCCGATCTTCACGGCCGCCGTCACGGGCAAACGCTGCGCGGGACGCAGCGAGCGTTCGCGCATCTGCTCCGGACCGATCGCCACCGGCACGCCGGCGGCCGGCAGCGCGATCTGCACCAGGCGCAGCTGGCCGGTGCGCGACATGACCGCCTGGGCGCCCACGCTGGCCGCCAGTTGCTGGATCGCTTGCGCCTGGTTCGTGCGGTCCGCAACATACAACCCCACCGGCTGCCGGTGGGCCGCATCGAAGGCGGCCAGGTTGGTCAGGTCCAGATCAGCCAGCGTAAAACGGTCGGCCGCCTTGCCGTAGGCGGTGGCGATGCGCTGCACCAGCGGCGCGATGCGCGGCGCATAGCCGCCGCCCTTGTCGCCCTGCACGCTGGCCGTGATCGTGGTGGAAAACGGATCAGTCGTCAGGTTGAAACGCCCCGCCTGGTCATTGAGCGCCACGGCGATCGGCTTGCCGTTGGTGCGCACCTCGAACGTCGTTTCGACCGCGCCGAGAAAGCCGTATTCCAGGGTGGCCGGATCAGTCAGCAAGGGCGTCACGTTGTGGCACTCGCCGAAGGGAATCGGCAGGATGGCGTCCTTGTTCGGCGTGCTGCCACCCAGCTTGGCTTCGGAGATCGGCGTATTCAGGCGCTGCAGCTTGTCGCGCAGCACCAGGTTGACCGACTCGCGCCCAGCACTGCCCACGTCGGCGATGATGCCGTCGAAGACCAGCTGGAAATCGGCCCGCGGCCAGGAGGGATCGCCGGCCCAGGCCTTGATTGGCCGGTTCATCCAGACGTCGCCCAGCCAGCCATCCAGAGCGCCGTCGGCGTTATCGAGTTCGATATCGCCGCCCGACAGCCCCGCCTCGCCAGACAGGCTGACCTGTTCCGTGAAGGCCAGGCCGCCCTTGGCCAGCGGCAGGTACGCGGTATTCGCCGGCACCTCCTGCGGGCCGGTCACGTAGGGCCGCGAAGCGATATACCGCGTCACCTCGCTGCCGGCCACATTCACCTGCGCCTCGATCAGCACCATGCGGATGGCCGACGAGCTTTGCAGCCATTTCTCAAATTGCGCATCGGTCATGCGTATTCTCCTTTCACTGCACTGGCCCAGGCGGATGCCCTGGACGATTTTTCCACGCCATCGACCACCGTCCTGGCGGCGTTGGCGTTCGATTCAAAGGTGGCCTGAATGGTGGCGCCCGTTTGCGCCCGCTGGTCGGCACGCAAGCCTTCCAGCTCCACACGCATGGCCTGGTTGTCCTCGCGCAGGCCGCGGATTTCAGCGACGAGAACCTCGGAACCCACGTTCGCGGCCGAGGAGTAGCGCACGGGGTCGAAGACGGCCGCCGTAACGGGGAAGTCATCGCGGCCAGTGCCGCGACCACGGGAGGATTGCTGAACTGCACACCGAGATCCACCGCACCGCCCATCGCCGCCCGCAGGCCGGCGATGGCTTGCGCCACCGTCAGCACGCTGTCGTTGATGGTGATCAGGCCTGACACCTGGGCATTGAGTGCATCGAGGCTGGCCTGCTGCACGTCGACCTGCGCCGCTGCCCACTTCAATGCTTCCTTGTTCGCTTCCACCACGCGGGCATAATCGGCCGCATAGCGGGCGTCGGACGCATTGACCACTTGCGATGCCGTCAAAAAGGCCTGTTCGGCGGCAGACAAGCCCGATTGCGCCGTCGCGTCGCCCGCATTTGCGGCCGCCAAGGTTTTCTCGAACTGGGCCCGTGCTTCCGCATACTTCTGCTCCGGCGTCAGCGTCGACTGGGCCCCCAACGCCATGCTGGAGTTCAGGCCATTCAGGGTCGTCACCCACGATTTCGACTTCTCCAGCGCCGACTTGGCCGCCGTAGATTCCGTCTCGTAGGCCTTGGCCAGCGCATCCTTCGCGCTGGTTACCGCCTTGACGGCCTGGATCTGGTCGAACAGGCCACGATTGACTTCAGCGACGCTGGCGCGTTGAGCCGCCAGCAACTGCGCTTCGGTCTTCGTCAGTTCGTTCAACTGCTGCTGCATATCCTTGCGCTCGCTGGCGATGTCGCTGGCTGTCTTGCTCACTTCGGCGAGCTCGCCGGTGGCGGCACTGAGGTCGGCCGCATAGTCGGCCGCCTTTTTGAACGGCTCGGCGATGGCCAGCAGCTGCACATACATGTTCTGGCCGGCGACCGTGTTCAAGTCCTGCGCCAGCACCAGCGCCTTGAATTGTTCGCTCGTCGTCACGCCGGACTGTCCCATCGCCGCCATCGCGCTGCGCACCGATTTGGTAACGGGGTCCATCTGCTCGGCTTCGCTCAGGAAGTTCTGCACGAAGAAGCTGGTGCCGCTGGTCAGGGTATCGAGATCGCCAGCCGCATTAATCAGGCTTTCGCTCAGGGCCACGGCGGCAAGGCCGGAGGTGTTGAACGACTTGCCCAACACGGCCAACACGTCCGACACCTGCATGTAGTTGTTGGCCACACGCGCCAATGTTTCCAGGTAGCCCTCGCCCACGGCCTGGTATTTCTCCAGGCCGCCCACGCCGAACTTGGCCATGTCGTCGCCCAGCTTCGAAAAAGCCGCTTCCAGCGCCTTCTGCACTTCTTCGCCCTTCAAATCCTTCAGGCTGATCTTGCCCAGGCTGACGACGAAGGAATTCAAGCGTGCGGCGAAGGCGTCGCCGCCCAAGCCCAGGGAATCGGCCGCCGCGACGATACTCGTGCGCAGACCCAGTACGATTTTTGTGAACTGGTCGTTCGTTTCCGCTCCCATGGCCGTGAGGTTCGTGGACTTCTTGTCGCTGGAAAACCAGCCGCCGGACTTCTTGATGTCGACATAGGAATTTACATTGAAGCCGGATTTTTCCAGCGCACCAAGGCTTGACGAGTTGGTCACGATGCCCACATCCTGCACCGTGGTCTTGCCGCCAAAAATGCTGCTGACGACGTTGCCGATAACGCCGCCGCTGGAACTGCCTTTGGTTCCCAATGCGGAAGTCAGGATGTCCGAGCGCACCAGCAAGCTGCCCAGACCTCCAATGCCTGACACAATTTGCTTGAGCGAGACCACCATCGACGAGGAATACGCGAGGCCCAAGCCGGAGTTTTTCTCCATGATTTCCAGGCTCTTGGCGATCGACGCCGATTTCGCGGATGAATCGCCGAGCACGGTGCCGGTGCCGTTGGCGGCCTGGCGGTCCTTGGCCGTCGTGTCGGCGCCGCCACCGCCGCCGCTGAAGGCGCCGCCCAGCACGGCGGCAATCGCCGCCGCCGCCGCCGCATAGCCCCACGGCCCCATGGAGCTCATGAAGGACATGAACACGCCGGGTACCTTGGCCGCATTCTGCGCGGCCTGACCTGCCATTACCGCGCCGGTCTCTGTCGCCTGCCCGACAACCACACCAGCGGCGGACGAACCCGATACAAACAGGCTGGTGGCCAGTTTTTGCAATTGGCCGGCCATTTCCACCGCGCGAAACGCTTTTTCGGCCCCTTCCATCAGCTTGTAGCCAGCACTATTTTCCTTGAAGAAGCCCTTGGCGGCACCCGCCATGTCGCGGTAGCCCTTGATTTGCGCCTGCGCGCCATCCTCGCGGGCCTTCGCATGCGCAGCGTCTTTTTGGGTTCATCGTTGCCGGCATCCTTGAGTCCTTCGCTCAAGGTGCGTTGAATGTCACGCTGAGCCTTCTGATAGTCGGCAAAGGCCGTACCCAACTTCCCGACCGCCGCCCCAGCCTTGCCGAAGGCTTTTTCCAGCGCGTCGCCCATGGCCTTGGCGCCATCGACCGTGTCTTTCCACGTTTTTTCATCCGCCGCCTTGGCATCGGCACGGTTCTTGGTCTCTTTTGCCTTGGTCTCCTCCTCGCGTTTCTTCGCCGCCGCTTCCTTCTCCTGGCGCGCCGTTTCCTCCAGTTGCGCCAGGTCGGCGTTGACTTGCTGCTGCACGCGCAGCTGCGCCGCGCCTGCTTCGGCGATCTTGTTGTCCCTTTCCTGCTGGCCCTGCGCCGTCTTCGCCTGAAAACCTTTTAAAACCTCGGCTTGCTGCTGGTAAGCCGCCACCTCGGCCGCGCCACGCGCGCTGATGGCCATGCGGCGGTTCGCAAAAAACTCATCCTCGCTCAAGGCGCCGCCCTTGCGGCGCGCCTCATCGAGCTTGGCCTGCTGGTCATAACCTTCGGTCTTGAGGCGCAATGCGCTTTGAATCGCCTGCAGTTCGCCTGCCAGCACGGCGTCACGCGAGTCGGAACCGGCGGCAGGCGGCGCAGCAGTCCTGGCAGGCCCTGCAAACGAGGCGTGCATTTTCTGCCGCAGCTCTTTCTCCTTGGCTGGCGAGAGGGCGACGCCGCCAGCCTTGGCATTGGCCAGGGTTTCCTCGAGCTTGCTGATCTCCGCTGTTTCGCGCTCCGCCCTGGTGACATAGCGCTTCTGCATCTCGTCCAGGTCCTTGACCGCCTGCTTGGCGTCGGCATTGCGTTTCGATTCCGCCTGGTCGGCCCTCGCCTTTGCTTCCCGTTGGGTTTTCTTGTTCGTCGCCACTTCCAACGCCCTGGCCTGTTCCTGCTCGAACTGCTCCATCTGGGCGCCGGTCAGGCGCGCCGCCGGGTGGGTGCCGGGAACCAGCTGTCCCGTGCGGCGCACTTCGGCCGTGCGCTTCTTGATTTTTTCGATCTCGTCTTCCGGTGTCTCTTCGCGTCCAATGGAACGCATACCATCCATGAAGCTGGACCAGAGATTTTTACTTCCTTGCAGCAAGGTGCCAATCATGCTGAGCTTTTCAGCCCGTTTTTGCAGTCCTGCGTTGATCAAGTCGCTCGCCATGACCATGGCTTCTTGCGTCTTGCCTTCCTTTTCCAGCGCGGCGATATGCGCGTACTGGGCGCCCGTCAGAATGTTGTAATTTTTATCGTGCGTATCGACCCAGTTAGTGACACCATCGGCCATGGTCGCGAAGTCGGCAGCCACGGCGCCGGCCGACTGGCCATTCATCTGCGCCATCGTGACCGCTGCCGCGCCTACGGAATTGAGCGCTTCGCTGGTGAACTGGCCCGTTTCCACCAGGGTCTGCAAGACCACGCGCGTATCGCCCAGGCCGCCCTGGCTGGCATCGGATACCGACGCCACCATGGTGTTGAACTGGCCTTCCGTGATGCCGGCCGCATTGCCGGTCAGTTCCAGGGCACGGGAGAACTTGTCCGATTCCAGCTGGCCCTGCACGAAGGCCTCCGCCACGAAGGCCGCCACCTCAGCGGCCATCTGCAGCGCCAGAAGCGGCCCCGCGCCCAGGCGCTTCATGGCCAGTTCCGTCAAGCCGGTGGCATTGGCCATCTCTCCCAGGCCATCCTTGATCTGCCCGATGTCAGCGTTCAATCCTCCTGCACCGATCTTGGCCGCGGCCTTGGTAAAGCCATCGATCGCCTCCATTGCCTTGAGCAGCCCATCTGCGGCATCGCCACCGCCGGCACCCAAGGCAATGTTTGCATCTGCCGCCGTGCGTGCTGCTTCCGCCTGCGCGCGCACCCTCGGTTCGAAGTTGCGAAACTTGCTGCTGGCTTGCTCGGCCTGTTCGCCTGTCTGTTTACTGGCGGCAGCCAGGTCATTCACCGCCTGCGTCCCCGCCTTTATCTCCGCCGTATTCACGGCAATCTTTAACTCAGTTATCTCTGGCATGGTTGGCCCATAAAAAAGGCCGCGCATGGCGGCCGGGTTGGAAAATGCGGGTCAGCCCGCCGCATGCTGGTGCGACAAAAACAGCGCGTCGAGCTGGTCCAGCAGCTGGTGCTCGAACGGCTCGATGGCGATGCCGTGTCGCGCCTGCCAGGCGAGGATTTCCGTGCTGGCGATGGGATTGACGGCCATGCCGTTCTGCCGCTTGCGGTTCAATTGCGCGAACCATTCCCACACGTGGGCCAGCTCGAACGGCATGGGCGGCGCAGCTTCCTCGGGCGGCGCGCGGAACAAAGGATGGCGCCGGGCCGCATCGATATGCTCCCCCTTGGCATGGCCATCGGCCGCCCGCGCGCCGCGCTCGAACTGGTGCCCGGCGTAGCGCAGCAGGCTGGCCGTCAGAGTTTCAAAAAATTCGACTCGTTTTCCAGCGCCGTGGTCACTTTTTCCTGCCAGGTCGGGTATTTTTCAAAGGCCGCTTCCAGCAGCGCAGCATCGAGCGGCACGGGTGCGCCGTTACTGGTGAAGCCGTACCAGCCCGTGACCACAGCCAGGGCCAGGCGTTTCTGGTTGCCGTCGATGGCTTGCACCAGCAGTTCCGCGCCTTCGTCAGTGGAGGCATCGATGGCCGTCTTGCGGCGCGCCGACTTTTTATAACCTTCTGCGCGCACGGCGTTGTTGGCCAGGCGGTATTGCTCGCTGTTCTTGCCGACGATGGTCAGGCCGGCTACCGCTTCGCCGTCCGCGTCGAAGATGACGGGCACGTCGAAGGTGACGGGCGTGGCAGCCGCGTGGATATTGCCGATGTCGAAACCTGCCTGGATTTTTTGTGCGTTGTTCATGTGTGCCGCTTTCTGAATGAATTCAATCGGATAAAGGTAAAAGGGCCGCCTCACGGCGGCCCCGGAGCAAGCGTCAGCCGCTTACAGCGCGCTGTCCTGGATGGTCAGGGTGGTCGCTTCATGCTGCGCATCGCCGCCCTTGTAGCGCAGGACGTCGAAGGCGCAGGTGACGATCTTGTTCTTCTCGCCGTCGTCGATCTTGGCCGAGGTGATCTTGATGCGGCCCATGGCCAGCGCCAGCACGTCGGCGGTTGGCGCCGTGCCCGACGCCATGGCGTAGGCCAGCGGGATTTCCGTCTCGGACTTGAAGTAGTCGAGGTAGGTGGCGTCCTGCAGCAGCACCGTGAACTGGCCCGAGCCCATGACCTTGCCGCGCGAGGCTGCCGTGGCGTACTTCGAGCCGATCACCGGGTCGACCTTGACCTGGCCGTCGAGCGAAACGGACATGCCGGTGCAGATCTGCGACGGGATGCCGTTCACGGACAGCATCGCCGTGGCGCCCGAAAACTTGCCGGCGCCAGGCGCGGCCAGCGGCGTGGGGAAATACGGCACGGCCGTGGTCGGGCCTTCCGCCTTGCCCATCAGGGTGAAGTCCAGGCTGGTGATGCCGTTCGGCTGCACGGCGATATCCATCTTGCTGACCAGCTGGTCGACGAAGCTGCGGTGCACGCCGATCTTCGGGTCCTGCACTTCGGCCGTGAACCAGTCGGTGGTGTGGCCGCTCAAAGGGGTGAAGCTGCGCTTGCCCACCGCCGCCACGCCGACCGAGTCGCCGGCCGCCTTGACGATCATGGCCGAACCATCCATGAACTGGCCATTCAGGTTGGTCGCCGTCACCGACGTGACGAAGAAGTTCTTCGCGTTGTTGGCGGCCGCCGGCGCCGTCATGCCGGTGATGCGCACCACGCTGCCGGCGCGGAAACCCTCGGCCAGCCAGGAACCGGCGCTGCGCGTCAGGCCGGAGGCGGCGGCAGCGATGGTGGTTTGCGCGGCAGCGACGCCGCCGACCGTGAAGTCGCGGCGCAGCAGCGCTGCCATCAGCGGCGCGTAGGTGCCGCACGCCGCTTCCGCCTTGATGGCGCCCGTGGTGCGGAAATTGCCCAGGCGGGTATCGCCCTGCTGCTGGCTGGCGTCGATCTCGGCGCTGGCGTATTTGTCCGCTTCCGTGTCGAAGGTGGCCGTGACGCGGGGATAAATCTGACCGCCGCCGGCGGCGGCCTTGCTGCCTTCGGCGCTTTGTTTGCTGATAACGATCAAGCTGTCGATGCCGTTTGCTGTCGATGCCATAAGTAATACCTTTCGTGGGATGAAAAAAGACCACAGCTGTGGTCTTGAGGGGTGGAACTGCCAAGTATCGGGAAAATAAAAAGCCCGCGCGGTGAGGCGGCGGGCTGGCGTCCGGATGGCGCGAGGCCGTGCCGGATGGAATGGGCGAAGGGGGCCATGAAGGCGGTTCGCTGCGCTGATTTCCCCTATCGGTGTCGCGCCAGAGGCGCGTCTATTACGAGTGGAGAAGCATGTGGTCCTGCGGTGTTGCCGGTGTTACTGTTGCTGCGTGATCGAGACTCTATTGTAGGGGCATTTTTTTCAGCGTCAGGCATATTGCAAAAAACTTTTCAGTGACCCAGGCGGCGCATGGCGCGGACCCCGTGCGACTGGAAGATGCCTTCCAGCTCGCTGACCATATCCTTGATGCGTTCGAGCTCGAAGCCGCCGGAGCAGCTGATGGCCGCTTCGCCGGCGCCGTGGCAGGCCTTGCAGACGACGGGCGCGCCGGCCTGCATGGCGGCGACGACGCCCGTGCCGTGGCAAACCTTGCATTTGCTGTCGAGCCAATGCGCGAGCGACGCTTCGGCCACGCGGCGGTACAAGGTATTGGCGGCCTGCGCATCCCAGGCCGTCTGCGCCTTGACCCAGCGCCGCGCGCGGCCCTTCTGCGTCACGGCCGCCGTCCAGGCGCGCAGCAGCTGCGCCAGGTTGCCCGCATTGCCCTCGAACAGGCGGCTGACGGTGCCGTCCGCGTATTTGACACGGCACAGCAAGGCGCCCATGTCGCCGGCCAGCGCGGCGGCCGCGATCACGTCCAGGTCGTGGTGGACGGCATCGTCGCGCAGGTTCTGCGACGACAGCGATGCGATGAATTTTTCTGCAAACCCCATGATTTTCTCCTCGTTGATTCTTGTCTTAATTTTCCTGCGCCGGCCCGAACAGGGCCGCCACCAGCGGATCGCGGCGCGCCGCACCGCGTGGCCAGCTGGCCGTGCGACGCACCTGCGGCGGCAGTTCGGCCCAGCCATCGGCGTCTTCATCCTGTTCGCCCAGCGCGTACAGGGCGGGCCGCTGGCGTCCCGGCTCGGTGCAATGGCGCTGCGCCAGGTGGATCTGTCCCATGCCGCACATGTGGCGCAGATAGCGGCTCATGGTGCCCGCATCGAGTCCCAGCAAGGCGGACAACTGCGCCGCGCTGGCCTGGCCCTGCTCGCGGATGTACTGCGCGATGCGGGCGATATGCAGCTGCGACTTCTTGCTGCGTCCCTGTAACTGGCGCCCCTGCCGCGGCACCGCCCTGCTTTCAACCGACTGACTGCTGTTCAACATCTGCCTGACCTCCCGTGGTGTCGCCAACCGGCAAACGCTGTAGTACGTTTGCGACAGGCAACAAGTAGACTTTATCAATCGCTAATGTTAAAGTCAAGCATTTGGTAATTTATCAAACGGTAAATTTCAGGTTTAATGTGGAGATGGATATGTATCAATACAGACGCGACCGCCTGCTGGCCCTGATCCGCGAGCACTACGACAACACGCGCAAGAAAATTTCCGACGTCAGCGGCTGGAGCGAGGCGCGCATCTCGCAAATCCTCTCGCCCACCTACCGCGAGGGACGCGCCTTCAGCGAAAAGATCGCGCGCAAGCTGGAAGCGGACCTGCAGCTGGGCAGCATGTACTTCGACCAGGGCGCGGCGCCCGACCAGGCGGCCATGGCCGCGCGCGCGCTGGCCGGCGTGCAGCCCGTGGTCGTGGAAGATGGCGAAGATGAACGCTTCTACCCGATCCGCAAGGTGAAGCTGCGCCTGTCGGCCGGCATCACGGGCTTTGCCATCGAGCCGGAAACGCACGACGGCAGCACCATCAGCGTGCCGCGCAGCTGGGTCGAGCGCAATGGCTACCACCCTGAAAAACTGGTGGCGATCAAGGTCAAGGGCGAGAGCATGGAGCCGGCCCTGTACGAGGACGACGTGGTGATCATCAATACGGCCGACAACCGGCCGGCCGACGGCATCGTGTTTGCCATCAATTACGAAGGCGAGCCGGTGGTCAAGCGCATGGCGCGCGATATCGGTGAATGGTGGCTGACGTCGGACAACCCCGACCAGCGCAAATACCACCGCAAGCTATGCCGCGGCAATGAATGCCTGATCGTGGGCAGGGTCGTGCGCAAGGAAAGCGACCGTATTTGAAAACAATGTTTATCGATTGATAAACCTCGCTCCCGTCATGGCGCCGACGCCAATGCTGCCTGGATCTGCTGCAGCGATGCCGGGTCGTCCATCGACGTCAGGTCGCCCGGGCTGCGTCCCTCGCAGATGGCCTGGATCGAACGGCGCAGCAGCTTGCCCGAGCGCGTCTTCGGCAACTGCGCCACGAACAGCACGCGCGCGGGCCGCGCCACGGCGCCCAGCTGGCGGTCGACCACGGCCATCACTTCGCGTTCCAGTACCGCCTTCGCGTCCAAGCTCTCGAAGCCCTGCGGATTCTTCAGGATCACGAAAGCCATCGCCACCTGGCCTTTGAGCTTGTCTTCCACGCCCACCACCGCCACTTCCGACACGTTCGGATGGCTGGTGATGCTTTCCTCGATCTCGCGCGTGCCCAGGCGGTGGCCGGCCACGTTGATCACGTCATCGGTGCGGCCCAGAATAAAATAATAGCCGTCCGCGTCGCGCACGCCCCAGTCGAAGGTCGAATACACTTGCCGCCCGCTGAAGGTGGACCAGTAGGTGTCGACGAAACGTTCGTCGTCGCCGTACACCGTCTGCATGCAGCCGGGCGGCAGCGGGCCTTCCAGCACCAGCACGCCCTTCTCGTTGGCACCGCACTCCTCGCCCGTCGCCTCGTTGAGCAGCTTGACGCGGTAGCCGTACATGGCCTGGCCGGGGCTGCCCAGGCGCGTCGGCGTATTGGCAATCCCTTTCGCCACCGACAAAATCGGCCAGCCCGTCTCCGTCTGCCAGTAGTTGTCGATGATGTCCACCTTCAGTTCGTCGGCGATCCACTGCGACGTGGTTTCATCGAGCGGCTCGCCCGCCAGATACAGCGCCTTCAAGGACGACAGGTCGTATTTGCGCATCAGTTCCACCGGGTGCTTGCGCAGCACGCGGATGGCCGTCGGCGCCGAGAACATGCGCGTGACCTTGTATTTTTCAACGATGCTCCACCAGATGCCAGCATCGGGGCAGATGGGCAAGCCTTCGTACAGGATGGTGGCCATGCCGGCGATCAGCGGGCCGTACACGATGTAGGAGTGGCCCACCACCCAGCCGATATCCGAGGTGGCAAAGAAGGTTTCGCCGGGCTTGCCGCAGAAGTTGTACTGCATCGACGAGGCCAGCGCCACCGCATAGCCGCCCACGTCGCGCTGCACGCCCTTGGGTTTGCCCGTCGTGCCCGAGGTGTACAGCACGTACGACGGCTCGTTCGATTCGAGCCAGGCAACGGGCACCTGCGCGTCCAGATGCTGCTCGCGCAGGGCCGCGTAATCGACGTCGCGGCCCGGCGTCCGTTCCATCGGCAGCATTTGGCGGTCGACCAGCAGCACGTGCTGCGGCTTGTGCGCTGCGATGCGGATGGCTTCGTCGAGCAGCGGCTTGTAGGCAATCGCCTTGCCGTTGCGCGAACCGGCATCGGCGGAAAATACCAGCTTGGGCTGCGCATCGTCGATGCGGCTGGCCAGGCTGTTGGCGGCAAAACCGCCGAACACCACGGAATGCACGGCGCCGATGCGGGCGCAAGCGAGCATGGCAAACGCCGCCTCGGCGATCATCGGCATGTAGATCAATACGCGGTCGCCCTTGACCACGCCGAGCGACAGCAAAATGGCGGCGCAGCGCTCCACTTCGCGCTGCAGCTCGCGAAAGCTGTAGCTGCGCTCCGTATTCGTTTCGGTGGAAATGGCGATCAGCGCGGCGGCATCGCCCTGGCTGTCCACCCAGCGGTCGACGGCGTTGTGGCACAAATTCGTGGTGCCGCCGACGAACCATTTGGCGAAAGGCGGGCGGGAATAATCGAGCACTTGCGAAAACGGGGTGTTCCAGTCGATCTTGTCGGCTTCCTCGCGCCAGAAAACGTCAGGCGTGTCGATCGAGCGTTGATAAAATGCCGCGAAATTCATGTCTCCTCCGGTATGCGTGGAATCTGTATCGGACCTGGGCGACCGGGCCTGGTCACCGTTTTATGTGTTCCATCTGTGTGCCATCTGCCTGCGTCTCGCTGCCTAGAACGCGTCGCCCGGAATGCGCACGGCACCTTCCATCAGCACGCGCGCGCTGCGGCTCATGATGGCCTTGGTGACGCTCCAGGCGCCATCGAGCAGCGCCGCTTCCGCGCCCACCATCAGGGTGCCGGACGGGTGGCCGAAGCGCACGCTCTGGCGCGGGCCGCCGCCGGCCGCCAGGTTGACCAGGGTGCCGGGAATGGCCGCCGCCGTGCCGATGGCAACCGCCGCCGTCCCCATCATGGCGTGGTGCAGTTTGCCCATGGACATGGCACGCACCAGCAGGTCGACGTCGCCCGCTTCCACCTTTTTCCCGCTCGACGAGACATAGCTTGCCGGCCGGGCGACAAAGGCCACTTTCGGCGTGTGCTGGCGCTTCGCCGCTTCATCGACATGGGAAATCAAGCCCATACGCAGCGCGCCATGCGCACGGATGGCCTCGAAGCGGGCCAGCGCGGCCGGATCGCCATTGACGGCGTCCTGCAGTTCCGTGCCCGTGTAGCCGATGGCGTGCGCGTCGACGAAAATCGTCGGGATGCCGGCGTTGATCATCGTGACTTTCAACACACCGATGCCGGGCACGTCGAGGTCGTCGACCAGGTTGCCGGTAGGGAACATGGCGCCACCGCCACCCTCTTCCTCCGCGGCCGGATCGAGGAATTCCAGCTTCACTTCGGCAGCCGGAAAGGTCACGCCATCGAGTTCGAAGTCGCCCGTTTCCTGCACTTCGCCATGCGTCATGGGTACGTGGGCGATGATGGTCTTGCCGATATTGGCTTGCCAGATGCGCACCGTGGCGATGCCGTCGGCAGGCACGCGGGCCGCGTCCACCAGGCCGCTGGCGATGGCGAACGAGCCGACGGCGGCCGACAGGTTGCCGCAATTGCCGCTCCAGTCGACGAAAGGCTTGTCGATGGAGACCTGGCCGAACAGGTAGTCGACATCGTGGTCAAGCTTGCTGCTTTTCGCCAGGATCACCGTCTTGCTGGTGCTGGACGTGGCGCCGCCCATGCCGTCGATCTGCTTGCCGTATGGGTCGGGGCTGCCGATCACGCGCAGCAGCAAGGCGTCGCGCGCCGCGCCCGGCACTTGCGCGCTGGCGGGCAAATCCTGCAGGCGGAAGAACACGCCCTTGCTGGTGCCGCCGCGCATGTAGGTGGCGGGGATGTTGATTTGGGGTACGTGGGTCATGAGTTTTCCTGGAAAGAGGTAGGTCGGATTAGCGTGGCTTCGCCACGCGTCATCCGACACATTGTTGGCGCGTTTTGGCAGACAGCGTCGGATTACGCGCAAGCGCTAATCCGACCTGCCGTTACGCGGCTTTCGAAGATTCTAGGAAATCTTGGGCAAATCGCTGCAGCACGCCGCCGGCCTCGTAGATCGACACCTCTTCCGCCGTATCGAGGCGGCAGGTGACGGGCACTTCGACCGTGTCGCCGTTCTTGCGGTGGATGACCAGGGTCAAGGTGGAGCGCGGCGTGCGCTCGCCCACGACGTCGTAGGTTTCGCTGCCGTCCAGACCCAGGGTCTTGCGGTTCACGCCCGGCAAAAACTCCAGCGGCAAGACGCCCATGCCCACCAGGTTGGTGCGGTGGATGCGTTCAAAACCTTCGGCCACGATGGCTTCCACGCCGGCCAGGCGCACGCCCTTGGCGGCCCAGTCGCGCGAGGAACCCTGGCCATAGTCGGCGCCGGCGATGATGATCAATGGCTGCTTGCGCTCCATGTACACCTCGATGGCTTCCCACATGCGCGAGATTTTTCCTTCCGGCTCGATGCGCGTGAGCGAACCCGCTTTGACTTTACCGTCCTCGATGACCATCTCGTTCTTCAGGGTCGGGTTGGCGAACGTGGCGCGTTGCGCCGTCAAATGGTCGCCCCGGTGCGTGGCGTAGGAATTGAAGTCTTCCTCGGGCAAACCCATCTTCGCCAGGTATTCGCCGGCCGCGCTGTCGAGCATGATGGCGTTCGATGGCGACAAGTGGTCGGTGGTGATGTTGTCGCCCAGGACGGCCAGCGGACGCATGCCTTTCAAGGGGCGCGCGCCTGCCAGCGCGCCTTCCCAGTACGGCGGACGGCGGATATATGTCGTCTGCGGACGCCAGTCGTACAGCGGGCTGACCTTGATGCCGTCATCCGCCTGCGCGGCGAACATGGGAATGTACACCTTGCGGAACTGCTCCGGTTTGACGCTGGAGGCGACGATGGCGTCGATTTCCTCGTCGGACGGCCAGATATCCTTCAACAGGATAGCCTTGCCATCCGCGTCATGGCCCAGCACATCCTTCTCGATATCGAAGCGGATGGTGCCGGCGATCGCGTACGCCACCACCAGCGGCGGCGAGGCGAGAAAAGCCTGTTTCGCGTACGGGTGGATGCGGCCGTCGAAGTTGCGGTTGCCCGACAGGACGGCCGTGGCGTACAGGTCGCGCGACACCACTTCATCCTGGATGACGGGGTCGAGCGCGCCCGACATGCCGTTGCACGAGGTGCAGGCGAAAGCCACGACGCCAAAGCCCAGCGTTTCGAGCTCCGGCATCAGGCCCGCTTCCTGCAGGTACAGTTCCACGGTTTTCGAGCCGGGCGCCAGCGACGATTTCACCCACGGCTTGCGCGTCAGACCCAGGCGGTTCGCATTGCGCGCGATCAGGCCGGCCGCGATCATGTTGCGCGGGTTGTTCGTATTCGTGCAGCTGGTGATGGCGGCGATGATGACGGCGCCGTCCGGCATCTTGCCCGGCTCGTTTTCCACCACGCCGGAAATGCCGCGCGCGGCCAGTTCCGACGTCGGCACGCGGTTGTGCGGATTCGACGGCCCGGCGATATTGCGCACGACGGACGACAGGTCGAAGCTCAAGACGCGCTCGTATTGCGCGTCCACCAGGCTGTCGGCCCACAATCCCGTTTCCTTCGCGTACAGCTCCACCAGCTTGACCAGTTCGTCGTCACGGCCCGTCAGCTTCAGATACTTGATGGTTTGCGCGTCGATGTAGAACATGGCAGCCGTGGCGCCGAATTCCGGCGCCATGTTGGAAATCGTGGCGCGGTCACCCAGGGTCAGGTGCGACGCGCCCTCGCCGAAGAATTCCAGGTAGGACGAGACGACCTTCTGCTTGCGCAAAAACTCCGTCAGCGCCAGCACGGTGTCAGTCGCCGTGATGCCCGGCTGCGGCTTGCCCGTCAGCTTGACGCCGATGATATCGGGCAAACGCATCCACGAAGCGCGGCCCAGCATCACGCTTTCCGCTTCCAGGCCGCCCACGCCGATGGCGATCACGCCCAGCGCATCGACCATCGGCGTATGCGAATCCGTGCCCACCAGGGTGTCGGGATAGGCCACGCCGTCCTGCACCTGGATCACGGGCGACATGCGCTCGAGGTTGATCTGGTGCAGGATGCCGTTACCGGGCGGGATCACGTCGACGTTTTTAAAGGCCTTCTTGGTCCAGTCGATGAAATCGAAACGGTCTTCGTTGCGGCGGTCTTCGATGGCGCGGTTCTTGGCGAAGGCGTCGGGGTCGAAACCGCCGCATTCGACGGCCAGCGAATGGTCGACCACCAGCTGCGTCGGCACCACCGGATTGACCAGGGCCGGGTCGCCGCCCTGGGCCGCGATGGCGTCGCGCAGGCCGGCCAGGTCGACCAGGGCCGTCTGGCCCAGGATGTCATGACAGACGACGCGCGCGGGAAACCAGGGAAATCGAGGTCCCGGCGGCGTTCGATGAACTGGCTCAGCGAGGCGTTCAGGGTGGCCGGGTCGCAGCGGCGCACGAGGTTTTCGGCCAGCACGCGCGAGGTGTAGGGCAAGGTGGCGTAGGCGCCGGGCTGGATCGCATCGACGGCGGCGCGCGTGTCGAAGTAGTCCAGCCCTGTTCCCGGCAAGGGTTTGCGGTGCAGGGTATTCATCGGGGTACTCATTGCTGTGCTCATTATTTGCGGTCCTTGATCGGCACGAATTCCAGGTCTTCCGGGCCCACGTAGTTGGCGCTCGGGCGGATGATCTTGTTGTCGATGCGCTGTTCGATGATGTGGGCGGCCCAGCCCGAGGTGCGCGAGATGACGAACAGCGGCGTGAACATCGCCGTCGGCACGCCCATCATGTGGTAGGACACGGCCGAGAACCAGTCCAGGTTCGGGAACATGTTCTTGATTTCCCACATGACCGATTCCAGGCGCTCGGCGATGTCGAACATTTTGGTCGAACCCGCTTCCAGCGACAGATTGCGCGCCACTTCCTTGATGACCACGTTGCGCGGGTCGGAAATCGTATAGACGGGGTGGCCGAAGCCGATCACCACTTCCTTGTTGGCGACGCGCTCGCGGATGTCCGCTTCCGCTTCGTCGGGGTTGTCGTAGCGCTTCTGGATGTCCAGCGCCACTTCGTTGGCGCCGCCGTGTTTCGGGCCGCGCAGCGCGCCGATGGCGCCCGTGATGGCCGAGTGGATGTCCGAACCCGTGCCGGCGATGACGCGGCTGGTGAAGGTCGAGGCGTTGAATTCGTGTTCCGCGTACAGGATCAATGACGTGTGCATGGCTTTTTCCCACGACGCCGACGGTTTTTCGCCGTGCAGCAGGTGCAGGAAGTGGCCGCCGATCGAGTCGTCGTCCGTTTCCACTTCGATGCGCTTGCCGTTATGGCTATAGTGGTACCAGTACAGCAGCATGGAGCCGAATGACGCCATCAGGCGGTCGGCGATGTCGCGCGCGCCCGGCGCGTTATGGTCGTCCTTTTCCGGCAGGGTGCAGCCCAGCACGGAGACACCCGTGCGCATCACGTCCATCGGGTGGGCGGCGGCCGGCAGCGCTTCCAGCGCCAGCTTGACGGCCGACGGCAAGCCGCGCAGCGACTTCAATTTGGCCTTGTAGCCCTTCAGTTCCGCGCTTGTGGGCAGCTTGCCGTGCACCAGCAGGTAGGCGATTTCCTCGAACTCGCAGCTGTCGGCCACGTCCAGGATGTCGTAGCCGCGGTAGTGCAAATCGTTGCCGGTCTTGCCGACCGAGCACAGCGCCGTGTTGCCGGCGGTGACGCCGGACAGGGCGACGGATTTTTTAGGCTTGAAAGTGGCGGCTTGCGGTGCGGTCATTGTGTTCTCCAGATTGAATAGTCTCGGGTGCGTCACTGCGGGACCGGCATGCGGTCCCTGCTTCTTTACTTATTTCTGCTTATTTCTTTTGCGCGGCGAACAGCGCGTCCAGTTTCTGCTCAAAATCATGATAGTTGATCGATTCATACAGTTCCATGCGCGTCTGCATGGTGTCGACGACATTCTTTTGCGTGCCGTCGCGGCGCAGCGCCTGGTAGACGTTTTCCGCCGCCTTGTTCATGGCGCGGAAGGCCGACAGCGGGTACAGGGCCAGGCCCACATGGGCGCTGCGCAGCTCGTCCAGGGTGAACAGCGGCGTGGCACCGAATTCCGTGATGTTGGCCAGGATCGGCACGTTGACGGCCTTGGCGAACGTGGCGTACATGTCCAGGTCCGTGATGGCTTCCGGGAAGATCATGTCGGCGCCCGCTTCGACGCAGGCGACGGCACGCTCCAGTGCCGCGTCCAGGCCATCGACGGCCAGCGCATCGGTACGCGCCATGATGACGAAATTCGGGTCCGTGCGCGCATCGACGGCCGCCTTGATGCGGTCAACCATCTCTTCCTTGCTGACGATTTCCTTGCCCGGACGGTGACCGCAGCGCTTGGCGCCCACCTGGTCTTCGATGTGCAGGCCAGCCGCGCCGAACTTGATCATCGATTTCACCGTGCGCGCCACGTTGAAGGCGGAGGAACCGAAGCCCGTGTCGGCGTCGACCAGCAGCGGCAGGTCACACACGTCGGTGATGCGGCGGATATCGGTCAGCACGTCGTCCAGGCTGGAAATGCCCAGGTCGGGCAAGCCCAGCGAGCCGGCCGCGACGCCGCCGCCGGACAGGTAGATGGCCTTATAGCCGGCGCGCTTGGCCAGCAAGGCGTGGTTGGCGTTGATGGCGCCGACGACTTGCAACGGGGATTCTTCCTGGACGGCCTTGCGGAATGCGGCACCTGCGGAGTATTGAGTCATGTGTTCACCTTATGGGTTTCGGATGGTCCCGAATGTTTCACGG
Organism: Janthinobacterium sp. C22; assembly: GCF_057919405.1. NCBI lineage: Bacteria > Pseudomonadati > Pseudomonadota > Betaproteobacteria > Burkholderiales > Oxalobacteraceae > Janthinobacterium > Janthinobacterium sp. C22. Next base: position 3,135,639 of record NZ_CP193659.1, on the reverse strand, counting down.
AGTGGCTATGAGCATCAGTATTGCAAATGCCGTGCCAGCACCATGCGTCCGTGCGGAAAATGCGCCACGGCACAGTGAAAACCAGGGTAAACGGCCACGCGGCGGCAATGCAGGCGCTGCCACGCCAGGGAACAGCGATGTCACGATGCAGGTCAACGATGTTTCAAATATGTTTCAATCATTCCATTTGAAACATTGAAACATGAAACGTGCCGGGCTGCCGCCGGGCAGGCGGGACGCCGGGCGCACGCATAAAAAAACAGCCGGCGGGTGCCGGCTGCAGGTCTGCTGAAAATGCAGGGTCTACGCGAGCCGCACCAGCGGATTGGCGATGATGTTGTCGATCTGGCGCACGGCTTCTTCGCAGGCGGCGGCAATGGCGCCCTCCTCGTCGTCGCGCACGAACTGCATGGTCGAGCCTTCGAATACTTCCAGGCCTTCCGCCGTGGCGCGTTCGATGTCGCAACTGGCCGACCATTTGCCATCGGTGGTGGGCACGGCCAGGGGAACGATTTCCCAGCCTTTATAGTGAATTTTAGAACTGCTATCCATGGGGTGCCTCCTTGGTGACTGACTCAATACTGGAAATCGTAGCATGAAGCGGGACCGCTAGCGACGTGTTTCACGCGTCGGCGCGCTGTCAGGCCGACTTTCGGGCTAAACGATTTACGCTGTCTCAAGGACGCAGCAGATTATCCACTTCCGTCCTGGCCACTTCCAGGCCCGCCGTGCAAGCGGTCTCGGGCGCCGCGTAGCCGCCCAGGGTGCGGCTGCGCGTGATGGCCTGCGCTTCCGGCTCACCCTCGCGCTGCAGGCGGTAGGTAAAATCCCATAAATCATCGTTGTCCTTTTGCGGGGTCACGGAAATCGTAAAACCGCGGTACTGTTCGCTGCGTGCAGTGATATCGTTCATGAATTCCTCCTTGGAAGAATGAGGTTACCATGCTGCAAGCGCGAGCATGCGCACGGCTGCGACGGGGGCTTATCTGTTTTTCGCATGTCAAATGTCAATTTGCAGCATTTTTTTTAGCGAACTCTGGCGATATAATGCCATTCCCTTGCCCGTCCCTTGCCGCCGCGATGACTCCACAAATCCAAGCCTTCTTCGACCCGACCACCGCCACCGTCACCTATGTTGTCTACGAGGCCGATGGCCGGGACTGCGCCATCATCGATTCCGTGCTCGACTACGACCCCAAGGCGGGGCGCACCTCGACCGCCTCGGCCGACAAGGTGATCGCCTTCGTGCGCGGACACGGCTTGCAGTGCCGCTGGCTGCTGGAAACCCACGCACACGCCGACCACTTGTCCGCCGCGCCCTACCTGCAGCAGCAGCTGGGCGGCGACGTGGCCATCGGCGCCGCCATCCAGACGGTGCAGCAGGCCTTCGCCGCCGTCTACCACCAGGACGGCGCCAAAGCCGACGGCTCGCAGTTCGACCAGCTGTTCGCGCCCGACCAGGTGTTTCATATCGGCAAGCTTGAAGTGCGCGCGCTGCACGTGCCGGGCCACACGCCGGCCGACCTGGCGTACCAGATCGGCGACGCCGTGTTTGTCGGCGACACCCTGTTCATGCCGGACGTGGGTTCGGCCCGCTGCGACTTCCCCGGCGGCTCCGCTTCCCTGCTGTACCGCTCCGTGCGGCGCCTGCTGGCCCTGCCGCCGCAAACGCGGCTGTTCATGTGCCACGACTACCCGCCCAACGGCCGCGCCCCGCGCTGGGAAGTGACGGTGGCCGAACAACGCGCCAGCAACATCCACTTGCGCGACGGCATCACGGAAGAGCAATTCGTAGCCATGCGCACGGGCCGCGACGCCACCCTCGACATGCCGACCCTGATCCTGCCCGCCATCCAGGTCAACATCAACGCGGGCAAGCTGCCCGAGCCGGAAGACAACGGCGTGCGCTACCTTAAAATACCGCTGAACGCGATCTGATCCCTGCGGGCACTGCCCGCCCGCCTCCCCTCCTTTCTTGACACCACGCAAGTTCCACCTCAGGCAATCCGCATACAGTGCAGATTGCCTGAATTCACTTTGGCGCCGCTTTTTCCTGCTTAACGCTGACGGAGCGCTCGCATGTCGCCCGACCCTACGCTCGATACGAATTGCCTGCTGCTGGCCGAAGCCGAAGGCACGGCCTTGTTCAGCCACGCGCTGCTCCAGGCCGTCACGCGCCTGCCGCGTCCCGGCATCGTCATCTTTGTGCACGGCGTCAATTCCGACGGCGAATGGTATGAGCAAGCGGAGCAAGGCCTGTGCGCCGGGCTGAATGCCCGTCTGAAGCGCCGCGACGAAGACCTGGAAATCCCGGGCCCGGCCGCCGGAAAGATGCAGGCCGCCACTTACGCGCGCGAATTGACGGATGACGGCTTCCTCAATCCCAAGCGCAACGCCACCACCTTCCTGCAGGCAGACGACGCCAATTCGCCCGTGATCCGCTTTCGCTGGGGCTACAAGGCCAACGGCGAGGAATTGCAGGCATTCGGCGACGGCATCTATCTGAACGAAAAGAATTACTGGGGCGGCGGGCCGTTCGCCAACGGCTGCAGCGCCCTGCCTGACCTGTGGAACCAGGGCTTGTCGGAGGAGCTGTTCCTGTGGATGCATATCCAGCACATGAACCCGACGAATGACCGGCAAGTGTATGCCTGCCCGCCGCGCCCGTACTTCGTGTTCGCCGCCTGGCGCCTGGCACATCTCGTACAGTCGATACGCGCTTGCCAGCACGACGCGCCCGTCACCATCGTCTGCCATAGCCAGGGCAATATGGTGGCCATGGCGGCCGCCTTTCTCGGCGAAACGCTGGGCGCCTCCGCCGTGGCCGACTCCTATGTACTATGCAACCCGCCCTACAGCCTGCTCGACAGCAACTTCACGGAAAACTGGGTCAGCGGCCATCTGAAGGATAAGCATGGCAACACGGGCCGGCAAAAGTATGAGGCCCGCACGCAAACCTTGAAAGCGTTTTTCAATATCTTGCGCACCCGTCCGGCCATGCAGCAGGATGCCGCCTTTGTCGACGAGTACAGCGCCAATCGCAAGCCTGCACGCAAGGACAGCTATACGGCCGCGTTCGACCGCGCAGACTACGGTTTGCATGGCTCCACCTATGGCCGGGTTACCTTGTATTTCAATCCGCACGACCAGGTGATTTCCGCCACGCCCGTGCAGGGCATAGGCTGGCGCGGCATGTCGGCACAGGAAATTGCCGATACGGGCGGCGAAGGGATCTTCACCCAGCGCGTGTTTGCGCAAAATCACCTTGTCGGCCAGGAAGATGAGAAGGACTACGATATCTGGCAGCGCAATGGCCAGCCCTTGACGCCGGACAGCCTCGATTTCTGGCACCCGCGCTCGCTGGTCGCCGAGTACTCGATCGAAAAGGGCATGCGGGCCAGCAAAGGCATCGGCCGCAAGATACTGACCTTTCTGTTTGCGCCCATCGTCATCATTCTCGCCAAGACTGCCGGCACGCGCATCAACGCCCTGCCGCCCAAGACCTGGCGGCTGCCGATGAAGGCGCCCAAGCTGCCCGAGCCCTTCCTGCCGCGCTCGAAGCGCTATGCCGACACGAGCGAACAATTTGACGAAGACTGCGATGCCCCCGCCGACTCCCTGCACAAGGACCGCGCCGCCGAAGCCGACGATGCGTATGCGCCTTACCGATCCCAGGGCAAGGGCGATGCGCAGACCGAGGCGGCGCTGCGCTACGAACAGAATGGCATGCTGCGCATGCAGGCCAGGCGCGACGGCTGGGTCGAAAAAGGCAAACCGGTGACGGCGGTGGACGAGCCGGAAGAGGCTAGCAAGGAATTCAATGCCTGGCGCAAGAACGAAATCCAGAGCTACCTGGCCGCCAATATCGACACCCACGCCACCGATCACTCGACCATCATGACCAATCCCGAGCATGCGGAAAAGGCGCTGGCGTATGACGTGGCGGTGGGGGTGTGCACGATCAGGCGGGAGGAACTGCGGGAATTAAGGGTTGCGGCGGATTGGAGCCTGTTGAAAGGCGCATCTTTCGAGTCTGGAGAGTTCTTTGAATACTACAACAATGGCACATTTAAAAATGTATCTTTATTTACATGGGCAAATGACAAAGACAGCCCTGCCAGAAAACCAAAAAGCATCGTTGACGAGCGCCAGAATGCCAGGCCTGCCGACCCTTCCACCAACTTTGCGCTGAGGACTGACGGTGCATAAACTCATTGCCACGCCGCGCCAGCGACTGGCCTGGGCGCTCGCCGCATCTTTTATTGTCATTTGTCTTGCGTTCTGGCTCAACTGGCCAAGCTATGTAGGTCATCAGACTTTCCATTCACCTGGAGAATTCATGAAACAGTTCCTCGCGCTGCCCATGCTCGCCGCTTTCTCCATGTTTGCGCTATTGACGGCCTGTGCCGTGAAACCTGCGCAGAAAGAAGACGATCTCCCACCAATCACGGCCCACGTTCCTTTCCGGGCACAAGTGGTGGGACTGCAGTGGCTCAATCCGCTGCAGCGGCTCGACTATCCGACCGAGTGGCAGTTGCTCTGGACGCTCGGCCTGGCCAAACCCAACAAGAATGACGATATGGTCAGGACGGATCCCAGGGGTTTCAGCACCCTGCAGGCCGTCGCCCCCATTGCCCACGATATCAATGGCAGGGAAACGTTCAAGGGCTATCACCATAAGTATCTGCGCGAGCTGATGACCAATTTTCACGACATTTACTATTCCAGCCCCACCTACTTCTACCACGTCTATCCCAAGGATCAAAAACAGAACTGGCGTGAACTGGCAGGCATCCGCGTGGAATATGCCCTGCCTGAAGGGAAATTCGATCTGGCAGAAGTACACCAATTCACGCAGCAAACCATCACCGACACCTTCAGCATCGGCAATACCAATTTCCCCACCCTATGGACCCGCGCCACCCCGCCCGACGTGCGCATCACCCTGGGCGGCAACAATGCGGGCTTCGTCTCCCTCCACGCGGCGCTGGCCTATCTGGAAGCGCATCCGAAGGAAACCGTGTGGGTCATGAACTGGGACGCGCCGAGCCGGCCGAAGCCCATGCAGATCAATGAAAACCTGGTGCTGCTCGTGCTGGCCGGCCCCGGCTACAAGACGGAACGGGCGGCGCTGGCGTGGATAGGCTATCCGGCCACGAAAAGCGTGGCCGATTTTGCACTGGCCAAGGGCAAGCCGCCGCGCGCCGTGCAGGCGTGGCAGGCGGCGTTCGCCGAGGCGGCGCGTCAGGGCGGCAAGACGGAAGAAGACATCGGCTACGTCATCCACGACGCAAACAAGACGTTGCCCACCTCCTCCGACCGCCTGGCCCAGCTGGCGCATGCCTTGAGCCTGGAAGTGCCGGGCTTCGACTTCCTGCCGCAGACCTTCAATACGCCGGCCCTGCTGGGCGAGATGGGCGCCGGCACGGCGCTGACCAATGTCGCCCTGGGCATCGCCCATGCCAACCACGTCGGCCAGCCCGTGCTGGTGGCGGGCACCAGTGATCCTGACAGCGTCACGGGCGTGCTGGTCACGCCACCGGCAACGGTGCGCCCCATCGCCCACGACAAGCCGTGGTTCCGCGCCCGTGGTGAAAACCATGCCTACTTGCCCTGGTGGGGCATCCGCCACGACACGGCGGACGACATGCAGGGGTACTCAAAATAAAGGCCGGGGCGCTGGCCAGCGCCCTTCACGCTGCGCGCCATGCGTGCACGCTCCCATGCAGCATCCGGCCCGGACGCCGCAGCCAACCCGCCGGCGCTCGCCTCTTGCGCGCCCAAGCATCAGGAATCGTGAGCCGCGCGCTCAGTATTTACGATTTGCTTCGCTCCCCGTGGCGGCTTATCGTGTACCCGCAATCGGCCTGGCCCGGCCTTCCGGGACCCCGGGTCCTTGCCAGCCGGCGCCGGCCTTGTTGCATGCGCTCCACTTCCCCCTCCTTTGCCTGGACAGGCACCACGATGACCTACTTGACCTACGCCAGCCCCCTGCCGCCCGCGCCGCCCTTGCGCCGCATCGATGCCGCCGCAGCCAGCCAGTCCGACGGCATCGCCAGCGTCTGGACGCAGGTGCGCGGCATGGCGCAGCGGCTCGCCGCGCGCGAGCCGCTGCTGCGCCCCATGCTCGACGAGCTGATACTGCCGCACGACAGCCCCGCCGGACTGCTCGCCGCCGTCCTGGCCCAGCGCCTGGGCGCGCGCGACATGCGCCCGGCCGTGCTGCGGCCCCTGTTCGAGGATATTTTAAGCACGCAGCCGCCCATCCTGGCCAGCATCACGGCCGACCTTGCGGCCATCGCGCAGCGCGATCCCGCCTGCCCCGACAGCCTGCACGCGCTGCTGAACCTGAAGGGTTTTCACGCCCTGCAGACCTACCGCATGGCCCACCATCTGTGGACGGCGGGCCGCAGCGAGGCCGCGTATTCCCTGTCCAGCCATGCGGCCGGCGTCTTCGGCATCGACATCCATCCGGCCGCGCGCATCGGCGCGGGCATCATGCTCGATCACGGCAGCGGCATCGTCATCGGCGAAACGGCCATGGTCGACGACAACGTCTCCATCCTGCAGAACGTCACCCTCGGCGGCACCGGCAAGGAACATGGCGACCGTCATCCGAAGATACGCTCGGGCGTGATGCTGGGCGCGGGGGCCAAAATCCTCGGCAACATCGAGATCGGCACCATGAGCAAGGTAGCCGCCGGCAGCGTGGTCCTGCGCGACGTGCCCGCGCATTGCACCGTGGCCGGCATTCCCGGGCGCATCGTCCGCTACCACCTGGCCGACACCCCGCCCGCCTTCGAGATGGACCAGATGCTGTAGCGGCGCCCACGCACAAGACATGGCGTCAAACGCAACAACATAGTGCAAATGATGCGTCTTCCGCCATGCCAAATCCCTCAGTACCATGTAATGACTCTTATTGGATGGATCAGCCACCTTATGAATTCGCCGTCAAAACCCGTACCCCCACACCCAGCCAGCAGGCCGCCCAGGCCGGCGCCGCCACGATGCCCGTGCGCGGCGCGCTTGCCAGCCTGTCCCTGTCGATGCTGCTGCCCGCGCTGGGTACCAGCATCGCCAACGTGGGCCTGCCCGACATGGCCAGGGCCCTGCATGCGCCGTTCCAGGACGTGCAATGGATCGTGCTGGCCTACCTGCTGGCCATCACCGCGCTGATCGTCAGCGTGGGCCGCCTCGGCGACATGATCGGCCGGCGCCGCCTGCTGCTGGCCGGCATCGCCCTGTTCGCCGCCGCCTCCATCCTGTGCGCCCTGGCGCCCACCCTGTGGCTGCTGGTCGCCGCGCGCGCCCTGCAAGGCCTGGGCGCCTCCGTCATGATGGCGCTGACCATGGCCTTCGTCGGCAGCACCGTGCCCAAGGCGCAGACGGGCAGCGCCATGGGCCTGCTCGGCACCATGTCGGCCGTCGGCACCACGCTCGGCCCCGCGCTGGGCGGCCTGCTGATCGCGCGCTTCGGCTGGCAATCCATCTTCCTCGTCAACGTGCCGCTGGCCGGCGTGGCGCTGCTGATGGTCTGGCGCTTCCTGCCGGCCGACCAGCACGGCGCGCACGCCAAACGGCCCGTCTTCGACCACCGCGGCACGCTGCTGCTGGCGCTGACCCTGGCCGCGTACGCGCTGGCCATGACCCTGGGCCGCGGCCATTTCGGCATGCGCAACGTGGCCCTGCTGCTGGCCGCCTGCGTGGGCGGCGCCCTGTTCGTCTACGTGGAGCTGAAGGCGCCGGCGCCGCTGATACGCCTGGCCATGCTGCGCGCGCCCGTGCTCAGCGCCGGCCTGGCGACCAGCATGCTCGTGTCGACGGTCATGATGTCCACCCTGGTGGTCGGTCCCTTCTACCTGGCGCGCGGCCTGGGCCTGGGCACCGCCGTCACCGGCATGGTGCTGGCGGCCGGACCGCTGGTGGCGGCGTTCTGCGGCGTGCCGTCCGGCTGGCTGGTGGACCGCTACGGCGCGCAGCGCATGGGCGGCGCGGGCCTGTGCGGCGCGGCCGCCGCCTGCCTGGCGCTGTCCCTGCTGCCGGCCAGCCTGGGCATTCCCGGCTACGTCGCCCCGATCATGCTGCTCACGGCCAGCTACGCGCTGTTCCAGGCGGCCAACAATACCGCCGTGATGGGCGACATCGTGCCCGAGCAGCGCGGCCTCATCTCCGGCATGCTCAATCTGTCGCGCAATCTGGGCCTCGTCACGGGCGCCTCCGTGATGGGCGCCGTCTTCGCTTTTTGCCAGCGCCAGCGATATCGCCGGCGCCCAGCCAGCCGCCATGATCCGTGGCATGCACGCCACCTTTGCCGTCGCCAGCGCGCTGATACTCGCCGCGCTGGCCATTTTCGCGCTCGGCCGCGCCCTGGCCAAGCCCCCTACGCCTTCTGGAGACCCCGCATGATGCGCCCCCGTCCGACCCCCTCCCTGCCCGTCCCGCTGTTACTGCTGCTGGCCCTGGCCTGCAGCGCCACGTTATCCGGCTGCGGCCGTTCCCAGGCCGCGCCTGGCGGTCCGCCGCCCAAGCCCACTGTTTCCGTGGCGCTGCCGGAAACGTCGATGGTGCAAGCGAGCCTCGACTACACGGGCCGCATCGAGCCGTCGCAGCGCGTGGAAGTGCGCTCGCGCGTGTCGGGCTATTTGCAGCAGATCGCGTTTCGCGATGGCCAGCAGGTCAAGGCCGGCGATGCGCTGTTCGTCATCGACCCGCGCCCCTTCGCGGCGGCGCGCGACCGCGCCCGGGCCAGCCTGGCCCAGGCCCATGCGCGCAGCAAGCTGGCCACGGCCCAGTTCGAACGCAGCAGCCGGCTGCAGCAGACGGGCGCGGCCAGCACCGAGGAGCTGGAACGGGCGCGCGGCGAGCTGGAAGGCGCGCAGGCGGCCGTCATGCTGAGCCAGGCGGAATTGCGCAGCGCCGAACTGGAACTGTCCTTCACCACCATGCGCGCACCCATCGCCGGCACCGTGTCGGACCGCCGCGTCGACGTCGGCAACTATGTCGCAGGCGGCGCGGCGCAGAGCGGCGTGCTGACCACCATCGTCGCGCACAGCCCCGTGCGCGCCATGGTCGACCTGTCGGAAGCGGATTTCCAGCGCCTGCGCCAGCAAAGCAAGCTGCCGTCCAAGGTGCAGCTGGCGCTCGATGGCGGCGGCCCCGCCCAGGATGCCAGCGTCGACTTTGTCGACAACGAGATCAGCGCCCGCTCGGGCACGGTGCGCCTGCGCGCCAGCCTGGCCAACGCCGACCGCGCCGTCATGCCGGGCAGCTTTGCCCGCGTGCGCATTCCCGTCGGCGCGGCGCAAGAGCGCCTGCTGGTACCCGACGCCGCCATCCTCAGCGACCAGAACAAAAAGATGGTGTTCGTCGTGGACGCGGCGGGCAAGGTGGCGCCGCGCAAGCTGGAACTGGGCGGCCTGCAGGGTGACAAGCAGATCGTGCTGTCCGGCCTCGCGCCGCAGGACCGGGTCATCGTCTCCGGCGCGGCCAAGGTGCGCCCGGGCGACCAGGTGCTGGTGGCGGCTCCCGCGCCAGCGGCACCTAAGGAGTGACCATGCGCTTTTCCCAATTTTTCATCCGCCGTCCCGTGTTTGCCATCGTGCTGTCGATCCTGATCACCCTCGTGGGCGCGGTGTCGGCCATGCGCCTGCCGATCTCCGAGTTTCCCGAGATCGTGCCGCCCACGGTGACGGTGAAGGCCAGCTACCCTGGCGCCTCGGCGCAGGAAATCGCCGATACGGTCGCCGCGCCGATCGAACAGGAAATCAACGGCGTCGACGGCATGCTCTACATGTCCTCGCAATCGGTGGGCGACGGCAAGCTGACCATCAGCGTGGTATTCAAGCCGGGCACCAACGTCGAGCAGGCCCAGTCGCTGGTGCAGAACCGCGTGGCGGTGGCCGAAGCGCGCCTGCCCGAAGCCGTGCGCCGGCTGGGACTGGCCGTCAAGAAGGCCTCGCCCGACCTGCTGATGGTGGTGCTGTTCGATTCGCCGAAAGGCACGCGCGACCAGCAGTACATCTCCAACTTCATCGGCACCGCCGTCAAGGACAAGCTGGCCCGCATCGAAGGCGTCGGCGACATCTACACGCGCGGCGCGCGCGACTTCTCGATGCGCATCTGGCTCGACCCGGCGCGCGTGGCCTCGCTGGGCCTGAGCGCGCCGGAAGTGATCGCCGCCGTGCGGCAAGCCAACTCGCAGGTCGCCGCCGGGGTATTGAACCAGCCGCCCGGCGGCAGCGACGGCGCCTACCAGGTGCAGGTGCAGGCGCAAAGCCGCTTGCGCGACGTGGCCGAATTCGAGGCGATCGTCGTGGCCGCCCATGCCGACGGCGGCGTGGTGCGCCTGCGCGACGTGGCGCGCGTCGAGATGGGCGCGCAGGATTACACGGAAAGCGGCTTCGTCGACAACCGCACGGCCATCGCGCTGGGCATCAGCCTGCTGCCCGGCTCGAACGCGCTGGCCACCGGCGACCGCGTGCTGGCGCAGCTGGCCAAAATGGAAGCCGATTTTCCGCAGGACGTCGCCTACCACGCCTATTACAACCCGACCGAATTCATCCGCTCCTCGATCGACAAGGTGCGCGACACCATCTTCGAGGCGGCGCTGCTGGTGTGCCTGGCCATGCTGCTGTTCCTCGGCTCGTGGCGCGCCGCCATCATTCCCATCCTGGCCATTCCCGTGTCCCTGGTCGGCACCTTCACGGTGCTGGCAGCGATGGGCTATACCCTCAATACCCTGTCGCTGTTCGGCCTGGTGCTGGCCATCGGCATCGTCGTCGATGACGCCATCGTGGTGGTGGAAAACGTCGAGCGCCACATGGAGGAAGGCATGAGCCCCGTCGCCGCGGCGCAGCGCAGCATGAACGAGGTGGGCTTCGCCCTCGTCGCCATCGCGCTGGTGCTGGTGGCCGTGTTCGTGCCGACGGCCTTCATCGACGGCATCTCCGGCATGTTCTACCGCCAGTTCGCCGTCACCATCGCCGCCTCCACCGTGATCTCGGCGCTGGTCTCGCTGACGCTGTCGCCGGCCCTGGCCGCGCTGCTGCTCAAGCCGCAGCACGACGCCAACAGCCTGGGCGCGCGCTGGATGGCCATCTTCAACCGCGGTTTTTCCCGCCTGACCGGAGGCTATGTGCAACTGACCGGGCGCATCCTCTCGCGGCGCTGGCTGATGCTGCCCGTGTACCTCGTGCTGGCGGGCCTGACCCTGTGGCGCCTGGACGTCACGCCGCGCGGCTTCGTGCCGCAGCTGGACCGCGGCTATGCCATCGTCTCGATCCAGCTGCCGGCCGGTTCGACCCTGGCGCGCACCAGCGAAGTGGTGCAGGACGCCACGGCCCGCCTGATGAGCCACCCGGGCGTGGCCCACACGGCCGCCTTCGTCGGCACCGACGGCGCCACGTTCTACTTCGGCGCCCAACACGGCCGTCATCTTCACCATGTTCAAGGACTTCGGCGCGCGCGCCAGCGATGGCCTGGACGGCCCGGCCATGCTGGGCGCCCTGCGCGGCAAGCTGGCGCCCATCAGCGCGGCGCGCGTGATGGTGATACCGCCGCCTTCCGTGCCCGGCATCGGCACCGGCGGCGGCTTCAAGCTGATGCTGCGCGACACGGGCGGCCTGGGACCGCAAGCCTTGCAGGCGGCCGCGCGCGGCATCGCCGAGGAAGCGGGCAAGCTGCCCTCGGTGATGGGCGCCTTCACGCCGTTCAACGCCATGAGCCCGCAGGTCAAGGTCGAGCTGGACCGCACCAAGGCCGAATACCTGGGCGTGCCGCTGCTGCGCGTCAACGAGACCCTGCAAAGCTACATGGCGCCCGTGTTCGTCAACGACATGAACCTGATGGGCCGGGTCTGGCGCGTCACCGCCCAGGCGGACGCGCCCTACCGGCGCAGCGTGGCCGACCTGGCCGCCCTGAAGACGCGCGCCGCCAACGGCGACATGGTCCCGCTGGGCAGCGTGGCCACCTTCAGCGAAGGCACGGCGCCGTTCCGCGTGCCGCGCTACAACCTGTATCCAGCCGCCGAAATCCAGGGCAGCACCAAGCCCGGCTACTCGACGGGGCAAACCATCGCCGCGATGGAAGAGCTGCTCAAGGCGCGCCTGCCGGCCGGCTTCGACTACGAGTGGACGGAACTGGCGCTGCAGGAAAAACACGCGGGCGCCAGCACCGGCATGGTGCTGGGCCTGGCCGTGCTGCTGGTGTATCTGCTGCTGGCGGCCCTGTTTGAAAGCTGGCTGCTGCCGCTGTCCGTCGTGCTGATCGTGCCCAGCTGCGTGCTGGCCACGCTGATCGGCGTGTCGTGGCGCGGCCTGGACAACAACGTGCTGACGCAGATCAGCATCGTGGTGCTGATCGGCCTGGCCGCCAAGAACGCCATCCTGATCGTCGAATTCGCGCGCCAGGCGATGGCGGCCGGCGCCGATGCGCGCGCAGCGGCCATCGCCGCCGCCCGCACGCGTCTGCGGCCGATCCTGATGACGTCGCTGGCCTTCCTGCTGGGCGCGATACCGCTGATGCTGTCTTCCGGCCCCGGCGCGGAAATGCGCCAGTCGATGGGCACGGCCGTCTTCGCCGGCATGCTGGGCGTGACCTTGTCGGGCCTGTTGTTTACACCCTTGTTTTTCACCTTGCTGAGCAGGCGCCGCGCGGCGCCCGCCACGCACACGGTCGCGCTGGGAGAAGCCGCATGAGCCGCATGACACACCTGAACACGCGCCACGCCGCGCCGCTGCTGGCGGCGGCCATGCTGGCCCTGGCCGGCTGCAGCGCCGGCACGCCCACGGCGACGCGGGCGCTCGAGCCGGCGCAGCTGCCGGTCCTGCCCTCGGCGGGCGCACCGGAGCTGCAGGCCGGCGCGCCGCCGGCGCTGTGGTGGCAGGAACTGGGCGATGCCAGGCTGGAGCAGCTGGTCAAGCGCGCCTGGCAAGACAATTACGACGTGCGCATCGCCGCCGCGCGCCTGGCCAGCGCCAGCGAGTTCGCGCAGGCGGCGCGCGGCGCCCGCCTGCCGACGGTGGATCTCGATGCCCAGGCCGGGCGCGCGCGCCTGGCGGCGATCGAGAGCGGCGACGGCCAGCCGCACATCGCCTCGCCGGTGCAGTGGAACGCCGTCTTCAGCTGGGAGCTCGACCTGTTCGGCCGCGTGCGCCACAGCATCGCCGCGGCCGAGGCATCGGCGGACGAGCGCGCCGCCGTGCGCGACGACGTGCGGCGCCTGATCCTGGCGCAGGTAGTGGACGCCTACCTGGTGCTGCGCGGCGCGCAGCAGATGCGCGCCAGCCTGCAGGAACAGCTATCGAACCAGTCCGGCACCCTGCAACTGGTGCGCGAGCGCGAGAACGCGGGCCGCGCCGCACCGGCCGAACGCATGCGCGCCGAGGCGCAGATGCGCCTGGCCAGCGCCCGCCTGCCCAGCCTGAACGCCGAAGAACGCATGGCGCGCAACCGCCTGGCGACCCTCACCGGGCAGCGCCTCGACGCGCCGGAACTGGCGGCGCTCGACCAGCCGATGCCGCTGGCGCTGCCGCTGCCGCAATCCTTGCTGACGGACGAACCGGCCCACCTGCTGCTGCGCCGGCCCGACGTGCGCGCGGCAGAACGCGCGCTGGCGGCCGCCAGCGCCCGCGAAGGCGCCGCCATCGCCGAGCGCTTCCCGCGCATCAGCCTGGGCGCGCTGTTCGGCGCCTCCGGCGTGGCCGGCGACTGGAATGGCGGCGATGCGGCGCGCTGGCATGCGGGCGCCGCCTTTTCCCTGCCGCTGTTCGATGGCGGCACGCGCCGCGCCCGCGCGCGCGCGGCCGGCGCCGAGGTGCTGGCCGCGCAGGCCGGCTTCGACAAGGCGCTGGCACTGGCGCTGGAGGAGACCGACAGCGCCATCGCGCAATGGGTGCAGCTGCGCGGCCGCCATGCGGAACTGCGCCAGGCGCACCAGCTGGCGCAGGAAAGCGCGCGCCTGGCGCGCGTGCGCTACCAGGAAGGCGCGGAAAGCCTGCTCGGCGTGCTCGAAGCGGAACGCATTGCGCTGGCCACGCAGGAACAGCTGGTGACGGCGCACCGCGACGTGGCCATCGCCACGGCACGCAGCTACACGGCCATGGCCGGCGGCTTCGACGGGCCCGTGCCGCGCTAGAGTAACGCTGCCGGCGCCGTCAGGCTATGCCTGCCTGACCGGCGCAGGCGTCGACCACGCAGCCGCGCAGCCAGCGGTGGGCGGGATCGGCGTCCATGCGCGGATGCCACATCAGCGAGACGGTCAGATCCGGCATGCGCAGCGGCAGCGCAAAGCTGAACATGCCGGCGCGCAGATTGCCCGTATGCCGCTCCGGCACCGTGGCGATCAGGTCCGAGCCGGCGGCCAGCGCCAGCGCCGCCGTGAAGCCGCCGACGATGCTGGCGATCGTGCGCTGCAGTCCCAGCGCGGCCAGCGCGTCATCCATCGGCCCCGTATCCTGGTCGCGCCGCGCCACCAGCACATGCTGGCCGGCCGCATAGCGCTCGGCGCTGATCTCGCCCTGCGCCAGCGCATGGCCGCTGCGCACCACGCCCACGAAGCGGTCGCCGAACAAGCGGCGCGTGCGCACTTCCGGACTCGTGAAACTGCCGATCACGCCCGTCTCCAGATCGATGCTGCCCTCGCGCAGCTGCACGCTTTCGCGGTCGACCTTTTGCACGAAGCGCAGACGCACGCCGGGCGCCTGCGCGCCGATATGCGCGAGCAGTGCCGGGCCGAAATTTTCCACGAAACCGTCGCTCGAACGCAGCGTGAACGTCTGCTCCAGCTGGCGCGGATCGAGCCGCTGCGCCGGTCCCAGCACGGCCAGCGCCTCGCCCACCAGCTGGCCCACCCGTTCGCGCAGCTCCAGCGCGCGCGGCGTGGGCACCAGTTCGCGCCCGGCGCGCACCAGCAGCGGATCGCCGGTCGTCTCGCGCAGGCGCGCAAGGGCGCGGCTCATGGCCGATGGACTCAGGCGCAAGCGCCGCGCGGCGCGCGTGACGCTGCCTTCGGCGAGCAGGACATCAAGGGTGATTAAGAGGTTCAGATCGGGTAGCGACATAGTTTCTTACCTTAGCATGATTTGCCGGCGCCATGGCGCCGGACGCATGGATACATTGCGCGCCACACGCCTTCCGGCGCGCCCGGCGCGGCGCTACGATGGCTGCATCGCCACTTTGATCGACAACGACATGCCAGCCATTCTTGCTCCTTCATCCGCCCATGCCGCCCGCGCCGGTCACCACGCACCGGCACCACTGCCGGGGAGCGCCCGGTGAGCCGCCTGCTGTCCTGGGCCGCGCGCTTCCTCGCGCCGGCAGGCGCGGCGCCGCGCCAGGAGCCTGGGCAGGAGCAGGACGGCAGCGAAGGCAGCGAAGGCAGCGAAGGCAAGGCCGCGGCCGCGCCGGCCGATGCCTATCCGCTCGACGCCACCGGCTGGGGCACCTGCGGCTGGCCATTGTAGGCACGCCTTTACCTCAACGCACGCGCGCCATCGCTCGCCCGCACCAGCACGCCATCGGCCAGCCAGCGCAGCAGCAAGGGGGCCGGCGCGAACGGCGTGCCATTGGCGTCCAGCAGGTGCGCCTGCTGCGCCGCCGCCAGCGCAGCGCCCAGGGCGGCCCCGCCGGCCAGCACGCCCAGCGCCGCCGCTTCCGCCGCATCGATCTCGCGCACCCGCGCCGTCCAGCCATCGCGGTACACCAGCGCCAGCGTCTCGCCCACGGGGCCGGCCGGCATGGCATGCCGCGCCGCGGCGTCGTGCGCCAGCCAGATCGCCGCCGCGCGCCAGGGCGAGCGGTACAGCACGGCCGCCGGATGCAGCGCCAGCTGCCAGGCATCGACCTGGCCGGCACCGGCCGCCTGCACGTCGGGCAGCGTCAGGGGCGCCGCGTCGGGCGCGCCATGCGCCTCGTGCAGCAGCCACTCGAGGCGCGCCACGTCGGCAAAATAGCCATGCGCGGCGGCCGGCGGCCAGGCGGCAAGAAACACCGGCAGGCTGGCGCCGAAACGGGCCAGGTCCGCGCTGCGCGACGGATGCGCATCGCCGTAGGCGTGCGCCATGGCCAGGAACCAGGAAGCGCCGCCCAGCGCGCGCAGCACCGGATACACGAGTTCCAGCGAGCGCGCGTGATGCTGGCGCAGCGCCTGGCCATAGCGCGCCAGGGCGCTGGCGCCGCGTGCATCGCCTTCCAGCCAAGGCGCCAGCGCGCACGCATCCGGCACGTGCGCGCCGATCTGCGCGCCGAAGGCGGCCTGCAGGCGCGCCAGTTCCTCAAGCGTCATCGCATGCCGCCAGGGCCGCCGGCGCGAGCGCCTCGCCGGCAAGCGTCCGCGCGCGGGCCACTTCGTCGAGCAGGGTGGCCAGGGGCGGCAGATTGGTATCCCATTCGACCAGGGTGGGCAGCGGGCCGTAGCGGCGCAAGGCGGCGCGGTACAGTTCCCACACGGGGGCGGCAACGGGCGCGCCGTGGTGGTCGACCAGCAGGCCGCCATCTTCGCAGTGGCCGGCCAGGTGCAGTTCGCCGACCAGGCCCGGCGCCAGCGCCGCCATCGCGGCCAGCGCGTCCTCGCCGTGATTGCATTGATTGACATACAGGTTGTTGATATCGAGCAGCACGCCGCAACCGGTGCGGCGCGCCACGCAGGCGAGGAATTCCGTCTCGCCCCAGCTGTCGCCGGGAAAGCGCAGATAGGTCGAGACGTTCTCCAGCAGGATGCGACGGCCTAGTACCTCCTGCACCAGGTCCACGCGCTGGCACACCAGTTCCAGGCTGGCGCCGTTCAGCGGCAGCGGCAGCAAGTCGTTGAGCACCGCCTCTCCGGTGGCGCCCCAGCACAGGTGTTCCGACACCAGCATCGGCTCGATGCGCGCGGCCAGGCGGGCGATGCGCTCGACATGCGCGCGCGAAAAGCCGTGCACGGAGCCGAGACCCATGCCGACGCCATGCAGCGAGATGGGATAATCGGCGCGCAGCGTCACGAGCACGTGCTGGTCCCAGCCGCCTTCGGCCAGATAGTTCTCGCTGTGGACTTCGAGCCAGTCCACGGGCTGGCGCCGCGCCAGCATGTCGCGGTAATGCGCGCCGCGCAGGCCGATGCCCACCGGGGGCGCGGCCTTCGCCACCTCGCGCATCAGGGCAAGCCGCGCGCGCGCGCTGGCGCCGCCCCGTCCTTGGCCGCCGTGCCGGGCGCCGCATCCATCTCGCGCACCACGCGCAAGCCGATCCAGCCGCGCCGTCCTTCCGCGCCCAGGCCCAGGCGGGTGGCCGCGCGCACGAAGTTCGGCGTATCGGTCCAGGAGGCGCCGCGCGCCACGCGTTTCTTGCAGCCCGCTTCCTCCCACACGCGGCCATCTTTCGGCGCGCCCTCATAGTCGCTGTGCCAGCAATCGGCCGTCCACTGCCACACGTTGCCCAGCACGTCGTACAGCCCTGCCGGATTGGGCGCGTAGCTGCCCACGGGCGCCGTGGTGGGCCAGTTGCCCGAACCGGAGACCACGCCGCCGCAATGCTTCTGCTGCGGGCAGTCGTCGGGACCGTACTTGGCGTCGCCGCGCGTGATGTCCTCGCCCCACCAGCGCGCCGTGACGGTGCCGGCGCGCGCCGCGTATTCCCACTCGGCCTCGGTGGGCAGGCGGTAGCGCGCCCCGCTCTTTTTCGACAGCCAGCGCAGATAGCTGTGCGCGTCGTTCCAGCTGACGTTGACGGCCGGGCGCGTGCCGCGTCCCCAGCCTTCGTCCGACGGCCGGTAGCCATCGCAGCCGCCATCCTGGACGCAGGCGTCGAACTGCTCGAACGTCAGGCTGAAGCGGCCGATGGCAAACGGCTGCAGGATCTCGACCGGGTGCTGGCCTTCATTGCCGAAGCGGCCGCTCTCGCCCGGGGGCGATCCCATGAGAAAGCGCCCTGCCGGCAGCGGCACCATCTCCGGGCAGGCGCCGTCGCAATCGCGGAACGACTTGCCGGCGGCCACGGGGCTGGTCACGCCGGGATCGATGGCGTCAGCCTTTTGCCTGGACAAATAGGCGGACAGGTTGGCGATATCGCCGTCCGTCAGGGGGCGACAGCCGTGTTCATCAAGGGACTGACGCGCGCATGCGAGCGGAAGGCGCGCAACTGGCTGTCCAGGTAGGCCAGGTTCTGGCCTGCCAGCTTCGGATAATCGGCGACGGCCGCATTGCCCTTCGGGCCATGGCAAGCCACGCACGCCGGCAGCGCGCGCGCCGCGTCGCCCTCGTGGTACAGCGCCTCGCCCGCCGCCACATCGGCCGGCGGGCCGGTCCTGGCGGGCGCCGCGCCCGGGCAGGCCAGCGGCGCCGCTTCCACCTTGCCGCCCAGCGCCGTGCACGTGCCGGCGGGGACGGTCATCCATTCGCCGGGATCGCGGTCGACCGTCGCCAAGCCCGAACACAAATGGAAGCAGGTGGTATTGGCGCATTCATTCTGGCCCGCCTTGGCCACGCCATAGCAGATTTCGCTCTTGGCGGCGGCCTTTTTCCGGCGCCTGCGCCGGCGCGGGGACCGCCACGGCCAGGGCGCAGGCCGCGGCCACGGCCGCCTGCACCAGCGCCTGCCGGTTTTGCGGCTGCGGCGCCGGCGGCATGGCAGCCTTGCTTGTCGTTGATACTTGCACCATGCGGTGGCTTCCTTTTCAAAAATGCCGGCAGGCGCCGCCAGCGGCGCGCCTGCCATGCCGTGTCAGTCGTTGTTAAGTCGATGCATCAGTCATAGTGCGCGCTCGCTTCGATCAGTTCGATGCGGTAGCCGTCGGGGTCCTGCACGAAGGCGATGACGTTGCTGCCGTGTTTCATCGGCCCCGCCTCGCGCGTGACGGTGCCGCCATGCGCGCGCACCCTGGCGCAGACGCTGGCCGCATCGTCGACCGCCAGGGCCAGGTAGCCGTAGGCGTCGCCGTGGGTGTAGTCGTGCCGGTCCCAGTTATGCGTCAGTTCGATGGCGGCATGCGCGGGCGCTTCGCCATAGGCGACGATGGCGCGCGTAAAGCGCGCGTCGGGATAATCGTGGCGCCGCTGCAGGGTCATGCCCAGGGCGTCCTGGTAGAAATGCAGCGCGGCGTCGAGGTCGGCGACGCGCAGCATGGAATGAAGTATGCGCATGGTGTGATGGCTCGGATCAGGTTGGGACAAGGGCTTCAGGCGACGCGCTGCCGCGCCACGACGGCTTCCATGGCCGGTTCGTCCGGCACGGGCAAGTAGCGGGCGCCGGCCTGGTAGCGCTGGACGAACTGGCCGAAGTCGCCGCTGTCGGCGCGTTCCACGCGCTCCTGCTCGGCCAGCGAGGCATCGGCCTGCGCCGTGAAGCGCGCCAGCGCCGCCGGCGCCAAGGGCCGGGCGCGAAAATACGCCGCGTGCGCCGCGCTCTGGCGCAGGGCGAAGGCGTCAAAACTGCCTTGCTCGGCGCGGATCGCCGCCAGCACGCGCGCCGAGGGCGTCAGCGCCACGTCGGCCAGCTTGGCGCGCTGCGCCGCCAGCGCCGTGGCGCAATCCTCGCCGCCGCGCGCCTGGTCCAGCAGCGCGGCCATCGGGGCGATGCGCTCGAGCAGTTCGCCGGCCCACGCCTGCAGGCTGACCTGTTCGCCGTGGCGCTCCAGCAGCAGTCCCGGGCGGCGCCCTTCCTTGACGGTGCGGGTGAAATTCTCGGTGTTCTCGCGGCTTTCGGCATTGCCGGTGAGCGGGCTGTCCTGCAGCGCGCAAAACAGCAGAAAGGCGTCGAGGAAATGACAGGCTGGCGCGCCGATGCCCAGCGGCTCGAACGGATCGACGTCGAGGCAACGCACCTCCACGTACTGCACGCCGCGCTGGGCCAGCGCATGCAGCGGGCGCTCGCCGCTGTGCGCCACGCGCTTGGGCCGGATCGCCGAGTAGTACTCGTTCTCGATCTGCAGGCGGTTGGTATTGATCTGCACCCACTGCCCCTCGCGCCGCGTGCCCAGCTCGACATACGGCAGGTACGGGTGGTTCATCGCCGCCGCCAGGCTGGTGATATAGCTGTCGAGCGTGTTGTAGTCGGGCGTCAGGCCGGCCTGGGCATCGTTCTGGTAACCCATGTCGCTCATGCGCAGGCTGGTGGCGTACGGCAGGTACACCGTATCGGCCGACAGTTGCTCCAGCGGGAAGTCGCCGCGTCCCGGAAAATGGGCGGCCAGGGCTGGCGCGGCGCCGAACAGATACATCAGCAGCCAGCCAAAGCGGCGGAAGTTGCGGATCAGCGCGACATAGCTTTCCGACTGAAACTGCATCGCCGTGCGGCCATCGTCCTCGTCCGCGCGCAGGCGTTCCCACAATGCGGGCGGCAGCGAGTAGTTGTAGTGGATGCCGGCGATGCACTGCATGCTCTTGCCATAGCGCAGCGCCAGGCCGCGCCGGTAGACATGCTTGAGCATGCCGATGTGCGAACTGCCGTACCAGGCGATCGGGATGTCGGGGTCGGCGGGCAGGCGGCACGGCATCGAGTGGCTCCACAGCATTTCGTCGCCCAGTCCGCTGAAGACGAAACGGTGCAGGGCGTCGTAGCCGTCCAGCATGGCGGCCGTGTCCTGCTCGGGCGGCGTGATCAGCTCGATCAGTGCCTCGGCATAGTCGGTAGTGATGGTGGGATGGGTCAGGGCCGCGCCCAGCGCCAGCGGATGCGCCGTGGCGGCCAGGTGGCCGCGGCCGTCCACGCGCAGCGCTTCGCGTTCGATGCCGCGCAATCCCTGGGCCAGCAGCGCAAGTCCGTCCGCGCCTGCCAGCAGCGCCATGCGGCGCGTCAATAATGAACTCATAGCTGTGCTGCCTTTACAAAAAAACATCGTTCGGCTTTCCATCTCGACGCCGACGATAAGCCCCAAGCCCCGGACCACACAACTCGCAAATCCTGAGTGCGGGGATCAGAAACACTGATGCCAGGGGCAAGACGCCTGCATTTCCGGGGCCTGCGCCCGGCACCGGCGTTCGCATCAGCGTTGGTGAGTGCTGCACTCAGGATTTGCGAATTGCGCCGTCCCGCGCGGCCCCTTATCTTGATAAACGAATATCAATAGACGGAAAAGTTTGGTTGCGCCGGCATCGCAGCGCCGGTACACCCCTCCTTCCGTATCCGGCGCGCCGTCACGGCCGCGTGCTCAAGACGCATGCATGCGTGCATGCGGCATGCAAGCCAACAAGGAAGCCGACAAGGCGATGGGAGAACACAGGTGGAAGTGATGGACAAGATGGTCGCGGACGACCCGGGCGTTGTACGCCTGAGCACTTATGCGCTGGAAGACAACTTGCTGGCACGCGGCGGCAGCGTTTTTCTCACCGGCACCCAGGCACTGGTGCGCCTGCCGCTGATGCAGCGCTGGCTGGACCGCGAGCGGGGCCTGAACACGGCCGGCTTCATCAGCGGCTACCGGGGCTCGCCGCTGGGCGGCTACGACCAGGCGCTGTGGCGCGCGCGCGGCGTGCTGGAAGCGCAGCAGATCCGCTTCCTGCCCGCCATTAACGAAGAGCTGGCCGCCACCGCCGTGCTGGGCAGCCAGCAGGTCGAGACCGATCCCCAGCGCACGGCCGATGGCGTGTTCGCCCTGTGGTACGGCAAGGGACCGGGCGTGGACCGGGCCGGCGATGCGCTCAAGCATGGCAACGTCTACGGTTCCTCGCCGCACGGCGGCGTGCTGGTGGTGGCCGGCGACGACCACGGCTGCGTCTCGTCATCGATGCCGCACCAGAGCGATTTCGCCATGCAGGCGTGGAGCATGCCCATCGTCAATCCGGCCAGCATCGCCGAATACCTGGAATTCGGCCTGTACGGCTGGGCGCTGTCGCGCTTTTCCGGCATGTGGGTGGGCTTCAAGGCCATTTCCGAAACCGTGGAAAGCGGCGCCACGGTCGACCTGGACGGCCTGTGCACGCGCTTCGACCAGCCGGCCGGCTACAGCGTTCCCGCCAGCGGCCTGCATTACCGCTGGCCCGACCTGCCCGGCCTGCCCATCGAGACGCGCCACGCGCACAAGCTGGCCGCCGTGCACGCGTTCGCGCGCGCCAACAGCATCGACCGCCTGCTGTGTCCCAGCCCGCAAGCCGATATCGGCATCGTCACCTGCGGCAAGGCGCACCTCGACGTGCTCGAAGTGCTGCGGCGCCTGGGCCTCAGCCTCGATGTGCTGGAACGCGCCGGCGTGCGCCTGTACAAGGTGGGCCTGAGCTTTCCGCTGGAAGCCGAGCGCCTGGCGCAGTTCAAGGCGGGCCTGCGGGAAATCCTCGTCATCGAGGAAAAGGGGCCGCTGGTGGAGCAGCAGATCCGCACCCTGTTCTACAACCTGCCGGACAGCGCCCGCCCGCTGGTGCTGGGCAAGCTCGATGCCGGCGGCGCGCCGCTGCTGCCGGCGCAGGGCGAACTGCGCCCTTCGCGCATCGCCGGCGTGCTGGCGGCCTGGCTGGCGCGCCACAAGCCCGCGCTCGACCGCCGCAGCCTGCTGCCCGGCTTCGCGCCCGCCGCGCTGCTGGCGAATGCCGCCGACGGGGTGCGGCGCCAGCCGTATTTCTGTTCCGGCTGCCCGCACAACAGCTCGACCAAGGTGCCGCAGGGCTCGCGCGCGCAGGCCGGCATCGGCTGCCATTTCATGGCCTCGTGGATGGAGCGCGACACCACCGGCCTGATACAGATGGGCGGCGAAGGCGTCGACTGGGTGGCGCACTCGATGTTCAGCAACACCGCGCACGTGTTCCAGAACCTGGGCGACGGCACGTATTTCCACTCGGGCTTCCTGGCCATCCGCCAGGCCATCGCCGGACGCGCCAACATCACCTACAAGATTTTATACAACGACGCCGTGGCCATGACGGGCGGCCAGCCCATCGACGGCAGCCTGAGCGTCGACGCCATCGCCTGGCAAGTGCATGCCGAGGGCGCCAAGGCGATCGCCGTGGTCAGCGACGCGCCGGAAAAATACGCGGGCCTGCGCGGCCGCTTCCCGCCGCCCGCCACCTTCCACGGACGCGACGAGCTCGACCAGGTACAGCGCCGCCTGCGCGAGGTCAAGGGCGTCACCGTGCTGATTTACGACCAGACCTGCGCGGCCGAACTGCGCCGGCGCCGCAAGAAAAAGGAAATAGCCGACCCACCGCGCCGCATGGTCATCAACAGCGCCGTGTGCGAAGGCTGCGGCGATTGCGGTGTCCAGTCGAACTGCCTGTCCATCGTCCCGCTGGAGACAAGCTATGGCCGCAAGCGCGCCATCGACCAGTCGTCCTGCAACAAGGACTATTCCTGCGCCGACGGCTTTTGCCCCAGCTTCGTCTCCGTGCGCGGCGGCGCCTTGCGCAAGGCGGCCGACGCCGCCATCGACCCGCAGGCCCTGCGGCGCGCCGCGGCCGCCCTGCCGCCGCCCGCGCCGCACGCCTGGCACGGCCCGTTCAACCTGCTGGTGACGGGAGTGGGCGGCACCGGCGTGGTGACCGTGGGCGCGCTCGTTTCCATGGCCGCGCACCTGGAGGGCAAGCAAGCCTCGGTGCTCGACTTCATGGGCTTCGCGCAAAAGGGCGGCGCCGTGCTGTCCTTCGTGCGCCTGGCCCTGGCCGGCCAGGATCTGCACCAGGCGCGCATCGACGTCGGCCAGAGCGATGCCATGCTGGCTTGCGACATGGTAGTCGGCGCCAGCGCCGACGCACTGCAGACGCTGCGCCACGGCCACACGCGCGTGGTCGCCAACACGCACCAGTTCCCCACCGCCGCCATGGTGCGCGATCCCGATGCGCCGCAGCATGCCGGCGCCCTGATGGACAAGCTGCGCCACACGGTCGGCGTGGAACACATCGCCGAATGCAACGGCCAGGTGCTGGCGCGCCAGCTGATGGGAGACACCATCATGGCCAATATACTGCTGATGGGCTTTGCCTGGCAGCGCGGCCTGATCCCCGTCGGCCTGGCGGCGCTGGAACGGGCCATCGAATTGAATGGCGTGGCCGTCGACGCCAACAAGGCGGCCTTTGCCGCCGGCCGCCTGGCCGCCTGCGGCGCTCCCTTGCTGCAAGGCGCGGCGGCGGCCCCGGTGGCGCAGGACGCCAGCCTGGGCGCGCTGGTGGAAGAGCGCAGCGCCATGCTGGCGCGCTACCAGAACGCGGCGCTGGCGGAGCGCTTCCAGGCGTTTGTCGCACGCGTGCGCGAACGCGAAAGCGCCGTCTTCGGCGCCGATGCGCCGCCCGTGCTGACCCTGGCCGTGGCGCGCGGCTACAGCAAGCTGCTGGCCTACAAGGATGAATACGAGGTGGCGCGGCTGTTCTCGGACGGCCAGTTCCAGCGCGAGCTGCGGCAGCAGTTCGAGGGCGACGTGACGCTCACCTTCCACATGGCGCCGCCGCTGCTGGGCAAGCGCAAGCGCGCCTTCGGCCCGTGGATGGGCAGGCTGCTCGCCATGCTGGCCAGGGCAAAAGGACTGCGCGGCACGCGGTTCGACGTGTTTGGCTACAGCGCCGAACGGCGCCGCGAGCGCCAGCTGATCACCGGCTACACGGCGCGCCTCGACGCCCTGCTGCCGCGCCTGAGCGCCGGGAACCTCGATTCCATCGTGGCGCTGGCCGAACTGCCGCAGGCCATCCGCGGCTACGGCCATGTGAAGCTGGCCAGCATCGATGCCGCCGAACTGCGCGCGCAGGCGCTGCTGGCCAGGCTGGAACAGCCGGCCGCCCCCGCTGCCCCCGCCGCACCACACGCCCAGCAGCCTTTCCGCACCATCGCCATCCGGCGCTACCAGTAAACATGCTTTTCATTGTCCACCACACGGCGCGGCGCCTTGCCGCGCCAGCGCGCCCAGGAGCCCAGCCTTGAAGTCCTTGTCCCTCGCCCCTTCCCTGCCCGCCGCGCGCCCGCGCGCGCTGGCCGCCGTCGCCGCGCTGACGCTCGCCAGCGGCCTGGCGGCCGCACTCTACCTGCCGGCCGCCATGGCCGGCGTGGTGGCGCTGCTGGTCTTTTGCATCAGCATGTGGGCCACGGCCCTGGTGCCCGAATACTGGCCGGCCCTGGCCTTCTTCCTGGTGGCGATGCTGTGCAATATGGCGCCCGCGCAAACCGTGTTCTCCGGCCTGCAGTCGACCACCTTCTGGCTGCTGTTCAGCGGCGCCGTGATGGGGGCGGCCATCGGCCACACGGGCCTGGGCAAGCGCGCGGCGGCCATCCTGTCGCGCATGCTGGGGCGGCGCTACGCTGGCGTCATCGCCGGCATCGTGCTGTTCAGCGTGGCCCTGGCCTTCGTCATGCCGTCGGGCATGGGCCGCGTGGTGCTGCTCATTCCCATCACCATGGCCGTGGCCGAGCATATCGGCTATGGCGCGGGCCATAACGGCCGCACGGGCATGCTGATGGCGGCCAGCTTTTCCAGCTTCCTGCCGACCTTCGCCATCCTGCCGTCGAACGCGCCGAACATGATCCTGTCCGGCATGGCGGACAATCTATATGGCGTGCAGATTGCGTATGTCGACTACCTGCTGCTGCATTTCCCCGTGCTGGGCATCCTCAAGTCCGTCCTGCTGGTGCTGCTGATCCTGTGGATGTTTCCCGCCGCCGATCCTGCGCGCGCGGCCGCGCCGGCGCAGCGGCAAGGTCCCATGTCGGCGCAGGAGACGGGACTGGCCGTGGTGCTGGGAGGCTGCCTGGCCCTGTGGATGACGGATGGCCTGCACCATGTATCGCCGGCCTGGGTCGGCCTGGCCGCCGCCCTGGTCTGCCTGTGGCCGGCCGCCGGCCTGACGTCGAAGCAATGCCTGAACCAGGAAATCAACTATGGCTCGCTGCTGTTCGTGGCCGGCGTGATGGGCCTGGGCGCGGTGATTTCGGAAAGCGGCCTGGGCGAAGCCGTGGTGCATGGCCTGAGCCGGCACGCCCGCTTTGCCACCGACACGCCGCTGTGGAACGCCAGCGTGCTGACCCTGATCTCGACGGTGGTGTCGCTGGTGACCAACCTGGCCGGCGTGCCGGCGACGATGACGCCGCTGGCGCAGGACCTCGCGGCCGTCACGGGCCTGCCGCTGATGACGGTGCTGATGACGCAAGTGCTGGCGTTTTCCAATGTCTGCCTGCCCTACCAGGCGCCGCCCCTGATCTTCGCCATGCAGGCGGCCAGCCTGCCGGTGGCGGCCGTCACCCGGCTCTGCCTGAGCCTGTTCATCCTCAGCCTGCTGATCCTCACGCCGCTGGACTTCGTGTGGTGGCACGTGCTGGGCCTGCTGTAGCGCCCTCGCGCGTTCGATGGCGCGCAGGAGCTTTCTCACGAAAAGTAACAATTTACGCCGTTTCAAGGGCTGATGCCCATCGCGTCGGCGACAGGGAGAAGCGAAAAGTCACAAATAATTACCCATCTTGCAGGCATTGTTAATGCAGTATTCTTAATAAAATCACATATAATACATAGTTGAAAAACGAATAAGAATATCTGGAATTTCACCCATCTTTTAACTTAATGGACCCGCCCCTCATGGAAATCCATCACCTGAAAACCTTCGCCACGGTGGCGCGCGAGGGCAGCATTACGCGCGCATCCGAACGGCTCTTCCTGAGCCAGCCCGCAGTCAGTGCCCATGTCAAGGCGATGGAGGATTATCTCGGCCTGACCTTGTTCGAACGCACGGCGCGCGGCATGAGCCTGACCAGCAGCGGCCAGCGCATCCTGGCCAAGGCCGAACGCACGCTCAACATCCACCGCGAGCTGCTCGACGAAGCCAACCACATCAAGGGCCGCCTGGCCGGCAAGCTGCGCATCGGCGTCGGCGGCCAGTCCAACAACGAAGCCATCGGCCGGCTGGTGCGGCGCTTTTCCGAGCACCATCCGGAAGTCGAGGTCTCGCTGGAGCATGGCAGTTCCACCGGCACCCTGAACGGCATCCGCAGCGGCACGCTCGACGCGGGTTTCTACAACGAGGCGCGCAGCCCCGACGACGACCTGGCGACCATCGAAGTGGCGTGCTTTCCCGTCTACGTGGCGGCGCCTGCCGGCATGCTCGATACCACCCAGCCGCTCGACTGGAACGCGCTGGCCGAGCTGCCGTGGATCTTCGCGCCTTCGAGCCTGTGCTGCGGCGGCGCCGCCGAGCACCTGTTCAAGACGCGCAATTTCCGTCCGCGCCGCATCATCAGCATCGACCGCGAAAGCGTCACCCGCTCGATGCTGGCCGAGCGCCTCGGCGTCGGCCTGCTGCATGGCGATACGGCGCTGGAGGCGCAGCGCCTCGGTGAAATCGACATCCTGTGCGTGGCCCAGTCCTCCGTGCGCAATCTGTTCGCGCACCTGGCCTCGCGCGCCGGCGAGCCGATGTTCGAGGCGATCAATGATGCGCTGAGCGAATCGGGCATATTGGCGGCCTGAACCGCCAATATGCCGAGCAAGTGCCACAGCCAGCGCGGGAAACCTAGCCAGCCAGGCGCTGCATCTGGTTGAAGATATTCTTGCGGTGCATTTCCTCGGTGCCGCCCACGCTGGCGAACCCCAGGGCGTTTTTCATCAGCTCGGCCACGCGGCCG
Organism: Janthinobacterium sp. C22; assembly: GCF_057919405.1. Taxonomy (NCBI): domain Bacteria; kingdom Pseudomonadati; phylum Pseudomonadota; class Betaproteobacteria; order Burkholderiales; family Oxalobacteraceae; genus Janthinobacterium; species Janthinobacterium sp. C22. The sequence goes on along the minus strand of NZ_CP193659.1, from coordinate 3,108,144 downwards.
TTGTGATAGCCCAGGCTGCCGTACAGCTTGACCAGGCTGGTGGCGCTGTTGATCAGGTCTTCGGCCCCCACCAGCTTGGCGATGGAACAGCTCATCAACCCTTCCCGCTGGCCTGCCAGCAATTGCGACAGCGCGCCAAACGCCAGCCAGCGCGAACGTTCCATGCCGATGCGGATGTCGACCAGGCGCCGCTGCACGTGCTGGTGGTTGTCGATGCTGCTATTGAAGCTGCTGCGGCTGGCCGCGTAGCGCATCGCCTCGTCCAGATAGGGCGCGATCAGGTTGGCCGCCGCCAGGCCGTAATACAGGCGTCCCAGCGAAATGGTGTCGATCAGCGTGGCCAGGCCGCGCCCGGGCGCGCCCAGCAGCTGCGACGGGTGCACGGCCACATCCTCGAAATGCAGGGCGCCGGTGGGCAGGTTGCGGTTGCCCAGCTTATCGTCCACCTGGCCGGCGCGCAGGCCCGGCGTGTCGCGGTCGACCAGCGCCAGCGCGATGTTGTGCTCTTCCTTGTCCGCCAGCCGGCAGACGATCAGCGCGAAATCCATGATGGGCGCGTGCGCGATATTGTATTTGCCGCCATTGAGCACGTAGCCGTCGGCCGTGGCGCGCAGGGTGCTCTGGATGCTGCGCACGTCCGTGCCCGTGCCGGGTTCGGCGATGCCCGTGGCGCTGACGTCGCCGCGCAGGATGGCGCCGAAATACCGGTCACGCTGCCCGGCGCTGCCGTGCCGGTCCAGGCCCCGCACCATGCCGGCCTGGGCGATGACCGACAGCAGCAGTTCCGGCGCGCCGATGGTGGAGGACAGGCCGTCGAGGGCGGCCGTAAAACTCCACCAGTCGCCCGTCGCGTGATCGCCGCCGGGCACGATCATGCGCCACAGGCCGGCGTCGCGCAGGCGCTGCCAGCCATCAAAATCGAAACCTTCTGCGCGCGCGGCGGCGCCGGCGGCAATGTCGCTGCCGATGCCGGCATAGCGCTGGCGTATCTCGTCCTGTTGCGGTGTAAATATCATGGTTAGCCTTGTTGATCGATGAAAGGAAAAGGGCCGCGCGGGCGGCCCTGGCAGGTTCTCCGCCGTCAGTCCGACAAGATGACGGAGCGGCCGATGGCGCCGTGCAGGTCGAGGCAGCGCTCGAACCAGGTGCTGACGGGATCGTCGGCCGGCAGCAAGGGATACGGCACGGTGATGCGCGCCCACTGCAGCACGCCGAACAGGATGTAATCGGCGAACAGGGGCTGCGCGCCGCCCAGCCAGCGCTGTTTCGCCAGCACGCTGCGCAGCGGCGCGAATTTTTCCGGCAGGGCCGCCAGTTCGATGTGGCGGGTGGCCGAGGCCTCTTCCAGGGTCTTGCCGAAGCGCTTCTCGCGCGCCGCGCGGAAGTACGCCTGGTCCGCCGGCGACATCAGCGCATGCATGTCCATGGCGGCGATGGCCGAGACGGGCGGATGGATGACCGTCTGGCTGAAGCTTTCGACGAAGCGGGCCATGGCCTGGCCGCCAGGCCCGCCGAACAGGCTGGGCCGGTCCGGATAGGCGCGCTCCAGGTGCACGGCGATTTCAAAGCTGTCGCCCTCGATGTGGCCGTTGTCGTTCAGCACCGGCACGCTTTTATAGCTGCCGTCCTCGATGCCGGCGATCTCGGCGAAGGAGACGGGCCGCACCTCGGCCAGCAGGTCCTTGTGCTTGAGTGCCATGATGATCTTCCACACATGGGGCGAATAATGGCGGCGCCGGTCGGCGGCGCACAGGCTGTACAGGATGATGGACATGCGGTTCTCTCTGGTTGCGTGGAAGGTGTCAGGCCGCCGCGCCGGTCAGCGCCAGGCGCTGCACGCCGCTGGCGGGGAAGCGTTCGCGCAGCAGCGCCAGTACCTGTTCGGGACTCGGTAGCGAGTGGTGGCCGTGCATGCGCCCGAGCAGCGGATCGAAATGGTCGTGCCAGACGGGGTCGATGATGATGTAGCCGTCCTCGCGCAGCTGCGCCAGGTTGCGCTGCACGGCCGGCTTGGCCAGCATCGGCCCGCCCATCACGGGGAACAGCAGCACGGGGAAGGTGGCGGCCAGGATCACGGTGGTCAAGCGATTGCCGGAAAAGCCGTTCGCCACCGCCGCCAGGGTATTCGCGGTGGCGGGCAGCACCAGCAGCAGGTCATGCTCGGCGGCCAGGCGGCCCGGCTTGTCGGTCGGCCAATCCTGCGGCCGCTCGCCGCTGATCACGCGGTCGACGTACAGCGCGATCGATTCCGGCTTGAGGAAGTTGGTGGCATTCGGCGTCATCAGCACGCTCAGCTCGCAATCGAGGTGGTCCTTGATGATGCGCAGGTAGTTCGGCAGCAGGGTCGAATCGAGCGATCCCGTGACGCCGATGAGGATGCGCGGCTTGTGTTTGTTGACGGGCGTTTCCATGGTGTTGTGTCCAGGTAGTGGCAAGCGTGTGCCGGGTTAATTGTGTGCAGGCGGACGGCGGCGCTGGTGCGCGCGCACCGCCGTGGCCATGCGGTCGAGGATCTCGGCCAGCAGCGGCTGCGAAGTGGCGAAATTGAGGCGCGCGCAGTGCGCGGCGCCCGCGTCGAAGACTTCGCCCGGGCTGAGCGCCACCCGCGCATGCTGGAGGAAGAAATCCGCCGCCGGCTGGTCCAGCTCCAGCGCGCCGCAATCGAGCCACAGCAGATACGTCCCCTGCGGCACGTGGAAGCGGATGGCCGGCAGCTCGCGGCGCAGGATCTGCGCCGCGTAGTCGCGCATGGCCAGCAGGTGCGCGAGCACGGCGTCGAGCCAGGGCTGCCCGTCGTTCCAGGCCGCCACAGTGGCGTCGATGCCCAGGTTGTTGACGGCGCCCGTCAGGCGCGCCGGCAGGCGCGCATGGAAGCGCTGCTGCAGGACCGGCGTGCCGAAATGGGCGACGGCGCAGCGCAGGCCGGCGATATTGAAGCTCTTCGTGGCGGAATTCAGGGTAACGGTGCGCGCGGCCGCCGCGTCGGACAGCGCAGCGAACGGCAGGTGCCGCGCCCCCGGGTAGACCAGGTCGGCATGGATTTCGTCCGACACCACGATCAAGTCGTGGCGCTCGGCAAAGGCCAGCACGCTTTCCAGTTCCGCGCGGCTCAGCACGCGTCCCGTCGGATTGTGCGGATTGCACAGGATCAGCATGCGCGTGCGGGCATCGACGGCGCGCGCCAGGCTCTCCAGGTCGAGCCGGTAGCCGTCGGCACCGGTGCGCATCTCCAGCGCGACCAGGCGCCGGCCCGTGCCCTCGACCGCTTCGCGGAACGGCGCATAGTGGGGCACCTGCACGATCACGCCGTCGCCCGGATCGGAAAACGCCATCACCGCGGCAAACGTCGCCTGCACCAGGTCGGGCAGGACCAGCACCTGGTCGGCCTCGGCCTGCCAGCCGTACAGGCGGCGCATGCGCGCGGCGAACGCGTGCGCCACGGCGCGGTCGGCCTTGCGCCCGTCGCGCAGGGGATAGGTGAAATCGACGCGCCGCAGCACCTGCGCCAGCGCCGCCTGCACGGCGGGCGCCGTGCCCAGGTCCATGTCGGCCACGCAGGCGGCAAGCACGCCGGGCTGGTACTGGCGCCACTTGAAGCTCTGGCGCGCCAGCAGCTGGTCCAGGGTCAGCGCCAGGCCGTCCTGCAAGATAGGGGGCTGGCGGCTCATGCTTCGGTAAACACGCGGTTCAGGAAGCCGTTGAACCAGGCCCGCAGCGCCTTGTCGTGCAGGACCCTGCCCTGCAAGTGCTGTTCGCCCTGCTGCGCGTTCGGCAGGTGGAAGCGGTGCGCGCCCTTCACCGCCCAGCGGCGCTGCATGGCCAGGGTCAGCTCGGGATGGTACTGGATGCCCCAGGCCTTCTCGCCGTAGCGGAAGGCCTGGTTGCGGTAGGCGTCGCCCTCGGCCAGCAGGATGGCGCCCTTGGGCAGCTCGAAACCCTCCATGTGGAAGTGGTACACCATGTCCGGCCACTTGGGCATGATGCGCTGGCCTTCGGCCGTCGGCTTGAGCGGATACCAGCCGATCTCCGTGATGTCGCCTTCGGCCGCCGTCACCTTGCAGCCGAGGTTCTTGGCCAGCATCTGCGCGCCCAGGCAGATGCCCAGGTACGGCCGGTTTTCCGCCAGCGGCACGGACAGCCACTCGATCTCGCGGCGGATGTGCGCGTCGCTGTCGTTCGCGCTCATCGGGCCGCCGAACGAGATCACGCCCGCATGGCCATCGAGCGTGTCGGGCAGCGGGTCGCCGCACACGGGACGGCGGATGTCGAGCTCGAAGCCCTTGTCGCGCAGCAGCTTGCCCGCGCGGCCCGGCGTCGACGCCTCCTGCCGCAAGATCGCCAGGATCGGCCGCTTGCGCCCGCGCCGGCCTTGCATCGTTTCACTCATGCTGCTCTCCTTGTAACTTGTTGCGCTGGATATAGGACTCGACCAGGCTGGCATACGGTGGCACGAACGTCACCAGCGTCTGCTGGCCCACCTTGATGGTGTCCTTGACGTCGAAATGCAGGTGGATCGGCAGCTTGTCGATCCAGTTGTTCGAAATCCTGCCGATGCGCGCGCCGCGCGCCACCGGCTGCAGCTCGCGCACGGCCAGGTCGCTGGTATTGAGGTGCACATAGCGGTACAAGGTGCCGGCGGCCGTCTGCAGGGTGACGCTGAAACGCGCGATCTGCACGATGACACCGTCGTCGGCCGCTACGGCCCAGTGAAAGTTGGCGCGGCAGGTGGCCGGCCGCAGGTCTTGCCCCTGGTGTCCGCCGGACAGGCAGAACGGCAGGTTGTCCTTGCGCAGCTCGCAAAAATTGTCGCGCCACGGATAGGCGTAGTTGGCGTCGTCGCAGGAATCGCCTGCCTTGCCGCGCTGGCCGCCCACGCCATAGAAATGCGAACTGGCGTAGGCCGCGCCCTGCTCGATGGGAAAGCGCATGTGCGGATACAGCACGGCGGTGCTGGCCACGCCGCTGCCGCTGCCGGGCAGCAGCGCGCCGGGCGGCAGGAAACGGTCATCGCCGCCGGCCAGTGCCGGCAGCGCCAGCGCACCGAGCACGCCGGCCAGCACGCCATTCAATACGGTCATCTTCATCATGGTTTTTCTCCCGCCACGAGCAGCAGCGCACGCGCCGCGTCGGCCAGATATTGCGGATCGGTGCAGCGCTTGTCCTTGAGCGGCTCGTCGCAGCTCATGCGCAGCGTGTAGGCGGCGCCGAAGCGCGTGAAGCTGTAGTCGGCGCCGTCGCCTATCGATTCGAAGGCGCCGCCCGCATGTTCGAGCTTCAGGTCACCTGGCGCGACGAGGTGCGTGGCGCTGCCGAACAGCCCCAGCTTCGCGCCGGCCGGCGCATACAGGGCCGCATAGGCCGTGCCCTGGCCATGGAAACGGGGCGCGCCCCAGTCGCCTTCGGCCGGCAGCAGCAGTACCGGAATGCGGACCTGCGCCAGCCCGGCGGGCGCCGTGGCGCGCAGCGGGCGCAGCACCGCGTCGGCCTGCGCCGCGCCGGCGCGCGCCTGGCCGGCCGCGGGCCAGTCGATCGGCGTCAGCACGCGCCGCGCCGGTTCGCCGGCGCCGGCGGCCAGCGCCGCCGCGGCACCCGCGAGCAGGCCCAGCGCGCCAAGCGCTTGCAGGAATGCCAGGCGCGCCATCTTAAAGGCTGCCCTGGTAGGCCAGCACGGTCTGCTTGAAGGACTCGGGCACGGGCTGCGTGGCCTGCTGTTCATAGTCGTACATGACGTGCACGGAAATGGCCTTGGCCATCACCACGCCCTGTTCGTCGCCGATGTGCATGACGTGCTCCATTTCAAAGCTCTTGCCGCCGAACTTGGAGACATGGCTGAGCACCAGCACCTTGTCGCCGTACTTCGCCTGGGCGATGTATTCGCACGCGGTTTTCACCATGATGTGCGGCAGCTTCTCGCTCTTCGGAATTTCCAGGATGCGGTGCATGTATTCGAGGTAGGCCGTCTGCATGTACTCGTAGTACACGGGGCTGCTGACGTGGCCCATCGAGTCGGTGTCGCGGTAACGGATGTCGAGATTGGTCTTGAAAGAGCGGCGCATCATTGTGTCCTCATGTGGCGGTTATATCCGGTCAGGCCGGCTTGGGTAGTGACATTTCGCCAATGATGCTAAGACCGATCGAGGGTGCCTCACAAGACGCAATATCTGAGGGCCGACGTCCAAATATCTGAGGAGCCGGATGGCGCACGTTGCGCTACCATCGCTGCAGAAATATTCCGGCAACAAGGACCCGGCGCATGGCGCCGCGGCTGCCGCGCCCACCGGCGCGGCCCACCGGTTTCCTCTTCCCCACCCTATTGAATGAAAGGCGCATCGATGAAAATCGCGATCCTGGCTGACCGCCTCGAGCTGTTGAACATCAAGAAAGATTCGACCTACGCGATGATGCAGGAAGCGGCCGCGCGCGGCCACGCATTGCACGTATTCGAACAGCGGCATCTGCACTGTGAAGGGGGCGTGGTCAGCGCCCATGCGGCGCGCGTGCACCTGACCGACGCGGCAGGCGCGTGGTTCCAGCGGGAGGCGGCGGCGACGCTGCCGCTGGCGCGGTACGACGCGGTGCTGGTGCGCAAGGACCCGCCGTTCGACATGGAATACCTGTACAGCACCCACCTGCTGGACATGGCGCAGCGCCAGGGCGCGCGCGTCTTCAACCGGCCATCGGCCGTGCGCGACCACAACGAGAAACTGGCGATCCTCGAATTCGCGCCGTTCTGCGCGCCGACCCTGGTCAGCCGCGAGCCGTCGCGCCTGCGCGCCTTCCACGCCGAGCACGGCGACGTGATCTTCAAGCCGCTCGACGGCATGGGCGGCGCCGGCATCTTCCGCGTGCGCGAGGACGGCATGAACCTGGGCGCCACCGTCGAAATGCTGACGCGCGACGGCGCCGTCACCATCATGGCGCAGCGCTACATTCCCGCCATCAGCGAAGGCGACAAGCGCATCCTGCTGATCGGCGGCAAGCCGGTGCCGCACGCGCTGGCGCGCATTCCGCAGGCCGGCGAGGTGCGCGGCAACCTGGCTGCCGGCGGGCGCGGCGAAGCGCGCGTGCTGACGGCGCGCGACCGCGAGATCGCCGATACCCTGGCGCCCGTGCTGGCGGCGCGCGGCCTGCTGCTGGTCGGGCTGGACGTGATCGGCGCGCATCTCACCGAAATCAATGTCACCAGTCCGACCTGCTTCCGCGAAATCATGCAGCAGACGGGTTTCGACGTGGCGGGCATGTTCATCGATGCGCTGGAAACGGCGGCATCGCTCACGCACACGAACGAGGAACAAGCATGAACAAGGTAAGCACACTGCAAAGCTGGATAGGCGGACGCTGGATGGGCAGCGAAGCGGGACTGTCGCTGCACAGCGCCATCGACAATGCGCTGATCTATCACACGCATGCCGAGTCGGTCGACGCGCAGCACGCGCTCGACTATGCGCGCCGCACCGGCGTGCCGGCATTGATGGCCCTCGACTTCCAGCAGCGGGCGGCCTGCCTGCGGGCGCTGGCATCGCACATCCAGCAGCATCGCGAGGAACTGTACACGATCGCCCACCTGAGCGGCGCCACGCGCGCCGACAGCAAGCAGGATATCTGCGCCGGCATCGGCGTGCTCAATTCCTACGCCGGCATCGCCGCCAGCGGCCTGCCTTCCGGTAACGTGCTGCACGAAGCGCCCGCCATGTCGCTGTGCCGGCGCGGCGGCGCGGCCGGCACGCACATCATGGTGCCGCGCGGCGGCGTGGCCCTGCACATCAACCCGTTCAACCTGCCCGTCTGGTCGCTGCTGGAAAAATTCGCCGCCAGCTTCCTGGCCGCCATGCCCTGCATCGTCAAGCCGGCCACCTGCACCAGCTACCTGGCCGAAGCGCTGGTGCGCCTGATCGACGCTTCCGGCCTGCTGCCGAAAGGCGCGCTGCAGCTGGCCATCGGCCCCGCCGATGCCTTGCTGGCGCGCCTGCAGGACAACGACGCCGTCAGCTTCACGGGCTCGGACGCCACCGCCACGACACTGCGCAAGCACCCCAACCTGCTGGCGCGCTCGGTGCAGCTCAGCCTGGGCGCGGCGTCGCTGAACTGCGCCATCCTGGGACCGGACGTGCGCAGCGGCGAGCCGGAATTCGAGCTGCTGGTCGACGCCATCGTGCGTTCGATGACGGTCAAGGCGGGCCAGGACGGCGCCGCCATCCGCCGCGTGATGGTGCCGCACGGGCAGATCGAAGCGCTGACGGCGCGCCTGCGCGAACGCCTGGCGGCGGTGGTGATCGGCGACCCGGCGCAGGCGGGCGTGCAAATGGGGCCGCTGGCGTCGCAGGAACAGCGCAGCGAACTGGGCGCCCGCGTGCGCGCCCTGGCCGAGGAAAGCGACATCGTCTGCGGCCAGGTGGACGGCTACGCGCCGGCAGGAGACAGGGTGCGCGACGGCGCCTTTGCCGCGCCCACCCTGCTGCTGTGCCGCGGCGGCGCGCGCGGCGACGCCGTGCATGAGATCGAGGCCTTCGGCCCCGTCTGCGCGCTGATGCCGTATGCGGACGTGGAGGAAGCGCTGGCGCTGGCCGCGCGCGGCAGGGGCAGCCTGGCCAGCACGCTGGCCACGCGCGACCCGAAGCTGGCCGCGTATGCCGTGCCGCGCCTGGCCGCCTCGCACGGGCGCGTGCTGGTGCTGGAACGCGAAGTGGCGGCGGCGGGGACGGACGTGCTGGCCTCGGCGCACCTGAAGTACGGCGGCCCTGGCCGCGCCGGCTGCGGCGAGCAGCTGGGCGGCTTGCGCGCCATCTCGCAATACCTGCAACGCTCGGCGCTGCAAGGCTCGCCCACCATGCTGACGGCCGTGACGGGCGAATACGTGCGCGGCGCCGCCGTGCGCGAAAGCGTGCAGCATCCGTTCCGCAAGCATTTCGACGAGCTGGAAGTGGGCGAATCGCTGCTGACGCACCGGCGCACCGTGTGCGAAGCGGACATCGTCGCCTTCGGCGGCATCTCGGGCGATTATTTCTACATGCATTTCGACGAGATCGCCGCGCGCGATTCGCAGTTCGGCCGGCGCATCGCGCACGGCTATTTCGTGCTGGCGGCGGCGGCCGGACTGTTCGTGTCCCCGGCGCCGGGTCCCGTGCTGGCCAACTACGGGCTCGACGACCTGCGCTTCGTCGCCCCGGTGGGCATCGGCGACACCATCCGCGCGCGCCTGACGTGCAAGCGCAAGGTCGACCGCCAGCGGCGCGACGACAAGGGCGTCGGCCAGGGCGTGGTGTCGTGGGACGTGCAGGTCACCAACCAGAACGATGAACTGGTGGCCAGCTACGACATCCTGACCCTGGTGGCCAAGCGCGGGGCCATGAGCGGCAGCCCTCAGCATTCCTGATGGCGCGGCTCAAGAAATACAAATAGCCAAGCTTATCCGCCTCTTCCAGAATGGCGGCTGACGAGATGAAGCCAACCGGGTATTTCAGGGACCAGAAGGGGTGCGGCGCGCCACTTCCGGTCCCGGGACAGCGCTGCTGTAGCAGATTCGACTGACGCTGCGCAGGCCAGCACCTGCGCCCTCCCTTCCCGTGGCTTCCCTTCTGACAAAGACGACCTTCCCATGCGACATGCCGTACCCCTTTTCCTGCTTGGCGCCAGCGCGCTGCCCATCGCCCCCTCTCCTTCGCACAGCACATGCCGGATGCGCGCGCCGGACAGGCGGCGCCGCTGGCGACCCTGCCCGAAGTCAAGCTGATCGACCAGTCCGCGCCGGACGCGCCCCTGCCGGGCATCACGCGCATTTCGCGCGAGACCCTGCAGCGCCAGCAAGCGATGGACGTGGCCGACGTCTTTGCCGGCGAAGCGGCCGTCAGCGTGGGCGGCGGCGCCGGCAATGCGCAGCGCCTCTACCTGCGCGGCGTCGATGGCGCCAACCTGAACATCAGCATCGACGGCGCGCGCCAGGGCCGCAGCCTGCACCAGCACCGGGGCGACCTGGCCGGCATCGATCCCGACCTGCTGAAACAGGTCGATATCCAGCCCGGCCCCAGCGCCGAGGCGGGGCCGGGCGCGCTGGGCGGCAGCATCCGCTTTGACACCGTCGATGCGCAGGACTTGCTGGTGCCGGGAAGGCGCGCGGGCGCCACCGTGCGCGCGGCGTACGCCAGCGCCGACGAAGCGCGGCGCGGCGCCGTCAGCGCGTACGGCATGCTGGGCGAGACGCTGGACAATAAGCTGGGCCTGCTGGCCCATGTGAGCGCCGTCAACCGCGACAACTACCGCATCGGCGGCGGTGGCGACGTGCCCCATTCGGCCGGGCGCGACCGCGACTACCTGCTCAAACTGAGTCTGCTGGAGCTGGCCGGCCACAGCCTGCGGCTGGGCGCGGCGCGCAACCGCAATGCGGGACTCTACCTGTTCGGCCGGGTCGGCAGCGACAACGGCTATGCGCCCGCGAACGCCGTGCCCACCTACCAGCGCAGCACGCGCCATACCTATACGCTGGAGCACCGCTACCAGCCGGCCGGCAATGCCCTGCTGGACTGGAAATTCAATCTGTACCAGAACGAGAACACGCTGGAAGACGTGCCCCAGGCGCGCAGCGCCAGGACGACGGAACGGGGCGGCAGCGCGCGCAATACGGCGCACCTGGCCTTGGCCGGCACGCAGCACCGCCTGACGGCCGGCGCCGACTTCATGGACGAGGAAGGCACGACGAACGGCGTGCTGGGCGCCGCCATCCTGGGAGCGGGCCGCAAAACCACGCAGACACGCAACCTGGGCCTCTTCGTGCAGGAGCGCATGCGCTGGCAAGCCGTGCAGCTGTCGCTGGGCGTGCGGCACGACCGCTACGACACCGCCTTCGGACCGCGCACCGTCAAGGGCGGCAAGACGTCGCCGAACGCCGGCGCCGAAGTGGAGCTGGGCGGCGGCGTGGGCGCCTTTGCCAGCTATGGCGAGGCGGTGCGCGCCAGCGGCATCATCCCCATCGGTTTCCTCACCAGCGTGGACAAGAAAAGCAATTTCAACAACGGCAAGCCCTTCAAGCCGGAAACCTCGGACATGCGCGAAGCGGGATTACAGTACGAAGGCGCCGATGCGCTGCAGGACGGCGACCGCCTGACCGTACGCCTCGGCTATTTCGACACCCGCATTGCCAACCTGATCGAGTGGGCCGGCCAGGGCGCAGCGTATCCCGCGTATATCCGCAACATGCCCGAGACCCTGCGTTCCAGGGGCTGGGAATGGAAGGCGCGCTGGCAGCGCGGCGGCTACGCCACGTCCTTGGGCGTGGTGCTGGCCGATACCACGCTGGGCGGCAAGCCCTTGAACCCGTCGCGCCGCGTGGGCACGGCCCTGGGCGACCGGCTCACGTGGGACAGCCACTGGCGGATGCTGCCCGGCCTCACGGCCGGCTATACCGTGAACGCCGTGCGGCGCCTGGAGGACGTGCCGCAAGCGGCGGTGCAGCGGGCCGGCTATGTGCTGCACGACGTCCAGCTGCAATGGCAGCCGGCCGCGCTGCGCGCGCTGAGCCTGGCGCTGGCCGTGCGCAACCTGGGCGACAAGCGCTACACGAGCCACAGTTCGCTCGACGGCGGCGTCGGCAATATCCTGCCGGAGCCGGGACGCGACGTGCGCGTCAGCGCGAATTACCAGTTTTAAGCGATTCCCCCTCCAATCAACCATCCTTGAAGAGAAGAGAACCATGACCCATACCACCCAAGCGGGCGCGCGCTGCGGCCTGTACCTCGTCAGCGCCGGCATCGGCGACCCCGACAGCATCACCGTCAAGGCGCAGAAAATCCTGCGCGGCGCCGATATCGTATTCGGCATCCCGCGCCTGCTCGAAGCGTTTGCCGACCTGCTCGGCGGCAAGGAGCTGCACAAGGCCGGCCACGGCCTGTTCAGTCCCCTGGCGCGGCGCGACACGCCGGAAGAGGAAGTCGACGCCATGGAAAAACAGGCGCGCGACATCATCCATGCGGCAGCGGCGGCCGGCAAGACCGTCGCCGTGCTCGACTACGGCGACGCCATGATCTTCGGGCCGCAATCGGGCTACCTGAGCGAGTTCAGCGAACTCAATCCCATCGTCATCCCTGGCATCTCCTGCTTCAATGCGGCCAATGCGGCGCTGGCCCGCGACGTCACCGGCGGCAAGCGCAGCCGCTCCGTCATCCTCGCCGCCTCGGCCGATACGCGCGACGACTACACGGGGAGCGACACCCTGGACAAGCTGGCCGCCACCGGTTCCACCCTGGTCTTCTTTACCATGCGCGCCGACCTGCCGTCGCTGGTCGAACGCCTGGCGCGCCACCTGCCCGGCAGCACGCCGCTGGCCATCGTCGCGCACGCGGGCGCCGACGCGAAACAGGCCGTGCTGCGCGCCACGCTGGACACGGTGCTGGCCCGCACGGAGAACGACAAGCCGCCGTTCGAACACCTGGTGTATGTAGGCGATTTCCTGGGCTAAGTAATCCTCAGGAAATTATTGTGAATTTATGACGAACAGAACCGGATGCTATGCAAGGCGCCCGCTGCGACGCAGTGCGAGCACTGCTAGCAGCGGGCAACGCCGCAGAGCGCCGGTTATGGAAGTCAGAAATCACAATAATTTAGGCTATGTCACCGTCAGATGTGGGAATGCTCCGAGTGTTGCCTTCAATAATGTTTCCGGCGAACGGATACGCCCGGCGTCGAGTATCCAGCGCCAGCCCAGGTAATTCGGCAGGTAGCGCGTCGCCACCCCGTGAAAGGGGCGTAGCCATTCCCGCAGGCGGCTGTGATAGGCATTGACGTGCTGCACATGCACGGCGCCCTGCACCCGGATGCCTGCGCGCAAATTGACGGCCTGGTGGCTGATCCCCGCCTCCTTTGCAAAAGCCCGGTAGGCGGCATGGCCATCGGTGAGCAACAGGATATCCTTGTCGATCATGGGCAACAAATAATGGCGCACCTGCGCCTGCGTCAGCGCTCCTTTTCCCGTGACGAAATCGAGTGTCTGCCCCGTGCGGTCGCGCGCCACCAGGATGCAGACCTGCTCATCGGAAATACCACGTTGGCTGGCATGACCGCCCCGGCGGCGCGCCGGACGGGTCAGATGCCGCGCTCCCTTTTCCGATTCGAGCACATACAGTTCGTCCGCTTCGGCAATGCCATGCAGGCAATGCGGTCGGTCCGTTTTTGCCAACGATAAAAACCGGTGGCGCCAGCGAAAGGTGGTGTTGCGGTGCACGCCCAGCTGTAACGCTGCCTTGCGCACGGAATCGGATGCCAGCAGGCAATCTGCGTAATCGAGCCACAGTGATTTATGGCGCAAGCGCGCCAGCGGCGTGCCGGTGAGCGCATTGAAGGTGCGCCCGCACGGCACGCAACGGTAGCGCTGCAGTCCGTGCGCATGGCCATGCCGGTGAGCATGATTGCTCTTGCAGGCAGGACAGTGCAATCGCTGCCGGGCCACGTTTTCGACGAGTACCGCGGCAGCGTCCTGCGGTGCGCTTCCTCGCAGCAGAGCGATACCCGCCAGGCGCTGGCGACGGTTCAGTGCGGCGAACTGGGCGATGAAGGTTTTCCATTGGCCGGTCTGCATGGAAGGCTCCCGTTTGTCTGCGATGTACAGTCAGACAGCAGGGATACAGGAAGATTCCCGGACTTCCCCTACTTAGCGGGAACAGAGCCATAATTTATTGGGGGTTACTTAGGCCAGGCGCATCCAGAGCGCCGGCGCGGCGCCTTCCGGGCCGGCCGGCGACCCTGAGGCCTCTGCCGTGCAGCGGCCCTCTTCCAGCCGCACGATGCGGTCCGCCACGTGACGGGCGATGGGCAGATTGTGCGTGATCAGCAGTAGGGCCAGGCCGCGCGCCTCCTGCACGTCGAGCAGCAGCCGCAGCACCTTCGCCTGCACCGAGGCGTCCAGCGCGGCGGTCGGTTCATCGGCCACCAGCACGGCCGGATCGCCGATCAGCGCCCGCGCGATGGCCAGACGCTGCAATTCCCCACCGCTCAAGCTGCGCGCCCGGCGCGCCAGGAACGCCGGCGTGGCCGGCAGGCGCACGTCGGCCAGCGCCCGCAGCGCCGCCGCGCGGCAGGCGTCCACGCTGCCGCGAGCCGCGATGACGAGCGGCTCGGCCACCGCCTCGAACACGGTGAAGTGGCTGGCCACCGAGGCGCCCGCATGCTGCGGCACGTAGGCGATGCCCGCCGCCGCGCCGCCCGCCTCGCGCGCCGGCGTGTCCACGCTGCCCGCATCGGCCTGCTGCAGGCCGACGAGGATGCGCGCCAGGGTCGACTTGCCCGCGCCGGAGGCGCCCACGATGACCACCGTTTCGCCCGACTGCACCTCCAGGTCCACGCCCGCCAATACCGCTTGCCCGCCCAGGCGCTTGTGCACGCCGCGCGCCGACAGCACGGTGACGATGCCGCCGCGCAGGCAGGCCACGCCCGTGGCGTCGAGCGCCGGCGCTTCCTCGCCGCAGCGCCCGATGCGCTGGCTGCAGCGGCTGGCGAAGGCGCAGCCGCGCGCGTTTTCCTCGTGCGTGCCGGCGATGCCCTGCAAGTCCTTGCCGTTCTCGCGCGGCCAGGCGCGCAAGAGGCCGCGCGTATACGGATGGCGCGGCGACGCCAGCACCGATGCGGCCGGCCCCGTTTCCACGGCGCAGCCGCCATACAGCACCAGCACGTCGCCATCGAGCGCGCGCGCCAGTTCCAGGTCGTGCGTCACCACCACCAGCTGGCGCTGCGCCGCTTCGGCGCGCAGGCGCCCGAGCACCAGCGCGCTGGCGGCGGGATCGAGCGCGGACGTCGGCTCGTCCAGCACCAGCAGTGCCGGCGCGGGCGCCAGCGCCGCCGCCAGCAGCACGCGCTGCAGCTGGCCGCCGCTGCATTGGGCCGGATAGCGACGGTGCAGGATTTCCGGCAGGCCCAGCGAAACGAGCAAGGCGCCGGCCGCCTGTTCGGCCGGCCCGCGCCGCATGCCCAGATGCCGCCGCAAAGGCGCCGCCACCTGGGCCAGCAAGGTGTGCTGGGGATTGAGGGCGTCGTGCACGTCTTGCGGCACCAGGCCCGCCTGGCGGCCGCGCCAGCGCCGCAGCGCCGTTTCGTCCGCATCCGCCAGCTGCATGCCGCCGGCGCGCAAGCTGCCGCTGCAGTGCCCCGGCGCCAGGCCGAGCAAGGCGCGCGCCAGGGTGCTCTTGCCGGCGCCCGATTCGCCGATGATCGCCAGCGGCACGCCGGGGCGCGTCTGGAAGTGTAATTGGCGCAGCAGCTGGCGGCCATCCGCCTCGACGCAGAATCCTGCCGCCGCTAGCATCGCGCGCCCTCGTCGAGGCCCTGGCCCAGCAGCGCCAGCGCGATCAGCAGCATGGCCAGGCACAGCCACGCCGCCAGGATCCAGGCGCGCGCGTCGGGATGGGCAAGATAGGGCATGGCTTCATTGAGCATGCCGCCCCAGGTCGGGGTGCGCGGATCGGCCAGGCCGAGGAAGGCCAGGCCCGCATAGTGGAACACGGCGCGGCGCACCAGGGCGACGGCCTGCACGGCCAGCAGTCCCGCCATGGCCGGCCATACGTGGCGCCGCAGCAGGTAGATGCCCGATGCCTCCGCCAGGCGCGCCGCATCCAGGCTCTCCTGGCGCCATACCTGGCGCAGGCGCAGGCGCAGCGCGCGAAATTCGGCATCCCAGCCGAATGCCGCCAGCATCGCCACCAGGGCCGGCGCACCGGGCTGCATGGCCGAGGCGATGACGATGAAGACCAGGGTGGACGGCAAGGCGCCGAACAGGTCGGCCAGCCGCAGCACGAGCGCATCGGCGGCGGGCCAGGCCAGGCCCGCCAGCGCCAGCAGCACCGCCAGCGCGATGCTGGCGGCGCTCACGGCCACGCCGATGCCCAGGGTGGGCAGCGCGGCGGCCGCCAGGCGCCGCAGGACGTCGCGGCCCAGGTCATCGGTGCCCAGCCAGTGCATGCCGTCCGGCGGCGCCAGCACGGCTTCGAAGGCGCCGCCGGACGCCGGCTGCAGCCAGCTGGCGCCGGCCAGCATGAGCGCCAGCGCCAGCAGCAGTCCCGCCCCCGCGCGCACGGAGGCGTTCATGGCGCGCGCTGCCCGCGCAGCGCCAGGCGGCCGGCCAGGACATCGGCCAGCAAGTTCATGGCGAACAGCAGCAGCCCCGTCGCCAGCAGCGCGCCGCGCACCAGCGGGTAATCGTGCTTGGCGATGGCGTCCGTCAGCGCCAGGTTGATGCCGGGATAGGCGAGGACGGTTTCCGCATACACGGCGCCCGACACCAGGCGCGCGGCCACGCCGCCCAGGCGCGACAGCACGACGGCAAGCACGTTGGGCGCCAGGTGGCGGTAGCGCAAGGCGAACGGTCCCACGCCCTGCGCGCGGGCCAGCTCCATGAAGGTGCGCTGGCGTACGCTGACGGCCGTGGCGCGCGCGCTCAGGAACACGCCGGCGGCGGCGGGCAGCGCCATGGCGCACACGGGCAGCACCAGGTGCCGCGCGCGCTCCAGCCAGGCGGCCGCACCCGTCTGCATGGAAAACGGCGCCATGGCGCCATTGCTGGGCAGCCATTGCAAGCCATAGGCGAACAGCATCACCAGGCCCATCGCCAGGGCGAACGGCGGGATGCTGTCGAGCGCCAGGGTGGCGGCCGTCAGCGCGCGGTCCGCCGCCCTGTCCTGCGCGAACGCGGCCTCGATGCCCAGCACCACGCCCAGCAGCAGGGCCAGCGCCAGCGCGCAGGCCACCAGCAGCACGGTCCACGGCAGGTACTGCGCCAGCAAGGCCGCCACCGGCATGCCATGCTGAATGGAATAGCCAAGGTCGAGCCGCAGCAGCTGCGCCAGGTGCTCCAGGTACAGCTGCCACAGCGGCTGTCCACCGCCCAGGCCGTGGCGCGCCAGCAGGGCGCCGCGTTCGGCAGCATCGAGTTCGATCAGCGCATCCTGTCCCAGCAACGCCGTGACGGGGTCGCCGGGCATGAGCAGCGGCAGCGCGAAGTCGAGGCTGACGAGCGCCAGCAAGGCCAGCGCATAGCCCGCGGCGCGCCGGCCCATGAAGGTGGTAGCGCTCAGCGTCGGCTCCCGTCTACCGCACGAACATCAATTTGTTCAGCGGCAGCGAGATGCCGACGCCGATGCCGCCCGGCGTGAACCACGGCCGCAGGCGCGCATTGGCCGCCGTGCTCCATAGCGGCGAATACAGGAAGAAGGCCGGCAATTCCTCGGCGTAGATGGCCTGGGCACGGTCGAGCAGCGCGCGCCGTGTGGCCACGTCGACGGTGCCGACCTGCTGCTGCAGCAGCTCGAGCAGATCGGCGCGGCGGAAGGCATCGCTGTAGGCGCCGTTGCCCGCCGTTTGCCGCAGCATGCTTTCCGGGTCGCCATTGCTGCCCTGGCTGACGAGGGCCAGGTCGAAATCGGCGGCGGCGATGCGCGCGCCCAGGATGCCGCTGTCCATGATGCGCACATGGACTTCCAGGCCCAGCTTTTCCAGCTGGCCGGCCAGCTGGCTGGCGGGCCGCGCCAAACTGCGCGCCGCCGCCAGGTCGAGCACCCAGGGCTTGCCGCCGCTGTCGCGCAGGCGGCCGTCCGGCGCGGCGCGGTAGCCCAGCTCCGCCAGCATGCGGCGCGCGGCAGAAAGATCGTAGGCATACGCGGCGAACGGTGCGCCGCTCTGCCAGATGCTGCCGCGCGCGAAGCGTCCCGCGGACACCTCGCCCTGCCCGTTCTCTACGACGCGCAGCAATTCCTGCCGGTCGATGCCGCGGGCGATGGCCTGGCGCAGGCGCTTGTCGTCAAACGGCGGGCGCGCATGATTGAAGCGCAGCCGCACGGGATGGCCGGAGGGTGCGCTGACCACGGTGGCGAAACGGGCCACCTCGGCCACCAGCGGCGCCGGCAGGCTGCGGATCATATCCACCTGGCCCCGTTTCAACGCCCCCACGGCAAGCGAAGGCTGCATGCGCAGGAACAGTACGCTACGCACCCTGGGCGGGCCCAGGTAGTATTCTTCGTTCGCGGTAAACAAATAGCGGCCCGCCGCCTTGTCGTACGCGCCCAGGCGGTAGGGGCCGCTGCCCACGATGTCGGCCGGTTTCACCTGCTGGGGGCGCCCAGGCGCACATACACATGCTGCGGCAGGATGAACACCGACCCGGCCAGCTGCGCCACGAAAGGCGCATACACGCGCTTCAGGCGCACGCGCACGCGCCCTTTTCCCAGATCGTCCACGCCGTCGACGGCGCTCAAATCGAACAGCGGATGCGGGTGCTGGCGCAGATAGGCAAAGGTAAACACCACGTCCGCCGCCGTGACGGGCTGGCCGTCATGCCAGCGTGCATCGGGCCGCAAGGTGAATTCGATGGTGCGATGGTCGGCGCTTTCCCGCCACGCGCTGGCCAGGCCCGGCACCAGCTTGCCGCTGGCATCGCGCCACACGAGGGTGTCGAAAATCAGGCTGGTCAGCGTATAGCCCATGCCGCCGCTGGCATGGGTGTAGGGCGTGGGCAAGCCAAAGTCGCCCTGCTCATCGGCAATGGTACAGCGCTCGATGCGCGGCGCCGGGGGCGGCCGCTGGGCGCTGGCGCCGGCACACGCCAGCGCGCCGGCAAGGAGAAGGGGGAAAAGCAAGCGAAGACGGGGCACCAGCGTTCCTGACAATCAGAAGAGAAGCCAACCCTGGCCGCCATGGGCCGGGGGCATGTGCTGCACAAGATTCCCATATGAATGAGAATTATTTACAGCTGCATATCTTATGATTGCCGCCCTGCCCAGGCAAATCGTCTTTCCGGAGGGCTGGTATCGGAAAAACCGAGGGGTGGCGTGGCCGCCTGTCCGGTCTCAGGCGCCGGAGCGGTGCAGGCGCCATAGCCGGTGCCCGCCGAACGCCAGGCATTCCAGGTCGCCCGCCACGCGCAGATGCTCCAGCGCCGCCGCGACGACGTCCTGTGGACACTGCCCGGCCAGCCACCACTGCGCCACGCCCTCGAGCGTGTCGGTGCCGTGGGGATGCCGGGCCAGGTAAGTGCGGATCAGCTGGATGGCGATGTCGATGTCGGTGGAAAAGGAAGTCATGGCATACGGTAGAGAGGTATCGTCAAAAACACGCGGACCGCGCCGACAAGGCCGCGGCCCGCGATCAGCAGCCTTACTCGCCCTGCTCCGGCGCGCGCCCGATCTCGCCGTCGAGATTGGCCAGGAACCAGGCCAGCGACGCCATCAGCGCCACGTTGCGCTTGAGGTGATCCGGGTCGACCTTGTCCAGGGTATCGGCCGGCGTGTGGTGGTAGTGGAAGTAGCTGTGGCTGTCGACCAGCGGCTCGAAGCTGGGCACGCCGCCCGTTTCCAGGCGGTGCAAGTCGCCCGTGCCCAGCGCGTCGCGGCGCGTAAACGCGTGCGCGCCCATCGGCTGCAAGGCGGCCAGCAACGGCGTAAACAGTTTTTCCGCCTTCGCTCCCACGCTGGCCTTGATGCCGAACGGGCGGCCGGCGCCGCTGTCCATCTCGATGGCCGCGTATTGTTTACCGAGCGCCTGCTTGTGGGCCTCGAAATAGGCCTGGCCGCCGCGCCCGCCGTTTTCCTCGTTCATCCAGGCGATCACGCGGATGGTGCGGCGCGGGCGGTAGTCGAGCTTTTTCAGGGTTTCCACCACGCCCATCGCCGCCACCACGCCGGCGCCGTCGTCGTGCGCACCGGTCGCCAGGTCCCAGGAATCGAGATGGCCCGAGACCACCACCACTTCGCCGGCCTTGTCCGTGCCCGGCCAGTCGGCGATGACGTTGTAGCTGTCCGCCTCGGGCAGGTTTTGCGGCGTCAGGGTCAGGTGCATTTTCAGCGGGCCGCGCGCGGCCAGGCGGCCGATCAGCAAGGCGTCTTCCACCGTGACGGCGGCGGCCGGAATGCGTTTATTCTCATCGAGGCCGGTGGCGCCCGCATGCGGGATGCGGAAGTTCGCGCCGCCCACCGAGCGCACCAGCGCGGCGGCCGCGCCCAGGTCGGCCGCCGCCTTCGGTCCGAGGAAGCGCGCGCGCGAACCCTCGCCATACGTGACGCCCGCCAGGCCCCGCTCGGCCATCTCCTGGTCGAACGGCGTGTCGATCAGCACGATGGCGCCCTTCACTTCCGGCGCGCGCGCCTTGAGTTCTTCCAGGCTCCTGACGATGATCACGGGCGCCGTCAGGCCGGCGGCCGCAGTGGCGCCGGAGCCGCCCAGGGCCGTGAGCACCACGCGCTGCGACACGCCCTGCGGACGGCCCGCGTAATCGACGATTTCCGCCGTTTCCACGCCGCGCACCCAGTGCGGCACTTTCACGGGCTGCAGGGTGACGGTGGCGCCCAGCTGGCGCATGGTGTCGGCCACCTGCCGCACGGCGGCCGCCGCGCCGGCGGAACCGGACAGGCGCGGGCCGATCAGATCCGTCATGTCGGCCAGGCGGGCGTAGGCCCAGTCGCTGTGCAGCGCCGTATCGCGCACCTGCGCCAGCGCTTGCGGCGCATTGCCCGGCGCGGCGGCAAAGGCGCCGGCGCTGGCGACGCAGCCCAGGGCGATGGATAAAACGCAACGGCGCAACGGCGCGCCAGTCAGGATGGTAGGCATGTGTTCAGTTCCAGTCAACGAGGTCGTAGCGGGTACGCCTTGGCCAAGGGGCAAGGCGCGGCGTTCTACGATAGCGTATTTATTCTGTCATTGCAGCAACTTTTGCGGGAGCGATTGCTTCTTTCCCCCGGAGTCGATTACCATCAGGATCGTGATCGCTACCGGATACCGCCATGCTCAAGGGAACACTCTGTACCGTCCGGCATTTGCAGGCCGCCGACCTGAATACCTATATTTCCCTCGTCAACGACCTGCCTTCGCGCGGCGAGTTTTTCTCGATGCAGTTCAAGTCGCCCGAGGCCATGCGGCGCGACTTCCTGCAATCGGGCTTCGTCACCGAGGACAGCGAATTGTTCCTCATCGAGGACAGGGCCCAGCACATCATCGGCACGATCACGCACTTCAAGAGCCGCACGCCAGCCTCGCGCGAGATCGGCTACCGCCTGTTCGACCGGCAGCGGGATGGGCGCGGCTACGTCAGCGAAGCGACGCGCCTGGTGGTCGACTACCTGTTCAATGCCTATCCCTACCACCGGCTGGAGCTGCTGATGGATCCGCTGAACATCGGCTCCGAGCGCATCGCGCAAAAGAACGGCTTTACCCAGGAAGGCTTGATGCGCCAGGCCTTCTTTATCAACGGCGTGATGCGCGATGTCAAAATGTACAGCCTGCTGCGGCCCGAATGGCAGGCGCGCCTGCGCTGACTTGTTACCGCCGGGGCGGGATTGTAATAAGTTGTATTAGACGTGGAACAAGCTTGCGGCAGCAGATATAGTCCAGTCCATGCAGATCATTGTGATCTCGCCGGAATGGAAGGAAATGCCATGTTGAACAAGAAACTCCTGGGTGCGGTAATGGTTGCGGCAGTGGCTGTGTCTTCGGCCGCAGTCGCCGGTGACCGCGACTTCAATACCGTTGCAGGCGCCGTTGTCGGGGCGGCCATTGGCAACAGCACCGGCGGGCGCAATGGCGCGATCGTCGGTGGCGTGCTGGGCGCCGCCGTCGGCAACAGCATCAGCACGAATGACCGCTATTACGACCGTGGCGGCTATCGCGGCGGCTACCGCGAAACCTATTATGCGCCTGCGCCGCAACCGGTGTACTACGCCCCTGCCCCGCAGCCCGTGTATTACGCGCCGCCTCCGCGCTACTATGGCCCGCCGGCGGTCGTCTACGTGCAACCGGGCCGCGGCTACTACCGCGGCCATGGCCGCCACGACTACTATGACCGTGGTCACGGCCACGGCTGGGGCCATCGCCGTTAAGCATCGCCCTGCCCCTGCACCATGCAAAACCTGCGCCAGCCTGCTGCCGCAGGTTTTTTTGCAAGATAGGCAAGGTATCGCCACTGCACATTATCGGCTAAGCTGTGTCCTATGATCAACATTCCTGGCCGCCTGGACCGCACCAACCGATGCATTTAATCAAAGACGCACTCGACTTCGGCCCCTGGCTCGACGCCGCCGCCGGCACCAGCGTGGGTGCCGGCCTCCTGCCACGCCGCGAGAACCAGGACAACTTCCTGCTGATCGATGCCAGCGGCCACGCCGTCTGCCTGTCGCGCCAGGCGCCGTTCCACTGCCAGGTGCCGGGCTGGCCGCGCGGCCACGTGCGCGCCGCCGTGCTCGACGGCATGGGCGGCCACGGCCTTGGGCGTGAAGCGGCGGAAGCGGCAGTGCAAGGCTTGCTGGCCGTACCTGCCTGCCTCGACACGGCCAGCCTGGCAGCCAAACTCGACGAGTTGCACACGCGCTTGCAGGACACCTTCGCCAGGACGGCGCCCGCCCAGGCGCGCCCGCCCGGCACCACCCTGACCTTGCTGGAAGTGCCGCCCGGCGAAGCGCCGCTGCTGTATCACGTGGGCGATTCACGCCTGTATGAAATTGCCGACGGGAAGGCCAGCATCCTCACCGTCGACCACGTGCCGGCCACCGTGTACGCCATGCGCGGCGCGCTCGACGAGACGCGCTGGCGCGCCGCCGTGCACGGCGAGCACCATCCGCAAATCTCGCAGGCCTTTATTTTAGGCAACGCCATCAGCGACAGCCTGCAGCTCGACAAGCCGCTGCGCGGCCTCGATGCGGCCGCCTTGCCGCCCTTCCTGGCCCACCTGGGCGACCGCCGCGTGCTGCGCGTGCGCCCCGGCGCCCACTATCTGCTGGCCAGCGACGGTTTCTGGGCCTGCGACGATCCGCTGACCCTCACGGCCCGCTGGCCCGCCTTGTGTGCCGGCAAGACCGCGGCTCAGGCCGTCCGCGCCCTGTTCGACGACTTTCTCTCCCACCCGCCAAAAGGCTTGCATAGCGACAACATTACCGTGGTGGCGTTGCGCTTCGATGCGGAGTTCACCGCCGCAGCCGGCTAGCGGCCAGGTAGCCGGCCGTGGCCGACACGGCCGACAAGGCGACGCCCCAGGCCATGTCGATCGCCGTCAAGGCCAGCGGCCAGCCGCGCAAGGTCGCATAGTTACTCAAATCATAGGTGCCGTAGGCCAGCAGTCCCAGCAGCGCGCCCAGCGCCGCCGCCGTGCGCCCGCGGCGCGCGCGCAATCCCGGCAGGATGGCAAAGACCAGCAGCCCCGCCACGTACAGCAGGTAAAACAGCACGGCCGGCGCCCAGCGGGGCGTGTCCGCCAATAGCGGGCCCAGCGCCGCGGCGTACACGGGGCGCATCAGCACGGCCAGCCACAGGGCGTCGATGGCCAGAAATACGCACAAGGCGGCGCCATAGGCAATGGCAAGCTGGAACGGGCGTTGGACAGGCATGGTCGTCTTTCGGCGTCAGGCAGTTGGGGAACAGTTGCGCCAGCATAATGCAAAACGTCGCCACGCTCACGACGGCCCGCATGAAAGGAACCACCGCCGCGGCGCGCGGTCTGACGAAAGGACCTCGCCAACGTCACAGGAGCATGCCATGAGCAACACCATCGCTACACCGCAGGCCGGCACCGCCGGCGCGCCCGACTATGCCGCCATCAAGCAGCGCCAGCAAGCAGGCTGGGCCAGCGGCGACTTCGCCGTCATCGGCGTGACCCTGCAGCCGGTCGGCGAGTCGCTGGCCGAGGCCGCCGACATCCGCGCCAACGAAGACGTCATCGACATCGCCGCCGGCAACGGCAACGCCACCTTGGCGGCGGCGCGCCGCTTTGCCCGGGTCGTGTCCACCGATTATGTGCCGGCGCTGCTGGACAAGGGCCGCGCGCGCGCCGGGGCGGAAGGGCTGGCCGTGACCTTCCGCGTGGCCGATGCCGAAGCCCTGCCCTTCGCCGATGCCAGCTTCGACGCGGCCCTGTCGACCTTTGGCGTCATGTTCACGCCCGACCACCGGCGCGCGGCCAGCGAAATGCTGCGCGTGCTGCGTCCCGGCGGACGCATCGGCATGGCCAACTGGACCCCGGACGGCTTTATCGGCCAGCTCTTCAAGACCATCGGCAAATATGTGCCGCCCCCGGCGGGCGTCGTGTCGCCGGCCCGCTGGGGCGAGGAAGCGTATGTGCGCGACCTGTTCGGCCAGGCGGCAGAGCAGGTGCACAGCCAGCGCAAGGTCTTCAATTTCCGTTATGCCTCCGCTCACCACTGGGTGCAGGTCTTCCGCGATTATTACGGCCCCGTCCACAAGGCCTTTGCCACGCTGGACGCGGGTGGCGCCGAGGCGCTGGAGCAGGATCTGTTCGCCCTGCTCGAACGGCTGAATACGGCGGGCGCCCACTCGCTGGTGGTGCCGGGCGAGTATCTGGAAGTCATCGTCAGCAAACGGCGCAGCTGAACGCAGCGGGACTGGCAATATCAAAATAACATATCCGAAAAGACATAAAATGTGTTTTTGAGCAATAGTTTCCATGGCGTGCATGACAAGGTGTGACCAGGGACATGAATTTGGGCAAAAAGAGCGCATTCGGCGCCGCGAAAGTTGCCA
This sequence comes from Janthinobacterium sp. C22, assembly GCF_057919405.1. Taxonomy (NCBI): domain Bacteria; kingdom Pseudomonadati; phylum Pseudomonadota; class Betaproteobacteria; order Burkholderiales; family Oxalobacteraceae; genus Janthinobacterium; species Janthinobacterium sp. C22. The sequence goes on along the minus strand of NZ_CP193659.1, from coordinate 3,083,658 downwards.
AGCAGCGGCAAAAGCGCGTAAGCTCTCATGTATAACAGAGGGCAAAATGTCCCCGCTCGATTCGAGTCAGAATGTCATGAAAAAATGCAGCAACCCGGAGCACCCGCACTGTACGTTCTGGGTCTTGCCTGGGGAAACAGTCTGCGCGGGCAACCATCCGCAAGCGACGACTGCTCCCAGCAGCTACGACCTGTTGACCGCACTGCGCAGCGCCCGTTCCGAGCCATCGGCAACGGCGCTTCCGCACGCCCGTGCGCATGATGCCGGGCTGCGCGATGCGGTGATACGCGATGCGGCTCAAGCAGTGAGCAGCCCCGTGCCGGCCTCGGCCGGCCTGGCGGCATTTCCCCCAGTGCCAGTTGCACAGCCCGCCACTGCGCCGGCCTACCAGCCGATACAGGCCCACCTGCACATCAGCGGCTTCGATCCCCGCGCGGCAGGCGGACGGCAAACCCTGAAAATGGAATTGCGCGGCATGAGCGCCACCTGCGCGCCGCAGCTGACATTGCGCCTGCGCTCGGACCTGATCCCGCGCGGCTTTGTCCAGCATGATTTCGTGCGCGCCACGCGCGGCGACTGGCGTCCCGTATTCGTCGAGTTTTCCTCGCGCAACAAGGAACACGGGCAATACCAGATCGAGGTGGAAGTGCACAGCCACGTCGATGGCGCCGTGGCGCAGAAATGGGTGTGCACCTTCGTCATCCTCGTGCCGCGCCGCGACGCCACCCTGACGGAAATCCACCAGATCTTCCTCAGCACGCACAAGAACGTGCGCGTGATGGCCGACGATGCCTCGATCGCCCGCGTGACGGGCGGCGACGGCTGCAACCTCGACGTCACCGCGCGCAATGCCGGCATCGCCCACGTGGATTTGTCAGCCCCGCAAGGCAAGATCGACATGGGTTTTACCACCATCGCCTGGGACGAAGAGCTGATCGAAGTCGACCTGCCCGCCGCCAGCCACTGCCATCCGCACCCGAGCCAGGCCGCTTGCCTCGTCAATGCGGCGCCGGAAGCGGGCGAGCAGCGCCAGATCCGCCTGTTCGCGCTGGAAGAATGCATGCTGGGGCGTTTCGAGCTGGTGGACCCGGAAGCCGATGTGCTGCTCAGCCATTTCAGCCCCGACGGCCAGGACAACAATGGCTTGACGCGCCGCCTGTCGGGCCGTCACGCCATCATCCGGCGCAGCCAGCAAGGCTTTGAAATCGAGGACGTGTCGCGCTACGGCATGCTGCTCGACGGCGTCTGGCCGGGCAAGCACAAACCCGTCGCCCTGCGCCTGGGCATGCGCATTGAATTGTCTGCCAGCATCAAGGGCATCGTCGTGCTCAGCGTCACGGCCATCCTCGCGCATGGCGTGATCCTGCACCGCATCGACCACGGCGCCCGCGCCGAGTGTTTTTACCTGCTGCTGCCCGACACCGAACCCACGCCGGCCAGCCACCTGGCCACGCCGCAGGCCAGCTGCCTTCCCGTGCTGTTCCACCGCAACGGCGGTTTCTGGCACCTGGACGCGGCCAGCGGCAAGGAAACCGCGCTGGCCCCCGCCACCGCCCTCGACAAGCTCAGCGGCTTTGCGCGGCACAACCGCTTCGCCAGCGAACCGTATCCGGAATGCTGGATCATCCGCACCGAAGGCGCGGCCCTTTGCGATAGCACCATGCAAACTGCGTAGTAACACTGTTGTAAATCTGCAGTTATCCGCAAGGCTTTAGCGTGGTATCAGTACGAGAAAAATCATCGACAACCCCAGAATAAACACCGCTTCCAGCGTAAACACGATGGCGGGAATCTGCAATTCGCGCGGGATTTTCATGGCGAGACCTCTTCAAAACGTGGTACTGCTTTCAGCATAGCGCGCCCTGCGCCAAATACATTATCAGCCGCACAACACACTTGGCCGGCCGGCATCAGACGCCGAGTCCGTCACCACGTCCATTCCGACACATAATTTAACACTTTAATAGCAGATATTGCGCAAATAGCCCACAGCGACGCCCCTGCGTACTGTATATTCATCCAGTTAATATTTCCCGTACTTCACAAAGCGCCCGCACGGCGTTTTACATTTCCTATGGCTTCCAACAAAGCGCACCATGCGACCGGTTGGGCTGCCGGCGTGATCGCCGCGGCCCTGGTCGCGCACGCTGGCGCCGGCGGCCCCTATCAAGTGCTGAGCATGCTCGCCTTTGTCATGGGGGCGCTGGGCGGCACGGCGCCGGACTGGCTGGAAGTGGCCTGGTGGGCGCGCACGCACCGGCTGTGGATCACGCACCGCACGTGGACCCACTGGGGCCTGGCCTGGATCGCCCTGCTCGTCTACACATATCTGCAATTGCCGCACCACCTGTGGGCGCCGCCCCTGTTCGGCTTTGCCGCGGGCGGCATCATGCATCTGCTGGCCGACTGGCCCAATCCGCTGGGCGTGCCGTGGATTTTCCGCCGCCACTCGCTGCGCTGGTGGAAAAGCGGGCGCCACGACATCATCGTCATCATCGCCGCCTGGCTCGCCGCCACCGTCGTGGCCGACCACGTGTTTTTTGACGGCATCCACTGGCAGCGCAGCGTGCTGGCGTTCGAGGGCCTGCTGCACTGGTCCGCCACGGCCCTGCAGCAAGCCTGGGCGGATCTGCAACAGTGGCAGGAGCGCTGGCGCCTTGGTGGCTGACGCCGATTGACGCCGCCCGCATGGCAATGTGATAATGAGTATCATTCTCAAACAGCCCAGCCAGCCGGCACCCCGCGTTCCGTCAGCCCAGCCCATCCCTTGCCTGGAGAACGCAGTGAGTACCGTCCGTCCCACCCATGCCAGCCACCTGAACACTCTGTACAGCGAACACCACGGCTGGCTGTATGGCTGGCTGCGCGGCAAGCTGGGCAACCGCGCCGAGGCGGCCGACCTGGCGCAGGACACTTTTTACGCCTGCTGGGCAAGCGCGAGGTGACACCGCTGGCGCCCCTGCGCGAGCCGCGCGGCTACCTGGCGACCATCGCGCGCGGCTTGCTGATCGACCGCTACCGGCGCCAGGCGCTGGAACAGGCCTACCTGGAAGCGCTGGCCCAACAAGCCGAGCCGATATCGATGTGCGCCGAAACGCATGCCATCATCATCGAAACCCTGCTCGCCATCGACCGCCTGCTCGACCGCCTGGGCGCGCGCACGCGGGCCATCTTCCTGCTGGCGCAAATCGAAGAACTGAGCTATGTGGACATCAGCCGGCGCCTGGGCGTGTCCCTGCCCACCGTGAAAAAGCACCTGGTGCGCGCCTACACGGAATGCCTGATGCTGGCGGCCGGCTGATGTTTTCCCCTTCCGCCCCGCAGTCAGCCCCAATCGCCCGCAAGGTGCTGGCCGCCGCCGCCCACTGGCATGTGGAACTCCAGTGCGGCAGCGCCGACCCGGCCGCCCTGCGGGCATGGCGCGACGCCAGCGCCGAGCATGAACGGGCCTGGGAACTGCTGCAGCGCATGGACGGCCAGCTGGCCACGATACCGCCGGCGCTGGCAATTCCCGCCCTGCAGGCGGCGCAGCAGCGCCGGCGCAGCGCCGCGAAAGTGCTGGCCCTGCTGCTGGCGGCCGGCGGCGGTATCGTGCTGGGCCAGGCGGGCCTGCAGTCCGCCCCTGGCAAGCGTGGACGGCGTCCTTGCGCACGGCGCCGGGCCAGCGCCGCCACGTGGCGCTGGCCGATGGCGGGCATATGGAAATGAACACGGACAGCGCCGTCGACGTCGACTACAGCGCCGCGCGCCGCCGCATCCGCCTGCACCATGGCGAAATCATGATCACGACGGCGCCCGATGCGCGCCCCTTCCTCGTCGACACGCCGCACGGCGTGATCCGCGCGCTGGGCACGCGCTTCGGCGTGCGCTGCGATGCGGACGGCAGCGTCGTCAGCGTCTTCGAGCATGCCGTGGAAGTACGCTGCGCGGCGCGCCCGGACGCCGTGCGCCGCCTGGAAGCGGGCCAGCAGCTGCGCTTTGGCGACACTGGCCCGGATGATGCGCAGGCCACGCAAGCGCACCAGGACAGCTGGCTGCGCGGCATGCTGGTGGCCGCCGACTGGCCCCTGCAACGGCTGGTCACGGAACTGGCGCGCTACCGGCGCGGGCGCCTGGCCTGCGACGCCGGCGTGGCGCGGCGCCCCGTCACGGGCACCTACCGGCTCGACGATATCGACGCCGTGCTGGAAAGCCTGTGCGCCTCGCACGGGCTGCAAGTGACCTACTTCACGCGCTACTGGGCCACCGTGTCGGCCCGGTCAACGTAATTATTTTCAGTTTTTTTGTCTCAGGGGTTGGTGTTTCGGCGCGCTGCTTCGGCTTGACAGGTAAGTAGCCGATTCATACGCCATTTTCCTATCCCTCTGAGCAGAAAGACCGAGCATGCAGCCGACCATCCCCGTCCTCCATCCCGCCGCGCGCGCCATCCGCCTGGCCGTCCTCGCCATGGCGTGCGCCGCCCCCGCCGCCTTCACCGCCGCGCCCGCGCTGGCGCAAGGCCAGGCCGCCGCGGCAAGCGCTGCGCCGCAAGCCTACGCCATCGCGGCCGGCCCGCTGGCCACCGCCCTGAACGACTTCGCCGTGGCCGCCGGCGTCAGCCTGTCGACCGATCCCGCGCAGACGCGCGGCTTGCGCTCGCCCGGCGTGCGCGGCAGCCACAATGTGGCGCAGGGCTTTGCCCAGGTGCTGGCCGGCAGCGGCCTGGAAGCGGTGCAGCTGCCGAACGGCGCCTACGTGCTGCGCCAGGCGGCACCCTCCTCCGCGCCGGCGGCCGGCGTGGAAAAGACCATGGCTCCCGTGGTCGTGAACGCCAGCATGGAGCGCGACCCCGTCAGTGAACACAGCAACTCGTATGCGGCGCGCGCCGTCACGGTCGGCAAGGGCGTGCAGACCCTGCGCGAGATTCCGCTATCGGTCAGCGTCGTCACGCGGCAGAAGATGGATGACCAGAACCTCAACACCATCGACGCCGTCCTCGCCAACACCACCGGCATCACCATGTACGACAGCCCCATGGGCGGGCGCTATGTGTATTCGCGCGGCTTCATGGTCGACACGTACCAGTTCGACGGCGTCAACCGCGCCATGTACTACCCGCAGGCGAACAGCTTTACCAGCAACACGGCCATGCTCGATCGCGTGGAGATCGTGCGCGGCGCCACGGGCCTGCTGCAGGGCACGGGCTCGCCCGGCGCCGCCATCAACATGGTGCGCAAGCGCCCGCTGGCGGAAAAGCAGGTGCAGCTGGCGCTCGGCGCGGGCCGCTGGAACGACGTGCGCGGCGAAGTCGACGTCACCGGCCCCTTGAACGAATCGGGCAGCATCCGCGGCCGCGCCGTGGCCGCGATTGAACAGCGCGATTATTTCTATGACGTGGCCGACAGCCGCACGGACGTGCTGTACGGCGTGCTGGAATTCGACCTGGCGCCGGGCAGCAAACTGACGACGGGCGCCAGCTACGAGAAGCTGCGCTCAACCCCGTTTTTCTCCGGCATGCCCCGCTACCTCGATGGCAGCGACCCGAAACTGCCCCGCGAGACCTTCCTCGGCGCCGACTGGAACCGCTGGGCTAGCCGCCAGACGGCCGTCTTCGCCGAATTCGAGCACCGCTTCGACGCCGACTGGTCGCTGAAAGCCAGCGCCAACTACACGCGCGAGCGGCATGACGTGAAATACATGTTCAGCCAGGGGGCGATCAATCCCGCCACCCTGGCCGGCATGATGATGTACGGCGGCGTGTTCGACTACGGCAGCACCAACAAGGGTATCGACCTGTCGCTCGACGGCAAATTCAACGCCTTCGGCCGCCGCCACGGCTTCAGCGCCGGCATCAGCACCAACCGCCTGGAAAGCGACAGCGATTTCAGCCTGGCCCTGCTGAAACAAGCAAACAATCCGCTGCAGCCGAATCACGGCGTGGCCGAGCCGAGCGACGCCTGGTTCCGCGAACACAGCTACCGGGGCGATCCCAGCGTCACAAAAATGACGCAGACGGGCGCCTACGGCGTGGCCCGCTTCAGCGTCAGCGATCCGCTCACCGTGGTGGCGGGCGCGCGCGTGTCGAACTACAGATGGAGCAGCGTGTACCGCGACACGGGCGAGGTGTACATCGATCCCTACCGCGAAAACGGCGTCGTCACGCCATATGGCGGCGTGATCTACGCATTCGACAAGCGCTGGTCCGGCTACGCCAGCGTCTCCGACATCTTCCAGCCGCAAAACCAGCGCACGGCCGAAGGCGCCCTGCTCGATCCGCTCAAGGGGCGCAACCTGGAAGTAGGCGTCAAGGGTGAACTGTTCGACGGCAAGGTGAACACCTCGCTGGCGCTGTTCCGCATCGAGCAGCGCAACCGCGCGGAACTCGACCTGGCCAATACCTGCTCGTCCGGCACGGAGTGCTATTTCTCGACGGGCAAGGTGCGCAGCGAAGGGCTCGATGCGGAAATCAGCGGCGAAGTGGCGCCAGGCTGGCAGCTGTTCGCCGGCTACACGCTGAACAATTTCAAGTACCTGGAGCAGACGTCGAACGCGGGCGTGATGTTCGCCAGCACCTACTCGCCGCGCCACATGCTGCGCGCGTGGAGCGACTACCGCCTGCCCGGCGCCTTGCAGCAGTGGAGCGTGGGCGGCGGCGTGAACTTCCAGACGGAGAGCTCGCGCATCACGCGCGACGTGACCGTGGCGCAGGGCGCGTATGCCTTGTGGAGCGCGCGCGCCGCCTGGCAGATCGACCGCAACTGGACGGCGTCGCTGTCCGTGACGAACTTGCTCGACAAACGCTACTACCAGACGGTGGGCGCGCCGGCCTGGGGCAATTTCTACGGCGAGCCGCGCAAGGCGCAACTGACCTTGCGCGCGCGTTTCTAAGCGGGACTCAGGTCGCCGGGCGCAGGGGCGCCTTCGGCAGCGGGATGAATTCCGTCTCGCCCGGCACCTGCCCCATGCGCTGGGCGCTCCAGTCGTCGGCCGCCTGCGACAGGCGCTCCTTGCTCGACGAGACGAAATTCCAGAACAGGTAGCGGTGGCCGTCCAGCGGCTCGCCGCCGATGACGACGAACTGCACCAGGCCGCCGCCTGCCGATACCACGGGCACGGCACCTGCCTCCAGCAAGGCCATGGTGTGCGGCAGCAGCGCCACGCCGTCGAGCAGCACCTCCCCGCTGACCGGATAGATCGCCGCTTCCGGCGGCAATCCTTCTAGCCGCAGCTCGCGCCCCGCTTGCAGCGCCACGTCCAGGTACAGCGTCTGCATGTAGGTGCGCACGGGCGAGGTCTGGCCGAAGGCCGTGCCGATCAGGACTTTCACGACGGCGCCATCGAGCGTCACGACGGGAATGTCGGCCTGCGGCGTGTGCGTGAAACTCGGCGCATCCTCTTCGTGCGCCTTCGGCAGCGCGGCCCACAGCTGCAAGCCGTGCGTGCGGTGCGGCTGGCCGGCCAGATCCTGCGGTGTGCGTTCCGAATGCACGATGCCGCGCCCGGCCGTCATCCAGTTGATGGCGCCCGGTTCGATGCGCTGGTACGAACCAATGCTGTCGCGGTGGTCGATCGCGCCCTCGAACAGATAGGTGACGGTGGCCAGGCCGATATGCGGATGGGGGCGCACGTCGTGGTTGGCGTCGGGCGCCACGTCGATGGGGCCGAAATGGTCGAAGAAGATGAAGGGACCGACGGCCTGTTTCTGGCTTGACGGCAGCAGGCGACGCACGACGAAGCCGCCGCCCAGGTCCTTTTCATGGCTTTTCAGGATGGCCGCGCTCATGCCAGCACCGTCGTGATTTCCGTGGTGACGGCCGTCATCAGCTTGTGGATCGGGCATTTGCCGGCCACGGCCAGCAATTCCTGGCGCTGCGCATCCGTCAGCTCGCCCGTCAGGTGCAGGGTGGCGGCCAGGCGGTACACGCCCTTGCGCTCCTCGCTGGCATCGCGCTCGGTCGACACTTCCACGTGCTCCAGCGGGATGCCCTTGTGTTTGGCGTACCAGACGACGGTGAGCGCCTTGCAGGCCGACAGGGCCGCGTCGTACAGGTCGTGCGGCGACGGGCCGGCGTCGCCGCCGCCCTCCTCCACCGAGGCGTCGGCGGATATGATGTGATCGCGCACGTGCACGATGTGGCGCATGGCTTGCGACTGGTCGCGGATGGCTTTGATGGTCATGGCGTTCCTTGGTGCGTTTGGAAAGCCACAATTTACACCGTTTGGCCGCTTGGCGCAGCCCGCTCCCTGCCAACTTGCCTAATCGAGCGTGCGCGCCACCCGGAAGCCCACGATGTCATTCGACAGCACGGTGGAAAAGCCGTTGCGCAGGGCCGAGCGCAGGTAGCGCGGGTGGTACAGCCAGGAGCCGCCGCGCAGGATGCGCCGGCTGCTGTCGCTGCCCTCTTCCCATGCGCTGCCATCGACGGGCGCGCCTTCGTAATTGTCGTGCACCACGTCCTGCACCCATTCCCACACATTGCCATGCATGTCGAACAGGCCCCAGGAATTCGGCGCGAACGTGCCCAGCGGGCTGGTGCCGCCCCGGTACACGCCGCGCGGGCCGCCGTTGTACACATACAGGCCGTCATAGTTGGCTTGCTCGGTGCTGATCGTGTCGCCCACATTGAACGCCGTGCGCGTGCCGGCGCGGCACGCGTATTCCCATTCCGCTTCGCTGGGCAGGCGGTACTTGCGCCCGGTACGTTCGCTGAGCCAGGCCAGGTACAGCTGCGCGTCATTCCAGCTCACGCCCACCACCGGGTGCTGGTCGTTCTGCACGAAGCCGGGATTGTCCCAGTCCGTCTCGGAACCGCCCGCCCAGCCGGTCGCCTTGACGAAGGCGCGCCATTCGCCCACGCTGACAGGGTGGCGCGCCAGCGCGAACGGGCGCTCGATGCCGACCCAGTGCTGCGGCCTCTCGCGCTCGAGCCAGGCCTGTTGCGAGCCGGCCTGGATGGCGGCCTTGTGCTCCGTCTCGTGCGCGCCCATCTGGAAGCGGCCGCTGGGAATGAGCACCAGTTCCGGCCCCTGCCCCGCGCCATCGAGAAAATCGTCGCGCAAGACGCCTTCCGCATTGGCCACCGGTTGCGCATGTTCGGGTTCCGATTCCGCTTCCAGCGCCGGCGCGGATGCCGGCGCCGGGACAGCGGCAGCGGCGGCGCGGCTGGCCTCTTCGCGGCGCGCCCGTTCCTGCTCGGCGCGGTAGGCCGCCTCCGCCTTGGCGACGATGGCCTTGCGCTGCAACTCCTGGTGTTCCTGCAGGGCGGTGGCGGCATCGGCTTCGCGGCGCGCGCGCAGCTGGCCGCGCAGCGCCTCCTTGCGCAGCTTGCGCGCCTCTTCCGCTTCGAAATGGCGCTGCGCCTCCTGCTCGCGGCGCAGTTTGTCCAGTCGCTGCTTTTCCAGCGCGGCGGCCTGGATTTCCGCCTTGCGGCGCTGGTCCAGTTCTTCCTGACGTATCCGGGCCTGCTTGATCTCTTCCTCGCGGGCCTGTTCGGCGGCCAGCGCCGCCTCCTTTTGCTGCTGCACCGCGCGCGCCTGCTGCTGGCGCGCCTGCTCCGCCAGTTCTTCGGGCGACGGCCCGGCCGCGCGTTCCAGGTTTTCCAGCAAGGCTTGCACGGATTGCGGACGCAGTTCCGGCGTCAGCGAAAATCCGTTCTGCAGCACTTGCCATTGTTGCGCGTTGAGCGCTTGCGGCGTTGATGGCAGATGGCTGGCGCTGCGCGTGTCGTCGAACGGCATGCGCGCTTCGAGCATCTGATAGATCATCACGGCCACCGCATACACGTCCAGGCGCGGGCTGGGCTGGCGCTGGTTGGCGCCGGCCTCGGGCGCCCGGTAGCCGTGCGTGCCCGCGTTCGGCATGTCCAGCGCCAGGCTGCTGTCCGCATTGCGCACGCGCGTAGCGATGCCGTAATCGAGCAGCTTGACGTCGCCCTTCGCCGTCAGGAAGACGTTGCCCGGCTTGAGGTCGCGGTGCACCAGCTTGTGCTTTTCCCACGCATACGACAGGGCCTCGGCCACCGGCTGCAGCAGTTGCTGCACGGTGGACAGGGGCAGCGCGCCCTCGCGCGCCAGATAGTGCTCGAGGTCTTCGCCATCGAGGCATTCCATGATGATGAAATAGCTGGCCGTGGCCGGGTCCTGCGCCCACTCGTAGACGCGCACGATGTTTTCATGCGCGAGCTTGCGCGCCTGGGTCGCTTCCTCGATCAGCAGCTTGGCATGCGTGGCGCTTTGCGTCAGCTGCGGCGGCAATATCTTCAGCGCCACCATTTCGCTGCTGCCCAGCTCCGCGTGCGTGGCCAGGTCGGTGGCTTGCCACACCTGCCCCATGCCGCCCGTGCCGATCAGCCGTTCGAGCCGGTAGCGGCGGTTTTGCGGACCGATTTCCTGGCCCGTCATGAAGCCCAGCTCCGTGCCCTGGCGCACGGGCAGCGGCGCGGCCACGGGAGCGGTGCCGGGCGGCGCGTACTCGGCGTCGAGGATGGCGTTCTTGCGGCGTTCAAATTCCTGCTCGCTGAGCAGCCCGTCGTCGTGGAGGGCGCGCAGTTCCCGCAGTTTGTCTCGTGCTTTTTGCATCATCTGGGGTGAAACGCTTCCATCAAGGCTGCAGGGCGACGCCGCAGGCGGCGCAGAATTTATCTTCGGGATGGCCCGCGCGCTGCGCATGGCCGTTCTTGCAGCGGGCCGGCGCCGATGCTGGCGCGGCGGAGGCCGCACCCGGCTGCAGCGCCTGCGCCACGGCCACGCCCAGCTGCGCCTGTGCCGACAGGCCGTGCGCATGCGCCGCATTCTGCAGGTTGATCAGGTCCAGCTGCTGGCGCCGTTCGCGCTCCGCCTGGCCTTCCAGGTAGCTGCGTTCCTGCGCCACGCTGTCCTGCGCCATGCGCAGCGCGTCCAGCGGCGCGACGCTGTTTTCGGCCGCCGCCAGCGCCGCCAGCGCGTGGATCTGCTCGGCGCTCATGCCCGCCTGCAGCTGCACCTTGAGCACTTGCGCCAGCGCGGCCGCATTCTGCCCGGCGGCCATGGCCACCTTGCCCGTGTCGCTCAGGGAGCCGATTTTCTCGATGCGGTCGATGTCGATGCGCGCCAGTTCGGCCGCATGCGCCTGCTGCGCCAGCAGGGCTTCATATTCTCCCTTCCAGCGCGCGTAATCGCTTTCGCGCTGCTGCGCCATGGCCAGCAAGTCGCGCTGCCATTGCGCTTCCTGTTCCAGCTGGCGCAGCTGCTGGCGCTGTTCCTCGATGGCCAGCGCGTCGAGCTGCGCCAGCTGCGTTTGCTGCTGCAGCTGGCGCGCGTGCACGCCGTCGGCCTCGATGGTACGCAGCAGCTTTTCCTGCTGCGCGATGGCGTCCTCGCGCGCGCCGCCGCGCCGCAGCGCTGCCACCTTTTCCGCGATTTCCGCCGCCTGCACCTGGGCCGCCTCGTCCTTGTGCGCCTCGGCGCGCAGCAGTTCGCGCTGACGCGCCAGCTGCATCTGGTCTTCCCACTCCTGCACCCGCTCGGCCTCGCGCTTGCGCGCCGCGTTGGCCAGCATCAGGCCCTGCCAGGCCGCCTGGTGCTGCTCCGCCTCCAGCTGCGCCTCGCGCTGGGCCGCATCCGCCTCCGCCTGGCGCAGGCGCGCCAGCTGGGTGCGGCGGCCCGTCTCGTCGTCGATCAGCAGCGCGCTTTCAATCTGCTGCGCGATCGACTGCAAGTGGACTTGATGCGTAAAGCGCTGCTGCGCCAGCTGGATCTGCTCGCGCCCGTGCAGCTGCGACAATTCCAGCTCGCTGCGCATCTTGATGGCGGCCAGCGCCCGCACGTGTTCCCAGTTGGCCGCTTCATCGGCCCGTTGCGCGCCCTTCTGCGCCAGTTCCTGTTCCAGCTCGCCCAGCGCCAGCGCGGCGCCGTGATCGAGCGCCTGGCGCCGCGACTTCGCTTCCAGGATGCGGCCATACAGGTCGATCTGGCGTCCGCGCAGCGCTTGCAGGCGCTCCGCCTCCTGGTGGCCCAGCTCCGCCTTTTCCAGCGTCGCATCCTGCTGCAGCTCGGCGCGGCGGTGCGCATGGCGCGCCGCCAGTTCCTCGCGGCGGATGCGCTGCCATTCTTCCTCGTCATACAGCTGGTCGAGCTGCTTCATGCGCTCCAGGCTGTGCTGCTCCAGTTCCTGCGCCGGCAAGCCGCCCAGCCACAGGGTGCCGATGCTGGCGCCGGCGTCTCCATCGCGCCTGTCGTGCCGCAAACTGAGCGTTTCCACGCGTGCCACGGCCAGGCCGGACGGCGCCAGACGCTGCGTCAGGGCCGATTGCAGGCGTTCGTTCAGTTCGGGCCGCAGGTCGGCATTCGCGTCCATCTCGCGCAGCGCGCGGCTGCCGATGAATTCCAGCGCAATCTGGCGCACGGACGGCAGCAGCAAGGCATGCAGGTGGGCGCGCGTGACGGCGCCCGGCGCGCGCATGAACTGGCGCGCGAACGCATCGGGCTGGCCCAGCGCGATATCGATACGCAAGGACGCGGCGACGTTGAGCAGCTCCGTGCTGGCCAGCCCGGGCAGGTCGAATTCCAGGCTGACGGCGTCGGCGCGCGCGATCAGCACTTCGGCCGGGCGTGCCGGCAGCAGCGCGGGCAGGCGGGCGAAGAAGGCGGCGCTGTCGTAATCGCCGGCCGGTATCAAGGTGAAAGCGTCCGATTGCACGATCCAGGCGCGCGACTCGGCCGGCACCTGCAGGCGCCGCGCCGCGCTGCCGAACAGCGAGGACAGTTCGCGCACGCCGAAGAACAGGGCCAGTTGCCCATCAGCAAGATGCCATTGATTGGCATGCAGCACCGCGTCGCTGTCGGGAGCGCCCAGCGACAAGCCGCATTGCGCGCAATAGCCGGCGGCAGCGCCGTTCTTGTGCTCGCAGCGCGGGCAGCGGGCGCCGCCAAAACCAAACAATTGGAACATGTGTGACTCCTGATGAGAATGATTGCGTGCGCTGGCTGCCGTAGCGATTCTAGCAGGAGCGCCGGCGGCGCACGCTACACCGCGCAGTATCGAATAATGCCATGTGGCAATTGCATTCATATGCCCGGATACAGGGCTATTTAGCCCTCAATTCCAGCCGTCGGCTGGTCGGCCGCCCCCGTCGGCATTTCAGCGCCGTTTTTTTGCAGGCCATCCCGCCAAAACCACGGCTGGTCGCATGCGCATGGCGGGCGGGCGCGCGCTTGGCTACAGTGCAGACATACCCACCCGCCACCGAAAGGAACGATCATGAACACGCAAAAAAACGCCCTGAAAAACATGGAAGCCATCTTTACCGTCGCCGTCGCCATCGCCTGCGGTGCCAGCTACGTCAGCTTCATGCAGCCATCGGCAGCCAGGAGCGCCGACGTGGCGCAGGCGAACGCCATCCCCGTCGTGGTGGTCAGCGCCAAGCGCCTGACGGAGCAGGAAAAGAATATCTCGCTGATCGAGGAACGCCAAGCCTTGCTGGGCAACGCCACCGCCAGCACCCTGTGAGCCACGCATGATGACTCCACGCCGCCTGGCGCCAGTTTGAAAACGACCGCGCCAGGCCGCCATTTGCATCTCATTGTATCCGCCACGGATACACGGACACACAGCATTGTGTCAATTGTAATAAGTTGAATCAAAGGCGATCAGCACGCCCGCAAGCGCCTATAGTCCATTTCACGCAATCACCGAAATGGAGCACATCATGAAACCCATCGCACTCTACGCAGCAGCCATGCTTGCCATCAGCGCCGCGGCTTTTTTGCCCGCGCAGGCCATGGCACAGAATCAGCTCGGCGTCAGCATTGTCGTCGGCAACGCCCCGCCTCCGCCACGGTTTGAAAGCGTGCCGGCGCCGCGCGCCGGCTATGTCTGGGCGCCCGGCTACTGGAACTGGGATGGCCAGCGCCATGTCTGGAACAATGGCGAATGGCTGCGCGAACGGGGCGGCAACCAGTACCGCCGCGCCGCCTGGATACAGGAGAACAACCGCTGGCGCCTGGATCGTGGCGGCTGGGTCGCCGCGCAGGTGCAGCCCGTGCGCTATGACGAAATCCGCATCGCCCCGCCGCCGCCGCGCCGCGAAGCCATCCCGCGCGCGCGCCACGGCTACATCTGGGCGCCCGGCCACTGGGAATGGCGCAGCCAGCGCTACGCCTGGACGCCGGGCGTGTGGATCGCCGAACGCCCCGGCTATGTGTATGCGCCGCCCGCCTGGAACCAGCGCGATGGCCGCTGGCAGATGGAGCAAGGCCGCTGGTCGCCACGGGGCCCGAACGGCGACCGCGACCGCGACGGCATCCCCAACCGCTATGACCGCGACAATGGCAACCGCCACGACCGCGATGGTGACGGCGTGCCGAACCGCGACGACCGCCGTCCCGATAATCCCCATCGCAATTAATATGCAGCCGTAGTCCCGACAAGGCCACCCATCGCGGTGGCCTTGTCATTTTCCGGACACATCCGTGTATTAACATCGCGCGACGATCAATCACACTGCGCGAGAAAGATTCACGATGGCGATGGAAACTGCCGGTTTTACCTACGGCTCGGATACCTCTGGCCTGGTCTGGGGCTTCCTGTTTGGCCGCGCGGCGCAGCCGCTGGCGCTCGACTCGACGGCCGCATTGGCCTGGCTGGCCGATGGCGCGGCGAGGCCGGCGCAGGAATTCGTCTGGCTGCATTTTAATTTGTCGCATGCCGCCAGCGAAAAATGGCTGATGGCGCACACGCAGCTGGCCGACGAATTCTATGAAACCCTGCACCAGGGCTCCCGTTCCACGCGCATCGAGCAGGCGGAAAACACCCTGATCGCCGTGGTCAACGATGTGGTGCACAATTTCTCGTTCGAGGCGTCCGATATTTCCACCATGTGGGCCAGCGTGGCGCAAAACCTCGTCATCACGGCGCGCCGCGCGCCGCTGCAGTCGATCGAGCGCCTGCGCCAGGCCGTCATCAAGAACCACGAACCGATCCGCTCGTCGGTGGAACTGCTGATCCACCTGCTGCGCGACCAGGCCGACGTGCTGGTCAACATCGTGCGCGATGCCGTGGCGCGGGTCGACGATATCGAGGATCACTTGCTGGCCGGGCGCCTGGTGCCGAAACGCGCAGACCTGGGCGGCATGCGGCGCGTGCTGGTGCGGCTGCAGCGCCTGCTGGCGCCGGAACCGGCCGCCCTGTTCCGCCTGCTGCAGCGTCCGCCCGCATGGGTGTCGGAGCTGGACAGCCTGGAACTGCGCCAGTCGACGGAGGAATTTTCCGTGGTGCTCAGCGATATGTCCTCGCTACAGGAACGCATCAAGCTGCTGCAGGAAGAGATTGCCGCCAGCGTCAACGAGGAAAACAGCCGCAGCCTGTTCGTGCTGACCATCGTCACCGTGCTGGCCTTGCCGATCAACATCATCGCCGGCATGCTGGGCATGAATGTGGGGATTCCGCTGGCCCAGCACCCGCAGGGCTTCTGGATCATCGTCGCCATCATCGTCACGTTCACCGTCGTGGCGGGATGGCTGGTGGTGCGCGTGCAGAGAAACAGTTAAATCCCTGCACGGCCTGGCGGGCGGACGGCGGGCGCCGTACGCCATGGTGCTTGCCGCGCTTAGCGGTGGTACTCACCGGCCCGTTCAGGCTGGTAGACGATTTCCTCGATCTTGACCTTCACCACGCCGCCCGGCATGGGCCAGGCGATGCTGTCGCCGACGGACAGGCCCAGCAGCGCGCTGCCGACAGGCGCCAGCACGGAAATACGGTCGGCCTGGCCTTCCACATCCTTCGGATAGACGAGCGTCAGGCAGAATTCCTCCTTGTTTTCCACCGTGAAGCGCACGGTGGAATTCATCGTCACGACGGTCGGGGGAATCTCTTGCGGCTCGAGCACCTCGGCACGGCCAAGCTCATCGAGCAAGGCGGCCTTGTCAGGCGACAAATTATTACCCAAGGCATACAACAACGCTTCCAGTCGTTCCAGGTCTTGTGACGACAAAATAATTTTTGGTTTTTTTCCAAGATATCCTCACTATTGATCATTAGGGCGACGTCCGGTTTTGCTGGCGGCAACTTGCTTGGCCGCGGCGGACAAAACAAACAGCATCAGAACGTCCATCATCAGCGGATTATGGACGAACTCGCGGAGCAAGGCCATAGCGTTCTCGCATTCTTCATTAAAAATTATAAAAATCAATGACTTGCAATCAGCCACCCAGAGAAAAAGTTAATCCGCGCCAGGCTGGACGGACGCATTGAAGTTATTCTTCATGGCATTTTGTTTACTATCAGCATGTTTTTAGGGAAAAAACCCGGCTGCTCAAAAAAGGATTAAAATTCAATTTGAATTATTATTAGAAAGACACGGCCGGCTATTTCCGCCTGTCTTGTCGCCTTGCCTGCCGCCACCGATCTGCGGCCTGGACACTAAATTGCCGCGCGCCCTGTACTTTCACGCCGCAAAATGACAATATGTCGGCCTTAGCAACACTTAGCAACACGTTGAGAGTTCCGGCTCACTTCGGTTTTCATCAGACTGGAACGTAAAGTATGGCAGGGCGAGGCGGGATCACACGGGGCGGCGGCAAGCGGGGCCGGCAGGAGCATGCGTCATGATGGCGCCCTTGATGCTGCCTTCCGTGCAGCTGCGCGGCGACCGGATAGCCCGGCTGAACTTGCTGGCCGCGGCGGCCATGCTGGCCACGGCCAGCCTGCTGCTGATCCTCTTCCAATTGTTTTCCCTCCAGGCATCCTTCCAGCACAACCTGCGCATCCAGGCCGACATGCTGGCGCCCGCCGCCTCCCAGGCCATGCGTCAGGATAATCGTCTTGCTGCACAACAACTTCTCGCTCCCCTCGCCGCCGCCCCGCATATCCGCCAAGCACTGCTCTACACCCCCTATGGCATGCCGTTTGCCCGCTACGCGCGCAGCGGCGCCGACGCCGTGCCCGCGGCGCCGCGCAACGGCCTGCATATCGATTATCCGGACGGCAGCGCCGCCATCCTGAAGGCCTTGCCCGGCGGCGGCGCGCTGTACCTGCGCGCCAGCCTGGCGCCGCTGTACGCCAGCCTGGCGCAATTTGCCGCCTTCACCCTGCTCGTCTGCCTGTGCGCATTCGGCCTGACGTTCCTGATGGTGCGCCGCACGCGCACCGCCGCCCAGCATGCGGAAAGCCATTTGCACTACCTGGCCCACGTCGACTCCGTCACGCAGCTGCCGAACCGCCATGAATTCAACGACGCCCTGGCCTACGCGCTGGCGCGCGCCGACCGCCAGGACAGCAGCGTGGGCCTGCTGCTGCTGGACCTGGACAACTTCAAGATCGTCAACGATACGCTGGGCCACCACTGCGGCGACCAGCTGCTCAAGCTCGTCGCCGAGCGCCTGGTGGCCATCCTGCGCGGCACCGACATCATCTGCCGCATCGGCGGCGACGAATTCGTCGTCATCGTCGAACCGGCCGACGACAGCTCGGAAATGGCCAGCGTGGCGCGCAAGATCCTCGCCGTGCTGGCCGCGCCGTTCGACCTCGAAGGCCACCAGCTGTACGTCAGCGCCAGCATCGGCGTGAGCCTGTACCCGTTCGACGCGCAGGACGTGGCCACCCTGACGCGCAATGCCGATACGGCGATGTACCACGCCAAGCACCAGGGCAAGAACCGCTACGCCGTGTTCAAGGCCGAAATGGAATTGCGCGCCCAGCGCCGCCTGCGCATGGAAGCGAACCTGCGCCGCGCGCTGCAAAACGAGGAACTGTATCTGCACTACCAGCCGCAGATCGACTTGCGCAGCGGGCGCATCGTGGGCGTGGAAGCGCTGGTACGCTGGAACTGCCGCGAAATGGGCCAGCTGAGCCCCGCCGAATTCATTCCCGTGGCCGAGGAAAGCGGCATCATCGTCGACCTCGGACGCTGGGTGCTGCAAAGCGCCTGCCGCCAGGCGGCCGTCTGGTGCAAGGCGGGGCTGCTCGACTCGCTCGAGCACGTGGCCGTCAACCTGTCGGCCTGCCAGGCGCGCGACCCGGGCCTGATGGACGATATCCGCGCCATCCTGCACGAAACGCAGCTGCCGCATGGCTTGCTGGAGCTGGAAATCACGGAAGGGGTCTTGATGGACAATATCCACGCCAACGTGGAACTGATGCGGCGCCTGCAGGAAACGGGCATCCATTTGTCCGTCGACGATTTCGGCACCGGCTATTCGTCGATGTCCTACCTGAAGCGCCTGCCGATCGACCAATTGAAGATTGACCGCAGCTTCGTGCACGACCTGCCGGGCGAGGGCGAAGCCATCGTCACGGCCATCATCGCCATGGCGCACAGCCTGCACCTGAAGGTGGTGGCCGAAGGGGTGGAGACCTTGCAGCAGGTGGAGTTTTTGAGAACGGCGGGCTGCGACAACGTGCAGGGCTACTTCTTCGCGCGCCCGATGACGGCGGCGCAGCTGACGGCATTGCTGCTGGAGCGGCGCGACTGGAGCACGCGCACGATTTTGCCGGCTTGAGTTGCTGCCAACGATGGTGTCGGATTACGGCCGTTGGCCTAATCCGACCTACGCCATGAACAGGTAGGTCGGCGTAGGTCGGGTTAGCGCGAAGCGCGTAACCCGACACCACCCACATCAGGCCAATTTCGCCGAATGCTCGCGCGTCGCGTGGAATGTCAGCTTCGGCCAGCGCTCTTCCGTCAACCGCAGGTTGACGCCCGACGTGGCCAGGTAAGCCATGTTGCCGGCCGCATCGTAGGCCACGTTGTGGCCCAGCGCGTTTTCGAAGTCCTGCAGGACGCGCTTGTCGTCGCAGCTGACCCAGCGCGCGCTGCTGATGCTGGTGCCTTCGAACACGGCATCGACGCCGTACTCGTTGAGCAAACGGCTGGCCACCACTTCGAACTGCAGCACGCCGACGGCGCCCAGTACCAGTTCGCCGCCCTGCACCGGCTTGAAGACCTGCACCGCGCCCTCTTCGCCCAGCTGCTGCAAGCCCTTGTGCAACTGCTTGATCTTCAGCGGATTACGGATGCGCACGGAGCGGAAGAAGTCCGGCGCGAAGTACGGGATGCCCGTAAACGTCAGCATCTCGCCTTCGGAAAAACTGTCGCCGATCTGCATGTTGCCATGGTTCGGCAAGCCGATGATGTCGCCCGCGTACGCTTCTTCCACCTGTTCGCGCGAGGAAGCCATGAAGGTCACCACGTTCGACACCTTGATCTCGCGCCCCAGGCGCAAGTGCTTGACCTTCATGCCGCGCTCGAAACGTCCCGAGCACACGCGCAGGAAGGCGATGCGGTCGCGGTGGGCCGGGTCCATATTGGCCTGGATCTTGAAGACGAAACCGGTGAAGGGCTGCTCGGTCGGATCGACGGAACGCACGGTCGCGTCGCGCGGGCGCGGCGCCGGCGCCCAGTCGACCAGAGCGGAGAGAATCTCGCGCACGCCGAAGTTGTTGATGGCCGAACCGAAGAACACGGGCGTCTGCACGCCGGAAAGGAATTCCTCCAGGTTGAACGGATTCGACGCGCCGTGCACCAATTCGACTTCCATGCGCAACTGATCCATCTCCAGCGGGAACATCTCCTGCAGGCGGGGATTGTCGATGCCCTTGATGATTTCGAAGGCGCCGTCGGCCTTTTCCTCGCCCGCCTTGAACAGCATGATCTCGTCGTTCAGCAGGTGGTACACGCCGCGGAAGTTCTTGCCCATGCCGATAGGCCAGGTGACGGGCGCGCACTGGATCTTCAGCACCGACTCGAGTTCGTCGAGCAGGTCCAGCGGATCGCGCGTCTCGCGGTCCATCTTGTTCATGAACGTGACGATGGGCGTATTGCGCATGCGGCAGACGGCCAGCAGCTTGATCGTCTGCGCTTCCACGCCCTTGGCCGCATCGATCACCATCAGCGCCGAGTCGACCGCCGTCAGCACGCGGTAGGTATCTTCCGAGAAGTCCTGGTGGCCCGGGGTGTCGAGCAGGTTGACGACGTGGTCGCGGAATTCGAACTGCATCACCGAGGAAGCGACGGAAATGCCGCGCTGCTTCTCGATCTCCATCCAGTCCGACGTCGCGTGGCGGCCCGATTTGCGGGCCTTGACGGTACCGGCCATCTGGATCGCGCCCGAGAACAGCAGCAGTTTTTCCGTCAGCGTGGTCTTGCCCGCATCCGGGTGGGAAATGATGCCGAAGGTGCGGCGGCGCTGCACTTCGCGCGCGATCACGGCCGGCGCCTTGCTGCTGGCTGGCGCCGCGGCGTTGTCCGCGCTGTCGGTGGAATCGGGGGTGTGGATGTCGTTCTCGTTGGCCATATTGGTGACCATAATATGGCCCTCGCAAAAAACCCTCGATTTTACAGAAGGATCGGCCTTCCGTGTGAACTGCTTCACTGTGGCGAACGGCAAAATCGCCCGCTTCATCAAGGGGTCACAATCCGCAGGCAACATTGCAGTGCAGAAATGTTGTCACCCTACCCTGGAAACCCGATGAAAATGCTCCTCACCCCCGCCGTCCGACTCATGCAGCGCCTGCGCCTGCTGCCCAAATTCATGCTTGTCTGCCTGGTCTTCCTGCTGCCGCTGGCGCTGGCGACCACCCTGCTGATCTCGGAACTGGGCAAGTCGCTGGCCCAGGCGCAGGATGCGCAGCGGGGCGTGGCGTATGTGCGCCAGCTGCAGGAAGGCACGCGCCTGCTGCAGCAGCGGCGCGGCCTCGAGCACCTGCGCCTGAGCGGCAAGGCGGGCATGGACAACACGGCCGTCAATGCGCGCATCACGGCCGCGCTGGCGGCCCTGGGGCGTTTGCCGGCCGGCGCGGGCCTGCCGCAGGCGGCCGAGCTGACGAAGCAGTGGCAAGCACTGCTGGGCCGCCAGGCGGGCCTGGCGGCGCGCGACAGCTACGCGGCGCACACGGCGCTGCTGCGCCAGGCGGCCAAGCTGGGCCAGCTGGTGGCCGACCGTTCGCACCTGAGCCTGGACCCGGACGCGGGCGCCAACCACCTGAGCGCCGTCTTCACGGCCACCCTGCCCGACCTGACCGAAAGCCTGTCCGACATCGCCGGGCGCGGCGCCGCCTACATCGACACGGGCCTGTTCGAAGCGAACGAGGACCAGCTGGTCAACGCCAACGCCCTGATCGCGCGCCACGAACTGGAACGCCTGCCGGCCCGCTTCGATGAAATCTTCGCCGCCAGGCCGGATTTGCGCGCCAGCCTGCAGCCTGCCCTGAAAGCCGTGCCGGCAGCTCTCGCCTTCCTCGAACGTACGAAGAATGAAGTGACAAATTCCTACGACCAGACCTCGGGCGCGCAATTCCACGCGGCCGGCATGCAGGCGATCGACGCCCTGCACGCGCTGTCCGGCGCCTCCGCCTCCGCGCTCGACAGCCTGCTGGCGCAGCGCGTCGCCCGCGACGAAGCGCGCCGCGGCCTGATCCTGGCCGCCATGCTGCTGGTGCTGCTGGCCGCAGCCTACCTGTGCGCGGGCTTTTATGCCGCGTTTGCGCGCGACGTGACGCAATTGCGCCTGGCCGTCGGCGCGGCGGCGGCGGGCGACCTGTCGCAGCGCATCACCTCGCAGGCGCACGACGAAATCGGCGACCTGGTGCGCGACTTCGGCGCCATGACGCATGGCCTGGCCACCCTGGTGCGGGAAATCCGCGGCGGCGCGGCCGTCATCGCCGCCGCCGGCGCCGATATCGCCCAGGGCAACGCGGCCCTGTCCGGCCACACGGCCACGCAAGCGGACGCGCTGGGCGCCACCGTCGACTCGATGCGCGAGCTGACGGCCACCGTGGGCCGCAACGAAGCCCACGTAGGACAGGGACGCACCCTGGTGGCAACGGCGGCCGACGTGGCGCTGCGCGGCGGGCACACCGTGGGCGCCGTGGTCGAGACCATGGCCTCGATCAAGGCCAGCTCGCACAAGATCGTCGACATCATCGGCGTCATCAACGGCATCGCCTTCCAGACGAATATCCTGGCCCTGAACGCGGCCGTGGAAGCGGCGCGCGCGGGCGAACAAGGGCGCGGCTTTGCCGTCGTGGCGGCCGAGGTGCGCAGCCTGGCGCAGCGCTCGAACGAGGCGGCGCTGGAAATCAAGCGCCTGATCGGCGATTCCGTCGCCACCGTCGATGCGGGCGGCGACCTGGTCAATGCCGCCGGCAGCACCATGCGGCAAGTCGTCGATGCCGTGCAGGAAGTGGCCGTGGTGATCGGACGCATCAGCAGCGCCGGCGCCGAGCAGAATGGCGAGATCGCCCGCATCAACCAGGCGCTGGCGCAGATCGACGACATGACGCGCCAGAACGCGGGTCTGGTCGACGAGGCGCGCGCCGGTTCGCAGCGCCTGCACCAGGAAGGCGAGGCCCTGACGCAGGCCGTGAGCCGCTTCCGACTGGGGGAACACGAGGTGCCAGGCCCGCGCCAGGCACCCGCCGCGACCGTGCGCGACGGCTTGCCCAGCGTGCGTCCGGCCGGCCTGTGGAGCGCCAACAAGCCGCGCGTCATATCACAAAATCGCGCAGAACGGCGCAAGGCTAGCTAGTCAAAAGTGTGCACGTAGGACAAGGACTACAATTTCGCCTCAAAAGAGACTACAAAGTGGCGACTGCTAATCTTATGTTCGCCACTTACATAAGCTTTTAAAGTAGCTACATCGCGATCTGCACCGCGCGGTCGAAAGAAACACCGTTATCACATGAGTACGGCAGCTTTTTTGACCGGCAACGCGGCAGTCGCACTCCGATGTAAAAAGCCTGTGAGGAATACTATGAGCCATACTCAACTTATCGCCCCGGTCCAGAAGAACCAGCTGCTGCCGCGCGCCATGCCGGCGGCCGGACGGGAAATCAAGCTTGCGTCGCGGGTTAGCCTCAGCAGTGCACAACAGAATGAATTGCTGGCCGCCCTGCCGCGCGCCGCGCTCGAATCGCTGTTCGAAGACCTGGAACTGGTGGAACTGCCTTTCGGCAAGGAACTGTATGCCTACGGTAACAACCTGGAATACAGCTACTTCCCCACCACCGCCATCATTTCCTTGCTGTACGTGATGGAAGACGGCGCCACGACGGAAATCGCCGTCGTCGGCCATGAAGGCGTGGCTGGTGCCTCGCTGCTGGCAGGCGAGCGCGCCATGTGCACGGCCGTCGTGCAAAGCGCCGGTTACGGCTACCGCCTGAAAACGCAAAGCTTGCGCGATGCCTTCAATCAAGGCGGCGCCCTGCCCCAGCTGCTGATGCGCTACACCAACGCCCTGTTTGCGCAGATGGCGCAGAACGCCGTCGGCGGCCGCCACAGCTCGATCGAGCAAAAGCTGTGCCGCTGGCTGCTGGACCGCCTGGACCGTTCGCCATCGAACGAATTGAAGGTGACGCAGGAGCTGATCTCCATCATGCTGGGCGTGCGCCGCGAAAGCATCACGGCCGCCGCCGGCAAGCTGCAGGAAGAAGGCTTGATCCACTATCGCCGCGGCAATATCACGGTGCTGGACCGCGCCGGCCTGGAATGCTATGCGGGCGAGTGCTACAAGGTCGCCAAGACGGAATACGACCGTTTGCTGCGCGACGTATCACGCTGCTGATCTGACAGGATGGATAAAAAAATGGCCGGGCTGCATGCCCGGCCATTTTTTTGCATTCAGAAACACTCACACGCTGGCGTCTTCGTCGATCTCTTCCGGCTCCGGCGTCAGCGGCAAGGGAATCACGGCTTCCACGCACGTCCCCTTGCCTTCCGGCCCCTGGCGCACGGTGAGGGTGCCGCCCAGCAACAAGGCACGTTCGCGCATGCCCAGCAAGCCGTGCGACATGGGTTTTTGCAGCGCATCTTCCGTGATGCCGATGCCGTCGTCGATCACGCGCAGCACCAGGCCGTGCTCGTTGCGCTTCAATGTCACGCTGACCATGCCGGCGCGCGCATATTTGAGAATATTCGTCAGCGATTCCTGCACGATGCGGAACAGGGCGATCGTCAGGGTCGCTTCGCGGTTGTCGATATTGATGGCCACATCCGTTTCGCAGCGAACCGAGCTCATGCGCGCAAAATCCTCGCAATAGCTTTCGATGGCGGCGCACAGGCCCAGGTTGTCCAGCAAGCTGGGGCGCAGATCTTCGACGATGCGGCGCTTCAGTTCCACCGTCTCCAGCAAGGTCGCCTTGGCGCGGCGCAATTGCGCGGCCAGGTCAGGCTGTGTATGCGCCAGTTGCTGCGTGACGGCCCCCAGGTCCATGCTGATCGAGGTCAGGTTGGCGCCCAGCTCATCGTGCAGCTCGCGCGCCAGGCGCGCCTTTTCCACTTCATTGACACTGATCAAATGGCGCGACAGCACGGATAACTGCTCCGTGCGCTTGCTGACCGTCGATTCCAGGGTGTCGTTGGCATTTTGCAATGCATATTCGACGGCCGCGCGGTTCTGGAAGCTGCGCCGCACCAGCTGGTAAAACATGATCAGCACGAGGATGGCCAGGGCATTGATGCCGATGCCGAGCAGCACGGCTTTCTGGTACTCATGATAAAAGGCGGCGCTGCCGGACGACAGCGCTTCATTCTGCTCGCGCGTCATGATCACCACCTGCAGGCGGATCTCGTCCATGGTGGCGCGGTCATCGGTCACGCGGGAAATGTTGACGATCTCGGCCAGCCCGCCCTGCTTGTAGACGTCGATCGACTGTTGCAGCATCGACATCTTGCGACGGATCAAGCTTTTCAGCTGGCCCAGGTTCTTCAGTTGGGTGGGACTGCCTGCGAGCAAGGTCTGCAGCTCGTTGAATTCGTTTTCGATTTCGGTGGTGGCGGTCTTCGACGGTCCCAGATAGGTTTCCGAGCCGGAAATGAAATAGCCGCGCAAGCTGCTTTCCGCATCGAGCACGAGCACGTTCAAATACTGCAGGCGGTCCGCCACGCGGGCGCTCTGGCTGAGCAAGGCGTTCGTGCCCTTCAGCGACTGCAGGTTATGATAGAGACTGAAACCATTGAGTACAAGCAGCAAGGCGCAAGTCACGCACAGGATCGTCTTGTACAGGGGCAGGCGGTGATTCGGGGCCGGTTCAGCGGTGAAATACATCCTGATGTGCATCCTTAGCAAGGTTCGGCGCGGGAGAGAGCGCCGGCGCCGGCCAATTATAGTCCTCGCCACAAACTGCTGCACTGCACAACATCAAGTCGTGCCCGGCTAGCTGGCTGAGCGATCATGCTGCCATGATCGCACCGCAGCGCTAGTCAAGCAAATTGTTTTTCATTGCGTAATAGGTCAAGTCGCTGTTCGATTGCAAGCCCATTTTTTCCATGATGCGCGTACGGTAGGTGCTCACCGTCTTGATGCTCAGCGACAAGGCCACGCCGATATCGGACACGGTGGCGCCGCGCGCCAGGCGCAGGAAGACCTGGAACTCGCGGTCCGACAATTCCGTATGCAAGGCCGCATTCGTGTCGCGGTCGAACGACTGCGCCAGCAACTCGCCCACGGTGGAGCTGACATAGCGGCGCCCCTGGAATACGGTGCGCACGGCCGTCATCAGCTCATCGGCTTCGCATTCCTTGTTCAGATAGCCATTCGCGCCCATCTTGAACAGGTTCAGCGCGTATTGCTGCGCAGGATAGCCGCTGAGGATCAGCACGGGCAATTCCGGCTGGCCCTGGCGGATCGTGCGCAAGGTATCGATGCCGCTCTGGTCGGGCATGGCTATATCGAGCAGCAATACATCGCAAATTTCGCGGCGGGCGATATCGAGCGCTTCGCGCCCCGTACCGGCTTCCGCCACCACACTGAAATCGTCTGACGACGAAAAAATCTGTTTGAATCCAGCTCGTACTATTTGGTGATCATCACAAATGGCAACGCGTATCATTGTTTCCCCTTAAATTTTCCTGGCCTGGGAAAGACTACCGGAACCTGAACGCTGCTCCGGCCTAGCGTCACTAACAAAAACGCAACATTAACATTATATTCAAAATATGGCGCACCGTACGGTAGCGGCAGCGCCAAGGCGGAGCCGGAGCGCCCATGCAGTATAGTCAAGCGGTACCGGACAACCCCACCTATATTGGTACAAATCTTATTTTAGCAAGTTTAAAATCGCCATTAATTCATTGCGTATCCACGCGCGGTCCAGCGGCGCTTCCTGCGGCACGACGGGCATGGCCGGCAGCACAGGCAGCTCATCAAGAATGGCATGCGATGCGCCACGGCTATCGAGCTTGTTGCGCGCGCCGCTGATGGTAAAACCCTGCTCATACAGCAATTCGCGGATGCGGCGTATCAACAGCACCTCATGGTGCTGATAATAACGGCGGTTGCCACGTCGTTTGACCGGCTTGAGCTGAGAAAACTCCTGCTCCCAGTAGCGCAGCACGTGCGGTTTGACGCCGCACAACTCGCTCACCTCGCCGATCGTGAAATAGCGTTTCGCCGGAATGGGCGGCAAGGGGGCGATCAACTCGGTTTTACTGATGCGCTCGTTCATCGCCACTCACTCAGGCAGCACGTGCCAGCGGACTGGTCTCTTCGACCATGCTTTTCAGCTTCTGGCTCGCATGAAAGGTCACGACGCGGCGCGCCGTGATGGGAATCTCTTCACCCGTCTTCGGATTGCGGCCCGGCCGTTGCGGCTTGTCGCGCAGCTGGAAATTGCCGAAACCGGACAATTTGACGGCCTCGCCGCGCTCAAGCGCATTGCGGATTTCGTCGAAAAAGGTCTCGACCATATCCTTCGCTTCGCGCTTGTTCAGGCCAACTTGCTCGAACAACAGTTCGGCCAATTCCGCCTTGGTCAAGGTGGGTAAATCTTTTTCCGCTTCCTGGCGCACTTTGGCAACCAGCATGGCCCGATGCAAATCGGCGGCCAGTGCGGATTGCAGTACGGCGGAATCAACGTCGCTGTTATTAATTTTCCTGCCCTGCCTTTTCTGTGCGCCCGAGCCTGCCACATGGCAAGCTCGTCTACGGTTGACGACGGAAAGGCCGTCACGCAAAAAGCGACGGCCAGTCCGGTAATTACGAACGCAGTTTCGCGTCGTGGCCCTGCTTGGCGGCATCGATCAGGACAGCCATCAGGCCATCGACGACATCGTCTTGCAGGGTGTTTTGAGTATCTTGCAAGCTAATCCGGAAAGCAAGGCTTTTTTCATCCGTTTCCAGCCCTTTTCCACGATATTCATCAAATAAAACAATGGCTTGCACGATACGCGCCGCAGGGCTTGCCTTGGCGGCGGCGTGGAAACTGTCGAGCAGATCCTGCACGGCCACCGATTGCTTGACGACCACGGCCAGGTCGCGGCTGGCGCCAGGGAATTTCGAGATTTCCTGGTACACGGGCACGACTCTTTGCGTCAGGGCAGCGGCATCGACTTCGAACAGCACGGGCGCCAGCGGCAGGTCGTACTTTTGCATCCAGCGCGGGTGCAATTCGCCGATGAAACCGATGACCTTGCCGTCGAGTTCCACATTGGCCGAACGGCCCGGATGCAGGGCTGGATGTTCCGCCTTGGTGAAACGCAAGACCAGCGGCGCGAACAGCGCTTCCAGGTCCGCCTTCACGTCGAAGAAGTCGACCGTGCGGGACGGCTGACCCCACTGTTCGTCGGCCACCGCGCCGTAGGCCATGGCCGCCACACGCTTGGGCTGGGCGTAGCCGGCCACCGACAAGGGGCCGTTTTGCACGCTGTCGTCGCGCTGGTAGATGGCGCCCACTTCGAAGATGCGCACGCGGTTCGTCTTGCGGTTCAGGTTGTAGCGCACGTTGGCGATCAGGCTGCCGATCAGCGAGGAACGCATCACGCTCATCTGGCTGGCGATCGGATTCTGCAATTTGATCGGATGCGTATTGCCCGAGAAATCGCGCTCCCATGCCGCATCGACAAAGCTCATGTTAACCACTTCCTGGAAGCCCAGGTCGGCCAGCTCATGACGTACCGCAAACAAGGAGCGGGTATTTTCCGGTGCAATCTGCATCACGTTCGCGGCCACGGGCGGCAAGGTCGGGATGTTTTCAAAACCGTACACGCGCGCCACTTCCTCGATCAGGTCTTCCTCGATCTCGATGTCGAAACGGTAGCTGGGAGAGGTCACGGAAAACACGCCGTCCGCCAGGGTGAACGGCAGCGCCAGGCGCGTGAAGATGTCGGCGATCAGCTCATCGTTGAGCGGCACGCCGATGACTTTTTGCGCGCGCGCCGTGCGCATCGACACGGGCTGGCGTTGCGGCAAGTTCACCACGTGGTCGTCGACGGGGCCGACGGTGGTGGCCGGCGTGCCGCAGATTTCCACGATCAGGGCCGTGATGCGCTCGATGTGCTCGACGGTGGTGGCGAAATCGACGCCGCGCTCGAAGCGGTACGCCGCATCGGTCGAGAAATTCAAACGGCGGGCGCGGCCCTGGATGGCGTTCGGCCACCAGAATGCCGCTTCCAGGTAGATGCTGTCCGTATCGTCCGACACGGAACTGGCGTCGCCGCCCATGATGCCGGCCAGCGATTCGATTTCCTGGTCGTCCGCAATGACGCCAATCCACTCGTCGACGGCAACGGTGTTGCCATTCAACAGCTTGACGGATTCGCCCGCCTTGCCCCAACGCACGTCGAGGCTGCCGTGGATCTTTGCCAGGTCAAACACGTGGCTGGGACGGCCCAGTTCCAGCATGACATAGTTGGAAATATCGACCAGGGCCGACAGCGGACGCTGGCCGCTGCGCTCGAGGCGCTGCTTCATCCAGTCCGGCGTGGCTGCCTTGGCGTTCAGGCCGCGGATGACGCGACCCGTGAAACGGCCGCACAGGTCCGGCGCGCTGACTTTCACGGGCAGGACTTCGTCGCTGGAAACCGGCACGGCGCGGAACTGCGGCGCATTTAGCGGTACGCCCGTGAGTGCCGACACTTCGCGCGCCACGCCCAGCACGGACAGGCAGTCCGCCTTGTTCGGCGTCAACTTGATGGTGAATTTCAAGTCGTTCAAGGCAAAGTAATCGCGGAAATTCTGGCCGATCGGCGCGTCGTCCGGCAATTCCATCAAGCCGGCGTTTTCTTCCGACAATTTCAATTCGCGCGCGGAGCACAGCATGCCTTGCGACTCGACGCCGCGCAGCTGGCCCACCTTGATTTCAAACGGCTTGCCATCGGCGCCGGGGGCAGCACGGCGCCCGCCATCGCGCAGACGACTTTCAAGCCCGGGCGCACGTTGGGCGCGCCGCAGACGATGTTGAGCATGGTGCCCGTGCCGACGTCAACCTGGCACACGTTCAGGCGGTCCGCGTTCGGATGTTTTTCCATCTCCAGGACCAAACCTACCACCACGTTCGAGAAAGGCGGGGCGACGGGATCGACGTCCTCGACTTCGAGACCGGACATGGTCAGCAGATGGGCCAGTTCGTCCGAAGTCATCTTCGGATCGACCATGGTACGGAGCCAGTTTTCGGAAAATTGCATAATCAAGCCTTCAAAGGGTCAAAGCTCACAGCGCGAGCGCACGGGCGCTCAAGCGCCATGAATCAAACGGAACAACGCTTAGTTGAATTGCTTCAAGAAACGCAAGTCGCCTTCATAGAACAGACGCAGGTCATTGATGCCATAGCGCAGCATCGTCAAGCGTTCCAGGCCGGAGCCGAAAGCGAAACCGATGAATTTCTCGGGATCGAGGCCGAAGTTCTTCACCACGGTCGGATGCACCTGGCCGGCGCCCGACACTTCCAGCCAGCGGCCCTTCAAAGGACCGGAGCCGAAGGCGATGTCGATCTCGGCCGACGGTTCCGTGAACGGGAAGTACGACGGGCGGAAGCGCACCTGCAGGTCGTCCGTTTCGAAGAAGGCCTTGACGAAGTTCAGGTACACGCCCTTCAGGTCGGCAAAGCTGATGTCTTCGGCGATCCACAGGCCTTCGACCTGGTGGAACATCGGCGAATGAGTGGCGTCGCTGTCGACGCGGTAGGTGCGGCCCGGCGCGATGACCTTGATCGGCGGCGTATGCGTGCGCGCATAGCGCACCTGCATCGGGCTTGTGTGCGTGCGCAGCAGCAAGGGCTTGCCATCGGTGTCGTTGCCATCGATGTAGAACGTGTCTTGCATGGAACGGGCTGGGTGGTTTTCCGGGCTGTTGAGCGCCGTGAAGTTGGTCCAGTCGTTTTCGATTTCGGGGCCGTCGGCCACGTCGAAACCGATCGAGCGGAAGATTTCCTCGACCCGTTCCCACGTGCGCATCACGGGATGGATGCCGCCGGGCATGCGGCCACGGCCCGGCAGGGTCACGTCGATCGCTTCGGCGTTCAGACGGCCTTGCATCTGGGCATCGGCCAGCGCATCACGGCGCGCCGTCAGCGCGTCTTCGATCTGCACTTTGACGGCGTTGATCAGGGCGCCCTGCGCCTTGCGCGCGTCCGGGTCCAGCTTGCCCAGGCCCTTCATCATTTCGGTAATCTGGCCAGTCTTGCCCAGGTAGCGGGCTTTGGCGTTTTCAAGTGCGGCAGCGTCTGCGGCGGCGATAAAGTCAGCCTGGGCCGAGACGACGAGTTCTTCTAGGGAGTTCATGCGGCTTTTCCTGTTTTGGAAATCAATCCTGGATTTAGTAATCTAGAACCCAACAATCAAAAACGGAAACGGGGCACAAGGTGGTTGTACACCCCTGCCCCGCTCTTTATAACGTCATCCTGGGGATGACGTTGTGCAATGACCGATGCTTACGCAGCGATTTTTGCTTTCACTGCGTTGACAATCGCAGCGAATGCTGGCTTGTCCATCACAGCCATATCGGCCAGGACTTTACGGTCCAGTTCGATATTTGCTTTTTCAAGCCGTTCATGAATACGCTGTACGTTACGCCATGCTCACGGGAAGCGGCGTTGATACGGGCGATCCACAGGCGGCGGAAAACACGCTTCTTGTTGCGGCGATCGCGGTAAGCGTATTGGCCAGCGCGCATAACTGCTTGCTTGGCAACACGGTATACACGGCTGCGGCGACCACGGTAGCCTTTAGCTTGAACAAGAATCTTCTTATGACGGGCACGAGCTGTAACCCCACGTTTTACTCTAGGCATAGTAACTCCTTAAATTGAGTGTGAGATTAAGCAGTCGGCATCATGCGCATGACGGATGTGACATCCGATGCGTTGATGTTACGGGTACCGCGCAACTGACGTTTGTTTTTGGTGGTTTTCTTGGTCAGGATGTGGCGTTTGAACGCGTGACCCGACTTGACTGTTCCACCTGGACGCACGCGAAAACGTTTTTTCGCGGAGCTTTTGGTCTTCATTTTAGGCATAGCAATCTGTCCTCTTACGGACAGCTCCATTTATAACAGGATTGCAGGTGGCAACACGACGCTGCGCTTAGATGCCTGCTTTCACATGTTGTGCAGCGGATGCGAGTCCGCTACAGTTCACGCGGCCCGCACATTGCTGAGCGGGCCGCGCAAATTCTGCCTGGGGTTTGACGCCGCGCCAATGCTGGCACGCGCTGTGTCCACCCACAGTAAAACGCTATTGTAACTTACTTCTTCTTCTTAGGCGAAAGAACCATGATCATTTGGCGGCCTTCCATCTTCGGGAACTGCTCGACCTGGCCGTACGGCTCCAGATCGGCTTTCAGACGTTCCAGCATGCGGAAGCCAATATCCTGGTGCGCCATCTCACGACCGCGGAAACGCAAGGTGATCTTGGTTTTATCGCCGTCTTCAAGGAACTTGATGAGATTACGCAACTTGATATTGTAGTCACCATCATCAGTCCCCGGACGGAATTTGACTTCCTTCACGAGGATGATCTTTTGCTTCAATTTGGCTTCGTGAGCTTTCTTTTGCTCCGAATACTTAAATTTGCCGTAGTCCATCAAACGGCACACCGGTGGCTGCGCGGTAGGCGCAATTTCCACCAGGTCGACGTTTGCCTCTTCCGCCAGGCGGAAGGCTTCAGCCAAACTTACGATACCGAGTGGCTCGTTATCGACCCCGCTTAAACGCATTTCAGGGGCAGTGATTTCGCCATTGATGCGATGTGACTTGTCAGTAGCTATTGTAATTTCCTTTAAAAATCTTGTAAGACGGTCGTGCAGCGAGTTTCCTCGTCAGGCCTTGGTGTCGACTTCATGTTTGAGTCGCTCAATCAGGGCATCGACGGACATGACGCCCAGATCGACATTGCCCCGCGCCCGCACGGCCACTGTATTCGCATCCCGCTCTTTGTCGCCAATTACTAAGATGTAAGGCAATTTTTGTACGGAATGTTCACGTATTTTATAGGTAATCTTCTCGTTACGCAAATCAGCCTGTACGCGCAGCCCCGCTTTGCGCAGTTTTGTTGTTACTTCTTGTACATAATCAGCTTGGGCGTCGGAAATATTCAACACTGACACTTGCACCGGCGACAGCCACAACGGCATGGCACCCGCATAGTGTTCGATCAGGATGCCGATGAAACGTTCCAGCGAACCCACGATCGCGCGGTGCAGCATGATCGGCACCTGGCGCGTGTTGTCCACGGCCACGTATTCGGCACCCAGGCGGCCCGGCATCGACGGATCGATCTGCACGGTACCCACTTGCCATGCGCGGCCCAAGCTGTCTTTCAGGTGGTACTCGATCTTCGGACCATAGAACGCGCCCTCGCCCGGCAATTCCGTCCATTCCACGCCACAGGCGCGCAAGGCCGAACGCAGGGATTCCTCGGCAAAATCCCACGATTCTTCCGTGCCGATGCGGTTATCGGGACGCAAGGCCAGCTTCACGTCGATATTCGTGAAGCCGAACGCCGTGTACACATCCATGGCCTGCTGGTGGAAGGCCGTCACTTCGCCGGCGATCTGCTCTTCCAGGCAGAAAATGTGGCCGTCATCCTGCGTAAATCCGCGCACGCGCATCATGCCGTGCAAGGCGCCCGATGGTTCGTTGCGATGGCATTGGCCGAATTCGCCGTAGCGCAATGGCAAGTCGCGGTAGCTGCGCATGCCATTGTTGAAAATCTGGATATGACCAGGGCAATTCATCGGCTTCAGCGCATAGGCGCGGTTTTCCGATTCCGTGATGAACATGTTTTCACGGTAATTATCCCAGTGGCCGGTTTTTTCCCAAAGACCACGGTCGAGAATCTGCGGCGCCTTAACTTCCTGGTAACCGTTGACCTGGTACACATTGCGCATGTATTGTTCGACCTGCTGCCAGATCGACCAGCCTTTCGGGTGCCAGAAGATCAGGCCTGGCGCTTCTTCCTGGAAATGGAAGAAATCGAGCTGCTTGCCCAGCTTGCGGTGATCGCGCTTTTCCGCCTCTTCCAGGTTGTGCAGATACAATTCCTGGTCTTCCTTCTTGGCCCAGGCCGTGCCATAGATACGCTGCAGCATCTCGTTTTTCGAGTCGCCGCGCCAGTAGGCGCCGGCCAGCTTCATCAATTTGAAGACTTTCAGCTTGCCCGTCGATGGCACGTGGGGGCCGCGGCACAAGTCCGTGAACTTGCCTTCGGAATACAGCGACACTTCCTGGTCGGCCGGGATGGAGCCGATCAGTTCAGCCTTGTAGGCTTCGCCGATGCCCTTGAAGTAGTCGATGGCTTCGTCGCGCGCGACAACCTTGCGCGTGACTTGCTCATCCTTCTTGGCCAGTTCCGCCATTTTCTTTTCGATCGCAACCAGATCCTCCGGCGTGAACGGCCGCTTGTAGGCGAAGTCATAATAAAAGCCGTTGTCGATCACGGGACCGATGGTCACTTGCGCGTCCGGGAACAATTCCTTGACGGCATATGCCAGCAAGTGGGCCGTCGAGTGGCGGATCACTTCCAGGCCGTCGGCGTCCTTGTCCGTGACGATCGCCAGTTCCGCGTCTTGCTCGATCAGATAGGAGGTATCGACCAACTTGCCGTCGACCTTGCCCGCCAGGGCAGCCTTGGCCAGGCCGGTACCAATATTGGCCGCAACCTGGGCCACGGTGACCGGGCCGTCAAATTGACGGGCGGAACCATCGGGAAGTCGGATTGTAAGCATATTGATCTCCATATCGGCGCTGGCGCCAGGTAAAACTGCAATGAATGGTGTGGACTGAAAAACTGAAAGGAAAACGCAGACGCAAAAAAACGCGGACTAGCCGCGTTTTTCACTTTTTGGAGACAAAGGAAACCCGTTCGACTAGCGTCACTCCCAAAGCTTGGTAGTAGTTCGCGGTGTCATAACCGGCTTTACCTTTCTCTCTAACTGCATTCTGGTGGGCGGTGAGGAATTCGAATCCCCGACCCCTTGGATGTCGACCAAGTATTCTAACCAGCTGAACTAACCGCCCGTAAAACTTTTGTTGATCATTGTATTTCAAATGACCGCTTGCGGCTTGCGCCAGCTTAAAACTCTTTAAAACCACTTACTGCTAAATTCTGGTGGGCGGTGAGGAATTCGAATCCCCGACCCCTTGGATGTCGACCAAGTATTCTAACCAGCTGAACTAACCGCCCCGAAGACCAGCATTATAGAGAGGCTTTCCCAGAATGACAAGAGCTGTTTTACAGGAAACTTTAATCTGTTTTTCATCCGCTTCCCGGGCGTCAGCCCCTTTTATATAGAGTCGGCCCGGTGCATGCGGAATGCCGCTAGAATCGCGGCATGAACTCCACCCTATTCGCCTGGCTGAAAACCCTGAGCCGCATCTGCGGTTTTGAAACGGCCGACTCCTTCCCTCCCAATCACCCCTACGCGCGCACGCGCTGGGAAGCCGCGTATTTCGATATCGCCTCCGACGTGAAGCCAGACGAGATCGAACGGCGCATCTGCGCGGCCATCGCCAACACGCCGAGCGTCTTCGCCTACATCAGCAATCCCACGCCGCGCATGCAGCGCGCGCTGCTGAACGTGATCCACGACCGGCTGCGGCGCCAGCCCGGCGCGGGCGCCACGGACCTTGTCTTGTTATTGATCAATGCCTATGCCAGTCCCCACATCGCGGAAGCCGTGCCCGGCCTGCGCACCCTGATCCACAACACGGAACAGGAAGACACGAACCTGCGCGTGCATGCCATCCTGGAATTGCTGGTCGGCACGCCGCGGGGGCTCGATGTGATCGATATGTAATCGTCACGCATGATTGGCGGGCACATAACGCGCCCGCAGGCGCATGAACGGCGTTTCCACCAATCTATACAGGAGCCAGCCCGTAAAGATACTGACGGCGATACTGATCAGTATCGCCACGAGGCCGTCCGGCCCATATCCCATCTCCTGCAACAGTGGGCGCAGCAGGATGCACAGCTGCTTGTGCAACAAATAAATCGCATACGACCACAGGGCCAGGCTGGCCGCACCCGGCACGCGCAGTTTATATAATGCGCTGCCGGGACTGAGCGCGGCGATCAGCAGCAAGCTGAAACTGACGGCCAGGGCCGGATAGCCGAACACGGTCACCGCATAGCCATAGTGATCGGTGAGAAACACATAAAACATCAGCGCCGTGCCCGCGATTCCCGCCAGCAAGGTGCGGTTGCCGTAGGAGGTCAGGCGCGCCCAGGCACCAGGGTGGTAATTCTTCATCAGCGCCAAGGCCACGCCCGCCACCAGTTCGTCGAAGCGGCACCACGACGCGTAATAAATATACTTGTAATAGCCAAGGCCGCCGCGCGGCACTTGCACGTATTCATCCCACAGGTAGGCGCGCACCAGCATGCCGACGATCAAGCTGCCGGCCACGGCCAGCCAGGCCCACAGCAAGGACTTGCGGCAGGCGGCGATCACCAGCGCCACGGCCGGCAGCAGCACGTAGAACTGCTCTTCCACACACAGCGACCACGCATGCGAAAACGCCGTGCCCGGCGTCAGATTGATGTTTTGCGTAAACGTCAGGAATTTCCACAGCGGCAATAGCGCGCTATCGCCGCGAAACGCGGGCCACACATAATACAAAGCCAGCACGACATAGAAATTGGGCAGGGTGCGCAAAAATCTCCGCGCATAGAAGCGGGACAGTGAAAAGCCGTGCGCGCTGCGCAAGGCCCCGAAGATCTGGTTGCCGATCAGGTAGCCGCTGAGGGCAAAGAACAGGTCCACGCCTACCCAGCCGATTTCGCCCCAGAAACCGAACGCCCCGCCCTCGCTGACGAACAGCAGATAGTGGTTCATGAAAACGAGCACGATGGCCAGCGCACGCAAGGTATCGAGGCCATACAGGCGGGAAGGATGGGACGTACTGGACATGGAATCGGCAAGGGAAAACAACGGTGGCGCCGATCATGCCACGCCAGAGTGCGGCATGGCCACATTTTTGCAGGCGTGCACGGCGAATCCCGCTAAAATATGCCGACCCCGCTTTCCCTTCCCGCAACAGCATAGGATATGTCCAGCATGAGCAGCGCACTCCACTTCAAGTCCATCAACTACACGGGCCAGGGCAGCGGCCCGCGCCTGATCGTCACGGGCGCCGTGCACGGCAATGAAACCTGCGGCACCAAGGGCATCCACCGCGTGATGGCTGAACTCGACAGCGGCGCCCTGTCCATCGTGGCCGGCAGCGTCACCTTCGTGCCCATCACCAACCCGCTGGCCTACGCCAAGGGCGTGCGCAGCGGCGACCGCAACCTGAACCGCAATCTGTTTCCGAACGACCATCCACAGGATTTCGAAGACCGTATCGCCAACTGGCTGTGCCCACTGCTGGGCCAGCACGACGTGCTGCTCGACTTGCACTCGTTCAATGCCGACAGCCAGCCCTTCGTCATGGTGGGACCGCGCAACAACGAGGGCCCGCTGCAACCGTTTCAACATGAAGAAAAGGAACGCGCGCTGGCGCGCCGCCTGGGCGTGCGCCGCTTCGTCGACGGCTGGCTGCATGCCTACGGTCAGGGCGTGCAGCGCCGCCTGGGCAATAGCGACCAGGTGGGCCTGGTCTTGCGCTATGGCGTGGGCACGACGGAATACATGCGCTCGACGGGCGGCTATGCCCTGACCCTGGAATGCGGCCAGCACGCGGACCCGGCCGCGCCGGATGTGGCCTACCGCGCCATCATGAACACGCTCGCCTTCCTCGGCTTCATCGACGCGCCGCCACCGGAACCGATCGCCGATGCCGACATGGAAGCGCTGAACATGGTCGTCGTGCACGACAAGCTGCATGCAAGCGACCGCTTCATCAAGACCTGGTCCAGCTTTGACAAGGTCAAACAGGGCGAGCAGATCGGCGTGCGCGCGGACGGCACGCCCGTGACGGCCGAATTCGACGCCTATATCCTCTTCCCGGACGTCAACGCGCAAGCCAATGCCGAGTGGTATTACCTGGCGCGGGTGGCCAGCAGCTTCTGATCAATGCCCCACTGATTTGGAAAAGAGATTAATCACCAGCACGCCGGCAATGATCAGCCCCAGGCCGATCAGGGCCGGCGTATCGAGGCTTTGCTTGAACCAGAACCAGCCCACGGCGGAAATGAGCACGATGCCCACGCCCGACCAGATCGCATACACGATGCCGGTAGGAATGACCTTCAGGGTCAGCGACAAGCACCAGAAGGCGATGCTGTAGCCGACCACGGTGATGATGCTGGGCCACAAGCGGCTGAAGCCCTCGGACGCCTTCAAGGCGCTGGTGGCGATGACTTCGGCGATGATGGCGATGGCCAGGTAGAAATACGTCATGGCGAGACTCATGCTGGCATCCTTTATTGCGGGCTGAGCAATTTCAAGCCCAGGATGCCGGAGACGATCAGGGCGATGCAGGCGATGCGCGCGGCGCTGGCCGGTTCGCCCAGCACCATGATGCCGAAGATGGCCGTGCCCACGGTGCCGATGCCCGTCCAGATGGCGTAGGCCGTGCCCAGCGGCAAGGTGCGCAAGGCCAGGCCCAGCATCACCACACTGCCCAGCATGGACACCGCCGTCAAGACGGAGGGCACGAGGCGGGTAAAGCCGGCGCTGTATTTGAGGCCGATGGCCCAGCCGATTTCCAGCAAACCCGCCAATACCAGAATGATCCACGCCATACTTTTCTCCCGAGGCGGCAGGGTCGTCCCCGCCATGCAGCCCCCACATCGAGCGGGGTCGTCCCCACAGGAGCAAAAGGAAAAGTATACCATTGGGTGAAAAGTCTTGCCGCAAGCACATTTTTTCTAGTGCTGTTGCCAAAAAACATGCGTCTGGCAGCATAATTGCCGCATCCATTCACTCTCGGGAACAACGATGCTGCTACTGGCCCAAATCCTTACCGCCCTCATCCTGCTGCTGCACGTCTACATCGTGCTGCTGGAAACCGTGCTGTTCGATGCGCGCGGACGCAAGGTCTTTGGCCTGAGCAAGGAAAAGGCGGAGATCGTGCGCCCCGCCATGTCGAACCAGGGCTGCTACAACGGCTTTCTTGTCGCCGCGCTGGCGCTGGGCTTTTTCATCCGGACGCGGCCATCGCCCATGCATTCACCGTCTTCGGCCTGACCTGCATCGCCGTGGCCGGCGTGTGGGGCGCAGCCACCGTCATGGCGCGTATCCTCTACCTGCAAACCGTGCCGGCCGTCATCGCCTTGCTGCTGTTCCACTTCGCCTGATCCCTGCCAAGGCGGCCAGCCGGCCGCCCTACCCCACTCCGTGCCGCCCGCGCATACCCCAAATGGGTGATGTTTCCAAGAAACACGCCCGATACAATTCCTTGTAGCAATAAAAAAGATACCACCAGACACATGGTGGCAAGTCACAGTCCACAGGGGAAATCATGCAAGCACATCCAACCACCTTTGCCGTCACTTTGCTCGGCTGCCTCATGCTGTCCGCCTGCGGTGGCGGCGGCAGCGACGACAGCGGCTCGGGCAGCGGCTCCACCAGTGCCAGCGGCGGCACCTCGTCAAGCTGCCAGTACAGCAATCTGATCAGCGATACGGAACGCAAGCAGGCCAGCGCCTGTGGCATCCAGGTATCGGGCAACTACGCCCAGGCGGACTCGGGATACGATAGCCTCGTTGCCGCCTGCAAACAGGGAGACAAAGCCAAGGCGGATGCCTATTACAGTGGCACCTACCAGCACATGGTCGACTATGCGCGCGCCGTGAGCAAGGAACTCGGTTGCGGGCAAAACAACGGCGCCACCTTGCCCAACAACACCACGGCCAGCAACTACAATTTCTGTGTCAAAAGCACCACCGTCAATGGTAAGCTCAGCTATGAAGGCGCTTGCTATGGCCCCGTCAAGTCCGGCGAAGGCGGCTGCGGCAGCGGCTATAACTATATCAGCCAGTACGCCAGCCTCAGCACGTGCACCTCCGGCGGCAAAAGCTGGCTGGAATCGCGTTAAGGAAGCCGGGCGGCCATAGCAAAGGCCGCCCGCGATCTTGTCCATCGCTTGCCGCATGAGGATCGCCAATGACGCCATCGCTCGCCGTCGCCAGCCAGGCACTGATTACCCTGATCTATGAAGCGGCCACGCGGCATGGCGCCTGGTCGCAATTCCTCGCCGCCCTTGCGCAACAACTGAAATCGCACGCGGGTTTGATCTGGGCCAATGATTTCAGCAACCGCTCGGTCGACGTGCAGCTGCCGGGCAGCGGCCTGGCCGCCACGTATGGCTTCGAATCGGAGGCCATGGCCAGCTTTGCCAGCTACTACGGCGCGCGCAATGTGTGGCTGGAAGACGCCACCCTGCACCGCGAGGGCGCCGTCGTCACCGGCTCCATGCTGTTTCCCGACCATTGCCTGAAGAAAACCGAGTACTGGACGGACTGGCTGCGCCCGCAAGACATCTTCTATACGGCGGCGGCCATCGTCGAATTGCGCGCCGAGCGCTCCACCAACGTCACCGTGGTACGCCGCGAACAGGCGGGCGTCTACGAGGCGGGCGAGCTGGCGCTGATCCGCAGCCTGATGCCGCACCTGCAGACGGCCTTTGCCCTGCAGCGCAAACTGCGCCGGCTGGAAGTGCTGTCCCAGAGTTCCACCCAGGTGCTGGAATTGCTGCCGTTCGGCGTACTGTTGCTCGACGCCACCTCACAATTGCTGTACGCCAACGAGCGGGCGCTGGCCATGACGGCGTCAACGCGCTTGCTGCAGCTGCGCGAGGGAGCGCCCCTGTATTGCCCGCGCGAAGCGGACAACGGCGCGCTGCGGCGCATGCTGCACGAGGCGGCCCAAACGGGCACGACAGCGGCAGGCGGCCCCGGCGGCGTGCTCAACCTGAACGGCTTGACGGGAGAACAGCTGCGCCTGCGCGTCACGCCCCTGCCCTCCTGGCACAGCCCGTTCGGCTCGGCCAGCGCCATCGCCGTCTTCCTCAGCGACAGCAGCGACCTGATCACCTCCCTGGCGGCGACCCTGCGCAATTTCTATGGCATGACCGTGGCCGAGGCGCGCCTGACGGAAGCGCTCGTCAACGGCTACTCCCTGCAGGAATACGCCGAACGCCAACGCATCTCCATCCACACGGCCCGCACGCAAATCAAGAGCGCCACCGCCAAGGCCGGCGCCCAGCGCCAGGTGGACCTGGTGCGCATCGTGCTGACGGGCCCGGCCGTGCTGCAGCGCAATCCCCTTCCCGCCTGAGCTTTCAAAAACGCGCGCCGCCGGCACGCTTTTCATTTATATCGTAAGATACGTATATCGCAATATAACGATATTAAAATTGAACAATCACGATATATACATCGCTGAAAAGCGAATTGTGTATTGAGGAGAAACAACATGGATATCGACGCCATCCACAAGGCGCTGGCCAATCCCGTGCGCCGGCAGATTTTGCAATGGCTCAAGGAGCCGGAACAGTATTTTCAGGAACAGGACCACCCGCTGCACCTGGGCGTGTGCGCCGGCCTGATCGACCGCCGCCTGAACCTGTCGCAATCGACGGTGTCGGCGCACCTGGCCAGCTTGCAGAAGGCGGGCCTGATTTCGGCCACCAAGGTGGGCCAATGGAGTTTCTTCAGCCGCAACGAAACCACCATCGCGGCCTTTCTCGACCACATGCAACAAGGTTTGTAAGCATCCCCATCTCAACGCCGCCCGACCGGCCCCCCACAAGGAAATGACAATCATGACAACCCTATTCGCCCCCATCACCATCGGCAGCCTGCAACTGAAAAACCGCATCATCATGGCGCCGCTGACGCGTTCGCGCGCCGGCAATCCGGGCCGCGTGCCCAACGCCCTGATGGCCGAGTACTACGCGCAGCGCGCTTCGGCCGGCATGATCATTTCGGAAGCGACGGCCGTCACGCCGCAGGGCGTGGGCTATGCGGACACGCCCGGTATCTGGTCCGACCAGCAGGTGGAAGGCTGGAAACACATCACCCGCGCAGTGCATGAGGCGGGTGGCAAGATCGTGCTGCAACTGTGGCATGTGGGCCGCATTTCCGCGCCCCTGTTCCTGAATGGCGATTTGCCCGTGGCACCCAGCGCCGTCAAGCCGGCCGGCCACGTCAGCCTGGTGCGCCCGCAACAGGAATTCGTCACGCCGCGCGCGCTGGACGCGGAAGAAATCCCCGGCATCGTGGCGGCCTACCGCCTGGGCGCAGAGAATGCAAAGAAAGCGGGCTTCGACGGCGTGGAAATCCATGGCGCCAATGGATATCTGCTCGACCAGTTCCTGCAAGACAGCACCAACTTGCGCACCGATAACTACGGCGGCTCGATTGAAAACCGCGCCCGATTGATGCTGGAAGTGACGGACGCCTGCATAGCCGTGTGGGGCGCGGACAAAGTGGGCATGCACCTGGCGCCGCGCCGCG
This sequence comes from Janthinobacterium sp. C22, assembly GCF_057919405.1. NCBI lineage: Bacteria > Pseudomonadati > Pseudomonadota > Betaproteobacteria > Burkholderiales > Oxalobacteraceae > Janthinobacterium > Janthinobacterium sp. C22. Next base: position 3,042,093 of record NZ_CP193659.1, on the reverse strand, counting down.
ACGCGCACGACATGGGCGATTCCGACCCGCGCGCCACCTTCGGCTATGTGGCGCGCGAACTGGGCAAACGGGGCATCGCCTTCATCTGCGCCCGCGAAGCGCTCGGTGACGACCGCCTGGGCCCCTACCTGAAGCAGGAATTTGGCGGCGTGTACATTGCCAACGAGAAAATGGACAAGGCGGCGGCCGAAGCCTTGCTGGCCAAGGGCGAAGCCGATGCCGTGGCCTTCGGCCTGTGGTTCATCGCCAACCCCGACCTGCCCATCCGCCTGCACAGCGACGCGCCATTGAACCCGCTGAACCCGGACACCCTGTATGCACCGGACGCCGCCGGCTACACGGACTACCCGGCGCTGGCCGCACAAGCCTGAACGGCCCCCTGAGCACGAGCGGCACTGCGCCGCTCATCCCCCTTGGCGGCGGGCGCAACGATACCAACGCGCTGATTGCGCGACGATCGCGGCGCCCGCCGTTTTTACCTGCCCTTCAGCGCCATCGGCGCCGTGCCGGCCGGGCCGGGCGGCGCGCCTGCACGCTGCTGAAGACGCGGCGTATTACTTCGGCCGGCACCGCGTGCTCGCGCAAATAGGCGGTCGCCACCGTTCGCCCCAGGGCGTGATGAAACGCCACGCCACGCTCAACAAGCTCGGCCATCACTGTGTCCGTTCGAACATGCTCCCCATGTACATCGTCGATACTGTTTTTCATGCCATGGCTCCATAGCGGGTGGATCAACCTTGCATCAAGTTTTGACCACATACCGTGCATTTAGTGCCCGGCACAGGAAGCAAGCATGGTTAAAATGGCAGTGTAAACGACCCCGACACCGCATGAATAGCGGCCTCGGCTGCTTGTCGCCATCGCCAGCCCCGTATAGAATGCCTGCGCAGAATTTTTGCTTCACGGAAAATGGCCACCAGCGCCATCCCATTAAGAACAGTGTCACTGAAGGGTATCAATGGACGATTTATTTGTACAAGCGGGCGACTTGCCGACCTGGCACCAGCGCTGCGCGCTGCGCGTGCTGCACCTGTTCGGCTGGCGCATGCGCTTCCGCCCCTTGCCGGGGCCGCGCGGCATCGCCGTCGTCTACCCGCACACGTCGAACTGGGATTTCATGGTGGGCCTGTTCGGAAAATGGGCGCTGTCGCTGCCGTTCCGCTGGCTGGCCAAGGATTCGCTGTTCCGCGGCCCCATGGGCAAGGTGCTGCGCTACCTGGGCGGCGAACCGGTCGACCGCAGCACCACCAGCGGCACGATCCAGCGCCAGGCCGAGCGCATGCTGGCCGCCGACTGGTACTGGCTGGCCATCACGCCGGAAGCGACGCGCAGCTACCGTCCGAACTGGAAAAGCGGCTTCTATCACCTGGCCGTCGCCGCCAAGGTGCCACTGTTGCTGGTCTACATCGACTACCCGAACAAGGTGCTGGGCGTCGTCGACCACTTATACTTGACGGGCGACAAGGATGCCGACATGGCGGCGATTGCCGCCGTGTATGCGGGCCACCAGGGCTTGCATCCGGAAAAAGCCGCGCCCATCGTTCTGTCCGACAAGCGCCCCGCCCCTTAATTCATTCCCATCAGCACCACGCCGGCAGCCGTCAAGGCCACGCCGGCCAGGCGCAGCACGCGCTCGGCCAGCACCTGGCCGGTGAAACGTCCCGCACACAGCAGCATGGCCGAGGCCAGCATGAAGCCCCACGCGGCCGAGGCGGACGGCAATTCCTGTCCATGCGCATTGCCATGCGCCAGCGCAAACATGGCCACCAATCCCAAGCCTAGCCAGTTCGGCAAGGCCAGCGCCAGCGCGATGGCCAGTCCCACCAGCGCCACCGTCGCGGCGATGCCCGTTTCCAACCCCGGCACCGTCAAGCCCGCCATGCCGGCCAGCGCGCCGAACAGCATCATGCCGAGGAAAGTGGCAGGCTGGCCCCAGCCGCGGCGCTGCTGGCCGCCCCATAGACCCACGCCCAGCATGGCCAGCAAATGGTCGATGCCCGTGAACGGATGGGCGAAGCCGGCCAGGAAGCCCACGCTGTCGCCATGACCGGGGTGGGCCATGGCGGGCACGGCCAGCAGGCACAGTGCCGCCACGGCGGCCGTTTTTGTCATCAGTGTTGCGCTCATTGCAGCTCCTTGCCTGGTTGATCGAGCAAACCTTGCTCGCGGATAAAATCGATCACGGCCTGCACGCCGTCGCCGCTGCGCAGGTTGGTGAACACGAAGGGCCGCTCGCCGCGCATGCGCCTGGCGTCCTGCGCCATGATGTCGAGGTTGGCGCCCACGTACGGCGCCAGGTCCGTCTTGTTGATGATCAACAAGTCGGAGCGCGTGATGCCGGGGCCGCCCTTGCGCGGGATTTTCGCCGCCGGCCACATCGATCACGTAAATCGTCAGGTCCGACAGTTCCGGGCTGAAGGTGGCAGCCAGATTGTCCCCGCCCGATTCGACCAGGATCAGGTCGAGATCGGGAAAATCAGCCTGCATACGCGCGATCGCTTCCAGGTTGATGGACGCATCCTCGCGGATGGCCGTGTGCGGGCAGCCGCCCGTTTCCACGCCCATCAGGCGCTCGGCCGGCAAGGCGTCGGCGCGCAGCAGGATTTCCATGTCTTCCTTGGTGTAGATGTCGTTCGTGATGACGGCCATGTCGTAGCGTTCGCGCATGCCCTTGCACAGCATTTCGCACAGGGCCGTCTTGCCCGAGCCAACGGGCCCGCCTATGCCCACGCGCAGGGGATTGGAGGTAATCGATGTCATGTTTGCTCTCTCGTTGAATAGTTCAGGAACGGTACAGGCGGCTGTACTGCACTTCGTGCCGCATCGACAGCAGCGACAGGCCCGGCGCCCAGTTGCCCATCTCGTCGTCTGCCAAGGTTTGCGCCGTGAGGGCCGCCGCTTCCAGGTCCGGCCGCAGCGACAGCAGCAGGCGCTGGCCCGCCACCTGCCCCAGCGGCACGGATTTCACGCAGACGAGCACCTGGTTTTCCGCCCAGGCGAACAGCATGGCCAGCAGCGCCTCTTCGCGCGGGATGGCCAGTGCCGCCACGGCGCAGGCATACGCGGTGGGCAGGGCCACTTCCGGCTCGCCCTGCAGCATGTCGATCAGCACGCCGTCGGCCACGCCCAGCTCGGCCAGCAATTTGGTCAGCGAGTATCCCATCTGGATGGTTTCGGCGCGAAATTCCGCCGTGTCGCGCGAAGCGATGAAACGCTCGCTCCAGCGCTGCACGGCGCCCAGGTCCTGCGCTGCAAACGCCTGCATCAAGCGCCAGCACAAAGGCGCCTCCCAGCGCGCCACCACCTGCGCCAGATGCTGCGCGATCCACTCGCGCGCCGTGGCCGCGTCGTGCACCAGACTTGACTCGAGCGCCGCTTCCAGCCCCTGCGAATAGCTGTAGGCGCCGATCGGCAAGGCCGGGCTGGCGAACTGCAGCAGATGCAGCAGGGCCGAGGCCTGCATCATGCGCTGCCCAGCGCATCGCCTGGACGGTGGATTTTCTGCCGCAGCGGCACGGGCGCCAGCAAGTGCTGGCCGTGGCCGTCGTGGTGGCCATGGCCGCCGCCATACGCGCCCGCTTCCGGCTCGAACGGCGCGCTTTCTTCCGTCACCGTCGCCTGCAAGCCCTCCAGCATCTCCCTCAACACCACATCCTTGCGGATGCGCAAGAAGCCGTCGCCCACCTGCGCCTGCGTGTGGCGGTTCCCCAGGTGGAAAGCGCAGCGCAGCAGGGTATGCGCATCCGCGCAGCGCACCAGGTAGGTCGGTTCGCGCGCGGCGACGACCCGCACCACCTGCCCTTCCGGCCCCGTCATGCGCTCGCCGTCGCGCAGCACCGTGCCGCGCACGGTGAACACGGCGACGTCGTCGCCATTCGACAGCACGGCGCGCAGCCGGCATTTTTCGCGCTGGTCGTAGGGCAGCACCAATTGGGCAAACGGCGCGCGGTCATCGTCGGGACCTAATTTGGTATGCAAAGTGAGCATGCTTGTCTCCCGCTTAAAATAGAAAATAACGCTGCGCCATGGGCAGCACGGCCGCCGCCTCGCACACGAGCAGCTGGCCGTCGGCGCGCACGGCATAGGTTTCCGGGTCCACTTCCATGTGCGGCGTGGCGCCGTTGTGGATCATGTCGGCCTTGCGCAAGCCGCGCATGTTTTTCACGGCGATGATGGATTTATTGAGTTTGAGCTGGTGCCCGATATCGAGCTCGTAGGCCGCCTGCGAGACAAAGGTGAAGGACTTTTTCAGGCCGCCGCCGAAGGCGCCGAACATCATGCGGTAATGCACGGGCTGCGGCGTGGGAATCGAGGCGTTCGGGTCGCCCATCTGCGCGGCCGCGATCATGCCGCCCTTGAGTATCATCGACGGCTTGACGCCGAAGAAGGCCGGCTTCCACAGCACGATATCGGCGATCTTGCCCGCCTCGATGGAACCCACCACGTGCGATATCCCATGCGTGATGGCCGGGTTGATCGTGTACTTGGCGATGTAGCGCTTGGCGCGGAAATTGTCGCTGCGCGCCGTGTCGGGCGCCAGCGCGCCCCGCTGCACCTTCATCTTGTGCGCCGTCTGCCAGGTGCGCATGATCACTTCGCCCACGCGGCCCATGGCTTGCGAGTCGGACGACATCATCGAGATGGCGCCGATATCGTGCAGGATGTCTTCGGCGGCGATGGTTTCGCGGCGGATGCGCGACTCGGCAAAGGCCACGTCTTCGGCAATCGCCGGGTCCAGGTGGTGGCATACCATCAGCATGTCCAGGTGCTCGTCGAGCGTGTTGACGGTAAACGGGCGCGTCGGGTTGGTCGACGAGGGCAGCACGTTGGACTGGCCCACGGCGGCGATGATGTCGGGCGCATGGCCGCCGCCCGCCCCTTCCGTGTGGAAGGTGTGGATGGTGCGGTCCTTGAAGGCGGCCAAGGTGTGTTCGAGGAAGCCCCTTCGTTGAGGGTATCGCTGTGCAGCGCCACCTGGATATCCATGCGGTCGGCCACCGACAGGCAATTGTCGATGGCGGCCGGCGTGCTGCCCCAGTCCTCGTGCAGTTTCAGGCCGATGGCGCCCGCGCGCACCTGTTCTTCCAGAGGCAGCGGCAAACTGACGTTGCCTTTGCCCATGAAGCCCAGGTTCATCGGGAAGGCGTCGGCGGCGGCCAGCATGGCGTGCAAGTGCCACGGTCCCGGCGTGCAGGTGGTGGCGGCCGTGCCCACGGCCGGCCCCGTGCCGCCGCCCAGCATGGTGGTCACGCCGCTCATCAGCGCTTCCTCGATCTGCTGCGGGCAGATGAAGTGGATGTGCGTGTCGACGCCGCCGGCCGTGACGATCATGCCTTCGCCGGCGATGATCTCGGTGGCGCCGCCGATGGCGAGCGTGACGCCGGGCTGGATGTCCGGGTTGCCCGCCTTGCCGATGCCGAAGATCAGGCCGTTTTTCAGGCCGATGTCCGCCTTCACGATGCCCCAGTGGTCGAGGATGACGGCATTCGTGATGACGGTGTCCATCACCTCGGCCGCACAACGCTGCGACTGGCCCATGCCGTCCCGGATGACTTTACCGCCGCCGAATTTCACTTCTTCGCCGTAGATCGCGTAATCATGCTCGATCTCGATGAACAGTGCCGTGTCGGCCAGGCGGATGCGGTCGCCCTTGGTGGGGCCGAACATCTCGGCATACGCGCCGCGGGGAATGCTGGCCATCTCAATCCTTTCCCGGTGGCGTGTCTTGCAGTTCGCCCATCACTGCGCCATTGAAGCCGAACACCTTGCGCTCGCCCGCCAGCGCCACCAGTTCCACCGTGCGCTGCTGGCCCGGCTCGAAGCGCACGGCCGTGCCGGCCGTGATGTTCAGGCGCATGCCGTAGGCGCGCCAGCGCTCGAAGGCCAGTGCCGGGTTGACTTCAAAAAGTGGAAGTGCGAGCCGACCTGGATGGGCCGGTCGCCCCGGTTGGCCACCACCACGGTGGCCGTGGCGCGCCCCGCGTTCAAGCTGATTTCGCCTTCTTCCAACTGGTATTCGCCTGGGGTCATGAGGGGCTCCTTCGCAAAAAAACTACGGTATCGGGTGGTGCACGGTCACCAGCTTGCTGCCATCGGGGAAAGTCGCTTCCACCTGGATGTCGGGGATCATCTCGGCGATGCCGTCCATGACGTCCGCGCGCGAAAGTATCTTCGTGCCGTCCGACATCAGCTGCGCCACCGACTTGCCGTCGCGCGCCCCTTCCATGATGGCGGCGCTGATCAGGGCCACCGCTTCCGGGTAATTGAGCTTCAAGCCGCGCGCCAGGCGCCGTTCGGCCAGCAGCGCGGCCGTAAAAATGAGCAGCTTGTCTTTTTCGCGGGGAGTCAGGTCCATGGTTTTCCTTGTGCTTCTTTCCTGTTCAAGTGTTCCAGATGCGGGGCACGACGGCGGCGCGCCCCAGCATGGCGGGGCGCAGCAACTGCCAGGCGGCCAGCATGACGCGGCGCGCCGCCTCGCTGTCGCCGCACAACAGGCGCACCGCCACCAGCGATTTCATCTGCGTGGCGCCAAATGCGGCGCCTTCCGGCACGGCGATCCCGCGCACGGCCGCCAGTACGGCGGAAGAAACGGGCGTGCCGACGGCGATCAGGGTGGCGCATACCGTGTGTCCGCCCAGGCCGAGGGGGCTGGCCATCAGCGCGCCGCGGGCGGCCAGCACGCCCTGCTCCCACCACAGCAGCTTGCCGCCGCGGCGGATCCGCACCTGCTGGCTGATGCTGCCCGTGTTGAACATTTCCCCCGCGGCGCTGCGGCCCAGGCAGACGATGTCGCAGCCGATGTAGCCGGCGTCCGGCGCCAGCTCCACTTCATGGAGCTGGCGCACGCAGGCCTGGTCGAAGAAAATGCTTTCCTGCGGCAGCCACTCGATGGCGGCGCCGCGGCCCGCGCGCAGCACGATGTGCTGGCCCGAGACGTGGCCATTCGCGCGGTACCATTTGGCGGCGCCCGGCGACGTGAGCAAGGCGTGCGCGCCCTCGCCCGCCGTGGCGTCGACGGCCAGCTGGTCGCCGCCCACCACGCCGCCGGGCGGATGGATGATGATGGCGTGGCAGACGCCATCGCCTTCCGGGTACAGGGGCTTTTGCACGCGCAGGGGGCCGCTGTGCGTGCGCTCGACGAGGCGGCTGACGCCATCGTGCAGCGCAAAGCCCAGGCGCAGGTGCGCCTGCCAGGCGCCGTGCGCGCTGGCTGGTGTAGGCATGACTGGATGGCTGCTGTCTGGCATGCGGGGCAATCGCGTAAATAAGCGATTACCTAAGCAGGATATGTGCCAGCGTCAGGGGAAGGAAAAGTGAGAATCACGCACCGCGCTGCAGCGGACGCACCGGCATGGTGCATCGGCCGCACCGCGGCGCTTAGGCCTGGGCCATGGCCAGGGTGCGCCGTTCGCGCAGCAAGGCCGTAAACGATGCGGCGCCCAGGGGACGGCTGAAATAATAGCCCTGCATTTCATCGCAGCCGTGTTCCGTCAAGAAGTCGACCTGCTCGCGCGTCTCCACGCCCTCGGCGATGACGCGCATGTCGAGGTTGTGCGCCAGAGAGATGACGGAGCGGGCGATGGCCGCGTCGCTGCTGCTGGTGGTGACGTCGTCGACGAAGGATTTGTCGATCTTCAGCACGTCGATGGGGAAGCGCTTCAGGTAGCCGAGGCTGGAATAGCCGGTGCCGAAGTCGTCGAGCGAAATGCCCACGCCGATGTCCTTCAGGCGCGTCAGGGCCGCCACGGCCTTGTCCGGGTCGCCCATCACCGTGCTTTCCGTGATCTCGATGCCCAGGCAGGCGGGCGCGATGCCGTATTTGCGCAAGGTCGCCTCGACGAAAGGCACCGTGCGGTCCTGCGCGAACTGCTTGCCGGACAGGTTGACGGCCACCTTGATGCTGCCCAGGCCCGCATCGTGCCACACGCGGATCTGCGCGCAGACGCTTTCGAGCACCCACTCGCCGATGGCCGTGATGGAACCATACTCCTCGGCCAGCGCGATGAACAGGCCGGGCGGCACCTTGCCCAGCACAGGGTTATTCCAGCGCAACAACGCTTCCGCGCCCAGCATGGCGCCCGTGCGCAAGCACATCTGCGGCTGGTAATGCACTTCGAATTCATCGCGGCCGATGGCGCCGCGCAGCTGCTGCTGCATGGCCAGGCGGGCGCGGATATCGCTGCCCATGCGCTCCGTAAAGAAGGCGTAATGGTCGCGCCCCATTTCCTTGGCGCGCACCAGGGCCGTGTCGGCATGGCGCAGCACGTCGTCGAGGCTGTCGCCGTCGGCCGGGCACATGGCGATGCCGATGCTGGTGGTCAGCGCCAGGCGCTCGCCGTCGACGCTGAGTTCTTCGCGCAGGCCGGCCAGGATGGTTTGCGCCAGCGCCAGCGTGCGGCCCAGCAGGGCATCGTCCTGCAGCAGGATCTGGAATTCGTCACCGCCCTGGCGCACCACCGTGTCGCCCTCGCGCACGCAGCCGGACAGGAAACGCGCCACCACCTGCAAGGCCTTGTCGCCCACAGCCTGGCCGTGCGAATCGTTGATGTTCTTGAAGCGGTCCAGGTCCAGGCACATCAGCACCACCTGCTGGCCGTCGCGCAGGGCGTTCGCGCGCGCCTGTTCGAAACGCTCGCGCAGCAGCACGCGGTTCGGCAAACCCGTCAGCGCATCGTGGTAGGAGAGGAAATCGATCAGATGCTGCTCGGCCTTGCGCTCGCTGATGTCGAGGAACACGCCGATGTAGTTGACGACGGCGCCGTCCGGGCCGTGCACGGTGGAGGCGCTGAGCAGGCAGGGATAGGTATCGCCGCTCTTGCGCCGCGTCTGCACCTCGCCCGACCAGCAGCCGCTGCTGCGCAAGCCCTGGCGCAGGGCCAGCAGCACCGCTTCGCCCGTGTATTCGGCGTGCAGGCGCATGATGTCCGTGCCCACCACTTCCTGCGCGGCGTAGCCGGTGATGCGGGTAAACGCGGGATTGGCGGTGACGATGACGCCGGCCGGGTCGGTGATCAGGATGGCGTCCTGGGTCGCTTCGAAGACCTGGCCCGACAGGCGCAGCAATTCTTCGTTGGCGCGGCGGATCTGCACTTCGCGCGCCAGGGTGCTGGCCACCTGCTCCAGTTCGGCCGTGCGCTCGGCCACGCGCCGCTCCAGGTTGGCGCGCTCCTGCGCCAGCTGCAGCTGCGCCCGCGCCAGACGCACGTGGGCATCGGTGCGGGCCAGGATTTCCTCGGCCTGGAAGGGCTTGGCGATGAAATCGACGGCACCCAGCGCAAAGCCGCGCACCTTGTCGTCCGTATCGTATTGCGCCGACAGGAAGATCACCGGCACCTGGCTCAGCGATGGAATTTCCTTCAGGCGGCGGCACACTTCAAAGCCGTCGAGGCCCGGCATGCGCACGTCGAGCAGGATCAGCTCCGGCGGGCGCGCCTGGGCCGTCCACAGGGCCAGTTCGCCGTTCGGCGCCTGGCGCACCGCATAGCCGGCGCCGCCCAGCAAATCGCTCAACAGCTTCAGCGAAGCCGGCGTATCTTCAACGATCAGTACTTCGCCCTTCGAGTTCACTTCCGAAAAATCGCGGTGCATGTAGCAGTTCTCTCAGCTTTGGATGAGGCGCGGCGGTCCGTTGCCGCGCTGGACAAGACATTTCTTTGCGATGAACTACGTACTATCATCATAATCTTTATTGCAATTTAGCACCATCCATCGGCCCTACTTAGTCCGTCTTTTCAGCGAAACCGATGTTGTCAGCCCACACTTTCACGTGTGCGCCAGCGCCTCCTCATTCTCCAGCAAGTCGCACAGCTGGCGGTACCGATGCTGGTCGAGCATGGCCTGCAGCGGCGCCAGCACGGGCGCCGCCGCCGGCGGCAAGGCGCCCAGCAGCAGGGCCACCCTGGCCAGGTTCAATTCGCGCAGCGCCACCAGCAAGGCGGCGCGCTCCTCGCCGGCCAGCAGCTGCAAGTCCTGCGCCCGCAGTGCCGGCGGCGCCTCGTGCGCCGGCATTGCGGGCAGCGGCACGGGCGCCTGCACGGGCGCCTCGGCCGCCTGCGCGGGAATGCTGAAACGGAAAGTGGCGCCCTGCCCCGGCATGGATTCCACCGTCAGCTCGCCTTTCATCAGCTGCACGAATTCGCGCGAGATGGCCAGGCCCAGGCCCGTGCCATCCTTCGGTCCCGCGCTGTCGGCCTGCACGAAGGGCTCGAAGATGCGCTGCTGGTCCTCCGGGGCGATGCCGATGCCCGTGTCGCTGACGGCGAACGACAGCATCCATTGTTCGCCCTCGCGCCGCTCGCCGCGCACGCGCAAGGTCACCTCGCCGCCGCCGGCGAACTTGACGGCGTTCGACATCAGGTTCAGCAGCACCTGGCGCAGGCGCGTCGCGTCGAGCAGCACGGCCGCGGGCAGGTCCGCGCAATCGAGGCGCAGCGCCAGCCCCTGCTGCTCGGCGCGCATGCCCAGCATGTCCATCACTTCCTGCAGCAGCGGCGCCAGCGCCGCCACGGCCGTCTGCGCCTGCAGGCGGCCCGCCTCGCCCTTCGACAGTTCGAGGATTTCATTGATCAGGGTGAGCAAATGGTTGCCCGAGCGGTGGATGATGGCCAGGTTGCGCTTTTCATCGTCCTGCATGTTGGGCGAGGCGGCCATCAGGCGCGAAAAACCGATCACGGAATTCAAGGGCGTGCGCAATTCATGGCTCATGTTGGCCAGGAAGGTGCTCTTGGCGCGGTTCGCCGCCTGCGCCTGGCTGACGGCCACCGACAGGGCGCTCGTGCGCTCGGCCACCAGTTCTTCCAGGTGGTGGCGGTGGCGCAGCAGTTCCAGTTCGGCCTCGCGGTGCGCCGTGATGTCGTAGTTCGAGCCCACCAGACGCATGGGCCGGCCCTGCCCGTCGCGGAAGATCACGGCGTCGGCCTTGATGTAGCGGATGGCGCCATCGGGCCACAGGATGCGGTATTCGTGCGTGAACGCCTGGCCGGCGCCCAGCGCGGCGCGCAGGGCCGCCTTGGCGGCCGGCACGTCGTCCGGCATCAGCGCCGCGCGCCAGATCGCCGCAGGCGCCATGCCGCTTTCCGCGTCGGCCTTGAACTGCGCATACATCTGCTCATCCCACTGCAAGGCATCGCTGCGGACGCTCCAGTCCCAGATGCCGATGCTGGCCGCGCCGGTGGCCATCTGCACGCGCTCCTCGCTGCGCTGCAAGGCGCGGTAGCGGCTGTCGAGCAGCGCCACCATGTCGCGGATGGAGCGGTACAAGGTGCGCAGCTCGCCCAGGAACCACGCTTTCGGCGGCGTGCCGGACGCTTCGCCCTGCCCTGCCTGGATGCCGGCCGCATACTGGCCGATCGCCTTCAGAGGCTTGAGCATCAGACACCACATGAGCAGCCAGATGCTGGCCACCAGGATCACGTCGAGCGCCACGATCATGGCGCCGATGCCCAGCGCGCGCTGGCGCAGTTGCGCGTGCAGCAGGGCCGGCGTCGCATACACGGCAACGCTGCCGATGACCTGTCCGCCCATCGTCACGGGGCGCCGCTGCACCAGCCAGCCGGGTTCCGCGGACAGCGAGGAAAAGCTGCCGATGGCGCCGGACGCAGTGCGGCGCAGGACCAGCGCTTCCTTGCCGATGCCCGGCGTGAGGGAACTGGCCACCAGGTCGCGCTTGCCCAGCATGCTGCGCATGATGGCCTGCATCTGCTTTTCATCGAGATTCCACAATGGCAGTTCGATGGCCACGGCCAGCTGGTCCGCGCTGACCGACAGGCTGCGCTCCAGCTGCTGCCAGCGCTGCTCGCGTTCTGACTGGTAAAACAGCACGGCAAACACCAGCAGCAGCGCGGTGACGACAAAGGTCAGCGCCACGCTGACGGCCAGCACGATGGACACGCCGCCCAGGCGCGCGCCCCTGGATGCGTGCAAAGTCATGCGTCTTCGCCCTGCGGCTCGCTGGCCGGCTGCGCCAGCAAGGCACACAGCGGCTGGTACTGGTGCTGTTCCAGCATGGCGGCGATGTGCGCGGTCAGCTGCGGCAGGCTGGTCGCCACGCCGGCCAGCACGATGGCGCTGCGCCGCAAATCGAGGGCCTGCACGGATTCGAGCAGCGCCTGCCGCTCGGCCGCGCCCAGCTGGCCCAGCGCCTGCTGCAGGTCGAAGGCGGCGGCCGGCACGCGCGGCGCCGGGGCGGCCGTGCGCTGGAAGCGCAGGCCCAGCTGCTGCTCCAGCATGGCGAACAGGTGTTCCTGCTCGATCGGCTTGCGCAGGAAGCCGTCGGCGCCGGCCGCCAGCGCCTCCTGCTTTTCTTCCTCGAAGGCGGAGGCGGTCATGATCACCAGGCGCGGCTGCACCAGCGCCGGCTGCGCGCGCAGCCAGCGCGTCAGCGCCAGGCCGTCCAGGTCCGGCATGCGCCAGTCGCTGAGCACCATGTCGTAGCGCTGCGCCGCCAGCATGGCTTGCGCCTGCACGCCGCCCGCTGCCTCGTGCAGCTGGAAGCCCAGCGGCGCCAGCAAGCCGGCCAGCAGCTTGCGGCAATTGTCGTCATCGTCGACCAGCAGCACCATGCGCCCGCGCTGGGCCGGCGGCAGGCGCGCCACGCGGCCCGGCGCCAGCGCCGCGATGGCCGGCTGCCGCAGCAGCGGTGCGCGCAGCGCGAAGCTGAAGCGGGAACCGGCGCCCAGGGTCGATTCGACGCGCAGCTCGCCGCCCATCAGGCGCACGAATTCGCGCGAAATCGTCAGCCCCAGTCCCGTGCCGGCCTGCGCCACGGCGCTGTCGGCCTGCACGAACGGTTCAAAGATGCGTTCCAGGTCTTCTTCCGCGATGCCGCTGCCCGTATCGCGCACGGCAAACGCCAGCGCCACTTGCCCGTCGTCGCCCGCCTGGCAGGCCAGCGACAGGGTCACGCTGCCCTGCTCGATGAACTTGAGCGCGTTCGACAGCAAATTGAGCAGCACCTGGCGCAGCTTGGCGCCGTCGAGGCGCACCAGCGGCGGCACGCCGTCGCGCTCGAGCCGCAGCGCGATGCCCTGGTCGCCCGAGCGCATGCGCACCATCTCGAGCACCTCGTCGAGCAAGCCGTTCAAGTCCACCGGCCCCGCCTGCAACTGCATGCGGCCCGCCTCGATTTTCGACAATTCCAGGATATCGTTGATCAAGGTCAGCAAGTGGTGGCCCGCGCGGTTGATGATGGCCAGGTTGTGTTTTTCTTCCTCGAACATGCTGCTCGAATCGGCCATCATCTGCGAAAAGCCGATCACGGAATTCAAGGGCGTGCGCAATTCATGGCTCATGTTGGCGAGAAAAACGCTTTTCGCGCGGTTCGCCGATTCGGCCTCGGTGACGGCCACGGACAGGGCCGCCGTGCGCTGCTGCACCAGCTCTTCCAGGTGGTCGCGGTAGCCGAGCAGCTCCTGCTCGCTTTGCTTGCGCTCGGAAATGTCGACGATGCCGCTGCGCACCAGGCGCCGCCCTTCCATCGGCAAGCGCACCAGCCGCACCTCGCAGGGGAAAATGCTGCCGTCGGCGCGCCGCACATGGCGCTCGACCATGATGGGTTCGCCCAGCATGGCGCGGCGCAGATGCTCTTCCACCATCAGGCCCAAAGGCAGGCCGTCTGGCTGCTCCGTGCTGTACAGGTCGAACGGCCCGCGCGCCAGCAGCGCTTCGCGCGACATGCCCAGCATGCGCTGCGCGCTGCTGTTGGCGTCGATGAAGCGGTCCTGGTCCAGGTCGTACACGACGATGGCCTCGGGCGCATGCTCGACGAGGATGCGGAAGCGCTGTTCGCTTTCGCGCGCTTCGCGCTCGGCATGGCGCAAACGCCGCCGCTGCAGCAGCAGGGCGCTCAGCAAGCCGGCCATGACGATGAAGATGGCGCCCACCAGCAGCACGGCGGCGCGGTGTTCGTGCCACAGCTGCGGCGGACGGTTGAAGAACAGGGTGTGCGGCGGCAGCTGGCTGATGTCGGCATCCCAGCGCTGCAGCTGCTCCCAGTCGTACATGGGCACGGGGCGGACCGGCGGCAGCAAGGCACCCGGCGCGGCAGGCGCCTTGCCGTCCAACACGGCCAGCGACATCTGCGCCACCTGCTGCGCGGCCCGCTCGATGTGCAGGATGGAGCCGCCCAGGATGCCCTTGCCGACCGTCGCGTTATACATGCCGAAGGCGGGCACATTGGCCAGCCGCGCCAGCTGCACGGAAAACTGCACGGGCGTGGCGATGTTGCCATCCACGTCGCGGTTGACGTTGCCCGCCACCAGCAGCGTATCGGCGGGCAGGTGCGCCACCGCCGCGCGCATCTGCTCGAGGGACAGGTTGTCGAGATACCGCATGGCCACCTTGCCCCGCCAGGCCAGCGCCGCCTGCTGCATGCTGCGCTTCAAGGCCTGGTCGGCCTCGCTGGTGCCGACGGCCATGACGATGCTTTTGGTCTCCGGGAACAGCGCCATCGCTTGCGCCAGGGTGCCGGGAAAATCGACATTCGCCTTTTGCTGCCAGATGGACGCCGGGCTGCCGGCCGGCAAGGCCTTGCCCGAGGTGTTAATCGCCAGCACGGGCACGCCGCGCGCCAGCGGCGCCAGGTCCGACAGCAAGAAATCGAGCGCCGGCTGCTGCATGGCGATGATCAGGTCCGCCTTGCGCCCCATCATCTGGGTGTATCTTAAAAGCAACAAATCGCGCATCTCGTTGCGCAGCGCCGGGTCACCCTGGGTATTCAGGTTCAGGTGCTCGACCATGATGTCTTCGCTGGCCAGGCCCGCGGCGGCCATGGCGGCCACATAGGTGCGCGTGTACGATTCCACGCCGGCGCGGCCGTAATCGTAGGCGTTGAGGAACAGCACGCGCTGCCCCTGGTGCGCCGGCGCGGCGGCCGGCACGGCGGCAGGGGCCGCGGCGACACAGAGCGCCAGCAGCAATGCGCGGCCGCAGCGGCGCGCCGCTGTCCCACCCATCCCGCCGCCCGGCGCTTCACGCATCATTCGCCATGCCCATGCTCACCCTCGCCTGTCACCATGTTTCAACTATGCGCCGACCATTCAGCCACCGACACTTACAAAAACATGATAACGTCAACTGCCGGGGCAAGTCTATTGCTTAGGGCAATCATTTGACAATACACGCGCTCGCTACGCCAGCCATCGTTACGCGGCGGTGCCGCTGATACCGAACAATTCCAGCTTCAACCCTTTTATGCCAGACGGCACATAAATCGCAATCGCCTGGGCCTTGATCATGCCGTCATAAATACCGCCCTTGTTATCGATGGAAAAGTAATACGTGTTTGGCCGCACCGGCACTTCGGCGGGAACCTGCGCCAGATGGCGCAACTCGGCCCCCGGCAGCGCGCGGCCCAGCAATAGTTCGATATTGTCCGGAGATGAAATCTTGAACTGCAACGGCACCGTGGCGACCAGTTCCAGCGCCGGCATATCGGCGTTTACCGCAAGACAGAGTTCGGTCTGACGGTCGATGCGCGCAGCATCGAGCAAGCCGTGATAATGGGTGTTTTGTTGCGCGTCGTTGGACAGTGGAATCGGGAAGTAACGCGACAGGAGAACAGTATCGATCAGGTCGCGAATGATGCCATCGAGCTTGCCGAAACCGGGCGCCGCGTCATCGTGAGAATAAGCGGGCAAGTCGCTCAGTGTGTATTTTTTCGAAAACGTCATCAAGCCACCGGCCAATGCCATCAATTTTTCAAACAAATACACGGGATGGTGGCGCCGGTAACTGGCGCAATGACTGAGCATGGCGCTGGCCGTGCTCAAGGTATGGAGCATCCAGAACGAGGAAACATCCCCGCCATGAAATTCCACCGTATTGTTACCAGGCTGACGGTGGCGGCTGTACAACGCCTCAATCTTCGCGCCCATGCGCTCGATCAGGGAATCGAGCAGTTTCTGCAGCGAGGAATCGGCACTGATGGTCAGGCCAGGCGGCATGAAGGCGGCATCGATTTCAAAGCTGCCATTGCCAGCGCGGTACAAACGGATCACAGGGATGGCAAGGTAATCATTCAGGGGCTCCAGTTGCGACAGCAGATACACGCGTTTCTTCAGGTAGGCGACGTCTATGCTGACCGCCTCGCTGTACAGGTCCGGGGTTTCGATATCCGCCTGTGCATAGCGCGCGCCTGCGGAGCTCACATTGCCGCCATGTGCCTGCAGTGCGGGCAGCGCGGCATAAAAGGTAAAACTATGTTCGCTGGCTGGCAGCCTGGACAGGTCAACCGCACTGGGCAATACGTCGCCAAGCGGCGCCTCAAACAGTTCGCCATCCTGAAAGACGAGCGACATGGCGTCCGCCCGCAGGCTATTGTTGGCCAGCGCATCCATATTCCAGCTGACACCATGCACGCCCCATAAATGTGGATTGATCAATGAAGCCAGACGCTGCAGGCGCGCTTCATGGTAGCGGTCCAGCTGCTGGAATTGCTGGGGACCGATGGCCAGGCCTTCGGACCAGAGCAATTTGGATGGCAATGTCATTGCGTTCTCCCTATTGAGCGTTGGAATCTTTCTGCCTTGCCAGTCTGATGTTGCCAGCGTGGAGGTCATTGATGTTGCGCAGCAACCTTGTTCAATTATTTGCGCAAACGCAATTTACCCTTGAGCAAAGGCTCGGATACTGGCCATTCCACCGCCAGGACACAGGAAGAGAGATGGAGGACTTGCTGCCGTATTTCGAACGCGAGCTGGTGATGCTGCGGCGGCATTGCCGTGAATTCTCCGAACGCTATCCGAGAATCGCCGGTAAATTGCACATGTCCGGCGAGTCGTGCGAAGATCCCCACGTGGAACATTTGATCGAATCGGTGGCCATGCTGGCGGCACGTATCTCAAAACGGCTCGATGACGACTATCCGCAATTTACGGAAGCCCTGTTCGAAGCCCTGTTCCCGCATTATCTGCGCCCCTTTCCATCGTGCAGCATCGTGTGCCAGCCCGCCCCGGCGGCTGGTGCGGGCGTATTGCACTTGCCGGCCGGCAGTGAAATGGATGCAACGCCTGTACGTGGCGTGCGCTGCCGCTTCAAGACGGTCTACGACATGACGACCGGCGCATCGCTACTGGACAGCGCCGTTTTCGATGCGATGATCAAGGCGCCGCCGGGCGTGCGCCTGCCGGCATCGGCCAGTTGCTCGCTGAACATCGGCATCCTGCATCCCGGTGCGGCGCCCGCATCGCTGCGCGTTTTCATCGATGGCGAAGCTTCTTTGTCCGCTGCATTGCGCGATGCCCTGTTCATGCATACCGTCTGCGCATTCGTGTCGACCGACGCGGTGCAATGGATGGCCTTGCCTGCCGTGCCCTTGACGCCCGTCGGCTTCGCCGACACGGATGCCTTGATACCTTTCGGTGCTCGCTCGCAGCCGGCCTACCGCATCCTGAGCGAGTATTTTGCCTATCCGGAAAAATTCAATTTCTTTGACATCGATACCGCGGCGCTGGGCGCCGCCCTGCCGCCTGGCAGCCAGCGCCTTACCCTGCATCTGTGCATGGCCGGCTTGCGCTCCGATTCCGCCACGGCGCGCATGTTGTCCAGCATTTCCAGCGAAAACCTGAAGCTGGGCTGCAGTCCCGCGGTCAATCTCTTCCGCCAGGAAGGCGTGCCGATTTCCGTCACCCGGCAGAAAACCGACTACTCCGTGCTGGCCCATGCCACCCATGCGCATGGCTACGAAGTCGTCACTGTCTATGCGGTGCGTTTGCTGCGCCAACGCGGCGGCGAAAGCACGCTGACGGAATTTCGCCCGCTGTACAGCCTGCGCCATGGGGAGGGTGCGTCTCAACAAGGTCATTACTGGGTCTTGCGCCACGATACGGCGCTGGCCATCAACAGTCCGGGTCACGAAAAGAAAATCACGCTGGTCGACGGCGACTTCAATCCCCTGATCCATGAAAAGGCCAGCCTGTCGCTGTCGCTGACATGCAGCAACCGCGATCTTCCCCTTGCGCTCAAATACGGCCAGCCGCAAGGAGACCTGCAGCCATGCGCTGGCGGCCCGGCACTGCACATGCTGCGACGCCCCAGCCAGCCGCGCCGCTTCTCACCTGGCGCGGGCCTGCACTGGCGCCTGATTTCGCACCTGACGCTGAATCATCACGCGCTGGTCCAGGAGGGCCTGCCGGCGCTGCGCGAAATGCTGACGCTGTACGACCTGTCCCGATCGGCGACCTCGCAACGCCAGATCGGCGGTATCGCCGCGCTGGCCCACTCGCCGACCACGACATGGCTGCGGCACCGGCGCGGCACCTCGCTGGCGCATGGCGTGGAGGTACGCATCACGCTGGACGAGGAAGCCTTTATCGGCAGCGGCATGCACCTGTTTGTACAGGTGATCGATCACTTCCTTGGGCTGTATGTGCAAATCAACAGTTTCATCGAACTGGTGGTGCTGTCACTGCAAAGCGGAGAGGAGCTGATCCGATGCAAACCAAGAAGCGGACTGCAGAATCTGGTGTAGTCCAACACTTGCTCGCCGAACCTTACCGCTATCAGTTCGTGCAGGCGGTGCGTATTCTGCTGTGCTGGCTACGCCGGCAGAATGTGTCCCATGCGCAAGCCTTCGGCCAGGTGCTGCGCTTCAAGAACAGCCTGTCCTTGAGTTTTCCGGCCAGTGAAATCGAGCAGCTCTCGCTCGACGAGCATGAACAACTGATCCTGATACCGGCTTTCATGCGGTTTCTGGGCGTCGGCGGCACTTTGCCCTTGCACCACTCGGAACGCATCGCCGCCTACCGCTTGTCGAGCAAGGACGCCGGCGTCTCGGCCTTCCTCGATATCTTTTCGCACCGCATGCTCACGCTGTATTACGCGGCGTGTGAAAAGTATCGGCTGGAATCCATGCTCCAGACCCAGGCAAAGGACGAGCAACTACTGTTGTTGTCGGCACTGGCCGGCGTGCAGCGCGATGCTCTGCCGTCGAGCGCCGAACCTGATGCCGTGACACAGGACGTCGCGGCCTGGTACGCGGGTCTGCTGCGCTGCCGCCCCGTCTCCGCGCAAGCGATTGCCCCCGTGCTGGCCGAATACTGCGGCGTACCCGTCGCCCTGCAACAATTTGTCGGTGGCTGGGACTATCTGGAAAAAACCGGCGCAGCCTGCTGGGCAGTATCAACTTCACCCTGGCGCGCGGCGCAACGCTCGGCCTGCGGCTGTGGCGCCAGGACATGCGCGTCTGCCTGCATATCGGCCCATTGGATCCCGCCGGTCTGCAACGCTTCCTGCCGCGCAGCGCAGGTGCGGCGGCACTGGCGAAGATGCTGGCGCTGTTTGGCGTACCGGATTTGCAATACGAAGTGCGGCTGATACTGAGTCCGCCATGCATCAAGCCCCTGCTCCTGAGCGCCAGCCCTTCAAACAGGCGGCGCCTGGGCTGGACGACGTTCTTGCAGACGCCACAAGGCAAGGTACGCGGCGCCGAGGTGCGCTATTTGCTGCAGCTGGACTGAACAGTTCATCCCTGGAAAGCGAGGCAAGCATGAAACATGCGGGACGCGGCGTCATCCGGCTCGGAGACGCAACCGATCACGGCGGCAAGGTCACCAGCGCATCGTCCGGCAGCACCGTGATGGGGAAGACGGCGGCGCTGGCCGATGACATGACTTTTTGCCCGAAGTGCAAGGGCAGCTTTCCCATCACGCCGGACGGCGCCGGCGCAAAACACATGGGCAAACCGTACGCCTATGACGGCGATGCCACCGCCTGCGGCGCCCGCCTGATCACATCGCTATAAGGGAGGCAGGCCATGCATGCAAGCATCCAGGCGGCGCTATCGGCCTTCGACCTCGCCGCGCAAGAGCGGCGCCTGCTGAAGATCGATTTCCCCCATGACGATGGACCGGATGGCGCCATACTGCTGGTCAATTCGCTGACCGCCAGGGAAGAAGTATCGCGCGACTTCCGTTTCGAGGCCGAGCTGCTGTCGGACGACGCGCACATCGCGCTCAAGGCCATGATGGGCCGCATGGTGAGCATTTCCATGGTGCGCGACGATGGCACGCTGCGCCACTTTAACGGCTATGTGGGCGAATTTTGCCTGCTGCGCGCAGACGGCGGCTTCGCCTGGTACCGCATGGTGCTGCAACCGTGGCTGGCCTTTGCCCGGCTGCGCCAGGACAACGTCTCCTTTCATGGCCAAAGCGTGATGCAGCTGACCGAAACAACGTTTGCGCACTACGGGCAGCGCGACTGGAAAACCAGCATCCATGGCGACGATCCGCAGATCACTTGCGCCAACCAGCACAATGAAACCGACTACAACCACCTGCACCGGCGCTGGGAAGCCCTCGGTTGGCATTACTGGTACGAACACCGTGCCGATGGCCACACCTTGTGGCTCGCAGACAATAGCACCCTGGCGGACATGATCGCCACGGCATCCGGCGACGGCGCCATGCGCTTCCACTCCGCGTCGGGCTCCATGGAAGACGATGGCCTGCAACAATGGCAAGCCATGCGCCGGATCGGCTCCGGGCAGCTGACCTTGGCCAGTTTCGACTATAAGAATCCGCAACCACGCCTTGCCAGCGGCTACTCCCTGAATCACCAGGGCGATGTCTTTGCGCACGAATTGTATGAAAACACGGGTGCCTATGGCTACAGGAATGTCGATGACGGGGAGTCTCTGGCACAGCGCCGCATGGAAGAAAGCGACCATCTGCGCCAGTATTTCGAGGCGGCAGGCAATCACCGTGGCGCACAGCCCGGCCTTTGCTTCCGGCTCGATGGACATTTCAGCGCCGAGGAAAAGCGCTATCAGCCTGGCCAGGAGCGCCCGGACAGTATTGCCGAACGCGAGTACCTGATCCTGTCAGTGGTGCATATCGCCAGCAACAATTATCAGGCGGGCCCCAGCGCTCCATCGGATTATGCGAACACGCTCGTGTGCGTGCGGCGGGACATCCGCTGGCGCCCGGGGCGCGGCTACAACAGCACACCGTGCGTGGTTGCCGGCGTGCAGACGGCGCTGGTGGTCGGGCCGGCCGGGGAAGACATCCATACCGATGCACTGGGACGCATCCGCCTGCAATTTCACTGGGACCGCCTGGGGAAATTCGATGAACGCAGCTCGCCATGGATACGGGTCATGATGCCGATGGCGGGAGCGCAAATGGGACAGATCGCCTTGCCACGCGTGGGCCAGGAAGTCGTCGTGCAATTCCAGGACGGCAATATCGACCACCCCATCGTCATCGGCGTGGTCTACAACAGCGCCAATCCGCCGCCGTGGCAATTGCCGCAGCAGCGCGCGCTGTCCGGCGTGCGCAGCCGCGAACTGGGCGCCCGCAGCGCCAACCACCTGGTACTCGACGACACCAAGGGCGCGATCCAGGCACAGCTGCGCAGCGAACACCAGGACAGCCGGCTGTCATTGGGCAACATCACCCGCATCGACGACAACGCCGGCCGCAAGGAAGCGCGCGGCGCGGGTTTTGAATTGGCCAGCAATGCCTGGGGCGCCCTGCGCGCTGCCAAAGGCATGCTGATCACCACAGAGACACCGGCAGGCGCCGCGTCGATCAAACAGCTCGACGAAACGCAGTCCCGCCTGGCGCAGGCACGCCAACTGCATGAGGGACTGGCCGGCATGGCCGTCGACGCAGGCGCGCAGGACAGTACCGCACAACAGGGCGCCGTGGCAGACGCCATCCAGCGGCAAAACGCCGCCATCAAGGGCAGCGGCGGCGATTTCCCGGAACTGTCCGAAGCACATCTGGTGCTGGCCAGCCCGGCCGGCATCGAACTGAGCACGGCCCAGTCCATCCACCTGGCCGCCAGCGAGCATGTGGCGCTCAGCAGCAGCAAGCATATTTCACTCGCCAGCGGCGACAGCATGTTTGCCAGCATCGCCAAGAGCTTCAGCCTGTTCGTGCACAAGGCCGGCATGAAGCTGATCGCGGCCAGCGGCAAGGTAGCCATCGAGGCCCAGAGCGACGAGGTGGAAATCCTCGCGCAGAAAGTGCTATCGCTGATCAGCGAAGCGGACTGGGTCAACATCAAGGGCAAGAAAGGCGTACGCCTGCACGGCGCCAACCACATGCTGGAAATCAGCGACAAGGTGCAGTTCTTCACCTCCTCGCCCGTGCTCTTCAATGGCAACCTGGAAACCCTGGCGCCGAAGAGCGTGTCGCAGGAATTTAATGAACGACCACACAGCAGTTTTGACCAGGAAGTGTTGCTGGTGAATGCCGACGATACACCGGCCGCTGGCCTTGCTTTTGAAATCCTGCGCGATGACGGCAACATGGCCGGCAAAAGCGCGGAAGACGGTTCCACGCAACTACAAAAATCCACGGGCATGGACAGCTACATCATTCGCTATAAGGGAGAACTGCCATGAGTGACAACGATGAGCTGAACCAACGAGGTAATCATCCAAGACAATTTACACAGGGTGTGGGCGGATGGGCGGAATACGCGGTGCAGATGACCAAGACCAGCGACACGGCACGTCATGAGCTCGCCAAGCCACCAGGCAAAGTGATACCGATCATTTTTCTGCCAGGCGTCATGGGCAGCAACTTACGTATGTCCAAGGTGCGGCAAAAACAGTTGGAGCGCCCGGACAATCGAGCATGGCGACCGGACGACTTGATGGGGGTGGGAGGAATGGCAGATGTTGCCGCCGGAACTGGTTTGGGCGGATGGTTCAGAGAGGCTACGCCTCAACAACGTCAATTGGTGTTTGATCCCAATGAAACAGAAGTCGAATACTACCATTACACAGAAAACAATGGGCGATTTGACGCGGAGGGACCAGAAACAATGGCTTCCGATATGCGACATCAGAATGTTCCTGACAGTCTGACACCCATCCCTCCCCTGATGGGCTCGAACAGAATCAACCCCGGCAGTCGTCCTGTTCAAGGGAAACCGCAAGCGTTCGCAACTCCAGCGCAGGTAGCGCGATGGCGCGGCTGGAGCGAAGTGCTATTTGATGGAGCTTATGGCTCCATGCTCCAACACACTGAAAAGCACATGAACAATATAGTGTTAGGCGGGAAGCTGCATCCAGTCTGGCGCGGGACAAGTGGCTTGGGTGCGTCGGTGATGAAAGATCCTTCCACGTTTGGTGGCGTATCAAGCAATCCCATAACGGAAGAAGACTTGAAAAAAATCGCGGCATGCTGGTATCCAGTTCACGCGATGGGCTACAACTTTGTGCAGAGCAATGGCGTCACTGCCGTGACAATTACCAAACGCATAAGAGGCTTGGTCAAAGGTTATCGCGAGCGAGGATTCAAATGTCATGAAGTCATTCTGGTCACGCACAGCATGGGTGGCTTGCTGGCCCGCGCCTTGATACACCCTGACTATGGAAAAATAGTCAACGATAAGGACCTGACCATACTTGGCATTTATCACAGTGTTATGCCAGCCATCGGTGCCGCCGGAGCATATAAACGCATGCGCTTCGGTTTTCAGGAAAAAGACACTACTGCGGGTGAATACGAAGCAGAGGTACTTGGCATCAATGGCATCCATGCGACAGCCATTCTGGCGAATGCTCCGGCACCGCTGGAGATGATGCCTGGCGTCGTCTACGGTGAAAAATGGCTCAGGGTGGTAGATCAGCAAGACAAAGAACTGTGGAGCTGGCCGCGCGAGGGTGCTACAGCATTGGATGCTATTTACTTGCAGCCACCGAATGCGTGGTGGCGGCTTATAAATCCAAAATGGATAAATCCGGCAAACATCGACAAAAAAGTGGAGGTGGCCTTGATAATGTCAAGTATAGGCTTAACGATGCATTCAAATTCTTGAACTCAATAAAAGAAACTTTTCACACCACCACTTTTGCAAGCTACTGCGCCTCGCCAAAGAGGTTAAGTTATGGAAATGTCGTATTTAAAGTAATTGAAGGACTCAACAGCGGACTATCAGTTTCTAAGGAAAGTCAAAATTTACCTCCGCCTGAAAAATGGACACTACTTGAAGACAATGCTAAAAATGAGCTTGTTGTTCAAGCTACCCCTCGAAAATTACGATTAAAGCTAATGCCAGCCAGTGCCGCTGGCGATGACACAGTCCCATCAAAAGATTTAGAAAAGTGCTTTAAAAAAGAAAGATTATTCATTCACGGGGTAAAAGATGGTACTGATTATGGGCATCAAGATAGCTATTCAAATCCCAATGTACTTACCTCAATGCTGTATTCCATCATACAAATCGCAAAAACCTCAAAGTGGACTTGATCATGTTTAATCAAAAAAATATTAATTCTTTTCACCACCATTGCAATATTTGGATTGTTTCAACCTTGCAAAGCACGAAGTACCATCGAGGAGAATGCCGTGTCAGAAAATATCGCTCTTACTAAACGTCTTGAAGTGCTCTTTCTGCAAACGAAATTAGCATGTTTTGGGCGTTATGCCCTGCGCATACCGCAAGAGGCTGAATTGATTTCTGGCGGGGTATCCCTTCCATCAACGATTGGAATAAGAACTGATGGATTAGAAGGGAGGGACATACAGGTTTTAGAGGATGTTGAAAAAATAAAGCTCAATAATCCAACCTCGGAAATTATCTACAACGGCATAGGCCCAATTGAAGACAGTTGGCAGATTCAGTATTTTGAAAATGAATATACCAAAAAAGAAGGTGATATATATTTCAACACATATATCACAAAAAGAAACATCACATTTACGATAGGAGATTCGACCCCAGAAGGCCAAAGCAAGCAAAGTGCCGAACAAAAACAAGTAGTTCGCGCAAAAAATTTACATCTACGCAAAGAAGATGAGATACCATCCGAATCCGGCAACTGCATTCCTTATGGATTCATTTTTGATAATAGTTATAACGAACAAGAAATAGTCAATACAGGACTTTACCTCCCCAGCCTCCCAGATGTAACATTCTCCGTCAGCTCGAATAAGAACGCTTATGGTGATTACTCACCTGCTGAGTTCGAAAAGAATGTGAGAGGTGACCTTTCCTTAATTCACCGAATTCAGCAAGCAAAACACCGGCAAGGCAATCGCTATCCCAAGCGAACCCTGCTACGCGAGGGCAAACGCAACGTCCAGCACTGGCAGGGGAGGAATCGCTGATACGACGAACAGATGGCGTGCACGATTTTGAATGGGCCCTGGTCGGCAAACCGCGCGATGTCGCGAATCCATCTGTGCTGGAGGTGCACATGTACACGAAGGTTGCCCACAACACCGTCGGCGCCGCCGAAGCCGCGTCGCTGACGGACCAGGAGGCGATCGCATTGTGGGACAAGCTGCTGTCCGGCCTGAAGTTCCGGGTGAAAGTGCCGGGCGCGCCGCCGGGCTCGTACTACATCGATCCGGACAAGCCGGCGCAGTGACGGCCAGGTAAGCGTGGCATCAGCATAACTAGCCGAATGCAGTCATCGTACTTTTGTCCGGGAAGCCTTCATGCTCACCTTGTGTACCACCCGACCTTCCGACTTTGCCGCACAAGAGCCGCATCTGCTGAAACCCGTCTTCCTTCAGATGCCAAATTTCTTTCCGACGACGCATATATCACTCTCGAGGCCAAGTGGTGCTGGCGCTCAGGATAGCACCGGACAACAAGGCTCCGCCGCAGGCGATTTCCCGGAGCTGTCCGAACCACATTTGCTGCTGGCCAGCCCGGCAGGCACCGAACTGAGCACGGCCCAGTCCATCCACCTGGCCGCCAGCGAGCATGTGGCGCTCACCAGCAGCAAGCATATTTCACTCGCCAGCGGCGACAGCATGTTTTCCAGCATCGCCAGCTACATCATTCGCTATAAGGGAGAACTGCCATGAGCAAATGTGACGACTTGAATAAGCGCGGCAATCATCCTGCAAAGTTTAGCCAGGGCGTGGGAGGCTGGGCGGAACTCGCTGTTTCGATGACGGAAACAAAAGATACTGCTCGGCATGACGTCACCGTGCCGCCAGGCAAAGTCATTCCTGTCATTTTCCTGCCAGGCGTGATGGGCAGCAATCTAAGGATGAGCAAGGTTCGCCAAGAAGAATTGCGCCGTCCAGACAATCGGGCTTGGCGACCAGACGATATGATGGGTGCGGGAGGCAAGACGGCGGTCCTCACAGGCAACGGCTTGGGTGGCTGGTTCAAAGATGCATCGCCACGGCAGCGTCAATTGGTGTTCGATCCCACAGAAACCGAAGTCGAGTATTACCACTATACCGAGAGCAATAGCCGCTTCGATCCAGATGGTGCGGAAACCAAAGCCGCAGATGCACGGCATCAAAATGTGCCTGACAGCTTTACCCCCATTCCTCCTCTGATGGGAACGAACAGGATAGCGACAACATCACGCCCGAATCAAGGCAAAGCCTGCTCGTATCAAAGCCCAGCACAAATAGCACGTTGGCGCGGATGGAGTGAAGTGTTATTTGCTGGTGCGTACGGAACAATGTTGCGGGCTGCCGAATTGCATCTCAATAACATGATTTCCGACGGTAAGCCACATCCTGTCTGGCGTCAAACAAGTGGCCTTGGCGCACTGCTTTTGCAAGATCCAGAAAATTTTGGCGCGTCATCTGGGAAAGCCATTACCGTCAGCGATTTAAAGAAAATTTCTCCTTGCTGGTATCCAGTGCATGCGATGGGTTATAACTTTATCAAGAGCAATGGGGTATCCGCCGTCACTATTGCAGAGCGACTACGCGGCCTTGTCAAAGGCTACCAGCAACGCGGATTCAAATGTAACGAAGTCATCATCGTCACACATAGCATGGGGGGCTTGCTGGCCCGTGCATTGATACACCCCAGCTATGGAAATATGTTAGACGATAAAGATGTGAAAATTCTGGGCATTTATCACAACGTGATGCCGACCATTGGCGCCGCAGGAGCGTATAAACGCATGCGTTTTGGTTTTCAGGAAAGAGAAGGTTCCATTGCCGAAATAGAGGCCAGCATTCTAGGAATCAATGGTGTACATGCTATCGCCATTCTGGCTAACGCACCGGCGCCACTGGAAATGTTGCCAGGTGCGGCATATGGCCAGAATTGGCTGAAAATTGTAGATGCACAGGATAAAGTTTTATGGAGCTGGCCTCGCGATAAGGCCACTGCACTGAAAAGCATTTACCTTCAACCCGCCAATGCGTGGTGGAGGCTAATCAATCCAAAATGGGTAAACCCCGCAGACCTTCCTTATGAAAAAGGTGGGGGTATAGAAAGAACAATGGAGAGAATAACATCCGCTTCAAAATTTCTATCGTCCATAGAAAAAAATTCCACCCAAAGACTTATGCAAGCTATTGCGCTTCCCGAAATTTTTTAAGTTACGGCGACGTCGTATTTAAATTAATTGAAGGTCTTCATAGTGGCTCAAATGATCCGTGGAATAAATTCGAGCCGTTACCTGAAAAATGGAAGTTACTTGAAGATGATGCAAAGGGACAACTCCTGGTCCAGGCCGGAGGTAAATTCTTAAAGTTAAGGCTACAAGCAGCTAATGCACGCGGTGATGGAACGGTGCCGTCAGACCGTTCTGCCCGGCATATCACAGGCACACTTTTCGTACATGGCACGGCGGAAGCGAACGGTTATGAACACCAGAACAGCTACGCCGATACAAATGTAATGGCATCCATGCTGTATTCCATCGTACAAATTGCCAAGACGGCAAAATGGGAGTAAGCCATGAACAATAAGATAGAGAAAACAATTTTCCTCACGATTACGGTTATTGCGATGGTATTCCTATCCGCCTATGCGAAAAAATTCAGCCAAGGAGATCACAATGCCTGAAAATTTCAAAATCAGCAAACGCCTGGAGACACTATTCTTAAAAACAAAAATAGTATGCTTCGGGCGCTATGCCCTAGAGGTTCCGCAAGAAGCACAACTCATATCAGGAGGGACAACAATTCTTTCGGAAATCAAGACCATACCAGGCGGAATAACAGAAAAAAACGAACGCATAGCAGAAGAAATTGAAAAAATAAAAAAGATGACCCAACCTCTGAAATCACATACAATGGAAAAGGTCCAATAGAAAATAGCTGGCAACTTCAATACTATGATGGAGAATTCTCCAAAGAAGGCGGGCGTTTAATCTTCAAAACCTACATCACAAAAGGAAACCATATATTCATTCTTGACGGATCAACACGAAAAGGTGAAACAATAGCAGATTCCATAGAAAATCAAATGGTCCGCGCTAATAACTTACGTCTGCGCGATGAAAATGAAGTTCCCAAGGAACCTGGCTATTGCGTCAAAAATGGTTTCATGACCGATAACAAATATGATAGTCAGGAAATGGCAGATGCAGGCCTGTATTTCCCCAGCTTTCCAGACGTGACTTTTTCCATCACATCAAATAAAAATGCCTACGGTGACTATCCTCCTGCCGAATATGATGCAAAAGTACGCGGGAAATTATCATTACTTGCTCGCATCCAGGAAGCAAAAGACCAGCAAGGCAAGAATTATCCCGCTCGTACTCTGCTACGCGAGGGCAAACGTGACGTGCAGCACTGGCATGGCGAGGAATCGTTGATACGGCGTACCGATGGCGTGCATGATTTTGAATGGACACTGGTGGGTACGCCGCGCGATATCGCTTATCCAGCGGTATTGGAAGCATCCATGTACACCAAAGTCGCCCACAACATGGTCGGCGCAGCCGAAGCCGCGTCGCTGACCGACGAAGAGGCGATTGCCTTGTGGGACAAGCTGCTGTCGGGCTTGAAGTTCCGTGTGAAGGTGCCGGGTGCGCCGCCGGGTTCGTATTACTTCGATCCGGACAAGCCGGCGCAGTGACAATTGACAAATTCATGCTGGCGCCGTGCAAGCCGTTGCGCTAGCATGCTCCTTTTGCCCGGAAAACCCCCATGCCCATCACCCTGCGCCCCGCCCTGCCCTCTGATATCGACGCCCTGTGGGCCCTGCGCACGGTAGCCGTGCGCGTCAGTTGCGCCACGCACTATGCGCCGGAACAGATCGACGCGTGGACGGCCTCGCCCGTGCCGGCATCGTATGGCGCCATGCTGGCTGCCGGTGGCGGCATCGTGGCGATGCAGGACGGGGCCATCGCCGGCTATGCCATGCTCGATGCGGACAAGCAGGAAGTCGATGCCGTATTCGTCGATCCCGCGCGCGCGGGACTCGGTATCGGCAAGCGGCTGCTGGCGGCGCTGGAGCAGCTGGCGCGCGGGCGCGGCATCGTGCGCCTGCACCTGTCTGCCTCGCTCAATGCGGAGCCGTTTTACCGGGCTGCCGGTTTTGTTGCCTTGCGCGCGGAAGCGTATGCGCACCCGAGCGGCATCAGCCTGGCCAGCGTGGCGATGGAAAAGGCGCTGACGGCGGCCTGAGCCTTCAGTCTTCTGCCGCAGCAGCGCCTGCCTCGGACTCGGCCAGGCATTGCTGCAGCTTGGCGATCAGGGCGCGCACTTCGTCGTCGCCCAGGTCCAGCGGGTCGCCGTGCGCGCCGACGGCGATCAGGCAGATGGCCGAACCGTCGTACCAGGCATCCAGGCGATCCTTGTCTTCATTCATATTGTTCCGCCTCACCGTGCAAATCCATCAATAGATCAGCCGGCGCCGCGATGGCACCCGGTCCTTGCGGCACGGGGAACACGGACGCCAGTTGGCCGTTGCCCGCCATGCCGGGCAGCCATTTTGCCAAGAGATCGTCGAGCGCGATGGCGCGGGGCTGGAAATGTTCCCACTCGCCGCCGGCGCACGCTTGCGCGAACGCCGCTTCCGGCCAGAACGGTATCGCCACCTTGCCATGGGCTTGCGCCGTGGCCCAGCCGTCATGGTGCAAACCCCATACTTCTTGCGTATCGGCCACCTTGCGCACGAAATAGCCATGGCGTTCGGCGGACGGCAGGCCCGCCACCTGCTTGAACTTTTCAGGGTGCACGGTTTCCCCCTGCCTCGTCCCATACCCGCAGCTGCGGCGTGCACCAGCCCGTCACCAGGTCGAGGGCATCCAGTATCATGTCTTCCCGCGCCTCATCCTGCGCGCCGTCCTGCGCAGACGCGCGCAATTCCTGCAGCAAGCCGGCCACTTGCGCCGCCGTCACGCCGCTGGCCTTGTAGCGCAGCAGGATGGCGCGCAGCGTCAATAAACCTGCCCTGGCGTCCAGTGCGGCCAGCAAGTCCCTGTCGATCTCGGCGATGATGGTGTGCGGCATGTCAATCCGCCTCCCAGGCGATGGCGGCCGGCCGCGCGCCGCCCGTCCTGAAAAAATCGGCAAAGGCATGCTGGCAGTGTTCCACGTCCACGCACCACGCTTCCGGATATTCGTCCACCTGGCCATTCGCCAGCAAATAGCTGCAAACGCCGTCCGCCTCCTCGTCGCCCAGCGAGTGAAAACTCAGGTCGTCCTGCCCCGACAGATACATCAGCCAGGCGTTGCCGCCATTGCGCAGCATGCACAGGGCCGGGCCCTGCTCCGCATCGGTCGCCATGGTCATCCACAGTTCGCACTGCGCCAGGGCGCGCGCGTCGGTCAGCGCCTGTTCCAGCGCAAGGATATCGTCGACGGCGCGTGCTTCGCCATGCAGGTTCAATTCCATCGTCATGTTTTGCTCCCGCTCAAATCGTTCATCGCCAGCGCCGTGCTCAGGTACAGCTTGCCGCTCAGCTCTTGCAGCAGGCTGCTCTGGCGCAGGCGGTCCATCACGGGCCCCTTCACCTCGGCCAGGTTCAGGCTGATGCCGCGCTTGGCCAGTGCGCTGTTGAGCTCGATCAAACCCAGCAAGGCCGTGCTGTCGATCTGGTTGACGGCCGACAGCACCAGCACCAGGTGGCGCGCCGTCGGATGTCCCCGCAACTCGTCTTCCACGCGCTCCGTGACGGCTTCCACATTGCCGAAGAACAGGCCCGCATCTATGCGCAGCAGCAAGACGTCGGGCAGGGTTTGCGCCTCGTAGCGCTCCACGTTGCGGAAGTGCTCGCTGTTCGGGATACGCCCCAGCACGGCGATATGGGGACGGCTGGCGCGCCAGATCAGGGTGCCCATCGACAGCAGCACGCCGATCACCACGCCCGCTTCCACGCCCAGCACCAGCACGCCGGCCGTCGTCGCCAGCAGGGCCAGCGCATCGCTGCGGTCGTAGCGCCACGACAGTTTCAAGGTATCCCAGTCCAGCAGGCTGCTGACGGCAAAGATGATGGTGGCGGCCAGCACGGGCAGCGGCAGCAGGGCCAGCCAGCCCGTGGGCGCCACCAGCGCCAGCGCCAGCAGGCCCGCCGTGATGATGCTGGCCAGGGGCGTGTTGGCGCCCGCCTGGAAATTGACGGCCGAGCGGGAAATCGAGCCCGTGACGGGAAAGCCGCCCGACAGCGCGCTGGCCACGTTGGCCGCGCCCAGGCCCAGCAGTTCCCGGTTCGTGTGCAGTTTTTCACCGCGTTTTTGCGCCAGGGTCTGGGCGGCGGACATGCTCATCAAAAAGATGATAAAGGCGATCAGCAGCGCCGGCGACAGCAGGGTGCGCCAATGGGCGCCGGACGTGGCCAGGTTCAGGCCCGGCAAGCCGCTGGGCACGTGGCCCGTCGTCTGCACGCCCATCGCTGCCAGGCCGCCATAGGCGACGAGCGCGATGCCGGCCAGCACCAGCGCCATCGGCGCCAGGCGCGCGCCCACGTCGGCCGCGACTTTATTCAGGCCGCAGCGCTGCAGCAGGCGCGACAGGTAAAGCTTGGCCAGCCACAGGAACAGCAGGCCGGACAGCCCCAGCACGAGGCTGGGCGCGTGCCAGTGAGGAAGCGTTGCGCCCAGCAGGGGCGTGATCTGGCCCCAGATGATCAGGATCGCCGCGCCGTTGCTGAAACCGCTGATCACGGGGCGCGACAAAAAGCTGGCCATGAAGCCGAGGCGCAGCACGCCGCACAGCAGCAGGACGAGGCCGCTGATGAAGGCCAGCTGGGCGGCCAGCACGATGTACAGCGAGGAGCCGGGGTCGGCCAGCGGCGCCAGAGCGGCGGCCGTCATCAGCGAGACGATGGCCATGGGGCCCACCGATTGCGTCATGCTGCTGCCGAACAAGGCATACAGCACGGGCGGCAAGATGCTGGCGTAGATGCCGACCACGGGCGGCAAGCCCGCCACCAGCGCGTAAGCCATGCCTTGCGGCACCATCATCATGGCGACAACGATACCGGCGGTGATGTCCCCGGCCAACAGAGGACGCCGGTATTGCCTGAGCCAAAGCAGCATGATGCGATCCCAAAATCTGAAAACCGAAGCCTATCATGCGACGAGGCCGGCTGACAGGGGGAAAGCCATCAGTCTGGCAGCAATTGCGCCTTCACGGCATCGAGGATTTCCATCGACAGCGCTTCGTCATCGACGGAGCGGGCCAGCACCATGGCGCCCACCATGGCGGCAAACGTGGCGATCGCCTGCTGGCGCCGTTCCGCCGGCGCGCCGTCGGGCAACAAGCCTTCCAGCAGCGCGAACTGCTGCCGCGTGGCTTGCGTAAACACGGGGCGCGCGCCGGGCGACATGCGCGCCACGTCGACGCCCATGGCCGCCGCCGGGCAACCTCCGCCGGGCTGGTCGCGGTGCCGGGTGGTCAGGTAGCTGTCTATAATCGCCGGCAGCGCCCGCTGCGGGTCGCTGGCAACCTTCGCCCGCCAGCCTTCCAGCGATTTCTCCAGGGCATGCTGGCACGCCTCGATCATCAAGTCTTCCTTGGACGCGAAATGGCCGTAGAAGCCGCCATGCGTGAGGCCCGCGTTCTTCATCAGGTCGGCCACGCCGATGCCGTCATAGCCCTTTTCGCGGAACAATCTTGCCGCCACGTCGACGATGCGCTCGCGGTTCAGCGCCGCCTGCTCCCTGCTCACTTTCATGCTGCCCTCCTACATTTATGTCAATCATCATATAACTTTACGCCCGTTTGCGCCACTCTGTTAGCAAGCGCACCGTTTGATGCCGGCGCCGCGCAGATACTGGATCTTCGTTTCCAGGGAGGCCAGCATGAACGAAAACAAGGACCAGTCCGCCGGCAACTTGCAGCGCGCCATCCAGCAAGAGCAGGATGGCCGCGATGCCGCCAAGCCAGACCAGGAAAGCAAGCCCCCGTGCAGACGGGCAGCCGCAGCCAGCCGGCGCCTCCCCTGCCCGCCCAGCACCTGGACAAGCCGGGCATCGAAGCGCAGATGGCATTGAAACCCCGCTTCCTGGCGCCCGACTACTGCGGCAGCGGCAAGCTGGCCGGCATGGTGGCCGTCATCACGGGCGGCGATTCTGGCATCGGCCGCGCCGTGGCCGTGCTGTATGCGCGCGAGGGGGCCGACGTAGCCATCATTTACCTGAACGAACATGCGGACGCCAACGAAACGAAGCGCTACGTGGAAGCGGAAGGCCAGAGCTGCCTCTTGATTCCCGGCGACGTGCGCGACCAGGGCTTTTGCCAGCAAGCCGTCAGCCAGGTGCTGGACAAGTTCACGCACATCGACGTGCTGGTGAACAACGCCGCCTTCCAGGAACACGCCGAATCCTTGCTGGACCTGAGCGAAGAGCGCTTCGACCTCACCATGAAGACCAATGTCTACGGCTACTTTCACATGGCCAAGGCCGTGCTGCCCCATTTGCAGCGGGGCGCGTCCATCATCAACACGGGGTCCGTGACGGGTTTGCAGGGCTCGAAACACCTGCTCGACTATTCCACCACCAAGGGCGCCATCCATGCGTTCACCATGGCGCTGGCAGGCAACCTGCTGGACAAGGGCATCCGCGTCAACGCCATCGCGCCCGGCCCCGTCTGGACGCCGCTCAATCCGGCCGACAAGTCGCCCGAGGAGATCCAGAAATTCGGCCAGGACACGGACATGCGCCGCCCGGCCCAGCCCGAGGAACTGTCGCCCGCCTACGTCTTCCTGGCCTCGCCCGCCTGTTCCAGCTACATCAGCGGCATCGTCCTGCCCGTCACCGGCACGGTGGGAGACTAGGCCATGGCGCGCGCACTGTGGAAAGGCGCCATCAGCTTCGGCCTCGTGCACATCCCCGTCGAGCTGATTTCTGCCAGCCTCGACCATGAACTGGACTTGTCCATGCTGGACCGGCGCGACTTCGCCCCCATCGGCTACAAGCGCTACAACAAGCAGACGGGCAAGGAAGTCGAGTGGGACGACATCATCAAGGGCTATGAATACAAGACGGACGAATACGTGGTGCTGTCCGACGAGGATTTAAGGCAGGCGAACGTGAAGGCCACGCAAACCATAGCCATATTGACCTTTGTCGATGCGGCGGAGGTGCCGCTGACCTTTTACGAGCACCCGTATTACCTGCTGCCCGCCAAGGGCGGCGAAAAAGTCTATGCCTTGCTGCGCGAAACCTTGCGCAAGGCCAACAAAGTGGGTATCGCCAGCGTAGTCATGCGCACCAAGCAGCATTTGTGCGCGCTCGTCTGCGTGGACGACGCCATCGTGCTCAACACCCTGCGCTACGCCGATGAGCTCCGCGCCACGGACGACCTGGACTTGCCCGCCAGCAACCTGAAGGCGGCCGGCATTTCCGACAAGGAACTCAAAATGGCCCTGTCGCTCGTGGAAGGCATGAGCGAAGCGTGGGAACCGGAGCAATACCACGACAGCTACCGCGAAGACGTGCTGGCGCTGGTCAAGAAGAAAATCAAGGCGAAACAGACCAAGACCATCACCCCGCCCGCGCCCGCGCCGGAAGAAGAGCACGGCAGCAATGTGATCGACCTGGTCGCCCTGCTGCAGCAAAGCCTGGGCAAGAAGGCGCCCGCCGCGCCGGCACGCAAGCGGACGGCCTCGTCCCCCGCCCGCAAAGCGGCGCCCGCCAGGCGCAAGGCGGCCTGAACCGCCTTACCGGCCCGGGAGCAGCGTCAATACTATAAATGCATTGACTTTGATCAAGCTTCTCGCTACGTTATGCACAGGCCTGCCAGCCGGCAAGCCCTGTCACGCGTGCGGAAAAAATGGATGCCGAGTTAGATCAGCTTATCCTCAGCGGCGCCCCTGGCGGCGTCGTCATCACGAACGAAGAGCATGCCGTCGTGCGCTGGACGGTGGGTGCCCAGCGCATCTTCGGCTATGCCAGCGACGAGGCGCTGGGCCGCACGCTGTGGGAGCTGATCTCTCTGCCAGGACAAGCCGAAGCGGCCCTGCTGATCGACGAACAGCTGACCCTGCACGGCAGCTACGACCGCGAATCGCTGCGGCGGCGCAAGGATGGCGAACTTATCCACGTCGATGTGGCGTGCCAGGCCGCACAGGCCGGGGCGGATGCCCCCGCTACCTGATTTCCACCATGAAGGACACGACCTTGCTGAAGGCGGCGCGCGACGCCCAGTTCGTCGAGGTACGCTATCGCGTGCTGTTCGAATCGACGCCGGACAGCGTCATCATGGTCAATGCCACGGGCGCCATCGTGCTGGTCAACCAGCAGGCGCAGCGCCTGTTCGGCTACGCGGAAGGCGAATTGAACGGCAGGCAAATCGATAGTCTGCTGCCGCAACGCCTGCGCCATTCGCACGTGGCGCACCGCGCCCGCTATTTCGACCAGCCCCGCACGCGCACCATGGGCGCCGACCTGGAATTGCTGGGCTTGCGCAAGGACAACGTCGAGTTCCCCGTCGAAATCAGCCTCTCGCCCATCCAGACGGAGATCGGCACCTTCGTCATCAGCGCCATCCGCGACGTCAGCGACCGCCGCCGGGCCGAGCAGAAGTTCCGCGGCCTGCTCGAATCGGCGCCGGACGCCATCGTCATCGTCAACGGCGACGGCGAAATCGTGCTCGTCAACTCGCAGACGGAACGCCTGTTCGGCTATTCGCGCGCGGAGTTACTCGGACGCAATGTGGAAGTGCTGATCCCGGCCCGCTACGCGCACGACCATCCGCGCCACCGCCATGCGTTTTCCACGGCGCCGCGCGCCCGCTCCATGGGCGCAGGGCTGGAACTGTATGGCTTGCGCCGCGACGGCACCGAATTCCCCGTCGAAATCAGCCTGTCGCCGCTGGAAACGGACGAAGGCGTGCTCGTGTCGTCGGCCATCCGCGACATCTCCGAGCGCAAGCGCATCGAACGCACGCTCAACGAACAGAAAGTCGAACTGGAGCGGGCCAGCCAGGCGAAGGACCGCTTTCTCACCAGCATGTCGCACGAGCTGCGCACGCCGCTGAACGCCATCCTCGGCTTTGCCCAGCTGCTGGCCAACGAAGCCCTGCCCGCGACCGTGCTGCAAAAACGCACCTTCGTGCAAAACATCGTCACCTCGGGCCGCCACCTGCTCACCCTGATCAATGAAATCCTCGACCTGGCGAAGATCGAATCAGGCAGCCTGAGCCTGTCGATGGAAGCGGTGACGCTGCCCGGGCTGATCGAGGAAGTGCGCGTGATGGTGGAAGAACAGGCGCAGCAGCGCCAGATCCACCTGATCTTTCCGGCCTGCGACGCGCTGACGCTCAGGGCCGACCATACGCGCCTCAAGCAAGTGCTGCTGAACCTGCTGTCGAACGCCATCAAATACAACCGCCCGGCCGGCAAGGTGGAGCTGGAAATTTCGCAGCCCGATGCGCTGTGCGTGCGCATCGCCATCCGCGATACGGGCAAGGGGCTGGACGACGCGCAGATGGCCGAATTGTTCCAGCCGTTTAACCGCCTGGGGCAGGAGGCCGGCAGCGAAGAAGGCACAGGCATCGGCCTGGTCGTCACCAAGCGCCTGGTCGAACTGATGGGCGGCCGCATGGGCGTGCACAGCTGCCTCGGCGTGGGCAGCGTGTTCTGGATCGAGCTCGACACCATGGCCGCGCCGCCCGACAGCACGCCGCTGGACACGGAGGGGCTATCCGAGCCTGCCGGCGAAACCGGGGACGAGGTCAACGGCCAGGCCCTGCTGCTGTACGTGGAAGACAATCCGGCCAGCCTGCGCCTGGTGGAAGACATCGTCAGCTTCCTGCCCCATCTGCGCATGATCTCGGCCACGGACGCGCGCCAGGGCATCGCGCTGGCGCTGGAACGCCATCCCGATGTCATCCTGATGGATATCAACCTGCCCGGCATGAATGGCAACCAGGCGCAGCGCATCCTGCGCAACGATCCGCGCACGGCGCACATTCCCGTCATCGCGCTGACGGCCAACGCCATGAAGGACGACATCCGGCATGGCCTGGCCGCGGGTTTTTCCGCTACCTGACCAAACCCGTCGAGATCGCCCTGCTCAACGCCGCCATCGAAGAAGCCCTGCAACTGGCGCGCGCCGCCCTGCCATTCAAGCCGGAGGAGTAAAGGCCAGCTTTTTCATGGCCGCATCGAGCCCTTTCGCGCTGCGCGCATAGCCATCCCACGGCCCGTTGCCCACGTCGAGGCGGCTGTGGACATTGCCCACGTTCCATTGATCGCCCGCCTTCAGCTGGTCGAGTTCCTCCCAGGCCAGCGGCACGGAAATGCCCAGCCCCGAACGCGTGCGGGCCGACCACGCGCACACGGTGGTGGCGCCCCGGCCGTTGCGCAAATAATCGATGAAGATCTTGCCGACCCGGTTGGACGGTCCGCTTTTCAGGACAAAGCGCTGGGGAATCAGCTGCGCCATGTGCGCCACGATGGCTTGCGAAAACGCCTTGACGGTATCCCAGTCGTGTTTCGGGCGGATCGGCACGACCACGTGCAAGCCCTTGCCGCCGCTGGTCTTCAGCCAGGCGGGCAAGCCCAGTTCCGTCAGGAAGGCGCGCAGCAGCACGGCCGCCTCGCGGATGGCGGGCCAGGCCACGCC
This sequence comes from Janthinobacterium sp. C22, assembly GCF_057919405.1. Lineage (NCBI taxonomy): Bacteria > Pseudomonadati > Pseudomonadota > Betaproteobacteria > Burkholderiales > Oxalobacteraceae > Janthinobacterium > Janthinobacterium sp. C22. The sequence continues at coordinate 3,004,408 of NZ_CP193659.1, read as the reverse complement.
CTTGCCCGGATCCAGGTCGAACACCAGGCGGTTCGGCGTGTCGTAGGTGCTGGCCAGCGCGTTCTGCGTGTGAAATTCCACCACATTCCACTGCGCCGCCGACAGCAAGCCCTGTACGCTGGCCACTTCCAGCATGGAGGCATGCTCGGGATCGAGGCCGGGGTCGAGCTGCCGGACGCCGGGCATGGCGGACGTGTCCGCATGCTTCTGGAAAAACAATTCTCCGCCCACGCCGGCCGGCGCGCGCACCAGCGACACGGGCCGGCCCCGCAAATGCACGAGCATCAGCTTGCCCACCAGCGCGTAGTAGCGCACCAGGTCGATCTTCCTGGCGCCGCTGTCCTTGTCGATCACCCTGTCCGCATGGCTGACCTTGAAACTGGCCGGCAGGACGCCGTCCAGCGTGGATGTGTTCTGCATCGTCTTCTCCCCGTCGATCCGCTGTGGCCGCTCGCGCACGATGGCGGCCGGCTGTTTGTCCGCGCGCAAGCCGTGAAAGACGGCGTGGCGCACGGCGCCGCCGCTGGTCCATTGCGCAAAACCGACCTCGGCCACCAGCTCCGGCTTGACCCAGATGGGCTGGCGCACGCCGCCCGCCTTGCCCGCGAACGGACTCGTCTCGATGGCCCGGGCGTCGAGGCGGTGCCGCAGGTCGCGCAAGGCCGCATCGTCAAAGCCGCTGCCCACATTGCCCGCATAACGCAGCTTGCCCTGTGCATCGTGCACGCCCAGCAACAGCGAACCGATGCCTTCGCGCGCGCCCTGCGGCGCCGTGTAGCCGCCGATGACGAATTCCTGGCGCAGCCCGCATTTGAGCTTGATCCAGTCGCCGGATCGCCGCGTGACATAGGACGAGCCGCGCCGCTTGCCGATCACGCCTTCCAGCCCCAGACGGCAGGCGTGGGCCAGCAATTGCCGGGGCTTGGCGTCGAGCGCGCCGCTGAAGCGCACCAGCGGCGAGGTGGGCAAACTCCGCAGCAGCTGTTCCAGCAAGGCCCGGCGCGCCTCGACGGGCTGGCCGCGCAGATCGTGGCCGTCGAAATACGGTACGTCGAACAGGTAATACACGATGTCGCTCGTCGTTTCCGCATCGAAGGCGCGCTGCAAGGCGCCGAAATCCGGGTGGCCGCCGGCGTCGTTGACGACGATTTCGCCGTCATACCAGCCTGGCGGCAAGCCCAGCTGCTCCAGCGCCTGGCGCAGCTTCGGCAGTTTCGCCGTCCAGTCGTTGCCATTGCGCGTGATCAGGCTGACCCGTTCGCCATCGCAACGCGCGAGGATGCGGTAGCCGTCGAATTTCACCTCGAATATCCAGTCTTGCGCGTTCGGCGGCGGCGCATCGACGAGGGTGGCCAGCTGCGGCGACAGGGTCGCGGGCAGCCTGACGGCGGGCGCTGCTGCCTGCTCCGCGCTCTTCCCGCGCCTGGGCATGGCCTGGTGCTTGACGCTGTCGGGGAATTCGTCGACGACAGAAAATTCCAGCGCCGGCCGGGCATATTCGTCTTTTTCCTTGATCAGCAGCCAGGCGGGCTGCGTTTCGCTGCGCTTGTCTCCCTTGCCCTTCATGCGCACCAGCACCCAGTTGCCGTGCATCTTGTGGCCGTAGAGGGTGAATTTCAGCTCGCCGGCCGCCAGCGCGGCGCGCGCATCGGGCGTGGCGGACTGGGCCTGCCAGGTGCCCTTGTCCCAGATGATGACCTTGCCCGCGCCATACTGTTTTTCGGGGATCGTGCCTTCAAAACCGGCGTAGGCAAGGGGATGGTCTTCCACCTGCACGGCCATGCGCTTGTCGCGCGGGTCGTAGCTGGGCCCTTTCGGCACGGCCCAGCTTTTCAGCGTGCCATCGAGCTCCAGGCGAAAGTCATAGTGCAGACGGCTGGCCCAGTGCTTCTGGATGACGAAGCTGAGCCCGTCGCCCGCCGCCTCGCCACCCTCCGCAGGCTCGGGCGTGGCGGCGAAATTGCGCTTGGCTTGATAGGTTTTCAAGGCGGCTTTCATGGCGGACCCATGCGGTGACGATGGCATCGAGTCTAGGCCGCCGCGGGCCGTGGCGCGGTACGCCAGCTAACAGAGTGCCTGCCCCGGCAAATGTAAGTGTTTGTAATTAACAGAAAACCTGTCAACGCAATTGCCGGACGGCGCGTTTTTGCCTCAGTGACAGGGGATTGATCTCCTGAACTACAACCCCACTTCTCGAGGAACTGCATCATGAAAAAACGCACTGTCAACATTGTCGCTACTCTGATCGCCGGCTTGTTCGCTACCGCAGCCTTTGCTCAAACGCCAGCCGTGCCGGCCAAGGCCGAAGCCAAGCACACCAAGGAAGTGGCAAAAGCGGAAGCCAAGGAAACCAAGGCCGTCGTGAAAGCCGATGCCAAGGAAGCCGCCGTCGCCGCCGATGCGAAAGCCGATGTCGCCAGCGCCAAGGCCGATGCCGCCGCCACCAAGGCCAAAGCCCATCACAAAGCGAAAAAAGCCAAAGCCAAGGCTGCCGAAGACAAAGCTGAAGCGACCGCGGCAGCAGCCAAATAATCCCCTCCGCGCGATTTTTTGCGCCACGAAAAAAGACAGCTTCGGCTGTCTTTTTTCGTTTTCATGTACGCATCACGCAACAACAGCCGATAAACACCTGATTGTAAGAAAGTGTAAACAAGGTCAACGGCAAGCTTCCGGGGCGCGTTTTATGCTCAGTGACACGGGAATCATCCCGGCACCAACAGACGTACCAGACAAACCACCACTGAGGACTGCACCATGAAAAAAGCAATTGTTACCCTGATCGCCGGCCTGTTCGCTACCGCTGCCTTCGCCCAAACGCCTGCAGCGCCAGCAGCCCCGGCAGTGCCCGCCAAAGTGGAAGCGGCCCACGCCAAGGCCGTCGTGAAAGCCGATGCAAAGGAAGCGCAAGCCGTCGTGAAAGCGGACGCGAAAGAAGCGAAAGCCGTCGTCGCCGCGAAAACGGAAGTCGCCAGCGCCAAGGCGGAAGCGGCCACCACCAAGGCCAAGGCCCACCACAAAGCCAAGAAAACCAAAGCCAAGGCTGATGCCAAGCTGGCTTCGGCCACCGCCGAAGCAGCACCGGCAGCAGCCAAGTAATCATCGACACACCATCGTTTACCACTCTCCAGGACAATACAATGAAAAAGTTATCGCCACTCTCGTCGCCAGCCTGTTCGCTACCGCCGCCTTCGCCCAAACCCCTGCCGCCCCGGCAGCGCCGGTTCCCGCCAAGGCGGAAGCGGCCCACACGAAAGCCGTAGCAAAAGCGGAAGCCAAGGAAACCAAGGCGGTCGTGAAAGCCGATGCGAAAGAAGCGGCCGTCGCCGCCGATGCGAAAGCCGACGTGGCCAGCGCCAAGGCCGACGCCAAGGTCAGCAAGGCCAAGGCCCATCACAAGGCCAGCAAGGCCAAAGTGAAAGCGGACGCAGCGAAAGCGGCAGAAGCCGTTCCGGCGGCGCCAGCGCCAGCGAAGTAATCGCGGCAGTGACCACGGGAGCGCTTCCGCCGGGTCTGCGCTTCCGTGGTGGCTTCGCCCCATTACCAAGGACAGCTTCGGCTGTCTTTTTTCGCGCCCGGCAATGGTTGCGCGTGACCGGCAATTACGGCCGCCAGCAGGAAGCACCCGCGTAAAACCATGTAAAGATGTAAAAAAACAACGCTTTTCAGTCACAAAAAGGCCCCATTCCGGCGACTCCTCAAATAGAATTGAGAATTATTCTCATTCTCATCCTTGATTCAGGAGCCGTTTCAATGCCAGGTCGCACCGTCCTTTCCGCCGCACCGTCCACCCCATCCTCCCCCGCCGCGCTGTCGTTGCGCCCGCTGGCCCTGGCCATTTCACTGGCGCTCGGCGCCGGCATGGCACATGGCGCCGACGGCGCCCCCACCGATGACGCTGGCGAAGACACGCCCATGATGCAAACCATTACCGTCACGGGCAGCGGCGACGCGAACGCCTACACGGCGCGCAAAAGCGCCTCGGCCAGCAAGTTCGACCTGTCGCTGCGCGAGACGCCACAGGCTGTTTCCGTGGTCACCCGCGCGCAAATGGACGATTTCAGGCTCGATAGCGCCAGCAAGGTGCTGGCGCTATCGACGGGCGTGACGGTGGAAGCGGTGGAAACGGACCGCAGCTATTACACGGCGCGCGGCTACGACATCACCAACTTCCAGTTCGACGGCGTGGGCATTCCTTTCGTCTTCGGCAATGTGATGGGCGACCTCGATACGGCGCTGTTCGAGCGCGTCGACATCGTGCGCGGCGCGAATGGCCTGATTTCCTCGACCGGCAATCCGTCGGCCACCGTCAACTTCGTGCGCAAGCGCCCGACCCAGGGCCTGGCCGCTGCCGCCGGCGTCACGCTGGGCTCCTGGAACACGCGCCGGCTCGATGCCGACGTGTCCACGCCGCTGGGCGCCGATGGCAAGGTGGCGGCGCGCTTCGTCGCCGCGCATGAAGAAGGCGATTCCCATCTGGACCGCTACTCGCCGCGCAAGGATGTCGCCTACGCCATCGTCGAAGCGAAGCTGACGCCGGACACCCGCCTGGCCGTGGGCCACAGTTACCAGAACAACCTGGCCAGGGGCGGCATGTGGGGCGCCCTGCCCGTCGCCTACACGGACGGCACGCCGACCGACTACCCGGTTTCCGCCTCGACGTCGGCCGACTGGTCGCGCTGGAGCATCCTCAACAACAGCACCTTCGCCGAACTGGCGCACCAGTTCAATGCCGACTGGCGCGTGACGGCCACCGCCACCTACAACCGCTCCACCTCGGATTCAAAGCTGTTCTACGTCTACGGCACGCCGGACAAGGCCACGGGCAACGGCTTGTTCAGCTACCCTTCGCGCTATGCCTCGGCCAACAAGCAGCGCCTGCTCGATGTCGCCGCCACGGGCGAATTCACGCTGGCCGGGCGCCGGCATGACCTCAGCATGGGCCTGGCCTGGTCGAAGTCCACGCTGGACGACGTGTCGTATTATGGCCGCGGCATCGGCACGGCCCTGCCGAACGGCACGGCCTTCGACGGTTCCTACCCGGAACCGCTCTTCGATGCATCGACCAATGGCAGCGCCTACAAGGACGAACGCAAGAATGCCTACCTGGCCGCCCGTTTCAACCTGGCCGACAATGCCAAGCTGCTGGCGGGCGTGAACACCGTCAAGGCCGACAGCACGGGCAGCGCGTACGGCGTCAGCCAGGCCAAGTCGCAGAGCGACACCACGCCCTACGTGGGCCTGGTGTACGACATCGGCCGCCATGTGTCCGCCTACGGCAGCTATACGGAGATCTTCAACCCGCAAAGCAGCATCGGCCGCACGGGCCAGACCCTGGCGGCGGCCACCGGCAAGAGCCTGGAAGCGGGCTTGAAAAGCGACTGGTTCGACGGCCGCCTGAACCTGTCCGGCGCCCTGTTCAAGACGCGCCAGAAGAATGTGGCCGAAGCGGCCGGCACCACGCCCGACCTCAAGACGTTCTACAAGGGCGTCGATTCGAAATCGCAGGGTTTCGAGCTCGATGCCTCGGGCGAACTGGCGAAAGGCTGGCAGGCGAACGCCGGCTATGCGCAGCTGCGCATCCAGGGCGACGACGGCCAGGATGCGCGCACCTTCATCCCGCGCAAGCGCTTCCACCTGGCCACCACCTATCACGTGCCGGCGGTGCCGGCGCTGAAGGTGGGCGCCAGCCTGACCTGGCAGGACGCCATCTACAACAAGGTCGACGACGGCACCACCCTGCACCAGGGCGCCTACGCGCAACTGGGCCTGATGGCCAGCTATGCCATCAGCCGCAACGTCAGCCTGTCGCTGAACCTGAACAATGTGACGGACAAGAAGCACCTGACCAGCCTGTACTGGACCCAGTCGCTGTACGCGGCCGGCCGCAATGGCAGCGCCACCCTGAACTGGAAATACTAGGGAGCCGCCATGCGACTGCGTCCTCCCATGGTTGTTCTGCACCGCTGGTTCGGCCTGGCGGCTGCGCTCTTCCTGTTCATTTCCGGCCTGACGGGCGCCGTGATCTCGTGGGACCACGAGCTCGACGCCTGGCTCAATCCGCAGCTGTTCCGCGCCGCCGGCGCCGCCGATGCCGGCCCCGCCAAATCGGGACTGGAGCTGGCGCGCCAGCTCGAGGCGCAGGACCGGCGCCTGCGCGTGAACTACACGCTCACGGCGATCGAGCCTGGTCACACGGCGCTGATCTCGGTGGAAGGCCGGCCCGACCCGGCCACCGGCAAGCCGTTTGAACCGGGCTTCAACCAGGTGGCCGTCGATCCGGCCACGGGCGCCATCCAGGGCACGCGCCAGTGGGGCGCGGTCTCGCTGACGCGCGAAAACCTGCTGCCTTTCCTGTATAAGCTGCACTACACCATGCACATTCCCGATGGCTGGGGCATCGAGCTGGGCGTGTGGTTCATGGGCATCATCGGCATCGTGTGGGTCCTTGACTGCGGCATCGCCCTGTACCTGTCGTTCCCGAACTGGCGCAGCTGGCGCAAGTCGCTGGCCTTCCGCTGGCGCGAAGGGGGCCACCGGCTGAACTTCGACCTGCACCGCTCGGGCGGGGTGTGGGTCTGGTTGCTGCTGCTGGTGCTGGCCGTCACCTCCGTGTCGATGAATCTGCAAACCCAGGTGATGCGTCCCCTGGTGGCGAAGTTGTCCACGCTCAGCCCGAACGCCTTCGACAGCCGCACGCCGCAGCCGCCGGAACACCCCATCGAGCCGCTGCTGACGCGCGAACAGGTTGTCGCGCTGGCGAAGACGGAAGCGGCAAGGCGAGGCTGGACGCTGCCGGCCGGCGGCGTGTTCTATTCTTCCGCCTACGGCCTGTATGGCGTCGGCTTCTTCGCGGCGGACAACGACCATGGCGACGGCGGCCTGGGCAATGCGTGGCTGTACTACGACGGGCGCGACGGCAAGCCGGCCGGCGGCGTGGTGCCCGGCACGGGCAGCGCGGGCGACATCTTCCTGCAGGCGCAATTCCCCCTGCATTCGGGCCGCATCCTGGGCCTGCCCGGGCGCATCCTGATTTCCGCCATGGGCCTGGTGGTGGCCATGCTGAGCGCGACAGGCCTGATCATATGGCTGCGCAAGCGCCGCGCACGCGCGGCGCTTGCGGGCAGCTGAAGACATCCTGCAAGCCATCCTGAAGGCGGACGCCACGCAGATGTAAGCGTTTGTAATGACCGTCAACGCCAGCGTCCGGGGGCGCGTTTTATGCTCAGTGATACGGGAATCACCCCGGCACCAACAGACATACCAGACAAACCACCACTGAGGACTGCACCATGAAAAAAGCATTTTCAACCTGAGCGCTACCCTGATCGCCGGCCTGTTCGCCACCGCTGCCTTTGCCCAGACGCCTGCAGCGCCAGCAGCCTCGGTTCCCGCCAAAGTGGAAGCAGCCCACACCAAGGCCGTCGTGAAAGCCGACGCCAAGGAAGCGCAAGCCGTCGTGAAAGCGGACGCAAAAGAAGCGAAAGCCGTCGTCGCCGCGAAAACGGAAGTGGCCAGCGCCAAAACGGAAGCGGCCGCCACCAAGGCCAAGGCCCACCACAAGGCCAAGAAAACCAAGGCCAAGGCTGACGAAAAGCTGGCATCGGCCACCGCCGAAGCGGCACCCGCCAAGTAATTCTTTCTCACTGCATTCACCCGAAAAAACACCAAGGATCTCATCATGAAAAAAGTCATCGCCACCCTGATCGCCAGCCTGGTCGCCACCGCCGCTTTCGCCCAGGCGCCAGCCGCTCCCGCCGCCACGCCAGCAACGCCTGCCGTTGCAGCTGTACCGGCAGCGAAAGCGGAGGCACCGGCCGCCGCCAAGCCAGCGGAACACAAGAAAGCCAAGCATCAGAAGGCGAAGAAAGCGGCACCGGCAACGCCAGCAACTCCGGCCGCACCAGCAGCTTCCGCACCGGCAGCTGCGCCAGCCAAGTAATCGCGGCCGCGCAAACCAAAAAGACAGGGTTTTCCCTGTCTTTTTTCATCCGCTTTTTTGTGTATTTATTTCGGCATCAGCACCGTGTCGATGACATTGATCACGCCATTCGACTGGTACACATCATAGGTGCTGATGTTGGCACTGTTGCCGCCTTCATCCATCACGACGATGTTGTGCATGCCGTTCATGGCGAACATCAGCTTGCCGCCGCTGGCCGTGGGCAAGGTGGCTTTACCGTCATGCATCTTGATTTCCTTCGCCAGCGCCTTGAAGTCGTATTTGCCGGGCACCACGTGGTAGGTGAGGATTTTCGTCAGGGTCGCCTTGTTTTCCGGTTTGACCAGGGTCTCGACGGTGCCGGCCGGCAGCTTGCCGAAGGCCGCATTCGTCGGCGCGAACACGGTGAACGGCCCCTTGCCTTTCAGGGTGTCGACCAGGCCGGCCGCCTTGACGGCAGCGACCAGGGTCGTATGGTCGGCCGAATTGACGGCGTTGTCGACGATGTCCTTGCTCGGGTACATGCTCTGGCCGCCCACCATGGTCGCCATGTCGGCGGCAAAAGGGGCGCTGGCGGCCAGCATGGAGGTGATGAACAGAGCTGCGGGAACGATGGTGCGCATGATGGTATCTCCTGGATGACTGCGTTTGCGTGATTGCAGGAGTATTTACGCGGCCTGTCCGCAAACGGATTCAACTGGTTTTCAAAAAACGGCGCCGTGCAGATGCACGACGCCGTTTCGCGATGTTTTCCTTGCCGCGGGCCGGGGATGCCAGCCCGCGATGCCGGGAATCAGTTGGCCGCCACCTGCGGCTCCGTCTCGCCCCAGCCGCCGCCCAGGGCGCGGATCAGCGCCACCGTGGTGACGGCCCGGTTGCCGCGCAGCTGCACGGCGTTGCGCTCGATGGCAGCCAGGTTGCGCTGCGCGTCCAGCAGATCGAGGTAGCTGGAACGGCCCGCGTCGTACAGCTTTTGCGCCAGGTCGGCCGAGCGGCGCGCCGAGACGACGGCTTCGTCGATCTGCTGCGTTTGGCCTGACAGGATGCGCAGGCCGGCCAGGTTGTCTTCCACTTCGGCGAAGGCCACCAGCACGCTCTGGCGATACGTCGCCACCGACTCTTCCAGCTGCGCTTCGCTGCGGCTCACGGCCGCCTTGTTGCGGCCACCGTCGATGATGGGCATCGACATCAGGGCGCCCAGCAGCCAGGAGCGGCTGCTCCACTTGAAGATATCCGAGAAGGTATCGGACGCGCCGCCGCCGGACGCGTTCAGGGTCAGCGCCGGGAACATGGCCGACTTGGCCACGCCGATGCGCGCATTCGACGCTTCCATGGTGCGCTGTGCCGAGGCGATGTCGGGACGGCGTTCCAGCAGCGACGATGGCATGCCGGCCGGGATCACGGGCAGGAAGCCGCTGTCCTGCAGCGGGTTGACGCCCGCCGTGAAGCTGGCGGCAGGTTTGCCCAGCAGGACGGCCAGCGCATGCTCGCTGGTGGCCCGCTGGCGCTGCAGGCCGATGGCTTCGGCGCGCACGGTCGACAGCTCCGTGCGGGCACGGGACAAATCGAATTCGCCGATGTCGCCCAGGTCGTAGCGGCGCTGGTTCACATGCACGCTTTCCTCGCGCAGGCGCACCGTCTGTTCCAGGGTCGCCAGTTCGGCGTCCGTGGCGCGCAGCTGGAAGTAGGTTTGCGCCACGTCGGCCTGCAGCGACAGCAGCACCGAGCGGTAAGTCGCTTCCACGGCCAGCGCGTCGCTGCGCGAGGCGCTGACGTTCGATGCGACCCTGCCGAACAGATCGACTTCGTAGCTGGCCGTCAGGCTGGCCTGGTAGACGTTGGTCGCCGCCACCGGCGCGCCGTTCGGCAAGCCGAGCGACACGGCGGAAGCGCGGTTGCGCTGGCCGCCCACGTTGACGCCCACTTGCGGGATGCGGTCCGCTTCGGCGATGCCGGCAATCGCCCTCGCCTGCTTGACGCGGGCGGCGGCCACGGCCAGGTTGGCGTTCGCCTGCGTGGCTTCGTTGATCAAGCTGGTGAGAGCCGGATCATTGAAGGCCAGCCACCATTCGCCGCGCGCCTGGCGCTCGGCGGGCACGCCCTGCTTCCAGCGCGTGCCGTCGGCTGCCGTCTGCACGGCGGGCGCTTGCGCTTCCTTGAACGCCGCCGGCGTCTCGATCTGCGGCTGCTTGAACTCGGGCGCCGCGCAAGCGGCCAGCAGCACGGCGGCGGCCATGGCGCTCAAGACGGGCGCCGCGCGCCGGATGATTGCATTGGTTTTCAATATATATCTCCTTCCAGGTTCAATGCTGGCGCGGCGGCAGGCTTGGCGGCAGCATCGGCTGGTTTTTCTCAAAACGCTGCGCCAGGGTGCGCAGCAGTACGTAGAACACGGGCGTCAGGAACAGGCCGAAGAAGGTCACGCCCAGCATGCCGGCGAAGACCGCCACACCCATCGCATGGCGCATTTCCGAACCGGCGCCGTGCGAGAACACCAGGGGCACCACGCCCATGATGAAGGCGATCGACGTCATCAGGATCGGACGCAGACGCAGACGGCACGCTTCCAGCGCCGCTTGGACGACGGTGCGGCCATGCTCTTCCAGTTCGCGCGCAAATTCCACGATCAGGATGGCATTTTTTGATGCCAGCCCCACCAGCACGAACAGCGCGATCTGGGTAAATACGTTGTTGTCACCGCCGGTCAGTTTCACGCCAAGCAAGGCGCAGAGGATCGACATCGGCACGATCAGGATCACGGCCAGCGGCAGGGTCCAGCTTTCGTACTGGGCAGCGAGCACCAGGAACACCAGCAGCACGCACAGCGGGAAGACATAGATCATCGTATTGCCGGACAAGATGTCCTGGTAGGTCAGCTCCGTCCACTCATACGAAATCCCCTGTGGCAGCACTTCCTTGGCGATGCGTTCCAGCGCGGCTTGCGCCTGGCCGCTCGACACGCCAGGTGCGGCGCCGCCGTTGAAATCGGCTGCGGCGTAGGCGTTGTAGCGCTGCACGCGGTCGGGACCATAGCTGTCCTTGACGCGCATCAGCGACGACAGCGGGATCATCTCGCCCTTGTCATTGCGTACCTTCAGCTGCGCGATATCCTGGGCATGTGAACGGAAAGCCGCATCGGCTTGCACGCGCACCTGGTAGGTGCGGCCAAACTGGTTGAAGTCATTCACGTACAGCGAACCGAGGTTGATCTGCAAGGTCTGGTAGATCGTTTGCAGCTGCACGCCCATCTGCTTGGCTTTCACGCGGTCGACGTCGGCGAACAGCTGCGGCACGTTGATCTGGTAGCCCGAGAACACGCCCGCCAGTTCCGGCGTCTGGTACGCTTTCGCGGCCAGGGCCTGGGTGGCGTTGTACAGCGCGTCGTAACCGAGGTTGCCGCGGTCTTCGATCATCATCTTGAAGCCGCCGATGGTGCCGAGGCCGTTGACGGGCGGCGGCGGGAAGACCATGATGAAGGCATCCTGGATGCCGCCCAGGCGCTTGTTGATCTCGGCCGCGATGGCGCCACCCGACAATTCCTTGCTGCTGCGTTCGTCGAATGGCTTCAGGGTGGCGAAGACGATGCCGGCGTTCGGCGCATTGGTGAAGTCGTTGATCGACAGGCCTGGGAAGGCGATGGTCGATTCGACGCCGGGCACCGACTTGATGACGTCGGACATGCGGCGCACGACATCTTCCGTGCGGTCCAGCGAAGCGGCGTCGGGCAATTGCGCAAAGCCCACCAGGTATTGCTTGTCCTGCGCCGGCACGAAGCCGGCCGGCACGGACTTGAAGGTGAAGATGGCGGCAACGACCAGCAGCGCATACACGCCCAGCGAGGCGCTCTTGCGGCCCAACACACCCTTCACGCCCGCTTCATAGCGGTGCGAGGCGCGGCCGAAGAAGCGGTTGAACCAGGCGAAGAAGCGGCCGAAGACCATGTCCATGCCGCGCGTCAGCGCGTCTTTCGGCGCATCGTGCGGTTTCAGCAAAGCGGCCGACAGGGCTGGCGCCAGGGTCAGCGAGCTGAAAGCGGAGATCACGGTCGAAATGGCGATCGTCAGCGCGAACTGGCGGTAGAATTCGCCCGACAGGCCGGGCACGAAGGCGATCGGCACGAACACGGCGCACAGCACCAGGGCGATGGCGACGATGGGACCGCTCACCTCTTTCATGGCCTGGATGGTGGCGTCGCGCGGCGACAAGCCTTCCTCGATGTTGCGCTCGACGTTTTCCACCACGACGATGGCGTCATCGACGACGATACCGATGGCCAGCACGAGGCCGAACAGCGACAGGGTGTTGATCGAGAAGCCAAAGCCCAGCATCACGGCAAAGGTACCGACAATCGACACGGGAACGGCCAGCAGCGGGATGATCGATGCGCGCCAGGTTTGCAGGAAGATGATCACCACCAGCACCACCAGGGCGATGGCCTCTAACAGGGTATGGATCACGGCTTCGATGGACGAACGCACGAACTGCGTCGGGTCGTACTCGATGCGGTATTCCACGCCTTGCGGGAAGTCTTTTTCAGCTCGTCCATCTTGGCGCGCACGTCGGAAGACAGCTGCAGCGCGTTGGCATTCGGTGCCTCGAAAATACCCATGCCGACGGCAGGATTATTGTTCAGCAGCGAACGCAGCGAGTAGCTGTTGGCGCCCATTTCCACGCGCGCCACGTCCTTCAGGTGCGTCACGGCGCCGTCGGCATTGGTGCGCACGATGATGGCGCCGAATTCCTCGGGCGTCTGCAGACGGCCCTGGGTATTGACGGTCAGCTGGAAGTCCGAGTTCTTCGCCGGCGAGGCGCCGATCACGCCGGCGGCCACCTGCACGTTCTGCTCGCGGATGGCGTCGACGACGTCATTGGCCGTCATGCCGCGCGCCGCTACCTTTTGCGGGTCGAGCCAGATGCGCATGGCGTAGTCGCCGGCGCCGAAGATCTGGATGTCGCCCATGCCGGGCAAACGGGCCAGTTGATCCTTGACGTTCAGCACCGCGTAGTTACGCAGGTACATATCGTCATAGCGCTTGTTGGGCGAAACCAGGTGCACGACCATGGTCAGGTTGGGCGAGGACTTGACGGTCGTCACGCCGATCTGGCGCACTTCCTCGGGCAGGCGCGGCAAGGCGCGCTGCACGCGGTTCTGCACCTGCGTCTCGGCCTGCTCGACGTTGGTGCCGATCTTGAAGGTCACGGTCAGCATCATCGCGCCGTCGGACGTGTTTTGCGAGGACATGTAGAGCATGTTCTCGACGCCGTTGATCTGCTCTTCGAGCGGCGCGGCCACGGTTTCGGCGATCACTTTCGGGTTGGCGCCCGGGTATTGCGCGCGCACCACCACGGATGGCGGCACGACGTCGGGGTATTCGGAGATGGGCAGGCCGAATATCGACAGCAGCCCGGCCACGAATATGACGATCGACAGCACCGCCGCGAAAATCGGCTTGTCGATGAAAAAGCGGGAAAAATTCATGTTTATTCCTTGGAAGTCGATGCTGCTTTCGCGGCGATCTTGGCGTCTTTTACTTCAGGTTTTGCGGGAGCGACGGGCGCGGTCGGGTCGAAATCCATCGCCACCATCTGCGGCGTCACGGGCGCGCCGGGGCGCACGCGCTGCAAGCCGTTGACGACGATCTTCTCGCCCGCCTTCAAGCCTTCGCGCACCACGCGCAAGCCGTCCGAGGTCGGGCCCAGCTTGACGGCGCGGTATTCGGCCTTGTTATCGGCGCCCACCACGTAGACATATTTACGGCTTTGATCCGTGCCGACGGCGCGGTCGGAGATCAACAGCGCCGTGCTCTGCGCGTGCGGGCCGTTGCCGCCGTCGAGCTGGATGCGCGCGAACAGGCCCGGCACCAGCTGGCGCTCGGCGTTGGCGAAGGTGGCGCGCATGCGCACGCTGCCCGTGGCCGGGTCGAGCTGGTTGTCGACGAATTCCAGCTTGCCTTCGTGCGGGAAGCCCGTTTCGTTGGCCAGGCCTACCTTGACGGTGACGGGCGTGCCCTTTTGCGCCGTGCCGGCCACGCGCAGATACGTATCTTCATCGCCGTCGAAGCTGGCGTAGATGCGGTCCGTCGACACCACGGAGGTGAGGATGGCGGAAGCGTCGATCAGGTTGCCGACGGTGATTTCCGCCTTGCTGACGCGGCCGCTGATCGGCGCCTGCACCTGCGTGTACGACAGGTTCAGCCTGGCCGCTTCATACGCGGCTTGCGCCGAGCGGACATTCGCGTCCAGCTCTTTCAGGCCCGAGGCCTTTTCATCGAATTCGCGCTGGGCGATGGCTTTTTCGGCCAGCAGCTTTTCAGCGCGCGACAGTTCCAGCTTGGCCAGTTCCGCCTTGGCGCGAGCCGATGCGGCCGTGCCTTCGGCGCGCGACACTTCGGCCTGGAACGGGCGCGGATCGATGACGAACAGCACATCGCCCTTTTTGACTTCGCTGCCCGGCTTGAAGTTGACGGCAGTGATGAAGCCGCCGACCCGCGAGCGGATTTCCACGCGCTCGATCGCTTCCAGGCGGCCCGAGAATTCCTGCGTTTCCGTGATCTGTTTTTCCACGACGGCGGCGGCCGAGATGGGCGGGCCGCCGGCCGCTGGCGCGTCGGGCACCTTGCTGTTGGCCGAATCGCAGCCGGCCAGGCTCACGGCCACCAGTCCCGCCAGCGCGAGCGAGGCAGCCAGGGGCTTAAGCAGAGTGGAAAATTGTTGAACGTTTTTCATTTTATTTCCCTGTTTTATGAAAATTTCTAATGGTATGGGCGGCATGAAGCAACCCAGCTAAAAGTGGAAACTGCAGCGTATGGTGGTGCCATGGCGCCCGACGGCGCTCGATCAAAGGTAAACGGGCCGCCAGCTGTTTAAAAGCGGACGGGGACGACGAAGCTGGCTGTGCGAGCGCACAACGCAGACAGGAAGGGAACTACACTGCGTAGTGTAGCAACCGAAACTCAAAAAGTAAACTGATTAGTGCAAGTTTTTTTGCGGTGCCGCGGATGGCGGCCTCATGACTCGGGCTCCTGCCCCAGTCCGGCGACGAAACTGCTAATTTCGCTCAATACCTGCACCTTGCAGGCGCATTCATTACGGGCGGTCGCGTCCTGCAGCGGCGCGGCGGCCATGCGTCGCACGGTGGTCTTGATGCCGCAGGCGATCAATTTGCTGCCGTATTGTTCAGCCTCGTCGCGCAATGGGTCGTCTTCGCTGGACAAGATCAAGGCCGGCGGCAGGTTCTTCAGGCGGCTCGACTGCAATGGCGACGCGTACGGATGGGTACGGTCAGCGGCATTCGGCAGGTAGCCGCGATAGGCGGCGGCGCACTGGTCGGCCACTTCGGCCAGGTCCGGACAGGTCGGCAAGTGGCGCATCGAACAGGTCGACAGGCCGGGGTCGAGCATGGGCATGATCAGCACCTGGCCCGCGAGGGGCGGTCCGCCCCGGTCGCGCGACATCATGGCGCACACGGCAGCCAGGTTGGCGCCCGCTTCGATGCCCGACACCACCATCTGCTTGCCCGTCCAGCCCAGCTTGGACTTGTTCTTTTTCGCCCACAGCAGCACGGCATGCGCGTCTTCGACGGCGGCGGGGAATGGCCGCACCTTCGCCAACGTGTAGTTCGCGGCCAGCACCACGTGGTCGGGGTTGCTCAGCACGAGGCAGCGCAGGAAGTCGTCCGCGTCGTCCAGGTCGCCGTCGACGAAGCCGCCGCCATGGAAGAAGACCATCAGGTTCGGCTGCTTGGCGCCCGGCACGCCGGCCGTGTAGACGCGCGCGCCGAGCGCATCTTGCGCGCCCTGCACCTGGATGTCGCGTATCTTCAGCGCCTGGCCAGGCGCCAGTTCGGCCGCGTTGTCGGCAAACGTCATTGCGCCACCACCGGCTGCACCGCAGCATCGCGCACCGCGTCGTTCAGGCACAACAGGGCGACGCCGCCCACTTCATGGGTCAGGGCGCTATAACCGCTGGCTTCGCTTTGCGCCGCCAACGAGTAGGCATCCGTCGATACCATCGCGGCCAGAGCGAGCGAGCTCATAGCGAGAGCAAGCACTGCAAAGATTCCATTCCGATAAGCCATGATGTTTCTCCTGTTGTCCTTCCTGCGGCAATCACATTTATGCTGCAGTACAACAACTATAGACTTGATCTACAATCTGATAAAGAGTGCAATGCCGAATTGATTGTTCAGAATCCCGAATAATCACGCGGAAAGTGATAGGAAATCAAGTGAACAAGCTGCAAGCCATGGAAGTCTTCATCCAAGTCGTCGATGCAGGCGGCTTTACGCGCGCGGCGGAAAACATGCAGTTGCCGAAAGCCACCGTGTCGACCCTGATCCAGTCGCTGGAAAGCAGCCTGTCGGTCAAGTTGCTCAACCGCACCACGCGCCACGTCAGCATCACCTCGGACGGCGCCGCCTACTACGAACGCTGCGTGCGCATCCTGTCGGACGTGCGCGAGGCCGAGGAATCGCTGTCGCGCACGCGCCTGAGCCCCAGCGGACGGCTGCGCGTGGATGCGCCCACGGCCCTGGCCAGCGAACTGATCATCCCCGCCCTGCCCGACTTTTTCGCCCGCTACCCGGACATCTCGCTGGAACTGGGCTGCAGCGACCGCCCCGTCGACCTGATCGAGGAAGGCGTCGACTGCGCCGTGCGCGGCGGAGAATTGGGCGATTTGAACCTGATCGCGCGCCGGGTCGGCGTATTGCATTTCATCACCTGCGCCGCGCCCGGCTACCTGGCGCGCCATGGCACGCCGCTGCACCCGAACGACCTGGCGCAGCACCGGGGCGTGAATTTCTTCTCCGCCAAGACGGGCAAGACCTTCGACTGGGATTTCACGCGCGCCGGCGAGCGCATCCAGATGTCCATGCCCAGCCATATCGCCCTGAACGACTCGAACGCCTATGCGGCCGCCGGCCTGGCGGGCCTGGGCATCGTGCAAATGACGCATTTCATGCTTGCGCCTCTGCTGGAACAGGGCAAAATGGTGGAATTGCTGGGCGATTGGGAATCCGACCCCCTGCCCATTCACGTGATCTATCCGCCCAACCGCCACCTGTCCGCCAAGGTGCGCGTGTTCGTCGAATGGGTCGCCGACATGTTTACCAACCACCCGGCCACGCAGCTGAAGGGCAAGAGCGCCCTGCCCGCGCGTGCCGCCCTGACCGAGGCCCAGCCATGACCGCAGCAAGCACACCACCGCACCTGCACCCGCACCGCATCGTCTTTCTCGACCGCGACAGCCTGATCGCCACCGTGCGCCCGCCCGCCTTTGCCCACAGCTGGGAAGAGTTTCCGCACACCAAGGGCAGCGAGCAGACGGTAGCCCGCCTGCAAGGCGCCAGCATCGCCATCACGAACAAGGTGCCGCTGCGCGCGGCCGAGCTGGCGCAGTTGCCCGACCTGAAGATGATCGCCGTGGCCGCCACTGGCACGGACATCCTCGACCTGGCCGCCTGCCGCGAGCGGGGCATTATCGTCGCGAATATCCGCGACTATGCGCGCGCCACCGTGCCCGAGCATACCCTGGCCCTGATGCTGGCCCTGCGCCGCCAGCTCATCGCCTACCGCTTTGATGTGGAAGCGGGCCTGTGGCAGGCATCGGACCGCTTCTGCCTGTTCGGCCACCCGATCCGCGACCTGGCGGGCAGCCGCCTGGGCTTGCTCGGCTACGGCGCGCTGGGCAAGTCCGTGGCGCAGCTGGGGCGCGCCTTCGGCATGCAGGTGATCGTCCACAACCGTTCCCCGATCCAGGAAGATGGCGTGCAGGAAGTGAGCTTCGACGAACTGCTGGCCACCTCCGACGTACTGAGCCTGCACCTGCCGCTGACGGACAAGACGCGCAACATCATCGGAGAGCAAGAGCTGGCGCGCATGCAGCCCACGTCGCTGCTGATCAACACGGCGCGGGGCGGCCTCGTCGACGAGGCGGCGCTGGCCCAGGCATTGACGAACGGCGTGATCGCCGGCGCCGGCTTCGACGTGCTGTCGAAGGAACCGCCGCCGCCAGACAACCCGCTGTTGAACTTGCGTCTGCCCAACTTCATCCTCACGCCCCACACGGCCTGGGCCAGCGGCGAGGCCATGCAAAAGCTGGCCGACATATTGATCGGCAACGTGGAAGCGTTCGAACGCGGTGCGCCCGTGAACGTGGTGGCATGAGCGCCTTGCACGAACTCGATGAATTGCTGTGCGGCGACGACGAGGAATACGACCGCCTCGACCTGTTTCAGGAGGCGGACGAACTGATCGGGCAACTGCGGACGGCCGACGTGCCCGCGCTGCTGGCCCTGTGGCAAGCGCGCAGCCTGTGCTGGCAGCAGCGCTTCACGCAAGCGAGCAGTTCCATCGACGGCGCCGTGCTGCGCGCCCTGCTGGCCGGTTTGCTGCAGAGCAAGGAGACGTCCCACGGCGTGTTCGAACTGATGAGCCGCTTGCCGCCTATGGCCGACCATTCCCCGCTCAGCGACGCCCTGCTCGATTACGCCGAGCGAGCCTGGCATGCGCAGGGGGCGGCAAGACACCGGCAAATTCAGATCAGTTGCTGGAGCTGCGGGCTGTCGGGCCGGCTGCTGAAGCGGCTGGGGCTGTCTGCCTGGAAGGATGCGGGGCTGTAGCCGCTACGGCGCGGCGGGACGCTCAAAGCTGAAACCCGGCGCATACGCGTGATAACCGTCGAAATCGCCCTTGCCGATGGCGGCACCTTGGCTGCGGGCAATCGCATACGCCATGCTGAAGTGAAAGTAGAAATTCGGCAGGATGTACAGATTCAAGTACTCATCGGCCGGCAGCGCGATGTCGGCAAAGCCGGCGCGGTCGCGGCAGATGCGGTCAGGCGGCCCGTCGAAGCGTTCAGGGGGAATCGCCTTGAGGTAGCGCATGGTCTGCGCGATCTGTTCCTGCAGGCTGGCGGCATCGCTGAAATCGGCTACCTCCAGCCCCGCCAGCGGGCAGCAGCCGCGCAGGGAAAAGCTCACGGCCGCGCGTACCTGCTGGGCGAACGGCAGCATGTCCGGGTGCAGCCGCGCCGCCAGGAGCTGCGGTTGTGCCTCGAGCTTGTCGAGCATGGCCGACAACTGGCCCAGCGAGCGGCAAAAGATGGCGACGGGGTGGCTGTTCATCATTTCCTTGTGCAAGATTCAAGATGACAAGAGTGTGCCACAAGCACCCGCGTCCCCGCAGCGTTATCGCCGGTGCTTGCTGAAAAATTCCCACATCACCTCGTTCGCATCGATGGCGCGCGTGGTCTTGCCGATGGGCAGGCCAACATTGAAGGCGTCGGCACCGGGCCACGTGTGGCCGCCATCCTTGACGGTGAGCAAAGCCACGCTGGCGCCGCCAGTGCCCTGCTCCTGCCAACTCACTTGCGTGGCATCGCCGGCAGGGCCAGGCATCAGGCGCGGCTGCGGCGCGGCGCCGTCGATGCCGTTGTGCCTGCGCCAGTAGGCGAAGGTGTCTTCGGCCGACAAATAGCTGGCGGCCTTGCCCTCGAACAGCACCACCTTGTCGGCCGTGCCCTGTATCAGCAGCATGCCGACCTTGTCCGTCTGCTGGTGATGTTGCAGCACGGGTTCCGGCATGGGCGCGCCCACCGAGGCGACGGCGGCGAACTGCTGGGGCAGCTCGGCCGCCAGGCGCAGGGCAAAGAAACCGCCGCGCGACAGGCCCGTCGCATACACGCGCTTGTCATCGATGCGGTAATCTTGCTTGAGCTTGCTCAATATCGCCTGCGTAAAACCGACATCGTCCGTGCCTGCCAGGTAATCCATGCCGAAGCCCACGTTCCAGTCTTGCTTGATGCCTTGCGGATACACAACGATGAACCGGTGGCGCTCGGCCGCCTTGTTCATCTGCGTGTACAGCATCTGTTCCGCCATGCTCATGCCGCCGCCATGGAAATTGAAGACGACGGGAAACGCCTGCCGCGGCGCCTGGTCGTAGGCGGCGGGCGTGTAGACGATGTAGCGGCGTTTTTGCTCTTTGTGGACGAGGCTGCTCACTTGCGCCGGCGCGGGGATGCTGGTGCACGCCAGCACCAGCAGGCTGATAAGAAGTTTCATGCGGTTTTCTCCATTCATCAAGAACTTGCAGCTTATGCAAGCGCCGGTGAAATCGCGGTGAAATCTGCCTGCTTTTTATGGTTTCTGGAGGGGAATGATGTCGACGCGGTAGTGCGCCTCGCCCGGATGGAAACGGATTTCCCAGCGCATGGCCCGCGCCACGCGCCCCAGCAAGCTTTGCCCATGCGCAAAGCCCTGGATGCGCCGCGGCTGCCCCGCCGGCACGGTATTGCTGATGCTCAGGCAGTCTTGCGCAAACGCGATGTTGATGCGGCAAGCGGGGCCGCCATGGAACAGGGCATTCGCCAGGCAGTTATTGATGAGCAACATCGTCAGCGGCCTATTGCCGACGACATCCAGGCACTCGGGCAAGTCCAGCGCCAGCAGGCTGGCATCCCAACGATGTTCGTCGAGCAGGCGCAGCAGGCATTGCTCTATGCAGCCGCGCAACTCGACTACTTCGCCGGACAGCTGCTCGGCCCGCGCCAGCGCGAACAGCACCTCGATGGTGGCGCGCATCTCGTCCGTGGATTCCCGCAGCTGCGCCTGCTCCTGCCCGCCCAGCGGCTGCGCGTCGGCCAGCGCCAGGGTATTGTGCATCAAGGTCAGCGGCGTGCGCAGTTCATGGCTGACGTCGCGCGCGAACGCCTGTTCGCGCCGCAACACCGTTTGCAGTTCGGTAAACGTGGTTTCCAGGCGGCGCGCCAGGAAACCGATCTCGTCGGGGCGGTCGCGCTCGCTGAAATGGACGGCGCCGCCGGGCGCCAGCTGGCGCGCTTCCCGGGCCAGGCGCTGCAAGGGCAGCACGAGGCGGCGCGCCAGCCAGTACGCCAGCAGCAGGGCCAGGGCGATCAGCGCCAGGGCCACGCCAGCGACGACACCGCCCACTTCCCGCGCCAGGCGCTGCACCACCAGCACGGGCGCCACATCCGCCAGCAGATAGCTGCGCTGCGGCTTGCCCGCAGCAACGAGGTCCAGCGCCAGCACGTGATAATGCTGGCCCGTCGTCGTGAACACTTCGCCGCGCGGGGCAGAAGGCGGCACTTGCGCGCGCACCGCTTGAGGCAAGTCAAGGTAACGGCCATAAACCGTGATGAGGTCGCCGCCAGACGGCGTAAGCTTGCCGTGCTGCTGCCAGCGCATGCTGATGGCCGCCGCTTCGCGCTCGAGCAGGCGCTGCACCAGCATATCTTCCGTCACGTAGGCGATCACCAGCGCCAGACCCGTGTAGCACAGGCACAGCAGGACGGTGAAGCCGGCCAGGGCCGCGAACAGCCGGCGGCGGATCGACTTGGTCATGGGGGCGCCGCAGAGTCGAAGGCCAGGCGGTAGCCCAGCTGCGGGATGGTCACGAGCATACCCGCCGCGCCAGCCCCTCCAACCAGTTCCAGCTGCTTGCGCAGCGCGTAGATGTGCGATTTGAGGGCGTCACTGTCGGGCGGCTGGCTGCCCCACAGGGCTTGCAGCAAGGCCGAGCGCGATACGGCATGCGGATGCTCGCGGCACAGCAGCAGCAGGATTTTAAAACCCGTCTGCGTCAGCGCCAGGGGAGCATCATCGTACAGGGCGCGTCCTGCGCGCGTCTGCAAGGTGAAAGGCCCCACGCGCATTTCCTGGCGCACGTGCAGCTGCTGCCGGCGCGCCAGCGCTTCGCAGCGCAAGGCCACCTCGCGCAAGTCGAAGGGCTTGGTCAGATAATCGTCCGCGCCGTCGCGAAAGCCGCGTGCCTTGTCTTCATACGCATCGCGCGCCGTCAGCATCAGGATCGGCACATTGCTGGGCGCGGCCGCCTTGATGGCGCGGCACACTTGCAAGCCATCGATATCGGGCAGGTTCAGGTCCAGCAGCACCACGTCATAGGGGTTGCGCGTGGCCAGCTCGACACCGAGCGCGCCCGTGCCCGCATGGTCCGTCTGCCACTGCAAGCCGTCGAGGAAGTCGAGCACCTGGCGCGCGATGCCCAGGTGGTCTTCCACCAGCAGGATATTCAAGGGCGCTTTGCTCATGGCACGCCGGCAAGGCGCGCATACAGCCAGAAGTTGCCCGATCTTCCACGGATTTGCCGGTAGCAGCGCAGATAGCCTTCCCGCTCGAAATGGCAACGCTCGAGCACGCGCAGCGAACGCTCGTTGCTTTCCAGCACGGTCGCCTGGATACGCAGCAAGCCCAGGCGCTGGAAGCCCCAGTCCACGACGGCATTCACGATGGACGTGGCCACGCCACGCCCCCACACTGCAGGAGAAAGGTCGTAGGCGATTTCGGCCGTGCGGTGCTGTGGGGAAATCGCATTCAAGCCGATCGTGCCCACCAGCTGGCCGCCGTCGCGCAGCACGACGGCCAGCCGTATCGGCGAAGTCGGCTGGGCCGACGCGTAATCATCGAAATTGGCCTGCAGGTCGTCGATGCTGCGCAAGTCCCAGCTCGTGTGCTCGATGACGACAGGGTCGGCCAGGCAGGCATACCAGGCGGGCGCGTCGCCGCGTTCCAGGCGGCGCAAGGTCACGAGGGGATGGGTGGAACAGGGCAAGTCAGCCGGTTTCATCGTTTGCTCATGGAATAATCAATCGACGGGGCAATCGGCGGCCAGCCAGGCGGCGAAATCATCGGCGACCCGCTCGAAATCCTCGCGCTGCATCGAGCCATGGCCCACCAGATACACGGCGCGCTCGGCGCCATCAAGCGCCAGCATGACGGCGCGCCCGCCGCTGTCGTCGCCGATGGTGAGGTAGCCGGGGCAGGATTGCTGCGTGTCATATGTTTCGTTGCGCTCCATCAAACTTTCTGCGCCGTACAGCAATACCTGCTCGCCCCGCATGCCCTCTTGCCAGTGCTGCAGAAAGCCCTTGTAGTACGCCGGCAAGGCGTGGCCCAGCCAGCGTTCCAGCGCGTCGATCGCTTGCCCGCTCACGCGGCTTCCTTGCGCCGCGCTTCCCACTCGCGCCGCAGCAAGCCGTACAGTGCCGAATCGCTGACGTGGCCGCCCACGATCCAGCGCTCCGGCAAAAAGCCTTCCTTATTAAAACCCTGGCGTTCGAGGGCGCTGGCCGAGCCGGCGTTGAGCGGGTCGATATCGGCTTCCAGGCGGTTCAGGTCGCGCTCGACGAAGGCGTACTCGATCAGCGCGGACAGCGCTTCGTGCATATAGCCACGGCCCCAGTGCGGACGCGCGAGCGCATAGCCGATCTCGGCGCGGCGGTTCTGGCGGTGCACGGAAAACAGCGTGCAGCTGCCCACATATTCGCCCGTCGCCTGCAGTTCGATGGCGAAGCGGAAGAATTCTTCATTCTCGAAGGCGGCACTATCCTCGGCGATCTGGCGCGCGGCGCGGCCGGCGTCATCCCAGGGCGGTTCGCTGAAATAGCGCATCACTTCGGGATCGGCATGCATGGCGAACAGGGCCGCCTCATCGGATGGCTGCGGCTTGCGCAGGATCAGGCGTTCGGTGGTGAGGATTTTCGTGTAAGCCATGCAACTCCAATCGAAGGTTCAAACGGACGATGCCTATTATTCCATGCAACTATAGTGATGTGGCAACTTTGCAAGCTTGCTTTTTAATGTAGTATGGCAATGTTTTATCATATCATTGATGCAACTTCATAATCCGCTTATGCACGCAGTAAAGAATATCCCCGACACCGACGCCCTCGCGGCGCAGCCCGAGGTCCTGGGCCGGCACAAGCGGCCGGTGACCGCCTGGGCCAGCATCGCCTTTTTCTGCATGTGCGCCATCTTGCTCGGCATGACGGTGTGGATCGTCTGGTCTTCGCGCGAAGTGCGCTTGCGCGAAGCGCGGACGACGACGGAAAACATGGCGCGCACCCTGGCCACGCAAGCGTACATGGAACTGGAAATCGCCGATGTGATGCTGGAAGATATTGCAGAACACGTCAGGAACGAAGGCAATAATGACCATACCGGCGAACGGCTGCAGTCGCATCTGCAACAGTTGTCGAAAAATATCGTGGAAATTGCCGGCGTCTTCATCTTCGACGGACAGGGAGAGCTGCTGGCCTCCTCCGGCACCAGGCAGGACGGCAACAATGCCGACCGCAAATACTTTATCTACCACCAGACGCATGCGCAGCTGGGCAGCCATATCAGTGCGCCCGTGCGCAGCAAATCAAGCGGACAATGGGTATTGCCCGTCTCGCGCCGGGTCGAAGCAAAGGATGGCACGTTTGCCGGCGTGGTGCTCGTCACCCTGGGGCTGAACTCCTTCGAACGCATCTACGCCACGCTCAACCTGGGCAATACGGGCACGGCCTTCTTTGCCCTCGATGACGGCACCCTGATCTACCGGCGGCCATTCCAGCCCGAGGTGATCGGCATGGATATTTCCTCGGGCGCCATCTTGCAGGCCTACCGCAACCAAGGGCCCGTCGGCACGGCGATGATGACGGCGAAAGTGGACGAAATCGAACGGCTGTACAGCTATCGCCATCTGCAGCGCTTTCCCGTCATCGTGGCGGCGGGCTTGTCGAAGGACGACATTTTTGCCGAATGGCAATGGTTGAGCATGCAAATCGTGCTGGCCTCGCTGGCGGCGGGGCGCTGCTGCTGTACCTGTTCCGCAAGCTGATGCGGCAAATTGCCATACGCGACCGTATCGAGGCCAGCCTGCGCCTGGCCAGCACGCAGTTGCAGCGCGCCAATGCGGACCTGGCGGCGCGGGCGTCGCAAGACGGCTTGACGGGGCTGGCTAACCGCCGCTGTTTCGATGAAACGCTGGCGCATGAACTCAATCGCGCCCAGCGCAGCGGGCATCCGGTGTCGCTGATCATGCTGGACGTGGATTTCTTTAAAAAATTTAACGACCAGTACGGTCATGTGGCCGGCGATGCTTGCCTGCAGGCCGTTGCCAGCGCCGTGGCGCGCAGCGTGGGCCGGGCCGAGGACCTGGCGGCGCGCTATGGCGGCGAAGAGTTTGCCGTGATCATGCCCGGCGCCAGCGCTGCGGGCGCGCTGGAAGTGGCCGAAGCCATCCGCGCGGCCGTCGAAGCGCTGCAAGTCCCCCACGCGGCCAGCGCGAACGGTGTCGTGACCGTCAGCCTGGGCGCGGCCACGCTCCAGCCCGACCAGGAGCGGCGCGCGGACAGCAGCGAGCTGATACGCCAGGCCGATGCCTTGCTGTACCAGTCGAAAAACAGCGGCCGCAACCGCGTCACCATCCATGCGCCAGCAACATGACACATACATTTCCGATGAAAAAATTCACATCACCATGCCGCTGGCCCTCGGCGCACTGGCCGTCTGGCTGGGCTTGAGCATGGGCGGCCGCTGGCTGGAATCGGCCGGCTACGCCTTGCCGGGCGCCGCCGTCACCGGCCGTATCGGCCTGTCGTGGGCGCTGGCCGCACTGTTTGCGCTGGCGCTGCTGCTGGCATCCAGCCGGCCCCGCGAAGCGGGCCTGTGCGCACCGCAGCCCTGGAAAACAGTGTGGCTCGCCTCGCCGCCCCTGTTGTATGCGCTGTTGATGCTGTTGCTGGCCTGGGCCGGCGGCTGGCCGCAGCCGCGCGTGCTGCTGATCGTCGCCTGCAATGCGGCGCTGGTGGCCGTCTCGGAAGAGCTGATGTTCCGCGCCATCTTGCTGCAAGGCATGCTGGACCGCTACGCCGTCTGGCCCGCCGTCCTGATGTCCTCGGCGCTGTTCGGCCTGGCCCATACGGCCAACGGCCTGGCCTCGGGCGACGTCAGCGGCGCCCTGTGGCAAGCCGTCGCCGCCACCCTGCAGGGCGTCGGCTATGCCGCCATCCGCCTGCGCACCCGCTCGATATGGCCGATGGTGCTCGTGCATGGACTGTGGGATTACGCGCTGGTGACGGCCACCTTGCCGCACCCGGCCGAGGATGGCGCATCGATCCTGCCATATATCGCCCTGCTGGCCGTGCTGCCCTTGTGCCTGTACGGCATCTACCTGCTGCGCCCCAGCCAGCGGGCTGGCATCTCTCAACTGCAAGTATAGGAACAGACATGGCGTTTTTTTCACGTGATTACGAGGTATTCCTGCTGCTGGCCGCGCCCGATGCCATACCGCTATGGGATGCGGCGCAATGGACGCCGTTTGCCGCCAGCCTCGACGGCCTCGTGGCGCAGGCGCGGGGCAAGGCCGGCGTGCGCAGCCATCAGTACAATCCCAAGGGCAAGTCGATTCCCTTTGGCCGCCTGGGCTGGGACGCCAAATCGCACGCGAAGTGGACCCACACGCCAGCGACGACGGCAGCGCGCTTCATGAGCCTGGAAGCGTGGGCGCCCACCTGGACCGTCTGCGAAAAGGAAGACCAGGCGCCCGATGTATTCCTCGCCCTGGCCAATGAATCGCTGCTGGGACGGGCCGGCAAGTCCCTGCAATTCGGCCAGCGCCTGGTGTGCGCCATCGCCACGGACATGGGCCCGGAAGCGGCCGCCACCTTGCGACAAGCGCTGGCGCAACTGGCCACGCAGCAAGGTGCCGTCGTCTTCGCCCATACGCGCCGCCAGTGGGGCCGCGCCTCGTCGTATGGCGGCTTCACGGGGGCCATCCAGGACATGCTGATCGGCGGCCTGTTCCGGCAGGACGCCCCGCATGCGCAGCCGCTCGATGACGCCGCGTTCCAAGATGTGTGGAGCAAACTCGACATCCACCATGCATGAACGGACTCCCATGCCACGCCTGACCTTCGCCATCCTGCTGTGCTGGAGCGTCCATGCGGGCGCCTTCGAACTGAGCGGCACCATCCGCAGCAACGGCGCGCCGCTGCCGCAAGCCATCAGCATCGTTGCCGAGCGCATGCACGGCGAGCCGCAGATACATGGCACGGTCGAAAATGGCCGCTACCGCATTGAGGTACCGGAAGGCGCCACACTGGCACTACTGCTGCAATCGCCCGGCTGGGAAGCGGAACCCAAGCTCATCTTCAGCGCGGCCACGTCGGGCGCGCTGGACTTCCTGCTGTATCCGGCGACCGTGCCAGAAGCGGCGCTGGCGCAGGAGTTGCTGGCCATGGAAAAGGAAGATGTGGCCGCGCGCACGGATTGGCCGGCGACCGGGTCCGATATGCAGGCACGGCAGCGCATGCGCGAGACGGATGCGAAGAACGAAGCGAGGCTGCGCCACATCATCGCCAGCAAGGGCTGGCCCACGCAAACGATGGTCGGCTACAAGGCGGCGGGCAGCGCCTGGCTGATCGCCCAGCATGGATCAAATGCCTTCCTCAAAAGCAGCCTGGTCCTGATGCGCGCAGCAGCGGCACGGGGGAGATCACGCCCTCGAAGCTGGCACTGGCGATCGACCGCGACTTGAGCAATGACAATCTGCCGCAGCTGTACGGCAGCCAGTTCCAGACTGGCAGCGACGGCAAGAGCGCCGCCTTCCCCATCGACGATCCGCAGCGCCTGGAGCAGCGCCGCGCCAGCATGGGCATGGAACCCTATGCGCAGTACCGGCAATTGTTCGAGTAAAGACCAAGCATTGACAGCGCCATCCATCGCATGGCATTGTTGCTCCATGCAATCGCCATTCCCACCCCTGCCATCGATTATTGCCGCCATTTCAAACATGGTGGCTGGGCAGGAATAAGATTGCCCAAGCCGCCTGCAAGGCGGCTTTGATCTGCAACAAACAATCAAGACGTCTCGCAGGCTTTATTTTTCACTTTCAGCGAGCGACCATGCACACCACTTCCGGCACTACCGTTCCCACCACGCCCACCCTGCACCTCGTGTGCGGCAAGATTGCCTCGGGCAAATCCACCCTGACCAGCCAGCTTGCGCAAGCGCCGCATACCGTGCGCATCAGCGAAGACAGCTTGCTGGCGCAGCTGTATCCGGACCAGATCGCCAGCCTGGCCGACTACGCGGCGTGCACGGCGCGGCTGCGCGCGGCCATCGCGCCTCTGGCCCTGCAGATGCTGCGGGCGGGCGTGTCCGTCGTGCTCGATTTCCCCGCGAATACGCCCGCCAGCCGGGCCTGGATGCGCGCACTGTTCCAGCAGGCGGGCGTGCCGCACGTGCTGCACTACCTCGACGTGACGGATGAGGAATGCAAGGCGCGCTTGCGCCAGCGCAATGCCAGCGGCTTGCACCCGTTTTCCACCAGCGACGCTGATTTTGACGTCATCACGCGCCACTTCGTGCCGCCGCAAGCGTCGGAAGGCTTTGATATCGTGCGGATTGCCGCCTAAAACGTCCCCGGCAGCAGGATTTTCTTGTCCACCTGTTGCAAATCGCGCAAGCCGCAAAAGGCCATCGTCAGATCGAGTTCGTTGCGGATGATGTCCAGGCATTTGGTGACGCCCGGGCCGCCCATGGCGCCCAGGCCATATAAGAATGGGCGGCCGATGTACACGCCTTTCGCGCCCAGGGCCACGGCCTTGATCACGTCCTGGCCCGAGCGGATGCCGCCATCCATATGCACTTCGATCTGGCTGCCGACGGCGTCGACGATGGCGGGCAAGGCTTCGATCGACGATTGCGCGCCGTCCAGCTGGCGCCCGCCGTGGTTCGAGACGATCAGCGCGTCGGCGCCGCTTTCCACTGCCAGGCGCGCGTCTTCCGGGTCCATGATGCCCTTGATGATGAGTTTGCCGCCCCAGCGCTGCTTGATCCATTCCACGTCCGCCCACGACAGGCTCAGGTCGAACTGCTGCTGCGTCCAGGCCGACAGCGACGACATGTCGGACACGGACGTGGCGTGGCCGACGATGTTGCCGAAACCGCGGCGTTTCGTACCCAGCATGCCCGCCACCCAGCGCGGCTTGGTGGCCATGTTGAGGATGTTCGGAATGGTGAGCTTGGGCGGCGCCGACAGGCCGTTGCGCAAGTCCTTGTGGCGCTGACCCAGCACCTGCAAATCCAGGGTCAGCACGAGCGCACCGCACTTGGCCGCCTTGGCGCGGTCGATCAGGCGGTTGATGAATTCGCGGTCTTTCATCACGTACAGCTGGAACCAGAACGGTTTGCTCGTGTTCGCCGCCACGTCCTCGATCGAGCAGATGCTCATGGTCGACAGGGTGAACGGCACGCCGAAGCGCTCGGCTGCCTGCGCCGCGAGGATTTCGCCATCCGCATGCTGCATGCCCGTCAAGCCCGTGGGCGACAGGGCCACCGGCATCGAGACGGCCTGCCCCACCATGGTCGAGGCCAGGCTGCGGTTTTCCAGATTGACGGCCACGCGCTGGCGGAACTTGATCTTGGCGAAATCGCTGTTGTTGGCGCGGTACGTCGATTCCGTCCAGGAGCCGGAATCGGCGTAGTCGTAAAACATGCGCGGCACCCGTTTCTGGGCCAGCACGCGCAAGTCTTCGATGCAGGTGATGATACTCATGCGTTTCCTCGGTCGATGGCTAGTCAGGCCATGATCGTGCATTTGGCCGCGCTTGTCTATCCGCCGGGCAAGACCAGCGCCTAAGGCGTGGCTTGCCAGTCGCGCGCGCCGAGGATCTGCTCGCCCAGCGCGGTCAGGCGCGCCTGCGGGTAGCGCAGCTTTTCCTTTTCCTCGGGGTCGCCGGGAAACGCGTAGCCCTGCGGCGCGCTGCGCTCGCGCCAGCTTTGCACCCGCCAGTCGCGCAAGGCCTGGTTGTCTTGCTGGGCGGGCGTAAAGGAAATGTATTGCGCCAGGCGCACCTGGTCCGTCGACGTGTTCGGGCGGATGCCGTGCGCCAGCAGGCTGTTGAAGATCAGCAATTCCCCCTTCTTCATGGCGATAAATTCCATCGGGTACGGCACCGTCGCCAAGTCCGGCTGCCATGGATTGCGGTCTTGCGGCACCGTCTTGCGCCAGCTCAATAAGTTATTGAACAATTCCGGATAGCACTGGAAACCGCCGCTCTCGGGCGAGGTGTCGGACAGGGCCAGCACGCCCTGCACGTTGACGGGCAGCGGGTCGAGCGTGGTATCCGCATCCCAGTGGATGAAGCCGCCAAACTTGCGCTTGCCGTTGTTCGGCGTGTTCAGGTTGGCGCGGTCGATGGTCACCCATAGATCCTGGCGGTCCCAGATGTCGACGAAGGCGTCGTAGACGCGCGGAGTCTGGCGGTTATCCCACAGGGTCTGGTTGTGATAGGCCTCGACCATGCCGGAACCGTTGAGTTCCTTCATCGCGTGGTCGCGCAGCTGGTCCCGGTTCCAGGTGGCGGGATCGTGCTGGTCGAGTCCTTGGAATTCCCACAGGAAATCTGTCGTGCGCCGTACCTGCTCGGGCGACACGGCATCCTTGACGATGACATAACCGTAGGTTTGCCAGTGCAGGAAATCGCTGTCGGACAGCACGCGCAGGGGCAGCTGTTTTTGTATGTCGCGCAACTGGGGCTGTTCCGTGTAGGCCACGGACGGGTTGCCGGGACGGTCTTCGCCGTATTGGTATGGGTTCTGCATCGCTGTCTCCTGTGTGGGTGTGAGACAGATTGTGCGATGACGCGGCCAGTTGAAATGCGCGCCAAGCGGCCAATACTGATACTATCCTGACTATCCACTCCATGAAAACGTCACAATGACGCCTTTATTCGAACAAGTCACGATTCCGGCGGGCCATTCCTGGGGCTTGCTGTGGCGCGAACTCGATGCCATTCCCTTCATCTGGCACTACCACCCGCAGTTCGAGCTGACCCTGACGGTGAATGCGCGGGGACAGCGCTACATCGGCGACCACCTGGGCGACTTCGAACCGGGCGACCTGGTGCTGCTGGGACCGAATTTGCCGCACACGTGGTCGGCCAGCGAGCGCATCGACAGCAGCCAGCCGATGCTGGCCGTCGTCGTGTGGTTTTCATTGGAGTGGCTGGAACAGCTGGCGGCCTGCTTTCCGGAGTTGCACAGCTTGCGGCAGCTGGCGGCCCGCGCCGGCCCTGCCCTGCATTTTTCGCCGCGGACGAGCGCGCGCTGCGCCGGTCAACTGCTGCGGCTGAACGCCCTGCCCGTGCCGCAGCGCTTGCCGCTGCTGCTCGACGTGCTGCTGGACCTGGCGGGCGATACGGGCGCGCGGCCGCTGGCCTCGACGGCGCAGGCGCCGCTGCCCGATGGCCAGCAAAAGCGCATGGCCGGCGTGTTCGATTTCATGCACGCACATTTCCGGGAAGAAATCGCGCTGGAAACCCTGGCGCAGCGGGCGGCCCTGTCGCTGGGCGCCTTTCACCGCTGTTTCAGGCGCCACGCGCATTGCACGCCGGGCGAGTACCTGGCGCGGCTGCGCATCGGCCGCGCCTGCCAACAGCTGATCGAAAGCGAGCTGGCCATCGCCGTCATCGCGCAAGAGGCGGGCTACCGCAACCTCGCGCATTTCAACCGCCAGTTCCGCGCCGCCAAGCACGTCACGCCGCGCGCGTTTCGCCTGCAGTACAGGCGCGGCGCCAAAGGCCTATCGTAAATCCGTTCGGAAACGAAAAAGGGGATCAGATTTTACAATCTGACCCCCGATATTCTGGTGCGGCTGGCAGGAATTGAACCCACGACCCCTTGGTTCGTAGCCAAGTACTCTATCCAGCTGAGCTACAGCCGCCTAAGCCAAGATTATAGCAGGGCTTTGCAGAATGGCAAAGGGCGCAGTGCGGATATTTCACAATTGCCCAGGCCGCCAGCATGCACGCTGTCCGCGCGCCGCCATGACGAAAAAAGCCCGGAGAGCGGACTCTCCGGGCTTTTCTCTACTGCTTATACTGGTGCGGCTGGCAGGAATTGAACCCACGACCCCTTGGTTCGTAGCCAAGTACTCTATCCAGCTGAGCTACAGCCGCAAA
Source organism: Janthinobacterium sp. C22 (assembly GCF_057919405.1). Lineage (NCBI taxonomy): Bacteria > Pseudomonadati > Pseudomonadota > Betaproteobacteria > Burkholderiales > Oxalobacteraceae > Janthinobacterium > Janthinobacterium sp. C22. Next base: position 2,972,697 of record NZ_CP193659.1, on the reverse strand, counting down.
CTCTGACACACTCCGCCCAACGGCGCGAAGCTTGAAACTCTCATCAAAACGAAGCGAACTCCATTTTGGTAATACTGGTGCGGCTGGCAGGAATTGAACCCACGACCCCTTGGTTCGTAGCCAAGTACTCTATCCAGCTGAGCTACAGCCGCAAAACTTCTACAACATTCCACTAACAACATGGAGGTGAAACTTGTTACAACAAAACCAGGCAAAGTCTGATTTTCAGTATTCTGGTGCGGCTGGCAGGAATTGAACCCACGACCCCTTGGTTCGTAGCCAAGTACTCTATCCAGCTGAGCTACAGCCGCGCAGGCAAACATTATAGCGTATTCATTTCGCTTTGAAAAGTTCGATTTTTCAATCGCTTAGCTGATTTTGCAGAATACCGCCCCACATGACCGACTACCTTTTCACTGCCAAAAAGCTCACGCCTTTTTATCGGTGGACACTTCTGCTTTCGCAGCGGCGCCCAGCGAATCGAGAAGTTGCTGTCTCGAAAGAAGCGGGATTATAGGGACTGCTTTCCAGCCTGTCCAGTGCTATCTGCAGGCGGCGCGCAAGCGTGCGGTGGCGCCGCGCCGCTTGGGGCTACAATACCAGCCAGACAGGGGCGCTTGTGCCTCCCCTAATTCATGACCGCGGGCATTTACCATCATGACCCAATTAACTGAGCTTAGCGGCGGCGGCCCGGCGGGGCAAGAGCCCGTGCGGCAGACTCACTGTTGCAGGATTTCCGATGGCCAAGCATGACCGCGAGCAATATCTGCTTCCCCCATCAGCGCCGCTGAGCCTCTCCGACGAGCGCCTGGCCAACTTGCTGGAAGGCATTACCGACGGCTTCTGCCTGCTCGACCGCGACTGGACCATCCGCTACCTCAATACGCGCGGCGCCGACATGCTGGCGCCGCAACACGCGCCTGGCGCCAGCCTGGCGGGCAAGAACCTGTGGCAAGCCTGCCCCGACCTGCCGGGCACGGAACTGGAAACGCAGTACCGGCGCGCCATGGCGCAGCAGCACAGCTGCAGTTTCGAACTGCTGTATCCGCCGCTGGGGCGCTGGCTGGAAGTGCGCATCTTCCCGTCCAGCGACGGCTTGACCACGTATATCCAGGACATCAGCCAGCGCAAGGCGGCCGAGGACAGCCTGCGCCAGAGCGAGGAAGACTTGCGCGCGCTGGCCAATTCCATCCCGCAACTGGCCTGGATCGCCAGCTTCGACGGCACCATTGCGTGGTACAACCAGCGCTGGCACGACTACACGGGCACCAGCGCCGAGCAGATGGCGGGCGACGGCTGGAGCATCGCCTATGACGCGCAGCATTTGCCTTCCATGCTGCAAGCCTGGAAGGCCGCCTTGCGCGATGGCAGGCCCTTCGAAATGGAATTTCCCATCCGTGGCGCCGACGGCCAGTACCGCTGGTTCCTGACGCGCGCCAATCCCGTGCGCGACCGGGGCGGCCAGCTGCTGCGCTGGTTTGGCACGAGCACCGACGTCGACCAGGTCAAGCGGGCGCAGGAAGCCTTGCGCGACGAGACGCGCGTGCTCGAGTTGCTCAACAATACGGGCGCGGCCCTGGCCGGCACCCTCGACTTGCCGGCCCTGCTGCAGGAAACCGTCGACGCGGCCACGCGCATCAGCGGCGCGCGCTTCGGCGCCTTGTATTACGACGATGCGGGCGATGTCCACGACGATCCCGACGCCCTGCCCGCGGCGCGCGCCGTCAACAACGTCAGCCTGCGCCAGGCCGACGCCATTGCCACGGAACTGCGCCAGGGAGCGGCCATGCGCCAGAACGACTTGCTGGCCGCACCCGACGCCAGCGACGGTGGCGCGCCGCCGCTGCGCAGCTGCCTGAGCCTGCCCGTCAGTTCGCGCTCGGGCCTGCTGCTGGGGCGCTTGCTGCTGGGCCATCCGCAGGCGGGCATGTTCAGCGCGCGCAGCGAACGCATCGTCTCGGCCATCGCGGCCCAGGCCGCCGTCGCGCTCGACAATACGCGCCTGTACGCGGCCGCCACGCGCGCCGCCGAAGAGCGCAAGGTGCTGCTCGACAGCGAACGCGAGGCGCGCGCCGAGGCCGAGCGCACGAACCAGCTGAAAGACGATTTTCTCGCCACCCTGTCGCACGAACTGCGCACGCCGCTGTCGGCCATCCTCGGCTGGGCCCAGGTGCTGCGGCGCGGCACGCGCGACCAGGCCGACCTGCACCGCGGCCTGCAAAGCATCGAACGCAATGCGCGCGCGCAGGCGCAACTGATCGAAGACTTGCTCGACATGAGCCGCATCACCTCCGGCAAGGTGCTGCTGGACCTGCAAACCATCGTGCCCGCCAGCATCATCGCCTCGGCCATCGAAACCCTGCGCCCGGCAGCCGACGCCAAGCACATCGCCATCCACAGCAGCATCGCCAGCGATGCGGGCAGGATCACGGGCGACCCCAGCCGTATCCAGCAAGTGATCTGGAACCTGCTGTCGAATGCCTTGAAATTCACGCCGCAAGGGGGACGGGTCGAGATCGGCGTGCGCCGCGAAGCTACCCGCCTGGCCATCACGGTGAGCGACAACGGCGTCGGCATCAAGAAGGATTTCCTGCCGCACGTATTCGACCGCTTCCGCCAGGCCGACGCCTCCACCACGCGCCGGCATGGCGGCCTGGGCCTGGGGCTGGCCATCGTCAAGCACCTGGTGGAGCAGCATGGCGGCACGGTCGCGGTCAGCAGCGCCGGCGACATGCAGGGCGCCAGCTTTACCGTGCGCCTGCCCCTGGGGACGCGGGCCGCGCCGGCGCGCCTGGAGGCCGGCGCCCCGTCCGCCAGCCATGACTTGCGCGGCGTCACGGTGCTGCTGGTCGATGACGAAGCCGATGCGCGCGAACTGACGGCGCGCATCCTGCGCGACAGCCACGCCGAAGTGCATGACGCCGGCAGCGTGGCGCAAGCGCTGCAACTGCTGGACCAGGTGCGCCCGCACGTGCTGGTCAGCGACATCGGCATGCCCGACGCCGACGGTTTCGACTTGCTGGCGCACATCCGCGCGCACGCTTCCCCCGACGCGGCCCGCCTGCCGGCGCTGGCCCTGACGGCGTTCGCGCAACCGCAGGACCGCCAGCGGGCGCTGGCCAGCGGCTTCCAGGCCTGGGTCTCGAAACCGCTCGACCCGGCCGAACTGCTGGCGGCCGTGGCGCAACTGGCCGCGCCGCGCGCGAGCGCCCTGCCCCCTGAACAGGACGACACAACACCGCCCTAAAAAGATGATGCAAAGAAATACATAGTGCAATACAAAATGACTATTTTCATGGGTTAGCCTTCCTACTTTCAGACGCGGCACTGTCCTACAAGCAACTAAGCCGAAGTTTGCTACACTGAAATGCAGAAGCACACCTGCACGGCAGGCTGGAGACGGCGGCCCTGGCCGGCGAGAACGTGAAAAGCGAGCTCAAGCGCTGTTGTGCGCCCTATCTTGTTGCAAGGCGCTACTATCTTTCCCACCGCCGTCAGCCCAGCATCTGCGGTGGAAGCCAGCGTTGCATAGACCGTATAACCGAGACCTTACATGCCCAGCCAAGATGAGATTTTGAAAGCCAAAATTTTGGTCGTCGACGATTCACCCGACAATGTCGACCTGATGCTGGAGATCCTGCGCGATGCCGGCTACACCAATGTCACGGCCACCATGCGTCCGGCCCAGGTCTGCCCCCTGCACCGGGAGCATTGCTACGACCTGATCTTGCTGGATCTGCAGATGCCGGAACTGAATGGTTTCCAGGTCATGAAAGGCTTGAAGGAAATCGAGCATGGCGGCTACCTGCCCGTGCTGGCCCTGACGGCACAGCCCAGTTTCAAGATCGCCGCCCTGGAAGCCGGGGCGCGCGACTTCATCAGCAAACCCTTCGACCTGATGGAAGTGCACAAGCGCATCCACAACATGCTGGAAGTGCGCCTGCTGTACAAGGAACTGGCGCAATACAGCAAGCAGCAGCAGGAACTGGCGCTGCACGATCCGCTGACGGGCTTGCCGAACCGGCGCCTGCTGGAAGACCGCATCGAGCATACCCTGCAGCAATCGGCCCGCAGCCGCGGCAAGTCCGCCATCCTGTACCTGGACCTGGACGGCTTCAAGGCCATCAACGACAGCTACGGCCACGGCTATGGCGATGAAATCCTGAAAATGGTGGCGGCCCGCCTGGTGGGGGCCTCGCGCAAGGAAGACACGGTGGCGCGCATCGGTGGCGACGAATTCGTCATCGTGCTGGGCAACCTGGCCGGCAAGGGCGATGCGCGCGAACCGGCCGCCAAGCTGATCGAAGTCATTTCCGAGCCGTATTTCATCAACGACCTGACCCTGCGCCTGTCGACCAGCATCGGCATCGCCATCTATCCGGACGACGCCAGCACCGTCGAATCGCTGCTGGGCGCGGCCGACACGGCCCTGTACGAAGCCAAGCGCGCCGGCAAGAACCGCTTTTGCTGCACGCCCCACGAGGTGATCGCCGCGCAGGTGAACATGCAGAAAAGCAGCATCCCCTCGATCGCCTGAGCCTACTTTCCGCGCGGAACATAAAAAACCGGCAAGCCACGATGATGGCTTGCCGGTTTTTTCATGGCCAGGATGCTTTATTTCTTGCCAGCCGTCACTTTATGCTGGCCCGCGTGCTGGTGGTCCGTTTGCGCATCGACGGTTTCCGGCGGCACTTCGATGCGCGTGATGCCGGCATCGACGGAGATCGGGTCGCTGGCGGGGAAGGTCATTTCCACGGCGTCGTCCAGCAACTCTTCCTTGGCCCGCTCTTCGCCGCTCATGCCCTCTTCATCGGCCAGGATGGCCAGCGCGCTGGCCCACTTGACGAAATTGAGGTTGGACAACTCGCGCACGGTGGTCACGCCAAACGCTTGCTGCAAGGCCTTGGCATCCTTCGCGCTGACGCCGCGCAAGGCGCTGATGGGGGCGTTGACGATGTCGCGGAAGCTTTTGTCGAGGTATTCCTTGTCGACGATGGTTTCGATATTCATGGCATGTCCTTTCGTTTCGGTAAACGGGCCTGTGCTGCGCCCTGCGCCGCGGGGCGGCTATGCTGCATGGAGAAAATGCACAGCCCCACTATGGCAGCGCGCGGCGCCCCGGTATGTGCGCAGCCGTACGTAACGGCGGGAACGATGCCCCTTGGCACCAAGAATAATATTGCCTATGATATAAAAGTGATGGGAGGAGATTAAAATTGCCGAAAAGACAGAAATTTTCCATCCATGCGCCCCGCGATGAAATCCTCATGTATGATCCACAACTTGAATTTGGTCCACCTTTCACCATTCACGGGGCGCTATGTCCGCACAAACAGATCCGAACAAGGAAGCGGCCCAGGCCGATGCGGAACGCGCCGCCGATCTCAGCGAGTTGCTGGGTCACGTCAACACCAGCTGGGACAATGAACGGCGCGCCCTGTCGCGCCAGCTGCACGACAGCCTCGGCTCGTCGCTGACGGCGCTGACCATGCACCTGTCGCTGCTGACGCAAAAAATGCCGCAGGAAGCGGCCTTGCTCGACCGCGCCGCGACCATGAAGCAATTGCTGCTGAACGTGATCGAGACCAACCGGCAAATGCAGATGAAGCTGTGGAACGACAAGCTGGAGTTTCTCGGTGTCAATGTGGCGCTGGGCGAGCTGGCCGCGCAATTTGCGGAACAGCACAAGATCACCGTGCGCTGCAGCCTGCCCGAAGATGAATTGATTTGCCCGCGCAACGTGGGCGTGGCCCTGCTGCGCACACTGGAAGAGGCGCTCGGCAACATCGCCGCGCACGCCCATGCCACGCAGGTGGACATCATCATCGACGACAATGACGAGGCGCTGATGATGACCGTCAAGGATAACGGCAGCGGCTTGCCGGCCAGCGGCACCGTCGAAATGAGCAAGCACGGCCTGCGCTCCGTGCGCGAGCGCGTGCATTACCTCGGTGGCAGCCTGAGCCTGGCGAGCAATCCCCAGGGCGGCACGGCCCTGACCGCCGTCTTGCCGCGCATTAGCCCGAAAGAATAATCCTTGCCAGGCCGCATCGGGCCGGAACACCGCCGGGCGCCCTGATCCGCTGAACGACACAACGACAGGAGACCGCATGCAACGACTGATCCCCACCGTGCTGGCAGCGCTGCTGGCCATGGGCGCCGCCCAGGCCGCCGACAAGACCGTGCCGCCGCCGGAAACCGTGGACAAGCTGGCATGGCTGGCCGGCTGCTGGAACGTCGACGGCGCCGAGCCCGGCTCTGGAGAACAATGGAGCACGGCCGCCGGCGGCACCATCCTCGGCACCAGCCGCACCGTCAAGGGCGGCAAGACGACGGCCTTTGAATTCGTGCAGATCCGCCTCACCGACCCGGGCCAGCTGGCCTACATCGTGCAGCCGTCGGGCCAGCCGCCCGTGATCTTCAACCTGCTGCGCCAGGACAAGCCGAATGAATTCATCTTCGCCAACCTCGACAATGACTTCCCGAGCCGCATCATCTACCGCCACGACAGCGAGCGCATCTTGCATGCCAGCATCACCGGCACCTTGAAGGGCAAGCTCACCACGATAGACTTCCCCATGACACGGGGCCGCTGCGAAGCGGCGCCCGTCGCGCGCGGCAAATAAAAGGGGCCTTTCGGCCCCTTTTTGCTCTGATACCAACCAAGTTAATGCAACTTGACCTGCGGCGTGCTGCGCTTGATCAGGAAGCGGCCCATGGCCATGACGGCCGTGCGCACGCTGCCCAGCACCGCGTTGTGGTGCATCAGGTGCAGGCTGACATACATCATGCGCGCGATAAAGCCTTCCACGAACCAGCTCAGCCCCTTCAGCGAACCCATCAGGGTGCCCACCGAGGTGGTGCGGCCAAACGAGACGAGCGAACCGTAATCGAGGTATTCGTACGGCTTGGTTTGCGGCGGCTTGCCCTTCGCCTGCAGCAGGAACGTTTTCAGCAGGTAATCGGCTTGCTGGTGGGCCGCCTGGGCGCGCGGCGGCACCAGCTTGCCGTCGGGCCCCATGCAGGCGGCGCAGTCGCCCAGCGCGAAGATATTCGCATGGCCCTGCACGTTGAGCATGCCCGTCACTTCCAGCTGGCCGGCGCGGTTGGTCGGCAAGCCCAGGGTAGCCAGGAATTCCGGCGCACGGATGCCGGCGGCCCACACGCAGATGTCGGCCGCATAGCTGGTGCCGCTGGCCACCGTCACCTTGTCGGGGTCGATGGACGTCACGCGCGTATCGGTCACCACGGTGATGCCGTGCTGGTGCAGCAGTTTCGAGGCGGCGATGGAGACGCGCTCGGGCAGCGGCGCCAGGATGCGCGGCGCCCCTTCCAGCAGGGTGATGCGCACATCCTTGATGGCGTTGAGATTCTGAAAGCCATAGGCGGCATACACGCCGCTCGCTTCGCGCAATTCGGCCGCCAGTTCCACGCCCGTGGCGCCGCCGCCGATGATGACGATGTCGACACCGGGATGGCCCGCGTCGCCCTGGCGCTGCTCGGCCATGGCCAGCAGCTTCAACAGGGTCAGACGGAAACGTTCCGCGTCTTCCGTGGCGTTCAGGGAAATCGTGTTTTCCTTGGCGCCGGGCACGCCGAAGTAATTCGAGGTGCTGCCCACGGCCAGCACCAGCTGGTCGTAGCTGACCTGGCGCTGCGGCAAGAGCTGTTCATCCTTGTCGGTGGCGATGGCGCCCACCGTCAGGCTGTTCGAAGCGGCATCGAGCGCGGTCAGGGGGCCATAGACATAGGTAAAACCATTGTCATGCGCCAGCATCTGGTACGACAGGCCCTCCTGGTGAATATCCAGGGTGCCGGCCGCCACTTCATGCAGCGACGGCTTCCAGATATGGTACAGGCGGCTATCGACCAGGGTCACCTGGCCGGGGCCGAGCTTGCGGCTGAGTTTGCAGGCCAGCTCCAGGCCGCCTGCACCTCCTCCTACGATTACGATTTTACTGTGCAAAAATCCTCCTGCGTGTTAATCCCTGTGCCCGTTACCGTTACCACGGCCGTTGCCGTTGCCGTTGCCATGGCCTTTGCCCGGCTTGTTGTCATGCTTGTCATAGTGCTTGTCATGCTTGTCATCATGACGGCCGCGGTCGCCGTAATCGGGACGGCCATGATCGCCATGTTGCTGGCGGTAACGGGGCACATACTGGTTGTTATACCAACTATCTTGGACGAAATATACCTCTTGGTTACAGGCATTATACTTGCGGCAGTGCTTGGACCAGTTTTTCGCATGGCCGGGCGGCACGCGCAAATAGATGGGCCGGGCCGAATAGTATTGCGGGCGCTGCACGATGACGGGCTGGGCATAGATCAATTGCGGCGCGGGATAGTCGCCTATGTCGAGGCGTCCGTAAAAGCCCGGCTGGCCGACGGTGACGGAGACGCCGACCTGGGCGACGGCGGCGGTAGCTGCCGACAGCAGGACGGCGGCGAGAATGAGGGTTTTCATGAGGACACTCCTTTTATCAGTTATGTCCCAATTGTAGACCTTGTGCGACCAACTGTTTGTTCGCAAGGACACATAAGGTACGTCGTGGCAAACTCACCACAGCTTGCCCAAAGGCACGACCAAGCCGCTGAACAGCGACCAGTCCGGCGACGCCGCCGTCAAGCCGCGCGCCATGCCGAAATCGATGGCCAGCCGTGGCGTGGGACTGTAGGTGGCGGCCAGCAACAATTGCGCCGTGGCCGGTGCCCCGCGCAGGCGCGTGCCAGACACTTCCGCCGTGGCGCCCCAGCGCTCGCTGACGGGCGTGGAAAAGGAGGCCGCCCAGCCCGTTTGCACCCTGCCCGTGTCAGGGCCGGATGCGCCCAGGCGCGTGGCGTTCAGATTGGCGTCCACGTGCACGGCGCCCAGGTCGCGGCTGAGAATGCCGTTCAGTGAGAGATCGCTCTTGCCGCTGCCGATGCTATCCTTGGCCGTGGGCAACTTCCAGCCCAGTTCCAGGCCCAGCGCCGTGGCGCCGTCGAGCAAAAGGCGCGCTTGAGCACCACCGTGGTGTCGCCCACGCCAGTGTCGCGCCGGCCCGTGCCGTCGCGCGCGCGCACGAAGCCCTCGCCTTCGAGCAACACGCCCCATGCGGGCGTGAACGCCAGCTTGAAGGTGTACGGCAGGCTGGCGCGGCGCGTGTCGTCCGTTTTCGACAGCAGGCCGCCCGCCTCGAATTCCAGCTGGCCCGGCACGGGCAGCTGGGCGGGGCTGGCGACGGAAGGCCGGTAAGGCAGGACGGGATCGCCCTGCTGCGCCTGCGCCACAGGCGCCAGGGACAGCAGAGATAAGCAAAGCAAGCGGGGAGACGGCATGAAAGACCCGGAAGTGGCAAACGCGCAATAGCGACAGCCTACCACCGCCGCACCGATTGCGCCCGAGCCAGCCGCTGTCAGGCCAGGCGCCGCACGTCCTGCCGGGCGGGCGGCACTGGCCGGCGCAGCGGCGTGACGTTGCTCGATGCCGGCACGGCGATGCGTTCGGCCTGGGCATGCAGGCGGAATACGCCCACGAGTTCCGTCAGGGTCTGCGCCTGGTCTTGCAGCGATTCGGCGGCCGCCGCCGCCTCTTCCACCAGGGCCGCATTCTGCTGCGTCACCTGGTCCATTTGCAGCACGGCCTGGTTGACTTGCTCGATGCCGGCGCTTTGCTCCGCGCTGGCGGCCGTGATTTCCTGCATGATGTCGGCCACCTGGCGCACGCTGGCGACCACTTCATCCATCGTCCTGCCCGCGTCATGCACGAGTTTGGAGCCGATTTCGACCTGTTCGACGGAGTCGCCGATCAGGGTCTTGATTTCCTTGGCGGCACTGGCCGAACGCTGGGCCAGGCTGCGCACTTCGGATGCCACGACGGCAAATCCCCGCCCTTCCTCGCCCGCCCGGGCCGCTTCCACGGCCGCGTTCAAGGCCAGGATATTCGTCTGGAAGGCGATGCCGTCGATGACGCTGATGATGTCGACGATCTTGCGCGACGACGCGTTGATCGATTCCATGGTCTGCACCACCTGCCCCACGACGGCGCCGCCCTTGCCGGCCACGTCGGACGCGGCGCCGGCCAGCGCATTGGCCTGGCGCGCGTTGTCCGCGTTCTGCCGCACGGCCGACGTCAGCTGTTCCATCGAGGACGCCGTTTCTTCCAGCGAACTGGCCTGCTCTTCCGTGCGCGACGACAGGTCGAGGTTGCCCTGGGCGATTTCGCTGGAGGCCGTATTGATGGTGTCCGTGCCCGAGCGCACCTGACTGACGATGCCCACCAGCTTGTCGCGCATGGCTTTCATGGCGAACAGCAGGCTGGTGCTGTCATGGCTGGCCGTGCGGATATCGATGGTGAGGTCGCCCTCGGCGATGGCGCCGGCGATCCTGACGGCGTACGCCGGCTCGCCGCCGAGCTGGCGCGTCAGTCCGCGCGTGATCAGCGCCCCCAGCGCCAGGCCGGCCGCCATGCTGCCCAACACCAGCGCGATCATGAAGCTGCGGCTGGCCTGGTACACGCCCGATGCCTGCTCGGAAGCCGCCTTGGCGCGCTCTTCCTTCTGCAGCGAAAGTTTATCCAGCATACCGTCGAGTTCATCGGCATGCTGGCGCGTCTTGTTGAGCAGTTCGACCAGTTGCGCGCTGCGCTGGGCCAGCGGCTCGGCCGCCGCCAGGGCCAGCGCCTGCTGCATGGTGGCAATGTACTCGGCTTCGACAGCGGTGAAGCGGGCAAACAGTTCCTTGGCGGCCGGCGTGACGAACAGCGGCTGGGCCTTGGCCAGGTAGCTTTTATTCAACTCGAGGAATTTGGCGATGTCGGCCTGGCGCGTGGCGCGCTCTTCGGCGGTGGTGGCCAGCAAGAAATTACTGCGCGCGCGGCCCACCTTGATCAGGGCGATGTTGGCTTCCTTGATGTACGACAGCCCCAGCAGTTCATGGTTGTACATCTGCCCCGCCATGGTATCGATCTTGCCCATGTTGAAGATGCCGATGCCGGCCACGATGGCCCCCATCAGCGCAACGCAAAAAAGCCGCCAGCAAGCGCGTTCCCACCCTCATCCGGTTCAACATGATTTCCCCCATAGACTGGCCGACACTCGATGCAACTGGAGCGTACCGACTTGAATATAAAGAAAAATCGCTGAAAAAATCCTCGGATTGTCACTAAACAACAATTCCTTGATTTATAGCAACATGCAAGACGGCTTGCCATGCTAGGCAAGCCGTCGGGTCTATCCGCGCCTGCCGGGCATCAATGCCCGCCGTGCGCCGCTGGCTTGCGCACCGTCATCTCCACGCCGCCCTTGGCCGGCGGCTTGCCCGCGCCCTGGCCGCGCACGGGTTCCGGCAAGGCGCCCGCCCACTCGTACGCCACGCTGCCTGCCGGGTGCTTGTACCAGCCCGGGTCGCGGTAATCGCCGGGTTTCTGGTCCTTGCGCACCTTCACCGTGGTAAACATGCCGCCCATGCCGATGGCGCCGAAGGGGCCGTCGCCGGCCATCATGGGCAAGGTATTGTCGGGAATCGGCATCTGCATCTCGCCCATGTCGGCCATGCCACGCTCGCCCATCACCATGTAGCCGGGCACGAGCTGGTTGACCTTCGCCGCCACGCCCTGGTGGTCGACGCCGATCATGGTGGGCACGTCATGCCCCATGGCATTCATCGTGTGGTGCGACTTGTGGCAGTGGAAAGCCCAGTCGCCCAGGTCCGTGGCCGTGAATTCCACGGCACGCATCTGGCCCACGGCGATATCGGTCGTCACTTCGGGCCAGCGCGATTCGGGGCGTGTCCAGCCGCCATCCGTGCCCGTCACCTCGAATTCATGGCCATGCATGTGGATCGGGTGGTTGGTCATGGTCAGATTGCCCACGCGCACGCGCACCTTGTCGCCCTGGCGCACGACCATGGGGTCGATGCCGGGGAAGACGCGGCTGTTGAAGGTGAACAAATTAAAATCCGTCATGGTCATGATCTTCGGCGTGTAGCTGCCGGGATCGATGTCGTAGTTGCTGAGCAAGAAGACGAAATCGCGGTCCACCTTCATGACATTCGGGTCTTTCGGGTGCGTGACCCAGAAACCCATCATGCCCATGGCCATCTGCGTCATTTCGTCCGCATGCGGGTGGTACATAAAGGTGCCGGGCCGCTTGGCGACGAATTCGTAGACGAAAGTCTTGCCGGGAGGAATGCCCGGCTGGGTCAGGCCCGTGACGCCATCCATGCCGTTCGGCAAGCGTTGGCCATGCCAGTGCACGCTCGTGTGTTCCGGCAACTTGTTGGTGACAAAGATGCGCACCCGGTCGCCCTCCACCACTTCGATGGTGGGACCGGGCGACTGGCCGTTGTAGCCCCACAGGTTCGCTTGCATGCCGGGCGCCAGTTCGCGCACGACGGGTTCGGCCACCAGGTGGAATTCCTTGACGTTGTTGTTCATGCGCCAGGGCAAGGACCAGCCATTCAGGGTGACGACGGGGTTGTACGGGCGTCCGTTCGGCGGAGGTGGCGGCGCCTTGGTGTCCGCGCCGGCCATGCTGACGGCTTCCGGCAGGGACGCCGCACCCACGCGGCTGACCGCTGCCGCACTCAGGGCGACGGCGCCCGCATTCATGAAAAAGTTTCTACGTGTAATCATCATTATTCCTTTGCCGCAGTTGCCACACCTGGGCCGCTGCCATTGATGGCCGATTGCAATTCAGTTTGGGCGATCCAGAAATCGCGCTGGGTCTCGATGGCGCTGTTCACGCTGGCAACCTGCTCGCGCGCGTCGGCCAGCAGCTCGAAGACGCTGGCCAGCATGCCGTTGTAACGCAGCAATACTTCATGCGAGATCGTCTTGCGCAGCGGCACAACCTCATCGCGGTAGTGGCGCGCCAGATCGTAGGCCGTGCGGTAGCTCGAATACGCCTCGCGCACCTCCGAGCGGGCCCGTACCGCCGTGCCCGCCGTGCGCTGCAGCGACTGCTCGTACAAGGCTTGCGCCTTGGCGTTGCGCGCCGCGCCCCAGTCGAACAGGGGCAGTTCCAGCGATACCTCATAGCCGTTTTCGCGCGGCGCCTCGCTGCTGCTCTTGTTGGTGTAGCCCACGTCGAGCACGTTGATGAATCCCGTCACCTTGGACAGGCCCAGCGCGTCCGCCGTCGCATGGACGTCGAGTTTCGCTCTTTGCACGTCGAGCCGCTGCTCCATCGCCTGCGCCTCGATATTGCCGGCCTCCGCCGCCCGGGCCGGCAAGTCTGGCAGGCGCGACGGCAAAGTAAAGCTGGTCTGCTTGCCCCACAAACCCAGCAAGCGCGTCAGGTGCTCGCGCGTGGCGCTGGCCTGGTGGCGCGCGCGGGCCAGGTCGCCGACGGCGTCCGCATAAAACACTTGCTGGCGCGCCTGGTCGAGGCGGCTCCAGTTGCCCGCCTGCCGCAGGCGCGTGGCCAGTTCGGCGCCCGCCTCGGCCGACAGCAGCGCGCGCTGCATGAACGCTTCCGTCTGCACGGCGGCCACGGCATTGAAATAGGCGCGACGCGTGTCAGCGGCCAGCTGCACGGCGCTGCTGGCCGCCTGCAGCTTGGCTTGCTCGAAACGGCCCCGCTCGATATTCACGCGCATCGGCATGGTCAGCAGTCCCGCCAGGTCGAAGCTGACACCCCGGTCGATTTCATTGCCGTGGCTGCCGTGCGAGCGGCCGAAGGACAGGCCGGGATTGCGCAAGCGCCCCGCCTGCACCAGGTCCGCCTCGGACGCGCCCAGTTCGGCCAGCGCCACCTTCATGCCACGGTTGTTCATCAGGGCGATGCGCACGGCGCTGTCGGCGTCCAGCGGCTGAGCCAGCAGGGAGACCAGCTTTTCCTCGCCGCCCTTGTCCGTCAATGCCGCCGGGGCGCCCGTGCGGGCATCGGCCAGCGCGGACACCGCCTGCATGCCGCCATCGGGGCTGAAGCTGGCGCAGCCGCTGAGCAGCAAGGCGGCCGCCAGGGCCAGCGGCGTCAGGCAAGTTGATTTTGTGAAACGTGCCATCTCAATGTCCTTCATGCTGGTGTTGCGGGGCGGGCTGGGCGGCCGGCTTGGCATCGGGCTTCTCCATCGGCATCTTGTGCCCTTCCATCTTGTGCCCTTCCATCTTGTGGCCGTCCATCTTCATCATGCCCATGTGGCCGCCGGCCTTGCCGACCTTCTCGTTGACGACGCGCCAGGTCTGGTCGGGCGTGGCGTCCTCCTCGGCGGCGGGACGGTAGCCGGCGAAGGCGGAGCGATAGTTGGGGGCCGGCACGGGCGCTTGCGCGTCTTGCGGGGCGGATGGGGGCCGCGATTGCGCGGCGGCGGCCAGCGGCAGCGAGGCAAGCGCAACGCCGGCGGCCAGCGCGAGGCTGAATAATTGCTTCATGGTATTCCTTGAATGACAGGGTATGGCGCGGCGGGCGCGCGACTGGAACGCTGGCGCGGCCAAAGCAACGTGCAGGGACGTGCGACGGCGGCACCGCCAGGTTCAACGGGCGGTCAGGCGGAGCGCGTGCTTCTCGGGGGACGTTCAGGGCCGGAGGGGATGTGCCCGGCGAACAGGGAATCGGGCGCCAGCGCCGGGGCGGCGCGCGCAGGGTCAAGGCGTGCAAGGCAGGCATGCCCGGCGGCGCCGTGGCGCCCACCGTGCAGGCGCCATGGTTGCTGCAATCGTGGCCAGGGTGGCCGGCGCCGGCGCCGCCATCGTCCATGGCCATGTGCAGCGGCTGGTCCTGCATGTGGGACATGCCGGCCATGTCGCCCATGTCGTGGCACTGGGGCGCCTGCATGGCCTCGGCGGCGACCGTGACCGCTGCCGCCCGCTCGTCCACGCAGCAGCTGCGCATGGCCGACGCAAAGCCCTGCAAGGGCAGCGTGACGGCAAGCAGCCAGAGCAGCGAGCGGGCGAGAAAGCGGAAAAAGGCACGGTTCATGGCAGGACTATAAACCTTCCCACATGAGGAAGGTCAAGTGCCTATTTGATCTCGCCGGCCCTGCGTCAGCCAGATAATGTAGGTGCCGTAGTAGCCCTGCCCTTCCAGGATGACCTGGCCATCGGCAAAATAGATTTTCTCCACTTTATTGACGGTAAAATACGCGCGGCCATCGGCCGCCTCCACGTCGCCCAAGCAACGGGCGCGGGGCCGGCAGTAGCCGCTGGCGCGCCCGATGGCCCACATCAGGTCGCCGATCATGAAGTCGTCAATCATTTCGGCCAGCAGCGGCCGGTGGCCCGCCAGCATGGCCGTGATGTCGGGATAGCCGGCCTGCATGAGCTCGGGCAAGTCGCTTTCCTCGTACTGCAGGTCGTCTTCGCGGCAATCCTGCACGAAACTGTTGAACGGTTCGTCGAGCAGTCCCGCCAGCGCCGCTTCCGGAACGCTCAGGCGGAACGGGTGCAGCGGCAGCACGCTGTGCTGGCCGTAATTGAGTTCGCGGCAGTCGAGCAAGGCCAGCGGGTGGGGCTGATCACCGACCTCGCAGCGGATGCCAAGTTCTTGCTCAAACGTCATCAATATTCACCGTTGCCATGCACTTTGTCCCCGTTGTACACCATCAGGGCCATATGGTAAGCGCTGTCGGGAAAACGGGACAGGCTCAGATGCAACAGAAAACAACGGATCAGTTCATCCCGCGCGGCACGCCCGTCAGGCGGGTTCCGTGATGCCCACGCAATTGCGGCCGTTTTCCTTGGCCACATACAGGGCCGCGTCGGCGGCCAGCAGCACCGCGTCCGTGCTGCGCTCGCCGTGCGACGACGAGACCACGCCCAGCGAGACCGTGATGGCGCCCGCGCCGGGAATCACGGCGGCGGCCACCTTGGCGCGCAGGCGCTCGGCCACCTGCATGGCCACGTCCAGGTCCGCATCGGGCAGCAGCATGATGAATTCGTCGCCGCCATTGCGGCACAGTACGTCGGCATCGCGCGAACAGGCGCGCATCAGCTGCGCCAGGCGCAGGATGACGTCATCGCCCACGGCATGGCCCCAGCGGTCGTTGACTTGCTTGAAATGGTCGATATCGATGGCGATGACGGAAAACGGCCGCGCCTGCGCCTGCCAGGCGTCCAGCGCCGCCGCCATGCCGCGCCGGTTCGACAGGCCCGTCAGCGGGTCCGTCTCCACGTCCGTCTTCAGCTTGCCGATCTTGTTCTGCAACAACGCCAGCCCCTTCAACAGGGCTTTCTTGATCTGCGCCGCTTCCACATACCACGAGCGGATGGCGGCGATGTGTTCGGCCGTGCCGGGCGCGTCCATGCGCCGCGCCCCTTCGGCCAGCTGCACCAGGGCCGCGAAATCAGGCTGGCCAGCCACCAGATGAATGGCAGGCTCAGCAAGGCGATCGGCAGGGAATGCCATACCGTGTCGGCCATCAGCTGGTTCAGCGGCGCCAGGGTCATGGCCGTGGGCCGCTGCGCCACGATGCCCCAGCCCGTCGACGGCATGACGGCGTAGCCGGCCAGCATGTCCACGCCCAGGCTGTTGTCCATGCGCCGGTTGCCGCCGCCCCGCTGCGCGATGATGGCGTCGATCACTTCATTGCGGCCGGCCACGTCGCCCAGGCGCTCGGGGTCCGGGTGGTACAGCAAGCGCCGGTTCTGGTCGACCACGTACAGATACGAGCCGTCGCGGTAATAATGCTGGCCCAGCATGGTGTACAGGATGTTTTTCTGTTTCAGGTAGATGCTGCCGCCCACGTAGCCGAGGTAGCGGCCATCCTTGCCAAGGATGGGATGCGAGACGAAGACCACCAGGTTGCCCGCCGAGGAGACGTACGGCTGCGTGACCAGCGGGCGCCGTTCGCGCAGCGCCTGCGCGGCGCCGGCCGAATCGAGCGTGCGGTTTTTCAGTGCCAGGGTTTCCGGCGACACGCCCAGCACCTTGCCCTGGGCATCGACGATGAGCACGGAATTGAAGCTGTTCGTCTGCAGGCGCAGGCGCTGCGCCTCGTCCGTCAGCCATTGCTCGTCGCCCATGCGCGAGGGCAGGCTGCCGGCGCTGTAGGCCAGCTGCTGGCGCGCCGACTGCAGGAAGTCCTCGGCCGTGCTGGCCAGCTTGCTCGCGTAGGCGTGGTTCGCTTCCAGGGTGGTATCGATCAGCAGCTGGCGCTGCACGCTGTAGCTGGCATAGAAGGTGTTGGCCAGCGACACCAGGGCGCTGGCAAAGGCCACGAGCACGATCAAACGGCGCAAGTTCATGCGCGGAACAGGTTTAGTCCACATGGAGTCGGCAGGAAATTGGAAAGTATTGCGCTAAAGAAAGAGCGCATTATACCGAGACACCCGTGCCAATATTGAAATCCTGGCATCCATGGTCAAAGAAACGGTACAAGCGGCAACGCTGAGCGCTGCCGCCTTGACTTGCATCAAGCGTGAATCGCGTGCTTGCGGACCCAGTCCGTGTAGCGCTGCATCCAGCCCTGGAAGAAACCGAGGCTGGCCGGGCCGATGCCGCCGTGCTCGTCGAACAGGCCGTCCTTGGCCTGGATAAACATTTCAGGCTGCCCCAGCAGCGGCACGTCCAGGTAGGCGAGCACATTGCGCAAATGCTGCTGCGCCAGGGCCGTGCCCGTGGCGCCCACGGAAACGCCCAGCACGGCACCGGGCTTGCCGCCCCACACGCTCTGGCCATACGGACGCGAGCCGTGGTCGAGGGCGTTTTTCAGCACGCCGGGGATGGAGCGGTTGTATTCGGGGGTGAGGAAGAGCAAGGCTTGCGATGCAGAAATATCGGATTTCAGGCGCAGCACCTGCTCGGCCTGCGCGCCATCGTCATCCTGGTTGTACAGCGGCAAGTCGCCGATCTCGATATGTTTAAAGGAAAACTCGGGCGGCGCCAGCTTGATGAGGGCGTCGGCCAGCTTGCGGTTGAAGGAATCCTTGCGCAGGCTGCCGACGATGATTGCGACTTGATATTGGCTCATGAAAGTCCCCGAAAACGGTTAAAGAAAAGCCCTGGAGTGAAGCTCACACCAGGGCTATCTTGCCACACAATCATCGGGTTCGCGCGCTAGCGTGCGGACTGCGCCAGGCCTCGGTACTCGCGGTAATAACGCCCACCAAGATTGGTCAGCACCTCGTAGCCGATGGTCTTGGCCATGGCCGCCACGGCATCGACCGGGTGCTCGGCACAGATCAGGTCGACCAGGCTGCCCGGCGCGACGCGCTCCTGCGCGATGGCGCTCACGTCCAGGGTGATGGAATCCATCGAGATGGCGCCGATCTGCGGCACTTTCACGCCATCGACGATGGCCAGGCCCTGGTTGCTCATGCTGCGCAGCCAGCCATCGGCATAGCCGACGGAAACCGTGGCCACCTGGCGCGGTTCGCTGGCCGTGTAGCGGCGGCTGTAGCCCACGTGGTCGCCGGCGGCAATCGTGCGCGTCTGCATGACCTTGCCCTGCAGCCGCACCACGGAGCGCAGCGGATTCGGCTCACCGCCCTGCGGCCCGATGCCGTACAGGGCCGCGCCGGGGCGCACCAGGTCGAAGTGGTAATCGGGCGACAAGAAGATGCCCGAGGAATTGGCCAGGCTGGCGCGGTACTGCGGCAAACGGGCGCGGATGGCGATGAAACGGGCCAGCTGCTCGCCATTCATCGGGTTGGCGCGCTCGTCGGCGCAAGCCAGGTGGCTCATGACATAGCGCACCTTGATGCCGTCGAGAAAGTGCGGGTCCAGCAGCCAGCCGTCGATTTCCCGCGGCGACAGGCCCATGCGCGACATGCCCGTGTCCACCTGCACGATGGCGTCCAGCGCGGTGCCCAGCGCTTGCGCATGCGCGCGCCAGCCCGCCACCTGCGGCTCGCTGTTGAGCACGGGGATCAGGCCATGGGCCGTGAATTCGCCTTCCGTGCCGACGGGCGGGCCGTGCAGCACGAAGATGGCCGCGTCCGGCGCCACGTGCGGGCGCAGGCTGATGCCCTCTTCCAGGTGGGCCACGAAGAAATGGCGGCAACCCTCTTCATACAGGGCCGCGCCCACTTGCGCGGCGCCCAGGCCATACGCGTCGGATTTCACGACGGCCGAGCAGGCGGCCGGGTGCGCCTTGTCGCGCAGCAATCGGTAGTTGGCGCGCACGGCATCAAGGTCCACCGTCAGGATGGCGCCGCTACGTTCCTTTGGAGGCATGCTTCCCGCCATCTCAGGCTCCCGCGTATTGCAGCTTGCCGCCGCGCTGCGCGCCGCTGTAGCGGCTGACGGACAGGTCGTCGGCCAGGATGGCCGGCTTTTTCGACGACATCAGGTCGGCCAGCAATTGCGCCGAACCGCAGGACATGGTCCAGCCCAGGGTGCCGTGGCCCGTGTTGAGGAACAGGTTGCGCAGCGGCGTACGGCCGACGATGGGCGTGCCGTCCGGCGTCATCGGGCGCAAGCCCGTCCAGAACGTGGCATCCATCGTGTTGCCGCCGCCGGGGAACAGGTCGTTGACGACCATTTCCAGCGTTTCGCGGCGGCGCGGGTTCAGGTTCAGGTTGTAGCCGGCGATTTCCGCCATGCCGCCCACGCGGATGCGGTCGTCGAAGCGCGTGACGGCGATTTTATAGGTTTCATCGAGGATGGTCGACACGGGCGCCTTGGCCGCATTGACGATGGGCACGGTGATCGAATAGCCCTTCAATGGATACACGGGGATGTCGAGCAGCGGCTTCATGAAGCCCGTCGAGTAGGAACCGAGCGCCACCACATAGGAATCGGCCTTGACGATTTCCGCGCCGCATTGCACGCCGGCGATTTCGTCGCCCTGCGTCAGCAATGCGTCGATGGACACGCCATAGCGGAACTTCACGCCCAGCGCCTCGGCCATCTCGGACAGACGCGTGGTAAACAGCTGGCAATCGCCCGTTTCATCGTTGGGCAGGCGCAAGCCGCCGAACAGCTTATCCTTGACGGCTTCGAGGGCCGGCTCGGCACGCGACAGCTCGTTGCGCTGCAGCACTTCATACGGCACGCCCGCGTCTTTCAACACTTCGATATCCTTGGCGGCGTCGTTGTATTGCTTTTCGGTGCGGAACAATTGCATCGTGCCTTGCTGGCGGCCTTCATAGGTGATGCCCGCCTCGGCGCGCAGCACCTTGAAGCAGTCGCGGCTGTATTCGGCCAGGCGCACCATGCGTTCCTTGTTCACGGCGTACGCTTCCGGTGTGCAATTACGCAACATCTGCCACATCCATTTGAGCTGGGCGGCGCTGCCGTCGAGCGAGATGGCCAGCGGTGCGTGGCGCTGCATCATCCACTTCACGGCTTTCAGGGGAATGCCGGGCGCAGCCCATGGCGAAGCGTAGCCGGGCGAGATTTGCCCCGCATTCGCGAAGCTGGTTTCCAGTGCCGGGCCCGGCTGGCGGTCGATGACGGTCACCTCATGTCCTGCCTTGGCCAGATAGTAAGCACTGGTGACGCCGATGACGCCGCTACCCAGAATCACGATACGCATAGTTTCCTCATTATATTTTTTAGGCTGACGCCAGATTAACCGCTATCATATTGGGAAAGAGCCAGTATTTGTTCACGTATAAATCGAGATATTCAGCAATAAATCATGAGAATCCTTAAAGAATCGGCACGTGGCCTCGACAAGCTGGACCGCCACATCCTGCGCATCCTGCAACAGGATGGCCGCATCTCGATGAAAGACCTCGGTGAACAGGTAGGGCTGTCCATCACGCCCTGCATCGAGCGGGTCAAGCGCATGGAGCGCGACGGCGTCATCACGGGCTATCACGCCAAGGTGAACCCGGCCGCGCTGGGCGCCAAGCTGCTCGTCTTTGTAGAGATTACTCTCAATCAAAAGTCGGCGTCCGCCTTCGAGCAATTCCGCCGCGAAGTGCTGCAGATTCCTGAAGTGCAGGAATGCCACCTGGTGTCGGGCGACTTCGATTACCTGATCAAGGCGCGCATCCATGAAATGGCCGAATACCGCAAGCTGCTGGGCGACATGCTGCTGCAGCTGCCGGGCGCCGCGCAATCGAAAAGCTATGTAGTGATGGAAGAAATCAAGGAAACCCTGGCGCTGTCGACGGACGTGCTGCAGAACCGCTAAAAGTACCGCCAGCCGGCACCACCGGCATCATCTTTTGCGCCTTTGTATAATCTTGTAGCACATTCGCGGCGACGCAAGCACACTCCCGGCATGACATCACGCCCGTCCCCTCTGAGATTGGAAGCAGTGATGCACACCGGGAGTCCCTATGAACACATTGATCAAACTGGCAGCTTCCTGCCTCGCGGGCCTGGCCGTGGCCATGTGCACCGCCAGTGAATACAAGGTCAACCGCGC
The DNA here is from genome assembly GCF_057919405.1 of Janthinobacterium sp. C22. NCBI lineage: Bacteria > Pseudomonadati > Pseudomonadota > Betaproteobacteria > Burkholderiales > Oxalobacteraceae > Janthinobacterium > Janthinobacterium sp. C22. Next base: position 2,951,457 of record NZ_CP193659.1, on the reverse strand, counting down.
GCCCGACAACGGCGCCATCTATCAGAACATCAAGGTGGGCAAGACCACGCGCCTCGACCTCGACGCGGCCCTCGGCAACGCCACCGTCGTCAGCTTCGATCCCGGCTATGAAGTCTGGGTCTACAAGAACCAGCTGCAAGCGCCCAAGGTGACGCGGCTGATCCCCCTGCTGGGCGAAAAAGGCACGCGCGAAGTGGCCGTCATGTTCGACCAGGCGGGTGTCGTGAAGAAATTCCGCATACACGAGCCGCGCAAGTAGGCGCACAGACAAGCCACGGGGACGCGCCCGCCGCGTCCTCTTGTTCTACACTGGCGTTTTGTACTCCGGTGCCCCCATGCAACTACCCGAAAGCCTCGCCCACATCTCGCCAGAACAAGACTGGCAACACACGACAGCATATCCACCGCTCGGTCTCACCCCGTTCGCCGAGGGCGCGCTGGGCAATGGCGACACGTTCGGCCTGTACTGGCCCATCGGCCGCGAAGCGGCGGAACCGATCGTCGTCGAAACGTGGCACGACGAATGGCGCTTGCAGCCGCACTTTTCCAGCCTGGCGGCGTTTCTGTCAGCCTACGCAAGCGCGGAAGACGAGTACGTCGCCACGCCATCGCTGGCCGACGACCCCGCCTCCCCGCGCGCCGCGTTCCTGGCGGCCAAGGAATTGATTGCGCAGCGCAAGCCCGAAGCGGCCATCGCGCTGCTGGAAGCGGCGCTGGCCATCGTTCCCGAATATACGGACGCGCTGGTGCTGCTGCATGGCCAGTACGTGCGCGCGGGAAGAATCGGAGAAGCCGTCAAGGTGGCCATCCAGGCCATCATTTCACCACCGTCGTTTGGCGGCCCGCCATTCAAGGCCTTGCAATGGCTGCGCGCGCAGCCGGTGCCGGACGGGGAACTTGACCCCATCTGGCGCGCCTGCGGGCAATTGTCGTTCAACTTCGGCGGCAGCAAGGAAAATGCCGACTACCCCGTGCTGCTGGCCGCCATCGACACCTACCTCGAACAAGGCAAGCATGTTTGCGCCTCGACCCTGATGCAGACGTATGCCGAACTGATGAGCACGGAAACCGTCTCGTTCCAGGAACGCTATGCCTTCGATGCCACCGCCTTCATCGGGCGGCAAATCGCCGTCAGCGCAAAACTGCCCAACGGCAGCCGGGACACGGCGGCGCTATGGCTGCCCGGCACGGCCTGATTGCTGCCGGAACAGCTTGCGATACGCCGACGGCGACGTCTGCAAGCTGGACCGGAAATGCTGGCGCAGCGACAGGGCCGTGCCGAAGCCGGCTTCTTGCGCCACGACATCGATCGAGGCCGCGCTTTTTCCAGCAGGCTTTGCGCATGCGCCAGACGCTGGTTCAGCAGCCATTGCTTGAACGACGTACCCGTCGCCTGGCGGAAGTGGCGCGTGAAATTGCGCCGGCTCATGGCGGCCCGCTCGGCCAGCGCATCGATGCTGTGCGCCATGCCGAGGTTGGCCGTCACGCAGGCAAGCACGTCGGCAAAACGCCCTTCGCTGCCGGACACGGGCAGCGGGCGTTCGATGAATTGCGCCTGCCCGCCCTGGCGGTGCGGCGCCACCAGCAGCCGGCGCGCCACGCGGTTGGCCACCTCGGCGCCCGCCAGTTGGCGCAGCAGATACAGGCAGCAATCGAGGCCGGCCGCCACGCCCGCCGATGTGAGTATTCCGCCATCGTCCACGTACAGCACTTCCCGGTCCACCTTGACTTTGGGATAGCGGGCCGCCAGCCGGTCCGCCATGCCCCAGTGCGTGGCTGCACTCTTGCCATCCAACAAGCCCGCCTGCGCCAGGGGAAACGCGCCCAGGCATAGCCCCACCATGCGCGCGCCGCGCCGCTGGCCGCCCGCAGCGCCTCGACCAGGGATGGCGCCGCGTCGCGGCAATCGTCGTGCCAGGCCGGCATGATGACGATGTCGGCGCCGTCCAGCCCTTCCAGGCCGAACTCGGGCGTGATGGCGAAGCCGGCCGCCGTGCGCAAGGGCGCGGGATCGGCGGCGCAGACGCGCACGTGGAAAGGCGGCAGATCGGCCTCGTCCGTCTGGGCGCCAAACACGAGGCAAGGCACGGACAAGTGAAATGGCGTCATGCCGTCGAAGGCGATCACGGCCACGCTCAAGGGGAAGAAGAAGAAATGGTAGGCATGGCCCGATTTTATCGCAGATAGGCCTTCGGGCCACTTTTTGTTTGTGCCGTGCGGCTTGAAAATGGCTGTATCGGGGAAGTCCTTCCTCTTTCAACCATTCAGGAGTCAAGTATGTCCACCACTACCGCACCGCGCCGCGCCCTGCTCGTCATCGACGTGCAAAACGAATACTTCACGGGCGACATGCCCATCGAATATCCGTCCGTCGACATCTCGCTGCCCAACATCGTCCAGGCCATGGCCGCCGCCCGCGCCGCCGGCGTGCCCGTCATCGTCGTCCAGCACGATGCGCCGGAAGCTTCTCCCATCTTTGCAAAAGGCAGCGACGGCTGGCAGCTGCACCCGCAAGTGGCCGCCTTTGCCGCCGACCACCGCATCAACAAGAGCATGGGCAGCGCGTTTGCGGGCACGGACCTGCGCGCCTGGCTGGAGAGCCACGGCATCGACACCCTGACGGTGATCGGCTACATGACGCACAACTGCGACGCGGCCACCATCTACCAGGCCGCGCACGACGGCTTGCAAGTCGAGTTCCTGCAGGACGCCACCGGCACGCTGCCCTACGCCAATGCGGGCGGCACGGCCAGCGCCGAGGAAATCCACCGCGTCTTCAGCAGCGTATTCCACTCGAATTTCGCCGCCGTCGTCAGCACACAGGACTGGCTCGATGCCGTACGCGCAGGCAAGCCGCTGGACAAGGACAATATCTACCTGTCGAACCAGCGCGCGCGCAAGGCGGCTGTCGCCGCCTGAGTTGGCTTCTTAAAAGCGCCGGTGCCCGTCATCGGCGTCGCAGCGGCCGCTGAACTTGATCATGCCGTCGACCGTGATCACGCCGCTGCGGCGGTTGATCACCACGGTGGGGCGGTTCAGGGCGTTCAGACGGAAACGGCCGCGGATTTCATCGTGGCCCACGATCAAATCCATCAGATCCCACCAGCCGTCGTTGCTGTCGCCATGAATCGGTGGAATCAGCTGCTTCGGCAAACGGATCTGCGCCGCGCTGCCCTGGATGCTGACGTTGACGGCCGTATCGAAACGGCTCTTGCCCGTCTCCACAGTGGATTTCTGCACATATTGATGCTTGTCATTGTCCCATTCCATGCCGGAACGATTTTCCATGACGATTTTTTCTGCCTCGCCATAGCAGACGAGCTGGATGTCATCGCCGCGCCCGGCACGTTCGGCATGCTCATACTGGTCCGCCTGGGCGGCGAAAGCCATGGCAATCAGGATGCTGGATACGGCTGTCATGCTGGTTCTCCAATGCAAGGTAAGGGGGATCAGGTTGCCAGATCACCAAGCTTAGCATAGGCGAAAATCCACCTGCGCCGGCTTGCGAATGGTCAATTCGCGGCGCGATCTGCTACAGTCGCGCTCACGAAAAACCTGCCGGATGCCTGACGATGCGAAGATTGACACCGACCGCCCTGCTGGCGCTGACAACGTTCCTGCTGGCCACGGCCGCCCTGGTGCTGGCGGGCCTCAACGACAAGCTGGCCCCGGCCGACGTGATCGTCGTGCCTGGCAACACGATCCTGCCCGACGGCACGCCCAGCCCCCGCCTGCAGGCGCGGCTCGACGCGGCGCTGACGCAATTCCAGGCAGGCCGGGCGCCGCACATCCTCGTCAGCGGGGCGACGGGCAAGGAAGGGTTCGACGAGGCCGCATCGATGGCCCGCTATCTGCAATCGCGCGGCGTGCCGGCCGGCGCCATCCTTGAGGATAATCAAGGCTGGACCACGGACGCCACGGCCCGCAACGCGGCGCTTCTCATGCGCGCACACGGCTGGAAGACAGCCATGGTCGCCACGCAATACTTTCACGTGCCCCGCTTCCGGCTGGCTTTGGAGCGGGCCGGCATCGCCGTCAGCGGCAACGTGCATGCGCCGTATTTCGAATTGCGCGACCTGTATTCCGTGCCCAGGGAAACCGTGGGCTACCTTGTGTATTACGTGAAATCCTGAACATGAAGATACTTGCCTTTGCCGCCAGTTTTGGCCTGGTGGCCGCATGCACAGTGCCGTCGATGGCCGCTGCCGATGCGGAGCCGATCGGCGCCGCTGCAAGCCTGTACCTGTTTGGCGCGCTGATGCTGGGGGTGCATCGCCACCTTTGGCGCGCTGGCGCGGCGTGTGGACGTGGCGCATGGCCACTGGCTGTCGACCTGCGTCGGCGCGCTGTGCGGCGCGGTGCTGTATGGCAGTTTCGCGCTGGCATTTGCAACGCAATCGATCACGGCGAGCTTTGCCTATGCCGCCAGCGCCCTGTGCACCGCAAGCGCGGCCCTGTTGCTGCCGGGCCTGCTAAAGCGTGTGGCAAGGCTTATGGCAAGGCCAGGCCAGTGAGCAGTCACTCGCTCCAGTCGCGTGAGCGTTCCACCGCGCGCTGCCATTTATGCAAGCGCGTCAGCCGCTCGTCGGCCGCCATGGCCGGCTCGAATCGGCGCCCCACCTGCCACTGGGCGGCGATCTCGTCCTGCGAGGCCCAGAAGCCCACGGCCAGGCCCGCCAGGTAGGCGGCGCCCAGGGCCGTCGTTTCCGTCACCACGGGGCGCACCACGGGCACGTTCAAGATGTCGGCCTGGAACTGCATCAGCATGTCGTTGCGTGCCGCGCCGCCATCCACGCGCAATTCCGATAGCGCAATGCCCGCGTCGTCCTGCATGGCGGACAACACATCGACGTTCTGGTAGGCCACGCCCTCCAATGCCGCGCGCGCGATGTGCGCCTTGCCCGTGCCGCGCGTGATGCCGATCAGGGTGCCGCGCGCGTACGGGTCCCAGTACGGCGCGCCGAGCCCGGCGAACGCGGGCACGAAGACCAGGCCGCCCGAATCGGGCACGCTGGTGGCCAGCGCTTCCACCTCGGACGAGTCGCGGATGATACCGATGCCGTCACGCATCCATTGCACGGCCGCGCCCGCGATGAAGGCGCTGCCTTCCAGCAGATAATCGGTTTGATCGCCGCCTTGGCCCAGGCTCCAGCCCACTGTCGTCAGCAGCCGGTTTTTCGATGGCAGCGGGCGCTTGCCCACGTTCATCAGCATGAAGCAACCCGTGCCGTAGGTATTCTTCGCCATGCCCGGCTTCAGACATGCCTGGCCGAACGTGGCCGCCTGCTGGTCGCCCGCGATGCCGGCGATCGGCACGGAGACGCCCAACAATGCCGCGTGCGTGTGCGCGGCCACGCCGCTCGATGGCACGACGTCGGGCAGCAGCGAGGCGGGAATGTCCAGCAGCGCCAGCAGGTCCGTGTCCCATTGCAGGGTGTGGATATTGAACAGCATGGTGCGCGCCGCGTTGCTCGTGTCCGTCAAGTGGGCGCCGCTCATCTTGTAGATCAGCCAGCTGTCGACGGTGCCGAAGGCCAGCTCGCCCCGCTCGGCGCGGGCGCGGGCGCCCGGCACGTTGTCGAGCAGCCATTTCAGTTTAGTGGCGGAAAAATAGGCGTCCAGCACGAGACCCGTTTTTTGCTGGATCACATCCGCCTTGCCCTGCTCGACCAGCTGCTCGCAGTAAGCGGCGTTTCTCCGGTCTTGCCAGACGATGGCATTGGCGACGGGTTCGCCCGTGGCGCGGTCCCACAGCACCGTCGTCTCGCGCTGGTTGGTCACGCCGATGGCGGCCACGTCGGATGCCGCCACGCCGCTGTCGCGCAGCACCTGCTGCAGCACGCCCTCTTGCGAGGCCCAGATTTCGCCGGCGTCATGCTCGACCCAGCCGGGCTGGGGGAAAATCTGGCGGAATTCGCGCTGCGCGCTGGCGTGCGGCCGGCCCGCATGGTCGAACAGGATGGCGCGCGAACTGGTGGTGCCCTGGTCTAAAGCAAGTATGTATTTGGTCATGGTCGCTACTACGGCTATACAGTGAAAAAAGGGCACGGACAAGCGCCCGTGCCCCGGGAAAGCGGCGGCAGGAGTCTACACGACTACTTTACCTTGCCTTCTTTCCAAGCCTGCAATAATTTATCGTAGGCAATCGTTTCTCCCTTCGGCTTTTCATTCGCCAGCTTTTTCCATGGGGCGTGCTGGTCCGACAGATACTGGTTCGGATCGACCTTGGGATTGAGCTTGGGCGCGCACGCCTTCATGCCGGCCCGCTGCAGGCGCGCCATGACCTGGTCCATTTCCTCGGCCAGGTTATCCATGGCGGCCTGCGGCGTTTTTTCCGCCGTGATGGCCGTGGCCACGTTCTTCCACCACAGCTGGGCCAGCTTCGGATAGTCGGGCACGTTGTTGCCCGTCGGCGTCCACGCCACGCGGGCGGGGCTGCGATAGAACTCGATCAAGCCGCCGTATTCGTTCGCGTGCTTGGTGAAATAATCGTGGCGGATGTCGGAATCGCGGATGAAGGTCAGACCGACGATGGATTTCTTCAGCGACACGGTTTTCGACGTGACGAATTGCGCGTACAGCCAGGCGGCAGCCTTGCGGTCATCCGGCGTGGACTTGAACAGGAACCAGGAACCGACGTCCTGGTAGCCGTTCTGCATGCCCTCTTTCCAGTACGGACCGTGCGGCGACGGCGCCATGCGCCATTTCGGCGTGCCGTCCTTGTTGACGACCGGTAAGCCCGGTTTCGTCATGCCGGCCGTAAATGCCGTGTACCAGAAGATTTGCTGGGCGATTTCGCCCTGCGCCGGCACGGGGCCCGATTCCGAGAAATTCATGCCGTTCGCCTGCGGCGGCGCGTATTTCTTCATCCAGTCGATATATTTCGTCAGCGCAAAGACGGCCGCCGGCGAATTGGTGGCGCCGCCGCGCGACATCGACGCACCCACGGGCGTGCACTTGTCGGCCGCCACCTTGATGCCCCACTCGTCGACCGGCATGCCGTTCGGAATGCCCTTGTCGGCCGCGCCAGCCATCGACAGCCAGGCATCGGTAAAGCGCCAGCCCAGGGACGGATCTTTCTTGCCGTAATCCATGTGGCCATAGACTTTCTTGCCGTCCAGTTCCTTCACGTCATTCGTGAAGAAATCGGCGATGTCTTCATACGCGGACCAGTTTTGCGGCACGCCCAGTTCGTAGCCATACTTGGCCTTGAACTTGGCTTGCAAATCCTTGCGCGCGAACCAGTCGGCGCGGAACCAGTACAGGTTGGCGAATTGCTGGTCGGGCAATTGATACACCTTGCCGTCCGGCGCCGTGGTAAAGCTGATGCCGATGAAATCTTTCAGGTCCAGGCCCGGATTCGTGAATTCCTTGCCCTTGGCGGCCATGTAGTCGGACAGCGGTTCCACGGCGCCATAGCGGTAATGCGTGCCGATCAGGTCGGAATCGGAAATCCAGCCGTCATAGATGCTCTTGCCCGACTGCATGGAGGTTTGCAGCTTTTCTACCACGTCGCCTTCCTGGATGATGTCGTGGCGCACCTTGATGCCCGTGATTTCCTCGAAGGCCTTGGCCAGGGTCTTCGATTCGTAGACGTGGGTGTCGATGGTTTCCGAGACCACGGAAATTTCCTTGATGCCCTTGGCTTTCAGCTTGGCCGCCGCATCGATGAACCATTTCATTTCAGCAAGCTGTTGCTGCTTGCTCAGGCTGGACGGCTGGAATTCCTTGTCGATCCAGGTTTGCGCCTGCTTGGCGTCGGCCAGGGCCGCGTTCGACACGAGCATGGCCGCGGCCGCGAAGACCGTGAACTTCAATTTCATCGTGAATCTCCTTTTATTTTATTGCCGGCCGCCTGCTGACGGTCCGGCCTCCATCAACACCGGCAAGCCGGTCATCCCCAACGCATTACCACTAATAAAATTACAAAACTGATGGCGGCGCCTATCGCCTGCTGCATTTCCGTGAACCCCGCCCAAGCCAGATTCACGTAGGCCGCCGTGAGCAAGCCGATGAACAGGCGGTCGCCGCGCGTCGTCGGCATGGGCAAAAAGCCCTTGCGTTCGATGCTGGGCGAGCGGATTTGCCACACCGTCATGCCAGCCAGCATCAAGCCGATGCAGATGAAGAAGATGGCCACTTCCGGCGTCCACGCCATCCAGCCGAACAGGCTGGCTGTGCTATCGGTATTATTTTCCATGTCACACCCTCCCCATCGCGAAACCCTTGGCTATGTAATGCCGCACGAACCAGATCACCAGCGCGCCGGGCACGATGGTCAGCACGCCCGCCGCCGCCAGCACGCCCCAGTCCATGCCGGCCGCCGAGACGGTGCGCGTCATGGTGGCGGCAATGGGCTTGGCATTGACGGAGGTCAGGGTGCGCGCCAGCAGCAATTCCACCCAGCTGAACATGAAGCAGAAGAACGCCGTCACGCCCACGCCAGACTTGATCATCGGCAAGAAGATGCGGATGAAGAAGCGGGGAAAGCTGTAGCCGTCGATATACGCCGTCTCGTCGATTTCCTTCGGCACGCCGGACATGAAGCCCTCCAAAATCCACACGGCCAGCGGCACGTTGAAGACCATGTGCGCCAGCGCCACGGCCAGATGCGTATCCATCAGGCCCACCGTCGAATACAGCTGGAAGAACGGCACGAGGAAGACGGCGGGCGGCGTCATGCGGTTGGTCAGCAGCCAGAAGAACAGATGTTTATCGCCGACAAAGTTATAGCGGGAAAAAGCGTAGGCTGCCGGCAAGGCGACCGTGACCGACATGACCATGTTCAAGGCCACGTAGATCATGGAATTGATATAGCCGCTGTACCAGGAACGGTCGGTAAAAATCGTGTGGTAGTTGGCGAACGTCCATTGCTGGGGCCACAGGCTCAAGACCCCCACGATTTCCTCGTTGGTCTTGAGCGACATGTTGAGCATCCAGTAGATGGGCAACAGCGAGCCCAGCAAAAAGACGATCAGGATGGTGCTGCTCATTTTCTTGTGCATCATTTCTGGTCTCCCGTGCCGACGCGCTGCATCCACGTGTACAGCACAAAGCAGAACAGCAGGATGATGAGGAAATAGATCAGGGAAAAGGCCGAGGCCGGCCCCAGGTCGAACTGGCCCACAGCCTTTTGCGTCAGGTATTGCGACAGGAACGTGGTGGCATTGCCCGGCCCGCCGCCCGTCAGCACGAACGGTTCCGTGTAGATCATGAAACTGTCCATGAAGCGCAGCAAGACGGCGATCATCAGCACATTGCGCAGTTTCGGCAGCTGGATGTAGCGGAACACGGCCAGGCGCGAGGCGCCGTCGATGCGCGCCGCCTGGTAATACGCGTCGGGAATGGCGCGCAAGCCCGCATAGCACAGCAGCACGACCAGCGGCGTCCAATGCCAGATATCCATCACCATCACCGTCAGCCAGGCGTCGAGCGAATTGCCGTTGTAGTTGTAGTCGAATCCCAATTGATTCAGGGTATAGCCCATCAGGCCGATGTCGCCGCGGCCAAAGATTTGCCAGATGGTGCCCACCACGTTCCAGGGGATCAGGAGTGGCAACGCGATCAGCACCAGCGCCAGCGACGCCTTCCAGCCATCGGCCGGCATGCACAGGGCGATCAGGATACCGAGCGGAATCTGGATGGCCAGCACGGAGCCGGAAAACAGCAGCTGGCGCAGCAAGGCGCTGTGCAGGTCGCCGTCCAGCATGACCATGCGGAACCATTCGGTGCCCACGAATACCTTTTGCGTGGGACTCAGAATATCCTGCACGGAATAATTGACCACCGTCATCAGGGGCAGGATGGCGGAAAAGGCCACGCACAGCAGCACGGGCAGGATCAGCAGCCAGGCGCGGCGGTTGTTATCGGTTTTACCGTTATGTATCATCAGGCCACCCGCTTATCGTTGACATAGAAAAGGGTGCGTTGCGGCGGAAAATGCAGCCGCACAGCATCACCGGCGACGGCATCGATGGCGCGCAGCTTGGCTGCCACCGTCGCGCCGCCCAGCTGAAATTCCGCCAGGTAATGCGTACCCATGTTGCGCACGGCCGTCACCGTGGCGTCCAGGCAATGATCGCTCCCCGCGCCGCCCTCGCCCGCCCGCAGGCATGCGACGAATTCCGGCCGCACGCCCAGCGTAATTTTCCCTTGCGCGCCAGCCAGGGCCGCGCGGGCGGCGGCGGACACGGCCAATGCCTGTCCCGCCACGCGCACGCCGCCATCGTCCAGGCTGCAATCGAGCAAATTCATGCCCGGATTGCCGATGAAATAGCCGACGAAGGTGTGTTCCGGCTCCTCGAACAGCGCCTGCGCGCTGCCCGTCTGCACCACTTCGCCCTGCGTCATGACGACCACCTGGTCGGCAAAGGTCAAGGCTTCCACCTGGTCGTGCGTGACGTAGATCAGGGACAATTTCAGCTCGTGGTGGATTTCCTTCAACTTTCTGCGCAGCAGCCATTTCAAATGCGGGTCGATCACCGTCAGCGGTTCGTCGAACAGCACGGCCGCCACGTCGGGGCGCACGAGGCCCCGTCCCAGCGAAATCTTTTGCTTCGCGTCCACGGACAAGCCGCTGGCGCGCAGTTTCAGGTCGCCCGTCAATTCCAGCATCTGCGCCACCTGCTGCACGCGCTTTTTCACCTCGCTCTCTTTCCAGCCGCGATTACGCAGCGGAAACGCCAGATTGTCGTGCACGGTCATGGTGTCGTAGATGACGGGAAACTGGAACACTTGCGCGATATTCCTCGCCTCGGTCGGCAGCTGCGTGACGTCCTTGCCGTCGAACAGCACCTTGCCATGCGACGGTTTCACGAGGCCGGAGATAATATTGAGCAAGGTCGTCTTGCCGCAGCCGGACGGCCCCAGCAAGGCGTAGGCGCCGCCGTCATGCCACTCCATGCTCATGGGCCGCAGCGCATAGTCGGCGGGGGCCGCCGGGTTCGGTTTGTAGGCGTGGGCCAGGTCCACCAGTTCGATGCGCGCCATGTCACACCCCTCCTTGCACAGGAGCGAACAGCAGCCCGCCATCGTCGGCGAAGATCAGCAAGGCATGCGGCTGGCAATACACGGTACAGGCGCTGCCGATCTCCAGATTGTGCACGCCGCCCAGCTGGGCCACGAGGGCCAAGTCGCCGCGGCGCGCATGCACATAGGTTTCCGAGCCGCTGATTTCGGCCAGGTCCACCTGCGCCGCGATGGCCACGTCGCCCTCGGATTGGGGTGATAAATGCAGACTGTGCGCGCGCACGCCGAGGATCACGTCGCGCCGCTCGCCGAGGCGGGCGCGCTGTGCGCCGCTCAGGTGGATGGCCAGGCCGTCGGCCGCCTGCGCCACGCCATCGGCGCTCACGCGGGCGGGAATCAGGTTGATCGGCGGGTCGCTGAAGGTGCGCGCCACGTCGATGGAATTGGGGGCGTTGAAGACGTCCAGGGTCGGTCCCTGCTGCAGCAGGCGCCCCTCGTGCAGCACGGCCACGTGGCCGCCCAGCTGCAGCGCTTCCAGCGGTTCCGTGGTGGCATACACGACCGTCGTGCTGCCGCTGGAAAACAGTTCCGTCAATTCGCGGCGCAATTCCTCGCGCAGTTTGTAGTCGAGGTTGACCAGGGGCTCGTCGAGCAGCAGCAAGGACGCATCCTTGATCAGCGCGCGCCCCAGCGCCGTGCGCTGCTGCTGCCCACCGGACAATTCTCCGGGCGTGCGCTGCAGGTAGGGCGTGATGTGCAGGCGCTCGGCCAGCGCCAGCACTTTCGCGCGGATCTGTTCCTCGGGCACCTTGCGCAAGCGCAAGGGCGAGGCGATATTGTCGTAGACGGTGAAGGCCGGATAATTGATGAATTGCTGGTACACCATGGCCAGGTTACGTTTGCTGACGGGCACGCCCGTCACGTCGACGCCATCGGCCGTCACCGTGCCCCCGTTGGGCTTGTCCAGGCCCGCCATCACGCGCATCAGGGTCGTCTTGCCGGCACGCGTGGTGCCCAGCAAGACGTTGATGGCGCCCGGCACCAATGCCAGCGACATCGGATATAAAAAGTCGTCAGCCCCCTGCTTCCTGCTGATCTTGTCCAGTACCAGTTGCACGCGCTTCTCCTCCAGTGATGTGTTCTTATTCTTCGCCGCGCCCTCTGCGGGGTGCGGTCGCCAACGTGTGCTGCCTACGACGACAACGGATGCTGCAACAGCCAGGCGTCGAGCGTGCCCGCCGTCTCGCGCGGCAGGTGCAGGCCCAGCTTGGAGCGCCGCCACAGGATGTCGGCCGCGCTGACGGCCCATTCGTGGCGCCGCAGATAATCGACTTCCGCCGCGTACAGGCCGGCGGCGATTTCCTCGCCCATGGCCGCTACATCCGTCCGCCCGGCCAGCAGCACGTGGATGCGCGTGCCGTAGGCGCGTGCATAGCGCGCCACCAGCGCCGCCGGCAGCCACGCATAGTCGCGCTGCAAGCCTTGCACGAACTGGCCGAACTCGCGCACGGACCGGTTCTGCGGCGTACTGCCGAAGACGTCGCCGCCGGGCAGGCAGGCGTTGGCCGTCCAGGCAGGCCGCGCATTGCCTGGCTCCGGCGCCAGCAACGGTGCGAGCACATCCAGCGCTTCCTCCGCCAGCTTGCGGAACGTGGTGATCTTGCCGCCGAAAATACTCAGCAGCGGCGCCCCTTCCCGGTCCAGCTCGAAGCGGTAATCGCGCGTGACGGCCTTGGCGTCGGCCGCCGCGTCTTCCACCAGCGGCCGCACGCCCGCATACGTCCAGACCACGTCGGCCGGCAGAATGGGCTTGCTGAAATAGTAACTGGAAAGCTCGCACAAGTAACGAATTTCCTCGTCATCGATTTCCACCTTGCCAGTGTCACCGTGGTAGTCGAGATCGGTGGTGCCGATCAGGGTGAAATCGTGCTCATACGGAATGGCAAACACGATGCGCCCGTCCGGATGCTGGAAGATGTAGGCATGATCATGCTCGAACAATCGCTTGACGACGATATGGCTGCCCTTGATCAGGCGCAAATGCCGGCCCTGTCCGCCCGGCGCCGCCTGCTGCAGAAATTCGGCCGTCCACGGTCCGGCCGCATTGACGACGCTGCGCGCCCGCACGGCCGTCCGTGCCCCGCCGCTGTGCTGCAAGGTGGCCAGCCAGCCGTCGCCGTCGCGCGCCAGCGCCGTGCAGCGCGTCTGCGTCAGGATGGTCGCGCCCTTGTCCGCCGCGTCGATGGCATTGAGCACCACCAGGCGCGCATCATCGACCCAGCCGTCCGAATACACGAAGCCACGCTTGAACTGGGCTTGCAACGGTTTGCCGGCCGCATGGCGTGTCAGGTCGATGCCCTGCGAGCCAGGCAGGATTTCCCGCTTCGCCAGCATGTCGTAAAGGAAGAGGCCGGCGCGTATCAGCCAGGCGGGGCGCTGGCCCTGGGCGTGCGGCATGACGAAGCGCAAGGGCCACATGATGTGCGGCGCCGAGCGCAGCAGCACTTCGCGCTCGATCAGCGCCTTGCGCACGAGGCCGAATTCATAGTATTCGAGGTAGCGCAGGCCGCCGTGTATCAGCTTGGTGGAGGCCGACGAGGTGTGGGAAGCGAGGTCGTCCTTTTCGCACAGCACCACGGACAAGCCCCGTCCGGCCGCGTCGCGCGCGATGCCGGCGCCATTGATGCCGCCGCCGACCACCAGCACGTCGCATGCCATCGTTGTCTCCACACCTTGCTGTGCTGCGGCCATCGGGACTCCGTGTCTGTCGGGGAAAGACCGGCGAGGAAAGACTAGGCATCGCCGGCGACTGTCGTTAAGATCAATACAGCTGTAATTCGAATGCAATATGGATAAGATACGCCAGATTGCGAATCGATAGCAACATATTTTTATCACTATTTGTTCGTTTTTGTTCGTTTGTGATTTTTAAAGAGACAAGCCCATGATTTTGAATCCCCGCCAGCGCCGCCTGCTCGAGGTGGTGCGCCAGAAGGTCACCATGTCCGTCGAGGAGCTGGCGCAGCAGCTGGACGTGACGCCGCAGACCGTGCGCCGCGACGTCAAGCAGATGGAAGAAGCGCGCCTGCTGGCCCGCTACCACGGCGGGGTCGGCTTGCCCTCGTCCGTGGAAAACATCGATTACAGCCAGCGGCAAGTGTTCAACAGCGACGCCAAGCGGCGCATCGCCGCCGCCGTCGCCGCGCAGGTGCCGCACGGCTGTTCGCTCTTGATCAATATCGGCACGACGACCGAGGAAGTGGCGCGCGCGCTGGGCCGGCACACGGGCTTGCACGTGGTGACGAACAACCTGAACGTGGCCGCCATCCTGGCCGACAACGCCGCCTGCGAAGTCATCGTGGCCGGCGGCGTGGTGCGCGGGCGCGACCGCGGCATCGTCGGCGAGGCCACCATCGATTTCATCCGCCAGTTCAAGGTCGACATCGGCATCATCGGCATTTCCAGCATCGACGAGGACGGCAGCCTGCGCGACTTCGATGCGCGCGAGGTCAAAGTGGCGCAAGCGATCATCGAACAGTCGCGCGAAGTGTGGCTGGTGGCCGACCAGCATAAATTCGGCCGCAAGGCCCTGGTGCGCCTGGCCGACCTGGCGCAAGTCGACATCCTGTTTACGGATGCGCCGCCGCCGCCCCGCTTTGCCGAAGTACTGCGCGAAGCGGGCGTGAAGGTGGTGCTGGCCTGAAGGGACCGCATTTCTGCAGGAAAACCTCGCGCTGTCGCGTGGGTAATACGCCGTGTGTTGGCCAGCATACAGAATGATATGAAATATTTATCAATTCGCCAAAATGCTGTTACCATTGATGCAACATGAGTTATTTTTTTAATCTTCCTCGCTAGCAATACGATTATTTGCTTGATATTGCTTTTTATCCATACAGAGCAAGAAAAAAGGAAAAACTTTTTGCCGGTAAGTGATTTCCTGTGAAAACAGTGTTAGAAATACCTCAAGCACGACGATTGTTCCCAAACAAACCACTCGACAGCAAGCGTGAAGGCCTTAACCATGCCGGCAACGCCGCCCAGTGAAGGAAGAGAAATGAGCCATAATTTTGAAACGGCCGCCATGCCGCAAGCCGCCCATCCCAACAGCGTCCCCGTCAGCGAGCTGGAAGCCCATCTCGGTTACTGGCTGCGTTTCGTTTCCAACCACGTTTCCCACAGCTTCCAGAAAAAGCCGAGGCCAATGGCGTGACGGTATCCGAATGGGTGGTGCTGCGCGAAATGTTCCGCCTGGGTTGCACCTCGCCCACGGTGCTGGCGCAAGTGTCCGGCATGAGCAAGGGCGCCGTGTCGAAACTGATCGACCGCCTGGAAAGCAAGGGCATGGTCAGCAAATCCATCCTGCTGGCCGACCGCCGCCAGCACTCGATCGAACTGACCACGGAAGGCGAGGCGCTGGTGCCCGTGCTGGCAGAGATGGCCGACCAGAACGACGAGGAATTCTTCGGCAAGCTGCCGCGCCAGCTGCGCGACGACCTGCTCGAGGCGATGAAGGAAGTGGCGCGCACGCATCAGCTCAAGAGCGCGCCGCTGAACTAGCTGCCGCCATATTCCGGGCAAGGGTGAGGCGGTGGCACGGGCGCTTCGGCTATGATGCTGACCTGACTGTTTACCAGGAACACGCATGGCCCTGCACATCGAAACTCCCTTGCTCAACTCGCGCGCCCTGAGCCTGCACAGCGAACGCGCCATCTGGCTCAAGCTCGAAGCCTTGCAGCCGCCCGGCTCCTTCAAGATCCGCGGCATCGGCCTCGCCTGCGAAGAATACGCGCGGCGCGGCGCCAGCCGCTTCGTTTCCTCTTCCGGCGGCAATGCCGGCATCGCCGTCGCCTATGCGGGACGCCAGCTGGGCATTCCCGTCATCGTCGTCGTGCCGGAAACGACGAGCGAACGGGCCAAGGCCCTGATCGCCCAGGAAGGCGCCGAAGTCATCGTGCACGGCGCCGCCTGGCAGGAAGCCAACGCGCTGGCGCAATCGATGCTCACGCCGCAAGACGCCTTTCTGCACCCGTTCGACGACCCGCTGCTGTGGCAGGGCCATGCCGGCATGATCGATGAAGTGGCCCGCGCGGGCCTGAAACCGGACGCCGTCGTGCTGTCGGTGGGCGGCGGCGGCCTGCTGGCCGGCGTGGCCGAGGGCTTGCAGCGCAACGGCTGGGATGACGTGGCCATCGTGGCCGTGGAAACGCAAGGCGCCGCCTCGCTGGCGGCGGCCGTGGCCGCGCGCGAGCACGTGGCCCTGCCGGCCGTGAGCAGCATCGCCACCTCGCTGGCCGCGCGCCAGGTCTGCGCGCAGGCATACGCCATCAGCCAGTCCCGCCTGCTGCACAGCGTGGTGGTGTCGGACCGTGCCGCCGTCGACGCCTGCCAGCGCTTCATCACCGACCAGCGCCTGGTGGTGGAACCGGCCTGCGGCGCGGCGCTGGCGGCCGTCTACGGCAAGGCGCCGGAACTGGCGCCCTACCGCAATGTGCTCGTCATCGTCTGCGGCGGCGTGACGGCCACCACGCAGCAGCTCGACCACTGGAGCGCCACCCTGTAGTCGCTACGGCGCCGCCTCGCGCAGGGCCACGCCGTCGCGGCCCTGCCCCTTGGCGGCGTACAGGGCCTGGTCGGCCAGGTCCAGCAACTGCGCCGGCGTCAGCGCGCCTTCGCGGAAGATGGCCATGCCGACGCTGGTCGTCACCGGCAGCGGGCCGCCGGCCAGCGCGAACGGCTGGCGGATGGCCTCGACGATCTTGGCGCCGACCTGGCGCACTTCGGCCGCGCCGTTCACGCCTTCGAGAATGATCACGAACTCATCGCCGGCCAGGCGCGCCACCAGGTCGCTGGCGCGCACGCTGCGCACCAGCCGCGCGGCGAACTCCTTGAGCACCTCGTCGCCCGCCTTGTGCCCCAGGCTGTCGTTGATGGCCTTGAAACGGTCGATATCGAGATACGCCAGTGCCATCGGCGCGCGTGCTGCCCGCGTGCGCTGCATGCTCAATTCCAGCTGCTCGTCAAAACGGCGCCGGTTGGCGATGCCCGTCAGGATATCCGTGGCGGCGGCGAACTGCAGCGCCGTGTGCACGGCCCTGGTCTTGGTGATTTCGTGGATCAGGCCATACACGCCTTCCACCGCGCCGCTCTCGCCCACATCGGGCACGTAACTGGTCTGGAAGGCGCGCTGGCCGGCGTCTCCGTCGCCGCCGATGGTAAATTCATAGTCGACCTCCTCGCCCGCGAAGGCGCGCCGCAGGTATTGCTCGCGCAGCTGGTAGGCTTCCTCGCCCAGCACCTCGCGGATCGACTGCATCATGCTTTCCCGCCGCGATCTGCCGAACCATTTTTCAAACGTCGCGTTGATGAACTGGTAGCGGTGCTCGCGGTCGATGTAGACGATCACCACGGGCACGTGGTCCGTCAGCAGCTTCAGGCGCCGCTCGCTGTCGCGCGTCTGCGCCTCGGCGATTTCGCGCTCGGCCACCAGCGAGTAAAAATCGCGGCTCAAGTCGCCGATCTCGTCGCGCCGCCCGATCTGCAGCGCCTCGATGCCCAGGCGCTGGCGGCGGATTTCATGCACATGGCGGCGCAGCCGCTCCAGAGGCTGCAACAGGCGCAGCACCACGCGCCAGCCGGCCAGGCCCGCCAGCGCCGCCAGCAGCACGGCGGCCAACAGGATCTTGCTGCGGATGGCGTGCAGCGGCGCGAACGCGTCGCGCATGGGATACACGGACGCCAGTATCCAGCCCGTCGAGGCGATGCGGTGGTAGGCAAACAGCGCATCGACGCCTTGCGTGGTGGTGCCCGTCAGCCAGCCCTCGAAACCCTGCAAGGCGCGCCGCGTGGGCACGCTGATGGGACCATGCGCCTCGATATGCTGCATGATGCGCGACTTGTCGGGATGCTCGACGATGATGCCTTCGCCGGTCATGATGTACAGGTAGCCGCCCGTGCCCGGCTTGAGGGCGCCGAGGCGGCCCAGGAAATCGGGCTGGCGCAGGTTGACGCTGGCGGCCAGCACATAGCGCATGGCGCCTTGCGCGTCGAACACGGGCTGCGTCACCACCACCAGGGCATGCCGGAAATGCTGCCGTTGAGCGGCGCCGAGATCACCGAGCGCCGGGTCGCCAGCGTCTGTTCAAAGTAAGAACGGCCCTTCACGTTCAGCCCCGCCTGCGGCTTGAAGGGACTCACGCTGGCCAGCACGGCCCCGTCGATGCCGACCACGCCGGCCGTATAGAATTCCTTGCCCAGCACCGTTTGCGCGGCCAGGAAACGCTGCAGGCTGGCGCCGTCGTGCGCGCCGCCGGCCGCCAGGCTGTCGGCGATGGCGCGCAGCACGTTGCGCTTCGCGCCGAGTTCCTCGTCGATGAAGACGGCGGCGCTGGCCAGCGACACGTACTGCTGGCGCCCCGTCACGTCGCGCATGCCCCGTTCGGCCACGGACAGGGTGGCCAGCGCCAGCGAGGCCACGGCAGCGAGCACGAGCAGGAAGACGACCACGCTCATGCGCGCCTTCAGGCTGGCCGGCAGGCGCCGGCGCAGCCGTTTTCGCCAGCTCATCACTGACGCTGCTGCAAAAGCCGGCAAATGCGCGCGACCGACTCGTCCAGCGCCAGGGTGCCCGTGTCCAGGGTCAACGCGGCCGCCAGCGGCGCTTCATAGGGCGCGGAAATGCCCGTGAATTGCGCCAGCTGCCCCGCGCGTGCCTTTTCATACAGGCCCTTGGGATCGCGCGCCTCGCACACGGTCAGCGGCGTACTGACGTGGACTTCGATGAAATGGGCTGCGCCGATGATGGCGGCGGCCATGGCCCGGTCGGCGCGGTAGGGCGAAATGAAGGCGGCGATGACGGTCAATCCCGCCCCGTTCATCAGGCGCGCCACTTCGGCCGTGCGGCGGATGTTTTCATGGCGGTCTGCCGGCGTAAAACCCAGGTCGCGGTTCAAGCCATGGCGCAGCTGGTCGCCGTCGAGCACCGCCACGGCGCGCCCCTGCACCTTGAGCTGGCGCGCCAGCGCATCGGCGATGGTGGACTTGCCGGCCCCGCTCAAGCCCGTCAGCCACACCGTGTCATGTTGTCCTTTTGTCATCGCATCGCCTCTCCCCTTGTAGAGCTGGCAATATAACAAAGCCGCGCGGGAAAGGA
This sequence comes from Janthinobacterium sp. C22, assembly GCF_057919405.1. Taxonomy (NCBI): domain Bacteria; kingdom Pseudomonadati; phylum Pseudomonadota; class Betaproteobacteria; order Burkholderiales; family Oxalobacteraceae; genus Janthinobacterium; species Janthinobacterium sp. C22. The sequence continues at coordinate 2,932,337 of NZ_CP193659.1, read as the reverse complement.
CAGATGATCAGGCCGCGCTGCGCGCCTCAAGCAGCAACTGTCGTATCTCCGGCACGCAGGAACCGCAATTGCCGCCCGCCTTGACGCAGGCCGTCACCTGGGCCGTCGTGGTCAGCTTCTGTTCCACGATGGCCGCGCAAATGGTGTTGCGCCCCACGCCAAAGCACGAGCACACGGTGGGCCCGGCATCCATGCCCTTGCCGATGGGCTGGCCCAGCAGCACGCCGGCGCGGTCGGCCGCATCGAGCTGGGCGTGCGCAAACAGGCCCGCCAGCCAGCTGCGCGACGGCAGGTCGGGACGGGGCGAGACATACACGCATTGCGCGATGCGCCCCTCCTCCAGGTGCACGGCGCGGTACACGCCGGCGCTGGCATCCGCGTAATCGAGCCAGTCGGCGTTGTCGTCCGTGACGCCCAGCAAGGCGCGCGCCCAGGCGCCCAGATCATCGATGCGCTGGCGGCCCGCCAGTTCGTAGCGCAGGAATTGCTCGCCCTGGATGCGCGTCCAGTGCGCCACGCCGTCGAGAATCAAAGGCGTGCGGCTCAGCACAAACGCATGCCAGTGCACGCGGAACTGCTCGATGCGCACGGGCGTGTGCTTGAATTCCGGTTCGCCCGAGACGGGATCGACGACCGGATTGACGACGGCGCCCACGCGCGCATCGGACGCGTTGGCGTCGCTCCAGTGGATCGGCACGAAGACCTGGCCGCGCGCGATGCCGCCGCCATGCACGACGCGCGCCACCATCGCGCCCCAGGCGCTGGAAATGCGCGCCAGTTCGCCCTCGCGCACGCTGTACAGCAGCGCATCCTGCGGGTGGATGTCGATGAACGCTTCGGCGACGTGGCCCGACAGCTTCGCCGCCTTGCCCGTGCGCGTCATCGTATGCCACTGGTCGCGCACCCGGCCCGTGTTCAGGATCAGCGGATAATCTTCGTCGGGCACGTTGCGCGGCGCGCGCGGCGCCGTCGGCACGAAGCGCGCGCGCCCGTCCGCATGGGCGAAGCGGCCGTCGCCGAACAGCCGCGCCCGGCCCTGCGGCCACTGCTGCGGCGCCAGCGCGTCGTACTGCGCGGCGTTCAGCGCCACCAGGTGCGACAGATTGAACAGCCGCGCCGTCTCTGCCGCGTTGCGGAACGCGGACAGGCGCGCGTGTTCGTCGAAGATGGCCTGCGGCGCCGTGAAATCGAAGCCGGCAAAACCCATGCGCCGCGCCACGTCGCACAGCACGTCCCAATCGGCGCGCGCCTCGCCAGGCGCCGGCAAGAAGGCGCGCTGGCGCGAGATGCGGCGCTCCGAGTTCGTCACCGTGCCGTCCTTCTCGCCCCAGCCGAGGGCCGGCAGCAGCACGTCGGCATGGGCGTTCGTGTCCGACCCGGCGCTGATGTCCGACACCACCACCAGCGCGCATTTGGCCAGCGCGCGGCGCACCTGGTCGGCGTCCGGCATGCTGACCAGCGGATTGGTGGCGATGACCCACACGGCTTTGACTTTACCCGCCTCGATCGCGTGGAACAGGTCCACCGCCTTCAAGCCAGGCTTGTTCGCCATGCGCGGCGAGTCCCAGAAGGTTTGCACGGTCTCGCGGTGCAGCGGATTATCCAGTTCCAGATGCGCCGCCAGCATGTTGGCCAGGCCGCCCACTTCGCGCCCGCCCATGGCGTTCGGCTGGCCCGTGAGCGAGAACGGCCCCATGCCGGGCTGGCCGATGCGCCCCGTCGCCAGGTGGCAGTTGATGATGCTGTTGACCTTGTCCGTGCCGGAGGACGACTGGTTCACGCCCTGCGAAAAGGCCGTGACGACCTTGCGCGTGGCGGCAAACGCCTGGTAAAACGCCAGCAAGGCTTGCGGGTCGACCTTGCAGATGCGCGCCACCTGCAAGGGGTCGCCGCAGTCCGCATGGGCGGCCGCCAGCGCTTCGTCGAGTCCCGCGCTATGCCGCGTGACGAAAGCGTCATTGACCACGCCTTGCTGCGCCAGGTAGCACAGCAAGCCGTTGAACAGCCACACGTCCGTGCCCGGTTTCACGGGCAGGTGCAAATCGGCCAGCTCGCAGGTGGCCGTGCGGCGCGGGTCGATCACCACCAGCTTCATCTCCGGCCGGCTTTCGCGGATGCGGGCGATGCGCTGGAACAGGATCGGGTGGCACCAGGCCGTGTTCGAGCCCACCAGCACGACCATGTCCGCCAGTTCCAGGTCTTCATAGCAGCCGGGCACGATGTCCTCGCCGAACGCGCGCTTGTGGCCGGCCACGGCCGACGACATGCACAGGCGCGAATTGGTGTCGATGTTCGCGCTGCCCACGTAGCCCTTCATGAATTTGTTGGCCACGTAATAATCTTCCGTCAGCAGCTGGCCCGAGACGTACAGGGCGACGGCGTCGGGGCCGTGCTCGTCGATGATGGCGCGCAGGCCGCCGGCCACCTGATCCAGCGCGGCATCCCAGGAAGCGCGCCGCAGCACGCCGTCGACGCGCACCTGCGGGTAGAGCAGGCGCTGTTCGAGGTCCAGCGTGTCGCCCAGGGCCGAGCCTTTCACGCACAGCTTGCCCAGGTTGGCCGGATGGCTGGCGTCGCCGGCGATGCGGATGGCGCCGTCGGGCAGGCGTGTCGCTTCCACGCCGCAGCCGACGCCGCAATACGGGCAAGTGGTTTTCACGGGCGTGCAAGTGGTCATGGGGGTATCCTGTTGGTCGCTGTCAGGCGGCCTGGGCGCACAGCGCCTGGCCAAACAATAAATGGGCGCGCAGCTTGCTGATGTCGCGGCGCTGCTGGATCAGGTCGAAATACCAGGGACCGTCCTGCACGTCGCCATACAGCACGGCGCCGGCCAGGCGGCTGCCCTGCACCACCAGGCGCTTGTAGACGCCACGCCTCGGATCGCGCAGCACCAGGTCTTCGCTGCCCTCGCCGCCGATGATGTCGCCGGCCGAATACAGGTCGATGCCCGTCACTTTCAATTTGGTGGCGCTGGCTTGCTGCACGTAGCGGCGGTGTCCCGCGCCGGCCAGGTGCGCGCCGCACACGCGCGCCTGTTCCCAGATGGGCGCGACCAGGCCGAAGGTGGCGCGCCGGTGCTGCACGCATTCGCCCACGGCGTACACGCGCGGATCGTAGCTTTGCAGGCAGTCGTCGACGACGATGGCCCGCTCGCAGTGCAGGCCGGCCGCCTGCGCCAGCGCGATGTTGGGGCGCACGCCGGCCGTCATCACCACCAGGTCGGCGGGAATGCTGCTGCCGTCCGCAAACTGCACGCCTTCCACGCGGGCGCGGCCCAGGATGGCCGACGTTTGCGCCTGCATCAGGAAGCGCAGGCCGCGCGCTTCCAGCGCCGACTTGAGCAACATCGATGCGGGCGCGTCGAGCTGCTGGTTCATCAGGGCGCCGCTCATGTGCACCACCGTCACGTCCATGCCCTGCCGCTGCAGGCCGTTGGCCGCTTCCAGTCCCAGCAAGCCGCCGCCGATGACGACCGCGTGGCGGTGCTGGCGCGCCGCCCGCAGCATGGTGTCGACGTCGTCGATGTCGCGAAAACCGATCACGCCGGGCAGCTCGTGGCCCGGCACGGGCACGATGAAGGGCGTGGAACCGGTGGCCAGCAGCAGGCGGTCATAGCGCACCTCGATGCCGGACAGCGCTTGCACCGTGCGCGCCTGGCGGTCGATGTGTACCACGGGGTCGCCCGCGTGCAGGGTGATGCCGTTGTGCGCATACCAGTCGCGCGTGTGCAGCATGATGTCGTCCACCGTCTTTTCGCCGGCCAGCACCGGGGACAGCAGGATGCGGTTGTAATTGCCGTGCGGTTCAGCACCGAACACGGTGATGTCGTACAGGTCCGGCGCGAGTTTCAAGAGTTCCTCGACCGTGCGCATGCCGGCCATGCCGTTGCCGACCACGACTAAAGACGGCCGTGCGGCGGTGTTCATATGGCCACCCACACCATGCCGCCGAACACGCGCGCCGGCCAGGCGGCGACCGAGTGTTCAGGCGCTTCGATGCACTCGCCGCTGGCCAGGTCGAAGTGCTGCTTGTAGATCGGCGACGCTACCACGACGCGCTCGCCGATGCTGCCCACCAGGCCGCGCGAGAGCACGGAAGCGCCCGCGTTCGGGTCGACATTGTCGATGGCGTACACGCGCGGCGCGGCATCGCCGACGCGGAACACGGCCACGTGGCGGCCGCCCAGCAGCGCGCACACGCCCGTGTCGGGCACGATGTCAGTCAGGGGGCAGATGGCCACCCAGTTGTCGGCGCTGGTGCTGTTCAATTCATTCATTGCATTCATGGCTCACGCCTCCACGGCAAGGATGGGGATGACGGTGCTGCGGCGTTCCATCTCGGTGGCGGGCCGGATCTGGCCCCGCTCTTCGACGAACACCACGTTTTCATCGTTCTTCCCGCTGTTGACGAAATGGCGGAAACGCTGGCGCACGGCGGGATTGGAGACGGCTTCCTGCCACTCGCAGGCATAGGTGTCGACCACATGCTGCATGTCCGCTTCCAGCTCGGCGCCCAGGCCCAGGCTGTCGTCGATGATGACGCGCTTGAGATAATCGAGGCCCCCTTCGAGATTGTCGCGCCACACGCTGGTGCGCTGCAGGCGGTCCGCCGTGCGCACGTAGAACATCAGGAAGCGGTCGACATAGCGCACCAGGGTGTCTTCGTCCAGATCGGACGCCAGCAATTCCGCGTGGCGCGGCTTCATGCCGCCATTGCCGCACACGTACAGGTTCCAGCCTTTTTCCGTGGCGATCAGGCCGATGTCCTTGCCCTGCGCCTCGGCGCATTCGCGCGTGCAGCCGGACACGCCGAACTTGATCTTGTGCGGCGTGCGCAAGCCCTTGTAGCGGTTTTCCAGCTGGATCGCAAAGCCCACGCTGTCGGCCACGCCATAGCGGCACCAGGTGGAACCGACGCAGGATTTGACCGTGCGCAGCGACTTGCCGTAGGCGTGGCCCGATTCGAAGCCGGACGCGATCAGCTCTTCCCAGATGGCGGGCAACTGGTCGACGCGCGCACCGAACAGGTCGACCCGCTGGCCGCCCGTGATCTTCGTATAGAGACCGTATTTTTTCGCCACCATGCCCACGGCGATCAAACCGTCGGCCGTCACTTCGCCGCCCGGCATGCGGGGCACGACGGAATACGTGCCATCCTTCTGGATATTGCCGAGGAAATAGTCGTTACTGTCCTGCAGGCTGGCGTGCACGGGCGACAGCACGAAATCGTTCCAGCAAGACGCCAGGATATTCGCCGCCACGGGCTTGCACACGTCGCAGCCCAGGCCCTGTCCATGCGCGGCCAGCAGTTCGCCGAAGCTGCGGATCTTGCCCACGCGGACCAGGTGATGCAGTTCCTGGCGCGAGTAGGCAAAGTGTTCGCACACGTGGTTGTTGACGGCCAGACCCTGCTTCTGCATTTCCGCCTTCATGATCTGCGTCACCAGGGGCACGCAGCCGCCGCAGGCCGTGCCGGCCATTGTGCAGCTCTTGAGGGCACCGATGGTGGTGGCGCCCCCGGCGACGGCCGCGCACAGCGCGCCTTTCGACACGTCGTTGCACGAGCAGATTTGCGCCGCCTCGGGCAAGGCGTCGACGCCCAGTCCCGCCTTTTGCTGGCCGTCCGCCTGCGGCAGAATAAGGAATTCAGGGAACTCGGGCAGCTCGATCTTGTTGAGCATCATCTGCAAGAGCGTGCCGTATTCGCTGGCGTCGCCCACCATCACGCCGCCCAGCAGGTACTTGCCGCAGTCGGAAACGACGATCTTCTTGTAGATCTGCTTGCGCTCGTCCATGAACTGGTAGGAGCGGCTGCCCGGCGCATTGCCGTGCGGGTCGCCCAGGCTGGCCACGTCCACGCCCATCAGTTTGAGCTTGGTGCTCATGTCGGCGCCCTTGAACGACGCTTCGCCCTCCTCCTGCAACAGGTGGCGGGCAGCGATGCGCGCCATCTCGTAGCCGGGCGCCACCAGGCCGAACACCAGGCCGCCCCACAGCGCGCATTCGCCGATGGCATAGATGTCCGGGTCGGACGTGACGCAGCTGTCGTCGATGGCGATGCCGCCGCGCGGTCCCACCTCCAGGCCGCAGGCGCGCGCCAGTTCGTCGCGCGGGCGGATGCCGGCCGAGAAGACGATCATGTCCGCTTCCAGGTGGCTGCCGTCGGCGAACTGCATGCGGTGCGTGGCTGATTCGCCGTCAACGATGGCCAGCGTATTCTTTTGCGTGTGCACGGTCACGCCCAGTTCCTCGATCTTGCGGCGCAGGACGCGCGCGCCGCCTTCATCCACCTGCACGGCCATCAGGCGCGGCGCGAATTCCACCACGTGGGTGTCGAGTTTCAGGTCGCGCAAGGCTTTCGCGCATTCGAGGCCCAGCAGTCCCCCGCCGATCACCACGCCCGTTTTTGACTTTCCGCCCCAGGCCAGCATGGCTTCCAGGTCTTCGATGGTGCGGTAGACGAAGCAGCCATCGCGCTCCTTGCCCGGCAGCGGCGGCACGAACGGCGTGGAGCCGGTGGCGAACACCAGCTTGTCGTAGCCCAGCACTTCACCCGTGCTGGCCGTGACGGTTTTCGCCGCGCGGTCGATGGACACGGCCCGCGCATTGAGCTTCAGGACGACGTTGCCCTTGTCGAAGAAGCCGGGCGCCACCAGCGACAGGTCCTCAGCCGACTTTCCGCTGAAAAATTCGGACAGGTGCACCCGGTCGTAGGCGGGGCGCGGCTCTTCGCACAAGACCGTCACGGACAGGTGCGGCGCGTTGTCCAGGGCCAGGCGTTCGAGGAATTTGTGGCCGACCATGCCATGGCCGAGGACGACGATGTTCAAGGGGTGGTTCATTGTTCTCTCCTCAGGCTGCGGCCATGTTCGGTTCGGCCGCTTCGCGGGTAAAGCGCACGGCGATGGCGCACAGGGCCGAGATCACCACCAGCGCGCTGAGGATGATCAGCGTCTGGCGGATGTCGCCCGTGCCCTTCATCAGGAAGCCGGCCGCCACGGCGCCCACGTTGCCGCCGGCGCCGATGATGCCGGCCACGCCGCCGAGAGCCTTGCTGTCGATGAAGGGCACCAGGGCGTAGGTGGCGCCGCACGCCATGTGGGTGAACAGACCGAAGACCAGCATGGCGATGACGGCCCAGGTGACGCTGTCGACCTTGGCAAACCACAGCAGGCCCACGCCTTCGCCTATCATCAGCATGAACAGCAGGGTCACGCGGCTGTTCAGGTTGCCGCGCAGGGCCAGTTTGTCGGACATCCAGCCGCCCAAAGCGCGGGCAAACAGGGCCAGCAAGCCGAAGCTGCCGGCGGCCAGACCGGCCGATTTCAACGACAGGCCGAAATGGTCGACGTAGTACACGGCGGCGATGTTGTGGATGAAGATTTCAATGCCGAAGCAGGCGCCGTAGGTGACGAACAGCAGCCACACGCGATAATTGCCGCTGGCGGCCTTGAAGCTGTCCCAGCCACCGCTTTTGCCACCACCTTTTCCCCCGTCGATGGCCACGCCGGCGGCGCGCAAGTCCGAGTAATTACCTTCCGGGCAATCCTGCGTATAGCGCCAGTACAGCACGGCCATCACCAGCATCAGCACGCCCGGCACCAGCAGGGCCACGCGCCAGCCCAGCGATTCGGACACGCCCAGCATCAGCACGGCGCCGAGCAGCAGCGGCATCAGCGCCTGCGCCGCGCCGCCGCCCGCATTGCCCCAGCCGGCGGCGGCCGCATTCGCCGTGCCGACGACGCGGGGGGCGAACATGACGGACGTGTGATATTGCGTGATGACAAAGCTGGCGCCGACGGCGCCGATGCCCAGGCGGAAGAACAGAAAGCTTTCATAGCTTTGCGATGCGGCCACGCCCAGCACGGGAATGGCGCCCAGCAGCAGCAAGCCCGTGTAGGTCTTGCGCGGGCCGTAGCGGTCGCACAAGGGGCCCACGATCAGGCGCACGAGGATGGTGATGGCGACGGCCGCGATATTGATGTTCGCCACTTGCGCCAGGGACAGGCCGAACTCGCCCTTGATGACCGGCATCAGCGGTGCGCAGGCGAACCAGGCGAAGAAACACACGAAAAATGCCATCCACGTCAGGTGGAATGCCCGCATGGGCGGCGTGGCGAGGGAGAAGAGCGCGATGCTTGTTGCTTTTTGGCTAGCCATGATGGTTTCCCGAAGTATCCCGAAAATAACAAAGATGCAAACAAAACGGCGCCCGCCCCCGCCGATGAAAAAATCAGCCAGAGCGGACGCCGTTGTCCAGGTGGTCCGTCGTTGGACCGTTGTCAAGTTTATTCAAGGGATCGCCGTTGATCCGTATCTCCTGTTTAGCAAGCGCCGTGCCAGGCCTGCTTCAGGGGCCGGCCTGCCTATTTGTACGGACTTTGCGCCAGATCATGGCACCTGGCGGTGCAGGCACGCCTCTTCTTGGTGCGCCAAGGAACTCGAAAGTGGCAATGATTGTCTAATTACTATTGAGTTCATGAAGCGGAGGCCGGCATGGTCGGGCAACTGCGGCAATGGCAGCCACGGCGCGGCATGGCGCGTGCGCTGGCGTGCGTCTGCGTGGGTGCGCTCTTGATCACTTGGAGTAACACTGCTGCGGCACAAGATGGCGCCGCCGAACCCAGGGAACACAGTGAACTGGACGCGACCGTGTTCGCGCCGTTCCACGCCGCGCGCGGCGGGCGGGTCACGCAGGCGCGCAGCGCGCAGTCACGTACATTTATTGTGCGCCTCACCTATCCGGACGCAGGCCGCCCCCATGCGGTGCGCTGGGCCTTGACCTTGTCCGGCCCCGGCCCGCAAGGGGCCGTGCTGCGGCGCTGGTCGGGCACGGAACAGGTGGGCGCCGGCGGCCGGAGCATCACCCTGCCCTGGGATGGCCGCGCCGATGCCGATGCCCGCGAACGGCGCATGCTGGCGCCGGACGGCTTGTACCAACTGCGCCTGCTGGCCGTGGCCGATGCCGGCACGCCGCACGAGGCGCAGGTGGAACAGCAATGGCAAATCCAGGTGCAGCGGGGCCCCAGCACGGCGCCCAGGGTGCCCGCCTTCCACGCCGGCCTGCAGCAGCTGCCCAGCCTGGAAGGCCAGCCCGGATACCGCATCGTCTACGCCAACCTGCACAGCCAGACGCGCCACAGCGACGGCGGCGCGGCACTGAACGACTGCCATGGCGCGCAGGAACCGCAGACGGCGCCGTTCGGCCCCATCGATGCCTATAAATATGCGCAGGATCACGGCCTGGACGCCCTGCTGACGTCCGAGCACAACCATATGTACGACGGCTCGGACGGCACCAACAGCGCGGCCGAGCCAGCCGAAGCGAAGGCCCTGTACCAGACGGGTCTGGCCGAAGCGGCCGCCTACACTGCGGCGCACCCCGGCTTCCTGGCCCTGTACGGCATGGAATGGGGCGTCATCAACAAGGGCGGCCATCTGAACATTTTGAATAGCGACCAGTTGCTGGGCTGGGAAAGGAATGCCCAGGGCGAACTGCTGGCCGACGTGGAAACGCCGAAAAGCGACTACGCCGCCCTGTATGCGCTGATGCGCGAACGGGGCTGGATAGGCCAGTTCAACCACCCTGCCTATGCGGGCCAGTTTCTCGTCAACGGCCAGCCGCTCGGCTACACGCCGGACGGCGACGCGGCGATGGTGCTGTGCGAAGTGATGAACACGTCGGCCTTTTCCACCAACGACGAGGAAACGGAAACGCGGCGCAGCAACTACGAGGCGGCCTGCAACCGGGCCCTGACGGCCGGCTACCACGTGGCCTTCAGCAGCAACCAGGACAACCACTGCGCCAACTGGGGCGCGTCATACGGCAACAGGACGGCCGTGCTGGTGGCCAGCCCGGCCGCCGGCATGCCCGTTTCACGCGACAGCTTCCTCGATGCGCTGCGCGCGCGCCGCGTCTACGCCACCATGGACAAGCACGCGCAACTGCTGTTCACGGCGAATGGCAAGCTGATGGGCGAGCGTTTCGACAATCGCGGGCCGCTGCACCTGGCCACCAGTTTCAGCAACAGCACGGGACGGCAAGCGGCGGCCGTCGCCATCTTCCACGGCGTGCCGGGCGGCAATGGCTCCGTCACGGCCATATCGGACCAGGCCGAGGTCACCGTCACGCCCGCGCCCGGCCCCCATTTCTATTACGCGCGCCTGACGCAGGATGACGGCAACATCGTCTGGTCAGCGCCCGTGTGGGTGATGCAGCTGCAATGAATTTGTCTGCATCGATGCCTGGCAGGCAGGTCACCGCCGATGCTCTGGCTCTGCCTTGATCACAATCGTGCCAGCGAGCATGTCCCCCAGGCGCATTTTATGGGAGGACAAGATAAGCAAGGCATCTACCCAGAAAAACAGATGCATGACGTTACGCCATATTGAACGTAGCCAGGTACAGGAACGCGATGAGCGCGCGTGCACCGTACGAATCGAAAACAAGCGCTTCCCTAGGTGCAATTCCTGTATGCCATCCCTCAATAAAAAGTAGACCAACCATACGGAGAGCACGACATTGACATGTATTTCCTCAGATATCCACCGCAGTGGCGACAACAAGATGGTGAGCATGATTATCACCCCCCATACATCCACGAGAAATGCCAGGAAGCGGGTCCATCGTGATGCCAGCCGGCCGGCCTCCTTTGCGTGCTGTGCTTGCTGATCCAGCGCATCCGAGCGAGCCGCAGTCGTCGCCTCGGGCGCCACGTTGCGGCCAGCGAGCACCTCCTGCAGAACGAGGCGCGCCTCCTCGGTCAGATCTTTGCGCGCAATCGCGAGCAGTTCTTCGGTATCTTGTCGTTCATAATACTCTTTGAGTTGTTGCATGTTTTATGTTCTGTCCAGACCGTTATGCGCATCGCGTACGCGAAAAGAATCAATAGCAAGGTGCCCGCTGCGGCACGGGGCGAGTGTCCCGAACAGCAGGCAACACCACCGGGCACAGCTTATTGACATTAAAATAATTCGGGAGCTAAACAGGTCTTGAACACCGCCCTGCCGTACATGCGGCGAGCCCATAGCGGCGCCAGACTCTAGCCCATTACCGGGCCGCAGAAAATACGGCCAGGCGATCCAACAGCGAATATTATAGGAAATACATGCTAAAGCTGCACTAATATCTACATCACACTGGTTCCTTACAGCAATCCATGGCACCATGGCTGCGCCGTTTTGCCTGCAACACGGCCTCCATCGGACCAACCAGGAATCCACCATGTCGTCATATCGCACTCTCGCCGGCAGCATGCTGCTCGGCCTGGCCGCAGCGGGCATTGCCCATGCGCAAGCTCCCGCCCCTGCCGCCGCCAACACCGATCCCCATTTGTGGCTGGAAGAAGTCCTCGGCGACAAGCCGCTGGCCTGGGTCAAGCAGCACAATGCCGTCACCACGAAGGAACTGGAAAGCCAGCCCGGCTTCCCGGCCCTGCAGGCGCGCCTGAAAACCATCCTCAACTCGAAGGAACGCATTCCCTACGTCAGCAAGGAAGGCGAGTACTACTACAATTTCTGGCGCGACGCCCAGCACGTGCGCGGCATCTGGCGCCGCACCACCCTGGCGCAGTACCAGCTGGCGGAACCGGCATGGGAAACCGTGATCGACCTCGACCAGCTGGCCGCCGGCGAGCATGAAAACTGGGTCTGGGGCGGCGCCTCCTGCCTGTACCCGAAGGGCGAACGCTGCCTCATTTCCCTGTCGCGCGGCGGCGGTGACGCCAAGGTGGTGCGCGAATACGACGTGACCAGGCGCGCCTTCGTCGACGGCGGCTTCAGCCTGCCGGAAGCGAAGGGCAGCGCCAGCTGGATCGACCAGGACACGCTGTTCGTGTCCACCGATTTCGGCCCCGGCTCGATGACCAGCTCCGGCTACCCGCGCATCATCAAAGAGTGGCAGCGCGGCACGCCGCTGGCGCAGGCGCACACCTTGTATGAAGCCAAGCCCGACGACCTGAGCGCGGGCGCCTACAAGGATTTCACGCCCGGGCACGAGCACCAGTTCATCGAACGGCAAATCGATTTCTACAGCGGCGAAACCTTCTTGCGCGACGGCGCGGACCTGAAGAAAGTGCCGAAGCCGGACGACGCGACGGCCTTCACCGTGCGCGATCAATTGATCATCACCCTGCGCTCGGACTGGAAAGTCAACGGCAAGACCTACCTGCAAGGCTCGCTGCTGGCCACCGATTTGAAGGACTTCATGCAAGGCAAGCAGGAGCTGGAAGTGCTGTACGCGCCCACGGCCACGTCGTCGCTGGACAATGTCACGGCGACGAAATCGGCCATCCTCGTCACCACCCTGGACAAGGTCAAGAACCGCCTGACGGAACTGCGCCACGTGAACGGCAAGTGGCAGCGCCGCGCCGTCGATGCGCCGAAGCTGGGCACCCTGGCCGTCAGCGCGCTCGACCCGGTCGACTCGGAGCAGTACTTCCTGACGGTGACCGACTTCCTCAATCCGACCACCCTGTACCTGGCCACGGCGGGCAGTGACAAGCGCACGAAAATCAAGTCGCTGCCCGCCTACTACGATGCGGCGCCGTACAAGGTGGAGCAGTTCGAATCGACGTCGAAGGACGGCACCAAAGTGCCGTATTTCGCCATCATGAACAAGAAGACGAAGTTCGACGGCCGCAACCCCACGGTGCTGTATGGCTATGGCGGCTTCGAAGTGTCGCTCAAACCGAGCTACAGCGGCACCACGGGCGTGGCCTGGCTGGAAAAAGGCGGCGTGTACGTGCTGGCGAATATCCGCGGCGGCGGCGAGTTCGGCCCCGCTGGCACCAGGCGGCGCTGAAGGAAAACCGCCAGCGCGCGTATGACGATTTCATCTCGGTGGCGCAGGATCTGATCAAGCGCAAGGTCACCAGCCCGCGCCACTTGGGCATCATGGGCGGCAGCAATGGCGGCCTGCTGACGGGCGCCGTGCTGGTGCAGCGTCCCGATCTGTTCAACGCCGTCGTCAGCCAGGTGCCGCTGCTCGACATGCGCCGCTATAACAAGATGCTGGCCGGCGCCTCGTGGATGGGAGAATACGGCGACCCGGACGTACCGGAACAATGGGCGTACATCAGCAAGTACTCGCCGTACCAGAACGTCTTCAAGGATAAAAAGTATCCGCGCGTGCTGTTGACCACCTCGACGCGCGACGACCGGGTCCACCCCGGCCATGCGCGCAAGATGGTGGCGAAGATGGAAGAGCAAGGCCACGACGTGCTGTACTGGGAAAACACGGAAGGCGGCCACGCGGGTGCCGCCAACAACGACCAGCAGGCGCTGATGTGGGCGCTGACCTACACCTTCCTGCACGAGCAGCTGAAGTAAGTGGTGATGTCGGATTACGCGTTCCGCTAATCCGACCTACCGGGCTGTCGGTCGGCGTAGGTCGGCGTAGGCCGGCGTAGGTCGGCTTAGCCCAACGGGCGTAAGCCGACAACATTGTCGACGCGGCCCGCAGGCACTGCTTACCTTGCCTGCGCGCTGGGCCGCTCGGCGATACGGTCGCGGTAGGCTTGCAAGTTCTGCAACCCTTCCGCGCCCGGACGGTATTTCATCAGGCCGCGCACGAATTCCAGCGCGCAGAAGGCCGTGATGTCGGCAATCGTAAACCGCTCGCCGGCGATGTAGGGCTGGTGGGCCAGCACCTGGTCCAGCCATTGCGCCGTCTCGCGCAGCTTGCCCGCCTGCGCCGTGGCGAAATCGGGAAACTGCGGGTTTTCCAGCGCCACCAGGGCCGGGTGGCCGTGGCGCGCCCAGTTGGCGGCGGCGCTGAACAGGTGCAGTTCCACGCGGCGGTCGGCCATTTCGATAAATGCGCGCTCCTCGAATCCCTCGCCCATCAGGTTGGGCTGCGGCTGCAAGCCTTCCAGGTAGGTGCAGATGGCGCGCGTCTCGGTCAGCACGCGCCCGTCGTCCAGTTCCAGCACGGGCACGCGGCCCAGCGGGTTTTTCGCCAGGAAGGCGGGATCGCGGTGCTGGCCCGCCATCAGGTCGAGCGCCACTTCCTCGATGCCGGTGATGCCCTTTTCGGCGATGAACATGGTGACGCGGCGCGGATTGGGCGTGCGGGGGCTGATAGTCAGTTTCATGTGCTTGGGTCTCGTCTCGTTATGGTGGCGGCCAATCAGCTGCGGGACTGGCCTGCGGCAGTACAGTCAGGCGTCCATCATACCAGCGCACCGCCATGGTGCGGCGCCCCTGGCGCGTTGACTTTGCCCCCGTTTCGCCTTAGATTGCTGTACGGGAACGCTGGCCGCCAGTTCCAGCGATGTCCCCCACACGTCATCGACGCCCGCAGCCTATCCGGCTGGCGGGCGTTTTATCCATGCACCAAGGGCATACCATGCATCGCACACCGACTCCGCGCTTCCGGCGCAGCCAACTGGCCGCCGCCGTCCTGGCACTGGCTTCCCTCACCGCAGCCCATGCGGACAATGCCGCTCCCGCCGCCAGGTACGTCTCGGCCAGCCATGCCCCCGGCACCACCACGCAGCTGCCGCGCGGCGTCACGCCCCTGCACTATATCGTGTCGATCACGCCGGACGCCGCCGCCTCTACCTTCAAGGGCGAGGTGGCCATCAAGGTGGCCGTCGACGCGCCGACCGCCAGCATCACCTTCAATGCCTTGAACCTGGCGTTTGCGGCCGCCGCCATCGAAGGCAAGGGCGGCAGCAAGCAGGTGACGCGCAAGATCGAGTTCGATGCGGACAAGCAGACGGCCACCGTGCATTTCGCCGAACCCGTGACGAAGGGCGAGTACCTGCTGCGCATCGATTACAGCGGCAAGATCGGCACGCAGGCCACGGGCCTGTTCTCGCTCGACTACGACACGCCGCAAGGCCGCCAGCGCGCGCTGTACACGCAGTTCGAAAATTCCGATGCGCGCAGCATGCTGCCATCGTGGGATGAACCGGACTACAAGGCCACCTTCGATCTCAACGTGGTCGTGCCGAGCGGCCAGATGGCCGTCGGCAACATGCCGATCATCAGCAGCGAAGAGCTGGGCAATGGCATGAAGCACGTGTACTTCGCCACCACGCCGCGCATGTCGACGTATCTGCTGTTCTTCGGCCTGGGCGACTTCGAGCGGGCGACAACGATGGCCGACGGCACGGAGATCGGCGTCATCACGAAGCGGGGCGCGCTGGCGCAAAGCCGCTTCGCGCTCGACGAGTCAAGCGCCCTGCTGCGCGAATACAATGATTATTTCGGCGTGCGCTATCCGCTGCCCAAGCTCGACAACATCGCCGCGCCGGGCCGCAGCCAGTTCTTCGGCGCCATGGAAAACTGGGGCGCCGTCTTCACCTTCGAATACGGCCTGCTGCTCGACCCGGCCATCTCGACCCAGGCCGACAAGGAAAACATCTACACCACCCTGTCGCATGAAATGGCGCACCAGTGGTTCGGCGACCTGGTCACCATGCGCTGGTGGGACGACCTGTGGCTCAACGAAGGTTTCGCGTCGTGGATGGAAAGCCGCACCACGGAGCGTCTGCACCCGGAGTGGAACACGGCCCTGTCCAGCGTGGGCGGGCGCGAGTCGGCCATGAGCCAGGACGCGCTGCGCACCACGCACCCGGTGGTGCAGCGCATCGCCACCGTGGAGCAGGCCAGCCAGGCTTTCGACGGCATCACCTATCAAAAGGGCGAAGCGGTGATCCGCATGCTCGAAGCGTATGTCGGCGCCGATACCTGGCGCACGGCCGTGCGCAGCTACATGCGCAAGCATGCGTATGGCAATACGGTGTCGGACGACCTGTGGCGCGAAGTCGATGCGGCCGCCGGCAAGCCTGTCAGCGCCATCGCCCATGATTTCACCTTGCAGCCGGGCGTGCCGATGATCACCGTGGGCGAGGCCGTGTGCAGGAACGGCAATACGCGCGTGCGCCTGACGCAGACGGAATTTTCCAAGGACCAGCCGAACAAGAAACCGCTGTCGTGGAAAGTGCCCGTCATCGCCTCGACGGTCGGCAACGGCAAGCTGGCCACGGTGCTGGTCAGGAATGGCAAGGCGACCCTGAACGTGCCCGGCTGCGGCGCCCTGCTGGTGAACGCGGGCCAGAGCGGCTACTACCGCACCGTGTACGCGCCTTCCAACACGCGCGCGCTGGCGCGCAGCTTCGCGCGCCTGGCGCCGATCGACCAATTGGGCTTGCTGGCGGACAGCCAGTCGCTGGGCCTGGCCGGCGCGCAAAACCTGGCCGATTTCCTGGAACTGCTGAAAGCGACGCCGCTGTCGGCCGATCCGCAGGTGCTGGGCAAGGTGGCCGCCTCCCTGGGCAGCCTGTACGAACAATACGCGGGCGATAGCGCGGAAAGCAAAGCGCGCCAGCAGGCCTTCGGCCGCTTTGCCGTGGCGCGCCTGGCGCCGATGATGGCGCAGACGGGCTGGGAAGCGCGCGCGGGCGAAGCCTCGAGCGTGGCGACGTTGCGCGGCCAGCTGATCGCCATCCTCGGCGACATGGGCGAGCCGGGCGTGATCGCCGAGGCGCGCCGCCGCCATGCGGCCAGCGAGCAAGACCCCGCCGCCATGCCCGCGCCGCTGCGCCGCACCATCCTGGGCGTGGTGGCGCAGCATGCGGACGCCGCCACCTGGGAGCAGCTGCACGCCAGGGCGCGGCAGGAAAAGACGCCGCTGGTGAAGAACCAGCTGTACGACCTGCTGGCCTCGAGCGACGATCCCGTCCTGGCGCGGCGCGCGCTGGCGCTGGCGCTGACGGATGAACCGGGCGTGACGAACAGCCCGGCCATGATCTCGCGCGTGTCGCGCACGCATCCGGAACTGGCCTTCGACTTCGCGCTGGCGCACCTGGAGCAAGTCAATGCGCGCATCGACGCCAGCTCGCGCAGCCGCTACTTCCCGCGCCTGGCGGCCGCGTCGGCGCAGCCGGACATGATCGCCAAGCTGGAAGCGTACGCGCAGGCGCACCTGCCGGCCGGCGCGCGCGGCGACGCCGACAGCTCCGTGGCCGGCATCAAGTACCGCATCAAGCTGCGCGCCGAACGGCTGCCGGCCGTCGATGCGTGGCTGGCAAAACAGGCGGGTTAAGTGCTTTCCCGGCGCCGCGGCGCCGGGAAGTGATGAAAACACAGGCAAAAAAACCGGCTTCGCAAGGTGCGGTAGCCGGTTGAAACGCTGTTTCAGAGCGCAGGGATAAAACGGAAAACACATGAAAAAGTGGAAATCGTGCCGGTCATTGAGGTGTCCGGCAACCTTGCGCTCGGGGTTTCCGTGCGCCATGTATCCACTATGCCAGCCCTTCGTCGAGACAGGCTTAGGACTTCATTAAATCCCCGGCCGATTCCTGCATTTCCCCTGCCCTGCCCTGCGATCATTGCTGTAAAACAAATCTTACATGTCTGGTGCCGATGGTTGAGCTCACCGGCTAAGCTGTTGAGTCATGCCTGCATCCTATCGCTCCCGGAACGTAGTGATTTGCGCACCGCATGCTGTGTGCCAACGAAAGCATCATAACAGCGGCATATGACCGCCTTATGACGTAGCTCTAACATTGCACGCGCGCCACCGCGCGGATCACGTACTATTCTCCCATCGCCCTTGTCCCGTCTACCCATGCCCACCCAGAACCACCGCCCGCCTTCAGCCATCCGCACCACGTTTCTGCTCGCCTGCGCCGTGCTGGCATCCTGCACGCCCTTGCCGCCCGCTCCTGCCCCCGCTTCCGCGCCGGCCGCCCCTGCCGCCGTGCCGGCGCCCGCGTGGCAGCGGCAAGGCATGTACCTGCTGCACATCGCGCCCGCAGAATCGCTGCTGACCATCACCGTGCGCCGTGGCGGCGCGCTGGCGCGGCTGGGGCACGACCACGTGGTGGCCAGCCGCAGCCTGCAGGGCGTGGTGGCGCCCGCGCCGGGGCGCGCGCAGTTGCGCTTCCGGCTCGACGAGATGAGCGTGGATGAGGAAAGCCTGCGGCGGGCGGCCGGCTTGACGACGACGCCGTCGGCCGACGCCATCGCCGGCACGCGCCACAACATGCTGGTGCGCGTGCTCGAGGCGGAACGCTATCCGTGGGTCAGCATCGAGGCGCGCCGCTCGGGCGATAAGCAGGTGTTTGATGCGGACATCACCCTGCATGGCGTGACGCGCGCGGTGCGGCTGCCCGTGCGGATCGAGCAAGCGGCCGATGGGCGCAGCCTGCAGGCCAGCGGCAGCCTGCTGCTGAAACAAAGCGACTTCGGCATCGTGCCGTTCGCCGTCCTGGGCGGCGCCATGGCCGTGCAGGACCAGATGGAACTGGCGTTCCGCATCACCGCCCGGCAAGAGGTCAGCGTGCCAGGATCAGGCGCAAGCCGAGACCGATGAAGATGGTGCCGGCCACGCGGTCCAGCCACAGGCCGGCGCGCGGGCGGCGGTTGAGCCACAATCCGACGGCGCCGGAAAAATAGCCGAGCAGGCCGAACAGCACGCACGCCTGCGCCGTGAAGACCAGGCCCAGCTGCGCCGTCTGCCAGCTGGCATCGCCCTGGCCCGCGACGATGAACTGCGGCAGGAACGAGAGGAAAAACAGCACGACTTTCGGATTGATACTGTTGGCAAACAGTCCCTTGCCGAACAAACGCAGCAAGGATTCGTCGGGCAAGGCAGCCGCGCCATCGACTCTGGCGCCGCCGCGGCTGCGCAAGGCGCCGATGCCCAGCCACACCAGATACAGCCCGCCGGCCACTTTCAGCGCCGTAAAGGCCGCGGGCGAGGCGGCCAGCAGGGCTGACACGCCGATGGTCGCCAGCACGGTGTGCGTGAGGCAGCCAAGGGCGCAGCCCAGGCCGAACGCCATGCCCTGGCGGCGCCCGCGCGACATGCCTACGCCCAGCACCATCAGGTTGTCGGGGCCGGGGCTGGCGGTAATGAGGACGGCGGCGGCCAGGAAGGCCAGGAACTGGTCGGGACTGAGCATGATGATCTCGCGGGCAAAGGCGCCATGATACCGGAGCGGGCGCCATGCGGGCAGGACATGAAATTGCCCGTGTGTCACCGAGAGTCGATTAAAATGGGCACTCCACAGCAAACGGCGCTGCCGCCCTTTCCCGCGCGACCATCACCCAACCCATCGATGCCAGCCCACCCGCCCCCTCCCGCCACCGCGCTTCCAGCGCCCGCGTCAGCGCCTGGCTATGCGGCTGGGCGCTCGTGCTCGGCCTGCTGTTCGGCCTGCTGGGCCTGGCGGGCGCGGCGCAGGCGGCGCCCTTACCCCTGGGCATGCAAGGTATCGCTCACCTGGGCAAAGACGGGCAACTGTTTCTCGCTGGAAATGACGCCGCGCCTGCCGATGCCGCCGCCCTGCCCGCCTGGCTGGCGCGCCAGCGCCGGGCCGACCAGGTCGACCTGTTCGGCGGCGCCTACTGGCTGCATGCGCAGGTGCGCAACGACAGCAGCGAGCGGCCTGGGTCATCGACCCGAACGACACCCTGATCGACCTGGTCGACCTGCACGTGTATGGCCCCGGGGCGCACACGGCGCCGCGGATCTTGCTGACGGGCTACCAGCGGCCGCACGACTATTTGCTGCACTACGGCATGAACGTGCAACTGGCGCCGGGCGCCACGTACGACATCCTGATCCGCTTTTCCAGCCCCTACTACGCGCGCGCCCCCATGTTCGGCGTAAAGACGCAGCACGACTACCGCAAGCTGGTGGGCAAGGAAAACTTCCTGATGGTGGCGTCCATCGGCGCCCTGCTGGCGCTGGGCCTGTTCAATTTCTTCATCTTTTCCATCACCCTGGAAAAGGCCTCGGCGTATTACGCGCTGTACGTGCTGACCTATGGCCTGGCCTGGGCCATGACCTTCCACGTCTTTGCCGACCTGTTCGACTGGCACCAGCTGCAGCTGCATTACGTGCCATTTTTCCTGCTGCCCGTCTTCAGCACCCTGTTTTACATGCATTTCCTGCGCCTGCGCGACTACTCGCTTCTGCTGTACCGTCTCAGCAAGGTCAACCTGGCGCTGCCCTTGCTGCTGCTGCCCAGCTGTTTCTTCGCCCTGTCGTATGCGCACACCCTGGCCACCATCGCCATCAGCATCTGGATGCTGCTGGCGCTGGTCTGCGGCATCGTCGTCTGGCGCCGCGGCTACCAGCCGGCGCGCTTCTTCGTGCTGGCCTTCGTCGCGCTGATGCTGCCCGGCTTTCTGATCCTGCCGGCCAACCTGGGCCTGATGCCGGCCATGGTGGCCAACGCCCAGCTGGTGACCCTGCTGGGCGGCACCTTCGACGGCTTGCTGCTGGCCTTTGCCCTGGCCGACCAGATCCGCCTGCTGCGCAACAATCTGGAGCAGCGGGTGCAGGAACGCACCCTGGCGCTGACCCTCAGCAACGACGCCCTGCTGAGGGCCAAGGAGCACGCGGAAGTGGTCAGCCGCCACCGCATCGATTTTCTGTCCGCCATGAGCCACGACATCCGCACGCCGCTGGCCGGCGTGATCGGCATGCTGAAATTCGCCCTGCGCGACCAGTCCGTCAAGGGCCGCACGCAGGAATACCTGCGCATCGGCCTGCACAATGGCGTGTCGCTCCTGACCATCCTCAATGACATCCTCGACTTTTCCAAGATCGACGCGGGCAAGCTGACCCTGGAGACGGTGGACTTCGACCTGCTGGCGCTGATCGGCGACGCGGCCGGCATCGTGCAGGGCCAGGCCGATGCCAAGAGCCTGCTGCTGCGCCGCGAACTGGCGCTGGACCTGCCCCGCTACGTGCGCGCCGACCCCACGCGCCTGCGGCAGATCCTCATCAACCTGCTGGGCAACGCGCTGAAATTCACGGCCAATGGCGAAGTGCTGCTGGAAGTGCGGCGCGCCCGCACGCCGCCGCGCGGCGACGGCCGCAGCGAGATCGAATTCATCATCAGCGACACGGGTCCCGGCATCGACGCGGACACCTTGCCGCGCCTGTTCCAGAAATTCGAGCAGGCCGACCATTCCACCACGCGCCGCTACGGCGGCACGGGCCTGGGACTGGCCATCTGCAAGGAACTGGTCGAACTGATGCAGGGCGCGATCGGCGTGGAAAGCCGGGTCGGCATCGGCTCGCGCTTCCATTTCACCTTGCCGCTGACGCCCGGCAGCGCGCCGGCGGCCGACGCGCGCCGGCCGGCACGCCAGGCGCGCCATGCCTGCCGCCTGCGCATCCTGTGCGCCGAAGACGTGCGCACCAACCAGATCATCATCGGCACCCTGCTCGAAAGCATGGGCCATGACGTGACCATCGTGGAAAACGGCGAACAGGCGCTGCGCGCGCTGGGATCCGGCCCCTACGACTGCGTGCTGATGGATGGCCGCATGCCCGAAATGGATGGCGAACAGGCCGCGCGCCTGATCCGCGACGGCGGCAATGCCCAATTCCCCATTCCCGACGCGCACATCCCCATCCTCGCGCTGACGGCCAACGCCAGCGAACATGACCGGCAACGCTACCTGGCCGCCGGCATGGACGACTTCCTCAGCAAGCCCGTCGACGAGGCGCTGTTGTTCGAGAAAATCGATGCCATCATCGACCTGCTGCTGGCGCGCGGCCACGCGCTGCCGCCAGCCGCGCCCACCGAGGACGACACCCTGGCGCGCCAGTTCGGCCTGGCCGACGCCGGCGAGCCGGTCGCTCCGGCCGATCCCATGACGGCGCCCGTGCACATCCTGCCGCTGGCAGGCCTGTCGGCGCAGCACTTGCAGCGCATCGCGCAAGCGTTCTTGACGGAAGCGCCGCGGCGCCTGGACCTGGCTTGCCACGCCGTGCGCGACGGCAATGCCAGCGCGGCGGCAGCCGCCTTCCACGCCTTGAAAGGCAGCGCCGGCTACCTGAGTCGTCCCACCCTGCACGGCCTGTGCCACCAGATGGAAACCCTGGCCTCGAACGGCCAGCTCGACAACGTGGAGCAATTCCTGCCGCAGCTGCGGGCGGCGCTGGACGTGGCGCGGCGCGATCTGGAAGATCAGCCCGCAGGTTGAGGCATCCAGCCATGCGATTGCAGCCACGCCAGCAGCAGCTGCGGCCACGCGGCCGGTTCGCTGTCCGGCTTGCCCAGGCCCCAGCCATGGCCGCCGTGCCGGAACTGGTGCAGTTCAAACGGCACGCCCGCGCGGTCCAGGGCAGCGCCCATCAAGCGGCTGTTGTCGGGCGGTGAAATCGGGTCGTCCAGCGCCTGAGCGATGAACATCGGCGGCGTGCGCGCATCGACGTGGCGCTCCACCGACAGCGCATCGCGCGCCGCCTGCGTGGGGTGACTTCCCAGCAGCTGCTTCTTCGCATGCGTCGTGTCGAACGGCGCTTCCATGGTCAGCACGGGGTACAGCAGCACGACGAAATCGGGCCGCGCCGAGACGCCATCGATCGCATCGGCGGGCGCATACAGGGCGGCGTCCGGCTGGACGGCCGTCATGCCGGCCAGGTGCGCGCCGGCGGAAAAACCCAGCATGCCGATGCGCGCCGGGTCGATGCGCCACTCGGCCGCGCGCGCGCGGATCAAGCGCATGGCCCGCTGGCCGTCCTGGAACGGCGCGCTGGCGCCACCGCCTTCCTGCGGCAGACGGTACACGAGTTCAAACGCCGTGACGCCCCGCGCTTGCAGCCAGCTGGCGGCCGGGCCGCTTTCCTTGCCCGCCTCGATATGCGCATAGCCGCCGCCGCTGACCAGCAGGATGGCCGTGCCGTTCGGCTGCGCCGGGCGGTGCGCGATCAGGTAAGGCTGCTCCACCTGCGTGATGGAGCCTTTGGCGCTGGCCCGCTGCGGGCCCGACGCCGCGCCGCCGGGCGGCGCGCCGGGCCACAGCACCATGGCGCCGGGCGGCGCGGCGCCCGCGTGCAGGTGGACAAGGACAAGACACAACGGCATCAGGCGCTGCATGCCTAGAAATCCGTCTCGCCCTGGATCACGGCCGGATAGCCCGTCATGGCGCGCGAGGTCTGCATGCCGGCCATCACGGCCGCCTCGACGCAGCCCGCGTTGAGGCCCGTCCTGATCCAGTCGCCGGTCAGGAACAGGTTGCTGAAGCCCGACTGGTCGGTGGCCAGCCGGTACTGGGTGCTGCCCACCACCGACATCACGTAGCGCTCGGACGGATCGACATTGGCGCGCCAGTACTGGCTGTCGAAGCGCGCCGGCCCCGTGCCAGCCTTCGCGTCGACCAGCCATTGCCACGGGAACGCGCCCGGCGCGCCCGCCTCTGGCCACAGCGCGCCGATCTCGCGTTCCAGCTGGTGCAGCGCGCCCTGCTTCGCGCTGGCCGCGCAGCGGGCGGGGAAATCCGTGTCGGTGACGGGCGGGTAGCTGTCGACGGGGAAGGCGCTGCAAAAATACGAGACGTTTTTCGGCTCCAGGCCCGCCGGCCAGTCCTCGTGCGCCAATAGTTGATCCATCGGCGCCCACGTGTCGTACGGCTCCGTGAAGGCCGACAGCACGGGCTGCTGGCCCTTCGGCTGCGTGGTCCAGCCCATCTGCGCCAGGTTTTTGTTCAGCCACACCTGGTAAGCCTGCGTGGCCACCGTTTTCACCTTCTCGGCCGTCAGTTGCAGGGCCGGGCTTTGCGCCAGCAGCTGTGGGCACAGGGCCGGCAGCGAGCCGATGGAAATGCCGAACACCACCTTGTCGAAATCGACGCCTTTCTTCAAGACCGTGGCGGGCAGCTGCCGGCCGAACGCCTGCTGGTACTGCTGCGGCCAGCCGCTCCAGTACGATTCCAGGTTGACTTCCTGCTCCTGCAGCAGCGCCGCCTGGGCCGGTTCGATCTGCGCGTAGTCGGGCGCGCTGGGCCAGCACGCCAGCCCTTTCACGTCCACCAGCGGCGCGTAGCCGGCGGCGGGGTCCTTCAATTGCACCTGCTGCGTGATGCGGATGCTGTCGATGTCGCCCGCGCCCGGCACCAGTTCTTCCACGCGCTGGAAGAACTTGAATTCCACGCCGCGCTTGCGCAGCACTTCGTACAGCGGCGTGAAAATCGTGTCGCCCATGCCGGCCTGCATCTTGAACATGATGCCGCCCTTGTAGGCCAGGCCGATGCGTGCCATCGCCCGCAGCAAGGTGCCCGCCTCGATGTTCGGCTTGGCGAAATCGCCGCCCTCGTAGGCGAACACCAGGTCGTAAAAACCGCGCACGGGGGCCGAATTGACGCTGAACTGCTCGTCGCCGCCATGCTTGCGCAGCCAGGCGCGGAAATCGATGTCGTTGATGACGTCGAAGCCGTTCTTGAACACGCCATCCTCGAACATGCCCTTCATGACCGTGATGCCCAGGTCCAGGCAGGTGAACAGCCGGCGCAATTCGTCGTCGCCATCGATCAGGGCGCGGTAGCGCAGGCGCAGCCAGCCGCGGATGCCGTTCAGGGTGCTGGCCAGCAGCTGGTGGCGGGCCTGGTCGTGGCGCGTGGAGTCCGGCGCCAGGTCGGCCACCAGGGCGGCCAGCGCGCCCACGGACAGGCCCACGTCCAGCCCCAGTTCATCGGCCTGCCCCACCACTTCGTCAGCCAGGCGGCGCAGCCAGCCCGGCCACACGCCTTCGCCGTCACCTGGCTGCGCGCTGGCGCGCGCGATGCGCGCGTCGGCGTCCGCCACCTGGCGGATCTGGCGGATCCACTGCTCGATCCAGCCCACCATGGCGATGGCCATCTGCCACAGGGTGATGTCTTCGCCGCCCTCGCCCGGCTCGCCCGGCAAGGTGGGAAAGACGATGGACCAGTTGCGCCATTGTCCCTTGACGTCTTCCGACAGGGCCACGTAATCGTGCTGCTTGAAGGCGTCGCGCCAGGTGGCCAGCGGCGCGCCGGGCGGGCGTTCCAGGCTGGCGTAGGCTTCCTTGATCATCCTGAAGGCGTTGGCGTAGAAGCCGAACCAGATGTGCAGGCCATGCTCCTCGATGCGCTGGCCCGCCTGCGCATTGCGTCCGCTGGCGCCCTTGCCGCCCAGACGCCAGCCCAGCTGGTAGACGGTGATGGCATGCCGGTTTTGCCAGCCCGGCTGGTTCGTCAGATAATACGCGGTGGTCATGGCCGCCACGCCGCCGCCGAGGATGGCGATCTTTTCCGGCGCGATGCGTGAATTGTCGACCAGCTCCTCGCCCGGCATGGCCGTGAAGTCGAAGTTCACATTGAACGGCAATATCGCCGCCTGCGGTCCCAGCTGCAAGCCCAGGGTCTGGTCCAGCGGGAAGCTGTCGAAGGCGTGCACCGTGCATTCGTATTCATAGCCGAGCAGGCGCGCGCTGTGCAGGCGGTTGATTTCGGCCGGCGCGGCCACCAGGGCCTGGTACACGGCTTTCACGCCCGCGCTGTCGGGGAATTGCTTGAGGAATATCTGGTCGATGCGCGGGTTGCGCAGCAGCGACAGGATATCGGCCCAGCCGGCCTGGTCCATGTCGAAGAAATCGGGGATGGAGAGAAAAATCTGGAATGCCTGCTCGATGAGTTCGAGGAAACTGTTGACGCTCTTGTGCTGCCCCGTCTGCACGGTGGCATTGACTTCGAGCAGCGGGTGCAGGGCGAGTTTCGTTTCCGGCGAAAAATGCTGGAAACCCTTGGCCGCGACGGAACAACGCAGCGGCTCGCTGCCGGCGGCGGGAATCTCGTAGTCGCACAGGTATTTCGGATAGCCGAACAATTCGCGCCCGTTGATCAGGGCCATGGCGTCATCCACAAAAATGTGGCACGGATACCAGTAGATATGCGCGAGCTTGCCGTGTTCATCCATCTGGCCGACCATGATCCAGGTGACGATATCGACCTCCGTGATCCAGCCCTTGGCCTGGTCGACGGGGTTGGCCGAATCGGCATGGTTGACGCGTGTAAACGTCAGCATCACGTACGGCGACAGGGCTTTCAGGGTCATCTTGCTGCCCGCTACCTGGTTCAGGGTGGTATTCACGGTGGCCTGCAGCTTGGCCAGGTCGCCCCTGACGAAATAGCCGTACATTTCCGACTGTTTCAATTGCAGCGGCGAGTGCATCATCACCGAACCGCCCTGATAGATATACGAAGGTCTTGCCGAAGGTATCGCCGTCATTGCCCTGCCCCTAAATGAAGTTTCAGACAAACAAGATTGCTATAGTGTATTTGAGAAAGAACAATGAATGATATGAAATAAATTAAAGGATTTGCCAAGATGCATAGGCTCAGCAGCCCGCCGCCTGCGCACGGCAGCTGGGGCAAGCCCATGCCATCGGGTGTACGATGAAGCATCTTGAGCGTTCCGAGCACCATGCCATGGCAATGATTACCACCGACTACGTTTCCACCTATTCAGGCAACCGTTTTTATCCCTTGCGCCCGCATATCGACAAGGTAGCCATTGAAGACATTGCCCACGGCCTCGCTTACCAGTGCCGCTTCAATGGACAGACGCAAGTGTTTTACTCGGTCGCCCAGCACAGCCTGATCGTCGCCGAACTGGTGCCGCCCCATTTGCGCCTGGCCGCCCTGCTGCACGACGCGGCCGAAGCCTACCTGGGCGACATGGTGAAGCCCTTGAAAGTGTTGCTGCCGGAATTTGCCGTGCTGGAAGACAAGGTCAGCGCCATCATCGCCGCCACGTATGGCCTGGACTTTTCCGATTACGCGCCCATCAAGCGGGCCGACCTGATCGCGCTGGCCACGGAAAAGCGCGACCTGATGCCGCACTCGGCCGAACGCTGGGCTTACCTTGACGGCATCGCCCCCTTGCCCGGTATAATCGAGGCCATGGGCCCGGCCGAAGCCAAGCAGCGCTTCCTGCATGCCTTCGCCCAGCTGAGCGGGCTTGGGCTGGCCGCATGAACGGGCGCTAAGCCCCGGTTTTTGCACGGCTTTTTCAGATATCCACAGCAACTGTGGATAAAGTTGTTGATAAGCCCCTCTTGACAAGCCGCAACACCAGCATTGATGCGGGTTTCAACAATTTGCTGATTTCACAGGCAATTTTTTACTCCAATAAAATCAATGACTTGCAATCACGAATTTGCGCTCGATCAAAGTCACTTCACCGCCATGAAAATATATTTTGCTGTGCATAAGCAATCCAGGCGCCGGACCGTCTTGCTTGAACAGCATTGTTTTGACAAACCCCGCAGACTGGCATAGTGTGGAGTAGCAAGCACGATCAACGGTGGATAAATGCATGAACATGGATAGCGACAGCGCCGCCAAGGGGGCGGACGAACCGGACTGGCTGGTCGATGAGCCGTTGGCCCGGGCAGACGCGACGGCAGAGACTGCCAACGCGGCGCCATGGCGCGTGCTGATCGTCGATGACGATGTCGACGTGCACGTGGTGACCAAGTTCGCCCTCAGCCAGGCCAGCTTCCAGGGCCGCAGACTGAGCTTTTTGCACGCGTATTCGGGCGCCGAGGCACTCAGCCTGCTGCGCGGCACACAAGATATCGCCGTGGTGCTGCTCGATGTGATCATGGAAACCCAGGATGCGGGGCTGCACGTGGCGCGCCAGATCCGCGAAGACCTGCACAACAGCGCCGTGCGCATCATCCTGCGCACGGGCCAGCCGGGCCAGGCGCTGGAACACCGCATCATCATCGACTACGACATCAACGATTTCTGGTGCAAGACCGACCTCACCACGCGCAAGTTGTTTACCACCGTGATCGCCTCGCTGCGCACCTACGCCACCCTGCGCGAGGCGGAGCAACACGTCGCCGAACTGGCCGCGGCCCTGGCCCAGTGCGGCGACACGCCCGCGGCGCCGGCCGGCGGCACGCCCTGAACACGGCCGCTACTTTCAGTCATAAAAACAAGAGTACTGGATAGGCATACAGGCTTGTGGCATGCCCTATTTTGGCCCATCTTGCGCGCCGATGGCAGGCGCGGGCCGGTCCCATTTTCCTAAGTGGCGGATTGTTAAGCGCTTTTTCAGATATCCACACGGACTGTGGATATCTTTGTGGATAAGCGCCTATTGACAGCCCTCAAAGCCACAGCCCGTGCGGCTTTCAATAAACTGCTCAATCAAACAGCAAAAATAAAATCCATTAAAATCAAACACTTAGAAAATCACACATAATCACAAGAAAATTATTTCGCCAATTTCGTTAGCCCATCATTTGTGCATAACTGAGCCGTAATGGACAATCCGACAACGCCGGGCTGACGCTGCCGGCAACACAGTTGCCGTGCGGATACTCAGTGCACGGTCTGGCGGCGCTGCTCCGGATGCAGCAGCACGCGTTCGATCAGTTCAGGGGCGACATTGTATGACTTCAGGTATTCCAGCGCGCACAAGGTACTGAAGGCAGCCTGCACGGCGATGCCCAGGTTGACGATATCGCACATCTTCTGATCGACCCGCGTATGCAGCACCACGGTTTTGACGGGCATATGCAGCGTTTCTATGGAATGAGGCATGATAAGCAACTCCTGCGAAGGGGACGGAGGGATGAGAGGGCGTAGCGGGGCGAGCCACGCCAGCGCGGACAGGGATAGCGGTCATGTTGCCGCTAAAAGTATTGCCGATAAACTCTCGATGTCAATGGCAGGGAAACATGAGCCACGGTTTTTTCTTGCAGGTACAAGCAGAGCCGAAAGCGATGGACAAGCGCGATCGGCCACGGCGATAATCAGTCATGCCCTCGCCTTCCACGCCCCAGCCTGACCAGCCCCGCCCGCAACCCGCCTCGCTTGCCGACCTGTTCTTCTCGTTCACCTGGCTGGCCCTGCAAGGCTTTGGCGGCGTGCTGGCCGTGATCCAGCGCGAAATGGTCGAGCGCAAGCGCTGGCTGACGCAGGAGGAATTCCTCGAAGACTGGGCCGTGGCGCAGATCATGCCCGGGCCGAACGTGGTGAACCTGTCACTGATGGTGGGCGGGCGCTATTTCGGTTTAAAAGGCGCGCTGACGGCGCTGGCCGGCATGCTGGCCGTCCCCCTCGTCATCGTCCTGCTGCTGGGCGTGCTGTACACGCGCTTTGGCGACAACCCGCAGATGGCGGGCGCCCTGCGCGGCATGGCGGCCGTGTCGGCCGGCATGATCGCCGCCACGGGCGTGAAGCTGGCGACCGCGCTGAGCAAGCATCCGCTGCCCCTGTGGCTGACCTTGTCCATCACCGTGCTGGGCGTGCTGATGGTGGCGGTCTTCCGCTGGCCCCTGCTGTACATCCTGCTGGGCCTGGGCGGCATCGGCTGCCTGCTGACCTATCGGAAGCTGTCTTCATGAATCCGCCCCTGCAACTGGCCTTGAGCGCGGGCGACTGGCTGAACCTGTTCGCCCACTACCTGATGCTGTCGCTGATGTCGATCGGCGGCGCCATTTCCACCACGTCTGAAATGCACCGTTTCCTCGTCGAACAGCATGGCTGGCTGACCCAGACGCAATTCAATGAGTCGATCGCCATTGCGCAAGCAGCGCCCGGCCCCAACGTGCTGTTCGTCGCCCTGATGGGCTGGAACGTGGGCATGAATGCGGGCAGCTACACGGCCGCGTATCTTGGCGTGTTCATCACCATGTTAGGCATCATGCTGCCCAGCACCACCCTCACCTACGTGGCAGCCCAATGGGGCTACCGCAACCGCGACCTGCGCCCCGTGCGCGCCTTCAAGCAGGGCATGGCGCCCATCGTCGTCGCCCTCCTGATTTCCACCGGCATGATCCTGGGTGGCGCCAACCACGACATCCGCACCGACTGGCCCCTGTGGAGCCTGTCCATCGTGGCGGGCCTGATCATCTGGCGCACGAAGATCCATTTATTGTGGCTGCTGGCGGGCGGCGCCGTGCTGGGCTGGCTCCAGCTCGTCTGACCTTACACGGCCAGGTGCCGCTTCACCTCCTCGCCGTCCATCTGTTCCGCACTTCCGCTGGCCACCACGCTGCCGCGCGACAGCACGATGAAGTCGTCGGCCAGTTCGCGGGCGAAATCAAAATACTGTTCGCACAGCACGATAGCCATGTCGCCCCGTTGTTTCAACAAAGCAATGACCCTGCCGATATCCTTGATGACGGACGGCTGGATACCTTCCGTCGGCTCGTCGAAGATGATCAATTGCGGTTCGGCCAGCAGCGCGCGGGCGATGGCCAGCTGCTGCTGTTGCCCGCCGGAC
Source organism: Janthinobacterium sp. C22 (assembly GCF_057919405.1). Classification (NCBI taxonomy): domain Bacteria; kingdom Pseudomonadati; phylum Pseudomonadota; class Betaproteobacteria; order Burkholderiales; family Oxalobacteraceae; genus Janthinobacterium; species Janthinobacterium sp. C22. Next base: position 2,902,322 of record NZ_CP193659.1, on the reverse strand, counting down.
AAATCACCGCCGCGCCGCGCCAGCATCTCTTTCAATACCGGAAACAGCTCGTACACGTGGGGATCGATGCGCGAGGCCAGCCTGCCCCGCTTCACCGCCATGCCCATCAGCAAGTTTTCCTCGACCGTCAGGCGCGCAAAGATGTCGCGTCCCTGCGGCACGTAGGCCATGCCCAGCCTGGCGCGCGCGTGCGGCGTCATTTTCGTGATGTCGCGCCCCTGGAACACCACCGTGCCCTGCGCCACGGGCAGCACGCCCATCAGGCATTTGAGCAAGGTTGTCTTGCCTACGCCATTACGCCCCAGCAAGGCCAGGCATTCGCCCTTGCGCGCCGACAGGTCGATGCCGCGCAAGGTGTGCGAGGAGCCATAGTACTGATTTAATTCTTGCACTTCGAGCATGATTACCTTCCCAGATAGACTTCGATGACGCGCTCGTCGGCCTGCACTTCGTCCATGCGGCCCTGCGCCAGCACGGCCCCTTCATGCAGCACGGTGACGATGCCTTGCTGGGCAATGTCCGTGACGAAACCCATGTCGTGCTCGACCACCATGATGGAATGTTTGCCGCGCAATTCATTGAGGAGTTCCGCCGTGCGCGCCGTTTCCGCGTCGGACATGCCCGCCACCGGTTCGTCCAGCAAAATCAGCTGCGGCTCCTGCATCAGGAGCATGCCGATTTCCAGCCACTGCTTTTGCCCGTGCGACAGCAACCCGGCCGGCCGCGCCTCGTGGCCGTGGAGGCGGATCAAAAGCAAGATCGCTTCGATCCTGCCCGCCTGCTCGGACGACAAGCGCGCAAACAGGGTGGGCGCCACGCGCTTGTCCATCTTCATCGCCAGTTCCAGGTTGTCGAACACCGTGTGCTGCTCGAACACGGTGGGGCGCTGGAACTTGCGGCCGATGCCCGCGTGGGCGATCTGCGCTTCCGTCATCGTCGCCAGATTCATGGTCTGACCGAACCAGGCCGTACCGGACGTGGGCCGCGTCTTGCCCGTGATCACATCCATCATCGTCGTCTTGCCGGCCCCGTTAGGGCCGATGATGCAGCGCAACTCGCCCACGGAAATATCGAGGCTCAGCTTGTTGATGGCCTTGAAGCCGTCGAACGACACGCTGATGTCTTCCAGATACAGGATCGCGCCATGCGTCGTGTCGACGCCCTCGCCTTTTACGCGCGAATATGTCGGCCCCGCTTCCGCGCTGGCCATGCCGGGCAACATGCGGATACTCATGCGGCCTCCTCTGCCACGATGGCGACTTTTTTACGTTTGAGCTTGTTCAAGACACCGAGCATGCCTTGCTGCATGAACAGGGTGACGCCGATGAACAGCAGGCCCAGCGCGAACAGCCACAGTTCCGGTAAGGCGGCCGTGAACCAGCTTTTCAGACCGTTGACGGTGAAGGCGCCCACAATCGGACCGAGCAGGGTGCCGCGCCCGCCCACCGCCACCCACACGACCATCTCGATGGAGTTGGCGGGCGACATTTCGGACGGGTTGATGATGCCTACCTGCGGCACGTACAGGGCGCCGGCGATGCCGCACAGCACGGCCGACAGGGTCCAGACGAACAGCTTGAACCACAGCGGGTTGTAGCCGAGGAACATCAGCCGCGCCTCGCTGTCGCGCACGCCCTGCAGCACCCTGCCCAGCTTCGAGCGGACGATGGCGCGCGCGCCCACCAACGCCGCCAGCAGGAAGGCCAGGGTCAGCAGGAACAGCACGGCCCGGGTGGCGGGCGCCGTGATGCTGTGCCCCAGTATCGTCTTGAAATCCGTGAAGCCATTGTTGCCGCCAAAGCCGGTGTCATTGCGGAAGAACAAGAGCATGAAGGCATACGTCATCGCTTGCGTGATGATGGAAAAATACACGCCCTTGATGCGCGAGCGAAAGGCAAAGTAACCGAAGACGAAGGCCAGCACGCCCGGCACCAGCACGACGAGGGCCATGCAGTACCAGAAGTGTTCCGTAAACGCCCAGTACCAGGGGTAGGTTTTCCAGTCGAGAAAGACCATGAAATCGGGCAGGCTGCTGCGGTACTGGCCCTGGTCGCCGATGGCCCGCATCAGATACATGCCGTGCGCATACGCGCCCAGCGCAAAGAACACGCCGTGGCCCAGAGACAAGATGCCCGTGTAGCCCCAGACGAGGTCCAGCGCCAGCGCGGCCAGCGCGTAGCACATGAACTTGCCCACCAGCGCCACCGTGTAGGCGGACACGTGCAGCACATGCCCTTCGGCAAACGCCAGATTAAAAATCGGCAACAGCGCCGCCAGCACGCTGCAGGCGCCAATCGCCAGCCAGACGGGCCGCGTGAACAGGCCCTGCTTGGATTGATATGAGGTAATCATTCGACGCTGCGTCCCTTCATGGCAAACAGGCCCTGCGGCCGGCGCTGGATGAAAATGATGATGAATATCAAAATGGCGATCTTCGCCAGCACGGCACCCGCCACCGGCTCGAGGAATTTGTTGACTTCGCCCAGGCCCAGCGCGGCGATCACGGTGCCGGCCAGCTGGCCCACGCCGCCCAGCACCACCACCATGAAGGAATCGACGATATAGCTTTGGCCCAGGTCCGGCCCCACATTGCCCAGCTGCGACAGGGCCACGCCACCGAGCCCCGCGATGCCGGAACCGAGGCCGAAAGTGAGCATGTCGACCTTGCCCGTGGCCACGCCCACGCAATCAGCCATGCGGCGGTTTTGCGTGACGGCCCGCACGAACAGGCCCAGGCGCGTCTTGTTGAGGATCAGCCACACGGCCACGACGACGACGACGGCGAAGGCGATGATGGCCAGCCGGTTGTACGGCAGCACGAGGCCGCCCAGTACCGTCACGCCGCCCGACATCCAGGCGGGATTGGCCACTTCCACGTTTTGCGCGCCGAAGATCGTGCGGACCAGCTGCATGAGGATCAGGCTGATGCCCCAGGTGGCCAGCAGGGTTTCCAGCGGCCGGCCGTACAGCCAGCGGATCACCGTGCGCTCCAGCGCCACGCCCACCAGGCCGGCGACGAGAAAGGCGGCCGGCAAGGCGGCCAGCAGATACGCATCCTGCAGGCCCGGCAGGTAGGCGCGGAAAAACAGCTGGCACAGATAGGTCGTGTAAGCGCCTATCATCAGCAATTCGCCATGCGCCATGTTGATGATGCCCATCAAGCCAAAGGTGATGGCCAGGCCCAGGGCCGCCAGCAGCAGCACGCTGCCCAGGGAAATGCCATAGAACACATTGCCGGCGAATTCCATACGCGCCACTCTGCCCTTGATCTGGCGCATCGTCTCGATGGCCGCCAGCTGCACGGCCTCATCCGGTTCACCGCCCGGCTCCAACATGGCTTGCAGCACGGGCAGCAGACGCGCATCGCTGCTGCCGGCCAGCGCCTGCACGGCGGCCTTGCGCGTGGCGGCATCGGGCGCATGCAGGTTGGCGCTGGCGATCAGCACCTGCAATATCTGCTGGATCTCGCCATCGCTTTCCCGCGCCAGCGCGGTGCGGATCAGGGGAGCTGCGCCGGGTCGACCGCCTTTTGCAAGGCTTGCGCGGCGGCCAGCCGCGTGGCCCGCTCCGGCGCCAGCAGCTGCAAGCCCGACAAGGCGCCCGCCACGGCCGCGCGCAAGCGGTTGTTGACCATCACGCCATCGATGCCTTCCGGCAGCGGCACGTTCTGGCCGATGACAGGGTCGTACGCCTGCTCGCCGTCGACGATGTACACCTTGCCGCCGGGGGCGGCATACAGGCTGTCGTCCTGCAAGGCGTGCAGCACACGGGCGGCCTCGGGCGTGGCCAGGGCGGCGATCTGCGCCACGGCGGCGACCCTGGCGTCGGGATCGTCGCCGGCCAGCGGTTTGAGCAGGTCGGGAGAGATGGCGGCCTGCGCCAGCGAGGATAGCAACAGGCAGGCGAGGACCAGCAGTTTGGGGAGAAGCTGCATGTGCATGGATTCCATGTAGTAAAGCCGATGTCTTGACAGGTATCCTTCCCCCAAAGACAAGGACAGGGGTCAGACCCGCCGGGTCTGACCCCAGCTCTCTGCCTGGGGTTGCGGCGACGAATCGACGCGCAAGCTTTTTACAGCTTCTGCTTGCCCTCATTGCCCTTGATAAACGGGCTCCACGGCTGTGCGCGTATCGTTTCCTTGGTTTTCCACACGACATTGAATTGCCCATCGGCCTTGATCTCGCCGATCATCACGGGCTTGTGCAAGTGGTGGTTCGTTGCATCCATGGTCAGGGTGAAGCCCGATGGCGCCTTGACGCTCTGGCCCGCCATGGCGGCGATCACCTTGTCCGTGTCCGTCGATTTCGCCTTTTCCACGGCTTGCGCCCACATATGGATGCCGACATAGGTCGCTTCCATGGGGTCGTTCGTCACCACCGAACCGGCGTTCGGCAGCTTGTGCGCCACGGCATACGCCTTCCACTGCTTGATGAAAGCCGTGTTGACGGGGTTCTTGACGGACTCAAAATAATTCCACGCCGCCAGATGGCCGAGCAAGGGTTTGGTATCGATACCGCGCAGCTCTTCCTCGCCCACGGAAAACGCGACGACGGGCACGTCCGTGGCTTTCAGGCCCGCATTGCCCAGCTCCTTGTAGAACGGCACGTTCGAATCGCCATTGATGGTGGAAATGACGGCCGTCTTGCCGCCCGTGGAAAACTTCTTGATGTTGGCGACGATGGTTTGATAGTCGGCATGGCCGAACGGCGTGTAGACCTCGCTGATATCGCTATCCTTGACTCCCTTGCTTTTCAGGAAGGCACGCAAAATCTTGTTGGTGGTGCGCGGATACACGTAATCCGTGCCCAGCAGCACGAAGCGCTTGGCGCCGCCGCCATCCCTGCTCATCAAATATTCGACGGCGGGAATCGCCTGCTGGTTGGGCGCGGCGCCCGTATAAAACACATTCTTTTCCAGTTCCTCGCCCTCGTATTGCACGGGGTAAAACAGCAGGCTGTTGAGTTCCTTGAACACCGGCAAAACCGACTTGCGCGAGACGGACGTCCAGCAGCCGAACACCACGGCCACTTTTTCCTGCGCCACCAGCTGGCGCGCTTTTTCCGCGAACAGGGGCCAGTTCGACGCGGGATCGACGACGACGGCTTCCAGCTTCTTGCCCAGCACGCCGCCCTTGGCATTGATCTCGGCGATCGTCATCAGCGCCACATCCTTCAGCGACGTTTCGGAAATGGCCATGGTGCCCGACAGGGAGTGCAAGATGCCGACCTTGATCGTATCGGCGGCCAGGGCTGCCTGCATGCAGGTGGACGTGGCCAGGGCGAATGCGCCGGCGGCGGCCGCTTTCAGGATGATGCGTCGTGACATGAGGACTCCTGTGATGGGTTCGTGGGGTCGAGCTGGGTCTGCCATGTTGTTAAAGCAGAATGCATGCCAGCGCCAACAGGTATCCGCCATGGTGCACGCGGCTCTCGCCGCACGAAAAAACCTGGCCGCACAAGGACTGTGCAGCCAGGTTTCAAATTGCCGTAAAACGGTGCGCCGGAGGCTTTAATGCTTGCGCATCAATCCTTGCGCGGCGCTCCACGAAGACGGCGCCAGCCCTTGCGTCCCAGCGGGAACAGCAGCACGAAAGCCACCAGCCACGGCAGGATGTAAGCCATGGCCGTGATGGCGTTGGCCACGCCTTCCGACAGGTTTTCCGTGAAATTGCCCAGCGCGCGCTTGACGGGGCGCCAGAACGATTGCTTGCCGTCGGCGCTGATGGCCACGTTCAGCAAGTCCGTGTCGATGCGCTGCATCAACAGTGCATTGGCCGCCGTCGCCTGCTCCAGCTCCACCTGCACGGTGGCCAGTTCCTTGCTCACCTTGATCAGCGCATCGACATTCGTGCCCGAGCGCTTTTCCAGGTCTTGCAGCTGCGCCTGGTACTGCTTGAGCATTTCCAGGCGTTTCTTGCTGTCGAGCACGGGACGGCCCAGGTCTTCCACCTTGGTGCCCTGGCTGGTGACGTCGCCTTCGGCCGCGACCAGCGCGACGAGCTTTTTGATGCCGGCCGGCTTGGCGCGCACGCTGATGCGTGCGTGCACGTAGCGTCCGCCGTTGATGCTGGAATCGAGCAGCAGACAACCATTGTCCGTGTCAGCCTTGCAGGCGGCCACGACTTTTTCATACAGGAGCGGCACTTGCGCCTCGCTCGTATCGACGCTGACATTGTGTTCATAGGCAAGAAACTCGCTGCCCTTTTCCTTGCCGTCGAGACGCGCGGCGCTCGATTGCCCACCGCTCTCGCCCTTGCTGCCGCAACCGGCCAACAACATCAGGCCAAGCAGGCCAAGATACACTTTTTTCATGATTTCTTTCTTGAGATTATGTTTGCAGCGGCAACAATTCGATATCGGGCAAGTGCGCGGCCACATCCTGCACGGTCGCATGGCCGGTCAGCGAGGCGATCACCTGCGGCAGCGGTGCCGCCCAGATTTCCGGCAGATCGCGCTCTTCCGGCGCCAGCACGGGAAAGGCCAGCTGTTCCCGCGGCGGCGTGAAGGCGGCGTCGACGCCAGGCTTGTTGCCGCGCGCATCGATGCGGTACCAGCCGAATTCCTGCAGGTAGACGGCGTTCAAGCCATGCAGGCAGAACGGCGGCCCCGCCTCGCCCACGGCCAGACGCTGATAGCACAGGCCGGCGGGGATGCCGTTGGCGCGCAGCAGCGCGGCCAGCAGATGGCTCTTCGCATAGCAATAGCCCGTGCCATGCTGCAACACATCGGACGCGCGGCAAGTGACGGGGTTGCGCTGGTAATCCCAGCTGTGGGCGATCTCGTCGCGCACGAAGGCAAAGCAGCGGGCCGCGATGGCGGCGTCGCCCACGGCGCCTGCCGCCAGCTCGGCCGCCTTGGCGCGCACAGCCGGATGCTCGCTGTCGATATACGTGCTGCTGGCCAGATATGAGGAAAAGTCGGAAACCATGGCATCAATGTCTGGCAAAAAGATAATGTGCGATTCTAGTCGAAGACAGCCGAAATCGAGCGTTTCCTTGCGCAGGAACAAAGAAAATGCACGCCGCAGGCAGGCGGGAACGGGGGCGGCGACTTTGGCGCCGGCCCCGTAGCTGGTATCATGCGGGCAAACGCCAGCCGGCCCGACATGCACGACGGGCCGGCGCATGCACCACCCTGCGAAGCGGCCCCGCCATCCGGCGCGCCGCCGACGCCCCCTACAGATCAGAGAAACGAGTTCCTATGAGCACACCATCGTCCCACCCATCGTTCTGGCGCCGCGTCCCGCTGGCCTTCGGCGCCTTCTTCAGCACCCTGTCGGACGCCGCCTATGCGGCCCGCGTGGAAAAGCTGTCCCTGCCCGAGGCCGCCCCTGTGGCGCCCGTGCCCCCTGCTCCGGCGCCCGCTCCCGTGCCGACGCCAGCCGCCGCCCCCGTCATATTAAAAGAGGCGACGCCGGACGCGGCCCTGCAACTGCTGGCCCTGCTGCAGCGCGAAGCGCGCCTGATCGACTTCACCCAGGAAAATCTGGGCAGCCATGCCGATGCCGACATCGGCGCGGCCGCCCGCGTCGTGCATGAAGGCTGCGCCAAGGTCATGCGCGAATATTTCACCATCGAGGCCGTGCGCCAGGAAGCCGAGGGCAGCCGCATCGTGCTGCAGGAAGGCTTTGATTCGGCCAGCGTGCGCCTGACGGGCAACGTGGTCGGTTCCGCACCATTCACGGGCACCCTCAGCCACCGCGGCTGGCGCGCCTCCAGCGTGCGCCTGCCGAAACTGAGCGAGCAGCACGACGCCGCCATCCTGGCACCGGCCGAGGTGGAACTGTGAACGACGCAACGAACAACACCCCGCGCTACGCCATCGGCATCGACCTGGGCACCACCCACAGCGCCCTGTCGTATGTGAACCTGGTCGAGAGCGACGGCGAAAAGTCCAGCCACGGCGTGCTGAAAGTACCGCAACTGTCGGCACCGGGCACGGTCGAGGAATTGCCGCTGCTGCCGTCCTTCGTCTACCTGCCGCACGCCGACGAAGTGGCGGCGGGCGACCTGGCCCTGCCCTGGGTCACCGAGGAAGCCGAAGCGCCGTTCGTCGTGGGCGAAATGGCCCGCAGCCGCGGCGCCACCACGCCGATCCGCCTGGTGTCGAGCGCGAAAAGCTGGCTGTGCCACCCGGGCGTGGACCGCCGCGCGGCCATCCTGCCGAACGACGCGCCGGCCGAAGTGGCGCGCATCTCGCCGATCACGGCCGCCACGCGCTACCTGACGCATTTGCGCCAGGCCTGGGACAACGCCCACCCGCAAGCGCCGTTCGCCGAGCAGGAAATCACGGTGACGATACCCGCATCGTTCGACCCTGCCGCGCGCGAGCTGACGATGGAAGCGGCGCAGGCGGCCGGCTACGCCTCATTGACCCTGCTGGAAGAGCCGCAGGCGGCCCTGTACAGCTGGATCCAGACCAGCGAAGGCCGCTGGCGCAAGGAAGTCAAGCCGGGCGACATCATCCTGGTCGTCGACGTGGGCGGCGGCACCAGCGACTTTTCGCTGATCGCCGTGCTGGAGCGCGACGGCGTGCTGGAACCGCACCGCGTGGCAGTCGGCGAACACATCCTGCTCGGCGGCGACAATATGGACCTGGCCCTGGCCCACCTGGTGGCACGCAAGCTGGCCGCCAACGGCACCCAGCTCGACGCCTGGCAGATGCGCGCGCTCACGTACGGCTGCCGCAGCGCCAAGGAAAGCCTGCTGGCCGACAGCGGTCTCGACGTGGCACCGATCGTCGTGCCCAGCCGCGGTTCGAAACTGATCGGCGGCTCCATCCGCACGGAACTGACGCGCGCGGAAGTGTCCACCTTCATTCTCGACGGCTTCTTCCCGCAGGTGGAAGCGTCGAGCCGTCCTGCCGTGCGTACGCGCGCCGGCCTGACGCAACTGGGCTTGCCGTATGCGCAGGACGCGGCCATCACGCGCCACCTGGCCGCCTTCCTGGGCCGGCAAGTGGCGGCGACCAGCGAACTGGAAGGCTTCGCGGGCCGCCAGGCGGAAGGCGCCAGCTTCCTGCACCCGACTGCCGTGCTGTTCAACGGCGGCGTCTTCAAGTCCGACCTGCTGGTGCAGCGTATCATGAGCACCGTCAACGACTGGCTGTACATGGAAGGCGCGGAACCGGCGCGCATGCTGGCCGGGGCCGACCTGGACCTGGCCGTCGCGCGCGGCGCCGCCTACTACAGCTACGTGCGGCGCGGCCATGGCGTGCGCATCCGCGGCGGCACGGCCAGCGCCTTTTATGTCGCCATCGAATCGGCCATGCCCGCCATCCCTGGCATGGAGCCGCCGATCCAGGCCCTGTGCGTGGCGCCGTTCGGCATGGAAGAAGGCAGCGAGCTGGAACTGCCGGGCCAGCAATTCGGCCTCGTCGTGGGCGAACCCGTGCACTTCCGCTTCTTCGCCTCGTCCACGCGGCGCAACGACCAGATCGGCGATTTGCTCGACTTCTGGGGTCCCGATGAATTGCAGGAGCTGAGCGAAATCCAGGCGACCCTGTCCGCCGAAGGCCGCCAGGCCGGCGACGTCGTGCAAGTCAAACTGCACGCCAGAGTGACGGAAGCGGGTACCCTGGAACTGCTGGCCGTTTCCCCTGACGGCGCCGAGCGCTGGAAGGTGGAATTCGACGTGCGCGGCACGCCGCAATAAGCGCCATGGGCAGCACTGCGGGCAAGCCGGCCTTCCTGGTCGGCATCGACCTGGGCACCACCAATACGGTGGTGGCGTATGCGGCGGCCGGCGATGCGCAGGCAGGAATCAAGCTGTTCGCCATCGAGCAGCTGGTCGCGCCCGGCGAAGTGGGCGCACGCCCCCTGCTGCCCTCCTTGCGCTACCACCCCGCCGCCGGCGAACTGGCGGCGGGCGACTTGCAGCTGCCGTGGCCGCAGCAAGACGTTGAGCATGCCGTGCTGGGCGCGTTCGCGCGCCAGCTCGGCGCCCAGGTGCCGGGCCGGCTCGTTTCCAGCGCGAAGAGCTGGCTGTCGCATGCGAACGTGGACCGCCAGGCGCCCATTTTGCCGTGGGGCGCCGATGCCGACGTGGCCAAGGTGTCGCCCGTGGCAGCCAGCGCCAGCTACCTTGCCTACGTGCGCGCCGCGTGGAATCACCGCTTCCCCGACGCGCCCCTCGAAGAGCAGGAACTGGTGCTGACCATCCCCGCTTCGTTCGACGAGGGTGCGCGCGCACTCACCCTGGAAGCGGCGCGCATGGCGGGCCTGCCCACGCTGCGGCTGGTGGAAGAACCGCAGGCGGCCTTTTATGACTACCTGCAGCGCCGGCGCGCCACCCTGCGCGCAGACCTGGCCGACACGCGCCGCATTTTGGTCTGCGACGTGGGCGGCGGCACCACCGATTTCAGCCTGATCGACGTCGCCTTCGACGACGATGGCGCACCGCAGCTCACGCGCAGCAGCGTGGGCAACCACCTGATCCTTGGCGGCGACAATATGGACCTGGCGCTGGCCCACCTGGTGGAAACGCGCATGGCCGCAGGCAGCGAAAGCGGCATGAAGCTGTCCGCCGCGCGCTTGTCGCAGCTGATGGAACGCTGCCGCGCGGCCAAGGAACTGCTGCTGTCGAACGACGCGCCCGACAGCGTCACCGTGACCCTGCTGGGCGCGGGTTCGCGTTTGATCGGCGGCAGCCGTTCGGCCGACGTCACGCGCGAGGAAGTGGCGGCCATGGTGGTCGACGGCTTCTTCCCGAAAGTTGGGCAAAACGATACGGCGAAAAAGGCCGTGCCGGCATCGTCGAATTCGGCCTGCCGTATGCGCAGGACGCGGCCATCACACGCCACCTGGCCAGCTTCTTGCACCAGCATGCCGGCGCACTGCCCGATACCCTGCTGCTGAATGGCGGCGTGTTCCGCGCCGACGCGCTGGCGCGCCGCCTGGCCGAGACCCTGGAACACTGGCGGGGTCAGTCCCTCACCATCCTGCATAACGACAATCCCGACGTGGCCGTGGCCCGTGGCGCCGTCGCCTACGCGCTGGCCCGACGCGGCCAGGCGCCGCGCATCGGCGGCGGCTCGCCGCGCAGCTATTTCCTCGTGCTGGGCGAGGCGGGCAAGGATCACCGCGCCGTCTGCATCCTGCCACGCGGCAGCGCCAGCGGCGAGGAAATCCGCCTGACGCAGCGTCTGTTCGCGCTGCGCCTGGGCCGGCCCGTGCGCTTCCACCTGGCCTCGTCCATCGCGGAAACGGGCACGCCGCCCAAGCTGGGCGACATCGTCGACCTGGGCGCGGGCGAGTACCTGCGCCTGCCGCCGCTGGCCAGCGTACTGCACGCCAGCGACGGCAATGACAAGCGCGAAATCGCGGTGCAGCTGGCCACCGTGATGACGGAAGTGGGTACCCTGGAAGTGCATTGCGTGGCCGAAGCCGATGCCAGCGACCGCTGGCTGCTGGAATTCCAGTTGCGGGGAGAAGAGGAAACGCCGGCCGAAACGTCCAGCGTGCCGCCACGCGTGAAGGAAGCCGTCGAGAAGATCGAGCGCATCTTCGGCGGCAAGGCGCAAAAGGTCGAAACCAAGGAAGTGCGCCAGCTGCGCCAGCATCTGGAACGGGGACTGGGCGGGCGAGAGAGCTGGGAGACGCCCTTGCTGCGCCAGCTGTTCGACGCCCTCCTGCTGCGCGCGCGTGGCCGGCGCCGCTCCGCCGAGCATGAACGGGTGTGGCTGAACCTGGCCGGCTACTGTTTGCGGCCCGGCTATGGCGATGCGCTCGATCCGTGGCGCATCGAGCAGCTGTGGGCCATGTTCGACGCGGGCGTCCAGCATCACAAGGACAACCAGGTGTGCGCCGAATGGTGGACCCTGTGGCGCCGCGTAGCCGGCGGCTTGAGCGTGGAGCAGCAACTGCGCCTGCTCGACGATTTCGCCTTCAACCTGCAAGCCGACGCGGCCCAGCGCGGCAGCCGGCCCGTCACCCTCGTCAATGGCAGCGACGACGACATGCTGCGCTTGGGCGCCTCGCTCGAGCGCATTCCCGGCGCCTACAAGGCGGAAGTGGGCGCCTGGCTGCTGAAACGCCTGCAAAAGGCCGGCAAGAAGGAGGAAGCGGCGGACACGAACACCCTGTGGGCGCTGGCCAGGGTCGGCGCGCGCCAGCCCTTCCACGGCAGCGCGCACGAAGTGGTCGACAGCGCCACCGTGGCCGACTGGCTGCACGTGCTGCTGGCGCTGGACTGGAAAAAGACGGAACCGGCGGCGTTTGCCGCCACCCACCTGGCGCGCATGACGGGCGACCGCTCGCGCGACATCGGCGACGACTTGCGCGCCACCATCCTCGCCCGCCTGAAAGCCGTCGGCGCGCCGCCCCTGTGGCAGGCCATGGTCAGCGAAGTGACGCAACTGGACGAAGCGAATACCAAGCGCATGCTGGGCGAGGCGCTGCCGCCGGGCTTGAAGCTGATCAGCTGAATCAGGCTGGCGCGCCGCTGCGCGCCCCACGGCGACGGCGCAAGCCGGCTGTGCCGCACAGGGCCAGGCCGGCCAGCAGCATCGCGTAGGTGCCGGGTTCCGGTACGGGCGACGTGAAAATGGTCAGGGTCGGATTGACGAAGCGGTAACTCGCATAGGCAGGAAGGCTCGCGTCAAAGCTGTAGTCAGGGCCGTTCACGCGATATTGGCCCAGCTGTGCATTGACATAGCTCATGCCGCTTATAAACATCGTGAACGGGTCCGTCAACGACAAGCCGACTCCTTGCAGCAATATGTTCTGCGTGCCGTCCAGGCTTTCTTGGCGGAATGACTCGCCCGCGATGCGCTGCCCATGCGGCCCGGTCAAAGCGCGGACTTCCATCGATCCACTGTTGCTGGCGTTGCCAGGCTGAACCATGCTGGCGCCAGGGGGCGCCTCGGCGACCTGCAGCACGCCTACCAGCGTGGCGGCAAAGGAAAAGCCCGTCACGCGATACCCGTTACGCACGCTGATGTCGAACACGCCCGTGTACAGATCGCCATTCGACATGCTGGTTCCCTGCGTATCCATGCTGAGGCTGCTGGCCAGGCTCGTCATGCCCAGTTTCGTCACGCCACCGGCATCGGACAACAGGGTCACCTTCTGTGCCTGCGTATTGCCATTGTACTCAGGATACTCCGTCATCAAGAAATTGCTGGCTTGCAAAGGTTGCATCGTTGCCTGGGCGTGCGCCGCGTGCATCGATGCAGCGGCTAGCATCACGCTCAAAAAACACAGCTGTTTTCGTATCAGGTTCATTTGTCGGCTTTCGCGAAAAAGGAAGTGAGCACCTGCGGCGCAGATGATGCCTCACATGAAATTATCAAAAAATCATTTTAAATTAGCAAATAAATAAAAACAACAGTGTTTTTAAAATTTACTAAAAGATAATTTCACCTTCCTGCCCGGCCCTGCCCGGCTTGCGCCATTTCCAGGTAATTTACAGCAGCGCCACCACCAATAGCACCGCCGCCAGCGGCGCCTGCACCAGCACGATGCCGGGATGCGTGCGGCGCAGCTGGCCCCACACGGACAGGCCCGGCACTTCCTCGTGCGGATGGTGGGCTTCGTCGCGCAGCGACATCGCGTGCAGGAACATGCCGGCGATCAGGGGCCCGGGATTGACCCACCAGCCCTGCTCGAGCAAGCCGCGCGACAGGTAGATGGCCAGCGCGCCGATGACGAACGGCGAGGCCCACACCAGCACCAGCATCAGGCGGATGCCATAGAATTCCGCCACGGTGCCCACGCGGTGCAATCGGCTGAAATCGTGGTCTTCCATGCGCTTGTCGATGGCCAGTTCGGCGCGGCCATACAGGGTCCACAGGCCGCCGAACAGGCAGCCCAGCAACACGCCGATGACGATGTCGGCCGCGAACACCGCATATTTATTCACGTCGGCCGTGCCGATGCCCAGCGACGTGTGGGCGGCGGCGTGCAGGTGCAGGCCCGCCTGCTCGCCTTCGGCCGTCGTATAGCGGTCGCGCACGTCATAGGTGCTGCCGATATACACGACATTCTTGCGCAGCGCCCCGGCATCCACGCCGGCCTGCCCATCGATCAGTTTGACGCGCGTGCGCGTGGGATACAGGAATGCCGGCGCCACGGCGGCCGGGTGAAACGGCGCAGTGACGGCGTTCTGCTCGGCCGCATCCTTGGCGTCGCCGTGGATCACGGGTTCGAACGCCCAGCGCGCCAGCTCCTTTTCGCTGCCCGTGCGCCGTGCCAGCTGGCACACGCGGCCGGCCAGCGCCAGCCCTTCCTTTTGCTCGGACAGGACGGCCGGCATGGGCTGCTGTTGCTCCTGCTCGTCGGCGCCATGCGCCAGCTCGAAGGCCACGGCCGCCAGCACGGGACTTTTCAGCTCGATGCGCGTGACGGCACCCATGCGTTCGCGGATCCGCGGGCTGGCAAAGTGGATGCCGGCCGCGCAGCGCGCGCGTATCCATGCCAGGTTCGCGTTGCGGTCCGATTGCTCGGGCAGGATCAGCACCAGTTGCCGGCCGTCGGCGGCCAGCCGGTCGAGCAGGCGGTCCAGCGGCCGCTCGCCCGCCCGGTGCTGTTCATACACGGCCGGCGCCAGGTCCAGGTCGATGGCCAGCACCTTGCTGCCGCGCGCGGCGGCGCTGGCGATCACTTGCTCCAGGCGCGTGCGTTCCAGCGGTTCGCGCTCGTCGAAGACCCGTTCGAACGCGGGCTGGTCGATTTCGATGATGCCGGGCCGGTAGGCGGCGCCCGGGTCCTTGCCCCGGTTCAGCAGTTGCCCCTGTTCCGCGCTGGCGCGCAGCATGGCCGCGTCAAGCCATTCGAGCACGTGAAAACCTTCCAGCAGCAGCATCAGGGCGGCGATCAGGCTGGCGCCGATCACGTGATGCAGCAGATGCGTGCCCGTCAGCTTGAAGGCCGAGCCCAGCTGCGCGACCGGCCACAGCAGGCGCCGCCACAACGGGGGGCGCGGTTGGTCCGGCTGGCTGGTTTCCACGGTGCGTTCCCCTCGCGTGCGCTGCATGAATTATCATTCAAGCAATAAATGATGACGAAAGGATAGTATATTGCAGTTGTGCCCGCTTAGCCGCACGGCTGGCAGCCTACTTCGGCTTGGCCAGCAGCAGCTTGCCCAGCGCTTCGAAGGCCGGCGTGGTGGTCGGGTCGTTCGCCGCATTGGCCGCCGTCGGCGTGGAGGCGAAACGCACGATCACCATTTCCGCCTTCGGGTCGACGTAGATGCGTTGGCCATACACGCCGCGCGCCATGTAGGCGCCATGGTCGTTGTGCGTGACCCACCACATGTCGCGGTAGCTCCAGCCCTTGAGCAGATCGTAGCCGCCCTTGGCGAACAGCTGCTTGTCGCCGCCGCGGCGGATATCCTCGACGGCCGCCTTGGGCAGAATCTGCTGGCCGTTGTAGCGGCCATCGTTGCGCAGCATTTCGCCGAAGCGGGCCAGGTCGCGCAAGCCCGCATTCAGGCCGCCGCCGGCAAACGGCGTGCCCGTCGAATCGACCGTCATGTAGGCATCCTGCTCGGCGCCCAGCTTCTGCCAGACACGCTCGGACAGGTAGTCGTTGACGTTCTGCCCCGTGACACGGGCGATGATCCAGCCCAGCACGTCGGAGTTGACCGTGCGGTAGCCGAACGCCTCGCCATGCCGGCCCTCGTGCAGCACCGTTTGCAGGTACTCGAAATAGCTGCGCGGCCCCGTGTAATCCTTCGGCTTGGGCAGCGGGCTGCCGGCCGCCGCGTGCTGCCACACTTCCGCTTTCGGGTCCGCGTAATCTTCGCTGAATTTCAGACCCGTGGTCATGTCGAGCACCTGGCGCACGGTGGCGTCGCCAAACGCCGACTTGGCCAGCTCCGGCACATACTCGGCCACTTTCTTGTCAGGATCGAGCTTGCCTTCGGCCACCAGCGCCGCGCCGATGGTGCCCATGACGGACTTCGTCACCGACATGGCGCCATGCTGGCCGCTGTCCTTCAGCACGCCGAGGTACCGTTCATACACGATGCGTCCCCGGTGCAGCACCACGATGCCGTCCGTGTAGTTGGCGCCCAGCGACTGCTCCCAGGTCATCGTTTCCTGCGCGCCCAGGGGCGTGAAGCGCAGGCTGTCGATATCCTTGCGCAGCGCGCGTTGCAAGGGCACAGGCGCTTTCAGGCCGCGCGACACGTCCACCGTCGGCATCAGCTGGCGGAAGTGCGACACGCTCCAGCGCAGCTGCGGGAAATTGAAATAGCTGCCATCGTCGAAGCGGATGATCTTGTCGGCCGGCGGCGGTGCGCCCACCATCCATTGCAAGGCGGCCGGGTCGCTGGCGGCCGCTGACAGCGGCGCCGTCGCCTCGGCCGCGTGGGCGCCGGCGGACAGCGCCAGGCAGGCGGCGGCCAGGGCCAGGCGTTTCATGCTGGGGAAATCGTTCATGCGGTGCTCTCCTTGATAGACAGAATATTTAATAAACCCATACGACGTTCGCCAGCCATCCCGTCCAGGTCCTGGCCTGCCCGTTCACCAGCTGGTTCACGCCCGACTGCGCGAACGAGGCGCTGAAGCCCAGGGTCAGGTAGGTATTCGGGTTGACGACGCGCACATACTTGACGAAGACATCGTTGGCCAGCATCGGGCGCAGCACGCCGGCGATCACCACGGGCGCGTCGCCCGGCACGTCGAGGCGCGTGGCCTGGCCGAACTGCAGCGGACTGCCCATCCGGTTGGCCCGCACCTGGGCCAGGTAGGCGGTCACGGTGTCTTTCGGCGTCGGGTGCAGCTCGATGGTGGCCTGCAGCGCGTTCACGTTGGCATTGACGAAAACCCAGGTGGCCTTGCTGCCAGAAGCCCAGGCACCCGGCGTGCCTTCGAAGAACAGCGGGTCGAAGCGCTCGTTGCGCGCCGTACGCGGATCGTCGCCGGAAAAACTCTGGTAGCCAAGCGTGAACTTCGGCGTCCACGCCACGTCGGGCAACGAAAAGCCCCCTTCCGTGCGCCAGCCCCAGGCCCGCATCGGCTCGCGCGTATTCCACTCGCGCGCGGCATCGACGCCGAACCAGCCTTTCGACAGCACGGTGGGCAGCACGGGAACGCGCGCGTAGCCATACACGAACTGCAAGTCCTTGCGGCCGTCAGGCACGGCCAGCGGTGCGCCGATGCCGCCCGGCGCCGCCTGCGGATACACGGCATGCGAACGGGGCACCTTGCCATACGCGATGCCGGCCTTGCGGTCGTTCGCGGGCGCGTAGCTGACGTCAACGCCGACGACGCGCGTGCCGCTATCGTTGTCGGGATTTTCATTCGGGTCGAGATAAAACGCCTGGGCGCTGAACGCATCCTGGCTTATCTTGGCCACCACGGAATTCTGGAAGGACTTGCGCGGCCCCAGTTTCAGCGCGCCACGGTCAAAGCCGTTCGAGCCGCCATTGGCGATCAGCATGCCGGTACCCAGCGTGAAATTCTGCGCGCCGGCAGACAGGTCAAGGCGCGCATTCGTGCCGCCGAGCGGCATGCGGATGCCGGCGACGAATTCCTCGATCGAGATGCGGCCCGTGTCGCCCGCGCCAAACGGATCATGGCGCAAGGTACCCGAGCCGACGGCGGACACGCGCGCATACAGCTGCCTGCCGTCGCCCAGGTTGCGCTTGAAGCCGAGCGCCGGCTTGACATAGAACTCGTACCAGTAGGGATTGAAATCGAAGCCGGGATTGCGCGCCGGCGTATTCGACAGCTTCCAGAACAGATTGCTCTCGCCGGCCACCTGCACGCCCGCTTCCACGGAACGCGTCATGTGCCAGCCGGCGGCTATGGCCGGTTCGACGGCGGCGCGCCGGGCTACCTCTTTTCCAGGCTGCTCTGGCCATCGGGATCGAGCTGGCCGGCGGCGCCGCAGGCGGCGCTCCAGCCCAGCAGGGCCAGGATGAGTGAGCGGCGCACGGGGAACATCGCTTGCGTTGCCATAGGTATCCCTTGCGATAGCTGACTGTCGATTTGAACGGATGTTATCAGAGATGCTCTTGTTGTAAAGCATCCTATTGTGCGGGGCCAAACCTTGAGACGAACGTCTCACGGCAGCCGATGCTGCAGCGCAGAATGCGCCGCCCCGGCCTTCATGCTACAAACGGGCATACCATCAAAAATACCGAGACACCGGAGAGCGCCATGCCCTACGTCCGCCAGACCAGCCATATCGACCGCGTGCGCGACCTGATCGCCGGCCGTATCGTCAATCCCGGGGCCGATACGGCCAGGCTGGCGTCCTCGTACCGGCGCTCGCTGGACGATTACCGGCTCGATCCCGCCTCCACCACCGGGCCGCGCATCCTGACGGGCGCCGAACTGCGCGCCATCCAGCAATCCGAGGAAAATTTTCTGCGCTCCACGGGCCAGTGCCTGCCGCGCCTGCACGCCATGGTGCGCGAAGCGGGCTACTGCGTCATCCTCGCCAATGCGCGCGGCGTGACGATCGACTACGCGGTCGACACGGACCAGCGCAAGGATTTCAAGAAGGCGGGCCTGTACCCGGGCTCGTGCTGGTCGGAAGAGGAGGAAGGCACGTGCGGCATCGCCTCCGTGCTGCTCGACCAGGAAGCCATCACCGTGCACAAGACCGACCATTTTCGCGCCGCCTTCACGGGCCTGACCTGCAGCGCAGCGCCGATCTTTTCGCCGCACGGCGACTTGATCGGCGTGCTCGATGCGTCGGCCTTGAATTCGCCCGATGCGCGCGACAGCCAGCGCCTGGTGAAACAGCTGGTGCGCCAGGGCGCGACCCTGATCGAGGACGGCTTTTTCTCACGTCCTACGGCCATTGCTGCATCCTGCTGGCGCACCGCAACCGCCACTTCGTGGAAGTGCAGCCGGAAATGCTGCTCGCCATCGATGAACATGGCGACATCGTCGCCGCCAACCGCTGCGCGCGCGACGTCATCGGCGGTCTCGATAGCCTGCCGCGTCCCGTCGCCGAGGTGCTGGAAGTGCGCGCCGAACGGCTGTTCGATGCGCGCACGGGACACAACCTGCTGTCCCTGCGCCTGGCGGGCGGCGGCACCTGGCTGCATGCGCGCGTGCGCGCGCCGCTGCGCCAGGCCAGCGCGCGGGCACGCGTCCGAAACGCCGCCCCCGTGACAGAGGATGCGCCGGCCTGCACGCCGCAGGAGCTGGCCGAGCGCACGCGCATCGTCAACGCCATGAACGCCGCCAAATGGCGCCCGCTGCAGGCGGCCGCCATGCTGGGCGTCTCGCGCGCCACCCTGTACCGGCGCCTCAAGCAGCTGCACATCGTGCCGCCGCACCGCCAGTAAGGCATCCGGCAAGCTGAGATTTCCGTCTCACATTCGTCCATGCTGCGCTGCGGGATGCGGGGCCGGAACGCCGGTGTTACAACATCGTCAGCGGCAACACAGCCGCATCCCATCATAAAGTCAGCAGACTTGGAGGAGACACGATGCAAACCGAAATCAACCCGCACGACCTGGCCGTGGCCGGCATCCTGGAGCAGCTCGAAGGCTTTCTTCGCGCCAGCGACGGCACGGGCGCCGCGCAGCTGTTCGAACAGGACGGCTACTGGCGCGACCTGGTGCTGTTTACCTGGAACCTGAAAACCCTGGAAGGCCGCGAGCAGATCGCCGCCATGCTGGCCGCCCAGCTGGGCGCCGTGCAGCCCGTCTCCATCCGCATCGCCGACGGCGAGCATGCGGTGGAAGCGGGCGGCGTGCTGCAAAGCTGGATCACGGTGGAAACGAATGTGGCGCGCGGCGTGGGCTTCATCCGCATCCGCGACGGCAAGATCTGGACGCTGCTTACCACCATGAGCGAATTGAAGGGTTTTGAAGAAGCCAAGGGCGGCCGGCGGCCCATGGGCGCGGAACACGGCGCGCGCACCAACCGCAGCAGCTGGCTGGAGCACCGTGAACAGGAAGCCAAGGAACTCGGTTACGCGCGCCAACCGTATTGCGTCATCATCGGCGGCGGCCAGGGCGGCATCGCGCTGGGCGCGCGCCTGCGGCAATTGAACGTCCCCACCATCATCATCGAGAAAAACGCGCGCCCGGGAGACAGCTGGCGCAAGCGCTACAAGTCGCTGTGCCTGCACGACCCCGTCTGGTACGACCACATGCCGTACATCCCTTTCCCCGACAACTGGCCCGTCTTCACGCCCAAGGACAAGGTCGGCGACTGGCTGGAAATGTACACCAAGGTGATGGAACTGAACTACTGGGGTTCGACGTCATGCGAATCGGCCAGCTTCGACGACGCCAGCGGCGAGTGGACGGTACAGGTGCTGCGCGACGGCCAGCCCGTCACCCTCAAGCCGCAGCAGCTGGTGCTGGCGACGGGCATGTCGGGCAAGGCGAACATGCCGAAGTTCAAGGGCATGGACGTGTTCCAGGGCGAGCAGCAGCACTCGTCGCAGCATCCGGGGCCGGACGCGTATGCCGGCAAGAAGGTGGTGGTCATCGGCGCGAACAATTCCGCGCACGATATCTGCGCCGCCCTGTGGGAAGCGGGCGTGGATGTGACCATGGTGCAGCGCTCGTCGACGCACATCGTCAAGTCCGATTCCTTGATGGACCTGGCGCTGGGCGACCTGTATTCGGAACGGGCGCTGGCGGCCGGCATGACGACGGCCAAGGCCGACCTGACGTTCGCCTCGATTCCGTACAAGATCCTGGCCGACTTCCAGAAGCCCGTCTTCCAGGCCATCCGCGAGCGCGATGCCGACTTTTATGCGCGCCTGGAAGAACGCGGCTTCATGCTCGATTTCGGCGACGACGATTCGGGCCTGTTCATGAAATACCTGCGCCGCGGCTCCGGCTACTACATCGACGTGGGCGCCTCCGAATTGGTCGCCGAGGGCAAGATCAAGCTGAAAAGCGGCGTCGGCGTGCAGGAACTGAAAGCCCATTCCATCGTGCTGTCCGACGGCACGGAGCTGCCCGCCGACCTGGTGGTATACGCCACCGGCTACGGCTCCATGAACGGCTGGGCAGCCGACCTGATCTCGCCCGAGGTGGCGAATAAAGTGGGCAAGGTGTGGGGCCTCGGTTCCGCCACGACGAAGGACCCGGGCCCGTGGGAGGGCGAGCAGCGCAATATGTGGAAACCCACGCAGCAGCAATCGCTGTGGTTCCACGGCGGTAACCTGCACCAGTCGCGCCACTATTCCCAGTACCTGTCGCTGCAGCTGAAGGCGCGCATGGAAGGCTTGACTACCCCCGTGTATGGGCAGCAGGAGGTGCATCACCTGGCGTAAAGGTGCTGTCGCCCGCGTAGGTCGGATTAGCGACACGTCGCGTAATCCGACACCTTGGTGGCGGCTCATGTCGGATTACGCGCGGCCTTGCCGCGCTATTCCGACCTACCGCCACTCAAAAAAATGGCGGCGGACCGAAGTCCGCCGCCATTCTTACGTCATGCAGCCAACGATTACTGTTTGATCGCTTCGATCGCAAACGTCAGGGTCACGTCATCGCTGACGGCCGGCGCATATTTACCGGCGTTGAATTCCGAGCGCTTGATCTTGGCCGTGGCGTTGGCGCCGCAGGCGTCTTTCTTCAGCATCGGGTGCGGTGCGCAATGGAACGAGGTGACGGTCAGGGTCACCGGCTTGGTCACGCCTTTCAGGGTCAGGTTGCCTTCCACGGAGGCCAGCTTGTCGCCGTCGAAATTGAATTTGGTCGATTTGTAGGTGGCGACCGGGTACTTGGCCGTGTCGAGGAAGTCCTCGCCCTGGATGTGCGAGTTGAACAGGGTCGAACCCGTGTCGACGGACTTGGTATCGATCAGCACTTCGACGGCGCCCGTCTTGGCGGCGCGGTCCAGCGTGACCTTGCCGGTGGTGTTATTGAAACGGCTTTGCTGTGTCGAGAAACCCATGTGGGTGTACTCGAAACGGGGGAAGGTGTGGCTGCCATCGATGACATAGACTTCAGGAGCGGCAACAGCGGACAGCGAGAAACCGGCGGCGGCGATAAAAGCGAGCAGTTTTTTCATGATGGATTCCTGATAGGGAGTGGTGGATGTCAAAACCGCAAACGGCTGCAGGCGAACGGCGCCTGCGGCTGATTGTCTGGCTTCAGTTGCAACAGATTATGCATGGCATGAAGATCGATGTAAAACGGAAAATATACCTAGTTAGCATCGATAAAATCGATAATAAGGGCGGTAATCTTCGCGACAGCGGCTTCTGCTACCGATTATTGTCTTCATTGCAAAAAATATCCAGCGTTATCCAGCAACATAAATGAGAATGATTCTTGTTATTGTTTGATGAGCTTGCTATGATTGCCTGCTTTGATAACGAGGAAACGCGCGGTGCTTGAACGCTATTACCAGGAATTGCTGCGCCTGATTTCGCGCTCCACGGGATGCCGCGACAAGGCACAGGACGTGGTGCAGGAAGCCTACGCCCGCATCCTGGCACGCGATCCGCTCGGCGGCGCACCTCCCCGGCAAGGCGGTGCGCCCTCCCTGCACAGCGGCGCGGCGCCCGATAGCGGCCAGCGCGCGCTGCTGTACGTGACGGCAAAGAACATCGCCATCGATGAACAGCGCTTGCAGCAGAGACGGCCCCATGACGCGCTCGACGAGCCGCACATGCAGCTGCGCGCGCCGCGCGCCGATGAACCCGACCAGCGGCTGCACGACCGGCAAACCATGGAGCGCCTGCTGGCCATCATCGACGCCCTGCCGCCGCGCTGCCGCCAGGCTTTCGCGCTGTACAAGTTCGATGGCCTGAGCCAGATCGAGATCGCCGCCCAGATGGGTATCTCCGTCAACATGGTGGAAAAACACATCATCAACGGCATGCTCGCCTGTAAAAAAGGCTTACCCGAGCGGGATACGCTATGAAACAGCACATGACATCACAAGACACGACGGCCGACGACATCGACTTCCTGGCGGCGCAATGGCTGCTGCGTCACGACGCGGGCCTGGCCGCGCACGAACTGGCGGCATGGCAGCAATGGCTGGACGCGGACACGCGCCACCAGCAGGCCTGGGAGGCGCTGGCCCGCACCGATGCGCTGCTGGCCAGTCTGCCGGCGCAGCGCGTGGCGGCCTTCAGCCAGCCCGCCCCGGCGGCGGGCACGCCGTCATCGCTGTTGCAGCGGCTGCGCCAGGCGGCCTCCTTCCCGCCGCGCGGCGCGCTGGCCGGCGGCTGCCTGCTGCTGTGCGGCCTGCTGGCCTGGCCGCTGGCCAGCCATCTGCAGCGCCCCGGCTTCCAGCACGATTACAGCACGGCGCGCGGCCAGTTCGCCACGCAAGTCCTGCCCGACGGCAGCCGCATCGAACTCGATAGTGGCAGCGCCGTCGACGTGACCCTGCACCGCGACCGGCGCACCGTGCGCCTGCTGCGCGGCCAGGCCATGTTCCATGTACACGCCGACCCTGCGCGTCCGTTCCAGGTCATCGCGGGAGCGGCCACGGCAACGGTGCTGGGCACGCATTTTTCCGTGCGCCACGTGGACGCCACGACACAGGTGAGCGTGGCGCAAGGCACGGTGCGCGTGGAAAGCGAAGCCGGCGCGCATGCCGAAGTGCTGCGGGCGGGCGACACGGTCACCGTCACGCCGCACGGCGTGAATGCGCTGGCCAGGGTCAACGCGCAAGCGGTGGGCAACTGGCGTGCCGGGCGCCTCGATTTCGAGGACGCCACCCTGGCCGAGGCGCTGGCCGAATTCCAGCGCTATGGCGACACCAACCTCGTGCTCGACGATCCGGCCCTGGCCGGCCTGCGCCTGAACGGCAGCTTCGACGCCAAGCTGCCGGCGCAATTTGCCGCCGCCCTGCCGCTGGCCTTGCCCGTGCGCCTGCTGCGCCAGGACGGCAAGCTGCATATCGTCGCCCGCTGATTTGTCCCCATGTCGCGAAATAAAATCAATCCGCACGTCAGGGTAAATGATACTCATTCGTTTTAACTATGAAGGATCACCAACATCACCATAGGAAAAACATGCATTTGACTCCACCACGCCACCCCTTGCCCGCCCGCCTGTCTCCCCTCTTACTGGCCATCGGCCTGGCCTTCGGCACGCCCGCCGTGCATGCCGCCGCCGCGCCGGTGGCGCAGGTGGAATGGCACATCCCCGCGCAGCCTCTGAACCGCGCGCTGAACGAGCTGGCGCGCCAGGCTGGCATGGTGCTGCTGGCCGACGCGCGCCTGACGCAGGGACGGCAAAGCGCGCCGCTGCAAGGCCGGCATTCGCTGCCCGAGGCGCTGCGCCAGCTGCTGGCCGGCAGCGGCCTGCAGGCGCAGCTGCAAGGCGGTACGACCATCATCATCAGCGCGCCGGCGCCTGTCTCTGCCGGCGCGGTGCAGATCGGCACCCTGCGCGTGAATGGCCAGGGCGGCAGCGGCACGTTCGAGGCGGACGACACGGATCCGGCTGACCTGCCCTACGTCACGTCCGCATCGTCCGCCTACATCGGGCGCGAGCAGATCGAACGCTTCCGCGGCACGTCGCCGGCCGATATCTTCAAGGGCGTGGCCGGTGTGCAGGTGGGCGACAGCCGCAACAGCGGCGCCGTCGACGTCAACGTACGCGGCATGCAGGGCCAGGGCCGCGTGCCCGTGCTGATCGACGGCAGCCTGCAGTCGTCCACCGTCTACCGCGGATACGCGGGCATCGCCGACCGCAGCTACATCGACCCTGACCTGATCAGCGCCATCCGCATCGACAAGGGCCCGAACCTGTCGGCGCAAGGCGCGGGCGCCATCGGCGGCATGGTCAGCATGCAGACCCTGCGCCCCGAAGACATCCTGCGACCGGGCCAGCGCACGGGCGTGCGCTTGCGCGGCGGCATGCAGGACAACAGCGTCTCGGCGCCCGCCGATTTCGGCAGCGCGCCGCGCACGCACCGCAACAAGCTGGGCGACCCGCGCAGCGGCTTTGGCAGCATCGCCGTGGCCACGCGCCAGGATGACTACGACCTGGTGGCCGCCATCAGCCACCGCAGCATCGGCAATTATTTTTCCGGCACGCGCGGCTTCGGGCGCTATCAGATGCTCAACGAATGGGGCGACGACAATGGCGTGACGCAGTTCTTCAAGAAGGGCGACGAAGTGCTGAACACGGCCAACCGCACCACCTCGGCCCTGTTGAAGGCCAACCTGCGCCTGCCGCACGAACAGAAGCTGGAGCTGGGTTACCGCTATTTCGACAGCAGTTATGGCGAAATCATGCCGTCGCAGATCTACCGCAACAGCACCGGCAGCATCCCGCAGTGGGACCCCAGCCAGGTGCGCACCAACGCCCTGACGGCGCGCTACGAGTGGAAGCCGGAAGGCCAGCAGCTGATCGACCTGAAGGCCAACCTGTGGCTGACGGACATGCAGAGCAAGTCGCGCAACGGCGACATCTTCAGCAATCCGCTGGAAGGCAAGCCCAATCCGGGCGGCCATGAATGCAAGGAATGCGTGGAAGTGCTGTACCTGGCGAAGAACCAGGCGCGCCGCGTCGGCGCGGACCTGACGAACAGCTCGCGCTTCGCCACCGGCATGGGCGCGCTGAAGCTGGACTATGGCCTGTCGCTGCAGAACGAGGATATCGGCCCGGCCGACAGCGTGCGCATCCTCGACGAAGACCTGAACGCCAACCACACGCTGCGCAACGGCAAGCGCCACGAGCAGAGCGCATTCGCCTCGCTGCAGTGGCAGGCGCGCGACTGGCTGAGTGTCGAGGCGGGCGGGCGCTTCCAGCGCTTCGAGTCACGCGACCGCAACCGCCGCGCCGAACAGCAATACCAGCCGCAAGGCTGGCAATGGGTCACCATGTGGGACAAGGACGGCGATCAGCTCGGCGCAGCGAAGTGGTACCAGGATGCGCAGGGCCGGTTTACGCCCGCCACCAATCCCGCGCTGGTGGGCGGCATGGTGGAAAAATACGGCGCCGAGCCGGCGCCGCTGGACGTCTCGCAGGTCGCCGACTGGAGCGGCAGTGATTATGTCTTCCGCGACGCCATCCCCGGCCTGTTCAGCTACAGCAAGCCGATCCGCCGCAAGGACCACGGTTTTGCGCCCACGTTTGCGCTGACGGCGCGCCTGTCCGACAGCGTCAGCCTGTTCCTGCGCGACGCGCGCGGCCTGCGCATGCCCAGCCTGTATGAGTCGACAATGGGATTCTCGGCCACGTATTCGTCGCCCTTGAATGCCGAGCGCAGCCACAACCGCGAGATCGGCGTGAGCCTGGTCAAGGATGGCGTATGGAGCGCCGCCGACAAGCTGCGCCTGCGCGTGGCGTACTTCGACAACGTCACCCACGGCTACATCACGCGCCGTCCGCTTCCCGACCTGCCGGCCTACGCGCAGAATTTCTCGATGGCGAATACGGACAAGTACAGCGTTTCGGGCATCGAGCTGCAGTCGTCATATGACCGGGGTAGCGTGTTTGCCGACTTTTCCGGCACCTGGAACCGCAAGACCCTCATCTGCGACGCGGCCACGGCGGCCTATTTGCGCACGGCCAGCAAGTGGCAATCGGATATCTGGAACACGCCCGACTGCTCGCCCATCGGCTTTAGCAGCTCCTACGTGAGCAACCATATCCAGCCCAAATTGAGCGCCAACCTGACCCTGGGCACGCGCTGGCTGCAGGAGAAACTCACTGTCGGCACGCGCCTGACGCACGTCGGCCATCCGCTGGCGCGTCAGGATGACAAGGCCGTGTGGCAGTCGTGGACGGGCACCTCGCCGCAGGTGCTGACGCAGGCCTACACCCTGGCCGACCTGTTCGCCAGCTACAGGATCACGCCCAACGCCACCGTCGACGTGGCGGTGGACAACCTGACGGACCGTTACTACCTCGATCCGCTGACCCTGAGCCTGATGCCGGGACCGGGCCGCACGGCGCGCGTCACGCTTGGCCTTCGTTTCTGATTTGATTCATCCTTATAATAGAGAGCAGATATTCCATGCATGCAAGCGACACCACCAGCACCTTGAACGCCGTTCCGACCAACGCGGCCCCGACCCGCAGCCAGCGCCTGAAAGCCGACACCATGGCCACCCACGAATTGCTGGACCAGCGCATCATGGCCAGCGCGCCGTTTTCCAGCCGCGACAATTACGCGCGCTTCCTGCAGGCGCAGTACGCGTTCCTGCGCGACGTCGACGCGCTGTACGACAACGCGCAACTGGCCGCCCTGCTGCCGGATCTGGAACAGCGCCGCCGCTACGCCAGCATCGCGGCCGACCTGCGCGACCTGGGCACCGCCCTGCCAGCCGATGCGGCCACGCCGCCGTTCGACGCGCAGCTGGACCTGGCAACGGCGCTGGGCTGGCTGTACGTGAGCGAAGGCTCGAAGCTGGGCGCGGCCATCCTGTATAAACTGGCCGGCAAGATCGGCCTCGATGAACACCACGGCGCGCGCCACCTTGCGGGCCACCCGGACGGGCGCGCGCGCCACTGGCGCGAGTTTACGTCCGTACTCGATACGGCCGCCCTCGATGACGCCGGCGAAGCGCGCGTGATCGAGGGCGCGCGCGCCGCCTTTTTGCGCATGTACGGCCACGTGGAGGCCTGCGCCTGATGGAGGAACCAGTGACCCGGGCAAACGCGGAAGCGCACACGGCACGGCTGCGCCGCTGGGCCTGGACGGTGGCCGGCATGCTGATGGTGGCGCTGGGCGTGATCGGCGCCCTGCTCCCCGTCATGCCGACGACGATCTTCCTGATCCTGGCGCTGGCCTGCTTCAGCCGCGCCTCACCGCGCCTGGAACACTGGCTGCTGCACCACCCGCGCTTTGGCGCGCCGCTGCGCCAGTGGCGCGAACACCGCGCCGTGTCGCGGCGCGGCAAGATCCTCGCTTGCCTGGGCATGGCCATCGGTTTTGTCGCCATGTGCCTCGGCCATCCGCCCTGGTGGGTCATCGTTCTCGTGGCAACGATGGAAATCGCCGTCATCCTCTATCTGCTGCGTCGCCCGGAGGGTCCGGCGCCGGCGCCAGAAAAGACGCCGCCGCCGGAGTGGCACAAGCCGCTGACCATCGCCACGGTCTTCGCCGTGCATGCCGCCCTGCTGGGATGGGCCGTGCACCACCGGGCGCCAGCGGCGCCCGTACTGGCCATCGCGCCCGACTCCGCACAGCCGGCCATGCTGCTGTTCCTGCCGGCCGCCGCCCCGCCCCGCCCTTTGGAGCAGAATCTTGCTGAACAGGTCAGCGCGGCCGCCGCGCCATCGCACGCCCTTGCCAAAAAGGCAGTGCCGGCCATCCCGCAGTTCGTGCTGCCGCAGCCCGATGCCGCGCCCATGCCGCCGCAAGCCGAGAGCATCGCGGCCGTTGCCGAGGTGCGCCATGCCGCCGTCACGCCGGCACCGGTAGCCACGGCGTCTGTCGCGGCGGCACCGCCCTCGCCTGCCCTGCCGCCCGCGCCACAGGAGCTGCGCAGCGGCGTATCGAGCTGGGAAGGCAAGGTTTTGGCGCGCATGGAGCGCTTCCGCCGCTATCCGACGGCGTCGCGCGCGAAGCAGGAACAGGGCGTGGTGTATCTGCGCTGCCGCATCGACCGCGATGGCCAGGTGCTGGCGGCCGCCATCGAGCGCAGTTCCGGTTCCGCGGCGCTGGATCAGGCCGCGCTCGACACTTTGCAACGGGCGGCGCCACTGCCGCGCATTCCCAAGGAACGGCCGGACCCGCTGGAATTATCGATTCCCGTCGAATTTTCCATCGGCTGAACACGAAAAAACCGCGTTTACTCTCGCCAAATACCCATATAGACATTATTTGCATATTCAAAGCAAGATTCTGTCGTAGGAGTAATAACACGATCGGAGGTATACTACGCAACCGACGTAACAGGCTGGGCGATTTGGCCCCTGCAAGCACGCCTGTCACGGTCCAATAAAAAAGGAAACACTGCATGACCACACCACACCGTACGCCGGTGATTCGCATCGATGGCGCGAACAAGACCTTCGCGCTGCCCAAGGGCGAACAATTCCACGCGGTCAAATCGGTCACGCTGGAAGTCTATCCCGGTGATATTTTCGGCCTGATCGGCAAGAGCGGCGCCGGCAAATCGACCCTGCTGCGCCTGATTAACCTGCTCGAGCGCCCCGACAGCGGCACCATTACCGTGGCCGGGCGCGAACTGACCCGCCTGGGCAAGAGCGAACTGCGCGACGCGCGCCAGAACATCGGCATGATTTTCCAGCAATTCAACCTGCTGCAAAACGCCAGCGTCTTCGACAACGTCGCCTTCCCCCTGAAAATCCACGGCACGGCCAAGGGCGAGCAGATCGCCGCCAGAGTCGAGGAATGCCTGGCGCTCGTCGGCCTGTCCGACAAGCTGCACAGCTATCCGGCGCAATTGTCCGGCGGGCAGAAACAGCGCGTGGCGATCGCCCGCGCCCTGGCCAGCCACCCCGACGTGCTGCTGTGCGACGAGCCGACGTCCGCGCTGGACGCGGAAACGACGCGCGCCCTGCTCGACACCCTGCGCGACATCAATGCGCGCCTGGGCGTGACCATCGTCATCGTCAGCCATGAGCTGTCGGTGCTGGGCGCCATCTGCAACCGCGTGGCCGTCGTGGAAAACGGCGCCATCGCCGAACAATTCGATTTGAGCGACACGGCCACCCCGCGCAAGACGGCGCTGGGACGCGAGCTGGCGTATTACGGCACCGAGGCGTTTGAAGCCACCGCATGGAAGGATGCAACACATGTTTGAAGAATCGATCAATAACGTCATCAAGCTGCTGCCGGAAATCTGGGTAGCACTGGGCCAGACCATGACCATGCTGGGCATCGGCCTCACGGCCGCCATCCTGATCGGCGGCCCCCTGGGCATCCTGCTGTTCCTCGTCTCGGAAGGCCAGTCGCTGGAAAACCGTCCCCTGTCAACGATCCTCGGCTGGCTGGTCAATACCGTGCGCAGCTTCCCCTTCATCATCCTGCTCGTCGCCCTGACGCCGTTTACGCGCATCATCGCGGGCACCTCGATCGGCCCGCTGGCCGCCAGCGTGCCGCTGTCGTTCGCCGCCATTCCCTACCTGGCGCGCCTGGTGGAACAGAACCTGCGCGAAGTGCCGCGCGGCGTGATCGAGGCGGCGCACGCCATGGGCGCGTCGGAAATGCAGATCATCTTCCGCGTGCTGCTGGTGGAAGCGCGTTCCGGCCTGGTGCTGGCCCTGACCGTGCTGTCGATCAGCTTCCTGTCGTATTCGGCCGTGGCCGGCGTGGTGGGCGGCGGCGGCATCGGCGACCTGGCCATCCGCTATGGCTATTACCGCTTCGAGACGGACATCATGGTCGCCACCGTGGCCATCCTGATCGTGCTGGTGCAAACCATCCAGTTTGCCGGCACGCGCATCGCCAAGCGCCTCGACAAACGTTAATTCAAATTCAGAAACAAGGACTCGCATGAACCACCTCCGCCGTAATTTGCTCCTGGCCGCCGCCAGCCTGGCCTTCGCCACCGCCGCCCATGCCAAGGACCCGAAAGAACTCGTCATCGGCACCAGCTCCGGCCCGTATTCCGATCAGCTGAAGCTGGGCATCAAGCCCATCCTGGAAAAACAGGGCTACAAGGTCAAGATCGTCGAATTCAACGACTACGTGCAGCCGAACTACGCGCTGGCCGAAGGCTCGCTGGACGCCAACGTGTTCCAGCACATCGTGTATCTGACCAAGTTCGCCACCGATAACAAGCTGCCACTGAGTTCATTGATCACCGTGCCGACCATGCCGATCGGCCTGTACGGCGGCAAGCAAAAGACGCTGGCCGAAGTCAGGAACGGCGCCACCATCACCATGCCGAACGACCCGACCAACCAGGCGCGCGCACTGGTGATGCTGGCCAAGATGGGCTGGATCAAGCTGAAACCGAACGTCGACCCGCTGCGCGCGTCCGAGCGCGACGTACTGGAGAACCCGAAGAAGCTGAAACTGGTGCCGCTGGAAGCGGCGCAGCTGCCGCGCTCGCTGGCGGACGCCGACTACGCTTTCGTCAACGGCAACTTCGCCCTGGCCGCCGGCATGAAGCTGACGTCGGCCCTCGCCGTGGAAAAGATCTCGGACAGCTACATCAACCTGGTCGCCATCCGCACGGCCGACAAGGCCAAGCCCTGGGTCAAGGACCTGGAAGCGGCCTACCGCTCGCGCGCCTTCCTCGACGCCACCAACAAATACCTGGCCGGCTACGAAAAGACGGACTACCAGCTGGCGCTGGAAAAGACGCTGAAAAAATAAACGACGCATGCAATGCAAAAAGGACGGCCAAGGCCGTCCTTTTTTATTGTCCGCGCCTTGCGGGCGCTATTCCGGCTTAGAAACGGTAGCCGACGCCGATGCCGATCAGGATAGGATCGACCTTGACTTCGCTGGCCTTGGCGCCACCGATGAACACATCGCTGCGGATCTGCACTTTCTTGATGTCGAAGTTCAGGGACCAGTTTTTGTCCAGCTTGTAGTCGACACCGGCTTGCAGCGAGTAGCCCCAGCTGTCATGCTCGAGGCGGCCGGCGCCATTCAGCAATTTCACGTCCGAGATATTCGTGTAGTTGATGCCGGCACCCACGTAAGGGCTGAACTGTTTTTCAGGCATGAAGTGGTATTGCAGCGACAGGGTCGGCGGCAGGTGCTTGAAGGTACCGATATTGTTGCCGTCGAGCTTGACGTCATGCTTTTGCGGGTAAGTCAGGATCAGCTCGGCAGCGATATTCGGGGTGAAGAAGTACGAAATATCGATTTCAGGAATCGTCTTGCTGCTGACCGTCAAACGGTCGGATGCGCCGACGCCACCAACAGGAGCAGATTTATCGGCCGGATCGATGTGCACGGCGCGCGCACGGACCAGCCATGGGCCTTCCTGTGCCATTGCGTTGCCGGCGAAGGCGCCGATGGCGGCCAAAACGATTGCTGCTGCAGTTGCGGACTTTTTCATTTTATTTTCCTCTGTCGTTAAGTAACGCTGCGAAGTCTAAGAGTGCAGTGCAACAAAAACTTTGATCCACATCAAATAGTGCTAGATGGCATCAACAGAGGGATTTTTTCCTTTGCCCAGGTCAAGAAAATGCGGCATTGCAAAATCAGGCCGCCTCGGCGAACAGGCTGGCGACCCAGTCTGCAAACACGCGCACGCGCGGCGACAATTGCCGGTGGTGGGGATACAGCACGGACACGGGCAGCGGGTCGGGACGCCAGTCCCGCAGCACTTCCACCAGCTCGCCGGACGCCAGCGCCCGCTCCAGGTGATAACGGGGCGCCTGGATCAAGCCCATGCCCGCGCGGCAGCAGGCGTGATACGCGTCCGCGTTGTTGACGGACACGCTGCCCGGCAAGGCCACGCTGTGCCGCTGCCCATCCGCCTTGAAATCGAAGGGCCAGACCTTGCCCGTCCGGGCGGAAAAAATTGACGGCGCGGTGGCCCGCCAGCTGCGCCAGGTTTTCCGGCGTGCCGTGCGCGGCCAGGTAGGCGGGGCTGGCGCACGTCACCTGCTCCAGCAGCGCGACGCGGCGCGCCACCATGGACGAGTCGCCGAGCTCTCCCACGCGCAGCACGCAATCGACGCCTTCGCGCACCAGGTCGACGAGGCGGTCGCCCATGCCGATTTCCAGTTCGATCAAGGGATAGCGGGCGCAGAACCGGTCCAGCACGGGCATGACGAAGTGCATGGCCAGGGTCGCGTGCAGGTCGATGCGCAGCTTGCCGGCCGGCTGCCGCGCCGCCGAGGAAAACACGGCTTCCGTTTCTTCCAGGTCCGCCAGCAGGCGCGCGCAGCGCTGGTAATACGCCTCGCCATCGGGCGTGGGCGTCACTTGCCGCGTGGTCCGCTGCAGCAGGCGCACGCGCAGCCGCGCTTCAAGCTGCTTGATCGCATGCGTGACGGTGGCCTTCGGATAGCCAAGGTCATGCGCCGCCTGCGTGAAACTGCGCAGTTCGACGATGCGGGTAAAGATGCGCATCGCATCGAATCGGTCCATGGCCCCTCCATTGTTATTGTCTGCTGCACAGTGTAGCGATCCGGGTGCCATTTTTCCATTCTTAACTATCGCGCTGGCAAACTTGTCCGCAACGCAAGCACTACTTGCACCGATGTCACTGGATTGCCGCCTGCCCATGCAGCATACTATTTTCAGTGCGCACATGAGAATGGTAATGATTATCATTTGCGATATAATGGCTTACCTCGCTCAGCGATTACAAAAAGGAATGGGAGACATGGATATATTGAGGGAACTGCGTGAATCGGGCTTGAAAGTGACCATCCCCCGCTTGCGGATTCTGCAGCTGTTCCAGGAAGGCACGATCAAGCACCTGAGTGCGGACGATGTCTACAAACTCTTGCTGGCTGAAAAGATCGACGTGGGCCTGGCCACCATCTACCGCGTGCTGATGCAGTTTGCCGAAGCGGGCATTTTGTTTCGCCGGCACTTCGAATCGGGCCACGCCGTCTTCGAACTGAACGAAGGCCAGCACCACGACCACCTGGTCTGCACGGGTTGCGGCAAGGTCGATGAATTCGTCGACGAAGGCATCGAACTGCGCCAGAACGAGATCGCCGCCGAGCGGGGCTTCGTGCTGCACGAGCACGCGCTGTCGCTGTACGGCACCTGCGCCGAGTGCACGGCGAAGAAAATCCCGCCGCGCCGGGTCTGACGATGCCTGAGCCGCCTGGGCGCCACTGCCTTGCGGTAAGATTCGCTCACGCTCGAGAAAGGATCACCCATGTACATCGGAGAAATCGCCCGTCTGGCGGGCACCTCGCCCAAGGCCCTGCGCCACTATGAAGCGCTGGGCTTGCTGGGCGACGTGCGCCGTTCCGGCGCCTATCGCGTGTATACGCAGCAAGACCTGGCACAAGTCAAGCTGATACGCCAGGCGCAGGTCCTGGGCTTCCGCCTGGCCGAACTGCTGCCCGTCCTGGCCGGCGATGACACGGACTGGGCCGCCCTGTCGCGGCACATCGACGCCAAGCGCGCGCAGGTGCGGCAGGATATCGCCCGCCTGCGCCAGCTCGACGCGCAGCTGGCCGACATCGACACGGAAATCCGCGACTGCCTGGCGCGCCAGCAATTGCAGGCAGCCTGACATTCCGCGCTTGACTCTGCCACTAGGGGCAGGCTTTAGCATGCAAGCTCTTCTTTAACGGACAGCCTGCATCATGACCAAGACGACACCCAAGCGCATATTGATTCTCCTCGGCCACCCGTCCAGCGACAGTTTCTGCGCCGCCCTGGCCGAGGCCTACGCCGCCACGGCCCGCGGCGCAGGCCACAGCGTGCGCGAGCTGCGCCTGGGCCAGCTGGACTTCGACCAGAACCTGCATGAAGGCTACCGCCAGGTGCAGCCGCTGGAGCCGGACTTGCTGGCCGCGCAGGAAGCCATCGGCTGGGCCGAACACCTGGTGTTCGCCTACCCGATCTGGTGGGGCGGCGCGCCGGCCCTGCTGAAGGGCTTTGTCGACCGCGTCTTCCTGCCCGGCTTTGCCTTCAAATACCGCCCGGGCAAGGCGTTTCCAGCCCAGCTGCTGCTGGGACGCACGGCCCAGCTGCTGGTCGCGATGGATACGCCGCCCTGGTATTTCCGCTGGGTCTACCGCATGCCCGGCATCCACCAGCTGCGCAAGACGACCCTGGAGTTCTGCGGCGTCAAGCCCGTCAAGGTGGCCAGTTTCGGCCCCATGATCAATTCCACCGAAGCGCAGCGCCAACGCTGGCTGGCGCAGGCGCAGGCGCTGGCCCGGGGCCTGTAAGTTGCTTGCCCTACAGCCATCTTGCATACGGTTTTGACAAGCCGGTAATCAAGCCGTCACATTCGACGGCTACCATGATGATATTGCCTGTTTGTCAGTCGCCTTGCCCGCGTGACAACAAGGGTCCGATCGTCATGTAAAGGTAGCCGCTGTGGAGTTCAACGCTTCTCGATTGCATCTTCCCCGTTATCGCACGTCCGTGGCGCTTGACCTGTGCATTCCCACGGAATCCGTGCAGGCCGACGCCAGCAACTTCGCCGTGCTGGAACTGTTCACGGAGCGGCGTGACATGATGAGCCTGCCCGTCACGGAACAGCAAAAGCCCATCGGCTTAATCAGCCGCAACATCTTCATGTCGCAGATGTCCAAGCCCTTTTATCACGAGGTGTACGGCAAGAAGAGCTGCATCGCCTTCATGGACAAGGAACCGCTGATCGTCGATGGCGCCATGAGCATCGAGGACCTCACCTTCCGCGCCGTGGAAGCGGGAGAGAAGGCGCTGGCCGACGGCTTCATCATCACCGAGGATGGCGCGCTGGCCGGCGTGGGCTTCGGCCTGCAGCTGATGAACGTGGTGGCCACCATGCAGGCCGAAAAGAACCGGCAGATCATGCACAGCATCGATTACGCCAGCGTGATCCAGCGCGCCCTGCTGCGCACCTCCGATGCGGAACTGCGCGCCGCCCTGCCCGACGCCCACCTGGAATGGCAGCCGCGCGACGTGGTCGGCGGCGACTTCTACTTTTTCGAACGCTACGAAGGGGCTGGTTCGCCGCCATCGCCGACTGCACGGGCCACGGCGTGCCGGGCGCCTTCATGACCCTGATCGCCTCGTCGGCCCTGAGCCAGGCCCTGCGCGAACGGGGGCCGCGCGATCCGGCCGCCCTGATCGGCGCCGTCAGCCGCGCCATCAAGACCCTGCTGGGCCAGGACGGCGCCGACAGCGGCGCGGCCACCGGCCACGCCGGCTCGAACGACGGCATGGATTGCGCCTTTTTGTGCTACGACGAGGCCAGCGCCAGCCTGCGTTTCGCGGGGGCGAAACTGGCGCTCTACGTGGTGGCCCCCGGCGAAGAAACCGTGCGCGCCATCGACGGCGCTCGCATGGGCGTGGGCTACGTCGACACGCCGGCCGGCTACTGCTGGCACAACGAGACGCCCGACATTCCCGCCGGCAGCCTGCTGTTCCTCACCACCGACGGCTTGCTCGACCAGATCGGCGGCGCGCGCGACATCGCCTACGGCAAGCGGCGCATGCGCGAGCAGCTGCTGGCGCGGCGCGACGCGCCGGCCGGCGAGGTGGCGGCGGCGCTGCTGCAGGACAGCGCCGCGTGGCAGGGAAAACAGCCGCGCCGCGACGACCTGACCTTTTTCTGTTTCCGCCTGTAGTTTGGGCGCCATCGAGCCACCTTATCAACAAGAAACCGGGTCACCGGCTAGCCAGGAGCACGCACGTGCTGTACGAAGAATTCAACGAGTTTTGGGATGTGGCCCGCAAGCGCAACATCATCTTTTTTTACGTGGGCTATTTCTCGCAGCACGTGGTCAGCGCCATTTCCGAAACCATCAAGGCGCGCCTCGATACGGCCGGCGCGGCCGGGCCCACGCGGCGGCGCATCTTTTCCTCGTTCATCGAGATGTCGCAAAACATCATGCATTATTCGGCCGACAGCCTGACGCCCGATGCGCAGCTGGACCAGCAGATGCGGCGCGGCTCGTTCTGCATCGGCACGCGCGGCGACAGCTTTTTCCTGCTGTGCGCCAACCCCGTCTCGACGGACAACGTGGCGCAGATCCGCGCGCGCCTGGAGCCGCTGCACACGATGACGATGGAAGAAATCCGCCTCGCCTACAAGAAGGCCCTGCGCGAGGAAGCGCCGTCCGACAGCAAGGGCGCGGGCCTGGGTTTTCTGACCATGGCGCGCGACGCCAGCGAGCCGCTGGAATTCGAATTCGTCCAGGACCCACAGGAGCCTGGCCACACCATCTTCTGCATCAAAGCCATCATTTGAAAGAGCCGACTCAGGAAAGCATATGCAATTACCGTCACCACTGTTCATCGCCGCGACCCCGAGTTCGCCCGAAATCGACTTCCGTTTCGAGCAGCACACCCTGTCGATCAAGGGCGAGTCGTACCCGGAAAACGCGGCCGCCTTCTATGGCCCGCTGATCGCCGCGGTGCGCGCCTACCTGGAAGACTGCCGCGCAGCAGCCATCACCGTCAACGTCTCGCTGGCCTACTTCAACAGCTCCAGCACGAAGATGCTGTTTACCCTGTTCGACACCCTGAACCAGGCGGCCGTGGACGGCAACCAGGTGCGCCTGAACTGGTATCACGACGAGGACGACGACACCATCCTGGAATTCGGCCAGGAGCTGCAGCAGGACTTTACGGCGCTGGACTTCCACGACCATCCCGTGCAGGGCAGCTAGGGCATGCGCGCCGCCCTCTCCGAGTCCGGGCTGGAGCCCGACCTGTTCACCGTGGAAGCGGCGGCGCTGGCTGCCGCGCGCCGCATGCACGCCGACCTTCACGCCAGCGGCGAGGCGCAGCGCCGCGTGCTCGGTGAACTGATCGTTCACTACGAGCGGCTGATGCGCGAGACGCGCCGGCTGATCGGCCGCAGCGACCGCGCCGAGCGCGACATGCATCTGCTGAACCGCCAGTTGCAGACGCTGGCCGGCCAGCTCGAATACCGCGCCACGCACGACCCGCTGACGGGCGCCCTGAACCGCGGCGCCGTGATCGACCACGCCTCGCGCTGCCTGGAGCAGGGCGATATGGCGCTGATCGTGCTCGATATCGACCTGTTCAAGCAGGTCAACGACGACTTCGGCCACCCGGCAGGAGACGGCGTGATCCAGGCCGTGGTCGACTGTTTGAAAGGATTATTGGGACAGGAAACGGCCATCGGCCGGGTCGGCGGCGAAGAGTTTTCCGTGGTCTGGCCCACCTCCTCGCGCGACGACGCGGCGCAGGTGGCGCAGCGCATCTGCGAGACGGTCGGCCGCCAGCGCCATGCGGCGCCCATCACGCGCGCCATCACCGTCAGCGTGGGCCTGAGCTGGAACCGCGCCGGCACGGCCTTCGAGACGGCCTACAGCCATGCGGACCAGGCCCTGTACCAGGCCAAACGCGAAGGGCGCAACTGCGTGCGCCAGTGGCTGGAGAGCTGAGTCAGCGCACCGGATCAGCGCAGCTGTTCGCGCGCCATGCTGCCGTCGCGGCGCATGGCCGCCGCCGCGCGCTGCATGGCCGCCACCTGCGTCTCGGACACCTTGAGGTTGCAGGCCAGGTAAGTCTGCACGCGGTTGAAGGTCAGCAGCGGCACCACCTTGCCCTCCCATTCCTTGCCGACGAAAGGCTTGCTGCCCACCGCCAGCCCGACGGCCCACAGGTCGATGCGCCCCAGCAGCAGCTTTTGCGGATTGAGCCACTCCTGCGTGACGGGCGCCACGTTCAGGCCGTGCTGGCGCAGGTAATCGTCGCGCGCGTCGCCCAGCACCGTGCCGATTACCAGGCCGCGCGCATCGGCCAGGGTGCGCAGCGCCAGATGCCGCTCGGCCAGGCCATACAGTATCCACTCCGCTTCGTTGAGGGGGCCGATCCAGCGAAACTGCGCTTCGCGCTCTTGCGTGCGCGTGGTGGAAAAGATGCAGGTGTCAGGCTCGCGCAGCGCCTGCGCATACGCGCGTTTCCACGGCAGCAGTTCCATCGTATAGCCGATGCCGGCGCGCGCCATGATCTCGCGCACCTTCAGCGTTTCGCGTCCCACGACGACATTGCCTTCCATCATGCTTGACGGCGGCAAATGCTCGCCGACGATGCGCAGGCCTCCCGCCCCGGCCGCCGCCGGCAGCAACAGTGCCGCCAGCAGCCATGCCATGCTTGCTTGTTTCATGCTTGCCTTCTTCTACCACAGGGGATACGCATCCCTGCCACCTGCCCGATGGTATCATCGGCCCCCGCCAGCCATGGCCGAACGTTATCAATTAAACCATTATTTTTCCGTAACGTGGCTCAGGGCCAACGCCGGGATCATCATGCGAGGGGGAAGATGGCGAGAAAGACAAGTGGCGGAAAACAGTAGGAGTCGAACCTACGGGAGAACGTCTGACGCCCTCCACCGGGTTTGAAGCCCGGCCACATCACCGGATGAGTGTGCTTTCCGCGGTGCCTGAGCTAGTCGTTGGGCAAGGCTGCGGTGTAGGACCACAATGCTTGCGGACGCAACAAATGCCCATTGCCAACACGGCGAGTATAACCGACGCGGTCGAAGAACTCCAGAACCTGGATCGCCCGCTTGCGGCCCAGGCCGCTGGCATCGCGGAAAGTGGCCGCGCCCACGGCGCCATTGCCGGCTGGCAAACCGGCATCCTCTTCCGCCTGGCGCGCCAGTTCCCGCACCAGCTGCGCCAGCCCGGCCAGCGCCGCCTGGTGATAAAACAGGTCGTGCACCACCTGGCTGATCTGCCCTGCCTTGGCCAGTTTGCGCAAGAGCCGGCGCGTGTCGTCCTCGGCCAGGCCGAGGTCGCGCGCCAGGTCGCGCGTCCAGGGCGGATCGGCACGCCCCTGCTCCAGCGCGGCCAGCAAGGGCTCGGCCAGCGCCTGCTCCTGCGGCGTGAGTTCCACGCTGTGCGTCGGCAAGTGCAGACTGGCGCCGCGCGCCAGGATGCCGCCCTGCGCCAGCAAGCCTTCGATCAGGTGGCTCCACAAGGCGTCTTCCATCTCCGCGTCGACGATGCGTTTCAGGCGCCACAGTTCCGGCCCCGCCTCGTCGGGGGCGCGCGCATGGAACACCGCCAAGGCGGCCAGCACCCGCTCTTGCAGCGCCAGCAAGGCCGCTGGCGCCAGCAGCAGGGCGTCGTCGCCGCGCAGGGCGATGCGCCGCGTGTCTGGCGGCAGCGCGATGGCGTCCGCCGGCAGCAGCGACAGCCGCACCAGCAGCGACTCGCGCAGCCCCAGCGGGCTTTGCGCCAGCAGGGCCGCATAGTCGCCCTGCGCCACAAACGCGGCCAAGGCATCGAGCCAGGCCAGGCGCGCCGGGCTGCGGCGCTTGCGCGCGGGGCCGAACGGGTCGAGCACCATGCCGCCGCCCACCGTCTGCGTCGCCTGCGCATTACGCACGACGAAACGGTCGCCCGGCACGCCGTGCATGGGAGCGTCGAACACCAGCTGTACCCTGCCCGTCTGGCCCGGCGACAGGGTTTCGCCATCGAGCATGACGGCGCGCGCCAGCTGGTGCGCGGCGCCCAGGTGCACGTGCAGCGGCGACCAGGCTTTCAGCTGCACGCCGGCGTCGGGCAATAGCGTCAGTTCCACGTCGAGGCGCTCGGAGCACTGCGCCAGTGCCGGCGCGACGATCCAGTTACCCCGTTCGATGCGTTCGCGGTCGATGCCGGCCAGGTTCAGCGCCAGGCGCTGGCCCGCCATGCCCGTCTCGGCCGCGCGGTTCTGCGCATGGATGCTGCGCACGCGCGCCGGCGCGCCGCCGGGCGCCAGCTGCAGCATGTCGCCCACCTGCGCGCGTCCCGCCAGCGCCGTGCCGGTGACGATGGTGCCCTGCCCCGGCAGGGTGAACACGCGGTCCACGCCCAGGCGGAACAAGCGCCGCTCATCGCGTTGCGGCAGGCTGCGCGCCACCAGCGTCAGGTGCGCCAGCAAGGCGGCCACGCCCGCATCGCTGTCGCGATGGGCGGCGGTGGGGAAGATCGGGCTGCCCGCCAGCGGCGTGCCGGCCAGCAGCGCCTCGATGTCCGCCTCCACCTGCGCCACGCGGGCGCTGTCTGCGCGGTCGATCTTGGTCAATGCCACGGCGCCGCGCGTCACGCCCAGCAGCTGCAAGATGGCCAGGTGCTCGTGCGTCTGCGGCATGATGCCATCGTCGGCCGCCACCACCAGCAGGGCGAAATCGATGCCCGTCACGCCGGACGCCATGGTGCGGATGAATTTTTCGTGGCCCGGCACGTCGATCACGCCCAGCACCGTGCCATCGGCCAGCGGCAGATAGGCGTAGCCGAGTTCAATCGAGATGCCGCGCGCCTGCTCTTCCTTCAGCCGGTCCGTGTGCACGCCCGTCAGCGCGCGCGTGAGGGTCGTCTTGCCATGGTCGATATGGCCTGCGGTGCCGACGATCATGCGGACAACCCGGCCAGCTGCGCGATGAAGGCCGTCTCGTGCGCCGCGTCCAGGCAGCGCAAATCGAGCCACAGCGTGTCCTGGCCGATGCGGCCGATCACGGGGCAAGGCAAGGCGCGCAGGCGCTGTTCCAGCACACCCAATGGGTTGCTCAGGCGCGAGCCGGGGCGCTGCGGATGGCCAGGCCAAAGCTGGGCAGCTGGTCGACGGGCAAGGCGCCGCTGCCGATCTGGCTTTGCATGGCTTCGGCCGTGACCACATAGGCGGCACCGAGCACGCCTTGCAACTGCGGCAGCAGGGTTTGCGCCTGCGCGCGCATGGCGGCGGCGGGGCGCGTCAAGAGGCGCAAGGTGGTCAGGCGTTCGGCCAGCAAGTCCGGCGCGCGGTACAGCTGCAGCACGGGGGCCAGGGCCGCCAGGGTGAGCTTGCCGACCCTCAGTGCGCGTTTCAAGGGATTGCGCTTGATTTGCGCGATCAGGTCGGCGCGGCCGACGATGACGCCGCACTGCGGACCACCGAGCAACTTGTCGCCGCTGAAGGTCACCAGGTCGGCGCCCGCCGCGATGGTTTCGCGCACCGTCGTTTCATGCGGCAAGCCGTACTGCGCCAGGTCGACCAGGGTACCGCTGCCCAGGTCCACGGCCGTGGGAATCGCGTGTTGCGCCGCCAGCGGCACCAGTTCGTCGAGCGCCACGCTTTTCGTGAAACCCGTGATCGCGTAATTGCTGCAATGGACCTTCATCAGCAAGGCCGTGTCTTCATTCACGCCATTCGCGTAATCGGCCAGGTGCGTGCGGTTGGTGCTGCCCACTTCGCGCAGCACGGCGCCCGCGCGCGTCATCACGTCGGGGATGCGGAAGGCACCGCCGATTTCCACCAGTTCCCCGCGCGAGACGATCACTTCCTTG
Organism: Janthinobacterium sp. C22; assembly: GCF_057919405.1. Classification (NCBI taxonomy): domain Bacteria; kingdom Pseudomonadati; phylum Pseudomonadota; class Betaproteobacteria; order Burkholderiales; family Oxalobacteraceae; genus Janthinobacterium; species Janthinobacterium sp. C22. Next base: position 2,860,633 of record NZ_CP193659.1, on the reverse strand, counting down.
TTCTGCGCCAAAGTGTTCAGCATCAGCAGCACGGCGGCCGCGTTGTTGTTGACGATGGTGGCCGCTTCGGCCCCCGTCAGTTCGCGCAGCAGTTCCTCGACCAGGTCGTCGCGGTCGCCGCGCTTGCCCGTTTCCAGGTCGAATTCCAGGTTCATCGGCCACTGCAGCGCCTCGACCACGGCGTGCACGGCGGCGTCGGGCAGCAGCGCGCGGCCCAGGTTCGTGTGCAGCACGGTGCCCGTCAGGTTGAACACGGGGCGCAGCCGCGGGTGCGCTTGCGATTGCAGCCGTTCGTCCACCTGCGCGACGATGGCGGCGATTGACGCGCCCTCTTCGCAGACTGCACCGGCGAGCATGGCCGTGCGCAGGTCGGCCAGCACGGAGCGCGCGCAGGCCAGGGTCTGCGCGCGGCCGTATGCGGCGATCAGCTCAAGGCAAGCCGCGTCGCCCAGGATGCGGTCCACCGACGGCAGGCGCACGGTCTGCCCCGTCGTCATGCTTGCTGGCCCTCGCCGCTTTCGCCCTTCCCCAGCCACAGCAGCGGATTGCCGCTGGCGCGCTGGTAGCCCGCTTCGCCCACCAGCAGGTCGAGCATCAGGCTGGCCAGGTCGTCGGCCAGCGGTTCCACGTTGTAATCGTGTTCCTGGTTGAAGACCTTGCGGTAGGTATGGCAGTCGTCGCAGGTTTCCGCGCGCGCCACCTTCTTCGGGTCATTCGCCTTGTTGGGTAACTTGTCGTCCTTCGCCGCCACGGGGTCGAACGGCGCGGCGTCGGCCGCATCGAGACCCTGGTAGGCGATCTTGCCATTTTGTTCGCAGGTCGAGCACTTCACGCGCACCATATGCCATTCGCTTTCGCAGATGCCGCAATGCAGGTAGCGGTAGCCCTGCGACTGGCCGCCGATGCGGATCACGCTGGCGACGGGGTGCGAGCCGCAGACGGGGCACAGGGTGCCCGTTTCCAGGTCCGGCACGCGCGCGGCGCGCAGTTCGCTGGCCGACACCGACCACAGGATTTGCAGGGCGGCCGCGACGAACGGCGCGTGCATGGGATTGAGGTTGTCGCCGTTTTCATCGAGCACGGCATCGGCGCAGGCGTCCAGCGCTGGCGCGTCGAGCGCGCGCAGTTGCGCCAGCACCTGCGTCAGGCCGCCGGACAGGGCCGGCTGGCGTGCCGCCGTGGCGGCCAGTTCATCGAGCAGGCTGGCAAAGATGTCGCGCCAGACGGGCGGACGGGCGCCGCTGACGGGCAACACCGGCATGCGGTGGGCGATGGCACGGCGCAGCGCATCGGGGTCGGCGGCAGGCACGGCGCCGGGCGCCAGTTTTCCCACCACGGCGGCCTGCGCATCGGCCAGCGCGGCCATCAGCACCAGATAGCCCTGCATGCCCGCGTCGACGGGGATGCCCTTGATATTGCCCTGCGCCAGTTCGCGCAAGCGCAAGGCACGCGCCGTAAACAGGCTGTCAGGCTGCGGCAGCAGCAGGCGCGGAATCGCGTTGTGGTCCAGGCCTTCGATTTCGCCTGGCTGAAGAATACGTTGTACCAATGGAGTTCCCATCAAAAAAGGGGATGTAAAAGTATTTTAATCGATAAAGAGAAAGGGGCCGATCCTGTGGGACCGGCCCCGGCTCTTGCAGCAGGGTATCGCTTACGGCAGCTTAATCCTTGCTGTTGCGTACCACCGCCTCAAACCACTTCGGATGGTGCTTGCGCGCCCAGCCATAGGTGACGGTGCCGCGCACCATGGCGCCGACCGAGCCCTTGACCCAGATCGCCGCGTAGATGTGTACGATGATGGCGCAGATGATGCCGAATGCGCAACCGGCATGCAGCAAGGCGGCAAAGCGCACCACGCCGATCGGGAAATAGAACGCGAAATACGCGCGCCAGATCACGATGCCCGACAGCAGCAAGCCCACCATGCAGAACAGCAGCACGAAGAACAGGATCTTCTGGCCGGCATTGTATTTGCCGATCTTCGGAAGCTTGTCCTCGCGGTTGTTGAGCACGTCATCCATCTGTTTCAGCCACTGCTTGTCGCCGTCCTCGAACTTGTTGTGGTGCCAGAAGCGCACCACGAGGATCGCGAACGAGACGAACATCACCAGGCCGGCAAACGGATGCAAAATGCGCGTCCATTGCCCGCCGCCGAACAGGTTCGCCAGCCACGCCATCGAGGGATGGAACATGGCCAGGCCGGACAGGGCCAGCATGACGAAGGTGATGGCCGTCACCCAGTGATTCGTGCGCTCGTTCGGGTTGTAGCGTTCGATCAAGGGATTGCCATCCTTGTCGCGCAGCTTTCCATCATGCAGGTCACTGTGGCTCATTATGTTCCTCCCGGATGCGCCTGGCTTCTTCCAAAGCCTCGTGCTCTTCTTCCTTGCTCACTTCGTTCGGACCGACACGCGTGTAATGGAAGAAGCCCGCCAGCGCCGTCGCGGCCATGCCGGCCACCGCCAGCGGCTTGGACCAGCCCTTCCAGAAGCCCACCATCGGGCTGATGCGCGGGCGTTCCGGCAAGTTCGAATACAGCTTCGGCTTGTCGGCATGGTGCAGCACGTACATCACGTGCGTGCCGCCCACGCCCAGCGGATCGTACAGGCCCGCGTTCTCGAAACCGCGCGACTTCAGGTCGACGATGCGCTCTTCCGCATGCACCTTCATGTCTTCCTTGGTGCCGAAGACGATGGCGCCCGTCGGGCACGTCTTCACGCAGGCCGGTTCCTGGCCCACGGCCACGCGGTCCGAGCACAAGGTGCACTTGTAGGCGCGGTCGTCCTTTTTCGAAATGCGGGGCACGTCGAAAGGACAGCCGGCCACGCAGTAGCCGCAGCCGATGCAGTTTTCCTGGTGGAAATCCACGATGCCGTTCGTGTACTGCACGATGGCGCCCGGCGCCGGACAGGCTTTCAGACAGCCCGGGTCCTCGCAGTGCATACAGCCATCCTTGCGGATCAGCCACTCGAGGTTGCCGTCGTTGTTTTCGTGTTCGGCAAAACGCATCACCGTCCACGATTGCGGCGTCAGGTCCGTCGGATTGTCATAGGTGCCATGGTTTTCGCCGACTTCGTCCCGCAAGTCGTTCCATTCCATGCACGCCGTCTGGCAAGCCTTGCAGCCGATGCATTTCGACACATCGATCAGCTTGGCCACGGTGCCCGTCACCGGGCTGCGCGCCTGCGGCGGCGTTACCGTGGTCGCCGACAGGCGCCGGATATCTAAGGATTGCAGTGCCATTATTGAGCTCCCATCATGCTTTTTCCACCTTCACGAGGAAGGACTTGAATTCCGGCGTTTGCGAATTCGCATCCCCCACGCCCGGCGTCAGGGTATTGATCAGATACCCCGGCTTGGCCACGCCCGTAAAGCCCCAGTGCAGCGGCAGGCCGACGGTATGCACCGGCTTGCCCTCGATCATCAAGGCCTTGATGCGCTTGGTGACGACGGCCTTGGCGATGATGTGGCCGCGCTTGGAACTGACGCGCACTTCGCCGCCAGCCACCACGCCGATGCTCTTGGCCAGCTCTTCGCCGATTTCAACGAATTGCTGCGGCTGGATGATGGCGTTCAGGCGCGCATGCTTGGTCCAGTAATGGAAATGCTCGGTCAGGCGGTAACTGGTGGCCACATGCGGATATTCCTCGTGCGTGCCGAACAGCTTGCGGTCATCGGCGAACACGCGCGCGGCCGGATTGCTGGTCGCCTGCGGGTTTTTCGGATGCATGGGGTTGTAGCCCAGCGGATTTTCGAACGGCTCGTAATGCTCGGGGAACGGCCCTTCGGCCATGGCGCCGCGCGCAAAGAAGCGCGCCACGCCCTCGCCCAGCATGATGAACGGCCCCATGCCGTTTTCCGGCGGTTCGTCGACCTTGAAGTCGGGAATATCGGCCCCGCTCCAGTTCGTGCCATTCCATTCGATCAACTTGCGGGTCGGATCGAAGGCCTTGCCCTTCAGGTCGCACGAGGCGCGGTTGTACAGCACGCGGCGGTTCGCCGGCCACGCCCAGGCCCAGCCCAGAGTCTGGCCGATGCCGGTCGGGTCGCTATTGTCGCGCCGTCCCATCTGGTTGCCCGCCTGCGTCCAGCTGCCGGCGAAGATCCAGCAACCGCTGGTGGTCGTGCCGTCGTCGCGCAATTGCGCAAACGAGGCCAGCTGCTCGCCCTTTTTCACCAGCAGCTTGGTCGGATCTTTCGGATCGTACAAGTCGGCCAGCGCCTTGCCGTTGAATTCGCGGGCGATTTCTTCCGGTTGCGGGTTATGCGGCTGCGCATAATTCCACGTCAGGTTGACGATAGGATCGGGGAACTTGCCGCCCTCTTTCTTGTACATGTTGCGCATGCGCAAGAACAGGCCCGACATGATCTCCAGGTCGCTGCGCGCCTGGCCCGGCGGTTCGGCCGCCTGCCAGTGCCACTGCAGCACGCGCGAGGAACTGACCAGCGAACCGCGTTCCTCGGCGAAGCAGCTGGTCGGCAAGCGGAACACTTCCGTCATGATCTTGGTGGGATCGACTTCGTGGTATTGCCCGTGCGCCTTCCAGAATTCGCCCGTTTCCACAGCCAGCGGGTCCATGATGACGAGGAACTTCAGCTTCGACAGCGCTTCCGTGACCTTCTGCTTGTTCGGCGCGGACGCCAGCACGTTGAAACCCTGGCAGATATAGCCCGTCATCTTGCCTTGGTGCATGTTCTCGATGGCTTGCATCAAGTCATACGGCTTGTCGAGTTTCGGCAGATAGTCGAAGGCGTAGTTGTTGTCCGCGGTGGCAAAGTCGCCCCACCACGTCTTCATGAAGCTGACGTGGAACTTGCGGTAATTGCTCCAGTAGCTGAGCTGGTTCGGCCGCAGCGGCTTGGTGGCGCGCGCGGCGATGTAGGCATCGAAATCCTGCTCGCCCTCGTTCGGCAAGGTCATGTAGCCTGGCAACAGGTTCGACATCAGGCCCAGATCGGTCAAGCCCTGGATGTTCGAGTGGCCGCGCAAGGCGTTCATGCCGCCGCCCGCGATACCCATGTTGCCCAGCAACAGCTGCACCATGGCGCCCGTGCGGATGGTTTGCGCACCCGTCGAGTGGTGCGTCCAGCCCAGCGCGTACAGGATGGTACCGGCGCGTCCCGGCACGGCGGTCGAAGCCAAAGCTTCCGCCACCTTGTGGAACTTGTCGGCCGACACGCCGCACGTCCGTTCGACCATCTCGGTCGTGTAACGTGAGTAGTGCTTCTTCATCATCTGGTAGACGCAGCGCGGGTGTTCCAGGGTCGGGTCGACCTTGGCGTAGCCGTCGTCGCCGATCTCGTAATCCCAGGTGGCCTTGTTGGTGTACTTGCCTTTTTCCTTGTCGAAACCAGAGAACAGGCCGTCTTCGAACGCATAGTCTTCGCGCACGATGAAAGGCATGTCCGTGTAGTTGCGCACGTACTCATGCTGGATCTTGTCGTTCGTCAGCAGATAATTGATGATCGCGCCGAGGAAGACGATGTCCGTGCCGGTACGCGTGGCGCAGTAGTAATCTGCCACGGATGCGGTACGGGTAAAACGCGGATCGACAACGATCAGCTTGGCCTTGTTATGCGCCTTCGCTTCCGTTACCCATTTGAATCCGCAAGGATGTGCTTCTGCTGCATTGCCGCCCATGACCAGGATCACGTCGGCATTCTTGATATCGACCCAATGATTCGTCATCGCGCCACGGCCAAACGTCGGGGCAAGACCTGCCACCGTCGGTCCGTGTCATACACGCGCCTGATTATCAAAGGTCAGCATCCCCATGCTGCGCACTGTCTTGTGGGTCAGATACCCGACTTCGTTGCTGCCGGCGGACGCGGCCAGCATGCCGGTGGAGAGCCAGCGGTTGACGGTCTTGCCGTCGGCATTCTTTTCGATCAGGTTGGCGTCGCGGTCATCCTTCATCAGGCGCGCGATCTTGTCGAGCGCCACATCCCAGGAGATCGGTTGCCATTCCGTGCCGCCCGGTGCGCGGTATTCGGGCACTTTCAGGCGGTTCGGGCTGTGGATGAAGTCGACCAGGCTGGCGCCTTTCGGGCACAGCGTGCCGCGGTTCACCGGGTGATCGGCATCGCCTTCCACGTGGATGATGCTGGAGACGGCATTTTTCGCGCCATCGCCCAGGCCATACAGCAGGACGCCGCAGCCAACGGAACAGTAAGGACAGGTATTGCGGGTCTCGGTCGTGCGAGCCAGCTTGTATTGCCGTACCTCTGCCAACGCCTGCCCCGGCGCGAAACCGAGCAAGGCGAGGCTGGAGCCAGCAATCGTGGCGCCAGTTACCCGAAGGAACTGGCGCCTGGATATCTGAACCATATCAGACCTCTATGATGTGAGTAAATAAAAAGTCATACGGCGTCATGATAGTGTCATATCACCAAGATATAAGCACCATGCCTGTGCCGTATGACGCGTATTTTACCCCTCAAACCCAGTCAAGGCTCAGTCCGCCGGAAAAAATTGCTCGCAGTCAACATTAATTTATCCATACCGAACACTTCCTCTAAATGGGCAGGCATGAAAAAACCCGCTCGCGAGCGGGTTCTTTCGGGGAACGGCAAAAATTACAGGCTGTAGCGCAAGGTCAGCGCCACGTTGCGCGGCGCGCCCGGCAAGCTCAGGTTCGGGCTGGAACCGTGGCCCGACACGATGTAGCGCGTGTCGCCGATATTGTTGACGTTCAGCTGCACTTCATAGCGGCCCGTGCGGTAAGCGGCCATGGCGTCGGCCGTCACGTAGCCGGGCAGGACCACCGTGTTGCCCGGATTGGCGAAACGGCTGCCGACGGCATTCGCGCCGCCGCCCACCGTGAAGCCGTGGCCCAGGTCTTTCGTCAGCCACAGGTTGGCCGTATTGCGCGCGGTCAAGGTAGCGCGCTTGCCCTTGATGGCGACGGAGCTGGCCGTCGTGGTGCCCGGCGCATTCACGCTGCGGTCGACGGCGATGGAATCGGTGATGGTGGCGTCCAGATACGCATAGCCGGCCATCATTTTCCAGCCGTCGTGCAAGTCCGCATTGAAGGTCAGTTCCAGGCCATCCGTGCGCTGCGTGCCGACGGGCACGATGCGGTTCGTGATCGGGTCGCTGGTCTTGATGTTGTCGCGCTCCAGGCGGAACAGCGACACGGTGGCGTTGGCGCGGCCGCCCCACAGCTCGTACTTGGCGCCCACTTCCGTGTTGCGCGTGGTTTCCGGCGCCAGGTCGGCGTTATTCGCGGCCAGGGCGAAGTTCTCGCCGCTCGGCTGGAACGAACGGCTCCACGAGGCGTAGTACGATTGCGCCGCGCCCGGTTGCCAGACGAGGCCGGCGCGGGGGCTGTAGGCCGAATCCGTGCGCGACAGGTCCGCCGTCGTCACGCCAAGCGCATTGGCCAGGCGCGACTGCTGCTGGTAGCGGTCGTAGCGCAAGCCGGCCAGCGCCTTCCACCCGTCGCTGAAGCTGATGGCGTCCTGCACGTAGGCGGCCGCCGTGTCGTAGGTGCCGAAGGTATCGCTGCGCGCGCCCAGCTTGCTGCGGTTAACCACAGGCAGGACGGGATGGAAGATCGACACATTCGTCGCCACCACGGTCGAGGCCCAGCTGCTGGCATCTTTGTTCTGCTTGCCGAACTCGGCGCCGTACAGCACTTCGTGGCGCAGGCTGCCCGTGACCAGCTTTTGCGTCAATTCCGTCTGGTTGAACCAGCCGCTCTCGTCACGGTTGAGCTTGGCGTGACCGAGGTTCATCGTGCCCTTGACTTCGTTGACGTTGCCGGAAATATTCGTGTTGTTGCGGTCCAGGTGGTAATCGTAATAGCGGAAGGCATTGCGCAGCGACAAACTATCGCTGAACTTGTGCGTCAGGGTGGCGGCCGTGGAGACCACGCGCGACTGGCTGAAGTCGGCATCGCGGGCATTCGCGGCGCCATAATAGGTGCCCGCATCGACGGCGACGGGACGGCCCTGGTAGGACGGGATGCCGAAGTCCGTCAGGCGGCGGTCTTCCAGGTAGTCGCCCTGCAGCAGCAGTTTCGTCGCGTTTGAGAGGCGGATGGCCAAGGAAGGCGCCAGCGCCGTGCGGTTGATGAATTGCTGGTCGCGGTAGCTGTCGGACAATTCGCGCGCGCCCGTGACGCGCCAGTCCACCGTCTCACCGACACGGCCCACATCGACTTCGCCGCGGCGCCCTGCCGTATTCGTCAGGCTCAAAGCCACGTCCGTGATATCGATACCCGGCTTCTTGGTGATGCGGTTGACCAGGCCGCCCGAGGAACCACGGCCGTACAGCACGGCGGCCGGCCCCTTGATCACTTCCAGGCGCTCGACGTTCGACAGGTCGCGGAAATACAGGGCGTCATCGCGGAAGCCGTCGACGAACTGGTCGCCGATGGCCGTGAAACCGCGGATGAACACCTGGTCGCGCTGGCCGTCGCCCGTGGACAAGCCCACGCCGGGGATATTCTTCATGATGTCCTGGATCGACATGGCGTTCTGGTCGCGGATGACGGCGGCCGGCACCACGTTGATCGTCTGCGGCACGTCGCGCAGGGCCATTTCCGTCTTGGTGCCGCTGGCGGAGGTGGCGGCGACATAGCCATCCTTGTCCTTGGCCGCGGTCACGGTGACGGCGGGCATGCTTTCCTGCGCCCATGCCGCCAATGGCGTGGCGCCGAAGGTCAAGGCGCCCAGTACGGCGATGGTGATCGGTTTGCATCCTGGCTTGCGACGTTGCTGCATACAATTCCCTGGTCGATGGTTTAATACGAATGATTATCATTAGTATTTTATCAGCCACGAATGGAAAAAGTAAGGCGGAATGTAAGTGATAGTACTTATGGACGAGGGACTTGATGTAAAAAAGCAACAGGAAATCAATATCAAAAAATAATTAAAATTGCCGTAAGAAACTATTTCTGTGCGTCAATGCTATACTTGCGGCTTGCTGGGCAACGGTCAGCCTGACCGGCATGCCCCCTGCTTCACCTCCAACGCCACGCTCAGCGCGGCGCGCCGCACAGCCATCACGCGGCACCCGAAGACCCCGATCCCCTGCGCCTTGCGGCGCCTGTCCGCCCCTGCTGGCGGCGGCGATCATGACTATTAAACTGTTAGGAATTACATGAAAAACCTGAACATCGGCAGCCGCCTTGGCGTCGGCTTTGCTGTCGTATTGCTGTTGCTTGCCGCCTTGACCGTTACCGCCCTCGTGCGCATGCAAACGGCCAGCGACCTGACTTACCGCCTGATCAATACCAGCATCAAGAACCAGCGCATGGTGGCCGAATGGTCGAAGATCATCGAACTCAACAGCGTGCGCGGCGTCGCCTCGTTCGAAATCACCGATCCTGTCGTGCGCGCCAAGATCGAGGAAGACCTGAAGGTCGATGCGGAACGTTCCAGCAAGCTGCAGGACGACATCATCGCCTCCTTGCTCAACCCGGCCGTGATCGAGCAGTTCAAGGTCGTGCGCAAGGTGCGCACCGACTACGTGACGACGCGCGCGCGCGCCTTCAAGATGAAGGCCGACGGCGACGTAGCCGGTGCCAAGATCGTGTTCGAGAAGGAAGTCGCACCGATCACCGTGGCCTACCTGGCCGAAGTGAAGCGCTTTGCCGGCATGCAGATCAAGGCTGCCGACGGCGTCGGCGCCAGCATCATCGAAGCCTACAGCGGCACGCGCATCTTCCTGATCACCATGGGCGTGCTGGCCGTGCTGATGGGCATCGGTTTTGCGTGGTGGATCACGCGCTCGATCACCGGCCCCATCCGCGACGCCGTGAAAGTGGCGGAAACCGTGGCAGCTGGCGACCTGAGCAGCACCATCACGGTGCAGGGCCGCGATGAAACGGCCCAGCTGATGCACGCCCTGAAAACCATGAACGACAGCCTCGTCGGCATCGTGGGCCAGGTGCGCAGCGGCACCGACACCATCGCCACGGCGTCCGCAGAAATCGCCGCCGGCAACCAGGACCTGTCGTCGCGCACGGAACAGCAAGCCAGTTCGCTGGAAGAAACGGCCTCGTCGATGGAAGAACTGACCTCGACCGTGAAACAGAATGCGGACAATGCGCGCCAGGCGAATAAGCTGGCCGGCGACGCGGCCGGCATCGCCAGCCGCGGCGGCGCCGTGGTGGCCGAAGTGGTCGCCACCATGGGCGAGATCAATACCTCGTCGAAGAAAATCGTCGACATCATCTCCGTCATCGACGGCATCGCCTTCCAGACCAACATCCTGGCCTTGAACGCGGCCGTGGAAGCGGCGCGCGCCGGCGAACAGGGCCGCGGCTTCGCCGTCGTGGCAACCGAGGTGCGCAACCTGGCGCAGCGCTCGGCGGCGGCGGCAAAAGAAATCAAGGGCTTGATCGACGATTCCGTGCAAAAGGTCGACGTGGGCACGGACCTGGTCGACAAGGCGGGCAAGACGATGGAAGAAATCGTGCAAAGCATCGGCTTCGTCACGTCCATCATGAGCGAGATCAGCAACGCCAGCGAAGAGCAAAGCGCCGGCATCGAGCAAGTCAACCAGGCCATTTCCGAAATGGACCAGGTGACCCAGCAAAATGCGGCCCTGGTGGAAGAAGCCTCGGCAGCGGCAGAAGCGATGCAGGAACAGGCGAGCGAACTGGCACAGGTGGTCAGCGTCTTCCGCCTGGACGCCAACGCGGCGGCCACCGACCGCTTCAGCGCCAAGGCGGCGCAGCGCAGCGCGCCGGCAACCCCGGCAGCGCCAGTCCGCAAGGCCTCCATCCCTGCCCTGCGCCTGCCCGCGACGCGCGCCAGCGGCAAGGCAACGGCACCTGCCGAAGGCGAGTGGGAAGAGTTTTAAAGCTGCTGCAAGCCGCGCGGCATCAAGCCGCGCCGGCTTGCGCTGTGGCGATCAGTGCCGCCAGCTCGCGCGGCGCGGATTGCCCCAGAAATGCCAGCGCCAGCGCCTCCGGATCGATGGCGGCGTCCATCGGCAAGCCATGCTCGAAGCCGCCTACCATGATGCGGCAGAAATGCGGCGATTCGGCCCGCGTTTCCACATACCAGCAACCCGCATGGCCTTGCACGAAGTATTCGCCGATAAAGTAGCCGAGCATGGTTTTGACCCATTGCCAGCTCTCGTCGCGGATGACGATGGTGCGCATGGCCGCATCGATGTACGGCAGGTACTCGGCCGCGTTGCTCAGCACTTCGTGCGCGGGCTGGATGCCCAGGCGCTCGACAAAACTCACCAGCGACGCACCCAGCGCGTCATAGTAGGCATCAAAAGCCGTCTGGCTTTGTTGCAATAATTGTTCTTGTTCGTACGACAGCATTCACACTCCACAGACATTCAGCAATCCCGTATTTTACGCCACGCTCACATCCACCCCGGCCCGCTGCAGCAAGGCCTGGTTACGGGCGGACAGATGCGTCACCTGCAGGTGCTTGCCGGCCTTGTCGTAGCGCTCATACAAGGCTTCGATGGCCGCGATGGCCGAGTGATCGGCCATGTGCAGATGCCGGCAATCGAGGATGACGCGGGCCGGATCGGCGGCCGGCTGGAACAGTTCCTGGAAATGCGTGGTCGAGGCGAAAAACAGGGTGCCGTGCGGCAGGTACACGCGCACGCCGGAGCTGCCATCATCGATGTCGGCGCGCATCTCGCGCGCATGTTGCCAGGCAAAATTCAAGGCGGCAATCACGATGCCGCACAGCACCGCCATCGCCAGGTCCGTAAACACCGTGATCACCGTCACGGCGACGATCACCAGCGCATCCTGCAGCGGCACCTTGCCCAGCACGCGCAGGGAACCCCAGGCAAACGTCTGCTGCGCCACGACGAACATCACGCCCACCAGCGCGGCCAGCGGAATGCGTTCGATCAGCGGCGAGAGGAACAGGATGAACAATAAAATCATCACGCCGGCCGTGACGCCCGACAGGCGCGAGCGGCCGCCCGAGCTCAGGTTGATCATGGTCTGCCCGATCATGGCGCAGCCGCCCATGCCGCCAAACAGGCCCGACACGACGTTCGAGGCGCCCAGGGCGATGCATTCGCGATTGGGCTGGCCCCGCGTTTCCGTCATCTCATCGGTGAGATTAAAGGTGAGCAAGGTTTCCAGCAGCCCCACCATGGCCATCAGCGCCGCATACGGAAAGATGATGTGCAAGGTGGCCATGTCCAGCGGCACCGTGGGCCAATGCAGGGCCGGCAAGCCGCCGGCGATATGCGCGAGGTCGCCCAGGGTGCGCGTGGGCAGGTGCAGGAAATGGCTGAGCACGCCCACGCCCAGGATGGCCACCAGCGCGGGCGGCACGGCTTTTGTCAGGCGCGGCAGCACGTAGACGATGGCCATGGTCAGCGCCACCAGGGCGACCATCACATACAAGGGCGTGCCTTGCAGCCATTGTTCACCCTGCGGCGTGGCCTGGCGAAAGTGTTCCAGCTGGGCCATGGCGATGACGATGGCCAGGCCATTCACGAAGCCCAGCATCACCGGGTAGGGCACCATGCGTATCAACTTCCCAAGGCGCAAGAGGCCGAACAGCGCCATGATGATGCCGCTCAGCACCACGGTCGCCAGCAGGTATTGCACGCCATGCTGGGCCACCAGCGCCACGATGACGACGGCCATGGAACCGGCCGCGCCGGAAATCATGCCGGGGCGCCCGCCAAAGATGGCCGTGAATGCGCAGATGATGAAGGCGCCATACAGGCCCATCAGGGGATTCAACTGCGCCACCAGGGCAAAGGCGATGCATTCCGGCACCAGCGCGAACGAGGTGGTCAGGCCCGCCAGGACGTTTTTTTGTATGTTCGAGAACCACTCTTCCCGAAAAGTTGCGTTGATCATTGATGCGTATCCAAAGTCGGAACAGAGAAATGCCGGCCTGATGAAAAATAACCAGGCGCAGCCAAGCCAGCGGGCGTCACAGAAAAGGTGCGCTGAGGTTGAACGGAGCAGGAAAGTCGTCAGTGACTACATCGGTCTGGCGGAAAGGGGAAGTTTCATCAAGGCGCCAGGCGGCGCGGCTGAGCTTGCCGGCATTATACAAGATGCACAGCGGGCAAAGTCTGGCGAGGCCGCAGACAAAAAAATAGCCCACTCGAAAGTGGGCTATTTTTTTCATCTGGAGGCGAGGACGGGAATCGAACCCGTCTAAACGGCTTTGCAGGCCGCTGCATAACCTCTTTGCTACCTCGCCAGAGGAACTGCTTGGATGCGCCTTGCGGCCCACCTTGAAAACTGGAGCGGGAGAAGAGTCTCGAACTCTCGACCTCAACCTTGGCAAGGTTGCGCTCTACCAACTGAGCTACTCCCGCATTGGAGCTTGTTTACCGCCTGATCACGCCGCATGACTGCGTTGCGGCGGATAAAAAAGGAAGCCAGCTGAGCTTCCCTTTAGAATTCTGGAGCGGGAGAAGAGTCTCGAACTCTCGACCTCAACCTTGGCAAGGTTGCGCTCTACCAACTGAGCTACTCCCGCATTGGAGCTTCTATTTTCTGCTACTGCCATTCTTGCTGTACTGCTTCAGCTTTCGCTGGAGCGGGAGAAGAGTCTCGAACTCTCGACCTCAACCTTGGCAAGGTTGCGCTCTACCAACTGAGCTACTCCCGCATACGAACCGCTATTTTACTGCTTTTTGCTACCGTTTACCAGTGCTGCTTTACTGCTGATCCAGTGTTCACTGGAGCGGGAGAAGAGTCTCGAACTCTCGACCTCAACCTTGGCAAGGTTGCGCTCTACCAACTGAGCTACTCCCGCAGTGGACAACATTGTATCAGAAGCTCTACTACATCGCCAGTACTACTTTTTACTGCATTCGCTGTTTTTACCTATGACACGATCCAGAAAACTGGAGCGGGAGAAGAGTCTCGAACTCTCGACCTCAACCTTGGCAAGGTTGCGCTCTACCAACTGAGCTACTCCCGCGTCATCAACAACAGGCCAGCATTATAGAGGGATTACAGGGGCTGTCAACGGGCAATATCTGGTCTTTTGCAAAATATTCCGAAGAAAGCCGTCGACTGCCTAATCCCTGTGCAATTAATGGAGGTTGCCGGCCTTTTCCTTGATCAAGGGCCATGCCAGGCGCAAGTAATAGAACATCGACCACACTGTCAGCACGCAGGCGATCCACAGCAGCTTCTCGCCCCACACATGGGTGTCGATCGCGCCGAAGATCACTTCGTGGTACAGCAGCAGGGGAATGGCCGTCATTTGCGCGGCCGTCTTGATCTTGCCGATCGAGCTGACGGCCACCGATTTCGACGCGCCGATCTGCGCCATCCATTCGCGCAAGGCGGAAATGGTGATTTCGCGGCCGATGATGATGAAGGCCAGCACGGCATTGACCCGGTCCAGCTGCACCAGCACCAGCAAGGCGCCCGCCACCATCAGCTTGTCGGCCACGGGGTCGAGGAAGGCACCGAAGGCCGACGTCTGGTTCCAGCGCCGCGCAAGAAAACCATCGAACCAGTCGGTCACGGCCGCAACGATGAAGACCAGGGTGGCAACCAGGTTCTGGTCGCCATGCAGCAGCATCGACGGCGGCAGGTAAAACACGCCGACGACGAGCGGTATCAGGGCCACGCGCAGCCAGGTCAAAAGGATGGGAATATTAAAAGGCATAAGAGAGCAATCGGCCGACGGGTAAATTGAGCATGAAGAAAGCGTGAAGAAAGCGCCACTAGTCTACATGGCCCGGCAACATTAGCCTAGTCCGGTTGCGGCAGCGCCGGACCAGGCCACGCCGCCATCAGTGCAATTGGCGGTAAATCTCTTCCGCCAGCTGCGTGGAAATTCCCTCCACCGACATCAGGTCCTCGACGCTGGCGTCGACCACGCCGCGCAAGCCGCCAAAGCGCGACAGCAGTTTCTGGCGGCGCTTGGCGCCGATGCCTTCGATCTCTTCCAGGCGCGAGGTCTGGCGCGTCTTGGCCCGCTTGGCGCGCATGCCCGTGATGGCGAAGCGGTGCGCCTCGTCGCGGATCTGCGCGATCAGCATCAGCGCCGCCGACTCCTTGCCCAGTTCCTGCGCCGCGCGGCCATCGACGAACAGCAGGGTTTCCAGGCCCACCTTGCGCCCCTCCCCTTGGCTACGCCGACAATCAAGCTGATATCGAGTCCCAGCTCGGCGAACACCTGGCGCGCCATTTCGATCTGGCCCTTGCCGCCGTCGATCAGGACCACGTCGGGCATCACGCCGTCGCCATTCGCCACCTTTTCATAGCGGCGCATCAAGACCTGGCGCATGGCCGCATAATCGTCGCCGGGCGTGATGTCGTTGATGTTGTAGCGCCGGTATTCGCCATTCTGCATGGCGTGGTGGTGGAACACGACGCACGAGGCCTGCGTCGCTTCGCCCTGCGTGTGACTGATGTCGAAACACTCGACGCGCAGGCTGTCGAGGTCTTCCGTTTCCAGGCGCAGCGCCTCGGCCAGCGCGCGCGTGCGCGACTGCTGCGAGCCCTGCTCCGACAGCAGGCGCGCCAGCGAAATCCCGGCGCCCTTTTGCGCCATTTCCAGCCACTGGCGGCGCTGTCCCTGCGGCTGGAAGATCAGGTTGATGCGGTGGCCGCACTGTTCCATCAGCGCCACCATCAGGGCCGGCTGGTCGAATTCGATGTTCAGGATCAGGGTGCCGGGGATGAATTTCTCCGTGTAGTGCTGGGCCAGGAAGGCGGCCAGCACTTCCACCTCGATGGTTTCTTCGGCAATCGCCGCCGCATCGCTGAGCTGGCTCGGGAAATACGCGCGGTCGCCCAGGTGGCGCCCGCCGCGCACCATGGCCAGGTTGACGCAGGCGCGTCCGCCCTGCACCAGCACGGCGAGGATGTCGACGTCGGCGTCGCCCGTCGTTTCCATGCTTTGCTGGTGCAGCACGCGCGACAGCGAGGCGATCTGGTTGCGCACCACTACGGCCTGCTCGAATTTCAGCTCGGCGGCAAACGCGTGCATCTTCTTTTCCAGGTCGGCCAGCACTTCGCTCTGGCGCCCGCGCAGGAAGCGCGCCGCGTTTTCCACGTCGTTTTTATAGTCTTCCTTGCTGATCAGGTCCACGCAGGGCGCGCTGCAGCGGCCGATCTGGTGCAGCAGGCAGGGCCGCGTGCGGTTCGCGTAGACGCTGTCCTCGCAGGTGCGGATGAGAAAAACCTTTTGCAGGATCTGCATCGATTCCTTGACGGCCCAGGAACTGGGGAACGGCCCGAAATACTGGTTTTTCTTGTCCACCGCGCCCCGGTAATACACCATGCGCGGCGCATCGCCATTCGTGATTTTCAGATACGGATACGATTTATCATCGCGGAACAGGATGTTGTAGCGCGGCTGCAGCGCCTTGATCAGGTTGTTTTCCAGGATCAGCGCTTCCGCCTCGCTGTGCGTGACCGTCGTTTCCAGGCGCGCGATGCGCTCGACCATCATGGCGATGCGGGGACTGGCCAGGTTTTTCTGGAAATAGCTGGACACGCGTTTTTTCAGGTCGCGCGCCTTGCCGACGTACAACACCTTGTCGGCGGCATCGAAATAGCGGTACACGCCGGGCAGGTTCGGCAGCTTGGCGACGGTGGCCAGCACCTGCGCGCGCGGGTCGGGTGGCGTTTCCGTGGAATTGAGGTCGGGTATTGCTTCGGTCATTGCTGGCTCATTCTTGCACTGCCTGTTCCACGATCACGAACGCGACCGCATATTCTTCTTCATCGCTGATGGTCACTTGCGCGCTCAGCCGATGTTGCGCCATGAAGTCCGCCAGCACGCCGCTGCAGACGATCATCGGCTTGCCGCTGGGGTGATTCAGCATCTGCGCGGCGGGCCACGTCATCGGCATGCGCAGGCCCAGGCCGATGGCCTTGGAAAACGCCTCCTTGGCCGCAAAGCGGGTGGCCAGGAAGCGCACGCCGCGCACGGCATTCTTGGCGCTGCGGGCGCGGAATTTCTCCAGCTCCTGCGGCCCCAGTATTTTTCTGGCGAAACGCTCGCCATGGCGCGCCAGGGCCGCCTCGATGCGGGGAATCTTGCAGATATCGGTGCCGATGCCGTAGATCATGCCACCTCCTTGCTATCTATGATCAAGCCCGGTGGCCGAGGCGCGTGGCCACCATGATGGCCTTCATTTCGCGCACGGCATTTTCCCAGCCGACAAACACGGCATGCGCGACGATGGCGTGGCCGATGTTCAGTTCGGCGATATCGGGAATGGCGGCAATCGCTTGCACATTGGTGTAATGCAAGCCGTGACCCGCGTTGACCTTCAGGCCGCGCCCGACGCCGAACAGCACGCCCGCCTTGATGCGCTCCAGCTCCGCCTGCTGTTCCGCGCCTGCCGTATCGGCATAGCGCCCCGTGTGCAGTTCGATCACGGGCGCACCGAGTTCGGCGGCGGCGGCGATCTGCTGCTCGTCCGCATCGATGAACAGGCTCACGCGGATGCCCTCGCCTTGCAATTGCTTCACGGCCGCCTGCACTTCCTTGAAGTAGCGCACCACGTCCAGACCGCCCTCGGTGGTCACTTCCGTGCGTTTTTCCGGCACCAGGCACACGTCCGCCGGGCGGATGCGGCAGGCGAAGTCGAGCATTTCCTGCGTCACGGCCGCTTCCAGGTTCATGCGCGTGAGCAATTGCGGCGCGATGGCGATCACGTCCGCATCCTTGATGTGGCGGCGGTCTTCGCGCAGATGCAGGGTGATGGCGTCGGCACCCGCCTGTTCGGCCAGCAGGGCAGCGCGGACCGGGTCCGGATACGCGGTGCCGCGCGCATTGCGCAAGGTGGCCACGTGGTCGATATTGACGCCCAGGTCGATGACGGGGCCGGCAGGCTGCAAAAAGCTCATAGTGATGGTATCCGTAAAGTGCCGTAGCGCTGCAATGTAAAGAGCAGCACTACAGCTGCATTAAATCGATCAGTATCTGGCGCGTGTTCAAGGTGGCGCCCCCAGTTGATGGGCCAGCAAAAAGCGCATCAGCAGCTTGCTTTGCGCCTGCGTGGCCACATCGAGATAATCTTCGCGCTCCATGTCGAGCAGGGTCTTGCCCGTGATCTTGGGCCAGGCGTCGGCGGCGCGCGCCGGGCGCGGCCCCCGCTCCGGGTCGACCACGTACACCTGCCCCGCCTCGACGGCCTGGCGCGTGCCCGTGCAGCGCGTCAGGTCGGCCGCCACGCCCGTTTCCTTGAGCAGCGCGCGCTCGAACTTGCGCAGCACGATGGGCGGCGGCTCATTGTGCGCCAGTTGATTCAAGGTGGCAACGTAATGGTCGAACAGGACGGGATGCGGGTCGTCGCGCGCCAGCAGTTTCACCAGCAATTCGTTCAGATAGAAACCGCACAGCAGGGCGGTCTTTTCCAGCGGCAACATGCCGCCCACCCATTCCGCGCCCGTCAGGATGCGCAGCTCGGATTTCCCCGTCCAGCCCGCCTGCAGCGGCTGAAACGTCTGCAGCACGCCGCGCAACTGCGAATGGGGCCGCTTGGCGCCCTTGGCGACGAGCGCGATGCGGCCGTACTCGCGCGTAAACACGTCGACGATGAGGCTGGTTTCTTTATGCGGGTAGCTGTGCAGCACGAAGGCGGGCTGGCCCGTGATGCGGCCGTCGCGCGCGGGCGGACGGCTGCGCCGTGGAGGCGGCGACGCAGGCGCTGCGGAAGGTGCGGCCGGCGGCGCGATGGCCGCCGGCGCGGGGACGGGTGCAGATGCAGCAGATGCAGCAGGTGAAGCTGGCGCAGGATCGCGCTGCGCTGGCGTGGTGGTGCTCATGCGTGTAGCGTCGCCCCCGGGTTGCGGATTACTCGTAGCCGTAGGCGCGCAAGCCCGCCTCGTTGTCGGCCCAGCCCGACTTGACCTTGACCCAGATTTCCAGGTACACGGGGCCGCCGAACAACTTTTCCATGTCCAGGCGGGCCTGGGTGGAGACTTCCTTCAGGCGCGCGCCCTTGTTGCCGATAATCATGGATTTATGCGTATCGCGCTCGACCAGGATGGCGGCGAACACGCGGCGCAGATCGCCTTCCTGCTCGAATTTCTCGATCAGCACGGTGCTCGTGTACGGCAGTTCGTCGCCGACGAAGCGGAACAGTTTTTCGCGCACGATTTCCGAGGCGAGGAATTTTTCGCTGCGGTCCGTGATGTCGTCCGGGCCAAAGATGGGCTGGTTTTCCGGCAAGAAACGCTTGATCTCGTTCTGCAAGCCTTCCAGCTGGAAATGCAGCTTGGCCGAGACGGGCACGATGGCGGCAAAGTCGCGCATGGCGGCGATCTTTTGCGCGAACGGCAGCAGCACGGCCTTGTCCTTCACGCGGTCCGATTTATTGATGACGAGGATGCACGGCACTTCCTTCGGCAGCAGGTCCATCACTTGCTGGTCGGCCGGGCCAAACGTGCCCGCCTCGATCACGTACAGGATGACGTCCGAGGAAATCAGCGTGTTCGTGACGGTCTTGTTCAGCGTCTTGTTCAGCGCGTTCGAATGGCGCGTCTGGAAGCCAGGCGTGTCGACGTAGATGAATTGCGCGTCCGGCAGCGTCTGGATGCCCGTGATGCGGTGGCGCGTGGTTTGCGCCTTGCGCGAAGTGATGCTGACCTTCGCGCCGATCAGCACGTTCATCAGGGTCGATTTGCCCACGTTGGGGCGGCCCACGATGGCGATATAGCCGCAGCGGAAGTTGTCGGGCATTTTGGTGGCTGTCATGCTAGTGTCGATTCTGTTTAGTGTGAGCGGCGATCGCCGGTGCCGCAGGGGCTTGCGCGTCGTCGCTCTGGATGGTGGCAATGCCGGCCAGCTTGAGCTGGGCGGCGCGCGGTTTGGGCTTGCGGCTGGCGGCTGGCGACTTCAACAGTGCCTGCTCGGCCACGTCCAGCGCCAGTTTGGCGGCGGCTTGCTCACCGGCGCGGCGGCTTCCGCCACGGCCGTAAACCTGGATATTCAATTTCGGCACCAGGCATTCGATCTCGAATTCCTGGCTGTGGGCGGCGCCGTGGGTGGCCACCACGTTGTACTGTGGCAGCGAAATTTTCTTGCTCTGCAGAAACTCCTGCAGCAGGGTCTTGGCATCCTTGCCCAGCGTTTGCGGATCGACCGAGTCGAGGATGGGGATATAGAACGCGCGGATCACCGTGCTGGCGGCGTCGAAACCCGTGTCGAGGAAGATGGCGCCCAGCAGGGCTTCCAGCGTGTCGGCGAGGATCGATGGACGGCGGAAGCCGCCCGATTTCAGCTCGCCTTCGCCCAGGCGCAGGAATTGCGACAGTTCCAGCTTTTGCGCGATCTCATACAGCGACTGCTGCTTGACCAGGTTGGCGCGCAGGCGCGACAGATCGCCCTCGTCGATGGACTTGAAACGCTCGTACAGGATGGAGGCGACCACGCAGTTGAGGATGGAGTCGCCGAGGAATTCCAGCCGCTCGTTATGCAAACTGCTGTGGCTACGGTGCGTCAAGGCTTGCTGCAACAGGCCAGCATCCTGGAACGTATAGCCTAAACGGGTTTGCAATAGCTGAAGATTCATTATTGTTTCTGTGTCATCTGAGTAATTCGGCTGGCCGCCGCGCGGGGAATCGGCGCGGCAGCCAGGGGCGGTCCATTACAGACCAGGCCGGCTTAGTGTATGCCGCCCACGCGTTTCGGATTGCTGAAGTTCATCCACACCAGGAAAGCCTTGCCGACGATGTTCTCGTTCGGCACGAAGCCCCAGTAGCGGCTGTCCGCGCTATTGTCGCGGTTGTCGCCCATCATGAAGTAATTGCCTTGTGGCACCACACACGTAAAACCGTCTTCGTTGTAGTTGCACGCTTCCTTGTGCGGGAAATCCTTCACTTCACGCAAGTTCAACGTGGGAGCGGGCTCGTCGTTGAGGATGCGGTGGCTCACGCCCGTCAGGTTTTCTTCCAGCTGCTTGTGGTAGACCGTGCTTTCGTCATCGAGGTAGTCGTCCAGCGGGGTGTACGCCACTTCCTTGCCGTTAACCGTCAAGCGCTTGTTTTCATAGGTGATTTTATCACCGGGCACACCGATCACGCGCTTGATATAGTCTTGCGACATATCTTTCGGGTACTTGAACACCATCACGTCGCCGCGCTGCGGATCGTTGACTTCAATGATGCGCTTGTTAACGATCGGCAAACGAATGCCATAGGTGAACTTGTTGACCAGGATCAAGTCACCGACCAGCAAGGTCGGCACCATCGAGCTCGACGGGATCTTGAACGGCTCGTACAGGAACGAGCGCAGGCAGAACACGAGCGCGATGACGGGGAAGAAGCTGCCCGAATACTCGACCCAGGTGGGCTGGCGCAACAGGGCCGCCTCGATGCTCGCGCGGCTGCCGCCCGCATCGGACTTGATGCCCTCGGCGGCCAGCTTGGACTGGCGCGCATCGAACTCCGCCAGGGCGCGGTCGGCCGCCTTGCGGCGCTGCTTGGACAGATAAAACACATCCAGGCACCAGACCAGGCCCGTCAGCACCATCAGCACGAACAGGATTAAAGCGAAATTTCCTAAGATCACTTGCAGGTTCATTTATCGTCCACTTGTAAAATTGCCAGGAATGCTTCTTGCGGGATTTCCACGGAACCCACTTGCTTCATGCGCTTCTTGCCCGCCTTTTGTTTTTCCAGCAATTTCTTCTTGCGGCTGATATCGCCGCCATAGCACTTGGCCAGCACGTTCTTGCGCAGGGCTTTCACGTTCTCGCGCGAAATGATGTTCGCGCCGATGGTCGCCTGGATCGCCACGTCGAACATCTGGCGCGGGATCAGTTCGCGCATCTTGGCGGCCACCTGGCGGCCACGGTACTGGCTGTTAGAACGGTGGACGATGATGGCCAGCGCATCGACTTTTTCGCTGTTGATCAGCATGTCGACCTTGACCACGTCGGCCGCGCGGTATTCCTTGAACTCGTAGTCCATCGAGGCATAGCCGCGCGACGTCGATTTCAGGCGATCGAAGAAGTCCAGCACGATCTCGGCCATCGGCATTTCATACACCAGCTTGACCTGGCGGCCGTGGTAGCTCATGTCCATCTGGATGCCGCGCTTGGCGATGCACAGGGTAATCACGGAACCCACGTATTCCTGCGGCATGTACAGGTTGACGGTGACGATAGGCTCGCGCACTTCCTCGATGCGCGACGGGTCCGGCATCTTCGACGGGTTGTCGACGTTGATCAGGCTGCCATCGCGCTGGATCACTTCATACACCACGGTCGGCGCCGTCGTGATCAGGTCCATGTCGAATTCGCGCTCGAGGCGCTCCTGCACGATTTCCATGTGCAGCAAGCCCAGGAAGCCGCAGCGGAAACCGAAGCCCAGCGCCTGCGACACTTCCGGCTCGTACATCAGGGCCGCGTCGTTCAGTTTCAGCTTTTCCAGCGAGTCGCGCAGCGCGTCGTACTGGTTCGCTTCCACGGGGAACAGGCCGGCGAACACCTGCGGCTGCACTTCCTTGAAGCCAGGCAATGGCTCGGCGGCGGGACGATTGGCCAGGGTGACGGTGTCGCCCACTTTCGCCGCTTTCAATTCCTTGATGCCGGCGATGATGAAGCCCACCTGGCCAGCGGAGAGTTGCGGCAGGGATTGCGAACGGGGAGAAAATACGCCGATGTCTTCCACCAGCTGCACCGAATCGGTGGCCATCAGGCGGATCTTGTCCTTTGGCTTCAGAGTACCGTTGACCACGCGCACCAGCATGACCACGCCCACATAGGAGTCGTACCAGGAATCGACGATCAGCGCCTGCAGCGGCGCATCCGGGTCGCCCTTCGGCGGCGGCACCTTGGCGATCAGGGATTCCAGCACGTCCTGCACGCCCAGGCCCGTCTTGGCCGAGCAATGCACGGCGTCGCCCGCGTCGATGCCGATCACGTCTTCGATCTCGGCAATGGCGTTCGGCGGGTCGGCGTTCGGCAAGTCGATCTTGTTCAGCACGGGCACCACTTCCACGCCCAGGTCCAGCGCCGTGTAGCAGTTGGCGACCGTTTGCGCTTCCACGCCTTGCGACGCGTCCACCACCAGCAGCGCGCCTTCGCACGCTGAGAGCGAGCGCGACACTTCATAGCTGAAGTCGACGTGGCCCGGCGTATCGATCAGGTTCAGGTTGTAGATCTGGCCGTCGCGCGCCTTGTAGTGCAGGGCCGCCGTTTGCGCCTTGATGGTAATGCCGCGCTCGCGCTCCAGATCCATCGAATCGAGCACCTGCGCCTCCATCTCGCGGTCGGACAAGCCGCCGCACAATTGAATGATGCGGTCAGCCAGGGTCGATTTACCGTGGTCAATATGGGCGATGATGGAGAAGTTGCGTATGTTGTTCATTAACTAATATAAGTGCGAAGTTGACGACACTGCTTTAACAGGAATCAGGGGGATCATGTCCGGGCCAAACAGGGCCAAAACCAGGCGCCCCACTCATGATGAAAAAAGCGCTCCGAGCAGGACATCTGCATGCCCAGGCGAGCGCTTTTGAAGCGACAGAAGCTGCTGCCTCGGACAGTAGCTTTTTCGACCTCCCCATTTTACCGGATTTCAGAGTAGAAAGCCCGTCTTATGAGGCCGGCACTGGGGCAAGCCGACATTTTCGGCTGTTTTCAGCACCAGAATGGTGCATTGCAGTGTCAATATTGGCAATTAAGCTACACCAGGCGGCGCCGCACGGCCGCCTCGTCGAGAAAATAATGACAGAGTTCGGGCTGCGCCAGGTCGCCAAACAGCACCGGCACCAGCTCGTCGAAACGGGCCAGCAGCGTGGCATCGGGCGAGGCATCGATATCGATCACGTCCACCGTGAACGGTTTTTCAGGTGGCTGCAGCAGGAGCAAGGCGTCGAGCATGTCCTGGCATAAATGGCAATAACTGCGGGAATAGAGGGTGAAGTGCATGAAGAAAGGGGAAAGGCATCCCTGCCGGAGCCGGGATGCGGGTGAATCAGCAACTTACTTGGCCGACGGACGCAGCGAAACGAATTGCGCCGTATCGCCACGGCGCACCAGCACGGCCGACGATTTCTTCGGATCGAGCTTGGCCACCAGGGCATTGAACTGCTTGGCATCTTTCACGGCAACATTATTCAATTGCAAGATCACGTCGCCAGGCTGCAGGCCGGCCAGGGCCGCCACGCCATCGGCATCCTCGACCAGCACGCCGGCGTCGATCTTCAATTCCTGCTTCTTCGCGGCCGGCACGTCGCTGACCTTCAGTCCCAGCGCATTGACGGCTTGCGCTTCCGGCTCCCTGGCGCCCTTCTTCGCCGTTTTCTCGCCTTCCAGCTCGACGACGGTGACGGGAATGTCCTGCTGCGCGCCCTTGCGCCAGACGGTGACCGTGGACTTGCCGTTGACGGCGGCGCCGCCCACCAGGCGCGGCAGGTCGGACGAACGCTCGATCGGCGCGCCGTTGAATTTCAGGATGATGTCGCCCGGCTTGATGCCCGCCTTGTCGGCCGGACCGCCCGGCTCCACCATCGACACTTGCGCGCCCTTGGCGTTCGGCAAGCCCAGCGATTCCGCCACATCCTTGCTCACCTCGCCGATCTGCACGCCGATGCGGCCGCGCACGACCTTGCCCGTCTTTTTCAGCTGCTCGCCCACGCGCATGGCTTCATCGATGGGCACGGCAAACGAAATGCCGTTGTAGGCGCCGGACAGGGTGGCGATCTGCGAATTGATGCCGATCACTTCGCCGCGCATATTGATCAGCGGACCGCCCGAGTTGCCGGGGTTGACGGCCACGTCGCTCTGGATCAGGGGCAGGTAGTCGCCCGTATCGCGCGATTTGGCGGAAATGATGCCGGCCGTCACCGTGTTTTCCAGGTTGAACGGCGAGCCGATGGCGATCACCCACTCGCCCACGCGTATCTTGTTCGAGTCGCCGATGGTCAGGCGCGGCAGGTTGCCGCCCTCGATTTTCAGCAGGGCCACGTCGGTGCGCGCATCGGCGCCGATCACCTTGGCCTTGAATTCGCGCTTGTCCGTCAGGGTCACGTAGACCTCATCGGCGCCATCGACCACGTGGGCATTGCTCAGCACGTAGCCATCGGCCGAGATGATGAAGCCGGAGCCCACGCCGCGTTGCACTTCCTGTTCCTGCGGCACGGCGCGGCGGCCGCCGCGCGGCGCCTGCTGGCGCGGGGTCGGCATGGCGCCGCCGAAGAAGCGGCGCAGAAATTCCTGCATTTCCTGCTCGTCCTGGCTACCGGCGCCAGCGCCGGGGC
Organism: Janthinobacterium sp. C22; assembly: GCF_057919405.1. Classification (NCBI taxonomy): domain Bacteria; kingdom Pseudomonadati; phylum Pseudomonadota; class Betaproteobacteria; order Burkholderiales; family Oxalobacteraceae; genus Janthinobacterium; species Janthinobacterium sp. C22. The sequence goes on along the minus strand of NZ_CP193659.1, from coordinate 2,835,478 downwards.
CGCCCATTTTCAGGCGCTCGGTGGTGCGGATATTCACGACGGCGGGGCCGACGGCGTCGACCAGGTCCGAGAAATCAGGCAGCTTCACAGCCGGCACGGCGGCCTGCGCCTGCGGCGCCAGCCCCAGCATGGCGGGAGCCAGAAACACGCCAGCGGTACCGAACAATAAGGCGGAAAGCGTCTTCACGGAAAACGACTTGCTGGCGGCACACATGTTTTTTTCATGGAAAGGATCTCTTCGAAGATATAAACGGATCAAAACGCGGATCAGGCGATTGCCTGCGTGCATGATTTGGCCACAATGACGGCACCTCAGGGACATCCACACCCGGCAGCGCGCATGGCAGCAACAATATATCGCAAAAGCAAGATATTGCCTGCACACAGTGTCAATCGTACCGAAGTCCAGTGTCAAGAGGGTGACGCGGGCGTTAAGCCTGGCATAAGATGGAAAGCAGCCCTGGCGCTAGCGCTGCGCCAGCGGTCCCGCCTCCAGCGGCTCGGCCGCACCGGTCGGCACGATGGCGGCGGACAAGGGCAGCACCGGCTCCGCATGGGCAACCGGGTCCTCAGGCGCCGCCTCGGCGGCCAGGCGGCTGGCCAGGCGCCCGTCGAACTGGGCGCTCAGCGCGTGGCCGCACTCCTCCGAGCGCAGCACGTCACCGATATGGCGATAGGCATTCCAGGCTTGCCGCCCCGATGGCGTATCGAGAGCGGCAAAAGCCAGTTCGAGTTCGCTCGCCGCCAGCTCGCCATCGGCCAGCGCGGAAATAGTCTCGTGCAATCGTGTATGCGTATCCATGATGGGTCCTGCCATTTCAAGAGGATCGGTGCGAAAACCGGACGCAGCCATGCCAACCTCATACTCCTCAGATTACCAGCGCTTGTCAATCGGCATGTCCAACAACGGTTTCAATTTCTCCGCAATCACTTCGCGCGCACGAAAAATCCGGCTGCGCACGGTGCCGATGGGGCACGCCATGATCTCCGATATTTCTTCATAGCTCAGGCCCTCGATTTCGCGCAGCACGATGGCCGTGCGCAATTCGATGGGCAGCACATCCATGGCTGCATTGACGGTGGCCGCAATCTGTTTGCTGGCCAGCACCGATTCGGGTGTATTGTTGTCGCGCAATTTATTGCCATCATCGAAGGACTCCGCCTGCTCGGCGTCGGCATCGCTGGACGTGGCGGCGCGCCTCCCCTGCGTGACGAGATAATTCTTGGCCGTATTGATGCCGATGCGATACAGCCAGGTATAGAAGGCGGCATCGCCGCGAAAATGGCGCAGCGCCCGGTACGCCTTGATAAAGGTTTCCTGCACCACATCTTCGGCCTCCGCCGGGTCATGCACAAGACGCGACACGAGACGCATCAAGCGGCGCTGATATTTCGATACCAGCACATCGAATGCCCGTTTGTCGCCAGCCTGCACCCGCTCGACCAGTAACTGATCATACTCGCGCTCTGTCCTCACGCCCAATGTCCCTGTAGTCATGCAGCGTGGGCGCCTGTATGGATATAGAGTTGGCCCGCTGCAAGAAGTTCAGTGTTCATCCCACTTTTATTCTTCCCCACTCCGCGCCGCGATGGCCCGGCACGCCACGGCCAGCGGACGGAAGGCGGGGCAACTGCCGCCGCGCTGCACCAGCACCTGCATGTGCCGCCCCGCGGCATCGGCCAGGCACAGCACCAGCAGCGACGGCCACAGGGTCGAGCCCGGCAACAGGCGCAGCCCTGACGGCGGCGCCAGCCCCGCGCCGGCCGGCACCGCCAGCCCGGCGGCATCCGTCCTCGACGTCCCGCCACGCTCCAGATATACCGCCAGCCGCAACTGGCCGACCGGCGAAATATCAAGCGCCAGCGGCTTTCTGCGCCTGCGCAGCAAAGCCAGCAAAAACACGCCGCCAGCCGCACTCAGCACTGCACCGGGCCAGCCCAGCGCATAGCCGCCCACCAGCTGGGCAGGCACCGCCGCAGCGCGCCACGCGCCGCTCAAGGGCCAGGCGGCGAGCAAGGCACACAGTCCCAGCACCGCTTGCAACAGGCGCAAACAGACAGGCGTGCGAATGACAGCCGCTACCGCGATCGACATACTTCATGGGAAAAAAGGCGCGCCAGCACCATGCCGGGCAAATTCAGGCGCCAACGAACGTTGGCGCCGAATCAGCGCTCACTACGATTTGACCGTAGCGAGCGCTTGAAAGTTCCTGCTTATTTCGCTTTACCGAAAATCAGCGTGCCATTCGTTCCGCCAAAGCCGAACGAATTCTTCACTGCATAATCGATCTTCATGTCCCGCGCCGTGTTGGCGCAGAAATCGAGATCGCAAGCCGGATCCTGGTTGAAGATGTTGATGGTCGGAGGCGACACCTGATGGTGCAATGCCAGGACCGTAAACACCGCTTCCAGACCGCCCGCGCCGCCCAGCAAATGGCCCGTCATCGACTTCGTCGAGTTGACGACCAGATTCTTGGCGTGCTCGCCGAAGGTGCGTTTGATGCCCATCACTTCCGCCACGTCGCCTTGCGGGGTCGACGTGCCGTGCGCGTTCAGGTATTGAATCTGATCCGCGTTCAAGCCGGCGTTGTTGAGGGCCGCGATCACCGATTTGCTGCCGCCGCTGCCATCTTCCAACGGCGAGGTCATGTGATAAGCATCTGCGCTCATCCCGAAACCATGCACTTCGGCATAGATCTTGGCACCACGGGCTACCGCGTGCTCGTAGTCTTCCAGCACCATGACGCCAGCGCCCTCGCCCAGCACGAAGCCGTCGCGGTCGGCATCCCACGGACGCGATGCCGTTGCCGGATCGTCGTTGCGGGTCGACAAGGCGCGTGCCGAGGCGAAACCGCCCAGGCCCAGCGGCGACACGGTCGATTCGGCACCACCGGCGATCATGACGTCGGCATCGCCGTACTCGATCATGCGCGCTGCGGCACCGATGCTGTGCAAACCGGTGGTACACGCCGTCACGATCGCCAGATTCGGGCCCTTCAGACCATATTTGATCGAAAGGTTGCCAGAGATCATGTTAATGATCGAGGCAGGCACGAAAAAGGGCGAGATACGGCGCGGACCGCGCTTTTCGTACTCGGACTTGGTTTCCTCGATCAGCGGCAAGCCGCCGATACCGGAACCGATGATCACGCCGATGCGCTCGGCGTTTTCCTCGGTCACTTCCAGGCCGGAGTCCTGCATCGCCTGGATGCCCGCAGCCATGCCGTAATGGATAAAGGTATCCATATGGCGGGCTTCCTTACCGGAGATGTAATCTTCGATATTGAAGCCTTTGACTTCACCGGCAAAATGCGTGGTGAATGGCTGTGCATCAAACTTGGTAATCGTGGCAATGCCGGATTTACCTTCAATGATTGCGCCCCACGCCTCGGCAATAGTATTGCCGACAGGTGAAACGCAGCCCAGGCCGGTGACAACAACACGACGGTTTTTAGAACGGCTCAAGCGATTCTCCTGAAGTCGGTCAGACAGGCTTAGGCCTTGACGTGTGCGGTGGCGTAGTCGATCGCCTGTTGCACGGTGGTGATTTTTTCAGCTTGTTCGTCAGGGATTTCCATTTCGAATTCGTCTTCCAGGGCCATGACCAGTTCCACGGTGTCCAGGGAATCGGCGCCGAGATCGTCGACGAAGGAGGATTCGATTTTGATGTCTGCTTCTGCAACGCCCAGTTGCTCAGCGACGATTTTCTTAACGCGTTGTTCGATATCCGACATGTTATGGCTCCAAAGTGTGTGTTACGGAAAGTGCGCGCATTTTATCAGGTTTGCGCGTCCGAATACTAATTTCGGTGTCTGCTGCTAATTCGACCGAAGCTGCTGCTAAAAGATGCGATTATAGACAAAAACGGCCGTTGAATCATGCCACAAACGCCCGCCCTGTCTAGCTTTCACATCAATTCATGTACATTCCGCCGTTCACGTGCAGGGTCGTGCCCGTGATATACGCCGCCTGCGGCGAAGCCAGAAAGGCCACCGCCGCCGCCACATCTTCCGGTTTGCCCAGGCGGGACAGGGGAATTTGCGTCAACAGGGCCGCGTGCTGCTCTTCGCTCAGGGCCTTGGTCATGTCGGTATCGATGAAGCCGGGGGCGATGCAGTTCACGGTAATGTTGCGGCTGCCGATTTCGCGCGCCAGCGCGCGGCTCATGCCTTCCACGCCGGCCTTGGCCGCCGCGTAATTCATCTGCCCCGGATTGCCCGACGAAGCCACCACCGACGTGATGTTAATGATACGCCCGGTTTTGGCTTTCATCATGCCACGCAGTACTGCGCGCGACAGGCGTCCGACGGCCGACAGGTTCGTCGAAATGACGCTGTCCCACTCCTCATCCTTCATGCGCATGGCCAGCTGGTCTTGCGTGATGCCCGCATTGTTAACCAGGATGGACAGGCTGCCGTAGGTTTTCTGCACCTCGTCGACGACGGCCGCGCAACGCGCCGCATCGGTCACATTCAGGACCAGGCCCTTGCCCGCCACGCCTTCGGCGGCCAGATAATCGGTGATCGCTTGCGCGCCGCTTTCCGAGGTGGCGGTGCCGACGACGGTGGCGCCCTGCTTGCCCAGTTCGGTGGCGATGGCGCGGCCGATGCCGCGCGAGGCGCCCGTGACCAGCACGACTTGATTTGCTAAATTCATGAGTTTCCTTAAGAGCAACCGCGGCAGGCAGGCTGCCGCGATCTGATGTTTATTTGAGCTGCATCAAAATACGTTCCAGCGATGCCTGGTCGACGATGGCGTCGCCCACCAGCACGGGATCGATGCGCTTGGCCAGGCCCATCAGGACCTTGCCCGGACCGCATTCGATCACTTGCGTAATGCCGTCGGCTGCCACTTTCTGCATGGTTTCCACCCAGCGCACGGGGCTGGCTGCCTGACGCACCAATGCATCCTTGATGCCGGCGACGTCGTTGACGATGGCCACGTCGACGTTGTTGATCAGGGCGATCTGCGGCGCGGCGAACGTCAGGCCGGCCATGTACTCGCGCAGGCGGTCCGATGCCGGTTGCAGCAGCGACGAGTGGAATGGCGCGGAGACGGGCAGCTTCATGGCGCGCTTGGCGCCCTTGGCCTTGGCCAGTTCGCAGGCGCGCTCGACGGCAGCAGTGTGGCCGGCGATGACGACTTGCGCAGGCGCATTGAAATTGACGGGCTCGACCACGAGGGCCGGGTTTTCCGCCGCTGCTTCCGCACAGGCGGCGCGCACGTCGTCGTCTGACAGGCCCAGCACGACGGCCATCGTGCCCTGCCCCACAGGCACGGCTTCCTGCATGGCTTGCGCGCGGAAACGTACGAGCGGCACGGCATCCTTGAACGAGATCACGCCGGCGGCGACCAGCGCCGAATATTCACCGAGGCTATGACCGGCCACGACCGTCGGCACGGGGCCGCCGGCCGCCAGCCAGGCGCGGTAGAAGGCCACGGCCGCCGTCAGCATCACCGGTTGCGTGTTGGTGGTGAGATCCAGCTCTTCCTTCGGACCTTCGGCGATCAGCTTGCCCAGGTCGCATTGCAGGGCATCCGACGCTTCGGCGACGGTTTGCGCCACCACGGGGTTGCCGGCAAAACCATCGAGCATCGCAATCGCTTGCGAGCCTTGGCCTGGAAAAACAAATGCAAATTGTGTCATGTCGACTCCGTTTTTTTAATAGTGTTGCGGGATTACATGCGCGCCAGCACGGCGCCCCAGGTAAAGCCTCCGCCCACGCCTTCCATCATGACGTTGTCGCCTTTCTTGACGCGGCCGTCGCGCACGGCGATGTCGAGCGCCAGCGGGATCGAGGCGGCCGATGTGTTGCCATGCTGGTCGACGGTGACGACCATCTTGTCCAGTGGCAAGCCGAGTTTCTTGGCCGTGCTGTTCATGATGCGGATGTTCGCCTGGTGCGGGATCAGCCAGTCGATCTGGTCCGACGTCATGTTGGCGTGCGCCAACGCTTCGTGCGCGACCTTTTCCAGCACGGACACGGCCAGCTTGAACACGGCCGGGCCATCCATGTACAGGAAAGCGCTGCCGGCCAGCGCGCCGCCGGCCAGGCTGCCGGGCACGCTGAGGATGTCCGAGTGGCGGCCGTCCGCGTGCAGCTTGGCGGCCAGGATGCCCGGCTCTTTCGACGCCGTCATGACGATGGCGCCGGCGCCGTCGCCGAACAGCACGCAAGTGCCGCGGTCGTCGAAATTGAGGATGCGCGAAAATACTTCGGCGCCGATCACCAGCACGTTTTTATGCATGCCCGATTGAATGAAACTGTCGGCCGTGGCCACCGCATACACGAAGCCGCTGCAGACGGCTTGCACGTCGACGGCGGCGCAGTTGTTCGTGATGCCCAGCTTGTTTTGCACGATGCAGGCCGTGCTGGGGAAGCTGCCGAAGAAATCGGGGGTCGAGCTGGCGACGATGATCAGGTCCAGGTCATTGCCGTTCAGGCCCGCCATGTCCAGGGCCTTTTTGGCCGCTTCCACGCCCAGGTCCGAGGAATTTTGCGACGGCGCCGCGTAATGGCGCGCCGAAATGCCGCTGCGCGAGACGATCCATTCATCCGACGTCTCGATGCCCTTGGCGGCGAGCTGTTCGGTCAAATCCTGGTTCGTGACGCGCTTCTCCGGCAAGTAGCTGCCGGTACCGATAATTTTGCTGTAAGTTTTGCTAAAAACAGTCATGCAAATACCCGTCCACTAAATGGTAGAGCTTGTTGATGTAGGTTCGTCCGGTACTGGCGTGCGCGGCATCAGCTCGGCGATCAGGCTGGCCAGGTGCGCTTGCACGTCATTTTTTGCCGCATCAAAGGCGCGGCGCAAGGCCCATTCGAAGGAATAGGCATCGGCGCTGCCATGGCTCTTGAAGACGAGACCACGCAAGCCCAGCAGGCTGGCGCCGTTGTAACGCGAGGGATTCAAACGGTTGCCGATGGCCTTCAGGGCCCCGCGGGCGATCAGCGCGCCCAGCATGGTGATCGGATTGCGCTTGAATTCGGAAGTGAGCACGTCTTTCATGAAGCGCGCCAGGCCCTCGATGGCTTTCAGGGTGACATTGCCGACAAAACCGTCGCAGACGACGATATCGGTCGTGCCCTTGAAAATATCGTTGCCTTCCACGTTGCCGTAGAAGTTCAGCGCGCCACGCTCGTGGTCGGCCTGCAGCAGCTTCGAGGTGAGTTTCACCACTTCATTGCCCTTGATATCTTCCGTGCCCACGTTCAGCAAGCCGATCGTCGGGCGTGCGATGCCTTCCATGGCGGACACGAGCACGGAGCCCATGATGGCGAACTGGTGCAAGTGATGCGGTTCGCAATCGACGTTGGCGCCCAGGTCCAGCATGTAGGTCGGACCGTTCTTTTGATTCGGCAAGATGCTGCAGATGGCAGGGCGGTCGACGCCGGACATGGTTTTCAATACATAGCGCGACACGGCCATCAGGGCTGCCGTATTACCGGCGGAAACGGAGGCTTGCGCCACGCCGCTCTTGACCTGTTCGATGGCCACGCGCATGGAGGAATCCTTCTTGCGGCGCAGGGCCACTTCCAGGGGATCGTCCATGGTAACTTGTTCGGAGGCATGCAATACCGACAGGCGCGGATGCGTGTCGGCTTTATGTTTTTTCAGTTCGGCACGGATCACGTCTTCCAATCCAACAAGGATCAGTTCGGCTTCAGGCTCATGTTTTACGAAGGAAATTGCTGCGGGAATAGTGACTGAGGGACCGTGATCTCCGCCCATGCAGTCGATAGAAATTTTGATTGTCATTTGTGTTGATTCAATACCGCTGCGGGCGTGCGGCAAGATGTGAATCGGACTGGAGCATATGCAGGGCGCAGCATGTCATGCACGCCTGAGCAAGCTTGATTCAAAATGACGGGTGCGCAAGATGAATTGCAGCCGATAAAAAAGAAGAAGCGGCGCCACGCCGAATAACCACGCAACACCGCTTTCATCTTACCCAACAAAAACGTCGATTACTCGTCGTTTTTGGTCTTCAACACTTTACGGCCACGATAGAAGCCGTTAGGGCTGATATGGTGACGCATGTGTGTTTCGCCGGTAACTGGCTCGACGCTCAATTGCGGCGCGACCAGAAAGTCGTGCGAACGGTGCATGCCGCGCTTGGAAGGGGTTTTCTTGTTCTGTTGAACTGCCATGATGACTCCTAATACATAAGTTCTAAAATTTTAGCACAATCGATTGGCAAATACATGCGAATCGAGTATCCCAGCGGCAAAGACTACCCGAAAACAGTCCGGACCGACATCGTTTATTACAATTACATTTCACTACACTTGCCATACTCGATTACTACACGCGTTTGACACGTTCTTTACAGGAAGCATAAAAAACCTACTGCGCTTCCCGCTATCGCCTCGGCGTTGCTCAGCGTACCTTCGTACGCTTGCGCTACTCAAGACGATATCGGGCCGCTCGCTACGGTTTTTTAAGGCTTCCTTTCTTACACTACTTATTCTGGCTTCAAGTCTTTCAGTGCCGCGAACGGCGACTTCTTTTCAGACTTGAGAGCATCGAGCTGCGCCGTATCGGGGCAGACGTCGTGTTTGGGTACCTGCGGCAGGGCCAGCAAGGCTTCATCTTCGATCAGGGCCGCGGCATCCATGCTGCGGCTGCCGACGATCACGTCGATCGTTTCATCGTTGATGATTTCTTCGATCTCGTCCGCGTGCTCGTCATCCTTGCCCAGCATCAGAACAGTCGAAGAATCAATTACGTAAGCATACGGAGTCAGGCAGCGCTGGCAAACCAGCTGAACGGTGCCGTTGACCGACAAGGTCAGTTGCGGGTAGCCCAGCTTGCTGGTGCCGCCGACGATCTTCCAGGCGATCTCGCCGGAACTATCTGCACAATCCTTGGTCAACCGGGTCATTTCAGCGACAGGAGTTACACCCTCGCGGCTCCCGCTGATACGACAAAAATCAAAGGCGTCGATCACAAAAGCATTCATTGGTAGAAAATTTCCCCGGAAAACCTGCGATAATAACAGGGTTTTTAGCACCGAGTCAAAGACTAAGCATCTTTTTTGACGCAATGATTGCCATAAACATGACATATTCATCAACACCGTCATGCCGCATGGAGCCTCAGTTATGGGCTCCGCGCCCTGGAATTTGCATGAAATTCCACTGACACCGACCAGTGCGGCCATGCCGGCCGCCATCCACTGCCGAATGATACCAACTTCCGCCCCATCGCGCTTGATTCTTGCATCGAGTTCGACCTACCGCAAGGAATTGCTGCAACGCCTGCGCCTGCCTTTCGAGGTGGCCGTGCCCGACCTCGACGAAAGCCCCCTGCCAGACGAAAGCCCCAGCGCCACGGCCCTACGCCTGGCCCAGGCCAAGGCGCAGGCCGTGCTCGACCGCTATCCTGGCAGTCTCGTCATCGGCTCCGACCAGGTCGCCACCCTGGACGGCGCACAGATCGGCAAGCCCGGCAACCATGCCAATGCCCTGCGCCAACTGCAAACCATGCGCGGGCGCCGGACCGTGTTCCACACGGCACTATGCCTGCTCGACGGGCGCCAGTCGCCCGCCGTGGCGCAGGTGGAAGACATCCAGACCCTCGTCACCGTGCGCGACTTGCCCGACGCGGAACTGGACGCCTACCTGCGCATCGAGCAGCCGTACGACTGCGCCGGCAGCGCCAAGAACGAGGGCCTGGGCATCGCCCTGCTCGAACGCATCGACAGCACCGACCCGACCGCCCTCACCGGCTTGCCGCTGATCGCCCTCACCGGCATGCTGCGCAAGGCGGGCGTGGCGTTTTTCACCCCTTAACCACCCTGGGGTCAGACCCGACGGGTCTGACCCCGGCCAATACAAAGCTAAGAATATGACCGGCACCCTGTACCTGATCCCCAACCACCTCGGCCTGTCCGATGGCGCCATCGACCCGCTGGCCCGCATCATTCCGGAGCAAGTACGGCAGATCACCTCGCAACTCGATTATTTCGTCGCAGAAAACGCCAAGACGGCGCGCGCTTTTTAAAATTGATCGGCAACCAGCATCCGCTGGCCAGGCCGCTGCAGGAAATCACGATTTCCGAACTGAACGTGAATACCCCGGCGCAAGCGCTGGCTGGCCTGCTGGCACCGCTCTTGGCGGGCCGCGACGCGGGCCTCGTGTCGGAAGCGGGCGTGCCCGCCGTGGCCGACCCCGGCGCCGACCTGGTGCGTCTGGCGCATCAGCACGGCATCAAGGTGCGTCCGCTGGTGGGACCGTCGTCGATCCTGCTGGCCGTGATGGCCAGCGGCTTGAACGGCCAGAGCTTCGCCTTCAACGGCTACCTGCCCACCGATGCGGCCCTGCGCGCCAAGCGCATCAAGGAACTGGAAAGCCGGTCGCGCAATGAAAAGCAGACACAGCTGTTCATCGAAACGCCGTACCGCAACGCCGCCATGCTCGAAGCCCTCGTGGCGCAATGCGCGCCATCGACCCTGATCTGCGTCGCCACCGACCTGAGCCTGGACTCGGAAAGCGTGCAGACGTGGAATGGCGGACAGTGGAAGAAACAATTGGCCTCTGGCAAGGCACCGGACTTCCACAAGAAACCGACCGTGTTCCTGTTGCTGGGACAGTAATCTCCCTCTCATAAAAAAACGCCACGGCTGCATCAACCGTGGCGTTTTTTATTGCAGCACCAACCGAGGACGACTATACGCGCCGTGTACCGGTGTTCTTTTGGCCGCCCTTGCCCGTCTCCAACACAAACTTTGCGCCATCGTCGCGGCCCAGCACCTTCACCAGGTACGGCATGACTTCGCGCAACATCGGTTCCAAGGTGTATGGCGGGTTCAAGATGAACATGCCGCTGCTGTGCAAGCCGAAGCCATCCGGCGACGGCGTGTTGACCGTCAGGGTCACATGCAGCCAGTCCGAGCTGGGCAATTGCTTGAGCTTGTCGGCGAACTGGCGCGATTCCATGCGCTGCAGCACCGGATACCAGACGGCGTACATGCCGGACGGGAAGCGCACGAGGGCGTCGGCCAGGGTGTCCTTGACCTTGCGGTAATCCATCTTGTCTTCGTACGGCGGGTCGATCAGCACCAGCGCGCGGCGCGATGGCGGCGGCAGCAGGGCCTTCAGGCTCTGGAAGCCGTCCGCCTTGGTGATGAGCACGCGCTTGCCGCGCACGGTGGGACGCTCGCCCTGGGCCAGCGCATGCGCCTCGACCTTGCGGAAGTTGTCGGCCAGAATCTTTGCATCGGCAGGGTGCAGTTCGAACAGGCGCAAACGGTCTTGCTCGCGGCTGACCTTGTCGGCGCAGTACGGCGAACCCGGGTAGTAGCGCATCTTGCCGCTCGGATTCATTTCCTTGATCAGCTTCATGTACTCGGCCAGCGAGGCCGGCCAGTCCGTGCGGTCCCACAGGGGCGCGATGCCCGTTTCGTACTCGGCATTTTTCGAGGCATAACCGCCGTCGAGCGCGTACACGCCCGCGCCGGAGTGGGTATCGATATAACTATAGGCGGTATCTTTTTGATTCAGATATTGCAACAACTGAATCTGCACATAATGCTTCAACACATCGGCGTGATTACCCGCGTGAAAGGCGTGGCGGTAACTCAACATAAGCTGGCTAATTCCATAATAAAAATAAACAAAGGCGGGAGCGCTGACACCGGGCAGGGCATGAGAACAGACTGGAGGGGTCAGGCTGCGGGGCCAGGAAACAGCATGGACCAGCGTAATCAGCGCGCAATTATCAGCATTATCCACCAGAAAGGTGTATTGCATCAAAAAACACCCATAAACAAGCTCATGCATTCTCGGGACCGCGGGGGCCGGGCGCGGTAGAATACGCGCATCGGGCGCCCCGCGTCCATCCGCCTACCAACTAGATACAACCATGCACAGCCTGACCCTCACGACCGATAACCGCGCCGACGTCGCGGCAGCCCTGGCCGGCCCGCGCTGGACGGTGGCTTGCCTGTGTGCGCTATGGTGCGGCACCTGCGGCAGCTACCGCGCCACGTTCGAGGAACTGGCCGCGCGCCACCCGGACGTCGCCTTCGTCTGGATCGACATCGAAGACCAGGCCGACGTGGTCGGCGACCTCGACATCGACAACTTTCCCACCCTGCTGATCCAGCACGAGGATAACGTGGCCTTCTTCGGCACCGTGCTGCCCGACGGCGGCCTGGCGCACCGCATGCTGCAGGCGCAGCAGGCGCTCAGCGCCGGGGAACTGGCGGCGCTGGCCGCCAGCACGCAGGAACGGCGCGACTGGCAGCGCGACTGCAATCTGCGTCATCTGCTGGCCGCCACGCTGGCCTGATCCACATCAAGCCAGCCGCAGCGGCAGGCTGCGCAGCCGTTTTCCCGTCAGACTGAACACCGCGTTGGCCACGGCTGGCGCGATCGGCGGCGTGCCCGGCTCGCCCACGCCTTCGGGATGCTCGGCGCTGGCGATGATGATGGTTTCCACCTCGGGCGTTTGCCCCATGCGCAGCACGGGATAATCGTGGAAATTGCTCTGCTCGACTTTGCCATCCTTGAAGGTGATCTCGCCGCCCAGCGCCGCCGACAGGCCGAACAGCACGGCCGACTCCATCTGCTGGGCGATGATGTTCGGATTGACGGCGATGCCGCAATCGATGGCGCACACGACGCGCTGCACGCGGATCTCGCCGTTTTCCACGGACACTTGCGCCACTTGCGCGACGATGCTGCCGAACGACTGGTGCAGGGCCACGCCGTGCGCATGGCCGGGCGGAGGACTGCCCGCCTTGGCCACCGCCGCATCGAGCACGGCCAGGTGGCGCGGATGCTGCGTCAACATGGCGCGGCGGAAGGCGATGCCGTCCTGCCCCGCCGCGTGCGCCAGTTCATCGATAAAGCTTTCCTTGAAAAAGGCATTGTGCGAATGCCCGACCGAGCGCCAGTAACCGACCGGCACAGCACTGTCGGCGATCACGTGGGCGATGCGCTGGTTGGCGATTTCATACGGCATGTCGAATTCGCCTTCGGCCGTGGTCTTGTCCGGCCCCGCACCGGGCAAGCCGAAATTGCGCTGCAGAAACTGGTGCGTGATGGAGCCGCTGACGGATTTGTTGCCCCAGGAAGCGATGCGGCCGTGCTCGTCGAGACGGGCCGCGAAACGGGCCAGCGCGGCGGGACGGTACATATCGTGTGCCGTGTCCTGTTCGCGCGTCCACACCAGCTGCACGGGAGCGCCATCGCACTGCAGCGCGATGGCCACGGCTTGCGCGATCATATCCACTTCCAGGCGGCGGCCGAAACCGCCGCCGAGCAGCAGCACCTCGATGGCCACGTCCTTCGCATCGACGCCGGCCACCTTCGCCGCCACATCGACGGCGATGCCGGGCGCCTGCGTCGAGACCCACAGCATCACCTTGCCATTTTTCACCTGCGCGGTGCAGTTGACGGGCTCCATGGCGGCGTGCGCGAGGAACGGCGCGCGGTATTCGGCCTTGACGCTGCGCAAGCCTTGCACGGCTTTACTTTCCACCTCGCCGCTGGCGTGGTAGGCATAACCGGCTTCGGTGTCCAGCAGGCGGGCAAATTCCGCATACACGCCCGCGCTGGACAAGTTCGCGTGCTGGCCCGCCTTCCACTGCGTCGGCAAGGCGGCAGCGGCCTGTCTGGCGCGCCACCAGGTATCGGCCACCACGGCGGCACAAGACACGCTGCGCTGGGCCAGCTGCGGCGTCAAGTCCAGCACTTTCTTGACCCCGGCCATGGCGAGCACGGGCGCCGCATCGAAGGCGGCCAGGGTATCGCCCAGGCGCGGCGGCAGATGCAGGGCCGCGTACAGCATGCCCGGCGGGCGCGCATCGATGCCGAAACGCGCGCTGCCATTCACTTTCGACGGCGTGTCGCGGCGTGGCGCCGGCTGGCCGATCAGCTTGAAATCCTTAGGGGATTTGAGCACGGGCGTGCCCGGATCAATGGCGGCGGCGCGCTGCGCCAGGCTGGCGTAGCTGGCGCGCCGGCCGTCCGGGTGGAGCACTGCGCCATTTTCCGTGCGGCATTGCGCAGCCGGCACCTGCCACTGCGCGGCGGCAGCCCCCACCAGCATGGCGCGCGCGGACGCCCCCGCCTCGCGCATGGGGCCCCAGCCATCCTTCACGCTCGACGAGCCGCCCGTGACGATCACGCCCAGTTCGCGCGCCGCCTTGGCCACCGTCCACTGCGCCAGCGCTTTGACGCGGCCCTGGTCATCCGGGTGGAACGGCAGGCTGTCCTTGAGCATGGCGACGTTGCCGAAGATTTTATCCATGGGCGCCTGGATCAGCTTGACGCCGGCCAGCGGCACGTCGAGTTCCTCGGCCACCAGCATCGGCAAGGCCGTGTGCACGCCCTGCCCCATCTCGCTGCGCGGCATGGCCAGGAGCACCGTGCCGTCCGATTGAATCGCCAGCCAGCCGTTCAAGGCCACGGCGCCATCATGCAGCGGCAGCGGCGCGCTGCCGTGCAGGCGCTGGCGCGGCGGCAGCACGCCCCAGCCCAGCACCAGGGCGCCCACGCCGGCCACGCCGAGACCAAGGCCGCCGAGCAGGAAACGGCGGCGCGACGGGGAGGATTCTGCGGCCATGGGCTATCCTTTATAGTGGTGAGTGATCGATCCAGCGCTCCAGCATATCCTGTGCCAGCACCGGACGGCTATAAAAATAACCTTGCGCCAGCTTGCAGCCATGGCGCAGCAGGAAGGCGGCCTGCTCTTCCGTCTCCACGCCTTCGGCGATCACGGACAATTGCATGCTCTTGCCCAGCTGGATGATGGCAATGGCGATCGCTTCGTCGTTGACGTCCGTCGAGATATCCTTGATGAAGGAGCGGTCGATCTTCAGGGTTTGCACGGGCAGCTGTTTCAGATACGCGAGCGAGGAATAGCCGGTGCCGAAATCGTCGATGGCCAGGCCCACGCCGATGGCGTGCAGATCGTTGATGAAGCCGAGGGCGTCGCCCGTGTTCATGATCACCGATTCCGTCACTTCCAGCTGCAGCCGCTGCGGCTCCAGTCCCGTTTCCTTCAGGATGTCGGCCACCATGCCGGCGATGCTGCCCCGCTCGAACTGCTTGACGGACAGGTTGACGGCCATCTTCGGCACGTGCAAGCCCTGCGCCTGCCAGCGCATCATCTGGCGGCACGCTTCGTCGAGCACCCATTTGCCCAGCTGGTTGATGAAACCGCTGTCCTCGGCCAGCGGAATGAAGCGCGCGGGCGGCACCAGGCCCAGTTCCGGGTGGTTCCAGCGCACCAGCGCCTCGACGCCGACCAGGCGGCCCGTGTCGATTTCCACCTGCGGCTGGTAATTGAGGAAGATTTCGTTCTTTTCGATCGAGCGGCGCAGGAAGGTTTCCAGGCGCAGGCGCTCGACGCCCTCGCCCGTCATCGACGGCGCATAGAAGCGGTAGCCGTTGCGCCCGCGCGCCTTGGCCTGATACATGGCCACGTCGGCGTTGCGGATCAGCATGTTCAAGTCCAGCGCATCGTCCGGATACAGGCTGATGCCCACGCTGCAGGTGACGAACAGTTCGTGGTCGGCCACCGTGAACGGCTGGTCGAACATGGTCATCAGCTTTTCCGCCACCTGCGTCGCGCCGTACTCGCCGTCGATACCCTCGAGCAGCACGATGAACTCGTCGCCGCCCAGGCGCGCCAGGGTATCGCCTTCGCGCAGGCGGGCCGCCAGCTGGCCGGCCACCTTTTGCAGCAATTCGTCGCCCACATGGTGGCCCAGGGTGTCGTTGACGTTCTTGAAGCGGTCCAGGTCGATGAACAGGACGGCCAGCTGCTCCTGGTCGCGCGCGGCGCGCAGCAACGCATGCTGCAGGCGGTCATGGAACAGCAGGCGGTTCGGCAGCGCCGTCAGCGGATCGTGGTGCGCCATGTGGTCGAGCTTTTCCTGCGACTGCTTGATCAGCGTGATGTCGCTGAATACGCCCACGTAATGCGTGGTGCCGGCGCGCGCGTCGCGCACGGCGCTGATGGTCAGCCACTCCAGATAGACTTCACCGTTCTTGCGCTGGTGCCAGATTTCGCCGCGCCAGAAACCGCTGGTCTTCAGCTCGTCCCACATGGCCTCGTAGAATGCCGCGTCGTGGCGCGCCGAGCGTGTCAGCGAAGAGTGCCGGCCCAGCGCCTCCGCTTCGCTGTAGCCCGTGATCTGCGTGAAGGCGGGATTGACGGTGACGATGATGCCGCTGGCATCGACCACCATCACGCCGTCGGCGATGTGTTCCAGCACGGTGGCCGACAGGCGCAGCTTTTCCTCCGCTTCCTTGCGCGCCGTGATGTCGGCATACACCCAGATGCTGCCTTCGTTGGGGCGCAGCGGATCGAGCGCGCAGCCGCTGACGAGCGCCCAGAACAGGCTGCCGTCGCGGCGCTTGTACTGGCGCTCCTCGCTGAAGTCGGCGCCCGTCGCCATGGCCGGATACTGGCGCTCGCCCGCCTCCTCGAAGTCATACGAGGTCATGAACACGATGGCGGTCGAATTGCCCGTCATCTCGGCATGGCCGTAGCCGAACAGTTCCTCGCAGCGGCGGTTGACGGAAATGATGCGGCGGTGGCGCACGAACATCACGCCGAACATCACGTTGTCGAGGATGGCGCTCTGCTCCGTGAGCAGCGCTTCGATGCGCATCTCGTGGTGCTTGCGCTGGCTGATGTCGGCAATGATGCCGTCGACCCAGATGACGCCCTGCTCGCCCGCCTGCGGCTGGCCATTCTCGGCCACCCAGCGCTCGATGCCGAAGGCGTCGACGATGCGGTATTCCAGCGCATACGGCCGCACGTCGGCCACCGCCTGGCGCACGGCGCGGCGGTGCTCGCGGCGGTCTTCCGGGCAGATCAGGTCGGCCCAGGCATGCGTGGTGCCGCGCATGAACTGGCGCGCCGAATAGCCGGAAATCTCTTCGATGGCATCGCTGACGAAATCGATGGGGCCGTCGGGCCGGTAGCGGAAGACGGCGCCCGGCACCTGCGTGACGATGGTGCGGAAACGCTCTTCGCGCTGGCCCACGTCCTCGAACAGCTGGCCGATGGCCGCGCGCATTTGCTCGAGCTGGGCCGTCAGGCGTCCCAGCTCGTCATTGCTGTGCGAGACCAGGGGCGTGTCGAAATCGCCGTGCGACAGGCGGTCGGAAAAGCGCGTCAGGCGGCGCAGCGGTTTCAGCAGGCGGCGGTTCAGGAACAGCACGATCAGCGCCATCGACACGGCCAGCTGTGCGCCCAGCACGAAAATATAGGAGATCTGCTTTTCGCGCAGCTCCTGCTGGCTGCGCGCATCGTCCATCTCGACGACGACGTGGCCGATGCGTTCGCCGCGCACGAGGATGTCGCGCTCGGCGCGGTACAGATTGCCCACGGGCCGCTGCGGCGCCTGCAGGCGGATGAATTCCGTGTCGCCCTGCCCCAGCACCTTCACCAGCAGCACGGCGCGGTCGCGCATCACCGACTCGACCAGCGAATGGGCCGATTCCGCATTCATGTTCCACAGCGACTCCTGCATGCCCAACGCCAGGATGTCGGCATTGCGCTGCAAGGCCTCGTTCAGGCTGGTGCGCGCCGACTGGCGCTCGTGCACGCCGACCAGCACATAGCTGCCGAAGATGGCGGGCACGACCAGGCCGCCAAACACCACCAGCAGCAGGGCGCCATAGATCGACGAGCCGTACAGCACGCGCAGGCTGGCGCGCAGGCGCTGATAAGGTGAATTAAACATGCGGCAACAGGGCAACAGGGATCAGGCGGGCGATCATCGAACTTTACGGGGAATCTGGGTGATAAGGCGGGAAGAAACTTTTTCAGGAGCAATTATGCATGGAAAAAGCGGGAAAAGTCACCAATAAACACGCGCCAGCGGCTACCGCATGTCATATAGACAGGGTGGAAAAACCACAAGCAAGCCCGCGCGCCCGGCCAGCGCCAGCAGAAAAGCGCGCAGCTTGCTATCATCGCGCCACTTTACCTAGAGGAACCACCATGACCTTCTCCATCTACTCCGCTTCGATCCCCGTCTTCAAACAGATCCTGGGCAGCCTGGCCGCCATTCTGGACAAGGCGGAAACGCACGCGCAAGACAAGAAAATCGACCCGAACGCCCTGCTGCAATTCCGTTTGTTCCCGGACATGCTGCCGTTCGTGCGCCAGATCCAGATCGCCACCGACTTCGCCAAGGGCTGCGGCGCGCGCCTGGCCGGCGTGGCCGTGCCGCCATATGAAGACAGTGAACAGAGCTTTGCGGAACTGAAAGCGCGCATCGTGAAAACCATCGCCTTCCTGGAAAGCCTGCCGCAAGCGCACATCGACGGCAGCGAAACGCGCGCCATCACCACCGGCAGCGGCGAAAAGACCAAGCACTTCACGGGCCAGACCTATCTGTTCCACTACGCGCTGCCGCACTTCTTCTTCCACGCGACGACGGCGTACGACATCCTGCGCCACAATGGCATTGAAGTGGGCAAGAAGGATTTTATCGGCAGCTTCTAAGACGCATAAGCAAATCTACTGCGCGGCGCGCTTTGCGGCCTGCGATGCTCGCCGTACTTGAGTACGGCTGCGCTTCTTAGCCACAAATCATCGCCGCTCGCTACGATTTGCTTAAGCGTCGACGCAATGGAGTAATGCAATACTCTATTGCGTCGCTATTAAGTATTCCGGCGCGGATACCCCTGCGCCAGGATGCGCACCCACACCACTTCCTTCTCCTCATCCGTCATCGACACCCAGTGGGCCACTTCCACCACGGTGCGGCCGCAGCCGCGGCAGATTTCATCGAAGGTCGTCGAGCACACGGCCACGCAGGGCGTGTCTGGACGCGGCGGCAATTCCTTGTCACCCATCAGGATACCTTCGGCAAGCCGAGCTTTTCCCAGCCTTCGACGCCCAGCGCTTCCAGGGTGGCGATATTCTTGTCGAAGATTTCCGACGCTTCCGGGAACGCCTCGACGGCGCGCTCGATGCTGTCCTCGCGCAGCAGGTGCAGGGTCGGGTAGGGCGAACGGTTGGTGTAGTTGCTGATGTCGTCCTCGAACGTCTCGGCAAACTGGTAGTTCGGGTGGAAACTGGCCACCTGCAGTTCGCCGGCCAGGTGCATGTCTTCCACGGCCGCGTCGGCCACATCGAGGAACTCGTTGTAGTCGAGGAAATCGTTCAGGGTGTACGGGTGGATCAGCAGGGTCGTGTCGATCTGCTCGGGGTCCGTGTCGGCCAGGGTTTGCAGCTCGTCCATCAGCATCGCCAGCAGATCTTCCGGATTGCTCGATTCGCACACCACATAGCGGATCTGCTTCTTGACGTGCACGGCCTTGGCGAACGGGCACAGGTTCAGGCCGATCACGGCCTTTTCCAGCCAGGCGACGGTATTGGCGATGATGACGGCGTTGTCGTCGTCGTGGCGCGGCGGGGTGTTCATATACTTGACTCTCTATCAATAAGGCGGCCGGCACCCGAATGGCCGGCCAAAGCCAAATTGTACGCACTCTTTGCGCAGTCTCATACCGGACGACGGCCAGGCTTGCGCCAGCCTCGTCGCCATGTATGCTATAACAGCGGCCGAATCGCGCATTGGGCAAATTAAATTTGCAATAATGACAGCATTTACGAATGGAAACTCAGCCGCTTCCCACTTATTGCCGCTTATTTCCTGTCATCATGCTGACATAATTCTTGACTCCGGCATGTGGATATACGTACACTCGCAGCTTGATCATGGGTCTGTCCGATGTTTCTCCGACGACAACAATGGAACACTATGCACGAAAACTCCTTTAAATCTACCGTCCTGGCGGCGTTGGCCCTGGCGCTTGCGCCCGCCCTCAGCCAGGCGTACGAAGCCGGTGTTGAGAGCGATAACGCGCCAGTCGCCGCCGCCACGCCGGCCCTGATCCCGATGACCGCCCAGGTCACGGCGAAACTCCCCACCCTCGACAACCGCCTGCAAAAGACCGACCGTCTGCTGAAAAACCTCAGCGACAATTCCGATCCGCTGCGCGAAGCCGATGTCTGGGGCCGCATCCGCAGCGGCTATGCGATTCCCGACATTAACAACCAGCTGGTGGCCAACCACGTCAACTGGTACGCCACCCGCCCCGACTACATCGCCCGCACGACGGCGCGCGCCTCGCGCTACATTTTCCACGTGGTGCAGGAACTGGAAAAGCGCGGCATGCCGACGGAACTGGCCTTGCTGCCGTTCATCGAATCCGCCTTCAACCCGCAAGCGTTCTCCAGCGCCAACGCGGCCGGCATGTGGCAATTCGTGCCCGCCACGGGGCGCGATTTCAATCTCAAGCAAAACATGTTCAAGGACGAACGCCGCGGCGTGCTGGCCTCGACCGATGCGGCCCTGACGTATCTGCAGCGCCTGTATGACATGTTTGGCGACTGGCAACTGGCCCTGGCCGCCTACAACTGGGGCGAAGGCTCGGTGCAGCGCGCCATCAAGAAAAACCAGGCGCTGGGCAAACCGACCGACTTCGAAAGCCTGGCCGACCTGATGCCGGCCGAAACGCGCAACTACGTGCCGAAATTGCAAGCGGTCAAAAACATCATCGCCAATCCGGCCCAGTTCGGTCTGACCCTGCCCGTGGTCGACAACCAGCCCTATTTCACGGCCATCGACAAGACCAGCGACATCGACATCACCGTCGCCGCCCAGCTGGCCGAACTGTCGATGGATGAATTCAAGGCCTTGAATCCGCAATTCAACCGCCCCGTCATCATCGGCGGCGAAAAGACGAAGATTCTGTTGCCGCAGGAAAACGCTGCCAAGTTCACCACCAACCTGGCGCAATGGGGCCATGCCTTGTCGAGCTGGACCACGCACAAGATCACGAATGCGCGCGAGCGCATCGAAACCCTGGCGTCGAAATTCGGCACCACGGCCGACGTGCTGCGCCAGGCCAACAACATTCCGCAGCGCACCAGCCTGCGCGCCGGCTCCACCATCCTCGTGCCGAAAACCTCGGCCACGATGAACAAGGACATCACCCAGGAAATCGCCGACAGCGCCACCATGCTGCTGGAAGCGGACCGTCCGGAACGGGCCGCCAAGGCACTGCGCCGCGCCGCCAAGGGCGGCAAGGCGCAAACGGCGCCAATTTCCTGGTGAAACCGCGCATCCAGCGCGGCGGCGGCAACAGTCGCGCCAAGGCCCGCCACTGATCGCCTGATCTGTATAGAGCCACCTCGCCGGCCGCCACAGCTTTGCTGTCGCGGCCGGTTGCACATCCGCCCCACCACCCCAGACAGGAGTCGTCATGGCTTTCTTGCAAGGCAAAAAAATCCTCATCACGGGCTTGCTGTCGAACCGCTCCATCGCCTATGGCATCGCCAAGGCCTGCCACCGCGAAGGCGCCACCCTCGCCTTCACGTACGTGGGCGAACGCTTCAAGGAGCGCATCACGGAATTCGCGGCGGAATTCGGCAGCGAACTGGTGTTCGACTGCGACGTATCCAGCGATGAACAGATCGCGGCCGTCTTCCGCGACCTGGCGCAGCACTGGGAACACCTCGATGGCCTCGTGCATGCCATCGGCTTCGCGCCGCGCGAGGCGATCGCCGGCGACTTCCTCGACGGCCTGTCGCGCGACAGTTTCCGCATCGCACACGACATTTCCGCCTATAGCTTTCCCGCCATGGCCAAGGCCGCCCTGCCCCTGCTGCATCCGGGCGCTTCGGTCCTGACCCTGACTTACCTGGGCGCCGTGCGCGCCGTGCCCTACTACAACACCATGGGCCTGGCCAAGGCCTCGCTGGAAGCGTCCGTGCGTTACCTGGCCGAGTCGCTGGGCCCGCGCGGCATCCGCGCCAACGGCATCTCGGCCGGCCCCATCAAGACCCTGGCCGCCTCCGGCATCAAGGATTTCAGCAAGCTGCTGGGTTTCGTGGCCGAGCACGCCCCGCTGCGCCGCAACGTCACCATCGAAGAGGTGGGCAACACGGCCGCCTTCCTGCTGTCCGACCTGGCTTCCGGCATCACGGGCGAGATTACCTACGTCGATGGCGGCTTTTCGCAAGTAATGGCCGTCAATCCGGAAGTAGAGTAATTGGCACCTGGTCGACGTGGCGCAAGCGGCCCGGCAAATCAACCTGGCCAGGGAAACGCGACAGGCGCCGCCGCTGCCCGCCGACATCGTGGCCATGCTCCATTAAACGGAAGAAAACTACGTATTCCTACTGATTTCACATAGGAAACATGATCAAAACGTGGTAGGACTGTCGTTTCTTCCCATTTAGGCCGTGCAAAACGGCGGCAAATACGGTATAGTGTCGTTGTGCGCTGCAATATGTTTCCTTGAAGCGATGGCAACACAGCAGTTACATGCACTACAAACTTAGCAGCTTCGCAAGCCTTAGCGCATCCACAGGATGCCGCTTAATAAAGCCCTCCCGCCTTGTGTGTCGCACCTGACACCGTCCCGGCGCAAAGCTTTTGTGCCGAAATTTCTTTCTAGTTGAGTCATTTCGTTTTGGTTGGCGTTGCTATTTTGCGTTCTGCTTTTTGCAAGAACGCTGATTTTCACGAAAGAAAAAGAATGACATTTGAATCCTTAGGCCTGCATCCGTCCATCCTCGCCGCTCTGACCGAATCGGGCTACACCGCGCCAACCGCGGTACAGTCGCAAGCGATTCCAGCCGCGATCGAAGGCCGTGACCTGCTGGTCTCGTCGCAGACCGGTTCGGGCAAGACGGCAGCTTTCATGCTGCCATCGCTGCACAAACTGGCCAGCGCCGAACAAAGCGCCGCCGGCAAGACGCCAAACCAGGAAATGCAAGCATCGCGCGCCCGCGGCGAGCGTCCACGTTTCAAGGCTGCCCAGCCAAAAATGCTGGTGCTGACGCCAACGCGCGAACTGGCCCTGCAAGTGACGACCAACACCGACAAGTACAGCACCGGCATCCGCCGCATCAAGGCTGTGTCGATCCTGGGCGGCATGCCTTACCCTAAACAAATGCAATTGCTGGCCAAGAATCCCGAGATTCTGGTCGCGACCCCTGGCCGTTTGATCGACCACATGGATTCGGGCAAGATCGACTTCTCGCAACTGGAAATCCTGGTGCTGGACGAAGCCGACCGCATGCTGGACATGGGTTTCATCGACGACATCGAAAAGATCGTCGAAGCGACGCCGGAAGGCCGTCAAACCATGCTGTTCTCGGCAACCTTGGATGGCGTGGTCGGCAACATGGCGCGCCGCATCACGAAAAACCCGCTGGTCATCCAGGTGGCAAGCTCGAGCAACAAGCATGAAAACATCACGCAGCGCGTCCACTTCGTCGACGACCTGTCGCACAAGAATCGCCTGCTGGACCACCTGCTGCGCGACGAAACCTTGGACCAGGCTGTTGTGTTCACCGCCACCAAGCGTGACGCCGACACCATCGCCGACCGTCTGAACATCGCCGGTTTCTCGGCTGCCGCCTTGCACGGCGACATGCATCAGGGCGCGCGCAACCGCACCCTGGACGGCATGCGCCGCGGCCAGGTCAAGGTGCTGGTCGCCACCGACGTTGCCGCCCGCGGTATCGACGTGCCAACGATCACCCACGTGTTCAACTACGATCTGCCGAAGTTCCCGGAAGACTACGTCCACCGCATCGGCCGTACCGGCCGCGCTGGCCGCAATGGCCTGGCCATCTCGCTGGTGAACCACGCTGAAGGCATGAACGTCAAGCGCATCGAACGCTTCACCAAGCAATTGATCCCGGTCAATGTCATCGAAGGTTTCGAGCCAAAGAAAACGGCATCGGCACCACGTTCGAGCGCCCGTCCAGGCGGCTGGAAACCAGGCGACAACCGTGGCGGCGCGAAGCCAGGCCAACGCACGTTCAGCAAGCCAGGCGCACCACGCAAGGACGGCGCACCGAGCACCGGCGGCGGCTACAAGGGTTCGAACCCGCGCAGCACCGACGGCGCACGCCGCAGCTACGGCGACCGTTAATCACGGCGCCATGCCGCCAACGGGCGGCAAGCAATAAAAAAACGGCCACCAGATCACTCTGGCGGCCGTTTTTTTATGCCCGCAACGCTTTATTTCTTCGACACCTTCTGGCGCGACAGCTTGCGCAGCTTGGCCTGCTCGAAGCGCAGCTGCTGCTCCGGCGTTTCCAGCGCCAGCGGCGGCACGGCCACGGGCTTGCGGTTGGCGTCCACGGCCACCATGGTGAAATAGCAGCTGTTGGCGTGGCGCACCAGGCGCTGCTGGATGTTTTCCGTCACCACGCGGATGCCCACTTCCATCGACGTCGTGCCCGTGTAATTGATCGAGGCCAGGAACGTCACCAGTTCGCCCACGTGGATAGGCTGCAGGAACATCACCTGGTCCACCGACAAGGTCACCACATAGCTGCCCGAATAGCGGCTGGCGCAGGCGTAGGCGACGCTGTCGAGGTATTTCAGGATGGTGCCGCCGTGCACGTTGCCGGAAAAGTTGGCCATATCGGGCGTCATCAGGACCGTCATCGTCAGTTCGTGGGCCGACCAGTTCATCGCGCTGTCCAAAGTGTTCTCCAAGGGGAAATAAAAGTGAGGGGGATGTGAAAACCGGCCCCAGGGGCCGGTTGCCGGGACAGGCTGTTACAGTCCCAGGTTGTCGATGTCGGCCAGCGATTCGCGGCCCTTGTCGGAAATATCGTGGCCCTCGCCTTCGGCGCGCGCCACGATGTGGGCTTTCTTGCCCAGGAAATAGGCCACGTCCGTATCCAGCTTGGTCAGCGGATCGGCGGCCACGGCGCGCAAGCCCATGATGCAGCGGCGCAGGAACAGCAGTTGCTGCGCCTTATCCGTGATGGACAGACGGCCATCGCGTGCATAGCTGAGCAACTTCAGGCCCGACAGGCGCTTGGCATTGCGGGCAACGCAGGCGCTCGGGCGCTCGGTCTTGATGCCGCGTGCAACTTGCTCCAGCGCGTCATATTCATCGGTTGTTAATTTCTCGTTCTTCATTACTTTTCCATAAAAGGCCAGGTGTTCGGCCCCCATGGTACGCGCCCCGCTGCGCATCGGCAACAGGCAACGTGAATCTACCGCCGCCCGCCATGCGGCCAGGCGGCTGAAACACGGACGAGAAGGCGCTTATTTGTAGCTGCGCAGCAGCAGCCACGCCAGGCCGCAGCCGGCCACGGCGCCCGCCAGCGCCAGCGCGGCGAGGTTCTTGCTGGTGAGCACAGGGCGACGGCCCAGGTAGATTTTGTTATGCAAGGAATTGCCCATGATGGTCTCCTGTACAAGAATTTTTATGATGTCTCATTATAAGAACAGAATCGTGACGGCCGCATGACACTCGACAGTTCAAGCTTGATTTGTATCCACTCGGCAACATTTATTGAGATTTTTGTTGTTTAAATGGCGTGGCTATACCGCCGCGCAAGTGTTCCATTTCCGACTGGAAATAAACCACACGTCGGCAGCAGACGCGGCACGCAGCCTGCCGTTCAGCCCATCTTGACGGGCGGCGGCGGCGGCGTCGGTTCCTCGACCGGCACAGGGTCGATGTGCGGCGGCTGCTCCGGCGGCGGCGTGAGGGGATCGCCTTCCGGCGGTGGCGGCATATCGGGTTCGGGCGTGCTGTGCGCACGCAGCGGGGCATGACGGAATCGTGGCTGCATGGTGGCCTCCTTTTGTCCCACTGTAGCCGATGCGGCAAATGCCCGGCGCCCGCCTGTGGCATGCCTCGGGAACTAAACGGCGCGGCGCCGCTCCAATTGGAGAGCATCCCCTACGGTAGAGTTCAAGCGATCCCCACACGATGGCGCGCAAGAAAATCTTATTCATGGCCGAGGCAGTGACCCTGGCCCATGTTGGCCGTCCCCTGAGCCTGGCCCAGGGCCTGGACGAGGACGCCTATGAGGTGCATTTTGCCTGCGCCGACGGCTATGACTTTTGTTTCAAGCAAGTCCCTTTCCGGCGCTGGCGCATCGACAGCATTTCGTCGCTGCAATTCCTTCAAGCGCTGGCCCACGGCAAGCCCGTCTA
Organism: Janthinobacterium sp. C22; assembly: GCF_057919405.1. Lineage (NCBI taxonomy): Bacteria > Pseudomonadati > Pseudomonadota > Betaproteobacteria > Burkholderiales > Oxalobacteraceae > Janthinobacterium > Janthinobacterium sp. C22. Next base: position 2,809,508 of record NZ_CP193659.1, on the reverse strand, counting down.
CACGGAAAGCACCCTGCACGCGTACGTGGAAGACGATTTGCGCCTGCTCAATGCCGTCCAGCCCGATCTCGTGATCGGCGACTTCCGCCTGTCGCTGTCCGTCAGCGCGCGCCTGCAGCGCATTCCCTACATTACCATCAGCAACGCCTACTGGAGTCCCTGGGTGCGCCAGCACTACACGGTGCCCAGCCTGCCCCTGACCGGCATGCTGCCCATCTGGCTGGCCGATCCCCTGTTCCGCCTGATCCGGCCGCTGGCCTTCGCCTCGCATGCCGTGCCCCTGAACCGCGTGCGCCGCCGCCATGGCTTGCCCTCGCTGGGCGGCGACCTGCGGCGCATCTACACGGATGCCGACCGCACCTTGTACGCGGATATTCCGCAACTGTTCCCGCCGCACGGCATGCCGTCCACGCACGACTACCTGGGCCCCGTCATCTGGGCGCCGCCGCTCGACTTGCCGCCCTGGTGGCAGCGCCCTGAACTGAGCAGCGGACGCCCGATCATCTATGTCACCCTCGGCAGCTCGGGCCAGGGGCAGCTGCTGCCGCGCGTGCTGCGCGCGCTGGCGCCCCTGCCCGTCACCGTGCTGGCGGCCACGGCCGGCACCATCCGCGTCGATGCCGTGCCGCCGAATGCCTATGTCGCCCCCTTTTGCCGGGCGACGCGGCCGCCCGCCGCGCCAGCCTGGTGATCTGCAACGGCGGCAGCCCCACCAGCCAGCAGGCGCTGACGGCAGGCGTGCCCGTCATCGGCATCGCCGGCAACCTCGATCAATTCCTCAACATGCACGGCATCGCCGGCGCCGGCGCCGGCCTGCTGCTGCGCGCCGACCGCTTCCAGGAAACCACCCTGCGCCATGCCGCCACGCGCATGCTCGACGATGGCCGCGCCAGGCTGGCGGCGCGCCAGCTGGCCACGGCCATGCGCGACTATGTGCCAGGACAACGCCTGCTGTCCCACCTGCACGCCCTGCTGGGCTCCTTGCCGCAAGACGAGCAGCCTTGAGCGGCAGCGTCGGTTTTTCTTACAACGCGTCCGGCAACACCTGCACTGCGTCAACAAAAGCACGCCAAGTCCTTGATTTCAAAAGAACCTCATGCGTTGGCATGGAAGTCGCTTAAGTCTGGCCATGAGCACCTGCCGACAGGACTCAGGCAAGACTTCCAGACTCACTCAACCACGAGGTGAATGACATGAAACTTTCTAAACTGAAACTGCTCCCGGCGGCAGCGACACTGGCCATGCTGTGCGCGGCCGGTAGCGCACAAGCGGGCGCCTACGGCTATTCCTACAACAACATCTTCGGCCTGACGATCGGCGTGCCGACGGGCCAGATCACTGTGGCCAACAGCACCACCATCTCGCGCAGCACGGCTACCCTGAACGGTGTGAGCGTCATCAATGGCGGCGCCGGCTCGCTCGACGCGCCGCGCGCCAACGTCGGCGCCGTGACCAAGGGCGAGAACGACTTCACACAGCAAGGTCCCAGCGGCAACTTTTCGCGCGGCGACGCGCAGATCGTCAGCACGCAGTTCCCCTCGTTCCCGCCCGGCTCCACCTCCACGCAGGCGGTGAACGTGGCCGAAGCCCACCTGGACGGGCCTGCCGGCACGGCCGATGCGTCCGGGCGCAACGGTTCGACCACGGGCTTCTCCGTCGATTTCGTCGTCGGCTCCCCCACGGCGACGCTGAGCTTTGACTTCCTGGCATCGCCCTTCATGCAGGTATTCCTGCAAAGCACAGTGGGCGTGCTGTCCACCGCCACGGCCAACCTGGTCGTCACCTTCACCATCACGGACGCAGCCGGCCTGACGGTGTTCAACTGGACACCCGATGGCGTGGTCGGCTCGGGCATCTTCGGCGGCACGGAAAACACCGATGGCGCCAACCTGAACACCAGCCTGGCGACCAATTTCCTGACGCGCGGCAACCTGTTCACCTACGACCCTTCCGGCTGCGGCACACCCACGGGCACGGGCGTGGGTACGGGCTGCGGTAGCAACTTCAGTTCCGTCAGCAATGCTTTAACGGCCGGCAACTACACCTTGACCTTGAATGCGGTGGAAAGCGTGGACCTGGTGAAACAGGCGGTGCCGGAACCTGGCACTTTGGCACTGCTGGGTCTGGGCCTGGCTGGCCTGGGCTATGCCCGCCGCCGCAAGCTTGCCGCCTGAACCAGGCAACAGGGGGATTTACAGGCGAGGGAATCTCCTCGCCTTTTTTATGTGGCAGGCCTGTCGGTTTTCCTTACAACGAACGCGGCCGACCGGCAGATGAGGATTTTCATGACTATATTTTCTTGTACCCGCTTGCCAACGGCCCTGCTGGCCTTGCTGTTGCTGGCCAGCAGCGGCACTGCCAGCGCCGCCGCCTATGGCTATTCGTACACCAGCGTCTTTGGCCTGGTCATCAGCAATCCCTCCGGGTCCGTCTCCCTGCTCAGCAACATCGACCTGTCGCGCACCACCGCCACGCTCAATGGCAGCAGCATCATCCACGGCGGCAGCAACGAGATCGACGCGCCGCAAGCGACACGCGGCGCCGTGACCAAGGGAGAAAACGACTTTACGCAGCAAGGCATGGGCAATGCCTCGTATGCGCGCGGCGAGGCGCAGATCGTCACCTCGCAAATCCCGCCCTTTCCACCGGGCTCGACCAGCACGCATACCGTGAATGCGGCGGAAACCTTCCTCACGGGCGGCGGCAGCGCCGACGCCTCGGGACGCAACGGTTCCAGCACCGCGATGACCGTCAATTTCGTCGTCGGCCAACCGGGCGCGACCCTGGCCTTCGACTTCCAGGCCCTGCCCTTCATGCAGTTGTACCTGGACGCCCTGGCCGGCACGGGCTCGGCGGCCACGACGAATATGGCGATGACGTTTACCATCATCGATGAACACGGCCAGATCGTCTTCAACTGGGCCCCCGACGGCAGCCTGGGCTCCGGCATCCTGGGCGGCACCGAACTGGCCGACGCCGCCAACCTCAACACAGGATACGCGCAAACGCCGCTGACCAGCGGCAGCATGTTCACGTACGACCCCAGCGGCTGCGGCGCGCCCACGGGCACGGGCATCGGCACGACGTGCGGCGGGCAGTATGGCGCCGTCACGGACAACCTGGTGGCGGGCAGCTATACCCTGGTGTTGAACATGCTGAACAGTTCCGAACTGGCGTATGTGCCGGCGGTCACGCCGATGCCCCTACCGGGCACCCTGCCGTTGCTGGCGGCGGGCCTGGCGGCGCTGGCGGCCCTGGCGCCAAGGCGGCGGCGCTGACCGCGCAGGAAGTCACGCCTCACGGCCCAGCCGTGGGCGCCACCAGCAAGTCTTGCAGCGGCCGGCGCAGCGAACGCGCACTCGCCGCCGGCCCCGCGCCTATGCGCCCGAGGAACACGGCCCGCTCGACCGCCGCCGCCCCCAGCACGGCCTGGCATTGCACGGCCAGTTCCTGCGCCATGTCCTGCATGCCATCGGTGCGTGAAAAGGTGCGCCGTTCGCGCACGTAGCGGGCAAAGATCAGCGGCGTCAATTCCGGCTGCAATTGCAGGCCCAGCTGCGTGGCCGTCAGCCAGAAGCGCTGCATGGCGCGGCCGGCCGCCACGTAATCGTCGATATGGCGCGGCGGCGCATCGGCCAGCAGCACGAAATGCGCGGCACAATACAGGCCCGGCAGCAAGTCCATCTGCAGCCGGGGGCAATAGTGCCGCCCAGCCAGGTATTGAAAAAATCCACGCGGCGCCAGCTATGCATGACCCAGCGCATCAGCCGCGCCGTCATCGGATCGACACCGAGCGCCTGCTCCGGGATGCGGTCGGCACTGAAGCGCGCGCCCCATTCGATCACGTCGCGGTGCACCTTGTGCGCTTCGGGCATGGTCAGGCGCAGCTTCGCATTGTCGAACATCAGACGTGCACAGGCCAGGCGCGCGCGCGCACCTTCGCACCACTGCACGCCGTAGCCGGGCGGCAAGCTGGCCGCCAGCGCCGCCTTTTCGCTGGCGCGCAAGCTGCGCGTGCTGAGCCGGCGCCGCTGCACGCTGCGCCGGGGCAGGAAGGCCGCCAGCGCATCGGGCAGCATACCGGGGCTGTCGACCAGCCGTACGTCGAAGGTGGGCAGGGTCTCGGGCATGGCCGTGCGCCGGCGCGCCTCCATGCGCAAGCCGTGGCAGCTGGCCGCCAGGGCCATGCTTTCGAGCAAGGCGCCCAAGGACAGCTGGCTGGGATGGCCGTCGAGGTCGTACACGCAGTGGCTGCGCGTATCGAAGCCATGCACGACCACGTGCCGCTGGTCCACGACTTCAAAGCGCCAAGGCTGCGTGTTGTCGCCGCTGGGCGCCCAGCGCGCCTGCTCGAGGATGTCTTCCAGCACGGGATCGTTCAGCAATGCTTGCGCCATTTATGCCCCCTGTGCGGCGCGGCGCCGCTTGATGATGGCCATGGTCAGCCGTTGCAGCGGATGGCGGTTGCCGCCGGGACGCCATGTATGCACGAGCTTGTTGCGGTAGGCGTCGAAATGCATGCCGTGCGGCGCCGCCATCACCTTGCCGCGTTTTAACAGAATTTTCAAGGCTTCCGTGGCGGCCGCGCCCGCGCACAGCTGGCAGCCCATGATGGTCGACGGCCCGCGCCGCTCCTTCAGGTTGATGGCGGACGGGTCCACCAGATAGGGGCCGTGCAAGCCGGCCGGCGCCAATCCGACGAGAAAGCGCAGCGCCTTCTCTTCCTCGGGCAAGTCGCCCCAGCCAAAGTATTCTTCGAACGTCATGCCGCCCGGCATGAAGCTGAGCACGGCCGTGCCCATGCCCAGCGGCGCGGCCGTGATGGATGGAATGCCCAGGCGCGCGCACGTGGCGAAGGTGGCCTGGCGCGCGGGGAAGGCAAAGAAATCGAGGCCATCCACGTACAGGTCGACGCCGGCAAAGAACTCGGCCAGGTTGCTGTCGTGTATGCCGTCGGGAAACTGTTTAATCTCCAGTTCGGGATTGATGTCCGTCGCCATCTGCGCCAGCACGGCCACCTTGGGCTGGCCCAGGGTCGACATCATGGCGCCGGCCTGGCGGTTGAAGTTGGCGATATCGAAGGTGTCGAAGTCGGCGATGTGGAAGGCGCCGATGCCCAGCCGCGCCAGGGTCAGCAAGTGCACGCCGCCCACGCCGCCCATGCCCGCGATGGCCACGCGCTTGCCCCGCAAGCTCTCCTGCTCCGCCTGCGTCACCCAGCCCAGGTTGCGGGCAAATGCCGCGTGATAGGAAAAACCGTCTGTCATGCTCACCTCTTCTGTGCGCCCATGCGGACGAAAAAGTTTGGACAGGTGAGCCGGGGATAAGTTCCCCTCATGACAGAAAAAGCGGCTAGCGCGCCAGGCGCCGCGGTGCCGCGGCCGGCGCCACGGCGCCCACCTTGAACACGCTGACGATCTGCGCCAGCCCCGCCGCCTGCTCGTTCATCGCCTGCGCCGCCGCCGACGCCTGCTCGACCAGGGCCGAGTTTTGCTGCGTCATGTTATCCATCTCGACGATGGCCTGGTTGATCTGCTCGATGCCGGCGCTCTGCTCGGCGCTGGCCGAGGAAATCTCGGCCACGATATCGGTCACGTGCTGCACGCTGGACACGACTTTTTCCATCGTTTCGCCCGCCAGCGCCACCAGTTTTTCACCGGCGCCCACCTGTTCGGCGGAGCTGTCGATCAATTGCTTGATCTCCTTGGCGGCACCGGCCGAGCGCTGGGCCAGGTTGCGCACCTCGCTGGCGACGACGGCGAAGCCACGGCCCTGCTCGCCCGCGCGCGCCGCTTCCACGGCCGCGTTCAGGGCCAGGATATTCGTCTGGAAGGCGATGCCGTCGATGACGGCGATGATGTCGCCGATCTTTTTCGACGAGGCATTGATGGCGCCCATGGTGTCGACCACCTGGCTCACCACGCCGCCCGCCTGGCTCGCCACTTGCGAGGCAGAAATGGCCAGCTGGTTGGCCTGGCGCGCATTGTCCGCATTCTGGCGCACGGTCGAGGTCATTTCTTCCATGGTCGAAGCCGTTTCTTCCAGGGATCCCGCCTGCTGCTCCGTGCGCGCCGACAGGTCGTGGTTGCCGGAAGCGATCTCGCCCGATGCCGTGGAAATCGATTCCGCATCGCTGCGCACCTGGCTCACCAGGTGCGCCAGGTTGTCGCGCATGGCCTTGATCGCCATCAACAGGCTCGATGTGTCGCCGGGACGCGTGTCGATCTGCGTGGTCAGATCGCCCTGGGCGATTTGCGCCACGATGGCGACAGCATAGTCGGGCTCGCCACCGAGCTGGGCCAGGATGCGGCGCAGCATCAGGGCCGCCAGGGCGCCCACCACCACCATCAGCGCGCCGCCAATGGCCAGCAGCGCACCCGCCTGGGCCCAGAACTTGTGGTTGATGTCATCGATATACGTGCCCGTGCCGATCAGCCAATCCCACGGCGCAAATTTCACCACGGCATACATCTTCGCCACCGGGTCCTTCACACCCGGACGCGTGCCGTCCGCCAGCACCAGGCCGATGCGGCTGTTGGCCAGCGCGGCGCGGTAGCGGTCGCCCGACTGCTTCATGTTCTTTTGCGGCGTGCCGATGCGCGAAGCATTCGGATGCACGTACAGCAAGTCCGTGCTGAAATCGCGCACGAAGTAATACATCTCATCCTTGACGAAGCTGCCGATGGCCAGCTTGGCCTGCTGCTGGGCCTGCTCCCGCGTGAGCTTCCCCGACTGTTCCAGCGCATACGCCTTTTCCACCGACGCGTTGGCCAGTTCGACCAGCACCGTCAATTGCTCGACGCGCTCGGCCATCATGGTCTGGCGCAAGGAATACAGGGAAAAGGAAGCGATGAGGACGATGCCAAGCAAGGTGCTGAAACACAATAAAAGAATGCGCGAACGGAGAGTCATGGGTGCCTGGATAAAGAAAATGTGGAATTATAAACAATTTCCCAATGGAAATCTTTTCAGAAAAGCAAAGCGGGCGGCGCTACCGGGCTGATGCCCGGCAGGCACCGCCCGCTTTGTTGCTACTCGCTGTTACTGACGCGTCACGCCAGCGCTTCCTTGGCCGCCTCTTCGGGCGTCAAACCATCATAGAACTTGTCGGTAAACCACTCGACCTGCTCTTCGATATGGTCCTGCGCCTGCGCCACGGTGGCGCCGCCGGCCACGAGGAAGCCTTCGACCTCGATACACCAGTTGATCAATTCCAGGGTTTCCGGATCGAGTTCTTCTTTCTTCGCCATCGTATTTCCTTGCTTGTTAAATTGCGATCAGATCAATTAACAGCAGTTTAACAGCTTCGGCACGCTAGCGTCCCGGCAAGCCCGGCATATAAATTACTTGGCCGCGACGTTTTTACGTTCCGGATACAGCACCACCTGCACATAATTGTGCATGTCCAGGTAGCGCTGCGCGGCCAGCTTGACGGCTTGCGGCGTGATGGCGCGCACGCGCTGCTCGTAACGCAGGATGTGCGCGGGATCGCGCCCCTGCGTCACCGAACCCATCAGCTGGCTCATCCAGTAGCGGTTTTCGCGCAGCGATTTTTGCTGGCGCGTGATCCAGTTCAGCTTGACCTTTTCCAGGTCGGCCACGGACGGCCCGTCCGCCTTCATCTTGTTGATTTCGGCAAAGGCCGCGGCGATCACCTTGTCCACGTTTTCCGGTCCCGTCGGCAAATTCAAGGCCACCGAATAATGGCCGTACGGATGCTGGCCCATCGAGGTTTCAAAGCCGCCGCCATAGATCATGCTCATCTTTTCGCGCAGCACTTCGATGACTTTCAGGTTCAGCACCTCGCCCAGCGCCTGCAGGGTCAGTTTCTGCTCGTCCGAATACGCCGCGTCGCCATTGAAGGTGATGGAAATCGTGCTTTTGGGCTCGCTGCCCATGTAGATATCCTTCTTGACGACCCCGGTCACCGGGCGCATGCCCACGTCGCGGTAGGCGTGCGCCACCTCGCCCACGGGCAAGGTGCCCAGGTAGCTGGCGATCAGGGGCTTGATCTTGTCGAGCTCGAAGCTGCCCGCAAAGATGAAGGTCATGCCGCGCGCGCTGGAAAAGCGCTGGCGGAAGATGTCCAATGAGCGGTCCAGGCCCACCTTGTCGAAATCGGCCGCGCGCGGCACGCCATCAACGCGGGGGTTGTCGCCATACATGGCGTGCTGGATGGCATCGTAGAACACGGCTTCCGGCTGCGCCATGCTGTTTTTCGCCAGGTCCTGCTGCTTGCCGATGAAGGACTGGTACAGGCCCGCATCCTTGCGCACGTCATTGAAATACAAATACACGAGCTGCAACATGGCTTCCACGTCGGCGCCGCTGGCCGAGCCGCCAAAGCCTTCGCTCAGCTCGCCCAGCGAAGCGCCCACATTGACCGTTTTTCCGGCCAGCACTTTTTGCAAGTCCAGCGGCGCCAAATCCTTCAGCCCCATGCTGCCGACCACGGCGCTGGCATAGCGGGCGTTGTAGATGTCGGCGTCGCCGAACAGCGACTGGCCGCCGAAGCGCGTCGAGCCCATCAGCACCTGGTCGTTCTTGAAATCCGTCGGTTTCAACAACACGCGCACGCCATTGCCCAGGATCAGTTCCGTCACGCCGATGGCGCTGTTCAACTTTTCCGAGACGATGCTGCCGCCGGCCGGCGGGCCGTCCATCAGCTTGCTGGCAAGCACTTTTTCCGTGCGCGGCTCGACGGTTTGCCGCTCCGCTTGCGCCACGGCGTCGAGCAATTGCTGCTGCGTCGGCACAGTCGAGGCCGCATCGCCCGCTTTCGGTTCGGCGCCCATGAAGACCACCAGCTTCTTTTGCTGGTCGGGAATCACCTTGGCCACCGTCTCGTTGATTTCCTGCAAGGTCACCTGCGGCAAGAGTTCCTGCGCGTACAGCAATTCGTTGGCGATGCCGGGGATGGCTTCCTGTTCCAGGAAGTTGCGCGAATACTCGGCCACGAAACCGGCCGAATCGGACTTGTCGCGCTCGCTGTACGCGCGCTCGTAATTGCGCAGCATGTCCTTGCGCGCGCGGTCCAGCTCATCCTGGCTGAAGCCGAAGCGGCGCGCCCGTTCATCTTCCTGCACCAGCGCATCGACGGCCGGCTGCACGCCGCCCTTGCCCAGCAAGGCATACGCGCTGAACGATTCATAGCCGCGCACCAGCTTGCCCATGCTGCTGCCGCCCTGGATGAAGGGCGGGTTCGCCTGCTGCGTCAATTCCTGCATGCGCGCGCTGAGCATCTGGCCATACAGGTTTTCGATCATCTGGCGGCGGTAGTCGGCGATGGTGACGGGCTCCTGCGCGGCGCGGATGGGGTAGCGGATGAAGACGCTGTCGTCCGGCGCTTCCTTGTCCGTGATCACCAGCGCTTCCGTCTGCGAACGCTGCGGCACTTCCGCATACAGGCGCGGACGCGGTTTCGCGGGGTTTTTCAGCTTGCCGAAATGCTGCCGGATCAGCTTTTCAGCCTGGCTCGGCTCCACGTCGCCGACCACCATCACGGCCATCAGATCGGGACGGTACCAATCCTTGTAGAAACGCTTGATGGCTTCCGGCTTGAAGGTTTTCAGCACCGATTCCTTGCCGATCGGCATGCGTTCCGCATAGCGCGAACCGTTCAGCAGTTTCGGATACAAGACCTTGTTCATGCGGTCGCTGGCGCCCTTGCCCAGGCGCGCCTCTTCCAGCACGATGCCGCGCTCGCTGTTGATGTCGGCCGGATTGAATTTCAAGCCATGCGCCCAGTCTTCCAGCACGAGAAACCCCTTTTCCAGGTTTTCCTTCTTGTTCGTGGGAATCGGCAGCACGTAGACGGTTTCATCGAAGCTCGTGTAGGCGTTCAGGTCGGCGCCGAACTTCACGCCGATCGATTGCAAATAGGAAATCAGTTCATTGCGCTTGAAATGCGTGGAGCCATTGAAGGCCATGTGTTCCGTGAAATGCGCCAGGCCTTGCTGGTCGTCGTCTTCCAGGATGGAGCCGGCTTTCACCACCAGGCGCAACTCCACTTTCTGCGCGGGACGGGCATTTTTCTTGATGTAATAGGTCAAGCCGTTCGGCAGTTTTCCGACGGTAACTTCTGGTGCCAGCGGCAGGGGATCGGTCAAACGGATTTCCGCCTGGGCCATGCAGGCGCACGCCAGCAAGACGGCGCCCGAGATCAGGCGTAATTTACTCAGCTTCATGTATTCTCAACGGTAAGATTCAGTAGTCATACCTTACACTGAAATCGTCTTTCCGCCATTAAAAACAGCTTAGGGTAAACCATTTTTCCCAGGGAACTTTGCCGAATAGCAAACTCAACAGTGTCCTGCCACATTTTTTCATCTGTGCTAAAGTATTGCCGCCGGTCATGTGGACCGGCACAACAATACGTCTTCGGGGCGGGGTGCGATTCCCCACCGGCGGTAAGACCGGCAACGGTCAAGCCCGCGAGCGCTTTCCAGGCACCGCTTGGCGAGGTCAGCAGATCCGGTGTGACTCCGGGGCCGACGGTATAGTCCGGATGAAAGAAGATGTGCAGTAAACGCGATGTCCGATCGACCTGTCGATGCGGCCGGCTGCGTCTATTCGCTTGCCCTGCAGCGTTTTTCGCCTATGCGAGGAGCGTTTCACCATGTTAGTCAACAGCTATACCCTGCTTTCCAACGACCTGGAAGGTCGCATCCAGTCCGCCCTGGCCGCCATGCGCGCCGGCATTCCCGTCATCCTGCTCGACGATTTCGACCGTGAAAACGAAGCCGACCTGATCCTGTCTGCCGAGAAACTCACGCACGAAACCATGGCTTTGCTGATCCGCGAATGCAGCGGCATCGTCTGCCTGTGCCTGCCCACGGACGTCGTCAGCGCGCTGGAATTGCCGCCCATGTCGTCCGACAACGGCAGCCGCTACGGCACGCCGTTCACCGTCTCCATCGAGGCGCGCGACGGCGTCACGACGGGCGTGTCGGCCGCCGACCGGGTCACCACCATCCGCGCCGCCATCGCGCCGAACGCCAAGCCCGCCGACCTGGTGCGCCCCGGCCACGTCTTCCCCCTGCGCGCCGCGCCCGGCGGCGTGCTCGAGCGCCGTGGCCACACGGAAGGCTCCGTCGACCTGTCGCGCATGGCGGGCCTGAACCCGGCCGCCGTGCTGTGCGAGCTGATGAACCCGGACGGCACCATGATGCGCGGCGACGATATCGAACGCTTCGCCGAACTGCACGGCATGCCGATCCTGACCATCGAAGAACTGGTGGAATGGCGCAGCACGCACGGAAAATAAGCGTACAGTAAGCGCTCACGCGGCGGCCACGGCCTTCGGCACATGCACGTGGCGGTACACGAGGCCCGCCGCCAGGCCATACGCGGCGGCGATCGTCGCGTAGGCCAGCGGCAGGCGCAGCGACCAGTCGGGCAGCATGTGCAGGATGCTGCCGATCAGCGCCACGCCCACCAGCGCGCCGATCTGGCGGTTGGCATTCAGGGCCGCCGCCGCGCTGTTCGCATGCCGCTTGCCGGCCACCCGCATCACGGTGGCCGTCATGGCGGGAATGGCGATGCCGATGGCCACGTTCATGACGGCCGTGCCCAGCGCCAGCCAGCCATACGGCGTGCCCGGACGCAAGCCCATCAGCAGCAGGGCCATCGCGGCCCCCACCAGCAAGCCGGCCAGCATGGGCCAGCGCGTGCCATGACGGGCCGCGATACGTCCCGCCATGAAGTTCCCCACCGTGTAGGCCGCCATCATGGGCAGCAGGCGCAAGCCCGACTGCAGGGCGTCGGCGCCGCCCGACTGCTGCAGGAACAGGCTCAATAAGAACAGCTGGCCGAATACGCAGAAATTGATCAGAAAACCCACGCCATTGGCCGCGCCAAAGCTGCTGCTGTGAAACAGTTCACGCGGCAACAGCGGATGGCTGCCGCTGCGCTCGCGCCGCAGCAACTGCCCGGCCGACAACAGCGTCACGGCGCCCGCCGTCAGCACGCCGGGCGACAGCCAGCCCAGCACGGGCCCTTCGATCAGCACGAAACTGAGGCCCGCCAGCGCCGCCACACCCAGCGCATGGCTGAACAGAGACAGATCGCGCGGCTGGCGCGCCGGCGCGGCCAGCAGCAGCTGCGCCATGACGATGGCCAGCAGGCCCAGCGGCACGTTCACCCAGAACACGCTGCGCCAGCCGAACTGGTGCACGAGGATGCCGCCGATCAAGGGGCCGGACGCACCGGCCACGCCCACCAGCGCCGACCAGGCGCCCAGCATGCGCGTGCGTTCGCGCTCGTCGTCAAAGCTGTGCGTGAGCAGGCTGAGCGAACTGGGCATGAACAGGGCCGCGCCCGCGCCCTGCAGCAAACGCGCGGCCGTCAGGAAATGCCCGTCGGGCGCGGCGCCGCACAGGATCGAGCCGAGGATGAAGACGCCGAGGCCGCCCTGGTACACGGCTTTCGGCCCGTAGCGGTCGGCCAGCGCGCCGCCGGCCAGCAGCAGCGCGGCGAACGTCAAGGTGTAGCCGTCGACCACCCAGACCAGGCCCGTCAGCGGGATATGCAAGTCCAGCGCGATATCGGACAGCGCCACGTTGACGGCCGTGACGTCGAGCATCGCCATGACGAAGCCGAAGGCCAGGGTCAGCAAGATCAAGCCGCTGGCGCGGCGCGGTAGAGAGGCAGTCATGGTACTCCTTGCAGTAACAGGGGGCAGCCATTATGCGAGCGTTGCACGATGCAGTAAACAGGCATAAACTCGGCAAACTGATGCAAAAATGCATCACCATACGCAATAGGAGAAGCAGCTTGGATTGGGATAACGCGCGCATCTTTCTGGCCATCGGCCGGGCCGGCACCCTGCGCGGCGCGGCCGCCCTGCTGTGCATCGACCAGGCCACCTGCGGGCGCCGCCTGGCCGCGCTGGAAACGTCGCTGGGCGCCACCCTGTTCCTGCGCACGCCGTCGGGCTATGTGCCCACGCCGGCCGGCGAGCTGGCGCTGACGGCCGCCGAGGCGATGGAACGGGCGGCCGACAAGCTGCAGCGCGAGATGCAGGGCGTCGACACCCGTTTAAGCGGCCTGGTGCGCGTGGCCACCACGGACACCATGGCCAGCCATTTCGTCATCCGCGCCATGCAGCGGCTGCACGCGGCGCATCCGGACATCCGCATCGTGCTCAACGTGGCGCCCGCGCTGGCCAGCCTGACGCGGCGCGAAGCGGACCTGGCCGTACGCGGCGTGCGTCCCACCGACCCGGACCTCATTTCCCGCCACCTGGTCAAGCGCAGCCTGGGCCTGTACGCATCGAAGACCTATCTGGCCGCACGGGGCGAACCCGTGCGCGGCACGGCGCTGGCCGGCCACGACATCGTCATCTACCACCATTCCGTGACGCCGCGGCACGCGGAGAAAATCGCCGGCGAGCCCGTCGCCAACGCCAGGGTCGCCATGGAAGTCAATTCGGCGGCCATGCTGCAGGAAGCCACGCGCGCGGGCCTGGGCGTGGCCGAGCTGGCCACTCACCTGGGCGACATCGACCCGCAGCTCGTGCGCATCTGGCCCGAACGGGCGGAAAGCTACGACGTGTGGCTGGTCATGCACGCCGACCTGAACCGCTCGGCCCGCGTGCGCGCGGCGGCCGACGCGATTATCCACAGCGTCGCCAGCGTGGCCGGCCAGTAGCCAGGCTGCCGGGCACGGCCGCACGGCCGCACGGCAGGACAATCGCTTGTATCGAACGCATCCAATGTTAAGATGCCATGATGACCCTCTCCGTCTCCCTCATCATCAGCCTGCGCCGCCTGCACCGGGCCACCATGGCCTGGCTGGTCAGCTGGTGGCGCATGCTGCATTTCGCCATCCTCGTGTTTTCGCTGGCCCTGTCGCCGTCGAGCTATAACCGCGACAACCGTCCCATCCTCGCGCACCGCCTCGTGACGAACACGGCGCCCAACCTCGTGTGGTTCAGCGTGGCCTGCGCGCTCGTCAGCCTGGTGCTGATCCGCATCGTCGTCGTCAGCGCGCAAAGCTACGGCCTGTCGCGCTATGCGCTGGAAATGGTGGTGCGCGTGCTGGTGCTGGAACTGATACCGCTGACGGCCGCCCTGTTCGTGGCGCTGCGCCTGACCCTGCCCGACGGCATTGCATTTGCGCAAATGCGCTCTTCCGGCATGCTTGACACCATGCAGCGCCAGGGCGTCGACCTGCTGCGCCGCGAATACTTTCCACGCGTCATGTCCGGCATCTTCGCCGTGTGGATGCTCGCCATCGTCAGCTGCGTCACCTCGCTGATCCTCGCCTACCTCACCATCTACGGTTTCACGCCATGGGCGCTGCAAGGCTACACGCGCGTGGTGGGGCAGATCTTCAACCCGGCCGTGGCCCTGATCCTGATGCTCAAGGTGATCTTCTTCAGCTTTGCCGTGGCCCTGATCCCGCTGGCCTCCTCGTACTATCCGGAAGACCCGCACGGCCGCCGCAACCGCCTGTGGGCCGCGCACGGCCTGTCCGAAATGCTGCGCCTGTTTTCCGTCATCCTACTGATCGAAGTGGCTTCGCTGATGGGCAATTACTACTGATGCCCGCCACTCGCCAGCGATTCCGATTTCCCCCATACCAGAGCCAGAAGCCATGAGCCAACCGCAAAATCCCGACCAGGTCGACGTCACGGCGCCAGCCGGTCTCACGCAAGATTCCGTTCTGCCCGCCCCGCCGCCCGTGCGCCACGCCGAACTGAAGGCGGCCATCCTGCTCATCTTCATGTTCGTGCTGGTGGTCGGCTCCGTCGTCTACCTGATGTATGCGCGCGGCGCCTTCGAAGCCACGCAAACCCTGGTGCTGACGGCCGACGATTCCGACGGCGTGGGCGTGGGCGCTGACCTGACCTTTTCCGGCTTTCCCATCGGCCGCGTGCAGCGCATCGAACTGGCGCCGGACGGGCGGGCGCGCGTCATCGTCGACGTGCCGCGCAAGGATGCGCACTGGCTGCGCAGCAGCTCCATCTTCACCCTGGAGCGGGGCATCGTGGGCGGCGCCAAGCTGCGCGCCTACAGCGGCATCCTGACGGACCCGCCGCTGCCCGACGACGCCACGCGCGACTTGCTGGTGGGCGACATGGCGGCGGAAATTCCCCGCCTGCTGGCCGCCGCCAAGGATTTGCTCAACAACGTGGCCAGCCTGACGGGCAGCGATTCCGCCCTCGACGGCACCTTGCGCAACGTGCAGGCCGTGACGGGCAAGCTGAGCGGCCCGGGCGGCGCCATGGGCTTGCTGACGGGCGACGACAAGCAGTCGCGCCTGCTGGTCGAGCGGGCCAACGCCCTGCTGGTTACGGCCGACCAGCTGGCGCGCCGCACGGATGGCCTGGTGGCCAATGCCGACACGCGCGTCTTCGGCGACAAGGGCGTCATGACGGATGCGCAGGCAACCATCGTGCAGCTGAACGCCCTGCTGGCCGACACGCGCGCCAGCCTGAAAAAGTCGACGCCGTGCTGGTCGAGGCGCAAGCCGTGGGCGCCAACGCCAGGGCGGCGACCGCCGATCTGGGTCCGCTGCGCGCGGACGTGGAAAGCAATCTGCGCAAGGTCGAGCAGCTGGTCAATGACATCAACCGCAAATGGCCGTTCAAGCGCAATCCGGAGATCAAACTGCCATGAAAATGTCCCGCCCCGCCCTCGCCGTCCTGCTGTCCACCTTGCTCGCCGCCTGCTCCAGCGGCCCGCCCGTGCCCGACTGGAAGATGAATGCGCAAAGTTCCATCGAACGCTTCCAGGCCGCCTATCTGAATGGCAACGCCCTGGTCGAGCAGACGGAATTCCGCCGCGCCCGCAGCCAGGTGGCCGGCACGGGCAAGCTCGAACTGGTGGCGCGCATCGAACTGCTGCGCTGCGCCGCGCGCGTGGCCAGCCTGGCCTTCGAGGACTGCGGGGGCTTCGACGCCCTGCAAGCGGACGCGAACGACGCCGACCGCGCGTATGCGGCCTATTTGGCCGGCAAGGCGCAAGGGACCGACGCCGCCCTGCTGCCGCAAGCGCAGCGGGCGGCAGCCGGCGCCGCATCCGACACGGCCGCCGCCAGCGCCGTGGCGGCCATCGATGACCCGCTGTCGCGGCTGGTGGCGGCCGGCGTGCTGCTGCGCTCGGGCCGCGCCACGCCGGCGCTGCTCGACACGGCCGTGGCCACCGCCTCGGACCAGGGCTGGCGCCGCCCGCTGCTGGCCTGGCTGGGCGTGCAGCGCCTGCGCGCCGAACAGGCGGGCGACACGCAAGCGGCGCAGCGCATCGCGCGGCGCATGGCGATCGTCGAACAGCCGCCGGCCCCTTGAGCGTGTGCCCATGGACGGCCCAAGGCAGGCAGAATCAGGCATAATTCAGCCAGGATGACAGCTATGCCGTGCAGGCAGCGAGGTGTGACGATGCAGTTCGAGGATTTCGACCTTTCCACCCCCGATACCGGCCGGCATGCCGGGGCGGCGCCTGATGCGGACGCGTCGGCGGCCACGGCCGTGCGCCTGCAATACCTGCTCGACAATACGCCTTCCATCATCTATTGCACCGTGCCCAGCGGCGACTTCAAGATGACCTTTGTCAGCAACAATGCCTTGAATGTGCTGGGCTACCAGCCCGAGGAGATGGTGGCCGACCCGAATTTCTGGTTCGACCACATCCACCCCGACGATGCCCCCGGCATCTTTTCCAGCCTGGCACAGATCTTCGTCGAAGGCGCGCGCGCCTATGAATACCGTTTCCGCGTGCGCGACGGCAGCTATCTGTGGATGCACGACAGCCTGCGCCTGGTGCGCGACGAGCACGGCGTACCGTTCGAGGTCATCGGTTCGCTGACGGATATCACCGAACGCAAGGGCATGGAAGCGATGCTGCAGGCGCGCGGCGAGGAGCAGCAACTACTGATCAGCAAGTTGCAGGAAGCGCACGACCAGCTGCTGCAATCGGAAAAGATGGCGTCCATCGGCCAGCTGGCGGCCGGCATCGCGCATGAAATCAACAACCCGATCGGTTTCGTCAACTCCAACATGAGTTCGCTGCAAGCCTATGTCGGCACCCTGTTCGACGTGATCGCCCAGTATGAAGCGGCGATGCGCGAGCCGCTCGACGGCCCGGCCCTGGCCGCGCGCGTGGCCCAGGTGCGCGGCCAGGCCGACCTGGCCTTCCTGCAGGACGACATCGGCGACCTGGTGCGCGAATCGATGGATGGCTTGAAACGCGTGCGCGACATCGTGCAGGCGCTGAAGGATTTTTCCCACGTGGGCGAGACGGACTGGCAAGTGGCCAGCCTGCATGCGGGCCTGGACAGCACCCTGAATATCGTCGCCAACGAACTGAAATACAAGGCGCGCATCGAGAAGCACTATGGCGAGCTGCCGCCCATCCTGTGCCTGGCCTCGCAGCTGAACCAGGTCTTCATGAACCTGCTCGTCAACGCGGGCCAGGCCATCAGCAGCGACGGCGTGATCAGCATCCGCACGGGCCACGCGGGCGACTGGGTGTGGGTGGAAATCGGCGACACGGGCGCCGGCATCGCGCCCGAGCACCTGAACCGCATCTTCGAGCCGTTCTTCACCACCAAGGCCGTGGGCAGCGGCACGGGCCTGGGCCTGTCGCTGTCGTACGGCATCGTCAACAAGCACGGCGGACGCATCGAGGTGGCGTCGGAAGTGGGCCAGGGCACGCGCTTTACCGTGCACCTGCCGCTGCAGCCGCCCAGCGCCGCTACCGCGAACGCCTAGGCATCCTTCACGGGCGCGTACACGCGGATGCTCAGACGCCCGCCATTCTTGCCTTCGAAATCGAGCAGCTGGGCGATCACGCGGGCCGTCAGCACGTGTTCGGCCGCCAGCAGCATCAGGCCGTCGCGGCTGATCAGGTCGCGCGACAGCGTCATGCCCGGCTCCAGCTGGCCCGACAGCACGGTCAGGTCGCGCGCCGGCGGCTCCGTCTCCTCCATGATGCTGCGGAAAGCGGCCACCACGGCCGGGTCGTAGCGCTTGCCGACGCTGTCGTAGATCAGGCTGCGCGCTTCCTCGGCGCGCAGGCTGCGCTGCACCATGGCGCCGATCTGCAAGCCGTCGTAGTCGGACGCCAGCGCCAGGATGCGCGCGCCCATGGGAATGGCCAGGCCCACCAGGCCGTCGGGAAAGCCGCCGCCGTCGAAGCGCTCCAGCTGCGAGCGCAGCATCACGGAAACGGCGCGCAGCTCGTCGAGCGCCATCAGCAGCTGTTCGGCGCGCAGCGGATGCTTGCGGAAGGCGGCCAGCTGCTCGCCCGTCCAGGCGCTGGCCGGCAGTTCCAGCACGTCGTCACTCAGGCTCAGCTTGCCGATATCCTTGAGCAGGGCCGCGATGAACACGTCGCGCGCCTCCTGCCCTTCCAGGCCCAGCGCCTGCGCCAGCTTGCGCGACAGTTCGGCCACCCGCCGCGCATGGCCGGCCAGCTTGCCGCCGCGCATTTCGATCAGGTTGGAAAACACCTTGATCGTCGTCACGAACGTGGCCTTCAGGCGCTCGTTGGCCGCCTGCACCTCGTCGTGCGACTGCTTCAGCTGCTGCGTGCGCGTGGCCACCTTCGCTTCCAGGCTGGCGTTGAGCGCCTGCAGCTCCACGTTCTGGCTGGCCGTCAGCGCTTCCAGGCGCCGTTTTTCCTGTTCCAGCGCGCGCCGTTCCAGCGCGTGGCGCACCACCAGCACGATATCGTTCTCGTCCCACGGCTTGGTCACGTAGCGGTAGATCTCGCCCTGGTTGATGGCGTCGAGGATGGACTGGATGTCGGCATAGCCCGTCAGCAGCAGGCGTATGGTGCCGGGCCAGCGCTGGCGCACCTGGGCCAGGAACTGCGCGCCATCCATGTGCGGCATGCGCATGTCGGAAATGACCAGGTCCACCGTCTCGCTCTCGAGCAGGGCCAGGCCGGCCGCGCCGCCGTCGGCCGTCAGCACGCGGTAGCCGTGCGGGCGGAACAGCCGCCGCAGCGACGACAGGATATTCGGCTCGTCGTCGACGCACAGGATGGTGGGCGGCGCGGCCGCGGTGCTGGCGCTGGTACTGGTGCTCATGCTCATGCTGTCCTGTTCGGTCATGGTGCAACGGCCTGCGCCTGGCGCACGGGCAAGGTGATGCGGAAGGTGGTGCCGCGGCCGATGACGCTGCGCACGTCGATGCGGCCATGGTGTTTCTGCACCGTCGTGTAGGCCAGCGACAGGCCCAGCCCCGTGCCCTTGCCGACGGCCTTGGTGGTGAAGAATGGATCGAAGATGCGCGACAGGTGTTCGGGCGCGATGCCGCCGCCCGTGTCCTCGACCTCGATCCACACTTCCGTCGCGTTGTCGCTGCCCGTGCGCAGCGTGATGCGTCCGCGCGCCTCGCCCATGGCGTGGGCCGCGTTGACGACGAGGTTCATGATCACCTGGTTCAGCTCGGAAGGCTGGCATTCGATGTCGGGAATGTCGCCATACTCGCGCACCACGTCGGCCTTGTACTTGACCTCGTTATTCACGATATTGAGCGTGGTATCGATGCCCTGGCGCAGGTCGGCCCAGACCCACTCCTGGTGCGCATCCGTGCGCGAAAAATCCTTCAAGTCCTGCACGATGCGGCGCACGCGCGCGATGCCTTCCTTCGACTCGCCCATCAGCATGGGAATGTCGGTGCGCAGGAAATCGAGGTCGATCTGTTCGCGCAGCGCGCGCAGGCGCGCCGCCACCACGGGGTCGGCGACGGCCGGCTCGGCGTCCTCGTAGGCGTCGAGCATGCTGAACAGGTCATCCAGGTAGCCTTCCAGGGTGCCGACGTTGGAAAACACATAGCCGATGGGATTGTTGATCTCGTGCGCCACGCCGGCGGCCAGCTGGCCGATCGACGCCAGTTTTTCCGACTGCAGCAGCTTTTGCTGGGCCAGCGACAGCTTGCTGTTCAATTCCGTCAGGGCCAGGTTGCGTTCGCGCAGCTCCAGATCGGCGATCTGGCGCTGGCGGATGTCGTCGGCCAGGCGCTCGTTCATTTCGGCCAGCTGGGCCGTGCGCTTGGCCACCAGGTGTTCCAGTTGTCGTGCGCCTTGCGCAGCGCCAGTTCCGCCAGGCGCCGTTCGCTCACGTCGCGCAGGGTTTCGATGGCGCCCACCAGGCGCCCCTGGCGGTCGCGCAGGGGCGCCGCCGTGAAATGCAGCCAATGGCCGTCGGGCCCGATATCGGCAAAGAAATCTTCGGCCTCAAAGGCGCCGGGGATCACGGGAGAACGCTTCAGCTTGCCAAGGTAGAGGTCATTTTCACCGAGCGCGATATCGTCGGCCACCAGCAGGTCGGCCAGGCAGGCGCGCGGCTGCGGATAGAACGCCTTCCAGTGGTCGCGCGTGCCGACCATCTCGGCGGCCGTAAAGCCCAGCAGCTGCTCGCAGGCGCTGTTCCAGTGCGTCACCACGTGGTCCGTGTCGATGGCGAAGGTGGCCACGGGATGGCCGTCGAAAAACGCCGACAGCGCGATGGTGTCGCCCTGGCGGCGTTCCGGCGTGGCGGGCAGCGCCTGCCCTGCGTCTGTGTCCATGGCCTTTGTCCTGTTCATGCCAGCATGATCCGCGACATTTCATCGAAGGTGTGTTCCGTTTGCGCCAGCAGCGCCAGCCAGGCCTGCTCGTCCAGGGCGATGCTGCGCCAGCCCGCCGGCGACAGCGGCGGCACCAGCGCATCGTCGACGCCGGCCAGGTCGAGCGCCAGGGCGACGGCATTGGCCATGTGCACGGCCAGCGGCAAGCCGCCCGCTTCCAGCCGTTCGATGGCATGGTGGTCAGCCACCGCCTGCTGTATCGTCTCGGGAAACTTCCAGTAGGCGGCCAGGGCGCTGCCCACCTGCGCGTGATCGATGCCGATGACGGCCAGTTCCGCCTCGGCCATCTGGCAGTCGTGCGCCTGCCGGTGGCTGCGCACGAGCGCGTGCTCGGCCGGGAAGCGCGTCACCAGCACCAGGGTGCCCAGGTCGTGCAGCAGGCCGGCCGTGAATGCCGTTTCGGGATTGACGCGCAAGTGCGGCGCCAGCAGGCGCGCGGCGATGGCCGTGGCCAGCGAGTGGCGCCAGAACGCCTGGAAATCGAAGCCGCCGCTGACGGGCGCGAAGCTGCCCGTCAGGGCGCAGGCCGTGACGACGGTGCGGATGCTGTGAAAGCCCAGCACGGAAACGGCTTGCGGAATGCTGGTGACCTTCGATTGCATGCCGTAGAACGAGGAATTGGCGATGCGCAGGGTCTTCGCCGCCAGCCCCTGGTCCAGCTCGATCTTTTGCGCCAGCACGTGCACGTCCGTGTCGTCCTGGTCCATGCTCGACAGCAGTTCCAGCACCACCACGGGCAGCGAGGGCAGCTCCTGTATCTGGCGGATGATGTGTTCAAAACTGAGCCGTGTCATGCCCCGCTCCCTTGCCGGTAGCGCCGCAGCAGCGCCAGCAGTTCCGCCCCGGCGGAATCGGGCGGCGTGGCGCGGAACAGCACAGCCAGCCGTTCCAGGCGGCGAGCCCGCTCCTGCTCGGCATGCGCCTGCGCGGCGGGGTCGGGCTCCTCTGCCATGACGACGTGGCAGCGCTCCACGTTGCGCCTGCGCAAGGCCGTCAGGTTCGCCGCCGTCAGGGTGGCGCCCTGAGCCAGCAGCACGGCGCCGCTGGCGTCGCTCAGCGCCAGCGCCAGCACCATGCCTTCCTGCGCCTGCTCGATGGAAATCTCGCGTCCGCTCTCACTCACGCTTTCACTCACGCTTCCACTCATGTATCCGCTCCATGACGGCTCAATGTGACCAGGCTGCCGCGCGAGCGCGAATGCAGGCCCATGGGATGGACGGCGACGGCGTACGGCTGGCCGTCGATGGCGGCCAGGCGGGGCGCGCCCTGCCCGTCGAACAGCTGCGGCAAGACGACCGCCGCCTCGTTGCCCAGCAGGGCCGCGCCCCGTTCGAACAGGCTGGCCGCCGCCGCGTTGATGAAGGCGATCATGCCGTCCTCATCGAGCCCGATCACGGGCAAGGGTAAGAATTGCAGCAATTCGCGCGCGATGCCCAGGCTGACCTCGTCGCGGCTGATCTGGTGCTGCTGCTGGCGCACCAGCACCTGCATGGCGGCATTGGCTGCCGCCAGCGCCTGGTTGGCGTCGCGCAGCTGCGCATTCAGGCGCACATTGTCGTCATCGATGCCCTTCAGGCGGAACGCTTCGGCGATATGCTCGCGCAGCTGATGGTCTTCCCAGGGCTTGGTGAGGAACTTGAAGATGGCGCCCTCGTTGACGGCGTCCGTGACGGCCTGCAATTCGGTATAGCCCGACAGCATGATGCGGATGGTTTGCGGGCACAGCAGCTTGGCCTTGCGCAGGAAGTCGGCGCCCAGCATGCCGGGCATGCGCTGGTCCGACACGATCACGTCGACGGCATGGCTGGCCAGCACGTCCAGCCCTTCCTGACCGCTGCCGGCCGTCAGGATGTGGTAGGCATCGCGCCGCAGCAGGCGCTTGAGGGAGGCGAGGATATTCGGCTCGTCATCGACCAGCAGCAAGGTGCGCGGCGGCGCAGCCCGCTGCCCGGCATCCGCCGTCAGCACCGCGCTACCCGGCACACCTTGCTCGTCGTGCACATCCATCGGACCATCCTCTCATCGCCACGGCGATATCGGAGCTTGCCTGGAGGGGGATCCGCCGCGCGAGACCATCTTGCGAGTCTTGCGCGGCAGCCAGCCTGCGTTGAAATTATACGACTAAATATTCCTTCATTGCACTTATCCGCGCCGTGCCGGACACGGCGTGTCGCGGTAGAACACAAAGCCGCCCAGGCCGATGGCCCGGGTGTCGGCTTTCACGCCATATACCAGCGTATTCTTGTCCGCCTCGATGCGCAGCAGATTCTGGTGCTGCACGATTTGCGCGTGGGACAGCTCCAGCGAGGGCGTCGGCGCCAATGCCAGGCGCAATTCGGACGTGGCCGCGTCATACGTCCAGCGGCCCGGGTTATAGAAGGCGAAGCCGCCGTCGAAACGCAGGCTGCCATCCTTGAACTGGGTCAGGCAAATGCCGGGAAATTCGCTGGGCGGGTTGTACCAGGTGGCGGCCACGGCCGCATCGGCCGGCGTCTTGCCCGGCATCTGCATGCCCGTGCTGCCGCTGTTGCCCCCCATGCCGGCGCAACCGGCCAGCGCCAGCGCGCCGGCCAAAGCGCCCGCGCGTTTGATGAATGTCATGTGCATTCCCGTCCCCTTGCTTTATAGAAACACAATCTTAGTCCGGGAAACGTGGCCGTTCAAGCGGCCAGCGCACATAAGGCGAATTTAATTACCTGCGGCCGCCTTGGCAGCCGCCTCGCGCAATTTGTCCTTCTTGCTCTTGCGCGCGCCCTTCACGCCGCCGTTCACCGCATCGGTAACGGGGTTCGCCGGCGCGGGCAGTTCCGTCGGCTCGAAACCGGCCACCACTTCGCGCACAATGCGCAAGTCGTTGCGGTTTTCGATCAGGCGGAAATGCGCTTCCGTGTCGGCCGTGACGAAACTGATGGCCGTGCCGCTTTCGCCGGCGCGGCCCGTGCGGCCGATGCGGTGCGTGTAGTCGACGGCTGAGCGGGGCAGGTCGTAGTTGACGACGGCCGGCAGGCCGGCGATGTCGATGCCGCGCGCGGCCACGTCGGTGGCCACCAGCACCTGCAGCCGGCACGCCTTGAAGTCGGCCAGCAGCCGGCTGCGCGTGCCCTGGCTGAATTCGCCGTGGAAGGCGCCCACGTGCAGGCCCGCGCGCTGCAGCTTGTCGGCCACGTGTTCGGCCGCATATTTAGTGGCGACGAATACCAGCACGCGCTCCCACTGCTGCTGCAGGATCAGGTAACGCAGCAGCTGCGTGCGGCGCGGCACGTCGACCGTGATGGCGCGCTGCACGATGTCGGGCTTGTCCTGCGGTTCGGACGCCACTTCGATGCGCACGGGGTCCGTCAGCAGGCTGTCGGCCAGCGCCTGCACGCTGTCGGGGAAGGTGGCGGAAAAGAACAGGTTTTGCCGCTGCTTGGGCAGCAGCGCCAGGATGGCGTTGATTTCTTCGCTGAAACCCATGTCGAGCAGACGGTCCGCCTCGTCGAGCACGCACAGCGACACGCCGCCCAGCTTCACGGCATTTTGCCGCACCAGGTCGAGCAAACGGCCCGGCGTGGCGACGACGATATCGGCGCCGCCGCGCAAGTCCATCATCTGCGGATTGATCGACACGCCGCCGAACAGCACGGAAATCTTCAGTTTGACGGGCAGCGGCTTGGCCAGCGCATGCACCGTCTGCCCCACCTGCGCCGCCAGCTCGCGCGTGGGCACGAGGATCAGCGCGCGCACCTGGCGCGGGCCGGAAACGGGCGCCATCAAGGCCTGCAGCAGCGGCAGCGCATAGGCGGCCGTCTTGCCGGAACCCGTCTGCGCCGCGCCCAGCACGTCGCTGCCGCGCAGGATGGCTGGAATGGCGGCCGCCTGGATGGCCGTCGGCGCGGCATAGCCGGCCTTGTCGACGGCGCGGACCAGGGCGGGAATCAGACCCAGGGAGGAAAATGGCATAGCGGGCCTTCTTTATTCGGAAAGTGGGACCGGCCGCGAAAGGCGGCCGGTCGGAATAGCGACAGTATAAAGCAGGCGCTTACTGCCTGGGCATTTGCAGCTTCGGATGGCCCGTTTCATCATAGCCCGGCATGCCGCGCCGGATCGCGTGCGAAAAGTCCGCGTCGTCGTTGGCGGCCCGCGCGCGCGCCGTGATGTGGCCGCCATCGCGCAGCTGCTGGAAGGTCTGGCCGGGCACCAGGCCCTTGACGTCGAACAGATAGCGGTCGAGGTAGCCCGAGGCCATCAGCCGGTAATCGAGCGGCAGGCCCGGCACGATGCGGCGCACCATCTCGAAGACGATGGTGGTGCAGTTGGCCGTCAGGGTGTTGTAGAACTGCGGCTGGGCCTTCAGCGCCTGGGCCTCGTCCAGGTAGGCGAGGAACAGCGAGCGCATGGCCGCTTTCGGCATCATCACGCGGTACAGATGCATGTCCTCGCCGCGCGCATTCGTGCGCACGCGCAGGATGTCGCGCTCGTCGGCGGCGATCAGGCTCATCTCGAAATGCTTGAAGAAGCCGCCGATGGCGGAAAAGCTCTCGCCCTTTTCCTTGCGGATCTCGATGGAAAACGTCAAAAAGCGGCCGTCGGCGAAGCCGAAGGAAATGAGGGTGTGCGCGATGTAGGGCCCCGTCCAGTACGACAGGGCCGTGTCCACCGTGCGCAGTTCGCCGAGGTCGTAGCTGCGTTGCTCCCACTTGACCGTGTAATCGTCATCGCTGCGCCAGTCGAAATTGCGCACATTGTCCAGCGTGACCAGATTGCCCTTGACGGTGCCCGTCACATTGCGCGCCACGTCGTCGGCCCACACGCGCTGCTGCTTCGGCGTGATGAAACTCCACCACACGAGCAGCAGGATGAAACCGGCCGCATACGGCAGCAGCGCGCGCGTCGCCGCGCGTCCACCACAACGCGATGCTGGCCACGCCCAGCGCGGCCCACAGCAAGGCGCCGATGGCTTGCGCCGCCGTGCCGCCGGACAGCTGGTACCACAGCGCCAGCGCGCCCCACAGTGCAGACAACAGGAGAATCAGGGAAACGGCCATTTTGCCGAAGGTGGCCAGCACGGAGCGGGCACGCAGTGATAAGAAAGTCATGCCCCGATTATAAGGGCAAGCGCAGGAAGAGGTGCGTCCGGGCAAGTAGCACTGCAACAGGCCCGGCCGAAAAATCATTGCTTGCCTGCCAATTTATTTCATGAGAGCATGTTGCAAAAATAAAATGTATAGACAAGGCATGCCGTCACGGCAGCGCTGCCTTGCCGATTTCCGGAGACGCCTTTGCAAGCCCCTTCGCTGTACGCCCTCGCCGGCAGCCTCAATTCCCTGTTCATCGTCGTCAGCCTGTTCGGCCTGTGGTCGCAGCTGCAAAATCTGGCGGCGCAAGCGCGATGCCGGCATCGGTGCCGGCCAGACGACGGACATCCTGTCGATCAACCAGTTCACCGTCAGCTTCCTCGCGTATTGCGCCTTCTTCGTCTACGGCTATTCGATCACGCCGTTCAACCACTACATCGTCTGGCCCCGCCTGGTCGCCTCCTTGATCGCGCTGGCCATCCTGTATGAAATCGACCGCGACCGCCGCAGCCTGGCCTCGCGCCACGCGCTGCTGGCCTGCGCGCTGCTGCTGGGCGCGGGCGTGGCGGGCCTGGCCTTCGGCCCCACGTTCAGCGATGAAAAACGCGTGATCTCGCAAAGCCTGATCGTCGCCGTCACCGTGCTGCTGGCGCAGGGCTATGCGCACCAGATCCGCCTCATTTACCGGTCGGGCAGGACGGGCGCCGTGTCCCTGAAAATGAGCCAGTTCATCCTGGCGATGGATGTCAGCACCATCATCTTCGCCTGCGTCATGGGCCTGTCGACGGGCTGGCCCCTGCTGCTGCTCGCCAGCGTCAGCGCCACCACCAAGCTGATCATCATGTGGCTGTTCCGCTGGGAAAAGACCAGTTCCGCCGCACGCATGAAGCGCCAGGTGCCGGCCTGAGGCTAGAATGGCGGCATCGTCACCTGTCGAAAGCACCGCCATGCATGCTGCCATCCCCATCCTGCGCATCTTCTCGGAAGAAAAGGCGCGCGAGTTCTACCTCGGTTTCCTCGGCTTTACCCTGGACTGGGAACATCGCTTCGAGCCCACGGCGCCGCTGTACCTGCAGGTGACGCGGGGCGATCTCGTGCTGCACCTGTCCGAGCACTACGGCGACGCCACGCCGGGGTCCGCGCTGCTGATCCCCGTCGACGACGTCGCCGCCCTGCATGCGGAACTGCAGGCCAGGGATTATCCGTATGCGCGCCCCGGCATCCGCGACGAGGACTGGGGCCGCATCCTGGAAGTGGCTGACCCGTTCGGCAACCGGCTGCGCTTCTGGCAGCGCAGCGAGTAAGGTCATTGCCCGCTCAGCGCCCGCATTTCCGCATACAGGTTCGCCTTGCCCTCGAAGCCGATGCCGACCAGGTCCGGCATGGTGATGTGGCCGTTTTCGACGCGCACGCCGTCGGGGAAGCCGCCGAACGGCTGGAATAAATCCGGATACGATTCATTGCCGCCCAGGCCCAGGCCCGCCGCGATATTCAAGGACATCTGGTGGCCGCCGTGCGGGATGCAGCGGCTGCGCGACCAGCCGTGCTGGTGCAGCATGTCCAGGGTGCGCAGGTATTCCACCAGGCCGTAGCTGAGGGCGCAGTCGAACTGCAGCCAGTCGCGGTCGGCGCGCATGCCGCCGTAGCGGATCAGGTTGCGCGCATCCTGCATGGAAAACAGGTTCTCGCCCGTCGCCATCGGCTTGTCGTAATAGCTGCGCAAGGTCGCTTGCAGCTCGAAGTCGAGCGGATCGCCCGCCTCTTCGTACCAGAACAGGTCGTACTGGCGCAGCGCCTTGGCGTAGGCGATCGAAGTGTCGAGGTCGAAGCGCCCGTTGGCGTCCACGCACAGCTTCTGGCCGTCCTGCAGCACCTCCATGATGGCGTCGATGCGGCGCAAGTCCTCGTCCAGCGAGGCGCCGCCGATCTTCTTCTTGACCACCGTGTAGCCGCGGTCGATATAGCTGCGCATCTCATCCTGCAGGGCGGACAGGCTCTGGCCCGGGTAGTAATAGCCGCCCGCCGCATACACAAAGACTTTTTTGTCGGCCACACCCGTGCCGTGGCGCTCGGCCAGCAGCTGGAACAGCGGCTTGTTCTCGATCTTCGCCACGGCATCCCAGATGGCCATGTCGATGGTGCCGATGGCTACCGAGCGCTCGCCATGGCCGCCCGGCTTTTCATTGGTGTACATGCAATCCCACACCTTGTGCGGATCGAGGTTGGCGCCGTCGTCCGTGACGAGCGAAGCGGGGTCGGCATCGAGGATGCGGGGAATGAAGCGCTCGCGCATCAGCATGCCCTGGCCGTAGCGGCCGTTCGAGTTGAAGCCGTAACCGACGACGGGCTTGCCGTCGCGCATCACGTCCGTGACGACGGCCACCAGGCTCAAGGTCATCTTCGTGAAATCGATGTAGGCGTTGCGGATGGGGGAAGAAATGGGGATGGTCTTTTCGCGGATGTCGACGATTTTCATGCGGTTCTCCTGTGCTTGACTGGTGACGCCAGCTTACCCGCGATACAAAGCCCTATAATCGACTTCAATTTAAAGCATTATTCACTTGAAGTGAAAGATGAACCATGAAAACGGATGCCACCACGGAAATGGCCTTCTTTGTGCTGCTGGCCAAGCTGGGCAGCCTGTCGGCCACGGCGCGCGAGCTGGGCATCACGCCGCCCGCCGTCAGCAAGCGATTGGTGCTGATGGAGCAGCGCCTGGGCGTGCGGCTGCTCAACCGCAGCACGCGCCGCATCAGCCTGACGGGCGACGGCGAAAGCTATCTGCAGCAGGCGCGGCAAATCCTCGACGACATCCGCGCCATGGAAGACTCCCTGGCCAGCGGCAGCGCGGAACCGCGGGGGCTGCTGCGCGTGAACGCCACCCTGGGCTTCGGGCGCACGGTGATCGCGCCCCTGCTGTCGCAATTCGCCCTGCGCCACCCGCAGCTGGAAGTGCAGCTGCAGCTGACGGACAGCCCCATCAACCTGGTCGAGCAGGCGTATGACCTGGGCATCCGCTTCGGCGACCTGCCCGACACGCGGCTGTCGGCGCGGCGCATCATGTCGAACCGGCGCTTCCTGTGCGCCTCGCCCGCCTACCTGCAGGCGCACGGCACGCCGCGGACACCCGACGACCTGGCGCAGCACCGCTGCATCGTGCACCGGCAGAACGACGACGCCTACGGCATCTGGCGTTTGAGCCGTGGCCGCGCTACCCACACGGTGAAGGTGCGCGGCACGGTGGCCAGCAACGACGGCGACGTGGTGCTGGGCTGGGCCCTGGACGGCCACGGCATCCTGCTGCGCTCGGAATGGGACCTGGCCCGCTACCTCGACAGCGGCCGCCTGCGCGTGGTGCTGCCCGACTACACACTGGCGCCGGCCGACCTGTACGCCTATTACCCGAGCCGCCACCAGCTGCCCGCCAAAGTGCGCGCTTTTATCAATTTTCTCGGCCAGCAGTTGCAGCCGGACTCGGCCACGGCGACGGAATCGGGTTACACTACAATATTGCGATATGGCAATATTATGAAGGAGTAGGTTTTGCTAGTCATACTCGGATTTCTCGTCGTGCTGTTTTCCGTCTTCGGCGGTTTCGCCATGCAGGGGGACACCTGGGCGCCCTGTTCCAGCCGCTGGAACTGCTGATGATCGGCGGCGCGGCGCTGGGCACCTTCTTTGTCGGCAACGACGCCAAGGCCATCCGCGCCACGTTCGCCGCCATTCCCACCCTGTTCCACGGTTCGCAATACACGAAGGCGCGCTACATGGAGCTGATGGGGCTGATGTATGAAATCCTCAGCAAGATCCGCAAGGAAGGCCTGATGTCGGTCGAGGACGATATCGACGACCCCTACCGCAGCCCCATCTTCGTGAAATACCCGTACACGCTCGGCGACGAGCACATCCTGGAATTCATCACCGATTATCTGCGCCTGATGGTGTCGGGCAATATGGACGCCTACCAGATCGAAAACCTGATGGATAACGAGATCGAGACGCACCATGAAGATGCGGAAATGCCGATCCAGACGATTTCGCAACTGGCCGACGCCATGCCAGCCTTCGGCATCGTGGCCGCCGTGATGGGCGTGGTGCACACGATGGCGTCCGTGGGCTTGCCGCCGGCCGAGCTGGGCGTGCTGATCGCACAGGCGCTGGTGGGCACCTTCATCGGCATCCTGCTGGCCTATGGCTTCATCGCCCCGCTGGCCAGCTTGCTGCGCCGCAAGCACCATGAAACGGCGAAGATGTACCAATGTGTGAAAGTGACGTTGCTGGCCAGCCTGAACGGCTACGCCCCGGCGCTGGCCGTGGAATTCGGCCGCAAGGTCATTTCCGCCACCGAACGCCCCTCGTTCAGCGAACTGGAAAACCACGTGCGCCAGGTGCGCACGAAGAACTAGGCACGATGGCTGAGCCGCCCCGGCCGGTGCTCAGGACTTGCCTCCGATGCCGGCGGCGGCGCTGGCTCGGGCCAGGCTTGAGCGCGCGCCAGCCAGCGCGCGCAGGCGTTCTTCCGTAGGCGCTCACGCGCGGATGCTGGCTGAAGGCGACGTTGAAGCGGACGTGCCGGTCGGGCGTGTCGTTGGCCGAGAACGCCGCGCCGCGCATCAGCAGAATCTTGTTGCGGTAGGCATCCTGCACCAGCAAGTCCACGTCCAGCCCTTCGGGCATGCTGCCCCACAGGAAAATTCCCGCGTCGCCGGGCTGCTCGAACAGCACGCCGGCCGCGCTCAGTTGCCGCGTGCTGGCGTTGCGCGCCACCATGATCTTGCGTTGCAGCCGCTCCAGGTGCTTGCGCAGATTGCCGGCCTTGAGCACTTCCAGCAGCACGTATTCGTTCAGCGCAGGCAAGGTCATGATGGAATGGATCTTGGTACGCATCAAGGGCTTGAGCAGGGCCGGCGCCGCGGCCAGGTAGCCCATGCGCAGGGCCGGGCTCAGCGCCTTGCACAGGCTGGAATAGTAGATCACGCCGTCCAGTCCGGACAGCGATGCCAGCCGCGTGCTGTGACCCGGCTGGAAATGGCCGTGCACGTCGTCTTCGGCGATCAGGAAGCCGTACTGCTGCGCCATGATCAGCACCTTGTGCAGGTTGGCGGCGCTGCTGCTCCACCCGGTGGGATTGTGCAAGGCCGTCTGCATGAACAGCAGGCGCGGACGGTGCGCGCAGCAGGCCGCCTCCAGCTCGTCCAGATCGAGGCCATCGGGGCGGCGCGTGATGGGCACCAGGCGCACGCCGTCCTGGCGCAGCCTGCCGAACATCAGGAAGTATCCGGGGTCTTCCACCAGCACCGTATCGCCGGGCTGCAGGAAGGTGCGGCAGATCAGATCGATGGCATGGGTGCCGCCGAACGTGGTGAGGATGTGGCTGGCGTCCGCCGCGATGCCGATGCCGCGCAACAGCAGCGCGATCTGCTCGCGCAGTTCGGCCAGCCCTTGCGGCGGACAGCGCGAGGCCATGCCGGCCGTGCTGCGCGCCAGGCCGCGTTGCACGGCCGCCGCCGGCAGCGCGTCCTGCAGCCAGGTGGGCGGCAAGGCGCCGCTGCTGGCCAGCAGCACGCCCGGCCGCTGGTCGTTCACTTGCTGGCTCAGCCAGACCGGCTCCTGCTCCTGGCCCGCTTCCAGCGCCACCTCGTCGGGAACGGCGCGGCTGGCGTCGGCCGGCGCGCAGACGAAGAAGCCCGCCGTGCCGTGCGTATCGATGACGCCTGCGGCCACCAGCCTGTCATACGCCACCACCACGGTGTTGGTGCTCACCGCGAGCTGCGTGGCGAGCTGGCGGATCGACGGCAACCTGGTCCCGCCAGGCAGCACGCGCTGCGCGATCTGCTGGCGCAATGCGTCCTCGATCTGCTTGAACAGGGCGATGGGGGAGGAGCGGTCGATGGCGAACATGGCGCAAGTCTAGCGTAAAAACATCACGGCGAGGACCAGCAGGATGGCACCCATCGTCAGATTGAAGATGCGCTGGTTGCGCGGCGCCTTCAGCACGCTGCGGATCGACACGCCGAACAGCGCCCACATGGCGTTGCACGGCGTGCCCACCACGGTGCCGGTCACGGACACCAGCAGCGCGCTGGCGAGCATGTTGCCGTGCGCAGGCATGAAGACCGACGCCATGGTGATCGCCTTGAGCCAGCTCTTCGGGTTCAGCGCCTGAAACAGCGCCGCCTGCGCAAACGACACGGCCTTCGGCGCGCTGCTTCCCGCCACCGAGGCGCCGGCCAGCTTCCAGGCCAAAAACATCAGGTACAGCGCGCCCGCGATCCGCAGCAGCTGCTGCGCCATCGGGTACGCAATGAACACGCTGCCCAGCCCCACACACATGAGCATGGTCTGTACAAAGATGCCGACCTGGATGCCGAGGATGACCGGCAGCGCCCCCGATAGCCGAAATTGGCGCCGGTGGTGGCCAGCATGACGTTATTCGGCCCGGGCGTGGCGGACATTACAAAGCAATAGCTCATCAGGGGCAAGAGTTCGGTCATGGCAGGCAGTCGCAGCGTGGAGAAGGCCCCAGTCTAGAAGCGCGGCACGGCGGCGACAAGGCACAAGGCGGCGCGTACAGGCACATGCTGTATCAGCCGGACGACTGCTACAGCGGCGATAAGGGCCGCCCTGCCCAGGCCCCTGCCACGATCCATCGGGTTCTCATATGCCTGGAACCATGGAGCAAAACTGGGCTAGCGGTGGCGCTTTACCAAAATGGCA
This sequence comes from Janthinobacterium sp. C22, assembly GCF_057919405.1. Taxonomy (NCBI): domain Bacteria; kingdom Pseudomonadati; phylum Pseudomonadota; class Betaproteobacteria; order Burkholderiales; family Oxalobacteraceae; genus Janthinobacterium; species Janthinobacterium sp. C22. The sequence continues at coordinate 2,777,156 of NZ_CP193659.1, read as the reverse complement.
CCGTCTGCTTTCGCCCCGAAGCGGTCATAGAACTACCGAAGTAGGCGGATCAATGAAGTGAATTCACAGCGTCTTGGATATCGTTGATCAACGAGGCGAGATCGGGCTTATCGCCGTACATGTCGAGTTCGCGAGTGGCAATCAATCCCATGGACAGCGGCCCTGGCGCTGGGTCGGAAGGATATCCAGACACAAATACTTCGCGCCAACCTAGTTGTCGTAGGATAGATTGCCCAGGCGGCCAGCCTTTCTCTGCCAGAGGCTGAATCTGCTGAATAGCTGATTGAATCTTCCGCAAGAGCATTATTTTATCTTCCATTTTTCTTGCTCGCGCGAGTGACCGCTTGTGGCCTATTGCGTTGAAAAACTCCAGTTGAGCACGCGACCTTCATGATTTGCCGCTGTCTAAGCAAAGAAAAGACGGAGGCTGCGATGATGGGACGTCAGGAGACCAAACGGGAGCTGTTCGTGTTGATTAGTCTAAACGAATACGTTCCCGAAGACCATCTACTGAGAGCGGTGGACCAGTACCTCGACCTGAGTGAGTTTCGCGAGAACTTGGCTCAGTCATACAGCCATACCGGTCGACCATCAGTCGATCCCGAGCTAATGGCCCGCATGCTGATCATTGGCTACTGCTACGGCATACGTTCCGAGCGGAGGCTGTGCGAAGAAGTCGGCATGAATCTGGCATACCGCTGGTTCTGCCGGCTGGGCCTGAAGGACAAGGTGCCGGATCACTCAAGTTTTTCCAAAAATAGACACGGCCGCTTTCGCGATCACGATGCATTTCGCCAGCTATTCGATTCGGTTCTTCGGCGTTGTATGGCAGAAGGCCTGGTACAGGGCGAAGGGTTTGCAACCGACGCCAGCATGATCAAGGCTGACGCCCAGCGGCAACGTTCCTGTTCAGGCGATTCCGCTATTGATTGGGGTGATCCTGAGCAGGCAAGTCGACCGGTGCGAGAATATCTGGCAGCTTTGGAGCAAGCTAATCCAGTGCCGCCCAAAAGAATTTCGCTGACCGATCCGTCTGCAACCTGGACTGCCGCTGCAGGGCCAGCTATTTTTGCCTACTCAACAAATTACCTGATCGATTTGAAAGCGGGAATGATTGTCGATGTCGAGGCATCAGCCGTCAACAAGATAGCCGAGGTGGAAGCGACCAAAACGATGATCAACCGGGTTGAGGAGAAATTCGCTATCAAGCCACAGCGATTGGTGGGCGATACGAATTACGGTGTGGCTGCAATGCTGGGATGGCTGGTTGATGAAAAGAAGATCGCCCCGCACGTTCCTGTCTGGGATAAATCCGATCATCACGACGGCACTTTCAGCCGTACCGATTTCATTTTCGATAGAGAAAACAATCGTTATGTTTGCCCTGCTGGCAAGTACTTGAAACCCGCTCAGCGTAGCCAGCAGAAAAACCCATTTCGCTATCGGGCCAGCCTGTATGACTGCCAGGCCTGCCAGTTCAAATCGAAATGCTGTCCCAATATGGATATCCGTAAGATCGATCGTAGCCCACATGAACCTGCACGCGACGTGGCACGAGCCATTGGTAAGACCGACGCTTATCGACAATCGCGTAGAGAACGGAAAAAGGTCGAGATGCTATTTGCCCACCTCAAACGCATCCTTAAACTCGGCCAGTTGCGCTTGCGCGGCCCTAGTGGCGCCCACGATGAGTTTCTGCTGGCAGCGACGGCACAAAATCTGCGGCGAATGGCCAAAAAGCTGCTGCCGCCAAGACAGAGCGTGAAACTCGTGAGGCGTTAAGCGAGCCCAGCAACGCCACTGCGTACAATTTTCCTGTACATTTATTGCATTGTGAGAGGTCTTGCCCAAGAGTTTTTCAACACAATAGGGCCGGATGCCGTCGTTGCCCGGTTCCGCCCCAAAGCCGCCGTACAAATGAAATGATAGCAGGCAAAGCTCAGTGCTTACGACGCCAGTCAAGGTATTCAAACTCGCTGTCGTCCCTGTCCAATTCAACGCGGTAGTAGGAACGCTTCGCCATCTCGCTAGGGGTATCGTGCCAGTAAAGTTCAGCAATCTTCTCAACTGTTAGACGTGCAAGTAACCGGTTGTAATAGGAACCTGTAATCTCTCGAGCGCGCTGACTCGGCACCCCAAACCGTTTCTTTATCTCATCGATAGTTTGCTCTAGCAGATGCGGCATCGTGCATTCTATCGGTGCGTCCGAGTCACGAAAATTGGTGACTAGTTGTTTTAATGCCGAGTCCAGAATGTATCTCGCTACGCTAGAACCAGAGTTGGTTGTGAGAACGAGTTCCCCCTCTTGCTCCAGCTCTACGAGAGACTGCAAAATCTTTTCTACGAGCTGCTCGCCATCCATATAGAACTCCCGATAATTATGAATTTGCCGTCAGCCCGAAGCTGCCAGTCGGCGAAGGTCCGCTCCTGGCCGGTTGCTGTCGTTGGCAGGTTAGGCCCCGAAGCGGCCCTTCCCCGATAAATTATTCATCGACCCAGCAAACACCCGGAAATCGTTCGCCAGTCGCAAGCCAATGATTCAACGCTTCGATAGCCGAAGCGCGCGGAATCGTAGAGTTTTCGTCCACGTCGAACGTATCGCCGTCTTCAATAAACTGAACTGTTGTACCGGATACTGTCGCTCGTAGCCTAGCCGCGTGGAATCCTCGATGCTCAAGTATACGTACGTATGCCAGCCCGATCGCATTCAGGAAAATGATGAAATTTCCGTAGTCCGCGTTATGCTTTAGATGGCTCACGATGAGTACGGAATTGGGCACAAGCGACTTCGCAACGAAGGTCCGAACCTCCGCAACTGATGGCACTACGATTTCAGTCTGACCTGAGGCGCCGCTATCAACGGTCAGTTCAACTCTATAGGTAAATGACTGCATCTTTTTGTGAGAAGAAGGTGCTATTGCGTTCAAAGTCGTAATGTCTGCTTCTGGCCGGTTGCCATCATTGGCAGGTTCCGCCAGATACCGGATGGTCTGAATGATTCAGTGCACGAAGTTGCTGCCTTCGAAACTAGCAAGAGGTTTGGTCCGGTGCACCACATCCTCTCACTGCCATTTACGGTGTCGCCGCCGTCTCTTCCGGACAGCTCACCTCGTCCTCCTGCGTATACAAGGTCATCGGCACGCGCTGGCCGTCGACTTCCAGCTCGCGCACTTTCGGCGGCACCAGCTGGAATTCGCCCGCCTGCAGTTTTTCGCGCAGGGGCTTGCAGCGCAGGGCGTCCGTGGGGATTTGCCCGCGCGCGGTCCAGCTGCCATCGTCCTTTTCCGCCAGCAAGACGGATGAGGCGCGCGGGTCATTGCTGATCAGCAGCACGTCCTGCTTGCCATCGCCATCGAAATCGAGCAGGTAGGCGTCGCACTGGGGCCCTGCCCGCTTCAGGCAGGCGGGCAGGCGCCAGGCCGGGCTCACTTGCGTCCAGTCCTGGCGCAGGAAACTCTCCGGCAGCTTCGCCGTGGCCGGGCGCAGGGTCAGGTTGATCGACACGTCGCTCAGCGCGCCCGTCTCGTCGAGACGGTTCTGGCGCTTGAGCATGGCCTCGGCGCGCGCCCGCACGATGGCCGCGTCGGTGCCCGTCGTGCGCTTGCTCAATTCCTGCAAGGCTGCCTGGCCATAGCGGGCCCCCTGGAAGCGCAGGTATTCGAAATCGAACTTATCCACGCCAATCTTGCCGCTGTCCAGGCGCGCCATCTGGCTGGCCACGGAAATGCGCGCCGGGTCGGCCAGCGGCGAGAACAGGGCGAACAGCACCAGCAGGGTGACAAAGGCGGTGGCCACGTTGACGTTGGCGATCAGGTGCAGCCAGTCGCCATACTTGCTGGCCGCCCAGGCATAGCCGGCGGCGTAGCAGGTGGCGATCAACAGGCAGGCGGCGGCGATCAGGCGGTCGGAGGTCCAGCCATGCGACATCACGCGCAGGGTCAGCGCATAGATGGCGATGCCCACCACCCACGGCAGCAGCAGGCAGGCCAGGCGCGTGCCCAGGCGGATGCCGCGCGCCACGCCATGGCCCACTTCGCCATTCTGGAAGGCGGCATTGATCAGCACCACCAGCACGCCGGCCATGCCCAGCAGCACGGACGCCGCATGGCGCGTGGCCCACAAGCGCTCGAAGCCGATGAATGGCAGGGTCAGCAGGAAACCGGAGACGAGCACGGCGGCAATCGGCATCAGCCACGACAGCAGCACCAGCAGCAAGGTGCGGATGCCGCGCACGATGGACGGGCGCACGTCCGTGATGTGGATGGCGAACGAAAACGCGAAGCAGATGACGGGAATCACGAACCAGGCCTGGCCCAGCAGCTTTTTCAGGAAACTGAGCTTGATCAGCAGGAACAGCTGCCCGCCCAGCCACAGCACGAGCCAAAGACCCAGCACGAACAGCAGGGAGAACAGCAGCTGGATGCCCAGCTTCCAGGCGATTTCAAAATAGGTGGGATAGCGCGCGATGCGCTGGCCATCCTGGGCGCTGGCCAGCACCAGCGCGTGGGCGATATACAAGCCCACCACGCAAAAACCGAACAGCTGGGCGGAAATCACGCGCAGCGGCGCGCCCGGCTTGTAGTTACCCCAGATGACGTGTTCCGCGCCCCGCGCCACATCGTGCCAGGCCAGCACGGCCAGCACGACGGCGGCGCCCGCCATCCACAGGCCGATGCGCTTCGCCGACATGTGGCCCAGGCTGGACACCAGCAGGATGGGCAGCAGCAAGCTGATCAACATCAAGGGCCCCAGCAGGTAGGCCTCCGTGGCGGGCCACACCTTGTCTTGCGCCGTGCTGTACAACCAGTACAGCAGCAAGCCTTGCAGCAGGCCCGTCACCAGGCGCGTCACCGCGATGCGCGGCGCCACCACCGGATCGAGCAACGCCATGTTTTTTCCTGCGGCATCCTGCTGCATAATCATTCCCTTAGAGTCGTTCATTGCAGTCATTGTTGCACTGCGAGCACGGCCATTATTGCATTTCGTTATCGTCATCTCAACAGCGATTCGTGCGCGCGCCCTTCCCGCCCGACTCCGGCGCGGTGCAAGGGCAGGCTTTGCGCGAGGCCCCAGGCCAGTTCCGGCACGAGGAACAGCCACAGCAGGGGCTGGCCCGTCTCCAGCAGCGCCCACGCCATCCAGGTGGAAAACAGGTAGCGGGCCGCCGCGTCATAGCGGCCGAAGCGCGGCTGCGGATCGAGCATGCGCAGCACCGACCAGACCATCACCACGCTGCCAAACAAACTGCCGATGAGCACATGAAACGGTTCGAAGGCGGGCAACGGCACGCCGCCCAGCGACACATTGAGGGCGCTCAAGTGCTCGCGCAGCAGCAAAAACGTCCACGGCGTGGCAAACGGGGCCGTCATGAGCACATCATAAATGGCGCTGGCGCGCACCACGCGGCGGAAGGCGGAAACGGACAACATGGGAACTCCTGTCTATGAAAAGCGCCCATGTTCGAGCTTGGAGTACACTCCATGGTCAAGCATTTTATGAAAGAAAAAACCATGCAGATCGGCGAGATGGCGCAAGCGACGGGCTTGAGCCGCGATACCCTGCGCTTCTATGAAAAACGGGGCTTGCTGCGCGCGCGGCGCGGCGCGAATGGCTACCGCGATTATCCGCCCGAGGCGGCCGACTGGCTGCGCTACCTGCGCACGGCGCAGCAACTGGGCTTTACCCTGGCTGAAATCGAGGCCGACATGCCGCTGCTGGCGGCCGCCGGCGATCCCGCCACGGCGGACCTGCTGCGCGCGGCGCTGGCGCGCAAGCTGGGCGAAATCGATGCGCGCATCGATGGATTGACGCAGTTGCGCGGCGAACTGGTGCGGCGTATGGGGGCGGCAGCGGCGGCGTGTCCGTTGCGCGGCGATGGCGATGCGAATCCCTGAACTGCTGCCGTGGCTATTCCTGCTGGGCGCGGGCGGCGCGCAAGACCGCTGACGTAAAAAAACCGCCTGTGCATGGCAGCAGGCGGTTTGATGTCGGGCAACCCCGGCTTATTTGGCAGCCTTGCGGCGGCGCAGGAAACCCATCAGGCCCAGGCCGGCCAGCAGCATGGCGTAGGTTTCCGGTTCCGGCACGGCGCTCACGGACACGTTGTCGATGACGGCGCCCGAGTAGTTGTCGAATGGCGTGCCGGCCTTGGCGGCGCTGGCAAACGACAGGGTCGCCAGGCCCGTGGAAGCGGCCGTGAAGCTCAGCGTATTGCTGTACAAGGTGTTCGAGGCGGCAGCCGTCGAGTAGAAATTGCCGGCCACGCCACCGAAATTGACGCTCACGCCCTGGCCTGCGGGGCCGCCGGAATTGCGCGCCATGTCAAAGCTCAGGTTGTACGTCTGGCCGGCAACGACATTGAAATTTTGCGACAGGAAACCAGGACCAGGCGTGCCCAGCATATCGATGCTGTAACCATCGATGGCGTTATACGCATTGCGGATCAGGTCGACGGAACTGGCGCCCACGGTCCAGCCGGTGATGGCCGACGAACCGCTGTTGACGACCTGGAAGCCACTGGAAAACGTGGAACCGGGCGCAACCGTCTCGAAATTGCCGTTCGTGATCAGGTTGACGGGGCTGGCGCTGGCGGTGCCTGCGGCAAACAGGGCGACAACTGCTGCGATGGTGGCGATTTTCATGAGCTGATTTCCTTGTCTTATTGGCATTAAAGTTACCTTAAGTGAAATCATATCTCAGCCTTGATGAAAATCAAAGAACTTTACAGAAATATATTGAATGTGGATAATTTGTAACGTTTTCAGGCGCGCCGTGCGGCGCTGACAGCACGGCGCAGCCCTTGCGCCGTCAATCGAGTTGCTGCCGCGCCACCAGGACGCCGTCCGCATCGGCGTAGATCCAGTCGCCCGGATGCACGGCCACGCCGCTGAGCTGCACGCGCACGTCGCGCTGGCCCGCACCCGTCTTGCCGCTCTTGCGCGGATGCGTGGCCAGGGCGCGCACGCCGATCTGGCAGACATTGATTTCCTCGCTGTCGCGGATGCAGCCATCGACGACGATGCCGGCCCAGCCGTTGCTTTCGGCCAACACGCCCAGCTGGCCGCCCACCAGCGCGCGGCGCAGGCTGCCGCCCCCATCGATCACCAGCACGCGGCCCTGGCCCGGCGTTTCCAGGGTACTGCGCACGAGGGCATTGTCCTCGAACACTTGCAAGGTAGTGGCGGGACCGCTGAAACGCACGCGCTGGCCAAAGGCGCGGTACACGGGCGGCAACACGGCCAGGGTGCCCTCGTCGAGCATGGCCGCATAGTCGTCGCACAGGTCGGTGGTGGCAAAGTTCATGGGAACTCCTTTCGTGGCAGATGGCAACGATTCTATGCCTTTTGCAGCCCGGCGGCACGTGTTTTGCCGCCCACGCCCACGGCCGTGGCGATCGCCAGCGCCTGGAACAGGCCGATGAACACGAACAACAGGGCCGGATGGTCCCCATCCATCAGCGCGCCAAAGAACAGGGGGCCGACGGCCAGGCCGCTGTCGAGGCCCGAATACACGACGCCATACACGCGCCCGGTGGCATTCTTCGGCGCTGCCGCGCGTATCATCAGGTCGCGCGACGGTCCCGCCACGCCCGACGTCAGGCCGATGGCGCCCATCAGCACCACCGCGCCCCAGGCCGGCACGACGGCCATGGACAGCAGCACGGCCAGCAGGGCGGCGGCGGAAAAGGCGATCGCCACGTTGCGGTCCGGCTGCTTGCTGCGCGCGCCCACCACGCCGCCGGCCAGCATGCCCACGGCCGAGGCCAGCATATAGGCCGTGTAGGCGCTGGTGGCCAGCGCCAGGCTCATGCCATACAGCTTGACGAGGGCCACGCTGGCAAAGCTCTGGATGCCGCCCAGGGCGATGGCGGTGATGAAGAAGAAGGCAAAGCACATCCACACGGCCGGCAGGCGCAGGAAGTCCAGGGTGCCTTCGCCGCCGGCGATCTGGCCTGGGGCCGCCTTCCTGACCGGCTCGGGACGGATGGCGTGGCGGTTCAGGAACAGGACCAGCAGCACGCCGAACGGCAGCACGGCCGCGCATTGCAGCGCGATTCGCCAATCGTAATGGGTGGCGACATAGGTCATGAACAGCGGGGCCAGGGCCCAGCCGATGTTGCCGCTGATGCCATGCACGGAAAAGCCGTAGGCCACGCGGGCCGCCGAAACGCGCTGGTTGAGGATGGTATAGTCGGCCGGATGGAACACGCTGTTACCCATGCCTGCCAGCATGGCGCCCAGCATCAGCGCCGCATAGCTGTGCGCGGTGGACAGGGCCAGCGCCGACACGCCCAGCAGGAAAATGCCGGAAAACAGCACGGCGCGGGCGCCGAAGCGGTCGACGACGAAGCCGGCCAGCGCCTGCCCCACGCCCGAGATGATGAAGAACACCGTCATCAGCAGGCCCAGTTCCGCATACGAGAGGCCGAATGCGGGTTTCAACCAGACGAACAGAGCCGCGAGGATCAGGTGGTAGAAGTGCGACACGCCATGCGCCAGCCCCACCAGGGCGATGACGCGCGCATCGCTGCGCAAGGTGGGCGGTGACGGCGGTGGCAAGTCCCTTGCCGAGTTGGTTGTTATCATGTCATACCCTGTCTTATACTGGTGAAGCTCAAGTGTATGCAAAATACCATCGTCTGTTTTCCGACAGAACGACATAATTTATCGAATTAAGGCCAAGCTGATGGGTGTACCTATCCTCCACCATACCCGCATGTGTCCGCCGCGGGAAGCGCCCAGCGCGACCATCCCCGTGACGATGATCGCGCGCGACCTGCAACCCGATGAATTCTTGTTACCGCACAGCCACCCCTGGGGCCAGGTCACGATGGCGCTCGAAGGCGTGCTGCGCATCACCGCCAACAACAGCAGCTGGGTGCTGCCGCCGATGCGCGCCATCTGGATCGCGCCCAACGTGGAACATGCCGTCACGATACTGGAAAAACCCGCTTGCGCCCCCTGTGCATCCATGCCGCGCGCGCCCCGTTCGCGGGCCACGACTGCAAGGTGCTGGAAGTGTCGAACCTGCTGCGCCAGCTGATCATGGCGCTGGAACAGCTGGACCCGGGCCAGGAGCCGGCGCGCGAGGCCTTGCTGGCCGAACTGATCCTCGATGAATTGAAACGCTCGGCCACGCGCCCCATCCGCGTCCCCTTGCCCAGCGACAAGCGCCTGAAGACCCTGTGCGACAGCCTGATCGAGAAGCCGGGTTCGAACCAGACCCTGGAACACTGGGCGCAGCTGGTCGGCGCCTCGGAGCGTACCCTGGCGCGGCTGTTCGAACGGGAATTGGGCATGAGTTTTGGCCAGTGGCGCCAGCAGGTGCGCCTGGCGCACGCGGCGCCCCTGATCGCGCGCGGCGTGCCGCTGTCGCAGGTGGCCGAAGAACTGGGCTACGCCAGCCAGTCAGCCTTTTCCGCCATGTTCAAGAAGACCTTCGGCAGTTCACCGTCGGCCTTCTTTGCCCAGGGCGACAGACTATAGCCAGCTGGCAGGCGCGCCGCTGCAGCGGGCAAGGCAAGGCGCAGCCGCCCCGCCCCGCGCGGCGGATGGGCGGCTGCGGGCTTACGCCATGAAGTCGAACAGGGAATTCTTGCCCGTATAACCGGGAAGGGCCGAGTTCGTCCCCATCTGTTCCTGGGCCGAATACGCCTTCACCAGGGCCTGCGCCTGGGCCGTCAGCGCCTTGGCCAGCACGGCTTTCTTGTTGGTCAGGGTGGTGATCTCCTTGCCGACCGTCTGCACTTCCTTGCGGATGATGCTCGTTTCGCCCGTCAGCTCGCCGATCTTGCTGGCGAACTGGTCCGCCACGCCCTTGCCGTTATTGGTAAACATCTTGCTGACGGCGTCCGGATCGGCCGCGATGGCCGCCTTGAGCTTCTTGTCGTCGAGCACCAGCTCGCCGCTCTTGCCCAGGGTCACGCCCGCACTGCCCAGCACCGACGATGGCACGCCCGTGCTGGCCGTGCGCAACACTTGCTCCATCTGCGAGCGCACCTGACCCAGGGCCGTGTCGGATTTCAAATCGCCCTGCTGCAGGCTCTGCAGCTTGCTGTTGAGCTCATTGTAGGCCGTGACGAAACTGGCCACGTTGGTGGCGATCTGGCTGCTGTCCTTGGCGATGACGAGATCCGTCGTGCCCTTTTTCTTCAATTCGATGGTGGCGCCCTCGACGGCCGTCGTCAGGGTATTCGTGGCGCTCTTGATGTCCTTGCCGTCGACGGTCAGCAGCGCGTCCTGCGCGGCGGCCGTCTGCTGCATGCCCTTGCCGGCGCCAGGCGCATAGCTGAGCAGATTGCTGACGGCAGCGTCGCCGGACACGCTGATGCGCATGCTGCTGTCGGCGCCGCTCTTGCCATTGATGGCCAGCGAATAGCCGTCGGCGCCCTTCACCACGCTGGCGTCGATGCCCTGCTGCTTCAGCGCGGCGGCGATGCCGTCGAGGCTATTGTTGCTGCTGTCGATGGTCACCGCAATGATCTTGCCGCTGCCGGGCGTAAATTGCTTGCCGTCGGCCGTGCCCACCTCGATCTTGACCAGCGCCGGCGCGCCCGTGCCGATGGCCGCGCTCGAGGATTTCTGCGCGCCGCTGAGCAGGGTCTGTCCCTGCGCCAGTTGCTTGACGTTCAATTCATGGCTGCCGCTGACGGCCTTGTCGGTGGTGGTGGCGCTCAGCACGTCCTTGGCGCTCGACGTGGCCGACGTGGCCAGGCCGCTGCCGGCCATGTTCTTGGCCACGGTCTGGAATTTCGCCAGCGCCGATTGAAGCTGGCCCAGGCCCGAGAACTTGGCCTGGTCGCGCGCCAGGCTGGCATTGAGCTTGACGACGCCCGTATTCTGCGACTGCATCTGACGCTCCACCTTCGCATACACATCGGCCGAAATATTGCCCTGCGTCGTCTGCTGCGTGTTGTTGGTGTAAGCCCTGCTGTTGATGGTCGAATTAAACATGGTAGGCGTTCCCGTCGGGTGTATGGTCATGGCACACGGTTCAGGTCGTGACCGTGCTGCGCTGAAACGGACGGCAGGCGCGCGTGGCGCGGCGGCGTCCCTCTTCTGGTTGATAATTATGCAGTATTACCGGAATATCAAAACAGCGAACAGAACAGGTTTTTCCTGACTGCAAACCCATATGCACCATGTTAGCGCATTTCACCGGCAGCACTTTCCGGACGCGACTCAGCGCATGAATTTCGAAATGGCGCTGCTGACGGCCATGTCCAGCTGCAGGAAAGTGAGTCCCACCTTGAAACCTGCACTGCTGAAAATACAGTGCGAGACGGACGCGCGCGCCTCAATGATGTGCGCCGAGCCGTCGTAAAACAACTCGAACAGCACCTTGCCCTGCTTGCCTGTCGGCACCGGTTCCGCGATGACGGCCGACATGCCGCCCGGCCCCACATCGAGGGTGCGCGCCGCCACGGGACCCGCGCCATCCATAACCAACATTGCCTTGGCACGCAATATCTTGCGTGCGCCCTGCCTTTGCTCAACTGACACTGTATTCCGCTTCTCTATCAATTCATTGTCGACGCGAACTCGCTGCGCGAATCCATCGGACAAATATTATAGTTCTAAACGGAAATTTAGTTTGACTTGTCTCAAGCTTGGCATTTAAACCATACCAACTCTTACTCCAGGTCGCGCAATTTATTAAATGCTTCGTCGATGCGCTCCACGCCGATGACCTTGAGGCCTTCGATGACCTGCTTCGGCAGGTTGGACTTGGGCACCACGGCCAGGGTAAAGCCCAGCTTGGCCGCTTCGCGCAAGCGCTCCTGGCCCCGTGGCGCGGGGCGGATTTCACCGGCCAGCCCCACTTCGCCAAACACCACGAGTCCGCGCGGCAAGGGCTTGTTGCGCATCGACGAGTTAATCGCCAGCAACACGGCCAGGTCGGCCGCCGGTTCCGTAATTTTGACGCCGCCGACGGCATTGATGAAGACGTCCTGGTCGAAGGCGGCGATGCCCGCATGGCGGTGCGCCACGGCCAGCAGCATGGCCAGGCGGTTCTGCTCCAGGCCGACGGACAGCCGGCGCGCATTCGGCAGGTGGCTGGTGTCGACGAGAGCCTGGATTTCCACCAGCAGGGGACGCGTGCCCTCCTGCGTCACCATCACGCACGAGCCGGGCACTTGATTATCGTGCTGCGACAGGAACAGCGCCGACGGGTTCGACACCCCCTTCAAGCCCTTTTCCGTCATGGCGAACACGCCCAGTTCGTTGACGGCGCCGAAACGGTTCTTGATGGCGCGCACGAGGCGGAAACTGGAATGGGCGTCGCCCTCGAAATACAGCACCGTGTCGACGATGTGCTCGAGCACGCGGGGGCCGGCCAGCGCGCCCTCTTTCGTCACGTGGCCCACCAGGATGATGGTCACGCCCGTCTGCTTGGCCGCCCGCGTCAGCTGCGCCGCGCATTCGCGCACTTGCGCCACGGAACCGGGCGCCGAGCTGAGGGCGTCCGAATACACGGTCTGGATCGAGTCGATGACCACCACTTCCGGTTTTAAATCGGCCAGCGTGGCGAGAATCTTCTCAAGTTGGATCTCGGCCTGCAATTTGAGTTCCTTGGCGTCGATGACGAGGCGCTTGGCGCGCAGGGCGATCTGCGCGCCGGACTCTTCGCCGCTGACGTACAGCACCCGCTTGTGGTGCGACATGTTCGCCAGCGCCTGCAGCAGCAGGGTCGACTTGCCGATGCCGGGATCGCCGCCGATCAGCACGACGCCGCCCGCCACCATGCCGCCGCCCAGCACGCGGTCGAATTCCTCGATGCCCGTGCCGAAGCGGGGCACGTCGATGGCGTCGATATCGTCGAGCGACAGCACGGGCGCCGTCTGCGCCAGCGACATGTGCTGCGGGTTCGAATAGCGGTTGTTGCCGCCCGTCTCGGGCAGGGTTTCCACCATGGTATTCCACTGGTTGCACGAGGTGCATTGCCCCATCCATTTGTTGCTGATGGCGCCGCAATCGCTGCAGGTGTAGATGGTCTTGACTTTTGCCATGGTGTGCTTTGCCCGGGTAAGATGAAACAGCTGGTTATATATACAGTATATACAAACCGCGCTTGCGCGTCACCTACGCTTCGCTCACCGGAACGCGCGGCGCCAGCGCGCACATCAGCTCGTAGCCGATGGTGCCGGCGGCCAGGGCCACCTCGTCGATCGGCATGCCCTGACCCCATAAAGTGACGGCACTGCCGACCTTTGCGCCAGGCACGTGGGTCAGGTCGACCATCAGCATGTCCATCGACACCCTGCCGATCAGCCCCGTGCGCACGCCGTCGACCAGCACGGGCGTGCCTTCGGGCGCGTGGCGCGGGTAGCCGTCCGCATAGCCGCACGCCACCACGCCAACCTTGACGTTGCCGGCCGCCTCATAGCGGCTGCCGTAGCCGACCACTTCGCCGGCGGCGATATCCTGGATGCCGATGATGCTGCTGCGCAAGGTCATGGTGGGCAGCAAGCCGAAGTCCTGCGCGGACGTGCCGCCGGGAGCACCGCTGGGCGTGCCGCCATACAGCATGATGCCGGGGCGCACCCAGTCGCTGTCCAGATGGTGCATCAGCACGCCGGCCGAATTGCACAGGCTGCGCGGCAGCGGCGTACCGATGCTGGACGCGCCCGCCTCAAAACGCAGCATCTGCTGGGCCAAAGGCAGGCGTGTGGGTCCCGCCTCGTCCGCATTGGCGAAATGCGTCATCAGGGTAATCGTGCCGATATGCGGCATGGCGCGCAGGCGCGCATACGCGGCGGCGATGGCGTGCGGCATGAAGCCCAGGCGGTTCATGCCCGTATTCATTTTCAGGTGCACGTCAATGGCGTGCGGCAGGCGGGCCGCTGCCAGCATGGCGATCTGTTCCTCGCAATGCACGCTGCCGTTCAAGCCATATTGGGCCATGAGCGGCAAATCGCTGGCATCGAAAAATCCTTCCAGCAGCAGGATGGGCTTGCTCCAGCCCAGTTCGCGCAAGCGCACGGCGTAATCGACCTCGACCAGCGCCAGACCATCGGCCTCGGCAAAGCCCCGCATGGCCCGTTCCAGGCCATGGCCATAGGCATTTGCCTTGACGACGGCCCACACCTTGGCGCCGCGGGCAGCGGCACGGGCACGCGCCAGATTGTGTTGCATGGCATCGAGATGGATGGTGGCGAGGAGTGGCCTGGGCATAAGCGTGACACACGGCAAGTGGGAAAGCCGTATTTTACCGGATGGGCCGCAAGCGGGGACCGCAAGCTGGTCCGCCGGCGAGCACCAGACCGGCGTCCAGGACACCATGTACAAAATGCTCACATGTGATGTATTTTTCTACGGCAGATTAATTAAGCTTCGCTTAGGCAAGACTATGCAAAGCGGCCCCGTCCAAACTTGGGGTTTGCCGTTTTTTCGTGGTATAAAGCAAGCCAGATATGATTTCAGGCATTCCAGAATGAATCGTGGTTTTTATACCATCATGGCGGCGCAGTTCTTTTCCTCGCTGGCCGATAACGCCCTCTTTTTTGTCGCCGTCGATTTATTGGTGTCCATGAAATCCCCGGCGTGGATCACGCCGCTACTCAAATTATCGTTCGTCTTGTTTTACGTGCTGTTGGCCGCTTTTGTCGGCGCTTTCGCGGATGCTTTGCCGAAAGGCAAGGTCATGTTCATCGCCAACATGGTCAAGATCTTCGGCTGCGCCCTCGTCTTCTTCCATGTACACCCTCTGCTGGCCTACGCCGTCGTCGGTTTCGGCGCGGCCGTGTATTCGCCCGCCAAGTACGGCATCCTGACGGAACTGCTGCCGCCGGAAAAGCTCGTGGCGGCGAACGGCTGGATCGAAGGCTTGACCGTCACCTCCATCATCCTCGGCACCGTCATGGGCGGCGCGCTCGTCAGCGGCCACGTGTCCGACCTGCTGCTGTCCTTCGACTTCCCCCTGATCGACACGGGCATCACCAACAAGACGGAAGCGGCCCTGTGCGTGGTGGTCGGCATCTATGCGCTGGCAACCCTGGCCAACCTGAAGATTCCAGACACGGGCTGCGTGTATCCGCACCAGGAGCGCAATCCTATCAAACTGATCACCGATTTTGCCAATTGCTATTCCATCCTGTGGAAAGACAAGCTGGGCCAGATCACCCTGGCCGTGACGACCCTGTTCTGGGGCGCTGGCGCCACCTTGCAGCTGATCGTGCTGGAGTGGGCCAAGCAATCGCTGAACATGCCGTTCGACAAGGCGACCAGCCTGGTGGGCGTGGTCGCCATCGGCGTGGCGGCCGGCGCCGTGCTGTCGGCGCGCTTTATTCCGCTACGCAAGTCGCTGACCGTCATTCCGCTCGGCATCGCCATGGGCGTGATCGTCATGATGATGACGCAAGTGCACTCCGTATGGATCGCCTACCCGCTGCTGATCCTGATCGGCGCCCTGTCCGGCTTCTTCGTCGTGCCCATGAATGCCCTGCTGCAACATCGCGGCCACGTCCTGATGAGCGCGGGCCATTCTATCGCCGTGCAGAACTTCAACGAGAACCTGTCGATTCTCACCATGCTGGCCGTGTATTCGATCATGATCCGTTTGCACCTGCCACTCAATATCATCATCACCCTGTTCGGCTTGTTCGTCGCCGGCACCATGTACGCCATCATGCGCAAGCACAAGCTGAACCAGGCCGAGCATGACAACTTGTCATTGATTGGCGAGCAGAAGCATTAAGCAATGTGGCGTCGGATTACGCGCTATGCGCTAATCCGACCTACATGACTCCGGCGTTACGGCTGTGGTTCATGGTTACGCAGGTAGCGCACCTGCTATCCGCCGCGCGGCAGCCTGCTCCGTCCAGTCATGCGGCACGACAAAACCGCGCGTGCGCTCCACTTCCCAGCCTTCGATAGTATCCACCGTGGCCACCATCACCGGTTGCGCCAGATCAAACAACTGCGCGCGCAAGGCTTCCACATCCAGCACTGCCACCCCGCACCCCTTGAACGGCGCCAGCCATTGCAGGCGCGGCAGCACGATATAACGCTGTTCCGGCAATTGTGCCGGCGTGCACCAGAAGCCGTGACCGTGTGCAGGGGAAATGCCGTCCATGCCGGGCGCCGTGCCGAGGGCGTAAAACAGCCAGCCCTTGACGAGCGCCTGCGCCGCGCGCACGGGCTGCGCCAGCAGGCTTTGCGCGGCCGGATGGCGGGACAGGGCCAGTTGCTTGTCGAGAATCTTGCGCATCTTCAAGCCCAGGGTGTCGGCCAGATTCGGGCCGATCAAGTGGTTGAAGACGCCGGGATCGGGCGTGCCTTCGAGCAGGTAGAACTTGGTGGCGAATTCCCAGTGCAGCAATTCACTGTCGTCATGCAGCAGGAAATCGAATTCGCCGACCGTGTCGTTGCGGTTGACCTGCACCTGCAGGCCATGCGCAGCCAGCACGCCGTGTTGCTCAAAATAAAAGGCCAGCAGCTTTTCAGCATACAGGCCCAGGCGGGAATAGAATTTCGACCCCAGCGCCGCATCGAGCGGCGATGGGTCATCCTGCAGCACCCCCAGCCAGGCGGCCACGGCAGGCGTAACGGGAGGCAAGCTGGCGATGCGCCCACCCCAGTGGGGGCTGGACGGGTCCAGCAAGTCGGGCGAGTCGAGCAGCCAGGCCAGCGCCCGCACGCGGGGGTGCGTCAGATGGCCCCAACGGCGTTCGAAGCGGGCCTGGAAAGTAGCGACGGCCGTATCAACCACCGTGCGTGCTTTTCGCCAGGCACAGGTCGGCCCAGGCGCGCGCCTTGGCCTTGCCCGTCTCGTCCTGCAACAGCATTTCCGGATGGAAGGTGGCGATCAGCGAGGCATTGCCCAGCTGGCGCACCTTGCCGCGCACGGGCTTTTCGCCGGGATGGATGCCGGCGGCGGCCATCGAGCCGAGCGTCAAAATAGTGCGCGGCTGCAGCAGAGCCAGTTCGCGGTCAAAATACGGGCGGCAGGCGGCGGACTCGGCCTCAGTGGGCAAGCGTTCCTGGCCCGCCGCGTCGAGCGGACGGCATTTCAGCAAGTGCGTGATGTACACGTCGCTGGCCGCGTCAACGGCGATGGCTTTCAACATATTGTCGAGCAACTTGCCCTGCTCGCCCGGCAAGGCGCGCCCTTCGCGCTCTTCCAGCCGGGACGGGCTGCTGGCCAGCATCAGCCAAGCACCCTGGCGGTCGCCACGGCCCATGACGACGCCCTTGCGCGTCTTGCACAAGTCGCAGCGCGCGCATTTGGACACGGCGGCCGCCAAGCCATCCCAGTCGAGGGCGGCGATGTCCGTATCGCTGAGCTGTCTGGCGGGCGGCGGCGGAGGCGCATCGTCGAACCAGGCCGTATCGTCGGGCGCGGCGGCAGGCACTGGCGTAGCGGCAACGGCGACGGGCGCTTCGGCCCGCACCTCGGCGGCAACTTCGACGACGACCGCAGCGGCCACCTCGGCAACCACCTCGATCACGGCTTCAGCGGCTTCGGCCACGGTTGGCGCCAAAGCGGTTTCCATCTCCACGGGAGCTTCAAGAGCTTCAATAGCCTCGGGGGCAACACCCTGGCGCAGGCGCCACAACGGCCCCACGCCCATTTCATCGAGGAAAACGGCGCTGCGGCTCATAAGGTATAACGCATGACGATGGCGTCCTCACGTTGCGAATTGGCCGCCGGATAATATCCCTTGCGGCGGCCTATCTGTTCAAATCCATAGCGCTGGTAAATATCGAGCGCGCGCGTATTCGACGGGCGCACTTCCAGCAGCATCGATTCCATGCCCAGCTGGCGCGCGCAGGCGCAGGACTGGTTCAGCAGGAAGCGGCCCAGCCCCTGCCCCTGGATGGCGCCCTCGACGGCCACGTTCAGCAAATGCGCTTCGTCGACGACCAGCATCAGCAAGAAGTAGCCGAGCAAGGTGCCATCCACGTCGCGCAGCACCCAGGCCGGGTAGCCGCTGTTGAGGGAATCGACGAAGTTGCCGTGCGTCCAGGGATGCGGATACACGCGCTGCTCCAGCGCCAGCACCTCAATCAAGTCCGCTTCGACCATCGGCTGATAGTCGAGGCGCAGCAAGTCCCAGCCGGCAGCATTGTCCTGGCCCTCCACGCTCATTGCGCGGACTCCGCGGCGGCTTTGGCCTGTTGCATGTCGAGGCGCTCGGCACTGGTATACGCGATCTTGTTGCGCAAATACAAAGGCTGCGCCTCGGCCGCCGTCACGCACCGGCCGGCCGCAAAGGCGATGCGCGCCAGCTGCGCCACCTGCACGGCGTGCGGCATGATGACGGCATCGGCCGTGGCGGTGCACGGCAACGCAGCCAGCGCCTCGGCATAGGCGCCAAAGCCGTTGCCGCAGCCGGCCACGTCGCCTTGCGGCGCCACGCCGCTCGGCGCGCTCAGGGCCGGTGGCGAAACGATCCGCAAGCCATCCTGGTAATCATATTGCGCCCAGTACACTTCGCCCATGCGGGCGTCGAGCACGGTCACGATGTGCTGTGCGCCATGCTGCTGGTGGCATGCGAGGGCCATGGCGTCGAGCGTGACGACGGGCACGACGGGCAGCTTGGCGCCGTAGGCCAGGCCCTGCGCGATGCCGCAGGCCGTGCGCACGCCCGTAAACGAGCCGGGGCCGGAGCCATAGGCGATGGCATCCACGTCGGCCAGGGTCACGCCCGCTTCCGCCAGCAATTCCTGCACCATGGGCAAGATCGACTGGGAATGGGTGCGCACGCCCGACGAGGCACGGGACAGGACGACATCGCCGCGCAGCAAGGCGCAGGAGGCGAGTTCGGACGAAGTTTCAATGGCAAGCAAGGTGGGAAGTAAGATAGGCATGCCGTATTTTACCTTGCCGCGCCATGGCGCGGCACTCCCCGCTGCGGCCTGCCCGGAGCAGACGGGCAGCGGTCAAGCTGACGCGGCTTGCACAGCGGCCCCGCGAGGACGGCTATAATAAAAGACGCAGCCTATTATTTGACCGGCATCAAGTCTGCCGCGCCAAGCAATCGTTCAGCCATGACTAAGCAACACTACTAAGCTACATCGCTCAGCAACATCGTCTTTCCACTCTTGCCCTGGTCCGTTCCGTGAATCCACTTCTTGCTAAACTGCAACCATATCCATTCGAAAAGCTGCGTCAACTGTTTGCCGGCGTGACGGTCAATCCCGAGTATGCGCCCATCAGCCTGGGCATGGGCGAACCCAAGCACCCGACGCCGGCCTTCATCGAGCAGGCGCTGGTCGACAATATCCACGGCCTGGCCAGCTATCCGACCACCATCGGTTCGGAAGCCTTGCGCAGCGCGATTGCCAGCTGGCTGGAGCGCCGCTACGGCATCCCCAAGCTCAATCCTGCCACGCAAATCCTGCCCGTGAACGGTTCGCGCGAAGCGCTGTTTGCGCTGGCGCAAACGGTGATCGATCCGTCGGCCGGTTCGCTCGTGATCAGCCCGAATCCGTTTTACCAGATCTATGAAGGCGCGGCCTACCTGGCCGGCGCCGAACCGTATTTCGTCAATTCCGACCCCACGCGCAATTTCGGCTGCGATTACGACAGCGTACCGGCCAGCGTGTGGGAAAAGGTCAAGCTGCTGTTCCTGTGTTCACCGGGCAACCCGACGGGCGCCGTGCTCACCCTGACGGACTGGGAACACCTGTTCGCCCTGTCCGAGCGCTACGACTTCGTCATCGCCGCCGACGAGTGCTATTCCGAGATCTACCACGGCGACACGCCTCCGCTGGGCGCGCTGCAGGCGGCGCACATGCTGGGCCTGTCCACGATCGAGCGCCCGTATGCGCGCCTGGTGGTGTTTTCCAGCCTGTCGAAGCGCTCGAACGTGCCGGGCATGCGCTCGGGCTTCGTCGCCGGCGACGCGGAAGTACTGAAAAAATTCCTGCTCTACCGAACCTACCACGGCGGCGCCATGAGCCCCGCCGTGCAGGCGGCCTCCGTCGCGGCCTGGAACGACGAAACCCATGTCGAGGAAAATCGCGCCAAGTACCGCGCCAAGTTCGACGCCATCACGCCGCTGCTGCAATCGGTGATGGACGTGCAATTGCCGGACGCCGGTTTCTACCTGTGGGCCGACGTCAGCCGCACGGGACTGTCCGACACCGAATTCGCGCAACGCCTGTACGCCGAATATAATGTCACGGTATTGCCTGGCAGCTACCTGGCGCGCGACGCGCACGGCATCAATCCGGGCCGCAACCGCATCCGCATGGCCCTGGTGGCCGAAACGGCCGAAGGGCTGGAAGCGGCCTTGCGCATAGTAAAATTCTGCCAGCAGCTTTCCGCATCCGCATCAACCAACTAAATGAACAAGACATCATCATGAGCCAACAACTGCAAACCATCATCGACCAGGCCTGGGAAAACCGCGCCGAGATCAATCCGCGCAACGGCACGGCCGAACTGCGCGACGCCGTCTCCCACGTCATCAATGGCCTGGACAACGGCAGCATCCGCGTGGCGGAAAAAACCTCGGGCGACTGGGTCGTCAACCAGTGGGTCAAGAAAGCCGTGCTGCTGTCGTTCCGCCTGGAAGACAACGTGGTCCTGCCATCGGACGGCACGATGCAGTTCTACGACAAGGTGCCGACCAAGTTCGCCAACTACACGGCCGAAGACTTCGCCAAGGGCGGTTTCCGCGTGGTGCCGCCTGCCGTCGCCCGCCGTGGCAGCTTCATCGCCAAGAACGTCGTGCTGATGCCGTCCTACGTCAACATCGGCGCCTACGTCGATGAAGGCGCCATGGTCGACACCTGGGCCACCGTCGGTTCCTGCGCGCAGATCGGCAAGAACGTCCACCTGTCCGGCGGCGTCGGCATCGGCGGCGTGCTGGAACCGATGCAAGCGAACCCGACCATCATCGAAGACAATTGCTTCATCGGCGCCCGTTCGGAAATCGTCGAAGGCGTCATCGTCGAGGAAAATTCCGTCATCTCGATGGGCGTGTACATCGGTCAGTCGACCAAGATCTACGACCGCGCCACGGGCGAAGTAACCTACGGCCGCGTGCCAGCCGGCTCCGTCGTGGTCTCGGGCAACCTGCCTTCGGAAGACGGCAAGTACTCGCTGTACTGCGCCGTGATCGTCAAGCGCGTGGATGCAAAAACCCGCGCGAAAACGGGCATCAACGAGTTGCTGCGCGGTATTTAATTAATGCGCCGCAAGGCGCACGCAGCACCCTGAATGTCCCGCTCCGGCGGGACATTTTTATTTCCGACTAGCAACTTCAATCGTCCCGCTGTCCTGTTCCATCCTGTCCTATACTGGATGGCATGAATACTCCTCCCGTATTGATCGTCGGCGCCGGTCCTACCGGCCTCATGCTTGCCTTGCGCCTCGCGCGCCATGGTGTCGATTGCCGCATCATCGATAAAAACAGCGGCCCCGGGCAGGCGTCGCGGGCCATGGCCGTGCATGCGCGCACCCTGGAGTTTTACCAGCAACTGGGCTTTGCCGACGAACTGGTGCACCTGGGCATCAAGATCAATGCCATGCACATCCACGAAGGCGGCGAGGAGCTGGTAAAACTGGCGCTGGGCGAGATCGGCGAAGGGCTGAGCCCCTATCCTTTCGTGCTGAGCCTGCCCCAGGACGAGCATGAACGCTTTCTGATCAGCAAGCTGGCGGCGGCCGGCGTGCACGTGGAATGGAACGTCACGCTGGACCTATGGACGCAGGACGATAGCGAAGTGCAAGCCATCCTGCTCCACAATGGCGAACGCCAATATTGCACGTTTGACTATATCTGCGGCTGCGACGGCGCCCGCAGCAAGGTACGCGAGATCGCCGGCTTCGCGTTCTCGGGCGGCACCTACGACCACCTGTACTACGTGGCCGATGCGCAAGTGGCCGGCAACAACACGGATTTGCACGCCCACCTGGGCGCGAACTCTTTGCGCTGATGTTGCCCGTGCGCACCAGCGGCATGCAGCGCCTGATCGGCATCCTGCCCGACCGCCCCGACGGCGCGCCGGCACCCGTCTTCGACGACGTGCGTAGCGACGTGGAAACCCTGCTGGGCA
Organism: Janthinobacterium sp. C22; assembly: GCF_057919405.1. Classification (NCBI taxonomy): domain Bacteria; kingdom Pseudomonadati; phylum Pseudomonadota; class Betaproteobacteria; order Burkholderiales; family Oxalobacteraceae; genus Janthinobacterium; species Janthinobacterium sp. C22. The sequence continues at coordinate 2,755,146 of NZ_CP193659.1, read as the reverse complement.
TCCACGTCGAACACGTGAACTGGTTTTCCACCTATAAAGTCCATCACCGGGTGGCGGCGCAATTCCGCGCCCGGCGCTGCTTCATCCTCGGCGACGCGGCCCACTTGCACAGCCCCGTGGGCGGCCAGGGCATGAACACGGGCCTGGGCGACGCCGTCAACCTGGCGTGGAAACTGGCGCAAAAGCTGCACGGCCAAAGCAACGATGCCCTGCTCGACACCTATGAAAGCGAGCGCATCGTGTTTGCCCGCAAGCTCGTCGCCACCACCGACCGCGCCTTCCAGGCCATCGTCGCGCAGGGCATGGCCGGGCAATTCCTGCGGCGCTGGCTGGTGCCGCACGCGCTGCCCTTCCTGTCCGGCTTCGCGCGGGCGCGCCGCTTGCTGTTCAAGACCGTGTCGCAAATCGAGATCAGCTATGAAGACAGCGCCCTCTCCACCGGCCATGCGGAATACCTTCGCGGCGGCGACCGCCTACCCTGGTTCTCGGACGGCACGCAAGACAATTTTATCGCCCTGCGCAGCATGGATTGGCAATTGCATATCTATGGCGAACCGGCGCCGGAACTGCTGGACGAAGCGCGCGTGCTGAAACTGCCCGTGCATTGCTATACCTATAACGTGGCCGCCAAGCTGGCCGGCCTGGGCCGCGACGCGGCCTACCTCGTGCGCCCCGACGGCCACATCGCGCTGGCCCTGCACCTGCAGGAAAGCGGCGCCCTGCGCGCCCTGGCCTTGCGGCTGGGCCTGCATTTCGGTCCTGCCGAACCGGGCAAGGCGGCGCCACGGCCCGTGTAGTCCGCTGCACTCAAGGTTTGTGCTGCATCAACGCGTTGAAATTAATTTACTTGCTTTGTTTGCTTTGTTTGACTTCGTGTCCTATGCTGAAACATGCATTGCAAGGAGTTGGCCATGTCAAACACATCAAACACACGTCGCCCTGCCGGCAATGGCGACACCGGCACAATTGGTGAGGCAGCTACCGAAGCCGCCCATGCGCCAGCCGCGCCCTCGCTGGCCAGGCAGCTGGCCGATACGCTGGCCGCCAGCGCCACCGGCTTGCGCTTCAACATTGCGCAAGACACTTTCCAGGAAGCCTATGCATCGCTGCTGGACGCCGTGCCGCACGACGACCGGCCCGCGCTGCTGGCGCAAATGCGGCGCGATCTCGATATCGTGGCCGAGCGCGAACTGAACCTGGCTTCCGTCCTCGACATTCAGGCAGGCCACGTCAGCACCCGGCAATTCATGCGCGGCCTGGAAGAACAGGAACGGCAGCAGCGTGAAAAAGACGTGGCCTCGCACAGCTTGCTATCCGGCCCCGAATTGCGCGCCCGGCTGGCAGTCACGCCGCAGGCAATCAGTGCGGCAATGAAAGCCAGGCGCCTGTTCGCCTTGCGCGGCGCCTCCGGCGAATATGTTTACCCGCATTTTTCGCCGATCCCCGCCACGACCGCCACACCCTGGAAAAAGTCAGCAAAATTCTCGGCGACTTGCCCGGCGCCGCCAAATGGGACTTTTTACCGCCCCGCGCCTGTCGCTGGGCGGAAAGTCGCCGCTGCAAGCCCTGGCAAAAGGAAAACTCGACGCCGTGATGGCGGCCGCCCGCGCCTACGCCGACGAATAGCGGCGACACCGTGGCAACCTTGCGCCTGCCCCGCTTGCCGCAACTGCCCGCAGCGCTGCAAACGGTGCGCTGCGATCCCGCCACCTTGTACCGGGTTTCCGGCCATGCCACGGGTGAACCGTACTTCGGCAGGGCGAATACCTACCGCTTCGACGATCCCCACCCGCAAGCGGCGGCCCGCTTCGGCACCTGCTACCTGGGCGCATCGCTGGCCGTGGCGCTGGCCGAAACACTGCTGCACGACCGCAAGCCCATCCGCAACCACTTCATCATCGGCCTGGCCGTGATACAGGCGCGCTTTGTCATACGGTTCACGGGAGAAACACTCATCCTGGCCGACCTGACGGGTGCCGCCCTCCGGAAGCTGGGCGGCCACGCGGGGCTCAGCGGCACATCGTCGTGTCAAACCACCAAAGCCTGGTCGGCCGCCATCCATGCGCATCCGGACGAGGTCGATGGCATGCTCTACATGTCGCGCCACAAGAATGATGAAACGGCAGGGGTGCTGTTCCACCGCGCCGCGCCCAAGCTGGCGATGGCATCCGCCACGCCGCTATCCACGCACCGCGACTTCGGCCAGGTGGCCACGCAACTGGGCATTCGCAGCGCCTGGCCCTGAACCTGCCCGCAACATGCAACCGTGTTGCACTGCCGCATCGACTGCGCATCGACTGTATAATGGCGGCTACCATCGCATTTTGGCCTGGCGCAAGCGCCGCGATCAAGCGAACCGCATTCATTCCCCTTAGCCCTACCCATGACGACCATTACACTCTACGGTATCCCCAACTGCGATACCGTCAAAAAGGCCCGCACCTGGCTGGCCGCGCAGCAACTCGATTTCACCTTCCACGACTTCAAGAAGCAGGGCCTGGAACGCGCCACAGTGGAAGCGTGGCTCGAGCAATTGCCGTGGGATGTGCTGGTCAACAAGAAAGGCACGACCTGGCGCGCCCTGTCCGACGAGCGCAAAGCCGCCACCGTCGACGCCGCCAGCGCCCTGGAACTGATGCTGGAAAACCCATCCATCATCAAGCGCCCCGTGCTGGACAAGGATGGCCAGTTCAGCGTGGCGTTTTCCGATGCCCAGTACAAGAACATTTTTTCAGTTTAAACCCGACACCTGCAAAGCTGGGGTCGTACGGGGACGCCGAGTCCCAAGGGTACGACCCCGCTCCACACCATGACCACCTCCAAAACCCTCGCCCTGACCGAAAAACTGATCGCCCTATCCTCGGTCACGCCCGACGACAAAGGCTGCCAGCAGCACCTGATCGACCTCCTCACGCCGCTGGGCTTTGTCTGCGAGACGATCCAGTCGAACGACGTCACCAATCTGTGGGCACGCCGCGGCACCACCTCGCCCGTATTCGTCTTTGCCGGCCATACGGACGTGGTGCCCACCGGCCCCGTCGAGCAATGGCGCTCGCTGCCCTTCATTCCCACGCACCGCGACGGCAAGCTGTACGGCCGTGGCGCGGCCGACATGAAGACCTCGATCGCCGCCATGGTGGTGGCTTGCGAGGAATTCATCGCCGCCACGCCAGGGCACACGGGTTCCATCGCTTTCCTGATCACCAGCGACGAGGAAGGCCCGGCCACGGACGGCACCGTCATCGTCTGCAATAAGTTAAAAGAGCGCGGCGAACAGATCGACTATTGCCTGGTGGGCGAGCCGACCTCGAGCGCGCAGCTGGGCGACATGATCAAGAACGGCCGCCGCGGTTCGCTGTCGGGCCGCTTGACGATCAAGGGCGTGCAAGGCCATATCGCCTACCCGCACCTGGCGAAAAACCCGATCCACGAAGCGGCGCAGGCGCTGGCCGACCTGGTCGAGGAAAAATGGGACGCGGGCAACGAGTATTACCTGCCCACGTCGTGGCAAATGTCCAACATCAACGCGGGCACGGGCGCCAATAACGTGATTCCGGGCGACATGGTGATCGATTTTAACTTCCGCTTTTCCACGGCCAGCACGGCGGAAAGCCTGCAGGAAAGGGTGCACGCCATCCTCGACAAGCATGACTTGCAATACGATTTACAATGGACCCTAAGCGGCCTGCCCTTCCTCACGCCGCGCGGCACCCTGTCCGATGCGCTGTCGTCCGCCATCCTGGAAGAAACGGGCCTCACGACGGAGCTGTCGACCACGGGCGGCACCTCGGATGGCCGGTTTATCGCGCAAATCTGCCCCCAAGTGATAGAATTCGGGCCGCCCAATGCCAGTATTCACAAGATCGACGAGCACATCGAACTGCGCCACATCGATCCCCTGAAGAATATTTACCGGCGCACGCTGGAGCATTTGCTGCCCGTCTGAACCAGAATACCGAGGCCCGTCACGGCGGGCCAGAACACCGTCTTTTCGAGAATGCCATGACCCCGAACCCGTTTTCCACGCCACGCGACCTGCTGCGCTACGCCGTCACCCGTTTCAACACCGCCAAGCTGTTTTTCGGCCACGGCAGCGCCGAAGCGTTCGACGAAGCGGCCTATCTGATCCTGCACACCTTGAAGTTGCCGCTCGACAAGCTCGAACCCTTCCTCGACGCCAAGCTGCTGCCGTCGGAAGTGGCCAGCGTGATGACGGTCATCGACCGCCGCAGCATCGACCGCGTGCCGGCCGCCTACATCACCAAGGAAGGCTGGCTGGGCACGTATAACTTCTACGTCGACGAGCGCGTGATCGTGCCCCGCTCCTTCATCGCCGAGCTGATCCCTGAGTACTTCTCGCCATGGGTGGCGGAACCGGAAGCCGTGGAAAACATCCTGGAACTGTGCACCGGTTCGGGCTGCCTGTCGATCATGATGGCCGATGCCTTCCCGAACGCCAGCGTCGACGCCGTGGACATTTCCGCCGATGCCCTGGCCGTGGCCAAGCGCAACGTCGACACGTACAAATTGCAAGACCGCGTGCACCTGATCGAATCGGACCTGTACACGAACGTGCCGGCCAAGAAATACGATTTGATCATCAGCAACCCGCCGTACGTGAATTCCGCGTCGATGGGCGCCCTGCCCCAGGAATACCTGGCCGAACCGCAGATCGCCCTCGACGGCGGCAGCGACGGCATGGACCTGGTGCGCAAGATCATCGCCGGCGCAGCCGAGCGCCTGACGGACGACGGCATCCTGATGATTGAAATCGGCAACGAACGCGCCTACGCGGAAGCGGCCTTCGGCGAGCTGGGCCTGACCTGGCTGACGACGAGCGCCGGCGACGACATGGTATTCCTGCTGACGGCCGAGCAGCTCAAGCTGGTTTGATCGACTTGGTAGGTCGGATTAGCGTAGCGTATTCCGACATGCCTGAATTTTACGGCGAGGGGTAAAGCCCAGCCTTCACAAAGAAAAAATGATACGTTTCCTACAAGTAAGCCTGATGCGCGGCATCAAACCGTTGCTCGAACAAGTCGACGTCACCCTCAATCCGGGCGACAAGATCGGCCTGATCGGCGCCAATGGCGCGGGCAAATCGAGCCTGTTCGCCATGATGCGCGGCGAACTGCACCCTGACCAGGGCGAGATCGATTTCCCGGCCAAATGGCGCGTGGCTTACGTGGCGCAGGAAACGCCGCCGCTGGACCGTGCCGCACTCGACTACGCCATCGACGGCGACGTCACCTTGCGCAAGCTGGAAGCGGAACTGGCGCGCCTGGAATCGGAGCCGGCCACATCGGAAAACGGCATCGCCATCGGCGAGATCTACAGCGCGCTGGCCGATGCCGACGCCTACACCGTGCAGTCGCGCGGCGAGCAATTGCTGCTGGGCCTGGGCTTTACCCTGGACCAGATGCAGCAGCCGGTGGCGAGTTTTTCCGGCGGCTGGCGCATGCGCTTGAACCTGGCGCAAGCGCTGATGTGCCCGTCCGACCTGCTGCTGCTCGATGAACCGACCAACCACTTGGACCTGGACGCCATCATCTGGCTGGAAGACTGGCTCAAGCGCTACGCCGGCACCTTGCTGATCATCTCCCATGACCGCGACTTCCTCGACGAAGTGGTCAACGTGGTCGTGCATATCGACGAGCGCAAGCTGAAACGCTATTCGGGCAACTACTCGAGCTTCGAGCGTCAGCGCGCGGCGCAGATGATCCTGGCCGCCGGCGCGCTGGAAAAGCAGCAGCGCAAGCGTGCCCATCTGGAATCCTTCGTAAACCGCTTCAAGGCGCAAGCCTCGAAAGCCCGCCAGGCGCAAAGCCGCATGAAGGCGCTGGCGAAGATGGAAGAACTGGCGCCGTTGCGCGCCGCCGCCGAATTCTCGTTCGAATTCCGCGAGCCGCTGTCGGCCCCGAACCCGCTGCTGGTGATGGAAGACGTCGATGCGGGCTACAAGATCGAAAACGAGGCGACGGGCGAAATCACGCATAAAACCATCGTCAACGGCATCAAGTTTTCGCTGCAGATCGGCCAGCGTATCGGCTTGCTGGGCCAGAACGGCGCCGGCAAATCGACCCTGATCAAGACCATCGCCGGCGAACTGATGCCGCTGACGGGCGACGCCACCATGGGCAAGGGCCTGAACATCGGCTACTTCGCCCAGCACCAGGTGGAAATGCTGCGCCACGACGAATCGCCGCTGTGGCATCTGGCCAAAATCGCGCCGACCGTGCGCGAGCAGGAATTGCGCAACTTCCTGGGCGGCTTCAACTTCCCCGGCAACATGGTCACCGCTTCCATCGCCCCGTTCTCGGGCGGCGAAAAAGCCCGCCTGGCGCTGGCCCTGATCGTCTGGCAGCGTCCGAACCTGCTGCTGCTCGATGAACCGACCAACCATCTGGATCTGGAAACGCGCGAAGCGCTGACGGAAGCGCTGGCGCAGTTCGAAGGCACCCTGGTCGTCGTGTCCCATGATCGCCATTTGCTGCGCGCCACCACCGACGAATTCATCATCGTCGCCGACGGCAAGCTGCAGCCGTTCGACGGCGACCTGGACGACTACAAGGACTGGCTCTTCAAGACCAAGCTGGGCAAGGGTACCGATGTGCTGCCGGCCGCCGGCAAGGCCAACAAGACCGATTTCCCGGTAACGTCGTCCGTACCCGCGCCGGCCGCCGCCCCTGCCGCGCCCGTGCGCGACAAGCGCAAGGAAGCGGAGGAACGCCAGAAAACGGCCGCCCTGCGCAAGCCGATCGAGAACAAGATCAAGCGTCAGGAAGAGCAGATCGCCAAGCGCAACGCGCAAAAGGCGGAAACCGATGCCAAGCTGGGCGAGCCGACCATCTATGACGCCGCCAACAAGGCCAAGCTGAAGCAATTGCTGGCCGACCAGACCTTCTTCACCAAGGACCTGGCGCAGCTGGAAGCGGAATGGCTCGATCTGCAGGATCAGCTGGAAAAACTCGGTTAATCAAGCAGCGACAAAAGACGACCTCCGGGTCGTCTTTTTTCAGGCTACCTGCATGGGACTGGGGCTGCGGATGGCCATCAGGCGGTCGATGTCGACGAGAATCAGGCGGCGGCCCGCCACCGTGCCCAGGCCCAGCAGATAGTCGGCCTCCGCCTCGCCCAGGCCGGGCACGGCGGCGATGTCGCCGGGCGCCAGGCTGACGATGTCGGTGACGCCGTCGACCACCATGCCCATCACGCCATTGCTCAGCTGCAGGATGATCACGTCGGTGGCCGGGTCGGGCGCGCCGTGGGCGCTGCCGAACGCGGCGCGCATGTCGACGATGGGGATGATCACGCCGCGCGAGACGGCCACGCTGTGCAGCACTTCCCCTTCCGAGGAAAAGCGGTCGAGCTCCTTGAGCGGACGCAATTCCCGCACGCAGCGGTAGTCGAGGCCGTATTCCAGGCCGCCCAGCCGAAAGCTCAAGTACTGCGTCAGGCATTGCGCGGTTGTGGCGCCAGGCGTGGTCGTCGGCTGCATGGTGTTCCTTTCATCCGGTAAGCGCTGCCAGGATGCGCAGTGGCGCAACGTTGGCCCCATGCTAACCAGCATCGCCACAGGCGGCGTTGAGAAACATCAACTTTCCAGGAAGGCATCATTGGCTGGCCGTCCCGGCCTTGCGCCGGCGCAGCCAACTTCCCTTACAATACCCACATCGCTTCTCCACAGGCAGGCCATGCAACACCTCGTCAATCCCGCTGAAGTTGAATTTTCCGCCATCCGCGCCCAGGGCCCGGGCGGGCAAAACGTCAACAAGGTGTCCAGCGCCATCCATTTGCGCTTTCCCATCGCCGCCTCGTCGCTGCCGGAAGCGTACAAGGAACGGCTGCTGGCCCTGCGCGACAGCCGCATCAGCAAGGATGGCGTGCTGGTCCTCAAGGCGCAGCAGTCGCGCAGCCAGGAGCAGAACAAGGAAGAAGCCTTGCGGCGCTTGCAGGAAATCATCGACAGCGTGACCTTCCTGCCCGCCGTGCGCCGCGCCACCAAGCCCACGCGCAGCTCGCAGCGGCGCCGCCTCGACAGCAAGAGCACGCACAGCGTCCTCAAGCAGTCGCGCGGCAAGGTCACGGATTAAACGCTAGGGCGGCGGCGCATACGTCCAGTCCAGGCTGCCCGTGCTGTCCGCAAACACGGGCAGCGTGGCCGGCGTGGCGCTGCGCAGCAAGGCCTTGATCTCCTTCGGCGGCCGGTCGTAGACCTTGGCCGGTCCGGGCGGCACGACCAGGGCGCGTACCGTCGTCTCGCCATCGACCAGGCCCAGGGTGCAGCGCGACTGGCCAGCCGTCGCCTGCCGCTCCTGGCGCAATTGTTCCACCAGGGCCAGCATCTGCGCGTGCAGGATTTCCGACTGTTTGACTTCCACGCGCAGCCGCGCCACCTCTTTCAGGACGGGGGCGATGCGCGTGGCCAGCTTGTCGTATTGCAGCTGTTGCGCTGGCTGCAGCTGCAATTCGCCGCGCCGCAGTTGGCCTGCCAGGGTCAGATAGTTGCGCACCTCGGGCAATTGCGCGATGGCGTCGATTTCCTGCTGGCGCTTGTGCCGCATCTGCTGGTGTTGCGCGGCCTTCGCCAGGCTTTCCGCCATCTTTTGCTCCAGGGCGCTCAAGTCGGGCACCAGCGGGAACAGCAGCATCTCCACCTGCTTGCGCGGGCCGGCGCTGCCGATGCGGATGGTGCGCGCCGCCACGGCGCAGCCTTCGGCCAGTTCGATGACGACCTCGTCGGCGATAATTTCGCAATTGCTGGCGCTGTCGATCACCACGCGCGTGCCGGCGATGACGCAGCTTTCCGCGCGCTTCACGTGCACTTCGCCGCTGAGCGCCTGCAGCACGGAACCGGAAGCGACGCCCTCGACGCGCACGTCGCCATGCTCGTTGAACGCCGTGCCGCCCACCAGATTGCGCTGTAGCCATATTAATCCGCCATGCGAGTGCAGATGGCCGTACACATCGCCATGGATGGTGATGTCGCTGCCGTCGAGCTGGCGCTGCTCCTGCACTTCGCCATATTCCTCGTAGGCGGCGCGCAGCTTGAGGTTGCCCGTGGTGCGGCTGCTGACGCCTTCGCGGCTGACGATCTTGTTTTCGATGGAAATCTTGCCGTGCTCATCGACATTCACGTAGCCATCCTGCGTGGCCACGACGAAATCGCCATCGCTGAAGCGCTCGACCGCCGTGCCCACGCCGGCCACCGCCGCCAGGTCCAGTTCCAGCGGCGCGGGCGGCGGCAGCGCCGTGCCGGCCAGGTCGTAGCCGGGCAAGCCGGGGAACGATGGCAGCAAACGCAGCAGGCGCGCATGTTTTTTCACTTGCGGAAAGCGGTTCTTGAAGCTGAGCAGGTCGAGCCGGCCATCGGGACGTTCGCGCGGCGCGTCGTCGCGGTGGATGCCTTGCGATACCTCGACCAGCTGGGCGTCGCGCCCCGGCTGCGGCGCCAGCGCCCGCGCCACCGTGATGCGCTCGGCCTTGCCGCTGCCGAGCATGGCGCGCACGGCCGCGCTATCGATGCCGTAGCGTACGCCCTTGCCCCACAGGTCGGCCACCAGCTCGTCGAATTCGCGGCGCGCCGGCACCTGGCCATCCGCGTCAGGAAGCAATGCTTCAAAGTAAAACTCGGCGCTGTCGCCGCGGATCTTGACCTGTTTATACAGCGCGCGGCGCTGGGGCGGGAATGGCGCCACGCGGGCGGCGATGCGCAGCAAGGCGTCGCCCTTGGGCGCGGCGCGGGGCGTGGGGGCATGGAACAGGGTCAGCAGGAACAAACCGTAATCGAGTCCGGCCAGCAGCTGCCCCGACTGGAACAGCTGGTCGACGGCGGCGCGCAACTGCGCCGGCGCCAGCGACAGGTCGAGACACACGCCCTCGCCGCGCTGGACGAGGCCATGCGGCAGGCTGCCTGCGGGCGCCGCATCAGGAACGGGCGTGTCGTCGTCGCTCACCACTTGCCTCCCCCAGCAACAGATTCAGAGAATTGTCTTATTGCACTATAACAATATCACGGGGCGTGGCGCTGTGCCTGGCTGGACAACAATGTTGAGGGCCAAATGCAGACAGGGCCATGTCTTGCGAGATGGCCCTGTCGGATGAGGTGTGCGATGCCTAGCGGCGCGGCGGATTCGAATAGATGTCCTGGCCCACTTCGTTGATCTGGCGGCGCAGGTCGCGGCGCTCGTCGGGCGTCATGCGGCCCGTGCGGCGCGAAGCGTCGGCGCCTTCGTTGGCACGGCGCTGCTCTTCGGCGCGCGTGTCGAAACTGCGTGCGTCACGCTGTTCGCGCAGTCGCGTATCATTGCTATTGCTGCGCTGTACCTGTTCGTACCGCTGGGCCTGCATTTGCTGCTGGTCGTCACGGCGTGGCGGCGGCTGGTTTTGCGCCAGCGCCAGGCTGGCGGCCAACACGGAACAAACGGCAAATGCGGACAGCACAGTCGTACGTGCGGCGATAGCTGCGCTGGGAGCGGCGTGAATTTTTTAGTAAAGATATTCATTGAGTTCCTCTTCCGCAATGCCGTATAAACTTAAAGCTGATTTCCACTGTGGCCCCAGTGTATGATGCTTTACACGGTGCAGTAAGAGTAATTGGGTAAAGTTTGTAACACTTTGTAATGGGTCGCCACAGCCCCTTGCCGACGCCGCGCGAGGCGTTACTATAGCAACTAATATAAGATAACACGACACCCTAAATGACCACAACCTCCACTACCGGCAGCAATACAACAACGCAATCGATCCACGGCCACCAGGCAAAGATCATGGTGGTCGATGACGATGTGCGCCTGCGCGACCTGCTGCGGCGCTACCTGACCGAACAGGGTTTCAATGTCTTCACGGCAGAGAGCGCGACGGCCATGAACAAGCTGTGGCTGCGCGAACGCTACGACCTGCTGGTGCTCGACCTGATGCTGCCCGGCGAAGACGGCCTGTCGATCTGCCGCCGCCTGCGCGGCGCGGGCGACCAGACGCCGATCATCATGCTGACGGCCAAGGGCGAGGACGTGGACCGCATCGTGGGCCTGGAAATGGGTGCCGACGATTACCTGCCGAAGCCGTTCAACCCGCGCGAGCTGGTGGCCCGCATCGGTGCCGTGCTGCGCCGCAAGGGTCCCGATGAAATCCCGGGCGCGCCGTCGGAAACGCCGCAAACCTTCGAATTCGGCGACTTCGTGCTGGACCTGGGTACGCGCACCTTGAAAAAGAATGGCGAAACGGTGCCGCTGACCACGGGCGAATTTTCCGTGCTGAAAGTGTTTGCCCGCCATGCGCGCCAGCCGCTGTCGCGCGAGAAACTGATGGAACTGGCGCGCGGACGCGAATACGAAGTGTTCGACCGCAGCCTGGACGTGCAGATTTCGCGCCTGCGTAAACTGATCGAACCCGATCCGTCGAGCCCGCTGTTCATCCAGACCGTGTGGGGCCTTGGCTACGTCTTCATCCCGGACGGACAGCCGCGCTGATCGCTGGCGAGGCATGATGAAGCTTGTTCCCGATATCAGCCTGGCGCGGCTGAAAAGCGGCCTGTTCTGGCGCACCTTTTTGCTGCTCGGCACCTTGACCACGGTCAGCATGATCACCTGGATCGGCATGATTTCCGTCATCCAGCGCGAACCGCAGGCGCAGCAGATTTCCGCCCAGATCATTTCCGTCGTCACCATCACGCATGCGGCCCTGACGCACTCGGCGCCCGAGCTGCGCCGCGAGCTGCTGTTCGACCTCGTCAGCAACGAAGGCATCCGCATCTTCTCGCTGGAAGAGGACGACCGCATCGAGCCGCCGCCCGACAATTACCTGATGCCCGAGATCGAGGCGCTGGTAAAGGCCAAGCTGGGCAAGGACACGCGCTTTTCCGCGCGCGTCAACGGCGTGGCGGGCTTCTGGGTCAGCTTCAAGATCGACGACGACGAATACTGGCTGATGCTGGACCGCGAGCGCCTGCGCGGCCTCACGGGCTTCCAGTGGCTGGGCTGGGCCAGCCTGGTATCGCTGCTGTCCCTGCTGGGCGCGGCCATCATTTCCAGCCTGATCAATCTGCCGCTGTCGCGCCTGACGGCGGCCGCGCGCGACATCGCCAAGGGCAAGCAGCCGGCGCCGCTGCCGGAAAAGGGCCCGATCGAAATCATCGAGGCGAACCGCAGCTTCAACCAGATGGTCGATGATCTCAAACAGGTGGAATCGGACCGCGCCGTGATTTTGGCCGGCATTTCGCACGACTTGCGCACGCCGCTGGCGCGCATGCAGCTGGAAGTGGAAATGGCCAACCTGTCGGACGAGGCGCGCGAAGGCATCCAGTCCGATATCGGGCAGATGGACGCCATCATCGGCCAGTTCCTCGATTACGCCAAGCCGACGGAAGCGTCGAGCTTTACCGACGTCGATCTGAGCGGTTTGCTCCACGACATGACGCGCGAAGCGATGCGCCTGCCGGACGTGAAGCTCAACGCCAGCATCGCCGACGGCGCGCATGCGATGGGCAACCCCACCGACTTGCGCCGCGTGCTGAACAACCTGATCGAGAATGCGCGCCGCTATGGCAAGACGCCGGGCAGCGACGTGACGGAAATCGACATCGCCTGCCACGTGCGCACCAGCCACGGCGCGAAAAAGGTCATCATCGAAGTACAGGACCACGGCACGGGCGTGCCGGCGGAAAAGATCGAGCAGCTGATGAAGCCGTTCACCCGCCTCGACACGGCGCGCGGGCAGGCCAACGGCGCAGGCCTGGGCCTGGCCATCGTCGACCGCGTGCTGCTGCGCCACGGCGCCGAATTACAGGTGCGCAACCGCGAAGGCGGCGGCCTGGCGTTTCAGATCAGCTTGCCGGCGGCATAAGCGGCGCTGGTCGGTGTAGGTCGGCTTAGCGCAAAGCGCGTAAGCCGACACCACCAGCGGCCTTGGCCAACAATGTGGCCGGATTACGCGAGGCAAGGCCTCGCTAATCCGACCTACGCCGCCCGATGCAGGCTCCGGCACCTACTGGCGTTTCAGATCAGTTTGCCGGCGGTGTGATTTATTTAGGTTGGATTAGCACGGCATCGCCATGCTAATCCAACGCCAACGCCGCCCGACTGCCATCAGGCCGACGCCTGCTCCTGCACCAGCAATTTGCTCATCAACAATTCCGTCGCCCCGTAGCCATACAGGGAATCGCTTTCCATGCCCGGCGTGTCGAAGGGGATCGATTCCTCGCGGTCCAGCTTGGCCGGATCGGCGTCCGCATAGCTGGCGCGCCAGGCGCGCTGCAAGGATTCATTGCGGCGGATAAACGCCGGCATGGGCCAGTCGTCGCGGTTCCAGTGGCGGCTGTCGCCCAGCAGGGGCCAGCGCTCGTTGAGCAGGGCCATGTCGCCCGTGCGCAGGCGGCGCACGGCCTGTTCCGGCCGCAAGCCTTCCAGTTCATCGAGTGTCGGCAAGACATCGCGTCGTGGTCCGAACATATACGCCAGCATGATGCGCCCGGCAGGCGCCGTACGCGCCACCACGCCGACGGCATAACCGCCGCCCGGCAAAGGCACGGCAAACCAGCTGCCTTCTCGGTATGGTAATGATTTCATTTCTGCAGACTCCCCCAAAATCGTGTTCGGGGCACAGTCTACGCGAAGCAAAGGCCATGTGGCGCATGGTACGCCACAACAACAAACCGATAGTTACAATATTTTCTCGTCATAGTGATACTGGGCAACAATCGGGCCCGCCTTGAACAGCGCCTCCTTCATGGCCGTATCGAGGCGCGCGTCGCGGCGGCGCATCCATTCGAGCAGCATGGCCGCTTCCTTGCGGCTGGTGTCGCCCGCGTGGGCCAGCACGCGGCGCAGTTCGGGGTCGGTGCACGCCTCGAAGCGCTGGCTGTTCAAGTCCAGCGCCTGCAGCGCGGCGATGGCGGCGCCGATGGCGCGGTGCATGTCGAGCGCGGTGGCCGGCAAGCCGGATTCTTCCAGTGGGACGGTGGTCATGCGCATTCCTTTTCGCGTGGTGGTGACATCGGCTGCATTCTCCACCGCGCGGGCGAAAAGCTCAAGCGTCCACGACACGATTTCACCCGTTCGGCCATAATCATGGCTCAGCAACAGCCTACACCTCGGCAGCGGGAGCCCCATGTTCAATTTCGACTTTTACAATCCGACGCAAATCCTCTTCGGCCAGGGCCAGATCGCCGCCATCGCCGGCCTGATCCCGCCGCAGGCGCGGGTCCTGATGACCTACGGCGGCGGCAGCATCAAGCAGAACGGCGTCTACGATGAAGTCAGGGCGGCGCTGGCCGGCCACACGGTGCTGGAATTTGCCGGCATCGAACCCAATCCCAGCTATGAAACCCTGATGCAGGCCGTGGCCATGGTGAAAAGCGAGCGCATCGATTTCCTGCTGGCCGTCGGCGGCGGCTCCGTGGTCGACGGCACCAAGTTCATCGCCGCCGCCGCCCTGCACGAGGGCGTAGCGTGGGACATCCTGGCGAAGGGCGGCAAGATCGTCGAGGCCGCCCTGCCCTTCGGCACGGTGCTCACCTTGCCGGCCACGGGTTCCGAAATGAACGGCTCGGCCGTGATCACGCGCAAGGCCACGCAGGAAAAGCGCTCGTTCATGAGCCGCAAGGTGTATCCGAAATTTTCCGTGCTGGATCCGTCGAAGACGTTCACCTTGCCGCTGCGCCAGGTGGGCAATGGCGTCGTCGATGCGTTTGCGCATGTGATGGAGCAGTACCTGACCTATCCCGTGAACGCGTCCGTGCAGGACCGCTTCGCCGAAGGCATTTTATTGACCCTGATCGAGGAAGGCCCGAAAGCCCTGTCGCACCCGGACGACTACGACGTGCGCGCCAACGTGATGTGGAGCGCCACCCTGGCCTTGAACGGCCTGATCGGCGTGGGCGTGCCGCAGGACTGGTCCACGCATGCCATCGGCCACGAATTGACGGCCTTGTACGAGCTCGATCATGCACAAACCCTGGCCATCATCCTGCCCAGCATGCTGCGCGTGCGCAAACAGGCCAAGCGCGCCAAGCTGCTGCAATACGCGGCCCGCGTGTGGGGCCTCGATGGCGGCGACGAGGATGGCCGCATCGAGGCGGCCATCGCGCGCACGGAATTTTTCTTCCGCCACATGGGCGTCAAGACGCGCCTGGCCGATTACGGCCTGAACCATGCCAGCGTGGACGCCGTCGTGTCCGCCCTGGAAGCGCATGGCATGACGGCGCTGGGCGAACAGCGCGAAGTGACGCCGGCCGTCAGCCGCAAGGTGCTGGAACTCAGTTTATAGATTCGCGCCACACTGTTGTAAAACGGTCGGCCAGGGGGACAGCCGGCCGTGCTTCATGCTAAGCTGTCAGTTCGCTAGGGGTCCTGGAGCAGTCATCCGGGTGAGAGATACCCTTCGTACCTGATCTGGATAATGCCAGCGAAGGAAAGCGCAAAGTACCTCCCTCCTTTGATAGCTCCTGCGTTGGCGCCAGCCGAACAAGCAGCCTGCCGTGCTCTTTCCCAGAGCCGGCTTGAACCACGAGCAATCTATGTCCACACCGAATTTATCTGTTTCCGTCCTGACACTGGCCATCCTGCACGCGTTTGCCGCGCCTGCCTTCGCCGCGAATGACACCACCGAAGCCGCCGACCCGCAGGCGCAAAGCATGGCCGAAGTCGTCGTCACGGCCAGCAAGGCGCCGGCCGCCAAGCGCGCCTCCGTGGGTGGCTTTTCCGACGCGCCGCTGCTGCAGACGCCCGCGTCCGTCACCGTCATTTCGCAAAAAGACATGCAGGACTTGCAAATCCGCAATCTCAGCGATGCCGTCAAGCTCGACGCCAGCATCAACGATGCCTACAACGCCGTCGGTTATGCGGAACAGTTTACGATCCGCGGCTTCAAGCTCGACAACAATTCCAGCTACCGCAAGGATGGCGTGGCCATTCCTGGCGACACGCAAATTCCGCTGGAAAACAAGGAACGCATCGAAGTGCTGAAAGGCCTGGCCGGCTTGCAGGCGGGCGTGGCCGCGCCGGGCGGCGTGATCGACTTCATCGTCAAGCGCCCCACCGCCGCGCCGCTGCGCACGGTGACCGTGGAAACGCGCGAACGGGGCACCTTGTACGGCGCCGTCGACCTGGGCGGACGCCTGGAAGACACGCGCTTCGGCTACCGGGTCAATGTGGCGGCCGAACGCCTGCGCTCCTACATCAAGGGCGCGGACGGCAACCGCAAATTCATTTCCGGCGCCTTCGACTGGCAGATTTCGCCGCAAGCCCTGCTGCAACTGGACGCCGACTACCAGGACAAGGCGCAGGCCACGGCGCCCGGCTTCCAGCTGCTGAACAATAAAACCTTACCGACCGGCATCAGCGCCGACGCCATGCTCAACCTGCAGCCGTGGACGCGCCCCGTGGAAACCGTCACCAGCAATATCGGCCTGCGCTTCCAGTACGCCTTCAATGACGACTGGCACGCCACCCTGTCGGCAAACCAGCACTCGTTCAAGCGCGACGACTACACGGCCTTCCCGTACGGCTGCAGCGGACAGGACCTGTACCCCGGCTTCTGCGGCAATGGCGATTACGACGTGTATGACTACCGCAGCCTGGGCGAGACGAAAAAACCGCTGAGCGCGCAAGCCATGATCCAGGGCAAGTTCGCCACCGGCTCCCTGCGCCATGACTTCACGGCCGGCGTCTCGACCTTCCGCCGCAAGGACCGCGCCGGCCTGTACGTGTACGACTGGGTGGGCGTGAGCAACATCTACCAGCCGCAGATCGTCGGCACGTCGCCCGGCGTCACGGGTCCCGTGCGCCTGGTGCGCAAGGATACGGAAAACTCCGTCTTCGTGCAGGATATCGTCAGCCTGGCGCCGAACTGGAAACTGCATGGCGGCTTGCGCCATATCAATGTCGACGGCTACCAGTACGTGCTGAAGGCCGACACGGAAATCCGCGCCAAGCATGACTTCCTGCTGCCGAACGTCTCGCTCGTCTACACTCCGCTCGACAATGTGTCCGTGTATGCGGCCTATTCGCAGGGCATGGAACATGGCGGCACGGCCGACCGCAAGGCGATGAATGCCAACGAAGAGCTGTCGCCGAGCCGCTCGAAGCAGATCGAATTGGGCGCCAAGATGGATGTGACGCCGGACTTCATGCTGGCGGCCAGCCTGTTCCAGATCCGCAAGGGCCTGGAATTCCAGAATACGGCCGGCTACTTCGTGCGCGAAGGCCAGGCCCAGCACCGGGGCCTGGAATTGTCGGCCCAGGGCAAGGCATCGTCCAACCTGAGCCTGGGCGCTTCCGTGACGGCCCTGAACAGCCAGCAGTCAGGCACGGGCAATGCGGACCTCGACGGCAAGCGCGTGCCCAACGTGCCCGCCTTCAAGGCGGCCGTGCATGCGGACTATGCCGTGCAACAGGTGGCGGGCCTGAGCGTGAATGGCAGCTGGGAATATGCGGGCAAGAAAGCGTTTGAGTACAACAACACGACCTTCGTGCCGTCGTACCACGTGTTCAACCTGGGCGCCGCTTACGCCACGCGCATCGCCGGCACGCGCGCCGTGCTGCGCGCCGCCGTCAACAACGTAGCCGACAAGTTCTACTGGCGCGATGTGACGCCGGAGTCCGACGGCTACCTGTACCCGGGCGCCAGCCGCACCTTCAAGGTGTCGGCGCAGTTCGATTTTTAATTCCTGTAAAGATTGATCCAGGGCGCAAGAGACCTGGCACGGGGACGACGGCGAGGATGGCGAGGAAGCTGGAAATATTTCCTAATAGGAATTGATTTTATTGCTACAATAAATATCATTATTTGCAACTACCCACCCTTGCCGATGCCTACATTGCCACGCGCCTTGCCCTTACTCGTCGCCGTCCTGTTCCCGACTTTGGCTGCCAGCGCTGCCTGGTCGGCAGAGCGACTCATCCCCATCGAACACTTCACCAAGCGCGATGCCGTCAGTAAGCTGCGGCTTTCGCCAGATGGCAAGCATTTGGCCGTGACGGTGCAAGTTCCCCAGGGTGAACGCATGGTTCCCACCATCGGGATCTACAGCCTGCCCGAGATGCAACTGGTCGGCACGCTGCGCCTGCGTATCTTTGAAGTGCCGATGAGCTACTTCTGGCTGAACAACCGGCGCCTCGTCATGCGCAAGGGCGAGGAACAAGGCTCCCTCGAAAAGCCCATGTCGACGGGAGAAATCCTCGCCTTTGACCTCGACGGCAACAAGCAGGAATATTTGTATGGCTATGAAATGTTTCGCTCATCAAGCCGCGGACAGTATCAGGATGATTATGGCTACGCCTATATCAATACCATTCCCCGGCCGCGCACGGGCCATGTCTTTCTGTCCGCCCAGGACTGGGATCGCGACCGCTCGATGCTGTATGACGTGGACAGCAAACAGGGCGTGCGCAAGCTGATCGCCAATATTGCTGCGCCGCGGCTGAGTTACATCTTGCAGAATAATCAGGTGCCACGTTTTGCCTATGGCTGGAACGACGAGCTCACTCCCATCTTGTATCGCTATGACGATGCCAGCAGCGAATGGCGTCTGCATACGATGCAAAAAGGCAGGAATTTCATTCCATTCCAGTTCACGCCGGACGACAGCGCGTTTTTCGCCTTTCAGAACAACGATAACGGCCCGTATTCGCTGATACGTCAAGAACTTGCCAGCGGCAAACAAACTGTCCTGGCGCAGGATGCCGTCGGCGACGTCAGAACTGCCATGCTGGCGCCCGACGACACGCCATTTGCCGTCGTCATCGACATCGGCAGGCCACGCACCGTGTACGTCGATCCTGCCAGCGATAGCGCCAGACTGCACCAGCAATTGAGCGCCTCGTTTCCGGACGATCATGTCCAGTTCATCAATTTCACGGACGATGGCGCCACCTTGCTGTTTGCCGTTTCCAACGACCGCGATCCGGGCAGCTATTACCTGTATCACAAAGCCAGCAACAAGGCCGACCTGCTGTATGCGACCATGGCCGACATCGATCCGGAACAGATGGCCCCGCGCCGGCCGATTGCCTTCAAGGCACGTGACGGACTGGACCTGCATGGCTACCTGACCATGCCGAAGCATGCTCCCGGCGTCAAGCTGCCTCTGGTGGTGATGCCCCATGGCGGCCCGCACGGCATCGCCGACACCTGGTATTTCGATAGCGACGCCCAATTCCTTGCCAGCCGCGGCTATGCGGTGCTGCAGGTAAATTACCGTGGCTCCGATGGTCGCGGCCAGCGGTTCCGGCGCGCCGGCTATCGCCAATGGGGTACGCTGATCCAGGATGACATCCTCGACGGCCTCGCGGCCGTACTGGCGCAGGGTGAAGTCGATGCCAGTCGCGTCTGTTCGTATGGCGCCAGCTTCGGCGCGTATGTGGCCATGATGCTGCCTGTCCGTGCGCCTGGCGCCTTCAAATGCGCGATTGGCTATGCCGGCGCGTATGAACTGAAGCTGCTGCAGGACGCCCCCATGACGCGCCGCCTCAAGTATGTGCGGCGCGAGTTCCAGGACTATCTGGGCGAGGATACACGCGAACTCGATGCCATTTCACCGAGCCAGCAAGCGCAGCGGATCAAGGTGCCGGTGTTGCTCATCCATGGCGACAAGGATGAGACCACGCCGCCCGTGCAGGCCGAGCTGATGCGCAAGGCGCTGATTGCCGCCAATAACGCGCCCGAATGGATGATGGTGGAAGACGAGGGGCATGGCTTTTACAAGACGCGCAACGCCACCGCGATGTATCGGAAACTGGAAGCATTCCTGCACCAGCATATTGGCAGGCCTTAACGCTGCAGGACTGCCGCAGCCCCCGCCATCCAGCCGTCAACCTGCTTCAAGCGCTGCGCGAGTGGACCGTTGACCAGCAGGTAGGCGATGCCGCGCGCGTCCAGCTCGTCGAGCAGATAGCGGTAGATCAGCTGGCGCACGGCTTCCGATTCGCGCTGCAAACCGTCTGGCGTCCAGGGGCTGTCGGGGGCAGTCACGATGGTCGCGTGGTATTGATGGCCGGCGGCCAGCGCCGCCAGTTGCGCATCGGCGCCATTGAAATAATGGCGGCTGTAGACCAGCGTCATCAAGGGCGTCGTGTCGCAGAACAGGAAGTGACGGGCTTGCGCGGCGGCCGCGTCTTCGCGTTCAACTTGCGTACGCGCAATCCCATACTGGTCTTCCGCCACAGGCACCCTGCCCTGCGTGGCGACGAACTCACGTAAATACTCGGGCACCCAGACGGTGCCGTAGCGCTCGGCCAGGGCCGCCGCCAGGGTCGACTTGCCCGACGATTCCGCGCCCAGAATGGCCACGCGCACGCAGCGGCCCGTCACTTGAGGACCATCGCGCCGGGCGCGGCGGGCGCCGACTTCTTCCACGCCAGCAAGCCGATAACGGCCATCACCACGAAGAAGGCGTACAGCACGGCCGTCAGGGTCAGGCCCTTGTGCACATACAGCCACACATACAGCACGTCGACGATGATCCAGGCGATCCAGTTTTCCAGCTTCTTGCGCGACAACAGGAATTGTCCTACCAGGCTGCCTGCCGTGAGGAAACCATCCGCATGGGGCACGTCCGTGTCCGTCGTCGTCAGCAGCCAGGCGATGAGCAGGAAACCCACCAGCCAGCCCGCGGCGCAGGCCAGCCAGCCGCGGCCATCGAGGCGCGTGACGGGCAGGGTCTTGCCGCCGCTGGCCGGATGCAGCCACTGGTACCAGCCCCAGAATGAGACGCTGATGAACAACAGCTGCAGGGCCATGTCGCCATACAGGCGCGACTCGAAAAACACGAAACCATAGGCGGCCGAGGAAATGATGGCGAACAGCCACGCCCAGTGATTCTGGCGGATGTTCAGCGCAACGGTTGTCAATGCCAGGACAAAGGAAATCAGTTCAAGCGGCGTGGTGGCAAAACCCAGCAGGAGAAGCGTATCGTTCATGGGAATCGTGATGAGGCTGGTGGTGCAGTATGCAATACCGGCCATGAATAAGCAAGATTGCCCTTGCCGTCCGCCCCCTCCCCGCCTCAGGCGAAGCCTGCCCTGGCCGCGCGCGCCAGCGAATGCCGCACGATCAGCTTGTGAAACGGGCGGATCAGCAGGATGTAGGCGCGTCCCACCCAGTTGTGGCAATGCACGACGCTGGAGACGGTCACGCTGCCATGGCGGCCAGCGTCGCGGTTGCGCAGCACGGACAGACGGAAGTCCAGGTGGCTGTCGTCCTCGCCCAGGATGATCTCGTCGTCGCTGACGGCATAGATGCGGAAGATGCCGATGCGCTTGCCGGGCCGCGCTTCCATCTGTTTTGCCGTCCGGATGCCGAAACGCGCCACGATGGCGTCGCGCAGCACCATCAGCTTGCGCGCCCAGCCCGGCTGCCTGCCCAACAGCTGGCGCGCCAGGCTCTGCATGTCCATCTGGCGCGCCTGCGCCGTCGGCAAGTCGACGGCGTACGCATCGGCCAGGTTGCTGCCGGGATACAAGGGGGCGATGCTGGCGCCGGGCGGCAAGTCCACGGTGCGGACGGCAATGTTCATCTCATGCATGTGCTCTCCATGTTTTCAGTGATAACATGCCCATCATACACGACAATGTGAACAGCGATAACATAGAATGACAACAACGAGCACCTATCATCACGGCAACTTGCGCGACACCCTGGTCGCCACCGTCATCGCGCAACTGGCGCAGCAGCACGACGCCGCCCTGTCGCTGCGCGAACTGGCGCGCACGGTGGGCGTCTCGGCCGCCGCCGTGTACCGCCACTTCCCCAGCAAGGAAGCCCTGCTGGCCGAGGTGGCGGCGGCCGGCTTCGCCAGCCTGATACAGAAATGGGAAACGCAGCTGCCGCCGCCGGGCAGCCTGGCCGCCGAACAGCGCTTTCAATTGCTGGGCCAGCAATACATCGAATTCGCCCTGGCCGCGCCCGCCCACTACCGGCTGATGTTCGAACACCAGGACGTGCGCCAGTTCCCCGCCCTGCAGGAAGCGGCGCAGGCGTGCTTCCAGTACGTGCTGCAGACGGCGGGCGCGGCCGTGCGCGAAGCTGGCCTCGACCCGCGCTGGGACAAGGCCGCCGCCAGCGCCGGCTGGTCGCTGGGCCACGGCTACGTGATGCTGCTGTTGAGCGGCCGCCTGGCCATGGCGGACGGCGGCGACGCGCTGTCGCCGGCCATGGTGCCGCGCTTCTTCCAGTTGCCGGTGGAGGCGCTGCGGCAGGCCGATGAAAAACAGTGATGGCTGTACAGATGAACAGACATCGCAAGATGAGTCCCCCTACTTGATACATTGTTGATTTATGCAGGATATTTCAATCGACACACTCTCCGTGATCGCCAGGCAATGCATTGCCGTCACGTGCCTGCAACGTTTTTGCCGGCGCTTTGATATGGATCATCCCGCCCTGGCCGCGTTCGCCGCTCACGTGTGGAAAGTGGCGCAACTCGCGCCTGGAGGGTTTGCAGCCTGGGAACGGGGCTTTGCATCCCTGGCGGTGACGGGCATGGGCGATCCCTGGCCGGAAGACGTGCGCGCGGCACTGCCCGGGCACCTGCTGGGCACGCTGGAAGCACTGGTGCAGCATGTGCTGGAAACGAGCGCCTGCACCTGGCATGGCGATGACCTTGCGGCAAGCAGGCGCCAGCTGGAAGCCGTCTTTGCCATCTGCGTCCGGCATGACGTGGCGCTACCGCAGTTTGGGCACTATGCGCAGCACGATGCGGCGCTGCGCGGCGGCTGGGGGCCGGCGCTCACGGACGGGGAAGTGAAGGCCTGGCAAGCCCTGATATAACGTTCACGCCAGAAGGTCTCGGCGCACCTGTTCGAGCAGGCGCTCCTCTTCATCCGTATCGGCATCGATTTGCGTGACCACGGTCCAGAACGGCGCGCACGTCTTGATCTGCTCGAAGGCATGGCTCGTTTCCAGCCGCACCATGGTTTTCCTGAGGCTGTGCAGATAGCCTTCCTCGATGGCGCAGAGCAGCTCGTCATCGGCGGCGTCGATCAGCTCGCTCAGCGCGCCTTCGATCCCTGCATGCCCCTCCTCCCACAATTGCCCGATTTCCGGCACGTCGGCTTCCATGCACTCGTTCGACCAGTCAGGAGGATAGTAATCGCGCGCCCTGTTACCGGGATCGGTATCAAAGCTCAGCGAAATGGACGGGAACGATACGGCGTTGAAGGCAAAGGCTGAAAATGCCTGATCCTTGAAAGCGGACGCGCCCAGCAGCGCCAGCGATGCGCTGGCCAGCCTGAACCAGGTTGCCTCGACGTCGTAGGCTGTTTCAAACGCGTGCCAATCCGGCGGCAAATCGGGAGTCTGGGGCATGGGAACCTGTCGAAAAAGAATAGCGGTGGATAGTGCGCGGAATTATACGTGGCGCAGGCAATGCGGCAGGCCGTGGCGCGTGAACAGTGCGGGGCCATGCCGGGACGGCAAACCGGCGCGACGCAGCGCATAGTTGGCGGCCAGGAAATATGGTTTTTGCAACAGCGAGGCGGCGCTTGGCTGCGGGGTGGCTGGCGGCGGGCGGACACCCATGGCGGCGTCGAGCAGGCTCTTTCGTTGACCATCCCAAGGCGGCAGATCAGCCGGTGGCAATGGCAGGACTTTATCGAGGTTGGGAAAACGGCGATTGGGGTTGAAGCCGAGGGCACGACTAAGTACGCCGTAACGTTCCGCTCGCGCCTTATCAATATACGGAACCAGCATATTTGCGAGATCAAATGGATCTCCGAATTCAATCTTGAGTTTGTTTGCGCATTTCTCGCAGCCCAGCCTTACTCCGGTATGTAATACTTGCAACGCACGTTCTTTGGTTTCAGTTGTTCTTTCCCCATCAGACGTGCCGTCAGGCGTTCTTACTACAACATATAAATAAGATAAATCATATGCGGATGGGCCATATCCCTGCCCCAGCGCGCATTCCATCATCTTGATTGCCACAGGAATGTTCCCCCACATTTCAGCACCTGGATAATCCTTCCCCGCAGTGAGTTTTTCTCCTAAAAAACCCAGCGCTTGCGGGTTACCCATCTGCGCAGCCTTTTGCCAAAAGGCATAAGCACGAGTGATGTCGCCGTTGACTCCGGTGCTATTCGCAAAATACGTCCCCATCCTGTCATAGGCGGCCGGTATGCCGAGCCGCATCGCCTTTTCCACCAGTTGCACCGCTTCTTCCTCACCATATAGAGGATCGCGTCCTTCCACATACAGGCTGGCCAGATTGAGCATCGCCTTCCAGTGCAACCGCTCTGCCGCTTGACGCGTCAGATCAACGATTTTTTTGTAATCGCGGTCTTCCACGGCAATTTCGGGATCTTCCATGGCGCGCGCTTCGAGGAACCAGTCCTCGGCTTGCGCATCAATGGGCGGTACCTTGCTCGCCTCGGTTTCGCAAATGAAGTCGGGAACATGCGGATTGAAAAGCGGCAGGCTTTGGTTGCGTGGCAGGACTTTGTCGTTAGGCATTTTGCAGGCCAGCAGGCAGCACAAGACAATAAGCGACGCGAAGCGTCCTCTCATGGCAGCCATGCTGGATTGATTGCGATCCATTGCCTTATCCAAGAGCAGGAAGGGACGCATCCATCAAATGCCACGTCACGTCGCCATCTGGCAAGTCCAGCTGCCAGTCGCGGCGCGGTCGCGGGAACGGCGCGCCCTGGTTCAGCCACGCCTGCCGCCAGTACTGGTTGACGATGGCCTGCAGCGGATGGTCTGCCGCCACCCACGGTTGCCAGACGCCGCTGACCGGACAGACCTGGTCGCAAGCGCAGTTCAACAAAGGCTCGGGCCGCGCCACCTCGCGCAGCAAACCGCGCGCCGCGCGCGGTTCCACGGCGCCATGGTTGTGCCGCATCGTCAGGCACTGTTCCCACGTCACGGGGCCGTAACGGCTCTTTCCAGCGGCATCGAGCGTGCTGAAATGGCGGAACGCTTCGTCTTCACCGAACAGCCGGGCCGGCTCCGTCAAACCCTGCCCACCGGCGGGTTGCCAGTATGCGGAAAACGGCGCATTCGGCGCGTCGCTGAGCAAGCCGGTGGGACGCAGCGCATAGTCGGCGGCCAGGAAATATGGTTTTTGCAACAGCGAGGCGGCGCTTGGCGGCGGGGTGGCTGGTGGTAGGCGGACGCCCTTGGCGGCATGCAGCAAGGTATCCCTGTCGCCATTCCAAGGCGGCAGATCGGCGGGCGGGAGCGGCAAGACCTTGTCCAGATTAGGAAAGCGCGCATTGGGATTGAATCCCAGTTCACGATTAAGTACCGCATAACGTTCGCCGCGAGCCTTGTCCACATAGGGCGCCAGCATATCGGCAAGATCAAAAGGTGAACCAAATTCAATTGCCAATGCGCTCGCGCACTCAGCGCAGCCAAACTTGACTCCCTCATGCAACACATTTAGAGCACGCTGTTTGGTTGCAGGAGTTCGATCGCCAATTTCATCGCCATTTGCAGCTCTTGGTATTGCATACAAATAGTGCAGGTTAAACGCAGCAGGCCCGTATCCCTGAGAAAGCGCACATGCCATCATTTTTATCGCTACGGGAATATTGGCCCAATATCCAGGAATAGCACCGTCTGTTCCCGCTCTTAATTTCTCTCCTAAAAATGCCATCGCCTGAGGATTGCCCATGACAGCAGCCTTTTGCCAGAAGGCATAAGCGCGAGTGATGTCGCCGTCAACGCCGGTGCCATTCGCATAATACGTTCCCATCCGGTCATAGGCGGCAGGTATGCCCAGCCGCATTGCCTTTTCCACCAGTTGCACAGCCTCTTCCTCACCATATAAAGGATCGCGCCCTTCCACATACAGGCTGGCCAGATTGAGCATCGCCTTCCAGTGCAATCGCTCTGCAGCCTGATGCGTCAGAGCAACGATTTTTTTGTAATCGCGGTCTTCCACGAAAATTTCAGGATCTTCCAAGGCGCGCGCTTCGAAAAACCAGTCCTCGGCTTGCGCATCAATGGGCGGCACCTTGCTTGCCTCCACTTCGCAAATGAAGTCAGGAACATGCGGATTGAAGAGCGGCAAACTTTGGTTGCGCGGCAAGACTTTGTCGTTTGGCATTTTGCAGGAGAATAAAGGTATACATAGGAAAACTGCCAAGATAAAAAATGGCGGGCGAATGAATATCTTTTGATACTGTTTCATGCTCACCCCAGACGTATAGTAGAACTTCGGCTATCTTCTAATGGCAACAGAAAACCAATCATTTTTTTAATTTTGCTCCTCCTTTTTTTGCCAGCTTTTTCGTCCGATTGGCCTTCATTAAGTTTCCCCACTTTTCAAAAGCATCCACAATCTCCGTCTTCGTCCCGCCCCCGCCATCAACCAGTTCCCCGCTATGCATGCGCCACACCCGCTTGCGCAAATCGCGGGCCACGCGGTGGTCGACGGTGGCGATATTGATTTCGCTGTCGACGGCCATGCTGCGCTGGTTCAGATTGGCGCTGCCCAGCGTCATGAACGCGTCGTCGACCAGCATCAATTTGGAATGGATGTAGATTTCACGGTAGCGCCAGCGGTCCTTGTCAAACGCGCTGACATTGAGCATGGCCACCGATACCTTCAGCCCGAATTCGCTTTCGAGCGCCATCACGC
This sequence comes from Janthinobacterium sp. C22, assembly GCF_057919405.1. Lineage (NCBI taxonomy): Bacteria > Pseudomonadati > Pseudomonadota > Betaproteobacteria > Burkholderiales > Oxalobacteraceae > Janthinobacterium > Janthinobacterium sp. C22. Next base: position 2,728,571 of record NZ_CP193659.1, on the reverse strand, counting down.
CGGGTTTGTTGATGCCGTTGGAGTGCTGCACCACGTCGGGCAACTTGACTTCCGCCTCAGTGGAAATGCCGAATCCCGCCCTGACACGCCGGGTTTTTGGCCGCTTGTTGTAGTCGTCGATCATGGTGTTTTGCCCCGTCATGCCGGCATGCTGCCCCAGCGCAGCCAGCGTGTCGTGGGTGCGCGGCACCATCTGCGCGCGCTCCGGCACGGGAATGACGATGAATACGTGCATGACCGGCATATCACGCATGGTCTTGCCAGCTTTCAGGCTTCCGGCCTTCCAGGCGGCGACCACCTTCTTGCGCTCGGCCAGCAAGTGCCGGGCCCATTCTTCATACTGGAAATACTGGTTTTCCACGTACAGGTAGCCGGCCGCCAGGCTGGCCTGGGTCACGGCGCGAAAATAGGTTTCCTTGATCGTCTTGTCCTGCTCCTCGGGCTGCGTCAGGACGATCTGCACGGTGGAGTCGCTTGGCTCGGCCTTATCCAACAGCCGCGCCGGTGGCCTGCCACATGGCAACTCCCAGCTGACACAGGATTTGGAAGCCGAACGCGTGCGGTCGTCGATCGCGCGATCCCACGCCTTCACGAAATTATTGTAGAGCGCGATCAGCGCACGGCCGCCGTCGATGCGGCAGGCATAATCCTGGTACGGTTTCAGCGTGGAGAACCCGCCGTCCGCGGCCATTCCCTGCACACACTCGCGCCGCTCGTTGACGCCGCCCTGTTCGCGGCGCGTATCGTCGAGCAGATGGGCCGTCGTGTCCCAATAATCGGTCACCGAGTTCAGGCCCATCACATAACCGACGGCCTTGGCCCCCTCTTCGTGGGCGAAATCGATCAGGACCGGCTTCTGGTGGTGCGTGCCCAGATATTGCATGCCGGGCTTCTCGATTTCCCCCATCGTCAAGCCGTGCGGCTGGTTTATTTCGGTCGCGATACTCTTGCCGATCGCGCCGCTGTCGCCGTGCCGCAAGCGGATCTCCAGGCCGCCAAACAGGCCCTTGAACGCGGCCGCATACCAGCTGTGACAATATTCTTCACGCGCCATCATCGGCATATCCTCGGGCCGGACGTACTCGCCCCAATAACCGTTGCCTAAAATATGTTTCTTTTTTGGACAGCATCGTGCAACATCGCCAGGCTGGCTTTGGCGCTGATGTCATCAAAGCGTTGTCCATCGGTTTTCCATGATGAGGTGCCGTGCGAATAGCCCGGCATATTGCGCACCATCGGCGAACCGATCCGGTCATGCCAGATCAGCAGGCGCACCCTGACATGACGCCGTGCGGCGGCGATCAGCAAGTCGCCAAACGTTTCGCCCCGCGGCCAAGTGGCGCTGCTGCCGCGCACCAGTTCCATGCCCGGGTCGAAACCCCAGCAGCACAGGTCGATCGAATGTTTAGCCTTGGCGATCTCGCTGGCGATGTCGGCGAACCCTTCCTGTCCGCAGATGAACAGTGTCAGCTTGTTGTTATGCGTAATCGGATGAGTGGCCTTGCCCTTCAGGTTGCGGTTTTCCAGCAGCCACTGAAGCGAACTGGTCGCAGTCCGTCCGACTTCGTCGATATGGGTGGTTTCGATGCGGCCGCTCGATTCCGGCATGGCGCTCTCCAGTCAGTGTCGTGCATCATTGAACCCCGCGGCCGTCGGCCGTGTCGTCGAACGCGCGCCAACCGCGGTTCGACAGCTTGTGTTCGCCGTCCGGCGCCGCGTCCGGGTCGAAGCGTGCGCTCGCTTGCAATGAAAACTCTTCGCCATTGCCAAGGACGACACGGTAGCGCGGCGTGCCATCCTGATGCGCGATCAGGATGCGGCCGAATTCGTCGGTCAGGCCTTGCTCGACTTCGGCTTCCCCGTTGTACAGCGTGTACGGCACCTGCGCGTATTGCCCGCCATCCGCATGGGCCTGTATCGTATGCTGCAACTGCCCCGCTGCCGGCGCGATGGGCGGCTCCTGCTCCGGTTGCGGCCGGTTCTTGGGGGCCAAGGTTTCCAGGTTTCCATGGAACAGCGTCGGCGACGCGGTAAAAAACTGTACCTTGTCGCTAATTTCAAGCATGCAATTGGCGCCATGCAGGCGCACGCCTTTGCGGCCGCGAATATTCACCCAGTCCGTCTGACTGATCAATTCCAGCACCTTGTTGGCGACGATATCGACCGTATCGGTTTGCGCCGCGATCTGCACCGGGCCAGCTGCGGCGATCAGTTTCATGCCAGCCTTGTGGACGAACAGGCGGAACGCCGCGCCGATGCTGGCGAACAGGCCGCCGCCGGCCGCCAGCGACAGGTCGCGCCCGGACGTCAGCGCAGTGTGCTCGGCGCTGGCGATGTGCGTCGATTGCGCGGTCGTCGTTTCGATACCGGCCGGACTGGCCAGCACCAGATGCGGCTTGGATAGTTCGGGAAATGCGCTTTCGCCACTGCCGGCACCGCCCTTGATCGCGGCATGCTGGGCATTGAGCACATCGGCGGCGGCACCCTGCTGGGCGGCGCTTTCTTGCGCGCCGTAATGCTGCGCCAGGGCGGCAAGCGCCTTGTGCCGCTCAGCAGCCTCGGCCAACCGGCGCAAGGTTTCATCCATGCTCTTGATATGCGAGGCGGCGCCAGGGCGCGCTTCGGTGGTCAGCAACATGCCGCGCCCGGCCCGCGCCACGCCCCAGGCGTCTGACGCCAGTTCCCAGCCCTCGCCACGCGCATCCTTGCGCCCGCCGGCGTCTTCGATGCGGCTGATGCAGCCGAGCGACAATTGGCTGTGCTGATGATCGCTTTTCAGTTGCGCCTGGATGCGCTGGTGCGTGTCGTCGAGCACCAGCTGGTTGCCGCGCACGCCGCAGCCGCCGCCAGGCATCAGCTCGGCGCTGCGCCAGCCGCCCAGCATGCGTTGCCCCGGCAAATTCCACGGCGGCGCATGGTTGCCGTTGTACACAGCACCGACGATGACGGGACGGTCGATATTGCCGTCGAGAAACTGGATCAGCACTTCCTGGCCGATGCGCGGCAGCGCGATCTGGCCGAACGCCTGGCCCGCCCATGGCGTCATGACCCGGATCCATGGCGAACTGCCCGCGTCGAACTTGCCCAGCCGGTCCCAGTGAAATTGCACCTTCACCCGGCCCAGCCCGTCGGTATGGATGGTTTCGCCTGCCGGCCCGGTGACGATCGCCGTCTGCACGCCGGGCAAGGCGCAAGGTGTGCTGTTGAACTGCCGCCCCGGATACCAGCGGATGCTCTTGCGGATGCAGTTAAACCGGTTTTCATAATGCGACTTCGCGCCCGTGCCTGCCTGGTAATTGTTGCTGGCGACGTGATCGACCGACAGGATCAGGTATTCGCGCGCGCCGATGTCCGGGCGCGCCGCCTCACCTCTGGCCGGCATGGATTGCTGGGCGCTGAAGTGTCCGCCCAGCGTGAAACTGCGCCCGGCCTGGGCGCAGCGGTGATTGCCGCCCGCTTCGAAGTATTGCGCCTGGCAGTTCTGCTCCTCCAGGCGGCGTTGCGCCAGCGCTTCGCCGTCGCCCATGCCGGCATAGCCATAGCCGGTGTTTTGATACAGTTCATGGGCAAACACGTCGCCCTGCTGGTGCAGCGCATAGCCGCTGGCGCGGCTGGCATACGGATGCTTGTAGTTGAAGCTGGCCAGCGTGAGCGAGCCTGAGGCGATCTTGCGTATTGCCTGCCAATCGCGTATGCCGTCGCGCTCCAGCGAGCCGGCGCCGCTGCAAAACACCATCTCGTCGGCTTCGCTGGCATGGCCGTCGCCTGGATCGATGCTGTCGCTCAGCCAGGTATTGTCGCCCAGACAGAGCGTATGGCCGTCGGCGCGATGTTCATACCAGTAATGGATACCCTGGTCTTCCCAGCGCCGGTGCAGATGGTTGTAATCGGTTTCATTATGCTGGTTGGCGCAGCTTAATATCGCTTTTTCCTCATGCAGCCGGTTTTGCCAGTCGCGCTGCAAATAATGATTGAAGGTCGTTTCACTGATGTCGATGACCGTGCGTTCGTGGAACGAAACGTTGTCCATGCGCAGCCTGGACAACGCCAGCCAGGGTTGCAGCACCATCTGGTAGAAGGCGAAACCGCCATCGCTGCGCAACAGGCGAAATTCGCCGACGTAACCATTAAAATAGCGCAAGCTGCCGTCATCGCGCACCATCGAAATCGTGACCATGCGTCCCATCATCGCCGTCAGGGGAACGTGGAGATTGTCGGACAGCACTTCGACGTCGAAGCGGAAGTCGCGTGACATTTCCTCGTGTGCCCGCAAGCTGTTGACCAGCAGCGCGGTGTCGGGCGGACCGTCCTCGCACGGAAAATCCATGCGCAGCAAGCGGCTGTCCTGAACTTGTCTGCCCGCGCCGAAAAGGCGCGCAAGATCGGCTGCCAGCTCGCCATCATCCATATTGCCTCCATCGCATAGTTTCCCTGGTCCATGCTAACCATGGCGGACGCTGGCATATTGATGGAACTCAAACCAGTTGACCATACGCAAAAAAGCCGCATCGGCCCCGGGGCGGATGCGGCTTTGCGCTAATGCAAGCTGAAGCTTACTTGTTGGCAGTTTTCACAGACTTGGGATACTTGATCGTCATTTCCTGCAGCAAATTATCCGCGTGGTCCACTTCCTTCATCACCCACAGCATGTAGCGGATGTCGAGGTGGATGGCGCGCGTGATGGCCGTGTCGAAGTACCAGTCCTTGGTGATCGATTCATACGTCGAATCGAAGTTCAGGCCGATCAGCTCGCCACGCTTGTTCATCACGGCCGAGCCGGAATTGCCGCCCGTGGTGTCCGCGCTGGTGAGGAAGTTGACGGGCACCGTGCCCAGGGCCGGGTCGCGGAACTGGCCGTAGCGTTTTTGCTTGACGGCGTCGATCAAGCCTTGCGGCGCTTCGAACGGGGCCTTGCCCGTGACTTTCTCGACGATGCCTTCCACGGTCGTGAACGGCCCCTTGGTGATGCCGTCGCGCGGCGAATACGGCGCGACGGTGCCGTAGGTCACGCGCAGGGTCGAGTTGGCGTCAGGATACACCGGCTTGCCTTGCGATTTCTTCCAGGCGATCACGGCTTGCATGTATTGCGGAATCACGCGTTCCAGGTTGCCGTCGATTTCCTTGCGGCGCTCTTCCAGCGCCAGTTCCACGGGCTGCAGCTTGACGGCCAGCTGCATGAAGGCGTCGTCGGACTGGGCCACGGCAGCCTGGTCCTTTTCCAGCCAGGCCAGGCGCTTGGCCGTGTCAGCCAGTTGCGTCTGCTGGTACAGGGCCGCCACGGCGCCTGGGGCCGGCAGCAGCGCGTCCAGGCCTTGCGGGTGGCTCTTCGCCGCCAGCTGGGCATAACGCTTCAGGCCGGCTTCAAAACGCGCCTGGTCGACCTTGTTGACATACGACTGTTCCAGGCGCGTCAGACGGGCCTTGATGAAGGCCAGGTCGCGCTGCTGGAAGCCCGATTCGCGCTCGGCGTCCGGCTTCTGGCGCTCTTGCGACAGGCGGTAGACGGTGCGCGCGCTTTTCAGCAGATCGCTGTTGGTGGCCACCGTCCAGGCGAACTCTTCTTCGCTGAGGGCCATGTCGCTGGCGATCGCCGCGTCCAGTTCGGCCAGCAGGGTGGCCGACACGTTCGGCTGCTTGGCGTACCAGGCGCGGAACTCGGCGTCCTGTCCATCCTTGATGGCGGCGATGTCCTTGCGGGCGAAACCGTCGAGCAAGCCCTGGGTTTTCTTCAGCACGTTGTTGATGCTTTTCACCACGCTGGCGTAGCGCACGGCGGAGGCGGCATCGCCCTGCGTGGCGTCGGCCATCACGGCCAGGTCAGCTTGCAGTTCGGATACTTTCAGGGGGAAGGCCGTATCGCGCGCGAAGCGGATTTCCGCCGGCAGCTTGTAGCGGCTGGTGCGACCGGGATAGCCCGCCAGCAAGATGCCGTCGCCGGCCTTCAAGCCTTCGGCCGAGACCACCAGGAAGTCCTTCGACTTGTACGGCACGTTGTCGGGCGACGGGTCGGCCGGACGGCCATCCTTGCCCACGTAGGCGCGCAGGAACGAGTAATCGCCCGTGTGGCGCGGCCATTCGTAGTTGTCGGTGTCGCCGCCGAAGTTGCCGATCTTGTCCGATGGCGCGTACACGAGGCGCACGTCGCGTATCATCATCTGGCGGATGCGGTAGTACTCGAGGCCGCGGTGGAAGGCTGGCACGGAGCAGCGGTACATCTTATCCGTCTCGCATTCGGCGATCAGGTCCTTGATGCGCTTTTCCACGGCTTCGTGGCGCGCGCGGCCGCTCATGTCGGCCGTCAAGCCTTTCAGCACGCGCTCGCTGACGTTTTCCACCTTGTCCGTCACATACACCAGGCTGTTCGGACCGCCCGGCAGCTCGCCAGCGCGCGTCTTGGCCAGGAAGCCGTTGGTGATGTAATTGTGTTCCGGCGTGGAATTGCGCTGCACGGCGCCATACGCGCAGTGATGGTTCGTCACCACCAGGCCCGCGTCGGAGACGAAAGCGGCCGAGCAGCCGCCCAGCGACACGATGGCGCTCATCGGGTGCTTGCTCAGGTCGGCGAGTTTTTCTGCAGGAATGTCGATGCCGACCCGTTTGAGTTCGGCTTTCAGCTGTGGCAGCTGGTGTGGTTGCCACTGCCCTTCGTCGGCGTGTGCGCCGGCGAACGCGCCCAGTAAGGCGACTGGTAAAACGATTGTTTTGAACAAGATATGCCCCTCCATGAATAGCAGGCGAAAGTATAGCCTGTCCAAGGGGCCTGGGTCGGCAAAAATTGACCCATTGCAATTTCTGTATCAGGCGGACGGACGCCCCATGCCGTGCAGCGGAATCTGCAATGCCAGCCGGCAGCCGGCACCCGACGCGGGCAAGCCCACCTCGAAATGCCCGCCCAGCGCCGTCACCCGCTCGGCGATGCCGATCAGGCCAAAACACTGTTTCTTGCGCTGCTGCTGCGGCGTGATGCCGATGCCGTTGTCGCTGATGGCCACGTACACGGCGCAGGCATCCGAACTGAGCTCGATCTCGACCTGGCTGGCCTGGGCGTGCCGCATGACGTTGCTGAGCGCTTCCTGCACGATGCGGAACAGCACGATCTCGGCCTGGCTGCCGATGGCGGCAAACAGGGCCTCGTCGCGGATCAGCAGGCGGCAGGCGACACCGCTGCGCTTGCGGAAATCGCCCACCTGCCATTCGATGGCGGCCTGCAAGCCCAAGTCCAGGGCCATCGGGCGCAGCTCGTTCATGATGCCGCGCACGCTCTTGATGGTGGTGTCTACATTGCTGAGCACGGCGCCGACGCGGCGGTGCAGGCGCGGATGGGAACCCTCGGTGCGCGCGCTGAGCATGGAAATGTCGATGCGCAGCGCCAGCAGGTTTTGCCCCAGCTCATCGTGAATATCGCGCGAAATGCGCTTGCGCTCGTCTTCCTTGGCCGTTTCCAGGTGCAGCGCCAGCTGGCGCAGCTGGGCGTGCGACTGGCGCAAGGCGCTATCCATCAGCTTGCGTTCCGTGATGTCCGTGTGCGCCACCACCACGCGCAGCGGCCCTTCGCCCAGAAAACGGCTGATCCTGGCCTGCGACCAGCGGGGACCTGAGCGCGTGGTAAATTCGTATTCGAGCGCAAATGCGTCGGCGGTGCCGGCAATGACGGAGCGGATGCCGGCGGCCAGCTCGCGTCCGGCGCTGCGCTGCCAGCGCGGGTCCATCTCGCAAAATTCCAGGTAGTTCAGCGGCCGCGGGATTTGCCCGACGAAGGCCAGGCAAGCCTGGTTGGCATGCACGATGCTGCCCGCCTGGTCCAGCACCAGCACGCGGTCCGTCAGCGAATCGATGGTGGCATGAAAGAAACGCTCGGCATCGCGCAAGGCTTCCTGCGCCCGCTCGCGCTGGTGCACTTCCAGCTGCAGGTGCTGGTTGGCCCGCAGCAGTTCGGCCGTGCGGTCGACGACCCGCTGGTCCAGCTCGCGGTGCAGTTCGCGCAGGTCCGCCTCGGCCAGCTTGCGTTCGGTGATATCGGAAAACACGCCGACAAAATGGCTGATGGCGCCGTCCTGGCTGCGCATGGGCGTGATCGACAGCGATTCGACGAAGCGCTCGCCATTCTTGCGCCGGTTCACCAGCTCGCCATACCAGCTGCCATCCTGGTGCAGGCTGCGCCACATGGCTTCATAAAACTGCGGCAAATGCGTGCCGCCGCCGAGGAAGGACGGGTCGCGTCCGATGGCTTCCTCCGCCTGGTAGCCGGTGATGGTGGTGAAGGCGGGGTTGACGGAAATGATACGGTTGTCGCTGTCCGTCACCAGCACGCCTTCGCGTATGCTGTCGAGAATGACGAAGGCGCGCCGCAAGGCCGATTCGCGCGCGTGCTCGTCGCCCAGGTCCGTCACCAGCATGCGCGCCGTGGCGCTGGCCGCGTCGAAATTGGCCTCGATGCGCACCATGCCCATGCCGCCCGTGCCGCCCGCCTCCGCTTCGAACAGCTGCGCTTCGAGCACCTGGCGCGCACCGCTGTTGAAGACGGCGTCGAGGAAACGCCGGAAGCGGCCCTGTGCATGGGGCGCGACGAATTGCTCGAAGCGCCGCCCCAGCAGCTGGTTCTTGTCGCGCTGCAGCAAGCCGCAAGCGGCCACGTTGACACGCGTGACGACGCCATCGCACGCCAGCGAAAAATAGCTGACGGGCGCCTGCTCGTACAGTTCCGCATAACGGTCGCGGCTGCTTTCAAATTCATTCTTCAGCTGCTCCAGCTCGGCCAGGGCCGCGTTCTGCATTTCCAGCTCGATCTGGCTGACCTGCAACTCGTGCAGCTGGCGCATCATGTCTTCATTCGACTGCGGCGGCGGCACGGCCTGGCGCTGCTCCGCCGCCAATTGCTCGGCCTGCTCTCTCAGCCTGGCAGGCACGGCACCGCTGTCGAATGGTTCGCTCATGGCGCGCTCTCTCCGCCCGCCCCGTCCGACTGCATCTGGCGCAGCTGGGCTTCCAGCAGCTTCGATTCCGTGATGTTGATGAAGGTCACCACCACGCCGTCGATCACGTTTTCGATCGTGCGGTACGGCATGATGCGCACGTTATACCAGCGCCCCGTCTTGGTCGGCACCTGGCGCTCGCAAAATACCAGGCTGCGGATGACTTCGAGCGCATCGTCTTCCAGGTCCGGATAATCGAGGTCGTTGACGATGTCGCTGAGCGGACGGCGCAAGTCCGTCTGGATCAGCTTATAGATTTGCGTGGCCGGCGCCGTGAAACGGCGGATGCGCAAGTCGCTGTCGAGGAAGATGGTGGCGATATCGGTGCTGTTGAGCAGATTCTTCATGTCGCTGTTGACCAGCGACAAATCATCGACCTTCGATTGCAGCTCGGCATTGACCGTATACAACTCCTCGTTGAGCGACTGCATCTCTTCCTTCGACGTGGTCAATTCCTCGTTCGTCGACTGCAGCTCTTCATTGGTCGACTGCAACTCCTCGTTGGCCGATTTCAGTTCCTCGCGCGAGGTCTGCATCTCGTCGCGCACGGCCTGGATCTCATTGCGCGCCTGCGCCAGCTGCTGTTCCAGTTCCAGCACCTTGGGGTTCGGCGAACGGCCGCGCCGCGCCTCGGCCACCAGGGGCACGCTGGAAAACGTGACAAAGACCATGCCCCGCAGGGATTCGGGCTGGCTCAGGGCTTCGGCGCTCAGGTCCACGCCCAGCGATTGTCCCAGGTGGTCCTTGACGACCAGGCCCTTCAGGCGCACCACGCTTTCGCTCTGCAGCGCCTGCTTGATCAGGCCGGCCAGCTCGTAGCGCAAGCCTTCGCGCGCCATGGCGTGGATATTCCAGTTGGCCTTGCCGGCCGCCGGTTCCAGGAAGGCGCCCGTACGGCCATTGATATACAGGATGTCCCCATCCTGGTTCAGCAGCGCGGCGGCAGGTGAGTATTTCTGGAGCAATAATTGCTCGACATGGGATTGAATCTTTCCGGTCATGCTGACTTCTCTCGTGTCGCTAGGTGTGGGGGATGCCAACGAAACCTTGGTGGGAAAATACGTGGGCAGGCGCTGGCGCGCCAGGTTGTCGAGGCGGCGGTACAGCCGGGTCGACGTGGTCAGCGGCGAAAACAGCTCGGAAAAATGACCGGGCGTATCGGCGCTGCCCAGCAGCAAAATCCCATCGCGGTTCAAGGCGTAATGAAACAGGGGAATCAGGCGCTGCTGCAGCTTGGCATTGAGATAGATCAACAAGTTGCGGCAGCACAAGATGTCGAGCTTGGTGAACGGCGGGTCCGAAATGATGTTTTGCTGGGCGAAGATGATCGTGTTGCGGATCTCTTTCTTCACATGGTAGCCGTTCTTGTCATTGATAAAGAAGCGCTCCAGCCGTTCGGCGGATACGTCGCTGATGATGCTGTGCGGAAAGCGCCCCTGGCGCGCGCGGTCGATGGCGTCGGCCGACAGGTCGGTGGCAAAGATCTGCAGGCTGTATTTCGACGGCGGATTGATGCCGGCCACCACTTCATGGAACACCATGGCCAGCGAATACGCTTCCTCGCCCGTGGAACAGGCGGGCACCCAGGCCTTGAAGGCGCGCCCGTCCGGGTGGGCCGCCAGCATTTGCGGCACGACCACCATCTTCAGGTATTCCCACACTTTCGGATCGCGGAAAAAGCTCGTCACGCCGATCAGCAATTCCTTGAACAGCAAGTCGATTTCCGCGGGATTGTCGCGCAGGTAGGGAACGTACTCTTCCATCGACGTCATCTGGTACAAGCTCATGCGCCGCTCGATACGGCGCAGCACCGTGTTGATCTTGTAATCCGTAAAACTGTTGCCCGTATGCTCGGACAGCAAGGCGACGATTTCCTGCAGGGAATTGCGGCCGTTCGGTTCATGCCCCGGCAAGCTGAGGAAACTGCTGCGGAACAGATAGGTGATGATCTTGTCCGGCATCTTGTCGGGGAAATCGACGAGATCCACCACTTCGGCGGAAATCGCGCTTTGCGGCATCATGTCGAACTTGGCCGTATCGGGATGCTGGGCCAGGGTCAGTCCGCCCGCCTGCTTGATCGCCTGCAAGCCGCGCGTGCCGTCGCTGCCCATGCCGGAAAAGATCACGCCGACGGCCAGTTCGCCCAGCTCGGCGGCCAGGCTTTCGAAAAAGGCATTGATGGGCAGCCGGTGTCCGCGCAGCTGCACCGGCTCGCTGAGCACGAATCGGCCCTTGGACAGGCCCAGGTCCGCATTCGACGGAATCACGTAGATATGATTGGGGCGCAATTCCGACTGATGCGTGATTTCCGCGACGGGGATGCTGGTGGCGCGCTGCAGCAATTCCGGCAGCATGGCTTTTTGCGTGGGATCAAGATGCTGGATCACCACATAGGCGATGCCGCTTTCCTGCGGTACGTTCGCCAGGAAAGCGACGATGGGATCGAGTCCGCCGGCGGAAGCGCCGATGGCCACCACGGGAAAGACGATGGTGGCCACGTCGGGAACGGACATATTGCTGTGTTTGCTGCGTGTCATCGTCTGCAAGAAAGCAGCCACGGCGGGACCGTCAGGCTGGGAATTGATAATCTTGCATTCTAGCACTCAAGATGCGCAGGAAAACGTGAATTTGGCGCAGGGGTTTTACCCTGCGCCAAGCCGCCCCTTACTGCGCCTGCGGCACATGCCAGCCGCCGCCCAGCGACTGGATCAGTGCCACGGCCGTCGTCTGGCGGTCCGCCTGGGCCTGCACCAGCGAACGGCGCGCCGACAGGGCCGTCACCTGCGCCGTCACCACGTCCGTATAGCCGACCTGGCCCGCGTTGTAGCGGTTCAGCATCTGCTGTTCGACCTGGTCGGCGGCCGACGACGCCTGCTGGCGCAAGGCCAGCTGCTCGGCCAGCGCGCGCGTGGCCGACAACTGGTCTTCCACGGCGCCGAAGGCACTGAGCACCGTCTGGCGGTAGCGCGCGACGGCCGCCTCATGCCCCGCCTTGGCCGCGTCCACGCTGGCCGTCGTGGCGCCCGCGTTGAACAGGGTTTGCGCGGCCGACACGCCCAGGGACCACAGGCTCGATGAGGCATTGAACAGGTCGCCCACCTTGCTGGCGCCGGAACCGTACGATCCCGTCAGGTTCAGGCTCGGGTAATACGCGGAACGGGCGATGCCGATCTGCTCGTTGGCCACGGCCACCCTGCGCTCGGCGGCGGCGATGTCTGGGCGGCGCTGCAGCAGGGTCGATGGCACGCCCAGCGGCACCTCGGGCACGGTCAGGGTCCACGGCGCCACGGCCAGGCTGAAGTCGGACGGCGCTTTGCCCAACAGGATGGCGATCGCGTGTTCCAGCTGCGCGCGGGCGCGCGTCTGGCTCGACAGGTCGATCTGCGCATTGGCCAGCTGCGTCTGCGCCTGCAGCAGGTCGGACTTCGCGGCGATGCCCGAGTTAAAACGGTTGCCGGTGATTTCCAGCACGCGCTTGTAGCCATCGATGGTGGCGTTCAGCAGCGCGATCTGCGCATCGCTCTGGCGCAGCGAAAAGTAATTCGTGGCCAGCTCGCCCTGCGCCGACAGGCGCGCGGCGGCCAGGTCCGCCGCGCTGGCGGCCGCGCTGGCGTCGGCCCCCGTCACGCCGGCGCGCAGCTTGCCCCACACGTCCGGCTCCCACGACGCGCCGATGGCAGCCTTGAAGTTGTTGTTCGTCTGCTGCTCGCCCCCGCCACCGGAGCGGGCGCCGCTGCCCGTCAGGTTCACGGTGGGGAACAGCGAAGCGCGCTGTTCGCGCACCAGCGCGCGCGCCTGCTCGTACGACGCGATGGCGGCCGCCACGTTCTGGTTTGATATGTCGATGCCTTCGGCCAGCTGGTTCAGCTGCGCGTCGCCGAACAGGGTCCACCACGGGCCCCGCTCCAGGGTGTCGGCCGGCGCGGCAGGCTGCCAGCCGGCCGCCTCCTTGAACGTTTGCGGCGCGGCGGCCGTCGGCGTTTCATACGCGGGGCTGACGGCGCAGCCGGCCAGCAGGACGGCAGCAGCCACGGCCAGCAGGCGGCGTGCGGGAATGGCGGAAGAAATAGGTTTTACTTGCTTCATGATTGTGTGCTCGGGTTATCTGGCCCAGGAATGCGGCTCAATTGCTGCTCGTCGGCGCTGCGCGTGCGCAGCTTGTCGAGCAGGATGTAGACCACCGGGGTGGTCAGCAATGTGAGTAACTGGCTGGCGATCAGGCCGCCGATGATGGCGACCCCCAAGGGCTGGCGTAGCTCTGACCCCTCGCCGAAACCGATCGCCAGCGGCAAGGCGCCAAGCGCCGCCGCCAGGGTGGTCATCAGAATGGGGCGGAAACGCAGCAGACATGCCTCGCGCACCGCTTCCACGGCTGTCAGTCCGCGCGAACGCTCGGCCTCCAGCGCGAAGTCGATGATCAATATAGCATTTTTCTTGACGATACCGATCAACAGGAACACGCCGATCAGGGCGATGATGGAAAACTCCATGCGGAACAGCAGCAAGGCCAGCACGGCGCCCACCCCTGCCGACGGCAAGGTCGACAGCACGGTGACGGGATGGATCAGGCTTTCGTACAGGATGCCCAGCACGATGTAGATCACCACGATGGCCGCCAGGATCAAGAGCGGCTGCTCCTTGTTGCTGTCCTGCGCGCTCTTCGCCGAACCCTGGAAGCTGCCGCGCACGTTGACCGGCATGCCGATTTCCGACTCCGCCTGGGCCACGGCAGCCTGCCCGTCGCTGAGCGGATAGCCGTCGGCCAGGTTGAACGACACGGTGGTCGCCAGTTCCCCGCCCTGGTGGTTGATCGACGTGGCCGTCGAGCTTTCCGCAAAGCTGCTGAACGACGACAGCGGCACCATGTGCGCCAGGGTGGTGGACAGGGCCGAGCCGCTGGACGGATCGCGCGCCGCCGTCGTGTTGGACGCTGTCGCGGCAACGCTGGCGGTCGCCGTCGCCGTGCTGGTGGCGGCGACGGCCGCCGCATTCGACGCCGGCACATACACGGAGCGCAGCGCTTCCGGGCTTTGCGCATAGCGGGGCGCCACTTCCATGATCACGTGGTACTGGTTCAGCTCATCGTAGATGGTCGCCACCTGGCGCTGGCCGAAGCTGTTGTACAGCGCATTGTCGATATCCTTCACTTGCACGCCCAGCTGCGTGGCGCGGTCCTTGTCGATGGTGACAAAGGTTTCCACGCCGTTTTCCGCCTGGTCCGTGTCGACGTCGATCAGGGCCGGCTGCAGTTTCATCTGGTCGGCCAGCTTCGCCGCCCATTTCTTCAGGTCGGCCTGGTTGTCGCTGATCAGGGTGTACTGGTACGTGGAATTGCTCGAGCGCCCGCCCATGCGCAAATCCTGCACGGGGTTGAGGAACAGCGAAATGCCCGTCACCTTGGCCAGTTGCGGACGCAGGCGCGCGATCACGGCTTGCCCCTTGTCCGTGCGCTGCGACGCGGGTTTCAGGTCGATGAACATGAAGCCGCCCCCTGCCCGTCCGCCGCCCGTAAACCCCACGACGGTGGCGACGGCCGGATCGTCCTTGATGATGTCGACCAGCTGGCGCAATTTACTCTGCATGGCCTGGAACGAGATGCTCTGGTCGGCGCGCATGCCGCCGTTGATCTGGCCCGTGTCCTGCTGCGGGAAGAAGCCCTTGGGCGCGGCCGCGAACAGGTAGACGTTCAAGCCGACGACGAAGACGAGGATGGTCATCACCAGCGCGGCGCTCGACAGCGCCCAGTCCAGGCAGTGCTCGTAGACTTTCAGCATGCGCTCGAAGCCCCGTTCGAACCAGCGCGCGACCCGGCCAGGCGGCTGGTGCTGCTGGCCGCTTTTCAGCAGCCAGGCGCACATCATCGGCGTGGTCGTGAGCGAGATCACCAGCGAAATCATCACGGCGGCCGACAGGGTCACGGCAAACTCGCGGAACAAGCGCCCCACCTGCCCGCCCATGAACAGCAGCGGAATGAAGACGGCCACCAGCGACAGGCTGATCGACAGCACGGTAAAGCCCACTTCGCGCGCGCCCAGCAGGGCCGCCTTGAAGCGGTCCATGCCCGCCTCGATGTGGCGCTGGGTGTTTTCCAGCACCACGATGGCGTCGTCGACGACGAAGCCCGTGGCCACCGTCAGCGCCATCAGGGACAGGTTGTTCAGGCTGAAACCCAGCATGTACATCACGCCGAAGGTGCCCAGCAGGGAAACGATGGTGGCCACGGCGGGAATGATGGTGGCGCGCACGCTGCGCAAAAAGGCGCTGACCACCAGCACGACGAGCACGATCGACAGGATCAGGGTGAATTCGATCTCGTGCAGCGACGAGCGGATGGAATTGGTGCTGTCGGACGCCACCTGCAGCTTGATGTCGCCCGGCAGCTGCGCCTGCAGTTGCGGCAGCAGCGCGCGCACGCCGTCGACGGTGGCGATGACGTTGGCGCCCGGCTGGCGCGTGATCAGCACGATGACGGCCGGGTCGCCATTGAACAGGCCCAGGGTGTTGTTGTTCTCCACGCCGTCGACCACCTCGGCCACGTCGTCGAGGCGGATGGCGGCACCGTCGCGCCAGGCCACGACCAGGCTGCGGTAGTCGGCCGCGCTGCGTCCGCCCGAAGCCGTCGCCGCGCCCGAATAGATCTGCAGGCTGCGCTCGTCGCCGGAAATCGCCCCTTTCGGCCGGTTGGCGTTGCTGGCCTGGATGGCGGCGCGCACGTCCTCCATCGACACGGCATAGTGATTGAGCTGATACGGCAGCAGTTCCACGCGCACGGCCGGCAGCGAACCGCCGCCCAGTTCCACGTCGCCCACGCCCTTCACTTGCGCCACCTTTTGCTGCACCAGGTTCGACACGGCATCGTAGATCTGGCCCGGCGTGCGCGTTTTCGACGTCAGCGCCAGGATGATCACGGGCGCGTCGGACGGATTGGCCTTGCGGTAGGTCGGGTTGCTGCGCAAGGTGGCCGGCAAGTCCACACGCGCGGCGGCAATCGCCGCCTGCACTTCGCGCGCGGCCGAATCGATCTTGCGGTTCAGGTCGAACTGCAGGTTGATGCGCGCCGAACCCGTGCCCGACGACGACGTCATTTCGTTTACGCCCGAGATCACGCCCAGGCGCCGCTCCAGCGGCGTGGCTACCGAGGTGGCCATGGTCGCGGGGCTGGCGCCGGGCAGGCTGGCGCTGACGGAAATGGTCGGATAATCGACCTGCGGCAGCGGCGAGACGGGCAGCACGAAGAAGGCGCCGACGCCCGCCAGCGCGATGCCGATGGTCAGCAGCACGGTGGCGATGGGACGCTTGACGAACGGTTCGGACAGGTTCACGCGGCACTCCCCGCACCCGGTTTATCGAGACTGACAGCGTTCTTCCCTTTGCCCGCAAAGCGCTGGCCCAGGCGGTCGAAGCCCAGGTAGATGACGGGCGTGGTAAACAGGGTCAGCACCTGGCTGACGATCAGGCCGCCGAAGATGGCCAGGCCCAGCGGACGGCGCAGCTCGGCGCCCTCGCCCCAGCCCAGCATCAGCGGCACGGCCGCGAACAGGGCCGCCAGGGTCGTCATCAAAATCGGGCGGAAACGCAGCAGCGCCGCCTGGTGGATGGCTTCCTGCGGGCTTTTTCCTCGTCGCGCTCGGCCTCGATGGCGAAGTCGATCATCATGATGGCGTTCTTTTTCACGATGCCGATCAAGAGGATGATGCCGATGATGCCGATCACGCCCAGGTCCTGGCCCGAGATCATCAGCGCCAGCAAGGCGCCCACGCCGGCCGACGGCAGGGTCGACAGGATCGTCAGCGGATGGATGTAGCTTTCGTACAGCACGCCCAGCACGATGTAGACGCAGACGACGGCGGCCAGAATGAGCCACAGCTGATTCGACAGCGAGTTTTCATACGCGCCGGCCGCACCGAGGAAGGTCAAGGTCACCGATGGCGGCAAGGCGATGTCCTTCGCCGCCTGGCGGATGGCGTCGACGGCGCTGCCCAGCGCCACGCCTTGCGTCGTATCGAAGCCCAGGGTCGTGGCCGGGTATTGCGCCACGTGCGTGATCTGCAGCGGCGCCTGTTTTTCGCTGACGCTGGCAAAGGCGGACAGCGGCGTCGACTTGCCGGAACCCGTGCGCACCTGCAGGTCCGACAGGTCGGCCGGCGTGGTGACGATGCCCGGTTGCGCCTCAAGGATCACGCGGTACTGGTTGGTTTCCGTGAAAATCGTCGAGATGATGCGCTGCCCGAAGGCGTTGTACAGCGCGTCGTCGACGGTGGCCGTGGTCACCGACATGCGCGCGGCGCTGTCGCGGTCGATCGCCACCGTGACGGCGGCGCCCGTGGCGCCCGCATCCGTGACGACGTTGCGCAACTGCGATTGCTCGCGCATGCGGGCGGCCAGCTTGCCGGCCCACTCGGTGACGGTGGCCGTGTCGGCCCCTTCGAGCGAGACGCGGTATTGCGTCGGCCCCGATTCCGCATCGATGGTCAGATCCTGCGTCGGCTGCAGATACAGGGTCACGCCGGCCACCTGGGCCACGCGGTTGCGCAGGCGTTCCATGATCTCGTCCTGGCTGCCGCTGCGCGGGCGCTTCAGGTTGATCAGCATGCTGCCCGTGTGCAGCATGGTGTTGTTGGCCGCATCGACGCCGACGAGGGAACTCAAGGTATCGACAGCGGGGTCTTCCAGCAGCGCGCTGGCGGCCGCTTGCTGCAAGGCGGCCATGCGCGCGTACGAGACGGCTTGCGAGGTTTCGATGCGCGCCTGCAGCTGGCCCGTGTCCTGCGTGGGGAACAGGCCTTTGGGGATGGTGATATACAGGACGACGGTCAGCAGCAAGGTGGCCAGGGCCACGAGCAGGGTCAGTCCCTGGCGTTTCAGCACCCAAACGAGCGCAAGGTCGTACTGATGGATGACCTTGTCGAGGAAAGCCTGGATGCGCTGGCCCGTGGCGCTGATTTTTTCATCGGCGTGGCTTTTCAGCCAGCGCGCCGACATCATCGGCACCAGGGTCAGCGAGACCACAGCGGAAATCAGGATCGTGATGGCCAGGGTCATGGCAAATTCGCGGAACAGCCGGCCCACCACGTCGCCCATGAACAGCAGGGGAATCAGCACGGCGATCAGGGACACCGTCAGCGAGATGATGGTAAAACCGATCTGCGACGCGCCTTTCAGCGCGGCGGCCATCGGCGTTTCGCCCTCCTCGATGTAGCGGGCGATGTTTTCGATCATGACGATGGCGTCATCGACGACGAAGCCCGTGGCGATGGTCAAGGCCATCAGCGACAGATTGTTCAGGCTGTAGCCGAGCAGATACATGACGCCGCAGGCGCCGATCAGCGAAATCGGCACGGACAGGCTGGCGATCACCGTGGCGCGCAGGCTGTGCAGGAAGGCGAAGATCACCAGCACCACCAGCAGCACGGACAATAATAGTTCCATTTCCACGTGTTCGACGGAGGCGCGGATGCCCGTCGTACGATCGCTCAGCACGTCGAGCTTCATGGCCGCCGGCAGGCTGGCCTGCAGGTCGGGCAACAGGGCCTTGATGGCGTCCACCGTCTTGATGACGTTGGCGCCGGGCTGGCGCTGCACGTTCAGGATGATGGCCGGCTGCTTGCCCGACCAGGCACCGAGGCGCGTGTTTTCCGCGCTGTCGACGACATTGGCCACGTCAGCCAGGCGCACGGGCGCGCCGTTTTTATAGGTGATGATCAGGCGCTTGTAATCTTCCGCCGTCACCAGCTGGTCGTTGGCGTTGATGGTGAACGAGCGCGTGGGGCCGTCGAAACTGCCCTTGGCGCTGTTGACGTTGGCCGCCGCGATGGCCGTGCGCAGGCTGTCGAGGCCCAGGCCGTACGAGGCCAGCAATTTGGTGTCGCCCTGGATGCGCACGGCGGGACGCTGGCCGCCCGACAGCGAGACGAGGCCCACGCCATTGACCTGGCTGATCTTCAGCGCCAGGCGCGTGTTGACGATGTTCTGCACCTGCGTCAGCGGCATCGTGTCCGACGTGATGGCCAGCGTCAGCACGGGCGCGTCGGCCGGGTTGATCTTCGCGTACACGGGCGGCGCCGGCAAATCGGTCGGCAGCAGCGAGCCGCCCGCGTTGATGGCGGCCTGCACTTCCTGCTCGGCCACGTCCAGGGTCTGGCCCAGGGTGAATTGCAGGGTGATGAGGGAGACGCCGGCCGCGCTGGTGGAACTCATGCGCTGTAGACCCGACATCTGCCCGAACTGGCGCTCCAGCGGCGCCGTGACGGTCTGGCCCATGACTTCCGGACTGGCACCCGGGTACAGGGTCTGCACCTGGATGGTGGGGAAATCCACCTGCGGCAAGGCGGCCAGCGGCAGGAACTTGAAGCCGACCAGCCCCGCCAGCACGATGGCCAGCATCAGCAGCGCCGTGGCGACGGGGCGCTGGATGAACGGCGTCGATGGACTCATTGCGCAGCGCCCTTCGCCGGGGCGGTCGCCGGCGCACTGGCCGATGCGGAGGCCGATGCGCTGGCCGCGCCGCCACTGCCATCGGCGTGCTGGCGGCGGTGGCGGCGTTCGCCACCTGCCGCGCCGCCCATGGCCGGCTTGTCGCCCGCCAGCATGACCTTCGCGCCTTCCTTCAGGCGGTCGGCGCCTTCCGTGATGACTTGTTCTCCCGCTTCCAGGCCGGCGCGGATTTCCACCATGTCGGTGGTGGCCTGGCCCCGCGTGACCATGCGCACGGTGACGGTTTTATCCGCTTTCAGCACATACACGAAATCGCCATTATTGCTGTGACGCAAGGCCGTGACGGGCACCAGCACGGCGCCCGTGATGTTGCCCAGTTCCAGGCGCACGTTGACGAACTGGCTGGGGAACAGCGCCATCTTGTCGTTCGTGTAGCGGGCCTTGGCGCGCACGGTGCCCGTCTGCACGTCGACCTGGTTGTCGAGCGCCGTCAGGCTGCCCTTGTCCAGGGTATGCGTGCGCGTGCGGTCCAGCGCCAGCGCCGCCAGGGCCGAACCGCCATTCAGGCGCTCCTGGATGGTCTGCACCTTATCCTGTGGCACGGAGAATTCCACGTCGATGGGCGACAACTGCGTCACCACCACCACGCCGCCCGCGTCGCTGGTGCTCACCAGGTTGCCGATATCGACCACCTTCAGGCCCGCGCGGCCGCTGATCGGCGAGACCACCCTGGTATAGCCCAGGTTCAGCCTGGCCGTGCCTTCTGCCGCGCGGTCCGTCATGACCGTGCCTTCCAACTGTTTTACCAATGCGGCCTGCGTGTCGACATCCTGGCGCGCGATGGAATCCTGGCCCAGCAGGGTTTGATAGCGCTTCAGGGTCAGGCGCGCGTTTTCCAGCTGCGCCTCGTCGCGCTGGCGCTGGCCCGTGGCCTGCATCAACGCCATCTCGAACTGCGCCGGGTCGATCTGCGCCACCACCTGGCCCGCCTTGACCATGCCGCCTTCCTTGAATTTCAGCTCCTTCAAGATGCCCGACACTTGCGGACGCACCGTCACGGTCGATGCGGCCGTCACCGTGCCCAGCGCATCGAGCACCACGGGCAGGTCGGACTTCACGGCCGTGGCCACGCCCACGGTGGTCGAGGGCGCGCCGCGGCGTCCGCCTGGCCCGCCTGGGCCACCGGGACCGCCGGGGCCGCCAGCGCCGGCGCCGCCCTGGGCGCTGGCGCCGGAATGGGTCAGGTACCAGGCACCGCCGCCCAGCGCGCCCATCACTGCCAGCGCGATGACGCTACCGACGATTTTCGAGCGGCGGCTGCGCCGCGGGGTGTTGGGTGTTGTCTGCGAATCCATCGCTTATCCTTGTAGTAGCCGCTGGCACGGCGAGTCTGTGGCGCCGGCCGAGGTGGGACACACTCAGGCCGGACGACCGTTTTTCGGGGTTGTTTCGGTACATAGCCGGGGGAGTCAAGAGCTGAAAGTCAGCTGAAAAAACATCGCTCCCTAGCGTGAAACGACTCTAGCATAGTCATGTAACTGTTTCATTTCTACTTGAAACAATTACACACAGCCAGGCAGGCATGGGAGGAGCAGACGGGCCGGCAGGCAGGCCGCCACTGCGGGGGAATAGTGAAAAAATCAGGCTTGCGGGGCGCCGCGCCACGGCGAGCACGTGACGCGGGCGACTCGCATGCAGATACAAACTCGCTACAAATCTCCCGCCAGCCGGCTTGACCTGGCGCCGCGTGGGGCTCAAGTGCTCACAGACGGGGGCGATTCTTTACCTGGTTTTACAAGGTCATGCCGAGGATGACATCCTGGTAGTCGGTACGGCCCACGCGGAAGGTGCGCCGGCCCAGCTGCGCAAAACCGCAGCGCGCATAGAACGCCAGCGCGTCGTGGTTTTCCGCGTACACGCCCAGCAGCACGCGCCCCGCCCCGCCGGCGCGCGCCTGGCTCAGCGCCGCCTGCATCAGGCGCTGGCCCACGCGCCGGCCCTGGAAGCGGTGCAGCAAGTAGATGCGCTTGATTTCCACGTCGTCCGGGCGGGAGTCCGCCACCGGCAGGCTGGCAGGACTGAGCACCAGGTAGCCCACGGGCGCGCCGCCGGGCGTGGCCTCGGCCAGCCACAGGCGCATGGCCGGCAGCGCCAGCCAGTCGCGGTACAGCTGCGCGTCGTGCTGGCGCTGGCAATGGGCGATGACGTCGGCGCCATCGAGGATGCCGGCGAACGCTTCAAGAAAAGTAGCCTGTCCCACCAGCGCCAGCGCCTGTTCATCGCCTTTCACGCAAGGTCGGATGGCGATCGCGCTATCCGTATCGCCGTTCATGTCGCTTGCCATAGTCCGCTCCTCAAGGAAAACAAGCCGGGCAAAGCCGGCTTGGGGTGTCATATCGCTGTGTAAGGCCTGACCTTACTTGCCACCCAAAGGCACCTCGCACAGGCAGTGCGTGAGGGCCATGAACGGCTTGTGCTCGCGCGTGATGCCCGACAGCCAGGAGAGGTCCTGCGCCATGCCCAGCGCCGCATCGGCTGGCAAGCCCGTGCCGGCCAGGCCCAGTTTCACGTGCTCGCCCAGCCCCAGCGAGGCCATGGCCTTGGAGCCGAACATGCCGATCAAACGGTCTACGTTCGACGTTTCCTGCTCCAGGTAGGTCACGCGGTAGTCGGTGCCCAGATTGGCGCGCTTGGCGGCCGAGGCCAGCGCATCGCCATAGCTGCCGATGCGGTCGACCAGGTTGCGCTCTTTCGCCTGCAAACCGGTCCAGACGCGGCCCTGCGCCACTGCATCGATCTTTTCCGGCGTCGTCTTGCGCGCCTTGGCGGCCAGGCTCAGGAAGTCGCCATACACGTGGTTGATCGAGCCCTGGATCACTTGCGCGAAGCGGGGATCGAGCGGACGCAAGGGGTTGCCCGCGTCGGCCAGCCAGGTGGTGGGCGAGCCGGCCGTGTGGATGCCCAGCTTTTCCACCACCTTGTCGGCCGTCGGCAGGATCGCGAACACGCCGATGGAACCCGTGATAGTGGCCGCGTCGGCGATCACTTCGTCGGACGAGGTGCTGATCCAGTAGCCACCGGAAGCGGCCACGTTGCCCATCGAGACGACCACCGGCTTGCCGGCGGCGCGCGTCAGCTCCAGTTCGCGGCGGATCAGTTCCGAGCCGAAGGCGCTGCCGCCCGGCGAATCGACGCGCAGCACGATGGCCTTGATCGACTTGTCTTCGCGCGCCTGGCGGATCAGGCGCGAGGTAGACAGGCCGCCGATGGCGCCCGGCGGCGCGATGCCGTCGCCGATTTCACCGGAGGCGATGACCACGCCGACGGCGTCGCCGATGTGCACGGGGCGCAGACGCGCCAGGTAATCGGAGTAGTTCACCTGGCGGAAGTTCGTGCCTTCCGTGTTCTTGGCGCCGCGCGCCATCATGAACTGGCGCAGTTCATCGCGCGTTTTCAGGCCGTCGACCAGTTTTCCATTGAGCGACAGCTTGGCAATGTCGCCGCCGGCCGCCGTCATCAGCGCGGGAAGGTTGTCGATCGTTTGCATGATGGCGCCGGCCGGCAGCTTGCGCGCCTTTTCCACGTCCGCCGTGTAGGTGGCCCACAGGCCGTTGTTCAGGTAGCGGTCCGCTTCAGCCGCCGCTTCGGACGGGCCGTTGGCGATGAAGGGCTCGGCCGCGCTTTTATACGTGCCTACTTTCAGCAGGTTGACCGTCACGCCCACCTTGTCGAGCGCGTCGCGGTAGTAATTGCGGTAGCGGCCAAAGCCTTCCAGCATGACGCCGCCCATCGGGTGCAGGAATACCTCGTCGGCCTTGGCCGCCACCAGGTACTGGCGCTGGTTGTAGCTGGAACCCCAGGCCGTCACTTTCTTGCCCGTGGCGCGGAAGCGCTCGACGCCGGCCGCCACTTCGCGCAGCGACGCCAGGCCGCCGCCCTGCAATTCGTCGAGCAGGATCACCATGGAGCCGATGTTCTTGTCCTTGCCCGCCGTGTCGAGCACCGCCAGCACGTCGCGCAGCTGCACGCTTTTCTTGACTTCGCCGCTGACATTGGCCAGCACCGCCTCGCGCACGCCGCCCGGGGTTTCCTCGACCAGCGGGCCTTGCAAGTCCAGCACCAGGGTGGTCTTGTCCGCCAGGGGCTTGGCGCCGCCACCAAAGATGGCGATCAGGATGGCGATGACGATCAGCAGGAAAATCAGATTGATGACCGCGCGGCGGGTGGCGTCCAGCGCGCGCCAGAATGCGCCAAAACCGCGGCGTAGCGGCGGGAAGGGGTTGAGTGACATCGATGCTCCGTGAGGTTATGTACCTAAAGGAAATCAATATAGCTGAAAATGGCCGCCATCGCCTTGGGATTCGTCTTATTTTGACAAGTATTGCGCGTCCTGGCCGCCCTGCCCTGGCGGCGTGGAAATGAGGAACAGGCCAGCCAGCACCATGGCGCCGTTCAGGATCAGCAGTTCCAGGCCGATGCGGTAATGCTCGAACAGCCGCGCCTGCTCCCCTTCGATCAGCGCGCACAGCAGCGGCCCCGCCACGGCCACCAGCGGCACCCAGCGGTCGCGCACGCCGCGCCGGCTCAGCAGGCCGAAGGCGAACAGACCCAGCAGCGGACCATAGGTATAGCTGGCCAGCTTCAGGATCACGCCTATCATGCTGGGATCGTCAAACCACTTGAAGGCCATGATCAGCACCAGGAACAGGGCCGCAAAACCCAGGTGCACACGGCGGCGCCAGCGCATCTGCGCGGCCGCGCTCAAGTCCGGCCTGCGCTGCACGCCCAGGAGGTCGATGCAGAAGGTGGACGTCAAGGCAGTGAGCGCCCCGTCCACGCTGGGAAACAGGGCGGAAACGAGGGCGATGAAAAAGATCAGCTGCACCACGGCGGGGAAGTGCCCCAGCACGACGGCGGGGAACAATTTGTCGCCCGTGGCCGTCACGCCGGCCTGCGGCGCATACAGGTGCAGCAAGCCGCCGAGGAAGAGGAACAGCAGCAGCACGCCCGTCAGCACCACGGTCAGGCTCAGCATGTTCTTTTGCGAGTCGCGCAAGGTACGCACGGAAATGTTCTTTTGCATCATTTCCTGGTCCATGCCCGTCATGGCAATCGTGATGAACATGCCGGCAAGGATATGCTTCCACACATAGGCGGGGCTGTCCGGGTCGACGGTGAAGATGCGCGTGAGGCCTTGCGCGCGCATGCGCTCCAGGCTGTCGACGAGGGACAGGTCCATTGCGCGCAGCAAAAACACGCTGCAGATGACGAGGCCCGCCAGCATGCACGCCGTTTGCAGGGTATCGGTCCAGACGATGGTCTTCACGCCGCCCTCGTAGGTGTAGAGCAGGATCAGCAGCAGCACGACGCACGACGTCAGCCAGAACGGCACGCCCAGGCTGTCGAGAATGGTGGCTTGCAGGATATTGACCACCAGATACAGCCGCGCCGTGGCGCCCAGCAGCCGCGAGACGATGAAAAACGCCGCCCCGCTCTGGTAGGAGCGCCGGCCCAGACGCACTTCCAGGTAGCGGTAGATGGAGGTCAGCTGCAGCCGGTAGTACAGCGGCAGCAAGATAAAGGTGATGGCCAGGTAGCCGAGCACATAGCCGATCATCAGCTGGATA
The DNA here is from genome assembly GCF_057919405.1 of Janthinobacterium sp. C22. Classification (NCBI taxonomy): domain Bacteria; kingdom Pseudomonadati; phylum Pseudomonadota; class Betaproteobacteria; order Burkholderiales; family Oxalobacteraceae; genus Janthinobacterium; species Janthinobacterium sp. C22. Next base: position 2,703,538 of record NZ_CP193659.1, on the reverse strand, counting down.
TAGCCGAAGCCGTTGCTGCCCACGGCGCCCGGCACGCTGATGAAGGTCACGCCCGTGAGCGTGGTGCCGACCATGCCGAAGGCCACCAGCATCCAGTTGCTGTCCTTGTTGCCGATGAAAAAACTGTCATTGGTGGCGTGGCGCGAGGTGCGCCATGCCACGCCCAGCAGGATCAGGAAATACGCGAGGATGACGGCAAACAGGATGAGGGGGGACATGGGAGATACGCTGGCGGCAAGGGGAACAGGGGCCGAAATATACAGCAAAGCCCCTGTTTATGCCGGCCTCAGCAGCCAGTCGGTTTGACTTTCTCCACTTCCAGGCCGAACCACGGGCGCAAACGCGTGCCGATGACGTTGCCCAGAAAAGCGCAGACCAGCCACAGCCAGCCGTGCAGGCTGCCCGAGACGATGCCGCTGAAATACGCGCCGATATTGCAGCCGTAGGCCAGGCGCGCGCCGTAGCCGAGCAGCAAGCCGCCGACGACGGCGGCGATGATCGAACGGCGTGGGATGCGCCACACGGGCGCGTAGCGTCCGGCCAGGGCCGCCGCCAGCATGGCGCCCAGCACGATGCCGATGTCCATCACGGAAGTCTTGTCTTGCGTCAACGGCGCGGCCAGGGCGGCCGCATTGGCCTTGGTCGACCAATAGGCCCAGCTGGCCGTGTCGATGCCGACCGCGGACGCCGCTTTCGCGCCCCACAGGGCGAACGCGGACGTCACGCCCCACGGCCGGCCCGACAGCGCCAGGGTGATGAAATTGAGCACGACAAGCGCGATGGCGCCCGCCACCAGCGGCCAGGGGCCGTGCAGCCAGGGCGATGCCTGCGACGGGCGCAGGGGCGTCGCGACGAGCTTGCCATGGCGGCGCTTTTCCACCAGCACCGTGATGCCGGCGATCAGCGCGAAGACGAGCCAGTTCAGCGCCAGCGCGGGTACCAGGCCCAGGCTTGTGACGAGGGAAATGGGTTTCAATTGCGGCAGCGCCGTCCAGAACGGCATGTGCGCCGTGCCGATCACGGAGCCGACGATGAAGGCGGCCAGCGTGATGAGCATGCGCGTGCTGCCCCCGCCCACCGTGTACAGCGTGCCGGACGCGCAGCCGCCGCCCAGCTGCATGCCGATGCCGAAGATGAAGGCGCCGAAGATCACCGAGGTGCCGGCGGGCGACACCAGGCCCGCCACCGGCGTGCCGAACAGGGTGCCGGCCGACAACGCGGGGAAGAACAGCGCCACGCCCACGGCAAGCATCAGCATTTGCGCGCGCAAGCCGTCGCCGCGGCCGTCGGCGATGAAGACGCGCCAGGCGGACGTGAAGCCGAAGGCCGCGTGATACAGGGTGACGCCGAGCAAGGCGCCCACCACGTACAGCGCGGCCTGCGTGGCGCCCACCGTCTGCGCCAGGTAGCAGGCGCCGAGCACGATGAGCAACAGGGCGACGCCCAGCGGTTTCGGGTTGATGGCGGCGCGCAGGCGCAGCGGTGACATTGCGGTATCGGACATGGGGAGTATGGGCGAGATAAAGGTAAGCGCTATTGTAAACCCTGCTCTCGCGCATGCCAGCGACTTGCCTGTAGACTAATGCCCCACCGCATGCATCGACTTTTCGCCGCCCGCACGCACGGGGATGGGATGCAGGCGGTCCATCCGGCCGCTCAAGGCCGTCAAGCCAAAGGCGCCCAGCACGACGATGGCGCCGATCCAGCCCGTGTGCACGAGGCCCAGGTGTTCCACAATGAGGCCGCCGCCCCAGGCGCCGCCGGCGATGCCAAGGTTAAAAGCGGCGATATTCAGGCCGGAAGCGACGTCCACGGCGCGGGGCGTGAAGTGTTCCGCTTGCTGCACCACATACACTTGCAGACCGGCCACGTTACCGAAGGCCACGGCGCCCCACAGCAGCACGGTGATGACGACGAGCACGGGATGCGGCGCCGTGAAGGTCAACAGCAGCAGGACGGCTGCCAGCAGCAGGAAGATCCGTTTCAGGGCGCGCACTGGCCCCTTCCTGTCGGCCAGCTTGCCGCCCCATATATTGCCGAACGCCACGGACACGCCATACACGAGCATCACCGCGCCCACGGCGCCGGCGCTGAAACCCGACACTTGCTGCAGGATCGGCGCCAGATAGGTAAAGGCGATGAAGGAGCCGCCATAGCCGACGGCCGTCATGGCGTACACCAGCAGCAGCCTGGGCTGGCCCAGCACCTGCACTTGCTGCAGCAGCGAGGCGGGCTTGCTGTGCTTGATGGTCGACGGCACGTACAGCAGGCTGCCGATGAACGCCACCAGACCCAGGGCCGAGACGGCGAGGAAGGTTTCGCGCCAGCCGAAGTGCTGGCCGATGAAGGTGCCCAGCGGCACGCCCGTCACCAGGGCCACGGTCAAGCCCGTAAACATGATGGCGATCGCGCTGGCCGCCTTGTCCTTGGGCACCAATGATGTGGCGATGGTCGAGCCGATGGAAAAGAACACGCCATGCGCCAGCCCCGTCAGGATGCGGGCGATGACGAGGGTTTCATAGCCGGGCGATTTCCAGGCCAGCAAGTTACCCAAAGTAAACAAGACCATCAGCGACAGCAGCAGGGTCTTGCGCGGGATCTTGCCCGTCAGGGCAGTCAGGACAGGCGCGCCGACGGCGACGCCCAGCGCATACAGGCTGACCAGCAGGCCGGCCGACGGCAGGTTGACGCCCAGGTCCGCGGCGATGGTGGGCAACAGCCCCACGATGACAAACTCGGTGGTTCCGATGGCAAATGCGCTGAGGGTCAGCGCGAGCAAGGCAATGGGCATGACAAACTCCGATAAATGATGTTGGCATGCAGTATCGGGGTTTTCTTTGTTTCGAAAAATACGTCAGCGGGCAGAAGATAGTTGCCCCATACTCAACAATGTCGTGTTCTGCTACACTGCATCGATCGATTACGGAGCTGTCGCATGAATTCAGAAAAACTGGCGCTGCTGGTCACGCGCGAAATGCCCTATGGGAAATATCAGGGACGGCTGCTGGCCGACTTGCCGGGACACTATCTGGGCTGGTTCGCGCGCGAGGGCTTCCCCTCGGGCGAACTGGGCAGTTTAATTGCGCTGATGTATGAGCTCGACCACAACGATTTACGCAGCTTGCTCGACCCTTTGCGCACGCGCAAGTCGCCGTGGCGGCCGGGGGAATAGGACGGAGCTTAAATCGCGCGCAGCTTCTTCGCCAGCATGGCGCTGAACTCGCCATTTTCCACGAGCTTTTGCAGCTCGCTGGCGCCGCCGATAAGCACGCCATTCACGAAAATCATGGGAAACGTGGGCCAGCCCGTCCACATTTTCAAGGCATTGCGGCGGTGCCACTGGTTCAGATAACTGCCGTATTGCAAGTACTGGTAGGGCGTGCCCAGCACGTCGAGTATCTTGCGCGCCTTGCGCGGAAACGGATTGAGCGCCATGCCGACCACCACGACCTGGTGCGCGCCGATGGCCGCCTGCACCTCGCGCACGATGTCCTGGTGCTTGCTGCCGATCAAAGGGCGGGCGGCGGGATGGATCTGGGCTTCGTCAAGGATGGCGCGGGTCATGAAATTCCTGGTGTCAGTGGCACGTGGCGTGCGGGTCATGCATTGTGCCACGCACTTGTGCCACGCGCACAGGCCGGCGTGGGCTACACTGCGCTTCCCGTCTCTTCACCTATGAAATGTATGCAAGCAATCCTTCCCATGTCTGAATGGTGCCGCACCCGCCGCCTGATCGGCTCGCTTCTGCTCGCCGCCTGCTCCTCCAGCGCCCTCGCCGCTGCCGATCCGGGACTCGAAAGCGGCCTGATCCAGGCGCTGCACCTGAAAAAGGGCACGACAGCCAGGGTAGGCACCTCCGGCAAGGCGATCCGGGCCTACATGCGCGAAGGCTACGTCGGCAAGCACCCGGACCAGCGCTTCGACTACACCGATTACTACCTGCTCAAGAAGCCGGCCAGCTTCATGGGGCATGAACTGGTGCTGATCGAGGAAGAATACATCACGCAATACATCGGCTGCTGCGTCAGCCCCGGGGCGGGCGTGACGCTCAAGGTGCAGGGCAGCACACAGAAGCTGCAAGCGTTCGCCATCGCCCAGCGCTGCACCTTGAGCGACCCCGTCGATATCCGGCAAGCACTGAGCGAGGTTGCCATCCAGGCCCGGCTGCCCCAAGGTCATTACGCGTCCTTGAGCTGCCGCGAACGCGATGCGGAGCGCGAAGAGCCTTGATGGCTGGCAGCCTTCAAAACAGCTCGTCGAGCAGCAAGTGAAATTGCAGCTTGCCTTGATCGATATCAAGGAGCCCATATTGCTCAGCAAACCTTTGCTGTAGCGCGGCGTCCAACTCACCGAGAGCACGCCAGACGATAGCCAGGTCCTGATAACGGTCGGCAACGCCCGCCCGTCCCACGTCGAGGCAGCCGGCAACCTTTCCTTCGTGCATGAGGATATTTTCCAGCGAAAAATCGCCATGCGTGACGACAAAGTCGGGCGCGAGAGGCCGGCAATCCTGTAGCGCCGCCCACACCTGCTGCGCCGTCCAGCCTTCCCGTTCAGCATCGAAATCATCGGTGTCGACCAGGCCCGCATCGATGCGCTGGCGCGCCTGGGCCAGCCGGACGGCAGGACCGGCGTCGAACGGACAGCCGGCCACCGGCAGCGCGTGCAGGCGGCGCAGGAAGGCCGCCAGCGCGTCGACCACGGTGGACCTTAGCGCGGGGTTCGCTTCCAGCACCGCAGACGCCGTTGTGCCTGGCAGCGCCGTCATCAGCAGCCATGCCTGCTGCCGGTCCGCCGCCTGGCCGAACTGGACCACGACCGGCACGGGCAGGTGCGGCGCCAGCCAGCGCAGGCGCGCCGCTTCATCGGCCAGGTCGGCGGCGGCAGGCCCCCTGCCGTGCTTCAGGTACAGGTCCGGCGCGCCATCCCTGCCCTGCAGGCGGTAGACGGCGGCATCCGACGCGCCGATGCTGTCGCGCGTCCATTGATAGCCGGCAACGGCGGTGCGCAGGCTGGCGGGCATAGCCTCCGTCACAGAGGTTTGCATGCTGTCGAAGGTACTCATCGCTCTATCCCAGCGGCACGTGCAAGCCCATCTTGAGGCAGGTCAATGCCACGGAGGTGCGGTAGCGCCGGATATTGTCGTCGCCGCCGAACAGGCGTTCCGTCAGCGCCTCGTACTCGGCCATGCTGCTGGCGGTGATGACCAGCAGGTAATCGGCCTCGCCGGTAATCCCATAGCATTGCTGGATGGCAGGTTCGGCCATGATGCGCGCGCGCATGCCGGCCGTGCGCTGCGGGTGCTCGTCGTGCAGATGCACTTCCACCGTCAGGGTCAAGGGGCGGCCCAGGCGGCTGGCGTCGAGCACCGCCACCTCGCTGCGGATCACCCCGCTCTCGCGCAGGCGGCGGATGCGCCGCTGTACGGCCGGCGCGGACAAATGCACGGCCTGGGCGATTTCGCGCTGCGAAGTCGTGTTATCACGCTGCAAGATGTCGAGGATGGCCAGGTCGAAGGCATCGAGGGCGGGCGAAGGCGTGAGCGAAAGTTGCGTCATGGAGGGCAAAATGCAGTGCAAATATCGGAGCAGACACAATAAACTTTCGCTACTTCGATATCAAGCCATTTATCATCATGCCATTACGCCGCTATTCCTCGTTCATTCCCCTGCTCGCCATCCTCGGCTCCGTCACCGCGCTGGGGCTGGGCACCTCATGGGCCAAGCACAGCCTGTTCCCGCTGGTCGGCGCGCAAGGCACGACGGCCGTGCGCGTGGGCTTTTCCGCCTTGCTGCTGTTGCTGTTCTGGCGCCCGTGGCGCTGGCAGCTGAGCCGCGCCGACCTGCGCACGGTGGCCCTGTACGGCGCGGCGCTGGGCTTGACCAACCTGTGCTTCTACATGGCCTTGCGCACGATCCCGTTCGGCATCGCCGTGGCCATCGAGTTTTCCGGGCCGCTGGCCGTGGCCCTGCTGGCCTCGCGCCGCCCGCTCGACTTCGTCTGGGTGGCCCTGGCCGTGGCGGGACTGGCGCTGCTGTTGCCGCTCGGCCACGACATCAGCAATCTCGATCCCACGGGCGTGCTGTTCGCTCTGGGCGCGGCCGTCTGCTGGGCCTCGTACATCGTCTTCGGCAAGCGCGCCAGCCATTTGCATGCGGGCCATTCGGTATCCCTGGGCCTGACCATGGCCGCGCTGGTGGTGGTGCCCGTGGGCGTGATGCACAGCGGCGCCGCCCTGCTCTCGCCCGTCGTGCTGGGCATCGGCCTGGGGGTAGCGCTCATTTCCAGCGCGATACCGATCTCGCTGGAAATGGTGGCCCTGAAACGGCTGACGCCGCAAGCGTTCGGCATCATGAGCAGCATGGAACCGGCCGTGGCCGCCATGCTGGCCTTCATCCTGCTCGATGAACGCCTTGACGCCGCGCAATGGCTGGCGATTGCCATGATCATGGCCGCCTCGATGGGCAGTTCCTACATGGCACAGCGCCAGAAACGGGCGCCGGCCGCCGCCGTGCATACCTGAGTCCTCCCTATCCTCAGTGCACGGCCGCCCCCGCCACGTGGGCGGCCAGGTTCTTGCGCGCCAGCCACGCCAGCGGCAGCAAGGCCAGCAAGGCGGCGGCCACGCCGGCCCACGGCGACGACGCCATCAGCTGGCGCGAGACCATCAGCGCACCGAGCATGGAACCGAAGGAAATGCCGAGGTTGAACGCGGAAATGTTCAGGCCGGAAGCAAAATCGACGGCCTGCGGCGTGTAGCGCTCGGCCGTCGCCAGCATGCCGGCCTGCAAGGCGGGCGACAGGCCGAAGGCGAACACGCCCCAGACGAACAGCATTACCGTCATCATCCATGGCGAGCTGATACTCAAGGCAACGCCCGCTTGCGTCACGGCCAGCAACAGCAGCATCACACGCAAGGCCTTTTGCCAGCCCAGGTGGCTCGTCAGGTAGCCGCCCGCCAGGTTGCCGGCAAAGGTGGCGATGCCGAACACGATCAGCAAGGCGCTGGCCATGGTGGCGGAAAAGCCCGTCACGTCCGTCAAGATGGGCGTGATGAAAGTAAACGCGGCAAAGCTGCTGCCAAAGCCGAACGTGGTCACCGCCATCATCGTCAGAATGGGGCCGCTGCCGAGGGCTGCCAGCTGCGTCATGGCCTTGCCGCCCTTGCCCTGCTGCAAACCGGCCGGCAGCCAGCGCGCCATGGCGGCCAGGCCCAGCGCGGCCAGGATTACCACGGCAAAGAAGGGCAAGCGCCAGCCCATCAGGTTGCCGAGGAAACTGCCGAAGGGCACGCCGATCACCATGGCCAGCGTCAGTCCCGCGAACATCACGGAAATCGCCCTGCCCGCCTGCGCCTTGGGCACCAGGCTGGCCGCCACGGTGGCGCCGATGGCAAAGAAGGTGCCGTGCGCCACCGCCGTGATGACCCGTCCCACCAGCAGCAGTTCGAACGTGTGGGAAAAGGCGGCCAGCAGATTGCCGGCCAGGAATACGCTCATCAGCCCCAGCAAGGCCGCCTTGCGCGGCAGGCGCGACATCAGCAGCACCAGCAGCGGCGTGCCGATGGCCAGCGCCAGCGCGTACAGGCTGACCAGCGAGCCGGCCGATTCGATGGAAATCTGCAAATCCTTCGCGATGGCGGGCAGGATGCCCACGACGATGAATTCGGTCACGCCGATGGCGAAGGCGCCGACGGCCAGCGCCAGCACGCCGGGCGGCATGCTGCTGGCTGAAGGGGAAACAGGGGCTGCGGTGGTCATGATGGCTCCAACAAATGGTTCAAGCGGGCCAGTGTATCGAGATAAATACTTTTGATATAGACTCTAATAATGGAAACATCTGTGAAATGGATTCAATAATGGCCAGGCAAGACATCAACCGCGCGTTCGAGATGGCCGTGTTCGTGGCCGTGGTGGAAACGGGCGCCTTTTCCGCCGCCGCGCGCCGCCTGGCCCTGACGCCGTCGGCCGTCAGCAAGCTCGTCAATCGCCTGGAAGCGCGGCTGGGCGCCCGCCTGCTCCAGCGCAGCACGCGCCAGCTGCATACGACGCCCGAGGGCGACGCCTTCTTCGTGCAGTGCAAGCGCATCCTCGACGATATCGATGGCGCCGAGCGCGAAGCATCGCAGGGCGCGGCGCCGCGCGGACGCCTGCGCATCAACTGCTTCGTGCCGTTCGGCGTGCGCCATCTGCTGCCCATCCTGCCCGAGTTCGCGCAGCGCTATCCCGACATCGTGCTTGACGTCGTCGTCAGCGACACCATCGTCGACCTGCTGGAAGACCGCACCGACATCGCCATCCGCACGGGCAAGCTGAAGGAATCGAACCTGGTGGCGCGTAAACTCGGCGAAGACGCGATGGTGGTGGTGGCGTCACCAGCTTATGCGGCGCGCCGCGGCCTGCCGCGCACGCCGCAGGAATTATCTGAACATAATTTATTGGCGTTCAACTTCCGCTGCCAGAACGAAACCTGGCCCTTCCTCGATGGGGAGGGAAATACACTGCAGGTGGCGCCGCAGGGCAATACCTGCGTCAGCGATGGCGAAAGCATGCGCCAGCTGGTGCTGGCGGGCATGGGCCTGGGACGCTTTTCGCGCCAGCACGTACAGCGCGACATCGAGCAAGGCCAACTCATACCCGTGCTGCAGGACTACAATCCGGGCGACAAGGAACTCGTGCACGCCGTCTTCGTGGGACCGGGCCTGCAAGTGCCGGCCAGGGTGCGCGTGATGCTCGACTATCTGCTGGAAAAAGTGCAGCTGGGATGAGCGCCGCCCGCCGGCATCGCGTCTTATAATCGGCCATATCGTTGAAACCCCAGGGAGCCGCGCCATGCATGACGACTTGATCCGCACCTTGCAAACCCGCTTCAGCCGGCACATGCACCGCCATCCGGGATGGACCTGGGACAAGGTGCTGGCGCGCTTGAACGCCGCTCCCGCCAGCCTGGCAGCATTGCAGCACATGGAAGACACGGGCGGCGAACCGGACGTCATCGGGCACGCCGGCGAGACGGACGCCGTCACGTTTTGCGATTGCTCAACAGAAAGCCCGATCGGCCGGCGCAGCCTGTGTTTCGACGAGGCGGCTCTGGCTGCGCGCAAGGCCAACAAGCCGGCTGGCAGCGCGCTCGCCATGGCGCAAGCGATGGGCATCGCCTTGCTGACGCAGGCGCAGTACCGGCAGTTGCAGGAGCTGGAACCGTTCGACCGCAAGACCTCGAGCTGGATCGCGACGCCGGACAGCATCCGGGCGCTGGGCGGCGCCCTGTTTTGCGACCGCCGCTATGACCAGGTCTTCGTGTATCACAACGGCGCCGAATCGTATTATGCGAGCCGGGGCTTTCGCGGACTGCTGCGGGTCTGACCGGCCCCTCAGGCCAGCTCTTCCAGCCGCAACTGCCGCCCCTCGCCCAGCATCACTTCGAATTCCGCCGCCGGCACGGCCGGGCTGAACAGATAACCTTGCAACTGGTCGCAGCCGAGTTCGCGCAGGAAGCGCATCTGCTCGGCCGTTTCCACCCCTTCGGCAACGATTTCCTGGCGCAGCTGCTGCGCCATGGTGACGATGGCACGGGCGATGGCGCAATCGTTTTCCTCGAAGGGCAAGCCGATGACGAAGGAGCGGTCGATTTTCAGGGTGCTGATGGGAAATTTCTTCAGGTACGCCAGGCTGGAATAGCCGGTGCCGAAGTCGTCCAGCGCCAGCGCCAGGCCCATGGCCACCAGCTGGTTCATGATGTCGATCACCTTGTCGGCCCCGCGCATCAAGAGGCTTTCCGTGATTTCCAGCATGATCTGGTCGGGCCGCACGCCGTAGCGCTCGAGCACGGCCGCTATGCGCGCCGGCAACTGTTCATCGAACTGGCGCGCCGACAGGTTGACGGCGATGGCCGGCATGTGCAGGCCCCGGTCTTCCCAGCTGCGGATCTGGCGGCAGGCCTCGTCCAGCACCCAGGTGCCCAGTTCCAGAATCAAACTGGTTTCCTCGGCGACGGGGATGAAGACGCCGGGCGAGACCATGCCGCGCATCGGATGCTTCCAGCGCAGCAAGGCTTCCGCGCCCACGATGCGTCCGCTGGCCAGGCTCACCTTCGGCTGGTAATGCAATTCCAGTTCCTTGTCGCCCAGGGCCAAACGCATTTCGCTTTCCAGGCGCAAATGTTCCTTTGCCCTGCGGTTCATGTCTTCGCGGTAAAACAGGAAGGTCGATTCAATCGTCTGCCCCGCCTTGGACACGGCCACGTCGGCAAAGCGGAACAGGGCCGGCGCTTCCAGGCCGTCTTCCGGATACACGGTGATGCCGATGCTGGCGCCCACGTGCAGCGCGTGCGCATCGATATTGATCGGCGCTTCCAGCAGGTTGAGCAGCTTTTGCGCCACGTTGGCCGCGTGTTCGCGCTTTTCGATGTGCAGCAGGGCCACGACGAATTTGCTGTTGTCGACGCGCGCCAGGATGTCGGCGTCGCGCAGGGCGCCGCGGAACAGCTGGCCGATGGCGATCACCAGCTGGTCGCCCACTTCATGGCCCAGGGTATCGCTGATGGAACCGATGCGGCTGATGTCGATGACCATCAGCGCGCCATGCGTGCCTTGCCGTTTCGCTTCGGCCAGGCCCTGGTCGACCAATTGGTTCAGCAGGCAGCGGTTGGGCAAGCCCGTCAGGCTGTCGTAGTTGGCCATGCGCTGCATGCGCGCTTCCGCATCCTTGTGCACCGAGATATCGGAAAACAGGGAAAACACGTGGCTGATCTCGCCGTACTCGTCGCGCACGACGCTGATGGTGACGTCTTGCGGGAACAGTTCGCCATTCTTGCGCTTGCCGATGATCTCGCCGCGCCAGGAGCCGTGGCCGCGCATGGCGGCGCGCACCTTGGCGCGGAAGTCGGGGTCGTGCACGCCCGAGCGCAACAGATCGGGCGTGCGGCCGATGGCCTCGGCCGGCGAATAGCCGGTGATGCGGGAAAACGAGCTGTTGATCGAGACGATGCGCTCTTCCGCATCCGTGATCAGCACGGCTTGCTCGCTATCTTCAATGATGCGTGCATGCAACCTGACCTTGTCCACGTCGGACAGCGGCTCGCTCATGGCCGACAGGCGCACGGCCATGCCGCAGCCCTTGCCCGCCTGGTCGTGGATCACGTGGCGGTGCATGCGCAGCCACGTCACCATGCCCGACTTCTTGCGCCGGCGCACATCGGTGGCCACGTCGCCCTGGGTGAAATGCAGCTCCAGCACGCTCGCTTCCGCGTCGTCTTCCGGATACAGGAACAGGATGTGCTGACCCAGCGCTTCCAGTTCGGAATAGCCGAACATCTGTTCGGCGCCATGGTTCCAGCCGATCAAAAAGCCGTCGGGATCGATTTCCAGCAAGGCGTCGGCCGGCGCCACGCGCACCACGGGCCGGCTGGCGCCGCGCAGCCGCTCCAGCTCTTCCTCCAGCCGCGCCAGGGTGGCGGCCTGCTGCGGCCCCGCCTGTTCACGGGCATCCTGGGCCAGGCGCAGGCACAGCGCGACCTTCGCCTCAAGCATGGCAACCCCACGCTTGGGCCAGGTCAGGGGAACGTTTCAGGGGCGCTGCGGTGTGTGTAATCATCAAAATCCCACTGTGGGGCGTGGAGGTCGGGCGGAAATACTGTGAATATGGTAACTTAAAAATGTTGGCGTATGTCAACATTTTAAGGCCTACGCCGAATGGCCAGGCAGATGCTGCGCCAGGCGGGCAAACACATCCGGTTCACGCATGCGCGCCATCCACCAGCGCAGCGCGGCGCCATCCTCGCCCACGCGCCAGGCCAGGTAAAACGTTTCCGACGGTTTCGGTTCTTCCACGGCCTTTTCCACCAGCAAGCCGCGCGCGATGGCGGCCCGCGCGCATGGTCCCGGCAGGAAGCCGAAACCCAGCCCCAGCACCTGGTAATCGAACTTGACCTGCATGTTGGGCACGCTCAAGGCGTCTTGTCCCAGCAGCAGCCCCACCGTGCGCGGCGCCATCTGGCGCGCCGAATCGGCCACCACCACGGCCCGGTGCTGCTGCAGGTGGCCGCGCGACAAGGGTTCCGGCACCTGCGCCAGCGGATGCGTGGGCGCCACGGCAAAGACGAAGTCGAGCATGCCGATCGGCTGCGCGATATAGCCGCCGCCGGCCGGCCCGTCGCCGGGCGCGCCCACCAGCAAGTCGGCGCGCCGGTCCAGCAGCGCTTCCCAGGTACCCGACAGGGTGTCTTGCGACAGGCGCAGGCGCGTCTGCTGCGCCACATCGTAAAAGGCGCGCACGTCATCGGCCAGGGCCACGGCGGAAAACATGGAATCGATACCGATGGACAATTCCGTTTCCCAGCCGGACGCCACCCTGCGCACGCGGTGCTCGAGGTCCTGCGCCGCCTTCAGCAGATAGCGGCCCTCTTTCAGCAATTCCTGGCCGGCCGCCGTCAGCATGACTTTCGGGCCATTGCGCTGGAACACCTGCACGCCCAGGTCGTCTTCCAGCTTGGCCACCGTATAGGAAATGGTAGACGGGACTTTATGCAGCTCCTTGCCGGCGGACGAGAACGATCCGCGGCGGTCGATGGCGTCGACGATTTGCAGGGCTTCCAGGCTCAGTCTTAACATTCGATTTTTTCGATCATAGCTCGGTAGATTTTCCGTTTTTCTTTCTCGGCTGGGCGCCCTATACTTTCTCCATCGTACAGCGAAGGGCAGAAAGAAGCCGGGGCATAGCGCCAGGCAACGGTCCTTCGAAATTATCGCACATTAACCTTTAGAAACGGAGTCCACCATGTTACAGATTCGTCATAGCGAAGAACGCGGCGCCGCCAACCACGGCTGGCTCAATTCCCACCACAGCTTTTCCTTCGGCAGCTACCACGATCCGCTGCACATGGGCTTTGGTCCCTTGCTGGTGATCAATGAAGACCGGGTCACGCCAGGCCAGGGTTTCGGCACGCACGGCCACCGCGACATGGAAATCATTTCGTATGTGCTCGACGGCGCGCTCGAACACAAGGACAGCATGGGCACCGGTTCCGTGCTGCACTACGGCGATGTGCAGCGCATGAGCGCCGGCAGCGGCGTGCGCCACAGCGAGTTCAACCATTCGGCGACGGATGGCTTGCACTTCCTGCAGATCTGGATCCAGCCGAACGTGACGGGCATTCCCCCCAGCTATGAAGAAAAACACTTCACGCCGGAAAGCAAACGGGGCAAGCTGCGCTTGATCGCCTCTTCCGACGGCCGCCAGGGTTCCGTGCTGATCCACCAGGATGCGGCCATCTACGCCAGCATCCTGCAGGAAGGTGAGCAAGCCGAACATGCGCTGGACGAAGGCCGCCTCGCCTACGTGCACCTGATCCGCGGCAGCCTGGTCGTCAACGGCACGCCCTTGAAGGCGGGCGACGCGCTGAAATTGACGCAGGAAGCGGCCGTGACCATCACGCAAGCAGAGGACGCAGAGTTTCTGGTCTTCGATTTACCGAAATAATTAATAAATACAAAGAAAGAGAAAATCATGGAAAACAGAACCAACGTATTGCTGCCCCTCGGCCGTGCCGCCCTTGGCGTGCTGTTCTTTGTTTCGGGCTTGCTGAAAATCGGCGGCTTTGCGGGCGTGGCCGGCTACATGGCCAGCCAGGGCTTGCCGATCGCCAATATCTTGCTGGTGGGCGTGATCGCCCTGGAAGTGGGTGGCGGCCTGCTGCTGATCACGGGCTGGCAGGCGCGCTGGGCGGCGCTGGCCCTGGCGCTGTTCCTGATCCCGACGACGCTCATCTTCCACGCCTTCTGGAGCGCCGATGCGGCCCACTTCCAGGACCAGTTGACGAACTTCCTGAAGAACCTGTCCATCTTCGGCGGCATGCTCTTGCTGGTGGAGCGCGGTTTTCGCCAGGCCAAGTGAGGCCAAGGTTGCCTGGCCGGACGGGCCCGTCACGTACGGGGTCCGCCCGGCCGGCAGCCTGTCACCATTTTGTCATCAAGCTGACATGGCGCTGTCACATTCAACAACTATCATGCGGTTGCCCTTAAATCACGCAACCACAGGACATCGCAGCCCATGAACAAGCCCAACGATCTGGCCATCCGCGCCACCGATCTGAACGACATCGACAGCAACGCGTCCCACGACAACCATTTCAACAGCATCCTGAACGCCCGCCTGAGCCGCCGCAACTGGCTGCGCGGCAGCGCCGTCACGGCCGCTACCGCCGTCATGGGTTCGATGGGCCTGTCCGCCTGTGGCGGCGGCAGCGATGCGGCGGCCGTCACGCCGACGCCAACGCCGACGCCCGAAAAACTGCTGGCCTTCACGGCCGTGCCGAAAAGCCTGGCCGACGTCGTGTCGGTGCCGGCCGGCTACACGGCCACCGCCCTGTATGCGCTGGGCGACTCGCTGCGCGCGGCGACGCCAGCTTACAAGAACGACGGCAGCGATACGGATTTCGACAACCGCGCCGGCGACCACCACGACGGCATGGAATACTACGGCCTGTCCGCCGCGGGCGCGCCGCTGGCGTCCGGCGCCGAACGGGGCTTGCTGGCGATGAACCACGAAGCGACCACGGACGAAAAACTGTCCTCGCACTTCCTGCACGTGAATGGCGGCACCACCACGCTGCCGCGCCCCGCCGCCGAAGTCGACAAGGAAGTGGCCGTCCACGGCCTGAGCGTGGTCGAAGTCAGGAAGACGGGCAGCGCCTGGGCCACCGTCAACGATTCCGCCTTCAACCGCCGCGTCACGCCGCTGACGGACATCGAGCTTGCCGGCCCCGTGCGCGGCAACGCCCTCGTGGTGACCAAGTACTCGCCGACCGGCACCAAGACGCGCGGCACCATCAACAACTGCGGCACGGGCAAGTCGCCATGGGGCAGCTACCTCTCCGGCGAAGAAAACTGGGCCGGCTACTTCACGCGCTCGTCCACCGACAACGCCGCGCGCGGCGACAAGTCCGTCGTGTCGCTGAACCGCTATGGCCGCAGCCAGGGCGGCGCCTCGCGCCACGGCTGGGAAACGGGCGGCAGCGACGACAAATACGCGCGCTGGAACCTGAGCAAGATCGGCGCATCGGCCAACGGCAGCGACGACTACCGCAATGAATTGAACGGCATGGGCTACATCGTCGAGATGGACCCGTACGACAAGACCAAGGCGATCCGCAAGCGCACGGCGCTGGGCCGCTACGCGCACGAAAGCGCCGCCTTCAGCGTGCCGGCCGTGGGCCAGCAGCTGGCCGTCTACATGGGCGACGATTCGCGCAACGAATACATCTACAAATTCGTCACGGCCGCCGTCTGGGCCGCCGCGGACGCCAACCCGGCCGACCGCATCGCCACCGGCGACAAATACCTCGATTCGGGCAAGCTGTACGTGGCCAAGCTGGCCGCCGACGGCACCGGCCAGTGGATCGAACTGGCCATGTCGAACGCGCAGATCCAGGCGTACGGCGCCTACAAGTTCGCCGACCTGGCCGACGTGCTGGTCAACGCCCGCCTGGCGGCCGACGCCGTGGGCGCAACAAAAATGGACCGCCCGGAATGGTGCTCGGTCAACCCGGCCAACGGCGAGATCTATTACACGCTGACCAACAACTCGAACCGCACCGTCAATCCGAGCGGCTCGTCGCAGCTGGCGCCGGACAGCGCCAACCCGCGCGCCTACACGGACATGAAGGGCAGCAGCGCGCAGAACGGCAATCCGAACGGCCACATCATCCGCTTCAAGGAAGGCACGGGCGCGGCCGCGGCCACCAGCTTTACCTGGGATGTCTACCTGTTTGGCGCCGAGAGCGGCGCCGACGCCAGCAAGATCAACCTGTCGAACCTGACGGCCGAGCAGGACTTCTCGAGCCCGGACGGCTTGGCCTTCAGCCCCTACACGGGCATCTGCTGGATCCAGACGGACGATGGCGCGTACACGGACGTGACCAACTGCATGATGCTCGCCGCCATCCCCGGCAAGGTGGGCGACGGCGCCAAGTCCACCCTGAACTACGCCACGGCGGCCGGCGGCAACCTGGCCGTCGACACCTTCATCGGCAAGAAACCCACGGCCGACACGCTCAAGCGCTTCCTGGTGGGGCCGGTCGGCTCGGAAATCACGGGCATCAGCGAAACGCCGGACGGCAAGACCATGTTCATCAACATCCAGCATCCGGGCGAAAACACCGCGCTGGCGAATATCGGCGATCCGTCCAAATACACGAGCCAGTGGCCCGCCAACGCCGGTTATGGCGCCGGCAAGCGTCCCCGCTCGGCCACCATCGTGATCACCAAGAACGATGGCGGACGCATCGGCAGCTGATGTCCCGTGCCTGGCGGCGGCATCCGCCAGGCAAAGCCGGCCATCGACCTTGTAAAAGGAGGAAGTGCCCTTAAGTAAGGTTCATCACCAGACATTGCAACAACCGAATGGCAGCCGGGGAAAAACGTTTCCCGGCTTTTTGGTATGATGGCAAGGCGCGCCGGCACCGGAGTGGTGTCGCGCGCCTTTTATTTTTGATAATTACTTATATGAGCACAACCATGCAAAGCGGCGCAGACCTCCTGGCGACAGGCGAATTGGATTACACGACTTCCTGCGCACTGCCGACGCCGTGGGCCCAGTTCACCCTGCACGCCTTTGTCGAGCACGCCACGGGCAAGGAACACCTGGCCATGGTGCTGGGCGACATCGGCAACGGCGAACCGGTGCTGGCGCGCGTGCATTCCGAGTGCCTGACGGGCGACGTGCTGTTTTCGCAGCGCTGCGACTGCGGCGCCCAGCTCGAAGGCGCCTTGAAACGCATCGCAGAGGAAGGCCGCGGCATCTTGCTGTACCTGCGCCAGGAAGGGCGCGGCATCGGCCTGATCAACAAGATCCGCGCCTATCGCCTGCAAGAGGCGGGCGCCGACACGGTGCAGGCGAATGAACAGCTGGGCTTCAAGGCCGACGCGCGCAACTACACCTTGTGCCAGCCGATGTTTGCGCAATTCGGCATCCGCAGCCTGCGTTTGATGACAAACAATCCGCGCAAGATCGCCGCCATGGAAGCGCTGGGCATCACGGTGGCCGAACGGGTGCCGCTGCTGGTCAACCGCAACGCGTTCAACCAGCACTACCTGAATACCAAGCAAAGCAAGCTGGGCCATATGATGACGCCGGAAACGGCGCCGGCGCTGGAAGACGGCGCCCTGTAATTGCCGCACCGGCTTGCCGCACCGGCTTGCCGGGCCGGCGTGCAGCGGCGCGCCGCCTGGGCGCCCGCTTCGCTGCTGCTCACGCACAAAGGATGCATGAAATTATCTAACCTCGCCTGCTTGCTGGCCAGCCTGTGCGCTGGCGCAGGCGCCCACGCGGCCCCGCCACCGGCGCCAGCCGCGGCCACCACCGCTTCGACTCCCCCGTAAAACCGCCGCCGGCCACCGCCGCGCCCGCGGCCACCGAACACGCGGCCCTGCCGCCACCCTCGTCCGCCGCGCAAAAACTCTACACGGCCGCGCGCGCCGATATTTTGCAAGTGCGCGTGCTGCTGAAAAACGGCCGCACGCAATCGTCGGTCGGCTCGGGCTTTTTGATCGGCACGGGCGACCTGGTGGTGAGCAACTATCACGTGGTGTCGCAATTCGCGCTCGACCCCGACACCTATGTGGGCGAATGGGTCGACACCAGCGGCCAGCGCGGCAATGTGGAGTTGCTGGCCGTCGACGTGCTGCACGACCTGGCCGTGCTGCGCGTGGACCGCCACGGCACGGGCTTCTTCAAGATGCCGGAGACGCTGGCACCGCTGACGCAGGGCCAGTACCTGTATTCGATGGGCAACCCGCTGGACCTGGGCTTCGCCATTTCGGAAGGCTCGTATAACGGCGTCGTCACGCGCAGCTTCTACGACCAGCTGATGTTTACGGGACCGATCAATTCCGGCATGAGCGGCGGCCCCAGCGTCACCGCGAATGGCGACGTCGCGGGCGTGAACGTGTCGAAACGCCTCGACGGCGAACTCGTCAGTTTCCTCGTGCCGGCCCGCTATGCGCAGCAATTGCTGGCCAAGGTCGCCCTGCAAGGCAAGCCGCCGAAGGACTTCAAGCCGCTGGTGACGGCGCAGTTGCTGGCGCACCAGGACGTCATGCTGGCGCGCCTGCTCGACACACCGTTGAGCCTGAAAACCATGGGCCCCTACCGCGTGCCCGTGCGCGAGTCCGACCAGATGCGCTGCTGGGGCCGCTCCAACGTCAAGTCCGACAAGCCCTACATGCTCGACAACACCAGCTGCGCCATGGAGTCGGCCATCTTCATTTCCGGCGCCCTGCAGACGGGGCAAGTGTCGATGCGCCACGAATTTCTGCGCAGCAGCGAACTGGGCCCGCTGCGCTTTTCCGAGCTGGCCAGCGCCTCGTTCAAGAATGAAAGTTTCGGCAGCTACAAGAGCGCGCACCTGACGGGCCCCCATTGCACCGAACAGTTCGTCAAGAACACCACCCTGCCCCTGCGCGCCGTCCTGTGCGTGCGCGCCTACCGCAAATTTACGGGACTGTACGACTTTGCCCTGCTGGCGGCCAGTACCGATGAGCCGCTCATGAGCCTGCAAAGCCGCATCGACGCGCGCGGCGTGTCCTACGCCAACGGCTTGCGCGTCACGCGCACCTTCCTCGAAGCGCTGTCGCGGGAAAGCAGCCGCAAGCCATGAAGCCTCCCTATTACATCGAAATCCTCGCCGAAAATGGCGAAGTGCGGCAGCGCCAGCGCATTGAATCCCTGCCGATCCGCATCGGGCGCGGCTATGACAACGACTTCATCCTCGACGACGCGCATACGGCGGCCGAGCACGCCATTGTCGAGGACGATGGCGCAGGCGGCCTGCTGCTGCGCGACCTGGGCAGCCAGAATGGCGTGATCCACCGGGGACAGCGGCAACCGCAAGTGTCCCTGAACGGCAACAGCATCGTGCGCCTGGGCCACACGCGCCTGCGCGTGCGCGCCAGCGACCATCCGGTGGCGCCCGAACTGAGCGACACGACCAGGCACGACTGGGAAGGCTTGCGCCCCGCCGTCGCCGGCCTGGCCATGATCGGCGCCTCGGCCGCCTTCAGCAACTGGTTAAGTGATGCGGACGCCTTCGACCCGATTTCCTACCTGATGGTCATCGCGTATGCGCTCGGTGGCGGCCTCGTCTGGGCTTCCATCTGGGCCGTGGCGAACCGCCTGTTCGGCCATATGGCGCGCTTCGGCCGCCACCTGTTCATCATCGGCTGCGGCTTGCTGGCCATGGAAGTGTGGGAACTGGCAAGCAACGTGGCGGCGTATGCGCTCTCGCTCGAAGCGCTGACGCGCTACGGACGGCATATGTTCATCGTCATCGTCTGCGCCATGATCTACTACCATTTGCGCACGATCAAGCCGCAGCATCCGCGCCGCTTCGGCCTCGTCGCCGTGGTGCTGGCCATCCTTGGCTCGAGCCTGATCCTGCTGAGCAACCTGCAGATCAGCGGCCGCCTGGCCGACGAGGCGTACATGTCGGCGCTCTACCCGCCGGCCTTGCGCCTGAGCCCGGATCACACGACGGACGCCTTCTTCCGCGATGCGGCCAGCCTGCAGCGCGCCGTCGATGCCGAACGGGGCAAGGCGGCCAAGGGCGCCGACGAAGACGAAGACAGCGGCGATTAACGCGCCAGCATGCAAAAAGCCCGCCGTGTCCTGACAGACCGGCGGGCTTTTTATCGCGCGCCATCAGGCGCGGCGAGATCGGCGATACAAACTTAGAACTTGGCTTCCTGCTTGCGGCGCGCCGTAAAGCCCAGCAAGCCCAGGCCGATCAGCAGCATGGCGTAGGTGGTCGGCTCAGGAACGGCCGAGATCAAGCCATCGTTGGCGCCAAAGCTGACGAAATTATTGTTGCCCGCCTTGAACTGCGCTTGCTGGCCGCCATCGCAGCAGTCTTCCAGGCCATAGATGCTCAAGGTATGGTTGCCGGCCGCCAGGATGCTCGAACCGCTGAAGAACTGGCTGCCATTGTCGTAGTTGCCTGCCCACCACATGTCGTTGCTCTTGAAGTCCAGCGCCACACCGTCGAGGAACAGGGCGCCGCCCTTGCCGAAATCGACACCGCTGCGGAAGCTCCAGGCGCCCGCGTCGGCCGCGCTGACACCAAAGTTGATGACGGATTTGAAGGCGATGTTCGAGCCACTGCCGAACAGGCCGCTGTTGTTGAAGTTATCGTAGCTGGCAATCGTCGTCGAGCCATAACCGGCGCCTGGCGTGGCCACGGCGGCATTCACCACGGACTCATAGGCGGCGGCGGAGCTTTGCGCGCCAGCGTCCGAGTAGCCGGTGGAAACGGTGATGGTGCTGGCGTTCGCGTGGGCAAACACACCGACGGCGATCAGGGACAGAGCGATTTTAGGCAAGTTTTTCATGATGGTATCCAGTAAGTAAGTATTCAGTGGGCGCAGCAAGGAGCGCTGGAGCTGAATACACGCTGCATTGAGGCGTGTCGGCAAAGCGCTGGGGATTGCGGGAATGAGCGGTCGGGGGCGTGAACTTCCGCGTAACAGCGCGGACTTGCAGCGTGCCATGGCGGCACCGCAAGCGTCCTGGAAAGGGTTCGGGTTCCCGGGACAAGGCCAGACAGTTGACGGGTCAGGTAAGACGTTGAAACTATTCTAGCGTAAATTCCCTAGAAGAAAATTATTTTTCTTTTAACCATGAAAGATATTTTTCTGGCAAGCACTCATCCGGAGGCAGAAAAAAGGCGTGTTCCACTCCGGCGCGACGGCCATCTGCGGTGCGCGGCGTGTCGCGGCGGTACCACAGACCAGGCCGGCACTGTCGCATCGCGCGCATTTCTTTTCGCATGCCGCTGCACCACGGGGCGAAACAGCATGGCAAAATGTAGTCACGCTGCTATCTGTCCGATGAGGGGGAAAGAGGAATGGTCGACCTGGAAGAACTACGCTATCTGGCACTGTCGTTTCCCGACACGACCGAGGAAGAACACCACGACCGTCCAGCCTTCCGCGTGGGCGGGAAGATCTTCGCCACCCTGCCCGATGACGAGCACATCAACGTGCTGCTCGATGCGGAAGCGGCGCATATCGCCACCGTCATCACGCCCTCCGGCTGCGAGAAACTCTGGTGGGGCGAACGCCTGGCCGGCATCACGGTATGCCTGGCGGACGCCGAGCTGGACATGCTGGCCGCCGCCCTGACGGCCGCCTGGCGCCGCAAGGCGCCCAGCGACCTGGCCAAGACCATCGACCAGGCCGGGTAAGGCGCCTGTTACATCGGCCAATTGCGCAACAGCAAACCCACCATCTGCTGCAACTGTTCCCGCGAGACGCCCGCCGCCGCCTGGATGGCCATGCCCTGCGACAGGGTCACGACAAAGCGCGCCTGCTGCTCCGGGCAGGAATCGGGCGGCAAATCCCCTCTTCCTTGGCGCGCCGCAAGCGGTCGCGCAACTTGATCTCGCCGCGCAGCCGGCGCGCGAACAATTCATCGCGGATCGGCAAGGCATCGTCGCTGCAGGCGAGCGCCGCATTGACGCCCATGCAGCCGTGCGGGCCGTCCGGCATGGTTTGCGCGTCGACATACTGCGTCAGCAGGGCTTCCACCACCTGGCGCGCCGTCGGCTGTTCCAGCGCCGCATCGAAAAACCGCATGCGCGTATCGCTGTAGCGCTCGAGCGCCTTGTGGAACAATTGCTCCTTGTTGCCGAAGACGGCATACAGGCTGGGCCGGTTCATGCCCATGGCTTTCGTCAATTCCGGCAGCGAACTGCCCTCATAGCCCTTTTCCCAGAACACCTTCATGGCGCAATCGAGCGCCTCGTCCGCGTCGAAGGTGCGTGGCCGCCCCGTTTTCGCCTTGACGACTTCCTCTTTTTTATCTTGTTTCATACCGTTCGGTAAAAAATTATTGACAACACTGTCTGCCTGCCCCGATTATATACCGACCGGTTAAAAACCTCCCGGCTTTTCAGGAACCCTATGCACACACCTTCCAACACCTCTGCCGACGATACCACCGTGGCGCCGTGGCTGGCCGTCTTATCGGTCGGCATCGGCGCCTTCGCCCTCGTCACCTCCGAATTCCTGCCCGTCGGCCTGCTGCCGGCCATGGCCGCCGAACTGGCCATCAGCAAGGGCCAGGCGGGACTGATGATCACCACGCCCGGCATCGTTGCCGCCTTTGCCGCCATCTTCGTCACCGTCGGCTCGGGCCGGCTGGACCGCCGCATCGTGCTGCTGGCCCTGACGGCCCTGCTCGTCGCCTCGAACCTGCTGGTGGCGCTGGCGCCATCGTATGGGGCGATACTGCTGGGCCGCGCCATGCTGGGCGTGGGCGTGGGCGGTTTCTGGGCCATCGGCAGCGCCATCGGCCCGCGCCTGGTGGCGCCGCAGCATGCGTCGCGCGCCATGTCCATCATCTTCGCCGGCGTCTCGCTGGGCACGGTGGCGGGCGTGCCGGCCGGCGCGCTGGTGGGCGAGCTGGTGGGTTGGCGCGTGGCTTTCGGCGCGGCCAGCGCCATTGCCGTGCTGGTCTTCATCGGCCAGCTCTTGCTGCTGCCCAGGCTGCCGCCGACGCAGGCCATCCGCCTGCGCCAGTTGCCGATGATTTTCGGCATCCGCAAGGCCAGGCTGGGCCTGATCGCCACGGCCATGCTCTTCACGGGCCAGTTCGCCGCCTACACGTATATCGCCCCCTTCCTCACGCAGATCTCGCACCTGGCGGCCGGCACGGTCAGCGCCATGCTGCTCGTGTACGGCGCTTCCGGCTTCATCGGCAACCTCGTGGGCGGCTGGGCGGCCGGGCGCTACGAACGGGCCGCGCTGATGGCGACGGGCGCCGTGCTGGGCCTGTCCACCTTGGCCCTGGCCGCGTTCGGCAGCCATTCCGTGACGGCCATGCTGCTGGTGGCCGTCTGGGGCTTCGGTTTCGGCGCCATGCCGATCGCCGTGCAGACGTGGATGTTCAAGGCGGCGCCCCACTTGATGGAAGGCAGCAGCGCGCTGTTCGTTGCGATTGTGCAAGTATCGCTGGCGTCGGGCGCCTTGCTCGGCGGCATGGCCGTCGACCGGCTGGGCGTGTCCAGCGCGATGGTGGTGGGCGGCCTGTTCGCCCTCGGCTGCGCCTTGACGATCGCGCTCTTCGGCAAGCCGCAGGCCGGCGCCAAGGCCGGCGCGGCGTGCCCAGCGTCGTAGGAGCGTGCCTTCAGATGCGGCCGCGGCGGAATTCGCCGAGGAATTTCGTCACTTCGGCCGGCGTCATGGGCACGTCCGCATCGCCGTGATACGCATACAGGAAGGGCGTGCCGCCCAGGCGGTCCGTCAGCTTGGCGAACAACAAGAAGCGGCTGCCCAGCGGATAACGCTGCAGGTCCGACAGGCGGCGCGAGCACTGCACCGCCAGCTCGGGCGAAAAGGCCTGGCCCGGCACGGGGCGGATTTCCACGCGGCCATCAATGGCGCGGGATTCGACGGCAACATGCCGGTATGCATAAGTATCACGGGCCATGCCGCCACCTTGAATGAAATAAAGGCGCCATCTTAAGCGAAGATGGCGCCTGGCGTATTACTGCGGCACGATGCGCAGCAGGCGGCCGTTGTCTTCGTCCGTCAGCGCATACAGGTAGCCGTCCGGCCCTTGGCGCACGTCGCGCACGCGCGCGCCGATGGCCAGGCGGTCCTGCGCCGTCACCTTGCCGTTCGCATCGACGGCGATGCGGCGGATATCCTTGGCCGCCAGGCCGCCGCTGAAGATGCTGCCCCGCCAGGCGGCGATCTTGTCGCCCGTATAGACGGCCAGGCCCGACGGAGCAGGCGACGGCACCCAGGCCACGCTGGGATTGAGCATGCCGGGCACCTCATGCTTGCCGACGGGCTCATGCGTCGTATAGTCGGCACCATAGCTTTGCAACGGCCAGCCGTAGTTGCCGCCCGCCACCACCAGGTTCAGCTCGTCGCCGCCGTACGGGCCGTGTTCCGTAGCCCACACGCGGCCGGACACGGGGTCGAGCGCCAGGCCCTGCACGTTGCGGTGGCCGTACGACCAGATTTCCGGCAAGGCGCCCTTGGCGGCCAAGGGATTGCCGGGCGCCGGTTTGCCCTCTTCCGTCAGGCGCAGGATGGAACCCTGGTGCGTGGCCAGATTCTGCGCCTGCTCGCGCGCCAGGCGGTCACCGATGCGCAGCGGCGGATTGCCGCCATCGGCCACGCTCATCAGCAAGGTGCCGTCCGGCAGCCACAACAGGCGCGAACCGAAATGCTGGCCGCCGCTCTTGTCGGTGGCGACCTTGAACAGGGTCTGGATGCCCGTCACCTTCCTGCCGTCGAACACGCCGCGCACGAGGGTCGTGCGGTTCGCGTCATTCGTGCCCGTCGACACCGTCATGTAGACGCGCGGGTTCGGCTTGCCCGCATCCTGCGGATGCAGCACGATGTCGAGCAAGCCGCCCTGCCCGCCCGTGAAGACGGCCGGCATGCCTTCCAGCGCCACGTCGGTAAAAGTCTTGCCATTGAGCAGATGCAGTGTCCCCTGCTTGCTGGTCACCAGCGCGCGCCCCTCGCCCAGCCAGGCGATGCCCCACGGCTGGCGCACGCCCTGCGCGACGGTCTCGGCTTTCCAGCCCTGTCTGGCGGCGGGCGGCTCGCCCGTGGCTTGCAGTTCGGCGTGGGCGGGCACGGCGCAAGCGGCGAAGGCTCCCAGCAGCAGTGCGGTGGCAAGGTATGTGCGCTTGATGGTTGGCATCCGGGATTCTCCTGTGTCGGCTATGAAAAAGGCGGCCGGGATGGTCTGTGCCATCGCGCCGCCTTCTAAAAATAGCACAGATTGCCAGGCGGGCGCGCCGCCTGACAGCGACTATCAACGATAGATCAGATGGTACTTGACGCGCGGCGTGTTTTTCTGTGCGCCACCGGTCTGCACCAGCGCCACAGGCTCGCCAGCGGCCGTATGGAAGATGCCGATGCCATAACTTTGTTCGCCGCCAATGACGGGCAAGGTGACGCTACCATCAGGGAACAACAACTCGCCACTGAAACGCTTGTAGCTTGCTTGGTAGGTCACATCGCCAACCGGATACATATAGCTGTACGATGTTTCCATGAGCAGCGCTTCCGCCTTCACGGGCGAGTGACTCATTGACAGCACAGTGTTACCAGCCGAACTGAGGATGAAGCGGCCGACATATTTCAGCGTGTCGGTACTGAAGTACGTGCCAGCCGCCGTAAACAGCAGATCTTCCTTGGGCGACAAGAACAGCGGGGCCACCGCCGGGTAGTCGACATAGGCATAGGCACTGGCCTGAATCGCGTTGCTTTGCGGGTCTATGGAGAAATACGAGATAGCGGATGAATATCCCTGCGCTACAAATGCCTTGTTCTTGGATACCGCAAAAACGCCACGCAGCGTCCCATAGAAGCCGTTGGCATAATCAAGTCCAGGCAGGACCTGGCCGGTACGCCCATTGAGCACAGTAATGGCCGCTCGCGACGACGTGCCGACAGATTGGCCCATCAGAAAAACGATGCCATCATTGGTCGTGAATACCTCCGTCTGCGTACCGTCTGTGCCTGTAGAGCGCAGCAGTTGCCCTGCCACCAGATCAACCAGACTGACCACGCCTTCATGCAATACCGCGGCCAGCTTACCGTCCGGACTCAGATTAAACGACTTGACCGCGGTTGGCAGACTGATGCTGGTAGTGACGCCATCAACCGGGTTGGTGATTTTCACGGCGTCAGGATCGGTGCTGATCATGACCAGGCGATCGAGTCCCTTGCTGTAGCGCACATCCTGCGGCGTGAAAGGCAAGGCCACGACACTATAGGATGCGATAACGGCATTGAACTTCAGGTAGGCCACCGCCGTTTGCCGGCCATTACTGACCGTCAAGGACAGCACATAAGCGCCGGCCACGTCCGGCGTGAACGATGGTATGGCAGTCGCTGCTGCGCCCAGCACGGCAACAGAAGCGGCAGGCCGGCTGTCGACCGCCCAGGCATAGGTCAATTGCGCGCCACCCTCGTCATAGCTCAGGATGCCGCTGGTCACCACCGGCTGGCCGACGGGCACGGTCTGGTTGTTGCGGCTGACCACGGCCACCGTGCCCTGGATCACGCCCGTCGGAATGTTGTTGTTGACATCGAACTGGTACACCGTCTCGGCATACGCGCCCTTGCCGTCCGCGCCGCGGGCGCGCACTTTGTACAGGCCCAACACGTCCGGCGAGAAACGCGCGGTTTGCCCCGCGACAAACAGCGCGGCGCTGCTACCGGCCGGCTTCTGGATCAGCTCCCACGTTGTGGTCACCTTGTCGCCGTCCGCGTCGGTGCTGCCGGTGGCATCGAGGACGATGCCGGAACCTGCCGAGACGCTCACGGCATCCTTCACGAGCGGCTGCGCCGTAAACGTCGCATTGACCACCACCACCGCATTCGGCACCCGGTTATTCACCAGCACGGTGGCGTTCTTTTCCGCAAAGCCGCCCTTGCTATTCGTCACGCGCAGCTTGAAGATATACGTGCCCAGGGCGTCGGGCTGGAAGTTCATTTTGGGGGTCGCGACAGCACCCATGTTCAGGCCGCTGCCGGCAGGCTTGGAGACCAGACTCCAGGCAAAACTCAGCGTCCCGCCGTCGCTATCCTTGCTGCTGCCGGCATCGAGTTCAATCTGCCCGCCCATGCTGCCGACAGCATCGGCGCCTTCTGCCGCCGCCGACACGGCACCGGCAAACAGGATGGCAGGCTGCGGCACGGCCGCTACGGGCGGCGGCGCAGTTTCACTGCCGCCGCCACCGCCGCCACATCCGGCCAACATGGCCATGGCCAACATACCCGCTATCAAACAGCGCACTGCTGGTCCCTGCATACGACTACGCATATGATTCCGTTCTCTCAATATTTCCCGTGGTTATAAAGTGACGTCTTGTCGCGTCCGAAAAAGCGGACAAATATTATCATGACAATAACGTTAAATTTTCACTAAATTCCACTTTGGAAATATTAATTTTCAAGAATCATTAAAAAGACGGCAGGGTTAGCTCAGGCGCGCAGCAGCAAAGCCACGGCTTCGGCCGCCATGCCCTCTTCGCGGCCCAGGTAGCCCAGCTTTTCATTCGTCTTGGCCTTGATATTGACCTGGCCCACGGTCACACCGAGGTCTGCGGCCACGTTCGCGCACATGGCGGCGATGTGCGGCGCCATCTTCGGGCGCTGGGCGATGATGGTGGCGTCGATATTGCCGACCACATAGCCCGTCGCCTGCACGCGGCGCACGGCTTCGCGCAGCAGGGTGCGCGAATCGGCGCCCTTGAACTGCGCGTCCGTGTCGGGAAAATGGCGGCCGATGTCGCCTAGCGCGGCCGCGCCGAAGATGGCGTCCGTGATCGCGTGCAGCAGCACGTCGGCGTCGGAATGGCCCAGCAGGCCCAGGTGATGGGGAATCTTCACACCGCCGATGATCAGGTCGCGGTTTTCCACCAGCGCGTGGCAGTCATAGCCCTGGCCGATACGGAAAGGGAGGTCGGGTGTCGTTGTGTTCATGCGGGTCTCTCTGGAATTCAAGGATGGGCCAAATACAGCTCGGCCGTGTGGATGTCGCGCGGCAGGGTCACCTTCAGGTTGCGCGGGTGGCCCTCAATCAGTTTCGGCGCCAGGCCCAGCGCTTCGACGGCGCTGGCGTCGTCCGTGATCGCTTGCGGATCGGGCGCTTCGGATAGTGCCCGGTGCAGCAAGGCATAGCGGAACATTTGCGGCGTCTGCGCCAGCCACAGGCCGTCGCGCGGCACCGTCTGCGCCGACAGGCTGCCCGGCCCGGCCCGCTTGACGGTATCGACCACGGGCAAGGCCAGCAAGCCGCCGGCCGCATGGTCGCCCACTTCCGCGATCAGTTTTGCGATCAGCGCCGGCGTCAGGCCGGGACGGGCCGCATCGTGCACCAGCACCTGGTCATGGGCATCGATGCAGCCGTGCAAGGCTTGCAGGGCGTTCAATATCGTTTCCATGCGCGTGGCGCCGCCGCAGCGCAGCACCGATATGCCCCCCTGCCCCTTGCTCCGGCACGACCGTGTCGATCACGCCATCGTCGGCGCTGACGACGACATAGGTATGCGCGATCAGGGGGCTGGCGAGAAAGGCGTCGAGCGCGTGGCGCAGCATGGGCTTGCCGGCGATCTGTAAATATTGCTTGGGACTGCCCGCTTCCATGCGCGCGCCCACGCCGGCGGCGGGGATCAGGGCAAAGTAACGGACGCTATTCGGTGCTGCTGTCATGCCATTCCTTGTCTAGTTGGCGGGCGTTGCCTTGCCCGCCAGGATGTTCTGGATTTCTCCCTTGCACGCCTTGCCCAGGCGCGCATATTCTTGCGGAGAATCAATGGCGGCCTGCAAGGTTTCCACCTTGCGCATTTCCGCCTTGATATACGGCAACCAGCCCGTATCGATCTCGCGCGCCAGCGCCGCCTTGGCCGTACCGCTGGGCGCGTACAGGGGCCGCGCCTCGAAGCGTTTGGCCAGCGCGGCGCGCACGGTCTTTTCCACGCGCGGCAAGTGATCCATATAGGTTTTCATGTGCCGCAGCTCGTGCGCGAGTATCTCATCATACGCGCACGTGCCGGGCGCAAATTCGCGGCCGATGTAGATCACCACGGGCGCATACGTCAGGCTCACGGTAATCTGCGGCGCCACGCATTCATAGCCGCTGGCCGGGTCTTGCAGCATGGGACCGGCCAGGGCGATGGCCACGCGCGAATCCGTCTTCGTCAGGCCCAGCACCCAGGTATTCGCGCGCGCCGTGCCCTTCATCACCGTCAGCGCCTTGTACGGCAGATGCGTATCGATGCTGTAGCCGTTCTGCTGCGCCGTCAGCACGGACACCGTCTTGCTGATCGTGTCTTCGCAGCGCACCTGGAACGGCGTGCGCGCTGCCGCCAGCGTGTCCAGGCAGGCCGACGCCAGCAGCAGGAAGAGAGCCGCGCGCATGTGGGGAATCAGGCCGCTTGCCAGGCGCCGCTGGTGATCTTGTCGAGCCAAAAGATGCCGATGACGGTTTTCACGTCCGTGATCGTGCCATCCCTGACCCAGTCGAGCAACTGCGGCACGGTGGCCGTAAACGTCTCCAGGAATTCGCCTTCATCGAGTTGGCGTTCGCCCGCCACGAGTCCACGCGCCAAAAACAGTTCCAGGTGCTCGTCGGAATAGGCGATGGCGTTGTGAATGGTGGAAACGAATTGCCAGTCGGTCGCCGTGTAGCCCGTCTCTTCCAGCAATTCGCGCTGGGCACAGGCCAGGTGGGACTCGCCCGCGTCGATCTTGCCGGCCGGGAATTCAATGAAGACCCGGTCCAGCGGATAGCGGTACTGGCGTTCCATCAGCACCGTGCCGTCGTCGAGCAGCGGCAGGATCACGACGGCGCCCGGATGCAAAACGAATTCGCGCGCCGTGATCTTGCCATCTGGCAGTGCAACGCGGTCGCGCTGCACGCGCAGGAAGCCGCCCTGGTAGACGAGCTCGCCGTCGACCTTGGTTTCAATCAATTGCGTATCAGTGGCTTGGGTATCCATACATTTCCTTATGTTCAATAAAAAACGGCGCCAGAGGCGCCGCTTTCGGAGGATGGTGCCTAGCGGCGTTTACGCAGATAACGAGTCACGAAACCTGGGAAAGCCAGCACCAGGAACAGGCATCCCGTGATGGCGTAGAACTCCCACGTCTGCGGGAAACCGTTGCCGATGCGCGCTTCGAGCGCGAACGCCGCGGCGCCGACGATGAAGTACAGAATCACCATCTCCAGCAGGCGCAGCGCCAGCGGCTTGCGCCAGCCTTTGCCCCCGTCTGCCTGCGCCGCCTTTTTCAGCGGCACGGCGGCAAACAGTTTCTCGTTCAGGAAAGGCAGGTTCGCGCCCAGGATGCCCAGGGCGATCACCAGCCAGCTCGAAGCGGTGACATCCATCGGTCAGGACGCCAGGGTCTTGGTGATGGCGGTCGCGCAGGCAGCCAGGATGCTGTTAGGCATCACACCAAGGGCCAGAACGAACACGCCGTTCAGGGCCAGCACGACGCGCATGTCGCCATGCACGACCAGCGCGTTGCTGTCGCTCGGCTCGTCGAACCACATCATCTTGACGACGCGCAGGTAGTAGAAGGCGCCGATCAGCGAGAACAGCACGGCGGCGATGGTCAGCCACAGCTGGCCCGTGGCCAGCACGGAAGCGAGCACCGAGTACTTGGCCATGAAGCCCATCAGCGGCGGCACGCCGGCCAGCGAGAACATGAACAGGGTCATCACCAGCGCGAAGATCGGGCTGCGCTTGCCCAGGCCCTTGAAGTCGGCCAGTTCATCTGCTTCGAAACCATTACGTGCCAACAACATGATCACGCCAAAGGTACCCAACGTGGTGAACACATAGGTGATGACGTAGTACATCGAGGCGCCGTAGGCGGTGGCTGCGCCGGCCGCGTTCAGGGTGTTGTTCGGCGCATCGACGGTGCCGGACAGCAAGCCCAGCAGCACGAAGCCCATTTGCGCGATGGTCGAGTACGCCAACATGCGCTTCAAATTGGTTTGCGCGATGGCGGTGAAGTTACCGATGGCCAGCGACATCACGGCCAGCACCAGCAGCATTTGCTGCCAGTCATGCGCCATCGGCAGCAAGCCTTCGGCCAGCAAGCGCAGGGTGATGGCGAACGCGGCCAATTTCGGCGCCGCGCCCAGCAGCAGGGTCACGGCCGTCGGCGAACCTTGATACACGTCAGGCACCCACATGTGGAATGGCACGACGCCCAGTTTGAAGGCCAGGCCGGCTACCAGGAACACCAGGCCGAAGACCATGATGGTGCCATTGGTCTTGCCGTTTTCCAGCGCCACGCGCAGTTCGCCCAGGTCCAGCGTGCCGGAGGCGCCGTACAGCATCGAGATACCGTACAACATGAAACCGGAAGCCAGTGCGCCCAGGATGAAGTATTTCATGGCCGCTTCCGTGGCCTTGGCATTGTCGCGGCGCAGAGCGATCAGCGCGTACAGCGACAGCGACATCAGTTCCAGACCCAGGTAGATGATCAGGAAGTTGTTGGCCGAGATCATGATCATCTGGCCCAGCAGTGCAAACAGGGCCAGCACGTAGAACTCGCCGCCCAGGTTACCCGACAGCATGCTGCGGTCGGTGGCATAGGCACGCGAGTAGATCAGGGTCAACGCCACGGCGCCGTACGAGAACAGTTTCAGCAGCTGCGACATCGGGTCCGACACGAACATGTTGTGGAACGTGTAGACGGTGGTGCCCGCGTTGAAGTCGCCCACGGTCAGCAAGGCGCAGCCGGCCAGGGTCAGCAAGGACAGCGCATAGGTGATCGAACGCTTCGCCGCAGGCAAGAACATATCGATCAGCAAGAGCGCCGACGTGGCGATCAGCAGAAAGATTTCCGCGTACAGCGGTACCAGATTAGGTGCATTAGTCATGTTATCGGTCTTCTATTTAAGGCAACTTGCTGATGGCGACATGCTGCAGCAGGTCGGCAACCGAAGTTTGCATCGTGTCGGTGAACGGGGCTGGGTACAGACCCATCACGAGCACGGCGATGGCCAGCACAGCAAGCATGAAGAATTCACGTTTGTTGATGTCGGTCAATTCGGCCACGTGCTTGTTCTTGATCTTGCCGAACACCACGCGCTTGGCCATCCACAGCGAGTACGCCGCGCCCCAGATCAGTGCCGTTGCAGCCAGCAGGCCGATCCAGAAGTTGTATTTCACCGCGCCCAGGATCACCATGAACTCGCCGACGAAGCCGGACGTGGCTGGCAGACCGCAGTTGGCCATCGAGAACAGCACGAAGAAGGCGGCAAATTTCGGCATGCGGTTCACGACGCCGCCGTAGTCGGCGATGTTGCGGGTATGCATGCGGTCATACAGTACGCCGATGCACAGGAACATCGCGCCGGAGATGAAGCCGTGCGAGACCATCTGCACGATACCGCCCTGCACCGAAATGTCGTTGAACATGAAGAAGCCCAGGGTGACGAAACCCATGTGCGCGATCGACGAATAGGCGACCAGTTTTTTCATGTCGGTTTGCACCAGGGCAACCAGACCGATGTAGATGACGGCGATCAGCGACAGGGTGATCATGAAGCCCGACAGGTAGTGGCTGGCGTCCGGCGTGATCGGCAGCGAAAAACGCAGGAAGCCGTAGGCGCCCAGTTTCAGCATGATGGCGGCCAGCACGGCGGAACCGCCCGTCGGCGCTTCCACGTGGACGTCCGGCAACCACGTATGCACGGGGAACATCGGCACCTTGACGGCAAACGCCATCAGGAAGGCCAGGAAGATGAAGATCTGTTCGTTCATCGTCAGCTTGAACGCGTGCCAGGCCAGGATGTCGAAGGTGCCCGACACATTGCGCAGGTAAATGATGGCAACCAGGGTCAGCAGCGAACCGAAGAAGGTGTACAGGAAAAACTTGAACGACGCGTACACGCGGTTCGAACCGCCCCAGATACCGATGATGATGAACATCGGGATCAGGGTTGCTTCAAAGAAGAAGTAGAACAGCAAGCCGTCCAGCGCGCAGAACACGCCGATCATCAGGCCCGACAGGATCAGGAAGGAGCCCATGTACTGGGCGATGCGCTTCTCGATCACTTGCCAAGCGGAAATGACGACGATGACCGTGATGAAGGCCGTCAGCGGCACGAACCACAGCGACAGGCCGTCGATACCCAGCGAGTACCAGATATTGAAGGTTTCAATCCACGGTGCTTTTTCGACGAATTGCATGCCGTGTGCGGCGTTGTCGAAATGCTGGATCAGCGGCAAGGTGCACAGCATGCTGAGCACGGCGCCAGCCAGCGACAGCCAGCGGGTAAAGCCCGCTTTGCTGTCACGGCCGAGAGCCAGGATCAGGACGCCGCAAATGATCGGCACCCAGATCGACAGACTCAGGTAAGGAGGTAGTGTAGAAATCGTAGACTGCATCATGGTTCTCAGTATTCTTTTATCAGGTCAGCTTACTTAGCGGGCCAGAATGGCAGGAAATAGATCAGGAAGCCCAGCACGCCCAGGATCATCACGAATGCATAGTGATAGATGTAGCCGGTCTGCAACACTCGCGACAGCGAGGACAGCCAGGCGACAACCTTGGCGCTGCCATTGACGACGAAACCGTCGATCAGCTTCTTGTCACCGAAGTTCCACAGGCCATTACCCAGCAAGCGGGCACCGCCGGCGAACACGACTTCATTGAACTTGTCCATGTAGTACTTGTTGTCCAGCAGGGTGTGGATCGCGTGGAACTTGGCAAAGAACCAGGCCGGTACACGCGGGTTGACCATGTAGCAGTAGTAGGCTGCCACCACGCCGGACAATGCCAGCCAGAACGGTGCCGTCGACAGGCCGTGGATCGCCATCGCCATTGCGCCGTGGAATTCATGCGACAACTCTTCCATTGCTGGATGGTTTTCGCCGACAAAGATCACGCCCTTGAAGAAATCGCCATGCAGCATCGGGCCGATCGTCAGGTAACCGATGATCAAGGAAGGGATCGCCAGCATCACCAGCGGGAACCAGACGACGAACGGGGACTCATGCGGCTTCTGGCCAGGTTCCAGGCCGTGGTGGCCGTGGTCGTCCTCTTCCTCTTCATGATGGTCGTCATGCGCGTGGGCATCGTGCTTGGCCGCAGGCGCGTGGTGGTCGTCATGACCGTGCGCATGCGCCTGGCCGAAACGTTCCTTGCCGTGGAAGACGAGGAAATACATGCGGAACGAGTAGAAGGCGGTGACGAACACGCCAGCCAGCACGGCGAACTGGGCAAAGCCAGCGCCCCAGATGTGCGTCGCTTCGACAGCTTCGATGATGCTGTCTTTCGAGTAGAAACCGGAGAACAGCGGCGTGCCGATCAGGGCCAGCGAACCGATCAGGGAAGTGATCCAGGTGATCGGCATGTACTTGCGCAGGCCGCCCATGTTGCGGATATCCTGGTCATGGTGCATGCCGATGATGACGGAACCGGCGCCCAGGAACAGCAGTGCCTTGAAGAATGCGTGCGTCATCAGGTGGAACACGGCCACGGAGTACGCGGACGAACCGAGCGCCACGGTCATGTAACCGAGCTGCGACAGGGTCGAGTAAGCGACGACGCGCTTGATGTCGTTCTGGATGATGCCCAGGAAGCCCATGAACAGCGCCGTGATGGAGCCGATCACCAGGATGAAGGACAGTGCCGTGTCGGACAGTTCGAACAGCGGCGACATACGCGAGACCATGAAGATACCGGCCGTCACCATCGTCGCGGCGTGGATCAGTGCCGAGATCGGGGTAGGACCTTCCATCGAATCAGGCAGCCACACGTGCAGCGGGAACTGCGCCGATTTGCCCATCGCGCCGATGAACAGGCAGATGCAGGCAACGGTCAGCAGGGCCCAGTCGGTGCCCGGCATCGTCAGCAGGGCCAGTTCGTCTTTCTTGGCGAATACTTCCTGGTAGTTCATGGTGCCGGCATAGGCCAGCAGCAGGCCGATGCCCAGAATAAAGCCGAAGTCGCCCACGCGGTTGACCAGGAAAGCCTTCATGTTGGCCACGATGGCCGTCGGACGCTGGTACCAGAAACCGATCAGCAGGTAAGAGACCAGGCCCACGGCTTCCCAACC
Organism: Janthinobacterium sp. C22; assembly: GCF_057919405.1. Taxonomy (NCBI): domain Bacteria; kingdom Pseudomonadati; phylum Pseudomonadota; class Betaproteobacteria; order Burkholderiales; family Oxalobacteraceae; genus Janthinobacterium; species Janthinobacterium sp. C22. The sequence goes on along the minus strand of NZ_CP193659.1, from coordinate 2,668,931 downwards.
GAAGAACAGTTGCAGGAAGTTGTTGGCCATGACCAGCATCAACATCGAGAACGTGAACAGCGAGATGTAGGCGAAGAAGCGGTTGTAGCCTTCGTCGTCCTTCATGTAGCCGATCGTGTAGATATGCACCATCAGGGAAACGAAGGTGACCACGCACATCATCATCGCCGACAGCGAATCGATCTGGAAGCCCACTTCCATCTTCAGGGTGCCGATCGTCATCCAGTTATAGATCGTGCCATTGAATGTCGCGCCATCCATCACTGCCAGCAATGTCTGCACGGACAGGATGAACGCAATCAGTACGCCCAGGATCGTCGCGGTATGCGACGTCTTGCGTCCGACCAAATTACCCAGGAACTGGGTGCCAAGCAAGCCTGCAATCGCGGCACCGGCCAGCGGCGCCAGCGGTACGGCAAGAAGGAGGTTAGGGTTGAGGAGTTGCCCCGCCATGATGAACCTTAATCGTTATTATTCGAGAGATCGAGTCTGAAAAACATCAGCCTTTGAGGCTGTCCAGGTCTTCGACGTTGATGGTATCCAGATTACGGAACATCACCACCAGAATAGCCAGACCGATAGCCGACTCAGCGGCGGCAACCGTCAGGATGAAGAAAACGAAGATCTGACCGGCCGCGTCGCCCATGAAATGGGAGAACGCGATGAAATTCATATTCACCGCCAGCAGCATCAATTCGATTGCCATCAGCAATACGATGATGTTCTTGCGGTTCAGGAAAATACCGACGATCGAGATTGCGAACAGGATCGCGCCCAGGACCAGAAAATGTGTGAGCGATAATGTCATGGTGCCTCCTTAACTTCCGGCTCAGCCGCAGGACGCTCGACGACCGCGTCCATCTTGATGATCTTCAGGCGGTCGTTGCGCTTGACGCGCACGGCATCGCCTGGAGCAAAATGCTTGGTGTCCTTGCGTTTGCGCAGGGTCAGTGCGACGGCGGCTACGATGGCCACCAGCAGCACGACGGCGGCGATTTCGAAGGCGAACACATATTTCGTGTAGATCAGCAGGCCCAGTTCCTTGGTGCCGCCCAGGTTGACGTTCACCGGCGCGATGCTAGGCGCAAAGTTGCGGAAACCGTGCCACAGGACGGCGGCCATTTCCAGCACGATGATCACGCCCACCGTCACGGACAATGGCAGATAGCCCCAGAAGCCTTCGCGCATGCGGTCGATATTGATATCGAGCATCATGACCACGAACAGGAACAGCACCATCACGGCGCCGACATACACCAATACCAGCACGATGGCCAGGAATTCAGCTTGCAGCAGCATCCAGATGCCCGCTGCCGAGAAGAAGGACAGTACCAGGAACAGTACTGCGTGGACCGGATTACGGGCCGTGATGACGCGCGTCGCTGCCAGAATCAAGATCAGCGCGAAGGCGTAAAACAAAATTGTTTTAAAGTCCATAAAAAACCCAATAGACGTACAGATGAACGAGGGGCGCGCCGCAGCTGGTCAGCTGCGGCGCATCCATCAGCGATAAGGTGCGTCGGCGGCGCGCGCAGCGGCGATGTCATTTTCATAACGATCGCCTACGGCCAGCAACATCTCTTTCGTGTAATACAAATCCCCGCGTTTCTCGCCGTGGTATTCCAGGATTTGCGTCTCGACGATCGAATCGACCGGGCAGGACTCTTCGCAGAAACCGCAGAAGATGCACTTGGTCAAGTCGATATCGTAACGCGTGGTGCGGCGCGAACCGTCGTCACGCTGTTCCGATTCGATCGTGATGGCCATCGCCGGGCAAACCGCTTCGCACAGTTTGCAGGCGATGCAACGTTCCTCGCCGTTCGGGTAGCGGCGCAGCGCGTGCAAGCCACGGAAACGCGGCGAGATCGGTGTCTTCTCTTCCGGGAATTGCACCGTGATCTTGCGCGAAAACATGTACTTGCCTGTCAGCGCCATGCCCTTGATCAGCTCGCCTAACAAGAGGCTGCTGAAGAAATCTTTTACCTTATCCATTCGTATGCACTCTCTTACTTCCAAATATTCCAGGATGTCTGCATCCAGGCAGCGACGAAGACCAGGTAGACCAGCGTCAACGGGATAAACACTTTCCAGCCGAGGCGCATGATCTGGTCATAACGGTAGCGTGGGAACGTACCGCGTACCCAGATGAACACCGACACGATGAAGAAGGTCTTGGCGAACAACCAGAAGAAGCCGCCGAAACCACCCCAGAACTCAAGGAAAGCAAATGGTGCGGACCAGCCACCGAGGAACATGATCGAAGCCAGGGCGCCGATCAGGATCATGTTGGCGTATTCGGCCAGCATGAACATGGCGTAGGCCATGCCCGAGTACTCGACCATGTGGCCGGCAACGATTTCCGACTCGCCTTCGACGACGTCGAACGGGTGACGGTTGGCTTCAGCCAGGCCCGACACCAGGTAGATGACGAACATCGGCAGCAGCGGCAGCCAGTTCCACGACATGAAATTGACGCCCTTGTCGGCGAAGAAGCCGATCTGCTGGCCGCCGACGATGTCGATGAAGTTCAGGCTGCCCGAGACCATCAGCACGATGACCATCACGAAGCCCATCGGGATTTCATACGAAATCATCTGTGCCGACGCGCGCATGGCGCCCATGAACGAGTACTTCGAGTTCGACGCCCAGCCGGCGATGATGATGCCGTAGACTTCCATCGAGGTAATCGCCAGCAGCATCAGCAAGCCGGCGTTGACGTTGGCCAGCACGGCTTGCGGACCGAACGGCACGACCGACCAGGCGGCCAGGGCCGGCATGATGGTCATGATCGGGCCGATCACGAACAGGCCCTTGGCGGCCTTGGACGGGATGATGATCTCTTTGAACAAGAGTTTCAGCGCATCGGCGATCGGCTGCAGCAAACCCAAGGGGCCCACGCGGTTCGGGCCCACGCGGATCTGGATCCAGCCGATCAGCTTGCGTTCCCACAAGGTCAGGTAGGCAACCAGGCCCATCAGCGGCAACAGCACGCACAGGATCTTGATCAGGGTCCAGAAGAACGGCCACGTGCCGCCCAGCAGATCCTGACCGCTGCTGTTGATGACGTTTACAAATTCAGGCAGAGCCATCAGATTTTCCCCTCTGCTGTTTCAACTGTGATGTCACCGAACATGCCGCCCAGGCTGGCCGTCGAGGCATGCGCCGCCGACACTTTGACCACATTGGCTGGCAGGCCGGCATGAAGTGCCGCCACCAGGATGGCGCTGCCGGAGCCTTGCGCCACTTTGACCTTGTCGCCCGCCTTGATGCCCAGCTGTGCGGCCAATGCCGGCGACAGATGGGCTTGCGGCGCGGCGCCGTCGACCGTGCGCAGCAGCGGTTCGGAGCGGCGCACCAGCGCGTCGGCGAAGTAGATCGGCACGTCGGCGATGCGTTGCAGCTTTGGCGAGGCCGGTGCGTAGCTTGCCGCTTCCGGTGCGTTCTTGGCAATATTGTTCAGCTGTGCCGACAGATCGGTCACGCCGGCACCGAATGCTTCGTCGCGGATCGCTTCCGAGGTGTCGTAGTCGAAACCGGCCAGGCCCAGAATGTTGCCCAGGACGCGCAGCACTTTCCAGGCTGGACGGGTTTCCGCCAGCGGTTTGACGGTGCCGTTGAAGCTTTGCGCACGGCCTTCGCAGTTGACGAAGGTGCCCGAAGTTTCAGCGAACGGAGCGATCGGCAGCAAGACATCGGCGTAATCCATGCCGTGCTTGAAGGCCGACATCGCCACGACCATGTCGGCGCCATCGAGGGCGGCGCGGGCCGCCTGTGGATTGGCGGCGTCGAGTTCCGGCTCGGCGTGCAGCAGCACGTAAGCTTTCTTCGGTACGGCAAAGGCGGCTTGCACGTTGGCGCGCGGCTTGGCGACCAGGTGCGCGCCTACCGTGTTGGCCGCTTCCGTCAGGTAACCGAGCTTGGCGCCCGTCTGTTCGGCGATCCATTGCGCGGCAGCATGCAGTTGCGACGCTTGCGGGTGTTGCGTTGCCGCGTTACCCAGCAGCACGGCGCCATGGTCGCCGGCCATCAGGCTGGCGGCGATGGCGACGGCCACGTCGGAAGCAACAAGCGCTTCAAAACCGGCTGGCGCGGCGATTTCTTTCGCTTTAGCAACAGCGACGACCACTTCCGACAAGGCCGCCAGCCAATCGCTTGGCGCTGCGATCATCTTGTTGGCGATGGTGATCAGTTGATCATCGTCGGAGGCGTGCAGGATCGACAGCTTGGCGCCGCCCTTGACGGACGCGCGCAAACGCGTGGCCAGCAATGGGTGATCCTTGCGCAGGAAGGAGCCGATGACGAAGGCGCGCTTGATCTGGCCAAATTCGCTGATCGGCATGCCCAGCCATGGTTTCACACTGGCATCGAGCGCGAAGTCGGTCTGGCGCAGGCGGAAGTCGACGTTCTCGCTACCGAGACCGTGGACGACTTTTTGCAGCAGGACCAGCTCTTCGACGGTCGAATGCGGCGTTGCCAGCGCGGCGATGGCGTCGGCGCCATGCTCGTGCTTGATATTTTTCAAACCGTGCGCCACGTATTCCAGCGCGGTCTGCCAATCGACTTCCTTCCACTCGTTGCCTTGTTTCAGCATCGGGGATGTCAGGCGTTCGGCGCTGTCCAGCGCTTCGTACGAGAAACGGTCCTTGTCCGAGATCCAGCACTCGTTGACGGCTTCGTTTTCCAGCGGCAGTACGCGCTTGACCTTGCCAGCTTTCACTTGCACGATCAGGTTCGAACCCAGGCCGTCATGCGGGCTGACCGATTTGCGGCGCGACAGTTCCCACGTACGGGCGCTGTAGCGGAACGGCTTCGAGGTCAGTGCGCCGACCGGGCACAGGTCGATCATGTTGCCCGACAGTTCGGAGTCGACCGACTGACCGACGAAGGACACGATTTCCGAGTGTTCGCCGCGGCCGATCATGCCCAGCTCCATCACGCCGGCCACTTCCTGGCCAAAACGCACGCAGCGGGTGCACTGGATGCAGCGCGACATCTCTTGCATGGAAACCAGCGGACCGGCTTCCTTCGGCGTGACGACGCGCTTGTCTTCCTTGTAGCGCGATTCGCTCTTGCCGTAACCCACAGCCAAGTCTTGCAACTGGCATTCGCCGCCCTGATCGCAGATAGGGCAATCGAGCGGGTGGTTAATCAGCAAGAATTCCATGACCGACTTTTGCGCCTGCACAGCTTTATCGCTGGCGGAGCGCACGATCATGCCGGCACTGACCGGGGTCGCGCAAGCGGGCAAAGGCTTCGGCGCCTTTTCCACTTCGACCAGGCACATGCGGCAGTTCGCTGCGATCGACAATTTCTTGTGATAGCAGAAGTGCGGAATGTAGGTTCCCAATTTGTTGGCGGCGTCCATCACCATGCTACCAGCAGGGACTTCGACTTTTTTGCCGTCTATTTCGATTTCAACCATGGTGATCGTTACCTGACGCAGCTTAGATATATGCGGGCACTAAGCAATGCTTGTGCTCGATATGATATTCAAATTCTTCACGGAAATTCTTAATGAAGGCCCGTACCGGCATGGCAGCCGCATCGCCCAGCGCGCAAATGGTGCGGCCCTGGATGTTGTCGGCGATCGAGTTGAGCATGTCCAGGTCGTCTGGACGACCCTGCCCCTGCTCGATGCGGTGCACCATGCGGTACATCCAGCCTGTGCCTTCACGGCAAGGCGTACACTGGCCGCACGATTCTTCAAAGTAGAAGTAGGACAGGCGTTCCAGCGCCTTCACCATGCAGCGTGTTTCGTCCATCACGATGACGGCGCCCGAACCCAACATCGAACCGGCTTTCGCGATCGAGTCATAGTCCAGGTCGGTCTGCATCATGATGTCGCCGCGGATCACCGGCGCGGACGAGCCGCCAGGAATCACGGCCTTGATCTTTTTGCCACCGCGCATGCCGCCTGCCAGTTCCAGCAGGGTCGCAAACGGGGTGCCGAGCGGCACTTCGTAGTTGCCCGGTTTTTCCACGTCGCCCGAGATCGAGAAGATCTTCGAACCGCCGTTGTTCGGCTTGCCCATCGCCAGGTATTTCTCTGGACCGATGTTCAGCACGAAGGGCACGGCCGCGAAGGTTTCCGTGTTGTTGATCGTCGTCGGCTTGCCGTACAGGCCGAACGAGGCAGGGAAAGGCGGCTTGAAGCGCGGCTGGCCTTTCTTGCCTTCCAGCGATTCCAGCAGGGCCGTTTCTTCGCCGCAGATGTAGGCGCCATAACCATGGTGCGCATGCAACTGGAACGAGAACTCGCTGCCCATGATCTTGTCGCCCAGGAAACCGGCGGCGCGCGCCTCTTCCAGCGCTTCTTCGAAACGCAGGTATTCCTGGAAGATCTCGCCGTGGATATAGTTGTAGCCCACGGTGATGCCCATCGCATAAGCGCCAATGGCCATGCCTTCGATCAGGGCATGGGGATTGTAACGAATGATGTCGCGGTCCTTGAAAGTGCCCGGTTCGCCTTCATCTGTATTGCAGACGAGGTATTTCTGACCCGGGAACTGGCGCGGCATGAAGCTCCACTTCAAGCCGGTAGGGAAACCCGCGCCGCCACGGCCGCGCAAGGACGACGCCTTGAGGTCGGCGATGATCTGTTCCGGCGTGATTTTCTCTTCCAGGATACGCCGCAGGGCGCTGTAGCCGCCGCGGTTCACATAATCTTGCAAATGCCAGTTCTTGCCATCCAGATCCTTCAGGATCAATGGATCGATATGGCGGTTGTGGAGTGACGTCATTTCTTGAGTTCCTCCAGCATGGCGTCGATTTTCTCGTTCGACATCCAGCTGCACATGGTTTTATTACTGACCAGCAAGACAGGCGCATCGCCGCAAGCACCCATGCACTCGCCTTCGACCAGGGTGAACTGGCCGTCTGCGGTGGTTTCGCGGAAATCGATACCCAGTTTCTGCTTCAGGTACTCTGCAGCGCGCACGCCGCCCGACAGGGCGCATGGCAGGTTGGTGCACACGGTGATCTTGTGCTTGCCCACGGGTTTCACGTTGTACATATTGTAGAACGTGGCCACTTCCTGCACGGCAATCGCCGGCATGCCGATGTAATCGGCCAGTTCCTTCATGGTTTCCGGCGCCAGCCAGCCCAGTTCATCCTGGGCATGGGCCAGCGCGGCCATGACGGCCGACTGACGCTGGTCGGCCGGGTACTTGGCCAGCTCGCGGTCAATTTTCTTATAGCATTGCTCTGATAACAACATACTTTTTGCCTCTTAGCGGTCAATACTGCCGAACACGATATCTTGCGTCCCGATGATGGTCACGGCGTCGGCAAGCATGTGCCCACGCGCCATCTCGTCGAGCGACTGCAAGTGGGCGTAGTCTGGCGCGCGCAGTTTCATGCGGTACGGCTTGTTGGCGCCATCGGACACCAGGTACACGCCGAACTCGCCCTTCGGATGTTCCACGGCGCTGTAGGCCTCGCCTGGCGGCACGTGGAAACCTTCCGTGAACAGCTTGAAGTGGTGAATCAGCGATTCCATGTTGGTCTTCATGTCGACGCGGCCCGGAGGCGCCACCTTGCGGTTGCTGGTCATGACAGGACCTTCATTGTTGCGCAGCCACTCCACGCATTGCTTGATGATGCGGTTCGACTGGCGCAGCTCTTCCACGCGGACCAGGTAGCGGTCGTAGCAATCGCCGTTGGTGCCGATAGGAATGTCGAAATCCATCAGGTCGTACACTTCGTACGGCTGTTTCTTGCGCAAGTCCCACTGCACGCCCGAGCCGCGCAGCATGGCGCCCGTAAAGCCCATGGCCAGCGCATCTTCCGGCGAGACCACGCCGATGCCGACGGTACGCTGTTTCCAGATACGGTTGTCGGTCAGCAATGTTTCGTACTCGTCCACGGAATTCGGGAAGCGACGCGCGAAGTCTTCGATGAAGTCCAGCAGGGAACCCTGGCGGTTTTCATTCAGCTTGGAAATCGCCTTGGCGTTGCGGATGATCGAGGCCTTGTGCTGCGGCATCGCGTCCGGCAGGTCGCGGTACACGCCGCCCGGACGGTAGTAGGCCGCGTGCATGCGCGCGCCCGATACCGCCTCGTAGGCGTCGAACAAGTCTTCGCGGTCGCGGAAGCAATACAGGAACGGGCCCATGGCGCCAACGTCCAGCGCGTGGGTGCCGAGCCACATCAGGTGGTTCAGGATGCGCGTCATCTCGTCGAACATGACGCGAATGTATTGCGCGCGCAGGGGCACTTCCAGGCCCAGCATCTTTTCGATGGCCATCACGTACGCGTGTTCATTGCACATCATCGACACATAGTCGAGACGGTCCATGTACGGCACGGATTGCAGGTAGGTCTTCTGTTCGGCCAGCTTTTCGGTGGCGCGGTGCAGCAGGCCGATATGCGGGTCGGCGCGCTGGATGACTTCGCCATCCATCTCCAGCACCAGGCGCAGCACACCGTGCGCGGCCGGATGCTGCGGCCCAAAGTTCAGGGTGTAGTTCTTAATCTCAGCCATTATTTCATCCCGTAATGTTCTTCGCGGATCACGCGCGGCACGTTTTCCCGCGGCTCGATCGTCACGGGCTGGTAAATCACGCGCTTTTGTTCCGGATCGTAACGCATCTCGACATAGCCGGAGACGGGGAAATCCTTGCGGAACGGATGGCCGATGAAACCGTAGTCGGTCAGCAGGCGGCGCAAGTCGTTGTGGCCTTCGAAGAGGATGCCCAGCAGGTCGAACGCTTCGCGCTCGTACCAGTTGACGGCGCGCCAGATGCCGACCACGGAGGGCAGCAGCGGCATGTCGTCGTCCGGCGCGAACACGCGCACGCGCACGCGCCAGTTGTGCTTGACCGACAGCAAGTGCGACACGGCCGCGTAACGCAGGCCATCCCAGCTGCCGTCGCCATAGGTCGAGTAGTCGACGCCGCACAGATCGATCAATTGCTCGAAATGCAGGGCCGGATCGTCGCGCAGGGTCTGCATTACGGCCAGGTAGTCCTCGGCCTTGACCTGCAAGGTGACTTCGCCCAGCGCAACCGTCGTGCTAACGCGATCGCCCAGGGCAGTGCCGAGGGCGTTTTGCAATACTTCTAAATGTGTTGTCATAATCTGAAGCGACCCGGTTAGCGTGCGATCGTGCTGGTACGCTTGATCTTGTTCTGCAACTGCATGATGCCGTACAGCAAGGCTTCAGCGGTCGGAGGACAGCCAGGCACATACACGTCGACGGGCACGATGCGGTCGCAACCGCGCACCACGGAATAGGAGTAATGGTAGTACCCGCCACCATTGGCGCAGGAACCCATCGAGATGACCCAGCGTGGCTCTGCCATCTGGTCGTAGACCTTGCGCAGGGCCGGCGCCATCTTGTTGCACAGGGTACCGGCAACGATCATGACGTCGGACTGACGCGGCGACGGACGAAACACGACGCCGAAACGGTCCATATCGTAGCGGGCTGCGCCCACATGCATCATTTCGACCGCACAGCAGGCCAGACCGAACGTCATCGGGAACATAGACCCGGTGCGCGCCCAGTTGATCAGCTTGTCGGCCGAGGTGGTGATGAAACCTTCGCTTAATACGCCTTCAATAGCCATGGCTTATTCCCAGTCAAGGGCACCTTTCTTCCAAATGTACCAAAATCCGACCACGAATTCAGCGATGAACACCATCATCGTGACGAAACCGGCCCAGCCCAGGTCGCGCATTGCAACGCCCCATGGGAAAAAGAATGCCGTTTCCAGATCGAACAAAATAAACAGGATTGCGACCAGATAGTAGCGCACATCGAATTTCATGCGCGCGTCTTCGAATGCTTCAAAACCACATTCGTACGGGGAGAGTTTTGCTGCGTCAGGCTTGTTAGGGCCTAACAGGCGCCCCAGGAGCTGGGGAGCGATACCGACACCGAGGCCGATAATAATGAACAGCAGGACGGGGAAGTAATTTTCGAGGTTCACGATTGATGAGCTTATATTGAACGATCGGTTAAATGAGGACGCTGCGATCATTTGCAGCGTATCTAACGCACGACCCCAATCAAAGCTAAGACCAGGATCGAACGACACATCCTCGTAAAAAAGCCAGCAACTTTGTACGAGCCATGGCTCGTGCGCCGTTGCTGGCTTCTGATTTCTGGTGCCGACGACGAGACTCGAACTCGTACAGCTTGCGCCACTACCCCCTCAAGATAGCGTGTCTACCAATTTCACCACGTCGGCGGTAAGGCCCGTATTCTACTCTGCTTTGGCGCTAAAGTTAATGCACAAATGCATCAAAACACAGATAAAAACGATAAATTTTTACATCTTCCAGCGCGTCACGATTTTTTCCTGCCGCGCTGCTAAAACATTGAGCAATAATCTGCCCGTAATGAGAATTACTCTCGATGAGGCATCGAGTTCCTGCAGAATTACTTCGGAATCGCGCCGGCCGGGGTGCTGGCGACCGGTGCCGCCGCTGCCGGAGCGCTGGCTGCCGGAGCTGCCGCAGGCACCGTCGTCGGGATCGCGCCCGCGCCCGTGACCGGCACCGGCTTGACGACCTTGTCCATCACGCCGCCGCCCACCGTGGTGGCGCGCTGATTGGCCATCAGCGACAGGGCCAGCGTGGCGCCGAAGAAGATCGCGGCGGCGACGCCCGTCGATTTCGACATGAAGTTCGACGAACCCGTCGCACCGAACAGGCTGCCCGAGGCGCCCGAACCGAAGGCGGCGCCCATATCGGCGCCCTTGCCGTGCTGCAGCAACACCAGCGCGATAATCGACAATGCCGAAATAACCTGTACTACCACTACCAGATTGAACATCATGTTCATTGCAATTCCATTCTCAGTTTAAATTAATTCAATCGGCGGCGTGAATAATCGCCAGGAAATCCGCCGCCTTCAATGCTGCTCCACCGATCAGACCGCCATCGATATCCGGCATCGCCATCAATTCTTTTGCGTTCTCCGGCTTCATGCTGCCGCCGTACAGGATCTGCACGCCGGCGGCCGCTACCGCATTCTTTTCTGCCAGCTGGGCGCGCAATACCTGATGCACGTCCTGCGCCATTTGCGGCGTGGCCGTCTTGCCCGTGCCGATGGCCCAGACCGGCTCATAGGCCAGCACCAGTTTCGCCACGTCGTCGGCGGAAATCGCCGCCAGCACGGCGCCCAGTTGCTGCTCCACCACGGCATTGGTCTGGCCCGCTTCGCGCTGCGCCAGGGTCTCGCCGATGCAGACGATAGGCACGATGCCCGCCGCCAGCGCGGCAACCGTCTTGGCCGCCACCTGCGCATCGGTCTCGCCGTGGTAGGCGCGGCGCTCGGAATGCCCGATCACCACATAGCCGCAGCCGAAATCCTGCAGCATGGCGACCGAGATTTCGCCCGTGTAGGCGCCGCTGGCATGCGCGGAAACATCCTGCGCACCCCAGCCGAGCGCCGTGCCCGCCAATTGCGCCTGGCACTGCGCCAGGTAGGGCGCGGGCACGCAGACGGCGCTGGCGGCGCCAGAGGCGGTCAAGCCAGCAACTATTTCAGACAATAACACCGCGTTCGAGGTGCGACTGCCGTTCATTTTCCAATTTCCGACGACGAGTTTGCGACGCATAGTAGCCTAAATTCTTAATAACCCGTCATTCTAACTCCGGCACCGATGCCGGTCAAACAGGCAGTGCCCCGTTTCAGGCAACTTGCAACATGATCTTGCCCACGTGCGTGCTCGCTTCCATCAAGGCATGCGCCTCGTTGGCTTTTTCTAACGGGAAAGTTTGATGGATCACGGGCTTGATCTTGCCCGCTTCGATCAGCGGCCAGACGGTCGTGCGCAGGTGGTGCGCGATGGCCGCCTTGAAGGCGACGGAACGGGGACGCAAGGTGGAGCCTGTCACCGTCAGGCGACGGCGCAGCAAGGCACCCAGGTCCAGCTCCGCCCTGGTGCCGCCCTGCACGGCGATCAGGCCGATGCGGCCATCGTCGGCCAGGCAATCGATTTCGCGCGGCAGGTAGTCGCCGCCCACCATGTCGAGGATGACGTCGACGCCTTTACCGGCGGTCAATTCCTTGACGACGGCGACGAAGTCTTCCGTGCGGTAATTGATACCCCGTTCGGCGCCCAGCGCCTCGCAGGCGCGCGCCTTCTCGTCGCTGCCGGCCGTGGCAAACACGCGGTGACCGAGCGCGGCCGCCAATTGAATGGCCGCCACGCCGATGCCCGAGGTGCCGCCCTGCACCAATAACGTTTCACCGTCCGCCAGCGCGCAGCGGTCGAACACATTGCTCCAGACGGTAAAGAAGTTTTCCGGCAAAGACGCACCTTCCAGCGCCGTCAAGCCCTTGGGCAAGGGCAGGCACTGGCCGGCGGGTGCGGCGCAGTATTCGGCATAGCCGCCGCCCTGCACCAGCGCGCAGACCAGGTCGCCCTTCTTGAATCCGGTATTGGCAAAGTCGCCATCGACGACTTCGCCCGCCACTTCCAGGCCAGGCAAGTCCGAGGCGCCGGCTGGCGGCGCATATTTGCCCAGGCGCTGCAGCACGTCGGGGCGGTTGATGCCGGCCGCGTGCACCTTGATCAGCAGTTCGCCCGCCTTATATTGCGGCATGGGACGTTCGGCGATCTGCAAAACGTCGGCGGGACCTGGCTGGCTGATGGCAACTGCACGCATGGCGGGACTCTTTCAAGGGGAAACGGCGATTGTACGCCAAGCCGTCCACCCTTGCAGGGAGGGTCCCTCCTAAGCGCCGCCCGTCTTCGACTGGCGCGGCAAGGGCGTGCCCGGCTTCCATTTCGCCGACAGGGCCTGCCCTTCCTCGACTTGCTCATGCGTCATCTTGCGCACCACGGCGGCGCGCTGGTCGGCCGCATTCGCGTTGCCATTCGCGGCCGCCAGGTTCCACAGCATGTAGGCGATGACATTGTCCTGCTGCACGCCGCCCATGTGATAGCGGTACATCAGGCCCAGCACCTGCTGCGCCTCGGCATGGTTCTGCTCGGCCGCCTTGCGGAACCAGCTGACGGCCTGCTTGTGGTCTTGCAGCACGGCGTTGCCCGTGTAATACATGGCGCCCACCACGTACTGGGCGTCGGCCTTGCCCTGCTCGGCCGCCTTGCGGTGCCAGAACATCGCTTGCTTGTAATCCTGCGGCAAGCCCCGTCCCATGTAATACATCAAGCCCAGCAAGTGCTGGGCATCGGCATTGCCGGTCTTCGCAAGGGGCAATATTTCCTTATAAGCCAGCGCGTAATTCTTGTTGTTGTAGGCGCTGGCGCCTTCGACGAAGCCAGCCCGCGCGGGTAGCTGTATCGTCAACAGCATGAGTAATGTAATGATCAGTTTTTTCATCGGAATGGGATGTGGTCTGACTGCTTTTTCTTTTCCTATCCTGCCCAAGGCAGGAGCCCCTTACTTCCAGCTAACTTTGCCCAGGCCCTCGACGCTGACGTCGCGGTTGGCCGGCTTGCCGTACACCACCACCGAACCGAGTCCGCTCAGGTTCAGCTTGGCATTCGTATGGGCATTCACCGTGGCATTGCCCAGGCCGCTCAATTCCAGGTTGACGGCATCGACTTCGAACTGTTGCGCATTCAGGCTGCCCAGGCCGCCCAGGCTGGCCTTCAGCATGCGCCCGCGTCCGCCCAGCACCACGGAACCGGCGCCCTGCAAGTCCAGCTCCGCGCGCTCATTGTTGCCGATCCAGAGCTGCATGCTGCCCACGCCGCCCAGGCTGGCATTGAGCTTGCGGTAGTCGCCCACCAGCTTGATGCTGCCCGCCCCTTCCAGCGACAGGGTCAGTTCCTCGCCCTTGAAACCCGTGATGTCGGTGCTGCCGAAGCCTTCCGAACTCAGCTCGCGCAAGTTCGGCAAGACCAGGTCGGCGCGGATCGACGTGGGGCCGAGCTTGAAGCCGCGCACTTCCGTTTCGATGTGCAGCGTGTCACCGCTTTGCGCCGTGCTGACATCGGCGATATAGCGCTTGTCGGCAGTGATGCTCAGCGAAGGCACGTTGCCCTGGCGAATGCGCACTTCCATCACGCCATCGAGCTTGACGCGCACCACGCGGGCGTCGACGTTGCGCATTTCCAGCAAGCGGGTCTCGGCGGCCACGCCGCGCACCAGGCCCAGTGTCGCCAGGAACAGCAGCGCCAGTTGCAGTATCTTTTTCATGTAGTGCATCCTCGGTATCTTGTTTTTATGTATCTGGTCGTCCGCCTGGGGAGACCGGCATTGCATCGCGCCTTGCACTCTAGCAGCGCGGAAAATGACTGGCAATGATTATGCGAAACGGGCTTTCTCGGCGGCGCTCAGGCGCCTGGCCTTGACCACCACCACTTGCATGGCAGCCTTGTTCGCTGGCGCGGTCAGGCTGGCCGTGGAACTGGCCACTTGCAGGGCCGGGGCGGCCGGAGCGATGGCGTAACAGCCGGCGCCGAGCAGGATGGCGGCGGCAACGGCAATGATTTCCATGTTTTTAGCGACGTTCATGTTGTTCTCCTCGGGTGTCTGGCAGTGGGCTTGCGGTATGGTGTCACTATAGCCATACCGCTCCCGGCCGGCACGCCGATTGCGACGAACTGCGCTTTTGGCAGGCTGGCCTGACAAAAACGCGGATGAACGCGCAGATCGCTACGCTTGCAGCTTAAAACTCTTCCCACTCGTCGGCGCCGGACTTGGCCGCCTTGACGGGCTTGACCGGCGACAGCGCGCGGGCCGGCGCGCGTGGCGCCGGAGCAGCCGGCTTCGCCTTGAGGCGCGTCACGGGCGCGGGCGCGGCGGCAGGGCCGGCATCGCCCAGGCGGAACATGCCGACGGCTTGCGCCAGATCCACGGCCTGCTCCTGCAGGCTTTCCGCCGCGGCCGCCGCCTGCTCGACGAGGGCGGCATTCTGCTGTGTCATGGTATCCATGTGCGTGACGGCCGTATTGATCTCGCCGATGCCGGCGCTCTGTTCGCGGCTGGCCACCGTGATTTCGCTCATGATGGTCGTCAATTGCTGCACCGAGGCCACCACCTGATCCATGGTCTGACCCGCCTCATCGACGAGGCGGCCGCCCGCATCGACCTTCTCCACCGAGTCGCCGATCAATTCCTTGATTTCCTTCGCCGCGCCAGCGGAGCGTTGCGCCAGGTTGCGCACTTCGGACGCCACCACGGCAAAGCCCCTGCCCTGCTCGCCCGCGCGCGCCGCCTCGACGGCCGCGTTCAGGGCCAGGATATTCGTCTGGAAGGCGATGCCGTCGATCACGCCGATGATGTCGACGATCTTGCGCGAGCTTTCCTGGATGCCTGCCATGGTGCCCACCACCTGCTGCACCACGCGCCCGCCCTTGGCCGCCACTTCCGAAGCGGACACGGCCAATTCGTTGGCCGCATGCGCGTTTTCCGCGTTCTGCTTGACGGTCGAGGTCAGCTCATCCATCGAACTGGCCGTTTCTTCCAGCGCGCCCGCCTGCGCTTCCGTGCGCGAGGACAGGTCGGCGTTGCCGGCGGCAATATCGGCCGACTCGCTTCGCACCAGGGTGCTGATGCTGCGGATCTGCACCAGCACGGTGGCGATCTTTTCGACGAACAAGTTAAAGGCCTTGGCGATCTGCGCCAGCTCGTCCGTGCCTTGCGCATCAAGGCGGCTGGTCAGGTCGCCGTCACCCGTGGCGATCGCTTCCATCGCATCGCGCACCAAGCCGAGGCGGCGCAAGGCGCGCGCCACCAGCACGCTCAGTACCGTGGCGGCCAGGGCCAGCACAAGCAAGGCCGTCAGTGCCGAGGCGCGCAGCATGGAGCTCAAGGCTTGCGTCGCTTCCGTACGGTCGAGCACGGTCGCCAGCAGCCAGTCGCTGCCTGGAACCTTACTCACATGCAAGATGCCGTCGCGCCCGTCCAGGCGGATGGCGGCGCCGTCGCCGCTCTTTTCGATATCGGCCAGCGCCTGCGCGCTCAGGCCTGGATCGAGCTCGGCCAGCGGCTTCAGCGTCAGCTTGCCGTCCGGATGGGCGATGATCTTGCCGCCGCCATCGACGAGGAAGGCATAGCTGGCCGCCGTCGGCTTGATCGAGGCGACGTTTTGCACCACCGCATCCATCATCACGTCGGCCGCCATCACGCCCGTCACGCTGCCCTTGCCGCCCAGCGGCTCGGCGAACGTCACCACCAGCTTGCCCGTGCTGGCGCCGATATACGGCGCCGTAATGATGGGGCCGCCCACTTCGGACGCCAGCTTGTACCAGGGCCGCGCCGTGGGATCGTAGTCGGCGGCGCGCTTGCGCTCCTGCGAGAAGACGGCGTGCTTGTCGGCAAAGCCGATATACGCCATGTCGAACGTGCCTGCCTGCTCGGCCGCCTTCAGGGCCGGCAGCGGATCGGCCGCCGTGGCGCCCTGCTTGAGCGAGCCCACGACGGCTTGCTTGGAACGCAGCCATTCGGCGATGGCTTGCGCATGACTGTGCGACAACTGCAGCATCTGCGTGTCGAGCGCGGCCAGGGTGCTTGAACGCGTGGTGAAGAAATTGGCGATGGCGACGGCCAGCATGGCCAGCACGACGATGGAAACGGCGATGGCGATCAGCCGCGCCTTAAGGGAGGACAACATGGTGCATCCAATAAAAAAGAGAAAATCGGGAGGGATGCGCCATGGTCGGGGAATAAGAATTTGTCGTCAAGCAATACCGACTATCGATTACCCATAAACAACAATTGATACCTTATATTAACTATACATTAATAAAATATTAACTATATCTCGCCGCGCAGCTTGCGCAGAGCCGGCGATTCGCCACCCGTCGCCTCGATGCGGAAGCGGGCAAATGCCTGTTCCAGCTCGGGGTACCGGCGCAAGCCGCCTTCCGTAAAATAGCGCCCGCCGGGGATATCGCCCCACGGCAGCGGCGCGCTCAAGGCACCGCTGCCAGCCAGGGCCAGCAGCGGCTCGAGCGCGCTGCGCAGGTCGGCCACCTCGCCGTCGGCGGGCGCCAGGCGGGCCAGCAACTGCTCCAGTTCCGCGGCATGGGCTTGCAAACGCTGCTGATCCATCATCTCTCCTCAATTCTTGATCGTGCCGATCAGCACGGGTGCCGACCACAGACTACGGTTGGGCAATAAATACTGCTGCGCCCCACCCTTGCGCCGTACCAGCCCGCCCAGCTCTTCCGTCGGCGCCACCTCGCTGACGAATACGTTGACGGTGCCCTTGGGCATGATCTGATACACATCATACAGCGGCGCCTCGCTCTTCAAGGGCAAGCCGAAACAGTCGGCCAGGGTGGCGCAGCGGCCAGAAGCCAGCTGCAATTGCGCGCTGGTAGTGAAATACGGCGAATACGGCGACACATTCTGGCCATGCGGCACGATTTTTACCAATGCGGCTGACATGGCTTGCAAGTCGGGCACGGTGCTGCCGGAAGCGAGCTGCTCGACCGCCCGCGCATAGATGGTGTCGGCCGAGGCGGCAGGATCGGCGGCGCGCAGCTCGCGCAGGAACTGCTGTCCCGGCCCGCTCTCGAGGTAGGCGTCGATTGCGTCCCGCGGCAAGCCCGCCGTCCTGAACGTGCTGAGGTCATTGATTTCGCGCGCATGCACGGCGCGCAAGGCGTCAAGGTCTTGCGCCGGCATGGACGCGGACGCGGCGGCGATGGGGATGGGCAACGGCACCGGCGTGGGTACGTTGTCCAGCTGTGCCCGGACGCCGGGCGCGACGGCAAGCAGAAAGGCGGCGGCCAGCCCGCAGAATGTGCGCATGCTGCATCTCCTTGGAAGACTCGTTCGAGGGAAAGTCCCACTCCGAATCTACAAGGCGCGACGGCGGCCGATACGCGCTGGATCAAGGCCGGTGCATGCGTCGGCACACACCTTCGATACAGCGCAAGCGATATGCATAAAAAAACCGCCAGGGCTTGCGCACCGGCGGTTGTTGAGCATGCGGCCGAGGCCGCAGTCAGTCTGACTTAAGCGGCTGGCGCTTCGTTGCCTTCTGCAGCTTTCATCGACAGCTTCAAGCGGCCGCGGTCGTCCGTTTCCAGCACTTTGACGCGCACCAGCTGGCCTTCTTTCAGGTAGTCGGCAACGGCGTTGACGCGCTCGTTGGCGATCTGCGAGATGTGCAGCAAGCCGTCCTTGCCTGGCATGACTTGCACGATGGCGCCGAAGTCCAGCAGTTTCAGCACGGTGCCTTCGTAGGTCTTGCCCACTTCGACGGAAGCGGTCAGTTCTTCGATGCGGCGCTTGGCTTCCTGGCCGGCTTGCGCGTCGACGGAAGCGATGGTGACCACGCCTTCGTCGCTGATGTCGATCTGGGTGCCCGTCTCTTCGGTCAGCGCGCGGATCACGGCGCCGCCCTTGCCGATCACGTCACGGATTTTTTCCGGGTTGATCTTGATGGTGATCAGACGCGGTGCGAAATCGGACAGTTCGGTTTTGACGTGCGGCATGGCTTTTTGCATTTCGCCCAGGATGTGCTCACGGCCTTCCTTGGCTTGCGCCAGTGCCACTTGCATGATTTCCTTGGTGATGCCCATGATCTTGATGTCCATCTGCAGCGCCGTGATACCGTTGCGGGTACCGGCCACCTTGAAGTCCATGTCGCCCAGGTGATCTTCGTCGCCCAGGATGTCGGACAGCACGGCAAACTTGCCGCCTTCCTTGATCAGGCCCATGGCGATACCGGCCACGTGCTCTTTCATCGGCACGCCGGCGTCCATCAGTGCCAGGCAGCCGCCGCACACGGAAGCCATCGACGAGGAGCCGTTCGATTCCGTGATTTCCGATACCAGGCGCACCGAGTAGCTGAACTCTTCGGCGGCTGGCAGGGCGGCGATCAGCGCGCGCTTGGCCAGGCGGCCGTGGCCGATTTCGCGGCGTTTCGGCGTACCGACACGGCCCGTTTCGCCGGTGGCGAACGGAGGCATGTTGTAATGCAGCATGAACGAATCGGTGAACTCGCCCATCAGCGCGTCGATCTTCTGGCTGTCGCGGGCTGTGCCCAACGTTGCCACGACCAGCGCCTGCGTTTCGCCGCGCGTGAACAGGGCCGAACCGTGGGTGCGTGGCAGCACGCTGGTGCGGATCGAGATCGGACGCACGGTGCGCGTGTCGCGGCCGTCGATGCGTGGCTCGCCATCCAGGATCTGCGTACGCACGATTTTCGCTTCGATGTCGAACAGGATGTTGTTCACTTCCGCGCTGTCGATCGACGCGCCGCCGGCGGCAGCCGCTTCGGCCGACAGGTCGGCGATCACTTCCGACGTTGCCGCCTTCAGCTTGGCCGTACGTTCCTGCTTGTCCTTGGTTTGATACGCGTCATTGATCTTGGCGTTGGCGAAATGCGCGACGCGGGCGATCAGTGCTTCGTTCTTCGGCGCAGGCGCCCATTCCACTTCCGGCTTGCCGCCGTCACGCACCAGGTCGTGAATCGCGTCGATGACGACTTTCATCTGGTCGTGGCCGAAGACCACGGCGCCCAGCATGATTTCTTCGGACAGCTGTTTCGCTTCCGATTCGACCATCAGCACGGCCGTTTCGGTACCGGCGACAACCAGGTCCATTTCCGACGTTTTCAGTTGCTGGACGGTCGGGTTCAGGATGTACTGGCCGTTGGCGTAGCCGACGCGCGCGGCGCCGATAGGACCGTTGAAAGGCACGCCCGACACGCACAGGGCGGCCGATGCGCCGATCATGGCGGCGATGTCCGGATCGATTTCAGGGTTGACCGACAGCACGTGAATGATGACTTGCACTTCATTCAGGTAGCCTTCCGGGAACAGCGGACGGATAGGACGGTCGATCAGACGCGATGTCAGTGTTTCTTTTTCGGAAGGACGGCCTTCGCGCTTGAAAAAACCGCCCGGGATTTTACCGGCAGCATAGGTTTTCTCGACATAATCAACCGTCAAAGGGAAGAAATCCTGGCCTGGCTTGGCATCTTTGCGTGCCACCACCGTTGCCAGAACGACGGTATCTTCGATCGACACCAGCACTGCGCCGGATGCCTGACGAGCGATTTCGCCGGTTTCCAGGGTCACTTGATGTTGACCGTACTGGAAGGTTTTCGTAACTTTGTTAAACATGGGGTATCCCTTTTCTAATTGCCGACAGATTTTCAGGGGCTGTCGTTCACCTCACCACAGGCGGCGGAAACACCGTTGCCGCCTTTACTACTTTACTTTTAAAACATGATATCGGTAGAGAATACTGTACTTCTCGACATAAATCCGGAATTCAAATGACAAAATGCCCGCGTCAGCGAACTGGCGCAGGCATTTCTGTATAAACCTTGTACGGCAAAAATTACTTGCGCAGACCAAGTTTAGCGATCAGGTCGCGATAACGGGTAGCGTCTTTAGCCTTCAGGTAGGACAACAGGCTCTTACGACGGTTGACCATCATGATCAGGCCGCGGCGGGAGTGGTGATCTTTCGAGTGGGCTTTGAAGTGGCCGTTCAGTTCGTTGATGCGAGCTGTCAGCAGTGCAACTTGCACTTCAGGGGAGCCGGTGTCGTTTTGACCACGTGCGTTGTCCGCGATGATAGCGGCTTTGTTGATGTTTTCTACTGTCATGATAAACCTTTCACATGCGGTGCACAGAGTCTGAACCCTATCCACCGTGAACTACGATTATTAAAATACTGGCCTAGGCTTCCAACCAGACGCGCAAGTATATCGGAAAAATGCCCGCCTGTATCCTGCCGTGCGCGCTTTTCTCGGTGCATGATAGGGTTTTCCTGCATTTCAGGAGGTCAAACATGAAAAAACTGCTCAAATTAGCAACGCCGCTGCTGTTTGCCGCGCTGACCGGCTGCGCCAGCTGGAACGTCCCGCCGCCGCAGCCGGGTGAGCCGCGCGCCGCCGTGGAAGCGCGCCTGGGCCGTCCGACGAATATCTATCAGCTGCCCACGGGGCCGGAACTCGAATACGCGACGGGGCCGTACGGCCAGTACACATATATGGCCCGCTTCGGTCCCGACGACAGGTTGATTTCCTACGAACAGGTGCTCGACACGCCAGGCTTTGCCCGCATCAAGGTAGGCGTATCGACCCAGCAAGACGTGCTGCACATCCTGGGGCGCCCGACGGAAACATCCTACCTGCCGCTGCCCAAGCTCCACGTCTGGTCCTACCGCTACAAGGAATCGGGCGTGTGGGATTCCATGATGCACGTGCACTTCGACCACGACGGCATCGTGCGCATGATGATGAACGGGCCCGATCCGGCCAAGGAAGAGCGCCGCTTTTTCTGGTGACGAGCGTCTTGCACCAAGACTAGCGCCTATCCCAAATGCAAATTCTGGGGTCAGACCCGGCGGGTCTGACCCCGGCTTACGGCTGCGGGTCGATGCGCTCGTCTTTCGCGTGTAATTTATTCAGCGCCGACAAATACGCCTTGGCCGACGCGACGATGATGTCGGGGTCGGCGCCCACGCCGTTGACGATGCGCCCGTCGCGCGACAGGCGCATGGTGACTTCGCCCTGCGACTGCGTGCCCGTGCTGATGGCATTGACGGAGAACAAGACCAGTTCCGCGCCGCTGGCGGCCGCGCTTTCGATGGCGTTGACGGTGGCGTCGACGGGGCCGTCGCCCCGCCCTTCGCAGCTGCGCTGTTCGCCGCCGACGAGAAATTCCACGCGCGCATGGGGCACGGCGCCCGTCGTCGATTGCTGCGTCAGGGAAATGAAACGGTAGTGCTCACTCTCCTGCGCCTGCTGCTCCTCGCTGACGAGGGCCATGATATCTTCGTCGAAGATCTCGGATTTGCGGTCCGCCAGCTCCTTGAAACGCAGGAAGGCGGCGTTGACTTCTGCTTCGGAGTCGAGCGCGATGCCCAGCTCGTGCAGGCGCTGCTTGAAGGCGTTGCGGCCCGACAGTTTACCGAGGACGATCTTGTTGGCCGTCCAGCCCACGTCTTCGGCGCGCATGATTTCATACGTCTCGCGCGCCTTTAAAATGCCGTCCTGGTGGATGCCGGACGCGTGCGCAAAGGCATTCGCGCCCACGACGGCCTTGTTCGGCTGCACGGCAAAGCCCGTGATCTGCGACACCATTTTCGAGGCGGCCACGATTTGCGTCGTATCGATACCCACCGTCAGGTTGTAATAGGCGGCGCGCGTGCGCAGCGCCATCACCACCTCTTCCAACGCCGTATTGCCGGCCCGCTCGCCCAGGCCATTGACGGTACACTCGATCTGCCGCGCGCCGCCGATCATGACGCCGGCCAGCGAATTGGCCACAGCCAGGCCCAGGTCGTTATGACAATGGACAGACCAGATGGCTTTATCGGAGTTCGGTATGCGTTCGCGCAAGCGCTTGATGGTATTGCCGAAGATTTCAGGCACGGCATAGCCCACCGTATCGGGGAAATTGATGGTGGTGGCGCCCTCGGCGATCACGCCCTCCAGCACGCGGCAGAGGAAATCCTCGTCCGAGCGGCTGCCGTCTTCGGGGCTGAATTCGATGTCGTCCGTGAACTGGCGCGCGTAGCGCACGGCGTTCTGCGCCTGCAACAAGACTTCCTCGGGCGTCATGCGCAGCTTCATCTGCATGTGCAGCGGCGAGGTGGCGATAAAGGTGTGGATGCGCTTGCGTTCGGCTGGCGCCAGCGCTTCGGCGGCGCGGGCGATGTCGCGGTCGTTGGCGCGCGACAGCGAACAGATGGTCGATTCGCGCACGGCGCCGGCAATCGCCCGTATCGACTCGAAGTCGCCCTGCGAGGCGGCGGCAAAGCCCGCTTCGATCACGTCGACCTTCATGCGCTCGAGCTGCTTGGCGATGCGCAGCTTTTCCTCGCGCGTCATGGAAGCGCCCGGCGATTGCTCGCCGTCGCGCAGGGTGGTGTCAAAAATGATGAGTCGGTTGCTGGTGTTCATGGCTGCTCCTGGCTGGCTGAAGACTGGCGACGCTACCGACTCGGCGCATCAATGCTCGGGGTCGGTCTGGATGATGCTGACGGGCTTGCCCTTCGCCATGCGCCAGAAAAACACGGCGTAGCCGGACAGGCCATAGGCGACGAAAATCGGGAACAGCACTTTCGGCGGGTCGATGGAAATGAGCGCGAAGAACAATGCCAACAGGAATACCACGATGAAAGGCACGGACTTGCGGAAATTCACATCCTTGAAGCTGTAGAACGGCACGTTGGTGACCATGGTCAGGCCGGAGAACAGGGCGATCGTCCACGACACCCAGGCCAGCTGGTTGCCGGCAAATTCCAGGTCGTTCATCAGCAGGATGAAACCGGCCACCATGGCGGCCGCCGCCGGGCTGGGCAAGCCCTGGAAGAAGCGCTTGTCGACCACGGCGATGTTCGTGTTGAAGCGGGCCAGGCGCAGGGCGGCGCCGGCGCAATACACGAAGGCGGCCAGCCAGCCCAGCTTACCCATGCCGCGCAGCGACCATTCGTAGATCACCAGCGCCGGCGCGGCGCCGAACGACACCATGTCGGACAGGCTGTCGTACTGGGCGCCGAATTCGCTCTGCGTATTCGTCAGGCGCGCGATGCGGCCATCTAGGCCGTCGAGGATCATGGCGATGAAGATGGCCCAGGCCGCGTGTTCGAACTTCTGGTTCATGGCCATGACGATGGCGTAGAAGCCGCAAAACAGGGCTGCCGTCGTGAAGGCGTTCGGCAACAGATAGATGCCGCGGCGGCGCAAGGTTTTCTTGCCAGTGCCATCGGTCACCGGCTGGCGCACGAATTTACTGAAGCGGGACGCTTTGGATGCTGCGGGAGTGCCGTTCTTGCCTCTACGACGGGGGAAGTTTGCCATGTTGTTCCATATCTTGTGTACTGCAGGGGATTCGGTGCCAGATGGCAGGCGCAAGACTGTCACGGCGTGCGCCTGCCGATGTTGCCATTATAGAGGAGCCGCCGCCAAAGAAAAGCGCGGCGGCGTCAAGCCGGCAATATTGACACCAATACTAGCCTTATTTGAACTTGACCTTGGCCACCAAGCCCATGTTGAGGGTCGTTTCGCCCGGTTCGAAGCTCGGTTCGGCCACCTGGCTGCCGCCATAGCCCATGGAATCGGCGCTCATGGCGCGCGCGCCTGCCACGTTGGCGCGCTGCGCATAGTTGCCCGAACCTTCGAAATCGATGGTATCGATCACGGCGTCATTGACGTTGCGGCCCATGGCGCCGGCGATGGCGGCCACGCGCTCATTGAGGTTCTTGTACGCGGCGGCGATGCGCTGGTCGTCGAGCTTGCGCACGGTGGCGGGTGCCAGGCCGAAATTCAGGCGGTTCAGGGTCAGCACGCCTTGCGCTGCGGAAACGGTTTTCGGCAAGGCGGCCAGGTTGGTCGTCGTCACCTGCAGGTACTGGCCCACGCGCCAGCCCGTCGGCACCCTTGGCTTGGCGGAGACGCCCGGCGGCAAGGGCGCCGTTTCAGGGTACACGGCATACGTGTAATAGCCCTGGGTCTTCAGCACGGCTTGCGGGTCGGCTTTCTTGACGATGGCCGTGCCCTGGTTCATCTTCTGGTTCACGCGCGAGGCGGCGGCGGCCTTGTCCTTGTCCTGCTCTTCGATGGCCAGGGTGACGGTCACCTGGTCGTTCGCATGCACCACTTCGCCGTTGGCCGGCACCACCACGAGGGTGCCGGCGGTGGGCAAGGTCTGGGCGTGGGCGCCCAGGGCTACGGCAGCGGCGGCTGCGGCCAGCAGCGATTTCATGACGGTCATGGTGTTCTCCTGAAAATAATGGGGCAAAAACGACCATGGGGCCAACAGCCCCATGATTTTTAAAACATGCTAACGCGGCAATCTTCCCGCCGCATTGATCAGCTTACTTCAGCTTACTTCAGCTTACTTCAGCTTACTTGAACTTGACCTTGCCGACGACACGCATGTCGAGCGTGGTTTCGCCCGGCTCGAAGCTCGGTTCGGCGACGGTGCTGTCTTCGGCCATCTTGGCGCTACGCATCATCATCGGCGCGGCGGCAGGACGGCTTTCCGTGGCGTAGTTGCCCGAACCTTCGAAGTCCACCGTATCGAGCACGGCGTCGGAGACGTTGCGGCCCATGGCCTTGGCGATGGCGGCCACGCGCTCGTTCAGGTTTTTATAGGTGGCGGCGATGCGCTGGTCGTCCAGCAAGCGGATGGTTTCCGGCTTCAGGCCGAAATTCAAGCCATTCAGGGTCAGCACGCCTTGCGCCGCCGACACGGTTTTTGGCAAGGAGGCCAGGTTGGCCGTCGTCACTTCCAGGTACTGGCCGACGCGCCAGGCCGTTGGCAAACGCGGCTTGGCCACGGCGCCGGCTGGCAATGGGCGCTCTTCCGGGTACACGGGATAGGTGTAGTAGCCGTACGATTTCAGGGCCGCCGACGGATCGGCCTGCTTGACGATGGCGATACCCTTGTTCATCTTCTGGTTGACTCTCGACGCGGCGGCAGCCTTGTCCTTGTCCTGTTCTTCGACGGCCAGGGTAGCGACCACCTGGTCATTGACATGCTTGACTTCGCCAAATGCGGGGACCACCACCAGGGTGCCGGAAGTCGGCAAGGTTTGAGCTTGTGCGTGGGCTTGCGCGCTCAGGGCAACGGTGGCTGCGGCGGCAACAAGGACGGATTTCATCACGGTCATGGGGTACTCCTAGGTAGTTAATGTGGCTGACAGCCCGCGAAGGGGAGGCTTTTGCCATCCCTTTCGCCTGAGAAACTTGTCAAACTGTGTAGATTCTAACGCCTCATTCATTCCTGTGGCGCAAATTAACAAATCGTCACAAAATGTGCTTGGCAGTCACATCTGCTCACATTTCAACACACTGCCATTTCAAATAACAATGTTATTAGTGACCCAGCACCGCGCCGCCGCTGCGCCGGCCCGGCTTGAAACTGTGGCGGTGCGCGCACCAGGCGATGGTCAACGCCACCAGCAGCAAGGCCAGCATGGCCCACGGGAACGACGCCGCGCCATAGCCGTCGAGCAGCATGCCGCCCGCCAGGCCGCCGCCCGCGATGGCCACGTTCCAGATGGTCGCCACCATCGCTTGCGCCACGTCCATGCCGTCACCGGCCGCGTCCGCCGACGCCGTCTGCAGCAAGGTGCCGGCGCCGCCAAAGGTGATGCCCCAGATGGCCATGCTGACATAGATCACGGCGGGCGAGTCCATCGCCAGGCCCAGCGCCACCATCACGAAGGCAAAGGCGGCGATGCAGCCCAGCACGAGCGGGCGCAGCCAGCGGTCGATCAGCTGGCTGACCAGCCAGATGCCGGCCAAGGAGCCCACGCCATACACGAGCAGTACCAGGTCGACGCGGGGGCGCAAGCCGGACGGCGCCAGGAACGGCGCGATATACGTATATAAAATGTTATGCGCCAGCATCCAGGCGACGATCACCGCCAGAATCGGCCGCACGCCCGGCGTCATGAACACCTGGCGGATCGACAGGCGTTCGCCCTGCTTTTGCCCCGGATAATCGGGCACGGCCAGCAACACCCACGCGACCAGCACCACGGCCAGGCCGGACATGATGCCGAAGATGCTGCGCCAGCCCAGCACGCCGCCCATCAGGGTGCCCAGCGGCACGCCCAGCGACAGGGCCAGCGGCGTGCCGATCATGGCGATGGCCATCGCCCTGCCCTGCTGCTCGACGGACACCATGCGGCGCGCGTAACCGGCCATCAAGCCCCAGGCCAGACCGGCGGCCATGCCCGTCACGAAGCGCGACACCAGGGCGACGAGGTAGTTGGGCGCCAGGGCCGTCGCCGTATTGAAGATCAAAAAGCCGATGATGGCCAGCAACAGGACATTGCGCCGGCGCCAGCTGCTCGTCAGCGCCGTCAGGGGAATCGCCGTCAATATGGAACCGATGGCGTACACGGTGACCAGCTGGCCCGTCATGACTTCGGAAATATTGAGGTCCTTGGCAATCTGCGGCAGCAAGCCGGCCGGCAAGGTTTCCGACAGGAGGGCGAGAAACGCCGTCATGGCCAGGGCCAGCAAGGCCAGCACGGGAAGCCGTTCGGAAATGGAAGATTCGGCAGTGCCCGGCATGGGCACTGCGGCGGTGATGCGGTCGGTCATAGGGGTCCTTCAGATTGCGCAAGCGGCTGATCAACCAGCGCCTGGCGTGCTACAAAAGCGGTGATGCGCGTTGCGGTCGGCAGATACCGAAACAGATGCAGTCCACAGGAAACTGCAAAGGAAGGGCGGAATTGTAAAGCAAACGCAGCAAAAGCGTGCGCACCTCAAGCTGGCGTCATGCAGGCATCATTGGCCGCCTTGCGCGGCGAAAACCAGGCATTCGATTTCGGACTGTACAGGAAGGCGCAGGTGACGGCCAACATGAGCGCACCAGGCAAGACGTTCATCTTCAGCGGCAAGGTCGCCAGACAGAACGCAATGTCGATCACGCCCCACACCAGATAGACGGTGCGCGCGCCACGCTGCCTTTGCAGCATGGCCAGGGCTGTCACCAGGGTCAGGCCCAGGCTGAAGAGCATCATCACGTATTGCGCCTCGACGGGAATCGCGCCGTGTGTCATCCCGGCCAGCATGGCGGGATCGTTGCGGCCAAGGTAAGCCGAGGCCAGCGATAACAACGAGCTGAGGATCAGAAACCAGCAGCTGATGGCAACCGAGATGGGGCGCTTGACCGCATGAAGATTCCCTACAAAAACTTTAGAAAAAACAAGCATGGTGCTGACGGTATGGTTGAATGGGCCTGATTGTAACGGATGTTGGCGGCCAAACGCCTGCACATAAAAAAGCCGGCTTGCGCCGGCTTCCTGTAAAGAACGGTAAATGCTTAGTTCTTCGACTGGTCGACCATCTTGTTCTTCGCGATCCAAGGCATCATGGCGCGCAGTTTCGCGCCCACTTCTTCGATCTGGTGCTCGGACGTCAGACGGCGGCGCGAGATCAGGGTCGGTGCGCCTGCCTTGTTTTCCAGGATGAAGCTCTTCGCGTATTCGCCCGTTTGAATGTCTTTCAGGCATTGACGCATCGCATCCTTGGTGGCCGACGTCACGACCTTAGGACCGGTCACGTATTCGCCGTATTCGGCGTTGTTCGAGATCGAGTAGTTCATGTTGGCGATGCCGCCTTCATAGATCAGGTCGACGATCAGCTTCAATTCGTGCAGGCACTCGAAGTACGCCATTTCAGGCGCGTAGCCCGCTTCCGTCAGGGTCTCGAAACCGGCCTTGATCAGTTCCACGGCGCCGCCGCACAGCACGGCCTGTTCGCCGAACAAGTCGGTTTCGGTTTCTTCACGGAAATTCGTTTCGATGATGCCGGCACGGCCGCCGCCGTTGGCCGAGGCGTACGACAGGGCGATGTCGCGGGCGATGCCCGATTTGTCCTGGTACACGGCGATCAGGTGGGGCACGCCGCCGCCCTGGGTGTAGGTGGCGCGCACGGTGTGGCCCGGCGCTTTCGGCGCGACCATGATCACGTCCAGGTCGGCGCGTGGCACGACTTGACCGTAATGCACGTTGAAGCCGTGGGCGAAGGCCAGCACGGCGCCTTGCTTGGCGAACGGCGCGATGTTTTCGTTGTAGACCTGGGCGATGTTTTCATCCGGCAGCAAGATCATGATGACGTCGGCCGCTTTCACGGCGTCGTTGACTTCCGCCACTTTCAGGCCCGCTTGCTCGACCTTGGTCCACGAAGCGCCGCCCTTGCGCAGGCCGACGGTGACGTTGACGCCCGAATCGTTCAGGTTTTGCGCGTGCGCGTGGCCTTGCGAACCGTAGCCGATGATGGCGACGTTTTTGCCTTTGATCAAGGAGAGGTCAGCGTCTTTGTCGTAAAAAACTTTCATGGTATTTCCTATAATTTGATGATGCGTTGTTGTTTTAAATGCGGCCCGCGGGCCGCGTAGTGCTACTTATATTTTTATACTTTGAGGATGCGTTCGCCGCGGCCGATGCCGGAACCGCCCGTGCGGACGGTTTCCAGGATGGCGGCGCGGTCGATCGAATCGATGAACGCGTCGAGCTTGACCTTGTTGCCGGTCAGTTCGATCGTGTACGTCTTTTCCGTGACATCGATGATGCGGCCACGGAAGATATCGGCGGTGCGCTTCATTTCCTCGCGCTCCTTGCCCACGGCACGGACCTTGATCAGCATCAACTCGCGTTCGATATGCTGGCCTTCGGTCAGGTCCACCACCTTGACTACCTCGATGAGGCGGTTGAGGTGCTTGGTGATCTGCTCGATGATGTCATCCGAACCGCTGGTGACGATGGTCATGCGCGACAGGGTCGAGTCTTCCGTCGGCGCCACCGTCAATGTTTCGATGTTGTAGCCGCGTGCCGAGAACAGGCCCACCACGCGCGACAGGGCGCCCGCTTCGTTTTCCAGCAAGACAGAAATAATATGGCGCATATTAGAGATCCTCCGAACCGAGCATCATTTCGGACAGGCCCTTGCCGGCTTTCACCATTGGCCACACGTTTTCAGACTGGTCGGTAATGAAGTTCATGAATACCAGCCTGTCTTTCATGCCAAACGCCTCTTTCAGGGCGCCGTCGACGTCGCCCGGTTTTTCAATTTTCATGCCCACGTGGCCGTATGCTTCCGCCAGCTTCTCGAAGTCGGGCAGCGAATCCATGTACGACTCGGAGTAGCGCGAACCGTAATCGATTTCCTGCCACTGGCGCACCATGCCGAGGAAACGGTTGTTGAGCATGATGATCTTTGGCGTCAGGTGGTATTGCTTGCACGTGGCGAGCTCCTGGATGCACATCTGGATCGAGCCTTCGCCGGTAATACAAGCGACGGTGGCGTCCGGATTGGCCATCTGCACGCCCATGGCGTACGGCAAGCCGACACCCATGGTGCCCAGGCCGCCGGAATTGATCCAGCGGCGCGGCTTGTCGAAACCATAATATTGCGCGGCCCACATCTGGTGCTGACCCACGTCGGACGTGATGAAAGCGTCGCCCTTGGTGATCTGGAACACTTTCTCGACCACCGCTTGCGGCTTGATGACCAGGTCGGACGTTGGATATTTCAGGCATTCGCGGCCACGCCATTCGGCGATCTGCTTCCACCAGTTGCTCAAGGCATTGACGTTCGGCTTGGCTTCGGCCGCGTCGAGTTGCGCGAGGAACTCGATCAGCACATCCTTGACGTTGCCGACAATGGGGATATCGACCTTGACGCGCTTGGAAATCGACGATGGATCGATGTCCACGTGGATGATCTTGCGCGGATGCGAGGCGAAATGTTTCGGGTTGCCGATCACGCGGTCATCGAAACGGGCGCCGATGGCGATCAGGACGTCGCAGTTCTGCATCGCCATGTTCGCTTCATAGGTGCCGTGCATGCCGGGCATGCCGACATACTGCTCGCTCGAGGCGCGGTAGCCGCCCAGACCCATCAAGGTGTTGGTGCACGGGAAACCCAGGCGGTCGACCAGCTTGTTCAGCTCGGCCGAGGCATTTGCCAGGATGACGCCGCCGCCCGTGTAGATCATCGGGCGTTCGGCTTGCAGCAGCAGCTGCACGGCCTTGCGGATCTGGCCCGAATGGCCCTTGTCGACGGGACGGTAGGAACGCATCTCGACTTCCTTCGGATAGTCAAAGTTGCATTTGTGCATGCTGATATCCTTGGGGATATCGACCAGCACGGGTCCCGGACGGCCGGTACGGGCGATGAAGAAGGCTTTCTTGATCGTCGCTGCCAGGTCCTTGACGTCCTTGACGAGGAAGTTGTGTTTGACGACGGGGCGCGTGATGCCGACCGTGTCGCATTCCTGGAACGCATCCTGCCCGATGGCGTGGCTCGGCACCTGGCCGGAGATCACGACCATGGGAATCGAGTCCATGTAGGCGGTCGACAGGCCCGTGACGGCATTCGTGACGCCCGGACCGGACGTGACGATGGCGACACCGACCTTGTTCGAGCTGCGCGAATAGGCATCGGCGGCGTGGATCGCGGCCTGCTCGTGGCGTACCAGGATATGCTGGAATTTGTTTTGCTGGAAGATGGCGTCGTAGATGTAGAGTACGGCTCCGCCCGGGTATCCAAAGACGTGCTCGACGCCCTCTTCAGCCAGACAGCGCACGACTATTTCTGCGCCGGTAATGGGTCCTGCTGCTGCTTCGGTATTCATGAAACATTCCTTTCAAGGTCCATTGGAGATTGATCGGATGTTCTTTCCTGACGAGGTACGCCTAACGCAACAGTGCTCCTGCTTCCCTTTTCATGCGGTCACGCAATTTCTTTGGGCACCCATAGATACCTTACAAAACAACGCTTAACGCAACTCGTTTGGCTGGAGTTTCTGTGGCGCCTGTACGAACCGCTCGCGCTTGTGGCGCGGGTTAGAACAAACTGCCTACAAATGAAAGCGCGTCTTGTCGCGGATGGCCTTGTGTGCCGGTCGCGACCTGACCATAGGGCTTTGGGGTGTTCAAAGCGTCCCATACGTTATCGCGTTGCACCATGATGGTCAAGGAAAATGTCGGCCTCGCTGCATTTTTGCCCGCACAACGTGCAAAAACCCTGCGGAAACGCACATTTTTTGCTAGCATGCACGGGGTTGCAAAAAGCATACCCGCCCCCATTCGCCCACCGCACCCCGCAGCCGCTAAGATCCCCATACCGCATGGCAACAGACAAAGAATTATCCGACTTTCTAGAAAATGTCGAGCGGCGCGCTTTCAAGCAGGCCGCCTACGCGGTCCGCAAGGAAGAATCGGCACTCGACATCGTGCAGGATGCCATGATCAAGCTGGCCGAGAAATACGGCGACAAGCCGGCCGCCGAGCTGCCGATGCTGTTCCAGCGCATCTTGCAGAACACCATCCTTGATTATTTTCGCCGCGAAAAAGTTCGCAACACCTGGGTCAGCCTGTTTTCCGGCATGAAGCCCTCGGGCGACGAACATGAGGATTTTGATATACTTGACACCTATGAATCGGAACAGGGCTCCAGCGCCGCCGAATCGTCGGCCGACCAGGTCGAACGCGCGCAAATCCTTGATTTGATTGATGCAGAGGTACAAAAACTGCCCTCACGTCAACGCGAAGCCTTCCTCATGCGTTATTGGCAGGACATGGATGTGGCTGAAACAGCGGAAGCGATGGGTTGCTCCGAAGGTAGCGTGAAAACACATTGCTCTAGAGCTACCCACACGCTCGCCGAATCGCTGAAAGCCAAGGGAATTAAATTATGAACACCGACGATCTCAATTTCGCTTACAAAGTGCGCCATGCACTGAACGAAAAACTCGACGAGCTGCCCGCATCGGCCACCGATCGCCTGGCAGCGGCACGCAAGCTGGCCCTGTCGCGCAAGAAGGCGGACGCGCCCGCCGCCGTCACCGTGCGCCAGAATGTGTTCGCCGGCGTGGCCAGCAGCCTGTTCGTCGAGCCGCTGTCGTGGCTGGGCCGCATGAGCGTCATCATCCCCCTGCTGCTGCTGGTCGGCGGCCTGGTGGGCATCTATCAGTTTGAGCAGGAACAACATATTGCCGAACTGGCAGAAATCGACGCCGCCGTGCTGTCCGACGAATTGCCGCTCTCCGCGTACATGGACCATGGCTTCAACGCCTACCTGACGAAACGCGAGCAATAATGGCACGCACGAGCGTACGCAAAGGCTGGCTGGCCGGCGGCATCGGCCTGGGCGCCTGCGCCCTGGCCGGCGCCGCCTGGGTAGGCGCGCAGCAACATCCCGCTCCCGCCGCCCCTCCCGCAGCAGCCGCGCCGTGGTGGCGCCGGCCCCGGCCTCAGCCGCCAAGCCCGGCTCACCCCGCACGGCCGGCAAGGGCGGCACGCCACCGAAGGCTGGCGAGAATCCCTCGTGGAACAAGTTGTCGCGCGCGCAGCAGGAAGCCCTGCAGCCGCTGGCGGGCGAGTGGAACAAGCTGGAAGCCTTGCGCAAGCAGAAATGGCTCGATATCGCCAGCCGCTTCGCCTCCATGTCGCCCGACGAGCAAATCCGCGTGCACGAACGCATGCGCGAATGGATCAAGCTGACGCCGGAACAGCGCCGCCTCGTGCGCGAAAACTATACGCGCACGAAGAAGATCGATCCGGGTCAAAAAACCGCGCAATGGGAGCAGTACCAGCAATTGCCGGAAGATCAAAAGAAAAAGCTGGCGACGGAACTCGTGCCGAAAAAACCGCTGGGCAAGGTGCCGGCGATCAATTCGAATACGAGCAAGCCGGCCCCCATCCTGCTCCCCGCCACGCCGCCAGCGCCTGCCGCCGCCGCGCCCGTCCTGCCGCCAGCCGCCACGCCAGCGGCGGCCGTGCCGCTCACGGATCCTGCCGCGGTCCCCGCCACCGTGCCCGTCACGCCACCTGTTACGCCAGCCCCACTACCAACCAATGTCAAATAGCACGCCTGCCGCCAGCATCACCTCCCATCCCACGATCAAGCGCCGCCTGATTTCCATGGTGTACGAGTCGCTGCTGGCCCTGGCCGTGCTCTTTTTACCCTTCCTGCTGTTTGAACTGGCCGTGCAGGGCGCGCATACGCCCATGACGGAACACATGCGCCAATGCCTGGCCTTCCTCGTCATGGGCGCGTATTTCATCCATCAATGGAGCCGCGAAGGGCAAACCCTGGCCATGAAGACGTGGCGCCTGAAAGTCGTGCTGCCGGGCCACGCCCACGTGCCGCTGCGGGTGGCCGCCTACCGCTACATGCTGTCATGGATGTGGCTGCTGCCGGCCCTGCTGGTGTCGTATGCATTCGGCCTGCAGCACTGGACAGCGCTGGGCGCCATCGGCGCGGGCATCCTGGCCTGGTCGGCCACGGCCCTGTTCACGGGCAATGGACAATTCCTGCACGACAAGCTGGCGGGCACGCAGATCGTGCAATTGCCGGCCCCCGCGAAAAAGTCGAAGAAAGTCGCCGCCTGAGTTTTTATGCGGCTTGACCTGCGTCATTGAAGCGCCACGGGGGCTCTGCGATCATGGCGTGCCATGAATAATACCGCCCCCTCCCCCACACACGTTTCGCTCCCTACCGCGAGGAAGTCTGCAGCGAAGACGAAGTCAAGCACCTCGTCCATACCTTTTATGCGGCCGCGCGCGAAGACGCCATGCTGGGTCCCATCTTTGCCGCCGAGGTCAAGGATTGGGACGCCCATCTGGCAACATTGGTCGATTTCTGGTCTGGCTTGCTGCGCGGCACCATGCGCTACCACGGCAAGCCGCTGGCCCAGCACGCGAACATGGAAAACCTGACGCCATGCATGTTCCGCCGCTGGCTGACCCTGTTCTTCGCCACCACCGAAAGCATGGGCAATGCAGCCTTGCAAGAAAAGGCCGACACCATCGCCTTGAATATTGCCGAACGGCTATGGAAAAGCTTTGCGGAAAACCACGCGAACAAATGCAGCCCGCAGCAAACAGCCAGCCTCACGACGCCTGAGAAAACCGTAGCGAGCGGAAGCTAGTTGTGGCTAAGAAGCGCAACTGTACTCTAGTACAGTGAGCATCGCAGGCCGCAAATAGCGACGCGCAGTAGGTTTGCTCAGGCGTTCCTAGAATCGCTCGTAACCCTGCAAGTAACGCCATTGTCCCACGGGCATGGCGCCCATCGGGATGCGGCCGATGCGCAGGCGCTTCATGGCGACGACGTCCAGTCCCACCATCTTGCACATATGGGCGATCTGGCCCGGCTGCACGTTTTTCAGGGCGAAACGCAGGCGCGTCTCGTTCTGCCAGCTCACCTTGATCGGCGGCAAAGGCTTGCCATTGAAGGGCAGGCCGTGATTCAGCAGCGCCAAGCCGTTTTCCATGATATCACCCGACACTTCCACGATGAATTCCTGCTCCACCGTCTTCGCTTCATCGACGAGCTTGCGGGCCACGCGGAAATCCTGCGTGAACACGAGCAAGCCGGAAGCCATGGTTTCCAGCGGATTGGTGATGGTCAGGCCGATCAAATGGCGCTTGAGGAAGCGCGTGACGGAGCTGGGCGCCACGTTCTCCGGCGTGAAAATCTCTTCGGGACGCAAACAGCTCAATGCGGGTTTGCCCTCGCTGCCGATACCGCCATGGATGCCGGCCGGCTTGTGCAGCAGAATCGTCACGGGCGGCATTTCATCGAGGGTGGCGTTCGGCAACAGCACCACTTCCTGATTATCCGCCACGCGCGCGCCCGATTCCTCCACCAGCACGCCATCGACCGTGACCCAGCCGCCCTCGATATACAGCTCGGCCTCGCGGCGCGAGCAGGGCACGTCTTCGGACAGGCGCTTGGCCAGGCGGACGGTGGGCATTTCGTGTGGTGTGGTCATGGGGAGGCGCAAAAGCAAGAGGAGGAGAAAGCCGGTATTGTAACCGACCCGCTCCTCCTCTTTTGCGGTGCGCGCTGCTGATTGTCGGATTACGCTGCGCTAATCCGACCTACCCGACCTATCCGACCATGTGCGGTTTTGTAGGTTGGCTTAGCGGCTAGCCGCGTAAGCCAACAATCAGGCTTGCGCCTTGGCCAATTCCTCGGCAAAGAAACGGTGGCCCATCTCTTCCAGGCCCAGGGTCTGCAGCACTTCCTGCAGGCGTTCCGTCGGACGCTGGCGCGGCAGGTTTTTGTAGCTGGCGATGATCAGTTCATTCTTCATCGAATGCTCCCAGCCCACCAGCTCCGTCACGCTGACCTGGTAGCCGTGCGCTTCCAGCTGCAGACAGCGCAGCACGTTGGTGATCTGGCTGCCGAACTCGCGCGTGTGCAGCGGGTGGCGCCACAATTCCGTCAAGACGTTCTTGCCCAGGCTCTTGCCCTTGTTCTTCTTCAGGATGGAAGCGACTTCCGCCTGGCAACATGGCACCAGCACCATGAATTTCGCCTTTTTCTTCAGGGCGAAGTGGATGGCGTCGTCCGTCGCCGTGTTGCACGCATGCAAGGCCGTGACGATGTCGATCTGCTGCGGCAGCAAGTTCGATTCCGTCGATTCGGCCACGGACAGGGGTAAAAACGACATGCCGGGGAACTTGAACTTCTTCGCCAGCTCTTGCGAACGCTGCACCAGCTCTTCGCGCGTCTCGATGCCGTAGATGTGCGAACCGTCGTTGCCGTTCTTGAAGAACAGGTCGTACAGGATGAAGCCCAGGTAGGACTTGCCGGCGCCGTGGTCGACCAAGGATACGCCGGGATGGTCGAGTTGCACCTCGCGCAGCAGCGGCTCGATGAATTGCGTCAGGTGGTAGACCTGCTTGAGCTTGCGGCGGCTGTCCTGGTTCATCTTGCCGTCGCGCGTCAGGATGTGCAATTCCTGCAGCAAGGCGACCGACTGGCCATCCTTGATCTCGGGCATGTTGCTGGCGGCCGTGATAACGTCTTTCGGCGCAGCGGCTGCGGTGGCGGCGGGTGCCGCGCCCTTAGCGCGCTTCATCGATCCACGCCATCTGTATCGCTTCGAGCACTTTTTCGCCGCCGCGCGTGTGGTCATCGTCGAAGCCGTCCAGTTCCACCACCCAGTTGTGCAGGTCGGTGAATCGCACGGTCAGCGGGTCGATGTCCGGATGCGCGTCGAACAACGCCTCGGCGATCGCGTGTATGTCGGACCATTTCATCTTAGTGACTGCCTTCGCTGACCTGGTTGATCGTGTATTTCGGGATTTCGACGACGAGGTCGGCCTCGGCCACGATGGACTGGCACGACAGGCGCGACACGGCTTCCAGGCCCCAGGCCTTGTCCAGCATGTCTTCTTCCAGTTCCGTCGCTTCGTTCAGGGATTCGATGCCTTCGCGCACCAGCACGTGGCAGGTGGTGCAGGCGCACGATTTTTCGCAGGCGTGCTCGATGTCGATGTCGTTTTCCAGCAGGATGTCGCAGATGGACTTGCCGCTTGGTGCTTCGATGACGGCGCCGTCCGGGCAAAGCTTGGCGTGCGGCAGGATAACGATTTGTGGCATGGTTTCTTCTTTCAGTCTGTCATTCGGGGCGCGGCCGCGGCGAGTGCCTGCGGCGCGCATGTCAATTATCTTTAAACCACCTGGTCCAGCGTTTTGCCGGTCAGCGCCGTGCGCACGCTGCGGTCCATGCGGCGCGAGGCGAAATCCTCGGTGCCGTCGGCCAGCGCCTCGATCGCCAGTTTTAATGCCTGGTGGTCGATGGCGCCGCTTTGCGATTGCGCAATGGCGTCGCGCACCTTCTGCATCAGGCCATCCACGGCTGCGCGTTCGGCGTCGTCGAGCAAGCCGCCGTCTTCGTCCAGCGCCGACTGCGTGGCCAGCAGGATGCGTTCCGCTTCCACCTGCTCTTCGCGCAGCGCGCGCGCCACCATGTCGGTGTCGGCGGAGGTGTACGAATCCTGCAGCATGCGGGCGATGTCGTCGTCGCCCAGGCCGTAGGCGGGCTTGACGCTGATCGACGCTTCCACGCCCGAGCGCAGTTCGCGCGCCGAGACGGACAGCAAGCCGTCCGCATCGACCTGGTAGGTGATGCGGATGCGCGCGGCGCCCGCCACCATCGGCGGAATGCCGCGCAATTCAAAACGCGCCAGCGAGCGGCAATCGCTCACCAGTTCGCGCTCGCCCTGCAGCACGTGCACGGCCAGGGCCGTCTGGCCATCTTTAAAAGTCGTAAATTCCTGGGCGCGCGCGCACGGTATCGTCGAATTGCGGGGGATGATCTTTTCCACCAGGCCGCCCATGGTTTCGATGCCGAGCGACAGCGGGATCACGTCCAGCAGCAGCCAGTCGTCGCCGGCGGCGCGGTTGCCGGCCAGCAAGTTCGCCTGGATGGCCGCGCCCAGCGCCACCACCTTATCGGGGTCGATATTCGCGTGCGGCGTCGTGTGGAAGAATTCGCTCACGGCGCGCTGCACGTGCGGCATGCGCGTGGCGCCGCCCACCATCACCACGCCGTCGACGTCGTCCGCATCCACGTTCGCGTCGCGCAGGGCTTTCTTGATGGCGTTCATGGTCTTGGCCACCAGATGCTGCGTCATGGCGGCAAAGTCGGCCGCCGTGATGCGCAGGTGGATTTCTTCGCCCGAGTTCAGCTTGGCGTCGATCGTCGTTTCCGGCTTGGTCGACAGCAATTCCTTGATCTCGCGCGCCTTTACCATCAGGATGGCCGTGTCTTCGTCCGACAGCGGCGCCAGCTTGGCGTGTTCGCTGATCCAGCAGAACAGGCGGCGGTCGAAATCGTCGCCGCCCAGGGCCGAGTCGCCGCCCGTGGACAGCACTTCGAAGACGCCCTTGCTCAGCTTCAGGATCGAGATATCGAAGGTGCCGCCGCCCAGGTCATACACGGCGTACACGCCTTCGGACGCGTTATCGAGGCCATACGCGATGGCGGCGGCCGTCGGCTCGCTCAGCAGGCGCAAGACATTGATGCCGGCCAGCTGGGCCGCATCTTTCGTCGCCTGGCGCTGCGCATCGTCGAAATACGCTGGGACGGTAATCACGGCGCCCACCAGGTCGTCGCCCAGCGAGTCTTCCGCGCGCTGGCGCAGGGTGGCGAGGATTTGCGCCGACACTTCGACGGGGCTTTTCACGCCGGCCACGGTTTTCAGCTGCACCATGCCAGGCGTATCCTGGAAGTCGTAGGGCAGGTTTTCCGCGTAGGCGATGTCGGCCAGGCCGCGGCCCATGAAGCGTTTGACGGAGACGATGGTGTTCTTCGGGTCGGTGGTCTGTGCGGCCAGGGCCTTGTAGCCGATGTTGGCGTGGCCGTTCGGCAGGTAGCGCACGACGGACGGCAGCAGGGAGTGCCCTTCTTCGTCGTTGAGCACCTCGGGAATGCTGTTGCGCACGGTCGCGACCAGGGAATTGGTGGTGCCAAGGTCGATGCCGACGGCCAGACGGTGCTGGTGCGGCGCGGTCGACATGCCTGGTTCGGAAATTTGCAGAAGTGCCATTGTATTCGTGCCTCGATTAATTTTTTGCGTGATGCAGCTGATGCCTGGTGCGCATTATAAGACGCGCGCCAGACTGGCGCTTGGCACGCCGGTCAAGCTATCCGGCGATCAAACCTCGATCGCCTCATAGGCAAAACGGACTTCCTCGCCGAATTTGTCGAGGAACATCAGGGCGCGCACGCTTTGCGCGGCATTCACATAGTCGCCGCCATCGAGCTGGGTCGCCACCTGGGCCAGCAGGGCCTTGCGTTCGCCGCGCAGCTGGCGGTCCAGGGCGTCGAGCGCCTCGGCATCCTTGCCCGCGCGCGCATCGCCCAGTTCCTCGCGCCATTCCATCTGCTGCATCAGGAAGCTGACGGGCATGGCCGTGTTCGATTCCGTCTGTAGATCGACGCCATTCAGTTCGCACAGGTATTGCGCGCGCTTTTGCGGGCTTTTCAGGGTTTGATAGGCTTCATTGGCGCGCGTGGCCCATTGCATCGCCACGCGCTTCTCGGCGCTGCTGGCGTTGATGAAACGGTCCGGGTGGACCTTGCCCTGCACGTCGCGGTAGGCCGCGTCGAGCGCGCTCATGTCGAGCCCGAACTGCGCCGGCAACTGGAATAATTCGAAGTGGTTTTGCATAATTGTCAGTGGTCGCTGTACCGCAATCGATGGGTACAGCGCACCGACCGGGGTCTTGCCAGCTGTTTAAATCCTGAAGGACTCGCCGCAGCCGCAGGCGTCTTTTTCGTTCGGATTGTGGAACTTGAAGCCTTCGTTCAAGCCTTCGCGCGCGAAATCGAGTTCCGTGCCGTCGATGTAAGGCAGGCTTTTCGGATCGACGAAGACTTTCACGCCGTGCGATTCGAAGACGCTGTCTTCGGCCGCCGCTTCATCGACATATTCGAGCTTGTAGGCCAGGCCCGAGCAGCCCGTGGTGCGCACGCCGAAGCGCAGGCCCATGCCCTTGCCGCGCCGTTCGATATAACGGTTGATGTGTTTCGCCGCTTTTTCGGTCAGTGTGATCATGTATTTCTCCGCGCCCGCCCCGCGCCTTGCGGCGCCGGGCAGGATGCAAACTTAGGCCGCAGCCGGATGGCGGGTCTGGTAGTCCAATACTGCCGCCTTGATGGCGTCTTCCGCCAGGATGGAGCAGTGGATCTTCACTGGCGGCAGGGCCAGTTCTTCGGCGATCTGCGTATTCTTGATGGCCAGCGCCTGGTCCAGGGTCTTGCCCTTGACCCATTCGGTCACCAGCGAGCTCGATGCGATGGCCGAACCGCAGCCGTAGGTCTTGAATTTCGCATCTTCGATCAGGCCGTCGGCGCCGACCTTGATCTGCAGTTTCATCACGTCGCCGCAGGCAGGCGCGCCCACCATGCCGGTGCCGATGGTTTCATCACCCTTGTCGAAAGCGCCCACGTTGCGCGGGTTTTCGTAGTGATCGAGTACTTTGTCCGAGTAAGCCATTTTGATGCTCCTTTAATATTCTTGCCGGCCCCGTCAACAGGGGCCACGGTGTTGGTTAGTGGGCTGCCCATTGGATGGAGTTAATATCGATTCCCTCTTTGAACATGTCCCACAGCGGCGACAGTTCGCGCAGCTTGTGTACTTTCGATTTCAGCAGGTTCACGGCGAAGTCGATGTCTTCCTCGGTCGAGAAGCGGCCGATGGTGAAGCGGATCGAGCTGTGCGCCAGTTCGTCGCTGCGGCCCAGGGCGCGCAGCACGTACGATGGTTCCAGGCTGGCCGAGGTGCAGGCCGAACCGGACGACACGGCGATATCCTTGATCGCCATGATCAGCGACTCGCCTTCGACGTAGTTGAAGCTCACGTTCAGGTTGTGCGGCACGCGGTGATCCATGTCGCCGTTGATGTAGACTTCTTCGATCTCCTGCAGGCCCTTGGCCAGGCGGTCGCGCAAAGCCTTGATGCGGCCGATTTCGCTGTCCATTTCTTCCTTGGCGATGCGGAAGCTCTCGCCCATGCCCACGATCTGGTGCGTCGGCAGGGTGCCCGAGCGCAGGCCGCGCTCATGGCCGCCACCGTGCATCTGCGCTTCCAGGCGCACGCGCGGCTTGCGGCAGACGTACAGGGCGCCCACGCCTTTCGGGCCGTAGGTTTTGTGCGCCGTGAAGGTCATCAGATCGACCTTGGTCTTTTGCAGGTCGATGACGACCTTGCCCGTCGCTTGCGCGGCGTCGCAATGGAAGATGATGCCTTTCGAGCGGCAGAACACGCCGATCTCGTCGATCGGCTGGATCACGCCGATTTCGTTGTTCACCAGCATCACAGACACGAGGATGGTGTCCGGGCGCACGGCCGCGGCCAGCTGCTCGACGGTGATCAGGCCGTTGTCCTGCGGTTCCAGGTACGTCGCTTCGAAGCCGATGCGTTCCAGTTCGCGCACCGTATCGAGCACCGATTTATGCTCGGTCTTGACGGTGATGATGTGCTTGCCCTTGGTCTTGTAGAACTGCGCAGCGCCCTTGATGGCCAGGTTGTTGCTTTCCGTCGCGCCGGAGGTCCAGATGATTTCGCGCGGATCGGCGTTCACCAGGGCCGCCACGTGGCCGCGTGCCTCTTCCACGGCTTTTTCCGCCGTCCAGCCGTACATGTGGCTGCGCGAGGCCGGATTGCCGAACTGCTCGCGCAGGTAGGGAATCATCTTGTCGGCGACGCGTGGATCGATCGGCGTGGTGGCCGAGTAATCCATGTAGATCGGGAAATGCGGTGCGGTTTCAAAGTGCACTTGGCCTACGTTTTTTTCTGGGGCGTTCATCAATAACTCCTGCAATCAGCAACTTGGTATTTTGTTATGTTCAACCGAGGGCGGCGTGGTTACGGTGCATCACCATCACGCTTTGTTCGGCAATCTTTTGTCTCTGCTGGTCGACCAGGTCCTGCAAGGACACAGAATCCAGATAATCGACCATTTTTTCGTTGAGCGTGGACCACAATTCATGCGTCATGCAGCGCGCCCCCGTGGCCGCGTCGGCGCCGTGGCAATGTTCCTTGCCGCCGCACTGCGTGGCATCGAGCGGCTCGTCGACGGCAATGATGATGTCGGCCACCGTCACCTTGTCGGCACGGCGCGCCAGGCTGTAGCCGCCGCCGGGACCGCGGATCGATTCGACGATCTCATGGCGGCGCAGCTTGCCGAACAGCTGCTCCAGGTAGGACAGGGAAATCGACTGGCGCTGGCTGATGCCGGACAAGGTGACCGGTCCCTTGCCCTGGCGCAGGGCAAGATCGATCATCGCTGTCACGGCAAAACGGCCTTTTGTAGTCAGACGCATACATCCTCTGGTCAACTGGTTTAAAATATTGCGGGTTTTCAACTTCTCAAACCCCGAGTAGTTGAATGATTTAGTCAAGTATAACAAATTCGGCGGGGTTTGTCAGAGCGCCCCTCGATGACCACAGGGCTGGAAGGGGCATGGCCGGCCGCGCCAGGCGCGGCGGCATCAGGAAAACAACAATACTGCTCAGGCACGCAGAGCGCTACGTACTTTCATTAACTCAAACCCCAGCAGGTTCAAGCCGTCCCAGCGGGCCGGATCGCCGATGCGCGGATTGTCCGACGCCAGGCCCACGCCCCAGATGCGGTCGACGGGACTGGCTTCGACGATGACGCGCTCGCCCGTGCCCAGCAAGAACTTGCGCAGCGCGGCTTTTTGCGAGAACTTGGCGAAGTTGCCATCGAAGACGATGCCCGCGCGCGCCGCTTCCCACACCCTGGCGTCAAAATTGGCCACTTCGCGCCCCAGCTTCTTGACTTCCGACGGCCGCCCGGCCGCCACGATGCGCGCCTGCACGGCGGTATCGCCAAACAGGGCCGCCTTTTGCGCCATCATGTAGTGCTCGGCCGTGGCGTACGTCACGCCAGCGAGGCTGAACGGCGACGGAAACCACTGGCTGAAGCAGCTTTTGTCGGGCACCTGCGGCTGCGCCGGCGTGTGGCCCCAGAAATACAGATAGTCGGGCTCGCCGCCCGCCGCGATCCACGCCTTCAATTCTTCCACGTTACTGATTTGCATATTCCCCGCACTTCCGCCAGACAGGCGATGATTCAAGCTCAAGCACGCAACAGCTGCATCGGGCCAAACAGGGCCT
The DNA here is from genome assembly GCF_057919405.1 of Janthinobacterium sp. C22. NCBI lineage: Bacteria > Pseudomonadati > Pseudomonadota > Betaproteobacteria > Burkholderiales > Oxalobacteraceae > Janthinobacterium > Janthinobacterium sp. C22. Next base: position 2,626,116 of record NZ_CP193659.1, on the reverse strand, counting down.
GCATGTCGCTGTTGCCGATAAAGGACAGATTATACGGATGTTCCGCCGTCACCTGCGGCAAGGCTGCGGCCACCGGCAAGCGTTTGATGAGCTCGGCAATCTTGCCCCACAAGACCAGTTGCGGCAAGGCCGCCCCGCCCTGCTGCGCCAGCGCTTCCAGCACCACCTGCAGGAAGGGCAGCCAGCCGCGCGCATCCTGCACGGGCGGCACGTGGGCACGGAATACCAGCGCCGCGTTGAGCAACAAGAAACCCTGCTCCGTCATCTTGCGCTGCAAGTCGGGCAGGGTCTGGATCACGCCGCTGCCCGGCAGCTGCGCGGCCGCCGCCACGGGCGCCATGGCCACGCCGGAAGTATCTCCGCCCAGCAGTTGGCCATCGGCCACCAGCAGCATCTTCATGAAGTTGCGCAGGGAGGTGGCGCGGTTGACGGGCTTCGACAGGCCCGTCGCCGACCACAGGCTGCCGACGGCGCCATCCATGAAGCACACGCCCGTGGCGCTGTCGGCGCGCGGATACGGTCCCTCGCCCACCAGCACGTAGCGCACCTGCGCCAGCGGCAGGGCAAAGGCGGCGAACAGCCGGCCCTGCGTGGGCAGGTAATCGTCGGCGGCCAGCGCCGGCAGGTAGGCGGGATCGGCCGCCATCACGGCGTGCAAGCCGCGCAGCAGGATGGGACGCCAGGAAGCATGCGCCAGGGACAGGGCATCGGTGATGCTGGCAGGAACGGTTGTTGCGGTCATGGCGCCTCAGTAAAATATTTGGGCAAACGCAAATTGTAGCCTAACGGCAAGCGGGTATTGACTGCCCAAATCAAGCACACATAAAAAAACCCCGCCTGTTGCCCGGCGGGGTGTTCTGGCTCGCGCCTTATAAAAGCTATTCGGCGTCAGGCTGCTGCGAGGGATGCGCGGCGGCAAACGCCGGCAAGGCGACGCAGTGCGCATGGATGCGCGCCACGCGCGGGTACGGCGCCAGGTCGATGGCGAAGCGCTGCGCATTGAATACCTGCGGCACCAGGCAGCAGTCGGCCATCGTCGGGCTGTCGCCATGGCAGAACAGGCCCGTTCCGGCCGGGTCGCCCTGCGCCAGCAGCGCTTCCACGGCCGCCAGTCCCTCGGCCATCCAGTGGCGGTACCATTCCTGCTTGGCCTCGTCCGACAGCCCCAGGGTGTTTTTCAGGTATTTCAGCACGCGCAGATTCGTCAGCGGATGGGCGTCGCAGGCGATCGCCAGCGCCAGCGCGCGCACGCGGGCGCGTCCCAGCGCGTCCGCGGGCAGCAGCGGCACGGCTGGCCGCGTCTCATCGAGGTATTCGAGCATGGCCAGCGACTGCGTCAGGATGGCGCCCTCGACGTCGAGCGCCGGCACCAGCGCCGACGGATTGACGGCGCGGTAGGCCGGCAGCAGCTGCTGGCCGCCGTCCTGCAGCAGGTGCACCGGGATGCTGTCGTAATCGATGCCCTTCAAATTCAAGGCGATGCGCACGCGGTAGGCGGCCGAACTGCGGAAATAGGTGTACAGCTTCATGGCGCGGCCTCCCCCTCAGGCGCGGCCGGCGCTGTTGCCAACATACAGCGCGACCGTCTGCTCGATGCTGCCGAAGATGCTGGCGCCGGCCGCGTCGCGCATCTCGATGCGCACCGTGTCGCCGAACTTCAGGTACGCCGTTTTTGGCGCGCCGTGTTCGATGGTTTCATACATGCGCACTTCGGCCAGGCAGCAGTAACCCACGCCGCCGTTCTCGATGCTGGAACCGAACAGGTTGCCCTGCTTGTTCGACACGGTGCCGGAGCCGACGATACTGCCGGCGCCCAGTTCGCGCGTCTTCGCCGCATGGGCGACGAGCTGCGCAAAATTGAAGGTCATGTCTTCGCCCGCATTTGGTTTACCGAACGGCTTGTCGTTCAGGTCCACCAGCAGCGGCAGGTGCAGCTTGCTGTCCGCCCAGTCGGCCCCCAGTTCATCGGGCGTGACGGCGACGGGCGAAAACGCGCTGGCCGCCTTCGACTGGAAGAAACCGAAGCCCTTGGCCAGTTCGCCCGGGATCAGGTTGCGCAAGGAGACATCGTTGACCAGCATCACCAGGCGGATCGCTCGCGCCGCGTCGTCCACGCCGGCGCCCATGGCCACGTCGCCCGTGATGACGGCCACTTCCGCTTCCAGGTCGATGCCCCACTCTTCCGACAGGGCGAAGATGGGATCGCGCGGGCCGATGAAGCTGTCGGAGCCGCCCTGGTACATCAGCGGGTCCGTGTAGAACGAGGCCGGCACTTCCGCGTTGCGCGCCTTGCGCACCAGTTCCACGTGGTTGATGTAGGCGGAACCGTCGGCCCACTGGTAGGCGCGCGGCAGCGGCGAGTGGCACAGATTGGCGTCAAACGGCTGCGCGTCCGGCGCCCGGCCCGCGTTCAGGTCGGCGTAGGCTTGTTCCAGCTTCGGCGCCACGGCGTCCCAGTTGTCGAGCGCCGCCTGCAGGGTGGGAGCGATGGCGGCCACGCGCTGGTACTGGCGCAGGTCGCGGCTGACGAGGATCAGGGCGCCGTCGCGGCTGCCGTTTTTCAGGGTTGCGAGTTTCATGGTATTCCTTGTTAGGCGTAGGGTTCAGATGGATGCCGTGTGCGGCGCTCAGGCGTCGGCTGGCGCATGCATCCAGGCGGCGTGCTTCGGTGCGCGGCGCGTCTGCGACCATTCTTCCAGCATTTCCCATTTGACGGCGTCCAGTTTGGCCATCATCTCGGGCGTGCCCACGTTGGCCGCCAGTTCCAGGCGGTGGCCGTTCGGGTCGAAGAAATAGATCGACTGGAAGATGGCGTGATTGACGGGGCCCAGCACCTCGATGCCGCCGGCCACCAGGCGCTCCTTGGCGGCCAGCAGTTCTTCCATGCTGCCCACTTCCAGCGCCAGGTGCTGCACCCAGGCCGGGGTATTGCGGTCGCGGTCCATCGGCGGCTGCGTCGGCAGCTCGAAGAAGGCCAGCACATTGCCCTGGCCCGCGTCGAGGAAGACGTGCATGTACGGGTCCGGCGCCTTGGTCGACGGCACCAGATCCTCGGCGATGGCGAGGACGAAATTCATGTTCAAATGCTTGACGTACCACTCGACGGTTTTCTTCGCGTCGATGCAGCGGTAGGCAACGTGGTGGATTTGCTTGATCTTCATGTGCTTGTCTCCAATGGATGGCGCCCGGGGCGCGATGGCTGGCCTGTTTTTCAGCTTTTCACCATTAGAATCGAGTTACAGCTATCATACAAACAATTTTTAACCATTGATTTATCGGATTATCTTATGAGTCCCAGCCTGCGGCAAATGCGCGCCTTCGTGGCGCTGGCCAAGACCGGCAGTTTTACCCTGGCCGCCGAATACCTGCACGTGACGCAATCGGCCTTGAGCGGCTTGATCAAGGAACTGGAAAGCGTGCTGGGCGTGCGCGTGGTCGAGCGCAGCACGCGCAAGACGCAGCTGTCGGAAATCGGCCGCGAACTGTATCCGCTGTTTGAAAAGATGATCGAGGACCTCGACGGCGCCATGGCCGGCATCGCCCAGCGCAAGGCCCTGAAGACCGGCCTGGTGCGCATCGCCGCGCCGCAGATGATGGCCTGCACCCTGCTGCCGGAAGTGATCGCCGCCTACCGCCAGGCGCACCCGGACGTACAATTGCGCCTGGTCGACTGTCCCGTGGAAAACGTGTCGGCGCGCGTCTTCAGCGGCGAAGTCGATTTCGGCATCGGCCCCGAGCGCGATCCGACGGCGGAAATCGCAGCGCAAGTGCTGTTCGAAATGCCCTTCGTGCTGGTCTTCCCCGAGCAGCATCCGCTGCAACAGAAAGAGCGCGTGACCTGGGCCGACGTGGGCGACTACCCGTTCATTTCGCTGCAGGGGCAGTTCACGGAGCGTTTGCTGCGCGACATGCACGGCGCGTTTCGCGAGCTGTCGCTCAACCCCTACAATGAAGTGACCTTCATGACGACGGCGCTGGCCATGGTCAGCGCCAATCTGGGCATCACGGTCTGCCTGCCCTACGCGGAGCCGATGGTCAAACTCTACAAATTGCAGATGCGCACCCTGCACGAGCCGGAACTGACGCGGCGCTTTTTCGTCTACACGAAGACGGGCCGTTCGCTGTCGCCGGCGGCCGAAAGCTTCATGGCCTTCCTGTTCCGCTTCGTCGAGACGCACGAGTGGAATGTGGGCGCGGGCGGGCCCGCAGCCCGCGACACGCTGCCGGCCGGCGGCCCGGCCGGCGCCCCTTTATAATGGCGCATCGCCCCTTGCCGCTAACGCCATGACCCAGCCTGACCAGCACGACCTGTCGCCCACCGACGCCGCCACCATCGCCATCAACCAGCGCATGAACAAATTCGACGGCCATGCGCAGGTCTGGCTGTTCGGCTATGGCTCGCTGATCTACAAGGCCGATTTCCCCTATATCGAACGGCGTCCCGCCAGCATCGCAGGCTGGACGCGGCGCTTCTGGCAAGGTTCGCACGACCACCGGGGCACGCCGATGGCGCCGGGCCGGGTCGCCACCATCGTGCCGCAGGCGGGCGCCGTGTGCGACGGCATGGCGTATCTGATCACGCCCGAAGTCTTCGCCCACCTCGACCACCGCGAAAAGAACGGCTACCTGCGCCTGGCCACCGAGATCACCTTCGACGATGGCAGCAAGGCCGAAGGCCTGGTGTACATCGCCAACGAGGAAAACGCCGCCTTCCTCGGTGCCGCATCGGAACTGGATATCGCGCGCCAGATCGCCCGATCAAACGGTCCCAGCGGTCCGAACAGCGAATACCTGCTGCACCTGGCCAGCGCCCTGCGCGAACTGGGCAAGAGCGATCCGCATGTCTTTGCCATCGAGCAACATCTGGCGCAGCTCCAGGCACATAGCCAGGACAGCGCCGCGGCACACCCCTGCGGCATCAGCACTGACGCTGGTTTAACTTAAAACAGATCCAGCTGCCCCGCATTGCCTTTTTACGTTTGCGCCCAGCGGCGGCACCACCAGCGGGCGGCGGAACTGCGTGCAATCGAGCTGCTTGAAGCGCCCGCCCTTGCCATGCAGCCCCAGCCGATGCACGGCCTTTTCAAAGCGCTGACGGATGAGATCGGCCCACACGCCTTCGCCCCGCATGCGCGCGCCGAACGCGCTGTCGTAGTCCTTGCCGCCACGCATTTCGCGCACGCGGTTCATCACCCGCTGAGCCCGCTCCGGGAAGTGCGCCTCCAGCCATTGCTGGAACAATGGACTCACTTCCCACGGCAGGCGCAGCACCACGTAATGGGCGTGGATGGCGCCCGCGTCGCGCACGGCTTCGAGCAGCTGCTCGATTTCCGGCTCCGTCACGAAAGGAATGATGGGCGCGATGCTCACGCCCACGGGAATGCCCGCCTCCGTCAGGGTGCGGATGGTGCGCAATCGCCGCGCCGGTGCGGCCGCGCGCGGTTCCAGGGTGCGCGCGATAGCCGGGTCGAGCGTCGTGACAGTGACGGCCACGGCCGCCAGGCGCCTGGCCGCCATGGGCGCCAGGATGTCGATATCGCGCTCGATCAGCGACGATTTCGTGATCAGCGCCACGGGATGATCGCACTCGTGCAGCACTTCCAGCACGCGCCGCGTCAACTGCCGTTCCCGTTCGCAGGGCTGATACGCATCCGTATTGACGCCCAGGGCGATCGGTTCGGGCACATACGACGGCTTGGCCAGTTCACGCCGCAACAGTTCGGGGGCGTTCACCTTGGCGTAGATGCGGCTTTCGAAGTCCAGGCCCGGCGACAGGCCCAGGTAGCTGTGCGTGGGACGCGCAAAGCAATATATACAGCCATGTTCGCAACCCCGGTACGGGTTCAGCGACACGTTGAACGGCAAATCGGGCGAAGCGTTGCGCGTGAGGATGGTGCGCGCCTGCTCGTCGCTGACCTGCGTCTTCCAGGTCGGCGTGCTCTCCTCCCCGCCTGGCTCATCCAGGCCGCCCACGCTCCAGCCATCGTCGAAACCGGCGCGCGCATGCGTCTCGTGGCGCCCCTGCAGGTTCGAGACGGCCCCGCGCCCCTTGTGCGCTTTCAGCGATTGCGGCGGCAACATGGCTTGCCCGGCGAAGCTGTCATCGTGCTCTGGAATGATTGCTTTCATGAACGGCCCCATCAACTGTATATACGTACAGTATACTATGCCGCTGTGCGGCCAAGATCAAGGGCTGCCGTGCTGTCGTTTCAAGCTTTTTCGCCATGCAGCATGACATAACTCAACTGCTGCGCGACAAAGCCGTCGAATGCCGCGATCAGGGGAACGAAGCGGGGGACATCCTGCTCCAACTGCATCAGGGCATAACACGTCGCTTCCAGGGTCGATAACTGGTCTGGCGCGTGCGCCTTGCGGATCAGATAATGGGAGGCGGGCGTATCGCGCAGCGGCAGGCGCGGCAGCTGTTGCAACGAAGGATTCAGGTACAGCATCTTGCGGCTCTTGCGCCAGGTGGCATCGAGCACCACCAGCCGCAATTGGGTCGCCAACCGGGCGGGATCGAGCAAGATGGCGGGGTCGAGCGCTGGCGGCGGCGCGATGCCCAGCGAACGGTCGCCGGGCGTATCCGGATACAGCAGCACATTGTGCTTGCCGGCCAGCAGTTCAGCGAGGTCTACCGGGTCAAACTGTTCGCCCGTCAGCAGGCGGCTGTTGGGCAAGCTCAGGTGCAGCAAGCGGGCGCTGCCCTTGGCGTTGTGGACTTCCAGCGGATGCTGGAGGATCAGCACTTCCACGGCGTGGGCAACGGGAGCGATCCAGCGGCAGATGCAGCTGGCTGCGGCGCGCTGGCAGACCGGGCAGCGGGCGCGTTTGGCCGGTTCAGCCAGGGTGGACGATGCAGAGGGGTGGCTAAAGGTATGGCTGGAGGTACGGCGGGTGGTCATGGCGGAGCGCGTTCGCGGCTGTCTTCAAGCCGCGATTGTAGCGCCCACGCCATGCCACGGGGACTCTGCGCTTAAAACTCTTCCCATTCGTCGGCGCCGGACGCCACTGGCGCCTTCGGCGTGCGTGCGCGCACAGCGTCCGCTGGCACGGCCTTGCCCGGCGTGGGCGCGGCCACGGCTGGTGCCGGCGCCCGCCGCGTGGCGGGCCGCGTCGCGGCGGTGATTGGCGCAGACGCCGTCACAAACGGAGCAGCACTGGCGGAAACATAGCGCTGCGTGGCATCGAGCTTGAACACGCCCACCACGTCGGCCAGCTTGGCCGCCTGTTCCTGCATGGATTCGGCTGCGGCGGCCGCTTCTTCCACCAGGGCCGCGTTTTGCTGCGTCACCTGGTCCATCTGGCCGATGGCCTGGTTGACTTGCTCGATGCCGGCGCGCTGTTCATCGCTGGCGTCGGTGATCTGGTTCATGATCTGCGTCACATGGCTGATGCTCTGCACGATTTCATCCATGGTGCGGCCCGCCTTGTCCACCAGTTGCGAACCGGCCTCGACCTTTTGCACGGAATCGTCGATCAAGCCCTTGATCTCCTTGGCCGCGGCGCTCGAGCGCTGCGCCAGGTTGCGCACCTCGGAGGCCACGACTGCAAAACCACGGCCCTGCTCGCCGGCCCGGGCCGCTTCCACGGCCGCGTTCAGGGCCAGGATATTCGTCTGGAAGGCGATGGCGTCGATGACGCTGATGATGTCGACGATCTTGCGCGAGGAATCGTTGATCGAGCCCATGGTACTGACTACTTCCGATACCACCACCCCGCCCTTGCTGGCGATCTGCGAGGCGTCGATGGCCAGCTGGTTGGCGCTGCGCGCATTGTCGGCATTGAGTTTCACGGTGGAAGTGAGCTCTTCCATGGATGACGCCGTCTCTTCCAGCGAACTGGCCTGCTCTTCCGTGCGGGACGACAAATCCAGGTTGCCGGCCGCAATTTCGCTCGACGCCGTGCTGATGGATTCAGTGCCGGCGCGCACCTGGCCGACAATACTGACCAGTTTATCGTTCATATTTTTCAGCGCGTGCATCAGCTGCCCCGTCTCATCGCGGCTTTCCACCACGATATGGCTGGTCAGGTCGCCAGCGGAAACGGCTTGCGCCACCTCGACGGCGCGCGTGATGGGACGCGTGATCGAGCGCGTGATCCAGTACGCGCAGGCGATGCCCAGCAAGATGGCAACCACGCCCAGCGAGATCAGCAGCAAGCGGCCGTTTTCGTAGCGCGAACGGATTTGCGCGGCCGTTTCATCGAGCAATTTGGCTTCCAGCAATTCCAGCTTCTTCAGCGCCGCCAGGTAGACGTCGCGCTTGGCGGCCATGTCGCCTTCGTACAGGCGCTTGCCCAGTTCCAGGTCGCCCGCATTCTTGGCCTTGAACACATTCTTGCGCACTTCCGTGTAGGCCTTGCGCGTGCTCAGCACCTCCTGGTACAGCGATTGCTCTTCAGCGTTCAGCTCGCTCTTGCCGATCGCGTCCTGGATTTCCGTGGCACGCGATGACGAGACCGCCATTTCCTTTTCAAACTGCTTCTGGTGTTCGGGATCGCTGACTTTCCAGGCGGCCGCCGTGCGCGCCGCGTTCACCTCGATGACCTTGGTCCATTCACCGATCAGGCGCTCGTTGCGCACCTTGACGTTGACGAGCGCATCGGTTTCCTTGCTGGCGCTTTGCATCTGCACGATGCCCACCACGGTCAGGGTCGTCAACAGGAGCAGGACGGCAGCGAAACCGCCACCGAGTCGTACGCCGATTTTGAGGTTTTTCATTGCGTGATTCCTATCTGAAGAAAACAATGCACAGACGCCACGAAACCGACTTACTGCTACAAATCACTATAGCAGGCATCCGCCGTGCGGCAATCACGAGCGGCGACGCAACGGTAGGCGCGTCACCAGAATGGCAGCACGCCGCAGCGCACCACTTTGGAGCAGATTGTGAGTGAATCAGGATGGTATTGCAAGAAATAACATGCAGAAAAGCAACAACCAGAAGGTGCTTTGCCGCCACGAACGGGCGGCAGGCAAGCAAGGTCAGTTTTGCTTCACGTAGATCAATTTTGACGTATCGAAACCCAGCCCCCGTGCTTTCTCGATCAGGCGCTGCTGCAAGGCAGGATCCATGCTGGGCGTGCGCGACAGCAACCAGAAGTAGGACTTGTCGGGGCCGCTGATCATGGAATAGCTGTATTCTTGCTGGTCCAAATCAAACACGATATAGGCACCATAGAAGGGGCCGAAAAACGACACCTTCAGGTAACCCACGTCTTTCTTGTCGACGAAATACGCCTTGCCTTCCGCTTCCTTCCACTTCGCGTCCGCATCCTGGTAGCCCCGGTTGAGCACTTTCAGGCCGCCATCCTGGCGCAGGCTGTAGTCGGCCGTCACATGGCTCAGGCCCCGTTCGAACGAATGGTCGAGGCGCGCGATCTCGTACCATTTGCCCAGATAGCGGGTCGTGTCGAAGTTGCTGACAGGTACAATATTCTCGGGCCGGCCCACGCAGCCGGCCAGCACGAGCACACACAGGAACAACAGTTTTTTCATGGTCTTCTCCAACGAATGAAATCAAGGTAGCAGCCTCTGGGCAGCAAGGTCAGGGCAGCAACGCGCGGTCGACGATGCGGCGGATCGCGCCACTGGCTTGCATGCGCACAATGGCGGCATTGAATTGTTCGATAAAATCATCGCGGTACGGGTAGGCGGCGGGCCGGCGCTCCGTCACACCCAGGTGCCCCTGCTGGCTGGCCAGCTGCGCGGTTTCCTGTATCGCCTGGATCGCCTGCACCGGCGTGCCCGGCGCACCCTCGCGCCGGATGCGCTGCAATTCCCACTGCGCCGACAGGCGGTCGCTGACATAGCAATCGATACGCCCGCGTATCAGCTTGAGCAGATTCGTGCGCGTGCCCTTGGCCGTATCGAACACGATGTTGGCCGCTTGCAGGGCTGCCGTCTGCTTCGCATCGCCCAGCAAAAAACCCGCGTTCACGCCGATGTGCAGGCCGCCGTAATCGGCGGGCCACTGCCGCAGCGCGCGTTTCGCCAGCACGTCCTGGTTGCACAGCACCACCAGCTGCTCCATCAGCAGCGGCACGGAATAGCGCACGTACGGCCGCTCACTGCGCCACGAATACGGCGGATACAGGGCAAACGCCTCGCCCGTCTGCAGCATCAGCACGCCCCGTTTCCAGGGCACGGGGCGCAGCTGCACCGCGTATTGCGGCATCGATTGCACGGCTTCGCGCACGATCTCCGTGTAGATGCCCTTCAGCCGGCCGTTCTCGACGTAGGAGTACGGCGGATAATCGTCGTCGCCATAGATCACCAGCGGCGTCGCACCCTCGGCCCGCGCGCCGGCGGCGATGAACAGGCATAGCGCGGCAGGCAGGATGAGCATTCTGGACATGCCGGAAGATTAGCATGGAAGCGCGCAAACCGATCATCCGTTCGCGCCGTTCGTGCCCAACATCTCGTCGAGCTGCGCCAGGGTGCTTGAATCCTTCACGACGGCGCGCAGCCACAGGTGCAGCGGCAGCTCGCCCCAGCTGGCGGCCTTGTCGGCCAGGTAGGCGACGGGGCTGTGCGGCTCCGTGCGGCGGAAGAAATCGGCCACCTGGCGCAGCTGGGCCAGCGCCTGCTGGCGCTGCACGATGGCGCCCCCGCCTGCACCTGCGTCAGCGCCCTGACCGGCGGCCGGCGCGCCGGCAAGGTCCGCGCCAGGCGACAGCGGCGCGATGAAATGAATGGCGTTTTCCAGCGCTTCGCGCGCGGCGCGAAAACTCGGGCCATCGACGCCGAAGCGCGCATCGACGCTGCGCTCGAAGGCCAGCAGCGACTGCATGCAGTATTGGGCATCGGCCAGCAAGGCGTCGGAAAAGGCGCGCGTGTTCCTTTGCCGCGCCGCCTCCATCTGCGCCAGGGTCCCCCTTCGTCGTGGCGCGCATCGCCCCAGCCCTGATCGGCTGCGCCCTGCGCCAGGCTGGCGGCCGCGCGCTGGCGCGCCGCATCGAAATCCTGCAGCGAGAACAGGCCATCGCTGCCTTCGGTCAGCGGGATCTCGCGCAGCAGCTGCGGCGTGCGCGAGAGCAGCCAGAAGACGTTGCCGATGCGCTGTTCCTGGTCGCCCTCTTCCGCCGGCGGATACAAGCCATCCCAATAGCGCTCGCACAGGCCGGCCAGCAGCGCGTAGCCGTCGCCCAAGCCGCGGAAATGGCGCGTTTTCGCGTGCGCCTCGGCCAGCCACACGGCCACGCGCAAATCCTTGCTGTGCGTGGCGATCAGCTGTTCGCAGCGCGTCGCCACGAAAGGCCAGTCGGCTTCCTTCAGCGCCGTCACCCACTCGCCCTGGTCCAGGCTCGGGTCGTCGTACTGGCGCGCGCGCGCGATGGCGTCGAGCTCCTGGCTGAAGGTGATGTCTTCGCCGCAGGGGCTGACGGCGCTGACGGGGTGCAGCAACTGCTCCAGGTTGAACATGGCGCTCTCCGGAAGGTGGATTATCGGATCGTGTACTTGAATTGCCCCTGCTTGCTGGCAGTGACGCGTATCGACGCGACCGGCTCGCCTGCGGCCATACGCGCCAGCACCGCTTCGGCGATGGCCGGCAGCAGGCTGCCGTTCAGAATTTGATCGACATTGCGCGCGCCCGAATCGACCTCGGTGCAGCGCGCAAGCACGGCGTCGACCAGGCCCGCGTCATGGCTGAATTGCGCCTGGTGGTTGCGCGCGATGCGCGCGCCTATCCTCGCCAGCTTCAGGGCGATGATCTCGGCCAGCACGGCGTCGTTCAGGGGATAGAACGGCAGCACCTTCAGGCGGCCCAGCAGGGCCGGCTTGAAGTGCGCCACCAGCTGCGGGCGCACCAGTTCTTCCAGCGCGGCCGGCGTGGGCAAATCTTGCGCTGTGCGGTTCAGGCAGGCGGCCATCATGGCGCCCGACCCCAGGTTCGAGGTGGCGATGATGATGGTGTTGCGAAAATCGACTTCGCGTCCTTCCGCGTCATCGAGCACGCCCTTGTCGAAGACCTGGAAGAACAGTTCGAGCACGTCGGGATGGGCTTTTTCCGCCTCGTCGAGCAGCACCACGCTGTAGGGCTGGCGCCTTACGGCTTCCGTCAGCACGCCGCCCTCGCCATAGCCGACATAGCCGGGCGGCGAGCCTTTCAGGCCGGCCACGCTGTGCGCCTCCTGGTATTCGCTCATGTTGATGGTAATGAGCTTGCGCTCGCCGCCATACAGCAGATCGGCCAGCGCCAGCGCCGTCTCCGTCTTGCCCGTGCCGGACGGCCCCGTAAACAAAAACACGGCTTGCGGCTTGTTCGGGTCGTCCAGGCTGGCGCGCGCCGTGCGCACGCGCTGCGCCACCGCGTCGATGACGTGGTCCTGTCCCAGCACCCGTTCGCGCAGCGCGCCATCCAGGGCCAGCACCGTGCGGATCTCGTCCTTGAGCATTTTGCCCAGCGGGATGCCGGTCCAGGCGGCGACGATGCCGGCCACCACCTGGGCGTCGACTTCCAGCGGCGACAACGGTGCTTCTCCTGCAGGGCCGCCAGTTCTTCCTTCAGCGCCAGCAGGCGCGCCGCGCCCACTTCGCCAGGCCGCTCGCCGCGCAGCTGCGCGCGCAAGTCGCCGATCTGCGCCACCAGCGTTTTTTCACGCTCCCAGCGCTGCGCCAGCGCCGCGACCGCCGCCTGGCCTTCGTCATGTTCGCGCCGCAGCTGCGCCAGGCGCGCGGCGCCGGCCTTGCCGGGCGCTTCGCCATCGGCCGCCTCGCGGCTCAAGGCGGCGATTTCCGCGCCGATGCGCTCCTGCCGCCGGTGTGCGTTTTCCAGCTGTGCCGGCGTGGCGCGCTGGCCCAGCGCCACCTTGGCGCACGCCGTATCGAGCACGCCGATGGCTTTGTCCGGCAACTGGCGCCCGCTGATGTAGCGGTGCGACAGGCGCACCGCCTCGACGATGGCGGCGTCGCGAACGCGGATGCCGAAATGGCGTTCCATCAGCGGCGCCATGGCGCGCAGCATGGCGCAGGCGATGTCTTCGCCCGGTTCTTCCACCTTGACCACCTGGAAGCGCCGCGCCAGCGCCGCATCCTTTTCAAAATATTTTTGTACTCGCTCCAGGTGGTGGCGGCGATCGTGCGCAGGGCGCCGCGCGCCAGCGCCGGTTTCAGCAGATTGGCCGCATCGTTCTGCCCCGCCTGGCCGCCGGCGCCGATCATCGTGTGCGCCTCGTCGATGAAGAGGATGACCGGGTGCGGGCTTTTCGCCACCTCGTCGATGACATTTTTCAGGCGGCTTTCGAATTCTCCCTTCACGCTGGCGCCGGCCTGCAGCAAGCCCATGTCGAGCGCGTGGATGTGCGCGCCCTGCAGCACCTCGGGCACGTCGCCGGCGGCGATGCGCAGGGCCAGGCCTTCCACCACGGCCGTCTTGCCCACGCCCGCCTCGCCCGTGAGTATCGGATTGTTCTGCCGGCGGCGCAGCAGGATGTCGACGGCCTGGCGTATCTCCGCCTCGCGGCCGATCACGGGATCGAGCTTGCCGTCGCGCGCCAGCTGCGTCAGGTCGGTGGTGAACTGGTCCAGCGCCGGGGTTTTGCTGGCCAGGCTAGCAACAGGATCATCACCGGTGTCGGAAAGCCGCGGCACTGCCGCGCTTTCCTCCTCGCCGGAGCCGGCCGTCAGTTTATCCGGATGATGCTTCAATTGCTCGACGCTGAAGCGGGCGAACAGCTTCGAGCCGCGGTACGCGAGCTGCGACAGTTCCGGCTCCGTCAGCAGCGCCAGCAGCAGATGGCGGCTGCGGATGGGCCCCGGCTGCGCCGTATCGAGCGAGGCGACCAGCCAGGCATGTTCGAACAGCAGCGGCAAGTGCGGTGAAAACACGGGCGTGCGCGCGCTGCCCGTGCGGAAGCCGCCGATTTCGCGGCGCAGGTCCGCCTCCAGCGCCGTCAGGCTGATTTCGCTGCGCCGCGCGATGGTGACGAAATCGCTGCGCTCCTGTTCCAGCAGCGCCAGGAACAGGTGTTCGATATCGACTTCATACTGGCCCAGTCCCACGCAGATGGCGGCGGCGCGGGTGGCGGCCGTGCGTGACGTGTCATTCAGTTTGGCGATCAGGGTTTTGAGGTTATTGCTCATGCGGCGGCTCCCTTGCGGTTGATCGAATAGCGCAGCGACGATGGCTGCAGCACGGCGTCGAAATTGACCGTCTCGCCGCCGGCCATCACGGCCAGGGTGCCGCTGATGACGAAGCCGACGCGGTTGATGGCGCCCGCTTCACGCTCCAGGCGGGCGCGCACGTTGCGCAGGCGCGGCTCGTGGCGTTCGATGGCCCCCTTCAGCGCGGCGCAGATGCGGGCGCGGTCATCGCTGCTGGACAGGCACATGCCGGCGAAATCGATCAGGCCATAGTTGACGATGGACGCCGCGCATTCCGGATAGGCGTCGAGCGCGCCGGGCGGCAGGGCCACGCGCGTGTTGAGCAGTTCCTCCAGGTCGCGCGCCACCGCATCCTTCAATTGATCGAGCGACAGGCGCGCCGCCACGCCGCCCGCCGCACCGCCGTCGCCCATCAGGCGGTCGAACAGGCCAGGTACATAACTGTCCATGCGCTCTCCTGAAAAGTCGGCGCGGCGCGGGCGAAGGTGGCCGCCGCGCGCCGCGCGCCATGGATCAAGCCACGCGGTTCGCGGCCAGGTCCCAGCCGCCCGAGGTATTGCCGCCGGCGCCGCCCGTCACCTTTTGCTGCGTGTATTTCCACTTCACTTTCGAGAACTTGAAGCCGACGTGTTCACCGAGGATGTCGCCCTCTTCCACGTTCGGCGTGACGGCGCCGATCAGCACATTCTCGATTTCGATCTCAAAATACTTAACGCGTTCGCCCTGGCCGTCGGCGCGCATGAATTCGAAGCGCGCCTTGGGGATGGTCTTGCCGGCCGAGCAGGTCTGCAGCAGCACCGGCGAGGCCAGGTCGGCCAGCTTGGAGATGACGATGTCCTTGTGCTCGCAGCGTTCGGCCGTGTGGCCGCCGCCCGTCGAGGCGGTGGCGGACTTCGGCTGCTCAACGCTCCAGCTGACCGATTTGCACTCGATCCAGTCCTTGTGCTTGTCATCGGTGGACTCGCCCTTGATGCCGTCTATCTGCAGATATACATCGATTGCCATGGTGTGCTCCTCTGGTTGAAAGATGGGTGAATCAGGAATTGGTCGACTTCGGCAACTCCGCGACCAGTCGGAGCGAAACGGATAATTCATCGAGCTGGAAGTGCGGCCGCAGGAAGGACACGGCGCGGTACACGCCGGGCCGGCCCGGCACTTCATGCACCTGCACGGACGCCTCGCGCAGCGGGAACTGCGCCTTCTGTTCCTGGCTGGCGTTATCGTCGAGCAGCACGTACTGCATCAGCCAGCGGTTCAAAAATCTTCCACGTTGGAGGCGGCGGCAAAGCTGCCGATCTTGTCGCGCATCATGGCCTTCATGTAGTGGGCGATGCGCGAAACGGCGAAGATGTACTGCAGCTGCGACGACAGCACCGCGTTGGCGTTGGCCGCGTCGCTGTTGTACTTGCGGCTTTTCTGCGCCGACTGCGCGCCGAAAAACGCCGCATACGCCGTGTTCTTGCAGTGCACCAGCGAGATGAAGCCCAGGTCCGACAATTCCTTTTCGCGGCGGTCCGTGATCGCCACTTCGGCCGGGCATTTCAGGGCCACGTCGCCCTCGTCCGTCTTGAAGGTGTGGGTCGGCAGGTCGTCCACCAGACCGCCGCCTTCCACGCCGCGGATGGCGGCGCACCAGCCGTAGTCGGCAAAGGCGCTTGTCAGCTTGCAGCCGAACGCATACGCGGCGTTACACCACAGGTATTTGTGATGGTCGCTGCCGTCGACTTCCTCGACAAAATTGAAGCCCTCGACGGTGGTGCCGTCGACGGGATTGAACGGCAGCCGGCCCAGGAAGCGGGGCAAGGTCAGGCCGACGTAACGCGCATCCTCGGATTCGCGGAAGGCTTTCCATTTCGCGTATTCGATGGTGTCGAACACCTTGGCCAGGTCGCGCGGCTTGCCCAGGTCGCCGTAGCTTTCCAGACCAAACAGTTCCGGCGCGGCCGAGGCGATGAACGGCGCATGCGCGGCGGCGGCGATGTGCGACATCTGCTCGACGAAATACATGTCTTCCGGCTGACGCGAGATGGCGAAGTCGCCCAGCAGCGCGGCGAACGGCGCGCCGCCGAAGGTGCCGAATTCCTCCTCATACACCTTCTTGAACATGCTGCTCTGGTCGAACTCCAGCGCGGCCTGGAAATCCTTCACCAGTTCGCGCTTGGTGGCGTTGAACATGCGGATCTGCAGCCGCGTGCCCGTGTCGGAATTGCCGACCAGGTAGCGCAGCCCCGTCCAGCTTTGCTCGAGCTGCTGGAACGGCGCCGCGTGCATGATTTCGCTGAGCTGGGCGGAGATCAGGCGGTCGATTTCCGCCACGCGCCCGTCCAAGGTGGCCGACAGGCTGCTGGACATCAGCACCGTGCCATCGAGCACCTGCGCCACCAGTTCCGAGATCAAATCGCGCGCGCGCGCATGTTCGGCGCCGGACTTGGCGACGCGGCTCTGCTCGACGATCTGGTCCAGCAAATCGGTGGCGGCCGGCGCATCGGATGCGGATACAGAGAGGGATTCTGGGGCTTCTGCCTGGGCGTTCATCTCAATCCTCCTGCGCTGGGAACTGCGGTTTCAGGGTGGCCAGGCTGTCCGTGTTGTTCAGCACTTCCGTCAGCAAGTCTTCCAGCTTGTCGTTGCCGGCCAGCTTGTTGCGCAAGTCGGCCAGCTTGGTGCGTGCCTCGAGCAGCTTGCGCAAGGGTTCGACCTGGCGCACCACCGATTCCGGACGGAAGTCGTCCATCGAGCGGAAATGCAGGTCGACGGCGAACGTGCCGCCCGCCTCGCTGAGGCGGTTCGGCACGGCGAAACGCGCCACCGGCTCCACGCCGGCCAGCACTTCGTCGAAGTTGTCGCGGTCGATGGCGACGAACTTGCGCTCCTTCAGGCGTTTTTCTCGCTGTCCGGATTGCCGCCAAAGTCGCCCAGCACGCCGACCACGAAGGGCAGCTCCTTGTTTTCAATCGCGTCGCCGATCTCGACGTCATAGGTCATTTGCACGCGCGGCGCGCGTATCTTTTGCAGGCGTTTTTGCACGCTGTCGGACTTGGGCATATCGCTTCCTTTGCAAGGAGATGGTGGGGATGCTAGCTTATTTCAGGCCGCTGAACGGGTCGGCCGCACTGCCTGGCGCCGCCGCGCCCTTCGCCGCCGGCGTGCCGGCACCGGCGGCGCGCTTGCCGGCCGCCGGGCGCCTGGCCGGCGGCAGCAGCACGTCCTCGCCGATGCTCGCGCGCAGCAGCTTGGCCAGCTCCTGCGCCTCCGAGCGCAGCGAGCCATTCAGATTGTTTTGCCGCGACAGGTCGGCCAGCGCCTTGCCGGACAGGCGCAAGCCGCTCACGGCGACGATGCTGTTGGCGACCTTGTCGTCCGGGTCGCGCTCCAGCGCTTCGAGCGCATGGCCGATGGCGTCGCCGTACTGGCCGCGGTCGAACTTCATCTGCGCCATCTGCAGCCACGGCGCCTTGTCGGCCGGGTAGCTCGTGCCGCCGCGCTGAAGCAGGGTCATGGCGCGCTCGTACTGGCCGGCGCGCGCGGCCGCATCGGCGTCGCTCATGACTTGCGCCAGCGTCGGCGCGGCAGGTTGAGGGGCG
Source organism: Janthinobacterium sp. C22 (assembly GCF_057919405.1). Taxonomy (NCBI): domain Bacteria; kingdom Pseudomonadati; phylum Pseudomonadota; class Betaproteobacteria; order Burkholderiales; family Oxalobacteraceae; genus Janthinobacterium; species Janthinobacterium sp. C22. The sequence continues at coordinate 2,608,425 of NZ_CP193659.1, read as the reverse complement.
CCGCCTGCTCTGGCGTGGCGCAGGCGGCCAGCAGCAAGGCGCTGGCGAGGCAGGCAATACGGGGCAACGTGGTGGCTGGCTTCATCGGGGGCACTCCTTCACGTGGAGGACGCTACCGCTGGGAAAGATGGGCGGCGCCTTGGTGGAGGCCATTATTGATCGCCAATTTTTTGGCCAGATTGAGATTAATCAGCAAAGAAGAAGTTCCACATCACAGCCGTGTACAGCGACATGAATCCTGATCTGGCGCAGGAACTGCGTTGATCGCAGGCGGATCTTGCGCCAACGCAAGCAGGTCGCCACTGCATGCGTTTAAATGACTGCAGCACTTTTATTTCCTCCATTCACCTTGCAAAGCTAGCCCAGCCTATGCCATCTGACGCCCCGTTCCGCCGCCCGCTCCGCGCCACCGCACTATTGCTGCACGTGTCGCTGCTGGCCTTGCTGCTGGCCGGCTGTGCGGGCGGCGCCATCGGCACCCTGGCCAACGCGGCGCTGCAGATGGCGGGCGTGGCCAAGCCGCCGCCGGAACTGCCCGACGCGCAGCAGCCGCCGCGCAACGTCAGCATCCGCCTGCACGCGGCGCAGCGCCTCAACACGGATGCCGACGGCCGGCCGCTGGCGCTGGTGGCGCGCATCTACAAGCTACGCCAGAACGCCGCCTTCGAGCAGGCGCCCTACGACAGCTTCCTCGACGCACAGCGCGAAAAGGCGGCGCTGGGCGCCGACCTGATGGAAGTCAAAGAGGTGCTGCTGGTGCCGGGCCAGCGCTACGAAGTGCAGGAAAAAGTCAGCAAGGAAGCGTATTTCATCGGCGTCGTGGCCCTGTTCCGCGCGCCTGCGGCACAGCGCTGGCGCGCCACCTTTGCGGCCGCCGACGCGGCACGCGGCGGCATCACCATCGGCCTGCATGCCTGCGCGCTCAGCATCAGCGGCGCGTCCACGCCGCCGGCCGCGCGCTGCCAGTAAAGCAAACCAGTACAACGCAGCGGCGCACCACACATACAAGGAGAAACGAGATGGGCATGGCAGCGAAAGTCTTGTGGGGAGAAGGCCTGTTCCTGCGGCCGCAGCATTTCCAGCGCCAGGACCAGTATCACGAAGCGCGCCTGCATCACACGGCCAGCGCGCTGCATCCCTACCTGTGGGGCGTGGCGCAGATGCAGTGGGACCTGGCCGCGCTGAAGACGGGCACCCTGCGCCTGCACGCCCTGTCGGCCATCTTCCGCGACGGCGAAGTGTTCGAGGCGCTGGGCGACGGCGCGCCCGGCAGCGACACCCTGCCCCCTCCGGTCGACCTGGAAACGCTGCCGCCGGCGGTGCAGGAAGTGACGTACTACGCGGCGCTGCCCATCCTCAACCGCGAGGGCATGAATTACACGGCGCAGGCGGCGGGCACGCCGGCGGCCACGCGCTTTGCGCACGCCATGCGCGCCACGCCCGACCTGTTTACCGAGTCCGCCGTGGCCGACGTGGCCTACCTGAAGAAAACCGTGCGCCTGATTCCCGACAGCGAGGCGCGCGGCTCCTACGACTGCCTGCCGCTGATCGCCTTGCGGCGCACGGTATCGGGCGGCTTCGAGCCCGTGCCCTCGTTCATGGCGCCCAGCCTGGCGATCGCCGGCGCGCCGCGCCTGCAGGGCGTGCTGGAACACCTGCTCGACGCCTTGCAGGCGAAGGTGAGCGCGCTGCACGGCCACCACCGCGAACCGAGCCGCAACGTGATCGAATTCCGCTCGGGCGACGTGTCCTCGTTCTGGCTGCTGCACACGGTCAGCACGGCCGCCGCCGCGCTGATGCACTATGTGCGCCATCCGGCCCTGCATCCGGAGCGCCTGTACGAGGCGCTGCTGGGCCTGGCGGGCGGCTTGCTCAGCTACTCCAAGCATTACACCCTGGCCAGCCTGCCGGCCTACGACCACGCACAGCCGGGCGCCTGCTTCGACGCCATCGACGCGATCATCCGCGAACTGCTCGACACCGTCATCTCGTCGAAGTATTTTTCCATCGCCCTGCTGGAAGACAAGCCCTCATATCATCTGGGCAAGCTCGACTCGGGCAAGATCGACCAGCACACCACCCTGTACCTGGCGATACGCGCCGCCATGCCCGCCATCGAACTGGTGGAGGTGGTGCCCGTGCGCGTGAAAGTGGGCGCGCCCGACGACGTGGAAAAATGCGTGCTCACGGCCATGCCCGGCCTCAAATTGTCGCATGCGCCGCAAGTGCCGGCGGCCATCCCCGTGCGGCCCGACACCTATTACTTTGCGATTGAAAACCGCGGCGCCCTGTATGAACAAATGCTCAAGGCGCAGTCGATTTCCGTGTACGTGCCGGCCGGCATACGCGACCTGCAGCTGGAACTGATCGCGGTGACGGCATGAGCCAGCTCATAGAACGGCGCGCGGCGCCCTCCCTGCTGGGATCACGCGGCGCCGCCCCGGCAGGCGGCAGCCGGCATGCGGGCAGCGCCCTGCTGGACCTGATGCACGAAGGCTTTTACATGCTGTTCATGCTCAAGCACGGTTCGGCGCCCGGCGACGAGCAAAGCTTCATGGACCGCATCACGGCCTTCCTCGGCGACTTCGAACGCGAAGCGAAAAGATCCGCGCCGATGGCGACGATATCGAGGCGGCCAAGTATGCGTTCTGCGCGGCCGTCGATGAAATCATCCTCGCCTCGCCGTTCGCCCTGCGCAAGCAGTGGGAACGGCGCCCGCTGCAGCTGCTGATCTTCGGCGACCAGCTGGCCGGCGAGCATTTCTTCGACCGCCTCGACGCCTTGCGCGGCAAGGGCGCCATGCGCGTGCAGGCGCTGCAGGTGTTCCACATGTGTTTATTGCTGGGATTCCAGGGCAAGTATGCGATCGACGGCGGCGATAAACTCAGCTACCTGACGGCGCGTCTGGGCGACGAGATCGCCCACATCAAGGGCAAGAGCCGCGGTTTCGCGCCGCGCGCGGAACGCCCCGACCAGGTGGTCAACAAACGCGGCAGCGACGTGCCGCTGTGGGCCCTGTCGAGCTTTTTCGCCCTGCTGGCCATCAGCGCCTACCTGGGCCTGAAAACGCATCTGACGCGCGGCACGCAAACGACGCTGGCCGCGTATGCGGACCTGGTCAAACTGGCCCCGCGCCCTGCGCACCTGACGATCACCCTGCCCTGATCATTGCGCGCGGATCATTGCGCGATGCGGAACTCGATGCGCCGGTTCCGCGCCCGGCCATCGGCCGTCGTGTTGCTGGCCACGGGGCGGTCCGGCCCCTGACCCGACACCAGCACGGTATCGGCCGCGATACCCTTGCTGGCCAGGTAGGCGCGCACGGCTTCGGCGCGCGCCTGGCTCAGGGCCACGTTGCTGGCGCGCAGGCCCGTGTCGTCCGTGTGGCCGATCACCTCCACCTTGCGGCCCCGCAGCCTGAGCATGGCGGCCGCCATCTCGTCGAGGATGGCCAGGCCGGCCGGCGTGATGGAAGCCTTGCCGCTGTCGAATTCGATGATGCGCTTGTCCAGCGCCGCATCGAGCAAGCCCTGCTCGGCCTCGGCCGCCTTGATCCGCAAGCCGTTGTTGACGATGTAGGTGGGATTGAGACTGGTGGCGATGTCGCTGGCGATCTGCTGGCGCTGCGCCTCGTTCGCCACTTCGCCGCGCACGCTGACGTTGTTGCCGTCGATGCTGATCTGCCCCCGTGAAATGAGCTTCAGGTTCGGCGCGATCAGCTTTTGCACGTAGCCGTTCCAGTTGGCCGGCACGGCCACGTTGCCGATGGCGATCTGGTCGACCACGCGCTCGGCGCCGTACAGTTCGCGCAGGCGGGCCAGCACGGCCGCCTTGCCCGCCTCATCGGCCAGGGTGCCCGTGACGAGGATCTGCCCCGGCATCGGGGTCTGCGGCGCTTGCGCCTGCGCCTGGGCGGTGCAGGGAACGGCGGCGGCCAGCAGCAGGAAGAAAACGGTTGGTTTCATCGCAATCCTTCAGGCAAAGGTATCCGTGAACATGGCGCAGGCCGAGCGCAGCGACAGCTGCTCCTGCTGCAGGCAGGCGGAAAACCGGCGCAGCGCCGCAGCGCGTCCCAGCTGCTCCTCGACCCAGTCGAGCCGGTCGAAGACGATCAGCCTTTCGCTGCCGGCCTGCGGATCGATCAGCGCGCGCAAGCCGTGCGGGTCGGCGCCGCAAAAGCCGATCACCAGTACGGGCGCCTCGTCGAGGTGGGAAAAGAACAGCGCCAGTTCGAAATCGGCCTGGCGCAGGAAAGGCGCGATCAGGTGCAGCCAGAAGCTGGCCACCAGCTCGCGCAGCTGCGCCTCTTGCGGCAGCGGCAGCACCAGGCTTTTCTCCAGGCGCGGCAAGCCGCTCCGGCGCACCGGCTGCAGCAGCAGGCCCAGGCCCAGCAGCAGTTCGCGCACCGTCACGGGGAACGCGGGCGAAGCGAGCATCGTTTGCAAGCCATGCACGGTCTGCGCCTGCAGGAAGGCGGCCAGCCGCGCCGCATGGCACGGTGCGGCCGGTTCGATTTCCACCACGTTGCCGGCCAGCGCCAGCAGCGCCGGTCCCGGCTCGGCGCTGGCCACGATGCCCTGCGACAGCTGCTCCACGCGCTGCCAAAGCGGTGCCAGCGCCAGCGGGCTGCAGCCGACGAAGGCCTCGGCGTCGTCAACTTCCAGCGCGCCCATGGCCATGAAGGGAAAGCGCCGCAGCGACTGGTCATTGCTCGCTTCCAGGCGCCCGGCGATGGCGCGCCGGCTGCGCGTGCCGACGAAGGCAAAGCGCAGCGGCGGCAAGGCGTCGTAATTGAGCTTCCAGCGCGGCTCCGCCGTCAGCGCAGTCATGACCTGCGCCAGCCAGTCGTCGAGCAGCTGCACCAGCGCGTGGTTGTCGCAAGCCTTGATGAAATCGCCGCGCGCGGGGATCTTGCCGAAGTAGCCGAGACGCACCTGCTGTTGCGCGCGCATCATGGCGACACTCCCGCAGCCGCGGCGATGACCGGCACAGGAGGCGCAGCACCCACGATGGTCTCGGGCAGCTGCATGCCGCGAAAGCCCTGTTCCTGCACCGCAGTGGCGGCACCGGCGCCCGTCGTTTCCGCACTGCTGGTGATTTTCAGGTCGACCGCCACGGCCACCTCGCCGCGCGTCCAGCGCAACTCGAACACACCGCCGTCCTTGCGCTTCTTGGCCGCCGCATCGATCATGCGCTTCAGGCCGAACTGCCCCGGCTCGTTGAACAGCTCCACCGTGCGTCCGTCGAAGGTGACGGCCGTGATGCGCGCCCCTGCATGCCCGACGCGCCCTGCGGGCCCGGATGCACCATGTTCGTCCACTGCGCCGGCGTGTTGCGGTAGCGCAGCTGCTGGCCGTCGATCTCCACCGTGTATTCCAGGGTACCGGGCGCGGGCGACGGCTGGATCTGGAACACGGTTTGCGCCGCCGTCGAGGTGGCCGCCACGCCGCCCGCGCCCAGCGGCGCGATCCAGCCGGGAAAGCGCGCCACCACCTGCGGCGACAGGCTGATGCCCATGTCGGCCCAGGTGCGCGGCGCCAGCACGTCGCCGCGCCGCACCACCAGCGGGCCCATGGAGGTGGTGACGAATTTCGCCACCAGGCCTTCCGGGCCGAAGAACTGGCCGATCTCCAGGTTGCTCGCCTCGATGCGCGCCGTGGGCGCAAACGGATATTTGTTGGCCAGCGATTTCTGGAACGGCTCATACACCTGCGCCGCCCAGGTCTTGTTGATATCGAGTTCGGCCGGCGCGACGATGACGGCAAAGGTCTGCATCAGCGGGCGCACGAGGATGGGGCGTATCGCCTGCTTTTGCGCGTCGCTCATCCCCGTGAGCAGCTGCTCGTCGACCAGTTTCAGGGCGTCGGACAGCTCGGAACCGCTGCCCTCCAGGGTCTGCTGCATGAACTGGCGCGCGCCCGGCCCAGCGTCGCCCTGGTTCTTCAGCAGGTTCAAGCGGCTGCGCAGTTTCGACAGCGCTTCCAGGTAGGCGCGCATCAGCGAGCCATTGTTGTCCCTGGCCGCCACCAGCTTGCCCACGCCGGCAAATTCGCGCCCCACTGGCCCCATGGGTTTGTCCAGGCGCGCCGGATCGAGCTGCGCATTGACGCCGGGACTGGCCGTCAGCTGCGATGGCGCGCGGCGCAGCACGGTTTCCTTGAACCACGCGATGATGCCCCGCTCGGCCTTGCGCAGTTGGGCATTCTGCAGCGCCGGGTTGTCCCACGAGGTTTCCTCGTAGATGGCCGTCAGCAGCTTGGCGACCGGCGACGACTGCGGGTCGCCCAGGCGGTTCATCGCCTGCACGGCGCCGTCGAAGCCTTTCAGGTCGGCGACGGCCACGCCCTGCACGAATTTCTGCCACTCGCGCGCGTAGTCGGCCTTGTACATGGCCACCAGGTTTTTCTCGATCTGCTCCGGGCTGCCTTCCAGGGTCAGGTCGTCGGTGGAGGCGCTTTTCAGCACCCAGTCGGCGCTTTGCAGCTCGCGGTTGGCGGCGTCGCGAAATGCCCCTTCGACGAACTTTTCCCAGGCCTGGCGCGTAAAGGCGCCGGAGACGGCGTAGCTGCCCGCCAGCAGGGCCTGATCCTGTTCGCCGACGATGCGCGCCACCGTCATGCCGGGAAAGCGCGTCGAGGCGCGCGCCTTGACGTCGGCATACACGCGTTCGCGCGCCGGCATGCCGCGCACCACGCGGCGCAGGTTTTCGCGCGCCTGGTCGACCAGCGCCAGCTTCTGCTCGATGCGCGGCCAGGACGGGTCGCCGATCTGCGCCAGGTAAAACGTCAGCAGCCGTTCGGCGCTGCGTATCATCTGCTCGCGCGGCATGGCGCCCCGGTTGCCCTCCAGCCAGCCGCGCCAGAAACGCGTCATCTGGTCGTTCAGGTGGCTGCTCTCCGCATGCGTCTTGTCGGCCAGCATCAGATAGGTTTTCAGCGCGTTGTAGGCGTCTTCCACATTCGTCGCGCTGGCCGCCTGGTACTGCACGCTGCGCGGCGCGGCGGGTGCTGCAGCGGGCGATGCGGCGGCCGGCGTCTGCGGCGTGCGCGCCGTGGGCTGCAGCTGGTCGGCGCTGGCGTTCATTTCGAACAGCAAGGCTTCCAGCGCGCCCGCCACGGGGGTCAGCATGACCTGGCGCGCGCCGGCGAAATATTCCTCGCGCAGTTTGCGCTCCAGTAGATCGCCCTGGTACAGGCCCAGGCGCAAGGACCACGGCCTTTGCTCCCGGTACGCTTCCAGCTGCTCGATGCGGTCCTGTAATATCTCGAGCGCTTCCAGGCGCGACTGCAAGTCCAGGCGCTTCTCCTGCAGCTTCACCACCTTGTTTAAATCAGCCTCGACGTTGGCCACCAGTTGCCGGTTGCCCAGGTAGGACCAGCTCCAGCCGCCCAGGCAGGCGCCCAGCGACACGGTGGCGGCAAAGAACACGGCATATTTGAAGCGCAGCCTGGCGCGGTTGGCGTAGTTGGCCACCAGGTGCTTGTCGGCAAAAATGACCTTGCGGAACAGCTCCAGCAGGAAATAGCCGTGCTGGCGCGCGCCCGATGGCACGGCGGCCGGGGCCGGCGCGAAGGCCAGGTCGAAGCGGCGCGCCACCTGCTGCGAGGAGGCACTGACGGGCTCGCCCTCCTGCAGCGCGCTGGTGAAATAAAAGCCGCGGAACACGGGCTGGAACTGGAACGGATTTTCCTCGAACAGGGTGGCGATGAAGGCACGCAAGGCCGGCTTGACGGCGGCAAATTCCAGCGGGAACGTAAACACGCCCGGCGCCATCGTGTTGCGTTGCCGGTGCGCCATGTTGGCCAGGCTCAGCTCCGTCAAGCCATCGTGCAATTCATCGAAACTCTGGTCGAAAAAACTCAGCAAGTCGGCCGTGGGCAGCTGGCGCTGGTACGGCATGGTGGCGCCCCAGACGCGCTCGCGCTCGCTGCGTTCGGCGTCCGCGAAAAACTCCGTGAAGCCGGCAATCAGGTCCGCCTTGGTAAATACGATGTACAGGGGCGCGAACACTTCCAGGCGCTCGATGACGTCCTGCACGCGCTTGCGCAGGCTGCGCGCCAGTTGCATGCCGACGTCGGGGTCGCCCTTCAATTCGGCGATGCTGACGGCGATGAGGATGCCGTTGATGGGCGCCTTGCGCCGGTATTTTTTCAGCAGGTCGAGAAAGCCGAACCACTCGCCCCGGTGCTCGTCGACGACGGAGTAGCGCCCTGCCGTGTCGAGCACGATGCCGTCCGTGGTGAAAAACCAGTCGCAGTTGCGCGTGCCCCCCACGCCTTGCACGATCTTGCCGTCGGCGAAAGGAAATTGCAGGCCCGAATGCAGGATGGCGCTGCTCTTGCCGGCGGCCGGATTGCCGATGATCATATACCACGGCAATTCGTACAGGGCGGCGGCGCCCGACTTGAGGCCCAGCTTGGACGTCTTGATGGTATCGATGGCGGCCAGCATGCCCGTGCGCACCGCGTCGAGTTCGCCATGCTGGGTGTTGTTGGCCGTCGATGCCGAGGCCGCTTGCGCCGCGGCGATCTCGGCCTCGTTGAGGATGGCCTGGCCCAGCGCCTGCGCATCGCGCCGCGCGCGTCGCCTGCGCCACAGCCACAGGCCCAGCCAGGTGAGAAAAGCCAGCAGCAGCAAGGCCAGCGCCCAGACCAGCGCCACTTCCAGCACCTCGGCGCCCAGGTACAGGGACACGGCCAGCGCCACGAAGCCGAAGATGGTCAGATTGCGGCTATCGGTGAGGAAATGCCAGAGTCGTCGCAGCATGATGAGCCCAGGGTGAGGTCGCAAAGCAGGAGGAACGCCGCCGCGCAGCGAGGCGGATTCGGCCCATGCTGACAGCAATGCGGCGCGCCTTTGTTGACATATGACAAGTTCCAGGTGCCAGCGCGCGGCAGGCGCCGGCATGCCATTGACGCTGCGCAAGCAAGCTTGCAGCGGTGAAATGCGGGCCGGTACGCGGCGCTAGAATGGCTGGCGCGGCTTACTTGCCCAGCACGCGCGGTTGCGGCAATTCCGTGTGGCCAAAATCCATCATGGTCCAGCGCCCGCCCCAGCGCAGCCCCACCGATTCGGCCGTCACGCCATATAAACGGTAGCCGCGCATGGCCCAGGCATCTTTTTCAGAAATGATGAGCTTTCCTTCATGCATGAATGCGCAATCGGCGGCCAGGCCGTACTGGTGATAGCTTTGAAACGCCCTGGCGTTCGTCACGTTCGGCCCGGCCGCCGCCAGCTGGTCCTGGCGCGCCGGGCTGCGGTAGCCTTCCAGCAAGACCATGTCGTAGCCATGCACGTCCTTCATGATCTTGAAGACCAGCAGCAGGCGCTGCGCGAAATCGTGGTCGAGCAATTGCCAGTTGCGGCTGGCGCCGCCCAGCAGCGGACGCAGCTGCGTCACCTCCGCCGTGGAAAACAGCAGCGGCGGCAAGGCTGGCGGCGGCACCAGCTGCTCGCCTTTCAGCAAGTCGCTGACCTGGTCATTGATCACGTGTTGCTGATCGGCATAGCCGCGCAGGGCGATGCGGTCGCTGGACAGCCAGGCCAGCAGGGGCGGCACGATGACCAGCACGCCCCCCGCCAAACTCAGCCAGCGATGCCGCCACAGCAGCCGCCATGCGCGCGACATGCCCGAGCCCGTGTGCCGCTGCACGCGCTGCCATTGCGCGCCGCCGCCCCGCTGCAGCCCCTGCGCGCGCCGCTGCATGCGCCAGCCCAGGTTGACGAGCGTGTGCAGCACGATGGCGCGGCCGCCGGGAAACAGCAGCAGCCAGCAGGCAAAACAGGCGAGCAGGAAATACATCAGGATCAGGGCGACGAACATGGGACGCTCCGTGAGGGAATCGGCGGGACCGGGCAAGTCATTGCTCGGCGGTATCGCTAGATCGTAGGCGTCCGCGGCCCGCATGAGCGCGGTTTACATCAAGGTCAGTCGAATTTGATCCACTGCGGAGGTGATATTTTGTCTTTACTGAAAACCGGGGATGGCCAGGCACGCGGTCCTGACCTGCTGAGCAAGGCCGGCGCGGCTGGCGCGCGCATCGAAGGCAAGGGCATCCTGTCGCAGCTCGAGCACGGCGTCGCCGCACCCGCGGCCATGCCGGCCCTGCGCTGGCGCCCCGGCTGGCGGCACGGCGCCGCCGGCGCGCTGTGCCTGGCGTTGCTGGTAACGGCCGTGCTCGCCTACGACACGGAGGTGCCGCCCCTGCCGCCGGCGCCCGCCACAGCCATGACCGAGATTCCGCCCGTGCCAGCAGCAACGGCGCTGCCGCACGCGGAGCAGGCGGCCACCATCGTCAATACGGCGGGACCGCCCTTGCCCGCTGCGGCCGCCGCGAACGCCAGCGCGCCGCACAAGACGCCGCCGCCCGCGCGCCAGGCGGCCGCCCGCCCACAGGGGACGAGGCCGGTTGCCGCGCCCGGCGACAGCGACGTCGCCTTGCTGACGGCGATGGTGGCCCATGCGCACCGGCAGGAAGGCACGGCGCCGCCCGTGCGCGACGTGGTGCTGCGCAGGCAGGAGCAGGGACAGGAACACGAAACGGCGGAACTGTTGCGGCGCTGTCAGCAGCTGGGCCTGATCGAAGGCATGCTGTGCCGCTCACGCATCTGCTCGGGCCGCTGGGACAGCGATCCCGCCTGCCATTGAACGCCTGGGCGCCGTATGCAACCTCAGGCGCGCTCGGACACTTCGATCAGGTTGCGGTCCGGGTCGCGCAGATACACGGAGCGGATGGGCCAATTGGCGCCCGTGCGGGACACTGGTCCTTCCTCGATGGCAATGCCCAGCGCCGCCAGATGGGCGATGAACACGTCCAGCGGCACGGCGGCGATGAAGCACAGGTCCAGCGCGCCGGGCGTGGGCAGGTCCGCCTTGGGCAGGAATTCCTTGCCGGCTTCATGCAGATTGATCTTTTGCGCGCCAAACTTGAAGGCATGGCGGCCGGCGCCAAACGTTTCCAGCTGCATGCCCAGCACGCGCGTATAGAAATCGATGCAGGCCGGCTTGTCGCGGGTGGTCAATACCAGGTGATCCAGGTGGTCTATCATATAGTTTTCGGGTGAGCGGCCGCGTCCATGCGGCCTTGCAAGAAGCCTTCCATCAGCGCCAGCAATGCCTGCGGCTGCTCCTGGTGCGGCGTATGCCCGCACTGCTCGACCATGGCGGGCACGGCGTTGAGCGCCTGCGCCACGATCGTATCGACCTGGGCCGCGCTGCCGTACTGGTCCTCGCTGCCCTGCACCACCAGCGCCGGGCATTCGACGGAGGGCAGCAGATACTCGATGTTCCAGAACTGGAAGCCATAGCTGAGCCAGGTGTCCGACCAGGCCTTGAAGATGGTTGCCGTCTTGTCGCCATGGTATTTCGCCAGCGCGCGCAGCTTGCCCGCGCCAAACGCCGCGTCCGCCCCGCGGATGCCGTCGAGCGTGATGCCTTCGACAAACACGTGCGCCGCTTCGGTGATGATGCCGCGCAAGCGCGGCGGCTGCTGCGCCGCATAGATCAGGGCGATGCTGCCGCCATCCGAGTGGCCGACGAGAAAATGGTCCTGCCCCGGCAGCAGCGCCGCGAGCACTTGCGGCAGCTCGCACAGCGCGTAATCGTGCAAATAATGGAGCTGGCGGCGCGCCGCCAGCGGCGACGACAACCCATAGCCGTGACGGTCATACAGCAAGCCGCGGCAGCCCGTCGCCTGGCATAGCTGCGCGGGAAAATCTTTCCACATTGCACAGCAACCGAGCCCCTCGTGCAGGAATACCAGGCAGGGCTTGGCGGGGTCGCCCTCGATCAGCTCGTAATAGATATCGGTTTCGGCGCTCAGGTTCAGTATCGGCATGGGCTAGGTTCGCAAGGGGTTGCGTATCGGCAGGTCGGCTGGGCCTATTGTGCCATTGTCCTGCGCGCCATGCGTGGCGCCCCCGTAAAAATAGCCTGCCGGAAAAGATCTAGCCCCCTGCCTGCAAGGTGTTTGCGCCAGCACAAGTTCGCACCGTTTTTCCGCCGGCGCCGCGCACTTTCCGCCCCCGTGTATGCCTAGAATGGCTTACTCCAACAGCATGGAGCAGGCGGCTACCTTATCAGCCAGGACGTGACACTGGCCGTCACGGCAACAGATAGGGCGTCTTGCCGCACGACGACAGGCGCGGCGTCCAAACTATCGATCAGGAGTACATCATGGAAATGAAAGTAGAACATCGCACCGGCAGCAACCTGGCACTGGATGAAACCGATGCGCCGATGGAACAGGAAGGCCAAAGCGCCCAAGGCGCGGCCGCACAGGACTTGAACCTGAGCCCCGCCGCCTTCACCACCTACTACACGTGGACGGCCAATGGCGTGCATCCTTCGGTCAACTTCGTCAACGCCAATGTGCACGCCAATTCGCGCGTATTTCTCAACATCAGCGAATATAGCGCGAATCCCCAGGACCGTTTCATTGGCGCCGCCCGCATGGCCGTGTACAACATCGCACCATATAACGGCGGCTTCCGGGCCTGGGTGGAAATCTCCTGGGGCAGCCCGCTCAAGGTGCGTTTCGACGTGTTTGTCGATCCCTGATCAGGGGCTCGCCGCGCCTGCCCCCGCCACCCGCGGGCCGGCATCGCGCAGGCCGTTGATGCACTGACGGGAAGGAAAGCGTGAATGGGAAACCGTGCGCGCATGACAAAAGGGCCGCGTGTTGCCACGCGGCCCTTTGCTACTGCTTGTTCTGGCTCCCCGACCTGGACTCGAACCAGGGACCTGCGGATTAACAGTCCGTCGCTCTACCAACTGAGCTATCAGGGAAAGGAGGCCGCATTATATACGTCAAAATTTCCCATGTCCAGTTGTTGCTGCATGACCGGCCAAAACAGGCCCTTACGCCAGCAAGCATAGGGGCAACGGGTGCGCCGCCGCGCGGACATGCGCTTGCAAGACTCGCCTTGCCCCTGGCTGGCTGCGCTCGCCCGGCATGACAGGATCAAGCGCATCCCCGGCGGACCAGCCCGGCAGCGGCGTCAGCTCGTGGGACATTGCCGGGCAGATGGCGGCGGCGTGCGCTTCGACGGCAGCGCCCAAAGACAAGGCCGCCCTGCTGGTGCGCGGGCGGCCTTGTCTTTGCAACGGCAACTGCTTGCCGGCAAACCCGCTATTCGCCCAGGTAGATGAACTTGAAGAGGAAGATGGCGGCGATGATGTAGGCCACCACCGATACCTGCTTGCCCTTGCCCGTCAACAGTTTCAATACCGCATAGGTGATGAAACCGAAGGCCACGCCGCTGGCCACCGAATACGTAAACGGCATCATCAGCGCCGTGATGGCGGCCGGGATGCTTTCCGTGCTGTCATCCCAGTCGATGAAGGTCAGTTCGCGCAGCATCAGGCAGGCCACGTACAGCAGCGCGGGCGCCGTCGCGTACGGCGGCACCGTGTGCGCCAGCGGGGCGAAGAACAGGCTGCCCAGGAACAGCAGCGCGACGGCCACGGCCGTCAAGCCCGTGCGACCGCCCGCTTGCACGCCGGCCGCGCTTTCCACGAAGGCCGTGGTGCTGGACGTGCCCAGGCAGGCGCCGGCGGCGATCGCCGTACTGTCGGCCAGCAAGGCCTTGTTCATGCGCTCCATCTTGCCGTCTTTCAACAAGCCGGCACGGTTGGCCACGCCCATCAGGGTGCCCGTCGCATCGAACAATTCCACCAGGAAAAATACCAGCACCACGTTGACGATGCCGATCGACAGCGCGCCCATGATGTCGAGCTTGAACAGGGTCGGCTCGATGGCGGGCGGCGCCGAGACGATGCCGTTGAACTGGTTGCCGCCGAAGAAGAAGCTGGCGACGGTGATGGTGAGGATGCCGATCAGGATGGCGCCCGGCACTTTCAGGCGGTCCAGCGCGACGATGATGAAGAAACCGAGGATGGCCAAAATGGGCGCCGCCTGGTGCAAGTCCCCCAGCGCGATGATGGTGGCGGGGTTCGACACCACCACGCCGGCGCTTTTCAGGGAAATGATGGCCAGGAACAGGCCGATACCCACCGTGATCGCCGTGCGCAGCGCGGGCGGGATGCTGTTGATGATCATTTCGCGCACCTTGAACAGGCTGACCAGAATGAACAGGCAGCCGGAAATGAAGACGGCGCCCAGCGCCACTTCCCAGCTCATGCCCATGCCCTTGACCACCGTGTACGAGAAGTACGCATTCAGGCCCATGCCCGGCGCCAGCGCGATCGGGTAGTTCGCGTACAGGCCCATGATCAGGGTGCCGATGGCGGCCGCCAGGCAGGTGGCGACAAACACGGAGTCTTTCGGCATGCCCGCGTCGCCAAGGATGGACGGGTTGACGAAGATGATGTAGGCCATCGTCAGGAACGTGGTCAGGCCGGCCAGCAGCTCCGTGCGCACATTGGTCCCGTTGTCCTTCAGTTTGAAATAGCGTTCCAGGAACTGCATGATTAATCCCTTGTTTTGGTAAAACCGCGCGCCTGGTCTTGGACTATGCGCATCTCTTTTCTTGCAACTATTTATTTGGTCGCTGCACCGGTCGGCTTGAAGGCCCACCAGCGGCTGCCCGCGAAATTCCAGACCAGCCCGATGCCCGTCGCCAGCACCTGCGCCAGCCAGTAATACCAGCCCAGCTGGTGCACCAGCAGCCACATCAGCCCCGTATTGATGCACCAGCCGATGCCCAGCAGGGTGAAATACTTGCTGGCCGCCTCGCCGTGCCCCTTGTCGCTCTTAAACGTGAAAAAGTAATTGAGGAGGTAGTTGACGACGGAACCGAGGATGTAGCCGATGCCGGACGCGGCGGCGGCGCTGATGCCGGCCCATTCCACGCCGCCCCACAGCACGCTGTATTGCACGGCCGTGCCGGAAGCGCCGACGGCGGCGAAACGCAAGAATTGGTGATGCAGGGAATGGGACATTGTCAATTTTCAAATGAAGCGAAAACAATCGCCAGGATCGGGCCAGAATAAAAAATGGCTACGATTGCTCGTAACCATTTTTCAGCCTGCATTTTACTGCAAGTTGCGCCCAACGTTCATATTCGCCGCCGTTTCGACACTTATTCCTTGCCTTGACGGCGCCGGCGCAGCCATACAAACAGCGCGATCAGCAGCAATATACCCACGATGCCGCCCGGCAGCATGAACGGCTGCACGCGCGCCAGCAGCGGTTTTTCGCCGCCGCTGCGCGCCTGCGCCACATACGCGGGCGTCACCGACACGTCCGGGTTGCCATACTGTTTCAGCACGTAATTGGCGATCGAGGCGATCTGCTCGTCCGTCAACGGCTGCACGTACGAGCGCTGGTCGAAACGGGGCATGAACGCTTCGTGCTCTTCCCCTTCGATCTTGCGCTCGACGCCAAACAGGATGGCCGAGACCAGGTTGGCCGGCGTGTTGCCGCCCGTCGCCGTGTTGTTGAACAGGGCCGGATAACTTTGCCCCGTGCTGCCGGCGCCGCTGGCCGAATGGCAACTGGCGCAATAGCCGGAAAACAGCACGGCGCCGCTATTCAAGGAATGGCGCTCGGTGGCAGCGGCCATGCCGCGCAATACCGCTTCCTCGCTGGCGGCGCTGCCGTGGCTGAAGGCCGCCCTGGCCTGCCCCGGCGCACGCACGGGCGGCACCGTGCGCAGCCACGCGACGATGGCGGCCACGTCGTCGTCGCGCAAGAATTGCAGGCTGTTCTGGATGGCTTCGGCCATGCCGCCCGCCGCCTGCCCCTTGCCTTCCACGTGCCCCGTCTTCAGGTAAGCCGTGAGTTCCGCATCCGTCCACGCGCCGATGCCGCTGACCTTGTCGGACGTGATGTTGGGCGCATGCCAGGAACCGAGCGAGGCGCCCGCCAGGGTCTGGCTGCCGATTTCCGCCATCAGCGCGTTGCGCGGCGTATGGCAGGCGCTGCAGTGCGCCAGGCCTTCGGCCAGGTAGGCGCCGCGGTTGATCTGCGCGCTCTTCGCCGGATCGGGCACGAAGCGTTTATTGTCGAGGAACAAGGTATTCCAGCCCAGCATGGACAGGCGCACATTGAACGGGAATGGCAGGGCCGTCTGGCGCGCCGCTTCATCGACGGGCTGGACGGCCTGCATGAAGTAGTAATACAGGTCGCCCGCGTCCGCGTCCGTCAGCTGCGCATAGCTGGTATAGGGCATGGCCGGGTACAGATGGCTGCCGTCGGCGCGCACGCCTTCGCGCAGGGCGCGGGCAAAGTCGGCCTCCGTGTAATGGCCGATGCCGCCCTTTTTCGATGGCGTGATATTCGTCGCATAAATCGTGCCCAGGGCGAATCGATGGCGTAGCCGCCCGCATACGGCTTGCCGCCCGCTGCCGTATGGCAGGCCATGCAATCGGCCGCGATGGCCAGGTAGCGGCCCCGCTCCAGGCGGGCATCGGGCTTGGCGGCTGTGCTTGCGGCCGGCGCGGCCGGACGGTCCGGCGTCAGGGTGACGGGCGGCGCCGGCGGCACGGCGTGTGCGGCCAGCGGCAAGCCGGCCGCCAACGTCAGACCCAGCAAGAAACGGCGCATCATGCCGCCTCCCTTGCCAGGGTGCGGGCGATGTCGTCGGCCGCGCGCAAGCCGAGCGCTGCCATGCTGAGGGTGGTGTTGACGACACTGGCCGACGGCATGGCGCCGCCGCCCGGCAGCCACAAATTGGCGTGGTCGTGCGCGCGGCAATTGCCGTCGACCACGGAGTCAAGACGGTTACTGCCCATGATGACGCCGCCCATGATGTGGTTGTTCGCGTTCAGGCTCTCGGTGATATGGAATTCCACGGCGCCGAACAGCTTGCCGATGTGTTCGAGCTGCGCATGCGCGGCCTTCGCGCCATCGCGCACGTAATCGCCCACGTCATAGTAGATGTCGGGACAGGCCAGGCCCAGCGGGTCCTTGCGCGTCTTGCTCAAGGTCAAGCGGTTGTGCGCTTCGGGCAAGGGTTCCAGGCTGATCGACAGGTCCACGCCGAACGCGGCGCGGCGGCGGATCTCGTCGTCGAGGTCCTTGCCCACCAGGCCCAGCTTCAGCGATTGCTGCGTAGCAGGTCCGACCCGGGTGATATTGTTCAAGATCATCTTATTGGCCGAATACTGCGCGCGGAAGGCGCCGTCGCGCGGGCCCACCAGGCAGCTGCTTTGCGCGGGGCCACGGCCCGTCCAGATCGGCTCATTGGCCAGGAAGGTACAGTGGAAGCCGGAGTGGTCCATCATGTTGCGGCCGACTTGATCCGAACTGTTGGCGATGCCGTTCGGGTTGTTCCGGTTGGCCGCCAGGAGCAGCAAGCGGGGCGTTTCGATGCCGTTGCAGGCGATGACGAAGGCCTTGCCCGTCGCCATGTGCGACTGTTTCTTGGCGTCATACCAGTGCACGGCCGTCACGCGGTTGTTCTGGTCCGTGTCGATGCGGTAGACGACGGCCTCGGCCAGTACGCCCGCGCCTTTCAGCTCGGCCCGCTCCACGTGGTGGATGCCGTTGTACATGGCGCCGATGGGGCAGATCGGCTGGCAATTATTGTTGCCGCAGCAGGTGGGACGGCCCTGCCACGGGCGCGTCGAGCGCCCTTGCGGGATCGGCACGGAGCGGTAGCCGTGCGGGTTGACCACTTCGGCGAAGCGCTTGTCGCCATAGCCCCAGGGCACCATGTCCATCGGGTACGGCGCGCTGCGCTCGCTGGGCGACTGCAAGGCGGGATCGTTGGGGCCGGCCACGCCCATTTCCTGCTCGGCGCGGCAATAGTAGGGTTCCAGTTCCTCGTAGGAAATAGCCCAGTCGCGCCCGACGCCGTAATCGCTTTTCATGCGCATGTCGGACGGCAAATGGCGCCAGCACGACGCAGCCCAGTGCCAGGTCGTGCCGCCCACCGTGCGCAGATAGCCTTGCTGGAAACTGCTGCCGCTGGGGCCGGACAATTCCACATAGTTATTCTTCGGGAAATACAGGGGCGCGGGCGCATTGTCCGCCTGCGGATACAGGCCCTGGAAGTCGGAGCCGACGCGGTTCTCGAACGGCATGTTGCGCCAGTTTTCCACGGCTTGCCCCCGCTCGATGCGCAGGCCCGCTTCCAGCATGATCACGGAATGGCCTTGCGCGGCCAGCTGGTCGGCCATCATGGCACCGACGACACCCGTGCCGACGATGACGACATCGGCGACGACGTCGCCATTACTCTTGAATTGGGGGATTTCATTTTGCTTGCTTGCCTTTCGGTTCGGGAGTGCCGGTGGTGGCCGGGGCCGGTACGGGTTTGGGCGCCACGGGCGCGGAGACGCGCACGGCCGGCGGCGCCTTCAGCCACCAGAGAGGGCCGTAATTGCAATAGGTCGGCACGACCTGGCCATCGGCCACCGTGCGGTACATCAAGGCTTCCGCATACGCGACGACGATGGACTTCGTGCCCTGCTCAGCATGGCCGGCGACGGTGCCCGTGTACCAGGCGGCGACGATGGCCAGCGCCAGCTCGCGCAAAGCCGCATCGGCGGCGCTGGCGGCCGCCAGCAGCGCCTTGGCTTCCTGGCCCGTGACGAGCAGCGCGCCCAGCTGCGGCAAGCGCTCGGCGAAACCGGGCACGTTCGTGCGCATGGCTTGCTCGATGCGCGCCGCCGTCGCGGCGGACAGGTCGCGGTGGCCCGTGATGGTTTGCGACAAGCTGTAGAACAGCATGGTGGCGGGCGCCAGCCCGGTCGCCGGAGCGCTGGCCGGCGCCTGCATGGCGGCCGACAGGGGATTGCTCCAGAAACCGGCCTGCGCCAGCAAGGCGGCCAGGCCGATCAGGGCGTGGCGGCGGCTGATGCGGGGAAGGGATGAAACGGATGTTGCAGATGGTTCGCTGCCTGGATAGTTCATGAGACTCCCGCAAGACTTGTTGTTTTGTTGACTTCGATGATTGCGTTACATTGCATTTGCGCACATGGAACCGGTTCCATATTATCCTACAGAAGTAAATTGTCTGCCAATGTAGTATTACTACTGAGGATTTTCCTTGTGCAATGCTGGCGTTTCGCGCAGGCAAAATGTCAGTCCCGGCTGGCTCCCCAGCCGGTAATGGAAATCGAGCACGCTGCCGCCGGCCAGGGCCGGCTTGCCCGGCAAAGGCAGCGGGAGGTTCAGGCTGCAATCATGGTCGCCCAGGACGATGTCGCCATGCACGCGGATGCGCGTCAGCAAGCGCGGTGCCTGCTCCAGCACCTCGGGCAGGCGGATGCTGGCGGCCGGCAAGCTGTCGCCCAGTTCCCCCTGCCAGGCGCGCAAGGCGTCACCATCGAGGGCAAATATGCGGCCCCAGTCCGTGCACGGCGCATCCGGCGCGCACCGGTCCAGGCCCAGGTGCACGGTGACGGCTGCCGGCAGCAGCGCCGCCGCGGGCGCCTGCGCGTGCAGATTGCGCAGAATGGCCACCTGCGGCTCCTTGCCCAGCGCCGTATTCATGGTTTCGCTGACGATCACGTCCGGCATTGCGCCGGCAGGAATGCGCCAGGCGGCCGCGTCGGCGCAAAGGTAGTCCGTCACATGGCCGTCCAGACCCAGGGCCGCAATCAGCTCGCGCGCATACGCCAGGGTCTCGGCATGCACGTCGAGGATGGCAAACCGCACCAAGTCCGCATCCAGCACGGCCATCACGGGCAGGGCCAGCAAGGCAAACGGGCCGCAGCCCGCATACAGCACGCGCACGGGCCGTCCGCCGCTCGCGTCCAGGCGCTCGCGCACGGCCAGCGCCAGGCCCTGGATGAAGGCGGCGCTGCGGTACGGCTCGCGCGCGCACAGCCCCGCCTGCACGGGCGAGATGGCCCAGCCGCTGGGCAGGAAACTTTCGCCATCGCGCAAGCCGTCCGGCCCGTCCATGGACAGGCGCGAGTGGCGTTCCACCAGCTGGCGCAGCCGCACCGTGTCGCCGACCAGGCTGGCCAGCGAGCGCCGCGGATCGCACAGGGCGGCCGCGATGGCGGCCAGTTCCGCGCGCGCGGGATTCACGCGCGACGCCACGGGCAAGGCAGGAGACGGACAAAATGCATGGCGGCTTCCTTGAAATGATTGCAAGTACGGGGAAAAATTGGCAGCATAGCAAACAAATACACGCCTGCGCATTTTCCGCCATCCGCAACGATCTACCGGAGCACCGATGCACGCCTTGCCGCTTTCCCCGCCCTACCAGTTGCGCGTCCAGCGCGATGACGACGATGGCTTTGCCGCCGCCCTGTACAGTTCCACGCGCGACGACTTGCGCCGTATGCCGGCCGAGCCCGCCGTCATCGAACAGCTGATCGCCATGCAGCAGCGCATGCAAAGCCACGGCTATCGCCAGGCGTATCCGCGCGCAGCGTATCTGGTGCTGCAGCACGGCGACACCCCCATCGGCCGCCTGATCCTGGACCGCCAGGGCGACGTGCTGCACCTGGTCGACATCGCCATCCTGCCCGCCGCGCAAGGCCAGGGCGCCGGCAGCGCCGTGCTGCGCGGCCTGCAGGCGCAAGCGGGCGCGGAGCACTGCCGGATCCACCTTGCCGTCAACAAGAGCAATACCGCTGCGCGCGCGCTGTACCAGCGGCTGGGCTTTCTCCTGCGGGGGAAAACGACGTCCAGGAACAACTGGAATGGAGCGCGCCATAGTGCCGGCGCCGACGCCGCCCAGCACCTGGCTGCAACTGCCGCTGCACTTCGACGTGGCGCGCCTGCGGCGCGACAGCGACCAGTTCGCCGCCGGCGAGTGGATCAGCCATTTCAATACGGGCGCCTACGACACCGGCTGGAGCTGCGTGCCGCTGCGCTCGCCCGGCGGGGCAACGGACCACATCATGCCCGTCGATGGTGCCGCCTATGCCGGCACGCCGCAACTGGCGCGCTGCCCCGGCCTGCGCGAGGTGCTCGCCAGCTTTGCCTGCGAGATCAACTCCGCGCGCCTGCTGGCGCTGGCGCCGGGCGCCCTCATCCGCGCGCACCGCGACGCCGGCACGTCGCTGGCCGATGGCTTGATCCGCATCCACATCCCCATCCACACCTCACCGCAAGTGCTGTTCACCATCGATGGCGAGACCGTGCATTTTACTGCCGGACACGCCTGGTACATGGATGCCAGCTGCCTGCACGCCGTGCACAACCAGGAAGCGCGCCGCGCATCCACCTCGTGCTCGACTGCGTCACCAATGCCTGGCTGGAAGCGCTGTTTGCCGCCGCCGGCTTCGTGCCGAAGGCGATCCATAAATATGGCGACCCCGGCATCCACGACGGCAATGTGCGGGCCATCATCGCCCAGCTGCGATTGTCGCCCTCGCCTGCCAGCCTGGCGCTGGCCAGGGAATTGGCCGCGCTGGCCGACGGGAGCGCACCGTGAACGCTGTGGCGGGCCTGGCCCAGCAGGAACGCCTGCTGGCCAGGGGCGAGGCGGTGGCATGGCACGAGGGCATGGACTTGCGCGGCTGGTATCCGCTGTACGTGGAACGCGGCGATGCGCCGGCGGATGCCGCCATATGCTGGCGCGACTTGGGGGAAACGGTCTTCAGCGACGCTTTTTTTGTCAATACGCTGGCGCGCCAGCCGCCTGAGGAGCGCCGCGTCTGCCGCACGCCGCTGGCGGCGCTGGCGGCGCTTCGCGATGGCCTGGCGCCCGATGCCTTCATCTTCCACGTCTCGCGCTGCGGCTCAACCTTGCTGAGCCAGCTGCTGGCGTGCTTGCCGCAATGCATAGTCATGTCCGAGCCGCCCGTCGTCGACTCGCTGCTGCGCCTGTATCACGACGGTGCGGACCCGGCCGCCAGCCTTGCCCTGCTGCGCCAGGCCATCCTGGCCCTGGGCCAGCGCCGCTCCGGCGACGAGACGCATTTCTTCATCAAGTTCGATTGCTGGCACATCCACAGCCTGGACCTGCTGCGGCAGGCGTTTCCCGGCACGCCCTGCCTGTTCGTCTACCGCGAACCGCTGGCCGTGCTGGCCTCGCACCAGCGCCAGCGCGGCCCGCAAATGGTGCCCGGCATGCTGCGCCCGGCCCAGCTGCCGCTGCCCGCGCACCAGCTGGCGCCGGGCGATCTCGATGGCTATACGGGCCTGGTGCTGGCCAGCCTGTTCGATGCCGCGCTGCCGTACGCCGCCGCGGGCCAACTGCAGCTCATTAACTACAGTCAATTGCCTGGCATCGTATTGGACGAGCTACTCCCCGCTTCCGCATCGCCACCACCGCAGGACAGCTGCAAGCGATGCGCGAACGCGGCGGCGTGCATGCGAAATATGGCACGGTATTCCAGGGTGACGCACCGCCGCATGCGGCAAGCAGCCTGTCTGGCATGGCGGAGCAGATACAAACCGGCTATCAGGCGCTGGAAGCGCTGCGCACAGGAAATTGAAGCTATACCAGCGTGCCATCAGCGCGCGCCGTGAAAAACAAAAAGCCCGGCGGAAGGACCGGGCTTTTTGTGTGGCGGCTGTTGCGCAGCACTGAGCGGCAGTGGCTCAGCCTAGAAAAACTCCTTAACCGCGTTGCGTGCGCCGGCGGCGTGCCATCAAACCCATCAGCCCCAGGCCGGCAGCCAGCATGGCATAGGTCGATGGTTCCGGCACGGCCGTGACCGATACGTTATCGAGTGCCGCACCCCACACACTGTTTTTGTTATTGCCTTGGAAATACAGGGTGCTGTTGGCAGCAGTAGCAATAAAGCTGAAGCCTTCGGTAACCCATCCCATGTTCGCAGGCGACCGCCCCGTACTGTCAAACGTGAAGCTGTGCACGCCGGTGACGCCCACATCCACCAGCTTGAGACTGCCGCCACCTTCGGCATTGCCGGCAAGGCTGAAACTGACGTTGTACTGCTGCCCGACCACGGTGCCGAAGGACTGGGAAATACGTCCGCCAGAACTGCCATTCAAATCCAGGCTGTAGTTTCCCTCCGCATGCTTCCAGTATTGATTGACGATATCGACGCTGCCACTGTCCACGTTCCAGGCACCCAGACGCGCACCGCTGTTTATCTGAGTGAAGGGGCCGCTAAACGTGCTCGATTCGAAGCCGCCATTGCTCAACAAGTTAGCGTGCGCCATAGGCGCAACCAGAATCAGTGCAGCCACACCGGCCAATGCAGTCAACTTACGCATAATCCAATATCCCTTTTATTTTATTCAAGAAATTTATTTTTCTCGAAGACATCAGCTTAAGACCTAAAAATTAAAAAATCAATAATATTCTTAAGTTAATAACAAATAATTAGCCAAGATCAGGCTGCCCTCTCATCGGGGATCTGGCGAGCAGGAAATTGAAACTGATGGGGATGACCACAAAATGATGTGCCATGCACAACCGAGCAGACCCTGAAACGCAAAAAGCCCAACCGGTGAAGGCTGGGCTTTTTGCTACTACATGTTCTGGCTCCCCGACCTGGACTCGAACCAGGGACCTGCGGATTAACAGTCCGTCGCTCTACCAACTGAGCTATCAGGGAAAAGAGGCCGCATTCTATAGCGCAAATTTTCAGTTGTCCAGATTTACGCGAAAAAATTTATGCGCGGCGCCTCTCAGCCCGGATTTTCCTGCGGATGATAGTCGAACACGAGTACGCGGCCCAGCCATGGCTTAAGCAGCTCGACAAAAGCCTGGTGCGCGGCATGGGTCAGATACGCATCGCGCGCGCCCGTATCGGCAAAACTCAAGCTGAAGCAATCGGTAAAGCCGTCATCGAGGCCTTCCGGGCTGACGTTCGGCCCCCATTCGAATTGCAGCACGCCGGGAATGCGGTTTTTAAGCTGGGAAAATTCATAGACCAGCTCGGCATGCTTGGCCGGTGTGATGTCCTCAAGAAAATCACACAGGACGATATGGCGCAGGGGAATGGAACAGGTCATGGTGGCAACTCTCCTATGGGGTTGCATTCAGGATAGCGCAAAACGGGAAAAGACACAGGCCGCGGCCCGCCATGGCGCCACTGCGGACGCGCTGCAGATATTTTTCATTTGCAACATTTTATTCGGATAATATCCTACATGGACACCCCATACCTGCAAGCAACCATCCATACCAGCCCATGACAAAAAACAGCATACTGGCCGTGTTATTCATCGCCTTGATCCCATTTTATGCATGTAAAGCACAACCCGTTCCGCTTGCCATCGACGCGCTGCTGACTCCCGATATTGGCGGGATAAAGCAGTTTGTGGAAATCAAAACAGATGACTCCAACAAGCCTGCTCTTCTCTTTTTATCGGGCGGGCCGGGAAGTTCGATGATGAAGAATGCGGATGCGTTTACCGCCATCCTGAAAAAGAGATTTACGATTGTGCAATGGGACCAGCGCGATGCGGGAAAAACCCTGAAACTGAATCCATCGCCAAGCCAGCCTTCCGTCGCGCAGATGGAACAGGACACGTACCAGGTCATCACGTTTCTACAAAAAGAGCTCAAGCAGGAAAAAATATACTTGCTGGGCAGTTCCTGGGGCAACGTCCTGGGCTTTTATATCGTCAAGCATCATCCGGAACTGCTGCATGCCTATTTCGCGTCCAATCCTGTCGTGAGCCAACTGGAAAGCGAGAAAGAATTACTGAAAACCTTGAAAGTGCATTTCAAGGACAATGCCGTCGCCAGCCAGGAACTGGACAGCGTCAGTTTCCCGTTTGCAAGTGACGAAAGCATGTTTTATTTAAGGAAATGGCTTTTTTACAAGGATGGCAAGGAATTTGCCACGAGCGAAGGCTTCAAGACGGGTTTTCTTCAATGGTCGAAAACCTGGTCGCCCGTCTGGAACGAGGTCATGAACATCGATCTGCCCAGGACCTTGAAGAGCGTTGACTGCCCCGTGTATTTCTTCGTCGGCAAAAACGATATCCAGACCTCGACCAGGATCACGCAAGCGTATTTTGAGACATTGAAGGCGCCAAAGAAGGGGCTGTTTTTCTTTGACCATTCCGGGCATCAAATTCACCAGGATGAACCGGTGCAATTTCAGGAAGCCATCATCAAGACATTGGATGCGGCGCCGAAGTCCTGATACGACGCCCCGTCACGGGACGCCAATCCCGGAAGCGGACAGGCTGGCCTGACCGCCGGCAATGCTGGCGGCGGCCTTGCGGATCAGCGTCGCCACCGCATGGGCTTGCGAAATGTAAATGGCATGGCTGCCGGCGACTTCGACCGCCTTCGAGCCCGCGCGTTCGGACATCTCGCGTTGCATCGCCGGCGCAATCATCTTGTCCTCGGTCGCGACCAGGTACCAGCTGGGCTTGCTCCTCCACGCTGGAGCGCTGACCACGCCGGTCAGCGCGGCCACTCCCCAGGGCACTTGCGATGCCGCCATGAAGCGGGCCTTGTCCCTGGGCACATCGGCAGCGAAGGCGGTCGCAAACTTTTTCTGGTCGAGCAACAGGAAGCCATCGTGCGAGGGCAAGATCGGCGGCACCGGCGTGCCAGGCGGGGCATTCTTCAGCAAGGAATCGACAGACTCGCCTTGATCCGGCACAAACGCCGCGATGTAGACCAATGCCTTGACCTTGGGATCGTTCCCCGCTTGCGTGACCACGGCGCCGCCATACGAATGACCGACAAGGACCACGGGCCCCGGCGACGCGGCGATGACCCGCACGGTCGCGGCCACATCGTCCGCCAGCGATAGCGTTGGGTTTTGCACAATAGCAACGTAGCAACCCTCGCCACGCAGCGCCCGGTAAACGCCTTCCCAACCCGACCCATCGACAAAACCGCCATGCACGAGCACGATCGTTGCCGACCCAACACTTGTGACCTCATCCATTTCAGCCCCTCCAGGAAGTTGAAGGCGATGACAGGCCTGCCGGCGCCTTGTCGCCTCCAGCATAGCGCCGGGCGCCTGGCGGCCTATGCGCTGGATCAAGAGTGATGACACGGATGCCTCATGCAGGCCCTGAAACGCAAAAAGCCCAACCGTAATGGCTGGGCTTTTCGATACTGCTGATGTTCTGGCTCCCCGACCTGGACTCGAACCAGGGACCTGCGGATTAACAGTCCGTCGCTCTACCAACTGAGCTATCAGGGAAAAGAGGCCGTATTATATAGGGCAAGCAAGCACATGTCCAGATTCCCATGGGAAATTCTTATGCCGGCCATGACGCCTGCGCCAGCGGCGCAAAAACAAAAAAGGCCACGTTTTTCAACGTGGCCTTCCGAATTCTGGCTCCCCGACCTGGACTCGAACCAGGGACCTGCGGATTAACAGTCCGTCGCTCTACCAACTGAGCTATCAGGGAAAAGAGGCAATATTATATGTCGCTTGTTCCATATTTGCAAGACTGATACTGCATCCTGGCAAACACGGCCATCGCCGACCTTCTACTGCCATCAGCGCCGCACTTGCATGCAGCGCCGAAGAAGCAAGATCTTAAAGCACTTTGGCGATCGCGTCAATAACGATGTCGATGTTGCGCGAATTCAATGCTGCCACGCAGATACGGCCCGTGTCGACGGCGTAGATCGATTGCTCGCGCAGCGATGCCACCTGCTCCTTGGTGAGACCGGAGTACGAGAACATGCCGATTTGCTGGCGCACGAATTCGAAGTCGTGGCCCGGCGCCTTGGCTTTCAGCTTTTCCACGAAGGCATTGCGCATTTCGCGGATGCGCACGCGCATGCCGGCCAGTTCCTCTTCCCACAGCTGGCGCAGTTCCGGCGTGGCCAGGACGGTGGCGACCACCTTGCCGCCATGCGTAGGCGGGTTCGAGTAGTTGGTGCGCACGACGCGCTTCAGCTGCGACAGCAGGCGTGCCGCCTCATCGGCGCTCGAGGCGACGACGCTCAGGGCGCCCACGCGCTCGCCGTACAGCGAGAACGATTTCGAGAACGAGTTCGACACCAGCAGCGGGCCGCCCGCGTCGGCAAAGCGGCGCACCACGGCGCCGTCTTCGGCGATGCCGTTGGCGAAACCTTGATAGGCCATGTCCAGGAACGGCACCAGGCCGCGCGACGTGACGACGGCAATGATCTGGTCCCACTGGGCCACGCTCAGGTCGGCGCCGGTCGGGTTATGGCAGCAGGCGTGCAGCACGACGATGGAGCCGGCTGGCATGGCGTTCAGGCTGGCCAGCATGCCGTCGAAGTTCACGCCATGGGTGGCGGCATCGTAGTAGGTGTAGTTATTCACGACGAAACCGGCGTTCTCGAACAGCGCGCGGTGGTTTTCCCAGCTTGGGTCGCTGATGTAGACCTGGGCACCCGGCGCGAAGCGCTGCAGGAAGTCGGCACCGATCTTCAGTGCGCCCGTGCCGCCGATGGCTTGCACGGTGACGGCGCGGCGCTCTTGAATTACGGCGCTGTCGGCGCCAAATACGAGTTCTTGCACCGCCTTGTCGTAGGCAGCCAGGCCTTCGATCGGCAGGTAGGTGCGTGGGGCGGCCTGTTCGATCAGGATGGCTTCCGCCTTGCGTACGCAAGCTAACAGAGGCACCTTGCCGTTGTCGTCATAATAGACGCCAACGCCCAGATTGATTTTGGCGGGATTCTGGTCCGCGTTAAATGCTTCGGTGATGCCCAGGATCGGGTCGCGTGGGGCCATCTCGATGGCGCTAAACAGACTGGCAGAAACAGTTGGGTTCGTCATGATAAGATTGGATTCGATTGGAAGCAGGTTCACAGCGGAGTTGTAGACAGCGCCCCAAAATACAACGCCAGGGCCGCCAGCAGAGCACTATTCTAACAAAGGTCTGATTCACATGCCCGAATTATCTACCGCCAGCGAGGCGGAAAGCGCAATTATCTCTTTCCCGGACTCCCCTTCAAGCTGCACCAGCCCTTCCCTCCGGCCGGCGATCAGCCCACGGCAATCGCCCAGCTGTCCGAGGGGATTGCCGACGGCCTGGCCTTCCAGACCCTGCTGGGCGTGACCGGTTCGGGCAAGACCTACACCATGGCCAACGTCATCGCGCGCATGGGCCGGCCCGCCATCGTCTTCGCGCCCAACAAGACCCTGGCGGCGCAGCTGTACAGCGAGTTCCGCGACTTCTTCCCGCAGAACGCCGTCGAATACTTCGTCAGCTACTACGATTACTACCAGCCCGAAGCCTACGTGCCGCAGCGCGACCTGTTCATCGAAAAGGATTCGTCGATCAACGAGCATATCGAACAGATGCGCCTGTCGTGCACCAAGTCGCTGATGGAGCGGCGCGACGTCATCATCGTCGCCACCGTCTCGGCCATCTACGGTATCGGCAACCCGAACGAATACCACCAGATGATATTGACCCTGCGCGTCAAGGACAGGGTCGCCCAGCGCGACGTCATCGCGCGCCTGATCCAGATGCAGTACACGCGCAACGAGGTCGATTTCGGCCGCGGCACCTTCCGCGTGCGCGGCGACACCATCGACATCTTCCCCGCCGAGCATGCGGAGCTGGCCGTGCGCCTGGAAATGTTCGACGACGAGATCGAATCGATCCAGCTGTTCGACCCGCTGACGGGCCGCGTGCGGCAAAAGATCCCCCGCTTCACCGTGTACCCGGGCTCGCACTACGTCACGCCCCGCTCCACCGTGCTGCGCGCCGTCGAGACCATCAAGGACGAGCTGCGCGAGCGCCTCGAGTTCTTCCGCAAGGAGAATAAGCTGATCGAAGAGCAGCGGCTGGAACAGCGCACGCGCTTCGACCTGGAAATGATGGCGGAGATCGGTTTCACCAAGGGCATCGAGAACTACTCGCGCCATCTGAGCGGCGCGCTGCCGGGCGAACCGCCGCCGACCCTGGTCGATTATCTGCCGCCCGACGCATTGATGTTCCTCGACGAGTCGCACGTGCTGACGGGCCAGCTGAGCGCCATGTACAACGGCGACCGCTCGCGCAAGACGAATTTGGTCGACTACGGCTTCCGCCTGCCGTCGGCGCTCGACAACCGGCCCTTGAAATTCGAGGAATTCGAACAGAAGATGCGCCAGACCGTGTTCGTCTCCGCCACCCCGGCCGAATACGAAAAGACCCATTCGGACCAGGTGGTCGAACAGGTCGTGCGCCCGACCGGCCTGGTCGACCCGCAGATCATCGTGCGCCCCGCCAGCAGCCAGGTGGACGACCTGATGTCGGAAATCGTCGAGCGCATCAAGAAGGACGAGCGCGTGCTGGTGACCACGCTCACCAAGCGCATGTCCGAGCAATTGACGGAATACCTGGGCGACCATGGCATCAAGGTGCGCTACCTGCACAGCGATATCGAAACGGTGGAGCGCGTGGAAATCCTGCGCGACCTGCGCCTGGGCACCTTCGACGTGCTGGTGGGGATCAACCTGCTGCGCGAGGGCCTGGACTTGCCGGAAGTGTCGCTGGTCGCCATCCTCGACGCGGACAAGGAAGGCTTCTTGCGTTCCGAGCGCAGCCTGATCCAGACCATCGGCCGCGCCGCGCGTAACCTGAACGGCACGGCGATCCTGTACGGCGACCGCATCACGGACTCCATGCGCCGCGCCATCGACGAGACGGAACGGCGCCGCGCCAAGCAGATCGCTTTCAATACGGCCAACAACATCATCCCGATCGGCGTAAAGAAATCGATCCGCGAAATGATCGACGGCGTCTACAGCCCGCAGGAAGCGCGCGAGACCCTGCAGGTGGCGCAGGAAGCGGCGAAGTTCGAAGCGATGAGCGAAAAGCAGGTCAGCAAGGAAATCAAGCGCCTGGAAAAACTGATGGTCGACCACGCCAAGAACCTGGAGTTCGAAAAGGCGGCGCAGGTGCGCGACCAGCTGCACATCCTCAAGCAGCAGCTGTTCGGCGCGCCCGGCACCGACAATGTGGCGTCGATACTGGGCAAATAAACGGCTGGCCGGACCCGGGCCGGGCCTTGGCCCGCCTACGGCGCCGGCAGCGAATAATCGATGTCGTAGAAATGCTGGCCATTCTCAATGCGGATGGCCAAGGTGCCGCTGATGCCCGTCAGCTGTCCCGTGCCGGAATGGGGCACGATCACGATGGACAGCTGCTGCTGGCCATCGGCCATGGTGCCCGCATGCTGCGCGACGAAACTGCCCTCTTTTCCCTGCAGGACGCCCGTGATGGCTTCCATGGCCACATAACCGGCCGCGCCCTTGGTGTCAGTGACGGCGCTGAGCATCTCGCCCTTGGCCGTGGCGACCAGATCGCCGGCATAGACTTTGTCGAGCAGTACCTTGCCCAAGGTCGTGCGCCCCGCGCGCTGCGGCGCGGCGGACGGCGTCATGGTGATGCTAAAACTTCCCGTGGCGTGCACATGCATGCGATGATCCCCCTCTGTAGACGAAGCGGCGCCGGCTGGCGCCACCGATAGACAACATGCGGCCAGCACCAGGCCCGCCAGACTGCGTGATTTCATGACGCCCTTTCCATCGATGCGAGAGTACCAGCTTAAGGCCGCGCAGGAGACAAATATTGGATAAAGCCGACAGCAAGGTCAATCTGCTCAAGGTACCTGGGCAGGCGCCGAAAGGCATCGTCGACCCGCAGGCGGCGGCGCGCCGCATACGCCTGGCGACCTACCCGCCGGCGGCCGCGCTGGCGCCGTTCGTCGAGTATTTCTGGGTGGTGGAATGGGACAGGCGGGGCTGCGCGCCGGAGACGCAGCGCGTGCTGCCGTATCCGAACGCCCACCTGCTGTTCGACCTTGGGAGCACCGCCATCCATGGCGTGGTGCGCGGCGCCTTCGACCGGCCTTTGCTTGGCGCCGGCAAGGTATTGGGCGTGCGTTTCGCGCCGGGCGGCCTGCGCCCGTTCATCACCCAGCCGCTGTCCACCTTCACCGGCACGACCATCGCCGCCGATGGACTGCTGGGCATGCCGGCCGCGCAAGCCGAGGCGCTGGTGCTGGCGCAAACCGGCGATGCTGCCATGGTGGCGCAGGCGCAGGCACTGCTGCTGGCCAGGCTGCCGCAGGTCGATGAGACCGCCCTGCTGGCCGCCAGACTGACTGCCGCAGTGGCGGCCCACCACGGCCCGGCGAACGTGGCGCAGCTGTGCGCAAAAATGGCCATTGGCGAACGCCGGCTGCAGCGCCTGTTCAGCGATTACGTGGGTGTGCCGCCTAAATGGGTGATCCAGCGCTACCGCCTGCAGGAAGCGATCTGGCGCCTGGCGCAGACCGATGCGCCCGACCTGGCCAGCCTGGCGCAGGAACTGGGCTTCTTCGACCAGGCCCATTTCAGCCGCAGTTTTACGGAACTGGTGGGCAGCACGCCGCTCGACTATCGCCGCTCGCAGCTGCCCATGCCCGCCTAAGCGGCCGCCTTCGCGTCGTCCATGTAGGCGCGGATGATGCTGGCGAAATCGGCATCGGCCGTCAAGCCCAGCGCTTCGGCCCGTGCCGTATCCCAGGCCCCGGGCCAGCTCTTGACGATGCGCTCGACGGCCGGATCGGGCGCATAGCCGATGCGGGCAACGACGTCCGCGCCGGCCACTTCTTCCAGCGCGGCGATCATCTCGCCCACGCTCACGCTCAAGCCCGGCAAGTTCACCGTGCGGCTGGCGCCAAACATCTCGCCCGCCAGTTCGTGGCCGGCGATCAGCGAGGCGATGGCGCCGCGCGGCGACAGCAGCCACAATCGCAAATCGGTGGCCACGGGGCAGACGGCCGCCTCGCCATTCAACGGTTCGCGGATGATGCCGCTGGCGAAGGACGACGCCGCCTTGTTCGGCTTACCGGGACGCACGCTGATGGTGGGCAGGCGCAGCACGCGGCCATCGACAAAGCCGCGGCGGCTGTAGTCATTGAGCAGCAATTCGCCGATGGCCTTTTGCGCGCCGTACGACGATTGCGGGTTCAGCGCGGTGGTGTCCTGCACCACGTCCGGCAGCTTGCCGCCGTAGACGGCCACGGAGCTGGTAAACACGACCTTCGGCTTGTGCCCCAGTTCGCGGCAGATATCGAGCAGCAAACGCGAGGCATCGAGATTGATGCGCATGCCCAGCTCGAAATCGGCTTCCGCCTGGCCGCTGACGATGGCGGCCAGGTGGAAGATCGACGCGGTCCGCGCATCGATGGTGGCGCGCATCAAGGCACCATCGGCAATGTCGCCCGTGACGACCTTGACGCGCGCATCGTTGAAGTCATGCGCAGCCACCACGTCGACCAATACCAGCTCGCTGATCGTCTGCAACTGGCCGTGGCTGTCCGTCAGCCGGCCTTGCGCCAGCAACTGGCGCGCCAGGCGCTGTCCCAGGAAACCGGCGCCGCCGGTAATCAGTACTTTCATCTTCATGCTCCTTGTGTGTTGTTGTGTGCGGCGAGCCAGCCCAGGCCATCCTCGGTGCGCCCGCGCGGACGGTATTCGCAGCCGATCCAGCCCTCGTAGCCCAGGTCATCGAGCAGTCTGAATAAATACGGATAATTGACTTCTCCATCGTCCGGTTCGTTGCGGGCGGGGACGCTGGCGATCTGCACGTGGCCGATGCCGTCGAAGTTATTCTTGAACGTCATGGCGATATCGCCCTCGACGATCTGCGTGTGATAAAAATCCATCTGCACCTTGACGTTGGGCGCGCCCGACTCCAGGCGCAGCGCATGGCCCTGCGCCTGCGTGACGAGGAAGTAGCCGGGCATGTCGCGCCCGTTGATCGGTTCGATCAGGAGCTCGATGCCATGCTCGCCCACGGCTTTCGCCGCGTACCGCAGGTTGGCCAGGTAGGTGGCGCGGTGCAGATTGACGTCGGCACCCACGGGCAGCAGCCCCGCCATCATGTGCACGCGCGGGGTGCCCAGCGCCAGCGCATACTCGATGGCGCGCGCCACGCCAGCACGGAATTCCGCTTCGCGGCCCGGCAGCGAGGCGATGCCCCGCTCGCCGGCCGCCCAGTCGCCCGGCGGCAGGTTGAACAGCACGTTCTGCAGCTTGTTTTCGCGCAGCCAGCCGGCCACTTCCTGCGGCGCGTGATCGTAGGGGAACAAAAATTCGACACCCGTGAAACCCGCTTGCGCGGCGGCGGCAAAGCGCTGCGGGAAAGGCACTTCATTGAACATCATGGTCAGATTGGCGGCAAAACGGGGCATGCGTGTCTCCTTGAATTCTATAGTTCGAGTTTGAATGTCTGCTTCAGGTCCGCGATCTGCGCCGCGTCGAGCGGACGCGTGGGCACGTCGCGCAGCAGCAGGAACAGCTTGGCCGTCTCTTCCAGTTCCTCGGCCGCATACACGGCCGCTTCCAGGCTCGTGCCCGACACGACGGGACCGTGGTTGGCCAGCAGCACGGCCGAGTGCTTGCGCGCCATGGCGCCGATCGCGCCCGCCAGCGCCGGGTCGCCCGGACGGTGATACGGCACCAGGGGCAAGCGCCCCACCTTCATCACAAAATATGGCGTGAGCGGCGGGATGCAGTCGTCATGGTTCAAGCCGCACATGCATGACACGGCGGCCGAATGGGTCGAATGCAGATGCACGATGGCGCCCGCGCTGCTCCGCTCTGCGTACATGGCGCGGTGCAGGAACGCCTCCTTGGACGGCGGCGCCCCGCTGATCAGCTTGCCGTCCCAATCGAGCTTGGACAGCTGCGCGGGATCGAGCCGGCCCAGGCTGGCGTTCGTCGGCGTCAGCAGCCAGCCGTCGGACAGGCGCACGCTCAGGTTGCCGCTGCTGCCGGCCGTCAAGCCCCGTTCGAACAGCGACTTGCCGAAGTCGACGATCAGCTCGCGCTGGCGCGATTCGGTGGCGCTCATGGCAGCACCTGCCAGGCCTTGCTGAAGAAATCCACGGTGCCGAAATTGCCGGACTTGAGCGCCAGCGCCAAAGGCGCCCTGCCTTCGTCACCCGGCGCGGCCAAGGCTTGCGTCCACGGCACGCCGGGGTCGATTTCGGGGCCGATGCGCAAGCCCGCCACGCCCAGCGCTTTCACCACGGCGCCCGAGGTTTCGCCGCCGGCGACGATCAGCTGGCCCACGCCGAGGCGCACCAGGCCCTGCGCGATGGCGGCCAGGGTTTCCTCGACGAGGGCGCCGGCACGCTCCACGCCCAGCTGCGCCTGCACGGCGCGCACGGCGTCCGGCGTGGCCGTGGCATAGATCAAAATGGGGCCTTGCGCCAGGTGCTGATTCGCCCAGGCCAGCGCCTGCGCCACGACGGCATCGACCACCTCGCCGCCCGCGGCCAGCTGCAAAGGGTCGACGTGGAAGGACGGCGCCAGTTCGCGCAGGTGCGCCACCTGCTGCTGCGTGGCCACGGAGCAGCTGCCCGAGATCACGGCGCGCAATCCGGACGCCGGCGGCAAGCGCCCTGCCTGGCCCGCAGGCGATGGCGACAACTGGCCCCGCTGGCGGAAGTTCTGCGGCAGGCCCAGCGCGATGCCGGAACCGCCCGTGATCAGTTTCAAGTCCGCGCAAGCGGCGCCGATGGCTTCCAGGTCGCGGTTCGAGACGGCATCGACGACGGCGAAATGGCAGCCCTGGCCGCGCAAGTCCGTGAAGCGCTGGGCGATGGCGGCCGCGCCCTTCTCCACCACACTGTAATCGGCCAGGCCCACCTTGGCCTGCACCTGCTGCTGCAGCACGCGCACCAGGTTCGAGTCCGTCATCGGCGTCAGGGGATGGTCGCGCATGCCCGACTCGGCCAGCGGCACGTCGCCGACGAACAGGTTGCCCTTGTAGATGGTGCGGCCATTCGCGGGAAACGCCGGGCAGGCGATCGTGAAGTCCGTGTCCAGCGCCCGCATCAGCGCTTCGGCCACGGGGCCGATATTGCCGCGCGGCGTGGAGTCGAACGTGGAGCAGTACTTGAAGTAGAACTGGCGGCATCCGGCTTGCTGCAGCCAGGCCAGCGCGGCCAGCGATTCGGCCACCGCCTCTTCCGGCGCATTCGTGCGCGACTTGAGGGCGATGACGACGGCGTCGACATCGGCCGGCGGCGGACCTTGCGGCACGCCGATCAGCTGCACCGTGCGCATGCCGGCCTTGACCAGCATGCCGGCCAGGTCGGTGCCGCCCGTGAAATCGTCGGCGATACATCCCAGTAATACGGTCATCATGGTTCCTTTTTGATTCAGTTACGCTTGCGCCGGCAGATCGATACCGGGGAAAGTTTTAATCACGGCAACATCGTCCTCGCCGCCAAAGCCAGCGGCCGACGCCTGCATGAACATCTGGTGCGCCGTGGCCGACAGGGGCAGTGGAAAGACGCTCTTTTTCGCGTAATCGAGCACGATGCCGAGGTCTTTCACGAAAATGTTCACGCTTGATAACGGCGTGTAGTCGCCCTTCAAAATGTGCGGCACCCGGTTCTGGAACATCCAGGAACTGCCGGCGCTGTTTGAAATGACTTCGTACAAGGCATCGGCGTCGCAGCCGGCGCGCAAGCCCAGCGCCATCGCTTCGGCGGCGGCGGCGATGTGCACGCCGGCCAGCAGCTGGTTGATCATCTTGACTTTCGAGCCCTGCCCCGGCTGTTCGCCCAGGCGGTACAGCTTTGCACTGATGGCGTCGAAAATGCCGGCGCAGGCGTCGAACGCCTCGGGCGCACCGGCCGCCATCACGGACATCTCGCCGGCTTGCGCCTTGGCCGCGCCGCCGGAAATGGGCGCGTCGATGAAGCGCAGCCCCATGGCCGCCAGGCGCGCACCGAGCGCTTCGGCAAACTCGGGCGCCACGGTGGCGCAGGCGATGATGACGCTGCCCGGCGCCAGGGCGCTGGCCGCGCCATGCTCGCCAAACAGCACGGCTTCCGTCTGCTGCGCATTGACGACGACGATCAGCATGGCCTGCACCTGCGCCGCCAGCGCGGCCGGCGATTGCGCCGCATGGGCGCCCTTGTCGACCAGCGTTTGCACGGTTTCCGGGCGCACGTCGCAGGCATGTACTTCAAAGCCCGCGCGCAGCAACGATTGCGCGATGCCCATGCCCATGGCGCCCAGGCCGATCACGCCCACTTTTTTCATTTCCACGTTCATCTGCTACTCCAGTCTTATTTGTTCACCAGCTTGGCCGGCACCCGCATGATGATGAGCGCGCCGATCACCAGGATGCCGGCCAGCAGGTAGATGGCGATGTCGGTCGATTGCGTCAGATCCTTGATCGAACCGATCATGTACGGCGCCGCGAAGCCGGCCAGGTTGCCCACCGAATTGATGGCGGCGATGCCCGCGGCGGCCGAGACGCCGCCGAGGAAAGCCGTCGGCAGGCTCCAGAACATGGGCGAAGCGGCCAGGATGCCGCCGGCGGCGATCGTCAGGAAGAAGATGGCCCAGCCCGTGTTGTGAGCGCCGGCCAGCGCGCTGCAGACGATGGCGGCGGCGCCGACCACCAGCGGGATGGCCATGTGCCAGCGGCGTTCGCGGTATTTGTCCGAGCTGCGGCCCAGCAGGATCATCGACGCCACGGCCACCGAGTACGGAATCGCCGTGAACAGGCCGATATTGAGCACGCCCGTCACGCCGGCCGCCTTGATCAGGCTGGGCAGCCAGAAGGTCAGCGAATACTGGCCCATCACGCAGCAGAAATAAATCAGGGCCATGACCCAGATGCGCGGGTCGGCGAACATGGCGCGGATCGACGGGTGCGATACCTTGCCCTGGGCTTCCGTGGCGATACGCTGCTCGAGGATGACTTTTTCGTCTTCCGTCAGCCACTTCGCGGCGCGGATGCTGTTGTCCAGGTACAGCAGCACGGCCACGCCCATCAGCGCTGCGGGAATCGCTTCGAGCACGAACATCCACTGCCAGCCCGCATAGCCGTGCCAGCCGGCGAAGGTTTCCATGATCCAGCCCGACAGGGGGCCGCCGATCAGGCCCGCCACGGGAATGGCGGCCATGAAGGTGCACACCATGCGCGCGCGGCGCTCGGACGGATACCAGTAGGTCAAATAGAGAATGATGCCGGGGAAGAAGCCCGCCTCGGCGATGCCGAGCAGGAAGCGCATGACGTAGAACTGGGTCGGCGTGGTGACGAACATGAAGGCGCCCGAGATGATGGCCCAGGTGATCATGATGCGGGCGATCCACACGCGCGCGCCGATCTTGTGCAGCATCACGTTGCTGGGCACTTCGAACAGGAAGTAGCCGAGGAAGAACACGCCGGCGCCCAGGCCGTACACGGTTTCGGAAAACTGCAGGTCGGCCAGCATTTGCAGCTTGGCGAAGCCCACGTTCACACGGTCGAGGTAAGCGACGATGTAGCACAGCATGAGGAAAGGGATGATGCGCCAGGTCACCTTGCGGTAGACGGCGTCGTCGATGGTTTTCTGGCCTGCGGCGGCGCCGGCCGGCTGCCCGGGCAATGCTTGTGTTACGTCCATGCTTGTCTCCTGATCGCTGGGGGATCGACCGTGCCGGGTTTTTATGGTCCACCGGAGGTGGCTGGCAACTTGTCTAAAATTTGTATGGATGTATATTATGTGTGTGTTTTATGTGTGTCAAGCTGTATATTCCATATAATGGCAAGCAGGCAAGCCCGCATAAAAAACCGCCAGCACAAGGATGTCCCCGATGGACCGCACGTTCAGCTTTACCCTTCCCCCTCCGGAGCCCGCCGCGGGCAGCTTCACCACCGGCACCCTGGGTGCGCGGGTGGCGGCACGGCTGCGCCAGCAAATTCACCACGATGGCCTGGCCGGCGGCACGCGTCTGCCGTCGGAACAAGCCATGGCCAGCCACTTCGGCGTCAGCCGCACGGTGCTGCGCGAAGCCATCGCCCTGCTGCAGGCGGACGGCATCGTCGCCACGCGCAAGGGCAGCGGCACGTTCGTGTGCGCGCAGGACGGCGCGAAGACGGGCGAACGGGGCGACGAGCTGACGGAGCAGTCCGTGCAGTCGCTGCTGAACCTGATCGAGGTGCGCCAGGGACTGGAAGCGGAAATCGCCGCGCTGGCGGCCGTGCGGCGCACGCCGGGCCAGCTGGCCGACATCGAGCACGCGCTGCGCCGCATCGAGGAAGCCGTGGCGGCCGGCGTCGATGGCGTGGAAGAAGACGTGCGCCTGCACCTGAGCATCGCCGAAGCGACGGGCAACCCCTATTGGCCGAAATTCGTCGCCATGTTCGCCGACCCGATCCGCTCGGCCGTGAAGGTCACGCGCGCGAATGAAGCGCGGCGCACGGACTTTTCCATCGAAGTGCGGCGCGAACATGAAAAGATCGTGCAGGCGATCGCCGACGGCGACCCGCAGCGGGCGCGCCAGGCGGCCATGGAGCACATGCAGCACGCGGCCGAGCGCGTGCGCCTGGCCGACCGCGAATTCTGGCGCGGCGACGGCGGCGCGCTGGCGCGCACGCTGGGGCGCGATCCCATCATGCAGAAATAAGGTCTGCTTCAGGGATAGCTGGGCCGGCGCATGCGGAACAGGCTGTCTGGAGTGATTTCAAAGTAATCGGCCGGACCGCCGCCGCGCAATATCGGCGCGGCGGCCGCCGTGTCGTACACGCCATCGGTCAACAGATGGCGCGCGATGTGCACGCCCACCACTTCCCCCAGCACCAGCCAGCTGCCGACGCCATCCCCATTGAGTCCTTGCAGTTCGATGATCTGCGTGCGCCGGCATTCGAAGGAGACGGGGCTTTCGGCCACGCGCGGCACATCCACGATGCGCGAGGCGGCCGGCGTCAGGCCGGCCAGCGCGAATTCATCGACCTCGGGCGGCGCCGGCGCGCAGCTGGCGTTCATGGCCCCGGCCAGCGGACGCGTGGCCAGGTTCCAGACGAATTCGCCCGTCTGTTCGATATTGCGCAAGGTATCCTTGCGGCCGATGCTGGAAAAACCGATCAGCGGCGGCGTGTAATTGAAGGCGTTGAAAAAGCTGTACGGCGCCAGGTTCAGCACGCCCGCGCTGCCGCGCGTGGCGATCCAGCCGATCGGACGCGGCCCCACGATGGCATTAAAGGGATCGTGCGGCAGGCCATGGCCCTGCGCAGGCTCATAAAAATGGATGGGATCGGCCATGCGGATTCCTGAAGTGAAGGGCGCCGGGGATCGGGCACCGGGAACGACAGCTTACTGGAATTGCCGCCGCCGCGTTGCCAGCCCGCCGGCGCGCCAGGTGCGCTCGCGCACGCAGCGCGACAATTGTATGGCGCGCCGCACCACGCCTCGCTTATGATGGGCCAACTCAACCCTTATCATTCCGTTACCGCCCATGCCTACCCTCACGCTGCACCAGAAAGTGTTCCTGCTCCTCTTGAGCATCGTCACCATCGGCTTCGGCTGGATACTGGCGCCGTATGCGGGCGCCATCTTCTGGGGCGTCATCCTGGCGATCCTGTTCGCGCCCGTGTACCGCTGGCTGCTGGTCAAAACCCGTGGCCGCGCCGGCCTGGCGTCGCTGCTGACCTTGCTGCTGATCATCGTCATCGTGATCCTGCCGCTGTCGCTCATTTCCGTATCGCTCGTAAACCAGGCGGCCAGCGTCGTGGAAATGGTGCGTTCGGGCGAAATCACGGTCGCCATGTTCTTCAATAAAATCATGGCGGTGCTGCCGCAATGGCTGATCAATTTGCTCGACCGTTTCAACCTGACCAGCCTGGCCAGCCTGCAGGACAAGCTGGCCGAGGGCGCCACGCAGGTAAGCCAGGTGGTGGCCGTCAAAGCCATCAATGTGGGCCTGTACACCTTCGAATTCCTCACCAGCCTGTGCATCATGCTGTACCTGCTGTTTTTCCTCATGCGCGATGGCTCGGCCCTGTCGGTCCGCATCAAGGCCGCCGTGCCGCTGAGCCGCAAGTACAAGCAGCGCCTGTTCACCAATTTCACCACGGTGATCCGCGCCACGGTGAAGGGCAACATCCTCGTGGCGATCGCCCAGGGCGCCCTCGGCGGCCTGGCATTCTGGTTCCTGGACGTTCCCGCCCCCTGCTGTGGGCCGTGCTGATGGCCTTCCTGTCGCTGCTGCCGGCCGTCGGCGCCGCTCTCGTCTGGGCACCCGTGGCCGTCTACTTCCTGGCCACGGGCGCCATCTGGCAAGGCGCAGGCCTGGCCGCCTTCGGCGTCTTCGTCATCGGCCTGGTCGACAACGTGCTGCGCCCCATCCTGGTGGGCAAGGACACCAAGATGCCCGACTACGTGGTATTGCTGTCGACCGTGGGCGGCATGGCCCTGTTTGGCCTGAACGGCTTTGTCATCGGCCCCGTAGTGGCGGCCCTGTTCATCGCCTCGTGGGACCTGTTCGTCTCGGCCAGCGAATTCCAGGCCGAGGA
Organism: Janthinobacterium sp. C22; assembly: GCF_057919405.1. Classification (NCBI taxonomy): domain Bacteria; kingdom Pseudomonadati; phylum Pseudomonadota; class Betaproteobacteria; order Burkholderiales; family Oxalobacteraceae; genus Janthinobacterium; species Janthinobacterium sp. C22. The sequence continues at coordinate 2,568,397 of NZ_CP193659.1, read as the reverse complement.
TTGATATCTGGCACGCGGGGGCGTCGGCGTCCCATCCTGCAGAAATAAACCCTCCAGAACCCGGCGCTGCCAGCGGCGCCGCTTGCGCTTCCCGCAACAGGCCGGGACAGCCTGGCGGCAGAGTGTCCGCCGGTGCCGGCCAGCCCCGGCGACTATCCACATGAGACCGCATTTCATATCGACTATCATGTTGCAATAGTGTGGATTTAACAACAAATCCGAAAATATAGTTTTTGACGCAGTGCGCGCCGCGGCGTAGTGTCGGCCCTCCCGACAACCACGTAATGAGGAGCTTCTCATGGCAAATCCACTGTGCTTAATGATGCCGGTACTACCCGGCACCAATCCGACCGCCATCGCCGCAACATTGGTGGAATTCCAGGCGAAGATCAATGCCGCCCTCACCGAGATCGGCACCGTGCACTTTGCCCGCTTCACCCTGTTGGACCGCTCGCAGCCCAATCTGCTGCCCAACATTAGCTCGGCGGGCACGTCCAATAGCCTGATCATCGGCGTGATCACCGAGTATGACGGCAGCTTCAATGACTACATCGAAGATTTCGTGGCCCGGCTGGGCGAGGTATTCGACGCGCTGCTGCAGTTTGTCGTGGGCGGCAAGGCGCTGATGCCCGTTGCCAACCATGTGGCCGCATTTGAAGCCTTCATCACCGCCAACGACGCCGCGCAGCACGTGCCCAATAAAGGCCTGTACAGCGCCTATCCGCAGACCGTCCAGAAAATCCTCGCCTCGGTCTGAACCGAACACCACGCCGGGGCTGCGCAAGCGGCCCCGCCACCCTGCCAGTCACGACCCCAGCCCCCGGAGAGACAGCATGGCCGATCCCACCATCGATTACGACGACGTGCAAGGCACGATCCTGCGCGGCTACCGCGTCAACCTGGCGCGCCATTTCATCCTCAGCATCACGGATGCGGCGCAGGCGCGGCGCACCATCGCGGCCCTGCTCGACGGCAGCGACGGACTGCCGTCGATAACCACAGCGCGCCATATCCATCCCAAGCCGCCCTGCTTCCTGAACCTCAGCTTTACCGCTCCCGGCCTGTCTGCGCTGGGAGTCGCTGCGACCGACCTGGCCACCTTTGACCAGGCATTCCAGCGGGGCGCGGCCGATCCGGCCAGCGTCACTGCCGTGGGCGACGTGGGCACCAGCGCCCCCGAACACTGGCTCGGCAACCTGGGACCGGCCACCGAGGCTGGCCAGGTGCATGCGCTGCTGAGCCTATGGGTCAGCGAATCGACGGATGTGCTGCAGGCGACCTCGGCCACACTACGCCGCGCCTTTGCCGCCGGCTGGCGCGAACTGTATGCGCACGACGGCGTGGCCCTGCCAGGCAACCGCGTGCATTTCGGCTACCGCGACAGCATCGCCCAGCCGGACGTCGATGGCGCCCCGCAGCGCAAGCGCGAACATGACCCCGACCCGCTCAACAGCGTCAAGACGGGGGAGTTCCTGCTCGGCTATCAGAATGAAAACGGCGGCACCTACCGGTGCAGCCGCCGCAACTGTCCACCAACGGCAGCTATGCCGCCTTCCGCATCCTGGAGCAGGACGTGGCCCTGTTCGACAGCATCCTGAGCCAGGGCACGGCCAGTTCCGGGCTCAGCACCGAAATGGTGGCCGCCAAGATGTGCGGGCGCTGGCGCAACGGCAATCCGCTCGTGCTCAGACCGGACGAGGCGGGCCCCGTGCTGCCGGACGCCAGCCTGAACCGCTTTCACTATGTCGATGAACAGCCGGAACTGGACGACACGCTGGGCCTGAAATGCCCGATCGGCGCGCATATCCGCCGCAACAATCCGCGCGACGAAGCCGTCGTGGGCGCCTCCGCCCGCCACCACCGCATCGTGCGGCGCGCCATGCCCTACGGCAGCGAATATGATCCGGCCGCACCCATCGCAGAGCAGCGCGGCCTGGTCGGCTATTTCATCAATGCCAGCCTGCGCAATCAGTTCGAATTCCTGATGAAGCAATGGAACGATGACGATACCTTCGTCAAATCGGCAGTCGGTCCGGCCGGTCCCGAGGCGGGCAATGCCACGCTCAACATCAGCGGCCAGGACGTGTTCCTGGGCATCAACGACCCTGCCGTCAGTTCCTTTACCTTGCCCGGGGTAGGCCCCAAGGGCAGCGGCAATACCAAACTGCAGCATTTCTCGCGCAGCGTCATCACGCGGGGCGGCGTGTATTGCTTCTTCCCCAGCATCACGGGATTGCGCTACCTGGCGAGCCTCGGCTAGGCGGGCGAGCCAGGAATGCAAGCGGGAACGGCCCGTGCACGATCGGCCCGGACCGCTTGCATTGATCCTGTGATTGCACTATCGTTGCTGCACGCGCGTGTTGCCAACCTTGCACAGGAGATCCTACCGTGTCGCTGATCCTCTACGGCCATCCCTTTTCCTCGTACACGCAAAAGGTGCTCATCGCCCTGTACGAAAACGCCATACCGTTCGATTTCCGCTGCCTGGCGCAGGACATGCCGCAGCACCTGCAGCAGTGGCTGGAGCGCTGGCCGCTGCGCAAGTTTCCGCTGCTGGTGGATGGGGAGCGCAACGTCACCGAGACCAGCATCATCATCGAATACCTGCAACTGGCCCATTCCGGCCCGCAGCGCCTGCTGCCGGACGACGCCATGCAGGCGCTGGACGTGCGCTTTCTCGACCGCTATTTCGACCTGCACGTCATGACACCCGTGCAGCATGCCGTCGGCGCCGCCCTGACTGGCGACCCGGCAAAGACCGAGGAAGGCCGCGCGTTTGCCGGCGACAAGCTGGACCTCGCCTACGCCTGGCTGGAAACCCACCTGGCCGGCAAGACGTGGGCGACGGGTGAAGACTTTACCCTGGCCGACTGCGCCGCCGCTCCCTCGCTGTTCTATGCGGATTGGACGCAGCCGATTCCCGCCACGCTGCCCCTGCTGCGCGCCTACCGCGCGCGCCTGCTGGCCCGTCCATCGTTCGCCCGCGCGGTGGAAGAGGCACGCCCGTACCGCCACCTCTTTCCCCTGGGGGCACCGCAACGCGACTGATCCCGTTCAGGCAAACACGGGGCGGAAAAAACTGCGCTCATAGCTGACGATGCAGCGCGTCTCCTCGGCGTAGCGGAAGGCGGCCTGGCATTCGGCATCCTGCATCGAATCGCTGCGGTACTGCTCGTACAAGGCCAGGCTGGGGAACGAGAACATGGCCAGGGCCACGTTGCTGGCCCCTTCCGACGGCAAGAAGTAGCCGTGATGCTGGCCGCCGAAGCGCTCGACCAGCGGTATCCACAGCTTGCCGTAGGCTTCGAATTCCCGCAATTTATACGGGTCGATGATGTAGCGCAAATAACAGGTGATCATGCGGTTTCCTTGTGAACGTTCAACTCCATCAGCATGCCGGATTCCCAGGAGCCGATGGCGGCCAGTGGCGAGTCAGGTAGAAAATCCAGCGCGCAGGGATACGTAAAAGCGTGTTGTGTCAGCACGCCGAGGCCCGGCCAGCCATACAACAGCAGCTTGCCCTTGCCGATGCGTCCCAGCGCGCTGCCGTCGGGCAGCCAGCGCAGGGCGTCGCCCGTGCCGCCGCCCGCCTCCACCGGCACCGTGGCCAGCCGGCGGCCATCGGCCAGCGCATATACCGACAGGAACTCCTCGCCGCCCGCGTGATGCAGCACGGCCAGGGACGCCCCGTCCGGCGACGGCGCGCACGACTTCAGTCCTGGCAGCGACAGCACCATGCACCCGCCGCCCGCCCGCAGGGGCCAGTCCCATACGCTGCAGTAGTCGGGCGGCTGCACCTGCCCCTCGTCCACCGATTTGACCCCGTGCTGGAGCAGCAAACGCCGCCCGCCATCGATGGCGCAGAGCCCCCGCAGCATCTCGCCAGGGTACTCCTGGGTGAAGAGCACATCGCCCGTCTGTGCGTCGCGCATCCGCAGGCGGCCATCCCAGCCGCCGTCGGCAAGATACCGGCCGCACGGCGACCACGCGGGATCGCAGCCTTCGCCATCCTTCTTGTTCTGGAAATTGAGCAGCAGTTGTCCCGCCTCGGCATCCACCACGGCCAGCTGGCCCGTCGTGCTCTTGATGGCCAGGCGGCCGCCGTCGGGCGAGAAGGCCACGCCCGACATGTGCGCGATGAATTTGCCACGCCACAGTTTCTGGCGTGCCGCCACGTCCCACAGGACCAGGTCGCGCCCCAGCACGGCCAGGCGCGTGCCATCGGGCGAAAACCGCACGGCGTAGCTGCAGCCCAGCTTCAGGGGCTTGCGCGTTGCCGTCATGGGCGCGCCAGGCGGTACACCACGCTGTCGATATCGTAATGGCGTTCGATGCCGACGTACCGCATGCCCAGGCGGGTCATGACCTTGATCGAGGCCGCGTTGTCGGGATGGGCCACGGCCGCCACTTCGGGCGCGCCGACGACGTTGAACGCATGCGCGACGATGGCGGCCGCCGCTTCGCTGGCATAGCCCTGGCCCCAGCCCGTGCGCGCCAACCGCCAGCCGATTTCATGCGGCTTGTCTTTGTCGCCATCAAGGTGCTGCAGGCAGGCCATGCCCACCATCTCGCCGTCATCGAGGCGGATCAGCGCCCACCACGAATAGCCCCATTCGATCCAGCGGCCCGTGATGCGCTTGACAGCCGCGCGTGTATTTTCTTCCGTCTCGGGCTGGCCCGCGTTCAGGTAGGTCATCACCTCGGGATCGGTGTTGAGCGTGCGCATGCGCTCGTAGTGGCTCTCGTTGATCGGTTCCAGGCGCAGGCGCGCCGTCGTCAGTATGGTCATCGCATTTCCTTGGACGAAAAAAGACGATACACGATCGTCTTTTTTGCAAGCGCGCACGCAATTACTTGCCTGCTTCGCCCTTCTTGATCCACGCCGCCAGCTGGTGCGGGCGCAGGCCGTCGTAGTCTTCGAACGGCTGATGGATCCACGGATTGTGCGGCAGTTCGTCGAGGAAGTAGTCGGGACGCACGACGGAGCAGCCCTTCAGCCAGATCACGGCCGATTTGACTTCGGTCACGTCGGGGAAGTTTTCCTTCAGGTGACGCGTGACCTTGTCCAGGGTGACGCCCGAATCGGCCAGGTCGTCGACCAGCAGGATGCGGCCGGCCAGCGGGCCCTTGGTCATGGTCATGTACTTGGCGATATCGAGGTCGCCGCGCACCGTGCCCGCGTCTTCGCGGTAGGAGCTGGTCGACAGGATGGCCAACGGCAAATCAAAGATGCGCGAGAACACGTCGCCGGGACGCACGCCGCCGCGCGCCAGGCACAATACCTGGTCGAATTTCCAGCCCGATTCGTAGACCTTGAGCGCCAGGCGCTCGATCAGGCGGTGGTATTCTTCCCAGTTGACCCAGAGATGTTGATCGTTCGATTGTGGGGTAGTCATGATAGTGGAATCTTATTATTAGCGTGATTAAAAAATCCGCCTTGCGGCGGATTGTGTCCAGCAGCTTACTCGAATGGGTGGCGCAGCACGATCGTTTCTTCACGATCCGGACCGGTCGAAACCATGTCCACCGGCACGCCGACCAGTTCTTCGATGCGCTTGATGTAAGCGCGCGCCGTTGCGGGCAGCGCCGCCAGCGATTTCGCGCCGACCGTGCTTTCCGTCCAGCCCGGCATCTCTTCGTACACGGGCACGCAACGGGCGGCTTCTTCGGCGCCCGATGGGAAGATGTCCGTGGCCACGCCGTCGATGGTGTAGCCGGTGCACAGTTTCAGCGTTTCGATACCATCCAGGACATCCAGCTTGGTCAGGCACATGCCCGTCACGCCGTTGATCTGCACGGAGCGGCGCAGCAAGGCGGCGTCGAACCAGCCGCAGCGGCGGGCACGGCCCGTCACGGTGCCGAATTCATGGCCGACTTGCGCCAGGTGGTGGCCGACGCCCGCATCCGTTGGCAGTTCCGAAGGGAACGGGCCGGAACCGACGCGCGTCGTGTAGGCCTTGGTGATGCCCATGATGTAGTGCAGCATGCCTGGGCCCACGCCCGAACCGGCGGCGGCATTGCCGGCCACGCAGTTCGACGAGGTGACGAACGGATAGGTGCCGTGGTCGACGTCGAGCAAGGAACCCTGCGCGCCTTCGAACAGCAGGTTGGCGCCGGCCTTGTGCGCCTTGTACAGCGCGCTCGACACGTCGGTGACCATCGGACGCAGGCGCGGCACATAGGCCAGCGCGTCGTCGAGGGTCTTCTGATAGTCGACTTTCGGCGCCTTCAGGTAGTTTTCCAGCACGAAGTTGTGGTAATCGAGGTTTTCGGCCAGCTTTTCGGCAAAGCGCTTCTCGTTGAGCAGGTCGGCGATACGGATCGCGCGGCGCGCCACCTTGTCTTCGTAGGCCGGGCCGATGCCCTTGCCGGTGGTGCCGATCTTCGCATCGCCACGCTTGGCTTCGCGGGCCAGGTCGATCGCGGTGTGGTAAGGCAGGATCACGGGCGCAGCGTCCGATACTTTCAGGCGCGAGGCGACTTCGACGCCGACGGCTTCGAGCTTGTCGATTTCGCGCAGCACGTCCGGCACGGAAACGACTACGCCGTTACCGATGTAGCAGGCGACGCCTGGACGCATGATGCCCGACGGGATCAGCTGCAGCGCGGTTTTCACGCCGCCGATGACCAGCGTGTGGCCTGCATTGTGGCCGCCCTGGAAGCGCACCACGCCTTGGGCGTGATCGGTCAACCAATCGACGATCTTGCCTTTACCTTCATCGCCCCATTGGGTGCCGATGACAACAACGTTCTTTGCCATAATTTTCTTTGACATCACTCAACCTAAGTTTTTAAGAATCCAGCTACTACCATTATCGGCAAGTACCAGCACGCGATCGCACTCGAACTCGTCTTGTTCATTACTGTGACCCGGCATACTCTGGATCACGACCTCGCCCGCCTTGCGCAACTCGGCGATTTTTTCCTTCAATTCTGGCGCGCTGCCCCACGGCGCGCGGATCGAATGCTTCCGTTCCGCGGTCGGCAACAGGCGCGCCAGTTCGCGCAAATCGAGCGAGAAGCCGGTCGCGGGACGTGCCCGGCCGAACGCTTCGCCGACGTGGTCATAACGGCCGCCGCGCGCAACCGCGTTCGGCAAGCCTGGTACATACAGCGCAAACATCGCGCCGCTTTCATATTGGTAGCCGCGCAGGTCGGCCAGGTCGATCGCCACTTCGGCGCGGCCCAGGGCCTTAGTTTCCACAGTCGCGGCCAGCGCGGCCAGTTCGGCCAGCGCCTTGAGCACGCCCGGCAGCGGCGGCAGCACTTCGCGCGCACGCGCCAGCACGTCGATGTCGCCGTACAGGTTCGGCAAGGCCAGCAGCGCGTCGCGCGTCACGGCATCGTAGGATGCGGTCAGGGCGCGCAGGCCCGGTGCATCTTTCGCGCGCAGCAAGGTGTACAGTGCAGCTTCGTCGCGCCCGGCGGCGGCGTCTTGCGCAATGATAGCGCGCAACAGGCCCACGTGCGACAAATCCAGGCGGACCGCGTCGAACCCGGCCAGTGCCAGCGAGGCGAGCGCCAGTTCCTGGATCTCGGCATCCGCTTCCAGGCCAGCATGGCCATAGATTTCGGCGCCGATCTGCAGCGGTTCGCGGGTGGCATGCAGGCCCGACGGACGGGTATGCAGCACGCTGCCGGCGTAGCACAGGCGGGTGACGGTGGCACGGTTGAGCAGGTGCGCGTCGATGCGCGCCACTTGCGTCGTCATGTCGGCGCGCAGGCCGAGCATGCGGCCCGACAGCTGGTCGACCAGTTTGAACGTGCGCAGGTCGGTATCCTTGCCAGCGCCGGTCATCAGCGATTCCAGATACTCGAGCAGCGGCGGCATCACCAGTTCATATCCGTACAGACGGAAATTATCCAGCATGAGGCGGCGCAGCTCTTCGATCTTGCGCGCTTCCGACGGCAGAACATCGGCAATATTTTCGGGCAAAAGCCAATTCGGCATGAGGGAGCGAGATACGGAAGAAAGTTGAAAAAATGCATCATGCGAGGCAGCGGCGGGCGCGCCAGGCAAGAGGCCGAACCTGATATTTTACGCGAAAACACGGGCCTTTAGGGATAAGTTCTCCGAATCGCTGCCGCACAGCCCTAAAAACACCGCATTTTACGCCTTCCCGCAACAGCGTGGCGGGCACAAAAAACGGGGCCGGCATCGATGCCGGCCCCGCTGCTGCTGCCACCCGTCCTTGCGGCCGGGCGCAGTGTCGATGCTGTCTTACTTCTTGGACGGAGCGGCCGTGCCGTTACCCTTGAAGTACTTGAAGAATTCCGAACTCGGATCGACCACCATCACGTCGCCCTTGTCCTTGAAGGTGGCGCGGTAGGCTTCCAGGCTGCGGTAGAACTTGTAGAACTCCGGATTCTTGCCAAACGCTTCGGCATACACCTGCGACGCCTTGGCATCGCCCTCGCCGCGGATCTTCTCGGCTTCGCGGTACGCTTCGGCCAGGATCACCGTGCGCTGCTTGTCGGCGTCGGCGCGGATCTTCTCGGAATCGGCCGATCCGGTCGAACGCAGCTCGTTGGCCACGCGCACGCGCTCGGATTTCATGCGGTCGTACACGGAGTTGTTGATCTGCTCGACGTAGTCGACGCGTTTCAGCCGCACGTCGACGATGCCCACGCCGATGGACTTGGCTTCGGCCGAGACCTTCGCCAGGATCGCTTCCATCACCTTGCCGCGCTGGCCCGAGATCACTTCGCGCACGGTGCGCTTGGTGATTTCATCGTTCAGCGCCGCCTTGACGATTTGCGACATGCGGTTGCGGGCACGGCTTTCATCGCCGCCGAAACTGCGGAAATACAGTTTCGGATCGGAGATGCGCCATTTGACGAAAGCGTCGACGAGGATGTTCTTCTTCTCGGCCGTGATGAAGCGCTCCGGTTCCGGCGTGTCGATGGTCAGCACACGCTTGTCCAGGTACATCACGTTCTGGAACGGCGGCGGCAGCTTGAAGTACAAGCCAGGTTCGCTGATGACGTCCTTGACTTCACCAAGGGCGAAGACGATGGCGTATTTACGCTGATCGACGACGAACACGGTCGAGGACAAGAGCATGATCGCGATAAAGCCCGCGATCAGGGCGGCTACGATACGGTTCATTAGCGGCTCTCCCGTTCACGCGAAGAGCGGCTGTCGCGACGCGAATTGACTTCTACTGTCTGCATGGCTTCCTGTGGCATTACGGTGTTGGCTGCGGGTGCGGCCGCCGCAGCGCGCGCTGCCGCGGCCGAAGCGTCCGACGCCGCCTGCTGGGCGATCAACTTGTCGAGCGGCAGATACAGCAGATTGCTGCCCGTCTTGGCGTCGACCATGACCTTGCTGGCACTGCTGAACACCTGCTGCATCGTTTCCAGATACATGCGGTCGCGCGTGACGGCCGGTGCCTTCTGGTACTCGACCAGCACCTGCTTGAAGCGCGACGCATTACCTTCGGCATTCTCGGTCACCATGGAACGATAAGCCTCGGCTTCCTGGATCAGGCGGAATGCGGCACCACGGGCCTTAGGAATGACGTCATTGGCGTAAGCCTGGCCTTCATTCTTCTGGCGCTCGCGGTCCTGGCCGGCCTTGACGGCATCGTCGAAGGCGGCTTGCACCTGCTCCGGCGGCTGCACGGCCTGCATCGTCACGTTGTTGATGAAGACGCCGACCTTGTAGCGGTCGAGAATCTGCTGCATCAGCTGCTGCGTTTCAAAGGCGACCTTCTCGCGTCCTTCGTACAGCACGAAATCCATCTTGCTGCGGCCGACCACTTCGCGGATCGCCGTCTCGGCGACCTGGCGCAGGGTGTCTTCCTGGTCGCGCACGTTGAACAGCCACTCGCCCGGGTCTTTCAAGGTGTACTGCACCGCGAACTGGATGTCGATGATGTTTTCATCGTCCGTCAGCATCAGCGACTCGCTGGCCTGCTTGTTGCGCAATGAAGTGCGGTAACCCACTTCCACGGTGCGCACCTGCGAGACGTTGACGGTTTCGTCGGTCTGGAACGGGTACGGCCAGCGCCAGTTGAAACCGGCCGGCGCGGTGCGCGTGAACTTGCCGAACGTCAGCACGACGCCGCTCTGGCCCTCCTGCACGATGAAGGCGCCGCTGGCGAGCCAGATGAAGACGGCGATCACGCCAACGACGCCGGCGGTGATGCCGGCGCCCTTCATGTCGGGGCGCGGGCCACCGCCGCCACCGTTGTTATTGCCGCCGTTGTCGGGACGGTTCTTCTGTCCGAAAAGGCGTTCAGGCGCTGATTGAAATCGCGCCACAGCTGATCGAGGTCCGGCGGACCTTCGCCGGGCTTTTTGCCTTCTTGGGCTTTCTTGCCGTCGTCCTTGCGATTGCCCCAGCGGGGATCGTTCAGGGACAACTTCAAGCCTGTTTTTTTGAGTAGGGAGACAAGCATAACTATCGTGTTCCGACTTGGGAGTGGGTGGAAATCCTATCGTCCTCGCCAGGCTCTTCGTCCTGGTCCGGGGCGGCGCCATCGTGCTGGTCGTACTGACCGTCAAACTGATCTTCCTGTGCTTCATCGTTCTGGTACAGGTGGGCCGAACGGGGCGCCTTCCTGGCCATCTCGACGATCGCATCGCGCAGCAGGTCGAGCCCGCTACCCTTCTGCGCACTGACGAACACGCGACTGATCGTAGCATATTCGTCGCGCTCCACCGAAGGCTCCAGCCCGGCCGCATCGATCTTGTTCCACACGAGGATTTGCGGAATATGATCGGCGCCGATCTCTTTCAAGACCAGGTTGACCTGCTCGATCTGCTCCATGCGCACCGGTGACGCGGCGTCGACGACGTGCAGCAGCAGATCGGCATGGATGGTTTCTTCGAGCGTGGCGCGGAAAGCGGCCACCAGCTGGTGCGGCAGTTCGCGCACGAAGCCGACCGTGTCGGAGATCACCACATTGCCCACTTCCTGGCCCAGGTAAACCCGGCGCGAGGTGGTGTCCAGGGTGGCGAACAACTGATCGGCAACATACACGCCGGCCTTGGTCACGGCATTGAACAGGGTCGACTTGCCGGCATTGGTATAGCCGACGAGGGACACGGAGAATGTGTGATTGCGGCCGCGCGCGCGGCGCTGCGTTTCGCGCTGCTTGTGCAGCTTTTCCAGGCGCGCGCGCAAGGACTTGACGCGCTCGCCGATCAGCCGGCGGTCGGTCTCGAGCTGCGTCTCGCCGGGACCGCGCAAGCCGATACCGCCCTTTTGCCGTTCCAGGTGGGTCCAGCCGCGGATCAGGCGCGTGGCCAGATGTTGCAGCTGGGCCAGTTCGACTTGCAGCTTGCCCTCGTGGCTCTTGGCGCGCTGCGCGAAGATATCGAGGATCAGGCTGGTACGGTCGAGCACGCGCACATTCAGGCGCTTTTCCAGATTGCGCTGCTGGGCAGGTGACAGGGCGTGATTGAAGATGACGATTTCCAGGCCATCGTTGACGACGGCGTCGCCAATTTCATCGGCCTTGCCGCTGCCGACGAAATACGCGGAATCGGGACTGGAACGCTTGGCCGTGATGGTGGAAATCGGGTCCGCGCCAGCCGAACGCGACAACAGCATGAGTTCCTCCATGCTGGCGGCGAAGTCGCTGTGACCGAAGTCAACCCCGACTAGTGCCGCGCGCATGATGGCATCAGATGAGTTGCGGCGGACGCCGACGCCGATGCAAACGCATCAGCGCCGCTGGCGCGGACGGGGGCGATGGAGGGTGAAAGGCGCTGGGCCGTCAAGCTCAACGCTTTACTCCGCTTCAGATTCAATATTGAGATTGACGGCACGGGCCGGCACCACTGTCGAGATGGCATGCTTGTACACCATCTGCGTGACCGTATTGCGCAGCAATACGACATATTGATCGAACGATTCGATATGGCCCTGCAATTTAATGCCATTGACCAGGTAGATCGAGACAGGAACATGCTCTTTGCGTAATGCATTGAGGAATGGGTCTTGTAACAGTTGCCCTTTGTTGCTCATAACAGCTCCGTTGTTTATGTTGTTGTGTAAGAATTGGAGGCGACTCGCTTGATTTCAAGTGCTCTCACACCTTTCAAAGAAAGAAAGATGCGTCATAGCTACTGTAACCTGTTTTCGCGATCGCTGTCGCGCATGGCGCATTAACACTTTATTATTTCCGTGCAAAAGCCATTGAATTGGCTATCGGCGCCGCATTATCTCCGCGGCGCCTTAATATGCACTTAATTTTACTTGCTCGGCGTGCGTGCGAACGGATTTTTACCCGTGCGCAATTCAATGCGCAGCGGCGTGCCGACCAGGGCAAACGTATCGCGGAAATGTTTTTCCAGATAACGCTTGTACGGATCGCCAACGGCGTCGAGCGCATTGCCGTGAATAACGATCACAGGCGGGTTCATGCCGCCCTGGTGGGCATAGCGCAGCTTCGGACGGATCGAGCCCTTGCGGCGCGGCTCCTGCTTCTCCACGGCCTCGATGAGGGCGCGCGTCAGCTTCGGCGTCGACAGGTCGCACATGGCGGCTGCATACGCGGCGTTGAGCGACTTCATCAATGGACCGATGTTGGTACCCTTCAGCGCCGAAATGAAATGCATCTGCGCGAACGACAGGAAATCGAGCTTGCGGTCGATATCGATCTTGATCTCGTCACGCTGGTGCGATTGCAAGCCATCCCATTTATTCACGGCCACGACCAGCGCGCGGCCCGATTCCAGGATAAAGCCGGCGATATGCGCGTCCTGCTCGGAAATGTCCTGCTGCGCGTCGAGCATCAGCACGACCACGTTGGCTTCGGAAATCGACTGCAGGGTTTTTACCACCGAGAATTTCTCGATCGCCTCAAACACCTTGCCGCGGCGGCGGATACCGGCCGTGTCGATCAGGGTGTATTGCTGGCCATCGCGCTCGAACGGGATCTCGATCGAGTCGCGCGTCGTGCCCGGCATGTCGAAGGCGATCACGCGCTCTTCGCCCAGCAGGGTGTTGATCAAGGTCGACTTGCCCACGTTCGGACGGCCGACGAGGGCGATCTTGATGCCGCGGTCGGTCTTTTCCAGCTCTTCAGGCTCATCCGGACGCTGCGCGAACGCCAGGTCCAGCATCACTTCGACGAGGTCGTTGACGCCGTCGCCGTGCGCCGACGAGATCGCATACGGATCGCCCATGCCCAATTCATAGAATTCGGACACGACGGCCGTGTAGCGCATGCCTTCGCTTTTGTTGACCACCAGCAAGACCGGGCGGCCGCTCTTGCGCAGGAAGTCGACGATGGTCTTGTCATGCGGGGTCAGGCCTTGACGGCCGTCCACGATGAACACCACCACGTCGGCCTCGGCCACGGCCTGCTTGGTCTGCAGTGCCATCTGGTGCATGATGCCTTCCTTGGCGACGGGTTCGAAACCACCCGTATCGATGACCAGGAAGGGACGTTCGCCGACACGGCCTTCGCCATAGTGACGATCGCGCGTCAACCCAGGCAAATCCGCCACCAGCGCATCGCGCGAGCGGGTCAGACGATTGAATAAAGTCGATTTCCCAACATTGGGTCGACCTACTAGTGCAATTACCGGCTTCATTGTATTACTCGACCGCGAGAGCGGTCACTGTCCCTGATTGGGTTTGAAAAATCAAATTCGAACCGGCAACAACGGGAGCCGAAACAATCGGGCTACCGTCGGTGCTGACACGACCTATTAATGCGCCATCTTCCCGTGACAGGAAGTGGATATAACCTTGATAGTCGCCGACGGCGACGCTGCGGCCGTAGGAGGCCGGCGTCGACAGACGGCGGCGCGCCAGCGCCTCATTCTTCCAGGCGCTCTGGCCGCCTTCGCGGCTGAACGCCACCACGGCGCCCTGGTCATCGGCAACAAACACGAAACGCTGGTCGACGGCCACGCCCACATCGGACGAGATCGGCTTGGTCCAGCGCGGCACGCCCGTGACGGCATCGAAGCAGCCCGCCTTGCCCTGGTAGGTGACGGCGCACACTTCGCCTTCGAACACCACCGGCGTGCCGGCGATGTCGGAGACGCGCTCCAGTTCGGTGGCGCCGCGCGGTTCGCTGACGACGATCTCCCAGCGTACCACACCGGTCGCCGCCGTCAGTGCCAGCAGCTTGCCGCCCGGCTGGGCCACGTAGATATTCGCGCCGCCCAGCACCATGCCCGGCGCATTGCGCAAGGTCAATGCCGGCGTGGCGCGCTGCACCGTCCACTTGCGTTCGCCCGTCTTGGCGTCGAAGCCGACGATGCGGTTGTCCACGCTGCGCACCACGACCACGCCCTGCCCCACGACGGGCGCCGTCAATACTTCGCTGGACGCCTGCGCCTTCCACAGCTGCTTGCCATCGGCGTCAAACGCCAGCACGGCGCCCTTGGCGGCGCCCACGGCCACGACCGCGCCATCGCTGCCGGCGCCGGAGGTGATGTCGCTGCCGGCCTTGACGCGCCACGTTTCACGGCCGCTGGCCGCATCCAGGCGCGCCAGCGCGCCATCGGCGCTGACCACGTACAGGCTGTTGCCAGCCAGCGCAGGCGTCAACGCGTACACGCCGGCCTTGCCGATCGAATATTTCCAGGCGTCGCGCACGGCAATGCTCGATTTTAACTCGACCAGCTTGGCCGGCTCGACTTTCGGATCTTTCGAGGCGAACGGGTTCCAGGACGAGCAACCGGCCATCAGGGCCAACAGACTTGCAGCTACCAGCTTTTCAGTGACACGCATAAGTGTTATCCAACCTTTTTCTTGTACTTGTAAGGGCAAGGCAGGCGGCGCACAACGCCGCGCGGCCGCGCCATCAGTGTTCCTGTCAGGCGGCGGCCTTGTCGGCCTTGGCCTTGTCTTCCGGCACCGTACCGCCGATCGCTTCCAGCTTGACCTGGATCAGTTGACGGCCTGGATTGTTCTTGTCCGTCGCGGCTATCGCGGCCAGGTAGGCCGTGCGGGCATCGGCCAGCTTGTTTTGCGCCACCAGGATGTCGCCCTTGCGGTCGGCCACGGCACCGGCAAATTGCGCCACGGTGGCCGTCGCCAGCACCTTCAACGCTTCATCGTAGGCTTTTTCGTCCAGCAGGACACCGGCCAGGCGCAGCTTGGCGATGGCCTTGTACTCTTCCGTGCCATGCTCGGCCACCCATTGCAGCTGGGTCTTCGCCGTTTTCAGGTCGTTCGCGTCGAACGCCACCTTGGCCGCGGCCAGGGCGCTCATCTGTGCATATGCCGTGCCGCTGAAACGCGACTGCATGTCGCCGGCCGCGCGCATCACCTTGGCCGTGTCCTTGGCGGCGATGGCGTTCTGCAGTTCGTCGTACAGCTGGCCCGCTTGCGCGGCCTGCGTGCGCTGGTAGTACTGCCAGCCTGCCCAGCCGCTGTAACCGGCCAGCGCCACGATCAGGACCCAGGAGGTCAGATTGCCATTGCGCTGCCACCAGGCCTTGAGGGTTGCCAGTTGTTCTTGTTCTTCGTGATCGTATGCCATGGGTCGTCAGTTTGAATGAGTAGTTGATCGAGGGTAGTACGGTCTTGCTGCAAATTAATGGTGGTGATGCACGTGGCCGCCAGGACCGTGATCGTGGCCGCAATCGTGGTCGCCGATGATCTGGTCCACCACGTAATCGACGACATCGTCGAACGGCACCGTGCTCTGCTGCGCGCCCCCATTGGCTTCGCGCATGGCTTTCACCGTCGCGACATTGTTGGCGATTTCATCGTCGCCCAGGATCACGGCAAACGCCGCGCCGCTGGCATCGGCCTTTTTCATTTGCGTCTTGAAGCTGCCGCCGCCGTTGCTCGCTGCGCAATGTAGCACAACGTCCAGGCCCGCATCGCGAATCCGCTCGGCCAGCACGAAGGCTTGCAAGCCTGCCTGCTCGCCCTGGTGCACCAGGTAGACGTCGCACTGGGCCGGGGCTTCCGGCTCGGCCGCATCCTTCATCAGCAGCACCAGGCGTTCGACGCCCATGCCGAAACCGACGGCGGGCGTCGATTTGCCGCCGAACATTTCCACCATGCCATCATAGCGGCCGCCGGCGCAGACCGTGCCTTGCGCGCCCAGCTTGTCGCTGACCCACTCGAACACCGTGCGGTTGTAGTAATCGAGGCCGCGCACCAGGCGTGGGTTGATGGTGAACGGAATATTGTTGTGATTCAAGATCTTCTGCACACCGTGGAAGTGGGCCAGCGATTCTTCGCCCAGGTAGTCCAGCAGCTTCGGCGCACCATTGACCAGGTCCTGCATGGCAGGGTTCTTGGTATCGAGGATGCGCAGCGGATTGCTGTGCAGGCGGCGCTTGGCTTCTTCGTCGAGCAGCTCGCTGTGGCTTTCCAGGTAGGCGATCAGGTCGGCGCGGTGGCGCAGGCGCTCGGCCGCATCGCCGATCGAGTTCAGTTCCAGGCGGATGCCTTCCAGGCCTAGGTCGTCCCACAGGCGGCGCGACAGCATGATGATCTCGGCGTCGATATCCGGGCCCGTGAAACCGATGGCTTCCACGCCGAACTGGTGGAACTGGCGGTAGCGGCCCTTCTGCGGGCGCTCATGGCGGAACATCTGGCCCTTGTACCACAGGCGTTTCGGGCCTTCGTAGACCAGGTTGTGCTCGACCACGGCGCGCACCACGCCGGCCGTGCCTTCAGGACGCAGGGTCAGGTTGTCGCCGTTCATCGAATCGGTGAACGAATACATTTCCTTTTCCACGATATCGGTCACGGCGCCGATGGCGCGCGCGAACAATTTCGTTTCTTCCACGATCGGCGTGCGGATCTGCTGGAAGCCGTAGCTTTGCAGCACGGATTGGGCCGTATTTTCAAACAATTCCCACAGCGGGGCGTCGGCGGGCAGGATATCGTTCATGCCTTTGACGGCGGTGATCTTATCGAGTTTTTTATTTTCGGACATAGTGTTCTTCTTTGCTTTAACTTGATTGTCGGATTACGCGCGTAGCGCTAATCCGACCTACGCTGCTGCGCCGTAATGGCTTTTAACATAATTGAGGACGATGTCCTGGAATTCCTCGACGATGCGTTCGCCGCGCAGGGTGACGACTTTTTCGCCGTCGACAAACACGGGGGCGGCTGGCGACTCGCCCGTGCCGGGCAGGCTGATGCCGATGTTCGCATGCTTCGATTCGCCGGGACCGTTGACGATGCAACCCATGACGGCCACGTTCATCGCTTCCACGCCCGGATACGATTTCTTCCATTCCGGCATCTGCTCGCGCAGATACGTCTGGATGTTGTCGGCCAGTTCCTGGAAGGTGGTCGACGTCGTGCGCCCGCAACCCGGACAGGCGATCACCATGGGCGCGAACTTGCGCAAGCCCATGGTTTGCAAAATTTCCTGGCCGACGATGACTTCACGCGTGCGGTCGCCGCCCGGTTCCGGCGTGAGCGAGATGCGGATGGTGTCGCCGATGCCTTCCTGCAGCAGGACGGCCAGCGCCGCCGTCGAGGCGACGATGCCCTTGCTGCCCATGCCCGCTTCCGTCAGGCCCAGGTGCAGCGGATAGTCGCAGCGCTGCGCCAGCTCGCGGTACACGGCGATCAGGTCCTGCACACCAGAGACTTTACAGGACAGGATGATCTTGTCGCGGCCCAGGCCCAGCTCTTCGGCGCGCACGGCGTTTTCAATCGCCGACGTCACCAGCGCCTCGTACATGACGGCTTGCGCCGGCCATGGCTCGGCGCGGCCCGCGTTTTCATCCATGATGCGCGCCAGCAAAGCCTGGTCCAGGCTGCCCCAGTTCACGCCGATGCGCACCGGCTTGTCATACTTGCACGCCGCCTCGATCATCTGCGCAAATTGCGTGTCGCGCTTGGCGCCCTTGCCCACGTTGCCCGGATTGATGCGGTACTTCGACAGCGCGCGCGCGCAATCGGGGTAATCGTTGAGCAGGGTATGGCCGTTATAGTGGAAATCGCCCACCAGCGGCACGTCGATGTCCATCTTGTCGAGCTGCTCGCGGATGTAGGGCACGGCCGCGGCCGCTTCCGGACGGTCCACCGTCAGGCGCACCAGCTCCGACCCGGCACGCGCCAGTTCCTTGATCTGGATCGCCGTGCCGATGGCGTCGGCCGTGTCCGTGTTCGTCATCGACTGCACCACCACGGGGGCGTCGCCGCCCACCCAGATCTGGCGCTGGCCGTGCGCGATCAGCACCTTGCGGCTGTCGCGGCGGCCGGAAGGGCCGGAGCCGATCGCTGTTTTCGAGGTAGCCATAAATATTATCTTCTGAGTTTGCTTGAACGATTACTGCAATTATTTGATGCTGACACGGGAAATCGTGCCACCGGCAACGGTCGGCAGCTCCAGCTTGGCGCCGCGCAAGGTTGCCTGCACAACACCCGGCTTGCCCACCACCAGGGTGGCCGGACCCGTGATATCGAACGTTTCCGTGCTGCCCGCCTTGACCATGCGCGAAATCAGCGGCGAACTGCCAGGGCGGCGAATTTCCACCCAGGAATCCTGCTCCACCTTCAGCACCAGCGCATTCGCGCCCACGGCAGGGACCGCGGCGGCAGCGGGCGGCGCGACGGCGGCCGTTGCTGTCACCGGGGCAGGCACGGCGGCTGGCGGCACGGCGGCGGCCGGCGCCGAAGCGACGGCGGAGGCAGGCGCGCCCGTCTGCGTATCGTTGCCCGGCGGCGGCACGGAAATCAGGGGGACGGACGGCGACTGCACGGGCGTCAAATCCTGGCCCGGCTTGATCAGGGTCGTTTCCACAGGGCCCACTTCCGCATGCGCGGTTTCCTTCCCGGCCTGCGAGGACAGCAGGCTGGCCGGCACATAGCCGAGTTTATAGGCGCCAAAGGCGGCCGCCACGACGACGGCCACGGCGCCGGCGATCCAGATTGGCGTCTGGTTCGACGAACGCTGCGTCATCGACGGGAAGCGCGATTCCGAGAACGTGGCGGAAATCTCGCGCCGCACGGGCGCGGCCGGGTCTTGCGCCGGCGCCGGGTGGACTTCGATCATGGCCACCAGCGGCGCCGCGTCGAGACGCACCACCTTGGCGTAGGCGCGCACGAAACCGCGCACCACGGCCACGTTCGGCAAGGCCGCCATGTCGCCCTCTTCCAGCGCGATCACCTGGCGCGGCGCCAGCTTGAGCTGGTCGGCCACCTGTTCCACGGGCCAGCCCAGCGCTTCGCGCTGCGCCTTCAACTGTGCGCCTGCCAACGCAAGATTGCCCTGGGGCTGCTGCTGAGGCGTTTCTGCCCACTCTGAATTCATTGGTATCCCTGTCTCACTCATCAAACGCCCCATTTTGATAAGCAGCATATTCGGGGGAGCCGGAATGGTGGTTGCGCAAATGCGCCCCCAGGCCAGCTTCCGCACCCGCATCCCCGAGCTTATGCTGCACCTTGATCCCGAGCCACAGCACATCGGCCGTCTGGCTCTCCATTGTTGCTATCTTACCGAGCCGCTGCAAATAATATGCCGCCTGCCGGTAGTCTTGCTGTTGGTAATACACGCGCACCAGGCCGGCGTTCGTCGCTGCCACGTCCGGTGCGATGCGTGCGGCGCGCAGCAAATACGCGCCCGCACGCGGGTAATCGTTCAGGGCCAGGCTGCAAGCGCCCCCATTGTTGAGCGCTTTTTCCGGCGACACATACGCGGAGTCTGCCAATGCCGCATCGAAATACGCCAGCGATTGCGCGGCGCGTCCCGTCTGGCACAAAAACAGGCCGTAATTATTGCTCAACTCAGGATTGTGGGGCGCAAGGCGCAAAGCGTAAAGGAAATCTTTCTCGGCAGACGCAGTTTGCCGCTGGGCCGCCAGGATCAGGGCGCGCACGCCATAGGCTTGCGCATCGTCCGGCGCCAGCTGCACGGCTTGCTGCGCTTCCGCCAGGGCCACGTCGAGCTGGCCTTGCGCATAGTACGCGCTGGCCAGCTGCAGGCGCAACGCGGCACGCTCCGGCACACCCGCCTGGACGTCCCTGGCGACAGGGTCCGGCACGGAAGAGGCACAGCCGACCAGCAGCACGGCCAGGCAAACAGCGGCCACAGCAAGCGAGCGTTGGTAAGCCATGCCTTCCCTCATCAGGAGCGGATCTCCACGATCTTGCCGAAATTGGCGCCAAATTTCTGCTGATATTCAGTCATCTTTTCCATGCGTTCCTGCACCCGCGTGCGGTCCTTGACCTCGCCGGCCAGCTGACCGCAGGCCGCATCGATATCGTCGCCGCGCGTCTTGCGCACGGTGGTGATGATGCCGCCATCCATGAGCACCTGGGCAAAGGCCTTGATGCGCGGGTTTTTCGAGCGGAACAGGCCCGACTCGGGAAACGGGTTGAACGGGATCAGGTTGAACTTGCAGTTCACGCCGAACTCGCGGTCTTGCACCAGCGCCAGCAGTTCGCGCGCGTGCTCGTCGCTGTCGTTGACGCCGTCGAGCATGCAGTATTCGAAGGTGATGAAATCGCGCGGGGCGAATTCCAGGTAGCGCTTGCAGGCCGCCATCAATTCCTTCAGCGGGTATTTCTTGTTCAGTGGAATCAAACCGTCGCGCAAGGCGTCGTTCGAGGCGTGCAGCGAGACGGCCAGGGCCACCGGCACTTCCTGCGACAGCTTGTCCATCATCGGCACGACGCCCGAGGTCGACAGGGTCACGCGGCGGCGCGACAGGCCGTAGGCGTTGTCGTCAAGCATCAATTTCAGGGCCGTGACGGTCGGTTCAAAGTTCAGCAGGGGCTCGCCCATGCCCATCATCACCACGTTGGTGATCTGGCGCTCGCCTTTCGGGCCCGGTTCGATGCCCTTGGTGCGGCGCAATTCGAATTCCGCCATCCACAGCTGGCCGATGATTTCGCCCACGCTCAGGTTGCGGTTGAAGCCTTGCTTGCCCGTCGAGCAGAAACGGCAGTTCACGGCGCAGCCGGCCTGGGTCGAGATGCACAGGGTGCCGCGGTTTTCTTCCGGAATGAACACGGTTTCCACGGCATTGCCATTGCCGACGTCAACCAGCCATTTGCGCGTGCCGTCCGTCGACGTATGGTCGCTGATGATGGCCGGGGCGCGCACTTCGGCGCGCGTGGCCAGCTTGTCGCGCAGCGACTTGGCCAGATCCGTCATGGCGTCGAAATCGGAAGCGCCGAACTGGTGTATCCAACGTTGCAATTGTTTCGCACGAAACGGTTTCTCTCCCAACTCGGCGCAGTAGGCGATGAGTTGCGCGGGATCGAGGTCCAGCAAGTTGGTGAGGGTCGTCGTATTCATGATCATGTCTATTCTAAAAATCCGTCCCCGCGCGCATCCGGAGCGAAAACTCCACAGCGCAGCGGGAACAGGGGGTGATAAGTTATTTCACAGATAACGCCAGGAAATAACGTTATCTAAGGCAATTAAGCCTTCAGTTCTGGGAAGAAGTAAGCGATTTCCACTTTAGCAGCTTCGACAGCGTCGGAACCGTGTACGGCGTTGGCGTCGATCGAATCGGCGAAATCGGCGCGGATCGTGCCTTTTTCTGCTTTCTTCGGATCGGTCGCGCCCATCAGGTCACGGTGGGCCAGAACGGCGTTTTCGCCTTCCAGGGCCTGGATCATGACTGGACCGGAAACCATGAAGTCGACCAGATCCTTGAAGAAGCCGCGCTCTTTGTGCGCTGCGTAGAAACCTTCAGCTTGTTCGCGCGACAGTTGGGTCATGCGTGCTGCAACGATTTTCAGGCCAGCGTTTTCAAAACGGGTGTAGATTTGACCGATTACGTTTTTTGCAACTGCGTCTGGTTTGATGATCGACAGGGTGCGTTCGATTGCCATGTGTGAAAACTCCAATAAAAAGAAAGGTTTAAAACGGTAAATTGATAACTCAATCAACCTTTGATTTTACCATACTCCACCCCATATCACCCAGACAGGCAGGGGGCCCCTTCCCTGCCACTTGAGTTTAATGAAATCTTAAGCTGCTTTTTTGGCAAATTCCGCCCCTCATGCTATCCTTGGGTAAAGCAGTAATTTGAATTGACAACACGGAGGCACTATGAATCAGAACATGCAACGCACCTTTGACCTGTCGGGGGGCATGCAGCAAGTCCGCCACCAGGTCTTGCGCAACACTTACTGGCTGCTGGCACTGTCCATGATACCGACCGTGCTGGGCGCCTTCATCGGCGTGCAGATGCACCTGCCGATGCTCACCGGCGGCATGGGCTTCATCATCTTCATGGCCGTCGCATTCGGCTTCATGTACGCGATCGAGAAAACCAAGAACTCGGGCCTGGGCGTCGCCGTCCTGCTGGGCTTTACCTTCTTCATGGGCCTGATGCTCACGCCTATCCTGACGCGCACGCTCGGCTACTCGAACGGCGGCATGCTGATCATGACGGCATTCGGCGGCACGGCCACCATCCTGGCCGTGATGGCGACGGTCGCCACGGTGTCGAAGCGCGACTTCTCGGCCATGGGCAAATGGCTGTTCGCCGGCGTGATCGTGCTGATCCTGGCATCGGTGGCGAACATCTTCCTGGGCCTGTCGGCACTGTCGATCGTGATCTCCATGGTCGCCATCGCCATCTTCTCAGCCTACATCCTGTATGACGTGCAGCAAATCATCAACGGCGGCGAGACCAACTACATCTCGGCCACCCTGCGCATCTACCTGGACGTGTACAACATCTTCACCAGCCTGTTGTCACTTTTAGGTTTCGCCGGCGGCAGCCGCGACTAAGCGCTGCGATTGAAACAGCAAAAAGCCGACCCGCGGGTCGGCTTTTTTACGTCTGTTTAAATTACGTGATCTTCTCCGCCACCTCGAGCAGGCAGGCGCGGGCGCGGTCCAAAGTCGGGTTGTCGCGCTGGGCCGCATACACGGCGTAGGCGGAATGCGAGAATTCGGGCGCGTCGCGCACGCGGTACAGCAAGCCCCCGTCCAGATAAGGTTGCGCGCTGCCGATGCGAAAGTAGCTGGCGCCGCCCACTTCCAGCAGGTAGACCAGCGCCAGCGGGCCCAGCGAAATCGACACGGGCGGACTGCTCAGCTCCGGATACGCCGCCTGGTGGTTCGCCGCGAAGCTGGGACCCCAGTCCACGTAGACATACGCGTCGGCGAGCATCTGCCCGTCCGCGCGCGTGGTCACCATCACCAGCTTTTCCTCGGCCAGCAGTTCGCTGACGAGGCCCGGTCGCTGCGGCGGGTTATACAGCACGGCCAGGTCGAGCGAGCCGTCGTGCACGGCGTCGAGCAGGCGCGCGGGGCTGTCGACTTCCGCGCGCAAGGCGATCTCGGGGCAGTCGCGGCTCATGCGTATCAGCCAGTCCCCGAGCAGCGGCTGCCACAAGCTCAGTTCGCAGCCGATGCTGACGGCATCATCGCGCCCCGGCGGCAAGGCCACCTGGTGGCGCGCCCGTTCCCACACCTGCACCATGGTGGCCGCATGGCGCATGAAACGTTCGCCGGCCGGCGTCAGGCGCGCGCCCGCCTTGTTGCGCACGAACAGCTGACGCCCCAGCTGCTGCTCCAGGGTGCGGATGCGGGCGCTGACGGCCGTCTGCGTCACGTGCATGCGCTCGGCCGCCATGATGAAGCTGCCGCAGGACGCCACTTCGAGGAAGGTACGCGCTTGATTGATATCCATCAAGCCATGATATCAGCTGACGCGATCATAGCCACCGAGCACGCCCTGCTTCGACAAGACCCATTGCCACAGCTGCAGGTCGCGCGCGCGGAAGGCGCCCGCGCAGGACAGCAAATAATATGACCACATGCGGTGGAAGCGCTCGCCCAGCTGGGCGGCAAACTGCGGCCAGGCCTGCTCAAAGTTTTCATGCCAGGCCATCAGGGTCTTGTCGTAGTCGGCGCCGAAGTTGTGCAAGTCCTCGGCGACGAACAGATCGTCGATGGCGTCGCCGATCTGGCCGATGGAGGGCAAGTCGCCATTCGGGAAGATGTATTTGTCGATCCACGGATCGCACGCGGAATCACGCTTGTTCTTGCCGATCGTGTGCAGCAGGAACAGGCCGTCGTCTTCCAGGCAGCGGTGCGCCACTTGCATGAAGGTGCGGTGATTCTTGTGTCCCACGTGCTCGAACATGCCGATGCTGACGATGCGGTCGAATTTTTCATCCGTGTCGCGGTAATCCTGCAGGCGGAAGTCCAGGCTTTCGCCGCCCGGCATGCCGCGCGCATACGCGACCTGCTCTTGTGAAATCGTCACGCCCACGCACTGCACCCCGTATTTTTCCGCCGCATAGCGCATGAAACTGCCCCAGCCGCAGCCGATGTCGAGCACACGCATGCCCGGCTCCAGGCGCAGCTTGCGGCAGATCAGATCGAGCTTGGCGTCCTGCGCCTCGGCCAGGTTGCCGGCGTCCTTCCAGTAACCGCACGTATAGGTCATGCGCGGGTCGAGCATGGCCGCATAGAAGGCGTTGCCCAAATCGTAGTGCTCCTTGCCCACCATCCACGCGCGGCGCTCCGTCTGCAGGTTGAACAGGCGCGCGTACAGGGCGTGGAAGGCCAGGCGCATGGGACGCACGTCGTCGGCCACCCTGGCGCGCAGCAGATGGCAAAAGAATTCATCGAGCCGCTGCGCATCCCAGTCGCCATCCATGTAGGCTTCACCGAGGCCCAGGTTGCCGCTGGCGAAAGCCCGCTCGGGCACGCCCGGTTTGCGCAGCTGCATGTCCCAGGCGGCGCGGCCATTCAGGTGGATGTCGGCCCTGGCCAGCAATTCGGCCGCTTCGCGGGTGAGGCGCGTGTCGAGCTGAAGTTCATTACTACCTGCTGGTGCTTGCTGTAACTGTGTCATTTGCTGCGTGTTCATGCCCTGCCGCCTCCAGATGGTTGTCGGTGCCGGCGCGCACCGGCAAGCCCGCTCAGAGGCCCGGCGCCGCGCCAGCCATCAAATTATCCGCCCGCCATGACCATCTGGATAATGAAACATCATGGCTATTCATATCAAAATAATTGCTTCAAAATGATTTCAATAAATTATTTTATGGAAATATCTTATACAAGAAGCGTACCGTAGCATGAAAAAAGCCGCCTGTTCGGCGGCTGTTCCCTACGCGTTCGCGGCAATCCGCATGCCAATCAAAAGTCGTGATTCGGCGGATACTTGCTGTAAAAATCGTTATCCCATTTGAAGTTGGTGAAGGCCACCGTCATCGACACGTCGAGCGCTTCGACGAAATGCCAGCAGCCTACGGGCAGGAACAGGATTTCGCCGGGCGCCAGCACGCATTCGCGCACCTGCACGTCGGCCATCAGCGGGTAGCGCCGCACGTCGATGTCGCGCCCGTCGACGGGCGTAAAACAGTGGCGCTGGTTGTACACGCGCGCCACTTCGCAGGCGGCCATGATGCGCAGGCGCTTGCGCCCTTTGACTTGCGCCATGAAATTGTTCGTCAGGTCGTGGTGGAACGGCGTCACCGTGCCGGCCGGGCCGAACCACAGGAAGCCCGTGGGGCCGCCACTCTGCTCCAGGTACTCGGGCAGCTGGCCGATATCGTCCCACAGCTCGCGCAAGGCTTGGCGGTTCTGCGAATTGTTATTTGCCGTCATATAGAAATCGTTGGTCGCGCCGCTGCCCTCGACCAGGCTCGCGTACTCGCCGAAGGCCATCTTGCGCTTGTGCGCCACGCTGTTCATTTCGTACTGGGCATCCGCTTCGCGGCCGAACTGCACTTCCACTTCGCGCTGGCCGAAATGTTCGCGGAAATAGGCCGGGCTCCACTTGGCCATGGCGGGCCAGCCGTCCATCATGCCCGTGATGATGACGGGCTGGTTGGTGGAATAAAATTCGTCGAGGAATTCCTGCGCGGACAGCTTGTCGCGGCGGGGAATCTCGGGGGGCGCAGCTGGTTCAGCTTGCGCTGGATGTCGATCACCCAGTCGCGCTTGGCCAGGCGGTTCGACAGGCGCACGGCGCCGGCCAGGTAGGGACTCTGCAACGCCAGCTCCACTTCGCGGCGCGCCAGCGGCTCCGCGATGCCGGCCTGCTGCAGCACCGGCATCAGCGCCGACGGATGGCTGCCCAGCATGAGATTTTCCGCGATCCAGCTGCGCCACTCGCGGCTCAGCTCCTGTTCCTGCTCCTGCTGCTTGACTCCGAATGCCGATACCGCCGCCATCGCCCG
The DNA here is from genome assembly GCF_057919405.1 of Janthinobacterium sp. C22. Lineage (NCBI taxonomy): Bacteria > Pseudomonadati > Pseudomonadota > Betaproteobacteria > Burkholderiales > Oxalobacteraceae > Janthinobacterium > Janthinobacterium sp. C22. The sequence continues at coordinate 2,542,344 of NZ_CP193659.1, read as the reverse complement.
TCTCCTCTTTTTTATGTGAACAAGCGGCCGGGCAGCAATGCCGCCCGGCCGCATCCTCCTACGCTAGCACACGGTTAGCGTACCTTCCACACCTCGGTCGCCAGCACGCCATTCGCGTCGCCATCGAGTTCCCACGAGAACGCGCCGCGCAAGCCCTGGTCCTTGACGTATTTCACCTTGGTGCCGATGACGGTCGGGTCGTCATAGCTCCACCACTGGCCGCCCGCGCCCGTGTACAGGTACAACTGCTTGGTCACGGGATGGTAGTAGCGCGTGCCGGCCTTGGCGACGAGGATTTTATAGTCCTCGATGCCCGACTCGTAGGTGCCCGGCGCCGTGCCCGTGGCAGCCTGGTACAGGCCATCGCCGTTCGGCCCCGGCGCCACGCCCGTCCAGCCGCGGCCATAGAACGGTATGCCCAGCAGCAGCTTGTCGCGCGGCACGCCGGCGGCAATCATGTACTGCACCGCCTTGTCGCCCACGTATTCGCGCGCCATGCCCGTCGACGGATCGGCAGGGTCGGCATACAGCTGGGCATTGAAGTTGGTGCTGTTTTCCCAGCCGCCGTGGAAGTCGTACGTCATCAGGTTGATCCAGTCCATGTACTGCGAGTACAGGGCCGGTTCCGTGTTGTCGATCTTGTCCTTGCCGGCACCGACGGCGGCCGTCAGCAGGTAGCGCTTGCCGTTCGCGGCGCCGAGCGCATCGAGCTGGCTGCGGAATTCCGCCATCAGCAAGGTGAAGTTGCGCTTGTCGTTGGGGCTGACCGTGTTGTACGGCTGGCCGCCGCCGACCGGATATTCCCAGTCGATATCGATGCCGTCAAAGATGTTGGCCGCCGCACCCGCGCCGCCGCGCCCGCCCTGCACCGGCAGGTTGCCCTTGATGTAGATGTCGATACACGAGCGCACCATCTGCTTGCGCAGCGCATCGGTGGCCGAACCGACGGAGAAGTTCTTCGACCAGCTCCAGCCGCCCAGCGAGATGAACAACTTGAGGTTCGGGTGCGCCGCCTTCAGCTTTCTCAGCTGCAGGAAGTTGCCCGACAGGGGAGCGTCCCACGGAATGGCCTGACCATCGACGGTGCGCTTCGGCGTGCGGATGTAGTCGGCCTCGGCATCGCCGCCCGTGCCCGCATCCGGCGAATTCGGATTCGTCGCGCCCGGCTCCGTCTTGGTGATCATGGCGCATTCATAGCCGCCGTTTTTCGGATAGATATTGCCGAAAGCGTAGTTGATGAAGGTCAGCTTGTCGGCCACGCCGCTCGTATGCACGTTCGCCACTTCATAGTCGCGGCCATACACGCCCCACTGCGCGAAATAGGAACCGACTTCGCGGCCCGTTGGCGTTGGCGTTGGCGTCGGGGTAGGTGTCGGCGTCGGCGTCGGCGTCGGGGTAGGTGTCGGCGTTGGCGTCGGAGTCGGTGTCGGCGTCGGGGTTGGAGTCGGCGTCGGCGTGGTGCTGCAGATCTCCAGGCTGGTCCATGGCTTGCCCGTGCCGGCCGCGCCGCTGCTGGTCGACGGGTTGTCGCCTTGCGTCCAGTAGTTGGCGCGGTAATTCGTGCCCGCGTAGCTGACGGTGGCGCCCGCACTGTAAGCCGTGCCGGCCACCCATGCCAATGCGCAGGTGCCGCCGGTTGGCGTCGGCGTCGGCGTCGGGGTGGGTGTCGGGGTTGGATTCGGCGTCGGCGTCGGCGTCGGCGTCGGCGTCGGGGTTGGTGTGGGAGTCGGCGTCGGCGTGGTGCCGCCGTCGCAAGTGCCGCCCGCGCTCCACAGGCTAGGCGTGGAAACAGGGTTCCAGCCCGAGCCCACGTGGTCGGTCTGCGTCACCAGGGCCGTGTAGTTGGCGCCCAGGTAGGTGACCACCGTGCCGGCGTTGTACGTGCCGCCCTCCTGCCATGGCACGCAGGCGACCACCGTGCTGGCCGCCAGCAATTGCGAGCCGCCAGGCGCGCTGGCGTCGCCGCCACCGCCGCATGCCGCCAGCACGCCGCCGCTGGCCAGACATACCATCATGTTCCTGATTGTTTTTTTGAGTATTAAATTTTCCACGTTGTCTCCTGTTCAGGTTTACGTAAATACCACTCTGCTTCGTAAATAACTACCCTGTGATTTTGTTTTTTTGCAGTTGCAAGAACAGCATGCTGCTGAAAAAATAGGCGGTCAAGTGGTTTTGAAGTGGCCTCAAAGTGGGCAATACCACTTCGCGCAGAAAACGTCATGACAGAGACAGACGGCGTGTTGTCCTACTGGACAATCAAAAAAACGGCAGAGGAAGGAGGAAAAAGACGCCGGATCGGGAAAAGACAGACCAGTTTTATAACACGCTGTAAGTGGTATGGGGCTAGCTTGCTGCGCCGCTGAACGCGGCAGCGGCGGGTGCCTGCCTGGCCACCCGCCGCGCTGCACTACTTATTGAGGCAAATCAAAGACCGCCATCGATTCGACGTGCGAAGTATGCGGGAACATGTTCACCACGCCCGCCTTGCTCAGCACATAGCCCGCTTCCAGCGCCAGGATGCCGGCGTCGCGCGCCAGCGTGGACGGGCTGCACGACACGTACACGATGCGCTTGGGCAGCAGGTCCGGACGCGCTTGCGACAGGCCGACCAGCGCCTGGCACAGGGCCATGGCGCCATCGCGGGGCGGGTCGACGAGGATGCGATCAAAACGGCCCAAGGCGATCAGATCGTCCGTCGTCACTTCGAACAGGTTGCGCGTCGAGAACGAGGTTTTTTCCGCCAGGCCATTGGCCAGCGCGTTTTCCAGCGCCCGCTCCGTCAGGGTGGTGCTGCCTTCGATACCCACCACTGCGCTGCCTTGCGTGGCCAGCGGCAAGGTGAAATTGCCCAGGCCGCAGAACAGGTCGGCCACGCGGTCCGTCGGCTGCACTTCCAGCAGGCGCAGGGCCTTCGACACCAGCACGCGGTTGATGTGGTGGTTCACCTGCGTAAAATCGACGGGCTTGAACGGCATCTTGACGCCGAATTCCGGCAGCAGGTAGTGCAGTTGCTTGTCCAGCGGATAGAACGGCACGGCCGTTTCCGGGCCTTTCACCTGCAGCCACCATTGCACGCCGTATTCGTCGGCAAAGGCCTTCAATTTCGTTTCATCGTCCGCCGTCAACGGCGCCATGATGCGCAAGACCATGGCCGTGACGTCTTCGCCCACGGCCAGCTCGATCTGCGGCATCTGGTCGAAGATGGACAGCGATGCGATCAGCGCGCGCAGCGGCAGCAGCATCGCGGAGATATGCGGCGGCAAGATTTCACAGCTATCCATGTCGGCGACAAACGCCGATTTCTTTTCATGGAAGCCTACCAGCACGGCATCCTTCTTCTTGACGTGGCGCACGGACAGGCGCGCGCGGTAGCGGTAGCCCCACGTCGGGCCATACATGGGGCGCATGATGCTTTGCGGACGCACCTTGCCGATATGCCACAGATTGTCTTCCAGCACGCGCTGCTTGATCGCCACCTGCGCCGACGGCTCCAGATGCTGCATCGAGCAGCCGCCGCAGTTGTCGAAATGCTTGCATTTGGGCGTCACGCGCATCGATGACTCGCGGTGCAGCGCCGTCATGCGGGCCATTTCCCAGTTTTTCTTCTTCTTGAACGTCACAAAGCTGACGCGCTCGCCCGGCAGCGCGCCTTCGACAAACACGACCTTGCCCGGCGAGCCGTCTTCGTTCTCGATATGGCCAACGCCACGGGCATCCATGTCGAGCGATTTGATTTCGATGATATTTTCTTGCATAGCGATCAATAGGTAAGAGTGGGCCAGGACGCAGGGCCGCGCTGGAACTTGAAAGAATGGGGGAAAGTCAGGCGCCGCGAGCGGGGCGTATGATAGCAGATGCCGACTAGCTTAAGTCCGCAGCACAGTTGCGCCGATTTAGCGTGCCTGAGAAAATGTACAGGGCAAGGCGCATTGCCGAAGACAGTACGCTAGTACGGCGAGGCATTGCAACGCCGCCATGTGCGTTTTATCGGGCACGCTACAGCAGGGAGTCGCGCACGACGCCGCGTGCCGCCATGGCGCGCTTCAGTTTAATCAAGGCTTCCTGCTGGATCTGGCGCACGCGCTCGCGCGTCACGCCCATTTCCTCGGCCAGGGTTTCCAGGGTGGCTGGATCGTCGTTGTCGAGGCCGAAACGGCGCATGATGACGACGCGCTGCTTGTCGGGCAGCTTGGTCAGCCAGTCGCGCACCAGCACCGTCATTTCATGGTGTTCCGCGCGCGCGTCGGGGCTGTCTTCGCTGGCGCCCGGCAGCATGTCCATCAGCGACGATTGCGGATCGTTGTCGAGCGGCGCGTCGAGCGAGGTGGCATGCTCGGACAGGGCCAGGATATCCTGCACCTCTTCCACGGGACGGCCCACGAGGTGGGCGATGTCTTCCGCGGTGGCATCCTTGCCGTCATGGTGCTGGGCTTCCAGGTGATATTTGCCGCGCAGTATCTGGTTCAGTTCGCGCACCATGTGCACGGGCAGGCGCACCGTGCGCGCCTGGTTCATGATGGCGCGCTCGATGCTCTGGCGTATCCACCAGGTGGCGTAGGTGGAGAAACGGAAACCGCGCTCGGGCTCGAACTTGTCGATGGCCCGCATCAGGCCGATGTTGCCCTCTTCGATCATGTCGAGCAGGACCACGCCCCGGTTGATGTAATGCTTGGCGATCGACACGACCAGGCGCAGGTTGTGCTCGATCATGGTTTGCCGGGCTTCGAAATTGCCCTGCTTGGCCAGGGTGGCGTAATGCACCTCTTGCGCGGCCGTCAGCAATGGCCGCGTGCCGATCTGGTTCAGATAGTGCTGCGTGGTATCGGTCGACAGTTCGGCCGCCAGCACTTTCTTCAATTCATCGACACTTTCGACCAGCACGCTGACGCTGGCCACTTCGCCGCCCTCGCCCGCCTCGACGGCGTCAATGCCGTCGAGTTCGCCGGCATCGTCCGTCACGACTTCGTCTGCCCCGTCTTCCGGCAGTTCCGGGTCATCGTCCAGCTGGTCGTGCGGCGCGTGTGTCATTGCTTTACCTAACGGTTAGGCAGGAATTTCGAAGGGTCGACAGGCTTGCCCTGCTGGCGGATTTCAAAGTGCAGCTTCACGCGGTCGGCATCGGAATCGCCCATTTCGGCGATGGCCTGGCCTTTGTTGACGTTCTGCCCTTCCTTCACCAGGATGCTGCGGTTATGCGCATATGCCGACAATAAACTATTACTATGCTTCACGATGACAAGATTACCATAACCACGGATTCCGCTCCCGGCATACATGACTTTTCCCGCGCCGGCGGCCACCACCTGCTGGCCCGCCTTGCCGGCGATATCGACGCCCTTGTTCTTGCCTTCGTCGAAAGTGCCGATGACCTTGCCTTCGGAAGGCCACATCCAGCTGATCTTGTCGTCGCCAGGCGCCGATGCCGCAGGGGATGCCGCCGCGGCGGCCGGTGCGGCGGCGACGGCGGCTGCCGGCGCTGGCGCGGGTTTCGCGTCGCTGCTGCCGCCATCGGCGCGCAGCTCGGCCAGGGTGGCGTCGGAATACGCGCGCTTCTCGCCGCGCGGGCCCGTTTTCTTCGGCACGACAGGCGCGGCCGGCTTGACTTCCGTCACCGGCGGCATGACGATGGCCGACGTCTGCGCGCCGCCCGCGTCGCCAGTCGGCGGCAGCACGCGCAATACCTGGTCGACCTTGATGTCGTTCGGGTTGCTCAAGTCGTTCCAGGCCACCAGGTCGCGGTAATTCTGGCCGTGTTCCAGGGCGATGCGCAACAGGGTGTCGCCGCGCTTGACCGTGTAATAGGCCGGATCGCGGTCGCGCGGATCGCTGGCGGCGGCGCTGCTGCTCGATGGATGGCGCTCGACGACGGGCGCCTGGACGCCCGTGGTGCCGCAACCGCTCAAGAGGGCGGCCAGCGCAAGGCTGCAGAGGAGTACATTGTTTTTCTTAATCATTCGTTTTCTTCATCATTCGCATGTATATTCAGGTCCTGCCTGCTAGCTGATCCGGGGATCATATGGTGCCCGGGCGCAAAGGCACGAAATGGCAATCTTCCAGGGTCTGGCTGGTCCATTCCATCTTTCCTACCCGGGTAATGAGTTGCAAGTGTTGCAATTTAGCCCCCACCGGCGCAACCAGACGCCCGCCGGGCGCCAGCTGTTCCAGCAAGGCTTGCGGGACTTCCAGGCCGGCTGCGGCAAGGATGATCCCGTCGAAGGGCGCCGCCTGCGGCAGGCCAAGCATACCATCTCCGTACTGCAAGCGCAGATTCGACACGCGCAGCGGACGCAGATTGGCCTTCGCCAGCTCGTGCAGGGGCCGGATGCGCTCGATCGAATACACTTCCTTCGCCACCAGCGCCAGCACCGCCGCCTGGTAGCCGCAACCCGTGCCGATTTCCAGCACGCGCTGCAAGCTGCCGCCCTGGCGCATCACTTCGATCATGCGCGCGACGATATACGGCTGCGAGATGGTCTGGTGGTGGCCGATCGGCAAGGAGGCATCGATGTAGGCCTGCGACGCCAGCGCCTCGTCCATGAACATGTGGCGCGGCACGGCTTGCATGGCGTCGAGCACCACCTGGTCCTTGACGCCCTGTTTCGCCACGCGCGCCACCATGGCCCGGCGCACGGCTTCCGAGACGAGCGGGTTTTGCCGCGGCGGCGGCACCACGGCCGGCTGCGCCCGCTCATTGGCGATGGCCTGGGCGCGCGACGGCGCGATGGCCGCGTGCGCGCCATAGGGCTGCGCCACGCCGCGCGCCGCGTTTTGCGCCGCATTCTGCGTGGCCGTCTGCGGCGTGGCGATCCGGGACTGGGCCAGCGACTGCCCCCCGCCCTGCCTGGCGGGCTTGCCGGCCAGCGAATCGAGGGTAAGGGGGAAGGTACGCGGCTTGTCAGTCATAGTGAGCGGTCATGCCAGGCCTTTTGCCAGTGCATCGAGTTGGGTGGTATGGGTCAGGTCGATCTGCAACGGCGTGATCGATACTTGTCCATGTTCAACGGCATGGAAATCCGTGCCCGGGCCGCCTTCCTTGGCGGCGCCGGCCGGGCCGATCCAGAAGATTTCGCGGCCACGCGGGTCGAGCGCGCGGATCACGGGCTCGGCCGAATGGCGCTTGCCCAGGCGCGTGGCCGCCATGCCTTGCAATTGTTCATAAGGAATGGCGGGGATATTCACGTTCAGCAGATACGGTTTCTGCAGGGCGTCGAACTGGCGCTCGACGATTTCCCGCGCCACGCGGGCGGCCGCGTCCAGGTTGGCCCAGCCGAACTGCGACTGGGAAAAGGCGATGGCGGGAATGCCGAACAGATAGCCTTCCGTGGCGGCGGCCACGGTGCCCGAATACAGGGTGTCGTCACCCATGTTGGGACCGTTGTTGATGCCGGAGACCACCAGGTCGGGGCGCTCGATGAGCATGCCCGTCAGCGCCACGTGCACGCAGTCGGTGGGCGTGCCGTTGACAAAATAAAAGCCGTTGGCGGCCTTGTGCACGGACAAGGGCCGGTCCAGCGACAGCGAATTGGACGCGCCCGAACGGTTGCTGTCGGGCGCCACCACCACGATGTCGGCAATGGGCGCGAGCGCGTCGGCCAGGGCCGCCAGGCCAGGCGCCAGGTAACCGTCGTCGTTACTGATAAGGATTCTCATAACGAGATTTTACCTGAAGCATTGCCAACACTGCGCGTGCCGCACGCCGACAGGCAGCATTTTTTGTGCCGCCGCGCTGACATGGCACGCAAGCTCAGCGCTGCTCGATGCGCGCTTCCGACAACGCCCCTTCCAGCGCCTGCACTTCATCCTCCTGCAGGGCCAGCAAGGCATTCAGGTCGCCTTGCAACTTGTACATTCTTTTCAGCTGCGCCATGCCGCGCCTGCGCAGCTTGCCCGGCACGCCCGGGCGCAGCAGGCAAGACTTCAGATGTTCGGCCAGTTCGCCCGCCTGCGGATACTGTTCCCGCTCGATCATGCCTTGCAGCATAGATATCATGCTGGCCAGGATGTCCGGCTCGGCCGCATCCTGTTCGTTGGCGCGGCCGGCCAGGATGGTTTCCTGCAAATGCCGCGCGCCGTCGAGCACGCTGTCCGCATGCCCCGTGACGGGCGCATTCAACAGCCGGTCGCTGCCGCTGAGCACGGCATCTTCCAGCAGGCGCGCCGCCTCGCTGTCGCCCTGCTGCTGCAGGGTGCCGGCCAGTTGCTTCTTGCTGTGCAAGGTATCGAGGTGGTCTTCGCCCAGCAGGCGCGCATGCACTTCCAGCACCTGCTCCTGCACGCTGCGCGCCGCATCGAGCTCGCCGCGCCGCAGCAGCGCCTCGGCCAGCTTGCGCTGGCTCATCAGGGTTTCCGGATGGTCGAGCCCCTGCGTGCGCTCGCGCGCCGCCACCTGGTCTTCATGCAGCTGGCGCGCGCCGGCCCAGTCGCCCTGCCCGGCCACGATGTCGGCCAGCAAATCGCGCGTGGACAGGGTGGCCGCATGGTCGACGCCCAGGCGCCGCTCCTGCACCTGCAGCACGGCGGAAAGCAGGCGCCGCGCGCCCTCCAGGTCGCCTTCGCGGCCCAGCGCCTGCGCCAGGGCCAGCTTGCTGCGCAAGGTATCGCCATGCTCGGCGCCAAACAGGCGCTCGCGCGCCGCCACCACCGTGCCCAGCAATTGCCGCGCCTGCGCCAGCCTGCCCATGCGCAGCAAGGTGGCGGCACGGCCATCCATCGCTTCCAGGGTCAGCGGATGCTCGCCGCCCAGCTGGCGCGCGTAGCTTGCCAGCACCGTATCCTGCAGCAGCAGCGCCGCCGCCAGCTCGCCCTGCAGCAACAGGGTTTTCGCCAGGCAGGCCCGGGCGGACAGGGTGTCGGGATGCTCGCTGCCCAGCACGCGCTCGCGCACGTCGAGCACGTCTTCTTCCAGGAAGCGGGCTTCATCGAGCTTGCCCAGCTGGCGCAGCAGGCGCGCCATGCCACTCTTGCACGCCAGGCTGTCCGGATGCTCCTCGCCCAGCAGACGCACGCGGATCTCGACGCTCTGGCGGAAGGCGTCGAGCGCCTGCGCGCTGCGCCCGTCCTTGCGGTACAGCTCGCCCAGGCGGGCCAGGTCGCGCGCCAGCGGCAGGGCTACGGCGCGGCCCGGTTCCAGCTGCAAGGCCTGGCGCGCTTCGCTGATGGCGCCGAGCAAGGCGATTTCACGGCTCGACTGCCAGGGAAAGTAGCCGCCCGTCAACCAGTGCAAAAAGGCTTCGAAGGTGCGCGTGAGGGAAAAGCGGTCGCCGCCCTGGTCGATGCGCACGGCCAGCTGTTCGCCATAGGCAAAGGTTTTCGTCTGCTGCAGCTGGACTTCGTCGAAATAGCTGTCGAGGGCGATCTGCGGCAAGCCGTAGGACGTGCGCAGCAGGCGCTCGAACATGGGCTGGAAGCCGGCGATGCCCTTGTGCGCGTCGCCGCGGCGCCACTCGGCGCGCTGCGCCCCGTCGCCCATTTCTATGCGCGAAGGCAAGGGATACACGAGCAGCGGGCGCTGTTCGTCTTCATGGCTGCGGCGGTATTCGATGGCCCGCGTGACGAGCGCGTCGACGCCTTCCAGGCTTTGCCGGTTCGGCGTGAAGACCACCACCAGCTTTTTCGGCAGCAAGGTGGTGCAGATGCCGGCGCTGTCCGTGCGCCCCGTGCGCGAATCGACCAGCACGTAGCGGAAATGCTGGGCCAGGGTATCGGCGAAGCAGCGGAACAGGGCCGGGCAGCTGTCGAACAGCTGATCCCAGCGCATCTGCGCCAGGCGCTCGCTGTAGCTGGCGTCGAAGCGCCCCGCGCGCATCAGGTACAGGGGACTGCCCTGGTCGACGCGCACCACGTACTGCTGCCAGTCGATGGCGTCGAGCACGCGCTGGGCCAGCGCCGCATCCTCGCGGCCGGCGCCCTGCCCGCTGGCGCGCGCGCCCGCCGTTTCCAGGCTGATGCGTTCGATCTGCTGGCGGCAGGCCTCGAAGAATTCGAGCACGCCGGGCCGCTCCTCGTGCTGTTCGAAATAATGGTGCAGGCCCGGCGCCTCCATGTCCCAGTCCAGCATCAGCACGGGCACGCTGGCGTTTTCACGGCGCGCCAGCAGTACGGCGATGTTCGACAAGGCCATGGTGCGGCCGGTACCGCCCTTGTAGGAATAGAAGGTGACGACTTCGCCAGGGGCGCTCAAAGGTGGCAGGGAGAGGCGTTGGCATTCCATGACGGGACCTTTTACGTGATTAACGTGGAAAGTGGGGAGGCGGAATGGCGCGCCATTCCGGTGGAATATCGGGCAACACGAAACGGCTGCAATCGTGACCGGCCGGTGTTGACCGCTTGAGCAAGTGGTAATGCGTGGCGATGCGCTGCACGATGCGTTCGATGTCGGGCAGGTATTGCGGATTCGACTTCAGGTCGCCGCTGGCCAGCGTGTAGCCGGAAAAATCGACGTACAGCCCCGACTCCGTGATTTGCGGCGGCAAGCCGTCCGGATGGCGCGTCATGATGATGGGGATGATCAGGTGGCTGGGCAGTTCATACCAGGCGCGCCGCTCCTGCTCGATCAGCTGCATGGCGGCAAATTCGCGCCGCGTATAGCCGTGCGCTTCATATTTGGGCGTGTACAGCACGATCATGCAGACGCTCTGGCACATGGCGCGCGCCACGCGCAGGTCGATATCGTCGCCGCCGCCCAGTTGCTCGCTGTCGATGAACAGCACTTCCTCGCGGTCCAGGTGCGGCTCCAGATAGCACGCCAGCGCCTCGATGAGGTCATTCTTGAACTTGTTCATGAACGCATATTGGCCGTGCGCGTAGCTCAAGAAACAGCCGTAGCGGATCTCCATGGCATCCCCCTGTTCCCCGTGCGGCCCTGCCATCGCCGCGCCTTCATCCTGCAAGGCATGAGTTCACTGTAGACCGCCAGGCAACAGCCCTGTTTGCGCTGGCGCAAAGATGTGTCTGGCGTCCTGGACATGGGAAAAAAACCAGAAACTGGCATGATCGCGCCGCTTTCCGGCATGCCCGGCGCGCAGGCCTGCAGCGCGTAGTAAATGCCATGAGCTTGATAACAAAGGGAAATATGCCGGCGCGCGGATGGCGCCGGCAGGCAGGACCTAAGCGTCCTTGGCGGGCAGGTTGCGGAAGAACTCCACCACTTCGGCGGTGTCGCGCGTGCGCTTGAACGGCGGCAGGCTTTGCCAGATGCGCTTGCCGTATGGCTTGGAAATGAGGCGCGGATCGCAGATCATCAGCACGCCCCGGTCGCCCTCGTCGCGGATCAAGCGGCCCGCGCCCTGCTTCAGGTTGATGATGGCTTCCGGCAGCGAGTGGTGCATGAAGCCGTTCTTGCCCTGCTTTTCCATCACTTCGATGCGCGCCGCCAGCACCGGATCGTCGGGCGGCGCGAACGGCAGCTTGTCGATGATCACGAGCGACAGCGCATCGCCGCGCACGTCGACGCCTTCCCAGAAGCTCTGGCTGCCGATCAGCACGCCATTGCCGGCGGCGCGGAACTGGTCCAGCAATTCCGTGCGGCCCCTTTCTCCCTGCACGAACAGGGGAAGTTCAGGCCACGCTGCTTGAATTCGTCGGCCAGGCGCTCGGCCGCGCGTTTGACGGCGCGCAAGGTGGTGCACAGGAAGAAGGTGCGCCCGCCCGCCGCCTCGATGATGGGCAGGGCGCAGTCGATGACGGCGTCCGTGTAGCCGAGCGCGTTCGGCTGCGGCAGGTTTTGCGGCACGAACAGCAAGCCCTGCTGGCCATAGTCGAACGGGCTCGGCCACGTATGCGACGGTTCGCCCGTCAAGCCCATCTGTTCGGAAAAATGCTTGAAATCGTTCTTCACGGCCAGGGTGGCCGACGTGAATATCCAGCTGCGCGGCGTGCCTTCGCGCTGGTTGTTGAAGATCGGCGCGATCGACAATGGTGTTTTATGTAACTGCAAAGAGCTGGAAAACGCTTCCACCCAGAACACGGCTTCTTCGCCGGCCGCCACTTTCGCCTTCGGGTCGAACTTCCAGCCGCTCAGCTGCTGCGCCAGCTCGACGCCGCGCACCCTGCACTGCTCCAGCGTCTCCGCCCGTTCCGCCTGGGTTTCCAGCACGGCCACCATGCCGTCAAGCTCATCCTTGAGGGTGTCGAGCGCGGGAAAGAAATCGCTGGACGGGGCGATCTGCGGCAAGGACAGGCGCACGATATCCTGCGGGAACGTCAACCGCAGGTCGCGCGCCGCCTTTTCCACCACCGTGACGGTCTTCGCCCAGTCGATGCCGCGCGCATGCGCGAGGCCCTCGGCCAGCACGTCGCGGCACAGTTCCAGGATTTGCGAGGTCGACACCGTGTTACCGAAGAATAAGGTCGCCGTGTCGGGCAGCTGGTGCGCCTCGTCGAAGATGATGGTATTGGCCGAAGGCAGCAATTCCGCCACGCCCGTGTCCTTCAGGGCCACGTCGGCAAAGAACAAATGGTGGTTGACCACCACCACGTCGGCCTGCTGCGCTTCCTTGCGCGCCTTCATGACGAAGCAATCCTGGTAATACTGGCATTCGGCGCCCATGCAGGTGTCGCGCGTGGACGTCACCAGGTTCCAGATCATGGCGTTTTCCGGCACCTTGGTCAGCTCGGCCTTGTCGCCCGAGCTGGTCATCTTGATGAAACGCGAGATTTCGCGCAGATGGCCCACGTCGTCGCGCGAGGTCATGCGCCCGTTCTGCAGCGTGCGTTCCAAGTGGTAATGGCAGACGTAGTTCGAGCGGCCCTTCAGCAGGGCGACGGAGACGGGCGCCTGCAGCGCGGCACGCACGGTGGGGATATCGCGCAGGAACAATTGATCCTGCAAGTTCTTCGTGCCGGTGGAAACAATAGTCTTGCCGCCCCACATCAGCGCCGGCACCAGGTAGGCGAAGGTCTTGCCGGTGCCCGTGCCCGCCTCGGCGATCAGGGTCGTCTGGCTGTCGATGGCGCTGGCGATGGCCTTGGCCATGTCCGTTTGCGAACGGCGCGGCTTGTAGCTGCCCACGGCCGGACCGAGCGGGCCGCCGGCGCCAAACAGGCGCTCGATGTCGGCATCGTGCTTGCCAGGCGCCGCCTGCGGTTCGGCTGGCAGACTGGCTTGCGGATCGGCAGGCTGCCCATCCGGGTTAACTGGCAATAAATTGTGATCGGTCAAAATATACTTAGGTGAAGGCTGGACTGGACGCTACTGGCGCCCCTCAGGCGGGAACGTCGGGCACCAACTGCATTTTCAGCAAGGTGATGTGATCCTTCAATTGCAATTTGCGCTTTTTCAGGCGGCGCAGCTGCAGCTCGTCATGGTGACCATCGAGTATCAGCAACTCGATGACGGCATCGAGGTCACGGTGTTCCACGTTGAGTTCAATCAGGCGCCGCTCTATTTGCTGTGCATCGCTCATGTGTTGCGTTCCAGGCAGTGTTGGTAACAATGTTGCTAAACCGGCGCGCGCAGCGTACGCAGGCAGCCATAGTGCATAGTTTAACCTGCCGCGCGCGTTAGGGCACGCCATTTCCGGCATGCCCTAACGCGGCGGTCTTATTTGACCGGCGGCACCGGCACGGCAGCAGCCGGCGTGCCGGCAGCGGCGGCCGCCTTGGCGGCCTTGGCCTGCGCTTCGGCCTGGCGCTCGGCCAGGCGTTGCGCCACGCGTTTCTGGCGCGCCACGGCGTCAGCCTGTTTTTTCGCATAGGCTGCTTCGCGGGCGGCGCGGCGCGGCGCCCCGGCCGCATCGTCGGCGGCTTGTTTCGCCACCTTCGCCGCTTGCTCAGCCTCGCGCTCGGCAACGCTCTTGCCTTGCGGCTTGGGCGGAGCAGGATCGGGCGTGACCACTTTTACGGGCTTGGGCACGGCCGCGGCCCGCTGCTCGGCGTCGAGGCGCGCGCTTTCCTGCGTCCTGGCCAGGTCGATATCGCGCAGGCGCACGGACTCGGCGCGCTTGAAATAATTCGCTTCCGCGTCGATGGCGCGCAGGCGCACGAGGATCAGGCGGCGCTTTTCCTTGGCCTTGTCGAGACAATTATTCACGAAAAACTTGTTGTAGCACTCGACTTCGCGCGCGGCAAACTCGTTTTCCGCCGCTTCGCGCTCGCTGGCCGACTGCTTCAGCTTGGCGTCCGCCTCTTCCACGGACAAGGTGGCGGGCACCTGCGGTGCGCCGACCTCATCCAACGCCGCGGCCCCTGGTGCGCGCAGGCGGACAACGCCAGGACCAGGCCCAGCGCCGCACCCAGCTTGTATAGTGTATTTGCCATCATGTTCCTTATCCCTGCCTCAAACGATCGCGTCGGCCGCGCCGCGCTGTTCTTTTTCCATGTATTCGCGCGATTGCATCTCGATGATACGCGAAACGGTACGGTGAAACTCGTTGGCCAGCATGCCGTTCGTGTACAGCTGGTCCGGCGCCACTTCGGCCGACATGATCAGCTTCACCTTCTGGTCGTAAAACACGTCGATCAGCCACGTAAAGCGGCGCGCCTCGGACGACTGCGCCGCCGACATGGCCGGTATGCCGGACAATATCACCGTATGGAAGCGGCTGGCGATTTCCAGGTAATCATTTTGCGAGCGGGGGCCGCCGCACAGGGTGGCGAAATCGAACCAGATGATGCCGCCGGCGCGGCGCAGGCAGTGGATTTCGCGGCTCTCGATGCGGATGCGCGCGTCTTCGTCGGCCGTCTCGGCGATGCGCGTGTAGGCGTCGCGCAGGGCCCGGTCCGTGTCCGCACCCAGCGGGGTATAGTAGCTTTCCACCTGTTCCAGCGCGCGGCCGCGGTAATCGACGCCCGCGTCGACGTTCATCACGTCGAGCTTGTCCTTCAGCAGCGCGATGGTCGGCAGCATGCGGTCGCGGTGCAGGCCGTCCGGATACAGCAGGTCGGGGTCGTAATTCGAGGTCATGATGAAGGACACGCCATTGGCGAACAGGGCCGACAGCAGGTTGTACAGGATCATCGCGTCGGCGATGTCGGAGACGTGGAATTCATCGAAACAGATGAGGCGGTATTTCTTGGCGATGCGCTTGGCCACCTCGTCGAGCGGGTCGGCCACGCCCTTCAATTCGTCGAGCTGCTGGTGCACGCCGCGCATGAATTCGTGGAAGTGCAATCGCGTCTTGCGCACCAGGGGCACGACCGAGTAAAAACTATCCATCAGGAACGATTTGCCGCGCCCCACCCCACCCCACATGTACACGCCTTTCGGCACGGCGGGACGGTTCAGCAGGCGCTTGAAGGTACTCGAGCGCTGGCCCTTGTAGGCCACCCACTCGTCATAGCACAGCTGCAGGCGGTCGACCGCGCGCCGCTGGGCGGCATCGGCCTTGAAATCACGCTTCTGCAACGCGTGCTGGTAAAACTCTTCTACGTTCATGGGATTCGCTTTAACGCACAGGGGCGCCGGCGGAAAAATCCGCGAGCGCCCCTGCTGGACTAACTACAATTAAAAGTTCAAGGTACGCTTGTCAACCGCCAGTGCCGCTTCCTTGGTCGCTTCGGACAGCGATGGGTGAGCGTGGCAGATGCGCGCGATGTCTTCGGCCGAGGCCTTGAATTCCATCGCCACGACGGCTTCGGAAATCAGTTCGGACGCCATCGGGCCGACGATGTGCACGCCGAGGATTTCATCGGTCGTCGCATCGGCCAGGAATTTCACCATGCCCGAGGTGTCGCCCAGCGCGCGCGCACGGCCGTTGGCCATGAACGGGAAGGTGCCGGCCTTGTAGGCGATGCCTTCGGCCTTCAGGGTTTGCTCGGTCTTGCCGACCCACGCGATTTCCGGCGAGGTGTAGATCACCCAAGGAATCGTGTTGAAGTTGGTGTGGCCATGCTGGCCGGCGATACGCTCGGCCACGGCAACGCCTTCTTCTTCGGCCTTGTGCGCCAGCATCGGGCCGCGCACGACGTCGCCCACTGCCCAGACGTTCGGCAGGTTGGTCTTGCAGTCGCCGTCGACGGCGATGAAGCCGCGCTCGTCCAGCTGCAGGCCGACCTTGTCGGCACCCAGGCCGTTCGTGTTCGGCGTGCGGCCGATCGAGATGATCAGCTTGTCGAACACGGCTTTTTGCGCTTCGCCCTTGGCGTCCACGAATTCCACGGTGACGTCTTTCTTGCCTGGCGTGATCGCACCGATCTTGCAGCCGAGGTTGATCTTCAAGCCTTGCTTGGTGAACAGCTTGGACGCTTCCTTGGCGATCTGCTCGTCGACGGCGCCCAGGAAGACCGGCAGGCCTTCCAGCACGGTGACGTCGGAACCCAGGCGGCGCCAGACGCTGCCCATTTCCAGGCCGATCACGCCGGCACCGATGACGCCCAGCTTGGCGGGTACGGCGTCGATGGCCAGTGCGCCCGTGTTCGACAGGATCAGTTTCTCGTCGAATGGTGCGCCCGGCAGTTCGCGCGCGTTCGAGCCCGTGGCGATGACCACGTGCTTGGCGCTCAGGGTTTCGTTGGCTTCGCCCGTCACGCTGATCTCGTACGTGCCAGCGGCGGCGGCGGCGAAAGCGGCGCGGCCGTGGAAGAAGGCGATCTTGTTCTTCTTGAACAGATACAGGATGCCGTCGTTGTTTTGCTTGACGACGGTGTCCTTGCGCTTGAGCATCTGGCCCAGGTTCAGCTTCAGGCCGGCGACGTCGATGCCGTGCTCGGCGAAGCTGTGGCCCGCGTGTTCGAAATGCTCGGACGATTGCAGCAGCGCTTTCGACGGGATGCAGCCGACGTTGGTGCAGGTACCGCCAGGCGCGGCGCCGCCCTTGGCGTTCGACCACTCGTCGACGCAAGCGACGGAAAAGCCCAGCTGCGCTGCGCGGATGGCGGCGATGTAGCCGCCAGGGCCCGCGCCGATGACAACTACGTCAAATTGTTTAGTACTCATGTTTTGTTATTCCAATCTCTTCGTCTGGTACGAAAATCCACAATAGAAGGTAAATCACCACGCCGAAGCCGAAGGTTAATGTAAACAGGACGAAGACGAGGCGCCAGATCCACGCTTCCATGCCGGAAGCGCGGCCCAGGCCGCCGCAGACGCCGCCCAGCCAGCGGTCGTTGCGCGAACGGCGCAGGCGGTTGAATTCCTGCACCAGGTCGTTCGACGGGCCGGAGCCGGCAGCGGCGCCGGACGTGCCGTCCGGCTTGTCCAGGTTGATATTGCTCAGGAGCTTGGCTTTCGCTTGCGCGAATTCCGCGTCGCTCAGGGCGCCCGCCAGGTGCAACTCGTGCAGACGCTTGATTTCTTCAGAGACGTTCATGGGAATCCTCTTTCATTGAGATCAGCCAGCTGCGTCTTCTGGCAAGGGGTATCAGCTACATTGCCCCGGCGGCTACGCCGGGGACTACGGTGCTTACAGGTCCAGCAGCAGGCGTGCAGGATCTTCCAGCGCTTCTTTCATCGCCACCAGGCCCAGGACGGCTTCGCGGCCGTCGATGATGCGGTGGTCGTAGGACATGGCCAGGTAGTTCATCGGACGCACCACGATCTGGCCGTTTTCGACAACGGCGCGGTCCTTGGTCGCATGCACGCCCAGGATGGCCGATTGCGGCGGGTTGATGATCGGGGTCGACAGCATGGAGCCGAAGGTGCCGCCGTTCGAGATCGAGAACGTGCCGCCCGTCAGGTCGTCCAGGGTCAGCTTGCCTTCCTTGGCTTTCGCGCCGAATTCACCGATTTTTTCTCGATGTCGGCGATCGACAGCTGGTCCGCGTTGCGGATGATCGGCACGACCAGGCCGCGCGGCGAACCGACGGCGATGCCGATGTCGAAGTAGCCGTGGTAGACGATGTCGTTGCCGTCAACGGAGGCATTGATGATCGGGTACTTTTTCAGGGCGGCGACGGCGGCCTTGACGAAGAAGGACATGAAGCCCAGCTTGACGCCGTGCTCTTTCTCGAACTTGTCCTTGTACTTGTTGCGCAGGTCGATGACCGGCTGCATGTTCACTTCATTGAACGTGGTCAGGATGGCGTTCGTCGATTGCGATTGCAGCAGGCGCTCGGCGATACGCGCGCGCAGGCGGCTCATCGGTACGCGCTCTTCCGGGCGGTCGCCCAGGCTGGCGGCCGACGGCGTGGCAACTTGCTGCAGCGCTGGCTTGGCAGCGGCTGGCGCCAGCGGCGCGACAGCTGGCTTGGCGGAAGCGGCCAGGGCGTCGCCCTTGGTCACGCGGCCGTCTTTGCCCGAACCGGCGACGTCGCCGGCGGACAGGCCTTTTTCGGACAGGATCTTGGCGGCGGCAGGCATGGCGACATCGCCCTTGGTCGCAGCAGCTGGCGCCGAAGCGCTGGCGGTGTCTTGCGCGGCGGCAGCCAGGGCTGGCGCAGGCACGGCCGACACTTCCATCGGGCTGACCTTGGCCGAACCGTCGGTATCGATGATGGCGATGACTTCGCCGGCAACGACGGTGGCGCCGTTATCCTTGATGATCTGCACGATCACGCCGGCGGCCGGCGCCGGCAGTTCCAGCACCACTTTATCGGTTTCGATGTCGATCATGTTTTCGTCGCGCGCGACTGCTTCGCCGACTTTCTTGTGCCATGCCAGCAGGGTCGCTTCCGCAACCGATTCCGACAACTGGGGAACTTTGACTTCGATTTGTGCCATGTAAAACTCCGTTTATTTTGTTATTGCGGCGCCGCCCCTACGTAGCAAGGGCGGCGCTCCGTCACGATGTATGCGAACAGGTGCCATGCATACGCATGGCACCCGCTATCCTGCCACTTACTTGGTCAGGATAAAACCCTTCAGCTTCGAGAATGCCGTTTCCAGCAGATCTTTTTGCTGGGC
Organism: Janthinobacterium sp. C22; assembly: GCF_057919405.1. Classification (NCBI taxonomy): domain Bacteria; kingdom Pseudomonadati; phylum Pseudomonadota; class Betaproteobacteria; order Burkholderiales; family Oxalobacteraceae; genus Janthinobacterium; species Janthinobacterium sp. C22. The sequence goes on along the minus strand of NZ_CP193659.1, from coordinate 2,523,566 downwards.
GTAGTGCTTGTCATAGTAACCGACAGCAGGCGACGCCGAGGCAGGACGGCCGGCGTAGGCCAGACGCTGACCCGATTCCAGGCCTTCGAAGATGTTGTGCTGGATCTGGAACCAGGCGCCCTGGTTTTGTGGCTCGTCCTGCGCCCAGACGACTTCGACCAGGTTCGGGAACTTCTTCAGTTCGGCAGCGAACGACTTGTGCGGGAACGGATACAGCTGTTCCAGGCGCACGATGGCCGTATCGGTCTGGCCGCGGGTCTTGCGTGCGTTGACCAGGTCGTAATACACCTTGCCCGAGCAGGCGACCACGCGCTTGACTTTCTTGGCGTCGATTTTGTCGTCGACTTCGCCGATGACGGTCTGGAAACCGCCCTTGGCCAGATCGGTCAGCGGCGAACCGGCATCCTTGTTGCGCAACAGCGACTTCGGCGTCAGGATGACCAGCGGCTTGCGGAACTGGCGCACCATCTGGCGGCGCAGCAAATGGAAGATCTGCGAAGCCGTCGTCGGCTGCACCACTTGCATGTTGTTGTCTGCGCACAGCTGCAGGAAACGCTCTGGACGCGCGGACGAGTGCTCAGGACCCTGGCCTTCGTAACCGTGCGGCAGCATCATCACCAGGCCCGAAGCGCGGCCCCACTTCACTTCGCCGGAGCTGATGAATTGGTCGATCACCACTTGCGCGCCGTTGGCGAAGTCGCCGAACTGGGCTTCCCAGATCGTCAGGGTGTTCGGTTCAGCGGTCGAGTAGCCGTATTCGAAGGCCAGTACGGCTTCTTCGGACAGCACCGAGTCGATGACGGTGAACGGCGCCTGGTTGTCCGACACGTTTTGCAGCGGAATGTAGGTACCCGCATCCCAGCGCTCGCGGTTCTGGTCATGCAGCACGGCGTGGCGGTGCACGAAGGTGCCGCGGCCCGCATCCTGGCCCGTCAGGCGGATGGCGTAGCCGGACGATACCAGCGAAGCGTAGGCCAGATGTTCGCCCATGCCCCAGTCCAGGTTCATTTCGCCACGGCCCATGGTGGCGCGGTCGCCCAGGACTTTTTCCACCAGCGAGTGGACCTTGAACTGTTCCGGCACGGTGGTGATGCGCGCGGCCAGGCGCTTCAGTTCCGTCATCGGCACGGCCGTGTCGGCCGAATCGGTCCATTTCTTGTTCAGGAACGGCAGCCAGTCGACGGCGTACTTGTTCTTGAAGTTCGAGATGACCGGATCGACGGTGTGCTTGCCGGCGTCCATGGCGTCGCGGAACGCGGCCACCATCTTGTCGCCGCCATCGGCAGGGATCACGCCTTGCGCCACCAGCTTGTCCGCGTACAGCTTGCGGGTGCCTGGGTGCTGGCCGATGCGCTTGTACATCAGCGGCTGCGTCAGTGCTGGCGTATCCTGCTCGTTGTGGCCCAGCTTGCGGTAGCAGATGATGTCGAGGACGATGTCCTTCTTGAATTCCATGCGGTAGTCGAGCGCGATCTGCGTCGCCAGGACCACGGCTTCCGGATCATCGGCGTTGATGTGCAGGACCGGTGCTTCGATCATCTTGACGACGTCCGAGCAGTACAGGGTCGAGCGCGAGTCGCGCGGATCCGAGGTGGTGAAACCGATCTGGTTGTTGATCACGATATGCACCGTGCCGCCCGTGCCGTAGCCGCGGGTCTGCGCCAGATTCAGCGTTTCCATGACCACGCCCTGGCCGGCGAAAGCGGCATCGCCGTGCACCAGGATAGGCAGCACTTGCGCGCCGTGCACGTCGCCGCGGCGATCCATGCGGGCCTTGACGGAACCTTCAACCACAGGGTTGACGATTTCCAGGTGCGACGGGTTGAACGCCAGCGACAGGTGGACCGGGCCGCCTGCGGTGGAGATGTCCGACGAGAAGCCTTGATGGTATTTCACGTCGCCGGCAGGCAGGTCGTCGCCATGCTTGCCTTCGAATTCTTCGAACAGCTCCTGCGGCGCCTTGCCCAGGGTGTTCACCAGCACGTTCAGGCGGCCGCGGTGAGCCATGCCGATGACGATTTCCTGCACGCCTTTTTCGCCGGCGCGCTGGATGGTTTCATCCATCGAGGCGATGAAGGTTTCGCCGCCTTCCAGGAGAAGCGCTTCTGGCCCACGTAGCGGGTGTGCAGATAGCGTTCCAGGCCTTCCGCCGCGGTCAGGCGGTCGAGGATGTGGATTTTTTCTCTGGGGTGAAATTCGGGGTGGAGCGGATCGATTCCAGTTTCTCCTGCAGCCAGCGCTTTTCGGCCGGATCGGAGATGTACATGAATTCGGCGCCGATCGAACGCGTGTAGGTATCGCGCAGATAGTTCAGCAGATCGCGCAGGGTGGCGGTCTCGGGGCCAAAATAGGTATTGCTGATGTTGAACACGGTGTCCATGTCCGCGTCGGTGAAACCGTAGAAGCTCGGCTCGAGCTCAGGGATCATCGGACGTTCCTGGCGTTGCAGCGGATCCAGGTTGGCCCAGTGCGAACCGAGGTAGCGGTAAGCGGCGATCAGCTGCGTGGCGGCGACGCGCTTGCGGCCCATTTCAGCATCGAAGGAAGCGGTCACTGTGCGGATCGGACCTGCTTTTGCGCGCTCGGCGAACGAGGCGACGACGGAGGCATGCGCCACGTCAGGCTTGTTGGTGCCGTCGACGGCAGGCACGTGCTGCATGGCGTCGAAGTAGGAACGCCAGTTATCGGGGACCGAGCCTGGATTGTTCAGATACGCCTCGTACAGGTCTTCCACGTACGGAGCATTCCCACCGAACAGGTAGGAGTTGGTCGTTAATTGCTGCATATATTGCTCACCTTTCTTCGCGCTTCGCGAGGAATTAGCGGGTTAATCTAACCTTCCGCGACACGGCCTGACCGGTTAGCGGATTGCACATCAAGTTGTGGGGAAGGGCTTTTTTATTGCACCAGCATTCTGCATACCGTCATTTAGAATAGCACGCGGTATTGTAACGCAACAACTGCATGTTGATTTTATTTGGCAAGCAAATGTAAGCTGTGTTGTTGGTTTTCCCGGGCTTGCCGGCCTTTTACTGTTGCGCTTACGGTACTTCCCTGTCCCGGCCGGCGTGCCGCCTGCGCCCGACTGGTCTGCCCGGCACCGGCGCTGCCGCGATGGCGGCCAGCCAATCGGCATCGCCGGCAAACCACTCCACCAGGAAGTCGAGCATGGTGCGCAGCAGGGGCGACATGTGCTGGCGCGAGGTATACACGCCGTAGATGCCCATGTCCTGCGGCTGGTAGGCGGGCAGCAGCTCCACCAGTTGCCCGCTGGCGATCAGCGGCGCGGCCGAATAGCGCGGCTGCATGGCGATGCCCGCCCCCGCCACCGTGGCCACCAGCAGGACCAGCGACTCATTCGCCGACAGGCGGCCGCTGACGGGGACAGTGAGCGCTTCCCCGTCGTGCGTAAACTGCCACAGGCTCTTGCCGAAATACGTATAGGTCAGGCAGTTGTGCAGGGCCAGGTCTTGCGCCCGGCGCGGCGTGCCGTGCGCCGCCAGGTACGATGGTGCGGCGCACACCACCGAGGCGCAGCTGGCCAGCTGGCGCGCGATCAGGTTCGGTTCGAGCGCGTTCGTGATGCGGATCGCCAGGTCGATGCGCTGTTCCACCAGGTTGACGGCGCGGTTCTCCATCTGCAGGTCGACGGCGGCGCGCGGGTAGCGCCGCAGGTAAGCGGTCACTGCGCCAGCGAGCGCCGTCTGCGCCAAGGATTGCGAACAGGTGATGCGCAGCAAGCCATGCGGCGTGTCGAGGCCTTCGGGCGAGGTGACAGCCATGGCGCCGGCCACGTCCAGCATCTGCCGGCAGCGCGCCAGGGTGGCCTCGCCCGCATCCGTCAGGCTCAAACGGCGCGTGGTGCGATGCAGCAGACGCGCCCCCGCCCACTGCTCCATCTCGGCCAGGTAGCGCGTCACCATGGCGCGCGACATGTCGAGCGCCTCGCTGGCGGCCACCATGCTGCCACGCTCGGCGATGGCGACGAATACTTGTGCGGCGGTGATGCGGTCCATGCGTACTCCCTTGATTCATCCGATCCATGCAACTAAGTATTGCAATCTACCCTATTTGTCGCGCCTGGTCGAAAGGATAATATGCGACATGAGCATCTAATGCAGAAAGAATAATATGTTTGCACGCGCCGCCCGCCCCGTACGCACGCTGGAAACCTTCCAGCTGGATGTGCTGGGCCGCGCGCCGTCCACTTCGCTGCTGCTGAGCGGCGTGGCCGACGCCATCCTCGTCAATGCCCAGTTCCTGCGCGACGATGCGGCGCAGTTAGCGCACACCATCGCCGCCAGCGGCAAGCGCCTGACCACCATCTATATCAGCGCGGCCGAACCGCAAGCGTACTTCGGCCTGGGCGTGCTGCGGCAAGCCTTTCCGCAAGCCCGCATCCTGGCCAGCGGCGCCACGGTCGAGGCGATCCGCCGCCAGGCCGGCGCCAAGGTCGCCCACTGGGGCGGCATCCTCAAGCACAATGCGCCGCGCTGCATCGTCATGCCGCACATTCACGAAGGCGCCAGCCTGCAACTCGAAGGCGGCAGCGTTTGCCTGCGGTCGCTGCTGGCGGCGCTCGACTGAGTCATGCCTCTTCCGCGCGCATAAAAAAACGGGCCGAAGCCCGTTTTTTTGTTTGCTCGATACCGCTCTGGATTAACGCTTGTCCAGTGGCAGTACTTCACGCGTGGTCGAACCGACGAACAGCTGGCGCGGACGGCCGATCTTTTGCTCCGGGTCGGCGATCATTTCGTTCCACTGGGCGATCCAGCCGATCGTACGGGCCATAGCGAAGATACCGGTGAACAGCGACACAGGGATGCCCAGCGCCGATTGCACGATGCCCGAGTAGAAGTCGACGTTCGGGTACAGTTTGCGCGACACGAAGTATTCGTCGTTCAGTGCAATCTTTTCCAGTTCCATCGCCAGCTTGAACAGCGGATCGTCTTGCAGACCCAGTTCTTGCAGCACTTCGTAGCAGGTTTCACGCATCAGCTTGGCGCGTGGATCGAAGTTCTTGTACACGCGGTGGCCAAAGCCCATCAGCTTGACGCCCGAGTTCTTGTCCTTGACTTGCGCGATGAAGGCAGGGATGTTCTCGACGGTGCCGATTTCCTTCAGCATGTTGAGTGCCGCTTCGTTGGCGCCGCCGTGGGCAGGGCCCCACAGGCAGGCGATACCGGCAGCGATACAGGCGAACGGGTTGGCGCCCGACGAACCGGCCAGACGGACGGTCGACGTCGATGCGTTTTGCTCGTGGTCCGCATGCAGGATCAGGATGCGGTCCAGGGCGCGCACCAGCACGTCGTTGACCTTGTACTCTTCGCACGGGTTGGCGAACATCATGTGCATGAAGTTGGCGCTGTACGACAGGTCGTTGCGCGGGTACACGAACGGCTGGCCGACCGAGTACTTGTAGGTCATGGCGACCAGGGTTGGCATCTTGGCGATCAGGCGGATGGCCGACACTTCGCGGTGACGCGGGTCGTTGATGTCCAGCGAGTCATGGTAGAACGATGCCAGCGCGCCGACGGTGCCCACCAGGACCGACATCGGATGCGCGTCGCGGCGGAAGCCACGGAAGAAGAATTGCATCTGTTCGTGCACCATCGTGTGCTTGGTGACGGTGTCGACGAACTTGGCTTTCTGCGCCGCGTTCGGCAGTTCGCCGTTCAGCAGCAGGTAGCACGATTCCATGAAGTCGGCGTTGACGGCCAACTGTTCGATCGGGTAACCACGGTACAGCAGCTCGCCCTTGTCGCCGTCGATGTAGGTGATCGACGAGTTGCAGGCGGCCGTCGACATAAAGCCTGGGTCGTAGGTGAACTTGCCGCTACCGGCGTACAGTTTGCGGATGTCGATGACGTCCGGGCCAACCGTGCCTTTGTAGATTGGAAATTCAAGCGATGGGCTGCCATCGGAGAACGACAGGGTAGCTTTTGTGTCAGAGATATTCATGGGCTCTTCCTTCTCGGGAGTGAGTCGAAATTAAAATCAAAAATTCTGGCTGCAATTCGCACCGCATTCGGCAGTGCTACAGCGCGCCACTCGCACCGTTTGCAATATATCGCCCAGGCGTCTAGGCAATGCGCAGTCGTTGCAGCAGTGCGCGCACGTGCGGCAGATCGACTTCGCCTTCCGGCTCTTTACGGGCCAGTACCAGATCCATTAACGCATTGTCCGACAAATCCAGCAAACGCGTCAGCGCGTCAACTTCTTCATCGGTCAATTCGGTTTCATACGCATCGAGAAAACGGGTCAGGATAATGTCGTTTTCCAGCAGGCCACGGCGTGAACGCCAGCGCAGGCGGGCGCGGTTGGCCGGGTCGGCCTGATGCGAGGACAAAATTGATTCTGTCATTTGGTTTACCACTTTACGTGTGCCTTGCGGCACGGTGCTGCTTTGCAGGCGCCGCCTGCAGGCAAGAGAGGATACCCTCTTCCGGCAAACGGCGCCCGGCGGACGCGATCAGGAGGATCAGATCGCGCGGCGGACCATCAATTCCTTGATCTTGCCGATCGCCTTGTTCGGGTTCAAGCCTTTCGGGCAGACGTCGACGCAGTTCATGATCGAATGGCAGCGGAACAGGCGGTACGGGTCTTCCAGGTTGTCCAGACGCGCACCGGTGGCTTCGTCGCGCGAATCGGCGATGAAACGGTAGGCTTGCAGCAGGCCGGCCGGGCCGACGAACTTGTCCGGATTCCACCAGAACGACGGGCACGACGTGGAGCAGCATGCGCACAGGATGCACTCGTACAGGCCATCGAGTTCTTCGCGCTGTTCCGGCGACTGCAGGCGTTCTTTTTCAGGCGGGATCGAATCGTTGATCAGGAACGGCTTGATCGAATCGTACTGCTTGAAGAATTGCGTCATGTCGACGATCAGGTCGCGGATGACCGGCAAGCCTGGCAACGGACGCAGCACGATAGGCTCCGACAGTTCGTTCAGGTTGGTGGTGCATGCCAGGCCGTTCTTGCCGTTGATGTTCATCGCGTCCGAACCGCACACGCCTTCGCGGCACGAGCGGCGCAGGGCCAGCGAGTCATCGACGTCCGCCTTGATGCGCTGCAGTGCGTCGAGCAGCATCTTGTCGGTGTCTTTCAGTTCGACCGTCAGGTCTTGCATGTACGGCTTGGCATCCTGGTCAGGATCGTAGCGGTAGATTTTGAATTTGAGAGTGCGTGCCATGGTATAGCCTTAGAAAGTACGTGGTTTCGGTTTGAAGGTATCAACCGTCAGCGGCTTGGTCACGACCGGCTTGTATTCCAGTCGGTTGCCTTCCGAATACCACAGAGTGTGCTTCATCCAGTTCTCGTCGTCGCGTTGCGGATGGTCGTCCTGGGCGTGCGCGCCGCGCGATTCCTTGCGGGCCGCTGCCGAAACGATGGTCGCTTTCGCCGTCTCGATCAGGTTGTCCAGCTCCAGCGCTTCCACGCGGGCCGTGTTGAAGACCATCGATTTATCCTTGAAGGAGACGTGCTTGCGGCGCTCGTCGAGCTTCATGATTTCTTCGACGCCCTTGCTCAGCATCTCGTCGGTACGGAACACGCCGCAGTACTTCTGCATCGTTGCGCGGATGTCGTTCGCCACGCCCTGCACGGTTTCCGTGCCGGTCGAGTTTTCCAGGCGCTGCAGACGGCCCATGGCGAAATCGGCAGCATCGGCTGGCAAAGGCTTGTTTTCCTTGGCTTTCAGGCCGCTGTTGACGATGTGGTTGCCGGCCGCGCGGCCGAAGACCACCAGGTCGAGCAGCGAGTTCGTGCCCAGGCGGTTGGCGCCGTGCACGGAAACGCAGGCGCATTCGCCGATCGCGTACAGGCCGTTGACGACCTTGGCCGAATTGTCCGGACCGGTCGGGGTGACGACCTGGCCGTGGATGTTCGTCGGGATGCCGCCCATCTGGTAGTGAATCGTCGGCACGACAGGAATCGGTTCCTTGGTGGCGTCGACGTTGGCGAACTTGTGGCCGATTTCCAGGATCGACGGCAGGCGCTTGGCGATGGTGTCGGCGCCGATATGGCGCAGGTCCAGCATCACGTGGTCCTTGTTCGGACCGCAGCCGCGGCCTTCCTTGATTTCCTGGTCCATCGAACGCGAAACGAAGTCGCGCGGCGCCAGATCCTTCAGGGTCGGCGCATAGCGCTCCATGAAGCGTTCGCCTTCGCTATTGATCAGGATGCCGCCTTCGCCGCGCACGCCTTCGGTGATCAATACGCCCGCGCCGGCCACGCCGGTCGGGTGGAACTGCCAGAATTCCATGTCCTGCAGCGGCAGGCCGGCGCGTGCCGCCATGCCCATGCCGTCGCCCGTGTTGATGAAGGCGTTGGTCGACGCAGCGAAGATGCGGCCTGCGCCGCCCGTTGCCATGACCGTCGTCTTTGCTTCCAGGATCATGCATTCGCCGGTTTCCATTTCCAGCGCAACAACACCGATCACGTCGCCTTCGGCGTCACGGATCAGGTCGAGTGCCATCCATTCGACGAAGAAGTGCGTACGGGCGCGCACGTTGCGCTGGTACAGGGTGTGCAACAGGGCGTGACCGGTACGGTCGGCTGCCGCGCAGGCGCGCTGCACCGGCTTTTCGCCAAAGTGTGCCGTGTGGCCGCCGAACGGACGCTGATAGATGGTGCCGTCAGGGTTGCGGTCGAACGGCATGCCGAAGTGTTCCAGTTCGTACACGACTTTCGGTGCTTCGCGGCACATGAATTCGATGGCATCCTGGTCGCCCAGATAGTCGCCGCCCTTGACGGTGTCGAACATGTGCCAGAACCAGTTGTCTTCAGCCATGTTGCCGAGCGACGCGCCGATGCCGCCCTGCGCTGCCACGGTGTGCGAGCGGGTCGGGAAGACTTTCGACAGAACTGCGACGTTCAGGCCGGCTTCAGCCAGCTGCAACGACGCGCGCATGCCGGAACCGCCGGCGCCAACGATGACCGCGTCAAAGCGGCGGGTAGGGATTGCAGATTTATATGCTGCCACGATTACACACTCCAGAGTATCTGTACCGTCCAGCCGGCACAAGCGATCAACCACAGCATGGTGGCAATTTGCAGGGTCAGACGGAGGCCAGCGCTTTTCACGTAGTCCATCCAGATGTCGCGTACGCCGACCCATGCGTGGTAGAACAGGGCGACGAAGGTCACCAGGCTGAACAATTTAAACCACTGCTGTGCGAACAGACCGGCCCAGCCTTCATAGCTGAAGTTGCTGCCGGTCAGGAAAGAAATAAGCAGGATGGCCACATAAGCCACCATGACGATGGCGGTGACGCGTTGCGCCAGCCAGTCGCGCAAGCCGTAATGGGCACCGACGACGAGGCGTTTCGGTCCGATATTATTGTCTGCCATGTTTAAAATACTCCAAACAGTTTCAAAGCGACCAAGGCCGTCAACACCAGGCTCACGACCAGCACGGACGACGCGGTCTTGCGTGCCGAATCTTTTTCGATGGCAACGTGCACATCCATGAACAGGTGGCGGATACCGGCGCAGAAGTGGTGCAGGAAGGCCCAGACCAGACCCAGGGTGATCAGCTTGACGAACCAGTGCGAGGCGATGCCCTGGAAGTAGGCGTAGGACATTTCGGAACGCAGGCTCAGTTCCAGCATGTACAAGATGCATGGCAGCAAGGCGAAAATGATGAAACCGCTGATACGATGCAGGATCGAGACGATGGCGCCGACAGCCATGCGGTAGTTCGACAACTCGGTAACATGAATGTTACGGAATTGCGGCCGTTCTTTTTGGTACTTCTCTTACGGCTTCAGACATAACAAAAACCTCCCCTTTGAATTTCAACTAAATATTGAAGCCGCGATTTTCGCCGATTTTCGCAACCCATACCAATATCTATTGTTACATATAACCAAAATGGTTTTTTACTACAAAATACCGCGCTACTTTCCGTAGTTCACGTAATTTAATTACAGAATCGCCGGCAAAACACGGCCCGCCGGGGCGGGCCATGCTGTCGCTGCGCTTTCCGTTGTCTCCGTTGCCCGCCTTGCGGCAGGCATCTTGCAAGCGATGCACTTCAGCCTTGCCGCTTGTCCGGGCACCGATGGGCACCCCGCCGCTTCAGCTGAGTTCATTCTGATAATGATGGCGACTGGTCAGGTATAAGCCCCGGCGCAGTTCGACGGGCTTGTCGCCGTAGGTAAACGACACGCGCTCGGAACTGAGCAAGGGCGTGCCGAGGTCGATATTCAACAGTTGCGCGGCGCCCGCGTCGGCGCACACGGCGCGGATCTGCTCGGACGCGCGTATCATGCGCGTGCCGAACTCCGTCTCGAACAGGCCGTACATGGGGCCCTTGTATTCCACCAGGCGCTCGGCCGTCAGGCCCTTGAAGATCAGGCCGGGCAGCCACAGCTCCTCGACGATGGTCGGCACGCCGTCGAAATACTGCACGCGCTTGATGAAGATGACGGCGTCGCCGGACTTCAGATCCATCAGGCGCGCCACGTCGGCCGGCGCGCGCACGCGCTTGACTTCGATGAATTTGCTTTCGGGGTAATGCGGCACGCCTTCGTCCGGCACCAGGCGCAGGAAGCGGAAATGCGCGCGCGCCTCATGATGGGTGGACACGAAGGTGCCCTTGCCCTGGCGGCGCATGACGAGGTTCTCGGCAGCCAGCTCATCGATGGCCTTGCGCACCGTGCCCTGGCTGACCTTGAAGCGCCCCGCCAGCTCGACTTCGCTGGGAATCAGCTCGCCCGGCTTCCATTCGCCCGATTGCAGGCTTTGCGTGATGAGCGCCTTGATCTGCTGATACAGGGGACTGAAGGTGGGCGAAGCATTCGCGGCAGGCGCGGCAGTGGTATTCACGCTGGCGACGGGGGCGGCGGTGCTGACCGCGGCGGCAACGGGCGTGGCCGGGGTGCCCGCGGTCGGACTGACCGCCCCGCTTGCAGCAGTGGCATTGTTGGTCAGATTGGACGAGGCGGAATTCATAGTCCGACATTTCAACACAAATCACCGCCCGCGTCCAGTAAAACACACGCAGTTATCTGTCTTATATAAGACATAAGATATGATTGACAGATAGGGATCGGAGGCCTACACTGCCTTCGATAAAACTTGTGAGCCAGCGTTTTATGTTGTCGGCCAGCCACTCTGGCCTCGTGCAGCACAAGCGTGACGGCGGCGTACACCAGCAATTCGGTGGCGCGGGCCGGTTTTGGTATCATTATAGTTTTTCCGGATAAGCGTAAGCCCAGCTTCAAGCCCGTTTTCTTTCCCATTTTTGGAGATTCATCATGGCTAAAACCCCAATGCGTGTTGCAGTGACCGGCGCCGCCGGCCAGATCGGCTACGCCCTGTTGTTCCGCATCGCCAATGGCGACATGCTCGGCAAAGACCAGCCTGTCATCTTGCAACTGCTTGAAATCCCGGACGAAAAAGCCCAGAAGGCGCTCAAGGGCGTGATGATGGAAATCGACGACTGCGCCTTCCCGCTGCTGACGGAAATGACCGCCCACTCCGACCCGCTGACCGCATTCAAGGATGTCGACGTGGCCGTCCTGGTTGGCGCGCGTCCACGCGGCCCAGGCATGGAACGCAAGGACCTGCTGGAAGCGAATGCCCAGATCTTCACGGTGCAAGGCAAGGCGCTCGACGCCGTCGCTTCGCGCAATGTCAAAGTGCTGGTGGTCGGCAACCCTGCCAACACCAACGCCTACATCGCCATGAAATCGGCACCATCGCTGCCGGCGAAAAACTTCACCGCCATGCTGCGCCTGGACCACAACCGCGCGCTGTCGCAAGTCGCTGCCAAGACCGGCACCGCCGTAAAAGACATCGAGAAGCTGACCGTGTGGGGCAACCACTCGCCAACCATGTACGCCGACTACCGCTTCGCCACCGTCAACGGCAAGGCTGTCAAGGATCTGATCAACGATCAGGAATGGAACGCCAACGTGTTCCTGCCGACCGTCGGCAAGCGCGGCGCGGCCATCATCGAAGCGCGCGGCCTGTCGTCGGCAGCGTCGGCAGCGAACGCCGCCATCGACCACATCCATGACTGGATGCTGGGCACCAACGGCAAGTGGACCACCATGGGCGTGCCTTCCGATGGTTCGTACGGCATCCCTGAAGGCACCGTGTTCGGCTTCCCGGTTACCACCGACAACGGTGAGTACACCATCGTTCAAGGTCTGGAAATCGATGCATTCTCGCAAGAGCGCATCAACCTGACCCTGAAGGAACTGACCGAAGAGCGCGAAGGCGTGAAACACCTGCTGGCCTAAGTCCAGTTTTGGCGGCGCGGCAATGCGCCGCCCGCCAAAGAAGGCCGCTCCGCGAGATTCGCGGCGCGGCTGTTTTCTCAAGTAGTTTTTACCTGCAGAAATGCCTTAAGCATGCACCCTTCCGAGGTTTTATTCCAAGGCAAACGCCAGCCGCTGTTGCTCGCCGCTTGCGACCACTACGCCGGCTCCGAAAAGCTGATGCGTAAATCGATTGCTTTGCAACAAGAGCTTGGCCCCCTGTTCGACATCACGTTCGACTGCGAAGACGGCGCCAGCGCCGGCAATGAAGAATCCCACGCCCTGATGATCGCCGGCCTGCTGGCCAGCGACGACAACCAGTTCAACCGCATCGGCGTGCGCGTGCACGACGTCGACAGCGCGTTTTTCGCGCGCGACGTGGAAATCATCTGCAGTGCCGCATCGCGCCTGGCCTACATCGCCGTGCCCAAGGTGGGCGGCGTGCAGGACGCCATGCTGGCCATCGACCTGATCAACCTGCACGCGCGCCGCGCCGGCCGCGACAACCTGCCCGTGCATATCCTGATCGAAACGCATGGCGCGCTGCGCGACGCCTATGCGATCGCCGCCCTGCCCCAGGTCGAATGCCTGTCCTTCGGCATCATGGATTTCGTCTCGGCCCACTACGGCGCCATTCCCGCCGCCGCCATGCGCACGCCGGGCCAGTTCACGCACCCGCTGGTGGTGCGCGCCAAGCTCGAAGTGGCGGCCGCCTGCCATGCGCACGGCAAGGTGCCGTCGCATAACGTGACGACCGATGTGCGCGATTCGGCCGTGGTGGCGAACGACGCCCAGCGCGCTACGGCCGAGTTCGGCTACACGCGCATGTGGAGCATCCACCCGGACCAGATCAAGCCCATCATCAAGGCCTTCACGCCGCGTCTGTCCGAAGTCAACGAGGCCAGCAACATCCTGAATGAAGCGCTGCGCGCCAACTGGGGACCGATTGCGCAAAATGGCCGCTTGCACGACCGCGCCAGCTACCGATATTATTGGACCGTTTTGCAACGCGCCAAACTGGCGGGCCTCGGCCTGCCCGAGGCGGCCGCTGCATTACTCAACGCCCCCTCTTCCAGCACCACTGAAAACTGACAGGAATTACACGATGTCCCTCTCCAAATTAGCCATTGCCTGCAGCGTCGCGCTGGGCGCCATGACCCTCACGCTGGCGCCGGCCAGCTTCGCTGCCACGGCAGAGGCAAATCCCAAGGCAGTCAAGGCCAAGCCAAAGGCCAAGGCCAAGACCAGCAAGGCCAAACCCGCCGCCAAGGAAGCACATCCACTGGCCATGTCGGTCGCCGACAAGGAAGAGTCCGATGAGCCGGACACCGCCGGCTCGGCCTCCACCGATTTCAATTGTGAACTTGGTAATAAAATTACCATCTACACCAATGCTACTGACGACAAACACATCGCCCTGCGCTGGAAGAAGCGCCTGCACCGCCTGAGCCGCGTTGGCACCACCACCGGCGCCAACCGCTTCGAGAACCGCTTGTATGGTCTCGTCTGGATCGGCATCCCGGCCAAGGGCATGCTGCTCGATTCCAAGCAGGGCCGCCAGCTGGCCAATGAATGCAAGGATGCGGAGCAAGCCAAGCCGGCGGCCGTGGTGGAAGCCGCGCCATCGCTGGGCGTGCTGCCGGCGACCGGCGGCTGATGTGCGTAGCAAGGGCCTCTTCGGGGGCTCAGTCATGTTTTGTAATTTGAATAATCAATAAGACGATACCCAACAAGGAGAGGTCATGTCCCGCAACACTCTGAACACGCTCAAGGACTTTAATATTTCGGATAGCAAGAAGGGCAAGCTGTACTCCCTGCCTGCGCTGGAAAAAAGCCTGGGCATCAATGTCTCCCGCCTGCCGGTGTCGATTCGTATCGTGCTCGAATCGGTACTGCGCAACTGCGACGGCAAAAAAGTCACCGAAGAACACGTCAAGCAATTGGCGAGCTGGGGCCCGACCGCCGAGCGCACCGACGAGATCCCGTTCGTAGTGGCGCGCGTCGTGCTGCAAGACTTCACCGGCGTACCATTGCTGGCCGACCTGGCCGCCATGCGCAACGTGGCCGCCAAGATGGGCATCAACGCCAAGAAGATCGAACCGCTGGTACCGGTCGACCTGGTGGTCGACCACTCGGTCACCATCGACCACTACCGCGAAAAGAAAGCGCTGGACCTGAACATGAAACTGGAATTCTCGCGTAACAACGAGCGTTACCAGTTCATGAAATGGGGCATGCAGGCATTCGACACCTTCGGCGTCGTGCCGCCAGGCTTCGGCATCGTCCACCAGGTCAACCTGGAATACCTGGCACGCGGCGTGCACCACGCAGGCAAGAAAGCCGGCGACGTGTACTACCCTGACACCCTGGTCGGCACCGACTCGCACACCACCATGATCAACGGCATCGGCGTGGTCGGCTGGGGCGTGGGCGGCATCGAGGCGGAAGCCGGCATGCTGGGCCAGCCGGTCTACTTCCTGACGCCGGACGTCATCGGCGTGAACCTGTCCGGCGCGCTGCGCGAAGGCTGCACCGCCACCGACCTCGTCCTGACCATCACCGAATTGCTGCGCAAAGAAAAAGTCGTCGGCAAGTTCGTCGAATTCTTCGGCGAAGGCACCGAATCGCTGACCCTGACGGACCGCGCGACGATCGCCAACATGGCACCGGAATACGGCGCGACCATGGGCTTCTTCCCGGTCGACGAAGCGACCATCGACTACTTCAAGGGCACCGGCCGCAGCAAGGCTGAAATCGCCGCGTTCGAAGGCTACTTCAAGGCGCAGAACCTGTTCGGCGTGCCGAAAGCGGGCGACATCGACTACACCCGCGTGGTGGAACTGGACCTGGCATCGGTTGCGCCATCGCTGGCCGGCCCGAAACGCCCGCAAGACCGTATCGAAATCGGCAACGTCAAGGCCAACTTCGCCGAGCTGTTCGCCAAGCCAACGACCGAAAACGGCTTCAACAAAAACCCGGCCGACCTGGCTGCCGTGTACGAAACGACGAACGGCGTGAAAGTGTCGAACGGCGACGTGCTGATCGCCGCGATCACCTCGTGCACCAACACCTCGAACCCGAGCGTGATGCTGGCTGCCGGCCTGCTGGCCAAGAAAGCCGTGGAAGCGGGCCTGAAGGTCGCGCCGCACATCAAGACCTCGCTGGCTCCCGGCTCGCGCGTCGTCACCGAATACCTGACTGCCGCCGGCCTGCTGCCATACCTGGAAAAACTGGGCTTCGGCGTGACCGCCTACGGCTGCACCACCTGTATCGGCAATGCGGGCGACCTGACGCCCGAGCTGAACGCAGCGATTGCCACGCACGACATCGTCGCGTCGGCCGTGCTGTCGGGCAACCGCAACTTCGAAGCGCGCATTCACCCGAACATCCGCTCGAACTTCCTCGCTTCGCCACCGCTGGTCGTCGCCTACGCCATCGCCGGCAACATGACGCGCGACCTGATGACGGAACCTGTCGGCAAGGGCAAGGGCGGCAAGGACGTCTACCTGGGCGACATCTGGCCGACCTCGGCTGAAGTGTCGGCCATGATGAAGTTCGCCATGAACGCCAAGGTGTTCAAGGACAACTACGCGGACGTCAAGGGCGCGCCAGGCAAGCTGTGGGAAAAAGTCACCACCGTGTCCGGTCAAGTCTACAACTGGCCGAAATCGACCTACATCGCTGAACCACCGTTCTTCGACAACTTCTCAATGACGCCAGCGGCAGTGGCCACCGGCATCGAAGGCGCGCGCGCACTGGGCGTGTTCGGCGATTCCATCACCACCGACCACATCTCGCCAGCCGGCTCGATCCAGGAAAACGGTCCTGCAGGCAAGTGGCTGAAGGAAAACGGCGTCCTGAAAGCGGACTTCAACTCCTACGGCTCGCGCCGCGGCAACCATGAGATCATGATGCGCGGCACGTTCGCCAACGTGCGCATCAAGAACCGCATGATCCCTGCCAAGGCGGACGGTTCGGCGGTCGAAGGCGGCATCACGATCCACCAGCCTTCCGGCGAACAGATGTCGATCTACGACGCAGCGATGAAATATGTTGCTGAAGGCACGCCAACCATGGTCTTCGGCGGCGAAGAGTACGGCACGGGCTCGTCGCGCGACTGGGCAGCCAAGGGCACCCAGCTGCTGGGCGTGAAAGCCGTGATCACCCGTTCGTTCGAGCGCATCCACCGTTCGAACCTGGTGGGCATGGGCGTGCTGCCGCTGCAATTCATCGGCGACGACAGCGTGCAGACGCTGGGCATCACCGGCAATGAAACCTTCGACCTGAAAGGCCTCGAAGGCGAAATCAAGCCACAGCAACTGGCTACCCTGGTGATCCACCGCGCCGACGGCAGCAGCCAGGAAGTCAAGGTCCTGCTGCGCATCGATACGCCGATCGAAGTCGATTACTACAAGCACGGCGGTATCCTGCCATTCGTGCTGCGTCAACTGCTGGCCGAGTAATCAGCCCAGCTGTGAGGTAAGATAAAAGCGCCGGTTCCGACCGGCGCTTTTTTCGTCCGCAGCGCCCGTTTTTCCTTGAAATTTCGACTATTGGCATGATCTGAGGACAGCTTACGTATTGCGTGCGGCTGAATCCTCTACAATACGGTTATAAGGGTTTATCATTGTTTGACTGATCCATTTTTTTCACTTTCCGAGACTCTTATCCCGCTATGCGTCGTCCTTCCAAAGATTCATCCCATAAACTGACTGCCGACAGCCAGCGCCTGGTCACCTTTGCCCAGGCGATCGTACAGGCAGCCAGCCGTCTCGAAGAGCGGTCCTGGGAACACAGCCTGGATACGCAGCTCCAGAAATTACTCAAAACCGGCCACCAGGACACCATCGACAACACCCTGGGCAGCCTGTTCAAGGAAGACTTGAACGCCTACGACGTGCTGATGGACTGCGTTGAAGCCGTCAGCGAATCGACCGTCGTCACGCATGAAGACGTGCGCTACGACGCCCTGCTGGTGGCCGTGCCCATCCTCGCGTGGACGCGCTTTTCCATCGCCTCCGGCCCCATGGCCGGCGATGCGCACGGCGTGCTGTCGGCGCATTTCGCCGCCCACCTGCTGGCCGACGGCACGAAGATGGCCATGGCGCCCACCCTGTACTCGATCGACCAGTTGCCGCGCAGCCACGTCGAAACCTATGCCAAGACGCAGAAGCTGGCCCTGGCCGCCCTGAAGGGCACGGCCGTCAAGCCGTCCAGCAAAGAGGCGGAAACGGCGCCTTTCCTGGCCGACACGCGCTACCTGCTGGTGGCCGTGGTCGCGCCTGCCGGCGCACCGCTGTTCCGCTGGCAGACGCCTTCGAGCCAGCTCGACTTCATCGCCGAGCGCAGCGCCGCCTGGAACAATGGCGCACGCAGGCGACGCCGACCATCGCCCGCCTGCTGCCCGGCTGCGGCCTGGAACTGCTGCTGCCGGAAGCATATTATGTGGCGTGCCGCGAAGCGGACAAGCTGATACGCCCCGTCTCCGTGCGCGCCGCCGTGCACTACCTGACGCACACGCTGGCCATCGAACCGTCGGAACTGCGCGCCGTCATCGCCGGCTTCGGCGAGGAAGCGGCCGACGGCCAGGTGGACGAGTACCGCATCGCCTTCACCCTGCGCCAGGCGCCGGACGTCATCTACGGCATCGTCTGGCCCCTGTACGGCCAGGAAGACGAGGATGGCACGCCGATCGAAGGCCTGATCCAGGTGGGCATCGCCGCGCTGGACAAGCAAAAGACGCCCGTCGATGAAATTATCGAGCACCTGAACGCCGCCGGCGTGACGCAGATCAAGCGCCACGCGGAACGCTTCGTCGGAGAGTACTGCGACGACTGCGGCGCGCCCTTTTGCCGACCCGGTCGGCGAGCTGGCGCATGCGGAAATGCCGGAAGATACGCCGCAGGGTACCGAGCATTTCCATTGATCTGATGACACACTCTTCAAACCTACTGCGCAGCCCGCTCTCGGGTCGGCGTTACTCGCTGTACCTTTAGTACAGCTGCGTTACTCAACCCGATATCGGGCTTGCTCGCTACGGTTTGAAGAGGTGTCGATGCAATAGGTGTCGATGCAATGGTTGAAAGGCAGACCGTAGGTCGGATTAGCCGGAACGGCGTAATCCGACAACAGCGTTGGCACATAAAAAAGGCGGAACTTCGGTTCCGCCTTTTTCATTTCAACGTCATTTAAAACACTATCACCACTGCGAGAACGGGTGGCGGATCAGATTCGCGTTGTAATAGCGCGCGTCGCCCGACACTTCCGCGCCTATCCATTCCGGCTTCTCGAAGGGCTGGTCTTCCGACGCCAGCTCGATCTCGGCCACGAGCAAGCCCGCATTGGCGCCGAGAAATTCGTCGACTTCCCACACCATGCCCGCGTGCTCGATGCGGTGGCGGTATTTTTCGATCAGCGGCTGTTCGCACAGGCCGTCGAGCAGCTCGACGGCGTCGGCCAGCGGAATCGGATACTCCCACTCGCCGCGCGTCGCGCCCACGTTGGCCCCCTTGATGGTCAGCATCGCCTGCTCGCCTTCGATGCGCACGCGCACCACGCGCTCGCGCGCGGACGACAAATAGCCCTGGCGCAGCAGCACCGCCTGGCCCAGGCCGCGCCAGGCATCGCCTTGCAGCAGGAATTTACGCTCGATCTCGACGCCCATGATCAACGCCGTTCAATCCAGCGACAGCAGGATAGGCTGCAGCATGGCCGCGCCCAGGGCCGCGCTGCGCGCGCCATTCCAGCCCACGGCCGGATCGGGCAAGTCGGCGTTTTCCTTGAACGGCATTTCCAGCGTCAAGGCCAGGCAGCCGAAGTGGTGGCCGATGTATTTCGACGCCAGGGTCAGCATGTCCGACTTGTACTTGCTGGCCGCATAGCCGAACTTGTCCTGGAAGTCGGGGCTGGCCTGCTTGTAGCGCTCGATGAAGGCTTTCTGGTGCGCCGCTTGCGCCGGCGTGAAGTTTTCCAGCATTTCGTTGCCGGCCACAAAGTTGTACGGCAGCGCTTCATCGCCGTGGATATCGAAGAACATGTCGACGCCCGTTTCGTGGATCTTGTTTTTCACGCACAGCACTTCCGGGCTGGACGCCAGCGATGGCGTCATCCATTCACGGTTCAGGTTGGCGCCGGCCGCATTCGTGCGCAGGTTGCCGCGGATGGAGCCGTCCGGGTTCATGTTCGGCACGATGTGGAACACGGCGCGCTGCAAGAGCTTGCGCGCGATCGGGTTGGCATCGTCCAGCAGCGAGTCGATCAAGCCTTCGACGAACCATTCGGCCATCGATTCGCCCGGATGCTGGCGCGCGATGACCCAGATTTTCTTTTCCGCCTGCGGATTGCCGATGGTGACCATGTTCATGTCGCGGCCGTCGACCGTGCTGCCCAGGTCGGAGACGCGCGCCAGAGGATGCTCGGCCACTTCGCCCAGCAGACGCAGATGGCGTTCCCACGAGTACGGCTCGAAATAGGCGTAGTACACGCTGTCGAGTTCCGGCGTGTGCGAGATCGTCATGACCTGGCCGTCGAACGCCGTCGGCACGCGGAACCAGTTTTCGCTGTCGTAGCTGGCCACGGCCTGGTAGTCTTCATAGCCGGCCGGATACGTGGCCTGGCCCGCGTTCAGGAAACGTATCGTGCATGCCTGGCCGCGCGCGCCCTGCAGGCGGAAGTGAAACCACTGGTGGATGTCGGCGTGGCTATCCTTGCGCAAGTTCAGGTCGATGGCGCTGGCGCTGGTGGCGCTCACCACGTCGATGGCGCCCGAGTCGAAGTTCTGGCTGATTTTAATGGTCATCAATGATCCCGTCCAAATGTAAGTGTTCCGGCGCTGCCTCGTGGGCCACCGCCGTCGCGCTAAAAAACGCAGTGTAAGCTATCCCGCTATTTTCCGCCCTTTGGCCCCATTCGCAAAGCCTGCCCCGGCGATTTATGCACCAATCCGGGGCATCGATGGAAAAGTGCCGGGCAAAAGCGCGAAAAATCGGTCCACTGTCGCATCCGCCGGACAAAAAACTGAATTGTAACAATGCCAGACACATTGGCAGCCCATCGCCCCCCTATAATTCCAGCTTTCATAGAGTCGCCAGGAAAGAGTCGTGGACAAGAAGCTGACCAATATTCAGGAAAGAAAGTTACGCGAAGCGCAGGCGCGGCGCGAGCACATCATCGACGTCGTCAAAGACCTCATCAAGAAGGGCGGCGCACGCGCCGTCTCCATCCGCAAGGTGGCCGAGGCGGCCGGCTTTTCCACCACCGTCGTGTACGCCCTGTTCCGCGACAAGGCCACCCTGATCGCCCAGGCCATGGACAAGGACTTGCTGGAACTGGTGCGCGCCATGCGTACCGCCTGCGACACCAGCATGGACCCATGGGAACGCATCAGCCTGGTCGGCCGCGCCTACATCGAGTACGGCTTCCAGCATCCCGACGAGTATTCGCTGATCTTCATGGAGCTGCGTCCGCACGCGGAAGTCGACGCCGTCGAAGTGGAACACGGTAATATCGAGCAAGACCCGTATGCCTACGCGCTGCACCTGTTCGGCGAACTGGCGCAGGCGGGCCAGGTACGCCAGGACGAGCCGGCGCTGCACACGATGACGCAAATCTTCTGGCAATCGCTGCACGGCCTCGTGTCGCTGCGCATCGTCATGGATGCGGGCGACCCATGGACGCCGCACCCGGAAATGAACGCACATATCGACGACTTGCTGGCCGTCGTCACGGCAGGCATCCGCCTGCGCTTCGCACCAGCTTCCTGACGTTTGATCCAGCGCAAACCGGGCCGCTCAAAAAGGCGGACAGTGGGGTGACGCCGCCTGCGCTGGTGCAGCGCGGCCCGCGCGAAGGGGTGCGAGATGAACGATGCCTATGCCACGGACCGGCTTGACAAACAGCAAAGCGCGAACAATGCTGTACGCATGGAAGCGCGCCTGACAAAACTGGAAACGGACCGGGAACATGACCGGCAATGGTTCAAGACCCTGGAACAGCGTCTTGGCGAGGGCCTCGACAAGGTGCGCACGGAGTTGCGCGACGAGTCGCAGTTGCTGCGCGCCGACCTGACGCAATTTCGCGGCGACCTGCGCGGCGACTGCCATGCCTTGCGCACGGAACTGGGCGACATCCGCAAGCACATGCATACCCACTTCCTGTGGTTCATGGGCATCCAGGCCACCACCACGTTTGCCCTGCTGGGCCTGGGCGCCAAGGCGCTGCATATGTATTGAATAGTGAAAAAGGCAGGCGCGGTGCCGTACCGCCCTGCCCTGTGTTTGCGCTGACGCAAACTTACTGCGCTGCCAGCATGCTCTGCGTTTCCTGGTAGCGCGTATGCCACGACAGCGCCTGTTCCAGGATGTGCGGCGTGTGGCCGCCGCGCTGGCATGCCGCGTCGTAATACGCGCGCAATTGGTCCCGGTAAGCGGGATGGGTGCAGCGCTCGATGATCAGCGGCGCCCGTTCGCGCGGCGCCAGTCCGCGCAAGTCCGCATAACCCCACTCCGTCACCAGCACGTCGACATCATGTTCCGTATGGTCGACATGCGAGACCATCGGCACGACGCTGGAAATGCGCCCGCCCTTGGCCGCCGATTTCGACACGAACATCGACACTTGCCCGTTGCGCGCGAAGTCGCCCGAGCCGCCGATGCCGTTCATCATGTGCGTGCCGCACACGTGCGTGGAATTGACGTTGCCATAGATATCGAACTCGAGCGCCGTATTCAGGGCGATGATGCCCAGGCGGCGCACGATTTCCGGATGGTTGCTGATCTCTTGCGGGCGCAGCACGATTTTCGAGCGGTAATGGTCGATATTGTCCATCAGCTTCTGGTGCACGGCGGCCGACAGGGTGATCGACGAGGCCGAAGCAAACGCCAGCTGGCCCGAATCGAGCAGCTCGATGGCGCTGTCCTGCAGCACTTCCGAATACATCGTCATGTTCTGGAAGGGCGAACCGATCAGGCCGTGCAGCACGGCGTTGGCGATGGTGCCGATACCCGCCTGCAGGGGCAGCAATTCCGGCCCCATGCGCCCGGCCGCCACTTCGCCTTCGAGGAAGGCAATCACGTGGCCGGCGATCGCCTGCGTTTCCGTGTCGGGCGGCAAGGCGTTCGACGGGCTGTCGGGGCTGTCCGTGATGACGATGGCGGCGATGCGCGCCGGGTCGATGGCGATGGCCGTGCTGCCCAGGCGCTGGTCCACGCGCGTGAGGGGAATCGGTTCGCGGCCCGGCAGGGTTTGCGGAATATAAATGTCGTGCAAGCCTTCCAGCGCCAGCGGCGTGGACAGGTTGATCTCGATGATCACCTGCGCTGCCTGCTGGGCAAAGGCGGCGGAGTTGCCCACCGACATGGTCGGGATGATGGCGCCGGCCGCCGTGATGGCCGTCGCTTCGATGACGGCGATGTCGACGGCGGCCAGGTTGCCCGAGCGCAGCTGCTCAGCCGTTTCCGACAGATGCTGGTCGATGAACATGACTTCGCCGTTGTTGATCTTGCCGCGCAGCACAGGGTCGACCTGGAACGGCATGCGGCGCGCCAGCACGCCCGCCTCGGCCATCAGGCCATCGCTGCCGTTGCCCAGCGAAGCGCCCGTGATCAGGGTCAGGCTCAAGGGCTCTTGCAGGGCGCGCTCGGCCAGCGCGCGCGGCAAGGCCTTGGCGTCGCCCGCGCGGGTGAAGCCGCTCATGCCGACACGCATGCCGTTGTGGAACAATTTGGCTGCCTCATCAGCGCTCATGATTTTGCCGAGCAAGCCTGGGTGGCGGATACGGTCCTCGTACATCGTGATGCTCCTGATCTTCTTAATATTCTCAAACTGGATGGCTGTCATACACCAGCCCCATAAGTGGTTTCAGTATAAAATCCCGCTTACATGCATGGCATGAATTAATTTCGCCACATCCAGTCGATATTTTCATGTCTTGCCACTGCCGAGCACCCTCTTGGATATCCGTTCCCTGCGCTATTTCGTGGAAACCGTGCGCCTGTCGAGCTTTACGCAGGCGGCCGAATCGCTGCACCTGACCCAGTCGACCATCAGCAAGATGGTGCGCCAGCTGGAAGACGAGGTGGGCGCGCAGCTGCTGGTGCGCGACGGGCGCAAGCTGACCCTGACGGACACGGGCCGCATCGTCTACCAGCACGGCCAGGAAATGCTGGCGAACATGCGCCAGCTGACCCTGGAAGTGCGCGACACGCAGGCCTTGCAGCGCGGCAGCCTGACGGTCGGCATCCCGCCCATGATCAATGTGCTGTTTACGCCCGTATTAAAGGCCTTTCGAGCACGCCATCCGCACATCAGCCTGACCCTGCAGGAAGACACGGGCCAGCAGATCGAGCGCAAGGTGGCGGCCGGCGAACTGGAAATCGGCATGACGGTGCTGCCGGCCGACCCGGAGCTCGATCTCGTGGCCGTGGAAGTGGCCAGCTACCCGATCTGGGCCCTGGCCGAGCCGGGCACGTTCCAGAAAAACCGCACGACGCTGCCCTTCAAGGCGCTGGCAGACTTGCCGCTGGTGTTATTGAAAGATGATTTCGCCCTGACGCGCAGCCTGCGCCAGCATTTCGCGCAAGCCGGCTTCACGCCGACGATCGCGGCGCAGAGCGGCCAATGGGACTGGCTGGTGGCGATGGCGTCGGCCGGCCTGGGCGTGGCCCTGCTGCCCGAGCCGTTCATCCACCGCCTGGCCGGCGAACCGTTGGAGGCGGTGCGCATCGTCGAGCCGGAAGTGGCGTGGCAGGTGGCGCACGTCTGGAGCGGGCGCTATCTGTCGCACGCGGCACGCGCCTGGCTCGAAGTGTGCCAGGACGTGCTGGGCACACAATTCGCGCACTGACGCACGCACTGACGTAAAGGGTGGCCGAGGCCACCCTTTTGCTTGCTCGCGACAGCGCGGTTTATTTGGCGTCGTCGTTGTACATGCTGGCGTATTTCCAGCCGAAGTACAGAATGAAGGTGTAGCACAGGGCCGGCACGAGGAAGGACAGCTGCAGGTTGATGTGGTCGGCCAGGAAGCCCTGGATGAACGGCACGATGGCGCCGCCGACGATGGCCATGCACAGGATCCCCGAACCTTGCCCCGTTTGCGCACCCAGCTTGTTCAGGGCCATGCTGAAGATGGTCGGGAACATGATGGAATTGAACAGGCCGACGGCGATCAGTGCCCACATGGCCGTGTGACCGCTGGAGAAGACGGCGACAAGGATCAGCGCGATGACGACGGCGGCGTTGAAGGCCAGGGTCTTGCCCGGGCTGACATAGCGCATCACGGCAAAGCCGACGAAGCGGCCCAGCATGGCGCCACCCCAGTAATAGCTGACGAAATAGGCGGCGTCGGCGTGGCTCAGGCCCGCGATATGGCTCTCGCCCAGGAAGTTGATCAGGAAGCTGCCGATGCTGACTTCACC
Organism: Janthinobacterium sp. C22; assembly: GCF_057919405.1. Lineage (NCBI taxonomy): Bacteria > Pseudomonadati > Pseudomonadota > Betaproteobacteria > Burkholderiales > Oxalobacteraceae > Janthinobacterium > Janthinobacterium sp. C22. Next base: position 2,498,884 of record NZ_CP193659.1, on the reverse strand, counting down.
GCCCACGTACAGGAAGATGGCCAGCGCGCCCAGCACCAGGTGGCGGTGCGACCAGATCGAGACCTTGTTGCCGTCCTGCGCCAGGGCGGCCGCATCGTCGGCATGCGAAATCTTCGGCAGCTTGGCCAGCGCGAACAGCACGGCCAGGATCACCAGGGTGGCGGCCAGCACCAGGTACGGGCCCTGCACGGAAGCGGCTTCCTTGGCGCGGTAAGCCAGTTGCTCGGCCGCCGGCAGCAGGTCGAACTGCTGCACCGTCAGCACGGTGCCGGACAAAATCAGCATGCCGCCCAGCGCAGGCGCCACGGTGGTGCCCAGCGCATTGAACGCCTGCGTCAGGGTCAACCGGCTCGACGCCGTCTGCGGGTCGCCCAGTTCCGTCACGTACGGGTTGGCAGCCACCTGCAGCACGGTGATGCCGGCCGCCAGGATGAAGAAGGACAAGAGGAACAGCGCATAGCTGCCGGTGGACGCCGGGTAGAACATGGCGCAGCCGGCGGCGGCGATCAGCAGGCCGGCGACGACGCCGCGCTGGTAGCCGATTCTCTTGATCAGCATGCCGGCGGGCAGCGAAACGATGGCGTAGGCGCCAAAGAAGCAGAACTGCACCAGCATCGCCTGGACATAGGTCAAGGTGTAGATCGAGCGCAGATGGGGAATCAGCACATCATTGAGCGAGGTCAGCAGTCCCCACATGAAAAACAGTACCGTGACAATGATCAGGGCGCCTGTATTGTTTTGCGTGCCGGCCTGTGCGGACTGGACGCCCTGGCCTTGCTTTACGTATTCCATACCTTCTCCATTTTTCAATTCCAAGTTGATCTTGCCAGGCATGGAAGCGTTTCCACCCGGGCAGCACCAGGACGCGCAAGCGCCACGCAGATATCAGCGTGGGCCATGACTGCCATCAGCGGTACGGGGGCAGGCACGGCAATCGCGCGCGCGGCAGGCGCACGGCCGACCGTTTCTCGTCAGAATGATGTCTTGTGGGCGCGGCACGCCTGCGGGCTGCGTCTGAAAACAACATCCGGGATAAAACAGTCTTGTAGTAAAACTACGATACTTGGCCGGCATTATGCCTTAAAGCCCCGTATTGCGCAGCTTTCCCGCCTGTTATTTCAAAATTGAATAGCTGACATTTGAAATCAAAAGTAGCCTTATAACTTGGAATCGCTATACTTATATTGCAGTGCAGCACAACGCGGCACGCCACATAAGGAGTCTGCCATGTCTACCGCATTTACCTACCACACCACGCAAAACAGCAATATCGTCGCCACCCTGGTCCACGCCGCAAAACGCGTCGGCGCCTGGCTGAACCAAAGCAGCGACCGCCGCGAGCGCGCCTACGAAGAAGCCTACCTGGCCGAATCGACCGACCGTTACGATCTGGAATACCGCATGCGCGAACTGGCCCGTGCCAACCCGCAGCCAAGCTGGATGAGCGGCCTGAGCCGTTAAGAGTGCCGCAGTATCCAGCCACTCATGGCAGCCCATCATCGGCTGTTGCAACACCGATAGCGCCATCCTGCTCGCCTTGCGCTTGAGCACAGGATGGGCTATACAGGCGGGATGCAAACGCCCATTACCATCCTCGCCATCGCCGGCAGCCTGCGCACCGCCTCGCTGAACACCGCCCTGCTGCGCGCCATTGCCGGACTTGCTCCAGCGTCATTCGACGTCCGCATCTATCCGGGACTCGGTGAACTGCCCCTGTTCAATCCCGACCTCGACGCCGACAGCCTGCCGCCCGTGACGGACCTGCGCGACGCCATCCTGGCGGCCGACGTGCTGATGCTGGCCAGCCCCGAGTACGCGCACGGAGTGAGCGGGCCCATGAAGAATGCGCTGGACTGGATGGTGGGAAATGAGTCGTTCATCGACAAGCCGCTGGTGCTGCTGAACGCCTCGCCGCGCGCCACGCACGCACAGGCGGCCCTGCGCGAAACGGTGCGCACCATGTCGGCGCGCCTGATCGACGAGGCCTGCATCAGCCTGCCCCTGCTGGGGTCGGGTCTCGATGCGGAGGGCATTGCAGCGGACCCGGCATTGCGCCGGACCCTGCTCGCTATGCTGCAGTGCATCAGGTCATTTTCATGACCCTCTGCACGTTTTACTATCAATTCATCTAGTTTTACTACGTACTTCTACGGACCGCTCAGTGCGGAATCATGCCGGTGAACACGTAGGCTTGCAGCATGGTGATGATGCCGATGATCACGGCAAACAACAGGCTGTGCTTCAAGGTGAAGCGGAACAGGTCCGATTCCTTGCCCACCAGGCCCGTTGCCGCGCAGGCGACGGCGATCGACTGGGGCGAGATCATCTTCGCCGTCACGCCGCCCGTCGTATTGGCCGCCACCATCAGGGTGTCGGACACGCCGATCTGGTGCGCCGTCGTGTTTTGCAGGGAGCAGAACAAGGCGTTCGACGACGTGTCGGAGCCCGTCAGGAAAACGCCCAGCCAGCCCAGGAAGGGCGAAAAGAACGGGAAGGCAGCGCCGCTGCCGGCCAGCAGCAGGGCCAGCGTGGACGACATGCCCGAGTAATTGGCAACGAAGGCAAACGCCAGCACCAGGCCGATCGACAGCACGGGACGGCGCAATTCCACCACGGTTTCCACGAACGCCTTCCAGCCATCGCGCGGCTTCATGCGCAGCATCAGCATCGACAGCACGGCCGTCAGCAAGATCGCCGTACCCACGGCCGACAGCAGATCGAGCTTGAACACGGCGTCATACGCCTTCGGCTCTGCCACGATGGGCATCGTCTTCATCACCAGTTTATCGAGGTAGGGCACATGGATCTTGATGACCAGGCCAGACAGCGCGCCGCTGGCGGCAAACAGGGCCTTGAAGCCGGGCAGGCTCCACACGGTGACGATGGCCGTCAACAGGCCGAACGGCGCCCAGGCGCGCATGGTCTGCGCCGTCGTGTAAGGCGAAGCGGCGCGGTTGCCGCCGCCGCGCAGGTCCGCGGCGCCGCCCGCGCCGCCAAAACCGGACAGCGCGGCCGTGCCGCCGCCGACGGCATGCGCCACTTTTGCATTCTTCGGCTGCCACACCTTCAGGAACAGGGTCAGCGACACCAGGCTGACGAGGGCCGAGGTGATGTCCGGCAGTTCAGGGCCGATATGGTTCGACGTGAAGTACTGGGTCACGGCAAAACTGAAACCCGTCACCAGGGCGGCCGGCCACACTTCGCGCACGCCGCGCAAACCATCCATCATGAAGACCAGCCAGAACGGCACCAGCAGCGACAGCAGCGGCAACTGGCGGCCAGCCATGGCGCCGATCAGGAAGGGGTCGATGCCCGTCACCTGGCCCGCCACGATGATGGGAATGCCCATGGCGCCGAAGGCCACTGGCGCCGTATTGGCGATCAGGCACAGGCCCGCCGCGTACAGCGGGTTGAAGCCCAGGCCTACCAGCAGCGCCGAGGTGATGGCCACCGGCGCGCCGAAGCCGGCCGCCCCTTCCAGGAAGGCGCCGAAGGCAAAGCCGATCAAGAGCACCTGCAAACGCTGGTCGTCCGTCACCGACAGCACGGAGGCGCGGATGATCTCGATCTGCCCCGTCTTCACGACGATCTTGTACAGGAAGACGGCCGTGACGATGATCCAGGCGATGGGCCACAGGCCATACGCAAAACCGTAGCCGGCCGCCGCGAGCGCCTGCGGCACGGGCATGCCGTAGGCGAAAATCGCCACCATCAGCGCCAGCGCCAGGGTGACGGCGGCCGCCACGTGACCCTTGATGCGCAGCGCCGCCAGGGCGATGAAGAAGAAAATGATGGGAACGGCTGCCGCCAGCGACGACAGCCACAAGCTGCCGAGCGGTGTATAAAGTTGGGTCCAGGTTTGCATGTCGGGTCTCCTCCGGTGGATGCGGGTTGAATGAAAAAACGGCTTTTGATGTAATTGTGTGCAGCGTGTTTTTTGCGGTGTGGCGGGGCGTCGCTATTCTTCCTGCCCCCGTGCATTGAGCAGGTCGGCCAGGCTGCGCGGCGCCGGTGTCAAGGGCTTGCGGTGCTGCGTCCAGCCCAGCTGCGCGCGCGGCGTCAGCATCCGCAAGCGCGTGGCGGCCCAGCGGAACAAGCGGTAGCTGGCGGGGCGCGCGAAGGCGCCGCTCCAGAAGCGCCAGATCAGGCTTTCGCCGCGGCTGAACTTGGCCCCCTGACCGCGCAGCGGATGCGCCACCTGCTCTACCGGATTGCGGTTGGCCTCCGTGCGCAGGCGCACCAGCAGCTGCGGAATCGGGATGCGCACGGGGCACACTTCGCCGCAGGCGCCGCACAGGCTCGACGCGGTGGCCAGGTCGGCCGTCGCGTCCAGCCCCAGCAGATGGGGCGAAATGATCTTGCCGATCGGCCCCGGATACGTGGTGCCGTAGGCGTGGCCGCCGATGCGCGTGTAGACGGGGCAGTGGTTCATGCAGGCTCCGCAACGGATGCATTGCAGGGTGGCGCGCAGCTGCTCGTCGGCATAGGCCTGGCTGCGGCCGTTATCGAGCAGAACCAGGTGCACTTCGCGCGGGCCATCCAGTTCACCGGCGCGGCGCGGGGCGGAAATCAGGTTGAAATACGTGGTGATGGCCTGCCCCGTCGCGGAGCGCGTCAACAGACTCGCCAGCGGCACGATATGTTCCAGCTTGGCCACCACCTTTTCCATGCCCATGATGGCGATGTGGACCTCCGGCACGGACGTCGTCAGCCGGCCATTGCCCTCGTTTTCCACCAGCCACAGCGTGCCCGTGTCGGCCGCCGCGAAGTTCACGCCCGACAGGCCGATATCCGCCTCGACGAAGGCCTGGCGCAGGGCGCGCCGCCCCGTCTGGATCAGGCTGTCGACGTCTTCCGTGTAGGGCGCGTCGGGAATGTGCTCGGAGAACAGGCCGGCGATGTCCGCCTTGGTCTTGTGGATGGCCGGCATGACGATGTGCGACGGCTTTTCGCCTGCCAGTTGGACGATGTATTCGCCCATGTCCGATTCCAGGCAGCGCATGCCGCGCGCTTCCAGGTAGTGATTGAGCTCGATTTCCTCGCTGGCCATCGACTTGCCCTTGATGAAGCGCGTCGCCCGGGCCTTTTGCGCGATGGCGTGGATGATGGCGTTGGCCTGTTCGCCGTCCTCGGCCCAGTGCACCTGCACCCCGGCCGCCGTCAGTCTGTCTTCCAGCTGCACCAGCAAATCGGGCAGGCGCGCCAGCGCGTGCCGGCGCACGGCCTCGCCGATGTCGCGCAGGCGTTCCAGCTCGTCGCCATCGGGGAATTGCGCCGTGCGCTTGTCCTGTAAAAATCCATGGCGCCGCGAAAGCTCTGGCGCAGTTTCGGGTCGTCCAGCGCGGCGCGGGCGCGCGCATGGAAATCGGCCGGTTTGACGAATTGCAAGGGCTTGGCGTTCATGGCTGGCCTCCTTCATGGGCTGGCAAGTCATCGACGATCAGCACCCACAGCCAGCGCGGGCCGTGCGCGCCATACGCGAGGGTTTGCTGGATATCCGACGTTTTCGAGGGGCCCGACACCAGCACCAGGTTCGACGGCATGCCGTCCATCCAGCGCTCGGCGCGCGCCGCCGCGTGCAAGTCCACGTGCAGGCTGCTCGCATACACGAGGCAGACGTGCAGCGGAGGCGCCAAGGACACCGTGCGCGGCGTCGCCGCGTCGGGCGCGATGACCAGGGTACCGGTGGCGGCGATGCCGGAACGGGCGACGGTCAACCCAGCATCGACGGTGTCGAACAGTTCGCGCTTCCATTGCACCAGCGGACGGTCAAAGGACAGCGCTTCCACGCCCTGCGGCAAGGCGGCGCGCAAGGCCCGCCCTTCGGCGCTGCCGGTATCGAGCAGCAAACGGCGCACGCCGTGTTCACCGAGGCGCTGCGCCAGCAGGGCCGGCCAGGCATCGCCACGCACGCAGTCGACCTGCGCATGCGCGGCGCGCAAGGCTGCCTGCATGGCGGCTATCCTGTGACGCGGCGACAAGGGCGCTGCGGCGCGGCGCGCCTGGTAGTGATTGTCGATGGCCGTATCGATGGCACCCACCGCTTCGGGCGCCGAGGGCGCGGCGGCGCGCAGGCGTCCCAGCATGCGTTCGCGGGCAGTCAATGCCGTACTCATGGCGCGCCTCCCGTGCGGCGCCACAGAAAGCTGGCCAGGTGCTCGACGGGCAGCGGCGCGCCCTGGTGCTGGGCGGCGTGGCCGATATTGAGCAGGCAGCCGCAATCGGCCGAGACGAGCCGGTCGCAGCCCGTGGCGCAGGCCGAGGCGATCTTGTCGCTGACCATGGCGCCGGAAATGTCCGGATGTTTTAGTGAAAACGTGCCGCCAAAGCCGCAGCATTCCGATTCGCGCTGGTGTTCGATACGCGTCACGCCGGGCAAGGCGTCGAGCAGCGCCACGCCGTGGGTGCGCGTGCCCATTTCGCGGCGCGCGCCGCACGAGGTGTGCAGCACCACGTTTTCATCGGCCTGCCCGGGGTTGGCCAGGGCCAGGCCGGCCAGGTCGAGCCGCAGCACGCAGACGAGAAATTCGCTCAGTTCATACACGCGTCCGGCCAGTTCGGCCGCCTTGGGGCCGGCCACGGGATCGTCGTGGAACAGCTGCGGCCAGTGGTGGCGCATCATGCCGGCGCAGGAGCCGGACGGCACGATCACGGGCCAGGGCTGCGCAAACAGGTCCAGCTGGGCGCGGGCCACGGCGCGCGCCTGTTCCGGGTTGCCGCTGCTGTAGGCGGGCTGGCCGCAGCAGCTCTGGCCGCGCGGATAATGCACCAGCAAGCCTTCCCGCTCCAGCAGGCGCACCGCGTCGAGCCCCGCCTGCGGCACGAACAGGTCGACCAGGCAGGTGGCGAACAGGTACACCTCGTGTGGTGATGGCGGATAGTGACGCGGCTGGCGCGGGTCTGGCTGCATGAGTGTGTCTCCCCCGGCGCTCTGTGTGTTGCTGCGGCGCCGCTGTGTGTTGTTAAGAATGACCGGTTCACGCATAATTCCAGCTTCCGCAAGCCACTTCAAATTGCTCGGACCACTTTAAAACAACACCGGAAGACAGTGATGGCGACAGGCATGCAGACGCGGGGCAGGGTCGAGATGACGATGCGCAGGCTGGAGACGGCCCTGCTGGACGGCAGCTTGCCGGCGGGCGCGCAATTGCCGGCCGAGCGCCTGCTGGCGCTGCAATATGGGGTCTCGCGCAACACCGTGCGCGAAGCGGTGCAGCGGCTGGCGGCGCGCGGCCTGGTGCGCAGCCGGCGCGGCGCCGGCGTGTTCGTGACGGATCAATTGCGCACCGGCATGGCGTCGCCGTGGAGCCAGCTGGTGGCCGACCACCCCGCCCTGCGCGACGACATCCTGGAATTTCGCCGCGTACTGGAAGGGGCGACGGCCTACTTTGCGGCGCAGCGGGCCAGCGGCGACGAGCGCGCACAGATCATGGCGCTGCTGGCCGAACTGGAACAGGCGCGCGCCAGCGACGACAAGCACGGCGAGGCGCAGGCCGACGCGCGGCTGCATGAAGTCATCGCGCAGGCGTCGCACAACACCATGTTTCTGCACTTGCACACCAGCATCATCGGCATGCTGCGCGAACACATCACCATCAACGGCACGGGCTTGCGCCAGCAGGACGACGCCACCTCGCTGCAGCTGCTGTCGCAGCACCGCACCCTGTGCGTCGCCATCTGCGCCAGCCAGCCCGAGGAAGCGCGCACGGCCATGCAAAGCCACATCGATTTCGTGCGCACGCGCGTCACCGGCGATGACGACTGAGGCCACTGGTAGGACCAGTCTACGGCCACAGCAGCGGCGAAAGCTGCTAACATCGCGCGCCGCCAACTGATCCGTCCTGCCATGACCGTCCTCGCCCACACCCATCCGCTGGTGCTCCAGCTGGAAAACGACTTGCTGCCCCTGTTCCGCGCCGCCCTGCCCCCACTCGCGGCCGCCGCGCCACGGGCGCTCGCCTCCGTGTTCGCCTTTTCCAGCGGCACGGCCAGCGCCTTCCAGGATTATCATTTCGGCATTTCCTGCCTGCTCGAAGACGTGCCAGACGATGCCCCGGAAGAAGTCGCCCTGCTGGTCAGCGTCACGGGACTCGACGCCCTCGCCAGGCTCAGCGCACAGGTCGTCTGGGGCCAGCCATCGGGCCGGGTGGAAACGCAGGCCGAACTGGCGGCGAGCGACCTGCCGGCCTTGCATGCGGCCCTGCCCGGCTTGCTGGCCAGCCTGCAAGAGGCAGCCAGCCGTGGCGGACCGGGAATGTAACAAGCGCATGTGACAGGCGCATGAAAAAGTGCCAGGAAACAACAACTTACGCTTTCCGCAGCGCAACTTTATTGACTTCCACTAGTCCCAGCCCCTATCCTTTCAGTTACGTTTGGTGAGAATGTCTGACTGCTCCTGCGAGCATGCGGACAAGCCGCCTCGCCTCTGCAAAAGTCCATTCCGCATTTTTATTGCAACCATCAGGGCAACGCGCCTGGACGGCCGCTGCCAGCAAATACGGAGCTGACTGCCATGCCATCGCACCACCATTTTCCTGGAATATCCTTGCTGGGCTGCCTCTTCCTGCTGGCCGCCCTGCCCGTGCAGGCGCAGACCGCGGACAGCCCTGCCGCCAGCGTCACCGCCAATGCCAGCCTCGCCTCGCAATACATTTCGCGCGGCTTTCGCCAGACCTGGGGCAAGCCCGCGCTGCAGGCGGGGGCCGACTACGCGCACCCGAGCGGCTGGTCGCTCGGCACCTGGGCTTCCACCGTCAGCGACCGCTACATTCAGGATGCCACGGTCGAATGGGACTTGTACGGCGGCTACGGCGGCACGGTGGGCGAACTGGGCTACAGCGTGCTCGCGTATTACTACAAGTATCCGGGCGCCGTCTACCGCGCCACAGGCGTCAAGTACGACTATGGCGAACTGTCGCTGGGCCTCAGCTACAAGATGCTGTACGCCAAGTACAACCATACCGTCACGCGCGACTTCTTCGGCATCACGCATGCGCGCGGCACGGGCTACCTGGACGTGGGCGCGAATGTCGACCTGGGCAATGCCTGGACCTTGAACCTGCACGCCGGCAATGGCCGCGTGGCGGGCACGGGCAATGCCATCTGGAACTGGCGTGACGCCAAGGTGGGCGTCACCCGCGCCTTCGACGGCGGCTGGAGCGCCAGCGCGGCCTTGACGCGCGCCTGGGGCGCCACCGATGCCTACGACCACTACACCTTGGGCATCCCGAATGCGGCCGGCCAGTTCGACACCTCGAATCCCGCCGCGGCCACGCTGGTCGTGGCCATCAGCAAGACGTTCTAGGCGCGCCACCCGCGACGCCCACGACACCGATACCCCTCCCCATCAAGGAACAGCATCATGCAACTCTCACTGAACAGTAAAATCTGCGTCGCCGCCACCGCGCTCGCCGTCCTCAGCCTGGGCGTCACGGCGGCCGTGATCGGCTACAAGAGCAGCGCCAGCGCAGAAGCGGCCGCGCTGGACCTGGCGCGCACGTCGGCGCGCGAAGTGGCGGGAGCGCTGCAGGCGCGCATCGCCAGCAACCTGTCCAGCGTTTCCAGCCTGGCCGGCGCCATGCGCGGCACCAGGAGCGCCAGCCTGCCCCTGCAGCGCGAGCAGATCAACGAACTGACCAAAGCCACCCTGACCAGCTCGGAAGACTTGCTGGGCGCGGCCGTGACCTGGGAGCCGAACGCGCTCGACGGCAAGGATGCGGATTTCGCCAACCAGAAGCCGTACTACGACGCCAGCGGCCGCTTCATGCCCTACTGGACGCGGGGCGCCGGCGGCAAGCTGCAAGTGGAACCCATCGTCTTCGACCCGAAACCGGGCGCCAACGACTGGTATGACGTGCCCAAGCGCACGGGCAAGACCTACTTTACGGAACCGTACATCTACCCCGTCGACGGCAAGAATGTGCTGATGGCCTCGCTGGTGGCGCCCATCATGATCGACGGCGGCTTCAAGGGCACGGCCAGCGCCGACTTCATGCTCACGCGCCTGGCGACAATCCTGGCCGGCCTGAAGGTGATCGAGGGCGGCAAGCTGGCCCTGATCTCGAACGGCGGCCTGTACGCCAGCCATCCCGTGCCCGAGCGGCTGGGCAAGAAGGCCGACGACGTGCCGGCCGCCGGCCTGGAAAAGGTGCGCCAGGGCCAGCCGTACGAATATGAAGACGGCCAGGGCTACATCCATTTGCTGCAGCCGCTGCAGATCCACCCCGATATCGCGCCGTGGAGCGTGGAATTGAATTTCCCGAAAAGCGTGGCGACGGCCTCGGCGCGCGACCTGATGATCTACACGCTGATCGTCGCCCTGCTGTGCGCGGCGGCCACGGCCGGCATTTTGATCCTCGTCGTCAACCAGCTGACGCGCCCCCTGCGCACTCTGGGCCGCACCATGACGGACCTGTCCAGCGGCGACGCCGACCTGCGCGTCAAGCTCGAAGTCAAGGGCACCGACGAGCTGGCCGTGATCGGCAAGGGCTTCAACGCCTTCGTGGAAAAGATCCACGCCGTGCTGCTGCAAGTGCAGGCCAGCGCCGACAACGTGGCCCGTGCCAGCGCGGAAATTGCGCAAGGCAATAACGACCTGTCGGCCCGCACGGAACAGCAAGCCAGTTCGCTGGAAGAAACGGCCGCTTCGGTGGAAGAATTGACGGGCACCGTCAAGGAAAACGCCGACCATGCGCGCCAGGCGAATCAGCTGGCCGCATCCGCGTCGAGCGTGGCGCAAAAGAGCGGCGAAGTGGTCGGCAAGGTGATCGAGACGATGACGTCGATCAATGACTCGTCGAACAAGATCGTCGACATCATCAGCGTCATCGACGGCATCGCCTTCCAGACGAATATCCTGGCCCTGAACGCGGCCGTGGAAGCGGCGCGCGCGGGCGAACAGGGCCGCGGTTTCGCCGTGGTGGCCACGGAAGTGCGCAACCTGGCGCAGCGCTCGGCGGCGGCCGCCAAGGAAATCAAGCTGCTGATCGACGATTCGGTGGGCAAGGTGGCGGCTGGCAGCAAGCTCGTCGATGAAGCGGGCGCCACCATGGAACAGGTGGTCGACAGCGTGCGCAAGGTGACCGCCATCATGGCCGACATCAGCGTCGCCACCACCGAGCAAAGCGACGGCATCGCCCAGGTCAACCAGGCGCTGGCGCAGATGGATGGCGTGACGCAGCAGAACGCGGCCCTCGTCGAGGAAGCGGCTGCCGCCGCCGAAAGCCTGCAAGACCAGGCCAGCCACCTGGCCGAGGTGGTCAGCGTGTTCAAGCTGGGCGCGCAAACGCAGCAACAAGTGACCGCGGCGCCAGTGGCGGCAGTCGCGCCGCGCACGCCACCCGTCATCAAGGCGCCGGCGCCAGGCAAGCGCCTCGCTGCGGCCAAACCGGCGCCAGCAGAAAGAACGCAGGCCAAGGCGCCAGCCGGGGACGACTGGGAAGAGTTTTAAGCCTGCCATCCCGGGCGACAGCCGGTGCCGGAGCGTGGCGCCGGCCTGCGCACTGATGTTGATCCAAATCAAGTCACCAATACATTCGGTGAGAATTGCCCCTTATCCATCCTTTTATACTGTTGCCGCGCCTACGGCACGCATGCTTGCCGAAATAAAAGGATGGGGCATGAAAAAAATCGTGGCAGTCTTCTTGACATCAAGCACCGCACTGCTGACTGGCTGCGGCGGTGGCGGCGGCAGTGGCGATGCAGGCAATATCAATGCCGGCTCGACACTGGCCTCCTACGTCGGCACCTGGCAAGCGCCATGCGACGAACATGAACGCGAGACCATGGTCATCGCGGCCAAGGCCGATGGCAGCGGCGCGATGGAACTGACCTCCACCACCGAAACCTATCTCAAGACGGGCTGCAGCGGCACCTTGCTGGGCACGGAAACCATGAGCGCGAAAATCACGGCGACACCCGATGGCGTGGCTGACGTTCTCGCCAAGCTGACGGAAAACGGTAGCGCGAGCAACGTGCGCATCGACAAGCTGAACCTGTCCATCCCCGCCTATAGCTTCAGCGTCGCGGGACCTGGCGTGCAATACGTGAAGAAAGATGGCAAGCAGCAATGGTGCATCGACTATGAAGGCGGCTCCACCTGCCTGCTCGATGAAGGCATGCGCCCGGCGCAAACCATCAAGGGCGGCATCTTCTTGCGCGACAACAACCTCTACACCTTCTCGCATAACGGCACCAGCTATGTGCCCGACATGCTGTATGTAAAAAAGTAAGCGCGCGACTTGCCGCGGGACCCATGGCCCTGCGGCTTCATGGCCCCGGGTCCGTCGGCGGGGGAGGTGTAGAATCGGACAGACATTGCAAAAGCAAAAAGCTATCCTGCTGAAAAAGGAGCTTGCCATGTCGATCGACGCTTTCTCCCTGCCGTCCAGCGCTGCGCTGGCCACCCTGCTGCAGCCGCAGGACAGCGCTTTTCTCCCCATCGAAGGCTTGCGGCGCCTGCGCGACGCGGGGCTGGACCAGTTGCCCCCGCCCGGCCACGGCGCCACCCTGTTGCGCTGGCAAATGCTGGCCGCCGTCGCCGCCATCGACCTGTCCCTGCTCAAGCTATATGAAGGCCATACGGACGCGCTCGCCATCCTGGCGGAAATCGGCGCTCCCGGCGTGCCGGCCGGCAGCCTGTGGGGCGTCTGGAGCGCGGACCTGCCGGGGGCGCGCGTGCGGTTGCGGCAGATGGCCGATGGCCGCCATGTGCTCGACGGGCGCAAGGCCTGGTGTTCCGGGGCGAAGGGACTCAGCCATGCCTTGATCAGCTGCTGGAACGACGATCGCCAAGCCTGCCTCGCCTGCGTCGCCCTGTCGCAGCCGGGCGTGCACGTCACGGACGAAGGCTGGCAAGCCGTCGGCATGGCCGCCTGCGCCAGCGTCGACGTGACCTTTTCCGCCGCGCGCGCCTTTCCCGTGGGCGCGCCGGGTGCCTATCCGGCCCGCCCCGGCTTCTGGCATGGCGCCACCGGGATCGCGGCCGCCTGGTATGGCGCCGCCTGCGCCATCGCCGGCCACCTGCATGCGCGCGCGCAGCACGCCGCCCCCGATGCAGTCCGCCTGGCGCAACTGGGCCAGATCGACTGCGCGCTGCGCGCCGTGGCCGCCCTGCTGCGCGAGGGTGCCGCCGAGATCGACCGGTGCCCGCATAGCGATGCGATGGCCCTGGCGCTGCGCCTGCGCCTGGCAACGGAAGACGCGGCCACGCTGGTGCTGCACCTGGCCACGCGCGCGCTGGGGGCCGGCCCCTGTGCCGCGACGCCCACTTCGCGCGCCTGGCGGCCGACCTGCCCGTGTTCCTGCGCCAGAGCCATGCCGAACGCGACCAGGCCGTGCTGGGCGGCATCGTCGCCGGCGCGGAAGAACATCCGTGGGCGTTGTGACGGCGCACCGGTAAAAAAATCGCCGGACCGGAAGTGTTTCCCGGGCCGGCGATCAGGGTTAGCCTGACTGCGTGACTGATTACTTGAGCGGCATGGCGATCCCGAACATCACCGACTGGGTACGACCGCTATCGATATTCAGATTGCTGTTGTAGTCCAGGGTGATGGTCATGCCGTTCGACAGCAGCAATTTGACGCCCAGCCCCGCCGCCCAGTTGCCCGTCTGCTGCGGCACGGTGCGGATCACGTACACGGGGCCGTCGGCCACCAGGTCGGCATATGCCAGGCGCGCATCATCGGCGCCCTGGAACTGGTGGCGGTACTCGAGCCGCGCGCGCGGGAACCACGTGCCCAGGCCGCCGACATAGATGCCCTCGGCCCGCACGCCCAGCGCGCCGATGCGCGAACGCACAGTTTGCTTGAAGTAGCTCAAGGCATTGATGCCCGCCGCCTTCTCCGTGTACGGGTCGAGCTTGGCCGACATCAGTTCCACGCGGCCATATGGCGACCACATCCAGGTGTCATGGCGCATCTCGATACCGCCCACCAGCGCGCCGAACACCTGTTTGCCGTCGCGTTCGCCCGTGGCGAAACCGCTGCCATCGGACAGGTAGCGCGAAGCGTCGTACTGCAAGGTGCCGTAGCCGAGCACGCCGTCGAGGAAGACGCCCTTGCTCGGACGCAGGCTGCCATACACGGCCGCCACGGCGCTGTCGGCCGTGCTGCGGCTGCCGTTCTGGCCCACGTCGCTGCGGTCATGGCTGAAACCGGCGCCCACGCCCAGGGTCGCCAGGTCGCTGAGGCGGTAATCGCCCCCACGCTGACGCCATTGGTGCGGAAGCGGAAGCCCGTGTCGCGGCCATTCACATAGTGCTGGCCGAAGTCGACCGCGCCGCCGAGCCACAGCGCCAGCGCCTGCTTCTGCGTGTCCGGCTTCTGCGGCATGTCCGGCAAGCCGCTGGTGGCCTGGCTCACATCCACAGGCTGCCGCTCGCTGCTGAAACCGGCGTCAGACTGGCGCAAGGCCGCCTTGCGCATGAACGGTTTCACCGCCGTGCCGAACACGCGGTCCGCTTCCTGCTCCTGCCAGCGCGCCAGCGCCGCCGTCGGGTTGCCGCTGTCGTTCGGCGGCGTCAGGCTCAGGCCAAAGTTCGAGCGTCCCCAGCCATCGCCATGCAGACTTTCCAGGCGCTGCGTGAAGTTCGACAGCTGCGCGCTGGCAAAGCGCCGCGCCGCATCGGCTTGCGCCGCCTGCAGGCCGATCACTTCCGGATCGACCGACGGGTCGCGGCGCGCCGTCACGGTGACGTTGACCACGCCCGGTTTCGAAGTGGCAAAGGCATTGCTCAGGGTGTAGCTGACGACGGCCGCGCCGGAGAACTTGCCCGACGCTGCAAAGCTCAACTGGTACGACGGCTTGCCGGCCGTGCCCGCGTCGCGCACCACCACCTTGCCCGCCTCCGCCGGCGCCACGCTCAGTACATTGGCCGCCGTGAACGGACCGCCCGTGGCGCCCGCCGTCAGGTCGACCGTCACCGTCAGGCCGGCCACCACCGTGACGCTCTGACTGACCACTTGCGGCATCGGATTGACGGTAATCGTCGATTTCACCGGCGCCGAGGTGCCGAACACGTTCGACAAGGTATAGCCGATGCTGACGTCGCCGCTGGTATTGATGCCCGGCGTGTAGACGATGTCCATGCCATTGACGACCGCCGTGCCGCTGGCAGGCGCCGTGGTGATGGCCACTGCCGTGAACGGCCCGCCCGTCGCGCCTTCCGTCGCATGCAGGGTCACCGGCGTGCCGGCCAGTACCGTCGCCGTCTTGGCGACAGGTACCGGCACCGGCTGCGGCGCCACCGTCAGGCTGAAGGTGGCAGGTGCCGATACGCCGCCGGGGCCCGTCAGCGTATAGCTGAAGCTGTCAGGACCGAAGTAATCCTTGTTCGGCGTATAGGTGACGATGAAGCGGCTGACAGCAGGGGCTGCTACTGCTGCTGCGACGCCGCGTGCCATGCTTGCCATGCGCGCCGACGAAACGATATCGACCCGCCCATGGCTGGGCGGCGTGACGATGGTGACTGCCGTGATGGGACTGCCGTCGGCCGCATCAATGGTCAGACTCACCTCCTGGTTGGCCGAAGTCGTCCCCGACTCATTGACCACGGGCGGCGGCGCCTGGTTCACCAGCAAGGTCAGCGCTTGCTGCACCGTGAACTGGTGCGCATCCTTCGCTTGCACGGTGAAGCTGAAGCTGCCGAACGCGGTCGGTGTGCCGCTCAGCACGCCACTGGCGGCATCGAGCACGAGGCCGGCCGGCAAGGCGCCGCTGCTCACCGCATACGCATACGGCGCGACGCCGCCGGCCGCCGTGAATGGCTGGCTGTAGGCATCGCCGGCGCGGATGGCGGCCAGGCTGGACGGTGTCAGGCTCAAGGCGGGTGCCGCCACGGCCAGCGTGTAGCTGTTGCTGGCGCTGAACGGCGCCCCCACGCCCGTGCTGCTGTCCGTCACCTTGATGCCGAACGTGAAACTGCCCGCCACATTCGTCGTGCCGGACAGCACGCCGGTGGACGCATTCAGGCTCAGGCCAGCTGGCAAGGTACCAACCACGGCATAGCTGTAGGGCGCCGTGCCGCCCGTCCCCGTCACTGTCGTGCTGTAGGCGGCTTCCGCGACCGGATTGGGCAGGCTGGCCGGCGTCAGGGCGAGTGTCGCCGCAGCCACAGACAAGGTGTAGTTTTTCGTCGCCGTGAACTGACGCGTATCCGTCACTTGTACGGTCAGCGCAAAACTGCCGGCGGCCGTTGGCGTACCACTCAGCACACCGCTGGCGCTCAGCGCCATGCCGGCTGGCGCGGTACCGGAGACCGCAAACGCGTATGGTCCAATACCGCCATTGGCCGTCAGTTGCTGGCTGTAGGCGGTACCAACTGTCGCGGCAGGCAAACTGGCTGGCGTGATGTTCATCGCGGATGTCACCGTCAAGGTATAACTTTGCGATGCCTGGGCGTTCACGCCAGCCACTGCGGCCTGCGTCGCGATAATGGTGCTGGTGCCAGCGGCAACGGGGGTGATAACGCCAGCGCCGCTGACGGTAGCCACACCAGCATTCGAACTGGTATAGCTGATGGCGCCATAGCTGCCGCCCGCGAGACTGGACGTGGCCGCATTGGTCAAGCTATTCCCCAATGGAACGGCTGCCGCAGTCGGTGTGGCAAACGTGATGACGCCAGTCGGGATATACGTAAATTGATCCGCCGCATTGCTGGCACTGGTGCCGCCAACCGTGGTGACCTTCACCTCTACCACTCCCAGGCTGCCAGATGGACTGGTGGCCGTGATTTGCGTAGCGCTGGTGACGGTAAAGCTGGTGGCATTGACGCTGCCGAATCGCACCGCCGTGGCGCCGGTAAAGCCCGTGCCGGTGACGACCACGCTGGTGCCCCCGTGGCCGGACCTGACGTCGGCGACAAGCCCGTGACCGCCGGTGCCGCTACGTAGGTGAACTGGTCGCCGGCATTGGTGGCGCTGACGCCGCCTGCCGTGGTGACGCGCACGTCCACCGTGCCGGCGCTGCCGGCCGGCGCCGTCGCCGTGATCTGCGTGGCGCTGTTGACCGTGAAGCCCGTCGCCGCCGTGGCGCCGAAGGTCACCGCCGTGGTGCCGCTAAAGCCCGTGCCCGTGATGATGACGCTCGTGCCGCCGCCAACCGGGCCCGAGGTGGGCGAAATGCTGCTCACCGCTGGTGCCGCGACATAGCTAAATTGGTCGGCGGCGCTGGTGGCGCTGGTGCCGCCTGTCGTGGTGACGCGCACGTCCACCGTGCCCGTACCGCTTGGCGCCGTGGCCGTGATCTGCGTGGCGCTGTTGACCGTGAAGCCCGTCGCCGCCGTGCCGCCGAAGGTCACCCCCGTGGTGCCGCCAAATCCCGTGCCCGTGATGGTGACCGTGGTGCCGCCGGTTGCCGGACCGGCAGTCGGCGAAATGCTCGTCACCGCCGGGGCCGCCACATAGGTGAACTGGTCCGCCGCGCTGGTGGCGCTGGTGCCGCCTGCCGTGGTGACGCGCACGTCCACCGTGCCCGTGCCGCTTGGCGCCGTCGCCGTGATCTGCGTGGCGCTGTTGACGGTAAAGCCGCTGGCCGCCGTGGCGCCGAAGGTCACCCCCGTCGCGCCGGTAAAGCCCGCGCCGGAGATCACCACGCTGGCACCGCCCGTCGTTGGACCAGACGTGGGCGACAAGCCGCTCACCACCGGGGCGCCCACGTACGTGAATTGGTCCGCTGCAACCGTGGCGCTGGTGCCGCCAATCGTGGTCACGCGTACGTCGACCGTGCCGCTGCCGCTTGGGGCCGTGGCCGTGATCTGCGTGGCGCTGTTGACCGTGAAGCCCGTCGCCGCCGTGGCGCCGAAGGTCACGGCCGTCGTGCCGCTAAAGCCCGTGCCCGTGATGATGACGCTCGTGCCGCCGCCAACCGGGCCCGAGGTGGGCGAAATGCTGCTCACCGCTGGTGCCGCGACATAGCTAAATTGGTCCGCGGCGCTGGTGGCGCTGGTGCCGCCAATCGTGGCCACGCGCACGTCGACCGTGCCGCTGCCGGCCGGCGCCGTGGCCGTGATCTGCGTGGCGCTGTTGACCGTGAAGCCCGTCGCCGCCGTGCCGCCGAAGGTCACCGCCGTGGTGCCGCCAAATCCCGTGCCCGTGATGGTGACCGTGGTGCCGCCGGTTGCCGGACCGGCAGTCGGCGAAATGCTCGTCACCGCCGGGGCCGCCACAAAGGTGAACTGGTCCGCCGCGCTAGTGGCGCTGGTGCCCCCTGCCGTGGTGACGCGCACGTCCACCGTGCCCGTACCGCTTGGCGCCGTCGCCGTGATCTGTGTGGCGCTGTTGACCGTGAAGCCCGTCGCCGCCGTGGCGCCGAAGGTCACCGCCGTCGTGCCGCTAAAGCCCGTGCCTGTGATGATGACGCTCGTGCCGCCGCCAACCGGGCCCGAGGTGGGTGAAATGCTGCTCACCGCTGGTGCCGCGACATAGCTAAATTGGTCCGCCGCGCTGGTGGCGCTGGTGCCGCCTGCCGTGGTGACGCGCACGTCCACCGTGCCCGTACCGCTTGGCGCCGTGGCCGTGATCTGTGTGGCGCTGTTGACCGTGAAGCCCGTCGCCGCCGTGGCGCCGAAGGTCACCGCCGTGGTGCCGCTAAAGCCCGTGCCCGTGATGATGACGCTCGTGCCGCCGCCAACCGGGCCCGAGGTGGGCGAAATGCTGCTCACCGCTGGTGCCGCGACATAGCTAAATTGGTCCGCGGCGCTGGTGGCGCTGGTGCCGCCTGCCGTGGTGACGCGCACGTCCACCGTGCCCGTGCCGGCTGGCGCCGTGGCCGTGATCTGCGTGGCGCTGTTGACCGTGAAGCCCGTCGCCGCCGTGGCGCCGAAGGTCACCGCCGTCGTGCCGCTAAAGCCCGTGCCCGTGATGATGACGCTCGTGCCGCCGCCAACCGGGCCCGAGGTGGGCGAAATGCTGCTCACCGCTGGTGCCGCGACATAGCTAAATTGGTCGGCGGCGCTGGTGGCGCTGGTGCCGCCTGTCGTGGTGACGCGCACGTCCACCGTGCCCGTACCGCTTGGCGCCGTGGCCGTGATCTGCGTGGCGCTGTTGACCGTGAAGCCCGTCGCCGCCGTGGCGCCGAAGGTCACTGCCGTCGTGCCGCCAAATCCCGTGCCCGTGATGGTGACCGTGGTGCCGCCGGTTGCCGGGCCGGCAGTCGGGGAAATGCTCGTCACCGCCGGGGTCGCCACATAGGTGAACTGGTCCGCCGCGCTGGTGGCGCTGGTGCCGCCTGCCGTGGTGACGCGCACGTCCAGCGTGCCGGCAATGCCGGGTGGCGCCGTCGCCGTGATCTGCGTGGCGCCGTCGACCGTAAAGCCGCTGGCCGCCGTGCCGCCGAAGGT
Organism: Janthinobacterium sp. C22; assembly: GCF_057919405.1. NCBI lineage: Bacteria > Pseudomonadati > Pseudomonadota > Betaproteobacteria > Burkholderiales > Oxalobacteraceae > Janthinobacterium > Janthinobacterium sp. C22. The sequence continues at coordinate 2,479,548 of NZ_CP193659.1, read as the reverse complement.
CACCGCCGTGGTGCCGCTAAAGCCCGTGCCCGTGATGATGACGCTCGTGCCGCCGCCAACCGGGCCCGAGGTGGGCGAAATGCTGCTCACCGCTGGTGGCGCAACATAGGTGAACTGGTCGGCCGCGCTGATGGTGCTGCTGCCGCCCGTCGTGGTGACACTTACGTCCACCGTGCCGGCAACGCCGGGTGGCGCCGTCGCCGTGATCTGCGTGGCGCTGTTGACCGTAAAGCCGCTCGCCGCCGTGCCGCCGAAGGTCACGGCCGTGGTGCCGCTAAAGCCCGTGCCCGTGATGATGACGCTCGTGCCGCCGGCAACCGGGCCGAAGGTGGGCGAAACGCTGCTCACCACAGGCTTTGCCACATAGGTAAATTGATCGGCCGCGCTGATGGTGCTGCCGCCGCCTGCCGTGGTGACGCTTATGTCCACCGTGCCGGCAACGCCGGCTGGCGCCGTCGCCGTGATCTGCGTGGCGCTGTTGACCGTAAAGCCCGTCGCCGCCGTGCCGCCGAAGGTCACCGCCGTGGTGCCGCTAAAACCCGTGCCCGTGATGATGACGCTCGTGCCGCCAGCAACCGGGCCGGAGGTGGGCGAAATGCTGCTCACCACAGGCTTTGCCACATAGGTAAATTGATCGGCCGCGCTGATGGTGCTGCTGCCGCCCGTCGTGGTGACGCTTACGTCCACAGTGCCGGCAACGCCGGCTGGCGCCGTCGCCGTGATCTGCGTGGCGCTGTTGACCGTAAAGCCCGTCGCCGCCGTGCCGCCGAAGGTCACCGCCGTGGTGCCGCTAAAACCCGTGCCCGTGATGATGACGCTCGTGCCGCCAGCAACCGGGCCGGAGGTGGGCGAAATGCTGCTCACCACAGGCTTTGCCACATAGGTAAATTGATCGGCCGCGCTGATGGTGCTGCTGCCGCCCGTCGTGGTGACGCTTACGTCCACAGTGCCGGCAACGCCGGCTGGCGCCGTCGCCGTGATCTGCGTGGCGCTGTTGACCGTAAAGCCGCTCGCCGCCGTGCCGCCGAAGGTCACGGCCGTGGTGCCGCTAAAGCCCGTGCCCGTGATGATGACGCTCGTGCCGCCGGCAACCGGGCCGAAGGTGGGCGAAACGCTGCTCACCACAGGCTTTGCCACATAGGTAAATTGATCGGCCGCGCTGATGGTGCTGCCGCCGCCTGCCGTGGTGACGCTTATGTCCACCGTGCCGGCAACGCCGGGTGGCGCCGTCGCCGTGATCTGCGTGGCGCTGTTGACCGTGAAGCCGCTCGCCGCTGTGGCGCCGAAAGTCACCGCCGTGGTGCCGCTAAAGCCCGTGCCCGTGATGGTGACCGTGGTGCCGCCGGCGGAGGGCCCAGCCGTGGGAGAAATGCTGGTGACCGTTGGCGCAGGAATATACGTGAACTGGTTCGCGGCGCCGGTGGCGCTGGTGCCCCCGGTCGCCGTAACGGTCACGTTCACGGTGCCGGCACTGCCGGCTGGCGAGGTGGCGGTGATGGTCGTGGAATTGACGACGGTGACGCTGACGCCATTGTTGGCGCCAAACTTCAGCGCCGTGACGCCCGTAAAGCCGGTACCGGTGATGGTGACGCTCGTGCCGCCGGCCGTAGGGCCGGAGGCGGGCGACACGCCGGTGATGGTTGGCGGCGGCTGGGCGTTGATCACCATCGAATAGCTTCTGGACGTGTTGTACGGCCCATTGCCGCCCGTGACATCCGTCGATTTGATCACAAAGTTATAGGTGTTGATGGCGCTGGGCGTGCCTGATAACAAACCGCTGGCCGACAAGGTCAGGCCCGGCGGCAAGGACCCCGATTCCACCACATACGTGTAGGGCGCGGTGCCGCCGGAGGTGCTCAGTTGCTGGCTGTAGGGCGTCGATATTCCGCCCGCCGTCAGCGTGGTGGGCGTGATGGACAGGGTGGGCACCGCGATCGACACCGAATAATTCTTGGTGACGGTCAGCGGCGTGCCTGATGTCGAGTCCGTCACCTTGATGGCGAACACATAGGCGCCGGTCGCCGTCACGGTGCCGGAAATCACGCCACTCGACGACACGGTGATACCTGGCGGTAAGGTGCCGGAATCCAACGCGTAGGTGTAGGGAGCCACGCCGCCGCTGGCCGACATGGCCTGGCTGTACGGCACGCCAATCACGGGCGCCGTCAAACTGCCCGGCGAAACGGTAAAAGCCGCCGCGGCAGGCAAGACGGTCACCGTAAACGTCATTGTCTGGCTATCCTCATCCAGCAGGACAAAACTGTCGGACAGCGCCCCGTCGCCATTGTTGATATAGGTCGCGATGCCGGTACCGTTATTGACAAGGCCGGTAATCGTGCCGTGCAGCGCCCCGGGGTTGTTTTCCGTCAGGCCAAAGCTGCTGCACGCTGACATATCAATCACATGGGAGCCGCCGGAGGCGACGGTAAAACTCTGATTGGCAGGACATTTTATGCTCGGCCCCGCCTGTGCCGGGCCTGCGCCGAACGCCAGCACCAGCAGGCACAGCGAAGCGAACCAGTGCACGAAACGGCCGGACACTGACGGCCCGTCAGCGGCACGGCTTGGCATGCACCCCTTGTTTCCAGAAAAAATAAAGCAAAAAAGAAAACGCCGGGCGGACGAGGATATCGTTGCTAATACGCAACATATTTTCTCCAATACACAGTTTTTTAGACAAAAAAGGAACGTGAATTCAGGCTGCAAGCCAGGCCTGTCAAGGCTCTTCTACAGGGTCAACAGATGTTGACGCTTGCCATATGACAACGTATGCTACTCCGAGATTTCAATAAAGTAACTATAACAAAAAGGGTTTTTCAAAAAACAATATTGATTGCAAATGGAAAATGTTAACCATTTGGCATTTGATGACATTGCAACCGTGGGAGAACGACGATGGCTGATGTATATCTGGGACAAATCATGATGAGCGGATTTGGTTTTGTGCCGCGTGGGTTTGCAGCATGTAACGGGCAATTGCTACCAATTGCGCAGAATCAGGCGCTATTTGCACTGCTGGGCACCTACTACGGGGGCAACGGCTCGACCACCTTCGCCTTGCCCAACCTGCAGGGCAGCACCCCTGTCGGCGCAGGCGCTTCGGTGGACGGTTCCTGGCAACCTGCACCCTATCCGATCGGTATGCGTGCCGGTGCGGAAGCTATCACTTTGACACTGACTGAGATCCCGGCGCATACGCATGCGCTGAATGCCTCGACCACGCCCGGCACCACGAAGAACCCGACCAACACGCTGTACGGCGGCAGCGGCGCGGAATTCATCTATGGCACGGCGGGCCCGCAAGTGTCCTTGAACAGCCAGACCCTGGGCCAGACCGGCGGTAACCAGGCGCATAACAATATGCAGCCATTCCAGGTGCTCAATTTCAATATCGCCCTGAGCGGTATCTTCCCGTCGCGCAACTAACGTGCCAGCCACTTCCCACGGAGCATAGTCATGTCCACACCCTATGTCGGCGAAATCCGCCTGTTTTCCTTTCCCCGTATTCCTTCCGGCTGGTTTGCCTGCGACGGCAGCCTGAAACCGATCGCCAATAACGAAGTGCTGTACACCCTGCTGGGCACCACCTACGGCGGCGACGGCGTCAATACCTTCGCCGTGCCCGACCTGCGCGGCCAGGTTCCCCTGCACCAGGGTACGGGTCCTGGCCTGACGCCACGCGTCCTGGGGCAAAAAAGCGGCAGCGAAACGGTGACCTTGCTGCAGACCCAGCTTCCCGCGCATACGCACGTGGTCAGTGCGCTCAGCTCGCTGGCGACGGTGGATACGCCAGCGGTCAACACGCAGCTGGCGGCCCCGGTCAATAACGACAAGATGTACACCAGCAGTCTGGCTGGCCTCACCACCTATGCATTGGCGCCGGCGGCAACAGGCAGCGCAGGCGGCAACTTGCCGCATGAGAACACCATGCCAACCCTGACCGCGTCATTTTGCATCGCATGGGCAGGTATTTTCCCATCCCAGCAATAACAGCCAGCAAGCATACGCTGCCAACAGAATCGATCAGGAGAAACTACCGTGACATCACCATACATTGGCGAAATACAAGTCTTCGGGTTCAATTTCACGCCCTACGGGTGGGCCAGCTGCAATGGCGCCACTTTGCAGATACGGCAATACGCCGCCCTGTTTTCATTAATCGGCACGCAATATGGCGGCGATGGAGTCAATACCTTCCAGTTGCCCAACTTCACGGGACGTGCGCCCTGCGGCCAGGGACAAGGACCGGGACTCACCCCGCGCGTGATGGGCGAGACGTTCGGCAGCAACACGGTCCAGCTGGGCGCCACGCAGATTCCTGCGCACACCCATCAACTGACATTGAGCCGCCAGACCAATGCCAGCCTGCAACGCAACGTGCCGCAAACGGGCGATGGCCTCACCAGCATCACCGGTACGAACGCCTTCGTGCCGGCGACAACACCCAACACGACGTTCTCGCCACAGACCGTCGCCTCGGCGGGCGGCGGGCAGGCGCACGAAAACCGCCAGCCCATGCTGGCGCTGAATTTCTGCATCGCCCTGCAAGGCGAGTTTCCCGCATTTGATTGATACTTAACGGGGGGCCAGGCGGCGCCGGCACGGCGCCCGCCTGGCCCTGCCTGCCTCCGCGTCTGCCCCCTCCGGCAACACGCTCAGTTGAACACCGCCTGATACAGAAAACCGTCGCTGTCACGCGCCACCGGCACCAGAAAGATGCCCACTTCGCCCAACGCATCATGCCGCAGCTGAAAGATTTTTTGGCTGAAGAGGATGGGGGAACGATTGTGGAATACCAAGCTGAACGGCGCGCGCAGCATGCCCTCCAGCGTGGCGGACGGCAAGGGACGCACTTCCTTCAGGATGAAAGCGGCATTCCCGTCGCTAACGGCGGCAAATGTATCGTTGACGCGCGTGGCGAAGTGTTCCAGAGTCAATACATTCATCATTGCAGGTAGTCCATTCCGTGAGCGCTGTGATTAAAGCAATGATTTATTCTAATGCAAGCATTGCTCCTCTGGCACAGCTTTTGACGTGAGATTTCCCCCATCTGCGCCCGCCGGCAACGCGGCGGCCCGGGCCATCAAGCCCGGCCGCCGTCACTGCAACCGCCATGCGGCTTTCGCTACCGAAGTAATCCTCAGGAAATTATTGTGAATTTATGACGAACAGAACCGGATGCTATGCAAGGCGCCCGCTGCGACGCAGTGCGAGCACTGCTAGCAGCGGGCAACGCCGCAGAGCGCCGGTTATGGAAGTCAGAAATCACAATAATTTATTGGGGGTTACTTAGCGCATCGCTTCCTGCAAGCCCGGCGCAAACTCGGCGCCATGCTTGACCTGCGCGGTGGACGCCTTCAGGGTGGCGCCGATCGGCTCGGCGCGGCCGGCCAGGCATTGCCCCAGGAAGTTTTCCGTCACGGCATTGAAGGCGATGTTGTTGACGGGCCGGGCAAAGCCATGGCCCTCATCGGGGAACAGCACATACGTGACGGGAATATTCTTCGCCGCCATGGCCGCCACGATCTGGTCCGATTCAGCCACGTTGACGCGCGGGTCGTTGGCGCCCTGGCCGATCAGCAGCGGGCGCTGGATGTTCTGCGCAAAGTTCAGCGGCGAGCGCTCCTTGAGCAGCGCGCGGCCCTCTTCCGTGGTCGGGTCGCCCATGCGCTTGTAGAACTGCTGCTTGCCCGCTTCCCAGTACGGCGGGATGGTTTGCAGCAAGGTAAACAGGTTCGACGGGCCGACGATGTCGACGCCGCAGGCAAACGCCGTCGGCGTGAACGCCATGCCGGCCAGGGTGGCGTAGCCGCCATACGAGCCGCCCATGATGGCCACCTTGTCGGCGCTCGTCACGCCGCTCTTCACGGCCCACTGCACCGCGTCGAGCAGGTCGTCATGCATCTTGCGGCCCCACTGCAGGTCGCCGGCCGAGATGAACTGCTTGCCGAAACCCGTCGAGCCGCGGAAATTCACCGACAGCACGGCATAGCCGCGGTTGGCCAGCCACTGGTGGTAGCCGTTGTAGCCATAGGTGTCGCGCGCCCACGGGCCGCCGTGCACCAGCAGCACCATCGGCACCGCCTGCGTGGGCTTGCCGCCGGCGCCCGCCTTCGACGCCTGCGGCAGGGTCAGGTAAGACACCAGGTTCAGACCGTCGCGCGCCTTGATTTGCTGCGGATACATGGGCACCAGCGGCGCGCCTTCCAGTTCCGGACGCGTCACGTACAGCCGCGTGAGTTTTTTGGTCTTGCGCTCGTACAGCCAGCTCGATGGGGGCGCCGTGACGGCATCGACATTCACCAGCCATTTATCGTCGGCATCCGTGCGCGACGTCACCGTGAACTGGCCCTGGGTATTTTTCTTCAGGAAGGCCAGGTCGGCTTTCAGGTCGTCCGCCAGCGGCAAATATTCCTGCTGCAGGTAATTGACCGTATACGCCTGCACGCGGCCCGTGCGCGTGTCGTACAGCGCATCGGCGATGTCGGCGCGCGGGTCTTGCGCCATGACCGTGGTCTTGCCACTGGCCACGTCCTGCGCCAGCAGAGCCGAGGTATTGCGGCCGCGCGAATCGGTCCAGTACAAGGTCTTGCCGTCGACCGTAAACGCCAGCGGCGCCGTCGTCTGCGAGTCTTCCAGACCGACTTCGGTCAGCGGCGTGCTCTCGACCTTGCCATCCGTCAGGCGGAAATACTGCATGCCGCCATCAGTGCGCGCCTTGCTGGCGATACGCAAGTTGAGCAATTCATCGGCCAGGTAGCCGCCATAGCCATCGTTCTGCTGCACCAGCGTCAGCTTGCCGCTGGCCAGGTCCAGGCTGTACACGTCGTGCCAGCGCGCATCGCGGTTATTGATGCCGACGAGGATGCGGTCCCTGACCTTGCTGCTGATCTGGACGATGCGCACGCGCGTCTTCTCGAACGGCGTGTAATTGACCTGCTTGCCGGTCGCCACGTTCACGCCGTACAGCAGGAAATTCTCGTCGCCGCCCTTGTCCTGGATGAACAGCAAGGTTGTCGAATCGGGCGACCAGAAGCTGCCGCGGATGGGCCGCACCTTTTCGTCCGTCAGCGGCCGCGCCTGCGCCAGGTCGCCGGCCGGCGCCACCCACACATTGAGCACGCCATCGCGCGGCGCGATCCACGACAGCCAACGTCCATCGGGGCTGAGCTTGCCACCGGACTTGCTGGGATTGCCGAACAGCTTGGCCCGCTCGATCAGCGGCGTTTCCTTGACGGGGACTTGGGCGTGCGCCGGCAGTACGCTGGCGAACAACAGGGCAGGCAGGACATAGCGAATCATGGACACCTCATGGTTGTTGAATGAAGGGAAAATATAATCATTGAGCACGTGCCAGCCCATCATAGGCGAAAGCCGTGTTGCCAGGTTGATGGCAGCGACAGGGGACGAAAATCGGGGGACAGGATGGCGAAAACGGGGGCTGGCTGGCATCTGCATAAGAACGTGATTGCGGATGTTTCCGGGATTCCCATGGCATTACCCTTGCTCGGGCATGCCCGCCCTGGAGAGTCAGACCACAGCAGCGCTGAACGACTCGGGCCGCTGCGCAAGCAGATGAGACAGCCGTTGCAGACCCGCCTGCAAGCGGCCACGGTCCTTGATGCAGCCCAAAGAGATCCGGATGGCGTTCACCGATGCGCTGCCCGTGGCGAATGCCTCCGCCGGCGTGACCGCGATGCCGGCGGAGGCGGCTGCGCGCGCAAGCTGCGAGGAGTTCCAATACGCCGGCAACTCGAGCCATACGTGCAGGCCGTCGCCACAGCCGCTGTAGCGCCCCGCCAGGATATCGCGCGCCATCCGGTGGCGCAGGCGCGCCTCGTTGCGCACGCCCTCCATCAATCCGTCAGCCGAACCGTCGAGTATCCACTGGGTGGCCAGTGCGGCCGTCAGCGGAGCGGCCATCAGCGCAAAGGATCGTAGCGCGATCAGGAAACGTTCGCGCGCAATCGGGTCGCGCATCAGCACGAAGGCGACACGCAGGCCGGGCGTCAGGCATTTCGACAGGGTCGAGATGTAGACCACGTGTTCCGGGGCAAACGTGGCAATGGGCGGCGGCGGGGCATCGGCGAGGAGCCAGTAGGGATCGTCCTCGACGATGCGTACATTGCAGCGCTGCGCGACGCCGGCGAGCTCCCTGCGCCGGCGTTCCGGCATGGTGATGGCGGTCGGGTTCTGCAATGTCGGGTTGAGGTAGACCAGCCCGGGCTGGTGCTGGCGGCACGCTTCCTCGAGCATCCCGGGCAGCATCCCGTGCTGGTCCGCTTCCACGGCAATGACGCGCCGGCCGAACTGGGTCGCCGCGGCACGCAAGCCGGGATAACTCGTCGGCTCCGCCAGGATCACCTCGCCAGGCTCCGTCAGCGCAAGGATCAATGCGGCGATCGCCGCTTGCGCGCCCGGACACACCACGACCTGCCGGGAATCCAGATGTCCGAACATCGGTGCCAGCCATTCGGCGCCAGCCTTGCGGTCGGAGTCGCTTCCCCCGCCCAGGTGGTAAGTCATCAGCAATTCATTGTCTGCCCGCATCAAGACCTGGGACAAACCTTGTTTCAACATGTCGTCGAAGTCCACGCCCTCCGGCGGTGGCGGGGTATTCATGCTCAGGTCGAGGATAGCGGTCAATTCGACTTTCGGCGCCGCGGCATACGTGCCCCGCGCGCCGCGGCCCTCCAGCAAGTTGCGGCGCCTGGCTTCGTCGTATGCGCGCGTGATCGTCGTCAGGTCGACGCCCAGCTGTGCTGCCAGCTGGCGCTGCGTCGGCAGGCGGTCGCCCGGCTTCACCGAGCCCTCTGCCACCGCCGCTTGCAAGGCATCCGCGATCTGCAAGAAACGTGGCCCCTTGTTCCCGGTCAATCGCGGCAACCAGATAGCCTCATGTTCATCTTGTATGGGTTTCAACTGGGACATTTTGTCTAATTGTATGGAAATTGTTTTCAAGTAGTATGCATCAGAACGTGCAGCAACACCATCCTTGCATGGCAGTCGCTGACGTTTTTTCCTCGCTCACCTGCATCATGCGGCAAATCACGGCGCGCGATGCCATGCTGATTTCATAGCTGGATATAATGAAAGAGTCAAACAGGATGCCTGGGGGATGGTGTGAACAGAAGCTGCTGAAGCAGCGTGTTGAGGTAGTGCTCCTCAGATAGTGTCAAGTAATAGACTGGAAATACGCAAAATGATCGATTGGACCCCCATAGTCTTCGTGACGTTCAAGGCTCTCGTGCTCGCCACGGGCATGTTCTTCGCCATCAAGTGGCATTACGATCAAGGGAAGAAGGATAAGGACAAGGCGAAGCAGAATCGCGCGGTGCTGCGCGCCAGCGGCAAGGTGGTCGCCATCTTCGCGCTATTGCTGCTGGCCCTGGGGATCGTCACCTTCGTCGTTGTCAGCATGGTCGGCCTGGACATGACCCTGCCATAACGGCAAGGAACAGCCGGCCGATATCCGGCGATGCGGCAGCAATTCCCCGCTGCGGCTCGGGCAGCTCGCCTGACGTCCCGTCATCGCCGCCTCCGCCTGTTGTTTGCCGGGACAGTGGCAAATCGTGAAGATCGCGTGCGCAGCTGGCGTACTTCAACGCGACAGGCCGATAACGGACATCGGCATGCAGCAATGAAATCATACGTCGCGTAAACGGAAAAACCCGGCACCGATATTAGACAATTATCTAATATACAGTGCCGGGTTTTGATACAGCTTGCGCCGTAACTCCTTGAATCTAATGGTCGGGGCGAGAAGATTCGAACTTCCGACCCCATGCACCCCATGCATGTACGCTACCAGGCTGCGCTACGCCCCGACGAGGTGGGAATTATAGCAGACGCTTTTAGGTTTTTGCCATGCTTTGCGCACGATTCATGTCGATCTGCGCAAACTTTTTTGCATGCCCCGTTCAAGCGCCCTATTCGCTCAGCAGCAGCGCCGTCAGGACGATGCGAAAGCCCGCGATCAGCGGCTCGACCTTCACGTCCGGATTGTGAATGAAGCGCACGGGCAGACCCTGGTACATGGCCACCAGGGCATCAAGGCGCCCTTGCAGCATTTCCTCGCCAGCCGGCAAGCCGCGCCTGATGCGCGCGTCGCGTATGATGGAGAGAAATAACTGGCGCGAGCGCCGGTCCGAGCATTGCAGCATTTCCGCGATCACCGGATTGCGCGACGCTTCGGCAAAGATTTCCAGCGGCATCATCCACGTGGTCGGGTCCAGCGCTTCGAGCACATGCTCGCCCGCATTGTCGATCACCGCCTGCAGCGGATCGTCGCGCTGCGCCAGGTCCTGCATCAGGTTCGACACCCGCTCCGTATTCTGCATGACGAAGGCGGCGATGATCGCGTCCTTGCTGTCAAAATAATTATAGATGTGGCCCGCGCTCATGCCGGCCGCCTTCGATATCTCGGCCATGCTGGCGCCGTGGAAACCGCGGCGGCTGAAGCAGCTTTCAGCCGCATCGAGCACCTGTTTGCGCCGCGTATTGGCGCGCTCGGGGTCCGGATGCTTCTTTTCAACTTGGTTCATGACTTTTCCAGTAGCGCGCCGGCCCTGCCCTTGCGGGCAAGGCCGGCGTCGGCGTCCCCGTGATTATTGGGCGCCGCCAGCCGCCGCGACGGCTGTCTGCTCAGGCTGCCAACCGCCGCCCAGCACCTTGTACAAGGTGACCAGGTTGGTCGACTTGGCCAGGCGCGCCGTGATCAGGCTTTGCTGCGCCGTGTACAGCGCGCGCTGGGCCACCAGGGCGTTCAGGTAGGACTCGGCGCCCTGCTTGTAGCGCGCGTCGTGGATGGTGTAGCTCTTCGTCGACGCCTCGACCAGCGAGACCTGCGATTGCAGGCGCTCGTCGATGGTGCCGCGCTGGGCCAGCGCATCGGACACTTCACGGAAGGCCACCTGGATCGCCTTTTCGTATTGCGCCACGGAGATTTCACGCTGCACCTTGGCGATATCGAGGTTGGCGCGATTCACGCCGCCATCGAAGATCGGCAAGCTGATCTGCGGCAGGAAACTCCACGTGCCGCTGCCGCCCTTGAACAGGCCCGACAGGTTGTCGCTGACCGAACCGGCCGTGGCCGTCAGCGAAATGCGCGGGAAGAAGGCCGCGCGCGCCGCGCCGATGTTGGCGTTGGCGGCGCGCAGGGTGCGCTCGGCCGCCAGCACGTCGGGACGGCGCTGCAGCACGTCCGACGGCACGCCGGACGGAATGTCTGCCAGCGCCGTCACGGTGCCGAACTCGGCTGGCGGCAGCAGGTCGGCCGGCACGGGGCCGCCCACCAGCAAGACCAGCGCGTTCTGGTCCAGCGCCACCTGGCTCGTGAAGACCGCCACGTCGGAACGGGCCGACTCGACACTGGTCTGGGCGTCGTACTTGTCCAGGCCCGAGGTGGCGCCCGCGCTGAAGCGGCGCACGGCCAGGTCATACGACGACTGCTGGCTCTTCAGGGTGTCCTGCGCCACGCGCAGGCGCTGCTGGTCGGCCACCAGGTTCAGATAGGTGCTGGCCACTTCGGCCACCAGGCTGATCTGCTGAGCACGGCGTGCTTCTTCCGTGCCCAGGTATTGCTCCAGCGCGCTGTCGGACAGGCTGCGCACGCGGCCGAAGAAGTCCAGCTCGTAGGCCGACACGCCCAGGTTCGCCGTGTACTGGCGGTTGATGGACGCTTCGCCCGTCGGGCTGGCGTTTTTCGAAATGCGCGTGGCCGACTGGCCGCCCGAGGCCGACAGGGTCGGGATCAGGGCGGCGCGTTCGATGCCGTAGGTGGCGCGCGCCTTCTCGATGTTGAGGATCGAGACGCGCAGGTCGCGGTTGTTGGCCAGCGCCAGTTCCAGTACCTGGCGCAGGCGAGCATCGGCAAAGAACTCGCGCCAGGCGATGTCCGCCACCGGCTTGGCGTCGGCGGCGGCCGTATCGGCCTTGTAGGAAGGGCCGGTCGGCCACGCCGTGGGCGCAGGCGCCGCCGGACGCTCGTACGTGGGAGCCAGGCTGCAACCGGCCAGCAAGGCCAGCGCCGCCATGGAGAGGAGTGATTTTTTCATATTAATGTGCATCCTTGGAAAGCGTGACGGCTGGCGAACCAGGCGTCGCCGGCGTGGCGGGCGCGTCCGGCTTCGAGAAGAAGCCGCGCACCAGCACGAAGAACACCGGCACGAAGAAGATACCGAGGAACGTGGCCGTCAACATACCGCCCAGCACGCCGATACCGATGGCGTTCTGGCTGCCGGAACCGGCGCCGCTGGAAATGGCCAGTGGCAACACGCCCAGGCCGAAGGCGATCGAGGTCATCAGGATCGGACGCAGACGCAGACGCACCGCGTGCAAGGTCGCGTCCAGCAGCGACATGCCCGATTCCTGCATTTCCTTGGCAAACTCGACGATCAGAATCGCGTTCTTCGCCGACAGGCCCACCACCGTGAGCAAGCCCACCTGGAAGTACACGTCGTTCGACAGGCCGAACAGCCAGGTACCCAGCACGGCGCCGATCACGCCCAGCGGCACGACCAGCAGCACGGAGAATGGAATCGACCAGCTTTCATACAGCGCGGCCAGGCACAGGAAGACGATCAGCAGCGACAGCGCGTACAGCTGCGGCGTCTGCGAACCGGATTCGCGCTCTTCCAGCGACACGCCGGTCCAGCTGAAGCCGATGCCAGGCGGCAGCTTGGCCACCATCTCTTCCATCGCGTTCATGGCGGCGCCCGTGCTCTGGCCCGGCGCCGGCGTACCGAGGATCTCTACCGACGGCAAGCCGTTGTAGCGTTCCAGGCGCGGCGACGCGTAAATCCACTTGCCGGTGGCAAAGGCCGAGAACGGCACCATCTGGCCAGCCGTGTTGCGCACGAACCACTTGTTCAAGTCTTCCGGCAGCATGCGCGATTCGGCATTACCTTGCATGAACACTTTCTTCACGCGGCCACGGTCGAGGAAGTCGTTCACATACGAGCTACCCCAGCCCACGCTCAGCACGCGGTTGATTTCCGAGATCTGCAAGCCCAGCGCGGTGGCTTTCTGCTGGTCGATGTCGATCTTGTACTGCGGCGTATCTTCCTGGCCGTTCGGGCGCACGCCCACCATGGCCGGATTCTGCGACGCCATGCCCAGCAACTGGTTACGCGCCGCCATCAGGGCGTCATGGCCGACACCGCCGATATCCTGCAGCTGCATGTCGAAACCGGTGGCGTTACCCAGTTCCAGCACGGCAGGCGGGGCGAACGTAAACACCATCGCATCCTTGATCTGCAACAGCTTGCCCATGGCGCGACCGGCCACGGCCGGCGCCTTCTGCGCCACGTCCTTGCGCAGCGACCAGTCTTTCAGGCGCACGAAGGCGATACCCGTATTCTGGCCGTTACCGCCGAAGCTGAAACCGGCGACGGCAAACACGGAAGCGACGTTGTCCTTCTCGCTGTTCATGAAGTGGTCTTCGACCTGTTCGATCACCTTCAGGGTGCGCTCTTGCGTGGCGCCCGTCGGCAATTGAATCTGCGTAAACAGGATGCCCTGGTCTTCTTCCGGCAGGAACGAGGTCGGCAGGCGCATGAAGATGAACACCAGGCCAGCCAGCAGCAGCACGTACAGCAGCATCGAGCGGAAACGGTGCGTGATCATGGCGCCGACCCAGCCCTGGTAGGTGTTGCTGCTGCGGTCGAAGCTGCGGTTGAACCAGCCGAAGAAACCCTTGTTCGTCGCGTGATGGCCCTTCTCGACCGGTTTCAACAGGGTGGCGCACAAGGCTGGCGTAAACACCAGCGCGACGATGACGGACAGCACCATCGACGAGACGATCGTGATCGAGAACTGGCGGTAAATCACGCCCGTCGAACCGCCGAAGAAGGCCATCGGCACGAACACGGCCGACAGCACCATGGCGATACCGACCAGCGCGCCCGTGATCTGCGTCATCGACTTGCGCGTCGCTTCCAGCGGCGACAAGCCCTCTTCGCTCATCACGCGCTCGACGTTTTCCACCACCACGATCGCATCGTCGACCAGCAGGCCGATGGCCAGCACCATGGCGAACATGGTGAGCGTATTGATCGAATAGCCGAAGGCGTTCAGGATGCCGAAGGTACCCAGCAGCACGACCGGCACGGCCATGGTCGGGATCAGGGTGGCGCGGAAGTTCTGCAGGAACAGATACATCACGAGGAATACCAGGATCACCGCTTCGACCAGGGTTTTCACCACTTCTTCGATGGACAGTTTCACGAACGGGGTGGTGTCGAACGCCACCTGGTAGCTCATGCCTTCAGGGAATTGCTTGCTCAGGTTGCCCAGCATGGCTTTCGCCGCATTGGCCGTATCGAGCGCGTTGGCGCCCGTCGCCAGCTTGATCGCCACGCCGGTGGCCGCATGGCCGTTGTAGCGGGCCACGGTGTTGTAGTTCTCGCGGCCCAGTTCCATGCTGGCCACATCCTTCAGGTACACCATGGCACCGTTGGTCGTGGTTTTCAGCAAGATGGCGCCGAACTGCTCCACCGTTTGCAAACGGCTTTGCGCCGACACGGTGGCGTTCAGCTGCTGACCCTTGACGGACGGCGTGCCGCCCAGTTCACCGGCCGACACTTCCGCATTCTGCGCCTGCACGGCCGTGATCACGTCCGCCGGGGTCAGGTTAAAACTTTGCAGCTTGGCCGGGTCGAGCCAGATACGCATGGCGTACTGCGAACCGAACAGGGTCACGTCGCCCACACCGGCAACACGGCTGAGCGGATCGACGACGTTGGCGGCCACATAGTCGCTCAAGTCGGTCTGGTCCATCTTGCCGTTTTCGGAAATGAAGCCGAACACCATCAGGAAGTTCTTCGTCGCTTTCGACACGACAAGACCCTGTTGCGTGACAGCCGTCGGCAGCAGCGGCGTGGCCAGCTGCAGCTTGTTCTGTACCTGCACCTGGGCGATGTCGGGATTGGTCCCGCTGGTAAACGTCAGCGTGATGCTGATGCCGCCAGTCGCATCGCTCGACGAGGACATGTAGCGCAAGCCGTCGATACCCTTCATCTTTTGTTCGATGACCTGGGTGACCGCATCTTCCACGGTCTTGGCGGAGGCGCCAGGGTAGGAGCCGCTGATCGAAATCGACGGCGGGGCGATGCTCGGATACTGCGCGATCGGCAGGCTGAGGATCGAAATCACGCCGGCAAGCATGATGACGATCGCGACCACCCAGGCAAAAATCGGGCGGTCAATGAAAAAACGGGCCATTAATATTCTCCTGAATTAGTGGGCGCTGGCAGCCGATGCGGCGGCAGAAGCGGCAGCGGCGGGCGCGGGCGCAGGAGCAGCTTCGGCCTTGGCCGGCACGGCAACGGCTGGGGCGCCTGGCTTGACTTTTTGCAAGCCTTCCACGATCACGCGGTCGCCTGCGGCCAGGCCGGACGTCACCAGCCAGTTGGTGCCGACGGTGCCGCTGGTGGTCAGCACGCGCTGCTCGACCTTGTTTTCCTTGTTCAGGATCAGGGCCGTGGCCTGGCCCTTCTGGTTGCGCGTCACGCCCACTTGCGGCACGGTAATGGCTTTCTCATCCACGCCCGTTTCCAGCTGCGCACGCACGTACATACCTGGCAGCAATTCGCCTTTCGGGTTCGGGAACAGCGCGCGCAAGATGACGTTGCCGGTGGTCGGATCGACCGTCACGCCGGCGAACTGCAGCTTGCCCGATGCGCCGTACTTGCTGCCGTCCGGCAGGATCAGGTCGACCTTGGCCTGGCCTTCGCCTACTTTCTTCAGCGAACCATCGGCCATCTGGCGTTTCAGGCGCAGCAGGTCGGTGCTCGACTGGGTCACGTCGACATAGATCGGGTCGAGTTGCTGCACGGTGGTCAGCGCTTCGGCCTGGCCCGCCGTCACCAGCGCGCCGGCCGTCACGGTCGAGCGGCTGGTGCGGCCGCTGATCGGCGCCGTCACGGTGCTGTAGCGCAGGTTGATGTTCGCCGATTCCAGCGCCGCAGTGGCGGACTCGACGTCTGCCTTGGCTTGCTCGAACGCGGCGACGGCATCATCGTATTCCTGGCGGCTGACGCCTTCGATGGCCACCAGTTCCTTGTAGCGCGCGGCTTTCGGACCGGCCGTCAACAGGTTGGCCTTGGCTTTCGACAGCGCGGCCTTGGCCGAATTGGCGGCGGCCTGGTAGGTGGCGGAATCGATCTGATACAGGGCCGTGCCCGCTTTCACATCGCTACCCTCGACGAACAGGCGCTTCTGGATCAAACCGCCCACTTGCGGGCGCACATCGGCGAATTGGTAGGCATTCGTGCGGCCGGGCAATTCGGCGCTCATCGGCAACGCGGCCGGATTAACAGTAAACACGACCACCTGCGGCGCTTGCTGCGCGTGAGGTGCTTCCTGTTTTTTACTGCAGCCGGCCATGATTACAGTGGCGCACAGAACGGCAATAGCGCCGCTCGTACGCGGCGACGTCAGGGAAAAGGTTGGTTGCATCTTGGACTTTCTGAAAAAGAAGCTGGCTAGTGTCGTTAGAAATGACTAAATTTATTAACGCAGATCAAAGAATGAACGATCATTCTAAAATCGTCAAGCATCGTTACAATTGAAACATAGTAACTATCAAGCGAATTAACTTATCAATGAGGCAATAAAATGAAGACAGCAACAGCGGTGGCACGCCAGCACAGTTGAGCAGGAACCTGGCGAGCGGTGGCTAAAACGGCAAAGCGGAAAAGGTGGATTGAGTGAATACTTTAGCAGGGTCAAGAGTTCTTTGCTGAACTGGCCGACAAGGACGCAACACTCCGCCCTGCCCGCAAGTATGCCGAGGTGATTATTTACCAATGGTATCGAAAAGACATGCCGCGGCGGACGCGCTAATATATTGGCCACAGCATGGCGAAGCGAGGACGCGATGATGACAGCACAGGCGCAAGGAACGGCGCAAGACGATGGCGCGGGCGGCCTGGACGCGCCGCCGCTGCTGTCGACGGGCATCCCGGGCCTCGACACCATATTGACGGGCGGCCTGCTGGCCGATCGCCTGTACCTGCTCGAAGGCGTGCCAGGTACAGGCAAGACCACCCTGGCGCTGCAGTTTCTGGCCGAAGGGGCGCGCAACGGCACGCCCGTGCTGTATATCGCCCTGGCCGAATCCGAGATCGAGCTGCGCGGCGCAGCCCTGTCGCACGGCTGGGACCTGGCCGGCATCGCCATCGAAGAAGTGGCGCCCAGCGACGACATACTCAATCCCGAGCGCCAGTACACGATCTTCCATCCGTCCGAAATCGAACTGGCCTCGACCAACCAGCGCATCCTGGCCGCCATCGAAAAACACCGCCCGGCCCGCCTCGTGCTCGATTCGCTGTCCGAACTGCAGCTGCTGGCGGAAAACCCCTTGCGCTACAGGCGCCAGGTCGTGGCGTTGAAACAATATCTGGCCAGCCGGCACTGCACCACCGTGCTGATCGATGACCGTTCCGCGCTGGACGACGGCTTGCAAGTGCGTAGCGTGGCCCATTGCGTGATCGCGCTGGAGCTGCAAAACCAGGCCTATGGCAATGACCGGCGCCGCGTGCGGGTGGTGAAATACCGGGGCGTGCCATTTCGCAGCGGCACGCACGACTACAAGATCGCCCGTGACGGCCTGGTCGTCTATCCGCGGCTGGTGGCGGCCGACACGCGCCGCGATGGCGGGCACCGGCGCCTGTCGAGCGGCGTGCCCGAACTCGACGCCATGATAGGCGGCGGCCTGGAAGAAGGCATGAGCACGCTCCTTTCCGGCCCGGCCGGCAGCGGCAAGTCCACCCTGGCGGCGCAATTCGTGCACGCGGCCACGACGCGCGGCGAACCATGCGCCATGTTCCTGTTCGAGGAGGCGCGCAGCAAGCTGCTGAACCGGACCGACAGCGTGGGCATGCGCCTGCAGGCGGCGCTCGACACAGGCCTGCTGAGCGCGCAGCAGATCGATCCGGCCGAGCTGACACCGGGCGAATTCGCCCAGGCCGTGGTCGACGCGGCGCAGCGGGGCGCCAAGGTGATCGTCATCGACAGCCTGAACGGCTACATGCACGCCGTGCCCGATGAACGCTTCCAGAGCACCTACCTGCATGAACTGCTCAATTACCTGAGCCAGCACGGCGTGACGACCCTGCTCGTCGGCGTGCAGCAAAACATGCTGGGCACTTCGATGACGACGGCGGCCGACGCCAGCTATCTGGCCGACAGCGTCATCATGCTGCGCTACTACGAAACGGAAGGCGAGGTGCGGCAAGCCATTTCCGTCTTCAAGAAACGCGGCAGCGCGCACGAGCGCAGCATCCGCCGCTTCGAGATCAGCCCGCAGGGCATCCGCATCGGCCCGGCCCTGGCCGGCTTTCACGGCATCCTCTCGGGCTTGCCTACCATCGGCGGCACGCCTTTCCCTTAGGAATGCCATGGAGCAGCGCATCCTGATCTACGCGCCTGCCGGCCAGGATGCCGCCCTGGCCGGCACGGTATTGGCGGGCAGCGCCATCGCCAGCCACGCCTGCCGCTCGCCGGGCGAACTGGCCGAGCAGCTGGCGCTGGGCGCCGGCGGCGTACTGACGGTCGACGAGGCGCTGCATGCGGGCGTGTATTCCGTGCTCGACGCCTATGCCCGGCAGCAACCGGACTGGTCCGACTTGCCCATCATCCTGCTGACGCACGCGGGACTCGATTCCCTGCCCGTGCGCCAAGCCATCGCCGCCCTGGGCAACCTGACCCTGCTGGAACGCCCCGTGCACATCCTGACCCTGATCACCTCGGCGCACGCCATGCTGCGCGCGCGCCGGCGCCAGTACCAGGTGCGCGAGACGCAGCGGCGCAAGGACGAATTCATTGCCAGCCTCGGGCATGAACTGCGCAATCCGCTGGCCCCCATCAAGTCGTCGGTGGCCCTGCTCAAGCACCTGTTTCCGGCATCTGAGCAGGTCGGCAAGGTGAGCGACGTGATCGAACGCCAGGTGACGCACCTGACGCGGCTGGTGGATGACTTGCTCGACGTGGCGCGCATCACCAGCGGCAAGGTCCTGCTGCAGCGCAAGCAGTTTGAGTTACAGCAAGTACTCGAGCATGTCATCGAACTATGCCAACCCGCGGCCAGCAGCCGGCACATCCGCATCACCCGCGATATGCCGCCGCATCCCATCACATTGCATGCCGACTATGCGAGGGTGGTGCAGATCTTTACCAATATCGTCTCGAATGCCGTGAAGTTCACGCCTGACGACGGGCTCATCCACATTACGGCGCGCCTGGCGCAAGGCCAGCTGCAGGTGATGGTCGAAGACAATGGCATCGGCATCGACCCGGACGCCATCGCGCGCATCTTTTCCATGTTCGAACAGGGACGCACGGTGGAGGGCCAGATAACCAGCGGCCTGGGCATCGGCCTGAGCCTGGCGCGCCAATTTGCCGAAATGCATGGCGGCAGCATCGAGGCCTACAGCGACGGGCCGGGACGCGGCAGCCGCTTCATCGTCACCCTGCCGGCCGGCGCCAGCGCCCCCGACCGCCACGCCGCCCGCCGCCGGAAGCGACACGCCCGCCGGCGCGGGCCAGCCCGTGCCAGTGCTGGTGGTGGACGACAACCGCGACGCGGCCGATTCCCTGCAAAGCCTGTTCCAGCTCGAGGGCTATGCCGCCCAAGTCGCGTATGGCGGCGCGCAGGCGCTGGCAGCCGTCGACAGGGTATGGCCGCAACTGGTGGTGATGGACCTGGGCATGCCGGACATGGATGGCTACGAGGCGGCGCGCCAGATACGCCAGCGTGCGCACGGGCGCGACGTGCTGATGATCGCCCTGACGGGCTGGGGCCAGGGCGAAGCGCGCGCGCGCACCGAGCAAGCCGGTTTCGACCATCACCTGACGAAACCCGTGGATTTCGACGCCATCACCGCCCTGCTGCGCGCGCACCTGGCACGGCAGGAAGGGACGGCTACGCAGACAACGTCATAGCGCTTATTTCCACTTGCCGCGCAGCTCCTGCACCTTTTGCTGCAACAGTTCCGGCGTGGCGGCCTCGGGCGCCACGGGCATGCCCACGGCCAGCGACAGACGCGAGCGCAAACCCGCCTTGAAGGCGCGCTCGAACAAATGGCCATTGCGATGGCTCAACAGATGTCCCCACAAACCGCGCAGCGCCAGCGGAATCACGGGCACCTTGCTGCGCTCGACGATCTTGGCGATGCCGCCCTTGAATTCGCTGATCTGGCCCGTGCGCGTCAGCTTGCCTTCGGGGAAGATGCACACCAGCTCGCCTTCATGCAGCGCTTGCGCGATATCGATGAAGGCCTTTTCCATCAGGAAAGGATCTTCCTTGGCCGGCGCGATGGGAATCGCCTTGGCCGTGCGGAAAATCCAGCCCATCAGCGGCATCTTGAAGATGCGGTGGTCCATGACGAAGCGGATGGGGCGCGGGCTGGCCGCCATGATGACGATGGCGTCCACGTAGCTGACGTGGTTGCAAACCAGCACGGCCGCCCCCTCCGCAGGGATGCGCTCGCCATCGACGACTTTGACCCGATGCACGGTCTGGATGAGTATCCACGCGAGGAAACGCATGAGGAATTCCGGCACCAGCGAGAAGATGTAGGCAGCCACCAGCGCATTCAGAATCGCCGTGACGAGGAACAGCTGCGGGATCGTAAATCCTTGTCCCAGCAGCACGATGGCCACTCCGGCGGCAGCCACCATGAACAGGGCGTTCAAAATATTCATGCCGGCGATCGTGCGCGAAATGTGTTTCGGGTCGCAACGCGTCTGGATCAGGGCGAACAGGGGCACGATGAAGAAGCCGCCGAACACGCCGATCATGACGATGTCGAGCAAAATGCGCGGCACGCCGGCCTGGCCCACAAACGCCAGGGCATCGACGATGTGCGTATTCGCGTAGGCATTGCTGGCGAAATACAGGTCGATGCCGAACAGCGACAGGCCGATGGAGCCGAACGGCACCAGGCCGATCTCGATCTTGTGGCCCGACAGCCGTTCGCACAGCAAGGAACCCGTGCCGATGCCGACGGAAAACACCGTCAGCAGCAGCACGAACACGCTGTGGTCGCCATGCAGGAAATCCTTCGAGTACGGGGAACTGGGCCAGGATCAGGGCGCCGTAGAACCAGAACCAGGAGTTGCCCAGCATGGCCAGGAAGACGGGGCGGTTCTTGCGCGAAAAATTCAGGTTGCGGAACGATTCGGCGACAAAATTCAGGCTCACCTTCAGCTCCGGCTCGGGCGCGGGCGTGCGCGGCACGCGGTAGCTGGCGATCAGGCCCAAGACGGCCACGGCGATCGTCGCGCCCGCCACCAGTTCCACGCCCAGCGGCTTGTGCACGATCAAGACGGCGCCGAGGATTTCGCCCAACAAGATGCCGACAAAGGTGCCCATCTCGATCAGGCCATTGCCACCGACCAATTCCTCGGGTTTCAGTTGTTGTGGCAGATACGCATATTTCACGGGGCCGAACAGGGTGGAATGGATGCCCATGCCCACCACGGCGGCCACCAGCAGCCACAGCGTGTGCGTCATCCAGCCGGCGGCGGCCACGGCCATGATGGCCAGTTCCATCCATTTGACGAAACGGGCCAGGCCCGCCTTTTCAAACTTGTCGGCCAGCTGGCCGGCCGTGGCCGAAAACACGACGTAGGGCAGGATGAACAGGCCGGGAATCAGGTTGGTGATGGTGGACGGGTCGAGCGTGGTCCAGCTCAGCGCATCGTAGGCGAGGATCACCATCAGGGCCGTCTTGAACAGATTGTCGTTGAAGGCGCCAAAGAACTGGGTCCAGAAGAAGGGCCCGAAACGGCGCTGCGACAATAAGGAAAACTGGCTGCTTTGACTCATGGCATGGGGAACCGGCAATTAAGGAATTGCTAAAATACAGCACTATCCTGCGCGCGACAATCTGAATGTCGTCATCTTGCTTGGCGTCAATACGGAAAACAGCCTGCCGCGCAATGCTGGCCACGTCTTCCTGATGCCGTCCCCGGTACTTACCCTGACACAACAGAAATCGCCTGTCTCTTGATAATAAGGTAATGTGCGCATACTTCGGGCGCCTTCGCCCTGCCCTTCCAGGAAAGCTACTCCATGTTTGGATTGATCACGCTGTTCATCCTTGGCTTGCTGATTGCCGCCTTTGTGCAGGCATTGCAATACCGCAGAAAGGTGGCCGACCTGGAGCTGCTGACGGCGCGCCTGCGCAAGGAAGTCAACGGCATCCAGCAGCGCCTGCAAGCGCTGGAAGGCCAGGCCGACGCGCCACTTGCCCCGCCCGCCGAGGAGAGTGCAGTACCGGCGCCTGTGCCTGTTTCCGCGCCGACACCGGCACCGGTACCGCAAGCGGCCATGACCGAGCCGCTCGAACTGGCAAAGGCCGCACCGGCAGTGCCGGCGGCAGCCCCGCCCAGGCCTGCGCCGCCTACCGCGCCGGCGCCTGCCAAACCAGCATCCGCCGCCACCAACACCCCGTCCTGGATCGCGCGCCCGGATGGCCTGTTTGCCAAGGCGAAGAACTGGCTGTTTACCGGCAACCTGGTCGCCAAGCTGGGTTTATTGATCCTCTTCCTCGGTGTCAGCTTCCTGCTCAAATACGTGTCGGCGCAGGTCACGCTGCCCATCGAGCTGCGCCTGGCCGGCATCGCGCTGGCCGACATCGCCCTGCTGGCCTGGGCCTGGCGCATCCGCCTCAGCCGCCCCGGCATCAGCCTGCCGCTGCAGGGCACGGCGCTGGCGATATTGATGCTGGTGACGTTCGGCGCCTTCCGCCTGTATGAACTGATCCCGGCCGGCCTGGCGTTTGCCGTGCTGTTCGTGCTGACGGCGTTCACGTGTCTGCTGGCCGTGCTGCAAAACGCCGTCTGGCTGGCCGTCTTCGGCATCGTCGGCGGCTTTGCCGTGCCCCTGCTCGTGTCGACGGGCAGCGGCAACCATATCGGCCTGTTCAGCTATTACGCGCTGCTCAATGCGGGCGTCTTCGCCATCGCCCTGCAACGCGCCTGGCGCGTCCTGAATGTGCTGAGCTTTGGCTTCACCTTCGTCGTCGCCACCACCTGGGGCCTGCTGCGCTACACTCCCGAGCACTATCTGTCGACGCAACTGTTTTTGATCCTGTTCGTGCTGTTCTATATCGGCATCGCGATCGCCTACTGCGCACGCCAGGCGCCGCGCCTGAAACACTACGTGGATGGCACGCTCGTGTTCGGCACGCCGCTGGCGGCCATGGGCCTGCAATACGGCCTGGTCCGGCACTTTGAATTTGGTCTGGCGTTTTCCGCCCTGGCCGCCGGTTTGACCTACACTGGCCTGGCCGTGGCCCTGTGGCGCAGGAACGGTTTCAAACTGCTGGCCGAAGCCTTCCTCGCGCTGGGCATCGTCTTCGGCACCCTGGCCATCCCGTTCGCCCTCGATGGCCGCTGGACGTCGGCCGCCTGGGCGCTGGAAGGCGCGGGCATCGTCTGGGTCGGCTTGCGCCAGCGCCAGACCCTGGCCTGGGCCTTCGGCCTGCTGGTGCAGGGGGCCGCCTGGCTTGCCTTCCTCACCGCCATACAGGAACTCGATACGGCATCGGCCCTGCAGGCCAACATCTGGCTCGGCTGCGCGCTGCTGGCCGCCGCCGCGCTGGTGATGGCCTACAATTTCCGCCGCCACGGCAGCCACTTGCAGCCGGAGTTCATGAGCAGCATGTCCGTGCTGTTCCTGACGGCCGCCACCGCCTGGCTGCTGGGCGGCATCTGGAGCGAGATCCTGCTGCGCACGGACGCCGCCACGCAACTGAATCTGCTGACCGTCAGCGCGCTGGCAGTGGCGGCCCTGCTGGCGGCGCTGGCGCGGCGCGAACAATGGCATGCGCCGCGCGCCCTGCTGCTGGCCGTGCAGGTACTGGCAGGCATGGTCATGCTCAGCCGCGCCAGCTGGGCCTGGGACCAGCACCCGGCCAGCCTGTTCGGCGGCTCCTTCCTCAGCGCCCTGCTGCTGGGCGCCGCCGCCTTTGCCAGCGCCCGTTTCCTGGCGCTGCGCGCGCGCGGCGGCGACGCGCTGCTGGCGCTGGCAGCGCGTCCCCTGCTGGTGTGGAGCGGCTTGCTGTGGTTTGCCGCCATCCTCATGCCCTTCACCAGCTGGCTGCTGCGCCTGATCGACGGCGACCTGGAACTGCAGCCGCACGCGGGCGAGCACTGGCTGGCGCTGTACCTGCTCGCCGTGTGCGTCACGACGCCCTTGTTCGCCATCCTGGCGCGGCGCCTCGATTGGCCGCAGCTGCGCTGGTTGACCGTGGCTGCCTGGCTCGGCCTGGGCCTGTGGAGCGCCAACATGCTGCTGGCGCTGTATGTGCGCGACTACCTGCCGACGGGCTTGAGCTGGCTGGCCCTGGCTGGCGCCCTGGCGGCCGGCGAATACCTGCTGCTGGCCTGGCCCAAGGCGGGCTGGCCACTCGACGTGCGCGCGCTGCGCCTGTTGCATACGCTGCGCACGGCCGCGCCATGGCTGATGCTGTGGCCCGTGGGCGCCATGCATGTGGGCGCCTGGCTGGCGCGCCACGAAGGCAGCGTCAGCCCCGCCTGGGCCCGCTACTTGCCGGCCTGGGCCATGATGCTGGCGCTGGCCTGGCTGATCCGCCGCTGCCGCGCCGGCGCCTGGCCGGTGGCGCCGATTGCCGCGTGGTACCAGCGCACCCTGATACCGCTGGGCGCCCTGTGGTCGCTGCTGCTGATCGCCGCATGGAATATTGTCGATGACGGCGCCATGGCGCCGCTGCCCTACTTGCCGCTGCTCAATCCTCTGGACTTGAGCACGGGCTTTGCCGTCCTGCTGGCCATCGCCAGCTACCGTTTATTCCCGGCCGGCCAGATCCCCCTGCCGTCCCTGTGGCAAGCGCGCTTGCCCGTCGTGGCCGCGTGCTTGCTGTACGGCTGGTTCAACCTGATGCTGCTGCGCACGGTGTCGCACTACCTCGGCGTGCCCTACACGTTTGACGCCATGCTGGCCTCGCAGTTCGTGCAAGCGATGCTGTCGCTGGTGTGGAGCGTCACGGCCCTGCTGCTGATGCGCCATGCGGCCCGCCAACAGCGGCGCCAGCAATGGAGCATGGGCGCCGTACTGCTGGGACTGGTTGTCCTGAAGCTGTTCCTGATCGATCTGTCGAACGTGGGCGGCATCGAACGCATCGTGTCTTTCGTGGGTGTCGGCTTGCTGATGGTCTTGATCGGCTACCTGGCCCCTTCCCCAAGGCTGCCGCGCCAGCGCCAGCCGAACCCCAAGCGGGAGCAACATGAAAACCACACCCATGTCCGGCATCATGTTGATGGCAGGCGCGGCGCTGGCCGCGCCTGGCCAGGACCGGCCGCAGGACTATCGCTGGAGCATGCCCATCCAGTCGCCGACCGGCGCGGGCATCGTCCAGCTGGCGTTGCCCAGGGAAGTCTACCTGCATGCCAGCTCGGCCAGCCTGGCCGACCTGCGCCTGTTCGACGCCGACGGCAAGCGCCTGACCTACGCCATCGGCGCGCCGCCCGCGCAATCGGCCACGCAGCGCACGAACATTCCAGCCCGTATCTTCCCCGTGACAGGCGCGCCGGCAACTGGCGATGGCTTGCAAGGCATCGACATCCGCACGGCCGACGATGGCCGCTTGCTGTCGGTCAGCACGCGCGCCGGCACGGCAGCGAGCACGGCCGCGCTGCAGGCGCTGATCCTCGACCTGGGCAAGCAAGCGCAAGACAAGCGCATCGCCGCCTTGCGCTTCACGCCGCCGGCCCGCACGGACAATTACAGCGCGCAAGTGCTGCTGGAAGTGAGTGATGACCTGAAGCAATGGGACGCCATCGGCACCACCACCCTGAACTGGCTCAGCAACAGCGACACGCAAACCCTGGCCAACGACAGCATCGCCTTTGCGCCGCGCGCGTTTCGCTATGCACGCCTGAGCTGGCAAGCGGGCGAGCCGCTGGCCTTTGCGGCGATCACGGCGCAAGCCGTCAGCGAAACGGACATCGCCGCGCCGCGCGCCAGCGTCGTGCTGCAAGGCGCGCCCGGCAAGCAGGACAATGAATGGCGCTACGCCACGCCCCTCGCCATTCCCGCCGACAGCATCGCCCTGCAATTGACGCTGACCAATACGGTGCTGC
The DNA here is from genome assembly GCF_057919405.1 of Janthinobacterium sp. C22. NCBI lineage: Bacteria > Pseudomonadati > Pseudomonadota > Betaproteobacteria > Burkholderiales > Oxalobacteraceae > Janthinobacterium > Janthinobacterium sp. C22. The sequence continues at coordinate 2,453,436 of NZ_CP193659.1, read as the reverse complement.
CCGTGACCCTGGGCGTGTATCGCCAGAACAACTATGTTCCCCGGCACCGGCTGCACCTGCGCCAGCAGGCGCGTCCCGCGCAAGGCGCGTATTTCGATCCCTTGCTGAGCACGACGTTTTACCGCATCGGCCTCGATGGCAAGGAACGGATCTCGGGCGACCTGGCCATGCCCGTGACGCAGACCGGCGAATGGGTATTGCAGACCTCCACGGAACACCCGCTCTCCGCCGGCAATGCGCCCGGCTTGCGCCTGGGCTGGACACCAGCCACTGTCGTCTTCCTGGCCAGCGGCAAGCCGCCCTACCAGCTGGCATTCGGCAACAGCGACGCCGCCGCCGTCGCGCAGCCGCTGTCGCAGGTGGCGCCCGGCTTCAAGGCGGACGAACTGCTGGCACTCAAGACGGCCAACGCCGGCCCGCTCCAGCCCAACGCCGGCGCGGCGCCCCTCCCGCGCGTCACCAAGGACGGGGCACCGTGGCACCTGGCCGCACTGTGGGCGGCACTGTTGCTGGGCGTGGGCGTGCTGGGCTTTTTCGCCTGGCGTTTGCTGACGCAGATGAAAGAGGAGCAAGGCAGTACCGACAAGCAGGAACATTAGCCACTTGAGCGCGGTACTCGCCGACTCACTGCCGCAACAGCGCCTTGAACGTCTGCGGCATCCAGGGACGGGCCGCCAGCATGAAGCTGATGGCCAAGCGCTCGTTGCCGGGCAAGCGCGCGTCTTCCTGGTGCTGCTGCGAAAATTCCACCGCCACTTGCTTCAGCCGTTCCAGCAAGGCCGCCGTCGATTTCTTCGACAGCATCACGTTCACCAGGCGCAGCAATTCCGTTTCGCCATCGAACTGCGAATTCAAATAGTCGCCATAGGCTTCCTTTTGAAATACGTGTGGATGGGACCGTTCGGTATCCACGCAAACGTGCGCGCCACCAGCAGTTTGACCCGGTTATTCGGCAGCAGTTCCAGGAAACCGATCTTGTCGAGGCGCAGCAGGTATTTCACGGCTTGCGCTTCGCTGATGTCGTAGATGGCGACGATCTGTTCCAGCGGCAGCAGGTTCAGGGCGGAGACGGCCACCACGAATAGCCGGGTGTCCTCGAGGATTTCCTTTTCCTGCGCATACGTCAGGCCCGTGATCAGGGTGGGCGCCGCCTGGGCTGACTGCACGGCCAGCGCCAGCTGCTGGAAATCGCTGCCGACGGCCACCAGGATCTGGTCCAGCCGCTGCAGGGTAAATTGTTTCTGCGAAAACATCCGCTTGACGCTGGCTTCGGACACGCCGATGCGCTGGGCCAGCTCGGCATACGTGACGGCGCGCGCCTTCAACAGGCGTTTCAGGGCCTCGATCAGGGCGTGGGTTTGCGGCATGCACTTCCTTTATAAAAATAGCATCGGTTCCGGCGGCAAAAAAGTAGCGCAATACGCTACCTGCGGTATGCCTGCCCGCTACGAGTAGCGTTTTCATTGACCAATTGCCCACAGTCTACAATGATGGCGTTGCCACTTGGCACACTTGAAGGAGAAACACATGAAACGCCTGCTGCCCCTCTGCCTGTCCCTGTCGCTGTTGACGCTCTCCGTGGCCGCCCCCGGCCTGGTCCACGCCGCCGCCTCGGAGAACCTGTCGAAAGGCTCGCAAAACCTCAGCCAGGGTTCCGCCATCGTCGTCGCCGGCTCCATGTCGATGCTGGTCGCCTCCGGCCAGGTGGTCGTTGCCAGCGTGGAAACGGTGGGCGAAGGCATCGTCATCGTGCTGAAAGGCGCTTCCGAGGCGGGCGGCGCGTCCATCCAGATGAGCACGCAAGCGGCCAAGGGCCTGTCGCTGGCGGCCGGCACCGTGGTCAACGTGGTGGCGCTGTCCACCGGCCATATGCTGGTCCTGTCCGGCAAGGCCATCGCCTTCATCCCGAACGAACTGGGCAAGGCGCTGCTGCACCACTCCAAAGTGTAAGCACCATGAAGAACGGAAATCCCATGAAACAGTTGCTCGCCACCGCCCTGCTGTGCGCCGCCAGCTTGGCGCCGCTGGCCCAGGCCAACTCCGACACCACCAACGCGTCCGACAACGCCAGCATGGCCTCGGCCATCGTGCTGGTCGGCTCCATGTCGGTGCTGGCCGCCGCCGGTGAAATCGTCATCGACAAGGTGGAAGACGTGGCCGACGGCAGCGTGCTCGTGCTCAAAAGCGCGGCCAACGGTGCCTCGCAGGCGGCCACGGCCTCCGTCAAGCTGAGCCAGAAGGCCACACAAGGCCTGTCGCTGGCGGCCGGCACGGCCGTCAAGGTAGTGGCCGTCTCGACGGGCCACATGCTGATGCTGTCGGGCAAGGCCATCGCCTATGTGCCGAACGCGGCCGGCAATGCCATCCTCCACCATTCGAAAGCGTGAACCCCATGAAACGCCTGACCGTCATTGTTCTCAGCCTGGCCCTGGCCGGTGCCGCCCATGCGGGGCGCTCGTGCGAGGAAAAGCAAACGGATGCGACCACCCTCGTCAAATCGATGGACCTGGCGCAAAAGACCCTGCAGGCGCTCGACGCTTCGGGCGCGCAGGTGGCGCTGCTGGCGCGCGCCGGCCAGGACCTGTCGAAATACCATTTGCGCTATTCGCACATGGCGCTGGCCTGGCGCGACCATCCGAAGGGCCGCTGGCTGGTGGTGCATGAACTCAATGAATGCGGCACGGCGCAATCGTCGCTGTACAACGAAGGCTTGGGCAATTTCTTCATGGACGATGTGTTCATGTATGAAACCCTGATCCTGATTCCGGCCCAGGATACGCAGCAGCAACTGGCGCGCCTGCTGACCAGCAACACGCCCAAGCGCCTGCATGAAGCGCACTACAATATGCTGGCCTACCCGTTTTCCACCAAGTACCAGAATTCGAACCAGTGGGTGCTGGAAACCCTGGCCGCCGCCAGCAACGAACCCGGCAAGATCGAGACGCGCGCCGAAGCGCAAGGCTGGCTGCGCAGCGCCAGCTACGCGCCGCAGACGCTCAGCATCCCCGCCGCCACGCGCCTGGGCGCGCGCATGTTCCGCGCCAATATCGCCTTCGACGACCACCCGTTCGAGCGCCGCATGACGCGCCAGATCGATGTCGTCACCGTCGACTCCATCGTGCGCTTCATGCGCCAGCGCGAGCCGCAGGTGCAGGAGATCGTCGTGCGGGGGAATTAGTCTGGCGTCAGGCCGGACAATAACAAGTCGGGCGCCTGCGCCAGCGGCGCCGCGCTGCACAGCACGATGGACAGCTCGGCATGCGCCAAGGTCACGCAGCTTGCCGCATCCATGCCCAGCTTGTAGCGCGCCTCCGCCTCGCTCCAGCGCTGGCAGAACAGCGCCAGCCGCTCATCCGCTGGCAAGCCTTCCAGCTCGGCGGTCACAGCCGCGCCAAACGCCTGGCGCGCCAGCGCCAGCACGTCGCGCCGCGGGTCGCGCAACTCAATATCGAGTCCCAGCCGCATAGTACCGCTCAGCGCGCAGGCGATCCAGTGGCCGCTGTGCGAAATACTGAAGTAGGGACCGCCGGCGGGCGCCAGCAGCCGCGGCGCCTGGCCCGGACGCTCCTCGAGCGCGATGGCCGCCGGAGACAGCCCCAGCATCCGTCCCATGGCCGTTCGCAGCAAGGCGCGCCCGAGCAGGAACTGGCGCCGCCGCAGCGGCCGCGCAAACCGCGCATAACGGGCCGCTTCCGTCGCACCCAGCCACGTTTCATATTGGCTGATCTCCGCGAGATCAATGCTGCGGGAATCGAGCAGCCAGATGCTGGCGCCGTTACCGGGGAAAGCTGGTGGCATGACAATATTTGGATACGTAAAGGCGCAGTCTGCCACAAATTGCCAGCATGCATGCGGTAAAAATGGCAGCGCGGTTGCCCGGCGCTGCCATTCTCAGCAGGTCTGCTGGCGCTTGCGCGCCGCGCCCATCTTAGTTCGTCATTGCTGCTTCGACCGCTTTATTGTCGGCGCCAGTCGGGCCGCCTTCGGCACGTACATAGTTGGCCTTGATGTAAGCGCTGGTCAGGTTGGCGATGCGGGTCAGCATCAGGTTATCGTGCACGCCAAACGTGAATCCGGCCGCCATCGCGTCGGCGCGCTGGAAGAACTCTGGCGTCGCGACCAGGGCGCCCTTGTTGTCGCGGATCATGACGCGCATGCGCACGCCGGAGCTGCCGGCCAATGGTCCCAGGAATACGCGCTTGGCGCCGCTCTTGAACTGGATTTCTTCGACGATAGGCTCGATGATCAACACGCCGCCATTGGCCGGGGCGGCATTCCAGCTGGTCAGCGATTCGGCCAGGTCCTTGCGGATATTCTCGTCGATTTTCGCCATGGCGGCCTGGTTGCCCTTGTAGCCTTCGGCAAAGACTGTTGACTTGACTTCAATGCGGCCAAACGACGAGAAAGCCTCGCTCGGCGGCGGATTGGCCGTCGACGATGCCTTGATGCGCGTGGCGCAGCCTTGCAGCATGGACACTGACAGCAATGCGCCGGCCACGATGACTGCTTTTGATACTTTTGTATATTCTCTTTCTATTTTTTATTGGAATGATTTTGGAGCACTATCGGCCTGCCAGATGGCGCCCGCCACCGATTGGGACGACTTCCCTGCTGCTTGCTTATCTGCTACTTACTTGCTACTACCTGCTTTCAACCTCACGAACTCGTCCCTCAAGGCCACACCCGTCATCATCGTGCCGTCCCGACATTCGCATGCCGTGGCACTGAAATGCTCACTCAGTACTGAAATGGCGCGGCCGCCGTGGCCACACAAACTGCGCCGCGACACAGCCACGTATCAATCAAACCCTGCCAGGACTTTATAGCTAATTTCAGTATTACTCGCGTGCAGCACTTCCAGCCTTGCCCCCTTATAGCCCAGGATCATGGATTCGGACAAATCGTAAGTCACATCATTACTGAACGCCGGCCGTGCCATGTTGCGATCGAATTCACGATACCCCAGGGTGATCTTGTCACCGATACGACCGCTGTAAATCAAGGTACTCTGAAAACTCGCCTGTTGATAGTTCGTCGTGACGCCCATCACGTAATCGAACTTCGCACACGGCGCACGTCCAATGCATACGGAACCATCCTTGCTAAACAGATGCAGCTTGTTATGCTTGGCAACGGTGCCCTGCGCATTCGCGATCACCACGCCGCCAAAGGTTTGATATTCTTCCTTGTCTGCAATTTGCGGATACGTTCCCTTACGCACAACAAACTCGCCGAGAGGCTGGTCCTGCGCCAGAATCAGCGCCCGCGTTTCCAACGCATCGCTCTTGGTCAACATTCTTTCGCCAATGCCAATGGTTACCACCGTGCCCGCTTGCGGCAAGGTCGTCTGGTAGGCGGAACGCGGCACCGGCCGGCTCTTGCATCCTGCAATGGCGAGACTACACATCATCACGAATAACAGCTTAAAACCATGTTTCACGATTACTCCATTAGTTATCTTAACCACAATTTTACATTTAAATAGATTTTCGTTTGGAAATTCTCAACAACAAACGGTGGCCAATGCTATTGGTCCAGTTAAAGCTGTTTTGCAATACCACCACGCCCGTCCGATTCTGGACATCGAGACCGATATAGCTTGAGTAGCCCGCCACGAAACCCACCTGATAGGTGATTTTATTGCCATCGATATCATCCACCAGCCAGGCCAGTGCCGCCGCCTCGACTGGCCGGTCAACCCGCACGCTCAAAGTGTCCAGCAAGGCGCGGTCCAGCACGGGATCATCACTACCCCGGATATTCGCCCGTGCATAGCGCAACAAATCATTCGCCGTCGAATACAATGCAGCCGAGCCCGTCAACACATCGGTGAACTCCCAATCCGGCGCTTCGCTCCCGCGTCGCATGAATTTGGGCTGATCGCCCACATGACCATGGGCACGCGCAGCAAAGCCAGGCAAACCCTGTGGACGATAACCGGTGCTAGCGAGTGCCAGTGGTTGCAATATGGTTTCCTGCACCAGGGCATCCATCTTTTTGCCGGTACGCAGTTCCAGCACATGTCCCAGCAAGCCATAGCCGATATTCGAATAATTGGGCGCCGTCGTTGCGGGCGCATCAAAATCGGCAAGGTAGGCCAGCAGGTACTCGCGGTCAAAATGCCGGTAAAAGCTCGCCCCCGTAAATAGATACTCCACGAAGTACAGCAAGGTTTGCGGCGTAAATGGCTGCCGCGGCAAGCCCGATGTATGCGTGACCAGTTGCAGCAAGGTGATCTTGCGTGCGGAGTCGCTCAGTGGCGTACCGGGTGGCAGCAACTGTTCAAGAGTGTCGTTCCATGCGAACACGCCCTGCTGTACCAGTACCGCCGTCGTTGCGCTCAAAAAGCCCTTGCTAACCGAACCGACGGCAAACAGGGTGTCGCCGTCGGGACGATGGCCGCTCACCGCATGTTCGGTCGTACCGTAACCAAAGCTCTGCGTGCTGCCATCGGGCAGCACAACACCGACCACCAGCCCTGGCGTAGTACCGTTGTCAATCAATGGCTGTGCCAGCGCATCGACTTCCTTGCGCAGATCGCCGCTGATGGCGTAGCGCTCGCTCGATGCATTGTCAGAATCGATTTCCATCCGTGACAGGGTGCCACATGCCGTCAGCGCTGCCAGTGTCGCCACCATGCATGCACTCCCGGCATATCGCCGGTAAATTATCACCAGCGAAGTCACGGCCGGTAACGCTTGAAAATCAGCGACGTGTTAATGCCGCCAAAGGCAAAATTATTCGACATCACATACTCGCATTCGATAGCCCGGCCTTCGCCGGCGATGTAGTCGAGCGGCGCGCATTGCGGGTCGACCTGCTGCAAATTGATGGTGGGGGCAAACCAGCCTTCGCGCATCATCTCGATGCTGATCCACGCTTCCAGCGCGCCGCAGGCGCCCAGGGTGTGGCCCATGTAGCTCTTCAGGGAGCTGATAGGAGTATGCGCGCCAAACACCTCGAACGTGGCTTGCGATTCGGCGATGTCGCCCTGCTGCGTGCCGGTGCCGTGCGCGTTGATGTAGCCGATGTCGGATGGCTGCAGTCCCGCGTCGGCCAGCGCCAGCAGCATCGCCTGGCGCATGGTGGCGGCGTTGGGCTGGGTCACGTGGCAGCCATCGCTGTTCGTGCCGAAGCCCACCAGTTCCGCGTGGATGGCGGCGCCGCGCGCCTGCGCGTGCTCGAATTCTTCCAGGATCAGGCAGCCGGCGCCCTCGCCGATGACCAGGCCATCACGGCTGGCGTCGAACGGGCGCGGCGTCGTATGGCCTGCGTCGTTGCGCGTGCTGGTGGCGAACAGGGTGTCGAAGACGGCCGCCTCGGTGGCGCACAGTTCTTCGGCGCCGCCGGCGATCATCGCCAGCTGCTTGCCGCCGGCGATCGCCTCGTAGGCATAGCCGATGCCCTGGCTGCCCGAGGTGCAGGCGCTCGAGGTGGTAATCACCCTTCCCGTGACGCCGAAAAACACGCCGATGTTGACGGGCGCCGTGTGCGCCATCATCTTGATGTAGGTGGTGGCGTTGATGCCCTTGGTGGTGCGCTCTTCCATCATGCGGCCAAAGTCGCCGATGGCGCTGGGCGTGCCGGCCGACGAACCGAAGGAAATGCCCATCTGCCCGCCTTTGACCACGGGGTGTCCGGCCAGACCCGCGTGTTCGAGCGCCAATTCGCTGGCGCGCGTGGCCATCAGCGCGATGCGTCCCATGCTGCGCACGGCCTTGCGGTTGTAGCGGTCCGTCAGCGCGAACGGCGCGGCCGGTGCACCCAGCTGGGTATTCAAGCCTTCGTAGTCGGCCCATTCGTCCATGCGCACGACGGCGTTGCGGTACTCGCCCAGGCGCTGGCGGATGGCCAGCCAGTCATTGCCGATCGGGCTGATGCCGGCCATGCCGGTCACGACTACCCGGCGGCTCATGCCATGCCTCCATTGACGGAAATGACCTGACGCGTGATGTAGCCCGCTTCCTCGCCGACGAGAAAACTGACGGCGGCGGCCACCTCTTCCGGCGTGCCGACTCTGCGTGCGGGAATCATCTTCAACGCTTCGTCTAGCGGCACCTCGCTGATCATGTCCGTCTCGATCAGGCCCGGCGCCACGCAGTTGACGGTGATGGCGCGCTTGGCCAGTTCCAGCGCCAGCGCCTTGGTGGCGCCGATGATGCCGGCCTTGGCGGCGCTGTAATTGACTTGCCCCCGGTTGCCGATCAGGCCGGAAACGGACGCCATGGTAACGATGCGCCCCGGTTTGCGGCGCTGTACCATCGGCATCACCAGAGGGTTCAGCACATTATAGAAACCATCGAGGTTGGTCTGCAGGACGATGTCCCAGTCCTCGCCCGACATGGCGGGAAACGCATTGTCGCGCGCCACGCCGGCGTTGCACACGACGCCGTAATAGCAGCCATGTTCGGCGATGTCCGCTTCCAGCGCGGCGGCAGCCGCGGCACGGTCGCCGATATCGAATTGCAGCACGCGCGCCGCGCGTCCCATAGCCTGTACCTGCTGCGCCACCGCGTCGGCTTCGCCGCGCGCGCTGCGGCAATGCAGCACCACGTCAAAACCGTCGCGCGCCAGCCGCAAGGCGATGGCCTTGCCGATGCCGCGCGACGATCCCGTCACCAATACACTTTTACTCATGCTGCGCTCCATTCATACTCTCCTGCAGAAATTGCTTTGCATCTTCGGGCTGGAATACCGTAATCGTCGCCTGCGCCAGCACGGCGCCCGCCATCTCGATACGGCACTCGAACGCGCCCAGTCCATTCTCGCCCTGCAAGGCCTGCTGCACATGCACCTGCAGCACGCTGCCTTCCACAAACAGGGGCAACTGCGCTTCGTAGCGCCGCGCCCCCAGCAAAAAACCGATCTTCACGGGCGCGCCGGCCAGCCGCGCCAGGTAGCCCGCATGCGCGGCGATCGCCTGCGCCATGTATTCGATGCCGACCCAGCTGCCCACGCCTGCCGACGTCGCCTCATAAAACACGCTGCCGGCGTGGATGGCCACTTCGGCGCACAGGTTTTCCGCATCGGCCGACAACACCCGGTCGAGCAGCACCATGGCGCCGGAATGGGGCACCAGCTCGCGAATAGGTGGAAAACTCATGCTCCCCTCCCGAACAGCAGGGCGGCGTTCGAGCCGCCGAAGGCAAACGAATTGCTCAGTGCCCAGTCGAGCGGACGCCCCAGTAGCGCGCCGGGCAAGGCCAGGCGCAGCGGCGGCAGCGATTCGTCAGGCACGCCATCCCACAGGTGCGGCGGCAGCAAGCCCTCGGCGTTATCGTCCTGCATCGCCAGCCAGCACAGCGCCGCCTCGATGGCCGCCGCCGCGCCCAGCGCATGGCCTGTCAGCGGCTTGGTGGAGCTGCTCATCGCCGTGGCGCCGAACAGGTCGGACACTACGCGCGCTTCCATCGCATCGTTCTGCGGCGTGGCCGTGCCATGCAGGTTCACATAATCGATTTCCGATGCCGTGACGCCCGCGCGCGCGAGTGCCTGGGCGATGGCCAGCCGCGCGCCGCCGCCTGCGGGATCCGGCGCCGACATGTGGTGGCCATCGGACGACTCGCCCCAGCCGCGCAAGGCCACACTGGCAGGTTGCGCCGTCATCAGGAACAGGGCAGCGCCCTCGCCGATATTGATGCCGTCGCGGTTCGCGCCCAGTGGGTTACAACGCCGCGCGCTGACAGACGCCAGAGCGGAGAAACCGGCCACGGTAAAGCCGCACAGGGTATCGACGCCTCCCGTCAGCACGGCGTCGCACAGGCCCATGCGGATCATGCGCGCCGCGCTGGCCATCGCCTTCGCGCTCGACGAACAGGCGCTCGAATGCACGAGGGCCGGGCCATCGATACCCAGTTCCTCGGCCAGCATCAATGCCGGCGACGCCATCTCCTGCTGGCCATAGTGGAAGGTGCCAGGCAAGCCGTCGCCCGCCATATGCCGGCCGATCGCGCCTTCCGTCTCTGCAATGCCCGAAGTACTCGTGCCGATCACCACGGCCACGCGGTCCGCGCCGTAGCGGGTGATGGACTGCTCCACGGCCAGGCGGATCTGCGCCAGCGCCGCCAGCGCCATCCGGTTATTGCGGCTGCGCGCGGCGATGCAGTGATGCGCCGCCGATGGCAAGGCCGCATCGACCACGCCCAGCGGCAGCAAGCGCCCCGGCGTGTAGGTATCGACGGGTACCACACCGCTATCCGCGGCAAACAGGCGCGCACGCACCTCTTCGCGGCTGGCGCCCAGCGCGCAGACGATGCCGCAGTCATTCAGGTACACAGTCAAGCCAGTCATTCAACTTCCTTCCGGAGCATTCTGTATCGTCAGGCGATAGCGGTAGCGCAGGTTGTCGAGCACCACTGTACCGCTCCAGCGCGGCATGCCGCTGTAGTCGATCACCGTCACCGCCTCGTCATGCAGGAACAGGGTGCGCCGCAGGCCGCTGTCCTCGATGCGCCAGCCAGCCGGCAGGGCTTGCGCGATCGCCTCGCGCGGCCACAGGGTCAGCTGCATGTCTTCCAGCACGTCCTCGGCGCGCACCTGCGCCGGCAGCATCAGGTGGCGCCATGACGTCATGTCCTTGCCGTCGAAATGCAGTGATAGCACGCGCTGGCCAAACGCCAGTCCCACCAGATCGAGATGCGACGGCTCCACCTCCAGCGCCGCATCGAGTTCATCGATGCGCCCCGCCCGTTCGACTACCAGGTGCTGCTGCACGCTGACCGTGGCACCCAGCGCCCGCGGCGCCAGTTTCAGGCCAAGGCGCGCGGGTGCCGAAGACGGCATGCTGGCGCAGCCCGCAAGCGCCAGCAGCAATGCCGGCGCCCATCGTTGACAGTGCAAAAACATCAGATTTCTCCTGCGGCATCAGCCGCGCTACGGTTATCGGCTTCGGCAAAGCACGGCGACAGCAGCCATACCAGCGCCGTGCCGATCAGCATGGTCAGGCCAAATGCCTGCAATGCAGCCGTCTTGCTCAGGGCCAGCAAGCCGAAAGACAGAATGGTATTCGCCGCCGACAGACCCACGGCCAGCCATGGCGTATCGTTGCGGCGGTCGGGATGCTCTTGCATGAAGATGCCGTAATCGACGCCCACGCCCAGCAGCAGCATCAGTGCGAGCACGTGGAACAGCTGTAGCGGCAGGTTCAAATAGCCGAGCAAGGCCAGGACCGCCACGCTGGCCAGGGCCGTGGGCACCAGTACGCGCCAGGTGCGGCGCCGGTAACGGGGCAGCAGCAAGCCGAAGACCACCAGGTAGGCGCCCAGCACCACGGCGCCCATATAGACGCGGTAACGGCCCAGCACCGAGGAAATTTCACTCACCTTGTCGACCCACTGCACCCCGGGCATGCCCTCGCCCGCCTGCGCCAGCAGGGGAATGGCCGCATACTGCATGCCGCGCAAGGCGACGATGGAGGCATAGCCGCCTTCGACCTTGCCCAGCCACAGGTGGCGCCATGGCTCGCTGGCCGGCACCTTCAGGAAGGCGTCGATCGACAGCGGCGCACCGGCTTGCGCCAATTGCGCGCGCACCTTGCCGGCCCACTCGGGGCCTTCGTCGACGGACTGCGCCAGCAAGTCGAGCGCGGCACCCGGCTGCAGGATGGCCGTCTCGAGCAGCGTGCGCCGCGCCGCCTGCGTCTGCAGCGACGGCACCCAGTTCGACATGGCCTGGTAGCCGCTGATGTGCTTTTGTGCGATCAGCGGCAGCAGGCGCTGTTTCAACGTTTCCTCGCGCTGCAGCACGGCTTCCGCGCTGTCGCCGCGCACCAGGTAAAACTGCACCGGAGTGGGGCCATCGAGCAATTTGCTCAATTTGATCTGGTCGCGTATCAGGTGCGCGGGCGGCGTTTGCAGCAAGCGGATATCGTCATTAACGTCCAGGCGGCTGATGCCGAAGAGCGCAAACAGGGCAAACAGCACGCCGCCCACCAGGGTGGCGCGGTTGGCCCGCAACAACGGCCAGCGCGCGCGCGCCACGCCATACTGTTTGACCAGCGCGCCGCTCTTCAAGGTGCCGCCTTTGACCAGCGCGGGGAACCAGAACACCACCGTCAGCCAGGCAAACACCAGGCCCAGGGCGGAAAATACGGCCATATGGCGCAAGCCGGGAAATGGCGTCAGAGCCAGACCCATGTAGCCGATGACGGCGGCCAGCAGGGTCAGGCACAGGCCCGGCAGCAAACGGCGCAGCAAGGTGCGCGAATCGAGCGCCGGATCGGCGCCCAGGCGGTTGCACAGGAAATAAATCCCGTAGTCCTGCGCCACGCCAATCAGGCTGGCGCCAAAGACCAATGTCATCAGGTGTATTTTGCCAAACAGCAGCCAGCACACGGACAGGGAACCCAGACAGCCGATGCTGATCGACAGCAGGATCAGCGAGATCGGCCTGAACGAGCGGAAGGTGAACCACGTCAGCAGGATGATGCCGGCCAGAGACCCCAGGCCGATGGTCGACATTTCGCCTGCCGCCTTGCTGCTGGCGGCCGCCGCATGCAGGATCACGCCCGCGCTGATGATTTCCACGCCAGGCATGGCCTGCCGCGCCGCCGCTTCGGCTTGTGCCAGCGCGGGCAACACGCTTTCCTGCGCACCCAGCGAAAAGGCGGGCAGGCTCAAGGTCATCGGCAGCAGCACATACTGGCGCTCGCCGTCGGCGACGAACAAATGGCCGTCGCGCGGACGCACGGGCGTTTCCTGTGCGCGCTCCTGCACCCAGCCGCCGAACAGGCCAAAGGGATCGTCCTGCCAGGCGCCAAGTTTCGGCCCGCCGAAAGGACTGTAGAGCTGACTCAACGCCGAATCACGCCAAAACGCGGGTGATTCCTGGCGCAGCTGCGTTTCCTGCGACGCCGTCAGCAAGGTCAACCGGTGCTGCTGGAACAACGCCAGCCAGTCGTTCTGCGTCTGCTCGTCGAGCGGCGTGGACCGGAACAGGCCCGCATGGCGCGCCAGCACGGCGCTGTAGGCATCGGCCGCTCGCTTCGCATCGGCCCAGTCGGGCGCGCCGACCAGCACCACTACGCGCTGCTGCGCCGCGTCGACCATGTGCGTAAACGACGCCTGCAGCACCGGATCGCGCTCCTGCACCGGCAGCAAGGCCAGGATGTCGGTTTCCGGCGCGATGCGCTTGCCCAGCCACAGATAGGCGTTATGCGCCAGCAGCAGCGCCACCACCAGCGCCCAGGCGATGGCCAGCAGGCGCCCGGCGTTGCGGCCGCGGTTCGTCAGGGAATTCAAAACAGAGCCGCCTCTTGCGCCGTGATGGCAGCGGGTCCCGTCTCAATCGCCGAGAACACGATGCTCGTGCGGTCGCCGCTCGCCTCGCTGATGCTGATGTTTTTCACGAAGGCGCCGCCATCGAGGCGGATGCTGCCGATGGCCTTGGCCAGCGCCGGCTGGCGCGCCTTCAGCGCCACCTGCCAGGTCGCGCCGTCGATGCTGCCGTCGACTTCAAACAAGGTATCGAGCTGCGCCAGGTCGCCGGCCAGCAGCGAAAACAGCACGCTGTTGATCATCTTGACCACCGGTTCCGTCTTCGCGTCCAGGCGCATGGCCACGCGCTCGCCCTGGAAATGCACGATCTCGTCGCGCGTCAGCCGCAATGTATTGGGAAACGGATGCAAGGTGCGCCACAAGACGCCCTTGCCCGCCACCACGCAAAAGCGGCCATTCGACGCCAGCGCCTTCTTCATGCCGGCCAGCTGCTTGCTCTGGTCGAAGCGGCCGCACAGCTGCTGCGGCTTGGCCAGCATGGCCTCGATCTTCGCCACCGGCGCGGCCGCGTGCAGCGGCGCCATCGCCAGCAGGCACACGCCCGCCAGCAGGATTTTGAGTTGTTTTTTCATGCGGACTTCAATCCCAGTTTTTCAAACAGTACGGGCGGCGAGGCAAAGCACATCTCGCCGCTGGCGATATCGACGGCCACCTGCGTCGTGCTGGCGCGGTTCAGGCGCTTGCCCGTCGCGCTGTCGCTGACCAGGTACTCGATCTTCAGGCGGTCTTCCCACTCCACCAGGTCGGCGCGCAGGGTCAGGCGCTGGCCAAAGGTGGCCGGCGCCACATAGCGCAAGTGCATGTCGATCACGGGCCAGGCATAGCCGGACGCTTTCATGTCGACGTAGTTGTAGCCGATGCTGTCGAGCAGCGCGCAGCGCACCACTTCGAGGTATTTCACGTAGCGGCCATGCCAGACGATCTCCATCGGGTCGAGGTCGAAGAACTGCACCTGCATCTCCACTTCGGCGTGCCAGCGGCTGGGCGCGGCCTTCCTGCCGCGCACCTTATGCGTCTCAGTCATGCCCGGCTCCGTACAGTGGCCAGGCTTGTGCGCGCATGCGTTCGAGCAGCACGCGCAGTTCCGGATCGAGCCGGCGGTCTTCCTCGACGGGCGCGATATCGGCGGTCAGCGCCTCCATCATCGCCGCCAGCGCCGCTTGCGGCTGCACGTCGGGATTGACCTTGCAGCGCAGCCAGACGCCCTGGCGCACGGTAATCAGCAGGGCCGCGGCGACCTGCTCGCACAGTTCCAGCACGCGCAGGCAATCGCGTGCGGCGATGGTGCCCATGCTGACCTTGTCCTGGTTGTGGCATTCGGTCGAACGTGAAAAAACCGAGGCAGGCATGGTCAGCTTCAGCGCTTCGGCCGTCCAGGCGGAGGCGCTGATCTGCAATGCCTTCAGGCCGTGGTTGATGGCCGCGCGCGGGCCGGTGGCGCCCGACAGGTTGGCCGGCAAGCCCTGGTTGTAGCGGCTGTCGACCAGCAAGGCCATCTGGCGGTCCAGCAAGTCGGCCAGGTTGGCCACCGTGTTCTTCATGCTGTCCATGGCGAAGGCGATATGGCCGCCGTAGAAATGCCCGCCATGCAGCACGCGCTCGCCTTCGGCGTCGATGATGGGATTGTCGTTGGCGCTATTGAGTTCATTCTCGATCGACGAACGCAGCCACGGCAAGGCGTCGGCCAGCACGCCGATCACGTGCGGCGCGCAGCGGATCGAATAGCGGTCCTGCAGCCGCTTGCCGTTGCGTTCCCAGCTATCGGTGGGCAAATCGGCGCGCAGCCAGGCCGCCACTTGCTGCATGCCGGGATGCGGCTTGACGGAGAACAGGGTTTCATCGAAGTGGTGCGCGTTGCCATCGAGCGCAAACGAGGCCATGGCCGTGATGCGCGTCGTCAGGCGCGTCAGATACTCGGCGCGCTCATACGCCAGGCAAGCCAGCGCCGTCATGACGGCCGTGCCGTTCATGATCGCCAGGCCTTCCTTCGGACGCAGGCGCAGCGGCGTGATGCCCGCTTCGCGCAGCGCCTGTTCCGCCGGCACCTGTATCCCGTCGCGCCAGACTTCGCGTTCGCCGCACAGCACCGCCGCCAGGTAGGACAGCGGCGTCAGGTCGCCGCTGGCGCCGACCGAGCCTTCCGACGGGATCAACGGCAGCAGGCCCGCATCGAGCAGGCGCGCGATCTGCGCCAGCAGTTCCACGCTGACGCCGGAAAAACCCTTGGAGAGCGACGCCAGGCGCGTGGCCATGATGGCGCGCGTCTGCGCCGGCGTGAAGAATTCGCCCAGGCCGCAGCCGTGATAGGTGTACAGGTGGTGCGGCAGTTCGGCCACCAGTTCCGGCGGCACGGTCACGGTGCAGGAATCGCCGTAGCCCGTGGTCACGCCATAGATGGTGCCGTCCTCGCGCAGCAGGCGGTCGAGGAAATCGGCGCCGCGCGCGATCGCCGCCAGAAAGACGGGGTCGCTGGACAGTTCGGCGCTGGCACGGCCATGCGCGATGTCGGTAATGTCTTCGATGCGCAGGCGCTCGCGGTCGAAGCGGACGGCGCGCCGGGTGTTTTTCAGGTCAGCGAGGTGCATCGGGAGTATCCAGTCTTGAAGTATCGGGGAGTTGCCAAAAATCGTAGAAGTTGAACCATTCGAGCGGCGCGCGCAGGCAATGGTGCTGCAGGCGCGCCGCATAGGCGGCCGCCAGTTCGGCCAGCATCGCCTCGCGTGCCTTGCGCGGCAGGTGCAGCGACTGGCGGAACAGTTCGAAATGGATTTCCGAGCGCTGGCCGATGCGCATGGAAAACAGCAAATACACGGGGCATTGCAGCACGCTGGCCAGCACATACGGACCGATCGGAAACGCGGCCGCCTGGCCCAGGAACGGCACCACGGCCACGCGCGGCTGCGGCGAGACGGGCACGCGGTCACCGGCGATCACCACGAACTCGCCCTGCGCCACCTTTTCCGCCAGCAGCATGGCCGTGGCAGGCGTGATTTCCGTCACCTGCATCAGATTGAGCTGGCTGTCCGGATTGAGGCGCTCCAGCATGCGGTTGAACGCCGGCGCATGGCGCGTGTGCACGAGCACCGTCAGCTTCAGGCGCGGATTGCGCTGCGACAGTACGCGGCACAAATCCAGGTTGCCCAGGTGGGCGCAGATCAGCAAGGCGCCGCGCCCCTCGTCCAGGCAGCGGTTGACGCCAGCGTCGCCCTCGACGCCGTACAGGCTCACGCTACGCGTGTCGTACAGGCCACCCCATAGCAGCATCTTGTCGAGGATGGTTTCGGCAAACGCGGCGAAGTGCCGCAGCACGCTCAGGTTTGCCGGGCCGCTGCAGGCCGCGACGCGGCGCAGATAGCTGCGCGAGACGCGCGCGCGCGCGGCTTGGTCAGCACATACCAGGCCAGCACCGGATACAGCACGATACGGAAAGGCCAGCGGCCGAAGACGCGGCAGATCCAGAACAGCAGGCGCATGCCGGCCACGAAGCTGACTTCATTGAATCCGGACCAGTGTCCGCGCGGATGTTGCGGTGCTGCCGTCATCGCGTGCGCCAGTGGCGGGCCAGCAGGCGCGGTGCGCGCCACAGCATGCCGAAAAACAGACGCGCGTGCATGCGCGAAATGAGCACGTTGTCGCGCCACAGCTGGAAATGCGAGACGCCGTCGGTGGGATAGCCGACTTTCGTGGGCAGATTCGCCATCTCCAGGCCATCCCAGTACAGGCGCACCAGCACATCGGTGTCGAAATTCATGCGCAGGCCCAGCTGGCGCCTCTCCGCCAGGGCTGCCAACGGCGCCAGCGGATAGACGCGGAAACCGCACATGGAGTCGCGGATCTGCAGCGACAGGGTATTGATCCATACCCAGATATGCGTGGCATAGCGGCCGTAATAGCGCGCCTTCGGCACCGAGGCGTCGTACACGGGGTAGCCGACCACCACCGCCGTCGGCGTGGCCTGCGCCTGCGCCAGGAAGCGCGGCACATCGTCCGTCTCGTGCTGCCCGTCGGCATCGATCTGCAGCGCATGGCTGTAGCCGTGCGCATGCGCGTGGCGGCAGCCGGTCAGCACCGCCCCGCCCTTGCCCTGGTTATGCGCATGGCGCAGCAAGGTCACGCGCGACGGGTGCTCGGCGGCCAGCGCATCCAGGGTGCCCGCGCCGGCGTCGGCGCTGCCATCATCAACGAGGATCAACGGCACGCCATGCGGCAGCAGGCGCCGCACCACGGCGCCGATCGCCTGTTCATGGTTGAACACGGGGATCACGATGCAGGGGCGAAAACGCACTTCAGTCACTGCGGGCTCCGGCGCGGCCGAAACGCAGCAGCGAGTGGCAATAGCCGATGCCATCGCGCGTGGTCAGCAATTCCAGGCCGGCCTCTTGCGCCAGGCGGATATAGTCGGTGCTCTGGTAAATCTTGCTGTTCCCACTGGCCATGGCCGTGAAGTACGGCGAAGTATTGATCAGGCAGTAGGCGGCGATATCGTACTGCTGGCGGTCCCAGAAGGTATCCATGATCAGCACCTGGCCGTTCGGGCCCAGCGCCTGCGCCACGCGGCGCAGGATGCTGGCAATCGCCGGCTCGGAAAAACAGCTGAGGAATTGGCTCATCCAGATCAAGTCCATGCCGGCCGGCAGCGGCGCCGCATCGTCGAGCAGGTCGCAGGCGTGCAAGTGGGCGCGCTCGCGCACGCCCGCATCGGTCAGGGTCCGGTCGGCTACCGCCAGTTGGCGCTCCAGGTCAACCAGATGCAATTCCACGCCCGCATGGTAGGCCAGTGCGGCGCTGGCAAACTTGCCCGTATTGGCGCCGATGTCCATGATGCGGTGCGGCGCCGTGGCGAAGACATCCGGGAATATCTCCGGGAAGGACGTATCCGAATAATGGTGATCGAAGGCGAACCAGCTGCCCTTGGCCGGCTCCGAAAGGGCCGACAGGCCCTGGTACAGGGTGGGCCAGTCGCCCAGCGCGGCCAGTCCCAGCGGCTGCTCGGCGTCGAGCGAACGGTCCAGGTCGAACAAGCCCTGATAGCAGACGTCGTGCATAAAGTCCAGGTTGACCTGGGTGATGCTGTCCGTCAGCATGCAAAAACCGACCTTATCGAGCACATACGCGCCATCGCGCAGCGAGACGACGCCGGCCGACAGGCACGATTCGAGCGCCACCTTCAACGCATACTCCGTCCAGCGGCCGCTGGCGGCCATGTCGGCGATCGTCAGGCCGCTGTGGCCCGTGTCGGCCAACGCCTGCAGCATGCCGCGCTTCCAGGCATAGCGCACGCATTGAAAGACGACGGGGCCGAAAGCGATTTTTTGCGCCTCGAAACGGGCGGCAAAGGCGGTCTGGCGTTCGGGTGAGAATTTTTTATCTAACATGCGCTCGCTGCTGGAGTGGGTGTATCGGCGCAGCCACCGGAAACGGCAGCGGCATTCGGGTGAAACAGGATGCGGCCACTGGCATGCTGGCCAACGTCCGACAGATAACGAAACTGCAGGCTGGCCTTGGGCGCGTCATACTCGAGCGCCAGCCGCACGGGCCGGTCCGGCAGCACCGGCTGCTGGAATTTCAGGGCATGCATGGCGCGGAACTGCGCGGGCAGGTGCAGGTACCGGCGCGCAAAGTGCAGCGCCCACTCCACCTGCACCACGCCAGGCAGCAAGGGCGCGCCCGTGAAATGGCCATCGAAATAGAACAGGTTCGCCGGCACCCGCAGCTCGAACAGCAGACGTGGCGTGTCGCCTTCGGCCGAGCGCTCGATCAGCTGCGCATGCGGCAGCCGGGGTTTCTCCAACAGGGCCAGCAGCAGCGCATGCGTCGTCTTGCCCTGCGCATTGATGGGCAGTTGTTCCAGGTAGCGCCAGCGGCGCGGCAAGGCAACGGCGTCGACCTGTCCAGCGAGCGCCAGTTGCAGCCGGCGGTTCATGGCCAGCTTGCCTTCTGCCTCGAACAGCGCGCGGCCGGCTGCGCTGCAGACGATAAAGGCGGCCACCTTCTGGCGCTCGCCCGCCGGCGCGTCGCACAGCAGCACTCTTGCCTCGGCCACCTGCGGGGTGGCCAGCAAGGCCGTCTCGATGGCGCTCAGGGAAATGCGCTTTTCCTCGATCTTCACGATGCGATCGCAGCGTCCCAGCAGCTGGAAGCGTCCCGGCGCGGTTTCGCGCGCGCGGTCGGCCAGGCACAGCCAGCCCTCGTCGGCCAGATGCGCCGAACGCACCTCCAGCGCGCCGTTGTCCAGCAGACGCCAGTCCACGCCGGGAAAACCCTGCCAGCTCTCGTCGTCAGGGCGCTCTGGCACGCGCTGGCGCCAGGCTACGCCGCCAGTCTCCGAGCTGCCATAGATTTCGCGCGGCACGCGGCCCAGCAAATGCCCCGCCGCCAGCGCGCTGTCCAGGGCCAGCGGCCCGCCCGAGGAAAACACGGCGCGCAACTGCGCGCGGGCGCCGGACCAGTCGATGTGTTCCGGCAGGCGTTTCAGGTGCGCGGGACTGGCGGCCAGCACGCACGGACCGCGCGCCAGCAAGGCGGCCAGCTGTTCCGGGTAATCCACGCTGTGCGCATGCACGGCACGCCCGGCAGCCAGCGGCCACAAGACCTTGAACAGCAAGCCGTAGATATGCTGGTGCGAGACGGTGGCGACGACGGCCGCGCCATCGGCGTGTTCGCCAAACAGCTGCTCCAGCGTGACCACCTCGCTGGCCAGTTGTGAGAGTTTTTCGGGATGGCTTGCGCCGCACCCGTGCTGCCGGATGTGTACACCACCAGCGCCGGGAAATCGTCGGCAAGCTGCATCCACGTACGCTCGGCAAGGCTGTCCGATGGCAGCGGCAGCGGCGCATGCGCGGCCGGGAACTGCCCCAGGAACCCGTCCACCGACGCAGCCAGCGAGGCGCAGCTGACCGGCAGGGTATCGGCCGTCAGCCAGATGGTCTTGCCTGCCTGCCAGGCGCCCAGCAAGGCGGCGCCAAACTCGATGCTGTCATCGAGGTACAGGGCAAAATGACGGCCAGGCTGGCGCTCCAGCATGCCGGCCCAGGCGGTCATGCGCGCCGCAAAGTGGGCGCAATCGAGCGCGGCGCCATCGCGCCAGCCAACAGGCATGGCCGACGAGCGGTCGAGCATGGACAGCGCGAGGCGGGCAAGGGAATCGATCGGAGAGTGGGTTTCCGGCATGAGGGCTTCAGGCATGGTGCAAACGTTTAAAACGCAGGCGGACGAGATACTCGCCGCCAAATAACAGGGCCATCAGGACGTATGCGACGACGCCCGTGTACAGCGACCAGACGGCTTCGCTGGCCCAAAGCGCCGTGCCCAGCGCGATGCCGCCATTGACGATGAAAAACGCACCAGACCTGCGTCACGCGGCGCGTGTAGCGCACGGCCGCCGGCGGAAAGTCCTTCTCGCGCAGGCGCGCCAGGCGCTCCACCACGGATGGCGGCGCCCACAGGCTGTAGCCGAAGGTGGCCAGCAAGACGACGTTGACCAGCACCGGATACAACTTCAGCGGCAACAGCAGGTTGCTCCACAGGGCGATGGCGGCCAGCAGCAGGGCGGCGGCCACCGACCAGCGCGCGGCGCGCTGCAGCTTCAGCGCGGGCAGGCGGCAGGCGACGGCCAGCAACAGCAGCAGCGCCAGCCAGCGCGGCTCGACCTGGCCGTAACCGAACCAGATCGCCAGCGGATACAGTACGGTCAGCAGCAACGCGACGGCATTGAGCAGCACGCGTTATGCCGCCTGTTCCGACACCGACATCGCGCGCAACGCTTCGACCACATCGTCGATGGTGCGAATGGTCTTGAAGACTTCCGGCTGCAGGCGCTTGCCCGTCAGCTGCTTCAGCTTGACGGCCAGATCGACCGCGTCGATGCTGTCGATATCGAGTTCGGCATACAGATTCGACTGCGGCGTCAGCGCCGCCGGATCCAGTTCGAACATTTCAGCCAGCAGTTGCACCACCCATGCGTACAGTTCCTCGCGGTTCATTGCGCTCATATCTACCATTTTGCTGCTCCTTACTTCTTTCTGTGAGTGTCAACCAGCGCCGCCAGCGCCCGTACCGAGGCAAAGTGGCGGCGTGTATCGGCCGAATCGGCCGACAGGGAAATGCCGTACTTTTTTTGCAGGGCGACGCCCAGTTCCAGCGCATCGATCGAATCGAGTCCCAGGCCCTCGACAAACAGGGGCGCATCCGTATCGATATCGGCAGCACTCATGTCTTCCAGCTGCAGCGCCTCGATGATCAGTTCCTTCACTTCTTGTTCAAGCATGTTGTTCCTGTTTCCCGCTAAAGTAATGTTGCAAATGAGTGGTCAAGGTACGCGCCGCCATCACGTCGCTGGCGCCACCGCCGGTAAACTCGCCGATCGCCAGGTCGTCCTGCACGGCGATCTCGAAATGCGCACGGCGGGCCGGCACGCGCCACCATGGTTCGCCCTTGCCCAGGGTCCTGGGCAGGCAACGGATCAGCACGGGCGTCACGTCGCGGCGGCCGCGCACGGCGATATTGGCCGCGCCCCGCTTCAGCACGACCTCACCGCTGCATGGCGTGCGCGTGCCTTCCGGAAAAATGATCAGGTTATTGCCGCTTTCCAGCGATGCCAGGCAGGCGTCCACCAGTTCGGCGCCGCCCGTGTTATTGATATAGCCTGCCGCGCGCACGGGACCGCCCGTAAACGGGTTATTCCACAAATCGGACTTGACGATGCAATCGGCCTGCTTGACATACGCCATCAGGAAAATCGTGTCGATCAGGGTCGGATGATTGGCCAGGATCAGCAAGCCGCCGCGTTCCAGCTTGTCGAGACCGCGCAAGTCATAGCGCAGCACACCAAGAAAACGCATCAGGCCGATATACAGGCGAAAACTCCAGCGGATGATGGCGCGCGCGCAGGCAATGCGTGTCTCGCGCCGCCACACCAGCACCTGCAGCACGGGGAACACCAGCACGCGCAGCAGCAAGCCACCAAGACCGAAGGCGGCAAAACTGACCGCGGTCGCGATGGTACGCCAGCCTATCGAGATACCGGTGCGGACAGCCTCCAGCTTACGCATGGCGGCTCCAGCGCCATGCCTGGCGGTTGGCCGCATGCTCGAACGTGCGGGTCCCGCCGAGCATGAATCGCAACACGGCCAGGCTGCCAGGCATGCCGCCAGAGCCCACCGCCAACGCGTCATCGCTGCCGCGGGTGCGCCACGTCAAACTAAAAGCGGCGCCAGGGGCTGCCTCGGCCTGCAGCAGCCAGGCAAACGCATGCGGCTGCTCATGGCAGTCTTCAAAGGCCTCGAATGGATCCGGCAAGGGACACTCCGCCAGCACAAGCAATACCTGCGCCGCGCCATCGGCCAGCAAGCCGCACGCCTCGATCACCGCAGCCTCGAGGCTGGCCGCACCGGCGGCAATGGCCAACTGATTCGCCGTATCGGCGCGGGCGATGGAAAACAGACCGGCGCTGGCGTTATGCACGGCCATGCCGAACGCCGTCGGCGACAGGGGTTCGCCCTGGATCAGCGCCGACAGCAGTTCGACGGCGCGCGCCACCTCGCCATGACGAGAACAGAAGACGAGCGGAATATCGCGCTGTTCGCCGAGGCAAGTGTACGCCACCTCGAGCGCCATCTTGCCCAACTGGCCAGCACGGCGGCGCAGCATCGGCGCCATCGCGCGCACGCCAGGCTCGCCGGCGACGGCTATTGGCGCGACGGGCAAGGTGCATTGCGCCCACGCTTGCCATTGCTCCGGTGCTTCCAGGCCTGGCGCCCAGGCGGCATGTCTGATAATTGAAAAACGGACACCATCGGTGCGCATATACATTTTCCTGAGCTCAAAAAAGGGCGAACTCACGTCAAAACTGCGCAAAAAGCCCCGCCGGCGTTCTTTTCAAATTATAAACGAAGGAAGTAAAAATAACTAAAATAAATGGCCATGGAGCAACTTTTTAAATGCAAATACAAAAAATTACGTTTTAAAGAATGCCCCGTTCGAGTTACTATTTGTAACACTCCCATCCATTATCTTCCAATGGAAATCGGCACTCTCCCGCAAACCGCCGGCATTCCAGGAAACGGTGTATTTTTATCAATGAGTAAAACAAGCTGCGCATGCCTGCCTTCAGAGCGTTGTTTTTAGATGACACCTGCTGTGTGGCGCAGCAGCGCGGCAAGCGCGGCCATCGGGCATGATTGCCCCGCGCGCCGCCGAGACGGAAAACCCAAAACAACCGCTATCCACATATTGCCAGCACATGGCGACGGCAATGCGCCCGCATGCGTCGGCGGCGATTAAAGCGGCTGCGCAGCAAAGGCAATACAGAGCGATTGCTTTATGCCAGTTCCCGCAGGCAGATTCAACTCCGGCGGCGCTGTTTTGGCAGCATGAGAAAAGAATGGGCCGATCAACCATACTGGCACCGGCATGCGCGCCGCGTGAAGGGCCGTGGCGATGGGCGCGCCCGGAGGCAAGGTCTTGTGGCCGCCAGCACCAACATGAGCATGGTGCCGAGGGCAACGCTGGCGATGCGGCAAGGCGCCGCATGCAGGAAGGGGGCCGAAGCGGGCAGATGACCCCGGCCACCACGGCACCCTTAAAACACCCAGAGTTTATCGGCCGGCATGTGCAGCCAGTACTTGCCCGCTTCGAGCTTGTGGCGCGAATACGCGCGCAGGCTGATGTTCTCGGCGCCGCCGCGCTCGAACAGGCATTCCCAGCGGTCGCCCAGGTACATGCACGTCAGCAGCGGCAACTCGATGGCGTTGTCCACCTGCGTGGCGCTGATCTTCACTTCCTCGACGCGTATCATGGTCGTCACTTGCGTGCCCACGTTGGCGCCGCGCGCCACGCCCTGCATGGAGGCGCCGTCGACCAGCAGGCGCACGGCGCTGCCGTCGCGCTGCACCACCTTGCCGGGCAGGCGGTTGTTGCTGCCCATGAATTCGGCTGTAAACAGGGTGTCCGGCGTTTCATACATGCTTTGCGGCGTGCCCTGCTGCTCGATCTTGCCGTTATTGAGCAACAGGATGCGGTCGGAAATGGCCATCGCCTCGCCCTGGTCATGCGTCACCATCAGCGCGGACAGGCCCAGGCGCACGATCAGTTCACGCAGGAAGGCGCGCGCTTCCTCGCGCAGCTTGGCGTCCAGGTTCGACAGCGGTTCGTCGAGCAGGATCACGGGCGGGTTGTACACCAGCGCGCGGGCGATCGCCACGCGCTGCTGCTGGCCGCCGGACAGCTGGTGCGGATAGCGTTCGCCCAGGTGCCCCAGGCCCAGCTGCGTCAGCACTTCCTTGATGCGCGCGGCGATTTCCGTGCTGATCATCTTGCGCAGTTTGAGGCCGTAGGCGACGTTGTCGAACACGGTCTTGTGCGGCCACAGCGCGTACGACTGGAACACCAGTCCCAGGTTGCGGTGCTCGGCCGGCATCTCGAAGTGCTGCGCGCCGTCGAAGACATTGCGCTCGCCGATCTGGATCGTGCCCGCCTTCGGGCTTTCCAGTCCGGCTACGGCGCGCAGCAAGGTGGTCTTGCCGCTGCCCGAAGGCCCCAGCAGGGCGACCACTTCGCCTTTTTCAGATGCATCGAGACACCCTTCAGGATCTGGTTGGCGGCAGCGCCGGTGCCGTAGTCCAGGTGCAGTTCATTGACGGTCAGTTCATTCATGATGTGGTCTCAGTCTATTCTTAGTTATGCAGCTCAGTTGTGTAACTTCACGCCGAAGCGCAGCGCGATTCCCAGGCCGATGGCCACCAGGGTGATATTGATGAAGGACAGCGCCGCCACCAGGTCGGTCGAGCCGCCCGCCCACAGCGACACCAGCATGGCGCCGATCACTTCCGTGCCCGGCGAGAGCAGGTACACGCCCGTCGAATATTCGCGCTCGAAGATCAGGAACACCATCAGCCAGGCGCCCAGCAAGCCGTACTTGATCAGCGGCAGGGTGACGTCGCGCGTCACCTGGCCGCGGCTGGCGCCGACGGCGCGCGCCGCCTCTTCCAGCTCCGGCCCCACCTGCAGCAGCGCCGTGGAAATGAGGCGCATGCCGTAGGCCATCCACACCACCGAATACGCGAGCCACAGGGCGAAGATCGTCGAGCGCAGTTCGCGCAGCACGGGAATCACGTGGCCGCTCAGCCACAGGGCCACGCCGTTGTCCATGCCTTTCAATATGCCGTCGAGCCAGGCCGGCACGAACAGGAACACCCACAGGAACGACAGGCCGGCCAAGAGGCCCGGCACGGCGCGCGGCACCAGCACGCTGTAATCGAGCAGGCGCGTGATGCCGTCCGCCTTGCGGTGCATGGCCAGCGCGATGAAGCTGTAGCAGCCCACGGCCAGCGCGCCGCCGACGACGCCGATCAGGATGGTGTTGACGATGCCGCGCACCAGCGACGGCTGGTCGAAAATGTCGCGGAAATGCTGCAGGGTCAAGACGTCGGCCAGGTGCACGCCCTCGCCCCAGTACTGCACGAAGGAGCGCAGCACGATACCCGTCAACGGCAGGATGATGGTGAAGATCAGCCAGCCGGCCAGCAAGGCGAACGCCAGCCACTTCCAGCGGCCCAGCGGCATGGCCTTGCTGCGCGCGCCCTTGCCCTTGATCGATACATACTTGTTGGCCGATTTCAGCAGCCAGCGCTGTATCATCACCAGCGGCATGGTCACCATCACCAGGCAGACGGCGACGGCGGCCATCAGGTGGTAGGACGGGGTACCGAGCTTGTTCGTCAGCTTGTACAGATAGGTCGGCAGCACCAGGTGGCCTTCCGGATCACCGAGCACCAGCACCAGGCCGAACACCTCGAAGCCGAGGAAGAACACCAGCACGCCCGCATACGCCAGGGCCGGCATGATCATCGGCAGCGACACATTGAGCATCACCTGCACCGGCGAGGCGCCGGCCACGCGGGCCGCCTCCTCCACGTCCGAACCCAGGCTTTTCAGCGCCGACGAGGCGTACAGGTAGACGTGCGGCACGTGCGTCAGGCCGGCGATGATGACGATGCTGGTGAACGAATAAATATTCCAGGGCACGAAGCCGAGCAGCTCCTTGGCCCAGATCGAATAGAAACCCACGGGGCCCATCGAGACGACGTAGCCAAAGCCCATCACCATCGGCGACACAAAGATCGGCACCAGCAGCATGGGCGCCACCCAGCCGCGGCCCGGCAGGTCCGTGCGCACCATCAGGAAGGCCAGCATGCCGCCCAGCGGCACGGCGATCACCGTCAGGCCGCAGGCGAGCATCAGGCCATTCTTGAAGGCCATGGAGAAATCGGGATCATCGAAGATGAAACGGTAAGAGTCAAAGCCGAATTCGCGCACGGGCATGAAAAACGGCGCGTTCAGAAAGCTCTGGTAAAAAATCAGGAACAGCGGCAGGAAAATGGCGACCAGCGTGATCGCCACGACCACGCCGCGCGGCCAGTTCAGGCGAGACAAGGGAGAGCGCGACCGTGCAGGCAGCGGCAAGATGGCAGTTTGCATGATGAATCCAATGAATGAAGGGTGCAGCATCCGTCCGCGGGCATGTGCCTGCGGACGGCCAGGACGGCCTGGGTACGATTCCTACTTTTTGCCGGCGGTCTCTTTCCACTGCTTCAGGAAGGCCATGCGCTTGGCAGGTCCCAAAAATTGCAGGATGATCGGATGCACGGGAATCGGCTTGACGTTGGCCGCGCCGATTTCCTTGATCAGGTCGGCCGATGTCGTTTCGCCCGTCACGTCGGCGCGGATGGCGAACAGCTTGGCGCCGTTGGCGATGATGGTCTGGCCGCGGTGCGACAGGATGTAGTCGAGCCACAGCTTGCTGGCGTTGACATTCTTCGCATTCTTGTTGATGAACTGCACGCGCGACAGGATCAGGGTGTAATCCTTGGGCAGCACCACGCCGATCGACGGGTCGGTCTTGGCGCGCACCAGGGCGTAGGAACCCAGCACGTTATAGCCGATCAGGTTTTCACCCGACGAAATGCGCTCCATCATGGTGCCCGTCGACGACTGCACGCGCACCTTGGCCACGCCAAACGCATTTTGCAGCGCCAGGAATTGCGGATACTCCTTGGCGTCCTGCGACATGAACATGAAGCCCACGCCCGACTTTTCGATGTCGTAGGTGGTGACCTTGTCCTTGAACTTCGGCGTGGCGATCAGCTTGGCGAAATCGTCATGGTTCTTCGGCACTTCCTTCGGGTCGAGCAGGCGCTTGTTGTAGACGATGGCGGCCGGCTCGAACGTGGTGCCGTAGGCCTGGTCGTCCCACATGGCCCAGCCGGGGATCTTCGCCGCTTCGACCGACTTGTATTTCAGGGCGTAGCCGTCGGAGGCCAGGCGCATCTGCAAGTCCATCGCCGACGACCACATCACGTCGGCCGTATTGCCGCCGGCGGCCACTTCGGAAATGAAGCGGTTGTACACTTCGGTGGAATTCATGTCGTTGTATTCGACCGAGATGCCCGGATACAGCGTGCTGAAATCCTTGATCAGCGGCGCGGCCGCCTTGCTGTCGGTGGCGCTGTAGATCACCACCTTGCCTTCCTTCTTGGCCGCGTCGATGATCTTCTGGTAGTCGGCAGGATAACCTGCCGGCACCTGGGCGAAAGCGGCGCCGGCGGTACCCGCGAAAGCGGCGGCCAGGGCGATGGCGAGAATGGTCTTGGTTTGCATGGTTTGTCTCCGTCTGTGATTGTTGTATGGTTTGCTATTGGTTTCAGCGCATCAGGCCCAGTTCGGCGGCCTGCCTGGAATAGCGCTCGACTGCCTGGTTCACGTACTGCGTCAATTTGTCGCCCGTCAGCGCGAACGGATACATGCCCGCCTGCGTGCGCCACTGGGCAAACTGCGGCGTGGCCATGGCGCGATCAAAACTGGCCACCCAGCGCTGATAATCCGCCTCCGGCACCTGTGGCCCCATCCACACGCCGCGGATGATGGGCCACACCACGTCGATGCCCTGCTCGCGCGCCGTCGGCACGCCCGCCAGCACGCCGGGCAGGCGCTTTTCCGACAGCACGGCCAGCACGCGCGCATGGCTGTCGCCCGCGTTCAGGGTCGCTTCCGACGTGTCGCCCGACATCACCTGCACGTAATCGGCCTGCATCGCCGTGAATATCTCGCCGCCGCCTTCCAGCGCCACGAAGCGCAGCACTTTCGGGTCGATGCCGGCCTGGCGCGCCACCAGCGCCATCTTCAGCCAGTCCTGGCTGCCGATGGTGCCGGACACGCCGATCAGTACCTTGTCGGGGTGGCGCTTGAGCGCGGCGATCAGGGCAGCCAGGGTCTTGTAGGGGGAGTCGCTGCGCACGGCGATCATGCCGTAGTCGGCGCCCAGCGCCGCCACCCAGCGCACGTCGCCCGTCTTGGCGTTGCCGAACTTGCCCTGCGCCAGGTTCAGCAGCGAGCCGCCCGAAAACACCACCAGGGTGTTGGCCTCGGCACGCCGGCGCTGCGAGCCCATCGAGCGCCACGCCACCGCACCGATGCCGCCGGGCAGATAGCTGATGCGCACAGAGGACGCGAACGGCGCCGCCGCCGCCGGATCGGGCTGCAGCAGCCCTTTCTGCGCCAGCTTGCAGGTCAGGTCCATGGCGCCGCCCGGCTTGGACGGCACCACGCAGTCGACTTCAGGCGCGGCGGCTGTTGCCGGCGCGGGCAGCTGCGCGGACAACAGCAGCAGCGGCAGGAACGCGGTGCGCAGCATCGTCATGGCTTAGAAGCGGTGCTGGATGCCGGCGATCAGGCCGCGCTGCGTGTCGCCGAAACCGGCGTCGTCACGCGACAGGCTGACCAACTGGTTGTGCTTGGCCTTGGCGTAGGCGCCGGCCACGTACAGGTCGGTGCGCTTGGACAGGGCATAGCGCACGCGCGCCACGTACATGATCGGATCGGCATCGAGGTTGGCGGCCACGTTTTTCACGTCCTGGTAGTAGATCACGCCCGTCAGGGTGATCACCGGCGTGGTCTTGTAGCTGACGCCGCCCCAGTACAGGGTACCGCGCACGTCGGCCTTGCCGGAGGCAGCCGGATCGAGCTTGTAGTCGCGCGCCGCCGCCTGCACTTTCCAAGGGCCGTCCTCATACATGGCGCCCAGGTGGTACACGCTGGTCTTGTCGCGCGCGCCGCCGGCGATGGCGTTGCCGTTCACCCGCTCATACGTGGCCAGCAGGCTGACAGGACCCGTCTTGTAGGTGACGGCCGTGGACAGCTTGGCGCTGTCCGAGCTGCCCGTCGACTGTTCGCCGAAGCCGTACGATGCGCCGTAGCTGAAGTCGCCCGTCTTGCCCGAGTACTTGACCATGTTGTCGAAGGCCGTCGTCATGCCGTACTTGCTCGGACCCGTCGCGTTGGCCGAGGTGGCCCACGAATAGAAAGGCGCATAGGCCATCGGATCGAACGGCAGCACGAAGTCGTACACGGTGGTAAACGAGCGGCCCAGCACGACGCGGCCAAACGCGCCTTCCAGGCCCACGTTGGCCTGGCGCTTGAACAGCGCGCCGTCGGCCGCGCCCGTATCGACCAGGATGCCGCCTTCCAGATTGAAGACGGCTTTCAGGCCGCCGCCCAGGTCTTCGCTGCCCAGGATGCCCCAGCGCGAGGTGTTCATGCCGCCGGAACTCACCTGCGTCATCGAGCTTTTGTTCGGACCGGCGTTGCTGGTGTTGCTGATGCCGGCGTCCAGGCGGCCGTACAGGGTGACGTTCGACTGGGCGTGGGCGCTGCCGGCAATGGCGAGCAACGCCATGACGGCCAGCGGGAATGCGGATTTCTTCATGTAGAGTGTCTCCCTTAGATATAGTTATTGGTGATATGCCTGATCAACTTCATGAATCAGGATCACACTATATGATCGCGATCCTTTCAATTCGCTTTCAGACTGACAGGTGTCGCCGGACAGCCACAAGGGGAACAGACATATTCATCGCCGCCCCTGTCGGTGCGGCGCCGGCGGGCTTACACTGTATCGTTTCAAACGAATGGCGGAGACCATGCGCATATTATTAGTGGAAGACCATCTGGAGCTGTCGCACTGGCTGGCAAAGGCCCTGCGCGACGCGCACCTGACGGTAGAGACCGCCCACAACGGCGCCGATGCCGACGCCCTGCTGCATACGCAGGAGTATTCGCTGGTGCTGCTCGACCTGACCTTGCCGAAGATGGACGGCCTGGACGTGCTGCGCCGCCTGCGCGCGCGCGGCGGCACGCGCGGCAAGACTCCCGTCATGATACTCACGGCGCGCGGCGGCCTCGATGAAAAAGTGCAGGGCCTGAACCTGGGCGCGGACGACTACATGGCCAAGCCGTTCGAACTGGCCGAACTGGAAGCGCGCGTAAAAGCCCTGCTGCGCCGCAGCCAGGGCAACGAAGCGCTCGTGCACACCTGCGGCGCCCTCAGTTTCGACACCGTCACGCGCATGTTCAGCTATCGCGGAGCGGCGCTGGCGCTGACGCCGCGCGAACACGCCGTGCTCGAAGCGCTGATCACGCGCTCCGGGCGGGCCGTATCGAAGGAAAAGCTGTTCGACGAAGTCTTCGCGCTGGCCGACGACGCCAACCTGGACGCCATCGAACTGTATATCCACCGCGTGCGCAAGAAACTGGAAAGCGGCGTGGAAACCGGTTCGCCCGACGGCGCCGTCATCACCACCCTGCGCGGCATCGGCTACCTGCTGCAGCCGCGCAGCGCGATGGCCCCCGCCGCGTCAAAATGACCGTGCGCGCCCCACGCCCGCCCCTGTTCGAGCGCCTGCGCCGGCGCTGGGCGCAGGGGCGGCCGCTGGGCAGCCTGCGCAGCCAGCTGCTGCGCTGGCTGCTCATCCCGCTGGTGATGCTGGTGCTGCTCGACGCCGTCTTTGTGTACCGCAACGCGCTCGACGCGGCCGACATGGCCTACGACCGCTCCCTGCTGGCGTCGACGCGGGCACTGGCCGAGCGCGTCTCCATCGTCGGCGGCAAGGTGGTGGCCGAAGTGCCCTACGTGGCGCTCGACAGCTTCGAGACCGACACCCTGGGCCGCATCTACTACAAGGTCACGGGCATCAACGGCGAGCTCGTGTCGGGCTACGGCGACTTGCCGCCCGTGCCGAAGAACGTGCCCCGCTCGCAGAATTATCCGGCCCTGGTGCGCTTCTACCATGCCGACTACCACGGCAAGCCGATCCGCATCGCCGCCCTGCTGCAGCCCGTGTATGACGACTCGATGCGCGGCATCGCCCTGATCCAGGTGGCCGAAACGCTGGACGCGCGGCGCGGCCTGTCGAACCAGATCCTGTTCGACACCCTGATCTGGCAGGCGGCGATGGTGCTGGTGATGGGCGCCCTCGTGTGGTTTGCCGTGCGCCTGGTGCTGCGCCCGCTGATGCGCTTGAAAATGGAAGTCGAGACGCGCACCCTGTCCGACCTGTCCGACGTCGATCCCGCGCTGGTGCACAAGGAAATGCGCCCCTGGTGAGCGCCATGAACGGTTCCATGTCGCGCCTGCAGCAGCTGATCGCCAGCCAGCGCCGCTTCATCGCCGACGCCTCGCACCAGCTGCGCACGCCGTTGACGGTGCTGAAAACCCAGGCCGAACTGGCCATGCGCGAATGCGACCGCCAGGCGGGCGCGCCGCAGGACGCCGCCGCCCTGCGCGACATCGTGCGCTCGATCGCCGTCACCACCGATTCGACCGTGCTGCTGGCCAACCGCCTCCTGACCCTGGCGCGCATCGAGCATGGCGGCGACAGCCTGGCCATGGACACGGTCGCGCTGCGCGACGTGGCGCAGCAGGTGGGACTGGAAATGGCCATGGCCGCCGTCGGCAAGCATATCGACCTGTCGCTGGAAGCGCCCGACGAAGCGCCCGTGCATGGCCAGGCCCTGCTGCTGCATGAACTGGTGGCCAACCTGGTCGACAACGCCCTGCGCTACACGCCGCAGGGCGGCAGCGTGATCCTGCGCGTGCGCGCGGCGCAGGCAGCGAACGGACGCGAGCACGGCGCCGTACTGGAAGTGGAAGATAGCGGCAAGGGCATCCCGCCGGCCGAGCGCGAACGCGTGTTGACGCCGTTCTACCGGGTCGGCGCGGCGCTCGAGAGCAACCCGGGCGGCGCCGGCCTGGGCCTGGCCATCGTGCGCGACATCGCCGCCCTGCACGGCGCGCGGCTGGAACTGGCCACGGCGGCGAATGGGCATGGATTGAAGGTCAGCGTGCATTTCGGCGGCGCAGCATGAGATACCAGACAGATATGTCTTCGATATTCAACGTTGCAAAAAAACAACAAGTACATTATTTGTAATATTTTTTAAATAATTGCCTTACATAAACATATTCATCCCTATACAATTCGGCTCCCATTAAGCGGCGAGACAGTCTCCCCGCATTAATTATCTAGGATTAATATGAAAAAGCAATTGTTCGCAGTAGTCGTTGGCGCCGCCCTGGCATTCCCTTTGTTTGCGCAAGCTGAAAACATTTATGTCGGCGCGAATGTCGGCCGTTCGGAATTGAAATTGTCGGGTGACGAAATTTCGGGCAAAGAAAACAAAACCGGTTTTAAAGTCTACGCTGGTTACGACTTCACGCCTAACTTCGGCGCAGAAGCCGGCTACGTCAATTTCGGCAAACTGAAAGAAAGCGAAGGCAAGGAATCGCTGAGCATGGAAACCAGCGCTATCTACGCAGCAGCAACGGGTACGCTGCCACTGAACGAACAGTTCTCGCTGTTTGCAAAAGTTGGCGTTACTCAAAACCACACCAAAGCTAAATTGAACCTGATCGGTTTCAACGCCAGCGAATCGAAAAACAAAACCGCCGCCCTGTTTGGCATCGGCGCTGCTTACAACATCAATAAAAACCTGTCGGCAGTTGCTGAATATGAGAACTTCGGTAAAACGATGAGCCAGGATGGCATGAAACTGAAAGCCGACCTGCTGTCGATCGGCCTGCGCTACAAGTTCTAATTCACGCTCGCGCGAATCAGAATCAAGCCGTTTTTAACGGCTGATAAAAAAACCGGCATACTGAACTGACCCCACATAGTTGGACGGTTTAGTTTGCTAGGTTGCCCAGGGCTGAGTTCTGTATTGCACGGGACTCAGCCCTTTTAGCTTGAGCTTGATGCGGTCGTGATTATAGTAGTGGATGTACTTTTTGATGCCGCGTTGTAGTTCATCGACGCTGCCGAACTTGTTCAGATAGAAGAACTCTGTCTTGAGCACAGCGAAGAAGCATAAGCCGGCATTCGGTATTGCCAGCCTTGATCCGAATGCACGATGGGCCTCTCATCGTGCGTGAGCTTTTTCAAAGCCTTCCTGAGCATGCTGCCAACCAATGCGAACTCTGGATGCCTTGAGGTCTCAAATGCAATGATTTCACCGTTGTACAAATCCATGACCGGCGAGAGGTACAGCTTCTCGCCGCGCACCTTGAACTCCGTCACATCCGTCACCCATTTTTGATTGGCGCCATTGGCTTCGAAGCATCGCTTCAGGATATGCGGCGCTGCTTGTCCGACCTCTCCTTTGTACGACCGATACTTTTTGGGCCGTACCAGCGACTTGAGGCCGAGCTTGCGCATCAGGCTTTGAACGGTCTTGTGGTTGACCTTCTCGCCCAATTGTCTGATGGCCAAAGTGATGCGCCGGTAGCCATACCGCCCCTTGTGGCGAGCATAGATGGCAGCGATCTGCTTCTTCAGTCCTGCATATTTGTCACATGCCTGGGCTGCTTTCTGCTGATAGTAGAAGGTACTGCGTGGTATGCCAGCGAGCTCAAGCAATGCGCTCAACGGGAAATACTGCCTTAGCTCAGTAACTACTTGCGTTTTTTGCGCATTGTCGTACTCTGCCGCTTCTGCGCTTGAGCTAAGGCTTCTAACTTTTTTAGGTAAGCTACCTCCATGCGCAATTGGTTGACCTCAGCGACCAATTCGTCGTGGGTGCGTTCTGCGGGATCCGGAAGGGATTCGGACGGCTCTGTAGGTGGTAGTAAGGGTATTTGCTTGGGCTTTCCACGTGTGCGTGGAATCAGGGCTTCTAGACCACCGCTATGATAGCAGCGCTCCCAATGACTGATGATGCCGCGATTGCGGATATTGAATACGGCAGCGACTTGCCAGCAAGACAAATCAGCGGACCACATATGCTGCAACACAGAGAGCTTGAACTCTGCAGTGTAATGGCTGAACTTTTTTACCAGACCGTCAATGCCATGCGCTGCATGCAATTTAATCCACAATCTCACAGTTGAATGATGAAGATTGTGCTTGTCGGCAATCTGTTTATACCCTACAGAACCGGACAAATATTGCTCGATAATGCTGAGCTTAAATTGCTCACTGTACTTCGACATGAAAAACCCCAAAAGTTGGTGTCCAACTTTTGGGGTTCAGTTCATACAGCCGGTTTTTTTATGGGCGAATGACGTGCAGGCGGCATGGATGCTAAGATCGCGCCCTGATATTTCAAGGAAGGCATCGCCATGATGACCAAAGAAGATGTGACCGAACTGTTTGCCAATATCGCCGAGAACGCGCCCTGGGACCTGTCCCAGCCGCTGCTGTGGGGCTATTACTTCACCAACCCGACCTCCGAACCGCTGGAGCAGGCCGCCACCCTGCTGGCGCTGCAGGGCTACCGCCCCGTGGAACTGTACCAGCCGGAACTCGACGATCCGGCGGCACCGCCCGTGTGGGTGCTGCACGTGGAAAAGGCCGAAGTGCACGGCGTCGACAGCCTGCACGCGCGCAATGGCGAACTGATGGCATTTGCGCAGGACAAGCAACTGGCCAGCTATGACGGCATGGACGTGGGCCCCGTCGGTACGGCGGCGTAATCCGACGACATCACGCATAAAAAAACGGCGCCCGCGGGCGCCGTTCTGCATGGATCGCTGAAAACTCAGCTGAGGTTTTCCAGGCGGATCTTGGTGACCGTGCCCACCACGCTATGCAACGCTTCCATCTTCTCGATGGCGGCCGTGACGTTCTTTTCCTGCGTCTGGTGCGTCAGCATGATGATGTCCGTATGCGTCTCGCCCTCGGCCGGCTCTTTTTGCAGCATGGCGTCGATCGAGATGCCGCGTTCGGCCAGGATGCGCGTCAGGTCGGCCAGCACGCCCGGCTGGTCGGCCACGTGCATGCGCAGGTAGTAGCTGGTGGTGATTTCCGACATCGGCAAGATCGCGATATCGGTCATCGCGTTCGGCTGGAACGCCAGGTGCGGCACGCGGTGTTCCGGATCGGCCGTGGCCAGGCGGGTGATGTCGACCAGGTCGGCGATCACCGACGAAGCGGTCGGCTCGGCGCCCGCGCCGCGGCCCGAGTACAGGCTGGCGCCGACGGCGTCGCCATGCACCAGCACCGCGTTCATGGCGCCTTCCACGTTGGCGATCAGGCGCTTGGCCGGGATCAGGGTCGGATGCACGCGCAGCTCGATGCCTTCCACGCCGTTGACGGTGGCGCGCTTGGTGATGCCCAGCAGCTTGATGCGGTAGCCCAGCTGCTCGGCATAGCGGATGTCGACGGCATTGAGGTTGCTGATGCCTTCCACGTAGGCCTTGTCGAACTGCACCGGGATGCCGAAGGCGATGGCCGACATGATGGTGGCCTTGTGCGCGGCGTCCACGCCTTCGATGTCGAACGTGGGGTCGGCTTCCGCGTAGCCGAGTTCCTGCGCCTGTTTCAGCACGGTGGCGAAATCGAGGCCCTTGTCGCGCATTTCGGACAGGATGAAATTGGTGGTGCCGTTGATGATGCCGGCGATCCATTCGATGCGGTTGGCCGTCAAGCCTTCGCGCAGCGCCTTGATGATGGGGATGCCGCCGGCGACGGCCGCCTCGAAGGCCACCATCACGCCCTTGTCCTGGGCGGCGGCGAAGATTTCGTTGCCGTGCACGGCCAGCAGGGCCTTGTTGGCCGTGACCACGTGCTTGCCGTTGGCGATGGCCTGCATCACCAGGGTTTTCGACAGGTCGTAGCCGCCGATCAGTTCGACGACGATGTCGATCTCGGGATCGTTGACGATCAGGTAGGGATCATTGACGACCTTGCAGCCGCCGGCGACCAGCGCTTCGGCGCGCGCCACGTCGCGCACGGCGACGGCGACGACGTCAATGCCGCGGCCCGCGCGGCGCTTGATTTCTTCCTGGTTGCGTTTCAGGACGCTGAACGTGCCGTAACCGACATTGCCCAGGCCCAGCAGGCCGATCTTGATGGATTTCATAGTTGTGCTTGACTGCTCATAAGTGGCGCCCCCTTGGGCGGCGCCAGGTTGATCGAGATTGCTGCTGCTGGCTTTCAGCCCCGGCCGTGACGCTTGCGATAGCCTTCGAGGAAGCGCGCAATGCGCCCCATGGCCTCGGTCAGGTCATCGGAGTTGGGCAGGAAGACGACGCGGAAATGGTCGGGCGCGATCCAGTTGAAGCCCGTGCCCTGCACGATCAGGACCTTGGCTTCGGCCAGTAATTCATAGGCAAACTGCTGGTCGTCGGCGATCGGGTAGATCTCCGGGTCCAGGCGCGGGAACATGTACAGCGCGGCCTTCGGCTTGACACAGGTGACGCCCGGAATGTCGGTCAGCAGCTTGTGCGCCAGATCGCGCTGTTTCAACAGGCGCCCGCCGGGCCCCACCAGGTCTTGTATGCTCTGGTAGCCGCCAAGTGCCGTCTGGATGGCAAACTGCCCCGGCGCGTTGGCGCATAGCCGCATCGAGGCCAGCATGTTGAGGCCCTCGATGTAATCTTTGGCGTGACGCTTTTCGCCCGAGACCACCATCCAGCCGGAACGGTAGCCGCAGGAGCGGTAATTCTTCGACAGGCCGTTCATGGTAATGAACAGCACGTCGTCGGCCAGCGAGGCGATCGACACGTGCTCGGCTTCGTCGTACAGCACCTTGTCGTAGATCTCGTCGGCGAAAATGATCAATTGATGCTGGCGCGCCAGTTCGACGATCTGCAGCAGCACGGAAACCGGGTACAGCGCGCCGGTGGGATTGTTCGGGTTGATGACGACGATGGCCTTGGTCTGCGGCGTGATCTTGCGGCGCATGTCCTCGATGTCGGGATACCATTCGTTCTGCTCGTCGCACACATAATGCACGGGATTGCCGCCCGACAGGCTGACGGCGGCCGTCCACAGCGGGTAATCGGGCGCCGGCACCAGCACTTCGTCGCCACTGTTGAGCAGGGCGTTCATCGACATGACGATCAGTTCGGAAGCGCCATTGCCCAGGTAAATGTCATCAATGGTCACGCCGGCGATATTCTTGCCTTGCGTGTAGTGCATGACGGCCTTGCGCGGCGCGAACATGCCTTTCGAGTCCGTATAGCCGGCCGCGTTCTGCAGATTGAGCATCATGTCGCGCACGATCTCGTCGGGCGGATCGAAGCCGAATACGGCCAGGTTGCCGATATTGAGCTTGGTGATCTTGTGGCCTTCTTCTTCCATTTGCCTGGATTTTTCCAGGACCGGGCCGCGGATGTCGTAGCAGACGTCCGCCAATTTATTCGATTTCTGAATCGGTCGCAAAATAAATCCCTGTCGTGATGCGGCGCGGAGACTTGAGCTTGCAGCGTGGCCGCCGCGCCAGAACTATGAACCCGTGAAACTGCGATGCGAAAGACTGCAAGGCGAAAACAACCATTCTCGCCGAAAACAGGCCATTTTATCAAATTAAACATGGCGAACTGCAGCATTTGACGCCGATTCTGCCACGCCGGCGCATCGGTAAGCCCATCCGGCGGCCGCCATCTTCATCTTCCCTTAATCTTGCGCCATTACCATGGCGCAGGCAGGCAGCGTCACTGTGGCGCCGAACATTGCAATTTGGAAAGGATGTTGCTTTTCAGTCGCTCTTTTCTGTCATTTATGGCATGCTTACGCCCTTGGCCGCGGCACCCAGTTTGGCCGCGCGCGCACCGATCAACCGACACGACCAGCCCCGATATCGCCATGAAACTCCACGCCAGCAGCACCCAACAATACCAGACTGTCACCGGCTATGACGAAAACGGCGTCGAGATCAATGCCCAGCCCTACAACTACAGC
Organism: Janthinobacterium sp. C22; assembly: GCF_057919405.1. NCBI lineage: Bacteria > Pseudomonadati > Pseudomonadota > Betaproteobacteria > Burkholderiales > Oxalobacteraceae > Janthinobacterium > Janthinobacterium sp. C22. The sequence continues at coordinate 2,415,152 of NZ_CP193659.1, read as the reverse complement.
CTGATCGTCATGCCGGAAATGGCGCCACGCGCGTGGGAAGTGGACAGTTTCGAACAATTGAACGAGGCGCATTTCGCGCAGATCCTGGCCGATGCGCCCGACGTGGTCATCCTCGGCACGGGCGAGCGCCAGCGCTTCGTGCACCCGAAGCTGACGGCCGCGCTGACCATGCGCCGCATCGGCGTCGAATGCATGGATAGCCAGGCCGCCTGCCGCACCTACAATATCCTCATGGGCGAAGGCCGCAAGGTCACCCTGGCCCTGATCCTGGCCCCGGCCGCAGGCAAGGCCGCATGAAAATCAATGTCAACGAACTGCACTCGTCGCGGGTGCTGATGTGGTCCCTGCTGGGCATCTTCATCGTCGTCACCCTGTATGCGCTGGGCGTGCGCACCCTGGTGCCGCCCGACGAGGGCCGCTACGCCGAGATGGCGCGCGAAATGTTCGTCACGGGCGACTGGATCACCACGCGCCTGAACGGCATCAAGTACTTTGAAAAGCCGCCGCTGCAAACCTGGATGAATGCGCTGACCTTCGCCGCCTTCGGCCTGGGCGAGTGGCAGGCGCGCCTGTGGACTGGCCTGTGCGGCATCATCGGCGTGTGCATGACGGCCTATGCGGGCAAGAAGGTCTTCGGCCCCCGCGTGGGCCTGTACGCGGGCCTGGTGCTGGCGTCGAGCCTGTTCTGGCTCGCTTCCGGGCAGATCAATTCGCTGGACATGGGCCTGTCGGGCATGATGACGATTACCCTGGGCAGCCTGCTGATCGCCCAGCGCGACGACGCCACGGCGACGGAGCGGCGCAACTGGATGCTGGCCTGCTGGGCCGGCATGGCGCTGGCCGTGCTGGCCAAGGGCCTGATCGGCATCGTGCTGCCGGGCGCCGTGCTGGTGCTGTATTCGCTGTGCGCGCGCGACTGGCGCATCTGGACGCGTTTGCACCTGGTCAAGGGCTTGCTGGTCTTTTTCGCCATCGCCGCGCCCTGGTTCGTGCTGGTGGCCCTGCGCAATCCGGAGCAGCCGCATTTCTTCTTCATCCACGAGCATTTCCAGCGCTTCCTGATGAAGGGGCACAAGCGCGAAGGCGCCTGGTACTATTTCCTCGTGCTGCTCATTCCCGGCATCCTGCCCTGGATAGGCGTGCTGCCGCAAAGCCTGGCCGCCGCCTTCCAGCGCCAGCCGGGCGCCTTCCAGCCGCGCTTGATGCTGCTGGTCTGGGCCGTCTTCATTTTCTTCTTCTTCAGCTATTCGACCTCGAAGCTGCCCGGCTATATCGTGCCGATCTTCCCGGCGCTGGCCTTGCTGGTGGCGCTGTACCTCGAATCGGCATCGCGCCGCCAGCGCCTGTTCGCCGCCGGCCTGCTGTGCGTGCTGGGCGCGGCCATCCTGATCGGCGGGCCGATCGCCTTCGGCAAGGCCAGCGCGCGCGATCCGGCGGCACTGATCGCATTGAAAGGCTACCAGCCATGGCTGATGGCGGCCGGCTTCTTCGCCCTGGCCGGCGGCGCCCTGGCCCTGCTGCATGCGCGCCAGCTGCGCCGCGACATGACCGTGCTGACGATCGCCGGCGCCGGCTTCCTGGCCACGCACTGCATCCTGGCCGGCTCCGAACTGTATGGCCAGAACCGCGCGGGCAGCGACATGCTGCCGCAGATCCAGGCCGAACTGAAGGCCGATACCAAGCTCTATTCGGTCGGCATCTATGAACAGTCGCTGACGTATTACCTGCAGCGGCCCGTGATCCTCGTCGATTACTGGGATGAATTCACGTTTGGCCTGAAACAGCAGCCGGAACTGTCGATCCCGACCATCGAGCCGTTCATCACGCAGTGGACGAACGATGCCAACGCCGGCGTGCACGACATGGCCATTATCAGCCTGAACCGTTACAAGGAATTGCAACAGCGTGGCGTGCCCATGCGCGTCATTGCCGAGGATGCGCGCCGCATGGTCATTGCCAACAAATAGATGGAGAACCGGGGCGCGAAGCAGCACGGATCGCGCCCCCGGCCGGCTTGCCCCGCCCCGCAGCGGCAGGATTTTTCACCGCCGAGGGGCCGCGCCGCCCTATGAACGATATAAAATAGCCATGCCTGCCGGCGGTGTTTGACCGCACCGGCAGCCTCGGCGACACCGACACCCGACACCATACCGACCCAAGAACCGCGCCCCATGACCTCTACCCTGCCCTTTTTGCCTTTTTCCAAACCCACCATCGATGAAGCGACCATCGCCGCCGTCGGCGAGGTGCTGCGCTCGGGCTGGATCACCAGCGGCCCGAAGGTGCAAGCCTTCGAAGCCCAGCTGTCCGAGTATTTCGGCGGGCGTCCCGTGCGCACCTTCAATTCGGGCACGTGCACCATGGAAATCGCGCTGCGCATCGCCGGCATCGGCCCCGGCGACGAAGTCATCACCACGCCCGTGTCGTGGGTCGCGACGGCGAACGTCATCATCGAAGTGGGCGCCACGCCCGTGTTTGCCGATATCGATCCCGTCACGCGGAATATCGACCTCGACAAGCTGGAAGCGGCCATCACCCCGCGGACGAAAGCCATCATCCCCGTCTACCTGTCCGGCTTGCCCGTCGACATGGACCGCCTGTACGCGATTGCCGAGAAGTACAAGCTGCGGGTCGTGGAGGACGCGGCGCAGGCGTTCGGCTCCAGCTGGAAAGGCAAGCGCATCGGCGCGTTCGGCGACTTCGTCTCGTTCAGCTTCCAGGCCAACAAGAACATCACCACGGGCGAAGGCGGCTGCCTCGTCCTGAACAACCTGGAAGAAGCGAAACTGGCCGAGAAATACCGGCTGCAGGGCGTCACGCGCAGCGGCGTGGACGGCATCGACGTCGATGTGCTGGGCGGCAAATACAACATGAGCGACATCATGGCCGCCATCGGCCTGGGCCAGTTCGCCAATATCGACGCCATCACGGCCCACCGCCGCGCGCTGGCGCGCCACTATTTCGCGCAGTTCGGCAGCGACTTCGAAGCGGCCAGCGGCGCCCGGCTGCCCGTGCAGGACTTTGAAAACAGCAACTGGCACTTGTTCCAGATCATCCTGCCCGACAACGGCCCCGGCACGCGCGCCGCGTTCATGCAGGCCATGGCGCAGCAAAACGTGGGAACGGGCTATCATTACGCACCGATCCACCTGTTTACCATGTACCGCGAACGCGGCTTTACTGAGGGCATGTTCCCCGTCTCGGAAAAGATCGGCCGCCTGACCGTGACCTTGCCGATGTTCTACGCCATGACGACACAGGATGTGGAACGCGCCGTCGCCACCGTCAAATCCATTCTCATCAAGTGAGCAGCGCGCCGATGAAACCTGAACTGTCCATTATCATTCCGATCTACAACGAACAGGATGGCCTGGCCAGCCTGTTCGCCCGCCTGTATCCGGCCCTCGACGCCTTGCAGACGAGCTACGAGATCATCTTCATCAATGATGGCAGCCGCGACAATTCGGTGGCCATCCTGGCGGAACAGTTCCGCCAGCGCCCCGACGTCACGCGCGTCGTCTTATTCAATGGCAATTATGGCCAGCACATGGCCATCCTGGCCGGCTTTGAAGCTTCGCGCGGGCAGATCATGGTCACGCTCGACGCCGACCTGCAGAACCCGCCCGAAGAAATCGGCAACCTGGTGGCGAAGATGCGCGAAGGCTACGATTACGTGGGCTCGATCCGGCGCAAGCGGCAAGATTCCGCCTGGCGCACCCTGGCATCGAAGATGATGAACCGCCTGCGCGAGCGCATCACCAACATCAAGATCACGGACCAGGGCAACATGCTGCGCGCGTATGGCCGCAATGTGATCGACCTGGTCAACCAGTGCGCCGAGGTCAACACCTTCGTCCCCGCCCTGGCCTACACGTTTGCCCGCAAGCCGACGGAAATCACCGTCGAACACGAGGAACGGGCCGCCGGCGAGTCGAAATACTCGCTGTACAGCCTGATCCGCCTCAATTTCGACCTGGTCACGGGCTTTTCGCTGATTCCCCTGCAAATCTTTTCGATGCTGGGCATGCTGCTGTCGGTCAGCTCCGCCCTGCTGGTGATCTATTTGCTGGTGCGCCGCTTCCTGCTGGGCGCCGAGGCGCAAGGCGTGTTCACCCTGTTCGCCATCGCCTTCTTCCTGATGGGCGTGATCCTGTTCGGCATCGGCCTGGTGGGCGAATACGTGGGACGCATCTTCCAGCAAGTGCGTGCACGGCCCCGCTACGTGGTGCAAACCATCTTGCAGGACGGCATGACCCAGGCGGAAGCCGAGGCGCCATCGTACGTGCGCCTGGAAAAGCGCCAGGTGGGCCGCTGATGGGCGCCCCCGCGCCGTCGTCTTCGGCTACCACAACGTGGGCGTGCGCTGCATCAAGGTGCTGCTGGCCGGCGGCGTCGATATCGCCCTGGTCGTCACGCACGAAGACAGTCCCACGGAAAACCTGTGGTTCGAATCCGTCGCCAGCCTGTGCCAGGCCGAAGGCATCCCGTACATCACGCCTTCGGACGCGCGCGCGCCCGACCTGCTGGCGCGGGTGCAGGCGGCCAGACCGGACATGCTGTTCAGCTTTTACTACCGCCACATGTTGCCCGCCAGCATTCTGGAAGTCGCGCCCGCCTACAATATGCACGGTTCGCTGCTGCCGCAGTTCCGCGGCCGCGCGCCCGTCAACTGGGCCGTGCTGCATGGCGCCACGGAGACGGGCGCCACCCTGCATGAAATGACGGTCAAGCCGGACGCCGGTGCCATCGTGGCGCAAACGGCCGTGCCCATCCTGCCCGACGACACGGCATTCGAAGTCTTCGGCAAGGTCACCGTGGCGGCGGAACAAACGCTGTGGGGCGTGCTGCCGGCCTTGCTGGACGGCACGGCGCCGCGCCAACTCAACGATTTGCGCCAGGGCGGCTATTTTGGCGGCCGCACGCCGGAAGACGGCCGCATCGACTGGAAGTTACCCGCGCAGCAGGTGTACAACCTGCACCGGGCCGTCGCGCCTCCGTATCCCGGCGCCTTCACCGAAGTCAACAATGTTATTTACACCATCGAAAAAGCCCGTTTGAGCAAGCATTCCGCAGGAAGTTTGCCACCGGGCTTGGCGGTAGTGGATAATTGCATCTTTGGCGTCTGCGGAGACGGCCGCATGCTGGCCATTTCCGCGCTGAGGGCTGCCGGGGAGCCGATTTCGGCTCAGCAATTGCAAGCAAGTCTGACCACCCGCGTCAGCACACACTGATATCACACAAGAGAATCTCACATGAAAAAAGTCCTCATCTTAGGCGTCAACGGCTTCATCGGCCACCACCTGTCCAAGCGCATCCTGGAGACCACCGACTGGCATGTCTACGGCATGGACATGAACACGGACCGCATCACGGAATTGCTGGAAGATGATAACTACAAGTCGCGCATGCACTTCTTCGAAGGCGACATCACGATCAACAAGGAATGGGTCGAGTACCACGTCAAGAAATGCGACGTGATCCTGCCGCTGGTGGCCATCGCCACGCCATCGACCTACGTCAAGCAGCCGCTGCGCGTCTTCGAACTGGACTTCGAAGCCAACCTGCCCATCGTGCGCTCGGCCGCCAAGTACGGCAAGCACCTGGTCTTCCCGTCGACCTCCGAAGTGTACGGCATGTGCCATGACGAGGAATTCGATCCGGAAAACTCGGAACTGATCTGCGGCCCCATCAACAAGCCGCGCTGGATCTATTCGAACGCCAAGCAGCTGATGGACCGCGTGATCTGGGGCTACGGCATGGAAGGCCTGAACTTCACCCTGTTCCGTCCATTCAACTGGATCGGCGCCGGACTCGATTCGATCCACACGCCGAAGGAAGGTTCCTCGCGCGTGGTGACGCAATTCTTCGGCCACATCGTGCGCGGCGAGAACATCTCGCTGGTGGACGGCGGCGCGCAGAAACGCGCGTTCACCTACATCGACGACGGCATCGATGCGCTGATCCGCATCATCGCCAACAAGAACGGCATCGCCAGCGGCAAGATCTACAACATTGGCAATCCGACCAATAACTATTCGATCCGCGACCTGGCCGGCATGATGCTGACGCTGGCCGCCGAATACCCGGAATACGCGGAAGGCGCGAAACACGTGAAAATCGTCGAAACGACCTCGGGCGCCTACTACGGTGCCGGCTACCAGGACGTGCAGAACCGCGTGCCGAAAATCACCAACACCTGCGAAGAGCTGGGCTGGGCGCCGACCACCACCATGGCCGATTCCCTGCGCAATATTTTCGACGCCTACCGCAGCCAGGTAGCCCAAGCCAAAGCCCTGATGGATTAATGTTGAGCAAGCCGTTCCTGACCCTGAAAATCGACGTCGATACCTATCGCGGCACCCGTGAAGGCATGGGCAATCTGGTGCGCATGCTGGCCGCGCACCAGGCCAAGGCCACCTTTCTGTTCTCGCTGGGCCCCGACCACACGGGCTGGGCCCTGCGGCGCGCCTTGAAGCCCGGCTTTTTCAGCAAGGTCTCGCGCACGTCGGTGGTCGAGCACTACGGCTTGAAAACATTGATGTACGGCACCTTGCTGCCGGGACCCGATATCGGCAAGCAGTGCGCGGCGCAATTGCGCGCCGTGCGCGATGCCGGTTTCGAGTGCGGCATCCACACCTGGGATCACACCCTGTGGCAAGACAATGTGGCCAAGCGCAACGCCGCCTGGACCATCAACATGATGCGCAAGGCCGCCAACCGCTACGAGCAGGTGTTCGGTAGCAAGCCGCATACGCACGGCGCGGCCGGCTGGCAAATGAATGTCAGCGCCTTTGTCGAGCACGACACGGCCGGCTACCGCTTTGCCTCCGACGGCCGTGCCATGCTCGACGCGCGCGGCGCCATGGTGCATCCGGGCAATGGCCCGCACCGCGTGCGCAATGGCAACACCATCCTGCAATGCGTGCAATTGCCCACCACCCTGCCCACCCTGGATGAATTGCTGGGCTGCGAAATCGACGGCAAGCTGATCACGACCGGCAATGTTGCCGCGCATATATTGTCGCTGACGGCGGACAATCCCCGCGACCACGTATATACCTTGCACGCGGAACTTGAAGGACAGAAACTCGCCCCCATTTTCGAACAGCTGCTGGCTGGCTGGAAAGCCCAGGGCTACCAGTTTGCAGCGATGGGCGATTATTATGAAAAGATAAAAAATACGGACTTGCCCGTTTGCCCCATCACCTGGGATGAGTTGCCCGGGCGTTCGGGACGCCTGATTGTGCAGGGCAAAGCGGCCTGAATGCTGTATTGTTGCACCTGGATGCGTTGCCAGATTAAAAACCAGCGCTGATGATCACCGTTCAGGAGAGAACCTGTGGCTGATAGCCAATCCCTCGTTAGCATACCCGACTTTAGCGCCGCCATGACCAGCGGCAAGACCTTTCAGTTGCTGGGCCGCCCGGCCAAGGCCACGGTGCTGTTTTTCTATCCGAAGGACAACACCCCTGGTTGCACCACGGAAAACATCGCTTTCCGTGACGCGTATGCGCAATTTGCCGCCGCCGGTGTGGAAATCTACGGCATCAGCCGCGATTCCCTGCGCTCGCACGAAAGCTTCAAAGCCAAGCTGGAGCTGCCGTTCGAGCTCATTTCCGACCCCGACGAAGCCGTTTGCCTGCTGTTTAACGTCATGAAGATGAAACAGATGTACGGCAAGACGGTACGCGGCGTCGAGCGCAGTACGTTTGTGATTGACGCCCAGGGCCGATTGGTGAAAGAATGGAGAGGCGTGAAGGTCGCAACTCACGTGGAAGAAGTGCTGGAATTCGTAGCGCATCTGAATTGATCGTCCATTTTGATCCAATGCGCGTTGTCGGCTTCCAGCGAGCCTGGTTCAACCGCAGTTCAGTTCACGGTACCTATCGCCATTTTGAGTCAACGAAGCGCCTCCATCCACTGCGCCAGGCGGGCCTGCAGCCCGCCGATGGCGTCCATGACCGGCCATGCTGCCGGCCTTCCGGCAGTTACTCGTCCTGTAGCATTGTTGTTCCCCCGCATCCACCCCATGAGAAGTGCCGCCAGAAGCTGGCTGCCCATGGGCGATTCATTCCAGAAATTTTTTGATTGAGATCCTGATGCCACTGCCAAAATTACCGAGCAAGCCAGCCACCATCCTGGCCACCCAAGATTACCCAAGCGCAGGCGCAGCGCGCCCGGCCACCAAAACCCCGGCAGCCAAGAAAGTGGCTGCACCTGTCATTGAAGCGGCGATCGCCGAAGTTGCCAAGCCGGTCCGCAATGCGGCCACGAAGATCAAGCAAGTGGCGGCCCTGATGGTCGCCAAGCCGGTGCCTGCGCCCGCGCCGGTTGCGGCCGCGCCTGCCGTCGTTGCCGCGCCTGGGGCGAAAGCCAAACCGGCGGCAAAAGGCAAGGTCACGCCGATCAAGCCCGTCAAGCAAGCCGAGCAACCGCATCCGGCCAAGCACAAGCCCGTCGAAGTGCAGCTCAAGTCGTCCGCCAGCCGCGCCGCCGACCAGCGCGGCCTGTCGAAACTGTTCGTGCTCGACACCAACGTGCTGATGCACGATCCATCGTCGCTGTTCCGCTTCGAGGAACACGATGTGTACCTGCCGATGATGACCTTGGAAGAGCTGGACAACCACAAAAAGGGCATGACGGAAGTGGCGCGCAATGCGCGCCAGGTGTCGCGCACGCTCGACGCCCTGATCAGCAACACGGATGACGACGCCATCGAGCACGGCATCCTGCTGTCCAAGCTGGGCAACAAGGATGCCAAGGGCCGTCTGTTCTTCCAGACGCGCCTGCAAAGCGCCGACCTGCCGGCAGGCTTGCCAGTGGGCAAGGCCGACAACCAGATCCTGGCCGTCGTGCGCTCGCTCGAGTCGGAACAGGATGGCCGTCCCGTGGTGCTGGTGTCGAAAGACATCAACATGCGCATCAAGGCGCGCGCCCTGGGCTTGCCGGCCGAAGATTACTTCAACGACCATGTGCTGGAAGACACGGACTTGCTGTACTCGGGCATCGTGCAATTGCCGGACGACTTCTGGAACAAGCACGGCAAGGACATGGAATCGTGGCAGGAAAGCAAGAATGGCTACAGCTCCACCTTCTACCGCGTAACGGGCCCGTTCATTCCATCGCTGCTGGTCAACCAGTTCATCTACCTGGAACCGAAAAACGGCGAAACGCCGTTCTACGGCCAGGTGAAGCAGATCAACGGCAAGACGGCCGTACTGCAAACCCTGCGCGACTTCAGCCACACGAAGAACAATGTGTGGGGCGTGACGGCGCGCAACCGCGAGCAGAACTTCGCGTTGAACCTGCTGATGAATCCGGAATGCGATTTCGTCACCCTGCTGGGCCAGGCCGGTACCGGCAAGACCCTGCTGGCCCTGGCCGCCGGCCTGGCGCAAGTGCTGGAAACCAAGCTCTACAATGAGATCATCGTCACCCGCGTGACGGTGCCCGTCGGCGAAGATATCGGTTTCCTGCCGGGCACGGAAGAAGAAAAGATGTCGCCATGGATGGGCGCCTTCGACGACAACCTGGAAGTGCTGAACAAGTCCGACTCCGATGGCGGCGAATGGGGCCGTGCGGCAACGCAAGACCTGATCCGCTCGCGCATCAAGATCAAGTCGCTCAACTTCATGCGCGGCCGCACCTTCGTCAACAAGTTCCTCATCATCGATGAAGCGCAAAACCTGACGCCAAAACAAGTCAAGACCCTCGTCACGCGTGCCGGTCCCGGCACGAAGATCCTGTGTTTGGGCAACATCGCACAGATCGACACGCCGTACCTGACGGAAGGCTCGAGCGGCCTGACCTATGTGGTCGACCGCTTCAAGGGCTGGACCCACAGCGGCCACGTCACCCTGGCCCGCGGCGAGCGCTCGCGCCTGGCCGACCACGCCAGCGAAGTGCTGTAAATCGTAGCGGGCGGCGCCAGCTGCCCCAGTCATACAAAAGCCCCGGCTGCAGCGATGCAGGCGGGGCTTTTTCATGTGCGCATCATTTTCTATGCGTCATGCTTTAATACCGCTCCTTTCCTTCATGACACGCTATCCGATGCCTCCCGCCATGCAATTGCTGCTCTGCCTTATTGTCTTCATGCTCATCCACATTTCCGTCATGGCCATCTGCGCCAGGCTGTTCGGCATCACGGTGCGCAGCATCCGCTACGGCGTGGGCCCCACCCTGCTGACCTGGGGCAAAGTCCACCTCAAGCTGCTGCCGCTGGCCGGCAATCTGGTGCTGAAGGATACGCGCGAGGAAACTTTGTATGACGACGACCCCTGCCTTGACGCCTACAACTTCCAGCCACTGTGGAAGCAGGCGCTGCTGCCATTGAGCGGCGTGGCCGTGCTGCTGGCCTTGGCGCTGGGCATCATGGGAACATCAGGCTGGGAGCGCTTTATCGCCGCCTTCTGGCAAATCGTCGCTGGCGCGCTGGCGCCGTTGTCGACGGCGCAGGAATTGCTGAGTGAAGGGGAAACGTTTGCCCGCACGCACGGCTTTGCGCCGGTGTTCGCCCTGTTCGCATTGAAACTGTGCGCCTTTAATCTGCTGCCGTTCGCCGGCCTGAATGGCGGTCAGGCGCTGCTGGCCATCGCACGCGGCGGCAAGCCGTATGTGGCGTGGGAAGAAACGGCAGCAAAATGGCTGTTGCTGCCGGGGCTGGCGATCATGGTGGCGTGGCTGGCGGCGTTCGGCTGGCACGGCTGGAAAAGCATGGGCGCCTAGGCCCCTGGCGCTATTCTTATTTGCAGCCCTATTGTATGCTCGCAACATTGCATTACTCTAATGAACGCGACCGCCCAAGGAACCCGCATTTTTTCACTCGACACCTGCGGCAAGCATCTGGCCCTGTGGGCGATCCGTGCCTACCAGCGCCATCTGTCGCCCTGGAAAGGCTACTCCTGCGCCTACCGCGTGCTGACGGGGCGCGACAGCTGCTCCGCCTATGGCTGCAAGGTCATCGCGCGCCACGGCTTGCGCCCGGGACTGGCGCTGCTGCAACGCCGCCTGCGCGCCTGCGGCGAACGCCATCGCCGGTACCGGGAGCTGCATCCGCAGGCGCGGCGCAGCGCGCGCCACCAGGCACAGGCGGGATTTTGCGATTGCGACGTGCCTTTGCTGGACTGCGCTTGCGACTGCGCCGACGTGGCCAGCCTGGCTGATTGCTCCCGGCCGCGCCGCGGCAAGAACCCGACGTGGTTCCGCAACGACTATACGGCCAGTGCCGCACTGAAACGGCAGCAGGAAGAACACCGCAAGAAGATCAAGCAGCGACAGGATACGGATAGTTAAATTCACACAATAAATTACAAATGAAATATTCATTCATGAAATGAATAATACCCATTATCACTGTGAATTGGCTGGAAACGGATCGGCGGCCTATACTTAAAGCGTCTTCCCTACACTGTTTCCCATGCACACCCAGCTCAGCCCGCACGCACCGCGGGCTTTTTGTTCCCGGCACTTGCCACTGCGTCTTTCCTCTTTTACCCATCACCGGGCGCGCCGTTCCCCGCCAGCCCAGCTCCCGGCAGGGAGACCAGCATGATCGTGCGCGAGCGCCCTTCGGCTCTACGGCTGTTCCTCGTCGTGCGCGGCTCCGTCCTGCCGCGCATCCGCACCACGCTCATCGTCAATACCCTGATCGCCTCCCTCGTCACGTGGTGCCACGGCACCTTGTTCGACCACAAGGTGATCCTCACCACCATCCCGTTTACCCTGATCGGCTTGCCGTTGGCCATCTTCCTGGGCTTTCGCAACACGGCCGCCTACGACCGCTACTGGGAAGCGCGCAAGCTGTGGGGCGAACTGGTGTTGCGCAGCCGTAATTTCTCGCGCCAGTGCCAGACGATGATACGCGGCGACACGCCGGCCCACGCCAGGCTGGGCCTGGAAGATGTGCGCGTGCGCATGATTTACCGCGCCATCGCCTTTTGCCACGCCCTGCGTCACCAGTTGCGCGACACGCGCGGGCCGGCCGACTTGCAGCCGCTGCTGCGCCCGGCAGAATGGGAAGCGGCTTGCCAGGCATCGAATCCATCCGACTACCTGATGCTGCAGATGGGCCACGACCTGGCCGACTGCGTCCGGCAGGGCCGCATCGACAGCATCCTCACCGCACAGATCGATAGCACGGTCTCGGCCATGGTGGCGGCAGGCGCTTCGTGCGAACGCATCCGCAGCACGCCGATTCCGTTTTCGTACTCGCTGCTGCTGCACCGGACAGCCTATCTGTACTGCTTCCTGCTGCCCTTCGGCCTGGTCGACTCGCTCGGCTTCATGACGCCATTCGTCGTCGCCATCGTCGCCTACACCTTCTTCGGCCTCGATGCCTTGGGCGACGAGATCGAGGAGCCGTTCGGCGAAGATGCCAACGATCTGCCGCTGTCGGCCATGTGCCGCGCCATCGAAATCAGCTTGCGCGAATCCTTGCAGGATGAGAACGTGCCGCCGCCCATGCAAGCGGACGATTTCCTGCTGAATTGATGCGCACGCCAGCTTTCCCCTTGACCTTACCATCGGGGGAAGGCTTACAGTGGACGCACCTAATCATTCAAGGAGTGCTTGTCATGTATCAGTTACAAGTTGAAAACATGAGCTGCGGCCATTGCGTCGGCTCGGTCACGAAAGCGGTGCAAGCCATCGATCCGCAAGCCCAGGTGCAGATCGACCTGGCCAGCAAGCGCGTCACGGTGGAATCGCCAGCAGAACTGGGCGCCATCAGCGCCGCCATCGTCGAGGCGGGCTACCCCGTTACCAGCGCGCAATAAACGGCACGCAAAGCGACATGCACAACAGCCGGCCATTGCGCCGGCTGTTTTCTTATCCGTCCAGTTCCGGGTAATGGCGGAAGATGCCTTCCTGATTGAACGCGATCCTGCGCTTCGATTGCAAGTAGCGGGCGATGTTCGGCCGCGCCGCCACCGTATCGTGCAACTCGGACAGGAAGGGATAGCCGGGCGCAAGGCGCGCCATGGCTTGCGGAAACGCATAACGCAAGCCGGCCAGCATCTGGAACAGCGACAGGTCGCCATACGTGAGCCTTGCGCCCACCAGATAATGACGGCGGCTGCGATTATTCAGCAGGACCTGGGTGAAATAATCGAGAAATTTTGGCAACCGTGTTTCGCGGAAATCCGCGCTGCGCAGCAGGGCCGCCTCTTTTTGTTCCTCATAATATTGATTCATCGACAGCGGATGGTGCGTGTCGTGCACTTCCGTCAGCCAGTCGGCCATGGTCAGTTGCAGCTGGTTCAGCCACAAACGGCCGCTTTCCGCGCGCGGCGCCAGGCCCAGGCGGCGGCCCAGGTAGAGCAGGATATTCGTGGTCTGGCCGATCAGCAAGTCGCCGTCGCGCAGCACGGGCGGCGCATAGGCCGCATGCGGCGTGCTGCCGCCGTCGAGGCAGGCCAGCATGGCGGATAGTCCCTGTCCCTGGCGCTCAGGCAAGCGGGCGATATCGCGGTAGTCGGCGCCCGCCTCTTCCAGGGCCAGGCGGATGAATTCGCCCCGTCCCTGTATCGTGGGCCAATAATACAGTTCATACGCCATAGAGCCTCCGTTGATTTACCTCAATGGCAGCAAGCCTTCGCTTCCGTGTCGCCGGCCAGCCCCAGGCTTTGCAGGATGGGGCAATCGGGTTTGTCGTCACCGTGGCACGATTGCGCCAGGTGGGCCAGGGTATCGCGCATTTCCGTCAATTCGGCGATGCGCTTGTTGAGCTCGGCGACGTGGGCCAGGGCGATGCCTTTCACGTCCGCGCTGGCGCGCTGGTCGTTTTGCCACAGCGACAGCAACTCGCGGATCTGTTCCAGCGAAAAACCCAGCCCCCGCCCGCGCTTGATAAAACGCAGGGCGTGCAAGTCGTTCGGCGTGTAGATGCGGTAGCCGGCGTCGCTGCGCGCGCTGGGTTTTAGCAATGAAATACTCTCGTAGTAGCGTATCATTTTTGCCGATACGCCCGTCTCGCTTGCCGCCTGGCCGATATTCATCCTATGACTCCTTGATATGCGCGCTGCCTGCATGACTGCGGGCTGTCCAGCGGCGCAGCAACAGGGCATTGCTGATCACGCTGACGGAACTGAAGGCCATCGCCGCGCCCGCCACCATGGGGTTGAGCAAGCCGAAGGCGGCCAGCGGAATGCCGATCAGGTTATAAATGAAGGCCCAGAACAGATTCTGCCGTATCTTACTGTAGGTGCGGCGCGAGATATCGATGGCGTCCGCCACCAGGGCCGGATCGCCGCGCATCAGCGTGATGCCGGCCGCATGCATGGCCACGTCCGTGCCCGTCGACATGGCGATGCCCACGTCCGCGGCAGCCAGCGCGGGCGCATCGTTGATGCCGTCGCCCACCATGGCCACTTTCGCGCCCTCGCCTTTCAGTGCCGTGATTTTAGCGGTTTTATCGGCCGGCAGCATTTTCGCCGCCACCGTGTCGATGCCCAGCAGCTTGCCGACGGCGTCGGCGCTGCCTTGGTTGTCCCCGGTCAGCATCACCGTGCGGATGCCCAGGCTGTGCAGATGGGCAATGGCCGCCTGCGCGTTCGGCTTGACCTGGTCGCTGAAGGCGAACAGGCCCAGCAGCTCCGATCCCGAAGCCAGCCACGAGATCGTGTTGCCCGTGTTTTCCAGCGACAAGGCCTGTGCCGCCAGCGGCGTCATGTCCACGTTTAACTCCTGCATCAGCCGCGTGCTGCCCAGTTTCAGGTCCAGGCCGTCGACATTCGCCGCCAGCCCGCGGCCCGGCAAGGCCGACAGGGCCGTGGCGGGCAAGGGCTCGATGTGGCGCGCGCCTGCCGCATCCAGCACGGCCGTAGCCAGGCTGTGCTCGCTGCCACGCTGGATACTGGCCGCCAGCTGCAACAGCCGTGCATCGTCGATGCCGTGCGCATGCAGGGCCGCCAGGGCAGGCTTACCCACCGTCAGGGTGCCCGTTTTGTCGAACACGACGGTATTGACGGCGTGCGCCACTTCCAGCGCTTCCGCATCCTTGATCAGGATGCCGTAGCGGGCGGCCACGCCCGTGCCGGCCATGATGGCCGTCGGCGTAGCCAGGCCCAGCGCGCAGGGGCAGGCGATGACCAGCACGGCCACGGCATTGATGATGGCGTTTTCCAGCTCGCCTGTGGCGAACCACCAGCCCAGCATGGTCAGCAGCGCCAGCAACAGCACCACGGGAACAAAGATCGCGCTGACCTTGTCGACCAGATGCTGGATCGGCGCCTTGGCCGCCTGCGCATCTTCGACCAGGCGGATGATGCGCGACAGGGTCGTCTCGCCGCCCACCGCTTGCGTGCGCACCAGCAACAAGCCATCCGCATTGATGGCGCCGCCCGTCACCTTGTCGCCCGGATGCTTATCGACCGGCAAGCTTTCACCCGTGATCAGCGATTCGTTGACCTGGCTTGCGCCTTCCACCACCACGCCATCGACGGCCACCCGCTCGCCGGGGCGGATCACCACCAGGTCGCCCACGTTTACCTGTGCCACGGGCAAGTCGATCTCGACGCCGTCGCGGCGCACGCGGGCCGATTCCGGACGCAAGACCTGCAGCGCGCGGATGGCCGAGGCCGTCTGCCGCTTGGCGCGGCTTTCCAGCCATTTGCCCAGCAGCACCAGCGTAATAACAACGGCCGATGCCTCGAAGTACAAATGCGGCAACATCTCGCCTGCCGTCAGCCATTGATAGACGGACAAACCATACGCGGCGCTCGTGCCCAGCGCCACCAGCAAGTCCATATTGCCGCTGCCGGCACGGGCCGCCTTCCAGCCCGCCTTGTAGAACCGGGCGCCAAAATAAAACTGCACGGGCGTGGCCAGCGCGAATTGCACAGCGCCGGGCAGCATCAGATGGATGCCGGCCCACTCGAGCAGCATGGGCAGCATCAATGGGAAAGCCAGCACGGCCGCGAACGCCACTTTCATGCCGTCGCGGTTGGGCGCCACAACGGGCGCGCTGGCCTGGCTGGCGGCAGGAGCCTTGGCCTCGTAGCCGGCCTTGTCGATGGCGGCGATCAGGGTGGCGGCATCCGCGCCGCCCGTGACCTTGATGCGCGCGCTTTCCGTGGCCAGGTTGACGCTGGCGGCCAGCACGCCGGGCACCTTCAGCAGGGCTTTTTCCACCCGCCCCACGCAAGAGGCGCACGTCATGCCGGCGATGTTCAGGTCGATCTCGCGCTGCGCCACCGTGTAGCCGGCCTTTTCCACGGCTGCCTGCAAGGTGGCCAGGGGAATCGGCGTATCGGAACTGATTTTGGCCACTTCCGTGGCAAGGTTGACGCTGGCCTGGGTCACGCCCGGCACGGCGGCCAGGGCCTTTTCCACGCGGCCCACGCACGAGGCGCAGCTCATGCCTTCGATGGCCAGCGCCTGCGCGTGCGCGGCGGCGGGAGGGGAAGCGGCGGGAGCGAGTGCACTCTGATTCATGGCAGATCCTGTACGAAAGATTAACTGATATGTACAGGATCTGCTATCCCATGATGGGAAGGTCAAGCCCTATTTCAGCCTGCAGCACACCTTAGCGCACCACGCAGTCGATGGTGGCAGGCTTGCTGCTGCCTGCCGCGCTGCCCGGGCTTGGTGACGACGATGAAAAGACCGGCGGCGGCGTGAACGGGATGCCGGGGTTGACGGGCAAGGGGGCGGGCGGCTGCCTGAAGTTGGGCGTATAGCCAAATTGCCCGGCAGAAAAATTACTCGTACCCGCTGGATTCGTCACATGAATCAGGCCATCGAGTACCTGCACATACAGGCCCGGCGCCCGCAGCTGGCTTGCCGGTCCCGGTGCCGGTGCCGGCAACGACGGCGTCCCAGGCGGGATGACGGTGGCAATGAAAGTCGTGCCGCGAATGCCGATGGTGGCGGCCGGCGTCTTCATCTCGAAGCGCTCCTTGTTGCGCTTGCCCAGCAGGCCCGTGACGGAACGCAAGCCCCCTTGAGCAAACTGAAGATGGCGTGGTCGCCATCGGGCTGTTCGGCCGTGTAGCTGAATTGCTCGATCACGAAACTGGTATTCGGTTTCAAGGTGATTTCGCTATTGTCGATCAGCTTGATCAAGGCATAGGTCTCCTTTTCCGTCAGCAAGGTGTCGCCCTGCTCCACTTCGGACTTGATGGCCAGGATTTTCACCTTGCCATCGGCCTTTTTCGCCATCAGCGGACCACTCAATTGCATGACGGTACCGGCCACCTGCCCTGCCCAGGCGTGCGCGCCCACGCACATCAGGGCCAGCCACAAGAAAGCCTTAATTGCAGTACATTTTTTTAGCGGCATCATCGTATTTGTATCCTGTCGGTTTATCGGTGGCATCGACAACATCCTTGCTGTCTTTCTTCTTGTCATCCAGCTTGGCTGGCGTCGTGGACACGAGCGTATCGTTGGCACGGTCGGCCTGCTTGATGATGCGCAAGGCATCGTCGATGGCCGCGCTCGTGGCGGAGTCGATCACGGGCCTGTCGACGGTGGTCGCTGGCAGGAAAATGGCGTCCGCCATATTTACCGTGCCGGTCGGCGCCAGCAGGGTCACGCCGCTGCGCTGGCGGTTGATGCGCACACCCGCGTCGCCCGTGATGCTGCCCGTTTTCGCCAGCACGCTCATGCTGGCCGCTGCCGGCAAGACGAAGCTGGCCATGTCCGCAAAGCGCACGTTGGCGCCCGCGCTGGCGCTGAAATGGCCGCCGCTAACGATATTCGCATTGCCTTCGACACGGACGTCGCCGCCTGCCACCAGGCTGATGTCGTGCGCCGCCGCCAGCTGCGCGCCATCGCCCAGCACCACGTCCGTACTGGCATTGAGCGCGATATCATTGCCCGCGATCCTGCCGTTGACGGCGACGGGGCTGTGCGCCGTCACGCTGACGTTGCCGCCATTCGCATTGATGTTGCCGGCCGCGATGCCGCCCGTGTTGTCGATGGCGATATTGCCCGCGCCCGTGAAGAGCGTTCCCAGAATCAAGGTGCCCGGCGCCGAGGTATTGTTGAGCGTAATGCCGCCGCCGGCACTATTGCTGGCACTAAAACTGCCCACCTGGTTGCCCGGATTGCCCAGCACGATGCCGTTTTGCGCCCGTGCCGTCAGGCTGCTGGCGAGCAGCGCACCGTCCTGGCCGATGGCGCCGTTCAAGGCGCTCAGCTGCACATCGTTGGCCGCCAGGCTGGCGAAGCGCAAGTCGCCAGCCGCTTGCGTGATGGCCAGCTGGCCCGCCAGCCGGATGGCGCCGGCAGTCTGATTAAAACTGTTGGCGACGAGCAAGTTGCCATTGCCGCTCAACACGCCGCCGCCTTGCGCGTAACGGTCCGCCGACAGGCTGCCGTTCAGCAGCAGGTTGCCGCCGTTGATTTCCAGGCCGGCCAGGCCGCCCAGCACGGAACGATCCAGCGCGCTTTCACCGAGGGTCAGGCTGCCGCCCGTCAGCAGCAAGCCCGTCGCGGAAGTCAGGTTTTTCAGGATGGTATTGCCGGCCGCCGCGCTGTAGGTGACGATGCCCTTGCTGTTGCTAAAGTCGACAGCCAGCACGTTCGCGCCTTCCGGCACTACGCCGCCGTCCCAGTTGGCGGCATCGCTCCATAAGCCGTTGCCGCTGGCTACCCAGGTCGACAATTGTTTTTGCGCGATCGTAGCCTGCGCCGTGCCGCCCGTCGTCTCCAGCGTGTAGTTGCCCGCATCGGCGCCCGCCAGGCGGAAGCCGCTGGCCGTCACCAGCTTGCCCGCGCCGGCGTTCTTGTCGGCAAAACTGCCGCTGCCGCCCACCACGGCGACCACGTCCTGGCCCAGCACGCCGCTTGCCGTGGCGCTGACGACGGCGCTGGTCGTGCCGTCATACACCTTGCCGGCCGCATTCAGGCCCGCCAGGGTCAGGCTGGCGGGCGTGATGCTGGCCAGCAAGCCCGTCGGCAAGACGATGAAATAATTAACCGCATCGGCACCCGTCAGCGCAACGCCGCTCAGCTGCACAGCCTTGCCTACGCCCACGTTCTTGTCCGCGAAGTTGGCCACTGCCGAGGTTGTCAAGCTGTCGCCGGCGACACGGTCATCGCCCAGGGTCAGTTGCGCGCCCGTCGTGCCATCGTAGACCTTGCTGCCCGCCACGCCGGACAGGTTCAGCGCGCGCGCGCCGATATCGGCCGTGGTGCTACCGACATTGCTGCCCAGCACATAGTTGCCGGCGTCGTCGCCGCTCACGCCCACGTTGGTCACCGTGACGGTTTTGCCCGCACCGGCGCTCTTGTTGCCAAACGCGGCATTACCCGCCACCGTCAAGGCATCGCCCTGGACGCGGTCGTCGCCAAAGCCCACTTGCGCGCCCGTCGTGCCGTCATACGTCTTGTTGACGCCAGTAAAGCTCACGTTCAGGGTGCGCGCCGCGATGTCGGCCGTGGTGCTGCCAGCATTGCTGCTCAGCACGTAGTTGCCGGCGTCGCCGCCGCTCACGCCCACGTTGGTCACCGTGACGGTTTTGCCCGCACCGGCGCTCTTGTTGCCAAACGCGGCAGTACCCGCCACCGTCAAGGCATCGCCCTGGACGCGGTCGTCGCCAAAGCCCACTTGCGCGCCCGTCGTGCCGTCATACGTCTTGTTGACGCCAGTAAAACTCACGTTCAAGGTGCGCGCCGCGATGTCGGCCGTGGTGCTGCCAGCATTGCTGCCCAGCACATAGTTGCCGGCGTCGGCACCGTTCAGGCCCACATTGGTCACCGTAACGGTTTTGCCCGCACCGGCGTTCTTGTTGCCAAACGCGGCAGTGCCCGCCACCGTCAAGGCATCGCCCTGGACGCGGTCGTCGCCAAAGTCCACTTGCGCGCCCGTCGTGCCGTCGTAGGTCTTGTTGATGCCAGTAAAACTCACGTTCAGGGTGCGCGCCGCGATGTCGGCCGTGGTGCTGCCGGCATTGCTGCCCAGCACATAGTTGCCGGCGTCGGCACCGTTCAGGCCCACATTGGTCACCGTAACGGTTTTGCCCGCACCGGCGCTCTTGTTGCCAAACGCGGCAGTGCCCGCCACCGTCAGGCTATCGCCCTGGACGCGGTCGTCGCCAAAGCCCACTTGCGCGCCCGTCGTGCCGTCGTAGGTCTTGTTGATGCCAGTAAAACTCACGTTCAAGGTGCGCGCCGCGATGTCGGCCGTGGTGCTGCCAGAGTTGGCGCCCAGCACATAGTTGCCGGCGTCGCCGCCACTCACGCCCACATTGGTCACCGTGACAGCCTTGCCAATACCTGCGTTCTTGTTGCCAAACGCGGCAGTGCCCGCCACCGTCAAGGCATCGCCCTGGACGCGGTCGTCGCCAAAGTCCACTTGCGCGCCCGTCGTGCCGTCATACGTCTTGTTGACGCCAGTAAAGCTCACGTTCAGGGTGCGTGCCGCGATGTCGGCCGTGGTGCTGCCAGAGTTGGAACCCAGCACATAGTTGCCGGCGTCGCCGCCGCTCACGCCCACATTGGTCACCGTAACGGTTTTGCGCGCACCGGCGTTCTTGTTGCCAAACGCGGCAGTGCCCGCCACCGTCAAGGCATCGCCCTGGACGCGGTCGTCGCCAAAGCCCACTTGCGCGCCCGTCGTGCCGTCGTAGGTCTTGTTGATGCCAGTAAAACTCACGTTCAAGGTGCGCGCCGCGATGTCGGCCGTGGTGCTGCCAGAGTTGGAACCCAGCACATAGTTGCCGGCGTCGGTACCGTTCACGCCCACGTTCGTCACCGTGACGGTTTTGCCCGCACCGGCGTTCTTGTTGCCAAACGCGGCAGTGCCCGCCACCGTCAAGGCATCGCCCTGGACGCGGTCGTCGCCAAAGCCCACTTGCGCGCCCGTCGTGCCGTCGTAGGTCTTGTTGACGCCAGTAAAGCTCACGTTCAGGGTGCGCGCCGCGATGTCGGCCGTGGTACTACCCGCATTTCCATTGAGTACATAGTTGCCCGCATCGGCGCCCGTCAGGTGACCCGTCGCCACCTGATAATCGACCACTTTGCCAGTGCCGACATGCTTGTCGCGGAAGCTGCCCTGCAAATCCGCCATGGCGACCTGGTCGCCCGTTACCAGGCCTTCGAAGTAGCCATTCAGGGCCGCCAGCAAGGTGCCGTCGTAGACGCGGCTCTGCGCGCCCGAAACGCCATAGTTCAGGACGCGCGCCGTGATGGCCGCCGTGCCATCGGCCGTCGTCGCGGCCAGGCTGTAGTTGCCCAGTTCATTGCCGCCCAGGGCCAGGCCGCTGGCGTGCACGGCCTTGCTGGCGCCCACATTCTTGTCGAGGAAGGCGGCGCTGCCGCTGACGCTGATGTTGTCGCCAGTGACCACGTTGCCCAGCAGGAAACTGACGCCATCGTAGCCCAGGGTGCCGTCATAGACCTTGCCATTGCCGCCGAGGCTCACCGTCAGCGCGCGCGGCGTGATGGCGAAGGTGGTCGTGCCGCCCATGGTGATGTCGTACTTGGTCGACCACAGGCCCGTCGCTTCGTAGCTGCCCACGTTGCGCGCGTTGCCGTAGCCGAGGCTGCCATTCACGCCCACATCACCGTCGAGCAGTCCCACGTAGCCGATCGAGCCGAGGAAGGCGGCCAGCTGGCCATCGTAGACCTTGCCCGTGGCATTGCCCGAGAGATTCACCTGCAGCGGCTTGAGGAAAGCCTTCAGCATCGGCGTCGTGTAGCCTTCGTAGATGCGCCACACGCTGCTGAAATTGTAATCGTTGAAACTGCCTTGCTGCCGCATCTGCGCCGTGCTGCGGCCGCTGGAGCCGCCGCCATCCATCTGCACCAGCGACGTTTCATAATTGAAAAAACCATAGGCGAACGGCGAACCGGTAGCCACGCGGCCGGCCACCGCGCCCACCGCCGCATAGCCGTCGCCGGTCACGGCGCCGCTGCTGAAGACATGGCTGACGCTGCCCGTGCTTTCACCGACCAGCCCGCCCATGTTTTCCCAGGGTAAGATGGAATCGGCAATGCCGGCCCGGCCCACGGCGCCGCTGGCATACGCATCGTCGATGCTGCCGCCGTTCAAGCCCACCAGGCCGCCGATGCTGCGCGCGCCGCTGACCTTGCCGGTGGCATAAGACTGGCTCAGCGCCCCCTGGTTGTTGCCGACCAGGCCGCCGATCATCTCGCGCGCGCCCGTCACCGCGCCGGTGGCGTACGAGGTCGCGATGCTGGCGCCGGACGCATTCGATCCCGCCAGGCCGCCGATGGCGCCGCCGCCATCGGCATTCACGCCGGTGACGGCGCCGCTGCTGGCCGACAGCGTGATGGCGCCGCCGTTGCTGCCCACCAGGCCGCCGACATTGCGCTGGCCGCTGACGGCCACGCTGCTGTTCACGCCGTCGATAGTGCCGCTGACGACCTCGCCCGCCAGCGCGCCCACGTTCGCCGTGCCGGTGACGCTGCCGCCGCTCAGGGTCAGGTTGCGCAAGGTGCCGCCCTGCACGGCGCCAAACAGGCCCGCGGCCGAACCTGGGACCAGGCTGCGGTCGATCTTCAAATTGCTGAGCGTAAATCCGCCGCCATCGAACACGCCGGAAAAACCGCTGCCGCCGCCGGCGATCGGCACGAAGCCCTGGCCATCGTTCCAGTTCGTCGTGCCGCTGGCGTCGATATTGCCGGCCAGGCGATAGCTGTTGCCCAGACCCAGGCTGGCGATGCCTTGCACGCCATAGATATCGGCGATCAGATAGGGCGAGGACGTGCCGCCGTCGCCGCCGCTCGCGCGCAGGAAACTCCCCTGCGCAATGCTGAAGCCGCGCGCGGAAAACCCGGGCAGGCTGGCACTGTTTTGCACCCAGCGGCCGCCATCGAGCAGGAAATCGCCACCCACGCTGACGGCGCCGCTGGCGCTGATGTTGCCGCCGGAAGCCAGGGTCAAGCCCTGGCCACGCTGAGGGGACCGTTCAGGTTGATATTCCCGCCCGTGCGCAGCACAAGTTGGTTCAGCTCGCCTTGCGACGCCAGGTCCAGCGCGCCCATGAGATTGACGACCCCGCTAAAACTGTCGCCGCCCACCAGCACGGTACCGGCGCTGATGGTCTTCAATTCCGCTTCGCTCAGGCCCAGGCTGCTGGCATTGTCCGCCGCCCCCGTGCCCAGGGTAATGGTGCCCACGCTGGAACGGCGGTTCAGACTGACGGTGCCGCCCGCCGTGGCCGCTACCGATTGCGCACCGCCGCCGAGGCTCATATTGTCGGCAACCAGATGGAGCGCTCCTGCGGACAAGCCGCCGCCGCTGGCGACCGACAGCAGGCCGGCGGCCGTGGCGGCGATGCTGCCGCCGTCCTGGCGCAGCGCCAAGGTGTTCGCTACGAGCACATTGCCGCCGCTTTCGAGCACGAGGTTTTTCACGCCGCCGCCCGCCGCGACAATCGCCAGGTCGATCGCCTGCTCCACCGTCAGGTCGCCGCCGGCGGCACTGCCGATATGCACGCTGCCGGCGGCGATACGGTTCAGTTCGGCATTGGTCAGGCGCAGGCCGTTACCGGGCTTGTCGCCCAGCACGATCTCTCGTCCCGCGCTGAACGCCTGCATGGTCACCCCGGCATTGCCGGCGGCGCCGCCAACATTGATGGCGCCGTTGATGCTGATGTTGTCCGCCTCCAGCAGCACCGTCTGGCCGGCGACGCCGCTGCCCAGCAGCTGATCGCCGCTGCCCGTCAGGTCGATGGAACCACCGGCGACATTCGCGCGCAAGGTCAGGTTGCCGTTGCCGACATTGACCGAGCCGACGCCGAAAGTGATGCCGGCGCCGGACAGCCGTACCTCGCCATTGCCGCTGCCAAGCGCCGCGTTCAGGTTCACGTTCGAGCCGGCGCCATAGGCCAGGCCGGCGGCCGCATCGTTGGCCGACAGCGTGATATGGCCGCCATTGGTGGTGATGGGCGCATTGACATTGATGATCTCGCCCGCCTGCGCCGTCAAGCCCACGCCTTGCTGCGCGATGTTGATGGCGCTGTTGAAATTGATGCGATGCAGGGCCTGCAAGGTGACGTTGCTGCTGGCCCCGGAAATCAGGTCGGCGCCGATGCTGGCGTTGCCGGTGGATGGCGCGTCGGCGAACTGGTCGAAGCTGCTCAACTGACCGCCCGAACCGGCGACCACGGTGATATCGTAAGGATCGAGCAGCCAGTTGCCGCGCTTGCCATGCGCCGCACTGGTATCGACGCGGATGCCGTCGACGGCCAGGTAATGGCCCGACGTTTCCACAAAGCCGCCGTCGCCGCCCTGCGCGCCGCCGCGCGCGGACATGCTGCCGTGCACCTGCGCCGATTCGTCGCCCCAGGCGATGACCTTGCCGCCGTTGCCGCTGACGATGGCATCGGCGGTCACGCTGGCATCCTTGCCAACCAGCACTTGCCGCGCATTCTGCACGGCCGCGTTCTTGCCCTGGTAGTCGCCGCCCAGCAAGACCGTGCCGCCGCCCGTGGCACCGCTGGCGTCGACCTTCGCATTGCCCAGCAAACCCACCTGCTCGCCGAGCACCTGGATCTGGCCGCCCGTGCCGGCCGCGCCCGTGGCGCTGGTGACGCTGCCCGCTTCGAGCAGCGCCTTGCCGCTGGCCTTGAGCACGATCCTGCCGTTCTCGCCGACGACGGCGCTGTTGGCGTTGAGCACGCCGCGCTGGCTGACCAGTGCGCCGGCCATGCCGATGCTGCCGCCCTGGGCGATGATCTGCCCCAGGTTCAGGGCCTGGTCGGCCGGCGCCGAGACCAGCACGCGCAATTGCGGATTGCCGGGGTCGGCCAGCTGCACGCTGCGCCCGGCCGCCAGGATCACTTCGCCATTCGGCGCCGTGATGATGCCCGTGTTTTCCACGTTCGGCGCGATCAGCAGCACTTGCCCGCCCTTGCCAGCGTTGATGGTGCCCGCATTGCCGACGGCGCCGGCCACGCCGCCGGCCGTGAACTGGCGCTTGCCTGCCAGGAAGTCCTCATTCGACATGCCCAGGCTGGAAGCGACCAGGCCGTTCACGTCCACTTTCGCGCCCTGGCCGAAGACGATGCCGTTCGGGTTGATCAGGAAGACCTTGCCGTTCGATTCGAGCGCGCCCAGTATCTTGCTGGGGTCTTGTCCCGTGATGCGGTTCAGTACGGCGCTATTGCCGTTCTGCTGGATGAAGCGCGTGATTTCGCCCGCATGGATGGAAAAGCTCTGCCAGTTGATGATGGTGTTGGGCGTGTTCGTGATCGAGAAGACGTTGCCCTGTTGGTTGAACGTCGCCTGTCCATGGACCACCTGTGGCAAGGCGGGGTTGGCCTGCGCGGCGCCGAAACAGCCGGCCAGCAGCAGCGCCAGTGCCGTGCGGCGCAAGGGCGGCGCAAGGAGTGGAGCAAATGAAGGCGTCAGGATGAAAATGGAGGCGTGCTGGACGTGGTTGTGCATGGTGTTCATCCTGATGCTAGTAGGCCAAGGCGAGGCGGAAATGCAGGCGGTTGGCGCCCCGCTGTCCCGTGTCGCCGCCATTGACGACATGGGCGTAATCGAGTTGCAGATTGGCGTAGCGGCTCAGCAGCAAACGCAGGCCGAGGCCGCCGCTGCTGATGCCTTGCGACGCGCTTTCGCCGGGCAGCGCATGGTTGCGGCGCAGCCAGGCCGTGTCATAGAACGCCAGCGCGCGGCACTGGTAAGCGAGCGCCTGGCCGCACCAGTTCGGCGTGTACAGTTCCAGGTTCAGGTTGACGCCCGAATCGTTCGATACTTCGCGCTCGGCAAAGCCGCGCACGGACGCGGCGCCGCCGGCGCCGAACTGCTCGCCCGGCACCAGCGCGTCGGGCGTCACCTGCGCGTTGGCCAGCGCGCGCCATTGCCAGTCGCCGGCCAGCACGCGGCCCGTGCTGGCGCTCAGGCGCAGCGTGTTGTAGGCCGCCTTGGCATGCGCGCGCACGCGGTCGAAATCGGCTTGCGCGCCATGCTTGCCGCCAGGAATGTTATGCGCGAAGGTGACCGCCACGCTGGTCTCGCCCTCGGGCAAGGTCCAGTTGCCGATATAGCTGATGCTGAGCGGATGCACGGTGACGTCGGCACCCAGTTCCATGCCGAACAGCTGCACGCTGTTGCGGTAAGCCTTGTAATCGACGCCGTACACGAGCTTGGGTTCGAAATCGCCGCTGCGGGCAAAGTTCTGGTTGTAGCGGATGCCGGCCATGCTGCCCTGGCCGCTGACGGCCAGGTCGAAAATGCCGGCCGAGACGCTACCCGAATCGACGTTCGAATAGCTGGCGAAAAAGTCCATCGAGTCGCCCAGCGCATACAGCGGCAAGTGGTAGCCGGCGCCATACACGCCCACCTTGTCCGGCTTTTCCAGGCTGCTCGTGTATTGCAGGCTGGCGACGTGGTCGCGGCCGAACAGGTTGGCATGCTGCAGCACCACGCCCACGTGCGTCTTGCCCGTTTGCGCATTGCCCGTGTTGTCCACGTTGAGCATGACCTTCCAGGGCTTTTCATCGGCCACCGTGACGATGGCATCGATGGCGCCCGCCGGCTCGTCGGCCTGCAGCCGCACTTCGATCTTGCGCGCCGGGTTTTCATTGGCCAGCTTCAGGCTTTGCGACAGGGCCGGCACGTTCGGCGTCCCGCCTTCGCGCAGGGATGGCAAGGCGCGCCGCACGTTGGCCTCGTCGACCCAGGCGTTGCCGCTGATAACAAGCTTGCCCAGCGGCGTTTGCAGCACGCTCAGACGCACCACGCCACGCTCCAGTTCCTGCTCGGGCAGTTGCACCTGCACGGCGCTGTAGCCGCGCTCGCGGTAAGCCCCTTCCAGCGCCTCGACGGCGCGGGCGATGTCGGAAAAATCGCGCTGTGCTCCCGTAAAGGGCGCCAGCAAGGCTTGCACCTGCGCGGACGTGAGCAGGGTATTACCCTGGACGTCGAAGCGGCGGATCTCGAAGCGCGGCACGCCATCGTCCTGCGTGGCAGGAGCGGCTTCATCCATGGAAACGGCGGCGCCGGCGGCGCCGACGGCGAACAGCAGCGCGGAACCCGCAAGCAGGTGCACCAAACGATATGTCATGTGAAGGATTTCTTGTGTAACCGGACAAGCGCGCGGCCCGCAGGCGCCAGCGTGTCCGGCAATGGATTGAAGACAAATTTTAGACGGCTTTTAGTTTCCAGTCAGAAATTTCTAACATTTCTCCCTGATTTTTATCGCAACGCAACAAACAGCGCGCCGGGCATGCTGAAAAATGCCGGCATGGCCAGCCTTTTCCGGCGCGATGACAGGCTATTTGCTGTGCAATTCTGTCACGCCATCCCAGCCGGCCGGCGGTGGCGCGTTGCGGTATTGCGCCAGACGCGTCGCGTAGAGCCGGTACAGGCCATCATCGGGAAAGTCCGCCTGCAGGCCGGCCAGCTGCGCGCCAGCCGCCGCCCAGTCGCGCGCGCGCAGCCGGGCCAGCACCGCATGCCAGCGCTCGATCTGCGCCAGCTCGGCCGCTGCGGCACCGGCCAGCAGGCAGCGCGGCTCGAAGATGGCCACCGCTTCCTGCTTGCCCAGCACGCGTATGCGATCGAGTTCGCGGTACAGGAATTCCGGGGCGGCCGCGCGCGTGGCCCCGCCCACCACGATGCCCACGCCATACAGCTTGCTGGCGCCTTCCAGGCGCGCGGCCAGGTTGACGCTGTCGCCCATCACGGTATAGGCGCGGCGGATGCGCGAGCCCATGTCGCCCACATGCATGGGGCCCGTATTGAGGCCGATGCCGATGCGCAGCGCCGGCCAGCCGCGCGCGCAAAACCGCTGGTTCAGCCGCGCCGCGCTTTGCTGCATCAGCAGGGCGCTGGCCACGGCCCGGCTGGCGTGGTCGCCAAAGGCGACGGGCGCGCCCCAGAACGCCATCACGGCGTCGCCGATGTATTTGTCCAGCGTGCCGCCATGGCTGTCGCGGATATCTTCCGACATGGCCGTCAAGTATGCGTTGATGTATTCGCGCAGCGCGGCCGGCGCCAGCTGCTCGGAGATGGCCGTGAAACCGCGCACGTCGGCAAACAGCACCGTCAGTTCGCGGTTCTCGCCCTCCATGGTGTAGCGGCGCGGATCGTCGGCCATCTCGGCCACCAGCTCGGGCGCCACGTATTCGCCGAAGCGCGCCACCAGCGCGCGCCCCTTGCGCACCTCGAAAAAGTAGCCCCACGCCAGATTGGCGACGAACAGCGCAAGGATCAGCAACAGCAGCACGGCGCCGCCCAGCACCAGGTCGTGCACGGCGTACAGGTACAGGTTGATGCCGATGGCGGCGGCCAGCGCGGCCACGGTGGCCAGCATCACGCCAGCCGGCGGCAGCACGGCCAGGGCGCCCGCCAGCAGCAGGCCACACAGCACGATCTGCACCAGTTCCAACGCCAGCGCGTAGTCGGGCCGCGCCTTGAAGCGCCCGTCGAGCATGGACTTGATCAGGTTGGCGTGCACCTCCACTCCCGGATATTCGGCATTCACGGGCGTGGCGCGGATATCGTTCAAGCCGGGCGCCGTGGTGCCCACCAGGACGATGGCGCCCTTGAGCAGCGCGGGCGGCACCGTGCCGGCCAGCACGTCGGCAGCCGACACGTAGCGGAAGGCGCCGCCATCGGGGCCGCCCGCGCCGCGGTACTGCACCGTGGTCGTCAAGGCTTCGCCGACAGGAATCGCCAGCGCGCCGCGCGGCGTGAACAGCATGATGTGTTCGAGGCCGCCGCTGGCCAGTTCGCGCGCCGACAGGGTATCGGCCGTGCCCGTGAAACGGGGGCGATGGCGCGCGCCTGCAGGTAGACGGCGACGGTGGCCAGCGACAGCGAAGGGTAATAGCCGTCGCCGATACGCTGCAACAGGGTCGAGGAACGCACGACGCCGTCGGCATCGGTCAGCGCCGTGAAGATGCCGGCGCCCTGCGCGGCCGCCTGCAGGGGCGCGATATTGGCTTCATAGCCGCGCGCCACATAGGCCGTGACCGTGCGCCCGTTCAAGTCGGCGACGGTGAAAGCGGGTTTGGGCAGCACGCCCTTCCTTTGCTGCTCCGAGACGCTGTAGCCCAGCACCACGGGCTGGCCGCGCATGGCCTCGGCAAACAGGCCGTCGTAGTCCATGGCCGGGCGCAGTTTTTCCAGCTGCGCCGGCAGGCCGGCCACGTCGGCCAGTGCGCCGCGCGCCAGGCCTTGCAGCACGGCGTAGCCGGAACTGGTATCGGCTTCGGGAAACGAGATATCGAAGCCCAGCGCGGCCACGCCGTAATGGCCCGTGAGCTGGCGCACCAGGCGCGCCTGGATGTCGCGGCTCCAGGGAAAGCGGCCCACGCGGGCCAGGCTTTGCTCGTCGATGTCGACGATGACGATGCGGCGGTCCAGCTGCGGCGCATCCAGGCGCATGCGCCAGTCGCCCAGCATGGCATCGAACCGTGTGATGGTGTCGTTGCCGGCCAGGCACAGCACGGCGGCCGCCACGCTGAGGAGCAGGCCCAGCGCGAAACGCGCGCCATGCTTGCGCCAGGCCAGCGGCAGCTTCACGGGGTATAGCCCGGAATGGCCGCCTCGTCGACGGCATCGATCTGGCTCGGATGCATGTGCTTTTCAGCGAAGGTCAGATAGACCTTGCTGCGGATGAACACGTCGAACAGCTCCGGGTCGATATGCCCGTTCAAACTGAAATTGCCGAGGATGCGCAGCGATTCGGACAGCGACTTGCCCTTTTTATACGGCCGGTCGCGCGCCGTCAGCGCTTCGAAGATGTCGGCAATCGCCATCAGCCGCGCCGGCACCGACATCTGCTCTTTCGTCAATCCCCGCGGATAGCCCTTGCCATCCATGCGCTCGTGGTGGCCGCCCGCGTATTCCGGCACCTTTTGCAGGTGCTTGGGCCACGGCAGCGCTTCGAGCATGCGGATCGACACGCTGATGTGGTTATTGACGATGGCCCGCTCGGCCGCCGTCAGGGTGCCGGCGCGGATGGTCAGGTTTTCCGTCTCGTCGGCATCGAGGAAATCGCGCAGTTCGCCGTCGGCCGCGCGCCAGCGGCGACGGGCGATCTGCCGCACTCTTTCCTGATCGGCCTGCGCCATGCTTTCGCCGCCGATGTTGACCCTGCGGATGAAGTCGCGCTCCTCGCGCAGCGCCGCCTGTTCCAGTTCCAGCGCGCGGGCGATGGCATCTTTCTGCTGCGGCTGCGCCGCCTGCTGGCGCAGGGCCGCGATCTCGGCGTCGCGCAGCAGCACTTCGTAGCGCGTGTCGATCAGGGCGATGCGGTCGAAAATCGTTTCCAGCTTGGTGGCCTTGTCGACCACGTGCACGGGCGTGGTGATCTTGCCGCAATCGTGCAGCAGGCCGGCCAGCCACAGCTGCTTGCGCTCGTTGTCGCTGAGCCGGAAATCGGCCAGCGGCCCCGTTTGCGTCGCGTGTGCGGCATCGGCCAGCAGCATCGTCAGCTCGGGCACGAACTGGCAGTGCCGCCCCGTGTAGGGCGACTTTTCGTCGATGCCGATATTGATCAGGGTGACCAGCGATTCGAGCAGCTCTTCCAGCTGCGAAATGAGCAGCTGATTGGTCAGCGCCACCCCAGCCTGCGCGGCCAGCGCCTCGATGAAGCGCTGGTCGGTGGAGGAAAAGGCGCGCACCTGGCCCGTCTCGCCATCCTTGGCATTGACCAGCTGCAGCACGCCGATCAAGTCGCCCTCGTGGTCGCTCATGGGCACCGTCAGGATCGATTGCGTGTGGTAGCCGTGGTGGCGGTCGAAATCGCGCATGCCGGAAAAATTGAAGCCCTCGTCGCGGTAGACGTCGGCGATATTCACGCTGCGGCGCAGGTTCGCCGCATACGCCGCCACCGAGGCCAGGTTGGGCTGGCCCGCGCCATCGAACAGGGGCACGCCGGGCAAACCCATGTCCGCCCCCTGCGCGATGCCCAGGCTGTCGTTGACGCTGATGTCAAACGCCAGCTGGCGCCCCTCAAGCGCGGGCCGGTACAGGGTCGCGCCGTCGGCGCCGCTCATGCTTTTTGCCAGCAGCACGATGCGCTGCAACAGCGCGCCGATATCGTGCCCTTCGCCGCCCAGGCCATGGCCGAGCGCGACACTGAGTTCGGTCAATTGCTCCAGTCTGTGGGCGATTTTCTCAGGGTGCAACTGAGGCATGTTGGCGGCAATCAGGTAATGGGCAAGCAAAAAGGGGAAGTCGGCAAGCGCCAGTGTAACGGCCACCCTGCGCACTGTACATTACTTAGTCACAACAAAATGAAATAACTTTCCGTATTGCAACACACATAAATGTTGCCGCCAATCTCATTAATTAGAATAGAATCAACAATAATTACACCGTAACAAGGTACTGAATGAAATTCACGTTCAGGGGCGTGCGCGGCTCCATCCCCTCCCCCGGCCCGCGCACGGCGCGCTATGGCGGCAACACCACGTGCATCGAGGTGCGCACCGACAACGATAGCCTGATCATTCTCGATGCGGGCAGCGGCATCTTTTCACTGGCGCAGCAGCTGCCGCCGGGCCAGCCCGTCGACGCGCACGTCTTCATCACGCACAGCCACTGGGACCACATCCACGGCTTGCCCATGTTCTCGCCCCTGTTCGTGGCCGGCAACCGCATGCGCCTGCATGGCGCCCTGGACGGCACCAGCGGGCGCGGCATCGAGCACGTGATGGCGGTGCAGCTGCAGGGCAGCTATTTTCCCGTCAGCGAAGCGGCCATGGCGGCCAGCATCGAGTACCGCACCCTGGCGCCGGGCGACATCGTCGACGTGGGCGGCGCGCGCGTGCGCGGCGCGGAAATGAACCATCCGGTGGTCAACCTCGGCTACCGCATCGACTGCGGCGGCGCCTCGTTGTTTTTCAGCGGCGACCATGAACCGTTCTACAACCTGCATCCGCCCGGCCACGCCGACCACGCGGCCTGCGCGGCGCGCAATGCGCAGCGCCAGGCCGGCATCGATGCGCTGGTCGCCGGCGTCGACGCGCTGATCATGGATTGCTCGTACACGCGCGAGGAATACCCGGGCAAGCAGGGCTGGGGCCACGGCACCTTCGACGCCGCCTTCGACCTGGCCCTGCGCTGCGGCGCGCGGCGCCTGTACTGCACCCACCACGAACCGACGCGCAGCGACGAGCAGCTCGAAGCCGTGTTTGCCGACGTGATGGGCCGCTATGCCAGCCGCCTGGCCGGCCTGCAGGTGTTCCTCGCCAGCGAGGGGCTGACGGTGGAACTGGCCGGCGCATAAAAAGGAACCTTACGGTTCCTTTTTTATACATGCGCCCAGTTGGCCCGAGGCCCTCTGAAAACCGTAGCGAGCAAGCCCGATATCGGATTGAGTAGCGGAGCTGTACTTTAGTACAGTGAGCAACGGAGATTCGATAGTGGGCTGCGCAGTAGGTTTGCAGAGGTGCCTTACATGATGTGGTGGCCAATCCACCAGGCGACTGCGGCAACAAACGCGGAAGCGGGAATCGTGAAGATCCAGGCCCAGACGATGTTGCCCGCCACGCCCCAGCGCACGGCCGACATTTTCTGCGACGAGCCGACGCCGACGATGGCGCCCGTGATCGTGTGCGTGGTCGACACGGGAATGCCCAGCGCCGTCGAGACGAACAGGGTGATGGCGCCGCCCGTTTCGGCGCAGAAGCCGCCGACCGGTTTGAGCTTGGTGATCTTCTGGCCCATGGTCTTGACGATGCGCCAGCCGCCGAACAGGGTACCGAAGCTGATCGCCGTGTAGCACGAGATGATGACCCACATCGGCGGCATGGCATCGGCCGCGCTGGAGTAGCCGGCAGCGATCAGCAGCATCCAGATGATGCCGATGGTTTTTTGCGCGTCGTTGCCGCCGTGGCCCAGGCTGTAGGCGGCGGCCGATACCAGTTGCAAACGGCGGAACCACTTGTCGACCTTGCGCGGCGTCGAGCGCACGAAGATCCACGACACGAGCAGCATCATGATGGAACCGAACACGAAGCCCAGCACGGGCGCGATGACGATGAAGGCCACGGTTTTCCACAGGCCGGCCGCGACCAGCGCGCCCGTGCCCGACTTGGCGACGGCGGCGCCCACCAGGCCGCCGATCAGGGCGTGCGAGGACGACGATGGAATGCCGTAGTACCAGGTAAACAAATTCCAGAAGATGGCGCCCATCAGCGCGCCGAAGATCACGTACTGGTCGATCACGGCCGGGTCGATGGTGCCCTTGCCCACCGTGGCGGCCACGGTCAGCTGGTGGAACACGAAGATGGCGACGAAGTTGAATGTGGCGGCCATGGCAACCGCGGTCTGCGGTTTCAATACGCCCGTCGAGACCACCGTGGCGATCGCGTTGGCGGCATCGTGGAAGCCGTTCATGAAGTCAAACAGCAGCGCCAGGACGATCAACAGGCCTAGCACGTAGATGCTGATTTGTATGGTCATTATAGTTTCTTTTCTGATTCTGGTTCAGGACAGGCCCAACGCTTACGCGTTTTCGACGATGATGCCTTCGATAATATTGGACACATCTTCGCAACGGTCGGTCACGGTTTCCAGAATTTCGTAGATCGCTTTCAGCTTGATCAGGTTGCGCACGTCCGGCTCGTCGCGGAACAGCTTGGACATCGCGGCGCGCATCACGTGGTCGGCGTCCGATTCCAGGCGGTCGATCTCTTCGCAGATGGCGACGATCTTGCGCGAGTTGTCCATGTTGTGCAGCATGGCGACGGCGTCGCGCACTTTCTCGGTACAGGCCAGCACCAGTTCGGCCAGGCGCTTGGCTTCCGGCGTGACGGCCTTCAGGTCGTACAGCGAGACGGTTTGCGCCGCATCTTCCAGCAGGTCGAGGATGTCGTCCTGGCGCGTGATCAGCTGATGGATGTCATCGCGGTCGATCGGCGTGATGAAGGTCTTGTGCAGCATTTCCACGGTGGCGTAGGTGACCTTGTCCGCCTGTTTCTCGATGCTTTCGATCGCATGCACGCGGTTTTCCAGGTCGTCGAAATTGGTCATCAGGCCGAGCATCTCTTTCGCGCCCTTGACGCACAGTTCCGCGTGCTGGTTAAACAATTCAAAAAACTTGCCCTCAGTGGGCATCAAGCGTCCAAACATGTCATTCTCCGTTAAGCATTGAGTCGTGTTATTTACTACAGAAAGCCGCCCCGTATGAGGGGGCGGCCAATGGAATTGCCAGTGCTGCTGAGTCTTAGTCGCCTTGGTAAAGCGCCAGGCCACCACTGTAATTGCCAAATTTGGTGTACTGCCCCATGAAGGTGAGGCGGATGCTGCCGATTGGGCCGTTACGCTGTTTACCGATGATGATTTCGGCCGTTCCCTTGTCCGGCGAGTCGGGGTTATACACCTCGTCGCGGTAAATGAACAGGATCACGTCGGCATCCTGCTCGATAGCGCCCGATTCGCGCAAGTCGGACATGACAGGACGTTTATTGGGACGTTGTTCCAGCGAGCGGTTCAGCTGGGACAGCGCGATCACGGGACAACCGAGTTCCTTCGCCAGGCCTTTCAAGCCCCGCGAAATCTCGGAAATCTCCGTGGCGCGGTTGTCGCCCGGGGTATTGGCCGACATCAGCTGCAAGTAGTCGACGATGATCAGGCCCAGCTTGCCGCACTGGCGCGACAGGCGGCGCGAGCGGGCGCGCAATTCGATCGAGTTGAGCGCCGGCGTTTCATCGATGTACAACTGCGCGTCGTTCATCTTCTGGATCGCATTCGTCAGGCGCGGCCAGTCCTCGTCGTTCAGGCGGCCCGTGCGCAGGCGGTGCTGGTCCAGCTGTCCGACGGAGCCGAGCATACGCATGGCCAGCTGGGCGCCGCCCATCTCCATCGAGAACACGGCCACGGGCAAGCCGCTGTCGATGGCCACGTTCTCGCCGATGTTGACGGAAAACGCCGTCTTGCCCATCGACGGACGGCCCGCCACGATCACCAGGTCGCCCGGCTGCAGACCCGAGGTCATGCGGTCGAGGTCGATGAAACCGGTGGGCACGCCCGTGATTTCACTCTGGTTGTCGCGGCTGTACAGCTCGTCGATGCGCTCGACCACCTGCGTCAGCAGGGGCTGGATGGCGGTCCAGCCCTGGGCGCCGCGCGCGCCTTCTTCGGCGATGGCGAAAATCTTCGATTCGGCCTCGTCAAGCATCTGCTTGACTTCCTTGCCTTGCGGGCTGAAGGCCGTGCCGGAGATATCGTCGGCGACGGTGATGAGTTTACGCAGCACGCCGCGGTCGCGCACGATCTCGGCGTAGCGCCGGATGTTCGCGGCCGATGGCGTGTTCTGCGCCATGGCGTTCAGGTAAGCGAGTCCGCCCACGTCCTCGGCCTTGCCGAGCTGGGTCAGGGTTTCAAAAACAGTAATGACATCGGCTGGCTTGGAAGCGTTAACCATCTTGACGATTTGCTCGAAGATGATGCGATGGTCATAGCGATAGAAATCCTCCGCATGCATGAAGTCGGCGATGCGGTCATAGGCGGCATTGTCGCGCAGCAGACCACCGATGACGGATTGTTCTGCTTCGATCGAATGCGGCGGAATACGGAGGGAATCCAGTTGCGGATCAGAGGGGGCGTTCATGGCGCGAATTATACCCGCTTCGGCGTGCCGGCAAAAATAAAGGGCTGAAAATGAGCGAAAAAAGGCCACAAAAAAGCCGGGCGAACCCGGCTTTTCATAGTGCGGCAGCGCTTGCGGGCCAGGCCCGCAGACGATTACGCGTTCGCGTCTGGAACGACAGCGATCACCACTTCCACGACCACGTCGGTGTGCAGAGCAACCGAAACGTTGTGCTCGCCAACGATCTTCAGCGGGCCGGTAGGCATGCGGATTTGTGCTTTTTCAACAGCAAAACCTTGCTTGGTCAGCGCTTCAGCGATGTCGAAGTTGGTGACGGAACCGAACAGACGGCCATCGACGCCAGCTTTTTGAGCAACTTGAACGGTCAGGCCGCTCAGTTTTTCGCCCTGGGCTTGCGATGCGGCCAGTTTGGCGGCAGCAGCTTTTTCCAGTTCGGCGCGCTTGACTTCGAATTCAGCCACAGCGGTTGCCGTAGCACGACGTGCCAGGCGTTGCGGGATCAGGAAGTTACGTGCGTAACCGTCTTTGACTTTGACGACTTCGCCGAGGTTACCGACGTTTACAACTTTTTCTAACAGAATGATTTGCATAGTTCTTCTCCAGGAATATCTGACCGATTAAGCGTGGTGCAGATCGGTGTATGGCAGCAGCGCGAGGAAGCGAGCGCGCTTGATTGCGGTGTCGACTTGGCGCTGGTAGTGCGCTTTGGTACCGGTCAGGCGTGCTGGCATGATCTTGCCGTTTTCCTGGACGAAGTCTTTCAGCGTGTCGACGTCTTTGTAGTCGACTTGCTCAACGTGAGCTGCCGTGAAGCGGCAGAACTTCTTACGTTTGAACAAAGGGTTTTGCTGTTTGCGTTTTTCTTTAAGCTTGAGCTTATTTTTGTCGAACTTTTTACCGAATGCCATGTCAGGCTCCTGTATCTAAAATGCGCTAGTCGGGAATGACTGCACTAAAATCAATGATGTGAAACACCAAACTCTTGCTGTTGCGGCTCTTCCTGGCCAGGAAACCCGTGAACTGATACACCCCGCCCAAGCTTGCCTGGCTGAACCGGCCTGAAATTTCGCCAGCGGCTAGCGCGGCAACATCAAACTCGGTCAAACGGGCAATCCCTGCTTCCATCTGCTGCGAACTGTGTTGCAATACTGCATTCACAATCGGCAGCCCTGCCGGGGTATAGCGCAATATTTCGCGCTCGGCAATGATGGCGGTGACTTGTAGCTGGTTCAGCGCACGATCCTGGTCAAAAATTAAGCGGCTGCGGCTGGAGCGGCTGCTGGTGCTTCGGTGCGGTGGCTTTTGGCCGCGTCTTCGCGTTGTACCGATTTCATCATCGGCGAAGGAGCTGTTTCAGCTTTCTTCATTTTAACGGTCAGGTGACGCAACACGGCATCATTGAATTTGAATGCTGTTTCCAACTCGACCAGGGTCTCGTTGTCGCATTCGATGTTCAGGCAGATGTAGTGTGCTTTAGGCAGCTTTTGGATCGAGTAAGCCATTTGACGGCGGCCCCAATCTTCCACGCGGTGAACCGAACCGCCGCGGGTGGTTACGCTGGCTTTGTAGCGTTCGATCATCGCGGGCACTTGCTCGCTTTGGTCCGGATGGACGATAAAGACTATTTCATAATGACGCATGCAAACTCCTTCAGGTCGGATTGATAATCGCCCACCCCGGCGTCAAGACGGGTGTGGGAAGGTCAGCCGAAGATTATAACCGCCTTTTGCAAACGTTTCAATCATTGCTTGCGCCAGCGCCCGAAAAGACCGCGCGCAAACGCGCTTTCCGCCCATGGACAAGTATTTCTTGCGAAATTCGCCGAAAACACGCAAATCCCCTTGCATAGTGGGCGATACTGTACAAAAATACAGTCTGTTCATATAGACAGCATTTCAGTATGCACCCACCGCTCATGATCAAGCTGACAGCACGACAAGAACAAATCCTGAACCTGATCAAGGACGCGATTGAAAACACGGGCTTTCCTCCCACCCGTGCCGAAATCGCCAATGAACTGGGTTTCAAATCGGCCAACGCGGCCGAAGAGCATTTGCAGGCCCTGGCCCGCAAGGGCGCCATCGAGATTTCGCCCGGCACCTCGCGCGGCATCCGCCTGATCGGCGCGGCCGCTGAAGCCCTGCCATCGAAAGTGCCGGCAGCGCTGCTGATGTCGCTGCCCCTGATCGGCCGCGTGGCGGCAGGCTCGCCCATCCTGGCACAGGAAAACCTGGAAGCGAGCTACAACGTGGACCCGGCCCTGTTTTCGGCCAAGCCCGACTTCCTGCTGAAGGTGCGCGGCTGGTCCATGCGCGACGCCGGCATCATGGATGGCGATTTACTGGCCGTCAAGAAGGTCGACAGCGCCAAGAACGGCCAGATCGTCGTCGCCCGCATCGGCGACGAAGTCACCGTCAAGCGCTACAAGAAGACGGGTTCCGTGATCGAACTGTTCCCGGAAAATCCCGACTTCAAGGTCATCACCGTATCGCCGGAAGATGAATTCGCCCTGGAAGGGCTGGCCGTCGGACTCATGCGCAGCTGGCATTAAACGACTGCACGAAAAAGGGCCGCAACAGCATGACTGTTGCGGCCCTTTTCATTTATCCGGCGACTTATACATCGAGTGCCTGGCGGAAATCCTCGAGCAGATCCACCTCGTCCTCGATGCCGACGGAGACGCGGATCAGCGATTCGGCGATACCCATGCTGGCACGCCGCTCGGCACCCATCTCATAGAAGATCGTGTGGGCGACGGGAATGACCAGGGTGCGCGTGTCGCCGAGGTTGCTCGCGGGAATGGCCAAATTCAAACGATTGAGGAAATCGAAGCAGTCGATGCCATCCTTGAGTTCAAAGCTGAACAGGGAGCCATAGCTGCGGAACAGGTCGCTCGCCAGCGCATGCTGCGGGTGCGACGCCAGACCCGGGTAATGCACGGCCGCCACGCGCGGATCGGCGGCCAGCATGGTGGCCAGGGCCAGGGCGTTCGAGCAGGTGCGGTCCATGCGCAAGGCCATGGTTTCCGCGCCGACGGCGATATGGTGCGCCGCTTCCGGCCCCAGCGAGGCGCCGAAGTCGCGCAAGGCCTTGGCGCGGATTTGCGCGATACCCCATTGCGCCGGCGCCGCCTTCTTGTAGTTCTCAAAGATGTTCGGATACTGCGTCCAGTCGAACACGCCCGTGTCCGTCAAGCTGCCGCCCAGGGCATTGCCGTGGCCGCCGATGGATTTCGTCAAGGCATTGACCACCAGGCCCGCGCCCACGGCTTTCGGGCGGAACAGATACGGCGTCGTCATGGTGTTGTCGACGATGTACAAGATGCCCTTCTCGCGGCACAACTCGCCGATCTTTGCCAGGTCGGCGATCTGCGTGCGCGGATTGGCGATGGTTTCCACGAACACGATGCGCGTGGCCGGCGTGATGGCGGCCGCCACGTTGGCCACCTCGGTGGCGTCGACGAACGATACATCGATGCCCTGCCCCGTCACCGTTTGCCACAGGCTGTTGGTGTTGCCAAACAAAAAGGCCGACGACACCACATGGTCGCCCGCGCGCAGCAGCGACTGCACCACGGCGCCGATGGCGCCCATGCCGGTGGCGAAGCACAGGGTGGCCACGCCATCTTCCATCTGGTTGACCTTGTCTTCCAGCGCGGACACGGTCGGGTTGCCCTGGCGGCCATAGCGGAAGCCCGGCTCCTTGCCCTGGAACACGGAAGCGAGCTGGCGCGCATCGCCATAGCCGAACGCGACGGAAGTGTGCACGGGCTTGTGCAGGGAGCCGTGCTCGATGCCCTTGCGGCGGTCGTTATGCAGGATGGTGGTGGTAAAGCCGTAGTTTTTTTTATCGTTCATGATCGCGGAGCAAAAAAGCCCGGCGCTAGCCGGGCAAGATAATTACGCTTCTGTCGTGGCCAGGTTCAGGTTCAGCTGGGAACGCGGCGTATCTTCGGGCGCCGCCGCCTTCGGATGGTGGCGCGCATATTCCAGGCGGTCCAGGTATTCCTGCGACACGTCGCCCGTCACGTAGACGCCGTCGAAACACGAAGCCTCGAAGTTGACCAGGGCCGGGTTGACGTCGGCGATCGCCTGCTTCAGGGCGCCGATATCCTGGTAGACCAGGTAATCGGCCGTGATTTCGCGGCACACTTCTTCCGTCGTGCGGCCGTAGGCGATCAGCTCGTCGCGCGTCGGCATGTCGATGCCGTACACGTTCGGGTAGATGACCGGCGGCGCGGCCGAGGCGAAGATGACTTTCGTCGCGCCCGCTTCACGCGCCATCTGCACGATTTCACGGCTGGTGGTGCCGCGCACGATGGAATCGTCGACCAGCAACACGACTTTATCCTTGAACTCGGACGGGATCGCGTTGAGCTTCTGGCGCACGGATTTCTTGCGCGCCGCCTGGCCCGGCATGATGAAGGTACGGCCGATGTAGCGGTTCTTGATGAAACCTTCGCGGTACTCGATGTTCAGCGCCATGGCCAGCTGGATGGCGGCCGGACGCGAGGAATCGGGAATCGGCATGACCACGTCGATATGCACGCCGGGCAGTTCGGTGCGGATCTTCTCGGCCAGGTATTCGCCCATTTTCAGGCGCGTGGCGTATACGGAGGCGCCGTCGATGACGGAATCGGGACGGGCCAGGTAGACGAACTCGAACACGCATGGGTTCAGGCTGGCGTTGTCGGCGCACTGGGCGCTATGCAATTGCTTGTCGGCGTCGATAAAGACGGCTTCGCCGGGACCGATGTCGCGCACGAAGCGGAAGCCCATGCCTTCCAGGGCCACGGATTCGGAAGCGATCAGGTATTCGGGTCCCTGCTCCGTTTCATTGATGCCCAGGCACAGCGGGCGGATGCCGTGCGGGTCGCGGAAGGCCAGCAAGCCCACGCCGGCGATTTGCGCGACGGCGGCGTAGCCGCCCTTGACGCGGCGGTTCAGTACGGTAACGGCCTTGAAGATGGCTTCCGGGTCCAGGTTCAGGCCCGTCGTCGCTTCCTGGATTTCATGCGCCAGCACGTTGAGCAGCACTTCCGAATCGGAATCGGTATTGATGTGGCGGCGGTCGTTCTTGAACATTTCCAGCTTCAACTGTTCCCAGTTGGTCAGGTTGCCGTTGTGCGCCAGG
Organism: Janthinobacterium sp. C22; assembly: GCF_057919405.1. NCBI lineage: Bacteria > Pseudomonadati > Pseudomonadota > Betaproteobacteria > Burkholderiales > Oxalobacteraceae > Janthinobacterium > Janthinobacterium sp. C22. The sequence goes on along the minus strand of NZ_CP193659.1, from coordinate 2,374,531 downwards.
GTGATGCCGAACGGCGCATTCACATAGAACGGCTGCGCTTCCTCTTCGCTCGACGAACCGGCCGTCGGATAGCGGCAATGACCGATGCCCGAATTGCCTTGCAGCGAACGCATGTTGCGCGTACGGAAGACGTCACGTACGAGGCCGTTGGCCTTGTGCATGGAAAACATACTGCTGTGATTGGTCGCAATCCCTGCCGCATCCTGACCGCGATGTTGCAGGAGCAACAATGCATCATAGAGCAATTGATTGACAGGTTGATGGGAAACGACGCCGACGATGCCACACATGGTGTGCTCCTAAACTGTGCTACTGATTTTAAAAAAATTCAAAATTTCACATGCTGCGCGTAAGCGGCAGGCAGATAAGGCTTGATGGCGCGCGCGCCCTGCTCCGCGAGCGGGCTGAGCTGCGCGTTTTTCCAGAATGGCTGCTGCGGTATGGACGTCATGCCACACAAGATGACGGCGGTCAGCACGATCACAAGGCCCCGCGCCACGCCGAACAGGCTGCCCAGGGTGCGGTCGGCCAGGCTCAGGCCCGTCACCTTGACGAGGGCGTCGACCGTCATGGACAGCAATCCCATCAAAATGCGCACGCCGATGAACAGCACCACGAAGGCCAGCAGCAAACGGATGGCTTCGCCCGGCACGGCTTCCGGCAGGAATTTCGCCAGGGTGGCGCCATAGGCGTTGGCGATGACGAATGCCACGATCCAGCTGACCAATGACAGTATTTCCTTGACCAGGCCGCGCATCATGCTGATCAGCACGGACGTCACCAGTACGAACAGCACCAGGTAATCGAAGATCGTCACGCGCGTTCAGCCTTGTATCGTCACGCCGGCACCAGCGAGCCGCCCAGACCCAGCTTTTGCAGCTTGGCGCGCGTCTTTTCCGCATCTTCGCGGCTGCCGAACGGGCCAACCCGTACACGGATGCGCTCGCCCGCCGGACTGGAGACTTTCTGCGTGTACGACTTGATGCCCGCTTCGCGCAGCTTGTCCTGCAATTCATCGACCTTGTCCTGCGTCGCCAGCGCCGCCACCTGCACCACGAACTTGCCGCTGCCGGCGTCGTGGGGCTTGTCTTGCGCTTTTTCTTGCGGCTTGCCTTCCAGGATAGCCAGCGCGCGCGCGGCATCGTCGGCCGATTGCGCCGGCTTGGCAGGCTTCGCTTCGGGCTTGGCTTCCGGTTTTACCTCATGCTTGGGTTCCGGCTTGGACTCGGGCTTGGGCTCGTGTTTCGGCTCCGGCTTGGCTTCGTGCTTCGGCTCGGATTTCGGTTCCGGTTTCGGCTCCACCTTGACAGGTTTCGGTTCGGGCTTGGGCTCGGGTTTCGGTTCCACGTAGGCCGGTTTGACCGGCGCAGGCTGGGCGGCGGCCAGCACGGGCGCCGGCGCCGCTGCCGGCTTGGCCGCGGGCGGCAGCGGCGCGTCGACGATTTCCTCGGACTGGTCCAGGCCATCCGCTGCCGCCCGGGCCGGCACGGCCGGCACGGGCGCCGGTGCAGGCGCAGCCTTTTCCTTCGACGGAATGTCGATGGCGATATCGTTGAACGGGGCTTTCGGCTCGGAATCGAGCAGCATCGGCAAGCCGACGGCCACGCCCAGGGCCAGGGCGATGGCCCCGACCAGGCGGCGGCGTGCGCGCTTTTTTCAGGCAAGACCGGGTCCGGCGCTTCCTTGCCGCCACGGCGCGATCCGCCGCCACCGGAAGTGTTGGCGGCGCGCTTGCGGGTCGGCGACTGCGCTTCGCCAGGGACATAAAAGCCGCTGTCTTCGCCAGAGGATTCTTGCTTGTTTTTAAACAGTTTCGAGAACAAGCCCATGCGTGATTTTCAGTCGAGTGCGTTTCAGTGAAGTGAGGATTTTCGGGCCTTCATCACGCCGGCAACGGTGAGGAAAGAACCAAAGACCACAATTCTATCATTCTCACCGGCCCGGCTCATTGCATTTGCAAAAGCTTGTGCCGGATCATCGAAAATAGACACAGTATGCTCGCTGCTGTCGGGCTTATCTTCGAGCATGATCTGCACCTTGGCGGCCAGTTCGGAAGCCGTGGCCGCGCGCGGCGAAGGCAGGCCCGCCAGGCACCAGTGGTCGACGTGCTCGCTCATCGCGGCCAGCACGCCATCGATATCCTTGTCCTGCATGGAGCCGAACACGGCATAGGTGTACGGGTGGAAACCCATATTGCCCAGGTTCTGATTCAGGGCCGACGCCGCGTGCGGGTTGTGCGCCACGTCGAGGATCACGCTGGGGCGGCCAGGCAAGACCTGGAAACGGCCCGGCAACTCCACCGTCACGAGGCCCGTGCGCACTTCCTGCGCGCCCACGGGCAGTTTCAGCTTCAGCACTTCCAGCGCGGCCAGCACGGCCGTCGCATTGAGGATCTGGTTGGCGCCGCGCAAGCTCGGATAGGCCAGCGAATTGCGGCGCTGCTCGCGCCCGCCGTAGTTCCACTGCTGCTTGTCGCCCGAATAGTTGAAATCGCGGCCCATCAGCCACAGGTCGGCGCCGATGGCCTCGGCATGGTCGATCAGCGACTGCGGCGGCACGGGATCGCTGCAGATGGCCGCCTTGCCCGGACGGAAGATGCCGGCCTTTTCAAAGCCGATCGCTTCGCGCGTGTCGCCCAGATAATCCGTGTGGTCGATATCGACGCTGGTGACGATGGCCACGTCGGCGTCGATCACGTTGACGGCGTCCAGGCGCCCGCCCAGGCCCACTTCGAGGATGGCCACGTCGAGCTTGGCCTGCGACAGCAGGTGCAGGATGGCCAGGGTGGTGAATTCGAAATACGTGAGCGGCGTGTCGCCGCGCACGGCCTCAACCGCCTGGAAGCTGGCGACGATTTGCTCGTCGCTGGCCATCTCGCCCAGCACGCGGGCGCGCTCGTTGAAATCGAGAAAATGCGGCTTGATGTACAGCCCCACTTTGTAGCCGGCACGCAACAGCACGGATTCCAGCATGGCGCAGGTGGACCCCTTGCCATTCGTGCCCGCCACCATGATCACGGGACAGGTAAAAGCGAGCTGCATGCGGGCCTTGACGGCTTGCACGCGGTCCAGGCCCATATTGATCTGGGTTTCCGAATGGCGGTTTTCCAGCAGGGCGAGCCAGTCCGGCAAGGTGGTGGGGAGGTTTTGCATGGGAGACTTCTTGATGAGGAGACAGTGCGCGAGGCGCGGAGACGGTGTTGCGTGGCAACCGGGCGGATCCGCAGGACACCGCCCGGCCTGTTACGTTGGCGTTACGCCAAGACTTCCACAGCCTGGTTTTGCAGCAAGGCCAGCAGACGGGCGATTTCTTCGCGCATCTTGCGGCGGTCGACGATCATGTCGACGGCGCCCTTGGTGACGAGGAACTCGGCGCGCTGGAAGCCTTCCGGCAGTTTTTCGCGCACGGTGTTTTCAATCACGCGCGGGCCGGCAAAGCCGATCAGGGCTTTCGGTTCGGCGATGACCACGTCGCCCATGAAGGCGAACGAAGCGGACACGCCGCCCATGGTCGGGTCGGTCAGCACGCTGATGAATGGCAATTTCTTTTCGGACAGCTTGGTCAGCATGGCCGTGGTTTTCGCCATCTGCATCAGCGACAGCAAGCCTTCCTGCATGCGCGCGCCACCGGTGGCGGTGATGCAAATGAAAGGCACTTTCTGCTCCAGCGCGATCTGCGCGCCGCGCACGAAGCGCTCGCCCACGACGGAGCCCATGGAACCGCCCATGAATTCGAATTCGAAGCACGCCACGACCACTGGCAGGCTCATGATGGCGCCGCCCATGACGACCATCGCATCCGTCTCGCCCGTCGCTTCCATGGCGGACTTCAGGCGGTCCGGGTATTTCTTGCTGTCCTTGAACTTCAATGTATCGACGGGCAGGATTTCCTGGCCGATTTCATAGCGGCCGCCCGCGTCGAGCAGGCTGTCGAGGCGTTCGCGCGCGCGGATGCGCATGTGGTGGTCGCATTTCGGGCAGACGTGCAAATTCGATTCCAGATCCGTACGGTACAGCACGGCTTCGCACGACGGGCACTTGACCCACAGGCCTTCCGGCATGGTCTTGCGCGCGGCGGCATCTGAACGCTGGATGCGCGGTGGCAGCAGTTTTTCCAACCAACTCATATTTTCTCCTTGGGCCCTTGTAGGGGTAGCGTCGGTGGACGCCCCCGGCAGACGGTCAACGGCGACGCCCCGCGGGGCGCCGCCCAAAATTTTATCTATTGCACAATAACAGGCAAATCAGTGGCCGAAGTGTAGCCGTTTATCGCCGGGCTGTCGAACTTTGCCGCCAACGCATCTTGCGTAAACGGCAAGCTTGCTCAGGCGTCCAGTGCGGCGCGGATGCTTGCCGTAAAGCTGCGCACGGCATCGACGGCCCCCCTTCCGGCGCATTTTCTATCTCCTGGATGATGCGGCTGCCGATCACGACGGCGTCGGCCACCTTGGCAACGGCCTTGGCCGTGGCGCCATCGCGGATGCCGAAGCCCACGCCGATGGGTAATTTTACATGCTGGCGGATGGCCGCGAGGCGCTCTGCCACCTGTTCCGTATCAATGTTGCCGGCGCCCGTGACGCCTTTCAGCGACACATAATAGCTGAAGCCGCCGCCAACCTTGGCCACTTGCGCGATGCGCTCTTCCGTCGAGGTGGGCGCCAAGAGGAAAATCAGGTCGAGGCCCGCCGCGCGCATGGCGCCGGCAAATTCCTCGCACTCTTCCGGGGGATAGTCGACGACGATGGCGCCATCGGCGCCGGCCGCTTGCGCTGCATCAATAAACGCGGCACTGCCGATGCGTTCGATGGGATTGGCATAGCCCATCAGCACCACGGGCGTCGTCTGGTTCGTTTCACGGAACTGGCGCACATAGCCGAACACGTCGTGGATGCCGACATTGAATTTCAAGGCCCGTTCGCAGGCGCGCTGGATGACGGGGCCTTCGGCCATGGGGTCGGAAAACGGCACGCCCAGTTCCAGCACATCGGCGCCGCCCTCGACGAGCGCGTGCATGAGGGGCACGGTGGCGTCGGGGCCGGGGTCACCGGCGGTGATGAAGGTGACCAGGGCGGTCTTGTTGTTGGATTTTAAATTGGCGAAGGTGGTGGCGATACGGGACATGGTGAGCTTTCTTTATCGGTGGAGGATGTCGGATTACGCGCTTGCGCGCTAATCCGACCTACGCGTTATTGAGAATTGACAGTTGTTTAACTGAAATTCAATCCCATGCGCTCCGCCACGGTATGCATGTCCTTGTCGCCACGGCCCGACAGGTTGGCCAGCACGATCTGGTCTTTCGGCAAGGTAGCCGCCAGCTTGGCCGCGTAGGCCAGCGCGTGCGACGATTCCAGGGCCGGGATGATGCCTTCGATATGGCAGCAGTCGTGGAAAGCCTGCAGCGCCTCGTCATCCGTGATCGACACGTATTGCGCGCGGCCGGAATCTTTCAGCCACGCGTGTTCCGGACCGACGCCCGGATAGTCCAGGCCGGCCGAGACGGAATGCGTCTCGATGATCTGGCCGTTGTCATCCTGCAGCAGATAGGTGCGGTTGCCGTGCAGCACGCCCGGGAAGCCGGCCGTCAGCGATGCCGAATGCTTGCCCGTGTCCAGCCCTTCGCCGGCCGCTTCCACGCCGATCAGTTTGACCTCTTTCTGGTCGATGTACGGGTAAAAGATGCCCATGGCATTCGAGCCGCCGCCGATGCAGGCCAGCACGTAGTCGGGCTGGCGGCCCGTCATTTCCGGCATCTGCACCAGGCATTCCTCGCCGATCACGGACTGGAAGTCGCGCACCATCATCGGATACGGATGGGGGCCGGCCACGGTGCCGATGATATAAAAGGTGTTTTCGATGTTGGTGACCCAGTCGCGCATGGCTTCGTTCAGCGCGTCCTTGAGGGTCTTCGAACCCGATTCGACGGGCACGACGGTCGCGCCCAGCAATTTCATGCGGTACACGTTCTGCGCCTGGCGCTTGACGTCTTCGCTGCCCATGTAGACCACGCATTCGAGGCCGAAGCGGGCGCAGATGGTGGCCGTGGCCACGCCGTGCTGGCCGGCGCCCGTCTCGGCGATGATGCGCGGCTTGCCCATGCGCTTGGCCAGCAGGGCCTGGCCGATCACGTTGTTAATCTTGTGCGCGCCCGTGTGGTTCAAGTCTTCGCGCTTGAAATAGATTTGCGCGCCGCCCGCCATCTGGGACCAGCGCTTGGCGTGGTAGATGGGCGACGGGCGGCCGACGAAGTGCTTCAGCTCGTAGCGGAATTCTTCCAGGAATTCCGGATCGGCGCTGTAGCGCGCATAGGCGTCCTTCAGCTCGGCCAGCGCATGCGTGAGCGTTTCGGCCACGAAGGAGCCGCCGTACGGGCCGAAATGGCCGCGCAGGTCGGGAAACGGGTAATCGGTGGCGTGGAACAATGCGGCGGCTGCGCCGGGCGCTGTGGTATGGTCATTCATGGTGGTTTCCTCTGGCAATGATGGCATCGGCATCCCCCACCGCGGCGATGAACGCGCGGACTCGGGATGCGTCCTTGATGCCCTTGGACGCTTCGACACCACTGCTGATGTCGACGGCGTAAGGGCGCACGCGCACCACTGCGTCAGTCGCGTTTTGTACGCTCAAGCCACCACTTAAAACGACCCGAGGCGCGAGTTCTTCTGGAATGAGGGACCAATCGAATACCTTTCCTGCACCGCCATACGCATCCACATAGGTATCGAGCAAGAGGCTCGAGAACAAGGGGCTGGCGGCGCGATAGCGCTGTTCGTATTCTAGCAAATCTTCAAAGCTGGTGTCGGGTTTGACGCGGAACACTTGCGTAAACGGCGTCTGCACGGCGCCGGCGAGCGCCGCGCTGTGCTCGGGCGTCTCGTCGCCGTGAAATTGCAGCAGCGACAAGGGCGCCACGGCCCGGGTCGCCCGCACTTCTTCCACGGATGCATTGACGAACAGGCCCACCGTCGTCACATACGGGGGAACGGCGGCGATCAGGCTGGCGGCCTGCCCGGGCGTCACGTAACGGGGGCTTTTCGGATAAAACACGAAGCCGATGGCGTCGGCACCCGCCGCCACGACAGCCTGGATGTCTTCGACGCGGGTCAGGCCGCAGATCTTGATGCGTGTGCGTGGCATGGCTATCCTTTATTGATGCAGATCAAAACCAGGGCAAGGCGCTGCTGCTGTCTTGCGGTAATTCCCATTTCGGATCGTAATCGATCTGCGCCAGATACAAGCCGTCCGGCATGAAGGTGGGCGCCGCCGCGTGGCGATCCTTACTTTCAAGCAAGTGCCCGAGCCAGTCCGGCTTTTCCCGTCCCGTGCCGATATACACGAGCGAACCGACCAGGTTGCGCACCATGTGGTGCAGGAAGGCATTGGCCGTAATGGTGAAAATCACACAATCACCGCGCCGCTCGATGCGGATGTCGTGCATCAGCTTGACAGGCGACTTGGCCTGGCATTGGGCGGCGCGGAAGGCCGTGAAATCGTGCCAGCCCAAGAGCGGCTGCACGGCTTGCCGCATCAGTTCCACGTCCAGCGGACGGAAAAAGAAACCGGCGCGCCCTTCCACCAGCGGCGAACGGGTGGCGTTGTTATACAACACATAATGATAAGTACGCGCGCGGGCGCTGAAACGGGCGTGGAAAAAGTCATTGACCGTCGGATCGCCTTCGAGTTCCTTGGCCCAGCGCACGGCGATCGATTTCGGCAGGAAGGCGTTGACGCCGCGCACCCAGGAGTGCACGTCGCGGTTCAGTTCCGTATCGAAATGCACCACTTGCTCAAGCGCATGCACGCCCGTGTCCGTGCGGCCGGCGCAGGTGGTGGCTAGGCGCACGCGGGCAAACTGCTCCAGCGCGTTTTCCAGCTGGTCCTGCACCGTCTGCCCATCTTCCTGTTTCTGGTATCCGTGCCAGGCCGTGCCATCGTACTGCAGGCCGAGGACGATACGCTTGAATGGCGTTGCTGTCGTAATATTTTGCATCGAAGCATTATACCGGCGCAAAGGCGGCCCCGCCTCCCGGCCACACAAGCGCCTGAGACGGCATTCAGGGCCAGGCGCGCGGTCGAAGACAGTACGAATAGTACGGCGAGACCGTGCAACGCCGCCATGGACGTCGTATCAGGTGCTTAGCTCAGCAAAGCTCGCATGGTATTCGCCTTGGCAACCTGCTCTTCGCTGCCGCCCTTGATGACCTCATCGATCAGCTCGCGCGCGCCTTCCTTGTCGCCGATTTCCTGGTAAGCGATCGCCAGGTCCAGCTTGGTATCCATTTCCATGTGGATGGCCGACAGCGGGTCGTCCACGCCCACGCTGGCCGTCTTGCCGTCGTTGAGGTCCAGGTCGATGCCGGACAGATCGAACTCTTGCGCAGGCGGGATGGCCTCCGGCAAGGTGGCCGGCGCCTGCGCATCGTCGAACAGGCTGTCGATCGACGGTTCGGCCGCCGCGACGGGAGCGGCAGCCGGCGCCACGGGTTCGTCGAGGTCGAAATGGGCCAGGTCCACGTCTTTCAACGGATCAGGCAATGGCGTCAAGCCGGCGCCCACGCCATTGACGGGGCCGGCAGGCGGCTCCAGGTCCAGGCCGAAATCCATGCTGGCGTCATACTGCACATCGTGCGCATCGTGCGTATCGTGCGCGGCCGGCTGCGGCTTGCTGTCCGGCCCCGGCATGACGATCGGGTCGCTGGTGGAAACGGGCTCGAAATCGAGGCTGTCGAGGTCAAAATCGAGGGGATCGCGCGCATCGCGGGCCGCCACGGAGGCCACCGGCTCGGCCGGCGCCAGGTCGGCCAGCGGCGCAGGAACCGGCAAATCGTCGGGCAAGTCCATGCTCTGGCCATGCACGTCGCCACCGGCACCCTTGCTCAGGCTGACCACGGCGTCGTCTTCCGTATCGCCATACAGGGGGTTGGTGGGATCGAGCGCCAGGCCCAGCGCGGCCGCCTGCGGCCACTCTTCGCCCTGGCCCCGCGTCAGGCTGTACAGCTCGCTGGCCTGGTCTTCAAACGCGCGCACGTCGTTGCGGGCCGAATAGATTTCCAGCAGCTTCAGGCGGGCCGCATGGCGCTCCGGGTGGATGCGCAAGGCTTCCTTGAGGATATCTTCCGCCTGGCCATCGCGGCCATAGGCGATATACACGTCCGCTTCGGCGACCGGGTCGGTTTCATTCGCGTCGAGCATGCTGGCGCCCGCCGCCGCGGCCACGCCGGCAGCGGCGGCGCCCGTACCGAACAGATGGTTGCTCGCTTCGGACTGCTGGTCTTCCGGCGCCAGGCCGGACGGCGGCGCGACGGGTGGCTCCGGCTCGAACACGGGAGCCACGCTCTCCGGCGCGGGCGGCGCATCCTTGCGGCGGCGCGCGACCACCAGCGCCGCCACGGCTGCCAGCAGCGCGGCGAGGCCGATGCCGATGGCGCCCAGGTGGTCATTGATCTTGTCGGTAATCGTCGGTTCCAGCGGCGACGGTTTCTTCACCAGCGGCACCGGTTTCGCCTTGGGCACGGGCGGCTGCGCCTCGGCCGGCGCGCTGGCCGCTGCGCTGGCGGCGGCCTCGGCCGGTTTGGCCGGCGCCGGGGCGCTCTTGTCGGCCATGGCCTTGCTCTTGACGGCCATCAGCTTTTCCAGGTCGCTGACGTTCTTTTCCAGTTCCTTGACGCGCGCGGCCGCTTCATCGACCTGTTTCGCCTTGGCGATCTTGTCTTCCTCGCTGGCGACGGCGCTCTTGCCGGCCGCCTTGGCCGCCGGCTCCGCCTTCGACAGTTTCAGCTTGTCTTGCGACTCGCTCACGGCCGTCGGCTTTTCCTGCACGCGGGTAGGCCCGATCTTGCCGGCCGTGCTTTGCGCCGCCTCTGCCGCCTTGGCCGGTTTGCTTTGCGACACCTGGCCCGCCAGCTTGTTGCGGTAGGCTTCGAAATCGATGGCGTGCGCCGTCACGATGCCCTTCGCTTCGGCCGCCCCCGTGGCGCGCGCGGCGTCCGCGCCCGGCACGGCGAGGATGCGCCCGGCCTGCATGCGGTTCATGTTCTCGCCCTTGAAGGCATCGGGATTGGCGCGGTACAGGGCGACGAGCATCATGTCGAGCGACACGCCCGAAGGCTTCAGTTCGCTGGCGATGCGGCTCAGGGTGTCACCCGCCTTGACCTTGTACTCGCCCGCCGCCTTGTTCGCCGGCGGCGCGGTGTCGGCAGCGGCGGCGGCCGGCTTGGCCTTGCCCGGCTCGACTGGCGCCGTCACTTGCGCGCCGCGCGTCTGGCGCGCTTCCGGCGTGTCGAGCACGAATGCGTATTCGCGCACCTGGCGACCGCTCTTGCCGCTCAGTTCCAGCAAGAGATCCACCATGGGCTCGGCCACCGGCTGCGCCGAGCTGATGCGGATGAAGGGCTTGCCATTGCGGTTTTCCACGGCAAACGTCAAGGCGTTCAGCGCGGGATTGAATTCCACGTTGGCCTGGCGGTAGGCCTCCGGCGGCGCCAGCTTGGCCAGCAGGCTGGCTGCCTCGCCTGGCTTGACGGCCGATAATTCGACCTCGGCGCGCAGCGGCTGGCCAGCGGCGGACAGCACCGTGATCTTGCCCAGCTCGGCTGCGGATACCGCCGGTGACAACAACACGGCACAGGCGACAGCGCTGCTGAGTGTTTTAATGGCAAGGGAGGCGACCCGGGGACGAGTGTGTACAGGCATAGTTGGCGGCATCTTAGTTGACATGGGAAAACTGTTACTTTTCCAGAGGTATCAACATATCATCATGCCCAGAGCTATGCAAGCTCCGCATGGTTGAGCCTTGACGGGTTCGGCACGAAAAAAGCCGGGAAAACAGCCCCGGCTTGATCTGCATCAGCAATTGATTGCTGATTTATGGCTGTTACGCATCCAACAAAATACGCAGCATGCGGCGCAGCGGCTCGGCCGCGCCCCACAGCAACTGGTCGCCCACGGTGAACGCGGACAGGTATTCACCGCCCATGCTCATCTTGCGCACGCGGCCGACGGGAATCGTCAGGCTGCCCGTGACAGCCGCCGGCGACAGGTCGCGCACGGACGCTTCGCGCGTGTTCGGCACGAATTTCACCCATTCATTGTTGCTGGCGATGATGTCGTTGATTTCATCGAGCGGCACGTCTTTCTTCAGCTTGATGGTCAGCGCCTGCGAATGGCAGCGCATGGCGCCGATGCGCACGCACAGGCCGTCGACGGGAATTTCCTTGGTGCCAAAGTCGATGCCGCGGCCCAGGATCTTGTTCGTTTCCGCGCCCGCCTTCCACTCTTCCTTCGACTGGCCGTTGCCCAGGTCCTTGTCGATCCATGGAATCAGGTTGCCGGCCAGCGGCGCGCCGAATTGCTTGATTTCGTCCGGGGAATAGCCGTGCTGGGTGGCCAGCACCTGGCGGTCGATTTCCAGGATGGCGGAAGCGGGGTTTTCCAGCAAGGCCTTGACGGAGCTGTTGATGGTGCCAAATTGCGTCAGCAGTTCGCGCATGTGCTGCGCGCCGCCGCCCGAAGCCGCCTGGTACGTCATCGACGTCATCCAGTCGATCAGGTCGTGCTGGAACAGGCCGCCCAGGCCCATCATCATGCACGACACGGTGCAATTGCCGCCGATGTAGTTCTTGACGCCCTTGCCCAGCGCATCCTTGATGACGTGCAGGTTGACGGGGTCGAGCACGATGACGGCGTCTTTTTCCATGCGCAAGGTCGAGGCCGCATCGATCCAGTAGCCGTTCCAGCCGCTAGCGCGCAGCTGCGGGAAAACGGCGCTCGTGTAGTCGCCGCCCTGGCAGGAAATGATGATGTCGCACTTGGACAGTTCGGCGATGTTGTTGGCATCCTTGAGGATGGTTTCATTCTTCGCCATGGCCGGCGCGGCGCCGCCCGTGTTCGAAGTGGTGAAAAACACCGGTTCGATGTGGGCGAAATCGCCCTCTTCCTGCATGCGCTGCATCAGGACCGAACCGACCATACCGCGCCAACCTACCAAGCCAACTAATTTCATTACCATTCCTCAAGATGAGACGGCGACTGCCGTCATTGAAATATTTTATCCTAATGCACGTACTACGGCATCGCCCATGGCCTCGGTACCGACCAACGTCGTGCCCGCTTCGTGGATGTCTGCCGTGCGCAACCCCTGCGCCAGCACCTGCTTGACGGCACCCTCGATGCGGTTTGCCTGTTCTTCGCGATTCAGCGAATAGCGCAGCATCATGGCGGCCGACAAGATCGTCGCCAGCGGATTGGCGATGCCCTTGCCCGCGATATCGGGCGCCGAACCGTGCGACGGCTCGTACAGGCCCTTGTTGTTGGCGTCCAGCGAAGCGGACGGCAGCATGCCGATCGAGCCCGTCAGCATGGCGGCCGCGTCCGACAGGATGTCGCCGAACATGTTGCCGGTCACCATGACGTCGAATTTCTTCGGCGCCCGCACCAGCTGCATGGCCGCGTTATCGACGTACATATGATCGAGCGCCACATCCGGGTATTCCTTGTGCACGTCGATGACGATGTCTTTCCAGAACTGGAAGGTTTCCAGCACGTTCGCCTTGTCCACGCTGGTCAGGCGCTTGTCGCGCTTTTGCGCGGCCTGGAACGCCACGTGGGCGATGCGGCGGATTTCGCCTTCCGCATAGCGCATGGTGTCGTAGCCTTCGCGCTGGCCCTTGAACGGACCGTCCGGGCACTCGCGCACGCCGCGGGGCTGGCCGAAATAGATGTCGCCCGTCAATTCGCGGATGATCAAAATATCCAGGCCGGACACCACTTCCGGCTTCAGGGTCGAGGCGCCCGCCAGTTCCGGATACAAGATGGCCGGACGCAGGTTGGCGAACAGGCCCAGGTTCTTGCGCAGGCCCAGGATCGCCTGTTCCGGGCGGAACTGGCGCTCCAGCTTGTCGTACTGGTAGTCGCCCACGGCGCCGAACAGCACGGCATCGGCCGCTTTCGCCAGGGCCAGGGTGCCTTCCGGCAAGGGGTGGCCATGGGCCGCATAGCCGGCGCCGCCCACGGGCGCCGTTTCCAGCTCGAACGATTCGCCCAGCACATTCAAGACCTTGACGGCTTGCGCGACGATTTCAGGACCGATGCCGTCGCCGGGTAAGATTGCAATTTTCATGGAATGATCTTTAGATAACGTTGGCCAGCCAAGGCTGATTGGTCAAATGCCGTTCTTCGAAGGCGCGGATATCGTCGGCGTGGCGCAGGGTCAGGCCGATATCGTCGAGGCCATTCATCAGGCAATATTTGCGGAAGGCATCGATCTCGAATGGATACGAGACGGAACCGTTGCTGGTGCGCACGCACTGCTGTTCCAGGTCCACCACCAGCTTGTAGCCGGGGAAGGCCTTGACTTCATTGAACAGGTGCTCGACCTGGCTTTCCGACAGCACGATGGGCAGCAAGCCGTTCTTGTAGCAGTTATTGAAGAAGATGTCGGCAAACGAGGGCGCGATGATGGCGCGGAAGCCATACTGGTCCAGCGCCCACGGCGCGTGTTCGCGCGAGGAGCCGCAGCCGAAATTCTTGCGCGTGAGCAAGATCGAGGCGCCCTGGTAGCGCGGCTCGTTGAGCACGAACTCGGGGTTCAGCGGGCGGCGGCTGTTGTCCTGGCCCGGTTCGCCATGGTCGAGGTAGCGCCATTCGTCGAACAGGTTGGGGCCGAAGCCGCTGCGGTGGATCGATTTCAGGAATTGCTTCGGGATAATCGCGTCGGTGTCGACGTTGGCGCGGTCCAGCGGGGCGACCAGGCCTTCGTAAATCGTAAATTTATCCATGCTGTTTCTACTCGGTAAGACGCGCGGCGCGGGGCGCCGCCACGTCACGGTTTATTTTCCGCCGGCGCCAGTGACGACCTGGCCGACTTTCTGCACATCGCGGCCGATGCCGGAGACGGTGTTGCAGCCGGACAAGATGACGGTGGCGATGAGGAGGGCGAAGAGTTTTTTCATGATGAGTTCGTATGCGTATGTTTGAGAAAGCCGGAAGCGTCAGTGTAACCCAGCGGCTTAAAGCTGAGGTCAGTCCTTACGGATCGGAATTTTTCTCACTGAAAAAATTCCCCCGGCAAGTCTGACCCCTGATTTCCGCTGCGTTGCCACGCAGATCTTCAGCTTATCGCAATCCCCGCACGTCGACAAAGTGGCCCGCGATACCGGCCGCCGCCGCCATCGCGGGCGACACCAGGTGGGTACGACCGCCCTGCCCTTGCCGGCCTTCGAAGTTGCGGTTCGACGTGGACGCGCAGCGCTCGCCCGGTTCCAGGCGATCCGCATTCATGGCCAGGCACATGGAACAGCCCGGCTCGCGCCACTCGAAGCCGGCATCCTTGAAGATGCGGTCCAGGCCTTCGCGCTCGGCCTGGTCTTTCACCAGGCCGGAACCGGGCACCACCAGCGCCAGGGTGACATTCGAGGCGCGGTACTTGCCGCGTACCACGGCGGCGGCCGCGCGCAGATCCTCGATGCGCGAATTGGTGCAGGAACCGATGAAGACCTTGTCGATGCGGATGTCCGAGATCGGCGTGTTCGGCTTCAGCGCCATGTAGACGAGCGCCTTTTCGATGGCGTCGCGCTTGACGCTGTCTTTCTCATTGTCCGGATCCGGCACGCGGCCATCGATGCCGACCACCATCTCGGGCGAGGTGCCCCAGGTCACTTGCGGTTCGATCTCTTGTGCGTTGAGCGTGACGACGAGGTCGAAGCGGGCGCCCGGGTCCGAATGCAGGGTGCGCCAGTAGGCGACGGCGCGTTCCCAATGCGGGCCGGCCGGCGAAAACGGACGGCCCTTGACGTAATTGATGGTGGTGTCATCGACGCCGATGATGCCGGCGCGCGCGCCCGCCTCGATGGCCATGTTGCACACCGTCATGCGGCCTTCCATCGACAGGGCGCGGATGGCCGAGCCGCCGAACTCGATACAGTAACCGGTGCCGCCGGCCGTGCCGATCTTGCCGATGATGGCCAGCACGATGTCCTTCGCCGTCACGCCCGCCGGCAAGGCGCCGTCGACCTGCACCAGCATGGACTTCGATTTCTTTTGCAGCAAGGTCTGCGTGGCCAGCACGTGTTCCACTTCGGACGTGCCGATGCCGTGCGCCAGCGCGCCGAACGCGCCGTGCGTGGATGTGTGCGAATCGCCGCAGACGACCGTCATGCCGGGCAGGGTCGCACCCTGTTCGGGGCCGATCACGTGCACGATACCCTGGCGCTTGTCGTTCATATTGAAGTAGGTCAAGCCGTAGTGTTTGGCGTTCTTGTCCAAGGTTTCCACCTGCAGGCGCGAGACGGGATCAAGAATGCCGTCGACCCGGCTGGTGGTGGGCACGTTATGGTCGGCCACGGCCAGGTTGGCGGAAATGCGCCACGGCTGGCGACCCGCCACGCTGAGGCCATCGAAGGCTTGCGGGCTGGTGACTTCGTGCAGCAAGTGCCGGTCGATGTACAAAATTGTCGTGCCATCATCTTCGGCCCGAACAACGTGGGATTCCCAGAGTTTGTCGTAAAGCGTCTTCATCATGATTTATGCAGCGTTGCCACAGCCTGTAGTAAGTGATCAAGTGATACCAGGTCATACGGTGATCCACAAGGATTATGCCATATATTGAACGACACAGAACCGAAACAGGCAAAAGCGTGGGATTGGCGATACAAAGTTTGGCCACATTGTTGGATATGAGCTGTAAATTGCCGATATCGGCATATCGGCGACATGGCGGCCACATCTGCGTGCAGGCCGCCGAACGAGCCACGGCGCGGCCAGGAATCGATACTTTTTCTTTAATTTTTCGTGTATTGTATTTCGACAACAATTTCAGGAAAGACTGTGCTGATGAGACTGTGTTTTTTCGCCGCCACGCTCCTGGCTACTTTGACAGTCAGCCGTACGCAAGCGGCCACACCGGGCGAGACCTGCCTGCAGGACTTGCGCGTCCTTCCCGCCTTTTTGCTGGAAAACGATACTGGCGCGCGCCAGCATCTGGCACAAAAAGGTCAAGCGTATTTCGATCAGGCATTGGCCAGCGCCAGCACCGCGGCGGCCAGGGTGAACGATGATGCTGCCTGCAATACGGTACTGTCCGGTTACCTGAGCCAGTGGCGCAAAGGCCACCTGCAGATCATGCCGACCGGTGCGCTGAAGCATGAGACACCAGTTGCAGCACCATCCTCAACCGCCGCGCCAACGGCCACCACCGATGACAGGGCGCCATCGCTGCAGCTGCTGTCGCCGCACACGGCGCTGCTGACCTTACCGAGTTTTTTCCCGGGGTACGCCGGGCTCATCACTGATTTACTGGAAAGCAAGCGCGACGAACTGGCCAGCCGTCGAAACTGGATTATCGATGTGCGGCGCAACAACGGCGGCAGCGACAGCACATATGCGCCCTTGCTGCCATGGCTAGCTTCAGGCGAGAGCGTCAATATCGGTGGTGAATGGCTGTCCACGCCGGCCAATATCGCCAGCCAGGAAAACATCTGCGCGCTATACGCTCCCGGCGATGCCACCTGCACGAAATATATGGCACTGGCCGTCACCCGCATGCGCAGCGTGCAGCCCGGCCAGTTCGTGGCGCAAAGCACCAACGGGCCTGTCAGCTATGCGAGTGTGTCTGGCCAGGCAGTACAGCCGTCCAGGGTGGCGGTATTGGTCGACCGCGACTGCGCCAGCTCCTGCGAAGAATTCCTGCTGGCGGCGCGGCAAAGCTTTCATGTGAAATTGATCGGGCGCAACAGCGGTGGCGCGCTCGATTATTCGAACCTGCGCATGCAATCCCTGCCTTCAGGCCTGCGCCAGTTGGCCTACGCCACCTCGCGCTCGGCCCGCCTGCCGCAGCTGCAGGTGGACCTGGGCGGCATCATGCCCGACATCTACCTGCCGCCGCCGAAAGACGAGGCGGAGCGCGCCCAGGAAATCGTGCGCGTGCAGCGCTGGCTGGAAGGCGGCACGCTGCGGCCGGACGGCGCATAAAAAAGCCCGCTGCGCAATCTCCGCAGCGGGCTTGATTTTTCCAAGCAGAGCTTACGCCGCCATGCGTACCGTGCCGCGGCAGCCGTCCATCAGGAAGGACAGTCCCACCACCAGCACCAGTTCGCCTTCTGCCGAACGGGCCGTGCCCGTGATGCCTTCCACGGTGATGGCCGTCATCGGCTTGATCACCAGGTCGGCCGTGCCATCGACGGCTGCGACGGCCAGGATATACGGCTGTGGCGCGGCGACGACGATGCCGACGCGCTCGCTGCACGATTCGTAGCCCAGGGCGCCGGCCAGCGACCGCACGGGCAATGGACGGCCCTGGTCTTTCAGCACGGGCGCGCCGCCCACTTCCATGAAGGTTTCCGGCAATTCGACGACGCGCTGCACCACGGCCATCGGCAGCGCCAGCGCGGCGCCCGAGGTCGACACCAGCATGGTCGGCACGATCGACAGTTCGATCGGCAGGCGGATGGCAAACTTGGTGCCCTTGCCCAGCATGGATTCGATGTGGATGGCGCCGCGGTTTTTCTCCACGGCCGTTTTCACCACGTCCATGCCCACGCCGCGTCCGGAAACGCTGGACGCGACTTCCTTGGTCGAGAAGCCCGGCAGGAATACCAGCTGGAAGCATTCGTCGTTGCTCAACTGGGCGTTTTCGCTGATCAAGCCCTTTTGCTGGGCCTTGCTGCGCAAGAAGACCGGGTCCATGCCCTTGCCGTCATCCTGCAGCACGATCATGACGCTGTTGGCCTCTTGCCAGGCTTTCAGCGAAATATACGATTTGGCGGGCTTGCCGGCGGCCAGGCGCGCTTCCGGCGATTCGACGCCATGGTCGAGCGAGTTGCGCAGCATGTGCACGAGCGGATCGTACAGGCTGTCCACCACGACGCGGTCGACTTCCGTCTCCGCGCCCTCGATGGTCAGCTCGACGTCCTTGCCCAGGTCTTTCGCCAGTTCGCGCACCAGGCGCGGGAATTTCTGGAACAAACGGCCCACTGGCTGCATGCGCGTGGCCAGGGTGGCCCGCTGCAGTTCCGTCGAGTAGCGCGAGGCGCGTTCCAGGGTTTCCGCCAGGGTCGCCATCAGGGTGGCGGCCTGGCCTTCGAATTTGAATTGCAGCAGGCGCTCGAGCAGCACGGCAGCCTGGTTGGCGGCCTGCACGGATTCGCCGGCCACTTCCAGCAGGGCGTCGAGCTTGACGGCGTCGACGCGGATGCTGTCTTCCTTGACGGGCGCGGCATGGCGCACTTCCGGACGTTCTTCGCGGCGTTCCGCGCCATCCCAGGCCTTGGCGGCCGGCTTGGCGGCAGCGGCAGGCGCGGCGGCTGGCGCAGCAGCGACGGCGGACACGGGTGCCGCAGCGATCTGGCTGGCGGCCGGCACGACGGCGTTGTACATCGCCTCCCAGTCCAGGCCATCGGCGCTGGCCGTGGAAACGGCGGCGGCAGCGGCCGGCGCGGCGACAACGACTTCGGCGACCTCGGCAACGGCCACGGCCGCTTCCGCCACCACGGCGGCGGCCGGCGCAGGCGCATCCATGCCCTTGCCTTCGATGGCGTTCGTCAGGATGTGTTCCAGCTCTTCCGGCATGGCCGGCAAGCTTTCCGGCGCGGCGCCATTGGCCAGTTCCGTCAGCTGGTCGGCCACGAAACCGGACGCTTGCAGCGCCGCCTCGATGGCGATCGGGGTCACGGGCGCGGCGCCCGTGCGCAAGGCGTCGAACAGGTTTTCCGTCAGATGGCAGGCCGCCACCAGCGCGGGCAGACCCATGAAGCCGGCGCCGCCCTTGATGGTGTGGAAGGAACGAAACACGGCATTCAGTGTTTCCTTGTTGTCAGGATCGCGCTCGAGGCGCAATAAGTGCTCTTCAACATTAACCGCAAGATCCATCGCCTCAACGACGAAATCCTTGAGCATATCGTCCATTAGAATCCCAAATCCGCAAGAAGGTCGTCTACATTATCCTGGTCCAGCGCCACCGACGGCACGGAGGGGCCCTGCATCAGCGGCGCATCCTGCTTCTGTGCCAGCTTTTCGCGCACCTCGGCCGGCGCGTTGTCGCGCAGCAGCTGAGCCAACTCGTGCTCTACCGTCTTGGTGATGTTGACTACTTTTTTGATCAGCTGGCCCGTGATGTCCTGGAAGTCCTGCGCCATCATGATTTCCAGCAAGCGCGCTTTTTCCGCTTCCGTCGCTTCGGCAACGGCTTGCGCGAACTGGCGCGAATCGCCGGCCAGGGCCTTGAATTCTTCCAGGCTCAGCTTGCCGTCGAACAGGGCCGTCCAGCGGCCATCCATGTCCTTGGCTTTCTTCGACAGCACATCCTGCGCCGGCATGCCTTCGTCGAGCGTGTTCAAGACCTTGTTGGCGGCCTGCTCCGTCAGGGTGGCGACATACTCCAGGCGGTCCTGGGCGTCGACGATCTGCGACGACGCTTCCGTCAGTGCCTTGTCGTAGCCCAGTTCGCGCAGCGAATCGTGCAGCAGGCGCACAATGCCGCCCAGGCGCTCGAACATCGGCTTGTCGGACTGGTCGACGGGATCGGCCGCGTCGCCGGGCGCGTCGGCGCTGGCGGCGGGCGCCGCTTCCGGCGCGGCCACCACGGGCGCCGCTGCGGCTGCCGGCACGGCGGCGCTGGCCGACACGGAGTCGAACAGCGCGTCGAAATCGTCGTCCGCAATCACGGCGGGAGCGGGCGCGGCGGCAGGTGCGGGCTGAGCCGCGGCCGCACTTTGCGCAGATACTTCATCGAATAATGCATCGAAATCATCAGCGGCGTTGGTCATATCCCTGCTTCTCCATAATTTGTCAAAATTCCGCCTGAACTGTGCGTTTTACAGACTGATACCCGCAATTTCTCGATTAAGATGATTTGAGGCAATACCGCTGCGATGGTGCGAGTGTAGCAGGGCGCCGCCCTGTTGGTAAATCTCAAAACGCGCTTCCTGGTGCAAAGCTGCTGCATAAGAGCTTTTCCACCAGGAAATAACTGTTCCTGCTGTTGTATTTTGAAATACTACCATTGGCGTGCGTGCAAGACCACGCGCCGCACAAGAAATCCTGCCTGCGGGCGCCTGCGCAACAGCGCCGCATCGATATCGTTGCAGCCAAATACGATCTTTCTGCCAATGTTGTCTATACTGAAGGTGCAGTTGTGTTGATAATTATCAAGTCTTTACATGAATACAATGCTGCCGCCGCGTCTACAATAAGAGGCGTTGCGCGCGCCGAGTCACCGCCAAAGGAGCTGCCATGTATAAGAAAATTCTGATCGCCACGGACGGCTCCACCGTCTCCAACTTGACGGCCTGTGCCGGCGTTGCCTTTGCCGAACAGATGCACGCC
Organism: Janthinobacterium sp. C22; assembly: GCF_057919405.1. NCBI lineage: Bacteria > Pseudomonadati > Pseudomonadota > Betaproteobacteria > Burkholderiales > Oxalobacteraceae > Janthinobacterium > Janthinobacterium sp. C22. Next base: position 2,354,219 of record NZ_CP193659.1, on the reverse strand, counting down.
GACATCCTTGCCTTGTACGTGGCGCCCGAATACCAGTACCCGGTGTACATCGAGATCATTCCGCCAAGCTATCCCAGCGAAGAGGAATACCGCATCGCCATGCGCAAGGCGGGCGCCGACCACTGGCAGCCCATCCTCGACGCCGCCGCCAAGCGGGGCCTGGAAGCGACGGGCTTGACGGCCTTTTCCGACAGCCCGGCCCTGAAAATCGTGGAAGTGGCGCAATTGCAGCATTGCGACCTGATTTTCATGGGCTCGCACGGCCGCAGCGGCTGGGGGCAGTTGCTGCTGGGCAGCGTCACCAATAAAGTGCTGTCGCACTCGAAATTGCCGGTGCTCGTGCATAGGCTGATCAAGGAACCCGCAACGAAATAAACGGTCACATGGCCACGGGGCCGCCGCTGCCGGCACATGAAGTAAAAGGCAAACTTGCGGCCATTTCAGTTAAAATGACAACATTTCTCGTTTCTCAACATATGATTGTCCGGCGACGGACACCCTCCAGATTGCCCGCCTATGATACGTATTGTGATTGCCGACGACCACACCATCATGCGAGAAGGATTGAAGCGCATCCTTGACGGCGCGCCGGACATCGATATCGTGGGTGAGGCCATCGACGGCTTTGAAGTGCTCAACCACGTACGCCAGGGCGGCTTCGACCTGTTGCTGCTCGACCTGTCGATGCCGGGCCGCAGCGGTGTCGACCTGATCCGGCAAATCCGCAGCGAGGCGCCCAAGCTGGCCATCCTGATCCTCACCATGCACGAGGAAGAGCAATATGCGGTGCGCGCCATCCGCGCCGGGGCGCAAGGCTATCTGACCAAGGAAAGCGCGGGTACCCAGCTCGTGGGCGCCATCCACAAGGTGGCGTCGGGGCGCCCCTACATCAGCGCCGAGGTGGCCGAGCAGCTCGTGCTCAACATCATGATGCCGAATGAAAGCTTGCTGCACAAACAGTTGTCGGACCGCGAGTTCGAAGTGTTTTCCCTGCTGGTGGCGGGCAAGTCGATCACGGAAATCGCCAACAACCTGCATCTGAGCGTCAAGACGGTGAGTACGCACAAGACGCGCATCATGCAAAAAATGGGCATGAGTTCGCTGTCGGAAATGGTGCAGTATGCCGTGGCGCACCGCCTGCTCTCCCCCTTCAAGACGTAAGCCCCGCGACGCGCGCCCGCGCGTCCTCTGTAGGAACAATCCTACCCTCCCTACCGTAGCTCTTACTCCCATATTCAGCCACTGCTGATATTAATTGCATACGGTTGTTGGCATACTGAAACCAGTAATCAAGTTGCTGGGAAGTTATTTCATCACACAGCAAGTCGTCAGCGAATTGAGCTTTACCTGCCTGGACGCGCGCCGCCCCTTCACCGCCCGCCGTCCTGCGCACCCTGTTATTCAACTCTGAACTACCTGTCACCAGGAGATGAACATGCTGTCCACGCAAACGCCTGAAACCCGCGCCGCCGCCCCATCGCTGGCCCCCTCCTCTCCGATGGAAGCCGGGCGCCAGCGCCAGGGGCGGCTATGGTCGAACCTGAAGGAGGTGTGCGATCTGCTGCATATCTCCAGCGCCTGCACCATCGCCGCCGACGAACTGCTGTTCCAGCACGTGCAATTCAAGACGGGCCAGCGCGTGCACACCATCGGCCAGCCGTTCGACACCCTGTACATCGTCAATTCGGGCTTCCTGAAAACCGTGCTCATCGACGAATTCGGCAATGAACAGGTACTCAGCTTTCCCATGAAGGGCGACATGCTGGGCGTGGACGGCATCCACTCGCGCCATTACTCCTCGGAAGCGGTAGCCCTGTCCGACTGCGACCTGATCCTGCTGCCGTTCAAGAAGCTGACGGCGCTGGGACGTGTCCACCTGGAACTGGAAAACGTCATGTACGGCGTGATGAGCCGCGAACTGGTGCGCGAACAGGCGATGATCGGCATGCTGGGCGCCCTCAGCGCCGAAGCCCGCGTGGCGCGCTTCCTCGTCTCGCTGGCCGACCGCTTCGCGCAGATGGGCTACTCGAGCAAGCTGTTCAATCTACGCATGACGCGCCATGAAATCGGCAGCTACCTGGGCCTGACCCTGGAAACGGTCAGCCGCACCTTGTCCGCCTTCAATGAAATCGGCCTGATCACGGTTGACCAGCGCACCATCGGCATCAAGGATCCGGACGCCCTGAAAACCCTGCGCCGCCTGCCGCCTTCGCGCTCGCGCGCCAAGCAGCTGGCCGCCGCCAAGCTCAAGGCCGACAGCACCGCGGCCGCCACCGCCTCGGCGCAATTGCTGGCCACCATCTAAGTACGCCCGATTTCTTCCAGCTTGGCACAGGCTTGACCCGGCCGAGGCGCGCACCGCCTTGGCCGGGTCTTTTGCTGCCGCGCCGCGCCCGCGGCCGCCTTTGTGCAGCGCCATCCTCGACGCTGCCATCCCATCGCAAAAAAGCGCGGATTCCGCACAAATAAGCCTTGCTTTTCGGGCCACATTCAACAATAATGCAAATACGAATCATTCTCAACTGAGATAAAGAAAGCCCAACATGCAAAGCTCAAAACCAGCCTTGATCCAGGATGTCGCTACTGCCCACGTCCGTCCTCCCGTCAGCATGGCCCAGCCGGCGCGCCGCATCACCAGCGAAGCGCTGCTGCAGCAGGGCCGCGAAGTGGAAATTGAGCACAGCGGCAAGATCTATCGTCTGCGCGTCACCCAATTGAACAAGCTGATCCTGACTGCCTGAAGCAGCACGGCAGCCAGTCACCACACTCGCCAGCCAGTCGCGCCCCGTGCGCGCAGCCAGCCAAACCACCGCACAGGAGTGTTTGATGGCGAACGACCGACCTTCCCCGATGTTTCCCTCCCCGCAAGGCCAACAGCCTGAATTGCTGCTGTCGGCCGTGCTGCACCTGATGTCGCACTACCATGCGGGCAGTCCCTGCGAGAAACTGGCCGGTGTCATCGAACGCCATCTGCATGTGCTATCGAATTCGCCCGGCCTGGGCCCCGTGCTGCAAGCTACTTGCCAGCAACTGTCGCAGCAATGGGCCGCCCTGGTGGCGCTGCACCGCCCCGCGCCGCCGAAGGCCACCTTGCTCGAGCGCCTGGCGCGCATGCTGCGCACCAGGCCGCCTGCCTCGCCCCTGCCGCAATAATTTCGATTTATCTTCCACCGCCGCCCCACCGCCCAACAGGATACCGCCATGTGTGACAAAGACCAGTCCCTGCCCGTCATCAGCAATTGCGCCCACGCCGGCACGGAAACGGCCGCGCTCGCTTCTCGCCGCCGCCGGCTGTGGGAACTGTCGCATACCTGCCATTGTCCGCTGGTCGGCGTGGGCTTGCCCTTGGGCTATCTGCGCAAGCTGGTGGGCAAGATGACGGGCGGGCGCGTGCTGGCCGACGACTACGAAGTGCACGTGGGCGCCGTGACGGAATGCGGCGCGCGCAACCGCCTGTCCGAGGCGCTGCAAAAGGAACTCGAACGCCGCTACGCCCCCGTGATCCTGCGCTTTCGCGGCGCCAAGACCACGGAACAGGTAGCGCAACTGTGGCGCACGGCCGTCGCCAACGGCGACGTGTCGGGCGCCTTCTGGGCCGGCCTGACCCACCCGCGCTGCGACGCCGAGCTGGAAGAGCAGATGTGCCGCGACTTGCACATGATCCAGCACCAGGCCGGCGCCTGCGTGCGCGCCGACATGGGCAAATTTACGGCCTTGCAGGAAGAAAACACGCGCCTGATGCAGGAACTGGCCAAGCTGCAACAACGCAGCCAGGCCGCGCTGATGGAAAAGACGGGCGAGCTGGAACGCCAGGAAGCCGTGCTGCTGCGCACGCGTGCCGAATCGATCGGCAAGGATAGCGTGATCGACGGCTTGCGCTTTGAGCTGGCGCAATTACAGGCCGCGATTCCCGCGCTGGAATCGCGCACGCGCCTGGTCGAACGCTTGGCGCAAATGGATGAGCGCGAAAAGGAATTGCGCCAGCAAATCGCCGAATTGAAACAGGCCCAGCCGCGCCCGGCCGCCGCCGTGCCGCCACCGGCGCCGAAGCTGGAAGTGCCGACGGGCGGCAAGCTGAAAATGCCGATCCGCCTCGTCGATCAAAGCGTCTTGTGCGTGGGCGGGCGCAGCGGCAACGTCGCCACCTACCGCGCCCTGATCGAGCGCGTGGGCGCGCAGTTCGCCCACCACGACGGCGGCCTGGAAGACAATGCCAACCTGCTCGACTCGAGCCTGGCGGCCGCCGACCTGGTGATATGCCAGACGGGCTGCATCAGCCACAGCGCCTACTGGCGCGTGAAGGATTATTGCAAGCGCACGGGCAAGCGCTGCGTCTTCATTGACAACCCCAGCATCTCCAGCCTGGCGCGCGGCTTGCAGGAAGTGAGCGGCGAGATGGAAGCGGCGCCGCTGGCCGTGCCCCAGCCCTAAACAATTCTTTCTTTAATACACGTCGCGCCGGTAGCGCCCTTCGGCCGCCAGCGCGTCGAGCGCGGGCCGGCCCAGTATCTCCTGCAGGGCCTGGTCGACGCCGCCCGCCATGCCGGCCAGGCTGCCGCAAATATAGATGGCCGCGCCCTGCTCCAGCCACAATTTGACTTCATCGGCATTGCCGCGCAGACGGTCCTGCACGTAGGTGCGCCCGGCCTGGTCGCGCGAAAACGCCAGGTCCAGGCGCGGCAAGTCGCCGCTGGCATGCCAGCCTTCAATCTCTTCGCGGTAATGGAAATCGTGGGCCGCATTGCGCTCGCCAAAGATCAGCCAGTTGCGCCGCTGCCCTGCCAGCACGCGGCTCTTCAGGTGGCCGCGCAAGCCGGCGATGCCGCTGCCGTTGCCGATCAAAATCAATGGCCGCTGGGCATTGTCTTCCAGGCGGAAGCGTTTATGCTGGCGCAAACGCAGCTGCACCACGTCGCCCACCTTGGCCTGCGCCGTGAGCCAGCCCGAGGCCAGGCCCAGGCTGCCGTCGGGATGCGCATGCTGGCGCACCAGCAAGTGCACGCCGCCATCGCGCGGGATCGATGCGATCGAATATTCGCGCGGCTGGGATGGATCGGCGGGCGCCGTCACCTGCACCAGGTCGCCCGACTGCCAGTCGGGAAAGCTGCCGGCCACGGGCGCCAGTTCCACGTGATAGATGGCGCCGCCCGCGCTGCCCGGGTTGAGCAGCTGCCTGTGCGTCAGGCGCCAGTCGCCGAAGGCGGGGGCGCTCCAGTCGGGCGCGTCGCTGGTGCCGGCCAGGTGGCTCAGATGCTGGAACCACTGTTCGATGGCGGCATTCGCGCTGCGGTCCACTTCGATGCGTTCGAACAGGCGCGACGCGCCCTGCCCCGCCAGCCAGGCATCGAGCGCGCGGCCGAAGCCGCAGAACTGGCCATAGCTGCGGTCGCCCAGGGCCAGCACCGCGTAATGCAATTGCGGCAGCGCCAGCTCGCCCGTCATCAGCCGGCCCATGAAGGCGGCCGCATTATCGGGCGCGTCGCCTTCGCCATAGGTACTGACCAGGAACAGGGCCCGTTCCGCTTGTTGCAGATCGACGGCCGTCAGTTCGGCCAGCGCGCACAGGCGCACGGGGATGCCGGCCAGTTGCAGGCTCTGCGCCGTTTGCGTGGCCAGCTCTTCCGCATTGCCCGTCTGGCTCGCATACGCCACCAGCCAGGCGGGACTGTTGGCCAGCGCCGCCTTGGCGGCGTCCGACGCGCGGCGCCTGGCGCGCGCGCGCAGCCAGGGCGCCAGGCACACGCCCGCGTAGCTGAGGGACAGAGCGGCCAGCAGGGCCAGCCGCGTCGTATCGTGCGTAAAAATCATGGAATTAATCGTTCATTCGTCGAGCATGGCCAGCATCTGGCTGCTCAGCGTTTCGTGAAAGCCAGCGCCGTCGCGTTGCAGGAAGCGCGCGGCTAGGCCCTGCTCTTCGGCCAGCGCCATGCCGGCCTCGACACCGAGCACGGTCAGGGCCGTCGACCAGGCGTCGGCCGCCATGCATTGCTCATGCACGACGGTGACGGAAGCGAGTTGATTGGCGATCGGCATGCCGCTGCGGGGATCGATGGTGTGTGAGAAACGCACCGTGCCATCCTGGAAGAAACGCCGGTAGTCGCCCGACGTGGCGACGGACAAGCCGTGCAGCGCCAGCAGCATTTCCGGCGGATGCTGCGCATTATCGGCACCATCGGCGGCGCCATCGACCTGTTCCAGCATGACCCACCACGGCTGGCCGTCGGGCTTGCTGCCGGCGCCGCGCAGCTCGCCGCCCACTTCGACCAGGTAATGGTGAATGCCCTGGCTATCCAGATAGCGCGCCAGGCGGTCCACGCCATAACCCTTGGCGATGGCCGATAGATCGAGCTGCAAGCCGCCAGGCTGGCGGACGCGGCGGGCCGGCAAGTCCAGCTCCAGGCGGCGGCGCTGGCGCTGCGACAGCAGCAGGGCCACCGTGTCATCCTTCGGCGGCAGGAAGCCGGGCTCATCGTAGCGATTGCGGGGGCCAAAGCCCCACAGGTTGACGAGGGCGCCCGCGCACGGGTCGTACGCGCCGCCGGACGCCTGCGACACATGCATGGCAAAGCCCAGCACCTCGCAAAAGGCGGCGGGCAGGCTGTGCCAGCTGCCGGGCTCGGCCCGGTTGAAGCGGCCCAGGTCGGACTCCTCGCTCCAGTGGCTCATTTGCGCCACGACCAGGTCCAGCTGTTGCTGCAAGCCCTGCTGCAAATCGGCGCTGCCAGCGCGTCCCGGCATGGCGGACTCGAGCAGGCGCACCGACCAGCTGGTGCCCATGGACAGGCCGCGCAAGTCCCGGATCGCGGCGCCGGGCGGCGCGGCCTGATCGGAAATATGCTGCGGCAGCAGGACCCGGCGCATCGGCGCTCTCGTGACGATGCCGCCGCTTACTGCGGCAGCACTTCCACGGTGGCCGCGTACGTCATGCGGCGCTCGGGCATGGCTGGCGGCTGGCCGGCCACGGCAGGGGCGGCCGCCGGCCAGGTGCTGCTCAGGTAATACATGCCGGCCGCCGGCACGGTGAACGTGATCTCGCCCTTGGCATCGGTGCTCTGGCGGATTTCCCCCAGCACGCCACGGTAGCGCACGCCGCCCGGCACCAGGCTGAAGGCCTGGTTCGCCGCCGGCTTGCCGTCGACCAGGAAGCGCCACGTGGCTTTTTCGCCCGCGCGCAAGTCGTTCGGATGGGTCACCGGCACGAATTCCAGGCCCACGCCCGTCGGCTTGAATACTTCCGTGCTGGTTTCGCCATTGCTGAAGAAGGTTTCCAGACGGCTGGCCGTGCGCGTGATTTTCAACTCTTGCGCGTCGGCCGGCACGTCCTTCTTGAACGTCTCTTCGTTGCCGCGGAAACGCTTTTGCTCGCCGTTGAGCTTGTAGCTGGCCATGACGTTCTGCGACACGATGGCCGCCTTGTACGTGCCAGGCTTTTCCATCTTGACGTCGAAGACGCTGCGCAGCCGGCCCGTGACGGTGTTCGCGGGCGCCACTTTCGCGCCATCCGGACCCGTCACTTGCAGCGCATCCAGGCGCAGCGGCTGGTGGTCGATCTCGAACAGGCCATCGGAGACGGCGGCGTCCACCGTCACCCAGGCGTCCTTGCTTTCCACCATCGTGCTCGACGGCACCATCCAGCCGCGGTGGGCGTGGGCGTTCATGGCCAGGCCGGCCAGGGCCAGGGCGATCAGGGATTTGTTGTAGCGATTGAACATGATGTGCGCCTTATGGCTTGAGTTGGACGACGACATTACCGAGTTCTTCCTTGCCTTTGGCAGGCACGGACTGGGCCGATTTCAGCGGCCACTGGAACGGCACGCGCACCAGTTCGCGTCCGCCCGCTTCGCGCGCCGCTTCCACCACCACCTGGTATTCGCCGGCCGGCAGCTTGTCGAGCAAGGCCTTGGCGCCGGGGAAGGTCAAGGTATGTTCGCCCGGGGCGCGCGTGGCGCCGCTGACGCCGTCCACCGGCATGGCCAGGTCGCGGCCGCTCTTGCGCCACCATTGGCGCATGTCCTTCAGCCATTTTTCGCCGGCCTTGTCCTTCTTTTTCACGTCATACAGCACGGCCAGGTTGCCGACGACCTTTTGATCGGCCGTTTCCAGCCATGCCGCCACGTAGGGACGATGGTATTCCGCCACGTTCAATTGCGGGATTTCAAGCTTCAGGGCCAGGTCGGCCGCCATCGCCGACGTACCGATCAGGGGAAGGCCAAGCGCCAGGGAGTAGCGTAATTTCATGGTGTGCCTGTAAAAAGGAAAAATAAAAACGATCAGTGGATAAACAGCAAGGCGATCGCGCAAGGTATCAAGATGCCGAGGCCAACCATCGGCCAGGTAAATGGCCGGTTGGCCGCGTGGAACTTCAAAATCAATAGCCCCGTCAGGCAAAACACGATGCAGGCGCCGGCAAAGATGTCGATGAACCAGTTCCAGGCCACGCCCGTGTTGCGGCCCTTGTGCACGTCGTTGAGCCAGGACACCCAGCCCCGGTCCGTCAATTCATATTCGGCGGCGCCGTCTTCCAGGCCGATGCGCACCCAGGCGTCGCCGCCTGCCTTGGGCAACGGCAGGTAGACTTCGTCGGCGCTCCATTCGGCGGCACGCCCGCCCGCGTTGAGCGACCACTGCCGCTTGAGCCAGGCTTCGGCGGCGGCCGGCATGGGCGCATTGGCGCCGTCGTACCGGGCGGCGTAGGCGGCCAGTTCCGTGAGCAAAGGGGCCGGCAGGGTCGCCTGCTGGCGCGTGATCGACGGTTTCGACTCGATCTGGCTGGCGTGGTTCAGGGTGATGCCCGTGATGGCGAACAAAAACATGCCCAGCAAACAAAGTGCCGAACTGATCCAGTGCCATTGATGCAGATTCTTCAGCCACACGGCGCGGCGGGCATTGTTCCTGGCCTTGTCGGCGGCGCCCGCATTACTCATGGCCCGCTCCCGGCGAGAGGCGAGCCAGGTGGCGCGACAAGTCAGTGTGCTTCATTCCCATCCTTCAATCCAAGTGCCTGCTGATATTTTCAAACAAATGATAATGATTATCATTTATTAAGTCAATACATGGGAGGCACTGCCAGGCCAGCGTTTTGTAACAGCGTTGAAACAAAGCTCCCCTGCTACGTAAGCTGCCGTACAGAGCCGCATGCAGCAAGCACCTATGCTGGTTGTTCAGGACAACCAACAAGGGAGCACCCATGCAATCGTATTCCAGCGAACAACTGGCCAGCATCGCAGCCAGGATCAAGGACGTCAAATTCGGCATGCTGACCACCAGCGACGACATGCGCACCCTCACCAGCCGGCCGTTGACGCAGCAGCAGGTCGACAGCGAGGGGCAGATCTGGTTCTTTGTTTCCGACGAGGCCAGCTATACGCGCGACTTGCTGAACAATCCGCAAGTCAACGTCAGCTTTGTCGACACGGGCGACAGCCTGTATGTATCCGTCTGCGGCCACGCGCAGCTGCTGAAGGACCGCGCCAAGGCGGAGGAATTGTGGAATCCGCTGGTGAAAGCCTGGTTCCCGGGCGGACTCGACGATCCGAAGCTGTCGCTGATCAAGGTGACGATCCAGTCGGCCGAGTACTGGGATAGCAGCGCCAGCAAGATGATGCAATTCTATGAAATGGCCAAGGCCGCCATCACGGGCGAACCGCCGAAGGACATGGGCGAACACGGCCGGGTCGACCTGTAGCACGCCCCCTATTTTACCCGGGTGTTATTGACTTTTAATTTTACCCGGGTAAAATTTGCCGCATACGGACTCATTGGAGCAAGCCATGCACACCCCCACCCAACTGACGGCCTTTGCCGGGCCACACAAAGTGGCCGCCGGCACATTGCATGCCGTGGCACAAACACTGAAGGAACTGGTGACGCGCGATCCCGATGCGCAGATCCTGATCTTCGACGATGCCAGCGGCAGCCAGGTGGACCTGAACCTGCACGGCAGCCTGGCCGACGTGCTGCAGCGCCTGCCTCGCGTACCGCCCTCCCAGGACGACGACGCGCCCCCGGCCATACGCACGGCAGGCCGGCCGAAGCTGGGCGTGGTGGCGCGCGAAATCACCTTGCTGCCCCGTCACTGGGAATGGCTGGCGACGCAGCCGGGCGGCGCTTCCGTGGCCTTGCGCAAGCTGGTGGAGCAGGCGCAGCGCGGCAACAAGGCGCACGATGAACAGCGCCAGGCGCGCGAAGCGGCGTATAAAGTCATGAGTGCGCTGGCCGGCGATGCGCCCGGCTTCGAGGAAGCCAGCCGCGCCCTGTTCGCCGGCAAGCAGCCAGCGTTCCTGGCGTGCGTGCCGGCATGGCCAGCCGACGTGCGCGAACACGTCTTGCAGCTGGCCCAGCGCGGGTGGTCCGGGAGTGAAGAAAGTTAGGCGGCCAGCTCAGACGCCCGTACTGCCCGTGGTGTCGGGCGCATCGTCGGCGCTCTGCCGGCTCTGCCCGGCGGAGCCGGACTGGTGATGGGGCAAGCGGTCGGCGCGCCGCACTTCGCCGATGGAAAACAGATCGTCGCCGATATCGAGCCCCTGCTCGCTATCGACCAGCACAAAGTTCTCGCCCGACTCGGCCGTACTTTGCTTGTTGCCCGCCGTGGACGGCGTGCCGCCCTGGCTGTTGCCGGCTTGCGGCGTGGTGGAGTTGCCCATCATTCTTCTCCCTGATCGTGAGTGCGTGAGTGCGATTTGACTGCGTTGACTGCGCGTGGGCCGTGGCCGGCGCAGCTATTTCATCATAGTCCATGCCTGCTGCATTGCATCAAAATTTTGCGCTGGCCGGCGGTAGCTGGCGGTAGCCGAATAAGCATGGCGTGGCCCTGGCCAGCGGCGTGCCTGCTTCCCGCTGGCCAGGGCGACTTGCGGCTTGCTACTCAGCTACTTGTTGCGCGACCCGGAGCTGGAACCGGAACCGCCGCTTTGCTTGTTGCCACTGTCGCGGTTGCCCTCCTGGTTCATGCTGGCATTGTCGCGCGAAGCGCCGGAGCTGGCGGCGCTTTGCCGGTTCGCATCGTTCTTGTGGCTTTGGCTGCCTGCGCGGCGTGCCTCTTCCGACGTGAACTCATGCGCCGTGCCCTTTTCATGCGCGGCACGTCCGCCTTCGCTGGCGATTTCGCGCTGCTGGGCGGGATCCATGGAAGCGAAACCCCGTTTGCTGGTATCGCTTTGCTTGCTGCCGCTGCTGGCGGTGCCGCTGCTGGCGGTGCCGCTGCTGGCGGTGCCGCTGCTGGCTTTACTACCTTGCTGTTTATTGTCGCTCGATGTGGCCATGATGATCTCCTTGATCCATAGAATCGAAAACAGTGCAAACCATGCAATTCTTCCCCCTCGCATGGCAAGGGAACAGTCATCTTAGTGCGCGCATGGGGCGCAAGAAATAGGAGGATGGCAAGAGCGCATGTAGGATGAGTCCCGCCCACGGTGGCGCAGTCACTTTCAGTTTTCCACCAAAAGTATCTGACACTCAGCAGTTGGCGGGCAGCGGAAAAATCGCCGCGTCCGCCGTCACGTAGACGCGCTCGCCAGCGGCTGGCCGCACCGCATGGCCGCCCGTAAAGGCCCCAAACGAGGGCAGGATGGCGCGCTGCCCGCCCAGCAGGAAACACGGCAGGCGCAGGCCTCCACGCTCTGCGCGCAAGTGAAACACGGGATGCACGTGGCCCGCCAGCACATAGCCGGGCGCCACGGTGTCCGGGTGATGGCAGAACGACAGCTTGCCCACCTCGTGCGGTTCATCGACCATGCGGATGCCCAGCGCGGCGGCCGGATCGCCCGCATGCGCGTCGTGGTTGCCGCGCACCACCGTCAGGCGCACGTCGGGATGGCGCATGCGCCAGGCCAGCATGGCCGCCACCGTGGCGGCCGCATGGGCGGCGCGCGCATGCAGAAAATCGCCGAGAAAGACGATTTCCTCGCAGGCGTAGCTGGCCAGCAAGGCGTCGAGCGCCAGCAGGTTTTGCGTGGTGGTGCCGCGCGGCACGGGCACGCCCAGCGCGCGGAACGCGGCCGCCTTGCCGAAATGGATGTCGGCGATGATCAGCATCCTGCGCGCCGGCCAGTACACGGCCTTGTGCGCCAGCAGCCAGACCAGCTCGCCAGCCAGTTCCACCGCGCAGTGCGCTTGCTCCTGTCCCGTCATGCGGCCGCCTTTTCCAGCGCCAGCACCAGCCGCGCCACCCGGTCCGACAGTTTTTCCGTCGTCAGCTGTTCGCGGAAGCGCTCGACCATCAGGCCGAAGGCAAATGGCGAGGCGCGCTCCAGCGCTTGCAGACTGAGGCTGCGTCCATGCAGTTCGCGCAAGGTGGCGCGCAGGCGCGTCAGTTCCAGTTCCTGCTCCAGCACTTCGCGCTGCGCCTGCGTGAGCAGCAAATTGGCCGCGTCGTGCTTGCGGAACACTTCAAAGAACAGCGAGGACGACGCCTGCAGCTGGCGCGCGCTTTTCGGCTGGCCCGGATAACCCTGGAACACGAGGCCGGCGATGCGGGCGATCTCGCGGAAGCGCCGCTGCGACAGTTCCGTCGCGTTCAGGCTGGCCAGCACGTCTTCCAGCAGGTTGTCCGTGCTGAACAGGGGAAGATCGGCGCCGCTGGCGGCCGTCAACAGCGGGGCGAAATCGATATCGTCCGCGCCCAGCAATTCAAAGCCGTAATCGTTGACGGCGATCGACAAGGTGGCCGGCTGCACGCGCGCGATGCGGTAAGCCAGCAGGGACGCCAGGCCCAGATGCACGGAGCGGCCCGCGAACGGATACACGAACAGGTGATGGCCTTCGCGGCTGGACAAGGTTTCCAGCAAGAGGCTGGCGCGCGTGGGCAGGCACGACCATTTCTGCTGGATGGCCAGCAGGGGCGCCAGCGCGCGCATTTCCGGCCCGCTGGCCTTGCCCTCCTGCGCCAGCTGCAACTGGTCCAGCACGGCGTGCGCCAGTTCCGACGACAGCGGCATCTTGCCGCCCTGCCAGCGCGGCACGGCGCCCCGGCTTCCCGTAGCGCGCCGCACGTAGGCCGTCATCTCGTGCACGCGCACGAATTCCAGGATGCGCCCGCCAAACAGAAAATGGTCGCCCTGCTTCAGGCGCGCGATGAACGATTCCTCGATGCTGCCGATCCGTCCCCCGGCGAGGAATTTGACCTGGATCGCCGCTTCCGAGACGATGGTGCCGATGCTCATGCGGTGGCGCCGCGCCAGCGCCACGTCCGGCACGCGGTAGATGCCTGCATCGTCCGGCAGCACTCTGCGGTATTCCGGGTACACGGTCAGGCTTTGCCCGCCGCGCGCGACGAAATCGAGCGCCCATTGCCACTCGTCGGACGTCAGGTGGCGATACGACCAGGCAGCGCGCACTTCCGCGTACAGCGCCGGCGAATCGAAGCCGCCGCCCAGCGCGATCGTCACCAGGTGCTGCACCAGCACGTCGAGCGGCTTGTCCGGCACGGGCCGCGCTTCCAGGTGGCCCTGCGCCAGGGCGGCGCGGGCGGCCGCCGCTTCCAGCAATTCCAGGCTGTTGGTGGGCACCAGGGTGACGCGCGAAATGCGCCCCGGCGCGTGGCCGCTGCGCCCCGCCCGCTGCACCAGGCGCGCGATGCCTTTCGCGCTGCCCACCTGCAGCACCCGCTCGACGGGCAGGAAATCGACGCCCAGGTCCAGGCTGGATGTGCACACGACGGCTTTCAGCTCGCCCGTCTTCAGGTGCTGCTCGACCCACTCGCGCACTGCGCGGTCCAGCGAACCGTGGTGCAGGGCGATCAGGCCCGCCCAGTCGGGGCGCGCATCGAGCAGGTGCTGGTACCACAGCTCGGCCTGCGAACGCGTGTTGGTGAACACCAGGGTGGTGGCGCTGCCCTCGATCTCGGCGATCAGCGGCTGCAGCATCTGGATGCCCAAATGCCCGCCCCAGGGAAAGCGCGTGGGGTTCACGGGAATCAAACTGTCGACGAGGATGCGCTTCTTGATTTTGCCTTCGACCAACACGCCATCGCTTTGCTCTCCCAGCAAGACGTCCTGCGCCTGGCGCAGATTGCCCAGGGTGGCCGACAGGCCCCACGTCATCAAAGTTGCATTCCAGCGGCGCAGGCGGGCCAGCGCCAGCTGCACCTGCACGCCGCGCTTGCTGCCCATCAATTCATGCCACTCGTCGACGATCACCGTTTCCAGCAGGCTGAAGCGTTCCTGCGCGTCCGCCTGGCTCAGCATCAGGGACAGGCTTTCCGGCGTCGTGACGAGCACCTCGGGCCACGCTTTCGCCTGCCGCGCCCGCTGCGCGGCGCTGGTATCTCCCGTGCGCGCCTCGACGCGCCAGCCGGGCGCCAGCGTTTCGCCGGACGCCTGCAGCGCGCGCACGGTGTCGGCCGCCAGCGCCCGCATGGGCGTGATCCACAGCACGCGCAAGCCCTGCTTCCTGCCCTTGCGTTGTAGCCGCTCGGCGCGCAGCAAGGCGCCGAACCAGACGGCATACGTCTTGCCGGACCCCGTGCTCGCATGCAGCAGGCCGGACTGGCCCTGTGCGCCAGCCCGCCAGACGGCGCGCTGGAAGGGAAAGACCGTCCAGCCGCGCCCCGCGAACCACGCATCGATGCGCTGCGCCAGCGTGCTCATCGCCTGCTCATGCGGCGGTCGCCAGCATGGCCTTCAGGGTGGCCAGGGTATCGGCGTCGGCGACTGTCTTGTCTTGTCGGCGGCGCAGGATGCGGGGAAAGCGCACGGCGATGCCTGCCTTGTGGCGGCTGGACGCGGCGATGCCCTCGAAGCCGATCTCGAACACCATCGTCGGCTGCACGCTGCGCACGGGGCCGAATTTTTCTATCGTCGTCTTGCGGATGGCCGCGTCGACCTGCGCGATCTCCGCATCCGTCAAGCCCGAATACGCCTTGGCGAACGGCACCAGCTTGCGCTCCCCCGCTCGCCCTCCTCCACTTCATCCCACACGGCGAACGTGTAGTCCGTGTACAGCGACGCGCGCCGGCCGTGGCCCGCCTGGGCGTAGATCAGCACGGCGTCGATGACATACGGATCGATCTTCCACTTCCACCACGTGCCCACGTCTTTCGTGCGGCCCACGCCATATGCGGCCGACACGGCCTTGAGCATCAAGCCTTCCACGCCGCGCGCGCGCGATTCCTCGCGGATGGCGGCCAGGGCGTCCCAGCTTGCCGCGTCAACACGCGGCGACAGGCGCAGCGCGGGAGAGCGCACGCCGGCCACCACGCTTTCCAGCAGCGCGCGCCGTTCCAGCTGGGGCAGCTGGCGCACGTCCACGCCATCGAGTTCCAGCACATCGTAGGCCACCAGCACGGCGGGCAGCTCGGCCAGCAGTTTGGACGAGACCGTCTTGCGGCCCATCCGTTGCTGCAAATCGGCAAATGGCGCCGGCACGTCGCCCGGCTGCCAGATGAGGATTTCGCCATCGAGCACGGTACCCTCGGGCAAGGCCAGCTGCGCCAGTTCGGGAAAGCGCTCCGTGATCAATTCCTCGCCGCGCGACCACAGCCAGTTCACGCCATCGCGGCGCAGCAGCTGGGCGCGCATGCCGTCGTATTTCCACTCGGCCAGCCAGCCGCCGACGTCGCCCAAGGTTTCCGGCGCCGCCTGCAAGGGGTGCGCGAGGAAAACGGATACGGCTGGCCGCCGCGCAGCGCATGTTCGCCCTCCGACTGCGCGGCGATCAGTTTCAAGAATCCCGCGCCCGTGGGGCTGACCTTGCCATCGGTCCAGCCCATCAGGCGCTGGGCGATCAGCTTGCTGTCGACGGCGGCGATGGAGGCCAGCGCGCGCGTCACCAGCAGTTTCGACACGCCCACGCGAAAGCCGCCGCCGATCAGCTTGATCAACAGAAAGCGTTCGCGCGTTTCCAGCTCGTCCCAGTACGCCAGCAGGGCGGCGCGGATGGCGTCGGGCGCCGCGCCGCGCAACGGTGCGATGCGCTGCTCGACCCACTCGGCCAGGCCGACGTCGCTGCGTTTTGCGGGCGCGGGCAGGATCAGGGCGATGGTTTCGGCCAGGTCGCCCACGGCGTGATAGGCCTCGTCAAACAGCCAGGCATCGAGGCCCGCCCGTTCGGTCGCGTACTCGCGCAGCAATTTGGTGGGCACGGCCTGGCGCGGCTTGCCGCCGGCCAGGAAATACACGGCCCAGGCCGCGTTCTCGGGCGAGGCGCCGCGAAAATAGGCCTGCAGCGCCGCCAGCTTGCGGCTGGTGGAGGTCGTTTCGTCGACTTCCGCGTACAGCCGGGCAAAGTCACGCATGGCTGACGTCCTCCGCCGCCGTGGGCGCACCAGGCGCACCGTCATCGGCCTCGTCGTCGCCGTATTCCGTCTCGAAACCGCCCGCCTGCCAGCCGTTCTGCTGGAGCCAGCGCACCATCACGGGGATCGAGCCATGCGTGACGATGATGCGTTCGGCCTGCGTGGCCGTGATCGCCTGCATCAGGCCGGGCCAGTCGGCATGGTCGGACAGGACAAAACCCCGGTCCACGCCACGCCGCCGGCGCGCGCCGCGCAGCAGCATCCAGCCGCTGGCAAACGCATCGCTGTAGTCGCCGAAACGCTTCATCCACGGCGAACCGGCAGCCGACGGGGGCGCGATCACCAGCGCCGTTTTCAATGCGGCCTTGTCCGTCACCTCGCCCACCATCACGGTGGCGGGCAAGGCCACGCCCGATTCGCGGTAGACCTGCGTCAGGGCTTGCGCCGCGCCATGGCAGATGAGGGGGCCGATGCTGGCGTCGAGGCCGGCCAGGATGCGCTGCGCCTTGCCGAAGGCATAGCAGAACAGCACGCTGGTGCGCCCTTCGGCCGCATTCCTGCGCCACCACTGATTGATGTCGTCGTAGATTTCCTGCGGCGCCTGCCAGCGGTAGATGGGCAGGCCGAAGGTCGACTCCGTGATGAAGGTGTCGCAGCGCACGGGGTCGAATGGCGCGCAGGTGGGGTCGGGCTGCAGCTTGTAGTCGCCGGATGCCACCCACACTTCGCCGCCGTGCGCCATGCGCACCTGGGCCGAGCCGAGCACGTGGCCGGCCGGATGCAGCGAGACCTGCACGCCGTGGTGTTCGATGGTGTCGCCATACGCGAGGCCCTGGATGGACACGGGGCCCAGGCGGGCGCGCAGCACTTGCTCGCCGGGAGCGGCGCACAGATAATGCCGGTGCCCGACGCGCGCATGGTCGGCGTGCGCATGCGTGATGATGGCGCGCTCGACGGGGCGCCACGGGTCGATGTAGAACTGACCCGGCACACAGTACAAGCCTTCCTTGCGCACCACCACCATGTCCGCCATGCCCTGCTCCTACGTTAACACGCGTTGGAATGGGCTGATTCTAGCGCTCTTGCGCCAGATCATCTGTCAGACAGCGCACACTGGGTTCACGCCGGAGCGACAAACTCGGCCATGAAGGTGCGCGTGGTGTTTTCCGGAAAGGCGATCGTGACCTGGTCGCCCGCCACCGACAGCACGGTGCCGATCTGGTAACGGGGCACGCGCACGCGGCTGCCGACGGCGATCTGCGGCGCCGGCGGCTCGGCGGGTGCTGGCGGAAGCTCGTCCAGGGAAATGGGCATGGCCAGCGCGGGCGGCGACTGGCAATTGTCGCAGGTGCAGCAACGCTCGAAATCGCCGGCGTCGCCAAAGTAATCGAGCAGCAGTTTCCAGCGGCACAAGCCGCTTTGCGCATACGCCACCATCTGCTCGAGCGCCTGCTTGTCGCGCTCCTGCTTGTCGACATAGATCTGCGCCAGCTGCGCATACGCGGGCGAGCTGGCCGAGGGCGCTTTCAGACCGTAGCCCAGCTTGCGGTCCTGGCGCAGCAGCTTGCCATCCTTGAGCAGTTTCAGGCACACCTTCAGGTGGCCGTCGAAAAACTCGGGCAGGCTGGACGCCAGCGCAGCGAAAGTAAACGTGGCCGGTAACTCTTGCGCGGCGACGACGATGGCAGCCAGTTCTTCCGCCGTCGGGTAATGCTTCGCCAGGAAAAACTGCTGCACCCGCTTGTCTTCCTGGAAGTACAGCAAGGTGCAGTCGGCGGGCAAGCCGTCGCGCCCCGCCCGGCCCGATTCCTGGTAATACGCTTCCAGGTTGGCCGGCACCTGCAGGTGGATGACGAAGCGCGTGTCGGGCTTGTCGATGCCCATGCCAAACGCGTTGGTGGCCACCATGATGCGGCGCTCGCCGCCCATGAACAAGTCCTGGTTGTGCTTGCGCTCGCGCGCCGCCAGCTTGCCGTGGTAGCAGGTGACGCTCTCGCCCAATTCCTCCAGCCGCGCCGCCAGGTCTTCGACGGCCTTGACGGTGGCCGCGTACACGATGCCCACGCCCGGCGTTTCGCGCAGCAGGCGCAGGACTGCATCCTGTTTTTCTCCCGCATTCGTGACCTGGATCACGCGGTAGCGCAAATTGGCGCGGTAGATGCCGGTATTGATGACGTTCAGCTTGCGCGCTTCCAGTTGCGTGTCGATATCGGCCACCACTTCCCCGGTGGCCGTGGCCGTCAAGGCCAGCACGGGCGGGCGGCCCAACGCGCGCAGGGCGGCCGCGATTTCCAGGTAGGCGGGACGGAAGTCGTGGCCCCACTGGGAAATGCAATGGGCTTCATCGATGACGACCAGGCTGGGCGGCGCGCTGGCCAGCAGAGACAGGAAGGCGGCATTGGCGAGGCGTTCCGGCGTGCAAAAGATGATGATCCTGCCGCCCTCGGCGATGCGGGCGATGGCGGCGTCCTCGTCGGCGCGCGACAGGCTGCTGTTGAGCTGTACGGCCGTGATACCCAGTGCGTGCAGCTTTTCCAGCTGGTCTTTCATCAGCGAAATCAGCGGCGACACCACCAGGGTGGCGCCGGGCAACAGCGCGGCGGGCAGCTGGTAGCACAGCGACTTGCCGCTGCCGGTGGGCATGATGGCCAGGGTGTCGCGTCCGGCCAGCACGCTGTCGATGACGTCCTGCTGGCCCGCGCGCAGCCGCGCCACGCCAAATACGGCGCGCAGCAGGCGCTGGATCTTGCGCTGGCGGGCGCGGCCCGTATCTTTCACTGCAGAGGTAGTAATCGCCATCGTCGTCCGGTCCCTGACATGCCGGCGCCAATCGCCAGCTTGCCGCCACTTTACGGCCGGGCCTGGCGCACCGCCATAGGACGGGCACCACAGCTGGCGTAGGAATTCAGGAAGCGAACAGGATGGCCCAGAACAGCATCAGCAGCCCGGCAATCGACACGCACCACACGAGCGTGCGCACGACGGGCACGCCGAACGCGTACAGGGGCAGATACAGCACCCGGGCGGCCAGGTACAGGGCCGCGCCATAGAGCGTGAGCGCGCTTTCCTGCGCCGTCACGTGGGCGATCAGCACGGCGGCGGCAAACAGGGGCAGAGTTTCGAACAGGTTCGTCTGGGCACGCTGCAAACGGCCCGTGATCTTGCCCACGGGCGGCCCGTCGCCGTCGCGCGCGCTCACGTTATAGGCCGTGCCCGTTTCGCGCGTGCGGAACAGTGCGGGCAGCAGGATTTGCACCAGCGCCAGCACCAGGGTACAGGCCAGCATCGTCAGTTCAGGGGTCATGCCTTACCTCTGCAGGTGAGACGGGCTGGCCGAAGCGGCGCGCGCCCGTCAGGGTTGGTCGAGTGCCGCTTGCAACTCCATCAAATCATAGGGCTTGCGCAGGACGCTGGCGGAAAAGCCCAGCTCATCCATCGATTCCTTGCCATAGCCGGTGGAAAAGATGATGCGCATGCCCGGTTTATCGCGCAGCACCATGCGCGCCAGCGCGATGCCGGACATGCCGGGCAGGCTGACATCCGTAAACAGGATATCGAAGTCTTGCTCGTTGAGCAATTTCCACGCCGCCTCGCCATCGGACACGCCGCTGACCGTATGGCCCAGCATGCCCACCAGTTCGCACACCATCAGCTGCGAATCGAGGTTGTCTTCCACCACGAGTATCTTCATCGATGTCGGCATGTCCCCCTGCGGTTCCGGCGCATGGCCCGTCAAGTCCAGCCCCGGCGTGCCGCCTCCCCGCACGCCGGCCGCCAGGCTGCCTGTCGCCAGTGTGCCGGCCACGGGCGCGCCGGACCGTTCAAACTGGCGCGCACGCATTTGCTGCTGGCGGTTGGCCAGCACATGGCGCAGCTTGCGCGCCAGCTCTTCGCGCCGGTATGGCTTGCTGAGCAATTCCACGCCCGCGTCGAGACGCCCTTCGTGCACGATGACATCCTGCGCGTAGCCCGACGTAAACAAGACGGCGATATCGGGCTGCAACTCGCGCGCCTGGCGCGCCATCTCCGTGCTGCTGACGGGACCGGGCATGATCACGTCCGTAAATAGCAAGTCGATCTGCGCGCCGCTGTGCAGCACGGCCAGCGCGCTTTCGCCATCCTCGGCCTTGAGCACCGTATAGCCCAGCGCGCCCAGCATATCGACGACGGTGGTGCGCACGCCCACATCGTCTTCCACCACCAGCACGGTTTCCGTGCCGCCCGTGACGACGCCGCTCAATTCCAGTTCCTCGTCCGCTTCGGCCATCAAGGAACGGGGCAAATAGATTTTGACTCCCGTGCCCACGCCAGGTTCACTGTAAATGCGGATATGGCCGCGGCTTTGCGTGACGAAGCCATACGCCATCGACAAGCCCAGGCCCGTGCCCGCGCCTTCCGGCTTGGTGGTGAAGAACGGCTCGAACGCGCGCTGCAGCACGGCGCCGCTCATGCCGCGGCCCGTGTCCGTCACCGACAGCATCACGTACTGGCCCGCCGGCACGTCGACCAGGTTGTGCACATACTGTTCGTCGAGCACGACGTTGCCCAGCTCGATCGTCAGCTTGCCCACGCCATCCATGGCGTCGCGCGCATTGATGGCCAGGTTGAGGATGACGTTCTCGATCTGGCTGCGGTCGACCAGGGTATTCCACAGCCCGCCGCCACCCACCAGCACGATGTCGATCGCTTCGCCCAGCGCGCGCCGCAGCAGCGCATCCATGTTGCGCACCACGCGGGCCAGGTCGGCCACCACGGGTTTCAACGGTTGACGCCGCGCAAACGCCAGCAGGTGCGACGACAGCTTGGCGCCCCGCTCGACGGCGGCAATCGCCGTGTCCAGGCGCTGGCGCATGAGGCCATCCGTGCCCGCCAGGTGCTGCAGCAAATGCAAATTGCCGGAAATGATTTGCAGCACGTTATTGAAATCGTGCGCGATGCCGCCCGTCAGCTGGCCCACGGCTTCCATCTTTTGCGCCTGGCGCAAGGCATCTTCGGCCTTGGTGCGCTCGCTCACTTCCTGTTCGACCCGGTGCTCGAGCGTTTCGTTCAATTCATGCAGCGCTTTTTCCACGCGGCGCCGGTCCGTGATGTCCGTCTTGACGGCGATCAGGGAACGCGTCTGTCCCTGCTCATCGACCAGGCGGCTGACATTGCTCGACACCCACACTTGCGAGCCGTCGGGCTTCAGGTAGCGCTTTTCCAGCGAGAACGATTCGCCCGTTTCCACCAGGCGCCGGAACAGCACGTTGTTGCCTGGCACGTCGGCCGGATGCATGATGTCGTTCATGTTCAGGCTCAGCAGCTCTTCGGCGGAACGCCCCAGCATGCAGCACAGGGCGCCGTTGACCCGCTGGAAACGGCCATCGAGGCCCAGTTCCGACAAGCCCACGGAGGCCTGGCCGAAAATGGCCGCCATGCGCTCCTGGCTGGCATTGAGTTCATCCTCGATCTGGCGCCGCTCCGTCACGTCGAACGACACGCCCACGTAGCGGCGCTGGCCCGGCACGCGGCCGGCCACCACCTCGCCCTGGCGCGCGATCCAGCGCAGCGCGCCATCGGCGGGGCGGCGGATGCGGTACTCGACGTATTCGAGGGGATTGGGCGCCACGTCAAGCTTGCTGGGGCCGACCTTTTGCTGGTCGCGCGCATCGACCAGGCTCACCAGCAGGCGCTCCGTCACTTCTTCTTCGTCGGCAATGCCCCACAGGCGGCGGAAGGTGGGCGACACCACCATCGCGCCCGTCTCGGGGAACCATTCGAAGGTGCCGATGCCGCCCGCCTGCTGGGCCAGGCGCAAGCGCTCCTCGCCTTCCATGCGCTCGGTCACGTCAATGCCTTCGACGAGGATGCCCGTCACCGCGCCCTCGTCATCCTTGATGGGCTGATAGACGAAATCGATCTGGCGCTGGCCCGTCTGCCCGTCCGCCGTCTGCAAGTCAACCTTCACCTGGCGCCCTTCGAAGGGCACGCCCGTGCGGTAGACCTGGTCGAGCAAGTCGATGAAACCTTGCGCCTTGACTTCAGGCAAGGCCTCTTCGACGGTCTTGCCCAGCAGATCGCGGTGCCCCACCAGGCGCAGATAATGCTCGTTCGCCAACTCGAACACGTGCCGCGGCCCGCGCAGCAGGGCCATGAAGCTCGGCGCCTGCTGGAACAGGGCGCGCAGCAGCGCCCGCTCCTCGCCCAGGCGGCGGTTGGCCGCGCGCACGGCCTCGCTCTCCAGCTGCAAGGTGGTGTTGAGTTCGCCCAGCTCGGCCGTGGCCAGCTTCAGCTGGCGCCCCTCTTCCATGCGCGCCGTCAATTCCAGCGCCGTGCACAGCACGCCGTCCACCTGGCCGTCGGCGCCATGCACGGGCGTGTAAAACAGATCGAAACAGACGTCCGTGCGCTGTCCGCCGCGCAACAGCGGCAAACAGCATTCGCGGTGCACCTGCGTCTCGCCGCGCAATCCCGCTTCGAGGATGCGCGCGTTCCAGTCCCAGATTTCGGGCCAGATGGCCGGCACCGTGCCGCCCAGCGCCGCCGGATGGCGCGCCCCGGCGATCTGGATGTAGTCGTCGTTGTAAATCATGACGTGCTGCGGCCCCCACATCAGCACCATCGCCATCGGCGAATTGAGCACGATGTCGACGCTGGTGCGCAGATGGGCGGGCCAGCCATCAAGGGCGCCCAGGCTGGTGGCGGACCAGTCGAACTGGCGCACCAGTTCGCCCATGCTGCCGCCGCCGCGCGGCAAGGCCGGCGCGCTCATGTGGTCAGTCCCGCTTGCACGCACACCTGGCATTGGCGCGGGATGCGCACCGTCGCCAGCGTACCCTGCGCGGCCGTCGAACTGATCTCGACCGTGCCGCCGTGGGCCTTGACGAACATGTTCACCGTGTACAGGCCCAGCCCCAGGCCCTGCCCCGTCCTGCGCTTCTCGCCCGCCTGCTGGAACGGTTCGAACAGGGTCGGCAGCAAGGTGGCGGGGATGACGCCACGATTAGCGACGCGCAACTCAATGCTGTCGGCGGCGCGCCCGTCGAGGGCCAGCTGCACCGGTGTGCCCGCCTCGCCATGCGTGATGGCATTGTTCAACAGATTCGAGATGACTTGCGACAGCAAGCCCGCATCGCATTGTCCGTGCAGCTCGCCCACGCTGCTGACCTCGACCAGCGGCGCCTGGCCGGCCGTCTCGAACTCCTCGACGATGGCGCGCGCCAGCGCCAGGTAATCGTGCGTGCTGCTGCGCAATTCCATCGTGCCGGAACGGATGCGCGCCAGGTCCAGCAGCTGGTCGACCATGCGCGCCATGCGCTTGGCGCTGCTTTCGATGCGCTGCGCCGTGACGATCACCTTCGGGTGGTCGCTCATCATCGGCAACAGCATGGCGCCGTTCATGACCACCGACAAGGGCGTGCGCAAGTCGTGGCCCAGCACGGCCGTGAACAGTTCGTTCAAATGCAGCGCATGCTTGAGCTCGTCGAGCTGGGCCGACAATTCGCGTTTTTGCTGGTACAGCTGGACCAGCACGGCCACCTTGCTTTGCAAGGCTTTCACGTCGATGGGCTTGTACAGGAAATCGACGGCGCCCGCCTCGTAGCCGCGGAAACTGTAGCTCGGTTCGCGCGACGCAGCCGTGAGAAAAATCAAGGGAATGCTGCGCGTGCGTTCGCTGCCGCGTATCAGCTCGGCCAGCTCGAAACCATCCATCTGCGGCATTTGCACGTCGATCAGGGCTAGTGCCACTTCATGCGTCAACAGCAATTCCAGCGCTTGCGCGCCCGAGCTGGCTTTCAGGATGACAATGCCGGGCCGTGCCAGCACGGCTTCGGCGGCGACCAGGTTTTGCGCGATGTCGTCAACGACGAGGATATGAATAGGGGCGGTCACGGATCAGTCTTCAGGCATCGTCACGGCAAGTGCCATAATATTTTGATATGGAAATTAATATTGTTTCAGTCTTTGCATATATTACACGCACTGTCATGCCCCCATTCACTTGTCCCCCGTGTCATCCAGCAGGGCCAGGCTGGCGGCCATTTGCGGCAAATCGAGCACGCGGTCGGCGCCGGCGCGCTTGAGCGCGGCGGCCGGCATGATGCCACAACTGGCCCGCTGCGGGTCTTGCACCCAGGCGCTGCCGCCCAGCTGCCGCACGCGCGCCAGGCCCGCCGCGCCATCGGCCGACGCGCCCGTCAGGATGATGGCCAGCATGGCGCGCCGGTAGGCATACGCAGCCGTTTCCAGCAAGACATCGATGGAAGGACGCGAAAAATACACGGGTTCTTCCTGCGACAGGGAAAAACAGCCATCGGGTTCGACTTGCAGGTGGTAATCGGGCGGCGCGAAATACACGGTGCCCGCCTGCAGCGGCTCCTTGTCCTGCGCTTCGCGCAAGGGCAGCTGGCAGCGTTCCGCATACAGCTGCGGCAACTGGCTCGAGCGGCCCGGCGCCAGGTGCAGCACCACCACCACGGTGGCGCGGCAGGTGGCGGGCAAGGCGCGCAGCACGATGCCCAGCGCTTCCACACCGCCGGCCGAAGCGCCGATGGCGATCAGGCGCAGGCCCGCTGGCGGCGGCGCCACGTCGCAGGTCGGCAACATGTCAGGCACGCTGGAAGATCCGTTCGGCCGGGCTCAGCTCGTTGAAGCTGGCTGCGTGGCGGCTGAAATGCAGGCTTTCCTTCATGCCCAGGCCCAGGAAGCCCCGGTTCACCAGCGCTTCATGGAACAGGCCCAGGCTGCGGTCTTGCAAGTCTTTATTGAAGTAAATCATGACGTTACGGCAGGAAACCATATGGACCTCCGAAAACACGCTGTCCGTCGCCAGGCTGTGGTCGGCAAAGACGAACTGGCGCCGCAGGCGCCGGTCAAAGATGGCGCCCTTGTAGGCGGCCGTGTAATAGTCGGACAGCGAGCGCCTGCCGCCCGCCAGCTGGTAATTCTCGCTGAACTGGGCGATGCGCTCGACCGGATAGATGCCCGCTTCGGCGGCGGCCAGCGCCTCGACATTGATGTCGGTCGCATAAATCATGCTGCGCTCGAGCAAGCCTTCCTCGTCCAGCAAGATGGCCAGCGACCAGACCTCTTCGCCGCTGCTGCAGCCGGCCACCCAGATCTTGATCGAGGGATAGGTGTGCAGGATGGGCACGACTTTTTCGCGCAAGGCGCGGAAATACGCGGGATCGCGGAACATCTCGCTCACTTGCACCGTAAAGAATTGCAGCATCTGCGCGAACATGGCCGGCTCGTGCAAGATGCGGTCCTGCAATTGCGACAGGCTGGCGCAGCCGAAACGCTCCATGGCCTGGCGCATGCGCCGGCGCAGGGACGCCACGGAATAATCGCGGAAGTCGTGCTGATAGCGCAGCAGTATTCCCTCAAGCAATAACTTCAGTTCTATATCGAAAATATCGTCATCTAACAACATTCACCTCATCGGATACCTGACCGTTGAACACGGTGCAACCTGCCAGATGCTAGCAGATCGTCGTGGATTATCCCGCAGGAAAAGCGTCAGTTAGGTACGCTGGCGTACGCTAGACCCACTTTTTTCACGCATCCACGCCCTTCATGCCTTCCTCCGTGTAGCGCGCACCCGCCGCCATGCCCAAGGGAAAGGCCGCGTTCATCGCCGCCAGTTCGCTCCCGTCCAGACGCACGGCCAGCGCGCCGAGGTTGTCGTGCAAATACGCGATGCGCTTGGTGCCGGGGATGGGAATGATGTCGTCGCCTTGCGCCAGCAGCCAGGCCAGCGCCAGCTGGGCCGGCGTGCAGCCTTTTGCGCGCGCAATCTCCCTGACCTGCGCGACGATGGCCTGGTTGCGCGCCAGGTTCTCGGCCGTGAAACGGGGATTGAAGTGGCGAAAGTCGCCTGCGTCGAGACTGGCCGCATCGGCAATGGCGCCCGTCAGGAAACCGCGCCCCAGCGGACTGTAGGCAAAGAAACTGGCGCCCACGTCGCGGCAGGCGGCCAGCACGCCCTGCTCCGGCTCGCGCGTCCACAGCGAGTATTCGCTCTGCACGGCCGCCACGGGGCAGAGCGCCGCCGCGCGCCGCAAGGTGGCGGCGCTCACTTCGCACAGGCCCACGGCGCGAATCTTTCCTTCTTGCCGCAATTGCGCCAGCGCTCCCATCGAGTCTGCCAGCGGGGTATCGAGGTTCAGCCGGTGCAGATAGAACAGGTCGATGGTGTCCACGCCCAGGCGCGCCAGCGACGCCTCGCACGCCTGGCGGATGTAGGCGGGGGCATTGTCGACGCGGCGCGCATAGCTGCCCGCCTCGCGCGCCAGGCCGCACTTGGTGGCGACCAGCGCTTGCCCTGGGTGGCGCGCCAGGAAACGTCCCAGCAATTGCTCGTTGTGGCCGAAACCGTAGGCGTCGGCCGTATCGAACAGGGTCACGCCCGCCGCCAGGGCCGCTTCCAGCGTGGCCAGCGATTGCGCCTCGTCCGTGGCGCCATAGAATTCCGACATGCCCATGCAGCCCAGACCCAGTGCCGAACTGTTCAAGCCGCTATGGCCGATGCGTCGTTGTTGCATGCTGCTCTCCTCATGTGTTGACTCGATGCAGCCAGTCTAGGCCGTGCCGGCTGGCGGGGGAATGCGCGATTTCGTGATACCTTTCTGGTATGAGAGCCCTCGATACCCACGCCCTGACCCTGTTTTGCGCCGTCGCCCGCTGCCTGAACTTCCGCCAGGCGGCCGAGCAATTGCACATGACCCAGCCGCCATTGTCGCGCGCCATCAAGACACTGGAAGAAAAACTGGGCGCGCGCCTGTTCGAGCGCGACACGCAGGGCGTCGCCCTGACGCAAGCGGGCCGCACCCTGCTGCCGCAGGCGCTGCACATCCTCGATTTGCTGGAGATGGCGCAAACGTCGCTGCAGCGCGATGCCGTCCCGGCACGCCTGCGCCTGGGCCTGACCAGCTCCGTGGCGGCCGGCCTGTTCCGCCCCCTGCTGGCGGCGCTGGAGGCGCAACTGGGCAATGTCCGCCTGGAACTGACGGCGGCGCCCTCGCCGCGCCTGGTGGCGGCCGTACGCAAGGGCCAGCTCGACGCCGCCTTGCTGGCCTTACCCAGCGCCACGTTCGATCTGGCCGTGCAGCCGCTGGCGCGCCAGCCCATGATGCTGGCCCTGCCCGCCGGGCACCGGCTGGCGAAGAAGCGCAAGCTCAGCCTGTCTGATATCGCGCAGGAATCCGTCTACTGGTTCGAGCGGGCGCGCCAGCCCGCCTTCTTCGACCATTGCCGGCAGGTGTTTCGCCGCCATGGCTTCGCGCCCGTTTTCCTGCGCGAAGCGCCCGACCACCATGTGCTGCTCGGCGACGTGGCGGCCGGCAAGGGCATGGCGCTGCTGGCCGACTCGTTCCGCGCGCTGCGCCTGGCTGGCGTGGCCTACCGGCCATTGGTCGAGGGCGAGGAACTGGCGGCCGGCATCGGCCTGGCCTGGCGGGAGGAACACGGCCATGCGGCCCTGCCCCTGCTGCGCCGGCTGGCGCGGGAACACCTGCACAAGTGAGGGCCGCGCGCGGATGCGCCGGACGCGCTACCATAACGCCTTCCCCATTTTTCGCCCCACCACGACCATGACGTTTACCCTCAGCGACGCCGCCTACGGCACCGACACCCCCGCCGCCAAGCAAGCCATGTATGCGGACCTGCGTTCGCAGCTGCAAGGCCTGCTGTCGGGCGAAACCGACTTCATCGCCAACACGGCCAACTTCAGCTCGCTCGTCTTCCACACCATGCCGGGCCTGAACTGGGCCGGCTTCTACTTTCTGAAGGGCGAGGAACTGGTACTGGGGCCGTTCCAGGGCAAGCCGGCCTGCATCCGCATCAAGAAAGGCCGCGGCGTATGCGGCACCACGGTGGTCGAAGGCAAGTCCATCGTCGTGCAGGACGTGCACGCCTTTCCCGGCCACATCGCCTGCGACGTCAATTCCCGTTCGGAACTGGTGGTGCCCGTGTTTGCGCACGGCCAGATCATCGGCGTGTTCGACCTCGACAGCCCATTGGCCGGCCGCTTCGACGAGGTCGACGCGCAAGGCGTCGAATCGCTGGTGCGCGTGCTGGAAGCGGCTATCGTCGCAGCGTAATCAATTGCCCGACTTGACGGCGATGAATTCGCCCTTGCCGACAGTCGCCAGGCACGTCGTGTAGCGGCTGTCGGCGCGGATGGCGTCGATAAAGCCCGCCATGTCCGCGTAGTGCGAGCTGGCGTTGTCGACCACCAGCACGCCGCCGGCCGCCAGTGCGCGGTCCAGCTGCGGCCACCATTGTTCATACTGCTGGCGCGCGGAATCGAGGAAGATGAAATCGTAGGCGCCGTCCGCCGCATCGCGCAGCACGTCGCCCGCGTCCGCCAGCAGCTGGCCGATCACGCCTTGCAGTTGGGCGCGCACAAAGTTGTCATGCGCCATGTCGAACTTGTCCTGCGCCTTTTCCACCGTCACCACGCTGCCGCCCAGCGCCTGCGCCGCGCGCGCCAGCCACAGGGTCGAGTAACCGTTCGAGGTGCCGATTTCCAGCAGCCGGCGCGCGCCGCGCGCGTGCACGAGCACGGCCAGCAATTCGCCCGTGTCGCGCGTGATATTGAGCATGCGGCTGGCGCGTTCCGTGTGCGCCGCATCGTTGCTGCTGCCGAAGGCTTCGAGTTCGCTCAACAGGGTATCAATGTCCGGCATGATGGCTCCTTGTGAAAAACATCAGCATAGCAAAAAAACTAGGCGCTGGCGCGGCGCAGGGGGCGCTTCAGCGTTTGCACCATCACCACGCCCAGCAGGGTCACGCCGCCGCCGATCACATCGTAGCTGTGCAAGGTTTCACCGAGGAACAGCATGGCGATGATGACGGTAAACACGGGCAGCAGGTTCATCAAGGTGGTGGCGCGGCTGGGCCCCAGCTTGGCCAGGCCATGCATCCACAAAAACGGCGCGATGATGGAGGCGGGGATGCCGGCGAACAGTACCAGCGGCAAGCCGGCGCTGGTGACGGGCGGCGCGGACTGGCTCAGGTAATACACGAACAGCACGGGCACGGCGCACCAGACCTGGATCAACAAGGAATGCCAGTTATTCAGGGGAATCTTCCAGCGCTTGAGCAGCACGCCGTAGCCCGCATACGACAGGCAGGCCAGCAGCATCAGCGCGTCGCCGACGGCCGCGCCATGGGCGAGCAGGGCGGCCGGGTCGCCATGGCTGAGCAAATAGCCGAGTCCCAGCAAGGACACGATGCCGCCGAACACACCGCCCACGGTAGGCGCCTCCTTCAGCACCAGCACGGACAGGCCCACGGCCAGCAGCGGCATCATCGACGCCAAAATGCCCATGTTGGTGGCCGTTGTCGTCTGTGCGGCGATGTAGGCGAGGCACTGGTACATGACCATGCCCAACATACCCAGCACAAACAGTTTCCCCAGATACGGTTTCACCACGGAGCGCTGCTTCCACACGGGGCGGGCAAACACGAACGCCAGCAGCACGCCGGCCAGCAGCCAGCGGTAAAACGAGATGGCAGCCGGATCGATCACGCCCACGGCAAGCTTGCTGACGATGGTATTGATGGCCCAGATCAGCACGGCGATCACGGGAAACAGATAATGCTTGGGGTTCATGCAAAGACTCCACGATTCAATGAGCGCCATTTTCGCATGGTCCGATTCCATGGATATAATGAAAACCGGACAAACGATGCGAAGAACAGGACAAAACAGGACACACCATGGCCAGCAACCAGCATTTCCCCGCCGTTTCCGACGCCCTGCCCTATCCCGTGTACTTTCGCCTCGACGATTATCACGCGCACCAGCAGTTCGATTACCAGAGCCATCCGTGGGGTCAGCTCACGTATTGCTCCACGGGCGTGATGGAAATCATGGTGGCGGGCCAGCGCTATCTGTCGCCGCCCCAGTACGCCGTGTGGATACCGCCCGAGACCTTGCACGACGGCTATATCCGCCAGGATGTCGTGTTTCACTCTGCCTACATCGATGCCAGCCTGTGCGCGCAGCTGCCGGCGCAGCCGTGCGCCCTGGTCCTGAGTCCCTTGCTCAAAGCCATACTCGGCGACTTCGCCGAAAGGGGCGTCACCACGCCCGCCACCGAGGCCGACCAGCGCCTGGCGCAGGTGCTGGTCGACCAGCTGCAGCTGGCGCCGTGCAGCCGCAACTACCTGCCCGGCAGCGACGAACCCGTGATCGCGGCCTTGCTGGCCGCCCTGCAGGCGGAGCCGGGAAGTAACCGCTCACTGGCCGAGTGGGCCGCGCAATTGCATGTTACCGAGCGCACCCTGGCGCGCCGCTGTCAGCGCGAGCTGGGCATGCCGTTCGGCGAATGGCGCCAGCGCCAGCGCTTCCTGGCCGCCCTGCCCCTGCTGGAACAGGGAGAAACCGTGCAGGCGATCGCGCTGGAACTGGGCTACAGCACGGCCTCCGCCTTCATCGCCATGTTCCGCCGCCAGAGCGGCGGCACGCCGGACCAGTTCCGCCGCGGCCTGCGCTGAAAAAGCGGGTCCGCTTTGTCATGGTTTGTCATATGGGGATGCTAAAATTCAAACATCTTTCCAGAGAGCAAAAGGACGCGCATGAATTCCAGCACTGAAACGGCGCATGACACCCCAGGCAGCGAGGATACGCCGCAGGTGACAGAGACGGCCGTGACGGCGCCAGCGCCCATCAAGCCCGGCAAGGAAGACCTACCCACCGTATTGGGCAAGCTGCGCACCCTGGTGCAGGACAAGACGCGCTTCGAACCGCACGACATCACGCCGCTGGGCGAGGAAGACGTGCTGCAGGATTTTTCCCTGCAGGCCAATTACGCGCTGGAGGCGCGCTTCGAGCAGCGCGTCATCAATGGCTATTTCACGCCCTCGGGCAATGACTGCCGCTGTGGCTCCCACGAGGTGGGAGCACTCGCTCACGCGCAGGAAAAGGAGCGGCTGCGCCGCGCGGCGGGCAAGCTCGACGCTGCCCTGCGCCAAGCGGGCCAGGCCTACAACGCCATCGAAGCGGGCGTGTATCTGCCGCACGCCGTCAAGTACTGGCACCTCGATACCTGCAGCCCCTGTTCCGGCAAAGGCCGCATCGGCTGCCACACCTGCCACGGCGCGACGACGGAAACGTGCTGGAATTGCCACGGCGGACGCACCGTCAGCTGCGACGGTTACGGCTGCTACGGCAGCGGCAAGGTGTCGTGCTCGTATTGCAGCGGCAGCGGCACGGTGGCCGAACAAGTCACCGACTACATCACGGTGCAAGTGCCCACTACCACCTACAGCAACGGCAGCTCGCATACGAGCTACCACAGCGAAACGCGGCCCCAGTACCGCACCGAATACCGCTCTTGCTACCATTGCAGCTACGGCAAGGTCAGCTGCAATACCTGCCACGGTTCCGGCAACATCAATTGCGGCACCTGCCGCGCCAGCGGCAAGGTCACGTGCCGCACCTGCAGCGGCGCGGGCGACTTGCGCTGCAACCCGTGCGACGGGTCCGGCAAGGTGGGCAAGGCGGCCTGGGTCGACGTGCACGTGACGCCCGGCTACAGCGTCAGCCTGCCCAAACAGGCGCCCGACGACGCGCGCCGCATCCGCGACAAGGAGAGCGTGCACTCACTGGCGGCCATTGGCAGCAGCCTGGCCCTGGCGAAAGTGAGCATTTACAATGAAGACCAGCCGCAGGAAGTCGACGCCCTGTATGCGGCCAAGCTGCGCATCGTGCGCCTGGATGCCTCGTGCAACGCAGAAAAACACCACCTGGTGGCGTACGGCACGGACTTGCGCTGGCTGACCCTGGACGACATCGTGGAAAAACTGCTGCGCGGGGACCTCAAAGCGCTCAGCGACGCGCTGGCAGGCAGCGCCGACGACGGCCTGTTCTCGGCCCACGTGCAAGGTTTGCTCACGCCGCTGCGCGACGTGGCCGCGTCGGAGCTGAATGCGGACGTGATCGAGTCTGTCCTCAGCGGCGAC
This sequence comes from Janthinobacterium sp. C22, assembly GCF_057919405.1. NCBI lineage: Bacteria > Pseudomonadati > Pseudomonadota > Betaproteobacteria > Burkholderiales > Oxalobacteraceae > Janthinobacterium > Janthinobacterium sp. C22. The sequence continues at coordinate 2,322,037 of NZ_CP193659.1, read as the reverse complement.
GCGGACCACGCCCACGTCGATGTCGTCTCCGCCGACTATGCCAACAATGTGCGTACCTGCGTGCTGGGCGCCCTGCGCCAGGTCTACACGCGGCTGGCCAAGCAATTCTGGTGGAAAAGCGCGCTGGCCGCCCTGGCCGCCGCCATCGCCGCCTGGTTCTTCGCCGGGCGCGGCACGGCCGCCGTCGCCGGCCTGCTCGTCACGGGCGCTGGCTACTGGCTGTTCAACCGCAAGGTCAAAGCCGTGCTGAGCGAGGCGCTGGGCGGCGAGCAGCAGGCCGAGCGCGCCATGGGCATCGCCGGCAAGGGACGCCGCAACCAGCTGGCGCAAGTGCTGATCCTCGCCCCCGCCAGCCTGGCCGTGCTGGCCGCCAGCTACGGCTTGCCCGTGCGCGTGCGTCCCGCTGCGCCGCCGCAGGAGGCGGCCATGGCCTCGGCACCCGTCGCGCCCCATGCGCCGGCCGCCGTGCCGCAGGACGCAAGTGCCGCCAAGGCCGTCAAGCTGTACGAAAATGGCGACAAGGCGCAGGCGCTGGCCATGCTGGAAAGCCTGGTCGGCAAGGGCGATGCGGGCGCGTATGGGCTGTATGGCTGGATGCTGCTGATGGGCGAAGGAAAACCCGGCCCCGTCACGGCGCCGACGGCGCAGCAGCGCGCAGCGCGCCAGGTGGCCGCCAAGCCCCTGATCGGCAAGGGCCTGGTGAAGAACGACAGTTATGCGCTGACGGCGAAGGGCGTGATGCTGGCCGAAGGCTGGCAGGAGCCGCGCAACATGGCGCGCGGCCTCGACCTGCTGAAACAGGCGGCGAACAAGGGCAATGCGCAAGCCATGCACTTGCTGGGCCTGTACCACGTGCGCGGCTACCAGATTCCCGTCAACCACAAGGAAGCGCGCAAATGGTTCACCCTGGCCGCCGACAAGGGCAGCGCGGGCGACATCTACAACCTGGGCCTGATGGACTGGGAAGGCGCGGGCTTGAAACGCCCCGACCGCGCCAGCGCCATGCAGCGCTGGAAGATCGCCGCCGCCATGGGAGAAGAGCGCGCGATCAAGGCCGTCGCCCAGAGACAGCCTTAAGCGGCCGCCGCCAGCGCCTGCAAGGCCATCGGATTCGGCGTCGGCTCGCCGATTTTCGTCAGCAGGTTGCGGTCCGTGTGGTGGAACGGTTCATCCTTGCCGCGGATCAGCATGACCGTGTCTTCATCGTAGCCCCAGGTGCCGTCGGCGTGGATATCGACCTTGATGCGGTATTCGACGGTGGTGAACGCGTGTTCGAGGAAGGGGTTCGAACAGATGCCGTAGGCCGTCGAGTCGCGCTTGGCCACCAGTTCGAAACTGGTGGCATCCGCCGTCGTCGTGCCGGACGCCATGGCGATCTGGCCGCGCGGGATGGCCAGGGTCTGGATCACGGCGCCCGTGGCCGGCTCCCACAGCCAGTAGCCCACCTGCTCATGATAGGTTTTCACTTGATCCGGCTTGGTGATGTGGATGTAGTAGCGCAAGCCGTAGAACAGTTGCGGACCGTTGGTGACGGGGTCGATCGGCTGCAGTTCGATGCGCTCGACGAAGGCCTGCTTGCGCGGACCGTCGGCTTTCGGCTTGACGTCCAGGCCGCGCGTGCCCGTCCAGATGCCGGCCATGCCGGTCAACGGGCCCAGGTTGTTCAGGGTATGCACGTCGGCGGACGGCTCGGTGTAGATATCTTCGGGAAAATCGCTCATGCGGAAGTCTTCAAAATGGGGCAACAGTGCTTGCCGCCATTGTAAGACGCAGGCCGCTATCAGGGAAAGAGCGCGATGTGGCGTTCGATGAACAACAAGGCCGCTGCCGCCAGCGAAGGGCGCTGCGCCTCGAACACCGTTTCGTCGCGCGCCTGCAGCAGATTGGCGGCCGCCTCGGGCAGCAGCAATTCATCGGCAATGAACGCCGCCACCGTATCGATATTGACGTACAGGGCGCTGTCGAAGCCTTCCCAGTCCACATAGGCCAGCCACTCGGCCAGCAGCACCACGCCGGCGACGGGCGGCGCCAGGGCCGCGATGCGCGCGGCGCGCAGTACGCTGTCCGTGCCGATCTGCTCCTGCTGCTGCACGGCCAGCGCCACGTGCTGCAGCGCGTCTTCCGGATCGTGCCGGTATTTGTTCAGCAGGCGCTGCGTCAGCGTGTAGCGCTCGGCGTCGATGCCGCGCAGGGCGGCCGCCACGTCGCCGTCATGCAGCGCCAGGTGGCGCGCCGCGCAGGCAGCATCCACGCCGGCTTTCGCGGCGACGATATCGGTGAGCTGCTGCCGGCGCGCGTCATCCATGCTTACACCAGCGGCTCGGTCGAACCGGTCAGGGTGAAGATTTCAAAGCCCGTTTCCGTCACGGCCAGCGAGTGCTCGAACTGCGCCGACAGCGAACGGTCCTTCGTCACCGTCGTCCATTTGTCGGGCAAGACCTTGACCTGGTAGCTGCCCACGTTGAGCATCGGCTCGATCGTAAAGATCATGCCCGGTTCGAGCACGATGCCCGTGCCTGCGCGGCCATAGTGCAGCACTTGCGGCGTGTCGTGGAAGACCTGGCCCACGCCATGGCCGCAGAAGTCGCGCACGGAGGAAAAGCCCTGCGCCTTGGCCACCGCCTCGATGGCGGCGCCCACGTCGCCCAGGGTCGCGCCCGGGCGCACGGTGTGGATGCCGGCCATCATGGCGTCATACGCCGTGTTGACGAGGCGGTTGGCCAGGATGGACACGGCGCCCACCTTGAAGGTGCGGCTGGTGTCGCCGAACCAGCCCTGGAACTTCGGCGTCACGTCGATGTTCAGGATGTCGCCCACTTTGAGGATCTTCGTTTCGGACGGGATGCCGTGCGTGACCACATGATTGACGGAGATGCAGCTGGCGTGCTTGTAGCCGTGGTAGTCGATGGTGCCGGGGATGGCGCCGGCGGCGCGCATGAATTCCTCGCACAGGGCGTCGAGCTTGGCCGTCGACACGCCAGGTTTGACGAAGGGTGCGATGTAGTCGAGCGTGTCGGCGGCGATGCGGCCGGCCGCGCGCATGCCGATGAAACCTTCTTCGTCGTGCAGGGGGATTTTCTTGCCGTGTTCAAGCTGGGTGGAATAGCGCATGGGGATTCTTTTCTTTGTCAGTGTGTGATGGTTTGGGTCGCCCAGCCGCGCACGGCGTCGTGCGAGGCGCGCAGCATGGCGTCGACGCTGGCCGGTATCGGCCGCTCCTGGGTCAGGTAAGGCTTGACGACGGCCACGGGCGCGTCGATCAGCACGAATTTGAGCAGCATGTGATCGAGATCAAGCTCCTTGGTGGCGGGCATGGCTTCGGCGCAGCGGGCAAAGCAGGCGTCGAGCGCCGCCTGTTCCTCTTCCACGGCGGCCAGCAATTGCTCGCCAAGGCCACTGCAGAAATCGGGGCTGTCCGCGCATTGCAGCAGGAAGCGCGCATACACGGGCTTGCGCCGGCACCAGTCCAGCAGGCCGTGCACGCCAGCCCAGGTGTCGCCGCCGAGCCAGCGGCTGGCGACCTCCTCGCGGAAGTCGCTCTTCACGCGCAGCCAGGCGCGCGCCAGAATCGCGTTGCGCGAATCGAAGCGGTGATACACGGAGCCGATGGGCGCGCCGGCCTTGACGGCGATGGCGGCCATCGACACGGCGCCCACGCCGCACTGGGCGGCGACGGCGATCGCGCTGTCGATGAAGTTGTTTTCGTTGAATTTGGCGAGTCTGACCATTCAAATAGAATACAGATTCTATTTGAATCCGTCAAGCGCCCCCGACATGCGCCAACATGAGTTGCCTTGCTGCCTTACAATGGTATGCACGAACCGCCACAAGGAGAATCCGCTTGCTTACGCCCCCTTCATCGCCTCCTCCCGCTTCGACGATCCGCGCCTGGCGTTGGAACAGGTGCAAGCCATTTACCGCAGCAGCATCGAACACCTGCGCGACGCGCTGCAGCGCTTTGTCGCCGGCGAAGACATGCACGAGCGGGTGCGCGCCTGCTACCCCTTCGTGCGCATCCAGACCGACACCGTGGCGCGCGCCGATTCGCCGCTGGCCTACGGCTTCGTCGCCGGCCCCGGCGTGTTTGAAACCACGCTGACGCGCCCCGACCTGTTCGGCGATTACTACCTGGACCAGTTCACGCTGCTGCTGAAAAACCATAACAGCGGCCAGAAGGTCCACCTGGAAGTGGGCGTGAGCGCCCAGCCCATCCCCGTGCATTTCTCGTTCGCCGAGCATGACCATATCGAAGGCAATATGGATGCGGGCCGCCGCCTGGCCATGCGCGACCTGTTCGACCTGCCCGACCTGTCGGCCATGGACGACGGCATCGCCAACGGCACGCACGAACCGGCGCACGGCGAAGCGCAGCCGCTGGCCCTGTTCACGGGACCGCGCGTCGACTACTCGCTGCAGCGCCTGCGCCATTACAGCGGCACGTCGCCGCAGCACTTCCAGAACTTCGTCCTGTTTACCAATTACCAGTTCTACATCGACGAATTCATCCGCCTGGGCCACGCCATGATGGACCGCGCGCCCGACGCCGCCGCGCCATCGGACGACGACGGCTACGTCGCCTTTGTCGAACCGGGCAACGTGGTCACGCGCCGGGTCGGCCAGACGGTGGAAAGCGAAGATGCGCTGGGCGCCGCGCCGCCGCGTTTGCCGCAGATGCCCGCCTACCACCTGCTGCGCGCGGACGGCAGCGGCATCACCATGGTCAATATCGGCGTGGGACCGGCCAATGCCAAGACCATCACCGACCATATCGCCGTGCTGCGCCCGCATGCCTGGCTGATGCTCGGTCATTGCGCCGGCTTGCGCACCACGCAAAGCCTGGGCGACTACGTGCTGGCGCATGCGTATGTGCGCGAAGACCACGTGCTCGACGAGGATTTGCCGCTGTGGGTGCCGATCCCGCCGCTGGCGGAAATCCAGCAGGCGCTGCAAACGGCCGTGGCGGAAATCACCCAGCTCACGGGACACGACCTGAAACACATCATGCGCACGGGGACCGTGGCCAGCACGGACAACCGCAACTGGGAACTGCTGCCGCAGCGTACGCCGGAGCGCCGCTTCAGCCAGAGCCGCGCCATCGCGCTGGACATGGAGAGCGCGACGATCGCCGCCAACGGCTTCCGTTTCCGCGTCCCGTACGGCACCCTGCTGTGCGTGAGCGACAAGCCGCTGCACGGCGAAATCAAGCTGCCCGGCATGGCGAACCACTTCTACCGCGAACGGGTCGACCAGCATCTGCGCATCGGCATCCGCGCCGTGGAACTGCTGCGCCGCCAGGGCGTGGACCGGCTGCACAGCCGCAAATTGCGCAGCTTTGCGGAAGTGGCGTTTCAGTAAACTGCGCCGCCCCCTAAGCCAGCCGCCCCCCGGGCGGCTTTTTTGGCCCGCCGCCCCGTCCCTGCCCTGCCGCGCCCCTGCTTAAACCGGCGCAAATGTCGTCACAAAAAAACAACAGCTGTCTAGACAGGCAAGCGGCGAATACCAAACTTTCAACGATCATTTTCCCAGATGGCAAATTTAATTTATTTAACAATTGAAATTTAATGCTTTACTGCCAACCATAAATAAAATTCATCCACGATCATTCTGACTTTCGCTGTGCACACGCACAAATACTCGGCAGTTCTTGACAGTCAAGTTCAAAAAATGGTCTGATGAATTGCAAATTTAAAATATTAAATTTGAAAACATGGTCATTTTGAAAATAATTTCAAATAGCTAAATAAAACCCTAAGGAAACTAAAGTTTCCTAGTTGGAGGATAGACAATGATCGAAAAGAAATTAAGCAAATCCTTGCGCATGATGTTTGCGGGCACCTTGATGATGGGCGCCGGCTTCATGCACCAGGCCGCCCAAGCGCAGGATGCCAAGGCTGACGAGAAATTGCAGCGCGTGGTCGTCACCGGTTCCGCCATCAAGCGCGTGGATGCCGAAACGGCCGCGCCGGTGGAAATTTACAGCAAGAAAGATATCGAACGCACGGGTGCCACCAGCGTTGCCGAATTGATCAAGAATCTGGCCTCCATCGACATCAATGACCAGGGTGAACTGAGCGCCAGCTCGCCTTCCGGCTCCGGCACCACCAACATCAAGATGCGCGGCTTGAGCGAACGCAACGTGCTGATCCTCTTGAACGGCCGCCGCCTGCCGACCAATGCGCTGGCTGACGGTTCGGGCGCGGGCGCCGCGGTCGACGTCAACGCCATCCCGCTGAGCGCGCTGGAACGCATCGAAATCCTGAAGGATGGCGGTTCGGCCATTTATGGCGCCGATGCGGTTGCCGGCGTGATGAACTTCATCACCAAAAAGAACTACCAGGGCCTGGAAGCGAAAGCCAGCTATGGCCAAAGCTCGCGCTCGGATGCCAAGGAAAAGACCGCCAACCTCGTGTACGGTTTTGGCGACTATGACACCCAGGGCTTCAACGTGCTGGCCACGGTCGACGTATTCAAGCGCGATCCGATCTACCGCAAGGACCGCGAGCTGACCCGTTCGGCCGACTTCCGCCGCTTTGGCGGTCCGGATGGCCGCAGCGGCTTCCATCCTAGCGGCAATATCGCCGGCGGCGGCACTCTGGTGCCATGCCCACCGGACGATTTGAGCGACGGCTCCTGCCGTTTCGACGTCAACAAGACCTTGCTGACCTCCACCAACGGCGCCGACCGCGCCAGTGGCATGTTGATCGGCAGCCTGAAGATCAGCGACAGCATCCGCGCATTCGCGGAATTTACCTATTCCGAAAGCAAGGACGACTTTTCGTCCCAGCCTGCGCCAGGCAACTTCAAGGTCGGCAACCAGACCGTCGCCGGCCGCTTCATGCAAATGGGTCCGCGCCAGACCAACCGCAAGGGCACGATGACCCAGTTCTCGACGGGGCTGGAAGGCACGACGCGCGGCATCGACTGGGACGTCGCCATCGGCAAGGGCGTGAGCAAGGCCACCAACCGCGATTCGAACTACGCACACTACGACCTGTTCAACGAAGCGATCGCCAATGGTTCGATCAACCCGACCCGCACCGACAACCCGCAGGCCGCCGTCGACAAGATTCGCCTCACGCCTACGCGCGCCGGCAAGTCGGAACTGACCTTCTTCAACGCCAAGGCATCGGCGCCGATCATGGACCTGGCAGGCGGTGCGATGGCCTACGCCGTCGGCGTGTCGTACAACAAGGAAACGCTGAGCGACCAACCCGACCAGAACCAGATCGATGGCCTGGTCTTCGGCAGCATCCAGCAAGCCTCCGTGAAGGCGGACCGCAATTCCAAGGGCATCTTCGGCGAACTGTCGATTCCCTTCCTGAAAAACGTCGAAGCGCAGGTCGCCCTGCGCTATGACGACATCTCGAATGTCGGCAGCAAGACCAGCCCGAAACTGGCCTTGCGCTATCAGCCGCTGAACAACCTGATGTTCCGCGGTTCGTATGCGGGCAGCTACCTGGCGCCATCGCTGAAACAGATGTATGGCGGCGTCGATGCGGGTGCCTATACGACGAACGACAAGGAAATCTGCAATGCCTTCCCTTCGATTTCCGGCAATTGCACCAACTTCTCCTACTACCAGGTCTCCGGCTCCAACAAGGACTTGAAACCTGAAACGGGCAAGACCTACAACCTGGGCATGGTGTTCTCGCCAGTGAACTCGCTGACGGTCAGCATCGATTACTTCAAGATCGACAAGAAGAACGAGATCGGCACCCTGACGGAAACCAAGGCGATCGAGCGCGGCAATGTGGAAATCAAGAATGGCGATGCGCGCATCCTGCTGAACAACCAGAACCTGGCCACCACCGAAGTGCGCGGTTTCGATACGGACCTGCGCTACACCTCGCCGCAAACGATGTTCGGCAAGTTCACGCTGCGTAATGCATCCACCGTCTACACCCGCATGGAAACGCAGGATACGGAAACCGATCCGGTGCAAAGCACGCTGAAGACGTTCATGAATCCGAAGTACCGCAACACGTTCACGGCCAGCCTGGAAAAGGATAATATGTCCGGCTCCCTGGTCATCCGCACGACGGGCGACATGATCGACTCGGACTTGCGCCGCGACGAAATCAAGCCGGGTACCCGCACGATTCCTTCGCATACGGAAGTGGATCTGACGGGCCAGTACGTGGCGATGCAAAACCTGACCTTCACGGCCGGCATCAAGAACCTGTTCGACAAGATGCCACCGTTTAGCGCGATGGGCGCGGGCAACCAGTACGGCACCCTGGGCTTTGCCCAGCTGTACAACGTGCGCGGCCGCTACTTCTACATCGGCGCAGGCTATAAGTTCATGTAATGCAGCGCAATCGCCGGCGGCCTGAAAAGGGTTGCCGGCGTTACCCTCGAAAGCCGCACGCCTGTGCGGCTTTTTTCATGCCCGGCAGACGAAAAAAACCGCTGCTGGCAGCGGTTTTCAGCTAAGTCCGACGCTTACAGGAATCGATCCAAAATCTTGCGCGTCGTCTTGTCGATATTAAACATATCGCGGATCAAGAAATGGATGCCGTGGTTGTCGGCGATCAGCAGCGACGCGGCGCCGATGCGGCGGATGTCTTCCTCGCCTTTCAGCACGAACTGCGTCTCGCCCCGGTCCGTGTCGACGTACCAGGTGCAGGGCGTGGCGAAGCTGGAGACGCTTTTCACGCGCGCGATCTCGGGCATGAATTCGCGCCCTTCCAGCTCTTCCTGCAGCAGGCTGCGCGCCGGTTCCGGCAAGGCGTCGAGGCGGTCGATCCACGCCACCTCCTTGCCGTTGCCCAGCACCAGAGAAATACCCTCGTCCGGCGACTGGATGGGGAAGGCGCGCACGGGTGCCACGCCTTCAAAGACCTGGCCGTCCGCGTCCGTCATCACCAGCTTGCCGAAGGGGTCGCGGCTTAATGTAAAAGTTGTACTGGCCATGCTTATTCCTTGTCATCCAGGGCGAGTTCGTTGTTGCGCGCCTGTGCTTCGTAGAGGCGGAAATAGGCGCCCTCCTTCGCCATCAGTTCATCGTGACTGCCCACTTCGACGACCTGGCCCCGGTCCAGCACCACCAGGCGGTCGGCCCGGTGCAGGGTCGACAGCCTGTGCGCGATGGCGATCGTCGTGCGCCCCTGCACCAGGTTGTCGAGCGCCTTCTGGATCTCTTTTTCCGTTTCCGAGTCCACCGACGATGTCGCTTCATCCATGATCAGGATGCGCGGATCGATCAGCAGGGCGCGGGCGATCGAGATGCGCTGGCGTTCGCCGCCGGACAGCCCCTGACCGCGCTCGCCCACCATCGAATCGTAGCCTTGCGGCAGGCGCAGGATGAATTCGTGCGCATGCGCGGCGCGCGCGGCGGCGATGATTTCCTGGCGCGTCGCGTGCGGCTTGCCGTAGGCGATATTTTCCGCAATGGTGCCGAAGAACAGGAACGGCTCCTGCAGCACCAGACCGATATTGCGGCGGTAGTCGGACACGGCGAACGAGCGGATGTCGACGCCGTCGAGCAGGATCGCCCCTTCCGACACGTCATAGAAACGGCAGATCAGGTTGACCAGGGTGCTCTTGCCCGAACCGCTGTGGCCCACCAGGCCGATCATCTCGCCCGCCTTGATGTTCAGGGTGATGCCGCGGTTGACGGCCCGGTTGCCATAACGGAAACCGACTTCGCGCAAATCGATCCTGCCTTCGACCTTCTCCAGCCTCACAGGCTGCGCCGGTTCCGGCACGCTCGACACGTGGTCGAGGATATCGAAGATGCGCTTGGCGGCGGAAGCCGATTTCTGCGTCACGGAAACGATGCGGCTCATCGAATCGAGACGGCCATAGAAACGCGTGCTGTAGGCGATGAAGGCGGTCAGCACGCCGACGGTGATTTCGCCGCGCGACAATTGCCAGATGCCGAAGCACCAGATGACCAGCAAGCCCATCTCCGTCAGGAAGGAAACGGTCGGCGAGAACAGCGACCAGACCTTGTTCAACTTGTCGTTGACGGCCAGGTTGTGCGCATTGGCGTCGCGGAAGCGGGCCGCTTCGCGCTTTTCCTGCGCAAACGCTTTGACTACGCGAATGCCGGGGATGGTATCGGCCAGCACGTTGGTCACTTCGCTCCACACGCGGTCGATCTTTTCAAAACCCGTGCGCAGGCGGTCGCGCACCAGGTGGATCATCCAGGCGATGAACGGCAGCGGCGCCAGGGTCATGATGGCCAGCCACGGGTTCATCGACCACAGGATCACGCCCGTCATGATGATCATCAGCACGTCGGAAGCGAAATCGAGCAGGTGCAGCGAGAGGAAGACGCAGATGCGGTCGCTGCCGCTGCCGATGCGCGCCATCAGGTCGCCCGTGCGCTTGCCGCCAAAGAATTCCAGCGACAGCTTCATCAGGTGTTCATACGTGGCCGAGCGCAAGTCGGCGCCCATGCGTTCGGACACCAGGGCCAGCACATAGGTCTTGCCCCAGCCCAGCAGCCAGGCCAGCAGGGCCGAACCGAGCAAGCCGCTCATGTAGTACACCACCAGCCAAGGATCGATGTGCTTGCCGTTCTGATACGGGATCAGCACATTGTCCATCAGCGGCGCCGTCAGGTAGGGCGGAATCATGTGCGCTGCCGTGGAGAGCAGCATCAGCATGAAGCCCAGCGCCAGCTGGCCACGGTAGGGGTGGGCGAAGCGCCACAGGCGGAACAGGGTCCAGGTCGATGGCGGCGTATGCAGCACCTTGGCGCAGATCGGGCATTCTTCCTGTTCCGGCTCCAAGGGCGCCTTGCAGCTCGGACACACTTCCTGCTCCGCTTCCAGCACGGGCTGGCCCGTCAGGTGGCTGTCGAGGCGCTCGACGAACTGTTCCAGCACGCGGATCGCATGCAGGTTCTGTCCCAGGGTGAAGCGCCACGAAGCCAGGCGGCCGTGGTCGTCGAACAATTCCAGGTGGCCGACACCGGCGTGGTCATGGTGCGTCAGGCGCAGTCCGTGGCGGAAAGACCAACTTTTCCAAGTGGTATCGCCCGGTGAACGGGCCAGTAAACGCTTCTCGGTGACAACAATTATGCCTTTTGTGAAACGTAATCGCGCATCGAGGTCAACCTCAACGCTACTTAAAACGTTCTCCCCTGGAGAAAGGTTGCTCTCCACTTCCGCCAGCCAGGCTTCTGCGACAGGCGCCGGCAGCGATGTGAGGGGAATAGTTGTTGCAGGAACACTCAGTTCAGTTGTCATCGTAAAGCATACTCCGGCTCGAGGCCAAGCCCTTCAGGGCGGGATTTGGGGGATGGGGCAGACGCCCGATCAATGTTTGTGTACTGCGCGATGGCGAGGTAGATGCACCAGTGGCAATTTCCTGTATTGTATCGAATGGATGCCTGCCGGTAAGGAATGATGGCAAAACGGAGCAAAAAAATGCGCAGCCATGGTACCGAGGCAAGTATACAACAGCCCGCTGTTGCGCAAATGCTCCAGCTTGGCCCGGAGTCGGTAACTTTATAACAAGTATGGCAACAATTAGTAACAATTAGAATGACAACACCAGCAGAATACGAGAAGCAAACGCGACAAGAGGCCGCTAAAAGTGGCACACTGCGCATACCCGGGATAAAGAACCAAGCACGAGCCTGAAAAGACTCTGTAAAGCCAACATAAAGTATCTGGCGCCCAGACGCCTGGCTTGTTATCAAGAAACCACTTACATGATTAAGAAGAAGAACATCGAATTTGCCCGCGTCACCCACTTGCGCGGCCCCAACATCTGGACTTACCGCCCGGTGATTGAAGCCTGGGTCGACATCGGCGAACTGGAAGACTATCCATCGAATACCCTGCCCGGCCTGTACGAGCGCCTGGTGGCGTGGCTGCCAGGCATGATCGAACACCGCTGCGGCGTGGGCGAACGGGGCGGCTTTTTCGAGCGCCTGCGCGAAGGCACGTGGTCGGCCCACATCCTCGAGCACGTGGTGCTGGAACTGCAAAACCTGGCCGGCATGCGCACGGGCTTCGGCCAGACGCGCTCGACGAGCCAGCGCGGCGTCTACAAGATGGCCTTCCGCACGCGCGAAGAGCACGTGGGCCGCGCCGCCCTGGCCGCCGCGCGCGAACTGCTGATGGCCGCCATCAACGATGAAGCCTACGATCTGGAAGCGGCCCTGGCGCCCCTGCGCGACATGGTCGACTCGCGCTGCCTGGGCCCGAGCACGGCCAGCATCGTCGACGCCGCCACCGAGCGCCGCATCCCGTCGCTGCGCCTGAACGACGGCAACCTGGTGCAACTGGGCCACGGCGCCGCGCAGCGCCGCATCTGGACGGCCGAAACGGACCGCACCAGCGCGATTGCCGAAGGCATCGCCAGCGACAAGGATCTGACCAAATTCCTGCTCAAATCGTGCGGCGTGCGCGTGCCTGAAGGCAGCCTGGTGCGCAGCGCGGAAGCGGCCTGGGAAGAGGCGCAGGACATCGGCGTGCCCGTCGTCGTCAAGCCATATGACGGCAACCACGGCCGCGGCGTATCGCTGAACCTGATGACCGAAAGCGACGTGAAGGCCGCCTACGAACTGGCTGCGCGCAAGGGCGACAGCTCGGCCGTGCTGGTGGAAAGCTTCATCACGGGCGATGAGCACCGCCTGCTCGTCGTCGGCAACAAACTGATCGCGGCCGCCAAGGGTGAATCCCTGTGGGTCGACGGCGACGGCACTTCCAGCGTGCTGGAACTGGTGAACACGCAGATCAATACCGATCCGCGCCGCGGCGAAGGCGAGGATTTCCCGCTGGGCACCGTCAAGCCGCATGAATCGGGCGAAATCGTGCTGGAACTGCAGCGCCAGGGCATGACCGCCCTGTCCGTGCCGCAGGCGGGCCAGAAAGTGCTGATTCAGCCGAACGGCAACGTGGCCATCGACGTCACGGACGATGTGCACCCGTCCGTCGTGCATGCGGCCCTGCTGGCCGCGCGCGTGGTGGGCCTCGACATCGCCGGCATCGACCTGGTCACCACCGACATCACGCGTCCGCTGGAAGAGCAGCGCGGCGCCATCATCGAAGTCAATGCCAGCCCAGGCTTGCTGGCGCACATCAAGCCGGGCGTGGGCCAGCCCCGCCCTGTCGGTGCGGCCATCGTCGACCACCTGTTCGCGCCAGAGGAAACGGGCCGCATTCCGCTGATCGGCGTGACGGGCACGCGCGGTGCCAGCCTGATCGTGCGCATGCTGTGCAAACTGCTCAATCTGTCGGGCCTGCACACGGGCGCCGTCTGCAGCGAAGGCATGTATCTGGACCAGCGCCGCGTCGTCAGCAGCGATTGCGTGAACTGGGACGCGGGCCAGCGCCTGCTGCTCAACCGCACCGTGCAGACGGCCCTGTTCGAGAGCAATCCCCGCATGATCCTGGCCGAAGGCCTGGCCTACGACAAGTGCCAGGTCGGCATCGTCACGGACATGGGCAGCCTCGATAGCGTCAAGGATTTCGACGTGCTGGACGAAGCGGGCCTGTACAAGGCCGTGCGCAGCCAGGTTGACGTGGTCGTGCCAACGGGCGTGGCCGTGCTCAATGCCGCCAACGCGCACGTGCTGGAACTGGCCGAGCTGTGCGACGGCACGGTGACCCTGTATGCCCAGGATGGCAGCCTGCCCGCCATCGCGGCGCAACTGGCCGCCGGCCAGCGCGCCGTATTCGTGCGCGGCAACCATATCGTGCTGGCCGAAGGCGGCATCGAAACGGTCTTGCTGTGCCTGGACCTGCTGAAACCGGCCACGGCCGGCAATGTCGACAGCGTGCTGGCCGTCGCGGCCGCCGCCTGGGCCATGAACCTGCCCGTCGATTTGATTTGCGCCGGCCTGCGCACCTTCGACGCGGCCCCCGGCTGCATCGGGAATTAAGACTCAAGTCCGGCTGCGGCCGGGCCCACAAGAACACAACAGGATTACGGTTTAATTATGGAAGTATCTCGCGTACGGGCCTTGCGGGGCCCTAACCTCTGGAGCCACGACACCGCCGTGGAAGCCATTGTTTCCTGCACCACGCAGGAACTCGACATCGCCCAGCTGCCCGGCTTCGAAGCCCGCCTGCGCGCGCGCTTTCCGCAACTGAGCCCGCTGCAACCGCTGGGCAATTACAACGCCGCGCCGATGGCGCAGGTGCTGGAACTGGCGGCGCTGGGACTGCAGGCGCAAGCCGGCTGCCCCGTCACCTTCAGCCGCACCACGCCGACCCTGGAAACGGGCATCTTCCAGGTCGTCGTCGAATATTCGGAAGAAGCCGTCGGCCGCCTGGCCCTGGAACTGGCGCAGCAGCTGTGCCGCGCCGCGCTCGACGATGCGCCGTTCGACCTGGCCGGCGCCCTGCACCAGCTGCAGGAACTCGATGAAGACGTGCGCCTGGGCCCTTCGACGGGCGCCATCGTCAACGCCGCCGTGGCGCGCAACATCCCGTTCCGCCGCCTGACCGAAGGCAGCCTGGTGACGTTCGGCTGGGGCAGCAAGCAGCGCAAGATCCAGGCCGCCGAAATGGACGGCACCAGCGCCATCGCCGAAGCCATCGCGCAGGACAAGGAACTGACGAAGAAGCTGCTCGACTCGGCCGGCGTGCCCGTGCCGCAAGGCCGCGTCGCCATCGACGTGGACGACGCCTGGGCCGCCGCCTGCGAAATCGGCCTGCCCGTCGTCGTGAAACCGAAGGATGGCAACCAGGGCAAGGGCGTCACCGTCAATGTCACCACGCGCGAACAGCTGACGGCCGGCTTCCTCGCGGCGCAGGAATTCCGCGACGACATCCTCGTCGAACGCTATCTACCGGGCCACGATTTCCGCTTGCTCGTCATCGGCAACAAGATGGTGGCAGCGGCCCGCCGCGACCCGCCGCAAGTGGTGGGCGACGGCCAGCACACGGTGCGCGAACTGGTCGACCAGGTCAACCTGGACCCGCGCCGCGGCAGCGGCCACGCCACCTCGCTGACGAAAATCCGCTTCGACGACATCGCCCTGGCCAGCCTGGCCAAGCAGGGCTACGTGGCCGAATCCGTGCCGCCCGTGGGCCAGCGCGTGATCTTGCGCAATAACGCCAACCTGTCGACGGGCGGCTCGGCCACCGACGTCACCGTCGACGTGCATCCGGAAGTGGCGGCGCGCGCCGTCGCCGCCGCGCACATGGTGGGCCTGGACATCTGCGGCGTGGACGTGGTTTCCGACAGCATCCTGAAACCGCTGGAAGAGCAGAACGCCGGCATCGTCGAAGTCAACGCCGCACCGGGTTTGCGCATGCACCTGGCGCCGTCGTTCGGCAAGCCGCGTCCCGTCGGCGAAGCCATCATCGCCGCCATGTTCGCCGAAGGCGACGATGGCCGCATTCCCGTCGTCGCCGTCACGGGCACCAACGGCAAGACCACCACCGTGCGCCTGATCGCCCACCTGCTGACGGCATCCGGCCTGCGCACGGGCATGACGAACACGGATGGCGTGTACATCGAAGGACGCCAGATCGACAGCGGCGACTGCAGCGGTCCGCGCAGCGCGCGCAACGTGCTGCTGCACCCGGACGTGGACGCGGCCGTGTTCGAGACGGCGCGCGGCGGCATGCTGCGCGAAGGCCTGGCTTTTGATCGCTGCCAGGTCGCCGTGGTGACGAATATCGGCGCGGGCGACCACCTGGGCCTGAACTACATCACCACCGTGGAAGACCTGGCGGTATTGAAGCGCGTGATCGTGCAGAACGTGGCCGACAGCGGCGTGGCCGTGCTGAACGCCACCGACCCGGCCGTGGCGCGCATGGCCAAGAATTGCAGCGGCACGGTGACCTTCTTCGCCGCCGACAAGACGCATCCGGTGATGGCCACGCACCGCGCGCAGGGCAACCGCGTGGTCTACGTGGAAGACGGCAAGCTGGTCGCCGCGCAAGGCAAGGAACGCCACGAAATCGCCCTGTCGCAGGTACCGATCACGCGCAACGGCACCATCGGCTTCCAGGTCGACAACGTCATGGCCTCGCTGGCCGCCGCCTGGGCCGTGGGCCTGGACTGGAAAACCATCGCGCTGGGCCTGAAAACCTTTGCCAATGAAGCCGACAATGCGCCGGGCCGCTTCAACGTCTTCGACTATCGTGGAGCCACCCTGATCGCCGACTACGGCCACAATCCGGATGCCATCCTGGCGCTGGTGCAGGCCGTCGAAAGCATGCCGGCCAAGCGTCGCTCGGTGGTCATCAGCGGCGCCGGCGACCGCCGCGACGAAGACATCCGCCAGCAGACGGAAATCCTCGGCGCCGCCTTCGACGACGTGCTGCTGTACCAGGACCAATGCCAGCGCGGCCGCGCCGACGGCGAAGTGGTGGCATTGCTGCGCCAGGGCCTGGACGGCGCCAAGCGCACCAGCCATATCGATGAAATCAACGGCGAATTCGTCGCCATCGACAAGGCCCTGGCGCGCCTCGGTGAAGGCGACCTGTGCCTGATCCTGATCGACCAGGTGGAAGAAGCGCTGGCGCACATCGCCAAGCGCGTCGCCGAAGCCTAAGCCTAAGCGCAGCCTGACGGCATACGAGGGCGGCCTGCGGGCCGCCCTTTTTATTGGCGCGCGCCGCCTCCCTGCGCGCACCGGCATGGTGCAAAAGCCCCCTTGCAAGCTTGTAAATTCAGGCATGGAAATTGCACATAAGAAAACATAAATGGGCTGACAAAAGGTGGGGAACGCATGCTGGGCAAAATCTCGCGCATGATCGGAAAATTGACGGTGGGGCGCAAACTGGCGCTGATCTATTTGCTCGACCTGTCCGCCGTCATCTTCATTTCCGGCATCCTCATCAACGAAAAATACCTCGCCATCGATTTCTCGCGCAAGGAGATGGCAGGCAATGACTACATCGCCGCCATCCGCGATGCCCTGCTGCCGCCGGGCGCGCAAGCCGCGGCCGTGGAACAGGCCGAACGCCGCTTCGGCGCAGGCATGCACAGCGCCGAACTGAATGCGCAATTTGCCGCCCTGCTGCGCCAGGCCGGCCATACTTCCGCCGCGCCGGACGCCGGCATCGCGCCCTCGCCCGCCTTTGTGGCCGGGCGCGCGCTGCTCACGCGCGTGGGCAACCAGTCGAACCTGATCCTCGACCCGGACCTGGACAGCTACTACACGATGTCGCTGGTGATCCTGCGCTTTCCCGAACTGTTGGAATTGATCAACAGCACGCGCGCCCTGGCCCTGCAACTGGCGACGGCCGAAGGCGCGCAGCGCCAGCGCCTGCAGACCCAGTTCCTGATCCTCGAAGGGCGCATGGATGCCACCATGGGCGGCATCGGCAGCGACTACACGGAGGCGTTCGCGGCCAGCACGCCGCTGCTGCGCCAGCATCTCGACGGTTCTCGCGCGGGCCTGCAGCACGCCGTGGCGCAGTTGCGCGCCAGTAGCCAGGCGCTGGCAGGCGTGCAAGCCAGCCCCGCCGGCGCGCGGGAACTGCTGCGCCGCGACACGGTGGTCCTCGCCGCGCTGCGCCTGGCATGGCGCGATGCCGGCAACGAATTGCAGCGCCTGATCCAGCTGCGCGTGGATGGCTTTTTCACGCGCATGTGGCTGCACCTGGGCACGGCCGTGCTGCTGCTGGCGATGATACTGGGCCTGGTGTTTTTCGTCGCGCGCCAGATCGCCCTGCCCATCCGGCGCCTGGCGCGCGTGGCGCAGGAAGTGCGCGAAACGGGCGACCATAGCCTGCGCGCCGTCTGGGACAGCGAGGATGAAACGGGGCGCCTGGTGCGCGCCTTCAACACCATGCTGCAGCAGCTCGACTTCCAGCGCATGGCGCAGCAGGACCTGGTGGCGCGCGCCAGCGCGGCCGATGCGCAGCGCCAGCTGGTCGACGCCATTCCCATCCCGCTGATGGTCACCTCGATCCCCCATCACCAGGTGCTGCACGCGAACCAGGCCGCGCACGCGTGGCAGGGAGGCCTGGAACTCGATCCGTGGGTGGGCGGCATGCACCCGCAAGCCCGTTCGCGCTTCTTCCAGCGCTTGAGCGACCTGGGCGCCGTCGACGAATTCGAGGTGTGCTGGAGCGGCGGCGGCACGCCCACCTGGGCCCTGATTTCCGCGCGCCTGATCGACTACCAGGGCCAGCGCGCCGTGCTGTCGACCTTCACGCCGATCAACAAGATGAAGCTGATGGAGTCGCGCCTGGAACTGTGGGCCAAGGTCTTCGAGGCCTCGGCCGAAAGCCTGATCGTGATGGACGCCGGCATGCGCATCATCACCGTCAACCAGGCCTTCCGCCGCCATTCGCTGTACGACATGGTGGAGCTGATCGGCAAGCGCCCCGCCTTCCTGCTCGCGCCCGACAACCCTCCCGGGCAGCTCGACAGCCTGCGCCGGACCCTGGCGCGGCGCGGCTACTGGCAGGGCGAAATCTCGGTGCAGCGCAAGTCGATGGAAAGCTATCCGGCCTGGCTGGTGATGAACGCCGTGCGCGGCCTCGATGGCGTCACCACGCATTTCATCGCCAGTTCGCTCGACATCAGCGAACGCAAGGCCAGCGAGCGGCAGATCGAGCACATGGCCCACCACGACGCGCTCACGGGACTGGCCAACCGCCACGTGTCGAAACTGCGCCTGGCGGCCGCCATCGCGCAGGCGCGCCGCAGCGGCGAAAAGGTGGGGGTGCTGTTCATCGACCTGGACCGCTTCAAGCACGTCAACGACGCGCTGGGCCACCACGTGGGCGACGCCCTGCTGCAATCGGTCTCTAAGCGCCTGCTGCAGCTGGTGCGCGAAGGTGATACCGTCAGCCGCCTGGGCGGCGATGAATTCGTCGTCATCCTCAACGGCGCCGGCGACGCAGATGCCATCGGCGCCCTGCTCGACACGCGATTGATACCGGCCATGCGCGAGCCGCACCAGGTGGCAGGCAACGAGCTGTATGTCTCGTGCAGCGTGGGCGTGGCCATCTATCCGGACCACGGCGACGACATGGATACCCTGATGCGCCACGCCGATGCGGCCATGTACCAGGCCAAGAGCGGCGGACGCGATCATGCGCGCATGTTCACGCCGCAGATGCAGGAGCAGCAGTTGCAGCAGCTGCACCGGAAAGCGATCTGCGGCACGCCATCGAGCGGCAGGAACTGGTGCTGTACTACCAGCCGCGCATCGATGCCAGGAGCAGCCGCCTGAATGGCGTGGAAAGCCTGATCCGCTGGCAGCATCCGCAGCATGGCCTGATCGCGCCCGACAGCTTCATTCCCGCCGCCGAGGAATCGGGCCTGATCGTTCCCATCGGCGCGTGGGTCATCCGCGAAGCGTGCCGCCAGCAGGTGGCCTGGCGCGAAGCGGGCGCGGGCGACATCGCCGTGTCGATCAACCTGTCGGCCATCCAGCTGAAAAGCGGCGGCCTGGTGGCCACCTTGCGCGAGGTGCTGCGCGAGTTTCCCGTCACGCCCGGACGGATCGAATTCGAACTGACCGAATCGATCCTGATGGACAACGTGGACGACACCATCGCCACCCTGCACGCCATCAAGGCGCTGGGATTTGCGCTGTCGATCGACGACTTCGGCACCGGCTATTCGAGCCTGAACTACCTGTGCCGCTTCCCGCTCGACAAGCTGAAGATCGACATGAGCTTCGTGCAGGACATCCACGGTTCGCCGCAAAACCTGGCCGTGACGAAAACCATCATCGGCCTTGGCCATACCCTGGGCTTGACGGTCACCGCCGAGGGCGTGGAAAGCGCGGCCGATGCCGACGTGCTGCGCCACGCCGGCTGCGATGAATTGCAGGGCTTTTACTTCGCCCGCCCCATGCCGCAGGCGCACTTCATGGCCTGGCTGGCGCAAAGCGCCGCGCCCTGCGCCGCCTGACGCCTGCTGTGGAGCGCCCGCAACGCGCATGCGCCAGCTTCGACAACGCGCGGTGCGCCGCCAGGGCGCATGAATGCAGCAGGGATACCGGAATTGATATGGACATCGCAAAAGAAGTCATTTGTGGGGCAAAGTCATTCCCACCTACCATGTTTCTTGAGCATGTTCCAGCTCTGGCGGCGACTGCCGCAGCGTTCTCAACATAACTAAAATACAGGTGGAGACAAGATGATGCAATCGATGGCAACGGGCACCCGCACGTCCCGGCACAACACACGGCTGACCTTGAAGGCCACGGTGGCCGCGCTGGCCGGCGCAGGCCTGCTGAGCAGCGCTTCCGTCTGGGCGCAACAGGCGCCCGCCGCGGAAACACCAGTGGAAGAAACGGCACCAGCGGCAACGCCAGCCGACAGCGGCATCGCCGTCGTCGCCGTCACGGGCGTGCGCCGGGCAGCGCAAAGCGCGCAGACGATCAAGAAGAACAACGACCAGGTGGTCGATTCCATCGTCGCCGATGAAATCGGCAAATTCCCCGACAAGAACGTGGCCGAAATCCTCGGCCGCGTGACGGGCGTGCAGATCCGCCGCGAAGGCGGCGAGGCCGGCTCCGTCATCATCCGCGGCTTGCCCGGCGTGGTGACCCTGCTGAACGGCCGCGAGATGTTTACCTCGGTGGGCCGCAGCCTGTACCTGGCCGACATTCCGACGGCCATGCTGCAGCGCGTGGACGTATATAAGTCGCAGGGGGCCGACATGGTCGAAGGCGGCACGGCCGGCGTGGTCGACGTGCGCACCAACCGCCCCTTCGATTTCAAGGGCTTTACGGCATCGGGCAACGTGCGCGCCGAGCACCGCGACAAGTCCGGCTCGACGGACCCGAACGTCAGCGGCATGCTCTCGAACCGCTGGAAGACCCCATACGGCGAATTCGGCGCCCTGCTCGGCCTGTCCTACCAGCGCAGCAAATACTATGACGAGACGATCTGGAACGCCGAACCCGTCAAGCGCTCCGAAGCGGGCAATATCACGGGTCCCGACTCCGTCGGCATGATCCCGACCGTGGGCGACCGCAAGCGCTACGCGGCAAATGCCGCCTTCCAGTGGCGGCCGAACTCGCAGGTGGAAGTGTATGCGGAAGGCATGTCGACCCTGATCAAGCATGCGTTCGACAGCCAATTCTTCGTCGGTTCGCTGCCCTGGGGCCAGAACCCGGACATCACGCTGATCCCCGGCACCAGCCAGGCGGCCACGGTGGGCAAGATCGACGGCCCGTGGTCGCCGTTCACCCTCGGTTCGACCCAGGCGCGGCGCGACCGCTCGATCGGTTCGCAAGGCGCCATCGGCGCGCGCTGGGACATCACGCCGCAGCTGCGCGCCACGACGGAACTGGCGCGCACGGTCAGCAACTTCGAACGCGAATTCCCCATCCTCGACTTCCTCGCCCATCCGACCAGCGTGATCGGCAGCACGAACGTCAACGGCGGCGCGCAGATCAGCTACCCCGGCTACAACATGACCGATCCGAAGAACTACACGCTGCTCGGTTTCTACGACAATCATAGCCACGACGAAGGCAGCTCCACCGACTGGCGCGGCGACCTTACCTACGACATGGACAGCACGGGCTTCTTCCGCGAATTTTCGGGCGGCGTGCGCCTGGCCAAGCGCAAGGCCGAATCGATCCGCGAAAAAAATGGCCAGGGAGGCTTGTCTTCGACCATGTATGCGGACGCGATTCCCGGCCTGGCGTGCGCCTCGCACGACAACACGGGCAACTTCGGCCTGCAAAGCTGGCTCACGCCATGTCGCGACTTCATGCTCAACAACACGGCCGTGCTGCGCCAGCTGTTTACGGGCAGCAGCGAACGCAGCCCGGACGATCCGATGACCCATTACAAGGATGTGGAAAAAACCAACGCCGTGTACGGCAAGGCGCGCATCGGCTTTGACCTGGCGCAGGTACCGGTCGATGGCACCTTGGGCGTGCGCGTGGTGCAGACGAAGCAGGACTTGCAAGGCAATTCCTCGCAAAACGGCATCGTCACGCCCGTGCGCGTGAAGACGTCGGATACGGACGTGCTGCCCAGCCTGACCCTGAAAGCCATGCTGCGCCAGGACCTGATCGCCCGTCTGACGGCCGGCAAGGCCGTGCAGCGCCCCAACTTCGCCGACTTCAACCCGGGCGTAAGCCTGGGCCAGAGCCTGGAAATGGTGCGCCCGACGGGCGGCGGCGGCAATCCCGACCTCAAGCCCGTGGAAGGCAAGAACCTGGACCTGGCGCTGGAATGGTATTTCGCCCAGACGGGTTCCGTCACGGCCACCGTGTTCCGCCACAACTTCAAGAATTACATCCTGTCCGGTTCGGCCAAGGAAACGTACAACGGCATCGAGTACGACATCACGCGTCCGCGCAACACCTCGAAGGGCCATCTGCAGGGCATGGAGATGGCCTACCAGCAGTTCTACGACAAGCTGCCCGGCTGGCTTGGCGGCCTGGGCCTGCAGGCCAACGCCACCTACATGACGGGCGAGCTGGAAGAACTCAATGGCAGCGCGCACCCGTTCACGGGCATGTCGAAGTGGTCGGCCAATATCGTCGGCCTGTACGAACAGGGACCGTGGTCGGCGCGCCTGGCCTACAGCTGGCGCGACAAGTACGTCGACGACTACAACTACCGCGGCAAGGGCATCCACCTGACCGTGGCGCCGACCAAGACCCTGGACGCGTCGGTCTCGTACAAGCTCAACCCGCACACCACGGTGACGCTGGACGCGAACAACCTGCTCGACTCGACCTACCGCGACTACCACGACACGCCGGAGTATGTGCGCGATGTGCGGCGCTATGACAAGGTCGTCGGTTTATCGATACGCTGGAGCTACTAACTCATTCCCCCTTTCTTCCTTCGAGGGTTTTCAGCGCCAGCCGGCAACGGTTGGCGTTTTTTTGCCTTGTGGAATCTATCCGACATAGGAATTGATGTGGCGCAAAGCGATGGCGCCGGGGCGCTTTTATGCTGGCAGCTTGACTAGCGAACCCGGCGGGGGACAGCATGCGCAATGCACGGCCCATCGATACACAGTTATTCCAGCCCGACATCCCCGTACGGCTCGACATGCGCACGGCGGCGCTGGTCGAACATGCGCTGGCCTTGCAGGAAATGGCCGGCACGGGCGCCGCCGCCCTGTTTTTGCATTGCCACGACGTGCCGCTGCCCACCGCCTTGCGCGTGCTGACGACGGGACCGCGCCGCAAACCGGCCGGGCCGCACCTGTTTGCCCGCCTGCGTCCGCGCACGGCCGCCCGTGCGCAAGGCACGCCGCTACCGGTGCGCTGACGAATCCTGTACCATCGCCGCAACCTACTACATGAGGCACGGCGATGCAGGCAGCGACACCCCACGACACCTATGCGGCACTGATGGACCTGATCAAGGCGCGCCATGCGGAACTGAGCCCGCAATTCCAGGCCGGCGCCCGCTACCTGGCCGACCATCCGGACGAAGTTGCCGTGTCCTCGATGCGCAGCATCGCTGCGCGCGCGCAAGTCCAGTCGGCCGCCCTGGTGCGCCTGGCGCAGCAGCTGGGCTTTGCCGGCTGGCCCGAACTGAAAGCCATCTTCGTCGAACGCCTGCGCGCGGGACCTGCCGGCTACGCGGCCAAGGCGGGCGCGCTGGCCGGCAAGGAGGGGACAGAGCGCGACCTGGTCACCGAAGTGTTCACTGTGCAGCAGCGCAACCTGGCCGCTACGGAAAGCGCCAACCACGCCGCCCTGGACGCGGCCGCCAGCCTGCTGCAGGCGGCGCCCCGCGTGCACGTGGCCGGCTTTCGCGCCGCCCACCCGATCGCCTACACCCTGCACTACCTGTACCGGCTGCTGCGCCCAGCGTGCAGCTGCTGAGCGGTCAGGGCGGCACCCTGGAAATGGACTTGCGCGCCCTGCAGGCGGGCGAAGCCGTCGTCGTCGTCAGCTTCGCGCCGTATTCGAGCGAAGCGCTGCTGGTGGCGCAAACGGCGCGCCAGGCCGGCTGCCAGGTGGTCGCCATCAGCGACAGCGCCATGTCGCCGCTGGCCCTGCAGGCCGACGCCAGCATCGTCATCGCCGTCGACAGCCCCTCGTTCTTCCCTTCCATCGTGGCCGGCGTCGCGGCCGTGGAAAGCCTGGTGGAATTGCTGGTGGCACGCGCGGGACCGGATGCCGTCACGGCCATCGGCGCGGCGGAAAGCCAGCTGCGGGCGCTGGGCGCCTACGCAAAAACATCGAATGATGTAAATTAAAAACAAATACATCAATCGTTGCAATGCGGCGCAACGCCTCCTATAATCGGCCATTCCCCCTTTGCCGATAAGAAAGCGATGCCATGAGCCATGTCTTCCACCGCAGCCTGACCGCCACCTACCCTGTCGCCACAGGCGGCGACGGCCCTTACCTGATCGACGCGGACGGCAAGCGCTACCTGGACGCCTGCGGCGGCGCGGCCGTCTCTTGCCTCGGCCATTCGGATACGGCCGTGATTTCCGCCGTGCAGCGGCAGATTGCGACGATGGCGTATGCACACAGCTCGTTTTTCACCAGCGAGCCGATGGAGCAGCTGGCCGATTTCCTCGTCGCCAGGGCACCAGCCGGCATCGACAGCGTGTATTTCGTCTCCGGCGGCTCGGAAGCGGTGGAAAGCGCGCTCAAGCTGGCGCGCCAGTATTTCGTCGAGCGGGGCCAGCCGCAGCGCCGCCACGTCATCGCCCGCCGCCAGAGCTATCACGGCAATACCCTGGGCGCGCTGGCCACGGGCGGCAACGCCTGGCGCCGCCAGCAGTTCGAGCCATTGCTGATTGGCGTGACCCATGTGTCGCCCTGCTATGCCTGGCGCGACCAGCAGGCGCATGAAACGGATGCCGCCTACGTGGCGCGCCTGGGCCAGGAGCTGGAAGACCATATCGCCGCACTGGGCGCGGAGAACGTCATGGCCTTCATCGCCGAACCCGTCGTCGGCGCCACGGCCGGTGCCCTGCCCGCAGTAAACGGCTATTTTGCGCGCATGCGCGCCATCTGCCAGCGCCACGGCATCCTCCTGATCCTCGACGAAGTCATGTGCGGCATGGGGCGCACGGGCAGCCTGTTCGCCTGCGAGCAGGAAGCCATCACGGCCGACCTGATCTGCATCGCCAAGGGCCTGGGCGCCGGCTACCAGCCCATCGGCGCCGTGATGGTGTCGCAGGACGTCCGCGAGACCATCCGCGCCGGCACGGGCTTCTTCCAGCACGGCCACACGTATATCGGCCACGCCACGGCGTGCGCCGCCGCCCTGGCCGTGCAGCGGCAGATCGAGGAGCGCGATTTATTGGCCAACGTGCGCGCCATGGGCGGCTTGCTGCAGGAGCGGCTGCGCCAGCGTTTCGGCGGGCACCCGCACGTGGGCGACATCCGCGGCCGCGGCCTGTTCCTGGGCCTGGAACTGGTGCAGGAGCGCGCCGGCAAGCAGCCGTTCGACCCGGCCCGCCGCCTGCACGCGCGCATCAAGGCGCAAGCCATGCAGAATGGACTGATGTGCTACCCCATGGGCGGCACCATCGACGGCCTGCACGGCGACCACATCCTGCTGGCGCCGCCCTACATCATCGACGCCAGCCACGTCGATGAGCTCGTCGACAAGCTGGGCGCGGCCATCGACACGAGCCTGGCCTAAGCGCGCCCGCTGTTGCCCACGGTAGACATCAGGCTGGCGCCGCAGCTGGTCTTGTGGCCATCGAAGGCCACGGGCACGCCGTCGATCAGCACCTGCGGATCGCCCTCGGCGATCACGCAGCGCACGTGGCCCTTGATCGGACACACGCAAGGGTCGCCCTTGCGCGCCACGGCCACGCCCAGCACGGTACTGTTCGGTGCCGCGCCCACCACCTTGCCGCCATGGCTGGTGGGATCGTTCAAGCGGATCACGCCACGCATGCTCTTCTCCTTGAATAGGTAAAACGCTTCATTGCGAAAACCCTTGGTAATACTCGGGCGCATCGTGGCGCAAGCCCCACCAGGGCAGGTAGGCATGATTGCCGCCGCGCGCGCGGAACCAGGGCTTGCCGGGCTGGATCGGCCGCACGACGGCGGGCGGCGCCACCACCAGCGCCACGGGGGCAAGCAGGTCGCTGGTGCCGGCCACCAGCACGGGTTTGCCGAAATGGTGCGCATAGGCGATGCCCAGCGCGACGTTCGTCAGCGCCGTGCCCGCGCCCGTCTCGCCCAGCACGGCCGTCAAGTTGAAGCTTTGCTTCAGCAGATCGAATTCCGGCAATTGCACGGTGAGCGTCTGCGCCAGCGCACCCAGCCGCGCGGACGAATCCGGGTGCGAATTGCCGGCATCGTGGATGAGATAGCCGATGTCAGTATCCGGCCTGTTCGCCTTCGCCGCCGCCTCCTCGATGGCCGCCGTCCACGCCTGCACCAGGCGCGGCGGTTCGCCCTTTTGACTTCAAAATCCGCAGCCTGTTTCGTGCTTGGATACCCTAGCCACGCCAGCGGCGCCCGCTCCGTCTTGTAGTCGGGGCCGGCCAGCACCAGCAGCACCAGGTTCTCGTTGATCTGCCGGTCCAGCGGCCGGCTGGGTGCATCCCAGTTCATGGCCCAGACGGTTTCCTTGGGGTGCGTTTGCAGATAGTCGAGTGCGGCGGAGAGCGAAGTAAAACCTGCGTTGGGGCCGCCCATGGTGATGCGGACGTCGGGTGGGGTGGAGCGGGTCCAGAGGGTGGGGAAGTTTGGGTTGCCGATATCAAAGATATCACGAATATACTCGCGCACAAAATTCGTCGCATCTGCAAGATCAAGCTTTCCTTCAGGAATCGCATACTCAACGTGGATGCCGGCCAATTCACGCCAGCGCGATCTATCCTTTGCTGAGTGAACATTGTAGAAATATTCAGGATCTGAAAAATACGGGCTACGGAATAAATTCATAACTTCACGAATGTACTTCCGATGATAACCGCGAAACGTTTCCTGACCTTCATTTCCAGCGACGACAGGTGAGACAGCCTGTAAGCTGGAATACTTGATAGTGTTTTCCTTGACCATATCGTCGCCAGGATTTGGCTGTACCAGCCCCAAGGTCCACAGCAACTGCCATTGCGTGGGGTAATCCCGACGTTGCAAAGGGTTCAGCCATTGCAGTCCCACCACCTGCGCCATAAACGGACCGCTGTGTGGCACCGTTGCCTCCGGCAATGGCGGCGTCGCGCACGCGCCAAGCAACATCGACATGAGCACACCGATCAGCGCCCTCATTGCGAAAACCCTTGGTAATACTCGGGCGCATCGTGGCGCAAGCCCCACCAAGGCAGGTAGGCATGGTTGCCGCCGCGCGCGCGGAACCAGGGCTTGCCGGGCTGGATCGGCCGTACGACGGCGGGCGGCGCCACCACCAGCGCCACGGGGGCAAGCAGGTCGCTGGTGCCGGCCACCAGCACGGGTTTGCCGAAATGGTGCGCGTAGGCGATGCCCAGCGCCACGTTCGTCAGCGCCGTGCCCGCGCCCGTCTCGCCCAGCACGGCCGTCAGATTGAAGCTTTGCTTCAGCAGATCGAATTCCGGCAATTGCACGGTGAGCGTCTGCGCCAGCGCACCGAGCCGTGCCGACGAATCCGGGTGCGTATTGCCCGCGTCGTGGATCAGATAGCCGATCTCCGTATCCTGCCTGCTGGCCTTCGCCGCCGCATCCTCGATGGCCTCCGTCCACGCCTGCACCAGGCGCGGCGGTTCGCCCTTTTTGACTTCAAAATCCGCAGCCTGTTTCGTGCTTGGATACCCTAGCCACGCCAGCGGCGCCGCTCCGTCTTGTAGTCGGGGCCGGCCAGCACCAGCAGCACCAGGTTTTCGTTGATCTGCCGGTCCAAAGGCCGGCTGGGCGCATCCCAGTTCATGGCCCAGACGGTTTCCTTGGGATGGCTTTGCAGGTAGTCGAGCGCGGCGGAAAGTGACGTAAAACCGGCGTTGGGGCCGCCCATGGTGAGGCGAACGTCGGGTGGGGTGGAGCGGGTCCACAGGGTAGGAGAGTGGATGTTGCCGATGCTAAAAGTTCTTGCAACTCTTTTGCGCACAAATGCTATCGTTTCGACCGGATCGAGCTTACCTTCTGGCAGGGCATATTCGATATGAATACCAGCCAACTCTCGCCAGCGTGATTTGTCCTCGGCTGAATGAACGTTATAAAAATATTCCGAGTCGGAGTAATACACATCATGGTACAAGTTCATTAACTCATTAATGTATTTTTCATGGTATCCATCGAAAGTTTCAGAGCCTCCATTACCTATAGCAATGGAGGCAATACTCTGCAACTTAGAATATTTTTCAGGTTTTTCTTTTACCATATCATCGTTCGGATTAGGCCGTGCCAGGCCAAGGGTCCAAAGTAGCTGCCATTCAGTGGGATAGTCTCTACGATGCAAAGGATTTAACCATTGCAACCCGACTACCTGAGCCAGAAATGGTCTCTGCACTAAAGATCCATCAATAGGAACGACAGGAGTCACTATGTTTGCCGATGTACGTAAACGGGCGCAAGCTGACAAAACTAAAACAATCAAAAACGCACCGAGTATAGATAACAATATAGATCTAGCCATGACATGATCTCCAACAAGATAAATATTTACCTAATATTTAGGAATTTATATGAAATGTGATTTCTCTTTATAAAAATGCTCGTTCACCGGAATTAGGACGAGAATCAAGAGCAGGGTTCTCTCTCACGTCAACTATGGATACAGGAAGATTTCCTTCTCCACCAGTCTGCTGAGACCATTGAGTAATGGTCAAACCATGCAATTTCCCATCATTAAAATATTCTTCGAACAATTTAGCGGATTCAGTATTATTTAGTGCCCTCAACAACCGCCAATCCGCCGCCACCCTCAACTTGCGCAGCTGGTCCGGCTTGATGCGGCACACGCCCACCGCCACGTCATACGCAAGCGCCCGCTCTGAGTGCATGGGGTTGGTCAGGATGGTGGAATGGTCGGTGGCGTAGGCGCCGGCCTGACTGGACATCATTTCCCCTACCCGCGTGCTGCGCCATTGCAGGTACTCGGCGTCGGGCGTGGCGTTGGGCATTTCCTGCTGCACTTTTTGACCCGCTGGACTTTTCCCTTCCCGTACGGCTTGCGCGCGTATCACCGCGCGCTGCTCGAATCGCAGGCGCGCCTCGTCATCGGCCGTGCCCCTGGCGCTGTCCATGCGTTTGGCTTCATTTTTCCCCGCCCGCCCCTGCAGGCCGCCGGGCGGAATCTCATGATCGGCAAGGAGATCGTCGCCGGGCGCGCGCTGCTTGCCCACCTGGCGCGATTCGCCGGGGGGCTCGTAGCCTTCGTCGAATTCCTCGCTGGTCTGGCCAAAGCGCAAGGACTGCGGCTTGAAGGGCGGCAGCAGGTCGGGGGCGCTCAGTTCAATTTTCCAGTCTTTGTGGGGCGAGGCATTGCAGGGGCTGCTGGCCAGGCCCGTTGCCACGATAAACAGAGGCGCAAATCCGACCGTCAGGATGGTGGAAAAGGCGCCCTGGCTGGCCTCCACGCCCTGCTTGATGGAATACGACGCATATTTCTGCGCCGGAAACCAGAAGTCCTTGCCGCCCGGCGCGGGCTTGCGCCAGTGATCGGTCCAGTAGTGATAGCTGCCCTGCTTGCCCACCTCAAACCCCTGGGCAAACACGCGCTGCACGCAGACGCCTGCGGCCTCGGTGGCAGCGAGCTCGCCGCCGTCCTTGCTGTCCTTGGCCAGCGAACCCGACAGGCCGCGCCAGCCGATGCCCTCGATGGCGACGGACGACACCACCACATCGTGCGGATTGCAATAGATGGTCACCCGGCCATACGATGATTTCTTGCCGCCCCGGGCGGCGCCGGCAATCCCGTATTGCTCGCGGTCCGCCGCGGCGGAAAAACCGTGCTCCAGGTTGGCCATGCAGCGGTCGATTTCCTCGTCCGTCTGCGCCTCGCCCAGGCTGGCGCGCTGGCCGATGATGGCAAAGAAGTTTTTCAGGGTGGCGATGCGCGCCTGCACCGTCACCCGGCCCGTGCTGCCGTCCGCCGCGCGCAGGTTGCCGGCCACCCAGTTCTCGGCGCTATTGCGTTTCGCCAGGCTGTACGGCGAATTGCAAATGACATAGTTGTCGGCCACGCAGGGAAAACTGTCCTTTACCTTGGGCAGGTTTGCGCCCAGAAAGGCGGCCGCCATCGCCACCATCGTGCCCTGGCTGTGGCACACAATGGTGACGGGCACGTCGGCCTGCTGCTGGCGGATGGCTTCGACCAGCCTGGCCAGGCGGTAGGCGGCCAGCACGAAATACGCTCGCGGCGGGCAGCTGTACACTTGCCGTTCCGGGAAAGGATTCATGTGCTGGATCTTGTTCCACAAGAATAAACCCTCGCTCAGCCCGTCCTTCCACAGGTCGGCCAGCGCGCTGCAGCCATTGGCAAACGGCCCGCCACCCCAGTAATTGTCTTCGTTCAGGTAGATGCCCTTGCCGTATTGCTGCAGTTCCTCGCCGGAAGCCTTGTAGCCCCAGCGAAAACGGATCACGGGAGAAAAAGTGCCGGCATCGCGGATCAAGGTATCGGCCGACATCTCCGGATGGAGAAAGCCTTCGGCCGTGATTTCGGCGCCATAATTGACCGCCTTCAGTTCGCCGCCTTCCACGCCACGGTGCTGCATATGATGGCAGGAACGCTTGAGGCGTTCGTTGAGGCCGTTGCACAGTCCCTCTTCGGCCGCCGCGTACCACTCGCCATCGGAATTGACGCCGTGCACGAAGATCACGATGCCGGGCAGCGGCAGTTGCTGCAGCGTGTCCCGGTCGCTGCTCTGGAAATTGGCGTTGCAGGAAAACTGACCGAGGATGTCGATGTCGGGGTCGTCGCACAGCGGCGGGTGGGGATCGAATTGCATGGCGTGCTCTCCAGTGACGGGGTTCAGGAACGGCGGCGGAAGAAAAATCCCTTCAGCCGCTGCAGGTGGTCGGTCGCCACCTTCGGCCCGCGCCCGTCGGCACCGCTGACGCCCGTCACGGGACCGTCGCCTTCGCGCTCGATGTGCACTTCCACGCCTTCGACGGGCAAGCCGTCGGTGGGACGCAGCAAGCGCGGCACGCGGCCCAGCTCGCCTTCGCCGAAGGTGGGCAGTTCCGCCTTCATGCTGCCCGGGCCGTTCCAGTGGTGGCCATCGGTCTTCACCGTCAGCGCGCCGGGACCGCCCAGTTCCACCGCGCCGCCGGACAGTTTCAGGTAGGCGCCGCCCGCCGTCATGAAGGTGATTTCGTCCTGCGCCATGCCGACCAGGCGCGTGCCTGCCGTCAGGCGGATGTCCTTGGCGGCGTCCGCCTGCAATAAATCGTGCTGGCTTTGCAGCAAAAACTTGCCGAAATGGGCCACCTGCACGATGCCGTCCTGGTGCGCGAACAGGGAAATGCCCTTGCCCCCGTTGACGTTGCAGCGCTGGGCCGCGCTCAGTTGCAGATGCTGCTGGGCCACCAGGTCGATATTCGCGCCCGCGTTGCCGGCAATGGTCCGGGGCGTGCTCAGCGCCACGCCCTCGGGCGCCGTGATGCTGACGGCGGGCTGGTCGGCGGCAATCGCCGCTCCCAGCGTCTTGCTGCCGGCTGCGTCCAGAGCCAGCGCCTGGTGCTGGGCGGCAAAATCGCCCAGGGAGGTCAACAATTCCAGGCACTCTTTCATCAGGGCGGCATGCTCGCTGCCGTCGAGCTGCTTGCCGCTGGCGCCCAGCTGTTTCCAGGCCGAGATCAGCAGCGAACGGGCCGTGCGCACGCTGCCGCTGGCGTCGCTGCGCAACTCGAAGCCATCGCCGCGCTGCCGCCCTGCGCCGTCGCTGCGCGGCTCCGTCAGGTAGCCGAGGTTCAATTGCGTGGCCGCCTGGTCGCTGGCCAGCTGCGCGCTGATCTGCGACGGCGTGTCGTCGAAGCACAGCTGGTTGCCGCGCCCGCCCCGCACTTCGCGGCTGCGCATGCCGGACAGATAACGGTTGCCCGGCAAGGCGCCGCGCGCGCTCAGGCCCGGCGGCACGCCCACGGCGTTGTACAGCTGGCCGACGATGATGGGCCGGTCCGGGTCGCCGCCGAGAAAGTCGATCAGCACTTCCGCGCCGATGCGTGGCAAGCTCAAGGTGCCGCATTGTTTGCCGCTGCCCGGGCCATTGCCGGTCCAGCTCGATGCCACGCGCACCCAGGCCGAATCGCGCTCCGTATCGGACGCGCCGGAGCCGTTGGCATGCGCGTGGTCCGGGGCGCGCGTGGCGCCAAAACGCACCTTGACGCGCCCCAGCGCATCGCAATGCACTTCTTCGCCGGCGGGCCCGACGACCAGCGCGCTTTGCAGGCGGACGACGGGGAAATCGCTGCGCGGGTCAAAAGCGGGCACGATGGCGATGCCGCGCCGCACGCAAGTAAAACGGTTGCGGTAGCGCAAGGCCGGCTGGCCATCGGCGCCTGCTCCTTGTGCCGGGCCGGCATCGCACTGCCAGCCGCTCTGCGCAAACAGGCGCCCGACCCTGGCATCCAGGCCTGTCGGCAAGTTATTGCTGGCCGCTACGCTCAAGGCCGTGATGACGAAACTGCGCTCGGCCGCCGGGTGGCTGTCGATATCGGCATGCCCTTCCAGGCTGAACCATTGGCCCGCGCAAAAGTCGCGCACGCAGCCTTCTCCTGGAAACACTTGCTGTCCATATCGTGACGCGCCATCGCCAGCTGGCCCAGTTGCCGCAATTCGTCATTGCTGCCGGCGGCCAGCGGCGGCTCCACGATATAGTCGTCGAGACTGGCCGCCAGGCGATTGCCATTCCCGCCCTGATCTGCGCCGCCCTGCGACTGCGTGGCCATGAACTGCGGACTGTGCGGGTGGCCATCGTCCCAGCTGTAACGTTCGGATTTTCCTGCTTGCAAGCGACGCACGGCGCTCCAGGCCGTCACGGTGTCCCTTTCCTCGGTGGCGTCATCGCGGTGATAGCGCACCGTGCCAGCCGCGTTTTCCGTCAGGCGGCTGGCGTCGTCGAACAGCAGCAGGGCATGCACGGGCGTGGTGGCGGCGTTCGGGCCGGACGGCGCTGCCGCCTGGAAGCACCAGGCGATGCCGCGGCGCCTGAGAAGGCGGCGGATAAAGGCGGCATCGGATTCATTATGCTGCATCGTGAATTCGCGCACGGGCAGGCTGCGCGCCGCCAGCGCCGCATCGATGGACAGATCCAGGCTGGCGGCGAGCACGCTATTGCCCTGCCGCCATTCTTCAAACAGCAGCTGGACGATCTGCAATTCATGCTTGTTGCGAAACACGCGCGTGTTGACGCGCTTTTCCATCAGGGCCAGGCCGTCGCGCAGTAGCAGCTGATAGGTGGCCAGCCCGCCGTCGCTTTGCCCCGCGCACGCTTCGGCGACGATGCCGCAGACCCTGCGCAGCTGCCCCTGGTCCGTCACGATCTGCAATTCGGCCGGCACGGCGATGAACTGTTTCAGCGGCAACCGCGCTTCGGTGGCGACGCACAGGATGCGGTACTCGATCCCGCCGCAGATGGCCTCGCTGCCGCTGACGCGCTGCGGCAGCAAGACATCCTCATTGCTGCCTTCCGGGTAGGCGAGGCGCAGCCGCAAGGCCCGGTTGCCGGCGGTCAAGGCCTTGTCCACGGCCATCCATTGCGCGAAGTCTTCCATGGTTTTCTTCCTTCCAGCAGTCATCGGGGCACAATATGTATGGCGGTCTCAGGCGGAACCATCGAAGCGTATGTCGTAATGCATGTCGTCACGGTCACGGGCCGGCAGCTTGCCGGCCAAAAAGCATCCTGCGCCAGGCAGGCGCCCGTGCCCAGGGCGCAGGTGCGCACGTCTTCCCGCCGCAGCACCAGGCGTATTTCAAAGCTCATGCCGGGCAAGCCGAACAGCGCCAGCATCTGGCGCAGGGCCAGCGCGCCCGGCCGGCCGGGCAAGAAATCCTCGTAGACACGGCGCTCCAACGGTCCCAGCACCAGGCGCACGCGCAAGTCGGCGCGCCGGCAGCGCTCGCCCAGCATGGCGCCATGCCCCAGCCGGGCGTGCGCGGTGGCCAGCAGGGTGCGCTCCTGCGGCGCGCGCCGGAACCAGGCGCCCACAAAACGCTGCATGCGCACGGGCACGCCGAAATACTCGGCCAGCACCGCCTGCATCACGTCGGCCGCCACGGGCCGATGCCGCAGCAAGGCCGCGTAATGGGCCAGCACATGCGCAGGCAAGCCATCCTCCTGCCGTGCCACCTCGGCAGGCCAGGCACCGGCCAGGGCCAGTTGCAGGGGCAGGAAATCGCCGCCGTCGGCGTCCATCTGGCATTCGATACGGTAACGTGCCCAGGCCTGGTAAAACAGGGCCAGCGCGCGCTGCGACAGCGTATCGAGCCAGTCACGGGGACCGCCATCGCCCGTTTGCCGTTCGTGGCGCGCGAGCGTTTCCGTGTAATGCAGCGGCAAGCTGCCATGCACGCCCAGAAAACCCAGCATTGCCGCTCGCACATGCACCTGCGTATGACCATCTGCTTCCGGCTCCAGCCACAGCTGTTCGATTTCTCCCGGCGCAAACGACAGCGATGCGCTGCCATGCAGGCGCAGGCAATCATCAAACACCTGCTCCTGCGAGATGCCCTGCTGCATCAGCCAGGCAGACAGCAGCCGCACCGCCTGAAAGAAGCCGGTGCCGGACGGATCGGCCAGCAGGCGCGCGACTACACCAGCGCCTGGTTTCCATTGCGGGGCAGGCAGCACAGCAACTCCTTTCCAGTCTTCTGCGACAGGACGATCAGGCGGGTAAACGAGCCCAGGTGCACATACAGCCCGAGAAAGCGTTCGATCACCTGGGCAAATGCATGCAAGCCGCTGCCGACAAAGGCTTCCTCATCGACGGACAGCAGGACGTCGATGCCGAACACCAGACTGCCGCCCGCCTCATCCTGCAGCCAGGTACTGGCGGCGCGCTGGCACAGTCCCGTCATGCCCGCGATCTGGCGCGCGGCGCTGGCCGAACCGGACAAGTTGTACAACTCGAGTATTTGCTTGAAGAGCGGCAAGCCCTGCTCGCTCAGCGACTGATGATTCAGCGACAGTTGCGCGATCAGCCGCCAGTGCGACGCCACTCCCGCAGGGAAGCGGCACGGCGCGCTGGGCTTGCGCAGCAGGCGCACCGGCAAGGCGCTGGCCACGCCGTCATGGCGCAAATCGCCCGCGGCATTGCCGAACACCAGGCGGCTCGGCAAATCGCGGTTGCTGCAGGTAAGCATGATGGATACCGTTTGCGTGGCGTCGTGCAGCGGCTGCATGGCGCCGTCGACAAAGGCGATGCGCATGTCATGGCCGGGATTGCTCAGCGCCATGTCTTCGTCGCGCCGCGTCACCCAGTAGCGCCCCTGGCGCCCGCCCGCCTCGCCGTGGCGCATCGAATAAAATGGGTAAAACGTGTCCAGCGCGGCGCCCTGCGCCGTTTCACCGAGCACCTGCACACTGTCGACGCTGTGGATATCGTAGCAATGCGCCTGTCTGACCGATGGCAGCAGCACATGCTCGGCGCTCGCGTGCGTCAGGCGGATGGGATTGGCCGCCTGGCGGAACAGGTTGACGACGGGCGTGCATCCCGTCACCAGATGCCTTGCCGACAGGGGCCGCAGGATGCGCGCGATATCCGCATCGGCCTGCACGTCGGCCAGCAGCAGATGCACGGTGCAACGCCGGCACGCCGGAGGCAACAGCGGGCGCAGCGCGGCCATATCCAGGTCGACGAAATTGAATTTATCCGGAAAGGCAAACCATTCGCCCAGCAGGCGGTAGGCGGGATGCGAGGCGGCTCGGGCCGGTATCAAGGCGTCTGCGGCGGCAAAACCGACCGGGTGCAGAGGCACCGCGTCCAGCGCATGCCAGGCGCCATCGACTTCCACACAGGCGCGGCGCGTGCGCAGGAACAGGCTGTCGCGCAAGGTGGCGCAAAACGCAGGCTCGCCGTCGAGGAACAGGCGCAGCATCGACAGCGGCAACCCGTCCAGCGTGGCTGTGGCGCCCGTCGCTTCGAGCGTGATGCTGATCGCCGCACCCAAGTCCGGCGTCAGGCGCAATGCGGGCGGCGCCGCCACGATGGACTGAAAGCGCACGTCGGACAGGCGCAGCGGCGCCACGGCGACCTCGTAGACGGTGGTGAACTTGCAGGTGACGCCCTGATGCTCGGCAGCATGCATGAGCGTGCCGCGCGGAATCATGGCCGGCTCGGTCAACGTCGCAAGGTCGTTATCGATGCGCGCAATGGCGCAGGCAGGAAACGGGCGCAAATAATGGGGAAAGTTCACTTCCAACAAGGTTTCGCTGAAGGTGCCGAAACCATCGGCCAGCCGTTTGGCCGTACGCGCGTTGAACATGGCAAACGCCTGCAGCATGCGCGCCAGGTGCGGGTCGCCCATGTCTCCGCCCTGAATGCCCAGCGCTCCCGCG
This sequence comes from Janthinobacterium sp. C22, assembly GCF_057919405.1. Classification (NCBI taxonomy): domain Bacteria; kingdom Pseudomonadati; phylum Pseudomonadota; class Betaproteobacteria; order Burkholderiales; family Oxalobacteraceae; genus Janthinobacterium; species Janthinobacterium sp. C22. The sequence continues at coordinate 2,285,767 of NZ_CP193659.1, read as the reverse complement.
ATGGCCGGATAGCGCCGGGCAAACGCCTGGTTGTGCGCATGTAAGGTGCCCAGTTCGCGCTCGTAAAATTGCAACAACTCATCCATGCCCGCTCCCAACGCCTGACCCGCACATGTAGGTACAGCCCCATCAGCATTATTGAGGAAGCGGGGAAAGGGAAAATTGAGTTTGAACAAGATTGCAAGCATGAATCGGCAAGCAATGCCTCGCCCACGGCAGCGGCTTTTATTCACTCCTTGTCAATACTAATTGACTTATTCGAAACAATCGTTTTAAATCAGGAAGTTACTCAAAATCAATCATTTTGCGCACACAGCCATCGCAGTTCCCTCTCCGATGCCTGATGCGCACCTTGATGCACTCCGAAGCCAAGGTATATGGAACTGCTCGACTCCCTGCGTCAGACCCCGCCGCAAGACGACACGATCAGCGGGCACTACGAAGTGCGCCGCTTGCTGGGCGAAGGCGGTTTCGGCCATGTATTCGAAGCGTGGGATGCCAAGCTGTGCCGTAGCGTGGCGCTGAAGCGGCTAAAACCGCAAGCCGACGTGCTGCATCCCGAAAAACTCATCAATGAAGCGCGCCTGGCCGCCTCGCTCAAGCATGCGGCCTTCGTGCGCATCTTCGCCATCGAGGGCCAGGGCACGGGCCAGTCCATCGTCATGGAACTGGTCGAAGGCCAGACCCTGGGCCAGTTCATGCACAACGGCAAGGCTGACCTGCGGTCGGCGCTCGACATCGCCTACCAGATCGCCGACGCGATGGACGAGGCGCACGCCATGGACCTCGTGCACGGCGACCTGAAACCGTCAAACCTGATGCTGGAAGCAAACGGCAAGGTGCGCATCCTCGACTTCGGCCTGGCCCGCCACATCGACCCGCAAGCGACGCAAACGACCACCCTGTGCGACTTGCAGGGCACCATCGCCTACATGGCGCCCGAGCGCCTGATGGGCCGCCTGCCCGACACGCGCGGCGACGTGTATGCCTTGGGCGCCATGCTGTACGAAATGCTGGCCGGCCAGCGCCACTTCGCCCACCTGAACGGCCTGGCCCTGGCCGCCGCCCACATGCAGGCGACGGCACCGTGGCCCGACCTGCCGGATACGGTGCCGCCCGCCATCAACGCCGTCGTGCGCGCGATGACGGCGCACGACCCGGCCGAACGGCCGCGCACCATGCGCGACGTGCGCGACGTCATACTGGCGTGGCAAAGCGGACCGGTAACACAGGCAGCCCCGGTAGCCGATGCGCCAACGGTCAAACCACCGGCCTCGATTGCCATCCGCCTACAACTGCCGCTCAAGCGCAGCCTGCTGGCGGCTGGCGCCATCCTCGTATTGGGCCTTACTGCATGGCAAGGCCCCGAGCTGATGATGTCCTGGCGTGACCACCATGACACCTTGCTGTACTCCGAAGTGGGCTCCATGAAGGCTGGCATGGACGCCATGCGCACGTTTGATCAGGACAATAGCCAGAAACAGGCGGTCACGCATTTCTCAACTGTATTACAGCACAACCCCAATAATGCCGCGGCCGCAGCAGGGCTGTCTCTCGCATCGAGCCTGCGCTATATAGGAGAGGGCCGCGACGATACCTGGCTACATCGGGCCGAAGTCAATGCCAGGCAGGCTCTGGAAGCAGACAATCAACTGGCACTCGCGCATGTCGCGCAAGCATGGGTATATGAAATACAGGGCAAGACCGACGAAGCGCTGCATGCGACGACGAACGCCCTGAATCTCGAACCGAACAGTTTTCTCGGCTTGTATTGCAAGGCACGCGTACTGATCGCCAGCAATAAATTCGATCTGGCCCAGTCCATACTGGACCAGGCCATGACGGCCTATCCCGGCGAGCATGTGTTTGTCACATTGCTTAGCGTCATGCACTATAGGCAGGGAGACTACCCCCGTGCCGAACAAGGCTTCCGGAGAAGTATTTCCATGTCGCCCCACTCCCCCAGCACCTATGCCTTCCTCAACGCCACGCTGTTAAGACTGAATCGCGATGTCGAAGCGCTACAGGTCTTGCAACAAGGCCTACAGATCGCTCCATACTGGGAGCTTTACACCAACCTAGGAACAACGCTGTTTGCCAAGGGCGACTACCTGGGTGCCGTGCAGGCGTTTGAAAATGCCGTATCCGAAACCAAGGGCAGTCCCGGCATCTACTTGCTGTGGGCCAATCTGGCCGATGCACAGCGCTGGGTTCCCGCGCAAATGCAAGCGTCCAAACAATCCTATGCGCGCGCCATCGCCCTGCTACGGCCCATCGTCGAGCGCAAACCCAACGATGTCACCGTTATTTCACGCCTGGCGCTTTACCAGGCCTACACGGAAGAAAAGCAAGCCGCGCTCCTGGGCGTGCGGCACGCACTTAGCCTCGCCCCAAAAATGGCTGACGTACAGTTTCGCGCCGCCCTGACGTATGAACTTACGGATATGCGCGGAGAAGCGCTGGCTGCGCTGCAACAAGCCAGCACGCTTGGCTATCCCCTCAATTTGATCGAGTCAGCCCCCGATCTGTTGAACCTGCGACGAGATGCTCGCTACCAGCAGTTTATTATTAACCTGAAAAGAGATCGTAAAACATGACGCCTGTAAGCCCTTGGATGAAGTTATCCGTGCATTTTGATGCAGATCAGATTACCAACCAGCTCGACTACAGCTTCACCTCGTGCGACGGCACGGCCGATCCACGCCATGGCCCCTATATGGGCGGGGTACACTTCCAGAAGGGACAACATGTCTATCTCGACGTGACTTGCTGCGGCTCCAAGGACAGCGGCTTCAGCTCGTTCCAGATCATCGATTGCTGCATCATCAGCGTGCCGCAACTGACGCAGATCGGTCCGAAAGTCCCGACCATCTATTCACCTCCATCGCCCTTCTTGCAAGCCGTAGGGGCCACTTATAGCTTGCCACTGGACTTCGAAATCCAGCAACTTCTGGGCGATACCGTACCGCCAACGCTGCACCATATCCGCCAGGAATGGAAACATACGCTGGACGTGGGCTATGCAAGCGGCCGCTGGGAATTGTCTTTCGTCATCACCGTACGCATCATGCGCGGCGAAGACACGCCGCCAGAATTGCGCGTATTTTCCTTTGACCCGGAAAGCTCAGTCGGCGGGAATGTCCTGATGTAATCCCACGCACCTGGTCCCGCCCATCAGCATGGCGTGCGGGATCAGGTGCGGCAAGCGGCACGGACACCGGCCAGCCATGCGCGTACACCCTGCAATCCGCGCGCGACAGGGCCGATGTCCGCGACTATCGGATAGGGAAATCCTGCCGGCACCTCAGCGGCGCCACGCGCCCGCCGTCAAGCGTACTGCTTTGACAAAAATTCATCTCACCCCTCACAAGTCGTCGCAGCCCTCGCCACCCGGTGATGGTAAAGTGTGGCCTGCTGCGAAAAATTTGATCACGCGTATATTTAATGAGCATCCCCGCCGTGCAAGGCGAGGGACGACAACGATGCGCGCAGGCTCCGCCAAGCACACGAACACGATACAGAACAACGCTTAAAATCAAAGACTTACAATGAATATGCAGTCAAATACCGAACTGACAAACATCGCCAAGAGCAAACTTACGCCGATGATGCAGCAATATATCGCCATCAAGGAAAACCACCCGACGATGTTGGTCTTCTATCGCATGGGCGATTTCTATGAGCTGTTTTTCGAGGATGCGGAAAAAGCCTCACGCCTGCTGGGCATTACCCTGACGGCGCGCGGCGTGGCCAGCGGCAACCCCATTAAAATGTGCGGCGTGCCGTTTCATTCGCTCGACGGCTACCTGGCCAAGCTGGTCAAGCTGGGCGAGTCGGTGGCCATTTGCGAGCAGATCGGCGACCCGGCCACCAGCAAGGGGCCGGTCGAGCGCAAGGTCATGCGCGTCGTCACGCCGGGCACCCTGACGGATGCGGACTTGCTGCCAGAAAAGGCCGAGCGCCCGCTGCTGGCCATGTGCAGCATCACGCAGCGCAAGACGGTGACCACGGGCCTGGCCTGGCTGTCGCTGGCCAGCGGCGCCTTGAAACTGATGGAGTTTTCCGGCGACAGCGCCACCGTGGCGGCGCGCCTGCAGCAGGAACTGGAACGCATCGTGCCGGCGGAAATTCTCAGCGGCGACAATGGCAACCTGTTCGACGACTACGCGGGCACGCACATCAACCGCGTGCCGGACTGGCATTTCGACGTGGTGGGCGGCCACAAGGCGCTGCTCGACCAATTGGGCGTGGCGACCCTGACGGGCTTTGGCGCCGATGGCCTCGGTGCCGCGTTCGGTGCGGCCGGCGCGCTGCTGCGCTATGCGCAATCGACGCAGGGACGGGGCTTGCAGCACGTGCGTTCGCTGACGACGGAAACGGAAAGCGAATTCATCGGCCTGGACGCGGCCACGCGGCGCAACCTGGAATTGACGGAAACCATCCGCGGCCAGGAATCGCCGACGCTGTTTTCTCTTCTCGACCATTGCCGCACAGCCATGGGCTCGCGCATGCTGCGCCACTGGCTGCACCATGCGCGGCGCGACCAGAACGTGGCCCGCGCGCGCCATGAAGCCATCGCCGCGCTGGCGCAAAGCGAAGCGGCCGGTCCGCTCGCCGCCACCCTGGCGCAAGTGCCCGATATCGAACGCATCACCACGCGCATCGCGCTGCTGTCGGCCCGTCCGCGCGACCTGGCCGCCCTGCGCGACGGCTTGCTGCAACTGCCGGCCCTGCGCGGCGACGTGGTCCGTTGCTATGGTCCTGGCCAGGGCGGCGAAAGCGGTCTGCTGGCCGCCATCCACGCGGCGCTGGCGACACCGACGGCCTGCCTGGATTTGCTGGTGCGCGCCGTGGCGCAGGAACCGGCCGCCATGGTGCGCGACGGCGGCGTGTTCGCCACCGGCTTCGACGCGGAACTCGATGAACTGCGCGCCCTGTCGGAAAACGCGGGCCAGTTCCTGCTCGACCTGGAAACGCGCGAGCGCGCCCGCACGGGCATCGCCAACCTGCGCGTCGAATACAACAAGGTGCACGGCTTCTATATTGAAGTCACGCACGGCCAGACGGACAAGGTGCCGGACGACTACCGCCGCCGCCAGACCCTGAAAAACGCCGAGCGCTACATCACGCCCGAACTCAAAGTGTTCGAAGACAAGGCCCTGTCGGCACAGGACAAGGCCCTGGTGCGCGAAAAACTGCTGTACGACCTGCTGCTGGCCGAGCTGGCGCCGCACATCGGCACCTTGCAGACCATTTCGCAAGGGCTGGCCCAGCTCGACACCCTGAATGCGCTGACGGAACATGCGCAGCAGCACAACTGGGCCGCGCCGCAACTGGTCGACGAGCCGTGCATCAACATCGTCGAAGGCCGCCACCCGGTGGTGGAAAAGCAGATCGAACGCTTCATCGCCAACGATTGCCGCCTCGTCAACGAACGCCGCCTGCTGCTGATTACCGGTCCGAACATGGGCGGTAAATCGACCTTCATGCGCCAGGTGGCATTGATCACCCTGCTGGCCTACGTGGGCAGCTACGTGCCGGCCGCGTCCGCCACCATCGGCCCCATCGACCGCATCTTCACGCGCATCGGCGCCACCGACGACCTGGCCGGCGGCCGCTCGACCTTCATGGTCGAAATGACGGAATCGGCAGCGATTTTGAACGGCGCCACCGAGCATTCGCTGGTGCTGATGGATGAAGTGGGCCGCGGCACCTCGACCTTCGACGGCCTCGCCCTGGCCTGGGCCATCGCGCGCCATCTGATCGATACCAGCCGCAGTTTCACCCTGTTCGCCACGCACTACTTTGAGCTGACGCAACTGCCGGACAGCCACCCGAGCGCCGCCAATGTGCATCTGTCCGCCGTCGAACACAAGGACAGCATCGTCTTCCTGCACGCCGTGCAGGCCGGTCCCGCCTCGCAAAGCTACGGCTTGCAGGTGGCCCAGCTGGCCGGCGTGCCGCAGCCCGTGATCAAGGCCGCGCGCAAGCACCTGGCGCGCCTGGAAGCACAGGCGCTCGACGCCACGCCGCAGCGCGACCTGTTCGCGCTGCCTTCCGCCGATCCGTATGCGCAAGAGGAAGAAGAGGCAGCGGCGGCGCCGCTGGCCGCGCTCAATGAAGCGCAGCAAGCCCTGCTCGACGCCATCGCCGACCTCGATCCCGATGCGCTCACGCCACGCGATGCGCTGGAACAGCTGTATCAGTTGAAACGGCTGGCCGCCGCATGACCACGATCCGCCTGCTGGCCGCCGGCTTGCTGGCCGTCAGCCTGCCATGGCAAGCGGCGCTGGCGGCCCAGGGCGACCAGGCGGGCTTCGAGTTTGCCGTGCTGGGCCATTCCTTCAACGCGGGGCCGGACGATGGCCCCCTGAAGAAAGCCATCGCCGACACCAGCGCCTTCAATGCCTCCTTTGTGGTAGCCACCGGCATCAAGGCCGCCAGCGAATCGTGCAGCGACAAGCTGTACAGCCAGCGCAAGGACTTGCTCGACGCCAGCGGGCCGCCGCTGATCGTCTCCCTGTCGGCCAGCGACTGGGCCAACTGCCGCAATTCGCGCGGCCGCATCAACGCCATCGAGCGCTTGAACCGCCTGCGCGACGTGTATTTCGCCGACGACCAGAGCCTGGGCCAGCGCAAGCTGACCCTGTCGCGGCTGTCATCGACGGCGAAATTCCGCAGCTATGCGGAAAACGCCCACTGGGAATACGGCGGCGTGCTGTTTGCCACCATCAACCTGCCCGCGAATAACAACCATTTCCTGCCAGAAGCGGGACGCAACAGCGAATTCGAAGACCGCCTGGTGGCCAACCGTTCCTGGCTGCAGCGCCTGTTCGCCATGGCGCAGCGCAAGCAGCTGGACGGCATCGTGCTGTTCTCGGACGGCGACGTGGGCGCGCTGGACGAAGACGATAATTCGCTGCTGCCCAGCTTCAGTTCGAAACAGGACGGCTTTGCGGGACCACGCAAGCAGATCCGCACCCTGGCGAAGAAGTTCAGCGGCAAGGTCTTGCTGGTCGATACGCGGCGCGATGGCGACGCGGACGGCAAGGAGGGAAAAATAAAAAGGCCGCAGCCAGGACGGGCGCGCCGACAATCCGCTGGAAAGGCAACCTGGGCCACGTCAGCATCGACAACGACTGGTCCGCCATCGCCGTACGGCCCGGCAAGACGCCATTCTTTGAGGTGCGTCAACGTGCCACCCGCCCATCGGCGCAAGCGAGGGCCAAGGCGTCGACTGTGCGCCGATAAAAAATAAGGCCGACGAAGTCGGCCTTTATTCATTCAATCCACCAGCGTCACGACGCCTGACAAAACCGTCGCGAGCAGCTGCGCGGCGTGGCCGAGAAGCGCAACCGTACATAAAGTACGGTGAGCATCGCCGGCCGCGCCCCGCTGCGCGCAGTAGGTTTGGTCAGGAGTCCTCAGTGGATCGGATGGGTGCGGAAGTGATCGCCTTCGTCGCCTTCATCTTCATCATCGCCATGGTCATGGCCGTGTGCGCCATGCACGTGGCCGTGGGCGATTTCTTCTTCGGTGGCTTCGCGCACGTCAGCGACGGTCAGCGAGAAGCGCAGCGCGATGCCGGCCAGGGGATGATTGCCATCCAGCACGACCTTGTCGTCGGCGATATCGGTGACGGTGAAGATCATCGCTTCTTCGTCCGGCGAATCGCTTTCCGGCATGCCTTCGAACTGCATGCCCACTTCCAGCGGCTCAGGCAGGCGGTTGCGCGGCTCGACCTTGACCAGGGCTGGATCGTATTCACCGAAAGCATCGTCCGGTTCGATCTGGATCGTGTTGGAATAGCCAACTTCCTTGCCGTCGAGCTCTTCTTCGATCTTCGGCAGGGTGTTTTCATAATCACCGTGCAGGTAGACCATCGGCTGACGGCCGTCTTCGATCAGATTGTCTTGCGCGTCTGACAGTTTGTAGTTGACAGTCACGACCGTATTTTTGGCAATCTTCATTATGCTTCCTTTCATTGTATAAGCTGGCAAATTATACCTTCACGCCGCCAACGGCAGGCGCATTCCTGCATTTCCGGTTGTTATAATGGGCGCATGAAAAAATTAACTCTCCTCGGCGATATCACGCCGGCGCAGTTCCTGCGCGACTACTGGCATAAAAAACCCTTATTGATCCGTCAAGCCGTGCCTGGCTTCAAGGCGCTGTTCGATTTCAAGGCCCTGGCCGAGCTGGCCACCCTCGATCACGTCGAATCGCGCCTGGTCAGCCATGCGGATGGCCACTGGAACATGCAGCAAGGGCCGCTGACCAGCCTGCCATCGCTGAAACAGAAGGAATGGACCCTGCTGGTGCAGGGCGCCAACCTGCACAGCGCCAAGGCCGACGCCCTGCTGCGCCAGTTCCGCTTCCTGCCGGATGCGCGCCTGGACGACCTGATGGTCAGCTTCGCCACCGACGGCGGCGGCGTGGGCCCGCATTTCGATTCCTACGACGTATTCCTGCTGCAAGGCCAGGGCAAGCGCCACTGGCGCATCGGCGCGCAGAAGGACTTGAGCCTGATCGACGGCTTGCCGCTGAAAATCCTCAGCAACTTCACGCCCGACGAAGAATTCACCCTGGAACCGGGCGACATGCTGTATTTGCCGCCCCACTACGCGCACGACGGCGTGGCCATCGGCGACTGCCAGACGTATTCGATCGGTTTCCGCTCGCCATCGTTCCAGGAACTGGGCGAAGCGTTCCTGCAATTCATGGCCGACTCGATCGACTTGCCGGGCATTTACAGCGATCCGGACCTGAAAGCATCGGGCAAACCGGCGGAAATCCCCCGCGAAATGCTCAGCACCATCACGGAAGAAATGAACAAGGTGCGCTTCACGGAAGAAGACGTGACCATTTTCCTGGGCGAGCACCTGTCGGAACCGAAGCACAACGTGTTTTTCACGCCGCTGTCCAAGCCGCTGACGGTGGGCCGCTTCGCGGACGCCGCACAGAAAAAGGGTGTCGTGTTGTCGCGCAAGACGCTGATGCTGTATCGTGGCAAGAATGTCTTCATCAATGGCGAATCGTTTGCCATTGGCAAGGCCGATAAAACGGCCCTGGAAACCCTGGCCAATGAACGCGCCCTCGATGGCGCCGCCGTGGCCCAGGCTTCCGATGACGTGATGGATGCCTTATATACCTGGTATCAGGATGGCTGGATCGAACTGGCTTGAATGACGCGGCGTAGCAAAAGTGGTATTACAGCAGGTAGAATAGCAGCGTCTGCGACAGCGCAATGAAACATAATATTTTTATATCGTTTTGTCGCGCTTTCGCAAATCGCTTACACTTGCTTGCAATTTGCTTCGGTAAATATTGCGATATCACAAAATAGTTGCGAATTTGCCTCTTGCTCCTATTGCGACGCACCAAAAATCGCTATAATATTCGGTTAGGAAGTTTCCGTTGTCTGGCAGGCACCACCTGGTACGAAAAGCCTTCGAAGACGACCTAACGAGCGATAATTACCGGTAATTATTCATCGCAACAATATTGATTTATTTTTGAAATAATTAAGGAAAACAAATGAAAAAATCCCTGCTGATCGCCTCCCTGATGGTTGTTGCTCTGGCTGCTTGCAGCAAAAAAGAAGAAGCTCCTGCACCAGCACCAGTAGTTGAAACCCCAGCACCAGCACCAGCAGTTGAAGCTGCTCCAGCTGCTGCTGCTGACGCTGCTGCTTCGGCCGCTACCGACGCGGCTGCTGCTGCTTCGAGCGCTGCTTCGGCCGCTTCGGACGCTGCTGCTGCCGCTTCGGCTGCTGCATCGGCTGCTAAGTAATTTAGCACCCAGCACTAGAGAAAGCCGGCCTTCGGGCCGGCTTTTTGCGTCCGGCGTTTTATCCGCAGGATAAAACGCCGGACGCAGGCAATAAAAAGGCTGACCCGGTTTCCCTGGCCAGCCTTTTTTATGCGCGGCAGGTCCTGATGCCTGCCGCGAATATAGCGCTTATTTCAACTGATCATTCAGCAGACCCAGGATCTTCTCGGCCACTGGCGAGGTATCGGGCTTGCCTTCGTTGCTGAGGATGCTGACCAGGCTGTTCGAGCCCGTGCCGGCCTTGACCAGGACGCGGTAGCGCTGCGCTTCCTTGTCCTTGTCGGACGACGAGCCCCAGCTGAACAGTTTCGAGAAGAAGCCATCTTTCTTGACCGCGTCCGGATCGACGTAACGCACGAAATACGTGCCTTGCGTGCGGTCGCGGTCTTCCACGGTGAAGCCGACGCGGTCCAGCGCCAGGCCGACACGGCGCCAGGCGCGGTCGAAACCTTCATCGACTTCGATGGCGCGCGCAGGCGTGGCGGCGTCGCCCACGAGCTTGGCGTGCTGCGGCTGCACGATGGCGGCATCGACGGCCGTCTTCGCTTGCGCATCGTCGCTGGCGGCACCCAGGCGCGTCATCAGCTTGGCCAGGAATTGCGCCTCCAGGCCCGGATCGTTCGGGCGAGCGGTCCAGGTGGTGGTTTCCTTGTCGCGGCCCGTGACGACCTCTTCCACGCCACGGTGACTGATGTAGATCTCGGTCGAACCGTCGGCCAGGCGCTCCACGCGGGTGCGGAACTTGTCTTTTTCACCGGTCGAGTACAGCGAATCGAAGGCCTTGCCGATGGTGCTGCGGATAAAGTCTTGCGGCACCTTGGCGCGGTTTTCGTTCCACTCGGTTTCCATGATGCCAGCCGTCGGCTGGTCGACAGCAATGGTAAAGCCCGAATCTTCCCAGAACTGCTTGAGCTGCGGCCACAGCACTTCAGGCGACTGCTTGACGACCAGCCAGCGCTGGTTGCCCGCGCGCTCGACCTTCACGCCGCCGGCCGTCACAGGCACGACACCGACCACGCCGTCGGCGCCCACGACGACGGGGGTACCGGCCGTGGCATTGCGCTGCGCGTTGTAGCCGGAAGCCGTGGCCACGCCGTTTTTCGCGTCGGGCAAGGAGTAGCGGTTATCCTGCTGCAATTGCGTCAGGTCAGGCGGCACGTCCAGGGTGCCGGCTTTCTTGACCGACTTGTAGTCGACCTTGTCGCCGCCGACTACCGAACTGATCATGCCGCAGCCCGCGAGGCTGGCTGCGACGGCGCCGATGACGATGCCGCGGACGGCGATGGTGGCAGGCGCCGGTTTGGTTTTCTTGCAATTAGTCATGTCGTAACTGGATAAGAAGCTAAGTAGCAGCTGGAATCAGGAAAGGTCCGGACTGGTCAAGTCCGGGCTTGAAGTTCGGCCTTAAGACAGGACACCGGCGTCGCGCAAGGCATCGCGCACGGTGGCATGGCAGTTTTCAGCCAGCGGCACCAGTGGCAAGCGTATGCCGGCCGGCATCAGGCCCATTTCGGCCATCGCCCATTTGACGGGCACCGGATTGGGCTCGACAAACAATTTCTGGTGCAGAGGGAATACCTTGTTATTGATGGCGATCGCCGTGGCGCGCTCGCCCGCCATGGCCGCGACGCACAGTTCGTGCATGGCGCGCGGCGCGACGTTGGCCGTCACGGAAATGTTGCCGTGGCCACCGCAGAACATCAGCGCCATGGCCGTCGGATCATCGCCCGAGTACACGGCGAAGTCGGCCGGCACCAGGCGCAGCAGGTCGATGCCGCGGCCGATATTGCCGGTTGCATCTTTGACGCCGACGATATTCGGGATGGCGGACAGGCGCACGATGGTCTCGTTGCTCATGTCGGCAACCGTACGGCCAGGCACGTTGTACAGGATGATGGGGATGTCGACGGCTTCGGCGATGGCCTTGAAGTGCTGGTACATGCCTTCCTGGGTAGGACGGTTGTAGTACGGCACCACTTGCAAGACAGCATCGGCGCCCGCGTCTTTCGCGTAGCGCGTCAGTTTGATGGCCTCGGCCGTGGAGTTGCCTCCGGCGCCGGCGATGATAGGAATGCGTCCCTTGGCATGTTCGACGGTCAACTGGATCAGTTCGCAGTGTTCTTCCACGCTGACTGTTGCCGATTCGCCCGTCGTGCCAACGATGACGATGCCGTCCGTCCCCTCGGCGATATGCCAGTCGATCAGCTTGCGCAGACCTGGAAAGTCCAGACTGCCGTCTGCGTGCATCGGGGTGACGATTGCTACAATGCTGCCCTTGATCATAGTAAGTTTATAGCGCCGATAAATAAAACAACGATTGTAGCGGATAGCCCGCGCCTGTGGTGCATTCTGACATAGTATGGCCGCTCAAAACGTCGGCAGCAGGGCTGCCAGCCGTGGAAAATCCGGCCGGACGGCACAAATTCGTTGCACTAGAGCAGCTTTTGGCTGTTCCACGCGCCCATCCTCATACGCTACCACACGCAAGCCCTGCTGCACCGCCCAGGCCAGCATTTCGCCTTCCTTCAGCAGGAATTTCGGATTCGACGGCTTGCCGAACTGTTCATTGCCCTCGGCAAACGTTTCATACAGCAGCACGCCATCGGGCGCCAGGCTGGCCACCATCGCCTCGAGCAAGGGCCGGTGCAGATAATTGGTGACGACGATGCCGGCGAAGCGGCCTGGGGCGAAGGGCCACACGGCGCCCGGCGCTTCGAGGTCCACCAACGAGGTGGTGATGCCCGCGCCGGCCGCCTTTTCCAGCATTTCCGGATCATGGTCGAGCGCGATCACGGGGTGGCCCAGGCTCACCAGGTGGCGCGCATGGCGGCCTGCGCCGCAGGCCAGGTCCAGCACTTCGCCGCCGGGAATCAGGGGCGCCCAGCGGCGCAGCCAGCCGGAAATCGTTTCGGTTTCTACTGTTGGTTCAATTACTTGCATCGGTACTTCCATCAATTATTTACAACCATCCAGTTGCTTGCATCAAGTCAACAGGGCCGTCAGGGGCGTGACCACGGTGACAAAAATGCCTATGACAAATTCGATCGCCGTCAGCAGGGCGCGGTTCAGGATGCCCGTGTACATCAGCAGCACCAGGGCGCCGAACACATACAGGCTGTAGCGCTCGATGCTGGCGTACGGGCGCGCCAGCTGCATCGGCAGCAAGCCCGTCATGATGCGTCCGCCATCGAGCGGCGGCACGGGAATCAGGTTAAAGACGAACATGGCCGCATTGACGCTGACGCCGGCGCCCGCCATCTTGCGGAAAAACATGCCCATTTCCGTCGGCGGCAGCACGCTGAGCACGACAAAGGCAATCATCCAGCCCAGGCCCATGACGAAATTGGCGCCAGGCCCGGCAAACGCCACCCAGGCCATCTGTTTCTTCGGATTGCGCAGGCGGCTGAAATCGACGGGCACCGGCTTGGCATAGCCGAACGGCACCTGGATCGTGAAATACAGCATTAACGGCAGCAAGATCGTGCCGAAAGGATCGATATGCCGGATCGGATTGAGGCTCAGGCGGCCCGCGTCGGAGGCGGTCGGATCGCCGAAATAACGGGCGGCATAGCCATGCGCCGCCTCGTGCAGGGAAATGGCAAACAGCACCGGCACCAGGTACACCGCAACGGTCTGGACTATCGTATTGAAATCGCTCATGACCGCGATTCTACCAGAGGCACCCTAGGGCCTTTCTTACGTTGTCATTAAGAACAGATGAAGAGCGGCGCCGCAACAGATGTGCGATGCCCCTCTACAAGCCCAGCACGGCCGGGTCGCCGCGTCCCACGCGCACCACTTCCGGTTCCGGCCCCGTCAGGTCGATCACGGTGCTGGGACCATGCGCGCAGACGCCGCCGTCGATGATCAGGTCAACCAGTTTTTCCAGGCGCTCGCGGATGGTGTCGGCATCCGTCAGGCTGTCTTCGTCGCCGGGCAGGGTCAGGGTCGCGCCCAGCAGCGGCTGGCCCAGCTCTTCCAGCAGGCATTGCACGATGCGGTGCTGCGGCACGCGCAGGCCGATGGTCTTGCGCGAAGGATGGCTGAGGCGGCGCGGCACTTCCTTGGTCGCCTCCAGGATAAACGTGTAGGCGCCCGGCGTGGCCGCCTTGAGCAGGCGGAACTGGCGGTTGTCGACGCGGGCGTACACGCCCAGTTCGCTCAAGTCGCGGCACAGCAGGGTCAAATGGTGCTTTTCATCGACGCCGCGGATGCGGCGCAGGCGCTCGACGGCGCCCTTGTCGTCGAGCTGGCACACCAGCGCGTAGCAGGAATCCGTGGGCAAGGCCACGACGCCGCCGGACTGGATGATCTGCGCCGCCTGTTTGATCAGGCGCAATTGCGGATTCTCAGGGTGAATATGAAAAAATTGACTCATGTGTAAGCGTTCTGGCGAACCAGCTTGTTAAGTTAGCATTATTGTACGCCGCGCAGCGCGGCGATGCGTTGTTCGATGGGCGGATGGGTGGCGAACAGCGCGCCCCATCCTCCATTGCCGCCGCTGATGCCCAGCGCCTGCATCGATTGCGGCAGTTCGCCCGGCGGCACGCCGCCCAGGCGGGCCAGCGCATGCATCATCGGCGTGGGGCTGCCGAGGAGCTTGGCGGAACCGGCATCGGCGCGGAATTCGCGCTGGCGCGAGAACCAGGCGACGATGATGGAAGCGAGCAAGCCGAAGATGACTTCGCACACCATCACGGTAACAAAGTAACCGATGCCGCGTCCGCCGCCTTCGCGGTTGTTATTTTTCAGCAATACATTATCGACAAAGAAACCCACCACGCGGGCCATGAAGACGACAAAGGTATTCACCACGCCCTGGATCAGGGTGAGTGTCACCATGTCGCCGTTGGCGACGTGGGCGATCTCGTGGCCCAGCACGGCTTCCACTTCATCGCGGTTCATGCTTTGCAGCAAGCCTGTCGACACGGCCACCAGCGCCGAATTTTTAAACGCGCCCGTGGCAAACGCATTCGCGTCGCCTTCGTAGACGGCCACTTCCGGCATGCCGATGCCAGCCCGCTCGGACAGCGCACGCACGGTATTGACGAGCCACAATTCCGTCGAGGAGGTCGGGTTGTCGATGACGCGCGCACCCGTGCTCCACTTGGCCATCGGCTTGCTGATCAACAGGGAAAAGATGGAGCCCGTGAAACCCACCACCAGCGAAAACACCAGCAGGCTGCCCAGGTTCAGGGTACTGCCCCGCGCCGGATTGCCCACGCCCAACAAGCTGAGGACGAGTGACAGCACCAGCATCACGGCCAGGTTGGTTGCGATAAAAAGGACGATACGTTTCATGGGCGATGGCTCCAGATGACTATGTATGACAAGAATAACGAAAAGATAAGTACGGACAGGCGTATTTTCAAGCAGCTATGGCGATACGCCAGCGCATCGGCAGCCAGGAAAATCGTCGCGAGCGGCAGTGATTTGTGGCCGAGAAGCGCAGCTGTACTTTAGTACAGCGAGCATCGCCGGCCGCAAAGCGCGCCGCGCAGCAGATTTGCCTGGCTGCAAGTTAGAACCAGTCGTGCCAGATGGGCGTTACATTCGATGGTAAAGGCGGCAGCATGGCAAAATCAACGCGCGACTCGCCCGGCGCATGGAAGTCCGTGCCGCGCGAGGCGAGGAAGCCGTAGGCGTTGGCCAGCTGCGCGTATTCCGGATACTGGTCCGGACTGTGGCTGCCCGTCACGACTTCGATGGCCACGCCGCCGAGTTGCTTGAATTCATCGAACAGCACGCCTTGCGCCATGTCGCTGAAGCGATAGCGGCCCGGATGGGCGATGACGGCCACGCCGCCCGCGCCGCGTATCCAGCCCACGGCTTCGGCCAGAGTGGCCCAGCGGTGCTCGACGTAGCCTGGCTTGCCTTCCGACAGGTATTTCTTGAACACGTCGGGGATGTTCGCGCATTTGCCCATTTCCACGATGTAGCGGGCAAAGTGCGTGCGCGACATCAGGTCCGGGTTGCCGACGAATTTCAAGGCCCCTTCATAGGCGTCGGGGATGCCGGCCAGGTCCAGTTGGCGGGCAATCTCCCGGCCGCGCGCGTCGCGCCCCGAACGCGTCTGGTGCAAGCCCTGCACCAGGCCCGGGTTGTTTTCATCGACTTGCAAGCCGACGATGTGCACGGTTTCGCCGGCCCAGGTGATGGAAATTTCCACGCCGGCCACGAAACGCATGCCCAGGTCCAGCGCGGCCGCGCGCGCGGCGGCGACGCCGGACACTTCATCGTGGTCCGTCAGCGCCCACACGTCGACGCCGGCCTTGCGGGCGTGCGCAGCCACGGCGGCCGGTGACAGTACGCCGTCGGAGATATTCGAATGACAATGCAGGTCAACTTTAAGCATGTGAAAACAATACCCTGCACGGGCTCAGCATGGAAGAAGTTTTCATTGTACGCTGCTTGTCAAATCGCGCTGCAGCGTTCCAGACACACATCAGGCCAAAAATGCTTCCACCAGGCGCGCCAGCGCCGCCGGTTGATCATGATGCAGCATGTGGCCCGCGTCCAGCATCATCTCGCAGCGCACATCCTTGATGCAGGCCAAACGCCGGTCGATCTCGATGCGCGCCTGTTCCTTGGGCCCCATCCACTGCCACATATTTGTGTCATCGGCCTCCACCCACAGCACGGGCGCCGTGATGCGGCGCCAGCACGCCATCACTTCTTCGACTTGATACAGGGTGGGATTGACGCGCTTGTGCCGCGGGTCGCCGAGGATGTCCCACTCGCCCGCCTCGTTCTGCGCCGACCAGTGTTCGGCCAGAAAGGCCGCGCGGTCGTCCGGCAGGCGCGGATTGGTCTTTTGCAGACGCTCGGCCACGGCCTGTTGACTCGGATAGCTGCGCATGACGGGCGGCTCGCGCAATTCGGCTAGCCACTTGGCGTAGCGGCCCGGCGCCTGCTCCGGCTGCGTTGCCATCATGCCGAAGCCTTCCAGATTGATGAAGCGGCTGATGCGTTCCGGGCGCACGCCCGCGTACAGGCCCGCCACGTTGGCGCCCATGCTGTGACCGAGCAGCTTGACGGGCGCATCCGGCGAATAGTGCAGCAGCATGGCGTCCAGGTCGGCCAGGTAGTCGGGGAACCAGTAGGTGTCGGACTGCGTGTAGTCGCTCAGGCCAAAGCCGCGCCAGTCGGGCGCGATCACGTGCCAGTCGCCTTGCAACTCGTCGACGACGAACTGGAACGAGGCGGCCACGTCCATCCAGCCATGCACCATGAACAGGATGGGCGCGCCTACACGGCCCCAGTGGCGCACATGCGTGCGGGCGCCGCGGATGTTGATGAATTCGGAACGGGAAAGTTTCATGGGTTTCATCTGATTGCCTGCCTTGAAAGTGGCGCGGATGGCGCCACATGCTGTGTCTGTAGATAGTGCGCATATAAAAGTACGACCGTTCGATAATTATACCGGATTGGCGGTCGGCGGCAGGACTTGTCCTGCAACAGCGTAAAATAGCGTACGCAACACCTAAAACTTCCGCGTCCGGCCATGCCCGGCGCTTCCACCACCGCCACAGGCTGACGATGACACTCTACCAATTGGGCGCCGATGCGCCGCAGATTGATGCTTCCGCTTTTGTTGCCGACACGGCCAACGTGATCGGCAAGGTGACCCTGGGCGCCAACAGTTCCGTATGGTTCGGCGCCACGATTCGCGGCGACAATGAACGCATCACCGTGGGCGCCAACAGCAATGTGCAGGAAGGCGCCGTGCTGCACACGGACCCGGGCTACCCGCTGGACATCGGCTCGAACGTGACCATCGGCCATCAGGCAATGTTGCATGGCTGCACGATCGGCGATGGCGCCCTGGTCGGCATCCAGGCCGTGATCCTGAACGGCGCGAAGATCGGCAAGGGCTGCCTGGTCGGCGCGGGCGCGCTGGTCACGGAAGGCAAGGAATTTCCCGACAATATGCTGATCCTCGGCTCACCGGCGAAAGCCGTGCGGGCCCTGACGGCAGACGATATCACCAGGCTACAAGGCAACGCCGTGAACTATGTGCAGCGCGGCCAGCTATTTAATACGCAACTCAAGAAGATTGGATAAGAGAATGACGACTGAAACCACGGGCGCCGTCAGCGCAGCCGCCACCGGCCAGGATACCCTGCAAAAATTTATTTTCGACAACGCCGCCGTGCGCGGCCAGTTCATCGACGTATCGACCACCTGGCAGGAAGTGGTGTCGCGCCACGCCTACCCGACGGCCGTGAAAAAAGTGCTGGGCGAAATGGTGGCCGCCGCCGCCCTGCTGTCGGCCAACCTGAAATTCAACGGTTCCATCATCATGCAAATCCATGGTGACGGTCCCGTGCGCCTGATGGTCGTCGAGTGCGATTCCGACCTGCGCCTGCGCGCCACGGCCAAGCTGGACCCGGACGCCGCCATCGCCGACGGCGCCACCGTGCCGCAATTGCTCAACGCTACGGGCAAGGGCCGCTTCATCATCACCCTGGACCCGGCCGACAAGGTACCTGGCCAGCAACCGTACCAGGGCATCGTGCCGCTGGACGGCGACGACATGGCGACCGTGATCGAAAACTACATGCTGCGCTCGGAACAGCTCGATACGCGTCTGTGGCTGGCCACGGACGACACCGTCTCGCGCGGCCTGCTGCTGCAAAAACTGCCGCACCACGGCGGCAAGGCGGAAGCGACGCCCGTCTCGGAAGAAGACGCGCTGGACACGTGGAACCGCGCCGTGATGCTGGCGTCGACCCTGAAAGAGGAAGAGATCCTCGCCACCGACATCGACACCCTGATGCAGCGCCTGTTCTGGGAAGAGACGATCCGCGTCTTCGACCCGCTGCACCCGAGCTTCCACTGCACCTGCACGCGCGAAAAAGTGGGCAATATGCTCAAGATGCTGGGCGAGGAAGAAGTCAACAGCACCCTGGAAGAAATCGGCCACGTGGGCGTGAACTGCGATTTCTGCGGCCAGCACTACGATTTCGACAAGGTCGATTGCGCGCAGCTGTTCATCACGGATGCGCCTGCCGAGGTCTTGATTCCGCCAGCCGCCAGCATCAACTAAGCATTACAGTTTCGCAATGAATCTGCCGCGCCGCCCTTGAGGCGGCGCAATTGTTTCCACTGTCATCGTTCCGTCATCAATACGTCATCAGCCCGTCACGCGCCGCCGTTACGCTGCGCAGCTTGTATTGCTTCCCACTTTCCACAGGCTGATGATGACACCCCACTTGACGCTGGCCCTGCGCCGCCATTCCTTCCACGTGTTGCTGGGCGCCTGCGCCGCAGGCTTGAGTTTGCCTGCCCTGGCGCAAACGGCCGTCGCGGCCGCCGTGGCGGCCGCCACTACCGACATGGCAGCCACTGCTGCCCCGGCTGCCGACGACAATGCACCGATGGCCACTGTGGAGATTTCCTCGCGCAAGACGCGTTCTTCGGTTGCCCTCAGCAAGAATGAAATCCAGAAAATCCTGCCCGGCACGAATCCCCTGAAAGCCCTGCAAACCTTGCCTGGCGTCAGCTTCCAGACGGCCGATCCATGGGGCAACAACGAACAGAACCTGTCGCTGTTCGTGCACGGATTTTCCGGTCAGCAACTCGGCTACACCATGGATGGCGTGCCGCTGGGCGACCAGCAGTACGGCAACTACAACGGCCTGTCGCCGCAGCGCGCCGTCATCAGCGAAAACGTGCGCAGCGTCGTGCTGTCCTCGGGCGCGGGCGACCTGGCCACGGCCTCGACCAGCAACCTGGGCGGCACCATCGAAACCTATTCCAGCGACCCGCTGGCCACGCAAGGCGCCAGCCTGCAGCAGACGGTGGGCAGCCACCGCACCTCGCGCACGTTCGCCCGCTATGACACGGGCGTTTTCGGCGACGGCAGCAGCGCCTACTTTTCCATCCTGCACCACGAAGCGCGCGCCTGGGATTTCGATGCGCGCCAGGGCGGCGACCAATTCAACGCCAAATACATCAACCGCAGCGAGGCGGGCAAGCTGACCCTGTTCTTCAATTACTCGGACAAGATCGAGCCGAACGAAGACAGCACCGTGCACGTGGCAGGCGAAACGAGCGCACCGTACACGCGCCCCTTCCTGTATCCCGACTTCAAGGCAGCCCTCAATTACCTGTCGCCCACGGGCGCGACGCCTGCCGCCGACGGCAACAATTACCGCAATTACTACAGCGATGCGCAGCGCACCGATTACCTGGCCTACGCCAAGTTCGACGCCAACCTGTCCGAAGGCATGACCTGGTCCAACCAGGTGTATTACCACAAGGATGACGGCGCGGGCGTGGTGGCCGGCCCCATCGGCGTGGCCGGCTTGCCGGGCCTGTTCAGCGTGTACTACCCGAAACAGAACCTGAAACAGGTGTTCGGCAACTCGGGCTACGCCGTGCGCACGACGGAATACGACATCAAGCGGGGCGGCTTCCTTTCCACCGTGCGCAAGGAAATCGGCGAGCATCAGCTGGAAGCGGGCCTGTGGCTGGAACAGAACCGCTCGTCCGCCTACCGCCGCTGGTATGCGCTCGACGTGAACAACCCCACCTCGCCGTACGACCGCCCCAGCAATCCCTTGATCACGCAGTACGGCAGCGAGATCGACAACAAGGTGGTGCAGCTGCACTTGCAGGATGAATGGCGCATCCGCCCCGATATCGCCCTGCAGGCGGGCTTCAAGTCCAGCCTGCAGTTTGCCGATGGCCAATTCCCCGTGCAGCCGGCCAAAGGCGCCATCGCGGGCGGCTCGACGGCCTTGCCGGTCGGCACCATCAACACGAAAAAATGGTTCCTGCCGCAAGTGGGCGCGCGCTGGGATGTCACGCCGCAAGACCAGCTGTACTTCAATATCCAGAAAAACATGCGCCAGTTCGTCACCTATGGCGGCGGCGGCGCCTCGCCGTGGAGCTTGTCGAGCCAGGCCGCGTTTGATTTGTTCAAGCGCGACGCCAAGCCGGAAACGGCCCTCACCTATGAAGTGGGCGTGCGCGGCAGCCACGCGTTGAACCTGGGCGCCATCACGGCCATCGATGGCCAGGTCAATGTATATCACGTCGACTTCAGCAACCGTTTGCTGCAGATCAGCCCCACGCCCGTGATTTCCTCCATCATCGGCGGCAACCCCGTGCTGGCCAATGTGGGCAGCGTGCGCACGGACGGCATCGATATCGCGGGTACTGTGCACTTCGGCAACAATTTCTCGTTCTACAATGCCCTGTCGTACAACCGCTCGCAGTACGCGGACAATTACAACAATGGCGCCGCGCTGGTCTTGACCGCCGGCAAGAACGTGCCCGGCTCGCCGGAATGGCTGAACAAGTTCGTGGCCTCGGCTACGTTTGGCGATATCGAAGTGCAACTGACGGGAGACTATGTGGGCAAGCGCTACGCGACGTACACCAACGATCTGTCGGTCCCCAGCTATTTCCTGATGGGCCTGGGCGTGTCGGGCAAGCTGCCGGCCATGGCCGGCTGGCTGAAAAACCCCCGCTGGCGCCTGAACGTCAGCAACCTGGCGAATCGCGAAGGATCGCTGAACGTGGTGGTGGGCGCGGCCGACAAGACGTACAACACCTTCCCCATCGCCCCGCGCCAGGGCTTTTTGACCCTGACGGCAGATTTCTGATGCGCGCGCCGCATCTCGCCCCTGTGCTGCCGCAACGGCACTTTTCGCGCCGCAACTTCGTCCAGGCGGCCGTGGGCGGCCTGGCCCTGGCGGCAGCACCGGGCTTTGCCGCCGGCCTGCTGGCCACGCCCCCGACCCGTCCGCTGGTGTTCGCCCACCGGGGCGCCAGCGCCCTGCGCCCCGAACACACCCTGGCCTCGTACGCCAAGGCCATCCTCGACGGCGCCGACTACGTCGAGCCGGACCTGGTCGCCACGCGCGACGGCATGCTCGTGGCGCGCCACGAAAGCAATCTGATCGACACCACCGACGTGGCGCGCCGGCCCGAGTTTGCCGGCCGGCGCGGCAAGAAGATGGTCGACGGCGAATGGCACGAAGGCTGGTTCGTCGACGACTTCACCCTGGCGGAACTGAAGACCCTGCGCGCCATCGAACGCTTGCCGAAAGTACGCACCGGCAACACCTTGTACGACGGACAATTCCAGATCCCGACCTGGGAAGAAATCATCGATTTTGTTGCAGCGCAATCAGCCGCCAGCGGACGCGTCATCGGCCTCGTGCCGGAGCTGAAAAGCTCCACGTATTTCCGCGATGCGGGCCTGGCGCTGGAAGACCGTTTCCTGTCGACCATGCTGGCGCACGAATACACGCGCCGCGCGCCGATCGAAATCCAGTCCTTCGAGGTGGCGAATTTGAAGTACCTGCGCGAGAAGCTGGGACGGCGCGCCAACGTGCGCCTGATGCAGCTGGTGGTGGGCGGCGACGTGCGCCCGATGGACGTCGTCAAGGCGGGTGGAAAGTTAACGTTTGGACAAATGACCACGCCGGCCGGCCTGCGCGACATCGCCGCCTACGCGGACGTGGTGGCGCCGCCCACGCGAGGCCTCATCCCGCTGGGCGCCGACCAGCGCCTGGCCAGGCCCACCGCCATCGTCGACGATGCGCACCAGGCGGGCTTGTTGCTGCACACCTGGACCTTCCGCCCGGAAAACCGTTTCCTGGCGGCCGACTTCCGCGACGGCAATGGAGAAAATGCGCGCAACGAAGCCGGTTCCGTGGCGGAAATGCGGCGTTACATCGAGACGGGACTGGACGGCTTTTTCAGCGACGATCCCGGTTTGGGACGCATCGCCGCCGGATAAACATTTGGTAACAAATTCTTTTTCAGGGCGTGGCCGGCGGCTACGCCCTTATTATTCGTTTCTTGAATTTCTGAAATTGGAATTTGAAATTAGACATATATCGCCAACTCCATTATTGTGCAATGCAACAACAGACCATTCATGGAGGGCATATGTCCACTTTTACCAACACCTACAGCAACAACAACGACAACTACTTCAGCAACCTGGGCCGCGCCACGCGCCTTCCTGGGCGCCCTGCTCGCCTCCAAGCCGTACAGCGAACTGGCGCAGAAGGAAGTCATCGCCACCGCGACGACCAGCGCCGACGACGAGCGCTATGTGCGCCCAAGCAAGCGCGATTTCGCCCTGCTGAACTCGGAAGCGAACCGCTACGAAAAGCTGATGCCGAATCTGGCTTCGGAATTGCGTTTCCTGGCGTCGCGCGGCTAACTCAATACTCTGAAAGGATTTTTATATGATGTTTCTCGAAACCGCACTGATCGCCGTAGCCATCGTCGTTACCGGCATCCATTTCTACCTGATCTCGACCGGCAAGGCCCGTTTCTGATCAGCAAGCAGCAAGGCAATAGTGTGCAGCAGTACAAGGTAACAAGGTAACAAGGCAACAATATGATATGTCAGCCTGGCAATCGGTCCAGGCTGGCAAGCGGGAAGTGAGTACGACTCAGTGCGGCGCGGCAGCGTCCACCGGTGTTTCCAGCAGTGGCGGGGTTTGTCCCTTGCGCACGATCTGCACGAAAATCTCATTCTGTTTGACCATGCCCAGCTCATAGCGGGCACGCTCCTCGACGGCGCCCATGCCATCTTTCAGGTCGCGCACTTCGGATTCGAGCTTGGCGTTACGCGCCTTCAATTCCATATTCTTTTTATTCGCCACCGCCACCTGGGCTTCCATGTCGGCAACGCGCAGCCAGCCGCCTTTACCCAGCCAGAGGGGAAATTGGATCAGCAGCAGCAGGGCTGCCAGGGCAAGCGTAATCAGGCGCATGGGGTAGTCGGTTAACAAACCGGCCGGATTTCTC
This sequence comes from Janthinobacterium sp. C22, assembly GCF_057919405.1. Lineage (NCBI taxonomy): Bacteria > Pseudomonadati > Pseudomonadota > Betaproteobacteria > Burkholderiales > Oxalobacteraceae > Janthinobacterium > Janthinobacterium sp. C22. The sequence goes on along the minus strand of NZ_CP193659.1, from coordinate 2,262,154 downwards.
CGGCCGGCCAGTGGGTTTTACATCAGCTTACTTCAGATTATAGAACGCATCGCGGCCAGGGTAGCTGGCGATGTCGCCCAGGTCTTCCTCGATACGCAGCAGCTGGTTGTACTTGGCCATGCGGTCCGAACGCGACATCGAGCCGGTCTTGATCTGCAGGGCGTTCGTGGCAACGGCGATATCGGCGATGGTCGAATCTTCCGTTTCGCCCGAGCGGTGCGAAATGACGGCCGTGTAGCCGGCGCGCTTGGCCATTTCGATGGCGGCGAAGGTTTCCGTCAGCGTGCCGATCTGGTTGATCTTGATCAGGATCGAGTTGGCGATGCCTTTCGAGATGCCTTCTTTCAGGATCTTGGTGTTGGTGACATACAGGTCGTCGCCGACCAGTTGCACTTTCTTGCCCAGCTCCTTGGTGAGGATCGCCCAGCCGTCCCAGTCGCCTTCGTGCATCGCGTCTTCGATCGAGATGATCGGGTACTTGTCGCACCAGGTCGCCAGCAGGTTGGTGAACTCGGTGGCCGTCAGGCTCAGGCCTTCGCCTTCCATTTCGTACTTGCCGTTCTTGTAGAACTCGGACGCGGCGCAATCGAGGCCGATGGCGATCTGCGTGCCTGGCTCGTAGCCCGCTTCTTCGATGGCCTGGATGATCAGCTTGATGGCTTCTTCATGGTTGGCCAAGGATGGCGCGAAACCGCCTTCGTCGCCCACGTTGGTGTTCAGGCCCTTCTTGTGCAGGATCTTTTTCAGCGTGTGGAACACTTCCGCGCCGTAGCGGACGGCTTCCTTGAACGACGGGGCGCCCACGGGAATGATCATGAATTCCTGGATGTCCAGGTTGTTGTCGGCGTGCGCGCCGCCGTTGATGACGTTCATCATCGGCACCGGCATCTGCATGGCGCCCGAACCGCCGAAATAGCGGTACAGCGGCAAGCCCGCTTCTTCGGCGGCGGCCTTGGCGACGGCCATGGAGACGGCCAGGATGGCGTTGGCGCCCAGGCGCGACTTGTTTTCCGTGCCGTCCAGGTCGATCAGGGTACGGTCCAGGAAAGCCTGTTCATTGGCGTCCAGGCCCATGATGGCTTCGGAGATTTCGGTATTGATGTTTTCGCATGCTTGCAGCACGCCCTTGCCGAAGTAGCGCTTGGCGTCGCCATCGCGCAATTCCACGGCTTCGCGCGAACCGGTCGAGGCGCCCGACGGCACGGCCGCACGACCCATCACGCCCGATTCCAGCAACACATCGCATTCGACGGTCGGGTTACCGCGCGAGTCCAGGATTTCGCGACCGATAATATCAACAATAGCACTCATGTCATTCTCCAAAGTTAAGCGTAACAGGGGCTGCACACTGCGTTCTGATGCGCAATTGCACAAAGGGGCAAAGAAACTCCCGGCGGGAACCATCTGGCCGGGAGCTGTCTTACGGGTAATACTGTCGCGATCGACCGCGTTATTGCGCAGCGGCGTTGGCTTCCTTGTGCGCCAGCGCTGCCTTGATGAACGAGGTAAACAACGGATGGCCGGTGCGTGGCGTCGACTTGAACTCAGGATGGTATTGCACGCCCATATACCATGGGTGGGCATTCTCACCCGTGCGCGGCAATTCCATGATTTCGCACAAATCTTCGCTCGGCGTGCGGGCCGAGACGATCAGGCCAGCCGCTTCGACACGGGCCAGGTAGTGATTATTGGCTTCGTAGCGATGGCGGTGACGCTCGGTCACCACGCTGCCGTAGATCTCGGCGGCGAGGGTGCCCGGATTGACGGCGCAGGTCTGCGCGCCCAGGCGCATGGTACCGCCCAGGTCCGAGTTTTCATCGCGCAACTCGACTTTACCATCGTGGTTTTGCCACTCATTGATCAGTGCAACGACAGGTTGATCCGTATCAAGGTCGAACTCGGTCGAATTCGCGTTCGGCATGCCTGCCTTGTTGCGCGCGTATTCGATCAGGGCCACTTGCATGCCCAGGCAGATGCCCAGGTAAGGGATCTTGTTTTCGCGGGCGAACTGGGCCGCCTTGATCTTGCCTTCCACGCCGCGCTTGCCGAAGCCGCCCGGTACCAGGATGGCATCGTACTTGCCCAGGTTGTCGCAACCGGTCGTTTCGATTTCTTCCGAATCGATGTACTCGATGTTGACGCGGCTTTCCGTGTGGATGCCGGCGTGGCGCAGCGCTTCGATCAGCGACTTGTACGACTCGGTCAGCTCGACATACTTGCCGACCATGCCGACGGTCACTTCCGCCTTCGGGTGTTCCATCGTGTAGATCAGCTTGCTCCAGATCGACAGGTCGGCCGGTGCGGGATCGAGGTCCAGCGCGTCGCAGATGATCTTGTCGAGGCCCTGGTCGTGCAGCATCTGCGGCACTTTGTAGATGGTATCGACGTCCCACACGGAAATGACGGCGTCTTCCTCGATGTTCGAGAACAGCGAGATTTTCGCGCGCTCGTCTTCCGGAATGGCGCGGTCGGCGCGGCACAGCAAGGCGTTCGGCAAGATGCCGATTTCGCGCAGCTTTTGCACCGAGTGCTGGGTCGGCTTGGTCTTCAGTTCACCGGCCGAGGCGATGTAAGGCACCAGGGTCAGATGGACGAAGGCCGTGTTCTTGCGGCCGGCGCGCAGGCTCAGCTGACGCGCCGCTTCCAGGAAGGGCAAGGATTCGATATCGCCGACGGTGCCGCCGATTTCGCACAGGGCCACGTCGTAGCCTTCGGCGCCACGGCGGATGTAATCCTGGATTTCATTGGTGATATGCGGAATCACCTGCACGGTCTTACCCAGATACTCGCCCCGGCGTTCCTTGCGGATCACCGATTCATAGATCTGGCCGGTGGTGAAGTTATTCACCTTTTTCATGCGGGTGGAGATGAAGCGCTCGTAGTGACCGAGGTCGAGGTCGGTTTCGGCCCCGTCGTCGGTGACGAATACTTCACCGTGTTGCATAGGGCTCATCGTGCCAGGATCGACGTTGATATACGGGTCGAGCTTGAGCATGGTGACTTTAAGGCCGCGCGATTCGAGGATCGCGGCGAGGGAGGCGGCGGCAATCCCTTTTCCAAGGGAAGACACAACGCCACCAGTGACGAAGACAAATTTGGTCATTGCAGATGGTGCCGAACGGCACGTGCGGGAAATTGAAATTATACACTAAAGCCCGCCTGCGTCGCCCCCGCGCGCGGAAATTTGCGCCAAATACCGACTATCCCTCCCCCTCCTGCTGTCTACGCACAACAAAATTACCCGATAGCAATAATTGAAATATTTCCAATTCCATACTTTGTGTGGGCGAGCGAACAGACCCTGCCGCGCCCTGACGGCAGACTGGGATTTTTCAACAGGAGGTCCACCATGAGCTACGAAGAACGCGACGCCTACGGCATGTATGTCAACCGCGGCCACAAAGGCCCCGGCCCTGAACTGATGGGTGCAGACACCCTGATCGGCGACCATGTGCACAACGCCAAGGATGAACACCTGGGCGAAATCAAGGAAATCATGATCGACATGCGCAGCGGCAAGATTGCCTACGCCGTCATGTCGCACGGCGGTGTCTTCACCATCGGCGAAAAGCTGTTCGCCGTGCCCTGGGAAGCGCTGCTGCTCGATACCGTCAACAAGCGCTTCACCCTGAACGTCGACAAGGAACGCATCGAAAACGCACCCGGCTTCGATACGGATAACTGGCCGAACATGGCAGACAGCGCCTGGGCGACGTCGATCCATAGTTACTATGGCACGACGCCGCGCGAGTATTAATCCAGCCAAAGCGCGGGGCTGGGGTCTGCTTTAAAAGCGGTACTCCAGCCCCGCCACATACGTCCTGCCCCGCGCCGTGCTCAGCGGCGTGTTGTCCTGCGACTGCGACGGCATCGAGTTCAGCCGGTTCAGCGCTTCCGAGAAATCCTTGTTCATCGCGTTCTGCACGGACAGGCGCAGGAACAGGTTTTTCGACACCTGCCAGCTCGCATACAGGTCGACCACGGCCGGGATCTTCGGATTCTCGGCCTTCAGCACTTCGCCCGTCGCTTCATCGGCTTCATTCTCGGGCGACAGGCGGCGGTTCGAGCCCGTGTGCTTGAGGATGGCGCCCACTTCCAGTCTGTTCTCCAGCAAACGCGTACCCACGTCGAGGTTGTAATAGGTGCTGGGCAGCTCGCTGATATCGGCCGCGCCAAACCACGCGCTGGCGATCGACGTAGGCTGGCTGGTCTTTTCGCGCGTGTACGACAGGCGCGCATAGGTCGGGCCCAGCTGGTATTGCGCTTCCAGTTCCCAGCCCCGCGTGCGCACGGGCGTGGAAGAGTTGATGTAGATATACATGTTCGTCACGTATTCATCGACCGTCTCCCAGTCCGTGGCGATCACTTCCGACATATTGCACTTGCGCCCGCTGTCGCACACGAGGAAGGACTGGCTGGTGATATAGCCGTCGATCTTGCTCTTGAAATACAGGGCCTTGAAGTTCAGCACGTCGTTCTTGCTCAGCAAGCCATGCAGGCTGGAATTGAAGCCCAGCTGATAGGTCGTCGCTTTCTCGCCCTTCAGAAACGGGTTCATCGACGCCCCGCCGTCATTCGAGAAAAACACTTCCTGCGGATTCGGCCCGCGCATGGTGCGCTCGGCGCTGGCAAACGGCTGGAACCACGGCGCCACCTGCGCGGAAACGAGCAGCGAAGGGTTGACGCCATGCTCCTTCAGTGCAATGTGCGAAGCCCCTTGCGGGAAACATTTCACGCGTTCGTCGCAGGCCGGCTTGTAGCCCGTCAGCTCGAAGCTGGTGTAGTTCAGCCCCGCGTTGATCTGGTAGAGGCCGCGGTTGTATTGCAAGCCCGCATACAGGCTGTCGATCTTTTGCTTGCCGGCGGGACCAAAGGTATTGTTTTCAATCGATTGCTGGTTGGCGTCCGGATTGTCCGGGTCGTCGACGAGGCTTTCCACGTGCTTGCTGTACTTGTTGCGCATCAGCTTGCCGCCGATGGTCACCAGCGCGTCGCCACCGGCCAGCCTGAAGCTGCTGGTATTGTTGATGTCGATGGCGTCGGCGCGGTTGGCCGCATTCGTGTTGATGAAATTGGTCAACGCCCCGGGCATGTATTTCTGGTTGCCACGGCTGCTGCTGGCCACCACATTGAGGTCGATCAATTCCGAAAACGGCGTGTAGTGATATTTCACATAGTAGTCATCGCTCTGGGTATCGCGGCGCGTAAACGTATTGCGGTAGTCGCGCGCCGACAATTCCAGCGCGTGGAAGTCGCTCAATGCAAGGTCCAGCTTGAGCAGCTGCGACTTGGGCTTTTGCTTGTAATAGCGGTTATAACCGAAACCGAATTCCTCGCTGTTGACGCCTTTCGCATTCGTGTAGTTGTTGCCGATCACACTGGCGCTGGTGGCCGCCATAAAGCCTACGCTGCCGCCATCGAAGGCAGGGTTTTTCATGGCCACGGCCAGCATGGCGCTGCGTCCCACGCCATTGTTGCCGGCGGACATCTTCGTGCGTGCGCCCACCGTTTCACCGGCGAAGACCACGTCATCGACGCCGATGGTACGGAAATTGGCGCTGCCGGCCAACGCATTGACGCCGTCGCCGCCGACGACATTGCCGCGCGACACATCCACGCCGATAATGAAATTCGGGTCGATCAGCGCGCCGAACTGGCTGCTGGGCACGCCGCCGTGCGATACGGACGACGGCGCGCTGCCGTAGTAATTCTGGCTCACGCCATCGACCATCATGTTGACGCGGCCCAGGCCCGACAAGCCGCGGATGTTGACGCTGACGGCGCCCTGCGCCGGATCGATCTGCGTGAACGTGCCCGGCATGCCGCGCACGATCTGGTCGACACTCTGCAAGCGCGTATCGGCGCCGCGCGCGCTGACGGCGCCCGGTTTTTCCAGCGCCTGCTGTTCCACGGGTAGCGCTTGACCCGATACATTCAGCGGCGAAAATTCCACTTTGCCGCTTTCCTGCGACTGCGCCCCAGCCTGCTGCGCCAGCAAGGCCATGCAGATGCCCACGGCCCGCGTCATTGTCTTGATATGCATACACCCTCGATTTGTTATGGTTGGATTTTTAATGAATACAATCGGCATCCTCATGCCTTGTCCTGTCCTGGCTCCAGCTTGAACGACACGGGCAAGGTGACGGTCACCGTGCCCTGGCGCAGGACGTTGTCGGGCGGCGCCGGCAGCGGCTGCGCGCGCTCAAGCACTTGCAGCGCTTCGCGGTCGAGCAGCACCGTGCCCGATGAAGTGACCAGTTCGCTGGCCAGCAGCTTGCCGTCGCGGTCCACCTGGAAGCGCACCCAGGCCGCGCCGGCCCGCTTGCGCTGGCGCGCGTCGCCCGGATAGCGCTTGAAGCGGGCCAGGTGGCCGAGCACCCGGCTTTGCCAGCTGGCCGGTGCCGCGCTGGCGGGCGGCGTGTCGCTGTCGAACGGCGCCGCCTGCGGACCGCGCATGGTGCTTGGTGCCGGCGTGGCGCTGCTGCTGGCCTGCGCTTGCATGGACGCTTCCCTGGCGGCATCCTTGCCGGGATCTGGCGACGGACTGGCTTCTGCCTTCGCTTCTTTTTCGGCCGCGACGATTTGCGGCGCGGCGGCGCGCGCCAGCACGGGCAGCGCTTCCTGCCTGGCCGCACTCTTTTTCGGCTGCGCGGCGCTGGACGCGGCCGACTGGCGCGCCCCTGCCGCTGCCGTCTGTTGTGCCTCCGGCGACATTGCCTGCGCGGCAAACACCAGCATCACGCTGGCGGGCGGCTGCGCGGGCGCAACGGCGGCGGGTTGCCAGCCGACCCACAGCAGCAGCGCCAGCGCCGTGGCCACCACCAGCGACGTGGCGATGCCCCAGTTCAATACCGGACGCGGTGCCAGCGTGGACGGCGCTCTCACCCGCCCTCCCGGCCCACCAGGCCCACTTTCAAATAGCCTGCCTGGCGCAGGGCATCCATCACGCCCAGCACGTCTTCATATGCGGCTTGCTTGTCGGCCTGGAAAAACAGCGTGCGCTGGCGGTCGCCGCCCGTCTGTGCATCGAGCAGGCGGCCCAGCTGTTCGCGCGCCACGGGCGACTCGCCCAGATACAGGCTGCGGTCCGCCTTCAGGGAGACGAACAACGGTTTTTCGGGACGCGGCTCGGGTTTGGCCGTGGCGGCCGGCAAGTCGATCTTCAGGTCCACGGTGGCCAGCGGCGAGACCACCATGAAGATGATCAAGAGCACCAGCATCACGTCGATGAAGGGCGTGACATTGATCTCGCTCAATTCCGGCATGTCGGCCGTGTCGTCGTCCTGCGATGGGAAAAGGCTGGCCATGGTTCAGGCCTGCTTGCGCGCATCGAGGTCGCGGCTCAGCATCAGCAGCACTTGCGCCGAGGCGGCGCGCAGCTGCGCCTTGACCTGGTTGATGCCACGGCTCAAGACGTTATAGATGACCACGGCGGGTATCGCCGCCACCAGGCCCAAGGCCGTGGCCAGCAAGGCTTCCGCGATGCCGGGCGCGACGGTCGCCAAATTCGTGCTCTGGCTGACGGCGATGCCGATGAAACTGTTCATGATGCCCCACACGGTGCCGAACAGGCCGACGAACGGCGCCACGGCGCCTATGCTGGCCAGCAGTCCGATGCCTTGCGTCATGGCGCGCACCTGCTGCGCAATGAATTGTTCCTGGCGAAAGCCGGCCCGCTCCTTCAAGGCCGCCGCCGACGCGCTGGCGTGCGACAGATTCAGTTCCTGCTGCACATCATCGAGCAACCGTTGTGCCAGGACAGACGCCCCGCTCTTTACTGCCGCGTCCGGCAAGGAGGCCGCCGTCTTCAGCACGGCGACGGCCAGCGCCGCTTCGCGCCGCGCTTGCATCAAGCTGGCGCCCTTCACCAGCAAGACCACCCAGGTGGCCAGCGCGGCGAGCAGCAAGCCGATGAGCACGCTTTTGACCACCTGGTCGGCGGCGAAGAACATGCCCAGCGGCGACATGTCGTGTGGCAGCGCGGACGCTTGCGCGCCGGCATGGAACAGGGCAAGAAACACGCCGCCGGCGGCGGCTTTGATATACAACAAGGAGGTACGCATGGGAGCTTCTACAGTGAACAGGCATGGCTGCGCCAACGGCGCGCACGCGCATGCAAAAATCGGACGGACTACCTGGCTGCTATGGAGGAGCTTGCTGGGGGAGAGTGCCGGGCTGAACGCCCGGCGGAGATGCAATGAATTACTTTACGCTGGCGATGGTGGGTGCCGCCACCGGCGTGTACCAGACGAAATCGGCCTGCGGCGCCAACACCGTGGCGCCCTGCTGCGCCAGCACCAGCACCAGCGGCGCGGGGCCGCCCGTCAAGTCCTGCACGTGCAGCGGCACGCCCAGGTCCTTGTGCGCATGGTAGGCGCCGGCGATCAGCACGGCGGGCACGGGCGCGGCCAGCAGGCGCTCGGCCATGCGGCGGTCGCGCTGCTGCTGCACCGACAGCATGGCGGCCAGGCGCGGCGCATCGATCTGGTTGTCGTGCATGACGCGGATGATGTCCTTCAGTTTGTCATGCACCTTGCCATCGTTGGCCAGGTTCGAATGCTTGCCCTGCACGGCCGGCTGGTCGATGAACAGTTGCTTGATCTCGCTGCGGTCCAGGTTGGCCGACCAGACGGGATACGGCGCGCGCATCACGGTCATGACCAGGTCGCCATATTGCGCCCACTTCCAGCCCGGCTGCCAGGCCAGCAGTTCGGCCACGTGTTCGGGGCGCACGACGGGGTCCGTCTGCAGCCACGGCTTGACCTTGTCCACCTTGGCTTGCTGGTCCGGGTTCAGCATTTCCAGCAGCACGCTGCCTTGCGGACGCTGGCCCTGCAATTGCTGCAGCAGCCATTGCTCGATCCGGTGGTGGCTGAGCTGATCATGCTGCTCGCCCACGATGACCCTCGGGGCGGCGGCCAGCTGGGCCAGCAATTGCTCGGCAGTCACGCGCTGGCCGCTGCGCAGGTCGACGATCTCGCCCAACTGCCGCACGTCGTGCGCAGAAGCGGACGCGGCTTTCGCGGCGGGCGGCGGAGCGACGCTGCTGCAGGCGCCCAGCGCCAGCACGCAGGCGGGCAGGACGGCGGCGAGGGACAAGGGAAATTTCATGGCATGGCCTTTCGGGTGGAAGAACGCATTGCAAAATAACTACTGGCGGGCATTCTAATAGAAATGATTCTCATTTACAACCAATGCACGACCCGCCATGCGAATTTTTTTACAACTGGCAAAAATGGTGCCTCGATGAAATCCCCGGGCGCGGAGTAGAATAAAAAAACGGAGGACTCGCGTGAATCAAACTGACCAGTTGGCGGTACTGAAAAAACCGCTGCCCGCATCCCTTGCTGCCGTACTTTCCCTGATCTTTGCCGACCGCTTTTCCATGACGCAAGCCATGCGCGCACACCATGGCCGCGACGAGTCGAGCTATCCCCCCATGCTGCCCGATGCCGTCATCTTCGCCCATTCCACCGAGGAAGTGGCGGCCGCCGTCAAGCTGTGCAGCGCGCACGACGTGCCCGTCATCGCCTACGGCAGCGGCACCTCGCTCGAAGGCCACGTGCTGGCCCTGCATGGCGGCGTGACGATTGATCTGTCGCAAATGCAGCAAATGGTCGCCGTGCATAGTGAAGACTTGACGGCCACCGTGCAGGCAGGCGTGACGCGCAAGCAGCTGAACGAGGACATCCGCGACACGGGCCTGTTCTTCCCCATCGACCCGGGCGCGAATGCGTCGTTGGGCGGCATGGCGGCCACGCGCGCGTCCGGCACGAACGCCGTGCGCTACGGCACCATGCGTGAAAACGTGCTGGCCCTGACGGTGGTCACGGCCGACGGGCGCATCATCAAGACGGGGACCAGGGCGAAAAAATCGTCGGCCGGCTACGACCTGACGCGTTTATTTGTCGGCAGCGAAGGGACCCTGGGCATCATCACGGAAGTGACCGTGAAACTGTATCCGCTGCCCGAAGCGATCTCGGCAGCAGTGTGCTCGTTCCCCGGCACGGGTGAAGCCGTCAGCGCCGTGATCCAGACCATCCAGATGGGCATTCCCGTGGCACGGGTCGAGTTTCTCGATGAAAACGGCGTCAAGGCCATCAATGCCTACGACAAGATGGCCTTGCCGGAAAAGCCGCTGCTGCTGTTTGAATTCCACGGCACGCCGGCCAGCGTGGCCGAGCAGGCGCAGCTGGTGCAAGCCATCACGGCCGAGCACGGCGCCAGCGATTTCGAGTGGGCCAGCCGCCCCGAAGAGCGCTCGCGCCTGTGGACCGCGCGCCACAACGCGTATTTCGCCCTGCTGCAGATGCGCCCCGGCAGCCGCGCCATTTCCACCGACTGCTGCGTGCCCATTTCGCGCCTGGCCGAATGCATTCTCGCCACCCAGGCCGATTGCGAAGCGCGGGGCCTCGTCTACGCCATCATCGGCCACGTGGGCGACGGCAATTTCCACGTGCAGATGCTGGTCGACCCGGACGACCCGGCCGACGTCGCCCGCGCCGAAAAGGTCAACGGCGACATGGTCACGCGCGCCATCGGCATGGACGGCACCTGCACGGGCGAGCATGGCGTGGGCATGCACAAGATGGCCTTCCTGGTGGAAGAGCATGGCGAGGGCGCCATCGACACCATGCGCGCCGTCAAGCACGCGCTGGACCCGAAGAACATCATGAATCCGGGCAAGATCGTGCGCTGGTAATCAGGCCGTCAATTCCATGCGCATCGGCACGAAGGCGATGCCGCCCGTCTCCACTTTCGGCCCCGTGGCGACAAAGCCCAGGCTTTCGTACAGGGGCAAGGCGTAGGCCGAGGAGTTGACGGTAAAGGCCGTCACGCCGCCCCTGGCCAGCGCCGCATCGCGCGCTGCCTGCCACAGACGGCGCGCCATGCCGCGCCGGTGCAGGGCGCGCGGCACGAACATGTGGAACAGATGCGTGTTGTCGCGCATGGCCACCACGCCGGCCAGTTCGCCGTCGATATGCGCCAGCTGGTAGGCATAATTGGGCAGCGACAGATAGCCTTCGATGGCCGGCTGGCGGCAGTTCTCGATGAACTTTTCTGCCCCCGCGCCGTCCGGGTGCAAGGTTAAAAAAGGCATCAGGTCGTCGATCAGGGCGACGATGGCGGGCGCGTCGGCGACCAGGGCGGGACGCAGGGTGGGTTCGGGCAAGGTAGTCATGATGATAATCATGCCACCGTCCGGACGATGTTGACAAGCCTCAACAGAAATCGCGGCTGCTGGTCCGCAAGCGCCCCAGCAAGTGCGACATATCGACCAGGTGCTTGGCCACCAGGTTGCGCACGATGCCCTCCCTTTGCCACACGCCGTACACGCCCAGCAGCGGCGCGCTCAAGACCTCGCGCCGCTGGCTTTCCACCAGGTCGGGCCAGACGATGACGTTGACGCTGCCCGTCTCGTCTTCCAGGGTCATGAAGATCACGCCCTTGGCCGTGCCCGGACGCTGGCGCACGGTGACGATGCCGCAGGCGCGCGCCACTTGCCCGCTGGTGTACGTCATCAGCGTGGACGCCGGCATGAAACGCTGTTCCAGCAATTGCCTGCGCAGCAGCGCCAGCGGGTGGCGGCCCAGGGTCAGGCCTTGCGCGCGGTAGTCGCTGACGATGCTTTCGCCTTCCGTCGGTGCGGCCAGCACGGGCAAGTCTTCCTCTTGCGTGGTGTCGCGCAGCAAATCCCTGTCTGGCACGGCGCCGGCCGCCTGCCACAGTGCCGCGCGCCGGTGCCCGGCCAGCGCATGCAGCGCGTTGCCGGCAGCGAGCACCTGCAAGTCATGGCGGTCAAGGCCGCCGCGCCGGGCCAGGTCGGCCACGTCGACGAAGGCGGCGATGGCGCGCGCATCCTCGATGCGCCGGGCCGCCTCCGCGCGCATGCCGAACAGGCTGTTCAAGCCCAGGCGCACGGCCGGTGCAGCACTCTGCCCGCCCTGCCCTGCCGGCGCTTCCAGCGCCGCCTCCCAGCCGCTGACGGCCACGTCGACGGGCAGCACCTGCACGCCATGCCGGCGGCCATCCTGCACCAGTTGCGAGGGGCTGTAAAAGCCCATGGGCTGGCTATTCAGCAAGGCGCACAGGAAGGCGGCCGGTTCGTGGCATTTCAGCCAGGAACTGGCGTACGTCAGCAGGGCGAAGCTGGCCGCGTGCGACTCGGGAAAGCCGTATTCGCCGAAACCCTCGATCTGGCTGAAGATGGCCTCCGCGAACTCCCGTTTATACGCATTTTTGACCATCGTTTCGACGATACGTTCCTTGTAATTGTTCATGCCGCCCTTGCGTTTCCAGGCCGCCATGGCGCGTCGCAACTGGTCCGCCTCGCCGGGCGTGAAATCGGCCGCGATGATGGCTACCTGCATCACCTGTTCCTGGAAGATCGGGATGCCCAGGGTGCGTCCCAGCGCCTTGTCCAGCCCCTTCGGATACTCGACCGGCTCCTTCTGCTGGCGCCGCTGCAAGTAAGGATGCACCATGCCGCCCTGGATGGGCCCGGGGCGCACCAGCGCCACTTCGATGACGAGGTCGTAGAATTCACGGGGCCGCAGCCGGGGCAGCATGCTCATCTGCGCGCGCGACTCGATCTGGAACACGCCGATGGTGTCCGCCTGGCACATCATGTCGTAGGTGGCGGGGTCTTCGGCGGGAATATCCTGCAGGCGGAATTCCTCGCCGCGCCGCCCGCTCACCAGCTCCAGGGCGCGGCGCAGGGCCGACAGCATGCCCAGCGCCAGCACGTCGACCTTCATCAGGCCCAGCTCTTCCAGGTCGTTCTTGTCCCACTCGATGACGCTGCGCTCGGCCATGCTGGCGTTTTCGATCGGCACCAGACGCGACAATTTTCCCTGCGCGATGACAAAGCCGCCCGGATGCTGGGACAAATGGCGGGGAAAGCCCAGCAATTGCTGCGCCAGGCCGGCCCACTGCTGCGACAATGCCGCCTCCGGGTCCAGCCCGCATTCGGCCAGGCGCTCCAGCAGATCGCGCTTGCCGTCGAACCAGCGATGCGCCTTGGCCACCTTTTCCACGATGGCCAGGTCGATCCCCAGCGCACGCCCGCTGTCGCGCAAGGCGCTCTTCGGCCGGTAGCTGATCACCACGGCGGCCAGCGCGGCGCGCTCGCGCCCATATTTCCCGTAGATATATTGGATGACCTCTTCGCGCCGCTGGTGCTCGAAATCGACGTCGATATCGGGCGGTTCGTTGCGCTCGCGCGACATGAAGCGCCCGACCAGGCAATTGCCGCGCGCGGGGTCCACTTCCGTGATGTGCAGGCAATAGCAGACGGCCGAATTGGCGGCCGATCCGCGGCCCTGGCACAGGATGTTTTGCGAGCGGGCAAAGCGCACGATATCGTAGACGGTCAAAAAATACGCTTCGTAGGAAAGATCCCGGATCAGCTCCAGCTCCTGCTCGATCTGCTCCTGCACGTTGGCCGGGATACCGAGCGGAAAGCGCAGGCGCGCGCCCGCATACGTTTCCTCGCGCAGATACGTCGCCGGCGTGTGGCCGTGCGGCACCAGCTCGACGGGATAGTCATAGCGCAGGCTGTCGAGGGAAAAATCGCACAGTCCGGCGATGCGCACGGTTTCCGCCAGCGCTTGCGGCGGATACACATTGGCCAGGCGCAAGCGCGCGCGCAGATGCTGCTCCGCATTTTGCGCCAGCGCATAGCCGCACTCGCCCACGGGTTTGCCCACGCGTATCGCGCACAGGGTGTCGAGCAAGGGCTTGCGCGACCGCACGTGCATGCACACATGGCCGACGGCCGCCACGGACAAGCCCAGCGCCTGCGCCGCCTCTTGCACGGCGCCGCGGTGCGCGTCATCCTGCGCCCGCTGCAGCAGGTTCAGGCCGATCCAGCTGCGCTCGCCGCCAAAGGTGGCCGCCATCCACGCGCCCTGCGCGCGCAGCGCCTCGGGCCGGGCCGGATAGCCGGGCAGCAAGATCATCAGACAGCCCGGTAAACCCCGCAAATGGGCAAACTCCGGCGACGGCGCCGTGAAATCGTCGGGCGTCAGCACATAGCGCCCCTTGGCCGCCCGCGTGCGCGCCATGGTGATCAGTTCAGACAAGTTGCCGTAACCGTCGATATCACGCACCAGCGCCAGCAGCGACGGCCCCGGGCTGCCATCGGCCTGCGTCAAATGGAAATGCGCGCCGATAATCAGGGGGAAACCGGCCCGCTTGGCCACCGCATGGGCGCGCACGACACCGGCCAGCGAACACTCGTCCGTGATGGCCAGCGCCTTGTAACCAAGCTGCATGGAGCGCGCGACCAGCTCTTCCGCATGCGAGGCCCCATGCAGGAAGCTGAAATTGCTCAGGCAGTACAACTCAGCATACTCGGGTAAAACAGCGCCCCACATGATCTACCTCAATACTGTATATAAACACAGTATATTATACTCATCTGAAAACGACCATCTCAGTTATGCTGGGGTTTTACCTTGCACAGTGCCCGCCATGATCGTTCACTTATTAAAATGTTTCGGCGCCGCCCCCGGTGGCGGCAATGCGGCGCTGGTCGTGGAAAACGATGGCAGCGGAGAAACGGCGCGCCAGGCCTTCGCCCGCGAACGGCAAGTGAGCGCCTGCGTCTTCCTCGACCGCCAGGCGGACGGCGGCATCGTGCTCGACTATTTTTATCCGCACACGCGCAGCCCCCTGTGCCTGCACGCCACCCTGGCCGCCGCGCACGTGCTGCTGGCGGCGCCCGGCGCCCCGGCGGCGCTGACGGTGACGACCGCCATGCGCGGGCAAGCCTTGCAGCTGGTGCGCCGCGCGGAAGGAATCTTCATTGGCTTGACATCGCAGCCGGCACCGGCCGTCATGCTGGAAACATATGTACCGTCGGAACTCATGGGCCAGCACATGCACTTGCTGTCGCCGCCCGTGATCGCCTCCGTCGGCAGCCCGAAGCTGCTGCTGGAAGTGGCCGACCGCACCACGCTGCGGGCGCTGCGGCCGAACCTGGAATTGATCGCCGACTGGAGCGCCTTGCATCAGGTCTGCGGCTGCTATGCGTATTGCCGCACGGGCGAGCATGAATATGAAGGGCGCAACTTCAACCACCTGGACCCGGCGCTGGAAGACAGCGCCACGGGTGTGGCGGCGGGCGCGCTGGCGGCGCACCGACAACAGTCGTTGCGCCTGCATCAGGGCCATGTGACGCAGCAGCCCTGTTTGATCGAGGTGCAATACAGCGCAGACGCAATCTGGGTGGGCGGCATGGTGCAGCGCAGCACCTGAATGGGGCATCGCGCACCGGTACAAGGCAAGCCGGGCAGCGGCAAAAAGATAATCAACCAGGAAACAACAGTTACGGCAAATTTGTAATAACAAAACAAAGTATCGCTGGTGAATGCTGAAATGATGGCACTAGAATCAAGTCACGAATCTTGCTCATCAGCCACTTGGAGACACTGCGTGCCGACCCTTACCACCTTGCGTAAAGCCATCCTCATCAGCCTGTACGGCAGCACCGCCCTCGCCGCCTTCAGTCCCGCCGCCATGGCGCAGAGCAGCGAGGCAACGGCCACGGACGGTCCCGTGCAAACGGTCAGCGTGGTCGGCTCGCGCCGGGTCGCCAGTTCCGCCACCGACACCATGGTACCGGTCGATATCATCCCCATTTCCCGGGTGGCCGAGCAAGGCGGACAATTCGACCTGGCGCAATCGCTGCAATACATTTCGCCCTCGTTCAACTCCACGCGCCAGACGGGCGCCGACGGGGCCGACCTGATCGATTCGGCCGCCCTGCGCGGCCTCGGCTCCGATCAGACCCTGGTGCTGGTGAACGGCAAGCGGCGCCACACGACGGCCCTGGTCAACCTGTTCGGCGCGCGCAACCGCGGCAACACGGGCACGGACATGAATGCGATTCCTTTGCTGGCGATCAAGAACGTGCAAGTGCTGCGCGACGGCGCCGCCGCCCAGTACGGCTCGGACGCCATTGCCGGCGTGATCGACATCGAACTGAAGAAAAGCCTGGGCTGCGAAGCGGTGGCCGGCTACAGCCAGTACTCGGAAGGCGACGGCAAGAATTACATGACCTCCGCCTACTGCGGCATCGCGCTGGGCGACAAGGGCACCCTGGCCATCACGGGCGAATACCTGGACCGGGGCCGCTCGAACCGGGCCGACGCGGACAGCATGCGCATCATCGGCGACACCAAGTCCAAGAACAAGACCCTGTACCTGAATGGCGACTACGCCACCAGCGGCACGGGCAAGCTGTACTTCACGGCCGGCGCGCAGACGCGCGACGCATCGAGCGCCGCGTTCGGCCGGGGCGGCATCGGCAGCGACGACATTCCATCACGCAATTCGGCCGCCATGTATCCGAACGGTTTCGTACCCTTCATTAACGGCAAGATCGACGACCAGTACGCCACCATCGGCCACCGCAGCCAGATCGGCGAATGGCATGCGGATTTTTCGCAAACCTATGGCTACAACAAGATGCGCTATGACATCAGCAACACGCTGAATGCCTCGATCGCCAACCTCGACCTGATGAACGGCGGCAAGGGCGTCAGCGCCAGCAACTTTGACGCGGGCGGCTTCTCGTTCCAGCAACTGACCAGCAACGCCGATTTCAGCCGCTACTACGACACGGTAATGCGCGGCATGAACGTGGCCTTCGGCGCCGAATACCGCAGCGAGGAATACAAGATCATGGCCGGCGAGCCGAACTCCTACATCGATGCCGACGGCGTGGGCACGGGCGGCAATGCGGGCAGCCAGGGCTTTCCCGGCTTCCAGCCCGGCGACGCCACCAAGGCCAAACGCCACAGCATCGCCGCGTATGCCGACGTGGAACTGGACTGGACGGAACGCCTGAAAACCCAGGCGGCCCTGCGCTATGAAAAATTCAGCGATTTCGGCTCCACCGTGACGGGCAAGCTGGCCGCCAGCTATAAAGTGGCGCCGAACGTGCTGCTGCGCGGCTCGGCCAGCACGGGTTTCCGCGCGCCATCGTTGCAGCAAGTGTATTTCTCGTCCACCTTCACCGACTTCATCGGCGGCGTGCCCACCGACGTGGTGCTGGCGCCGAACGGCGGCACCGTCGCCAATGCGGCCGGCATTCCCAAGCTGAAAGAGGAAAAATCCACCAGCTTTACGTTCGGCACCACCTGGACGCCGACGCAAGCCATTTCCGTGACGGCCGACTTGTACAACATCAAGATCAAGGACCGCATCGTGCTGTCGGGCCGCTTCAATGCCGACAACTACCCGGACCTGGCCGCGCGCCTGGCCTTGCTGGGCGTGGGCGAGGCACAATTCTTCGTCAACTCCATCGACACGCGCACGCGCGGGCTGGACTTGACGGCTTCGCACAAGGGCGAGCTGGCCGGCAACCGCCTGAACACCTTCCTGGCCTTGAACCTGAGCAAGACGGAAGTGACGAAGGTCAAGACGCCCGCCTCACTGACGGGCTTTGAAGACGTACTGCTGTCCGAGCGCGAACGCCTGTTCATCGAACAGGGCGGCCCGCGCGCGAAAGCCACCCTGGGCTTCGACTACATCACGGGCAAGCTGGAGTCGGACCTGCGCATCATCTACTTTGGCCCGCAAACCCTGGGCACCTTCAGCGGCACGGCCGAGGGCGTGCCGAACGCCCGCTACAAGGCCAAGACGTCCGCCGACCTGAGCTTCACCTACAGCATCAACAAAAACACCAAGCTGACCTTTGGCGGCAACAACATCTTCAACGTCAAGCCCACCACGCAAAACGCGGACGAGACGGACAACGGCTTCAAGTACGACAGCGTGCAGTTCGGCCTGAACGGCGCCTCGTATTTCGGACGGCTGTGGGTGAAGTTCTGATCACCGTGTCCGCCTGAAACAACAGCGGCTGCGCCAGCATGGGCAGCCGCTGTTTTTTTAGGCGGGCAGCAATACACTCACGTCCGCCCAGCACGGCCAAGGCCAACATCGCACTGCGATGCGAGCTCGTCCATCACAGCTTGCGATTTTTGTATGTCAGCAAGAATATCCATATAGACAACCTTCTGTGCGATAGGTGAAAAGCCATGAACTATCATGCCTGCATCATTGCCCCAGCAGCTCCCGGCCAGCACGGCCACGGTGAACAATCTTTGCCCTGCGGCGGAAAGCACGGATAATAGCGGCTAACTCATAAGCACAGTATTGGATTACTTCATGGAAATTAAAGTCAACTTTCTCGACAAGCTGCGTCTCGAAGCCAAGTTCGACGATTTTACGGTCATCGCCGACCAGCCCATCCGCTACAAGGGCGATGGCTCGGCGCCTGGCCCGTTCGATTACTTTTTGGCATCATCGGCACTGTGCGCGGCCTACTTCGTGAAGTTGTATTGCGATACACGCAATATTTCCACGGAAAATATCCGCCTGTCGCAAAACAATATCGTCGATCCGGAAAACCGCTACCAGCAGATTTTCAAGATCCAGGTCGAGCTGCCGGCCGATATCTCGGCCAAGGACCGCCAGGGCATCCTGCGCTCGATCGACCGTTGCACGGTGAAGAAAGTGGTGCAGACGGGCCCCGAGTTCGTCATTGAAGAGGTGGAAAACCTGGATGCCGATGCCCAGGCCTTGCTGGCCCTGAATCCGGCGCCGGGCGCGAATACCTATATCGTCGGCAAGGATTTGCCGCTGGAACAGACCATCGCCAATATGTCGGGCCTGCTGGCGGGCCTGGGCATCAAGATTGAAATCGCCTCGTGGCGCAACATCATTCCGAACGTGTGGTCGCTGCATATCCGCGATGCGCATTCGCCCATGTGCTTTACCAACGGCAAGGGCGCAACCAAGGAAAGCGCGCTGGCGTCGGCCCTGGGCGAGTATATCGAGCGCCTCAGCAACAACCATTTCTACGCCGGGTCGTTCTGGGGCGAGGACATCGCCAACGCGGATTTTGTCCATTACCCGAACGAGCGCTGGTTCAAGCCGGGCCGCAAGGATGCGCTGCCGAAGGAGATTCTCGACGCCTACTGCCGCGACATCTACGATGCCGATGGCGAGCTGCGCGGCTCGCACCTGGTCGACACCAATTCCGGCAATGCCGAGCGCGGCATCTGCTCGCTGCCGTATGTGCGCCATTCCGATGGCGAGGTCGTGTATTTCCCGTCGAACCTGATTGAAAACCTGTACGTCAGCAATGGCATGAGCGCCGGCAATACCCTGGTCGAAGCCCAGGTGCAATGTCTGTCGGAAATTTTCGAGCGGGCCGTCAAGCGCGAAATCCTTGAAGGCGAGATCGCCCTGCCCGACGTGCCGCAGGAAGTGCTGGCGAAATACCCGGGCATCCTGGCGGGCATACAGGGGCTGGAAGAACAGGGTTTCCCCGTGCTGGTGAAAGATGCGTCGCTGGGCGGCGTGTACCCGGTGATGTGCGTCACCCTGATGAACCCACGCACGGGCGGCGTGTTTGCCTCGTTCGGCGCGCACCCGAGCCTGGAAGTGGCGCTCGAGCGCAGCCTGACGGAATTGCTGCAGGGCCGCAGCTTCGAGGGCTTGAACGACTTGCCGCAGCCGACGTTTGCCAGCGAAGCCGTCACCGAGCCGAACAACTTCGTCGAACACTTCATCGATTCGAGCGGCATCGTCTCGTGGCGCTTCTTCAGCGCGAAGGCCGATTACGATTTTGTCGAGTGGGATTTTTCCGGCCAGGGCGAGAACTCGAATGCCGAGGAAGCGGCGACCCTGTTCGGCATCCTCGCCGGCATGGGCAAGGAAGTGTACACGGCCGAGTACGACCAGCTGGGCGCCACCGCCTGCCGCATCCTCGTGCCCGGTTATTCCGAGGTGTATCCGGTCGAAGATTTGATCTGGGACAATACCAACAAGGCGCTGCTGTTCCGCGCCGACATCCTGAACCTGCATAAGCTGGACGATGCCAGCCTGGAAGACCTGCTCGACCGCCTGGAAAACAGCGAGCTCGACGAGTACGGCGACATCGCCACCCTGATCGGCATCGAGTTTGACGAAAACACGGTATGGGGCCAGCTGACGACCCTGGAATTGAAGCTGCTGATTCATCTCGTTCTGCAGCAATTCGAGGAAGCGAAAGAGCTGGTGGAAACCTTCCTGCAGTACAACGACAACACGCTCGAGCGCAAGCTGTTCTATCAAGCCTTGAACGTGGTGCTGGAAGTGGAACTCGACGACGAGCTGGAACTGGACGACTATGTCGTCAATTTCCGCCGCATGTTTGGCAACGAACGCATGGACGCGGTGCTGGGCTCGGTAGACGGCAGCGTGCGCTTCTACGGCCTGACCCCGACCAGCATGCAGCTGGAAGGTCTGGACCGGCACCAGCGCCTGATCGACAGCTTCAAAAAGCTGCACGCGGCGCGCGCCAGGGCGGCGATCCGCCAGAGTGACGGGGTACAGGGCTAATTCGCAGGAATGACGCCAGGAACGCCGGTCAAAACCTACTGTGCGTCGGTTTTTCAGGCGTTGTCACCCCGGCACAGATTCGACTACCGCACAATACCTGTACCGGAATACGGCGGCTACCGTGTGACCCCATGGCACACGCTGGATACGCTGCGACATGGCGCGCAGAGCAGCACCGATCATCCCTAGGCATTTCCCGCATGAGCACGCTATCCATGGCATCAAGCCGAAAAATTCCTGACTGAATTGAATGAATTGAGCTAGCGCAAAGCCTT
This sequence comes from Janthinobacterium sp. C22, assembly GCF_057919405.1. Taxonomy (NCBI): domain Bacteria; kingdom Pseudomonadati; phylum Pseudomonadota; class Betaproteobacteria; order Burkholderiales; family Oxalobacteraceae; genus Janthinobacterium; species Janthinobacterium sp. C22. Next base: position 2,241,482 of record NZ_CP193659.1, on the reverse strand, counting down.
CCTTGTTTCAGGCGAAATGCCCTGCCGTGCGCAGGGATCAGGCGTATCGTCATCGTTGTTGCCACCACCGCACCATGCCATATAACAGGGGCAACCTGCATAAGGGGGACCCATGGCTACGCTATCGCACATGACCGCTGGCTTGCTGGCGCTGGTAGGCATATTCTTCAGTACTACGGCGGCCACGGCCGACTGCCCCGATTGTCAGTATGAAGCATGCGTGCCGCTAGTCGGATGTGCCTGCCTTCCTAAAAGTGGCTGCATTCTTCCCCCGTCATCGATCCCGGCAAGGTGATTGAGCGGGGTAAGACAGATCCCATCGGCACCATTCTGAATCCGCTTGCGCCTCTCAACCCCACCGGCATCCCGACGCTAGGCGACATCACTGAATTTGCCGTAAAAAATCCCGATGCGGCAATCCAGTTGATACAAAATCCAGGCCAGATTCCCTACACGCCGGTGGCAGCGGCGATGGTATCGGCACGCAACGCCGTTGTCACAGGCGGTCATGCCAATGGCATGGAGCCAGAAATCAAGGCTTTCCTGATGCGTTGGCATTCCCCCGACTTGCTCGACTCCGTCCGCTGGACCAGCGAGTGGAGTGCTTTGCAGAACACGCTACAGGCGGCACAAATGCAATTTAACAGCAACACGCGCGCTATTACAGTCTTGAATGCCGTCATTTTTCGCAGCGATGATGATGCGCGCGATCCTGCGCTATGGGCGCATGAAATGATGCATGTCCAGCAATACAAGGATTGGGGTGTAACGGGCTTTGCCAAACAATGGGTGGATAACTCATCCGATGGCGGTCCTGTCGAAGCCCCTGCATATGCCCGAGAAAACGAAGCCAGATTGCTGTTGCCGCCGCGTGTCGGTACCCGCTCGATAGGCGTCTCGGGGTTTGCCCCGCCCATGCCACAGAAACTGCCGTCAGGATGGCTGCTGACGACATGCCAATGCTGGGGATCGGTGAGTCCCGCAGCACGGACCGGCGCGCCCGTCTGTCAATCCGGCATCGCCATTCCCCGCGCCTGCGGACCTGCCGGCATCTGCGGCGACGGGGGCGCTCCGTGGCAAACCAGTTGTCTGTGATACCCAGACCAAGGCCGCCGCCACGCCGGCGGCGTGACATCATGCACGCGAGTGCGCCGCCAGCGCCGCGATCTCCTTCTGCATGTTGTCGATGGCCCGCTCGTTGTACTGGTCGGCGAAATACGCATCGCCAAACAGCTGGCCCGCCTGTGCCTTGGCGCACAGATGCTGCAGGGCCAGGCCCCGCTGTTCGTTGAAACGCGCGGGGTCCACGTGCGCGTATTCGCGGACGATGGCTTGCGTATACGCCAGGTACACCTCCTCGTCCTGGCCCAGGATGGCCAGGTCGGCGCTGAGCATGGCGTCCTTCAGCGCGTGGCTGATGCCGGGACCCTGGAAATGGTCGGTGGCGCGTATCAATTGCGCCACATCCTGATTATCGCCCGCATCGAGGCCGCTGGCCAGCCATAGCTGGGCACTGGCCTCTTCGCTCGAATACAGGGCGTCTTCGTCGTGGCTGTAGACGGCGTCGTGGAACCAGAACGCCTTCTTGACCAGCGCGCTGTCGCGCTTGGGCGCATAGGTATTGTCGGCCCACACGCGGATCTCGGACAGACCGTGCACCAGGTGGTCGAGGTTGTGATAGTGGCGGTCCGCGCCGCCGTACGCCTGCGGTCCCGTCAGGTACGCGAACCAGTGGTCAAACAGGGCGATGTCCGCTGGCGAGGCGGTGGCGTAGTGCCACAGCACTTCCCACTCCTTGCGCAGGCAGTCGAGTATCCACGCCTGGTAGGCCGGGCCGGGGACGAATTTCTTCATGGTCCAGTTCCAGCCGACGGGCCCTTCCAGCGCCTTGACGAAGCTGGAACTGACGGAGCCGAGGTCGCGCGGCGGCATGACGAAGATCGTCTTGGCGCCCTGCAACACGTCCACATTCGTTTGCTGGATCAGGTTTTCATAGTCGAAATCGGCCGTCGTGCGGATGCCGCGGATCAGGTAGTCGCAGCCATGCTTTTTCGCCGCGCGCGCCGTGTAGTCGCCCTTGACGATGACCACCTGCACATTCTCCCAGCCGCATTCGCGCGCGCTCTGCTCGATGATGCGCTTGCGGTCTTCGGCGGGAAATTGGGGACGCTTGGCGGGGTTTTGCGACAGGAACACGATCACCTCGTCGGCGAGCGAACGCGCCTCGCCGATCACCCACATGTGGCCGTTGGTGATGGGATCGAGGGTTCCTGAAAAGCCGATCTTCTGCATGCTGCGCTCCGTTTGCTTGATTGCTTATTGCGCAGACAATATATGCCAGCGGCGCGCGCGTCAATGCAACATGCCAAAGATCATGATCAAAACGTTATTTTTTTACGGCTTGCGGGAATTCCACGCGCACGCACAGGCCGCCCAGGCGCTCGGATTTGTCGAGCACCAGGCGCGCGCCATGGCGCTCGGCGATGGCCTTGATGATGGCCAGCCCCAGGCCGCTGCCGTTGGCGTCCGTGCCGGGCACGCGGTAGAAGCGGCTGAAGACGCGTTCGCGCTCCTCGGGCGGGATGCCCGGGCCACTGTCTTCCACCGATAAGGTCACGCCGACGGGGCTGGCGCGCAGGTCGATGTCGACCGTGCCGCCCTGCGGCGTGTACTTGATGGCGTTGTCGACCAGATTGCGCAGCATGATGTTGAGCGCGTCGGCCTGGCCGGCGACGCTGGCCGCATCCATGTGGTGCAGGCCCAGGTCTATCTTGCGCGCCTGCGCGATGCCGGCCATGTCGCCCAGCGCGCGCTTGACGACGTCGTTCAAATCCACCGCCTGCAGCTGGTCGCCGCTGGCGGCGCTCGCTTCCTGGCGCGCCAGCACCAGCAATTGCTCGACCAGGCGCGTGGCCCGCTCGATGCCGGCGCTCACGCGGGAAATGGCCAGGCTGCGCTTTTCTGCCGATTCGGCCCGCTCCAGGCTCAACACCTGCAGCTTCAAGGCCGCCAGCGGCGTGCGCAATTCATGCGCGGCGTCGGCGACGAAATGCTGCTGCGCGTCGAACGCCGTTTTGACACGGCCGAACAAAAGATTGAGCTCATGCACGAGCGGGCGCACTTCGTCGGGCAAGCCCGCTTCCGAGACGGGCGACAGGTCGTCCGCCTGGCGCGCCGCCACCTGCTTGCGCACGCGCGAGACGGGCGCCAGCGAACCGCTGACGACCCACCAGACCACCAGCATCAGGATAGGCGCCATCAGCGCGATGGGGCCGACCGTGCGCAGCGCCAGGCTGCCGGCCATGCGCTTGCGCACGGCCATGTCCTGGGCGATCTGCACCGTCTGGGAACTGGTTTGCACGGAAAAGATGCGGTAGGTGGTGCCGTTGGCCTTCACATTCGAAAAGCCCAGCACGGCGCGTTGCGGCAGTTCCGCGCGCGTGATCGAACGGAACACCTGCACGCCGTCCGGCGTCCACACCTGCACCACCATGTCATTGTTGACAGGGTCGGCCGGCAAGGCTTGCGCGTGGTTGGCCAGCGGCGCGCCCGAGCGCAGCGACAGGGCCATCTGCTGCATGTGATAGTCGAAAATCTGGTCGGCGTCGTACAGGGCGCTGCGGTAGGCGATCGAGGCCTGCGCCAGGGCCGCCATGATGATGGCCGCCAGCAAGAACCACAGCAGGCGGCCGCGCAGCGAGTGCGTCACCGTGACCTTCATCCTCATGCCTTGGGCACCATGTAGCCGAGGCCGCGCACGTTCTGGATCAAGTCGCTGCCCAGCTTCTTGCGCAAGCCGTGGATATACACTTCCACGGCATTGCTGTTGACTTCATCCTTCCAGCTGTACAGCTTTTCTTCCAGCTGCGCGCGCGACAGCACGATGCCGGGGCGCGCGATCAGCGCTTCCAGCACGGCCCATTCGCGCGCCGACAAGTTGACGGGATGGCCTTCGGCAATCACTTCGCGCGTCAGCGGATTGATGGTGACGCCCTGGTGTTCGAAGACCGGTTCCGGCCGCCCCGAGGCGCGCCGCAGCAAGGCGCGGATGCGCGCCAGCAGTTCGTCGAGGTCATACGGTTTTAATACGTAATCGTCGGCGCCCGCATCGAGGCCCGCGATGCGCTGCTCGACGGCGTCGCGCGCCGTGGCCACCAGGACCGGTGTGTCGAGCTTGCGCAAGCGCATCGAGCGCAGCACGTCGAGGCCATCCTTGCGCGGCAAGCCCAGGTCCAGCAGCACCAGATCATAGGTCTGCGTCTGCAGGGCCGTATCGGCCATGTCGCCATCCTTGACCCAGTCCACCGCGTAATGCTCGGCGCGCAGCAAATCGAGCACCACCTCGCCGATCATCGTGTCGTCTTCTACCAGCAATAGCCGCATGGCCGCTCCTTTTTATTTATTTGCCCCATAGCGGAAGGCTGGGGTCAGACCCGGCGGGTCTGACCCCGGTATTTACCCCAGCCGTACAGGAATGAAGATCTTGTCCGGGCCGCGCTGTATCAGCAAGGCCACCGACTTGGCGGATTTTTCCACCACGTCGCGCACCTGCTCGACCGTGTTGACGGGACGGCCATTGACCGACAATAGCACGTCGCCCGGCTGCACTCCGGCATTCGCGGCGGCGCCGCCCGCGTCTTCCACCAGCAGGCCGGCGCTGATGCCCGCCTCGCGTTTTTCATCCGATTGTAACGGACGCAGGGCCAGGCCCAGTTTTACCTTGCCGGCGGCGCTGTCGCTCTTCGCCACTTCGGCCACCTTGTCGGCCGCATTGCCCAGGGTTGCCGTCAGGCTGACGATCTTGCCGTCACGCCAGACATCCATGGTGATCTTGTCGCCTGGCAAGGATGTCCCCACCAGCGCCGGCAAGTCGGCCGAGCCGATGATGCGCTGGCCATTCACCTTGCGCACGACGTCGCCCGATTTCAGGCCCGCCTTGTCGGCCGGGCTGCCCCGCTCGACGTTGGCCACCAGCGCGCCTTCCGGCGTGGCCAGCTTGAACGAGTCGGCAAAGCCCTGGTTGACTTCCTGCACCGTCACGCCCAGCTTGGCATGGCTGGCCTTGCCCGTGGCGACGATCTGGTCCTTGATGCGGCCGGCCAGGTCGATCGGGATGGCGAACGACAGGCCCTGGAAACCGCCCGTCTGGCTGTAGATCTGCGAATTGATGCCGACCACTTCGCCGCGCGTGTTGAACAGGGGGCCGCCCGAGTTGCCGGGGTTCACCGCCACGTCCGTCTGGATGAAGGGCACATTGCTGTCGTCCGGCAGGGAGCGGCCCTTGGCGCTGACGACGCCGGCCGTCACCGTGCTGTCGAAGCCATACGGCGAACCGATGGCCAGCACCCACTCGCCCACTTTCAGGTCGCTCGAATGGCCGAGCGGCACGACGGGCAGGTTGTTGGCGTCGATCTTCAGCACGGCGATATCGGTCTTCGGATCCGTGCCGAGCACCTTGGCGCGGAATTCGCGGCGGTCGTTCAGTTTGACGGTCACTTCGCGCGCATCGCGCACCACGTGTGCGTTCGTCATGATGACGCCGTCGGGGCTGACGATGAAGCCGGAACCGAGGCCGTGCGTGGGCACGTCGCGGCCACCGCGCTGTCCGCCTTGCGGGCCCTGGAAGCGGCGGAAGAATTCGAAGAAGGGGTCGTTGCCGAAGTCGTCGTTGCCGGCCTGGGCCGATGGGTCGTAGGCCACCTTGGTGCTGCCCGTGACGCTGATATTGACGACGGCCGGGCTGTTGCGCGCGGCGATCTGGCTAAAGTCGGGCAAGGCCACCAGCGGCGCGCTGGCGGCAGGCGCCACGGCGGCAGCCACCGGGGCTGCGGGCGCAGCGGCGGCATTCGCGCCGGCATTGTTCTGATGCACCACCATGGCGCCGCCGGCGCCCAGCACACCGATCGCGGCCAGCGCGGCTACGGTGCGTTTGATTTTCAGGGATGCGGTATTCGTTTGCTGTTCCATGAATTGCTCCTCATTTAATGAGATTTTGATGTATGCAATAGTGGGCCACGAGTCTTAGGCGGTGCTTAACATTTTTCCATTTGGAAACAGGCATTTGCGCCTTTAAGCAGGGTTTAATCTTGCGTGCTCCGCGCACCTCGCATGGCGGGCAATGAAGTGCCCGAACGGGCTCCGGACGTGACACTGGCCGGATCAACCGGCCAGTATTTTACTGCATGGGAGAGGCTAGCCCGGGCGCCCGAGGGGCGCCGCGATCAGATCAGGCTGCCTGGCGCTGTTCCAGCGCATTCACGTTGGCGGCGATGGTGTCGCTGCCGCTGCCGCTGCCGATCTCGATCTTGCGCGGTTTCAGCGCCTCCGGCACTTCACGCACCAGGTCGATGGTCAGCATGCCGTTTTCAAACGTGGCGCCCGTGACCTTCACGTGGTTGGCCAGCTGGAAACGCTGTTCGAAATCGCGGGCAGCGATGCCGCGGTGCAAGAAAGTACGCTCGACGCCATCTTTCTGCTTGCGGCCCGTGACGTGCAGCGAGTCGCGTTCGGTGATGATGTCGATCTCTTCGCGCGAGAAGCCGGCCAATGCCATCACGATGCGGTACTTGTCTTCCGACACCAGTTCGATGTTGTATGGGGGATAGCTCGGTTGCGCATCGGCGCGCTGTTCGTTGAGCAGCTGTGCCAGACGGTCGAAGCCGATGGCGGAACGGTACAGGGGAGCAAGGTCAAAAGTACGCATGATAAATATCCTTTTCAAATGAAGCGATAAGAGGGGCGGACCTCACCGTGAGCATCCGCCTGTTACCGATATACGGCCTCTCCAGTGCCTTTCAAGGCCTTGAAATTGGCGTAAAACGCCCCAGACGGCCCAAAATTTGTAAGAAATTTTTACAGAATGCTAGACTTCCCGTTTGCCATTCCCGCCGCCGCCCCGTCCCATGCCCCGCTCCATGCCCCGTTCCATGCCCTATTCCCGCGCCGTCCTGTCCCTGTCCTTCTCGCTCCTCATTTGCGCAGTGGCCCAGGCCGCCGCACTTGGCGCCGCCCCCATCGTGCTGCATGTGGATGCCAGCAATGTGGCGCAGCAACTGTTCAGCATCCGCGCAAGCATTCCCGCCGCGCCCGGCAAGCTGACCTTGCTGTATCCGCAATGGGTGCCCGGCAACCACGGCCCCAGCGGCCCGCTGAACCAGCTGGCCGGCTTGCGCCTGTCCGCCAACGGCGCGCCCCTGGAGTGGCGGCGCGACCCCGTCAACATGTTCGCCTTCCACCTCGACGTGCCGGCCGGCGCCACGGCCGTGGAAGCGCAATACCAGTTCCTCTCGCCCGTCGACACGAGCCAGGGCCGCATCACCATGACGAGCGCCATGCTGGGCGTGCAATGGCATGCGATGACCCTGTATCCGGCCGGGCGCGCCGCGCGCGACATCCTCGTGCAGCCCAGCCTGACCCTGCCGGCCGGCTGGGAATTTGCCAGCGCCCTGGAAGTGCGCGCGCGGGCGGCCACGCCGGCCAGCCAGCAAGTCGATTTCGAAGCGCTGGACCTCGACACCCTGGTCGACTCGCCCGTCTTCGCGGGGCGCCATTTCGAGCGCATCGACCTCGATCCGGGCGCCAAAATCCCCGTGCACCTGAACGTGATGGCCGACGGCGCCGACAGCCTGGAGGCGACGCCGCAGCAAGTCGAGCAACACCGGGCCATGCTGCAGCAAGCCTACAAATTGTTCGGCGCGCGCCACTACCGCCACTATGATTTCCTGCTGGCCTTGAGCGACGAGTTCGGCGGCATCGGCCGCGAACACCTGCAGTCGAGCGAAAACGGCGTCAAGCCCGGTTATTTCAGCGAGTGGGACAAGAACGAGGCGGGCCGCGTGCTGCTGCCGCACGAGCTGGTGCACTCGTGGAACGGCAAGTTCCGCCGCCCCGCCGGCCAGGACACGCCGGATTTCAATACGCCGCTGCAAAACAGCCTGCTGTGGGTCTACGAAGGCCAGACGCAATACTGGGGCAATGTGCTGGCGGCCCGCTCCGGCCTGGTGGCCCCGGCCCACATGCGCGACCTGTTCGCCGCAACGGCGGCCCATTACGACGTCATGCCCGGGCGCAGCTGGCGCACCATGCAGGACACGACCAACGATCCCATCATCAATGGCCGGCGCCCCATAGCCTGGAGCAGCTGGCAGCGCGACGAGGATTACTATATGGAAGGCGCGCTGGTCTGGCTCGACGTCGACACCACCATCCGCGCACTGTCGGGCGAGCGCCGCTCGCTGGACGACTTCGCGCGCAGTTTCTTTGGCATGCAGGACGGCAGCACGACGCCCCTGCCCTACACGTTCGAGGATGTGGTGGCGGCCCTGAACGCCGTGCAGCCGCACGACTGGGCCGCCTTTTTGCGCACGCGCCTCGATGGCCACGGCCCCGGTGCACCGCTCGATGGCCTGGCCCGCGCCGGCTGGAAACTCGTCTACCGCGACGCGCCCACGCCGTTCCTGAAAGCGAATGAAGAGCGCAGCAAGAGCACGGACCTGAGCTATTCGCTGGGTTTGACGATCGACAAGGATGGCAAGCTGGGCAAGCTGCTGTGGGACGGCCCCGCCTTCCAGGCGGGTTTGTCCGGCAACACGACCTTGCTCGCCGTGAATGGCACGGCTTACACGCCCAAGCTGCTGAAGGCGGCCATCCAGGCGGCCAGGACCAGCCCGCAGCCGATCAACTTGCTGGTCAAAAAGGGCAAGCAGTTCCAGACGGTAGCGCTCGACTACCACGGCGGCTTGCGCTACCCGCAGCTGGAGCGCATCGCCGGCACGCGCGACCGCCTGTCGGCCATCCTGCAGGCGCGCTGAGGCGGAGATTGCCCGGTGATTTTGCGCCGCGCGCCCTATGCGGGGCCGGCTTTTGGTGTATGCTGACGGCATGAACAATGACACCGACATCCAGCTCAGCGGCCCCTTCAAGGCCACCGACGGCTCCGGCCGTGCCCATGACATCAAGGCCATCCGCATCTTCGACGAAGGCTACGGCATCATCGACGTCTACGTCGACTTCGCCGCCCCGCTCGAAGCGGGCGCCTACAAGGACAAGACCCTGGTCGGCCACATCCTGGCCCGCCTGCGCAGCCTCGGCTACGTCGGCCCCGACTTCGGCCACGGCGACCTGGGCTTGCAGGACAAGAAGCTGATCGTCCTGGAAGCGCCGGAGGAATTTTCCGCCTTTGCAATTAGTAAAGGCTGGAAGGATCTTTCGGCAGAATTCGACGAAGACTGAGCCTTCAAGCTATCAGCACCATCTGCGCCGTACCCGCATCTTGCCGGTACGGCGTTTTTCATGCGCGACAACTTGGTTCAGCTTAGTTGATATAGCGCGCGCTCCAGGCGGCAATCACATTGGCGACATAGGCCGCATCATTGCGCCCCGTCAACAGGTGGTCGGCATCGTCGAGCGAGACGAAACTTTTCGGGTGCTTCGCGGCAGTGAAAATATCCATCGCGTTCGACAGGCTCACCGTCGTGTCCTTCGGCGCGTGCATCACCAGCAGGGCGCGGCGCAGGCCGGCGATGTGCTCCTTTAAACTGTGGCTGCCCGCGTCGTCGACGAATTGCTGGCGGATGCGGAAGGGCCGCCCTTCCAGCTGTACCAGCGCCTCGCCCTCGGCGGCGATCTGCTCCAGGTGGTCGCTGAACATGCGCGTGACATACGCGGGCGTGCTCGGCGCGGCCAGGGTGGCAATGGCGGCGGCTTCCGGCACGTGCGCGGCCGCGGCCAGCACGGCGGCGCCGCCCAGGCTGTGGCCGATCAGCAATTGCGGCGCAGCATGTCTGGCCCGCAGGAAATCGGCCGCAGCGATCAAATCGTCCACGTTCGACGAGAAATTCGTGGCGGCAAACTCGCCTTCACTGGCGCCCAGTCCCGTGAAGTCGAAGCGCAGCACGGCGATGCCGTGTTCCGTCAAGCCTTGCGCGATGCGCCGCGCGGCCAGCACATCCTTGCCGCAGGTAAAGCAGTGGGCGAACAGCGCATAGGCGCGGATAGCGCCGTCGGGCGCGTCGAGCCGCGCCGCCAGCACATGGCCGTGGGCGCCGGGAAAATCTTGCCGGGTGGATTTCATTGTCTCAGATCAAAGCTGCCGCGCAGGGCGGCCGAAGGCGCATTGTAGCGCCGCCCGGCCGCCGCCGCAGTTGGCCAACCTTATCCGCGCTGCGGGATGTCGATCCCCTTGATGACGGCGGGACGGGCAAGGAACGCGTCCAGCGCGCGCCGCACGTTCGGGAAATTATCAAAACCGACCAGGTCGCCCGCGCCATAGAAACCCACGAGGCAGCGCACCCACGGGAAGATGGCGATGTCGGCAATCGTGTACTGACTGCCCATGATCCAGTCGCGGCCCTGCAGGCGCTGTTCCAGCACGCCCAGCAGGCGCTTCGCTTCGCCCAGATAGCGCTCCAGCGGACGCTTGTCTTCGTACTCCTTGCCGGCGAATTTGTGGAAGAAACCCACCTGGCCGAACATGGGGCCGATACCGCCCATCTGGAACATCAGCCATTGGATGGTTTCGTAGCGCAGGCCCGCGTCCTGGGGCAGGAACTTGCCCGTCTTTTCGGCCAGGTACAGCAGGATGGCGCCCGACTCGAACAGGGCCAGCGGCTTGCCGTCGGGACCGTCCGGGTCGAGGATGGCGGGAATCTTGTTGTTGGGATTGAGGGACAGGAAGGCGGGCGACAGCTGGTCGTTCTGCTCGAAGCTGACCAGGTGCGGCTCGTACGCCAGGCCCAGCTCTTCCAGCAGGATCGACACCTTGATGCCGTTCGGCGTCGGCAGCGAGTACAGCTGCAGGCGCTCGGGGTGCCGGGCAGGCCATTTTTGGGTGATGGGAAAATCGGAAAGCGGTGTCATGGATATCCTTCATTTCAATTAAAGACGCGGCGCAAGAAAGCAAGTATAGCCAAGCATGGCAGTTTCAGCAGGACAGCGCCTTCAGCCAAACAAGCCATGCAAAAACCAGCGCGGCGCGGCGTCTTCGCCGCTGCCGGCGATGCGTTCGCGGTAGACCCAGTAATGGGCGTGGTCGAGGCCTTCCGCAATAAAATAATCGCGCGCCTGCGACTGGCCCCACCAGCCCGCCTCGATGCGTTCGGCAACGGACACCATTTTCAGGGGCGAGCCATAGAAGGGCCGGTGCTCGCGCATCAGGAGGGCGATGGGCTGGGCCAGCAGCCAGGCGGGACGGGGCATGCCGGGCAAGCCGGGCGGCAAGTCGGGCAGCGCGTTTTTTCCAGCCGGCTTGGTCGGCAGAGGCAGCCACCGGTTGGCCGCTTCGGGGCGGTAATCGGCGCGCGGCGCGGCCTGCAGGACATTGTCCATGCCCAGGCGCGCCACCAGCAATTCCAGCAAGCGCTGGCGCTCCTGCGGCGTGCCGCCCGGCTCGGGGAACAGGCTATCGCTGGGCGGCGCCATCGGCTGCACCTGCAGCGCTTCCAGGGTCAGGCCGATCACGGGCGCGTCCAGCGCCAGCTGCGCCAGGCGCTCCTTGAGCAGGCGCACCAGGTGCTCGTCGCGCCAGACGGCTTCGCCCAGCGCCAGGTCGATGACGGTGGGCGGGCGCGCCACCCTGCCCCGCTCGTGCGCCAGCAGAAGCTGTATGCGCTCGGCGGCAAATTGCCGCGCGCACAGCCAGCCCGTCATCTGCTGCAGCAGGCGGCGCGCGCCGAACAGCAGCGCGTCGGCGTGCTCCACGCGGTCGAACAGTTCCAGGCTGGCGCGGAACGTGGGCGGCGCCTCGAGCCAGACGAACAGTTCCGTGCTGTGGCCATGCGCGTCGTCGAGCATGTCCAGCAAGGCCCCGCCGCAACGGCGCTGTAAGCCGGGCCGGGGCAAGTGGCGCAGCTGCCCCAGGGTGCGGCAGCCGATGCCCTCGAACCAGTCGAGCCAGGGGTGCGCGGGCGGCAGCAAGGCGCACGGCAAGCCGTCGAGGCGGCGCACCAGGCTGGCCATGCTCAAGGTCCGGCCCCGGCGCGTACCGGCGCGCGCCAGCAGCCAGGCACCGCGTGCCGTGGGGGCGCACGACAGCTGGGCCGTGTAGCCGAGCGCGCGCAGGCTGGCCGCGATGTGCCGGCACAGGGCGCGCACGCCGCCGAACAGGCGCAGGCTGGCGCCCGCGTCGACGAGCAGGGTCGCTTCCTCGCCCTGCGCCACCAGCGGCGAATATTGCAGCAGCGCCAGCGCCACCGCCTGCAGGGCCTGCGCTTCCAGCTCGGGCGAGCGTTCGTGCAGGCGCGCCTGCGGCGCCAGCATCAGCGCGCCCGCGCGGCGCATGCCCGGCCGGATGCCGGCCGCCAACGCCAGCGGCGACAGGGCCATCACTTGCTCCTGCTCCAGCACTACGCCGAGGTGGTCAGCCGACCAGCGCGGGCAAAACACTTCGAGCGGGAGCCGGGGCAGGCACAGGCCGATCCAGAGTCGCATGACGCAGCAGTAAAGAAGGAGGTTGCAGGGGCAGGAACAGGGTGCGTCGCGCTGCGGCCCCGGCGCTTGATGAAGCCGATCTCGATGCCGCCGGCGGCCGGGCGCACGGACAGGCGCAGCGGCGCGGGCGACGCATCCTGCGCTCCGTGCAAGGGGCGCAGCATGCAGAACAGGGTATTGCCCGACTGCGCCGCCAGATGCAGCCGGCGCAGGCTGTCGGCGCGCACGTGCGCCTGCCAGAACAGCAGGGCGCCGCACGTGCCGCTGCGCAAGATATTCTCCGCCGCCCACAGGGCGTCCTTGCTGCCGGCGCTTTTGATCCACAGCAATTGCGATGGCGCCAGTCCCTGCGCGGCCAGGGCCAGCGCCTGCGGCGGATGGGGCGGCTGCAGCAGCACGATGGGCAAGCCCGGCAGCTGCGCCAGCGCGGGCGCCAGCAGCCGCAATTCGCCGCTGCCCGGCTGCTGCACCAGCAGATCGATGAGGCTGCCGCTGGGCCAGCCGCCGCCGGGCAGCTGCGCCGACAGGGCGGCAAAGCCCGTATCCAGGCAGCGCGCGGCGCCCTGGCCCAGCTGCGATGCGCGCCACAGGGACGGGTGCAGGGCTTCCGGCGAGGCCATCAATTCGGAATGTTGCATAATTGAATATGAAGATGAATACTGTATGTATATACAGTACTATCCAGCCCTGCTTTTGGCAAGGCTTATCTGCCAGATAGCGTGCCCGGGGCCGCTCCGCCATGTCCGAAAAACCCCGTTTCCCGCATCGATTGCTGTACCATAAGCACTCTCCTTACCGCTCGGCAATGCACCGGGCGGCTTCCTCCGTCCATAAGGAAACGCATTTGACCACCATCCAAATCATCAGCGCCATCGTCTTCGGCCTTGCGCTCATCCACACCTTCGCCGCCAAGTCGTTTGAGACATTATCGCGGCGCCACCCCCGCCACGCGGGCTTACTGCACTTGCTGGGCGAAGTGGAAGTCGTGTTCGGCTTCTGGGCCTTCATCCTGATCATCATCATGGCCTTTGTCTCGGGCAGCGATGCGGCCATCGAGTATGCCGAGTCGCGCCATTACACGGAGCCGCTGTTCGTCTTCGTCGTCATGGTCGTGGCCGCCTCGCGCCCCGTGCTCGACGCCGTGCAGCGCCTGCTGAAAGGCGTGGCGCGCGTGATGCCGCTGCGCACGGAACTGGCCCTCGTCTGGCTGGGCCTGGCGCTCGTGCCCCTGACGGGCTCGCTGATCACGGAACCGGCCGCCATGACACTGGCCGCGCTGATGCTGGCGCCGCAAATCTTCCGTCCGGGCATCCCTGAATGGCTGAAATACGGCGCCTTGGGTGTGCTGTTCGTCAACGTTTCCATCGGCGGCACCCTGACCTCGTATGCGGCGCCGCCCGTGCTGATGGTGGCCACCACGTGGAACTGGGACAGCGCCTACATGGCCACCCATTTCGGCTGGAAGGCCGCCATCGCCGTGCTGGTGAATGCCACGGGCGTGAGCATATTGCTGCGCAAATATCTGCACAGCAACACCTCCGACATCAAGCCGAAGGCCGGCGAAGTGGAAGCGCCGAAAGTGCCGCTGGCCGTCAGCCTGGTGCACATGATCGTGCTGGCCGGCGTCGTGACCCTGGCGCATCATCCCGTGCTGTTCATCGGCCTGTTCCTGTTCTTCCTCGGCTTCGTGCAGGCGTATGAGCGCTATCAAAGCCCGCTGATCCTCAAGGAAGGCTTATTGGTCGGCTTCTTCCTCGGCGGCCTGGTGGTACTGGGCGGCATGCAGCAATGGTGGCTGCAGCCCATCGTTTCCAGCCTGAAACCGCTGGCCCTGTTCTTCGGCGCCCTGGGCTTGACGGCGATCACGGACAATGCGGCCCTCACCTACCTCGGTTCGCTGATCGTCGGCATGACGGACGAAGCGAAATACATGCTGATGGCGGGCGCCGTGGCCGGCGGCGGCCTGACCGTCATCGCCAATGCGCCGAACCCGGCCGGCGTGGCCCTGCTGCGTCGCGGCTTCAAGGATGAATCGATCGGCGCCGTCGGCCTGCTGGCCGGCGCCCTGCTGCCGACGGCCGTGGCGGGCCTGGCCTTCCTGGCTTTGTAAGCGGCATCACGGGGCGGCTGCCGGCCGCCCTGCTTCCCTCAGTTCCCCTCCTCAGTTTCCTTCATACACGAGAAAGTGCAGCCGGTCATAGAACAGGCTGTAGGCGTAGTCGAACGTGCCCACGCTGCGAAAGCCCTTGTGCAGATACACTTGCAGCGCTTCGCTCTTTTCCCACACCGTCAGGGTGATGCGCGCGCAGCCCTTGCGGCCGGCCAGGTCGCGGATTTCATGGAACATTTGCCGGAACAAGCCCTGGCCCCGGTATTTCTCGTCGATGGCCAGGCTGCTGACGAAACAGTCGTCGGCGCGCGCATGCGCCAGCACGAAGGCGTCATACGCATCGTCGAGCGCCTTCATGTCATCGCGGTAATATGACACGGCACCGCAGGCCTGGAATTCGGCCATCGTCGCGGCCGTGAAAAAGCCGATGAAGCGGTCGTCCTCGTCATGCAGGCCGTGGATGTGCGCCAGATACGGGTCGATGTTCTGCCGCCGCTGCAATTCGACGAACTGCAGATTGAGTTTATTGCCGAACGAGCAATACTCCAGGTAACTGGTGGCAAACAGCAATTTGGCCATGCGGTTCTTCGCCTCTTCGCCCAGCAGTTCGCCCGCCACCAGCTTGAGCGGCGCATGCGACAGCAGGCCCGCCTGCGCCTCGTCGCCAGGCGGGGCGGCATCGCTGACGGCCGGCATGCGGCTGCCGTGGCGGCCCACGGTGGGGCGCCAGAAGTTGCCGGCAGCAATATGCTGCGAACGGTGGGCCAGCAGGTAGCGGCAAAAGACGGCATTCACGCGGTCCAGCTGCGGGTCGTCCGACAACACGGAGTAATAGTGGAAGTGATCGATGTCGGCCCGCAGCTGGGCCGCATACGCCATGCGCGGCACTTCCTCGATGTCGAACACGTCGACGATGTCGGGCAGGCGCAAAGGATCGTCGAGCTGCCAGTCGATGTCGGCCAGCCGCGCCACGCAGCGCGCATACGCGCGCCGTTCCTCGTCGCTCAAGGGGATGTGCATGTCGGTAATGATATCGTCCAGCAAGCGCATGCCGCGGATGCCGCCCGCCACCGCTTCGCGCACGCCGTCGTACAGCACGCAATAGCGCTGGTAGAACTCGGCATGGCTGAGCACGGTCACGCCCAGGTTTTTCTTCCATTCGGCATAGAACTGGCTGAACAGCTGCGCCTCGAATTGCGGGCAGGAACGGGGAACCTGCGCAGCGATACCCGCATAGGCGAGGTTCACATTGCGCTGGATCACGCGCAGCGCGGCGTCGTTCTTCTTGGCGATCAGCATGCCCGTTTCATCGAGAAACAGATTCATCCAGCTGACATGCCGGCGCGCTTCGCCCTCGCCTTCCCCGCGCTGGAAATAATCGGGCACTTCCGGCTTCATCAGGAAAATCGTCGCCGGATTGTGCGGAATCGTATCGACGTCCATGTACATGCCCCCGTATTCGCACATGATAAGAATACGGAAATAATCGGACAAGGTGGCGAAGTAGCGCTGCGTATGCAGGGTGTCGAGGATGTCGAAGCGCGCGGGCGCGAAGTCCAGCGCCAGTGCGCGCAGCGAGTTGATGTGCAGGGTCGTGCCGCCGATGGCGTAGCGGCCTATCGTGTAGCGCCCGGCGCCGCCCGTGGGGCTGAAGCGTTCGTCATTGCGCAGCTGCTGCGCATCCCACACCCACAGGATGGAGACATACGGCGCGCCGCCGTTGTGCCGCACCTCGTCGAGCGCCGCGCCCCACTGCCCGATCGCTTCGGCAGCGATGGCCGGCAGCGGCCCGCCCATCCAGATGCGGTGCAGGTAGCGCTCGTCGTCGCCGAGGGCGCGCGTGGGGATGCAGCTGAGCGAGGAACAGCTTGCCGCATTGAAATGGTTAAAGTTCAGACCGACGAAGCTGCGCAGGGCGGCGATGCCCGCCTGGTGTTCCGCGGCCAGTTGTTCCAGATCAATGCCAGGGGGCCGCACATCGGCCAAGGTGATGTAATCGAGCTTCAGCCGGTTGATGCGGAACTCGTATTCCAGGTTGAAAATCTTTGCTTGATCGTGTTTTGAGGCCAGGTCATCTATTTTCATGGGCGCACCATTTTCCGCAGGAGAGTGTCAATAAACGTCGCAGGAGGTAAAACAAGGTCGAGAACATGCGCTGCGCCATCAGTGCCGGGCCAGCCGCACCTCGCTTTCCCGGCGCTCCGCCATGCCCCGCGTAAACAACAGCAGGCAGGCGGCGATGACCACGATGACGGGAATATTCAGCAGCGCATACGTTTCCAGCGCATAGCCGAAACGCTGGCACAGCACGTTGTACAGCTGCAGCCAGGCGGACAGATAAATGCAGTACAGCAAGCTCATGGCAGCCGTCGTCAATGTCATCGACTCCTTGCTGGCCGTGATCGCGCTGCGGATCAGGGCGCCGTTGAACAGGCCGAAGCCGATGGAATAGACAAACATGCAGGCCGCAAACACATCGACGTGATGGCGGCCCGCGCCGGCGCCCAGCATGCCGGCCGCCGCGATCAGCCCGCCCATGCGCAGCAGATGGACGAGGGGGAAATCCTGGCGCAGGCGCTGGATGGCGATGCTGCTGAGGACGAAGCCCGACAGAATCACGCATTGCAGCGCGATATAGGTGGCGTAGGAGGCGCCCATTTCCTGCAGCACGAAGATGGGCGAGAAGCCGATCCAGGCCGTCAGGGGCACGGTGGCCAGCCCGGCCGTGAACATGCCGAACATGAAGCGCCCGTTGCTGAAAATGGCGGCATAGCTGCGTACGATGGCGGCAAGGTCCAGGCGCGTGACCGCCGGCGCCGTGCGCGGCATGGTCTTGAACAGGCCCAGCAGGGACAGCAGCGCCAGCAGGCCCGAGAGGAAAAACACGTAGCGCCAGTCCAGCCGGCTGATGATGGCGCTGCCGAGGATGGGGCCGGCCAGGGGCGCGAGGATGGTGGTGCTCGACAGAATGCTGCTGAGCTTGACGGCCGCCATGTCGTCGAACAGTTCATGGATCATGGCATAGCCGACAAAGATGAAGCAGCAGCCCATGCCCTGGATGAAGCGCGCGGCGAGAAATTGCTCGATCGAGGCGGTCAATGGCACCGCCAAGGTGGCCAGCAGGAACAAGGCATTACCCGTGAGCACCAGCTTGCGCTTGCCGATGCAGTCGGCCAATGGCCCCAGGAAAATCTGCAGGGAACTGCCGCCCAGCAGATACAGGCTCAGGGACAGGGGGACGAACTTTTTCTCCGCCTGGAACTCCTCGACGATGCCCAGCATCGCCGGCATGATCATGTCATTGGACAGATAGATATTCAGTTCAAAGACGAGAAAAAACGCAAAAAACCACAGCAACTGCTTGGACTTGATGGACATGGCGCGTTCCGTAACGTGGGTGGCTGCCGTCAGTGCGTGCCCGCCGTCGGGGCATGGGACGGCGGACACGGTTTCACACTGAAAACGTGTACCAATTGTATACCAGTTCGTATTTTTAACGCCGATTTTTGTGTTTTTTAAATACCGCAGCAATACCACTTACAATAACTCCGTGGCATTACGGCATGTAGCGCCTGCCCTGAAAAGGGCGCGGCCAGCATGCCGGCGCGCTGGCGCGGGCATGCCCGGAAGGGAAGATCGATGCGTACCAGTGGGCGCGCGGCGCGGCCGCTTACCGGCGGCGGTGGCTGGCGAAGAAATCGAGCAGCATCTTGCTGGCGTCGGGCTTGGCCTTGTCGTTGAACGGCAGGCTGGCGTCGCCGCCGCTCCACGCATGCTCGAGGTGCTCGACCTGCGCCACGCGCAGCAGCACCTCCTTGCCCACCTGATAATCGTGCAGCGCGTACGCATGGGCCGGATTGCGCCCGCCCGCCGCACCGCCCGGCAGGCGCTGCGCCGTCACCACGGTGTCCAAGGGCATGCGGTTCACGCGCACGCTCTGGCGCACCAGCTGCGTCTGGTTAATGGGGCGCACCACCTTGTCGGCCAGGCCTTGCAGCAGGATGGTGGGCAGGCGGGGGAACGCGGGCTGGCGCGCCAGCACTTCATCGATGGCCGCATCGGCGCGGGCGGCGGCGCCATGCTGCATCACGCCCAGCGCGCCGATCAGGTTATGCCCGGCGCCAAACACGGGCCCGGAATGCAGGCCCAGCGCGGCGAACAGATGGGGATGGTTCAGCGCCACGATATGCGCCATGCCGGCGCCGGCGGAAATGCCGCAGATATAGATGCGCGCGCGGTCGATCGCATAGCGGGCCGCCACCTGCTCGATGGCGCCGACGATCAGGCGCACGTCGCCGCCGCCCTCCTGCGTCAGCTTGTCGTACCACTTCCAGCAGCGGCGCGCATGCGAACGCAGCGATTGCTGCGGATACAGCACGGCATAGCCCTTGCGCTCGGCCAGGCGGTTCATGCGCGTGCCGTCGGCAAACTGCGTGGCGCTCTGCTCACAGCCGTGCAGCATCACCAGCAGCGGCCGGCCCCGGCTGCGCATGGCGGCGCTCGGCGCTTTCTCGGGCAGGTACAAAAATAAGGCAGGCGCCGGCCCGGCAACTGCCCCAGCTCCGGCAAGGGCGCATAGTGGGCGGCCAGCCACTTGCCCGGCGGGGGCGCCGTTCGCTTGCGCACGCGCGGCGGCGACAGGGGCGTGGCAAACGGCGCCAGCGAGGGCACGGCGTCGCCGGCGGGCCTGACGCGCGGCGTCGGCCTGGTCTTGACCACGGGCTTGCCGCGGGGTTTAGATTTAGGTTTAGGCGTGGGCTTGGCCGGCACGGGCCCGAACAGCACCTTGGCCAGTTTGGTCGCCGTGCGCTGCTGCGCCTTACCGGCGCGCAATAGCCCGCGCAGCCATTTGGCGGCGGGCTTTACCATGGCGCGCGGCGCGCATGTCGTGGTGGAGCGTACCGCAAGTTCATCCCTCTGCATCGTTGCATCGTCAGCATGTGCGGCCTCCTCCGTAGAATGCATAGAGTACCGCAATTGGCCGACCACACCGTACGTTTGCACACGCATAAAAGTGCCCCAGACACCATTGAGGCAGATCAACCGCGAACAGGTGCGTATGCTTAATCTGGATGTTCGATCAGCATTTCACCAGAGGAGAGAACACCATGAGCTACCTGGACCGCGACATCCTGGGCATGTACCGCAACCACGACGGCCCCGGGCCAGCCCTGATGGGGGCCGACACCCTGATCGGGGACGAAGTCTACAATCACAACGACGAGGAGCTGGGCGACATCAAGGAAATCATGCTCGACATGCGCACGGGCCAGATCGCGTATGCCGTGCTGTCCTTCGGCGGCATCCTGGGCATGGGCGACAAATTGTTTGCCGTGCCCTGGGAACGCCTGACCCTGGACACCGTCAACAAGCGCTTCCTGCTCAACGTGGACAAAGACCTGCTGAAAAACGCTCCCGGCTTCGACAAGAACAACTGGCCCGACATGGGCAGCGATGCCTGGAACCAGCAGATGGAAGCGTTCTATGGCAGCGGCATGCGCTACAGCAGCGGCGCCATGGCCGGCAGCCGCATGCCATCGGGCAGCGACCTGCGCGGCGGCGCCAGCCTGCAATCGGGCAGCGAAGGCAGCCTGTCCGGCAGCTCCATGAGCGGCAGCCGCGCCGGCACCAGCAGCCAGAGCGGCTCGCGCTCATCGCTCAGCGATGATGATCTCAATAAAGATAGAACGTAAGTCGGGCAGACCGGACAGGTCGCACTGGTCGTACTGGTCGTACTGGTCGGGTAGGTCGGGTAGGTCGGATTAGCGGCGCAGCCGCGTAATCCGACACCACCAGCGACACCGTTAACAGCAGCACACCATCCACCGCCCCATCGCCCGCCCAACGATGACGTCGGATTACGCACGCCCTGCGGACGCGCTAATCCGACCTACCGCTGCATCGATTCCCATACCTTCTGCAAGCGTTTGGCAGACACGGGCATCGGCGTGCGCAGTTCCCGTGCGAACAGTCGGGCAGGCCGGATAGGTCTGGTAGGTCGGGTAGGTCGGATTAGCGGCGCAGCCGCGTAATCCGACACCACCAGCGACACCGTTAACAGCAGCGCACCATCCACCGCCCCATCGCCCGCCCAACGATGACGTCAGATTACGCGCGCCCTGCGGACGCGCTAATCCGACCTACCGCTGCATCGATTCCCATACCTTCTGCAAACGCTTGGCAGAAACAGGCATCGGCGTGCGCAGTTCCTGCGCAAACAGGGACACGCGCAGTTCTTCCAGCATCCAGCGGAAATCGACCAGCTTCGGGTCCGTGTTCTTGCCGGCCTGGCGGTCCTTGGCCTGGCGCAGATACGGCGCGGCGGCCGATTGCCATTCGGCCATCAACTTGGTGTCGCGCGCGGGGTCAGCGCGCAGTTTTTCCAGGCGCACATTGATCGCCTTCAGATAGCGGGGGAAATGCGCCAGTTGCGTGTACTCGTTTTCCGTCAGGAAGCGTTTGTGCACGAGTCCCTGCAACTGCGCCTGGATATCGGTGGCCGCCGCTGCGGGAATGTTTTGCAGCCGCTTCGGCAAGCCGTGGAATTCCGTCAGCACTTGCGACAGCAAACGGGCGATTTCATTGACCAGCAAGACCAGGCGCGACTTGCCTTCGGCCTGGCGCTTGGCGAACGAGGCGGCATCCAGCGGCAGCGGATCCTGCAAACACGCGATGTCGAGCGCCTTGTTGATGATTTGCTCGCGCAACTCTTCCTGCGATCCCAGGGCCATGAATTGCATGCCCATCTGCTGCAAGCCGGGAATGCTTTTCTCGACGTACTTGATCTGCTCCTTCATTTGCAGCGCAAATAAACGGCGCAAACCGATCTTGTGCGTGCGGGCGGCCACAGTCGGGTCGTCAAACACTTCCAGGTCGCAATGCGTGCCCTTGTCGACGAGGGCGGGGAAGCCGATTAGGGTCAGCTTGCCCTGCACGATTTCGAGCAGTTCCGGCAATTCGCCGAAGGTCCAGGCCGTCAAGCCCATGTGCTGCGAGACGGTGGCATTGCCTGACGCCGGCGCGGCCGCAGCGGCAGTAGCCGCCCCCTTGCCTGCCGCAACTGTGGCCTGTGCCTGCAGCCGCGACGCCACTTGCGCGCCCGCCACCTTGGCACCGGGCGTGCCCGTGCCGGAAACGCCCGACACTTCGGCCAGCTTCTGGAAACTCTGGCGCGCCTGGCCGCCGAATTCCGCCTGCAGGGTGGCCAGGTTGCGGCCCATGTCGAGCTGGCGGCCATGCTCGTCGATCACCTTGAAATTCATGAAGTGATGGGCCGGCAGGGTTTCCGGCTTGAAATCCGTCGTCAGTACGTTGATCGTGATCTGCGTGCGGATATCCGCGATGATGGCATCGATCAGGTCGCCCCGGCCGAACACGCCCGCCTCATGCACGCGCTCGCAGAATTTCGCCGCATAATCGGGCAGCGGCACGCAGTGGCGGCGCAGCTTTTGCGGCAAGGATTTGAGCAGCAGATGCACCTTTTCCTTCAGCATGCCCGGCACCAGCCATTCGCAGCGCTCGCGCGGCAACTGGTTCAAGGCATACAGGGGCACGCTCAAGGTCACGCCATCGCGCACGCTGCCCGGCTCGAAGTGATACGTGAGTCCCATTTCCAGGCCCGTCACGGACATGGTTTTCGGGAACAGGTCCGTCGTCACGCCGGCCGCCTCGTGGCGCATCAGCTCTTCGCGGTTCAAATACAGCAGCTTCGGGTTTTCGCGCGTGGCGTCCTTGTGCCATTTCTCGAAACCGGCGCCATTGCACACGTCCGCCGGCAGCAGCTTGTCGTAGAAGGCGGCGATCAATTCATCGTCGACCAGCACGTCCAGGCGGCGCGATTTATGTTCGAGGTTTTCGATATCCTTGATCAGTTTGTGGTTGTGCGCAAAGAACGGCGCGCGCGTGTCGAAGTCGCCCCCGACGAGGGCATCGCGGATGAAGATCTCTCGCGCTTCCGGCAAGTTGAAATTGCCGTAGTTGATGCGGCGCTGGCTGTACACCACCAGGCCGTACAAGGTCGCCCGTTCGGACGCCGTCACCTGCGCCGAACGTTTTTCCCAGCGCGGCTCGCCCCACGATTTCTTCAGCAGGTGCTCGCCCACTTTTTCCAGCCACTCGGGCTGGATCTGCGCCACGCAGCGCGCGTACAGCCGCGTCGTGTCGACCAGCTCGGCCGCCATGATCCACTTGCCCGGCTTTTTCAGCAGCGAGGAGCCGGGCCAGATATGGAACTTGATGCCGCGCGCACCCAGATACCCCGCGCCCGGCTCGTCCTCGCCCTTGAAGCCGATATTGCCCAGCAAGCCAGTCAGCAAGGCCATGTGCAAGTTGTCGTAGGTGGCGGGCGCTTCGTTCAGGCGCCAGCCCTGTTCCTTGACGATGGTCAACAACTGCGAGTGCACGTCGCGCCATTCGCGCAAGCGCATCTGCGACAGGAAATTCGTGCGGCAATTGTCCTGCAGCTGGCGGTTGGTTTTCTTGTGCTCGATGGCGGACTCGAACCAGCGCCAGATCTTCAGGTAGCTGAAAAATTCCGACTTTTCATCGGCGAATTTCTTGTGCGCCTCGTCGGCCGCCTGCTGGTGCTCCATCGGGCGGTCGCGCGGGTCCTGCACGGACAACGCGGAGGCGACGATCAGCACTTCCGTCAGACAGGCGTTATCGAGCGCGGCCAGGATCATGCGGCCCACGCGCGGGTCCAGCGGCAGCTTGGCCAGCTTGTTGCCCAGCGGCGTTAGTTTATTGACTTCATCGACGGCGCCGAGTTCCTGCAGCAATTGATAACCGTCGGCGATGGCGCGCGCCAGCGGCGGCTCGATGAAGGGGAAGGTTTCCACGTCCGTCAGGTGCAGGGACTTCATGCGCAGGATGACGGCGGCCAGCGAGGAGCGCAGGATTTCCGGCTCCGTGAACTTGGGCCGCAGCAGATAATCCTGCTCTTCGTACAGGCGGATGCAGACGCCGTCGGCGACGCGGCCGCAACGGCCGGCGCGCTGGTTGGCGGCCGACTGGGCGATCGGCTCGACCTGCAGCTGCTCCACCTTGTTGCGGTAACTGTAACGTTTCACGCGCGCCAGGCCAGCATCGACCACGTAGCGGATGCCGGGCACCGTCAGCGAGGTTTCCGCCACGTTGGTGGCCAGCACGATGCGGCGCGCATTGCTGGTCTTGAAGACGCGTTCCTGCTCTTCGGCCGACAGGCGGGCGAACAGGGGCAAGATTTCCACGTGCGGCGGATGGTGCTTGCGCAGCGCCTCGGCGCAGTCGCGGATTTCGCGCTCGCCCGGCAAGAACACCAGCACGTCGCCCGAGCCGATGCGGCACAGCTCTTCCACGCCATCGACGACGGCATCCATCAGGTCACGCTTTTCGCGCGCGGCGGCGGTACGCTGGCCCGGCTTGTCAGGATTGGCGGCACCCGGCATGGCCACCTGCTCGCGTTCCACGGGACGGTAGCGCACTTCCACCTGGTACAGACGGCCCGATACTTCGATCACGGGCGCCGGTTTTTCCGGCGTGCCGAAATGGCGCGAGAAGCGCTCGGCATCGATGGTGGCCGAAGTGATGATGATCTTCAGGTCGGGCCGGCGCGGCAGCAGCTGTTTCAGATAGCCGAGCAGGAAATCGATGTTCAGGCTGCGTTCATGCGCTTCATCGATGATGATGGTGTCGTAATTTTTCAACAACGGATCGGTCTGCGTCTCGGCCAGCAGGATACCGTCCGTCATCAGCTTGACGGACGCGCCACGGCTCAGGGTATCGGTAAAGCGCACCTTGAAACCCACGGTTTCGCCCAGCGGCGTGCCCAGTTCCTGCGCGATGCGCTTGGCCGTCGACGAGGCGGCGATCCGGCGCGGTTGCGTGTGGCCGATCATGCCCTTCTGTCCCCGTCCCAGTTCCAGGCAAATCTTCGGCAACTGCGTCGTCTTGCCGGAACCCGTCTCGCCCGAGACGATGATGACCTGGTTTTCCATCAGGGCCTTGGCGATTTCTTCGCGCCGGCCCGAGACGGGCAAGTCTTCCGGATAGGTAATCGGTGGCAGCGGGTTGCGGAAGGCCTTTTCCGCCTCGCGCGCGGCGCGGGCCGCATCGCGGTTTTCCTGCCCCTCGCGCGGCGCGCGCTGCTGCTGTTGCTGTCGCTGTTGCTCTTTCTGCTGCTCCGTGCGCGGTGCCTGCGGCCTTTGCTGGCTCACGGGCGGGCGTGATCGGCCCTGCGCGGGCGCGGCGGCAGGCGTGGCAACACCCCCGCTGGCGGGCACATTTGCAACGGTGGAAGGAGGGGAAGACTTATTGCTGGCTGAAGACATTGTTTTTTACAGGTATTTTAAGCGCGCACATCGCGCAGCGAATTATAATGCGCTTAATGGAAAACCCTACCCAATTCGTCCAATGGCTGCGCTCCGTCGCGCCCTACATCCACGCCTTTCGCGGCAAGACCTTCGTGGTCGCCTTCCCCGGTGAACTCGTCAGCGCCGGGGCGCTGCAGGTGCTGGCCCATGATTTGTCCCTGCTGCATGCGCTGGACATCAATGTCACCGTCGTCTACGGCTCGCGGCCGCAGGTGGCGGAACAACTGGCCTTGCGTAACGTCGAAGGCCGCTTCCACAACGGCGTGCGCATCACCGACATCGCCGCGCTGGAATGCGCAAAGGAAGCGGCCGGCGAACTGCGCCTCGATATCGAGGCCGCGTTCAGCCAGGGCTTGCCGAACACGCCCATGTCGCATGCGGCCATCCGTATCATTTCCGGCAACTTCATCACGGCGCGCCCGCTGGGCGTGATCGACGGCGTGGACCTGGAACTGACGGGCATCACGCGCAAGGTCGACGCCGAAACCATCCACTCCATCCTCGGTTCGGACGGCCTGGTGCTGCTCTCGCCGCTGGGCTTCTCGCCCACCGGCGAAGCGTTTAATCTCACCATGGAAGACGTGGCGTGCAGCGCCGCCATCGCCCTGCACGCGGACAAGCTGATCTTTATTACCGAGACGCCGATGATGGAAGACGCCACGGGCGTGGAAATCCGCGAACTGTCGTCGCACCAGGCCGAAGCCGTGCTGATGGCCGGTTTTCTGCCCGACGCCACGGCGTTCTACCTGAAGCATTGCGTCAAGGCATGTCACAACGGCGTCGAGCGCTCGCACATCGTACCCTTCTCGATGGACGGTTCCGCCCTGCTGGAATTGTTTACCCATGATGGCGTGGGCACCATGATCAGCCATGAAAACCTGGAAAGCCTGCGCCAGGCCACCATCGAAGACGTGGGCGGCATCATCAAACTGATCGAACCGCTGGAAGCGGACGGCACTTTGGTGAAGCGGGGCCGCGAGCTGATCGAACGCGAAATCGATTACTTCTCCGTCATCGAGCATGACGGCGTCATCTTCGGCTGCGCCGCCCTGTACCCGTTCCCCGCGCAAAAGATGGCGGAAATGGCATGCCTGACGGTGAACCCGGAAGTGCAAGCCCAGGGCGACGGCGAACGCATCCTGAAACACATGGAAAACCGCGCGCGCGCCGCCGGCCTGAACAAACTGTTCGTGCTGACCACGCGCACCTCGCACTGGTTCAAGAAACGCGGTTTCGTGCCGGCCACCGTCGACGATCTGCCGAAGGACCGCCAGCATATGTATAACTGGCAACGCAAATCGCAAGTCTTAATTAAAACCCTGTAACACGTGAAAAAGCCCGGCATGCCGGGCTTTTTCTTTACTGAAACATCCTTACTTGATGTTCAGCGGGGCAAACGATTTCACCAGGTCGTCGAGCGCCTTCAATTGCGCCAGGAACGGTTCCAGCTGGTCCAGCGGCAAGGCGCTGGGGCCGTCGCAGCGGGCGTTGTCGGGATCAGGATGGGCTTCCAGGAACAGGCCGGCGATGCCGACGGCCAAACCGGCGCGGGCCAGGTCCGCCACTTGCTGGCGGCGGCCGCCCGAAGCGGCGCCGCCGGGATCGCGCTGCTGCAGGGCGTGCGTGACGTCGAAGATGATGGGCAAGTCGTCGCAGGTCTTTTTCATGACGCCAAAACCCAGCATGTCGACCACCAGGTTGTCATAGCCGAGGCAAGTGCCGCGGTCGCACAGGATCAGCTGGTCGTTGCCCGCTTCCTTGAATTTCTCGACGATATTGGCCATCTGGCCAGGGCTGAGGAATTGCGGCTTCTTGATGTTGATGACCTTACCCGTTTTCGCCAGGGCCACGACGAGGTCCGTCTGGCGCGCCAGGAAGGCGGGCAATTGCAGCACGTCCACCACTTCGGCCACCTGCTGCGCCTGCCATGGCTCATGCACGTCGGTAATCACGGGCACGCCGAACGCCGCCTTGACGTCCTGGAAGATGCGCATGCCTTCTTCCAGGCCAGGGCCGCGATAGGAATGGATCGAGGAACGGTTGGCCTTGTCGAAACTGGCCTTGAACACATAGGGAATGCCCAGTTTTTGCGTCACGCGCACATATTCTTCGCAGGCGCGCATGGCGAGATCGCGCGATTCGAGCACGTTGATGCCGCCAAACAGCGCGAAGCTGCCTGTATTGCTGACGTCGATGCCATGGACTTTCACTGAGGTCATAGGGATTCCATATTGGTTAATTGTTACTACTTGCTTGGACGAGGCCCGCCAGCGGCTGGCGCGATAAGGCATCTTACTAGCTAGGGCGGCACAGATCAAATTTGATCCAGCGCAAGCGCCCGGCAAACGGCGCGTGGCCCGGTCGCGACGGCCCCGCGAGGGCAGGCGCAAAGTGCCTTATAATCACGCTTTATCTCTACACTGATTCAGGAGCACAGATGGCCCGCACGATCCACTGCATCAAACTCAACAAGGAAGCCGAAGGACTGGATTTCCCGCCGTACCCGGGCGAACTGGGCAAGAAGATTTACGAATCGGTGTCGAAAGAAGCGTGGGCCGCCTGGCTCAAGCACCAGACCATGCTGGTCAATGAAAACCGTTTGAACCTGGCCGACGCGCGCGCCCGCAAATACCTGGCCACGCAGATGGAAAAGCATTTCTTCGGCGATGGCGCCGATGCCGCCATGGGCTACGTGCCGCCAACGGAATAAGTTTTTCAGCATTCCCGCCCGTGGCCGCCGCGCCGCGGGCTGTTTCATCCCTCCCCGTTTCACGCCGCCTGACGCTGTTTCACGGCTGACCTTTCCCGTTTCGTCGCACCCCGCTCGCCGCCCCTGCCGCCCGCTGGCACAGTACGCCCATCGACAACCTCACTCCAAAGGCGGACACCATGTTGCAGCACATCTTCAGCCACACTCCCCTCTACGTCTGGGCCATCCTGGGCTTGCTCGTCTACCGGGGCGTGCTGGCCAGCCGCGCGCGCGAAGTGAGCTTGCGCAAGCTGTGCATCATTCCCCTGGTCATGCTGACCCTGTCCTTGAGCGGCGTGCATGGCAGCTTCGGTTTGGCCGGCGTGGCGCCGTTCGCCTGGGGCGCCGGCGCACTGGCCGGCGCGGCGCTGGCATGGTCGTTGACCAAGACAGACGCCATCGTGGCCATTCCCGCGCGGGCCAGCGTGCAGCGTCCCGGCAGCTGGGTGCCGTTGATCATGATGATGAGTATTTTCTGCCTGAAGTATGCGGTCGCCGTGACGCTGGCCATCGCACCCGCCTATGCCCATGCGAGCGGCTTCATGCTGCCCGTCTGCCTCGCCTATGGCTGCTTCAGCGGCATCTTCCTCGGCGGCTTGCTGCGCACCGTGGCCGTGTACCGCCAGGCGCACATGACAAGCGGCCCGCAAGGGGCCGCCGTGTAAGACAAGTGCAAATGCCGGCGCACGCCGGCTATCGTCTTAGTAGGCCAGCGTACGCACGCCTTCCGGCATGCCCAGCAGGCAGACATTCGCGCCGCGCACGGCGAACAGGCCGACGGCGATGACGCCGACGATCTGGTTGATCTGCTGCTCCAGCGCCACCGGGTCGGCAATCTGCAAGCCCAGCACGTCGATGATCTCACCGCCATTGTCGGTGATGAATGCTTCCGTGCTGCCGGCCTTCAGGCGCAAGCGGGGCGTGCCGCCCAGCGCGGCCAGCTGGCGCGAGACGGCGGCGCGCGCCATCGGCACCACTTCCACCGGCAGCGGGAAGGCGCCCAGGGTCTCGACGAGCTTGGAGCCGTCGGCGATGCAGACGAACTGTTTCGCTACGGAAGCAACAATTTTCTCGCGCGTCAATGCCGCGCCGCCGCCCTTGATCATGGCGCCGCTGGCCGTGATCTCGTCGGCGCCGTCGATGTAGACGGCGATCGACTCGACGTCGTTCAGGTCGAAGACGGGAATCCCATGGCCTGCCAGACGCGCTGCCGTCGCTTCGGACGACGCGACCGTCCCCTTGATGCGGTCCTTGATCTTGGCCAGTTCATCGATGAAAAAGTTGGCGGTGGAACCGGTGCCGACACCGATGATT
This sequence comes from Janthinobacterium sp. C22, assembly GCF_057919405.1. Lineage (NCBI taxonomy): Bacteria > Pseudomonadati > Pseudomonadota > Betaproteobacteria > Burkholderiales > Oxalobacteraceae > Janthinobacterium > Janthinobacterium sp. C22. Next base: position 2,212,534 of record NZ_CP193659.1, on the reverse strand, counting down.
TCACCGTCCACCACATAGGCTATGGCGGCGCGGGCTACGGCTTGCTTCAATTCGTCTTGGGTCATGGCAAAAAAGGGCTAAAGTGAGGAATCCCGCTATTTTAACGGATTGCCAGCCCGGCCAACCGGCCATGATGACGGGCCATGCGATGGAATACAACAGGCAGCCGAAAAAGCTTTGCCCCAGGGCAACTCCCCAGCCAATTACTCTCTATGCCCTCTAAAATATGCGAAAATGGCACGATTGACCGATATGACGTTTCAGGAATAGCCAATGAATCACAGTAAACAGGTACTTGTTGTCGATGACAGCCGGGTTTCACGTTTGATGTCGCATCAGTTCATCCTCAGCAAACATGCCGACTGGCAAGTGATTGAGGCGGCGACGGGTGAGGAAGCCCTGGAAAAAGTCAAGACAGTCAGCCCTGTGCTGATATTACTGGATGTCAATATGCCCGGCATGGGCGGCGTGGCGGCGGCGGAACAATTGCGCGTGCTGTGCCCGCAAACGCACATCGTTCTCGTCACGGCGAACGTGCAAAACGCCATCCGCAACCGCGCCAGCGAAATGCAAGTCGGTTTCATGGAAAAACCGATCACGGAAACCCGCATCCACCAGCTGATCGAGTCACTGGGACTGTGAGCATGGTCAATCTCTCCGAACTGGAAAACGATGCCCTCGTGGAGATATTCAACATCGGGGTGGGCCATGCGGCGGCCGCGATGAGCGAGATCGTCAATGAAGAAGTCACCATGTCGGTGCCGTCGATCACGTTCCTGAACCGTGCCGACGCAGCTACCCTGCTGGGCAGCAAGAAGGATGGCGAACGCATCTGCGGCGTCAGCCAGCATTACGATGGCGCTTTCGCCACGGAAGCCATCCTGATGTTCCCGGAAGACAAGAGCCTGGAAATCGTGCGCCTGATGGTGGGCGACGCCATGCCGCTGCAGGAACTGACGGAGATGGAACAGGAGGCGATGAGCGAGATCGGCAACATCATCCTCAATTCCTGCGTGGGGACTTTGGCCAACCTGTTCGACAGCGAACTGCATGGCTCGCTGCCCCTGTACCACGTGGGCACCAGCGCGGAAATCCTGTCCTCGTTCGGCGGCCAGGATGACGACGCCGTCGTGCTGATGCTGCATATCGACTTCGTGCTGTCCAAGCACCAGATCCACGGCTATGTGGCGTTCGTGCTCGACCTGTCCGCCTTGCACGACCTGAAACAGCAGGTCAGCCACTATCTGGCCAAGGTCCTGGGACAGGCGTGACGATCATGCCGGATGCCTTACACCGACTCGCCCTGCTCGAGAGCATACTCGGTGCCGTGAACCTGGGCGCCATCGTGCTCGACGAGCAGCACCGCATCGTGCTGTGGAACCAATGGATGGCGCGCCACTCGGCCCGCCAGGCCGACGCCGTACTGGGCCAGGATTTCTTCGCCGTCTTTCCGGAACTGCGCCACAAACGCATCGATTCGGCCATCACCCAGGCCCTGCGCGACAATTTCCAGTCGCTGCTGTCGCAAACCCTGCACAAGGCGCCGTTTGCCCTGTACACGCATGGCGCGGCCGCAGGCGGCAACGACGGCGAGGAGCGCATGCAGCAGGCGATCGCCGTCACGCCGATCAATTTGCCCGGTTCGCCGCGCCACTGCCTGATCCAGATCAATGACGTCACCATCGCCGTGGGCCGCGAAAAGCTGCTGCGCGAACAAACCATGGTGTTGCGTTCGCAAACTTTTTCCGACGGCTTGACGGGCATCGCCAACCGCCGCCACTTCGACGTGGCGATCGAAAAGGAAACGCGGCGCGCCATGCGCACGAGCAGCCCCCTGTCGCTGCTGATGATCGACATCGACCATTTCAAGGATTACAACGACCATTACGGCCACCAGCAGGGTGACGGCTGCCTGATCCGCGTGGCGGCCGAGCTGGCCGCCATGCTGCAGCGTCCCACCGACCTGCTGGCGCGCTATGGCGGCGAGGAATTTGCCGCCATCCTGCCCGACACGGACGCGGCGCAGGCGCTGCGCATGGCCGAGTCGATCCGCGAGCACGTGGCCGGGCTGCGCATTCCGCATGCCAAGACGGTCAATGACGCCAAGCACATCACGGTCAGCATCGGCATCGCCACCCAGCACCCGCAGCAGCAGCCGACCATCTCCGCCCTGATCGGCGCCGCCGACCGCGCCCTGTACCTGGCCAAGGGCGCCGGGCGCAACCGCGTGATGGTGCAGCCGCTATAAAAAAGCAACGCAGGGCAAAGGATTCCAGTAGACATCTTTACGGCAGGTGGGTAGACTCGTTATTGATTGCAGCAACAATAACAAGAATTTATCTGTGGTATCTATCCCTGCGCATGGCGCCCCCATGCGGCACATGGCCAGGAGCGCTTGTGAATCTCGATCCTCCCCTCAGATCCGGCTTGCCGGGTGCCGGCATGGATACGACCATGGTCAACGGCATGCGCCTGCTGCTGTCGAGCGCCACCTTGCTGACCCTGTTCATCGATCCCGAAAGCGCCGGCAAGCTGAGCAAGATCACCTGGCTGATCTTTTCCGCCTACACCATGCACAGCCTGCTGCTCTACGTGCTGGCCGTGCTGGGCTTCAGCCTGCCCCAGGACATCTTGCTGTACTGGCTCGACGTGGCCTGGTATGCGCTGATCGTGTTTTCCACCAGCAGCCACAACAATTTATTCTTCCTGTTTTTTTCTTTGCCATCCTGACCTCGTCGTTCCAGCGGGGCTTCGAGGAAGGCGCGCGCGTGACCCTGGCCTCGGCCGGCCTGTTCGCCGCCACCGCCCTGTTCGGCGAAACGGGGGCGGAACTGTCGCGCCTGCTGCTGCGCACCACCTTCCTGCTGGCGCTCGGCTACATGATCGCCTATTGGGGCGGCTCGGCCATCACCCAGCGCAGCCATCTGGCGCTGCTGCGCGATGTCAGCCAGTTGTCCAATCCGCGCTTCGGCGTCGACCAGACCATCACCTCGGTGCTGGAAAAAACCCGCAGTTATTTCAACGGCCGCAGTTGCCTGCTGATCATGCAGGACAAGGGCACGCGGGTCTGGTCGCTGCGCAGCGTGATTCAAACGGGCACGACCGTCGTGCATACCAGTTCGCTGCTCAGCGACGACGCGGCCAGCCCCTGCTCGCTTTCCCGCACGATAAAATCGCCCTGTACAACCAGCCCGCCGGCCGCTGGCTGCCGTGGACGGGCGGCGCGCGCATGCTCGATCCCGACAGCGGGCGCTGGCTGCGGCACGACGACGCGGCGGGTGCCCGCCTGGCCGAGCTGCTCGAAGCGCACGCCTTCATCAGCGCGCCGCTGCCCCTGCGCAATGGCAAAGGCCGCATCTTCATCGTGTCCGCCACCAGCATGAGCAAGACGGATGCCCTGTTTCTCAGCCATATCGGCGCGCAGGCGTTTCCCGTCATTGAAAACATCGACCTGCTCGACCGCCTGGCGTCGCAGGCGGCCTCGCGCGAGCGCGAAAAGATCGCGCGCGACCTGCACGACACGGCCGTGCAGCCGTACATCGGCTTGCGCCACGGCCTGGCCGCCCTGCGCAACGAAGCCACGCCGGGCAACCCGCTGCTGCCCGAACTGGAAAAACTGATCATTATGTCGGGCCAGGTGATCGCCGACCTGCGCAGCTACGCGCGCACGTTCAAGAACGGCCAGGTGCAAAGCGAGCCGGAACTGCTGGTCGCGCTGCGCCGCCAGGCCACGCAGATCCGCGAATTCTATGGCATCGACATCGCCCTGCATATCGAAGGCGACCTGCACATCAACGACCGCCTGGCGGCCGAGGTGTTCCAGATCGTCAACGAAGGCATGAGCAATATCCGCAAGCATACGTCGGCGCGCCACGGCGCCGTCAAGCTGACCTGCGTGCAGGGCGCGCTGCACATCAGCATCGACAACGAATGCGCCGCCGCGCACGTCCCCGATTTCCTGCCCGACTCGCTGGCCGAGCGCGCCGCCGCCCTGGGCGGCACGGCCCGCGTCACGCATGGCATGCTGGGCAACACCTCCGTACAGATCGAGATCCCCATATGAACGACTTACGCCACGTGCCACCGGCCAGCCATGTCATCAGCGTCATGCTGGTGGACGATCACAAGACCATGCTGTGGGGCCTGGAGCGGCTGATCGGCGGCGAGCACTCGGGCATGCGCGTGGTCGCCACGGCCTCCGACAGCGCCGAGGCGCTGGAGCAGGCGAAGGCGCTGCAACCGGATGTGATCGTGCTGGACCTGGACCTGGGCGGCATCAGCTCGCTGGCCATCCTGCCCGCGCTGGCGCAGTGCGGCGGCACGCGCGTGCTGGTGCTGACGGCCAGCCACGACCAGGCCATCCTGGACCAGACGGTACTGAAAGGCGCGCGCGGCATCGTCAGCAAGGATGCGCCCGCGGAAATGGTCCTGAAGGCCATCGAAAAGGTGTACCAGGGCGAGCTGTGGCTGGAACATGCGATGCTGGGACGCATGCTGACGCAACTGACCCAGCCCGGCGGTGGCTCGGCGCAAGCCATCGCCATCGCCAGTCTGACCCTCAAGGAAAGAAAGATCATCGCCGCGCTGGTGCACGGCAGCGGCACGCCGGCCAAGCTGCTGGCGGACCAGCTGTTCATTTCCGAACACACCTTGCGCAATCACCTGACGTCGATCTACCGCAAGCTGGGCGTGTACAACCGCCTGGAACTGTACGCCTACGCCACCAAGCACCAGCTGGGCCAATTGCCGCCAGGCGCCTGACGCTCCCCCACCGCGCGGCCACCGCACGGCCGCGCCTCCCACCCCTCCCGCCCCTCGCGCCTCGCTCGCCAGCCACCGGCATGGCCGTCGCCCCCGTGCGTCGAACTCGACCATGACAATTGTCACGAAAAAAACAAGCAGTTCCTCCTTGCAATAAAAGGATGTTCTTCTGATGTAGATCAAGCTGGCAAATTCTATAGTGGTGTTACCGGAGTGCAGATTACCGCGCAGCCCACCACGACACGGAGCACAGCATGCGCCTTGACAAGTTTCTTCCGACTGCCCTGATCACCTATCTACAGGGCAAGGAGAAGGCTGCGTTCTACCGCTATGCCCTGGTGGCGGCCCTCATGGCGGTAGTCTGCATCATCGGATTGCTGGCACTGGGCGAAAGCCCATGACGCCAGCGCACAGCAGCAGCACAGTTGTCATGTCGTTTTATCCACCGTTGTACCTTAACCACCACCAGGAGTTGTCATGAACCTCATCAAAAACTTTATCCGCGAAGAAGATGGCGTCACCGCAATCGAATATGGCCTGATCGCCGCCCTGATCGCCGTGGTGATCATCGCCGCCATCACCATCGTCGGCACGCAGCTGAAAAAACCTTCAGCACCATCGGCACCAAACTCACCACCGCCAATGGCTGATGCGGTGCGGTCCGGGCCGGCCCAGCGCCAGCCCGGACTACGCTTCCCCATATTCCCGGCACGCCCACCTTGATACCGCCTAGCGAGGCCCATCGTGAAATCTCTCTTCAGCCGTTTATCCGACGAGTCCGCCGTCACAGCGATCGAATACGCGTTGCTGGCGGGCCTGATCGCGGCAGTGCTGGTGGTCACGATCACCGTGCTGGGCGACCAGGTCAAGCTGCTGTTTGTCTACGTCAAGGACCAAGTGGTCCTGGCCCTGTCATGAACGCCCTGCGCGCCTCGCTGCGCACCCACCGCGCCCTGCTGCTGATCGTGCTGCTGTACGCCGCCGCCGCGACCTTGCTGGCCGGCGGCCTGCCCAGCGCATCGGAGATCCTCAACGTGCTGGCCGGCTTCCTCGTGGCCATCCTCACGGGTCCCGTCTTCATCCTGTGCGGCTACACCATCCACGTCATGGTGATGAAACGCCCGCACCGCCTGTGCCACTATCTGTACCACGATCTGCGCCGCTACCTGAACAACGAGCGCCTGCTGCACGCGCTGCCGGCCATGCTGCTGATCCCCGTCTTCGCCTCCAGCTTCACCGTCTTCAAGGGCGCCATCCCGCGCCTGCATCCCTACACCTGGGATGCCACCCTGTCCTCCTGGGACGTCGCGCTGCATGGCGGCATGGCCCCTTGGGAAAGGCTGCAACCGCTGCTGGGCCATCCGCTCGTCACGGGCTTGCTCAACTTTAGCTACCACTTCTGGTTCTTCCTGTTCTACGCCATCCTGTACTGGCTGATCCTCGACACGCGCCGCCCGCTGCTGCGCATGCAGTTCCTGCTCAGCTTTGCGCTGACCTGGATCGTCCTCGGCAGCATCCTGGCCGTGCTGTTTGCCTCGGTCGGCCCCTGCTACTACGGCCACCTGCACGCCAACGATCCGTATGCGCCGCTGATGGCCTACCTGCATGACGCCAACCAGCACGTCCCCGTCTGGGCCCTGCAGGTGCAGGACATGCTGTGGCAAGGCTATCAAAGCAAGGGCGCGAACGGCGAACTGGGTATCTCCGCCATGCCCAGCATGCATGTGGCCACGGCCGTGCTGATGGCCATCATGGGCTGGAAGGTCAGCCGCGCCGCAGGGATCGCCCTGTCCGCCTTCGCCGTGCTGATCCTGCTCGGCTCCATCCACCTGGGCTGGCACTATGCGCTCGACGGCTATGTGGGCGCGGCCGGCGCGGCGCTGGTATGGCGCCTGGTGGGACGGCTGCTGGGCAGCCAGGCCGCGGCGCCGGCCATGCACGTGGCCACGGCGCCCTGCATGGGCAAGGAAGGACTGACGTCATGAACGCCCACCTGCCCATGCTGCTGTGCCTGGCCGTGCTGGCCACCCTGCTCGCCAGCGCCCTGTGGCACGACCTGCGCACGCGCCGCATCCCGAACCGGCTGGTGCTGTGGGGCACGCTGGCGGGCTTGATCCTGAACAGCTTCGTGCCGCCAGGTAGCGGCCTGTTCGACGCCTCCTTCGGCGGCCTGGGACTGCTGCAAGCCCTGGCCGGCACCGCCGCCGGACTGGCCCTGCTGCTGCCCATGTACCTGCTGCGCGCCCTGGGCGCCGGCGACGTCAAGCTGATGGCCATGTGCGGCGCCTTCCTCGGTCCCGACGCCGTGCTCGAAGCGGCCCTGCTGACCTTCCTGTGCGGCGGCGTGCTGGCCCTGGCCGCCGCCCTGGCCGGCCAGCGCCTGCGCCAGGTGCTGAAAAACACCTACCACATGATGCTGGGCGCGCTGCTGCACAGCCTTGCCGGCGGCGCCGCCACGATCGCCGAACCGCCGCCGGCCACCGGCAAGCTGGCCTACGCCTTCGCCATCGCCAGCGGCACCGGCTTGCAGGTGTTCCTGCATTACACCCACCTGTGGAGTCTGCGCTGAAACGCGCCGCCTGCCCGCCACCCAAGGACACGACCATGGACACCCTCGCCACCCTCTGCCACTCCCGCGGCGCCAGCCTGTTTACCAGCATCACCATGGCCGGCCTGTGGGCGTTCTTCGCCAGCGCCCACGTGGTGGGATTCCTGCACAGCGGCGACTGGAGCTATCTGCTGTTCTGCGCCGCCGAAACCCTGGCCGCCCTGTTCTTCATCGTGCGTTCGGCCCCCGTCAGCGTCTCCACCGATGCGGGCGACTGGCTGCTGGCCATCGGCGCCACCTTCGCGCCCTTCCTCCTGTCCCCCGCCGACATGGCCATCTGGCCCGGCGCCCGCTACCTGCTGGCCGTCGGCAGCCTGCTGCAGATCGCCGGCCTGCTGTCGCTGAACCGCAGCTTCGGCCTGGTGGCGGCGCAGCGCGAGATCAAGACGGGCGGCGTCTACCGCGTGATACGCCATCCGCTGTACGCCAGCTACCTGATTTCCCTGAGCGGCTACCTGCTGGCCAATACCTCGGCCGCCAACACCGTCACCTATGTCGCGACGATAACCATGATGGTGGCGCGTTTGCTGCGCGAAGAACGCTTCCTGTCCGCCGACGTGCGCTATCGCGTCTACATGCGCCAGGTGAAGTACCGCCTGCTGCCCTTCATCTTCTGATACCCAGCCACCCGAGCGAGGAGTACCTATCATGCCTGACACCTATCCAGAACGCAGCGACGGCGGCGGCGTCGAACCGGCGGCCAAGCGCGCGCCACGCACGGTCGAGGAAACGGGATTGCCCTTCCTGTTCCTGGTCGAACTGCTGGTCAAGATCCTCTTCCTGCGCGGCCAGATCGGCCTGCCCGCCCTGTCGACGCACGTGAAACTGGGCGCCGGCGTGCTCGAACCGCTGCTCACCTTCATGCGCGCCGAAAAACTGTGCGAAGCGCGCCGCAACGGCGGCAGCGGCACCGACGCCGACCTGTATTACATGCTGGGCGACCAGGGCCGCCTGCGCGCCGCCGAGTACATGCGCCGCAACGCCTACAGCGGTCCCGCCCCCGTCACCCTGGCCGACTACAGCAACCAGGTGCTGGCGCAAAGCGTGGCCGACATGCACGTCACCCGCGACGACGTGCAGCGCGAATTCCGCGACGTGGTGGCCAGTTCGGCCGTGCTCGACCAGCTGGGCGCGGCCATGAATTCCGGGCGCGCCCTGTTCTTCCACGGCCCCGCCGGCAGCGGCAAGAGCTACCTGGCCGAGCGCCTGAACGGCCTGCTCAGCGGCGCCATCGCCCTGCCCCATGCCGTGATGGTCGACGGCGAAGTGCTGCCCTTCCTCGACCCCATGCTGCACACCCTGTCAAGCAAAGGCCTCGTGCCATCCGACCCGCGCTGGGTGCGCGCCGAACGCCCCGCCGTGCTGACGGGCGGCGAGCTGACGCTCGACATGCTGGACCTGCAATTCGACCAGGGCACCCGCCTGTACCAGGCGCCGCCGCACCTGAAGGCCAACAACGGCATCTTCATCATCGACGACCTGGGTCGCCAGCGCTGCTCGCCCGTGGAACTGATGAACCGCTGGATCGTGCCGATGGCGCGCCACATCGATTACCTGTCGCTGCACACGGGCTACAAATTCCCCGTGCCCTTCGACGTCATCGTCGTGTTCTCGTCGAACCTGGCGCCGCAGCAGCTGGCCGACGATTCCTTCCTGCGCCGCATCGGCTACAAGATCCATGTGGGTCCCTTGAGCGCCTACCACTACCTGGCCGTGTTCCGCAGCACCTGCGCCCAGCTGGGCATCAATTTCGACGAAGCCTCCTATACCTACCTGCTGCACCTGCATAGCCTCTACAAGCGGCCCTTGCTGGCCTGCTATCCGCGCGACATCCTGGCGCAGGTCTGCGACCAGGCGCGCTATGAGGACCACGCGGCGCAGCTGTCCCCGGACGTGCTGTTCTGGGCATGGCAAAACTATTTCGGCAGCGATGACGACCTTGCAAGCACACATAACGGACCGGCAGCGGTCCAGCACAAAGGGGAAGCAAAATGAGAAACGCACGCGCTCTGACGATGATGGCCATTGCGGTCATCCTGGCGTTCGCCGCGGTCATCGTGGCCGCGCGCTGGATCAATGCCCAAGCCTCGGGCAACATCAACAAGGTGGCCGTGGCCCAGGTCGACATCAGCCTGGGGGCGCGCCTCACGCCCGACATGGTGCGCATGGTGGACTGGCCATCGAACGCGCTGCCGCCGGGCGCCATCAACGATCCGAAACTGCTGGAAACGCGCGTCACGCGCACCAGCATCCAGCACGGCGAACCGATCATGGAAGGCAAGCTGGCGCCTCCCGGCACGCAAGGCGGCCTGTCGGCCGTCGTCGCCGAGGGCAAGCGCGCCATGACCGTGCGCGTCAACGACGTGGTGGGCGTGGCCGGCTTCGCCCTGCCCGGCAACTTCGTCGACATCCTCGTCAACACCCAGGGCGAAGGGGCGCGCAAGACGCCGGACCGCGATCCGAATATTTCCAAGATCGTGCTCGAACGCATCCTCGTGCTCGCCATCGCCCAGGAATCGAACCGCGACGACACCAAGCCCAAGGTGGTCAACGCCGTGACCCTGGAGCTGACGCCGGAACAGGCGGAAAAACTCGACCTGGCGCGCAGCGTGGGCACCCTCTCGCTGGTGCTGCGCAACCAGATCGAGGACAAGCCCGTCAACACGGAAGGCGCCACCAAGTCCAGCTTGCTCGATGAAAAGGTCGCCATGGCCGCCCCCGCCGCCATAGTGCAAGCCAAGCCGCTGCCACGCCGCCGTCCCGCCGCCGCGCCGGCACCACAGGCCGGTCCGCGCGTCGATGTCATCAAGGGGCTGGAACGCAGCTCCCAACAATTCTAACCTGCACCAGAGGAGTCACGCCATGAGCACATATTGCACAGCAAGCGGAAGCCGGGTACTCAGCCTGGCGCTTGCCCTCGCCATGATCGGCGCCCTGGCGCCCCAGGCACGCGGCGAACCCGTCGCCGCTGCCGCCACCGCCGCTGGCGCCGACACCGGGGCCGCCAAAAGCAGCCGCGCCGCCGTCCGGCCCAGGGCCACGCCGCCGCAAAGCGAATCGCGCGCCGGCCGCACCGAGATGGCGCCGCAAATGAGCCTGGCCGAGGGCAAGTCGACCCTGATGCGCCTGCCGTTCGCCGCCAGCCGCATGTCCGTCGGCGACCCGCGCATCGCCGACGTCATCCTGCTCAATCCGACCGAGGTCTATCTGCTGGGGCGCTCCGTCGGCACCACCAACCTGATCCTGTGGAACAAGAGCAATGACGCCACCATCATCGACCTGGCCGTCGGCATCGACAGCAGCAGCCTGCAGGCACGCATGGCCGAACTGCTGCCTAACGAGAAGATCAACGTCACGGTGGCGGGCGACACCCTGATCCTGTCGGGCATGGTCAGCGATGTCGTCAAGGCCGACCAGGCGCTGTCGCTGGCGAACGCCTATGTGCAGCGCAGCGCCCGCAGCGGCAACGCCGCCTCCGGCGCCGCGCCAGCCGCGGGCGCGGGCGCCGCCGCTGCCGCTCCCGCCGCCACGCCCGATGCGGCCGCACCGCGCGTGATCAACCTGCTGTCGATCGCCGCGCCGCAGCAGGTGATGCTGGAAGTGAAGGTGGCCGAAGTGTCGAAGGTGCTGGTCGATCAGCTGGGCGCCAGCCTGGGCATCAACAAGACCATCGGCAGCTGGTCGTATTCGCTGCTGTCCAGCCTGCTCAGCAACAATCCCAGCGGCTTGAGCGGGGCCAGCAAGAACAACTTCTTCAACCTCGACGCGCAAAAACGCGATGGCCTGATCAAGGTGCTGGCCGAACCGAACATCATGGCCATCAGCGGCCAGGAGGCCAGCTTCCTGGCCGGCGGCAAGATCTTCATCCCCGTCAGCCAGAGCAACAATAACGGCGTGCCCACCATCACGCTGGAAGAGAAGGAGTTCGGCGTGGCCGTGAAATTCACGCCCACCGTGCTCGATGGGGGGCGCATCAACCTGAAGGTGGCGCCGGAGGTGTCGGACCTGAACAAGGACGGCATCGGCATCACCGCCACCGGCATCTCGGCCACGGCCATCCTGCCCTCGTTCACGACGCGGCGCGCCACCACCACGGTGCAGCTGTTCGACGGCCAGAGCTTCGCCATCGGCGGCCTGATCAAGAACAACGTGACCAGCAATATCAAGGCCCTGCCAGGCCTGGGCGAAGTGCCCGTGCTGGGCGCCCTGTTCCGCAGCACGGACTTCCAGACGGACCGCTCGGAACTGGTCTTCATCATCACGCCGCACCTGGTCAAGCCGCTGCCGCCCGACTACAAGCTGCCCACCGACGGCTACATCCAGCCGACGCGCGGCGACATGTTCATGCAGGGAAAAATGGAAGGCAGCGCGCCCACTCCTGCTCCCGCCCCCGCAGCGCCGGCAGCGCCCATGCCGCCGCAAGCGGCCGCGCCCCAGCCTGCCGCCGGCTTCGACCTCAACTAGGAGAGCACCATGAAAACCGCACATTGCCTGCCTTGCGCCGCCCTGTTATGCCTGCTGGCCGGCTGCGCCGCCACCACCACGCCCGTGCTCGATTCCCACTTCGGCGAATCGGTGGCCCTGCTCAAGGCGCAGCAGATCATGTATCCGGACGCCTACCGCAATGCCAACCCGGTCAGCGGCATCGACGGCAAGGCCGGCGCCAGCGCCTACCAGCGCTACCAGAAATCGTTCGCCGCGCCGGAACCGCAGCCGAATGTCTTCACCATCGGCGTGGGCGGACGCCAATAGGCGCCAGTCCCCCGATGCACTTTCCCCAGGCCACCAGGAGACAGCCATGAAGACCGCATTCCGCAGGCACGACAGGCAGCAGGGCGCGATCGCCATCGTGCTGGGGCTGACCCTGGTGGTGCTGTTCGCCATGGGCGGCCTGGTGCTGGACCTGGGCCACCTGTACATCGCCAAGACGGAACTGCAGAACGGCGCCGACAGCGCCGCCCTGGCAGGCGCCGTGGAACTCAATCAAAGCGCCGCCGGCATCGACAATGCGCAGGCCAAGGCCATCGCCATCGCGCAAAAGAACCGCTACGATTTCTCCACCCCGCTGACCATCACGGCCGCCAACATCGAGTTCGGCCCCAGCCCGGACGGCCCCTGGTCGTCCGGCGCCAGCGCCCGCACCAGCCCCCAGGGCCAGACCTTCATCCGCGTCGACACGGGCAGCAAGACCTTCGCCACCTACCTGATGGGCATCGCCGGCATCGCCAGCACCAGCACCTCGGGCGTGGCCGTGGCGGGCCGCTTCGTCAACGACGTCACGCCGATCGGCGTGTGCGCCGTCGACCCGGCCAACAAGACGGCGCAATACACGTATCCGGCCGCGCCGGCCGGCACGGGCCTGACGGAACTGGTGGAATTCGGTTTCCGCCGCGGCGTCACCTACAACCTGTTCGGCCTCAATCCGCTGGGCGGCCCGTCCGACCCCTATCTGATCAACCCCGTCGACGCCCCGCCCGGCAGCTGCAGCGCCTCGCACTCCAGCGCCGCCTCCACCGCGCCGTTCATGTGCACGGGCAGCAGTGCCGTCATCAGCAGCGGCTCGGGCCAGGTCTACACGAACACGGGCATGACGGCCTCGCTGGCCGCCTCGCTCAACTCGCGCTTCGACGACTACGGCGGCCCCTCCGTGTGCGACCCCGCGACGGCGCCGCCCGACACCAACATCAAGGAATATCCGTGCGTGGGCGCCGCCTCGCCCTGCGCCGCCACCGCCGCCAACTCGCCGCCCACCGGCTGGATGCAGCCGGGCGCCAGCACCTTGCCCAGCCAGCAGCCGGTCAGCCTGGCCGGCAACAAGCCGAATTACCAGCTGCCGTCGGCCGGCGCCGTCCCGGCGCCGTCGGCCACGTTCGCCCAATTCGCCGGCTACGGCGTGCTGTGGTCGTACGGCCCCGCCTACCAAAGCAATGGCGCCACCCCGGCCAAGGCCGGCACGGCCTATAGCGTCGCGGACGGCAACGCCAACCCCATGTACAGCACGGCCAAGGCGAATTACTTCGACACGGCCAGCTACCCCGTCAGCCCCGGCGCAGGCTTTCCTGCCAGTACGCCGCCTTCGCCGTACAACCAGACCAGCGGCCCCACGTTCCAGGCGCCGTCGGCGGCCCATCCTGGCCAGCGCAACCGCCGCATCCTCAACGTGGTGCTGGTCGACTGCCGCACGGCGCCCGTCGGGCCGGCCTCGTGCGGCACCATGAACGCGGTGGGCATCGGCAAATTCTTCATGACGATGAAGGCCGATTTCAGCGGCGGCACCAAGCGCCTCGACGTCGAGTTCGCGGGCCTGATCGAGCCCGTGCCGAATTCCGAAATCAAACTCTACAAGTGAGGCGGCCATGCGCATCCACCTTTCCCCACTCAAACAGCGCGGCGGCGCCGCCGTCGAATTCGGCATCGTGCTGGCCCTGCTGGTCACCCTGCTGGCCGGCATCTTCGGCTTCGGCCGCGCCTTCTGGTATTACGACGCGCTGAACAAGGCCACGCGCGACGCGGCGCGCAACATGTCCGTCAAGGCCAAGGCCGGCATCGCCTCGCAGGGCGTGCCTGCCGCCAAACAGACGGTGGCCGACGCGGCCGTCAGCGCCGGCATCAGCGACTTCACCACGGCCAACGTGACGGTCACCTGCCTGGACGCGGCATTCAACGACAGCAGCTGCACCGACGGCACGGCGCCGGGCGGCATCCGCGTCGAAGTCGTCAACTACACGCTGTCGGTGGGACAGTACCTGCCTTTCGTGATCGGCGCGGCCAGCACCTATGCCACGCCGCTCGCACCGCGCACCACCATGCGCTACATGCTGTAAGGAGAACGCCATGCGCCACCGCCTTTCATCGTCTCCCCCGGCCAGGCCTCAGCGCGGCGCCGCCGCCGTCGAATTCGCCCTGGTGGCGCTGCTGTTCTTCACCCTGCTGTTCGGCATCCTCGAATTCGGCCGCATGCTGTACCTGTACAACACGGTGCAGGAAGTGAGCCGCCGCGCCGCGCGCGAAGCGGTGGTGCGCTGGATCGACCAGACCGACGCCATCAAGACCCTGGCCCTGTTCGGCGGCACGGCCCTGCCGGCCGCGCCGGAACTGACGGCCGCCAACATCACCATCCGCTACCTGAACAAGAGCGGCGCCGAGGTGACCTTGCCGCCGACTGACCCGGGCGACAACCTGTCGGCCTGCGGCGACATCACGCGTACGGCCAGCTGCATCGACAGCGTGCGCGTCTCGATCGACAACGTCAGCTACACGCCGATGGTCAGCCTGTTCGGTTTTCTGAATATCGCCGTGCCAGCCTCGGTGGTGGTCATGCACGCCGAAAGCCTGGGCTTCCAGATCAACTGAACGCCTTTACCGAACGCTTTTACCGGGGAGTACCAAGTGAATATCGTCATCGTCTCGAAGAATGAAGCCCAGCTCAAGCGGCTGACCCGTTTGCTGCGCGAACGCAGCGCGGCCGACCGCGTCACCCTGCTGGCGAGCATACCGGATGTATTCGACAACGGCGTCACGCCGGACCTGCTGCTGCTGGAGCAGGAGCAGACGGGCGAGGCGGAGCTGGAACGGCTCGAGCTGCTGGGCGGGCGCCATCCGAACCTGGCCATCATCGTGCAATGTCCGCAGCAAAGTCCGCAATTCCTGCTGCGCTCGATGCGCGCCGGCGTGCGCGAAGTGCTGCAGCCCGACGACGACGCGGCCCTGTGCGCCGCCTTGCGCCGCATCGAGGAGAAGCTGCAGAAACAGGTCACGCGCAAGGGCCAGGTGCTGGCCTTCGTCTCGTGCAAGGGCGGCAGCGGCGCCACCTTCATCGCCGCCAACCTGGGCTACGCGCTGGCCGCCGGCGAACAGCGCAAGGTGGCGCTGTTCGACCTGAACCTGCAGTTCGGCGACGCCGCCCTGTTCGTCTCGGACCACAAGCCGGCCGCCACCCTGTCGCAGCTGTCGCAGCAGATCGTGCGCCTCGACGCCTCGCTGCTGACGGCCAGCATGATCCAGATCACGCCTTCCTACAGCGTGCTGGCCGCCGCCGACGACCCGGCCCATGCGGCCGACGTCGAGGCCGAGCATATCGACCGGCTGCTGACCCTGGCGCGCAGCCAGTACGACTACATCCTGCTCGACGTGGGACGGGGACTCGACCCCGTCAGCGTGCGCGCGCTGGACCGGGCCGACCTGATCTTCCCCGTGCTGCAGGCAACCTTGCCGTATGTGCGCGACGGCAAGCGCCTGCTCGACGTGTTCCGCGGCCTCGGCTACCGCGAAGACAAGATCCGCCTGATCCTGAACCGCTATGCCAGCAGCGACAGCATCCGCGTGGCCGACCTCGAGGCGGCGTATGGCAAGCACGTCTACAAGTCCATCCCCAACCACTACGAGGGGGTGGCGGCTTCCGTCAGCCAGGGCGTGCCCATCCTCAAGCTGGCCCCGCACAATCCCGTCTCGCGCGCCTTGCAGGAACTGGCCGCCAGCCTGGCCGGCGAGACCCCGCCAGCCGCGCAAGGCTGGGTGGCGCGGCTGCTGGCGCGCGCCTGAGGCTCCAGCCTGATCCTCGAGCCTGATACCGCCCCACTCACCGGAGACCGACCATGACTGCCGAAAAACTCACCCTGCGGGACCGCCTGGGCTATGCCCAGGATGACGCCAGCCTGAATGACGATGCCGCGCACCAGGGCGCATCGAGCCACAGCTACCAGCAACTCAAGCACCGCACCCACCAGGCGCTGCTCGACCGCGTCGACCTGGAGGGCATGCAGCGCCTGTCGCGCGAGCAGATCCGCGAAGAGCTGAAAATCCTCGTCAGCGAGGTGCTCACGGAAGACAACGTGGTGATCAACGAGCTGGAACGGCGCTCGCTGATCCGCGATATCCAGGACGAGGTGCTCGGCTTCGGCCCGCTCGAACCGCTGCTGGCCGATCCCGGCGTGTCCGATATCCTCGTCAACACCTACCGCCAGGTGTATGTCGAGCGCCATGGCCGCCTGGAGCTGAGCGACGTCTGCTTCACCGACGACGCGCATTTGATGAAGATCATCGACAAGATCGTCTCGCGCGTGGGCCGGCGCATCGATGAATCGAGCCCCATGGTCGATGCGCGCCTGCCCGACGGTTCGCGCGTGAACGCCATCATCCCGCCGCTGGCCATCGACGGCCCCGTGATGTCGATCCGGCGCTTCTCGGCCCAGCCCCTGCGCCTGGCCGACCTGCTGCTCAAGCACAGCCTGACGGAGGAAATGAGCACCACCCTGCAGGCGCTGGGCAAGGCCAAGGTCAACATCCTGATCTCGGGCGGCACGGGCAGCGGCAAGACCACCATGCTCAATGCGATTTCCGGCTTCATCAGCACGGCCGAACGCATCGTCACCATCGAGGACGCGGCCGAACTGCAGATGCAGCAGCCGCACGTGGTACGCCTGGAAACGCGGCCCGCGAACATCGAGGGCAAGGGCGAGGTGACGCAGCGGGCGCTGGTGCGCAACGCGCTGCGCATGCGCCCCGACCGCATCATCCTGGGCGAGGTGCGCGGCGCCGAGGCGCTCGACATGCTGGGCGCCATGAACACGGGCCACGAAGGCTCGATGGCCACCATCCACGCCAACACCCCGCGCGACGCGCTGACGCGGCTGGAAAACATGATCAGCATGGCTTCCGCGGCCCTGCCCGTGAAAGCCATGCGCCAGCAGATCAGTTCGGCCATCAGCGTGGTGGTGCAGGTGTCGCGCCTGACGGACGGCAAGCGCAAGGTCACGTCGATCCAGGAAATCACGGGCATGGAGGGCGAGATGATCACCATGCAGGAAATCTTCACCTTCCGCCAGACGGGCATCGGCGAGGACGGCACGGTGCAGGGGCATTTCCATGCCAGCGGCGTGCGGCCGCGTTTCCTGGAACGCCTGCGCGCCTTCGGCATCAGCCTGCCGGAAACCCTGTTCGATCCCGCCCGCCAGTACCATTAAGGGGAGCATCATGGACTATCTCTATTACGTATTCGCCATCCTCACCTTCATCGCCGTGGTGCTGCTGATCGAGGGCATATACCTGGCGTGGAACACCTCGCGCGGCCCGGAAGCGGAAAGGGTGGCGCGCCGCCTGCGCATCATGTCGGCCGGCGCGCATGGCGACACGGGCAGCTCGATGATCAAGAAGCGCCTGCTGAGCGATACCCCGGCCCTGCAGCGCGTGCTGCTCAGCGTGCCCCGCGTGCATGCGCTCGACCGCCTGCTGGAACAGTCGGGCCTGAGCTGGAGCGTGGCCAGCTTCGCCGGCGTGATGCTGGCCACGGCCGGCGCCGCGTTTTTACTGCTCAGCTACTTCGGCCTGCCGTGGATGCTGCGCCTGCCGCTGGTGGCCGGCGCGGCCCTGCTGCCGCTGCTGGTGGTCTTGCGCGCCAAGGCCAAGCGCCTGCAGCGCATCGAGCAGCAATTGCCCGATGCGCTGGACCTGATGGCGCGCGCCCTGCGCGCCGGCCACGCCTTTCCCACCGCCCTGAAAATGGTCGGCGATGAGATGAACGCGCCGCTGGCCGTGGAATTTCGCGCCACCTTCGACGAGGTCAATTTCGGCATCGCCATGCAGGATGCCCTGATGAACCTGGCCACGCGCGTGCCCAGCACGGACTTGCGCTATTTCGTCATCGCCGTGCTGATCCAGCGCGAAACAGGCGGCAACCTGGCCGAACTGCTCGACGGCATCAGCCGCATCATCCGCGAACGCATCAAGCTGCTGGGTCAGGTACGCGTGCTGTCGGCCGAAGGCAGGCTGTCGGCCTGGATCCTGTCGCTGCTGCCCTTCGGCGCGGCGGCCATGATCCACCTGACCAATCCGCAGTTCCTGGAAATGCTGTTCGTCGACCCGGGCGGACGCAAGATGCTCGCCGGCGCCCTGGTGATGATGGCGTGCGGCGTCCTGGTCATGCGCAATATCATCCGCATCCGCGTCTGAGCCCGCAAGGAGAACCCTCATGAATCCCGTGCATATCGCCTTTCTCGCCCTGCTCTTCATCGCCGTCTTCGGCACCGTGCTGGTGGCCATGCGCAGCTTTGCCCCCGATCCCTTGCGCCAGCGCATGGACAACGCCACCGGCAAGAGCGCGGCGGCGCCTGGCGCATCCTCGGCGCCCAGCCCCTGGCTGGCGCGCATGGTACGCCTGAGCGGCCCGCTGGCCAAACTGTCGCTGCCCGACCAGGGCTGGGAAGGCTCCGTGATGCGCCGGCGCTTCATGAATGCCGGCCTGCGCCAGGCGTCCGCGCCCATCCTGTTCTTTTCCGCCAAGACCATGCTGGCCATCGGCCTGCCCCTGCTGCTGTTCCTGGGACTGAGCGCCTCGGGCAGCCAGATGGCGGGCAAGGCATTGCTGTTCTGGCTGCTGATCGTGGCCGCCGTCGGCTACTACCTGCCCAATATTGTGCTGGCGCAAATGATCAAGCGGCGCCAGCGCGATATCTTCGAAAGCTTTCCCGACGCGCTGGATTTGATGACGGTGTGCGTGGAAGCGGGCCTGGCCATGGATGCGGCGCTGGCCCGGGTAGCGGCCGAGATCGCCCTGAAAAGCGCCGTGCTGGCCGAGGAATTGCATCTGGTGATGCTGGAACTGCGCGCCGGCAACACCAAGGAGCGGGCGCTGCGCAACCTGGCCCTGCGCACGGGCGTCGAGGATGTCGATGCGCTGGTGGCCATGCTGATCCAGGCCGAGCGCTTCGGCACCAGCATCGCCGCCTCACTGCGCGTGCAGTCGGACCAGCTGCGCACCAAGCGCCGCCAGATGGCCGAGGAAGAAGCGGCGAAGATCGCCCTCAAGCTGCTGTTCCCGCTGATCTTTTTCATCTTCCCTTCGCTGCTGGTCGTCCTGATGGGGCCAGCCTTCCTGCAAATCTACCGCGTGCTCCTGCCCAGCATGAGCAGCGGCAGCTGACCGGAGAACCGCCATGTCACAGCACACCACCCTGATGCTCATGCTCGCCTGCGCCGGCCTGCTGCCCGCCTGCGGCCACCTGCCCGGCCCCGCCAGCCAGCACAGCCAGGCCAATCACGCCGCGCCGCCCCAGGCGCGCAGCGATGACAGCCCCGCCGCCCGCAGCGCCGCGTTCTGCAAGCTGGGCAAGCGCATGCAGGAGCTGGGCGACCCGCGCGCGGCGATGGCGGCGTATCGCGAAGCGATGCTGCTGACACCCGATTCGGCCGACGCGCGCAATGGCGCCGCCGTGCTGCACGCGCAGCTGGGCCAGCTGGAAACGGCCCGCGCCATGCTGCAGACGCTGGCGCAAGAGGCGCCGACAGCCAGGACCTACAACAACCTCGGCTATGTGCTGTACCTGCAGGGAGAGTATGCCCAGGCGGCGGCCGTGCTGCGCCAGTCGCTGCAGCTCGACAACGGCCAGCAGCCGGCGCGCGCCAACCTGGACCTGGCCATCGCGGCGCTGGCGCGCAGCATCGGCACCGTCGACGTCACCGCGCAAGCCATCGCGCCCGACCTGGCGCCGGCGCCCGCGCCAACGGCCCCGTCCAGCCGTTTGCAGCTGACGCGGTTGCAGCCGAATATCTTCGCGCTAAGCTGGCGCGACGCCCCCGTGGCGGTGCACGCGGCCGTGCCGGTCCCGGCAAAACCGGTGGTGCCGCTAGCACCGGCGGCGCCCCTGCCACGGCTGGAAGTCATCAACGGCAATGGAGAAACGGGGATGGCGGCGCGCATGCGCGGCATGCTGGGCGGCATGGGCATCAGCGTGCTGCGGCTGGGCAACCAGCGGCCGTACGGCGTCCAGGCCAGCAGCATCGTCTACCGTCCCGGCCATGCGCAGGCGGCCGCCGCCCTGGCGCTGGCCTTGGGCGGCATGCCGCAGCTGCAGGCGGCGGACGGCAGCGGCATCGGCGCGGGCGCCGACCTGCGTTTATTGCTGGGCAAGGATGCGGCGGCCAGCCTGCGCGCGCCGGACGTGCGCCTGGCATCGAACCTGGCGCAGTAACGGCGGCATCAGCGCGGCAGCAAGCGGCGGTCGGCGGGGTCGATCAGGAAGCCTTGCAGGATATCCTGCAGCTGCGGCAGCTTCGCCACGTAGGCGGGAATGCCCAGCTGGCGCGCGCCGAAGTAGTGGGCGATGATGTCGCCCTGCTGTTCCATGTTGAAATCGGACAGGACGCCGCCCGCCTGCGCATCGTAGCGGTAGGCGCGCTGGGCAATGTAGCCGCCGCGCAGCGCCAGCAGCACGCCATGCAGCAGCACGCCGTAGCCGAGCTGGTACTGCCACACGTGCACCATTTCGTGGATGAAGAACAGCTTGCCGCTGTTGCCTTCGCGGGAAAAGTCGTCGCGGTACTGGGCCGGCATGAAATGCAGGCTGCCGCGCGGCGTCATGGCCGTGTTCTGGTCCTGCAAGCCGAACGGCAGAAAGGAGCCGCGCACGACGCGCACGCGCGCGTAGTCGATGGCGCCCTGGAAGACGCTGCGGGCCATGGCGGTTTCGCCGATGGTGAGGGGCGGCGCAAGACTCGCATAAGAAGAAGAGAAGAAAGCGCGGCAAGCGTAAAGCCTGCCGCGCCAGTACCGCTTAAGCCAATCGAAGACCGCTGGCAGCCTTGGCGATTTCCGTGATGCGGTCCCAGTTGCCGGCCGCGATCGCGTCTTTCGGCGTCAGCCACGAGCCGCCCACGCAGGCGACGTTCTTGCATGCCAGGAACTGCGACGCCGTCTCTTGCGAGATGCCGCCCGTCGGGCAGAACGTGATGTCCGGCAGCGGGCCGTAGATGGCGTTGAGCATGCCGATGCCGCCCGCCGGCACGGCCGGGAACAGTTTCAGCTGCTGGAAGCCGTTTTCACGCGCCGCCATCACTTCGCCTGGCGTCATCACGCCTGGCAGCAAGGGCAGGCCGCTGCTCTTCGCCGCCGCCACCAGGGCCGACGTCAAGCCCGGCGAGACGCCGAAGACGGCGCCCGCATCGCGTGCCTGGGCGAATTCCTCGGGACGGGTCAAGGTACCGACGCCGACGATGGCGCCCGGCACGGCCGACATGGCGCGGATCGCTTCGAGGCCGTGCCGGGTGCGCAGGGTCACTTCCAGCACGCGGATGCCGCCCGCCACCAGCGCGCGCGCCAGCGGTACGGCGTGTTCAGGATCGTCGATCGCAATCACGGGGATCACGCTCGAGGTGCGCATAATTTCCAGTAGTGTCATGGTCATCTCTTATTTCCTAGCCAAAAAGTCTTCATCGGAACCCGGTACGGTATCGCCGACATTGTCGGCGTCGTGCAAGGCGACGGTGGTGGGGATCGGCGACGGCAGGCCGAAGGTGGTGGCACCCTCTTCCGCCGCGCTGACGGTGGAACGGAACATGGAAAACAGCTCGCGGCCCATGCCGACGTGGTTCGGCGACAGGTCGGCCGTGACCAGCGCACGCGCGTGCCAGACGTCGGCCGGCACCAGCGCCTCCAGTACGCCCGTGAAGGCGTCGAGGCGGATGATGTCGCCGTCGCGCACGAGGCCCAGCGGGCCGCCGGCGAGGATTTCAGGCGAGACGTGGATGGCGGCCGGCACCTTGCCCGACGCGCCCGACATGCGGCCATCGGTGACCAGCGCCACGTGGCGGCCCGCATCCTGCAGGTTGGCCAGCGCCGGGGTCAGCGCATGCAGTTCCGGCATGCCGTTGGCGCGCGGGCCTGGAAGCGCAGCACGGCGACGAAGTCGCGGTCCAGCGATCCCGCCTTGTAGGCGGCCATGAAGTCTTCCTGCGAATTGAAGACCAGCGCCGGCGCTTCCACCGTGCGGTGCTGCGGCTTGACGGCCGAGACCTTCATCACGGCGCGGCCCAGGTTGCCCGCCACCAGGACCATGCCGCCGTCCGGCGCGAATGGATTGCTGGCCGGGCGCAGCACGTTCTCGTCGGCGCTGGCGGCCGGCGCATCTTTCCAGAAGACCTTGCCGTCTTCGCCGAGGAACGGTTCCATGCAGTGCGCGCGCAAGCCGTGGCCGAGGATGGTGTTGACGTCTTCATGCAGCAAGCCCGCGTCCAGCAGTTCGCGGATCAGATAACCGGTGCCGCCGGCCGCGTGGAAATGGTTCACGTCGGCGTCGCCGTTCGGGTAGATGCGCGTGAGCATCGGCACGATGGCCGACAGTTCATTGAAATCGTTCCAGTCGATGACGATGCCGGCCGCCTTGGCGATAGCCACCAGGTGCAGGGTGTGGTTGGTCGAACCGCCCGTGGCCAGCAAGCCCACGACGGCGTTGACGATACATTTCTCGTCGACGATATGGCCGACCGGCAAGTAGCTGCCGCTTTGCGCCGTGATGACGGCGGCGCGCTGGGCCGCGGCCTTGGTCAGCGCATCGCGCAGCGGCGTGTTCGGCGTGATGAAGGCGGCGCCCGGCAAGTGCAGACCCATCACTTCCATCAGCATCTGGTTGCTGTTCGCGGTACCGTAGAAGGTACAGGTGCCGGCGCCGTGGTAGGCTTTCGATTCGCCTTCGAGCAAGTCTTCGCGCGTGGCCTTGCCTTGCGCATACAGCTGGCGCACCTTGGCTTTTTCCTGGTTCGACAAGCCCGACGTCATCGGGCCGGCCGGCACGAAGACGGCCGGCAAGTGGCCGAAGTGCAGCGCGCCGATCAGCAGGCCCGGCACGATCTTGTCGCATACGCCCAGGTACAGGGCCGCATCGAACATATTGTGCGACAGCGCCACGGCCGTCGACATGGCGATGGTGTCGCGCGAGAACAGCGACAGCTCCATGCCTGGCTGGCCTTGCGTCACGCCATCGCACATGGCGGGCACGCCGCCGGCGAACTGGGCGACGGCGCCCACTTCGCGCACGGCTTGCTTGATGATCTGCGGGAAGCCTTCGAAGGGCTGGTGCGCCGACAGCATGTCGTTATACGAGGACACGATGGCCACGGACGGCTTCTTGTATTCCTTCAGCGACAGCTTGTCGTTGGCGGGAAAGGCGGCAAAGCCGTGCGCCAGGTTGGTGCACGACAGGGCGCCGCGCTGCACGCCCTGGATGCGGGCCGCATCCAGATGCGCCAGATAGGCGCCGCGCGATGGCCGGCTGCGCGCGATGATGCGCGCTGTTACGGATTCGACTACTGGATGCAGCGCCATATGGATTTCCTTAAAAATGAGTATTTCGTGAAATTTTACTACAAAATGGTCGCGCAGAAGCACTCTTGCCGTGGCCAATGGCGAAAATAATCCATTTTTCCACGACCTTTCAAGGCAAAACAACAGCGTGCCACGTCCACTCGTCTTGCTTGCCTATCTATTGCAGCACGGATAAAACGCTGAAAAAACGCTGAAAATGCCATGCGCCTGCACAAACTGTAGTGAAATTACGTTTTTCTGATGTATTATTCCCATACTAACGCCGGAACCGCTGTTCGCCACCACGAACGCGCCGCGCTCCTTTCAACCGAGACACGCACCCAAGCCGACCGCCATGCGCCAGCCAGCACCTACTCCTGCCATCACCGCCACCGCCAGTTTCCAGTCCCTGCAAGCGCATAGCGCCAGCCTGCGCGAAGTGCATCTGCGCCAGCTGTTCGCCGCCGACCCCGCCCGCTTTTCCAGCATGACGGTCGATGCGGCCGGCCTGCTGCTCGATTACTCGAAGAACCGGGTCGACGCCACCGCCATGGCGCTGCTGATGGACCTGGCCCGCGAGCGCGGCGTGGAAGCGCAGCGCGAAGCCATGTTTATTGGCGAGAAAATCAATCTTACCGAACATCGGGCCGTTCTGCATACCGCCTTGCGCGCGCCGCGCGGCACCAGGCTGGTGGTCGATGGCCAGGATATCGATGCCGACGTACAAGATGTATTGCAGCGAATGAAAGCGTTCACGGACAAGGTGCGCAATGGCAGCTGGCTCGGCTACACGGGCAAGCCGATCTGCGACATCGTCAACATCGGCATCGGCGGCTCGGACCTGGGCCCGAAGATGGCGTGCCTGGCGCTGCGCTCGTATGCCAACCCGGGCCTGGAAATGCACTTCGTTTCCAACGTCGACGGCCACGACATGGAAGCGACCCTGTCGAAAGTCGATCCGGAAACCACCCTGTTCATCGTGGCATCGAAAACTTTTGTTACGGCGGAAACCATGCTCAACGCCAACACGGCGCGCGCCTGGTTCCTGCTCGAAGGCGAAGAAAAGGATCTGGCGCAACACTTCGTGGCTGTCTCGACCAACACGCAAGCCATCGTCGATTTCGGCATTTCACCGGAAAACATGTTCCCGTTCTGGGATTGGGTCGGCGGCCGCTATTCCGTCTGGTCGTCGATCGGCCTGGCCGTGGCGCTGTCCGTGGGCTTCGAATACTTCAGCGATTTCCTCGCCGGCGCGCATGCGATGGACCAGCACTTCCGCCAGGCCCCCTGGAAGACAACATGCCCGTGGTGCTGGCCATGGTCGGCTTCTGGAACCGCCAGTTCCTCGACTGCGGCTCCGTTTCCATCGCCCCCTACCACCAGGACCTGAGCCGCTTTGCCGCCTATTTGCAACAGCTGGATATGGAAAGCAACGGCAAGCGCGTCACCAAGGATGGCCAGCCGGTAGATGTGCCCACCGGTCCCGTCATCTGGGGCGATTGCGGC
The DNA here is from genome assembly GCF_057919405.1 of Janthinobacterium sp. C22. Taxonomy (NCBI): domain Bacteria; kingdom Pseudomonadati; phylum Pseudomonadota; class Betaproteobacteria; order Burkholderiales; family Oxalobacteraceae; genus Janthinobacterium; species Janthinobacterium sp. C22. The sequence goes on along the minus strand of NZ_CP193659.1, from coordinate 2,187,587 downwards.
ACGAATGCCCAGCATGCGTATTTCCAGCTGCTGCACCAGGGCACGGACATCACGCCCATCGACTTCATCGCCGCCCTGCGCGCCACGCACGATTTGCCCGGCCACCACGACGCCCTGCTGGCCAACTGCTTCGCCCAGTCGGAAGCCTTCATGACGGGCAAGACAGGCGCGGAAGTGCGCCTTGACCTGCAGGCGCAGGGCTTGCCGGAAAGCGAGATCGAGGCGCTGGTGCCGCACAAGACTTTCCCTGGCAACCGCCCCAGCAACACCATCTTGATGGACCAGCTGACCCCGACCACCCTGGGCGCCCTGATCGCGCTGTACGAACACAAGACCTTCGTGCAGGGCGTCTTGTGGAACGTCAACAGTTTCGACCAGTGGGGCGTGGAACTGGGCAAGGTACTGGCGAAGAAAATCCAGGCCGAACTGACGGGTGAAGCCCGTCCCGACCACCACGACAGCTCGACCAATGGCTTGATTGCCCTGGCTAAAGCAGCAAAAGCCGCATATTAAAAAGAGATAGATGAATATTTACGAAATCAAGGTAGTCAGCGACAAACCCATGCAAGTGGGCGAATGCCCGCTCTGGCATGGCAAGGAAGCGGCCCTGTACTGGGTCGACATCGATGGCCGCGCCGTGCACCGGCTGCACCCGGCCAGCGGCAAGCATGCGCAGTGGAACATGCCGACGGAACCGTCGGCGCTGGCCATCAATGCCGGAGGCGGCCTGATCGTCGCCCTGCGCAGCGGCTTCGCCCACCTGGACACGAAGACGGGCAGCCTGGCGGAAATCGCCCCGGCGCCGTTCGACATGGCCACCACGCGCTTCAACGATGGCAAGGTCGATCCGGCCGGCCGCTTCTGGGTCGGCACGATATTCGAGCCGCGCAACGCCGATGCGGCGGAAATGTTCGTGCTGGAAAAGGGCAATGTGCGCAAGGTGTGGTCGGGCGGCATGACCGTGTCGAACGGCCTGGGCTTTTCCCCTGACAAGCGCACCATGTACCACGCGGATACCACCACGCACCGCATCGACCGCTTCGACTTCGACACGGCCACGGGAGCCATTTCCGCGCCGCAGCCGTTCCAGCGTTTTTCCACGGACAAGAAAGCGTTTGATTACGGCGGACGCCCCGATGGCGCGGCCGTCGACAGCGAAGGCAATTACTGGTCGGCCATGTTTGAAGGCGGCAAGATCTTGCGCTTCGCGCCCGATGGCCATTTGCTGGGCGAAATTACCGTGCCCGTGCGCTGCCCCACCATGGTGACGTTCGGCGGCCCCGACCTGCGCACCCTGTACATCACCAGCGCCAGCCACAACCGCTCGGCAGCAGAAATCGCCGACTACCCGTTGACGGGCCACGTACTGTCCGTGCGCGTGGACGTGGCGGGCCAGCCGGAACACCTATATCAGGCGTAATCGTTTCAAACATGAAAAAGCGCCGGCACCTGCAAGGGTCCGGCGCTTTTTTACGCTCACGTAGGTCGGATTAGCGGGGCAAGGCCCCGCGTAATCCGACAACAGTGTTGGCCATGGTGGCGTCGGATTACGCGGCGTACGCCGCTAATCCGACCTACAGTTGCTTCAGCTTACCGCGCCAATACCTTGCGTATCGTCTCGGCCAATTCCGCCGCCACAAACTTGGCCACATAACCATCGGCGCCCACGCCCTTGACGTGGTCTTCGTTGGTCGAGCCCGTCAGCGACGAGTGGATCACCACGGGGATGTTGGAGAAGCGGCCATCGTTCTTGATGTTGCGCGTCAAGGTAAAACCGTCCATTTCCGGCATTTCCAGATCGGTCAGCACCAGCGCGACCTTGTCTTTCGCCGTCTTGCCTTCCGTGGCCGCCTGGGCCGAGATCGCTTGCAGGCGTTCCCACGCTTCCTTGCCCGTCTTGGTCATGATGAAGGGCACGCCCATCGCTTCGAGGCCCTTTTCGATCAGCGAGCGGGCCAGCGAGGAATCGTCGGCCGCGAGGATCACGGCGCCGGCCGGCAAGCGTACTTGCGGGCCGATGCTGTTCTCGTCCACGTCCGGGTCGCCCGACGGCAGCACGTTGCGCAGGATTTGCTCCACGTCCAGCACTTGCGCCAGGCGCGTCTTGTCCGTGTCGCCATCGAGGCGGGCGATGCTGGTGACGAGGCCGCCGCCGACGCTCGATTCGGCCGACAGCACCTGGTTCCATTCGAGGCGCACGATTTCATCGACCTCTTCCACGGCAAACGCCTGTGTCGAGCGGGCGAACTCCGTCACCATCAGGATCTTCAAGCCGCTGCTCTTGCAGCCGACCGCCATCGGCAAGTCGATCACGGGCACGATCTGGCCGCGGATATTGACCACGCCCAGCATGTGCGGGTGCGAGCCAGCCACCGCCGTGATGGCCGGCATTTCCATGATTTCACGGACTTTGAACACATTGATGCCGAACAGTTCGCGGCTGGTCGAGTGATCACTGGTGCCCAGCTTGAACAGGAACAGTTCGAATTTGTTATTGCCTGTCAGGCTGGTGCGTTCATCGACATCTTGCTGCATTGAATTCATTGTGTCCCCTTGAGCCGTCTTGTAAAGTTAAGTCGCCTGCCCCTGATGCTGCGGGCAGTGCGGACTGCACGTCGCATGGACGTCGGATGGCGGGTTCGGGGCATGGCCGGCGCTAACGGTGCAGTGTATATCGTACAATTTCTTACAACCAATAGTTGCTATCGATTCGAGCTTGAATTATACGGTTTTTTACTTTCCTCAAAGCTACTTTACGCTGCCAACGGCGATCCTGACAGCATTTCTTGATTTGCTTGTTGCTACAGCGCAAATGATGACGGAAGGAATCGAAAATTTCCCTGGCAACCATGGTTGCTTTGCAAAGCTGACAACAAGCACGGCGCTGCGCCAGTGCCGGCGAACGGCATATAATGGCCATGCCGATATCGCTATCGTGCATACGGGGCAAAATCGCGACGGCAGCGGAGGAAATGTAGTAAAATTTCTTGCAATTGCTTGTTCTACGTAGTAAATTTACACCATCGATTATAGTAGCGACAGACTGGCACTTCCGGTCGGCTTTCTCCCCGCTCCGGCCCTTTTACTTTTGCGACGACACTCACTTATGGCACTTACCGATTTTGACCTGGTCCTGTTTGGCGGCAGCGGCGATTTAGCAATGCGCAAGTTGTTGCCGGCAATGTATGCGCGCGACGTCGCGAACGATTTGCCGCCGACGGCGCGCATCATCTGTGTGGGCCGCCAGGACAGCGGCCAGGACGCCTTCCTGAAGATGGTGGAGACCAATTCGCGCCCCCACATCAAGGCCAGCACCCTGAACGCCGCCACCTGGAGCAAATTCTGCGCGCGCATCGTGTACGTGTCGCTCAACGCCAGCGATGCGGCCACGTACGCGCCGCTGGTCGAAGCGCTGCGCGGCGATGCCGACCTGACGCGCGTGTACTACCTGGCCACGCCGCCGCACCTGTTCGCCTTGATCTGCGACAACCTCGAAGACAACGGCCTGGTCACGCCGAATTCGCGCGTGGTGCTGGAAAAGCCGCTGGGCCGCGACCTGGCCAGCGCCAAGCAGATCAATGCCGAAGTGGGCAAGGTCTTCCAGGAATCGCAGATCTACCGTATCGACCATTACCTGGGCAAGGAAACCGTGCAGAACTTGCTGGCCCTGCGCTTCGGCAACATCCTGTTCGAACCGCTGTGGCGCCGCGAATGGATTTCCGACGTGCAGATCACCATCGCTGAAAAGCTGGGCGTGGGCAACCGCATGGGTTACTACGACACCTCGGGCGCGCTGCGCGACATGCTGCAAAACCACTTGCTGCAGTTGCTGTGCATCGTCGCCATGGAACCGCCGACCTCGATCGCGCCGGACGCCGTGCGCGATGAAAAGCTGCAAGTGTTGCGCTCGCTGAAAAAATTCACGCCGACCACCCTGGCACAGAACATCGTGCGCGGCCAGTACCGCGCCGGCCACGTCGACGGTGCCACCGTGCCGAGCTACCGCGACGAGCCCGATGCGCCGGAACATTCGCGCACCGAAACCTTCGTTGCGCTGAAGGCGGAAATCGACACCTGGCGCTGGGCCGGCGTGCCGTTCTACCTGCGCACGGGCAAACGCATGGCCGACAGCCTGGCCGAGATCGTCGTGCGCTTCAAGCAAATTCCGCATTCGATCTTCAACCAGCCCACGTCGAGCTTCCAGCCGAACTGCCTGGTGATCCGCTTGCAGCCGGACGAAGGCTTGCGCATGAACCTGATGGCGAAAACCCCGGGGGACGGCATGCGCTTGAAACCGGCGGAACTGGAACTCGATTTCCGCGAATCGTTCAAGACCCCGCGCATGGACGCCTACGAGCGTTTGCTGCTCGACGTCCTGCGCGGCCAGCTGACCCTGTTCATGCGCGGCGACGAGCTGGAAGCGGCCTGGGAATGGGTCGAGCCGATTCTCGACAACTGGGAACAGAACGACAGCGCACCGATTCCTTACACGGCCGGCACCTGGGGCCCCGCGGCCGCCAGCGCCCTGATCGGCCGAGATGGCTTGCAATGGCGTGAAGAAGCCTTGCCAGAGGACTGAAGCCGTTAAGATTTGGCTTAACCCTGAACGGCGAAATGCTGGGGTCGGCCCCTGAGGGTCCGACCCCGGAACTTTGCTTTTGGGGTGAAAAGGACGCAAACTTACGGCATTACTGCCAGAAGATCAATCAATGCTACTCGATTCCATCCGCACCCAGCTCGATTCGCTCTCCAAGTCGGAGAAGAAGGTCGCGCTGGCCGTGCTTGACCAGCCCAACCAGACGGTCAGCCAGAACATCACGGCGCTGGCGAAAAGCGCGCAGGTGTCGGAACCGACCGTGGTGCGCTTTTGCCGCACCCTGGGCTATGACGGCTGGCATGAATTCAAGCTGAAACTGGCGCAGGGCCTGGCCCTGGCCATGCCGGGCGCGAACGAGCAGCCGGCGCAGGACGACCTGGCGGCCGACCTGGTAAATAAGATCTGCAGCCGCTCGATCAACACCCTGCTCGACCTGCGCAACAACCTGAACCCGGAAGCGATCCAGCGCGCGCTCGACATCCTGTCGCGCGCCAGCAAAATCGAATTCTATGGCCAGGGCACGTCGGGCATCGTGGCGGCCGACGCGCAGCACAAGTTCTTCCGCTCGGGTGTGCCGACGGTGGCCTACAGCGACCCGAACATCCACAGCATCGCGGCGGCCCTGCTGCGCGGCGGCGACTGCCTGGTGGCCATCTCGCAGCGCGGCAACAGCCCCGCCCTGGTCCGCTCCGTGAAACTGGCGCGCCGCGGCGGCGCCGACGTCGTCGTGCTGGCCCCATCGGGCACGCCGCTGGCCGACCTGGCCACCGTGCTGATCCCGATCGACCTGGTCTTCAACACCGACCCCTACACCCCGATTTCCGCCCGCCTGGCCTACCTGGTCGTGATCGACGTGCTGGCAGTGGGCCTGGCCCTGCAGCGCGGGCCGGAATTCCGCAAGAAGATGCAAAATGCACAAAAGGCGCTGCAGGAATTCGACATGCAATTCGATTCCTTCATCGGCTGATCCTCCATCGGCGCCAGCCACGCCGGAGCCGTTCCTTATCCGAACATCTCCATTGGATCAGGATGTCTCTTCCTTGATCTCACATGGGGAACCGGTACCCGCGGCAGCCTTTGCATCGCAAGACCGTCCCATCATCCGTGTCTCTAAGAATTGGGATCCTTTGGTTTCCCATGGTGACGTATCGGATGAGTTTTGCTACCTCCTCCTGCATTGGACACAACCACTCTCACCTCGTCGCTGGGGAAAAAGTGCATATAGATATCTCCCGGCTCATCGTATTTTTCCACTTCCACCATTTTTTCTTTGACAACATCGGTATGCCCTTCAGGCATATTCCATCGCACCAGCACCATCATTCCCGGATACCATACCCGCGGGATGGATGCGCAGCAAACTTCGGCTCCCCCGCTCCCCACCTGGCCATATTGGCTCCTCCCGCCCCATCAACCGATGCGGAATAAATATACTTCCCCGTATGGTTGACAATACCCACCTGCGCCGTCGCGGTAGGGCTTGGGCCGGCCTCATCAACCTGCCTGGCCTTGAGGGCGCAGCCGCTCAGCAGCAAGGCCGTGCCAAGATACATAATCCATTTCATAATTTTCATTTTATAAACTAACTTTTATTTAATTGATCAAGCGGCGATGGCTAAAGAAAAATCGACGGGAAACGGCGCGGAATTAGGAGTTTCACTGATCATAATATCAAGGGATATTGGCAGGTTTTCCGGAATGAAGAATAGGATGAATTTTGCTAGGCCCTCCAGAATTTGACACAACCACTCTCACCTCGTCATTCTCAAAAAAATGCATATAAATATCTCCTGGTCTATCATATTTTTCAACCTCCACCATTTTTTCTTTGACAATATGCGTATGTTCTTCCGGCATATCCCATCGCACCCGGACCATCATTCCCGGATACCACACACGAGGAATGGATGTGCAGCAAATATTGGCAAGCCCCGCCCCCATCTGGCCATATTTCCCCCTCCCGCCCCATCAACCGATGCGGAATAAATATACTTCCCCGTATGATTGACAATACCCACCTGCGCCGTCGCGGTAGTCCTTGGACCGGCTTCATCAACCTGCCTGGCCTTGAGGGCACAGCCACTCAATAGCAAGGCAGTGCCAAGATACATAATCCATTTCATCATTTTCACCTTATAGAAAATGCTACGTCATTTCTCACTTTACCGCCACATAGGGCAATAGAACACACAGAACTCCCACGCGTCGTAGATGGTTTAAGAAAAGAATCGACGGGAAACGGCTCGGAATTAGGAGTTTCACTGATCATAATATCAAGGGATATTGGCAGGTTTTCCGGAATGAAGAATGGGATGATTCTTACTATCGCCGTCCACATTTGACACAACCACTCTCACTTCGTCATTGGGAAAAAAATGCATATAGATATCTCCGGGCCTATCATATTTTTCCACTTCCACCATTTTTTCTTTGACAATATGCGTATGTTCTTCTGGCATATCCCATCGCACCCGGACCATCATTCCCGGATACCATACCCGCGGGATGGATGCGCAGCAAACTTCGGCTCCCCCGCTCCCCACCTGGCCATATTGGCCCCTCCCGCCCCATCAACCGATGCGGAATAAATATACTTCCCCGTATGATTGACAATACCCACCTGCGCCGTCGCGGTAGGGCTTGGGCCGGCCTCATCAACCTGCCTGGCCTTGAGGGCGCAGCCGCTCAGCAGCAAGGCCGTGCCAAGATACATAATCCATTTCATCATTTTTCCTTTTATCAAAGTAAGCAGTCGAAGAAACAAGGCTAGGCAGCCGAGCGCGCCTGCCAGAAATCGTTGGGCAGCGTGTCGAGCTCGGACAGGTAATTCGCCCCCTGGCGCGTGCGCCGCAACAGGCTGGCCATCGCAGGATGCAAGGTAAAATCGTCGGCCAGCATCAAGGCCAGGGCGCTGAAATGCTGACGCTGGCCTGCCGCCTCGATGCCGCTGGCGCTTGCCACTAGTAAATGCCGCGCCACGCGCGCGTGGCACTCGGCTGGGGTGCCGGAATGAAACAGGTCCGGCTGCACATCATGCAGATTGGCCAGGATGGCGTCGGCTTCGGCGATATCCACCAGGGCGGCAAAGGCGGTGTCGCCGAGGGGGAATTTATCAAATTCCGCAGAGGCGGGCTTGGCCTCTGCCGTGCCCTGCCAACTGACCAACGAACCATCGCGCCGCAGCGACCACCAGCGGTAGATGGGGCTCAGCAAATGCGCAGACTGCGTTTCAGTCAAGGCTGCCAGCAGGGCCGGCAATATGCGCGTATCGGCCCAGCGCACGGGTAGCTCCATGACTTAGCTTGCCTTACACCGTCTTCGCTTGCTCCACCGCATCGGCAGATCTGTGCTGGGCCATCGCGATACCGCGCTGTTCCTTGTGCAAAACAGGCTGCATACCCGCATACTGAGCGCCCGACGGCTTGAAGCTATCCGATCCCATGTAAATCCGCCGGAAACGCAAGTAGCCACCGCCCATGAGTTTGCTCTCGCGTCCGCCCTTATCCGGCTCGATCGCATCCATTTCATTTTCGGTGCCTTTGACCGCTTTGTATCGCAGCAATTGCTCTTTTTCAGCCTTGCTCAAATTATAGGGATTGGGTTTACCAGGGTCGGCATCCTGTCCGCTCTCCCAGTCACGGGCTCGCTCTTCCTGCGCCAAAAGCAATTCCAGCGCATACCACAAGTCGGGAATGTCTTTCCCCAGCGGTTTGAACCACGCGCGCGAGTCATGTACGAACTGTTCAAAAAAATTGCTTACTTCGGCAGGTAGCGCCGGTTTGTCCCAAAATTCGGCGATAGGTTTCCATTCGGGATTACGGGGTTGCCCTCTACTGTTGCTCGTGCGCTGGTCGATGCGCCACTTCTCAAAGCTAGCAACCTCTTCCTCCAGCTCTTTGTCCGCCATCGTGAGATCAGTAAAATCGAATTTCCCGCTTTTATAGCTTGTTGCCAGATTCTTGACATTCGGCAAATCTCCCATCTTGCCTAGCACTTTCTTGCGCCACTGTATGTACAGCATGTGCTGGAATTCCATGACCCTATGGAGCCGCAATGATGGCTCAGCTCCTTGCTGCGCATGGCAAAAGCCGATATACGCATTGAAGGTGGCTATTGTGCGCGGATCGATGCGAAAGGCCCGCTTCGTCTTTTCACTGGCCTCTTCCAGCTTCAGCGGCACCCCGGCCACGCGCGCCGCCCGGTACATCGTGGCCAACGTAATGCGCGACATCAAGTCGCCTCCGCTTGGATCTGTACCGCGCCCTTGTTCTTGCGGCAAATAGCCGCCTCCGATGTCCGAGTGAACGCCAGGAAAAACAATTTCCGTGCAATTGGCGGGAATATTGCCCAGGTGAGCAACGGAGTCCAAGGGAAAAGACCGGCGCACTTCATGCGCCGAGACCAGATGCAGGCACTTGCTTGGCCCCGGTGCCGTGGGTATTTTGAGCGACACTTCGGTGTCGGCCCAGCCACCATGTCCGTCCACCACCACGTTCAGGAGGGGTGCTGAAGCCGCCAAGCCAACCGAAGCGACGGTATCGAACAGGCCCATAAAGTCAAACGTCACCTCAATAGTGCCAAGACTCAGCTCGCGTTTGGCTCCCTTGCTAGCGGTCAGTTGCGCATCGAGCTTGCATAACCAGATAAACCAGTTGGCAAACGCGCGCGCTTCGGCCGCGCCGCGTGAAAAACCGAACATCGACACGAAAATATTGATCACCGTGCCTTTCTCTGCGTCTTTCCCCGGCGCCCCAACCGGCACAAATGGCCGCAAATTGCTGTGCAGCTTTTGCACTGCTTGCGTAAAAGCGCTCACCAGCGCCGGTGAAGGCTGCACTTTGCTGGGCAAGCTGAGCGTATTGAAGTCCTTTTTAAACGTCTTATCATCCACCAAGGGGGTATCGGTATAATATTTGTGTACATTATTGAGTGCTTCCACCAATGCCCAGATGATGCGATTCTCGCCCTTGTAGGCGAAGGCCAGGCCGCGTGCCCGGTCGCTGGTGAGGACGCTAAATCCCTCGCCCGTATCGCCAACCTCGTCGAAGCGTGTACCGACCCCGGGGACGTAGGTGCGAAAGTAACTTTTGTGATATTTTGTTTCCAGGTCCGGCCAGGCCTCGCTGCCATGCGTATCTTTACCGCCGGGAAATGCACTATACAAACGCGCCACATTGCTGTGCGAGTGAAACGGCACATCCCGCTTCATATTATTGTTGGTGCCGTCGAAGAAGAAACCGAAAAACAGATTCGCATCGCATGAGGGGGAAAGCCTGGGTCAGGGCATTCACGAGCTTTGGCAGATTTAACAATTTCTTTCATCTCACCAATTCCGTCAAAAAAACGGTCATGATCAGACGGGTCAATTTTTTCAATGGAATAAATTTTTGACAAGAAGGCAGTCATGGATTTCCTTCCAGACTTTGGATGAGCTTTCTTTGGAATTCAATTATTTCTTGAGTCTCCTTTATGTCATCAACTGACATAACATTGACGTCACGCAACAATGTCCTTTCCAGCGTAAGTAATGTCGCTTTTTCCCTCTTCAATTTCTGCCTACGGCGCTCGTCCCGATACTCCTTCGTCGGCACCGGATACCCCTTGATTTTCCCCGGCCACTCCGGTCGGCTCGGTCCATAATGCGACACCACGGCCCCCACGCTGCCATCTTCATAGACGATCAGCCAGATATCGCCCGCCTTCCCATCCGGATACGGGGGAACACTGACCGTCGCGCGATGAAAGGTCGGGTCGGGGGACAGCTGATAGACCACCACCACCTTCAAATCCGCATGCCACTTTTCCGGCACGCTGAAACAGCATATCGATCCGCCCTGCCCGTATGGACGGATCGAATCGCCACCGCCGCCGCTGTTCGTATTGCCCGGATTTTCAACCGCGATGTAATCGACTTCGCGCGAAGAATAATTCAGCGCCTGAATGCTCGCGGCCATGGCGACACCGGGTAAACATGCGACCAGCAAGAGGCATCGCCATAATTGTTGCTTGAGTAACATCATCATGATTTCATCGCTATCCATAAAACCGGCGGATGAGTCCACCCTGCTTCAGCCGCGATGAAGTCACGCCCTATGCGAGCGCATTGATCCGCGCTGCAGAGCGCTGCTGCGCCAGGTAAATCTCTTCATCGAGTCTGGCTTGCGCAATATCCTGTGTTAAGTTTTCGCTCCACACCAATTCTTCGGGTGCATCTTTCGCCTGGATGCCGGCCGTCGGCATGCGCTGCAGCTCGTTTTCGTGCACGCTTTTCCGGAAGAAGCCGCTTTGCGGGTAATAGCCTCGGCGCAAGATATAGCCGCCACCCTCGCGCCGTGTATAGGTTTGCGTGGTGATCAGCCTGCTACGCATGTCGGCGCTGTCGGCATCCGTACGGATAGGATATGGAGTGCCATACTGCACTTCCTTGACCAGCGCTTCCTCTTCCGGCGTCAATGCTTCACCATTCTTCTGTTTCAGTTGCGCGGCTTCGGTCTTTCGGCTGAGCTCATATACGCGTTTATAAAAGCCGTCTTTAGGCGGTTTATTGGCGAACGAGGCGATCCTGGCCCGCTTGTCGTATTCCGTCACTTCGCCAGCCATATAAAAGCCGGCCAGGGAATCATGCACATAGTCGTCAAAAAACGCATCACTTCGGGCGGCAGCGGTTTGGGGTGATCGAATATGCCGAGCGCAAATTCTTCCCATTTGTCCAAGGGCGTGTGATTTTGGGCCCGATAATATTGCCAGTGGTTGATGCGCGCAATATCCCGGGCGCTGAACGGCTGGCCCTCATCGCCGTGGCGGAAGGCTTTGCGCGCGCGCAGCGCTTCCAGATCGCCTGCCAGCAAGCGGTTGTAGGATCCCAGATCCTCCCGCTCCTGCGCGCTGGCCGCCTTGAAGCTGGCCGTGGCTTCCAGGGTCTTGACGCGCACGGCGCGCCAGCGGTAATACAGTTGCATATGCTTGCTCAGCAAAGCACCTTGCTCTCCCAGCTCGGCGGTATATGCTTCCCAGGCGCTGGCAAGCTCTTGACTGACCTGGAAGTCATCTTGTACCGTTACATCCAATTCACTGAAAGGTTTCAAAGGCACGCCCTTGAGGCGCGCCTCCTTGAACATGTGCGCCAGCGGGATTTGCGACAGTAAGGCCGCTTGTCCGCCACGTCCCTTTCCCTGCTCCCCCGGACCATAGCCACCTCCCACGTCGGAGTGCACGCCAGGAAAATATATTTCCTTGATATTCCCTTCCAAGCGCGTAACGGGAAAATTCATGCGCTGCTCATGCGTGGCAATACAATGCAGGCCGGCCTGGACACAGGCCGGCAACGGCTTGAGCAATTCATTGGCCCAGGCCCAATGGCCATCGAACATCGCGCCAGGCGCGATCGTGGTTTTCGCCACCGACCCCGAACTGCCCACGGTTGCCACCGTGTCGAAGACGCCAAGAAAATCGATGCGGGCCGGAATACCGGCAAACTTCTGCACCTCACCTTCGCGTGGCGTGAGCAAATCGGCAAACAGCTGGCAAAACGCCACCGCCTCGGCAGCTCCCCGCGAAAAACCGAACACGGACAGGGTCAGCGATGGAATATGCGGTTTCGGTTGTGCCGCCATCGCCGCTTGGAGTTTTTCGATATGGGGAACGAACCAGTCAGAATGCGTCATGAAACGCTCTCTTCCGGTTAGGGGGTGAGGTGCTTTATCGTGGCCTACGGCATTATCATAGATGCGGGCAAGTCGGCCAGCTTCATCTGATTCGTACAATAACTTTCCGCCAATAGTCCGATGAACTGCATTCACGACTTGCAGCAAGCCCCATATAATCCGGGGTTGCCCGCCTTTGGCAAATGCCTTGCCTTCATCCGATTCGGTTAGCTCTCCGATTTCTTTAAACGGAGTACCTACGCCTGGAATATAGTTTGAATAATATCCGCTCTGTTGTTTGTCATTCGGATATGTTAGAAAAAGGCGCGCCACATTACTGTGACTGGCATCTTCCGGCTTGAGTGGAATCTTAGTAATAGCAATGGGGACTTTCGTTTTTGCATCAATTACACCTGTACGCAAGCCGTTGCGATCCCGTTCCAGATTATTGTTCGTGCCGTCAAAAAAAGTCCCACATGTACAGCTATGCTGCATGGTGCGTCTGATGTCGCGCTGCATGCAACTTGAGCGATTTTTGACTGTTCACTCGTGCCTGGCTTTAAGAATACATCAACAGGAACGGGAGCTTTGAAAGGCGGAACATTAATCATAATAAATCATTTTTTAAGTGATGGTTTACCCGTGTGTTGAATCGGGTGATCTTTTCCATATCCTGCATCATTCGACACAACAACCCTCACCTCATCATTATCAAAAAAGTGCATATAAATATCTCCTGGTCTATCATATTTTTCAACTCCCACTACTTTTTCTTTAACAATATGCGTATGCCCTTCAGGCATATCCCACCGCACCAAGACGTTCATTCCTGGATGCCATACTCTCGGGATTGATGTACAGCAAATATTCGCACCTCCCGCGCCCCATTTGTCCATATTCCCCCTCCGGCCCCATCCACCGACGCGGAGTAAATGAAATTCCCGGTATGATTCACGATACCCACCTGCGCCGTCGCGGTAGTCCTTGGACCGGCTTCCTCAACCTGCCTGGCCTTGAGGGCGCAGCCGCTCAGCAGCAAGGCCGTGCCAAGATACATAATCCATTTCATCATTTTTCCTTTTATAAAAGTAAGCAGTCGAAGAAACAAGGCTAGGCAGCCGAACGCGCCTGCCAGAAATCGTCGGGCAGCGTGTCGAGCTCGGACAGGTAATTCGCTCCCTGGCGCGTGCGCCGCAACAGGCTGGCCATCGCCGGATGCGAGGTAAAGTCATCGGCCAGCATCAAGGCCAGGGCGCTGAAATGCTGACGTTGGCCCGCCGCCTCGATGCCGCTGGCGTTTGCCACAAGCAAATGACGCGCCACGCGCGCGTGACACTCGGCCGGGGTGCCGGAATGAAACAGGTCCGGCTGCACATCATGCAGATTGGCCAGGATGGCGTCGGCTTCGGCGATATCCACCAGGGCGGCAAAGGCGGTGTCGCCGAGGGGGAATTTATCAAATTCCGCAGGGGCGGGCTTGGCCTCTGCCGTGCCCTGCCAACTGATCAGGGAGCCATCGCGCCGCAGCGACCACCAGCGGTAGATGGGGCTCAGCAAATGCGCAGACTGCGTTTCAGTCAAGGCTGCCAGCAGGGCCGGCAATATGCGCGTATCGGCCCAGCGCATGGGCCATTCGACGGTGTCTGGCGTGATGGCAATCAAATAGGGGCGCAAATGCTGCTCCAGCTGGCCGATATCGAGCGTGCTGGCGATGATGCTGAGCATGGGCTTGCCTGCGCACAGCGAAAACAGGCGCTGCAGCCACGCAGCCTGCTCGCTGCTTGCCGATGGCGCCGCCATTAAATGCGGTGCGGCGCTCTTGAAGTTTTGCAGCGAGGTGTGCGCATACAGCGACTGGCGCCGCAGCCGGCTAGGGTAGCGCTTGGTGAAAAACTCCTCGTCGCAGGCGCCGTCGAGCAGCGCCAGCAGATACAGGGGCTGGCTGCCGTTCGCCACCGCCGCCTCCGAGCGCAAGGCCTGCAGTTGCTGCGCGATCAGCGCTGGAACTTCCGGGTCGTGAACATCGATGGCAAAGTACATCAGGATTCCTTTTCTAGGCCGCCGTGGGCGCGATAAACGGACTACCGCTACGCAACGCCGCCAGCAGACAAGCCTTGCACACGCTGGCAGGCAGCGCGGGCAATGGATAAGCGAGCCGTGTCGGCCCGATACAACTCTTCTTGCCCGCATGCACCGTAATCTTGCCCGGGCACTGGATCGTGATATTGCCACCTTCGATGGTGATATTCGCGCCGCCCGCCGTCGACAGGCGGATGCTTTTCGCCGCCGCCCAGTCCACATGCGCGTTGGCGCTGATGACGTTGACCTCTTCGCGCGCCTGCACGTTGAGCACGTCGGCCTGCGCCTGCACGTCGATAGATTGACACGCGGCAATCATCTGCAGGCCGATATCGTTCTCGCCCGCCTTGACCACGCCGCCCAGCACGCCGATGGCCTGGCCCGCGTGCACGCGCCACTGGCCGCCACCGGTGAATTGGGTATCCTGACCGCTCATCATGGTGACGGTTTCGCCGCTGGCCAGTTGCATATCCTGCCCCGCGACAACGCCCAGTCCGGCCCTGGCGGCAATCGCGATGATGGCGTCCTTTGTGTGCGGCAGCTGTTCATGCATGCCGGAAACGCTGGCCAGCAACGTTTTCAAGGGCGCCGCCTGGTCGTCGAGTTCGCTGGCATTCGGCGCGCTGGCGCCGACATGGCTGGCGTAGGCCACCGTCTGGTGCGTGGCGGCAGCCTGGCTGAACGTTTCGCCCAGCAGCACCGCCTGTTTCATCAGCGCGACGCCGCCGGCATTGTCGCCGGCCGGATCGCGTTGCGCGGCCTCGTGCCGGAGCACATAGCTGCTCACCAGCAAGCCCGCCCTGGCGCGCAGCGCGCCATACGCATCGGTGCGCAGCTCGGCGCCGGCGCCGCGCAGGCTGCCCCGGTAGTTGTCGGCGCCGTGGAGCAGATGACCCAGGTTCAGTTCGCTGGCCGCATGGCTGCTTTTCAGCTGGATGCGTCCCTGCTGGTCGGTGTCGTCGAACAGCAGCTGGTTGTAGCCGGCCATGCCGCCCGCCTTGCCGAATTCCTTGCTGCGGATGCCCCATT
This sequence comes from Janthinobacterium sp. C22, assembly GCF_057919405.1. Classification (NCBI taxonomy): domain Bacteria; kingdom Pseudomonadati; phylum Pseudomonadota; class Betaproteobacteria; order Burkholderiales; family Oxalobacteraceae; genus Janthinobacterium; species Janthinobacterium sp. C22. Next base: position 2,172,239 of record NZ_CP193659.1, on the reverse strand, counting down.
GCGCGCTGGCATTCCGATGCGCCGCGCTGCTGCCCGCGGCGCCATGCCACAGCGGACTGTTGCCGCCCGCCACATTGCCCTGCGCCGATACGCCATGGTCGTGCGCCGGCGCGAACACGCCGGCGTCGCCTGGTTCGCGCGCCGCGCCGCCCGGCGTCGGTACGCTGCCGCCCTCGCCCTGGCCGTTGTACAGGGCGCCGACGATGACAGGCCGGTCGATATCGTTTTCCAGGAATTGCACCAGCACTTCCTGGCCGATGCGCGGCAAAAACTGGCTACCCATGCCGCCGCCGGCCGCCCGTTGCGCGACGCGCACCCAGCAGGTCGCGCCCGTCTCCCGCTGCCAGTGAAAGCGGATGCGCACCCGGCCCAGCCTGTCGCAGTAAATCTCATCGGCGCCGCTGGCCACGTCGTTGCCGTCGGCGCCGACGACGATGGCGCTCTGGCTGCCCGGCGCGGTCGGCGTGGCATGCTGGCGCGCCTCGTTGCCATCGTGCAGCGGACGCCATGGCGTGCCAGCATCGATCATTTCGATGCAGTTGGCGTAGCCGCTGGCTTGCGCCTGGGCGATCGCGGCGGCGACATCGGGAAAGCCCGCACCCCACTGTGCCACGGTTTCTTCCAGCAATTCCGGCAGCGGGCCGAACAGTTCCGCCAGTCCTTCCAGCGCCGGCAGCGGCAGGTTGTTGACGCCGATGCTGGCCACGCGCAGCACGACATACTCGGGCGCAGCACCGTCGGCTGGCGGCAACGGTCCCTGCGTCAGGGTAAAACGCGTGCCGGCGCGCAGGGTGCGCACGGTCGAACGGGCTTGCCACAGCTGGGCGCGCGCTTCGTGGGCCTGCATCCGCAGCTGCGCGTAGCGCTGCGCCTGGGCGCCATTCGCATACCAGTACTGGCCCGGCGTATCGTAGCTTTCCAGCAGCGGCGCGTTCTTGCCGCCAAGCACCATATTCGTCGGCACGCTGGCGGCGACCGCCTTCTTCGCCTTGTAATCGTAGCTGAGCACGCTACTCAGCCCGACGTGCAGGCTGCGCCGCGCGCGCAAGGCCTGCATCGTGTCGCCCGGCTCGCCGACGCGCGCGCCATGAAAACGCAGCCCGCCGCCTTGCGCGCTGCTGGCGTCCTCGGGTGTGGCGCAAGCCTGGCTGCTGTCGGCAAAGACGAGCAAGGTCTGACCATCAAACCGCCAGGCCAGCCCTTCTTCCGTCAGCAGGCGGCGCACGAAATCATAGTCCGATTCGCGATACTGGCAGCAATAGCTGCGTTCGCCCGCTGCCTGCATGAACGACGCGACTTCGTCGCTCCAGCGCCACCGCGCCGCCGGGGCATAAGACTGGAACACGGACTCGACGATCTCGATCACGGACTTGTCTTGCCAGACGCGGCTGTTACGGGTCTGCGTCAGCAGCCACAGCCACGGCGTGATGCGCAGCCGGTAGCGCGCCAGTCCGCCATTGCTGCCCAGCATGGCGGCGGCGCTGATGTAGCCGGAAAAGGACGTGCGCGTGCCGTCGGCCAGGCTGACATGCAGGCTGGCCGGCTGGCCCAGCAGGGACGCCAGCGCGACATGGGCGCTGGTGGACAAGGCGATGATGTCGCGCGCGCCGACTTCCTGCAGCCGTTCGTCGGCGGCAAAGGCTTCGACCAGCAGGCCGCTGTCCTGGTCATCCTTGCCGATGGACAGTGCATACAGACGTGTCGCGCCGTTGAAGGCGCCTACCATGCTAACGATATCTTGTGTCAAAAGATGCTCTTCATCTGGAGTGTGGCATCGCATATTGCTTATAAAAACAATGTGCAAATTAAACAAGTCCAGGCAATTATGCGCGAGTTCTTAAAAAAGCAAGATTCAATTGAACAAGTAATGCACAGACAAGACAATAGTGGGTCCCACCTGCGATGGATTCGGTACAATACTTCGGCAAGCCCCTTCACTCTTTCCCGTGCAGCCATGAACCAACTCGAACAACTGAAGCAATTTACTACCGTGGTGGCCGACACCGGCGACTTCCAATCGATCCAGGCCTACACGCCGCGCGACGCGACGACGAATCCGTCGCTGATCCTGAAGGCCGTGCAGAAGGATGAATACAAGCCGCTGCTGGAAAAGGCCGTGCGCGACCATCCGAACGCCTCGACCGCCGAGATCATCGACCGCCTGCTGATTGCGTTTGGCGTGGAAATCCTGCAAACCATCCCCGGCCGCGTCTCCACCGAAGTCGATGCGCGCCTGTCGTTCGACACGGAAGGCACGGTCGCCAAGGGCCGCGACCTGATCGCCCTGTATTCGAACGCCGGCATTCCACGCGAGCGCGTGCTGATCAAGATCGCCTCCACCTGGAAGGCATCCGCGCCGCCGCCATCCTGGAAAAGGAAGGCATCCGCTGCAACATGACCCTGCTGTTCTCGCTGGCCCAGGCCATCGCCTGCGCCGAAGCGGGCGCGCAGCTCATTTCCCCGTTCGTCGGCCGCATCTACGACTGGTACAAGAAATCGACGGGCATCGACTATGTGGGCGCGGAAGACCCGGGCGTGCAATCGGTACGCCGCATCTACAATTACTACCGCAAGTTCGGCTACAAGACCGAGGTAATGGGCGCGAGCTTCCGCAACACCTCGCAAATCCTCGAACTGGCCGGCTGCGACCTGCTCACCATCAGCCCCGACCTGCTGCAAAAGCTGGCCGACAGCGATGCGCCCGTGGAGCGCAAGCTGAGCGCCGAAGCGGCGCCATCGACCAACATCGTGCAGATGTCGCTGAACGAGGAAGCCTTCCGCTTCATGATGAATGAAGACGCGATGGCGACGGAAAAACTGGCCGAAGGCATCCGCGCCTTCTGCGTCGATTCAGGCAAGCTGAAACAGATGATCGCGGCGCTGCGTTAATTCCGGCACGCGTAAAAAAAGCGGCGTTCGTGCATTGCACGGCGCCGCTTTTTTATTTTAGTCGTCCTCATTGCCCCAAGGCGACTGACAGCACCATTGCGAGCGGCCGCAAATCACGACGCGCAGCAGGTGCCGTCAGGCGTCATCAGGAGCAGCGGAAGGTGGCCACGCCCTGGTAATTGGCGCCATTCGCCAGCTGCGCCTTGTAGGCCGCGATCAGCAGGTAGCGGCCAGCGCCGCCGTCGCCCAGCATCAGCTGCGCGCCAGTGCCGTTCGACAGGTAGCCGCCGGTGATGCTGCTCGACGCCGCCGACGCCATGCTGGTCGACGCACTCACCTTGCCCGTGCTGCCGCCGGCGCTGGCGTCGATGGCCAGTACAACCTTGGCGCCGGAGGCATCGAACGACACGCTGGCCGTGCCGCTGGCCGTGCCGAAATTGGCATCCGAGGACACGTTGGCGCCACCCGTGTAGGCAGGCGCCGTGAACGTGCCCGCATCGCAGGTCGGCGTGCCGCTGGCTGGCAGCGCAGCGAGGGCATTGTAGGCAACGTAATGGGCGCTGGCGTTATTGCCAGTCAGGCTGGTAGCGCCAAAGGCGTTGGTAAACGTCCCCTTGAACCAGCGGCCCTGCGCAAAGGCAGCGTCGCCGCTGATTTCGCGCGTCACGGCCGGATTGCCGGTGAAGACGATGCCGTTGATGTCGCTCAGCGCGCCCGACGCATCCTGCACCAGCGTGCCGGCCTTGCCGCTGCTCTGCAAGCCGATTGCGGTAAAGACAAAGCGGGCGCTGTCGCCCTTGACAAAGCGCGCGCTGACGGCGCCCGTGTTGTCGCCGGTGGCCTTTGGCACGACGGGTACGACGGGTACGACGGGTACGACCGGCGCCACCGGATCGGCAGGCTTGGCCGTATTCACGGCAACCGCCGTGTCGGATGGGGAAGAAGAACCGCCACCGCAAGCGGCGAGCGAAGCGGCGATCAGGGTCAGAACAAAAGCGTGATTCAGTTGCATACGATTCCAATAAAAAAGCAAGACATAAGGAATCCTTGGCACATGCCAAAAATTCAACGTCCAATATTATGCAACATTTCTCAAGAGAATGGTTGCCTGAAAGAAATTTATTAATGCTAACAATGCGACCATCACGCGCGCATCTGTGTCGTGACGCCGCGCTGGCGGTAAAATACCTGGCTACAGGCCGCCAGCGACTACTCATGCAATCACCGATCACCATCCGCCTGGGCCGCCGCGCCCGCGCCCGCATCGCCGACCACGGCTTGCGCGCGCTTGACGTCGCCATCGTGCCTGCCGCCGCGGGCGGGCCGAAAGGCTTGATCCTGCACCAGCTCGATTGCTGGCTGTTCGGCGACTTCCTGCGGCAAGCGCCGCGCCCGCGCCAGTTCGTCGGCGCCTCGATCGGCGCCTGGCGCATGGCCGCCGCCGTGTTTCCCGATCCGGTGGCCGCGCAGCGCCGCCTGGTGCGCGAATACGTGGGCCAGCGCTATCCCGACAAGCCCGCCGCGGCGCACGTGAGCCGCACCTGCCGCGCCCTGCTCGACGCCGTCCTCGATGGCCAGGACGCGCAGCTGCTGCGGCATGCGCAGCACAGCCTGTCGGTGCTGGCCGTGCGCGGCATCGGCGCGCTGGCGCAGCCAGGCAAATGGCGCGACCGGCGCGGCTTCGTGCTGGCCGCCGCCGGCAACGCCGTGGCGCGCGCGCGGCTGGCCGCCTCGCTGGAACGCGCGGTGTTCCATGCCGGGCCGGACGGCGCCAGCTGGCTGCGCTCGCGCTTCGACGCCTTTCATTCGCATTTCGTGCCGCTGGCGCAAGACAACCTGCGCGACGCGCTGCTGGCCTCCGGCTCCATTCCGCTGGTGCTCGACGCGGTCACGGACATCGCCGGCGCGCCGCCCGGGCGCTACTGGGACGGCGGCCTGGTCGACTATCATCTGCACCTGCCCTACCAGCGCGAACCGGACCTGGTGCTGTACCCGCACTTCGCCGACCATATCGTGCCGGGCTGGCTGGACAAGGCCATGCCCTGGCGCCGCGCGCGCAGCGGCGATAGCGCACTCGACAACATGATCCTCGTCTCGCCCTCGCCCGGCTTCGTGGCCAGCCTGCCCAACGGCAAATTGCCGGACCGGCGCGACTTCTCCCATTACGGCCAGGACCATGCGGCGCGCATGCGCGACTGGCGCCGCGCCATCGCGGAAAGCGAGCGCATGGCGGCCGCCTTCGCCCGCTGGGCCGAGCGGCCGGACCTGCGCCAGGCGGGCGAGCTGTAGCACGGGCGTGGCTGCAACAGGCGCAAAGACAAGCGCGCTTTTCCCTCGCTTCTTGGTTACTTATCAGTGCATACTATGTCGCACAGGCAATCTTTAATCCCTCTGCGACAGGAGTTCCGACCATGCACGCCCTCTCCCACCTCCGTATCGGCACGCGCCTGGCTGCAGGTTTCGCGCTGGTGCTGCTGCTGTCCGTGATTTCCACCTCGTACGCGCTGTACAGCGCCCACGTGAATGCCGAAGCGACGCGGCAAATGATGGAAAAGCCGCTGGCCAAGGAACGCCTCGTATCGGACTGGTACGTGCTGATTTACTCGGCCATCGCACGCACCTCGATGATCGCCAGGAGCACGGATGAAACGCTGTCGAACGTGTTTGCCGAGACCATCGCCGACAGCACCAAACAGGGCGGCGAACTGCTGAAGAAAATCGAGACGCTGCTCGACAGCGACGAGGAAAAGGCCATCTTCAAGGCGTCCATCGCCGAACGCGTCAAGTACCAGGATGCCAAGACCCTGGTGATGAATGCGCGCAAGGCCGGTAACGCGGCGCAGGCGGAAAGCGCCTACCGCGACAGCTTCGCGCCGGCCGCCGCCAAGTACCAGAACAACGTCAAGGCCCTGCTGTCGCAGCAGCGCCAGGCCATCGACACGACGGCGCAAGCGATCGAGGCAGCCAACGGGCGCAGCTTCACACTGCTGCTGACCTTGTGCGCGCTGGTGGTGGCGCTGGGCAGCGTCTGCGCCTGGCTGATTACGCGCTCGATCACGCAGCCGTTGAAGGCCGCCGTGAAGGTGGCCGAAACGGTGGCCGACGGCGACTTGCGCACGCATTTCGGCACGCCTGCCAGCGATGAAATCGGCGACCTGATGCGGGCGCTGCACGGCATGAACGAGGCGCTGCGCAAGGTGGTGTCGGAAGTACAGACGGGCACCAATGCGATCGCCACGGCATCGGGCGAAATCGCCGCCGGCAACCAGGATCTGTCGGCGCGCACGGAACAGCAGGCCAGTTCGCTGGAAGAGACGGCATCGTCGATGGAGGAACTGACCAGCACCGTGAAGCAGAATGCGGACAATGCGCGCCAGGCCAACCAGATGGCGGTGGCCGCCTCCGGCGTGGCCGAACGGGGCGGCAGCATCGTCAGCCAGGTGGTCGACACCATGGGCGCCATCGATACGGCGTCGACGAAAATCGTCGACATCATCGGCGTCATCGACGGCATCGCCTTCCAGACGAATATCCTGGCCTTGAACGCAGCCGTCGAAGCGGCGCGCGCCGGCGAGCAGGGGCGCGGCTTTGCCGTCGTTGCCACGGAAGTGCGCAGCCTGGCGCAGCGCTCGGCCGCAGCGGCGCGCGAAATCAAGACCCTGATCGGCGACTCGGTGGAACAGGTCAACAACGGCACGCGGCTGGTGCAGCAGGCCGGCAGCACCATGGGCGAAGTGGTCGACAGCGTGCGCCGCGTCACCGACATCATGGCCGAGATCACGGCCGCCAGCGCCGAGCAAAGCATGGGCATCGACCAGGTCAACCAGGCCATCGCGCAGATGGACCAGGTGACGCAGCAAAATGCGGCCCTGGTGGAAGAAGCGGCAGCGGCAGCCGAAAGCATGCAGGACCAGGCGGCGCGCCTGGCGCAGGTGGCGGCAGGCTTCCAGCTCGAGCACGTGGCCACGGCGGCGCCGGTGCGCGCCGCGCGGCCGGCCAAGGCCGCCATTGTCACCACGAAAAACTCGCGCCACGCCCATCCCTGGCCGCAGCCGGCAAGGCCACGGCCGACAAGCCGGCGGCCCCCAAGACAGCCGGCGCCGCGGCGCACAAAACGCCATCGCACATCGCCGGCGAGCAGGACTGGGAGGAGTTTTAAGCGCGATGATCGCCGCCGCCGATACGCCCGCCGCGGGCCGCTGAAAGTATTTGACAGCGGCGGCCGGCGCGCCGATACTGGTTTCAGGTGGGACTGGCGCGCCACCGCGACATGAGACAGCCGGCGCCTCCAGGGAGAGACCATGCGCCCCTATCTTGTTTTCGCCCCTTGCTTCAAGCGCCTGGGCGCCGCCCTGCTCTGCGGCGCTTTGGCGGCCTGCAGCGTAGCACCGCCCGTCAGCCTGCCCCCCATCTTCAACGACAGCGATTTCGCGCCCGCCGCCGCCATCGACGCCAGCCAGGTCTTTGCCATCGACGAGACCATGCGCCAGTATGTGCGCACGCAAGTGCGGCGCGAAGCGCGCAACAAGAATGACCGCGCGGCCCTGTATGACGCCCTGTACGACAAGAGCAGGCTGAAACTCGAGTACGATGCGGCCATGACCCGCAATGCGCGCGAAACGTTCGCCGCGCGTCAGGGCAACTGCCTGTCGCTGGTGATCATGACGGCGGCGCTGGCACATGAAATGGGCTTGCAGGTGCGCTACCAGGAGGTGCTCGGTGAAGAAAGCTGGAGCCGCAGCGGCGACATGTATTTTGTCGCCGGACACGTCAACCTGGTACTGGGCCAGCGGCTGGACGACAAATCCGGCAGGTACGATGCCAAGGGCATGATGGTGATCGATTTCCTGCCGTCCGCGGAAATGGGCGGCTACCGCACGCGAGAACTCGACGAAGCGACCGTGCGCGCCATGTACATGAACAACCGCGCCGCCGAAACCATGAGCGAGGGCCAGCTGAACCAGGCGTACTGGTGGGCCCGGGCAGCGCTGCTGCAAGACCCCTCGTTCAGCGGCGCCTACAACACCCTGGGCGTGATCCAGTTCCGCCATGGCGACCTGGCGCAAGCGCGACGCACTTTCGCCCATGCGCTGACGCGCGCGCCGGACAACACGGTGCTGCTGTCGAACCTGGCGCAGGTGCTGGAAGCATCCGGCCTGCCCGAAGAAGCACTGCCGCTGCGCCGGCGCCTGCTGGCGCTGCAGCCGCAGCCGCCCTTCCACTACTTCAACCTGGGCAAGGCGGCCATGCAGCGCAACGATTACGTCCAGGCGATACAGCTGTTTTCACGCGAAATCGCGCGCGACCCGTACTACCACGAATTCCACTTCTGGCTGGCGCAAGCCTATGCGCGCCTGGGCCAGATGGAGCAGGCCGGCAAGCAGCTGGAACTGGCGATGAACAACAGCACCACGCGCGGCGACCATACTCTGTATGCGGCCAAGCTGCAGCGCCTGCGTGCCGTCACCACGCATTAATCTTCCAGGAACATCTGCTGCAGGTCGTTCAGGAAGCACAATCCCCGTTCCGTCGGACGGATGAGCTGGTGATCGCGGTACAGCAAGCCTTTCGCTTCGGCCGCATTCAGCGGCTGCTCGATGGCGTTGAGGGCCAGGCCCGTGCGCTCGGCGAACAGGTTCGGCGCAAAGCCCTGCGTCAGGCGCAAGGTATTGAGCATGAACTCAAAGCCCATTTCCTCGCGCGCCAGTTCGCGCTCTTCCTGCACCGGATTGCCGGCCAGTACCGCATCCATGTAGGCGCGCGGCTGCTTGTAGCGGGCCTGGCGCAGCACGCGGTGCGGGAACGAAATCTTCGAGTGCGCGCCCGCGCCGATGCCGAGATAATCGCCAAATTCCCAGTAATTGCGGTTGTGGCGTGCCTGGCGGCCCGGCTGCGCATACGCCGACACTTCGTAGCGGCCGTAGCCCGCCTGCGCGGCGCGCGCGGCCACCATGTCGGCGATGTCGGCGCTCTCGTCGTCGTCCGGCAGCACGGGCGGATACTTGGCGAACAGGGTGTTCGGTTCCAGCGTCAGGTGGTACAGCGACAGGTGCGGCGGCGCGAACGACAGCGCCGTTTCCAGGTCCTGCCGCGCCTCTGCCAGCGTTTGCGTGGGCAGCGCGTACATCAGGTCGAGGTTGAAATTGTCGAAGTTGGCGTGCGCGATCTCCACCGCGCGGCGCGCCTCGCTGTCGTCATGGATGCGCCCCAGCGCCTGCAGGTGGCGGCCATTGAAGCTCTGGATGCCGACCGACAAACGGTTGATGCCGCTGGCCCGGTAAGACTTGAATTTTTCCGCCTCGAAGGTGCCCGGATTGGCTTCCATGGTGATTTCGCAATCGGGCTCCAATGGCAGCAGGGTGCGCACGTCCGACATCAGCCGGTCCAGGCCCGCCGCCGACATCAGGCTGGGCGTGCCGCCGCCGATGAAAATCGTGTGGATCTTGCGACCCCAGATCAGCGGCAGAGCCATTTCCAGGTCCAGCCGCAAGGCAGCCAGGTATTCGGCTTCCGGCAAGTCGCCGCGCACCTCGTGCGAATTGAAGTCGCAATACGGGCATTTTTTCACGCACCACGGGAAATGGATGTACAGCGACAGCGGCGGCAGCGCCGTCAGGTTCAGCGCGCCCGGCTGCAGGTACTTCAGGGCCGCCCCGGCCGCGCCGGAAAGGCCTTCCTGCGGCGCGGGGGCGGCTCCGGGCCTGGCTGCGGACTTGGCAACGGCGCCCACCAGTTTGATCGGGATCATCGCAGCTTTTCCACCAGCGCGCGCAGGGCCTGGCCGCGGTGCGACAGCGCGTTCTTTTCATCGGACGTCAGTTCGGCCGCGCACTTGCCCAGCGCGGGAATGAAGAAATGCGGGTCGTAGCCGAAGCCGCCGTTGCCGCGCGGCGCCTGGACCATTTCGCCATTCCAGCGGCCGTCGGCGATCACGGGCTGCGGGTCGTCCGCATGGCGCACGTACACCAGCACGCAGTAGTAATACGCGGACTTGTCGGCATGCGCCTCAAGGTCGGCGATCAGCCTGGCGCTGTTGGCCGCGTCCGATTTCGGCTCGCCCGCATAGCGGGCCGAGTACACGCCCGGCGCGCCGCCCAGCGCATTGACGCATACGCCGGAATCGTCGGCCAGCGCCGGCAAGCCCGTCAGGCGCGACGCGTGGCGCGCCTTTTGCAGGGCGTTTTCAACGAAGGTGTGGAACGGTTCGTCGCTTTCCGGTACGTCGTACTCGCCCTGGGCGTGGACGGAAAAACCGATGGTCGAGAGCAGCTCGTTGAATTCCTTGAGCTTGCCGGCGTTGTTGGAGGCGAGGATGAGGCGTTGGGTCATGTCAGTAGTCCGGTTGAAGTGCCGACATTGTAAACCTTTTGCGCTCCCCTCACCTTCGCCCGCCGCCGCGCTCAACGGCGGCAGGTGTGGGCTTTTTGCCCGGCGCGGCGGGCAATGACATGTAAATCCAGGTAAAGATTACATGCCGAGAGCTTGCTTTTGCAGGGCGATCAGGTCGGCGATGCCGCCCTGCGCCAGGTCCAGCAGGCGATTCATGCCGGCGCGGTCGAATGCCGCGCCTTCGGCCGTGCCCTGCACTTCGATGAAGTGGCCCGCTTCCGTCATCACCACGTTCATGTCCGTGTCGCAGCCGGAGTCTTCGACGTAGTCCAGATCCAGCACCGGCATGCCCTGGTAGACGCCCACCGAGATGGCGGCGACGAAGCTTTTCACGGGGATGGCGGCGATCGCGCCGCGCGCCTGCAGCTGGGAAAACGCATCATATGCGGCCACCATGGCGCCCGTGATCGAGGCCGTGCGCGTGCCGCCGTCGGCCTGGATCACGTCGCAATCGAGGTGCAGGGTGCGTTCGCCGAACGCCTGCAGATCGAAGGCGGCGCGCAGCGAGCGGCCGATCAGGCGCTGGATTTCCTGCGTGCGGCCGGACTGCTTGCCGCGCGCCGCTTCGCGGTCCATGCGCGTATGCGTCGAGCGCGGCAGCATGCCGTACTCGGCCGTCAACCAGCCCTGGCCCTTGCCCTTCAGGAAACCCGGCACCTTGTCTTCGATGCTGGCGGTGCAGATGACCTTGGTGTCGCCGCACTCGATCAGCACCGAGCCTTCGGCATGCTTGGTGTACTGGCGGGTGATGCGGATGGCGCGCAGCGCGTCGACGGCGCGGCCGCTCGGGCGGGATTCGAATGTCATGGGGATGTCCTGTGTGATTGGGGTTGCGGCAGCGATTCTACCACCGTGCGCCCGTCTATTTGCAGTCATGCAACAGCGCCGGACCCAATGGCGGGCGGTGCACACATGATCCCTACAATCCTGCCCAGCCAAACACAATTTTCTTTACAATGCCGTAAAACGCACACTATTCAGCAATTTTCAGGCCATCGGGCACTTCGGTCCTGTTTTGCGGCGCGGGCGGTATTGCCTGCGCTGGCTGATTAAGTGTATAAGTGACTGTATACAAGATCAAATCGGGGAATCCTTTGAGCATTTCAAGCATGACAGGCTACGCGGTTGCCACCAGCGAAGGTGCTGCAGGCACACTGACAATTGAAATCAAGAGCGTCAACTCGCGCTTTCTCGACCTGCAATTCCGGATCAACGACGATCTGCGGGCCCTGGAGCCCGACTTGCGCGCCGCCGTCATGTCCGCCATCACGCGCGGCAAAGTCGAGGTACGCCTGAGCTTTGGCCGCAAGGCTGCGACCGCCGGCACGCAGGCGCTGAACGTGCCCCTGCTGGCCGAACTGGCGCGCCTGCAAAACGAAGTGGGCCAGCATTTTGTCTCCGCCCCCGTCATGACGGTGGCTGAACTGCTGCGCTGGCCTGGCGTCATCGAAGAAGCGCAAGTGGGACAGGAGTCGCTGCAGGCGGACGTGGGCGCGCTGACCAAGCGCACCGTGGCCGCCTTCGTCGACAGCCGCAAGCGCGAAGGCGCCGCGCTCGAAGCGGTGCTGGTGTCGCGTATCGAAGCGATGGAAGCCATCGTCAAGCGCATCACCCCCTTGATTCCGCAAGTGGTGGCGGCCTTCCAGCAAAAAGCCATCGAGCGCATGCAGGATGCGCTGGGCCTGGCCAGCCAGGGCTCGAATTCGGCCCTGTCGCGCCAGGACGCCATGGAGCGCATCCGCCAGGAAGTGATCCTGTACGGCATCCGCATCGACGTATCGGAAGAACTGGCGCGCCTGTCGGCCCACCTGGGCGAAACGCGCCACATCCTCGCCAAGGGCGGCCAAGTGGGCAAGCGCCTCGACTTCATGATGCAGGAACTCAACCGTGAAGCCAATACCTTGGGCGCCAAGGCCTCCGTCAAGGAGTTGGCCGATGCCTCGATGGACTTGAAGCTGCTGATTGAGCAGATGCGCGAACAGGTGCAGAACCTGGAGTAAGCGCTCCGATCTCAGGCCAGGCGCGTTGCGGCGCGCCCCTGTCGCTGGCGGCGATGACGACGCAGGCGACAAACAGCACGATGCTGTATTCGACGCCGCCGGCGCCATGCTCGCCCACGAACCAGCCCTTGGCCGCATGTACGATGACGATGCCGCCGATGCAGATCAGCATCAGTCCGGCCGCCGCCCAGCGCATGTATTTGCCGGCGATGAGCAAACTGCCGCAAACGATCTCGACGGCGGTAATCGCCCACACCACGGCCAGGCCATAGATAAATCCCTTGTCTTCCAGGAAACCGGCAAAACGGGGAATGGTGCCGTTGGCGATGCGCGTGACGGCGTGCGCCATGAACATCACGGCGATGGCCACGCGCAGCAACAGCATGGCCTGGGCAACACTGAGGAACGGGAAATTTTTCATGCGCGCATCCTGTCGATAAAATAGTTATCAAGAAAAAGCATTCCAAATTAAATAACTATTTCCTCAAGATAACAAGCAAAATATGCGCAGGCGCGGCGGCCAGGCGCATCGCGGGGCTGGCTCGCCGCCTTGCCTCTTGGTAAAATACCGAATTGGGCGGCGCCCATGCAAGCGCACACGCCGCCATCACACGCATATGGAAAGATCCGCATGAGCCACCCTACCGCCTTCTCCGGCAGCCTGTTCGTGGTCGCCGCGCCATCGGGCGCCGGCAAATCGACACTGGTCAATGCATTGCTGGCGCAAGAGCCCGGCATCAAATTGTCGATCTCGACCACCACCCGCGCGCCCCGTCCGGGCGAGCAGCATGGCCGCGAGTACTATTTCACGACGGCGGAAGACTTTGTCGCGCGCGCCGACCAGGGCGAATTCCTGGAATGGGCGGAAGTGCATGGCAATTACTACGGCACTTCGCGCATCATGGTGGAACAGCAAATGCTGGCCGGCACCGATATCCTGCTGGAAATCGACTGGCAGGGCGCGCGCCAGGTGCGCAAGCAATTCCCCCGCGCGGCCGGCATTTTCATCCTGCCGCCATCGATCGACGCACTGGAAGAACGCTTGAACAAGCGCGGCCAGGACGAGCCGCACGTGATCACGCGCCGCCTGCTGGCGGCCGGCGGCGAAATCGCACACGCTCCCGAGTTCGAGTATGTTATTATCAATGAAGAGTTTACGGTCGCTTTGTCCGAACTGAGCGCGATCGTGAGAGCGGCCCGTTGCCGGTTTGCGCAACAAGCGGCCCGCAACGCATCGCTATTCGCCCAGCTGGGCCTGCACGCAGAGTAAAAACGCTGCAACGGCACGCCAGTTCACACAGCACCACGCAAAAATTTTAGGAGTTACTATGGCCCGTATCACAATCGAAGATTGCCTGAAGCAGATCCCTAACCGTTTCCAGCTGACCCTGGCTGCGACCTATCGCGCACGTCAGTTGCTGCAAGGCCACACCCCCAAGGTGGAAGCCAAGGACAAGCCTACCGTCGTCGCACTGCGCGAAATCGCTGCCGGTAAAGTCGGCATCGAAATGCTGAAAAAGGTCCCGATGTAAGTGGGAACCCGCGTGCCGGAACAGTGCTGACCCCTGGTTCTACCGTATCCTTTATTCACACTGTGAAGCAACGCGACGTTTTATGAGTCTGACCCCAGCCGACACGACTTCCGCAGCACTGCCGTCCCTGGCCCCGCGCCAGGCGGCAAAATCGCAGGGCGCTTCCGCGCCCGGAGCCGGCACGTCCGGCGGCAACACCCCCGCAGTACCGCCAGCGCCCGCCCTCGGCGTGGCCTCCGTCAGCCACCTGGCCGACAAGCTGGCCGAATACCTGTCTCCCGCCGACCTGAAAAAGTCAAGGAAGCCTACCGCTTCTCCGACGAAATGCACCTGGGCCAGATGCGCCGCTCGGGCGAGCCGTATATCTCGCATCCGATCGCCGTCGCCGAAATCTGCGCCGACTGGAAGCTCGACGCGCAAGCCATCATGGCCGCCCTGCTGCATGACGTCATGGAAGACCAGGACGTCAAGAAGGAAGAATTGATCGAGCGCTTCGGCGCTCCGGTAGCGCACCTGGTCGACGGCCTGTCGAAGCTGGAAAAGATCGAATTCCAGAGCCAGATCGAAGCGCAGGCGGAAAACTTCCGCAAGATGCTGCTGGCCATGGCGTCCGACGTGCGCGTCATCCTGATCAAGCTGGCCGACCGCCTGCACAATATGCGCACCCTGGATTTCATGACGGCGGCGAAAAAACGCCGCATCGCCAGCGAGACCATGGAAGTGTACGTGCCGATCGCGCACCGCCTCGGCCTGAACAACATCTACCACGAGCTGCAGGACCTGTCGTTCTCGCACCTGTATCCGATGCGCTACCGCACCCTGGCGAAAGCCGTCAAGGCGGCGCGCGGCAACCGGCGCGAAGTGGTCAACAAGATCATGGAAGCAGTGAAAAGCACCTTGTCCATGGCCGAACTCGAGGCCGACGTCACGGGCCGCGAAAAGACCCTGTACGACATCTATAAAAAGATGCGCAGCAAGCATTTGTCGTTCTCGCAAGTGCTGGACGTGTACGGTTTCCGCGTGGTGGTGGGCAGCTTTGCCGACTGTTACGTGACCCTGGGCACCCTGCACAGCCTGTACAAGCCCATGCCGGGCAAGTTCAAGGATTACATCGCGATCCGCAAGCTGAACGGCTACCAGTCGCTGCACACGACCGTCATCGGCCCGTACGGCACGCCCGTGGAATTCCAGATCCGCACGCAGGAAATGCACCGCACGGCCGAATCGGGCGTGGCGGCGCACTGGCTGTACAAGAGCGGCGAATCGAACCCGTCCGACCTGCAGCAGCGCACGCATGCGTGGTTGCAATCACTGCTCGACATCCAGCAGCAGACGGGCGACTCGGCCGAATTCCTCGAACACGTCAAGGTCGACCTGTTCCCCGATTCCGTCTACGTGTTTACGCCGAAGTCGAAGATCATCGCCCTGCCGCGCGGCGCCACGGCCATCGACTTTGCCTATTCGATCCACACGGGCATCGGCGACCAGACCGTGGCCGTGAAAATCAACAACGAAACCTCGCCCTTGCGCACCGAACTGCACAATGGCGACATCGTCGAGATCATCACCGATTCCTCGTCGCGCCCCAGCCCGACATGGCTGTCGTTCGTGCGCACCGGCAAGGCCCGTTCGGCCATCCGCCACCATCTGCGCACGATCAACCTGCCCGAATCGATCGCCCTGGGCCAGCAATTGCTGTCGCAGGCGCTGCACACCCTGAACATCGACGCCGACCTGCAAGCGCCATTGGTCGAACGCCTGCTCAACGAATCGAGCGCCAATTCCATGGACGAGCTGTACGCGGACATCGGCATCGGCAAGCGCATGGCCACGCTGGTGGCACGCCACATCTTCGGCTTGATCGGCGGCGAAGCGGCCAGCATGCCGGTGGAACACAACAGCGGCAGCGAACTGGACCCCGTCACCATCTGCGGCAGCGAAGGCGTCTCGGTGCAACTGGCGCCATGCTGCCTGCCGATTCCCGGCGACCAGATCATCGGCCAGCTGCGCCGCGACCAGGGCTTGCTCGTGCACACGAGCGACTGCTCGCAAGCGAAACGCCAGCGCGCCAAGGAACCGGACCGCTGGATCGCCGTGCGCTGGGGAACCGAACTGAACCGCCGCTTCGATTGCCGCATCAAGGTCTTGATCAACAGCGAACGGGGCATTTTGGCCAGAGTCGCCGCTGAAATCGGCGAGTCCGACGCCAACATCATCTATGTGGGCATGGACGAAGACAAGGACAACGTGCTCGACCAGCTGCGCTTCACCGTGCAAGTGAAAGACCGCGTCCACCTGGCCGCCCTGCTGCGCAACGTGCGCAGAGTGGCCGGCGTGAACCGCATCTTGCGCGAACGCAATTAAAATTGTTGGCAAAGGGCTGGGGTCAGACCCGCCGGGGAAATACGTCCCAATGGGACGTATTCCGATCGCGAAGCGACTGACCCCAGTTTTCCGCTGCGGGCTACCGGTTCACTTCCGCAACGCGTCGTAAAAACGCCTGATCACCCACCGCAAATTCAGCATTGACTGCTTCTCGCAGCTGTCCGATGCAATGCTCGCCTAAATTCATACTGAAATAACGATTGGTATGTCTTTTGCCGCTCAAGCACATCACATCCAAGTTGCATATATAAAGAATGCGGAGACAGCAGATCATCATGCACGCCCTGCGCATTGCTTCGATAACTGGACCAGCAATATTGACCAGGCAATGCCACGATACCGGCCCTGACAGGGTTAAGTTCGATATAGCGCTGGCAAATCAATAAATAACGCTCGCCCTGCACCAGGCAAGATTTGTAGCGGCCTTCCCACAAACTGCCGGTGCGGCCATAACGCCAGTTGAAATACTGCACATAACGCTGGTTCAGCATTTTCATCAGCGACGACAGGGACGTTGCGCTTTGCGTGGAAAGCAATAGATGCACATGATTATTCATCAGCACATATGCATGCACATGGCATGGCGCAAGCTCCAAACAATTACGCAGATAGTCAAGATAGCGCTGTTTATCCTGCCCATCAAGAAAGCATGCTTGGCGATTCACTCCACGCTGCACCACATGCAGCGGAACGCCGGGCCAGACGAGCCGAAGGCGACGGGGCATGGCAACTCCTGATACCAACTGAATGATCAGTGTGCCAGCGCGCGCCTCTGGCGCCCTGCGTCACCGCAAGCTTACCCCTCCCCCGGCGCCGGATACGTCACTTCCAGCAATTCCAGCTCCTGCTCGCCCTGCGGCGTATTGAGGGTGATCACGTCGCCCTCGCGCGCCTTGGTGATGGTGCGGGCCATGGGGGAGACCCAGCTGATCTTGCCGTTCAGGGGTCGAATTCGTCGATGCCGACGATGGTGATGGTATGCGTTTCGCCGTCGCTGGTGCGGTAGGTAACCGTGGCGCCGAAGAATACCTGGTCGTTGCCATGGTGCACGCTGGGATCGACGATGGCGGCCAGGTCCATGCGCTTCGTGAGGAAGCGGATGCGGCGGTCGATTTCGCGCAGCCGGCGCTTGCCGTAGATATAGTCGCCATTTTCCGAGCGGTCGCCATTCGACGCCGCCCAATGGACGATGCGCACCACTTCCGGACGGTCGACGTCGATCAGTTGCAGCAGCTCTTCCTTGATGCGCTGGTAGCCGGCCGGCGTGATGTAGTTCTTGGCACCGGCGGGAATGGCCAGCGCCAGCGCCGCCGCCTCTTCATCGTCGTCGTTGTCGGATTCTTTTACAAAGGCTTTATTCATCCGCCTATTGTAGCCCCGTCAAGGACTGCCGGACACACCGATTTATCGTATCATCGAGGCCATGGCAACCATACCGGGGCGCCACACGGAGACGGATGAAAAAATTCTACAGAGTCAGGCGCTGGCTGTTCGCGCCGCTGGTCTACCTGGCCGCCATCTGCCTGCTGATCGAGGAATGGCTGTGGGCGACGGGCGCGCGCATCATGCAGGTGGTGTCGCAGTTTCCGCCCCTGCATGCGCTGGAAGCGTGGATCAAGCGCCTGCCGCCGTACTGGGCGCTGGCCATCTTCGTGCTGCCGGCCGTGCTGCTGTTTCCCGTCAAGCTGCTGGCCCTGCTGGCGATCGCGCGCGGCCATGCGTTTTCCGGCATCGGCGTGATCGTCATCGCCAAGCTGGGCGGTGCGGCCGCCGTCGCCCGCCTGTATTCGCTGACGCGCCCTACCCTGCTCAGTTTGCCGTGGTTCGCCCGCTGGCACGGTTTATTTATGGAAACCAAGGACCGCTGGATCGCCCGCCTGCGCGCCACGCGCCCGTGGCGCCGCGTTAGCCGCCTGTCGGCCGCGCTGGGCCGCACCCGCCGCGCCTGGTGGCAGCGCTTGCGCAAGGGCACGCCCGGACGCCATAATTCCCGCCCAGCCAGGGTGCTGCGCCGCTTCGCCGCCTTCTGGCGCGCCCGCCGCTGATGAAGAAAGGCCACTCCATGCACGACACGCCCCGGCTGGCCGCCGCCCTGCGCGCGGCGGCGCCGGAAATCTACCTGTACGACGCGGCCAGCTTGCAATTGCTGGACGCCAACGATGCCGCCTGCGACAACTTGCAGTATGCGCGCAAGGAATTGCTGGCGATGACGCCCTTCACCCTGGCGCCGCAGCTCGAGGCGCAGCAGCTGGCCGCCGTGCTGGCCGCCCTGGACGACAGCATCGGCGCGCAAGCCCGGCTGCACGTGCAGCAACGGCGCCGCGATGGCAGCCTGTATTCGCTCAGCCTGCACCTGTCGCGCACCCAGCGCCAGGGGCGCGCCCTGCTGCTCGCCGAGGGCGAAGACTTGCGCACGCCGCAGGCAACGGCCGCCGCCCTGGCCCAGGTGCAGTCGCGCTTCAATGCCATCGTGTCGAATACGCCGGGCCTCGTGTACCAGTTCTGCCTGCATGCGGATGGACGGGCGTCCTTTGCCTACCTGAGCGACGGCTGCCAGGCCCTGCTGGGCCTGAGTCCGGCACAGCTGCACGCGCGCCCGGAACTGTTCTACCAGTTGATCCTGGCCGACGACCGCGCCTCGTATCTGGAATCGATGCAGGCCTCAAAAAACGCCTTGTGGAGCTGGAACTGGGAAGGCCGCATCTGGATCGATGCCTGGAAGGACGTCAAATGGATCAATCTGCGCTCGACGCCGCGCGCGCTGGCCGGCGGCACGGTGCAGTGGGAAGGCATCATGACGAATATCACGGAAAGCCGGCTGGAACAGATCGAAGTGCGCCAGTCGCGCGCACGCCTGGCCGAGCTGACGGCGCATATCGACAAGGTCAAGGAACACGAACGCACGCGCCTGGCGCGCGAACTGCACGATGACCTGGGCGGCAATTTGACGGCGATCAAGATGGCGCTGGCCATGCTGGCGCGCCGCCTGCCGCCGGACGACCCGCTGCTGCAGGAAAAGGCCGACTATGTCGATGCCCTCGTCGACCGCAGCATCGACGCCGTGCACCGCATTTCGCTGGACTTGCGCCCGTCCATGCTGGACCTGGGCCTGGTCGCCGCGCTGGACTGGCAAGTCAAGGAATTCGCGCGCCAGGCCGGCATCGAGTGCCAGTTCATTTCCAATCGCCAACATATCGAACTGGAACTGGACCAGGCGACCAGCCTGTTCCGCATCGCCCAGGAGGCGCTGACGAATATCGCCAAGCATGCGCAGGCGAGCAAGGTCAGCGTGCGCCTGGCACGGCAGCGCCAACACATCAGCCTGTCAATCGCCGACAATGGCGTCGGCATGCGCCTGTCCGACCGCGCCAAGCCGCAGTCGTTCGGCATCCGCGGCATGGCCGAACGGGCCAGCGCGCTGGGCGGCAGCCTGAGCCTGATGGACGGGCCGGACGGCGGCACCATCCTGCGCATAAAAATCCGGCTGACCACGCCGCGAGAGGCGATAATAGCGGCTGCAGCCAGCGCACCAGCGCAAAGCGGATCGCCATAAGGCCACAGGGCCGCCGCAGGGCGCAGGGATTCAGATAGGAAACAACGCAGTCATGAAAGAAAAAGCCACCATCCGGGTATTCATCGCCGACGATCACGCGATCGTGCGCGAAGGCTTGAAGCAAATCCTCGCCGACACGAAGGACATCATCGTGGCCGGCGAGGCTGAAAATGGCCACGACGCCATCAAACTGTTCCGCGGCTCGAAATGCCAGGTGTTGCTGCTCGACATCTCCCTGCCCGACCGCAGCGGCATCGAGGTACTCAAGCAGATCAAGAAGGAAAAGCCGGAACTGGCCGTGCTCATGCTCTCCATGCACCGCGAAGACCAGTACGCCATCCGCTCGCTCAAGGCGGGTGCGGCCGGCTACCTGACGAAACAGAGCGCGCCGCGCGAACTGGTCACGGCCATCCGCCAGGTGGCGCAGGGATTGAAATACATCAGCGCCTCGCTGGCGCAGGAACTGGCCAACACGGTGGGTGAAGACCACGAAACGGCCTTGCACGACACCTTGTCGGACCGCGAATACCAGACCCTGGTCATGATTGCCTCGGGCAAGGCGGTGGGCGCCATCGCCGAAGAGCTCAAATTGTCCGTGAAAACCGTCAGCGAATACCGCGCCCGTTTACTCGTCAAGATGAAACTCAAGAACAGCGCCGAACTGACGCATTACGCCATCCGCAACCAGCTGGTGGATTGACGGCAAAGCGGCATGCCCGCTGGCATCGGGCGAATTGACAGGACTTCTCCTTGCTTCTCGCACAATAAGTTCTTTGCCAACTCGCATATCATGAGGATAATGAGAAATATCTGAAAAGGCTGTGCCTACATGTCCAGTAAATTGCCATCTTCACCAGCAGGCGCTCCCGCTGGCGCCACGAATACCGCCGCCGCGGCGATGAACCCGGCCGATATCGCCCGCGAAGCGTTTCGCCGCCTGGCCACGCGCCGCATCGCCCCGACGCCGAGCGCCTACCGCGACATCTACAATGAAATCGCCGGCATCAGCGAAGCGGCGGACAGCCCTGCCGCGCCGGCCGCCGTGCTGGCCGCCAGCGCCAATGTGGAAAAAGGCGCGGAGAGCGGCGCGGAAAACGTCCTGGCGCAATTCGCCGCCAAGATGAGCGAATCGGCGGGCGAACTGGGCGACTTTGGCAAGCGTTTCCAGCGCGCCCTGAAAGCGCGCGACTGGGACAGCTATGCGCGCACGCTGGCGCAACTGGCCGAAAAACAGGTCAAGAAAGGCGGCGGCATCGAATTGCCGCCCCTGCCGGACGGCGAACAGACGCGCACCCTGCGTGAATTGCTCAGCCGCACCCTGGGCTTTGCCGTCGCCACCTTGCTGACGGGCACGCCCGCGCTCGTGGAAGAGGCAGAGTCCTTGGGCGCGGCCATCAAGCAGGCGCATACGGAAGAAGCGCTGAACGAAGCGGCCCTGCGCCTGAAGCAGCTGTGCTACCAGATCGAACTGAAAAGCGGCGACACGGCCGAGCAGCAGGAATTGCTGCTGCGCCTGTTCAAGCTGCTGCTCGACAACGTCAGCCAGCTGCTCGACGACGACAGCTGGCTGCGCGGCCAGGTCGACGCCGTGCAGAACCTGATCGCCGGTCCGCTCGACCAGCGCGCGCTGGAAGACGCCACGCGCAGCCTGAAGGAAGTCATCTACAAGCAGAGCCAGCTCAAGCACAGCCTGTCCGACGTCAAGCTGACGGTCAAGAACATGATGATGACCTTCATCGACCGCCTGGGGCAAGTGGCGGCCAGCACGGGCGACTTCCATGAAAAGATCGGCGGCTATTCGGAAAAGATCAGCCAGGCGGAAAATATCAGCGAACTGAACAGCGTTCTCGACGAAGTCTTGCGCGAAACGCGCATGGTGCAGAACGAAGCCTTGCGCGCGCGCGACAAGATGGTGCTGGCGCGCCAGGAAGTGCAGGACGCGGAACAGCGCATCCACACGCTGGAAGCCAAGCTCCAGCATATGAGCGAGCTGGTGCGGGAAGACCAGCTGACGGGCAGCCTGAACCGCCGTGGCCTGGACGACGTGTTCGAGCGCGAGACGGCCCGCTCGGACCGCCGCGGCACGCCGCTGTGCATCGCCATGCTGGACCTGGACGATTTCAAGCGCCTGAACGACACCTATGGCCACCTGGCCGGCGACGCCGCGCTGAAACACCTGGTCAAGATCGTCAAGGAAACCCTGCGCTCGATGGACGTCATCGCCCGCTTCGGCGGCGAGGAATTCCTCATCCTGCTGCCGGAAACCACGGTCGAGGCTGCCTCGTCGACGATGACGCGTTTGCAACGCGAGCTGACCAGGCATTTCTTCTTGCACGACAACGAAAAAGTCTTGATCACCTTCTCCGCCGGCGTGGCCCTGCGCCTGCCCAACGAAGACCAGGCCGAACTTGTCAAGCGCGCCGACCGCGCCATGTACCAGGCCAAGCAGACGGGCAAGAACCGGGTGGTGGTGGCCGACTGAGTTCCTGCAGTGCGGAGCAATGCACTGCATCTCAATCACATTGTTTCGAACACTATCGATAAAACTTATTCGGCCAATTACCAAAAAATTAACCGAAATCGTTTTAATGACTCAATTGCCAATATAAGATAGCAATCCCATTTGTTATGGGAAGAGATTACACACGGCAGTATAATTGCAATTATATAAACATTTTTATTAAATCAACCAATTTAGGGCATGTCATATGAAAAGAGATTTACTTAAGTGCATTAATGATAAAGCATCAAATAAGGTACTCGCACTCGCAATCTGTATGGCTGCAATCATGCCAGCGTCCTCCCAGGCTGCGGTCAAAGAAATTTCCATTTCAAGCAGCACGCATCTATCAACTTTTTACAACAACGGCACCACAAATACCTTCGATAATGGTGGCGTAGGGGCTGTCTTTGGCGGTGGATATACCCGCCTGTATGAGAAATTCATCTTACCCGCCTACGACCCCTCCCTCACCCTGACATCAGGGCTGTTATGGACACCGACGACTGGCCGTAGCATGGAGGTGTATCTTACCGATGGTAATTGGGTATCCTTTAATTATTACACCGCTCCAAAAGCCATCGGAGGATTGGTAGCAAAGACAGCAACCGACAAAAAGCAAAATAAACCCATCGACCTGACAGAATATCTGAACAAGGCTTATAAGAATGGCACGCCTGTGGGATTCATGATGAAGTCCGCCATCGAGGGACAAAACTGGACTGACGCCACCATTTTCCCATCAGGTGCTCAAAAGTTGTCGCTGACTTTTACCTCCGCAGTTCCCGAACCCGAAACTTATGCCATGTTACTTACCGGTTTAGGCATGATGGGTTTCATCATACGGCGCCGTCGGAAAGCCTGAACGCAACAACTGACGAATAACATGCTATGGATTGGCTACGAACACGGCGTTCGCCCTATTACTTCTTTAAAAAGATCCTGATCACCTTTACCGCAGCGTGTCCCTGCTCCTGCCCAACGAAGGCCCGGATAGTGGCCGATGACGCCCATTCCACGTCACATGCCGTCCCGCCACCCGGCTGGACGGCATTTTCCATTCCAAAACAACAACATTTTCTCCCGTTCCAGCGCTTCGGCAGTATCCCTGCGATATGAAAATAAAACTTTTTCTACCCTCAAGTTTCTCTAAACCATGTCGTCTAGCGCACGGCCAGCGGCAAACTGAAGGGCTAAAAATTAAAATTTAAAGCGTTTTTCGCCATAAATTTTCCCGCAGAGCAACCGTTACCCTAAACAACAGCGGCTTGATTGCCCCGGAACAGCGGGGCAGGCCAAAGTGAATAGCACATAGCGCAATGTAGTACCTGTCTGGAGAATTATCATGGCTGCAGTAATTAACACCAACATCTCGTCCCTGAATTCGCAACGCAACCTGTCGACCTCGCAGTCGGCCCTGAGCACCTCGCTGCAACGCTTGTCCTCCGGTCTGCGTATTAACAGCGCCAAGGATGACGCTGCTGGTCTGGCGATTTCCGACCGTATGACGTCGCAAATCCGCGGCATGACCCAAGCCACCCGCAATGCCAACGACGGCGTCTCGCTGGCTCAAACGGCCGAGGGCGCACTGTCGAGCTCGGGCGACATCCTGCAACGTATCCGCGAACTGGCCGTGCAATCGTCGAACGCCACCAACTCGTCGAGCGACCGCCAGGCGCTGCAAACCGAGGTTGGCCAACTGAGCTCGGAATTGAACCGTATCGCCCAAACCACCTCGTTCAACGGCCAGGCGCTGCTGGATGGCACCATGGGTACGGCCAACTTCCAGGTCGGCGCCGACGCGAATCAGCTGATTTCCGCCAGTGGCGCGAACTTCCTGACGAATACCTACGGGAATAACCGCGTTGCAAACGACTCGGCCGTTGTACTCGCCACCTCGAACGCCGATGCCGCCACCAAGGCCATCAAGATTTCCGGCTCGCTCGGTACGGCAACCTATAACACCACCGCCGCCACTGAAACGGCCAAGGGTATCGCTGCCGGCGTGAACAAACTGACGTCGAGCACCGGCGTGACGGCAACGGCATCCACCGAAGCCAACCTGGCACTGGGTTCGAACGAAGCGTATTCGATCGATGTAAAAGGCGACAACGCCAACGCCGTGACCGTTTCGTTCTCGGTTGGCGCCGGTCAAACGGCCTCGGACTATGCCGCAGGTATCAACGCCTTCAATGCGCAATCGGCAAAAACCGGCATTACCGCCGAATACGATGCCAAAAACGGCGGTATCAAGCTGAACCATGCCACCGGCGCGGACATCAACTTGAAAAACTCCGGCACAGCGGCTAATACGACGTTCGCCGTCGGCAGCTACAACCACACGACCAACGCAGTGGTAGCTGGCGTCACGCCTACGGCAGCAGCTGCCACGGCAGTCGTCAACGGCCACGTGACCTACGATTCGGACAGCAGCTTCGCCGTGACCGATGCTTCCGCATTTGCCACCGGCACGGGCGCCACGGGTGTATCGAAACTGAGCTCCGTTGCTGACATCGACGTCACCACGTTTGATGGCGCACAATCGGCACTGAAAGTTGCTGATGCAGCCCTGGCCCGCGTCAACGGCCAACGCGCCCAGTACGGTGCTTTGCAATCGCGCTTCTCGTCGGCGATTTCGAACCTGCAATCGACCACGGAAAACCTGTCCTCGTCGCGCAGCCGCATCGTCGATACCGACTTTGCTGCGGAAACGGCCAGCCTGACCCGTGGCCAGATCCTGCAACAAGCCGGTACCGCCATGCTGGCGCAAGCGAACTCGCTGCCTAACGGCGTGCTGAGCCTGCTGCGCGGCTAATCTTCGATTAGCCTCGTAACATCGCAGGACTCAGGTTCCCCTGCCGGATTTTTTCGGCAGGGGAATTTTCACTAGGAGAGCACCATGACTATTGAGACGATAGCGGCCGCCCCGGCGAGCCGGATTGATAAAAGTTACACCTCGGCAGACATACCGCCGGCCCGCAGCGCCGCACCGCGCAGCGCCGACACCCATGACGCAGTGGCACTGCAGCAACACAGCCCGGAACCAAGCCGTGCCCAGCTGGATCAGGCGGTATCAGAACTGAACCAGTCATCGCAAACCAAGACGCAGGGCCTGGAATTTGCCATCGATGAAGATAGCCAGCGCACGGTGGTCAAAGTGATAGACCAGGAAACCAAGGAAGTGCTGCGGCAGATCCCGACCAAGGAAGCATTGGCGCTGGCCAAGGCCTTCGACTCGGCCAAAGGCTCCCTGATCAGTCAAAGCGTCTGACGGATGAAGCTCCGTCCGTACGCGCAGCAGTGTATCGCCATGCATCGGCACGACATCGGGGTCCGCAGCTTGCCTGCCGGACCCCGTATTATTATTCCAGTTTAACAATCATTTTCACGCGCCAGCCCGCATTCTGGCCCGAATTGAAAACAACGCGGTAAATCCCCCTCTCAAGTCCTGATTGAATCTGCCGATAACAGCTTATATTAGTGTTTTCCTAGGAGCATGCAGTGGCCATCACACCAACCTTATCCTCTCCAGGCATCGGCAACAGCACGCTGGATGTGAATGCCATCATCGAGAAGCTGATGACGGCGGAATCGGTGCCACTGGGTACCTACGACAAAAAAACCGCCTCGTACCAGGCAAAGCTGAGTGCACTCGGCACTCTGAGCGGTACGATCAGCACCTTCCAGAATTCGCTCTCTTCGCTGAGCAAAACGGATAACTTCCGGGCAGTGTCGGCCACGCCGACCGATCCGTTGATCCTGACGGCAACGGCCGGCGCCAAGGCCGTCGCCGGCAGCTACAACATCAATGTCAGCCAGATGGCACAGGCGCAGACACTGACCACGAGCGGCATGTCGAGCAAGCTTTCGAATATTGGCCTGGGTGCCAAAACCACCATTTCCTTCCAGCTTGGCTCGGTTGGCGGCGGCACCTTTGGCCTCGCTGGTACCAAACTCAGCGGTAATACCTTGCTCACCGGCATTAACAACGGTTCGCTGAGCATCAACGGCACGGCCATCCCCACTGACGCCACCACCAAGAGCGCGCGTGCACTGGCAGAAGCCATCAATGCCAAGAGCAGCACCACCGGCGTCACGGCCACGGCACAACCGGTATCGTCCGATCCGGCCATGTTCAGCGTTTTTGGCAATGTCAGCACAGCCGCAGGCAGCAGCTACTCGCTGTCGGTCGGTGGCGTCGAGATCTTCACGCAAGGTGAAAATGTGGCGGCTGGCGCAGGCCTGACTGCTGCCAGCCTCGACACGACGCTGGAGGGACCGAATTCCGTCTCGAATGCCTTGGCGGCGGCCAACATCACGGTCACCGGCAAGGCCGCCGACGGCACCCTGAAATTCACGCGTGCCGACGGTTCCAACCTGAACATTGAAGAAGTCGTCACGGGCGACACCCGCGGCGGCATAGGGCACGCGGCCGGCGCCGTCAATGACGGCTCCAATGTCACCATCGCCAGCTCGATCACACTGGCTTCCAGCAACGCCAGCCCCATCACGATCGGCGGCAGCAACCCTGCCGCCGCTGGCTTGACGGCCGGCTCCGGCGGCGCCTACATGGATACCAACTTCACCCAGGACGGCAACCAGTCGACGGGGTCGGTGGTGATCGATTCGAGCAACAATACCCTGCAAGGTATCCGCGACGCCATCAACAACGCCGGACTAGGCGTAACAGCGAGCATCGTCTCAGACGGCACGGACAAGCCTTTTCACCTGGTGCTTGCGTCGACCAAGACGGGCGCCAGTTCGGCGATGAAAATCACGCTGAGCGGCAGCGACGGTCAGCCAGCCGACAGCGCGTTGACAGCGCTGCTGGCGTATGACCCCTCCGGCGTGCAAAACTTGAAACAGAACAGCGCTGCGCAAAATACGCAGCTCAGCGTCAATGGCATTCCCATCACAAATAGTTCGAACAGCATCGACAGCGCCATCGAGGGCGTGACCATCAACGTGGCGAAGGTAGGTTCAACCAACCTTTCCGTCTCAAAAGACATTTCCACCGTCAAGACCAGCATCAATGCCTTCGTCAAGGCGTACAACGAGTTGAATACGGCAATGGCCAAGCTGACCTCGTACGATCCCGATACCAAGGCAGCCGGCCTGCTGCTGGGAGACTCCACCGCCCTTTCCATCCAGAGCCAGTTGCGCAAACAGATGGGCATGCCGATTACCGGCCTGACGGGTAACCTGACCACCATGAGCCAGGTCGGCATTTCGTTTCAAAAGGATGGCAGCCTGACCTTGGACACGGCCAAGCTGGACAAGGCAATTGGCGCGAACTTTTCCGATGTCGCGGGCCTGTTTGCAGCCTTGGGCAAGACCACCGACAGCACCGTATCCTTCACCAGTTCCACCTCGGCCACCAAGCCCGGCACGTATGCGCTGAACGTGACGAACATGGCCAGCCAGGGCACGCTGAAAGGCAATGCGGCCCTGCCCGCCAGCACCGTGATTGGCAGCGATACCGTGTGGAACGTAACCCTGAATGACAGCACGCCGGCGGTGGCGAAAAATACCGCCAAAGTGATCATTCCTGCCGGCAGCTATACCCCCACTCAACTGGCGAGCCTGATCCAGTCGTCGATCAATGGCATCAAGGCCTTTTCCGATACGGGTTCCTCGGTGGCCGCCACTATTGATGGCGACGGCAAGCTCAGCGTGGCATCAGCCCGTTATGGCTCCGTCTCCAATATTGCCATTTCGAATGGCACGGGCACGCCCATTGACGGCCTGTTTGGCGGCGCCACGCCAACCGTCGGCACTGACGTGGCCGGCACCATAGGCGGACAACCGGTCGTCGGGTCCGGCCAGAGTCTGACTGGGGCCGCCGGATCGCCAGCGGAAGGTTTGAAAGTAGAAATTACCGGCGGCACCATCGGTTCACGCGGCAATATTAGTTTTTCGCAAGGCTACGCTTATCAGCTGAACAATCTGGCCACGTCCTTTCTCGGCACGGGCGGCATGATCACCAGCCGCACCAAAGGCATCAACGACAGCATCACGCAAGTGGCCGAGCAACGCCAGCGTTTCTCGGACAAGCTGAGCACGATCGAGGCGCGCTACCGCGCCCAGTATTCGCGCCTTGACGTGACTCTGAGCAGCCTGGCGACCACGCAATCATATTTGACCCAGCAGCTGGCCGCCATCGCCGCCAACCGTTAAGCCCAATCATCAGGAGAATTACATGTTTGGAACCCAACAACGCGGCGTCAACGCCTATGCCAAGGTCGGCCTGGAAACGGGCATCGTCTCGGCCTCGCCGCACAAGCTGATCGTGATGCTGTACGACGGCGCCCTGGTGGCCGTGCTCAGCGCGCAAGTGCACATGAAATCGGGCAATGTGCCGGAAAAAGGCAAGTCCATCTCGAAAGCCATCCAGATCATCGACAATGGCTTGCGCGCCAGCCTGGACAAGGACGCGGGCGGCGAGATCGCCGAAGGCCTCGACGCCCTGTATGAATACATGAGCGCGCGCCTGCTGACGGCCAACCTGAACAACGATATCAGCGTGCTGGAAGAAGTGCAGCGCCTGCTCACCGACTTGCGTGAAACCTGGAACGCCATTGGTTCCACCCCCGCCGCCATTCCCGGCGCCGATCTGAAACGTATGCCCAGCCTTGCGAGCGCCTGATCCATGATGACCCATCAAGAAGTCCTGACCACCTACGAAACCATGCAGTCCCTGACGGGCCGGATGGTGACCGCCGCCGGCAACGCCGACTGGGACGCGCTCGAAGCGCTGGAGCAGCAAGTCAGCGCGCATGTGGCCGCGCTGAAGGCGAATGAAGCAAAAATCGTGCTGGAAAGCGCCGGCCGCCAGCGCAAGGTCGCCCTGATCAAGCAGATCCTGGAAGACGACCGCAAGATCCGCGACCTGACCATGCCGTGGATGGCGCAACTGTCCAAGCTGATCAGCAGCACGGGCACCGAGCGGCGCCTGGTCAACGCCTACGGCGTCTAAACGCCCACGGGGCAAGGTCAGCTATCATGTTGCCGAAGATGGATGCGATCGGCATGACACCCTTGACCCCGGTCAAGGTCACGCGTCCGGCCGATGCCGTGGCCGACCCGCGCCAGGCGGAGTTCCAGCGCTCGCTGCAGGGACTGATCGGCAAATCCATGCAGGGACAGGTGCTGGCCCGCATGGGCGACGGCAGCTTCCTCGTGCGCGTGGCCGGCACGCCGGCCCGCATGCAGCTGCCGGCCGGCGCCCAGGCGGGCACGGAAATCCCGCTGACCTTGATCGGCATCAATCCCCGCCCCTCTTTTCAAATCGGCAATAACCGCGACCAGCCCGCCGGCACCCTGCTGACGTATGCGGACGCGGAAGCCGAGCCCGAGGCAGCCGACCTGCGCGGCCCCCAGGCCGGCGCCGCCCAGGCCGGCACGCGCGCCAGCAGCACGGCCGCCACCCTGCTCAGCCGGGCGCCCCTGACGCCAGCCAATCTGCTGCCCGCCCTCGCCGGCGACACGCCAGCGCCCGAACTGAGCACCACCGCGCGCGCCATCAGCAGCGTGCTCAGCCAGGCGGAAAGCGTGCCCGGCGCGCCCCTGGCGCTGGTCGGCAAGACGCCGCTGATGGCCACGCCGGGCGCCAATCCCGCCCAGGTGGCGCAGAAACTGCAGGATGCCGTCGGCAACAGTGGCCTGTTCTATGAATCGCATGTGGCCGAATGGGCCGAAGGCAAGCGGCCGCTGGCGTCGCTGCTGCTGGAGCCGCAAATGCAGAAGGCGGCACAGGGCGACATCCCAAGGACGGGCACCGACCTGGCTTCGGCGCAACTGATCAATTTGCAGCTGCATACGCACGAACAGGCGCGCGTGCAGTGGCAGGGCGAAGCCTGGCCCGGGCAGAAGATGCAGTGGGATATCAGCCGCGATGCGCCGGAGGGACAGCAGCACGAGGGCCGTGACGGAGACGAGGAAGCGACGGCCTGGCGCAGCAATGTGCGCTTCCAGTTCCCCCTGCTGGGCGACCTGGCGGCGCACGTGGTGTTGCAGGGCGGCAGCGTGGCCATACAGATGCAGGCCGGCAGCGAAGCCAGCGCCGACACCCTGCGCCAGCATGCGGCGCGCCTGGAAGCATCGCTAGCCGCGGCCGGCTGGCCCCTGTCGTCCCTGAGCATCGCCGGCAAGCCGCAGGCGGCGGCAGCTGGAGACGGCGATGCTTGACGACAGCAGGCGCAAGGTGCCGCAGACGGCCGTCGCCCTCGCCTACCAGAGCGGCACGCCGGCGCCCAAGGTGGTGGCCAAGGGCAGCGGCCTGATCGCGGATCAGATCATCAGCACGGCGCGCGAACACGGCGTCTTCGTGCATGAATCGAAGGAATTGGTGGCCTTGCTGATGGATGTCGACCTGGACCGCCAGATTCCGCCGGGCCTGTATCGGGCGATTGCGGAACTGCTGGCCTGGTTATATCATATTGAATCTGCGAATGGCGGGCCCATCCCGCCGCCGCCCGACACCAGCGTCAACCTCACCGATACATAGACAGGCATCAATGCAAGCACATATTATGGATTCCGGCCTCGAAAACTGGCACGATTTTGAAGTGGAATCGCGGCGGGAAATCATCGCCTTGCTGCGTGGCATCAGCGAAAAGAACCAGCTGATCCGCATGCTGATCCACGGTGAATCCGATGTGTGCGTCACTTCCATCCTGGAAGTCGATGCCGAACGCAATACCGTCATCCTCGACCGTTCCGTGAACGCCGACCAGAACCGGCGCATGGTGGCCGCCACGGGCATCTCGTTTGAAACCTCGCTCGACAAGATCCGCATCCTGTTTGCCAGCGCCCTGGTGGAAGAGTGCAACTACGGCGGCACGCCCGCCTTGAAAATTGCCATTCCAGAAACATTGATCCGCTTGCAGCGGCGCGAGTATTACCGCATGACGACGCCCGTGAGCAATCCCGTGCGCGTGGCGATTCCCCTGCCCCCATCGCTGGGCGGCGCCGACACGCTGTTCCCGCTGGCCGACATCAGCTGCGGCGGCATCGCCATCCTCGACAATAAACTGATGCTGGGCGAGACCATCGGCAGGGACTATCCCGGCTGCCGCATCGACTTGCCCGACGTCGGCATCGTCACCGCAACTTTGCAAATTCGCAATTCGCTGGACATGACCCTGCTGAACAACAAGCTGAACCGCCGCCTGGGCTGCCAATTCGTCGACCTGCCGCGCAGCATGCTGGCGCACGTGCAGCGCTATATCACGCGGCTGGAGCGTGAGAGAAATGCACGGATGGCAGGGTTGGGCTGATCATAGTTAACCCAAAACGCAGGGCCGGGGTCGGACCCGGCGGGTCCGACCCCAGTCTTCGTTTTGGGTTCTCAACAGTTAAACTTGCATGTTCATGATCTCATGATACGCAGAAACTAATTTATTGCGCACCTGCACGGTCGCCTGGAATTCGATGCTCGACTTCTGCATCGACACCATCACGTCCGACAGGCTGACCTTTTCGTCGCCCATGGTAAAGCGCTGGCCCAGCGCCGACGAGGCCTTCTGCGCGCCGCTCACGGAATCGAGCGCGCTCTTGAAGGCGTCGGCAAAATTCACCTTCGCCGCCGGAGCCTCGGTCTGGATCGCCGGTATTTTCGCCTCCGGCCGCGTGGCCGCCGACTTCAGTTGCGCGATCATCGCCTCGATCCTGCTGCTATCGATACCGCCTGTTTTCACTTCGCCTCCCGATTCTGGTCTGCTGCATAACTGTTCCTTGCCTGTTGCACCCAGAGAACAAAACTCCAGCCTGCAAGGCAACGACGGGTACAATAACTTCCGTCACATGTTGCCAGGGTTCCACAATACCAGCGCCAACGCCAGCCGCTCGGCCGAGCAGGCGGCAAAAGCGCCTTCTATTTGGACGATTGAAGCGCGTGACAGTGGCGGATAATTCTGCATATCGCCCCTCCTCCAGTGGAAGCGGCCCCCACGCACTACCTAACATACGTAAATACACGCGCCCCGGAAGGCAATCATGGCTGTAGCCGAAGAAATCGATGTGAACCGCATACCGCCGGAACCGGCGCCTGCCCGCTCGCCCGTGGAATCCGTGCAAGCCTTCGCCAAGACGCCGATGGGCAAGAATTTCCTGCGCGGCCTGGGCGTGGCGGCGCTGATCGCCATCGGCGTGGCCCTGTACATGTGGAACCAGCCGCCCGAGTACAAGGTGCTGTTTTCCAACTACACGGACCGCGACGGCGGCGCCATCACCGCATCGCTGGACCAGCTGGGCATCAAGCACAAGTTTTCCGAAGGCGGCGGCGCCATTCTCGTGCCGTCCGAGCAAGTCCACGACGCGCGCCTGAAGCTGGCGGCGCAAGGCTTGCCGAAGGGCGGCAACGTGGGCTTCGAGCTGATGGAAAACCAGAAGCTCGGCGTATCGCAATTCCTGGAACAGGTCAATTTCCAGCGCGCGCTCGAGGGCGAGCTGGCGAAATCGATCGAATCCGTGTCCGCCGTCGATACGGCCAGAGTCCACCTGGCCCTGCCCAAACCATCCGTCTTCGTGCGCGAACAGCAAAAACCGACGGCTTCGGTGCTGCTGAACCTGCATCCGGGCCGCGGCCTGGACCAGCTGCAGGTGAGCGCCATCGTGCACCTGGTGGCGTCCAGCGTGCCGGAATTGCTGCCGATCAATGTCACCGTGGTCGACCAGGCCGGCACCTTGCTGTCGAACCAGGAAAAGGATAAGGACCGTGCCAACGGCATCAAGAGCCTGGATCCGAACCAGCTGAAGTACGTGCAGCAATTGCAGCAAAGCGTGATCAAGCAGGTCGAATCGATCCTGCTGCCCATCGTCGGCGAAGGCAATGTGCGCGCCGAAGCGACGGCCGATGTTGATTTTTCGCAAAGCGAGCAGGCGGCCGAAACCTACAAGCCGAACTCGCCGCCGGAAGCGTCCACCATCCGCAGCCAGCAAACGAGCGAATCGACGGGCGCCGGCAATGCTAACCCGTCCGGCGTGCCGGGCGCGCTGTCGAACCAGCCGCCGGGCGTAGCCACGGCGCCATTGACGGCCGAGGCGCCGGGCGCCCCGGGCGGCGCACCGACGGCGCCGACGCAAAAGGAATCGACGACGAATTACGAAGTCGACAAGACCGTGCGCTACGAACAGAAATCCATGGGCGGCCTGCGCCGCCTGTCGGTGGCCGTCGTCGTCAACTACCGCCGCAGCTTCGACAAGGATGGCAAGGTCACGGTCAAGCCGATTTCCCCTGCCGAAATGGTCCAGATCAATAATCTGGTCAAGGAAGCGATGGGCTACAACAAGGAACGCGGCGACAGCTTCAGCGTGGCCAACTCGCCGTTCGACGGCATCGACCGCGCGCCGGAAGGCAAGCTGGAGTGGTGGCGCGACCCGGCCAACTTGCCGCTGGCCAAGGAACTGGCAAAATTCCTCATCACGGCCCTGATCCTGCTGTATATCTTCATCAAGATCGTGCGCCCGATGCTGCGCCCCGTGATGCGCAAGATCGACGATTTCGGCGCCCCGCCGCCCGTCATCGAGCCGGAACTAGCCAAGGACGGCGAAGAAAACGAAGTCCTGCTCAGCGAAGCGGAGCTGGAAGAACTGGAAGAAGACACGGCGCGCGGCTACCGCGAAAACCTGGCGATGGCCCGGAAACTGGCGCAGGAAGACCCGCGCGTGGTGGCCAACGTCATCAAAGCATGGATAGGCAATAATGACTGAGACAACGGGACTGCAAAAAGCATCGATCCTGATGCTGGCACTGGGCGAGAGCGAAGCGGCCGAGGTGATGAAATTCCTCGGCCCGCGCGAAGTGCTGAAACTGGGCGCCGCCATGGCCACCATGAAGGGCATCGCGCACGAACAGGTGGTCGAGGTGCTCGGCGACTTCCGCGCGCAGACGGAACTCAATTCCACCGTCGGCCTCGATTCGGACGAATACATCCGACAAGTCCTCACCAAGGCGCTGGGCGACGACAAGGCGTCCGTGCTGCTGTCGCGCATACTGGGCGGCAAGGATGCGTCCGGCATCGAATCGCTGAAGTGGATGGATTCGCAATCCGTGTCCGAGCTGATCCGCAACGAGCACCCGCAGATCATCGCCACCATCCTGGTCCACCTGGAACGCGACCAGGCCTGCGAAATCCTCGGCCATTTCACGGACCGCCTGCGCAACGACGTGGTGCTGCGCATCGCCACCCTGGACGGCGTCCAGCCGGCAGCCTTGCGCGAGCTCAACGACGTGCTGACGAAACTGCTGTCGGGTAACGAAAACATCAAGAAATCGTCGCTGGGCGGCGTGCGCGCGGCGGCCGAGATCCTGAACTTCATGAGCGGCGAGCAGGAAGGCTCCGTCATGGACAATATCAAGAATTACGACAATGACATGGCGCAAAAGATCATGGACGAAATGTTCGTGTTCGACAACGTGATCGATATCGACGACCGCGGCATCCAGCTGCTGCTGCGCGAAGTGCAGTCGGAAATGCTGATCATCGCCCTGAAAGGCGCCTCGCAGGAACTGCGCGACAAGATCTTCAAGAACATGTCGCAGCGCGCCGGCGAGATGATGCGCGAAGACCTCGAGTCGAAAGGCCCCGTGCGCCTGTCGGAAGTGGAATCGCAGCAGAAACAGATCCTGCAGATCGTGCGCCGCCTGGCGGACGAGGGACAGATTGTCTTAGGCGGAAAAGGCGAGGATTCGTTTGTCTAATCTGATTCCCAAAGAGCAGCAAACCGCCTACCAGCGCTGGGAAATGACCTCGTTTGGCGACGAGCGTCCCAGCGTGGTGGCGGCGCGCAAGCTGCTCGAACCGGACCCCGAGCCCGAGTTCGACCCATTTGCCGAGCTGCACGAGGAAGAACCGGCCCCGCCGCTCGAATACCCGACGCAGGAAGAACTCGACGCCATCCGCGAAGAGGCGCGCGCCACGGCCTTCGACGAAGGCCGCGCGGCCGGCTACGCGGAAGGCCATGCGGCCGGACATGCCGATGGGCACGCGCAATCGTATGCGGAAGGCAAGGCGGCTTCCGCCATCGAGCTGGCGCATCTGCAGACCATCGCCGTCGACTTCGGCACGGCAGTGCAGCACGCCGACGAGCTGATCGCCAACGACGTCATGGAACTGGCCTTGCAGCTGGCCAAGGGCATGCTGAAGACGGCCTTGCCCGTGCGTCCCGAACTGATGCTGCCGATGGTGCGCGAAGCCATCGAATACTTGCCTGTGCTACAACAACCTGCCTTGCTGATGCTCAACCCGGAAGACGCGCAAGTCGTGCGCGACGGTATCGGCGATGAGCTCGACAAAGGTGGCTGGCGCGTCATCGAAGATCCGTCCGTGGAACGCGGCGGTTGCAAGATCGATACGGCCAGCAACCAGATCGACGCGCAGGCATCCACCCGCTGGCACCGCCTGACGCATGCGCTGGGCAAAGACCTGGACTGGCTGGCGCCGTGAGCGAGCCCGTCAAAGGCCCCACGGCCCATGCGGCGCGCTGGCGCGCCTACCTGAGCGACTGTTCGGCCGTGGTCGGCTTTGTCGAACCGATGCAGATTTCAGGCCGCGTCACGCGCGTGGCCGGCCTGGTGATGGAAGCCGTGGGCCTGCGCCTGGCCGTCGGCGCCGCCTGTACCGTGCCGCTGCCGAATGGCGGCCGGGTCGAGGCGGAAGTGGTGGGTTTTGAAGGCGACCGCCTGTTCCTGATGCCGCAAAGCGACGTCGAGGGCATCGTGCCCGGCACGCGCGTGTTTTCCGTCGAACCGGCCATTCCCCGCCCCGGCAGCGTGGCGCACCCGCGCCGCCGCCCCAGCGACCGCGCGCGCCACCTGCCCGTCGGACCGCAGCTGCTGGGCCGCGTGCTCGACGGCGCGGGCCGGCCGCTGGACCAGCTCGGTCCGCTGCACACGACCGACAGCGCCCCCATCAACGTGCGCCCCGCCAATCCCCTGGGCCGCGCGCCCATCGTCGACACGCTCGACGTGGGCGTGCGCTCGATCAATGCCATGCTGACCGTGGGCCGTGGCCAGCGCATGGGCCTGTTCGCCGGTTCCGGCGTGGGCAAGAGCGTGCTGCTGGGCATGATGGCCCGCTACACGGAGGCGGACGTGATCGTCGTCGGCCTGATCGGCGAACGGGGCCGCGAAGTCAAGGAATTCATCGAGCAAATCCTCGGCCCCGAAGGTCTGGCCCGTTCCGTCGTCGTGGCCGCGCCGGCCGACACGCCGCCGCTGATGCGCCTGCAAGGGGCCGCGTATGCGACGGCGATTGCCGAACATTTCCGCGACCAGGGGCAAAACGTGCTGCTGATCATGGATTCCCTGACCCGCTACGCCATGGCACAGCGCGAAATCGCCCTGGCCATCGGCGAACCGCCCGCCACCAAGGGCTATCCGCCATCCGTCTTCGCCAAGCTGCCCGTGCTGGTGGAACGGGCCGGCAATGGCGAGGAAGGCGGCGGCTCGATCACCGCGTTCTACACCGTGCTGACCGAGGGCGACGACCAGCAGGACCCGATCGCCGACTCGGCGCGCGCCATCCTGGACGGGCATATCGTGCTGAACCGGCGCCTGGCCGAGGCGGGCCACTACCCCGCCATCGACATCGAGCAATCGATTTCGCGCGCGGCCCACTCGATCACCACGCATGAGCACCAGCAGCAGGCGCGCAAGCTGAAACAGCTGTATTCGCGCTACGAACGCAGCCGCGACCTGATCAGCGTGGGCGCCTACAGCGCCGGCACCGACCCCGTGCTGGACCAGGCCATCGCCCTGCATGAAAAGATCGAAGCGTTTTTACAGCAGCAAATCACGGAACGGGTCAGCATGGACGAGAGCTTGGGGCAACTTACCGCTCTATTCGACTGATTAGGACTTGCATAGCGGGAATATAATCAGCCATGGCTTCTCCTTCCCAACTTGCAACCCTGATCGACCTGGCCCAGCGCGAAACGGACGATTGCGCCAAGCGCCTCGGTGCGGCCCTGAAAGCGCTCGACGATTGCCGCCAGAAGCTCGACATGCTGTCCGGCTACCGCGACGACTATGCCAAGCGTTTCGAGACGAGCATGAGCAGCGGCATCACGCCCATGGCTTACCGCAACTTCCAGGCCTTCATGGTCAAGCTCGACAGCGCCATCCTGGGCCAGCAGCAAGTGGTCGAACATGCGCAAGCGCGCAGCGAGAATGAAAAGATGCGCTGGCAGCTGGCCGAACGCAAGCGCATGTCGTACACCACCCTGAACAACCGGGCGCAGGAACAGGCGCTGAAGCTGGAAAACAAGCGCGACCAGAAAGCAATGGATGAGCACGCGGCGCGACAAGCCTATTACAAACGCTAAGCAACACTGAGGCAGCATCATGCAAACCCAGCCAACACCGATTTCCCAGATCGTCTCGCCGAACGCCACGCCGGGCGCCGCCAACCGCAGCCAGCCGTCCACCAGCGGCACGGCGGGCGACTTCCAACGCACCCTGAACCGCCAGATCGAGCAGCGCCAGGCCAGCCGCAATACGGCGCAAGTCCAAGCGCCGGCGGCCCGTCCCGCCAGCCCTCCCGCCGCCGCGCCGTCCACCGCGGCCCAGGCGCCGGCGAACGAAGCGAAGCCGGCGCAAGCGGACACCGAACCGGCCGCCAACGGCGGCCAGCCGGCAGCGCCAGTTGCCGAGGCAGCCGCACAAGCGACCGGCGACAACGCGCCGGCCGAGGCCAGCGTCCCCGCCGAGACAGCACCGCCAGCCGATCCGGCCGCCGACATGCTGGCCCTCGTGGGCAGCATCCAGCTGGCCATCCAGCCGCCAGCGGCCAAGGCCGTGCCGGAACTGCCCGCGCGCGCCGGCGTCAAGGCCGACGGCAAGGGCCCGGCAAGCGGCCCCTTGCTGGCAGCCGGCCAGGGCAGCGGCAAGGCCATCGCCGCCGCGCCAGCGGACGACGGCGACTTTGCCGGCAGCCTGGGCCAGGCCCAAGGCAAGACAACAGCCACGCCAGGCGCCAGCGTCCCAAGCGGCAAGACCGAGCCGGGCAAGCTGGCCATCGACGCGCAACTGGCCGCCAGCGCCAAGGCGGGCGCCGCCGTGGCCGAACCGGTCATCAAGGAAACACCTGCCGACCTGAGCCGCCTGGCGGCCCAGTTGCAGCCGGGTGCGCTGCAGCAGGCCGCGGCCGCCGTGGCCGTGCCGGCCGACAAGCTGACGGGCCGGGTCGGCTCGCCGGCCTGGGACCAGCAGCTGGGGCAGAAAGTCGTGTGGATGGCGGCCGGCGGCGACCAGAGCGCCACCCTGACCCTGAATCCGCCCGATCTGGGACCCGTGCAAGTGGTCTTGACGGTCACTAATGACCAGGCCGACGCGGCCTTCATGTCGGCCCAGCCGGAAGTACGCCAGGCGCTGGAAGCGGCCATGCCGCGCCTGCGCGAAATGATGAGCGAAGCGGGCATCGCCTTCGGCAGCGCCACCGTCTCGGCGGGCACGCCGGAACAGCAAAACAATGGAGAACGCGCCGCCCCCGGCGAACGCCGTGGCAATAGCCAGGGCGGCGGCGTTTCCGGTGGCGAGATCGCCATCGCGCCGGCGACCGGTACGCGCGGCCGGCCCAGCCTGAGTGCCGTGGATACTTTTGCCTGAAGACAATTCGTCGTCCGCAGGCCACAGGCGCGCCCCACGGCATAACTTTTCGTATAAAAACAGCGAGTTGAGGGCGCTTCCGCCCTCTTTTCACTGCATCCTTCTGCGCAGAATTTGCCGATAATGACATAATGGCGTCGTGATCCACTTCCATGCACCCGAGTACCATTGAAAGCAAATCCAAAAATGAAAGCAGATCCGAAAGCAGATGCAGGCCTGGCCCCCGCCGGCGCCTCGAAAAAGAAGCTTCTGATCATCGTGCTGGCCTCGGTGCTGGTGGCCGGCAGCCTTGGCGGCGGTGCCGCCTGGTACTTCCTGCATGGCAAGGCCGATAAGGAAGAAGCGGCGCCCAACAAGAAAAAACATGCCGCTTCCAAGGCAGGTCCGCCCGTTTTCGTGCCCGTCGATGCCTTCACCGTCAACTTGCAGCCGGAAAATGGCGAGCAATATCTGCAGATCGCGTTTACCCTGCAGGTGGCCAGTCCGGAAGAAATGGATACGATCAAGCTGAACATGCCGAAGGTGCGCAGCCGCTTGCTGTTGCTGCTGTCCGGCAAGAAGGCTTCCGAACTCAATACCGTGGAAGGCAAGCAGCAGCTGGCGGCCGAAATCATCAATCAGGTGAACCAGCCGTTCGAGGACAAAGGGCCGGAGCAGGACGTGACGGACGTATTATTTACCGCATTCATCATTCAATAAGCAGCCATGGCCGATAATTTCCTCTCCCAGGAAGAAGTCGATGCCCTTCTGAAGGGCGTCAACGGAGACCAGGACGACGCGCAGGCGCCGGAAGATGTCACGGGAGTTCGTACCTACAACCTGGCGACCCAGGAGCGCATCGTGCGCGGCCGGATGCCAACGTTGGAAATTATCAACGAGCGTTTCGCCCGGCTGCTGCGCGTGGGCCTGTTCAACTTCCTGCGCCGCAGCGCCGAAGTGTCGGTCGGTTCCGTGCGCGTCTCGAAATACAGCGAGTTCATCCGTAACCTGGTGGTGCCGACCAACCTGAACCTGGTACACATGAAGCCGCTGCGCGGCACGGCCCTGATGGTCTTCGATCCGGGCCTCGTGTTCCTGCTGGTCGACAACCTGTTCGGCGGCGACGGACGCTTTCATACGCGCGTCGAAGGGCGCGACTTTACGCAGACGGAGCAGCGCATCATCCTGCGCATCCTCGACATCGTCTTCGAGGCGTACACCAAGTCGTGGGAGCCGGTCTTCCCCGTCGAGTTCGAATATATCCGTTCAGAAATGAACACGCAGTTCGCCAACATCGCCACGCCGAACGAGGTCGTAGTCGCCTCCACGTTTACGGTGGAACTGGGCTCCGTTTCCGGACAAATCCACTTCTGCATGCCGTATTCGATGATCGAGCCGATCCGCGATTCGCTGACCTCGAGCCTGCAGGGCGAGGCGCTGGAAGTGGACAAGCGCTGGATCCGCCTGATGACGCAGCAGATCCAGATCGCCGAAGTGGAGCTGGTGGCTTCGCTGGGCACGGCGCGGGTGTCGTTCGACGAAATCCTGAACATGAAGGTGGGCGACATCATCCCCCTGAATATCCCTGAACTGATCGCCGCCACCGTCGACGGCGTGCCCGTGATGGATTGCACGTATGGCGTGTTGAACGGACAATATGCGCTCAAAGTCGAAAAGTTGCTGGCTAACGCCGACAACATGAATAACCACTAAATAAATACCCGGGCCGCGCTGCGGCCCGCATCTGTACAACAGGAGAAACACATGTCTGACAACCAAGACGACCAAAGCGCGGAAGACGATTGGGGCGCGGCCATTGCCGAGCAGGCCAAGGCGGAAGCCGAAGCGCTGCAGAATCAGGCCGCCAATACGGCCAGCGCGGCCAGCGCCGCCGTGTTCAAGGACTTTTCCAAGCAGGCATCGAAGTCGGAAACGCACAACGATATCGATTTCATCCTCGACATCCCGGTGCAGCTGACTGTCGAACTGGGCCGCACCAAGATCGCCATCAAGAACCTGCTGCAACTGGCGCAGGGTTCCGTGGTCGAGCTCGACGGCCTGGCCGGCGAACCGATGGACGTGCTGGTGAACGGCTGCCTGATCGCCCAGGGCGAAGTGGTGGTGGTCAATGACAAGTTCGGCATCCGCCTGACCGACATCATCACGCCTTCCGAACGCATCCGAAAATTGAATAAATGAAGCCTGGCCTGTTGATTTCCACCCTGCTGCCGCTGCTGGCGGCATGCAGCATTGCCCACGCGGAACCGGCAGCCGCATCGGCACCGGCGGCCAGCGCCGCCAGCGCTTCCGTCGCGGCAGCAAGCGAGACACCGCCTGTTGCCGCAGCAACGGTGCCGGCCACTTCGCCTGCCGCCGCCCTGCCCGCCATGCCCCCCGGCGCGCCCATGACGATGGCGCCGACAAGCTCGGCCGGCAGCCTGCTGCAAACCATCTTCGCGCTGGTGTTCGTGCTGGCCCTCTTGATCGGCCTGGCCTGGTTCATGAAACGCTATGGCCCCAAGGTCATGGGCGGCAACAGCAAGATGCGCGTCGTCAGCTCGCTCAACCTGGGCGGACGCGAACGCATCGTCCTCGTCGAAGTGGCCGACCAGTGGATCGTCGTCGGCGCCTCGCCCGGCAGGATCAACGCGCTGGCCACCATGCCACGCCAGGAAGGCGAATTGCCGCAACTGGCGACGGCGCAAAACGGCCCCGCGGCCGCCAATTTTTCCGAGTGGCTGAAACAGACCATCGAAAAACGCAATGGGAAATAAGCAGCAGATGGCGTGGTCCACCTTGAAGACTCCCCTGACCTGGCTGCTGGCGGCCGCCGCCCTGGCCTTGCCGCTGTGGGCGCTGGCCGAACCGGGCATTCCTGCGTTCAACAGCACGCCGGCGCCGGGCGGCGGCCAGAATTACTCGCTGCCGGTGCAGACGCTCATCCTGATGACGTCGCTCACCTTCCTGCCGGCGGCCTTGCTGATGATGACCTGCTTTACGCGCATCATCATCGTGCTGTCCCTGCTGCGCCAGGCCATCGGCACGCAATCGGCGCCGCCGAACCAGGTACTGGTGGGGCTGGCCCTGTTCCTGACCCTGTTCGTCATGGGGCCCGTGTTCGACAAGATCTATACGGATGCGTATCAACCGTATCAGGAAAACAAGATCACCATGCAGCAGGCGATGGACAAGGGCGTCGATCCCCTGAAAACCTTCATGCTCAAGCAGACGCGCCAGGCCGACCTGGCCCTGTTCGCCAAGATGTCGCGCTCGGCCGCCCTGCAAGGTCCGGAAGACGTGCCGCTGCGCATCCTCGTACCCGCCTTCGTCACCAGCGAACTGAAGACGGCGTTCCAGATCGGCTTTGCCATCTTCATCCCGTTCTTGATCATCGACATGGTGGTCGCCAGCGTGCTGATGTCGATGGGCATGATGATGATGTCGCCCGCCACGATCTCGCTGCCGTTCAAGCTGATGCTGTTCGTGCTGGTCGATGGCTGGCAGTTGCTGCTGGGCTCGCTGTCCCAGAGTTTTTACTAGGGGAATTACGATGACACCCGAAAGCGTCATGACCCTGGGCCGCCATGCGATGGAAATCACGCTGATGGTGGCCGCGCCCATGCTGCTGGTCGCCCTCATCATCGGCTTGATCGTGAGTATTTTCCAGGCGGCCACGCAGATCAACGAGGCGACCCTGTCCTTCATTCCCAAGCTGGTCGGCATCTTCGTCGCAATCGTCGTGGCCGGTCCATGGATGCTCTCCGTCATGCTCGACTACATGCGCCAGGTATTCACCGGCATCCCGAACCTGGTCGGCTAGGCATGGTGCCGCGGCATACGCCATGCTGACCCTGTCGAGCATCGAACTGAACACGTGGATCGCAGCACTGCTGTGGCCGCTTAGTCGCATCCTCGGCCTGATCGCGGCCGCGCCCCTGTTCGGCAACGCGGCCTTGCCCGCCAGCGTGAAGGTGACCCTGGGCGCGCTGCTGGCCATGATCATCGCCCCCACCGTACCGGCCTTGCCTGCCGTCAATCCGATGTCCCTGCCCGGTCTGCTGATCCTCACGCAAGAGATGCTGGTCGGGCTGGCCATGGGCTTTTCCATCCGCATCGTGTTTTCCGCCATTGAAATGGCCGGTGAACTCAGCAGTCTGACCATGGGCCTGGGCTTCGCCTCGTTCTTCGACCCGCAAACCAAGGGCAGGTCGTCCGCCATCAGCCAGTTCCTCGTCATGCTGGCCACGTTGATGTTTTTGACTGTCAACGGCCACCTGGTCTTGCTGGCGGCGCTGGCGGAAAGCTTCGTCAGCCTGCCGATTTCATCGAGTCCCATCAGCGGCGGCGGTTTCCAGCAATTGGCGGCCTGGGGCGGAGAA
This sequence comes from Janthinobacterium sp. C22, assembly GCF_057919405.1. Lineage (NCBI taxonomy): Bacteria > Pseudomonadati > Pseudomonadota > Betaproteobacteria > Burkholderiales > Oxalobacteraceae > Janthinobacterium > Janthinobacterium sp. C22. The sequence goes on along the minus strand of NZ_CP193659.1, from coordinate 2,129,024 downwards.
ATCTTCCGTTCCGGCCTGCAGATTTCGCTGCCCATCATCGCCGCCCTGCTGCTGACCAACGTGGCCCTGGGCATCTTGACGCGGGCCGCGCCGCAGCTGAACATCTTCGGTATCGGCTTTCCCGTCACCCTGGGCGTGGGCTTGCTGGTGATCGGCATGGTCCTGCCCTACCTGGCTACGCCGTTCCAGAACATGTTCCTGCGCGGCATAGAAACGGCGCGACTGCTGCCGCGCGGCTTTGCCACGCGCGACCGGCCGCCGCCGCCCGCGCCGCCGAATCCCCTGCGTCCCGCGCCACCGGCGCCGTTGCCGCCTGCGCGCTGATCAGGGCTGCCAGCCCAGCGCGTGGCGCAACAGCAACGCCGACAGCATGAACATGGTGACGCCGATCAAGCCATCGAGCACTTGCCAGGCCCGGGGCCGCGCAAACCACGGCGCCAGCCAGCGCGCGCCATAGCCCAGCGATGCAAACCACAGCAGGCTGGCCGCGCTGGCGCCGGCGATGAAGCAGCCGCGCAGCGCGCCCGGCTGCTGGGCGCCGATGCTTCCCACCAGCAATACCGTATCCAGATAGACATGGGGATTGAGCAAGGTAAATGCGGCCGCCTGGGCCAGGATGGCGCCCAGCGCCAGCCCGGCACCGCCTTCGGCCGCGCGCAGCTGCTGCGGCCGGCGGGCGCGCCGCAGGGCTTGCCAACCGTAGACGGCCAGAAAAACGGCGCCGCCCAGCGCCAGCGCGTTGGCCAGCAAGGGGCGCTGCCCCAGCGCATGGGCCATGCCCAGCACGCCGGCGGCAATCAGCGCCGCATCGGCCAGGGCGCAAAACAGCACGATGGCGCCCACATGTTCGCGGCGCAAGCCTTGCCGCAAGACAAAGGCATTTTGCGAGCCAATGGCAACGATGAGTCCCAGGCCCAGGGTCAAGCCCTGGAGAAAGACGGAAAAGACGGGTGGGGTGGCGGCGGTCAAGAGTGTCATGCACGCATCTTGCCTGCCCGATAAAATGAAGGCAAACTACCTTTTCTGTTGCCAATTAAGGAAAACTTCATCCATGCTCGACTATGCATCGCTCAGCGCCCTGGCCGCCGTCCTCCGTGAAGGCAGTTTCGAGCGCGCGGCGCGCGCCTTGCACGTGACGCCATCGGCCATTTCGCAGCGCGTCCGCCTGCTGGAAGAGCGCGTCGGCTGCGCGCTGGTGATACGCGACCAGCCCTGCCGCGCCACGGACACGGGCCGGCGCCTGTGCCAGCACGTGGACCAGGTGCAACTGCTCGAACAGGATTTGCAGGGCGCCTTGCCGGCGCTGGCGCAGACAGCACTGGGCGTGTCGCGCGCCAGCATGCCCGTCGCCGTGAATGCCGACAGCCTGGCCACCTGGCTGGCGCCCGCCATCGCCGCCTTCGCGGCCGCCCAACCGGTGCTGCTGCAAGTGGCCGTCGACGACCAGGACCACACGGCCGACTGGCTGCGCAGCGGCGCCGTGCTGGCCGCCGTCAGCGCCACGGCCCGGCCCGCATCGGGCTGCAACAGCCGCCCGCTGGGCGCCATGCGCTACCTGGCCGCCGCCAGCCCCGCCTTCCTGCAACGGTACTTTGCCCACGGCGTGGGCGCCGCCAGCCTGGCCTTGGCGCCCAGCCTCGTGTTCAATGCCAAGGACGAGCTGCAAGCGCGCTGGGTGCGGCGCCTGTGCCACCGGCACGTGGAGCTGCCGCGCCATGCCCTGCCCTCGCCGCATGCCTTCGTCACGGCCGGCCTGGCCGGCATGGGCTGGGGCTTGCACCCGCAGGCGTTGATCCAGCCGCATCTCGACAATGGCAGCCTGGTCGAACTGCTGCCGGACACCCCGCTCGACGTCGCGCTGCACTGGCATACGGCACGCGCCGCGTCCGGCCTGCTCGACGGCTTGAGCGGCGCCATCCTGGCCGCCGCCCGCACGGGCCTGCTGCCGCCCTGAGGGACCGCTTCAGGGCTGGTCGCTGCTGAATGCAAAGCGCCAGCGCCGCAGGTCGAGATTCAGGCGCAATTGGTGATGCCTGACCAGGTAGCGCACGCCGACGAGGGCGGCCGCCAGGCCCGACAGGGCACCGATGCCCAGCGCCCAGCGCGGGCCGAAGGTGTCGGCGACCCAGCCCACGACGGGCGCCCCCAGCGGCGTGCCGCCCGCCGAGATGGCCAGGACTATCGCCATCACGCGGCCCCGCATGGCGGGCGCCGTCGACAGTTGCACGCTGCTGTTGACGTTGGTGGTAAAGGTTTGCGCGGCGATGCCGATGACCACCAGCATCATGCCGAACAGCCAGTAATTGGGCATCACGGCGGCCAGCGCGCAAGCCAGGCCGAACAGCGCCGCCGCCCCCAGCAGCAAGGCCAGCGTCGGCTGGCCGCGGCCCGCCGCCAGCAGGGCGCCGGCCACGGAGCCGCACGCCATCACGGAGCTGAGCACGCCGTACTGGCTAGCGCCCGCATGGAAGGCCGTCACCGACATGGTCGACAGGAAAATCGGGAAATTCAAGCCGAAGGTGCCGATCAGGAACAGCATCAGCAGGATGGCCATCAAGTCGGGCCGCTGGCGCACGTAGCGGAAACCTTCGCCCAGGCTGGCGCGCGTGGCTTTCAGGCGCGGCGCGCGGTGCAGCAATTCCACGCGCAGCAGCAACAGCGAACCGATCACGGCCGCAAACGAGACGGCATTGATGATGAAGACCCAGCCGCTGCCGACACTGCTGATCAGCAAGCCAGCGACGGCCGGGCCCAGCATGCGCGCCGCATTGAACGAGGTGGAATTGAGCGCCACGGCATTCGTCAAGTCTTCCTCGCCGACGATCTCGGCCACGAAAGTCTGGCGCACGGGCGCATCGAAGGCCGTCACGCAGCCCAGCAGGAAAGCAAACACATACACGTGCCACAGTTGTACCAGGCCGCTGATGCACAGCATGCCCAGTCCCAGCGCCAGCAAGCCCATGGCCGCCTGCGTGCACAGCAGCAATTTCCTGCGGTCGAGCAAGTCGGCCGCCATGCCCGTCAGGGGCAGCAACAGCAGCTGCGGGCCGAATTGCAAGGCCATGACGATGCCGACGGCGCTGGCATTGTGCTGCGTCAGTTCGCTCAGCACCAGCCAATCCTGCGCCGTGCGCTGCATCCACGTGCCGATATTCGACACGAGGGCGCCGCCGGCCCAGATACGGTAATTGGGAATGCGTAGCGAACGGAATGTGTTGTTCATCTGGGCGTGCGGGCTCCTTGCCGGGGTCGTGGTGAAAAATTCAGCGGATCACTCCGCCAAGCGTTTGAGTAGGGCCACCGCTTTGTCCAGCTCGGTGACTTCGGCCGGCGAGAGCCGGGTTTCGATGGTCCGCGCCAGCCAGTCTTCGCGCGCGGCGCGACTGGCCGCGATCCAGGCGCGGCAGCTGTCCGTCAGGGTCAAGATCGTCTGCCGGCCATCGCGCGGATCGGGCGAGCCCGTCACCAGCTGCGCCTCGGTCAGCGCCAGCACCGTGGCGGCCATCGACTGGGGCCGCATGCCTTCGGCGCGCGCCAGACTGCTGGCCGTGGCCGGGCCGTCGCGCTCAAGACGGCTGAGCACGGATGCCTGCGACATGCTGACGTCGCCCAGATGCGCTTCCTCGCGCAGGCGGCGGCGTAGTTTGCCGATGAGAATGCGCAATTCGCCGGCCAACTGCAGCACCTGCTCGTGATCTTCGTGGTCTTCTTGTGGGGTGCTCATGGGGAACGCTGGTGGATCAACAGGCTCAAGTATAACAGATACACAGGTAGACTGCACAGTTTGCCTGCATATCTTGTCCAAGTAGCCAGAATACGGACGCAAAAAAGCCGGGGCGCGAGGTATGCATCCTCGCCGCCCCGGCTTGCCGGTCATCCTGCGGCTGGCCGCTTAGCTGATGTAGTTGAACAGCGACAGGCCCGAGATCGACGTGAAGGACTTCTGCGCCGCCTGCAGGGTGATCTGCTGCTGGCTGAACAGGGAAATCGCCTTCACCATGTCCAGGTCCTGCAAGCCCGACAGGGTGCTCGCATATTGCAGGTCGAGGTCGTCGCCGGCGCTGTCGAGCGTGTCGATCTCCTTCAGGCGCGAACCGACTTCCGCGCGCACGGACAGCACGTTGTCGTAGGCCGTGTCGAGCAGATCGTGCGCCGCGTTCAGGCTGGCCGTCAGGCGCGCCTGCCCCGCGTCGCCCGAGGCCGGCTGGCCCAGTGCGCCGATCAGGTTGGTAATCGTGGTAAAGATCGATTCCTTGCCGCTGGGTTCCAGGGTGAACTTGTCCAGGTCGGCCGGCTTGCCCGCGACATTGACTTGCTGGCCGTCAAAGTTGATGGCGTCGCCCGATTTATAGGCCACCGGCACGGCGGGATTCGGGATGGTCTGGCCCAGGGTCACATCCGTCACGATATAGGTCGTCTTGGCATCCGTGCCCGTGCCCGTCACCTGGAAATCGATCGAATACTTGTGCCCCGTCAACTTGGTGGGATCGGTGACGGTGCCGCCGGAAATGATGCCGGCGCCGCCCCGCGTGAAGTTGCCCGGGTCGGCCGCCGTGGTGAACTTGCCGTTGCCCGTCAAGATGTTCTCGAACACGGCCGCGCCCGAGTCGCTGGTGGCCAGATAGCGGGCCGAGCCCACTTGCAGCTCGCGCTGGCCCTGGTCGCCCACGTAGGTGGCGCCGCCCGGCGTCTGGCTGAACGGCTGCGTCGTCGACTTGTAGCCGCCGAACAGGTAGCCGCCCGCGTTGTCGGACGTGTTGGCGATGCCCATCAGGTCGGTCAAGCGCCCCTTCAGCTCCGTGGCCAGGCTCTGGCGGTCGATATCCTTCAAGGCCGGATTACCGGCCTTCAGCACCAGCTCCTGCACGTCGGCGATCAGCGAGGTGGTGCTGGCCAGCGCCAGCTCTTCCTGCGACAGGAAATTCTTGGCGTTCGAGCGGTTCGTCACGAATTGCGTATTGATCGATTGCGACTGCGTCACTTCCAGCGCGCGCGCCGAGGCGATCGGATCGTCGGCCGGCGTCAGGTTGCGGCGGTTCGCCGACAGCTGCATCTGGGTGCGGTTCAACGCGCCCTGCAGATTGTTCAGCTGCGTGCTGCCCGCGTCATAGATCATTTTGGTACTGATGCGCATGATGCTGCCCTTCCTGATGGCGGCGGACGCCAGGCGCCGCCGCTTGAATAATTAACGTCCGAGGCCGATGACCACGTCGAACAGGGTGCTGGCGATCTGCATGACCTTGCCGCAAGCCTGGTAGGCTTGCTGGTAGCGCAGCAGGTTGGCGGCCTCTTCATCGAGGTTGACGCCGGAAACGGCCTGCTGCTGCGTGCTGGTCTGCTGCAGCAAGGCCAGACTGGCCAGGCCGCTGACCTGCACTTCGCGCGTCTTGTTGCCCACATAGCTGACGGTTTCCGCGTACGAACCCTGGAACGTCGCCTTGCCGCCATCGAGAATGTTTTTCGTTTGCAAGCCCGCCAGCAAGCTGGCATTGCGGTTGTCGCCCACGCCGCCCGAGTTCGGCGCGATGGTGAATTTATCGCCCTGCGCCGGCGCGCCCGTCATGTTGACGTTGATGCCGCCAAAGCTGAAGCTGTCGCCTTCCGTGTACGGAATGTTCGCCGTGCCGGCCGGATACGTGGTGGTGGCGCCGTTCAAGCCTTTCACCGTCACGGCCTGGCCCGCGGGAAATCCCGACAGCGAGGTGGTCGCCTTGTCGTACGTCAAGGTGACGGTACCCGTCAAGGCATTGCCCGGCGTTAAATAGGCTTTGTCCACGCTACCTGCGCCGAGCTTGCCGCTGCCCGTGTTGCTGACGGGTGCACCCGTGGCGATCGGCGCGCCGGCGGCCAGCTTGTTGCGGTCGGTAATCGCCACGGCCAGGTCGGACGCGCCGTGGGCCGTCGGCCTGACCATGAAGTTGTCGCCCTCGGCAGCCGTGCCCGAGATCGAGAAATCCACGCCGTCGATGGTTTGCGGCACGGTTTGCGGATACGGGTTGATGGTCGTTTTGGCGCCGTCGCTCTGGCGCGTCACCACATAGTTCGTGCCGTCGTACTTCACGGCATAATCGCTGGCCGTCAGCTTGGTCGGATCGCTGACCTTGGCCGACAGCGCGGTCGTGCTGGTCGCGTTGTTGCGGTAGTCGGCGCCAATGACGGGATCGGGCAACTTGAAGAAGTCGGTCCCCATGTCGCCATTCAAGTCCTGGCCCAGCTTGTGCTGTTCATTGAAGGTGGACGCGAGCGCGATGGCCACCTTGCCCAGCGAATTCTGGATGCGGTCCAGGCTACCGCTGCGGAACTCCAGCAAGCCGCCCAGCGCGCCGCCGCTGAGGGAACTTTCCGACAGCTTGGTGACGCTCGTGCCCGTCACATAGCCCACGTCCAGGCGGTTCGGATCCGTCGGCGACGGCGTGACGGCCAGTTCAAAGTTCTTGTCGCCCACCACCAGCGGCTGGCCCGAGCCGATCGAGACGGTAATCGAGTTGCCGGCGCCAGGCTGAACCGTTGCCTTGACGTATTTGTTCAGCTCCGTGATCAGCTGGTCGCGCTGGTCCAGCAAATCGTTGGGCTGATTGCTTTCATTCACGGTCAGGTTGGTAATCGCCGTATTCAGTTCCGCGATCTGCTTGGCGTAGGAATTGATCACCTTCACGTTCGAGGTGATCTGCGAATTGACGCCGTCGCCGATTTCCGTCAGGCGCGCGCTGAGGCCCTGGAAGCGCGCCGTCAGCGAGTTTGCGCTCGACAGCAATGCCTGGCGCGACGACACGGACGAGGCATTCGAGCTGAAATCCTGCACGCCCTTGAAGAAATCGGCCATCGCCGGCGACAGCCCGGCCGTGGGATCGGCCAGCATATTGTCGATCTGGCTGATCTGCGTGTAGTACGCATCGAGCGAGCTGGTGGCCGATTGCGCGCCATTCACCTGGGCAGCCATGAAGCCGTCGTACTGGCGCTTGACTTGCGATACCTCGGTACCATTGCCAACAAAACCATAACCGGCATTGTTGAACTGCGCCGTCTGCTGCAGCACCACCTGGCGGTTGTAACCGTCCACGTTGGCATTGGTGATGTTATGCCCGGTCGTCGACAGGCCCACCTGCGCTGCAAGCAAACCGCTCTTACCGATGCTGAGGAGATTCGAAGTCATGGTGTCTTATTGGTTACTGTCATGAGTATTAACGGCATCCGCGGACAAAACTTGAAGCACCCGCGCTGCCTCAGGGTCAGGCGGGGATTAGCCGACCAGCGAATGCTTGATGATTTTTGTCAGTTTGGCAGCGTAATTCGGGTCCGTCGCATAGCCGGCCTTTTGCAAGCCCTGGGCAAAGGTGCTGGCGTCGCCCGCGCTGGCCAGGACTTTTTCATAGCGTTTATTGTTGGTAATCAACTGCGCATAATCCTTGAAGCTGTCCGCGTAGCTGTCGTAGGCGCGGAATTTTTCCACCTTGCGCTGCGCCTTGCCATTCACATATTCCGTGGTGACAGCTTCCGTGACCTTGCCCTTCCAGTCGGCCGACGCCTTGATGCCGAACAGGTTGTGGCTGCTGCTGCCGTCGCGGCTGATGATTTCGCGCTTGCCCCAGCCCGTTTCCAGCGCCGCCTGGCCCAGCATGAACTTGGCCGGGATGCCGGTGGCGCGGCTCGCCTCTTCCGCATGCACGCCCAGCTTTTCTGGAAGGCGCGCACGTGCGGCGCCTGCGTGGCGTTGGCCTTGTCGCTCAGGGTCTTGCCGGTGGCGGCGGCGCTGCCGGCGCCGTCCGTGAGGGCGCCCTGCTGCTGGCGGAACGCGGCCAGTGCCTGCGCCATGCTCGACGAGCGGGGCGACGGCGCTTCGGCGCCATCGGCGGCCAGCGCCTGGTTCGACGACGACAACTGGCGGATCAGCACGTCCGCCAGGCCCGTGCCCCGCTTGGCCAGGTTCTGGCTCGTCTGCTGGTCCAGCATCGAGGTGTACATCTTGCTTTGCTGGCTATCCATGATGCCGTCCTGCGGCGTGGCTTCGCGCATGCTTTTCATCATCATGTTGATGAACATGGCTTCGAATTGCGTGGCCGCCTCTTTCAGGGCGGCGGGATCCTTCGCCTTGGCGGACTGGCGCAAGCCATCCATGCCCTTGACGTCATAGGCGGCGGTTTTGCTGAGGTCGGTTTGGCTGATCATGGCGTGTCCATCAAATGATTTCGAGTTCGGCGCGCAGCGAGCCTGCCGCCTTCATCGCCTGCAGGATGGCCAGCAAGTCCTGCGGCGAAGCGCCGATGGCGTTGAGGGCCTTGACCACGTCGGACAGCGAAGCGCCGCCCTTGACCAGCATGACCTTGCCCGGTTCCTTCTTGATATCGATCTGCGCCGTCTGCGTGACCACCGTGCGCCCGCCCGACAGGGGCGCCGGCTGGCTCACCTGCGGCTCGACATTGATGGTGACGGACAGGTTGCCGTGCGAAATGGCGCACGTTTCCAGGGTCACGGACTGGTTCATGACGACGGAACCGGTGCGCGCATTCATGATGACCTTGGCCGCCAGGCGGGCCGGGTTGACTTCGATGCTTTCCAGCTGGCCCAGGAAGGACACGCGCTGGTCGCTGCCGCCCGGCGACTGCACCTGGATCACGCGCCCGTCCAGCGCGGCGGCCGTGCCGGCGCCGTAGCGGCTGTTGATGGCGTCGACCACGCGGCTGGCGGTGGCGAAATCGGTGGCGTTCAATTCCAGGCGGATCGTGTTGTTGGCGCCCAGCGCCGAAGGCACGCTGCGCTCGACGGTGGCGCCGCCCGAGATGCGGCCCACGCTCAGGTGATTGATGACGACGGAGCTGCCGGCCGCCTGCGCGCCCACGCCGCCCACCAGCACGTTGCCCTGCGCCATGCCGTACACCTGGCCATCGGCGCCCTTCAGCGGCGTCATCAATAAAGTGCCGCCGCGCAAGCTTTTCGCATTGCCCATCGACGACACCGTCACGTCGAGCAGCTGGCCCGGCTGGGCAAACGCGGGCAAGGCCGTCGTCACCATCACGGCGGCCACGTTTTTCAGCTGCAAACTGGTGCCTTGCGGCAAGTTGATGCCCTGCTGCTGCAGCATCGCCGCCACGCTCTGGATAGTGAATGGCGTTTGCGTGGTCTGGTCGCCGCTGCCGTCGAGGCCGACGACGAGGCCATAGCCCATCAGCTGATTCTGGCGCACGCCGGCGATGCTGGCCAGGTCCTTGATGCGCTCGGCCTGCGCCACGGGCGCCAGCAGAGAAATGGCCAGGCCGAAAACAGCGGCAAAGCGGGGGAAAGTAAAGGTGGCCATGATCAGAACGGCAGCAGGCTGAGGAAGAAGCGCGAGGCCATCGAGGCCATTTCGGCGCGGTCGATCTGGCTGTTGGTGCGGTACTCGACGCGCGCGTCGGCCACCTGGGTCGACGGCACGACGTTGCCCGTGCCGATGGTGTCCGGATTGACCATGCCCGAGAAGCGGATGAATTCCGTGCCCTTGTTCATGGCGATCTGTTTCTCGCCCGCGACGATCAGGTTGCCGTTCGGCAGCACTTCAATCACCGTCACGCCGATCGTGCCGCTAAAGGTGTTGCTGGCGGACTGGTTGTCGCCGTCGGCAAACTTGGTCGCGCCATTCGCCGCCACGGTGGCGCCGAAGCGGCCCTGGGCGATGCCGGGCGTGCTGAAGCCCACGCTGCCCGACTTGTTGCCGGAACTGGCACCCGCCTTGACGGCATTCGTGCGCTCGGTGATGGCGATCGTCATGGTGTCGCCCACGTGACGCGCGCGGCGGTCTTCGAAGGCGGGACGGTAGGTCGACGGCTGGTAGATGGAGCCGTTGCTGACGACCACCGGTTCCGGCATCGGCGCGCGCGTGGTGGTGGGATATTGCACGATGGACGTAGGCGTGATGGCGCAGCCGGACAGCAGGACTGCGGACAACAGGGCGATGATGGGGTATTGCATGGCGAACCTCCGCTGCCATCCGGCGGCGGATGGCATGACGACTATGAAAATTAAAGTTGCGACAATTTCTGCAGCATTTGATCGGATGTGGTGATGGCCTTGCTGTTGATCTCGTAGGCGCGCTGCGTCTGGATCATGTTGACCATTTCCTCGGCCACGTTGACGTTCGACGTCTCGATATAGCCCTGCATCAGCACGCCGGCGCCGTTCGTGCCCGGGGTGTTGGTCTGCGCCACGCCGGAGGCGCCCGTTTCCATGTACAAGTTTTCGCCCTTCGACTCCAGGCCGGCCGGATTGACGAAGGTGGTCAGCTGCAGCGAGCCGATCTGCGATGGCGCCACGGTGTCGGGCAAGGTGACGGACACGGTGCCGTCGCGCGCCACGGTCAGGCTCAGCGCATTCGTCGGCACGGTGATGGCGGGCTGGATGACGAAACCTTCGGACGTGACCAGCTGGCCGTTGGAATCGGTCTGGAAGGAGCCGTCGCGCGTGTAGGCGGTGGCGCCGTCCGGCATCAACACCTGGAAGAAACCCGTGCCGTTGACCATCACGTCGCGCGAATTGCCCGATGCCTGGGGATTGCCCTGCGTATGGATGCGTTCAGTGGCCACGGTGCGTACGCCCGTGCCGATCTGCAAGCCCGATGGCAGCTGGGTTTGCTGCGACGATTGCGCGCCCGGCTGGCGCACATTTTGATACAGCAAGTCTTCAAACACGGCGCGCGACTTCTTGAAGCCCGTGGTGCTGACGTTGGCCAGGTTATTGGCGATCACGTCCATCTGCGTCTGCTGCGCTTCCAGGCCGGTCTTGGCAATCCAAAGGGAACGAATCATGATTTTTCTCCAATAACAGCGCTAACCAGCCCTGTAGACTATTTCTATGTGACCATTATGCGGGCGCCCCCATCAATTCAAAGCGAGGATCTGGGTGGCTTTCGCCGCGTTATTCTCGGCATTCTTCAACAGGCTCATTTGCGTTTCGAACTGGCGCGCCAGGGCGATCATGCTGACCATGGAGTCGACGGGGCTGACATTGCTGCCCTCGAGCGCACCGGTGGTCAGCTTGACGGCCTGGTCGGCCTGCGCCACCGTGCCATCCTTCAGGCGGAACAGGCCGTCGTCGCCGCGCACCAGCTGCTGCTCGGGCGGGTTGACCAGCTTGATGCGTCCCAGCACCGTCGATGGGCCTGGAGGCACGTCGGTGGAAATGGTGCCCACCGTGCCGTCGCTGGCGATGGCCACCGTCACGCCCGGCGGAATCGCCATGGGGCCCGTGTCGCCCTGCACCATCAGGCCCGATTGCGTCTGCAGCATGCCGTTTTCATTGAGCTTCAGGGCGCCGTTGCGCGTGTAGGCTTCGGAGCCGTCGGCCGACTGCACCGCGATCCAGCCCGCGTTTTCCACGGCCACGTCGAGCGCGCGGCCCGTGTGCTGCATCGGACCTTGCGTGAAATCGGAACCGACCGTCGAATCGACGACGAAGGCGCGCGTCGGCATCATGCCGTCGGCCACCACGGGCACGGCGCGGAACGATCGAGCTGGGCACGGAAACCCGTGCTGGTGGCGTTCGCCAGATTGTTCGCCGTGGTCGCCTGCTTGTCCAGGATATGCTTGGCGCCCGAGCCGGCGGTGTAGATGAGACGGTCCATGTGTTTCTCCTGCCTGTATCGCAACTGATGGGTTTAATGCAACTTCCCGCAACGTCACGGGTGCCTCGGGAAGCGTAGCGAGCGGTTCAATACCGGGTTGAGTAGCGCAGCTGTACGGAGGTACAGCGAGCAACGCCGGCCCGGTAGTGAGGCGCGCAGTAGCTTAACGAGGCGCCCCAAGTTAGCGCAGGTTGACCAGGGTCTGTAAAACGGAATCCTGCGTCTTGATGGTCTGCGCATTCGCCTGGTAGGCGCGCTGAGCCGTGATCATGTTGACCAGTTCCGCCGTCAGGTCGACGTTCGATACTTCCACGGCCGAGGCGCGCAAGTTGCCCAGGGTGCCCGTCTTCGGCTCGCCCGTGATGGGTTTGCCCGAGGCCGAGCTTTCCACCCAGGCGTTGTTGCCCAGCGGCTCCAGGCCGTTCGGGTTGGTAAAGTTGCTCAACACCACCTGGCCCAGGGCGCGCGTCTTGCCGTTGTTGTACTGGCCCTGGATGACGCCGTCGTCGCCCACGATGAACTGGCTCAGCTGGCCCGCCTTGTAACCGTCCGCTTCCGTTTTCTTTTCCGCCGTGGCGGTGCCCAGCTGGGTCGATTTGCTGAAATCGACCTGGACCGACAGGGTCGGATTGGCGCCCGTGGCCGGGAAGATCGGCAGGTTGACGGTGACGGGCAAGGTTTGCGGCGGCGTCAGGGCCAGCATGGCGGCCCGGTCCAGGCTGCCGACCGTGTTGAAGACCAGCGAACCGGTCTTGACGGCCGGCACCATGGTCACGGCGCGGATGGCCGCGTCGATCTGGTCGGGCGTGCGGCTCGAGTTGATGCCATTCGGCACGGCACTGCCGTAGGTGGCGGCGATGGCGGCCAGTTGCGCCGGCGTGGCGCCCGCGGCGGCGGCGGCAGCCGAGACGGCGGCGCCGACCGCATTGCCATAGGCGACGGCGGCCGTCGTCACATTGGCCGGCACCAGCGGCACGGCCGTGGCGGCAGCCTGGTAGGCGGCGCGCGCGGCCAGCGAGGCAGGGTCCGTCTGCAGGGCGGCCGCGACCTTCATGCTGGTCACTTCCGTGCCGTCAACGGCCGAGTAGACGTCCCAGGTGTTGGTGCCCGTCTTGACATAGAAATTCGACATGATGTGGGAGTTGCCCAGCGAATCGAAGACTTCGACGGGGAACTGCTTGCTGTACGTGGTGTCGTCACCGATCTTGAACGGCACCGTGGTCGGCATGGCCGTGTTCGAATTGAGGTTGACTTGCGTGTCGACCTTGGTCGTCGCCTGGGGCTTCATGTCCGACTGGTCGATCTGCAGGGGCACGACGGCGCCGGCGACGATCTTGCCGTTGGCATCGGCCGCATAGCCGGTCAGCTGCGCCAGCTGGGCGTTGACGATGAAGCCGCTCTTGTCGACCTGGAATTGGCCATTGCGCGAGTACTGGACGGCGCCGTTGACGCTGGTACGGAAGAAGCCGCCGCCATTGATGGCGATGTCGAGGGGATTCGACGAGGTTTCCAGGTTACCCTGGTTAAATTGCTGGGCGATTTGCGAGACGGAGACGCCGATCCCCGCCTGGTTGCCGCCCACGCCATACAGCGAGTTGGCATAAATGTCGGCGAACTGGGCCTGCGACTGCTTGAAACCGACGGTAGACGAGTTGGCGATGTTGTTGCCGATGACGTCCAGCGATTTGGCGGCGCCATTCAAGCCGCTCAAGCCTTGTTGGAAAGACATTGTGTTCTCCTGGTAGAAATTAGGGGTGAGGGTCACGCTAGGGTCAGCGGCTTACAGAATCTGTTTCACGTCGGCCATGGTGATGCTGCCCACGCCCGGGACATTCAATTTCACGCCATTCGCGCCCGTCGACACGCTGGCGACCGAACCGAACATCAGCGCCGTCGCATCCTTGAGCTTGGTGCCGCCGCGCGTTGCTTCCACCGCAAAGGTGTAGGCGCCATCGGCCAGCACGACCGGCTTGCCGTCCTTGTCGAGGTCGGCGGTGGAACCGTTCCAGCCCAGCGGCAAGGTGCCCGCTTCCTGTGCGCCCAGGTCGATGGAATGGACTTCCTTGCCATCCTTGTAGATGATGACCTTGACCTTGTCGGCCGCCGTGGCCAGGTCCACGCCCAGCAGCGCGGCGCTCTTGCTCAGGTTGATATCCTTACCCGCCGTCAACACGCCATGGCCGATGATGTTGGCCGCCTGCATCGATTCGGCTTGCTGATAGCTGGTCTTCAGGGTTTCCAGGGTCGTGTTGAGCTTGTTGACGCCCGTCACCGTGGACAACTGCGCCAACTGGCTGGTCAATTGCGCATTGTCCAGCGGGTTCATCGGATCCTGGTTTTTCAGCTGGGTGACCAGCAGGGTGAGGAATTTGTTCGTTTCCGCTTCGACACTGCCTGCCGCGGCCGTCGTCTTCTTCGGATTCATCGTCGCCATCAGGTCGGTGGTGACGGAGGTCGTGGTATCGATGGTTGCCATAATGATCAGTCAGCCTTACTGGCCGAGGGTAAGGGTTTTCAGGAGCAGCGACTTGGCCGCGTTCATGGTTTCCACGTTGGTCTGGTACGAGCGCGAAGCGGACAGCATGTTGACCATCTCGTCGACCGTATTTACGTTGGGCATGGTGACGTAGCCCTTCTCGTCGGCCAGCGGATTCTTCGGGTCGTAGACCAGCTTCATCGGCGACGGGTCCTCGATCACCTTCTGCACCTTGACGGCCGTGGCGCCGTTGGCCATGGGCACGGCTTCGAACACCACCTGCTTGGCGCGGTAGGCTTCGCCCGTGGCGCTGGTGGCGCTGTCGGCATTGGCCAGGTTGCTGGCCACCGTGTTCAGGCGCTGCGCCTGGGCGCTCATTGCCGAACCGGACACATTGAAGATATTAAATAGCGACATGATTATTGTCCTCCCTGGATGGCCGTCAGCATGCCCTTGATCTGCGAGTTAAGGAACGTCACGGCCGCCTCGTAGCGGATGGCGTTGTCGGCAAAGGCATTGCGCTCGAGGTCCATGTCGACCGTGTTGCCGTCGACGGCGCCCTGGGCCGGCGCGCGGTACAGCAGCGGCGTGCCGTCGGCCAGGGTCTCGACCTTGCCGCCCGTGCTGCCGCCCGCTGCGGCGGCGACGCCCTTGCCCGGCATATGCTGCGGCGCCGTGCCCTTCAGGGCCGGCGGCACGCCATCCTTGCGCGCCATCGCCCCCTTCAGGGCGGCGGCGAAATCGACGTCGCGCGCCTTGTAGTTGGGCGTGTCCGCATTGGCGATATTCGAGGCGAGCAATTCCTGGCGCGTCGAGCGCAGGCTCAGCGCCGTCTCGTTGAAGCGCATGTAATCGTCGAGTTTCCCTATCATGTCAGGCTCCGGAAAGATCTGCCACTGGCGCCTGAGATGGCGGAAGGATGGCGGTATAGTGATGACAGGAAACATAGTACGGCGCCCGCCGGCAAGGCCATCGCCGGATCAGACCGTACTTTTACCCCTTAATCGGCGCTTCGAACGGGGCGGCGCGCACTATCATGGCAGTATTCCAGAGGCCTATCACCATGAAAACACCGCTCGCTTTCCTCCTTGCCCTAGCCATCCCGCTTGCCGCCCTGCCAGTATTGGCGCAGGCGCAAAACGCCGGCCGGCAAACGCCGGAAGCGCTGCGCAACAGCGTGGAACAATTCCTGCAGGTGCAAAGCAACGGCTTGCCGGGCAAGGTGACGATCACCGTCGGCGCCGTCGATCCGCGCCTGAACCTGGCCGCCTGCCCCGCGCCGCAAGCGTTCATGGCGCCGGGCGCGCGCGCCTGGGGCAAGACCACCGTGGGCGTACGCTGCACGGCCCCGTCCAGCTGGACCATCTATCTGCAAGCGAACGTGGCCGTCGTGGGCGACTACGTGGCCAGCGCCGTGCCGCTGGCGCAAGGGCAAGCCATCGACGCCAGCCAGCTGGTGACGATGCAGGGCGACCTGGCCGCATTGCCCGCAGGCATCGCCACCGACATGGCCCAGGTGGTAGGCGCCAGCACGAATATATCCTTGCCGCCAGGCACGCCGATGCGCCTCGACACCCTGCGCCGCAAACCCGTGGTGATGCAGGGCCAGCTGGTGCGTGTCGTTTCCAGTGGCAACGGTTTCCAGGTAGCATCAGAAGGGCGCGCCATCGGCAGCGCCGGCGATGGCCAGACGGTGCAGGTACGCACGCAGAGCGGCCAGCAGATCAGCGGCGTGGCGCGGGCTGGCGGCATGGTGGAGGTGGCGTTCTAAACACGGATGGGCAGCGATATTGTGGTCTGGCGCACTAAAGTTTCGGAAGAAGGTGCCGATAATGACACATATCCCGGAGTTTCTTGACTTCGACCAGACGAGGATCACGCTGTGAAAATTACCGATAACACCATTAAAAGCAATCCCGGCCTGCCGGTGGCGCCCGCCAGCACCTCCGGCGCCCGGAATGCCGAGAAAGCCCAGGCAACGCCGACGACGTCGGACAATGTACGCCTGTCGCCGCAAGGACAGGCATTAGCGGCCAGTGCAACTGCCGGCAGCGGCGCCGTGTTCGACACGAAAAAGTCGAACGCATCAAGCTGGCGATCGCCGACGGCCAGTTCCAGGTCAACTCTGAAAAAGTGGCGGACGGTCTCCTCGACACGGTCAAGGACTTGCTGCACTCACGAAATAGATAGGTTTCCCCATGCAATCAGTGACTCCGTTTTCCAGCCTGCGCGACGAGCAACAGCTCATGACCACATTGCTGGCATTGATGAAAGAAGAACAGCGGCATCTGGTTGCCGCTGACATCGATGCAATCACGGAGCTCACGGCGCGCAAGACAGCACTCGTCGGACAATTGAGCCAGCTGGCGGCGCAACGCCACCAGGCACTGGCGGCAGCCGGTTTCACGGCCGCCGAAGCGGGCATGGAAGACTGGCTGGTCGGCGCCAGCGAAGCCGAGGCGGCGCCCCTGTGGAAAGCCCTGCTCGAGACGACGCGCGAAGCGAAGGAACAGAATCGCCTGAACAGCCTGCTGATCAACAAGCACATGCTGCACACGCAAGGCGCCCTGAACGCCATGCGCCCCCCGGCCCAGAGCGGCAATTTCTACGGTCCCAGCGGCCAGCCGACGACGAACACGGCCAGCCGGCGCGTCGTGATCGGCTAAGCCCCTCCCCCAGCGCAGGAAACGGCGGCACCCATACCACGCCCATCCAGCACATCACCGCCGTGTCGCCCCCTCCAGGGACACTGCGGCGTAGCCGGCGTGCCCGCACTCCCTGCAGAACGCCGCGCGCAGAAACAACAGCGGCGCCCTCTCGAAGCCGCACCTTTGAGCGCGCTCAAACTTGAGACAAGTGATAACGATATGCTAATCACTAGCGTACGCCGCACATCTCCAGGTGGGACTTTCCTCACCGACACGAACATTTTCCCGCAGGCATAGCTAATCCATTCTGACGCGTCAGCCTGCGCATTCGCGCTGCGCCATGACGCACGCCATTCAATCGCAAGACCATCTGGAGCACGATATGAACGCTATCTCAATATCCAAGGCTGGCGCGGCGCTGCTGCTCGGCAGCGCCCTGTTGGCACCGGGCGCGCAGGCGGACACGCAAGCCGTGTTTTATAACCATCTCGTCTCGACTGCCGTGGTGGCTACGCCGCTGCTGGCGCAAGACACGCTGTTCATCGACACCTTCACGACGGAGCGTGGTTCGCTGCTGCAAACGACCACGTTTACGGTCGGCAGCGGCGTGCAATCGTTCACGGGCAACGCCGCCTGGCTGGTCACGGGCGCCAACGACTTCGGTCCCCGCCTGACCGGGGTCAACATCGACTTGTTCGACTCCAGCAACAACCTGGTGCAATCGGATACGTTCACGGGCGTACTGGGCAGCTTCGCCCATTCCACCTTCAGCGGACTGCTGGGAGCAGGCACCTACACCATGGTGGCGACGGGCGTCGGCGTGCGTGATTCCGTGCTGGACATTTCCATCACCACGGCCGTGCCCGAACCGGAAACCTACGCCATGCTGCTGGCGGGACTGGGGCTGGTGGGGTATGGCATACGGCGCCGCAAGACGCTGGCCTGACGGGTCCTGACACGCCGCGCCGGAATTGAAGCGCCGCGTGCTCGGCGCATGGTCGCCCCTCAGCCGTGCGCGGGGCGGCCCGTATGCTGGCGGAACTTCGCCGCGATGGCGTGCGCCTTGGCGCTGGCGGCGGCTTGCTGCTCCGGCGTCAGCTCGTCTTGCAGCCAGTGCCAGTAATCATCCTGGTAGGGATTGGTAACGCCGGGGGCGAGGATGTCGTCGTACACGAGGCGCAGGGCCAGCAGGTAGCCATACGCCTGCGGCGCGTCTTTCCGCACCACGTCGCCATCGCGCAAATACGCCATCATCAGGGTAGCCACGCTGGTCAGTTCCGCCTCATCCGCCTGCGCCGTCAGCTGGGCGATGGCTTGCCGCTTCCACGCCTGCACCAGCGGGTCGTCTGGACGGTTGCGCAGCGCGCTGCGGTCGCCAAACGGGCCTTCCGACAGGAACAGGGTGGCCGCGCCCGGCACGCCCGCCTTCGCGGCCGTGGCCAGATAGCCCAGGCGGTCCTCGCGCTGGCGCTGCGTCAGGCCCGCGCACAGCTGCCGCTGGCCGGCTTTTTCTTCCGCCGTCATCTCGCGTCCCAGCTCGAATTCCAGCCCCGGCAACCGGCCATCTTTCTCAAAAGAAATACAGTCATCGAGCAGATTGTAGGCCGCATACGCGTCTTCCGGCTTGCCGCTGGCGCCCAGGCGCGCAAGCTGCTGCGCGAGCGTCACGGGAACGGGCGCGGCACCGGCGGCCGGGGCGGCATCGATATTCAGATACGATGCCAGGCTGCGTCCCGGCGGCGCGCTGGCGGCAGCGGTGGCAGCAGCGTCCGGAGTGCCGCCGTCGGGCGCGGGCCAGTACACGAGCGCCAGCACTGCCACGATGGCAGCGGCGATGGCGATGCCGGTCAGTTTGCTGTTCATAGGAGGTGGCACATAAAAGGAAACGCACGTTACCACAGGCGCGCGGCACAGTGCCGCACGCACGCGCCCCGGCTAGCCGCCGGCCTTTTTCGGCTGGTGGCCCAGCTTCACCAGCGCGGCCAGGATGGCGTCCACATGGTCACCCTGCACTTCGACCACGCCATCCTTGACCGTGCCGCCCGAGCCGCACTGCGTGCGCAGCTGCTTGCCCAGCAGGGCCAGGGCGATGGCGTCCAGCGGCAAGCCCTTGACCACGGTGACGCTCTTGCCGCCGCGCCCCTTGGTCTGGCGCGACACGCGCACCACGCCGTCGCCCGCCGGCACCGCCTTCGATTGCGCCTTGCATGCGCATTGCGCCAGCGGCAGGCGGCAGGCGGGACACATGCGGCCCGTTTCGGTAGAGTAGACGAGACCGCCCTGGGAACTGCTTTTCATGATGAGGTGATAAAAAGGAAGAAGGCGCGATTGTACCAAGCGCAGGGAGGGCGAGTGCAGGATCAAGCCCGCTCCCGCCCCGCCCGGTGGCGCGCCGGCTGACGTCTAACGCAAGGTCACGAACACGGGATTCGAATAGAACCACAGGCTGCGGTAATTGCGGTCGTTGATGTCGTTAAAACGCTGGTGACTGTCCGTCGTGCCCGTGCGCTGGTCGGCCAGCGGCTCGCCGCCCTGCGTCAGGCCGGTGACATCGGTGCCCAGATTGGTGCCGCGCAGGCGGAAATACTGGTTCTTCGCCGCCGTCGTTTCGTAGCTCACGCTGGCGTAGCCGTCGGCCCCGATTTTCCAGTCCGCGCTGGTGAAGCGCTTGAGCACGCGCGTGCTGGCATTGCCGGCAACGTTGTAGGCCGGCGTGCCCGCCACCGCCTTCGCGCCCACATCCCCGACGATCAGGTCGACGTGGTCAACCACGGGCTTGACGTTGGCGGCCACGCCGCTGTCGACGGGCTTTTCGTAGTTGTTTTTGGCCGGGCTCCGGAAGCGGATGGTGATCGTGACTTTCTCGCCGCTGGCGACCTTCAGCTCGCCGCCCATCTCCTTGCGGTCGTCCTTGCTGGCCAGGTTGAAATCGAGCGCATTGATCAGGTCGCCATAAGTGGAGAACATCTTGCCCGAACGCAAGCCGGCCAGCAAGTCCTTCGCCAGCGGCGCTCCCTGCGCGCTGTTGAACACGTAGTTCTTCGCATACTCGCCGGGGAAATAACCGCTGCTGTTGCCGCCGACAATCTTGAAGTGCGTATCCGAATCGGTCAGGTTCCAGATGCGGCGCCCCTCGCCCAGCAGCGCATCCCATGGCCCGCCCAGCTTGGCCACCACGTAGTCGACGCCGCCATACACGCGCAGCGGCGCATTCTCGTCCGTGTAGGCGGCCGTGTAGCCGCCCCGGTCCGGTTCCATCTGGTTGCCGACCATGCCCTCGATGGCGAACATGATGTTCGGCGCGGCATCGTTGAAGGCGCGCAAGTCAGCGATGCTGTAGCTGCCCTTGTTGCGCGACGGATGGTTGATGACGGCGTAGCTGGTTTCCGGGTAATTCTGTTTCAGCCAGTTGATCGCTTGCAGCGCATCGGCAGCCGTCTTGTTGTAGCGGGTGTCGCCGTATTTCGCTTTCCATGCCGCGACGTCGGCGGCGTCGAACATGGCCGCGTCGCGCGTGGTAAACAGGTATTCGAACTCCTTCATGCCCCGCGTGCTGGCGGTCAGTTTGTCCGCCCCGTCGAACAGGCCGATGCCGACGTGGTCGTGGGTCGGCATGTCCCACTCGAAGCCCGAGAAGATCAGCTTGTCGGCGTAGCTGCCGCCCGCCTGCAAGGCCTGCACGCGCGGAATTTCATAACGCCCGGCGCCGATGGACATGGGAATCGGCGCCGCCAGCGGCGCGCCCAGCGCATCGCGCGTGGAGACGCGCAAATGGTTCGACAGCGCCATCCAGTCGAGTCCATACGTGGCAAAGGCCTTGGCCAGCACCTTGTCCAAGGTCTGGCTGACATCGGCGTCGGCCGATTGGGTGGTGTGGGTGTGCAGGTCGCCGGCGATCCAGCGGCCGGCCGGTAGCGGCGGCACGCTGCCGGCCGGGTTGCTGTCGCCGCCGCAGGCGGCAACACTCAACACGATGACGATGGCCGAAGCAAGCAATGTTCTGGAGTAAGACATGGGATGGACCTGGAAGCTGAAAAGAAGGGCGTCAGCCTAGCATTCCAGTATGACCAGCAAATGACATGCCCCACGCCCTGCCGGCCCGAAAAACCCGTCCTAGTTGGCCGGCGGCGGCGTCGGCACTTCCGTCACCGTCTCGGGGATGCCGGACAAGATCGTCACGGCCACGCGGCGGTTGCGCGCCCGTCCTTCCGGCGTGGCGTTCGGCGCCACGGGGATGTTGTCGGCGTGGCCCACGGCCGTCAGGCGTGAAGCCTGCACGCCGCTGGCGATGAACAGGCGCACCACCGCGCTGGCGCGGGCGGCCGACAATTCCCAGTTCGAGGCAAAGGTCGAATTGCTGATCGGCTGGACGTCCGTATGCCCTTCCACCTGCACGTCGTGCGTGTCGTCCTTGAGCAGCACGGCGACGGCGCGCAGGGCCTGGTCCGATTCCGCCGTCAGGCGCGCCGCGCCCGGGTCGAACAGCACGCTGGCATTGATTTCCACGCTGACGCCGCGGCTCGTCTGCGTCACGCGGACCTTGCCTTCCTTCACCAGCGGCGCCAGGGTCGATGTGAGGTCCTGCGCCAGGCGCGTCATGTGTTCGCGCTCGCGGCGGATGGCTTCCGTGCGGCGTTTCAGGGCGGGATTCGGCAGCGGAATGGCCTGCGGCGCTTCCATGATGATGGGCGGCGCGCCCTTTTCCAGGCTGAAGGCCTGGCCGATGGCGTTCTGGAAGACGCGGTATTTGCCTTCATTGACTTGCGAGATCGCATACATGACGACGAAAAACGCGAACAGCAAAGTGATGAAGTCGGCGTACGAGATCAGCCAGCGGTCCTGGTTGTCCGGTTCCTCGTCATACTTCCTGCGCGCGCGCCGCATCATGCTCAGTGCTCGCTCAGTGCTCGTGAAGCAGGCTGGAGACGCGCTCTTCGATGATGCGCGTATGGTCGCCCGTGGCGATGTCGTACAGCACGGCGGCCGTGATTTCATACTGCACCACGCGGCGCGAGACGATGGCCTTGAGTTTATTGGCCACCGGCAGGAACAGCAGATTGGCCAGGCCGACGCCATAAATCGTCGAGACAAACGCGACGGCGATGCCGCTGCCCAGTTTGCTCGGGTCGGTGAGGTTTTCCATCACGTGGATCAGGCCCAGCACGGCCCCCAGGATGCCGATGGTGGGCGAATAGCCGGCCGCCGATTCCCACACCTTGACGGCCTGGCGCTCGGCCAGTTCGTAGGCGGTAATCTCCACGTCGAGCAGCTGACGCAGCTTGTCGGGCGCGATGCCGTCGACGATCATGCGCAAGCCCTTGGCGTTGAAGCGGTCGGCCGTGTTTTCCATCAGGCGCTCGAGCGCCAGCGGGCCGTCGCGGCGCGCCGTCAGGCTCCATAGTCCGATGTCGCGCGCCAGCGCGGCCCGGGTGTCGGCCGGCGGCAGGAAGACCCAGCGCAGCATTTCCAGGCCACGCACAAAAGTGCGCAGCCGCGTCTGCAGCAGCACGGCGCCGAAGGTGCCGATGATGACGATGGCGAAGGCAGCCGGCTGCAGCAGGGAGGCCATCTTGCCGCCTTCCAGTGCCTGGCCGACCAAGAGGCCCGCCAGCGCCAGCGCCAGCCCGATTACGCTGGACCAGTCCACGCCTGCTCCCTCAAGGTTGCGCGCAGGCGCGCGACGGCCTGGGTATGCAGCTGCGAGACGCGTGATTCGGACACGCCCATCACCGCGCCGATCTCCTTCAGGTTCAGCTCTTCTTCGTAATACAGGCCCATGAGTATTTTCTCGCGTGGCGGCAGCGCGTCGATGGCATCGATCACGGATTGCCGGAAATCGGTATCGAGCAGGGAACGCAAGGGGTCGCTGTCCTCGTCCACGCAGTGGCGGTCGAGGAAGCTGTCATTGCCGTCCGGGTCATGAAAGTCTTCGTAGTACACCAGCTGGTGGCCGCCGCCGTCGCCCAGCATTTCCTGGTAGTCGGCCAGCGACATTTTCAGCAGCTTGGCCACTTCCGACTCGGTCGGCGGATGGCCGAGGCGCTGCTGCAAGGTGCTCATCGCCTCTTCGATC
Organism: Janthinobacterium sp. C22; assembly: GCF_057919405.1. Lineage (NCBI taxonomy): Bacteria > Pseudomonadati > Pseudomonadota > Betaproteobacteria > Burkholderiales > Oxalobacteraceae > Janthinobacterium > Janthinobacterium sp. C22. The sequence continues at coordinate 2,106,234 of NZ_CP193659.1, read as the reverse complement.
TTGCGCATGTTCTGGCGCATGCTGCGCGGCAGCCAGTCGCTGGTGCGCAATTCGTCGAGCATGGCGCCGCGGATGCGCAGCACGGCATACGTCTCGAACTGCGCGCCATGCGTCTCTTCATAGCGGCTAATGGCATCGAGCAAGCCGATCATGCCGGCCTGGATCAGGTCATCGACCTCGACCGAAGGCGGCAATTTCGCCTTCATATGGTGCGCCAGACGCTTCACCAGCGGAATGTGCTCCGTCAGCAAATAGTCCTTGTTCGATTTCCCTTTGACCGTGTACATAGGCTGCTTATTGTTTTCTCGTCTTATCTGGTGCTACGGTTGGTGTCAGGCGCTGAACTGGTGCGGGCTCCCCGTCTGGTACAAGGTGCCGCCAAGCACCGGCGCCGCCGAACGGGCCAGCCGCTCGGCCAGTCCGCGAAACGCCACCGAGGCGCCCGCCAGCGGAAACGCATCGACCACGCTGCGGCCCAGGCGCGCCGCGCGGTGCAGATATTCATCGGCAGGCACCGAACCCATCGAGGTCAGCTTCACGGCCAGGTAGCGGCTCGCCGCCTGCGCCATATTATCGTATACCACTTTTGCCTCGGATTCGGAAGCGCCGGTGACGAGAATGCCGAACGGCCGGCGTCCCAGTTCCTGGCTCAGGCGCTTGATCAGGCAGTACGCGGCCTTGATCGAGGTGGCGCTGGTCGACACTTGCACCACGATATCCGACGAGGCCATCAAGGGCACGGGGAAGCAATCGCCCTCGTCTGCCACGACGCCGTCGACCAGCACGATGCCGCTCTGGCGCGCCAGCACCTCGAAGGTCTTGCCCAGGCGGCGCAGTTCGTCCTCGCCCGCATAGTCCATGCTGTCCATCAGGTGGTTGCGCGCGCCCAGGCTGGCCACGCCGAAGCCTTGCGGCACCTGGTGGATGACCTGGTTCAAGCCGCACTGCTGGCGCGCCACGTCGCGCAGGCTGGCGCCGTGGGCCAGTCCCAGCCGTGCCGCCACGCCGTCGCCGCCGCCGCTGGCGTCGAGCAGCAGCACGTCATTGCCGCCGTAGACGAGCGAAGCGCCCAGGTTGACCAGCATGGCGCCCTTGTCGTCCTGCGGCGTGGCCGAGAGGAACGTCATGACGCGCGGCTGCGGGCCGGCCAGCATGCGGCGCAAGCCCTCGGCCTGGTCGAAATCGAAATTAGCCAAGGTGCACCCCGCGCGCTTCGTGGTTGCGGGCGGCCGCCTGCGCCATCAGCAGCGGCAGTTCGGCATCGGAAAACTGCGTCGCCGCCGCATCGCGCTTGAGCTTGAAGGCGCGGTCGATCAGGTAGCCGCGGTCGGCCAGGTACAGGTCTTCCGGCACGCGCTGGCCGTTCGACACATAAAACAGGTTCAGCTTTTGGCGGATCACCACGTCGAGCACATTGCCGATCGAGGCCGCTTCATCGAGCTTGGTCATGATGCAGCCGGCCAGGCCGCTGCCCTGGTAGGCGCGCACCACTTCGTTCAGCGTTTCCTGCGTCGCCGTGGAGTTCAGGCACAGCAGGCGTTTCACGTCGGCGCCGGCGCCCGACAGCATGGCCACCTGTTCCGTCACCATCTGGTCGCGCTGGCTCACGCCCACCGTATCGATCAGCACCGTGTGCTTGTTCTTGAGTTCCTTCAGGGCGATGCGCAAGTCCGCCTCATCCTTCACCGAATGCACCATCACGCCGAGGATCTTGCCATAGATGCGCAGCTGTTCGTGCGCGCCGATACGGTAGGCGTCCGTGGTGATCAGGGCCAGTTTTTCCGGACCGTGGCGCATCACGCAGCGGGCCGCCAGTTTGGCCGTGCTGGTGGTCTTGCCGACGCCGGTCGGACCGACCAGCGCGAATACGCCGCCCTGCTCCAGCATCGCGTCTTCGTTGGCGACCGTGTTCAGGTTGCGGCTCAAAACCGTCTTGATCCAGCGCATGCTTTGCGCGCCGTCGAGACCGGCGGGCAGCTTGTCGATCAGGTAGCGCGCCAGGCTGGCCGAGAAACCGGCGGCCAGCATCTCGCGCAGCACGACGGCTTTTTGCGGCTCGCGCTGCTGGGTCGAACCCCACGAGATTTCCGCCAACTGGGTTTCCATCATGCCGCGCATGGCGCGGATTTCATTCATCATGCCGCTCATCTCGGCGGCGGCGTTTTCCTTGACGTGCGCCAGCGCGCTGGCCATCATCTGCTGCATGCGGGCCATGTCCACTGGCTCGCCGGCTGCCTGGCGCGGTGCGGCAGGACGCGGCGCGGCCGGGCGCTGGGCCGGGGCGGCAGGACGCTGCGGCGTGACGAACTGGGTCTGCAACTGGGGACGGGGCTGGGCCATTTCGGACGCGGCCGGCGGCGAGGCCAGCGAAGCGGCATCGTCGTTGGCCAGCGCGAGGATTTCCACCACGCCATCGGCCTGGCGGTTCGACAGGATCACGGCGTCGGGGCCCAGCGCTTCGCGCACCTTGCGCAGCGCATCGCGCGACGAGGCGCCCGTAAATTTCTTCACATTCATGACCGGCCTCCCAGGGCGGGGGTGGCGCAATATGGGCTGAACTGTGTGACCATCATCGACTCCTGTTGCTTGAGTGCTGTCTTCCACATGGACACAGATCACCCGGACAGTTTCCATTATTAGCGATGCTTGGAGGAAATGATCGAAGGAACAGGACGGGAAAGTACCCGTTATTCAGTTTGCCGGGAGGAAATTGATGTTTATTTGACCAAGAGCAAGGGCTGGGGTCAGACCCCCACTAACGCTAACGCAAAGCTCCGCGCTAACGCTGGAGGGGTCTGACCCCGGCATTAACTATGCCAACTACTGCGCGCCCACCAGGCTGGTGACGCGAATGGTCTTGGTTTCCGGCACTTCCGCATGCGACAGCACTTTGAGCTGCGGCAAGGCGCGGCGCAGGAAGCGCGACAGCAGGGCGCGCAGCGGCGCCGGCACCAGCAGCACGGGCGTCAGGCCCAGCGCTTCCTGCTGCTGCGCGGCCAGGCCCGCCTGGTGGGCGATGGTGTCGGCCAGGCCCGGCTCGATGCCGGCACCGTCGCCGCCATTGCCCATCGCCTGCATCAGCAGGCGCTCCAGGCGGCTGTCCAGGGTCATCACGGACAGTTCGGCCGCGCCGGGGAACAGCTGCTGCACGATGGCGCGGCCCAGGGCCACGCGCACCAGCGCCGTGAGGTCGTTCGGGTCTTGCGTCTGCACCGTATGCTCGGCCAGGGTTTCGATGATGGTGCGCATGTCGCGGATGTGCACGCCTTCGGCCAGCAGGTTCTGCAGCACCTTCTGCAGGGTCGACAGCGACAGCATCTTCGGCACCAGGTCCTCCACCAGGCGCGGCGACTCCTTGCCCAGGTGATCGAGCAGGGACTGCACTTCCGCGCGGCCCAGCAACTCGGAAGCGTGCGAGGTGATCAGGTGGTTCAAATGCGTGGCCACCACGGTGCCCGCGTCGACGACCGTGTAGCCCATCGATTGCGCCTGGTCGCGCAAGCTGGCGTCGATCCAGGTGGCGGGCAAGCCGAAGGCGGGGTCGTTGGTGGCCAAGCCCGGCAAGGTGCCGCTGGCCATGCCGGGATTAATCGCCAGGAACTGGCCGTTGAACGCTTCGCCCACGCCCACTTCCACGCCCTTGAGCGTGATGCGGTAGGCGGACGGTTTCAATTCCAGGTTGTCGCGGATATGCACGGGCGGCGCCAAAAGCCCACTTCCTGGGCAAATTTCTTGCGGATGCCTTTGATGCGCTTGAGCAATTCGCCGCCCTGCGTCTTGTCGACCAAGGGAATCAAACGGTAGCCCACTTCCAGGCCCAGGGTGTCGACGGGCATGATGTCTTGCCAGCTGGCCTCTTCCTGCTCGGGCGCCACGGTCGCTTGCGGCGCCTCGGCCGGCTTTTCGGCCGCCGCTTTTTCCTGCGTGCGTTTCTTGCTGATCAGATAGGCGGAACCGGCCAGCAATGACGCCAGCAGGATGAAGACCATGTTCGGCATGCCGGGAATCAAGCCCATGCCGCCGATGATGCCGGCGGTAATGTACAACACTTGCGGTTTCGCAAACAATTGACCGACCAGCTGGGTGCCGATGTCCTGTTCGCTGGCCACGCGCGAGACGACGATACCGGCCGCCGTGGAAATGATCAGCGAAGGAATCTGCGCCACCAGGCCGTCACCGATGGCCAGCAGGGTGTAGTTCTTGAGTGCATCGGCAAAGCCCATGTCGTGCTGCAGCAAGCCCACCAGCAGGCCGCCGACGATATTGATGACGGTGACCATGATGCCGGCGATGGCGTCGCCGCGCACATATTTGCTGGCACCATCCATGGCGCCATAGAATTCCGCTTCCTGCGCCACTTCCGTGCGGCGGCGGCGCGCTTCGTCTTCGCCGATCAGGCCGGCGTTCAGGTCGGCATCGATGGCCATCTGTTTACCAGGCATGGCGTCCAGCGCAAAGCGGGCGCCCACCTCGGCGATACGGCCCGCGCCCTTGGTCACGACGGTAAAGTTGATGATCGTCAAAATGATAAACACCACGATACCGACCGTGTAATTACCGCCAATCAAGAAGTGACCGAACGCTTCGATCACCTTGCCGGCCGCGTCGGCGCCCGTATGGCCTTCCGTCAGCACGACGCGCGTGGACGCCACGTTCAGCGACAGGCGCAGCATGGTCGACACGAGCAGGATGGTGGGAAACGCCATGAAGTCGAGCGGCTTGACCGTGTACAGCGCCGTCAGCAGCACGATGATGGACAGCGCGATATTAAAGCTGAAGAAGATGTCGAGGATAAAGGCCGGCAACGGCAGCACCATCATCGCCAGCAGCATGATGATGATGACCGGCGCGGCGATGCCCTTGCTGGCGTTGTTGCCCATTCCGCTGAGCCAGGCTGGCAATCTCAGGCCGTTCATGGTGTACTTCCTTTATTCTTGTCTGCCGCGTCTGCCGCGGGTTTGGTCTGCGATGCGGGGTCGAGCGGATCGAGCTCGGGCGGCACGTCGAGTTTTTCGGCTTGTCGGGGCGCTCGCCCTGGCCCTTGCCGTAGCTGCGCAGCTGGAACACATATGCCAGCACTTCGGCCACGGCGCCATACAGCGCCTCGGGAATCTCGTCGCCGATGTCCGTGTGCTGGTACAGCGCGCGCGCCAGGGCGGGCGCTTCCAGGATGGCGACCTTGTGTTCGCCCGCCAGTTCGCGGATCTTCGCCGCCACCTCGTCGATGCCCTTGGCCACCACCTGCGGCGCGCCGCGCGAATTCTCGCCGTACTTCAGGGCCACCGCGTAGTGGGTCGGATTGGTCACCACCACGTCGGCCGTGGGCACGTCGGCCATCATGCGGCGGCGCGACATTTCATGCTGCATCTGGCGGATCTTCGCCTTGATCTGCGGATTGCCGTCCGACTCCTTCGCCTCTTGCTTGACTTCCTGCAAGGACATTTTCATCTTGTTGGCGTAGTGCCACATCTGGTAGGGGCCATCGATGGCGGCGATCAGGCCCAGCGCGCCCACGATCAGCAAAAGCCGTGATCAGCAGGCTGATCAGATGAGCCGAACCGGCGCGCAGGGATTCCACCGACAGGCCCAGCACGGCATCCTTTTGATGCTGCATCACCATCCAGGCGACGACGCCGACGACGAGGGTCTTGGCGATAGCCTTGAGCAACTCCACCAGCGCATTCTTCGAAAACATATTGCCCAGGCCGCGAATCGGGTTGAGCTTGCCAAAATTGGGGGTAAACGCCTTGGAACTGAACAGCCAGCCGCCCACCAGCACGGGCGAGGCCAGCGCGACGAGCATGATGGCCAGCGCGTACGGCAGGCAAGTGAGCAGGACGGAGCCCACGTCGTAGCCGATGCGTAACATCATCGCGTCGGGATTGAGTATCTGCTCCCGGTCCAGGGTCAGCCCGGAAACCATGACGGCCGTCAGCCGCCGCACGATGGCGTCGCCGGCAAACCACAGACAGCAGCCGGACGCCATCAGCACCGTAAACGTGGCCACTTCACGCGATCGCGGAACATCGCCTTCCTCACGCGCCTGCTCGAGGCGCTTCGGTGACGCGGCTTCGGTCTTTTCTGCGTCGCTGTCTTCCGACATCAATCAACTCCGGTGAAGTCCTGCAGCCTGGCTAGGCGCAATACGGACTGGGCATGGAGCATTATCGGTTGAATCGGCACAACGCCATCAAGGGAAAAGGGGGCGAATCCCCTGCTTTTCCTTTGCTCTCCAGAAACCTTAGCGGGACTTGCGCGCTTCGGCCTGTTTTACCGTTTGTTCTATCGCGCCAAACAGGGACTTGCCGTCATCGCCCAGCATCTCCAGGCGGACCACATCGCCGAAAAGCAGGAATGGCGTGCTGGCGACGCCATCGGCAATCATCTCCTGGTTACGTCGCTCAACGATGCTGGAAAATCCCTTCTTGACTTCCTTGTTGGCGACCCCGCCCGCGCTGACCACGCTGCCGGCGCGCGCGTTGCGCGTCTGGCACAGATGGGCGAGCAATTGCGGGTAATTGAACGCCATGTCGGCGCCCGCGTGGGGCTGGCCCGTCAACTTGCCGTTCAGGCTGCAACGCAAGGCGTAATGCACCTTGCCGCCGCGCCAGGCGTCGCCCAGCTCGTCGGGCGTGATGGCGACGGGCGAGCACGCCATCGCCGGTTTCGCCTGCAGGAAGCCATAGCCGCCGGCCTGCTCATCCGGCGCCAGGTTGCGCAGGGTGACGTCGTTGACCAGCATCAACAGCTTGATGTTCAGGTGCGCCTGGTCGGGCGTGGAGCCCATGGCCACATCATCCGTGATGGCGGCAATGCCCGCTTCGTAGTCGATGCCCCACTGTGCGTGCGCCAGAGTGATCTCATCGTGGGCGCCGAGGAAATCGTCGCTGGCGCCCTGGTACATGCGCGGCGCGTCGCGCAGATTCGCGGGCACTTCAGTTCCCGCCGCCTTGCAGGCCCGCTCGATCTGCTGCAGGTAGGAAGCGCCGGCCACGCGCAGGCTGCTGCGCGGCAAGGGCGCCATGCAATTGGCGGGATCGAACTCGAAGGCGCGATGACCGCGGCCGCTATTGATGGTCTGGTACAGTAAATCCAGCTGGGGCGCGATGAAACTCCAGTCGTCGAGCGCCTTTTGCAGGGTCGAGGCGATGCCGTCGGCCAGATGGGCCGTTTTCAGGTCGCGCGAGACGACCGCCAGCTGGCCGTCGCGCGTGCCATCCTTCAGTGTAGCTAATTTCATGTACGGAAAACTTCGTCAAATGCGGGCAATAGGAGGCCAAATACGCCAAAAAGCCGGGAAAACCCGGCTTCGGTGCTCAGGGGAGTTAGGCCAGGAGGGCGATCTGTTCAGGGGTCAGATAACACCACTCGCCTTCGGCGATGCCCAGCGATTCCAGGGTCAGGCTGCCGATGGCGGAACGGTGCAGCGCGCTGCAATGGTTGCCGGCGGCAGCCAGCATGCGCTTGACCTGGTGATATTTGCCTTGCTCGAGCACGATTTCCAGCTGGTGCTCTCCCCGCTTGACACAGACGAGGGCCGCCAGCGGGGCAGGTTCGTCATGCAATCGCACGCCAGCCAGCAACAGGGCCACCAGTTCATCGGTCACGGGTTCTTGCGTGGTGGCCTGGTAAATCTTCGGAACGTGGCGCTTCGGCGACGATTGCGCATGGATAAAGGGGCCATCGTCGGACATCAGCAGCATGCCGGTCGTATCGTGGTCGAGCCGGCCGACGGGCTGGACTTCGCGCCAGGTGAACTGTTCCGGCAGCAGGGTCAGCACGCCGGGATGATGGCTGGGCTTGCGCGAGCATTCAAAATTGGCGGGCTTGTTCAGCGCCAGGTACAGGTGCGCGCGGTACACCCACTCTTCTTCGAACACGTGCAGCACCAGGCCGTCGGTCTCGACGGTGGTGCGGTAATTGGTCTGGGTGACGCCATCGATGACGACATCGCCATCCTCGATGAGGGAACGGCAATATTTACGGGTGCCAAAACCCTGCGATTGCAGGATGCGGTCTAGGGATAATTTACTCATGGGCGTGACTTTACCAGAAGCGGCTGGCAGCGTGAAGCGGCCCTGCGCCGGGCCGCGGAGGCGCACCAGCCTTGCGCAGGCACAGATAAGTTGAAGTACAAGGTGAGATTTCGATATAAATGGCCGATTCCTTTGAGATAGATCAAGCGCTCGGAATATCGCATTGATAGACTGAAACTTCGTTAGGAATCCGCCTAACGGACTTTAGGAATAATAACCAGGCAACGACTCATAAGGACATTGTATGAAGCATACCGATACCATCGCCTTACAAGGCAGCGTCGCTGACATGCGCTCGCGCATCGCCGCGGAACAAGCGGCCATGCACAAGGTCAGACTCGGCGTGGCGCGCTGGCGCAACGCCCCTGCGCCGCAGGAGACGGACACGCCGCCAGCGCCAGCAAAGCAGACGCATTGGCATGCCGAGGCGCAATGCCATTTCATGTGCTGGCTGGAACTGGGCGGTTTTGCGCACGCGGATGCGAACGCGGAAACCGACACCGCGCCCGCCATGGCGGACATGCCGCCCGAGGTCAGCACCAGTGCAGTGGCAGCCCTGCTGGCAAGCGCTCCGCCCCTGCCCGCGCACTGCAACGGCTGCGCCGTCTGAGCGCGGCCCATCCGACCAGCCATGCCCTGCCTTCGCATGCCTGCCTTGCCAGCACTCCCAGACACAACATCCGGCAACACCGGTCCATCGAGCACGCACGACGCACAAAGGAAACGGCGGCATTGCGCCGCCGTTCCCAAGCCCCATCGGGACTTTAGTGAGGAATGTAAATTCACTCAAAACCACATCTGCGATGCGGCGAGTAGTTCCAAGACCTGCCAATCAAGTTAGCACTGACAACATAGTTGATATATCGCCCCTCCTTGAAAAGAACTACGCCTTTACTATAGCCCAAGCCGCCCCTTTTTCAAGCCAATTTACCACCTTATTGAAAATCATTCTCGACTGGCTTGCCTGCCAGCCAAGAGTCATGTCATCAGCGCAACGCCGGTTGTGACTGCTGTACGGCCGCCTTCATGGCGCCGGCACCCATGGCGGCGCCGAACTTCTTCAGCACCCGCTCCGGCAAGCCTTCATGCTGCGTATAGTCGACGATGTCCTCCGCCTTGACGACGTCGCGGGCCACGCTGTCGACCGTGCCGAAATCGTCGGCCAGGCCCATTTCCACGGCTTTCGCGCCCGTCCAGTACAGACCCGAGAACGTGTCCGGCGTTTCCTTCAGCCGCTTGCCCCGTCCCGCGCGCACCACCTCGATGAATTGCTGGTGGATTTCATTGAGCATGCTCTGCGCATACGCCTTGTGCTTGTCCGTCAGGGGGCTGAACGGGTCCATGAACCCCTTGTTCTCGCCCGCCGTCAGCAGCCGGCGCTCGACGCCCACCTTTTCCATCACGCCCGTGAAGCCGAAGCCATCCATCAGCACGCCGATCGAGCCGACCACGCTGGCCTTGTTGACGTAGATGCGGTCGGCGGCGGCGGCGATGTAGTAGCCGCCCGAGGCGCACATTTCATCGACCACCACATATAAAGGCTTATCCGGATAGCCCTTGCGCAGGCGCTGCATCTCGTCGACGATCATGCCGGCCTGCACGGGACTGCCGCCCGGGCTATTAATATGCAGCACCACGGCCACGGAACCGGCATCGGAAAACGCCTTGTCCAGCGCGGGAATGACGACGGCGGCCGAGCCGCTGCCTTCGGACTCGATGGCGCCGCTGATGTCGATCAGGGCCGTATGACGCCCCAGGGTCTCGCCGTCGTCGGCCGTGTTGTAGTCATAAAACACCCACAGGGCGAATAACACGATCAGCAGGCCGAAGACCTTGAAGAAGATGCTCCAGCGGCGGTGCGCGCGTTGTTCTTGCAAAGTGGCAAATACCAGCTTTTCCAGCACGTCGCGCTCCCAGTTCCCCGCAGGGGCGCCGTGGCCGGCGGCTGGCGCGCTGCTGTCCAGCTTGTCATTCGTGTTTTCGCTCATGGTTCACTTTGTTTAAATTACAATAATGCCTGCACCGGGCTTCAGGCCGGCAGCGGCTGGACATACTCGTCGGGCTGCCAGTACAGCCGGCCATCGCGCTCGGCCACGGAAATCGGCCGCAAGCGCCCGCCCTTGCAGGGGCCGCCCGCGCAATAGCCGCTCTCCGGCACATAGATGGCGCCATGCGTCGAGCACATCAGGTACAAGCCGCTGGACTCGAAAAACTCGCCCTCGGCCCAGTCCAGCTCGATCGGCACGTGGGCGCAGCGGTTCAGGTAGCCATACGCCTTGCCGCCATGGCGCACGACAAAGCCCGTGGTCGCCTCGCCGCCGGCCGAGACGGGAAAGCGCACACCCTTGCCGCCGTCAGCCACGGCGTCGGCGGCGCAAATCAGGATTTCCACGACATCGCCCATCATGCGTGCTCGCTCAGCCATTGGTGCAGGTCGGCCACCGTGGCGGCCGAATACAGGGGATTGCAAGCCTGTAACTGCTCGACCGGATGCGCTCCATACTCTACGGCAATACCGGCCGCGCCTGCATTGCTTGCCATCAACAAATCATGGCTGGTGTCGCCGATCATCACGGTGCGGCGCATGTCCTGCCCCAGTTCGCGCGTCAGTTCCTGCAGCATGGCCGGATGGGGCTTGGAAAAGGTTTCATCGGCGCAGCGCGTCGCATCGAACAGGGACAGCAGCTTGACGGCATTCAAGGAGCGGTTCAGGCCGACACGACTCTTGCCCGTGGCGACGGCGAGAAAGTACGCTTGCTGCGAGAGTTCGAGCAGCATCTCTTGTACGCCGGGAAACAGGGTCAGCTCATGGTCGCGCGACAGATAGTGATAACGGTAGCGTTCGGCCATGCGCGCATGGAATTTCGGCTCCACATCGGGCATCACCAGCTGCATCGCCTCCTGCAAGCCCAGGCCGATCACGTGCGAGGCCAGCAACTCGGTGGGAATGGGCAAGCCCAGGTCTTTGGCCGATGCCTGGATGCACTTGACGATGGTCGAGGTACTGTCTATCAGGGTACCGTCCCAATCGAAGACGATCAGATCAAATTGCTTTCTTGCCATGTTTCCCGACGGCATAGCCGCCGGCTCCTTGAGAATGAATGATGGCGACTGACTACCTTGTGGGTAGCGTCCCCGCACGCGTTTGATAACTATCGCGCGGCAACGGCCAATGGTTTGCCCAAGCTTACCAAGAAACGCTCGCATTCGGCAGCCAGCGGTGCGTTCAGGGTCATCGTCTTGCCCGTTTCAGGGTGCGTAAACGTGATCTGGTGCGCGTGCAGGAACATGCGCTTCAGGGCGCCGCGCGTGCTGTCGGCCTTCAACAGGGCACGGTTGAGGGCAAAGTCGCCATATTTATCGTCGCCGGCGATGGGGAAACCGGACGACGACAGGTGCACGCGGATCTGGTGCGTGCGTCCCGTCTTCAATTCCGCTTCCAGCAAGGCGAAGTTGTGATATTTATGCAACAGTGAAAACACCGTGTGCGACGCCAGGCCATCGGCCTGCACGGCCACCCGGCGTTCGCCTTCGGCCGTCGTATATTTATGCAGCGGCAACTTGATATGCTGACGCGCATTCTTCCAGTCGCCGGCCACCAGCACCAGATAGCGCTTGTCGGTGACGCCGTCGCGCATCTGTTCGTGCAGGTTCGTCAACGCGGAACGTTTCTTTGCCAGCAACAGCAAGCCGGACGTGTCGCGGTCCAGGCGGTGCACCAGTTCCAGGAACTTGGCGTCGGGGCGCGAGGCGCGCAATTGCTCGATCACGCCGAACGACACGCCCGAGCCGCCATGCACGGCCACGCCGGCCGGCTTGTCGATGACGAGCAGTTGCGCATCTTCGAAGATGATCTTGAATTCGGCGGCCGGCGCGCCCGTGGGCGCCTTTTCGGCCACGCGCACGGGTGGAATGCGCACCACGTCGCCGGCGGCGAGACGGTACAGCTGATCGATACGGCCTTTATTTACCCGCACTTCTCCCGATCGCAAGATCCGGTAGATGTGGCTTTTAGGCACTCCCTTGCACACTCTTAATAAGTAGTTGTCGATACGCTGGCCTGCTTCTTCCTCGGCGATCGTGACGAATTGGGCTTGCGGCTGAACCGGGGGTGTTGAAGGGGGAACAACATCATTTTGACTCTTCATTTACTATGTCTTCCCAGAAATCTCTCTAAGTCCTTCATTTTGAATATATAATTGTTTTTGCTGCGGCCCTGGCTGCTGCGAGTGTAAGAATAAAAGCACATTTTACACAGGGGCGTCTCCACCGGCCTCGCCAAATTGCAAATTCGGTGGAAAAAATGTATATGCACCATCCCCGCGCGAATCAAGGTTGCACCGTAGTTGTAATCGGATAAGGCGTGGAGATGCTGAAGTGAGTGTGGGATTATAAGGATAAGTACCCGTTAGCGCGACTTATCGAGTCGGGCTCGCGGGTTGATGAAGTTGATAACGCTTGCCGTTTTCGCCAAACCCCGTATGTGGCCAAATACTGAGGGTTGTCGATGATAGGCTGAGGCCAAGCCTCGCCATCGCGATCCCTGTAGTGAGCCGGCTAACGATTTTGGCTCTGAATTTGCTGACCACTTGCATTCTCTGCCCCCGATGCAGTTCATTCTCATCCGGGCTGTTTCAGATGAGTTGCAAGTGTCCTGTGCACTCGGCATGACGATTGACCTCACCGCGCCTGTTGCGGCCGTAACGTATACCTCGTACGCGTTGTTGCTCCGCACGCTAAGGCATTTCCCCCGCCAGCACTCCCGTTCTCGCATATATCCCTGTACTTCGCCGCTTCCCCGGAAGCGGCTTTGAGATGGCCTACGGGTCGCGGAGTTATAAAAATGAAACGCATGTTGTTTAATGCCACGCAGCAAGAAGAACTGCGCGTAGCGATTGTCGACGGACAAAAACTGATCGACATCGATATCGAGACAGCCGGGCGCGAACAGCGCAAATCCAACATCTACAAGGGCGTGATCACGCGCATCGAGCCATCGCTCGAAGCGTGCTTCGTCAGCTATGGCGAAGACCGCCACGGCTTCCTGCCTTTCAAGGAAGTTGCCCGCACGTATTTCCGCGAAGGCGTCGACGTACGTAACGCCTCCGTCAAGGAAGCGCTGCGTGAAGGCCAGGAAATCATGGTGCAGGTGGAAAAGGAAGAGCGCGGCAACAAGGGCGCCGCCCTGACCTCGTTCGTCTCGCTGGCCGGCCGTTACCTGGTATTGATGCCGAACAACCCGCGTGGCGGTGGCGTATCGCGCCGCGTGGAAGGGGAAGAGCGCCAGGAATTGCGCGAAACCATGGATAAACTGGACTTGCCTGCTGGCATGTCCGTGATTGCCCGCACCGCCGGCATCGGCCGCAACGTCGATGAACTGCAGTGGGACTTGAATTACCTGATGCAACTGTGGCGCGCCATCGAAGGCGCCGGCAAGTCGGCCAACGGCGCGTTCCTGATCTACCAGGAATCGTCGCTCGTCATCCGCGCCATCCGCGACTACTTCCAACCCGACATCGGCGAGATCCTGATCGACACCGACGAGATCTACGACCAGGCGCACCAGTTCATGAGCCACGTGATGCCCGACATGGTGCACCGCGTAAAACGCTACAGCGACGACGTGCCGCTGTTCTCGCGCTTCCAGATCGAACACCAGATCGAAACGGCCTACAGCCGCACCGTGCCTCTGCCATCGGGCGGCGCCATCGTCATCGACCACACGGAAGCGCTGGTCTCCGTCGACGTCAACTCGGCCCGCGCCACGCGCGGCTCGGACATCGAGACGACCGCCTTCAACACCAACTGCGAAGCGGCCGAAGAAGTGGCCCGCCAGCTGCGTTTGCGCGACCTGGGCGGCTTGATCGTCATCGACTTCATCGACATGGAAGTGGCAAAAAACCAGCGCGAAGTGGAACAGCGCCTGAAAGATGCGCTGCACCATGACCGTGCCCGTGTACAAATGGGCAAGATTTCCCGCTTCGGCCTGATGGAACTGTCGCGCCAGCGCCTGCGCCCTTCGCTGTCCGAAGGCTCGCACGTGACGTGCCCGCGCTGCTCCGGCACCGGCCACATCCGCGACACGGAATCGTCCGCCCTGCAGGTGCTGCGCATCATCCAGGAAGAAGCGATGAAGGAAAACTCGGCCACCATCCACGTGCAAGTGCCCGTGGACGTGGGCGCCTTCCTGCTGAACGAAAAACGCGGCGAAGTGCTGAAGATCGAGAACCGCCACCGCATCGCCGTGATCCTGATCCCGAACAAGCATCTGGAAACGCCGCACTACAAGCTCGAACGCATCAAGCACGACGATCCGCGTCTGGAAGACAGCCAGGCCAGCTACAACCTGGCCGAAAGCGCTGAAACCGACATGGCGTACAGCAAGCGTCAGAAGGAAGAAGCCAAGCCGCGCCAGGAAGCCGTCGTCAAGACGATCACGCCTGACCAGCCGGCACCGCTGGTCGAGCGCAAGCCCGTCGAAGCGAAACCGGCTCCGGTGGCCGCGCCTGCCGCACCGCAAGGCCTGATCGCCAAGATCATCAGCTTCTTCACCGGCGCCCCTGCACCGGTGGCGCCAGCGCCCGCCCCTGTCGCACCGGCCAAGCCGGCCGGCACCGACCGCGGCGACCGCAACAGCCGTGGCCCGCGTGGCCGTGGCCGCAACGGCAAGCCTGGCCGCGAAGAGCGCGAACCAGGCCAGGGCCGCCCAGCCCAGGACGACGCGGCGAAAGAAGCGGAAGCACTGGAAAAAGCGGCCCGTCCGCCACGCCCGCCGCGTCCGCCACGCGAACCGCGTGAAGCCCGCGAGAACGGCGATACGGCAGCGGCACCACGCGAACGCGGTGAACGTCCTGAACGCGCGGAACGTCCCGAGCGCGCAGAGCGTCCGGAACGTGCCGAACGTCCGCCACGCCAGCCACGCGAAGGCCGCGAACCACGCGCCGACAAGGCGGTTGTTGCTGAAGTGAAAGCTGACGAACTGGCATTGGTTGGCGCCAGCGCCAGCGCCATCAACGTGGTCGTAGCCTCAAACGGCCCCGAATCCGACGCCGCACCAACGAGCTTGCTGAAAGCGCCGGCGAATGCCGGCCCTGAAGGCGAAGAGACGGAAAACGACGTGGAAGGCGAAGAACCGCGCCGCCGCCGCCGTCGTGGTGGCCGCAACCGCAACCGCCGCGACCGTGAAACGGGCGAGCTGATCGAATCGGCAAATGGCGAAAACGAAGGCCAGGACGCGCCAGTGATCAGCTTTACAGTCGCTCCGGCGCCGGAAGCTGCCGCTGATGCCGCTCCGGTCGCCGTCGTGGCTGCCGCCGCGGTCGTCGCCGTCGCTGCGCCGGTGGAAGCTGCCGTCGTGGAAGTGGTCGAAGTGGTGGAAGTGGCCAAGGTGGTGGACATCGCCAAGGCCGAAGTAGCCGCTCCTGCCGCTGCAGCCGCGCCAGTTGCTGAAGTGATCGTGCCAGAAGCCCCTGTGGAAGCCGTCGTTGCTGCAGCGCAAGCTGAACCGGCCGCTGCCGAGCCGGTACCAGCTGCCGAGTACAGCTTTGCCGAGAAAGCGGAAGCCGCACCGGCACCTGCGCCAGCGCCTGCTCCAGCGGAAGTCATCGTCGAAGCGGCACCGGTCGTGGAAACGGCTGTCGTGGAAACCGTCGTCGTGACTGAGGAAGCGCCAGTCGCCGAAGCGGCACCGGCCGTGGCGGAAGCCGCCCCGGTGGTTGCCGAAGTTGCTCCTGCGCCAGCACCTGTCGCTGCTCCTGCACCGGTCGCTGCTCCCGCCCCGGCACCTGCCGCGCCAGCGGCGGCGCCGCTGGACTTGAGCGCGGTGCTTGGTTCGGCCGGCCTGACCCTGGCTGCCACCGATCCGGAAAAACTGCGCCTGGCGCAGGAAGCGGCCGCCAAGGCAGTCGCTCCGGTCCGCAAGCCGCGCGAACGCAAGCCATTGCCGCCGCAATCGGATGAGCCGTTGATCCAGGTCAACACGCAACGTCCATAAGCGCGCCGGGTTCGCCCAGCCGCCAATAATGAAAGGGGAGCTCAGGCTTCCCCTTTTTTACGTCCACTCTTCTTGCCAGCCCGCCGCCATGCACGAGAACGCCAACCTGCCCCGTCCCGCCCCCGTCAGCCTGCGCAGCGCCTTCTGGTACTGGCTCAAGCTGGGATGCATCAGCTTTGGCGGCCCGGCCGGGCAAATTGCCATGATGCATGCGGAACTGGTGGAAAAGCGGCGCTGGATTTCCGAGCAGCGCTTCCTGCACGCCCTCAATTACTGCATGCTGCTGCCGGGGCCGGAAGCGACCCAGCTGGCCATCTACATCGGCTGGCTGATGCACCGCACGCGCGGCGCCCTGGTGGCGGGCCTGCTATTCCTGCTGCCCTCGCTGCTGGTGCTGATCGCCCTGTCCTGGCTCTACATGGCGTATGGCCACGTGGCCGCCATCGCCGGCATCCTGTACGGCATCAAGCCGGCCGTCGTCGCCATCGTGCTGGCGGCCGCCTGGCGCCTGGGCCGGCGCACCTTGCGCAGCCCCGCCCTGATGGCCATCGCGGCGGCGGCATTTGTCGCCATCGCCGTGCTACGGCTGCCATTTCCCTTGATCGTGCTCGCCGCCGCCCTGCTGGGCATGGCGGGCGGGCGCTGGCTACCCACCCATTTTCAAGCCGGCGGCACGCAACATGGCGGCGCGGCCCGCTATGGTGCCGCCCTGATCGATGACGACACGCCCACGCCGCAGCACGCGCAGCTCAAATGGCCGCGCCTGCTGGCCACCTGCGCGCTGGGCCTGGCGCTGGCCTTCTTCGCCTGGCTGGGTTTGGCGCTGGCGGGCGGGGCCGACCAGCCGCTGGCGCAGATGGGCGTGTTTTTCAGCAAGGCGGCCCTGCTGACGTTCGGCGGCGCGTATGCCGTGCTGCCCTATCTGGTGCAGGGCGCCGCCGACCACTACCACTGGATCACGAGCGCGCAGATGATGGATGGCCTGGCCCTGGGCGAAACGACGCCCGGCCCCCTGATCATGATCGTCGCCTTCATCGGTTTTGTCGGCGGCTGGAGCCACGCCGTGCTGGGCGGCAACCTGTGGCTGGCCGGCGTGTGCGGCGCGCTGGTCGCCAGCTGGTTTACCTTCCTGCCCTCGTTCATCTTCATCCTGGCCGGCGCACCCATGGTGGAAGCGTCGCGCGGCAATTTGCGCCTGAGCGCGCCCCTGAGCGCCATCTCGGCGGCCGTGGTGGGCGTCATCGCCAGCCTGGCCCTGTTCTTTGGCCACCATGTCTTCTGGCAAGAAAATCCGCTGCCCCACTGGGACTGGCTGGCCATCGTCATCGCGCTGGCGGCCGGCGTGGCGCTGATCAGGTTTCAAATGGGAACCATCAAATTGCTGCTCGCCTGTGCCATCTTCGGCCTCGTGCTATCGTATCTGCCTTGAACGACTTAACGTAAGCGGTATCACCTTTCATGGCTGACAAGATTATCTACCTCGCCGAGGCCCGCAATGGGGCACCGGCGATACCCGACCGGCTGGAAAGCCCCAGCGGCAGCGTGGCCGACAGCCTGGGCCGGCCCCTGCACGATCTGCGCATCTCGATTACCGACCGCTGCAATTTCCGTTGCGTGTATTGCATGCCCAAGGACGTGTTCGACAAGAACCACGTGTATCTGCCGCACACGGATTTGCTGTCGTTCGAGGAAATCACGCGCGTGGCGCGCCTGTTCGTCGCGCACGGCGTGGAAAAGATCCGCCTGACGGGCGGCGAGCCGCTGCTGCGCAAGAATATCGAAAAACTCATCGCCATGCTGGCCGCACTGCGCACGCCGTCGGGCCAGCCGCTGGACCTGACCCTGACGACCAACGGTTCCTTGCTCGCCAGAAAGGCGCAAGCACTCAAGGACGCGGGCCTGAACCGCGTCACCGTCTCGCTCGACTCGCTCGACGACGCCACCTTCAAGCGCATGAACGACGTCGATTTCGCCGTGGCCGACGTGCTGCACGGCATAGCTGCCGCCCACGCGGCGGGCTTGGGCCCGATCAAGATCAACATGGTCGTCAAGGCCGGCATGAACGAACAGGAAATCGTGCCCATGGCGCGCCACTTCAAGGGCACGCCCTACATCCTGCGCTTCATCGAATACATGGACGTGGGCGCCTCGAACGGCTGGAACTTGCAGGAAGTCATCCCGTCGGCCGAGGTGGTGCGCCGTATCGGCGAACACATGCCCTTGCTGCCCATCGACCCCAACTACACGGGCGAGACGGCGGCGCGCTGGCGCTACGCCGATGGCGGCGGCGAAATCGGCCTCATTTCCAGCGTCACGCAAGCGTTCTGCGCCGACTGCAGCCGCGCCCGCCTCTCGACCGAGGGCAAGCTGTACACGTGCCTGTTCGCCAGCAGCGGCCACGACTTGCGCAGCCTGCTGCGCGGCGGCCATAGCGACGCGGAAATTTCCTCGGCCGTGGCGCAATTGTGGCGCGGCCGCGGCGACCGCTATTCGCAATTGCGCACCAGCCAGACGGATTTGACGGGCGGCGCGCTTGAGCACGGTAAAAGAAAGTGGAAATGTCGTACATCGGCGGCTGATTCGGACGCGGCGCCCGCCCGCCGCTGCTACCATGGCGCATGCCCCCATTTTCCTCCCTGACATGATCAATACACACGACATTACCGGCCTGATCCTGGCCGGCGGCCTCGGCACGCGCATGGGCCAGCGCGACAAGGGCATGCTGCCCCTGCATGGCCAGCCCCTGGCGCGCCACGTGCTGCAGCGCCTGGCGCCGCAAGTGGGCCAGCTGGCCATCAGCGTCCACGCCGATGCCGGCGATTACGCACGCTTCGGCGTGCCCGTGTGGCCGGACGCGCTGCCGGGCCAGCTGGGGCCGCTGGCCGGCTTGCACAGCGGCATGCAGCACGCCGGCACGGCCTACCTGCTGACCGTGCCGTGCGACTCGCCCCTGCTGCCGCCCGACCTGGCAGCGCGCCTGGCTGCCGGTTTGACGCAGGACAATGCCGACCTGGCCATCGCCGTCACCGAAGAGCTTGATCCGGCGACGGGATCGACCGTGCGCCGCCCCCATCCCGTCTTTTGCCTGGTGAAAACATCGGCCCTGCCCCAGCTCGATGCCTACCTGCGCGGCGGGGAGCGCCGCATGCGCACCTGGCACGGCCCCCTGAAGCTGGCCGAAGTGCTGTTCGAGGATGGCGGCGCGTTTGGCAACATCAATACGCCGGACCAGCTGGCCGCCCTGCAGGCACAAGGCCTGTCCGTGCCGCTGGCGCAAGCCATCCTGGCCGACAGCGTCACGCCCGTGGCCGGGATCGAGGAATTGCCGCTGCCGCAAGCGCTCGAGCGCATGCTGGCGGCCGACATCGTCTCGCCCATCAGCGTGCCCGCGCACGACAATTCCGCCATGGATGGTTATGCGCTGCACGGGGCTGACCTGGGCGGCGACGCGCCAGTGACGTTGGCCGTGGTCGACACCATCCTGGCGGGCCGCCCCGGCACCGTCAAAGTGGGGCGCGGGCAATGCGCGCGCATCATGACGGGCGCCGTCATGCCCGATGGCTGCGACAGCGTGGTGCCGCAGGAACTCGTGCTGCAAGCGGGCGAAACCAGTATCACGCTGGCGCCGGACTGCATCCGATCCGGCGACAACCGCCGTTTCAAGGGCGAAGACTTGATGCAGGGCAAGCCGGCCTTGCTGCAGGGCAAGCACCTGGGCCCGGCCGAGCTGGGGCTGCTGGCCTCGCTGGGCATCGCCACGGTGCCCGTGCGCCGCCGCCTGCGCGTGGCCTTCTTTTCCACCGGCGACGAGTTGCGCTCGATCGGCGAACCGCTGGCCGCGGGCTGCATCTACGACAGCAACCGCTACACCCTGCTGGGCATGCTGACCCGCCTCGGCTGCGACGTGCTCGACATGGGCATCGTCAAGGATAATCCGCAGGCGCTGGAAGCGGCCCTGCGCGGCGCCTGCGCCAAGGCTGACGTCATCATCACCTCGGGCGGCGTCTCCAGCGGCGCGGCCGATTTTACGCGCGCCATCCTCGCGCGCCTGGGCGACGTGGCCTTCTGGCAAATCAACATGCGCCCGGGCCGCCCCATGGCCTTTGGCCGGATTGCCAGCGAGGGCGACACGGCCTTGCTGCTGGGCCTGCCCGGCAACCCCGTGGCCGTGATGGCGGCGTTTTATTTCCTCGCCCGCCCCACCCTGCTGCGCCTGATGGGCGCCGACGCGGACACGGCCAGCCTGCCCCTGCTGCAGGTGGCGGCGCAGGCACCGATCCGCAAGAAGCGGGGCCGCACGGAATACCAGCGCGGCATCGTCGAGCGGGGCGCGGACGGGCACCAGCACGTGCGCGTGACGGGCGCGCAAGGCTCGGGCATCCTGCGCTCGATGACGCAAGCCAATTGCATGATCGTGCTGCATGAGGCGCAAGGCAACGTGACGGCCGGCGACCTCGTCGACGTCGTGCTGTTCCATGGGTTGACCTGATGAAACATCTACTTCTGACGCTGGCCCTGCTGCAGGGCATGGCGGCGTACGCTGGCGGAGTCCACAGCAATGGCTACACAGTGCGCTTCGACGAGCGCATCGAAATGGCGCCGGGCGACTTGCATGGCGCCACCGTGGGCCGCATCAGCATCGTGCGCGACGCCGATCAAAGTCTTGCGTGGCAGGAAAACACGCCCTTGCAGCCGGGCTGCGGCGCGATTGCGGCCGTCACCGTCCTCAACGACAGCTATGTGGCCCTGTGCGGCCACTTGGGCGGGCGCCATTACACGCAAAAGATCATCTTCATGCAAGGCAACTCGCCCGCCATGGTGAGCGTGGACCAGTTCGATTCGCCCAGTCCCGTGCGCGTGGAGCGCGACGGATCGCTGGCCATCGACGTCCTGCGGCGCGACCTGTTTCCAGGCGAGCTGACGGGTCCGCATTATTTTCCCACCGTGTACCGCTTGCACCACGACGACGCCACGTTCGGTTTCGTCCCCAGCTTTGATGGCGATGCCGCCGAGCGCTACTGGCAACACTATCGCGCCAAGCGCCAGGCGGCGCCGGAGGCGGACGTACTGCCGGAACTGCTGGCATCGCTGCTGGCCGCGCAGGCTGGCAAGCAGCCCATCTGCACCGAGCTGGCCACGCTCGCCGCGGATCTGCAGCGTGGCGCCCAGCAGCACGATGCACAAGGTGTACGCACAGTGGTGCTCGCCTGGCTGCACAAGTTGCCGGCCATCGGCTATCCCCGCTTCGACGCACCTGCCTGCGCTGGCACTTTCTAGCGCGACAGGCGATCGGCGCTGAAGCGCCAGCTTACTCAACAGCCTTCCTCAAGCACCACCACGGCCCGCCCTGCGCGGGCCGTTTGCATTTCCCCTTCGCAATCAATTTCACCCTGTGCGGCAGCCGTTCGCCCATCGAGATAAAAAAATTAATCTTTTCCCATCAAAACAAATCAATAAACACAACACTAATTGTAATAATTTTATTTATTAGTTGATATTGAAGTTTCTTCGGTGATAACATTCGAACTTACACAGAAAAGTTCAATTTTGATATTGTTTTCACGAGGAAACTACCAATGAAACACGGCCCATGGATAGCGGGCACCTGCATGCTGGGTGCGGCAGTCATATTCGGCATGTTGTCCCTGGCGCCCCTGCCCGCCAGCGCGAAAGGCGTGGCCCGCGCCGACGTGCTCGACAACTGCAGCTGGAACCGTCCCGGCGTCGATCCGTTCATGGGCGATGTGGTCGCGGCAGTGGACCGCTATACGGATATCGCGCCGCAGGTGCGCGAACAATTGAAGGAGCGCATGCGCGCGCGCCAGTACGACGAGATCGTGGTGATCAGCCGCGACGCCATCCGCGGCAAGGGCAATTACAACGCGCGCATCAGCGAGATGCATTTCGGCCCGGGCCGCGTTTGCCGCAACGTCACGCGCGCGGGCTGGAGCGAACAGATGCAGGAACGGGGACTCGTGTATTGCGTGCAGGGCCAGTGCATCCTCGTGCCGACGATCTGCCGCAACGTCAGCCGCATCACGCAGGCGCCCGCGTCGGCGCCGCCGGCGGCCGGTGCTGCCGCTCCCGGCGGTGCCGCACCCGCCTCTCCGGAAGCGGCGGGCGTGCCCGTGATCGACAATCCCGACGCCTTGCGCGGCGGCTCGTTCACGGGCGGCGCCATGCCGCCCGAGGTGGCCAGCATTCCTTTCCTGCCCTTCGATTATGTGCGTACCGTCAGCGACATCGGCCCGCCGGCCGGCACGGGCGGCGGCGGAGGTGGTGGCGGCAGGCCGCCAGACCAGGGCAGCAGCATCATCGTACCGCCCACCGTGATCCTGCCGACCCTGCCTCCCACCGGCCCGACAGTCCTGCCGGCCGTGCCGGAACCGCAAACCTGGGCCATGCTGCTGGCGGGCCTGGCGCTGACGGCCTTCGGCGCCAGAAAACACCGGGCCGGCAAGCATGCCGCCTGAGACGTAGCCAGCCGGATGCGGACTTGTTACTATGATGTATTCCAGACAAGGACCGCCATGCCCGACATCGATAGCCGTTTGACACGCATGACTGCGCTACGCAGGGAAGGCCGGCATGCGGAGGCGCTGCAGCTGCTGCAACAGCTGTTCGCCGACGCCGGACGAGTCGTGAATCCGGCAAGGTCGAGCCATTTCATCCCCATGCTGGAGTGGAAGTTTTTGGCCGAGGCCCACGCGCCGGCGTACACCGCCCTGCAGGTGGAGCGTGACGCGCAAATACGGCTGCTGCTGTCAGGCGAGCACGATTTCGGACGCCACGACAGTAGCGTGCCGCCGGCAAGCAACGCGTTCGGCCGCACATCGCGTTTTTCTCTCATCGCCGAAATGAACGAGACGCTGGGCGATCTCCATTCCACCGCCGACCTGTTCGCCAAGCTGGACGCCAGCGCCCCGGAACTGGCGCGCCAGTACGCCTGGCAAGCGCTGCCAGCCGTCGTCGAAGTGGGCAATTTTGCGCTGGCGGAGCGCTACCGCAGCCCCGCCCCGCTGGCACACCTCGATACCGTCAATGCCCTGGCCGCCAGCCAGCCCCTGCTTCCTGCGCCGGGCACGGCACCGCGCCTGGCGGCGGAGTTGATGAATCTGGTGACAGACGTGCGGATCGCCGCTGCCGTACTGCGCGGCCAGGGACAGGCCGCCGAGGCCGGCGCGCTGTGCGCCGCCTTGCTGGCCGGCCTGGCGAATGACGCCATGCGCACGCTGGCGCAGCGCGAGCTCGATGCGCCCGGCAGCATCACCGCTGCCATCGTCAGGCGCCAGATGGACGAGGAACAACAGGCCTAGCCGGCCGCTGCGGCGAACAGGACGGCGCTATTCGCCGTCCGCCTTACCCAGCAGCAAGGCAGCCGCCTCGCCCGGCAAGGCTTCCACGGATTTCAATTTGCGCGCCATCTGCCGGCTGCGCACTTCCGCGCTTTCGATATTCTTCGCCGCCTTTTCCAGGGTCAGCCGGGTTTGCGACAGCACGTCGCCGAACTTGCCGAATTCCGTCTTCACGGCGCCCAGCACCTGCCACACTTCGGACGAGCGCTTTTCCAGTGCCAGGGTGCGGAAACCCATCTGCAGACTGTTGAGCAAGGCCGTCAGGGTGGATGGCCCGGCGATGCTGACCCGGTGTACGCGCTGCAATTCGTCGGCCAGTCCCGGGCGGCGCAGCACTTCCGCATACAGGCCTTCCGTGGGCAGGAAGAGGATGGCAAAGTCGGTGGTCTGCGGCGGCGCCAGGTATTTCTCGGCGATGGTTTTCGCCTCGCCCCGCACGGCCCGCTCCAGCTCGCGGCCGGCCAGGGCCACGCCTTCCGCATCGGCCCGCTCGGCTGCCTCGACCAGGCGTTCGTATTGTTCCTTGGGGAATTTCGCGTCGATGGGCATCCACACGGGCGCGCCGCCCTCGACCATGCCCGGCAACTTCAAGGCGAACTCCACGCGCGCGCCGGTCCCAGGCACCGTTTCCACGTTCTTCGCATACTGGTCGACAGTGAGTACCTGCTCCAGCAGCATTTCCAGCTGCACCTCGCCCCACGTTCCCCGCGTCTTGACGTTGGTGAGCACCCGCTTCAGGTCGCCCACACCGAGCGCCAGCTGCTGCATTTCGCCGAGTCCCTGGTGGACCTTTTCCAGCCGCTCCGACACTTGCTGGAACGAGGCGGAAAGCCGCGTTTCCAGGGTGGCGTGCAGTTTCTCGTCGACCGTCTTGCGCATTTCTTCCAGGCGCGCGCCATTGTCGGCCTGCAAGTCGCGGATCTTGTTTTCCAGGGTGGCGCGCACTTCCAGCATGCGCTGCGCATTCGATTCCGTCAGCTGGGCCAGGGTCTGGTTGGTACTTTCGGCAAAGCGCGCCAGGCTTTGCGCCTGCTCCTCGCGCCCGACCTTGCCCTGCGCCTGCATCTGCGTGCGCAGGCTGTCGAGCTGCTGCAGGGTCGCCGCCTGGAATTGCGCCAGGCCGGCCGCCAGGTCTTGCCGCGTCGCTTGCGCCGATGCCTGCAATTGCAGCCGCACTTCGCGCTCGACCCGGTCGATGCGTTCCAGGCTTTGCTGCTGGTGCTGCTGCACCAGCGCCAGGGTGGTGGCGCCATCGCCGGCCGCGCCACGGGGCGCAGCAGCAGCAAGAGCAACAAGGCGATGGCGGCGATGGCGGCGCCCAGCAGGCTGTAGAACTCGATAGGACTCATGGGTGTCAGTCAGGTTTGTTGCGCATCCAGTCGGCCGTCTGATAGAACGATTCCATCAGGCGCACGCGCAAGGATTCTTCGATGCCCGTGTCTTCCATGGCCCAGGCCATGGCGCGCAGCCACTGGTCGCGCTCGCTGGTGCCGATGGCATACGGCAAATGACGGGCGCGCAGGCGCGGGTGGCCGAATTTCTCGATGTACAAATCCGGCCCGCCCATCCAGCCCGTCAGGAAGAAATACAGCTTGTCGCGCGAACCGTCCGTCGAGGGCGGATGCATGACGCGGATGCCGGCGAACTCGGCTTCGAGTTCCATCAGGTCATAAAAACGGTCGACCATTTCGCGCAGCACGGGGGCGCCGCCGATGGTCTCGTACAGGGTGGGGGCAGTGGTATCAGTCATGGCCGCCATGATAGCGCAAGCATCGGCGCGCCATGCAGCACCAGCGCTCCCTGCCGCAATAAACAGCAATATACTTGACCACTCAAGCTTTTATCAACTACTATGCAATTTTTAAACATGGACAAGACGAACATGCCAACCGCCACAGACACTGATTTGCTGCGCAATACCAACTTCCGCTGGCTGCTGGGCGGCGGCCTCGTTTCCATGCTGGGCGACCAGTTCAGCCTGCTGGCCCTGCCCTGGCTCGTACTGATCCTGACGGGCGATAGCCTCAGCCTCGGCCTCGCCGTGGCCCTGATGGGCGCCCCGCGCGCCGTGCTCATCTTGCTGGGCGGCACCATCGCCGACCGCTACTCGCCCCGGCGCGTACTGCTGATCAGCAAATATGCGAACGCCGCCATCCTGCTGGTACTGGCGGGACTGCTGTGGCTGGACCAGGCCAGCCTGGCGCTCGCGTATGCGGCCGCGCTGGCACTGGGCATCGCATCCGCCTTCGGCATCCCGGCCGGCACGGCCATCCTGCCGCAAGCCGTGCCGGCAGCATCGTTGCAGAAAGCCAATGGCTTGCAGATGGGTGTGCGCCAACTGTCCCTGCTGGCCGGTCCCCTGCTGGCAGCGCTCGTGCTGGGCGCCCACGATGGCGGGCAGCACACCTCCATGGCGGCACTGGCCGCCGCGTTTGCCATCGATGCGCTGACGTTTGTGTTTTCCGCCTGGACCTTGCGCCAAGTCAGGCTGCGGCCCCTGGCTGCGGCTGCCGCGCCGCAAGGCATGTGGCGCGAT
This sequence comes from Janthinobacterium sp. C22, assembly GCF_057919405.1. Lineage (NCBI taxonomy): Bacteria > Pseudomonadati > Pseudomonadota > Betaproteobacteria > Burkholderiales > Oxalobacteraceae > Janthinobacterium > Janthinobacterium sp. C22. The sequence goes on along the minus strand of NZ_CP193659.1, from coordinate 2,080,314 downwards.
ATGGCGGCGGGCCTGGCCATGGTGTGGCGCGACTTGCCTCTGCGCAGCTGTTATGCCTACTGGGCAGTTGTAGCCTTCTTCGTCATGGGGCCGCTGCAAGTGGCCTTGCCCGTGCTGGCCAGCGAGCGCCTGCACGGCGCCGCGGCGCTGGGCTTGCTGATGGGCGCGCACGGCGCCGGCACCTTGGCCGGCATGCTGTCCTCCAGCCTGGGCGGCGCCTGGCTGCGCCGCCATTTCGGCGCCACCTTGCTGCTCGTCGACGCCGTCGTGGGCTGCCTGCTGATGGCGCTGGGACAGATCAGCACGGCCTGGCAGGGCGCGGCCTTGCTGGCCGTCACGGGTCTGCTGTCCGGCTATGTGCAGGTGGCCATCTTTACGTGGATACAGCGGCGCGTGGCGCCCGCCATGCTGGGCCGGGCGATGGCGCTGTTCATGGGCATCTTCCTGGGACTGGCGCCCCTGTCGGCGGCAGCCACGGGCGCGCTGCTGCGCCACCTGAGCGTAGGCGAGCTGTTCTGCGGCGGCGGCGCCCTGCTGCTGGCGGCCGCCATCGCCGCCGCCCTGTTCACGGATATTGCCCACATCGCAACCACCGATTACGTCACCCAAGCTTAAGGAAGTCACAACATGGATAAAACACAGCAAGCAGCCTTGAAAGCAGCTTACCGGCAACAAGCGCCCGCGCTGGGCATCCTCGCGCTGCGCCACCTGCCCAGCGGATGCACCCTGCTCGAACGCAGCCGCAACGCGCCCGGCACGCTGAACCGCCACCGCTTCGAACTCACGCTGGGCACGCACCGCAACGCCCGCCTGCAGGCGGACTGGCGGCGCGACGGTGCGGCGGCTTTCCGCTTCGACATCATTGACACCGTCGATCAATCCGACGATCCCGCCTTCGATGCGGACGCCGAGCTGGCCGCCCTGCTGGCCCTGCACCGGGCGCAACTGCTGGAACAAGGGCAATCCCTGTATTGAGCGGCCATGCTTTACACTTGCGCACTCAAGCACTGCGCAGCCAACACAAGGAAAACCATGACCGATCACCCTTCCCCGCCGCCGGACGGCGCCAGCGCGCTGGACTTTTGCCTGCGCCTGGCGCGCGCCCAGGCGCTCATCGTGCGCCGCTTCGACAGCATCCTGGGCAATCTGCATGGCCTGAGTTTCAGCGATTACCAATTGCTGTACCACTTGCAGCGGGCGCCCGGCGGGCGCCTGCGCCGCATCGACCTGGCCGAGCGCCTGGCGCTGACGGCGTCCGGCATCACGCGCTCGCTGATGCCGCTGGAAAAGATCGGCCTGGTGGCGCGCCAGGCCGACCAACGCGATGCGCGCGTCGGCTATGCCGCCATCACCGAGGCGGGACTGGCATTGCTGGCGCACGCGAATACGACGGCGCAGGCGCTGGGCCAGGAATTGCTGGGCACCGCCAGCGCGGACCAGCTGGCGCCCCTGTCCATGCTGCTGGGAACGATCGCCGGCAAGCAGCCCGCCAACGGCTGACGCGCGCTACACCAGCGCCAGCTTGCGCAGGCGCCGCGTCGATGGCCAGCGCGCCATGCCCGTCTCGTCGCGGATGGCGGCGCAGGCGGCCAGCACCCTTGCGCATTCGTCCTCGCGCAGGCCCGCGTTCAGGGTCAGGCGCACCAGCGAACGGTTCTTCGGCGTGGCCGGCGCACAGAAGACGGCGCCGTAGATGCCGTGCCGCTCCAGCGCCTTGCGCAGGAGCAAGGTATCGGGTTCGCTGCCCGCTTCCAGCGCAATGATCTGCTCGGTGCCGTCGCTGACGTTGTAGCCGAGATCCATCAAGCCCTGGCGCAGCTGCACGCTGTGGCGGCGCAGGGCGGCGCGGCGGGCGTCGGCGGCGCGGATGAAATCGAGCGCCGCATCGAACCAGGCCAGCTCGTGTTCCAGCAGGCAGGAACTGAAGATGGCGGGCCGCGAGGCGGACAAAAAGTAACCCTTGAAGCGGGCCGAACAGGTAATCAGCCCCGCCCGGCCCGCGAACGCCTTGGCCAGCGACGCCGTGCGGAAATGCACGCGCCCGGCCAGGCCCAGCTCCACCACCAGGCCCGCGCCCTGCGGCCCGTGCGTGCCCAGCGAGTGCGACTCGTCGACGATCAGCATGCTGCCGCTGCGCTCGGCGATTTCCACCATGTCCAGCAAGGGCGCCACGCTGCCGTTGGTGCTGTACAGCGCATCGACGACGATGATGCCGGGGCCGTGCTTGTCGAGCTGGCGCTGCAGGTGGGCGCCATCGTTGTGCAGGAAGGCGACGGGCACGGCTTGCGCCGATTGCACGCCCTCCCACAGCGAAGCGTGCGCCTGCATGTCCAGGTACACGGGGATGCCGGGCCCGGCCAGGCTTTGCAGCAAGCCCACATTGGCGGCCCAGCCCGACTGCGCCAGCACGCACGCTTCGCTGCCGAGAAAATCCGCCAGCTTGCGTTCGAGCCGGTGCTGGCGGCTGCCCTCCTGCAGGAACACGGACGACATCAGCATGGCGCCGCCGTCCTGCAAGACGCGCGCCTGGGCCGCCAGCAGGGCCGCCTCGCCGGCGATGTTCAGATAGTCATTGCCAGCGAGCATCACGGCACCTGCCGGCACAGCTTGCCATTCGTGCAGGTGTTCGCCGCCAAGCAGCTTCTCGACGCGCTCGACGTAGTGCTCATCCATGCGCGCGCGCACGAAGGCAGGCATCAGCTGCTCGGCGTGGATGGCGCGGGACGACAGGGGGAAATGGCGTGTGACATAGGGACTCCTGATTGGTTGCGGTGGGAACTACCGCGTCCAACATGCGCGAGCCATCCGGCAAGAGATTGATACAGCTCAACAGTTATGCCGATATTCTGCTGATAGGGCGGGAACCCGCCGATGATGTTGTATTGACACGCCTCAACGAACACGCCCCCTGACCATGATGCATGCGCAGTCCCCTTCCGGAATACGGTGGCAAGGCAAGCTGCTCCAGCCTTTCCTGCATTTCCACGACGCCATCGAACACACGCCCGTGCGGCGCGCCCAGGTGCGCGCCCTGGCGCTCATCGGTGCGCTGGGCATGCCCCTGTACTACGCGCTATGGCATTATTTCTTTCCGCAAGAATACGAATCGCTGCTGCTGCGCACCGTGGCGGCGCTGCTGTTCCTGCCCGCGCTATGGCCTGACCGCGTCAGCAACACCTGGTTCAGCGTCTACCTGTTCCTGGGGCTGACCTTCGAACTGCCGTTTTTCTTCACGTATATGTTCCTGATGAACCACGCTTCGGCGCTGTGGGTACATTCGCTGCTGGTGGCGCTGATCGTGCTGTTTCACTTCGATACGCGCATCGCCGTCCTCGCCTATCTGAGCGGCACCGTGCTGGCCTGCCTGGCGTTTGCCGTGGCCGGCGATCCCGCCTTTTTGCTCAGCCGCGACGTCTTGCAGCAATTGCCCGTGCACTGGTTCACGATTGCCGTGCTGTCCGTCGTCAAGGTGGGGCGCCATGTGGGTGCGCAGGAAAAGCTGGCCGGACTGGCTGCCGGGCTGGGCAGCGTGGCGCACGAATTGCGCACGCCCCTCGTCAGCGTCGAGGCGAACGTGCGCGGGCTGCAACGGGGGCTGCAGCAAAGGGGGCAGCATGGGGAGCAGCAAGGGGCGCAGCAAGGGACGCAGAAAAACCCGCAAGGCCAGCCGCCCGATGCGGACAGCCTGGACGCGCTGGCGCGCATCCGCTTCGAAGTGCGCCATATGCACCACATGATCGATCTGTTCCTGCTCAGCGCCAGCGCCGTCAACCGCAAGCTCGAAGCGAACGAGACGGTCGCCATGCACGACAGCGTGACGGCCGTCCTGCGCCGCTACCCGTTTACCAGCACGGCGCAGCGCGACATCGTCAAGGTCGACGTGCGCGCCGACTTCAGCTTTTCCGGCCAGTCCGAACTGTGCGTGGTCATCCTGCTGAACTTGCTGCGCAATGCCTTGAAAGGCATCCAGCGCGCCGGCAAGGGCCGCGTGCGCATCGTCATCGATGGCGCGCGGCCCGTGCCGCGCCTGCTGTTCATCGATACGGGCTGCGGCATCGCGGCCAGCCGGTTGCCGCTGATCTTCGACCGTTTCTATTCCTATCCCTCGCACAACGGCAGCGGCATCGGCCTGGCCCTGTGCCGGCAAATCATGCAAGCCTGGCATGCGCGCATCAGTTGCGTCGCGCGCGAAGGCGCGTATGCCATCTTCGTGCTGGAGTTTCCGCAGACACACGCCAGCACCAGGCACAGCCGTTTTCCATCCATCCACCGCGCGAGGTGACGCATGCAACTGCCCGTCTACACCCATCCGACCCTGACCGTATTGATCGACGACAGCGATTCCTTCCTGAAAAGCCTGGCGTTCCAGCTCGATCCCGGCCTGGCGCGCAAGACGTTCCACGACACCAGCAGCGCGCTGCACTGGCTGCGCCACAGCACGCAGCCGGGCGAAACGCCGCTGCACGTCAACTTCGACACGCAAAACCTGCCGCCCGACCAGTGCAACGTGGCGCTCGACATCGAACGCATCTGGCGCATCAGCGGCCAGGCGCAGCGCTTTGCCGTGCCCTCCGTGCTGGTGGTCGATTACTCGATGCCGCAGATGAATGGCCTGGAATTTTGCCAGGCCGTGCGCGACTTGCCGTGCAAGAAGATTTTATTTACGGGCGCGGCCGACGAAAAGGTGGCCGTGACGGCCTTCAACCGGGGCTTGATCGACCGCTACATCAAGAAGAGCGACGACGATGCGCTCGACATCCTGGAACAGGAAATCGTCAGCCTGCAAGGCGAATTCTTCCTGCAGCAAACGGAGACCGTGCGCGACCTGCTGATGCTGCACGACTACAGTTTCCTGCAAGACGAGGCGCTGGCCGCCGTGGTGCACGAGCTGTGCAAGCGTCACGGCTTCGTCGAGTTCTATATCTTTCCCAATCCCAGCGGCATCCTGTTCTTCACGCGCGACGGCCATGCCAAGCTGATGATCATCGAGACGGAGCGCAGCCTGCACACGCAGTACGAAATGGCGCGCGACAGCGACGCACCGGGGTCGCTGCTGCTGGCCCTGCTGGAAATGCGCGTGATCCCGTACTTTTCCGACGCCGACAGCGACGGCATGTATGCGGCGCACATCGGCGAAAACTGGTTCCGCTATTGCGCCGCCCCCACCATCTGCCTGGGCCGCGTGACGTATTTCTGGGCCCTGTTCGACGTGCCGGCGCACCAGCTGGGGCAGCCGGTCATGTCCTACGCGCAATTTCTACGCGCGGGCGCGGGCGACAGCGTCAGTGTTTAGCCTTCCCGTAAGGTCTGTAGCGGCGGATGTTTCAGGACATTGCGCAAACCCAGCCAGCCTCCGGCGATGGCGCACAGGGCGCCGGCCAGCAGGCCGAAGGCCCACACGCCCGGTGCGAAGCTCCAGGCGAACTTGAACTGGTACGTGGCCAGGGCCCAGCCCATGGCGGCCGCGCCCGAGGCGGCCAGCAGGCCGGCCAGCGCGCCGACGAGGGAAAACTCGATCAGCTGCGCCTGGGCCAGCTGGCGCCGCGTGGCGCCCAGGGCGCGCAGCAGGCCCGCTTCGCGCGTGCGCTCGTCCTGCGAACCCATCAAGGCCGCATACAGCACCAGCAAGCCCGAGGCCAGGGTAAAGGCAAACAGGAATTCGACGGCCGTCACCACCTGGTCCAGCACGCCCTGTATCTGTTTCAGCACGCCGCCCACGTCGACCACCGTCAGGTTCGGATACTCGCGCAGCAGGGCGTTGCCCAGGTCCGCCTGCGCGGGCGGCAGGTGAAACGCCGTGATCCACGTCTGCGGCGTGTCCGCCATGGCGGCCGGATTGATGATGACAAAGAAATTGACGCGCATCGAGCCCCATTCCAGCTTGCGCAAACTCGTGATCGCGGCTTCCACGGGCTGACCGGCGATGTCGAAACGCAGCTTGTCGCCCAGTTTCAGCTTCAAGGTCTTGGCGATGCCCTCTTCCACCGACGCCTCCGCCGGCGCGCCGGGCTTGTCGCTGAACCACTTGCCGGCCACGAGCTTGTTTTCTTCCTGCATGGCGGCCATCGTCGACAGATTGAATTCGCGGTCGGCCAGGCCCTTGGCGCGGTCATCCTCGTACGTGCTTTCCGTGATGGCGTTGCCGTTCACGGCCACCAGCCGGCCCCGTATCATCGGATACAAGGGCGCATTGGCCACGCCGGCCTGCGCCAGGCGCGCGGCGATCGGGTCTTTCTGCTCGGGCAGGATATTGATCATGAAGCGGTTCGGCGCATCGGGCGGCGTGGCGTTGCGCCAGGCCACCATCAGGTCGCCGCGCACCACCGTCAGCAGCAGCAAGGCCATCAGGCCCAGGGCCAGCGACACCACCTGGATGACGGTGGCGCCCGGCCGGCGCTGCAAGGACGTGACGGCGAAGCGCCAGCCCTGGTGCTTGAAGGCGCCGCGCAGGGTTTTCAGCGACTTGATGCCCAGCCAGCCGGCCAGGGCGAACAGGCCGAAGCCGCCGAGGAAACCGGCCGCCGTCAGCAAGGCCAGTTTCACGTCGCCCGCCTGCCACAACAGCAGCACGACGAAGGCGGCGATGCCGAGCCCGTAGGTGGCCAGGGCCAGCGCCTGCGGCGGTTCCTGTTCGCGGCGGATCACGCGGTTATGGGGGACATTGCGCAACTGCAAAATCGGCGGCAGGGCAAAGCCCAGCAAGAGCAGCATGCCGGTGGCCACGCCCTGCAGCGCGGGCAGCAGGGACACGGGTGGCAAGTCGCTCTGCACCAGCTTGCCCAACAGCTCCAGCAGCACCAGGTGGCCGCCGAAGCCCACCAGCACGCCGATCACGCTGCCCACCAGGCCGACGAGCAGGAATTCGATCACGTACATGGCCGTCACCTGGTTTTGCGTCAGGCCCAGGCAGCGCAGCATGGCGCAGGCATCGAGGTGGCGCAGCATGAAGCGGCGCGCCGCCATCGCCACGGCGACGGCCGCCAGCATGGCCGACAGCAGGCCGACGAGCGACAGGAAACGGTCGGCGCGGTCCAAGGTCGACTGCATCTGCGGGCTGCCCGACTCCAGCGATTCGATGCGCACGCCTTTGATGGACTGCGCCTTGATCTGGCTTTCCAGCCAGGCTTGATATTGCGCAAGCTCGGCCGCCTTGGCGGGCGGCGCCGACAGCAGCAGCCGGTACGACACGCGCGAGCCGTTCTGCACCAGCGCCGTGGCGGCCAGGTCGCTCAAGGGCAGCATCACGCGGGGGGCGAAGTTCAAAAACGATGCGCCGCGGTCCGGTTCGCTGGCGATCAGCTGCGTGACGGTGAACGCCTTGTCGCCCAGGGTCAGGGTGTCGCCCAGCTTCGCGTTCAGGCTGGAAAGTATCGCCGCATCGACCCACAGCGTGCCGGGCGCCGGCACCTGATCTGTCGGCTGGCCCACGGCATCCTGCGCTTCGCTCGGTTTGGTGGTGATTTTCAGCTTGCCCCGCTGCGGGTAGCCGGGCGAGACGGCCTTGATGGACGCCAGCTGCGAGATCGACTGCTCGCCCTCGCCCGCCTGCGCCATGCTGGGAAACGTCACCGTGTCGGCCAGGATAAAACCGCGCCTCTGCGCTTCGGCGCGCCAGGCCGCATTGACGGGCTGGTCGGCGTTGATGACGAGGTCGGCCCCCAGCAGCTGGTGCGCGTCGCGGTTCAGGCCCGCGCGCAGGCGGTCGACGAAGAAGCCGACGGCCGACAGGGCCGCCACGGCCACGATCAGCGCGACGAGCAGGAAACGCAGTTGCCCGGCGCGCCAGTCGCGGCCGGTCATTTTCAGGGAGAGGCGGAACATGGGCGGCGGGTCTTTATGCTGGTTACTGCGTGGCGCCGTGGGCGGTGGCGTGCTGCGCGAAATACGCATCGACGGTGGCAAGGAAAGCGTCTTTCTGCGCCTGCGGCAGGAAGGCGGCGATGAAACCGTTGCGCGCCAGGCGCTGCGCGTGGGACAAGCCCAGCGGCAAGGCATCGAAGATGGCGTCGAAGTTGTCGTTCATGTAGCCGCCGAAATACGCGGGATCGTCCGAGTTCACCGTCACCAGCAGGCCGGCGTCGAGCAATTGCACCAGATTGTGGTCATGCATCTGGTCGAACACGCGCAGCTTGGTGTTCGACAGGGGGCACACGGTGAGCGCGATCTGTTCGCGCGCCAGGCGGGCCGTCAGTTCCGCGTCCTCCAGGCAGCGCACGCCATGGTCGATGCGTTCGACTTTCAAGTCGTCGAGCGCCGTGCGGATGTAGGCTGGCGGGCCTTCCTCGCCCGCGTGGGCCACCAGGTGCAGGCCCAGTTCGCGGCAACGGGCAAACACGCGCGAGAACTTCTCGGGCGGATTGCCCACTTCCGACGAGTCGAGGCCGATGCCGATGAACTTGTCGCGGTGCGGCAGCGCGTCTTCCAGGGTCTCGAACGCCTCTGCCTCGCTCAAATGGCGCAGGAAGCACAGGATCAGGGTCGCGCTGACGGGGCTGTCCTGGCAGGCACGGTGGATGCCGTCGATCACATCGGCCATCGGCACGCCGCGCGCCGTGTGCGTTTGCGGGTCGAAGAAGATTTCCGTGTGCAAGACGTTATCGGCTTCGGCGCGGCGCAGGTAGGCTTGCGTCATGTCATAGAAATCCTGCTCCTTCAAGAGCACGCTTGCGCCAGCGTAATAAATGTCGAGAAAGGACTGTAAATCCGTAAAAGCATAGGCGCTGCGCAAGTGTTCCACAGATTCATAGCCCAGCGGCACGCCATTGCGCTCGGCCAGTGCGAAAATCAGTTCTGGCTCCAGCGAGCCTTCGATATGGATATGCAGTTCGGCTTTCGGCATGCCGCGGACGATCGCGCGCAATTGGGGGTTCATCATGGGTGTTCCTTATAGGGTGACGGTAAAAATGCTGGCACGCGCGCGCGGCGCGCAGGGCCATCAGACATGCAGGCATCTTAGCGCAAGATGGCCGGCCTCACCGGCGCCCGGCCGCCACGGCGCTGGCAGCGGCGGCAGCATGGCCCGCACCGGCACGCGCTGGCGAATTGTCGTATGATGATTTAAAAGGGACAAAAAAGTTCATTGAAATGGATGAAAAATTCGATGGTTTATCCAATTAAATCAACAATTTACAAACAAGTATTAAGGATATGCTGACATATCTTTTGACTTCCTGATCCTTTAGAGCAATAATTAATTTCATGGGGTAAGGGTAGGTGCAACAAGCGCTATCAACAGTGAAAAAAGCCGGCTGGCCACGTCAGCACACGGCATCAAGCGCCAGTTTTTTGGTCCGGGCAATCCGGACTCGCAAAGACAGCCGGGCTTGAAACAACAATAAAAATCGGTACGGGGTACAGGAAAAGTTCAGACGGCAAGCCCAGGCGAGTGCCAGGCGGGCGGCCATGGTGACTGGCAGTTCAGGTTTACATTAAAGGACATTGACATGACCATTTTTGATAACTATGCAGCACGCTACGAGCGCACCCGCGAAGAGGAAATGTCGCTCACCGAGTACCTGGCCCTGTGCAAGAAGGACAAGCTGACGTATGCCAGCGCGCCCGAACGCATGCTGGCCGCCATCGGCGAGCCGCAGCTGGTCGACACGCGCAACGATACGCGTTTGTCGCGCATCTTTGCCAACAAGGTGATCAAGATCTACCCCGCCTTCCGCGAGTTCTACGGCACCGAGGAAGTCATCGAACAAGTCGTCTCCTACTTCCGCCACGCGGCGCAAGGCCTGGAAGAACGCAAGCAGATCCTGTATCTGCTGGGGCCAGTCGGCGGCGGCAAGTCGTCCATCGCGGAAAAACTCAAGTCGCTGATGGAACACGTGCCCTTCTATTGCCTGAAAGGCTCGCCCGTCAACGAATCGCCGCTGGGCCTGTTCAACGAGGAAGAAGACGGCACCATCCTGGAAGAGGATTACGGCATCCCGCGCCGCTACCTGCGCAACATCCCCAGCCCGTGGGCCGTGAAACGCCTGCATGAATACAATGGCGACATCAACCAGTTTCGCGTCGTCAAGCGCTATCCGTCCGTGCTGAAACAGATCGCCATCTCGAAAACGGAGCCGGGCGACGAAAACAACCAGGATATTTCCTCGCTGGTGGGCAAGGTCGACATCCGCAAGCTGGAAGACTATGCGCAGGACGACCCGGACGCCTACAGCTATTCGGGCGGCCTGTGCCTGGCCAACCAGGGCCTGATGGAATTCGTGGAAATGTTCAAGGCGCCGATCAAGGTCTTGCATCCGCTGCTGACGGCCACGCAGGAAGGCAACTACAAGGGCACGGAAGGCTTCGGCGCGATACCGTTCGACGGCATCATCCTGGCCCACTCGAACGAGTCGGAGTGGAAGACGTTCAAGAACAACCGCAACAACGAGGCGTTTCTTGACCGTATCTATATAGTCAAGGTGCCGTACTGCCTGCGCGTGTCCGATGAAATCAAGATCTACGACAAGCTGGTGGCCAACTCCTCGCTGGTGAAAGCCCCGTGCGCGCCCGGCACCCTGCGCATGATGGCGCAGTTCGCCATCCTGTCGCGCCTGAAAGACCCGGAAAACTCCAGCATTTTCTCGAAGATGCTCGTCTACGATGGCGAAAACCTCAAGGATACGGACCCGAAAGCCAAGTCCATGCACGAATACGTCGATTACGCGGGCGTGGACGAGGGCATGAACGGGCTGTCGACGCGCTTTGCCTTCAAGATCCTGTCGAAGGTGTTCAACTTTGACAATTCCGAAGTGGCCGCCAATCCCGTGCACTTATTATATGTACTGGAACAGCAGGTCGAGCGCGAGCAGTTCGCGCCGGAACTCGAACAGCGCTACTTCTCCTATATTAAGGAGCACCTGGCGCAGCGCTACGTGGAATTCATCGGCAAGGAGATCCAGACGGCGTACCTGGAAAGCTATTCGGAATACGGCCAGAACATCTTCGACCGCTATGTGACGTTTGCCGATTTCTGGATACAGGACCAGGAATACCGCGATCCGGACACGGGCGAAAGTTTTGATCGCGAATCGCTGAACAATGAGCTGGAAAAGATCGAGAAGCCGGCGGGCATTTCCAATCCGAAGGATTTCCGCAACGAAATCGTCAACTTCGGCTTGCGCGCGCGGGCCTCGAACGGCGGCAAGAATCCCGCCTGGACCAGTTATGAAAAGTTCCGCACCGTGATCGAAAAGAAAATGTTCTCGAATACGGAGGAATTGCTGCCCGTGATTTCCTTCAATGCCAAGGCCAGTGCCGACGATGCCAACAAGCACGCCGACTTCGTGGCCCGCATGGTGGAAAAAGGCTATACGGCCAAGCAGGTACGCCTGTTATGCGAATGGTACTTGCGCGTGCGCAAGTCATCCTAGCGCGGACAGCGGAGGCGCGCTCCCGCCCGGCGACTGGCGGGGCGCGCAAGACGAGAGGCAAGGAGGCACCCTTTGACATACCTCATCGACAGGCGCTTGCAAAGCAAGAATAAATCCGCCGTCAACCGCGAGCGTTTCCTGCGGCGTTACAAGGGCCAGATCAAGGATGCCGTGGGGCGCGCCATCAAGGGGCGCTCGATCACGGACGTCGAGAATGGCGAGAAGGTCAGCATCCCCGTCAAGGACGTGGGCGAACCGTCGTTTGGCCACGCGCACGGCGGCGTGTGGGAAGTGGTCAATCCCGGCAACAAGGAATACCTGAAAGGCGACCAGATCGCCCGGCCGAAAGGCGGCGCCGGCAGCGGACGGGGCAAGGCGGGCAATAGCGACGAGACGACGGAAGACGATTTCATCTTCGAATTGTCGCGCGAAGAATTCATGAATTATTTCTTCGAGGACTTGGAATTGCCGCACATGGTGAAAACCCAGCTGACGGCCACCACGGAATTCAAGAACCAGCGCGCCGGCTACAATATGTCGGGCACGCCATCGAACATCCACGTGCTGCGCTCCCTGCGCGGCGCGCTGGGGCGGCGCATCGCCGTCGGCGGCGGTGCCCGCAAGCAGCTGGCGCAGGCCGAGGAAGACCTGGCCGTCTTGCTGCACGAAGGGGCGCCCGACAGCGACCCGCTGGTCACGGAACTGCGCCGCCTGATCCACCACCTGCACACGCGACTGCTGGCGATTCCCTTCATCGACCCGTTCGACTTGCGCTACAGCAACCGCATCAAGGTGCCCAAGCCGATGACGCAGGCCGTCATGTTCTGCATCATGGACGTCTCCGGCTCCATGGACGAATCGCGCAAGGACACGGCCAAGCGCTTCTTCATCCTGTTATATCTGTTCCTCAAGCGCGTCTACGACAAGATCGAGGTGGTCTTCATCCGCCACCATACGGCGGCGGCGGAGGTGGACGAGCATGAATTCTTCAATTCGCGCGAATCCGGCGGCACCGTCGTGTCGTCCGCGCTGCACTTGCTCAACACCATCATCGACGAACGCTATGGCGCCGGACAATGGAACAGCTATGTGGCGCAGGCATCCGACGGCGACAACTGGGACAACGATTCCGTACAGTGCCGCCAGCTGCTGATCAACACCATCATGCCCAAGGTGCAGTACTACACCTATGTCGAGATCACCGACGGCCCGCAGCAAAACCTGTGGGAGCAATATGCGGGCGTGCTCGACCATCACGCCCATTTCGCCATGCAAAAGATCGTCACGCCGGCCGATATCTACCCGGTCTTCCGCGAACTGTTCAAGAAACAGGTGAAATGATGAGTGCAGCCTTTGACCGCGCCAGCAATACTCCGGGCGAACCGTTCGTGCGCCTGCGCCACCCGAACGCCCTGCCCGAGCAGTCGGAATGGACGTTCGAGCTGATCGAGCAAATCCACGAAGAAATCCGCCGCGTGGCGAAACAGTTTGGCCTCGACACCTATCCGAACCAGCTGGAAATCATCACGGCCGAACAGATGATGGATGCCTACACCTCGGTGGGCATGCCCGTCTCGTACAACCATTGGTCGTTCGGCAAGCATTTCTTGTCGACCGAGAAAAGCTACAAGCGGGGCCAGATGGGCCTGGCCTACGAGATCGTCATCAACTCGAACCCGTGCATCGCCTATTTAATGGAGGAAAACAGCCTGACCATGCAGTCGCTGGTGATCGCGCATGCGGCCTACGGCCACAATTCCTTCTTCAAGGGCAATTACCTGTTCCGCGCCTGGACGGATGCGGACGCCATCATCGACTATATGGTGTTTGCCAAGAATTACATCGCCGAATGCGAACAGCGCCATGGCGTCGATGCCGTGGAATTGCTGCTCGACTCGTGCCACGCCATCCAGAACTATGGCGTGGACCGCTACAAGCGTCCGGCAAAACTGTCGATGGCGAAGGAATATGCGCGCCAGAAAGAGCGCGAAGCCTATGTGCAGTCGCAGATCAACCAGCTGTGGCGCACCCTGCCCCGGCGCGACGAGGACGAGGAAGAGGACGACCAGCGCAAGGCCGCGCCCCGCTTTCCGCCCGAACCCGAGGAAAACCTGCTGTACTTTATCGAGAAGTACGCGCCGCTGCTGGAACCGTGGCAGCGCGAGATGGTGCGCATCGTGCGCAAGATTTCCCAGTACTTCTATCCGCAGCGGCAAACCCAGGTCATGAACGAGGGCTGGGCCACCTTCTGGCACTACACGATATTGAATCAGTTATATGACGAAGGCGTGGTGGGCGACGGCTTCATGATGGAATTTTTGAAAAGCCATACCAACGTGGTCTACCAGCCGCCCATCGACAGCCCGTATTACAGCGGCATCAACCCGTATGCGCTGGGTTTTGCCATGATGAGCGACATCCGCCGCATCTGCGAGCACCCGACGGACGAGGACCGCGCCTGGTTCCCCGACATGGCCGGCACGGACTGGCGCAAGAGCCTGGACTTTGCCATGCGCAATTTCAAGGATGAAAGCTTCATCGCCCAGTATTTGTCGCCGCGGCTGATCCGCGAATTCCACTTCTTTGCCGTACTCGACGACGACAAGAATGAAAAACTGGCCATTTCCGCCATCCACGACGATGCCGGCTACCGCTACGTGCGCCAGCAGCTGGCCGAGCAGTACAACCTGGGCAACCGCGAGCCGAACATCCAGGTCTGGTCCGTCAATACGCGCGACGACCGCGCATTGACCCTGCGCCACACGCAATTCCAGCGCCGCCCGCTGAATCAGCAGGCGGCCGAGGTGCTCAAGCACGTGGCACGGCTGTGGGGCTTCGATGTGCACCTCGATACGGTCGACCCGCAGGGCGTCGTCCTGGGCACCTTGAATTGCCGGCGAGAAAAACGCAACCGGCGCGACGACCCCGTTGTCCGGCCATGAAATGATTTGTTGATAATAATCAATGGCAAGAATATAAGCGTTTCCTATGCCTACATAGGAATTCAGTATGGCCTGGCGGCGTCAAACGGGCCGCCAGGACCGCCTTTTTTGACCTGGATAAAGTGCCTTGCGCACCTGTTTGGTGCGCGCGGGCCGCTAAGTGGTCTGGTTCCGAGCCAAAACATTTCCAAAAAGAAAGATTTTTCTCCAAATTTAGCGGTTTCCATATTGAATATCACGAAATATAATTCCGCCAGATGGGCACATCGGAGAACTTAGCAGTGGTAGCCCAAAACGGCTGTAAAAAACCGATAAGACCGCCTTTTTTTCTGTCCGAAAGCGTGCAAAGATGACATAAGCAAGTACGTTTTCAGGGCGCAAAAGCGCCAAAAATTTAACCGGTTTTAGGCGTTAAAAATCTGTGTAAAATAAAGAATTCGTATGTATAATTCGGCGACGTCCCGGATACGGCTGGAGCTTTGTGTCGTCATTTTGGGGTTCAGTTGCAAGACAAGAGATGGTATTTGGAGAAAGCAGGCATGAATTTTTCGAACGAGAAAAGTCCCAAGAACTACACAGGCATCACTATCGTTGTCCTGCTGCACGTTCTCGCGGCTTACGGGATCGTGACGGGCTTGGGCAAGCGGTTGGTCACCAAAATGATGGAACCGGTTGAAACCAAGATTATCGAGGAAGTCAAACCGCCTCCACCGAAGGATCTTCCACCGCCACCACCGCCGCCAGAAATGAAGGCGCCACCGCCGCCATTCATTCCGCCAGTCGAGGTGAACGTGCAGCAGCCGCCGCCACAACAGAACGTGATTGCAAATACGACTGCTGTGAAGCCAGCCACGAATGTATTGGCACCGCCAGCACCGCCTGCACAGCCTGCGCCAACTCCTGGACCAGCCAAATCGGTGCGTACGCCGGCCGTGGTTGACTTCAGTGTCTGCGAAAAGCCGGCTTATCCGAAGTCGTCGCAGCGCAATGAGGAAACCGGTGTGGTGACACTGTCGTTCCTGATCGGTGTAGACGGCAAGGTCGCTGATTCGAAGATCGTGAAGTCCAGCGGCTTCAGAGACCTGGACAAAGCTGCGGTGCAAGGTATCAGCCGCTGTACATTTAAGCCGGCAACAGTTGACGGCAAGCCGGAACAAGGCTGGCAGCAAATGCAATACGTTTGGTCGCTGGATTAAAACCCGAGGCAGTTATCCCCTGTCTCACACTATGATTTCGTTGTCATTACGTTCAGCGATCTGTTATTTTTAATTTTGGAGGAAGCATGTTTAAGAATACCCGTTTGTCCGCATTTTTTGCCGCGGTTCTGTTGTCCGTTACCGCTACTACCGCTCTGGTAGCAGCTCCGGCATTCGCTGACGCGCCAGCATCGGCTGCCGCCTCGGCTCCTGCGGCAGACGCTGCACCAGCACCAGTTGCCGCAGATGCCGCCGCTCCAGCAGCAGACGCAGCAGCTCCAGCCGCTGACGCAGCCGCTCCAGCCAAAACCGAAGAAGTCCACAACCCGTTCGGCCTGCAAGCAGTGTGGGACGGCGGCTTCGTGCCACGCGCCACCCTGATCATCCTGGCCATCATGTCGATCGGCAGCTGGTACATCATCATCACCAAGCTGATGGATCAAATGAAGATCTTCAAGCAAGCGAAAGAAACCGCTGCCAAATTCTGGAAAGCCCCTTCGATCGCTGCTGGTTCGGCAACCCTGACCGAAGGCTCGCCATTCCGCTTCATCGCTGAATCGGGCACCAAGGCAACGGCTCACCATGACGGCGCCCTGCTGGAACAAATCGACCTGTCGACTTGGGTGACGATGTCGATCCAGCGCGCTTCGGACAAAGTCCAATCGCGTCTGCAAGATGGCCTGTCGTTCCTGGCAACCGTTGGTTCGACCGCACCGTTTATCGGTCTGTTCGGTACCGTTTGGGGTATTTATGGCGCGCTGACCAACATCGGCATGACCGGTAACGCTTCGATCGATAAAGTTGCAGGTCCAGTTGGTGAAGCACTGATCATGACCGCTTTCGGTCTGCTGGTCGCCGTTCCTGCCGTTCTGGGTTACAACTGGCTGGTGCGTCGTAACAAAACCGCGATGGAAGACGTACGCTCGTTCAGCGCCGACGTTCACTCGGTACTGATCTCCGGCGCAATGTCGACCAGCGAAGCTGGCCGTGCTGCCGGCGCTAAAAAGATCGGATAAGAATCATGTCGATGTCCGTCGGCTCCGACAGCGGAGATGAAGATCAAGTAATGTCAGAAATCAACACGACGCCGCTCGTCGACATCATGTTGGTTTTGCTGATCATTTTCTTGATCACCAGTCCGGTTGTCCTCAAATTGCAGAAAATCGATCTGCCGATCGAGGCCAACCAAGCCCTTCAAAGCAAGCCAGAAAACGTCAACATCGTTGTCAACAAGGATGGCGAGATTTATCTGGGCCAGAAGAAACTGAAAGATACGAGCGAACTGTTCGATTATCTGAAAGTTGAAGCAGTGAAAGTACCGCAGCCGGAAGTACACGTTCGTGGCGACCAAGAAACACGCTACGAATCGATCGGCCGGGTTATTTACACGACCCAACGTGCCGGGATCCAGAAGGTCGGCTTCATCACCGAACCACCTGACAAGGGCTGATAGCAACTGGCGGCGGCGCCCCGGCAACAAGGGCGCGCCACTGCCGGAAGCTGACCGGGCGGCAGTTTCGCCCGGTGCTTCGTTGGACTTCTTAAAGGAAACACTATGAGTATGAATGTCGGTTCGGGAAGCGCTCCAGGCGCGGATCCGGAACCAATGATGGAACTGAACATGACGCCCCTCATCGACGTGATGCTGGTGCTGATTATCATGTTGATCATCACGATTCCTAAGCAAAACCACTCGGTGAACTTGAACATGCCGGTCGGCACCCCGCCGCCACCGACAACCGAACCAGTGGTCGTCACGATCGATGTCGATTTTGACGGTACGATCTTGTGGGACAATCAGGTCGTTCCTGACCGCGCTTCGCTGGAAGCCAAGCTGAGCAACGTTGCTGCGCAAGCAGACCAGCCGGAAGTGCATCTGCGTCCGAACAAGCTGGTGGAATACAAAGTCGTCGCCGGTGTGATGGCGTCGGCGCAGCGTCTGGGCGTGACCAAAATCGGTCTGGTCGGCAACGAGCAATTCCAGTAAGCTGCAGCAATCAGGTTCTCTTTACATCCGAATAGGCAGGACTTCCTGCCTATTCGCTTTTTACTGAAAGACTTTCTTATGTCCAAGTTTCGTCTCGCTCATCTCGGCCTCGTCATGGCCGCTATCGGTTTTACCGCAGCAACTCCCGTAATCGGCCTGGGCTCGCTGGCATACGCCGCGGACACCGTGCGTGCCGAAGTGGGCAAGCCACTGCAAGAAGCGCAAAAACTCGCTAGCAGCGGCAAAAACAAGGAAGCGCTGGCCAAGCTGCGCGAAGCTGACAGCGTCGGCGGCAAGACCGCCTTTGAAAGCTACCAGATCGAGCGCGTGCGCGCCTCGGCTGCCGCCGCCGCCGGCGATAACGGCACCGCCATCAAGGCTTTCGAAGCCGTCATCAATTCCGGCCGCCTGAGCGCCGCCGAAGCCCCCAAATTCACGCAAGCGCTGGCAGGCATGTACTACCGCGCCAAGGATTGGCCGAACACCATTACCTGGATCAAACGTTCGCTGAAAGACCGCGAAGATCCACAGATGCGCGAACTGCTGATCCAGACCTACTACGTCAGCGGCAACTACGCCGAAGCGGCGAAAGAACTGCAAGCGCGCGGCGGCAACTCGGAAGCGAGCCTGCAAATGCTGGCCAACATCCAGTTGAAGCAAAACGACAAGGCCGGCTATGTTGCCACCCTGGAAAAACTGGCCGGCAGCTATCCGAAGACCAGCTACTGGGCCGACCTGCTGAACCGCGTCTCGGGCAAGCCTGGCTTCTCGCAACGCCTGGGCCTGGACGTCCAGCGCCTGCGCCTGGCCAACGGCCTGTTCACCAAGCCGTCCGAATACATGGAAATCAGCCAGTTGGCCTTGCAAGCAGGCAATCCTGGCGAAGCGCTGAGCATCATCGAGCAGGGCTACAAAAAAGGCGTGCTGGGCACCGGCGCCGATGCCGCCCGTCACCAGCGCCTGAAAGACCTGGCCCTGAAGACCCAGGCTGACCTGAAGGCCAACGCCGCCAAGTCGGAAGCGGAATACGTCAAGAACAAGGACGCCGACAGCTTGAGCAAGCTGGGCTTCGCCCTGGTCTACGATGGTCAGGCCGACAAGGGCTTGGGCTTGATGAATGACGCCGTGAAGATGGGCACCGCCAAGTATCCGGAAGAAGCCAAGCTGCACCTGGGCATCGCCTACATCCACGCCGGCAAGAAAGCCAACGCATCGACGGCACTCAAAGCCGTCAAGGGCACGGATGGCGCGGCTGACCTGGCACGCTACTGGGCATTGATGAATAAATAAGATAATATCGCCAAGATATTGTCGGGCAGCTAGTAGAGTGCCCACCACCAAAAGCGTTGCCAGCACCCTTGCCGGCAACGCTTTTTATCATTTCGGCAGGGAAATTACCCCTGCGGCCGCCCTGCCGGGTGTGCATCCCTGAAACAGTCCGTATAATCCCCCTTTTGGCACAGTTTTTCATCAGATTCCTATGAAGGTATTCCGCGGACTTCCCAATGCCCAGGCACGAGCGCCTTGCGCTCTGACCATCGGCAATTTTGACGGTGTCCACATCGGCCATCAGGCCTTGCTGGCGCGCGTGCGCGAAGCTGCCACTGAACTCGGCATCGAAGCGGCCGTGATGACGTTCGAACCGCATCCGCGCGAATTCTTCGCGCAGCGCGCGGGCGACCTGTCGAGAGCGCCGCAGCGCATCGCCAACCTGCGCGACAAGCTGCAGTCGCTGGACGATGCGGGCATCGACCGGGTCGTCGTCGAACACTTCAGCGCCCAGTTCGCCGCCTTGACGCCGCAGGAATTCACGGAAAAAGTCCTCGTCGATGGCTTGCACGTGAAATGGCTGATGGTCGGCGACGACTTTTGCTATGGCGCCCGGCGCGCCGGCGATGTGGCCATGCTGCAGGAAGCGGGCCGCCAATATGGTTTCCATGTAGAAACACTGCCCACCGTCATGAATGGCAGCACGCGAATTTCCTCGTCCGCCGTGCGTCTGGCCCTGGCCGCCGGCGATTTCCCGCTGGCCACGCAGCTGCTGGGCCATCCGTACGCCATTTCCGGCCACGTGATCCACGGCCAGAAGCTGGGCCGCACCCTCGGTTTCCCCACCCTGAACCTGCGCGTGGCGCACCGCCCTGCCCTGTCCGGCATCTTCATCGTGCAAGTCCACGGCCTGGGACCAGTACCGCTGCCCGCCGTGGCCAGCCTGGGCGTGCGCCCCACCGTCGACGACAGCGGCCGCGTCTTGCTGGAAGTGCATCTGTTCGATTTCGCCCAGTCCTGCTACGGCAAGCTGGTACGCGTGGAATTCCTGCAGAAGCTGCGCGATGAAGAAAAGTACGACGACTTGCCCACCCTGACGGCCGCCATCGAGCGCGACTCGAACCAGGCGCGCGCCTATTTTGAGCAGCGCAGCGGCGCCATTACCGCCACCGACCGAATTTGACGCCGGCCAACTCCGTCGCCTGGCGGCCCCTGCCGCCGCAAACCATTCAATATCATTAAAGAAGATTATGTCCGATCAAAACAAGCCAGCCACGCCCAAGCAGAACAAGAAGCCTGAAAGCAAATACCCGGTCAACATGACGGAAACCCCGTTCCCGATGCGCGGCGACATGGCCAAGCGCGAGCCGCAATGGGTACAGCAATGGCAAGACAAGAAGATTTATGAGCGCGTGCGCAAGGCTGCCGCCGGCCGTCCGAAATTCATCCTGCATGACGGCCCGCCGTACGCGAATGGCGACATCCACCTGGGCCACGCCGTCAACAAGATCCTGAAGGACATGGTAGTCAAGTCGCGCTCGCTGGCCGGCTTCGACGCGCCGTACGTGCCGGGCTGGGATTGCCACGGCATGCCGATCGAGATCCAGATCGAAAAACTGCACGGCAAGAACCTGCCGACGGCCGACGTGCTGGAAAAGGCCCGCGCCTACGCCAACGTGCAGGTCGAGCGCCAGAAGAAGGATTTCATCCGTCTGGGCATGCTGGGCGAGTGGGACAACCCGTACCTGACCATGGCGCACGGCAATGAAGCCGACGAGTTGCGCGCGCTGGGCAAGCTGCTGGAAAAAGGCTATGTCTACCGTGGTCTGAAACCCGTCAACTGGTGTTTTGATTGCCAGTCGGCGCTGGCCGAGGCGGAAGTGGAATACGCGGAAAAACGCGATCCCGCCATCGATGTCGGCTTCAAGTTCGCCGAACCGGCCAAGCTGGCGGCCGCCTTCGGCTTGCCTGCCCTGCCGACCGATAACGGCTTCATCGTCATCTGGACCACCACGCCGTGGACCATCCCGTCGAACCAGGCGCTCAACGTGCATCCGGAAGTGAAGTATGCGCTGGTGAAGGCCGAGCGCGACGGCCAGCCATTGCTGCTGATCCTGGCGCAAGACCTGGTCGTGGCCAGCCTGGCCCGCTTCAAGCTCGAAGGCACGACGATCGCCACCTGCGACGGCGCGGCCCTGGCCGGCATCAGCTTCCGCCATCCGCTGCACGCGAGCGACGCCTTCTACGACCGTTTGTCGCCCTTGTACCTGGCCGAATACGTGACCACGGAAAGCGGCACGGGCGTGGTGCACTCGGCGCCAGCCTACGGCCTGGACGACTTCATCTCGTGCAAGGCGCACGGCATGAAGGACGACGACATCATCAAGCCCGTCATGGGCGACGGCAAGTTCGCCTCGACCCTGCCCCTGTTCGGCGGCATGACCATCTGGGAAGCGTCGAAGCCGATCTGCAACGCCTTGCGCGAAGCGGGCGCGCTGTTCGAAGTCAAGATGTTCGACCACAGCTACATGCATTGCTGGCGCCACAAGACGCCGATCATCTACCGCGCCACCTCGCAGTGGTTCGCCGGCATGGACGTGACGCCGAAGGATGGCGGCGCGACCCTGCGCGAGACGGCCTTGCAAGGCATCGCCGACACCGAGTTCTTCCCGGACTGGGGCCAGGCGCGCCTGCACGGCATGATCGCCAACCGTCCCGACTGGACCTTGTCGCGCCAGCGCCAGTGGGGCGTGCCGATGGCCTTCATCGTGCACAAGGAAACGGGCGACCTGCATCCGCGCACGCCGGAATTGCTGGAGCAAGTGGCCAAGCTGATCGAAAAGAACGGCATCGAGGCATGGCAGGCGCTGGACCTGAAAGACCTGATCGGCGAAGAAGCGGCCATCTACGCCAAGAACAAGGATACCCTGGACGTGTGGTTCGATTCCGGCGCCACGCACCAGACGGTGCTGGGCGGCCCGCAAGCGCACGGTTCGCACTCGACGCAGCTGCAATTCCCGGCCGACCTGTACCTGGAAGGCTCGGACCAGCATCGCGGCTGGTTCCACTCGTCGCTGCTGGTGTCGTCCATGCTGAACGGCCGTCCTCCATATAAAGCCCTGCTGACGCACGGCTTCACGGTCGACGGCGAAGGCAAGAAGATGTCGAAGTCGCTGGGTAACACCCTGGCGCCGCAAAAGATCTCGGACACCCTGGGCGCGGACATCCTGCGCCTGTGGATCGCCTCGACCGACTACACGGGCGAGCTGTCGATCTCCGACGAGATCCTGAAACGCGTGACGGAATCGTACCGCCGCATCCGCAACACCCTGCGCTTCCTGCTGGCGAACACCTCGGACTTCAATCCGGCCACGGACGCCGTGCCGGTGGCTGAGATGTTCGAAATCGACCGCTATGCGCTGGCCAACATGGCGTCGCTGCAGCAGCAGATCGAGAACAACTATGCGCGCTACGAATTCCACCCGGTCGTGTCGAAGCTGCAGACCTACTGCTCGGAAGACCTGGGCGGCTTCTACCTGGATATCCTGAAGGACCGTCTGTACACCTCGGGCTTGACGTCGCACGCGCGCCGCTCGGCGCAAACGGCCCTGTGGCACATCACGCAAAGCCTGCTGCGCCTGATGGCCCCGGCCCTGTCATTCACGGCCGAAGAGGCGTGGGCGGTGTTCGCCGGCGCGGAAGCGTATGCCGCCAGCGATGAGACCATCTTCACGCAAACGTGGTGGCAGCTGCCGGAAGTGTCGGACGCGGCCGCCCTGCTGGAGAAATACACGGCCCTGCGCGCCGTGCGCACGGACGTCACGAAGCAGCTGGAAGACTTGCGCACCTCGGGCGCCATCGGTTCCTCGCTGCAGGCGGAACTGACGATCAAGGCCGCGCCGATGAAGTACAAGCTGTTGACCACCCTGGGCGACGACCTGAAATTCGTCTTCATCACCTCGCAGGCAACCGTGGCAGAAGTAGCCGACGAAGCGGCCGAGGAAGTGGTCGTGGCCGCGTCGACGGCGCCGAAGTGCGAGCGTTGCTGGCACTACCGCGCGGACGTGGGCACGGACGCCGCGCATGCTACCCTGTGCGGCCGCTGCGTCAGCAACCTGTTTGGAAAAGGCGAATCGCGCCGTTTCGCATAGACTGTCATCCCGGGGCGCTGCCTGCGTCCCACTTCCAACCGCCGCCTGCTGCCAGGCGGCGGCTTTATCTTCCCTGGAAAAATATGGCCACTAAAAACCGTTTTTCATCGAAATCGTCCTCCTCTGCGTCGCTCGTCCCCTGGCTGGGCATCGCCGCCATCGTCATCCTGTTCGACCAGATCACCAAGATCACGATCCTGAAGACCTTCCGCTATGCGCAGGAGATGGTCATCACCTCGTATTTCAACCTGGTGCTCGCGTATAACAAGGGCGCCGCGTTCAGCTTCCTGTCCGACCAGGGCGGCTGGCAGCGCTATTTCTTCACCGGCATCGCCCTGGCGGCGGCCATCTACATCATCTATCTGCTGAAAAAGCACGCCGGCCAGCGCATGTTCTGCTGGGCCCTGGCGCTGATCCTCGGCGGCGCCTTGGGCAACGCCATCGACCGCCTGATGTACGGCCACGTGGTCGATTTCCTCGACTTCCACTGGAAAAGCTGGGGCCATTTCCCCGCTTTCAATATCGCCGACAGCGCCATCTGCATCGGCGCGGCCCTGTTCATCATCGATGAACTGCGCCGGGTAAACAAATAAACAAGCAGGAGAACGGCATGGAATTGTCCGGCAAAAAAATCGTCCTGGGACTTTCGGGCGGCGTCGCCTGCTACAAGGCGGCGGAACTGTGCCGCGCGCTGACAAAGGCCGGCGCCTCGGTGCAGGTGGTCATGACGGATGCGGCCAGCCACTTCATCACGGCCGTGACCATGCAGGCGCTGTCCGGCCACCCCGTGCACACCAGCCAGTGGGATGCCCGCATAGACAACAACATGGCGCACATCGATTTGACGCGCCATGCGGACGCCATCCTGATCGCGCCGTGTTCGGCCGACTTCATGCGCAAACTCGCGCACGGCGTCTGCGACGACCTGCTGTCGACCCTGTGCCTGGCCCGTCCGGCCCACCTGCCCCTGCTCGTGGCGCCGGCCATGAATGTGGAAATGTGGCAGAACCCCGCCACACAGCGCAACGTGCAGCAGCTGCGCGACGACGGCATCACCCTGTTCGGCCCGGCCGCCGGCGAACAGGCCTGCGGCGAAGTTGGCCTGGGCCGCATGCTGGAACCGGAACAGCTCTTGACGGAGCTGATCGCCGCCTTCCAGCCCAAAGTCCTGGCGGGCAAGCGCGTGCTGGTCACGGCCGGTCCCACTTTTGAGGCAATCGACCCCGTGCGCGGCATTACCAATCTGTCCTCGGGCAAGATGGGCTATGCGGTGGCGCGCGCGGCGCGCGAAGCGGGCGCCGAGGTGCTGCTCATTTCCGGCCCCACGGCCCTGGACGCGCCGTTTGGCGTGCGCCGCATCGACGTGCAAAGCGCGCAGCAGATGCATGATGCGGTGCTGGCCCACGTCGACGGCCAGCATGTCTTCGTCGCCGTGGCCGCCGTGGCCGACTGGCGCGTGGCCAACGCCAGCGACCAGAAGATGAAAAAGCAGGCCGACGGCTCCGTGCCCGAACTGCAGTTCGTGCAAAATCCCGACATCCTGGCCACCGTGGCGGCACGCACCAACCTGGCCGGCTATCCGTACTGCGTGGGCTTTGCCGCCGAATCGGAAAACCTCGTGGAATTCGGCTCGGTCAAGCGCGAGAAAAAGGCATTCCCCTCCTGGTCGGCAATATCGGCCAGAACACGTTTGGCCAGGACGACAACACCATCATCCTGTTCGACGAGGAAGGTCATACCGTGCTGCCGCGCGCCCCGAAACTGAACCTGGCGCGCCAGCTGATTTCGGAAATCTCGAAGCGGCTCGCCAAAAATTCGCTGCTCAAATAATCACTTTTTAAACGACTTAGCTTAGTTAGTTAGATTCATGAAAAACATCGACATCAAGATCCTCGACGCCCGCATGCAAGAACTGCTGCCGGCCTACGCCACCCCGGGCAGCGCGGGACTCGACCTGCGCGCCTGCATAACCGAGGCCATCACCATCGAAGCCGGCCAGACCGTGCTCATTCCCACCGGTCTGGCCATCCACATCGGCGATCCGTCGTATGCGGCCATGATTTTGCCACGCAGCGGCATGGGCCACAAAAACGGCATCGTATTGGGGAATCTGGTAGGCTTGATCGACTCCGATTATCAGGGCCAGCTGATGATATCGACCTGGAACCGGGGCCAGAGCGCCTTCACGCTCAATCCCATGGAACGCCTGGCGCAGCTGATTATCGTGCCTGTGCTGCAAGTGGGCTTTAACGTCGTCGAGGAATTCGGCGACAGCGAACGCGGTGTTGGCGGTTTCGGCAGCACCGGCAAACATTAAGGATTGACACTTATGCCAGGTTTCCGCCATCTGATCCCAGCCCCAACTTCGCTGCGCCGATTGGCCACTCCCTTCCTGTTGGCCGGCGCGGCCGTTCTGGCCGGCTGCACCACGCCGGCGACGAACGTCAGCGGTCCGTTCAACGTCGTGCCGGCGCCCGAGGCCCCGGCCCTGACGGCGCAGCAAAAGGCGGCGCAGGAAGAGCTGGTGAAGATGGTGGCGCTGCAGGACCGCCTGTCGAAAGTCTCGGCGCCCCTGCTGATCAACAATGCGGACCTGTGCAAGACGTACGCGCGTAACCTGCTGGGTTTCACGGCGCAGAACAAGTATTCCTACCCCGGGATCTATGCGGACGCGGCGCAGGCAGCCCTCGGCTACGGCGAACAGATGCAGGTCTCCGGCGTCTTGCCGGGCAGCGGCGCCGCGCGCGCCGGCCTGCGCAAGGGCGACGGCTTGCTGGCCGCCGAAGGCAAGCCACTGCCGGCCGGCCCGAAGGCGGAGGGCCCGTTCGGCGCCATCGTCGGCCCGCTGGCCTCGAAGAACGCGAGCCTGAACATGACCATCGCCCGCGACGGCCAGCAGCAGGACCTCAAAATTCCCGTCACGCGCGCCTGCGCCTTCCGCGTCGCCCTGGGCAATGCGGACAACGTCAACGCGTATTCGGACGGCGCGCGCATCATGCTCACGCGCGGCATGGTCAATGCGGCGCAAAATGACGAAGGCATCGCCTTCGTCATTGCCCGCGAAATGGCGCACAACATCCTCGACCACGCGCGCAGCCAGCGCACGGCAGGTACGGCCGGCGCCATCATCGACAGCCTGGGCGCCGTGCAGCCCGACGTGTCGATGCTGACGGGTGCCGCCGGCATCAAGGCCATGCCGCAGGAACTCGACGTGCAGGCCGACACCCTGGCCATCTACCTGCTGGCGCGCGCCGGCTACAACGTCGACAACGCGGCCCGCTTCTGGCAGCGCATGGCCACGCAAGTGCCGGCGACGGTCGCCAACGGCTACACGGCCCTGCACCCGGGCACCAATTCGCGCATGGCGGCCATCAACCGCGCCGTCACCGACGTGCGCGCCAAGCAGGCGGCAAAGAAGCCGCTCAAGCCTTAAGCAAAGAGGCGCCTGACGCAGCAGGTTTGGTCAGGCGCCGGGGAAGTTGGGGAAGTAGGTGCCCATGATCCAGGTCAGGGCGCCGCAAAACACCACGGCCAGAAACAGGACGATGAGCAGCTTGCCGAACTTGGGAATACCCTCTTCTTGCGTCTTGACTTCATTTGACATGAAAATTCTCCGCAGGGTGGTGGAACAGGTAGTATATCCACAATCTTGAATACTTTTCCATACTTTGCCGCAAACTACGGCATGTAAATCGCGCGCGCCATGGACAGCATTGACCTTGAAGTTCTGAAAACCAGCGCCGCCTGGCTCGCCGCCGGGCACCGCTGCGAACTCGTCACCGTCATCAAGACCTGGGGCTCCAGCCCCGCCCCGTGGGCGCGACCCTGGCCATCTGCGACGATGGCACGGTGGTCGGTTCCGTCTCCGGCGGCTGCATCGAAGATGACTTGATCGACACCGTGCGCGTGCACGGCATCGTGCGCACCTTGCCGGAAATCGTCAGCTACGGCATCAGCGCCGACGAGGCGCACCGCTTCGGCCTGCCCTGCGGCGGCACGATCGAACTGGCCATCGAACCGCTGCATGCGGGCAGCCGTGTGGCCGAACTGCTGGCGCGCCTGGAAGCGCATGAACTGGTCGAGCGCCGCCTCGACCTGCGCAGCGGCGCCGTCAGCCTGCGGCGCGCCGCGCCGGGCGCCGTGCTGGCCCTGGAAGACGCGGTACTCACCACGCAGCATGGTCCCCGCTGGCGATTGCTGATCATCGGCGCCAGCCAGCTGTCGCGCTTCGTGGCGCAAATCGCCATGGCCATGGATTACCACGTCATCGTCTGCGACCCGCGCGAGGAATACCGGGGCGGCTGGAACGTGCCGGGCGTGCCCCTGCTGCACGCCATGCCGGACGACCTCGTGCTGGAATTAAAACTCGACAGCCGCAGCGCCGTCGTCGCCCTCACGCACGACCCCAAGCTCGACGACCTGGCCCTGATGGAAGCATTGAAATCCCCGCTTTTTATGTCGGCGCCATCGGCTCGCGCGCGAATAACGCCAAGCGCCGCGAGCGGCTGCTGCAGTTCGACGTCAGCGCGGAACAGCTGGCGCGCCTGCATGGTCCCATCGGCCTGTACATCGGCAGCAAGACGCCGGCCGAAATCGCCATTTCCATCCTGGCCGAGCTGACGGCCGTGAAAAATGGCGTGCCCGACGCGCTGCAGATCCAGCACGCTGCAGCCCTGAGCCCGCCCACCACCGATATCTGCGCCCGCTAAGGACCGCAGCAAGAAACGCGGTGCGCCGGCGGCGCGCCCTGCTACCTTCACTGAATTTGGCCACCATGAACCTGCTGCACTGGACCCTTCCCCTGCCCGCCGGCTACCGCCGCGACGACGTCATCGCCTTTCACAGCCGCGACGGGGAAGCCGTCGCGGAACAAGTCACGCCGACAGGCCTGCGCAAGGGCATCCTGCTTGCCGGCGTGCCCGTGGTGCTGGACGTGGCTTTCACGGACGATGCGGCCGTCTGCCGCGCCGAGATCGACGGCAGCGCCAGCGACGCTCTGCAAACGGCGCTGCACGGCGCCCTGCTCAACATCCTCGGCCTGCGTATCGACCCGCAGCCCTTCGCCCGGCTGGCCGCCGCCGATCCGCTGCTGGCGCCATTGGTCCAGCTCAATCCGGGCTTGCGCATCGTGCAATCGGCCAGCCCGTTCGAGGCGCTGACCTGGGCCATCATCGGCCAGCAGATCAACCTGTCGTTCGCCATTTCCCTGCGCCGCACGTTTATTCTGCAGGCGGGACGCCGGCACGCCAGCGGTTTGTGGTGCTACCCGGAGGCGCGCGACGTGGCGCGGCTGGAGATTGAGGATTTGACCAGCCGCAAATTCTCGCGCGCCAAGGCGGAAACCGTGCTGCGCCTGGCGCGCCTGGTCGACGAGGGAGCGCTGTCGCTGGAACTGCCCCCTTCCGGCGACGTGGCGGCCATTTCGCAGGCGCTGCTGGCCGTCAAGGGCATCGGCCCGTGGACCGTCAATTACGCGCTGCTGCGCGGCTACGGCTATGCCGACTGCTCGCTGCACGGCGACGTGGCCATCCGCGCCGCCCTGCAAAAGCTGCTCGGAGAGGAAACGAAACCGGACATGACGCGCACGGAGCAATGGCTGCGCCAGTACGCGCCGCACCGCACCATGGCGGCCGCCCACCTGTGGGCCAGCCTGCACGCGCCGGCAAAAAATATTTCAGACGCGCGGGAATAAACGGCGGGCGGCAGGCGTCTATCCCTTGCAAGCCCACCAAACATCAAGGAGATCATCATGCGCTTTACCACTTTCGCCGCCACCGCCCTTTTCACCGCCTTGTCCGCCCCGCTGGCCTTCGCCGCCGACGTCATGCCCGCCAACGGCATGCTGGTCAACGCCAGCGGCATGACCGTGTATGTGTTCGACAAGGATGTCGCCGACAGCGGCAAGAGCGCCTGCAGCGGCGGCTGCCTCGTCGCCTGGCCCGCCGTCATCGCCACCGACGCGGCCCCCGCCGCCCCGTATGGCAGCATCAAGCGCGAAGACAACGGCGCCATGCAGCTGACCTACAAGGGCAAGCCCCTGTACCTGTACAAGGAAGACAAGAAGCCGGGCGACGTGGCCGGCGACAATTTCAAGAACGTGTGGCACGTCGTCAAGCCGTAAGCCCCCCTGCCCGCCGCCACGATGACCACGCAAGAGGATAGCCGTCAGCTGCAAGCGTGCCTGCCCGGCCTGCGCCGCTATGCGCGCGCGCTGGCGGGCGCCCTGCACGCGGACGACCTGGTGCAGGACACCGTGGAACGGGCCTGGCGCAAGCTGGACCAGCGCGGCGGCGAGATGCGGCCCTGGCTGTTCTCCATCATGCATAACCTGCACGTGGACCAGTTGCGCCGCCCCGGCCTGGCGCTGCAGGAGCTCGACGACGATACCGTGCTGCCCGCGCCGGAACACGCGCCCGGGCAAGCCATCGCCATCGGCGAAATGGATGCGGCGCTGGCCCGTTTGCCGCTGGGGCAGCGCGAAGTCATCCTGCTCGTCGCGCTGGAACAGATGCCGTACGAGCAGGTGGCGGCCACCCTGGATATCCCCGTCGGCACCGTGATGTCGCGCCTGTCACGCGGGCGCGACAAGCTGCGCGCCCTGCTCGATGGCCGCCCTGCCGGCAGCCAGGGCAGCGGCCCACCCACCCTGAAAGTCGTGAAATGACAACGCAAGCCATCAGCGAAGCGCAATTGCACGCCCTGGCCGACGGCGTCCTGCCCGAAGACCAGCACGCGGCCGTCGACGCCCACCTGCGCGCGCATCCCGGGGACGCCGCCAGGGTCGATGCGTGGCGCGAGCAGAACCGGCAATTGCGCGCCCTGTTCGATCCCGTGCTGGACGAAGCCGTGCCGCCTGCCCTGCTGCAGGCGGCGGCCCCGCCGGCGGCGAACGGCGCCTGGCAGCGCCCCGTCATGCAGGCGGCAGCCGCCATCGTGCTGCTCATCGCGGGCGGCGTGGGCGGCTGGCTGCTGCGCGGCGGCGATGGCGGCAACAGCGCGACCGCCAGCGCCAGCCCGGTCTCCCTGGCGCGCAGCGCCGCCATCGCCCATGCCGTCTATACGCCCGAAGTGCGCCACCCCGTCGAGGTGGGGGTGGAACAGGAGGCGCACCTGGTGCAATGGCTGTCGAAACGCCTGGGCAGCAAATTGCAGCCGCCTGCGCTGGCGCCGCTCGGCTATCACCTGATCGGCGGGCGTTTGCTGCCCGGCGATGGCGACGGCCCCGTGGCGCAATTCATGTATGAAGATGGCAAAGGCCTGCGCCTGACCCTGTACGTGGCAAAAGAACGGGCCGGCAAGCAGGAAACGGCCTTCCGCTACACCCAGGAAAAGGACTTGAGCGTGTTTTACTGGATCGACGGCCAGCTCGGTTATGCCCTCTCGGCGAGCCTGCCCAAACAGGAGCTGGGCAAGATCGCCGACGCCGTGTATGCACAGCTGGAGCAGCCGCGCTAAAGGCGAGCCCTTACGGCAGCACCGGCGCGCGCCGTTGTGCGCGTGCCCCGGCCAGATGGATCCAGCCTGCCAGCAGGCCCAATGCGATACCAAACACCGCCACGCCCGTCCAGCCGTAACGCTGCATCAGCCAGCCGCTGGCCGCCACGCCGGCGGCGCCGCCGATAAAGGTGGCCGTCATGTACAGGCTGTTGATGCGCCCCTGTGCGGCAGGATCGACGGCAAAGGCGCGCGTCTGGTTGGCCACCAGGGCAGCCTGCACGCCGATATCGAGCACGATGACGCCGATCACCAGCAAGAGCAGCGACGAGGCGGCGCCCGCCAGCAGCAGATAGGACAGCGTCACGATGGCGATGCTCAGGCCGATGACCGTGCGCGCACCGAGTCTGTCGGCGGCCCTGCCGCCCAAAGTGGCGGCCAGCGCGCCGGCCGCGCCGATGATGCCGAAGGCGCCGGCCCAGGCGCTGCCCAGGTGCCATGGGCCGTTGGCCAGCAACGCCGCAAGGTTGACCCAGAACGCATTGAAGCAAGCCCACAGCAGCGCCTGGATCAGCATCGATTCACGCAGGGGGCGATGGTCGCGCGCCAATGGCCACAGCGATGCCAGCAGGCGCGCGTAAGACAGGCCCGTGCCGGGTTTCCCCCGTGGCAGCAAGGCTGCCGCCGCGAGCCACACGGGCAGCATGAACGCCGCTTCCATGGCATACACGGCGCGCCAGCCCCAGGCTTCGCCCACCACGCCGGCCACCGTGCGCCCCAGCAGGATGCCCACCATGATGCCGCTGACCACCGTCCCGACAGAGCGGCCGCGCTCGCCGGGCGGCGACATGCTCGCGGCCAGCGGCACCAGTTGCTGCGGCACGCAGCTGACGATGCCCAGGCCAAACGAGGCCCCGATCAGCGCCCAGATGCCAGGCGCCAGCGCGGCCGCCAGGGCACAAACGAAGGCCAGCGCAATCTGCCCCAGCACCAGGGTGCGCCGGTCGTAGCGGTCGCCCAGCGGCAGGAGCAGCGCCAGGCCCGTGGCAAAGCCCAGCAGCGCCGCGCCGGCGACCAGGTTGACGGCCGCCAAGTCGACACCGAGGCCGGACTGGATCAGGGGCAGGATAGGTTGGGTGCAATAAATGTTGGTGATCACCGCGCCGGCGATCACCGCCATCATGAGGATCTTGCCGCGCGGCGCGGCGGCCACGGTGTGCGCATCGGGTGGGAGAGTCGGGGTGGGGCGCATGGCGCTGTCCTTTCAAGTTACCGCGGCAACATGCCGCGGCGAAGGACTCCAGCTTACGTACTTGCGCCGACAAAGAGAATCTCATAAGATTGAGAATGATTCTTCCAAAATTTGATATGTCGCACATGAAAACAATCGATGGATAGGCTGGAATCCATGAGCATCCTGCTGGCGGTGGTGGACGCGGGCAGCCTGTCGGCCGCCGCGCGCCATCTCGGCATGCCGCTGGCTAACGTCAGCCGCAAGGTGGCGGCGCTGGAAGCGCACCTCAACACGCGCCTGCTGCACCGCACGACGCGCCAGTTGTCGCTGACGGAAGCCGGCCATGCCTACGTGGCCGCATGCCGCCGCATCCTCGAAGAGATCGGCGAAGCGGAGCGCATGGCGACGGGCGAATATGCGGCGCCGAAGGGCGAGCTGACGATCACGGCGCCCGTCGTGTTCGGACGCCTGCACATCGTGCCCGTGGTGGCGGCGTTCCTAGCCCACTATCCTGACATCGAGATCAAGCTCGTGCTGACCGACCGCGTGCTGCACCTGATGGACGAGCAGGTCGACGTGGCCGTGCGCATCGGCGACCTGCCCGACAGCAGCTTCATGGCGACGCGGGTCGGCACGGTGCGCCGGGTCGTGTGCGCCAGTCCCGGCTACCTGGCCACGCATGGCACGCCGGCGGTGCCGGGCGACCTGGCAACCCATGCCTGCATCAGCTTCGAAGTGCTGGAATCGCGGCGCGCCTGGGTCTTCGGCACGGGCAAGGCTACGCAGTCCGTGCCCGTGCATTCGCGCCTGGCCGTCAATACGGTGGATGCGGCCATCGCCGCCGCCACCCTGGACGCGGGCGTGATCCGCGTGCTGTCGTACCAGGTCATGGATGCCCTGCGCGACGATGCGCTGCGCATCGTGCTCGCACCGTTCGAAGCGGCGCCCTTGCCAGTCAGCCTGCTGCACAAGGGGCAGGCGCCGCTGCCGTTGAAATTGCGCGCCTTCCTCGATTTCGTCACGCCGCTGTTGCGCGCGGTGGAACTGGACGTCAGCCCAGCGCGCGCCTGAGCTCCGCGTAGGCGTCGACCAGCCGCTCCTTCGAATAGCCGCGATTGAGGCCACTGGGATTGGGCAGTATCCACACGCGGGCGCCGCCGAAGCGCTCGGGCTGTTCGCCCCATTCCAGCTGGCGTTTTCCCGTCATCGCCGCGTAGGCGGCCTTGCCCAGGAAGGCGATCCACTGCGGCTGCATCAATGCCAGTTTGTGCTGCAGGCCGGCCGCCGCCTGCGCGAATTCATCCGTTCCCACCTGGTCCGCGCGGCTGGTCGGGCGCCCGACGGCCGCCGTCAGGCCCAGCCCGAAACCGAGCACGCTGGCGTCGTCCTGCGGCGCCACCAGGTGCGGCGTGAAGCCGGCCAGGTGCAGCACGGGCCAGAAACGGTTGCCGCGGCCGAGAAAATGGTGGCCGGCGGCCGCCGCGTCCACGCCGGGATTGAGGCCGCAAAAAACCACCTGCAAGCCGGGAGCGAGGATGTCGGGCAAGCCCGGCGCCGTTGTGAGGTATGTCATGGAAAACTCCGATATCAGAAGCCGCAGTATGCCACCGGCCCCCGCCCTGCAGCGCAGGGCGGCTGGTGCTACCATCCCCTACTGATGAGCTCATCCATATGCCGGATGGCCGTCGCGCTTCCCCGCATCCCCCCACTCCGAGGAATACACATGACGACCCTGACCATCAATGGCAAGCAGCACGACCTTGCGCTGCCTGAAGACACGCCCCTGCTGTGGGCCCTGCGCGACGAACTGGGCATGACCGGCACCAAATTCGGCTGCGGCATGGCCCTGTGCGGCGCCTGCACCGTGCATCTCGATGGTGAAGCGATCCGCTCCTGCGTGACGCCCGTGTCGGCCGCCGCCGGCAAGAAGATCACCACCATCGAAGCGGTGGGCGACGACCAGGTCGGCCTGGCGCTGCAGCAAGCCTGGCAGGAGCACGGCGTGCCCCAATGCGGCTACTGTCAGGCCGGCCAGATCATGTCGGCCACGGCCCTGCTGCACAAGACGCCAAGACCGAACGACCGGCAAATCCGCGAAGCGATGAGCGGCAATATCTGCCGCTGCGGCACCTATACGCGCATCCACGCGGCCATCAAGCAGGCCTCGGCCAGCATCCACGCGAAAGGAGCGGCCAAATGAGCAGCCATGACACTGCCGCCGCACATTCGCCCGCGCGGCGCAACTGGCTCAAGGCCGCCGGCGCGCTGGCCGGCTTGACCCTGATGGCCGGCCCTTCCGGCCTCGTGATGGCGGCCGACGCCGTCAAATACGGCGGCGACAAGATGGCCGGCGGCGTGGTTGACGACGCCCTGGTCTTCCTGTCGGTCGCCGCCGACGGCATCGTCACCATTGTTGTACACCGCTCCGAAATGGGCCAGGGTATCCGCACCAGCCTGCCCATGGTGGCGGCCGACGAACTGGGCGCCGACTGGGCGCAGGTGCGCGTGCGGCAGGCGCCCGCCGACGAAGCGCGCTACGGCAGCCAGGATACGGACGGCTCGCGCAGCATGCGCCACTCGTTCCGCGCCATGCGCCACGTGGGCGCCACGGCGCGCCTGATGCTGGAAACGGCAGCCGCCGTGCGCTGGGACGTGCCCGTCACGCAAGTCAAAGCCGTCGACCACACGGTCGTGCATGCGGCCAGCGGACGCTCGCTATCGTTCGGCGCGCTGGCCGAGGAAGCCGCCAAACTGCCGGTGCCGCCGCGCGCGCGCATCAGCCTGAAAACGGCGGGCGAGCTGCGTTATATAGGCCAAAGCAGCACGCGCGGCATCGACCTGCACGACATCGTCACGGGCAATACCCACTTCGGCATCGACACGCGCCTCGACGGGATGGCGTATGCCGTCATCGCCCGTCCGCCCGTCTTCGGCGGCAAGCTGAAAAGCGTGGACAAGACGGCGGCCCTGAAAGTGCCGGGCGTGCTGCGCATCGTCGAACTGGCGGGCAGTCCGCCGCCGGCCATGTTCAATCCGCTGGGCGGCGTGGCCGTCATCGCGACAAATACCTGGGCCGCCATCAAGGGCCGCGAAGCGCTGGTGCTGGAATGGGACGATGGCCCGAACGGCGGCTACGATTCGAAAACCTTCCGCAAGACCCTGGAAGCGGCCGTGCGCCAGCCGGCCAGTCCGGCGCGCGACCAGGGCAGGACGGTAGCCACCCTGGCCGCCGCTCCCGCCGCGCGCAAGCTCAGTGCCGAATACTATCTGCCGCACCTGGCCCACGCCACCATGGAGCCGCCCGCCGCCACCGTGCGCATCGCCGGCGGCAAGGCCGAAGTGTGGGCCTGCGTGCAGGCGCCGCAGGCGACGCGCAGCAATGTGGCCAAGGCCCTGGGCCTGGCGTACGACGACGTGACCGTGCACGTGACCCTGCTGGGCGGCGGCTTCGGGCGCAAATCGAAGCCCGATTTCGCCGTCGAGGCGGCACTGCTGTCGCAAGCCATGGATGGCGCGCCCGTCAAGCTGACGTGGACGCGCGACGACGACCTCCAGCACGACTACCTGCACACGGTGTCCGTCGAACGGCTGGAAGCGTCGCTGGACGCGAATGGCATGCCGACGGCCTGGCTGCACCGCACGGCCGCGCCCACCATCACCTCGACCTTTGCCGCCGGCGCGAACAAGCAGGCGCCGTTCGAGCTGGGCATGTCGGCCATCAACGTGCCGTTCGCCATTGCGAACATCCGCGTCGAAGTGCCCGAGGTGCCGGCCCACACGCGCATCGGCTGGTTCCGCTCCGTGTCGAACATCCCGCACGCGTTCGCCATCCAGTCGTTCACGGCCGAACTGGCCCATGCGGCGAAGAAGGACCACCGCGACTACCTGCTGGCATTGCTGGGTCCCGCGCGCAAGATCAACCCGGCCGACCTGTCCGACGGCTGGAACTATGGCGAAGACCCGGCGAAGTATCCGGTCGACATAGGCCGCATGCGCCACGTGATCGAGCTGGCGACGGCCAAGGCGGGCTGGGGCCGCAAGCTGCCCAAGGGACGGGGGCTGGGCCTGGCCGTGTCCTACAGTTTCGTCACCTATGTGGCGGCCGTGATCGAAGTGGAGATCAACGCGGCCGGCGAAGTCATCGTACCCAGGGTCGATATCGCCATGGATTGCGGCCCGCAGATCAACCCGGACCGGGTCCGTTCGCAGATCGAGGGCGCCTGCATCATGGGCCTGTCGCTGGCCATGAGCGGCGAGATCAGCTTTAAGAATGGCCGGGTCGAGCAAAGCAATTTCCACGACTATAGCGTGCTGCGCGCCGCCGACGCGCCACACGTGATCCACACGCACCTGGTGCCGGGCACGCTGGACATGGAGCTGGGCGGCGTGGGCGAGCCGGCCACGCCGCCCATCGCACCCGCCCTGTGCAACGCCATCTTCGCCGCCACGGGCAAGCGCATCCGCGCCCTGCCCGTGGGCATGCAACTGGCGAAGAAAGGCTAGCCGCGCCGCGCCGCCGGCAACTGCAGCAGCAACGCGGCGGCGGCGGCCAGGGCGGCGCCGGCCGCCAGCAGCCACATGGGCCAGTTGAGCAGGAGCAGCACCCCGCCCGCGGCGGCGCCGACGGCGCTGCCCGGTACAGCGCCGATTCGTTGAGGGCGATGGCCAGGTTGCCGTCGCCCTCGCGCGCGCGCACGGCCAGCAGTTGCTGGTTTTGCGGCACTTGCAAGGCCCAGCCAGCCGCGCCCCACAGCACGATGGGCGCCAGCATCAGCCACGCCGACCAGCCGGCCGCCAGCGGCAGCGCGCTCAAGGCCAGCGCCAGCAGCAGCAAGATGAAGCAGGTCAGCTTCGGCGCCGCCACCTTGTCCGCCCATGGTCCCACCAATACGCTGCCCGCGATGCCGCCCACGCCCCAGGCCCACAGGAAGGGCGTGGCGGAAATCGCTGCACCGTGCGCGGACCATGCCAGCAGCGGCGCAATGAACGTGTACATGCCCAGGCTGGCGATGGCCGCCAGCAGCGATACGAGCAAAATGGCCAGCACCTGCCCGTCGGCCAGCAAGGCCAGCTTGCGGCGCAGCGAGGTCGCCGGTACTTCCGGCAGCGCGGGCAGCTTCCACAGCAAGCCCGCCAGCGCCAGCGCACCGAGAAGCGCCACCAGCCACAGGGCCGCGGCCCAGCCCAGCTGCTGCGCCAGCAGCAAACTCAAGGGCACGCCCAGCACCGTGCCGCCCGCCATGCCGCCCATGATCGCGCCGATGGCCTTGCCCCGCTGCTGCGGCGCCGACACGCCGGCCGCCGCCGCGATGCCCAGCGCCAGGTAGACGCCCGCCCCGATGCCGGCCATGGCCCGCCACGCCAGCAGACTGGTAAAACCGGGCGCCAGCGCGCTGGCCCCGTTCGCCAGCACGAACACGCCCAGCGCGCCCAGCAGGCCGGAGCGCTGCGCGCGCGCCGGCAGCAAGGCCACCATCAGCGGCGAGCCGAGGCCATAGGCCAGGGTAAACGCCGTCACCAGCTGCGCGGCCATGGCCAGGGAAACGGAAAACGCGCCGGCGATCATCGGCATCAGGCCCGCCGTTACATACGACGCCATGCCCAGCGCGAACGCGCCCACGGCGATCAGGTAGACGGTGGAGGGCAGCACGGCGGCGGAAGTGCCAGTACTGGCGTGAGAAGAATAGTCGGACATGGGCAAGCCTTCAGGAAGAAAGCCGGCATTCTGGAATACAATATAAACAATTACAATTTAACTGTTTATGCTATTACTGATGGCAACAGGCTTACCTGAAAGGCAGCACCATGCGTACTTTGGCCCGCACCCGCCACGAACTGGCCGCCTACCTGCAGGCGCGCCGCGCACGCCTGTCGCCGGAAGACGTGGGCTTGCCCGGCGGCGGGCGGCGCAGGACGCCCGGCTTGCGCCGCGAAGAAGTGGCGGCGCTGGCCGGCGTGGGACTGACCTGGTACACCTGGCTGGAACAGGGGCGCGACATCGGCGTCTCCAGCGCCTTTCTCGACAAGCTGGCCGAAGTGCTGAAACTGGACGCGGGCGAACGCCGCCACCTGTTCCTGCTCGCGCATGCGCGTCCGCCGGCCGAAGAGGGCAAGACGTTTTGCGTGGTGCCGCCGCCGGTGCGCCGCCTGATGCACGAGCTGGCGCATCCCGCGTATGTGCTCAACCTGCGCTGGGACGTGCTGGCGTTCAATGCGGGCGCGGATGCCCTGTTCGGCTTCGGCGCGCATATGCCGGCGCGGCGCAATCTGCTGTGGCTCTTGTTTACCGACCCGCTGCTGCGCTCGCGCTTCGCCGGCTGGGAAGAGCAGGCGCCGCTGATGCTGTCGAGCTTTCGCCGCGACTATGCGCGCGCCACGCAGGAAGCGGACATCCACGCGCTGGTGGAAGAGCTGGAAAAGGTCTCGCCCGAGTTCAAGCTATGGTGGCGCCGCCATGACGTGCATGCGCCGTGTGCCGGCGTGCGCCGTCTGACAATCGATGGCAAGCAGGCCGCGTACGAGCACACCTCGCTGACCATCGATGCGGACCGCCACTTGCGGCTGGTCGTGTATGCGCGCCAGCTGGCAGACGACATCGCGCCGTAGAACGAAAAAACCGCTGGCCCTCTTGCGAGGAACCAGCGGCTTCGAATTGGTTGCGGGGACAGGATTTGAACCTGTGACCTTCGGGTTATGAGCCCGACGAGCTGCCAGACTGCTCCACCCCGCAGGCGAATTATATACCAGATTGTTGCGCGACGTAAAGGGCATGATTTGACAATGTCATGCCTGTCCCAGCTGCCGGAGTGTGCCGTTGGCCAGCAATGAAAAAAGCCGCTGCTCTTTTGCAAGAGTCAGCGGCTTTCCGGTATTGGTTGCGGGGACAGGATTTGAACCTGTGACCTTCGGGTTATGAGCCCGACGAGCTGCCAGACTGCTCCACCCCGCACTCGAATTATAAGGGCAAACGGGCGGCTTAGGCAATAGCTATCTCAACTTCGCCTGCAATAGAGCCATTTAATTTCAAAGTCCGGCCAATTGCCGATTGGCATTGTGTCCGCCCGTCACGCCACACAGCGCGCAATCGGTGTACAGTAAGCGTTACACTAGACATCCATTTTCCTAAGCCTGCCCATGAAATTCTGCTCCGAATGCGCCCATCCTGTCAGCCTGTCCATTCCGGAAGGCGACAACCGTCCCCGCTATGTGTGCGCCAACTGCGACGCCATCCATTACCAGAACCCGAAAATGGTGGTCGGCTCGATTCCCGTCTGGGAAGAGGATGGCCAGTTGCAGGTCTTGCTGTGCAAGCGGGCCATCGAGCCGCGCCTCGGCTACTGGACCCTGCCGGCCGGCTTCATGGAAAACGACGAAACGACGTCCGACGCGGCCGAGCGCGAAACGGTGGAGGAAGCGGGCGCGAATATCGAGCTGGGTCCCCTGTTTTCGCTGCTCAACGTGCAGCGCGTGCACCAGGTGCACCTGTTCTACCTGGCCCGCCTGCGCGACCTCGATTTCGCGCCCGGCATCGAAAGCCTGGACGTGCGCCTGTTTACGGAAGCGCAGATACCCTGGGATGACCTGGCCTTCCCCACCATCCGCGCCACCCTGGAACTGTTCTTTGCCGACCGCGTGAAAATCCGCGAAGGCGGCAGCTACGGTGTGCATACGGGCGACATCACGCGCCCGATGGCGCGCACGGATGCCGAGTAAGCCCCCATCACCTGCCATTTTTGACGCCGCATGATTCCCTGGCTCGACATCCACACCCCGTTCCCCGACGTCTCGCGCGCCCTCACCGACGAAGCGCCCGGCCTGCTGGCGGCCGGCGCCGACCTGTCGCCCGCGCGCCTGCTCGACGCCTACAAGCGCGGCATCTTCCCCTGGTTTTCCGAGGGCCAGCCCATACTCTGGTGGAGCACCGATCCGCGCATGGTGCTGATGACGGCGGACTTCAAGGTGTCCGACAGCCTGGCCAAGGCGATCCGCAAGGTCGAGCGCAGCGCCGCCACGGACGGACGCTGGCAGCTGCGCTTCGACGGCGATTTCGACGCCGTCATGCGCGCCTGCGCGGCGCCGCGCAAGGATGGTCCGGGCACCTGGATTTCCGACGACATCATCGCCGGCTACACGGGCTTGCACAAGCTGGGCTATGCGCACTCGTCGGAGCTGTGGCTGGACGGCGAACTGGTGGGCGGCGCGTATGGCGTGTCGATCGGGCGCATGTTCTATGGCGAATCGATGTTCGCCCGCGTTTCGGATGGCTCGAAGATCGCGCTGGCGCACCTCGTGCGCTTTTTGCGGGCGCGCGGCGTGGCCATGATTGACTGTCAGCAAGAAACGAAACACCTGGCCTCGCTGGGCGCGGCGCCCATTTCGCGCGCGCGCTTCCTGGCCCATGTAAGGATCGCCATTGAAGCAGCGCAAATCACCGATTGGCATGCTGCGCCGCCGGCGTAAAAAAGCTATGATATCTCCAGGCACACCGCCAGGCACATTTCGATTGCTGCGGACAGACCAGACAGGATCAGCATGACGCACCTGAACGAACTACCGTTTGCCACCCTGCAGTTCTACACGACGGCACCGTATCCGTGCAGCTACCTGGACGATCGCCAGGCCCGCTCGCAGGTGGCCACGCCTTCGCACCTGATCAACAGCGACGTGTATTCGGAACTGGTGCGCAACGGCTTTCGCCGCAGCGGCATTTTCACCTACCGCCCGTATTGCGACGGCTGCCAGGCCTGCATCCCCGTGCGCGTGGTGGCCGGCGAGTTCACGCCGAACCGCAACCAGCGCCGCGCGTGGAGCCGGCACGCCGACCTGCAGGCGGGCGTGGCCACCCTGTCCTTCCTCGACGAGCACTACGAACTGTATCTGCGCTACCAGAGCACGCGCCACGCGGGCGGCGGCATGGACCAGGACAGCCGCGACCAGTACGCGCAATTTTTGCTGCAAAGCCGGGTCAACACGCGCCTGGTGGAGTTCCGCGATGCCGAAGGCACGCTGCGCATGGTCAGCATCATCGACGTGCTGGCCGACGGCCTGTCATCCGTCTACACATTCTTCGATCCCGACGTGCCGGGCGCCTCGTACGGCACCTACAACGTGCTGTGGCAGATCGCCCAGGCGCAGGAACTGGGACTGCCCTACATCTACCTGGGCTACTGGATCGCGCAAAGCCCGAAGATGGCCTATAAAATCAACTTCAAGCCGCTGGAAGCGCGGATCAAGGGGCAGTGGGTCGTCCTGTAAAATCGGGTAGGTCGGATTAGCGGCGGTACGCCGCGTAATCCGACACTGCAAAGCCAACAATGGTGTCGGATTACGCTGCGCCTCGGCGGCGCCGCTAATCCGACCTACGCCTTGTTACCTGCTCTTGTCCGGAAACACCGGACGTGCCGGCCGCACGGGCGGATTCTTCGCCAGTTCGGCCTGGATCACCTCGATCGCCTTTTCCAGCTGGGGATCGCGGCC
Source organism: Janthinobacterium sp. C22 (assembly GCF_057919405.1). NCBI lineage: Bacteria > Pseudomonadati > Pseudomonadota > Betaproteobacteria > Burkholderiales > Oxalobacteraceae > Janthinobacterium > Janthinobacterium sp. C22. The sequence continues at coordinate 2,039,258 of NZ_CP193659.1, read as the reverse complement.
GGCGATGACGTCGGCCGGCGTTTGCTCGACTTCGATATCGGGCGGCACGCCTTCGTTTTCCACGCCCCAGCCGTTTTCGCGCGTCCAGAACGCCAGGTTCGGCGCCGTGATCGTGCCGCCATCCATCAGCACGGGGAAGCCGAGGATGCCCACCAGGCCGCCCCAGGTGGCCTTGCCGATCAGCGGGCCCATGTTGTTCTTGCGGAACATCCACGGCAGCAAGTCGCCGCCCGAGCCGGCCGTCTCGTCGATCAGCATGGCGCGCGGCCCCTGGATCGAGGCGGACGGCGTCTTCATGTCGGCGCCGTAGCGCATGGTCCACCAGGCGATTTCCTTCTTCTGCAGGATCTCGATGTAGTAATCGGCCACGCTGCCGCCGCCATTGAAACGCTCGTCGACGATGATGGCCTGCTTGTCCGCCTGCGGGAAGAAGTAGCGCTTGAAGTAGGTGTGGCCCAGGCCCGCCGTATTCGGCACGTACACGTACGCCACCTTGCCATTGGTGGCCGCATTGACCTTGCGCATATTGCCTTCGATCCAGTCGCGGTTGCGCAAGGCATCTTCCGTCGGCACGGGCACCACGGTGATCGTGCGCGCGCCTTGCCGTCGGCCGATGGTCCCACGGTCAGGTCGATGGCCTTGCCGGCCGTGTTCTCGAAGGCGCTGTAGATATTCGTCGGCGGCGCCAGCGGGCGGCTGTCGACGGCCAGCAGGTATTCGCCCGCCTTCACGTTCAGGCCCGGCTCCGTCAGCGGCGCGCGCAGGGCCGGATTCCAGTTCAAGCCGCCATACACCTTCTTGAAGCGGTAATGGCCGTCGCTGACCTCGTAATCGGCGCCCAAGAGTCCCCCGGCACCTTCTTCGCCTCGATGAAATCGTCGCCGCCACCGCCGCGGTGGTGGCCAACGGCCAGTTCGCTGCACATCCACTGGATCAGGCGGTTCAGGTCCGCGCGGCTGGACAACTCGGGCAGGAAGACGGCGTACTTGTCGCGCATGGCCTTCCAGTCCACGCCATGCATGCCCGGGTCATAGAAATAATCGCGGTTGATGCGCCACACTTCATTGAAAATCTGCGCCCACTCGGCGCGCGGATCGGCTTTCACTTCGATGGCGTCGACCTTGATCTTGCCTTCGCCCGGCGCCAGCAGCTTGCCCGTGGCAGACCCCATGGCCCAGTTGTCCTTCTGGCGGTACAGCAGCTTCTTGCCATCGGCCGATACTTCGAAATCATCGGCTTCCGCCACCACGGTTTCCGCCTTGCGCTCCTTCAGATCGAAGCGCTGCACGGCCTTCTTGCCGTCGCTTTCGCGCAGCAGGAAGATCTGCCCGGCGGCGCCGGCGGTCAGGCTGGAAAACTGCGCGGCCGGCAGCGGCAGGTCGACGATGCGCGTGGCGATGCCGTCGAAATCGATGTGGATCGGCGCCACGGGGACCACTGCCACTTTCGGGTCGTCGCGGCCCGTCTTCGGATCGATCTTCGGCTCGTTCTTCGGCTCCGCTTCCGCCTTCGCCGTGTCTTTCCTGCTCTCCGCGCCGGCGGCCTTTTCCTCGTCGCTTTCCTTGATCAGCGGCGACGGCAGGTCGCGCCGCAGCACGGCCATCCACACGGTGCGCGTCACCAGGTTGTCTTCGTTCTGCTGCGAGAACCAGTTGTTGCTGGGGCCCGCATTCGTCGACGCGAAGAAGTACAGGTATTTGCCGCTCTTGTCGAACACGGGCTGGGCCACGTCGGACAGGCCATCGGTCACGGGCATGGACTTGTTCTGCTCGACGGAATAGATGTAGGCGCTGCGCGTGTAGGTGGGCGAATTGAGCGTGTAGGCCAGCCAGCGCGAATCGGGCGCCCACGCGGCGCGCATGCTCTTGTCGACGCCATACATCGGCTCCGTGGCGATTTTTTGCACCTTGCCGTTGCCGATGTCGATCACGTACATGCTCCAGCCATTGTCGGCAAACGCGATCTTCCTGCTGTCGGGCGACCAGACGGCGTTGTCATAGAAGCCGCTGCCATTGAGCTTGAACTTGCGCACGGCGCCCTTGCCGTCCTGCGCGCGCACATGCAGCTCGTATTCGCCCGACTCGTCCGAGAAATACGCGACCGAGCGGCCATCGGGCGACCAGATGGGCGTGCGCTCGTGGGCGCCGGCCGTCTGCGTCAGGTTGCGCACGTCGCCCTTGTCGGCGGGGATGGTGACGATCTCGCCCCGGTATTCGAAGGCGATGCGCGCGCCCGACGGCGAAATCGAGGCGTCGCGGATGTATTTCGCGTTCTTCACCCAGCGGGCGCGCGTCTGTCCCAGGTCGCTGGCCACGCCGATGGTCAGCTTGCGCGCCTGGCCGCTGGCGATGTCAAACGAGTGCAGATAGCCGGCCTGCTCGTAGACGATGGTGCCGTTCGCGGCCGACGCGTTCAGCACGGGGAAATCCTTGTGCCGCGTCAGCTGGCGCACGGCTTTCGTCTTGACGTCGTAGGCAAACAGGTTGAATTCGCCGTTGCGGTCGGAGCGGAAGTACACGGTGTCCTTGATCCACATGGGGTCGACGTCGTTCGAGCGCGTGCTGGGCTGGGGGATTTTTTCGATCGACTTGTCGCTGGACGAAAACAGCCACAGCCAGGAATTGGTGCCGCCCCGGTAGCGCTTCCACTGCTTGAAGGCGGGCATCAGGGGGTTGTAGGCGATGCGCTTGCCATCGGGCGAATACGTGGCGCGCGACGCGTTCGGGATTTCCAGCTGCGTTTCCACGCCGCCCGCCACGGGCACCGTAAACAGCTTCTGGAAGCGGTTGTTGAAGGCGGCGCGGGGCGAAGTGAACATCACGGCCTGGCCATCGGGCGTGAACGATTGCGCCAGGTCGGCGCCCGGGTGGAAGGTCAGGCGGCGCGGCACGCCGCCCGCCGCCGCGATCACATACACGTCGACATTGCCGTCGATGTTCGCGCTATACGCGATCAGGCTGCCGTCGGGCGAAAACACGGGGTTCGATTTGTCGCCCAGGTCGGAAGTGAGGCGCCGCGCGCCGCCGCCGTCGAGGTTCGATAGCCATACGTCGCCCGCATAGATGAAGGCGATGTGGCGGCTGGAGACGGCCGGTTCACTCAGCATGCGGGTGTCCTGCGTATTGGGCAAGGCCAGGGCCGGGTGGCTCAGCAGCAGTGCGCTGGCGGCCGCGATGGCGGTCAGGATGCGTGTCTTTTTCAATCGATGTCTCGCTTATGAAGTGAAGGGAACAGGGAAGAAACAGGAAAGTCCGCGGCCGGATGCGAATTAGCAAGGACTCAATATTGCATCAGACCAACAAGAACTATACACCCGGCAGCCGCGCGGAACACGGTAAAATACGGCACTTATTTCGCGCGCCGCCAGCCCTTCCCGGCAGCCCGCATACCTACTCAAAGCGCCCCATGTCTGAAAAATTCCTGTATTCCCTCGCCCGTCCCCTGCTGTTTTCGATGGATGCCGAAGCGGCCCATCATTTCACCTTGCCCGCCCTGAAACGCGCCAGCGCGCTGGGCCTGACGAAGCTGGCCGGCAAACCGGCGGCGGACCCGCGCACGGTGATGGGCATCACCTTCCCCAATCCAGTAGGCCTGGCCGCCGGCCTGGACAAGGATGGCGCCTACATCGACGCGCTGGCCGACCTGGGTTTCGGCTCGATCGAAGTGGGCACCGTCACGCCGCGCGCGCAGGCGGGCAATCCGAAACCGCGCATGTTCCGCCTGCCGCAGGCGCAGGGCATCATCAACCGCATGGGTTTCAATAATGGCGGCGTGGACGCCTTCGTGGCCAATGTGCAGGCGTCGAAGTTTTACCAGGAGCGCGCCGGCGTGCTGGGCCTGAACATCGGCAAGAACGCCGACACGCCCATCGAACGGGCGGCCGAGGATTACCTGCTGTGCCTGGAAAAAGTCTACCCCTACGCCAGCTATGTGACGGTGAACATCTCGTCGCCGAACACCAAGAATTTGCGCCAGCTGCAGGGCGCGTCGGAACTCGACGCCCTGCTGTCGCAACTGAAGGACGCCCAGGCGCGCCTGGCGGACAAGCACAAGCGCTACGTGCCGCTGGCATTGAAGATCGCGCCGGACATGGATGGCGAACAGGTGAAAAGCATCGCCGAGTCGCTCACGCGCCACAAGATCGACGGCGTCATCGCCACCAACACGACCCTGTCGCGCAGCGCCGTCGAAGGCATGCAGCACGGCGCCGAAGCGGGCGGCCTGTCGGGCGCGCCCGTGTTCGAGCTGTCGAACAATGTGATCCGTTTGCTGAAGGCGGAACTGGGCGACGCCCTGCCCATCATCGGCGTGGGCGGCATCATGCAGGGTAGCGACGCCGTGGCCAAGTTCGAATCGGGCGCGCAGTTGGTGCAGCTGTACAGCGGCCTGATTTACGCCGGTCCCGCCCTGATCAAGGATTGCGCGCGCGCACTGCACGGCAAACAGGCGAAATGATCAACAAGGTCAAACTGGGTTCCAGCGGCCTGGAAGTGAGCACGATCTGCCTGGGCACGATGACCTTCGGCGAACAGAACAGCGAAGCCGAAGCGCACAACCAGCTCGATTACGCGCTGGAACGTGGCATCAACTTCATCGACACGGCGGAAATGTATCCCGTGATGGCCAGCGCGCAAACGCAGGGCAGCACGGAGCGTTACATCGGCAGCTGGCTGAAGAAAAGCGGCAAGCGCAGCCAGATCGTCCTGGCCAGCAAGGTAGCGGGACCGAACTCGCGCATGCACTGGATACGCAAAGGCAAGACGGATCACGACGCGGTCAACATCCGCGCCGCCGTCGAGGACAGCCTGCGCCGGCTGCAAACGGAGCACATCGACCTGTATCAATTGCACTGGCCCAGCCGCAATCTGCCCATCTTCGGCGCCAGCGTGTACGACCCGCGCAAGGAACACGCGTCGGTCGCCATCGAGGACACGCTGGCCGTGCTGGGCAAGCTGATTGAAGAGGGCAAGATCGGCCACATCGGCGTATCGAACGAATCGTCGTGGGGCGTGTGCGAATACATCAAGCAGGCCGAGCTGAAAGGCTTGCCGCGCATCGTTTCCATCCAGAACCTGTACAACCTGACGGCGCGCCATTTCGAGACGAGCCTGCTCGACGAAACCTGCCACCGCGAAAACGTCAGCTTGCTGGCCTACAGCCCGCTGGCGTTCGGCCAGCTGACGGCGAAGTACCTCGACGATCCGCAGGCCAAGGGCCGCCTGACGCGTTTCCCGGCCGGCTGGAGCCCTCGCTACGTGCGCCCCGCCACCATCGCGGCAGCCAGCCAGTATGCGGCGCTGGCCCGCGCGCATGGCTTGACGCCGGCGCAGCTGGCGCTCGCGTGGTGCTATTCGCGCTGGTTCGTCGCGTCGACCATCATCGGCGCCACCAGCGTGGCGCAGCTGCAGCAAAATATCGACGCGCATCACCTCACCTTGTCGCCGGAACTGGTGGCGGCCGTCGACGCCATCCACGCCAGAGCGCCCAATCCGGGGCAGTAATTCCCGCCGTCTGGCGGCGCATGCCGCCGCCAGGCTCCCACGCTCATCGCAGATAGTCGTATTTATACAACAGCCGGCAATTTACTGCTGTGCAGCATTGCGGCCTTGCCGTGCCCGGTCGTATGCTGGAAACGAGGCCATATGCGCTACGCGCACCATGTTGACGTCTTTCAGATATTTATTGCATATCGATAGACAGAACGATTCGTAAGCACGCCGCGTGCCCACTGTTAATCTGATTGCATCACCGGACCGCCATGGTCCGCGCAACCACAACCGAAGAGATATCGTCGATGAGTTCAAGCACCGCCCGCTCCCAGCGTCCCGCCCTCCCCGTAAAAACCGTGATCGCCGCCAGCCTGGTGGCCTGCTTCAGCCTGCCGATGCAGGCGCAAGCGCAGCAAGAGCTGCCGGCCGAAGGCGAATTGCAGTCGGTGGTCGTCACCGGCACCTTCGCCAAGAACCGCCGCACCATCGATTCCGAATCGCCGATCGACATCCTCACTTCGCGCGACCTGCAAAGCACGGGTTCGGGCGAGCTGGCCACCGTGCTGGCGCGCCTGCTGCCATCGCTGAACTTCGCCCGCGCCACGGGCGCCGACGCCAGCGACGCCGTGCGTCCGGCCCAGTTGCGCGGCCTGTCGCCCGACCAGACCCTGGTACTGGTGAACGGCAAGCGCCGCTACACCTCGGCCGTCGTCAACGTCAACGGTTCGCTGGGCCGCGGCTCGGCGCCCGTCGACCTGAACGCCATTCCTTTGGCCGCCATCGACCACGTGGAAGTGCTGCGCGATGGCGCGGCGGCCCAGTACGGTTCCGACGCGATTGCCGGCGTGATCAACATCATCCTGAAAAAGGCGCGGCCGGCGGCGACATCGAAGTGGGCTATGGCCAGACGCAGGAACGCGACGGCAAGCAAAAATCCATCAAGGGTTCGGCCGGCTTCGCCTTGGGCGAGGACGGCTGGGTGCGCGTCTCGGCCGAAGTGGCGGAACGCGACCCGACCAACCGCGCCGGCGCCGACTTCCGCAATCCGCTGGAACCGCGCTACGGCAAGGTCAACCAGCGCTACGGCGACCCGGAAAGCAAGCCGGCAACGATTTTCCTCAACAGCGAATACCACATCAGCGATAACCTCGACTGGTATGCCTTCGGCAACTATGGCAAGCGCGATACGTCGGCCGCCGCGACCTGGCGCACGGCGCTGATCGAAGTGACGGTACCTGCCACGCCCACCGTTCCGGCCCACAAGGAAATTGTGCAGCGCACGCCGATCTACCCGGAAGGCTTCTTGCCTCTGCAAAACAGCACCCTGACCGACCAATCCATCGTCACGGGCCTGCGCGGCGAAGCGGCCGGCTGGCGCTGGGATGCCAGCCTCAATTACGGCAGCAACAAGTTCGAGCTGGACCTGGACAACACGGTCAACCAGTCGCTGGGCGCGAACAGCCCCACGCATTTCTATGCCGGCTCGCTGAAAAACGAACAGACGGTGTTCAACCTCGATGCGGCGCGCGAATTTCCCGTGTCTTTCTTTACGGGCCCCCTGACGGTGGCCGTGGGCGCCGAAGCGCGCCATGAAAAGTACAGCATCGGCGCCGGCGATGAAGCGTCCTACGTCACGGTCGTTACCACGCCCCCCAGCGCAGGCGGCGCGCAAGGCTTTTCCGGCTTCCAGCCCGCCAACGCCGGCAGCCACTCGCGCCACAACGAGTCGATCTATGTGAACCTGGAAGCGGAAGCGACGAAAAAGCTGTCCGGCGGCGTGGCCCTGCGCCATGAGCGCTACAGCGATTTCGGCAGCACCACCTCGGCCAAGGGTTCGGCCCGCTATGCGTTCACGGACGCGCTGTCCCTGCGCGGCACGGTGTCGAGCGGCTTCCGCGCGCCATCGCTGGCGCAGCAGTACTACACCATCACCACCACCAACTTCCAGGTCATCAACGGCAACAATACGGCCATCGAGACGGGCACCTTCGCCGTGAATACGCCGCAGGCGCGCGCCCTCGGTGCGCAAGACCTGAAGCCGGAAAAGGCCCGCAACTACAGCCTGGGCCTGCAGTTCCAGCCCAGCCGCAACTTCACCACCAGCATCGACGCCTACCGCATCGACATCGACAACCGCATCCTGTTCTCGGCCAACCTGGCGCTGAACGACAAGCTCAAGGCCCAGCTGGCGACGCAAGGCTCGACCGTGGGCGCGGCGCGCTACTTCACCAACGCCGTCGATACGCGCACGGAAGGCGTGGACATCGTCAGCACCTACCGCATCGACCTGCAGGACAAGGACCGCCTGGACCTCACCGTGGCGTACAACCACAACAAGAGCACGGTACGGAAAATCGCCGACAATCCGGCCATCCTGACGGCCAACAACCTGAAACTGATCGACCGCCAAAGCATCGACCGCATCACGGTGGCGTCGCCGAAGGACAAGTTCAGCCTGGCCGCCGACTACGGCTTCGGCATCTGGAATGCGCACGGCGTCGTGACGCGCTACGGCAGCTTCACCGTACCGCAAAACGACGTCAAGCTGGACCAGACGTATGACCCGCAATGGGTGCTGGACGTCTCCGGTTCCGTGAAACTGGGCAAGAACTGGCGTCTGGTGGCCGGCATCGACAACGTCACCAACCGCTATCCGGCGCAAGTGACGAGCGCGGGCAACCTGAACGTCAACGGTACCCAGCCGTACAGCATCTTCGCGCCGAACGGCTTCAACGGCCGCTATTACTACGCCAAGGCTGGCTATAGCTGGTAAATCCCCCCTGCCATGCAAAAAGCCCGGAACGCATCGCGTTTCCGGGCTTTTTTCATGCTTTAGCACAAGCGCCCGCAGGCGCCTCAGGCTCAGGCGCGGCGGCGGCGCGCGACAAAACCGACCAGGCCCAGGCCCAGCATCAGCATGCCGTAGGTCGCTGGCTCAGGCACGGCCGATACCGAACTGTAGGCGCGGAAATTGCTCAGGCCGCGCGGCAGGTTGGCAATGCTGAAAACCGTATTCGCGGCCAGCGGCGTGTCCCAGTGGAACAGCAGTTCGCCACGGCCATAATGCACGGCCAGGTAGTCGAAGCTGGAGTTGACGGTGAACGAACCGGACTTGCCGCTTTCCAGGTCGCCCTGGGCGGCAAAGACCAGCGAGCCGGTACCGCTGGAAGGCAGACCAAACTTGCTGCTGACCAAGCTCTGGATGGCGGCCGCGCTTTGCGCGCCGGACGGGTTGGCGCCGTCATAGACCCAGACCGAGTCCGCTGCCACGCTGCCGTAGGTGACGGTCTTGCCGCCCACCGAGAAGCCGCTCATGGCGGGATCGGTGATTTCCACCCAGCTTGCGGCCTGGGCCAATGGCGCCAGGAAAGCCGAAACGCTCAGGCACAGACCCAGCAGCGCATGTTTAGTCGTATTCATAATTTCCCCTATTGATAAATTTCAAAAATTACAACGTTGATTATATTTTTGTTATATTTCTTTGCGATTGGACAAAAGATATCATTCAAGAAACCAAAGTGCAATAAAAGAAACAAATTTTACCATTGGCATTTTCAATCGGCCCCATCAGTTTCTTACCGAGAACGGCTATCACGGGGCGTGCTACCATCCTTGCCGCGACCGGACGCCGCTTCAGGAAGCAAGATTGTTGTAGATCGGCACATCCCATGCGGTGGTGTAGCCCTGCGGCAACCAGCATGAAGGAAGGCGTGGTCATCCTGACACGCAATCGGCTACCATGGGTTCACTCTTCTTGATATCGGATAACCATGCCCAGCTGGCACCTGGCGGCGCGCGCCCCCTACACCATCTATAAATCGCCGCCCGAGGCCATCGCCCACAACACGCAACCATGCATGGCGGTGGACGAATGACGACAGATGAACTGAAGGAATTTTGCGCGGCCCTGCCCGGCGCGCAAGCCGTGCTGTACGGTGCGCCGTCGAACATCCTCGTGTATGCAGTGAGCGGCAAGAAGTTTGCCTATTTCAAGACCAGCGCGCCGGAACAATGGCGCTTCAGCCTGCGCGTCAGCGCCGGGCGCTTCATCGAACTGACGGACATGCCGGGCGTGAAACCGGCCCGCTACATGGGCCGCTTTCACTGGATCACCATCGTCGACGTGGCGCGCTTCCCGGCCGATTACCTGGCGGAACTGGTGCAGGATAGCCATGCGCGCGCCGTGGCCAGCCTGACCCGCGCACAGCGGGCCGCGCTGGCTTAAAGAGCGTCCTCGCCCGCCATGGCGCGGTCGATGTCTTCGCGCGTCAGGTCCGGCGCCAGCTGCAGGATGAACTCGTAGGCGTAGGCGCGCAGGTAGGCGCCGCGGCGCACGGCCAGGCGCGTCGTATTGGTGGCGAACAGGTGCGATGCTTCCACGGCCCGCAGCCCCTTGTCGCGGCCATGGTCGAAGGCCATTGAGGCGACGATGCCCACGCCCAGCCCCAGCGCCACGTATTGCTTGATGACGTCGGAATCCATGGCCGTGAGGATGATGTCGGTCGTCACGCCCGCCTTGGCGAACGCATCGTCGATATGGCCGCGGCCCGTAAAACCCTTGTCGTAGGTAATCAGCGGGTATTTCGCCAAGTCTTCCAGGCGGATCGGCGAGTGTTCGAGCAGCGGATGGCCGTCCGGCACGACGATCAGATGGCTCCAGCGGTAGCACGGGAACGACACGAGGTCGGGGAACTGGCTCAGGCCTTCCGTGGCGATGCCGATATCGGTCTTGCCCGAGAGCACCCATTCCGCGATATGTTCCGGTGCGCTTTGCTGCAGCGCGATGCGCACCTCGGGGAAGGCGGCGCGAAAGCCCTGTACCACTTTCGGCAGCGCATAGCGCGCCTGCGTGTGCGTGGCCGCCACCGACAAGGTGCCGCTGGTCTGGCCGCTGTATTCGAGGCTGGCCTGCTGCAGGTTTTCCGCCTCGATCAGCAGGCGGTCGACGATTTTCAAAATGCCCTTGCCCGGTTCCGTCAAGCCCGTCAAGCGCTTGCCGTTGCGCTCGAAAATCACCACGCCCAGCTCGTCCTCGAGTTCGCGGATCTGCCGGCTCACGCCCGGCTGCGACGTGAACAGCGCGTTGGCCACTTCCGTCAGGTTATAGCCGCGGCGGGCCGCTTCGCGGATCGAACGCAGTTGTTGAAAGTTCATATATTTTCAGCCTTTAGGTTCTTGTTGGTTCAACGAACACGTGGAGGCGTTTCGGGCGGACTACCAGCGTTTCGCCTTCCTTCAGCTGCAGATGGGTAAAACGCTCGTTCGACATCACCGCTTCGATCAGCTCGCTGTTGTCGACGCGCTGCAAATCCAACTGGGCCAGCGGGCCGATCGCATGGGCACGGCTCAGCTTGACCACGATGCCTTCCGCGCCCTGCGTGTAGCGGTCGATTTCCAGGTCGTGCGGACGCACATAGGCCGTGCCCTTGCTGTCGCTCACGCCCGCGTAATCGGGCACCTCGAAGCTGGCGTCGCCGGTCGCCATCACGCCGTCATGCACGCGGCCGTGGAACAGGTTGACGTTGCCCAGGAAGCCATACACGAACGGCGAGGCCGGGTGGTTGTAGACTTGCTCAGGCGAACCCAATTGCTCGACCGTGCCCTTGTTCATCAACACCACCTGGTCGGCCACTTCCAGCGCCTCTTCCTGGTCATGCGTCACAAAAATGCTGGTGACGTGCAGATCGTCATGCAGGCGGCGCAGCCAGCGGCGCAATTCCTTGCGCACCTTGGCATCCAGGGCGCCGAACGGCTCGTCGAGCAGCAGCACGCGCGGCTCGACAGCCAGGGCGCGCGCCAGAGCGATACGCTGGCGTTGTCCGCCCGACAGTTGCGGCGGATAGCGGTCGGCCAGCCAGTCCAGCTGCACCAGTTCCAGCAAATCTTTCACTTTACGGCGGATCTGGTCTTCCGACGGGCGCTCGCTGCGCGACTTCACGCGCAAGCCAAAGGCCACGTTCTCGAACACGGTCATGTGCTTGAACAGCGCATAGTGTTGAAATACGAAACCGACTTGCCGCTCGCGCACGTGGCGGTTCGACGCGTCTTCCGCATCGAGCAGCACCTGACCGCTGTCAGGGTGTTCCAGACCGGCAATAATGCGCAGCAAAGTCGTCTTGCCGCAACCCGACGGGCCCAGCAGGGCCGTCAGTTCGCCGGCGGGAAAGTCCAGCGAGATATTGTCGAGGGCGACGAAATCGCCGAAACGCTTGTGGATGTTTTTAACTGCGATGGTCATATCAGTGCTCCGTGGAACGTAAGGCGGAATCGTCGGCGTCGCTCTCGTTCAAACGCCACTCAATGAAGGCTTTCAGGGCCAGGGTCACCAGCGCCAGCAGGGCCAGCAGGGAGGCGACGGCAAACGCGGCGGCGAAGTTGTACTCGTTGTACAGAATCTCCACCTGCAGCGGCATGGTGTTGGTTTCGCCGCGGATGTGGCCGGACACGACGGACACGGCGCCGAACTCGCCCATGGCGCGGGCGTTGCACAGGATCACGCCGTACAGCAGACCCCACTTAATGTTCGGCAAGGTGACTCTGCGGAAAGTATTCCAGCCGGAGGCGCCCAGCACGATGGCGGCCTCTTCCTCTTCACTGCCCTGCGACTGCATCAGCGGAATCAGTTCGCGCGCCACGAACGGGAAGGTAATGAAGATGGTGGCCAGCACGATGCCGGGCACGGCGAACAGGATCTTGATGTCGTGCGCCTGCAGCCACGGGCCGAACCAGCCCTGGGCGCCGAACATCAGCACGTAGATCAGGCCGGAAATCACCGGGGAAACGGAAAACGGCAAGTCGATCAGGGTCAGCAGGATGCTCTTGCCGCGGAAGTCGAACTTGGCGATGCACCAGGAAGCGGCCACGCCGAATACCAGGTTCAGCGGCACGGCGATGGCGGCCGTGATCAGGGTCAACTTGATGGCGGAAATCGCGTCCGGATCGATGATGGCGGCGATATACGCTTCCCAGCCCTTCTTGAACGCTTCGGCAAACACGGCCACCAGGGGCACGATGAGGAACGCCGTCAGGAACAGCAAGGCGATGGTGATCAATACCGTGCGCACCCACAACGGTTCCAGCACGACGGGGCCGACATTCGGCTCGAAGCGGCGCGCTGTCGGCAGTGCATTGTCCACGCCAGCGGCGGCAGTCGTATTCGTACTCATGATTTCTTCGCCTTTCCGCGCGTCCATGCTTGCAGCAGGTTAATCGTCAACAACAGCAGGAAGGACACCACCAGCATCACCACGGCGATGGCCGTGGCGCCTGCGTAATCGTATTGCTCCAGCTTGGTAATAATGAACAGCGGCGTGATTTCCGACACCATCGGCATGTTGCCGGCGATAAAGATCACGGAACCGTACTCGCCCGTGGCGCGGGCGAAGGCCAGCGCAAATCCCGTCAGCAACGATGGCAGAATCGTGGGGAAGATGACGCGGATAAACGTTTGCAGGGAATTGGCGCCCAGGCTGGCGGCCGCTTCTTCGAGTTCCTTTTCCGCGTCTTCCAGCACCGGCTGCACGGTGCGCACGACAAAGGGCAAGCCGATGAAGGTCAGCGCCACCACCACGCCCAGCGGCGTGAACGCCACCTTGATGCCCAGCACGCCTTCGATGAACTGGCCGAACCAGCCGTTCGACGAATACAGGGCCGTCAGGGTGATGCCGGCCACGGCCGTCGGCAAGGCGAACGGCAAGTCGACGAGCGCGTCGATGATGCGCTTGCCGGGAAACTTGTAGCGCACCAGCACCCAGGCCAGGATGCCGCCAAACACCACGTTCAGCAGGGCGGCGATCAGCGAGGCGCCGAACGTCAGGCGGTACGACGCCATCACGCGCTCGGACGTGACGGCGCTGAAGAAGGCGTCCCATGTCATGGTGAAGGTTTTCAGGAACACCGACGACAAGGGAATGAGGACGATCAAGGCCAGGTAAAAGAGCGTGAAGCCCAGTGACAGCTTAAACCCCGGCATGACCCGAAACGGCGCTCCGCGCGCCTTGGGCGGCGCTAGTGTTGCTTCAGACATGGAAACCCCTTCTTATTACATTTTTGAGTTATAGGGCGCAATAATCACATGCAATCGTTATAAAAAGAACTAACCATTTCTCATTTGCTTAGATGGATTTTGCATACTTGCCAGCAGAATCCATGGGCGAAAAAAACGCACCGGACAGGTGCGTTTTTTATGAAAAACAAGAGTGCCGAATAAAACGTTCAGGGCTAGGCGCGTTGCCGAAGACAGTACGAATGTACGGCGAGGCAATGCAACAACGCCATGGACGTTTTTTCGGTGCTCTTACTTGTTCGGCTGCGGCGTCAAGCGCAAGTATGGCTTGGCGGCCGTAAAGCCCTTCGGATATTTCTGCTTGATCACCTCCGGGTCTTGCACGGTCAAGGGAATGATGACGTCGTCGCCATCCTTCCAGTTGCCGGGCGTGGCCACCGTGTAGCCGTCCGTCAGCTGCAGGGCGTCGATGACGCGCAGGATTTCATTGAAGTTGCGGCCCGTGCTGAGCGGATACGTGAGGATCAGCCGCACTTTCTTGTTCGGGTCGATGATAAAGACGGAGCGCACGGTGGCCGTGACGGACTGTTCAGGGTGAATCATGTCGTACAGCACCGACACTTTCTTGTCGACGTCAGCGATGATGGGGAAGCCCACCACCGTGTTTTGCGTCTCTTCGATATCCTTGATCCAGCTCTTGTGCGACTCGGCCGCGTCCACGGACAGGGCGATGGCCTTCACGTTGCGCTTGTCGAATTCCGGCTTGAGCTTGGCCGTCAGGCCCAGCTCCGTCGTGCACACGGGCGTAAAGTCGGCCGGGTGGGAAAACAGCACCACCCAGGAATTTCCCGCCCATTCGTGGAACTGGAGCGGGCCGATCGAGCTGTCTTGTTCAAAATCAGGGGCGACATCGCCCAGGCGTAAAGTCATCGTGATCTCCTTGAAAAATTGTGTGGCGGGATGTTCGTCGTATCAGGCTGCCTGACGGTGGCGCTTGTCGCTTTGCGCCAGATCAAACAGCGTTTGCAGTTGCGCCTGGCCATAGACCCAATCGCCAAGGCGCGACTCGGCGTTGATATGGCCCAACGCACCGCCATCAATATACTTGCAATTCCAGCGCCGTGCCCACTGTGCAGCGTGTTCGGCCGTCATCCATGGATCGGTCTGGCTGGCGATCAATATGCCGGGGCAAGGCAGCCGCTTTTGCGGCAATGCCTTCGCCACGCCAAACTTGTCGGGATCGGCCGGCCCCACCAGCAGCACGCCGGCTACGCCCTGCGGGTCGCGCGCCAGGCTGTGCGCCGCCGTCAGGCAGCCGAAGCTGTGGGCGACGATCAGGGTAGGACGCGCATCCTGCCGCCGCACCTGGTCCAGGCGCGCCGACCAGGCGGCCAGGTCAGGCGCGTTCCAGTCATCCTGCTCGACCCGCTCGAATTGCGGATACAGGCGCTGCCAGCGGCTCTGCCAATGCTCGGGACCGCTGTTATGCAAGCCCGGCACGATCAGTACCCGGTAGTCGGAAAAGCTGCGCAGCGCCATGATGGTTCCTTTTAGTAACGGTCTGGCAATCGTGCCATCCGGTATTACTTAGGCTGGTATATCTGGTCGAAGATGCCGCCGTCGGCAAAGTGCGCCTTCTGTGCCGCCGTCCAGCCGCCGGCCACTTGCTCGATGGTGAACAGGTTGACCTTGGCGAACTGCGACGCGTATTTCTTCGCCGCCTTGTCCGTTGCCGGACGGTAGTAATTCTTGGCGATGATGTCTTGCGCTTCGTCCGTGTACAGGTAGTTCAGGTAAGCCTCGGCCACCTTGCGCGTACCATGCTTGTCGGCAAACTTGTCGACGACGGCGACGGGCGGCTCGGCCAGGATGCTGACGGACGGCGTGACGATGTCGAACTTGGTCGGGCCCAGTTCCTTGACGGCGAGATACGCCTCGTTTTCCCAGGCGATCAGCACGTCGCCGATACCGCGTTCGACGAAGGTAGTGGTGGCGCCGCGCGCGCCGGAATCGAGCACGGGCACGTTTTTATACAGTTTGCCGAGGAAATCCTTGGCCTTCGCTTCGTTGCCGCCCGGCTGGCGCAAGGCGTAGCCCCAGGCTGCCAAATGGTTCCAGCGGGCGCCGCCCGAGGTTTTCGGATTCGGCGTGATGACGGACACGCCCGGCTTGATCAGGTCGTTCCAATCCTTGATGCCTTTCGGATTGCCCTTGCGCACCAGGAAGACGATGGTCGAGGTGTAAGGCGAGCTGTTGTGCGTCAAGCGTTTTTGCCAGTCGGCGGCCAGCAGCTTGTGCTCGGCCAGCGCATCGATGTCGTAGGCCAGGGCCAGCGTGACGACGTCCGCTTCCAGGCCGTCGATGACGGCGCGCGCCTGCTTGCCGGAGCCGCCGTGCGATTGCTTGATCTTGACGTTGTCGCCCGTCTTGCCTTTCCATTCCTTGGCAAATGCCGTATTCACATCCTGGTACAGCTCGCGCGTCGGGTCGTACGACACATTGAGCAGGGTGATATCGGCAGCCTGCGCCGTTTGCAGAATGGCAAACGCGCTGAGGGCGGCGGCAATGATGATTTTTTCGACAGCATCTAAGATCCCCGTATGGTTGAACTTTCAGAGCCACCAGATTACGGCGCAACGGCCGCAAAGAGAACGAAGCGTTTCGCCGTTCGATATGCGATTTTCGCATATCGAGGCCGCGCAACGGGGATTTAGTGCTTAATAAAAACGGTTGAACAGCACCACAGACCACGTGGCGAAAGCCAGGATACACGTGAGCAGCACGGCGGCGCTGCCGAAGTCCTTGGCGTTTTTCGACAGCGGATGGCGCTCGAGCGAAATGCGGTCGACCACGGCTTCGATTGCCGAATTGATCAGTTCGACGATCAGCACCAGCAGCAGCACGCCGATCAGCACCAGTTTTTCAAAGGCGGAAATGCGCAACAGCAAAGCGATCACGGTGCCGACGACGAATAAACCGAGTTCCTGGCGGAACGCGTGTTCGTGGCGCCAGGCCGCTTTCAAGCCGTCGAGCGAATAGAAAAAGGCGGAAAAAATCCGTTTCAAGCCGCTTTTGCTCTTGAATTCATTTACAGGTTGCATAGTTTTCCATGATTCAAAGTCCATCCAGCCGCCAATTATGACGGCCAACATGAGAATTGTGACAATTTATTCGCTGAATATCTCGGAACATTTCACTATTTTTTCACATCATGGTATAAAGATGCATGAATACTGCATTGCACCAAATCCATCATGAAAATTGAACCGGTCGCAGCCCCGAAGACGACGATCCAGGTGATCGAACGCATGGTCGCCCTGCTCGATGCCCTGGCCAAATATTCCGACCCGGTCAGCCTGAAGGAATTGTCGAAAGTATCCGGCCTGCATCCCTCGACGGCGCACCGCATCCTCAACGACATGGTGCTGACGCGCTTCGTCGACCGCATCGAACCGGGCACCTACCGCCTGGGCATGCGCCTGCTGGAACTGGGCAATGTGGTGAAAAGCCGCCTCAGCGTGCGCGAAGCGGCGCTCGATTTCATGCGCCAGCTGCACAAGAAAACCCAGCAGACCATCAACCTGTCCGTGCGCCAGGGCGACGAAATCGTCTACATCGACCGCGCCTTTTCCGAGCGCTCAGGCATGCAGGTGGTGCGCGCCATCGGCGGCCGCGGCCCGCTGCACCTGACCTCGACGGGCAAGCTGTTCCTCTCCGTCGACGAACCGAAAGCCATCCGCGCGTATGCCACGCGCACGGGCTTGGCCGGGCACAACAAGAATTCCATCACGGATCTGCAAAAGCTCGAGCGCGAGCTGAGCCTGGTGCGCGAGCGCGGCTATGCGCGCGACAATGAAGAGCTGGAACTGGGCGTGCGTTGCATGGCCGCCGGCATCCGCGACGACTCGGGCAAGCTGATCGCCGGCCTGTCCATTTCCGCCCCCGCCGACCGCCTGCAGGATGAGTGGCTGGTGGACCTGGTGGAAACGGCGAACCAGATTTCTGTCACACTGGGATTCATTCCCCAGGAGTAAAGAGACAGGGCAGCAACGCTGCCCTGAATACCTTATCCGCCGGGCAGGCTCATATTGGCGGGTTTCAATGCCTCCAGCCACTTGCGCATGCGCCCCGCATCGGCCGTACGCGATTGTTTCCCCTTGGAATCGAGGAAGACCATGATCACGGCCCGTCCTTCGATGACAGCCTGCATCATCAGACAACGTCCCGCCTCATTGATGAAGCCCGTCTTTTGCAGGCCGATTTCCCAGCCCGGATTGGCCACAAGGTGATTCGTATTGCCAAACTGCATGGGCTGGCCGCTGGCTTCGACGATGGCTTTCGGGTCCGTCGAGTATTCGCGCAGCAGCGGATGGCGGAAGGCGGCCATGGCCAGCTTGCCCAGGTCGCGCGCGCTGGCCACGTTCATTTTCGACAAGCCGCTGGAATCGACGTAATGCGTATCCATCATGCCCAGCTGGCGCGCCTTGCTGTTCATGGCGTCGACAAACGCCGGCAAGCCGCCCGGATAATTGCGGCCCAGCGCCGAGGCGGCGCGGTTTTCCGAGCTCATCAGGGCGATGTGCAGCATATTTGCGCGCGTCAATTGCGAACCCACTTTCAGGCGTGAGCTGCTGAACTTGGCGCGGTCGACGTCCTCGTCCGTAATCGTCAGCACTTCATCCATGTCCTGGCGCGCTTCGACCACGACCAGGCCCGTCATCATCTTGGTGATGGAGGCGATGGGCAGAGCGACATTGGAATTCTTTTCAAACAGCACTTCCGAATTGTTCTGGTCCAGCACCAGCGCCACGCTCGACTTGAGGTCGAGCGGATCGCGCGTGAGGTTCAGGCCGGCCAGGTCGCCCATGGTGGGCATCGGTGCGGCCATGGGCACGGCCACGCTGCTGACTTTCTGATAGATGACCTTGCGCTTGCCGCGCACCATGACGACCCGGCGCACGCTCTTTTCGCGCGGCGCGGCCGTCGCGCCCTTGCGCAGCACGACCTTGACTTTCTTGGTGTTGTGTTTCTTCGCGGCTGAGGATTTGCCGTTCGCATCCCTGGCGTGCACGGCCGCAGCCGGCGCCAGTGCAAACAGCAGGGAAGCCAGGACACCCAGCGCCAGTTTAAACTTAGCCATTCGATAATTCCCCGTGAAGCTGTTGCCTTATTGCAGTGTAGCGAAATGCAGAGTAATCGCAAGCCCATTTAACAGTTGGGACAGTATTTATTGCAGCAATGAAATACAAAACGTTAGCGATCCGCAAACAAGCTCATCCTTAAGCGGCTGTTTGCCGGTGCCCATCGCTGGTAATGTCTATTTGTCCATGAATTTAACAAAGCCGGCCAGCGGCTCGCGTTCCGTGCTCAAGCGGTTCTCGATCTTGTCCGGGTCGGCATAGCCGAGGGCCATGCCGCACACCAGCATTTCGCTGGCCGGTATGTCCAGCTCGTCGCGGATGATGTCATGGTAGTGGATGAAGGCCGCTTGCGGGCAGGTATCGAGGCCCGCGCGCGCGCCGCCAGCATGATATTTTGCAAGAACATGCCGTAATCGAGCCAGGAACCCTGTTCCAGCACCCGCTCGATGGTAAAGATCAGGCCCACGGGCGCATCGAAGAACTGGAAGTTGCGTCCATGCTGGGCCGCCATGCCGGCCGTGTCGCCCCGCTCCAAACCCAGCAGTTGGTACAGGTCCAGGCCGATCTTGCGGCGGCGTTCGATGAACGGCGCCGTCCACTGGCGCGGGTAATAGGTATACGACGCCGTGCGCGCGGGCGCATCGGGCGCCTTCGGCGCATCATAGGCGGCCAGGATGCGGCGCGACAGGCGCTGGCGCGCCTCGCCCGACAGCACATACACTTTCCACGGCTGCATGTTGGCGCCCGAAGGCGCGCGCGCCGCCACTTCCAGGATGCGCGCGATATCGTCCTGCGCCACCGGCGTGGGTAAAAAGGCGCGGATCGAACGGCGCGACAGGATGACGGCGTCCACGGCTTGCTGCGCCGACGGTGTTTCCAATGCTTGCTTGCTCACTGCCCTGCTCCCTGCTATTTCTTGACGACGAATACCACGCCGACCACGGCCACCAGCATGCCGGCGATGCCCAGCATATTAAACGCTTCGCCAAACATCAGCCAGGCCATCACGGCCGTCGTGGGCGGCGTCAGATACAGCAAGCCCGTCACTTTCGTCGCGTCGCTGCGGCGGATCAGGGCGAACAGCAGGAAGATGGCGCCGATGGACAGCACGAGTACCGACCACAGCAAGGCGCCGATGAAATTCGCCGTCCATTGCACGTTGCTGAAATGCAGGTCCAAGCCTTCGTAATACAAGGCGAATGGCAACACCACGATGATGGAAGCGGCAAACTGCACCACCGTGCCGGTGCGCAAGTCGAACTGGGGACAGTGGCGTTTTTGGTACATGGTGCCGGCCGTCATCGACAGCAGGGCAAATACGCACAGCAGCACGCTTTCCACCGTCAGGCCCACGAGGTTGATCTTCGCATACACGACGAGGGCCACGCCCAGCAAGCCGAAGAACAGGCCCAGCCACTGGCGCGGACGCACGGATTCGCCGATCAGGGGGCGGCGCAGGCCGTCAGCACGGGCTGCATGCCGACGATCAGGGCCGACAGACCGGCCGGCATGCCCAGCTTGATGGCGCACCAGACGCCGGCCAGGTAGCCGGCCTGCATCAGGATGCCGGCCACGGCGATCTGGCGGAACTGCCCCACGGGCCATGGCGCGCGCAACAGCAGCACCAGGGGCAGCAGGATCACCAGCACGCCCAGGAAGCGCAGCAGCAAAAAGGTCAGCGGCGGCGCGTACGGCAGGCCGAACTTGGCGACGATAAAACCTGTGCTCCATAACAACACGAAGAAGGCGGGCAAGGCCATCGGTGTCGCAGTGGTCAGGAAAGTGGCTTTGCCGCTGGCGCCAGCCGCGGCGGGAAGATTGGACATGGTATCAACTCGGGAAACGGGATCGGCACCGGGGCGCTGCGCCAGTGCGGGAGGCAAAGTCTAGCATGCTGCGCCGCGATCGTCCCCGCCCCCTTGGAAACGCTAGTTTAGGTTCAAACCATTGACACCTAGAAATCAAATATTTCTCTTTAGAAACAACGGCTTTTGATGCAAATCTATTCAATTGTTGCATCGCACAAGAATCGCTTGACTTCGTTTTTTTTCGCCGTAGAATAGGGTTTGTTGCGTTGCACAATTCTTGTTCAGCTTGAAAAATTTAGATTCACCTGCTTTCCCAAACGGTACACGCAGCATCAAATTAACCAGATTTCGATTTTTTGGAGATTTATATGTTTTCAATTCCTGAGCAATTTTCGTCCGCTACCAAAGCCAACCTGGAAGCCCAATTCGCCCTGTTCTCGTCGCTGACGGGCAAAGCCTTCGAAGGCATCGAAAAGATCGTCGAACTGAACCTGACCGCTGCCAAGGCAACGCTGGAAGAATCGACCGCCGCCGCCAAGCAATTGCTGTCGGCAAAAGATCCACAAGAATTCTTCTCGCTGAGCGCTGCTCAAGCGCAACCTAGCGCCGAAAAAGCCATCGCTTACGGCCGTCACCTGGCTGCCATCACGTCGGGCACCCAAGCCGAGTTCAGCAAAGCAGCTGAATCGCAGATCGCTGAAACCAACCGCAAAGTCCTGTCCCTGGTGGAAGAAGTCACCAAGAACGCGCCAGCCGGTTCGGAAAACGCCGTTGCCATCCTGAAAAGCGCCATCGGCAACGCCAATGCAGGCTACGAGCAGTTCTCGAAAACCAGCAAGCAAGCCGTCGAAGCCATCGAAGCGAACCTGACCTCGGCCGTGAACCAGTTCACGCAAGCGGCTGAAAAAGTCGTGCCGCGCGCTGCCGCCAAGTAATTCCTGCGCGACCGCCACGGCGGTCCGTTGTTACCAGCTCCTCCAGGCATCCATCCCGCACTTCCCCGACGGATGCCATTATGCCCCAGCCCAGCTGGGGCATTTTTTATGCGCTTTTACTTTCCCGCCCTTACTCCCCCAGATACGCCGCCTTCACGCGCGGGTCGTCGAGCATGGCCGCCGCGTTGCCGCCCATGGTGACCAGGCCGGAATCCATCACATAGCCGCGGTGCGCCGCCTGCAGGGCCAAACGGGCATTCTGTTCGACCAGCAGGATCGTGATGCCTTCGGACGACACCTTGCGGATCACCTCGAAGATTTTCTCGACCATGATGGGCGACAAGCCCATCGACGGCTCGTCGAGCAGCAGCAGCTTCGGATGGCTCATCAGGGCGCGCGCCATGGCCAGCATCTGCTGTTCGCCGCCCGACAGGGTGCCGGCCATCTGCGCCGCCCGCTCTTTCAGGCGGGGAAACACGTCGAACCACTTGGCGATGTCATCCTCGACACCGGCCTTGTCCGTGCGCGTGTAGGCGCCCATCATGAGGTTTTCACGGATCGACATGCGCGTAAACACGCCCCGCCCTTCCGGCACCATGGCCAGCTTCCGCTCCACCAGGTGAAACGACTTGCTCCCCTTGAGCGATTCGCCCAGGTAACTGATCGTGCCTTCGACTTTGCATGCAGGCAAGGTGCCCGTGATGGCTTTCAGGGTCGTCGTCTTGCCGGCGCCGTTCGCGCCGATCAGGGCGATCAGTTCGCCCTCATTGACTTCCAGGTCGATGCCTTTCACCGCCTTGATGCCGCCGTAAGCCACGTGCAGGCCCGCCACCTTCAATATATTGCTCATGCGTGCGATCCCCCCAGATAAGCCTCGATGACGGCCGGGTTTTGTTGTATTTCGGCCGGCAAGCCTTCGGCGATGCGCTTGCCATACTCGAGCACCGTGATGCGGTCGCACAGCCCCATCATCAGTTTCACGTCGTGCTCGATCAACAGCACGGTCTTGCCTTCGGCCTTGATTTTCACCAGCAATTCGCGCAAGGCCAGCTTTTCCGTCGCATTCATGCCGGCCGCCGGCTCATCCAGGGCCAGCAGTTGCGGATCGGTGGCCAGCGCGCGGGCGATTTCCAGGCGCCGCTGGTCGCCATACGACAAGAAGCGCGCCGTGCGGCTGGCGAACTGGGCGATGCCGACGAAGTCGAGCAATTCCATCGCCCGCCGGCGGATGGACGCCTCTTCCTCGCGCGCCGCCTTATGGCGGAAGATGGCGCCGAACACGCCCTGATGCGAGCGCACGTGGCGTCCCACCATGACGTTTTCCAGCGCCGTCATGTCGCCAAACAGGCGGATGTTCTGGAAGGTCCGCGCAATGCCCGCCTTGGCCACCTTGTGCGGCGCGGACGGCGAATACGGCTTGCCGGCCAGCTCGAAAGTGCCCGTGTCGGGCTGGTACAGGCCCGTGATCACGTTGAAGAAGGTGGTCTTGCCGGCGCCGTTCGGGCCGATCAAGCCGTAGATCTGGCCTTGCCGGATGGTAATGCCCACGTCCGTCAACGCCTGCAGGCCGCCGAAACGCTTGTTCACGCCGGCGATATTGAGAATGATCTGTTCGCTCATGGTGCGTTCCCTCCCTTAAGCGGACACGACGCCGGTGGATTTGTTGGGTTGATCTACATCATGATCAGGCCGCTCTTCGTGCTTCGGCGAGGGCCACAGGCCGGCGGGACGGTTGAGCATGATCAAGACCATGGCCAGCCCGTACAGCAGCTGGCGCAGCACTTCCGCCTCGATCACCACGTGGCCGAACAGCGCCTGCTGGGCCGGTTCCACCACGTGGCGCAGCACTTCGGGAATGGATGCCAGGATCACGCCGCCCAGGATGACGCCGGGGATGTGGCCGATGCCGCCCAGCACCACCATGGCCAGCACGGCGATCGATTCCGTCAAGGAAAACGATTCCGGCGAGACAAAGCCCTGGAACGAGGCAAACATGGCGCCGGCCACGCCGCCGAACGAGGCGCCCATGGAAAAGGCCAGCAATTTCACGTTGCGCGTATTGATGCCCATGGCCTTGGCGGCGATCTCGTCTTCGCGGATGGCGACCCAGGCGCGGCCCAGGCGCGAATGCTGGAGGCGCTTGGTGACGAACACGACAGCGATGCACAGGAAGAGGAACAAGAAGTAATAAGCGTTCACGGACGGCATGGAAAAACCGGCCACCGTCACCGTGCTGTTGCTGCCCGCCTCGCCCGCCAGGTTGACGCCGAAGATGCGGATCGGGTCGATCAGATTGATGCCTTGCGGCCCGTTCGTGAAATTGATCGGGTCGTTCAAATTGTTCATGAAGATGCGGATGATCTCGCCAAAGCCCAGGGTCACGATGGCCAGATAGTCGCCGCGCAACTTGAGCGTCGGCGCGCCCAGCAGGGCGCCGAACAGGCCGGCCACCGCGGCGGCCAGCGGCACGATGAGCCAAATCGACAAATGGATGCCGTTTTCACGGATTTCCGGCCCCATCAGCTGCACCAGCGTTTCGCCCAGCACGGGATATTGATTCACCACCGATTCGAGCAGGATGGCGAACTGGGGCGAGGCCAGCAAGGCCGTCAGGTAGGCGCCCACGGCGTAGAAGGCGATGTAGCCCAGGTCGAGCAGGCCGGCAAAGCCGACGACGATGTTCAGGCCCAGGGCCAGCATGATGTACAGCAAGGCCATGTCGATGATGCGCACCCATGAATTGCCGAACTGGGCGGCAAAAAACGGAAACACCACCAGCAGCGCGGCCAGGCCCAGCATGCCGGCGTAGGCTTTGGTCGGATTTTTCTTAGCGTCGAAATCGAGTAATGCCATGATTTAATCTCCCAGTGTCACATCAGGCACGGTCGGCCACGCGTTCGCCCATGATGCCGGACGGGCGCAGGGTCAGCACGATGATCAGCACGACGAAGGCAAAGATATCCTGGTAGTGGCTGCCCAGGAAGCCGCCCGTGATGTCGCCGATATAGCCGGCGCCCAGGCTCTCGATAATGCCCAGCAAGATACCGCCCAGCATGGCGCCGTAGATATTGCCGATGCCACCCAACACGGCCGCGCAAAAGGCCTTCAGGCCGGGGATGGCGCCCATGGAAAATTGAATCGAGGCATAGTTGGCGCCCCACATCACGCCCGCCACGGCCGCCAGCGCGGCGCCGATGGCAAAGGTGGCGACGATGACCTTGTCGGAATCGACGCCCATGAGGCCCGCCACGCGGGGGTTTTCCGCCGTGGCGCGCATGGCGCGGCCCATGCGCGTTTTTTCCACCAACAACACCAATCCGCCCATCGACAAGGCGGCCAGGGCCAGCAACAGCACTTGCGTCTGAGAAATCACGGCGCCGCCTATGTTGATGGGGTCGGTCGACAGCAATTGCGGGAAGGGCAAGGGATTGCGCGTCCAGATCATCATGGCGAAGGTTTGCAAGAGGATGGAGACGCCGATGGCGGTAATCAGGGGGCGAGGCGGGGGCGTTGCGCAGGCGGCGGTAGGCGACCCGCTCGATGATGATGTTGACCAGAATACAGATGGGAATGGCGCCGAGGATGGCGGTGGCCAGTTTCAGATAGCCGGGCCAGTCCGGCACATAAATGCCCAGCAGCTTGAGAATGCTCAAGCCCACCATGGCGCCGATCATGAGTACGTCGCCGTGGGCGAAGTTGATCAGGTTCAGCACGCCGTACACCATGGTGTAACCGAGGGCGACTAAGGCATACATGCTGCCCAACACCAAGCCGTTGATGATCTGCTGGATGAATGTATCCATGATTGCCCTATCAAATATGCATTTTTCGGGAACAACTTCCACCGGAATATGTCGCTGATACAAAAACGGCACCGGAGGAAGAATTCCTGCAGTGCCATCCCTGGACCGTTCTCACCAGCATGGTGCACGCACTCAAAATGGGCGTGACCTTGCTTAGTCATAACGACAACATATTCAAGCTTGAGGCAATCATAACGATCTTTTGCAAAAACTAAGCTTGGAATAAATCGATCATTTCCGAATTAAATTCGGTTTTGAGGTAACTCCTCATCGATACTCAATCGTCCCGCAGGCTCAGGCGACGTCGCGCTTGATGCCATCGAGGCCTTTCGGCATCGGGAAGGTGACGGCTTCCTGCACGCCGTCGAGGGGCCGCACGCTCTTCACGCCGCACGCTTTCAGGCGGTCGATGACGGCTTGCACCAGCACCTCGGGCGCCGAGGCGCCAGCCGTCACACCCACGCGCAGCTTGCCTTCCAGCCAGGCGGGGTCGATCTGCGAGGCATTGTCGACCATGTAGGCAGGCGTGCCCATCTTCTCGGCCACTTCGCGCAGGCGGTTCGAATTCGAGCTGTTCGGGCTGCCCACGACGATCACCACTTCCACTTGCGGCGCCATGAATTTCACGGCTTCCTGGCGGTTGGTGGTGGCGTAGCAGATGTCGCCTTTTTTCGGCTCGGCGATATTCGGATATTTCGCTTTCAAGGCCGCAATAATGTCGCTGGTGTCGTCAACTGACAACGTTGTTTGCGAAACATAGGCCAGGCGATCCGGATTGGCGACCTGCAATTTCGCCACATCTTCGAGCGTTTCCACCAGATGCATGCCCATATCCGCCTGGCCCATCGTGCCTTCCACCTCGGGATGGCCGTCGTGGCCGATCATGATGATCTCGCGGCCTTCACGGCGCATCTTGCCCACTTCCATGTGCACCTTGGTGACCAGCGGGCAAGTCGCGTCAAAAATGCTCAGGCCGCGCGATTCCGCCTCGGCGCGCACGGCTTTCGACACGCCATGGGCGGAAAACACGAGCGTATTGCCAGCAGGCACGTCATCGAGGTCGTCGATGAAGATGGCGCCCTTGTTGCGCAAATCGGCCACCACATAGGCGTTGTGGACGATTTCATGGCGCACGTAGATCGGTGCGCCAAATTGCTGCAAGGCGCGTTCGACGATTTCGATCGCCCGGTCGACGCCAGCGCAGAAACCGCGGGGCTGGGCCAGTAACAGTTCTTTATCCATCGCTATTCCTTACAGGACCGAAATGAGCTTGACTTCAAAACGCAGCGGCTGGCCCGCCAGCGGATGATTGAAGTCGAACAGGGCGGAGTCCTCGCGCATTTCGCGCAGCACGCCGGCAAAGCGGCCGCCGCCCGGCGCGGCGAAGTCGACCAGGTCGCCGATCTTGTAGTCGGCACCGGGCACGGAGTTTTCGTCCAGGGTCGCGCGCGAGACGGATTGCACCAGCTCGGGATTGCGCTCGCCGAAACCTTCGCCGGCCGCCAGCTCGAACGTCTGGTGCGTGCCTTCAGGCAAGCCCAGCAAGCGCTGCTCGAGGAACGGCGCCAGCTGGCCCTGTCCCAGCATCAAGGTCGCAGGATTGCCGCTGAAGGTCGTGACAATATCAGTACCGTCAACAGTGGCAAGACGATAATGCAGGGTGAGGTAAGCCGCTTCGGTGACGACTGCTGGTTGCTCGTTGGACATAGTAGTTTTCAAGTAACTGGTGCAAAACGATATTGTAAGCCACACTGAGCCAGCGCGCCCCATGCCATCTCGGCGCGGCCATGCTTTTGTCAAAAAACATGGCCGCGCAACGCATCCGACGTCTGATCAGCGAATCAGACGTTGACGTAGGTCAACCCGCCAGGCGTGCTGGCATGATTGCCGAAGCCCGAACTGTCTTCCAGGTTGCCATCGAGCTTCCAGCGTCCCACGGGCCGGTTCACGATGCCATATTGGCCATAGTCATACACTTCCTTCGGCGTCAGCACGCGGTCGTACAGGATGACGTCCGACAACTGCCAGGCGGGCGCGCCCTGCTCCAGCGCATGCACGTTACGGCCGATCACCAGGGGTGTACCCATAGCGTTCACGAATGGCTGCGACATCTTATTCCCTTGGTACATGAGAAAATCGTCGACGTACAGGCTGATCGAGCCATCATGCTTGACGGTGTAAGTGCAGCGCAGCCAGCGGTTGGCGATATCCACTTCCACACCGTGGCCATTGTTGTTCGAGCTCACGGCATTTCCCCCATAACTGGAGGTAGGTGCTCAGATAGTTCTGGGTAGTAATAAACTTTTGCAGCAGCGCCCAGCCTTTGCTATTCGATTGACGCTTGATGAAAGCATGGTCGATATCCTTGGTCGAGGTTAAAGCCTGCTGCCGGATGCAATACGACAGCGAGAAATCCGCACTCTCGTAGCGCAAGGACGACGGCACGGTGAGCAACAGGCCAGGCTGGAACTGCAAGGTCTTCGTCACGCCGAAGCAGGGCGTGGGCGGCGCCGGCCGCATGGCGTCTTCGCCCCGCAAGGCGTCCCAGACCGCCTTGCGTCCGTTGCTGTAGGCCGGTGTCTCCACCAGGTTCAGACCTTCGTCTTCCATCGGCTTGCCCCCATTCCAGTCCCAATAGCACGCCAGTTGCACGCCCGTACGGCGTATGGCGCTCAGCAACGCGTGCAAGTTGTCTTGCCGCTCGGAATCTTGCAACGCCAGCTCTTGCTTTTTCGACAGGCAAAAGCTGCCAAGGTAATACGGTTTGCCCAAGTTCTTGGCCGCGCGCTGCATCACTTGCAGATAAGCGAGCGAAGACGAAACGAAATCGGATGGCAAATCCGCGCCGGCAGTCAGGCCGCTGCTGACATATTCGTTACCCGGGAACAGGTTTTCGCAAAGACAGTCGACCGGATCCGGATTCAGGAATGGCAGGGTTTCCGAGACGTATTGCTGCAAGGAGCCTTGACGGGGCGAAGTATGGGCAATGCCCGCATTGCCGGACGAAATCATGCGGGCCAGGGCATCGTTGTCGCGCAGCAATTGCGCCGTCTCCTGGATGATTTCGCGGGTGACATTCAGGTCAATCTCGGTCACGGCCATCAGTTCCTGCGCAGCCATCCAGGCGGCGATGCCGGCGTGGTTGCTGTAGCGTTGCGCAAAAGCCTGGGCAAAGGCACGCATGTAGCGGCGTGTTTTCGACTGTGGATTGATCAGTGCGAGCCGCGCGGCTGCGGCCTGCTCGTCTTTGGTAGCGCCCTCAGGGCCCGCTTCCCCCACCAACTGCGGCACGGCGTAGGGATTCCAGAATGGGCAGGCGATGATGCCGATGCCATTGGCCAGCGCGCAATCGAGCAGCGTCTGTACCGCAGCCCAGTATCCGGGCTTGATATTGAGCGCGGTTAGCGTATTGTCGGTTGCGAACTTTGGCTCGCCCACAACATAGCCCCAGTTCCAAGTGCCAGCCTTGCCATTGAAAGGCGCCAGCATCACCTGGATGTACTTGAAGCCATTGGCGGCAAGATACGGCAAATCGGTGCTGTAATCGGGATACATCGGGTCCGGAACGAGCGGTGCGGTGTCACTCCAGTTACGGTGTTCCAGATACGCATGCGAATTGAGGCCGATGCCGCTGACCTTGCCCGTATTGACGCCGGCGGCGTTGAACTCTTGCATGACTCCATTGATAACTTTGATGTACGGCATGACTACTCCTGTCAAACAAGTGGAAGACATCGAGTTCAGGGCCCTGACTCCCCGCCGCTGCAACTTGCATGGAATGCAACGGCAGGCAAATGATAGCGCTTGAAAATGGCCGGGCCGGGCATCTTGGCTTTTGTTTTTTTACCATGATCTGACAGGAAGACGAGCTAGCGCAGCATGGCCGCCCGGGGAAGGCGCGACAATCGTCGGCAGGCGCCACGACGAGCTGGGCGCGACGGGGAGGCAGCATGGGCATCAAGGATTGGCCGGCCGGCGAACGGCCGCGCGAACGCCTGATCGAGGATGGCGCGCAGTCGCTGTCGGACGCGGAATTGCTGGCTGTGTTCCTGCGCACGGGCGTGCGCGGCAAGAGCGCCGTGGAGCTGGCGCGCGACACGGTCGAGCACTTCGGCTCCTTGCGGGGCCTGTTTGGCGCCAGCCTCGTGAGTTTTTCCGCCGTGCACGGCATGGGCAGCGCCAAGTTCGCCCAGCTGCAAGCCGTGCTGGAGCTGGCGCGGCGCGCCATTATCGAGGACTTGCAGGCCGGGCAAGCCCTCAATTCGCCGCACGCCGTCAAAGATTATCTGCGCCTGACCCTGGGCCACCTGGCGCATGAAGCATTCCACGTGTTGTTTTTGGACGTCAAGAACCGCCTGATCGCGACCCAGGAAATGTTTCGCGGCACCCTCACCCACACCAGCGTGTATCCGCGCGAAGTGGTGAAACAGGCGCTGCTGCACAACGCGGCCAGCGTCATGCTGGCCCACAATCACCCGTCCGGCACGCCGGAACCGAGCGAATCGGATCTATTGCTGACGCGCGCGCTGGTGCAGGCCCTGTCGCTGGTGGACGTGCGCATCCTCGACCATTTCGTCGTGGCCGGACGGCACGTGCATTCGTTCGCGGAACACGGCCAGATCTAGGCCAATACCGCCCTGGCCGCAGTTAACCATGTGTAAACAAGGACATACGTGACAGCAGCGGGACGCTTATCTAACAGTAAACAGCGCTGTTTACCAGTGCTTTCCCCTAGGGAGAAGGGTAAAAGTCAAATTGTTAAATAAATCCAATACAACATGACACAATTGTTTTTCGCAAGTCATTGATAAATCTGCTTATTTTGGATATACTCTCGTTTTTCCAATTTGGAATATCTTTAAGGAGTGCGCCATGGCACGTGTTTGCCAAGTCACTGGGAAGAAGCCGATGGTCGGCAACAATGTTTCCCATGCAAACAACAAAACCAAACGTCGTTTTTTGCCTAACTTGCAGAATCGTCGTATTTTTGTTGAATCTGAAAACCGCTGGGTCTCCCTGCGTTTGTCCAACGCCGGTCTGCGCGTCATCGATAAAGTCGGCATCGACGCCGTATTGGTCGATATGCGCGCTCGTGGCGAAAAAGTCTAATTAGCAGAATAAGGGAGCTATCATGGCAAAATCAGGCCGCGACAAAATCAAGTTAGAATCGACCGCCGGTACGGGTCACTTCTACACGACTACCAAAAACAAGCGTACGACGCCTGCGAAAATGGAGATCATGAAATTCGATCCTAAAGCACGCAAGCACGTCACGTACAAAGAAACCAAGATCAAGTAATTGATATTGTGTTCTGTAAAAAGAGCCGCTCCGATGAGCGGTTTTTTTCGCCCTGATTTTTACACCGCCTCCCCGCCCCTTGTGCCGGGACGAAAAAAGGCCCTGGAAACCAGGGCCTTGATATGGCGCAACAACTTACTCAGGCATAGCTGCGCAGGCGCAAAGAGAAATCCTGCAGCGACTTGATGCCCGACGCTTCGGCGCGCGTGCACCAGTCTTGCAGCTTTTGCAGCAACTGCTCGCGCGTAAAGTGCGAGCGCTCCCAGATGGCGCCCAGTTCCACGCGCATGTGGTGCATGGTTTCCAGCGCCTTGCTGTGCTGGAACAGTTCCGACAGCTGCTCATGGTGCGCATCGGCCAGTTTGCCCGGCTCGCGCTGCATCAGCTTGCGCGACGACTTCAGGAAACGCTTTTCCAGCTCCGCCTTGTGCTTCAGGTGCTCCAGTTCTTCCTTCCAGGCATGCTTGATCGATTTCGCATACTTGGCCATCACGTCGTAGCGGTTGGCGATGACCGATTGCAAGGTATCGAAGTCCGCTTCCAGCTTACCGTGAGAGAACTTCGGCGCCGGCGCCAGTTTTTTGACCTTGGCCAAGCCCAGCATTTCCAGCGCGCGGATATACGCCCAGCCGATATCGATCTCATACCATTTCGACGACAGCTTGGCCGACGTCGCATACGTATGGTGGTTGTTATGCAACTCTTCGCCGCCGATCAGGATGCCGAAGGGAATGATGTTGGTGGCCGCGTCGGCGCAGTCGTAGTTGCGGTAGCCCCAGTAGTGGCCGATGCCGTTGATGATGCCGGCCGCCGTGATGGGGATCCACATCATTTGCACGGCCCACACGGAAATGCCGATCACGCCGAACAACACGAAATTGATGACGAACAGCGAGACCACGCCCAGCCAGCTGTACTTGGTGTACAGGTTGCGCTCGATCCAGTCCGTCGGCGTGCCGTGGCCATATTTCGCCATGGTTTCCATGTTCTTCGATTCAGCGCGATACAGCTCGGCGCCTTCCCAGAACACTTTCTTGATGCCGCGCGTCACGGGGCTATGCGGATCTTCTTCCGTATCGCACTTGGCATGGTGCTTGCGGTGGATGGCCGCCCATTCCTTGGTGACCTGGCCCGTCGTCAGCCACAGCCAGAAACGGAAGAAATGGCTGGGAATGGCGTGCAATTCCAGCGCCCGGTGGGCCTGGTGGCGGTGCAGGTAGATTGTGACGCTGGCGATCGTGATGTGGGTGACCACCATGGTGTACAGGAACACTTGCCATGCGGACAGATCGGTAATGCCAGTGGCCATGAACTGCAAAACGTCGTGTAAAACGGAACTCAATGTCATTACTACTACTCCAAGTGGACAGGGCGTGCGCACGGTCGCTCCAGTGACTCTGGAGGTCCGGCAGAGTTAATTTTAGGCGTGATTGTACGCCCTAATGGGTGCTATCAGGCAAAATCGGAGGCAGGCAGCGAGGTTAAGGCTGGGTGCCGGATGGCGGGGACTCACCGTCTGCCGCGCTGGCGAGCGGGGCAGGAGGCGTACCAACAATACGCAATTCGCGTTGCGGAAACGGTACAGTGACCTTATGTTCCTGCAAGGTGCGCCAGATGGCGCGGTTCACATTCGACTTCACGCCGCCCGTGCCGTTTTCCGGATCCGCGATCCAGAAACCGATCTGCACGTCGAGACCGTCGGCGCCGAAACGCACGAGCGTCGCCGAGGGTGGATTGCTTTGCGACACACGCGGCACCTTGGCCGTCGCCGCTTCCAGCAAGGGGAAGATGACATCGAGATCCGTTTCATAGCCCACCGACACGGCCGTCGACAGCCACACCATGCGGTTGCTCAGCGACATGTTCTGCACGCCGCCGGAAATCAGCATTTCATTCGGCACGATGGATTCCACGCCATCGCCACCCAATAACACAGTATAGCGCGTATTGATCTGCGTGACCTTGCCCGTAAATTGACCCACCGTGATCATGTCGCCGATAGTGAGGCTGCGGTCGAGCAGGATGATGAAACCGGACACAAAGTTCGCGGCGATCTTTTGCAAGCCGAAGCCCAGCGCCACGCCGAAGGCGCCGCCGAACACGGACAGCACCGTCAAGTCGATGCCCACCAGCGACAGGCTGACCAGCACGGAGACAAGGATCAGCACGGCGCGGCCCATGCGCGACAGCACCACGCGCAGGGAGGTGTGCAAGCCCTGCATTTTCATCAGGCGCTCGTCGAGCGAGGTGCCGGCCCACATGGCCAGCACCAGCAGCACGGCGACGGAAATAGCGGCTTGCAAGATGGCAGCCACGGACACCTTGTTGCGCCCCAGCGGCACGACGATGCTTTCCAGGAAAGCATGCAGTTCCGGCCACAGGCCCGTGATGTACAGGGCCATGCCGGCCCACACCACCACCGTGAAGATTTTTTCCAGCAACAACATGGTGGGGCTGACGTTGCCATGGTGGGCAAAAATGCGGCGCAGCACATAAAAACCGAAGCGCACCAGCGCCATCGAGGTGCACAGGGGAATGGCAATGCTGAGCAGGTTCACCGACTGGAACTTGGCCAGGAAATGCTGCGCAATGCCCAGCAGCATGGCCGCCAGCACGGGGGTCAAAATGCGGATGAAACTGTCCGTGCGCTGCAGGGTTTCCGGCGTGGCGGGCGTGGCCGCCGCTTCCGCCCGTTTGTGCAGGAACACGCGCAACTGCCGCACCAGCAGCCAGCTCAGCGCCAGGCAGGCGACGATGACCAGCGCCTGCCACAGGATGGCCGGTTGGCGGAAATCATCGACAAAATCAGTGATCAGGTTGAGCAGCGGGGTTTCATTCATGGCGGATGCGGTCCGGAAGGTGGGGCGAAGGTGGTACGGATGGGGAGTGCTCCCATGCCGCCAGGCGGGCTGGCGGCATTGAAGGCCGCCGCTGCAGGGTGCAGCGGCGGCCCGTGACAGGCTTACTCGGCTGGTTCAGCGTCAACGTCGTCGGCCGGTTTTTCATCGGCGTAGACTTTTTCGGCATGACCTTGCGCTCGAACACGGCGGCGAAGAAACCGTCGGTCTGGTGCAGGTGCGGCAGCAGTTTCAGGTAGTCGCCCATTTCCAGCTCGATCTTCTGTTCGGCCAGCACCTTGCTCATCGGCACCAGCGTGAAGTCGGGGTTGGCAGCCAGGAACTGTTCGGCGATCTGATCGTTTTCTTCGTTCAGGAAGCTGCAGGTGGCGTACACGAGGCGGCCGCCGCCCTTCACCAGGCGCGCCGCGCCGGCCAGGATGGCCGCCTGCTTGGCTTGCAGCTCAACGATGGAATTCGGTTGTTGGCGCCATTTCACGTCCGGATTGCGGCGCAGGGTGCCCAGGCCGCTGCATGGCGCATCGACCAGCACGCGGTCGATCTTGCCAGCCAGGCGCTTGATCTTGGCATCGCGCTCATGCGCGATCTGCACCGGATGCACGTTCGACAGGCCGCTGCGGGCCATGCGGGGTTTCAGCTTGGCCAGACGCTTTTCCGACACGTCGAAGGCGTACAGACGGCCCGTGTTGCGCATCAGCGCACCCAATGCGAGGGTCTTGCCGCCTGCGCCGGCACAGAAATCGACCACCATCTCGCCGCGCTTGGCGCCGACGATCTGCGACAGGATCTGGCTGCCCTCATCCTGCACTTCGATGGCGCCGCTCTGGAACAAAGGCAGGTTTTGCAGCGAAGGCTTCTTGATGACGCGCAAACCCAGCGGCGCATAGGGCGTCGGCGTGCTGAGGATAGGCGCTTCGGCCAGGGCCAGCATGACGTCGTCGCGCGTGGCCTTGAGCGAGTTGACGCGCAAGTCCAGCGGCGCCGGCGCGTTCAGCGCATCGGCCAGCTTCATGGTTTCCGCTTCGCCGAACTGGGCGATCAGCTTGTCGAACAGCCAGGTCGGCATATTGGCGCGCATGTTCGCCGGCATCAGGCTGCGGTCGATCTGCGTGATGCGTTCCAGCCATTCCACTTCCTCTTCCGTCAAGCCGCCCAGTGAGTCGGCGCCGACGGCTTCGGCCAGGCCGAGGATGGTCAGACGGCGCATGGTCGGGCCGCTGCCCGCTTCGGCGAAGTCCGTGAAGAACGATTTGTTGCGCAGCACGGCATAAATGCCTTCGGCGATGGCGCCGCGTTCGCGCGAACCGAGGCGCGGATGGTCGCGGAAATAGCGCGACAAGGTGGTGTCGGCCGGGGCCGTGAAACGTAAAATTTCGCGCAATACTTCTTCAGCATTGGCAAGTATCGCTGGTGGCAATCTCATTGTTATTCTTCCTGTAATATTTTATTGAGGGTCCACGCGGACCTGGCCATGCTCGAGCGACAGTTTATCGTCAATGAACAGGCGGATGGCGCGCGGGTAAAGCAGATGTTCCTGTACCAGCACGCGCGCCGATAAGCTGTCTTCTGTGTCGCCAGGCAAGACGGGGACGGTCGCGCTCGCCACGGCCGGGCCATGATCGAGCTCGGCTGTTACGAAATGCACGGTCGCGCCGTGTTCCGTCACACCCGCCTCGAGCGCCTGGCGGTGCGTCGCCATGCCAGGGAACAGCGGCAGCAGCGACGGGTGGATATTGAGCATGCGCCCCGCGTAATGCTCGACGAAGGGCGGCGTCAGGATGCGCATGAAACCGGCCAGCACGACCAGGTCGGGGGCGTAGCCGTCGATCACGGCTTGCAGCGCCGCATCGAACTGTTCGCGGCTGGCATAATCCTTGTTGGCAACGACGGCCGTCGCTATCCCATGTTGCGCGGCAAAAACCAGTCCCTGGGCATCGGCCCGGTTACTGATGACGGCGGCAATACGGGCTGGCCACTGCTCGGCTTGCGCCGCGCGCACGACCGCTTCCATGTTGCTGCCGCGTCCGGAAATGAGGATAACGATATTTTTCATAGCGCGCATTGTACCCGCTATGGCGATGCGAACCAAGAAAGGCCGCTATTATTGTTGCGGCGCAACATACCTGCCGGGCCGCCGCCGCAGCCGGATTGCGCCGCCCGACGAGGGTATAAAAGGCTGACTTGACGACGCCTCGACGTGAGTAGGCGCTTACTCGAACGAATAGAAGACGCGGAACGGGACTTTCTTCTCGGCCCAGTAGTCGGCCGCGTCGCGGAACACGTCGAGCAGGATCTCGCGCGCTTCCTTGTCAAATTTTTGCGTATTTGGCAATTGCTCGAGCACCACCAGGAAGCCCGTCTGCGTGCCCGCCTTGAACATGGTGTCCGTCAGGCACAGGCGCAGGGCATCGAAATTCTTCGCCAGGTTCTTCGGAAACAGGAAGGCTTCCGCAATAATGCCGATGACTTGTTGTTTGGTCTGTCCAGCGTTGCAATGCGCATATAAAAAGTGCTGCCCGAGACGGATCGCCTCGTCTTGTAATTCGGTCACGCGAAAGGCACGGATGGACTGGACAAGGTTGGGCGGCACGGTTAGTAACAAACTCATTTTTCCCTCAAATCGACCTGTTATGTATGGATTTTTTCTAGCTGCTCTTCTTATTGCATCCCCGCACGCGGGTCAATGCGCACGCGGTGATTCGATCTGTATCAACTTTTATGCGATTCAGTGCGATTTTATATAAGCCATACGCGTATTAGGGTAACGTGTTGTCCTGCATGAATCAACCCGAATATGATGTCAAACGCAAGATTTGTTACAAACCGCTGGTTTCAAGTCACTTCAACATCTTGTATCGATTGAAAGTGCATGTTACAGACTGTGGGGCAAGGGGCTTGGGCTGTTACATTTTGTTGCCATGCGAAACACTTGCCCGGGCCTGGCGGGATTACTATAGTCCCAAGTTGTAAAAAATACCCTGAAAGATTCTCTAGATAACGAGGTTACAAATGAACTTGCAAGCCAAATTGATGATGTCAGCCCTTTGTATCGGTGCATTGCCACTCGCCCAGGCCGCCGACTTTGAAGATTTCGGCAAGGTCGTGCGCGTCGTGCCGCAAGTGGAACAGATCAACCGTCCACGCCAGGAATGCCGTACGGAATACGTGCAAGTGCAGGCACCGCCGCAACAGCGCAGCGCTGGCGGCTCCATCGTCGGCGGTATCGCCGGCGCCCTGCTCGGTAGCCAGGTCGGTGGCGGCAATGGCCGCACGGCCGCCGCCGCCGCCGGCGCGATTGCCGGCGCGGTCGTCGGCGACCGTGTCGACAACCAGAACAATTACCAGGGCGGCATGCAGGAACAAGCCGTCAAGCAATGCCGCCAGGTCGACCACTGGGAATCGCGCAACAATGGCTACCAGGTCACCTACGACTACCGCGGCCGTAACTATACGAGCATCATGTCCTACGATCCGGGCGAGCGCATCCGTCTGCGCGTCTCGATTGAACCAGCACAGCAGTAACGCTTGACATAAGCTGCTGCGCGTCGGCATAGGCGGCCTGCGATGCTCACCGGCTCGGCGCCCCCGTACTAAGCACGGTTGCGCTTCTCGGCCACCTCTGCCTTCCGCTCGCGACGCTTCTGTCAGGCGTTCTTACTCAGTATGAAAATGCCGGCCCCATGTCGTTCTCATGGGGCCGGCATTTTTTATGGCGCTCCGGCACGGGCTATAATGCGGCACACTTTCAGGCCGCCTTATGCTTATCAAACGAAAATCCATCGAACAAGTCGAATCCTCGCGCCCTGCGCGCAAGCCCCGCTACGCTCCTGTCACCCTGTCAGAAATGGATGGCGTGCGCTATCTGCATTTCGGCACGGAATGGGTGCAGGGCGCCATGCGCATCCGCAAGCCGGACTGGCCGGAGCTCGAATACGCGCAGCAGATGATGGCGTGGATGTTGTGGATCGAGCAACCGCAGCGCCTCGCCCAGCTGGGCCTGGGCACGGCCGCGCTGACCAAGTTCTGCTACCGCCAGTTCCCGCAGGCACAGGTCGAGGCCATCGAACTGAACCCGTCCGTCATCACCATCTGCGCCTCGATGTTCAAGCTGCCGCCCAACGACGAGCGCCTGCACGTGCGCGAGATGGACGCGCTCGACTACGTCAACGATGAAGCCAAGCACGGCACCCTGGACGCCCTGCAAGTGGACCTGTACGACGCCACGGCGCGCGGTCCCGTGCTCGACAGCGCCGATTTCTATGCCGCCTGCTGCGCCTGCCTGGCGCCGCACGGCATCATGACGGTCAACCTGTTTGGCGACCATCCCAGCTACGCAAAGAACATCAAGGCGATGAAGTTTGCGTTTGCACAGGTGATCTGCCTGCCGGAAGTCCATGATGGGAACGTGGTGGCGATCGCGTTCAAGACGAAAGTGGCGCTCGATGCCGACGCGCAAGCCGCCTTGCTGGAACGGGCCAAGCAGATCGTCGCCGAGACCAAGCTGCCCGCCAAGACCTGGGTCAAGGGTATCGCCAGCACCCTGTAAGCGCCGGCACGCCCACGCAGGCCGGCAGCCATGAAAGGCGTCGGCCATGCCCGCTTCCCCTCCTCAGTCTCCCGACACGCCGCTGGAACTGCCGCAACTGCTGGCCTGGCTGCAGGAAGACGGCTTGCTCGACGCGGCGCAAGCGGCCGCCATCGCCACCCAGGCCGCCCTGCTGCCGGCGCCCGCCTTGCACCCGCTGTGCGGCATCGCCCATGGCGCACTCACGCTCGATACCCTGTGCGCCTGGCTGGCGCAACGCGCAAGCCTGCCGTATCTGCGCATCGATCCCCTGCACATCGATTTCAGCCAGGTGGCCGACGTCATGACGGCCGGCTATGCCGCCCGCTTCAACATCCTGCCCGTGGAAAGCACGCTTGACCGCATCGTCATCGCCACGGCCCAGCCCTACGCGCTCGCTTGGCAGGCGCAGCTGGGCAACCTGGCGCCGCGCAAGCTGAACCTCGTCATCGCCAACCCGCTGCACATCGCCGATGCCATCGCGCAATTTTTCAGCCTGGCCAGTTCCGTCAAGGTGGCCCGGCAAGCATCCACGCAAGACCTGGCGCTGCGCCACAATTTCGAACAATTGGTGGAACTGGGGCGCAACAAGACCAGCCTCGACGCCAACGACCAGCATGTGGTGCGCATCGTCGACTGGCTGTGGCAATACGCATTTGCCCAGCGCGCGTCCGACATCCATTTGGAACCGAAGCGCGACGCGGGCCTCGTGCGCCTGCGCATTGACGGCCGCCTGCACCAGGCCTACCAGCTGCCGCCCGTGGTATTGCTGGCCATGACGGCGCGCATCAAGTTGCTAGGGCGCATGGACGTGGTGGAAAAGCGCCGCCCGCAGGATGGCCGCATCAAGACGCGCAATGCCCAGGGCCAGGAAGTCGAGCTGCGCCTGTCGACCTTGCCCACGGCCTTCGGCGAAAAGCTCGTCATGCGCATCTTCGATCCGGAAGTGGCCGTCAAGAGCCTGGCGGAACTGGGCTTTCCGCCCGCGGACGCCGAACGCTGGCGCCAGCTGACGGCGCGCACGCACGGCATCGTGCTGGTCACGGGTCCCACCGGCTCGGGCAAGACCAGCACCCTGTACAGCACCCTGAAGGCGCTGGCCGGCAGCGAAGTCAATGTGTGCACGGTGGAAGACCCCATCGAAATGGTCGAGCCGGCCTTCAACCAGATGCAGGTGCAAACCCAGGCCGGCATCGAACTGTCGTTTGCCGATGGCGTGCGGGCGCTGATGCGGCAAGATCCCGACATCATCATGGTCGGCGAGATCCGCGACCTGGCCACGGCCGAGATGGCCATCCAGGCGGCGCTGACGGGGCACCTGGTGCTGTCGACCCTGCACACCAATGACGCGCCCTCGGCCGTCATGCGCCTGCTGGAACTGGGCTTGCCCGCCTATCTGCTGGAAGCCTGCCTGATCGGCGTGCTGGCGCAGCGCCTGCTGCGCTGCCTGTGTCCGGCCTGCAAACAACCGGGCGCCGCCCCGGACGACGCGTCATGGCAGCGCCTGACGGGCGGCCAGGTGGAACACCCCCGCACCATGTACCGCCCCGCCGGCTGCGCCCAGTGCCGGCACAGCGGCTACCTGGGGCGCGCCGGCATTTATGAACTGCTGAGCGTGACGGAAACGTTCGGCCAGCTCATCAAGGCGGGCGCCGACCTGCACGCACTGCGCCGCCAGAGCATCCTCGACGGCATGACGCCGCTGCGCATCGCCGGCGCCCGCAAGATCATCGATGGCACGACCAGCATCGACGAAGTACTGAAGCTCACGGCAGCCCTGCATTGAGCCATCTTCAATTTCGTGCAGGAATGCTTTGCATTCTTTTTCAACTGATATATAATGCGGCCTCTTTCGGGTCGTTAGCTCAGCTGGTAGAGCAGCGGACTTTTAATCCGTTGGTCGCA
The DNA here is from genome assembly GCF_057919405.1 of Janthinobacterium sp. C22. Classification (NCBI taxonomy): domain Bacteria; kingdom Pseudomonadati; phylum Pseudomonadota; class Betaproteobacteria; order Burkholderiales; family Oxalobacteraceae; genus Janthinobacterium; species Janthinobacterium sp. C22. Next base: position 1,999,451 of record NZ_CP193659.1, on the reverse strand, counting down.
GGTTCGAATCCCGCACGGCCTACCACGAATGCGCAGTACTAAAAAGCCTATCCTCACGGATGGGCTTTTTGCGTTTCCGGCCCCGCGGTTATACTGGCGCTTCGTCTTGCCAGCCCAGAAAGAAACGCATGAAACTTGCCGCCGCCCTCCTCCTGGCCACCGCTTGCCTGTCCGCCCAAGTCCAAGCGCAAGCCCAAGCGCCCATCGTGCTCGACGGCCAGTACAGCCTGCGCACGGACGAGATGAGCCTGGAAATCATCGGCAACCGCGTCTGTTTCGCGCCCGACAAGGCGCAGTGGGGCCGTTTGCCCCGCCCTGCCGCCACGCACGATGCGTGGTTTTGTTTCAACAACGATGCCCAGGCGCGCCGGCTGCTGCGCGTGCCCGCGCGCCAGGCCGACAATTGCGGCTGGCAGGCGCGTGCGCGCATCATAATCGATACCTATCAACCCTACGTCGAGCAAGGCGACGGCAACGACATGGCGCGCCTGGCGTCGGTGGTCAAAGTGGCGCAGCCGAACGCCATCGCCTGCGAATGAATCAACCGAGTTCGTATTCCTGCAGATAGCGGGCGAACAAGTCACCATCGGCCAGCGGACACGCAAACCCGGCGCCCCAGTCGGCCAGCAACAGCTGCTCCTTCAAGGGCAACAGCAACAGTTGCGGCATGCCGTCGCTGCACCACAGGTCGCACACGATGCCCTGCTCGTCCAGGCCCGCAAACAATGTTTCCGTCTTGTCGCCGCCAAAGGCCAGCACGTTCCTGCATTCCACGCGGTAACTGCTGTAGCCCGTGTAGACGGCGTCATACGGCGGCAAGGCATGGTCCAGCGCCAGGCGCAGCTGCTCGGCCGTCAGGCCCAGCGCGCGCAATGGCGACGGCGGCGCCTCGGGCACGTACATGTCCGTCCAGCCGGCGCCGCTGCGGTGCGCATCGGCGAACGCCTGCTGCTCGCCCATCTGCGTCAGACAGTGCTGTAAATTATCCAGCGGCAGCAGTTGGATCATGCAGAAATCGTCTTCGTGATAATAGGCTTCCCGCATGCGTCAATTCTCCAGCAAGTCTTGCAGCTGCGCATTGCGTCGCGCCGTCAGCCGGCCGGCCCAGGTCTCGCTCGTCACGGACGGATAGCGCACGGCACCAAAATTCATCCAGGCATCGCGGTACGCGAGCCACAGGCGCTGGGTGGCGCGGATGCCATCCTTGCCCACGGCACCCGCATGGCTTTCCACCGGCTTTTTCATCAGCTTGCCGTAGACGGCGTTGAGTTCCTTGTCGAGCGCCGCCACCTGTTCCTTGGACATGCTGGCCGGCAGCTTGCCCCCTTCGTATTCGCGCAAATCGTGCGCCAGCAGATCGAGCTCGGCTGTGCGGGCGGCGATGCTCAGGGCGGCCCGTGCCGTGCCGCTCAAGTCCGTTTCGTTGGCCGCGCGCGCGTCGGCAAACTTGCTTGCGGCCGCCTGCAGTTTTTGCAGCGATGCTTGCGCCACGGCCGGCATGCTTGCGCTGACCTTGCCTGTCGCCTGTGCACGCACTCTTTGTTTCTGCCGCGCATCGATGGCGCTGCACACGCCCATCATGTAGCCGCTGGTGATGTCGTCGCACAAGTCGATCATGCCGCGCCCGCTGGCGTTAATCTGCTGCAAGTGTTCGATGCGGCCCTGCATCTCGGCAGGCGCCGCGTCGATGCTGCACGCATACTTGAGCGCCAGCAACGGGTCTTTCTGCACGCCCTGTCCATTCTGGTACAGCATCATCAGCACGGCGCTGTTCTGCGTGGCCATTGCGCAATGGCGCGCGGGACGCCAGTCGGCGGGCTTGGGCGAGGACATACTCTTGGTATCGTAATACAGGTCCGTCGCCTGGCATTGCTGCAAGGACGCCACTGCCGACGGCGCCGGCAGGTCGGCCGGCGGCGCCGCCGCATCCTTGACCTTCAGGCAGCCCGCATACCAGGCCGTGCTTTCCGCCTGGCCCACGCCCATCGCGCTGGTGTTCGGGTACGGTGCGGCGGCGGCGGCAAAACCGGGGCCGCCAGCAGGCAGCTCGCGCCCAGCAAGGCCGTTTTCAATAAGGGTAGACAAATTTTCATGTTCTATCAGCGCCAGCGTGAGTAAAGCGGCAAGTTTAACTGATCAGCCAGGCGGCACCCGCCCGATACGCGGCCATCGGGCCTGGTAAGTAACGGTTCATGGCCTTGGCAGCGGCCGAATCGATGGGCAATAATGTTGCCCGCTGTACTTTTTCACTACCCGGACCACGCCCATGACCTCACCCCGTCTTCGCCGTTCCCTCGGCTCCCTGCTGATCGCAGCGGCCTGCGCCTCGCTGGCCCACGCCGCCGATACCAAGGCCACCACCTCAGTTGCCGCCACGCAAACGCAAGCCAGACACGCCATCACGCATGAAGACGTGTGGCTGATGAAACGGGTGGGCGCGCCCGTCGCCAGCCCCGACGGACGATGGGCCGTGTTTTCCGTGGTCGACAGCGCCTACGACAACAAGGAGCAATGGTCGGATCTGTGGATCAAGTCGCTGCTTGATGACAGCCCCGCGCGCCGCCTGACGTATTCCAAGGGCGGCGAAAGCGCCGTGGCCTGGTCGCCGGACAGCCGCCAGCTGGTGTTTGTCGCCAAGCGCGACGGCGATGAAGCGGGACAGATCTACCGCCTCGACGTGGCCGCCGGTGGCGAAGCGCAACGCCTGACCTCGCTCACCCTGGGCGCGCGCATGCCGAAGTGGAGTCCAGACGGCAAGCAATTGCTGTTCATCAGCGACATCTATCCAGGCAACAAGACGGAAGCCGACGTCAAGCAAAGCGCAAAAGAGCGCAAGGAGCGCAAAGTCAGCGCCCGCTCGTATGAAACGACGGCACCGCGCTACTTCGACAAATGGCTGACCGACAAGCAGGTGCGCCTGTTCATCGTCGACGCGCAGCCGGAGTCGATGCCGCGCGACATCCTGTCGGGCACGCAACTGGTGGCGCTGCCGGGCTTTGGCGGCGGCCAGGGCGACGAGGGGCAATCCTTGGACGCCGTCTGGACGCCGGACGGCAAGGCCGTCGTCTTCAACGCGGCCAGCAACCGCGACGCGGCCCAGCGCGAAGCCGTCTATTCGCAGCTGTACTTGCTGCCCGTGGCCGGCGGCGAAGCGCAGCGTTTGACGCAGGACAAGCACAGCTACGGTTCCCTGAAATTTGCGGCCGATGGCAAGACCCTGTTTGCCTTGAGCGACGCGCAAACGCCCGGTAAAGTGTATGACGTGAAACGCCTGGCCAGCTTCGCCTGGCCGATGAGCAACCCTGCGCCGACCATCCTCACGGCCAAGCTGGACCGTTCGATTGCGCGCTTCGTCTTGCCAGACGGCGGCAAGCGCGTCATCTTCAGCTATGAACATGCGGGCCTGGAAAAGCTGTACTCGATCGACGCCAAAGGCGGCGACGTGCGCGAAGAGCCGTCCTTGCCGACGGGTACCATCAACTCGCTGAGCAGCGGCGGCAAGTCGCTCGTCGGCGTGTGGGAGTCGTCCATCAACCCGCCGGAAATCTATGCCTTCAACGGCAAGCAGCCGAAGCGGCTGACGGCCTTCAACACGGACAAAGCGGATAAAATCGACTGGCAGGCGCCCGAGCACTTCTGGTTCACCACGGCCGACGGCCGCCGCATCCACAATATGCTCGTCAAGCCCGCCAACTTTGACCCGAACAAGAAGTATCCGCTGTTTACCGTCATCCACGGCGGCGCCGCCAGCATGTGGCGCGACCAGTTCGTGCTGCGCTGGAACTATCACTTGCTGGCCAAGCCAGGTTATGTCGTGCTGCTGACCGACTACAAGGGTTCCACCGGCTATGGCGAGGAATTCTCGCGTTCGATCCAGTTCGACCCCTTGAAAGGTCCGGGCGATGAAGTCAACCAGGGCGTCGATGAAGCCATCAAGAAATATCCGTTTATCGACAGCACGAAACTGGCCGCCGGCGGCGCCAGCTATGGCGGCCACCTGGCCAATTGGCTGCAAGCGACCACCACGCGCTACAAGGCCATCGTTTCGCACGCGGGCGAAATGGATTTGATCATGCAGTGGGGCACCAGCGATGGCGGCTTCGGCCGTGAAACGAATGCGGGCGGCCCCGTCTGGTCGAACCTGCCCGTGTGGCGCGACCAAAGCCCCGTCATGCAAGCGGGCAACCACGAAAAAGGCACGGGGTTTACCACGCCCATCCTGATCACCGTGGGCGAGCTCGACTACCGCGTGCCGGCCAACAATGCCCTGATGAACTTTGCCGTGCAACAACGCCTGAACGTGCCGGCGAAATTGCTGGTATTTCCGGACGAAAACCACTGGATCTTGAAGGGCGAGAACAGCCGTTTCTTCTACAGTGAAGTCGAGGGCTGGCTGGCAAAGTATCTGAAATAATCGTGCTGCACGCTTCTTGAAAGGCCAGGCTCCGCTCACGCGGGCCTGGCTTTTTTCATGCGCTCTGGACGGCGGCCACGGCCGCCTTCTGCCGCTGGATTGCCAGCACCAGCAGCGCCGCCAGCAGACAGGCGGCGCCGGCCGCGAACAGGGCCGGGTTGTAGGTCAGCATCAGGGTGCGGATGCGGCCCGCGCCATACGCGGCCACGGCGGCGCCCAGCTGGTGGCCCGCGAAGATCCAGCCGAACACCATGCCCGCCCGCTCCCGGCCGAATGTGGCGCCCACCAGTTTCACGGTCGGCGGCACGGTGGCGATCCAGTCCAGGCCGTAGAACATGGCGAACAGCGACAGGCCGTACAAGGTGAATTCCGAATACGGCAGCCAGAACAGGGACAGCCCGCGCAAACCGTAGTACCAGAACAGCAGTTTGCGGTTGTCATAGCGGTCCGACAGCCAGCCGGACAAGATCGTGCCGAACAGGTCGAAGGCGCCCATCATGGCCAGCACGGAGGCGGCCGGTACGGCGGACAGGCCCGAGTCGCCGCACAGGGAAATGAAGTGCGTCTGGATCAGTCCGTTGGTGCTGAGGCCGCAGATGAAGAAGGTGCCAAACAGTATCCAGAAGGTACGATTGGAAGCCACGCTGCGCAGGATCAGAAAAGGCGTGGCGAACGTCATGCTTGCCGCCGGCGCCGCCGCCAGGGGCGCGGCAGGGTCGGCGCCGTAAGGTCGCAAGGCCACGTCCTGCGGCCGGTTGCGCATGCACAGGAAGGCCAGCACGGCGACGAGCGCGCAGCTGGCAAACACGGGCATGACGGCCGTGCGCCAGCCGAAATGCTCGATCAGCCAGGTGCCCACGGGCAGGAACAGCAACTGGCCCGTGGCCGAGCTGGCCGTCAGCACGCCCACCACCAGGCCACGGTGCGTCTCGAACCAGCGGTTGGCCACCACGGCGCTCAAGACCAGCGCCGTCATGCCCGAACCCAGCCCCAGCAAGATGCCCCACAGGGCCACCAGCTGCCAGAACTGCGTCATGCGCGTGGCCAGCAGCATGCCGGCAGCGATCAAGCCCAGGGCCACGCAGATGACATTGCGCAAGCCGAAGCGCTCCATCAGGATGGCGGCAAACGGCCCCATCAAACCGAACAGCACGAAACGCACGGCCAGGGCCGAGGAAATCTGCTCGGCATCCCAGCCGAACTCGCGGCTCAGCGGCTGCATCAGCGCGCCTGGCAAGCCCAGCGCGGCAGACGACGTCAGGGCCGTGAGGAAGGTGATGGCGACGATGACCCAGGCGAAGTGGATGCCGCGCCGCTCCAGCCAGCGCGAAAAGGGAAGAGAAAGCATGCTGTCCTCGTGAGAAAAAGTGGATGCCGATCACCACTCGCCGGCCAGATTTCCCATGTTATATTACGATCATAATTTATACAAGCAAAAAAATGGAGCCGCCCGCCCTCCGCATGCGGCTCCATTCCCTGTGTCGACGCTGGCACAAAGTGCGTTTACTTCACCTTCAAGCCATTCTTCACATCCGTCACGCCTTCCACGCTGCGGGCCAGGTCGGCGGCTTTCTTTACTTGCGCCTGGGAAGGCACGAAGCCGCTGAGCATGACGACGCCATTCACCGTTTCCACGTGCACGTCGAGCGCCTTCAAGTCGTTGTCCTTGACGAGGTCCGCCTTGATCTTGGTGGTGATGACGGAGTCGGACATGGCCGTCTTGGTGCTGCCGGCCGCATTGCGCGCCACGCAGGCGGCCTTGGCCGTCGCATCCATGGCGTCGCAATTTTCCTTCGTGGTCGCGGGCGGATTCTGCGCCACGTTGGTGCCGGCCTTGGCGCCCGTATTGGCGTCGGCCAGCGCGGCCGTCTTCGCCGCCTTGGCATCGTTCATGCACGTGGTTTTATCGGCGCCCGTGCGGTCGCCGCACTTGGCCTTGGCCAGGTCATACTCGGCATTGGCGACGTCCTTGCGGGCCTTGCTCAGCTCGCGCGGCGTGTTGCGGTATTGCGCCACGGCATCCGATTCGGCCTTGGCGCGCGCCACCTTGGCTTCTTCCACGCAGACTTTTTCGCGTTGCCGCTCTGGCTGTCGCAGGCGGCCTTGGCCTGCTTGTAGTCGGCCGATGCCTTGTCCGTCAAACTCTTGTACGAGGCATCCTGCGCATACGCGGGCGTGGCGGCAAGCAGGGCGCTGGCACTGGCGGCCAGCATGAGTGCGATCATTTTGTTCATGATGGTTCCTCTCTGGTTAGTTGATGCCCAGATTAGACCCCTGCCGCGCGCAAAGCTCCGTGCGACAGCACACGCTGACACGCCATTCAGGCAAAAACTCACTGTCCTTTGTCGCCGCTCAAGCCCTTCCGCCACAATACTTGCGCCTGTTCAAATGGTGAAGCGGCCCCATCAAATGCGCCTGCGCCATCGGCCAGCGCCAGCCAGCCTTGCGTGGCGTGGGAACTGCCTACACCGCCGCCCGCGGCTTCGCCAGCCGCGCGCACGCCGCGCATCCAGGCCAGCACGTCCTGGTACTGGCCGGGGTGGCGTCCATGCATCCAGGCCAGGGCGACCAGGTCCGCATAGGCCTCTTCGCGGCGCGTCTCGCGCAGCTCCTGCGCCAGCGCGGTCAACTTGCCCTGTTGCATGCTGCGCGGCTCGACAAAGCCGCGTGGCAAGGCGTGCCAGTCGCCCTGCGCATAGCGCCGGCAATGGCCGATTTCATGCGCCGTCATCGCTTCCAGCATCAGGCTGTGGCGCGTGGATGGCACGCCCTGCAAGACACTGTCCGCCTGCGCATTGCCGCGCAAGGACAGCACCAGCTTGCAGCGCCCCCTTCGTAGCCCAGCGCCAGCGGCACGGCGCCGGGCGCATCCTGAGGCTGCACGATGATATCGACGGGCAAACCTTGCGCGCGCGCAAACGCGATGACGGGCTGGCCCGCCTGCAGCCAACGGGTTTCCAGATCGGTCAGCGCGGGACCAGCCACGGCGGGCAAAACGATGAGCAAGCTCATCAGCAAGAGCGGATTCAACATGGGATCGGCGGGAAGAAAAGAGGATTTACCACTGCAGAGTAAGCGGTGGATGTATTTCCACAAGGAAAAACTGGCAACTTTTCGTAAATAAAGACGAAAAAAACCGGTGCGCAAGGCACCGGCTTTTCCGACTGATAATAATCAAGGTCAGCTTATTTCTTCGCCGCCTTATCCAGCGCGCGGGCCGTGACGAATTCCGGGCGGATATCGTTGGGCACGGCCTTCATCTTGTCGAGCGCCACCTGCACCTCGGGGCGGATGACCACGTACTTGCTCATCATCGCTTGCGCGCGCGCATAGTCGCCCGTCGCCTCGATGGTCAGAAATTCACGGTCCAGGTCGATCACGGCCTGCTTGATCTTCGCAAAATCGACGCCGAATTTGCCGTCGCCCAGCGAGACGAAACCGCCTTTGTCGAGGATGTAATTCATCTGGATGGCCATGCCGCGCGCGTGCGAATCCGTCAGGCCGAAATGCAGTGTGCGGAAACCGGAGGCGAGGAAGGTGTTGTACAGCTTGCGCTCGGCCGCCTCGCCCTGGCCCAGGGTGTCGTTGAGCTGCCCCTTGTCCATCATGTAGCGCAGCGCGAACAGGCCCGTGATGTCCGCCTTGGCTTCTTCGATGGTGGAATAGGCTTCCTTCAAGTCCTGGCGCGGCGTCGATGGCTTGCCGTCGACCACGGTGGCGTGCGGGCCCAGGCCGTGCATGATTTCATGCGCGAGGATGTGCGTGAAGAAGGAATTGAAATCGACATCCTGCTGCGCCTCGGGCGTGAGCACCAGTTTCGAGATCGGCGTCAGGGTGGCCTTGAACTTGGCTTCCTGCACGTTTTTCAGCATCACGCGCTTGGAGCCGCGCGCGCTGATGATGCGTTCGTCATTGGGCAGGTTGTAGGCGGCCGTCTGCACGGCCATGTTGCCGTCGCCGGCGCCATACACCTGGTTGACCACCACCATCGGTGCCAGCGCGCCCACTTTCGGATTGCGGTACTTGGCGTCGAGCGGCAGGTTGTCTTCCAGCTCCTGCATGTGTTTGGCGAAGAAATTGAGCTTTTGCGTCTCCGCCTGGTCGCGGATGTTCACGTAGGCTTCGAACGCGGCCTTGTAGCCGAACAGTTCATCGTTGTACGTTTCATACGGGCCGATGGTAATGTCGACGGGCGAATCGAGGTCCATCCAGGCGAAGTCGGACGGTAAATAGTCGTTGTCGAGGAAAGCCTTGGCGCGCAGAGTCAGAAATTTCTTCAGGGAAGCATTGTCCGTGGCGGCCGCCGCTTCATCGAGCAATTTGGCCAGCTGTTTCAACTCCACCTTGTACTCGTCCGAATACTTGACGGTCTGGTATTTGCCGTCCTTGCCCGCGCGGATGGTCGTGAAAAACCATTGCGCCTGCTGCTTGTCGTCCGCCGGCAAGCCGTTCATCCACGTTTCCAGGCTGGCCTTGGTGGCGCCCTGCGGATAGAAATTGCCCGCTTCCGGCTTGTGCGCGGGAATGGCGATGCCCGCATAGCTGGCCGGCATGAACGAGGCGTGCGCGTCGAGCACCGACCATGGCCCCTTGTTGATCCAGAAATAATTCAGGCGGGCCTGGCCCAGGGCCGACTTGTCCTTCTTCAAAGCCGCCCACAGCGCTTCATTGCCGGACCAGCGCTGGCGCAGCTGCAGCACGTCGACCAGCTTGGCCGCCTCGACCAGCTTGGCGATGGCCTGGCGGTCGCCTGCTGACAGGTGGGTGACGTCGGCCCTCAGCGCGACGGGCGCATAGCGGGCGCTCATGGCCGTCAGTTGTTGCGCGGTGGCCGGGGTGGCTGGCGCGGCCGCTGGCGTTGTTGCGCAGGCGCTGCCGACGGCGGCAGCCATCAGCAGGGGAATCAGGAGTTTTTTCATGGGGGTCTCGGTTGGATTTTTCTCAGACGCGGCTGGCGCGGATGGCGCGCTACCGCTTTCTTGCTCAGCCTGCGATTGTCCCACCTGCTCCCATGGCATGGCAAGCGGCTTACCAGACCTTGTACACCTGCCCCGTCTGCGCCCCTTCCACGCTGCGGCTGTAGGCCAGGGCCACGCGGCTGGCGGCGGCCGGCTCGAAGCCGTAGAAGAAGGGGCCGTACGCTTCCAGCGATTCGGCCAGCACCGTGGGGCTGACGACATTGATGCGCACGCCGCGCTGCAACTCGATGGCGGCGCCCCTTACAAAACCTTCCACGGCCGCGTTGGTCATGCTGGCGGCCGTGCCGAAGCGGATCGGCTGCTCGGCCACGATGCCGCTGGTCAAGGTAATCGAACCGCCGTCGTTCAGGTATTCCTGCGCCACCAGCGCCACATTGACCTGACCCATCAGCTTGCTTTCCAGGCCCACCTGGAATTGCTCTGGAGTAAATTCAGCCAGGGGACCGAAATGCATTTTACCGGCCGTCACGACGACGGCATCGACCTTGCCGATGCGTTTGAACAGGGCGCGCACTTGCGCGATGTCGCCCATGTCGGCCTGGTGCGTGCCGCTGCGGCTGCCCACTTCGATGATTTCATGGCGTGGCGCCAATTGGGCGGCGACGGCCGTGCCGATGGTGCCGCTGGCGCCGATGATGACGATTTTCATGCTGCTTCCTTGTGTGGGTTGAACGATGGAGCCAGTATGCGCCGCTTACGAAAAGGAATAAATACGCTAGAATTTACAAGATTACCAACCCACAGTTTGCAATCGGAATGCCATGGATAAATTGCGCAGCATGGAGATTTTTGTCGCCGTCGTCGATGCGGGCAGTTTCACGGCCGCCGCCGAGGCGTTCCAGATTTCGCCCGTGATGGTGGGCAAGCACATCAAATACCTGGAGGAGCGGCTGGGCGCGCGCCTGCTGGCGCGCACCACGCGGCGGCAAAGCCTGACGGAAATCGGCCAGCAGTATGCGGAACAGTGCCGCCAGATCCTGGCCAGCATCCATGCGGCGGAACGGGGCGCGGAAGCCATGCGCGCGGCGCCGCGCGGCAAGCTGAAGATCACGGCGCCCGTGTCCTTCGGCAGCGAGTGCATCGCGCCGCTGATGGCCGATTACCTTGATGCGTATCCGGAAGTGAGCCTGGAACTGAACCTGAACGACAGGACGGTGGACCTGGTGGAGGAAGGATTCGATGCGGCCATCCGCATCGGCAAGCTGGAAGATTCCGCCATGGTGGCGCGCGTGCTGCGGCCGTACGCGATGGTGATCTGTGCCGCGCCCGCCTACCTGGCCAGACACGGCACGCCGCGCACGCCGGCCGACCTGGCCCGCCACGAATGCCTGGACTTCATGCAGTGGACGCGCCATGTGCGCTGGCGCCTGGCCAGGAGCGGCGACGATGACGGCAGCCCCGTGCGCGAAAGCCGCTTCCGCTCGAACAATGGACAGGCGCTGCGCGTGGCGGCCCTGCACGGTTTCGGCATCGTCATGCAGGCGGAGATCCTGATGGCCGGCGATATCGCCGCCGGCAGGCTGGTGCCGCTGTTGGCCGACTACGTGCCGGCGCCCCGCCCCATGCACCTCGTGTACGCGCGCGACCGCCAGCCCACGCCGAAGCTGACGACCTTCATCGATTTTCTGCTGGAACGCTACGGGCCGGCGGCGACACCGCCACCGGCCACGCTCACGTAACCGTCGTACTTAATTGGCCTTCGCGGCGGGCGCGGACGCCAGCTTGGCCAGCTCGCCGTCCGGCTGCCAGCCGGCGCCGAGAGACCTCGCTACGGCAACCGTCGCCAGCAGGCGCTGGGTCTTGATCTGCGCGGCGGCGCGGTCCGCTGCCAGCGAACTGCGCTGGGCATCGGTGACGTCCAGGTAGGTCGAGATGCCGCGCTCGTAGCGCGTGCGCGCCACCAGGTAGGCGCGCGCCGCCGCTGCCTGCGACAGGGCCTGGGCGTCGCCCTGCAACTGGCGCTGCTCCACGTCGGACAACGCGTCTTCCACTTCGCGCAAGGCCGTCAGCAGCTTCGTTTCATGGTTCGCCACGGCTTCCGCATAGCGCGCCTTGGACAGATCCAGATTCGCCTGGTTGCGGCCGCCGTCGAAGATCGGCAGGGACAGGGCCAGCGGACCAAAGCTGAACTGGCGCGAACCGCCCTGCGCCAGGTCCCGCAGCTTTTCTGACGCATAGCCGAAATTGCCCGTCAATTGCAGCGACGGGTAAAACGCGCCTTCGGCCACGCCCACTTGCGCGTTCGCCGCGCGCAGGCCCGCCACGCTGGAGACTAGGTCCGGACGGTGCGCCAGCAGGCTGGCGGGCAAGCCGACGGGAATGGCGGGCGGCTGCGGCAAGATGGACGGATCGGCCGCCACCGGCAATTGCAGCGCCGACGGCGGCTTGCCCGTCAGGGTGGCCAGGCTGTTTTCCAGCTGGTTGCGCTGGCGCTTGACTTCATGCAGGTCGGCCTGCGCGTTCGACAGTTCGACCTTCGCGCGCGCCAGGTCCAGCTCATTCGTCAGGCCCGCATTGAAGCGCGCCTCGACCAGCTGCGCCGACTCCCGGCGGGTGTCCAGGGCGCCATTCAGGATGGCCATTTCCGCGTCGAGTCCACGCAGCTGCCAGTAATTGCTGGCCACTTGCGACGACAGCATCAGCAGCACGCCGTCGCGGTCGGCCTGCGCCGCCAGCGCCTGCGCGTCCGCCGCTTCGACCAGGCGTTTCACGCGGCCCAGCAGGTCGACTTCATACGACAGCGAGCCGCCCACGGAGAAGTTATTGCCGCTGATCGAGCGGTTGCCCAGGGCCAGGCCCTGCGAGGTGTTGGCCGAGGTGCGCGAGTTCGAGATGCCCGTGCTGACATTCACGCTCGGGCCCTGGTTGGCGCGCGCCGTGCCGCTTTGCGCCAGCGCCTGCAGCAGGCGCTCGCCCGCCGCCTTGACGCCGGGATTATCCTGCAGCGCGCTCTGTTCGAGGCGGTTCAGGGTGGCGTCGCCATAGATGCTCCACCACTCCTTGGGCAGCTGCGCGGCATCCGCGGCGGCCGCGCCGTGGCGGAAGGTGTCGGTGCCGGCCACGTTTGCCGGAGCGGTGAAATCCTGGCCCACGGTGCCGCAGGCGGACAGCGCCACGGCAAGGGAAGCGGCCAGCGCGATTTTCGTCAATACTGTTTGCATGATGATTACCTTCTTGTTCTTGAGGTGCTGCACGTGCGGACTGTGCGCGGTCAATGACCGCCGCCACCGCCACCGGGAGCTTTGAGTTTGTCGGCCAGCCACAGGGGCACGATACAGGCCAGCAGGATGGCGCCGATCAGGAAGAAGCCATCGTTGTAAGCCATCACATACGCCTCGCGGCGCACGATGCCGTCGATCGCCTGCAAGGCCTGGTTGCCGGCCGTAACGGCGTCATAGCCCTTGGCCATGAACGACGACGTCAGCTGGTCGATGCGCAGCTGCGTGGCGCTGGAATACGCGTTGATCGCCTCGCCCAGGCGCTGCGAGTGGAAGTGTTCGCGGGTGCTCAGGGCCGTGGCCAGCAGGGCGATGCCGATCGAGCCGCCCAGGTTGCGCGTCATATTGAACAGGCTCGATGCGGACGGCATGTCCTTCGGCGCGATGCCCTTCATGGCGAAGTTCGACAGGGTCAGCATGACGAAGGGCTGGCCCAGCGCGCGCACGACCTGCGACCACAGCAGCTGGTCGTAGCCGGTGGACGCATCCATGTAGGCATTCATCATGCACGAGCCGCCGAACAGCAGCAGGCCGAACGAGCACAGGATGCGGTTGTCCACCACGGACGACAGCTTGGCCACAAACGGCATGATGAACAGCTGCGGCAAGCCCACCCACATGATGACTTCACCGATCTGCATCGGTGAATAGCCGGCGATCTGGCCCAGGAACAAGGGCAGCAAAAAGGCCGAGCCGTACAGGCCCATGCCCGTCACGGCCGACAGCACGGTGGCGACCAGGAAATTGCGCTGGCCGTACAGGCCCAGGTTGACGAACGGTTCGGCGCGCGTGGCGCTGGTGACGACCCAGCCCAGGATGCCCACCAGGGCCAGCGCGGCGAAGGTGATGATGAAACCGGAGTCGAACCAGTCCTTGGAATTGCCCTCTTCCAGGAAGATGGTCAGGCAGCCCAGGCCCAGGGCCATGAAGAAGATGCCCAGCCAGTCGGCCTTCCAGAACATCTCGAGCTTCATCGGCTCCTTGTCCAGGCCATAGATCATGCCGGCGATCAGCAGCACGCCCGGCACCCAGTTGATGTAGAAGATCGAGGGCCAGCCATACAGTTCGGAGAGGTAGCCGCCCAGGGTCGGGCCCATGGCCGGCGCCAGGGTGGCCGTCAGGCCGAAGATGGCCATGCCGACGGCGCGCTTCGACGGCGGCAGCTTGAGCATCACCAGGGTAAAGGCCATCGGGATCAGGGCGCCGCCCGTGAACCCCTGCAGCATGCGGAAGACGATCATGCTTTCCAGGTTCCAGGCCGTGCCGCACAGGGTGGAGAACAGCAGGAAGAAGGCGGTGGTGCCGATCATGTAGGTACGCAGTCCGAACACGCGCGCCAGCAGCGCGGTGAGGGGAATGACGATGATTTCCGCCACCAGGTAGGCCGTGGAAATCCACGAGCCCTCTTCCTGGGTGGCCGACAGCGAGCCAAGGATATCCTTGAGCGAGGAATTGGTGATCTGGATGTCGAGCACCGCCATGAAGGCGCCCAGCATGCCGGCGGCGACCGCCAGCCAGGTGCGCCCGGAGACTTTCTCGTCGATCACGGGAAACGCCGGCGGCTTCGCCAGCGTGGTGGAGGGGCTGCTCATGGAAGCTTAGCGCGTGGTGGACTGGGCGGCGGGAGCGGCGGCGTGGCGCGCGGCCGGCTGCGTTTCAGGCTGGTTCACTTCCACTTCGGCGATCACCGACATGCCCGGCACCAGGCGGCCATTCATGGCCTTGATGTCTTCCGGCTGGAAGACGATTTTCACGGGCACGCGCTGGACGATCTTGGTGAAGTTGCCGGTGGCGTTATCGGCCGGCAGCAGGGCGAATTGCGCGCCCGAGGCAGGCGCGAAGCTGTCCACGGTACCCACCAGTTTCTTGCCCGGCATGGCGTCGATGGTCACGTGCACGCTCTGGCCGCGGTGCAGGTCGGCCAGTTGGGTTTCCTTGAAGTTGGCGGTGACCCAGACGTTGTCCTGCACGATGGCCGTCAATTGCTGGCCAGGTTGCACACGCATACCCGTTTCCACGTTGCGCTTGCCGATGCGGCCGGCGACGGGGGCCAGGATGCGGTTATATTGCAGCTGCTGTTCCGCGTCCTTCAATTGCACGCGCAGCACGGCCACCTGCGCCTTGGCCACGTCGCGCGCAGCTTGCGCCGCACCGATCTGCGATTTGGCGGCCGAGGCGCTGTCGCGACGGGCGGCCAGGTCGGCCACGGCGCTCGAACGGGCCGCGTTGGCCGCATCGAGTTCCGCTTTCGAGACGGCTTTCATCTGGCTCGTGTACAGCTGGCCATAACGCTCCGCATCCTGTTTCGCGCGCAGCAATTGCGCATCGGCCTGCGCCACCTGCGCCTGGGCGGCGCTCGCTTGCGCCTGCACTTGCGCAATCTGCGCATCCGCCTGCAGCACCTGCTGCTCGGCGCTGGCGATCTGCGCGGCGATCTGCTCGGTCTTCACGCGCTGGTCGAAGGGATCGAGTTCGGCGATCACGTCGCCCTCTTTCACCATTTGATTGTCATCGATGAAGACCTTGGTGACGACGCCGGAAATGCGTGCCGACACGGGATGCACGTGGCCGGCCACGTAGGCGTTTTCCGTTTCCACGAAATAGTGGCTGCGGTACCACATGCGCGCGCCGGCGCCCAGCGCGACGAGGACGATCAGGCCGGCAATGATTTTCACGCGGTTGTTCGGTGGTGCGGAGCTGGCGGCAGCGGCGGGCGTGGAAGGTGCGGCGGGGGCCGCGGGTGGGACGGCGCTCAGCACCTTGTGCTCTGCGTGGCCTGGCTGGTTGGACATACTCGCTCCGGAAATGAAATGATATAGGTTCATTATTGGGCAAAGAAAAGCCAAAGTCAAGAAATGAAACGATTGCATTTCATTTTAATTTGCACTACAGTGTGAGCCATCACTTACCTTCCACCTTATAAAGAGACCCAGACCATGTCCGATCCCGGCCTCAACGATACCTTGCCTACCGATAAAGAATCCGCCGCCGCCCAGGAGCTTTCCTGCTGCGGCAAGCCGGCCGGCCGCCCGCGCGCGGCCGACATGGAAGCGCGCATGGAAAACCTGCTGCACACGGCCGGCTGCCTGTTTCTGGAAAAAGGATATGGGAAGGTCAGCCTGGAAATGATCGCCCGCGAAGCCCACGTGGCCGTGCGCACGATTTATGTGAAATTTGGCGGCAAGTCGGGCTTGTTCAATGCCGTGGTGGAATTACGCCGCGCCGCCTACTTCTCGACCATGCCGGCGCTGGAAACGGATATGCGGCCCCTGCCCGCCATTTTGAGCGAGTTCGGCCTGCTGTTCGTGCAACTGGTCACCATGCCGGCGGCGATCCGCCTGAATCGCATGGTGGTAGCTGAAGCGGCCACGCACCCGGAACTGGCGGAAACGTTTTACAAAGTGGGACCGGGACAGACGCGCGAGATGCTGACCAAGTTTTTCAGCCGTCCCGACATCGCGCCCCTGTTTCGCGCGGAACTGACGCCCTCCATGCTGGCGCTGCACCTGCTCAATTGCCTGCTGGGCGACCAGATGTCGCGCCTGCTGTTTCCGCCGCCAGCCCAACCCGATGTGGCGCAATTGCGCGCCAAGGTGGCGGTCAGTCTCGACCTGTTCCTGCACGGTACTCTGCGCCAGCCGCTGGCGGACTGACGCGGGACGGCTGGCCGCGGAAATCAGCCAGGGCGGCTGCAGTCTTCCGGCAGCGCCGCTTCAGTCCGTTCATCGTTCAAGCCCAGCGCGCGCAGGAAAGGCTGGGCCGCCGACGCGCCATCAACGCCCAGTGCAGACTCGCTTCCATCGTAGCGGTCAGGACCATAACGCATCAGGTCGAACGAGGTTTCAAAGCGCTGCGCCAGGAAATACGTGCGGAAGTAATCGAAGGAAAACGCCACCTGGCCATCGGCCCGCAGCAGCAAGCCATGCGCATACAGCGGCGCCAGCCAATCGCCGGCCGCCATGTTCCAGCCCTTCACGCCGCAATAGTCGCTGGCAAAGCGCTCCAGTTCCGCCTCGTTGAGGAACACGCTCTTGGCTTCGAACATCACGAACGCCAGCTCGATCAGGAATTCACGCGCATCGGCAGCGACGCCGGCGTCCTCGCGCGGCTGCGCGCCCGCCTTGCCCAGCAAGCCATCGAAATAAGCGCGCTCGCCTGCCAGTTGCGGCAGCAAGGTGGCAAACACATACTCGGCATCCATCTGCCCCGTGTCCTGGCCGTTCGGCGTGTACAGCACCGACAGGGCGAAGTTCTTGCTCACGTCGTCGAACTCGCGCAGGGATACCTTCCACTGCGTGCCGGCCTTGCCGCCATCGGCCTCGCCCGTGCCGAATTCAAGCACCGCATACGCCGCCATCTGGCCCTGTGCGCCGTACAGGCTGCCGGGATTGCTCTTGAACAGGATGCTTAGCGACTTCATCAGCGAACTGGCGTCGCCCGTATGCTGGTGGCCATGGAACACGGCGTGGATATTCTTGTAGCGCGCGCGCTGCTCGGCACTGGCGTGCTCATCGGCGGAGAAAAAGCTGAAGCCGGCATTGCCCAGCGTGGCGGCAGCGACACCCTGCTGGCGGCTGCCCGGCACCAGGTAGAAACGCGCGCCGGGCAAGCTGGCCGCCTGCAGCAAGGGCCGCAGGAAGTATTCGTAGACGTACACGGGCGTCGTGCCGGCACAGGCGTCCGGCGCCACCAGCTGGCCCGTGAAGAAAATCGCATCGATCCGCTTGCCCGCCGCCAGGATAGCGGCCACGTCCTGGTACAAGGCATGCAGCATCACGGCTTGCTCTTGCTCGTCGGCCCGGCGCAAACGGACGTCGGCAATATGAAGGGCGGTAAATTTTTTCATCGTTGCAAAACTTTCTTAGAGCCTATCCCAGTAGGGAGCGTCTTCTGCCGGCAGTTCATCAGGAGCGCGGACAAGGCATGGGGAGGACGCGAGGCGAGCCACGCGACGACTCCCCGCTTCCGAGGGGCGCCAGCAGGGGATGTATGCATCGACTGGGGCAGGCGCTTGGTACAGCGGAACTTGACCGACTCCCACGCTGGCAACATTCCTGGAAAAATCACACGTTTCTATTGAAGCGAAAGCAGAACACGGTGACAGACCTCCATTCTGCCACTTTTTCCACACGGCAATACTCACCAATTTTCACACGGGACCGATGCGCCACGTTTTACCACGCTGCAGGTCAAGGGAAATAAAAAAACCCGCAATCGCTTGCGGGTTTCGAGTATGGACAGCTACAACATCAACGCTTGCGCGGCGGCGGCAAGTCCGTGCATACGCCTTCGTACACTTCGGCAGCCATCCCGATCGACTCGCCCAGGGTCGGGTGAGGATGGATGGTCTTGCCGATGTCGGTGCCGTCGCCCCACCCCTTGATGGCCAGCGCGACTACGCTGCGGTTAAAAAAACCCGCAATCGCTTGCGGGTTTCGAGTATGGACAGCTACAACATCAACGCTTGCGCGGTGGCGGCAAGTCCGTGCACACGCCTTCGTACACTTCGGCAGCCATACCGATCGACTCGCCCAGGGTCGGGTGCGGGTGGATGGTCTTGCCGATGTCGGTGCCGTCGCCCCACCCCTTGATGGCCAGCGCGACTACGCTGCGGTTAAAAAACCCGCAATCGCTTGCGGGTTTCGAGTATGGACAGCTACAACATCAACGCTTGCGCGGCGGCGGCAAGTCCGTGCACACGCCCTCGTACACTTCGGCGGCCATACCGATCGACTCGCCCAGGGTCGGGTGCGGGTGGATGGTCTTGCCGATGTCGGTGCCGTCGCCCCACCCCTTGATGGCCAGCGCGACTACGCTGCGGTTAAAAAACCCGCAATCGCTTGCGGGTTTCGAGTATGGACAGCTACAACATCAACGCTTGCGCGGCGGCGGCAAGTCCGTGCATACGCCTTCGTACACTTCGGCGGCCATACCGATCGACTCGCCCAGGGTCGGGTGAGGATGGATGGTCTTGCCGATGTCGGTGCCGTCGCAGCCCATTTCGATGGCCAGCGCGATTTCGCCGATCATGTCGCCCGCATGCGTGCCGACGATGGTGCCGCCGATGATGCGGTGCGTTTCAGCGTCGAACAGCAGCTTGGTGAAGCCTTCGGCGCGGCCGTTGGCCACGGCGCGGCCGGAAGCTGCCCACGGGAAGTGGCCCTTTTCGACCTTGATGCCCTTGGCTTTCGCTTCGTCTTCCGTGATGCCGGCCCATGCCACTTCCGGATCCGTGTAGGCGACCGACGGGATCACCTTGACGTCGAAGTGCGACTTCTGGCCGGCAGCCGCTTCGGCGGCCACGTGGGCTTCATGCACAGCCTTGTGCGCCAGCATCGGCTGGCCCACCAGGTCGCCGATGGCGAAGATGTTCGGCACGTTGGTGCGCATCTGGCTGTCGACTTCGATGAAGCCGCGGTCGGTGACGATCACGCCGGCCTTGTCGGCAGCGATCTTCTTGCCGTTCGGGCTGCGGCCCACGGCGACGAGCACCAGGTCGTAGACTTGCGGCGCCGGAGCCGTGGCGCCCGCTTCAGCCGCCTCGAACGTGACCTTGATGCCTTCCGGCAGTGCCTCGACGGCCACCGTCTTGGTCTTGGTCATGATGTTGTCGAAGCGCTTCTCGTTGAACTTCTGCCACACCTTGACGGCGTCGCGGTCCGCGCCCTGCATCAGGCCATCCATCATTTCAACCACGTCGATGCGCGCGCCGAAGGTCGAGTAGACGGTCGCCATTTCCAGGCCGATGATGCCGCCGCCGATGACCAGCATGCGTTTCGGGATCTGGCGCAATTCCAGCGCGCCCGTCGAATCGACGATGCGCGGGTCTTCCGGCACGAAGGGCAGCTTCACCACGGACGAACCGGCCGCGATGATGGCTTGCTTGAACTGCACGACTTTTTCGAACCGTCGCCTGCCGTCACTTCGATGTGGTTCGCGGAGAGGAACTGGCCCACGCCGGTGACGACTTGCGTCTTGCGCGCCTTGGCCATGCCGGCCAGACCGCCCGTCATGTTCGAGATCACGCCTTCCTTGTACTTGCGTACCTGGTCGATGTCGATCGTCGGCTTGGCGAACGTCACGCCCGTGTTGGACATGTGCGCCGTTTCGTCGATCACGGAAGCGACGTGCAGCAGCGCCTTCGACGGGATGCAGCCCACGTTCAGGCACACGCCGCCCAGGGTGGCGTAGCGCTCGACGATGACGGTGCTCAGCCCCAGGTCGGCCGCGCGGAACGCTGCCGAATAGCCGCCAGGACCGCCGCCCAGCACCATCATGTCGACGTCGATGTCGACCTGGCCGCTGTAATTGCCGGCCGGGATGGCGGCGACGGGTGCCGCCGGTGCCGCAGCCGGAGCCGCAGCGGCTGCCGCAGGCGCAGAAGCGGCCGCGCCTTCAACCGCTTCCACCACCAGCAGCGCGCTGCCTTCGGCGATCTTGTCGCCGACCTTGACCTTGACTTCCTTGACGACGCCGGCGTGGGTCGATGGAATCTCCATGCTGGCCTTGTCCGATTCGACCGTGATCAGGGACTGGTCCACCTTGATGGTGTCGCCCACCTTGACCATCAGTTCGATGACTTCGACTTCCTTGAAATCGCCGATATTCGGTACTTTTACCTCTACTGTGCTCATCAATCGCTCCTTACAGCAGAATTTTGCGCATGTCGGCCAGGACTTCGCCGAGGTACACGGAGAATCGCGCGCCCATCGCGCCATCGACCACGCGGTGGTCGTAGGACAGCGA
Organism: Janthinobacterium sp. C22; assembly: GCF_057919405.1. NCBI lineage: Bacteria > Pseudomonadati > Pseudomonadota > Betaproteobacteria > Burkholderiales > Oxalobacteraceae > Janthinobacterium > Janthinobacterium sp. C22. The sequence continues at coordinate 1,979,094 of NZ_CP193659.1, read as the reverse complement.
AGTGCCCATCATCAGGCGTGGCTGGAAGGCCTTGCCATCCCATACCGGCTTGATCGAGGCTTTCGACAGACCCAGGATCGCCACTTCCGGCGCATTGACGATAGGCGTGAAGTGCGTGCCGCCGATGCCGCCCAGGGACGAAATCGTGAAGCTGGCGCCCTGCATGTCGGCCGGTTTCAGCTTGCCTTCGCGCGCCTGCAGCGACAGTTCCGTCATTTCGCGGGCGATCTGCGAGACCGACTTCTGGTCCGCGCCCTTGATCACGGGTACCACCAGGCCGTTCGGCGTGTCGGCAGCGAAGCCGATGTTGTAGTACTGCTTGAGGATCAGGTTCTCGCCCTTGGCGTCGAGCGAGGCGTTAAACGCGGGGAATTTCTTCAACGCGGCGACGGAGGCCTTGATCACAAAGGCGAGCATGGTCAGCTTGGCCGCATCCTTGTTCTTCGCATTGGCCGCGTTGGTATCGACGCGGAATGCTTCCAGGTCGGTCACGTCCGCTTCGTCGAACTGCGTGACGTGCGGAATCATGACCCAGTTGCGGTGCAGGTTCGGGCCCGAGATTTTCTTGATGCGCGACAGCGGCAGCAATTCGGTCGTGCCGAATTTGCTGAAGTCCAGCGACGGCCATGGCAGCAGATCCAGACCCACGCCGGAACCGGCCTTGGCGACCGGTGCGTTCGGCGCGGCGACCGCGCCCGACATCACGCCCTTGACGAAGTTCTGCACGTCTTCCTGGGTGATGCGGCCCTTCGGACCGGAACCGCCCACGCGGGCCAGGTCCACGCCCAGTTCGCGCGCGAACTTGCGGATCGATGGCGACGCGTGCGCCAGCTTGCCGTTCACGGCAGGCGCGGCGGCTGGCGCGGCAGGAGCGGCAGCGGCGACCGGCGCCGAAGCGACGGCGGCGGCAGGTGCGGCGGCAGCTTGCGCGGCCGGTGCAGGCGCGGCGGCAGGAGCGGCAGCGCCACCGGTCGTTTCCACCACCAGCACCAGACTACCCTTGGCGACCTTGTCGCCGACCTTGACCTTCAATTCCTTGACGATACCGGCGTGGCTCGATGGAATCTCCATGCTGGCCTTGTCCGATTCGACCGTCAGCAGCGACTGGTCAACCTTGATCGTGTCGCCGACCTTGACCATCAGTTCGATGACTTCGACTTCCTTGAAGTCGCCGATATCGGGCACGGTCACGTCGACCAGGGCCGGCGCGCCGGCAGGGGCGGCAGGCGCTGGCGCGGCCGCAGGAGCGGCGGCGGGGAGGCTTCAGCGGCAGGCGCCGGGGCGGCAGCGGCGGCAGGCGCCGGGGCCGAGGCGTCGTCCGCCACTTCCAGCAGCAGGACCAGCGAACCTTCGGCGATCTTGTCGCCCACGTTGACTTTCAATTCCTTGACGACACCGGCGTGGCTCGATGGGATTTCCATGCTGGCCTTGTCCGATTCGACGGTGATGAGGGACTGGTCGACCTTGACCGTGTCGCCTGGCTTGACCATCAGTTCAATGATCTCGACTTCCTTGAAATCGCCGATATCCGGGACTTTGACTTCCACAATGCTCATAGCTTGCTCCGTTATTTTATTTGTCAGATGGACCCGCACACACGCCAGGGCGGCGCTTTCGCACCGCCCTGGCATCATCGGGTCCGCACAACGATTACTGGGTCACCGGATTCGGTTTGTTCGCGTCGATGCCGTACTTGGCGATCGCCTGCTCCACCACCGACACGTCGATCTTGCCTTCGTCAGCCAGCGATTTGAGCGCGGCCACGGTGACATAATAACGGTTCACTTCGAAGAACTCGCGCAGCTTGGCGCGGCTGTCCGAGCGGCCAAAGCCATCGGTACCGAGCACTTTGTAGGTGCGGCCCTTCGGCATGAAGGCGCGGATCTGTTCTGCAAATGCGCGCATGTAGTCGGTCGTGGCGACGATCGGGCCATCCGTGTCCTGCATCAGCGACGTCACGTACGGCACGCGCTGCTGTTTCGACGGGTTGACCATGTTCCAGCGTTCCGCATCCTGGCCATCGCGGGCCACCAGGGTCAGCGACGGCGCCGACCACACGTCCGCAGCCACGCCCCAGTCGTTTTGCAGCAGTTCGGCGGCGAAGATCGATTCGCGCAGGATGGTGCCGCAGCCGATCAGCTGTACGCGCAGCTTGGCGTCCGCCTGGCCTTCCTGCAGCTTGTACATGCCTTTCAGGATGCCTTCTTCCTGGCCTGGCTTGATGCCTGGCTGGGCGTAGTTCTCGTTCATGATCGTGATGTAGTAGAACACATCTTCCTGGTTGGCGATCATGCGGCGCAGGCCGTCCTGGATGATGACGGCGACTTCATGGCTGAAGGTCGGGTCGTACGGCATGCAGGTCGGGATGGTCGCGGCGAAGATATGGCTGTGGCCATCTTCGTGCTGCAAGCCTTCGCCGTTCAGGGTCGTGCGGCCAGCCGTGCCGCCCATCAGGAAGCCGCGGGCGCGCATGTCCGCCGAAGCCCATACCTGGTCGCCGATGCGCTGGAAGCCGAACATCGAGTAGAAGGTGTAGAACGGGATCATGATGCGGTCGTTGGTCGAGTACGACGTCGCCGCGGCGATCCACGAGCTCATGCCGCCCGCTTCGTTGATGCCCTCTTGCAGGATCTGGCCGGCCTTGTCTTCGCGGTAGTACATGACCTGGTCCTTGTCGACCGGCTCGTACAACTGGCCTTTCGGGTTGTAGATGCCGATCTGGCGGAACAGGCCTTCCATGCCGAAGGTACGCGACTCATCGACCAGGATAGGCACGACGCGCTGGCCCAGGTTCGGGTCTTTCAGCAGGGTCGAAATGACGCGCACGAAGGCTTGCGTGGTCGAGATTTCGCGGCCTTCCGGCGTCGCTTCCAGCACGTTCTTGAACGCGTCGAGGCCAGGCACGGGCAGGGTTTCTTCCGCCTTTTGGCGGCGCTGCGGCAGGTAGCCGCCCAGGGCCTTGCGGCGCTCGTGCAGGTAGACCATTTCCGGCGCGTCGTCGGCAGGCTTGAAGAACGGGATGTCGGCCAGCTTGTCGTCGGGGATAGGCAGCGAGAAGCGGTCGCGCATTTCGCGGATGGCTTCGTCGTCGAGTTTTTTCGTCTGGTGCGCCGTGTTGCGCGCTTCGCCGGACTTGCCCATGCCGTAGCCCTTGATGGTCTTCACCAGCAGGACGGTCGGCTGGCCCTTGTGTTCCTGGGCGATCTTGAAGGCTGCGTAGATCTTGTGCGGATCGTGGCCGCCGCGGGTCAGGCGCCAGATGTCGTCGTCCGTCATGTTGGCAACCATTTCCAGCAGCTTCGGATGCTTGCCGAAGAAGTGCTTGCGCACGTAGGCGCCGTCTTTCGCCTTGTAGTTCTGGTATTCGCCGTCGACGGTTTCCATCATCACGCGCTGCAGGATGCCTTCCTTGTCTTGCGCCAGCAGGGCGTCCCAGCCCGGGCCCCAGATGACCTTGACGACGTTCCAGCCCGCGCCACGGAATTCGCCTTCCAGTTCCTGGATGATCTTGGTGTTGCCGCGTACCGGGCCGTCCAGGCGCTGCAGGTTGCAGTTGACCACGATGACCAGGTTGTCGAGCATGTCGCGCGCGGCCAGGCCGATCGCGCCCAGGGATTCCGGCTCGTCCATCTCGCCATCGCCGCAGAAGGCCCAGATTTTACGGTTGTCGGTCTTGGCGATGCCGCGTGCATGCAGGTATTTCAGGAAGCGCGCCTGGTAGATCGCCATGTGCGGGCCCAGGCCCATCGACACGGTCGGGAACTGCCAGAAGTCAGGCATCAGCTTTGGATGCGGGTACGAGGACAGGCCCTTGCCGTCGACTTCCTTGCGGAAGTTCAGCATTTGCTCTTCCGTCAAGCGGCCTTCGAGGAAGGCGCGCGCGTAGACGCCGGGCGAGGAGTGACCCTGGATGTACAGCAGGTCGCCGCCATGGTCGGCCGTCGGCGCGTGCCAGAAGTGGTTGAAACCGATACCCAGCATGTTCGCCAGCGAAGCGAACGAGGACAAGTGGCCGCCCAGGTCGCCGTCGGCGCGGTTGGCCTTGACGACCATGGCCATGGCGTTCCAGCGCATCCACGAGCGCAGGCGCTCTTCGTATTCCAGGTTGCCGGGGCAGTGTGCTTCTTGCTTGGTGGGGATGGTATTGACGTAGGCGGTGGTGCTGGAGAACGGGATCTGGGCGCCACGGCGGCGGGCCAGGTCAACCATGCGCTCCATCAGGTAATGCGCGCGTTCCGGACCTTCGTTTTCCAGCACCGCTTCGAGCGCGTCCAGCCACTCCTTGGTTTCCTGCATATCCGGGTCGGTGCCGATCTGTGTCGTTACCTGGTTCAGTTGAGCTGACATCTGTTGAGTCTCCTTTGTGAACGCCCCACCCCGATTTTCCGGATCGCTGTCGGACGGTATTTCGCTGATTATTTACTATTAAGTCGGTTTAGTGTGGGGATTCTAACAGCGTATTTAGTATTTTTCAAATTACGATATAGCATTTCATATCATGGAATCGCCCTATGAAATTTATGCTGCACTGCCGCAAATTCTGTCCGGAAATTAGGGTGAGCAGAGTGGCAAAAGGAATGAGCACCCCGGTCGCCCGCACAGGCTCCCCGGGCCAAGCGGGCCTGAAAAATGTCGGGGGCAAGGCGCGGCGACGCAGACAGTACGCCAGTACGGCAAGGAGCTGCAACGCCGCCATCGGCACTTTCTCAGGCCCGCGTCTCTGGCCCGCTGCTGCTACGCCTTTGCATAGCCAAAACCGCCCCTTTGCGCCGCCCGGCTTTATAATCTGTCTTTTCCCTCCTACATCTCTCAGCCCCCTACCATGCCAGCACAACTGATCGACGGAATCGCCCTCTCCCAAAAACTGCGCAGCGAGATCGCCACGCGCGCCGCCGCCCTCACGGCCAAGGGCACCCAGCCCGGCCTGGCCGTGATCCTCGTCGGCGAAGACCCGGCCAGCCAGGTGTACGTCCGCAACAAAGTCAAGGCGTGCGGCGACGTGGGTTTCCACTCGGTGCTGGAAAAATATGAAGCGGACCTGTCCGAAGCGGACTTGCTGGCACGCATCGCCAGCCTGAACGCGGATCCCGCCATCCACGGCATCCTCGTGCAGATGCCCTTGCCCAAGCACATCAACCCGCACAAGGTCATCGAAGCGATCGCCACGACGAAAGACGTGGACGGCTATTCCGTCCTGAGCGCCGGCGAACTGATGACGGGCTTGCCCGGCTTCCGTCCTTGCACGCCGTACGGCTGCATGAAACTGATCGAAAGCACGGGCGCCGACTTGCGCGGCAAGCACGCCGTCGTCATCGGCCGCAGCAACACGGTCGGCAAGCCGATGGCCCTGCTGCTCTTGCAAGCGAACGCTACCGTCACCATCTGCCATAGTGCGACCCCGGACCTGGGCCTGTACACGCGCCAGGCGGACGTGGTCGTGGCCGCCGTCGGCCGCCGCAACACCCTGACGGCCGACATGGTCAAGCCAGGCGCCATCGTCATCGACGTGGGCATGAACCGCGACGATGACGGCAAGCTGTGCGGCGACGTGGATTTTGCCGGAGTGAAAGAAATCGCCTCCCACATCACGCCCGTGCCCGGCGGCGTGGGTCCGATGACGATCACAATGCTGCTGATGAATACGGTAGAGGCCGCCGAGCGCATCTAAGAGGAGCACCTGAGAAAACGTCCATGGCTGCGTTGCAGTGCCTCGCCGTACTATTCGTACTGCATTCGGCACCGCGCCTTGCCCTGAACGTTTTTCAGGCGCTCCATATATTAAGACAGAATGGACGAACCGACGATGAATACCAATCCCCTGCTTGATTTTTCCGGCCTGCCACGCTTCGACGCGATTACGCACGAGCATGTCACGCCTGCCATCGATACCCTCCTGGAACAGGCACGCGCCACGGTGGCGCGGCTGGAAGCGCCCATGGAAGAAGTGAGCTGGGACAACTTCGTCGCGCCCCAGGACCAGATCGCCGAAACCCTGGGCCGCGCCTGGAGCATCGTCAACCATTTAAATAGCGTGGTCGATACGCCGGAACTGCGCGCCGCCTACAATGCCAACCTGCCGAAAGTGACGGAATTCTGGACCGAGCTGGGCCAGAACGAAATTCTCTTCGGCAAATACAAGCAATTGCAGGCCCGCGCCGATTTCGCCAGCCTGTCGCCGGCGCGCCGGCGCATCGTCGAGAATGCCGTGCGCGACTTCCGCCTGGGCGGCGCCGAGTTGCCCGAGGACAAGAAAGAGCGCTTCGGCGCCATCCAGGAAGAACACGCGGCCGTCGCTACGCGTTTTTCCGAAAACGTGCTCGACGCCACCAATGACTACAAGTTGCTGGTCGACAATGAAGCCGATCTCGCCGGCCTGCCCGACGACGTGAAGGCCGCCGCGCGCGCCGCCGCCGAAAAGGCGGGCAAGCAAGGCTATGAATTCTCGCTGCACTTCCCATCCTACTACCCGATCCTGCAATTTGCCGACAAGCGCGCGCTGCGCGAAACCATCTACCGCGCCAACGCCACCAAGGCCTCGGACCAGGGCGACGTCTTCAGCAAGAAAGAGGACTGGGACAATACGCAGAACATCGTCACCTTGTTGCGGCTGCGCAACGAAGAGGCACAACTGCTCGGCTACGCCAATTTCGCCGAAGTGTCGCTCGTCTCCAAGATGGCCACCTCGCCCGCGCAAGTCATCACCTTCCTGGAAGACCTGGCCAAGCGCGCGCGCCCGTTCGCCGAGAAGGACCTGGCCGAACTGAAGCAATTCGCCCGCGAAGAACTGGGCATTGACGAGCTGCAGGCATGGGACGTGCCGTACGCCTCCGAAAAGCTGCAGGAACGCCGCTACGCGTTCTCGGCCCAGGAAGTCAAACAATATTTCCCTGAACACAAGGTGATCGACGGCCTGTTCCGCCAGATCCAGAACCTGTTCGCGGTCGAGATCAAGCCTGATACAGCGCCCGTCTGGCACCCGGACGTGCGCTTTTACCGCATCGAGCGCGACGGCCAGCTGGTCGGCCAGTTCTACCTGGACCTGTATGCGCGCGCGGGCAAGAGCGACGGCGCCTGGATGGACGATGCGCGCGGCCGCCGTGCCGATGCACAGCAAGTGCAAACGCCGATCGCCTACCTGACCTGCAATTTCACGCAGCCGGCCGTGGTCGACGGCAAGGCACAGCCTGCCCTGTTCACCCACGATGAAGTCATCACCCTGTTCCACGAGTTCGGCCACGGCCTGCACCATATGCTCACCGTCGTCGACGAACTGGGCGTGTCGGGCATCGCCGGCGTCGAATGGGATGCCGTGGAACTGCCGTCGCAATTCATGGAAAATTTCTGCTGGGAATGGGAAGTGCTCGAACACATGACGGCGCATGCCGTCACGGGCGAGCCGCTGCCCCGCGCGCTATACGACAAGATGCTGGCGGCCAAGAATTTCCAGTCCGGCCTGCAGACCCTGCGCCAGGTGGAATTTTCCCTGCTCGACATGCATCTGCACTATGACTACGATGCCGGCACGGGCCAGACCGTGCAGCAGCTGATCGACGGCGTGCGCGCCAGGTTCGCGCTGCTCATCCCGCCCCCGTTCAACCGCTTCCAGAATGCCTTCGGGCATATCTTCTCCGGCGGCTACGCGGCTGGCTACTACAGCTACAAATGGGCCGAGGTGCTGTCCGCCGACGCCTATGCGGCGTTTGAAGAAGCCCGAGCGCTGGGACCGGCCGCCACCACGGCGGCGGGCAAGCGCTACCTGCAGGAAATCCTGTCCGTCGGCGGCTCGCGCCCCGCACTGGAATCGTTCACGGCCTTCCGCGGCCGCGAACCGAGCATCGACGCCCTGCTGCGCCACAGCGGCATGGCAGCGTGAAGGGCGACATGACGCGCGTCGACTTTCATACCAACGTGCCGGACAAGCTGGCCTACGCCTGCCGCCTGGCGCGCAAGGCGTATATGGCCGGCAACAAGGTCGTCGTGCTGGCGCAAGATGGCGCCCAGCTCGACGCATTGAACAGCGCCATGTGGACCATTTCCGCCACGGATTTCCTGCCGCACGTGCTGGCCGGCGACCCGCTGGCCGCGCAAACGCCCATCATCCTGACCGATGACGCGGCGGCCGAGCTGCCGCACCACGACATCCTCGTCAACCTGTCGCAGTTGCCGCCCGCCAATTACGCCGATTTCCAGCGCGTGTTCGAGATCGTTTCCATGGATGAACAGGATGCGCAGGCGGGCCGCCAGCGCTTCCTGCACTACCGCCAGCAGGACGTGCAGCCGACGCATTTCGTGGCGGGTAACTCAGTGGACAAACCATGAGCCAGCAACCATTCGACCAGGGCATCCCCCTGCTGACGGAGGTGCTGCTGGGGCCGGAGGCGCCGCAGGTGGTTCCCGTCGTACCTGCTGCGCCTGCTTTCGAGGAAGCGCCGGCGTTGCCGCCAGCGGTGGCGCAGCCCGACTGGGACGCCATCGAACAGCGGCTGACGCAGCGCATCCTGCATCAGGTGCAGGGCAAGATCGACCATCTGCTGGAAGAGCGCATCGCCCACGTCCTGCAGACGGCCCTGCAAAACGCCCTGATCGGCATGCGCGGCGCCCTGCGCGAAGACTTGCAGCAATCGCTGGAGCAGATCGTCGCGCATGCGGTGAGCCATGAACTGGGACATCTGCATCCACCCGCTCAGCCCTGAGCATGCTGCGCAATGTCGGGTTACGCGCTGCGCGCTAACCCGACCTACCCCGACCTGCCCGACCTGCCCGACCTGCCCGACCTACCCTATTCTTTCCTCCAACGCCATTCTTTGGTGCGCTCGCGCCTGCGAAATCGGTGCATCGCGCCTCACTTTGGTGATTGTTGCGACAAAATGTAAAAAGCCCGAAATGCGGCTTTGCGCCGCCTGTTTTTTGTTGTACCTTTCTTCACACGTACCGCCATTCGAAGCGGTTTTCACGAGACGCCGCCGTATCTTTATCCATTGGAGAATGTTTATGCTGCTCAAGACCAAAGTCCTTCCTCTCGCCCTCGCCCTCGCCTTTGCCGGCCATGCGGGCGCGCAGGAAATCATCAAGATCGGCCACGTCGCCCCGGTCTCTGGCGCCAGCTCCCACCTGGGCAAGGATAACGAGAACGCGGCCAAGATGGCGATCGAGGATTTGAATGCAAAAGGCTTCAAGATCGACGGCAAAGCCGTCAAATTCGTGCTGGTGCCCGAAGATGACGCGGCCGATCCCAAGCAGGGCACGGCCGTGGCGCAAAAGCTGGTCGACGCCAAGGTCAACGGCGTCGTCGGCCACCTGAACTCGGGCACGACGATTCCCGCCTCGCGCATCTACTTCAATGCCGGCATCCCGCAGATTTCGCCGGCCGCCACCAACCCGACCTACACCCAGCAGAAATTCAACACGGCCTTCCGCGTGGTGGCCAATGACAACAAGCTGGGGGAACTTTGGGCGCGTATGCCGTGGGCAAGCTGCAGGCGAAGAAAATCGCCGTCATCGATGACCGCACGGCCTACGGCCAGGGCGTGGCGGAACAGTTCGTCAAGGGCGCCAAGAAGGCGGCACCAGGCGTGCAAATCGTCGGCAAGGAATTTACCAATGCCAACGCGACGGACTTCAATGCGATTTTGACCAGCATCAAGTCGAAAAATCCCGACCTGATCTTCTTTGGCGGCATGGATTCCGTGGGCGGCCCCATGCTGCGCCAGATGAAGGCGCTGGGCATCAAGGCCAAGTTCATGGGCGGCGACGGCCTGTGCACGGAACCGCTGGGCAAGCTGGCGGGCGACGCCGTGGGCGAAGACATGGTCACCTGCGCGGAAGCGGGCGGCGTGACGGGCGCGCAGCAAAAAGGCATGGACGATTTCCGCGCCCGCTACAAGCAGAAATACAATATGGAAGTGCAGCTGTACGCGCCATATGTCTACGATGCCGTGATGACCATGGCCACCGCCATGCAGGATGCGAAGTCGTCGAAACCGTCCGTCTACCTGCCCTTCCTGGCCAAGGTGCACTACCAGGGCGTGACGGGGCCGATCTCGTTCGACGCCAACGGCGACATCAAGGATGGCGCGCTGACTTTATTTACATATCGCGATGGCAAGAAAACCAAGATGGAAGTCGTCAAGTAAGCGGCTGCTCAGCCACGTAATCGCGTAAACCTTCGGCCAGCGCGTCGAAGGTGGCGCGGCAGCGCAGGCTGCCGCGCAAGTCTTCATGCATGGTGACCCAGGTTTCCATCGGCAGCGAAAACGCTTGCGGCAACACGCGCCGCAGGGCCGGATCGCGCGCCGCCAGTCCTGCCTGGCACACGCCGATGCCGGCACCCGCGCGTATCAGGGCCAGTTGCGCCAGGTCGCTGTCGCTGCGCCAGGCAAAGTTTTCCCGCGAAAATCCCTGAAAGGCCGCGCCCGCGTTGCGCACGAAGGGGCTCGCCTCGTCGTAGCCGATGACGGCGTGTTGCGCCAGATCAAGCAATCCCGCCGGCATGCCATGGCGCGCCAGGTAATCGGCGTGCGCATGCAGGCCCAGTTCGATCTCGCCCACCTTGCGCGCCACCAGCTGCTCCTGGCGGGGACGCAGCATGCGCACGGCGATGTCCGCCTCGCGGCGCAACAAATCCTGCACCTTGTTGCTTAATACCAATTCAATTGTCAGGCCCGGATGGCGCGCGCGCAGGCGGACCAGGATGGGCGGCAGCACTTCCACGCCCACGACTTCGCTGGCCGCGATGCGCACGATGCCGGCCACGCCCTGCCCCTGGCTGCTGGCCGCGCGCTGCATCAGGGCCGCCGTGTGCTCCATGGTTTCCGCATGGGGACGCAGCGCCAGGGCCACTTCCGTGGGCAGCAAGCCCAGCTGGGAACGCGTGAACAGGGTCGCGCCCAGCGCCTGTTCCAGGGCGGCGATATGCCGGCCGGCGGTGGGCTGCGTGATGCCCAGCGCGCGGGCGGCGCCGGACAGGGAGCCGTGCCTCAGCACGGCCAGCAAGGAGCGGTAGTATTCCCAGGCGATCGGAGTAGTCATACATAAATGTATAACCTATGCTCGATGTTCGTCAATTCCCAATTAGCCTTGCGGGGCAGATACTGGCGTCATCAACCACACGGAGGTCATGATGGACAAAACAGCATTGGTACTGGGCGCGACAGGCGGCATCGGCGGCGAGATGGTGCGCCAGCTGCTGGCGGCGGGCTGGCAGGTACGCGCCCTGAAGCGGGGAGAAACACCATCGCCACGCGGCGACGGTATTGAGTGGCTGCGCGGCGATGCGCTGTCGCGCGCGGACGTGCTGACTGCCGCGCAAGGCTGCGCCGTCATCGTGCACGCCGTCAATCCGCCCGGCTACCGCCACTGGGGCCGGCTGGTGCTGCCCATGCTCGACAACACGATCGCCGCTGCCATCGCCGAAGGCGCCACCATCGTGCTGCCCGGCACCGTCTACAACTTCGGCCCGGACGCCTTTCCCGTGCTGGCGGAAGACGCGCCGCAACGTCCGCTCACGCGCAAGGGCGCCATCCGCGTGGAAATGGAAGCACGGCTGGAGCGGGCCAGTACGCAGGGCGCGCGCGTGCTGATCGTGCGCGCGGGCGACTTCTTCGGCCCCCGTGCCGGCAATAACTGGTTTTCGCAAGGGCTGGTGAAACCGGGCCAGAGCGTACGCAGCGTGCTGTATCCGGGCGCGCCCGGCGTGGGCCACCAGTGGTCCTACCTGCCCGACGTGGCGCGCACGATGCTGCAATTGCTGGCCATGCGCGCCACCTTGCCCCCGTTTGCGCGCTTTCACATGGCCGGCCACTGGGACCACGACGGCCGGCAAATGAGGGGGCGATCGCCCGTGTGGTGGAACAGGCGACAGGAAGCGCGCCCGCCATCCGGCGTTTTCCGTGGTGGCTGGTGACGCTGGCGTCGCCGTTCGTGGCGACCTTGCGCGAAATGCGCGAGATGCGCTATCTGTGGCAAACGCCCTTGTCCATGGACAATGCGCGGCTGCTGGCCATGCTGGGACAGGAGCCGCATACGCCGCTCGACGAGGCCGTGCGGGCGACCTTGACGGGCATGGGGAACCTGCAGAATTTGCAGGCAGCGGGCAAAAAAACGCGCCGGGATTGCCGGCGCGCTAATTGCTGGTACTGCGGCACAGATTATTTCTGTGCCAGTACCCATTTAACCAGGGTGTGGGCTTCCGCATCGCTCACTTGCGGATTGGCTGGCATCGGGATCGCGCCCCAGGTGCCGGAACCGCCCTTCATGACTTTCGCCACGAGCTTGTTTTCCGCGTCTTTCTGACCGGCGTACTTGGCAGCCACGTCCTTGAACGCAGGGCCCACCAGTTTCGTGCTCACCGCGTGGCAAGCCATGCAGTTCTTTGCTTTCGCCAAGTCCGGATTGGCCAACGCTGCTTGCGATGCCAGAGCCGATACGGCCAATACACTCACCAACATAAAACGTTTCATTGTCTTTTCTCCAAAGTTACTTCCTGCGGCATTTTACTGTGTTTCCGCAGATGCACCACGAGCCCAGATCAAGCGTTTCAATGTAGTAACGCAATGTAGACGGGAGGCATGCCTATTCTGCCCCATCCGCGCGCCCATCGCCATGTTGTTTGTAAGGCGATGTAACGACGAACGGCCCCGCATCGTCAAACGGGGCTGGCCGTCGCACTTATGCAACAAATCAGCGTTTCTGCTTCTTCAACTGCGACAGATCGCGCACGGCACCCCGGTCGGCCGACGTCGTCAGCGCGGCATACGCCTGCAGCGCCTGCGACACGTAGCGCTCGCGGTCGACGGGCAGCCAGGCCGCGTCGCCCTTCGCTTCCATGGCGGCGCGGCGCGCGGCCAGTTCGGCATCCGTGATGCGCAGGTTGATGCGGCGCTCGGGGATGTCGATGTCGATGAAGTCGCCCTCTTCCACCAGGCCGATGGCGCCCCCTTCGGCCGCTTCCGGCGAGGCGTGGCCGATCACCAGGCCCGAGGAGCCGCCCGAGAAGCGCCCGTCCGTGAACAGCGCGCACGCCTTGCCCAGGCCCTTCGACTTGATGTACGAGGTCGGGTACAGCATTTCCTGCATGCCGGGGCCGCCTTTCGGGCCTTCGTAGCGGATGATGACGACGTCGCCTTCATGCACGGTATCGGCCAAAATCGCTTCAACGGCGGAATCCTGGCTTTCGAACACGCGCGCCTTGCCCGAGAATTTCAGGATGCTTTCGTCGACGCCCGCCGTCTTGACGATGCAGCCCTTTTCGGCCAGGTTGCCGTACAAGACGGCCAGGCCGCCATCCTGCGAATACGCATGGGCCTTGTCGCGGATGCAGCCCGTGCTGCGATCCGTATCGACGGCGGCGAAGCGCTCCGACTGCGAAAACGCCGTCTGCGTCGGCACGCCGCCCGGCGCGGCGCGGAACAGTTCGTGCACGGCCGGATCGTCGGTGCACATGATGTCGTTCTGCGCGATGGCGTCGGCCAGGGTCGGCGCGTGGATGGTCGGCAGGGTCGTGTTGAGCAGGCCGGCGCGCGCCAGTTCGCCCAGGATGCCCACGATGCCGCCGGCGCGGTGCACGTCCTCGATATGGTATTTGTCCGTCATCGGCGCCACCTTGCACAGGCAAGGCACCTTGCGCGAGATGCGGTCGATGTCGGCCATCGTGAATTCCACTTCCGCCTCGTGCGCGGCGGCCAGCAAATGCAGCACGGTATTCGTCGAGCCGCCCATCGAGACGTCGAGCGCCATGGCGTTTTCAAACGCGGCCTTGGTGGCGATGGAGCGGGGCAGCACCGAATAATCATCCTGCTCGTAGTGGCGCTTGGCCAGTTCCACGATCAGACGGCCCGCGCGCAGGAACAGCTGCTGACGGTCCGAGTGCGTGGCCAGAATCGTGCCGTTGCCGGGCAGGGCCAGGCCCAGCGCCTCGGTCAGACAGTTCATCGAATTGGCCGTAAACATGCCGGAGCAGGAACCGCAGGTCGGACAGGCCGAGCGTTCGATTTCCGCCACGTCGGCGTCGGACACGGTGCTGTCGCCCGCCTTGATCATGGCGTCGACCAGGTCCAGCTTGATGATCTTCTGCGTGCCGTTGACAACCTTGACGACCTTGCCCGCTTCCATCGGCCCGCCGGAAATAAACACGACGGGGATATTGATGCGCATGGCGGCCATCAGCATGCCCGGCGTGATCTTGTCGCAGTTCGAGATGCAGACCATGGCGTCGGCGCAATGGGCATTGACCATGTATTCGACGGAGTCGGCGATCAGGTCGCGCGAGGGCAGCGAATACAGCATGCCGCCGTGGCCCATGGCGATGCCGTCATCGACGGCGATGGTGTTGAATTCCTTGGCCACGCCGCCGGCCGCCTCGATCTCGCGCGCCACCATCTGTCCCAGGTCCTTCAGATGCACGTGGCCGGGCACGAACTGGGTAAACGAGTTGACGACGGCGATGATCGGCTTGTCGAAGTCGCCATCCTTCATGCCGGTGGCGCGCCACAGGGCGCGGGCGCCAGCCATGTTGCGGCCGTGGGTGGTGGTGCGGGAGCGGTATTGCGGCATGATGGGGTCCTTCCAAGGATGATTGATGCCTGACTGCGCGGATTTCCAGCAAAACCCTGCATGCAGTGGGGGTACGTCAGATTGCCTTGCGCGCGCGCCACTGTCAAATATATGATGCACGTGTCTGTGAGTCGCTTTTCATATCACAGCACTTATTCCACATGGAAACGCATATGAATCTTGAACTGCGCCAGCTGCGCTATTTCGTCACCGTCGCCGAGGAATTACACTTTGGCCGCGCCGCCGCGCGCCTGCACATGACGCAGCCGCCCCTGTCGCAAACCATCATGGCGCTGGAAGAATTGCTGGGCGCCCCCTGTTCGTGCGCACGCGCCGCGAAGTGCAGCTGACGCCGGCCGGCAACGCCCTGCTGCCCGAGGCGCGCCGGCTGCTGGCGCAGGCGCTCGATTTGCCCGCGCTGGTGCGGCGCGCCGCGCAGGGCGAGGCGGGACGTCTGAGCCTGGCGTTCGTCTCCTCGGCCGACTACAGCGTGCTGCCGCCCCTGCTGCGCGCCTACCGGACGGCCTATCCGCAGGTGCAGATCCAGTTGCAGGAAGCCACCTCGGACCTGCAGCTGGACGAACTGCTGGCCGGGCGCACGGATGCGGGCCTGTTGATCCCGCCCCTGCCCGAGAAGGCGAAGGGGAGCTCGATTACCTGCCCGTGCTGGCCGAGCCGCTGGTGCTGGCCGCGCCGTCCGGCCTCGCCATCCTGAACACGCCGGGCCCCGTGCGCCTGCGCGACCTGCCGCCCCTGCCCCTGATCATTTTTCCGCGCGCGATCTCGCCCGCCCTGCACGACGCCATCCTCGGCGTCTTCCGCGCGGCCGGCGTGACGCCCATGATCGGCCAGGAAGCGATCCAGATGCAAACCATCGTCAGCCTCGTCTCGGCTGGCATGGGCATCGCGCTTGTGCCACAATCGGTATCGAATCTGATGCGCCCGGGCGTAGAATACAGGCCGCTGCAGGACGCCACGCCGCTGGTGGAAACGGGCCTGGCCTGGCGCCGCGACAATCCGTCCGCCGTGCTGCAGGGTTTCCTGGCGCTGCTGCGCAAGCAGATCCGCGCGGCCGCCGATTAGATTAAGTGGCCGCTAAGGCAAAAAACGGCCAGCGCCCCCATACTACGCAACCTTGGCTTTAAACAAAGAAAGAAAACCCATGCTGATACACCCGATGCCCGACCCGATAGCCATCCAGATCGGCCCGCTCGCCGTGCACTGGTACGGCCTGATGTATGTGCTCGCTTTCGCCCTGTTCATTATCCTGGGCCGCGTGCGCATCAAGCAGCCGCATATCGCCGTGCTGGGCTGGAAGAAGGAAGACCTCGACGACATGCTGTTCTACGGCATGCTGGGCGTGGTGATCGGCGGGCGCCTGGGCGAAGTGCTGTTCTACCGTCCCGAATACTTCCTGCACAATCCGCTCGAGATCTTCATGGTCTGGCATGGCGGCATGTCCTTCCATGGCGGCTTCCTCGGCGTCATCCTGGCCATGTACCTGTGGAGCCGCAAGGCGGGCCGCAACCTGTTCGACGTGCTCGACTTCATCGCGCCGCTGGTGCCGCTCGGCTATGCGGCCGGCCGCCTGGGCAATTTCATCAATGCCGAACTGCCGGGCCGCATCGCCCCGGACACCCTGCCGTGGGCCATGCAATGGCCGGGCATCCCGTATCCCGTGCACCCGTCGCCCATCTACCAGATGCTGGTCGACGGCATTTTGGTGTTCATCATCCTGTGGCTGTATGCGCGCAAGCAGCGTCCGCGCATGGCCGTGGGCGCCATGTTCACCCTGCTGTACGGCTGCGCGCGCTTCTTCACGGAATACTTCCGCACGCCGGACTGGGAAGTCGTGTGGCTGGGCGTGCCGATCACCTCGGGCCAGATGCTGTCCCTGCCGATGATCGTCGGCGCCATCGCGCTGCTCGTGTGGGCATATAAAAGCCAGGTGATGGGCACGCCGCCCACCAAGGCCCGCCCGGCCAACACGTAACACTGCAGCTCCCCCGATGGCGCGCCAGGCAGGCGCGCCATCCCCTCCTCCGGCAACACTTCCCTCGAAGCAACAAAATTTCCTTGTGGAATAGACTTGCTGTTGGCATCTGGGTATCATGTTTTCACGTGCAACAGGGGAGTGCCTTGCCATGCCGCCTGCCGGGCGAAAACTGACATGCTCGATGGCGCTGGGCGCCTGCTATGTGCTGGCACAGCTGGCCTTGACGGCCTGGGCAGGCACGCGCGCGCCCTGGGTGAGCTATGCGTTCAGCATTGTCGCGCCCCTGCTGGCGCTGGCCGCCTGTTGCCGCTGCGCCTGCGTCAGTGCGGCGGGCGCAGCCAGGACAGGCTGGGCCCTGTTCGCCGTAGCCATGCTGTTCTGGAGCACGGGCATGATATTGTCGGCCTGGCAAGACCTGAGCGGCCAGGTGGCATCCGACGCCACGTATTTTTCCGATTTTGCCTATTTCATGTATGGCGCGCCCCTGCTGCTGGCCATGTCGTCCGTGACGCACGAGCATCCCTCGCGCACCCTGCAATGGCTGGACGCCGTGCAGGTGCTGCTGGCGGCCTACCTGGCCTATACGGCCATCTTTTCCGTGTCGCCATTCGACCAGCGCTCCATCGCGCCGATTCCCGCCAGCCTGCTGGTGCTGACCTACAACGTGGAAAACCTGGCCCTGGCCTGCTGCGCCTCGCTGCGTTTGCTGGCGCACCGCCGCGATGGCGAGCAGGGCCGCTTTTACCTGCTGCTGACGGTGTTTTTATGGTGCTACGGGGCTGCGCGGCGGCCTATAACTATCTGACCTTGCACGGCGTGACGACAGCATGGAGCGAGGTGCTGCCGGGCCTGCCGTTCCTGCTGCTGGCGATGCTGGCCGCGCGAGTCCGGATGACCGGAGCCGAAGCGCCGCCAGGCCAGCCTCTGCGGCGGCTGACCCTGCTGATCGACAATTTCAGTCCCATCTTCTTTACGGCCGCCCTGCTGGGCCTGGGCTTTGCCGTCATGCGCACGCATTTCTACCTGGCGGCGGCGTCGCTGTTCGTCGCGCTGCTGGTCCACGCGCTGCGCTCGGCCACCTTGCAAAGCCGCTACATGCAAAGCGAACTGGCCTTGCGCGCGGCGCTGGACAAGCTGGAAAAGCTGTCGCTGACGGATGGCTTGACGGGCATCGCCAACCGGCGCAGCTTCGACCAGACCTTGCAGCTCGAGTGGCAGCGCGCCGCGCGCAACGGGCAGCCGCTGGCGCTGCTGATCATCGATATCGATTTCTTCAAAAGCCTCAACGATACCTTCGGCCACCCGTATGGCGACGCCTGCCTGGTCAGCATCGCGGCGGCCCTGCATTCCGCGCTGCCGCGCGCCAGCGACCTGGCGGCCCGCTTCGGCGGCGAGGAATTTGCCGCCATCCTGCCCGCCACCGACCGCGCGGGGGCGCTGGCGGTGGCGCACAAGATGCAGGCAGCGATCGCCGCGGCCGCCATCGCCCAGGCGCCGTCGCGCGGCGGCCTGGTGACGGCCAGCATCGGCCTGGCGCTGCATGACGGAAATCAAACGCCGGAGCAGCTGCTGGCCGCCGCCGACCAGGCCCTGTACCGCGCCAAGCAGAATGGCCGCGACCGGGTCGAGGAGCGGGCCTAGGCCTTCAGCTTGCCGGTAATGACCTTCCATTGCGCCGGCGTCACGGGCGTGATCGACAGCCGGCTGCCCTTCTTGAGCAGCAGCATGTCTTCCAGCTCCGGCATCTGGCGCATTTCGGACAGGGGCAGCAGCGCCGTCTTCTTCACGCCGCGCACGTCGACGCTGATCCAGCGCGGCTGCTCCGGCGTGGCCTTGGCATCGAAATACTTGCCGCCCTCTTCAAACTGACTGTGATCGGGATACGCGCCGCTGGCCACTTCGGCCACGCCCGCCACGCCCGGCTGCGGGCAGCTGGAGTGATAAAACAGCACGCCGTCGCCCGGCCGCATGCCGTCGCGCATGAAGTTGCGCGCCTGGTAGTTGCGCACGCCAAACCACGGCATGGTGTGTCCGGGCGCCGCCATCAGGTCGTCGATGCTCACTTCATCGGGTTCGGATTTCATCAGCCAGAATTGTTTCATGCAGACTCCGTGTGAAAACGACAGACGTAAAAAAACGGTTGCGCAGGATGCGGCAACCGTTTTCGGTGGTGATGCAAATTGGGCCCCGCCTGTGCCGCTATGCCGGCATCCCGAACCAAACGGTTCAAGGTGGTCACGTTAGTTCAATTTCGGGTTCGTCGAACGAGCGACGCTCACTCCCATCAAACAAAATTCGCAACCGATGCGCATAAATGGTTCAAGGAATATATGGCAATCGCGAACACCGCAGGGTAGACCCAAGTTTACTCCTTTGATCGCGCATCGCAAAGACAAATCGTAGCGTGTCCGCTTAAAATCCAATTAATAACACTGAACAAAACCGTAGCGAGCGGCGATGAATTGTGGCCAAGAAGCGCAGCTGTGCTTGCACGGGGCCGCCGAGGCAGCGAACATCGCAGGCCGCAAGTCGCGACGCGCGGTAGGTTTGGTTCGGTGTTTAAAAGGTTTTCCTGGGGCGTCAGTGCGCTGTCCAGTACCGTGTGCATGGCCGAGATCTTTTGCTTCACTTCCAGGATCGTCAGTTCCGACAGCGGACCTTGCGGCGATTTCACGGAAAGGAATTCCGCGGCCACGCCCAGGGCGGCCAGCACGGCGATGCGGTCGTTGCCCTTGACCTTGCCCGCGTCGCGGATGGCTTTCATTTTGCTATCGAGATAGATCGCCGCTTCGCGCAGCGCGCGCTCTTCGCCGTCGCGGCACACCATGCTGTAGGACTGGCCCATGATATTGACATCGACACGCGGCATTACGCTTCCTTCTCGTTCTCGGCAATATAGGCGCCCGCCTCCGAAGCGGCCTGCTCCAGGCCGGCTTGCACCAGTTCGGGAATTTTTTCCAGCAACGCCTCGACCCGCTCCTGCGCCTCGCGCATGCGTTGCACATACAGGGCGTTCTCGGCGGCCAGCGCGGCATTGTCCTTGCGCAATTGCGCGTTTTCACGGCGCAGCGCATGGGTCATTTCGGCCAGCAGGCCTATTTTGTCGGATAATTCGTTGAATTCGGAAATCATCCCGCCACTATAGGGCGGACGCTCCATGGGCGTCAATCGAATCACGCCGCTGTCACACATATTTACATCAATGCAGGTCAGTTGCCGTGAAATACACGCTTTTTCCGGTGCTTTTCGCCATCTGCACGCATCCGCCGGCGCCGCGATGGCAGCGTTTTACTCGTCGACGTAATCGGGTTCGATATCGAGACCGCCATAGCGGTTTTCGCACGAGCGGCGCGTCAATTCCTGCTTGCCGCTCTTGCCATCAAGCACCATCGTCAAGTCGCGGCAAGTACGGTGGTAGCTGCCAGGTTTGGCGTCCGTCCGCGAGGGCGTCAAAGTAACGCGCAAGGGCACGGCATTGCCCAGTCCCTTGTTACTCCATTCACGGCTCTTGCCATCCTCTTCATCTTTCAAGGTGCGCACGGCGGCCGTCAGCAAGGCTTGTTTTTCCTTGGCATTCAGCTTGGCGATGGTCACGTCGGACAGGAAGGGCGGATACACGACGGGCGCCGGGTCCTTGCCCTGCACATCCCAACGGCCGCTGTTCTGCGAACAGATGCGGCGGCTCAGGTCTTGCGACTTGTCGCCCGCCGTGACGACGAATTTCAGGTCGCGGCAGATGTGCGCCTTCAGGCTGTGTTCCGTCATGCCGGAGTTGCTGAAGTTATACGTGACCTTCACCCGCACACCGCTGTCGCCGCCGTTGTCCCACACATGGGCTTGCTGGTCGTCGTCGTCCTTGTTGAGGTCGTTGAACAGCTCGTTGAGCAGCATTTCCTTTTCCAGCGGCGTCAAGGTGGCCACGGTGATCTCGTCGAGCATGGTGGGTGTTTGCGCGGCGGCATTGCCCAGGCAGGCGAGGCCGACGAGGGCGGCACCGAGCAGGCGCAGGGCGGGACGGGAAAGAGTCGATGGCATGGTGTGCTTTCTGGTACAGGGGGAATATTGATATGCAATTGCAATCATCTTATCAAAGTCCATAGCAAAACTCTGTTTCCCGTGCGTACAGGAACGCCCTTCGCCTGACGGGCATGCTAGAGTCGCGCCTGTTGCTGACGCCCGGGAACGAGGCTTGCGTTTGCGCAAACCCTGCGTAGATGCAGGCTGCGCAGAACGTCTAAGCTTATCTTCCCGGAGAATAAGCCCTTGAATAAGCCCCCTACCGTCCCTATAATTAGCACTCGTTAGTAGAGAGTGCTAACAAACTCTTTCGTAGCAATCCTCAGGACATGATGGTGCATGCCGGGCAACAGCAGGGAACGCTACGCGGCGGGCGACGCCGCGATGCCACCCTGCCCAGCGCCGGCATGCACCCGATGCCATGGGGTTTGCTTGACCGTTGCGGGCTGCTTTCAACGGCGGTCACTGAAAGCACGCCTGGCGCTGTGCCAGGCATGTATTCATTTAGCAACACCTATCCATTGAACTTTAAGGAGTTTTGTATGAATCTGCGCCCATTGAACGATCGCGTCATCGTCAAACGCCTCGACCAGGAAACCAAGACTGCGTCCGGCCTCATCATTCCTGATGCAGCTGCTGAAAAACCGGATCAAGGCGAAGTCCTTGCCGTAGGCAATGGCAAGATTCTCGACGACGGCAAAGTCCGTCCTCTGGATGTCAAGGTAGGCGACCGCGTCCTGTTCGGCAAGTACGCCGGCCAAACCGTCAAAGTTGACGGCGATGAGCTGCTGGTCATGCGCGAAGAAGACATCATGGCGATCGTCGTCAAGTAATTGTTTCCACGTTGTAGACAGATACATCCCGAAACTCAGGAGAATTGAACATGGCAGCTAAAGAAGTAGTATTCGGCGACGCAGCGCGCGCCAAGATGGTCGAAGGCGTCAACATCCTCGCCAACGCAGTCAAAGTCACCTTGGGCCCGAAAGGCCGCAACGTCGTGCTGGAGCGCTCGTTCGGCGCCCCTACCGTCACCAAGGATGGTGTGTCGGTAGCGAAGGAAGTTGAACTCAAAGACAAGCTCATGAACATGGGCGCGCAAATGGTCAAGGAAGTGGCTTCCCGCACCAGCGACAACGCCGGCGACGGCACCACCACCGCGACCGTGCTGGCCCAAGCCATCGTGCGCGAAGGCATGAAGTTCGTTGCCGCCGGCATGAACCCGATGGACCTGAAGCGCGGTATCGACAAGGCCGTTGCCGCGACCGTCGAAGAACTGGCGAAAATCGCCCGTCCTTGCACCACGACCAAGGAAATCGCCCAAGTCGGTTCGATCTCGGCCAACTCGGATGCATCGATCGGCGAGCGTATCGCTGAAGCGATGGAAAAAGTCGGCAAAGAAGGCGTGATCACGGTTGAAGACGGCAAGTCGCTGAACGACGAGCTGGACATCGTTGAAGGCATGCAGTTCGACCGCGGCTACCTGTCGCCATACTTCATCAACAACCCAGAGAAGCAAGTTGCCGTCCTGGACAGCCCATTCGTCCTGCTGTGCGACAAGAAAATCTCGAACATCCGTGACCTGCTGCCGGTACTGGAACAAGTCGCCAAGGCTGGCCGTCCACTGCTGATCATCGCGGAAGACATCGAAGGCGAAGCGCTGGCCACCCTGGTGGTGAACAACATCCGCGGCATCCTGAAAACCTGCGCAGTGAAAGCACCTGGCTTCGGCGACCGCCGCAAAGCCATGCTGGAAGACATCGCTGTCCTGACGGGCGGCCAGGTGATCGCTGAAGAAGTCGGCCTGACCCTGGAAAAAGTGACCCTGGCCGAACTGGGCCAGGCGAAACGCATCGAAGTGGGCAAGGAAAACACCATCGTCATCGATGGCGCCGGCGAAGCCGCATCGATCGAAGCACGCGTGAAACAAGTGCGTGTACAGATCGAAGAAGCGAGCTCGGACTACGACCGTGAAAAACTGCAAGAGCGCGTCGCCAAACTGGCTGGCGGCGTTGCCGTGATCAAGGTTGGCGCAGCCACCGAAGTCGAAATGAAAGAGAAGAAAGCCCGCGTTGAAGATGCACTGCACGCCACGCGCGCTGCCGTGGAAGAAGGCATCGTGCCAGGCGGCGGCGTAGCCCTGCTGCGCGCACGCGCCAACATCACGGTCAAGGGCGACAATGCTGACCAGGACGCCGGTATCAAGATCGTCCTGCGCGCAATGGAAGAGCCGCTGCGCATGATCGTGCAAAACGCCGGCGAAGAAGCTTCGGTCGTCGTGGCAGCCGTACTGGCTGGCACGGGCAACTACGGCTACAACGCTGCCAACGGCACGTATGGCGACATGGTGGAAATGGGCGTTCTGGACCCAGCCAAAGTGACCCGTTCGGCGCTGCAAAACGCCGCTTCGATCGCTTCGCTGATGCTGACGACCGACTGCATGGTCTGCGAAATCGCTGACGACAAGGCAGCCGGCGGCATGGGCGGCGGCATGGGTGGTATGGGCGGCATGGGCGGCATGGACGGCATGATGTAATGTCCGGCGGCCTGTCGCGCAGGCGACGGCGCGACAGACCGCATACGCCGGGACAGGACAGGCAGACCAAAAGCTGCCAGCGCCTGCCCGGCAGCCCCGAGAGCCATCTTCTACGGAAGGTGGCTTTTTTCGCCTGGCTTTTTAGAAATTTCAACGATTGCCCACCTGCACGTTTTGCTTTAGCATGGCCGCCATCGTCCCTCATTCTCACGCCACCATCATGCCGCCACGCGCCTCTTCTTCCAAAACCACCATCATCGCCGGCATCCTGGCCGGCTTGCTGGCCGCCGGGCTCGGCGCTTTCTACCTGCACCAGCAGGCCGCACCGCACGGCACCAATACCCCGGCCGCCAGCAGCCCGGCGCCGGAGCAGAGCGCGCGCGCCGTCGATGCGCTGATGGCATTGCCGGAGATCAAGGCCTGGTCGGCGCATATCGAAAAGGCGTCCGGCGGCCGCGCCCACGGCGCCGTGATGGAAACGTCGCCCGATGCGCGCCTCATCGATGGCAAGCCCTACTATGACCTGAACTTCGTGGAAAACACGCCGGACGCGGCGCACCGCTGGGAGAGTTTCGTCGTTTCCCAGGATGGCAAGCGCATCCTCGTCGACGACGTCGTCAGCGGTGAGCTGATCAGCCTGGAACAATGGCGCAAGGACAATGCGCCCATGCAGCGCATCGCCACCCAATAACTACCTGCGCGGGGCCCCTGCGGCGCCGCGCCGCGCACGCGCGCCACCCACCACACCGTCCACAGCGACAAGCCCGCCGCCAGCCAGCCATTGATGCCATAGCCGCTGATGTGGCCGGCCGCATCCGCCTGCAGTGTCAGGCCGCCCAGCCAGGCGCCCAGGCCGCTGCCAAAACTTTGCAGGGCTGAATTGGCGCTGAGAAACGCGCCCCGCTTGTGCGGTTCCGGTATCGTCGTCAGCAGCGCCTGCAGCGGTACCATGCGGCCCGAGACGAGGGCCATAAAGAAGGGAAACGCCAGCATCAGCGCCAGCAGCGGCAGCTGGGGCAAGTGCGTCATGAACAGCAGCGGCGCGATCGACAGCAAGGACACCCAGCGGAACACCTGCTGCTTGCCGGCCCGGTCCGCCCAGCGGCCGATCAGGCGCGCCGTGAAGGTCGTGGCGCAGCCGCCCGCCAGGTAGACCCAGGTGACGTCGGCCGGCGCCAGCCCCATATTGCCCACCAGCACGGGCGAAATGAAGGGAATGACCAGCATGCCGGCCGTCATATTGACAATGGACAAGGAAAACGCTTGCAGGTGGCGCCGGTCCCGGAACAGCGCCAGCAGGTTCGGCAGCACCTGGCGCAGCGGCGTGGGAGCGGCGCCCATGTGCGCCGTCAGCGATGGCAGCACGCGCGCCGCGCCCAGCCAGACCAGCAGCGACAGCGCGACCAGCAGGAAAAACGGCGAAGCCCAGCCAAAGTGCGCGGCCAGCACCACGCCGATGGGCACGCCGCCCACGGCCGCCATGGCAAACGAAGTCATGACGACGCCCGTGGCCGCGCCGCGCCGCTCGGCGGGAATCACGTCGCCGATGATGGCCATGACGATGGCGCCCAGCACGCCGCCCGTCAGCCCGGCAAAGGCGCGCGACCACAGCAGCACATGGAAGTTCGGCGCCAGCGCGCAAGCGAGGTTCGACACGGTGAACAGGCAAAACATGGTCAACAGCAGCTTCTTGCGGTCGAAGCGGTCGATATACGTGGCCGCCAGCAAGCCGGACAGTCCCGCGCACCAGGCGTAGGCCGAGACGGCGCCCGAGACGGCAGCCGGGCCGATGTGGAAGGCCTGCATCAGCTGGGGCGCCAGCGGCATCATCACCATGAAATCCATGATGACGGTAAATTGCGTCAGCGCAAGTAGCCACAGCATCGCGCGCTCGCGCGCCGGCGTCAGAACCGCGCCAGCGGACATATCAGGGGAAGGGCTCGGTACAGGTTTCATGCGGCAGATCTTAAGGATGGCGGCGGTGGACGGCAAGGTTTACTTTCTGGTATCAAAGCCCGATACTCGCCCACATGCCCGCCATCACCATCCGCCCCCTCGCGCCAGACGACGCGCCCGCCTACCGCGCGCTGCGTCTGGCCGGCATCGCCGAACTGCCCGCCGCCTTCTGCACCACGTACGCGGCGGAAAGCGGCTTGCCGCTGGCACGGATAGCCGAGCGCTTGCACGCCACTCCATACCAAATAATATTTGGCGCTTTCGACAAGGAACAATTGATCGCCATGGCCGGCCTGCGCCGCGAACCGATCGCCGTCGTGCATGACAAGGCCAGCCTGTGGGGCGTGTATGTGGCGCCGCAGGCGCGCGGGCGCGGCGCGGGACGGCAGCTGGTGCAGGCCGCCATCGACCATGCCTGCGCCATTCCCGAACTGGGCCGCGTGCGCCTGGCCGTGGCGCAGGACAACCACGCGGCGTTGACCCTGTACCTGGGCTGCGGCTTTACCCTGGCGGACAGTCCCGCACCGGATGGCATGCTGCAAATGCAGCTGCTGCTGCCCCGCCCGGCCCGCGCAAGTGCCGAAAGTAATGTCTTTATGAAAATCAATACCTTACAAATCCCTGCGAAATAGCGGGCAGGCCGTTTTTTCTGTTGCAAGCAAACGCGGCAGGCCTTAGCATCGCGGCTTACAAAAAAACTTGGGGGAGAGCCAATGTCATCGGCCGAGACACAAACCGCCACGGGCAAAATGCCGCGGCAAATACCGTACATCATCGCCAACGAAGGCTGCGAACGCTTCAGCTTTTACGGCATGCGCAACATCCTGACGCCATTCCTCATCAGCACCCTGCTGCTGATGATCCCGATCGACCAGCGCACGGGCGAAGCCAAGCACGTGTTCCATACCTTCGTCATCGGCGTGTATTTCTTCCCGCTGCTGGGCGGCTGGCTGGCCGACCGCTTCTTCGGCAAGTACAACACCATCTTCTGGCTCAGCCTCGTGTATTGCGCCGGCCATGCCTGCCTGGCCCTGTTTGAAAACAGCGTCAACGGCTTCTATTTCGGCCTGTTCCTGATCGCCTTCGGTTCCGGCGGCATCAAGCCCCTGGTCGCCTCGTTCGTCGGCGACCAGTTCGACCAGACCAACAAGCACAAGGCCAAGCTGGTCTTCGACCTGTTCTACTGGATCATCAACTTCGGTTCCTTCTTCGCCTCGCTGCTGATGCCGCTGTTCCTGAAGAAGTATGGTCCGTCGATCGCCTTCGGCATCCCCGGCCTGATGATGCTGGCCGCCACCATCGTCTTCTGGATGGGCGCCAAGAAATACGTGCACGTGCCGCCGGCGCCGCCGAATCCCGATTCATTCACCCGCGTGGCCCGCACGGCCCTGCTGGCCCGTGTCGACGGCGGATCGCGTCCCGGCCTGTACGTGGCCTACGTCGGCGTGATCGGCGCCCTGTATGCGTTCTACAGCATTCCCGAATGGGGCTTCGTGATTTCCGCGTGTACCGCGCTGGTCCTGCTGCTGGCCTTCGGCAGCATCGGCACGGCCATGCAGCTGGAACGCGCGCGCGGCATCCACCCTGACGAAGCCGTCGAAGGCGTGCGCGCCGTGCTGCGCATCCTCGTCATCTTCGCCCTCGTCACGCCGTTCTTCTCGCTGTTCGACCAGAAGGCCTCGACGTGGATCGTGCAGGCAAACACCATGGAAAAACCGAGCTGGTTCCTGCCGGCGCAGATGCAGGCGCTGAACCCGATGCTGGTGATGCTGCTGATCCCGTTCAACAACCTGGTGCTGTACCCGATGCTCAACCGCTTCGGCCTGGAAGCGACGGCCCTGCGCCGCATGACGGCCGGTATCGGCTTTTCCTCGCTGGCGTGGATCGTCATCGGCTTGCTGCAGCTGGCGCTCGACAGCGGCAACGCCGTCTCCATCATGTGGCAGATCCTGCCGTACGCCCTGCTGACGTTCGGCGAAGTGCTGGTCTCGGCCACGGGCCTGGAGTTTGCCTACAGCCAGGCGCCCGTGTCGATGAAGGGCGCCATCATGAGCTTCTGGAACCTGTCGACCACGGTGGGCAACCTGTGGGTGCTGATCGTCAACCGCAGCGTCATGAACGAAGGCGTGATCGGCAAGATCGCCGAAAGCGGCATCAGCGTGACGGCTTTCCAGATGTTCTTCTTCGCCGCCTTTGCCGCCGTCGCCATGCTGGCCTTCGGCCTGTATGCGAAGCGCTACAAGATGGTCGACAACTACCGCCAGGCGGCCATCCCGGGCAAGGCGTAATCATACAAGTAGGTCGGATTAGCCCAAAGGGCGTAATCCGACAACGCTGCTGACAATGTCGTCGGATTACGCGTGGCGATGCCACGCTAATCCGACCTATGCACCTTTTTTATGTCGTCACCGTGGGCGCGTCGCGCCCCGTGCGTGCGCGTATCTGCGCCACTTGCTCCGCCACGGCGATCAGCCCCGCCAGCGCCTCCTGGGTCGGGATGGCGTGCTGCGCGGGGTCGGCTTCGTAGCGCTCCAGGTACAGGCGCAGGGTGGCGCCCTCGGTACCCGTGCCGGACAGGCGCAGCACGATGCGCGCGCCGTCCGTCATGACGATGCGGATGCCCTGCTGTGTCGCCACGGAGCCGTCGACGGGGTCCGTGTAGCTGAAATCGTCGGCCAGCGCCACCGTGCAGCCACCCAGCACCTGGCCCGGCAAGGTGGCCAGCCGGCCGCGCACGGCTTCCATCAGCTGCTGCGCGCCGGCGCTGTCGATGTCTTCGTAGTCGTGGCGCGAATAGTAATTGCGGCCATACGTGGCCCAGTGCGCGCGCACGATGTCTTCCACCGATTGCTTTTTCCGCCAGCAGGTTGAGCCAGAACAGCACGGCCCACAGGCCATCTTTTTCGCGCACGTGGTTCGAGCCCGTGCCGTAGCTTTCCTCGCCGCACAGGGTGGCCATGCCGGCGTCGAGCAGGGTGCCGAAGAATTTCCAGCCCGTCGGCGCCTCGTGGCAGGGAATGCCCAGCGCGCTGGCGACCCGGTCGGCCGCGCCCGAGGTGGGCATGGAGCGGGCGATGCCCTTCAAGCCCCCACGGTAGCCGGGCGCCACGGCGGCGTTGGCGGCCAGGATGGCCAGGCTGTCCGAGGGCGTGACGTCGAAGCGCCGGCCGACGATCATGTTGCGGTCGCCGTCGCCGTCCGAGGCGGCGCCGAAGTCGGGAGCATCGTCGCCGGCCATGCGCGCGATCAATTCCCGCGCGTTGACGGGATTCGGGTCCGGGTGGCCGCCGCCGAAGTCTTCCAGCGGCACGCCGTTGATGACGCTGCCCTTGGCCGCGCCCAGCATGCCTTCCAGGATGGCCGTCGCATACGGGCCGGAGACGGCGTGCATGCCGTCAAAGCAGATGCGCAGGCCGCCCGCGAACAGGGCGCGGATGGCGTCGAAGTCGAACAGCTGCTGCATCAGTTCCGCGTAGTCGAGCACCGGATCGATCACTTCGACCGTCATCTGCTCGATGCGCACGGTGCCCAAGGCGTCGAGGTCGATGTCGGCCGCGTCGCTGATGCGGTATGCGGCGATGGCTTGCGTGCAGGCGTAGATGGCTTCCGTGACCTTTTCGGGCGCCGGGCCGCCATTGGCGATGTTGTACTTGATGCCGAAATCGCCATCGGGACCGCCCGGATTATGGCTGGCCGACAGGATGATGCCGCCGCTGGCGCCATGCTTGCGGATCACGCAGCTGACGGCCGGCGTCGACAAAATGCCGCCCTGCCCCAGCAGCACGCGCGCGTAGCCGTGCGCGGCCGCCATGCGCAGCACCGTCTGGATGGCTGCCCGGTTGTAGTAACGCCCGTCGCCGCCCAGCACCAGGGTCTGGCCGCGGCAGTCGCCCACGCTATCGAACACGCTCTGCACGAAGTTTTCCAGGTATTGCGGGGCGCTGAAGGTCGCCACCTTCTTGCGCAAGCCCGAAGTGCCGGGCCGCTGGCCAGCTATCGGCGCCGTATTGATGATTTGAATAGCCATGTTGTCTCCCTATTAACTTCGCATGTTAACCGATGCAGGGCGCGGGGCAAAGCGTTGTACACCTGCCACGGTGCGCCAAGCCGCTTAGCGCGACATCCCGGCATGCCATATAATGAGAATCATTCTCATATGCGGCATTCCTTGGCTGCGGACTCATACATCGGACGCCGTGGTCGCACGCTATTACCAAGAACTGTTGAACTTTTGCTGGCGCAGCTTGCGCAACCGCGAAGCTGCCGCCGACATGGTGCAGGAAAGCTATGCGCGCGTGCTGGGCGAAACAGCCGTGCGCGAACCGCGCGCGCTGCTGTACCACACGGCGCGCAATCTGCTGATCGACAATCACCGCCGCGCCGCCTTGCGCCAGCACGAGGAGCTCGACGCCTTGCCCGAGGCCGCGCATCCGGCCGCGCCGCGCCATTTGCAGCCGGAACAGGCGTTGCAGGGCAGCCAGGACTGGCAAGCCTGCGTGGCCGCCATCGACGCGCTGCCGCCCCGCTGCCGCGACGCCTTCGTGCTGCACGTCTTCGAGGAATTGCCGCACGCGCAGATCGCCGCGCGCATGGGCATTTCCGTGAGCATGGTGGAAAAACATATCGCACGCGGCATGCTCAGTTGCCAGGCGCAGTTGCATTCTTTGCGGGAAGCCACATAATGGCGCCCATGACCGCCCTCCCGCCCCGCCACGCGTTCGGCCCCTCTGCCCAGGAGCAGGCGGACTTGCGCGAGTACGCCGACTTTGCCGCCACGCAAGATGGCGTGGCGCTGGCGGCCGCTACCTGGTTCAGCCGGCGCGGCAAGCTGGATGCACAGCAACAGGCCGAGTTTGCCGCCTGGCTGGCGGCCGACGCGCTGCACGCGCACGCGTATGCGCAACTGCAACACACGCACCGCGCAGCGCGCAAGATTCCTGCGCAGCTCGCCGCGCGCTGGGCACTGCCCCAGGCTGCGCCATCCTCCCGCTCCCGCCGCCACTGGCTGCGCGCCCTGCCGTATGCGGCCGCCGCCATGCTGCTGCTGAGCGTGGGCGCGGGCGGCTACCAGTGGTGGCAGCAGCAAGCCGTTTTCAGCCAGTCGTATGCCACCATGCGCGGCCAGCGCATGGCCGTCGCGCTGCCCGACGGCAGCAACATGCAGCTCGATACGGCCACGCGGCTGCACGTCACCCTGTACCGCCAGCGCCGCGAAGTGCGCCTGGCGCAGGGCGAAGCGCTGTTCCAGGTGCAATCGAAGCAGGGCCAGCCTTTCGACGTGGTGAGCGGCCCCTTGAAAGTGACGGTGGTGGGCACGCAGTTTTCCGTGCGCAATACCCTCGAGCACGACGGCAAGCTGCGCGTGGCCGTACAGCATGGTCACGTGCGCGTGGCGGGCGCAGGACAAGCCCTGGCCGACCTGCGGGCCGGCCAGGGCGTCAGCGCCGACGCCGGCGGCCGCCTGTCCGCCGTCGCCAGCCTGGCCCCCGGCAGCGTGGCGCCGTGGCGCGACGGCAGGATCACTTTCGACAACGTGCCGCTGGGCGCGGCACTGGCCGAATTCGAGCGCTATGGCGACACGGGCTTCGTCGTGCGCGATCCCGCCGTGGCCAGGCTGCGCATCGGCGGCAGCTTCAGCCTGACCCAGTTCGACCGCTTCGCCGCCGCCCTGCCGCAGCTGCTGCCCGTACACGTCGTACGCGATGGTGCCGTCAGCGAGATCCGCATGGCGGCAAAAATGCCGGCGCAAGCCCCTGCGATGCGGCAGCCTGAAAAATAAATGCAAATAGTTCGCATTCGCAGGTGAGGGTTTTGCCCGCTGCCGCGTCTACCAAGTTAATCGACAATAAATTAACCTGGAGAAATGCAACATGTGGTCCCCCCGCCTCAATCTGACACCCGCCCCCTCGCCTTGGCCGCCATGCTGGCCCTGGGCAGCATCTCCCTGGCACAGGCGCAAACGGCGCCCACCGTCACGCTGTCCATCGCCGCCCAGCCGCTGGGGCAAGCCCTGAATGAACTGGCGCGGCAAGCCAATTTGCAACTGCTGTTCGCGCCCGAACTCGTAGCCGGCAAGACGGCGCCCGCCGTCAGCGGCACCCTCGGCGTGGCCGACAGCCTGGAGCGCCTGCTGGCCGGCAGCGGCCTGGCCGCCAGCATCGACGGCAACAGCGTCATCATCCGTCCGGCGCCCCCGCCACGGGCAAGGTGGCGACCCTGGCGGAAATTACCGTCAGCGCGCGCCAGGAGGCGACGCCAGACAGCGAGCTGACCAAGTCGTATGCGGCGCAGGCGGTGAGCATCGGCAAGGGCCGGCAAAGCCTGCGCGAGATTCCCCAGTCCATCTCCGTGCTGACGCGCCAGCAACTGAACGACCAGAATTTGCTGAGCCTGGACGACGCCATGCGCGGCGTGACGGGCATCACCGTCGAGGCCAGCAGCACGGGCGGCAACCACGGTAACTTTTATTCGCGCGGCTATGCGCTCGATGCGGTGCAGGTCGATGGCGTGATGACGCCCGCCAGCACGGGCAACGATCTGTCGGCCGGCTTCGGCCTGGCCATCTATGACCGCGTGGAAGTGCTGCGCGGACCGGCCGGCCTGTTCCAGGGCGCGGCCGACCCGGGCGGCACCATCAACCTGGTGCGCAAGCGCGCGCGCGACACTTTTGCCGCCAGCGGCGTGCTCAGCGCAGGTTCCTGGGACCGCTACTACGCGGAAGCGGACGTCACGGGCCCCCTGAGCGCGGACGGCAGAGTGCGCGGCCGCCTGGTGGCCGCCTACGAACACCGGCGCTCCTTCGTCGACCATGTGTATGCGGAAAAACCGCTGCTGTACGGCACCATCGCCATCGATGTGGCGCCGGGCACCGTGCTGACGGGCGGCATCACCCACCAGCAATACAAGGGCCGCCCCGCCTTCGGCTTGCCCGCGTATGAAGACGGGCGTTTGCTCGACGTGCCCCGCTCCACCTACCTGGACCCGGCCTGGAACCACATCACGGAAAAGGTCACGGAATATTTTGCCGAACTCGATCACAAACTGGACAACGGCGGCCAGGTCAAGGTCACCGCCCTGCACCGCGAGCAAGATGAGCCGTCGCGCAGCTTCGGCTGGTCCGACTGTTCCGCCGATCCCGTCACGGGCGACAGCTGCCTGGTCAGCTGGAACTACCGCAGCCACTGGAAGACGCAGGGCCTGGACGCTTACCTGGCCACGCCGTTCCAGGCCTTTGGCCGCAGCCACGACCTGATCGTGGGCGCCGACTACCGCCAGGTGCACAAGAATTTCCGGTATGGCGGCGGAGACAATGCGCCGGTCAATATTTTTCATCCTGACAACAATATCGCGCAGCCCAGCTACACTTTTTCCAACGGCAATGACAACCGCACCAAGCAGTTCGGCCTGTACGCGCGCACCCGCCTGCAAGCGACGGACCGGCTGGCCGTCAACCTGGGCGGGCGCCTGACGCACTGGGACAACCACACCGTCAACCGCAACGCCTATTTCAACCAGTTCACCGATGTCAGCAACACGATCAAGGCCAAGTTCACGCCGTATGCGGGCCTGGTCTACGAGCTCGACAGGCAATTGTCGGCCTATGGCAGCTACACGCGCATCTTCACGCCCCAGTCCACCACGGACGCTGCCGGCCAGACCCTGAAGCCGCGCACGGGCCAGCAGTTCGAGCTGGGACTGAAGGCAGAACTGTTCGACAAGAACGTCAACGCGCACGCGGCCCTGTTCCGCATGGAAGATGAAAACCGCGTCATGCCCGACCCGGCCAACCCGCTGTTTTCCATCGGCGCGGGCAAGATGCGCAGCCAGGGCGTGGAAGCCGAACTGAGCGGCAGCCCTCTGCCGGGCTGGAACATCACGAGCGGCTATTCCTACACCAGCACGCGCACCCTGGAAGGCAGCGACGACCAGAAGGCGCAGCTGTACACCTTCATCGCTCCGCGCCACAACGTCAACCTGTGGACCAATTACCGGCTGGCCGGCGCGCTCGATAAAGTCAGCGTGGGCGGCGGCTTGCGCAGCGTCAGCAGCATGTATCGCCTGAACGGGCCCGTGAAATTCGAGCAGGGTCCCGTCACCACGGTGGGCTTGCAGGCAGGCTACCGCCTCAGTCCCAAACTGGAGCTGTCGCTGACGGTGAACAACCTGTTCGACAAAAAATACTACGCGCGCGTGTGGGCCGCCTATGGCTCCAACTTCTATGGCGAACCGCGCAACGCCATGCTGACCCTGCGCGGCCAGCTGTAAACGCCCCCGCTCCTGCACATACACGGCCGCCGCCAGCAATGGGGCGGCCGTGCGCATTTACAACATCACACTCTTGCATGTCTCGCAACCCCGCACTATAATAAGAATAGTTCTCATTCACATTTAGACTCGCCGGAGTCCGCACGCAGTCGCCTGACTGCCGTAAGGCTGGATGACACGCTGCGCCAGCCAGGCACCACCGCCAAGCAAGCCTCCCATACCAAAAACGCCAGCCGCCCGACGGCGGGCATACGAGAAGAAGGATGTTTCATGGCGCGAGCACGTTCGCTGGCCGGCATGGTTGCCGGCCCGTTTTCCCCAACCGTTGGCAATACCGCCCTGCGTCCGCTGGCCGCCGCCGTGCAGACGGCATTGCTGGCGGCGGCGCTGGGCGCAGGCACGGCGCTGGCCGCCGATACGAGCGCCAAGCCGGAGGAAGCCACCCTGAGCGAGATCAAGGTGCAGGCCCAGCAAGACAAGGCGTCGACGGAGCACACGGGCTCCTACACCACCAGACAGATGGCCACGGGCACGCGCATGGGCCTGTCGATGCGCGAAACGCCGCAATCGATTTCCGTGGTGACGCGCCAGCGCATGGACGACATGGGATTGAACAGCCTGGCCGAGGTGCTGGTGCAGTCGACGGGCGTGACGGTGCAGGAAAACGATAGCGAACGCACGAGTTTTTCCGCGCGCGGCTTTTCCATCGGCAATTATCAGATCGACGGCGTGGCCGTCAATTCCGGGTCGAATGCGCTGTTCGACACGGCCATCTATGACCGCATCGAAATCGTGCGCGGCGCCACGGGTCTGGTCAGCGGCAATGGCGACCCGTCGGCCACCATCAACATGCTGCACAAGCGCCCCGGCAAGGAATTTTCCGCCTCGGCCGGCCTGACCGTCGGTTCCTGGAGCAAGGTGCGGCTCGAAGGCGACATCAGCGCGCCGTTGAATGCGGACGGCAGCATCCGCGGGCGCGTCGTCGTGGCCGGCCAGAACCGCCATTCCTACATGGACCTGTACAAGGAACGCAAGCTGGCGGGCGCCGTCATCGTCGAGGCGGACCTGACGCCTGCAACGTTGCTCACGGCCGGCATCGACTATCAAAAGAACACGCCGAAAGGCACGAGCTGGGGCACCACGCCATTGTTCTTCGCGGATGGCACGCCGGCCAACATGCCCCGCTCGTTCAACATGGCGGCCAAGTGGAGCAGCTGGGAGCGCGAGTTCCAGAACAGCTACATCTATCTCGAACACCGCTTCGCCAGCGACTGGAAGCTCAAGGCCGCCTACGGGCGCCTGGACAGCTCCTCGAACGGCAAGCTGTTCTACGGCGGCAGCGGCTATCCGAAACGCGACGGCAGCGGCCTGGAAGTCTGGAGCGGCGCCTTCCCCTACGAGGAAAAGCAGGACAACTTCGACCTGGCGGCCAATGGCAGCTTCCCCTGTTCGGCCGCCGGCACGACCTGGTGCTGGGCGTGAACGGCTGGAAGCGAAAGGGCACGACGAATGAAACCTTGCTACCCGATCCGCTGCCATTCGCCACGACCATCCCCGACTTCCGCAACTGGACGGGCGACGTGCCCGAGCCGGCGCTCACGCGCACGGGCGCGCGCGACGTCGCCACCACGAAACAGTCGGGCGCCTTCATCGCCACGCGCATCAACGTCACGGACAGCTTCAAGGTACTGGCCGGCGCGCGCGTGTCGAAGTGGGAGACGTATAACGACCGTTACGACACCCAGGGCCGTTTCGTCAAGCGCAGCTCCGCGTATAAAACGGACGATGTCATCACGCCATACGCGGGCGTGGTGCTGGACGTGAGCAAGAGCACGTCGCTGTACGCCAGCTATACGGACCTGTTCAAGCCGCAAAACCTGAAGGACAAGCACAACGCCTTCCTCGACCCGATCACGGGCAGCAACGTGGAAGCGGGCGTGAAGAGCGAATTCCTCGACGGCGCCGTGAACGCCTCGTTCGCCGTGTATGAAGCGAAGCAGGACAACCTGGGCGAGGAAGACAAGTCGGTGCCGCCCACCTTCGTGCTGCCGGACGGCGGCCGTCCGTATATCTCGACGGGCAAGGGCACGAAAAGCCGCGGCTACGAGGCGGAGGTGTCGGGCAGCCCCTTGAGCGGCTGGCAGCTGTTTGCCGGCTACACGCACAGCAAATCGAAGACGGGCAAGGGCGTGGTGACCAACACCATCCAGCCGACCAACATGCTGCGCCTCTCGACCACCTACCGCCTGCCGGGCGAGCTGCAAAATCTCACCATCGGCGGCGGCTTGAACTGGCAGAACGATATCTGGACGACGGCCACCCTGCCGAACAAAAGCAAGATCCGCGTCAGCCAGGGCAGCTACGTGCTGGCCAACCTGATGGCGCGCTACCAGATCAGCCCGAAACTGTCGGCCAGCCTGAACGTCAACAACCTGTTCGACAAGACGTATTTCCGCCGCGTGGGGTTCTATAACGGCGGCTATTACGGCGAGCCGCGCAACGTGGCGCTGAACCTGCGCTACCAGTACTGATGCACCGCCGGCCGCTTTTTCCACTCACATAACAAGATAAGGGTTACACCATGCACATCGCTTCCATCGCGCGCCCCGGCGCCCTCGCCACCGCCCTGCTGGGCGCGGCCATCGCCTGCGGCAGCGCCAGCGCGCACCAGATCTGGCTGCAGCAGGACGGCAAGGCGGCCAGCGTGTATTTCGGCGAATTCGGCGACAACCTGCGCGAAGCGTCGCCCGGCCTGCTGGACAAGTTCAGCATCCAGCGCGTGACGTGGATTTCGCCCGCCGGCAGCAAGCCGCTGCAGGCAAGCAAGACGGCCGGCGCCTTCCTCCTGAATGGCAAGGTGGCGGCCGGCGAAAGCATCATCGTCGAGGAAGACAACTACCCGTCGTGGGAAGAGAAAAAGGATGGCAAGGCCACGCGCACCGTGTGGATTCCTGCCGCGCGCCTGGTCGCCGACGGCAAGGCGCAATCACAAGCGCTGACCCTGGACCTGGTGCCGACCGGCAAAGCTGGCCAGTTCCAGGTCAGCTACCAGGGCAAGCCGCTGGCGCAGGCCAAGGTCAACGCCGTGGTGCAATCTGGCTGGGGCAAGGAAGCGTGGAGCGATGCGCAAGGCCTGGTCAGTTTCCCGCTGCCGTGGCAGGGCACGTATGTGCTGGAAGTGCAGCACACGGACAAGACGCCCGGCCAGCGCGGCGCGCAAGCGTATGACAAGGCCATGTTCGTGACCACCCTGAGCCTGGTGCAGCCGCAAGGCGTGACGCCGCTGCCGGCCGGCCCGGCCCTGCCGCCCAGCAAGGAACACGACTGACCATGCAAGCGCCAGCCATCATTAAAATGCCGCGCCTGCGCCTGTCCGCCGGGGTCATGTACCGCCTCGGCGTGGCGTCGCGCAGCGTGGCGGCCATCGCTGGCGGCTACGTGCTGGCCGCGCTGGTCACCATGCTGCTGTCGGTGAGCCTGCCCATGGCCCGTTCCGAAGCCGTCATGACGGCCACCCTGCTGTCGTTTGCCATCTACACCTGCGCCGTGATGTGGGTCTTCGCCACGCGCAGCGCCCTGCGCGCGTGGCTCGGGCTCGCAATCCCCGCCGCCGTCATCGCCGCCATCCTGCAATCGATGGGCGCACTATCCTGGAGTCTCGCATGAAAGAAGGTTTCCGCCAGTCGATGGCATGGCTGCACACCTGGTCCGGCCTGCTCGTCTGCTGGATCTTGCTGCTGGTGTTTTGCGCCGGCACGGCCAGCTACTACCGCAATGAAATCACCCTGTGGATGCAGCCCGAACTGCACGGCGCCGCCGCCAGCCAGGTGAGCACCGAGGAAGCGGCCAAGGTCGCGCAACAGGCGATGGAAGAGCGGGCAGAAGGCGCCACGCGCTGGTTCATCAGCCTGCCCGGCGAGCGCAGCCCCGCCACGCAGCTGGGCTGGAGCAAACCGTCCAAGCCCGGCGAAAAGAAACGCGGCAGGCGCGGCAATTTTCATAGCGAAAAAGCCGATCCGGCCACGGGCCAGGTGCTGTCCAAGCCGCGCGAGACGCGCGGCGGCGAATTCCTCTACCGCCTGCATTTCGACCTGCACTACATGTCGGCCATCTGGGGCCGCTGGATCGTGGGTTTCTGCGCCATGTTCATGTTCGTCTCCATCATCAGCGGCATCGTCACGCACAAGCGCATCTTCAAGGATTTGTTTACCTTCCGGCCGAAAAAGGGCCAGCGCTCGTGGCTCGACGCGCACAATGTGACGGCCGTGCTGGCCCTGCCCTACCACATCATGATCACCTACACGGGCCTGGTCACGTTGATGTTCCTGTACATGCCGTCCGGCGTCACGGCCGCCTACAAGGGCGACCAGGACGCCTTTTTCGCCGAAGCCTTCCCGGGCCGCTCGGGCGACAGCAAGCCGGCCGGCGTGGCCGCGCCGCTGACGCCGCTCGCGCCGCTCGTGCGCCAGGCGGAACAGCAGTGGGGCGGCAAGGTCGAGCGCATCTCCGTCAACCATCCGGGCGACGCCAACGCCACCATCACCCTGACGCGCGCCGGCGGACGCGACATGTCGTCGAAGCAGCCGTCGATGGAATTCGATGGCGTGTCCGGCAAGCTGCTGTCATCGGACGGCGAGGCGCAGCCCGGCGCCGCCGCCACGCAAGGCGTGATGGTCGGCCTGCACGTCGCGCATTTCGGCGGACCGCTGCTGCGCGCCCTGTTCTTCCTCTCCGGCCTGGCCGGCTGCGCCATGGTCGCCACGGGCGCCCTGCTGTGGGCCGTCAAGACGCGCCAGAAGCAGGCCAAGGCGCTGGCCGCCGGCAAGCGCGCCAGCTTCGGCCTGCGCCTGGTGGAAGCGCTCAACATCGGCGCCATCGCCGGCATCCCGATCGCCTTCGGCGCCTACTTCTGGGCCAACCGCCTGCTGCCGGTGGCGATGGAGGAACGCCCGAAAGAGGAAATCGCCTGCTTCTTCGGCGCCTGGGCCCTGGCCGCCATCATCGCCCAGCTGCGCCCGTCGCGCGCCATGTGGCGCCTGCAGCTGGCCGCCGGCGCCTTCCTGCTCGCGGCGCTGCCCGTGCTGAACGTCTTCACGACCCATTCGCACCTGGGCGTGACCCTGTTCTGGGACGCGGCCCCGTGCCGGTGGCCGCCTTCGACCTGGTGGTGCTGGTGCTGGGCCTGGGCCTCGCGTATGCGGCGTTCAAATTGAAACCGCTGCCCGTGAAAGCCTCCAAACCAGCACCGGCCAAGCCGGCGCCGACGACGATGGAGGCCGCGTGATGGAACTATTAGCCAATTTCCTCGTCTTCGCGCTGTGCTACGCGGGCCTGTCCTCGCTGTGCCTGGCCATGGACCGCCACTACGCCGACCTGCACGGGCGCGGCGCCGAACCGCCCGCGCCGCTGCGCCGCCGCCTGCAGTGGACGGGCTGGCTGGCGCTGGCGGCGGCCCTGGCCTGGTCCATGCACATCGCCGGCGGCGGCTATGGCCTCGTCTACTGGGTCGGCAGCCTGACGGGCTGCGGCTTGCTGCTGATCTGGCTGCTGCCGTATGCGCCGCACCAGGCCATGCGCCTGGCGCGCGTCATCGGCGGCGCGGCCGTGCTGGCCGCCGCGCTGCTGGCGGCGCTGTCCGTCACGCCGGGCTAGGCGACTTGAGCAGCGCCTCGATACCCTCGGGCGCCATGGCGCGGCCGAGGAAATAGCCAAACGCCTCGTCGCAGCCCATCTCGGCCAGCAGTTCCAGCTGCTCGCCGCTTTCCACGCCGCCGGCGATGCTGCGCAGCCCCAAGGTGCGCGCCATCGCCACGATGGCGCGCACCATGGCGCCGTCCCCGCCCGGCTTGCCCAGGTCGTCGACGAAGCACTTTTCGATCTTCACGGCATCCGTGGGAAAGCGTTTCAGGTAAGTGAGCGACGCGTCGCCCGTACCGAAATCGCTGATGGCGATCGCCATGCCCAGCTGGCGGAACTGGCGCAGTATCAATTCGCAGTTCTGGTTGCTGTCGATCAGGATGCCGGCGGCGATTTCCAGCTCGATGCAATGGCCCGGCACGCCGGCAGTCTCCAGCGCGGCGGCGAAATTGCGCGCGATATCGCGCTGGTAGAACTGGCGCGCCGACAGGCTGACGGACACCGTCAGCATCTGCCCCTGCTCGATCCACCTGCGCGCCTGTTCCACCGCCGTGGACATCACCCACGCCCCCACCGGCAGGATCAGGGCGCTTTCCTCCAGCACCGGTAAAAAGTCGAGCGGCATCATCAAGCCCAGTTCCGGGTGCTTCCAGCGCAGCAGCGCCTTCACGCCCGTGATCCTGCGCATCTTCAAGTCCATGCGCGGCTGGTAGAACAGGGCGAATTCATCGCGTTCGAGCGCGTGGCGCAGGGCCGTCTCGAGGATGGTGCGCGAATACGACTGCGTCTGCATGCGCGCGGCGTAACGCAGGCAGGTGCCGGGCGCGTGGCGCTTGGCCGCATACATGGCCAGGTCGGCCTTTTCGATCAGCGCATTGACGTCGTCGTCGTCGTCCGGATACAGGGCCACGCCCACGCTGGCCGCCACCGCCAGGCTGTACTCGCCGATGACGAAGGGCGCGGCGATGGCGGCGACGATCTTTTCGGCCACCCGCTCGGCATCGTGCGCCGTGCGCAGCTCCGTCAGCAGGATGATGAATTCGTCGCCGCCCTGGCGCGCCACCGTATCGACCTTGCGCACGCACTGCTGCACCCGGCGCGCGAACTCCGTCAGCACCTGGTCGCCCACGTCGTGCCCCAGGCTGTCGTTGATGGATTTGAAGCGGTCGATGTCCACGAACAGCACGGCCAGCAAACCCTGGTGGCGGCGCGCGTAGGCGATGCCGTGCTCGAAGCGGATCTGGAAATGCAGGCGGTTCGGCAGCCCCGTCAGACCGTCGTGGTGGGCGATGAATTCCAGCTGCTGCTCGGCGCGCCGGCGGGCCGACACATCGTGCAGCAGCAGCACCGCGCCGCCCTGCGCCAGCGGCGCGCAGCTGTACTGCACGTCGATGCGCTTGCCGTCGAGATGGCGCAGCAGCACGGCGCCGCGCGCCACCTCCAGCACTTCCTGGCGCGCCACGCAGTCGCGCACCTGGCGCGCCGCATCGATGGGCGTGCCGTCATGGAACAGCGGCAGCAGCCCGGTCACGGGCTGGCCCAGGCCATCGTCGCCCAGCAAGCCGCCCATGGCGCTGGCGCGGGGATTCAGGTACCGCACCACGCCGTCGTGGTCGGTGCCGATGACGGCCGCCGGCAGCGCATGCAGCAGCGCCAGCGCCTCCGCCATGCGCTGCGCCTGCGCCGCCTGCAGCACCGCGCCGGTCGCATGGCGCATGCGCCACATGCGCGCCGCCTGCCACTGGCAGGCCAGCAGCACGCTCAGCGTCACGGCCAGGCACAGGCACAGCGCCAGCAGCAGCGCCGTCATGCGTCACCCGGCAGGCGGAAAGTACGGGACATGGTTTTCCTTTGCAACGCGCGCCATGCGTCCGGGCGCAGATACATGCGGAAAGGAAATAGTATAAGAATTTCGGGGCGATATTTGCCTGATCGGGTGCCGCTTGACTGGCATCAAGCGGCGCGGGACACGCCGGCTTCAGGCCAGCGACAGCGTGCGGGCCAGGGCGGCGCCCGCCGGTGCGCCCACGCCGGGCGTGCCGTGCAGCTTGAAGATACTGACGGCGTCGGCCAGGCTGGCCGCCTGCTGCTGCAGCGCGTCCGCGGCGGCGGCGGCCTGCTCCACCAGGGCCGCGTTCTGCTGCGTCACGCCATCCATCTGGCTGATGGCGATGCTGATCTGCTCGATGCCGTCGCGCTGCTCCACGCTGGCCACGGCGATCTCGCCGATGATGGCGTTGACGCGCTGCACGCTGCTCACCACCTCATCCATCGTGCGCCCCGCCTGGCCGGCCAGCACGCTGCCCTCTTCCACCGTGCGCACGGATTCGCCGATCAACTGCTTGATTTCCATGGCCGCCGCGGCCGAGCGGTGCGCCAGGCTGCGCACCTCGGTCGCCACGACGGCGAAACCGCGTCCCTGCTCGCCCGCGCGCGCCGCTTCCACGGCCGCATTCAGGGCCAGGATATTCGTCTGGAAAGCGATGCCGTCGATGACGGCGATGATGTCGACGATGCGCTTCGAGGAGGCATTGATATGGTTCATGGTCTGCACCACCTGCGCCACGGCCGCGCCGCCGCGCTGCGCCACGTCGGACGCGCCGCCGGCCAGCTGGCGCGCCTGGTCGGCGTTGTCGTTATTCTGCCGCACGGTGGACGTCAGCTCGATCATCGAGGCGGCCGTCTCTTCCAGCGAACTGGCCTGCTCCTCCGTGCGCGAGGACAGGTCCATATTGCCGCTGGCGATTTCGCCGGACGCCATGGCGATGGCGTCCGTGCCGGCCCGCACCCTGCCCACGATGTCGGCCAGGTTGCCGCTCATCACTTTTAAAGCCCGCAGCAGGTCGCCGATTTCATCGCGGCTGCCGCCGGCCACCACGGCGCGCAAGTCGCCGGCCGCCACTTGCTGGGCGATGCCGACGGCCGCGCCCAGCGGCACCGTGATGCTGCGGATCAGCCACCACACGGTGACGCTGCCGACGACCAGGGTCACCAGCACCGTGGCCAGCATGACGATGCTGGCGCTGCGGTGCGCGGCCGCGTCTTCCTCCTTCATCTGCGCCATCAGGCCGTGCGACTGCTTGCCGATGGCCGCGACGATGGCGTCGATCTGGCGCGTCGGTTCGCGGTCCATGCCCTTGACCAGCGCATCGACCGTGTGGGCGCTGTCGGCGCGCGCGCCGTCATACTGTTGCAGCGCCGCCAGGTAGCTCACGCCGAGCGCATCGTGCGCCTGCAGCGCACGCTCCACGGGCGCCGTATCGAGTTTCAACGCGTGCATCATCGCCTGCAGGCTTTTCAATTCCTTGCGCGTCTGCGCGCCGCTGGCGACGAACGCTTCGCGGTAGCGCTGGAAGGCGGCCGCGTCGCCGCCGCGCAGCAGGATGTTTTTCCATTCCTGCACCTGGATCTTGAATTCCACCTGCGCGCTGCGCGCCGCGTCGACGGCTTCCGTCAGGGCCACGGAGCGCTGCATGGCGTCCGCGCCGCGCGCGCTGGCCGCGTCGAGCGCGCTCCAGCCGCGCGCGCCGACGAACACCAGCGCAAGAAAGAAGAAGGCGCCCAACAAACCCAGGCGGACGGAGATTTTCAGATTCGCAAGTTGCATATGTTTCTCCCGGCGGCAAGAACAGGATGGCAACAAAGATGC
Organism: Janthinobacterium sp. C22; assembly: GCF_057919405.1. Lineage (NCBI taxonomy): Bacteria > Pseudomonadati > Pseudomonadota > Betaproteobacteria > Burkholderiales > Oxalobacteraceae > Janthinobacterium > Janthinobacterium sp. C22. The sequence continues at coordinate 1,936,491 of NZ_CP193659.1, read as the reverse complement.
CGCAAAATCTATCCAATTCTCACCAAACGAGGAAATCATGCGGCGCGCCCCGTGAAAACCCAAGCGGCGCTTTCGCTAGAGAAACACTTTCAACATAGAAACAACAAATTACACGGGAAGATTGACTGTCTGGCCATATTCCCGCGCCTACAGCATGGCCGGGCAGGCAATCTTCCCGCCCCCTTCAGCGCGCCGCCGCGGCGCCCGCGAATTCTTCGCGCAGCAGCGGATACAAACGCCGGTAGCGCGCCAGGCGCTCGTCCAGCACGCCGCACGCCTGCGGCGCCACCGTTTCCTGCACGGCCGGGCGCGTGCACACCTGCGCGGGCGGCAAGCCCGTCACCGCCATCTGCGCCAGGCGCGCCGCGCCCAGGGTGCCGCCGGCCACGCCATGGTCGTGGCGCAGCACGTGCAAGCCCGAGGCATTCGCGCACAGCTGGGCCCAGAAACGGCTGCGCGAGCCGCCGCCAACGAACGACGCTTCTTTCAGATGCGTGCCGGCGCTGCGCAGGGCCGCATTGCCGTCGGCCATGGCAAAGGCCACGCCTTCCATCACGCTGTAGGCCAGTTCCGCGCGCCCGTGCTCCGTCGACAAACCGAAAAACACGCCGCGCGCCGTGGCGTCGTTGTGCGGCGTGCGCTCGCCGCTCAGGTAGGGCAGGAAGACGGGCGCCGTGCGCGCCTCGACGTTTTCCGCCAGTGTCACCAATTCGCCGATGTCGTTCGATTGCGTCAGGCGCGCCACCCAACTGAGGCTGGACGCGGCGCTGAGGATCACGCTCATCTGGTGCCAGCGCTCGGGCAGGCAATGGCAGAACGCGTGCACGCCCTGGCCCGGATTGGGCGCGAAACCGTCGCTGCCGGCGAACAGCACGCCCGAGGTTCCCAGCGACAGCAGGCCGGCACCCGGCTCCACCACGCCCAGGCCCACGGCGGCCGCCGCGTTGTCGCCCGCGCCGCCGGCCAGCAGCACCGCATGCGCGATGCCCCATTCCTGGCACAGCGAGGGCCGCACCTGCGCGGCGGCGGCGCTGCCTTCGACCAGGCGCGGCATGTGTTCACGCGAGAGGCCGGTGGCGGCCAGCATGCGCTCGGACCAGTCGCGTTTGGCCACGTCCAGCCACAGGGTGCCGGAAGCGTCGGACATGTCGGACACATACTCGCCCGTCAGGCGCAGGGCCACGTAATCCTTGGGCAGCAGGACCTTGGCCGTGGCGCGGAACAGCGACGGTTCGTATTTTTGCAGCCACAGCAGCTTGGGCGCCGTGAAACCGGGCATGGCCTGGTTGCCCGTGATGGCGCGCGACTCGGGCACCAGCGCCTCGAGCTCCACGCATTCGGCAAAGGCGCGCGTGTCGTTCCACAGGATGGCCGCGCGCAGCACGTGCTGCTGCTTGTCGAGCAGTGTGGCGCCATGCATCTGGCCCGACAGGGCGATGCCGCGCAAGCCGGAAAACGCCACCGGCTGCGCGGCGCGGATGGCGGCGATCACGTCCAGCGTGGCGTGCCACCAGTCTTCGGGATTCTGTTCCGACCAGCCGGGATGGGGACTGGAGACGCGCAGGGTCACGCCGCTGCTGGCGAGAATGGTCTGCGCGTCATCGGTGAGGATGGCCTTGACTTCGGAAGTGCCGATATCGATACCGAGATAAGTCACGATGGTTCCATAAAAAAGTGAAAACGGACCGTCAGGAAAACGACGCTGGCATGTTCATTTGCCCGCAGGAGCGGAATTTCGACGGCGACATCTGCTTGTGGACCAAAAACTGGCGGTTGAAATTGGAGAGGTTGTTGAAACCCGTGCGGTAGCAGATATCGGTGACCTTCATGTCCGTGTTCCTCAGCAGCTCGCACGCGAGCGCGATGCGTTCCTGGTTGACGTATTGAATGAACGAGGTGCCCGTATGCTTGCGGAAGAAACGCGTGAATTTCAAGGTGTTCATCTCCGCCACGTCGGCCACGTCCTGCTCGCAAAAATCCAGAGTGATGTTCTGCTTGATGTAGGTCAGCACCAGGTTGATGGTCGAGGACATATAGCGCCCCGCCTGCGCCAGGTAAGTCACGCTGGCCAGGGGCCGCCGCTCGCGGCACTCGCACAGCTCGCCGAACAGGCGCGTAAACAGCTCGACCCGGCGCAAGCCCTGCGCCGTCGTCAATTCCTTCATCAGCGGCACCAGGCGCAAGCCCAGCGCATCGGGAAATTGCAAGCCCCTGCCTGCCTCGCTCAGCAGGACTTTCAGGGGCGCCATTTCCGGGAACAGCAGCATGCAACGTTCGATGAAGTCGCTGGAAAACTGCAGCACCAGGTCGCGCTCGGGCAGGACCACGCCTTCCGGCAATTCGCTGACCCAGTTATGCGGCAGGTTTGGTCCTGTCAGGATCAGATTGCCCGCCCCGTAACTGCCGATATGGTCGCCGATAAAAAATTTGCCGTTTGAGGTGATGATGAAGTGCAGTTCGTACTCGGGATGAAAATGCCATTTCACCCCGGTATGCGGAAAGCCGTGCGCCCACGCGCGAAATGATTCGTGGATCGGTTTGTGGATCAGTTCCAGGTCAGGCGTCACGGCAGTTCCCCTTGCGCGGTCTCGTTGCCAGCTATTCTAACCACTTAGCTGAGCACTGAGCGCCAAGGCCAGTCCGCTGTCGGCGTCGAACAGGTGCATGTGCTCTTCATCGAAGGCCAGCGCCAGGCTCTGCCCCACCTGCGCCGCGCTGTTGGCCGCATTCGCCGGCAGCAGGGCGGACAAGGTCAAGGCGCCGCACTGAAAGCTGATCAGCGCTTCGGCGCCCAGCAGTTCGACCAGGTCGATGGCGCATGCCAGGCCATGCGTACCCGCCGGCTCGTCCGGCCGCGCCGCGCGCAAGTGGTTCGGACGCAGGCCGAAGACCACGCGCGTGCCGGCCGGCAAGGCCGCGAAGCGGGGGAAATCAGCGGCCAGCGGTAGCCGGCGCACACGAGCAGCGTTTGCCCGCCCTCCTTCTCGATGACGCCGTCGATGAAGTTCATGGCAGGGGTGCCAATGAACCCTGCCGCGAACAGGGTGCGCGGATGGTTGTACAGTTCCGCCGGCGTGCCGATCTGCTCGATATGCCCGCCCTTCATCAGCACCACCCGGTCGGCCAGGGTCATGGCCTCGAGCTGGTCGTGCGTGACGTACAGGGTGGTGGTGCGCAGGCGGCGGTGCAATCGCTTGATGTCGGCGCGCAGCTGCGCGCGCAGCTTGGCGTCCAGGTTCGACAGCGGTTCATCGAACAGGAATACCTGCGGCGTCTTGATCATGGCGCGCGCAATGGCCGTGCGTTGCTGCTGGCCACCCGACATGGCGCGCGGCTTGCGCTCGAGCAGGCTGTCCAGACTGAGGATGGCGGCCACCTCGCGCACGCGGCGCTCAATCTCGTCGTTCGGCACCTTCAGGCGGCGCAAGCCGAAGGCGATATTGTCGTACACCGTCATGTGCGGATACAGCGCATAGTTCTGGAACACCATCGCCACATTGCGCGCGCGGGGCGGCAAATCGTTGACGACGGCGCCGCCGATCAACAGCTCGCCGCCGCTGATGTCTTCCAGGCCCGCGATCATGCGCAGCAGGGTCGACTTGCCGCAGCCCGAAGGCCCCAGCAGGACGATGAATTCGCCGTCATCGATTTCCAGGTCGAACGGCTGCAGCACTGCCGTCTTCTGGTCATAAGTCTTGTGCAGCTGCCTGCAAGCGATATTTGCCATGCTTACGCTCCTGCCAGTTCGATCTGGATCTTGACGTCGCGCGGGTGGCCCTTGGCCGCTTCCTCGAACGCCTGCACGCCATCGGCAAAGCCGAAGGTGCGCGAAATGAAAGGCTTCACGTCGATCTTGCCGGAAGCGAGCAAGGCGATCGCGCGCGGGAAGATGTTCGCGTAGCGGAACACCGACTCGATACGCACTTCCTTGGCCTGGATGGCGACGATATCGAAGGGAACGTTGTCGGGCGGTATGCCGACCAGCACCAGGCAGCCGTTCGGGCACAGCAGGTCGACGATGTTGTCGTAGGCGCGCATGCCGCCGCTGGCTTCGAAGACGATGTCGGCGCCCCAGCCATCGGTGGCCTCTCGCACCGTGTCCGCCAGGCTGGCCTGGCGCACGTCGACCGTGGTCACGGCCGGGTTATCGGCGAACAGGGCCAGTTTTTCCGGCACCAGGTCGGCCAGGATCACGCGCGAGCAGCCGCCCGCCAGCGCCGCCAGCGCATTCATGGCGCCGATGGTACCGGCGCCGATCACCACGGCCACGTCGCCTGGCTTGATGGCCGCCTTCGTGGCCGCCTGCAGGCCGATGGACAGCGGTTCGACGATGGCGCCTTCACCGAAGCTGACGTTGTCGGGCAGCTTGAAGGTAAAGGCAGCCGGATGCACGACATATGGCGTGAGACAACCGTGGATGGGCGGCGTGGCCCAAAAGCGCACTGCAGGATCGAGGTTGTACAGGCCGCGCATGGTGGCCGGCGAATCGAACTGCGGCACGCCCGGCTCCATGCAGACCCGGTCGCCCACCTTCAGGTGCGTCACTTCATCGCCCACTTCGGCCACCACGCCGGACGCTTCGTGACCGAGCACCATCGGCGCGTCGACGGCGTAGGGGCCGATCTTGCCATGCTTGAAGTAATGCACGTCGCTGCCGCAGATGCCCACGGTATGAATCTTGATTTTCACGTCGCGCGGGCCGACGACGAGTGGCACGTCGATGTCGCGCAAGGTGATTTTTTCCGCCTGTTCCAGTACGAGTGCTTGCATGATGATGTCCTTTTATTTGTGTTTGAGCATGGAGTTGAGCAGCCGTCCCAGGATGCCGACGAACAGCAGCGGCGGCAGCGCCAGCAGCACGGTGGAAGCGTTCACCACGCCCCACGGCACCTCCTGGCCCATCGAGGTAAATGCCGACGCCACGACGGGCAAGGTAATGCTTTTCGAGGAGGTGAGCGCCAGCGCGATCATCAGTTCATTCCAGACCAGCACGAAGCTGAAGACGATGCCGCCCATCAGTGTCTTCGAGGCCACCGGCAGGGCCACGTGCCAGAACACCTGGTAGGGGCCGTAGCCGTCCAGCGCCGCCGCTTCCTCGATCTCTTTCGGGATGCGGGCAAAGGCGGGAATCGACAGCCAGATGATGGTCGACAGGGTCACCAGCAGATACGTCACCACCATCGACAGGCGCGAGTCGTACAGGCCCAGGTCGATCCAGATCGAGATCAATGGAATGGCGACAGCCACGGGCGGCAAAAAACGCAGCGACAGCAGGAAGAACTGGATATCCTTCTTGGCAGGTATCGGATAGCGGGCGATCGCATACGCGGCCGGCACGCCCAGCACGGCGCCCAGCAGCACGGCCACGCCGACGATGACCACGCTGTTCCCCAGCCCCGTGAGCACTTCCGGGCTGGCCAGCACCTGCTGGTAGTTGGCCAGGGTCGGGCTGAAGAAAAAGCGCGGCACGGGCGTGACGATGTCCATCAGCTCCTTGAAGGAATTGAGCACGGCCCACAGGATGGGGAACAGCGCCACCAGGATAATCACGGTGGTGATGGCGGTGGTGGCGACGGCACCAAAGCCGCGAGAGAGCGTCAGTTTTCCCATTTGGCGACCCGCTTCCAGAGTAAGGTGAAGATGACGGTGGTGGCCAGCATCATCAGCACGGCCATGCTGGACGCGTACGACACCTTGCCCATCAGGCCGATGCCTTGCGCATATGCGTACATGTCCAGCGTTTCGGTGGAGATGCCGGGGCCGCCCTTGGTCATCACGTAGATCAGGTCGAACGAGCGCAGCGACTCGACCATCTTGATGAACACGAGGCTCATGATCGGTACCTTCAGCATCGGCAGCGCGATGTAGGCATACACCTGGAGCGTGCTGGCGTAGTCGAGGCGCGCCGCTTCCAGCGGTTCGGCGGGCAGGGTTTCCAGCAGCTTCAGGATGACGGCGCCGAAGAACAGGCCCCACTGCCAGATATCGACCAGCGCCACCGCGTACAGGGCCGTGGCGGGGTCCGACAGCAGCGCCGTGCCGCCCAGGCCCACGCATTCGAGCAGCCAGTTCAAAATGCCCATCAGCGGCGAATACATGAACTTCCAGATGAAGGCGGCCGAGACGCGCGGCAGCAGCACCGGTACGATCAGCAGCAGCGCGATGACGTCACGCGTGCGGCCCTTGACTTTCTCGAACAGGAACACGGCCAGCAGCACGCCGAGGAGCAGCGATCCGGCCACGGTGACCACTTCCCAGATGGCCGACACCTGCACGGCATTGAGGAAGCGGCGGTCGCCGAACAGGCGGAGAAAATTGGCAAAGCCGACGTAGTCGCTGTCGCTGTAGCGCAGCACGCGGTTTTGCAGGGCCAGGTTGATGGCGGCGATACTGGGCACCAGGCCCAGTATCAGCAGGACCAGCAGCGGCAGCGTCAGAAAGACGGCCGGCAGCCAGGTGTGGCGTTTTTTATGGATGGAGTGCGACATAAGGATCAGCTTTCAGGCTCGTACGTTGGCGTCATTTTTCACCCCAAGGGCAAACTACTGGGGTAAAGGAACTTACTTACGCTTGCTGGCCCGCTGCATCACTTCCGTCGCATACTCGTTGGCCTCATCGAGCGCGCTTTGCACGTCGCCGCGCGTGCCCGTAAACACTTCTTCCAGCACCACGCCCAGGTTGTCGCCGATGTCCGGCCACTCGGGGCTGGGCCAGATGGTGACGCGCGAGACGGGCGTGGTCTCCGTCAGGCCCGCCTGGATCTGCGGCTTGACGTGCTTGCGGAAGTACTCGCTGGCGATGGTGCTGCTGCGGTTGTAGTCACTGAAGACCTTGTCCTTCAGGCGCGCCTGTTCCTGTTCCTTGCCCGTGGCGAAAGCGATGAACTTGCCGGCCGCCAGGCGCGTGCATTCATCCTTCGCGCCAGTGGCGGAGATGGCCAGGCCGTGGCCAAACGCGGCCGATGGCAATGGCGATGGCGGGCGCACATAGCCCACCTTGTCGACCACCGAGGATTTTTTAGGGTCTTCCATCCAGTCGGCGAACGGCGTCGACTCGATCATGAAGGCCACCTTGCCCGACCTGAATGCTTCGAGCGCGTTGCTCCAGTCGTAGGTGGCACCGCCCGGCGGCGAGTACTTGAACAGCTCGCGGTACAGGGTCGTCGCCTTGACGGCCTGCGGCGAATTGAAGGCCGGCACGCCATTGTTTTCCCACTTGCCGCCGGCGGCCAGCATGAACGGCGCCCAGCGCCACACATTCATGCCCGAGCCGCGCTGGCCCCGCGCCGCCCAGCCATACACGTTCGGCGGGCTGTTGAGTTTTTTCACGGCGGCGACCAGTTCGTCGAGCGTCTTCGGCACGGCGATGCCGGCCTTTTCCAGCAGGTCGCGGCGGTAGAGCAGGAAGTCGCTGCCGCCGATCAGGGGCGCGAAATACGCCACGCCCTTGTACGCGGCGACGGCGCGGCGGCCCGGCAGGAAGTCGTCGTAGTCGGCATCCTTCGGCAGGTATTTGAGCAGGGGGACGACCCAGCCGGCCGTGGCGAATTCGGCCACGTTGGCTTCGTCGATGTAATAGATCTGGTAGGAGCCGGCCTTGGTGGAAGCGTCGAGCCTAGCCTTGGAGCGGCGGTCGTTTTCGCCGAAATAGCTGATCTGCACCTTGGTGCCGTTTTTCTTTTCATACTCGGCCAGGGTCTTTTCCATCACGGTCAGGCCCAGGCTCTTTTGCGCCAGCACCTTGAGGACGGGCACCGAGCAGCTTTGCGCCGATGCCGCCGGCATCGACGCGCAGGCGGCGGACATGACGCCGCCCCATGCAATAGCAGTAACGATCTTCATCACGAGTCTCCAGTTTTTATAGTCCGGCGGTCTTCCACCGGTATGCCAACTATAAAAACAAAGACTGCGCGCCACCACTACAAAAGCGGCCGGATTTTAAATACTATTTTTCAGTCTTTCGATATGCATTGTCCATTCAATCCAGACGAAAATCGCGGCGGTAGACGTTCGTATCCTTGCCGTCCGGCTGGCGGCGCGTAAAGCGCTCGAAGCGCAGTCCCAGCTTGTTGAGCAGATTGATCGACGCCTGGTTCTGCAGCGAGGTGATGCCGTACAGGGTGGGCAGGCGCAGCACGTGCTGCGCATGCCGCACGATGGCCGCCGTCGCTTCCCAGGCATAGCCCTGGCCCCAGTAGGCGGGACGCATGGCATAGCCGATATCGGGGCCGGGCAGGCTGTCGCGCCGCACCAGGCCGGCCATGCCCACGGGGGTGCCATCGCTGCGGCGCTCGACGATGTACAGCGAATAGCCATGCTCGCCGAACTGCGCCATCGGTCCCGACTCCAGCGCGGCGCGGGCCGCTTCCAGGGTGTGGATGTTGCGCTGGCCGATGTTGGCGATCCACGACGGGTCGTTGACCAGCTCCATGTAGAAGGCCGCATCGTCCAGCGTGGCCGTGCGCAGGCGCAGACGGGGCGTCTCCATCACAGTGACGGCGCCGCTCATGCCGGCCACTGCATCGGATCGGTCAGCAGCTGGTACATCACGTAGGCGTCGACATAGCCCAGCTGCGCGTGGCGGTAGGCCAGCGGCAGGGTGGCGACCACCGTGAAGCCCAGTTTTTTCCACAGCGTGACGGCGGCCAGGTTGGTGCTGACGACGAAGTTGAACTGCATCGCCAGGTAGCCCGCGCGGCGCGCTTCTTCCATGCAGTGCACGCCCATCAGGCGGCCCACGCCCACGCCTTGCGCGGCCGGGTCGACCATGAACGAGGCATTGGCCACGTGCGATCCATGGCCCGGCTGGTTCGCCACCAGCTTGTACATGCCCAGCAGGCGCTCGCTGCCCATCACGGCGACGAAGCTTTGCACGCCGGGACCGAACCAGTAGGCGTGACACTCTTCGCGCGAGGTATCGGCAGGGAAGGTATAGGTGTCGCCAGCGGCCACCAGGACCTGGAAGATGGCCCACATGGCGTCGAAATCGGCTTCGTTGGCCGGACGGATATCAATTTCTTTCAAGGCGGTGCTCCCAATGACAAATGATGGCCGATTGTATCAGCGCCCCAGGCGGAAGTTCACACTGTCGGGCCGCCCCGGCAGGTGCAGGCGCGATTGCGCGCGCGGTGCCTCGCTGACGACTTTCCCGCGCCGCAGCACCAGGCGCCGCGCGGCGCGCAGGCGCAGCGCTTCCACGGTGCTGCCGCAATCGAGTATCAGCAAGTCCGCGTGGCAGCCGGGCGCGATGCCGTAGCCGTCCAGGCCCAGGATGCGCGCCGGCGTCTCCGTCACGGCCAAAAAACACTCATGCATCGCCTGCTGACCCGTCATCTGCGCCACGTGCAGTCCCATATGCGCCACTTCCAGCATGTCGCCGGAACCGAGGCTGTACCACGGGTCCATCACGCAATCGTGGCCGAAGGCGACGGGAATGCCGGCGGCCAGCATCTCGGGCACGCGCGTCATGCCGCGCCGCTTCGGATATGTGTCGTGGCGCGCCTGCAGGGTGATGTTGATGAGGGGGTTGGCGATGGCCGCCACGCCCGCCTCGCGGATCAGGGGCAGCAGTTTGCTCACATAGTAATTGTCCATCGAATGCATGGAGGTCAGGTGCGAGCCCGTCACCCTGCCCTGCATGCCAAGGCGCTGGCTGTGGAAGGCCAGGGTTTCGATGTGGCGCGACAGCGGATCGTCCGATTCATCGCAATGCATGTCGACCATCAGGCCACGCTCGCAGGCAAATTCGCACAGCAGGCGCACGGATTCCGCGCCATCGGCCATGGTGCGCTCGAAATGCGGGATGCCGCCCACCACGTCGACGCCCATGGCGATCGCGCGTTTTAGATTATCGAAGGCGCCGGGACTGCGCAGGATGCCGTCCTGCGGAAAGGCCACCAGCTGCAGGTCGAGATACGGCGCCACTTGCCGCTTGACGTCGAGCAGCGCTTCGACGGCCAGCAGGCGCGGGTCGCAGATGTCCACGTGCGAGCGGATGGCCAGCAAGCCGCGCGCCACGGCCCAGTCGCAATACTGCAGGGCGCGTTCGACCAGCGCGTCCTGCGTCAGTTGCGGCTTCAGCTCGCCCCACAGGGCGATGCCTTCGAGCAGGGTGCCGGAGGCATTCACGCGCGGCAGGCCATAGCTGAGCGTGGCGTCCATGTGGAAGTGGGCGTCGACAAACGGCGGCGTGACGAGGTCGCCGGCGGCGTCGATCTCTTGCGCGCCCGTCACGGGCAAGGCGGGGCCGACGGCGGCGATGCGGCCGCCCTCGATGGCGATATCGATGGCGCGGCGCCCGTCGGGCAGGCTGGCATTGCGGATGACTAGGTCCATGCGGACACTCCTTCGGTTGACGACTGTGTCTGGTGTTTCAGTTAATTGTCACTTTATATATTTCCCATGGATGCTGCAGCGCAAGAAACCAGCCACTGGCAAAAGCGTAGCCATAGATTCCCTGGCAACGCTTTGCGCGCGCGCAAACTTTCCGCAAATGCCGCCAGGCGCATGAATAGGGCAAACCCATGGCGCACGCCCTTGAGAAAATAACTTTCAACTAACCCGAATCACCGCTAGAATATTCATATTGCGTTGCATCATAAAAAGTCCATGATCAGCTATTTAGCACGCTACCCACTTTACAAAACGCGGCCAACTCTGGTTTTCGGGATTTTGCAGAGCGTTTTGCCAGCATTTTAATCCGTACAAAGGAGTAAATATGTTTCCGCTTCCAGAACACATTTCCAGCGCCGCCAAGTCGCAACTGGAAAACCAGCTGCAAATCTTCAGCCTCCTGACCAGCAAAGTCTTTGAAAGCGCCGAGAAAATCATCGCCCTGAACCTGAACGCCGGCAAGGCCGCCCTGTCGCAGACGGCGGAAACGGCGCAGCACCTGCTGGTCACGCAAGACCCGCGCGACTTCTTCAGCTACAGCACCAGCCAGGCGCAGCCGACATCGAGAGCGTGCTGGCCTACAGCCGCCAGCTGTTCGGCATCGCCTCGGGCACCCAGGCGGAATTGCTGGCCTCGGCCAAGGCCCGCCTCGATGCGGCCGCCCCGGCCGTCGCAACGGCGCCTGCTCCTGCCGCAGCCAAGCCCGCGCTGGCCGTCGTCGCGCCTGCGCCTGCACCTGCACCTGCACCTGCACCTGCAGCAGCAGCGGCGCCCGCCCCCGTCGCCGCCAAGCCGGCCGAAGTGGCCAAGCCGGCCGACATAGCCAAGCCTGCCGCCAAGGTGGCGCCAGCCGCCGTTGCCGCGCCGGCAGCCAAGCCGGCGGCGGCACCTGCCAAGGTGGCCGAGCAAGCCACCGAGAAGCCCGCCGTGAAAGCGGTGGAAGCCAAACCGGCAGCCAAGCCTGAAGCGGCCAAGCCCGTACCTGCCGCCGCCGCGCCAGCGAAAGCCGCCGCGCCAGCCCCCGCCAAGCCGGCCGCGAAACCAATTCCTTCGAGCAAACCGGCGGCCAAGCCAGCCAGCACCGCCGGCAAGACCGTGGCCAAGGCCGCCGTGAAGCACGCCCCTGCGCCAGCCGCCAAGGCAGCGCCCAAGGGCGCGCCATCGAAACAGCTCGACATGCTGGGCGGCGGTAAAGGCAGCGGCCGCAAGTAAGCTTCGCGCACGGCACTGACGCGGCAAAACAACGGGCTACGGCCCGTTTTTTGCGTGCCCGTCCACAGCGCGCTTTTCCGCCTTGTTGTATCCTACGCGTACTTTCCGTCCGCGTGCCCGTCCTTCCGCCCCGCGACACCCCATTACTCAAAACAAAAGGTAACCATGAGTTTATCGAGGCTCATCGCCGGCTTCGTGCGTCAGCATTGGCCGGCGTATGCCGCCGCCGCCGTCATGCTGACCGGCGTGGCAACACTGACCGTCTGGATCCCGCGCCGCGTGGGCGCCATCATCGACGCGCTGGCCGCGCACCGTATGACGGCCGCCGAACTGTGGCTTGAGCTGCTGACCCTGCTCGCCGTCGGCGTCGTCATCTATTTCCTGCGCGTGGGCTGGCGCATCACCCTGTTCAAGGCCGCCTACCAGCTGGGCGTGATGCTGCGCACGCGCTTCTACACGCGCATGTCGCAACAGGGCGCGTCGTTCTACCAGAACCAGCGCACGGGCGACCTGATGGCGCTGGCGACGAACGACATCGACGCCATCGAAATGGCCGCCGGCGAAGCCATGCTGGCCGGCTTCGACGGCACCTTGACCTTGCTGATGGTGCTCGGCATCATGCTGCTGGGCGTGGACTGGCGCCTGGCCTGCATCGCCCTCCTGCCCTTCCCGCTGATGGGACTGGCCTTCTGGCGCATCTCGAGCCATATCCACACGGCGTCGACGGATTCGCTGCAACGCTTTTCCGCGCTGAACGACCATGTGCAGGAATCGCTGTCGGGCGTGCGCACCCTGCGCGCGCTGGGCCTGGAAGAGCGCAGCAGCCAGCAATTCTCCACCCTGGCCGGCCACGCGGCCAACGCCAGCCTGACGGCGCAGCGCTGGGAAGCGGCGTATGAACCGGCCGTCGGCCTGACCCTGACGGCGGCCACGGCGCTGACCCTGGGCCTGGGCGGCTACCTCGTGTGGCAAGAGCAGCTGACCATCGGCGCGCTGACGAGCTTTTCCATGTACCTGGGCCAACTGATCTGGCCCATGTTCGCCGCCGGCTGGGTGCTGTCATTGATCGAACGGGGCCGCGCCGCCTGGCAGCGCCTGCAGCCGATGCTCGACGCGCCGCTGGCCATCGACGACCATGGCAGCATTGCCACGCTGACGCCCGGCCCCCTGCAATTGCAGGACGTCGGCTTTGCCTATGCGGGCCAGACGGCGCCCGCGCTGTCCGGCATCTCGCTGCTGTTACAGCCGGGCCAGACCCTGGGCCTCGTCGGTCCGACGGGCAGCGGCAAGTCGACCCTGCTGCGCGTGCTGCTGCGCCAGGTCACGCCGCAGTCGGGCACGGCCACCTGGAACGGCCACGCGCTGGACGCGTATACCTTGCACGCGCTGCGCGCTGCCATCAGCTGGGTGCCGCAGGAGTCGTTCCTGTTCTCCGCCACCATCGCCGACAATATCGCGCTGGCCCGCCCCGGCGCCACGCGCGAAGAAGTGGAACGGGCGGCGCAGCTGGCCGACATTCATGCCGATATTTTGCAGTTCCCGGACGGTTATCAAACGCATGTGGGCGAGAAGGGCATCACCCTGTCCGGCGGCCAGCGCCAGCGCGTGGCGATCGCCCGGGCCCTGCTGGCCGACAACGGCCTGCTGCTGCTCGACGATGCGCTGTCCGCCGTCGACACGGGCACGGAAACGCGCATCCTGCAGCACCTGGAGGAATTGCGCCGCAAGCGCCCCGAGCGCAGCGCCATCATCGCCAGCCACCGCCTGAGCGCCGTCGTCAACGCGGACCTGATCCTCGTGCTGCGCGACGGCCACGTCACGGAAACGGGCAACCACGACGCGCTGATGCAGCGCGACGGCTGGTACGCCAGCCAGTGGCGCTATCAACAACTGGAGGCCAGCCTCGATGCCATCTAATAAGACTGACCAAACCGCCAGCGCCACGCCATCCGTGCGCCGCCAGGCCGCGCAAGCCATCGGCCTGCTGCGCCGCGCCGCCGCGCCCGACCTGCGCCATTTGTACTGGGCCACGTTCTGGCTGATCCTCGCCGCCGCGCTGGAAGTCACGGGTCCCATTTTAGGCAAGGCCCTGATCGACCAGCACCTGCTGCCGCGCCACCTGGACTGGACGCGCATGTCGCTGCTGCTGGGCGGCTGCCTGCTGACGGGCTGGGTCGCTTCCGGCCTGCGCTATCTGCAGCTGGTGCGCCTGTCCGGCCTGGCCATGCGCTCGGTGCAGCGCCTGCGCGAAACCGTGTATCAGCACGTGCTGCGCCTGCCGATGAGTTTTTCGATCGCGCCATCACGGGGCAGCTGGTCAGCCGCGTCACCAACGACACGGAAGCGGTGAAATCGCTGTACGTGCAGGTGCTGTTCGTCATCCTCGACAGCTCCATCGTCCTGGTCGGCACCATGGCCGCCATGGCCTTCCTCGACTGGCGGCTGATGCTGATCGTGCTGGCCCTGCTGCCGGCCGTGCTGCTCATCGTCTTCCTGTACCAGCGCTGGAGCGCGCCGGCCGTCACGCGCGCGCGCCCTGCGCAGCGAGATCAACGGCCAGATCGCCGAATCGATCGGCGGCATGAGCGTGCTGCAGGCGAATAACGCGGAAAAGCGCTTCGGCGCGCGCTTCACGGGCATCAACCAGGACCACTACACGGCGCGCATGCAGGAATTGCGCGCCAACGCCTGGCTGCTGCGCCCCGCGCTCGACATGCTCAACATCGTGCTGCTGGCCGTCGTCATCTTCAGCTTCGGCCGCCGCGAGATGGGCGCCGTGGAGGTGGGCGTGCTGTATGCGTTCATCAGCTACATCGCGCGCGTGATCGAACCGCTGATCCAGATCACCATGCAATTCAGCCAGCTGCAGCAGTCGGTGGTGGCGACGGCGCGCGTCTCGGCCCTGCTCGACGAAGCGCAGGCGCTGGAACACGCGCCGGGCAAAGCCGCGCCAGCCGCACGCCATGGCGCGCATGACGGCAACACGCCCGCCGTGGACATCGCCCGCCTGACCTTCGCCTATGTGGAAAACCAGCCCGTGCTGCACGAGCTGTCGCTGCAGATCCCGCAGGGCGCCTTCTTCGGCATCGTCGGCCACACGGGCAGCGGCAAGTCGACCCTCCTCTCGCTGCTGCTGCGCTTCTACCCCGTCGCGCAGGGCAGCATCGCCATCAATGGCGTCGCCCTCGACAGCATCGACAACGAGCGGTTCCGCGCCGACGTGGGCCTGGTGCCGCAAGACCCCTTCCTGCTGGCCGCCTCGGCGCGCGAAAACATCGACATGGGCCGCGGCTACACGCAGGCGCAGATCGAGACGGCCGCGCGCGCCGCGCATGCGCACGACTTCATCGCGGCGCTGGAACACGGCTACGACACGCCGCTGGGCGAAGGCGGCTCGCGCCTGTCGTCGGGGCAGAAGCAGCTGATCGCGATTGCCCGCGCGCTGGCCGGCCAGCCGCGCATCCTGCTGCTCGACGAAGCGACGTCGCGCATCGATAGCCAGACGGAGCAGATCGTGCAGACGGCCCTCAACGAGTTGCGCGGCAAGGTCACCATCATCGCCATCGCCCACCGCCTGTCGACCATCCGCGAGGCGGACCGGATCATCGTGCTCAACCATGGCCGCATCACGGAAGCGGGGCCGCACGACGCCCTGATGCAGATTGAGGGCGGCTTGTACCAGCGCCTGTATCTGCTGCAGCAGCTGGCAGTCTGATAGACAGGGGGCGCCGTTGCATGGCGGCACTTTTTCTGTACGGCATTAGAAATGCCGTACAGACGGGAGTATATTCATCTGGCGGGCAGCGCCGACGGCCCCAACCACACTTCCGGGGGCACCATGCGCAGCACACTGTCGATCAGGAATATCTTTGCCGCCATTTTTCTGCTCAGCCTGGCGCTCTCCCTCATCAGCCTGTGGGCGCTGTTCCGCGTGGCGGGCAAGCAGGCCGAGGCGAACCAGGTCACTGAAACGCGCTACCAGTCCTATCTGCTGGCCGATGAACTGCGGCAAAGCTCGGACGACCTGACCCGGCTGGCCCGCACCTACGTCGTCACGGGCGACGCCAGGTACGAACAGCAATACCTCGAGATCCTCGACATCCGCAACGGCAAGAAGCCGCGCCCCGCCCATTACGAGCGCATCTACTGGGACTTCGTGGCGGCCGGCGTGCCCGTGCCCGCATCGACGGGACCCGCCGTGCCGCTGGCAGAACTGATGCGCAAGGCCGGCTTCAGCGAGCAGGAATTCGCCAAGCTGCGCGAAGCCCAGGCCAATTCGGACGGCCTGGTCAAGACCGAAGTGATCGCCATGAACGCCGTCAAGGGCCGCTTCGACGACGGCAGCGGCAACTTCACCAAAACCGGGCCGCCGGACCTGGAAATGGCCCGCGCCATCATGCACGACGCCGCCTACCACAGCAACAAGGCGAAGATCATGCAGCCGGTGAATGAATTCCTCACCCTGCTCGACCAGCGCACGGGCGCGGCCGTGCAGACGGCGATGAGCGGCACCATGGCGGCGTACTCCGTCACGGTCGGCGTGCTGCTGGTGTCCGTCATGGTCTCGCTGCTGTGCCTATTCCTCGTGTACCGCCACATCAAGCGCAGCCTGGACCAGGCGATCGCCACGGCGCAGCTGATCGCCGGCGGCGACCTGAGCATCGACGCCGTCATCGAACGAGCCGACGAAATCGGCGTACTGCTGCATGCGATGAATACCATCAACGCCAACCTGACGGGGCTGATCGGCGACATCCGCAGCGGCACCGGCGAAATGTCGGTGGCCACGCACGAAATCGCGCTGGGCAATGCGGACCTGTCGGCGCGCACGGAAGCGCAAGCCAGTTCCCTCGAAGAGACGGCCAGCTCGATGGAAACGCTGACGGCGACGGTGCGGCAAAACGCCAGCAACGCCGGCGAGGCGAACCAGCTGGCCGCCACCGCCTCGGCCGTCGCCGTGCAGGGCGGCGCCGTCGTTGCCAAGGTGGTCGGCACGATGGGCGCCATCAAGGAAAGCTCGAGCCAGATCGCCGACATCATCGGCGTCATCGACGGCATCGCCTTCCAGACCAACATCCTGGCCCTGAACGCGGCCGTCGAGGCGGCGCGGGCAGGGGAACAGGGACGCGGCTTCGCCGTCGTCGCCGGCGAGGTGCGCAGCCTGGCCCACCGCAGCGCCGCCGCCGCCCAGGAAATCAAGACCCTGATCAGCGCATCCGTGGAACGGGTCGACGCCGGCAGCAAGCTCGTCGACGAAGCGGGGCGCACCATGGCGCTGGTGGTGGAATCGATCCAGAAGGTGGCCGCCATCATGAGCGAGATCACCAGCGCCAGCCACGAGCAAAGCGCGGGGATCAGCGAGGTCAACCAGGCGGTCACGCAGATGGACAACATCACGCAACAGAACGCCGCCCTGGTCGAGCAGGCAGCGGCCGCCGCCGAGAGCCTGCAGGAACAGGCGCAAGCCCTGATCGCGGCCGTCGCCATCTTCCGCCTGAAGGACAGCGGGCCAGCCCGGGCCGCCCTGCCCCTGCGCTGACGCACAGCCAAAGTGTGCACTTTCGCAAATTTCCGCGTACCGCATGATATTTCTTGATTGCAACAGAATATAATCTGTTACAGACAGGTGGTCATTGCGGGAGCGGGACGTTGGCAGGCAGACAGAGACGGGCATCATGGCGAAAGGCGCATTGGCTGCTGGTATTGGCCTGCTTGCTGCCGCCTGCCGCGCACGCCCAGGTCGGCAACCTCGAGCAGTATCTTGCCGCCGTGCGCGACGACGGCCGCTTCGTGCCCGCGCGCGCCCTGGAGCGCCTGCAAGAGGTGGAAACGCAGGCGCGCAGCGCGCCCTTGCCCTTGCGCGCGGAATTCCTGACCCAGTTGAGCAACGCCCGCATGCGCCTGGGGCAGAACGACATCGCCATGCAGCTGGCCGAGGAGCTGATCGCCTACGCCCGCATGAACAAGAGCGACGTGGCGCTGGCGAAAGGCATACTCAACAAGGCCTACATCACGTTTGCCAGGAACGAGCGCCGCGCCTCGCACCTGCTGGCTTTTGAGGCGGAAAAGATCGCCAATGGCACGGACGACCTGCCCGTGCGCGTGCAGGCGACCATCAGCGCGGGCCAGTCGTGGGCCGAGGAAGGCAATTTCCCGTTTGCGCTGGCCAAGCTGCAGGCGGCCGTCGACCTGGCGCGCCAGAGCAACTCCCCTCCAGCCTGGCCGCCGCCCTGAATGCCCTCACCCTGCTGTACACGCAGATGCGCGAATACGACAAGGGCTTCGAGGTGCTCGACGAACTGCTGGCAGTCTCCGCGACACTGGCATCGCCGGGCCGCATGGCGCAGGCGAAGAATACGGAATACGGGCTGGCGCTCGACGCGCAGCAGCCGCAGCGGGGCCAGCGCGCCCTGCTGGCGGCCCTGGCGCTGGAACGCCAGCTGGGCGCGCGCGGCATGGTGGCCGTCACTCTCGTCAATCTGTCCGATAGCTATTTGAAGCAAGGCGACTACGCGCGCGCCCTGCGCTACGCGAATGAAGCCATCACGGCGGCGCGCCTGGTCAACGATGAACAGGTGGAGGCGACGGCGCGGCTCAATATCGGCCAGGCGCTGATCGGCCAGGGACGGCTGCAGGAAGGCAAGCAAAGCGTGGCCACGGGCCTGGCCTACTACGAACGCACGGCCAACCAGCCGGACATGCAGGCCGTGCTGCTGGAATACGGCATGGCGCTGGAAAAGGCGGGCGACTTGCGCGGCGCCGTCACGGCCTACCACCGCGAGCGGGGCATTTCCAACCAGCTGTTCGAAAAGCAGCGGCAAAAGGCCGTGTATGAGCTGCAAGAAAAGTATGAGGCGGAAAAGAAACAGCGCCAGATCGAGCTGCTCAGCCGCGACAATCAGATCAAGAGCGCGGAAATCGACAACCGCCGCCTGCAGCAGCGCGTGTGGTGGCTGCTGGCGCTGGTGCTGGCCATGGCCTCCGCCATCGTTGGCTTGCTGTACCGCAAGGTGCGTCACGCGAACGTGCAGCTGAAGGTGAAAAACCAGGAACTCAAGCGCCAGAGCTCGCGCGACCCGCTGACGGCCCTGTACAACCGCCGCCACTTCCAGGAATTCATGCGCAGCCATGCGGGCAAGCCGCAGCCGTCCAGCGGCGGCGCCGACGTCGTGGGCGCGCTGTTCCTGCTCGACGTCGACCATTTCAAGCACATCAACGACCGTTACGGCCATGCGGCGGGCGACCTGGTGCTGACGACGATCGCCGAAACCCTGCACGACGTGTTGCGCGAAACGGACATGATCGTGCGCTGGGGCGGCGAGGAATTCCTCGCCTTCCTGCCGGCCGTCGCGCGCGACGGGCTCGACGATATCGCGCGGCGCATCCTCAACGGCATGGCGGCGCAACGCATCGACTACCAGGGCCAGACCATCGAGGTGCACGTGTCCGTGGGCTTTGCGCCCTATCCGCTGGCGCCGCTGGGGCGGCCGCTCACGTGGGAGCGCAGCGTCAACCTGATCGACATGGCGCTGTACCTGGCCAAGGCGCACGGGCGCAACCGGGCGTATGGCTTGCGCGGTTTCCGGCAGGTGGAAAGAACGACCCTGGAAGCGGTGGAGCAAGACCTGGAACGCGCGTGGCGCGACGGCTTTGTCGATTTGAGCGTGGTGCTGGGGGAGCGGACGGGATGGATGGCGCAAATACAGGGACAGGGACAACGGCGCACGCCAGGCAGGCTGGCGCCGGCGATGGCGTCGCCGCGGCTGGCATCACCTGACGCCAGCCGCGGCGACGGGACCGGCGGCGGCCGGCCCTGGCGCGGTGACTACGCTGATTACTTGTGCGCGGCGTCCTGCATCTTTTCGCCCGCTTTTTCCACTTTCTTGCCGACGGCATCGGCCGCTTCGCTCATTTTCTTGTCGGCGTCAGCGGCGACCTGGTCCATCTTGGCGCCAGTATCGGCAGCAGCCTGGCTCACGGCGGCGTCAGCCTTGGTAGCGGCGGCCTTGATGTCGGCTTCAGCCTTGGCAGCGGCCGCATCGATCTTTTGGCCAGCCTGTTCCGCAGGACCGGCGGCGACATCGTCCTTCTTCTGGCAGGCGGCCAGTGCCACAACCATCATCCCGGCGGCGCACACGGTCATCCAATTTTTGCTTGCTTTCATGATATTCCCTTTCATTGTTATCAAAAGACACAGATCAGTTCGCAATATACACCTGCCTAAAATTTTCTAGCGTGCGCTAACGCACATAAAAACAGGCTTTTGTGGCGTAGTTGTAAGCAATGGTATCTTGATATCTTCATGGCGCCTTTCACGATGGGCCAATGTTGCTGTGCGCTACTGGCCCGGCGCGGCGTCCAGCAGCGAACGCTCGAGCAATTGCGACAACGCCGCGCGCAGCGCCTGCGTGCGCGCCGCCAGTTCCGGCCGCTTGTAGCGCTCCGCGGCGATCAGGCTGTTTTCCAGGCAGACGCGGTCGCCCTTGGCCAGGCAGGCGTCGGCCAGGTCGAGCTGGACGCTGGCTTGCGCCACCTTCACCTTGGCGTCGAGCTCCAGGGTGTCGGGATCGTCGCCCCAGCGCTTCACGTGGGCGGCCAGGCGCGTGGCGGCCAGATCCGGCTTGCCCGCATCGAGCGCCTGCTTGACGCTGTCCTGCAGCGCCGCCCACGCCTGCGCCCGCTGCTGTTGCCTGTCGCAGGCAGCGGCGGACTTGGTGATGCTCGCCTGCAAGCGTTTGATCTGCGCGGCGGGCGCCTTGGCGCTTTTCAGCACGGCCAGCGCGCTGCGCGCGCCGTCCAGGTCGCACTGCGCCGCCAGCGCAGCGGCGGCCTCGACCTGCTCCGCCACGCTGGCCGGCTTGTCGGCGGGCTTGTTATAGAACCAGATACCGGTCAGCACCACGGCCGCGGCGATCCACGTGCGCAAGCGTACCGGCGGCCGCGGCGGCGGCACCGAGCCCCTGCCGGCAGGCTTGGCGGGCGGCGCCTTGGCTGGTGCGGATGCTGCGGCGGGAACCGGCGGCGGGAATGGCTGGGGCGCAGGCGCGGGAGCCGCTACCGGTACCGGCGGCGGCATGCGCGGCACCGGCGGCGGCGCTACCACTTTCTCCAGAACTGGCGCTTGCGCCGCCTGGCGCGCGCCGCAAAACGGGCAATGCGCCACGCGCAGCGGCAAGGTCCGGCCGCAGGCGGCGTTGATGCAAACGTCATTCACTGTTTCAAGCACATTCCAACCTTTTCCTGGAGTCATTCCACTGCGTTCTGCCGCAATATTACCTTACGCGGGCACGGCAACGGCGCACCGGCGCCGTGTTCCATTGCCTTGATACCGATCAAAAAGTCTCCGCCGCCGCGGCCTAAGCTACAAGCACAGGCCAAGGACAAGGAGAACGCCATGTCAGCCCACCTGATCATCGAAGACGGCCAGCCCTGGTGGGACAGCGCCGATATCTGGGTCGTGCCCGGGAATGATCCGAATGGCCCGCCCGGCGCGCCCATTGCCGGCACCAGCAACTACCTGTGGGGCCGCGTGCACAACACGGGCAACAGCGCCTCGAACGGCGTGCGCGTGGACTTTTACTGGGCCGACCCTTCCGGCCAGATCGCCGTCGGCGCCGCCACGCAGATCGGTTCCGCGTTTGCCGACCTGCCGCCCGGCGCCACGCAAGAAGTGCTGTGCCTGGTGCCGTGGATCCCCGTCATCGTCAATGGCGGCCACGAATGCCTGCTGGCCGTGGCCCACGGGCCTGGCGACGTCAACCCGCTGCCCGATCCGCTGCCCAACGGCTTTCCCTTCCAGCCCAAGCAGCATGAACAGATCGCCCAGCGCAACGTCAACGTGGTGCTGGCGGCAAGGCGCGCGCAATTGCTGGCCATCGCGGTGGCGGCCCTGCCCCGCGAAACGAAAAAAGTGGAACTGCAGATCGAGTATGGCGGCGAGCTGCCGGAACGCCTGCTGGCCACGCTCGGGCTTGAGCGGTGGCAGCCGGCCAGGGATGCGCACCTGGTGGCGGGCCTGGCGCGTACGCCCCATTGCAATGGCGATGCGCCCGGCGAGCAAAAACTGGCGCTGGAAGTGCCGCGCAGCCAGGCGCAGGCCATCTACCTGAGCGTGCGCGCCGAAGCCTTGCCGCCACGCCAGTATGCGCTGCTGCGCGTGCTGGAAACCCAGGATGGCAAGGTACTGGGCGGCGTCACGTATGTCGTCACCGATCTGGAGAAAGAGCAAGCGCAAGAACAGCAAAGCCCCGAGGAGCAAGCATCATGAGCGACACACCCCTGCAGGTGCTGACGCGGCCGTTCGCGATCGAGCCCGTCACCAATATCATGCTGCCCGATGGCATCTTCGACAATGCCATCTATGGCTTGCGCATCGCCGCCCACGTCACGAATATGTCCAACAGCGCACTGAGCAATGTCACGGTGTACCTGGAAAGCGTGGGCGACCCCGGCATCGTGCCCGTGGCGCGCACCTTTTTCTTTGCCAGCATTCCCGCCGGCGCGGCCATGCTGGTCATGTGGGATGCCGACTTCCAGCATGCGGCGCCCGGCAAGCGCCTCGTCAGCTTTGTCGCCAAGGCGGACGGCTACACGCCGCACCGCTCGATCCAGCAAATCTTCGTCTCGCAAACGCGCTTCGACAGCACGACCAACACCTACACGTGCACGGTCGAGGAAGGCACCCTGGAACTGTCCAAGCCGCAGGGCCACCTGCCCGGCAAGCGCTGGGGCAGCACGGGCACGGATGGCAAAGGCGGGGAAAATGCGTGCCGCTGCCCGCCCGGCCTGGGCCCCATCGTGCCGACCGGCATGACCCTCGTCTGGACGCCGAACCCCGCCTACGCGGGCACGCATGGCGAGCTGCCGTTTTCCGATCCGTGGTGGAAGATACTCGCCATCATCATCGCCATCATCGCCGCGCTGGTGGCCATCATTTCCGCCGCGCTCGGTTCCGGCAAGGCCAGCTTCAGCGTGGGCGGCACCTTCGAGGAAACGGACCCCAGCGTCGATTGCTGTTCGCTGGAAGGGGCCGGCTCGGGCCAGCCCGAATTCACGGTGGCGGGCGTGGCCTCGGCCATCGCCTCGGGCGCCATCGCCGTCGCCTGCTCCGATATCGCGGACCCATTCTGGCGTGGCCAGGAAGCAACACCACCAGCCGCCGGCGAACTGACCCTGGCCGAGCGCGTGGTGGCGAAGTGGGTGTTGCCGGAAGCGCCGAATGCGGGCATGCCCTACACGGCCGACATCAGCTGGGAGTATCAACGTTTCACCACGGGCGCCACCTACCAGCACGCCGTGAGCGAAACGCAAGTCAACATCCATGTGGCGGGGCCGGTGGAAACGGATACGCCCGCCGTCGTGCAAGCCTATGAACCGTTGTGGCTGCGCGCCAGCTTCAAGCGCGACAATGGCAATGTCTTCCGCGGCACGGAGCTGTACGCCTTCGTGCTGTTCCAGGCGCCGCAGGGCCTGTATTTCGTGGAATCGCTGACCGATGACGGCCTGGGCTTCGACCCGGGCGCCAACGACGGCGTGTACGCAGGCAGCCTGGACTTGAAGCGGGCTTACCGCACCCTGCTGCAATATGATCAAAAGGTCTTCGGCACCTGGAGAGTCTTCGTCTTCGCCCAGGACGTCAACCTGACCAAGCCCGGCACGCCGCCCGAAATCGCCGCCCAACACATCGGCGGCATGTTCATCGCCAGCGCCATCGAAATCACCTTCGACGACACCCTGCCCTGCCCGCTCAAGGCGCAGGCGAATATCATCGTGGTGTAGCAAGGAGCAAGAAGCGAAGTCAGGCGTAGGTCGCGTAGGTCGGATTAGCGGGGCAACGCCCCGCGTAATCCGACACATTGTTGACTCCAAGCCCACGCGACAGTGGCCGCGCAAGCATGCAGGGCCAAAGCGCCGCCCCCAAGACAATACGCCAGGACCGAGGGGAAGGCTACAAACTGTGGCCTTTCGTACAGCCGTTCGTAAGCGCGCCAAGAGCGGCTGAGAAAATGCTCAGGGCTAGGCGCCTCCCCGAAGACAGTACGCCAGGACCGAGGGAAAACCTACAAACTGTGGCCTTTCGTACAGCCATTCGTAAGCGCGCCAAGAGCGGCTGAGAAAATGCTCAGGGCTAGGCGCCGCCTCGAAGACAGTACGTCAGTACGGCGAGAGGCAGGCAACAACGCCTTGGGCGTTTTATCAGCCGCTCTTACACCTTGACCGCGTCGGCCTTGGCAATAACCGTGCGTGGAATGATCTCCGTAACCGGACAAGTATCCATCGCATCCGAATACGCGAGCCAGCGCTGCAGGCTTTCCATGCGGCGGATGGTGATGCCCTTGCCATTGATATAGCCGATCTGCTCGAAATTGGCGGGGCTGGTGGTCAGCTTCGAGACGGTGGGCGCATTGTCGACCAGCCGGTCGTAGGCCTTGCGCGCCTTGTGCTCCCACTTGGCCAGCACGGGGTCGTCAAAGCGGTTGCTTTCAAAATACACGGTGATGGTGCGGTCGTGGTTGGCAAATCCGACGATGGCCGCCCCCTTGCGTATGGTCAACAGGACATCTTCCTTGACGCCCGTGACGGGAACGAAGACGGCGGCGCGCCCATCCGTATCTGGCCGCTCCATGGGAATATCTTGTCCGATTATGCTCATCACATCACACTCTTCATCATCGCCTGTAGGCTTGTTGTCCTTGCTTCACTGAAAGCGTGCCGCCATGCGCATGCGCGCCTTTGCCGCCGCGCCGGGCCGCTTCCAGGCTCGCTGCCATACCCTTTCATACCATTTTTCAAATAATACATTGCCCTAAAGCACTACACAAGATAATCAGGGACGCGGCGCCCATGTCCTGCGCCGGATGGGGAATGGTGGCGTCCGGGGCAATCGCCTTATAATGCTGCGATTACTTCACGTCCCCACCTTTGCCCCATGACGCTTCCCGAGAATGACACCAGCCGGCTCGACGCCATCAGCGCCGCCGCCACCGAAGTGGCCGCGCAAAACGTGGCCGACCTGCTGGCCATGGCCATCTGCCACCGCCCGGACGAACCGTCCCTGATCGTCTGCGACAAGCGCAGCTGGCTCAACGTCGTGCTGACGGAAGCGTACCGCCAGGCCTTGCCGGACGCCGCCTTCATCGATTTCGACGAGGTCACGCCGGAGGCCGTGCTGGCCGCGTTTGCCGAACTGCCGGCCGGCAGCCTCGTCGTGCTGATCCAGTCGACCAGCTTCCGCCTGGAAGCGTTCCGCATCCGCATCGAGCTGTTCAAGCGTGGCTTGAAAGTGATCGAGCACGTGCATCTGTCGCGCATGCCCGGCGTGCAGGGGCTGCACTACATCGCCTCGCTGGCCTACGATCCCGCCTACTACCGCGGCGTCGGCCATGCACTGAAGGCGCGCATCGACGGCGCCCGCCACGGCATGGTCGACAGCGGCGGCGAGCAGCTGGTCTTCGCCTCCCCATTCGAACCGGCCAAGCTGAATATCGGCGACTACAGCGGCATGAACAATATCGGCGGCCAGTTCCCCTGGGCGAAGTGTTTACGGAAGCGCAGGACCTGGAAGCCGTGAACGGGCGCGTGCGCATCTTCGTCTTCGGCGATACGCACTTCATGGTCAACCGCCCCGACACGCCGATCACCCTGATCATCGACAAGGGCCGCGTGACGGGCACGGAGCACGCCACGCCGGAATTTCTGGCCATGCTCGAGATCATCCGCGCGCATGAAGGCGAAGTGTGGGTGCGCGAACTGGGCTTCGGCATGAACCGCGCCTTTTCGCGCGAACAGCTGGTCAACGACATCGGCACCTATGAACGCATGTGCGGCATCCATCTGTCGCTGGGCGCCAAGCATGGCGTCTACACGAAACCGCAATTCAAGCGCAAGGATGCGCGCTACCACGTCGACATCTTCGCCGTCACCGAGGCCGTTTATCTCGACGACGAGCGCGTGTACGCCGATGGCGCGTGGACGGTGGAACCGGTCGCGTTCAATTGACCGTCAGCTGAAAAATCCGGCCGCTGCCAGCTCACGGTCCCACGGCGGCACGGGCTGGTATTCGGCCACCAGGAAATCGATCAGCGCGCGCACCTTCGGCGACATCTGCCGGCTGGCCGGATACAGGGCGCTCAAGTGATTCAGCGGCAGCTCCCAGCCGGACAGCACGGGCAGCAGGCTGCCATCGAGCAGCTTGCGCCAGGCGAGAAAGGTGGTGCTGTAGACGATGCCGAGCCCCCGCTGCGCCGCCTGGTGCAGCACCAGGCCATTATTGGCCGTAAACCCCGCCTGCACGCGCACGCTCACCTCCTCGCGCCGCTCCCCGTCTCCACGCAGGAAATGCCAGTTCGTGCCATCGGTCAGGTGGCTGAAATGCAGGCACTGGTGCTGCAATAAATCCTGCGGCGTCCGCGGTACGCCCCGTTGCGCCAGATAGGCGGGGCTGGCGCACAGCACGGCACGGCACGGCGCCAGCGGACGCATGGCCAGCGCGCTGCTGTCCGGGATGCCGCCCACGCGGATGGTCAAGTCGAAACCGTGGCGTATCGGATCGAGCAGCGCATCATCGACAAACAGTTCGGCCCGCACCTGCGGATGCAGCAAACTGAAACGGGCGACGGCATCGGCCAGCCACGCGCTGCCGAAGCTCGATGGCGCCTGGACGCGCAGCGGCCCGGCCAGCTCCGCTCCGGCCCCCGCCTGCGCCACGTGCGCCACCATGCGCGCCGCTTCCTGCGCCTGGCTGACGGTGGCCATGCACGGCGCCAGGTAGGCGCGGCCCGCATCCGTCAAGCTCACTTCGCGCGTGGAGCGGTGCAGCAGGCGCGCATTGAGGCGCTCTTCCAGCTGCATGATGGTCTTGCTGACCATGGCGCGCGTCAAGCCCAGGCGCTGTCCCGCCGCCGTGAAGCTGCGCAGGCGCGCCACTTCGACAAAGATTTCCATCGCTTTTAGTTGATCCATGTCAAAGATTGTCTGCGTTTTAGCGACAATCTGTCAACCGCCGGGCGATTGTTTGCGCACTGTCCCCATCCTACAATGGCGCTTTCCATTGACCTTCCGGAGCCGCCGCCATGCTAACAACTGAACAACAAGAACAATACCAACGCGACGGCTATATCATCCTGCCCGGCTTCAAGGGCGCGGACGAAATCGCCGCCCTGCGCGCGCGCGCCGAACAGATTGTCAACGAATTCGATCCCAGCGTCAGCCAGTCGATCTTCACCACGCGCGACCAGGCGAAGAATACCAACGATTATTTTCTCGCCTCCGACAACACCATCCGCTGCTTCTTCGAGGAAGAGGCCTTCGGCCCGGACGGCCAGCTGAAGCAGGCCAAGTCCCTGTCGATCAACAAGATCGGCCATGCCATGCATGACCTGGACCCCGTCTTCCGCGCGTTTTCGGCCGACCCGAAACTGGCCGAAGTGGCGCGCGACCTGGGCCTGGCGGATGCGCAGGTCTGGCAATCGATGTACATATTTAAACAGCCCGGCATCGGCGGCGAAGTGCGCTGGCACCAGGACGCCACGTATTTCGAGACCACGCCGGTCAGCGTGACCACGTTCTGGTTCGCGCTGGAAGACGCGACCCTGGACAACGGCTGCCTGTGGGCCGAACCGGGCGGCCACCGCGGCCCCCTGCGCGAACGCTTCATCCGCAACGGCGACCAGGTAAGAGTGGAAAAACTCGACGCCATGCCGTGGCCAGACGACAGCACGGCCGTGCCGCTGGAAGTCAAGGCGGGCGCCCTCGTCTGCTTCCACGGCTTGCTGCCGCACTACAGCGCGCCGAACCGCTCGCCCGTCTCGCGCCACGCCTACACCTTGCACGCCACCGACGGCCAGACGCAATACGCGGCGCACAACTGGATACAGCGCGACGCGGCGTTCCCCGTGCGGGGCTTCGTCTGATGCGCATCGACGTCTTTGCCGCCCACTGGGGCAATAACGACCTGCCGCCCGAGGTCTTCATCGACAGGGTGGCGGCGGCCGGCTTCGACGGCATCGAAATGTCGCTGCCGCTGGACGCCGCCCTGCGCGAGGAATGGACGGGACGCATCGCCGATGCGGGCCTGCAGCTGATCGCCGCGCAGTGGGAAACCGTGTTCCACAGCGACTTCGAACTGCACCGCGCCGCCCTGGCGGAACTGCTGGAAAACGCCTGCCTGGCGCGCCCCGTGCTGGTCAACACCCACACGGGCAAGGATTACTATACCCAGGCGCAGAACGCGGCATTGATCGACCTGGCCGCCGCCATCTCGGCAAAGCACGGCGTGCCCATCGTGCATGAGCTCCACCGCAGCCGCTTTTCCGGCCATCCGATGCTGCTGCTGCCGTATCTGCAGCAGTATCCGCAGCTGCCGTTGACGGCCGACCTGTCGCACTGGTGCTGCGCCTGCGAATCGCTGCTGGAAGACCAGCCGCACACGCTGGCGCAGGTACTGCCGCTGGTGCGCCACGTGCATGCGCGCGTGGGCCATGCGCAGGGGCCGCAGGTGGCCGACTTCCGCGCGCCGGAAGCCAAGCCGGCGCTCGACGCCCACCTGGCCTGGTGGGACGCCATCGTCGCCCTGCGCCGCGCGGCCGGTGCCGAACGCATGACGTTTACGCCGGAATTCGGCCCAGCGCCCTACACGCAAACCCTGCCCTGGACGCAGCAGCCGGTGAGCGACGCGTGGGAGCAGAACGTCGCCATGCTCAAGCTGCTGCGCGCGCGCTACGCGCAGTAGTTCGCCACGACCGCGCCCATGCCCCGGGCCAACCGGTCCGGGGCATGGGCGCGCCAGCCACGCTGGTCACGCGGTTGCAATTAAATAGCGCGCTATATATACTGTCCCCATGGATACCACCACCGCCCCCAACCCCTTGCACCTGGTGCCGCGCCTGGACAGCCAATTGTGCTTTGCGCTGTACTCGACCTCGCTTGCAATGAACAAGCTGTATCGCAAGCTCCTGCGCAAGCTCGGCCTGACCTATTCGCAGTACCTGGTGATGATGGTGCTGTGGGAGCGCGACGGCCTGACGGTGTCGGAAGTGGGCGAGCGCCTGTTCCTGGACTCGGCCACCCTGACGCCCTTGCTCAAGCGCATGGAGCAATCGGGCCTGCTGACGCGCACGCGCGCCGCCAGCGACGAGCGCCAAGTCATCATTTCCCTCACGCAGCAGGGCGACCAGCTGCGCCATCAAGCGGCCCTGCTGCCCGAAGCCATCCTGACGGCCAGCCACTGCAGCGTGGAGCAGGTTGTGGACATGAAACAACAACTGAACCAGTTGCGCGACAGCCTGATGAAAAGTGAGTAAAAACGCCGCTTTTCCGAGCAAAATCAGGTAAAGCATCACCCTGACGGCGCCAGCCAAAAGCCGGCGCACAATCCGCCTTTCTTTATTACAAATCGATACAAGGCCGGTATCGCCCTGCGTATAGAATAGTTGCCACTATTTCCTTACAACAACATCAGGGTGACCATGCGCATACCTTTCGGCTCCGTAGCCTCGTTGGCTCTGTGCTTTACCGTGTCGGCCTTCGCCGCCGAACCATTCGACGACAAGTTCCGCCAGCTCGAAGAAGTGCTGCCCACCCCGAATACCTACCGTACCGCCTCCGGCGCGCCTGGCCACGCCTACTGGCAGCAGCGCGCCGACTACACGATCCGCGCCACCCTGGACGAAGCCAAACGCGAGATCGCCGGCAGCGGCACCATCACCTACCATAACCGGTCGCCCGACACCCTCGGCTACCTGTGGCTGCAGCTGGACCAGAATATCTACAAGCCCGATTCCGACGCGCGCCGCATGACTACGGCGCCCTCGCGCCAGGCCTGGGCCAAGACGGCGGGCGAAGACACGATGAAATTCGAAGGCTTGCGCGGCATCCTGGCGCGCGGCGACTTCCAGGGCGGTTTCAATATCCGCCGGTTGACAGGCGCCGATGGCCAGCCGCTGAAGCACGTCATCAACCGCACCATGATGCGCATCGACTTGCCGCAGCCCTTGAAACCGGGCCAGGACTTCGCCTTCCAGATCGACTGGGATTACCGCATCAACGAACAGAAGGTGCTGGGCGGGCGCGCCGGCTATGAAGTCTTCGACGACAAGAACGCCCTGTTCGAAGTGGCGCAGTGGTTCCCCCGCATGGCGGCCTATTACGACGCGGCCGGCTGGCAGCACAAGCAGTTCCTCGGCTCGGGCGAATTCACGCTGGAATTCGGCGACTACGACGTACAGCTGACGGTTCCGGCCGACCATATCGTCGCCGCCACGGGCGCGCTGCAAAATCCGCAGGAGGTGCTGTCCGCCGCGCAGCGCGAGCGCCTGGACAAGGCCCGCGGCAGCGACAAGCCCGTCGTCATCGTCACGCAGAAGGAAGCGGAAGCGGCCGAGAAATCCGTCAGCCGCGCGCAAAAGACGTGGCACTTCAAGGCGGCCAACGTGCGCGACTTCGCCTGGGCCTCGAGCCGCAAGTTCATCTGGGATGCGCAGGGCTACAGGAAGGGCGGCAGCGACGTGATGGCCATGTCCTACTATCCGAAAGAGGGCAATCCGCTGTGGGAAAAATACAGCACGCAAGCCATCGTGCACACGATCGAACAGTACAACAAGTACAGCATCGACTATCCGTATCCGACGGCCATCTCCGTCAACGGCCCCGTGGGCGGCATGGAGTATCCGATGATCTCGTTCAACGGCCCGCGTCCCGTGAAGGACAAGAAGACGGGCGAGCTGACGTATTCGAAACGCACCAAGTATGGCTTGATCGGGGTGATCATCCACGAGGTGGGCCACAATTACTACCCGATGATCATCAACTCGGACGAGCGCCAGTGGACGTGGATGGACGAAGGCCTCAACACCTTCGTGCAATACCTGGCGCAGCAGGCGTGGGAAGAAAACTACCCGGCCTCGCGCGGCGAACCGCGCGAAATCGTCGACTACATGCGTAGCCGCGACCAGGTGCCCATCATGACCAATTCCGAGTCCCTGCTGCAGTTCGGTAACAACGCCTATGCCAAGCCGGCGGCGGGCCTGAACATCCTGCGCGAGACCATCCTCGGGCGCGAACTGTTCGACTACGCCTTCAAGGAATATGCGCAGCGCTGGAAATTCAAACGCCCCACGCCCGCCGACTTCTTCCGCACCATGGAAGACGCTTCCGGCACGGACCTGGACTGGTTCTGGCGCGGCTGGTTTTATACGACCGACCCGGTCGACATCAGCATCGACGGCATCAGCGAATACGGCGTGAGCTCGAAAGATCCGGCAACGGAAAAAGCCTGGAAAAAGGCGCAGAAGGACGCCCAGCCGGAATCGGTGACGAGCCGCGCCAACAAGGGCATGCCGCGCCGCGTCGACGCGCATCCGGAACTGAAGGATTTCTACAACCAGCACGACGATTTCACGGTCACCAACAAGGACCGCAACGCCTACGCCGAAGCGCTGGCCGCGCTGGAACCGTGGGAAAAGGACTTGCTGAAACAGGGCAAGCACCTGTATCTGGTCGACCTGTCGAACCTGGGCGGCATGGTCATGCCCCTGATCCTCGAGATCGAACTGAAAAGCGGCAAGAAATACGTCGAGCGCGTGCCGGCAGAAGTATGGCGCTACTCGCCGAAGAAAATCACCAAGGTC
The DNA here is from genome assembly GCF_057919405.1 of Janthinobacterium sp. C22. Lineage (NCBI taxonomy): Bacteria > Pseudomonadati > Pseudomonadota > Betaproteobacteria > Burkholderiales > Oxalobacteraceae > Janthinobacterium > Janthinobacterium sp. C22. The sequence continues at coordinate 1,905,263 of NZ_CP193659.1, read as the reverse complement.
GTCATCACGGACGAGCCGATGGTGGGCCTGGTGCAGGACCCGTACTGGGAAACGGCCGACATCGACACCAGCAACAATAGCTGGCCGAGAAAAATCACGCCCTCGCGCCTGGAACTGTTCAAGAGCGAAAAATCGCCCAGGGATAACCTGATGCGCGACTTTCATACGCCGTTGAAGGGCAGCGGCCCGGCCAAGGGCGGCGAGGCGTGAAGCGCTGGCGCCTTCTCGCGGCAAGCGTGCTGGCCTGCGCCAGCATGGCGGCCGGCGCCCATAATTTCCACATGGGTATCGCCGACATCAGCTATAACGCGGCCAGCGGCAGCACGGAAGTGGTGCACACCTACACGGGCCACGACGTCGAGGCGCTGCTGACGAATCTGTACCAGCGCCAGTTCGACCTGGGCCAGGAAGACAGCGAAGCGGCGCTGCGCCGCTATGTCGAAAAACAGTTCTATCTCGTGGGGCCGGACGGCAAGCGATTGCGCCTGACCTGGGTCGGCATGAAGGTCAACGCCGACAACGTGGTGATCTTCCAGGAGATCGAAGGCACGCGCCTGGCCCCCGCCACGCGCATCCACAACCAGTTGCTGACCGACTTCCTGCCCAGCCAGCGCAATACCCTCAACGTGCAGGACAGCGGCAGCATCCAGACGCTGATCTTCGACCGCCAGAACACGGAACTGCCGATCCGGTAATGCCCGGCTCCCCCATACACCCATGACGCCACGCTCCCTTCCCCTCCTCCTCGCCGCCCTGTTTTCATCCGCCGCCCACGCCGACGACATCTTCCAGCGCGTGCTGATCGACGGTTCGCGCCTGAATCAGCTGGGCGTGGCCGATTCGGCCAACGCGGGCAGCGTCACGCAACAGCAGTTCGACGCGCGCACCAGCTACCGGCCCGGCGAATTGCTCGAAGCCGTACCGGGCTTGATCGTCAGCCAGCACAGCGGCGAAGGCAAGGCCAACCAGTTCTACCTGCGCGGCTTCAACCTCGATCACGGCACGGACTTGCGCACCACCGTCGACGAGATGCCCGTCAACCAGCGCAGCCATGGCCACGGCCAGGGCTGGACGGACCTGAACTTCTTGATCCCCGAACTGGCCATGCGCCTCGATTACAAGAAGGGACCGTATGCGGCGGCGCAAGGCGATTTTTCCTCGGCGGGCGCGGCGTCCGTCGTCTACGCGAACCGCCTGACGCAAGGCATCGCCAGCGCCGGCATCGGGCAAAACGGCTTTCGCCGCGCCCTGCTGGCCGACTCCATCGATGCGGGCGACGGCAGCCTGCTGTACGCGCTCGAAGCGCAGCATAACGATGGCCCGTTCACGCAGCCGGACCGCTACCGCAAGCGCAATGGCGTGCTGCGCTACAGCGAAGGCTATGCCAACAACGGCTTCAACGTCACGGCCATGGCGTACGACGCCAGCTGGAACGCCACCGACCAGATCCCGCTGCGCGCCGTGCAGGACGGCAGCTTGGGCCGCTTCGACGCCGTCGATGCCAGCGACGGCGGCAAGGCGCAGCGCTACAGCCTGTCGGGCGCCTGGCGCCAGACGACGGACGACGTGTCGTCCAGGGCCAGCGCGTACGTGATCGCCAACCGCCTGGCCCTGTTCTCGAATTTTACGTATGCGATGGACGACCCGCTCAACGGCGACCAGTTCGCCCAGCCCGACCGGCGCGTGACGGCCGGCCTCGACGCCAGCCACACCTGGCACCGGCACACGGACAGGGGCAGCAGCGATACCACCATCGGCCTGCAGCTACAGAACGACAATATCCACAATGGCCTGTACAACACGCGCCGGCGCCAGGTCCTGTCGACCACGCGGCAAGACCATATCGTCGAAACGAGCATCGGCGTGTATGCCGAAAACAGCACGCGCTGGTCGCGATCGCTGCGCACCGTGGCCGGCCTGCGCGCGGACGCCTACCGCTTCGACGTGCGCAGCGACCGCGCCGCCAATGCGGGCACGGCCAGCGACCATTTGTTCAGCCCCAGCCTGAGCGTGATCGCGGGGCCGTGGCGCGACACGGAGGCGTATGTCAACATCGGCAACGGTTTTCACAGCAACGACGCGCGCGGCACGACCATCACGGTCGACCCGAAGACGGGCGAAGCAGCCGCCAAGGTCACGCCCCTGGCGCGCTCGCGGGGGCTGGAACTGGGCTTGCGCAGCGCCGCCATCGCCGGCCTGCAAACCTCGCTGTCGCTGTACCGCCTGGACTTCGATTCCGAGCTGCTGTTCATCGGCGATGCGGGCGCCACGGAGGCGGGCCGCCCCAGCCGCCGCTACGGCATCGAATTTTCCAGCTACTACAAGGCGGCCAGATGGCTGTCGCTGGACCTGGACCTCGCGTATGCGCGGGCGCGCTCGCGCGGCAGCGACCCGGCGGGCGACTTCATTCCCGGCGCCATCGAAGGCGTGGCCCAGCTGGCCATGACGGTGACGCCGCCGGGGCCGTGGTCGGGCTCCTTGCGCCTGCGCTACTTCGGTCCGCGCCCCTGGTGGAAGACAACAGCGTGCGCTCCGCCGCCAGCGTGGGCTTGAACGGGCGCATCGCCTACCAGGTCGACAAGACCTGGCGCGTGGCAGTGGAAGGCTACAACCTGGCCAACCGGCGCGACTCGGCCATCGATTACTACTATGCCTCGCGCCTGCCCGGCGAGGCGCAGCCCGTGGACGATCTCCACTTCCATCCGGTGGAATCGCGCTCGCTGCGTATGACCCTGGTAAAGAATTTTTAACTCAACAAGAATAATTCCTGTCGTACTGCACAGGAATCGCCGCGAAGTCGTAGAATGCCAGGCTGGATAAACTGATACAGGCCGCGTTCCGGCCGGCACCGCCATGAGCACTTCCGCACCGATCTTTACCGACCCGTCCCACGTCAAGGAAGCCTTGCGCGATGACGGCTATGCCGTCCTGCGCCCGCAGGACGTGGCCGCGCTGGCCGGCTGCCCGCTGGCCGCGCTGCGCGCGCTGGAACCCAGCTGGAACACCCTGGCGCTGGACAATTACCTGAAGGATGGCGGCCGCTATCGCCGCCGGCGCCACTCGTGCTTCGTGCAGGATGGCGAACGCCTGACGCAGACGGCGCACCGTCCGCACTGGCAGCCGGTGGAATACAACGCCCTGCACGGCGGCATGCACCGCCTGTTCGAACCGGTCGAAGCGGCTATCGTCGCGCAAGCGGCCTGGCAGCAGCTGATCCGCGCGCTGGGCGACGCCTGCTCGCAGGTCAAGGGCCGCCAGCCGTGGTTCATCGAGGCGCACCAGTTCCGCATCGATACGACTGACGGCATCGGCCGCCCGACGCCGGAAGGCGCGCACCGCGACGGCGTCGATTTCGTCGCCGTGCTGCTGATCGGGCGCGAGCAGATCAAGGGCGGCGAGACGCGCATCTTCGAAGCGGATGGCCCCAACGGCAAGCGCTTTACCCTGACCGAGCCGTGGTCGCTGCTGCTGCTCGACGATGCCGCCGTGATCCATGAATCGACGCCGATCCAGCCCATCGGCGAACACGGCCACCGCGATACGCTCGTGCTGACCTATCGCGCCGGCCAGTTCCAGGGCGAGAACTGACAGGCGGCCACAGCATTCCCTGTGGCCAAAATAGTTACTTGGAAGTTACTTTTGCAGACCTAAATCCGATATAGTCATACGATGTCGATATTGCGCGCTCACCGCGCCCAGCATCACCACACTGAAATCCTAGGAGAGGTCTGTGGACTCCAACAACCAAATCAAGCCTGACGAAATCGAGATCCTGATCGTCGAGGACAGCCCGACCCAGGCGGAGCGCTTGCGCCGCCTGATCCAGTCGCTGCACTACAACGCGCGCGTGGCGGCGAATGGCCAGCTGGCCCTGGCCGCCATCCGCGAGCGCAAGCCGCACCTGGTGCTGTCCGATATCGTCATGCCTGAAATGAATGGTTACGACCTGTGCCGCGCCATCAAGTCCGACCCGACCCTGCGCGACATCCCCGTGATCCTCGTCACCTCGCTCAACGACCCGAAGGACATCATCCGCGGCATCGAGTGCGGCGCCGACAATTTCATCCGCAAGCCCTACGCGGAAGACTACCTGCTCAACCGCATCAGCCACATGCTGATGAACCAGAAGCTGCGCAAGAACCAGAACGTGGAGATCGGCATCGCCCTGTACCTGGGCGACCAGAAGCATTTCATCAACGCGGAGCGCCAGCAAATCCTCGATTTGCTGATCTCCACGTATGAACAGGCAGTGCAGGTCAACGGCGAACTGCAGGCGCGCGAACGCCAGGTGATCGAACTGAACATGCGCCTGGCGCACCATGCGGCCGAACTGGAAACCATCAACCGCGAAATCGCCCTGAAAAACCTGGAGCTGGCCGAAGCGAGCCGCATGAAGTCCGCCTTCATCGCGAATATGTCGCATGAACTGCGCACGCCGCTCAACGCCATCATCGGATTCACGGGCGCGCTGCTGATGAAACTGCCCGGCCCCCTGACGTCGGACCAGGACAAGCAGCTCAATACCATCCGCGCCAGCGCGCGCCATCTGCTCTCGCTGATCAACGACATCCTCGACGTGGCCAAGATCGAGGCGGGCAAGCTGACCCTGTCGATCGAGCCCGTCCACTGCCAGGAGCTGATGGCCGACGTGGCCGACACCCTGCGTCCGCTGGCCCAGCAAAAAGGCCTGGCGCTGGAGATCGAACTCGGCGAACCAAATCGGCCGCCCGCCATCATCGACACGGACCGCCGCGCGCTGACGCAAATCCTCATCAACCTGCTCAACAACGCCATCAAGTTCACGGAACAGGGCACGGTGCGCATCAGCCTGGCCCAGCGCGAGGAAGACGGCGTGCTGGTGACGGAAATGAGCATCGCCGACAGCGGCGCCGGCATCAAGGAAGAAGACCAGGCCAAGCTGTTCCAGGCCTTCTCGCAGCTCGATTCCACCTCCACGCGCCACGTGGAAGGCGCGGGACTGGGCCTGTACCTGTGCCAGAACCTGGCCAACGCCATCGGCGGCGCCCTGTTCTTCAACAGCGACTACGGCTCCGGCAGCACGTTCACGCTGGCGCTGCGCAGCAAGGCCTGAGCTTCTGTGCGCCGCAGCATGGAATGCGGAAATTTTGCCATCCAGGAGAGACCGATATAGTAGTTCTACGGTATTGCACTGCAACATATTCGGCGCTATAGTGGAACTGTCTCCTCCAATTCGTTCCCTGAACATTGGATTCAGCCCGCGCCAGTTCGCGGGCTTTTTTTGCCTGCGTTTGACATTATCTTCATCATTCCTTAACTAAATCAAGTGATTTAGTTATATCAATCGTTTGAGATATGTGATTCAATCTGCGGCATGATTGAAAAAAATATTTCCCCAACGCCAAGCGCCGACGACGGGCGCAAGCCCCGTTCCGATGGCGAGCAGTCGCGCGAGCGGCTGCTGCACAGCGCCATCCGCCTGTTTGCAGGACAGGGCTACGCCAAGACCTCCACGCGCGAACTGGCGCAGGCGGCCGGCACCAACGCCGCCGCCATCCGCTACTATTTTGGCGACAAGGCGGGCTTGTACCGCGCCGCCTTCGCGCAGCAATCGGCCAGCCCGCAAGACAATATCGCCCTGTACGAGCAACCGCATTTCACCCTGCGCCAAAGCCTGGAAGGCTTTTATGCGCAATTGCTCGCCCCCATGCAGCAGGGCGAGATCGCGCGCGACTGCATGCGCCTGTGGTGCCGCGAGATGCTCGAACCGACAGGCCTGTGGGCGCGCGAGATCGACCAGAACATCCGCCCCGAACACGAGGCGCTCACGCGCGTGCTGGCGCGCCACCTGGGCGCGCCCGACAACAGCGACGACATGCACCGGCTGGCCTTTTCCATCGCCTCGCTGGCCCTGCAGCACATGGTGGGCGCCGACGTGCTGCAAAAGCTGCGCCCGCAACTGCTGGAATCGCCGCACGCGATCGACACCTGGCTGGCGCGCATGACCGACTACGCGCTGGCCATGGCCGACGTGGAGCGCCGGCGCCTGGCCATCCCCCTCCTCCCCTACCACTCAACGACAAGCAGAAGGACCAGCATGACGATTATTCGATGCACCGTTCAACGCGCCCTGGCCGCCGGCATCGTGCTGGCGCTGGGCGGCTGCGCCCTGCAGGGACCGCCCGCCGCGGTGGCCGCCAGCGCGCCCGCGCAGTGGCAGGCGCCGCTGCCGCATAACGGCAAGCTGACGGACCTGGCCAGCTGGTGGCAGGGCCAGGGCGACAGCCTGCTGGTGGAATTGATCAGCGATGCGCAGCAGGTCAGCCCCACCATCGCCGCCGCCGGCACGCGCATCGCGCAGGCACGCGCGGACAGCATCGCCAGCGGCGCCGCGTTGGCGCCCAAGCTCGACGCGACGGGCAGCGTGGTGCGCACCAGCCAGCAATCGGCCCAGCCCAGCGGCACCACCTCGCAGGCGGCGCTGCAGGCGTCGTGGGAAATCGACGTGTTTGGCGCCAACCGCGCCACGCGCGACGCGGCGCAGGAGCGCTACGCCAGCGCGCGCGCTCTGGCACGAGGCCCGCGTCTCCGTGGCCGCCGAAGTGGCGAACCAATACTACGCCTTGCGCACCTGCCAGCAATTGCAGGCCGTGGCCGAACAGGATGCCGTCTCGCGCCGCGACTCGGCACGCCTGACGCAACTGAGCGCCGGCGCCGGCTTCCAGCCGCCCGCCAACGCCGCGCTGGCCCGCGCCAGCGCGGCCGAAGGCGCCAGCCGCGCCATCGAACAACGCGCCGCCTGCGACGTGAATGTCAAGGCGCTGGTGGCCCTGTCGGCCATGCCGGAAACGTCGCTGCGCCAGAAGCTGGCGGCCGGCCCTGCCATCCTGCCCTCGCCCGTGGCGATTGCAGAACTGCCGGCGCAAACCCTGGCCCAGCGTCCCGACATCTACAGCGCCGAACGCGAAGTGGCGGCCGCCAGCTTCGAAGTACGCGGCGCGCAGGCGCAGCGCTATCCCCGTCTGAGCCTGGCCGGCTCCATCGGCAAGGGCAATATCCGCGCCGGCGGCACCAGCATCACGGCCAGCACCTGGAGCATCGGCCCGCTGGCCGTCAGCCTGCCCATCTTCGACGGCGGCACCCGCCGCGCCCAGATCGACGCGGCCACGGCGCGCTACGAGGAAGCCGTGGTGAAATACCGCGCCGGCGTGCGCCAGGCCGTGCGCGAAGTGGAAGAGGCGCTGGTCAACCTGGCCAGCACGGACGAGCGCAGCGAGCATGCCAAAACCGCGCTGGAAGGCTACCGCGTCTCGTTCGTCGCTACCGAAGACCGCTACAGGAACGGCCTGGCCAGCCTGATCGAACTGGAAGACGCGCGCCGCACGCGCCTGGCCGCCGAGAACACGGTGGTCAACCTCGAGCGCGAACGCAGCGCCGCCTGGGTGGCGCTGTACCGCGCCGCCGGCGGCGGCTGGAACGGCAGCAGCGCTATCGCCAACAATGCACCTTGACGGATACGACAACATGAAAAAACCGATTTTGACACCCACGACAGTCGCCCTTGCCGCCCTTTGCGTGATGCTGGGCGCGGGCGTTACCCTGTACGCCCCTTCCTCCACGGCCGCCGACGAGGCGAAGGACAAGAAGGCGGCGCAGAAACCCGCGCTGACCGTCACCACGGCCAAACCGCAGACGGCCAGCCTGCCCATCAAGCTGAGCGCCAACGGCAACGTGGCCGCCTGGCAGGAAGCCGTCATCGGCAGCGAATCGAACGGCTTGCGCCTGACGGAAGTACGCGTGAATGTCGGCGACGTGGTGCGCGCCGGCCAGGTGCTGGCCGTGTTCTCGAACGACACGGTGAACGCCGACGTGGCGCAGGCCAGGGCAGCCGTGCTGGAAGCGGAAGCGAATGCGGCCGAGGCGGCCGCCAACGCGCAGCGCGCCCGCTCGCTGCAAAGCACGGGCGCCATCAGCGCGCAGCAGATCAGCCAGTACCTGACGGCCGAACAGACGGCCAACGCGCGCATCGCGTCCGCCAAGGCGCAGCTGGCGTCGCAGCAGCTGCGCCTGAAATACACGCAGGTGGTGGCGCCCGACAGCGGCATCATCTCCTCGCGCTCGGCCACCGTGGGATCGGTGGTCGGCGCCGGCACGGAATTGTTCCGCATGATCCGCCAGGGCCGCCTCGAATGGCGCGCCGAAGTGACGGCCACCGAACTGCTGAACCTGAAGCCGGGCACCGTGGCGCAGGTGAAGGCGGCCAATGGCAGCGTGTTGACGGGCAAGGTGCGCATGATCGCTCCCACGGTCGACCCGCAGACGCGTTCCGCCCTCGTGTACGTGGACCTGCCGGCCAGCACGGGCAACAATGCGCCGTTCAAGGCCGGCATGTACGCCAGCGGCGAATTTGAACTGGGCACCTCGGGCGCGCTGACGGTGCCGCAGCAGGCGATTGCCGTGCGCGATGGCTTCAGCTATGTCTTCCGCCTCAATCCCGACCAGCGGGTCAGCCAGATCAAGGTGCAGGCCGGACGGCGCTTGAGCGACCGCATTGAAATCCTTGGCGGCATCACGGCCGACACGACGATCGTCGTCAGCGGCGCCGGCTTCCTCAATGACGGCGATCTGGTACGGAATGTGCAAAACCCGGTGGCATCCCCGGTGGCAGCAGCAGCCAAGCCGGCCGCAGCGAAAAAGTAAGGAGAGGCCATGAATTTTTCCTCCCTCTCGATCAAGAATCCGATCCCGGCCATCATGCTGTTCGCGCTGCTGACCCTGGCCGGTCTGCTGGCCTACAAGGCCAATCCGGTGCAGGATTTCCCCGATATCGAACTGCCCATCGTCACCGTCAGCGCGGTGCTGCCCGGCGCCGCGCCGGCCCAGCTGGAAACGGAAGTGGCGCGCAAGATCGAAGACTCCGTCGCCACCCTGCAAGGCGTGAAAAACATCTACACCAAGGTGCTCGATGGCGTCGTCACGGTGACCGTCGAATTCATCCTGGAAAAGCAGATCGCCGAAGCCGTCAACGACGTGCGCGACGCCGTCGCGCGGGTCAAGGCGGACATGCCGGCCGAACTGCGCGACCCCACCGTCACCAAGGCATCCACGGCCGGGCGCGTGGTGCTGACCTTTATCGCCACGGCGAAAGGGGGCGTGGACAACCCGCTCGACGCGCCCGACCTGTCCTGGTTCGTCGACAATACGGTGGCCAAGCGCCTCCTGACCGTGCCCGGCGTGGGCGCCGTCACCCGCGTGGGCGGCGTCTACCGCGAGATCCAGGTGGAACTCGACGAAGCGCGCATGGCCGCATTGAAGGTCTCGGCCCTCGACGTCTCGCGCCAGCTGCGCCTGGTGCAGCGCGAAGCGCCGGGCGGCCGGGGCGACGTCAGCGGCGCCGAGCAATCGGTGCGCACCATCGCCACCGTCAAGACGGCCGATGAACTGTCGCGCGTGGAAGTGCCGCTGCCGGACGGCCGCCATGTGCGCCTGGACCAGGTGGCCACCGTGCGCGACACCATTGCCGAACCGCGCGCGCTGGCCGAGCAGGATGGCAAGACGGTGGTCGCCTTCGAGGTATTCCGCACCAAGGGCGCCAGCGAAGTGGCCGTCGCCAAGGGAGCGCGCGATGCCATCGCCGATCTGCAGAAGGAAAACCCCAACGTGGTGCTGCAGCAGTCGATCGACAATGCCTTCCCCGTCGAGGAAAACTTCGACGGCTCGATGGAGCTGCTGTACGAAGGCGCGCTGCTGGCCGTGCTGGTGGTGTGGTGGTTCCTGCGCGACTGGCGCGCCACCCTGGTGGCCGCCGCCGCCCTGCCCCTGTCCGTGATGCCGGCCTTCCTCGGCATCTACTGGTTCGGCTACACGCTCAATACCGTCACCCTGCTGTCGCTGGCGCTGGTCGTCGGCGTGCTGGTCGACGACGCCATCGTGGAAATCGAAAACATCGAGCGCCATCTGCGCATGGGCAAGTCACCGATGGAAGCGGCCATGGAAGCGGCCGACGAAATCGGCATGGCGGTGATCGCCACCACCTTCGCGCTGGTGGCCGTGTTCCTGCCGACGGCCTTCATGAGCGGCATTCCCGGCCTGTTCTTCAAGCAGTTCGGCTGGACCGCCGTGCTGGCCGTGCTGGCCTCGCTGGTGGTGGCGCGTCTGCTCACGCCGATGATGGCGGCCTACATATTGAAACCGCTGCCGCACAAGGAGGAACAGGATGGCTGGCTGATGACGCGCTACCTGACGGTCATGCGCTGGTGCCTGAACCACCGCGGCATCACGGCCATCGCCGCGGCCCTGTTCTTTGTCGGTGCCATCGCGCTCGTGCCGCTGCTGCCGACCGGTTTCGTGCCGGCCGCCGACCGCGCACAGACGCAGATCAACCTGGAACTGCCGCCCGGCTCCACCCTGGGCGAAACGCAGACCGTAGCAGCGATGGCGCGCGACGCGGCCATGCGCACGCCGGGCGTCAAGGGCGTCTTCAGTTCGATCGGCGGGGGCTCCAGCGGCGACGCCTTCGCCCCCGGCGCGGCAGCCGAGGCGCGCCGCGCCGTGCTGACCCTGACCACCGTGCACCGCACCGAGCGCAAGGAATCGATGGCGGACCTGGAAACGCAGCTGCGTCACAAGCTCGATACGATCCCCGGTGCCCGCTTCACGGTGGGGCCGCCCGACACGGGCGTCAAGATGCAGCTGGTGCTGCGCTCGGAAGACCCGGTGGCGTTGACGACGGCGGCGCAAAAGGTCGAGCGCGAGCTGCGCGGCCTGAAAGGCATCGGCAACGTCAATTCCAGCGCCTCGCTGGTGCGTCCGGAAATCATCGTGCGCCCCGATTTCGCCAAGGCGGCCGACCTGGGCGTGACGGCGGCCGCCATCGGCGAGACCGTGCGCGTGGCCACGGCCGGCGACTACGACACGGACCTGACGAAAATGAACCTGCCCGAACGGCAGGTGCCGATCCGCGTCAAGCTGCCCAACAGCGTGCGCGCCGACCTGGCCGCCATCGAGCGCCTGACGGTGCCCGGCAAGAATGGCCCCGTGCGCCTGGCGAACGTGGCCACGGTGACGATGGAAAGCGGCCCGGCGCAGATCGACCGTTTGAACCGCAGCCGCAACGTCACCCTCGACGTGGAACTCGGTTCGCGCACGCTCGGTGAATTGAACGAGGAGGCGCGCGCGCTGCCGTCGATGAAGAATCTGCCGCCGTCCGTGAAGATCGCCGAACTGGGCGACGCGCAGGAAATGGCCTCGCTGTTCGCCAGCTTCGGCCTGGCCATGCTGATCGGCGTGCTGTGCATCTACTGCGTGCTGGTGCTGCTGTTCAAGGACTTCATGCAGCCGGTGACCATCCTGGCGGCGCTGCCGCTGTCGATCGGCGGCGCCTTCGTGGCCCTCCTGATCACGGGCAGCGCCCTGTCGATGCCGTCGATGATCGGCCTGATCATGCTGATGGGGATCGTCACCAAGAACTCGATCCTGCTGGTCGACTATGCGATCCTGGCGCGCCAGGCCGGCATGAACCGCTTCGATGCGCTGGTTGACGCCTGCCACAAGCGCAGCCGCCCCATCCTGATGACGACGATCGCCATGGGCGCCGGCATGATGCCGCTGGCGCTGGGCTGGGGCGCCGACCCCAGCTTCCGTTCGCCGATGGCCATCACCGTCATCGGCGGCCTGATCACCTCGACCTTATTGAGCCTGCTGGTGGTGCCGGCCGTGTTCACCTATATCGACGACCTGGAGCACCTGCTCAAGCGCGGCATGGCGAAACTGCGCCGCCAGAAGGCGCCGCTGCGGCGCGATGACAGGGTGGCGCTGGAAAAATAAACGCCAGGCTGATTGCAAAATCGCCCCCTGCGGGCAAGGAAGCGGGGGACGGGCCGCCAGGCCGCGCTCCCTCGCTTTCATCTATCTGGCATACTGCGCCCATTCTCCATGACCGCAATCTGCCCTGCCTATGAATTACCGCACCCCGCTCGTCCTGCTGATGGCCTCCGCACTGCTCGGCGCCTGCTCGGAAAAACCGCACCCGCCACGGCACAGGAAGCCGCCGACGCGCCAGCAGCAGCCGTCGAACCGGCGCCGGCCGACATTGTGCCGCCGCCGTCCGCCACCGCGCCCAGGACGGAAGCGATGAACACGCCGCAGGCGCGCGAGCGCGAAGCAGGCATGATGCGCGCCGTCTTCGGCAAGGACTACCGCGGCGACAGCGACGACGCACTGGCCGACCTGTCCGATCCGGACAACCACGTCGACAAACTCAGTTACGTCGTCAGCGCCGTCAGCCACAAGCTGTTGCCCGATGGGCGCGCCATCCTGGTGGCGAATGCGGAAACGGCGAATACGGAAGGCACGGCCGAATCGGCGCATGCCTCGCCGGGCCTGTTGAACGTCTTTTTCCTCGCGCCCAAGGGCCAGCCGGAAGACGGCCAATGGCAAGTCGTGAAACGCCTGGAAAACATCGCCACACTCGGCTCATCAGGGCAGCTCGGCGAAGTGCACTGGGTCATGCTGGGTGCGAACAAGCCGGGACTGGCGATCCGCCATGGCTACACGGGCCAGGGTTACACCATCACGCAACTGGCCTTGTTTGAAATCGGCGACGGCAAGGTGACCGCGATCGATGGCGGCATCGACCTGTATTCGGACAATATGGGTGCCTGCGGGCCTGACACGGACGAGTGCTGGATGGTCGACGGCAAATGGCGCTTCGCGCCTGCGCGCGATGGCGGCGCCTACGACGACTTGCTGATCGATTTCAAGGGCGCCTCCGAAAAAATCAAGCCGGGCGTCGCGGTCAAGCAGGACGAAGACCCGCCGCGCATCGCCACGCCACTGAACGGCCACGCGCGCTATGGCTTCGATGGCAAGGGGTATAAATTAGTCGAAGGGAAGAATCCAGTGCCTGGCGTGTAAGCCGGCACCGGCAAGCCATCAGCGGCGCGCCGCCTCCAGGCGCGCCAGCAGCGGCGCATACATGGCACGCGTATGGCTGCTCCAGCGGGCCATGGCGCTGTCGATATCGAGCAGCAGACGCTCCGACAGCACCTTGTCGCCCTGCTGCAGCGCCCAGATCGCGCACTCGGCGCGGCACTCGAAGCTGTTGTAGCGCGTCAGCGCATCGTCGAATTCCGCCTTCGCTTCCTGCTGTCGCCCGCTTTGCGCCAGCGCGCGCGCCGTCAGCAGGGACACCATCTCGGGACGGAAATGGATGTCCGTGCGGCGGATGAATTCCAGGTGCGTCAGCGCTTCGGCGCCGCGCGCGCATTCCAGATAGGCGCGCGCCGCGCCCAGGCGAATTTCCAGGTCCGATGAAAACGCTCCCCGCAGGCAGGCTTCGTACGTCGCTGCCGCTTCCTGCGCAGCGCCCGCCTCCAGCTGCGCGCTGGCCAGGCGCATCTGGTTTTGCGCCGTCGGCGTGTACTCGAAGGCCGCCTTCGCCTCGCGCAGTTCGCGGTTCGGATCGAGCACCTGCACGGCCACCGAGGCGACCTTGCGCGCGCCTTGCGGCAGGCGCGAATTGGGCAGGTAGATGGCGAAGAAATACACCACGCTGCCCAGCAAGGGGAACATGAATAAAATGAGCAGCCAGTACAGCTGCTGCCCGTTGCGCACCACGTGGATCGCAAAAAATACCGCGATCAGGATGTGGATGCCTATGCCAAAAATCGTCATGCTGCGACCTCGTTCGTTCGTGATGGAAGCGGCTGGCACCATGCCGCCGCTTTCCCTGGTCAGAATATTACACTGGCGGCGGCGAACGGCCGCGCCGGACACGCGCCCCTATTGCGCCTTGGCCGACCAGCCGCCGCCCATGGCGCGGTAGAGGTCGACGGAAGCGACAAGGATGCGCGTCTTCAGTTGCAGCAGTCCCACGTCGGCGCTGTACAGGGTACGCTGGGCGTCGAGTTCTTCCAGGTAGGAGGCGTAGCCATTGCGGTAGCGGTTGTGCGCGATGCGCAGGGTGTCCGCCGCCGCGGCGCGGCGCGCGTCGTTTTCCACGGCTTGCTGCCGCAGCCGGTAGATGGCGCCCAGGCTGTTCTCCGTTTCGGCGAAGGCGTTGCGCACCACGTTTTCATACACGTACACGAGCTGGTCGCGCTGCGCGCCGGCCGCATCCGTCTGCGCCTGCACCCGCCCGCCATCGAACAGGGGCCCGGCCGCCAAGGCCGTCAGGCGCCACAGGGCCGTGGGCGCATGCAGGAAATCGGTGAGGGTCGTCGCCTGCCCGCCGCCGGCCGCCGTCAGCTTGAACGAGGGCAGCAGCTGGTCGCGCGTGGCGGCCAGGCTGGCATTGGCGGCCGCCAGGTTGTGTTCCGCGCGCGCGATGTCGGGCCGCCGGCGCAGCAGTTCGGACGGCAGGCCGGCCGGCACGCCAGGCGCGGCCAGCTCGGCCAGCGGCAAGCCGCGCGCGATGGGGCCGGGATTGCCGCCGACGAGGACGGCCAGCGCGTTTTCCTGTTCGAAGATCTGCCGCTGCAGCTGCGGCACCTGCTCGGCCGCCGCATGGTATTCCGATTGCGCCTGCAGCCATTCCAGGCGCGAGCTGTAGCCCACCTCGAACTGCTTGCGCGCCAGCTCGCGCGACTGTTCGCGCAGCTGCAGGGTCGATTGCGTCAGCGCCAGCTGCGCGTCGAGTCCCCGCAGATTCAGGTAACTGGTCGCCACGCTGGCGGCGATCGACAGGGCCGCGGCATCAAGGCTGGCCTGCTCGGCGCGGTAGCTCTCGGCGGCGGCGGCGCTCAGACTGGCCAGCCGGCCCCACACGTCGATTTCATAGCTGGCCTGCAGTTCCGCCTGGAAGACATTCGTCACATACGGCTTGCCGCTGGACGCCAGGGTGCGCGTGCGCGTGGGCGAACCGTCGAAGGCCAGATTGGGCGCGCGGTTCGCGTCGGCCTGCGCCAGGCGCGCGCGGTATTCCTGCACCCGGGCGCGCGCCACGCGCAAGTCGCCATTGCGCGCCAGCGCCTCGCCCACCAGGTCGCTCAAGACGGGGTCGCCGAAGGCTTGCCACCACAGCTGCTCCACATGGGCACCAGCCGCCGCAGGCGCGCCGATGGCTTGCGCGCGCCAGCCGGAAGGCAGCTGCAGTGCCGATGCGGGCTGCGGCGGCGCCTTGGCGGCGCAGCCCGCCAGCGCCAGCGCGGCGGCCATCAGCAGGTGACGGCGCTTCATGACTTGGCCTTCTTCGGTGCAGGCGGTGGCGCCGGGTTGTCCGCCGAGTCGTTCAGCACGGCCGACGTGTCGACGCTGACCACCACCGACATGCCGGGCACGAGCCGGCGCGCATTCGCCTGGCCCGGATCGATGCGGATGCGCACGGGAATGCGCTGGGCAATTTTGAGGTAGTTGCCCGTCGCGTTATCGGCCGGCAGCACGGAAAACTCGGACCCCGTGGCCGGCGAGATGCGCTCCACCTGGCCCGTCAACACGGCGCCGTCGAGCGCGTCGACGTGGAAGGTGGCGCTTTGCCCTTCCTGCACGCCGTTCATCTGCGTTTCCTTGAAATTGGCGATCACCCACATCTGGCGCGGCACCAGCGCCATCAGCTGCGCGCCCGAATTCACGTAGGCACCCTGGCGCACCGTCACCTGGCCCAGCTGGCCATCGGAGGGCGCCACGATGCGCGTGTTATCGAGGTCGATCTTCGCCGCCTTGACGGCCGCCTGCGCATTCGCCACGGCGGCCTCCAGCGCCTGCTTGTTGACCACCACGGAATGCACGCTTTGCTGGGCGATGTCGAGATTGGCCCTGGCTTGCGCCAGCGCTGCCGCCATCTGCGCCTGCGTGGCGCGCGACTGGTCGTGTTCGCGCTGCGACAGCGAGCCGTCCGCCACCAGCTGCTCCACACGATGGAGGTCGGCGCTGGCCTTGCTCGCCTGCGCTTCCGCGTTGGCCAGCGCCGCCTCGCTGACGGAAATGCCCGCCTGCGCGCTGGCCTTCTGCTGCGCCCAGTTCGACAGGGCCGCCTGCTGCGCCGCCAGCTGGGCCTGCGCCTGCTCGTAGCGCTGCTGGTAGATGCGGTCGTCGATGCGCACCAGCAGCTGGCCTTCCTTGACGTCCATGAAGTCCTGCACCGTCACTTCCACCACATAGCCCGACAGCTGCGTGCCGATGATGGTCACCTGCCCCCGCACGGTGGCGTTTTCCGTCGTCACGATGGGACTGGTGAACGGCGGCAGACGCCACGCATACAGCACGATCAGCACGCCCACCAGGGCCACGGCGGCAAAGGCCAGCGCGGACAGCCACTGGTGGCGCCGGTCCGGCTGCGGCGGCGTGCTGCTGGCCGCGGGCGGGGGCGCAACTGGCGTCGGTGCAGGGGTCGGTACTGGCGGCGTGGTGTTATTTTCTGTCATTGCTCGGTTCCGAATTGGTAATGGGGACGATGGCCATGGCCGTCTGCGCATCGCGCACGGGGCCGGCCAGGCGGCGCGCGCCGGTGGTGATGCGGGTCCAGGACTGGCTGACCAGCATCCAGATCAGGGTGGCGATGGCGACGCCGGCGATCATCAAAAAGACGCCGTTGTAGGCCAGCACATTGGCTTCGCGCGTGGCGACGGCGCCCAGGCGGGCCACGCCCTGGGCGCTGCGCAGGGCCGGGTCCGTCAGGACGCCGCCATAGCTTGCGGCTCCGGACTGCACGCGCGCGGCCACCTGCGGGTCGAGCATGGTGAGGTGCTCGACCAGGTAGCTGGAATGGTATTTTTCGCGCGCCGTCTGGATGGTGCCGACGATGGCCGACCCGAGCAAGCCGCCCAGGTTCTGCGTCATGGTAAACATCACGGAAAAACTCACCAGGTTGCGCGGTTCGGCGATCACGGCGCCCATGCCGGCCACCATGGTGGGACCGAGGAAATACGTGCCGCCAAAGGCCAGCAGGAACTGGCTGACATACATGTTGACGGGGCGCGTCTGGCTGGTGGCGTGCGCATCGATGAGCGCGCCGGCAGCGATCAGCAGCAGCGCGAACATCAGCGAGCGGTGCAAGGTCGCCGGATTGATCGTCAGCGCGCTGACCACCAGGCCCGCCACGCTGCCCAGCAGGACCACGACGAACAGGTTCTGCATCTGGTCCGTGTTCAGCCCCAGCGCCTGCAGGAAGCCCACGGCGCCCGTCGATTCGGACAGCACGATGCGAAACAGCAGCACAGATAAAAACAGCTTGGCGATCTTGCCCGTGGTGAGCCAGCGCGTGTTGAGCAGCGGGCGCGCGCGGTTATGCTCGATGGCCAGCGCGGCGGCGATCAGCACGATGGAAGCCGCCAGGCAGACACCCACCCACTCCGATTCCATCCACCACGCCGTGCGTCCCTGCGCCAGCACAGCGCACAGCAGGGCCACGCCGGGCGCGAACAACATAAAGGTGAGGAAATCGAGCGGCTCGAACGTCTGCACGCGGTCGCCGGGCGGCAGTTTCAGGGCCAGCACGCAGCCCAGCGCCAGCAGGGCCAGCCCCAGCTCGAACAGGTACAGGCCGTGCCATTCGCCGATCTGCAGCAGTTCGGATGTGAAGATGCGCGCCAGGGGCAAGGCCAGCTGGGCAAAGCCCAGGCCCAGCACCACGCCCTTCAGGCGGTGCCGCGCGGGAAACGCCTGCAAGGTGTAGTACAGCCCCAGCACACCCAGCGCACCGCCCACCATGCCATGCGCGGCGCGCACGGCGATGGCCGACGGCAAGGTATTCGCATACAGGTGGGCGAAGGTGACGAGCGCATACAGCACCAGGAACGCTTCCGTAAACAGGCGCAGGCCGAACTGCTGGCGGAACTTCACCAGCAGCAGATTCATGGAGACGATGGTCATCACGTAGGCGGCCGGCAGCCACTGCATCTGGTAGGCATAGGCGGCCAGGGAGCCTTGCAGGTTCAGCAGATTGGCCATCACCAGGCCGTTGCCGAGTCCCCCGTCAGCGCGACGATCAGGCCGACGATGAAATACGCGACACGCTTGGGCGTCGAATGCTCGGGCATCGATGGCGACCCGGGCAAGGTCGGGCGTTCTCCCGGCCCCCAGGTGCGAGGTGTGTACTTGTCCATGCGGTAATCGCGATCCGGTTTGCTGAAGCCGTTCTTTGCTGCAGTGATAGAAATAGTTGCAAATGAACAGTTCTAGTCAGCAGCATATCATCGCAGGACGTTTTTATTGTTTACATTGTTGCGCGAAGTTGCGCACCATGACGTCAGCGGGGCAAGCCAGGCCTGCCCCGCTGACGCTCAAGCGGGCATCACACGCGGGGCGGATCCGTTTCGCGCGCAAACGCCCGGTGCGCGGCCAGTGCCTTTTTAAAGGCCGCCACGCCTTTCACCACGTCGCCCGCCGGCACGACGATGATGGCGGGGTCCGGCTTGCCGTCAGGCAGGGTCGTCGGCACGCCGGCCTTGTCCAGCAAGCCCTTGCCGGCGCCGATGGCCAGCATCGGCTTGCAGTGGCGATACTGCAGGCGCAGGAAGTCGAGCGCGTTGGCGTCGCTGCCCAGCTGCTGCACGGCGCCCTGCCCATCCGGGACCACGACGGCGTCGAACAGCACGGACGGTCCCGTTTCGAGCGAGATTTCCACGTCGAGCGGCGCGCCGCCGCTCGTGTCGACTTTCCCCAGGTGGCTGCCCACCAGGCGCGGCACGGCGCCGTCGGCCAGCAGCGAAGCATAGATGCTGCGCACCTGCGCGCCATCGCTGCCCGGCCCCACGAGGATGGCCACGCGCAGGGTATGGATGCCCGTCTTGCCGGGACGGAAAAAGAGCGACAGCGACGGCGACGGCGGATACGTGGGAATCGGCAGCATGGACACGGGCGGCATGACGGGCGGCAGCGCCAGGCCCAGCGCATCGGCCAGGCGCTGCGCCAGGGTCTCGTCGACATTGCGCAGCATGGCGACGATGCGCTTGCGGATCGCCACCGTCTGCACCTTGCTCAGTTCAAAGCGGAACGCATGCACGATATGGTCTTGCTCGACCGGCGTCTGGCTGATCCAGAACAGACGCGCCTGGCCATAGTGCTCGGCGAATTTCTCGGGCTTGCCGCGCACCTTGTCGCCTTCGGTGGGCGCGGGAAAACTGTTGAATCCCTTCGCGCCCGCCTGGAACGGACAGCCGCCCGCCAGCGAATTGGGCTCGTAGGCGACCCGGCCCCGGTTGATGGCCTGGCGGTGGATGCCGTCGCGCTGGTTGTTGTGCAAGGGCGCCAGCGGAGAGTTGATGGGGATTTCATGGAAGTTGGCGCCGCCCAGGCGCGTGATCTGCGTGTCGACATACGAGTGGATGCGCCCCTGCAGCAGCGGGTCGTTGGAAAAATCGATGCCGGGCACGATGTGCGCCGTGCAAAAGGCCACCTGCTCCGTCTCGGCAAAAAAATTGTCGGGATTGCGGTTCAAGACCATTTTCCCGACGGGGACCAGCGGCACCAGTTCTTCGGGAATCAGCTTGGTGGGGTCGAGCACGTCGAAGGCAAACGCCTCGGCCTGCGCTTCCGTGAAGACCTGGAAGGACAGCTCGTATTCGGGATATTCGCCGCACTCGATGGCTTCCCACAGGTCGCGACGGTGGAAATCGGAATCGGCGCCGCTGATCTTGACGGCTTCGTCCCACACCAGCGAGTGCGTGCCCGCCATGGGCGACCAGTGGAATTTGCAGAATACGGACTGGCCCTTGGCGTTCACGAGGCGGAAGGTGTGCACGCCGAAGCCCTGCATCATGCGGTAGCTGCGCGGGATGGCGCGGTCGGACATGGCCCACATCAGCATGTGCGTGATTTCCGGCGACAGCGAGGCGAAGTCCCAGAAGGTGTCATGCGCGCTGGCTGCCTGCGGCATGCCATTGTGCGGCTCGGGCTTGACGGCGTGGATCAGGTCGGGGAATTTCATCGCGTCCTGGATGAAGAAGACGGGGATGTTGTTGCCGACCAGGTCCCAGTTGCCTTCGTCCGTATAGAACTTCACGGCGAAGCCGCGCACGTCGCGCGCCGTGTCGGTCGAACCTCGCTCGCCGGCGACCGTGGAAAAGCGCACGAAGACGGGCGTGCGCTTGCCCGCCTTGGCGAACGGCGCGGCGCGCGTCAGCTTGCCTTGCTCCTTGTAGCATTCGAAATAGCCGTGGGCGGCCGAGCCGCGCGCATGCACGACGCGCTCGGGGATGCGCTCATGGTCGAAATGCGTGAGTTTTTCACGCAGGATAAAATCTTCCATCAGCGTGGGGCCGCGCAAACCCGCCTTCAGCGAGTTCTGGTTGTCGCCCACGGGCACGCCCTGGTTGGTCGTCAGCACGCAGCCGCTGTCGTCGCTGCGGGCGCCGTCGAGCGAGGCATTGCGCGCATTCTCGCCCAGCGCGGGCTGGCCATCGCCCGTCTTCGGCGACGCCAGCGTTTCGCCCGTGGTGCTGGCCGTGGCCAGCGCTTCGCCGGCCGCCACATGCACGCCTTCGGGCGGCGTGCGCGCCGCCTCGCCATACTGGCCGGCTTCCTTGGGATTATCGGCCATGGCGGCGGACAGCTGCTGGCCGGCGGCCGTCTTTTGCAGCAGCGCGCGGGTCACGTCATTGTCCGCGCCCAAGCTGTGCGGCGCATCGCCGTCGGATGGTCCGGACATGCTGCTCAAAACGGAACCCGCACCGTCCGTGGACGGCGTTTTTTTATTGGTAGCCATTACGTCTCCTGTGAGTAGTTTGCCCCGGGAGAACGCTACAACTCCCTCATTCAGCGCACGAACAGGGCAATCAAAATAATGATGGGAATAGGAATGCCAATCAACCACAACAAAATGGAGCGCATCATCACTCTCCTTTACTGCCTGCTACTACCTTGTGCGCGTGGGCGCCGCTCCGGCCCGCCATGAGGGCAGACCGGGCCAGCGCCCACGACAAATACTTCCAGGAAAGCGTAAAATTTATTTACGCGAACCCAGCAGCTTCGACAGGCCATAACCGGCCGCCGCCGCAATCAGCAGGGACACGGCCGGGCGTTCGCGCACATAGCCGCGGCCCGTTTCGCCGGCGCGCTGGCAGGCGGCGCCCAACTGCTTGCCGCGCGCCATCAGGCGTTCCGAGGCCTTGCTGACGGTGTCGCTGACCTGCTCGATGCGGTCGCCCACCTGGTCCACGCCGTCATGGGCGCGCGTGGCGACCTTGTCGGCCAGGGGCTGGGCCTGGCTCGCCACCTTGTCGATGGTGCGGTGCAAATCCTGGCGGGTATCCTGGGCGGTGCCGTTCATCTCGGAGCTGGTTTTTTCAATCGCGTTCATGATGGTTTCCTTCAAAGGTGAATAAATCAACCATGCTCGATGCCGTGACCGAATCATGATTCTCCTCGCTTCCGGAAAAAGAAGCGGCTAAACGCTGCCGGGCTGAGCCATATCAAATGCTGGATCAGCAGCAAGCTGTTGGCACCACCTTAACCGCGCCCGCCGCCCGCCACCGTGCGGTGCCACACGTTGAAGCACAGACTTAAATTCCTGATGGAAATAACAATCCCCGCCGGCCTGGCGGGGCGGACGGGGATCGGGGTGAAATGGTGTTATTTAGGCGTAGGTCGGGTTAGCGGAGCGTAACCCGACACATCGTTGACATCACCGCTTACGCCCGCAAGCGCGCATCGAGCGAATAGCGTCCCGCGCCACTGATGGCAATGGTGCCGAAGACGATGATCAGCAGCCAGCCGAACTGGCCGTCGGCGATGCTCCAGTCCGGGTGCACGAGCAGCATCGACACGCCCAGCAGGAACAGCAGGGGCAGGCAGGCCAGGCGCGTCAGCAGACCGGCGGCGACCAGCAGCGGGCAGACGATTTCCGCGAACAGGGCGCAGTACAGGGTGGCGGCGCGGCCCAGGTGCAGCGGGTCGTCGATGTGCGCCAGTTCCTCGGAAAAATGCAGCAGCTTGGGCAAGCCGTGCACGTGCAGCACCAGCAGCGCGCCCGCCACGCGCGCAAACAGCAGGCCGGCATCGGGTAAGAAGGGGCCGGCCAGCGCCGCCATCCAGTGTTTCTTCATGTTCGCTCCAGTGGGAAAGGCAGGCGGCGCGGCGCGCCCCGCCAGCCATCATAGGCAGGAGGGAGACCCGGCGCGACTGGTCTTTTGGCAGAGGCGCCGGCGCGCGCGAAGGCCTAGACTGGCCGCTGCCATCACTGGTCCAGGCCCTAAGCGGCCCCTCCCCCATCCCCGAAGGAAAGCATCATGTCGAAGAAAATCGAAGCCGAAGAAGTCAACTCCCGCCGCAAGCTGCTCGTCAGCGTCGCCGGTGTCGCCGCCGGCGCGGGCCTGCTGGCCGCCGGTGGCGCCAGCGCCGCCGCCAAGCCTGCCGCTGCCGCCGCCGCGCCGGGCAAGCTCACCGTCAACAGCGTCACCGTCAAGGACGGCACCGTCATCCATTTCAAGGACTGGGGCACGGGCACGCCCGTCGTCTTCAGCCACGGCTGGCCCTTGCAGGGCGATGCCTGGGAAGACCAGATGATGTTCCTGGCCAGCCACGGCTACCGCGTGATCGCGCACGACCGCCGCGGCCACGGCCTGTCCAGCCAGCCATGGCAGGGCAATGACATGGATACCTACGCCGACGACCTGGCTACCCTGCTTGACGCGCTCGACATCAAGGGCGCGACCCTGGTCGGCCATTCGACGGGCGGCGGCGAAGTGGCTCGCTATATCGGCCGCCATGGCGAAAAGCGCGTGGCCAAGGCCGTGCTGGTGGGCGCCGTGCCGCCGCAGATGGTCAAGTCGGACACCAATCCCGGCGGCTTGCCGATGTCCGTCTTCGACGGCATCCGCGCCGGCGTGCTGGCCGACCGTTCGCAATTCTTCAAGGACCTGACCGTGCCGTTCTTCGGCGCCAACCGTCCCGGCAACAAGGTGTCGCAAGGCATGCGCGACACCTTCTGGCTGCAGGGCATGCAGTGCGGCATCAAGAACGCCTACGATTGCATCAAGCAGTTTTCCGAGACGGATTTCACGGCCGACCTGAAGAAAATCTCCGTGCCGACCCTGGTGGTGCACGGCGGCGACGACCAGATCGTGCCGATCGACGCTTCCGGCAAGGCTGCTGCCAAGCTCATCAAGAACGCCAAGCTGGTCATCTATGAAGGCGCGCCGCACGGCTTGCCGGCCACCCACAAGGACCGCCTGAACGAAGACTTGCTGGCCTTTATCAAGTCCTGATCCGCTCTTTGCTTCCCGCACCGCCGGCCCGCCCGGCGGTGTTTCCTGCCCCTGCCTTGCAAAAAAACCGTCCGCCTCCCCCATTCGTATAAGTGCCCTGGCGACGATGCCATGCATACTTGTTGCAATGCGGCATACGCCGCGACAGCACAGGAGCACGGCGATGGCCAGCATGCATTCTTTACCTCAGCAGCAAGACCCCGGCCTGACGCAGGTGCAGCGCATGGGCGGCATGGGCGAATTTGCCGCATCGGTCGCGCACGAGGTGCGCCAGCCGCTGGCGGCCATCGCGCTCAACGCCGATGCCGCCTTGCGCTGGCTCGACCACGATCCGCCCCGCCTCGACGAGGCGCGCGCGGCGCTGGCCCTGGTCGCCAGCGCCGGCAGCCATGCCAGCGCCGTGCTGCGCAGCGTGCATGGCCTGGCCTGCCATGCGCCGGGCAGCCACGCGCATTTTGTCGCCGACGACGCCGTGCAGGAGCTGCTGCCGCTGCTGCGCGCGCCGCTGCTGCGCCACGCCATCGACCTGCAAACGCGGCTGGCGCCGGGCCGCCCGCTGCTGCATGCCGACCCGGTGCAATTCCGGCAAGTCGTCCTGAACCTGCTGATGAACGCCATCGAGGCCCTGCAGGGCACGAGCGGCCGGCCGCGCACGGTGCTGCTGTCCTCGCGCCTGGATGGAAGCGTGCAGCATTTCAGCATCGCCGACAATGGCGCGGGCATCGCGCCGCAGGCGGCCGCCCGCCTGTACCACGCCCGTTATTCCAGCAAGCCGGACGGCATGGGCATGGGCCTGGCCATCTGCCGCCGCATCCTCGACGCGCATGGCGGCCGCCTGTGGCATGCGCCCGGCGCGCCGCACGGCAGCGTCTTCCACTTCACCCTGCCAACACCATGAGCACAAGCATGCACATGCTCCGCGACGACGACACCCCTATCTCGCTGCTGATCGCCGACGACCACCCGCTGATCCTGGCCGGCCTGGCCTCGCTGATCGCGTCACTGCCCGGCTTGCGCTTATTGGGCCAGGCCGGCACGGGCCACGCCGCCGTGGCGCTGTACCGGGAGCTGCGGCCCGACGTGGTGCTGATGGATTTGAACATGCCGGAAATGCATGGCGTCGAGGCGATCGAGCGCATCTGCGCGGACGATGCGCAAGCGAAGATCGTCATCCTCACCACCTACCAGGGCGAGGACAGCGTGCACCGGGCCCTGCGCGCCGGCGCGCGCGGCTACCTGCTGAAGGATGCCGGCTTCCTGCAACTGACCCAGTGCATCGGCCAGGTGGCCGCCGGCAGGCACTACCTGCCGCCGGAACTGGCGGCGCAGCAGGCAGGCCGCATCGAGGCGAACCGCCTGTCGAAACGCGAGCACGACATCCTGCTGCACCTGTCTGCGGGCAAGAGCAACAAGATGATCGCGCGCAGCGCCGGCATCGAGGTGGGCACCGTCAAATTTCACGTAAATAATATTTTGACCAAGCTCAACGTATCAAGCCGCACCGAGGCGGCCACGGTGGCCGCCCGGCGCGGCTTGCTGGGCGCGTTCTAGCGTTTTGACTCGGCAGGCGGGGTTCAGGCGGCGCCGTCATCCTGCTGCTGCGACTGGGCCTTGGCCAATGCCGGCTTGGCTTCCACGCCGCTGATCTTCGGCACGCATTCGCTGCGCAGCCACGACACGGTCACGGCTTCGCCCGCCATCAGGCGCTTGACGCTGGGGACGATCTGTTCGCCGATCAGCATGCCCAGCAGGCCGATCAGGGCAATGGCTGGCGGCGCCGGCGAGCGTACCTGCAGGACGGCATAGATGATGCCAACCAGCAAGCCCACGGCCAGCGAAATCACATATAACTTCATGGCGCATTCCTTTCGATGAAAAAAACGCCGCGCGCGGTCAGGCGCGCGGCGCATGGCATGGCCGCGCGGCGTTTATTTGGCCGGCACCGGCGCCAGGGTGGCGTGTTCGCCATGGATGCGCTGCGGCGCCTTGTGCACCATCGTGTAGGCGTAATCGACGCCCATGCCGTAGGCGCCCGAATGTTCGCGCACGATGGCCATGACGGCGTCATAGGTCGCCTTGTGCGCCCAGTCGCGCTGCCATTCCAGCAGCACCTGCTGCCACGTCACGGGCACCACGCCGGCCTGGATCATGCGCTGCATGGCGTAGTCGTGCGCTTCCTTCGAGGTGCCGCCCGATGCATCGGCCACCATGTAGATCTCGTAATCGCCTTCGAGCATCGCGCACAGGGCGAAGCTGTTGTTGCACACTTCCGTCCACAGGCCGGAGACGACGACTTTTTCTTGCCGTTGGCGGCCAGCGCATCGCGCACCTTCTGGTCATCCCACGAATTCATCGAGCTGCGCTCGAGAATATCCTTGCCCGGAAAGACGTCCAGCAGTTCCGGATAGGTGTGGCCGGAGAAGCTTTCCGTTTCCACCGTGGTGATGATGGTGGGGATGTTGAACACCTTGGCGGCCTTGGCCAGGCCCACGGTATTGTTTTTCAGCGCCTGGCGGTCCATCGACTGCACGCCGAACGCCATTTGCGGCTGCTGGTCGATGAAGATGATCTGGCAATTGTCGGGGGTAAGGACTTCCAGTTTCGGATTGGTCATGATGTCATCCATGAAGAGTGGGGTTGAGTGGGTACTGCCGTGCATCGTATGCCTGGCGGCGTGCCCGCACCACTATCTAAATATAGGCTCCCCCGAGCAATCCCCCTCGGCAGGCTGGCAGGCGCTGCGGTAAAATACCTTTTGCTCACCATCTTCCGACGACTCTTGATCGATCACTCCTCTTTGCCAGGCAACGTCATGCGCAGCGATGCGGCAGCGATACGCGTCCTCATCGCCGACGACCACCAGTTGCTGCTCGACGGCATCGCGGCCCTGCTGCGCGCCTTTCCCGGCGTGGCGCTGGTGGGCCAGGCCACCGATGGCCAGCAGGCGGTACAGCAATTTGACGCGCTGCAGCCCGATGTCACGCTGATGGATTTGCAGATGCCGCGCATGAGCGGCCTTGACGCCATCGGCGCCATCCGCGCGCGCCATCCGCAGGCGCGCATCATCGTGCTGACCACCTACAAGGGCGACACGCAGGTGCTGCGCGCCATCCGCGCGGGCGCGTGCGGCTATGTGCTGAAAAGCGCGCTGCGCCACGAATTGCTGGCGGCGATACAGAACGTGCACGCGGGGCGGCGCCACATCACGCCCGAAATCGAGGCGGAGCTGGCCCTGTATGCCTGCAGCGACGTGCTGTCGAACCGCGAACTGGACGTGCTCAAGCAAGTCGCGCAAGGCAATTCCAACCGCGAAACGGGCGCCCTGCTGCAGATCAAGGAAGAAACCGTCAAAGCGCACATGAGCACCATCCTGGCCAAGCTGGGCGCCAGGGACCGCACCCACGCCGTCACCATCGCGCTACGGCGCGGCATCCTCGACGCCTGAACGGCGCCAGCGCTGCCACCAGCGTCGCAACGGCCCGTGCGCCGCCGGCCAGGCGCGCCGCGCCGGCACCCGCAGGCGCCACTGCGTGCCGCCCCCGTCGCGCCCGTCCACGGACAGGCGCGCGCCGAGCCGGGCGGCGCGCTCGCGCATGCCGGGCATGCCCCAGTGTCCGGGAATCTGCCCGTTCGCCGCCACCACCGGCGGCAAGCCCTGGCCATCGTCGCGCACGACCAGTTCGATGCCGCCGCGCGCATGGCGCACCGCCACCTCGACCACCTGCGCGCGCGCGTGCTGGAAGGCATTGCGCAGCGCTTCGCTGGCGATGCGATAGATTTCGTGCGCGGCGCGCGCATGCAGCATGCGCGCCTCGCCCTCCTCCGCATAGCGGAACACGATGCCGTGCTGCGCCGCCAGCCGTTCGCCTTCGCGCCGCAGGATGGCGCTCCAGCGCGCGCCGGCATCGTCGCCGGCGCGCAAGTCGTGCACGTGGTCGCGCCCCTCGCCCAGCATGCGGTCGGCGTCGTCGAGGGCGCGCAGCATGGCGGCGCGCGCGGGATCATCCTCGGCGATGGCCATGCTGGCATTGTGAAAGTGCAGGATCATCGCCTGCGTGCCCTGCAGCAGGGTATCGTGCAGCTCGCGTGCGATGCGTTCGCGCTCGGCCTGCTGCGCCTCCATCCGCACCCGCAGGCGCGCGGCGTGCCGGCCCAGCCGCCAGCGGTAGGCGCCGTACGCGGCGGCCAGCAGCGCCGCCGCGCACAGGCTGCGGAACCACCATGTCTGGTAGAAGGCGGGCAGCACGCGGAACGGCAGTTGCGCCACCGTGCTGTCCACGCCGTCGCCATTCGCCGCGATTAGCTCGAAGCGGTAGCTGCCCGGACCCAGGCCCGTGTACTGCGCCAGGCGCCGGCCGCCCGCCTGCTGCCACTCCGTATCGTAGCCGTCGAGCCGGTAGCGGAACTGCAAACGCTCCGGCGTGCCCAGACTGGCGGCGTTGTAATGGAATTGCACGTCGCGCGTGCCGGCCGCCAGTTGCAGGCCGGCGCTTGCGGCTGGGTCGACGCGCCGGCCGTCCGCCAGCAGCGCGCCGATTTCCACGCGCGGCGCCGGCAAGGCCGCAAGCGCCTGGCGCGGATCGATCCAGAACGTCGCGCTCTGGCGCGAAAACCAGATCCTGCCATCGTCCGCTTCGGCCACCGAGCGGTTGTGCAGCATGCCGATGCTGCCGTTCAAGCCATCGACGGCATCGTACGAGGTGGCGCGCATGACATGGGCGGCGTCGCGCAGCGCCAGGTCCACTTGCGCGGCGGGGATGTGCGCGGCGCCGCTGCCGTGATTGAGCCACAGGCTGCCGTCGCGCGCGCGCAGCAGGCCCACCACGCCCTCGGTGGCGCTGGCCGGCTCGCTGCGCAGGGTGACGAAGCGGCCGCCGCGCCACAGCGCCACGCCACGCTGCCCGCCTGCCCACACCTGCCCGTGGTATTCGATCAGCATGGGAATCTTGCCCAGGTCCAGGCCCTGCGCGGGACCGAAGGCGTGCAGCCGCCCCTTTTCCAGCATGGCGACGCTGCCATCGGCATACGACAGCCACAGGCGCCCGGCCGCGTCGGCCAGCAGCGCCAGCGGCACTTTCGCGCCGCCATCGGGCAACAGCGGTTCGCGCCGCCAGGTCCCGTCGCGGTACTGAAAAACGCCGGCGCCGCTGAACACGCCCCAGATGCTGCCATCGGGCGCGAGCACGCCGGCGCGCATGCGCTTGAGCGCGGCCGCGCCCGATGGATAGGCGATCGTGCGCAGCACGCGCCCATCCGCGCCGGCCAGCTGCTGCAGGCCGGCGCGGGCAGCCACCCACAGGCCGCCCGGCGCTGCCAGGATGGCGCTGACGGGCCCAAGGCGCGGCGCGCGCAGCACCGTGCCGTCGGCCCGCGCCAGCAGCAGCGGCCCCAGGACGTCGTCGCGCGACAGCCACATCGCGCCTGCCGGTCCGGCCAGCATTTCCTGGGTACGGAACACTTCGGCCACGCCGGGCGCGGCGCGCGTGCGCAGGACCACGGGCGCGGCCTGGCGGAAACGGTCCAGGCCGCCATACGTGGAAACCCAGACATTGCCTTCATTGTCGTCGCACATGGAGCCGACGAGGACATTGCTCAAGCCATCGCGCGGCAGGAACGATTCCGTGTCGCTGCTGATGCCCAGCTGCCCCGGCGTCAGCGCGCCGGCGCTGCGCGTGCGGTGCAAGCCGTACTGGCTGTCGAACCACAAAGTGCCCGCGCGGTCGACCAGCATGCTGCCGCTGGTGCCGCTCGTGTCGCGGTAAATCCACCGATGATCGAGCTGCTCGTAGCGTTCCAGCGACTCGATGATGCGGATGCCGCGCATCTCCAGCAAGTAAATGCGGCCGTCGGGTCCCTGCTGCGGCGGCGCGCGCAGGTCGAGCCGGCCGATGGGCGGCGCGAAGCGCGACTGCGTCGCCTGCCATATGAACAGGCCTTTTTCACTGAACACGGCGATGCGGCCATCGCGGTCGGCAAACACGGCGGACGCCTTTTGCGCCGTGTAGCCCTGCGCCGGCCCCATCGCCTGCCAGCGCCGGCCATCGAAGCGCGAGATGCCGGACACGCCGGCCGCCCACACGGCGCCGTCGCCGCCGATGGCAAAGCCCCAGATGGCGCCCGCCTGCACGCCCTGCGGCTCGGCATAATTGCGCACCACGCCATCCTTGACGTGGCTGATGCCGCCCACTTGCCAGCCTATCCACATGCCGCCGTCGGCGGCGCGCTTGAGCGCCAGCGCCACCGTGTCGGGAAAGCTGCCCTGGCGCACGCGCACGGGCTCGAAGCGCAAGCCGTCGAAACGGCGCACGCCCGCATGCGTGCCCAGCCACAGGAAACCGTCATTGCCCTGTGCCATGACGATGATGTCGTCGGGCGCGCCGTCGCTGGCCATCCAGCGCGTGTGCTGCAGCTGATGGATGCCGCGCGCGGCATCGATGGCCAGCCCGCAAGGACTGGCCAGCATGAACATCAGCCACAGCAGGAAGGCGCGCATGGCGGCCGTCAGGACACGGGCACGGCGGTCCGTCCGCTACGCTGCTCCACCACGATCAGGCCGCCCAGCAGCACCAGCGGCACGGCCAGCGCCGCGAAACCGAAGACCAGGTAGCCAAAGCCGGCAGCGATGGCGCCCAGCGCAAAGGCCAGCAGCGGCCAGAAGAACTTCCCGCAGCGCGCGCGCGTGCCCCCATCGGCCGCGCCGCGCAGCACGTCGACGGTGTCGAGCACGATCTGCGTCACGTTCCCCGTCATCATGGAGGTGGGCGCCAGATGCGCCAGCAGCAGACGGCTGGTGGCGCTGTGCACGCCCATGGCGGCCGTGCCCAGCAAGCCGGCCAGCATCGCCAGCGTGCCCACCTCCTTGCCGAGCGGCTCGGCCAGCACGCCGAACACCATGAACCCGGCCAGCAAGATCCATTGCAGCAGGAAGGCCAGCGTCAGCGCCGGACCGCCGCGGCGCTCGATGGCCAGCACCATCAGGCGCGTGACGACGATGCCGGTGATAAAGGCGGGAAAGGCGAGGATTTTCAGCAGGATGGGGATGCGCGTCGGTTCAGCCAGCGCGGCGCCGATCAGCACGAAGTTGCCCGTGACATGGGCGGTAAACAAGCCGAACAGGGCGATAAAGCCCAGCGTATCGACATACCCGGCCAAAAAGCCCAGGCTGGTGCCGTATAAACGGCTGTGTGGTGCTTGATCCATGAGGACTCCCTGCGATGCGGTAAACCGCGATAAAAAAATGCATCCGGACGCATGCCCAGCCGCCAATGCCGGCATGGTAAGCCATGTCGCGCGCCGCCGCACCCGTCCTTAGACCAGTCGGCGCGCCGCCATACCTGCCATACCTGATCTTTTGGCCCGTGTCCGCCTCCCGGGCCCTGGGCTACACTGGCCGCAGATCCTGGCCGCGCCCCGGCCTCCCGCATTGCCACCATGGAGCTGCATCATGACCGAACCGACCCTTTCCTCCGCCGCGCCGCTGATACTGATCAACGGCTGCTTCCACACCGTCGACAAGTCGTGCCCACAGGCGAGCGCCGTGGCCATCGCCGACGGCAAATTCCTCGCCGTCGGCGATGCCGACGACGTCATGCGCCACCGCAAGCCGGACAGCCGCGTGATCGACCTGGGCGGCCGCACGGTGATTCCCGGCCTGAACGACTCGCACCTGCACCTGATCCGCGGCGGCTTGAACTACAACCTGGAACTGCGCTGGGAAGGCGTGCCATCGCTGGCCGACGCCCTGCGCATGCTCAAGGAGCAGGCCTTGCGCACGCCGAACCCGCAATGGGTGCGCGTGGTCGGCGGCTGGAACGAATTCCAGTTCGCGGAAAAACGCATGCCCACCCTCGACGAAATCAACGCGGCCGCGCCCGACACCCCCGTCTTCATCCTGCACCTGTATGACCGCGCCCTGCTCAACCGCGCGGCCCTGCGCGTGGTCGGCTACGACAAGAACACGCCGAACCCGCCCGGCGGCGAGATCGTGCGCGATGCATCGGGCAACCCGACGGGCATGCTGATCGCGCGGCCGAACGCGATGATACTGTATGCGACCTTGGCCAAGGGCCCGACCTTGCCGCGCGAACTGCAAGTCAATTCCACGCGCCAGTTCATGCGCGAACTCAATCGCTTGGGGCTGACCAGCGCCATCGATGCGGGCGGCGGCTTCCAGAATTATCCGGAAGACTACGCGGTGGTCGAGGAGCTGGCGCAAAAGGAGCAACTGACCATCCGCATCGCCTACAACCTGTTCACGCAAAACAAGGGCCGCGAACTGGAGGATTTTGAAAAATGGACGGAGATGGTCACGCCGGGCCAGGGCGACGATTACTACCGCCATAACGGCGCCGGCGAAATGCTGGTGTTTTCCGCCGCTGACTTCGAGGATTTCCTCGAGCCGCGCCCGGAACTGGCGCCCGGCATGGACGACGAACTGGAAAAGGTGGTGCGCCACCTGGTTTCCAAACGCTGGCCCTTCCGTCTGCACGCCACCTACGACGAATCGATCGACCGCATGCTGACGGTCTTTGAAAAGGTCAACCGCGATATCCCGTTCGACGGCCTGCACTGGATGTTCGACCACTGCGAAACCATCACGCCGAAAAACATCGACCGGGTCAGGGCGCTGGGCGGCGGCATCGCCATCCAGCACCGCATGGCCTTCCAGGGCGAATACTTCGTCGACCGCTACGGCGCGGAAGCGGCCAAGGCCACGCCGCCGATCGCCCGCATGCTGGCCTCGGGCGTACCGGTGGGCGGCGGCACGGACGCCACCCGGGTTGCCAGCTACAACCCGTGGACGGCGCTGTACTGGCTGGTATCGGGCCGCACCGTAGGCGGCTTGCGCCTGTACGACGCGGGCAGCCGTTTGTCGCGCGACACGGCGCTGGAACTGTGGACGGCGGGCAGCGCCTGGTTCTCCAGCGAGCAAGGCAAGAAGGGCCGCATCCAGGAAGGCATGCTGGCCGACCTGGCCGTGCTGAGCGCGGATTTTTCAGCATCGATGAAGAGGCGATCAAGTCGATCGAATCGGTGCTCACTATCGTCGGCGGCAAGATCGTCTACGGCCAGGCGGAATTTTCCCATCTGGCGCCGCCAGCCATCCCCGTGCTGCCCGACTGGTCGCCCGTGAAAAACGTGGCCGGCCACTACCGCGCCGCGCCGCCGCAAAAGACCAGCGCCATGCAACAGCACCAGTGCCAGGGCGCCTGCGGCGTGCACGCCCACGCCCACGACGTGGCGCGCAAGAGTTCCGTACCCGTCTCCAGCCACTCCGGCTTCTGGGGCACGCTGGGGTGCAGCTGCTTTGCGTTTTGAGAGCATGGTGATGCATGTATTCTCATGCGCTGCCGGCGCCCTGGCGCTGGCGGCCGCCCTGCCCACCCAGGCGCAGGAAAACGTGCAGCTGTACGGCCGCCTGAACGTGGCGCTCGAAGCGCTACACTCGTCCGGCAGCGGCGACAGCGTGCGGCGCCTGTCCAACAACCGCTCGGTACTCGGCTTTCGCGGCAGCGAAGACCTAGGCGGCGGCTGGCAGGCGCTGTTCCAGGTCGAGGGCACGCTATCGCCCGACACGGGCGCCGGCAGCCTGGCCGCGCGCGACACGCGCGTCGGCATTGCCGGCCCGTGGGGCACGCTATTTGGCGGCAACTGGACCCTGCCCTACAACAGCGCCACGTCCATGCTCGACCCGTTCTACCCCACCACGGCCGGCTACATGAGCTTGATGGGCAATGGCTCCGCCTCGAACGATAGCAATACCAGCAACACATACTCGTTCGACCGGCGCCAGCAGAACAGCCTGCATTACTGGACGCCGCAGTGGCAGGGCTGGTCGCTGCGCGTGGCGCGCGGCATGGGGGAAGAGCGGCCCGCCAACGGCGCGCATCCGGCACTGACCTCGGCCGCATTGATCTACGACGGCGGCGTCCTGTACGCCACCCTGGCGCGGGAAGACCATCACGACTACCAGGGACGGGGACTGACCGACCAGGGCAGCAAGCTGGCCCTGGCCTGGAGGATCGACAGTGTCACGCAGCTGGCGCTGGCGCTGGAAAACCTGCGCTACGCCACTGCCACGGGTGAGCTGCACCGCCGCACGGCCTACTTTTCCGCCACGCGCCAGTTCGGCCGCCATGGCCTGCGTTTTGGCCTGGCGCATGCCCAAAACGCCAGCGGCGGCGCGCTGGAAAGCATCGGCACGGTGCGTGCGGGAGCGGATACGGGCGCCACCCACGCCACCGCCGGCTACGACTATCAGCTGTCGAAACGCAGCAGCCTGTATGCCTACTACACGCACCTGGCCAACGGCCGCAACGGCATCGCCGACTTTGCCATCAACAGCCTGGGACGCGATGCAGCAACCAAGGGCGCCACCTTGTCGGGCGTGGCGCTGGGAATCCGGCATAATTTCTGATTCGGTGGTTTTCGTGGACAGCCCCGCGCGCGGCGGGTACAGTCTGCGTTCAGCAACCAGGGCAGGTATCTGCGAACAAGCACCATGAAGCGAGCAGCAGCGCCAGCGCGCAGCGACTGGGTCAAGTGCGCCGAACCGGTACAAGGCGTCGAACGCATCGAGGCATGGTTCAAGGGCAAGGCCTATGCCATGCACCGCCACGACACTTACGCCATCGGCCGCACGCTGGCGGGTGTGCAGCGTTTCAGCTACCGCCGCGGCCAGCGCGACAGCCTGCCCGGCAATACCATGATCCTGCATCCGGACGAGGCGCACGATGGCCAGGCGGGCACCGACGCCGGCTTCCGCTACCGCATGCTGTATATCGAACCGGCGCTGTTCCAGGATGTGCTGGGCGGACGCGCGCTGCCCTTCATTGAAGGCGGCGTGTCGACCGATCCCCGCCTGGCGGCGGCCACGTCCGCCTTGCTGCCGCACGACGGCCGCCCGCTCGAAGCGCTGGAACAGAGCGAGGCGCTGGCCGAGCTGGCGCATGCGCTGGCGGCGGCGGCCGGCACGCCGGCGCAGCGTCCAAAAGGCGACTTCCTGGCGGCGCGGCGCGCACGCGACTACTTGCAGGCGCACTGCACCCACGCCGTCACCCTGGCGCAGCTTGAAGCGGCAACGGGACGCGACCGCTGGAGCCTGTCGCACGACTTTCGCGTCTTCTACGGCACCAGTCCGTACCGCTATCTGACGATGCGGCGCCTGGAAATGGTGCGGCGCCTGCTTCTGGCAGGCAGCACGCTCGCCTCGGCCGCCATGGCCGCGGGATTTGCCGACCAGAGCCACATGACGCGGCATTTCCTGAAGACCCATGGACTGACGCCTGGCCGCTGGCTGCGCTACGCCAGCGGCATCGGCCAGGACTGAAAACACCCACGATCGTTCAATACGGCCGGCAAGCGCCTGCGTATTCTGGCTGCATCGCCACTTGAACGGAGCACAGCATGACTATCACCACCACGCGCGGCCAGGGCCGGTCCATCGACCTGGCAGGCAAGGTCTCCCTGTTAGAGGGGCACTGGCAGCCGCGCGTCATCGCCGAAATGAATGACTACCAATTCAAGGTCGTCAAGGTACTCGGCCAATTCCAGTGGCACCGGCACGCCGATACGGATGAAACCTTCATCGTGCTGGACGGCGAATTGCGCATCGCCCTGCGCGGCCCTGGCTACGCGGAAAGGCATGCCATCGTGCTGACTGCCGGCCAGATGGCCGTGGTGCCCAAGGGGGTCGAACATAGACCGTGCGCCCTCGCCGAAACCCGGCTGCTGCTGATCGAACCGCGCGGCGTGGTCAACACGGGCGACGGCGACGCGGGCGAGCGCACGGTGGAGAACGATCAGTGGATTTGAAGCAGGAAAGATAACAGTGACAAAAACAAAAAACCCGCTGACTTTTGCAAGTCAGCGGGCTTTCTGATGAAACCTGGTGCCGTTGGCCGGAATCGAACTGGCGACCTTCACATTACGAATGTGCTGCTCTACCAACTGAGCTACAACGGCGAAGACCCACATTCTACAAACAATGCACAAAATTTGCTAGTGTCAACGCGAACTTTTTTGCATTTTTTAGCGGCCCGGCTGCGGGCCGCTAAAAATCGTGGAAAAGTGCGGCTTTTTTACTCGGCGTGATACGCGGTGACGCGGGCCACTTCGTCCTTCGAGCCGAGGAAGACGGGCACGCGCTGGTGCAGCTTGTGCGGGGCGATGTCCATGATGCGCTGCTGGCCGTCGGTGGCCGCGCCGCCGGCTTGCTCGACGATGAAGGCCATCGGGTTCGCTTCATACATCAGGCGCAGCTTGCCCGGCATCGAGGTGTCGCGCAGGTCGGCCGGGTACATGAAGATGCCGCCGCGGTTCAGGATGCGGTGCACGTCGGCCACCATCGAGGCGATCCAGCGCATGTTGAAATTGGTGCCGCGCGGGCCCGTGTCGCCGGCCAGCAGTTCGTCGACATAGCGCTTCACGGGCGGATGCCAGTGGCGCGCGTTCGACATGTTGATGGCGAATTCCTTCGTCGTCGGCGGAATCTGCATATTGCTTTGCGTGAGGACCCACGAACCCATCTCGCGGTCCAGGGTGAAGCAGTTCACGCCGTTGCCGAAGGTCAGCACCAGCATGGTTTGCGGGCCGTACACGGCGTAGCCGGCCGCCACTTGCTTGCAGCCCGCCTGCATGAAGTCCTGCTCGGTCGGCTGGCCCATACCGTCCGGCGCCTTCAGCACGGAGAAGATGGTGCCGATCGAGACGTTGACGTCGATGTTCGACGAGCCGTCCAGCGGGTCGAACAGCAGCATGTATTCGCCCTTCGGATAGCGGTTCGGGATCGGGTGGATCGATTCCATCTCTTCCGACGCCATGGCCGCCAAGTGGCCGCCCCATTCGTTCGCTTCCAGCAAAATCTCATTGGAGATGATGTCGAGTTTTTTCTGTACCTCGCCCTGCACGTTTTCCGTGTCGGCCGTGCCCAGCACTTCACCGAGGGCGCCCTTGCCGACGGCGTGGCTGATGGTCTTGCAGGCGCGCGCGACGACTTCGATCAGCAGGCGCAGTTCGGCCGGAATGCTGTTGTTCGAGCGCTGCTCTTCAACCAGGTATTGCGTAAGACTGATGCGTTTCATGAAACCCCTTAGTTAGTGTTTTAAATACGTCTCGTGCGGTGATTGTCGGCTTACGCGCCGTTGGCGCCAAGCCGACCTACGAAATCATGACGCCGTGTAGGTCGGATCAGCCCGCAGGGCGTAATCCGACACACCGTCAATTGGCCAATGCCTTGCTGACCACTTCCATCACGTCGTTCGACAAACTGGCCTGGCCGGCGACTTGCTCCAGCGCGTCGCGCATGTGGCCTTGCAGCGCCGGCACGTAACGGCGCCAGCGGTCCATGGAGCGCGCCAGGCGGGCGGCCACCTGCGGATTCAGGGCGTCGAGCGCGATGACCTGCTCGGCCCAGAAGGCGTAGCCGCTGCCGTCAGACGCATGGAATTGCGATGGATTGCCATTGGTGAAATTGAAGATCAGGCTGCGCGCACGGTTCGGGTTTTTCAAGGTGAACGCCGGATGCGTCATCAGCTGGCGCACGGCTTGCACGTCGGTCGTCGGCGCGGCCGCCTGCATGGCGAACCATTTGTCGACCACCAGCGCCTCGTTCTCGAAGTCGGCATAGAAACTGCTCAAGGCCGCCTGCGCATGCGGCTGCGAGCCGGAATGAATCAGCGCCGCCAGCGCCGCGGCGCGGTCCGTCATGTTGCCGGCATTGTCGAACTGCAGCCGCGCCAGGTCCAGCTCCTCCGCTTCGGGCGCGATCAGCAGATACGACAGGGCCAGGTTTTTCAGCGCGCGCTTTCCGGCCGACAGGGCGTCGGGGCTGTATTCGCCCGGCGTCTGGTTGGCGTGGTACTGCGCCAGCAATTCAGGTTTCAGGGCTGTCGCGATGGTGCGGCGCATGAACTGGCGCGCCGCATGGATCGCCTGCGGGTCGACTTGCGCCATGCGCTCGGCGATGATGGTTTCCGACGGCAGGATCAGGGCCAGCTCGCGGAAGGCAGGATCGAGCGTGTCGTCGGCCAGCAGGGCGCGCTGCGCGGCGATGAAGGTGTCGTCCAGCGCCAGGGGCTCGCCGGCGGCGACGGCGGCGGTCAGTTTCAGCAGGCGCTCCATGGCCAGGCGCTGGCCCGCTTCCCAGCGGTTCACGGGATCGCTGTCGTGACGGAACAGGTGCAGCAGCTCCGCGTCGGTATAGCCGTATTCCAGCACCACTGGCGCGGAAAAATCGCGCAGCAGCGATGGCACGGGTTCTTCCGTCACCTGCGTGAAGCGGAACGTCTGCGACGCCTGCGTCAATTCCAGCACCACGCTGGCCGCGCCGTTCGACGCCACGCCATCCACGTGCAGCGGCAGGTCGCTGCCATCGGCGGCCAGCAAGCCGACGGTGACGGGAATGTGGAAAGGCAGTTTTTTCGGCTGGCCCGGCGTGGCGGGACAGCTTTGCGCCAGGGTCAGCTCGAACGTCCGGCTGGCGGCGTCGTAGCGCGTGGAAGCGGTGACGACGGGCGTGCCGGCCTGGCTGTACCAGCGTTCGAACTGGCTGAAGTCGCGGCCATTCGCGTCCGCCATGGCGGCGCGGAAGTCGTCGCACTGCACGGCCTGGCCATCGTGGCGTTCGAAATACAGGTCCATACCCTTGCGGAAACCGTCGCGGCCGACCAGGGTCTGGTACATGCGCACCACTTCGGCGCCCTTCTCGTAAATGGTGACCGTATAAAAGTTATTGATCTCGACGAAAGAGTCGGGACGCACGGGATGGGCCATCGGGCCCGCGTCTTCGGGGAACTGCGCCTGGCGCAGCGTACGCACCTGGTCGATGCGCGTGACGGCGCGGCCCGTGTCCGTGCCGATCATGTCAGCCGAGAATTCCTGGTCGCGGAATACCGTCAAGCCTTCCTTCAGCGACAGCTGGAACCAGTCGCGGCACGTCACGCGGTTGCCGGTCCAGTTATGGAAGTATTCATGGCCCACTACCGCTTCGATGCCCGCGTAATCGACGTCGGTCGCCACGCGCGAGTTGGCCAGCACGTACTTGGTGTTGAAGATGTTCAGGCCCTTGTTTTCCATGGCGCCCATGTTGAAGTCGCCCACGGCGACGATCATGAAGCGGTCCAGGTCCAGTTCCAGGCCGAAGCGTTCCTCGTCCCAGCGGATCGAGTTTTTCAGCGACTGCATGGCGTAATCGGTCTTATCGAGGTTGCCCTCTTCCACCCACACCTGCAGCAGCACTTCGCGGCCCGATTTCAAGGTGTAACGCTCTTCCTGGCACACCAGGCGCGCCGCCACCAAGGCGAACAGGTAGGACGGTTTCTTGAAAGGGTCTTCCCACTTGGCGTAATGGCGGCCGTCGCCCAGGTCGCCCTCTTCGATCAGGTTGCCGTTCGATAGCAGCACCGGATAGCGTTCCTTGTCGGCGCGCAGCATGACCGTGTACCTGGCCATCACATCCGGGCGGTCCGGGAAGAAGGTGATGCGGCGGAAGCCTTCCGCTTCGCACTGCGTGAAGAAATTATGGTTCGACACGTACAAGCCGGACAGCGAGGTATTGTCCTGCGGCGCCAGCACGGTCTCGATATCGAGCAGCACCTCGTCCGGGGCCTTGGGGATGGTCAGCATGCCGGCCGTCAGCTTGTATTGCGACGGCTTCAATACCTTGCCGTTCAGGCGTATCATCACCAGTTCGATGTGTTCGCCATGCAATTCGATGCTGCGGCTGCTGCTGGCAGGGTTGTGGCGCATGCGGATCCGGCTCGCCACCACTGTGCGGGCGGGATCAAGATCGAAACCAAGTTCGACGCTGTCGACCAGGAAGCTGGGCGGCGTGTAATCTTTGCGGTAAATCGTCTGAGGGCTGTCTGTGCGCATAGGGATTTGGGTGGGAGCGGAGGCAAAAGCCTATTTTACCAACACCAGCCCCCGCTCGTCGCGATTCAGCTCAGGAATGTTGGATTCCCTTACACGCCGACATGCTCGGTAACATTCTGTAATAATGAATAGAAACAAATAGAACTATTCTTATAATACTAAGCGATGAATTGTGTCTACTAATCAGGAGGTCATGCAATGAAACGTTATCTCACCATCATGATGGCCGCATTGACCGTGTTGCTGACCGGATGCGCCACCACCATACGCAGCGATGTCACCGTCTTCCATGAGTGGCCCGCGCAATTGCAGGACAAATCGTATGCATTTGAAGCGCCAGCGGCGGAAGACGACACGCTGGAATACCGCAGCTACCAGAACCTGGTGCGCGCGGAACTGGCCAAGCACGGCTTCGGCGAAGCTTCCGGCCCCGCGGCGGCCAATTTGCGCGTGGCAATGAATTTTTCCACCGTCGACTATCCTGAACGCGTGCTGCAGGCCACCGACCCGTTCTGGTATGGTCCCGGCTACTGGCCTGGCCGCTACGGCTACCGCTACGGCGCATGGCCAGGCTATGGCCGCTTCGGCTACAACCCCTATTGGTATGGCCCGCTGGAAATGGAAGAGAGCGTACGCCATAAGTACGAACGCGAATTGCGCGTGACGATCAATGACCGCAGCGGCAAGAAACTGTACGACGTGACCGTGCAATCGACCAGCAACAAGCGCGCCACGTCGCAAGTGATGCCGGCCATGGTGGCGAGCGCCTTTGCCGACTTCCCCGGCCAGAGCGGCGTGCCACGGAAAGTCGAAGTCAAAATAGAATAATGACGTCGCAATACAAAAAAACCGGCTTGTGCAGCAATGCGCAAGCCGGTTTTTTTCATATTTAAGAATAATATGCCTCGGCGGCAAAGGTGAGCGCGCCGATCAGGGCCACGGCCAATAACAGCACGAGCAGCAGGCGGCCGAACTTCGGCGCGCCGTCATGTGGGCCGCTCATGGCACGATGATGGTCGAACCAGTCGTCTTGCGCCCTTCCAGGTCCGTGTGCGCCTGGGCGATATTGGCCAGGCTGTAGCGCTGGTTGATCTCGATCTGCACTTCGCCGCTGCTGACGACGCCGAACAGCGAGGCCGCCATCTCTTCCAGGTTGGCACGGTTCGAGGCATAGCTGAACAGGGCCGGGCGCGTGATGAAGAGCGAGCCGCGCGAGGCCAGTTCGCTCAGCGTAAATGCCGGCACGGGACCGGAAGCGTTGCCGAAGCTGACCATCATGCCCAACGGCGCCAGGCAGTCGAGCGAGCCCGTAAACGTGTCCTTGCCGATGGAATCGTAGACCACGGAGACGCCCTTGCCGCCCGTGATCTCGCGCACGCGCTCGACGAAGTTTTCCGTGTTGTAGTTGATGACGTGGGCCGCGCCGTGCGCCTTGGCCAGCGCCGCCTTTTCATCGGAACCGGCCGTGCCGATCAGGTTCACGCCCAGCACCTTGGCCCACTGGCAGGCGATCAGGCCCACACCGCCAGCGGCCGCGTGGAACAGGATGGTATCGCCCGCCTTCAGCGCCACCGTGCGGTGGAACAGGTATTGCACCGTCAAGCCTTGCAGCATCATGGCGGCGGCCGTATCAAAACCGATGCGCTCGGGCAGCACCAGCAGCAGGGCCGCCGGCAGGTTGCGCTGCTGCGCATAGGCGCCATTGATACGCGCCGCGTAGGCCACGCGGTCGCCGACCTTCACTTCCGTGACGCCCTCGCCCACCGCCTCGACGATGCCCGCGCCTTCGACGCCGAGGCCATTGGGCAGCGGCTGCGGATACAGGCCCGTGCGGAAATACACGTCGATGAAATTGAGGCCGATCGCCTCGTGTTTCACGCGCGCCTCGCCGGGCCCCGGCGGCGGCAGTTCCACGTCCACGTATTCCATCACTTCCGGGCCGCCCACGCGCTGTACGCGGATGGCCTTGGTGGTAATCGTTGCGCTCACAATATGCTCCTAGAAGAATTGGGAAAAACGTCAGGCGGCCGCGCTGGCCCGCGCCTGCAGCTGCGACAGCAACAGGTGCGCCGACGACAAATTCGTTGCGCACGCCACGTTGTGCACGTCGCAGGCGCGCACCAGGGCATTGATGTCCGGCTCGTGCGGCTGCGGCGTCATCGGGTCGCGCAGGAAGATCACGCAATCGATCAAGCCTTCCACCAGCAGCGAGCCGATCTGCAAGTCGCCGCCGAACGGGCCGGAATGCTTGCGCTCGACCGCCAGGCCCAGCTCGTTGATCAGGCGGCCGCCCGTGGTGCCCGTGGCCGACAATTCACAGCCCTGCAAAAAGTCCAGGTATTCGCCCGCCAGGGTAATCATGTCATCTTTTTTCTTGTCGTGGGCAATCAGGGCGATGCGTGTTTTCATGGTAAGGGCGTTTTCAGTGGGTGGAGGAATTATTTCTTTTTCGACAGCAAGTAAATACCGGCCAATACCAGGCTGGTGCCAGCCAGTTGCCAGTTGGTGATCGGTTCATCGAGGATCATGGCGCCCAGGAACAGGGTCGAGACGGGGCCGATCATGCCCGCCTGCGAAGCGACGGGCGCGCCGATGCGTTCGACGGCGATCATCGTCATAAAGACGGGCATCACCGTGCAAAAGATGCCATTAAGCAATGACAAGCCATACACGGGCATGGGCTGGATCAGCAATTCGACGGGGCGCAGGATGAAAAACTGGGCGATGCAGGCAAAGCTGGCCACGCACATCGCATAGCTGACCAGGCGCATGGAGCCGATGCGTTTCACCAGTTCGCCTGAACCCAGCAGGTACACGGCATACGAGCAGGCCGAGCCCAGCACGAGGGTCGAACCGAGGGCCACATTGCTGGCGCCGCCCTGCAAGTCATGCACGAACACCAGCACGATGCCGCAATATGAGGTGAGCAAGGCCAGCCACTGCAGGCGGCTGATGCGCTGCTTGAAGTACACGGTGGTAATCAAGAGTACGAAGGTCGGCGTGAGAAACAGGATCAGCCGTTCCAGCCCAACGGAAATATATTGCAGGCCCAGGAAGTCCAGATAGCTGGACAGGTAATAGCCGACGAGACCCAGACCGACCAGGCGCCAGCGGTCGCTGGTCGACAGCGGCGGCTCCGTGCGCATCTTCCACCAGGCGATGACGGCGAACACGGGCAGCGAAAAGATCATCCTGAAGGCGATCAGGGTGACGGCATCGATCTGGTAGCGGTACAGCAGCTTGGCGACGATGGCCTTGGTGGAAAACAGCACCGCACCGCCCACGGCGATGGCCAGGCCACCGAGGTAGACGGAACGGGGAATAGATGGAGGGGTTGCTTGCGGGGAACTGGGGCTCATGCCCAGATTGTAATGGCAAAAGCCAAAGACGGCGTGGGTGGGGCGTAGGTCGGGTTAGCCCAAAGGGCGTAACCCGACACCACCGCAACGTAACCCGCCCCCATCCCCGCCAACCATGTTGTCGGATTACGCGCGGCATGGCCGCGCTAATCCGACCTACCCTTTACGCCACCACCACCGCCGCCGCGCCCGCCGTGACCGTGGCCGTCGTCACGCGCGCAATCACGTTCGAAGGCGCCGCCGTGCCGATCAGTTTATTCACCTGCTTGAACTGCGCCACCAGCTTGCCAGGCGTCAAGGTGACCACCGTGTAGCCCTGCGCATCCGTGTTCAGGTGCTTGATCCACGGGTTGTTGCCCAGGCCGGACAATTGCTGCGCCAGGCCCAGCAAGGTCGCGCTGAAGTCAGTGCTCGCTTTCAAGCCAGCCTGCACGGCAGCGACCGTCGCGTCCAGTTGCGCCTCCGGCACGCCCTTGGCGGCCAGCGCGCCGCGCAACTGCACGCGCAATTGTTCCAGCAGGCTGTCAACGGTGGGCGCGGCCTTGCCCATGGTGTAGTCGAGCAGGTTGACGTCGAGGTTGACCGTGCCCAGGCCCGTCACGGGAATGGCCAGCGGGTAGCTGACGAGGGTGCCGATGTCGCCCATGGCGCCGGCGGCCGACTTCAGGTAGCTGAAGAAGGAATCCGAGCTGACGCCGGCCGACACGAGGTCCACCATGACGGGCGTGCCGCCGCCGGCCGCGTCGAAGTCGTCGCTGACCGTGCCGGCGAAGAACGAGTGGATATCACCCGTGATGGCCACCACGTTGCCGATGGCATTGTTTTTCAGGTGCGCCATCAGGTTCTTGCGCTCGCTGTTGTAGCCGTCCCACTGGTCGCAATTGAGCAGGAAGCGCGTGAAGAACGGCGCCAGCGCCGCTTGCTGGCCCGACGCGGCGACGAAACTTGAGGCGGCGCCCTTGGCCTGCACGTCGGGCTTGATCCAGCCGAAGGCGATCACCTGTGCGGCGGCGGCCGGCGAGCCGCTGTTGTAGGCGGCTACCGTGATACCGGCCTGGGCCGCGCTCAAACCGGCGCCCACGGCAGCGGCGCCCTGCGCGCTGGCGTTGGCGGCCGCGCCGGCGATCGCCATGGCCGCCGCTTGCGCCACGGCCTGCGATGCACCGGTCGTCGAAGCGGCCACGATGGCGCAGGCCAGCGGCACGCTGCCGCCCACCAGCGGCAGGGTGCTGGCGATGGCCTGGCCCACTTTCGACATGGCGCTCAGCGCCAGCAGGGTGGCAATCGCATCCGTGCCATTCAAGCCCATGCGCAACAGCGACACTTCATTGCCCCACAGCTTCCAGGTCGAGGTGGCCGCCTTCATCTTGCCCTTCCACCAGTCGCGCTGGGTCGTGCCCAGCATGCCGACGGCGGCCAGCGGGTCGGCGCCGGCCTTGGTGGCGGCCGCCATTTTCTGCCCTTCCACGCTGTCGAACAGCGCTTGCGGCACCAGGTAGCGGCTGCCGATGCTGCCCAACGGCTTGCCCGTGGCGGGATTGATGGTCGACTCGGCGACCGCATGGTCGGCGCGGTACAGGCGCTCGTCCGTCATCACCAGCTGCATCAGTTTGCCGAACTGGAAATCGCGGTAGATCTGGATGTTCTGGAACGTTGTCGCGGCGGCATCGAACGTGACGTCGGCCGGCATGTATTCGAACCATGCCTGGTTGGCGCTGCGGCGGCGGGCCGGCTGGTGCAGATCGCTGCCATCCGTCGCCACGATGCCTTCGTAGGTGGAGGCATCCTGCCAGGCGTCGTCCGTGAATTCGTGGTCGTCCCAGATGGCGATGAAGGCGAAGCGCTCGTGCACGGCTTGCAGGCGCGTATCGGTGCGGTATTTCTTGTACAGGTAGCGGTAATCGGCCACGGTCGTCGCGTATTTCGCGCCGGAGGTGCCGCTTTTATATGTGCCATCTGGCAATTTCAACTGGTCGTGGCGGCTTTCCACGGCGCCGCTCTGGAAGGCCTCGCCCACCGTTTCATAGATGT
The DNA here is from genome assembly GCF_057919405.1 of Janthinobacterium sp. C22. Taxonomy (NCBI): domain Bacteria; kingdom Pseudomonadati; phylum Pseudomonadota; class Betaproteobacteria; order Burkholderiales; family Oxalobacteraceae; genus Janthinobacterium; species Janthinobacterium sp. C22. The sequence continues at coordinate 1,860,880 of NZ_CP193659.1, read as the reverse complement.
AGTCGCCCAGGTGGACGATGAAATCGAGCGATTCGTTGGCGGCGATGTGCGACAGCGCGCCCCAGTGGTTGATGCTCCAGTCCTGGCACGTCAGGTAGGCGAACTGCAGCTGCGACACGTCGCTGGTCGCAGCCGGCGCCGTCTTGAAACGGCCCACGTTCGAGCGCACGTCGCCGGCGATGAACTGATAAAAATACACCTGGCCCGGCTGTAATCCCGTCACCTTGTGGCGTAGGGTATTGTCGAAATCGGCTTTCAGGGGCAGCTTGGCGTCCACGATGGGCGTGCCGGCCAGGGCCGTATTGCCGCCCAGGGCGGCCGTATTGTCGGCGGCGCTGACGATCAGGCGCACGGCGACGTCCGATTTACCGGCCACGGCGGGCGCGACGGCGTCGAAACTGGCGGGCACGACGCGCGTCCACAGCATGGCGCTGTCGGCGCGCGGGTCGCCCGAAGCCACGCTTTGCGGGAATTTCCAGTCGCTGCCCGAGGCCAGCGGCACGCCAGGATCGCTGTGATCGCTGCTGCCGCAGGCCGTGAGCCCGGCGGTGGCCACGGAAACCGTAATGAAGCCGCCCAATTTCAGAAATTGCCGTCTGTCCATTTGACTTGCCATGATGTCGCGTCCTCGATATGGTGAAAGCGCGTCACTTTAGCAACAGATTGTGTCATCCTGATGACGGGGCCATGCCGCTTCGCAGGGGGCCGATATGCTAAAATGTCGGCCACAATTGAACACCCGTCTAAGGAAGATTCGACATGGCAGGACATAGCAAATGGGCCAATATCAAGCATAAAAAGGCTGCCACCGATGCCAAGCGCGGCAAAATCTGGACGCGCCTGATCAAGGAAATCACGGTCGCGGCCCGCATGGGCGGCGCCGATATCGCGGCCAATCCGCGCCTGCGCCTGGCCGTCGACAAGGCGGCTGACGCCAATATGCCGAAAGACAACGTCCAGCGCGCGATCAACCGCGGCAGCGGCGGCGTCGACGGCGCCAACTACGAGGAAGTGCGCTACGAAGGCTACGGCGTGGGCGGCGCGGCCGTCATCGTCGAATGCATGACCGACAACCGCGTGCGCACGGTGGCCGAAGTGCGCAACGCCTTCAACAAGAACGGCGGCAACATGGGCAACGAAGGCTCCGTCGCCTTCATGTTCCAGCACTGCGGCCAGCTGCTGTTCGCGCCGGGCACCGACGAAGACAAGCTGATGGAAGCGGCCCTGGAAGCGGGCGCCGAAGACGTCATCGCCGACGAGGAAGGCGGCTTCGAAGTGCTGACCCCCGTACACGATTTCGCCGCCGTCAAGGAAGCGCTGGAAGCGGCCGGCTTCAAGGCCGAAGTGGCCGAAGTCATCATGAAGCCGGCGACGGAAACCGTGTATGCGGGCGACGACGCCATCAAGATGCAAAAGCTGATCGATGCGCTGGAACTGCTGGACGACGTCCAGGAAGTGTTCACCAACGCCCTCATTGAGAATTAATCACTCTGCACACAAGGGCGGCACCGCCGCCCTGCAACCCACACTGAACGAACGGTCCCTATGAAAATTCTGGTAGTCGGCTCTGGCGGCCGCGAACACGCCCTGGCCTGGAAACTGGCCCAGTCCGAACGCATACAGATGGTGTATGTCGCACCGGGCAACGGCGGCACCGCGCGCGATGCGCGCCTGGTCAATCTCGACATCAGCGACCCGCAATTGCTGGCCGACTTCGTTCAGCAGGAACACATCGGCCTGACCGTCGTCGGCCCGGAAGTGCCGCTGGCGGCCGGTATCGTCAACCTGTTCCGCTCGCGCGGCCTGAAGATCTTCGGCCCGACCAAGGAAGCGGCGCAGCTGGAATCGTCGAAGGACTTCGCCAAGGCCTTCATGCAGCGCCACGGCATCCCGACGGCCGCCTACCAGACCTTCTCCGACGTCGCTCCCGCGCACGCCTACATCGACGCCATGGGCGCGCCGATCGTCATCAAGGCCGACGGCCTGGCCGCCGGCAAGGGCGTCGTCGTTGCCATGAGCCTGGAAGAAGCGCACCAGGCGGTCGACATGATGCTGTCCGATAACCAGTTCGGCGACGCCGGCGCGCGCATCGTCATCGAGGAATTCCTCGCCGGCGAAGAAGCGAGCTTCATCGTCATGTGCGACGGCAAGAACATCCTGCCGCTGGCCACCAGCCAGGACCACAAGCGCCTGAAGGACCACGACCAGGGCCCGAACACGGGCGGCATGGGCGCGTATTCGCCGGCCCCCATCGTCACGCCGGCCATGCATGCGCGCGTCATGCGCGAAATCATCGTGCCAACCATCCAGGGCATGGCCAAGGACGGCATCACGTTCACGGGCTTCCTGTACGCAGGCCTGATGATCGACGACAAGGGGACGCCGAAGACGCTGGAATTCAACTGCCGCATGGGCGACCCGGAAACGCAGCCCATCATGGCGCGCCTGAAGACCGACCTGGTCACCGTCATGGAACACGCCGTCAACGGCACGCTCGACGCCGTGGAACTGGAATGGGACCGCCGCACGGCCGTCGGCGTCGTCATGGCCGCCGCCGGCTACCCGGACGATCCCGTCAAGGGCACGCCGATCGGCGACATCCCGGCCGAAACGGCGGACTCCGTCACCTTCCATGCGGGCACCCGCATCGACGGCGAACGCCTGGTCACCAACGGCGGGCGCGTGCTGTGCGTGGTGGGCCTGGGCGACAGCATCAAGATGGCGCAGAAGCAGGCGTATGAGACCGTGGAAAAAATCCATTTCGATGGCGCGCAGTACCGCCGCGACATCGGCTGGCGCGGTTTGAAGCACTAAGCACGCCCCTGGCGGCGAACGGCGGGGCCGGCGCGGAGATTATCCGTCCCGGCCCCGTGTGCATAGGCGCGCCGGGAAACCGGCATCTGCGCTAAGATTTTGCCTTCCTGACAAAATTACAGCCCATGACCACACGCTCCCATCCCTCCCTCGCCGAACTGCGCCGGCTCGGCATGATCACGCCCCAGGAACTCGGCGAGGCGATGGACGAACTGGACATCCTCGCCCAGCCCGACGAGGACGATGTCGACATGCCACGACTGGCCGCCGGCGCAGGTCTCGCCGACACCCTGGCATGGCTGCTGCGCACCGACCTGCTGCCGCAGGACGACTTCCTGCGGCGCGTGCGCGACCTGCCGCGCCAGCATGACGGCGCGGCCCTGCTCGAGCGTCAGCAACTGGCCGCCGACGCGCTAACGCTGGTCAACCGCCAGGCCATCGACACCCTGTACGACGAAGACCTGCTCGACCAGTGGCAACGCGATGCCGCGCACGCCAGCTTGCCGGCGGACCGCCTGCTCGCCTCGCCGGTCGCCGCCCTGCGCGACATGCTCCGGCAAGGCACCCTGACGGCGCAACAATTCGAGGCGCTGCGCCTGCGCACACGCCAGCGCGGCTCGGAACTGGCCTGTCTCATCGTCGACGCCGCCGCGCGGCAGGCCCGCCCCGCCTATGCCCGCCCGGGCACATGGGTGATGGCCGCGCTGCTACTGCTGGTGCTGGCCTTTGTGGTCCGCACCATCGTCTCGAGGCAGCCGTCCGCCCCCGCCGTCCCCGTCGCCGGGCAAGGCACCGAGCGGCCCGATCTGCAGCAGCGCGCCGCGCAGGCCGTGGAGAGTGCGCGCGTGCCCGGCGGGCCGGACCTGTCCATCACTGTGGTGCAGGAGAACGCTGCGCCGCCGGCACGCTAATGCACGGCGCACTTCCCGCGCCGGCGGCCATGATGGCATACTGCCGTTTTGCCACCAATGCGGGGAAGCCATGACCTGGAATGAAGGATACGTGTCGGATATCGAGTACACCAACGGTTTTTACAGCGACCTGAGTCCGCATCACCTCAATTTCAGCTGCATCCTCAACGGCATCGAACCAGTGCCCCTGGATCAACCCTACACCTACTTTGAACTGGGCTTCGGGCGCGGCCAGACGCTCAACGTACTGGCCGCAGCCAACCCCAACGGCCAGTTCTACGGCAACGATTTCAATCCGGCCCATGTCGCCGGCGCACGCGCCCTGGCGGCAAAGGCACAGTTGGGCAATCTGACCCTGCTGGAAAACAGCTTTGAAGAATTGGCCCAGGGCCGCGTGCCCGATCTGCCGCAGTTCGACTTCATTACCTTGCACGGCATCTACACTTGGGTCAACCGGGAGAACCGCCAGCATATCGTCGACTTCATTGCACGCTATCTGAAACCGGGCGGTATCGTTTCACTCAGCTATAACGCCATGCCTGGATGGAGTTCCGCCCTGCCCCTGCAACGCCTGCTGCTGGAGTTTGCCGCCAGCTTCCCCGGCCGCAGCGACTTGCAGATGCAGGCTGGCATCGCCTATGTGCAGCAGTTGCAGAACCTGCAGGCCGGCTACATCACGGCCAATCCCGCACTCGCGCCGCGCCTCAATGCGCTCATCAACAGCGATCCCCATTACAGCGTGCATGAATACCTGAACCAGAACTGGGAACCGCTGTACCACGCCGACGTGATGCGCGATGTGGCGCGCGCCAAGCTCGATTTTGCCGGCTCGTCCGACCTGCCTTTTGCCTTTCCCGAGCTGTATCTGAACGCCGACCAGCAAGCCACCATCGACTTGCTGCCCGACGCGGCCATGCGCGAAACGACGAAGGATTATTTTCTCGACACCAGCTTCCGCAAGGATGTGCTGGTACGCGGCGCGCGGCGCATGGGGACGGTGCGCCAGGCCGAATGCTACGCCGACGTACACCTGGCCATGCTGGTGCCGCGCGCAAAAATGACTTTTACCTTCCAGACCAAGGCCGGCGTCGTGACAGGCAACGAGCAGGTCTACGGCGCCGTCTGCGACGCGCTGGCGAACGGCCCGCATAGCCTGGCCGAATTGGCCGCACTGCCTTCCTTGCCCGGACAGAGCGTGCAAAGCCTGGCGGAGGTGGCGGCCATGCTGGTCACCGGCAGCCAGGTCGTGATGTATTTTCCAAATGAGGCGCAGGGCGACAATGGCGACGCGGCCGCGCACCGCCTGAACCGGGCCACCGGCGCGCAGCTGCGCTACGGCGACGACTACCGCATCCTGTGCTCGCCATTGACAGGCAGCGGTATCGACACGGAATTCATCGACCGGCTGCTGTTTTCGCTGCTGAGCCAGGAGCGCGAGCAGCCGGACCTGGTCACCCTGCAGGCGCAGGCGGCCACCGCCATGGCGCAGTGCGGGCGCCGCCTGCTCAAGGATGGCGCTGCATGCGCAGACGAGGCCGCGCATCAGCAGCTGCTCAACGCCGCCATCGAGGAATTCATGCGGGACGCACTGCCCGTGCTGCAGCAATTGCGCGTGCTGTAGAAGGCGCTGGCCGCGGACGGTGCGCGCGGCCAGCCGCAAAACCACAGCGCCAGCGCCGCCCTATCACAAAAACGCGTAACAGGGTACAATCCGTCCTTACTTTTTATTTCGGCCTCGTCGGCCCACGCGATGTCGTCAACTCCCTCTCCTTCGGCCGTCAAGGCTTATTTGCTCGATTTGCAAAGCCGTATCGTGCAGGCGCTCGAAGCGCAGGACGGCAAGCCCTTCCTGACCGATGCCTGGCAGCGCCCCGAGGGCGGCGGCGGCATTTCGCGGCTGATCGAGGAAGGCAATGTGTTCGAGCGGGGCGGCGTGAATTTTTCGCACGTCACCGGCGCAGCACTGCCGCCATCGGCCGCGGCCGCGCGCCCTGAACTGGGCGGCAAGGCATGGGAAGCGATGGGCGTGTCGCTGGTGCTGCATCCGCGCAATCCCTACGCGCCCACGGTGCACATGAACGTGCGCTTTTTCAGCACCGTGAATACCGATGGCGAACCCGTATGGTGGTTCGGCGGCGGCATGGACTTGACGCCGTATTACGGCGACGCGGGCGACGTGAAGCACTTCCATCAGGTGTGCCATGATGCGCTGGCGCCGTTTGGCGCGGAACTGCATCCGAAGTTCAAGCAGTGGTGCGACGATTACTTCTACCTGAAGCACCGGCGCGAAGCGCGCGGCGCCGGCGGGATCTTCTTCGACGACTTCAACGCTCTGGGTTTTGACGACAGCTTTGCCATGCTGCGCAGCGCGGGCGACGCTTTCATCGACGCCTACGTGCCGATCCTGGCGCGGCGCAAGGACACGCCCTACGGCGAACGCGAACGCGATTTCCAGTGCTACCGGCGCGGACGCTATGTCGAGTTCAACCTGGTCTTCGACCGCGGTACCCTGTTCGGCCTGCAGTCGGGCGGACGCACAGAGGCGATCCTGATGTCGATGCCGCCCGTGGTCAAGTGGCGCTACGACTGGCACCCGGAAGCGGGCAGTCCCGAAGCGGCGTTGTATACCGACTTCCTCGTGCATCGCGACTGGCTGCAGGCGTGACGGAAGTTGGCACGGCGGGTAGTACTGCGGGCAGTACGGCATGCGTGACGCTGCTGGGCGGCAGCTACGATCCGGTGCACATGGGCCACGTCGCGCTGGGCACGCATTTTTCCAGCCTGCTGCACGCCGATGAACTGCGCGTGATTCCGGCCGGCGCGCCCTGGCAAAAGGGTAAGCTGGGCGCCAGCGGCGCGCAGCGCGCCGAGATGGCCAGCCTGGCCTTCGCCGGCCTGCCCCTGCCCGTGGTGATCGACCGCCAGGAAATCGAGCGCAGCGAACATGGCCAGGCCAGCTACACCATCGATACCTTGCGCCAGGTACGCGCCGAGCTGGGACCGCGCGCTTCCATCGTTTTCCTGATGGGCGCCGACCAGCTGCAGCGGCTCGCGACATGGCGCGAATGGCAGCAATTATTTGAATACGCGCATATCTGCGTCGCGGCCCGCCCCGGCTTCGCGCTGAATGACACAGCAGTACCGCAAGTGGTCGCCGATGCATTTTCGCGCCGCCTGGGGTCTCTGGAAAGCATCCGCAACACGCCGCACGGTCTGACTTATCTGGCACAGGACTTCGCGGTGGATATCTCCGCCACCGAAATACGTGCGGCATTACAACGGGGGAATCGGGCAAACCCGCTTGTTTCCCCGCTAGTGCTAGACTATATTGAACAACATAATTTATACAAAAGCTAAATGGACATCAAAAAACTGCAAACCCTCGTCGTTGACGCCCTTGAAGACGTCAAAGGCCAAGACATCGCCGTCTTCGAAACGAGCCACCTGACCAGCCTGTTCGACCGCATCGCGATCGTCTCCGGCACCTCGAACCGTCAAACCAAGGCGCTGGCCGCCTCGGTGCGCGACAAGGTCAAGGACGCCGGCGGCCAAATCATCGGCATGGAAGGCGAGGACACGGGTGAATGGGTGCTGGTCGATCTGGGCGACATGATCGTCCACATCATGCAAGCGCCTATCCGCGCCTACTACCGCCTGGAAGAAATCTGGGGCGACACCCCGGTCAAGCTGGGTGCCGCCAAGCGCGCGCCGAAAAAAGCGGCCGGCGACGAGCCGAAAAAGGTCAGCGGCCATCTGGCGGCAAGCAAGGCCAATGTGGAAGCTGCGCCCGTGATCGAAAAGAAAACGCCAGCGAAGAAAGCCACGGCTGCCACCGCCGCCAAGAAAGCGCCGGCGAAAAAGGCCGCCGTTTCCAAAGCTGTCGGCAAGACCGTGAAAGTCGCGCCTACCAAGACCGAAGCGGCCGCCGTGAAAGCGCTGAAAGCGCTGCCGGAGAAAAAGTACGCGCCCCGCGCGCGGCCAAGCCTGCAGCCGATGCCGCACCGGCAAAAACCGTGATCAAGCGTATCAAAAAAGTCGAAGCGTAAGCGTCGATGCAGCTCATCATCGCTGCGGTCGGCCATAAAATGCCGGCCTGGATAGAGACGGGCTTCGCGGAATACGCGAAGCGCATGCCGCCGGAACTGCGCATCGTGCTGAAAGAAATCAAGCCGGTGGAGCGTTCCGGCAGCAAGACCGCCGCCACGGCGATGGCGCTGGAACGCGAGCGCATCGAAGCCGTCCTGCCCAAGGGCGTGCGCATCATCGCCCTCGACGAACGCGGCAAGGACCTGACCAGCGTCGGGCTGTCGCAGCAGCTGATGGCGTGGCAGCAGGATGGCCGCGACACCGCCTTTTTGATCGGCGGCGCCGACGGCCTCGATCCGCAACTCAAGGCGCGTGCCGAAGGCATGCTGCGCATTTCCAGCATGACCCTGCCGCACGGCGTGGTGCGCGTGATCCTCGCCGAGCAGCTCTATCGCGCCTGGTCGATCACGCAAAACCACCCCTACCACCGCGTCTGAACTCCCCCATGAAAACGGCTGATCACAAGATCTACCTCGCATCCAAAAGCCCGCGCCGGCGCGAACTGCTGCGCCAGATCGGCATCGATTTCGAATTGCTGCTGCTGCGCAGCGACGGCCCGCGCGGCGCCGACGTCACCGAGGAAGTGCTTCCCGGCGAATCGGCGCTCGACTATGTCGCCCGCGTGTCGAATGAAAAAGCCGCCTTCGCCTGGGACCTGGTGCGCCGCCGCCACCTGACCCCGCGCCCCGTGCTGGCGGCCGACACCACCGTCACCATCGACGGCGTCATCCTCGGCAAGCCGGCCGACCGGGCGGAAGCTGTGGCGATGCTGCAGCAGCTGTCGGGCCGCACGCACGAGGTGCTGACCTCGATCGCCGTGCACTACAAGGACTTCGCCGAGCAGCGCACGCAAGTGTCGCAAGTGCGCTTCGGCGTGCTCTCGCCCGCCTCGATCGCCGCCTATTGCGCCACGCCGGAACCGTACGACAAGGCCGGCGGCTACGGCATCCAGGGCAGCGCCGCCCTGTTCGTCGAGCATATCGAAGGCAGCCATTCCGGCATCATGGGTCTGCCCCTGTACGAAACCGCACAATTGCTACGGCTGGCAGGTTTGCCCCTGCCCTGATCCCGGGTATGATGTCATTCGTTGCCTCCACTCCCGCGCCCCCATGAACGAAGACATCCTGATCAATATCACGCCGCAAGAAACGCGCGTCGCCCTCATCCTGCAGGGCGCCGTGCAGGAATTGCACATCGAGCGCACGCTCACGCGCGGCCTGGCCGGCAATGTGTATTCCGGCAAAGTGGTGCGGGTGTTGCCGGGCATGCAGTCGGCCTTCATCGACATCGGCCTGGAACGCGCCGCCTTCCTGCACGTGGCCGACATCTGGGAAGCGCGCGGCCACGACGGCCAGAACGCCACGCCGGCACCGATAGAAAAAATCCTCTTCGACGGCCAGGTACTGACGGTGCAGGTGATCAAGGACCCCATCGGCACCAAGGGCGCGCGGCTGTCGACGCAGATTTCCATCGCCGGGCGCATGCTGGTGTACCTGCCGCAAGACAAGCACATCGGCATCTCGCAGAAAATCGAAAAGGAAGCGGAGCGCGAACAGCTGCGCGTGCGCCTGCAAAGCCTGCTGCCGCCCGATGAAAAAGGCGGCTACATCGTGCGCACCATGGCCGAGGACGCGTCCGACGCTGACCTGAAGGCGGACGTCGACTACCTGAGAAAAACCTGGAGCACGATCACGCACGGCGCGCGCACGCGTCCCGCCACCAGCCTGCTGCACCAGGACTTGAGCCTGGCGCAGCGCGTGCTGCGCGACTTCGTCGGCGATGAAACGGCCACCATCCAGGTCGATTCGCGCGAAAACTATGTCAAGCTGCGCGAATTCGCGGAAATCTACACGCCCAGCGAACTGACGCGCCTGCAGCACTACACGGGCGAGCGCCCCCTGTTCGACCTGTACGGCGTGGAAGAAGAGATTTTGCGCGCGCTGGGCCGCCGCGTGGATTTGAAGTCCGGCGGCTACCTGATCGTCGACCAGACGGAGGCGATGACCACCATCGACGTCAACACGGGCGGCTTTGTGGGCGGGCGCAACTTCGCCGACACCATCTTCAAGACCAACCTGGAAGCGGCGCACGCCATCGCGCGCCAGTTGCGCCTGCGCAACCTGGGCGGCATCATCATCCTCGACTTCATCGACATGGATAACGCCGAGCACCGCAACGCCGTGCTGGCCGAACTGAAACGCACCCTGTCGCGCGACCGCACCAAGGTTTCGGTGAGCAACTTCTCGCCGCTGGGCCTGGTGGAAATGACGCGCAAACGCACGCGCGAATCGCTGGCGCACATCCTGTGCGAACCGTGCCCCGCCTGCGCCGGCAAGGGTCAAGTCAAGACCTCGCGCACGATCTGCTATGAAATCCTGCGCGAACTGCTGCGCGAAGCGAAACAGTTCAACCCGCGCGAATTCCGCATCCTCGCCTCGCAGGAAGTCGTCGATTTATTTTTAGAGGAAGAATCGCAGCACCTGGCCATGCTGGGCGACTTCATCGGCAAGAAAATCTCGCTGCAGGTGGAGAACGCCTACCACCAGGAGCAGTACGACGTCATCCTGATGTAGCCATGCCCGGCACCACCGCCTTCCGGCGCGACCCGGCCTTGCCCCACGTGGAGAGCCGGCGCGCCTGCCACAGCCGGGCGTGCTACAAGCCGCACAGCCATCCCACGTTTTCCATCGGCGCCGTCGATTCTGGCGGCAGCATCTTTACGGGCAGCAAAGACGGCAAGGTGGCCCTCGGCAATGGCAGCCTGGTGCTGGTGCCGGCCGGCTGCGTGCACGCCTGCAATCCCCTGCCTGACGCCGTCTGGAGCTACCAGATGCTGCATCTCGATGCGCAATGGCTGCAAGCCCACGCGCCGGCGCTCGATGGCGACACGGCGACGGTGTTGCACTGCCCGCTGCTGTACGCGCAGTTTTGCGCCATGCATGCACTGCTGTTTTCAACGGCCGGCGCAGCCGAAAAAATGCGGCGCTGCTGGCGTTCCTGGGCGCTTGCGCCAGCACCGAAGCAGACCTGCTGCCCTCGGAACGCAGGCCGGTGCCGCGGCAGCTGGCGCCCGTGCTCGCAACGCTGCAGGCGCAACCCTCGGCCAGCCTGCGGCAACTGGCGGAAGCGGCAGGCCTGAGCCCTTTTCAATTGATCCGCGCCTTTCGCGCCGCCACCGGCATGACGCCGCATGCCTACCAGCTGAACGCGCACGTCAACCGCGCGCGCAGCCGTTTGCAGGCGGGAACGGCGTTGGCGCAGCTGGCGCATGAGCTGGGCTTTGCCGACCAGAGCCACTTCCAGCGCGTCTTTAAGGCCCATGCCGGCATCACGCCGGGTCGCTACCGCTAGCTGCAATTTTATTCAATACACATCGCCAGCACATCCGCATACTCGTCTTCCCATTGTTGACGGAGTCGCGCCTGATGCAGGATTTTCTATTGATCGCCGCCGCCCATTTCCTGGCCTTGCTGTCGCCCGGCCCAGACTTCTTCCTCGTGTCGCGCAGCGCGCTGGCTCACGGCTGGCGCGGCGCCACTGCTGCTTGCGTGGGCATTACGCTGGCCAATGCCGTATTTATCGCGGCGGCGTTTGGAGGCCTATCGGTGCTGCGGACCGGCAGTACGGCGTTCATGGCGGTGCAGTTGGCAGGATGCGCCTATCTGCTTTACCTGGGCTGGCTGTTCTTGCGCCATGCGGGCAAGAGCAGCCTGGCAGCCACGCCGGCGGCAGCCAGGGAAAACTGGCGCGGCGGCGTTTTGATGGGATTCATGTCCGCCATCCTGAATCCGAAGAATGCGCTGTTCTACGTCAGCCTCGCCACCGTGCTGGCCGCCAGGCAGACGAGCCCCGCTGCGATGGCGGCGTATGGCGCGTGGATGGTCTTTGCCGTGCTGGCGTGGGATATGACCGTGGCGCTGGCCATCGGCAGCACCGCCCTGCGGCAGCGCTTTGCGCGCGCGCTGCCGTTGCTGGAACGGCTGTCGGGCGTGATGCTGATCGTGCTGGCGGTGGTGCTGCTGGTTCAGGCCGGCAGCGGGTCCAGGTAAAACACGGCATACACTTTCAGCGGCGACGTTTCCGTCGCTTTTTCCGAGCGCACGACGGCGCAGTCGTCGGCGGCCAGGCTGCGCCAGTTCTGGATGCCGGCCTTGGCGAACATGGCGTGCGCGGGGGCATTCGCGGCCAGGTCCAGCACCAGGCAGGCGTTGCGCGGGCCGGCGCCGTAGTTGACGGCGCGGATCTCGATGCCGAAGGTCGTCATCCACGGTTCCCACAAGCCTTTTTCCTTGCCGGCAGCCATGCGCTCGAGCATCTCGCCAAAGCTCAAGCCTTTCTTGACGGTATCGCGCAGTGCTTGCAACGACGGCGCCAGGCGAGGATCGGGCTGCTTGTTGCCGGCGCGGATCTCGGCGATCGCCTTCAATTCCTTGATGATGGCCGCATCGCGCTCCGTGTAGTCGCGCATGCGCGCGTAAAACTCGGCGTCCAGGAAGGGATTGACGGTCAGCTTGGCGACGCCCTCTTCGCGGCGTTTCGGGGAAGGCGTGTTGGTTTTGGTCATGGCGATAGAGGGCAAAATACGTTGAGGGGCGCCAGTTTAACATCATGGCGCGTCGGCGGCGGCGTTAGCGCCGCTTTAATGTTGCGCCTGGCGGGTGCGGGGCGGGCGCTGCGATGCGCGCGCCAGGCCGCATGAAGTCGCGCCGCGGCCCGAACAGAAAGACGGCGCCCGCATACAGTCCCGCCAAGGGGAAGCGCACCTCCCTGAGCAACTGGTGGAAAATGGCGATCGATTGCGCGCGGGTGACGGGAATGTCGGCGCGCCACTGGCACAGCACGTCATGCACGAGGCTGGCGTGATAGGTGGCCGGCAAACCCAGGTGCTGCGCGCCATCGGGCGTCCCCACGTAAAACAGGCCGAGCACGCTGATACAGGGCGAACAGCCATCCCAGGCATAGCCGGCGCGGATGCGGATCGCCGATTCGCGGATAGTAACCCACTCGTTTTCAAATTCAATGCCTTCGAGTAGCGGCGAGCAATAGCCATAGTCGCTGCCCAGCGCATAGCGCCAGGCGTTGCCGGGCATGCCGAAATTCTTCGGCATCAGCGGCCTCCCTGCTGTGCTTGCTTTGCTCTCGTCTGCATGGCGCGGCCTTGACAATTATCAATATCAAGATTTAAACATATTCGGACGAAAGAAGGGCAAGAAGGTGTCAGGCGCGCGGCGCGGCCGTCGATTCGCGCACCACCAGTTCGGGTTTCAGGCGCACGTCGAGCACCGGGGAATCGGGCGCGGCGATGGTTTGCAGGATCAGCCGGGCCGCTTCCGTGCCGATGCCGTGGTGGCGGATGCGGATGGTGGTCAGGGGCGGACGGATCATGTCCATATACGGCATGTCGTTGTGGCCCACCACGGAAATATCCGCGGGGCAGTTCAAGCCCAGTTCGCGGATGGCGTCGTAGCAGCCGAGGGCAACCAGGTCGCTGCCCGTCACCACGGCCGTCGTTTGCGGCGACTGGCGCAGCAGTTCCAGCAGGGCCGCCTTGCCGCATTCGCGCGAATAGCCGCTGCTTTCAAAAACGAACGCTTGCGAGGGAGCGAGTTCGCTGGCCTGGATGGCGGCAAGGAAACCGAGGCGGCGCACGTGGCCCGTGGACAGGTTTTCCGGACCGGCGATGTGCGCGATATGGCGGTGGCCCAGCGCCAGCAGGTGTTCCACGGCCAGACGCATGCCGACCACGTCGTCGCTGACGACGCAGGAAGCGACGCCCGTCTCGTCGCTGCGATTGACGGTAACCACCGGCACGTTCTGGTCGATGCACATCTTGATGACGGGATCGTCGCGCCGTGCGGTAGCCAAAATCAGGCCATCGACCTGCTGCCCCAGCAGGCGGTTGATGACGAACAGCTGCTCTTCCTCGTCGGCGCCCACGTTGGCGACGATGGCCAGGTAGCCATGCTTGCGCAAGCCTTCTTCGATGCCCAGCAAAATCGGCGGGAAAACAGCGTTGGTGATGTCGGGCAAGACCACGCCGATGATGCGCGACTTGCGCGTGACGAGGGTGGAAGCGGCGCGGTTGGGGCGGTAGCCGAGGCGGCCCGCTTCGGCCAGCACGCGCGCGGCCACCTCGGCGCTGACCATTTGCCGCGTTGCCGGGTTCATCACGCGCGACACGGTGGAAAAGTGCACGCCGCTGGCCCGCGCGACGTCGCTTAAGGTGGGGTTCTTGTTTGTCATGGGCTTCCCGGATCGCAATACCGTGATTTTATCGCAAAATTCCCCTTTTCGTCAAAAACCGAGCAAACGCTTGCATTGAAATAAAGCCGTTGTCCAAAGCGGTTTTGAGACTCTTAAGTACATTCCAGCCTTGACAGCGTGCAAACGCTTGCATACCATGGCTCGGACTTACCACTCGGGCCTGGTTGCCCTTCCCAGAATTCCTATGTCTACTTCCCACAGCAAGCACGCCGAACAGAACGGCGAAACCTTCAACCTGAAAGAAGCCGCCCTCGCCTATCACGCACAGCCCCGTGCAGGCAAGATTTCCGTCACGCCAACCAAACCGCTGGGCGATGCCCGCGCCCTGACCCTGGCGTATTCGCCGGGCGTGGCCTTCGCCTGCGAAGCCATCGTGGAAGATCCGCGCACGGCCGGCACCTACACGTCGCGCAGCAACCTGGTGGCCGTGATCACCAACGGCACCGCCGTGCTGGGCCTGGGCGATATCGGCCCGCTGGCCAGCAAACCGGTGATGGAAGGCAAGGCTTGCCTGTTCAAGCAGTTCGCCGACGTCGATGTGTTCGACATCGAACTGGCCGAGAACGATCCCGACCTGTTCATCGACACCGTGGTGCGCATGGAGCCGACCTTCGGCGGCATCAACCTGGAAGACATCAAGGCGCCCGACTGCTTCTACATCGAACAGCAATTGCGCAAGCGCATGAACATTCCCGTCTTCCACGACGATCAGCACGGCACGGCCATCATCGTCGCGGCCGGCATCCTGAACGGCCTGGAACTGGTGGGCAAGGATATCGGCAACGTCAAGGTGGCCGTCTCGGGTGCCGGCGCGGCATCGATCGCCTGCCTGGACCTGCTCGTCTCGCTGGGCCTGAACAAGTCGCTGCTGAAGGTCTGCGACAGCCAGGGCGTGATCTACCCGGGCCGCGATGCCAGCATGGAAGAGAACAAGGCGCGCTACGCGAACGATACGAGCGACCGCGACCTGGCCGACGCCATGGTCGGCGCCGACATCTTCATCGGCGTCTCGAAGGGCGGCGTGGTGAGCGCGCAGATGGTCGAATCGATGGCCGCCAAGCCTTTGATCTTCGCCCTGGCCAATCCGCATCCGGAAATCGCCCCGGAAAAAGTGCATGCCGTGCGCGACGACGCCATCGTCGCCACGGGCCGCTCGGACTACCCGAACCAGATCAACAACGTGCTGTGCTTCCCGTACATCTTCCGCGGCGCGCTCGACGTGGGCGCCACCACCATCAACGAAGAAATGAAGCTGGCCTGCGTGCGCGCCATCGCCGCACTGGCCAAAGAACCGCTGCCAGGCCACGAAAGCAGCGCGCTGACGCCGCTGCAACTGATTCCGTCGCCATTCGACGAGCGCCTGCGCAGCTGGGTCGCGCCTGCCGTGTCGCAAGCGGCGATTGCCACCGGCGTGGCCACGCGCGTGCCGGCCATCGCCTGATACGCATGACAGGCCTTGCGGCCTTGGCAAATTAACGGCAAGTTACCATTGCTTACAAAAAAACCATGGCTGAAAACCATGGTTTTTTTCATTCTTCCCCTTGAGACCGCTCATATAGTTATCGAAGAGTAAATTCTCCGTCAGCGTTTTTGCAAGCACCTTCGATTACAATGACGCCTACTTTATGTTGCTACAGTTGCCATCATGGCGACGACGTGCGTTACCAAGGATATTCATGCTCGGCCTGACCTCTGTTTGTGTTTTTCTCTTTTCGGCATTGGCGCTGGCTGTCAACAGTGGTTACTCCCTTGGCGCACTGGTTCTGCTATTGGCCAGCGGCTCCTTATTGTGGAGACGTGCCAGCCTGGCTCTACAGCGTCAGGACTATCTGCTGATCGGTGTCCTACTGGCGTATTTCCTGATCTTTACCGCCAATATGCTGTACCACGGCGATCCTCCGCGCGAATTCGACATGCCCCTACGCGCCCTGCTGGCGATCCCGGTGCTGCTGTTGCTGCTGGCTTACCCACCACGGCCGATGTTCTGGTGGGCCGGCTTGTCCGTCGGCGCTATTGCCGGCGCAGCGTATGCCTTGATGCAATTTGTTCCTGACAGCCTGATTCGTCCGCAAGCGGCCACCAGCAACCCCATTCATTATGGCAATGTCAGCATGCTACTGGGCATACTGGCGCTCTGCGGACTCGACTGGGCGCGCACGCAGGCGCACCGTTATGCCTGGAGTGGCCTGTTGCTGACGGGATGCCTTGCCGGCATCGTCGGTTCAGTCATCAGTGGTAGCCGCGGAGGCTGGCTGGCTTTGCCCGTCTGCCTCATCATCATGGCGATACATCACGCCAAAAACCACGGCCGCCGTCATTTGGCCGTCACCCTGTCGCTACTGTTTGTCCTCGTGAGCCTGGCCTATGCCATTCCGCATTCGCCGGTACAGCAGCGTGTGGCCACGGTCATCTCCGAATTGCAAAAATACAAGAATGACGGAGATGTCAGCACTTCAGTTGGCCAGCGGCTGGTGATGTGGGATACCGCGACAGAGCTCGTAAAAGAGCATCCATGGCTGGGCATGGGCCGTTCCGGCTATCTGCAACAGAAAAAATAATGCTGGCGGAAGGGAAAATTAGCAAACTCGTCAGTGACTATACGAATGCTCATAGCGATTACCTGGATGTCCTGGTCAAGCGCGGCATCACTGGCGTGCTGGCACTGCTGGCTCTGCTCCTGCTGCCCTTGGCCCTGTTTGCACGCACATCGCACCGCGGTCCTGCCGGCGCCAGGCCGTTTGCTCTGGCAGGCATGCTACTGTGCACTTGCTATATGATTTTTGGCCTGACAACGAGTTCGCTCACCCTGAATATCGGCATCATCATGCTGGTCTTCCCGATGGTGATACTGTGGGCCCTGTTGCGCCAGCAAGAGCGTATCGCTTGAGCTCGTCTTCCGCCTGACCGTTTTTGCTGTCCCCTGCAAGGAACCATACCGATGCTCACGCCCGACCTGAAGCGCCTCACCGCGCTGCATGCGCCCTACAAGAAACACCTGGCCCTGGCCCTGCTGGCGATGGTCGTCACGGCGGGCACGGAACCGCTGCTGCCATATGCGCTCAAGTTACTGCTCGACAATGGCTTCGGCGGCAAGGTCGCATTTTCCTACTGGCTGGTGCCGCTGATCGTCATCGGCATCTTTGCCATCCGCGGCGCCTCGACGTTTGCCAGCAGTTACCTGATGAGCTATGTCTCCACGCGCATCCTCAACGAATTGCGGCGCCGGATGTTTGCCAGCATGCTCAACCTGCCCATCGACTTCTACAACACACACACGGTGGGCAAGGTCATCAACTCCATCATGTTCGAAGTGCAGCAGATCATCGAGATGGTGACCAAGGTGTTTACTTCGATCGTGCGCTCCTCGCTGACCGTGCTGGGCTTGCTGGCCTGGCTGCTGTACCTGAACTGGGCACTGACCCTGGTCACCCTGGTGCTGCTGCCCGTGCTGACCATCGTCGTGCGCACCACGGGCAAGCGCCTGAAAAAACTCAACCGCGACTCGCTGGCCGTCAACGCCGAACTGACCCAGGTCATCGAGGAAACCACGCGCGCCCAGCAGGTGATCAAGATCTTCGGCGGACAGCAGTACGAGAAGGCGCGGTTCGAAGAGCGCGCCGAGCAATTGCGCCGCTACAGCATGCGCATGACCACCACCTTTTCCGCCACCGTGCCCATCACGCAGGTGATCACCGCCGCCGCTGTGGCCCTGGTCATCGTGATGGCCCTGTTCCAGTCGGAGCAGGGGCAAATCACGGTGGGCGGCTTCGTTTCCTTCATCACGGCCATGCTGATGCTGCTGACGCCCCTGAAACAACTGGCTGAAGTCAACGGCCCCCTGCAGCGCGGGATGGCCGCCGCCGAAGAGGTCTTTTTACTGATCGACAAGACGCCGGAACGTACGGGCGGCAAGCCGCTGGCGGGCCGCAGCAAAGGCCGCATCGAATTCAAGGATGTCAGCTTTGCCTACCCCGGGCACCAGGAACTGGCCCTGCAGCACATCGATCTGCGCATCGCGCCAGGCCAAACGGTCGCCTTTGTCGGCATGTCCGGCGGCGGCAAGTCCACCCTGGTCAGCCTGCTGCCCGGCTTTTATTCGGTCAGCAGCGGTGAAATCTTGCTCGATGGGCAGAATATTGACGACATCGCCCTGACCAGCCTGCGCAGCCAGATCGCCATGGTCAGCCAGCAGGTGGTGTTGTTCGACGATACCCTGGCCGCCAACATCGCGTATGGCGATGCGGCCCCGGACCGGCAGCGCGTCGAGGCGGCCGCGGCGGCCGCCTTCCTGTCGGACGTCATCGACGGCTTGCCCGACGGCCTGGAAACGCGCCTGGGCGACAACGGCTCGCGCCTGTCCGGCGGCCAGCGCCAGCGCGTGGCCATCGCCCGCGCGATCTACAAGGATGCGCCCATCCTGATCCTCGATGAAGCCACCTCGGCACTGGACACGGAGGCGGAGCGGGCCGTGCAAGCGGCGCTGGAGCACCTGATGCAAGGCAGAACGACATTAGTTATTGCTCATCGACTATCAACAATTGAACGTGCGGACCGTATCGTGGTATTGTCGCATGGGAAAATAATGGAAACCGGCAGTCACCAGCAATTATTGGATGCCGACGGCGCGTATGCCAACCTGCATCGCCTGCAATTTTCCCAACAAGTGGTATGACGCCATCGAATGAATACCTGAAATCGCACTGATACATGACGCCTTTGATTCCCGCCGAACTTCTGCAAAAGTCGGAAAAAATTCTGTTCATCGCCCATCTGGCGCTGGGAGACTTTACCTACCTGCAAAACGGTTTCCGCGCCTTTGCCGCGGCCTACCCCCATCTCCAGATCCACCTGTGGGTCGACGAAGTACGGCGCACGTCCGACGCCAAACAATGGGAAAGCTTGCGCACCTATTCGCTGTACGACTGGGTAGAGCAGTCGGGTTTGTTTTCCAAGGTTTACCGCAAGACCTACAGCCCGGCGCTATACGAAGAGTCACTGCGCGAGGCGAAGGCGGAGCACTATCCTGTCGTCGTGTCGCTGGCCCACGTACGGCCACAACAATATGCGGACCTTGCCCGCGCGATCAGCCCGCACGGGCTGGTGATCGGCACGCGCAAGCCGTTCAGCCCGCTACGCCCCTGGCATTACCTGGCCTACCGCAAGATCGATGCCGTGCTGGCCTCGTATGCGGGACAGGATGCCGGCGAACACCATATCAGCAGCGTGTATGCGGACTGGTTCCATCAATTGACGGGACTCGATATTCCCGTGGCCGAACGCTACCCCTTCGTGCACATTCCCGAACACGCATTGCAGCAGGCGCAGGAGCAACTGGCTGCCTGGGGCTTTGCCCCGCGCCAGGGTCCGCTCGTGCTATTGAATCCATTTGCCAAGTCGCACAAGCGCGGCTGGCCGCTGGAACGCATTGCCGAGCTGATCGCGCGCATGCAGGCGATGCCGAAATGGCAGCATGCCTGCTTCCTGATCAATGCAATGCCGCAGGAACTGGCCAGGGTGGATGCCGTCGTGCGGGCGCACAACTTGCCGCGCACGCAAGCCTTCAGTGCCGTCGACAACTTTTTCCAGCTGCCGGCCATGCTGGCGCAATGCGACCTGATTATTTCAGTGGAAACATCGATCATGCATCTGGCGAACGCCGTGCATGTGCCCGTGGTGGCATTGATGCGCAAGAAAAATCCCGAATGGGCACCCTTCGACAGCGCCAACAGCACCGTCATCACGGTGGCGCGGCGCAGCGACTGGGTCAAGGCGATTTCAAGCGATCAGGTACTGAAGGCCATCGCCTAGAGGGCTCTGCCGCGGCTAGCCGGTGCCCAGCATGCTGATGCGCACCAGGTCGGCCACATTATCGACACCCAGCTTGTCCATCAGGCGCGCCTTGTGCACTTCCACGGTGCGCACGGAAATACCCAGCGCCGGGGCGATGTCGCGGTTGTGCTGGCCCGTCACCACCAGATGCATCACTTCGCGCTCGCGCGGCGTCAGGGCGCGCAGCAAGGCCAGCCCTTCCACTTGGCGCTGCAACTGGCCGCGCGCATGCGCCTCGCGCGAAAACGCTTCATCGATGGCGGCCAGCAGCTTGTCGTGGTCAAATGGTTTTTCCAGGAAATCGCTGGCCTGCGCCTTGAATGCCTGGCGTGCCAGCGCCACGTCGCCGTGCCCCGTGATGATGATGATGGGCAGCATGCAGTTGAGCTCCAGCAGGCGGCGCTGCAGGCTCAGGCCATCCATGCCCGACATGCGGATATCGATCAGCAGACAACCGGCCCACTCGGGCCGCCAGCTGTGCAGGAAATCCTCGCCGCAGGAAAACAGCGCCGTGCGGTAGCCGCGTATGCCCAACAGCAAACCCAGCGCATCGCGCACGGCGGGATCGTCGTCCACGATAAACACCGTCAAATTACTTGTCACCATACTCTCCCTTGGCGGCTGCACCGGCGTGCGCCAGGGGCAGGATAAAACGAAAAATACCATGCTTGCCCACTTCGGCCCATAGCTGGCCGCCATGCGCTTCGACGATGCTGCGGCTGAGCACGAGCCCCAGCCCCAGGCCGCTGGCCTTGGTCGAGACGAACGGTTCGAACAGGCGTGCGGCCAGGCTATTGGAAATACCGGGCCCGCTGTCTTCCACGGACAGGCGCAGCCGGCCGCCCTCGAGCGGCTCGGCCGACACCGTGATGCGGCGCTGGCCGCGCGGCTGGCCCATCACCGCATCCTGTGCATTGGCCAGCAAGTTACGCAGCACCAGCTCGATTTGCAGGCGGTCCGCGTTGACGGCCAGCGGCGACGGCGGCGCCAGCACCAGCTCGATGCCATGCTCATGGAACAGCGGCGTGAACTGGCGCGCCAAGCCCGCGATCAAGGCGCTCGCCTGCACCGCCTCGAGCTGCATCGCGCCGGTACGGAAAAAATCGCGCAGGCGGCGCACCACGTCCGCGGCGCGTCCCGATTCAACGATCATGTGCCCGATGGCGCCCCGCAGCAAGGCGCCGTTCTCGCCCCGTTCCAGCAGGTATTCGCACGCCTTGCCATAGGTCGACAAGGCCGTCAGCGGCTGGTTCAGCTCATGCGCCAGGGCGGCCGCCATTTCGCCGGCGGCCGCCAGGCGCATCGTGTGCTTCAGTTCGTCGGCCACCTGGCGCATTTCATCGACGACGATGCCGATAAAAAAGCCCACCAGCGCCAGCACGGCGTCGAGCAATTGCAATTCATAAAACTGGATATCGACCGCATGCGTCCATTTCACCAGGGTGATGATGCATAGCTGCAATACAAATACGGCCAGCACAGCGCCATGCAAGCCCTGGCGCGAGGCGGCCCAGATTACGGGGAGAAACAGGAAATAGAAATGCTTGTATTCCGAACGCACGATGGAACCGAAGAGGCTCCACAGCACGAAACTGGCCAGCGCCAGGTAAGCCAGGGTTTCCCAGCGCCAGACGGCGGCCCGCAGGCGCTCACGCCCGCGCTCGCTGAACAGCACCCAGATCAGCGGCATCGACACCAGCATGCCGACCGTATCGCCGATGCCGAAACGCCAGACTGCCGTGCCCCATTCGCTGGCCGGGATGCGCCCCGTCAGCGACAGCAAGGAAATATAGCCGAGCGCATTGAGCACGGTGCCAAGCAGCACGATGAGGACCCAGGCGCTCAGGCGGCGCCGGTTGTCGAAGATGTCGCTGCTGCTGAAACTGCGGCGCAAGACGGCGCCGATGCCGCCATAGCCGAGCACCAGCCACGCCGAACAGAGCAAGGTCAGGGGCAGGCCTGCCGGCATGCCGCGCACCAGCACCTCGCCGGCCACCAGGGCGATGAACCATGGCAGCGCCGCCTTGCGTCCATGGATCAGCCAAAATACCAGGCCCAGCGCGGGATCGGGGTTCCAGGGGTGATGTTCAGCCCGTACATCGGGTCGATATAGGTCGCCCAGTCAAACAGCAGGTACAGGCCGACAAAGGCGGGGTACGGCAGGTAGCGGGACAGGAATGGGCGCATAACGGTGTTTTTTAACTGTCTTGCATTATGCATCGCAAGCGTGCGCCACGCCATGCCATCTTGCGTTATAGGCACATGAAATAATCTTCATGCAATATCGCAAGGCACGCCAGCGCGGTCAGGCCTCGGCCAACGGCAAGCGCACCTCCACCAGCAAGCCCAGGCCGCCATTACCGCTGTGCAACTGAATCGTGCCGCCGTGCTGACGCACGACGGAAGCGACGATGGACAAGCCCAGGCCGCTGCCTGGCTGCGCCTGCTGCGGCGCGCGGAAAAAGCGGTCGAACACGCGTTCATACAGCGCCGGCGCGATGCCCGGTCCCTGATCGGCCACGTGCAGCACGGCCTGGCCCCGCTCCGCATGCAGCGACACCGTCACGCTGCTGCCGCGCGGACTGTACTTGATGGCGTTCTCCACCAGGTTGTCGATCAGCGAGACCAGGCTCTCGCGCTGTCCGGGTACGCTGAGCGAGACGCCGGCTTGCAATTCAAGCTCGATATCGCCCGCCTGGGCCAGGCCGGACAGGGCCGCCAGACGGTCTTGCAGCAAGATATCGAGCGCCTGCCGCCGCGGCAACTCGCCCCCGCCCGCCTGCACTTCGCTGCGCGTCAGTTGCAGCAGCTGGCCCACCAGGCGCGCGGCCCGTTTGCCGCTGTTCAAGATACCGTCCAGTAGCTCTTGCTGACGCGCATCATGCGTCTGCCCCTGCAAGGCCTCGACATTCACGCGCATGGCCGCCAGCGGCGTGCGCAGCTCATGCGTGGCATCGGCGATGAAGCTGCGCTCGCGCGCGGCGCTGGCATCGACCCGCTGCAACAGGGCGTTGATATTGTCGACCAGCGCCGCCAGTTCGCCATGCGGCGGCTTGAACGCCAGCGGACGCAAATCCTGTGGCCCGCGCGCCGCCACCTCCTGCGCCACCTTGCGCCAAGGGCGCATGGCCAGGCGGATCGACAGCCAGGCCGGCACCAGCAGAAACGGCAGGCTGATCAGCAACGGCAGCAGGTAGTAACCGCGTGAATTGATCGTGATGAAAAATTGCCAGGCGCCTCCCGCTTCCAGCACCGTCACGCGCGTGCTGCCCTCGGTCAGGCTGCGGCTGCGCCAGGCCTGGCCCTTGATGTACACCACTTCCATCTGCTCCGGGCCGGCGCTGCGGATACCGCTGGGCGCATCGGGCGACTTGTAGACCAGTTTGCCCTCGCGCCAGACCAGGATGCGCGGCGCCAGCTCCGGCACCTGGCCCATTTCAAATTCCTCGCGCAAGGCTTCATCGATGGCGCGCAAGCTTTGTTGCTGGCGCTGCGGCTGCTCGGCCAGGTTATCGGCCACGCTGACAATGGCGTGCAGCACGCCGCGGGTCACATTGCTCGCTTCGCCAGCTCCCTCGACCAGCACATACGCCACGGCCAGGCTCCACAGGACGGTCAGCATCAGCATTTGCGCCATCATCAGGCGGCGCACCAGGGTAGGCCGGCGCAGCATGGCCCAGAAACGCCCCATCATGCGCCGCTGCCCGGCGGGGTGGATGTCTCGCCCTGCTGGTCGATCACATAGCCGACGCCGCGCACGGTGCGGATATAGCCTTCGCCTATCTTGCGGCGCAGGTTGCCCATATGCACATCCAGGGTGTTGCTGGCATTGGCCAGCCCGCCGGGCAGGATGTGTTCTTCCAGCACGCGGCGCGTGATGACCCGGTTGGCGCGCATCAGCAAGGTCTTCAGCAGGGCATATTCACTGGCGGTGAGCTCCACGGGCCGGCCATGCACGCTGACACGCCGCGTGGGCACCTGCAGCAGCAGGCCGCGCAATTCGATGGTATCGCCATCGAAGCCATAGCTGCGGCGTGCCAGGGCGCGCACGCGCGACAGCAGCTCGGCCAGCACGAAGGGCTTCACCAGGTAATCGTCGGCGCCCCCATCGAGACCCCGCAAGCGCTGTTCCAGCGTATCGCGGGCACTGAGGATCAGCACTGGCAGGCGCGCCGCGCGCAGCCGGGCCAGCAAATCGAGGCCATCGCCATCGGGCAAGCCCAGGTCCAGCAGCACCAGTTCGCAACTGTCGTGCTCGATGCTGCGCGCCGCATCCTCCAGGCTGCGCACCCAGACCACTTGCATGCCCTGGTCGCGCAAGGCGATCCGCACGCCGTTGCCCAGGTCCATATCGTCTTCAATCAGCAGTATCTTCATGGTGAGCATTAAACCACCGCAAGCTGAAGAATGGGTAAAGAAGCGCTCTTCATGCAATCTTAATAAAAGGCTCATTTTTCCTTCATGGCAAGGATCGATACTGTCGGCAGTCAATCGAGCCACTCCGGACTCGGTTCTCCACCTGACGGAAAACTCCATGCACGCACCCACAACCCTGCTGACCTCGCTGGCACTCGCCAGCGGCATGATCCTCAACCCGCTGGCCGCCGCGGCGGCCGAACCGCCGGCGGAAAATGTCTTCACCATCGGCGGCGGCGTCGCCGCCGTGTCCAGCTATTCCGGCGCCGACAAGCTGTCGGCCTCGCCGTTGATCATCCTCGATTACGCCATGACCAATGGCCTGTTCTTCAGCACGTCGCGCGGCATCGGCTATGGCGGCCAGGCCGGCCCCTTCAGCTACAGCGCCGCGCTGGGCTACCGCGGCAACCGCGAAGACCACAAGCGCACGGGCGCCAACGGCTGGGGCGGCAGCGATTACCTGAAGGGCATGGGCGAAGTCAAGGGCAACGCCAGCGCCCTGCTCAGCGCCGGCTATTCGCCCTTCCCAGGCCTGTCGCTGAGCGTCTCGAGCGACATTCCCCTGTCGAACCGCGAAAATGGCGCGAATGTGCATTTCGGCGCCACAGGCCAGATCTACGGCCGGGCCGATGCCAAGGGCATGCAGAAGGACAGCGTGAGCATCGGCGGCCAGCTGGGCTGGGGCGAGCGCAAGTATGTGCAGACCATGTATGGGGTGACGGCCACCCAGGCCGCGAATACCTCGTTCAAGCAATACACGCCCAAGGGCGGTTTCTATGAAGCGCAAGCCACCGTCAACTGGGAACACCGCTTCGATGCGCGCTGGGGCATCAACACGCTGGTCGGCGTCGAGAGCCGTCTGGGCGACGCGGCCAAGAGTCCCATCGTGCAGCGCAAGACCTCGCCGATCGGCGCCGTGTATGTCACTTACCGCTATTAAAAACACGCGGCCATAAGGGAAACCCGTACGCTGTTTCGCCAATTTACAGGGGGTACGGGCATGGATAAGATGATGTGGTTTTTCCACCACGGCCATCTTTTCCATGCATGCACCGCGCCTTGCCCCGCAACGCCACCGCGCCCCGGACAGCGCCGCCGGCATCTGCGGCAAGCCGGGCCAGGATACCTTGCTGCTGCTCTTGCCCGTCAAGCGCGCCAGCGACATCATCTACGGTGCGCGCTACGCCAGACGCCTGCAGGAATGGGGCATCAACGTCTGCGTCAGCCTGTTGCACGTGACACCGGCGCCGCGCCGCAGTGCCGATGGCGTGCCCCGGCACTGCGCCAGCGAATGCGATGCCCTTGACCCGGCCACGCAGCACATGATGCACGAGGCGGGACTCTACCTGAGCCGTTCTCATATCGATTTCAGCACCCACATTTTCGCCGGCGAGCCGCTGTTCACGATCCTAGATACGGCTGAGCTGCTGGGTTGCCACGAAGTGGTCTTGCCGGCGCAGCGGCACGGCGCCTGGCCGCGGCGTTTTTCGGGCGGCCTGGCCGGCAAGCTGGCGCGTGGCAGCCGCGGCACCACCATCCTGCTGGCAAACCACGAGGGCGTCAGCAGCCCGGTACCCGTCTGAGCCGAAACGGCTTCGACGCTCCCTCTTTATCATGGACATGCGCACGATGACGCCAACTATTACCCTGTCTGACGGCTTGATGGCGATGCCGAACGGCATGCGCCGCTGGCGCGAACTGCTCAAGCTGCATCTGCGCGCCCGCGTGCAACAACGCCAAACCCGACTATGGCTACAACTGCTGAATTCGCATCCGGTGTTTCATGATCTGGTCCACGCCTATCCGCACATGATCCACAAGGTCTACCGGCCTTACCTGAGCCTGACCTTGAATTGCCACCAGCGCGTGGCATTGCTGGCCGAGCACTACCACTTCATCTTGCAGCAAGGCTGGGGCAAGCTGATGAGTCAAGCGGCCCACGGCCCCGTGCGCCTGGGCACGGTGGCGGGCAAGTCGGGCGCGCCCTACCATTTGCAACTGTGTTCGCTGCACCCGATGGACCGCGAAGGCGAGATGGTGCTGCAACTGATGCATGACGACGACGTGCTCTATTCGATCGCCTTTTCCTTCTTCGGCAGCCAGCTGCGCGCTACCCTGGCCATGCGCATCGGCTGCCTGCAAGGCCCGAAGGGCCAGGAAAGCGCACACCGCGTGCGCGAGGCAACGCGCGACTTGCACGGCATGCGTCCGAAGACCCTGATGGTACGCCTGGTGCGCCAGCTGGGGTATGAACACGGCTGCGGCAAGATGCTTCTTGTCGGCAATATCAACCGTGCCGTACACCACTCCGCGAAGAAAGGCCGTTTGTTCGCCGACTACAATGCAATATGGCAAGAATTGGGTGCGCACATGCGCCAGGATGGCGATTTCGAGCTAAGGTGCGAAAACCTGCCCTTGCCGGCACTGGAAGAAATTCCTTCCAAGAAACGCTCGGAAGCCCGCAAGCGCCATGAACTGACACTGGCCATGATCGGCAGCCTGCGTAACGGCCTCGACGCGCATCGCAGCCCGCTACAGGCCGCCACGGCAAACGCTGCGGCCGCCGGCGAGGTACGTCAATCGGCCATACTCGATGACGACGACTACGCTTCCGCCATCGCCTGAGCGCTCCTCCCTCTTGCGGCACACGCTACAACGCGTGCATGGCACAATCCTGTTACGCTAGCGCTATCGGCATGCACTGCGGTGCGCCGGTTCCCCCAACGTTTACTAGGAGGCATTCATGCGCGTAGACATCTACCGCCGGGCCGAACACGACGGCATTTTTTCCTACCTCGCCGTGCCGGAAGGAAAGCTTATTCCGGAAGAAGTGACCAATACCGACTGGCAACTCGAAGTACGCGCCAGCGAAGTGGCCGACGATGCCGAGATCTTGCCCGACTACCATATCGAACAGCCGCACCAGCAGATCGCCGCCAAGGGCTATGCGATCACGGGCCTGAAAGACATGTAAACGTAAAAAAGCCAAACCAGCATGTCTGCGGTTTGGCTTTGTCGTCTGCGCCGGGCAGTGCCGGTCAGTATTCGACCGCCACCTCTTGCGCGCCTAGCATTTGCTCCAGCGCCATCTGCAATTCATCCGATGGCGCCACTTTCCACTCGTCGCCAAACTGCAGCACGCAACTGACGCCTTGCGGGCTGACCCGCGCGGCGATCGGCAAGCCCGTCTCGGCCCGGTGCGGCATGATCACGTCACGGATGCGCTTGGCGTCCAGGGTGGCCGGCAAGGTCAGGCCCAGCTGGCGGCCATATTGCACGCGCGCGGCGATGATGTCGAAGGCGCTCTCGGCCGTGATACGCAAGCCGCCCGAGAAACGGTCTTCCGACACCTTGCCGACGACGGCCAGGAATTCGTCTTCCTTGAAGATTTTCCGGTTGGAATCGAACAATTCGCCATACACCGTCACTTCCACCGTGCCGCTCTTGTCATCCAGGGTGACAATGAGGATCTTGCCGCGCTGCGTCATCTGCGTGCGCAAGCCCGTGATGACGCCCGCCATCATGCGCGGCTCGCGCGATGGCGACAGTTCCGACAATTTCGTGCGTGCAAAACGGCGCGCCTCGGGCGCATACGAATCGAACAGGTGGCCCGACAGGTAGAAGCCCAGCGCGATCTTTTCTTCCGTCAGGCGCTGTTTATCCGTCCACACGGGCACCTTGACGTACTCGGGCGGCGCCACCATGTCGCTGTCGTCGCCGCCGAACAGGCTCACCTGGTTGGCCGCCTTGGCGGCCTGGTCCGCGCATTCCATGGCGAAGGCCACGGATGCGAGCAGGATGGCGCGGTCGACCTTCAGACAATCGAACGCGCCGCTGCGGATCAGCGACTCGATGGTGCGGCGGTTGATCTGCTTTTTATCCACGCGCTTGCAGAAATCGAACAGGCTCGTGAAGGGCCCGCCCGCCTCGCGCGCGGCGATGATGGCTTCGATGGCGTTCTGGCCCGAGCCTTTCACGGCGCCCAGGCCATAGCGGATCTGCGTGACTTTCTTGCCGCTCACGGACGGCGGTGCGCCGCTCGGCGTGAAGCGGTAATCCGATTCGTTGATATCGGGCGGCAACAAGGTCAGCTTGCAGATTTCCAGCGAGTCTTCCACCAGAATCTTGATCTTGTCCGTGTCGTCCATGGCCAGCGACAAGTTGGCGGCCATGAAGGCGGCCGTGTGGTGCGCTTTCAGGTAGGCCGTGTGGTACGACAGCAAGGCGTAGGCGGCGGCGTGCGATTTGTTGAAACCGTAGCCGGCGAACTTTTCCATCAAGTCGAAGATCTCGTCGGCCTTTTCCGCCGTCAAGCCATCCTTCGCCGCACCGGCGCGGAAGATCTCGCGGTGCTCGGCCATCTCTTCGGCCTTCTTTTTACCCATGGCGCGGCGCAGCATGTCGGCGCCGCCCAGCGAGTAACCGCCGACGATCTGCGCCATCTGCATCACCTGCTCCTGATACACCATGATGCCGTAGGTTTCGGACAGAATCGATTCCGTGCGCGGATCGGGATAATCGAAGCGCTCGCCGTGCTTGCGCTTGCAGAAGTCGGGAATCAGGTCCATCGGGCCCGGACGGTACAGCGCCACCAGCGCGATAATGTCTTCGAAACGGTCGGGACGCGCGTCTTTCAGCATGCCCTGCATGCCGCGCGACTCCAGCTGGAACACGGCCACGGTCTTGGCCTTGGTCAGCAGGTCGTACGACGGCTTGTCGTTCAGCGGCAAGGTGGCCAGGTCGAAGTTCGCCTGCGCGGGATCAAGCTGCTTGATGTAGCGCACGGCGCGGTCGAGGATGGTGAGGGTCGTCAGACCCAAGAAGTCGAACTTTACCAGGCCGACGGCTTCCACGTCATCCTTGTCGTACTGCGACACGACACCCGAGTCGCCGCCCTGCGTGTACAGCGGACAGAAGTCCGTCAGCTTGCCCGGGGCGATCAGCACGCCCCCGCGTGCATGCCGATATTGCGCGTGATGCCTTCGACCTGCTGCGCCAGGTCCAGCAGCTGCTTGACCTCTTCCTCGTTTTCCAGGCGCTCCTTGAGCAGCGGCTCTTCCTCGATGGCGTCGGCGATCGACACGGGCTTGCCGGGCTTGAACGGAATCAGCTTCGAGATGCCGTCGCAGAAGTTGTAGCCGAAGTCCATCACGCGGCCCACGTCGCGGATCGCGCCCTTGGCCGCCATGGTACCGAAGGTGGCGATCTGCGAGACGGCCTCCTTGCCGTACAAATCCTTGACGTGCTGGATGACGCGATCGCGCCCTTCCTGGCAAAAGTCAATATCGAAGTCGGGCATCGAGACGCGTTCGGGATTCAGGAAGCGCTCGAACAGCAGGTTGTATTGCAATGGATCAAGATCCGTAATCAACAGCGAATACGCGACCAGCGAACCGGCGCCCGAACCGCGCCCCGGGCCGACGGGCACGCCGTTTTCCTTGGCCCACT
This sequence comes from Janthinobacterium sp. C22, assembly GCF_057919405.1. Lineage (NCBI taxonomy): Bacteria > Pseudomonadati > Pseudomonadota > Betaproteobacteria > Burkholderiales > Oxalobacteraceae > Janthinobacterium > Janthinobacterium sp. C22. The sequence continues at coordinate 1,831,112 of NZ_CP193659.1, read as the reverse complement.
GGATAAACTCGGCCACGATCAGGAAGTAGCCGGGGAATTTCATGTTGCAAATCGTGTCCGTCTCGAATTTCAAGCGCGATGCGTAGCGCGGACGCTCCTTTTCGCGCCGTTCCGGGTCCGGATACAGCTGGATCAAACGCTTTTCCAGGCCCGCCTGCGATTCGGCCACGAGGAACTGGTCGATCGTCATGCCTGGCGGCGTGGGGAAGTTCGGCAGTTGCGGCTTGCCCAGGGTCAAGGTCAGATTGCAGCGCTTGGCGATTTCCACGGAATTGGCCAGCGCGGCCGGCAAGTCGGCAAACAATTCCGCCATGTCGGCCTGCGACAGGAAGCGCTGGCTGTCATTGAAGCGTTTCACCCGCTTGGCGTTGGCCAGCATTTCGCCTTCGGCGATACAGGTGCGTGCTTCGTGGGCAATAAATTCCTCAGGGGAAATGAATTGCACGGGATGGGTGGCGACCACGGGCAAGCCCAGCTTGGCAGCCAGGGCCACCGCGTGGCGCACCTGCGCCTCCTGGTTGGCCTGGCCGCCGCGCTGGATTTCAATATAGAAATGGCCGGGGAAAATCTCGGCCCAGCGCTGCGCATTGCGCTCGGCCAGGGCCAGGTTGCCATTCTCGATGGCAGTACCGACGTCGCCGAAATGCGCGCCGGACAGCACGATCAAGCCATTCGCCGCGCTTTCGCCCGGGTACAGGTCGTAGGTATTCGTCGCCAGCGCCTGCAGCCACTCGATGCGCAGCTCGGCGCGCCCCTTGTACTGGTTGGTCAGCCAGGCCGTCGACAGCAGTTCGCACAACTGCAGATAACCCATGCGGTTCTTCGCCAGCAACAGCAGCCGCGACGGTTTTTCGCGGTTGTCGTCATTCGTGATCCACACGTCGACGCCGACGATGGGCTTGATGCCCTTGCCGCGCGCTTCCTTGTAGAACTTGACCATGCCAAACAGGTTCGACAGGTCGGTGACGGCCAGCGCCACCTGCTTGTCCTTCGCCGCCGCCTTGACCACGTCGTCGATGCGCACCAGGCCATCGACGATCGAGTACTCCGAGTGCACGCGCAAATGGACAAATGCGGGCCCTTGTGCAGCTTGCGGTGTCACGGCCGGAGCGCCGGCCTCTTGCATTACCATTTCCATCCTGTGTACCGTTTCGTGCAAAATTCAATGGGGTCTATTCTACCGCGTCGCGCGTACGGACCGGGTATCCCGCCTGGCCTGTCGGGCTTATAATATCGGCTGTTCAGTCTAAACCGATCGCCATCATGCAAGCCATCACCCCAGCAACACCCGCCGTTTCCGCTGCCGTCAGCCCGCCCGCCGCCACGTTCGTCAATATTGCCGCGTATAAATTCATCACGCTGGCCGATACGGAAGCCATGCGTCCCTTGTATCAGGAGCAATGCCTGGCGCTGGGCCTGAAGGGCACGATCCTGCTGACGCCGGAAGGCATCAACATGTTCCTGTCGGGCACGCGCGAGCATATCGACAGCTTCCTCGCCTGGGTGCGCAGCGACGAGCGCTTGGCGGACCTGGAATGGAAGGAAAGCTTATCGAACGAGCAATCGCACAAGCGCATGCTGGTCAAGCTGAAAAAGAAATCATCACCATGCGCATGCCGCTGATCAAGCCGGAACTGGGCCGCGCCCCGTCCGTCGACGCGCATACGCTCAAGCGCTGGCTCGACGCCGGCGTCGACGACGCGGGCAAACCCGTGGTCATGATGGAAACGCGCAACGCCTTTGAAGTGGACGTGGGCACATTCAACAACACGCTTGATTATCGCATCGACAAGTTCACGGAATTCCCGGCCGTGGCGGCGGCCCACAAGGATGAACTGGAAGGCAAGACCGTCGTCACCTTCTGCACGGGCGGCATCCGCTGCGAAAAGGCCGCCATCCACATGAAGGAAATCGGCTACGACAGCGTGTACCAGCTCGACGGCGGCATCCTGAAGTATTTTGAGGAAGTGGGCGGCGAGCACTACACGGGCGACTGCTTCGTCTTCGACTACCGCACGGCCCTGAACCCGAAACTGGAACCGACGGAAACCGTGCAATGCTTCGTCTGCCGCGCCGTCGTCACGCCGCGCCAGCAACTGGCGCCGGAATATGTGTATGAGGTGTCTTGCCCGCATTGCTACGGCAAGCACGCAACTTAGGCTACATTCCCTGCGGCGCAGGGCCACACTTGCGCCGACCATTCCGCTAAACATAGCCGCGGGCAGGCCGCTGCCCGGCGCACGCACCGCCATGGCTGACGGCATGCGTACAGCAAGCGATAATAAATTCCCACAAGAAAGCTATTGAAAAAAACAAGATAATAAAGAATGACTTACAAATAATTACAAATATACAGGGCAAAATTGGCTCCGCCTTGGGATAAGAATTTGCCCAATTGCTATAATAAATATATCATCACCTGTTCTGATCGGCAGTCGACCTCTGGCTGATGGCCTCGCGTTTATATTATTTCCTCCGATCTAGTCGCTCAGCTCTACTCGCGGCCTCTATTTTTTGAGGCAAAATTATTGTTTCAATGAAAACAATCCACTTGCTCTGAAAATCTGCGCTACTCATATCAGATTAATTGTCATATTTGCATGATTATCAAAAACACCGTTTATAATTTATTAGGATTGGGCTTGCCGCTATTGGTTGCGGTTGCTTCAATGCCGGTGCTGATACACAGCTTGGGGGATGCGCGTTTTGGTGTATTGACACTAATCTGGGCGGTAGTCAGCTATTTCGGCTTGTTCGACCTGGGCTTGGGACGGGCGCTCACGCAACAGTTATCCGTATTAATCGCGGAAAAGCGCCATGCGGATATTGCACCGATGGTCTTTACCAGCCTGCTGATGATGACCGGGCTTGGCTTGCTTGCATCGGCCTTGCTATGGTTCGGTGCAGAGTTTGGCGCGCGCAGCATTTCGCATGCCGGAGACAATGGGGAAATTGTCGGTTCAATCCGGGTGATGGCACTCGCCATGCCGTTCATCGTACTGACCACAGGCCTGCGCGGTATTCTCGAAGCCAAATCGGCCTTTGGCGTGATCAATCTGATTCGCCTGCCCATGGGCATATTCACCTTCCTGGGTCCACTGGCCATCGTACTTTGGTACAAGAATGACCTGGTTGCAGTGACTGCCATGCTCACCGCTGGCAGGATCATCGCCTGCCTCGTACACGCTTATTTCGCTGCACGCAGCCTGCCTGGCATGCTCAGCAGCAAGCATTTCAATGCTGGATTCATGAAACCGCTGCTGGTATCCGGTGGCTGGATGACCGTTACCAATATTATCAGCCCACTGATGTCTTATTTGGACCGCTTTCTGATCAGCACGACGATTTCTGCGGCGGCGGTGGCTTATTACGTGACGCCCAATGAAATGATTACCAAGATCTGGATTATTCCCGGCGCCTTGACGGCGGTGCTGTTTCCGGCATTTTCCAGCCAGATCGGCGGTGGCCGCGGCCATGAACTGCTGGAACTGTATCGCCGCAGCGTGCTGTATTTACTGCTGGCGATCACGCCGATGACGCTGATCATCGCCTTTGCCAGCCAAGAGATTCTTACTCTATGGGTGGGCGCTGCGTTTTCAGAGCAAAGTACGAGTCTGTTGCGCATTTTCTCGTATGGTGTCCTGATCAGTAGCATCACGCAAATTCCATTTTCCTTGTTGCAAGGCGCCGGCAAGGCAGCCTTGACGGCCAAGGTGCACGTCGTCGAATTTCCCCTGTACTGCTTGTTGCTCTGGCTGGGATGCAGCTATTACGGCCTGGAAGGCGCGGCGCTGGTGTGGCTTCTGAGAATCTGTGCCGACGCCTGGCTCATGTTCTATTTCTCCTTTGATATTCTGGAAATAAAATTCAAGGAAGTATTAGGCGGCAAATTTATCGTATTAATGGCATTAATCACACTTTCCTTCCTGCTCTCGCTCAATCCACTGGCGACATTCAAGGCATGGGAATTTGCGGCGTGCTTCGGGATCATTGCTGCCTATACGTGGTTCAATTTCCTAAACGAAATTGAACGTGTGTTTTTCAAAAGAAAAGTCTATGCAATTTTCGGTAAATAACAGCAGCCGGGTGTGGATGGACAGGGTAACCAGGATGTTGGTGCCGCTGTACTATGGCGTGCTCTTTTTCATCTTTGTTGGCGAATTCAAGATCTACATTGGCGCCAGTTCCGTCAGCCTGCCGATCAGTTTTGCGCTGATCGGCCTGATCTTCATGGTCAGGCTGCTGCGGGAAGACCTGATCCTCACGCGCAATGCGCTTATACTGTGCGCTATCGCTGCGCTGGGCGTCCTGACGACCTTGCTGCGAGATCCGGGGCAACTCCAGCGGGCCATGGCTGCGGTAATACCGCTGATCGTCTCGGCCATGGCACTGGTCAGCCTGCGCGCATGGCCGGTTGACCTGGACAAGGCACGACAGGCGATCCTTTATGGTGGCATTGTCCTGGCCCTATGGACCTACCTGGGATTCATTCAATCCTTCGGCGTCAATGGCGATTACTACGATAAGAAATTGATGGTCGAAACGCTGCTTGGGCGTTCCAACTATTTGGCAGCCTTTCTCTTTTTCCTGGCAGCAGCGTTTTTTTATCAAAACAAGTACCTGTTCCTGTTCTTCGTCGGCGCTATTCTCGCGACCATGTCCAGGGGGCATCCTGATTATCAGCCTGTTCATTTTGTACATTTTCTGGACAGACAAAAAATACGCGCACATAAAATATTTCACGGTTTTTTTATCCATCCTGTTCGCCCTGTACCTGTTTTTTGAATATGGCTACAGCCTGTTTATGCTGTTACACGATAATGAATACAAGATCCCGGATTCGTTCAATAACCGCATCATTCTGTGGGAATTTTCAGCCGGCTTGATTGCCAAATCGCCGTGGCTGGGTGTTGGACCGAATGGCTTCCGCTCCGCGATTGAAGCAGCCGGCAACATGGAGGATGTATGGGGGGCACATAATTCCATATTACTGCTCTGGTTGAATTACGGCGTAATTGGCCTGTTGCTGTATTTGAAATACCTGCACAATATTTACCGCGAAATAAACAAGGCGGCACGCAATACACCGATCTTCCAATCGATCAAGGTTGCATTTCTATTCCTGCTGCTATTTTCGTTGTTTGAACCGCTGATTGGGTCCGTATCATTCGAATTGTTGTTGGTTATGTTGTACATTACGGCCAAGAATATTAACCGCCAGGACCATACTGGCGCCAGCCTGCCGCGGACTACCGCGCCAGTCTAACTTTTTGTGAGTTTGCTTATGCCAATTTTATCCGTAGTAATTGCGACCCACAATCGCAGCGCGTATGCCGTGCATGCCGCAAAAAGTGTCTTGAGCATCAACTCGCCCTTAATCGAACTTGTCATGCATGACACCAGCACTGACGGCAAGTTGCAAAATGAGATCGTGCCGCTGTTGGCCGATGCGCGCCTGCACTTCCAGCATTGCGCCACGCGCCTGTCGATGACAGAGAACCACAATCAGGCGTTGGCCATGGCCAGCGGCGACTATGTCTGCCTGGTCGGCGACGACGATACCGTTGCCGCCGAGATCCTGGACGCCGTGCAATGGGCGATCGATCACAAGGTGGATGCCATCTCGCCCAAGGTGGTAGCCAACTATGCCTGGCCGGACTTCCTGTCGAAAACTTTCGGCCGGGGCCACTCCAGCCGCCTGTACATCAACGATTTCTCGTCACGCATCTCGCGCACCGATTGCGCCAAGGGCATGCAGGACTCCTTGCAACTGGCATGCCAAGGGGCTGATGGTTTGCCCAAGATTTACCACGGCATCGTCAAGCGCGCCGTCATGGAACAAGTCAAGGAAAAGACGGGTGCCTATTTCCACGGAGTCAGCCCGGACGTGTCGGGCGCGCTCGGCATTGCCGCCACCACACCATCTTTTGCTGAAATCGACTATCCACTGACCATTCCTGGCGCCGCCGGCAACAGCAACACCGGACGCAGCGCCATGAATGCCCACCGCGGCAACCTGGAAGACGATCCCCATATCAAGCCCTACAAGAATCTGGTGTGGCCACCGCTGATTCCACGCTTTTTCAGCGTCGAAACCGTCTGGGGCCAGGCCGCCTATGAAACCCTGAGCAAACTGGATGCCACGCTGCTGGATCGTTTCAACTTCATCCATTTGTACGCGATCTGCCTGGTCAGCCATCCGGATTACTACAAGGAAATTTTCAAGGCGGCGATAGCCTACAAGCAACAATATGGCAAGAGTGCCGCTATCACCGTGACGCGCGTGCTGCTGGGCGCTGCGCGCATCGCTGTAGCCAAAATCATCCGCCTGGCCAAGCGCGCCACCCGGCCAAGCGCAGCTGGCGGACGGTTCTTCATTGCGGACATTCCCAACATTCATGCGGCAAGCGACGCCCTGAAGGCTTTCTTGGGTAAAAAATCGGCATCATTTAAAGGTAAAAATGGAAATGTCTAAAAACGAAATCGTCGAGTTGATTGTAGCGCGCCTGCAAACGGAAAAAGCACGCGCCGCCGACATGTTTGCAGCCAGCGCTGCCAAGGTCGGCGTACGCCATTGCTATATCGAGAATATGCTTCCCGAGGCACTGGCCATGGAAATCTACCACGCCTTCCCCAAGCTGGAGCAGATGCGCCTGATGTCGAGTTTTCGCGAGAGAAAATTCACTTCCAAGCATTTTGATCAATTTAATCCGATTCTCAAGGACATTACCTTCGCGATGCAGGATGTCGCCGTAGTCAGCATTATCGAGGAAATCACCGGCATTACGCAGCAGATTCCCGATCCTACCCTGTATGCGGGCGGCTTGAGCATGATGGGCAAAGGGCATTTTCTTAACCCCCACATCGACAACTCGCACGAGGCGACACGCCAGTTTTATCGCACGCTGAACCTGCTGTTCTATGTCACGCCGGATTGGGAACTGGGTAACGGGGGCAACCTGGAATTGTGGGAACCGTCCGTGCGCAAGAACGAGACCATCCATAGCAAATTCAACCGTCTGGTGCTGATGGAAACAACACCAAGCTCGTGGCATTCGGTTAGCCCGGTCCAGGTGGATCGCCTGCGCTGCTGCGTTTCAAACTATTATTTTTCACCCGCGTCTCCAACTGGAGAACAGTATTTCAACGTCACGTCATTCAGCGCCCGCCCCGAGCAAACGGCACGCAGGGCACTGGCATGGGCGGACAACAAGCTGCGCCAAGGCGTGCGGGCGCTCGTGCCTGGCGGTGTGGGCCCGAAAGACGTCTACAAGGCGGGAGACAAATAAGTGGGTCGTCTATTGCTACATGCGCCGAACGTTCACGTGGGCGGCGGACTGGTGCTGCTCAAGGAATTGCTTGCGGCCCAGGATGGCGCAACGTTATGGGCCAATCTCGACCACAGGGCCAAGGAAATTCTGGACTTGCCGTCAGGAACGGAAAGTTATTTCGTCAAGGCCTCGCCAGTAGACCGCCTCAAGGCCGAACTGCGCCTGCAACGCGCGGCACGCGCCGATGACGTCATTCTGTGCTTCCATGGCATGCCGCCGCTGCTGCCGCTGGCCGGCCACGTCGTGGTATTCCAGCAAAATCGGAACTACTTTGGCCTCACGCCCCTTTCCGAATTTTCTGGCAAGACAAAAATACGGGTAGCGTTCGAACGTATCATTTGCCGCGCCTTCAAGGGCAATGTCAATGAGTATGTCGTCCAGACCCCTTCCATGCGCTCAGCGCTGATAACCTGGCACGGCGCCAAGCCCCCGGTGCGCGTCATCCCATTCATTGGGGCCATGGCAAGCGCGTCGCATGATCAGACCAGCGTGCGCGACGGCTTTGATTTTGTCTACGTGGCCGATGGCGAGGCGCACAAGAATCACCGCCGCCTGCTGGCCGCCTGGATTCTGCTGGCCGAGCAAAACATCTTTCCGTCTCTGGCGCTTACCCTGCCCCCGCATTGCACAGCGCTTCGCGCGGAGTTCGACAGCGCAACTGTCCAGCATGGCCTGCGCATTGAGCAACTAGGCGTGTTGCCACATGCCAACATACTGACTCTGTATCGCCATGCCAAGGCGCTGGTTTTCCCGTCGATGACGGAATCGTTTGGATTACCCCTGCTTGAAGCCAGCTGGGCCAACCTGCCCATCGTAGCATCGGAACTAGATTATGTGCGCGATGTGTGCGTACCAGCCGACACCTTTGATCCGACTTCGCCAGTGTCAATCGCCCGGGCCATCCGCCGCTTCCTCGGCGTGGCGGAGCCCGTTGGCCGTATCGGTTCGGCATCGGATTTTCTTGCGGAGCTACGCTCTTGAACTTGCTCGTGGTAAGCCAGTACTTCTGGCCTGAAAATTTCCGCATCAATGACCTGGTACGTTCGCTCGTCAAGCAGGACGTCCATGTCGACGTCTTGACGGGCCAGCCAAATTATCCTGATGGCAAGGTTTTCCCTGGCTATACCGCCACTGGCTTTGGTGCGCAGGATTGGCATGGCGCTACCGTGCATCGCGTGCCGCTGATGCCGCGTGGACGGGGTTCCGCCCTCGGACTGATCGGCAATTACCTGTCTTTCGTCCTGAGCGGTATCCTGCTGGCGCCATTCGCCCTGCGCCGCAAACGCGTCGACGTGATTTTTGTATATGCGATTTCGCCGATCCTGCAAGTCATTCCAGCTATTTTCCTGAAGTGGATCAAGGGTGCAAAATTGGTCATCTGGGTACAGGATCTATGGCCCGAGAGCCTGGAGGCGACCGGTTTTGTTCGCAACCGTAAAGTGCTCAAGCTGGTAGAGATACTGGTGCGCTGGATCTATCGCCACGCCGACCTGATCCTGGTGCAATCGGAAGCGTTCATCGCGCCCGTCGCGGTACTGGCCGAGCGCAGCAAAATATCCTATTATCCAAACTCAGCCGATAATGTCTTCTTTCAGGATACCCAGCACCAGCAGCCCAGCGCTGTGGCGGGCTTGCACGACGGCTTTTCCATCGTCTTCGCCGGCAACCTGGGAACCGCCCAGTCCGTCGAAACCATCATTGCCGCCGCGGCGCTATTGAGAAACCAGCCACATATCCGTCTGGTATTGGTAGGCAATGGCAGCCGCGCCGAGTGGCTGGGTGCAGAAATCGCCCGTTTAAAACTGCAGAATGTCATCATGGCGGGGCAGCATCCTCTCGATGCCATGCCCGCCATCCTGCGGCAGGCTGGTGCCCTGCTGGTGTCACTGCGCGATGAACCTATCTTTCGCCAGACAGTACCCAGCAAGCTACAGGCTTACCTGGCCATGGGCCGTCCCATCATCGCGTGTCTGAACGGCGAAGGGGCACGCATCGTCACGCAGGCACAGGCCGGCATCGCCTGCGCGGCAGACAACGCCGCAGCGCTGGCAGCGGCCATACTGGAAATGTCCCGTCTCGGCGAAACGGAACGGGAACAGCTGGGCCAGAATGGCCTGGCGTACTTCAAACAGCATTATGACAGCGCCATGCTGACCCAAAACCTGATCACGCATTTTGACAATCTGTTGACGGGCAATAAGGACAACAACTAATAAATCGACGAGAAAAGGATAGTTTATGAAAATTTTAGTTTTGGGTGTGTCCGGCATGCTGGGCAATGCCGTCTTTCGGTATTGCTCCGAAGATAGCCAACACGATGTTGTTGGCTCGGCCCGCAGTGATGGCGTACGCCGCAACTTTTCCACCGAACTGGCACAACGTATCGTCGTCGGTACGGATGTCGACAATCAAGATTCCCTGGCGCTGCTGTTCGCCCGGGTCAAGCCGGATGTCGTCATTAACTGTGTCGGCCTGATCAAGCAACTGGCCGATGCCAACGATCCCCTGCAAGCCATTCCCATCAATTCCCTGTTGCCGCACCGCCTGGCTCGCCTGTGCGATATCGCCGGCGCGCGCCTGATACATGTCAGTACCGACTGCGTCTTCTCTGGCAGCAAGGGCAATTACCTGGAATCGGATGCTTCGGACGCCAAGGACCTGTACGGACGCTCGAAATTCCTGGGGGAAGTCGACTATCCGCACTGCATCACGCTGCGCACCTCGATCATCGGCCACGAGCTGAACAGCGCAAAGAGCCTGGTCGGCTGGTTCCTCGGACAGCAAGGCACTGTCAAGGGCTATACGAAAGCGGTTTTCTCGGGCTTGCCAACGGTCGAACTGGCGCACGTGATACGCGATGTCGTCTTGCCGCAACCCGCATTGCACGGTCTGTACCATGTGGCCGCCAAGCCGATCAACAAATTTGATCTGCTCACCCTGGTTGCGCAAGCCTATGGAAAGCAGATCGACATTGTTGCCGATGAGCAATTAACAATCGACAGATCGCTGAATGCGGAACGCTTCCGCGCCGCCACTGGCTACGTGGCACCGGCATGGCCGGAACTCATCCAGAAAATGGCTAATTTTAAGTAATAAGGAGCAATAAATGTTTAAAGATAAAGTACTGATGATTACGGGTGGTACGGGCTCCTTCGGCAATGCCGTATTGAAGCGCTTCCTCTCCACCGACGTGGCGGAAATCCGGATTTTCAGCCGGGATGAAAAAACAGGAAGACATGCGCATTGCGCTGAACAATCCGAAACTGAAGTTTTATATCGGCGATATCCGTAATTACGACAGCATCAATGAAGCAATGAAAGGCGTGAACTATGTTTTCCACGCTGCTGCGCTGAAACAGGTGCCGTCATGCGAGTTTTATCCCATGGAAGCGGTACGCACGAATGTGCTGGGTACCGAAAACGTCCTGAACGCCGCAGTCGCCAACAATGTCCAGCGCCTGGTTGTGTTGAGCACGGACAAGGCCGTCTATCCAATCAATGCCATGGGCATTTCCAAGGCCATGATGGAAAAACTCATGGTCGCCAAATCACGCATGCGCACGGCAGGCGAAACGGTCATCTGCGCAACCCGCTATGGCAATGTCATGGCTTCGCGCGGTTCCGTGATTCCGCTGTTTATTCAACAACTGAAGGATGGCAAATCAATTACCATTACCGATCCCAACATGACACGTTTCCTGATGTCGCTGGATGATTCGGTCGACCTCGTTCTACATGCCTTCGAACACGGCAAGCAAGGCGATATCTTCATTCAAAAAGCGCCTGCATCGACGGTCGGCGATCTTGCCGCCGCCTTGAAAGAACTGTTCGTCAAGGACAATGAAGTACGCGTGATCGGTACCCGCCATGGTGAAAAACTGTACGAATCGCTGGTCTCGCGCGAGGAAATGGCCAAGGCAGAAGATATGGGCCGCTACTACCGCGTTCCTGCCGACAATCGCGACCTGAACTATGACAAGTACTTTGTCGAGGGCGAGACCAAGATTTCTGAAATCGATGACTACACCTCGCACAATACGGAGCGCCTGACGGTGGATCAAGTCAAGGATATCCTGTTGAAACTGGAATTCGTAAAAGAGCAACTCGATGCGTAAAATCATGACCATCGTCGGTACACGCCCGGAACTCATCAAGATGAGCCGGGTGATTGCCGAACTGGAAAAGCACAGCCAGCATATTCTGGTGCATACCGGCCAGAATTACGACTATGAATTGAACCAGGTCTTCTTCGACGATCTGGAAATTCGTAAGCCGGACTATTTCCTCGATGCCGCCGGCACCAACGCGATCGACACGATCGCCCAGGTGCTGGTCAAGGCAGATGCCGTATTCGAAAAGGAAAAACCGGATGCGCTGCTACTGTATGGCGACACCAATTCCTGTCTCGCCATCATTGCGGCCAAACGCCGCAAGATTCCAGTTTTCCATATGGAAGCGGGCAACCGCTGCTTTGACCAGCGTGTACCGGAAGAGCTGAACCGCAAGGTAGTCGACCATTTGGCCGACATCAATATGGTACTGACGGAACATGCGCGACGCTATCTGCTAGCCGAAGGCGTGCGGCCTGAAACCATCATCAAGACTGGTTCCCATATGCGCGAAGTACTCGATTTTTACATGCCGAAAATCGAACGCTCGGACGTCCTGGCGCGCCAACAGCTGACCAAGAACAAGTTTTTCCTGGTCAGTGCGCATCGCGAGGAAAATGTCGACTCGCCGGACGCGCTGCGCGACTTGCTGCGCACACTGGAAGCCCTGGCAGCAAAGTATGACTTCCCTGTGCTCGTTTCGACGCATCCGCGCACCATGAAGCGCCTGCAGGAGATCGGCATTGATCATCTCGACAAGCGCATTGTCTTTTCCAAGCCGTTTGGCTTTGTCGACTACATCAAATTGCAAATGGCAGCGTTCTGCGTGCTGTCGGACAGTGGCACGATTACCGAAGAAACCTCGCTATTGAATTTATCGGCCATCACCATCCGCAATACGCACGAACGGCCAGAAGGAATGGATGCCGGTACGTTGATCATGTGCGGCTTGAAGACGGAACGCGTACTCGAAGCAGTCGATATTATTACGTCGCAATATAGCGAAAAGACCGCATCGGTACTGGCTGTGGCGGATTATGAAAATCCGTTTGTTTCAAAACAGGTTAGCCGGATAGTCAGCAGCTATATTGATTACATCAATACCACTGTCTGGTCAAAATAGTTCCACAAAGCACATTGTTGGCCTACGTAATAGGAAAAGCAGTTCAGAAAAGATGACGAAGATTCTAGTAACAGGAGCCAACGGTTTTGTCGGCAGTGGATTGTGCGCCGCCTTGGCAGAACGCGGTATAAACTATGTTGCGGCAGTGCGCAATAGCAATGGCCCCGGCCAGATTGCCGTGGGTTCGCTGTCGGCAAACACGGACTGGACACAGGCCCTCTCCGGCTGCGACACCGTGATCCATGCGGCGGCGCGCGTGCATGTCATGCAAGACACGTCCGACGATCCGCTGGCAGAGTTTCGTTTGGTAAATGTGGAGGCGACGCTCAATCTGGCCAGGCAAGCGGCGGATGCAGGTGTTCGGCGTTTCGTTTTTGTCAGCAGCATCAAGGTCAACGGCGAAGAAACCACCGATACCCCGTTCCGCGCATCGGATACGCCAGCGCCACGCGATCCTTACGGGCAGTCCAAGCTGGAAGCAGAGAATGTCCTGTTCGCACTGTCCCGGGAAACCGGTCTGGAGGTAACGGTGGTACGTCCGCCATTGGTGTATGGCCCTGGGGTACGCGCCAACTTCCACAGCCTGATGAAACTGGTGGCCAAAGGCGTACCGATGCCATTGGGATCCATTCACAACCGCCGCAGCATGGTGGCGCTGGATAACCTGGTGGACTTGCTCATCACCTGCACTACGCATCCGGCCGCAGCAGGGCGAGTATTCCTGGTATCCGACAACCGCGACGTAGGCATCACTGAACTGCTGCGCATGCTCGCGACTGCCATGGGGCGGCGCAACGTGCTGCTGCCCGTGCCCGCCGGGTGGATCGCCTTCGCAGCCCGGCTGATCGGCAAGTCTGCCGCGGCGGACAGACTGCTGGGTTCCTTGCAAGTGGATATCACATCCACGTGTCAAACGCTGTCCTGGCAACCTGTAATCAGCATGGAAAAGGCACTTGCCAAAACCGTCGCTCCATTTCGTCACACATGAATCGGTTCTGAATGAAAAAAATATTTGACTTCCTGCTGGCCTGCGTCGCGCTATGCATATTGCTATTGCCAATCACGATCGTCGCCATTCTGGTGAAACTTACTTCCACCGGTCCTGTGGTGTACTGGTCCGATCGGGTAGGCCGCAACAACCGCATCTTCCGCATGCCGAAATTCCGCACCATGCGCGTCGGCACGCCAGCCGTCGCCACGCATTTATTGCCAGATCCAAAAAGTGTCCTGACACCGATCGGTTCATTCCTGCGCAAATCAAGTCTGGATGAGTTACCCCAGCTATGGAGCATTCTTTGCGGCGACATGAGTTTTGTCGGTCCACGCCCCGCCCTGTTCAATCAGCAGGACCTGATTGCCTTGCGCACTCAATATGGAGTTGAAAAAATTTCGCCCGGATTGACAGGCTGGGCGCAGATAAATGGCCGTGATGAATTACCTATTCCAGATAAAGTAAAGCTTGACGTGGAATATCTGCAGAAACGGTCATTTATACTTGACCTGAAAATTATATTTTTGACCTTCATCAAAGTAATACGCAAGGATAATGTAACACATTGATTCAGGGAGTCTTGCCTCGGCCATGCCAGAGTAATATACCGTGACCTTATTGCGTGTAGCGTTCGCAAGATTACCCATAATAAGAAAACAAAAATGAAATCTTTCCTTGATCTTTCGCGTTTCCATAAACAAATCATCGCCGCGACGACGGATTTGTTCATGTTGCCCCTACTTTTTGCTGTCGCCATATTGCTGCGTTACGACGTCGTCGATATTGTGATCCTGAAACAATACTCTTGGCTCATCCTGCTGGTACCGGTAATTTCGCTGCCCGTGTTTGTGCGCCTGGGCCTGTATCGGGCGGTCATCCGTTTCATCGACCAGAAAATTGTCTATGTAGTAATACTGGGCGTGACCATTTCGGTAGCCATTCTGGTGGCCATCGCCGCGTTTGCCATTCACATGAGCGGCCTGTCACGCGGCGTGTTCGGTATCTATTGGGTCAGCGCCATCATGTACATGGTCGCAAGCCGCTTTGTCGCGCGCGGCTTCCTGCTGCACGCCAACGGGGAACGGGCGCCGGTACGGGTTGCCATCTATGGCGCCGGCAAGGCAGGCACACAACTGGCCAGCGCCCTGCGCGCCGGCCACGACTATCTGCCAGTGGCATTCATCGACGATAAAAAAGAGTTGAAAGGCGCCACCATTGCAGGCATTAAGGTCTACCCTTCAGCAGAACTGGGGGAACTGATTGCCAAGAGCAGTATCATGGAAGTGCTGCTGGCCATGCCATCGCTGTCCAAGAGCCAGCAGAAACACATCTTGGACAAGCTGGAAGTCCACAAGGTCAAGATCAAGGTAACGCCGCCAGTTGGCAGCCTGGTGTCGGGAGAGTTGCGGGTTCAGGATGTGCGCGACATTGAAATTGAAGACTTGCTGGGACGCGACCAGGTCGCCCCCAACCGCGAACTGCTGGCGAAATGCATCACCGGCAAGGCAGTGATGGTGACTGGTGCAGGTGGCTCCATCGGTTCCGAGCTATGCCGCCAGATCATCGGCCAACGCCCTAGCCGGCTCATCCTGCTCGACATGTCGGAATTCGCCCTGTATACGATCAAGCAGGAATTGAAGAGCACGATAAGCGCGCAAAACCTGCAAATCGAACTGCTGCCATTCCTCGGTTCCGTGCTCGATACAGAGAAGTGCACCAGGATCATGCACACCTTTGCCATCGATACGCTGTACCATGCGGCGGCCTACAAACACGTTCCTCTCGTCGAGCACAACCCGGTCGAGGGTGTCAGCAACAACGTCTTCGGCACGCTCAGTATCGCAAAGGCAGCCATGGCCGCTGGCGTGGGCTGTTTTGTGCTCATTTCCACCGACAAGGCGGTTCGGCCCACGAACGTCATGGGAGCAACCAAGCGCCTGGCTGAGCTGATCCTGCAAGGTTTTGCGCGCGAACAAGACCATACGCGGTTTTGCATGGTGCGCTTCGGCAATGTCCTGGGATCCTCTGGCTCGGTCGTGCCCTTGTTCCGCAAGCAGATCATGCTGGGCGGCCCGATTACCCTGACCCATCCGGAAATCACCCGCTACTTCATGACAATCCCCGAAGCGGCACAGCTGGTCTTGCAGACAGGCGCAATGGGCGAAGGTGGCGACGTCTTTGTCCTGGATATGGGCGAGCCGGTGAAGATCCTGGATCTGGCCAAGCGCATGGTCCACCTGAGCGGCCTGGCGGTGCGCAGTCCAGCCTCGCCCGAAGGTATCGAGATCGAACACGTGGGCTTGCGGCCCGGAGAAAAATTATATGAGGAGTTGCTGATCGGCGAAAAAGTCGAAGGCACGGAGCATCCTCTCATCATGCGCGCCGAGGAGTCGCTGATCCCATGGTCGGAACTGGAACCACTGTTATCCGAGCTGCAAAAAGCATGTGTGGAATTCAAATATGATGAAGTCCGCAGGCTGCTGTTGCGTACGGTGAACGAATATAGCCCCCAGTGCGGCATTGAAGACCTCATCTGGCTGGAACATGAAAAACATGCTTCGCATGCGCACAACAAGGCGATACGTGCTGGCTCCCCTGCCGGAGACTATCTGCAGTAAGATCCTGCCGGCGTACGGCAGGAAAACATGTTTCACACCAGCTACAACGATTCATACTCACATTTATGGAAGAACAGGCCAAATTCAATATGCAACAAATCAAAGATAATGAAGATGTCGCTTCCTTGACGGAACTGCTTGGAACGGCATGGCAGGCACGCTGGCGCATCATTTTGGCAACATCATTGATCGTCATCGTCAGCGTCTCGTATGCCCTTTATATGGCCCAGTACAAGAGCGAAGGTTTTTTCCAGTTTGGCGGCGCAATTCCCCTGCCAGCCGAGAAAAACTGGATGCCAAGGAAAAAGATCCCGCCAGCGGTATCGCCCTGGCAGACTACAAGCGTTACGCGGCAGCCTTTGGCACTGCCGAGCGCTATGCTGACTTCATCAAATACAACCAACTGAATGACGCGCCGGGCGCGGACCAGTTGCGCAAAATTTTTATCGTGCGCGATGGCATCGACAAGGTTGTCGAGCCGGTTTACCCGTTTTCCAAGCTTGACGCCAAGGAACTTGAACAGCCGCGCGATGGCAGCAATACCAATGTGATTGGCCTGCGCCTCAGTTTTGAGGCCGATAGCCCGCAAAAGGCCCAGCGCACGGTAGGCTTACTGGGCCGCTTCGTCATGGACAGCATCATATACCTGAGCTATGAGGATTCACTGCGTGTCAAGACAGCCGAGATGAATGCCAAGATTACCAAACTCGACAATCACATCATCGATAGCAATCAATCGCTGGAAGAGTATCAACGCAAGGGAGAAAGCCTGAAACAGATCGTCTCCCGCTATCCCGAGTCGGCACAAAATGCGCGTCAGCTGGTTACCGTTACGGAAGACAACGCCCGCTACTTGTCGCCCATTACGCAGTTGACGACCAGCGAAGTGCGGATCGTCGACCTCAAGGAAATCATCACCAAGGCCAAACGCGACCGCCAGCAGGCCGTACTGCTGCGCGACTACTACGACAAGGCGAGGGCGTTCATGAACCAGACACGCTCCGGTGAAGTCATCCTGCGCGGCCTGGAAGCGGTCAAGGAAGCAGCGTTCAAGAACAAGGATCTGAACGACGACACGATCAAGGAAGTCTACAACACCATCTCGATAGAAAACCAGAGCGCGCTAAGCCTGTATCTGGAAAAGAGCCGCTTCATTGCCGGCCCAAGCTTGCCTGAGCGGCGTTCGTCGCGCCTGTCGTCCGTCATCCTGACGAGCGGCCTGCTTGGATTGCTGTTTTCCGTCATTCTGGTATTCGGTAGCAAATGGTGGCGCGAGAACCGCCAGAAACTGAATTCCTGACCACATCGTTGCCTGACCGCTTCATCCCTTCCGGGAACGACGCCCGATGCACTGCATCGGGCGTTTTGCATACAAGGCCGCTCACTTGCGTTGCCACCTGTCGAAAAACGCTGCTCGGCGCTGTACTGCGTACGCATTTGCACCTGCTTGTACCGCCTCTCGCCTTTTTCCACCTGCTCGACCACGCTCAGTTTACAAGCCAGGCTGCAATCACGCTGACTGCGTCGAAACCCTTGTTCCATCTGACACTCCTGCGCTGCATCGCAAAAGTGTCAACTTATTCCAGGACGGGTCAATCGCAAAAAAAGCCTGAAACTGAGTTTCAGGCTTTTTTTACATCAAGCAACGAGAAAATAAATATTGGTCTCTGCCTTTTACGGCTTCAACAACCCACCCAGCAACGCCGCCACCTTCTGCTTCGGCTTGACCGCGGCCGGCGCCATGCTGGCGGCAACGGGAGCCGCCGCCTTGGCAGGCTCATATGGCTTCAGGAACCAGGGATCGGCCTTTTCGCGGCGGGCGCCGGGACCGAAGGCGGGACGGGCACCACGCTCGGCGGAGCGGCTGTCGCGGCTGTCGCTGGCATGGCGGCTCTCGGGGGTGCGCGCGGGACGTGCCTCGCCACCTTCGCTGCGGCGCGGCGGACGGCGCTCGCTGTCGCTGCTGCGGGCGGGCGCCGGGTTAAAGCCCGTCAATTCGCCGCGCTTGATGCTTTGCTTGATGAGTTTCTCGATATCGGCCAGCAAGCGCTCGTCTTTATCCGAATAGATCGAAATGGCGTCGCCCGAGGCGCCGGCGCGGCCCGTGCGGCCGATGCGGTGCACATAGTCTTCCGCGTTGTACGGCAAGTCGAAGTTGATGACGCAAGGCAAGTCGGAAATGTCCAGGCCGCGCGCCGCCACGTCGGTGGCCACCAGCACGTCGATCTCGCCCTTCTTGAACGCTTCCAGCGCCGCCATGCGTTCCTGCTGGCTCTTGTCGCCGTGAATCGCCGTGGCGCTCATGCCTTCCTGCTCCAGCACGCGGGCCAGGCGCGAAGCGCCGATCTTGGTGTTCGAAAACACGATGACCTGTTTCAGGTCGCGCTGGCGCAGCAGATGGGCGACCAGGGCATGCTTCTGGTCTTCCGTCACCTTGTAGACCACTTGCGTGACCTTGTCGGCCGTCTGGTTGCTGCGCGCCACTTCGATCGTCAGCGGATCGTTGAGGAAGGTGGCGGCCAGCTTCTTGATTTCCGGCGAGAACGTGGCCGAGAACATCAGGTTCTGGCGCTGTTTCGGCAGCAAGTTGATGATGCGTTGCAAGTCGGGCAGGAAACCCATGTCCAGCATGCGGTCGGCTTCATCCATGACCAGCATCTGCACCTGGCTCAGGCTGATGTTCTTTTGCTCGATATGGTCGAGCAGGCGGCCCGGCGTGGCGATGACGATTTCCACGCCGCCGCGCAGGATGACGGTTTGCGGCTTCATGTCCATGCCGCCGAAGACGACGGTCGAACGCAGCGGCGTGTGTTTGGCGTAGGCCTTGACGTTTTCGGCCACCTGCACCGCCAGTTCGCGGGTCGGCGTGAGGATCAGCGCGCGCACGGGGTGGCGTGCCGGCGACATGCTGCTGCTGGCATGCGCCATCAGCAACTGGATGATCGGCAAGGAAAAACCAGCCGTCTTGCCGGTGCCCGTTTGCGCGGCCCCCATCACATCGCGGCCTTGCAGCACCACGGGGATCGCTTGTTCCTGGATCGGTGTCGGATGGGTGTAGCCCTGGTCGGTCAAGGCGCGCTGGATTTCAGGCGCGAGGCCGAAGTCGGCAAAGGTCAGGCTGGGAGCGGCGGATGCGGCAGGTGCAGGTGCAGCGGCGGCGGGCGCCGCGTCAGGGGCAATCGCCGGGCTGGGCGTAGGAGTCGATTCGGTTTCAGACATAAATTTTCTGGTGTGCCTCCGCACTGCGGAAGCCATGCTTTCTCAATAAACAACATTTCGGGGCACAGGCAGCTCCGTCTTGCAAGCCATGGATCATTGTTCTTGCGGCACCTCCGTGCTCCGGGACATGCTGTATGGCGTATGCGGGAGCGTCGAAGAGATGTGCTGCGATGGCGGCGGAGATCGCGCCGGCGGAACATCGCGCGCAGAAGATACAATATCAGTGCTGTAAACGATACCCTAATTCACCGCAACTGTACACGGAAACCGTGATTTTTGAGCAAAAAGCGTTCCAGCAACGACGCGCCGGGATGCCGTATCATGCCAGCTCCGATGCCAGCTCCGCCGCCCTGCCCTCACCATGCCCACCCCGCCTTTACCCCACGATCCGCAACCGCAGCCTCCCAGCAAACCGGGCAATGACGAGTGCTGCCACAGCGGTTGCACTTTTTGCGTACTGGAAATGTACCAGGAAGACCTGGCCGCCTACGAAGCAGCCCTGAGGGCCTGGCAACAGCGCCAGCAAGCCGCCGCCGCGCCCGCCACCCAGGGCGTCAGGAAGCCGCGCAAGCGCCCTTAGAAACTTTCCCACTCATCCACTGGCGCCGCGCGGCGCGCCGTGCTGGCCAGTTGACGCGGCGCAGGTGCCGGCGCCGCCGCTGCAGGCGCCTTGACAGCCTTGACAGGCGCGCGTGGCCGGCTTGCGGCGGCGCTGGCCACGTCGAGCTTGAAGACGCTGACCACGTCGCTCAGGCTGGCAGCCTGCTCCTGCATCGATTCGGCCGCTGCCGCCGCCTCTTCCACCAGGGCCGCATTTTGCTGCGTCACCTGGTCCATCTGGGCGATGGCCTGATTAACCTGCTCGATACCGGCGCTCTGCTCGCTGCTGGCGGCCGTGATCTCGCTCATGATGTCCGTTACGCGGGTGATGCTGGCAACGATGTCATCCATCGTGCGGCCCGCCTGGTCCACCAGTTTCGATCCCGCTTCGACTTTCTCGACCGAATCGCCGATCAGGACCTTGATATCCTTGGCCGCCGCGGCCGAGCGTTGCGCCAGGTTGCGCACTTCCGTGGCGACGACGGCAAAGCCGCGTCCCTGCTCGCCCGCGCGCGCCGCCTCGACGGCCGCATTCAGGGCCAGGATATTGGTCTGGAAAGCAATGCCGTCGATGACGGCGATGATGTCGACGATCTTGCGCGACGACGCGTTGATCGACGCCATCGTGCCCACCACTTCGCTGACGACCTTGCCGCCCTCGATGGCGATGCTCGACGAGGTCAGCGCCATGGTGTTGGCTTGGCGCGCATTGTCCGCATTCTGCTTCACGGTCGAGGTCAGCTCTTCCATCGACGACGCCGTTTCTTCCAGCGAGCTGGCCTGTTCTTCCGTGCGCGACGACAAATCCTGGTTGCCGGCGGCAATCTGGCTCGACGCCGTGGCAATGGTATCGGTGCCGCCGCGCACCTGGCCCACCAGGTTTTGCAGGCTGGCATTCATGTCTTTCAGGGCTTGCATCAATTGCCCCGTTTCGTCTTGCGATCGCACAACAATATGCGCCGTCAAGTCGCCGGCCGCCACCTGGCGCGCCACGCCGACGGCTTCGATCAGCGGGCGCGCCACGCTGCGCGCCACCCACAGCGCCAGCAGCATGCCGATGACGATGATGCCCACCACCAAGCCGATCAGGCTGGCGCGCGAGGCCGCATAGGTTGCGTCGGCGCTGGCGCTCGAGCGCACGCCGCCGTCCGTGTTAATCGACACCAGTTTATCGAGAGCCGCCATCATGTCCGTCATGACCTTGGCCGACGGTCCCACGGCCAGCGCGCGCGCCTCTTCCTTCTTCATCTCGCGCGACAGGCTCAGCATGGTTGCGTGCAGGCGCATGAACTCATCGTTGAGCGCCAGGAAGCGCTCGAACATGTCCTTCTCGCCCGGTTCGGAAATCAGGCTGCGGTACTTGTCGGCATCGGCCTTCAATCTGGCCTGCGTTTCCGTCATGCGCGTTTCGTTCTGCGCCATGTCGGCATCCTGCGCGGCCAGCATGTGCGCCAGTTCCCAGCGGCGGAAATCGCTGACATCGCTGCGCATGGACATGGCCGCCAGCACGCTGGGCATCCAGTTGTCGGACAGGTCCGTCGACGCGCTATTGATGCGCGCCATGGAAAAGATCGCCGACACGCCCAGCGCTGCCGTCAGCAGCAGCACGGCGCCAAACGACAAGATCAGCTTGGTGGCAATTTTCAGATCAAAAAACCATTTCATGCGTTGCGTTCCTTCATTAAACGGGTAAACGGGACTAGGCAGGCGCGCGCCAACTACATGCACGGCGCGGGCAGTGAGGGCAGGTGGAAGCGGAAGCGCTCAGTGATGACGAGCAAGGGCTCCTATCGAACCATGAGTCAAATTTCCACAAGGCAACATTTTATCACCGTCGTACTGCAGCGCAGAATGGTTTGACCGCGGCAGGTGGCCAAAGTTCGCGGGTAGCGGGCAGCGTGGCGTATTTCTGCCCCAACACCGTTGTGTGCAAAGGAAAAAATGCAGAAACCAGCGTAGGAGTCGGATGACACGAGGCAATGTTCCTAGCCTACATAAGCACGTCGGCTCATCCGATGCCCGCCGGCGCCCCCTGCTTCTATAGTGGATACAAGATTCAGCACAACGCTAGCAAGCCAGAAAAGCAGCGCCATCCAACAAAATCAGAAGACGAGGCCCTACCATGTACAAAGCTTATAGCAACCTGACCCCAGCCACGAATAGCCACGCCGCTGTCCAGCACAACTGGCAAGCCGCACCGGCCACGCCCATGATCAGCATCACGGGCGCGCAACAGAACGAATTGCTGCGCGCATTGTCGCGCGCCGATCTGGAGCGCCTGTTTTGCCAACTGGAACTGGTCGCTTTGCCTGCCGGCAAGCACCTGTTCGATTGCGGCGGCAAGATTGAATACACGTACTTCCCCACCAACGCCATCGTTTCCCTGCTGTATGTGATGGAAGACGGCGCCACCACCGAGATCGCCGTCATCGGCCGCGAAGGCGTGGCCGGCGTGGTGCTGTACGAAGCCGAGCGCGCCACCTGCACCGCCATCGTGCAGACGGCCGGCTATGGCTACCGCCTGAAAACCGCCTTCCTGCGCGAAGTGTTCAATGAAGGCGGCGCGCTGGCGCAATTGCTGATGCGCTACACCAGCGCCATGTTTGCGCAAATGGCACAGAACGTGGTGGGCGGCCGTCATTGCAGCATCGAACAAAAACTGTGCCGCTGGCTGCTGGACCGCCTCGACCGTTCCCTGTCGAACGAACTGAAGGTCACGCAAGACACCATGGCCAACATGCTGGGCGTGCGCCGCGAAAGCGTCACCGTCACGGCCCGCAAGCTGCAGGACGAAGGCTTGATCCAGTACCGCCGCGGCACGGTCGAAGTGCTCGACCGCGAAGGCCTGGAAGCGGCCGCCGGCAATTGCTACAAGGCAGCGCGCGCCGGTTTCGAACAATTCCGCAGCGGCATCAGCGCACACAATTAAGCACCACGCTGGCAAACGGGCAGGCAAGCGGATATCGTAGGCATTCCCGCTAACTTCCCCGGAGACTGGCCATGAAACTGATCGGCATGCTCGACTCGCCCTATGTGCGCAGGGTCGCCATCTGTTTGCACTTGCAGGGAATTGCTTACGAGCACTTGCCTCTGTCCGTGTTCCGCAACATGGATGCCGTGCGCGAGATCAACCCCGTCATCAAGGTGCCGACCCTGGTCCTGGACGACGGGCAAGTGCTGATGGACTCCACCTTGATCCTGCACTATCTATCGCTGCTGCGCCCGGACACGTCCGCCCCTCCCCTCGCCGACAGCGTGCGGGCGCTGCGCCTGACGGGCCTGGCCTTGGCCGCCTATGAAAAAGCCGTGCAGATCGTTTACGAACGCAAGCTGCGTCCGCTCGACAAGCAACACGCGCCGTGGCTGGAACGGGTCAGCATGCAACTGCATGCCGCCTGGAATGCGCTGGAACAGGAATGCGCGCACCTGCCCCTGCCTGGCGAGACGGGCAGTATCGACCAGGCGGGCGTGACCATCGCCGTCGGCTGGAGCTTCGCCCAGCTGGAAACGTCCGATATCGTCAAGCCGGCCGACTACCCGGCCGTGCACGCCTTTACACGCTCGGCGGAAACCCTGCCCGCCTTCCTGGCCACGCCGCCAGTCTGACGCGCCGCCTAATTGCCTGGAATGGGCGCGACAGCGGCCAGGTCAACGTGCCACCAGCCTGGCCTGACGTCGTCAAACGCGTGGTATGCGGGCGCAAAGGCCGCCTGGCTGGGATCATCAAAACTGCCCACCAGCAAAGCCACCGTGGGCGCGTCGTCAATGGCGCCGACGGAACTGCCGCAAGCGGCGCAAAAGGCCCGGCTGGAATACTCGGAAGAGCGGTAGGTGGCCGGCGCACCGGCCGAGCCCGTCCAGCGCACTTGATCGCGCGCAAACTCCACCCACGCCACCGTCGGCGCCCCCGTGTGCTGCTGGCAATTGCGGCAGGAACAGCTGTGCGGATTGCTGCCCTCGCCTGTCACTTCGAAGCGCACCGCGCCACATAAGCAGCCGCCTGCCTGCACCGCATTCTCCATCGTATCTCCCCGTATGCACCGTTGCGTACCTGGCCAGCCGGCACGTACCCGGTACAATATTGCCATAAACCCCAACCCAGGACAGCCCGCAACGCATCGCGCCGGCACTATGAAAGAATGAATGGAAGACATCAATTGCGAAGGCTTGCCGCACATCCGCGTACTGGCAGGTGAAAACACCAGCGGCCCCGTGTATGAAACCCTGCCGGCGCGCCAGATTGACGAACACGTCTATGAACTGCTGGCCTCGCCCGGCCTGACCCTGAACCTGGCGCGCGGCGACATCGTCAGCATCGCCGACCCGCTCGCCCCCGCCGAAGTATTAAAGCGCGGCGGCAACTTCTGCATCC
Source organism: Janthinobacterium sp. C22 (assembly GCF_057919405.1). Lineage (NCBI taxonomy): Bacteria > Pseudomonadati > Pseudomonadota > Betaproteobacteria > Burkholderiales > Oxalobacteraceae > Janthinobacterium > Janthinobacterium sp. C22. Next base: position 1,806,749 of record NZ_CP193659.1, on the reverse strand, counting down.
AGATCTACGCCGACGACGTGCCGCAAGCAGCAGTGGACCAGCTCGAACGCGACGTGCAAGGCCAGCTGGGCGGCACCATGGATGGCCAGTACAAGGGCAACCTCACCTTCAGCGTGCCGGGACACCACGGCATCTACAACGTCAACGGCCCCTTCGACGCCTTCCGCACGGCGACGGGCGTGGAATGGTATTTCGCCAACATCTACGTCAACCTTGATGACGACGATGATGAAACCTTGCTTAACTGGTGGGTGGATATGTAAGGTTGTCCGTACACCAGGCGGGGCCATGACACATGTCAATGTTCTGTATTGCTCTGGCACACATCAAGCTGCTTGCCCGCGCCTTGCATACGCTCCCTCTATCATCAACCACAGAGAGCAACGATATGCCCTACATTGCGCGTGCCGATTATGCAAAGCAAAAAGAGTTCGTGGGAAATGGCGAGTGCGTTACCCTGGTCAGGCACCTCACCGGCGCCCGTGCCTCATCGCTTTGGCGCGAAGGAAATAAAGTACCGGATCTGCTGGAACAAGGCGGTATCGCGAAAGGTACAGTGATTGCCACCTTCGTCAACGGCCGCTATCAGGATCTGCGGCAGGGCAATCATGCGGCGCTGTTCATCCGCCGGGTGCCTGGCGGCATAGCAATTTTCGACCAGTGGCGTAACCACAAGCCCAGCGCCCGCGTGATCTACTTCGGCCGTTCGGCGGCCGGGGCATCGAATCGTCCCGAACTCTATTCGGTAGTGGAATGAAGCCGCTCGCACTGGCGACATTGGTCATCGCTGCCGCGGCGATGCGGCCAGCTGCCGCGGCCCCCATTGCGTCCGTGTCTTGCCCGCAAGCGCCTCCCTCAAGCTGGAACCTGCCGGCCAGCAAACTCGATGGCGTACGCGTGCTGTCCTATCCGGCGGATCAGCCGCCAGCAGCTGGCGAAGCGTTGCCTATCCTGGCCCCGGACAAGGAATGGACACGCAACGGCACCTTGCATCAACGCTGGGACATCAATTTTGATGCACCCGAGTATCTGTTTCAGGTGGACTGCCTGTATGCCGGTACCGAACGCTACCTGCGCATGGCTTTGCCAGGCGTCAAACAGTGCGTTGCAGCCATTACACAGCAAACGAAAATAGTCAGTTTTCAGTGCAAATAGTGCGCTCAATACCACTCCTCAAGCCACTCCCCGCAGTTGCGTCAAACATGCAAAAATCCATTCAGAAATGACTGGTAAGCAAGGTCAGCAAGCGGCAAGCGCGTTCGATGTGCGGCAGCCCTACGATTGACATATCTCAAGGTAGCGGCCCAACACCGTGTCCATGCCCAGTTCCAGGCACTCGACCACCAGTGCGTGGCCGATCGACACTTCCAGGATGCCGGAAATGTCCAGGAAGCGCGCCAGGTTGTGCAAATCGAGGTCGTGCCCCGCATTCACGCCCAGGCCCAGCGCCTGCGCCCGCCGCGCCGCCTGCCGATACGTGTCAAACACGGCATCGGCCTGCGCGCCGCCATAACTCTCGGCAAACCGTTCCGTGTACAGCTCGACCCGCGCCGCGCCCACCTCGCGCGCCCATTCCAGCGCCGGGTAGTCGGCATCGACGAACAGGCTGACGCGGATGCCCAGGTCGTTCAATTGTGCAATGGCAGGGCGCAACAGCGCCGCGTGCTGTTCAATATCCCAACCGTGATCGGACGTCAGCTGGCCCGGCATATCGGGCACCAAGGTGCATTGCGCCGGGCGCGCGCTTTTCACCACCTCCAGAAAATCCGCCGCCGGATAGCCCTCCACATTCAGCTCGCGTCCCCGCTCCGCGCACAGGCGCTGCAACGGAGCAACATCATCGTAGCGCGCATGGCGCTGGTCCGGACGCGGGTGCAAGGTAATGCCGGCGGCGCCCAGGTCGAGAAAGCGCGTGGAAAACGCGAGCAGGTCCGGGAAATTGCGGCCGCGCGAATTGCGCAGCAGGGCGATTTTATTGACGTTGACGGAGAGCTGGGTCATGGCAGGAATGAAGTGAAAGTGACGGGTCCGGCAGCGATTGTAGCGGATCGCCCGCGCAGGGCATGGCCAACCGAACTCAGCGCTACGTGCTACGATGCAAGACAAGTTCCACGCTTTCAATACATACCATGACCTACCAGCTATTCCTGTTTGACCTCGACGATACCCTGCTCGATTTCCGGGCGTCCGAAAAACGCTCGTTCCTGCACACCATGCACGAACTGGGCTTGCGCGACGGCATCAACGGGCTGTTTTCCCAGTACCAGGCGATCAACGTCGATCTGTGGAAACGTTTCGAAACGGGTGAGGTGAGCAAGGATTTTCTGAAGGTGGAGCGCTTCCGCAAGACGTTTGCGCTGAACGGCATCGCCATCGACCCGGAACTGGCCAGCCGCCTATATTTGGAATCGCTGCCGGACACGGTCGTGCTCATCGATGGCGCCAAGCAAGTGTGCGAAACGCTGTCGCGCATCGGCGAAGTGGGCATCATCACCAACGGCGTCGAATCCATCCAGAACCGCCGCATCGCCGCCTCCGGCCTGGGCGACTATATTTCCTTCGTCGCCACCTCGGAAGCGTGCGGCCACGCCAAGCCGGACGTGCGCTTCTTCGACTACGCGGCCAACATGGCCCGTACATTCAGCAAGGAAACAAGCATCATCATCGGCGACCGCCTGGACGCCGACATCCTGGGCGCCAACCGCTACGGCATCGCCAGCTGCTGGTTCAACCCCGACAACATGGCCAACCACTCGGCCGCCATCCCCACCTATGAAGTGGCCAGCCTGCACGACATCGTGCCGCTGCTGGACATGATGCAGGTCAACTTGAAACAGGCTTGATCTTCCACAAGCGCACCACCTGAATATGCCGGCAGCGGCACGAAAACACGCCGCTGTTCGCGTAGAGTGACGGCAAGCGCCCTGCCCGCCTGATTGCGCGTCAAGCGATCAATCGCGCGTCAGTACTTCCAGCAATTCGATCTCGAAGATCAAATTGGAGTTCGGCGGTATCAGGCCCACCTGCCGCTCGCCATACGCCAGCGCCGCCGGCACCCACAGCTTGCGCGTGCCACCCACCTGCATGCCGTGCAAACCCAGAATCCAGCCCTGGATCACTTTGTTACTGCTCAAGACACAGCGGAAAGACTCGCCCCGCTTGTGCGACGAGTCAAACTCCGTCCCATCTTCCAGCCAGCCCCGGTAATGCGCCGTCACCAGTGCCCCGCGCGCCGCCGCCTTGCCGTCGCCCACCACGATATCGTCAATCTTCACTTCAGCCGTCATCTCGTTTCATCCTTCATCAATCACCAAGCCGCGATTGTACGGCAGCACGAAAAAAGCCCCGGCAGTGGCCCGCCGGGGCTTGTTCTAATATTGCTCAATTCTGGTGGGGCTTCCGTGAGTCAATACGGCACCAACGGGTTATGAGACACATGCTCTACCCCTTAATAAAACCACAACCAGCATCAAATTCACAAAAACTTAAGTCAACTCCAGCCTCTTTTCAACAAATTCAATTATTTCCTTCCAAAAATCAGGATTTTCTTCATTGAATAGGTCAATCATTCCTGCCTTAATATAAACCGCCGAGACAAAGTCTAGCTTATTGCTTAATTCAGTAAATACAATATGGCAATCACACGCTGAATTTCTAACACTCTCAATAGCTGATAATATTCTATTCTCATCAAATTTAGACAAGAAGCAACGCTGTCTTATCAATGAAATTTTTCTTTTCTTTTTGAGAATATATAATCAAAAACGATTGCTTCTGGATACCCTGATCCAATGAAAAATGCATGATCAGGCAACTGGTCGCCGTCATCAGGATCATATATATCCCCATCCACCAGTGCAACTGAGGGGATCTTCAACATAGGATTTTCGTTGTGAAATTGGCTAACTTTTACCAAATTAGGATAGCCACCAGCGGCAAATACAACGGTAGACTCTGATAAGCCTTTTCCATATCTACCAAGAGCATTTTCCACCCACTCTTTAACAAAACCATCCTCAACATAAATAACACGGCTATTATGAACTTCTCCAGTAATAGCCCGCAAGCTTTCTATACTTAACTTTCCGTTCCAAGTACGCTTGTTAATTGCAGCCCATACGGCCTCAGGTGGAAGCTCGTTGACAGCTTCCTGAGAGTGCGTTGTAAATATCACCTGGAGTTTCTTTCTTTTAGCAGCATCCTGCAAATATTGCACAAAAAGTCTGACCGCCACAGGATGAAGTCCATTCTCAACCTCTTCGATCAAAATTAAGGCATTATTTGGCGCCGATTCGATTCGATCAATTGTTTCAATGACGGACCCCTCACCAGCACCAAAATGAAATTGAGAATAACCAATTTTATCTGATGTACTACCAGTATACATTCTAATTGCCGGATTCTCTCTATTGCTAACAATTCTATAATTTTCAATATTTTTATCAAGAACAGCGGTTGCATACTTAATAGTATTCGCGCCAAGCTCTTTTATTTCAAATTCAGCGACCTTCCCAGCTAGAAATCTTTTAAATTTCGTCATTTCGCCAGCTGGAACTGTTCGCTGAATTTCAATATATTCTACATGCCTACTAGGGAACTCATCCCGACGCCACTTTGACTGGGTGAACTTGGCGGTTTTCGTTACAGTTTTATCTTTAGATAGATCCTTATCAACCAGTTCCAGCTCAATACTCCATTCGGCCATACTTTCATCACCGACAAAAGCCTTCGGGAAAAATTGACCAGGCTTAATTCCCTTATATGCTAAAGCTGCCGATCCAAGAATGGTTGACTTCCCCCACCATTTGTTCCAACTAACGCAGTTACAGGAGTTTTAAAATCAACAAATTCATCAGCAAAACCTCGTACATTTTTCAAACGAACTTTCTTGATAAACTGATTATATTTATTACTTCTAACTCGCTCTATTTCTTGCTGAACATCATTTGGTGAAAGTTTCACTGTCAACCCCTATGAAATTTTTAAGTATTAAAAAGTCAACTACCCTCAAACTATAGCATATGGTGCCACACGGAGATTTTCTTTAATTAGGGAGCGTGGTAGGGTCACGGGGTGGCAGGGGTCCGGGGTGGCAGGGGTCAGGTCCGCCATTCAGACGCAAGCCCAACCATAGCCGCATTGAACAACGATAATGACCTGTAGCGTACTTAATTGCAAATATAAGGTCGAACGGCAGGAAAAGGGGGGCAGGGTCAGGTCCGCCATTCAGACACAAGCCCAACCATAGCCGCATTAAACAATAATAATGACCTGTAGCGTACTTAATTGCAAATACAAAGTCGAACGGCAGGCAAAGTGGACAGCCCCCCTATGCACTCCGTACCGATATAAGATGAAATTAGTGACGAAGCCAGAACCAGCCCATCCAAACGACCAAACCTTGCGATGATTATCTCGCGCATAAAAAAATCCCCGGCAGTCACCCGCCGGGGATTTTTTGCTGCTAAATTCTGGTGGGCCTCCCGTGAGTCGAACACGGCACCAACGGATTATGAGTCCGCTGCTCTAACCAAGCATGAGCTAGAGGCCCGGGGACTGCGGCGTGGCGGCGCTGTTGATGCCCGCCTCGCGCGGCCGTTTTGGAAACGGACACGCGAGGATAGGGGTATCAGGGGCGTACGTCAAGCCCTATTGGCTTCTAGTTGCCTTCCAAGAAGCTTTTCAGCTTGTCGGAGCGCGATGGGTGGCGCAGCTTGCGCAGCGCCTTGGCTTCGATCTGGCGGATGCGCTCGCGCGTCACGTCAAATTGCTTGCCCACTTCTTCCAGCGTGTGGTCGGTGGACATCTCGATGCCAAAGCGCATGCGCAGCACTTTCGCTTCGCGTGGCGTCAGGGAATCGAGCACGTCCTTGACCACGCCCCGCATGGACGCGTGCAGCGCTGCGTCGGCCGGGGCCAGGGTGTTGTTGTCCTCGATGAAGTCGCCCAGGTGCGAATCGTCGTCGTCGCCGATCGGCGTTTCCATCGAGATCGGTTCCTTGGCGATTTTCATGATCTTGCGGATCTTGTCCTCGGGCATCTCCATCTTGATCGCCAGGGTGGCCGGATCGGGCTCCGCGCCTGTTTCCTGCAGGATCTGGCGGGAAATCCGGTTCATCTTGTTGATCGTCTCGATCATGTGCACGGGAATGCGGATCGTGCGCGCCTGGTCGGCGATCGAGCGGGTAATCGCCTGACGGATCCACCAGGTCGCATACGTCGAGAACTTGTAGCCGCGGCGGTACTCGAACTTGTCGACGGCCTTCATCAGGCCGATATTGCCTTCCTGGATCAGGTCGAGGAATTGCAGGCCCCGGTTCGTGTATTTCTTGGCGATCGAAATAACCAGGCGCAAGTTGGCCTCCGTCATTTCGCGCTTCGCCTTGCGCGCCTTCATTTCACCGGCCGCCATCTGACGGTTGATATTGCGCAAGTCCGGCAGCGGCAGCACGACGCGCGCCTGCAGGTCGATCAGGCGCTGCTGCAGCTCCTTGACGGTCGGAATGTTGCGGCCCAGGATGGCGCTGTACGCATGTCCTGCGTTGACTTCGCCATCGACCCAGTCCAGGTTGGTTTCATTGCCCGGGAAGACCTTGATGAAGTGGGCGCGCGGCATGCCGCAGCGGTTCACGGCCACGTCGAGGATCTGTTTCTCGATATGGCGCACTTCGTCCACCTGGCCGCGCAGGGTGTCGCACAGCTTTTCCACGACCTTGGCCGTGAAGCGGATGCCCAGCAACTCTTGCGAAATGGCTTCCTGCGCCTTGGCGTACGGTTTCGAGTTGTAGCCTTCCTTCTCGAAGGCGCGGCGCATCTTGTCGAATTGCTGCGAAATGACGGCGAATTTTTCCAATGCCGTGCGTTTCAGCGTTTCCAGCTGTTCGGCGGAGAAGCCGGCGGCGCCCGAAGCGCTCGCTTCTTCCTCTTCTTCCTCTTCCTCTTCTTCCGCTTCGCCTTCTTCCTCGTCTTCTTCGACGGGAGCGGCCACGACAGGAGCGGCGGCGACCGGTTCGTTTTCATCGACGAGGCCGTCGACGATTTCATCGATCTTGATCTCTTCGTTGGCGATGCGGTCGGCGGCGGCGATGATTTCGGCGATCGTCACGGGACAGGCGGAAATGGCCTGGATCATGTCTTTCAAGCCATCTTCGATGCGCTTGGCAATCTCGATCTCGCCTTCGCGCGTCAGCAGCTCGACCGAGCCCATTTCGCGCATGTACATGCGCACGGGGTCGGTAGTGCGGCCGAAATCGGAGTCGACGGTCGACAAGGCGGCCTCGGCCGCCGCTTCCGCCTCGTCATCGCTGGTGACGACGGCAACGTTATCGGACAGCAACAACGTTTCCGCATCGGGCGCGTGCTCGTAGACGGCGATGCCCATGTCATTGAAGGTACCGATGATGCCTTCGATGGCTTCCGGATCGACGATGTTTTCGGGCAAGTGATCGTTGATTTCCGCATACGTCAGGAAACCGCGTTCCTTGCCGAACTTGATCAGGGTCTTGAGTTTCTGGCGCCGGCGCTCGAGTTCTTCCTCGCTCGCTTCCGTGTCGGACGAGAAGGCGTCCTTCAGCAGCGCGCGCTCTTTCGCCTTGCGGTCCTTGGCCTTGGCCTTGTCGACGGCTTTCAGTTCGGCCCGCTCGACGGCGTTCAGGGCGGCGACTTCATCATTTTCTGGCTGGAATTCTTTTGGCTTGCGGCCGCGGCGGCCTGGCACTTTTACCGACGGCAAGACATAACCGGACGTATCGATGGCCGCTAGGGTGGCGGCGTCGGTGGTCTGGCTGACCACAGGCGGCGCGCTGGTCACGCGCGCTTCTGGCCGATCGAGCGCCTTTTCGGCTTTCGTGGTAACTTTAGTGGGCTTTGCAGCCGCTTTGGATTCGGGTTTCTTGATTGGCACAGGCGCTTTCGATTACACAACGACTTGCTTTACGGTGGATTAGGATAAAGTTTGCTGCCAGCTCCCTGTCTACCTGCGGGAACCACCATCTTCGAACCTGCCGACTACGCAAATTCGACACTGTTACGTTACTTACACCTCATCGGCCACGATCCGCGGGAAGCGCAGCAATTCCTGTCCACCGGCTGTTGCCAGCCGTCTCGGCAAAAATTCCTGCATCGACCGCGTTGGGAGCGAGAGCCTGGCGCGGCTTGCCAGCGTCCGCGGGCCTTGCCCGCAACGCCGAAAGCACCAGTTGGCCCTGGCTGCCGACACGATCCACCGCGCCGATCAAGAGCCTAACTTACTGAAAACAAATACTATTTACGAAACAGAACTAGCTTGCCAAAGCACACAATACTTAGCATTTAATTATAGCACGCGAAAAATGTTTTTCCAGTGCGCGACATACCCTCAGGGCAAGGTTAGCGATTCACCAACTCGGCATCGCGTTCACGTTCCAGCTCGCCTTGCTCCTGCATGATTTCGCGGTAGCGTACACCAATTTTCTCCGATGGCAAACCCGACGCAAACAATTGCTGCAATTCCGCCTTCAAGGCATTCAATTTGATCTCGCGGATGGTGCTCACCAGCCACGACAATTCACTGTCGTAATCGGATTCCGTGCCGGCCGCGATCTCGCCGATGATCTCGTCATATTCGCTGCCCAGCTCCTTCAATTGCTGCGCCAGCGCGGCAAAGCTGCCGTGCTCGCCCAGCGCCTGGCCCACGGCCACCAGCTGCCCCAGGCTGTGCGCCGCATCGGGCCCCAAGTGCTGGAAGGCGGCCAGGGCCGCTTCATCGATGCGCAGGGTCAACGGCGGGTGCGCCACCAGCATGCGCATGATCTTCAATTCCAGGCCGACAGGCACGGGGCGGCCCGATTTCGGCGGCGCGCGGTGCGCCACGGCAACGGGTTTCGCCAGCTCGAACAGGGCTTCGATCTCGGCCGGCGTGGACTGCGTCAGCTGCGCCAGCCCGCGCACGATCTGCAGGCGCAGGGACGACGGCGCCATCAGCTGCAGCAATGGCTTGGCGTCGAACTGCACCCGGGCGCGCCCTTCCGGTTCCGACAGATCATGCTCGCCCGACACTTCTTTCAGCAAGAATTGCGACAGCGGCATCGCTTCATGCACTTGCTGCTCGAAACCTTCGGCGCCGAATGCGCGGATATAGCTGTCCGGATCGTGTTCCGCCGGCAAGAACAGGAATTTGATGGTCTTGTTGTCCGACACGTGGGCCAGGCTCGCTTCCAGCGCGCGGCGGGCGGCGCGGCGGCCGGCCTTGTCGCCGTCGAAGCTGAAAATCACGTTATCCGTCTGACGCAACAGTTTCTGCACGTGGGTGGGCGTGCACGCCGTACCCAGGGTCGCCACCGCTTGCGGGAAACCCATCTGCGCCAGCGCCACCACGTCCATGTAACCCTCCGTCACCAGCACGTAGCCGGCGTCGCGGATGGCCTGGCGCGCCTCGAACAAGCCATATAGTTCGAATCCCTTGGAAAACAAGGGGGTTTCCGGCGAGTTCAGATATTTCGGTTCGCCATGGTCGAGCACGCGGCCGCCAAAGGCGATGACCTGGCCCTTGGTATTGCGAATCGGAAACATGATGCGTTCGCGGAAACGGTCGTAGCGCTTGCGGTTGTTGCCCTCTTCATCGACCTTGTCGATCACGAGACCGGCCTCGGCCAGAGCCACCACGTCGTAATCGGGGAAAACGGAACGCAGATTATCCCAGCCGCCGGGCGCAAAACCCATGCCGAAGCGAGCGGCCACTTCGCCCGTCAAGCCCCGATTTTTGAGGTAGGCGATGGCTTCCGGCGCGTGGCGCAATTGCCCCCGGTAATAATCGCACGCCTGCGTCATGGCGTCGGACAGGGCCAGGCTTTGCGCCTGGATCTGCGCGCGCTGGGCCGGCGGGATCTTGTCGTCCGCTTCCGGCACGACCATGCCCACGTTTTGCGCCAGGTCCTTGACGGCATCGACAAAGCCCATGCCCGAGTACTCGATCAGGAAGCCGATCGAGGTGCCATGCGCGCCGCAGCCGAAGCAGTGGTAGAACTGCTTGGTAGGGCTGACGGTAAAGCTGGGCGATTTTTCACTGTGGAACGGGCACAAGCCCATGAAATTGGCGCCGCCTTTTTTCAGCTGCACATAGCGGCCCACGACGTCGACGATATCGACGCGGTTGAGCAAATCGGAAATGAAGGATTGAGGTATCACTGGCGAGGGCGGGTCTTGTTATAGGTCAGACTATACTACCGCACGTGGCCGGAGGTTGAGCCAGGTCAACGTGTGGGCTGTTTAACAGGCTGCCAGCGCGACGGCTGGCAGCCCTTGCTACTATTGTTGCTTACGCGGCTGGCGTCAAGGCTTTCTTGACCAGGGCGGACACCACGGTCATGTCAGCGCGGCCGGCCAGCTTCGGCTTGACGATGGCCATGACCTTGCCCATGTCTTGCGGACCGGCGGCGCCCGAGGCGGCCACGGCGGCAGCCACTTCGGCCGCCACTTCTTCATCCGACAGACCGGCAGGCATGTAGCCGATCAGGTGCACCAGCTCGGCTTTTTCGATGTCGGCCAGGTCAGCACGGCCACCGGCTTCAAACTGGGTGATCGAATCCTTGCGCTGCTTGATCATCTTTTCCACGATAGCCGTCACGTGGGCATCCGTCAATTCGATGCGCTCGTCGACTTCCTTGCGCTTGATTTCCGCCAGCAACAGGCGAATCGTGCCCAGCTTGCCCGCTTCCTTGGCGCGCATGGCGTTTTTCATGTCTTCGGTAATTTGTTCTTTCAAGCTCATGGCAATCCTCGTTGGTCAGTATGGGAACGGTGCTCGTGCGCGGCCAGAAACAAGTACGGGCCACAAAGCGAAAACCCGCTGCGGCGAACCGGAGCGGGTATGCGACTCATCTGAAGTATCACTCCAGGCGAATCAAAACAAAACCCGTGGCGAACAATGCGCCGAACTACCCGGGTTGGTTCTGACTGAACAGTCTTAGAATAATTTTTTCGGCAGTTGTTGGCTGCGGATGCGTTTGTAATGACGCTTGACAGCAGCTGCCAGCTTGCGCTTGCGCTCAGCTGTTGGCTTTTCGTAGAATTCGCGAGCGCGCAATTCGGTCAGCAGACCCGTTTTTTCGATGGTGCGTTTGAAGCGACGCATTGCGACTTCGAACGGCTCGTTTTCTTTAAGGCGAATAGTGGTCATGTAAAATTCAAACCGTTGAGGTGGTGTATAGGAAGAGATAGATAGTAGCAGCTTTTATTCGGAAAGGGAAGCCCCTCCCCACTTGCGTGCGGCATGCAGCCTGAGGTCGCTGCCGGAATGTGGCGTAAACCACGCACCGGTGCGCCCATCCTACAGACTTGCTTACTGCAAGGCAATACCTGCCGCCACGCCGGAAGCCCAGGCCCACTGGAAGTTGTAGCCGCCCAGCCAGCCCGTCACGTCGACCGACTCGCCGATGAAATACAGGCCCGGCACCTTATTGGCCATCATGGTCTGCTGCGACAGTTCGCGCGTGTCGATGCCGCCGCGCGTCACTTCCGCCTTGCGGTAGCCTTCGGAACCGTTGGGCACGATGGACCAGGCATTGATGGCCTGGCCCAGCTTGCGCAGCTGCGCGTCGGGCATGTCGGCGATGCGCGCGTCCGGCGCCAGGCCGTTGACAGCCAGCAGGCAGTCGGCCAGGCGCTGCGGCAGCCATTGGGCGACGATATTGCCCAGCTGCTTCTTCAGGGTGCCCTTGCCTTCGATCAAGGTCTGCGCCACGTCCACTTCCGGCAGCAGGTTGATGACGATGGGCTCGCCCGGCAGCCAGTAGCTGGAAATCTGCAGGATCGCCGGGCCCGACAGGCCGCGATGCGTGAACAGCAAATCTTCGCGGAAACGCGCACCCGTGGCCTTGCGGCCTTTCAGGCTGCCCGTTTCCACATCCACTTCCAGCGCGATGCCGGACAGTTCCGCGAACGGCGCCCAGCTGGCCGGGTCGAACGTCAGCGGCACCAGGGCCGGACGCGGCTCGACCATCGCCAGATCGAATTGCTTGGCGATGCGGTAGGCAAAGTCGGTGGCGCCGATCTTCGGGATCGACAGGCCGCCCGTGGCGATGACGATGCTGGCCGTCTCGATGTCGCCGCTGTCCGTCTGCAGCACGAAGCCGCCGTCCGCTTGCTGGGCAACATTGTCGATCTTGCACGGCATGCGCCAATGCACACCGCCGGCGGCGCACTCGTCCTTGAGCATGTCGATGATCTGCTCGGCCGATTCATTGCAGAATTGCTGGCCCTTGTGCTTTTCGTGGTAGCCGATCCGGTATTTTTTCACCAGCGCGAGGAAATCCTGCGGCGTGTAGCGCGACAGCGCGCTCTTGCAGAAATGCGGGTTTTCCGAGAGGAAATTTTGCGGGGTGGCGTTGATATTGGTGAAGTTACAACGCCCACCCCCTGAGATGCGGATCTTTTCGGCCAGCTTGGCCGCGTGATCGATCAACACCACGCGCTTGCCTTGCTGGGCGGCAACAGCCGCACACATCATGCCGGCCGCGCCCGCGCCGATCACTGCCACATCAAATTGTTTTGCCATAAGAATTCCGGTCACCGCTGATTACAAAGACGCCATTGTAAACTGCGGCGGCGCGGCTAGCGCGGCCGTGCCGCAATCTGCCGCGATGCCATCAGGCATTGCTCCACCTGCTCCGCGATCGACGGCGGCACGGGCAGCTCGCCGCGCAGCACGGCCGCGATCCAGGCGGCCGTGGTGGCCGCGTCGCGCTCGGCCGGCAAATGCGGCAGTTCTACCAGTAATTGCTTTTCCACCAGCACCGTGCGTTCGCCGCCGTGAAACCAGTCGATCTGCTGCGCCTTGTTGGCGTTGGCCACCGTTTCTCCCTCCGTGCCACGCATCAGGAAGGCGTCGCCGCGCGCGGGATCACAGGCGGTCAGGAAATACTCACCGAGCATTTCCAGGTATTCGGGATGCGTGTACGACACCAGGCGCAGGGCGGGCCCGGCGAACGGCTGCATGATTTTCACCAGGGTGTGCGTGGAATTGCGCACGCCCAGCACGCGCCGCAGCGACAGCATGTGCGCCAGGCGCGGCGCCAGCGCGTCGATCGGCAGGAAGGCCGCTTCGCCGCGCGCCATGGCGGCCTCGGCTTGCGCATGGTCGAGCGAGGCGGGCACGCCCAGCGCGGCCAGCACTTCGGCCGTCGTGATGCGGCCCGGGTCGCTGGTCACGCCATGCACGAGCACGGGTGCGCCGGCCCGCGCCAGCAGCAGCGCCAGCAAGGCCGTCAGGTTGGCCATCTTGCGTGCGCCGTTGTAGCTGGGAATGATGATCGGGGCGAACGCGCCTGCCGGCGCGGCCAGCGGGGCGAACGAGGCTTCGGCAGCGTCGAGGAAGCCGGCGATCTCGTCCACGGACTCGCCCTTGATGCGCATCGACAACAAAATGCCGCCCAGTTCCAGGTCCGACACGCGGCCCTCGAGCATGGCGCGGTACAGGGCGCAGGCGTCGTCACGCGTCATGCTGCGCGCGCCGTTCTTGCCGCGTCCTATTTCTTTAATGAAACGCGCGGCGGGGAATGGCTCGCCGGCCACGTCGGTATGGGGGATGGAAACAGTCGTCATGGCGCCAGCTTACACGGATTTTTCCCCTTGCAGACGGGCTGGCGGATGCCATAGGCGCCGATGCAACAGTCTTTCCAGCTATTTTTTGATGAATGTGCTTCGTGCCTGCATCCAAACGCGCCGCCGCTGCGTATAAGACTGCACAGGGGGGAACTCATCATGGAACACGCGATCAAACAGGAAACTGCCTTCGTCGGCATCGAAACGGGCAAGCTGCTGCTGAAAGCCGTGCTGCGCTCGGGCGGCGACGTGCTGTGCAAGGTGTTGGAAAACGATATGGCCGGCTACCGCTGGCTGCGCAGCTGGCTGCAAAGGAACGACGTGCCCGTCATGGGCTTGCGCGTCTGCATGCGCCTCGACGCCCCGTACAGCGAGACGCCGGCCCGCGCGCTGGCGGACATGGGCATGCTGGTCTGCGACGCCCAGCCCGCGCAGATGGCAGACTATCTGCGCGGCCAAGGCTTGCCCGAGAACGCGGCGCACGGCGCCGTGGTGCTGGCCAATTACTGCGAGGACAAACGCCCCGCTGGCTGGACGCCGCCCTCGCCCGCCTACGTGGAACTGCGCCTGTGGCTGCGCCGCCTGCACGCCATTGTAGGCGTGCGCAAGCAGGAGTCGGCGCGCCTCGATGCCCATCTGCAGGCTGGCCAGCATGCGCTGCACGCCCTGTTGCGCCAGCAAATCGCCTGCCTGGACGCGCAGATACGCCAGCATGAAACGGCCATCCTCGCGCATGTGCGGCGCCATCCCGGCCTGCCCCGGCCGCCCGAGCTGGCCGGCAACTACCAGCGCATCGCCCGCTACAGCGTTGGCGCCAGCCTGGCCGGCGGCCGCTGAGCGCCCGGCGGCAAGGGGCCGGCGGCGTGCCGGCCCTGCCATAAAAACAACTCATGCATTCCCGTTTTGGCCCCATCCCCGCCGCCAGGCCGCATTTCCGCTACACTATTGCCTCTTAAAGAACGCAATAGCGAAAGCCGAGCCAGAATCATGAATACGCCAGACATCGAAAATATCAACGTCACCTCTTTCGCGCCCATGCCGACACCGGCCGAACTGCACGCCAAGCTGCCCCTGTCGGAGAGCGCCTTCGACACCGTCAGCCGCGGCCGCGAAGCGCTGCGCAACATCATCGACCGCAAGGACCAGCGCCTGTTCGTCGTCGTCGGTCCGTGCTCGATCCACGACCCCGTCGCCGGCCTCGATTACGCGCGCCGCCTGAAAGCGCTGCAAGAGGAAGTCAAGGATACGATGCTGCTGGTGATGCGCGTGTATTTCGAAAAACCGCGTACCACCACGGGCTGGAAGGGCTATATCAACGACCCGTACATGGACGATTCGTTCAAGGTCAACGAAGGCATGGAAAAGGCGCGCCAGTTCCTGCTCGACGTGTGCGAACTGGGCCTGCCCACCGCCACCGAAGCGCTGGACCCCATCTCGCCGCAATACCTGGGCGACCTGATCGCCTGGACCGCCATCGGCGCGCGCACCACCGAATCGCAGACGCACCGCGAAATGTCGTCGGGCCTGTCGACACCGGTCGGCTTCAAGAACGGCACCGACGGCGACATCAGCATCGCCGTCAACGCGATTTTGTCGTCCGCGCACCCGCACTCCTTCCTGGGCATCAACGGCGAAGGCAACGTCGCCATCGTGCGCACGCGCGGCAACGCGTATGGCCACGTGGTGCTGCGCGGCGGCGACGGCCGTCCGAACTACGATTCCGTCTCGATCGCCATCGCCGAACAGGCACTGGCCAAGGCCAAGCTGCCCGCCAACCTGGTGGTCGACTGCTCGCACGCGAACAGCTATAAAAAGCCGGAACTGCAGCCGCTGGTGATGGGCGACGTGGTCAACCAGATCCGCCAGGGCAACCGCTCGCTGGTGGGCGTGATGATCGAATCGAACATCGTCGGCGGTAACCAGAAGATCCCGCAAGACCTGTCGCAACTGACCTACGGCTGCTCCGTCACGGACGGCTGCATCGACTGGGACACGACGGCCACCATGCTGCGCGACGCGCATGCGCATTTGGTCAATCGCCCAAAATAATGCCGGCGATGTTGTCGGATTACGGCGCTTTGCGCCTAATCCGACCTACGAATTGAGCCGCGTAGGTCGGCTTAGCGCGTAGCGCGTAAGCCGACACATCACTGCAGACAAAGAACGGCGCCCTGTGCGCCGTTTTTGCTTTTCCCTTCATCACGCCATCTGCACATGCGGCAGCACGGCGAACGATCCCGCCAGCGCCTGCTCCGCCTTGCTGGCCGGGATATTCAGTTCATTGACGTCCAGGTAGATGCGCCCGTCCAGGATGCGCACGGCGTACATGCGCGCCATGCCTTGCACGGGCGCCACCAGGCGGCCCGAATCGAGCTCGATGATCCAGCCGTTCTTCGGCCCCATCAGGTTTTTCTCCATCAGCACCCCGTGCGCCAGCGGGCCGCCCAGGCAGGGCACCGTGTCGAGCAGCGCGTACACCGTATCGTCAGCCGCGCGAAACAGCGCCACGCCGGGCAAATCCTGCCACGCCAGGCCCCGCTGCACCATGCGCGCGCCCGCCAGCGGCATGTCCTTCAGGCGGCAAATCATTTTCCATTGTTCCGACATCGCAAGCTCCCTTGAGAAAGGCACACGCCTGTCTAAGCAAGAGCGGTGCCAGTGCCGTTCCAGGCGCAGAGCAGCCGCAATCCCGGGCAAAACCGGCCTGCGGCGCACTGCGCAAGTGCACACTGCCGCCGAAATGGTGCGCCGGCCGCACGGTGGACTGCCCGGCTTTCCTTTACAATGGCGGATTACTCCTCCCTATTCAGTACCTTCATGATTGTTCTTGGCGTCGAATCCTCCTGTGACGAAACCGGCCTGGCCTTGTACGACACGCAACGCGGCCTGCTGTCGCACGCCCTCTATTCGCAAGTCGCCATGCACGAGCAGTACGGCGGCGTGGTGCCGGAACTGGCGTCGCGCGACCATATCCGCCGCGCCATCCCGCTGCTGGAAGAGACCCTGACGAAGGCCGGCATCGGCCTGTCCGAAATCGACGCCATCGCCTACACGCAAGGGCCGGGACTGGCCGGCGCGCTGCTGGTGGGATCGTCCGTGGCCTGCAGCCTGGGCCTGGCCATCAACAAGCCGGTGCTGGGCATCCACCACCTGGAAGGCCATTTGCTGTCGCCGCTGCTGGCGTCCGAGCCGCCGGAATTCCCCTTCATCGCGCTGCTGGTATCGGGCGGCCACACGCAACTGATGCGCGTCGATGGCGTGGGCCAGTACACGATGCTGGGCGAAACCCTGGATGATGCGGCCGGCGAGGCGTTCGACAAGTCGGCCAAGCTGCTGGGCCTCGGTTACCCGGGCGGCCCCGCCATTTCGCGCCTGGCCGAATTCGGCGACCCGCTGGCGTATAAGCTGCCGCGCCCCATGCTGCACTCGAAGGATTTCAACTTCAGCTTTTCCGGACTGAAGACGGCCGTGCTGACCGTGGTGAAAAACCATGAAGAAAAAGTCATCGCCAATATCTGCGAGCAGGACAAGGCGAACATCGCGCGCGGCTTCGTCGACGCCATCGTCGACGTGCTGACCGCCAAATGCGTGTCGGCCCTCAAGCACACGGGCTTGAAGCGCCTGGTGATCGCCGGCGGCGTGGGCGCCAACGCGCAGCTGCGTGCCTCGCTCAACGCGGCCGCCGCCAAGAAGCGTTTCAAGGTGTATTACCCGGAGCTGGAATTCTGTACCGACAACGGCGCCATGATCGCCTTTGCCGGCGCCATGCGCCTGCAGATCAACCCGGCCGCCGCCAAGCACGATTACTCGTTCAACGTGCGCCCGCGCTGGCCGCTGGACGAAATCCGCGAAGTCTGATCACGCCAGCAGGAAATTGCGCGCGCCCGCCAGGGCCGCGCCCTCTTCCACCGTCTCATCCTTCAATGCCACGCCCGACAACTGCCGGCTGAACGCCTGCGACAGCAGGTAGTGCAGCCGGTACGCGGCCGGCGCATACGCCAGCCCTTCCGGGCGCACGTTCGAGATGCAGTTGCGGCGCTCGTCCAGCAAGCCTGCCTTGGGCGCCCACGTCAGGTACAGGCCCAGGCTGTCCGGGGAACTCAAGCCCGGCCGCTCGCCGATCAACACCAGCACGGCCCGCGCTTTTATCAATTCCCCCACCTCGTCGCCGACGGCCACGCGTCCCTGCGCCACGATGTGCACGGGCGACAGCGTCCACGCTTCCAGCGCCAGCCGTGCGCGCAGGGCGGCCAGGAACGGCGCCGCGTGGCGTTGTATCGCCAGCGCCGACAGGCCATCGGCCGCCACCAGCGCCAGATCCACTCCCGTCGTCCCTGCGGCCAGGCGCACCCGTGAAGCGTCGTCGAGCCGGCGCCCCAGGTCGGGGCGCTGCAGGTAGTCGGCGCGCGTGACGGCGGCGCTGTGCAGCTGCACGCAGGCTTGCCCCTGCGCGGCCAGTGCGCTTGCCAGCGCTTCGCCATCGAGGGCCAGGTGCACGGCGTCGCGCGCCTGCGCATGGGCCAGCTGGAACTCCAGCTGCGCGCGGGCCGGCACGCTTACGCCGCGGCGCCCCAGCGCGATGCGCGCCGCCGTATGCGCGCGCAGCGTTTGCCACGGGGTTTTCTCGTCCATGTATCCTCCTAATCTTCCAGGCGCAGCAGGGCCGCCTGGAAGGCCGGCGCCAGCGCCACGTTCAGATTTCCCTGCGCATCCGTGATCCGCATGCGCGCCAGCCAGGCCGCGAATTCGGGCGCGGGGCGCAGGCCCAGCACGCGGCGCGCATACAGGGCGTCGTGGAACGAGGTGCTCTGGTAGCCGAGCATGATGTCGTCCGCGCCCGGCACGCCCATGATGAAATTGCAGCCGGCCACGCCCAGCATGGTCAACAAGGCGTCCATGTCGTCCTGGTCCGCTTCCGCGTGGTTGGTGTAGCACACGTCGCAGCCCATGGGCAGGCCCAGCAGCTTGGCGCAGAAATGGTCTTCCAGCCCCGCGCGCAGGATCTGCTTGCCGTCGTACAGGTATTCCGGGCCGATGAAACCCACCACCGAATTGACCAGCAGCGGTTGATACGCGCGCGCCACCGCATACGCGCGCGCCTCGCACGTCTGCTGGTCCATGCCGTGGTGGGCGCCGGCCGACAGGGCGCTGCCCTGGCCCGTCTCGAAATACATGACGTTGCTGCCCACCGTGCCGCGTCCCAGCGACAGGGCCGCCGCCTGCCCCTCGGCCAGCAGAGACAAGTCGATGCCGAAGCTGCGGTTGGCCGCCTGCGTGCCCGCCACCGACTGGAACACCAGGTCGACGGGCGCGCCGCGGCGTATCGCTTCGAGCGTATTGGTAATGTGCGTCAGCACGCAGGACTGCGTGGGAATCTGATATTGATCGATGACGGCGTCGAGCAGCTGCAGCAGCGCAACCACCTGCGCCACATTGTCGGTGGCGGGATTGATGCCGATCACGGCGTCGCCGCTGCCCAGCAGCAGGCCGTCGAGCATCGACGCGGCAATCCCCGTGGCGTCGTCCGTCGGGTGGTTCGGCTGCAAGCGCGTGGACAGGCGCCCTTCCAGCCCCAGGGTATTGCGGAAAGCCGTGACGACCCTGCACTTGCGGGCCACCAGCACCAGGTCCTGCAGGCGCATCAGTTTCGAGACGGCGGCGGCCATTTCCGGCGTGATGCCGGGCGCGACACGCGCCAGCGTGGGTGTGTCCGTCGCGTCATCGAGCAGCCAGTCGCGAAAGTCGCCCACGCACAGGTGGGAAATGGGCGCGAACGCGGCGCGCGCGTGGGTGTCGACGATCAGGCGCGTGACTTCATCGTCTTCATACGGCACCAGCGCCTCATTGAGGAAGGTCAACAGCGGCACGTCCGCCAGCGCCAACTGCGCCGCCACCCGCTCGCGCGCGCTGGCGGCCGCCACGCCGGCCAGCACGTCGCCGGAACGGGGCGGCGTGGCCTTGGCCAGCAGCTCCTTCAGGCTGGCGAACTGGTAAACATGGCTGTCTATCGTATGGCTGAAGCGGGGCATAGATTGTGCTCCAAGGCATCCCAATGGCCCATTCTACGCCAGGCTACAGGCTGCGCAACGCCCCTTCCAGCTGCGGATAGCGGAAGACAAAGCCGTCGGCCAGCAAACGGCGCGGGGCGACCCGCTGGCCTTCCACCAGCAAGTCGGCCTGCTCGCCCAGCAAGGCGCGCATGACGAAGGCCGGCGTGGGCACGACGCTGGGGCGGTGCAGCACGGTGCCCGCCACCCGGGCGAAGCGGCGCTGCGCGATGGCTTCCGGCGCGCAGAAGTTATACGCGCCGCTCACCGCACCCTCTTCGCTGCGGCGCGCCACATGGGCGATGCCGCGGATGACGTCGCGCACGTGCACCCACGTGACCCACTGCCTGCCGCTGCCCAGCGGGCCGCCCGCGCCGAAGCGTATCGGCAGCAGCATCTGCGGCAGCGAACCCTGGTGGCCAAAGACGAGGCCGAAGCGCATGCAGCCCACCTGCACGCCATATTGCTCCGCCTGGCGCGCGGCCGCTTCCCACTCCTGGCACAGCTGCGACATGAAGATGGCTTGCGGCGCGCTCTCCTCCGTCAATTCCGTCGCATCGTCCTGCGGCTGCACGCCGTAGTAGCCGATGGCCGACGCCGACAGCAGTACCCTCGGCTTGTGCTGCGCGCGGGCGATCCACGCCACCAGATCCTGCGTCAGCGCCACGCGGCTGCGGCGCAGGGCCGCCTTGCGCGCCTCCGTCCAGCGCCGCCCGACGATGCGCGCGCCGGCCAGGTTGACCACCATGTCGATGCGCTGCGCATCCGACAATGCGTCCAGCGAGTCGATGCAACGCACCTGGCCATCGAAGGTCCACGCGGCCTGCTTGGGCTGGCGCGTCAGCACCGTCACCGCGTGGCCGTCGGCCAGCAAGGCGCTGACCAACTGCTGGCCGATGAAACCCGTGGCGCCCGTCACCAGCACGGATTGCGGCGCGGCGGCAAAGCGCAGATGCTCCTCCTGCTCTTGCTGCTCCTGCACCTTGCGCCGGCCCAGCTGCCACACGGCATACGCGTCGCGCAGGCCGGACAGGCCCACGCCCACGCCGCACAGGGCGAGGAAGACGCTGAGCCAGCCATACGGCTGCCACACGAGGGCCGTCGGCAAGGTCGCCCACTCGCTGCTGTTCAGCGCCAGCAGGACGATGAAGGCGCCCGCGTTGATCGCCAGCACCGTGTGCGTGACCCGCTCCGTGGCGGGCAAGAGGCGGGTTTGATCTTCCACGACGAAATCCCACAGGGTCAGCACGATTTCCACGCCAAACACGATGACCAGCACCCAGGCCCAGGCGCCGTGCCACTCCCAGGCCGCCAGGCCCACGAACAGCAGGCTGTAGATCAGGGCGCGGGTGGCGTGGATGGTCAGTTCCAGCCGCGCCGAGGCCTTTTGCGGCAGCGCTTCCGTGATTTCATGGTGGTAGATGGTGTCGAAGGCGCCCAGGCAGCCTTGCGCCGCCATCAGTTGCAGGGCCAGCAGATGCGTATTCATGGTGTCTCCTTCATTTCCGGCGCGGCGGATTCGCGGAACACGCCGACCTGGGTAAACGTGGTGCCGAACAGGGCGTGGCGGATCTCGATGCGGATGTTGAACTGCTGCGGCGTGTCGTTGCGGTGGCACAGATAGGTCTTGCCGGGCGTGAGCACGCCGGGCAGCGGCATGCGCCAGCCGAAAAGATCCCAAAAATAGCCGTCGCTGGTGAAATGCAGGTTGCCATCTTCCACGTGCAGGACGAGCTTCATGCCCAGCCCCATGCCCACGTATTCGAGCACTTCGCCCTTCGCGCTTTCGGCCATGTAGGACGTGAAGCGGATCGGTGCGCGCCCATGCAGGCGATAGGTGCGCTGCTTGAAGATGAAGGGGCAGCCGGGGCGCGAATACACTTCGATATCGACAGGGAAGTCGTGGTCGTCATGCGGGATCAGCGCGCCGTCGATGAAGGGCCGCGTCAGCCAGCCCAGCACCTTGCCCAGGCGCGAACTCGTGAGCTCACTGAGTTCGCCCCGGTAGTACAGGGGCTGGCCCGGCGCGGGATTTTTCTCGAAGCGGCGGCGGATGTCCGGGTGCAGGGTCAGCCACCGCTCGCCCATGACCTTCTTGAACAGCTCTCCTTCGGATGGGCCGTTCATGCTTTTCCCGGCTTGCCCGGCTTGTCTTCCGGGCTGAGGAACTTGGCCACCTTGCCGCCCATCGACAGCATGCGCTGCAGGGTCGCCGGCGGCAGATTTTTATAGTCGCTGTAGGTGGAACTGAGCATTTCCAGGAAAGCCAGCACTTCGCCCATGCGCGCCAGCGTTTCTGGCGGTATCGCCGCATCCTGTTCGCCCTCGATCGCGCACTCGCGCAGCACCGTCAGGGTGGGGTCGATCTCGCGCCGCTTGCGCTCCTCCATGATGACGCGGAAGATTTCCCATACATCCTGCAGGGCAACGAAATGGTCGCGCCGGTCCCCCATCACGTGCGTGATGCGCGCCAGGCCCCAGCTTTGCAATTCCTTCAGGCTGTTGCTGACGTTCGAGCGGGCCACGTTCAGGCTGGCCGCGATGTCTTCCGCCGTCAGCGGTGCATTCGCCAGGAACAGCAGCGCGTGGATCTGCGCCACCGTGCGGTTGACGCCCCAGCGGGTGCCCATTTCACCCCAGTGCAAAATATACTTTTGCGTGGTCGGACTCAATTCCATGGTTTTCTCTTATTTCTGTCGTTACAGAAATGTAAGACGAAACAGAAAACCAGTCAAGCGCGATTCGTCAGGACTGGGCGGGCGGCTGGCCCATGGCGCGCAGGAAGGCTTGCTGCGAGGCGTGCAGCTGGCCGTAACCGAGTTCGCGGTAGACGAGGCCGTGGCGCGGCGCCAGTTCGGCCAGGATGCGCGCTAGCGCCGGATAATGGCGGTGGTTCCAGGTGGGGAACAAATGGTGCGTCAGGTGCAGATTCAATCCGCCGAGCCAGTAGCCTAGCCAGCGCAGCGCGCGCGGTTTCGGCGTCCAGTCGCAGGCCGTGTAAAACGTGTGCTGGTACCAGTCGTGCGGCAAGGTGCCGTCCTGCCCCGGCTGGAAGAATTCCACTTCAGCCCAGTGCGTGCCGAGGATCAGCGCCACCAGCGCGCACGAGGCGAGCATCTGGCCCAGGAAATACGCACCCAGCACCACGCCCCAGCCGATGCCGTGCTGCTGCAGCACCCACATGGGCAGGGCCAGCACCAGCGCCACGTGGCCCAGCTTCCAGCCCAGGAAGGAGATCCAGCCGCGCCAGCCCTGCAGGCGGCTATGCGCGGCCACGGGCGTCTTGCCGAAGCGGTCCAGCCAGTCGCCATACCAGTTCAGATACGGCAGCGACAGGGCCGCCACCACGGGCCAGTACAGGTATTGATAGCGGTACTGGGGCGACCAGCGTTGGAACGGCGTCTGGCGCAGGAAGGGGTTCGGTTCCGTGTCGAGGTCATAGCCTTCCACGTTCGCATACGTGTGATGGAAATGCACGTGGCGGATGGTCCAGAAATCCGTGTCCACGCCCACGGGCAAGCCCACCAGGCGGATCAGGATGCGATTCAGGCGTCCCTGGCGGAAGACGGCGCTGTGGGCCGCGTCGTGCAGGGTATTCATGGCCAGCGCCATGGCCGCCACCAGGCAGGCGACATAGCTGGCGACAAACGGCCAGGTGCTGCCGGCGCTCAAGGCCAGCGCATACAGCCCCGCCGCCAGCGCGGCCAGGAAGACGGTTTTCGCGTGCAGGCGCCAGTCGCCGAAGCGGTGCTTTCCTTGGGCCGCCAGGTAGGCGTCGGCGCGCGCGCGCAGTTCGCGGCGGAAGGCGGAATCGCGGGCGGGCTGGAAGCGCAGCGGGGGAAGCTGGCTCACGCGCGCGTCCCCGCCGCGGCCGGCCACCACAGGCGGCGCGCGCCGTCGAGGCCATGCGCCAGCAGCGCGGCAAGGAACACCATGCCCCACACGTCGCGCGCGCCATACCAGCCGAGGAACAGCACGGGCATGGCCACGGCGATGGCCACCCAGGCAATGGCGCCCCAGCGGCGCGCATCCGACAGGCCGCCCAGCGCCAGGGTGCCGCCAAAGATCAGCGCGAACAGGATGGCTTGCTGCGCGCCGGCCAGCACCGCTTCGTGATTGACGTAATAGATCACCAGGCCAAACAAAATCACGCCGCCGATACCGATGAACAGCTCGGGCACCTCGAAAGTGCCGCGCGACTGCCAGTGGGGAGAGCGCGCGCGCAGCCACTTGAACAGTTTGCCGTTGCTGGCCAGCAGGGGATTGTGCGTGGGTGTCATGCCCTTCACGCCATAGCGCATTTCCACGCCCTCGAGTTCGGGCTGGAAGCTGCCGAACAGCCTGTCCCACAGCAGCAGGGTGCCGCCGAAATTGCGGTTGATGTAGCGTTTATCGGTGCCATGGTGCACGCGGTGGTGCGAGGGCGTGACCATGAAGCTATCGAGGATGCCGGACTTGTTCACCAGCGCATTGTGGTTGTAGAACTGCACCGTGTAATGCAGGGATGAGACGACGAGGAAGATTTCCAGCGGCACGCCCAGCACGGCCAGGATGGCGATGAACGGGAAATTCGTCAGCGACGAATACCAGGAATTGCGCACGCCCAGCGACAGGTTGAAATGCTCGCCCTGGTGGTGCACCACGTGCACGGCCCACAGCAGGGGGATCTTATGGTGCAGCCGGTGCATCCAGTAAAAGCACAGGTCCCAGGCAAAAAACGCGAACACCCACTGCGCCGCCACGGGCCACTGGTCGACGATGTGCAGGTTCACATGGCGCAGCAGCAGGGCGAAGGCCGCCACTTCCACGCCGCGGAACACCCACATCAGGATGTGGCCGGAATTGAGGTTGAAGATCACGTCCTTCCACGGCACCGGGGTCTTGCGCACCCATTTGAGGATCAGCAGTTCAGCCAGCACGAAGGCCAGCATGACAAGGAAAGAGAGGGCAAAGGGGTTCATCATGATGCGGTTTCAGTGGAAATGGCGCGGCGAGCCATCCAGAATACCTGCATTTTCGCCAGCATGCCGCCCGCCACGCCGACAGCCAGGCCGGCGGCCAGGTCGATGCTCACGTGCCGGCGCAGCGCGATGATGGCGTAGCAGATCGCCACGCCCAGCACCAGGGCCAGCGCGGAGCGCAGCAGGCGGCGCCTGTCGCACAAGGCCCACACGCACAGCAGGGTCAGGGCGCCATGCAGCGAGGGCAGGCAGTTTTGCGCGGAGTCCGCCGCCTGCAGCAGGCGCAGCGCCTGCGTGCTCCAGGCGGCACCGTCGCCCACGGGCGGATATGCGAGCGTGGTCGGATACAGCAGGAAGACCACGCCGCAGGCCAGCGCGGAAAGCGCCATGGCGCGCGCCAGCCAGCGCACGCGGGCCGCATCGGCCGCCAGGTAGGCGTAGGGGATCAGGATGAAGAACGACAGGTACAGCCAGATGGCGGCATCCGTGTAGGGAATGGCGCGGTCGAGCGCCGTTTCCGGCAGCAGCACGCCCTGCCCTTGCAGCACGTCGCTGGAAAAATACACGAGGCCGACGCTGCCCCAGCCGGCCAGCAAATGCAGCAGGCGGCAGCGTACACTCATGGGAGAAGGATTCATGCAGTCGCAAGGCGCCGGATGCGGCGCCGTTTCATGGTGGGGTCAAAGGGAGGCAATTCGCCGCTCGTCGTCCAGGCCAGGCTGTCGACGGCCACGCCCAGGCCGCGCAGCACCGTTGCCAGGTGATCGCGCAGGGCGGCCAGGCCAGCGTCGTCGAGGGCCGCGTGCAGCTGCAAGGCGCTGTCGCCCGACTGCAGCAGGCGGTAATCGGCGTCCGCCGGCAAGGCTTGCGCGAAGGCCCGCGTCAAGACGTCGGCAAACACGGCGACGGGGGCGCCGCCGTTCGCCGACAACATGGATGCTAGGGATGGCAAGGATGGCAAAAGCAGCATGTCGTCGCAGCGCCCTTCAATGCCGTCGATGGCGCGCGTGGCGCGGCCGCACGGGCATGGCGTGGCGCGCGCGACCAGGATGTCGTCGAGGCGGTAGCGCACGATGGGCTGCGTGATGCGCGTGAAGTCCGTAATCACGGGCACGAAACGGCGCTGCTCCGCATCGAGCCATTGCGGTTCGATGTGCACATATTCCTCGTTCAGGTGCAGCACGCCGTGTTCGCAGCTGCTGGCGAGGAAACCCTCGGTGGCCTGGTAGATTTCATGCACGGCGCCGAACGCCTGCACGATCAGCGCGCGGTCCTGCGCTTCCAGCACTTCGGCCACGGAGATGACTTTTTCGGCGCCAGCGCCAGGCTGCCATCGATGACGCGCAAGGCCAGCTGGCGCAGCACCTGGGCCGGCGCGACGATCACGGAAGGTTGATAGCGCGCCAGCTGCGCGCACAGGCTGTCGAACGGTGCGAACAGGTCGTAGAAGGCAAACGTGAGCCACGGCGAGCGCACGGCCGTGTACAGATTGCTGTTCGCGCGCAGGAACAGCGCCACCTTTTCGCCGGAAAACAGGCCGTCAGGCAGCGCCTTGGCCAGCATCACGCCCGCCCATTGGGCCTTTTCGCGGGGGCTGACGGTAAATACGGCGCGCCGCGACGACGTGCCAGAGGATAATCCCACCGTGATGTCGCCGACGGCCGGCGTGAAGTCGCGGCTATGCTCGGCCGCCATGGCCGCATCCATCGCCTGCGCCAACGTGATTCCCTCGGTATTCATGGCATCGAAATGCTCGAGCATCAGCGCCTTGTTCATCGTCGGCCACTGCGCCAGCGGCAGCTTGCGGAACGGCGCAAAATACGTGCTGCGGGCGCACAGCACATCGATGAAACGGGCCAGCTGCTTGTGCTGGTAGGCGTCCAGCTGCGCGCGGTCGGCAAAACGCAGGCGGCGCGTGCGCCAGTACGACAGCAACAGCCAGACAATACGCTTCACGGGCGGCCCGCCACTGGCAAATAATCGTTGGTATCTTCATGCGTGATGCGGATCTGCGCCTGGCCCGACTGGTGCAGCTGGTGCAGGCGGTTCAACGTCTCATAATACGGCGCGCGCTTGTGCTGGATGAGGAACGACAGTTCGGACGGTCCGCGCAGCTGCTGGAAGCTTTCCGGCACCCAGGCCGCGTCCGACGCCAGCAAGGTCCAGCCGCCGTCCTGCAGCACGAAGGCGCCGATATGCCCGATGGCGTGGCCGGGCAAGTCGACGATGTAGATCTCGCCCGTGCCGCTGACGTCGCGCCCGTGCGTGAACGGCAGCAAGGCGGCCGGCAAGGCCGTCTCGGGCACGCTTTCGACAAATGCCAGGCGGTCAGCGATATCGTTTGGCAGCAGCTCGGGCACGAAGGCCTGGCGCACGGCGGCCACGCCGGACAAACCCCGCACGGCGTCCCAGCCCGTTTTCGAGGCCATCAGCCGCGCGCCGGGAAAGTCGCGCAGGCCGGCGATATGATCGGCGTGGAAGTGCGACAGCAGCAAGGTGTGGATATCGCCGGGCGATACGCCATGCGCGCGCAGCTGGCCGTGCAGCGACTCGTTCTCGTCGAACGCAATCGGCGTCACCCACGCGTACATGCGGTACACGCCTTTCGACGTGGCGGCGCGGAAGTGTTCGGCGTATCCGGTGTCCCACAGGTACAGGCCCGCGCGCGTCGCTATCAGGTAGGCGCGCGAAGGGAAGCAGCGGCTGGCCAGCCCGCTGCCTTTCAAGACCATGCACGAAGGATGGGTGCAGTGGCCGACGCGAAATGCGGTGATGCTAGCCATTGCGCTCCTTGCCCACCTTGTGCGCCGCCGCTTCCTGGCGCATCCATTGCGCCGTGCGGGCGATGCCGTCCTGCAGGCTGACGACGGGGCGGTAGCCGAGCACCTTGCGCGCCTTGGCATTATCGAGCGTCATGTCGAAACTGAGCGCGCCGATGCTGTAGGGCGTCAATGAGGGCTCCCGGCGCGTGAAGCGCGAGGCGAACTGCATCAGGCGCGCCGCCAGCGCCAGCACGCGGTACGGCACGCTGACGATCTCGAACGGCTGCTGCAGGTGGTCGCAAAACAAGGTGCGCAAAATGTCGCACAGGCGCGCCGGCTCGCCATTCGTGATGTTGAAGGCGGCGCCCGAAGCGATGGTCTTGTGCACGGTGGCCAGCCACATCGCGTGCACGACATTGTCGACATAGGTGACGTCGATGGTGGCCGCGCCGCCATTGGGCAGCGGCAGCTTGCCGCCGCGCTCCCGCAGCACGCGCGCCAGGCGCGGAATCAAGACCTGGTCGTGCGGGCCGAAGATGGCGCGCGGGCGCAGGATCACGCATGTCATGCCGCGGTGGCGGTCGACGCACTCCTGCACCAGTTTTTCCGCCATCGCCTTGGAGCGCGCGTACGCGTTGACGAAGACATCGGGGCGGAAGGTTTCCGGCACCTCGTAGCGGTTGTGGTAATCGAAATAGATGGCCGGGGTGGAGATGTGCACGAAGCGCGCCACGTGCAGGCTGGCGGCCGCGCGCAGCAGCTGGGCCGTGGCCGTGACGTTGGCGGCGATGAAGTCGCGTTCCGCGCCCCACGGCGACGACAGCGCGGCGCAGTGCCAGACGGCGTCCATGCCGCGCACCAGCTCGTCGACCTGGCGCGGGGTGGCTTGCGCCAGGTCGAGCGCCACGAATTGCGCGCCCATGCGTTCCAGCTCGCGGCCCACGGCGGCGTTGCGGCCCGTGGCGCGCACTTCCACGCCCTGCGCCAGCAGGGTGCGCACGGCATTGCGCCCCAAGCCGCCCGTCGCTCCCGTGACCAGAATCCGCCTCATCGCACCACCTTCACAGGTCAAGAATCATGCCGCCGATGGTCAGGCCCGCGGCCGTGCCCATCATCAGCAAACGCTGGCCTGCCACGGCCCGCCCCGTCATCACCGCCTCGTGCAGGGCGGTGGGCAGGGACGCGGCCACCTGGTTGCCATGCGTTTCAAAGATCTTGATGATTTTAGCATCGGGGACGTCGAGGATGCGCGCCGCATGCGCGAGGCCCAGCGGACTGGCCTGGTGCGGCACGACCACGTCGATTTTATCCAGTCCCGCGCCCGATTCCTGCATGAGTTCCGTCAGGAAATCCGGCATCACCTTGACGGCCAGGCGGAACACGGCCTTGCCATCCATGCGGAACAGGTAGTCGCCCGGTTCGCAGCCGTTGCGGGGTTGCGCTCGGTGCCGCCGCCGCGGATTTCGCAGTAGCGCCGCCCTTCCGGATACGTGCCCATCTTGTAGGCGCGGATGCCGGCGCTGCCGTCGCCCCGCTCGACGATGACGGCGGCGGCGCCGTCGCCAAAGATCATCGACGCTTCCGGCTCGCTCCAGTCGACCCCGCGCGAGGCGAGGTCGGACGAGACGATGGCGATGCGGCGGTAGGCGCCGCCGGCCAGCATGGACGCGGCCACGCGGAAAGCGGCCATGAAACTGAGGCAGCTGGCGTTGACGTCGAAACTTTGCGTGCCTGGCGGCAAACCGGCATGTTCGGCCACGAAGCAGGCCGTATTCGGCAAGGCTTGCTCGGGCACGCCGCAGGCGCAGATCAGCAAGTCGATGTCGGCCGGACGCAGGCTGGCATTCTTCAGCGCGTCGAGCAGGGCGGCGGCGCCCAGCTGGCTTTGCGATTCATCGGGCGCGGCGACAAAGCGCGACAGCACGCCGCTCTTGCGCAGGGTATAGCCGTCCGGATGCCCCAATTTCAGGTCCAGGCTGGCGGAAGTCACACTATGCGACGGCAAGGCCTTGCCCGTCGCGATCAGGCGAACTGGAATCATGTTGGCCTTAACAAAGTAAAGTAAATATGGTCTATGTATGGTCTATGCGCTAATCGCGCGCCAGCGGCGGCAAATCGACCCCGCAGTTCTTGCAGAAATTGGCATCGTCATCGAGCCCTTCTTTCAGACACGTGGGACAGGTACGCGTGGTGACCAGCTTGGAGCTGCGCTGCACCGTCATCTCGGCGCTGATAATGCCGGTAGGCACTGCCAGGATGCCCCAGCCCAGCAGCATCATCAGCGAGGCGATGGTGCGCCCGATGTCCGTCTTCGGCGTGATATCGCCGAAACCGACCGTGGTCATGGTGCTGATGGCCCAGTAAATCGACGTGGGGATACTGCTGTAACCGTTTTCCGGCCCCTCCACGACATACATCACAGTACCCAGCAGAAAGACCACCATCATGACAAAAGACAAGAAAATGAGGATCTTGCGCCGGCTGGCCAGCAAGGCCCGCCCCAGCACCGTGTACTCATGCACATACGAGGTGAGCTTGAGGATACGGAACATGCGCAGCAGGCGCAAAATGCGCACGTCGATCAGCACGTGCGCACCCGGCAGCAGCAAGCCGATATAGGTCGGCACGATGGCCAGCAAGTCGATGATGCCGAAAAAACTCTTGGCGTAGCGCACCGGATGCTGCAGGCACGACAGGCGGGCGAAATACTCGATGGTAAATAAAATAGTGAAAAACCATTCGAGCGCCGTCAGCCAGGTGCCATAGCGCTCGGCCACGGAGGCGACACTGCTGAGCACGACCACCGTCACGCTGATCAGGATGGCGGCGATCAGCAGCAGGTCGAAGGCGCGGCCCGTGCGCGTTTCCGCCTCGAAAATGACGGTGTACACCTGTTCGCGCCAGCCCCGCTCGGGCTTGCCATATTTCTGTTGCGTTTCCTGCGCGGCAATTTGCTGCGGCGTCAGCGGGGCCGCCCCGCTCTTCGTCGCGGCTTTCATGTGGTTAGTGTGCTCATATACTATTATTGTATAGATAATTGACAAAGCACGGCGACACGCACGTTTGCACTAAGGTTTGCCCTACGACAATTTTTTCGCCAGCAGCACGGCATTGCGCCGGTCGCGCTCCGCTTGCACGATGTCCGTCGTGCGCGCTTCCGACAGGCCCACCGTGTGCAGCACGGTAGCCGTCAGCTGCAGCGCCGACTCCAGCGCCTCGGGCACGACCAGGGTGGCGCCCGCCTGGATCAGGGCCACCGCATGCGCCTCGTCGCGGGCGCGCGCATACACGGGCAGCAGCGGATATTCGCGGCGGATCGATTTGACGGCGTGCAGCACGGACGCCGCATGGTCCATCGTCAGCACGACGGCGGCGGCGCGGTCGGCATTGACCTTTTGCAACAGTTCCGCGCGCGACGCATCGCCGAAATACACGGGAAAGCCGCGCGGATGCAGGGTCGTCACCAGGCGCGCATCGTTTTCAATCGCCACATACGCGATATCCTGCTCCGTCAGTACCTTGGCCAGCAACTGCCCCACCCGGCCGAAACCGGCGATGATGACGGTGCTGCCCTGCGGCGGCAGCGCGCCGTGCGCCAGGTCGGCCAGCTGATGGTGGTGGCGCCGCTCCCACCAGTTGCCGAAGGCGCGCGCCGCCTTGGCCAGCGCCGGCGTGGCGAACAGGCTCAGGCCCACCACCAGCATGACGAACTGCGCCACCTGCGGGCCGATCAGCTTGGTACCGAGCGCATATGCGACGACGATGAAGGCGAATTCGCCGCCCTGTCCCAGCAGCACGCCCGTTTCCACGGCGCGCCCCCAGTGAAAGCCGCCGATGCGGAAAATCACGCTGATGACCAGGGTTTTCACCGCAAACAGGCTCAGCACGGCCAAGGGAATCAGGATGGGCGACTTGAGGATTTCGCGCACGTCGATCTGCATGCCCACCGACATGAAGAACAGGCCCATCAGCAAACCCTTGAAGGGCTCGATCGTCACTTCCACTTCGTGGCGAAATTCCGTTTCCGCCAGCAGCAGGCCGGCCAGCAAGGCGCCCAGCGCCATCGACAGGCCCGCCAGATACGTCAGGCCCGCGATGCCCAGGGTGCTGAGCAGGGTCAATGCCATGAACACGTCGGGCTGGCGTTTCTTGACGAAAAACTGGAACAGGGGACGGATCACGCGGCGTCCCAGCAGATAGATCAGCAGGATGGCGCCGGCCGATTTCACGGCCGCAAAGCTGAGCAGGTACGCCAGGTCGTCGCTGCGCCCGCTGGCGAACACGTCGATCAGGATGAACAGCGGCACCACCATCAGATCCTGGAACATCAGAATGGAAAAGCCCGCCTGGCCGGCCGGGGTCTGCAGGGAGCGCTGGTCCGTCAGCAGCTGCATCACCACGGCCGTGGACGACAGCGACAGCACCAGGCCCAGCACGATGGACGCTTCCAGCGACAGGCCGAAGTAATACGCGACGCCGCCGATCAGGCAGGCGCTGACGGCCACCTGCCCCACGCCCGCGCCGAACACCCAGCGCCGCAGCGCCCACAGCCGTTCCGTCGACAGTTCCAGGCCGATCATGAACATCAGAAACATCACGCCCAGCTCGGCCAGGCCGCTGACCTGCTCGGCGCGCACGAACGAAAAATACGTCAGCCACGTGAAGTCGCCTGCCCACAGGCCAAAGCCGAACGGGCCGAACAGGGCGCCCACGGCCAGGAAGCCGAGCACCTGGTTGACCTTCAGGCGTTGCAATAGCGGAATAAAAATCCCGGCCAAGGCGAGAAACAGCAGGGTTTCCCGCAGATACGGTAAGGCGTGTTGCTCTTCCAAGATAATCCTAACTTAATGGCATGCATGCCGAATTTACAATTGTCGCATGCTGGGCGACAGGGAAGTAAGTGCACACACGATATTTTTTCCACAGAGCAACATATCCGCTACTTGCCATCCTCTTTCGGCAACGCCAGCATGTCGGCACGGGGGCGGTCCCAGCCCGGCACGTAGGCGGGACATGGCCGGCCGCGGAATTGCCGCAGTTCCACGGTCGTGAAATTGGGCAACATGCCGGGGTTGAAGCGCACGTCCGTCAGCTTGTCCGCATTCAATCTGGGCATGCGGGCAAAGCGGAACCAGGCGTCCACATAGCAATTTTCTTCCTGCAGCGCACGCATGGCGCCCAGGCTGCCGGCCGCCTGGGCGGAGACGGCGATGCCGGGCGCCAGTTGCTGGCCCCGCTTGCCCGTTTCCGCCAGGCCGGCCGGGCAGGCGGCGGGCGCCAGCGATGCGGGCAGCAGGCTCAGGGTGCCGCGCCGCAAGGTATACACGTCCGTCTTGCTGTCGAGCGAGACATAGATCCAGCACAGGGGGTTGCTGGGAAACGCCGTCATCGCCACGTCCCACACGCGCGTGCCGGGATCGAGCCGCTGCACGGCCGCCTCGATGCGCGTGCGGCCGATGGCCGACGCCACGCCCTGCGTGCCGATAAACGTGGCGGCCAGCGCAAAGGCCAGCAGCAGCGGTCCCCGCCCCCGCTCGCCGGCCCGCCCTTGCAGCACGGCCAGCACCGCGCCCAGCCCCAGCAGCACGGCCAGCGCGGCGGGCGCCAGGTAGGTTTTATAGGTAAAGAAGCACAGGGCCGCCGCCAATCCGGCCAGCAGCACGCTTTTGACGATACCGTAGCGCAATGACATGATCACGGGCACGCCCAGCAGCACCCAGAACATGGGTTCGACAATGAAGACCATGTCGCCATACAGCCAGCGGCTGTTGAACGGGTAAAACGGGTGCAAGCCATAGGAATTGAGGAAATCCATGCCCATGTGCAAGCAAAATCCCAGCAGCAGACAAGCCGCCAGACCGATGCGGGCGGGCACGCTCTCCTTGAGCAAGCGCCGCGCGCCGGGCCACAACAGCCACAGCAGGGCCAGCAACAGCAGCGCCTGCGGCAAGGCCAGCAGCAAGGTATGCGTGTGGCCACGGTGGTGCAGCATGTAGCCGAACGGACGCGGCAGCAGTCTGGTCAGCACCAGGTCCAGGTCGGGCGCGTTGCTGGCAAACCAGGCCGTAAACAGAAACAGCGCGCGCCGGGTGCGCTGTGCGGGGGCTTGCGGCTCGGGCGGCAGACTGCGGTGTACCAGTTCGCCGACCCCGAGGCCGAGGACCGAATGCGTAATATTATCCATGGGGCAATTTTACAGGATACGGCCACCCCAAGAGCAAAGGCTGGGGTCGTCCCCTCAGGGTACGACCCCGGATTCTGCCATTGGGTTTGTTCAATCAAGCGGCTACAGCGCCTGTAAATCTTCCCCACGCATGCCCACCAGCAAGGCGCGGCCATCGGGCAGCACGCGGAACTCGCCGTAACGGGCCTTTTCCCAGCGCGCCGCCTCGCCTTCCTTGAAGAACCAGGCATCGCTGACCAGCACCCAGTTGCCATCCTTCGGCGTCAGCTCGAGCAGGAATTCGCCGGGCGCCAGCGCCTCTTTGGTGTACGGGCGCAGCAGTTCGGCCACGCCGCGCGCATCGCGCCGGGCCACCACGAAGGACGGCCCGGCGCCCGCTCCACGCTGGCCAACGTGGAGAGGACGCCCAGGTTGACGAAATTGAGGCGCATGTAATCGCCCTGCATCAGCGAGCGGGGATCGACGGGTTCCAGCGCCACGAAGATGGCCTCGCCCTTGGCAATCAATTGCTCCTTCTGCCAGATGCCGATATTGGCGACCAGCAGCACCAGCAGCAAGCCGCCCAGCGCACCCAGGCGCAAGAAGCGGCGCTCGACCGCCACGTCCGCCGGTTTGCTTTCCACCAGGTGCAGCACGGCGCCGCGCGTGGCCAGCCACGACAGGGCGCACAGCACGGCGCCGGCCACGGCCAGCAGCGCCGCCTTGCTGGCCAGCGGCCAGGCCAGCTGGTAATAAAAACTGCCGATGATCCACGCCGCCGCCAGCGCGGCGGCCACGGCCACGCGTGTACGCCCGCTCGTCACGCAGTAGGCGAGGATCAGCAGCACGGGCCCCAGCGCCGGCATGAACCACGCCAGCACGATCAGCACCAGCGCCACGCCGATGGCGGGCAACTGGCGCAGCGCCGGCCAGCGCCAGCCCGTCCAGGCGGCGGCGGCCGTGGCCAGCACGAGCGAGACGCCGTTCAACGCTTGCGCATACCAGGCGCCGGCATGGTGCCGGCTCACTTCGCGCGCCACTTCGCCCGTGAAGCCGCCGCCCAAGGCACCGCCCAGCATGAAGGTCATGCCGGACCAGAAGACCAGCCCCAGCAAGATGGCCAGGACCCACCCCGTCGACAGCGATTCCAGGAAGGCGGCGACGGGGCGCCGCGGCCATCGTTGAAGGCCTGCTTCTGCAGCCAGTGGGCCGCCAGCCACAGGGCCAGGGCCAGCATCCAGGCCAGATACAGTTGCGTCGGGTCGTTATCGAAGATCCAGTCGCGCGTGCTGTCGACGATGCCCAGCCCCAGCAGGCCGCAGGCGACCAGACCCAGCAGCACGCGCAGCCAGTCGCGCGGCAAGGCGGCGGCCACCACCAGGGTTGCCAGGCACAGCAGCAGCGACGCCGTCTGCGTGGAATAGTCGCGGTACAGGGCATAGCCGAGCAAGCCGCCGCCCACCAGCAGGCAGGGCACGGCCAGCTGCTCGACAAACAGCGCCACGCCGCGCGTGCGGATCAGCAGCACGGACACCACCAGCACGATGGCGGCCACGACATACGCGCCGGGGCCGTGGCGCACCACGCTTTCCAGGCCCACGCCCAGCGTGATCATCAGGGGGATGGCGGCAAGCCAGGCGCCGAAGGCCGTCATCAGCACCAGCGGCCACGGCCGTACATCCTGCACGGGGCGGCTGGCGTTGGGCGGCAACAGGCCGGCGCGCGTGGCATCGTCGATCAGGGTGGCGAGCGCATCGTCGCGCTGAATGTTCATCTTGCTCATGCCGCCTCCTGGCGCGTGCGCCACAGAATGCCTTGCACGGTCAGCGCCAGCAGCACGGCGGCCAGCAAGCCCAGCATGGCCAGCGCGCCGACGCCATCGCCATGGCCGTTGAACAGCACGTGCGTCAGCCCTCCCAC
Organism: Janthinobacterium sp. C22; assembly: GCF_057919405.1. Lineage (NCBI taxonomy): Bacteria > Pseudomonadati > Pseudomonadota > Betaproteobacteria > Burkholderiales > Oxalobacteraceae > Janthinobacterium > Janthinobacterium sp. C22. Next base: position 1,771,318 of record NZ_CP193659.1, on the reverse strand, counting down.
CAGCAAGGTATTGATACCGAGCGCGACGGCGCTCAGGCCGAACACGTCAAAGTAGCGGCGCGTGGCCAGCAGGACAGCGGCGACGGCCAGCAAGCCGAGACCGGCCCAGTACGGCGATTCGATCTCATTGCCGAACAGGGCACTGACGGCCGTGCCCGTGATGAGGATGGTGGCCAGTACCAGGCCCAGGCGCAAGGCCCAGTTGCCCGCGCCCGTCCAGCGCGCCAGCAGGGGCGAGACGAACGCACAGGCCAGCAGCACGGCCAGCCAGCCGCTGACGAAAATGGAGAGATCGGCCGAATCGATGCGCCAGCTGTGGCGCGCATGCGCCTGCATCCACAGGGCGGCGGCCGTGGCCAGCACCAGCATCCACGGCGTCCACAGCACGTCGCTGCGCGCCACCAGGCACAGGGGCAAGGCCAGCACGGCCCACAGGGCGAACAATTGCCACGGATCGGCGCCCGTCTGGTAGGTCTGGCCGAAATACGCGAACAGGCCGCCGATGGCCAGCAAGGCCATCAGCAGCAGCGGTACGCGCGCCTTGGGCACGGCGAAGGCGCCCACGCAGGCGGCGGCCAGCACGCCTTGCAGCAGGGCAAAGCGGCCCATGCGGCCCAGGTCTTCCCAGTTGGCGGCGACCCAGCAGATCAAGCCCATGCCCAGCAGCGCGGCGCCCAGCACGGCCACGCCGCGCGGCAGCCAGTAGGCCAGGCGCGCCGGTTCGCGCTGGAAGCCGGCCGCTTCCTGCAACTGCCGGGTTTGTTGGGCATCGAGCGCATGGGCCGAGGCGAGCTGGTACACGGCGAGGCGTAAATCCATCGTCTGCTTTCTGTGGGAATGGTGGGAAAATCGGGGGAGTCAGGTCAGCGCCCGACGCTCACGCCGCGCCAGAAGGCGACGTGGCCGGCAATTTGCTTGGCGGCGTCCTTGGGCTGGGGATAGTACCAGGCGGCGTTGGCATTCGTCTGGCCATCGACGACGAGGTCGTAATAGCTGGCCGTGCCCTTCCACGGGCAGATACTCGTGTGGCTGCTGGGACGCAGGTATTCCTGCGTCACCGCCGACAAAGGAAAATATACATTGTTTTCAACGACTTGCACCTGATCGTCGGCGGCTTGCGCGATGACGGCGCCATTCCAGCTGGCTGTTAGCATTTGACTATCCTCCTTCTGCGCCGAGTGTAGCGCAAAAAGTCTGCCATGGCGCGCGCCATTGGCGCCCCGTTCAGGCGCCGGTGATGATCTGGCGCAAGGCTTGCTCAAACACGTCGGGAGGCTGGCCGCCGGAAATCAGGTGGCGCTCGTTGATGATGACGGCGGGCACCGAATTGATGCCGTTCTGCTGGTAGAAGCGCTCCTGCGCGCGCACCTCGTCCGCATAGGCATCGGACGCCAGCACCTCGGCCGCTTTCGCGGTATCGAGGCCCACCTTGCCCGCCACGTTCAGCAACACCTCGTGCGAGGACGGATCCTGGCCTTGCGTGAAGTAGGCATCGAACAGCGCCATCTTGAGTTGCTTCTGGCGCCCTTCCAGCCCGGCCCAGTGCAGCAGCCGGTGCGCGTCGAAAGTGTTGTAGATGCGCCCGCGCTTGTCCATCGCAAAGGTAAAGCCCAGCTGTTCGCCGCGCGCGCGGATCGCTTCGCGCGATTGCGCCATCTGTTCGGGAGTGGAGCCGTATTTGCGGGCGATGTGTTCGCCGATATCCTCGCCTTCGGGCGGCATATTGGCGTTCAGCTCGAAGGGCTGGAAGTGGATCTCGGCCTGGACGGTGTCTTGCAACTTGTCCAGCGCCTGCTCCAGCGACTTCAGGCCGATCACGCACCAGGGGCAGGAAACGTCGGAAACGAAATCGATACGGAGGGGAGCGGGTGTGGCGGAGGTGGTGGAAACGGTCATGGTGAGCAGCCTTTGCGCGGGTCGGTGGCGGCCGCACCGCGCGGCGCCGCAAGCACTGTATATGCGTGCGGGCCGCGGGAAATCAAGCGCTTACTTTTTCTTGACGGGCGCCTTGGCCCCATCCTTCTTGCCGCCGATCTTGCTTTCTTTGCCAGAGAGCAAGTTCGCGATGTTCTGGCTGTGGCGATACGCCAGCAGCACGCTCATGACGATCACGGCCAGCAAGATGGGATCGACGCCGAACAGCAAGCCATAGTAAAACGGCGCGAACAGGGCCGCCACCAGGGCTGCCAGCGAGGAATAGCGGAAGGCGTAGGCGATGATCAGCCAGGTGGCCAGGGTCGCCAGGCCCAGCCAGGGATTAATGCCCAGCAACACGCCGAGGGCCGTGGCCACGCCCTTGCCGCCGACGAAGCGGAAGAACACGGGCCACAAGTGGCCGAGGAAGACGGCGATGGCGACCAGGGCCACGGCCGTGTCGCCCACGCCCAGCGCGCTGGCAAAATGGTCGGCCAGGAACACGGCCAGCCAGCCCTTGGCGCCATCGCCCAGCAGGGTCATGATGGCCGCGCCCTTGTTGCCGCTGCGCAGCACGTTGGTGGCGCCCGGGTTTTTCGAGCCATAGGTGCGCGGATCGGCAATGCCGTAGACCTTGCTCATCACCACGGCAAACGATATCGAGCCGAGCAAGTAAGCGGCCACTGTCATTGCCACGGTTGTGATTACTGGATTCATTTCTTCCCTTTATTGTGTTTATTACACCAGCATCGAGGCTGGCGCAGCAGAATATACACCAGCGTCCAGTCCAGGGACAGGGCGGCGTCTGGTTTTCTTAATCTTGCAGCGCGCACTGCACCGGCTTAGCCTTGAGCAAGTCGAGCAAGACCTGCGGCGCCAGCGAGACGAGGAAACCGCGCCGTCCGCCATTGATGTAGATGCGCGGCAATTCCAGGATCGATTGCTCCACATAGACGGGCATGGCCTTCTTCGTGCCGAACGGCGAGGTGCCGCCGATCATGTAGCCGGAATGGCGCTGCGCCACCTCGGGCTTGCATGGCTCGACGGACTTGCAGCCGATGCCGCGCGCCAAATTCTTGGTCGACACCTTGCAATCGCCATGCATGAGCACGATCATCGGCTTGGCCGCCTCGTCCTGCATCACCAGGGTCTTGATCACCGCATGTTCCGGTACCCCCAGTTCGCGCGCCGAGACGCTGGTGCCGCCGTGCTCCTCGTACGGATACGGGTGTTCTTCGAAGGAAACGTGATGCTTGCGCAGCAGCTGCGTCGCCTGGGTTTCGGAAATATGCTCTTTTTTAGCCATGCGTGATACGCTGATCGTTCAGTGAGGAGTGCTAATTATGCAGGAAGAAATCCGCTTTGCCACATTCAATGTCTGCAACCTGGCCCCCGCCGGGGCGAAATTGTATGACAACCTGGAACCGTTGAGCCCGGCGCAATACGAGGCCAAGGCGGAATGGACGGCGCGGCAGATCGACCTGCTCGACGCCGACGTGATCGGTTTCCAGGAAATTTTCTCGCAGGCGGCCCTGCGCGACGTGCTGTCGCGCACGCGCCACTACCGCGCAGCCACGCTGGCCGGCTACGATGCGACGGATATTGCCGGACGCATGCTGCCCACGGTGGCGCTCGTATCGCGCCTGCCGCTGGCCGGTGCTGGTGTTGCCTGGGCGAATTTTCCCGCCGGCGTGACCGTGTCCGCCGACAGGCAGCCCGCCGACGACAACGCCTGCCGCTTCGCCCGCGCGCCCCTGCATGTCCAGGTCATCTTGCCGGGCGGACAACTCACCGACGTGGTCGTCGTGCACTTGAAATCGCGCCGGCCCGACTACCGCCACGGCGACGGCAACGATGCGGCCGCCTACGCGCTGGCCAACCTGCGCTCGCTGCAGCGGCGCGGCGCGGAAGCCGTGGCCCTGCGCGTGCTGGCAAGCGAACTGGGCCACACTGGCCGTCCCCGCATCGTGCTGGGCGACTTCAACGACATCGCCAATGCCGTCACCACGTCCATCGTCATGGGCGCGGGCGCGCCGTGCGAACCGGGCATGGAAATGCGCGCGCGCCTGTACGACGCCAATGCCATCCAGCTGCGCCAGGATGCCCTGCGCCACGTGGGCTACACGAATATCCACGACAGCGCCTACATGACGATCGACCACATCCTCGTGTCCGAGCATTTCCACCCCGCCTCGCCGCGCGCCATCGGCGTGCTGCAGGAAGTGACGTATCTGAACGACCATTTGCTGCTGGGATTGCCGCATGCGTCCGACCATGGCCAGGTGCTCGCACGCATCAAGCTGCTGGGAAACATTCACTAATTCAATAACTTCGCCAGAGCACTGCCCGCCACTTGCGCGCTGGCATAGCGCCCCTGGTATTGCTGGCAGCCCTGCCCCCGCAGATACGCCAGCTGCTGCGCCGTTTCCACGCCTTCGGCGATCACCGTCAATTGCAGCTCGCGCGCCATGGCGATGATGGTGGCGGCGATGGCCGTGTCGGACTCGCCGGCCGCGCCGTCCGCCGCGGCCGGCAGGAACGACGGGTCGATCTTGAGTTGATCCACCGGATAATGGCGCAGATTGGCCAGGCGCGAATAGCCGGTGCCGAAATCGTCGATGGCCAGCCTGGCGCCCAGCGCGCGCAGCTGCGCCAGCACGCCGGCCAGGCGCGCGCCCCCTTTCATCAGCAAGGACTCCGTCACTTCCAGTTCCAGGCAGGCGGCGGGCAAGCCCGACACGGCCAGCGCCTCTTGCACGCTGAGCAATAAGTCATTGTGCAGACATTGCGCCGGCGACAGATTCACGGCCACGCGCCAGGCATGGCCCGCATCGTGCCAGGCGCGTGCGCGGCGGCAGGCTTGCTGCAGCACCCAGTTGCCGATCGACACCATCAAGCCGCATTCCTCGGCCACGGCGATGAAACGCTCGGGCGGCAGCAGGCCCAGTTGCGGGTGGCGCCAGCGCAGCAGCGCTTCGGCACCAATGATTTTCCCGCTGGCGACATCGAGCGCGGGCTGGAATTCGAGCACGAATTCGTCGCGCCCCAGCGCCGCGCGCAAGCCTTGCTCCAGGCTGGCCCGCTCGACGATTTGCGCATTCATCTCCGCATTGAAAAACTGAAAATTGTTACGCCCGCTTTCCTTCGCGTGGTACATGGCGATGTCGGCGTTGTGCACGAGGGTATCGATGCTGTCGCCATCGCTGGGAAAGATGGCCACGCCGATCGAGGTCGACACATGCAATTCGTACTCGCCCAGCTGATAGGGTTGCGTGACGGCATGCAGCAGGCTGGCCGCCACGTGGGCCACCTGGTCGATGCCGCCCACCTCGGCCAGGATGATGACGAACTCGTCGCCGCCATGCCGGCTGACGGTATCGACGCCGCGCACGCAGCGCACGAGGCGCCGCGCCACCTCCTTGAGCAGCAGGTCGCCCACGTGGTGGCCCATGCTGTCGTTGATGTGCTTGAAATGATCGAGATCCAGGTACAGGATGGCCAGCATGCTCAGCTTGCGCCGCGCGGCTGCCAGCGCCAGCGACAGCCGGTCCAGCAGCAGCACGCGGTTCGGCAAGTCGGTGAGGAAATCGTGCTCGGCCAGGTGGCGCGTGTGCTCCTCGTTTTTCTTGCGCTCGCTGATGTCGCTGAGGATGGCCAGGTAATTGCTCAATTGCCCCTGCGGGTCGCGGATGGCCGTCAGCGACAGCCAGGCCGGATAGCGCCCGCCCGCCTTGCGCTGGCCGACGATGTCGCCTTGCCAATAACCGTTGGCATCGACTTCGTCCCACACATGGTCGAAAAACGCGGGCGCGTCCGGCTCGACGCCGTGCGGGACGAAGGGTTTGCCCAGCATGTCGTCCAGGCTGTAGCCGCTGATCTCGCTGTACGCGGGATTCATGCTGACGACGCGCTGCTGCGGGTCCATCACGACGATGGCTTCGCGCGCATGCTCGACCACCTGCGCCGACAGGTACAGTGCCCGCTCGGCCAGTTTGCGTGAGGAAATATCACGGATAACGGCGTAAAACAGATAGCTATGGTCGAGCGTGACGGAGGTGAGCAGCACTTCGCCCCAGAACAGCTGGCCCGCGCACGTCTGATAGCGCCAGTCGTAGCGGCAGTTGCCGTCGGCGTGGGCCTGCGCCGCCAGCTGCGTGCCGCGCAACGAGGACAATTCGCCATCGGGCTGGCGCAAGGGCGAAAAGTCGCTGAGGCGGCGCCCCAGCAGCCGTGGCCGGTCTTCGCATTGAAACAAGGCAATGGCGGCCGGATTCGCCTCGGCGATGTGCTCGTCGCGCAGCAGCACGATGGCGTCGGCGGATTTCTCGTACAACTGGCGGAAATTGTCGCCCATCAGCAACAAGGCGCCCTGCGCAGCGCCATCCTGGCCGCTGGCCGTGATGTCGGCATCGATGCACACCACTTGCCGCACACGTCCAGACTGCATGACCGGAAACACGGTGGAACAGATGCAGCGCGGCGCGGCCCCGTCGGCATCGAGCTTCCACAGGCGCATGCCGCGCGCCTTGCCGCTCTCCCACACGGCCGCCAGTTCGCCGGCAAGCTCCTCGGCCAGGGTGGCGCCACCGGGCAGCGAGGCGGCCACCCTGGCCCACGGCTGGCCCAGCGCCAGCTCGGCCGCCACGCCGTACAGGCGCGCCGCACCAAAGCTCCAGTAGCGCACGATGCCGTCGCGGTCGATGCCACGCACGGCCAGGCCGGGCGCCTGCTCGACGGCGGCAACGATGATGGACAGCAAATCGAGCGCCTTGCCGGCCGGCCCCGCCTGCGGTTCGGCCGCGGCCAGCAAACGGCCCGGCGACGGGGCGGCTCCGACAATCCGATCAGACATCAGGCCCCCGTGGCGCGGCCGCGCGGCAACCGGCGGGCAAATGGCCTGTCCGGTGGCGCAACCATCCCGACCATTCTTGCGCGCCGGCGAATCGGCTTCTTGAGGAGGCGCAAGCATCGTGACGCGCACGGCGCGCATGCTGGCCGTGGTCTTTGGTCGCCGTTTTTTGCATTCCAGCCCCGATTTTGTGCAATCTGTCGCACGGCGATGGCGGCCGGACTTGAATCTTCCTAAAGTGGCAACATGCGCATCGCCGTGAACGGCGGCAGCGGCAGGCGTGTCGTCTGCGGCCGCCACGGTGATGCGCTACCCGAATTCCCCGGCCCGCCGCAGGCCGGCCGCACCGAGACCTGGCGCCGAACCCCTGCGCCGCTCCTGAAAAAAACCTATGAAAAACGAGACCCTGCCCCCCGCCTCTCCCCTTGCCGCCACGCGCCGCCGGCGCTGGCGCACGCCCCTCTTGATCCTCGTCGTGCTGGGCCTGGCCGGCGGCGGCTGGACCGTGATGCAGTCGAAGCAGCAAGCGGCGAAGGCGGCCGAACAGCAAGCGAACAAGAAGAAGGAGCAGGCCAAGACGCCCGTGCATGAACTGGCGCAGGGCGACGTGGCCGCCATCGACGCGCGCGCACTCAGTATCAGCCTGCCCCTGTCCGGTTCGCTGGCGCCCGTGACCCAGGCCACCATCAAGGCCAAGGTTTCCGGCGTGATCCAGGAGACGACCTTGCAGGAAGGCCAGCACGTGGCCAACGGACAAATCCTCGTGCGCCTGGACGCGGCCGACCTGCGCGCCCGCCTGACGCAGCAGCAAGCCATGCTGGACGAAGCGCAGGCGCGCCTGTCGATGGCGGCCAAGAATGAAGCGAACAGCCAGGCGCTGCTCAAGCAAAAATACATTTCGCAGACGGCCTACGACACGACGCAGAATTCCGTCGACCTGGCGCGCGCCAACGTCAAGTCCGCCGCCGCCATGGTCGACATCGCCCGCATCGCGCTGGCCGACACGGTGATCCGCGCACCGATGGCCGGCATCGTCAGCAAGCGCCATCTGCAGGCGGGCGAAAAAGTCGCGCCCGACATGCCCGTCTACACCATCGTCAACCTGGCCCAGATGACCCTGGAAGCGCCCGTGCCCAGCGCGGAGATTCCCCGCATCAAGCTGGGCCAGGACGTGCACTTCAAGGTCGACGGTTTCGGCGCGCGCGACTTCGCCGGCAAGGTCATGCGCATCAACCCCACCACCGAGAGCGGCTCGCGCGCCATGCTCGTCTACATCGCCGTCGACAATGGCGATGGCGCGCTGCGCGGCGGCATGTTCGCCAAGGGCAGCATCGTCACCGAGCGATCAATCGTCGCGCCGCTGGTGCCCTTGACGGCCGTGCGCAACGAAAAGCAGGGCCCCGTCGTGTATGCGCTGGTGAACAGCAAGGTGGTCGCCCAGCCCGTCACCCTGGGCTTGCGCAACGAGGATGAAGGCTATGCGGAAGTCAAATCGGGTCTGGTGCCGGGCGCGAAAGTCATCATCGCCAGACTCGATGGCGTAAAACCGGGCCATGGCGTAACCTTCGCCGCGCCCGCCACGGCTCCCGCCGCGCCGGCGGCCGTGCTGGCACGGAAGGATTAAGCCATGTGGATGACCAAAGTCAGCATTCAAAACCCCGTCTTCGCCACCATGGTCATGGTGGCGCTGGTGGTGCTGGGCATCTTCTCCTACCGGGGCCTGGGCGTGGAGAGCATGCCCAGCGTGCAGTTCCCGTTCGCCGCCATTGAAGTGAACTACCCGGGCGCCTCGCCCGAAGCCGTGGAAAACGACATCACGCGCCCCATCGAGGACGCCGTCAATACCGTCAGCGGCATCAAGACCATCCGCGCCAATTCGTGGGAAGGACGCGCCGGCGTCTACCTGGAATTCGAGCTGTCGACCAATATGGACAAGGCCATGCAGGACTTGCGCGACAAGGTGGCCCTGGTGCGCCCGCGCTTCCCGAAGGAAGCCAAGGACCCGTTCATCGCGCGCGCCGAGGGCGACAACGAACGCCCCATCGCCACCATCGTGCTGACCTCGACCGGGCATGACCTGCGCGCGCTATCGACCATGACGGAGCAGATCATCAGCAAGCGCTTCCAGGGCGTGGCCGGCGTGGGGCAAGTCAAGCTGCGCGGCCTGCGCGCGCGCCAGATCCTCATCAGCATGAAGCCGATCGAACTCAATGCCCAGGGCATCGGCGTCGATGAAGTGATCCGCGCCATCCAGGCGACGAACACCAACCTGCCGGCCGGCTCCATCAGCCATGGCGCGGCAGAGCAGCTGGTGCGCGTGGAAGGCAAGATCAAGGATGCGCGCGAATTCGGCAAGATCATCGTCGCGCGCCGCGCCGTCGGTCCCGTCTACCTGGACCAGGTGGCTACCGTCGTCGACGGCGAGCAGGAAGAACTGTCGATTTCGCGCATGAACGGCCAGCAAGCCGTGACCATGGAAATCACCAAGGTGCAGGACGCCAACGTGGTCGAAGTGGGCACCGGCATCCTGAAAGTGGCGGCGGACCTGCAAAAGACCCTGCCGCCCGATATCACCCTGCGCGTGCTCGATGACGAATCGGAGCGGGTGCAAAGCCAGCTCAATAACGTCAAGCGCACCATCATCGAAGGCGCCGTGCTGACCATGGTGATCGTCTTCCTGTTCCTGCACTCGTGGCGCTCGACCATCATCACGGGCTTGACCCTGCCGATCTCCGTGCTGGCCAGCTTCATCGCCATGAAGGCCTTCGGCTTCACTCTGAACTTTCTGACCCTGATGGCGCTGTCCCTGTGCATCGGCCTGTTGATCGACGACGCCATCGTGGTGCGCGAAAACATCGTGCGCCACCTGGGCATGGGCAAGAACCACTACAAGGCGGCCAACGACGGCACCAATGAAATCGGCCTGGCCGTGATGGCCACCACCTTCGCCATCGTCGCCGTGTTCGTGCCCGTCGCCTTCATGGACGGCATCATCGGCCGCTTCTTCCTGCAGTTCGGCATCACCGTGGCCGTCGCCGTGCTCGTCTCGCTGTTCGTCAGCTTCACGCTCGACCCCATGCTGTCGTCCGTCTGGCGCGATCCCGTCAAGGACCGCTTCAAGTACGCGCCGTGGCTGGGCCGCTTCATGGCCTGGATCGAAACGGGCATCGACCGCCTGCACGTCTGGTACGGCAAGGTGCTGGCAGTGGCCCTGCGCTGGCGCAAGACCACGCTGGCCACGGCCGTGGCGCTGTTCGCGGGCAGCCTGATGCTCGTGCCCATGATCGGCGGCGAGATGTTCCCGGAAACGGACCAGGGCTGGGTCAACCTGCGCTTCAAGACACCCGTCGGCTCCAGCCTCGAATACACGGATTCCAAGGTACGCCAGATCGAAACGGCCTTGAAGGAATTTCCCGAGATCGACAGCCTGGTGGCCAATATCGGCACGCCCGATGGGCGCAACACGGCCGAGGTGAACCTGAAGCTGACGGACATCAAGACGCACAAGCGCCGCTCGCAGCAGGAACTGGAAAAACTGATCCGCGAACGCCTGGCGCCGATCGCCGGCATCACCCTGTCCGTCGGCCAGCGTCCCATCTTCATCGCCATCCTCGGCACGGATGAAGGCAAGCTCGATGCGGTGGCGCACACCCTGATGGACAAGATGCGCAACATCAAGGGCCTGGCCGACATGGAATACAGCCAGGAAGGCGCCAATCCGTCGACCACCGTGAAGATCAATAACGAACTGGCCAGCGACCTGGGCTTGTCGGTGCAGCAGATCGGCAATGCCTTGCGGCCGTTCGTGGCGGGCGACACGGTCAGCCACTGGCTGGCCAGCGACGGGCAGAACTACGACGTCAACGTGCAGCTGCCCAAATCGGGCCGGCAAAAGGTGGCCGACCTGGCCGACCTGTCGCTCGCGTCGAGCAAGCTTGACGCGAACGGCAAGCCCGTCATGATTCCGCTGCGCCAGGTGGTCGAATTCGTGCCGTCCTCCAGCCCGCAGGTGCTCAAACGCCAGGCCTTGCAGCGCCGCGTCGCCATCTATGCTGGCGTGCAGGGCCGCCCTGCCGGCGACGTCGACGCCGACGTGCAGAAGGCCATCAAGTCCATCGACCTGCCGCCGGGCGTGCGCTTCGACGTGGCCGGCAATGCGCAGCAGATGGCCGAAACCATGGGCGGCGCGATGATGGCGCTGGGCATCGCCGTGATCTTCATCTACCTGGTGCTGGCGTCGCAATTCGGCAGCTTCCTGCAACCGATCGCCATCATGGTGTCCTTGCCGCTGTCCCTGATCGGCGTGCTGGCCGCGCTGCTGATCACGGGCAGCACCCTGAACATCTTCTCCGTGATCGGCTTCATCATGCTCATGGGCTTAGTGACGAAGAACGCGATCCTGCTGGTCGACTTCACCAACCAGCGCCAGCGCGAAGGCCTGGGGCAGTTCGAGGCGCTGATGGAAGCGGGGCAAGTGCGTCTGCGCCCCATCCTGATGACGACCCTGGCGATGGTGTTCGGCATGCTGCCGATGGCCATCGGCATGGGCGACGGCGGCGAATCGCAGGCGCCGATGGGCCGCGCCGTCATCGGCGGCGTGATCACCTCGACGCTATTGACGCTGGTGGTGGTGCCCGTCGCCTACACCTATCTCGACAGCCTGGGCAAGCGCGCCGCGCGCTTTTTCGGCGGCGGCGAGCATGCCGAATCCGCCGATGACGGCAAGGCACACGCCCACTGATTGACCGGTCGCCTTCACCGTCCCCGCATTGGCGGGGACGACGCGGCGGCTGCCTGAAGAGAGCTTCAGTTGACCAAAGCGGCACCACTGGCTAGACTGTCCCCGTTATCAATGATATGGAGTGACTCGTGGGTGCTTGTTCCAGTGACAGTAGTCGATTGACCATCGGCGATCGGCCTTAGGCAAGACGCGCGCATTCCGCCCGCCCTGCCCTCGGCAAGGTGCGGTTTTACCAGCGGCAGTACTCTCTCGCCGCCACTTCCCTCCTCATCGTTCCACCGTGATCGTCTGCTGCCCCCTTGCGGGCGGATTGTCTTCGCCCTTGCACTCGCCTGTTCCTCCCCAGCCGGGAGAAACTGATGGTGGTATTTGACTTTGCGCTGCGCGTTGCCGCGGCATTGACCCTGGGCGCCATGATCGGCGCCGAACGCCAGCTGCGCCAGCGCATGGCGGGCCTGCGCACGAATGCGCTGGTGTCCGTCGGCGCCTCGCTGTTCGTGATGGTTTCCGTGCTCGAAGGCGATGCCTCCGGCCATATGCGCATCGCCGCGCAGGTGGTGTCGGGCATCGGTTTTCTCGGTGCCGGCGTCATCATGCGCGAGGGGATGACGGTGCGCGGCCTGAACACGGCCGCCACCCTGTGGTGCTCGGCCGCCATCGGCATCCTGTGCGGCCTGGGGTTTTCCCTGGAAGCGGCCATCGGCACGGGCTTCGTGCTGATCGCCAACCTGGTGCTGCGCCACCTGGCGCAACGCATCAACGCCCACGGCAGCGAAGCGGGCATCGAGACGGAAAGCATCTACCGCGTGACGGCCGTGTGCGAGGCGGAGCAGGAAGTGCAGGTGCGCAAGCTGATGCTGCGCTTGATCAGCGGCATGCCGGCCCTGATGCTGCAATCCTTGCACAGCGAGGATGCGGCGCACGCCGGGCGCATCGAAGTACGGGCCGACCTGCTCACGCCCTTGTCCAGCCTGGGATTACTGGAGCAGATCGTCAGCCAGGTCAGCCTGGAAGGCAGCGTCTCGGCCGTGCGCTGGGCGCTGGTGAACAACGCGGAATTTGTCGCCGAACGGGGAGTGTGATGATGAAAAAATTCTTCCATTGGTTTGCCGGGCGCGGCCCCGCCGTGGCCACCTACCGCCTGACCGTCACCTGCCCCGCGGCGCAAGCCGACCACGTCGTGCGCCTGCTGCTGGCCGAACTGCAAGGCGCGGGCCTGGCGCCGTCGCAGATGCTGCGCAGCTGGGACGATGCCCGGCAGGTGGTGCGGCTGATCGCCACGGTGCTGTGCCAGGCCGTGCAGCGCGCCGTGCTGGTGCGCTTCGTCAACCGCGCGGGCGCCTGGCCGCAAGTGCGGCAGGTGCGCTGGGAAGGCGTGGCCCCCTCAGCTTGACGCGGGCAGGCGCATGAGGAACAGCGCGCCGCCTTGCGGGCGGTTGCGCGCCTCGATGCTGCCGCCGTACGCGTGCACGATGGCTTGCGACAGGGCCAGGCCCAAACCGAAGCCGGGCGCCTCGCCCGCGCGCGCCTGGGCGCCCCGGTAAAAGCGCTCGAACAGATGGGGCAAGTCTTCCACGCCGATGCCCGGTCCCGCGTCCGCCACGCCGACGAGGGCATGTTCGCCCTCGCGCGCCACGTGCACGGTGATGCTGCTGTCTGGCGGCGAAAACTTCACGGCGTTATCGAGCAGATTGGCCAGCACCAGATCCACGGGGCCGGCCGCCACGCGCGCCTGCACGGCCACGCTGTCATCGAAGACGATGCGGATGCCGCGCTGCGCCGCCGGCTTTTCCAGCCGCTGCACGGCCGCCCGCACGAGCGGATTGAGCGCGATGGTTTCCACGGCATTGCGCTCCTGGCCCACGTCCAGGCGCGTGAGCATCAGGAGCTCTTCCACCAGCGTCGTCAGGCGCTGCACTTCATCGAGACAGGACGCCAGCGCGTCCACATACTCGGCGCTTCGCGCGGACGGCGCAGGGTGATTTCGATTTCCGTGCGCAGGCGCGACAGGGGCGAGCGCAGTTCGTGCGAGGCGTCGGCCGTGAAGCGGCGCTGCGCATCGTAGCCGTGTTCCAGGCGGTCCAGCATGGCGTTCAGGGTATCGACCAGGCGGCCGATCTCGTCCTGCGTGCCGGGATGGGGCAGGCGCTGGTGCAGGCTGGCTTCGCCGATCGAATGCGCCTGGTCCACCACGTCGTCGATGGCGCCCAGCACGCGGCGCGTGAGCATTTCGCCGGCCAGGCCCACGGCCGCCAGCAAGGCCAGCGCCATGGCGCCAAACAGCACGGTGGCCGCGGCCAGCACGTGATTCGTGTCGTCGAGCGAACCGGCCACCTGCACCGCCAGGCGCGCGCCGGATGAGGGCACGGGAATCGAGACCATGCGCAGCGGTTCCTCGCCGAACCTGGGCAGGGTTTCGAAGACGGTCTCGCCGGCCGCCAGGCGCGCCAGCAGGGCGGGCGGCGCCGGCAGCTGCGCCGCCTCCAGGTTGCGGCTGCGCGCCAGCACGCGGCCTTCGCCATCGATGATCTGCACCAGGCGGTCCAGGCGCGTCAACGACGGCGGCGCCAGTCCCGGCGCCACCTCGTGCACCTGCACGGGCTGGCGCGGCGCGGCCGGCAGCATGGCCATTTCCGTCTCGGCCAGCGCCAGCAGCGCCGCATCGAGCTGGCCATGCACGGCGCGCGACAGGCCCCAGTAGCCGGCCAGCGCCGTGCAGGCGACGATGGCGAGGATGACGGCCAGGTGCACCAGCAGCAATCGCTTGCGAAAGCTAGCCATCATGGTTTTCCGCCAGGCGGAAGCCGCGTCCGCGCACCGTGTGGATCAAGGGCGGCAAGCCCGGCGCATCGACCTTGCCCCGCAGGTTGCGCACGTGGACGTCGATCAGGTTGTCGATGCCGATCAGGTCCGCCTGCCAGATCTGCTCGGCCAGGCGCGCGCGACTGACCACCTCGCCCGCCTGGCGCAGCAGGATCAGCAGAATCGCGTATTCCTTGGGAGTCAGCACCAGCGGCGCGCCGGCGCGCGTCGCCTGATGGCTGACGGGATCGAGCGTCAGGTCCGCCAGCGCCAGCACCAGCGGGCGGCTGATGTCCGAGCGGCGCAGCAAGGCGCGGATGCGCGCCAGCAGCTCCTCGAATTCGAACGGTTTGGTCAGGTAATCGTCGGCGCCCGTGTTCAGGCCCGCCACGCGGTCGGCCGTGGCGTCACGCGCCGTGAGCATCAGCACGGGCGTCTGGATGCCGCGCGCGCGCAAATCGCGGCAGAAATCGATGCCCTGCTTGCCCGGCAACATCCAGTCCAGCACGATCGCGTCGTAATCGACGGCGTAGCTTTCGTCCTCGCCCTCTTCCGCGCTGTGCGCCACGTCGACGACAAAGCCTTCTTCCTGCAAGCCACGGGCCAGCAGGCGCGCCGCCTTGCGGTCGTCTTCCACCAGGAGGATTCTCATGCCTGCCTTTCCCATTGTGCTGCGTTTTCCCGCATTTTCCATCCTTGCATTTTACCGCGCCGCACCGTGCGCGCGCGGAACCTGAAGAATGATTCAGGCGTTCTTGGGCGCTTCTTCAGGAGCACATTGCTATGCTTTTCCGGCGCTGTCATACCGCTGCCCGCGCTCCCCTCTGACCGCCCGCCTGGGCACGGCATCCACGCATGCCCCATCACCATCAATAACAAGGAAACACGGGATGAACACGACCACCCGCAACGCCCTGGGCGCCAGCTGCGCCCTCGCTCTCGCCTGCTCGGCCCTGGCCGGCTGCGCCAAACCGACGGCGGCAGCCATGCCGCCCGCCCAATCGAGGCACCTGGACGACGGCAGCATCGCCGTCGACAGGATGTCGCCGCTGCGCCAGCGCCTGCAGATCGCGTCCGTGCAGGAACAGGAGTTCGCCACGCAGACGGAGGCGCCTGGCAGCATCGTAGCGATGCCGGAAAAACTGGTGAAAATCACGCCGCCCCTGGCAGGCCGGATCACGCGCTTGCAGCGCGCCCTGGGCGACAGCGTGAAGGCGGGCGACCCGCTGTTCACGCTCGACTCGGCGGAACTGAGCGCCGCCTACGCGGACGACAGCAAGGCGAAGTCCGTCCTGCTGCAGGCGCGTCAGGAACTGGAGCGCCAGAAAACCCTGTTCGAGGCGGAGATCGCCGCGCGCAAGGAGTACGAAGCGGCCCAGGCGGCCTTTGCGCAGGCGGGCAGCGACGCCCAGGCCAGCGCCGACAAGCTGGCCCAATACGGCGCCGGCGCACGCGGCGCGCGCCGCGACTACGTGCTGCGTTCACCCATCGCCGGCACCGTGATCGCCATGGAAGGCGCCCAGGGCGGCTACTGGAACGATATCAACGCGCCCGTCATGACGGTGGCCGATCTGTCCACCGTGTGGCTGTCGGCCAACGTGGCCGAGCGGGACCTGGCCCAGGTCGCCGTGGGCCAGACGGCGCGCATCACCGTCGACGCCTGGCCCGGCAAGGCTTTCGAGGGCAAGGTCGCGTATGTGGGCGCCGTGCTCGATCCCGAGACGCGCACGGTGCAAGTGCGCGTGGCCATCGACAACCGCGCCGGCACCTTCAAGCCGGGCATGTTCGCCCACGCGGGATTCGCCGGCGCCAGCCGCCGCGCCCTCCTCGTGCCCGCGTCCGCCGTGCTGCAGAGCGGGCCGTCGACGCGCGTGATGGTCGAGCGCAGCCCGCTGGTATTCACGCCGCGCACGGTGGAAGTGGGCGCCAGCCATGGAGAACAGGTGGAAATCCTCGCCGGCCTGAAAGCGGGCGAACGCATCGTCGTCAAGGAAGGAGTGCTGCTCAATGATTGACCGTTTCATCGCCACCTGCTGCCAGCGGCGCGGCATCGTCTGGCTGGTGCTGCTGTTCGTCGCCGTCTACGGCGTCTACTGCTGGAAGCAGCTGCCCATCGAAGCCTATCCCGACATCGCCGACGTCACTTCGCAGATCGTCACGCAGGTGCCGGGCCTGGGCGCCGAGGAAATCGAGCAGCAGATCACCATCCCGCTCGAGCGCGCCCTGCTCGGTACGCCCGGCATGCACGTGCTGCGCACGCGCAGCCTGTTCGCGCTGTCGCTGATCACCGTGGTGTTCGAGGACGGCAGCGACGGCTACTTCACGCGCGAACGGCTGCAGGAGCGCCTGGCCAGCGTGAACCTGCCGTACGACGCCAAGCCGGGGCTCGATCCCTACACCTCGCCCACGGGCGAGATCTACCGCTACACGCTGGAGTCGAAAACACGGTCTTTACGCGAACTGTCCGAGTTGCAGTTCTGGACCGTGATCCCGCGCCTGCAGCAGGTGCGCGGCGTGGCGGACGTCAGCAATTTCGGCGGTCTGACGACGCAATTCATGCTGGAACTCGATCCCGCAAAACTGGACAGCTACGGCTTCTCGCTGGCGCAGGTGAAGGACGCCATCAACGCCAACAACGTCAGCGGCGGCGGCAGCGTCATCGACCGCGGCCAGCAATCGTACGTGGTGCGCGGCGTGGGCCTGCTGCATTCGCTCGATGACATGGGCAACGTCGTCGTCAGCAGCAAGGACGGCGTGCCCGTGCTGGTGAAGGACCTGGGCAAGCTTGCCTACGGCAACGTCGAGCGGCGCGGCATCCTCGGCAAGGACGACAACCCCGACACCATCGAAGGCATCACCCTGCTGTTGAAGGATTTCAATCCGTCCGAGGCGCTGGCCGGCATCCATGCGGCCGTCGATGACTTGAACGCCAACGTGCTGCCGAAGGACGTCAAGGTCGTGCCCTACCTGGACCGCAGCTCGCTGATCGACGCCACCCTGCACACGGTCGGATTCACCTTGGGCGAAGGCATGCTGCTGGTCGCCCTCGTGCTGCTGCTGTATCTGGGCAGCCCGCGCGCGGCCGCCATCGTCGCGCTGACGATTCCGCTGGCCCTGCTGATCGCCTTCATCTTCATGCACCACTTTAAGATTCCCGCCAATTTGCTGTCGCTGGGGGCGATCGACTTCGGCATCCTCGTCGACGGTTCCGTGGTGGTGCTGGAAAACATGCTGCGCCGCCGCGAGCGGGAGCAGGACCGTCCCCTGACCCTGCAGGACGCCATCGACGCGACCCTGCAGGTGGCGCGCCCCATCATGTTCGGCATGGCCGTCATCATCGCCGCCTACCTGCCCCTGTTCGCCTTCCAGCGCATCGAGTACAAGCTGTTTTCGCCGATGGCGTATGCGGTGGGCGCGGCGCTGGCGGGCGCGCTGGTGGTGGCGCTGGTGCTGATTCCGGGCCTGGCCTGGCTGGCCTTGCGCAAGCCGCGCCGCACCTTCCATAACCGCGCGCTGGACAAGCTGGCGGGCGCGTACGGGCGCTTCCTCGAACGCATGGTGGGCAAGAAGCGCTGGGTGGCGATGGCGTGCGCAGGATCGCTCGCAGCGCTTGCCATCCTGGGCGGCAGCATCGGCCGCGATTTTTTACCCTACCTCGATGAGGGTTCGCTGTGGCTGCAGGTGCAGATGCCGCCCGGGATCACCCTGGACAAGGCGTCGGAGATGGCCGGCGAACTGCGGCGCGCCGCGCTGGAATTTCCCGAAGTGTCGACCATCGTCACGCAGACGGGGCGCAACGACGACGGCACCGATTACTGGACGCCGTCGCACATCGAGGCGAGCGTGGGACTGCTTCCATACAAAAGCTGGAAGTCGGGCATGAGCAAACAGCAGCTGATCGCGAAAATGAACGCGCGCTTCGCGCGCATGCCGGGCGTCAC
This sequence comes from Janthinobacterium sp. C22, assembly GCF_057919405.1. Classification (NCBI taxonomy): domain Bacteria; kingdom Pseudomonadati; phylum Pseudomonadota; class Betaproteobacteria; order Burkholderiales; family Oxalobacteraceae; genus Janthinobacterium; species Janthinobacterium sp. C22. The sequence goes on along the minus strand of NZ_CP193659.1, from coordinate 1,753,071 downwards.
GGTGGCCTTCATGCAGCCGATGATCGATGGCGTGCAGGATAAATTGTCGGGCGCGCACAGCGACCTGACGGTGAAAATCTTCGGCAACGACCTCGATGAAGTGCGCGCCATCGCCGGCAAGGTGGCCAACGTACTGAAAACCGTCCCCGGCGCCTCCGACGTGGCCGTGGACGTGGAGCCGCCGCTGCCCAACCTGAAGGTGGAACTGGACCGCGCGAAGGCGGCCCGCTACGGCATCAATGCAGCCGACGTGGCCGACCTGATTGCCACCGGCATCGGCGGCGCGCCCATCGGCCAGGTCTACGTGGGCGAGAAAAGCTACGACATCGCCGTGCGCTTCCCGCCCGCGACGCGTTCCAGCCCGGACGCCATCGCCAGCCTGAAGCTCACGGCCGCCAACGGCGCGAGGATACCGCTGGCGCAGGTGGCGGCAATCAGCACCACCTCGGGCGAAAGCGTGATCGTGCGCGAAATGGGGCGGCGCCACATCATCGTGCGCCTCAACGCCCGCGGACGCGACCTGGCCGGTTTCCTGGCCGAAGCGCGCCCGCTGGTGGCGCAAGCCGTGGCCAACGAGCACCAGCGCATCAGCGTCGAGTGGGGCGGCCAGTTTGAAAACCTGCAGCGCGCGCAAAGCCGCCTGGCCCTGATCCTGCCGATGACCCTGGGCGCCATGTTCCTGCTGCTGTTTGGCCAGTTCCGCAACCTGCGCCAGCCCGCGCTGGTCTTGCTGGCCGTGCCGCTGGCCATGCTGGGTGGCCTTGCCGCGCTGCACCTGCGCGGCATGACCTTGAACGTGTCGAGCGCCGTCGGCTTCATCGCCCTGTTCGGCGTGGCCGTGCTGAATGCCGTGCTGATGCTGGCGCAGATCAACCGCTTGCGCGCCGACGAAGGCATGAGCTTGCGCGAGGCCGTGCTGGAAGGCGCGCGCGACCGCATGCGCCCCGTGCTGATGACAGCCACCGTGGCCGCCCTGGGGCTGACGCCGGCCATGCTGGCGACGGGCCTGGGCAGCGACGTGCAGCGCCCGCTGGCCACCGTGGTGGTGGGCGGGCTGGTGACGGCGACGGCGCTGACCTTGCTGCTGTTGCCAGCCCTGTATTACCTGATCGAGGCGTATGTACAACAACGCCGGACCGATACCGAAGGAGTGAACCATGACACGTTTTAAAGTCCTGCTGGCGGCCTGGCTGATCGCCCCGGCGCCAGCGCCGCGCCGTTGAGCTTCGAGACCTATTTGTCCGCCGTGGAGAGCCACAGCCTGGAATTGCAGGCGCAGCAGGAAGACATCGTCTCGGCCAAGGCCGGCATCGGCATCGCCGGCCTGCGTCCCGATCCCGAATTCACCGTGGGCGCCACGCGCGAAACCGTGCGCAGCGCCGAACACCGTCCCGTCACGTGGAATCCGGCCATCAGCATGGCCATCGAGACGGGCGGCAAGCGCGCCGCGCGTTTGAAGGCGGCGCGCAGCCATGTCGCGCTGGCCGAGGAAACGGTGGCCGGCTTCAAAAGCGAACTGTATGGCACGGCCGCCGCCGCGTTCACGGAAGCGTGCCGCACGCGCGAGGTCCTCGCCCGCAAGCAGCAGACCATGGCGGCCCTGTCGAAAGTCGTCGAAGCGAACGCCGTGCGGCGCAAGGCGGGCGACGTGGGCGGCATCGAGCTGCTGCAGTCGCGCGTGGAACGCGACCAGTTTCAGGCCGAGCTGGCGCAGGCGCGCAGCGAGGCCGACAGCGCCATGTTGAATTTGTCGCCGCCCTTGGGCCGCCAGTTCGACAGCCTGTTTCCGGACGCGCAGCTGGCCTGCGATTTCGCCGCGTATGCCGACCAGGATGCCAGCACCCTGGTGCCGCAGGCGCTGCGCGAGCGCAGCGACGTGCGCATCGCCCGCGCCACCGTGGACAATCTGCGCGACGGCGCGGCGCTGGTGCGCGCCAACCGCTCGGTCGACCCGACCGTCACCGTGGGCCTGGCCGCCGCGCGCGGCTACCATGACGGTTTTGACGCCAGCGACAATCCCGTCGACGGCGCACCCCGCTCCCGTGCACTGTCCATCTCGCTGGCCATCCCCATCCCCCTGTCGCGGCGCGACAAGGGCGACGTGGTGCAGGCGGAAGCGGGCGTCACGCAGGCGATGCTGGCCCTGCGCCAGGCGGAACTGACGGCGGAAACGCAGGTGCGCACGGCGCAGCGGCAGCTGCTTGCGGCGCAGGACAGGCTGGCGCGCTACCGCGATGGGGTGCTGGTCGATGCACAAAAGGTGGTCGACGGCATGCGTCTGTCTTACGTCAAAGGCAATGCTTCGCTGCTGGAATGGCTGGCGGCGCAGCGTTCGGCCGATGAGGCGTATCAGGGCTATGTGCAGGCGCGCGCCGATGCGGCCATCGCCAGCACGCAGCTGCAACTGGCGATCGGCCAGCGGCCGCGCTTGTAGCGGGGGAAGGGAAAACGAAGGGAGACCGGCGCGGCCATGCCGCACCGGTCGTCAGAAACAGGGGAATTACTGAGGCTGGGCAGGAGCGTCGGTAGCGTCGTCCGCTTCGGGCTCGTCACCCTCGGCACCCTCTTCGCCATCGGCCGGCTTCGGATTGTTCTTCGCTTCCAGCTTGCGCCTGGCTTTTTCCTCGGCTTTCTTCTTCTTTTCCAGCTCTTTTTGCCGTTTTTCGTATTGGAAATTTGTCTTGGCCATTTACTACCTCTTTAGTTTTTAGATGTTACACATAAGCATATAAGGCACATTATGACGTAGTTGGAGCAAACTCCAAATGTTTAGCCTCGCGGATGATGCTGCGCATGCAGCAGTTTCAGCCGCTCACGGGCCACATGCGTGTAAATCTGCGTGGTGGAAATATCCGAGTGCCCCAGTAACAATTGCACAACACGCAAGTCCGCACCGTGGTTCAGCAAATGCGTGGCGAACGCGTGGCGCAAGGTATGCGGCGACAGCGGCGCCGTGATGCCGGCGCTCAGCGCGTGTTTCTTGATGATGACCCAGAACATTTGCCGCGTCATGGCGCCCCCGCGCCGCGTGACGAACAGCGCGTCGTCCATCTGCCCGTCGAGGATGACGCCGCGCGCTTCCTTCAGGTAGCGCTCGATCCACAGCCGCGCCTGTTCGCCGAACGGCACCAGGCGCGTCTTGCTGCCCTTGCCCGTGATGCGCAGCACGCCATCGTTGAGGCTCAGTTCCACGGATTGCAAGTCCACCAGCTCCGACACGCGCAAGCCGCTCGCATACATCAGTTCGAGCATCGTGCGCTCGCGCAAGCCCAGCGGCGTGCTCACGTCGGGCGCCGCCAGCAAGGCCTCGACTTGCGCTTCGCTCAAGGTGTGCACGAAGCGCGCCGGCTGCTTGGCCGACACCATCTTCAGACATGGGTCGGCGGCGATATGCTTGTGCCGCAGGGCCAGCTGGTAAAAGCGCTTGAGCACGGACAGGCGCCGGTTCGACGAGGTCGCCTTGCTCTCGTCGTGGCGGGCGGCGAAATACGCCTCGATGTCGGCCGTGCTCACCTCGTACAGGCCCTCGCGCCCGGGCCGCGCCACTTCCAGCCAGCGGGCAAACAGCCGCATGTCGCGCCGGTAGGCATCGAGCGAGTTTTTCGACAGGCCGTCCTCCAGCCACAGGCTGTCGCAGAATTCATCGATCAGGGTGGCGTTGTCGGGCGCCAGCAGGCTGTTCATCATCGGTACGCTTCCACGCCTTCATGCGCCAGCAGCCAGCGCTTCACGCCCAGGTGAAAGCCCCTCGCATCGTCGTGGTGGGCAAAACCGCCCAGGCCGCCAGCGGCCGTCACGCGGTGGCAGGGAATCACCACGGGAAACCAGTTGGCGCCGCATGCCTGGCCCACGGCGCGCGGGGCCGAGCCGATCAGCCGCGCCACGTCGCCATACGTGCGCACCTGGCCGCGCGGGATGCCGGCGATCGCCGCCCAGACCCGTTGCTGGTAGGCGCTGCCCGAGTCTGCCAGCGGCAGGTCGAACGGCGCATCGGGATCGCGGAAATAGCGCGCCAGTTGCGCGCAGGCACGTTCTGAAACGGCATCCTGCGCCTCCTTCTCGGCGAAGTGCGGCGGCAGGTAGACCAGTTCGCATAAGCGGCCGTCCTGCGCGCGCACGCCCATGGCGCCGAACGGTGCGGCCACGATGGCGCTGAACAGTTCACTGCCCTGTTGTTTTTTCATCTGCTGATCATTATTCAAGTGTGGCATATATGCAACCTGCCGGCGCCGGAAACGGCGCCACGGGAATTATGCACCGACTTTGGGCGTGCCGGCGGACGTTTCCCGGGGACGAAAAAAGCGCACCAGCCGGTGCGCTTCAAATATTGCTTCACGTTCCCGGTCGTTTGGGTCCGCCGGTGCCGGCTTGTGGCCGCAGACAGCTATGACTCAACAACTTCTGTGAAACGTGTGTCTCCTCAATATATCCCCGGTATCAATACCGTTTTTATAGACCACTCCCCCACTAACCTTGTTGCCAATTCTGTATTTCAGCCTTGCTACCGGGGCGCATATGCATATACGTGTTTCCCCTTAAGGCTGCCCATCATAGCGCATTTGTTCGGCCGGATCGACTTTTTTTGCACCATGACGGGGACAACTGTTTTAGTTGTAAATTAAATTTGGCAGCCACAGCGAGATTTGTGGTACGTAGGTAATCAAGCCTAGGAAGGCGAGCATCGTCAGCAGCCACGGCATCACGGCCACGGTCAACTCCGAGATGCCCATCTTGGTGATGCCGGACGCCACGTACAGGTTCAGGCCCACGGGCGGATGGCACATGCCGACTTCCATATTGACCACGATCAAGATGCCGAAGTGCACGGGATCGATGCCCAGCTTCATGGCGACGGGGAACAGGATAGGCGCCATGATCAGCACGATGGACGACGGTTCCATGACGTTTCCGGCCAGCAGCAGCAGCACGTTGACCACCAACAAGAAGCTGATCACGCCCAGGCCCTTGCCCGTGATCCATTCGGCCATCGCCTGCGGGATGTTTTCGCTGGTCATCAGGAACGAGAACAGCACGGCATTCGTGATGATGTACAACAGCATCGCCGACATGGCGGCCGAATCGAGCAAGACCTTGCCCACTTGCTTGATCTTCAAGTCCTTGTAGACGAAGACGGCGATGATGAAGGCGTACACGGCAGCCATGGCGGCCGCCTCCGTCGGCGTAAACGCGCCCGAATAGATGCCGCCCATGACGATGACGATCAACAGCAGGCCCCAGGCGCTCTTCTTGAACGTGACGAAGCGCTCGCCCCAGCTGGCCTTCTGCATGCGCGGATAGTTGTGCTTGCGCGCCAAAAACCACGTGGTCAGGCCCAGCAGCATGGCCAGCATCATGCCGGGAATCACGCCCGCCATGAACAGCTTGCCCACGGACGTGTTCGTGCTGACGGAATACATCACCATCACGATCGAGGGCGGGATCAGGATGCCCAGCGCGCCCGAGGTGGTGATGACGCCGGCGCCGAAACCGCGCGGATAGCCCTGCTTGACCATGGCCGGCAGGATGATGGAGCCGATCGCCACCACGGTGGCGGGGCTGGAGCCAGAGACGGCCGCAAACAGCGCGCACGCCATCACGCCGGCCAGCGCCAGGCCGCCATGCCAGTGACCGACCATCGAGCTGGCGAAATTGATCATGCGCCGCGCCACGCCGCCATGCGTGAGGAAGTTACCCGCCAAAATGAAGAACGGGATGGCCATGATCTCGAATTTCTCGATGCCCGTAAAAATCTTCAGGGCCACCGATTCGATGGGCACGCTGGTCATGGTGAACAGGAACGTCAATACCGTCAGGCCCAGCGAGATGGAGATCGGCATGCCGGTCAGCATCAGTGCCAGCAGCAGCACAAAAATAATCAGCGCGTTCATGCCTTGGCTCCTTTTTCTTCCGCCGTCAGTTCGTCTTCCAGCCCCTCGACATGCGAGTGGTCGTGTTTTGGCAGGGCGCCCGTCTTGATGAAATGCACCATCACCTGGAGGAAACGGAAGCACATCAGGTAGGAACCGAGCGGCACGGCCAGGTAGACCAGCCACATCGGTATTTCCATGTCGGCCGAAGTCTGGTCCGTGTGGCCGATCGACCACACGAAGCTGGCGCCCAGGGTCCCGACGATGCCCGTAAACAGGGCGCCGGCGGCCAGGCCGAAGACGATGAAGCGGTCGCGCCAGCGCGGGTTCATGCGGTTGATCAGGACGTCGACGCCCACGTGGATGCCCGTGCGCACGCCATACGCGGCGCCGAACTTGGCCATCCAGACGAACATGTAGATGCACAGTTCCTGGGCCCAGCTGGTGTTGATTTGAATCAGGAAGTCTTGCAGGCCCGGTATCGGCAAGCCTGCCAGGTAGCGGTGCACGACCGCCACGAAGATGATGAAGGTGGCGGCGCCCATCAGGGACGCGATCAGCCACTCTTCCAGGTGATCCAGAAATTTCATGGTGGACTTTCAAAGAATGCGGGTACACGGACTCCCGCGCAGGACGCGCAGGAGTCATTCGAGCCATTGGCAGGGAAGACCCTGCCTGGCGCACCAGGCGGTGCGCTACAGCATGCTGCTTACTTCGCGCTTTCCTTGTTGATGGCCGAGATCAGATCCTTGCCGATGCGCCCTTCCATGGCCTTCTGCACGGGCGCCAGCGCCTTGCGCCATTCGGCCTGTTCCTGCACCGTCAGCGTGTAGATCTGCGTCTTGCCCGCTTTCTTGATGGCGTCGAGGGCCTGGTCGTTGTCGCGCTGGGCGATGGCTTTTTCAAACGTGGTCGCCTCGCGCATGGCTTTTTCCAGCTGGGCGCGGATATCGGGCGGCAAGCCATCCCAGAATTTCTTGTTGACGATGACGGCATAGCCCAGGTAACCGTGGTTGGACACGGTCACGTGCTTTTGCACTTCATGCATCTTTTGCGTGTACATATTCGATGGCGGATTTTCCGTGCCGTCGACCACGCCCGTCTGCAGCGCCTGATACACTTCCGAGAAGGCCAGCACCTGCGGGTTGGCGCCCAGCGCGCGCATCTGCGCATCGAGCACCTTGGACGACTGGATGCGCATTTTCAGGCCCTTGAAATCGGCCGGCGTGTGCAGCGGCTTGTTGGCCGACATCACCTTGAAGCCGTTGTCCCAGTATGCCAGGCCCGTGATACCCTTGGGTTCCAGCTTTTTCAGCAGGCTCTTGCCGATTTCGCCTTCGGTGACGTTGTACAGCGCCGTCTTGGTGGGGAAGATGTAGGGCAGGTCGAACGCTTCGAATTCCTTCACGCCCAGCGGACCGAACTTGGCCAGCGAAGGCGCCAGCATCTGCACGGCGCCCAGCTGCAGTGCTTCGAGTTCTTCCTTGTCCTTGTACAGCTGGCTGTTCGGGTACAGTTCGACCTTGACCTTGCCATTCGTGGCTTTTTCAGCCAGTTGCTTGAAGCGTTCGGCGGCCTGGCCTTTCGGCGTGTCCGTGGCCACGACGTGGCTGAACTTGATGACGATGGGCGCCTGCGCGTAAGCGTGCACGCCGGCGGTGGCGCCGATGGCTGCGCACAGCGCGACGAACAGGGTTTTCATTGGTGGCAGTTGCATTTTTGTCTCCTGAATGGTGTTTAAAAAACTTTATTATTTGTCTACTTGGATATTGTGCCAAAGAAACTGCCTCGGCTATTGTGGTTAACCACAATAGCCGGTTCCCGATAAGCCGCTACCCTGCCAGCCATGCCGACTCCCCCACCCTTGCGCGCCGCTTCAAGCTATCGAGTCCGATGCGCTGGCTGCTGCCCGTCATCCTGCTGCTGCTGTTCCTCTCCGTCCTGTTCTGGCTGCCTTGGCAGGCGCGCCAGATGGAAAGCAACGAGCGCCAGGAGCAGCTGATCGCCGACACGCTGTGGGTCGAGCAGACCATCCGTTTCCAGCTGGCGCGCAACGAGGAAAGCCTGTTTAACCTGGGCGTGGACATCGCCAGCGGCTCCCTGTCGGCGGAAAAAGTGCACGAACGGCTGCAGCAGATGCTGCGCAATGGCCGTGAACTGCAGCGCGTGCTGTGGCTCGACACGAGCGGCAAGGTGCTGGCCACCAGCGACAGCAATCCGCCGCACGCCCTGGCGTTTTCTCCCGCCTCGCTGACGGCGGCCGACAATGCGCGCCGCCTGCACCGGGGCCAATACGCCCAGCCTTCGCAGCAGACGGGCTTTCCCGACGCGCCGCCCGGTGCCATGCTGATGGATTACCACCAGCCCCTGTTCGATGGCCAGCGCTATGTCGGCAGCCTGGTGGCCACCTATCAGATCAGCAGCCTGCTCGATGAAATGGTGCCGTGGTGGTTCGCCCAGGATAACCAGATTTCGCTGATCGACCGCGATGACAAGGTGCTGGCGCGGCGCGCTGCCGCCGGTCCCGGCCACGGCGTGTACACGCACAAGCGCGCGCTCGACGTGCCCGGCGCCACCATCACCCTGTTTACCGACAGCGTGAAAAGCCAGCCCAAGCTGCTGCCCAATCTGCTGGTCGGCTCCGTCATCGCCCTGTCGCTGGGTTTGCTGTGGAGCTTGCTGGCCCTGTGGCGCCATATTTCGCGCCGCCTGGTGGCTGAAGGCGCGCTGCGCCAGCAGATGCTGTTTCGCACGGCGATGGAAAACTCGCTGGTGACGGGCATGCGCGCGCGCGACCTGGAAGGCCGCGTCACGTACGTGAATCCCGCGTTTTGCCAGATCGTCGGCTATCCGCCCGAGGAAATCCTGGGACGCCTGCCGCCCATGCCCTACTGGGTGCCCGAGGCGCTGGAGGAATACCAGCAGCGCTTCGTCAAGGCCCTGGCCGGCAATCCCACGCCGCAGTTCGAAACCTATTTCCAGCGCCCGGACGGCACGCGCGTGCCCGTGCTGATCTTCGAGGCGCCGCTGGTGGACAAGAATGGCCAGCAGACGGGCTGGATGGGCTCCGTGCTCGACATCTCGGACCGCAAGCGCGTCGAGGAACTCAACCGTCAGCAGCAGGAAAAACTGCAAACGAGCTCGCGCCTGGCCACCATGGGCGAGCTGGCGTCGATGCTGGCGCATGAATTGAACCAGCCGCTGGCGGCCATTTCCAGCTACACGACAGGGGCCTTGAATTTGATCCGCCGCGCCATCGAGCATGACGCCCCCGTCGATCCGGGCACCCTGAAACCGGCGCTGGAACAGGCCAGCGCGCAGGCGCAGCGGGCCGGCCAGATCATCCGCAGCGTGCACGATTTCGTACGCAAAAGCGAACCGCAGCGCCAGGATATCGCCATCCGCACCCTGATCGACGGCATCCGCGCGCTGATCGACCTGCAGGCGCGCAAATACTATGTCACCATCCAGGAAGAACTGCCGCCGGACCTGCCGCTGCTGCGCGCCGACCCCGTGATGATCGAGCAAGTGCTGCTGAACCTGACGCGCAACGCCATCGAGGCGATGCAGGATGCGGCGCCGGGACGGCGTATCATGCGCCTGCGGGCCAGCCACGACGCGCAGCAGGGCATGGTGACGGTGGACGTGATCGACCATGGCCACGGCATTGCGCAGGACGTGGCCGAGCGGCTGTTTTCACCGTTTTTCTCGACCAAGTCCGAAGGCATGGGCATGGGCCTGAACATCTGCCGCACCGCCATCGAATTTCACGGCGGCGCGCTGACCTTCGGCGCCAACCCCGCTGGCGGTACCATCTTTACCTTCAGCGTGCCGGCCGCGCCGCGCGCCGCACCAAGCAATAACGAATAACCGACAAGCCGGAGACACCATGCTACACATTATCGACGATGAAGAAGTCGTGCGCGACTCCCTCTCCTGGCTGGCCGCCTCGCGCAGCATCGAGGCGCGCAGCTACGCCAGCGCCCAGCAATTCCTCGATGGCCTCGACGGCGGCTTCGACGCCGCCGGCGACTGCGTGCTGCTCGACGTGCGCATGCCCGACATGAACGGCATCGCCATGTTCGACCAGCTGGTCAAGCGCGACCTGACGGCGCGCCTGCCCGTGATCTTCCTCACCGGTCACGGCGATGTGCCGATGGCCGTCGACAGTTTGAAACGGGGCGCCTTCGATTTCTTTGAAAAGCCGTTCAACGACAACGACCTGATGGACCGCGTGCAGCAAGGCCTGGCCAACTCGCGCCAGGCCGGGGAACTGGCCGCCGTGCACGCGCGCCTGGCCACCCTGTCGACGCGCGAACGCGAAGTGCTGGACCTGATTTTGGCGGGCAAGATGAACAAGGTGGTGGCCGACAAGCTGGGCATCAGCATGCGCACCGTGGAAGTCCACCGCGCGCATATCTTCGACAAGATGCAAGTCAAGACGGCGGTGGAGCTGGCGGGGTTGTTGAAGTAAACGTAACGCGGTCGCTTAACGCGTCAGCATGACATTGGACACCTTGCCGTCTGCGACGATCACTTCCGTCGTCAGCGTGCCGCCCTGTTTGCTTTCAATGGGAGTAAATGCGCCTGGATAAAACACGGACCAGCTCACGTTGGTGGTGACGTAATAGGTGCCATCGGGTACGTCCGTGAATTCGAACCTGCCATCGCTGTCGGCCATGGTGGTACGGTCATAGTCACGGATCTTCGGACTGACGGTGCCGACGACCTGGCGTTTGTACAGCGATGCCGGCAGCATCGCCAGCTTGCGCGCATATTCCGTCTTCGGACGCAAAGTGACTTTTTCACCACCAGCTTTCTTGAACTCCCCACCTTTGGTTTTCATGAAAGCCTGGCCCTTGATACCACCGCTGCCGGTTTTACTCAAGGCGTCATATTCCGCTTGCTGGAATTCTGGCATGACAACAGGCGGACGCGGAGTCGAGCATCCCATCAGCACAGCAGCCAGCACGCTCAAAGACAGTAATTTCAACATTTCCTCCTAGATATTATTTCCATAAAAAATAATTATATGCAATTGGAAAGTTAAAAACCAGACAATCATCTTCTTTACGCGGCTGGCCATCGACTCATAATGATTACTCGTCGTGATGTTCATGATGCTCCGCCGCCCCATGCTTCCAGTAACTGGCCACATGCAGATGCTGCTTCGGCACGCCGGCGTCGATAAAGTGCCCGCGCAAGCCCTGCACCTGCGCGTGCTCGCACGCCACCCACACGTAGCCGTCGCCCTCTGACGGCAGCGCGATCTGGCGCAAGGCGTCGAGCAACAGCGGCCCTTGGCGGCCATTGCGCGCCACCCAGCGCAGGTCCAGCTGCGCCGCGCAATCGAGCGCGATCTGCTCGCCGTCTTCGACGATCTCGATCACGGCAATCGCCCGCGCCGTGGCCGGCAGCTGCTCCAAGCGGCGGGCGATGGCCGGCAAGGCCGTCTGGTCGCCCACCAGCACATACCAGTCGAAGTCGAGCGGCACCAGCATGGAACCGCGCGGGCCGCCCACGCCCAGGGTCTGGCCGGGCGCCGCTTGCGCCGCCCACAACGATGCAGGCCCGTCGCCATGCAGCACGAAGTCGATGTCCAGCTCGCGCCGCGCGGCGTCGTAGCGGCGCGGCGTGTAATTGCGGGCGATGGGACGCGCGCCTTCCGCGTACTGGATGGGATTCGGCCCATTCCCCAGCACAGGGAACACGGGCGTGGTCTGCCCCGGCGCGGGGAAGAACAGTTTCACGTGATCGTCGTGCGCCGGCGAGACAAAGCCTTCCAGGTCGCCGCCGGCCAGCGTGATGCGGCGCATGTGCGGCGTCAGCTGCTCGGTGCGCACGACGGTAAGTACGCGCAGCTTCAAGTCATGCCGCACGCGTTCGATGGCGTGCGGGCGTGGTGTTGCAGGTGAGGCAGTAGTCATTGCTTGTCCTTGTAAAGTGGGCTCAGTGGCCGTCGACGATGGCGTTCGCCGCCTGTTCCAGCACGGCGGAGACACGCTCGGCTTCCGCCTCGCTCCAGCTGGTCTTGTTCAGCAACAGCGCATGCTTGAGGGTGTGCATGGCCTGGCGCACGCGCTCGGGCAAGGCGTTGCGCGCCTGGACGCGGGCAAACATGTCGAGGCGGGCCAGGATGCCGTCCACCTGGGCGCGGTTTTCGTCGAGATACGCGCGGCCCAGGTCCGTGATCGTATAGAGCTTCTTGCCGCTGGCGCTTTCGGAGGACGTCACATGGTCCTGCTCTTCCAGCAAGGTCAAGGTCGGATACACGGCACCGGGGCTGGGGGCGTAGGCGCCGCCGCAACGCTCTTCGATGGCCTTGATGATTTCATAGCCGTGGCGGGGGCTGATCTCGATCAGCGCCAGCACGATCAGCGGCAGGTCGCCGCGGCCGAAGACGCGCTCGGCCCGTTCGCCGCGTCCGCCCCGGCCACCGGGGCCGCCATGGCCCATGCCGTCGCCGCGCTCGTCGAAGCCGCGCGGGCCGCGGCCGTGCATGAAGTAATCAGGGTTGTGTTCGTGGCGATGCCCGCCGTGATGGTGATGGTGATGTTGGCCGCAATGGCCGTGTTCTGCGTGGTGTGAGTTTCTCATGTTTTCTCTTTAAAGATATATCGTTAGTAGGTATCGCCATTTTATAACGATATATCGATAAGTCAAGGAGAAATTTGTTATGCTCGTCTTTCCGCAATCTACACGTCCATGCCATGCCTGAAAAAACCGTCGCTGAAAAAATGTATGTGAAAAATGCCAGGGCCCTGGCCGTGCTCAATGACGGCGGCGAGCATGCCGCCCTGCTGGCGCAGTTGCCGGCCGAACGGCGGGTGAGCGAAGGAGAGAACGCCGACTGGATATTGCTGTTCGCGCGCAGCCGCGCGGAACTGGAGCAGTTCCTGCCGGCGGCGCAGGCGCGCCTGGCGCCCGGCGGCGCGGTCTGGGTAGCCTACCGCAAGGGTGGCATACAAGCGGGCAGCGACATCCACCGCGACGATCTCCGCAGTTTTGCGCAAACAATGGGACTCGATAGCGTGGCGATGGTCGCCATCGACGCCGACTGGTCGGCGCTGCGCCTGAAGCAGGCGTAAACCGGCGCTAATCGATGCCGTGCAGCGCCAGCGCCCATTCGACGTGTTCGCGCACGATGGCCGACGGGTGCTCGCGGCGCGACAGCAGGGCCGCGACGATGTCGGCCTGGCCCCGGGCCTTGGCGGCCGCGTTGCCCATGCCGACGGCCAGGTTGCGCAGCCAGCGTTCGTGGCCGATGCGGCGGATGGCGCTGCCTTCCATGCGGCGGTTGAATTCCTCTTCCGTCCAGGCGAACAGCTCCACCATGCCGGCGCTGCCCAGGCTGTGGCGCTCGTCGAAATCGGGCACGACGGCGCGCTGGGCGAACTTGTTCCACGGGCAGACGGTCTGGCAATCGTCGCAGCCGTACACCTTGTTGCCGATCAGGGGACGCATCTCGACGGGAATGGCGCCTTTCAGCTCGATCGTCAGGTAGGAGATGCAGCGCCGCGCGTCGAGCTGGTACGGCCCCAGGATGGCTTGCGTCGGGCACACCGTGATGCACGCGGAGCACTGGCCGCAGTGCGGGGTCTCCGGCGGGTCGACGGGCAGCGGCACGTCGATGAGGATCTCGCCGAGGAAAAGAAGGAACCGCCCTGGCGGTTGATCAGCAAGGTATGCTTGCCGCGCCAGCCCAGGCCGCCCTTTTGCGCCAGCTCGACTTCCATCACGGGCGCCGAATCGCTGAAGACGCGGTAGCCGAAGTCGCCGATCTCGCCCTTGATGCGCTCGGCCAGCTGCTGCAGGCGCGAACGCATCACCTTGTGATAGTCGCGGCCACGCGCATACACGGAGATCACGGCCGCCGCAGGGTCGGCGTCGCGCGCCGCCTCGTGCGCGCGCCAGTCCGGCCCCAGCGCCGGCGGAAGGTAGTTCATGCGGGCGCTGATGGCGCGCACCGTGCCTGGCACCAGCTCGGCCGGGCGCGCGCGCTTCATGCCGTGGCTGGCCATGTAATCCATTTCGCCGTGATACCCTGCATCGAGCCACGCCTGCAAGGGCGCTTCCATGTGCGACAGGTCCACGTCGGCGATGCGCACCTCGGCAAAACCCAGCTCGCGCCCCCATTCCTTGATGGTGCGCGCCAGGACGGCGAGATCGGTGACGGTGGCGGACATAGGGGACTTTACGGAAAACGGCAGGCGCGCGGGCGGTTACAATGACAGCAGCCTCCATTTTATGCGATACGGAAGATAATGACCGAACACTTCACAGCCCACCTCCACGACGAAGCCGGCACCGCCGCGCTGGGCGCCGCGCTGGCGCGCGCGCTGGCGCCGGGTCTGGCGATCTACCTGCACGGCGACCTGGGCGCCGGCAAGACGGCCCTCACGCGCGCCCTGCTGCACGCGGCCGGCCACGCGGGCCACGTCAAAAGCCCCACCTACACCTTGTCCGAACCGTACACGGTGCGGCTCGACGGCCAGAGCGTCAACGTCATCCACTTCGACCTGTACCGCATGGGCAGTGCCGAGGAATTCCTCGACGCGGGCTTCCGCGAAGACTTCGACGGCCGCAATATCTGCATCGTCGAATGGCCGGAGAAAGCCGAACCGGTGCTGCCGCCGGCCGACCTGAATATTTATTTGAACGTTGCGGGTACAGGACGTGATGTAGAATTGCAAGCGTCTTCTGAATTGGGTCTGTCATGCCTTCACCGTCTCAAATTCGCCCCGAACCTTTGATCTCCTCGCCCATCACCCGGCGCACGGTGCTCAAGGCCGGCGGCACCCTGCTGTTGTCCGTGTTCGCGCCGATGTCGGCGATGGCGGCGCAAATTCTCGCCGTGCGCGTCTGGCCGGCCGAGGACTACACGCGCGTCACCCTGGAAAACGACAGCATCCTCAAGGCGACCCACTTCATCGTCAAGGATCCGGAACGGCTGGTGGTCGACATCGAAGGGCTGGAACTCAATCCCACCTTGAAGGGCCTGGTGGCGAAGATCCAGTCGAACGACCCGTACATCAAGCAGGTGCGCGTGGGCCAGAACCGGCCCAACGTCGTGCGCCTGGTGTTCGACCTGAAAGAGGAAGTCACGCCACAGCTGTTTACCCTGCCGCCGGCCGGCTCCTACAACCACCGTCTGATCTTCGACCTGTATCCCGTGCGCGAGCCGGACCTGATCGCGCAGATGATCGAAAAGGGCGACTGGTCGAGCGACCCGGCCAAGCCGCCCATGGCCGACACGCATACGCCGCCGCCCGCGCTGCCGCTGCCCGAGAGCGGCAAGCCGCCCGTGGCCGCCGTCACGCCGGTAACGCCGATCGTGCCGCCGGTGCCCGAACTGCGTCCGGAACAGCGCCCCGAAGCACGCCCCCTGCCGGGCCAGAAAGTGGTGCGCATGATTACCATCGCCCTCGATCCGGGCCACGGCGGCGAAGACCCAGGCGCCATGGGCAGCCGGGGCAGCCGCGAAAAGGACGTGGTGCTGGCCATCGCCAAGCGTCTCAAGACCAAGCTGGAATTGCAGCCGAACATGCGCGTCATGCTCACGCGCGACGCCGACTTCTTCGTCCCGCTGGGCATGCGCGTGGAAAAGGCGCGCAAGGTGCAGGCCGACCTGTTCGTCTCGATCCACGCCGACGCCTTCATCCAGCCGACGGCGCGCGGCTCGTCCGTCTTCGTGCTGTCCGAAAAAGGCGCCACCTCGACGGCCGCGCGCTGGCTGGCCAACAAGGAAAACCAGGCCGACCTGATCGGCGGCGTAAACGTGAAGAACCACGACAAGCAGCTGGCCAGCGTGCTGCTCGACCTGTCGACGACGGCGCAGATCAATGACAGCATGAAGCTGGGCAAGGCCGTGCTGCGCGAAATCGGCGGCATCAACCGCCTGCACAAGGGTTCCGTCGAGCAGGCCGGCTTCGCCGTGCTGAAAGCCCCCGACATCCCCTCCATCCTGATCGAGACGGCCTTCATCTCGAATCCGGAGGAAGAAGCCAAGCTGACCGACAACGGCTACCAGGACCAGATGGCCGACGCCATCGTCACGGGCATCAAGAATTACTTTGCCAAGAATCCGCCGCTGGCGAAAAGCCGTTTGACCTGACATGAAAGCCTAGCATGAGCAAGAGTACCTTTGGCCAGCTGCCGGCCGTGACCATCCGCGCCGCCGATGGCGCGCAGGCCACCGTCACCCTGTACGGCGGCCACCTGGTCTCGTGGCAAACCAGCGATGGCCGGGAGCGCCTGTTCTGCAGCCGCGATTCGGCCCTCGACGGCAGCCGCGCCATCCGTGGCGGCGTGCCCGTGATCTTCCCCCAGTTCGGCGCGCGCGGCACGGGCATGCGCCACGGCTTTGCGCGCGTGGCGACGTGGCAGCTGGAATCGACGGGCGACGCCGATGGCGACGCCCATGCGGAATTTACCTTGCAGCACACGGACCTGCCGGAGGCGATCGCCGCCAGCTGGCCCTGGGCCTTCACCCTGCGCCTGCGCGTGGCCGTCAAGGCGCAGGCGCTGGAGCTGCACCTGTCCGTGCACAACACGGGCGAGCAGGCGTTTCCGTTCTCGGCCGCCCTGCACAGCTATTTTGCGATCGATCAATTGAGCGAGGCACGGATTGGCGGCCTGCAGCGCGTGCGCTATTCGGACGAGACGCCGCAAGATGCCCTGCAGGCGGAAGAGGTGCTGCAATTTTCGGACAAGCTGGACCGCATCTATTACCAGCTGCCGGGCGCCCTGACCCTGCAGGCGGGCACCGCCACCCTGCGCCTGGAGCAGCAGGGCTTTACGGACGCCGTCGTGTGGAACCCGGGCGCGCAAGACGCGGCCGCCCTGCCCGACCTGGCCGACGAGGAATACCAGCGCTTCATCTGCATCGAGCCGGCCCTGATCCAGCCCGACCTGCTGGCCGCCGGCGCCGCATGGACCGGCCGCCAGCGCCTTGAATTTATTTAATTCGACTCCTTGATGATGCGACCGTTACCGGGCTGAACCGGACGCGCATTCAACGGATACAAACGGCTGAACAGCGCCATCTGCGCCGGCGAGGCTTGCACCGGCTGCTTCATCACCAGCCACAGCACGCCTTCGCTGCAAGGCGGCTCCGTCATCGATCCCATGTAGGTGTAGTAATCGCGCCGCGCCGGCAGCATCTCGGCCGGGTCGAGCAGGATGCTCGGCTGCATGGTCTCGAATTTTTCCAGCGGCAGGTTGTTCCACACGGTCTGGATGGTCGCTTGCGGCGCACCCCGCTCCAGCAGCAGCGCCAGCACGGCTTGCCGCCCTTCCGCGTCGCGGTGCACCAGGTGCACCACCATCTCGAATGCCTTGCCATTGATGCGCTCTTCGGACGGCCGGTGGAAATGGAATTGCTGCAGCTCGAACATGCGGTTCTGCACCGTGATGTAATTACCGCCGCTCACGCCCACCTGCACCGTGTGGCCATTGTCGACCACATTGAACGACGACGGATGGTAATCAAAGCTGATCTGCTCGAGTTCCACCTTCATGCCGTCGCGGATATCGATCGGCGACTGGCGGCTGCCATTACCGCACTTGGCCCAGTCGACATTGATCTTGCTCCAGTTGGCCGGACCGCTGTCGCCCTCGTACGACCAGTGCGTGCCGCGCGCCACGGGCGGCGGTGGCGGCGGCGCGGCCTTCACCACGGCGGCGCGCTTGGCGCGGGCGGCGGCGCGGGCCGCCTGGGTGGCGCGCATTTCCGCCAGGCGCGCCGCGATGCGTTCGGACAGGTCGACTTCGGCCGCCTCTTCCTTCTCGCGCGCCGTGGGCGCGACGACGACAGGCGCCTTGGCCTCCTTGCCCTTCACCGATTCGGTCAGGGTTTTCATGGCGGCCGCGCGCGCCGACGCCGACATCGGCGCGGAGGCGGCGGCGCTCGCCGAAGCGGGGGCATCTTTGGCGCTTGCCATGGCCGCCATCGCGGCAAGGCTGCAAGCTAACAGGGCGCTCAAATGTCGCATGGAAATCCAGAAAGTGAGAATACCCTCTGGTTTACGGCTGGAAAGCAACAAAACTTGAATCAGCGCGGGAGCAAAACAGAAACAAGGCAGAGAAAAACGGGATCCGGGGCCGGCTGCGGGCTGTGCCGCAGCGCGCCTGCCCCGGATCCATGCGGCCTTACGCCGACTTGCCGACCATGCGCTTGTAGAGTTTCCACAAACCGCCCAGTACCACCGGCACCACGGCGGCGCCGACACCGATCAGCACGATCAAGGTCAGGTGATCGCGGATCCACGGGATATTGCCGAAGAAGTAGCCCGCCGTCACCAGACCGACCACCCACAACAGGGCGCCCGTCACGTTGTACATCTGGAAGCGCGCATGCGTCATGTCGGAAATGCCGGCCACGAACGGGGCGAAGGTACGCACCACCGGCACGAAACGGGCCAGGATGATGGTCTTGCCGCCGTGCTTTTCAAAGAATTCATGCGTGCGGCGCATGGCATCCTTGTTGATCCAGCGGTAATCGTGGGTAAACACCCTTTGCCCGATGGCCTCGCCTATCCAGTAATTGAGCGTGTTGCCCGTGATGGCGGCCGTCACCAGCAAGGCGATCAGCAAGCCCAGGTGCATCTGTCCCGTCGCGCAAAACGCGCCGGCGATAAACAATAAGGTATCCCCAGGGAAGAAAAACAATACCACGAGGCCTGTCTCGCAAAAAATAATGGCAAACAGCACTGCATACACGAGGGTACCGTACTGCTCGATCAAGAGGCCCAGCGTCTTGTCGACATGCACGATCATGTCGAGGAATTGCACAAAATCCATATATTTTTCCCTAAAGGTAGCGGCGGAATCATACACCACCCGGCCAGCGCAACGGCAGTCCCCGGCCCGATATTTCAGGATTAATTATGCGTCGCCCTTGCGCGTGTGGCATTTTAAGTAAAGGTTAAGGAAACGCCGTCTCGGCAGGCAACTGCCAGGATTACCATCTGCAATGTTTTTACAGCGAAATATTGCCATTCCGGTATACACTTTCTGCACGGCGCAACCCGCGCCCACCAGGAGAAAACATGTATCGACACCCATTGAGCGGCCTGACCATGGCCACCGTACTGGGCCTTGCACATCTGACGGCCCACGCGGCCCCTGTCCAGATCAAGGCGCCCGCCGAACTGCCCGCCAAGGCGACCCTGGCCGACGTGATCAAGGCCTCGAAGCCGTCCGACTGGCGTGCGCTGGACCCGGACAACACACTGTATATGGACATTCCCGCCGGCCGCGTGGTGATCGAACTGGCGCCCGACTTCGCGCCGAAGCACGTGGCCAACATCAAGGCCCTGGTGGCGGAACAGTATTACGACGGCCTGGCCATCACGCGCGCGCAGGACAACTGGGTGGCGCAATGGGGCGATCCGAACGAGAAAAATCCCAAGCCCATCCAGCATGCCCAGCGCACCCTGCCCGGCGAATTTACGGTACCTTTAACAAACGTCAAGAGCTTCACCCGCCTGCCGGACGTCGACGGCTATGCGCCACAGGTCGGCCATTCGAACGGCTTCCCGTCCGCGCGCGATCCAAAAACGGGCACGGCCTGGCTCACGCACTGCTATGCCACCGTGGGCGTGGGCCGCGACAGCGCCAGCGACAGCGGCGGCGGCACCGAGCTGTACGCCGTCATCGGCCAGTCGCCGCGCCACCTGGACCGCGACATCACGGTCGTCGGCAGGGTCGTCTCCGGCATGCCCTTGCTGTCCACCCTGCCACGCGGCACGGCGCCCATGGGCTTTTACGACAGCCCCGAGAAAAACGTGCCGATCAAGTCCATCCGCCTGGCCGCCAGCGTGCCGTTCGCACAGCGCGCAAATCTGGAAGTGATGCGCACCGACAGCGCCGCCTACCAGGCCGTGCTGGAAGCCCAGCGCCACCGCGGCGGCCCGTGGAGCAAGGTCACGGCCGGCCACGTCGACCTGTGCAATGCGCCGATACCGGTGCGGGAGGTGGCGAAGTAAATAGGGACCAAGGCTGGGGTCAGACCCCCGGGTACGTTGGCGCTGAACTTTGCGTTAGCGGCGTTGAGGGTCTGACCCCAAAGACGGGCATCAGCACAGCAGTGCCTCCCCTTGCGAACCCGTTATAATCAGGGCATGAACGCTCCCATCACGCCCCACCGCCCGATCCAGGCCCTGCCTGACCAGTTGATTTCGCAAATCGCCGCCGGCGAGGTGGTCGAGCGGCCGTCGGCCGTGGTCAAGGAGCTGCTGGAAAACGCGCTTGACTCGGGCGCCACGCAGATCACGGTGCGGCTGGAAGAAGGGGGCGTGAAACGCATCGCGATCACCGACAACGGGCGCGGCATCGACAAAGACCAGCTGCCGCTGGCCCTGGCGCGCCACGCCACCTCGAAGATCGCATCGCTGCACGACCTGGAAAACGTGGGCACCCTGGGCTTCCGGGGCGAGGCGCTGGCCTCGATCGCCTCGGTGGCCGCCGTCACCGTGACCTCGCGCACGGCCGACGCGGCCCATGCGTGGGAAATCGTCGGCTCGCACAATGGCAGCGTCTCTCCGTCGTCAGGCGCGCACGGCACCACGGTCGACGTGCAGGATCTGTATTTCAACACGCCCGCGCGGCGCAAATTCCTCAAATCCGAGCAGACGGAATACGGCCACTGCGCCGAGGTCGTGCGCCGCATCGCGCTGGCGCGGCCCGACGTGTCGTTCTCGCTGTCGCACAACGGCCGCACCATCGACCAGTGGAATATCAGCGAACTGGCCAAGCGCAGCGCCCACATCCTGGGCAACGACTTCGCCGAAGCGCGCCTGGCGCTGGACGAGTCGGCCGGCAGTCTGCGCATTCACGGCTTTGCCGGCTTGCCGACCGCATCGAAGGCGCGCGCCGACGGCCAGTTCTTTTACGTCAACGGACGCTTCGTGCGCGACAAGCTGCTGGTGCACGCCGTGCGCATGGCCTATCAGGACGTGCTGCATGGCGACCGCTTCCCGTCCTACGTGCTGGCGCTCGACCTCGACCCGGCCCTGGTCGACGTCAACGTGCACCCGTCGAAGATCGAAGTGCGCTTCCGCGACAGCCGCTCCGTGCACCAGTTCGTCTTCCACGCAGTGCAGCGCGCGCTGGCGCAGACATCGGCCACGGCCTTCGGCAGCGTGCCGGCACCGCTGCCGGCCGCTTCCACCCTGGGCGGCGACGCCGGCTCCGCTAACGGCGGCCCAGGCATCTGGCGCCGCGAGCAGACGCAGACCTCGTTCGGCGCGCAATTTACGAATACCTTCGCGCCCGCCTCGCCCGGCGCGGCCCGCCCCTTCTTTGCCGAGGCGCCAGGCGTGGGCCAGGACACGGCGGCCTACGGCGCCCTGTTCGGCGGCGGCAGCGCATCCTCGCCGATCACGCAGGTGGAGCCCTACATCGCCTCGCCCGAAGCGATGGCGCGCGAAGAATATCCGCTGGGCTTTGCCCTGGCCCAACTGCACGGCATCTACATCCTGGCGCAGAATACCAAGGGCCTGGTGCTGGTCGACATGCACGCGGCGCACGAGCGCATCCTGTACGAACAGCTGAAGAACGCGCTGCAGGCGCAGGTCTCCGGCCAGGACATGCAGGTACAATCCTTGCTGATCCCCGTGACGTTCTACGCGGACGCCATCGAAGTGTCGACGGCGAATGAAAACCAGGACACCTTGAAGGCGCTGGGCTTCGACATCGCCGCCCTGTCGCCCACCACCCTGGCCGTGCGCTCCGTGCCGACCCTGCTCAAGAACGCGGACGCGCAAACCCTCGCGCGCGACGTGCTGCGCGACGTGCGCGAATACGGCGGCTCGCGCGTGCTGATCGAACGCCAGAACGAATTGCTGGGCACCCTGGCCTGCCACACGGCCGTGCGCGCCAACCGGATTTTATCGGTGCAGGAAATGAACGCCCTGTTGCGCCAGATGGAGAGCACGGAACGCGCCGACCAGTGCAACCATGGCCGCCCGACCTGGGTGCAGGTCGAGATCAACGCGCTCGATAAACTATTCCTGCGCGGCCAGTAGGTCGGATTAGCGCAGCGTAATCCGACACTGCAGCGGCGGCATCGCGTCGGATTACGCTTGCGCTCATCCGACCTACGCATCACCTTACACGAGTCAACATGCAAAACACCCCACACCTCCCCCTGGCCGTCGCCATCATGGGCCCCACGGCCAGCGGCAAGACGGCCAGTGCGCTGGCCATCGCGCAAGCGATCCCGTCCGAGATCATTTCCGTCGATTCCGCCCTCGTTTACCGGGGCATGGATATCGGCACGGCCAAGCCCTCGCAAGCAGAACTGGCCCAGGTACCGCATCATCTGATCGACATCATCGACCCGCTCGATGCGTATTCGGTGGCCCAGTTCCGCAACGATACGCTGCGCCTGGTGGCCGAGATTTCCGCGCGCGGCAAGCTGCCGCTGCTCGTCGGCGGCACAATGCTGTACTTCAAGGGCCTGGCCGACGGCCTCGACGACTTGCCGGGCGCCGATCCTGCCCTGCGCGCGCAACTGGAAGAGGATGCGGCCGCCATCGGCTGGCCCGCCATGCATGCGCGCCTGGCCGGGCAGGACCCGCTCACGGCGGCGCGCCTGGCGCCGCAGGACGCGCAGCGCATCGGCCGCGCGCTGGAAATCATCGCCTTGTCCGGCCAACCCATGTCGGCCCTGCTGGCCCGCCGCGAAAAGACCGTGCTGCCATTTCAATTGCAATCGTTCGCGCTGGAGCCGTCCGACCGCGCCGTACTGCATGCGCGCATCGCCACGCGCTTCGACCTGATGCTGAAAGACGATGCCCTGCTCGATGAAGTGGAACAGCTGCGCCGCCGTGGCGACCTGCATCCTGGCCTGCCCTCGATGCGCTGCGTGGGCTACCGCCAGGCCTGGGAGTACCTCGATGGCCGCATCGACCGCGCCGCCCTGCGCGAGACGGGCATCATCGCCACGCGCCAGCTGGCCAAGCGGCAGCTGACCTGGCTGCGCTCGATGCCGGAACGCATCGTCGTCGATTGCCTGGGCGCTGATCCGGCCAGCGCCATGCTGGCACAAATCGTCCCTTTGCTGACATAAGCGTCGCCACACAACAACTGGCCAAGCGCTAGGCTCGACTTAGGCTGCGCTCGATGCCGGAACGCGTCGTCGTCGATTGCCTGGGTGCTGATCCGGCCAGCGCCATGCTGGCACAAATCGTCCCTTTGCTGACATAAGCGTCGCCACACAACAACTGGCCAAGCGCTAGGCTCGACTTAGGCTGCGCTCGATGCCGGAACGCATCGTCATCGATTGCCTGGGCGCCAACCCGGCCGCAGCCATGCTGGCGCAGATTCAAGCGTTGCTGAAATAGCCATACAACAATCCACCACGAAAAATCCGCACATTTTTTTGCGCCAGCATTGACAAGGAAATCGGAAGACTGGATAATGCTCGGCTGTTGGGTGATATAGCTCAGTTGGTTAGAGCACAGCATTCATAATGCTGGGGTCGGTGGTTCAAGTCCACCTATCACCACCAAAGAACATCGATCAGGTTTCACCTGGTCAAAACCAGCATCCGGTCTGACCGGTCTGTTTGGTGATATAGCTCAGTTGGTTAGAGCACAGCATTCATAATGCTGGGGTCGGTGGTTCAAGTCCACCTATCACCACCAAGAATTTGCAGCATTGATGAACCCGCCCTGCCCCGTGCAGCGGCGGGTTTTTTCATTTCCGGCTAACGCGCATGCGGCCTGCGCGCAACACCCGCCCCCTCCGCATGCAATCGGGGATTGTGGCGAGACGCCTCTGCCGCTTACAATGAGAATAATTCTCATTTATATTATTCATTCCCCATGTCCGCCATCCAGTCCAGCCTGCAACAGCAAGTGCAGTCGCTCTACAGCGAGCATCATGGCTGGCTAGTGGGCTGGCTGCGCAAGAAACTCAGCTGCCCGCATGGCGCGGCCGACGTGGCGCAAGACACCTTCGTGCGCATCATCGCTTCGCGGGATGCCCTGTTCGCCATGCGCGAACCGCGCGCCTATCTGTCCACCACGGCGAAGCGCTTGCTGCTCGACCGCGCGCGCCGGCAAGTACTCGAGCGCAGCTACCTGGCGGAACTGGCCCTGCTGGCCGACAGCCTGCCCGGCGCGCCCTCGCCGGACGAGATCCTGATGGCCGTGCAGGCGCTCGGGCAGATCGCCACGGCGCTGGACGGATTGTCTGCCAGGGCGCGCGACGCCTTCTTGCTGCATTATCTGGAAGAACAGCCGCAGGCCGCCGTCGCCGCGCAGCTGAACGTCTCCCCGCGTATGGTGCAAAAATACCTGGTGCAAGCCTTGCTGGCCTGCCGCCACGCCTGCCCGGCCATGGCGGCATGAAGGGCGCGCGCACCGACGCGGCAGCCGAACAGGCCGCGCAGTGGATCGTGCGCCTGAGCGCCGACGACCCGGCCGAGCGCGAACAGGCGCGGTCCGGCTTCGCCGCATGGAAGGCGGCCGATCCGCTGCACGCGAACGCAGCGGCCGGCATGGAAAACCTGCTGCGCCAGTTGCACGCCGTGCGCGAGCCGGCCGGCGGCGACCACCGCCCCGCGCGGGCCGCCCTGGCCGCCATCGCCCCCGATCGTCCCCGCCAGCGCCTGCGCCAGCTGGCCGCCGCCGGCACCGTCGCCATGCTGGCCATCGGCACCGCCATGCTGGCCAGCGAGCGCCCCGCCTACCTGCTGGCCGACCTGCGCAGCCCATCGGGGCAATGGCAGTCGCACATCCTGGCCGACGGCAGCCGGATCACCCTGGCCGGCGACAGCGCCGTCAACGTGCGCTTTGCTGCGGGCGAGCGGCACGTGGAGCTGGTGCGTGGCGACATCCTCGTCGACGTGGCCAAGGATGCACAGCGCCCCTTCATCGTCGACAGCAGGCAGGCGGCGATCCGCGCGCTGGGTACGCGCTTTAGCGTGCGCAGGGAAGACGGCGCCACCATCCTGAACATGCTGGAATCGACAGTATCGGCGCAGGTGCCGCAACATCCTGCCGTCGTGGTGCGGGCGGGTCAGCGCGCGCGCATCACGGGCGATGGCGTGGGACCGCTAACAACCATCGATGCGGCCAGCGTGCAGCAGGCGTGGCGCGCGCGCCAGCTGGTGGTCGACGACCAGCCATTGGCCGAGGTGCTCGACGAGCTGGCGCGCCACCGTCCCGGCCAGCTGCATTACGACCGCGCGCAGATCGCCGGCATCCGCGTGGCGGCCGTGCTGCCGCTGGACGACACGGACAAGGCGCTGCAGCTGTTGATCGACAATTTCCCCCAGCTGCGCATCCGCATGCTGACGCGCTACCTGGTGATGGTCGACGCGCCAAGCACTGGCACCGCAAAAATAATTTGCCACGCAGGTTCGTGTTGGCGCATCTCGTGCGTCAAGGCAGCTGAGATCAATCAAAAAAGGCTGTCACCATGTCCGCTCAAGTCGTTGCCGTTTCATCCCCGAACACCCTGCGCACGCATCTGCGCCCCCTGGCCCTGGCGGCCATGCTGCTCGCTGGCGCCGGCATGCACGCCCAGGCCACCGCCCAGGCCGCGCCGGCGGTCGCCAGCTACGCCATCCCCGCCGGTCCGCTGGCCGGCGCCCTGAACCGCTATGCGCAGCAGGCTGGCGTATCCATCGTCATCGACGCGGCCAAGGTGCAGGGGCTGCAGACGGCGGGCCTGCAAGGCAGCTACGCCATCGATGACGGTTTCGCCGTGCTGCTGCGCGGCAGCGGCTACGCCATCGGCAAGACGTCCACCGGCTATGTGCTGGTGGCCGCGCCGGCGTCCGCACCCACGGCGGCGGCCAATGCCGCCTCGGCGGCCGAGCGCACCATGCCCTCGATTACCATCGTCGGCCAGGCCGAACAAGGCGCCACCACGGAAGGCAGCGGCTCCTATACGGCGCGCAGAATCACCCTCGGCAAGGGCGAGCAATCGATGAAGGACATCCCGCAATCGGTCAGCGTGCTGACGCGCCAGCGCCTGGACGACCAGGGCATCACGGACTTGCGCGAAGCCGTCAACAACGTCACCGGCGTGGTGGGAGTGCATGGCGTGGGCCCGGGCGTGGTCATCACGGCGCGCGGCTTCCAGATCGACCAGTGGCAATACGACGGCGTGCCGATCGACCGCAACACCTATGCGCTGGGTAACTGGGGCCAGGAAAACATGGTGATCTACGACCGCATGGAAGTGCTGCGCGGCGCTTCCAGCATGCTCGTTGGCACGGGCAGTCCCGGCGGCTCCGTCAACCTCGTGCGCAAGCGCCCGCTGGCCACGCGCGCGATCACGCTGACGGGCCGCGCCGGCTCCTGGGACCGCTACGGCGCCCAGGTCGACATCAGCAGCCCCCTGAACGCGGCAGGCACCCTGCGCGGACGCGCCATCGTCGACGAGGACGACAGCCACTCCTTCATCGACCAGGTATGGAGCAAGAACCGCACCCTGTACGCGGCGCTCGACTACGACCTGGCGCCCGCCACCACGGTCGGCCTGGCCGCCAGCCATGTGAAGGCCCACGGCCGCCCCACGTTCATCGGCCTGCCCCGCTACGTTGACGGCAGCGCACTGCCGCTGCCGCGCTCCACCTTCACGGGTGCCGACTGGAACCGCAGCCTGGTGGAACAGAGCACCGTCTACCTGGACCTGGAACACCACTTCAATACGCAATGGAGCCTGAAGGCCTCGGCGCTGGGCATGAATGAAAGCACCAGCTCCACGCACCAGCGCACGGCCTTCGCCATCAAACCCGACGGCAGCGGCGCGCGCTATGGCGACTTTTCCACCGATTTCGACAACCGCAAGCGCGGCATCGACGCCTTCGTGCGCGGCAAGTTCGACGGCCTGGGCATGGCGCAGGAAGTCGTCGTCGGCGCCAGCTATGTCAGCATGACGTCGAACGACCGCTATGCGCGCGCGTGGGAAACGGGCGCGGATATCTTCAACATCAAGCACCATCGCCCGTGGCAGGACTTCGACAGCATCGCCGCGCGCGGCGTGAGCAGCTACAGCACCTACGACATGCGCCAGAAAGGGCTGTACGCCACCTGGAACGGCCAGCTGACGGGCAAGCTGAAAGCCCTGCTGGGCGGGCGCTTCAGCTGGTACGACTTCCTGTATGCCACGCCGGACGGCTACCGCGACGCCACCCGCGCCACGGCCAGGTTCACGCCATCGGTAGGGCTGATCTATGCTTTGACGCCGCAATGGTCGGCCTATGCCAGCTATGCGGACGTGTTCCAGCCGCAGACGAACCACGACGTGGCGGGCCGCACCCTCAAGCCGATCACGGGCAGCAGCTACGAAGGCGGCATCAAGGGGGAACTGGTGGATGGCAAGGTCAACACTTCGCTGGCCGTGTTCCGCTATGACCACAAGGACCGCGCCGTCACCGACTACGCTGCCGGTTTCGCCTGCGACGGCTGGTACTGCTCGCGCGCCTCGGGCAAGGTGCGCAGCCAGGGCCTGGAAGCGGAAGTGTCGGGCGAAGTGGCGCGCGGCCTGCAGCTGTCGGCCGGCTATGCCTACACGACGACGACCTACCTCGATGATCCGGACAACAAGGGCCAGGTCTTTTCCACGTGGACGCCGAAGCACATGCTGCGCCTTTGGTCCAGCTATACCCTGCCCGGCGCGTGGGACAAGTTCAGCGTGGGCGCCGGCACCAGCCTGCAAAGCCATACGGTCGATACCGAACGCACGTTCAAGGTTGCCGGTTTCTCGATCTGGAATGCACGCCTGGGCTGGCAAGCCACGCCGCAAGTGGCCCTGTCGGTCAACGTCAACAATCTGTTCGACAAGCGCTACATCATCCCGGCCTACAACACTACCGGGTCGAACAACTATTATGGCGACCCGCGCAATGTGCAGTTCACCCTGAAGTACACGCCGAAGTGGTAGGACGATTGAAAAGCTGAGGGCCGGCACGCCGGCCGCGCCGCGTGACTGATAGTGCAACCGGCATTCAGTTCGCGCCGCGGCCGGGATTTTCGGCTAAGATGATGGCGCGGCATTGCGCCGCACCGCATCGTGCATCAGCCTCTCATTCATCTACACCGTCAATGGAACAAAAAGACAAGTCCTGGGTCACTTCGGTGGACGTCGCCAAACGGGCCGGCGTCTCGCGCTCCGCCGTCTCGCGCACATTCACGCCCGGCGCCAGCGTGGCGCCCGAAACGCGGGCCCGCGTGATGGAAGCGGCGCAGTCGCTGGGCTACCAGGTCAACATCCTGGCGCGCAGCATGAACCAGGGCCAGAGCAACCTGGTGGGCGTCGTCATCACGGGCTTCACGGACCCGTTCCGCGTGGCCCTGCTGGGCGAAGTCACGCGCAGCCTGAGCGAACATGCGCTGGTGCCGCTGCTGATGAATGCCGAAGATCCCGAACGCCTCAGCGAATTGCTGCGCATCCTCCTCAGCTACAAGATTTCCGGCGTCATCATGACGTCCGGCTCGCCGCCGTCCGCCGTGGCGACGGAATACCTGCAGCGGCAAGTGCCCGTGGCCATGATCAACCGCGCGCGCGACCTGAAAGGCGTGGACGTGGTCAACAGCGACAACCGCCATGGCGGCGAACTGGCGGCCAGCACCCTGCTCGACAGCGGCGCCAAACGGCTGGCCTTCGTCAATACGCGCGCCAGCAGTTTCAGCGGCATCGCGCGCGGCAAGGCCTTCCTCGACCACCTGGCGCCGGCCGTGGCGAAAAAGCGCTGCACGGCCGGCGAATACCTGGCCGACGCCATCGGCTACCAGGCGGGCCAGGAAGCGGCCGACGCCCTGCTCGCCTCGGGCAAGCTGCCCGACGGCGTCTTTTGCGCCACCGACCTGATCGCCTGCGGCTTCATCGACGCGGCGCGCAGCAAGTACGGTATCGACGTGCCGGCGCAATTGCAAGTGATCGGCTTCGACGACATTCCCATGGCGGCGCTCGACGCCTACCAGCTGACCACCATCCGCCAGGATGCGGGCGAACTGGCGCGCCGCGCCGTCAAGAGCCTGGTCGAGCGCATGGAAAAATTTGCCATGCCGGGCCGCCTGAAGGAAGTCCCCGTCACCCTGGTGCGGCGCGGCACGACGCGCTAAGCGATCCAATACGGCAGATGGCGCAACGCCGTCTGCCCGCCCCCACCGCCCCGCAGCGCGCGCCGTTCCCCGTTTCCCACACTTTTTCATCCCCCGCCTGTACTTGTTGACATCGAAAAAAATCCGGGTTACTGTTTGCACACGTGTACTGCACACGTGTGCAATTTCTTCAAAAAGCCTGTTCTGGCCACACCACTAAAAAAAACGCCCCGTCCACGGAGGCGTATCAAGGAGACCGTTATGTTGAACCACGTTCTAAGAATCGCCCTGTTCGGCGCCGGGGCCATCGGCCTGGCGGCCTGCACCACCCCGCCGGCATGCAGCACAATACGGCTGCCAGTGCCGCCGCCGATCCGAAGCTGGCGAAGATCGGCCAGATCGTCGTCGTGTACATGGAAAACCGCAGCTTCGACCACCTGTTCGGCACCTTCCCCGGCGCCGACGGCATCGCCAATGGCCGCTCGCCGGACACCACCACGCAGACCGGTCCCGACGGCAAGCCGTATGCGATGCTGCCCGCCGTGGCGCTCGACAAGGGCGGCCTGGACCAGCGCTTCAAGGGCGAGATCGCCAACGCGCCCTTCCGCATGGAGCCGAGCGTGTCGCTGGGCGACAAGACGGCCAGTCCCGTGCACGCGTTCTGGACGCACAAGCGCCAGATCAACGACGGCAAGAACGACCGCTTCGTCGTCGAGGGCAATACGGGCGCCCTGCCGATGGGCTATTTCGACGGCAGCAAGCTCAAACTGTGGGCCCTGGCGCAGCGCTACACCCTGGCCGACCGCTTCTTCCAGTCCGCCTATGGTGGTTCCTTCCTTAACCACATGTGGCTGACCTGCGCCTGCACGCCCGTATTCCCGAACGCGCCCAAGTCCATCGTCGCCCAGGATGAGCGCGGCACAGGCCACAAGAAGGGCGAGGAAGCGGAAGTGACGCAGGACGGCTACGCCGTCAACACCATGCAGGGCCCGCTGCTGTTCGACCCGACCAAGAAGCAGACGTTCCTGCCGCCGCAAACCATGCCCACCATCGGCGACCGCCTGACGGACAAGGGTATCTCGTGGGTCTATTATGCGGACGGTTACGACATCGCCGTCGCCTCGACCAAGTCGGGCAAGAAGGCCGACGATTTCTCGTATCACCACCAGCCGTTCACCTACTTCAAGCGCTTCATCGACAGCGCGCAACAGCGCGCCACGCACCTGAAGGACCGCTCCGACATGCTCGCCGACGTCCAGGCGGGCAAGCTGCCGCCCGTCTCGTTCTACAAACCCATGGGCAAGAAGAACATGCATCCGGGGATGGATAAATCGAGCGTGGCGGCCGGCGATGACGAGGGCGTGGCCATCATCAGCGCCATCATGGAAGGGCCGCAATGGAAGGACACCGTCATCATCGTCACCACCGATGAAAACGGCGGATTCTGGGACCACGTGGCGCCGCCCAAAGGCGACCGCTTCGGCCCGGCCACGCGCATCCCTGCCCTCGTCATCTCGCCGTTCAGCGAAGGCGGGCATATCGACCATACCGAATATGAAACCGTGTCGATCCTGAAGTTCATCGAGGAGCGCCATGGGCTGGCGCCATTGAGCGAGCGCGATGCGCGCGCCAACAGCCTGGCCAAGGCCCTCAAGCTCTAAATTCCACCATCCTGCCTGTCTGCCCTGGGTGCGCCGTCCTGCGCGGCGCGCCCGGGCAACTCACATCCAAAGGAAACGCCATGCTGCACGCACGCCATCTTCCCCTGTCCCTCCTGATGCTCTCCCTGGCCGCCTGTGGCGGCGGCGAGACAACGCCGCCGGTAACGCCACCTGTCACGCCGCCGGTGACGCCGCCGCCCGCCACCTACTACCAGACCAAGACGCCGTACACGCCGCAGCAGGACGCGGCCACGTATGAAGCGGCGCCGGCCGGCTACGCGCCCGTGTTCACCGAACTGGTGGCGCGCCACGGCTCGCGCGGCCTGTCGAGCATGAAGTACGACGCCGCCTTCTACAACGTCTGGCAAAGGGCCGCCGCCGACGATGCGCTCACGCCGCTGGGGCAAAAGCTGGGCGCCGACATCCTGAAACTGATGAAGGCCAACGCGCTGCTCGGCTACGGCGTGGACGGCATCACGGCGCCCGGCTACGGCAACCTGTCGCAGACCGGCATCAATGAGCACAAGCAGCTGGCCGTGCGCATGCTGGCGCGCCTGCCCGCCCTGTTCACGCAACTGGGCGCGAGCGCCGCCAGCGCACCGCGCCAGATCATCACCG
The DNA here is from genome assembly GCF_057919405.1 of Janthinobacterium sp. C22. NCBI lineage: Bacteria > Pseudomonadati > Pseudomonadota > Betaproteobacteria > Burkholderiales > Oxalobacteraceae > Janthinobacterium > Janthinobacterium sp. C22. Next base: position 1,721,859 of record NZ_CP193659.1, on the reverse strand, counting down.
TCAGTTCCGGCGTGGACCGCGCCAAGGACAGCGCCGCGTATTTTGCGCAGTCGCTGGCCGCCACGGCACCAAACGTCGCGCCGCTGATTACCCTGCCGCCCGCACCGGCCGGCTACCCGGCCGGCAAGCCCGTGGCGCAGCCGAATGGCACCAACCGCTTCCTGCTGTATGCGCACAAGCTGGTGCCGAAGACGGACCTGGTCACCGATGCCCTCGACCGCTACTACCAGACATACCAGGACAGCCAGGCTTACCAGGCCTACCTGGAAAGCCCGGCTTTCCTGGCCAAGTACTCGGCCATCGACACGGATGCCACGGCGCGCACCCTGGGGCGCGAAGTGCTGGAACGCCTGTTCACCAAGGCCTTCGTCGACAAGATCGACAACGGCACCTACCGCTTCGCCAACACGGGCACCTACAGTTTCACCAGCGACGACGGCAAATTCACCAACACCGTCACCGGCGACGGCGGCACCACCATCAAGGGACTGGCCGACGCCGCATCGGTGCTGTACAACCTGTACGCCATCATGGCCGGCATGACGAACGAGGTCAAAGCCGACTTCGTGCAGTACATGCCGTCGGACGCGGCCAAGTACCAGGCCTTCGTGCAGGATTACCAGGATTTCTACAACAAGGGTCCCGGCACCACGGAAAGCGCCGGCGTCACCTGGAACTACGTGCGCGCGCTGCGCGAGGACTTCTTCACGGAAGTGGACGCCATCGCGCGCGGCGACCTGTCGCACGGCGCCAAGCTGCGCTTCACGCACGCGGAAGCCATCATCCCGCTGGCCACGGCCATGGGCCTGAAGACCGTCGTCGGCGCGCTGCCGGCGGCGCAGACCTACAGCTATGACAACAGCAGCTGGCGCGGCCTGTACGTGGCGCCGATGGCGGCCAACATGCAGTGGGACGTGTACCGCGACGCCAGCGGCAATGTGCTGGTAAAAATGCTGTACAACGAAAAGGAAACCGACTTCCAGGCCGCCTGCGATGGCGCCCGCTATGCGGCCGGCAGCCATTTCTATGTGTATGCAAAGCTGAAGACCTGCTACGGCCACGTGGCGCAGTAAGCGGGAAGCGTGGGCGGGCCGGCTCCCAGCCGTGCCCGCCTGTTTGGCGTTTGATGCTAGGCTTGCGCCCAGGAACTCATCATGTCACGGACCCCCATGCCTCCATCGCTTCCCCTGGCCAGCATCCCGCTGGCCCTGGCCCTCGCCATGTGCGCCGGTCCCACGCTGGCCGCCGAAGGCCATTACCAGACCAAGACGCCGTATGCGCCGCAGCAGGACCCGGCCACCTATGCCACGCCGCCGGCCGGCTTCCGGCCCATCTTCACGCAACTGGCGGCGCGCCACGGTTCGCGCGGGCTCACCAGCATGAAGAACGACGCGGCCCTGTATGCGATGTGGCAGCAGGCCGCCGCGCAGGATGCGCTCACGCCCCTGGGCCGCGAACTCGGTCCCGACATCCTGGCCCTGATGAAGGCCAATGCCTTGCTCGGTTATGGCGTGGCCGGCATCGAGCGGCCCGGCTACGGCAACCTGTCGCAGACGGGTATCGACGAGCATCGGCAGCTTGCCGTGCGCATGTTGGCGCGCCTGCCCACCCTGTTCGCGCAGGTGGGCCAGGACGCGGCGACGGCGCCGCGCCAGCTCGTCACCATCCATTCGGGCGTGGACCGCGCGCGCGACAGTTCGCGCTTCTTCACGCAGTCGCTGCTGGAGCACGCGCCAGCGCTGACGCCCCTGTTGTACCTGCCGCCCGCGCCGGCGCCGTATCCGCAGGGACGCAAGCCCAGGGTGCAGCCGATATTGCAGCCCGATGGGGTCAACCGCTTCCTGCTGTACGCGCACAAGCTGGCGCCGCAGACGGACCGCGTCACCGATCCGGCCAACCCGTATTACGCCACCTATGCCGCCAGCCAGGCCTACCAGTATTATGAAAGAACCAAGCAGCTGGATGCGCTGATGGGCACTCCGGCCAGGCTGCCTGCGGCGGCCGCACATGCGCGCCACGTGCTCGAACGGCTGTTTTCTCCCGCCTTCCTCGACCAGTTTGAAGGCGGCCGCGCCAGCTATGCGGACACGGGCAGCTACACCTTCACCAGCGACGACGGCAAGCTCACGCGCACCATGACGGGCAGCGGCAAGACCGTCATCCGCAGCCTGAATGCGGCCGCGACAAAACTGTATGAGCTGTATGCGATCGCCGCCGGCATGCGGCATGAAGTGCCGGCCGATTTCAGCCGCTACATGCCCGCCGAGGACGCGCGCTACTACGCCTATATCGCCGACCACGAGGATTTTTACCAGAAGGGACCGGCCACCACGGAAAGCGGCGGCGTGACGTGGCGCTTTGCGCTGGCCTTGCGCGACGATTTTTTCAATGAGGTCGATGCGCTGGCCAGGGGAGATGTGCGCCACGCGGCCAAGCTGCGCTTCACGCACGCCGAGATGATCATTCCGCTCGCGTCGGCCATGGGCTTGCAGCAGGCGCTGGCCCCCTTGCCGGCATCGGTCAGCTACAGTTATGAAAACAATCCATGGCGCGGACAGAGCGTCTCGCCGCTGGCGGCCAATATGCAATGGGATGTGTACCGCAACGACGCAGGGCAGCTCATCGTGCGCCTGCTGTACAACGAAAAGGAAACGGACTTCCAGGCCGCTTGCGACGGCGCCCGCATCGCGCCGGGCAGCGTCTTTTACGACTATGTGAAACTGAAAACCTGCTACGGACACGTGGCGGCGCGCTGACGCGCTGATACTGCGCGCCGCCAGCGCGCTTTACTTCAAGGTCGGCATGGCAAACTCGGCCCCGGCCGCCGTCGAGGCCGGCCAGCGCTGCGTCACCGCCTTCTGCTTCGTGTAGAAACGCACCGATTCCGGGCCGTGCGCATGGTGGTCGCCGAACAGGCTGCGCTTCCAGCCGCCGAAGCTGTGGAAGGCCATCGGCACGGGGATCGGCACATTGACGCCGACCATGCCCACCTGCACCCGGTGCGTGTATTCGCGCGCCGTGTTGCCGTCGCGCGTGTAGATGGCCGTGCCGTTGCCGTATTCATGCGCATTGACCAGGTCCAGCGCGGTGGCAAAATCGGGCACGCGCACGATGCACAGCACGGGGCCGAAGATTTCTTCCTTATAGATCGTCATCTCGGGCGTGACGTGGTCGAACAGGCTGCCGCCGAGGAAAAAGCCGCGCTCATGGCCGGGCAGGACGAAGCCGCGCCCATCGGCCACCAGCTTGGCGCCCTCTTCCACACCTTGCGCGATATAGCCGGCGATCTTGTCCTTGTGCACCTGCGTCACTACGGGACCCATCTCGGCCGACAGGTCCATGCCCTGCGTGATCTTTAACGCCGCGATACGCGGCACCAGCGCTTCCACCAATTGATCCGCCACATTGCCGACCGCCACGACGACGGAAATGGCCATGCAGCGCTCGCCAGCCGAGCCGAAGGCCGCGCCCATCAGGGCATCGACCGTCTGCGGGATATCCGCGTCGGGCATGACGACCATGTGATTCTTCGCGCCACCGAGCGCCTGCACGCGCTTGCCCTGCGCGCAGCCCGTCGCATAGATATATTCGGCAATCGGCGTGGAACCGACGAAGCTGACGGCGCGCACGTCCGGGTGGTGCAGCAAGCCGTCGACGGCTTCCTTGTCGCCCTGCACCACATTGAAGACGCCGTCGGGCAAGCCCGCGTCCGTCAGCAGCTGGGCCAGCAGCAGGCTGGCCGACGGGTCGCGTTCCGACGGTTTTAATACAAACGTATTGCCGCAGGCAATGGCCATCGGGAACATCCACATCGGCACCATCACGGGAAAGTTGAACGGCGTGATGCCGACACAGACGCCCAGTGCCTGGCGGATCGACCAGGCATCGATGCCGCCGGCCACCTGCTCCGAATACTCTCCCTTCATCATCTGCGGGATGCCGCAGGCAAACTCCACCACTTCGATGCCGCGCGTCACTTCCCCTTTCGCATCCGTGAAGACTTTGCCGTGCTCGGCCGTGATCAGGGCCGCCAGCTGGTCGGAATGTTCTTCCAGCAACTCCTTGAACTTGAACATGACGCGGGCGCGGCGCAGCGGCGAGGTTTGCGACCAGGCGGGAAACGCTGCATGGGCGGCGGCCACGGCCGCGTTCAGTTCGGCAGGGGTGGCCAGCGCCACCTTGGCCGTCACGGCGCCCGTGGCGGGGTTGAACACGTCGCTCGTGCGCTCCGAGCGCGAAGCCATCGGGTTGCCACCAATAAAGTGGCCGATCTGTTGCGTTGTCATCTTGAATCCTTGTTATTTGGTAGGCATCAGCCAGTCATGGGCCGGGTCGTTTTTAAAATGCCACACGCGTTTCGGGCCGGCCATCACGTTCAGGTAATAGCCGTCATAGCCATACGGCACGGTGACGGGGTGGTAGCCGCGCGGCACCATCACCACGTCGTGGTTTTCCACGGCCATGGCTTCGTCGATGGAGCGGTCATCCGTGTAGACCCGTTGATACGCAAAACCCTGCTCCGGGTTCAGCCGGTGGTAATAGGTTTCTTCCAGCGAACTTTCGGTTGGAATATTGTCGCTGTCGTGCTTGTGCGGCGGATAGCTCGACGAGTGGCCGGACGGCGTGACGACTTCCACCACCAGCAAGCCGTCCGCTGCTTCCGTCTGCGGCAGGATGTCGCACACATAACGCGTGTTGGCGCCCTGGCCGCGCACGGAGCGCGTCATGCTGGCCGGTTCGATCAGGCGCGCCGGGCGCTTAGTCGTGGCCGGGGCGCTGCACAGGGCCACCTCGGCGGCGCTCACGGCCGTGATACGCACCGTGGTTTCCAGCGGCACATACACGGCGTAGGGCGAGACGTCCTCGAAGACGCTGGCGCGCTTGCCGATCGCTTCCCAGGTCTGCTCGCCCGCCCGCACCGTGACCGTGCCCGTCAGCACGACGAGGCACAGTTCGCGGCGGCCAGTCTCCAGCGTCAAGACCTCGCCGGCCGCCAGGCGGTGGGCAGCAAAGCCCACGTGCGTCCAGCCGGCCGACGCCGGTGTCACCTCGACGATGGTGGAACCGGACTTTGCTTTGACCAGCAGCGGGCTCATGCCGCCTCCCGGCCCAGTCGGGGGATCGCGTCAACCAGGCGCGCCAGGTAATCGTGGCCCATCTTCGCGTATGCGTAGCTGGGCGCGACGGCCGGGTCCTGCTCCGCCTCCACCACCAGCCAGCCCTCGTAGCCGTGCAGATACAAGCGCGTCAGGATGGCCGGGAAGTCGATGCTGCCGTCGCCCGGCACGCTGAAGGCGCCATTGATCACCGCCTGCAAAAAACTCCAGTGGCCGTTGCGGGCCAGTTTCACCACATTCGGGCGCACGTCCTTGCAATGCACGTGGCAAATCCTGTCGATATGTTTATTTAACACCGCCAAGGCATCGCCGCCGGCGAAGGTGATGTGACCCGTGTCGAACAGCAAGCCGACCTCGGGACCCGTCAAGGCCATCAGTTGGTCCACGTCGGCCGGCGTTTCCACGTAGGCGCCCATGTGGTGGTGATAGGCCAGGCGCACGCCGTGCGCCAGCAGGTGGGCGGCAAACGCCGTCAGTTTGTCGGCGTAGTCCTGCCATTGCTGCTGCGACTGGAAGCGAGGGCGTTTATACAAGGGACGCGCTTCGCCCTGGATGGCGTCGGCCACTTCGCCATACACCATGACGGTGGCGCCGCTGTCGGCAAGCAAGCGCAAATGCGATGCGACGGAGGCGATCTCTTCTTCCACAGACCGATGGGCCAGGCGGCCCGAATACCAGCCGGAAACGCACGCCAGGCCATATTTGCCCAGCACGGCGTTCAGGGACGGGGCATCTTTCGGAAACTTGTTGCCCAGTTCAAAACCCACATAGCCGATCTCGGCGCCTTCCTTCAGGGCCGTTTCCAGGGGCGTTTCGCCGCCCAGGCTCGGTAAATCGTCGTTCATCCACGAGATCGGGTTGATGCCGATACGTACATTCCAGGTAGTCATTTTCAATTCCTTTGTTTCAGGCGATCGTTTTCATAACGGGCACGGGCAAGCTGCACGCCGGGCTGGGTGGAGACCTCGGGCACGGCCACTTCCCACCAGCAGCCGCCCTCCTGCGTCGTGCGCGTGTCGTCCGTGTCGATACAGATCAAATACGTGCGCGCAGCGGCACGGGCGCGCAGCATGGCCTGTTCCAGTTCGGCAATCGAGCCCACATGTTCGGACAGCGCGCCCAGGGATTGCGCATGCAGGGCGAAGTCGATGCGGGGGGCGCTGTCGGGCAACATATTGTTGAACGAGGCATTGCCGCAGGCCTGCTGCAGGCGGTTGATGCAGCCATAGCCCCGGTTGTCGAGCACGACGATGATGAGCTTTTTGTCGAGCATCACGGAGGTGGCGATTTCCGAATTCATCATCAGATAGCTGCCGTCGCCCACCATGACGATGACTTCCGAGTCAGGCTTGGCCATCTTGACGCCGAGGCCGCCGGCGATTTCATAGCCCATGCACGAATAGCCGTATTCCATGTGGTAGCCGCCCGGCGTGCTTGTCCGCCACAGCTTGTGCAGCTCGGCCGGCAGAGTCCCTGCCGCGCAGACGACGATGTCGCGGGTGGTGGAGTCAAGTGAAGAGCGCTGCACGGCGCCGATGACTTCGCCGTCGTACGGTAAGCCGGCCACTTCCCGCTTGCCGGTGATCGCCAGCAAGGTGGCGCGCCAGGCATGCGCTTCCTGCTGCGCCCGCTCCTGCCACTGGCCCGCGCTGTGCCAGCCATCCAGCCGCCGCGACAGTCCCTGCAAGCCAAGCGTCGCGTCCGCCTGTACACCCAGGCCCCGGCGTTTCAGCGCATCAAAGCTGTTGACGTTCAGGCTGAGCAGTTGCGCCTGCGCAAACAGGGAGTTCGATCCTGTCGTGAAATCCTGCAGGCGCGTGCCGACGGCCAGCACCACGTCCGCGTCCGCCGCCAGCGCATTCGCGGCGGGCGAACCGGTGACGCCGATGGCGCCCAGCTGCAAGGGGTGGTCCCAGGGCAAGCTGCTCTTGCCGGCCTGGGTTTCCGCCACGGGAATGCCGTGCCGTTCGGCAAACGTCCGCAGGGCGGCGCCGGCCTGGCCGTACAGCACGCCGCCGCCGGCGACGATCAGCGGCTGCTTCGCGTTTTTCAGCAATTCCGCCGCCTCTTCCAGTTCCTGCTCGACGGGCGGCACGGCGCGGAAACGCACGGTCCTCGGCGCAAAGAATGCTTCCGGGTAGTCATACGCCATCGTCTGCACGTCTTGCGGCAACGATAAGGTCACGGGACCGCAGGCGGCCGGGTCCGTCAAGGCGGCGATCGCCCGTGGCAAGGCCGTCAGCAATTGCTCCGGATAGACGATGCGGTCGAAATAACGCGATAAAGGTTTGAACGCATCATTGACGGAAACGCTGCCATCCGTACCGTCTTCCAACTGCTGCAATACGGGGTCCGGCGCGCGCGAGACGAACACGTCGCCGGGCAGCAAGAGCACGGGCAAGCGGTTCACGTGCGCCAGCGCGGCGGCCGTCAGCAGGTTGGTGGCGCCGGGACCGATGGAGCTGGTCACCGCCATCATGCGCCGGCGCATGTGGGCTTTCGCATAGGCGATGGCCGCGTGCGCCATCGCCTGTTCATTGTGGGCGCGGAAAGTGGGGAACACATCCTGGTACTGGTACAGCGCCTCACCCAGGCCGGCGACGTTGCCGTGGCCAAAGATGGCGAAGGCGCCGCCGAACAGGGGTTCGCCGTCCTCGGTGCGCAAGGCAGCCAGGTAGCGCACCAAGGCCTGCGCCATGGTCAATCGGATCGTGGCGCTCATGCGGCACGCTCCAGGCGGTTGCGCGTGCGCTGCCACAGACCAATCAGCTGCTCGAAATTGGCGCGCACTGCGGCGATCAGGCCCGCATCGTCGAGTTCTCCGGCCAGCCAGCGGCGGCTCGGTTCCTGGAAGATGGTGCGGCCCACCATGAAGCCCCTGCACGTGCTGCTGGCACTGGCCTGCTCGAAACTGGCGGCCAGGGCGGCGATGGGCGCGTTCAAGCCCAGTAATACCACGCCACGGCAATACGGATCGCGTTCATGCACGAGGGCATCGATGGCTTGCCATTGCTGGGCCGACATGCTTTCCAGCTTCCACCATTCCGGGTAAATGCCCAGGTTGTACAGGCGCTTGACGGCGCGATACACGGTATCGTCGTGCTGGGGCAAGGACTTGGCAGGAATAATTTCCAGCAGCAATTCATGGCCCGTGATTTGCGCGGCGTCGTACAAGCCCTTGATTTGCGCTTCCTGTTCCAGCCGGTTTTCCGGCGTATCGTCGGGATGCAGCTGCACCAGGCACTTGATCACGTGTTCCTTCGGCCACTGCGTCAAGCGCGATGCCAGCGAACGGCCCCAGTCGAATTGCAAGGGATTCGAGCCCGGCATCTCGACGGGACGGCCTATCCACCAGCCGCGCCCCGTCGCATCGTTGAGCGCATCGACGCCATAGCGGTCATCGATCAGCACGCCCGTGCCGCCCTGCAAGCCGCGCGCCGCTTCCGTCTGGCCCACGGCTTGCACGAACAGTTGCTTGAGCTGTGAAATCCGCGCTTCATCGCTCACGCCCTGCTGGGCCAGCTCAAAGAATTGCGTGCGGTGATCGAACGCAAATACGCACAGTTCATTCCACTGTTTGCGCGCCACCGTCGTGCGATGCAGGCGCGACAAGGTGGCGTCCTGGTCCGGCTGCGTCAGTTTGGCCGCATTGGCGAGGAAATAGTCGAGCTCGACGGGCGACGGCATGGCCGGTGCGCAGCCGTGGCGCGACACGACCAGGGCGCCGCAGCCGTTCGCATAGCGGCAGCACGCCTCGTAATCCTCGCCGCGCAGCCAGCCTTTCAGGAAACCGGAAAGAAAAGCGTCGCCCGCGCCGAGCACGTTCAAGACTTCCACGCGCACGCCGCGGTAGTTATACGCGTCATCCAAACTGGCGGGCACCACGTTGTCGATGATGGCGCTGCCCAGCGGCCCGCGCTTGACGACGAGGGTGGCCAGGGTGGCGGCCCGCACGGCGCGCAGGGACGCCATGATGTCGGCGCCGCCGCCGGCGATCATGAATTCCTCTTCCGTGCCGACGATCAGGTCGAACTGCGGCAGGATGGCCTGCAAGTGGCGGGTCACGCCTTCGTTCGAGACGAAACGCGTTTCGCCGTCCGCCTTGCCGGACAAGCCCCACAGCACGGGCCGGTAATCGATATCGAGCACGGTGCGCACGTTGTTCGCGCGGGCCAGCTGCAATGCCTGCGTGCTGACGGCGTGCATGGCGCTGGTCGAGAAATGCGTGCCGGTGATCAACAGAGCCTTGCTGGGAGCGATAAAGGCGGCGTCGACGCTGGACGCTTCGATGGCCATGTCGGCGCAATTTTCACGGTAAAAAATCAGCGGGAAGGTGTGCTTGTCCTTGATGCCGAGCATCACCAGGGCCGTGAGCCGGTCGCGGTCGATGCCCACATGGCTGACGTCGCAGCCCTCCTGCGCCAAGGTCTCCGTCAAGAAACGGCCCATGTGGTCGTCACCCACCTTCGACAGCATGGCCGACTTCAAGCCCAGCCGGGCCGTGCCGAAGGCGATATTCGCCGACGAGCCGCCCAGGTATTTGGCGAAACTGGTCGCGTCTTCCAGGGTGCTGCCGATCTGCTGCGCGTACAGGTCCACCGCCAGGCGGCCCAGGCAGATCACGTCGAGCGCGCGGCCCTGGGCAAATTCAGTCGTATTCTTCATGGCATTGTTTCCTTATGACAGTTGCACGATGCGCTGCTCGCGCCATGACACGGTGGCCGCTTCGGCCAGTTCCAGGGCTTTCAAACCATCGTGGACGGTGGTGCGCAGCGCTGCGCCATGGGCAAAGGCGTCGAAAAAGTGCGCCATTTCGCTGGCGTAGGCGGCGCGGTAGCGTTCCAGGAAAAAGTCTTCCGGCTTGTCCACGCTGACGTTCACGGCGCCATAGGCCGTCACTTCCGTCGGCTTGTGGTTGCCCGCCTGCAGCATGCCGGCGCTGCCCAGCACTTCGAAACGCTGGTCGTAGCCGTAGGCGGCGCGGCGCGTCGTGTTGATCTGGCACAAACGTCCCTTCGCCGTGCGGAGGGTGACGGCCGTGCAGTCGAGATCGCCCGCCGCGCCGATGGCCGGATCGACGAGGCAGCTGCCCGTGGCGTGCACGCTGACGGCTTCATCATCGAGTATCCAGCGGAAGATGTCGAAATCGTGGATCAGCATATCCTTGAAGATGCCGCCCGACACCTGGATGTAGCTGACGGGCGGCGGGCCCGGATCGCGGCTGGTGACGATGAGCATCTCCGGCGTGCCGATCTCGCCCGCTGCGATGCGCTGCTTGACGGCGCCAAACGTGGGATCGTAGCGGCGCTGGAAGCCGATCATGCACAGCACTTTTGCCTCCTTGACGGCGGCGGCGGCGCGCGCGCGCTCCAGGGTCAGGTCGACGGGCTTTTCGCAAAAGATGGCCTTGCCGGCGGCGGCCGCCCGCACGATCAGGTCCGCATGCGTATCCGTGCTCGACGCGATCAGCACGGCCTTGACTTCCGGGTCGGCCAGAACGGCCTCCACGCTGGCGACGCTGGCGCCATGCAGGGCCGCCACTTCCGCCGCCGCGCCCGCATGCACGTCGACCACGTATTTCAGGCGCACGCCGGGCTGGCGTACCAGATTGCCGGCGTGAATGCGGCCGATGCGCCCGGCGCCGAACAATGCCACTTGAATCATTTCCATCTCCTTGATAGTCGGTATCGCTTGGCCCGAAAATGCACACGTGTGCAAATCCGGGCTAAAAAAGTTAAAACAGGTGGATGACGCCCAGCATTACACCGCTGAGCTTGGCACCCTTCTTGGTGGCGGCGAAGGCATTGCCGCCAAACGTGTAGTTGGCGTTCTTGTCGTTATTCGTTTGCGTGTAATAGGCATACACGGTACTGCGCTTGGACAAGTAATACTCGTAGCCCAAGGTCGCCTGCTTGGCGCCGCTGTCGTCGCCGCGCACCAGGGTGGTGGCCTTGATGGTCACGCTGCTGCCGTTGGGCGCGCTGCCCGACACGTCGCCTGCCACGCCGAAACGGCCGATGAAGGCACCGCCGCCCGCCTTGTAGGCGCCCGTGATGGTGAAGTAGTCGCGCTGCAAGTCGCCGCCCGCCACGTCATACACCATGCGGTTCCAGGCCACGCCCACGTCGCCGCCGCCGAAGTTGTAATTGCCCACGGCGCGGTACATCTTTTCGCTGAAGCCGGGACGCAAGTCCTTGTGCTTTTCATAGCCGACGGCGCCCTTGACAGGGCCGTTCACGTATTGCACGATGCCCGAATAGATGCGGTCGCCGTTCGATGCCTCGTTTTCGCTGGCGCGGTAAATCGTGGCGCTGAATCCCTGCACCACGGGCGTGCGATAGCTGACGGCGTTCGCACTGCGGCGGTTGAAGCCTTCGCCGCCCAGCTGCGAAATGTTGGCGTCATCCTGGATGCCTTCGCCCACGAAACGGTTGGTGTAGCCGTTGATCTGGCGGATCGGCGTGGCGAAGCGGCCCAGCGCGATGCGGCCATAGGCGGGGTTTTCCAGCCCGACAAAGGTATCCTTGCTATTGATGGCGCCCGTGCCATCGTCGAGCTTGGCATTGCCTTCGATCTGGAAGAAGGCCGTGTTGCCATTGCCCAAGTCTTCACGTCCACGGAAACCGATCTTCGAGGAATTGTCCGATACGCGCGACACCGACTCGCCGTTCGGCGCCGTGGCCGAGCTCGACGTTTCGATGCGGTCGAAGCCCGCGTGGATGCGGCCGTACACGACGACGCTCGATTCGGCCAGCACGCAGCCTGGTGCGACCAGCAACAATACGGCGGCGATCTTGTTCAACTGCATGGTGTTCATCCCGTTTTTCATTTTGTCTCCTGCTTGTTTTTATGGTGGTGGATTACTCATGATGCTCGACAGCGTGTTGCCACTACATGCGTCCCTCGCCGGACGCCTGCCCTCCCTTTCCAATACCTGCTGATTTACTGACAGCGCGGCAAGGCCAGCGCCGCCAGTTGCGGATACAAGCGGGGGCCGCCCACCAGGATGGGGTTGCCCTTTTCCAGGCCGTTATCGGCCAGGAAATCATTGCAGCGCCCGCCTGCCTCGTTGACGAGCACGATGCCCGCCAGACAATCCCAGGAATTGATGTGCGGCTCGAAATAGCCGATCAGACGCCCGGCCGCCACGTAGGCGATCATCAGCGCGCCGGAACCGTTGCGGATGAACATGCCGCCCTCTTCCAGCACGTCGAGCAGGAAGGGCAAAAAGGTATCGGTGCCCACGCGGTGCGAAAAGCCCACGCCCAGCACGCCGCCCTGCAGGCTGGCCACGTCGTTGATGCGCAGGCGCGTTTCGCCCGCCTTCGCCGTCACATGCGCGCCCTGCCCCAGGCAGGCGTGGAACAGCTCGTCCGCATTCGGGTCGTACACGGCGCCGATGGCGGGCTGGCCGTCGACCAGCACGCCGATCGACACGCACCAGGCCAGCATGCCGTTGACGAAACAGGCCGTGCCGTCGATGGGATCGATGACCCACACGCAGCGCGCGTCGGACGCGCCGCCGCCCCGCTCCTCGCCCACTACGGCGTCTTCCGGGAAGCGCTCGGCGATCTGCGCGCGCAGGAAATCCTCGACCATGCGGTCGGCGATGCTGACCATGTCCTGCAAGCCCTTTTCCTCGATCACCAGTTCCGTGCGGCGCTGGAACATGCCCAGCGCGATCTCGCCCGCCTGGCCGATGATGTGCCGGGCGTAGGCATAGCGTTCCAGGGTCGCCGCGTCGGCCAGTACCGCTGCCTGTGTCATATCTGTCATGCTTGTCCTCCAATGATGGCTGCGCCATGTTCGTGTACGGTCATGGCGACCGATGTGCCTTGCGTGAAAACCTGGCTCAAGTCGTGCGAGACGGCAAACAGTTCGCCGACCGGCGTCTCCAGCGTGTATTGCATTTCGCGTCCCAGGTAAGTGGCGCGCGCCACGCGCACCACCATGGCGCTGTCCGGCTGCGCGGGCGACAGCAGGATCGCTTCCGGACGCACGGCGAAACTCGCTTCGCCGCTGCGCTGGCTGCGGCATGGCAGGCGCAGCCGCAGCTTGCCCATGACGCAGACGGCCTTGCCGTCGGCCACCGATTCGATCACGCCATCGACGATGTTCGCGTTGCAGATGAAGTCGGCGACGAACTTGTCGGCCGGCGACTCGAACAGCTCGTGCGGCGTGCCCTTTTGCGCGATCACTTGGCGGTTCATGACGATGATCTGGTCGGAAATGGCCAGCGCCTCTTCCTGGTCATGCGTGACGTACACGGCCGTCAAGCCCAGCTTGACCTGGATGTCGCGGATCTCGTCGCGCACGCGGCGGCGCAGTTTCGTGTCCAGGTTCGACAGCGGCTCGTCCAGCAGCAAGACCTTGGGCTGCAGCACCAGCGAGCGGGCCACGGCCACGCGCTGCTGCTGGCCGCCCGACAACTCGTTCGGGAAGCGCGCGGCAAAATCGGCCAGGCCCACCAGCCGCAGGCTTTCCTGCGCCCGTTCCACGGCGCGCGGCTTGGTCTCGCCCGAGACGGTCAAGCCGTAGCACACGTTGTCGAGCACCGTCATGTGCGGGAACAGCGCATACGACTGGAACACCATGCTGACGTCGCGCTCGGCGGCGGAGGTCAGGGTGACATCCTCGCCGGCCAGCAGGATGCGCCCGGCGCTGACGCGCTCCAGGCCCGCGATCAGGCGCAGGGTGGACGTCTTGCCGCAGCCGCTGGGGCCCAGCAGGGTGACCATGGTGCGCGGGGCGATCATGAACGACACATCGTTCACGGCCAGGGCCTTGCCGTAGCGCTTGGTAACACCATCGAATTCCAGCGCGGCAAGCTCTGTTGCTTGGGTAGTAAAGTGGTTCATGCGTAGCTCTTTTCCAGGTTGGGAACGGCGGCCGGCAGCGTTTTTTCGGCGCTGACGCGGCGAAGGCGGCGCTTGCCGACCAGCAAATGGATCAATTGGATGCACAGCAGGATGATGACGATCAGCACCGTGGCATAGGCGATGGCCGTGCCGTAGTTACCGTTCGACACCAGGCCGATGATGTAGGACGTGGCCATGTCGTAATCGGCGCTGACGAGGAAGACAACGGCCGAGATCGACGTGATCGAGCGCACGAAGCCATACACGAGGGCCGAGGCGATGGCCGGGCGCAGCAGCGGCAGGATGACCTTGCGCATGGTGGTCCAGCTGCTGGCGCCCAGGGTGATCGACGCCTCGTCCAGGCTGCCGTCGAGCTGGCGCATGGCGGCGATGCCCGTGCGCAATCCCATCGGCATGTTGCGGAAGACAAAGCACAGGATCAGAATCGTCGCCGTGCCCGTCAGTTCGATCGGCGCCGAGTTGAACGCCAGGATGTAGCTGATGCCGATGACGGTGCCGGGAATGGCAAAGCTGAGCATGGTGCCGAACTCGAACGCGCTCTTCAGGGCGAATTGCTGGCGCACCAGCAGCCAGGCCGACAGGATGCCGACAAAGGCCGTCAAGGGCGCGGCGATGGCCGAAATCGTCAGCGTGGTGAACAGCGACGGCCAGGCCTGGCCCGTCCAGTGCCAGCCGGCAGCGCCCGCCGTGATGCCGAAGGCGTCGATGTAATGGCGCAAGGTGAAGGCATTGTCCTGGCCCCAGTTATTCACGAAGCCGCCCGCCACCACGGTACCGTAGATCAGGGCCGTGAAGGCGAACCATGGCAGGGCGATGGTCCACAAGGTGGTTTTCAGGCGCGGATTGAGCGAGGCGTGGCCGCCGTGGTCGGCCTTGCCCGTCACCGTCACATACGATTTCTTGCCCAGCCACAGGTTCTGGATGAAGAAGGCGCCCACGGCAAACGTCAGCAGCACGATGGCCAACGTCGCCGCGCGGCCCTGGTCATTCGAGGCGCCCACCACGGAAAAGAAGATTTCCGTCGACAGCACGTGGAAGTTGCCGCCCAAGACCATCGGGTTGCCGAAGTCGGCCATGCTTTCGATAAAGCACAGCAAGAAGGCATTGGCGATGCCGGGACGCATCAGCGGCAAGGAGACCTTGACGAAGGTTTGCCAGCTGCTCGCGCCCAGGGTGCCCGACGCTTCTTCCAGCGAGGGGCTGACGCCTTCGACCACACCGATCAATGTCATGAAGGCGATCGGCGCAAAGGCCAGCATCTGCGACAGCCATACGCCCGTCATGCCGTACAGCCAGCGGCTTTGTTCGATGCCAAACAACTCGCCGACGAGACCCGTGATGGCGCCGTTGCGGCCGAACAGCAAAATCAGGGCCAGGCCCAGCACGAACGGCGGCGTGACGATTGGCAAGATGGTGATGGCGCGCATGGGGCGTACCCAGCGGCCGTTGGTGCGCGTCACCAGCAGGGCAAAGACGAGACCGAGGAAGGTGGCCGACACGCCCGTCAGCAGGGCCAGCGCCAGGGTATTCCAGGCCACGCCGCAGCGGCCGGGACCGGCCACGCAATTGAGGCTCCAGATGCCGGGGTCGGCCAGGCGGTGCGCCAGGGCGGCGGCGCCCGTGCCGCCATCGTCCATGGGCTGGCCGGCGCTCACCAGGATCAGCGCGACGGGGAACAGCACGAACAGGGAGATGAGGCAGATGATGAGGCCGATGGCGCCGGCCACGAAGGCGTCGCCGCGGCACACGCCGCAGGCGGCGGCGCCCGAGGTCAGCAGGAACAGCAGGCACAGCGCCAGCAACAGCGCGCCGAAACCGAGGCCGGTGCCGGCGGCCAGCGGCCCCCAGCCCAGCCATGCCAGCCACAGCAGGCCCGCGCCGCCGAGGGCGATCTGGCCCAGGCCCAGGGTCTTGCGGTGGGGATTGGCGGCCACCAGCGCGGCGCTGGCGGCGATCAGGGCTAAGAACACGCCCAGCGGCCAGGCGCCGAACGACAGTACGTGCAGCACGGCCGGCGCGCCACGTTCACTGAAGAACTGGCCGTCGCGCAGCCACTCGCCGGCGAACAGGCCCGCTTCCTGCTGCTGCCAGGGCAACAGGCACAACGCTGCCAAAGCGGCCAGCAGCCAGCCGTAAAATATCTTTTTCATGAGTTTCATCCAACTATGAACGTCTGAAATTCTGTTGCGCGATGCGCTCTGTTTCCAGACGTTTTGAACAATTGATATAGGTTTAACGCCTGCCAAAACTGTAGCGAGCGGCAGTGAGTTGCGGCCGAGACGCGCAGCTGTGCGCTAGCACAGTGAGCATCGCAGGCTGCAAATCGCGACGCGCAGTAAGTTTTGGCGCGCGTTAATTGCCGGCAGAATAAATCTGCGTGGTCCAGCGTTGCAATAAGCGCTTGCGCGTGTCCGACGCGCCATACTTGGCGAAGTCGTAGTTGATGGTCTTGATGTTTTCCAGGCGCGGCGAGGCGGCGGGAATGGTGGCCGCCGCGTTGGACGGGATCTGGAAAGCCAGCGCCTTGACGGCTTCGCTCTGCACGTCGGGACGCAGGGCGAATTCATAGAATTTCTTTGCCTGTTCCATGTTTTTCGCGCCCTTGACGATGCTCATCGAGCCGATCTCGTAGCCCGTGCCTTCGCAGGGCGGCAAGACCTTCACGGGAAAGCCGGCCACGGTCAGTTTCATCAGGTCATGCATGAAGCCGATGGCCACGCCCGCTTCGCCGCGGCCCACGTCCTCGCCCGGCGCCACGCCCGCGTTCGGGTATTTGCTGACGTTCTGGCCCATTTTCGCCAGGAAATCGAAGGCGTCCTCTTCGCCGAACAGCTGCACCACGGTGGCCAGCGCGTTGTAAGCGGCGCCCGAGGAGTTCGGGTTGGCCATCTCGATCTCGCCCTTGTAGGCGGGCTTGACGAGGTCTTTCCAGCATTGGGGCGGCGGCAGGTTTTTCTTCTTCAGCACGTTTTCGTTGTAGGCCAGGCCCAGGATGCCGATGTAGATGCCGACGGTGCGGTACTTGGCCGTCTCGGCCTGCTTGAGCGCCCACGGCTGCAGCTTGGGCAGGGTGGGCGACCTGTATTCTTCCGTATAGCCTTCGGCGGCGGCCTGCAGGTGGGGGTCGCCCGTGCCGCCCCACCAGATGTCCGATTTCGGGTTCGACGCTTCGGCGCGGATCTTCGCGTAGGCTTCCCCGGCGCTCTTCCTGATCATCGATACCTTGATCTTGCTTTCCGCCTCGAAGCGGTTCTTCATCAGCTGGCACCATTCCATGTCGGCCGAGCACAGCACGGACAGGCGTTCCTCGGCGGCCATGGCCGTCATCGGCAGGGCCAGGCTTATAGCAATCGCAACATTGCGCATCTTCATCGTCTCACTCCAAGTTCGTTGTCGTTGTGGTACTTCAGACCGCACCGCTATCTTGCGGCGTCACTGTCCCGGGATGTGCTTTTCAAGGCTTTGCACCGCATTGCACACGTGTGCACACCTTAACATCAGCCGATTTTGACTGTCAACAAGAATCTCGGCAGGCATGCGGCGTGGTGTTTTACCGACAAAAAAGCCGCCAGCTGTGCGTGCAGCTGGCGGCTTTCGGGATCTCCAGGATCAGAGGCGTGTTACTGCCAGGCTTCCTTGCCCGCGCGCGGCTTGCCCACCATCAGCAAGGCGCCCAGTGTCAGCACGGCCGCCAGCGACAGGTAATAACCCACGTATTGCAGACCGTAGTTGGTGGCCAGCCAGGTGGCGATGTACGGCGCCAGCGAGGCGCCCAGAATGCCCGCCAGGTTGAACGTCAGCGAGGCGCCCGTGTAGCGCACTTCGGGCGGGAACAGCTCGGACAACATCGTGCCCAGCGGTCCGTAGGTCATGCCCATCAAGCCCAGGCCGACGGCCATGAAGACGGTCACTTCCCACGTCACGCCCGAGCCGAACATCGGTGCGAGCACCAGGCCGAAGATGGCGATGGCGACGGAGACCCAGATCAGGGTGGCGCGGCGGCCGCGGCGGTCGGCCAGCACGGCCGAAAACGGAATCGTCAGGGCGAAGAACAGCACGGCAAACAGCTGCACGACGAGGAATTCCTTGCGCGTGAAGCCCAGCTTGGTCGTGCCCCAGCTCAGCGCGAACACCGTCATCAGGTAGAACAGCACGAAGGTGGCCAGGGCGATGATGGTGCCCAGGAACAACATGCGGCCATGCTGGCGGAACACGGTGGCCACGGGCAGCTTGACGACTTCGTTCTTGTCGATGACTTTCTGGAAGTCCGGCGTTTCCGTGATCTTCAGGCGCACGTACAGGCCGACGATGACCAGCAGTGCGCTGGCGAGGAAGGGGATGCGCCAGCCGTAGCTGAAGAACTGCTCATCGGTCATGGTTTCGCTCAGCAGCAGGAAGATGCCGCCCGACAGGAAGAAGCCGATCGGCGCGCCCAGCTGCGGGAACATGCCGTACCAGGCGCGCTTGCCCGGTGGCGCGTTCTCGGTTGCCAGCAGCACCGCGCCGCCCCACTCGCCACCCAGGCCCAGGCCCTGGCCGAAACGGCACAGCGCCAGCAGCAGCGGCGCCAGGGTGCCGATGGCCGCATACGTCGGCAGCAAGCCGATGATGACGGTGGAGATACCCATGGTCAGCAAGGCCGCCACGAGGGTCGCCTTGCGGCCGATGCGGTCGCCGAAGTGGCCGAACACGGCCGAGCCGATGGGGCGGGCGAAGAAGGCGATGGCGAACGTGGCCAGCGACTGCAGCACGGCGGCCGACGGGTCGCCGGCGGGGAAGAACAGTTTCGGGAACACCAGCACGGCGGCGGTGGCGTAGATATAAAAGTCAAAGAACTCGATGGTGGTGCCGATCAGGCTGGCGAACAGCACCGTGCCGGGGGAATTTTTCTTGGGGGGTGCTCCGGGGCTTACTCATTTACTGCGCTCCTTGGGGAGGGTGTCTAAAGGCCATTCTCTGGATGTTTTTTCAGGCAGCAGCACAGCACGTTGTCTCCGTGTCGTTCGCATATCATAGCCTTGCGCGCGGGCATTTGCCGCGCATTTGCTATTAAATTTGCAAACAAAAACAACGGTTTTTGTTGCCGTAGCGAACTGCCGGCAACGCGCGCTAACGCGCCGTGATCAGTGCTGATTTAGAGAAACAACGGTCGTGCGCCATCCGGTTACCCGGGGCACGGCAGGAAAGGCGTCAGGGGATGGGCGACGTGTATCAGGCCCGGCGTATCGCCAGGCATTCCGTACCAGACCCGCGCGTCGGCATCGCGGCATCGGTCATTTGTGGTGAGTCCTTGCCCTCGGCCCCTCCGGGTGGAGCGGGCCGGCGATGATCGCGCTGCATCACGCAGGATGCGGTTGATCTTGCTGTAAGCGGCTTATCATACGCGCAGTGCTGCGGTGCGGCAAGAAGTTGTGATGGAGCATGTACGGTGGTGTCGGCTTACGCTGCGCTAAGCCGACCTACGCCGACCTACGCCCACCTATGCTGACCTACGCATCGATCAATGCAAAAGTCTGCTCGATCTCGCGGCTGTCGAGCGGACGCACGAGGCGCGCCACTTCCTGGCCATCTTTCAGGAAAATCAGGGTCGGCCACAGTTTCACCTTGAACGAGCGCCCCAGCGCGCGGCCGGGGCCGTCTTCCACGCGAATATGCGCTACCCCGGGGTGCTGCGCCAACGCGGCGGCCAGCGGCGCGTCTGTGGCGCGGCAGTGGCCGCACCAGCCCGTGCCGAATTCCAGCAGGGCCGGGCCCGCCAGGGCGTCGATCTCGGCGCGTGTCGGTTGTGCTACGGAATATGTGTCGTGCATCATGCCAGCCTCCCAGACAATTTAGACCACTTTGAGGCGCAAGGTCTCCAGGCCATCGATGGCGCCCACCAGCTCGTCGCCGCGCTGCACGGCCGCCACGCCGGCCGGCGTGCCCGTGTAGATCAGGTCACCCGGCTGCAAGGTGAAATAGGTCGACAAATCGGCGATGGTTTCGGCCACGTTCCAGATCAGCATATCGATGCTGCTGCTTTGGCGCAGCTCGCCATTCACGCGCAGGGTGATGGCGGCGTGGCTGACGTCGCCCGCCTGCGCGGCCGGCGTGATGGGGCCGATGGGCGCCGAGTGCTCGAAGGCCTTGCCCGTCTCCCACGGACGGCCCAGTTTTTTCGCTGCGCCCTGCACGTCGCGGCGCGTCATGTCCAGGCCGATCGCATAACCCCACACGTGGCCCAGCGCATCGGCCGCGCCGATATCGCTGCCGCCCTTGCCGATGGCCACCACCAGCTCCATCTCGTGCTGGAAATCCTGCGTCTGCGCCGGATACGGCAGCTCGCCCGTCGTGCCGGCTGGCACGGGCAGCACGGCGTCGGCTGGCTTCATGAAGAAAAACGGCGCCTCGCGGCCCGTGTGGCCCATTTCCTTGGCGTGGTCCACATAGTTACGGCCCACGCAATAGATGCGGTGAACGGGGAAACCATCGACGCTGCCGGTGACGGGAACGCTGGGCTGGATGGCTGCGGGAATGACATACGACATGAAAACTCCTGATCGGCACGATAAAAAGGCGGCGATGAAAAAGGGACACCGCAGTGTCCCCCACGCAGTGCCACCCATTTTACGACAACGTTACTTCAGCAGTCCCGAGCGGCTCGGGTCCGGCATGCGGATGGCGACGATGAAGGAAATCAGGCACATGATGGTGACGTACCAATAAAAATACTCTTCCACGTGCCAGGCCTTGAACTGCAGCGCCACGTATTCGGCCGAACCGCCGAACATGGCGTTGGCCACCGCATACGACAGGCCCACGCCCAGCGCGCGCACTTCGACGGGGAACATTTCCGCCTTGATCAGGCCGCTGATCGACGTGTAGAAGCTGATGATGGCCAGCGCGATGATGATCAGGCCGAACGCCGCGTACGGGCTGGAAATATCCTTCAAGGCATGCATGATGGGCAGCACGCACAGGGTGGCCAGGCCGCCGAAGAACAGCATCGACGTGCGGCGGCCGATGCGGTCGGACAAGGCGCCGAACACGGGCTGCAGAATCATGTAGACGAGCAAGGCGCAGGTCATGACGGCGCTGGCCGTCTTGGTATCCATGCCGGCCGTGTTGACCAGGTATTTCTGCATGTAGGTAGTGAACGTGTAGAACACGAGCGAACCGCCGGCCGTAAAGCCGAGTACCGTGATGAAGGCGCGCTTATGCTTGAGCAAGCCGCGCAGGCTGCCCGCATCCTTGTCCTTGCGCTCGCTGGCGGTGGTCGTTTCCGTCAGGGATTTACGCAAGTTCAGCGAGACGAGGGCCGCCAGGGCGCCAAAGACGAACGGGATGCGCCAGCCCCAGGCGCGCAGCTCTTCCAAGGTCAGGAGTTGCTGCAAGACCACCAGCACCAGCAAGGCCAGCAGCTGGCCGCCGATCAGGGTCACGTACTGGAACGAGGCGAAGAAGCCGCGCTTGCCCGACTCCGACACTTCACTCATGTAGGTGGCGCTGGTACCGTATTCGCCGCCCACGGACAGGCCCTGGAACAGCCGCGCCACCAGCAGCAGGAACGGCGCGAAGGCGCCGATGGTGTCATACGTGGGCATGACGGCGATCATCAAGGAGCCGCCGCACATCATCAGCACGGAAATCATCATCGACTGGCGCCGGCCGTATTTGTCGGCGATGCGGCCGAACAGCCAGCCGCCCACCGGGCGCATGAGGAAGCCGGCGGCAAAGATGCCGGCCGTCTGCAGCAGCTGCGTGGTGGGGTTACCGGAAGGGAAGAAGGCGTGCGAGAAATACAGCGCGCAGAACGAGTAAATGTAGAAGTCGAACCATTCGACCAGGTTACCGGAAGAAGCGCCAATGATGGCCTTGATGCGCTGCTGGGAAGTCAGCTGCGCAACGTCATGCGGAGTATCGTGGGATGTCATATCAATCTTCTTGTTCGTGTGAAAAAGCCAACGCCTGCCAGGTTGCCCGGGCTGGTTTTGCATCATACGCCCTTGATCAAGGTCAAAAAGCCGCCCGGCATACGGGTTAATACGTATCGCCGGCAACTATTTTTCGCCTTCGGGCGCATGGAATCAGACCCGTTCCAGCACCAGCGCGATGCCCTGGCCGATGCCGATGCCGCATCTTGTGTGAGTGCACAGTGCATGGTGCTTGCCCGGACGCGCTGCAGGTCAGACCCGTTCCAGTACCAGCGCGATACCCTGGCCTACGCCGATGCACATCGTGCACAGCGCATAGCGCCCGCCCGTGCGGTGCAGCTGGTTGACGGCCGTCATGGCCAGGCGCGCACCGGACGCACCCAGCGGATGGCCGAGGGCAATGGCGCCGCCGTTCGGGTTGACGCGCGGGTCGTCGTCGCGCACACCCAGCTGGCGCAGCACGGCCAGGCCCTGCGCGGCAAATGCTTCGTTCAATTCGATGACGTCGAAGTCGGCCAGGGTCAAGCCCGTCATGGCCAGCACTTTCAGGGTGGCGGGCGCGGGGCCGATGCCCATGATGCGCGGCGCCACGCCGGCCGTGGCCATGGCCACGATACGGGCGCGCGGCGTCAGGCCAAAGCGGGCCGCGTTCGCCTCGTCGGCCAGCAGCAGCGCCGCCGCGCCATCGTTGACGCCGGACGCGTTGCCCGCCGTGATCGTACCGTCCGCGCGCACGACGGGTTTCAGTTTGGCCAGGGTATCGAGGGTGGTGGCGCGCGGATGCTCGTCACGGCTGACAACGACGGGTTCGCCCTTCTTCTGTGCAATGCTGACGGGACAGATTTCGCTGTCGAACACGCCCGCCTGCTGCGCCGCCAGGGCTTTTACCTGGCTGGCCAGGGCAAACGCATCCTGGTCCGCGCGGCTGATGCCGAAGTCGCTGGCCACGTTTTCCGCCGTTTCCGGCATCGAATCGACGCCGTACCGCGCCTTCATCAGCGGATTGATGAAGCGCCAGCCGATGGTCGTGTCTTCCATTTTCATGCCGCGCGAAAAGGCGCTGTCCGCCTTGCCCATGACGAAGGGCGCGCGGCTCATGCTTTCCACGCCGCCGGCGATCAGCAAGCCCGCTTCGCCGCTCTTGATGAAGCGCGCGGCGCTGCCGATGGCGTCCAGGCCCGAGCCGCACAATCGGTTCAGGGTGGCGCCCGGCACGCTGTCGGGCAATCCCGCCAGCAAGGCGGCCATGCGCGCCACGTTGCGGTTGTCCTCGCCCGCCTGGTTGGCGCAGCCGTACAGCACGTCCGTGACGGCCGTCCAGTCCACATTGGGGTTGCGCGCCATCAAGGCGCGGATGGGCACGGCGCCCAGGTCGTCGGCGCGCACGCCGGACAGGCCGCCGCCGTAGCGGCCGAATGGGGTGCGCTGGGCATCGCAGATAAACGCTGCAGTCATATTTTTTCCTCCAAGAAATGTAGGTCGGGTTAGTGCGCAAGCACGTAAGCCGACATTGCTGGCTGCTAACGTCCGTCCAGCAGTGAAACCGGCGTCAACGCTTGCAACTGTTCAAAACGCAAGCCATCGGCCAGTTCGATGACCGTGGCACCGTTTGGCCCCAGGTCGAACACGGCCAGGTCGCTGTAGATGCGGCTCACGCACCCGATGCCCGTCAGCGGATAAGTGCAGGCCTGCACCAGTTTGCTTTCACCGCCCTTGGTCAGCAATTCCATCATGACCCAGGTTTTTTCGCGCCGATGGCCAGGTCCATGGCCCCGCCCACGGCGGGGATGGCGTCGGGCGCGCCCGTGTGCCAGTTGGCCAGGTCGCCCGTGGCGGACACTTGAAACGCGCCCAGCACGCAGATGTCCAGGTGGCCGCCGCGCATCATGGCAAAGCTGTCGGCATGGTGGAAATAGCTGCCGCCAGCCAGCAGGGTGACGGGCTGCTTGCCCGCGTTGATCAGGTCGTAGTCTTCCTCGCCCGGCGCGGGCGCGGGGCCCATGCCGATCACGCCGTTTTCGCTGTGCAGGATGATCTCCGCGCCGGCCGGCAAGTGATTCGCCACCAGGGTCGGCAAGCCGATGCCCAGGTTCACGACGGCACCTTCATGGATGTCGGCCGCCACGCGGGCCGCCATCTGGTCTCGATTCCATTTGTTCATATTGATTTTCCTCAGGCTGCTTTGTAGCCGGCGGGGCCGGTGGCCGTGCGCGGCACTTGCACGAGGCGCTGCACGAACAGGCCCGGCGTGATGACGTGTTCGGGGTCGATGCTGCCCAGCTCAGCAACTTCATGCACGGAAGCAATGCTGACCTTGGCGGCCATGGCCATGATGGGGCCGAAGTTGCGCGCCGTCTTGCGGTAGGTGAGGTTGCCCCAGCGGTCGCCCTGCTCCGCCTTGATCAGCGCGAAGTCGGCGTGGATGGGCGACTCGAACACATACATGCGCCCGTCGATCTCGCGCGTTTCCTTGCCCTTGGCCAAGTCCGTGCCGTAGCCCGTGGGCGTAAAAGCCGCCGATGCCGGCGCCGGCGGCGCGGATGCGCTCGGCCAGGTTGCCTTGCGGCACCAATTCGAGCTCCAGCTTGCCCGCGCGGTACAGGGCGTCGAAGACGTGGGAATCAGCCTGACGGGGGAACGAGCAGATGATCTTGCGCACCTGCCCGTTTTTCAGCAGGGCGGCCAGGCCCGTGTCGCCGTTGCCCGCATTGTTGTTGACGATGACGAGGTCTCGCGCGCCCTGGGCGATCAGGCCGTCGATCAGCTCGGCCGGCTGGCCCGCGCCGCCGAAGCCGCCAATCATGACGGTGGCGCCATCGTGGATATCGGCCAGCGCATCAAGCACGCTGGAACGCAGTTTGTCGATCATTGCGGTCTCCTCCCAATCAAACTCATTAGCCATTTGTTCGTATAACGAACAAATATTCGTATTTAGAACTTATTCGTGAGAATATGCCTGATCGGGGCGCTTGTCAATTTGCCGTTTTCGCCACCGCCCTGGCTATAATTGCCACCTTGCCCCATTGGAAATGCCATGACCGCACGCAGCCGTACCTCCCTTGCCACCGAAGAAAACGTTGATGCCGAGGGCGCGCCGCGTCCCGGCGACAGCTATGTGCAATCGTTCGCGCGGGGCCTGGCCGTGCTGCGCAGCTTTGGCGCGGAGGCGCCGCAGCAGACCCTGAGCGAAGTGGCGGAGCGGGCGCAGCTGACGCGCGCGGGCGCGCGGCGCATCCTGCACACCCTGCTGCATCTCGGTTACGTGGAAGCGGATGGGCGGCTGTTCCGTTTGACGCCCAAGGTGCTCGACCTCGGTTACGCCTATCTGTCATCCCTGCCCGTATGGACGCAGGCGCAGCCGCTGCTGGAAGAATTGATGCAGACCTTGCGCCAGTCGTGCTCGGCCACCGTGCTCGACGGGGACGACATCGTCTACGTCGTGCGCCTGTCCGCGCACCGCACCATGTCGATCAACCTGGGTATCGGCAGCCGCCTGCCCGCCTACTGCACCTCGATGGGCAGGGTGTTGCTGTCGGGCCTGGCGCCCGAGGTGCTGCGCGAACGGCTGTCGAAGATGGCGCTGCTGAAGATCACGCCGGCGACCAAGGTCGATATCGATGTCTTGATGGAAGAGATTGCGCAAGTGCGGCGCCAGGGCTGGTGCCTGGTGCAGGAAGAGCTGGAACAGGGCTTGATCGCCCTGGCCGCGCCCGTGTTCGACCGGGCCGGCAAGGTGGTGGCGGCGATCAACGTCAGCGGCCAGACGGCGGGGCCATCCGTGGCGCATCTGCTGGAGCACAGCCTGCCGAAACTGCTCGAGACGGCAAACCGGGTCAGCGCCCTGGTGCGGGTGCAGCAGTAGTTACTTGTTAAACTTCGCGCACAGGTCCGCGCGCGGCTGGGCCGGCATCGTTTGCGTCAGGTCGAACGTGCCCTGGTAGCCGGCGGCGCCCTGCTCCAGGTAGCCGATGCTGCGCACATTCAGTTGCGGGTCGGCCAGCTTCAGCCAGCGGGGCACGCCGATATCCTTGCGCACATGCACATTGCCGGCGATCAGCACCACGTCGCGCGGCGCCTGGTCGCGGATCAGCTTGGCCATCCAGATATCGCGCGCCACCTGGGCGTTGACGACACCGGTCATCATCATGTCGGGCAGCATATTGCAGCGGGCCGCCTGCACTTCCCTCTTTTGCCCTTCCAGGATATCGGCCGGCACGGGCGCGGCCAGGTACGTGGCCGCCATGGCGGGCGGCATGGCCCACTGGATGCCGTCGCGCACGATACGCGAGGCATCGGCCGGCGACAGGTTGCCGGCGACCAGGGTCAGCTGGTAACTGATGACGAGGTCCAGCACGGGCCGGTACATGCTCCAGTCCCAGCGCGGCTGTTCCATCACGCGGATGATGCAATCGGGGTCGGCGCATTCACGCGCGGCGCGCGTCAGCAGGGCTTGGTTTTCGCGGTCGAACTGCTCCATGACGATCACGGGACGCCAGCCGGCCGCCAGGCGGCGCTGCAATTCCGCGACGCGCAGGCGCTGACCTTGCGCATTGTCATGCACTTCACCGAGCAGCAGCACTTGCGGATTGGGCAAGGTATCGGCCACAGGCGCGGGAGCGGGCGGCGCTTCCTTCTTCAGCAAGCTGCCGCAGGCGGCCAGCGCCAGCACGCTGCACAGCAGGGCGGCGCGCGCGCCGGCACGGAAAATCATGGTCTTCATGTAAGCGGTATCCAAAGTGGCGATGCGCCAGATTGTACCGTCTCAGGCTGGCGCGGGTGCCTTGCGGCGCTCCAGCACTTCAAAGAGCAGCATGCCGGCCAGCATCGCGATCACAAACAGCCACGCCTTCGGCTGGCCCGCCAGCAGCGACACGAGGGCGGGACCGGGACAGAAACCGGCGATGCCCCAGCCCGCGCCAAAGGCCAGGCTGCCCAGCAGCAAGCGCCGGTCGATGCGGCGCGACGCGGGCAATTGCATGGGGTCGCCCAGCAGCGCCGTGCTGCGCCGGCGCGCCAGCCAGAAGGCGGGCAGAGCCACGCCGATGGCGCCGCCCATCACCAGCGCCAGCGACGGGTCCCAGGCACCGGCCAGGTCGAGGAAACCGAGCACCTTGGCCGGGTTGCTCATGCCGGAGACGATCAGGCCCAATCCAAAGACGAGGCCGCTCAACAGGGAAAGGATCAGCTTGCTCATAAGCTTGCTCACAGATGGCGCAACAGATACACGGTGAGGAAACCGGCCGCCATGAAGGCACACGTGGCCGCCAGCGAACGCGGGGACAGGCGCGACAGGCCGCACACGCCGTGGCCGCTGGTGCAGCCGGCGCCATAGCGCACGCCCACGCCCACCAGCAAGCCGGCCGCGATCAGGGCCGGCGTACCGGCGTCGATCTGCACGGGCGGCAAGGCTTGCCACAACCGCCACAGCAGGGGCGTGCCGGTCAGGCCGGCAAGAAAGGCGATGCGCCAGCCCAGGTCGCCACTGCGCGGGCGCAGCAAGCCGCCGAGGATGCCGCTGATGCCGGCGATGCGGCCATTGAACAGGATCAATAGCGCCGCCGCCAGGCCGATCAGCATGCCGCCTGCCAGCGAGGCCCATGGCGTGAAGTGTTGCCAGGCTATCGTCATGGCAATCTCAGTCGGCTTCGTCGTTGAACGGGGGCGCGGCGCGCAAAATTGCGCGTACAGCACTTGCAGCACGGCCAGCACGGGCGCGCTGGCGACGCGGTAATAAATCTGCTTGCCGTCGCGCCGCGTGGCCACCAGCATCTCTTCGCGCAGCACGCCCAGCTGCTGCGACAGGGTCGGCTGGCCGATGCCCACTTTTTGCTCGAGGTCGCTGACGCAATGCTCGCCCTGCGATAGCTGGCACAGCAGCATCAACCGGTCTGCATTGCCCATGGCCTTGAGCAGCGAGCTGGCCTTGTAGGCCGAACCCCGCATGGCGTCGAGGTTGTATTCGGCGTGTTGTGTTGCAACTGTCTCCATCGTGCCCTCCCACAGGCGGTCATATTGAATAGCGTGCGATAAACAATATACTAATCAATATATTGTTTTCCTGCTGGCGATTCGCACAAAAAAACAACAGTGTTTTTTGGCGATAGCATACTCATGCAAAGTGTGCGGCAACGATCATGTTTACGCTATCAAAATGACAAATATTCGTAATAAACAGGAAATAAACGTATCAAAATTGTCACGATCTATGCTGTAATGGGAGAACAGCAGAAAAACCAGGATACGCCCCCGTACAGGCGAATCGTCCGTCCATGCGCAAGCCGGTTTCGGCTGCGCCAGGCGGTGAACAACAAGGGAGAGCAAGATGAAAATCTATCAGCCGCTCTGCGTGGCCTTGCTGGCGCTGTCGGCCAGCACAGGGAGCCTGGCGGCAGTCAGCGACACGACGGCCGCCAGGCTGCACGAAGCCGGCGAACGCGTGACGATCGATGAAAGCATCAGCTTGAATAATAATCCCGGCTGGGAAACGCCGGACTTGCCGTATGCACGCCTGCTGGCCAGCAGCAGCGCGACGGCACCGCACTGGAGCAGCGCGCGCCATGTGGCCCTGGCGCCGTCCAGGCCCATGACGGCCGCCCCCGCACAGCAAGCCAGCGTGCCGGCCCCGGTGCCGGAAGCGAGCATGTACTCGATGCTGCTGGTGGGATTGGGCCTGGTGGCCTTGAGCCTGCACGGCGAAAAACAGGAAAAATTCGATAACTGACGGCGCCAGCACTGGCAAGGCGCTGCCGCAAAACATTCCGCCTGGTGCGGAATGTTTTTTGATGGCGCCCTCATTTGTCCAGCAGACGGCAGACCCGTTCGATATTGCCCACCGGAATACCCGACTTCAGGGCGCGCGCGATGCAGCCCGCCTTGTCCGGGCCCGAGGCGGACATGAGCACGAAGGCCGTCACCACCACGCTGATGGCGACGAGCACGATCAAGACACCCTTGACGATATCCCAGTTCATGGCGTCTCCATGGAAGGCATCATTACTCCCTGGCCGATATGGCTGCCGCATCCGCTCCATTCAGCAGCGCATGTAATTTTTGCATGGTGGCCCAGTTACGCGAGGTGACGCCGTCGCCCAGCAGCACACCCAGCGCCGCCACCACCTTGCTGGCCAGCACGCCATCGGGACACCAGGCATAGGCGGCCCATCGTCCCAGCGCCAGCGCTTCCGGCTGCCACGGTTGTTGCAAGAGGGGCGTCAGGCGCTGGACATCGGCCGGATTGTTCAGCACCAAGGTCAGCAAGCGGGCCGCATCGGCCGCCGGCGCCAGGGTGTTTTGCTCCACCAGCTCGGCAAACTGGCCGGCCGACAGCACCGTCACCCTGGCTGCCACGCCCAGTTTCAGCACCAGCGCTTCCTCGATGCGGGCAGCGGCCTCGGCAGGCGCCACCACGCCGCCGTCATACACGACGTTGCCGCTGTTGAGTACCGTGCGCACCTGCGCAAAACCGAGGTCGCCCAGCAGCTTGCGCAGGTCGGCCATGGCCACGCGCTTGGCGCGGCCCACATTGATCCCGCGCAAAAGCGCCACTTGCTGACTGTTTTCTATCGATGCCATATTGTCTCCTTGCCTATGCCTGGCTGCTGGTGCTTTCCGGCAACGGCGTCACCGTAGGCAGGCGCAGCAGGAACGTCGCGCCCTGCCCCAGGGTGCTGCTGACCGTGATGGTGCCGCCAAACTGCTTGGCAATCAAGTTGAACACGATATTCAAGCCCAGTCCGGTGCCGCCCTGCCCGCGGCGCGTGGTGACAAACGGATCGAACACGCGGTCGAGCATGTCGGGCGCGATGCCGCGGCCGTTGTCGCGCACCTGCATGGCGATCGCGTCGCCGTCGCGGCGCACGCCGATATGGATATTGCCGGCCGTGTCCGCATCGAAGGCGTGCTCGACGCAGTTCAATACCAGGTTGGTCAGCACCTGCGCCAGCGCGCCCGGATAACTGTCGAGCATGATGCCGGGCGGGCAATCGATATCGATGCTGATGCGCGTCTTTTTCAGGGTCGGCTGCAGGCTCGAGATCACTTCGCCGATATAGTCGCGCAATTCGAACAAACGGCGCGCCTCGCTGACCTGGTCGACGGCGATCTGCTTGAAGCTGTGGATCAGATGCGCGGCCCGGTAGGCATTGTTCATGATCAGCCGCGCGCTTTCGCCGGCCGTTTCCAGATAGCGCACGATATCGGTCTTTTTCACGCTGCCGCCAGCCACCGCCGCGCTGATGTCATCGGTGGCTTCCTTCAGCACCGAGGCGCTGGTCAGGGCGATGCCGACCGGCGTATTGATTTCATGCGCCACGCCGGCCACCAGGCTGCCCAGCGAAGCCAGGCGTTCCGATTGCAGCAGGGACTCTTGCGCGCGGCGCAGCTCGTCCATGGCCTGCGCCGTTGCCTGCTGCGAGCGGCGCGCCATGTCTTCCGCCTCGCGGCTGCCTTCGATGATGGACTTGAGCTTGCGCTGCACGGCATTGAAGCCGCGGATCACGTCGCCCAGTTCGTCGCGCCGGTTTTCCGGCAGCTCTTCGACGTCATCGCTGCCGCGCGTGGCCAGGTCGAACAAGCCGTCGCGCAACTGTTTCAGGGGGCCGAAGACGATGCGCAGGCTCAGCGCCAGGGCGCCCACGAGAATGATGTCAAGCAGCAACACTTCCACCACCTTGCGCCGCACTTCACTGCGCAGGGCCGCATCGATCTGCTCGCGGCTGAAATTGACGATGACCTTGCCCACGATCACGGGCTTGCCGCCCGTGGCGGCCGCCACGGCGTCGCGGAACACGAGCGGCGCCTCGACGGGCGTGCCGCCCATGGCCACGTCCGCCTCAAGCGGCACCAGGGTGCCGGAGGCATCGCGCACTTCGCCCGCGAACAGGCCGACCGAGGCGTCATAGACGCGGATGCCGACCAGCTCCGGCGGCAGCATTTCGGCCGCGACAATGCTGTCGACCTTGGATTTATCGAGATCCCACAGGGCGGACGGCAAGCTGGTCTGCAAGCGCGTGAGCACGCCGCTGCGCAGGCGCGCGCTGCCCGATTCGAGTTCCTTGCTCAAGGTATATTGGGTATAGCTGCCGGAAATGCCCAGCACCAGGGTGACGATCACGACAAAAAGCAGGGTCAGCCGGACTTGGATACTCACCATCAATCAACACTCCCCGGGCCAGGCCAGCCGCCGGCCGCGGCGCGGGCGCAGATACGTCAGCAATGCAAGGGCCTGATTCAAATGTACGGTATGACATGCTTATTGGCAAGATTTACAGCATCCCCACTTCCGATAGGGACTTTGATGCAGGTTGAGACATTGCGGCATGGCAATGGTAATATCCCGCAATCATCTAAGGAGTCGTCATGGCGGTCACGCATCAACATCTACCCCTGGAACAAGTTCGTCCCGGCATGATTTTGTCGGATGTCTTGCTCGATGCGCATGGACAAGTGCTGCTGCCGCAAGGCGCGGTATTGACGGAAAACATGCTGGCCCTGATGCCCCGCCACAACATCGACATGCTGCCGATCCAGGCGCCGCCCCCGTCGCCGGAAGAAATCGCCGCGCAGCAAGCGGCCGACAGCGAACGGCTGGCGTACCTGTTCCGCAAGCACGATCCCGAAGATCCCCTGGACGCGGCCACCACCTTGCTGCGCAACTATGTCACGGCTTACCGCCTGGGCACGGGAGAGACCGCATGAGCACCCAGCTGACGCTCGACGATATCGTCGCCCACCTCGATGACTTGCCTTCGCTGCCCGCCGTCGTGATGGAACTGCTCAACAGCATAGACCAGGAAGACGTCGATATTTCCGTGCTGGCCAAAAAAGTGTCGTATGACCAGGCGCTGACGGCAAAAACCTTGCGCCTGGCCAACTCATCCCACTATGGCCTGCAAGTGAAGGCCACCACCATCCAGCAGGCGATCACTTACCTGGGCTTCCAGACCACGCGCAGCCTGATCACGTCGGCCGCCATCACGGGCTGCTTCCCGGAAGGACGCTGCCCAGGTTTCGACGACAAGGCCTTCTGGCGCCATTCGGTGGCGACGGCCGCCTGCGCCAAGGTGCTGGCGCGGCAGCTCCGCTTCAACCAGGATTACGCATTCACGGCCGGCTTGCTGCACAACATCGGCCGCCTGGTGCTGGTCAGCAGCTTTCCCGCGCACTATGCGCAAGTCATCGCGCACCAGGCCGCGCACGATTGCAGCCTGCTCGAAGCGGAGCAGGCCGTGCTGGGCGTGGACCACGTGCAGGCAGGCGTGGCCCTGGCCGAGCACTGGAATTTTTCCGACACCATGCGCCTGGCGCTGGGCAATTACCTGCAGCCGGAAACGCCGGGCGCCGGTTTCCTTGCGGCACTGATCCATGTGGCCAATGCCGTCGTCTGTGCGCTCGACCTGGCGCAGGCGGGCGACGACATGGTGCCGCGCGTCTCGCCGGTGGCCTGGGATGCGCTGGGCCTGGGCAAGGACGCGTATCTGCAGCTGTTCCGCGAAACGGAGCTGCGCTACGACGAAATCACCTCGGCACTGCTGAGCTAAGCAAATCCGCAAACGCAAACGGCCCTCGCTGCGAAGCGAAAGCCGTTATGGGTACTGCGATACATCCATGTTACCCGGTCCATGCTGCCCGGTCCACGCCAGCCTGTTGCCGCCAGCAGCTACGCAAGCGGCACAGTCAGCGTACAACCGCCACATCAGTGCGCGTAATTCGATTCTTGCGCATCGCCGCGGTCTTCCGCTTTTGGACGGCCCTGGGCGTCGGACAAACGGTACTTGGTGCGGCGATCGCCCATCAAATCGCGCAGGTCGCGGATGCTCATGCCCGTCACTTCGTGCATGCGGATCAGCAG
Organism: Janthinobacterium sp. C22; assembly: GCF_057919405.1. Taxonomy (NCBI): domain Bacteria; kingdom Pseudomonadati; phylum Pseudomonadota; class Betaproteobacteria; order Burkholderiales; family Oxalobacteraceae; genus Janthinobacterium; species Janthinobacterium sp. C22. The sequence continues at coordinate 1,689,101 of NZ_CP193659.1, read as the reverse complement.
CGAGGCGCCGACCGGCAAGCGGTGGTGGCGGATCTTGCTGATGACGGGTGGCGCCACTTCAAGCAGACGCGACAGGGCTGCATCGTTCTTCAGCTGCATTTTGCTCAGCAGAATATCCAGCAGGTGGTTCGGGTTGTAACTCTCTTGCGATGCTAATGCATGATGTGCCATGATTTTTCCTCGTCTGGTGAATGTAGAAAATAATGCCGATACGAACTTAAGGCTGGCTTAGAGTGTTTAAATAAACGTCTTTCCATCGGATTCAGCCCTCCCCTCCGCCGCCCCTCCTTATCGCACTGCCTGCACAGGACTTGCACAGCCACGTCCAACCAACGTGCGCAGCTTGCCGCGTGAGTAAAAAGCACTGCAACTCAACGAAATGAATTGCATATAAAACAATATACTAGTCCAAACACGCTGCATCTGCGCCTCGCGCAAACTTCCTGATTGTTAAATATCAATCAAGCTGCTGGTTGGCTTGGCAACGATGCTATTTCAACACATTAGGATGCCAGCGGGCGCACACAAGGCTTTGCAGCAACTTGTTACAAATCAATGGTGTCGTACGGCAATAAATGCTTTTCAGCATCATCGTTCCGCGCGCCTTGTTCACACCGCAAGCTTGTCGGCAAGGTCAGCACGACATGGCCCGTGCCGGCGATTTACGCTAAACTATGGCCTGAACTTGCAGCGAGCCTGCCACCGGGCAGCCAGAGGCGCCCGGCCGGTCATCCACCGCCTCCCGCCCCGGGCGGCGCACAGCGCAAGCCCCCTGCCCAGCTGATTTGCGCCACACTTATTTGTCCCACTTATTTGTTCCATTTATTTGCCGCTACATTTACCGATAAGCATCCGACTCCATGCAGAAAAAAGTATTCATTAAAACCTTCGGCTGCCAGATGAACGAGTACGACTCGGACAAGATGGCCGACGTGCTGGGCGCCTCCGATGGCCTGGTGCGCACCGACACGCCGGAAGATGCCGATGTGATCCTGCTTAACACCTGCTCCGTGCGCGAAAAGGCGCAGGAAAAGGTGTTTTCCGACCTGGGCCGTCTGCGCGAGCTGAAACTGGCCAAGCCGCACCTCTTGATCGGCGTGGGCGGCTGCGTGGCCTCGCAGGAAGGCGACGCCATCGTCAAGCGTGCGCCATATGTCGACATGGTGTTCGGCCCGCAAACGCTGCACCGCCTGCCGCAAATGATCGAACTGCGCCGCGCCAGCGGCGATGCGCAAGTGGACATCAGCTTCCCGGAAATCGAAAAGTTCGACCACCTGCCGCCGGCCAAGGTGGAAGGTGCTTCGGCGTTCGTTTCCATCATGGAAGGCTGCAGCAAATACTGCAGCTACTGCGTCGTACCCTACACGCGCGGCGAGGAAGTGTCGCGCCGCTTCGAGGACGTGCTGACGGAGGTGGCGGGCCTGGCCGCCCAGGGCGTCAAGGAAATTACCCTGCTGGGACAGAACGTGAATGCCTACCGGGGCGCGATGGAAGGCGGCGAGATCGCCGACTTCGCCCTGCTGCTCGAATACGTGGCCGACATACCCGGCATCGAGCGCATGCGCTTCGTCACCAGCCACCCGAAGGAATTCACGCAGCGCCTGATCGACGCCTACGCGAAGATCCCGCAACTGGTCGACCACCTGTACCTGCCGGCGCAGCACGGTTCCGACAAGATCCTCGGCGCCATGAAGCGCGGCTACACGGGCCTCGAATACAAGTCCATCATCCGCCGCATCCGCGCCGTGCGCCCGAACATGGCCATTTCGTCTGACTTCATCGTGGGCTTTCCTGGCGAGACCCAGGCCGACTTCGACGCCATGATGAAGCTGATCGCGGACGTCGGCTTCGACAACAGCTACAGCTTCATCTTCAGCAAGCGCCCCGGCACGCCGGCCGCCAGCCTGGAAGACGACACGCCGCACGAGGTCAAGCTGGCCCGGCTGCAGCAACTGCAGGCGGCCATCGACGCCAACACGCGCAACTACAGCCAGGCCATGGTGGGCACGGTGCAAACCATCCTCGTCGAAGGCCGCTCGAAGAAGGACACGATAGCTCGCGAACTGCAAGGCCGCACGGAAAACAACCGTGTGGTCAATTTCGACGCCGGCCCGGACGCGCTGCACCTGGTCGGCCAGCTGGTCGACGTGCGCATCACCGAAAGCCATTCCTATACCCTGCGCGGCGAACTCGTCGCCAGCGCACCCGCATTGAAAAGAGCCAGTTGAAAACCAAAGCCCCGATACAGCCGCATTACTTCATCCCCGAGCCGCTCGACAACACGCGCCTGGCGCACCTGTGCGGACCGCTCGATGAAAACCTGCGCCAGATTTCCGCCGCCCTCGACGTGACGATCTTCCGCCGCGGCGAGAAATTCATCGTCGGCGGCAGCAATGCCGAACGGGCCGTGGAAATCCTCGAGCAGTTCTACGCCATCGCCAACAAGGTCGTGCCGCTGGAAGAGGTGCAGCTGGCCCTGGTGGAGCAGCGCGCGGGCCTGTCCGCCGCCTCGGAACACCATGCCAACGCGCCCGCCAGCACTTTTGTGGAACCGGACATCGCCAGCCCCGTGCTGAAAACGCGGCGCGCCGACCTGCGTGGACGCACGCCGCACCAGATCGCCTATTTGCGCGACATCCTCGAACACGACATCAGCTTCGGCGTGGGTCCGGCCGGCACGGGCAAGACGTATCTGGCCGTCGCCTGCGCCGTCGACGCGCTCGAACGCGACGCCGTCAAGCGCATCATCTTGACGCGCCCCGCCGTCGAAGCGGGCGAACGCCTGGGCTTCCTGCCGGGCGACCTGGCGCAAAAGGTCGATCCGTATCTGCGTCCCCTCTACGATGCGCTGTACGACTTGCTGGGCTTTGACCGCACGCAAAAACTGTTTGAAAAACAGGTGATCGAGATCGCCCCGCTGGCCTACATGCGCGGACGCACCCTGAACCACGCCTTCGTCATCCTCGACGAGGCGCAAAACACCACCGTCGAACAGATGAAGATGTTCTTGACGCGCATCGGCTTTGGCAGCAAGGCCGTGGTGACGGGCGACGTCACGCAAGTCGACCTGCACAAGAGCCAGACAAGCGGCCTGATCGACGCCGTGCACGTGCTCAAGGATGTGCGCGGCATCGGTTTCACGCAATTTAACAGCACCGACGTGGTGCGCCATCCGCTCGTCGCGCGCATCGTCGACGCCTATGAAACGGCGCAGGCGGCCAATGCCGACGCCGCCCAGTTACTTCCCCTATTGAAACCAGCCGCCGCCAAAAATGTCCGAAAAAATAAACTGTCCTTGTCCGTGCAATACCCGGATACCCGCCTGGAAACCCTGATCACGCGCCCGAAAGTGCGCCGCTGGGTCAAGGCGGCCCTGTTCGCGCCCGCCGAATTCACCATCCGCTTCGTCGATGCCGAGGAAGGCCGCAGCCTGAACCGCGACTACCGCGAAAAGGACTACGCCACCAACGTGCTGACGTTCGCCTACAACGAAGGCGAAGAATTGGCCGAGGACGAGCCGACGCGCGCCGACATCATCCTGTGCACGAACGTGCTGGAGAAGGAAGCGGCGGAGCAGAAAAAAGCGTGGAAGAGCACACGGCCCATCTGATCGTGCACGGCGTGCTGCATGCGCAGGGCTACGACCACATGGACGACGAGGAAGCTGCCGAGATGGAGGGGCTGGAAACGGAGATCCTCGCCAAGCTCGGCATTACCGACCCGTACGCGGACCCAAAATAAACCGCGCAGATTGGGGCGGTCGGTAGGTCGGGTAGGTCGGGTTAGCCCGCAGGGCGTAAGCCGACAACATCCGTCAACGTAACCGGAGCACCACAGTGTCAGATTACGCTGCGCTAATCTGACCTACGTACAAATAGCGCCAACGCACACACAAGGACACATAATGGGCACCTGGGCCACTGACGCCTTCGGCAACGACTACGCCATGGATTGGGCGCAGGACTTGCACGAATATAAAACACTGGAACTGGTCGAGACGACGCTCGACAACGTGATCGACAGCCAGGAAGCGGAGCTGGCAGCGCCGTTCGCCGCCGAGGCGCTGGCCGCGCTGGAAGTCATCGCGCGCCTCTTGGGCCAGCCCGGCGAGGACGACCCGGCCACGTTGGACGTGGACGAATGGGTGGCCGCCTGCAAGAAGAAGGTCACGCCTTCGCTGCTGGAAAAGGCCCGCCTGGCCTTCGACAAGATCGGCGCGGAAACGTCGGAACTGCGCCAGCTGTGGCAGGACAGCGAGCATTTCGCCGACTGGCAAGCCGACGTGGCAGCCTTGCGCGCGCGCGTGCTGGGCCCGGAAGCGGCGTAAAAGATCGCGCAACGGCGCACTTCAACGTATTAAATTTACATCAAAAGCGGGGAAATCCGGTATTCCCCGCTTTTGGTGTATCCTATATCCCTTCGCAACAACGGCTCACGCCTCCTATGCCCGAGCACCCTAGTGGCGTCAGAACTGACGTCAAGCCCCACCGGTCACTGTTTGAACGCCTGACCGCACTCATTTCCCCCGAGCCAGAGAACCGTGCAGAATTGCTCGAAGTTCTACACGATGCGCATGAACGCAAGCTGATCGACGCCGACGCCCTGTCGATGATCGAAGGCGTGTTCCAGGTGTCGGATCTCTGTGCGCGCGACATCATGATTCCCCGCTCGCAAATGGATGTCATCGACATCAGCAAGCCGATCGAGGAATGGATGCCGGAAGTCCTGTCCACCGCCCACTCGCGCTTCCCCGCGATCGAAGGCGAGCGCGACAAGGTCATCGGCATCCTGCTGGCGAAAGACTTGCTGCGTTATTACGCAGAAGAAACTTTCGACGTGCGCGACATGCTGCGCCCCGCCATCTTCATCCCCGAATCGAAACGCCTGAATGTGCTGCTGCGCGATTTCCGCGCCAACCACAATCACATGGCCATCGTCGTCGATGAATACAGCGGCGTCGCCGGCCTGATCACCATCGAAGACGTGCTGGAACAGATCGTCGGCGATATCGAGGACGAATACGACTTCGATGAAGCCGAGGACAATATCCTCTCGCTCAAGGAAGGCCAGTTCGGCCCCGCTGGCGCGTCAAGGCGTTGACCGAGATCGAACAGTTCAACGAGGAAGTGGGCAGCCACCTGGTCGACGACGACGTCGACACCATCGGCGGCCTGGTCTCGAAGTACCTGGGCCGCATGGCGCACAAGGGCGACATCTTCGACCTGGGCAATCTGCGTTTCGAGGTGCTGCGCGCCGACGCGCGCCAGGTGCACGTGCTGCTCGTCGAGCGCCTGCCCAACGTGCCGGAACTGGAACTCTGACATGCGCGTGCTGTAAATGCGTTTCAGACGCGCCGACCCCAACGCCCCCGCCAAACCGCCCCGCAGCACCTGGGCGCGCATGCTGACTGCCACCGTCGCCGGCGCCGTCGCCGTGCTGGCGTTCGCCCCTTTCGGTTACTGGCCATTGCAGATCCTCAGCCTGGGCGTGCTGTTCTACCAGGTGCTGCGCGCGGCGAACGTCAAGTCCGGCGCGCTGATCGGCTGGGCCTACGGCTTCGGCTGGTGCGCGGCCGGCACGCACTGGCTGTACATCTCCATGCACCGCTATGGCGACATGGCCGCGCCGCTGGCCGCCATCGCCGTGGCCCTGCTGGCCCTCTTGATGGCCATCTACGTGGCCCTGGCCATGGGCGCGGCCGCCTGGCTGCGCCAGCGCTGGGTGCTGTCCCTGCCCGCCATGACCTTGCTGGTATTGCCTGCCACGTGGACCCTGTTCGAATGGACGCGCGGCTGGCTGTTTACGGGTTTCCCGTGGCTGGCCACGGGCTACGCCCACAATGCCAGCCCGCTGGGCGGCTTCGCCCCCATCGTCGGATCGTACGGCCTGGGCTGGCTGGCGGCGCTGTCCGCCGGCGCCCTGCTGCTGCTAATCCACCCCTTGCATCGCACGCGCTGGAGCGCCCTGGGCGGCGTCATCGCCCTGTACGCGGCCGGCGTCGGCTTGCAATACGTGAACTGGACCCACCCGGTCGGGCGCCCCATCACCGTGCGCCTGTTGCAGGGGAACGTGCCGCAGCAGCAGAAATTCGACCCCGGCTTCGTGCTGGGCGCCCTGCAGATGTACCAGAGCGCCATCACCAGCGCGCCGGCCGACCTGATCGCCACGCCGGAAACGGCCGTCACCGTGCTGCCGCACCAGCTGCCGCCCGGCTATCTGGATAGCCTGGCGACGTATGCGCAGCAGACGGGCAGCACGATTTTGGTCGGCATGCCCGTGCTCGACGAGCAGCAGCGCTTCTACAATGCGGCTGTGGGCATCACGCCCAACGGCACGCCGGGACCGTACTACCAGTACCGCAAGCACCATCTGGTGCCGTTCGGCGAATTCGTGCCGCCCGGCCTGCACTGGTTCGTCGCCATGATGGCCATCCCGCTGGGCGACATGGGCCGCGGCGCCGAGGTGCAGGCGCCGCTGCAGGTACGCGACCAGCTGGTACTGCCGAATATCTGCTACGAAGATCTGTTTGGCGAGGAAATCGCCGGCCAGCTGGCCAGCGCCCACCGGCATGGCAAGCAGTCGGCCTCCGTGCTGCTGAATATCTCGAACCTGGCCTGGTTCGGCGACTCGATCGCCATCCCCCAGCATCTGCAGATTTCGCAGATGCGCAGCCTGGAAACGGGCCGCCCCATGCTGCGCTCGACGAACACGGGCGCCACGGCCGTCATCGACGGCAAGGGCGTCGTGCAAAGCCTGCTGCCGCCGGAACAGCAAGCCACCCTGGCGGCCAAGGTGCAGGGCATGGGCGGCATGACGCCATACATTCTGTACGGCAACAAACTGGTGCTGGCCCTGGCCGCGCTGGCCCTGCTGACGGCCTTCCTGCTGTCGCGCGCCGCGCGCCGTGCCCGCGTCGCGCAGCAATAAGCGGCCGATATTGCCCGAAGAGTCACAGTGGGCCCGTAAAAACCGCTAAAATTAGCAAAACCCCGGCCCGGACGCGCTTGTTAGCAGCGTGCGGGCTTCAAGCAAACCTTAACAAAGCGCAGCCTCCCGCGCGGCGAACTCATACGATGCTCACATTTCAACAAATTATCCTGACCTTGCAAACCTATTGGGACAAGCAAGGTTGCGCCCTGCTCCAGCCTTACGACATGGAAGTCGGCGCCGGCACCTTCCACACCGGCACCTTCCTGCGCGCGATCGGCCCGGAACCGTGGCGCGCCGCGTATGTGCAGCCTTCGCGCCGCCCGAAAGATGGCCGCTATGGCGAAAACCCGAACCGCATGCAGCACTACTACCAGTACCAGGTGGTCTTGAAACCGGCGCCGGAAAACATCCTCGACCTGTATCTGGGTTCGCTGGCCGCGCTGGGCCTGGACTTGAAGCAGAATGACGTGCGCTTCGTCGAAGACGACTGGGAAAGCCCGACCCTGGGCGCCTGGGGCCTGGGCTGGGAAGTCTGGCTGAACGGCATGGAAGTGACCCAATTTACCTACTTCCAGCAAGTGGGCGGCCTCGATTGCAAGCCCGTGCTGGGCGAGATCACCTACGGCATCGAACGCCTGGCCATGTATCTGCAGGGCGTGGAAAACGTGTACGACCTGGTGTGGACGGAGTGGGAAGAAAACGGTATTACGAAAAAACTGACCTACGGCGACGTCTTCCACCAGAACGAAGTGGAGCAATCGACCTACAACTTCGAGCACGCGAATACGGACCTGCTGTTCGAACAGTTCGGCAATTACGAAGCGGAAGCGAAGCGCCTGATCGAGCTGCAACTGACCCTGCCCGCCTACGAGAAAATCATGAAGGCCTCGCACAGCTTCAATATGCTGGACGCGCGCGGCGCCATCTCGGTAACGGAACGCGCCGCCTACATCGGCCGCGTGCGCACCCTGTCGCGCCTGGTGGCGCAAGCCTATTACGACTCGCGCGAACGCCTCGGTTTCCCGATGCTGCCCGCCGCAGACCAACCCGCCGCCGCTTGATCGCCTAGCTCATACACCGCCGTACCAGACAAGAACACCATGAACCAAACACTGCTCATCGAACTGCTGACCGAAGAACTGCCGCCGAAAGCGCTGGCCAAACTGGGCGCCGCCTTCACGGCCGGCATCGTCAACGGCCTGAAAGCGCGCGACTTCCTGGAAGCCGACAGCGTCGCCACCAGCTACGCCTCGCCGCGCCGGCTGGCCGTCTCCATCACCAACGTGCGCGAAGTCTCGCCCGACAAATCGATCCGCGAAAAAGTCCTGCCCGTCTCCGTGGCGCTGGACGCGAACGGCAACGGCACGCCGCCGCTGGCCAAGAAACTGGCCGCGCTGGGCTTCCCCGAGCTGACGGTGGCCGAGCTGGAACGCGCCGCCGACGGCAAGGCGGACAGCTTCTTCTACACCTACACGGCGCCCGGCAGCCAGCTCGCCACGGGCGCGCAGGCCGCCTTGACCGAATCCTGCGCCAAGCTGCCGATTCCAAAGCTGATGAGCTATCAGCGCCCGGACGGCACCACCGTGCAATTCGTGCGCCCGGCCCACAGCCTGATCGCCCTGCACGGCATCAATATCCTGCCCCTGACCCTGCTGGGCTTGACGGCCGGCCGCACCACCCTGGGCCACCGTTTCCTCACCGACGGCGAACCGATCACCATCGCGCACGCGGAAAACTATGCGCCGTCGCTGATCCTCAACGCCAGCGTCATCGCCAGCAACGAGGAGCGCAAGGAGCGCATCCGCGCCCAGCTGCTGGACAAGGCCGGCGCCGACCAGGTGCTGATGCCCGAAGCGCTGCTCGACGAAGTCACGGCCCTGGTCGAATGGCCGGTCGTGTATGAGTGCCACTTCGAGGAAGAATTCCTGGCCGTGCCGCAGGAATGCCTGATCCTCACCATGCAGACGAACCAGAAATATTTTGCGCTGACGGACAGCGAAGGCAAGCTGCGCTCGCGCTTCCTGATCGTCTCGAACATCGAAACGGACACGCCCGAGCACATCATCGGCGGCAACGAGCGCGTCGTGCGCCCGCGCCTGTCCGACGCCAAGTTCTTCTTCGAGCAGGACAAGAAGAAGACCCTCGCATCGCGCCTGCCGCTGCTGGCCAACGTGGTCTACCACAACAAGCTGGGCACGCAAGCGGCGCGCACAGAGCGCGTCAAGGCGCTGGCCGGCGCCATCGCCGCCAAATTGAATTACGACGTGGCCCTGGCCGAACGGGGCGCCCTGCTGGCCAAGGCCGATCTGCTGACCGACATGGTGGGCGAATTCCCCGAACTGCAAGGCATCATGGGCACGTACTACGCGCGCCATGACGGCGAACCGGAAGAAGTGGCGCTGGCCGCCTCCGAACACTACCAGCCGCGCTTTGCCGGCGACAGCCTGCCGTCCACCGCCACCGGCACCGCCGTGGCCCTGGCCGACAAGCTCGAAACCCTGGTCGGCATCTGGGCCATCGGCCTGGCGCCGACGGGCGACAAGGACCCGTTCGCGCTGCGCCGCCACGCCCTGGGCGTGCTGCGCATGCTGCTGGAAAAACGCCTGCCCTTGTCGATCCAGGGCTTGCTGGGCGATGCCGCCGCGCAGTTCGCAGCCGTGCCAGGCTTCAAGGACCCGGTCGCGGATGTGACCACCTTCATGCTGGACCGCCTGCGCGGCATCCTGCGCGAGCGCGGTTTCTCGCCGAATGAAATCGAAGCCGTCGTGGCGCAGAATCCCGACCGCCTGGACGACATCGTGCAGCGCCTGGAAGCCGTGCAGGCGTTTGCCGCGCTGCCGGAAAGCGCCTCGCTGGCAGCCGCCAACAAGCGCATCACGAACATCCTGAAAAAGAACGAGGAAGCCGTGAGCCAGGTCGCCGCCGGCGGCGTCAACGTGGCGCTGCTGCAGGACGAGGCGGAGAAAAAACTGGCCGCCGCCGTCTCTCGCGTGCAGCCGGAAGTCGACGCAGCCTTTGCCAAGGGCGACTTCACCAGCACCCTGCAAACCCTGGCGCAGCTGCGCGACGACGTCGACGGCTTCTTCAACGACGTGATGGTAATGGCCGAGGATGTCGCCCTGCGCAACAACCGCCTGGCCTTGCTGTCGTCCTTGCACGGCATGATGAACCGCGTGGCCGACATTTCCAAGCTGGCGGCATAATGGGGACTCCGGCGCTGAAACTGATTATTCTCGACCGCGACGGCGTCATTAATCATGACTCGCCGGACTTCATCAAGTCGCCGGCCGAATGGCTGCCGATTCCCGGCTCGCTCGAAGCGATCGCCCGCCTGAACCAGGCCGGCTATCGCGTCGTCGTCGCCTCGAACCAGTCGGGCATCGCGCGCGAATACTTCGACATGACGGTATTGAACGCGATCCACCAGAAGATGCACACGCTGGCGCAGCAGGTGGGCGCCGATATCGACGCCATCTTCTTTTGCCCGCACGCGGGCGCGGACAATTGCGACTGCCGCAAGCCGAAACCGGGCATGTTCCATGAAATCTCGCAGCGCTACAACACCAGCCTGAAAGGCGTGCCCACCGTCGGCGATTCGCTGCGCGACCTGCAGGCCGGCTTCATCAGCGGCTGCGTGCCCTACCTGGTCTTGACGGGCAAGGGCGAAAAGACCAACGACACGGGTGGCCTGCCGCCTGGCACCCAGGTCTTCCCGGACCTGGCCGCCGTCGTCAGCCACCTGCTCAAGGCGCCAGCGGCACCAGCGCCCACCGTGGCATTCAGTATCTAATCTTCGGAGAACCGCATTGCGTAATATTTCCCTGTTCCTGCGATCCCTGCTGTTCATGATCATCATGATCGTGGCCACCATCGTCTGGGCCTGCGTGTGCTTTTTGCCGCGCCATTGAGCTACAACAAGCGCTATTGGGTCACCTCGCGCTGGAACGTGTTTATCCTGTGGTGTGCCAAGGTTATTTGCGGCATCCGCTATGAAGTCAAGGGCGCCGAGAACTTCCCCGACGCGCCGGCCATCGTGCTGTCGAAGCACCAGTCGGCATGGGAAACCATCTTCTTGCTGCCCAGCCTGCCCCGTCCGCTGGTATATGTGTTCAAGAAGGAGATCCTGTACATTCCCTTCTTCGGCTGGGCCATGGCGCTGCTGCGCATGATCCCCATCGACCGCAAACAGGGCAAGCATGCGTTCAAGAGCGTGGTCGCGCATGGCAAGCGCCGCCTGGCCGACGGCCAATGGATTATCATGTTCCCTGAAGGCACCCGCATTCCCGTGGGCCAGGCGGGCAAGTACAAGAGCGGCGGCACGCGTCTGGCCATCGCCACGGGCGCCGTGGTGGTGCCGATTGCGCACAATTCAGGCGAGTGCTGGCCCAAGCAGTCATTCCTCAAACGCCCGGGGCTGATCACCGTCTCGATAGGCAAACCGATTTCGCCGGAAGGGCAAACCCCGGACAGCATGATGCAACAGGTGGAAAATTGGATAGAATCAGAAATGCGCGTCATTTCGCCTCACGCCTACAACGCTGGCTAGACGGCATCAGCGCGGTCATCCAGGAGCCGACACTGCGCCAGCAGATGAAGACCATCAAGGTCGGCGACCAGCAACTGGATTTGTTCGCGCATGACGTCTCGACCAGCACGCCCCCGGCGGTGCGCTCCACGGCACCGCCAGCGCCGCCCGTGGCGCCACCGGTAGTGGCGCCCGCGCCGCCCATCGTTCGCCCCGCTCCGCCTCCCCTGCCTTCCCCGCCACGCTCCGCCGATGGCCCGCCGCTGCGCCAGCTGCAGCTGGGCAGCCACCTCGTCGAATTCGCCCTGCGCCGCTCCACGCGCCGTTCCATCGGCTTCATGATCGACGATAACGGCTTGCGCGTGACGGCGCCCAAGCGCGTCACCCTGGCCGAAATCGACAACGCCATCCGCGCCAAGCAAGGCTGGATCGTCTCGAAGCTGCTGGAACGGGGCGAGCGCAAGGTGCAGCGCCAGCAGCGCCCGCCCGTGGCATGGGTCGATGGCGCCGTGCTGCCCTACCTCGGTGGCGAGATCACCTTGCGGCTGCACCAGGCGCCGCGCCACCGCGCCAGCTTCCAGCGCGAGACGAATGAACTGCACGTGTGGGTCACGCCCACGGGCAGCGAGCAGCAATTGAAGGAAAAAGTGAAGGGCTGGTTCCAGCACGAGGCGCGCCAGCTGTTCGAGGCGCGCCTGGACCTGTATGCGGACAAGCTGGGCGTGCGCTACGATTCGCTGTCGCTCTCGTCGGCCGGCACGCGCTGGGGCAGCTGCACCATCGAGCGCAAGATCCGCCTGAACTGGCGCCTGATCCACTTCGCCCTGCCGCTGATCGATTACGTCGTGGCGCACGAACTGTCGCACCTGCTGGAAATGAACCACAGCCCCCGCTTCTGGGCCACCGTGGAATCGATCTATCCCGATTACGACGGGGCCAAGCAGGCACTCAGGAAACGCTCGCAGGAGCTGCCGGTGTTGTTCGCGTAAACAATATTGTTGGCCGCGACTGTCGGATTACGCGCCCTGCGCTAATCCGACCTACCTTCATCATGGCAGCAGTCGCGTAGTTCGGATTAGCGCGCTAGCGCGTAATCCGACAACATTATTGGCCGCGCCGCCGTCACCGCAACAGCGGTTGAATCGCCGCGATGGTGCGCGGCGTGGCGCCCCGGTGCTGGCTGGCGAACGCCAGCGCCTTTTGCCCCATCGACGATAACCGCGCGGGATCCTGCAGCAGCGCCGACGCCTGCGCCATCAGCGCGTCGGCGTCCGCCACCAGCGCGGCACCGCCAGCGGCAATCGCCTGCTCGGTCACCAGCGCGAAATTGAAGGTGTGCGGGCCGATCAGCACGGGCTTGCCCAGCGCCGCCGGTTCGATCAGGTTTTGACCGCCCAGCGGCAGCAGGCTGCCGCCGACGAACGCGCAATCGCAGGCCGCGTAATATGCAAACATCTCGCCCATCGAGTCGCCCAGCAGCACCTGCGTGCCCGCCGCAATGGTATCGTCCTGCGCCAGGCCCGACCTGCGCTGCACGGCCAGGCCCTGCGCCGCGATCAGTTTTTCCACCTCGTCGAAGCGCTGCGGATGGCGCGGCACGATCAGCAGCAGCGCATCATCGGGCAAGCTGGCGCGGGTAAAGGCATCGAGGATCAGCGGCTCCTCGCCTTCGCGCGTGCTGGCGCACAGCAGCACGGGACGCGCGCCGATGGCCGCGCGCAGCGCCGCCCCCGTCGCCAGGGCCGCCCCGGGCACGACGACGTCGAACTTGATGCTGCCCGTGACGACCACGTCCCGCACGCCCAGCTGACGCACGCGATCGGCGTCGTCCTGCGTCTGCGCCGCCACCAGACTGATGCCGCGCGCCGCGTCGGCAATGAGCTTGCCAAGGCGCTGCGCCTTGCCCAGCGAACGCTGCGACAAGCGCGCATTAGCCAGCACCACGGGCACTTTGTAGCGATTGCATTGGTGGATCAGATTCGGCCACACTTCCGTCTCCATCAGGATGCAGATGCGCGGCGCAAAGTGGCGGATGAAACGGGCCGGCATGGCACCCGTGTCGTACGGCAGATAGCTTTGCACCAGGCGCGCGCCGTGTTTGGCGAACAGCGACTTGCCCGTGGCGCGCCCCGTCGGCGTCATGTGCGTGAGGACGATGCGGCACGCGGGCCAGGCCGCCAGCAGCGCATCGATCAGCGGCTCGGCCGCGCGCGTCTCGCCGACGGAGACGGCGTGCAGCCAGATGGTGTCCGCAGCAGGTGCCGGCTGGCGGCCGTAAAAGCCCAGGCGTTCGGCCCAGTGCTGGCGGTAGCCGGGTTCCTGGCGGCCGCGCAGCCACAGCCGCGCCAGCACCAGGGCAAGGCCAGCCACCAGGCGAGGGTATAAAGAAGTCGCATGATTGTTTGATGTTAAAGTCAGGCGGGAGGATAGTCGGCCAGCAGGCGCCGCGCCGCGGCCAGCACTTCGGGCACGCCGGGCGGCGCGCCCTTGTCGCCCAGGTTGATGATTTTCGGCGACCAGTTGCCTTCCGTTTTCCACAGCGGCGAATCGGCATAGATTTCCACCGTCGGGCGCACAAAGGCGGCCGCGATATGCGTCAGGCCCGTATCGACGCCGATCACCAGCGCCGCGTGGCGCGCCAGCAGGGTGGCGTCGCCCATCGACAATTTTGGCAGCACGCGGGCGTTCGGCAGGCCGTCCGCCAGCTGTTCGGCTTCCGCCTTTTCCTTGGGCGAGCCCCAGGGCAGCAAAATCGGCATGGGCGCGAGCGCGTGGCCCAGGGCGATCCAGTTTTCCGGCGCCCATTTCTTGGCGTCGCGCGCGGTACCGTGGAAATACACGCAGTAAGGAGCCTCGCCCATCCAGTCCGGGCGCGGTTCGCTGCCGGAGACTTCCGGCAAGCCGAAATCGGCCGGCGTGTCGGCCGTGTAGCCGAGCGCTGCGGCGGCCACCAGGCGGCCGCGCGCTACCGCATGCGTGCGCGGGTCGAGCGGAATGCTTTTGGTGTGGAACAGGCGTGAAATGCCTTCGTAGCCGGAGCCTTCGCTGCCATTGGCCAGGCCGACCTTCTGTCCGCCCGGCGCCAGGCGCGCGGCGCCCATGATGATGCCCGTCTTGAGCAAGCCCTGGGTATCGAACACATAATCGTAGCGCGTCTGGCGCAGGCTGCGGAAGAAGGCGGCGATTTCCGCGCGCGTCTCCTTCTTGCCCAGGCTCTTGCGCCAGCGCCGCAGCGCGAACGGGAAGATGGTATCCACGCGCGGGTTCAGGCGCACCAGACTGGTGTAGCCTTCCTCGACCACCCAGTCGATGGTCGCGTTCGGGAAATGGCGGGCGATGTCCGCCACCATCGGCAGGTTATGCAGCACGTCGCCCAGCGAAGATACCCGCACCAGCAGGATTTTCAAGGGCGCCTGTGCGTCAGATTGACCGGCCATGCTGTCAGAACGGCAGGACAGCGTCTGGCTTGGCGGCCAGGATCACGCTCTTGAACTGTCCCTGGATGCGCGCCAGGGCCGCCGGCGTTTCCGCTTCGAAGCGCATGACGATCACCGGCGTGGTGTTCGATGAACGGGCCAGGCCGAAACCGTCCGCGTATTCCACGCGCAGGCCGTCGATGGTGATGATCTGTTCATTGCCGGGGAAGACGGCGTCGCGGCGCAGCATGTCCATCAGCGCGACGTTCTCGCCCTCCTTCAGTTCCAGGTGCAGTTCCGGCGTGCTGTCGGACTGCGGCAGGGAATTCAACAGGGCCGAAGGATCGGCTTCGCGCGTGAGGATTTCCAGCAGGCGCGCGGCCGAATACAGGCCGTCGTCGAAACCGTACCAGCGGTCCTTGAAGAAGATATGGCCGCTCATTTCGCCGCCCAGCGGCGCACCCGTCTCGCGCAGCTTGGCTTTCACCAGCGAGTGGCCCGTCTTGTACATCAGCGGCACGCCGCCATGCTTGCTGATCCACGGCGCCAGGTGGCGCGTGCATTTCACGTCGTACAGGATCTGCGCGCCCGGATGGCGCGTCAGCACGTCGGCGGCGAACAGCATCATCTGGCGGTCAGGGTAGATGATCTGGCCATCCTTGGTGACCACACCCAGGCGGTCGCCGTCGCCGTCGAAGGCGATGCCGATTTCGGCATCCGTCTCAGCCAGGCAGCGGATCAGGTCCTGCAGGTTTTCCGGATGCGCGGGATCCGGATGGTGATTCGGGAAGTTGCCATCGACTTCGCAGAACAGTTCGATGACTTCGCAGCCCATGCCGCGGAACAGGTCGCCCGCGAACGCGCCGGCCACGCCATTGCCGCAGTCGACGGCGATCTTGATCGGGCGCGCCAGCTTGACGTCGCCCAGGATGCGCTCCAGGTAGGCCGTGCGGATATCATGCGTGGCGTAGCTGCCCGGCTTGGCGCTGGCGCTGCCGTCGTGCGCGACGATGCTGTGGTACAGCGCCTGGATCGCTTCGCCGTGGATGGCCTCGCCGGCCAGCACCATCTTGAAGCCGTTGTAGTCGGGCGGATTATGGCTGCCCGTGACCATGATGCCGGAGCGCGTGTCGAGCACATTCGTGCCGAAATAGACCATCGGCGTGGCCACCACGCCCAGGTCGATCACGTCGACGCCTGCCGCTTGCAAGCCCTGCGCCAGCGCCGCCGTCAATTCCGGTCCCGACAGGCGGCCATCGCGGCCGATCACCACCCGCTGCTCGCCCTTGGCCAGGGCGGCCTGGCCAAATGCCTGACCGATCTTGTGGGCCACGCTGGCATCGAGGGTTTTGGCGATGATGCCGCGAATATCGTAGGCCTTGAAGATCGTTCTGGACAATGGAAGCATGGTGTGGGCGGTATCTAAAAGAAGAAATAAGGGTCTAAATAAGGGGGTAAATAAGGTGCCAGGCAAGGTGCGGCGCGCGGCTGCCGCCTTGCTGCTGCGCCAAGAGATACCGAATTATACGCGCAGCAGATCGATCGACTTGCCCGATTCCACCCACTGCCTGACCCACAGCGGCTGGCGGCCACGGCCTGTCCATTGTTCATTGGTATTGTCAGGATGGCGGTAACGCACCGCGACTTTGCCCGTGCGCGGGTGCAAACCATCGAGTATAAGCTGTTTCAGCGGAATGCCAGCCTGCTGCGCGATGGCCATGATCTGTTCGCGCGCCTTGTTCAGGTCCGCGCGCTCGCGGCTGCTCAATTCCTGCTTGACGTTATCTTCCAGTTTGCGTAATTCCAGCATCGTCATTGTCGACAGATCCATTGGTACATCCTTTATATTAATTTAAATAATAAAATCACGTGGAATATACTACATTGCATAAACCTCCGCGCGCCATTGCATAATCGATCGCCAATTGAATCACGGCCATCGGTTTATTTAGCGGCCCAACATTAAGATTAAATGAAGAATATGCAGCAGGCACGCGTGAAAATTGAATAAACATGAATGAAATGGCATTCCCGCATGCCTGAGCGGCGTGCCGGCGGATAATGACCGATATCTGCCAGCGAGAAGTGCCGCCCAATTAAATTCCCATTCGGCATAACCGGCACCCGCATTTTTCCCCGCCGGCCATGCGCGCATTCAGGCCGCAGCCAGAAATGCCCCCAACGCCAAGGGCAGGCATGCTTATAATGCAGGCGCGTAGTTCACTTCACCCCGGCACATATGAAAACTTACTTTATCGGCGATCTGCAAGGCTGCCATGCACAAACCGTCGAATTGATCGAGCGTATCCAGGCGGCAGCGGACGGCCCGTACCGCCTGCTGTTCGCGGGCGACTTGATCAATCGCGGCCCGGCCTCGCTGGCCACCCTGCGCCACGTACGTGCGCTGGCCCGGCAAGGCCTGGCCGACAGCGTCCTGGGCAACCATGACTTGCACTTGCTGGCCGTGGCCAACGGCATCCGGCCCGAGCACGCGTCCGACACCCTCGCGGAAATCCTCGATGCGCCCGACCGCGAGGAGTTGATCGACTGGCTGCGCCGGCGGCCGCTGGCACTGGAACACGACGGCCATGTGCTCGTGCATGCGGGCTTGCTGCCGCAATGGAGCGCGGCCCAGGCCCTGTCCCTGAGCGGGGAAGTGTCCGCCATGCTGCGCAGCGACGGCTGGGTGGCGTTCCTGCGTACCATGTACGGCAACGAGCCTGCCGCCTGGCGCGACGACCTGCAGGGCGCCGACCGGCTGCGCTGCATCGTCAACGCCATGACGCGGCTGCGCTTTTGCACGCCGGACGGCGTGATGGACTTCAAGATGAAGGAAAGCGGCAGCCCGCCGCCAGGCTCCGGCCTGCTGCCGTGGTTCGACGTGCCGGGCCGGCGCAGCGCGGGCGACACCATCGTCTTCGGCCACTGGTCGGCGCTGGGATTGCAGTTGCGTCCACGCCTGATCGGCCTCGATAGCGGCTGCGTGTGGGGCGGAAAACTGTCGGCCGTGTGCCTGGAAGACCGCTCGCTGCTGCAAGTCGACTGCCCCACGTTCCAGCAGCACGGCGGCAAGCGGTAAGCCGCATCGCGCATATGCTTAGTCGAAATCGGTCGTTTGCCGTGCGGGGCGCCGCCCGTATGATGCAGCTTTTGCCATTGCGATCCCATGCATCCTGATACCGACAAGCTGGCGCGCTGGCTGCTCGGCAGCCTGGAACTCGACACCGCCGTCCTGCACGTGGGCCAGTACTGCGGCCGCTGGCGCGCTTCCACGGCGGGGCGGGAACTGGGCAGCTTCCACCTGGTGCTCGATGGCCACTGCTATTTGCACCTCGACGGCGCGGCGCCGATCGCGCTCGGCCCGCGCGACGGCGTCTTCCTGCTGCGCGACTTGCCGCACTTTCTCAGTCCCCACAGCGATCCGCTGCAGGCGGTGAGCGCGCAAGCCATGCTGCCGCTGCAAACGCCCACGCAGCAGCCGGCGACGGCGCTGGCCTGCGGCTTCTTTCAATTTCGCGGCGCCCTCTCCGCGCTGATCGTCGACTCGTTTCCGCCGTATCTGCTGATACGCGGCGACGCGCCCGCCTTCAGCGCCGCCGCCGCGCTGTTCGACCTGATCCTGGCGGAGGCCGGCGGCGACCCGGAACAGCCGTCGCCGCTCATCGCGCGCCTGGTTGAACTGCTGTTCTTCTACCTGATCCGCCATGTGGCGCAGGGCGAGCAGGTGGCGGCCGGCCTGCTGTCGTTGCTGCACCAGCCCGCATTTTCCCCGCTGCTCGAACGCATGCTCGACGCCCCCGCCGACGACTGGTCGATCGAGAACATGGCCAAGGCGGCCTGCATGTCGCGCGCCAGCTTCTGCAAGCATTTCGCCAGCGCCAGCGGCCACTCGCCGGCCCAGTTCCTGCTCCTGCTGCGCATGAAGATCGCCGCGCGGCGGCTGCACGACGGCGTCTCCGTCGAACGCGCCGCCGAACTGGTGGGCTACCGCTCGCACGCCGCCTTTACGCGTGCCTTCAAGCGGGTCACGGGCGAACAGCCGGGCGCCTACCGGCGCGACCAGAGATTGCGCCAGCTGGCCAGCTGAAATCAAGGATCACACATTCGCAGACGAACGAGCACAAAAGGACGACGCTGACGTCTGTTGCGTGAAGGTCATGGCCGATATAATGCCCGGGTGACTTACTAACTTAGCAAGGTACCCCATGTCCCGTCTGACGCTGCACACTCTCGATACCGCCCCGGCCGACAGCCGTCCCTTCGTGGAAAAGGCCATCGCCAACAATGGCTTCCTGCCCAACCTGATCGGCGTGCTGGCCAATGCCCCGCTGGCCCTGGAAACCTATCTGACCGTCTCCGGCATCAATGCGCGCGCCAGCCTGACGTTAATGGAACGCGAAGTGGTGCAGATCACGGCCGCGCGCATCCATGGCTGCGATTTCTGCATCGCCGGCCATAGCGCCATCTCGCTGAAAAAGCGGGCCAGACACCGGACACGGTGCGCGCCCTGCAGCACGGCCAGCCGACGGGCGATGCGAAGCTCGACGCCGTCGCCGCCTTCACCACGGCCGTCATCGCCGCGCGCGGCGCCGTCAGCGACGCCGAATATCAAGCCTTCCTGGCCGCCGGCTACAACGAACAGCAGGCGCTCGAAGTCGTGCTGGGCATCAGCCTGGCCACCCTGTGCAATTTCTCCAACAGCCTGGCCGGCACGCCCGTCAATCCGCAATTGACGCCCTACCTGCCCGGCGCCGTCTGACATGGCGAACCTCACTCACTGGCTGCACATGCATGCCGACCAGCTCGACCAATCGCCGGAACTGGCTGAAACCGTTTTGCCTGCCCTCGCCGGCGACAAGCTGCTGGCCATCGGCGTGCCGCCGGAACACGGCGGCGCGGGCGGCGACGTGCGCGACGCCATCGAGGCCATCGCCAAGGTGGCCGAGCAATCGGTGACGGCGGCCTTTGTCTTCTGGGGCCAGCGCTGCTTCATCGAATTCCTGCTGCAAAGCGCAAACCGCGCGCTGGCCGAGCGCCGCTTGCCCGGCCTGCTGGCCGGCACGCAGGCAGGAGCCAGCGGTTTGTCGAACGCCATGAAATTCTTGTCCGGCATCGAACAGCTGCAAATCACGGGCGCGCGCCACGATGACGGCTTGCTGGTCGACGGCGGCCTGGCCTGGGTGACCAACCTGCGCAAGGCAGGCTTTGTCGCGGCGGCCGCCGTGGCCCCCGACGACGGCGCGCCGCCCGTCATCGTCGCTTTCGACAGCGGCACGGCGGGCGTCAAGCGCAGCGACGACCTGGACCTGATCGCCCTGCGCGGCAGCAATACGGCTTCCGTCAAGCTGGCGCAGGTGCACATCCCCGCCGCGGACATCATCAGCGACAACGCGCCGGCCTGGCTGCCGCAGGTGCGCCCATCGTTCCTCGGCATGCAGTGCGGCCTGTCGATCGGCCTGGCGCGCGCCAGCCTGGCGCAGGCGGCGCAAATCTCGGCCGGCTCGCGCAACCAGCTCACGCCGCGCATCGAAGCGCTGCAAGCGACCCTCGAAAGCGCCGTCGCTACCCTGCTGGCCGGCGTGCACGATGGCCGCTTCAAGACGCAGGCGCCGGCCATGTTCCGCCTGCGCATACAGCTGGCCGACGTGCTGCAGCAGGCGCTGATGCTGGAACTGCAAGCCATGGGCGGGCGCGCCTACCTGAACGCCGAGCAGCAGGGCTTTGCCCGCCGCTGGCGCGAATCGTCGTTCATCCCCATCGTCACCCCCAGCCTGACGCAGTTGCAATCGGCCTTGCAGCTGTTCGACAGCCAGCAGGCGGCCAAGGCGGGAGTATCGGCATGAGTGTAGCGGATTGGGCCTTGCAGGCGCAGGATCTGGGCTTTTCCTATGCGGGCGCCGCGCCCGTCTTCCAGCACGTCTCGCTGGGCGTGCGCAAGCGCGAGATCGTCTGCCTGCTGGGCGGCAGCGGCTGCGGCAAGTCAAGCCTGCTGCGCGTGCTGGCCGGCTTGCAGCCGCCATCGACGGGCGCCATTCAATTCCTGGACGCGCCCATGCGCGAACCGGATCCGCGCAGCGCCCTCGTCTTCCAGCAGGCGAGCCTTTTGCCCTGGCTGAACGTCACGGGCAACGTGGGCTTCGGCCTGGACTTCAAGCACCAGCCGCAGCTGACGCGCGCGGCGCACCAGGCGCGCGTGGCGCAAGCCATCGAAGCGGTGGGCCTGAAGGGCCGCGAAAAACTGTATCCATCCGCGCTGTCGGGCGGCATGGCGCAGCGCGTGGCGCTGGCCCGCGCGCTGGCGCGCGAACCGGAACTGCTGTTCGCCGACGAACCGTTTTCCGCGCTCGACGCCATCACCCGCGCCGAGATGCAGTCGCTGCTGGTCGACGTGGTGCACCGCTGGCACACGGCCGTGCTGCTGGTCACGCACGATATCGACGAAGCCATCCTCGTCGCCGACCGCATCCTGCTCATGGGCGGCAAGCCGGGCAACATCGTGCGCGAATGGCCCGTCGCCATCGCCCAGCCGCGCATCGGCCACAGCGCCGAGGTGATCGCCCTCAAGATGGACATTCTCGACGCCCTGCAGGCGCTGCAAAAGCAGGACCAGCAGCCGGCCCTCGCCCCACTATAACCAATCGGAACACTTTCATGTCCCTCCCAGAAAATAACAACCCCCTGCATATCTGCGCCGCGTCCGATTGCGACTGCGGCCTGACGCGGCGCGACTTCCTGCGCATGTCGGCCCTGGCCACGGCCAGCGTCGCCTCGCCGCTGCTGTTCGCCGGCGACGCCATGGCCCAGCAAGGCCCGAAAGGCGACGACCAGCCCGTCAAGATCGGCTACCTGCCCATCACCGACGCCACCCCGCTGCTCGTCGCGCACGCGCGCAAGCTGTTCGAGGCGGAAGGCTTGCAGGCGGAAACGCCGCGCCTGTTCCGCAGCTGGGCGCAGATCATCGAAGCCTTCGTGGCAGGCCAGGTCAACGTCATCCACCTGCTGTCGCCGGCCACCCTGTGGGTGCGCTACGGCGCCAAGTTCCCCGCGAAAGTCGTCGCCTGGAACCACGTCAACGGCTCCGCGCTGACGGTGGCCAACGAGATCAACAAGGTCTCCGACCTGGGCGGACGCACGGTCGCCATCCCCTTCTGGTACTCGATCCACAACATCCTGCTGCAGCAAATCCTGTCCTCGAATGGCCTGACGCCCGTCACGCGCGCGCGCAACGCGGCCATCAAGCCGAATGAAGTCAACCTGATCGTGCTGGCGCCGGCCGAAATGGTCTCGGCCCTGGCCAGCAAGTCGATTGCCGGCTACATCGTGGCAGAACCATTCAATGCGGCGGCGGAAAACGCCGGCATCGGCAAGATCCTGCGCTTCTCGGGCGACGTGTGGAAAAATCATGCGTGCTGCGTCACCTTCCTGTCCGAGCGCGACATCAACACGCGTCCGGAATGGGCGCAAAAGGTCACCAACGCCATCGTCAAGGCGCAGCTGTGGACGCGCACGAACCAGGTCGACACGGCCAAGCTGCTGTCGAACGTGGGAGAGCACCGCTACACGCCGCATCCGCTGCAGGTGCTGACCAAGGTGCTGGCCACCACCGATTACGCCGGCTATGAAAAGCAGGGCCTGATCGTGCACAAGAACTGGCAGCAGCGCCGCATCGACTTCCAGCCGTATCCGTTTGCCTCGTACACGGAAGAACTGGTGCGCGCCATCGGCCGCACCAAGGTCGAAGGCGATACGCGCTTCCTGGCCAATCTCGATCCGAAGTTCGCCGCGCGCGATCTGGTCGATGACCGCTTCGTGCGCAAGGCCATCACGGCAGTCGGCGGCCCGGCCGCCTTCGGCTTGCCGGCCAACCTGCTGCGCAGCGAAACCGTGGCGGTCTGACGATGGCAAGCAAGTTGTTGACGAAGTTCGGCCTGCCCCTGGTGGGGCTGGCCTGTGCCTTACTATTGTGGTCCGTGGGCGTGACGGCGCTGGAGAAATCCACGCCGATCGCCACCGCCTTTGCGCCCTTGCCCACGGCGCTGGCGTTCAAGGAGATGCTGGGCGGTTCGGATATCTGGCTGCACGTGGTATTGAGCCTGCAAAGGGTGGCCGTTGGCCTGGGACTGGCGATCGTCATCGGCGTGCCGCTGGGCGTGCTGGTGGCCATGTCGAAAAGCTTTTCCGGCGCGGCCATGCCGCTGTTCCAGCTGCTGCGCATGATTTCGCCGCTGTCCTGGATGCCGATCGCCGTGATGGTGCTGGGGGTGGGCGACGCGCCCGTATACTTCCTGCTGGCGTTTGCGGCCGTCTGGTCCATCCTGCTCAATACGGCGGCCGGCGTGGCGCGGCTCGATCCGAACTGGCTGCTGCTGGCGCGCAGCCTGTCGGCCACGCGCAGCGAAATCGTCTTCAAGGTGATTTTGCCGGGCATCACGGCCGATATCCTGACGGGCGTGCGCCTGGCCATCGGAATCATCTGGATCGTGCTGGTGCCGGCGGAAATGCTGGGCGTGTCGGCCGGCCTCGGCTACTTCATCCTCGACACGCGCGACCGCCTCGCGTATTCGGAACTGATGGCCGCCATCGTGCTGATCGGGATGTTAGGTTTTATCCTCGACTACCTGGCCCGCGCCGCGCATGCGCGCTGGCTGCACGTCAAGAACTAGGCCGCCTTTTCCAGCGGCAGCGCAGCGGCCACCGCCGCCTGCGTTGCCGCCGCCAGTTCGCGGCGGTGCGCGTCGGCCGTCGCCACTGGCGCCAGGCAGGTCAGGCGCGCCGTGATCGGCGGGCCGCTCAGGATCGCCACCATGCTTTGCGCAAAGCTCATGTCGCCGATGAAGTCGACGGCGTGGTGCAGCGCCCCCTTGTCATCCACATACACGAGCGCGAACGGCTGCACCGGCACCTGCGCATCGATGGCCGCCTCGAACAGGTTGGCGTGAAACGGCAGGATCTGCCCTTGCGCGGCGGTCGTGCCTTCGGGGAAAAACGCAATGCGTTCGCCCGCCGTCAATTTATCCACCAGACCCTGGAAGATCAGACGCAGGTCGCGCTTGCTGCCGCGCGAAATGAAGATGGTGCCGGCGCGCCCCGCCAGCCAGCCCAGGATCGGCCAGGCGCGGATTTCCGCCTTGGCGACGAAACGGCAGGGGTGGACGGCATTGATGACGAAGATGTCGAGCCACGAGACGTGGTTCGCCACCACCATCGCATGGTCGAGTGCCGGCACGCTGTCTGCCGGCTGCGCCACGTGCACGCCGCAGATGTCGAGCAGCTGCGTCGACCAGCGGCGGATGCGCCGGTTGCGCCCTTCCAGGTCCAGCCAGGGAAAGAGCACGGCGCTCTTGGCCATGCCGCAGCTCAGGTGAATGGCGATGCGCGCGAGGCGGTAGGTAAGCAGAAGTTTCAAATGACACCAAGGTTGGAAGCAAAGCCATGCAGCCGCGTAGGTCGGCTTGGCAGCGCCCGCGAGGCGCTGCGTAAGCCGACAGGAGCCGCCATGGGCTTGTCGGATTACGCGTACCGCTAATCCGACCTACGGCTCCGACACAAAAAATTTAACGCTGAAACGCCACGCGTCCGGCCACGATGGTCGCCTTGACGATGCCGCTCAGCTCATAGCCGAGGAAAGGCGTGTGCTTGCCCTGGCTGGCCAGCGAGGCCGACGACACGGTCCAGCGCGCGGCGGGATCGAAGACGCAGATGTCGGCCGCTTCGCCCACGGCCAGGCTGCCGGCCGGGATGCCGGCGACACGGGCCGCGTCGGACGTGACCTTGGCCACGGCGCGCGCAAGCGGACGCTCGCCCGCTTGCGGCTGCGCCAGCGCGTAGTCGTCCGCCCATTTCAGGGCCAAGGACAGCAGCAGTTCCAGGCCCGTGGCGCCGGGCGACGCTTCGCCGAACGGCAGCAGTTTTTCATCGTCGTCGACGGGCGTGTGGTCCGAGCACATGGCGTCGACCGTGCCGTCGAGCAGGCCAGCGCGGATCGCGTCACGGTCGCGCTGGCTGCGGAACGGCGGCGTGACGCGCGCGTTCGGATCGAAGAAGCCGATGTCGGCGTCCGTCAGGTGCACGTGGTGCACGCCCACGTCGCAAGTGACGGGCAAGCCTTCGGCCTTGGCGGCGCGGATCAGTTCCAGGCCCGCCGCCGACGAGATGCGGCACAGGTGCACGCGCGCGCGGCTGGCGCGCATCAATTCAAAGATCGTGTGCAGCGCGATGGTCTCGGACATCACGGGCACGCCGGACAAGCCCAGGCGCGACGCCAGCGGGCCGCTGTGGGCGATGCCGCCACGGCCGATGTGCGGGTCTTGCGGGCGCAGCCAGACGGTGTAGCCGAAGGTGTTCGCATACTGCATCGCGCGCAGCAGCACGGTGGTGTCCTCGATCGGCTCTTCCGCCTGCGCGAAGCCGATGCAGCCCGCTTCCGTCAGTTCCGCCATTTCCGTCAGCGACTGGCCCTTCAAGCCCATGGTCAGCGCGCCCAGCGGGTGCACGTGGGCCTTGTTCTGCGTCTTGGCGCGGTATTTCAGCATTTCCACCAGGCCCGGCTCATCGAGCACGGGATCGGTGTCGGGCGGACACACCAGGCTCGTGACGCCGCCTTGCAGCGCCGCCTGCAGTTCCGATTCCAGGGTCGCCTTGTATTCGTAGCCCGGCTCGCGCAGGCGCGCGGACAGGTCGACCAGGCCGGGGGTGACCACCAGGCCGGCCGCGTCAAAGGTGGTGTCGGCCTTGAAGCCGGCCGGGGCGCTGCCCACGGCCAGCACCTTGCCGTCGGCGATAAACAGGTCTTGCAAGCCATCGATGCCGTTGGCAGGGTCGATCAGGTGGCCGTTCTTGATATGTAGTGTCGTCATGCTCGCTTACTCGTCCTTGGGCTATCAGCCCTGATTACCAGCCAAAATACTCATCACCGCCATGCGCACGGCGATACCGAACGTCACCTGCGGCAGGATCACCGCCTGCGGACCGTCGGCCACGGCCGAATCGATTTCCACGCCGCGGTTCATCGGGCCCGGATGCATGACGATGGCGTCCGGTTTCGCCAGCGCCAGGCGCTCGGGCGTGAGGCCATAGCTCTTGAAGTATTCCTGCGCCGACGGCAGCAGCGCGCCGCTCATGCGTTCATTCTGCAGGCGCAGCATGATGATCACGTCCACGCCCTTGAGGCCTTCATCCATGTTGGTGAAGGTGCGCACGCCCATCTGTTCCAGGCCGCCCGGCAGCAGGGTGTGCGGGCCGATGGCGCGCACTTCCGGCACGCCCAGGGTGGTCAGCGCATGGATGTCGGAACGCGCCACGCGGCTGTGCAAAATGTCGCCCACGATGGCCACCGTCAGGTTGGTGAAATCCTTCTTGTAGTGGCGGATCGTGTACATGTCGAGCAAGCCCTGGGTCGGGTGCGCGTGGCGACCGTCGCCCGCGTTGACCACGTGGACGTGCGGCTGTTTGGTGTCGATCAGGTGCTTGGCGATCAGATAGGGCGCGCCCGACTGCGCGTGGCGCACGACGAACATGTCGGCATGCATGGCCGACAGGTTGTCGATGGTGTCGAGCAGCGATTCGCCCTTGCTGGCCGACGAGGCCTGGATATTCAGGTTGATGACGTCGGCCGACAAACGCTTCGAGGCGATTTCGAAGGTGGTGCGGGTGCGCGTGGAGTTTTCAAAGAACAGGTTGAAAACGCTCTTGCCGCGCATCAGCGGCACCTTCTTCACGTCGCGGTCGGAGATGCCGACGAACGAGGAAGCGGTATCGAGAATGTGGTTGACGATAGACTTCGGCAAGCCTTCGATCGTCAGCAGATGTTGCAGTTCGCCGTGTTTATTCAGTTGCGGATTAAGCATGGTGGGTATCTATGGTGAGCGTGAATTTTCCATCGTCGGCTTGCTTCAGGACCAGGGCCTGGCCCGGCGGCACGGCTGTGAAAGCGGCCACGAAATCGGCGGCCACCGGCAACTGGCGTTCGCCGCGGTCGACCAGGGCCGCCAGCATGATCTTGGCCGGGCGGCCATAATCGAACAATTCGTTGATGGCCGCGCGCGTGGTGCGGCCCGTGTACAGCACGTCGTCGACCAGCAGGATGGTGGCGCCGGCCACGTCAAAGCTGATCTGCGTCGGCTTGACGTCCGCATGCAGACCCTTCTGGGCGAAGTCGTCGCGGTAGAAGGACACGTCGAGCACGCCCAGGCGGTCAAGCAGGTTCAGGTCGCGCGCCAGGCGCTCGGCCAGCCAGGCGCCGCCCGAATGGATGCCGACGATGGCCACGTTGGGGATGCCCGCCAGGCCGCTCTGCACCTGTTGCAGCAAGACCCCGTACAGGGCCTCGGCGTCGAGTTGGGAAGGATTCGTAGGATGCGGCATAGAGTTCTTGATCATTCAGGGAGGAAGTCTAGGGTCAGATTAATAATTCGCGTCGAAATACTGTTGCAGGATGATGGCGGCGGCGCGGTCGTCGATGACTTCGCCGCGCCTGGCGGCGATGACGGCCGAGGAGTAACGTTCGTCGACCAGTTCCACCGGCAGGTTGAAGCGGCCATGCACCTGGTTGGCGAAACGGCGGCAGCGCGCGCTCATCTCGTGCTCCGTGCCGTCCGGGTGGCTGGGCAAGCCCACCACGATGCGGCTGGCGCCCCACTCCCTGATCAGGCTATCGATGGCGGCAAACTTCGGCTCGTTCGCCGTGGCCGTGATCACGCTGAGCGGCTTGGCCTGGCAAATCATGGTATTGCCGATGGCCACGCCGATGCGTTTCAAGCCGAAATCGAAGGCGAGGATGGTGTCGATGGCGTCACCGCTCATGCGTGGCCAGCCTCGCTGGCCAGCATCAGGGGATCGATGCCCAGCAGCTTGATGGCCGCCACGTAGCGCTTTTCGATGGGGAAATCGAACAGGATGTCGGCCGAGGCGCCCACCGTCAGCCAGCCGTTGCGGCCGATCTCGTCTTCCAGCTGGCCCGGGCTCCAGCCCGAGTAGCCGATCGAGACGAGCATGCGCTCGGGACCATCGCCCTTGGCGACGGCTTCGAGCACGTCGATCGAGGTGGTAAAGGCCACTTCATCGGTCACCGTCAGCGACGAGGAATAGCGCGCGCCCGGCGTATGCAGCACGAAGCCGCGGTCGTCCTGCACCGGGCCGCCGAACATGATCGGCTCGTTGATGATGGGCGTGTCGCTGCCGGCCGCCAGTTTCAGGTCGATGCGGTCGAACAGCACTTCCATGGTCATGTCGGTGGGCTTGTTGATGACGACGCCCAGCACGCCGTTTTCATTGTGTTCGCACACGTACACGACCGTGCCGCCGAAGATCGGGTCTTGCATGGCCGGCATCGCAATCAGGAAATGGTTGGCCAGATTCAAGGTGGAGGAACCGGTCGCGGCCGGTTCTCCCACACCCTGCATCAGGCGATGTCCTGGTAGAGTCTGGTCGATTTTACTCTTTTTCATACGCGATGCTCTCTCTGTGGGCTTGCTGGCAAGTCTCGCTTACCCCGCTATCGTACGCCTGGCGCCAGCGGCCGCACATCCTGGGCGGCGCGCACCGTGTTGCCAGGCGCTATTCTTGTTATGTTGTAAATTAATGGTCAATTCGCTATGCCTGCAGACGCATGTCAATGCCAATTGTAAAATTGATTGCAAAATCGCTGTCGCACATAAAGCACCATGAACATACCCGGTAGTTTACACTGAATTGCCGCCGCAGCGACGCCAAAGGCACGACGCGAGCGGCCATAAAGCCCTGTTGGCGGCAAAAAATCGCCTATCTTTGACCCTGAACACGCGAAATAATGAGAATCAAGACTTCCCTGGTGTGGTTCCGGCGCGATCTGCGCGCGTTTGACCATGCTGCACTGCATCACGCCCTGCGCCAGAGCCAGGCCGTGCATTGCGTCTTCGTCTACGACACCGCCATCCTGGCAACGCTGCCGCGCCGCGACCGGCGGGTCGACTTCATCCATGCCAGCGTGGCCGAGCTGGCCCATGAGCTGCGCCAGCTGGGCGGCGACCTGATCGTGCTGCACGCGGACGCGGCCGAGGCCATCCCGCGCCTGGCCGCCGAATTGAACGCCGACGCCGTCTTTGCCAACCACGACTACGAACCGCAAGCGATCGCCCGCGACGCCACCGTGGCCGCCGCGCTCACGCGCGACGCGCGCCTGTGGTTCAGCTTCAAGGACCAGGTCATCTTTGAGAAGGACGAGGTACTGACGCTGTCGGCCAAACCGTACACCGTCTACACGCCGTACAAGAATGCCTGGCTGAAGAAAATGCGCGCCGAACCCGGCTGCCTGACGCCGTTCGCTATCGAACCGCATGCGGCCAGCCTGGCGCCGCCGCGCAATGGCACGCCGGCGCCCCTGCCCACCTTGGGCGAGCTGGGGTTTGAAGCGAGCAACCTGGCCGCACTGGCCATTCCCACCGGCATGTCGGGCGCCAGCACGCTGTTCGAGGATTTTGCCGCGCGTGGCCCGCTATGACGTGGCGCGCGATTTTCCCGCCCTGAAGGGGCCGTCCTACCTGTCCATGCATCTGCGCTTCGGCACCGTGTCACTGCGCTATCTGGTGCGCACCGTGGTCGACCTGATGGACCGGGGCGGCGGCGGCGATGGCGCGCCCGTGTGGCTGGCCGAACTGATCTGGCGCGATTTCTACGCCATGATTTTGTACCAGAACCCGCACGTGGAAGGCGGCGCCTTCAAACCGGCCTACGACGCCATCGCCTGGGAGACGGGCCCCGACGCCGATGCCGCCTTTGCCGCCTGGTGCGAGGGCCGCACCGGCTATCCGCTGGTCGACGCGGCCATGGCGCAGCTGAACCAGACGGGCTATATGCACAACCGTCTGCGCATGGTCACGGCCTGCTTTCTGATCAAGGATCTGGGCATCGACTGGCGCCGCGGCGAAGCGTATTTCGCGCTGCACCTGAACGACTTCGACCTGGCGTCGAACAACGGCGGCTGGCAGTGGGCGTCCTCGTCCGGCTGCGACGCCCAGCCCTACTTCCGCATCTTCAATCCCATCACGCAGTCGGAAAAATTCGACGCGGGCGGGCGCTTCATCCGCCGCTACCTGCCGCAGCTGAAGGCGCTGGGCGACAAGGAAATCCACGCGCCCTGGCTGGTGCCGCGCATGCTGCTCGAGCAAAAGAACATCGTGCTGGGACGCGATTATCCGGAACCCATCGTGCAGCACGATGAGGCGCGCAAGGAGACCCTGGAGCGCTATGCGGTGGTGAAGGTGGCGGGGTAAGCAGGTAATTGATTGGCATTGCGGTGATGTCGGGTTACGCGCTGCGCGCTAACCCGACCTACCCGACATGCGCCATCGTGCAAGAGCGTAGGTCGGATTAGCGGGGCAAGGCCCCGCGTAATCCGACAACATCGTTAGCGCTTGTGAAGGCGTCGGGTTACGCCACGCCGTCGGCCAGCAAGCGCCCCACCTCCGCCAGCAATTCCTCTTCCTGGAACGGCTTGCCGAAATACGCATTCACGCCCAGCTCGAATGCATGCGCGCGGTGCTTGTCGGCGCTGCGCGAGGTGATCATGATGACGGGGATGGCGCGCGTCTTGTCGTCGCTGCGCACATTGCGCGTCAAATCAAAACCGTCCATGCGCGGCATTTCCACGTCGACCAGCAACAGCGCCGGCATGGCAGCCGGTTCCAGCGCATGCAGCTGCTCCAGCGCGTCGAGGCCATCCTTGGCCAGCAGCACCTGGTAGCCTTCGCGCTCGAACAGGCGCTGCATCACGCGGCGCACCGTCAGCGAATCGTCGACCACCATCACGCGCACGGCAGGCGCGGCCAGCGCGCTGGAAGCGGCATGCTGCTCGCTGCTGGCCAGCGCATACTGCGACAGCAGTTCCGGATGATGCTCGAGGTGCTGCGCCAGCGCCACCGGATTGAGGATCAGCACGATGTCGCCCGTGCCCAGCACCGTGGCGCCGGCGATGCCCGGCATGCGCGCCAGTTGCGGGCCCACGTGCTTGACCACGACCTCGCGGTTGCCCACCACGTCATCGACCTGCAAGGCCAGCCTGTCGTTGCCATTCCTCAGCAGCAGCACGGGCGCATGACGCTGCGTGGCCTGCGCCGCCGGCGTCTCGCCCAGCATGGCCGACAGGTGATGCAGCGCCAGCGACTGCCCGTGCGACTCGATGCGCCCGGCCGCCCGCACCTGCTCCAGCTGTTCGCCTTTCAGGTGCAGCACCTGCTCCACCAGCACCGACGGCAAGGCATACGTCTTGCCGTTCGCCGCCAGCAGCACCACTTGCGTGACGGCCAGGGTCAGCGGCAGGTGGATGGTGAAGCGCATGCCCAGGCCCGCATGCGTCAGCGTTTCCACGCGCCCGCCCAGGGCCAGCGCTTCGGAGCGCACGATGTCCATGCCAACACCGCGTCCAGCCAGTTCCGTCAGGCTGTCGGCGGTGGAAAAGCCCGGCGTGAAAATCAACTCGGCCGCCTGCGCGTCGGTCAGCGGCGCGTCCGTCGCCACCAGGCCGGCGCCGTGCGCCTTGGCGCGGATGCGTTCCAGGTCCAGTCCCGCCCCATCGTCGGAAAAGGCGATCGCCACCTCATTGCCCTGCTGGCTGACCTGCACCAGCAGCTCGCCCGTCTCGCTCTTGCCGGCGGCCAGGCGCGCATCGCGCGGCTCGACGCCGTGCACGATGGCGTTGCGCAGCAGGTGTTCGAAGGGCGCGGCCATGCGTTCGAGCACGCTGCGGTCGATTTCCACGCCGCCGCCGCGGATGTCGAGGTTGACCCGCTTGTCGACTTCCTTGGCGCTTTGCCGCGCCACGCGGAACAGGCGTTCGGCGATGCTGGCAAACGGCACCATGCGGATCTGCATCAGGTCGCGCTGCAGCTCGCGCGTCAGCCGTGCCTGCAGCACCAGGTCGTCCGTCACCGCATCGACGCTGTGGCTGAGGTTTTCGTGGAACGAGGCCACGTCGTTGACGCTTTCGGCCATCATGCGCGTGAGTTCCTGCAGGCGCGTAAAGCGATCGAATTCGAGCGGGTCGAATTCGCGCTCGCTGCCGACGGCCATACGCGAGGCGATCTGCGATTCGGCCTGCATTTCCACTTCGCGCAGCTGGCGCCGCAGGCGCGCCAGGTTGTCGGAAAACTCGGACAGCGAAGCGCCCAGCACGCCCACTTCATTTTCCATCTTCGAGCGCGTGATCGACACTTCGCCGGCCTGGTTCACCAGGCGGTCGAGGATATCGGCGCGCACGCGCACCAGCGCCGCCTTCGGTTCGGTCACCGGCGTGTCTTCCATGCCCGGCAAGGGCAGCAAGGGCTGCTGCAACTGCTCGAACAGGTGCTGCGCATGGTCGTAGTGGGCCAGCAATTCCTCGAAGGCTTGCGGCGTGGCGGTGCCCGCGTGCAGCATGTTTTCGATATGCGTCTCGATTTCATGCGCATGCTGGCCCAGGCGCATGGCGCCGGCCATGCGCGCGCTGCCCTTGACGGTGTGCAGGGTGCGCAGCAGCATCTGCGCCTGGCCGCTGTCGTGCGGCTGCTGCTGCCAGCTGCGCAGCGCCTCGCCGATCTGCGGCAGCAGGTCGGCGCCCTCTTCCAGGAAGACGGACAACAGATCGAGGTCGAGTTCATCGCTGATGCCGGCACTCGCCGCCAGCAGCGCGGCCGCATCGGCCGGCATGATGGCGGGCGCCGGCGCTTCCGGCGCCGCATGCTCCAGCGGCGGCGCGTGCTCGAAGCCGGCGTCGAACAGGTCGTCGCTGGCGCCGCTGTCCTGCGCCGGTTGCGGCGCCGGCACTTCGGCGGCCTCCGGCTGCAGCGCGTCGGCGACGATGCTCTCATACGTCGCCTCGAACAGGGTCTCGAGCTGCGGTACAGGGACTTCGGAAAGCGGCGCGGCGGGCTGCGCCGGCATACCGACGATGCTGGCATACGCGGCCGCAAACAGGGCGTCGAGCCGGTCTTCCCGGCTCTCGCCGGGCGGCGCCGTCAAGGCGCGCCACAGGGTGTTGAGCGCTTCGATCATGTCCGGCTGCGATGGCGCCAGGTCGCCCAGCGCGAACGCCTGCAGCATTTGCCCGATGCGCTGCGTGGCCTGCTCCAGCACGTCGTGCTGGGCTTCCTGCAGGCCGGCCAGCGGCGGCACCACCGTTTCGATCACCGTCTCGAGCGCGTGCGCCAGGTCGCGCAGGGACTGGAAGCCGACCGTGCCGGACGTCCCGGCCAGCGTATGCACGGCTTGCAGCGCCTCCGCGCTGACGGCGCGCTGTTCATGGCGCCACTCGCCGAAGTCGCGCGTCAGCACGCGCAGCAATTCATCCGTCTCGGCCAGGTAGATGTTGTACAAGGGTAGGCTGATGCGCAGTTCGCCCACGTGCTTGAGGTGATCGTCAGGCGCTTCGTGCAGCGCGGGCGCCGTGGCCAAGGGAAGTCCGATCACATTGCCATTGCTGGCCATGGGCGCGGCCGATGCCGGGCGAGGCTTGCGCAGTTCGAACGGTCCGCCTTCGCGCACGCGCTCGGCCGCCGCAAGCAGCATGCCGGCCTCCCGCTCGCGCCCCGCGCCGCCTTCCAGTTCGGCCACCCATTCGCTGAGCTGGTACCAGCCGTAATTGAGCAAGGTAAACAAGTCGTCGCTGACGGGGCGCGCCTCGGCCAGCCAGGTATTCATGACGCGCTCGACGGCGCCGGCCGCTTCGGCAAACTGCGCCAGGCCGATCATGCGGCTGCTGCCTTTCAGCGTATGGAACGAGCGGCGCAGCATGGCCAGGTGGTCGCCGCTGGCGGCCTGCTCGCGCGGCAGGGCCAGCGTGGTGTCGACAAAGGCCAGCACTTCGCGCGCTTCGGCGATGAAGATGTCGAGCATCTGCGCGTCGACGTCGGTCACCGCCGGCGCGGCATCCATGCCGGCAGGCGCGGCGGGCGCCAGCGCCTGGTCGAGCAAGGGCACGGGCACGGCGCCGGCGGCGGCGACTTTTTCAAATGGCAGGGCGCGGAAGGTGCCGGCGGCCGCATCGAAATGGAAACGCCCGCTGGCCGCCTGTGCATTGCGGCCCAGCATATCGACAAAAAAGCCCAGCGCGCTGACATTTTGCGCGATCTCGTCGAGCGCCGCGGCGTGCGACTCCGCATTGGCGTGCGCATCGGTGTCGCCGCCGGCCAGCTGCCGCACGGCCGCATCGACCTGCAGCACGGCGGCGCGTGCGTCGTCCTGTCCCAGTCCGGCCAGCTGCCGCTGCAACTGCTCCAGCACGGGCGCGACGCCATCGAGTGCCCCCGCCGTCCCCGCACCCACTGCATCCGCGTAGTAGGCGTTGAGCACCTTTTCCACCTGGCGCAGCCCTGTCTTCATGTCCTCGGCCAGCGCGGCCACGGTCTGGCCCTGCTCGATCTGGCGCGACAGCTCGCCCGCCGTGACGGGCGGCGGCGCTTCGCCGGCCAGCAGCGCCTGCAGGCGCGCGGCGATGGTTTCCGCATTGCCGGCGAAATCGTCGGGCAGGCGGCGCAGCTGCGCCAGGCCCGTGTCGGCAAACAGCAGGGCCATGCCGATTTCATTTTCCAGGGCCGCGCTGCGCCCGCTGGTGACGGCTTGCCGCGCCACGGCCGCGCACTCGCGCAGCAGGCTGGCCAGGGCCGGCTGCTTCAGGGTCTCCACGTGTGCCGCCACTTCTTGCAGCGATGCGTCGAAATCCGTGCCCAGGACTGGATCGAGGTCGGCTTGCGCCAGGCGGCTCCAGCTGGCGCGCGCCTGCGCCAGGGCCGTGCGCGCGCCTTGCCAGGCATCCTGGTCGACCTGGCCGTAGCGCCGCGCTTCCACGTCGGCGGGCAGCATGCCGTCCAGGGCGAACGCGGTGCGCAACTGGCGTGCCTCCGGCGTCGGTTCGCGTGCGGCGGCGATGAAGAACAGGGCGTCGCGCAGCATCGCTTCGGGCAGGCTGGCCGTGCCCTGCGCCAGGCGGCGCAATTGCAGGTTGATCAGGCCGAACAGCTGTTTGACGTTGAGCGTGCCCATGCCCTCGCCGCTGGCCGCCAGCCCCGCGAACGCCTGCATGGCGAACCAGAAGGTGCGTGCCGGCGCTTCCTGCTGCGCGTCGGCCACCAGGGTCAAGGTGGCGTGCAG
Source organism: Janthinobacterium sp. C22 (assembly GCF_057919405.1). NCBI lineage: Bacteria > Pseudomonadati > Pseudomonadota > Betaproteobacteria > Burkholderiales > Oxalobacteraceae > Janthinobacterium > Janthinobacterium sp. C22. The sequence continues at coordinate 1,654,133 of NZ_CP193659.1, read as the reverse complement.
GTCGCCCGCGTGCTGGCGCCGCGCCGCGTCATCCTGCGCCTTCAGGAAGGGCAGCAGGGATTTTTCAAAGCGTCCGCGCCAGGCAGGATAGTCCGCCACGGGCGGCGTGTCGGCCAGCGCGATGGCCTGCCCTTCCAGCATCGCGGAGGGCGGGAAAAACAGGTCGGCCGGGTGGATGCGCTCGGCGCCCAGCATGGTTTGCAGGTCGCGGTAATAGGGGAACAAGCGCGCCGGCTGCGGCGGCGTGCCGGCCACCAGGTCTTCCAGGTATTCGGTCAATGCCTGATACAGTGCGGCGACGACTTGCGCATGGTCGAGCGTGTATTCGAGGCTGCCGTCGCGAAAGCGCGCCAGCGCCCGTTCCGCGCCGTCCGTCAGCAGGCTGGCGCCGGCCACGTCCACCATCATCAGCGCGCCATGCGCCTGGTGCAGGTGCGAGCGCGCGTGCTGCAGGGCCGTGGCGCGTTCCTCGCGCTCGCGGCCGCCCGCCTCGAACAGGGCTGTTTTCGAGCGGCCCAGGGCTTCGCGGATTTCCACCATCACCCACGACAAAGGTTCGCTGTCGAATGGCTTGGACTGCTGTGGACTATCAGGTGTGCTCATGCATGCCTCGGTAAGGAATTCGCCCTGGACTGGCGCGGCGTTCAGGCGGCGACGCGGAAGCGCGACACCGAATTTTTCAGTTCCTGCGCCAGCATCGAGAGTTTATGGATCGATTGCGCCGTTTGCTGCGTGCCATCCTGGGTCTGCTCCGTCACGCTCAGGATATGCTGGATATTCAAGGCCACGCCGCTGGCCGAACCGGCCTGCGTGCCGGTGGCGAACGAGATGCCCTGGATCAGTTCGGCCAGGTGCTTCGACACCTGGCTGATGTCGTTCAAGGCGGCGCCGGCCGCGTCGGACAGGCGCGCGCCCTCGACCACGCCCTGCGTGGACGTTTCCATCGCCCGCGTCGCATCCTGGGTGTCGGCCTGGATGGTGCGCACCAGCGCGCCGATCTGCTTGGCGGCCGCCGCCGAGCGTTCGGCCAGGCGCTGCACCTCCTCGGCGACGACGGAAAAGCCGCGCCCCGCCTCGCCGGCCGATGCGGCCTGGATGGCGGCGTTCAGCGCCAGCACGTTGGTCTGCTCGGTGATGTCGGAAATGAGTTCGGTGATTTCACCGATTTCCTGCGACGATTCGCCCAGGCGCTTGATGCGCTTCGAGGTATCCTGGATCTGCTCGCGGATTTCATGCATGCCCTTGATGGCGTTTTCCACCGCCGTCGAACCCTGCTGCGCCGCCGCCACCGACTGGCGCGCCACATCGGCCGAGACGCTGGCCGACTTCGACACGTCGGTAATCGCATTGGCCATCTTGACCACGGTGGCGCTGACGCCCTGGATTTCGCGCGACTGCTGCTGCGATGCGATCAGCAGCTTGCTGGAGATGCTTTGCGCCTGCGTCGAGGCACGGTTGACCTGTTCGGCCGTCGCCGTCACCCTCCCCACCAGGCCGCGCAATTCCTCGACCGTGTAGTTGACGGAATCGGCGATGGCGCCCGTGATGTCTTCCGACACGGTGGCCTGTACCGTCAGGTCGCCATCGGCGACCTTCTGCAATTCGTTCATCAGGCGCAGGATGGCCGCCTGGTTCTGCTCATTCCTGGACTTCGCCGCTTCCTCTTTTTCCTGCGACTGGAGGCGCAGGATTTCCGCTTCCTGGCGCCGCCGCTCGGCGTCGCGCGTGCGGTTGACGGAGTCCTGCAGCAGCACGCGGCCGATGCCGGCGGCCGCGATCAGGGTCAGCAACACGCCGCCGACCATCATCCAGAAGGCGACGCCCAGGGTTTCCTGGTTCACGTGGTACATCTGCTGCAGCAGGGTCAAACGCTGGCGCAGGTCTTCGTTCTCGTTGAAGATCAGCTGTTCGGCGCTTTTCGCGGAGCTGAATTTGTCGAGCCGGTCGAGTATCGACGACACCAGCTTCTGGTAAGTGTCGAAACTGGCCTTCAGCGCCACCAGCCGGTCGCGCAATTCGGCGTCGCGCGTGGGCGTCAGTTGCAGCGACACGCTGCCATTCAACAGGCCTTCGACGGCAGTACGGAAATACGTCGTGTCGCGCCCCAGCGAAAACGCCGTTTCCGAGCTGATGCTGCCTGACGACAGGAACTCGCTGGCGCTGCGGCTCATGCGCTGGCTCAGCATCATCAGGCGGCCGATGACGGCCAGATCGCGCGCATTGCCGCCGCGCTGCACCTTCAGCGCCGCGACTTCCTCGGTCTGCGCCAGCAGCGCCGGCGACAGCGCGTTCAATTGCTGCAAGGTCCTGTCGAATTCGCCCAGCTCCGTTTTCAGGCGCAGGATGGTGCTGGCCGCACGGTCGCTGCTGGCCCACTTCTTGCGCGCGTCGGCCACGGCCGCCAGCAGGGCGGAACGCGACTCGCCGATATCGCGCCCGTGATACGTCCCGCCGCGCAGCATCAGGCGGAAATCCTGGTTCAGTTCATTGCGGCTTTCCTCGAGCTGGCGGAAGGCTTCCGGATTGCCTTGCACGGCGTTCGGCGCGGCCTTGCCGATGCGCTGCGAATGCATCAGCGCATCGCTGGCCAGCTGCGTCTGCGCCGAGGCGATATTGCCGCTGCGCGTATTGAGGCCGACGAACAGCAGACTGGCGGCCAGGCTCAGGGCCATCACCGTCGACAGGATGCTCAGCTGCTTTTGCAGCGGAAAATGGCCGATCAGCGGCAGCTTCCAGTCCCCGGCCGGCGCGCTGGCCAGCGACTTGCGCCGCCCCAGCGCGTCGCGCAGGCGCAGCGGCAGGTCGGCCGCAGATGCCGGCTCCCCGGGCGCGTGCTCCGCTTCGGGCATGCCGGCCGCCAGGATGGGAGAATGGGCGCCCATCAGCAAATGTCCTTGTGGAGGGCCGGGCCGCCAAAACCGGCATCGAGGAAGCGTTCCGCTTGCGCCAGCTGCGCCAGGTCCAGGCGCAGCCATTGCTGCCCTTCGCTGTCGCGCAGCGCCTGCGCCGCCCACGACGGCGGGGCATCCGGCAAGGAGACGGGCTGCATCGCGCGCAGCTGGCGCAAGCCCAGCACGCGCTCGACCAGCAATGCGCAATTGAGGCCCAGGCGGGGTGAAAACGTGATGATGCGGCAGTGATTGCCGGGCGCGCAAGCCGGTTCGCCCATGTAGCGGGCCAGGTCGACGACCCCCGTCAGGCGTCCGCGCATGGCCGCCAGGCCCAGGTACCAGTCCTGCGCCAACGGCACGCCCTGGATCTGCACACCGGCGGCAATGACGATTTCACCGAGCTGCGTCAGGTCGAGCAGGCAGGGGCGGCCACCGAGCATCACGCCCAGTTCCTTGCGCGCCGCCAGTGCGCCGCTGCGCGCTGCCTGTATCCGCTCGATCAATTGCAGCTGGTACTGGCGCAAGCGCCCCTGCCGCGCGCCCGCCTCAAAAGATGGCATGGCGGCAGCGGCAGGCGGAAAGGCCGCTGTGGACACGCCGTGACCTGGCATCGTGTGCATGCTCAGGAAAGCGCGGCGATCTTGGCCAGCAGCTCGGCTTCCACCACCGGCTTGACCAGGTAATCGCGCGCGCCCTGGCGCAAGCCCCAGATGCGGTCCGTTTCCTGGCTCTTGCTGGAGCAGATAATCACCGGCACGTCCTGCAGTTCGGGATCGCGCGCGATGGCGCGCGTGATCTGGAAGCCATTCGCACCGGGCATCACCACGTCCATCAGGATCAGGTCGGGCCTGGCCTCTTTGAGTTGCGCCAGCGCGTCGGCGCCGTCCTGCGCCGTGAGGACGGCATAACCGGCACGCACCAGCATCTCGCTCAGGTAGTAGCGTTCTGTCGGCGAGTCATCGACGATCAGAATTGTGTGTATGGCCATCTGTTTCCTTGCTGCGTTGTCAATCAATAAAAACACTTACTCAAAATGCCCAGCCAGGTGCAGCCGCACGGCCTCCAGCAGCGCCTCGCGCGCCAGCGGCTTGGCCAGGCAGGCGCTGGCGCCTGCCATGGCGCCGCGCGCGCGGTCGAACAAGCCTTCCTTCGACGACAGCATCAGCACCGGCGTGGCGTGATACGCCGCGCTGGCCTTGATCAGCGCACAGGTGCGGTAGCCGTCCAGGCGCGGCATCACGATGTCGCACACGATCAGCGCCGGCTGGCAGTCGGCGATCTTGGCCAGGGCCTCGAAGCCGTTTTCCGCCACCACCACGCGGTAACCGGCCTCGCCCAGTATCTTCGCGGCCGCGCTGCGTATCGTCGCGCTGTCGTCGATGACGAGTATCGTGGCGCTGGCGCACACGGCACCGGACGGCGCCTCGGGCGGGAAGGGACGCGTCATGTGATTATTCGACAATCTTTCATACCATAGCACAGGCGGCCGCGATACCTGCGTGCGACAGCGGCATCCCGTGGACCTGATTGACTACAGCGCCACCATCTCGAAATCATCCTTGCGCGCACCGCATTCAGGGCAGGTCCAGTTCATCGGAACATCGGCCCAACGCGTGCCCGGAGCGATGTCTTCGTCGGGCAAGCCGGCCGCTTCATCATAAACCCAGCCGCAAATAAGACACATCCACGTTTGGAATTGCTGCGTTGTTTCGTTGCTACTCACGTTCTGCCACCCTTCAATCAAGTAAAATGCTGAATTAGGTATCTTAATCTACCCGCCGTGCAAAACCAAACTTCTCCCCTCATATTAAGCTTCGGCGTGTCCGATCCGGTCGGCGCGATCGGCATCCAGGCCGATCTGGCCACGTTTTCAGCCTTCGGCTGCCATGGCCTGTCGGTCACCACGGGCCTGCTGATCAGCGATACGGCGCGCGTGGAAGACGTGCAGGCGGTCGACCCGGACTGGGTTTCCGACCAGGCGCGCGTGCTGCTGGAAGACATGTCCGTCGCCGCCATCAAGATCGGCGCGCTTGGCAGCGTGGAAAACGTCACGGCCATCGCCGAAATCGTCTCCGACTATCCGAACGTGCCGCTGATCCTCGACCCCTTCATCTCGGCGCTGCCGGAACAGGGCATGGACGACGAAGACATCCTCACGGCCGTGCGCCAGTTGCTGATCCCGCAAACGACACTGCTGGTGCTCTCGCCGGTGGAGCTGGAGCGCCTGGCCGAGACCTGGCGCGATGCCGATCCGGACGACACCCTGCAAAACGACGTCGACTACCTGGTGGCCCTGGGCTGCGAATACGTGCTCGTCACCGGCATGCCGGCCGACGCCAGCAAGTCCGGCACGGGCGAAGGCAAGCTGCGCGCCAATACCCTGTTCGGCGAGGACGGCGTGGTACGCCACGACGAATGGCAGCACCTGCCGGGCATCTTCAACGGCGCCGGCAGCACCCTGTCTGCGGCGGCCACCGCCCTGCTGGCCCTGGCGGCAAACGAAGACGACGTGCCGCAGGTAGTCGTGGCGGCGCAGGAATTCACGGCCGGCGCGCTGGCCCACGCGCAGCGCCATGGCATGGGCAAGCTGGTGCCGAACCGCCTGTTCCGGCAGCAGCGCCAGCGCGGCGCCCAATAATCCCGTCCACACAAACACAGACGACACAGACAACGATCCACTCTCAAGGCACGATTATCATGACGACGACTTCACAGAACGACATCCTGTTTGCCCGCGCACAAAAAACCACGCCAGGCGGCGTCAACTCGCCCGTGCGCGCCTTCCGCTCCGTCGGCGGCACGCCACGCTTCATCACGCGCGCCGAAGGCCCGTATTTCTGGGACGCGGACGGCAAGCGCTATATCGACTATATCGGCTCCTGGGGCCCGGCCATCGTCGGCCACGCCCACCCGGAAGTGGTGAAAGCGGTGCAGGATGCGGCCGCGCTGGGCCTGTCGTTCGGCGCGCCGACCGAAGGCGAAGTGCTGATGGCCGAGGAAATCACGCGCCTGGTGCCGTCGATCGAGCAGGTGCGCCTGGTGTCGTCGGGCACGGAAGCGACCATGAGCGCCCTGCGCCTGGCGCGCGGCGCCACGGGACGCGACAAGATCGTCAAGTTCGAAGGCTGCTACCACGGCCACGCCGATTCGCTGCTGGTCAAGGCGGGCAGCGGCCTGCTCACCTTCGGCAACCCGACCTCGGCTGGCGTGCCGGAAGATTTTGTGAAGCACACCCTGGTGCTCGACTATAACAACGTGGAACAGCTGAAGGACGCCTTCGACAGCTTCGGCGCGGAAATCGCCTGCGTCATCGTCGAACCGGTGGCCGGCAACATGAACCTGGTGAAAGCCACGCCAGAATTCCTGCAGGCGATGCGCGAGCTGTGCACGCAGCACGGCGCCCTGCTCATTTTCGATGAAGTCATGTGCGGCTTGCGCGTGGCCCTGGGCGGCGCGCAGGCGCTGTACGGCATCCAGCCCGACCTCACCGCGCTGGGCAAGGTGATCGGCGGCGGCATGCCGGTGGCGGCCTTCGGCGGCAGCGCGGCGCTGATGCACAACATGGCGCCGCTGGGTGCCGTCTACCAGGCCGGCACCTTGTCCGGCAACCCGGTCGCCGTGGCGGCCGGCATGGCCACCCTGAAACTGATCCAGCAGCCGGGCTTCTACGAGCGGCTGGGCGCCACGGCCAAGCGCCTGGCCGAAGGCCTGACCGCTGCCGCCAAGGAGGCGGGCGTGGTCTTCTGCGCCGACTACATCGGCGGCATGTTCGGCATCTATTTCAGCGCAACGCCGCCGACCAGCTACGCGGAAATGATGGCGGGCGACCGCAGCAAGTTCAACGCCTTCTTCCATGCCATGCTGGACGAAGGCGTGTACTTCGCGCCAGCCGCTTTCGAGGCGGGCTTCGTCTCGGCGCAGCACGATGACGCCGTCATCGACGCCACCATCGCCGCCGCGCGCAAGGTGTTTGCCACTCTGGCCTAAGCACCTGTCTGCCTGAACACGCAGCGGCCCGCCTGGCCGCTGCGTTTCCCCCTCCCCGCCACACCGCCGCGTTATTGCTCAACAACATTTGACGCAATGCACAAAATTTGACCTTGAGTCATCTCCGGCCATGTAAATGCAAAAAAAGTATCGGTTTTATCACATGTAATCGGTAGCACCGTCCGGCTCGCCTGCATAGAATGGGGACATAAACCAATAACACGCCCGGCCGGCAGCATGGCTGGAGCGCACGGTAACCCCAGCAGGAGACACGCCATGACACGCATCCGCCTTGCCGCCACGCCCCATTCCCGCCGCGCTGTTCCACGCCTCGCCTGAACCGCGCGGAGCCCGCCATGCATCCCGATCTCGAAGTCGTCTGCGTGCCCGCCGATGAATCGTTTACAGCCTGGTCGCACGGCTACCCCTACCGCACCGTGCGCTGGCACTTTCATCCCGAATATGAAATCCAGCTGATCACCGACACCCGCGGCAAGTACTTCGTCGGCGACTATATCGGCGATTTTGAACCGGGCAACCTGGTCATGTCCGGCCCCAACCTGCCGCATAACTGGGTCAGCGAGCTGCCCGATAACCAGCCGGTGCCGCAGCGCTGCCTGATCCTGCAATTCACGGCCGACTTCATGGCCAAGGCCATCGCCGCCTTCCCGGAATTGCAGCCGGTCGTGACCCTGCTGGGCGAATCGCGCAGCGGCCTGCTATTTACGCCGGAGACCGGCGCCGCCGCCCGGCCCCTGATGCAGGCATTGCTGGAAGCGCGCGGCTGCCGCCGGGTCATGCTGTTCCTGTCGCTGCTGGAGCTGCTGCTGCACGACAGCGAGCGCCGCAAGCTGTCCAGCCCCAGCTACCTGCCCGATCCGCACAGCTATATGACGTCGAAGATCAACCTGGCGCTGGCGTATATCGGCAAGAACCTGTCGACCGATCTGCGCGAATCGGAACTGGCCGAACTGATCGGACAAAACGTCAGTTCCTTTTCACGCTCGTTCAGCAAGCACACGGGAATTTCCTTTGTGCAATACGTGAACTTGCTGCGCATCAAGCTGTCCTGCGAAATGCTCAGCAACAGCGCCTTGAGCATCACGGATATCTGTTACCAGGTGGGTTTTAACAATCTGTCCAATTTCAACCGCCAGTTCCTCGCGCACAAGGGCATTTCACCGTCGAAATTCCGCCGCTACGACGGTTTGAAAACGGTGTCCCCAGGCGCCTGATTTCTCTTTTTTACGCTTCATGCCCCGGCAGCAGGCAAGGCAAGGCTGCCATGACACCCAAAATCCATACTAAAAACCAGGAGATGATGATGTTGAAAAGAAAATTGCTGGCCCTGTCCACGACCGCCCTGTGCGCCGCCAGCCTGTCCGTGAGCGCCAGCGCCGCGCCCTTGAAGGTCGGCATGTCCTTCCAGGAACTCAACAACCCATATTTCATTACCATGAAAAAGGCGCTGGAAGAGGCGGCCGCCAGCATCGGCGCCACGGTAGTGATCACCGATGCGCGCCATGACGTGGCGAAGCAGACCAGCGATGTGGAAGACATGATCCAGAAAAAGATCGACATCCTGCTGCTCAACCCCACCGATTCGGTCGGCATCCAGTCGGCCGTCAAGGCGGCCAAGGCGGCCGGCGTGATCGTTGTTGCCGTCGATGCGAATGCCAACGGCCCCGTCGATTCCTTCGTCGGCTCGAAAAATTTCAATGCAGGCCAGCTGGCCTGCACCTACCTGGCCAAGAGCCTGGACGGCAAGGGCGACGTGGCGATCCTCGACGGCATCCCCGTCGTGCCGATCCTGGAACGGGTGCGCGGCTGCAAGGATGCGCTGGCAGCCTTTCCTGGCATCAAGATCGTCAGCACCCAGAACGGCAAGCAGGAACGCGACCAGGCCTTGACGGTCACGGAAAACATCCTGCAGGCGCAGCCCAGGCTGAAAGGCATTTTCAGCGTCAACGATGGCGGCGCCATGGGCGCGCTGTCGGCCATCGAGGCGAGCGGCAAGGACGTGAAACTGACCAGCGTGGATGGCGCGCCGGAAGCCATCAAGGCGATGCTCAAGCCAAATTCCAAGTTCATCGCCACGGCCGCCCAGTACCCGCGCGACCAGGTGCGCCTGGCGCTGGCCATCGCCATGGCAAAGAAATGGGGCGCCAACGTGCCGGCGCAGGTACCGGTCGACGTCAAGCTGGTGGACAAGGTCGGCGCCAAGTCCTTCAGCTGGTAAGAGCAGCAGCCACCGTGCCTGCCCACTCCCGCGGCCTGGCTGCGGGAGCTTCATCGTTACTCCGGATCCCATCATGCAGACGATCTTGCAGCTACAAAACATCACCAAGGGTTTCCCCGGCGTGAAAGCCTTGAACGACATTAACCTGAGCATCCGCCAAGGCGAAATCCACGCCCTGCTCGGTGAAAATGGCGCCGGCAAATCGACCCTGATGAAAATTCTCAGCGGCATCTACCGGCCCGACGCAGGCAGTATCATGGTCGATGGCCAGCCCTGCGATTTTCACAGCTACAACGACGCCATCGCCGCCGGCATCGCCATCATCTTCCAGGAGTTTTCCCTGGTTCCCTACCTGAATGCGGTGGAAAACATCTTCCTGGGACGCGAGCAGACGAATGCCGTGGGCCTGCTGTCGAAAAAAGCCATGCGGCAGGAAGCGGCGGCCATCTTCGCGCGCCTGAACATCGAGATCGACCTGTCGGCCGAGGTCAGCCAGCTCAGCATCGCCCAGCAGCAGTTCGTGGAAATCGGCAAGGCCCTCTCGCTCAATGCCCGCATCCTGATCCTCGACGAACCGACGGCCACCCTGACGCCCAGCGAAGCAGGACACTTGTTTACCATCATGCGCGAACTGCGCCAGCAAGGCGTGGCGATGATCTTCATTTCGCATCACATGGAAGAGATCTTCGACGTGTGCGACCGCATCACCGTCCTGCGCGATGGCCAGTACGTGGGTATGACGGACGTGGCCGCCACCGATATCGGCCAGCTGGTGGAAATGATGGTGGGGCGCAAGCTGGAAGCGAACTTCCCCGCCAAGCCGGCGCGCGCCGCCTCGCCCACCATCGTGCTCGACGCCCGTGACGTGCGCCTGAGCAAGGATGGCCCCGCCAACAGCTTCCAGTTGCAGCAAGGCGAAATCCTCGGCTTTGCCGGCCTGGTCGGCTCCGGCCGCACGGAACTGGCGCTGGCCGTGATGGGCGCCCACCCGGCCTGGCACAAGGAGATCCGCGTCCACGGTAGACGCGCCAGCCTGCGCGATCCGACCGATGCCTTGCGGCACGGTATCGGCCTGTTGCCGGAGAGCCGCAAGACCGAAGGGCTGATCCTCGATTTCAACATCACGGAAAACATGTCCATCAATAACCTGGGGAAATACACGCGAGCGGGCCTGATACGGCGCCCGGCCGAGCTGGCCGCCACGCGGGCCATGATGGCCAAGGTGGGCGTCAAGGCACCCGGCCCGGGCACGCGCGTGGGCACCCTGAGCGGCGGCAACCAGCAGAAAGTGGTGATCGCCCGCTGGCTCAACCATCACTGCAAGATCCTCATCTTCGACGAGCCCACGCGCGGCATCGACGTGGGCGCCAAGGCGGAGATCTACCGCCTGATGCGCGCCCTCACCAGCGATGGCTATTCCATCATTTTGATTTCATCGGAACTGCCGGAAATCACCGGCATGTGCGACAGGGTCGCCGTGTTCAAGCAGGGCGCCATCGTGGCCATGCTCGAGGGCGCGTCCATTCACTCCAGCGAGGTAATGCGCCATGCAACAGCCGCTCAACACTGAACCCCTCGCGGCGCCACGCCGCGCCACCTCGCCCCTGTCAGCGAGGCGCCTGTGGGCCATGCTAAAGCAGTCGCCCGCCTTCCTGCCGCTGCTGGGCCTGGTGCTGGTGTCGGCCGCGATGGCGGCCACCACGGACCATTTCTTTTCCAGCGATAACCTGGTCAATATCGCCCGGCAAGTATCGATCAACGCCATCATCGCCGTCGGCATGACGTGTGCCATCCTCAGCGGCGGCATCGACCTGTCCGTCGGCTCCGTGATGGCGCTGACGGGCACCTTGACGGCGGGCCTGATGGTGGCCGGCCTGCCGCCCGGATTGGCCATCGCGGCCGGCCTGGCCGTGGGCATCGCCTTTGGCGTGGGCAATGGCTTCTTTGTCGCCTACGCCAAGATGCCGCCGATTATCGTCACCCTGGCCACCATGGGCATCGCGCGCGGGCTGGCCCTGCTGTACACGGGCGGCTACCCGATCAACGACTTGCCGGACTGGTTCGAATTCTTTGGCCGCGGCAATGTGCTGGGCGTGCAGACGCCGATCCTGGCCATGCTGCTGGTCTTCCTCGTCGCCTATGTGCTGCTCGACCATACGCCGCTGGGCCGCTATATCTACGCCATCGGCGGCAACGAGGAGGCGACGCGCCTGAGCGGCGTGCGCGTGGCGCGCTACAAGCTGCTGGTGTATGCCATCAGCGGCGGCACCGCCGCCATCGCGGGCCTGGTGCTCACGTCTCGCCTGATGAGCGGCCAGCCGAACGCCGGCATCGGCTTCGAACTGGACGCCATCGCCGCCGTCGTCATGGGCGGCACGGCCATCACGGGCGGGCGCGGCTCCATCGTCGGCACCCTGATCGGCGCCGTCATGCTCGGCGTACTGAATAACGGCCTGAACATGATGGGCGTCTCGCCCTACCTGCAAAACATCATCAAGGGCGTGATCATCCTGCTCGCCATTTACATCAGCCGCAACAGCAGCAAGCGCGCCTGACCACCACCTGACCACCCTTACCACCTGGAGCCTCCCATGAAGTACACCGAAGTCGAGATGCAAGCCGTCGTTTGCCACGGTCCGAAAGATTACCGCCTGCAAAAGATCACCCGCCCCAAGCCACGCCTGAACGAGTTGCTGATCCGCATCGCCGCCTGCGGCATCTGCGCCAGCGACTGCAAATGCCACTCGGGCGCCGCCATGTTCTGGGGCGGCGACGGCCAGCCGTCGTGGGTCAAGCCACCGGTGGTGCCCGGCCACGAATTCTTCGGCTACGTGGTCGAAGCGGGAGAAAACGGCGAGGAACACTTCGGCGTGAAAGTGGGCGACCGCATCATTGCCGAGCAGATCGTGCCTTGCGGCAAGTGCCGCTTTTGCAAATCGGGCAAATATTGGATGTGCGAAGTACACAATATCTTCGGCTTCCAGCGCGAAGTGGCCGATGGCGGCATGGCCGAATACATGCGCATCCCGCCTACGGCCCTCGTGCATAAGATTCCCGAGAGCATTTCGCTGGAAGACGCGGCCATCATCGAGCCGATGGCGTGCGCCATCCACACGGTCAACCGCGCCGAAGTGCAGCTCGACGACGTGGTGGTGATCGCCGGCGCCGGGCCGCTGGGCCTGATGATGGCGCAGATCGCGACCCTGAAGACGCCGAAAAAGCTGGTGGTGATCGACATGGTGCCGGAACGCCTGGCGCTGGCGCGCGAATACGGCGCCCACGTCACCATCAATCCCGCCACAGACGATGCGCTGGCCATCATCCACGGCTTGACGGACGGCTACGGCTGCGATGTGTATATCGAGACGACGGGCGTGCCGGCTGGCGTGACGCAGGGCTTGAACCTGATCCGCAAGCTGGGCCGCTTCGTCGAATTCAGCGTCTTCGGCAAGGAAACCAGCGCCGACTGGTCCATCATCGGCGACCGCAAGGAACTCGACGTGCGCGGCGCCCATCTGGGTCCGTATTGCTATCCGGTCGCCATCGACCTGCTGGAGCGGGGCCTGGTCACCTCGAAAGGCATCGTCACGCACGACTTTCCCCTGGAAGACTGGGAGCAGGCGTTCGCGCTGGCCAACTCGCTCGATTCCATCAAGGTATTGCTGAAACCAGCGCAACATTAACGGGGAAGCCGGCATGGATTACGTCATCGGTGTCGATATCGGCACGCAAAGCACCAAGGCCCTGCTCGTCACCAGCGGCGGCGCCATCGTGGCCCAGCATGCGCAGGGCTACCAGATCGACACGCCGCGTCCCCTGTGGGCCGAGCAATGGCCGGCCGTGTGGTATGACGCCGTCGTGACCTGCGTGCGGCAAGTGCTGCATGCCAGCGGCGTACCGGCCGAGCGCGTCAAGGCCATCTGCGTGAGCAGCCTGTATGGCGGCTCCGGCATTCCCGTCGATGCCGCCATGCAGCCGCTGCACCCGTGCCTGATATGGATGGACCGGCGCGCCACCGACGAGGTGGAATGGGTCAGGCAGCACGTCGACCTGGAGCGCCTGTACGCGGTCACCGGCAACGGTGTCGACAGCTATTACGGCTATACCAAGATGCTGTGGCTCCAGCGTCACCGCCCCGACGTGTGGGCCAACACACGCTACTTCCTGCCGCCAAACAGCTATATCAATTATCTGCTGACGGGAGAAGTGGCCGTCGACCATAGCTCGGCCGGCAATATCGGCGGCGTGTACGATTTGGCCGCGCGCAGCTGGTCGGCACCCATGCTGGAGGAACTCGGCATCCCCGCGCGCATGATGCCCGAACGCCTGGTCGACTCGTCCGACGTGGTGGGCGTCCTGCTGCCGCTGGCGGCCCAACAGCTGGGCTTGCTGGCCGGCACGCCCGTCATCGCGGGCGGGGTCGACGCGGCCGTGGCCACGTTCGCCGCCGGCGCCAGCCTCGCGGGCCAGCATGTGGCGATGATCGGCACGAGCATGTGCTGGGGCTATATCCACCAGCAGGTCGATGCGCGCCACGGCCTGATCAGCATGCCGCACGTGTTCAACAGCCAGTCCGACCTGTATGTGTTTGGCGGCGCCATCACGGCCGGCGCTTCCGTCAGCTGGTTCCGCGACGAATTTTGCCAGGCCGATGTGGAGGCGGCCAGACGTCTGGGCCATGCCGATGCGCACCAGTTGATGGATGAGCAGGCGCAAGCGGTACCGCCCGGCGCGGAAGGCGTGCTATTCCTGCCCTACCTGATGGGAGAGCGCAGCCCCATCTGGGATGCCAGGGCCAGCGGCGCCTTCCTGGGCCTGAGCCTGTACCACAGCCGTGCCCATCTGTACCGTGCCGTGCTCGAAGGCGTGAGTTTTGCCCTGAAACACAATATCGAGGCGGGCGCCAGGGGCACCGGCACGGTGGCGCTCGACGACAAGCTGATCGTCGTTGGCGGCGCCGCGCACTCGCTCCTGTGGATGCAGATCATTGCCGACATCACCGGCTATCCCGTCTACACCATCGCGGAAAACGTCGAGGCGGCACTGGGCGCGGCCTTGCTGGCGGCGCTGGGTGCCGGCCTGGTCAGCAAGGACGCGGCCCAGCGGGGCTGGGTCACCCTGGTGCCGCGCAGCAAACCGCAAGCGGACGCCAGCGAGGTCTACCGCCGCACCTTTGCCCTGTACCGCGATGCCTATCCCGCCTTGCAGCCCCTGATGCATCGCATCAACAACGCCAACCCAACTTGAGGATTACCATGCTATTCGATTTCCGCCACAAAAGATTCATCGTCACGGGCGCTTCCAGCGGCATCGGCCTGGTCACGGCGCGCATGCTCAGCGCGGCTGGCGCGCGCGTCATTGCGGTCGGGCAAAATACCGAACGGCTGACGGCGCTGTCCGACGAAACCGGTTGCGAACCGCTGCAGCTCGACATCAGCGACAGCGATGCCATGGCGGCCGCGCTGGCGCCGCTGCGCAACATCGATGGCCTCGTCAACTGCTCCGGCATCTCGCAACTGGGGCCTAGCCTGGAAGTCGATGCGGCCAGCTTTGACCGCGTGATGGTGGTCAATGCGCGCGGCGCGGCCATGATGGCACGCCATGTGGCGCAGGGCATGCTGCGCGAGGGACGGCCGGGCAGCATCGTGAATGTCTCGAGCCAGGCGGCGCTGGTGGCACTCGAGCATCATCTGGCGTATTGCGCCTCGAAGGCGGCCATGGATGCGATCACCCGCAGTCTGTGCCTGGAACTGGGGCCGCACGGCATCCGCGTCAACAGCGTCAATCCCACCGTGACCCTGACGCCGATGGCGGAACGGGACTGGAGCGATCCGGCAAAAAGCGGCCCCATGCTGGCGGCCATTCCGCTACGCCGTTTCGCCACCTCGGAAGACGTAGCCAAGCCTATATTGTTCCTGCTCAGCGATGCCGCCGCCATGATCAGCGGCGTCAGCCTGCCGGTCGATGGCGGCTATACCTGCCGCTAGCTAGGCGACTTGCGGCTCGGTGGCCGGCTGCAGCAGGGCCGCCACCAGCGCCGGCAAACTGGCCATGTCATTGAACACGACGTGCGCGCCGGCAGCCTTCAGGCGCGCTTCCTGGCCGGCGGCGATATGCCCGCCGCCGATGAATCCCAATACCGTCATGCCCGCCGCCACGGCGGCCGTCACGCCCGTGACGCTGTCTTCCAGCACCAGGCACTGGCCTGGCGGCACCCCGAAGGCGGCCGCCGCCGCCAGGTAGACGCCCGGATGCGGCTTGGCATGACCCACCAGGTCCGGCGTAAACACGCGCTTGTCGAACAACGGCGCCATACCGGTCCGTTCGAGCGCCGACAGCACGCGCGCGCTGACGCTGTTCGATGCCACGGCCTTGGGCAGGGGAATGGCGGCCAGCGCCTGCGCCACGCCGGGCACGGCGCGCAATTGCGCGTCGCAAGCCGCATCGACGGCATTGCCGATGGCCATGATCTCGTCGGCCGGCAATTGCGGCAAGCCCAGTTCCTTGTAGATATCCTGCATCAGCGGCACCAGTCGCTGGCCCAGGCGCGGCTCGATCAAGCCTTGCAAGGTGATGCCCTCGGGCAGGTTCGGCAGGCGCGGCCCCAGCAATTCCAGCAGCGCTTGCAGGGCCACGGCTTCGCTGTCGATCAGTACGCCATCGCAGTCGCTGATCAAATGGGTGAAGCGCGGTGGGGTGATGGCGGTATCAGGCATGGACTCTCCAGAAGAACAATGGTGGCGGGAAATGCGGCGGCCAGCCGGCAAGGCTGGCATCGCAACGATCATAGGTGGAACAGGCGGACGCTGCCACGCAGAAAACGCCTGAATGACGATACTTTTCTGCAAGAGGCAGCCAGCGGGGGAAAGACTGGCTCAACACAAGCAACGTAGATACCAATTCAATACCACGCAATACCAGTGATTATCGCCGATTTTTGAAATTGCTGCGCTCGCCTTGAAACCGGGACGCGGGAGCGCCCCGGCGAGACCGCTTACTTCAGCCAGCCGCGGTGGCGGAAGTACAGGAAGGGCGCGATGGCGCTGGTGATCATCAAGCCCCAGGCCCATGGATAGCCGAACGACCATTCCAGCTCCGGCATCAGCTTGAAGTTCATGCCGTACACGCTGGCGATCAGGGTGGGCGGCAGGAAGGCCACGCTGGCCACCGAGAAGATCTTGATGATCTTGTTCTGGTTGATGTTGATGAAGCCGACGGTGGCATCCATCAGGAAGTTGATCTTGTCGAACAGGAACGAGGTGTGACCGTCCAGCGATTCGATGTCGCGCAGAATCTGGCGCGCTTCCTCGAACTGCTCTGAATTGAGCAAGCGGCCGCGCATCAGGAAACTCACGGCGCGGCGCGTATCCATCATGTTGCGGCGGATACGGCCATTCAAATCTTCTTCGTGGGCAATGGCATTCAGCGCTTCGGCCGCGTGCGCATCGGTAAATTCCTTCTGCAGCACGCGCGTGCTGACTTCTTCCAGGTTCTGGTAGATACCCTCGAGCACGTCGGCCGAATATTCGGCATCGGTGGCGTACAGGTCGAGCAGCACGTCCATGTAGTCGGCAATCGAGCCTGGCCGCGAACGGGCGCGCATGCGCACCAGGCGGAACACGGGCAAGTCGTCCGTATGCATGGAGAACAGGATCTTGCGGGCCAGGATGAAGGCCACGGTGATGACGCGCGACGGGCCGTCGTCTTCTTCGCGCAAGAAATCCGTGCGCAGATGCAAGTCGCCGTTTTCCGCTTCGTAATAGCGGGCCGACGCTTCAATATCCTTGACTTCGTCTTCGCCCGGCAGGGTGACGTTGTAGATGGCCTTGACCCAGGCCCGTTCATCATCGGTGGGGTCGGTCAGGTCGACCCACACCGGTTCGGCATTTTCGAGGTCTGCGCGGCTGTCGATCGGCACCTGGTTGAGCCGGCCATTCTGTAATACAAAGACATTGATCATGCGCGCTCTCAGCCGGATGTGGGGTTATCGTAATGTGCTGGCGCTGGCGCCAAAAATGAAAACAGCGCAAGTGTACCCGCAAAGGCCTTTTCACGACCACCCCCGGCACGGCTTTTTCATGGAAAAAGTGCGGCGTTGCACCAATCGAAGCGATTAAGATGCTGCGCCGCAATAGTGCCAATTCAACAGCTTTAATTTTATACAAAGAAAGCCCGCTGCCATCAAGGCAGTTCCGCCGCCCCCATGCGGCGCAGGATCACGCCCGTGCGCCGGTTCAGGTAACCGGTGTCGCGGTGGCGGTCGTAAAAACGGGGTTCGGCAGCATCACGGCCAGTTTCGCCGCCTGCCCAGCGCTCAGGCCCGCCGCGCTGACACGGTAATAGTGGCGCGCGGCCGCCTCGGCGCCGAAGATGCCCGTGCCAAATTCCACCACGTTCAAATAAATCTCGAAAATGCGCTGCTTCTCCATCAGGCTTTCCAGCATATACGTGATGATCAGTTCCTGGCCCTTGCGCACATAGCTGCGCGAACCGGACAGGAAGAGATTCTTCGCCAGTTGCTGGGTGATGGTGGAACCGCCCGCCACGACTTTCTGCTTCTTGCTGTTCTTTTCATACGCCTTTTGCAACGCCTCCCAGTCCACGCCCTCGTGCTCGGAAAAATTCGCGTCTTCCGAGGCGATGATGGCCCGTTTCAGGTTGTTCGAGATGCGGTTGTACGGCACCCACGTCTGCTTGATCGTGGCATTCGGATTCTTGTCCTGCAAGACAGACAACTGTTCGCGCATGAAAGCCGTGCTGGACGGATTGTGGTCGACCCACCACCAGATTTGCAGGAAGAAATATAGCTGCACGGCGATAAAGGCCAGCACGGGCACGATGAACAGCCATTTGATCCAGCCGTAGCGGCCGCCGCTGCCGCCCTTGCGCGCGCCCTTCTTGCCCGCGCTCACAGGGCACTGCGCAATTGCGCCAGCAAATCCTGCGTCTGCGGCCGCACGCCGCGCCACACGTAGAACGCTTCGGCCGCCTGCTCCACCAGCATGCCCAGGCCGTCGCGCACCTGCGCGCCGTGTTGCGCGGCAAAGTCCATGAAGACGGTGGGCTGGGCGCCATACATCATGTCCAGCGCCAGGGTGTGGCTGCCGAAGATACCCGGCGGCACGGGCGGCAAGTCGCCCGCCAGACTGGCCGAGGTGGCATTGATGACGATATCGAAGACGCCGTCGGGCTGCGTGAAGCCGCCGGCGCGCAGCTGGCCGGGGTGCGCCAGCGCATCGGCAAACTGCGCCACCAGCGCCTCGGCCGTGGCCACGGTGCGGTTGGCAATGAACATTTCCTGCGGCCCCTGTTCCAGCAGCGGCAGCACGACGCCGCGCGCCGCGCCGCCCGCACCCAGCAGCAGGACGCGCTTGCCGGCGATGGCCACGCCGGCATTGCGCACGATGTCGGCCACCAGGCCCGCGCCATCGGTATTGTCGCCAAGAATGGTGTCGCCATCGAAACGCAGGGTATTGACGGCGCCGGCCGCTTGCGCGCGCGGCGTCAGCTCGGTGGCCAGCGCGCACGCGTCCAGTTTAAAGGGCACCGTCACGTTCGCGCCCTTGCCACCCTCGGCGGCAAAGCTGCGGGCCGCCAGCGCGAAGCCGTCCAACGGCGCCAGGCGGCGCTCGTAGACCAACGCTTGTCCTGTCTGCAGGGCAAACGCGGCGTGGATCAGGGGTGACTTGCTATGGGCGATGGGATTGCCGAAGACACAATATTGATCGAAATTCATCTCTTGCTTGTTCAATTGCTGCCGCCAGTCAGGTTAGCTTCCATTTTTTCTTCGCGGGTAAATTTGAAACGGGTAATGACGACCCACAGATCATCCTTATCACTCGACAACATATTCGGTGGGAAACGGCCGAACGGCGCCGCGCGGCGCACGATGGCCAGGGCCGCCGCGTCCAGCGCGGGATTGCCCGAGCTTTTTCCACGCGGGCGCCGCCCTCTTTCTGGTAGATCGTGCCGTCCTGGAAGATGGGGATGTAGACGACCAGTTCGCCATACATCTTGCGGCCATTCTTTTGCGGGAAATTCAGGGTGCCGATTTCCTCGATGCGCTTTTGCAGGGTCTTGTAATACATGGCATAGCCGACCTCCTGCGTGCTGGGAGTGATGAAGGTCTTGCGCGGACGCTTATTCTGGTCTTCCACGGTCTGGCTGATCTCGGCCGCCATGCGCGCGATGGCCTTGCTGCTTTCCATCAAATCCGAACCGCTGGCCAGGGGATTGGGCTTGTCCTTTTCCGTGACGGGCGCGGCGCTGTAGGGCGTCGGCGTGGCCGCCTGCGTCAGCAATTCCTGCTGCTTCCGCTCCAGTTCGGCAATGCGCCGGGCGCTGGCCTTGACGCTGTCGCCCTCTTCCACCTTGCGCATGTCGGGCAAGGGCGACTTGGCGCGGCCCTTGTCCGCTTGCCCGCCGCCGTCGAGGCTGGCTTGCGCCAGGGCATCGGCCTTCAGCGGCTTGTTCGCATGCTTGGCATTGACCAGGATCACTTCCAGGCCGGGATCGGTGGCCACGGCCCGCTGCGGCGCCGGGGCGACAAAATGCATCGCCAGCAAGACACCGTGCGCCAGCAGCGATACCGCCACGGCTATCATCAGGAAACGATTCTCTCGGAAAGACTTCACGCGCAACCCAGTTCGCAACAGGCACACCATACAAGATGGCTGAATTCTACGTCAAAGGGCGGCGCGGGAAACAGTTTCAGTCCCGTTTTTCACGCCGCCCCGCCGCCTTACTTGACCTCGGGCTCGCTGACCACGTCTTCGCTGGCCAGTTCCGCCACTTCCGCATCGGCGTCGCTGACCTGGTTCGCCGCTTCCGGCGAAGCTTCCTCCGCGCCGTCGTCGCCCGCGTCTTCCTCGTAATCGAGCTCGGCATCGGCCGCCGCATCGGGCACGGCGGCGATTTCCAGCAGGCGCGCTTCGATGCTCAGATCGACTTCATCCCAGCGCAAGAGATCCAGCTTGACCTGCGCACCGCGCGCCACCGACGGCATGCCCGGCAGCTTGATGACCAGCGGAATGTCGACCAGGCGCAGGATTTCGTCTTTCAGCACGACGGCATCGACCTGGCGCGCGTTTTCCTGGTGCAGCCAGCGCAAGCACCAGTAGCGTTCCATGTTCGACTGGAAATCGCCATACGCGGCATACGCGGCGTCGAAGGCCGAGACGATGGCGAACAGATTCGCATCGCGCGGCTTGAACGGGGCCACCAGGGGCGCCGTCACGCCATGCTCGGCGCAAGCGATGATTTGCCACTGGTTCACCAGGTCCGTGTAGCGGCGCAAGGGCGAGGTGCTCCACGCGTACTGATCCACGCCCAGGCCCTGGTGCGGCGCCGCATGGGTAACCATGCGCACCTGCATCTTTGCCGCCCAGCTATTGCCGCTGCCGCCGCCCTGGCTGCGGTAGATGCCGGGCACGCCATGGTCGTGCAGCATCTTGCCCCAGGTACTGTTGGCAAAAATCATCAGTTCGGCGACGATCTTGTCGAGCGGCGCGCCACGCTTGCGGCGCGCCACGGTGACGATGTCGTTTTCCACATAGAAGTTGAAATCGACGCGGTTATTCTGTTCCGGCTTCAGGCCAAACGCTTCGCGTTTCTTCATGCGGCCCTGTTCCAGCTGCTGCGCCCATTGCCACAGGATGGCGAAATCGGCCTTGTGCGGGTATTCCCCCTCGCCGCTGGCCAGGGTTTCTTCGTTGACCAGGTCGTCGAGCTGGTTATGGCGCAAATTGCTGGCGATCGGCACCAGCTCGGCGCGCGTCTGCGTGCTGACCACGGCCCAGTCGGCTTTCGGGTCCAGGGTGGCGTACAGCGACAGGGCCGGGCACGTCGTGCCTTCCGCCAGGGTAAACGCATTGACGATTTCGTCCGGCAACATGGTGATCTTGTCGCCCGGCATGTAGACGGTCGACATGCGCTGGCGCGCCATCTTGTCGATCACGTCTTCCGGACGGATGCCCAGGCCCGGCGCGGCGATGTGAATCCCCACTTTCACGGTGCCATCGGGCAAAGGTTGCACGGAGAAGGCATCGTCGATCTCGGTCGTGGTCACGTCGTCGATCGAGAAGGCGGCCACGTCGGCCAGCGGCAGCTTGGCCGTCACGGACGGCACGGGCACGTTGGGGAAACCGGCGCCCTTGGGGAAATTTTCGAAGAGGAACTTCGACAGGTGCAAATCTTTCGGCGAAGCAATACCACCGACGGCCAGCATCAGGCGCGGCGGCGTCGTGTGCAATTCCGTGCACGCCGCTTCCAGCGCCTTGTATTCAATCGTGTTCTTGTCCGGCTTGAACAGCAGTTGCAACACCATGGGCTGCATCGAGGCTGGCAAGCGGTTCTGTTTCAGCTCTTCCACATAGCCTGCCTGCACCAGCGCCTGCTGCTTTCTTTTCGATGCCGGCCAGGGCCGCCTTCAAGGATGCTTCCGGCGCCGCCTTGTAGCGGCCACGGCCCTTCTTGTAGAAATACACGGGCGCCGAATGCAGGGCCAGGATCAGGCCGGCCGCTTCCGGCGGCAAGGGGGCATGGCCGAAATACTCGGCGCCCAGCTCGGCAAAGCCGAACTCGTCTTCGCCCGCCACTTCCCACAGGAAATCGAGGTCGATCTCGGCGGCAATGCTCTTGGCCTGTTCCAGCAGCTCGGCCGGGGCCGGCTTTTCATACTGCAGCAGCACATCCTTGACCTTGACCTTGGTGCGCTTGCCGCTGGCCATTTCGACCTGATAGGCCTCACCCGCTTGCGACAGGACCGTGCCGACCTTGAAATCGCCGGATTCTTCAAAAAATAGATTCATTGTTATGCTTTGTTTATTAATGTGTCGGTTGCAACGGTGCGAGCGATGGACGTCAACTCGAGCACCGCCGGCAAAAATACTTCTGTTACCAGCAGCAATCCCTGGTGACGCTGGTACAGGCAGCGGCGGGCAAAAAACAGCGACTTGGCGTCAAAGCGCCGCCCTTCCCCTGCCAGCGCCGCCTGCGCCCGCTGCACCAGCGGATGGCCGGCGCGCAAGCGGGCAAATTCCAGTGCACCGCGGCGCACCATGCGGTCGCCAAACAGGGTCGTGCCCAGCGAACGCTCGCCCAGCGCGGAAAACAAAGGCCAGTCCGTGGCCGTCGCCTGCATGGGCACGACGGTATGGCCAAACACGGCCGGTCTGTTATCACAACGCAACAGCACTTCGCGTTCCCATACCCGGCCCGCGCGGTGCAAACCAATGATGGCGGCCTCATCGCTCAAGCAGCGTGCCGTTTCCTGATGCAAACATTGCACGCGGAACGCCTGGCTATGCGCTTTCAGCTTGGCCGTCAGCGAACCGCCGCCCGTGAGCCAGTGGCGCAAGGCCGGCGGCGCATTGACGGCGTTGACATGCGCATGCCATTGCGCCTGCCGCAGCGAACCCGGCCTCACCTGGCCGCATCCGTCGGGATGCCGCAAAATGCCAGCACGGGTGCCAGGTATGCGGCAAATTCGCTGATGCCATGGTCGCTGCCGTCGATGACGCACTGCCGCGCCCCCTGATAATGCGCCACCATGTCGCGGTAGTCGAGCACTTCATCACCGGTGGCGGCGATCAGGAAGTAACGTTGTGGTTCAGTAATTTTCTCTACGGCAAACGTTCCCAGCTCGGCGATGTATTCGCGCTTGAACTCGAATGGCTTGTCAGAATGAAACTCTGTCGTCACGCCCACATGCTGTTCCAGGTCGATCAGGGGCACGATGGCAGGATTGAGCAGGACGGCGCGGCAACCGAGCCGCTCGGCCAGCCAGGTGGCGTAATAGCCGCCCAGCGAGGAGCCGATGATGGTCAGCTCGGCTGGCGCCACATCCTTGACCAGCGACAGCGCCAGTTCGATGGCCAGCTTGGGCGAGGCCGGCAATTGCGGGCATAGCCACTCATCTGCGCGGCGCAGCGCCTGCATCTGCGCGGCCAGCAGGCGCGACTTCATCGACAGGGGCGACGAGCGGAATCCATGCAGGTACAGAATCATCGGCCCAGCGCCTCCAGCAATTTCTGGTGCACGCCGCCAAAGCCGCCGTTGCTCATGACGACGATCTGGTCGCCGGGACGGGCGCTGGCGGCCACGGCCGCCACGAGGGTATCGATGTCTTCATAGGCGCTGGCAATCTTGCCCAGCGGCGCCAGCGCGTCGCCCAGACTCCAGCCCAGCGCGGCATGGCTGCCGTAACCAAACACCAGGTCGGCATCCTTGAGGCTGCCCGGCAGCGCATCTTTCATGGCGCCCAGCTTCATGGTGTTCGAGCGCGGCTCCAGCACGGCCAGGATGCGGCCGCTGCGGCCAATCTTTTGACGCAAGCCGCCCACGGTGGTGGCAATGGCCGTCGGATGGTGCGCGAAATCGTCGTACACAGTAATGTTGTTGACCACGCCACGCACTTCCATGCGCCGCTTGACGCTCTCGAAGCTGGCCAGCGAAGCGCACGCCTGGGCAATGGGCACGCCCACGTGGCGCGCGGCGGCGATGGCGGCCAGCGCATTGCTGCGGTTGTGCTTGCCCGTGAGCGCCCAGGCCACATGGCCTTCCTGCTGGCCATTGAAATACACGTCGAAGCTGCCGTCGGCCTGCTCTTGCAGTTGCCAGTGGGCATCTTGACCAAAACTTTCCTGTTCGCTCCAGCAACCGCGCGCCAGCACGCGCTGCAGCGACGCCTCGTCGCCGTTGAACACGAGGCGGCCAATGCCGGGCACGGTACGCACCAGGTGGTGGAATTGCGTCTCGATCGCGTGCAGATCGGGGAAGATGTCGGCGTGATCGTATTCCAGGTTATTCATCACGGCCGTCTTCGCGTGGTAATGCACGAACTTGCTGCGCTTGTCGAAGAAGGCCGTATCGTATTCGTCGGCTTCGATGACGAAGAAGTCCGACTCGGCGCTCTTGCCGTCGATCTTGCCGCTGAGGCGGGCGGAAATGCCAAAGTTCATCGGCACGCCGCCGATCAAAAAGCCCGGCGCGTAGCCCGCGTCTTCGAGTATCCAGGCCAGCATGGCCGAGGTTGTCGTCTTGCCATGCGTGCCGGCCACGGCCAGCACCCACCGATTGCGCAGGATATGTTCGCCGATCCACTGCGGGCCGGACACGTACGGCAGGCTGCGGTTGAGGATTTCTTCCACCAGCGGGTTGCCGCGCGAGACGACATTGCCAATCACATACAAATCCGGGTTCAGCTTGGTCTGTTCCGGATCGAACCCTTGGATCAGCTCGATTCCCTGCGATTCCAGCTGGGTGCTCATCGGCGGATAGACGTTGGCATCGCAACCGGTGACTTTATGGCCGGCTTCCTTGGCCAGGACAGCCAGGCCGCCCATGAAGGTACCGCAAATGCCGAGAATATGAATATGCATGTGATCAGTGCGAAAGGTGCACGCTTAAGTAAGTAAGACGGTGAGATAAAAAACAGCAAGTGCAGGATTTTACCTGACGCCATGACTTTTTCCGCTTCGGAGTATCATCTCGCTCATGACGAACGATGCATTTGACGATAGCGCGCAGTTGCGCCTGGAAATCGCCGCCGCTGCCGCGCGCCTCGTGGCGCAGGATGGCGCCGACTATGGCAGCGCCAAGCGCAAGGCGGCGCGGCAAGTCCTGGGCGACGCGCCGAACCGGCCCACGAATCGGCCCAATATACTGCCTGACAACGACATGATCGAGGAGCAGGTGCGGCAATACAATGCCCTGTTCCTGGCCGACAGCCAGCCGGCGCGCCTGTTCCAGCTGCGCACGATCGCGCTGCAGGTCATGGAAGCGTTGCAACAATTTCATCCCCTGCTCAGCGGCCCCGTGCTCAACGGCACGGCCGGCCCCCATGACGAGATCTATTTGCAGCTGTTTGCCGAGAGCGCCAAGGAAATCCATATCTTCCTGCTGAATAAAAATGTCGTGCTCGACATGTCGGAAAGCCCGCATTTCAAGGGAGCGCGTTATGATGCGGTCGAGACAGCCAGTTTCTTGTGGAAAAATGAAGGCGTGCACGCGGCCATGTATGAGCTCGACGATATGCGCGGCGCGCTGAAAGCCAAGGCCGACGGCAAGGTGCTGCGCACCGATATCGCCGGGCTGCGCAGCCTGCTGGCCGCCAGCCTCGCCGATGGCGTGCCGGCTGCCGACTAACATTGATATAGATAAAGTTATGACAAAAAAGAATTGGATCGCCTGCGCCATCGTCGCGCTGATGTTTGGCGGCATGGGCGCCTACGTCGGTTTGAGCAAGGAAAAAACGAAGGCAGCGGGACCGCTGACGACCACCATTGCGCCAGGCGCGACGGGCCCCGTCAACGAGCTGTATGCGCTGTCCTTGCCGGACGCGGCGGGCGCCACGCAAGCCTTGTCGCAATGGAAAGGCAAGAATTTGCTGGTCAATTTCTGGGCCCCGTGGTGCCCGCCTTGCGTGGAAGAAATGCCGGAGTTATCCGAAGTACAAGGCCACTATGCGGCGAAAAACCTGCAGGTGATCGGCATCGGCATCGATTCGGCCAGCAATATTGCCACTTTTGCCAGCAAGGTCAAGATCGCCTATCCCGTGTATGTCTCCGGCATGAGCGGCACCGACCTGTCGCGCCATTTTGGCAATGCCACAGGCGGTTTGCCCTTTACGGTGCTGATCGGCGCCGATGGCGAAGTCAAAAAGACCTATCTGGGCCGCTTGAAATTTGATCAGTTGCGCGCCGATCTGGATAAATTGTAAATTCGGAGCGTGCTTTTTTCTCTTGCCAATGCGTATCTTTGGCGGCAAAATGCGGAACTTTCGCTAAAACGGTCTTCCATACATGGCAAAAAACCTCCTTCTGCTCAACGGTCCCAACCTGAATTTGCTGGGAACGCGCGAGCCTGAGGTCTACGGCGCCAGCACCTTGGCCGATATCGAACAGGCAGCAATGGCGCAAGCCATGGCGGCCGGTGCCAGCCTGGTCTGCTTTCAAAGCAACCACGAAGGCGCGCTGATCGACCGCATCCATGCCGCGCGAGCGGAAGGGATCGATGCCATCGTCATCAATCCGGGCGGCCTGACCCATACCAGCGTTGCCTTGCGCGATGCGCTGGCCGGGGTCGCCATCCCGTTCGTGGAAGTCCATATCTCGAATATTTATCAACGCGAAACGTTTCGACATCACTCATTTCTCAGCGCGATCGCGCAGGGGACGATCTGCGGGCTAGGTATCGATGGATATCGGTTTGCCATCGACTTTGCGCTTAAAAAACGTTAATCTACGCGATCTGCACGCATTTAGCGCGGCGATAGGTTCTTGGACATCACCGCATCACTCATAAAACAAACTACATTCCTAGGGGTTTTACATGGATCTACGAAAACTCAAGACCTTGATCGACCTGGTCGCCGAATCGGATATCGCAGAGCTGGAAGTTACCGAAGGCGAAAGCAAGGTTCGCATCGTCAAATCGTCGGCCATGCCGCAAAACCAGATGGTCATGATGCAGCCGCAAGGCATGCAAGCCCAATACCAGCCCGCCGCGCCAGCCGCCGCGCCAGCACCCGCGGCAGCTGCCGTCGTGGTGGCCGCCGAGCCAACGGGCTATGTGGTCAAGTCGCCGATGGTCGGCACCTTCTACCGCTCCTCCGCGCCTGGCAGCGCCGCCTATGTTGAAGTGGGCTCGACCGTCAAGGAAGGTGATACCCTGTGCATCATCGAAGCGATGAAGCTGCTGAATGAAATCGACTCCGATAAAGCCGGTGTCGTGACCCAGATCCTGGTCGAAAACGGCCAACCGGTCGAATTCGGTCAACCCTTGTTTGTGATCGGCTAAAACCCAGTCCACACGGCCGGCAACGGCCGTTTGCAGTTTTAGCCCCTCACACTTGTTGTTTCGCCGGCTCGCCGGCTCTCACAGACATACGCGAACCTACCATGTTTGAAAAAATCCTGATTGCCAACCGTGGTGAAATTGCCCTCCGTATTCAGCGCGCCTGCCGCGAAATGGGCATTAAAACGGTTGTAGTCCACTCCGAAGCCGACAAGGACGCGAAATACGTCAAGCTGGCCGACGAATCCGTTTGTATCGGCCCGGCACAGTCGGCCCTGAGCTACCTGAACATGCCCGCCATTATCAGCGCCGCTGAAGTGACGGATGCGCAAGCGATTCACCCAGGCTATGGCTTCCTGTCGGAAAATGCCGACTTTGCCGAACGCGTCGAGAAATCGGGCTTCGTCTTCATCGGCCCCCGCTCCGAATCGATCCGCTTGATGGGCGATAAGGTATCGGCCAAGCAAACCATGATCAAGGCTGGCGTACCGTGCGTGCCCGGCTCCGAAGGCGCCTTGCCGGACGATCCGAAAGCGATCGTGCAAATTGCCCGCAAGATCGGCTACCCGGTCATCATCAAGGCCGCCGGCGGCGGTGGCGGACGCGGCATGCGCGTGGTGCACACGGAAGCGGCCCTGATCAACGCTGTGGCGATGACCAAGACGGAAGCGGGCACCGCTTTCGGCAACCCTGAAGTGTACATGGAGAAGTACCTGGAAAATCCGCGCCACGTGGAAATCCAGATCCTCGCCGACGAACACAAGAACGCCGTCTGGCTGGGCGAGCGCGACTGCTCCATGCAGCGCCGCCACCAGAAAGTGATCGAAGAAGCGCCAGCGCCGGGCATCCCGCGCAAACTGATCGAGAAAATCGGCGACCGTTGCGCCGAAGCGTGCCGCAAGATCGGCTACCGCGGCGCCGGCACGTTTGAATTCCTGTACGAAAACGGCGAGTTCTATTTCATTGAAATGAATACCCGCGTGCAGGTGGAGCATCCCGTCACCGAGATGATCACCGGCATCGACATCGTGCAAGAACAGATCCGCATCGCCGCCGGCGAAAAACTGCGTTATCGCCAGCGCGACGTCATGCTGTCGGGCCACGCCGTCGAGTGCCGCATCAATGCGGAAGACCCGTTCAAGTTCACGCCATCGCCGGGCAAGATCGTGTCGTGGCATGCACCGGGCGGCCCCGGCATCCGCGTCGATTCGCACGCCTACGCCGGCTACTACGTGCCGCCGCACTACGACTCGATGATCGGTAAAGTGATCGCTTACGGCGCCACGCGCGAGCAAGCGATCCGCCGCATGCAGATCGCCCTGTCCGAAATGGTGGTCGAAGGCATCAACACGAATATCGCCCTGCACCGCGAACTGATGATCGACGCGCGCTTCATCGAAGGCGGCACCAACATTCACTATCTGGAACAGAAGCTGGCCGACATGCCGGACCTGGGCAAGAACCTGAATAGCGGCAGCCCCAGCATCGCCAAGAAATCCGAAATCAAGGCGGGCGCATGAGCTGGACGGAAATCGTCATCGAAATCGCCCGTGACAACGCCGAGGCCATGTCCGACGCGCTGATGGAAGCGGGCGCCCTGTCGGTCTCGGTGGAAGACGCCGATGAAGGCACGGATGCCGAGCAGCCGCTGTTTGGCGAGCCAGGCATGGAACCGAAGAAAGCGGCGTGGGAACGCAGCCGCGTGGTGGCGCTGACGGACGTCGACGCCGACCAGGCCGCCATCGTGGCCGCTGCCGCGCAAGCGGTCGGCATGGCGGACGCGCCCGCCTTTACCGTGCGCCCCGTGGAAGAGCAGGACTGGGTGCGTTTGACCCAGTCGCAATTCGCGCCGATTCACATCGGCAAGAATATCTGGGTCGTGCCCAGCTGGCACGAGGCACCGGATCCTGACGGCCTGATCCTGGAACTGGACCCGGGCCTGGCCTTCGGCACGGGCAGCCACCCGACCACGCGTTTGTGCATGGAATGGCTGGAAGCCCATCCGGCCCCAGGCAAGACCGTGCTCGACTACGGTTGCGGTTCCGGCATCCTGGCCATGGTAGCCAAGAAACTCGGCGCGCAAACGGTGGCTGGCGTCGATATCGACCCGCAAGCGATCGAATCGGCGCGCGACAATGCCGAACGCAACCAGTGCGACATCGAATATTTCCTGCCAGATACGTTTGCCACGTCGGCACACGCCACGGCCAAGTTTGACATCGTCGTCGCGAATATCCTGTCGAGTCCATTGAAACTGATGGCGCCGATGCTGTCCGGCCGCGTCGCCGACGGCGGCGCCCTGATCCTGTCCGGCGTGCTGGCACGCCAGGCGGAAGAAGTGGCCGCTGCCTACGCACCCTTCATCCAGCTGGGTGTGTGGGCCGAGCAAGACGGCTGGGTGGCCCTGCATGGCCGCCTGGGTGCAACGCAAGCGCCTGCGCCCCGCGCGGAAGGTGCATAAGCACAGCAATGGCACTCGCCACCAAATGCCCCCATTGCAACACGATATTTCGGGTCGCTGCTGACCAGTTGAAGTTACGTGGGGGCATCGTGCGCTGTGGCACGTGCAGGGAAGTGTTTGACGGCAATGCCGCGCTGGTCGATCCGGCCGCGGCATCGCCGTTTTTAACATCCGCCCCAGCCACGGTCGTCCCACTGTCGTCCACGTTCCCCCACGACAACAGCCTGCCGTCCGCCACGGACGACGAACCCATTTATTCCCTCGACTTCGACACCTCGTTCGACCCGTTCGGCATCTTGCCGGAAACGGCGCAGCTCAAGGATGACGACGGCGAGCACATCGAGCTGGACCTCGACGTCAGCCTGCCTGCCGAGGTAGCAGCCGACGCGCCTGCCGACGCGCCGCTCGACCTGCCTGAAGAAACACCGGCAGAGCCGCCAGAAGCGCCGCTGCCCCAGCCGATGGCACCCTTCAAGCGCCGCCAGGTCGATGACGTGCCCGCCTTCGCCACGTATCTGCGCGACAGCCGCCGCGAGCCGAGCCTGGAAGCCGAGGCCGCGCCGGTGCTGCCTGCGGCCGAAAAAGTCAGCCTGGACAAACCCGTGCCCGCGCGCAAGGAACCGACGCTGGCCGACCATTCCTTCACGCCGCTGCCCGCCGCCCCCGTTGTACCGGCGCCAGCCGAAGAGCAGGAAGCACCGCTCCTGCCGCCGGCCGACGACGAACCGGCTTTCGTCACCCAGGGCCGGCGCCGCGAACAGAGCGGCAAAGCCCTGCGCGTGGCCATGGCCGCCGGCTCGGTGGTGCTGCTGCTTTTGTTATTCCTGCAAGTAATGACCACCTTCCGCAATCCGCTGGCGGCGCAGTTTCCGCAGTGGAAGCCGACCCTGGTCGCGCTGTGCAAGCTCAGCGGCTGCCAGGTCGACTTGCCGGCGCAGATCGAGGCGCTGGCCATCGAGCAGGGCGAATTGCAAACCCTCAAGGAACAGACGTTTTCCTACGTCTCGCTGCTGCGCAACCAGAGCCGCAGCGTGCAAGCCTGGCCCAGCATCGAACTGATCCTCAACGACGCCAACGACAAGCCCGTCTTGCGCCGCGTGATCGCGCCGCGCGACTACCTGCCAGCCGCTATCGACGTGAGCAAGGGATTTGCGCCGCGCTCGGAACAAACCATCAAATTGTATTTTGCCTTAGACCAGCTCACGGCGTCTGGCTACCATATCGCCATCTTTTACCCCTAACAGACACTATCATGACCAAAACATCGCTGATCTGTGGCTCGCTTGCCACCGACACCATCATGCAATTCCCCGGCCGCTTCGGCGAATCCCTGCTGGCCGACCAGCTGCACAAGGTGAACGTCTCCTTCCTCGTGCCCACCATGCGCACGGAGTTCGGCGGCTGCTCGGGCAACATCGCCTACAGCCTGAAAATGCTGGGCGGTGACCCGCGCATCGTCGGCGTCATGGGGCAAGATAGCGCCGCCTACCTAGAACGCCTGCAAAAGCTGGGCATTTCCACCGCCAACATCCTGATCAAGGCCGACAGCTACAACGCACAATGCTTCGTCACGGCCGATGCGGACAATAACCAGATCAATGCCTTCCACCCGGGCGCCATGTCGTTTGCGCATGAAAACCCGATCGCCAATGCGGGCCCGGCCAAGGTCGCCATCATCTCGCCGGACGGCGACCAGGGCATGCTCAAGCACGCCGCCGACCTGGCCGAGCTGGGCATCCCCTTCATGTTCGACCCGGGCCAGCAGTTGCCACGCTTCAATGGCGAACAGTTGATCGACTTCATCAACAAGGCCACGTATGTATCGGCCAACGATTATGAGATGGAAATGTTGATGGAACGCACGGGCTTGACCCTACCGGACATCGCCAGCCGCCTGGAAGCGCTGATCATCACGCGTGGCGAGAAGGGCTCGGAGATCTATACGGACGGCAAGCGCATCGACATTCCTGTCGTGACCGCCAAGGAAGTACTGGACCCGACCGGCTGCGGCGACGCCTACCGTGCCGGCTTGCTGTTCGGCATCACCAACGACCTGGGCTGGGAAACCAGCGGCCGCCTGGCCAGCCTGCTGGGCGCCATCAAGATCGCCACGCAGGGTGCGCAAAACCACGTGTTTACGCCGGAGAGCATCGCCGACCAGTTCGAAGCGGCGTTCGGTTACCGCTATTAATATGTAGGTCGCAGGTCGGATTGGCGCGGTAAAACCGCGCGTCATCCGGCAACATCGCTGGCATGGCAAGTGGGGATGTCGGCTTACGCTACGCTAAGCCGACCTACGCCCTCACATCACCATCATCGCAGCACAATAATCATTCCCACCAGCACTTGCGCGATCTGCAGCAGGATCAGCGCCACCAGCAGCGACAAGTCCAGACTGCCCACCAGCGGCACCACCTTGCGGATCGGACGCAGCAGCGGCTCGTTCAGGGCCCGTACGAACGGCGCCAGCGGCGCATGCGGGTTGACCCAGCTGAAGATGGCTTCGATGATCAGCAAGGCCATGAAACCGTAGAGTATCCATTGCAGGAAGCGTTGCAGCGACTTGAGCAGCACCACTTCGACGGGAGCGCCGGAAATAAACAGCACCGAGCTGGCCAGCAGCACGATCAGGAAGGCGCCGATCAGGCTGGCCCAGTCATACCCGCCCACGCCCGGCACCACGCGGCGCAGGGGGCGTACCAGCCAGTCGGACAATTGAAACGTGAATTGCGCCACCGACGAGGGCGGCCGCACGCGCACCGCCTGCATCCAGAAGCGCAGCAGCAACACGCCGCCCAGCAAGGTGGCGATGGTATCAACGATCAATGTAAGGATAACGATCAGCACGACTAATTCTCCAAAAAAACCGCTGTGTGATTGAGTCACACAGCGGCGTGTTGCCTCATCCAGGCACCCGTATCGTTGGAATTACGATGGGCGGGTGCTGGTTGGGAATGGCCAGGCTGCAGCCGGTGCCAACACGGTTTTTGCTACTGGTGCGATAGGCGCCGATGGCTTGGCGACAGGCGCTGCCTTCTTCGGTGCGGCCTTTTTAGGCGCGGCCTTCTTGGCGGCTGGCTTGGCGGCCACGGCGGCTGGTGCCGCTGGAGCTGCTGCCGGCGCTGCCGCAGGTGCGGCTGCCACGACTGGCGCTGCGGCTGGCTTGGCGGCAGGTTTCGCTGCTGCTTTCGCTGCCGGCTTGGCGGCTGGCTTGGCTGCCGCTTTTACTGCCGGCTTCGCTGCTACCTTGGCCGCTGGCTTGGCTGCAGGTTTTGCCGCTGGCTTGGCTGCGACCTTGGCGGCAGGTTTCGCTGCTGCTTTGGCGGCTGGCTTCGCCGCTACCTTGGCCGCTGGCTTGGCTGCCGCTTTTGCGGCCGGCTTCGCTGCTACCTTGGCCGCTGGCTTGGCTGCGGCCTTCGTTGCTGCCTTGGCTGCTGGCTTCGCCGCTGCCTTGGCCGCTGGCTTGGCTGCTGCCTTAGTTGCTGGCTTCGCTGCTACCTTGGCTGCTGGCTTGGCTGCCGCCTTTGCCGCTGGCTTCGCTGCTGCTTTTGCTGCTGGCTTGGTTGCTGCCTTGGCGGCCGGCTTCGCTGCTGCCTTGGCGACGACTTTTTCGCTGCTGGCTTGGCTGCCGCCTTGGCGGCCGGCTTCGCTGCTGCCTTGGCTGCAGGTTTCGCTGCGGCTTTTTTACTGCTGGCTTGGCGACAGCTTTTGCTGCTGGCTTCGCTGCTGCTTTGGCGGCCGGCTTGACTGCTGCCTTGGCGACGACTTTTTCGCTGCTGGCTTGGCTGCTGCCTTGGCGGCAGGTTTCGCTGCGGCTTTTTTCACTGCTGGCTTGGCTGCTGCCTTGGCGGCTGGTTTCGCTGCGGCTTTTGCTGCGGGCTTGGCAACGGCTTTTTCGCCGCTGGCTTTGCCGCTGCCTTGGCGACAGGTTTCGCTGCCACTTTCGCTGCTGGCTTGGCTGCCGGTTTTGCTGCTGCCTTGGCCGCTGGTTTCGCTGCGGCTTTCGCTACTGGCTTGGCAGCCACTTTTGCTGCAGGCTTGGCTGCGGCCTTGGCGGCTGGTTTTGCTGCTGGTTTCGCTGCGGCTTTGGCAGCTGGTTTAGCGGCAACCGTCTTCGCTGCGGCTGCCGGCTTCTTCGCGGCAGGAGCAGCCTTGGCGGCTGGTTTCTTTACTTCTGATTTCTTAGCGGCTGTTGCCATTTGTCTCTCCTTCATCTGAGATGAGAAATTTAAGCTACAAGATTTAAACCCGTCCGACCCACCACAGGGATAGGCCAGGCGAATTATTCATCGGCACAAACGGTCGTTTGCGCTAATGAATTCGGCACCAGCTGAACTGCTGCAACTCCTCACGTTTGCAGCACTTCAGCCATCGTCGGTGCCACCCTGCTTTATCTCGCAGCTGGTGGCAAAGTCTGAATTCGGTCATTCGTTTTCGATGCCGTGCGTTTTTTCGCTCCTCGCATCGCGCTCGCCACAACACCCATGCGTCAAATAAAAAACCGCCATGCCTGAAGAAATTCGGGCACGGCGGCAGACGAAAACGGTGTGGTTTTGTGCATATCCGTGTAAATCTGTATCCCTGTTTTGCGAGGTTTTTTCGCTACCGCGCTGGTTAAAAAACCCCGCATTCTAACGCTCGCATTTGCAATCTCATAAAGTACACGAAAACCTTGTCAATGCGCAACCGGCACGACACGTTTTCGCCCCCTTTTTTGCACGATACGCGTGCTATCGCACAATCGCGCGGCAAATGCCGCCGCCAGCGTCTCCGGAAATGCTTTTTCGGGCCCGCGATGCGGCCATGCGCGACATCCGGAAATCCTGGCGCAAGCCTCCTCGCATGGCTCGATGAGGCACGCATTTTTCCGCCGCCATGCACGCAAAAAAAGCGCCGTCACGATGACGGCGCTTGCTGGCGTAGCCTGAAAAAGGATTACTCCCAGTTCAGCGCACCACCCGTTTGATATTCGGTCACGCGGGTCTCGAAGAAGTTGCGTTCCTTCTTCATGTCGATCATCTCGCTCATCCACGGGAACGGATTTTCTTCCTGGGCGAACAGCGGCTCGATGCCGATCTGCTGCGCGCGGCGGTTGGCGATGAAGCGCAAATAGCCCTTGAACATCGGCGCGTTCAGACCCAGCACGCCGCGCGGCATGGTGTCTTCCGCGTACGCGTATTCCAGCTCCACGGCCTTCATGAACAGATCCTTGATCTCTTCGCGGAAGGCGGCCGTCCACAGCTGCGGGTTTTCCATCTTGATCGTGTTGATCAAGTCGATGCCGAAGTTGCAGTGCATCGATTCGTCGCGCAGGATGTACTGGTACTGCTCGGCCGCGCCCATCATCTTGTTCTGGCGGCCCAGCGCCAGGATCTGCGTGAAGCCGACATAGAAGAACAGGCCTTCCATCAGGCAGGCAAACACGATCAGGGATTTCAGCAGCTTCTGGTCGTTTTCCACCGTGCCGGTGACGAAGGCCGGATCGGTCAGGGTGTTGATGAACGGGATCAGGAATTCATCCTTGTCGCGGATCGACTTGACTTCGTTGTAGGCGTTGAAGATCTCGCCTTCATCCAGGCCCAGCGATTCGACGATGTACTGGTAGGCGTGCGTGTGGATCGCTTCCTCGAACGCCTGGCGCAGCAGGTACTGGCGGCACTCGGGCGCCGTGATGTGGCGGTAGGTGCCCAGCACGATGTTGTTGGCGGCCAGCGAGTCGGCCGTCACGAAGAAGCCCAGGTTGCGCTTGACCAGGCGGCGCTCGTCGTCCGTCAGGCCGTTCGGGTTTTTCCACAGCTCGATATCGCGCTGCATGTTCACTTCCTGCGGCATCCAGTGGTTGGCGCAGCCGGCCAGGTATTTGTCCCACGCCCACTTGTACTTGAACGGCACCAGCTGGTTGACGTCCGTCTTGCCGTTGATGATGCGCTTGTCGTCGGCATTCACGCGGCGCGCCACTTGCTCGGCGTTCGCTTCGGACGGCTCGGCGCCGGCCGGCAGGTTCAAATCGGTATTTCCCAACGGCGCTTGCTGCGCCGGACGCGGCACAGCTGCCGACGTGGTTTCATCATCCCAAGACAACGACATATTCTTCTTCCTTTCCATGCCGGCGAGCCGGCGATCCGCAACAGGCCCGTTGAATCGGACAATGCGGACATTGACAACATTGAATCAGCCCAGAAGTTCTGGGCTGACAACTAAAATCTTACTGGCAGGCTTCGCACTCTTCAAAGCCGTCATCACCGGGACGCAGATAGCAGGCTTCGCCATCGGCGTCATCCGCCGCCGCTGCCACTACCGGCGCCACGGCCACTGCTGCTGCCGCCACGACGGCTGCCTGGGCGCTCTGTGCGCTGGCCGACATGCCGCCATCGACTGCCACGGCGTTCAGGGCGCCCGTCTTGGAGGTCGATTTCTCCATGTGGGTAGCGGCGATGGTACGCAGGTAGTAGGTGGTTTTCAGGCCACGCAGCCATGCCAGCTTGTAGGTCTCGTCCAGTTTCTTGCCCGAGGCGCCAGCCATGTAGATGTTCAGCGACTGGGCCTGGTCGATCCACTTCTGGCGACGCGAAGCCGCTTCCACCAGCCAGCTTGGCGACACTTCAAAGGCGGTGGCGTAGATATCGCGCAGGTCTTGCGGGATGCGGTCGATCTTCACCAGCGAGCCGTCGAAGTACTTCAGGTCGGAGATCATGACTTCATCCCACAGGTCGCGCGCCTTCAGGTCGCGCACCAGGTAGCCGTTGATCTCGGTGAATTCGCCCGACAGGTTCGATTTCACGTACAGGTTCTGGAACGTCGGCTCGATACAGGCCGAGACGCCGATGATGTTCGAAATCGTCGCCGTCGGGGCGATCGCCACGCAGTTCGAATTGCGCATGCCGAACTTGGCGATGCGTTCGCGCACCGGAGTCCAGTCCATGGCCGACGAGGAATCGACTTCCAGGTAGCCGCCGCGCTCTTCGGCCAGCAGTTTGACCGAGTCCTGCGGCAGGATGCCGCGGTCCCACAGCGAACCGGCGTACGATTCATAGCGGCCGCGCTCTTCGGCCAGTTCCGTCGACGCCAGGTAGGCGTAGTAGCAGACGGCTTCCATCGAGGTGTCGGCAAACGACACGGCGGCGTCCGAGGCGAACGGCACGCGCATCATGTGCAGGCAGTCCTGGAAGCCCATGATGCCCATGCCGACCGGACGGTGGCGCATGTTCGAGTTGCGCGCCTTGTCGACGGCGTAGTAATTGATGTCGATGACGTTGTCGAGCATGCGCATGGCGGTGCGGATGGTCTTGGCCAGCTTGACGTGATCGAGCTTGCCTTCCTTCATGTGCGCCGGCATGTTGACGGAACCGAGGTTGCAGACGGCGATTTCGTCAGGGCCCGTGTTCAGCGTGATTTCCGTGCACAGGTTCGAGCTGTGGACGACGCCGACGTGCGACTGCGGGCTGCGGATGTTGCACGGATCCTTGAACGTGATCCATGGGTGGCCCGTTTCGAACAGCATCGACAGCATCTTGCGCCACAGGTCCAGCGCCGCGATCTTCTTGAAGACGCGGATTTCGCCGGCGGCGGCCTTGGCTTCGTAGCCCAGGTAAGCCTGTTCAAAGGCCTTGCCGACCTTGTCGTGCAGGTCAGGCGTGTCCGACGGCGAGAACAGGGTCCATTCGCCTTTTTCCATGACGCGCTTCATGAACATGTCGGGAATCCAGTTCGCCGTGTTCATGTCGTGCGTGCGGCGGCGGTCGTCGCCCGTGTTCTTGCGCAGGTCGAGGAATTCCTCGATGTCCATGTGCCAGGTTTCCAGGTAGGCGCAGACGGCGCCCTTGCGCTTGCCGCCCTGGTTGACTGCCACGGCCGTGTCGTTGACCACTTTCAGGAACGGCACCACGCCTTGCGACTTGCCGTTGGTGCCCTTGATGTGGGCGCCCAGGGCGCGCACCGGCGTCCAGTCGTTACCCAGGCCGCCGGCGAACTTGGCCAGCAGCGCGTTGTCCTTGATGGCGTCGTAGATGCCTTCCAGGTCATCGGAGACGGTGCTCAGGTAGCACGACGACAGCTGCGAGCGCAGGGTGCCCGAATTGAACAGGGTCGGGGTCGAGCTCATGAAGTCGAACGAGGACAGCAGGCTGTAGAACTCGATGGCGCGCGCTTCGCGGTCCGCTTCGTTCAGCGCCAGGCCCATGGCCACGCGCATGTAGAACGCTTGCGGCATTTCGATGCGCACGTCCTGGATGTGCAGGAAGTAGCGGTCGTACAGGGTTTGCAGGCCGATGTAGCCGAACTGCAAGTCGCGGTCGGCGACGATGGCTTTCGCCAGGCGTTCCAGGTCGAAACTGGCGAGTACCGGGTTCAGCAGCTCGGCGGCGATGCCCTTGGCGATATATTGCGGGAAATACGTCAGGTATTCGGCGGCCGCCGCCGCTTGCGGCACTTCCTTGCCGAACACTTCCTTGCGCACCGTGTGCAGCAGGATGCGGGCCGTGACCTGGCTGTAGGCCGGGTCTTTTTCCATCAGCGCGCGCGCCGCCAGGATGGCCGACTTGTGCAGCTCTTCGACGGGCACGCCGTCGTACAGGTTCTTCACGGTCTCGGCCAGGATGGCGTCGGCATCGACGTGCTTTTCCAGGCCGGCGCAGGCGGCGTTGATCAGGTCGCGCACTTCCTGCATGTCCAGCAGGCGGCGCACGCCGTTATCAAGCACGTTCAATTGTGGTGCGGAAACTTGCGCGGAAGCGCCTTGCGCTTCCTTCTGCAGGCGGCGCTCTTCCATGTGCTTGGCACGGTACAGCACGTAGGCACGCGCCACGTCGTGCTCGCCCGAACGCATCAGCGACAGTTCCACCTGGTCTTGCACGTCTTCGATATGGAAGGTGCCGCCGCCCGGATGGCGGCGCACCAGCGCGGCGACGACGCCGTCGGTCAGCTGTTCCACCAGTTCGCGGATGCGTGCCGAGGCTGCGCCCTGGCCGCCGTTAACGGCCAAAAACGCCTTGGTCATGGCGATGGCGATCTTCGAAGGCTCAAATGCCACCACCGCGCCGTTGCGGCGGATGATGCGATAGTCGCCCAATGCCGCGCCCGTGCTCGCCACGCTGTTGGCCGCGCCTGGCGCTGGCGATACTGGCGTTGGATGGATGGAAATATCTTGTGGTGATTGCATTGAAGCTCCCGTTGTCAGCTAAAGTCAGCCTGCAGTTTTGCTGCCGCGTGTGTTGTTGAATAGAACGCCCGATAATCAGGGTTTCTTCAGATATTTGTTGCTAAATAGTAAATTCATAATGCATACAACCGTGTCAGAATCCATATCGCCACACCGCACTGCCCGGCTGGCGCGAAACACGATCAAGGGTGATAAACCGCCAGTTCCAGTGCTTTATCAGCAATCCGGGTAGCTTTGACAATAATTCTGAAAACGTCTGTGATGGCACTACATATAGTCTTTACATCCAACTTCTTCACTAATTGTAGTGCCCATCGAAGGGCGATGCAATAGTTTTCCGGCATCCGCGGGCGTAATTTTTTGTATTTTCATATACGATTTCGGTTGACTTTTCAGGGTATGGATGGAAAGCCCAATCCCCGCGAAGTAAGCGCTAACGCAGGCTGCCCGCGCAGGGTTTCCAGCCAGCATACTTGGTAAAAATGCCAGTCAAAAAACGGCCCCGGATCCGTCTTCCTTCCCGGCGCGATATGCTCGTGGCCACGTACCTGGGACAGCCCGTAGCGCGCCACCAGCGCCGCCGTCAGCAGCGCCAGCACGCGGTATTGCTGCCGCTGAAAGGGGACAAAGTCCGAGCCTTCCATTTCGATACCGATCGAATAGCCATTGCACTGCGGGCGTCCTTCGAACATGGACGCGCCCGCATGCCAGGCACGTTGATCAGTAGAAACATATTGCAACAGCGCGCCATCGCGCCGCACAAAAAGTGCGCCGACACCTGCAAGCCACGCAGGTCGGCGAAAGAAGGATCGGCATTATAATCTACCCGGCCCGTAAACAAGTCCGACACATGCGGCCCGCCGAAGTGGCCGCCCGGCAAGCTGATGTTATGAATCACCAGCAAGTCGACCTGCGCACCGTCCGGGCGCGCATCGTGGTAGGGGAGTCATAGCGCAGCGCGCCGTCGCACCAGCCGTCTTCATCTATCGTCCATGCGCTCATCAAGTAAGGCTTCCTGTATCGTCAATTTCTGCATGCGGTAACGCAACTGGCGCACGCTCAGGCCCAGCTGGCGCGCCGCCCGCGCGCGGTGGTAGCGCGCCTGCACCAGCGCCTGCAGGATCATGTCGCGCTCGGCCTGGCGCAGATACACGTCCAGCGGCAGGATGGGGGCCATGCCATATGCCGCCATGCCGGGCAGGCACAGTTGCCGCTCCGGCAAGTGCGGCGGTGCCGGCGCCGCCCGCAACGGCATACTGCCCGCCGCGGACGGCAAGGCCAGCCCGTCGAGCGCGATCACGCCGCCGTCGGCAAAGGCCAGCGCCCGCTCCAGCACGTTTTCCAGTTCGCGCACATTGCCGGGAAACGCATACGCGGCCAGGGCCGCCAGCACGGGCGGCGCCAGGCTCACGGTCCGGCGTGGCGACAGGCGCGCGAGGATCACCTCACATAATACCTGCAGATCGCCGCGCCGCTCGCGCAGCGGCGGCAGCGCCAGCTCGATCACATTCAGGCGGTAAAACAGGTCCTGGCGGAACGTGCCGGCGGCCACGCCGCGCGCCAGGCCATGCTGGCTGGCGCACAGGATGCGCACGTCGACGGCTTCGTCGGCACTGCCGCCCAGCCTGCGCACGCGGCGCTCCTGCAGCACGCGCAACAGTTTCACCTGCATGGCCAGCGGCAAGTCGTCGACTTCGTCGAGCAGCAGGCTGCCGCCATGGGCCGCCTGGAACAAGCCCTGGCGCTCGTGCAGCGCGCCCGTGTAGGCGCCCGGGCGGCAGCCAAAGAATTCCGCTTCCATCAGCGCTTCGGGAATGGCGCCGCAGTTGACGGCGATAAACGGGAAGCCGGCGCGCGCGCCCTGCGCATGGATGGCGCGCGCCGCCAATTCCTTGCCCGTGCCCGATTCGCCGCGGATGGCCACCGGCGCGCCGCAGCGGGCGATGCGGCTTATCTGCGCGCGCAGCGCCTGCATGGGCAGCGAGTTGCCGCTCAGTTGCGGCGCCGGCGGCATGCAGGCGGCGGTCACGGTCTGCTGGCTGGTGCGGGGACTGGACATGGGAGCGCGCCTTTCTGCAATGGCGGTGGCGAACCGCCTGCTGCAGATGCTACGCCGGACGAATGCCGGAGGCCGTTACGATACGGATGAGCAACGCGCGCCTGCTGGCCTGCCCTTACACGGTGGCGTGCGCGTGGCTGCAGTAATCGTGGCCCTTGGCCTGCACGTTTTCCGAGGCCGGATAGTACACGCCGCAATGGGCGCAGCACAGCATCAGCTCGGCATCGGGCAATTCCTGCGGCCGGCCCGGCGGGGTGAACGGGTTCGGCGGCTGCTGCGCGCGGGCACGCTGCTGCATGCCCCGGATCTTGCTGCGGATAGCAAACAGCACCAGGAACACCAGCGCCAGCCAGAATAAAACACGTGTCATGCGAATCCCCGGTGTAAAACCACTTCCAGTACAAAACGGCTGCCGACATAGGCCAGCAGCAAGGTGGCGAAACCGGCCAAGGTGAAGCTCAGGGCCGTCTTGCCGCGCCAGCCGCGAAAGCGGCGCCCCGCCAGCAGGGCGGCAAACAGCAGCCACGACAGCATGGTAAATACGGATTTATGATCCCAGTTGAGCGCCTTGCCAAATAATTGCTCGGAAAACACAATGCCCGACAGCACGGTCAGGCTGAGCAGGATGAAGCCCAGGCCGATCATGCGGAACAGCAACTTTTCCATCGTCAACAGGGCTGGCAGCTGGTCCAGCGCGCTGCCGATAAAGCCGCGGCTTTCGCTGCGCGTATGCAGCCGCGATTCCTGCAGCGCCATCAGCACGGCATGAAAGGCGGCGATCGTCAAGGTGCTGTAGGCGAGCACGGCCACGGCGATATGCCAGCCGAAGACGGCCGACTTGCCTTCCATGCTGACCTGGCTGCCGGGAAAGGCCCAGGCCAGGCCGATGGCGATGACGGCGCTGGGCATGACCATGCGGCGCAGTCCGTCCAGGCTGAAATTGCGGTTCTCTATCCAGTAGGCGCCCACCGAGACCCATAGCGCGGCCGACAGCATGGCGGAAAAACCGAAGCGCAAGGTGCCCGGCGCCATCAGGTCGAACCACAGGGTGGCGGCGTGCGCCAGCCAGGCGACGCCGGTCAGGCCGGCAATGAGCCGGGCACGGGACGAGGGAAGCACCGCGCACGCCGCGTACAACAGGGCGGCGATGAAAAAGAAATAGATCTGCATAGTTTAAGTTTACACCATAGCCGGCAAGCGCGATTCAAGCGACAGTATGGGCTGTAAGCAATTGCCGCCAGCCGATACCGCAAGCCTGCCATGATATCGCGCCTCGGCCGCGACGGGGTGGCGCACCCTCAAGATTTCGGCAATCTTTCGCGCCGCTACATCTCATATTAGTATGCCGCAAAAAAATGATGGCCCGCTTAAGCGAGCCATCGGGTATTGCCATTATCCGGCTTACTTCACGTTCAGGCTCTTTTTCGCCTGCTCCAGCAAGTCCGTCTTGACCCAGTCCTTGGCCACGGGCGGCTTCGTCATGCGGCCCACGCCCGTTTTCACCATCACGTCCGTGGTGACCTGGATATGTTCTGGCGAGATGTCGTACGAATACGGCGAATTGCTGATCGCGTCATCGAAGTCATCCTTCGTGATCTGGCCGCGGAACACGACCTCACGCACATACTTTTCCGCCGTCGCCTTGTTGTCGATAAAGGTTTTCGTCGCTTCGACGAAGCAGCGCATGAATTTCTCCGCCACGGGACGACGTTCCTTGTAGAACTTTTCCGTCATCACCATGGTCCGCACGGGCTCGCCGATCGGCGTGTCGTACGGTTTGATGACTTCGGTGCCAAAGCCCTTGTTGATCGCCTGCGACGATTGCGGCTCCGACTGCATCATGGCGTCGATATTCTTGCCCATCAGCGCCTGGTTCAAGTCGGCGTAGGCCAGGAATACCAGCTGCACATCCTTGCCCTTGGTTTCGGAATACGTCAGGCCCGCCTGCGACAGTTCGGCCAGCAGCAGCACTTCCTGGATGCCGCCGCGCGTCACGCCCACGCGCTTGCCCTTGAGTTCCTTGACGCTGGCGATCTTTTGCCCCGCGCCCGCCACCAGGCGCGCGCCGCCCTTGGCAAAA
Organism: Janthinobacterium sp. C22; assembly: GCF_057919405.1. Taxonomy (NCBI): domain Bacteria; kingdom Pseudomonadati; phylum Pseudomonadota; class Betaproteobacteria; order Burkholderiales; family Oxalobacteraceae; genus Janthinobacterium; species Janthinobacterium sp. C22. Next base: position 1,611,463 of record NZ_CP193659.1, on the reverse strand, counting down.
CCGGCCACCACATAGATCGGCGCGCCGCCGGCGCGGCCGGAAATGGCCGCTTCGGACGCCGTCGCGCCCACGTCCAGCTCGCCCGCGATAATCGCCTGCATCACGTCGAGGCCCTTGGCGAAGATATGCTCTTCGACCTTGATGCCGCACTTGGGCGCGATTTCCTTGATGTACGACACGGCGCCGTAGTGGGCGAATTTCAAGTTACCCAGGCGCACGACTTCCTGCGCCTGCGCCTGCACGGCGCCCATGCCGAACGCCAGCATGAGGGCGGCGGCGATACCGGTCTTCAAGGTTGATTTTTTCTGCATCGGGTTCTCCTGTGGTGGTGGGTATGTGCCTGCAAGGGCATAAAACACGAAACACTGCTTTTTATTATGAGGAGATAGTACCGTGTGTTGAGTCAGGAGCAATCTTTTTTATGGAAAGCCTGCCTTGGCGCTGTTGCAGCAGCGCAAAGACAGGCGAATCCGGGAGCAGCAAGCCCGGCTGCATGAAGCGTTACTGTCCCGCCAGCGCCACCACCGGATCGAGTCCCGATGCCTTGCGCGCCGGCATGAAGCCAAACACCAGCCCCGTCACCACGGCGCAGGCAAAGGCGCCGGCGATGGCGCTGAGCGAAAAGATCACCGGCACGTCCCAGACCAGCAGCAGGCCGGCCACCGTCACGCCGACCACGATGCCGGCCACGCCGCCCACCACCGACACCAGCACGGCTTCGGTGAGGAACTGGCGCAGGATGTCGCGCCGGCGCGCGCCCGTCGCCATGCGGATGCCGATTTCGCGCGTGCGTTCGCGCACCGTCATCAGCATCACGTTCATGACGCCGATGCCGCCCACCACCAGCGAGACGGCGGCGATCAGGCTGAGCATCATGGTCATGTTGTCCTGCGTCTTCGCTTCGGCGGCGATCGACGCGGCCGCATTGCTGATGCCGTAGTCGCGGATGCGGTGGCGCTCGAACATGGTGGCGTCGACCGCCGCCTCCACCTCGGTCACGCGCTTGACGTCGTCCACGGCCATCACCGTGTATGTCGGCTCGCGCTGGCCGAAGACGCGGATGCCGGCCGTGGAAAACGGCAGCAGCAGCACGTCGTCTTCATCCTTCTCGCCCGTCAGCGCGCCCTTCGCGCTCATCACGCCGATCACCTGGAACGGCACGTTGCCGATCAGGATACTCTGCCCCACGGGATTGGCCACGTCGGGCATCAGCTTTTCGGCCAGGTGCGCACCCAGCACGGCCACGGTGGCCATCTCGCGCTCGTCTTCCTCGGTAAAGAAGCCGCCCTTGGCCACGGGCCAGGTCTGGATCTGCGGCAGAGCCGGCCCCGTGCCGCGCACATAGGTCTGCACGTCGAGGTTGCCGTGGCGTATCACCTTGTTGCCCGTGACATTCGGCAGCACGTGGGAAATGCCCGGCACGTCCTTGAGCGCATCGAGGTCGGCCAGGGTGATGCTGCGCCCGGGAATGCGCGAGCTTTCGCCGCGCGACGCCATGTACAGCAGGTTAGAGCCGAACGCGCCCAGTTGCGCCATCACCTGCTGGCGCGTGCCCAGGCCGATGGCCAGCATGACGATCACGGAAGCGACGCCGATGACGATGCCGAGCAGGGTCAAGCCCGTACGGAAGCGGTTGATCCACAGCACGCGCCAGGCGGCGCGCGCCGCGTCGAGCAATTCCGTGCCCAGCGACGCGCCCGTGTCGTGCGCGGCGCGCGACATGTCCAGCGGCGGCAGGGCCGCCGACGTGGCGGGAATGGCGATGGCGCCCGAGTCGGCGACGATTTCGCCGTCGCTGATCTCGATCACGCGGCGCGCCTGGGCCGCCACCTTGCGGTCATGCGTGATCAGGATGATGGTGTGGCCCGCGTCGGCCAGTTCGCCCAGCAGGGCCATGACTTCGGCGCCGCTGCTGCTATCTAACGCCCCCGTCGGTTCATCGGCGAGGATGATGCGCCCGCCATTCATCAGGGCGCGCGCGATCGACACGCGCTGCTGCTGCCCGCCGGACAACTGGTTCGGCCGGTGGTCGAGCCGCTCGCCCAGGCCCAGGCGCTTGAGCAGCGCTTCCGAGCGGGCGTGGCGGGCCGCGGCCGGCATGCCCGCGTACAGGGCCGGCACTTCCACGTTTTCGCGCGCCGATTCGGTGGCGATCAGGTGATAGCCCTGGAAGACGAAGCCGAACGCTTCGCGCCGCAGCCACGCCAGTTCATCGGGATTCAGGCTGGCTACGTCCTGGCCGGCGAAGCGGTAGCTGCCGTCGCTGGGCCGGTCCAGGCAACCGAGCAAATGCATCAGGGTCGATTTGCCGGAACCGGACGCGCCCACGATGGCGACGAATTCGCCGGCGCCGATCGACAGGGTCAAACCGCGCAGCACTTCCACGGCCGGTGCGCCGTCGTGGCCGCCGTAGCGCTTGCGGATGCCGACAAGCTCGATCAGGGGCGCCGGCTGGCCGCCTTCTCCGCTTTGTCCCAGAGAAGCGGCCTCGCTCATCGCGCTCACAGCTGGAACCTGCTGCTGCCGCTGCCGGCCGGCTGCTCGCCCGTGACCAGCAATTCGCCTTCGCGCAAGCCTTGCAGCACTTCCGCGCTGAGGCGGTTGCGCACGCCCACGGTGACGGTGCGCGTATCGACCTTGCCGTCCGCATCCATCACGCGGGCCGTGAACTGCCCCGGTTTGGCGCCTTCCTCCGTCGACGGTTTCAGGGCCGGCAAGGGCACGGCCAGCACATTGTTCGCCGCTGCCGTGACGAACACCACTTGCGCCGTCATCTGCGGCATCAATTCGCCATCGGCGTTATCCACGTCGAACAGCACTGTATACAGGATCACCTTGCTGGTCGACGGCGCCAGGGCCGTGCCGGCGGCGGCACCACCGGGCACCGGCGGGGCCGGCAGCACTTGCCGCACCTTGCCGCTCCAGCGCCGCTGGTCGCCGCCCAGGGTGGTGAAGTACACGGGCATGTCCGGGCGCACGCGGCGCACGTCCGCTTCCGACACTTCCGTCCATACCGTCATGGCCGACAGGTCGGCGATGCGCAGGATGTTTGGCGTCTGGTACGTGGCGTTCAGGGTTTGCCCCTCTTTCGCGTCCAGCCCCACCACCTTGCCGGCCATCGGCGCGTAGATGCGCGTATAGCCGAGGCGCGCCTCGTCCGCCTTCAGGCTGGCCTGGGTCTGGGCGATCTGCGCCTTCAGATGGTCGATCTTGGCGCCGGCCGAGGCCAAGGTGGCTTCGGCCGTCTCCAGATCGGCCAGCGGCGTGGAGTCAAACTTGGCCATCTGCTTCTGGCGCACGTGCTGCTGGCCCGCCAGGCGGTGCTGCGCCTGCTGGTCGGCCAGTTGCGCGCGCAAGCCCGCCAGCGCGGCGCGGCCCGCGTCGACCGTGGCCTGCTGCACGCTGGGGTCGATCTCGGCCAGCAACTGGCCCTTTTCCACGGCGCTGCCCGGCTGCACGTGCAGGCGCGTGATCTGGCCCGACACCTGCGCGCCCACATCGACATAGGTTTGCGGCTGCAGGGTGCCGATGGCCGTGACGCTGGCCTCGATATTGCCGCGCTTGACGGGCGCCGTGTCGAACACGGTGGCCGGGCCGCGCGTGGCCCACAGTGCACCGGCGCCAAACAGCGCCAGCAAGACCACGCCGCCGAGGATGCGGGCGCGGCGCGAAGGCAGGCGGGCCGCCATCAGGAAGCCGCCTTGCGGTTGCAGATACAGTAAATCGGTGTCGCCAAACGTGAAAAATACATCGGTCTATCCTTGAAAATAGCGGTGGACATCACCGCAGGAACGTCACAAGACCTGCCAGCGCGGCGACGGCTGCCAGCAGGGAACTACGCAACAGCAAGCGGGGGGCATACGGCAGCAGCAGGGCCACCAGCAGCGCGCCGGCCGATATGAAACCCAGCCAGGCGACGACGCCGACGGTGGCGCTCCAGCCGGCCACGCAAGGCCAGATGGCCAGCGCCAACAGGACGGCTCCCGCCAGCTGCAGCGCGCGCCGCACGTTGGGCGCCGCGTCCCTGCCCCAGACCTGGCCATGGTGGCGGTCCATCGCCAGCGAGAGGCTGGCCATGCCCGCATATGACAGGCCCAGCGCGCACAGGATGGCGTTAATCATGACTGTCCCTCCGTATTGACTCGCAGGCTGGCCGACGGTGCTTCCTTGGCTACCGCCTTCTTGAGCGGTTTTTCCTTGCGCTTGTGGACTTTCCACGCGCCCCAGCCGGCCAGCAGGCCGAAGGCCATGCTGCCCAGTTCCACGCCGGCGCTTTCCCAGTCGCCGCGCGCGATTTGCGCCGCCAGGTTGTCGCCCGTGCTCAGGACATTGAGCACCGGCAGCAGCAGGCACAGGGCGGCCAGCAAACACAGTTGCTCGATCCACGCGCGCTTTTCCGCGCGCACGCAGGCGTGCACCAGCATCAGGAACCACACGCCGAAGAAGGCGCGCACTTCCCAGCCGGCGCGGTGCTCGATGCCGACGGGGATCAAACGATTGGCCCACAGGAAACCCACGCAGGCGATGGACAGGCCGGCGATCGCCGCCACGTTCAGGCAGGCGATGACGCGGTAGACGCGCTGCGTATAGGCGCCGAACTCGCCGCCGGACTTCTGGCGGCGCTTGACCATGAACAGGATGGCGCCCGTGCCCATCATGGCTGTGCCGGCCAGGCCGCAAAAGAAGTACAGCCAGCGCATCGGCGTGCCGCCGAAACCCACCATATGCAGGTTCGACATGACGGAGCGCGTCAGGCCCGCGCCGCCCGTGTCGGACGCGCCGGGCAGGCGCAAGGCGGTCTGCTCTCCCGTGGCCAGCGCATAACAGGCCCTGCCCGTGTTGGCGCTGAGGCGCTCCATCGTGTCCGTCTCTTCGTTCCAGCCGTACATGCACACGCGCATGGAGGCGTCGTTCGGATTGTCCAGCACCACGGCGCGGATTTCCTGGCCGATGGCCTGTTCGGCGCGCAGCGCAAACGATTCCAGCGCGGGAATGGCCAGCGGCTGGCCCGTTTTCACGGGTTTGCCCGCATCGTTCCAGTCTGCCAGGAAGGCTTTCTTGGGATTGTCCATGCCGTATTGCGCCGCCACGGGGGCCGGCACATAGTCATCGCTGAAGAATGCCAGCCCCGTGTAGGCGATCATGAACTGGAACGGCAAGGTCAGCACGGCCACCGCGTTGTGCGCGTCCAGCCACGAACGCTGGCCCTTGGCCGGGCGGAAGGTGAAGAAATCCTTGAAGATGCGCTTGTGCGTGATGACGCCGCTCACCAGCGCCACCAGCATGATCATGGTGGTGATGGCGACGATCCAGACGCCGATGCGTCCCGCGTGCAGCTCGTAGTGGAAATCGACGAAATGGTGGCCGCCGATGGTTTCCCGCTCCGTTGCCTCGCGCGCATGCTCAATGACGGCGCCCGTCAGCGGATCGAGATCCGCCGAGCCATAGCCGCCGCTGGGCTGGAACCAGTAGGCGGACAGGCCGTGGCCGGGGCGCTGCACGGGCCAGATTTCCCACATGTCCGCCTTCGGGTGCTCCTTCGCCATGAAGTCGAGCGCCAGTTCCAGGCGGTGCGCGCGGTCCGTGACCTTGGGCAGCGGCGGATCGTTCGCATGCGCCGCTTCTTCCAGTGCGTGTTCGGGCGTCATCCAGTGGCCGATCGGGTCGTCGAAGACGGCCAGGGTGCCGGTCAGGAAGATGGCGAACAGCAGCCAGGAAATCCACAGGCCGCTCCAGGTATGCAGCCAGGCCATGGCCTGGCGCAGGCCACCCTGTTGCGGCGTTTTCACCACTTTGTCTACCTTGACGGCGTTCATGCGGCACCCCGCGACAGCAGCAGGCCGATGCCGCCGCAGGCGATGGCCGGCAGCAGCATGCCGAGCCAGGCGCGGCGCAGGTCTTGCACGGCAAAGACCCAGATCACGGCGCAGGTGTAGACGACAAAGGCGCTCAGGGTGGCCGTCAGCACGGCTTCGGGGCGCGACAGCGGCAGCACGGCCGCCAGCAGCACGGCCACGCCGGACGTCAGCGCATAGCCGCCAAAAACGGCGGCAAGCACGCGCGAAAACAACATCATGTGGGCCGATTTCATCATCGCGGCGCTCCCTGCAGCACCAGCGTGGTCACGCCATCGCGGGCCAGGTTCAACTGCACATCCATAAGCCATGCATCCTTCATCAAGATAGGTCATTCAAAAGTGATTGTTTACAGTTTGTAGTTCAAGGTCAGCATCAGGTTGCGCGGCGTGCCCACCAGGTTGCCGAAGACATCGGAATAGATGCTCTGGTAATAGTGCTTGTCGAGCGCATTGTTGACGTTCAGGCGCAGCTCGGTGCGGCTGTCGATCTGCCAGGCCGCGTTCAGGCCCACGATCGCATAGCGGCCCTGGCGCAGATGGTAGGTGCCGTCGCTCGAGTCGGTCGCGCCCTGCCCGTACACCGACGCGCCCACGCGCCAGCCCTGCGCCGCGCCGGACAGACGGTAGCTGGTGGCCAGCTTGAGCTGCTGGCGCGGATAGCGGCTATTAAAGTCCTTGCCGATATTGGCCGGATCGCTGTCGCGCGTGAATTGCGCCTTCACATAGGTGTAGCCGGCCGACAACTGCCAGTCGGGCGTCAGCGCGCCCGCCACGTCCAGCTCCACGCCTTCGCTGCGCACTTCGCCCGACGCGCGCTGGCAATAGCCCCAGGTGCTGCCGGGGCAGGGATTCGGACCGGCCAGGTCGTCCACGCCGCGGTTCTGCTGGCGGATCTGGAACACGGCCGCGCTGGCATTGAGGGCGCCGCCGAAGTATTCGCCCTTCACGCCCGCTTCATAGTTGGTGCCGCTGATCGGCTTCAATGGCTGCGCATTGGCATCGGTGGACGCCTGCGGCTGGAAGATCTCGGTCCAGCTGGCGTACACGGAATGCTGCTTGTCGAGGTCATACACGACACCGGCGTACGGCGTGAATTCGCGCGCCACCGAGTAGCCGGCATCGTCCTTGTACCAGCTCACGCGCCCGCCCAGCACCAGCGACAGCGGGTCGGCCAGGCGCAGGCGCGTGCCCGCATAGACGCCGCTTTGCTCGGTGATGCTGGCCGTGCGCCACTGCGCGTAGTTGATGACGGGGCGCGCCACGCTGCCCGCATCCCAGTTGTACGGGTCGAGCACGGGCGCGGCCGCGCCCCAGCTGTACGGGGCCCAGCCGCCATAGCTGTTTTTCGAGGAACGGCGGTGGCTGGCGCCGACGGTCAGCTCGTGCTCGCGGCCGAACAGGTTGTAGCCGCCGCTGGCATACGCGTCATAACTGGTGTTGGCCAGTTCGGCGCGGTAGCTTTGCGAATTGAAGCGCAGGGTGTCGCCGCGGCGGTTGATGCCGGAAAACGTCGTGTCGATCTCGGGCGTCTTGCGCGTGGCAGACAGCCTGGCCTTCCAGCCGTTGCCGAAGCGGTGTTCCAGTTCGGCGAAGACGGTTTTATCGGTCTGGCGCCACGCATCAAAATCGGTACCCAGGTAGGTGGAACGGGGCAAATTCAAAAAGCGGCCGTCGGCGGCCGTCACCACGCCCGTCGTCACGCCGTCGTTATCGGTCTTGCGGTAGTGGGCGCCCACCGTCAGCGTGGTATCGGGACGCAGGTCGGCCTCGATGACGCCGTACAGCTGGTGGTTGCGGCCATGCAGCACGTCGACAAAATCCTTCTTGTCCTGCACCGTGACGACGATGCGCCCGCGCAGGGTCTTCGCTGCGTTGAGCGCGTTGGCCGCATCGGCTTCCAGGCGGTAGTTGCTCCAGCTGCCGATGCTGGCCGAGAACGCGGCTTGCGGCGTGGCCGTCGGGCGCTTGCGCACCATGTTGATGGCCGCGCCGGGCGTGCCGCTGCCCGTGGTCAGGCCCGTGGCGCCGCGCACCACCTCGATGCGGTCGTAGATGGCCAGGTCGTCGTTGTCGCCATTGAAAGTGCCATTCGCGCCCAGGCTGGTGGGCAAGCCGTCGAGCAGGATGTTATCGACTGGAAAGCCGCGCGCGCTGAAACTGCCCGAATCGCCCGTAAAGTTGCCCTTTTGCATGACCAGACCCGTGATCGACTGCACGGCGTCGTCCAGGGTCGTGATGCCCAGGTCATCGATCTGCTGGCGCGTCAGCACGCTGACCGACTGCGGCGTCTCGCGCAGCGACAGGTTCAGCTTGGTTGCCGTATTGCTCACGCCCGTCGTATAGGAGCCGCTGCCTTCCGTCGTCGCATCGCGCCCCGCCGTGACGGACACGCCGAGCATGGTCTGCTCGGTCGCGGGAACGACAGGCGCGGCCTGCTGCGCCAGCGCCGGCAGGCCGGCGGCCAGACACAGGGCCGTCACGGCCAGCGCCAGCGGATGCCGCTGGGGACGATGCGATACGAAATTGACAAGATGCGAAACCTGTTGCATAAAAGATCCTGAAAAGTGGCGTCATGAGACGGTGAAAAACAGGCGCCCTACCTTGTAGGTGCCGCAAGACTGCAAAACGGGCAGCCGGATGGAAAAATATTTTTATCGAACGCTACGGCGCCGGCTCGACGCTGACCCAATAGCGCGTGCGGCTGCGGACCTGCACTGGCAGCGAGTTGGGCAGCATGTTCAAAATACGCTGGGTATCGGCCAGCGGGAACACGCCCGACAGGCGCAGCTGTGCCACTGCCGGCGCGCAGTCGATCACGCCGGGGCGGTAGCGGGCCAGGTCGGCCAGGAAATCGCCCAGGGTCACGTCGTCGACGATCAGCTGCCCGCGCGACCAGGCATGCGCATGCGCGCCGACGGCATGCGGCGCATCCGGCGCCTGGCGGGAAAAGGCCACGCCGCGCCCGGCCGCCAGCAGCAAGGGCGCGCCGCCGTCGCGGGGGCGGATTTCAACGGCGCTTTCCAACACGTCCACCGTGCTGTAGTCATCTTGCTGGCGCACGGTAAAGCGCGTTCCCAGCGCGCGCACCAGGCCTTCGCGCGTGGCCACCACCAAAGGTGCGGCGCTGCCGGCGCCGTGGCCGCTGGTGACGAGGATCTCGCCGGCCAGCAGTTCGATCAGGCGGCGGCTGGCGTCGAAACGCACGTTGACTGCCGATCCCGTATTCAGGCTGAGCACGCTGCCATCGTCCAGCACCACCTCGCGCCTCTCGCCCGTGGCCGTGCGGTAGTCGGCGCGCAGGGCGCGCATATCATCCCAGGCGCCCGTCTGCGCGGCCAGCATGCCGCCGCCGGCCGCCACGCCCAGCCACGCCAGCACCTGGCGCCGTTTGCCGTTGACGGCTTTGCGCTGCGTGCCGGCCAGCGCCTGCGCGGCCGCGCCGCGGTGCAAGCCGTTGAAGCGCCGCGACACCGCTTCGATATGCCGCCAGGCCCGTTCATGTTCCGGGTCGGCGGCGCGCCAGCGCTGCCAGGCGGCGTATTCCGCTTCACTGGCCTCACTAGACATCAGCACGGTCAGCCACTCGGCCGCCTGCTGCTGCACCTCCTCGCGGATGGCTGGCGGTGCCGCCGGCTCTGCCAACTTGCTCATGCCGGCAGCGAGAAAAACACCTGGCGGTTGGCGCGCGTCAGGTATTGCTTGACCGAGCTGGCCGATACGTTCAGGCGCGCGGCGATCTCGGCATAGCTGAGGCCTTCCAGCTGCGCCAGCAAGAACGCCGCGCGTACGGGTGCGGGCAAGCCGTCGAGGGCCTGGTCGATTTCCTGCAAGGCTTCCAGCGCCAGCAGCCGCTCCTCGGGCGCGGGCGCCGTCTCGGGCGGCAGGCAAGCGAGCGCTTCCAGATAAGCGTCCTCCAGCACTTGGCGGCGGTAGCGGTGCGCCACCAGGCGGCGCGCGACGGTGGCGAGAAAAGGCCGCGCTTCGCGGATCTGCGGCGCGGAAGCGGCCGTCAACACGCTGATGAAGGTGTCTTGCGCCAGGTCCGCCGCGTCGCCCGCATTGCCCAGCTTATGCCGCAGCCAGCCCTGCAGCCAGCCGTGATGGCTGCTGTAGAGCGCGTGCAGGTCTTGTTGCTGGGCAAAATCGGCGGCCGACATGGCATCCCTTTCCGGTCTGGCGCGGCGCGCCCACGAATGTAAATAAGAATTATTCTCATTTTAACCGTGTTTTTGACTTTCATGCAATCGTGGCATTGGCAGAAATACCAACTCATTCAAAAGCCGGCCAACCGCCAGGCGCTGCTGCGCGGGACCGCCAGCCACCCGCGATAAGGTAAAATGACGGCCATCGTCCGGCTTGCGCCGCCCACTCCCAAGCTTTTCATTGCAGGTTCATCATGCTAGATAATCTCACCCAACGGCTTGCCAAAGTCGTCAAGACCATGCGCGGCGAGGCGCGCCTGACCGAAGCGAACACCGCCGACATGCTGCGCGAAGTGCGCCTGGCGCTGCTCGAAGCCGACGTCGCCCTGCCCGCCGTGCGCGAATTCATCGCCAAAGTCAAAGAAAAAGCCATGGGCGAGGATGTCATTTCCTCGCTCACGCCAGGCCAGGCCCTGGTGGGCGTGGTGCAGCGCGAGCTGGCCGCCCTGATGGGCGCCGACCTGGGACCGGAAGCGTCGCAGATCAGCTTTGCGCAGCAGCCGCCCGCCATCATCCTGATGGCCGGTCTGCAGGGTGTGGGTAAAACCACCACCGTCGGCAAGCTGGCGAAGTACCTGAAGGAAGAAAAGAAGAAGAAAGTGCTGACCGTCTCGGCCGACGTCTACCGCCCTGCCGCGATCGCCCAGCTGCAATCGGTCACCGCCCAGGTAGGCGCCGACTTCTTCCCGTCCGCCAGCACGGACAAGCCGGTCGATATCGCCCTGGCCGCGCTGGACTGGGCGAAAAAGCACTACCACGACGTGCTGATCATCGATACGGCGGGCCGCCTCGGTATCGACGAAGAGATGATGCGCGAAATCGCCGCCGTCCACGGCGCCGTGAAGCCGATCGAAACCCTGTTCGTCGTCGACGCCATGCTGGGCCAGGACGCCATCAACACGGCCAAGGCCTTCAACGACGCGCTGCCGCTGACCGGTATCGTGCTGACCAAGCTCGACGGCGACGCGCGCGGCGGTGCGGCCCTGTCCGTGCGCCACATCACGGGCAAGCCGATCAAGTTTGCCGGTGTCTCGGAAAAACTCGACGGCCTGGAAGCGTTCGACCCGACCCGCATGGCCAACCGCATCCTGGGCATGGGCGACATCCTCGCCCTGGTGGAAGAAGCGCGCAAGGGCGTCGACAGCAAGGCGGCGGCGGACCTGGCGCAAAAGATCAAGGTGGGCGGCAAGTTCGACATGAACGACTTCAAGGCGCAGCTGGGCCAGATGAAGAAAATGGGCGGCATGGCCAACCTGATGGACAAGCTGCCGGCCCAGTTCCAGCAGGCGGCAGGCGGCAAGAACATGGATCAGGCGGACAAGCAGGTGCGCCGCATGTGCGGCATCATCGACTCGATGACGCCGCAGGAACGCGCCAAGCCTGAACTGATCAAGGCCACGCGCAAGCGCCGCATCGCCGCCGGCGCCGGCGTGCAGGTGCAGGAAGTGAACCGCATGCTGACGCAATTCGAGCAAATGCAGACGATGATGAAGAAATTGTCGGGCGGCGGCATGATGAAGATGATGCGTTCCATGAAGGGCATGATGCCTGGCATGAGGTAGTAGAAGGCTTCAAAATCCGCTGCGCGGGGCGCTTTGCGCGCCGGCGATGCTCACCGTACTCAAGTACGGTTGCGCTTCTCGGCCACAAATCATCCCCGCTCGCTGTGATTTTGAAGGCCTTTTTTACGCCGCGTATCGAAAGTCGACAGATCAAAAAACACCGTTCCAAATAATGCCGGATTGCATTTTCATGTGTCCGGCATCCTTTCTTTCCTCCCCCGCAGCGCCCCTGCCCGCATAGCCAGCAACCATGCCATTTACGGGTAAAAACGCCGTTCTGCGCCCCCAAGCGGTGCGCCCGGGCGACAGGCACGGCATTTCCCTGCTTTTTCCTCGTGAAAACGTGAAAAACACTTGCATACAAGGTAAATCCACACCAATATTAGCCGTGCGATTAATTGCGCAATTTCCCATGTGTTTGTTAAGGAGGCTCGAAGATGGCAACAGCCAAAAAAACCCCAGTAGCAGCGCCAGCCAAAGCAGCAGCAGCCAAGCCTGCAGCCGCCAAGAAAGCAGCACCCGCAGCCAAGGCAGCAGCTAAACCAGCAGCGGCGAAGAAAGCGGCAGCACCGGCAACACCACGCAAGCCAAACGCAGCATTCATGAAAGCAATGACGCCATCGAAAGATCTGGCCGCCGTTGTTGGCGCAGCACCACTGCCGCGTACGGAAGTGACCAAAAAGGTATGGGATTACATCAAAAAACTCGATCTGCAAGATCCGGCCAACCGCCGCATGATCAATGCGGACGACAAGCTGAAAGCTGTTTTCGGCGGCAAAGCCCAAGTCTCCATGTTTGAAATGACGAAACTGATCTCCGATCATTTGAAATAATCAGATACGCACAGGGCGTTCCGCGCCGTGTGAGTGCCCCGCCGCATGACTGCGAGCGGGGCATTTTTTTGCTGCGGGCATCAACGATGTTGTCGGATGACGGTCTTTCAGACCTAATCCGACCTACGTCCTGACCCCAGCTTTCATTTAAATTCCCACTGCCTCCACGCGGCGCGCACGGCATTCGGATACTCGGCCCTGCCCCGGCTGCCGTTATACCGCCCCAGCGCCAGGTACAAATCGCCCTTTTCCATGTCCAGGTACATGCGCAGGATCGCGCAGCCGTAGCGCAGGTTTGTCTGCATGTGGAACAGCTTGCTGCGGTCATGGTCGCCGATGACGCCCGTCCAGAACGGCATCACCTGCATGTAGCCGCGCGCGCCGGCCAGCGAGACGGCATATTTGCGGTAGGCCGACTCCACCTGGATCAGGCCCAGCACCAGGGCCGGTTCCAGGCCCGCGCGGCGCGCTTCATACCAGACCGTTTCCAGGAATTCCGTGCGCAACTGGGCGTCCGGCAGCTTGCGCTGCAGGCGCTGCGACATCTGCGCCAGCCATTGCTGGTAGCGCTGCAAGTCGGCGGGCGTGGCAAATTTGGGCTGCGGCGGGCGTTCGTCGCGGATCGCATGCGACAGGGCCAGGCGGACGGAGTCGGCCAGCGCCTCCTCCTTCTGGTTGCCGGCCTGCGCCGTGAAGGCGCAGGCCAGGCCGGCGGCCAGCGCGAGCGCGCCGGCCGCCTTGCTTACTGATAGGCGCTTCACTGCGCCATTTGGCCCTGGATGAAGGCGACGATCTCGTCCGGCGCCACGCCAGTGGCTTCCGCATCGCGGCGGCCCTGGTATTCCAGCTTGCCTTCTTTCAGGCCCCGCTCGCCGATGACGATGCGGTGCGGCACGCCAATCAGTTCCCAGTCAGCGAACATGGCGCCTGGGCGCAGGCCGCGGTCGTCGACGATGACGTCCACGCCAGCGCCTTGCAGGGCCGCGTACAGCTTCTCCGTCTCTTCCTTGACCAGTTCGCTGCGGTCCATGCCCATCGGGCACAGCACGACTTCGAACGGCGCGATCGACGCGGGCCAGATGATGCCCTTGTCATCGAAGTTCTGTTCGATGGCGGCGCCGAGGATGCGCGTCACGCCGATGCCGTAGCAACCCATCTGCAACGGCGCAGGCTTGCCGTTTTCGTCGAGGAAGGTGGCTTTCATGCTTTCCGAATACGCCGTACCCAGCTGGAACACGTGGCCCACTTCGATGCCGCGCTCGATGGCCAGCGCGCCCTGGCCGTCCGGCGACGCGTCGCCGGCGACGACATTGCGCAAGTCGGCCACGATGGCAGGCTCGGCCACGTCACGGCCCCAGTTGGCGCCCATGTAGTGAAAACCGGCCTCATTCGCGCCGCAGACGAAGTCGCTCATGTGGGCGACCGTGCGGTCCGCCACCACGGTGACGGGCGCCTTCGTGCCGATCGGGCCCAGGTAGCCGGGGATGGTGCCGTAGACTTCCAGGATTTCCGCTTCCGTCGAGAAACGGTGACCGGCCAGGCCGGCAACCTTGCCCACCTTGATCTCGTTCAATTCATGGTCGCCGCGCAGCAGCAGCATGAAATGCTGTTTCGTGATTTTTTCGTCCTTGCCCGTCGTTTCCACCGTCAGAGCGATGGTTTTCACGGTGCGCGACAGCTCGATGCCCAGCAAGGCGGCCACGGTTTCGCACTTGACGGTGTCCGGCGTGGCCGTTTTGGTCAGCGCCTGGGTGGCGGCCGGGCGCTCGCCGGCTGGCGGCAGCGCTTCGGCCGCTTCCATGTTGGCGGCGTAGTCGGAGGTCGGGCAGTACACGAGCGCGTCTTCACCCGTGTGGGCGATGACGTGGAATTCGTGCGAACCGGAACCGCCAATGGCGCCGTTGTCGGCCGCCACGGCGCGGAATTTCAGGCCGAAACGCGTGAAGATGCGCGTGTAGGCGTCGAACATGACTTTATACGACGCCTGCATGCCGGCCAGGTCGCGGTCGAACGAATACGCGTCCTTCATGGTGAATTCGCGGCCGCGCATCAGGCCGAAACGTGGGCGGCGCTCGTCGCGGAACTTGGTCTGGATGTGATAAAAATTCAACGGCAACTGGCGGTAGGACTTGATTTCCGTGCGCACGACGTCCGTGATGACTTCTTCCGATGTGGGCTGGATCGCGTATTCGCGGCCGTGGCGGTCTTTCACGCGCATCAGTTCGTCGCCCATCTTGGTCCAGCGGCCCGTCTCCTGCCACAGTTCGGCCGGCTGCACGAGCGGCATCAGCAGTTCGATGCCGGCGGCTTTGTTCATCTCGTCACGGATGATGGCTTCCACCTTGCGGATCACGCGCAAGCCCATCGGCATGTAGGTATAGATGCCGGAACCGAGGCGTTTGATCATGCCTGCACGCATCATCAATTGGTGGCTGACGATTTCCGCGTCAGAAGGTGCATCTTTAAGTGTGGAAATAAAAAAACGGGAGGCGCGCATAACGGTGAATTCTTTTTAAAAAGAGAGGGTTATAATCAACCTAATTTTAAAGGATTAGCTGGCTGATGCGTCCATACTTTACACAAATGCGCTCAATTGGTGCGATTCCGGCGCTTTTCGCACCCCGAAAAGGTCACCGGCTTGCGAAGTTGTGGGTAATTATGTAAAAAAGGACGCACTGTCGCAGAAAGTTTGAGGTGCATTATGCTCGACCGTGAAGGGTTTCGGCCCAACGTCGGCATCATCCTGCTAAACGCCCAGAACGAGGTGTGGTGGGGCAAGCGGGTGCGCGAGCACTCATGGCAGTTTCCGCAAGGCGGTATCAAATATGGCGAAACACCGGAACAAGCCATGTTTCGCGAACTTGAAGAGGAAATCGGACTCAGACAGGAACACGTCAAAATTGTCGGCCGCACCCGCGACTGGCTGCGCTATGAGGTGCCAGACCACTTCATCAAGCGCGAGATTCGCGGCCATTACCGTGGCCAGAAGCAGATTTGGTTTCTGCTGAGAATGTGCGCGCGCGATAACGACGTCAATCTGCGCCTGACCGACCATCCCGAGTTCGACGCCTGGCGCTGGCATGAATACTGGGTCCCGCTCGATGTCGTCATTGAATTTAAACGCGATGTATACCAGCGCGCCTTGCAGGAGCTGTCCCGCTTCCTGACCTGGCCCGTGCATGGCAACGCACAGCAAGCGCACCGCCACACGTCGCGCTACCTGCGCCAGCCCCATGCGCCACGGGCACAGGACGGCGCGGCACTGGCCAAGCCTTGCGACGGCATTGCCGCCGAAGGGTGTACGCCGGAGCTGATCTTGCCGGGCAAGGAGTAGTCCGCCGCAATGAACGCACGCTCCCACGCAAAAGGGGCAGCCTGAACAGGCTGCCCCTTTTTCATACCGGCAGGAAACTTCCCTGCCGGTCAGGCTGGCTTAGTTTGCTGCCGGCGCTGGCGCAGCAGCGGGAACGTCGAGCGTGATGGCTTTCAGGCCCAGGATATTGCTGCTGTAATGGCGGATCTTGTTGGCCAGGGCCGGGTCGTTGTTCAGCTTTTGACCGTACGACGGCACCATTTCCACCATCTTCGCCTGCCATTCCGGCGTGGCCAGACGGCTCTTGAATGCCGTTTGCAGCACCTTGATCATGATCGGCGGCGCGGTCGATGCGCCTGGCGAGGCGCCCAGCAGGGCAACGATGCTGCCATCGGCGGCGCCGACGACTTCCGTGCCGAACTGCAGCAAACCGCCTTTGACGGGGTCATCCTTGACGATCTGCACGCGCTGGCCGGCGTTTTGCAGGGTCCAGTCTTCCATCTTGGCGTTTGGCAAGTATTCGCGCAGGGTCTTCAGGCGGTCTTCCGGCGTGTTCATGACCTGTTCCACCAGGTATTTCGTCAGCGGAATATTGTCGTAGCCGGCTTGCAGCATCGGTTTCACATTGCCCGTGCCGATCGAGGCAGGCAAGTCGATCCAGGAACCGTTTTTCAGGAACTTGGTCGAGAAGGTGGCGAACGGGCCAAACAGCAGGGCTTTCTTGCCGTCGATGATGCGCGTGTCCAGATGCGGCACGGACATCGGCGGCGAACCGACGGACGCCTTGCCGTAGACCTTGGCCGCATGCGCCGCCACCAGT
Source organism: Janthinobacterium sp. C22 (assembly GCF_057919405.1). Taxonomy (NCBI): domain Bacteria; kingdom Pseudomonadati; phylum Pseudomonadota; class Betaproteobacteria; order Burkholderiales; family Oxalobacteraceae; genus Janthinobacterium; species Janthinobacterium sp. C22. The sequence goes on along the minus strand of NZ_CP193659.1, from coordinate 1,594,876 downwards.
TCCGGATTGGTCGTCACCAGCCATTGGCCGCCCACCGGCACGCCGCCGTAGCCCTTGGCTTCAGGAATGCCCGACTTTTCCAGCAGCGGCAGCGAACCGCCGCCGGCGCCGATGAAGACGAACTTGGCGCGCATGGTCTTTTCCTTGCCAGCGGCCAGGTCTTTCACCGTCACGTTCCACACGCCATCGGCGCCGCGCCGGATGTCTTCCACCTGGTGGCGCAGGTGCAGGACCATGCCGTGGCTGTCCGTCAGGTACTTCACCAGGCCGCGCGTGAGGTTGCCGAAATTGACGTCGGTACCGATCTCCATGCGCGTCGCGGCCACTTTCTGGCCCTTGTCGCGGCCTTGCATGACCAGCGGCGCCCATTGCTCGATCTGCGCCTGGTCTTCCGAGTACAGCATGCCCTTGAACAGGTTTTCCTTTTGCAGCGCGGCATAGCGCTTCTTCAAAAAGGCAATATTGTCGTCACCCCAGACAAAGGCCATGTGCGGCACGTTGTTGATGAAGGTTTGCGGCGCGCCCAGGTGCTTGTTGGCTACCTGATAAGCCCAGAATTGCTTGGAAATTTCGAATTGCTCATTGATGGCAACGGCTTTCTTGGTCTCGATGCTGCCATCGGCCGCTTCCGGCGTGTAGTTCAGTTCGGCAAACGCCGAGTGGCCCGTGCCTGCGTTGTTCATCGCGTCCGAGCTTTCGGCGGCCACGGAATCGAGGCGCTCGACCATTTCCATCGTCAGCGAGGGATCGAGTTCCTTGAGCATGCTGCCCAGGGTGGCGCTCATGGTGCCGGCGCCGATCAGCAGCACGTCGACCGGTTTCTCGGACGAGGCCGGAGGGGTCTTGTTACATGCCGCCAGGATCAGGCACGACATCAAAAGTAATAGCGATTTACGCATACGTAACTCCGTTTATGAATACTGAAAGATGATTCTTGCGCGCCACCGTGGCGGCACCATCGCTGTGTTGAATGAAAAACAGCCGGCCAGCCGGAACGCCAGGGCGGCCGGACAGGTCAAGGTTGATGGTGATAGGCATGCTGCCGCGCTCCGGAATAAGCCAGGAGCAAGATCTGGTGGCAAAGGTGCGGGCAATGGAAGCACGCAATGGCAACAAAAATCGCCGTCGTGTCCAGAGCAAATATCAAGAGCGGCGATTTTATCACCGTTATTTGGCGCCGCCGGGCCGTGGCGGTAGTGGATAATACTTACTGCAGGGTATTAAATTGCGGTGACTATCGGGTCATGCCAGCGGGTGCCAGACGGCCAAAAGGGCATCCCCGATGCCTTGAATTGACGTACGCGGTACAATGCCGACTGCCCTTTAGCCATAGTCCTTCCGCCATGTTCAACCCCTCTTCCGACGACGTGCGCCGTTTCTTTTGCGACACCTTGCGCAAGCACCGCGCCCATGACATCCTCACGCCGATGGAAGCCATCGCGCTCGACTGGATCCTCGAACACCCCGAGTATGAAAACGAGCTCTCCGATGTCGAAGCGGCGCTGGCGCGCGATTACTCCGTTGAAGGGGGCCAGGCCAACCCGTTCCTGCACCTGTCCATGCATCTGTCGATCACGGAGCAGGTGCAGGTGGACCAGCCGCGCGGCATCCGCCCGGCCGTCCAGCAGCTGACCCAGCGCCTCGATTCGGCCCATGCGGCCCAGCACGAAGTGATGGAATGCCTGGGCCAGATGATCTGGGCCTCGCAGCGCTCGGGCTTGCCGCCGGATACGGACGCGTATATCGACTGCGTGCGGCGCCGGTAACTCCCAGCTAATATGCTGCACGCGTTTGCTTGATCTGGCATAAGACGTACCGATAAGCAACACTCTACAGTGGCAACTCTAGCCAGAACAGAGTGTGCCATGAGCGCCCCCAGCAACGAACCGGTTAAGCCGGCTACTGATCCGCGCCTTGTCATGGTAGGCAAGATCTGCGGTAGCACCAATTTCAGCCACAGCCTGCTGGACTGCCTGCAGCAGATGCCGTCACCGGGTATCGTCATCTTTGTGCATGGCGTCAATTCCGATGGCGAGTGGTACCACCAGGGCGAGGAAGGCCTGTGCAAGGGCTTGAATACCCGCCTGAAACGCTGCGCTGAGCACCTGACCTACCCTAGCGTGGAAGGTGGACAGTTATGGCCCGTTACCTACCGGCGCGAATTGACGGATGACGGCTTTGTCGACCCCGACCGCACGCCCAACACCTTCATTGCCGAAGCCGGGCACCACTCGCCTGTGATCCAGTTCCGCTGGGGTTACAAGGCCAGTGACCTCGAATTACAGGAATACGGCGCTTCCATTTATCTCAACGAATATGACTACTGGGGCGGCGGGCCTTTCGCGAACGGCTGTTCTTCCTTGCCTGACCTGTGGGGCAATGGCTTGCTCGATACCTTGTTTCTGTGGATACATATCGAACACCTCAACCCCCTCAACGACGCCATGGTGTTTTCGGCGCCGCCCCGCCCATATTTTGTGCTGGCCGCGCTGCGACTGGCGAAGCTGGTCGAATCGATACGCAAGGAACAGGCCGACGTGCCGATTACCCTCGTGTGCCATAGCCAGGGCAATATGATCGGCATGGCTGCCGCCTTCCTGGGCGACAAGATGGCCGATGTGCAAGATGCAGCAGGGATCAACGGCCGCTGCGTGGCCGACACCTATGTGCTGTGCAATCCGCCATACAGCGTACTGGAAGACAATGCCACCGAAGACTGGGTGCAGGGCCAGGAGGCTGACCCCGATGGCAATGTCGGGCGCCAGACCTACCAGGCGCGCATCGAGACCTTGAAAAATTTCTTCAAGATCGTCGGCCAGCAGGCCGATGTGCCGCCGCCTTCAGCAGCGCTGGCGCAACTGGCCGCCAACCACGCGCACGATTTTACGCTCGATAGCGACAGCAGCAAATACCGCTGCGGCCCCGTCGCCACCACACGCGGCAAGGTTACCTTGTATTGCAATCCACATGACCAGGTCATCTCCTCGACCGCCATCCAGGGCATGGGCTGGCGCGGCTTGTGCGCAGCCGAAATCCAGGCGGCGCAAGGAAAGAATGTATTCACGCAGCGGGTGTTTTCCCAAGGCTACCCCGTCGGCAAGCCAGGAATGTATGATTACTGGAGCAAGCAGCACAATCATCCTGAACGGGGCAGCCAGGACTTCTGGATGCCGCATTCGAAGATCGCCGACTATTCCAGCCAGAAAGGGCGATTGGCCAACAGCACGGGAAGCGGCCGCGTCCTGACGCAAGTCGCCGCCCTGGCCTTGATTCCCCTGGCGAAAGGAACGGGCGTGCGCATCAACGCGCTGCCGCCGCGCGACTGGAGCATCCCCGTCAACGCGCCGGCGCTGCCCGAGCCGTTCTTGCCGCAGGCAGTGCAGTACGGCGTGGCCAGCGAGGACTTCGACCAGCTATACAATCCGCGCGGCAGCCTGCGCGATCCACGGCGCAGCCATGCCGCCGGCGATCCATACCACGCCTTGAGCGACGAGCAGATAGGCGCGCCCAAGGGCGACCTCGACAGCCACGCCACCATGCTGTACGAAGACCATGCCCGCGTGCGCTTGATGGCCAAACGCACGGGCCGCACGCCGATGGGAGAGAAGGTCAGCGAGGAAGACCTGCCGGCCACCGCCAGCGAAGAGCACAAGCGATGGCGCGGCGACATCATCACCGCCAACCTGGCCGCCAACCTCGACACGCACGCCACCGATCATTCAACTATCATGACCAATGGCATGCATGCGGAAAAGGCTTTGGCATATGACGTGGCGGTGGGGGTGAACCATATAAGAGAAGAGGCCATGCAAGCATTGCGGATAGCGGCCGATTGGCGACTATTGAAAGGTGTCGATGACAGCGCTCCGCACAAAGCATTCCATGAATATTTTCTTCATGGAAAATTTAAAAAAATGGCCATGCTTGATTGGGTACGAAGTGAAGGCAGCGCTGGCGCCATGCCCGACACTATTGTCAACAAGCGCAGAAACTCGCGCTGGAAGGATCATTGATGCGCATGCTGATCGCCACCCCCAAACTTCGCCTGGGCTGGAGTTGCTGTGCATTTTTCGTGGCTGCCGGCATGGCAGTCTGGTTGACCAGGCAATACGACGTCACTCACCTCACCGATGGAGACATGATGAAGCGTTATCTGTTGATGCCGTTCCTGTTTGCCCTGTTGATGTTTTCTTTACTCAGTGCCTGCGCGATCAAGCCAGTTTCACAAGTCGAGATTGCGGCACCTGCGCAGCCAACCCGGCCTTACATGGCCCAGGTGGTGGGCGTGCAATGGCTCAATCCCTTGCAGCGGCGCGACTATTCGACGGAGTGGCAATTGCTGTGGACCTTGGGGCTGGCCAAGCCCAACCAGAACGATGACAAAGTCAGGGGAAATCCGGCGCGCTTCAGCAAGGTGCAATCGATCGGCATGATTGCGTCAGGTGGCCAAGGAAGGGAAACTTTCAAGGGTTACCATCACAAGTACATTGAAGAATTAATTACTTTGTTCCGCCAGCCCTATTTTGCCAGCTCGAGTTACTTCTACAATGCTCATGCATTGAAAGACAAATCAACGCGTCGCGAACTGGCCGGCATCCGTGTCGAATACGCCCTGCCTGCAGGACGCCTTGATCCCGTCGAGGCCCGAGAGTTTCTACGCGAAACGATTACCGATACCTTCAGCATCGGCAACTCCCACTTTCCCAATTCCTGGACCACGGCAACGCCGCCCGACGTGCGCGTGACGATGGGCGGCGCGAACGCAGGTTTTACCTCGCTGGCGGCGGGCCTGGCATATTTGCAGGCGCATCCCGATAAAACCGTATGGGTGATGAACTGGGACGCGCCCAGCTTTCCACCCAAGGATGAGCAGATCGATGAAAACATCGCTCTCTTGATACTGGCCGGTCCCGACTTCAAGACGCAGCGCGCGCCGCTGGCCTGGCTGGGCTTCCCGGCAACGGCCGCCGTCGCCGACTACCAGGCGGCGAAAGGTCAACCGCCGCGCGCGGTACAGGCATGGGCGGCGGCCATCGAACAGGCGGCGGAGCAGGCCAATCTCGATACTGACAAGATAGCCTATGTGATCCACGACGCGGGCAATAGATATCCGGCATCTTCCGAGCGCATCGGCTCGCTGGCGCAAAGCCTGACCCTGAATTTACCCGATCTGGATTTTACCAAGCAAACCTTCAACACCTCGGCCCTGCTGGGCGAGATGGGGGCCGGCACGGCGCTGACGAATGTGGCGCTGGCCGTCGCCTACGCGAATCATCAGGGCCGGCCGGTGCTGGTGGCGGGCACGGGCGACTTGGAGGCGCCCGTTGTCGTGCTGGTGGCGCCACCTGCGGTGGCGCGCCCCATCGATCCGGAAAAACCCTGGTTCCGCGCACGCGGCGAAGCTTCAGTCTTTTTACCGTGGTGGGGACTGCGCCACGATGCCAAGACCTTGATGCAGGGCTATTCGAACTGAGCTCACAATGGTATGCCGGCAGCCGCCGGCCGCGTGCCCTCGCTCACCTGCGGCCTTAGCAATCCCAGCACCACCTGCAACGCCATGGCGATGGCGCCGACAATGAAGACCACGTCGCCGAAGGTGCGTATCCAGCGCAGGTTCTGCAACAAAGGCTGCTGCATGAAGCCTTCGCTGCGCGCATACCACAAGCCTTCCGTCACGCTGGCGTGGAACTGGATAATGCCAATCGGCAACAAGCTGGTAAAGATCATCAGCGCCAGCCCGCCGTTCAAGCCCCAGAACGCCCACTTCATCAACGCAGGGCTGAAGCGGTAGTCGGGCCGCAGGTAACGCAGCACCAGCAAGGTAAAGCCCAGCGCCAGGAAGCCGTACACGCCGAACAGCGCCGCATGCGCATGCACGGGAGTCGTGTTCAAGCCCTGGATGTAGTACAAGGCCACGGGCGGATTGATCATGAAGCCCAGCACGCCCGCGCCCAGCATGTTCCAGAAGGCGACGGCGACAAAGCACATCAACGGCCAGCGCAGGTTTTCCATCCATGGCGCGCGCTCCTTCAGGCGCCAGTTTTCCCACGCTTCGTGGCCCAAGACGATCAGCGGCACCACTTCCAGCGCACTGAAGCTCGCGCCGATGGCCATCACGGGCGTGGTGGTGCCGGCAAAGTACAGGTGGTGGAAGGTGCCGGGTATGCCGCCGAGCATGAACAGCGAGGCTGACGCCAGGCTGGCCGTCGTGGCCATGCGCACCGACACCAGGCCCAGGGTCGAGAAGATGAAGGCCAGCGCCGTGGTGGCGAAGACTTCAAAAAACCTTCCACCCACAGGTGCACCACCCACCAGCGCCAGTATTCCATCACCGATAAATGCGTGCGCTCGCCGTAGAACAGGCCGGCGCCGTAGAACAGGCCGATGGCGCCCACGGACGCGGTCAAGAGCGCCAGCAGGTTCCTGTCGCCGCCCGGCTGGCGCAGGGCCGGCACGACGCCGCGCAGCATCAGCACGAGCCACAGCAGGATGCCGACGAATTTACCGATCTGCCACAGGCGTCCCAGGTCCACATATTCATAGCCCTGGTGGCCAAGCCAGAAATTCCATTCGGGCGGCATGACTTGCGCGATGGCCAGGTAATTGCCGATGAAGGAGCCGACGACCACCGCGACCAGCGCCCAGAACAGCACGTCGACGCCCAGGCGCTGCCACCTGGGGTCCTTGCCGCCATTGATCAGGGGTGCCAGGAACAGGCCGGCGGCCAGGAAGCCCGTGGCGATCCAGAACAGCGCCGCCTGGATATGCCAGGTGCGCGTGAGCGCATACGGGAACCAGCGCGACACGTCGATGCCGTAGAACTGCTGCCCCTCCACCGTGTAGTGCGCCGTAAAGCCGCCGATGAAGACCTGGAAGATGAACAGCGCCACCACCAGGAACAGATATTTTCCCAGTCCCCGCTGCGAAGGCGTCAGCGCGAAAGTGGTGAGCGGATCGCGCGGACCGGCGGCCGGCAGCGCTTCGTCGTGGTCGCGCAAGAAGGCCCAGCCCCAGACGAGGAAGCCCACGCCGGCCAGCAGCACCACCACGCTGGCGACCGACCAGACGAGGTTTTCGCCGCTGGGCTGGTTGCCGATCAGCGGTTCGTGCGGCCAGTTGTTCGTATAGGTCACTTTCTGGCCCGGACGTTCGGTGGCGGCGGCCCACGCCGTCCAGAAGAAGAACTGCGTCATCTGCGCGCGCCGCGCGGCGCTGGGCAGGGTGTTTTCCTTCATGGCGAAATGCTCGCGGCTGGCGTGCAGCGCAGGCGCGTCGGAGAACAGCTGGTCGTAATAGTGCGCCGTGCTGGCGATGGCTTGCACGCGGCGCGCCGACAGATGCAGCACTTGTTCTTCATCGACCCGGTTGGCGCGGTATTCCAGCTTGAGCGCTTCGCGCAGCGCCGCCTGCGCGGGGCCGTCGAGCGCCGCGTACGCCTTGCCATGCTGCTCTTGCGCGGCCAGTTCCAGCCAGGCCGTCAGTTCGCGGTGCAGCCAGTCGGCCGTCCAGTCGGGCGCCTGGTAGGCGCCGTGGCCCCAGATGGAGCCCAGCTGCATGCCGCCCACGGATTGCCAGGCCGTCTGACCGTCGAGGATGCCCTCGCGGTCGAACAGCTGCCGGCCATCCTGCGCCAGCACTTGCGCGGGAATGGGCGGCGCCTGGCGATACACTTCCGTGCCGTAGTAGCCGAGCAGCGAAAACGTCACGATCAGCACACCGATCAGGGTGAACCAGAGTTTTTTGTAGGGACCCATGGGTCTTTCCTTTGTCAGTGCACCACGGCCGGCGCAAAGCGCTCGAACAGGATATTGTTTTCAGTATGGATGTGCGCCATCAGGTCTTCGCGGAAGGTGCGCAAGCCCGTGTACAGCGCGCGCCAGGTGGTGCAGGCGCCGCCAGGTGCGGTGATATCGTTCGTCATCGCCTCCATGGCGCGCAAGGCCACGCCATGGTCGTCGTGCTCCATGCGCATCACGTTGATAGGCGCACCGGCGCGGGGACCCTGGCCGCGCACGATCATGGGGAACAGCACGTCTTCCTCCTTGCGCATATGGCTTTCCAGTTCCTGCGCCATGGCCGACAGATGTTCCGCCAGCCCGTGCGGACAGTCGGCGCGGTCGCCATGCACCTGCTCGACCTTGCGCGCCAGGCGTATCAGCTCGGGCAGCTGCTCGCGGTGCACGGCGTGGTAGCGCGCCAGGATGTGTTCCACCAGCTCGGTGGCCGGGGCGTCCTGCCAGTCACGCGCGCCGCTGGCGTCAATCCGTCCGGCCAGCACTTGCAGTTCCTTGACGATGGGCGCCGCGTCCACGCCGGCCGCTTCGGCCGCCGCGCGCAGGGTCTTGTTGCCGCCGCAGCAGAAATCGAGGCGGTGCGCATCGAACAGGCGCGTGGCGCCGGGGATGCGGCGGGCCAGCTGGCCCAGGGATAGGTCGATCATTTCCATAGCAGTTCCTTGATGATGAATGGGGGTTGTTTTATTGGACGGCGCCCGCGTGGTAGACGCCGGGCACGGCTTCGCCCGTCACTTCCAGCACGCCCACGGCGCCCTTGCCGGCGCGCGACAGCGCATGGTCGACCAGCAGATAGCTGCCAGGATGCTGTACCTTGAGTTCGACGATGGTCGCGCCGCCCGGTGCGACGAGCGTGGTTTGCACGTCGTGTTTCGGGCTGCTGATCGAGCCTTCGCTGTACACCTTGTCGAAGATCTCGCCGATGATGTGGAACGATGAAATCTTGTTCGGGCCGCCGACGCCGAAATAGATGCGCACGGTCTCGCCGACTTTGGCCTGCAATTTGTGCGTCTTGCTCAGGGCGCCCACTTCGCCGTTGAAAACGTAGTAGTCGGGCAGCTCATTGGCCATTTTTTCCAGGTTCGGTTCCTGGTGCACGGGTGCGCCGTGCGGACGGCCCGTGTACATCTCGCCCTGCATCACGTAATACTCGCGGTCGACCTTCGACAAACCGCCTTCCGGTTCGACCAGGATCATGCCGTACATGCCGGCCGCGATATGCTGCGGCACCAGCGGCGTGGCGCAGTGGTAGACGAACAGGCCCGGATTGAGCGCCTTGAAGGTGACCGTCTTTTCCTGCCCCGGCGCCACCTGCGTGTGCTGTCCGCCGCCATGGCCGCCCGTCACGGCGTGCAGGTCGATCGAGTGGATCATCTTGCTGTCCCTGGCGTTGAACAGGGTCAGTTCCACCGTGTCGCCCACCTTCGCGCGCAGCATCGGGCCGGGCACTTGGCGGTTGAAGGTCCAATACGTAAAACTGGTGCCGTCATCGAGCTTGCCCGGCAATTCCACCGTCTCCATGCGGTATTTCAGCGTTTGCGGCGCGCGCGCGCCGATGGCGGAAGGCACCTGCGCAGGATTGGCGGCCACGCTGACGGCCGATGGATCGGGGCCGCGCATCGGCGACGGCGCGGGCGTGTACAGGGCCAGCGCGGCGGCCTGGCTCGATTCGCCGGCTGCGCTGCCGGCACCGGCGGCCTTCGGTGTCCCGGCTTCGGCCAGCGAGGCGCCGGCGACTTCCAGCTTGCCTTCCATACCGATCTGGCGGTGGCCGGGAATCGAGCAGTAATAGGTGAACGTGCCGGCGCGCGCGACCTTGAAGCGCACGGTGGTGCTGCCGCTATTGGCGCTGAACTTGCTTGATGCCACATTGAGTTCCGGGATCAGCAGGTCGTGCTCGGCGCCTTCGCCGCTTTTCAGCACGAGTTCGACCGTGTCGCCCACCTTGGCCGCCAGCACGGGGTTGACCTGGCCCTTGGCATCGATGAACACCATCTTGCCGTCGACGATATTGGTTTGCAGTTCATAGCGCTTGAGCGCGGCGGCGGCAGAGGGTTGGCTGACAGCGGCCGCAGTGGCGGCGGCGCTGGCCGGCAGGCTCGCCTGGGCTTGCACGGACAGGGGCATGGCCAGTACGCAGACGGCGGCGGCAATGGCGCGGAGGGAGGGAGTCGTTTTCATCAGGCTTTCCTTGGTCTTGTATGCCGGTTCGGCACCCTTACCTAGGCAAACGGTGTGCCAGGAAAAACTTGTTTTAAATCAACGATTTGAAAAATGCACGGTCATCATGACCCTCTTGCACCGTGGTCCGTTGTACCCTGCATGGTACTTATGACCACCACCGCCATCCACCTGCTGCTGCTCACCGACCTGGTCGCCGACCTGCCCGTGGCCGTGCGCCTGCAGCGCCTCGTGGGCAGCCTGCGCGCGCACTTCGGCTGCGAGGCCGTGGCCTTGCTCAAGCTCGATGGCGAGCACCTGCGCCCCGTGGCGATGGCCGGCCTGGCCAGCGACGCGCTGGGACGCCGCTTCGCCGTCGCCGGCCATCCGCGCCTGGCCGCCATCCTGCAGCGGCGCGGCGTGCTGTGCTTCCATCACGACAGTTCCCTGCCCGATCCCTACGACGGCCTGATCGCCGAGCGGGCCGGCGAACCGCTGCCCGTGCACGACTGCATGGGCATGGCGCTGGACCTGGAAGGCGAACGCTGGGGCGTGATCACGCTCGACGCGCTGCGGGTGGGCACCTTCGATACGCAGGCGCAGCGCGACCTGGGCGAGCTGGCCTGCGCCATCGAGGCGGCCGTGCGCGTCACGCGCCTGGAGACGGAAATCCGCGCCCTGCGCCTGTCGGGCGGCGCCATGCTGGCCGATGCGCAGGCCCCGCGCGAGGAACACGATTTCGTCGGCCAGAGCAGCGCCATCACGCATTTGCTGCACGAATTGCAGGTGGTCGCCGATTCCGAACTGCCCGTGCTGCTGCTGGGCGAGACGGGCGTCGGCAAGGAATTGTGCGCGCACCGCCTGCACCGGCTGTCGCGCCGCGCCGGCAAGCCATTGATCCACGTCAATTGCGCGGCCTTGCCGGAATCGCTGGCCGAGAGCGAATTGTTCGGCCATGTGCGCGGCGCGTTTTCCGGCGCCGTCAGCGACCGGCCCGGGCGCTTCGAGGCGGCCGAAGGGGGCACCCTGTTTCTCGATGAAGTAGGAGAGCTGCCGCTGTCGATACAGGCCAAGCTGCTGCGCACCTTGCAAAATGGCGAAATCCAGCGCCTGGGCGCAGACCGGCCGCGCCGGGTCAACGTGCGCGTGATCGCCGCCACCAACCGCAGCCTGCGCGAGCATGTGCGCGACGGCTCGTTCCGGGCCGACCTGTACCACCGTTTATCCGTGTATCCCGTGCCGATTCCGCCGCTGCGCGAGCGGGGCAACGACGTGCTGCTGCTGGCCGGCGGTTTCCTGGAGCTGAACCGCGCGCGCCTGGGCTTGCGCAGCCTGCGCCTGTCGGCCGCGGCGGAAAACGCCCTGTGCCATTACCGCTGGCCGGGCAACGTGCGCGAACTGGAACATGTGATCAGCCGGGCCGCGCTGAAAGCCGTGATCCGCGGCGCGGACCGCAAGGACATCGTGACCCTGGAAACGGATATGCTCGACCTCGATGCGCTGGAAGCGCCGGCCAGTGCGGACGCGCTGCCGCCGGCGCCGGCCGCGTGCGGCACGCCGGCGGCGCCGCTGCTATCGATGCATCAGATCGTCGAAGCGAGCCAGCGCCAGGCCATCCGGCAAGCGCTGGCGTTGCATCAGGATAACTGGGCCGCCGCGGCGCGCCAGTTGGGGCTGGACGCCAGCAATCTGCACAAGCTGGCGCGCCGGGTCGGACTGAAAGCCTGAGCCGAACGCAAACTCAAACTCAGCGGTGGGTCACCAGGGTGGTCGGCAGGCTGTGCAGGTAGGCGGCCAGGTCCTTGATGTCCTGGTTGCTCAGCGGTTTCACCTGGCCCGTCATGATGGCGTTGTTGCGGCCGTTGGCCTTGTCGCCCCGTTTATACGCCGTCAAGGCGTGTTCCAGATAATCCCTGTGCTGGCCCGCCAGTTTCGGGTAGGACGGGTCGATGGGCGAACCGTAATCCTTGCCGTGGCAGGTGGCGCAGCTGTATTTTTCGGCCAGGGCCTTGCCCGTGTTGATATTACCGGCGGCGCTGGCGGAAAACGAGACGGTGGCGCAAACGAGGGCGGCGAGTAGTGTTTTCATCATCTGGCTGGTCCTCAGTTCGGCTTGGCTTGTTGCGCATAGTACGCGGCGACATCGGCGATATCCTGGTCCGACAGGCTGCTGGCGATGCCCTTCATGCTGGGGTGCTTGCGGTCGCCCTTCTTGTAGGCTTGCAGCGCATTCTCGATATATTTTGCCGGCTGGCCGCCGATCATCGGCACCTGGAACACTTCGGGGAAGGTCGCCTTGTAACCGGGGATGCCGTGGCAGCCGATACACATTTCCACCTTGGCAGGGGCTGCCTTGGCGTTTCCTACAATGTCAGCCGCTGTGACGGCATTTGCTATGCCGGCAAGCACGAGAAGTGCAAATATTTTTTTCATAGTGGCAATGTGAACAAAGGTAATCGGAGAAACGCCAGAGCTGGTTTTTATTGATTTTATGTGTTGACAATTAAGGTTGACAATTAATCTGCTGCTTGCCGATTCTAGCCAAGATATTCTTGCAAGTCCACCTATAAAACCCGCATTGTAGGCAGGCAGGCACAGGCCGTCCGCGTGGCAGCGCGCCACAGTTCTGTTTATACTCACCATTTCCCTACTTTGGCAGACCGCTCATGCAAGCACAGCACCCCCAGCAAGGCCAACGCTTCGAAGGTTCCGACAGCTATGTCGCCACCGCCGACCTGAAACTGGCCGTGAATGCGGCGCTGACCCTGCAACGCCCGCTGCTGATCAAGGGCGAGCCGGGCACGGGCAAGACCATGCTGGCCGAGGAAGTGGCCGCCGCGCTGAACATGCCGCTGATGCAATGGCATATCAAATCGACCACCAAGGCGCAGCAGGGCCTGTACGAATACGACGCCGTGTCGCGCCTGCGCGATTCGCAGCTGGGCGACGAGCGCGTGCGCGACATCCAGAACTACATCGTCAAGGGCGTGCTGTGGCAGGCATTCACGGCGCCCGAACCGGTGGTGCTCCTGATCGATGAAATCGACAAGGCCGACATCGAATTCCCGAACGACCTGCTGCGCGAACTGGACCGCATGGAATTCTATGTCTACGAAACGCGTGAAATGGTCACGGCGCGCCACCGCCCGCTCGTCATCATCACCTCGAACAACGAGAAGGAATTGCCGGACGCCTTCCTGCGCCGCTGCTTCTTCCATTACATCAAATTCCCCGACAAGGACACGATGGAGCAGATCGTCGCCGTCCACTACCCGCAGCTGAAACAGGAATTGCTGGCGCAGGCGCTGCAAACCTTCTATGAGGTGCGCGACGTGCCGGGCCTGAAGAAAAAGCCGTCGACGTCGGAATTCCTCGACTGGCTCAAGCTCCTGCTGGCCGAGGATATCCCCGTTGACGCGCTGCGCAGCAAGGACAACAAGGCCGTCGTGCCGCCGCTGCACGGCGCGCTGCTGAAAAACGAGCAGGACGTGCACCTGTTCGAGCGCCTGATGTTCATGTCGCGCACCAACCGCTAAGGAGCGCCGGTGAACGATATCAGCCCGGACATGGTCTTCGTCCCCCTGGAACTGCACGGCATCCGCCTCGAGGCACTGGCGCCGCACCACGCGCCCGGCCTGCGCGCGGCGGCCATGGATGGCGAACTGTGGAATCTGCGCGTCACCTCCGTGCCCGAGCCGGACCAGGTGGACCAGTACATTTTCAAGGGCATCGAGATGCGCCCTTCGCGCTTCGCCTTTGCCGTCATCGACGCGGCCAGCGGCGAGGTGCTCGGCACCACCAGCTACCACGACGTGGTGCCGGCCATCGGCCGCCTGGAAATCGGCTACACATGGTACGCGAAGCGCTGCCAGCGCAGCCACGTCAACACCACCTGCAAATTGCTGCTGCTGGCGCACGCCTTCGACACGCTCGGCTGCGCGCTGGTGGGTCTGCGCACCGATAATTTCAACCACGCCTCGCAGGCGGCCATCGAGCGCCTGGGCGCGAAAAAGGATGGCGTGCTGCGCCACCATGCGCTGCGCCGCGACGGCACCGTGCGCGACACGGTCATGTACAGCATCACGCGCGGCGAGTGGCCGGAAATTGCCGCCCATTTGCGCTACAAGCTGGCGCAGCGCCCCATCGCCGCACTGCCCCGCGCGGGAGACGCAGGGACAGAGGAAGCGCCATGCTGATCGATTTCTTCTTCACGCTCAAGGATGCGAAGATTCCCGTCTCGATCAAGGAATTTCTGACGCTTCTGGAGGCGCTGCAAAAGAACGTCATCGACGCCTCGATGGACGATTTCTACTATCTGGCGCGTTTGACCCTGGTCAAGGATGAGGCCCATTTCGACAAGTTCGACCGCGCCTTTGCCCAGTACTTCAAGGGCGTCAACGCGGCTTTCGACACGAACGCGGCGATTCCCCTCGACTGGCTGCTGAAACGCATGCAGCGCGAGCTGTCCGAAGAGCAGAAGGCGCAACTGGAGAAATTCGGCTACGACAAGCTGATGGACCGCCTGAACGAGCTGCTGAAGGAGCAGAAGGAGCGCCACGAGGGCGGCAGCAAGTGGATTGGCACGGGCGGCACCTCGCCGTTCGGCAATGGCGGCACGAACCCGGAAGGCATCCGCATCGGCGGCAAGGGCGGCAACCGCACGGCCGTGAAGGTGTGGGAAGCGCGCAGCTACAAGGATTACGACGGCGAGCGCGAACTCGGCACGCGCAACATCAAGGTGGCGCTGCGCCGACTGCGCAAGTTCGCGCGCGAAGGCGCGGAAGATGAGCTGGCGCTCGACGCCACCATCGCCGCCACGGCCAACAACGCGGGCTACCTCGACATCAAAATGCGGCCCGAGCGCAAGAACCGCATCAAGGTGCTGATGCTGTTTGACGTGGGCGGCAGCATGGACGACCATATCGAGCGCACCGAGGAACTGTTCTCGGCGGCGAAGACGGAATTCAAGAACATGGAGTTCTTTTACTTCCATAACTGCGTCTACGACTATCTGTGGAAGAACAACCGGCGCCGCAACGCCGAGCGTTTCCCCACCTGGGACGTGCTGCGCAAATACCCGCCCGACACCAAGCTGATTTTCGTCGGCGACGCCACCATGAGCCCCTACGAAATCCTGCAGCCGGGCGGCAGCGTCGAATACAACAACGAGGAAGCGGGATCGGCGTGGCTGGCGCGCTTTACCCAGGCGTTCCCGAAATTCATCTGGCTCAATCCCGAGTCGGAGGGATTGTGGCAGTACCGCCAGTCGATCGGCGTGATGCGGCAGTTGATGAACAACCGCATGTTCCCCCTGTCGATCGACGGGCTGGAACGGGGCATGCGTCTGCTCAGTAAATAAAAGCACGCAACAAAAAGTCCATGGCGGCAGGAGGCCGCCATGCCGTACACTGCGACACGGCACTACCGTGCGGAGCATCTCCGCCGCGGGCGGGTAGCATACGCCGATACCAGCCCTGCCCTACCCTGCTGCATCCCGTGCGCGGCCGCCATGACCGCGACACTGTTCGATTGCGCACATCGTGCGCGCCTTCTGCTCCGGTAGAATCGGCGCATCGCTCTGCGCAAACCATGCACCACCGCTGCACCACGACCTTGCCGCGCCAGCCCCCGTGCTGCCGGCCGGTGCCAGCGCCATTTTCAAAGGAATGAGCATGCAAAGTCTGATCTCGATCGCCGCCGACCTGTCCTGGCCGTTCGCCATTACCCTGGCCTGGATAGTGGGCGAATTCGGCCACCGCTGGACGGGCCTGCCGCGCATCAGTTTTTACGGCGTGATCGGTTTCGTCCTCGCGCAGACGCAGGTAGGCATCCTGCCGCAGACGGACGCCGGCCCCATGCTGGTGCTGGCCGACGTGGCCTTCGGCCTGATCCTGTTCGAGGTGGGCTACCGCATCAACCTGCGCTGGCTGAAGAACAATCCGTGGATCGCCGTCACTGGCCTGGTCGAATCCCTGCTGACCTTTGCCGTCGTCTACTTCATCGGCATCGAATTCGGCAGCACCTCGATGACGGCACTGCTGCTCGCATCGCTGGCCATGTCCACCTCGCCGGCCACCATCATGCGCGTCATCAACGAGGAACGCAGCTCGGGCCAGGTCACGGAACGCATCGTCCACCTCACCGCCCTCAATTGCGTGCTGGCCGTCTTCACGTTCAACATCATCGTCGGCTTCTGGATGTTCCAGAGTTCCACCGACCTGATCGAGGCGAGCAGCAGCAGCGCCGCCGTGCTGGCCGCCTCCGTGGCCGCCGGCACCGTCTTCGGCATCGTCGTGCCGGCCATGCTGCGCCGCCTGGGCAACATGGCGCAGGACGCCACCGTGGCGTTCGCGCTGTCGGTGATGCTGCTCGTCGCCCTGACCTACACCACCAGCCTGTCGCCGCTGCTGGCCACCCTCACCTTCGGCCTGGTGGCACGCCACCGCAGGGTCGCCTTCAGCCAGGCGCAGCGCAATTTCGGCGCGCTGGGCGAGCTGCTGACGGTGCTGCTGTTCGTGTATGCCGCCTCGACCCTGGAATGGGCCAGCGTGACGGCCGGCGCGGGCCTGGCTCTGGCCGTCGTCGGCGGACGCTTGCTGACGAAGGTCGCCGGCGTGGCCGCGTTTTCGCATGTCAGCGGCATTTCCTGGCGCAAGGGCGTGCTGACGGGCGTGGCCCTGACACCCGTCTCCGTCTTCATCATCCTGCTGCTCGAACACGCGCGCCAGCACGGCGTGAACTTCGGCGACGAATTGAACGCCCTGGCCGCCATCACCCTGGGCCTGGAACTGGTCGGCCCCGTGCTGGTGCAGCGCGTGCTGATGCTGGCCAAAGAAACCCATGAAATCAAGGAGCGCTAAATGCCGCTGGAACCCTTTGGCCAATCGGCCGCGCTGACCTTCGGCGTCGAACTCGAACTGCAACTGGTGAACCTGTCGGACTATGACTTGACGGCCGCCAGCCCCGACCTGCTGCATCTGCTGAATAAAAAGCCGTTCCCCGGCAACGTCACGCCGGAAATCACCGAGAGCATGATCGAGATTAACTCGAGCGTGCACACGCATCACGGCCCCCTGCTGGAGCAGCTGCAGGAAATCCGCGACACCTTGATCACGGCCGGCGACAAGCTCAATATCGGCATCGCGGGCGGCGGCACGCACCCGTTCCAGCAATGGTCGTCGCAAAAGATCTTTTCCAAGCCCCGCTTCCAGGAGATTTCGGAACTGTACGGCTACCTGGCCAAGCAGTTCACCATCTTCGGCCAGCACGTGCACATCGGCTGCGCCTCGGGCGACGACGCCATGTTCCTGCTGCATTCGCTGAACCGCTACATCCCCCACTTCATCGCCCTGTCGGCTTCCTCGCCCTATGTGCAGGGCCGCGATACCCTGTTCGATTCGGCCCGTTTGAATTCCGTGTTCGCGTTTCCCATGAGCGGGCGCGCGCCGTTCACCCTCAGCTGGGACCAGTTCTCCAACGAGTATTTCGCCAAGATGGAGAACACGGGCATCATCAAGAGCATGAAGGATTTTTACTGGGATATCCGTCCCAAGCCGGAATTCGGCACCATCGAACTGCGCGTGTGCGACACGCCGCTGACGGTGGAGCGGGCCGCCGCGCTGGCAGCCTACCTGCAGGCGCTGTGCCGCTACCTGCTCGAGCGCCGCGAAACCCCGCCGGTGGAAGACGATTACCTCGTATATAACTACAACCGCTTCCAGGCCTGCCGCTTCGGCCTCGATGGCGCCATCACGCATCCGAAAACCTACGAAACGATGTCGCTGCGCGAAGACATCATGACCACCCTGCGCAAGATGGAGCCGCACGCCGAGGCGCTGGGCAGCACGCCGGCCCTGAAACACCTGTCGGACGTGGCCAAGCAGTGGAGTGACGCGCAATACCTGCGCAAGCAGCACAGCCTGCAGGGCAGCGCCGAGGGCATGGTCGATTCGGCCATCCGCTGCTTCCGTGGCGAGCCGATGAACTACTGACGTTGCTGCCTGGCAACGTAGGTCGGATTAGCGGCGGCACGCCGCGTAATCCGAGAACATTGTTAGCGCTATTGGTGGCGTCGGATTACGGTCCTTCAGACCTAATCCGACCTACCGTTCGTCAACCAAAAAACCACAGCGCGCCTCCCCGTCATTTACAGCCGCCGTCCCCGCTTGCTACAATGAGAATGATTCTTATTATTGTTTAAAAACGCAAGGGGAATGCGATGCCGCTGGCAAAGCCGCTACAACGCCAGGACATCGCGACACTGTACGCCGACCACCACGGCTGGCTGCAGGGCTGGCTGCGCAAAAAACTCGGCAGCACGGCCTGCGCGGCCGATGTGGCGCACGATACTTTCATGCGCCTGCTCGACCGCGAAGACGCCGTCGCCGCGCGCGAACCGCGCGCCTTTCTCGCCACCGTCGCCCAGCGCGTGCTGTTCAACCATTACCGCCGCCAGAAACTGGAACAGGCGTACCTCGACGTGCTGGCGCAGCTGCCGCCCCGGCATGCGCCCTCGCCCGAGGAACGCGCGCTGCTGCTGGCCACCGTGTTTGAACTGGACCGCATGCTCGACGGCCTGCCGCCTCCCGTCAAACGGGCATTTTTACTGCGCCAGCTCGACGAACTGCCGCAGGAAGACATCGCGCGCCAGCTCGGCATCTCGCTGGCCACGGTAAAACGCCATCTGCAGCGGGCCGGCAGCGCCACACAGGCGTGGCAGCAGCTGCAAATACAGCACGAGCATCTGCCGCCCGCGGCGCACGCGAGCCTGCTGCGCGCCTGCGTGCAGGCGAACGCGCCGCGCCGCCATGCCGTCAAGACGCTGGCCCTGCTGCTGGCCTGCGGCGCCTCGCTGTATGCATTCGAACGCCGCAGCCCGTGGCGCGGCTGGACGGCCGACTACCGCACGGGCATCAATCAGCGCCGCGTCGTGACCCTTGCCGACGGCACGCAGCTCACGCTCAATACCAACAGCGCCGTGAACATCGCCTACGACGGCGCACAGCGCCGCATCGACCTGCTGGCCGGCGAAATCTTCATCGCCACCGGCAAGGATGCGGCGCAGCGCCCGTTCTTCGTCGGCACGCCGCACGGCAGCCTGCAGGCGCTGGGCACGCGTTTCACCGTGCGCCTGCACGATGGCTATGCCAGCGCCGGCGTGCTCGAAGGGGTCGTCGCCATGCTGGCCGGCGATGGCAGCCAGCGCCTGCTGCTGCGCCCCGGCGAAGGCGCCCATTTCGACAGTGACGCTTATCACCGCCAGGCGCTGGCGCCATACGGCGGCGCGTGGCTCGACGGCATGCTGGTGGCGCGCGACATGCGCCTGGCCGATTTCCTCGCCGAGCTGTCGCGCTACAGCGAGCAGCCGCTGGCCTGCACGCCCGCCGTCGCCGGCTTGCGCGTGTCCGGCTCCTACCCGCTGGCCGACGTCGATGCCATCGTCGACGCCGTCTGCGCCAGCCTGCAACTGCGGCGCAATACCATCACGCGCTTCTGGGGCCGGCAAGTCGTCAGGATCGAACTGGCTGCCCACTAAAAAATATTTTCTGCAAAGTGAGCTGTTTCGCCGTGCTCGCGTGACCTGGAAGATAGGCAGTCTCCATCTTGCGCATCCACGAAAGGTTTCATTCCATGCACCACGCTTCGCGTTCCCTCCTCACCCGCACCGTCCTGGCCTGCGCCCTGTCGCAGATCGGCATGGCTCTCGCCCTGCCGGCACCAGCCCAGGCACAAAGCCGGCAAGTACGCAGCTACAGCATTCCGGCCGGCGCGCTGGGCGACGTGCTGACGCGCTTTGGCAGCGAGAGCGCCATTTTGTTGTCGTTCTCCAGCGATGCCACGCAAGGCTTGCGCAGCACCGGCCTGCAAGGCAGCTACAGCCTGCACGATGGTTTCCGCGTGCTGCTGGCCGGCAGCGGCCTGCAAGCCGTGCCGCAATCGAACGGCGGCTATCTGCTGCAGAAGATCCCCTCCGGCGCGGATACGCCCACGGCGGACAGCCGCGGCATGGCCGTCATGAGCGGCGTCACCGTGGTGGCGGCGGCCGAGCGCAGCGCCGTCACGGGCGGCACGGGCAGCTACACGGGCGGGCCAGCCAGCGGCGCCACGGGCCTTGCCCTGAGCCAGCGCGAAACGCCGCAGTCGCTGACCATCGTCACGCGCCAACAGATGGATGACCAGAACAGCAACGCCGTTTCCGACGTCATGAAGAACGTCAATGGCGTGAGCGTGCAAAACTACGACAGCGACCGCTGGAGCTTCCAGGCGCGCGGCTTTGCCGTCACCAATTTCCAGTACGACGGCGTATCGGCCATCTATGACGGCGTCTACGACTGGGGCACGACCAACAGCGACATGGCCATCTACGACCGCATCGAAGTGCTGAAGGGCGCGACGGGCCTGATGAGCGGCTCGGGCGACCCTTCGGCCACCGTCAACATGGTGCGCAAGCGCCCCACCGCCAGCTTCGAGGGTTCGGCGACCCTGGGCGCGGGATCGTGGGACAACTACCGCGGCGAAGCCGATGTCTCCGGCCCCCTGAACGACAGCCGCACGGTGCGCGGCCGCCTGGTGGGCGCCTACCAGGACAAGCACTCCTACCTTGACCGCTACACGCAGCAGAAATCCGTCGCCTACGGCATCATCGAGGCGGACCTGACACCCGTCACCCTGCTGACGGCCGGCTTCACGCACCAGGATTACAAGCCGCGCGGCTCCACCTGGACGGGCTTCCCCGTGCTGCTGGCCGACGGCTCGCGCACGGATTTTCCCACCGCGTGGAACCCGGCCACGGACTGGAGCCGCCGCGACATGCGGAACACCACGCTGTTCTCGTCGCTGGAACATACGTTCGCCAACGCGTGGAAACTGAAATTGAGCGCCAACCAGCTGCGCAGCAAGCATGACAGCGTGCTCGGTTCGGCCAGCGGCGGCAATCCCGATCCCATCACGGGCGAAGGCGCGTATTTCTTCATGGGCAAGTACAAGGGCGACCGCCGCCAGACCACCGTCAACGTCGACGCCAGCGGCCCGTTCACCGCCTTCGGCCGCCGTCATGAAGCGATGCTCGGCTACTCCCATTCCAGCGCGAAGCAGGACGGCCCCGTCTACGAATCGGTCTATCCACCCGTCGCAGGCAGCTATTTCGACTGGCGCGGCCAGTATGCGGAACCCGCATTTACCCGCCTGGGCAACGACAACGACAGCACACGCCAGAGCGGCCTGTATGGCGCCGTGCGCCTGCATCCAGTCGATGCGCTGTCCATCATCGTCGGTGCCCGCGTGAGCAGCTACAGGCAGGAGCAGGACCGCAGCTTCTTCGACCCCAAGACCGCGCGCATCACTTCGCGCATCGACGAAAGCAACGTCATCACCCCGTATGCGGGCGTCGTGTATGACCTCGACAAGACGTATTCCCTCTTCGGCAGCTATACCAGCATCTTCGCTCCGCAAAGCAACCGCGACGTGAACCGCAACTTCCTCGCCCCCGTGCGCGGCAAGGGTATCGAGGCAGGCGTGAAAGCCGAATACCTCGACGGCAAGGTCAATGCCAGCGCGTCCCTGTTCCAGATCCGCCAGAGCAACGTGGCCAGCTCCGTGGGTGAAGTCAACGGCGAGGAAGCGTATCGAGCCATCGACGGCGTCACCAGCCGCGGCGTGGAAATGGAAGTGACGGGCGAAGTGATGCAGGATGTGAAGCTGAGCGCCGGCTATACCTACACCCACGTGCGCGACGCGGATGGCAAGGACGTCTTTTCCACCATGCTGCAAACCACGCAGCCTGCCCATTTGGTGCGCGTGCAAGGCGCGTGGCGCCTGCCGGCCAGCCTGGACAAGCTGACCGTGGGCGGCGGCATCAACTGGCAAAGCAGCTACGACGGCAATATCTGGAATCCCGCCATCGAGGATTATTCACGCATCAAGCAGGGCGGCTACGCGCTGGTCAACCTGATGGCCCGCTACGAGATCAGCAAGAACGTCACGGCCAGCCTGAACGTGAACAACCTGCTGGACAAGAAGTACCTGACGGGCCTGGGCCTGTTCCAGACGGGCTTCTACGGCGAACCGCGCAACGTGATGTTCACCGTGCGCACGAAGTTTTAACCAGCAAGTTTTAACTCACTGCCGTACAGCGCCAGCGCCCAGACTGGCGGGCGCAGTTCCAGCGCCAGGGACAGGTAAGCGGAATCGAAGCGCGCCGCCAGCAGGTACACATTGGCGGCGCCCTTCGGCTCCCAATTTCCCGTAAAGCCCTTTTCGCCGGCGGCCACGCGCTTGCGGTCGAAGGGCACGGCGCTTTTCGCGAACTCCTCGTGCGTCTTTCTCCCCTGCGCGTACGGCGCCAGCCAAGCCAGCGCCTCGGCCAGGCGCCGCGCTTCCGGCGCGCCATACCAGTCGTCGCCATGCGCCTGCGCCATCAGGGCCGTCGTCAGCAACGGCTCCAGGCTGTAGGTGGTGTAGTGCAGGGCGTCACGCTGCTCAAAGTCGAAGGGCACGCCGCCGGCGCCGATATTGCGCGGCACGTGCGCCAGGAAGCGTTCCTTCGCCCGCGCGATCAGCAAGGCCTCGCCCGTGACATACGCGGCGGCCGTGCCGATCTTGATGCGGTGGCTGTGCCAGTTGTTGCGCGCCGTGGACGGGCCGCCCACCTTGACGGGATCGCTCAGATACCCTTGCGCCAGGGTGCGGCAAAACGCCTGCACCTGCTCGCGCTCGACGCCGCTCAAGCGCTCCTGTACCAGGTCAAAGCCCATCAGCAGGCTGGCCAGCTCCGTCTCGTCGACAGGGCTGAACGATGGCTGATAAGCGCCGCTCCAGGCCAGCAGCAGCTGGCGTGCCGCCTCGAAATGCGGCATTTCGCCCGACAAGCGCCAGGCCAGCGCCTGCAAGCGCGCCTGGCGCCAGTCTTCCTGCGCCTGCTGGCTGGTCTCGCGTCCGCCCTCTCCCTTCAGCAAGCCGCCCGTGCGCACTTGCGCCATCAGGTGCACGGGCCGCGCCGCGTCCTTGCGCGCCGCCTTGACCACCTGTTCCGCGATGGCCGGCGCCACCCGCGCCTTGAGCGTGCGGGCGCGCGCGGCGGACGTCAGCGCAAATGGCAACGCGCCCTCATGCGGGCGCGGCGCCGCGCGCAAGCCGGCCAGCGGTAGCGCCAGCAGGCCGGCCAGCACGCTGCGCCGGCGCATCAGGTGCGTGCTCAAAACCGCGTCTCCCGCGCCGCGCGCAAAAATTATCGAGGATGGGCGTGCAATCGAGCAGCTCGACGCCGCCCGCCGAATGGAATTCCGGGTGCCACTGCAAGCCCATGACGAAGCGGGCACGCTGGTAGCGGATGGCCTCGACGATGTTGTCCCCTTGCGAATACGCTTCCACGGTGACGTCGCGCCCCAGGTCCTTGACCGACTGGTGGTGGATGGAATTGACGAGCGCCTCGCCCGCCTTCGGAAACATGCCCGCCAGGGACGAGCCTTTCGGGAAGACGATGGTGTGGCGGTGGCGGTCATACAGGTCGTTGACGTGGGAAGTGGCGCCTGCCACGTCCGAGGCGATGTCCTGGTACAGTGTGCCGCCAAAGCCCACGTTGATCAGTTGGCAGCCGCGGCAAATGCCCAGCACGGGTTTGCCCGCGTCGACGAATTCGTGCAGCAGCTCCAGTTCGTACAGGTCGCGCGCGCGGTCGCCGTTCCATTCGGGGCGCGTGGCCGCCTCGGAATACGTCTGCGGCGAGACGTCGGCGCCGCCCTGCAGCACCAGGCCGTCCAGGTGGCGCGCATAGTGGCGCAGGGTGATGTTGCTCGGGTGCAACTGGCCGCTGGTATTGACCGTCGGGATCATGAACACCAGCACGTCGCGCGACATGACCCACTGGGCGATCGACTCTTCCAGGTATTGCAGGTTCTTGCTGCGCAGGCCAGTGGCGCCCGGCTCCGGGTGGAAAATGCGCGCCGAGATGCCGATGCGCAGGGTGCGCCGCATGAAGTCGCGGCTGGCCTTGTCGCGCATGGAACGGTAGCGCGACGAGATCACCCGCCAGGCCAGCGCCAGCGGCGTGTCGTTATCCTTCAGGTAGCGGGGGCGGCGTCGCGCGCGCGGTGCTCCTCATCGGGTGCCCGGCGGCCCACCCGGTCGGGTCGGGACGGCGTTGGCGCTGCGGGATCGGTGGATGGGGGCTGCTGGGGATCT
This sequence comes from Janthinobacterium sp. C22, assembly GCF_057919405.1. Classification (NCBI taxonomy): domain Bacteria; kingdom Pseudomonadati; phylum Pseudomonadota; class Betaproteobacteria; order Burkholderiales; family Oxalobacteraceae; genus Janthinobacterium; species Janthinobacterium sp. C22. Next base: position 1,570,745 of record NZ_CP193659.1, on the reverse strand, counting down.
TTTTCGTCTGACATGGCAAGGCTGACTGAAAGCGGAGACGTTTTCAATATAAACCCCCTCCCCCAAAAGCACGATTCAATTTTGTAACAAAAGCCCACGCCCGGGGCATCCGCGCAACACGCGAGCGCCCGCCGCATACAGACCGTTTACGCCCACGGCCCCGCTTTTTAGAGAATCTTTACGCCCCCGCTGCTAATCTTGAACTTACCTCAACCACCGCTGCAAAGCCACCATGGAACCCCATTCACGCCTGCAATCGCATCAAGCACTGCCCCACCGCCATCCCCGCCTGCCCACCTTCCTCATGCACATCACGGTCGACAAATCCTGCCTGGCCGAGCTGCGCCAGCTGGTCGTCAGGACCTGCGGCGGCATGCTGTCGTTCATGCGTGTCGAGGCGGTCGACCATGCCGAACGCATGAAAGTCTGGCTGTGCGTGACGGAACCGGCCCTGCGCCTGACCATGGATGCCGTCATGCGCCTGCTGCCGGCGGCGGAATTTGGCCGCATCAGCCAGGGGAAATCGCTATGAACCAGTACTCCTGCGAGCAGGCCATGTCGTCATCGCGCATCACCGCGCACTTCCAGGGCATCTGGGTGCCGATGGTCACGCCATTTCATGATGGCGATGGCGACATCGACTTCGACGCGGCCCAGCAGCTGGCCAGCGAACTGGCCGCCAGCGGCATCGATGGCCTGGTGGTGTGCGGCACCACGGGCGAAGCTGCCATGCTGAGCGCCGCGGAACAGAGCATGCTGCTCGACAGCGTGCTCGAAGCCGTCGGTCCCCGCGTCCCCGTCGTCATGGGGGTCGGCGGCAGCGACACGCGCAGCGTCGTCGCCACGGTGCAGCGCTACAACGACCATCCGCTGGCGGGCCTGCTGGTCTCGGCGCCAGCGTATGTGCGCCCTTCGCAGGAAGGCATCGTGCGCCACTTCCAGGCCATCGCCGCCGCCACCGACCAGTCCATCGTGCTGTACAACGTGCCGGCCCGCACGGGGGTCAATATCGAACCGCAAACGGCCGCCCTGCTGGCGCGCGACTCGCACTTCGTCGCCATCAAGGAAGCGGGCGGCAAGCTGCAGCAGCTGGGCGAACTGCTGCTCGACACGCGCCTGGACGTGCTGTGCGGCGACGACGCGCTGCTGCTGGCCAGCCTGTCCATGGGCGGCCACGGCGCCATGTCGGCCGCCGCCCAGGTACGCCCCGACCTGTATGCGCAGCTGTACCACCTCGTCAGGCAGGGCCGCCACGGCGCCGCCGGCGCCCTGTTCAAGACCATGCTGCCCGTTATCCGCCTGCTGTTTGCCGAACCGAATCCCGCTCCCGTGAAGGCAGCGCTGGCCATGCAGGGCAAGGTACGCGACGCATTGCGCCTGCCGATGACGCCCATGTCTTCCGCCGGCCAGGCCGCCCTGGCCGCGGCGCTCGAACCCCTGATGGAACTGCCCGTATGGACCGCCAGCGACAGGGATGCGCCGCGCGAAGGCTGTCTGCTGCAGCTGGTTTCCCCTGCCAACATCATGCCAGCCGTGCGCCAAGATGATCATCGCCATCACGGATGAACGCGGGGGATGGAGAAATCCATCCTGGCCGGGCGGCTGGCCGCCTCGCGCGCGCTGGCCGGCCGCAAGGTGCTGCTGCTCGATGCCGATCCGCGCCAGGGCGCCATGGCGCAAGCCAGGAACCTGCACGACGGCGCCATGCACGGCAGCCTGACGCGGCCGCGCCTGATGGCGCGCGCCATCAGCGCCAAGGGCTTGCAGCCGGAGCTCGAGCACCTGGTGCACTGCTACCACGATATCGTCATCGACAGCGAAGGCCGCGACTCCATGGGCAGCCGCTCGGCCCTGATCGCCGCGCGCGTACTGGTGGTGCCGCTCGACGGCGTCGCCGACGCCGGCGCGCAGGCGGGCCTGGCGCGCCGCATCGCGCACGCGCGCAGCGTCAATCCGGAACTGCGCGTCCTGCTGGCAACGGACACGCAGGCGGCGCCGGCCCATGCTCTGGCCGCGCAGATCCCGGCCGCCCGCGTGGTGGGACTGGGGCAGCTGTACTGCGCCGTTTTCAACCTTTCTACCTAGTCCGTCCGGGCACGCAAAAAAGGCGGCGCATACGCCGCCTCTCCTTTCAGTCAACTCAGTCCATTAAAACGTCTTGCTGACCGTCAACTGCAGCGCCGTCTTGCCCATGAATTTGCCATTCACGGGCGAGGCATACGCCGACTTGCCCGCATTCGTGCCGATCACGGCCAGCGCGCCCGAAACAAAGCCGAAGTCGCGCGTGACACCCACTTTCCAGTCCGTGTAGCTAGCCGCATCATTGTTTTTCACTTTCTGGTGGCCCGCATGCAGGTTGCCGGTCCAGCCGCTCGTCAGGTCGATATTCGCGCCGATATCGAGGTAGCCGCTGTTCTTGCTGTTGACGATGCCGAACAGGTTGGAGACGGCGTGCGAATATTTGATATAGGCGGGGCCGTACGACAGCTGGCCGTAGACTTCCTGCGTGTCCGCGTCGGCCAGGCCGGCGACGTGCTTCAAGCCGTTGTCCGCGTACACATAGGCGAGCACGCCGACGTCATAGCCGATAGCATCGTTCAGCTGGCCGCGCTTGCCCGCATACAGGTCCACTTCCACGTCGCCGCTGCCGCCCGCATCCTTGGTCCACTTGATGGTGGAAGCCCAGGCGCCCGCATACAGGCCCGTCGGGTTGTTGACGTAATCCACGCCGCCCTGCAGCGCGGGTTTCAAACGCGTCTGCGAGATGCCCCGGTAACGGTAGTCGGATACGCCGGCCACGTTGAAACTGACTTCATTGTCGGGCTTGGCCTCTTCCGCGTGGGCCAGGCTGCCGGTAAAGGCGGTCGCGACGGCAAGTGCAAGTAACATTTTATTCATGGTTTTTTCTTCTTCATGGGTGGTATGGGCCTTTGCCAACATGGCGCAGCTGGCCCGCCGCTGCAAAAAAAGGTAAAGCGTCCCCCTGGCGCGCGCGGCGCCTGTTTTCCAACAGGGGAATATCAGGTGTTAGAGCGGCAGCAGCAAGCGGTAACCGACGGCCGTTTCCGTCAGCAGGTACTGCGGCTGGGCCGGATCGGCTTCCAGCTTCTGGCGCAGATGGCCCATGTAGATGCGCAGGTAATGGCCGTTTTCGCTGTTCGACGGCCCCCACACTTCGCGCAGCAGCTGCGGATTGGTGACCACCCTGCCGGCATTTTTCACCAGCACCGACAGCAAACGGAACTCCGTCGGCGTCATGTGCACCAGCTGCTTGTTGCGCGTCACCAGCCGGTCCTTCAGGTCGACGCGCACGTCGCCGAACTGCACCACGCCATCGTCGCTGGCGGCGGGCTGGCGCTGGCGGCGCAGGGTGGCGCGCACGCGGGCCAGCAGCTCGCCCACGCCGAACGGCTTGGTCAGGTAGTCGTCGGCACCCGCGTCCAGTGCGCGGATCTTGTCCTGCTCGTCGACCCGCGCCGACAGCACGATGATGGGTACGGCCGACCATTTGCGGATGTCGGCGATGAAGTCGATGCCGTCGCCGTCGGGCAGGCCCAGGTCCAGCACGATCAGGTCGGGCCGGCGCGTGCCGGCATCGATCAAGCCCCGCTGCATGGTGGCGGACTCGAAAATCTGCCAGCCCTCGTCTTCCAGCGCGGCGCGCACGAAGCGGCGGATTTGCGGTTCATCCTCGACCAGCAAGGCGGTGGCGGAAGGTTCGTTCATGATGGTTTTCCTGTTTCATTTACGTTGGCGTCGTCCAGCTCCGCTTCCGGCAAGGCTGGCGGCGTACCCAGGGGCAGGCTGAAGACGATGGCGGCGCCCTGCCCCGGCGTGTGCGGCTGCGCGTGGATGGTGCCGCCGTGGGCTTCGACGATGGCCCGACAAATGGCCAGCCCCAGCCCGACGCCCGGCTTGTTCGATTCGCGCTCGCCGCGCGTGAATTTTTCAAAGATGGCTTCTTCGCGGCCGGGCGGCAGGCCCGGGCCATCGTCAGCCACCGTCACCTGCAGGAACTGACCGTGCACTCCGGCCGCGACCGTGATGGTGCTGCCGGACGGCGTGTACTTGGCCGCGTTTTCCAGCAGGTTGCACAGCACGCGCTCGATCAGCACGGCATCGTAGCGCACCAGCGGCAAGTCCGGCGCCAGCTGCGTCTTCACGGCGTGCTGCTGCAACTGCGGACCGCTGGCGCGCAGCGCGCTGCCCACCACCTCTTCCAGCGCCTGCCATTGCAGGTTCAGGCGCACCTGCCCGCTTTCGATGCGCGCCATGTCCAGCAAGTTCGCCACCAGGGCGCTCATGCGCACGGTCTCGGACTGCAGCGAGCGCGCCATGTCCAGCTGCGCGGGCGACAGCGCAGGCCGGGACAGGGCCAGCGACTCGGCCAGGCCCACCAGCGACGTCAGGGGCGTGCGCAAGTCGTGCGACAGGGCCGCCAGCAGAGAATTGCGCAGCCGCTCGGACTCCATCTGCAGCAGCGCGCCCTGCGCCACGTCGATGTAGTGCACGCGTTCGAGGGCAATGGCCGCCAGTGCGGCAAAGGTATCGAGGTGCTGGCGCTGTTCCGGCACCAGCAGCCAGCGCCCGCGCTGCGCGCCATCGAGCGGCAGCAGCGCCAGCACACCGCGCGTGCGCATGGGCGCGATCAGCGGCAGGTAGAAAATGGGCGAAGCCGGCAAGGTATCGGTGCCCGTCCCCGCCGCCTGCGCATGATCGAAGGCCCACTGCGCGATGCCGATATCGAGCGGCTCGCCGCCGTTCGGGGCCTGCAAGCTGCCCTCGTCATCGGGCAGCAGCAAGGTGGCGCGCGCGCGGAACGCCCGTTCGATGGCGCTTTTCGTGATGTCGAAAATCTGCTCCGTCTGCAGCACGCCGGACAGCTCGCGCGAAAATTCATACAAGGCGCGGGCGCGCGCTTCGCGGTGCGAAGCCACGCGCGCCTGGAAGCGCAGGCCGGCCGTCAGGTGGCCCGTGATCAGTCCCACGGCCAGCATCACGCCAAAGGTGATCACATACTGGAAGTCGCCCACGGCAAACGAGAAGCGCGGCGGCACGAAGATGAAATCGAAGCTGGCCACGCCCACCAGGCTGGCCAGCGCCGCCGGCCCGCGCCCAAGGCGCACGGCCACCAGCACCACCGTCAGCAAGGACAGCATGGCGATATTGGCCAGGTCCAGATAGGGTTGCAGGGGCACCGAGGCGAGGGCCGTGGCCAGGCTGACGCCGGCGGCCAGGATGTAGCGCCAATGGCGCGATGGCCGGCGCGGCGCCTCCGCATCGTCGCCGGCTGCGCGCCGGGGCGCCGCATCGGCTGGCGGCAAGCCCACCTCGATCAGATCGATATCGGGCGCCAGGCTGGCCATGCGCGCGGCCGGCGGCGCATGCCACAGGCGCGCCAGCGCACGGCCGCGACCACGTCCCACGATGACTTTCGAGATATTCGCGCCGCGCGCATACTCGACCACGGCGCCGGCGATGTCGGCGGACGGCACAATGGCCGTGCGCGCGCCCAGGTCCTGCGCCAGCTTCAGGGTTTTCAGGATGCGTTCGCGCTGGCCCGCCGGCAAGCGCTGCAAGCGCGGCGTTTCCACGTACAGCGCGTGCCATTCCGCGTTCAGCTGGCTGGCCAGGCGCGCCGTGCTGCGGATCACGTGTTCGCCCCCGCATGCGGTCCCACGCAGGCCAGCAGCGCGGCGCCCGTCTTCCACACGGGATTGATGGATTTCTCGACGCGGTAGGCCTGCACGTCGTCCTGCACCCGATCCGCCGTGCGGCGCAAGGCCAGTTCGCGCAGGGCGATCAGGTTACCCTTGCGGAAAAAATGCTGCGACGCCCGCTCGGCCTGCTGCGGCTGATATACCTTGCCCTGTTTCAGGCGGCGCAGCAATTCGTCGGCCGGGATATCGACCAGCACCACTTCATCGGCGCGGTCGAACACCGTGTCGGGCAGGGTCTCGGCCACGCGCACGCCCGTGATCCCGCCCACCACGTCGTTCAGGCTTTCCAGATGCTGCACGTTGACGGTCGACAGCACGTCGATGCCGGCCGCCAGCAATTCCTCGACGTCCTGCCAGCGCTTCGGATGGCGCGATCCGGCCACGTTCGAATGGGCCAGTTCATCCATCAATATCAGCGCTGGCGCGCGGCGCAGGGCTTCGTCCAGGTCAAACTCGTACAGGGTCTTGCCCCGGTACTCGATGGCCTTGAGCGGAAGCACGGGCAAGCCGTCCAGCTGGGCCGCCGTATCCTGGCGCCCATGCGTCTCCACCACGCCCACCAGCAAGTCCTGGCCGTCGGCCAGCAATTTGCGGGCGGCCGCCAGCATCGCATAGGTCTTGCCGACGCCGGCCGAGGCGCCGAAATAGATGCGCAGCCGGCCGCGCGCGGCTTTCTGTTCCTGCGCCTGCACTTGCGCCAGCAGGGCATCAGGGTCGGGGCGTTGGCTGTCGTTGGGGAGCATGTTGTATTTTAATCTTCTTGGGCATTGTAGGTCGGATTAGCGCGTCCGAAGGGCGCGCGTAATCCGACAACATCGTTGGCCTGGCTGGGGCTATGGGTGATGTCGGCTTACGCTGCGCTAAGCCGACCTACGCCGACCTGCGCCTTATTTTGCCATGGCGTCAAGTAGGTCGGATTAGCGCGCAAGCGCGTAATCCGACGACATCATTGGCCAAGACATCATTGGCCAAGCGGTGCACGATGCCGACCTGCGCGCCTTTGCCAGCTTACTTTGCCATGGCATCGAGCGCCAGATTCAGTTCCAGCACATTCACGCGCGGTTCGCCGAAAAAGCCGATATACGCGGTTTTCTGCACCTTGGCGATGGCGTTTTCCACCTGCGCCAGCGGCACGGCGCGCACGCGGGCCACGCGCGGCGCCTGGTACAGGGCGGCCGCCAGGCTGATTTCAGGATCCAGGCCGCTGCCCGACGCCGTCACCAGGTCGACGGGGATCGGCTTGCGGTTGCCGGGATCGGCTGCCTGCAGGGCGGCGATGCGCGCCTTGACGGCGTCCACCAGGGCCGGATTGCTCGGCCCCTGGTTCGAGCCGCCCGAACCGGCGCCGTTATTCGCCATCGGTGCGGTGGCCGACGGCCGGCCCCAGAAGTACTTGGGCGAGGTGAAGGACTGGCCGATCAGGGTCGAACCGACGGGCTTGCCCCCACGCTCGACGATGCTGCCGTTGACTTCATCGCTGAAGGCCAGCTGCCCGATGCCGGCCGTGGCAAACGGATAGACGACGCCGCAGATCACGGTCAGCGCGGCAAACAGGACCAGGGCGGGACGTACGATAGTGCTCATGATGGTTCCTTTAGACTAAATTGAGGGCGGACAGCAGCATGTCGATCAGCTTGATCCCGATGAAGGGCAAAATAATCCCGCCCAGGCCGTAGATCAGCAGGTTGCGGCGCAACAGGCTGGCCGCGCCGATGGCACGGTACTGCACGCCTTTCAGCGCCAGCGGAATCAGCACGACGATGATCAGGGCATTGAAGATCACGGCCGACATGATGGCCGAGGCGGGGCTGGCCAGCTGCATGATGTCGAGCGCCTTCAATTGCGGATAGGTGCCCACGAAGGCGGCCGGGATGATGGCGAAGTACTTGGCGATGTCATTCGAGATCGAGAACGTCGTCAGCGAACCGCGCGTCATCAGCATCTGCTTGCCGATTTCAACGATTTCCAGCAGCTTGGTCGGGTTCGAATCGAGGTCGACCATATTGCCCGCCTCCTTCGCCGCCTGCGTGCCCGAATTCATGGCCACGGCCACGTCGGCCTGGGCCAGCGCGGGAGCGTCGTTGGTGCCGTCGCCCGTCATCGCCACCAGGCGGCCTTCGGCCTGGTAGCTGCGGATGAGCTTGAGCTTGTCTTCCGGCGTCGCTTCGGCGAGGAAATCGTCCACGCCCGCTTCGGCGGCAATCGCGGCCGCCGTCAGCTTGTTGTCGCCCGTGATCATGACGGTCTTGATGCCCATGCGGCGCAATTCCGCGAAGCGCTCCTTGATGCCGCCCTTGACGATATCCTTCAGTTCCACGGCGCCCATGACGCGGCCATCGTCCACCACCACCAGCGGCGTGCTGCCGCGGCGCGCGATGTCGTCGACGGCGCGTCCCACCTCGGCCGGATACGGCTGGCCCAGTGCTTCCACATACTTTTTCATGGAATCGGCCGCGCCCTTGCGCAACTGGCGCACCTGCTGCTCGCCCGGGATATCCACGCCGCTCATGCGCGTCTGCGCCGTGAACGGCACGAAGGTGGCGTGCAGGCTGGCCATCTCGCGTTCGCGGATATTGAATTTCTGCTTGGCCAGCACGACGATGCTGCGCCCTTCCGGCGTTTCATCGGCCAGCGAGGCCAGCTGCGCCGCATCGGCCAGCTGCTGCTCCGTCACGCCAGGGGCAGGCACGAAGCTCGACGCCTGGCGGTTGCCGAGGGTGATGGTGCCCGTCTTATCGAGCAGCAGCACGTCGACGTCGCCGGCCGCTTCCACGGCGCGGCCCGAAGTGGCGATCACATTGGCCTGCATCATGCGGCTCATGCCGGCCACGCCGATGGCGGACAGCAAGCCGCCGATGGTGGTCGGAATCAAACACACGAGCAACGCGATCAGCACGGTGATCGTCACCGGCGTGCCGGTGCCGGCCGCCGCCACGGAAAACAGCGAATACGGCAGCAGGGTCACGGTGACGATCAGGAACACGATCGACAAGGCCACGAGCAGAATCGTCAGGGCGATCTCGTTCGGCGTCTTCTGGCGCTTGGCGCCTTCGACCATGGCGATCATGCGGTCGATGAAGGCCTCGCCCGGATTGACGGAAACGCGCACCAGCAGCCAGTCCGACAGCACGCGGGTGCCGCCCGTGACGGCGGAAAAATCGCCGCCCGACTCGCGGATGACGGGTGCCGATTCGCCCGTGATGGCGCTCTCGTCGACGGAGGCCACGCCGGCCGTCACTTCGCCGTCGGCGGGAATCACGTCGCCCGCCTCGACCAGCACCGTCATGCCCTTGCGCAAGTCGGTGGCCGGCGTAGGCAGCCAGGACGTGCCGTATTTCGGCGTTTGCATTTTCTTTGCCATCACCGTCTGCTTGAGGGCGCGCAGCGAGGCCGCCTGGGCCTTGCTGCGGCCTTCGGCCAGCGCTTCGGCGAAGTTCGCGAACAGCACGGTAAACCACAGCCACACGGCGACGGCGACGATGAAGCCGAACGGCGCTTCACCCTGGCCATTCAGGGCCTGGATGGCCAGCAGGGTCGTGATGATGCTGCCGACATAGACGACGAACATCACGGGACTGCGCCACTGCGTGCGGGGGTCGAGTTTTTGAACGCATCGACGACGGCGGGACCGATCAGTGCGGAATCGAACAAAGTCAGGCTTGTGCGTGACATGGTAGCCTCTTATTTGATGAAAAGTTGCAGGTGTTCGACGATCGGGCCCAGGGCCAGCGCGGGAACGTAATTGAGCACGCCGACGAGCACGACGACGCCGATCAGCAGGCCGATGAACATGGGGCCGTGCGTGGGCATGGTGCCCGCATTCGCCGACAGGCGCTGCTTGGCCGCCAGCGAACCGGCCACCGCCAGCACGGGCACGATCACGCCGAAGCGGCCGAACCACATGGCGATCGCCAGCATCACGTTGTAGAACGGCGTGTTGGCGGACAGGCCCGCAAACGCGCTGCCGTTGTTGTTGGCCGCCGACGTGAAGGCGTACAGGATTTCAGAAAAACCGTGCGCGCCCGGATTGGCCACGCCGATCTTGCCCGGTTCGACCATCACGGCGATCGCCGAGCCCGTCAACACGAGGGCTGGTGTGATCAGGATGGCCAGCGACACCATCTTCATTTCATACGCCTGGATTTTCTTGCCCAGGTATTCAGGCGTGCGGCCTATCATCAGGCCGGCGATGAAGACGGCCAGGATGGCGAACATCAGCATGCCGTACAGGCCCGTGCCCACGCCGCCGAACACCACTTCGCCGAACTGCATCAGCAGCAGCGGCACCATGCCGCCCAGGGGCATGTAGGAGTCGTGCATGGAATTGACGGCGCCGCACGATGCGGCCGTCGTCACCGCCGCGAACAGGGTCGAGGAGCTGATGCCGAAGCGCGTTTCCTTGCCTTCCATATTGCCGCCCGATTGCAGGCCGCTGGCCTGCTGGTCCACGCCCAAGGCCTGCAACGCCGGATTGGCTTGCTGCTCGGCGCTCATCACGCCGGCCGTCATGACGACAAAGATCAGGGTCATCGCGGCCAGCACGGCCCAGCCCTGGCGCAGGTCGCCCACCATGCGGCCGAAGGTGAAGCACAGGCCGGCGGGAATGATGAAGATGGCCAGCATCTGCAGGAAGTTCGACAGCGCGGTCGGGTTTTCGTACGGGTGCGAGGAATTGGCATTGAAGAAGCCGCCGCCATTCGTGCCCAGCAGCTTGATCGACTCCTGCGACGCGACGGGGCCCATGGCGATCGTCTGCGTCGTCGCCACTTGCGCTTCCATCACGGGTTGACCGGCGGCGTCCAGCACGGGCTGGCCGTCAGCCGTCACCTTCGGCGTTGCATATGCCACGTGGTCGAGCAGGGTCACTTCCTTGTAGGCGGAAAAGTTCTGGATCATGCCTTCGCCCATGAAGACGACGGACAGGGCCAGGGACAGCGGCAGCAGGATGTACAGGGTGGAGCGCACCAGGTCGACCCAGAAATTGCCGATCGACTTGCCCGAGCGCGAGGCGAAGCCGCGCACCAGCGCGAAGATCACGGCGATGCCGGTGGCCGCAGAAAAGAAATTCTGGCAAGCCATGCCCAGCATCTGGGTCAGGTAGCTCATGGTCTGTTCGCCGCCGTAGCCCTGCCAGTTGGTATTGGCGACGAAGCTGACGGTGGTATTGAACGAGGAATCGGGGCTGACGGCGCCCAGGCCCTGGGGATTCAAGGGCAGGAAACCCTGCAGGCGCTGCAGGCCATAGACGAAGACGGCGCCCACGGTATTGAAGACGATCAGGGCGATGGCATAGCTTTTCCAGCCCATGGCCTTGTCGGCGGGCAGGCCGGACCAGCGGTACAGCAGGTTTTCCAGCTTTTGCAGCCAGCCCAGGCCGCGCACGGGGCCATCGCCGGCCACCCTGGCCATGTACAGGCCCAGCGGATAGCCGGCGGCCAGCAGCACGGCCAGGAAGGCCGCCAATAACAGCATCGATTGCGTCGTCATCACAGTTCCTCCGCCTTCAGCAGCGCCACCAGCAAATACACGAGCAGGCCGGCCGAGACGACGGCGCCCAGTACATAAAACGCGTTCATTTGACGCTCCCTAATTTGTCGCAGGCGACGGCAAAGCCGGCCGCCACGACGAAAAACACGGCAATCAAGCCGAGATACACGAGATCCATTCCCACCCTCATTCAGGTTTGTTTTGATAGTGAGCAGATTAGCCAAAAGGGTCTAAAAAATTCGTAAAGACTGGGGAGGTGCTTGTAAACAAGATGTAAAAACGGCGGCTTTACCGCATAAAATCCTTCACAATGGGCGCAAAAGCCCCCGCGCAACGCACTGTTGTTGCCCTGGAGTAGCGCTATTGCTCGCCGGACAAGATAGAATGCGCGAGCGTCCGCACAAGGACGCCAAGCCTGCCGCACTGCCCTCCCCCAGTGACGCTGGACGGGATATACTGTATATTCATACAGTTATCGCCGCCGCTGTCATTGCGCCCGCAGTGCCCTGGCCTGGCGTTCCAACCACTGTCTTTACTTAGCTTGAACACGTATGGCCACTAAAAAACCAGCATCCGACTACAGCGAATCATCCATCCGTGTCCTGAAAGGACTGGAACCCGTCAAGCAGCGCCCGGGGATGTACACCCGCACTGAAAATCCGCTGCACATCATTCAGGAAGTGATCGACAATGCCTCCGACGAGGCGCTGGGCGGTCATTGCACGCATATCGCCGTGACGCAGAACACGGATGGCAGCATCACCGTCGAAGACAATGGCCGCGGCATTCCCGTCGGCCTGCACCCGGAAGAAGGCGTGCCGACGGTGGAAATCGTGTTTACACGGCTGCACGCGGGCGGCAAGTTCGACAAGGGTTCGGGCGGCGCCTACGCGTTCTCGGGCGGCTTGCACGGCGTCGGCGTGTCCGTCACCAATGCGCTGTCGACGCGCCTGGAAATCACCGTCTGGCGCAAGGAAAGCGACGGCAACGGCCTGCATCACATGGTGTTTGCCAACGGCGACGTGATCGAGCCCCTGAGTTCCCGCCCCGCCCCGCGCGACGGCAAAAAATCCGGCACGCGCGTCACGGCCTGGCCCGATGCAAAATACTTTGATTCGCCGAACATCTCGCAAACCGAGCTGCAACGCCTGCTGCGCTCGAAAGCCGTGCTGCTGCCGGGCGTCACCGTCACCCTGACCAACGCGAAGACGGGCGATACGCAGACCTGGCAGTACGCGGAAGGCTTGCGCGGCTACCTGACCGAAACGCTGGTGCAGGTATCGAATGGCGAAACCCTGATTCCCCTGTTCGAAGGCGCGCAATACGCAGGCCCGGACTCGGAAGGCTTTGCCGAAGGCGAAGGCGCGGCCTGGGTGGTGGCGTGGACGGAAGAAGGCGCCATCGTGCGCGAATCGTACGTCAACCTGATTCCCACCTCGAATGGCGGCACGCACGAATCGGGCTTGCGCGACGGCCTGTTCGGCGCCGTGAAAAACTTCGTCGAAATGCACTCCCTGCTGCCCAAAGGCGTGAAACTGCTGCCGGAAGACGTGTTCGCGCGCGCATCGTTCGTGCTGTCGGCCAAGGTGCTGGACCCGCAATTCCAGGGCCAGATCAAGGAACGCCTCAATTCGCGCGACGCCGTGCGCCTCGTCTCGACCTTCACCAAGCCGCCGCTGGAACTGTGGCTGAACCAGCACGTCGACTACGGCAAGAAGCTGGCCGAGCTCGTGATCAAGCAGGCGCAGTCGCGCCAGCGCTCGCTGCAGAAAGTGGAAAAGAAAAAATCCTCGGGCGTGGCCGTGTTGCCGGGCAAGCTGACCGATTGCGAATCGTCCGACATCGCGCGCAATGAACTGTTCCTCGTCGAGGGCGATTCGGCGGGCGGTTCGGCCAAGATGGGCCGCGACAAGGAATTCCAGGCGATCCTGCCCCTGCGCGGCAAGGTCCTGAACTCGTGGGAGACGGACCGCGACCGCCTGTTCGCCAATAACGAGATCCACGACATTGCGGTGGCCATCGGCGTCGATCCGCACAGCGTGGGCGACTCGCCCGACCTGTCGGGCCTGCGCTATGGCAAGATCTGCATCCTGTCGGACGCGGACGTGGACGGCTCGCACATCCAGGTACTGCTGCTGACCCTGTTCTTCAAGCATTTCCCCGTCCTGATCAACAAGGGACACATCTGCATCGCCCGTCCGCCTTTGTACCGCGTGGACGCGCCCGCGCGCGGCAAGAAGCCGATGCAGAAAATCTATGCGCTCGACGATGGCGAACTGCTGGCCATCGAGGACAAGCTGCGCAAGGAAGGCGTGAAACAGGGCGCCTGGTCGATCTCGCGCTTCAAGGGCCTGGGCGAGATGAACGCCGAGCAGCTGTGGGAAACGACGATGAACCCGGACACGCGCCGTTTGCTGCCCGTCACGCTCGGCGAAGTCGACCACATGGCCTCGGCCTTGCGCTTCAATATGTTGATGGGCAAGGGCGAAGCGGCAGGACGCCGCGCCTGGATCGAGGAACACGGCAATGAGGCGGAGGCGGATATCTGATGATCATCGGCATCGACCTGGGCACCACCAACAGCCTGGTCGCCATCTGGCGCGACGGCAAGGCTGCCATCATCCCGAATGCGCTCGGTGAACACCTGACGCCGTCGTGCGTGAGCATCGACGACGACGGCACCGTGCTGGTGGGCCGCGCCGCGCGCGAGCGCCTGCAGACGCACCCGCAGCTGACGGCGGCCGTCTTCAAGCGCTACATGGGCAGCGAAAAGAAGATCACCCTCGGCACGCAGCAATTCCGCCCGGAAGAGCTGTCGTCGATGGTGCTGCGCGCGCTGAAGGAAGATGCCGAAGCCTTCCTGGGCCACAAGGTCGAGGAAGCCATCATCACCGTGCCCGCGTATTTCAGCGATGCGCAGCGCAAGGCCACGCGCATCGCCGGCCAGCTGGCGGGGCTGCGCGTGGAGCGCCTGCTCAACGAGCCGACGGCCGCCGCGCTGGCCTACGGCATCCGCGACAAGGAACAGGAAAGCAAATTTCTCGTCTTCGACCTGGGCGGCGGCACGTTCGACGTGTCGATCCTGGAGCTGTTCGAAGGCGTGATGGAAGTGCGCGCCTCGGCCGGCGACAATTTTCTGGGCGGCGAAGACTTCGTCACCGTGCTGGTCGACGCTTTCATGGAAGGCAGCGGCCTGCGCGGCGCCGTCGGCAGCCGCCTGCTCGACCCGCGCCAGCAGCAGCTGCTGCGCGACGAAGCCGAGCGCGTCAAGCGATTGCTGTCGGACCAGCCGTCCGTGCGCATGGCCACGCGCTACCAGGACAAGGAGTACAGCTGGGAGATCGGCGAAGACAAGCTGGCGCAGCTGTGCGAACCGCTGCTGGCCCGCCTGCGCCTGCCCGTGGAACGGGCGCTGCGCGACGCCACCATCCGCGCGGCGGAATTGAATGAAGTGGTGCTGGCCGGCGGCGCCACGCGCATGCCGCTGGTGCGTAAACTCGTCTCGCGCATGTTCGGCCGCTTCCCCGCCATCCACCTGGACCCGGACGAAGCCGTGGCGCTGGGCGCCGCCGTGCAGGCGGGTCTGAAGATGCGCGATGCGGCCCTCGACGAAGTGGTCATGACGGACGTGGCGCCGTATTCGCTGGGCATTTCGATTTCGCGCCAGGTCGGCGCGAACCAGTATGAGGGCGGGCATTACCTGCCCATCATCGAGCGCAACTCCGTGGTGCCCGTCTCGCGCACGGAAAACATCACCACCATCCACGACAACCAGAAGGAAATCAACGTGGCGATCTTCCAGGGCGAGTCGCGCCTGGTGGCCGACAACGTCTTCCTGGGCAAGATCAGCTTCCCGATCCCCGCGAAAAAGGCGGGCGAGATCGGCATCGACGTGCGCTTCACCTATGACGTCAGCGGCGTGCTGGAAGCGGAAGTGACGGTGCTGGCCACGCAGGAAAAGCACAAGATGATCATCAGCGACAATGCAGGCGTGATGACGCCGGAACAGATCGAGCAGCGCTTTGCGGAACTGGCCGACCTGAAGATCCACCCGCGCGAGCAGATGGAAAACCGCACCCTGGTCACGCGCGCCGACCGCCTGTATGAACAGTCGCTGGGCGACGTGCGCCAGTACCTGGCGGCGCACACGGCCAATTTCCAGGCCGCGCTGGAAACGCAGGACCCGGCCACCATCCGCAAGGCGCGCCAGGCGCTCGACGAGGTGCTGCGCCAGGTCGAGAGCGAGAGCTTCCTGTAAATGGACGGCGGCATGCACAACGGCCAGCGCGGCCTGTGGGAGATCCTGGGCACGGAGCCGACCGGCGACGAGCGCGCCCTCAAGCGCGCGTATGCGAAGCGCCTGAAGGCGACGCGTCCCGAGGACGATCCGGCCGCCTTCCAGGAGCTGCGTGAAGCGTATGAATACGCGCTGCGCCATGCGCACCTGTTTGCCGGGGAGCTGCCGGAAACGGAATCGGCCGGGGCCGAAGCGGCGGCGGCGGAAGCGCCAGAAGCGCCGCCCATGGAACCGGCCGACCTGTGGGGCGTCATCGACGAGCCCGCACGGGAAGCACCTGCGGAACTGTGGGGCGTCATCGCCCGGGAGCCCGCACCGCCGACGGAACTATGGGGCGTGCTCGCCATCGATCCGGCGCAGGAAGCGGAGCACCTGTGGCAAGGCTGCCTGGCATGGATGCGGCACGCGGATGCGGACGACGCGCTGGCCCGCATGTTGCAGGACGACGCCATGCTGAACCTCGACGTGCGCGAGGAATTCGAGCTGTGCGCGCTGCGCTACTGCGCCAGCGCCGGCTATGACCTGGCGCTGCGCCAGGCCCTGTTCGAACAGCTGGGCTGGGACCACGATTTTTCCTATCTGGCGCGCAGCCATGCGGACCTGGTGCGCAGCGCCGTGCAGCGCTACCGTGCAGACCGCTCGTTCGCCCATTTCAGCGATAACCGCGACAGCTACCCCGGCCTGGACTGCATCATGTCGCAGCAGGCACCAAGCGCCTACGCGCGCCAGCTGTTCGACCGAAAATTCACGCTGCAGCTGCGCGAGCTGCTGCACGCGATACGCTGGCAGCACGGCGAGATGCTGGCCTACAAGCTCGATACGGACCTGTTCGAGCAGTGGGAACACGCCGTCCATGCCAAACGCTACTTCAAGCAGACGGCGCTCGCGTCGGGCGGCCTGGGCTTCGTGCTGCACTTCATGCTCGCCGGCGTGCTTGACGCGGCCGGCTTCAAGCTCGGCGACGCGGCCGCCCATGCCAGCCTGCTCGGCTTCCAGGCGCTGGCCTTTTCCCTGCTGGCCATGCATGCCTTGCGCTGGCCGGCGCCCCTGTTCGCGCGCCTGGACTCGCTGCAGGAAGCGCTGCAGGACCGCCTGCCCGTGCTGTGGCAGCGGCCCGGCTTGCGGCAGCTGGGCTGGATCGTGCCCTACCTCGTACTGGCGCTGATGCTGTTCCTGCCCGAACGCAGCGAGACCATGCGCCTCGTCACCGCGGCCGGCCTGTGCGCGTCGGCCCTGCTCGCGTATGCGATGAACCGCCAGCTGCTGCATGGCATGCTGCTGCTCCTGGTCCTGGGCTTGTCGCTGTTCGCCGCCATGTTCATGAGCGGCAAGGGCCAGTCGGCGCTGGCCATCGGCGACGCCATGCCGATGATGTTTTGCCTGGCGGCGCTGGCCCTGCGCAGCGCCACCGGCCTGTATGGCGATTGCGGCTGGCCGGAAGCGCTCTTGCCCCGCCTGCGCGCGGCATGGCTGATCGGCTGTGCGGGCCTGCTGTCCTTGCTGTATGTGCAGCAGCTGCCGGCCGCCCTCGTCGGCGCCGCGCTGTATGCCTGGTCCTGCGCCGGCCTGCTGTTTTCCCCCACCGATTTCAAATGGAGGACGATCTGGCCGGTGGTACTGGTGCCGTCCCTCGCCAGCGTCGTGCTGGCCGGCCAGGCCCCGGCCATCCGCGCCATGCAGATGATGCACAACAGCGTGGAGCTGGCCCTGGCCGTGCTGTATTTCACCATGTGCTACATCTACAAGACCTACGGCAAGTCCTTCTCCAAATCCGGGCTGTCATAATCGCCCCCATGAATTCAACCGCAACCACTTAACACCGAAACAAGCGCCATGTCCACACAAACCAATTTATTTGACGATGCCCAGCCTGAGCCGATCGAGCCGGATGAACCGGTATTCGACGGCGAAGCGCTGACCCTGTCCACCTTCGCCGAGCGCGCCTATCTCGATTACGCCATCTCCGTCGTCAAGGGCCGCGCCCTGCCCGACGTGTGCGACGGCCAGAAGCCCGTGCAGCGCCGCATCCTGTATGCGATGAATGAGCTGGGCTTGAATTCCACGGCGAAGCCGCGCAAATCGGCGGCCGTGGTCGGCGACGTGCTGGGCAAATTGCATCCGCACGGCGACCAGTCCGTGTATGACGCGCTGGTGCGCATGGCGCAGGATTTCTCCTTGCGCTACCCGCTGATCGACGGCCAGGGCAATTTCGGCTCGCGCGACGGCGACGGCGCCGCGGCCATGCGTTACACGGAAGCCCGTTTGACGCCGATCGCCAAGCTGCTGATGGATGAAATCGGCATGGGCACGGTGGACTTCCAGCCCAACTACGACGGCTCGACGGAAGAACCGAAGCTGCTGCCGGCCCGCCTGCCGATGGTGTTGCTGAACGGCGCCTCCGGCATCGCCGTGGGCCTGGCGACGGAAATCCCGTCGCACAACCTGGCCGAAGTGGCGAAAGCGGCCGTCGCCATGATCCGCGATCCGAAGATGACGCACGCCGAGCTGATGGCCATCATGCCCGGCCCCGACTTCCCCGGCGGCGGCCAGATCATCACGCCGCCATCGCAAATTCAGGACATGTACGCGAGCGGCCGTGGCAGCATGAAGGTACGCGCACGCTGGAAGATCGAAGAGCTGGCGCGCGGCCAGTGGCAAGCCGTGGTGACGGAACTGCCGCCGGGCACCTCGTCGCAAAAGGTGCTGGAAGAAATCGAAGAATTGACGAATCCAAAGATCAAACTGGGCAAGAAGGCGCTGTCGCCGGACCAGGTGGCCCTGAAGGCGCTGATCCTCAATTCGCTCGACACCATCCGCGACGAGTCGGGCCGCGCCGCGCCCGTGCGCCTCGTGTTCGAACCGAAGTCGAAGAACCAGGACCAGACGGAATTCATGCTGATGCTGCTGGCGCACACGTCGCTGGAATCGTCGACCTCGATCAACCTGGTGATGATCGGCGGCGATGGCCGTCCGCGCCAGAAAGGGCTGGGCGACATCCTGCGCGAGTGGATCGATTTCCGCTTCGAGACCGTCACGCGCCGCACCGGCTATAAACTGGGCAAGGTCAAGGACCGCATCCATATCCTGGAAGGACGCGAAGCGATCCTGCTCAATATCGACAAGGTGATCCAGATCATCCGCAATTCGGATGAGCCGAAGGCGGCCCTGATCGAGGCGTTCAAGCTGTCCGAGCGCCAGGCCGACGATATCCTGGAAATCCGCTTGCGCCAGCTGGCGCGCCTGGAAACGATCAAGATCCAGCAGGAACTGGCCGAACTGCGCAAGGAAGAAAAACGCTGCAGGACCTGCTCGACAACCCGGGTTCGATGAAGCGCGCCATCATCCGCGAAATCGAAGCGGACGCCAAGCAGTTCGGCGACGCGCGCCGCACCCTGATCGAGGAAGCGCAAAAAGCCGTGGCCGAACAGAAGGTGGTCGATGAACCGGTCACCGTCATCATCTCGGAAAAAGGCTGGGTGCGTGCGCGCACCGGCATCGGCCACGATGCGGCGCAGTTCACGTTCAAGGCGGGCGACAGCCTGCATGGCGCCTTCGAGTGCCGCACGGTCGACACCCTGCTGGGCTTTGGCAACAACGGCAAGATCTACTCGGTGCCCGTCTCAGCGCTGCCCAACGCGCGCGGCGACGGCGTGCCGATCACGACCTTGTGCGACCTGAGCGGCGGCACGCCGGGCAACGCCGTGCGCATCCTGCACTACTTTGCCGGCCATGGCGCCACCAATTTGCTGCTGGCGTCGAGCGCCGGCTACGGCTTCATCGCCAAGGCGGGCGACATGACGAGCCGTCTGAAAGGCGGCAAGGCCTTCATCACCCTGGACGATGGCGACGTGCCTTTGGCGCCGAAAGTCATCCCCGATGCGGCCAGCGCCCTGGCCTGCCTGACGGAAGGCGCGCGCCTGCTGGTGTTCGGCCTCGATGAAATGAAAACCCTGTCCAAGGGCGGCACCGGCGTCAAGCTGATCGACCTCGATGCCAAGGACAAGCTGCTTGCCGTGCAGCCGATCACGCAACGCGGCGTGGTGGTCTCGGGCATCGGCCGGGCGTCGAAACCGCAGGACGCGTCGCTGGGCGCCACGGCCCTGGCCGAGCACTTCGGCAAGCGCGCCAAGAAGGGCAAGGCGCTGGCGGCCAAGCTGAAACCGGTCTCGATGGCAGCCATCGGCTGACCGCCATCACGCCACACGAAAAGACAGGTTCGCCTGTCTTTTTTCGTCCCCCGCATCTGGCAGCAGAGTAAATAACTTTACAGATAGGCGCCGCGCTCCCGTTATCCCTGCAGGCATGCCACCGGCATGCCGCACACGGACAGGAGAGCCAGGATGACAAACAACGTTTCAGGCAGGCTGCCATGCAGCGCCTGACCCCGGCAGAACGGCTGGTGGCGGCCATGGCGGCCGAAGGTTTGCCGTATAAAAGCATCGCCAGGGAACTGGGCAAGTCGCCGGCCACCGTGCGCAATCAGCTGCATGCGATTTACCAGAAACTGGGCGTGGGCAACCGCACGGCGCTCGCGCACAAGCTGCGCGGCCGGCCTTAATGCCGCGCCAGGCGCAGCACGTCGGGCGTCGCTTCGACGATGTCGATCACGTCCTGCCCCCCGCCAGCATCACTGAGCGCGTAGCGGCCCATGCCCAGGGGTACCAGCTTGGCAACGGGGCCGGCGCGGGGACGATCGTCGGGGCCGGGCGCCATCGACGTCAATGTCGCCACCCCTTGCGCCATGGCGCCGGCGGGCGCGCCGAATTCGAGCACCTTGCGCCCCTTGCGGCTGGGAGGAAAGGCGAAGGTGGCCGTGGGCCGGTACACCTCGATACCATCCGCATCCTCCTCGAAGGAATGCGTCCAGCTGCCGCTGGGCAGTGCCGTTGTCATGCCGTGCATGCCACCTCCCGTTTCACGCATAGACGTCAGAAACACGATACCACGCCGCCCAGGCTTTCATAGCCGCTCACGGAAGGAGACCAGGCCGTGCCGTTCCAGGCCTTGTGGAACAGGGCCCCATTCGTCCCCGTGACAAACACGTCGAGGCGGTTCGCCGCCCAGGCCGTGGCGCGAGGGCGCGAGGTGCACACGCCGCCCAGGCTTTCAAAGCCCGTCAGCGACGGCGTCCAGGCGCTGCCGTTCCACGCCTTGTGGTACAGGGCGCTGTCCGTGCCGATGACGAACAGGTCGAGCCGGTTGGCAGCCCACGACACGGCTTCCACCTCGCCCACGCAGATGCCGCCCAGACGCTCGAAGCCATCATTGGAAGGGCCCCATTTCGCGCCATCCCACCATTTATGATACAGGGCGCCATCGGTACCGGTGACGAATACGTCGAGGCGGTTCGGTCCCCACGCCACCGCCCTCGGCGACGAGGTGCAGATGCCGCCCAGGCGCTCGTAGCCCGTCAGCGACGGCCCCCAGGCCGTGCCGTTCCACCACTTGTGGTACAGCGCCCGGTCCGTGCCGATGACGAAGACATCGAGGCGGTTCGGCCCCCACGCCACGGCTTCCGGCTGGCCCAGGCAGATGCCGCCCATGGCTTCGTAGCCGGTCAGCGACGGCCCCCAGGCGGACCCGTTCCACCACTTGTGATACAGGCCGCGGTCCGTGCCGACGACAAACACGTCGAGGCGGTTCGGCCCCCAGGCCACGGCGCGCGGGTCGCCCACGCACAAGCCGCCCATCGCTTCGTAACCGGTCAGGGACGGGCCCCAGGCCGTGCCGTTCCACCATTTGTGGAACAAGCCGCTGTCGGTGCCCGTGACGAACACGTCGAGCCGGTTCGGCCCCCACGACACCACCTGCGGCGCACTGGTACAGATGCCGCCCTGCCCTTCATAGCCGGTGACGGACGGCGCCCAGGCCGTGCCGTTCCAGGCCTTGTGGTACAGCGCGCGGTCGGTGCCCAGCACGAAGACGTCGAGGCGGTTCGCGCCCCAGGCCACGACGGGGGAAGAGCTCTGGCGCGGCGTGGCGCCCGTGCCGCCCGTTCCCGTGCCGATGCTGGCGCGCGGACCGTCGAGACAGGCCTGCATGCGCGCCACCTGGCCCGCCGTGAACATGAACATGGCGGGATCGTCGACGTAATCCATGTAGTTCATGAACATGTCGCCATTCGGCCCGTTGCTGCAGGAAATGTGCGGGAACGAAGGCTGGCCCGTGTTCGGTCCGCCCTGGTTCGGCGTGTCGGCCACGTTGTCCGTGCCCGAGCAGCCGGTGCCGTCGTCGCCCCAGATATGGTTCAGGTTCAGCCAGTGGCCGATTTCATGCGTGGCCGTGCGCCCCAGGTGGAACGGCGGCGCCGCCGTGCCCGTCGTGCCGAAGGCCGATTGCAGGATCACCACGCCGTCGGTGGCGGCCGGGCCGCCGGGAAATTGCGCGTAGCCGAGCAGGCCGCCGCCCAGCTGGCACACCCAGATATTCAGGTAGCTGTCGGCCGGCCAGGCATCCATGCCGCCCGTCGCCTGCGATTTGACGGCATCGTCCGCGCCAAACGAGGCCACCGTCGTCTGGCGCCGCTCGATGCCGCTGGTGGCCGCGCCATGCGGATCGATCGTGGCCAGCGCGAACTCCACGCGCGCATCGGCCGTCAGCGGCAGGAACGGCGCCGGCGTGCTGTTCACGTCGGGATTGACGCGGCGGAAGTCACGGTTGAGCACATCGATCTGGCTGGCGATCTGCGCATCCGAAATATTCTGCGCGGCCGTATTCCACACCACGTGCACGACCACCGGTATCTGCGTCACGCCGGAACGTCCGGCGCTGCTGCCGGCGCCCTCGTACATGCCAGCCTGGTTTTCAATCTCGGCGCGGATGTTCGCATAGGAGGGGTCCTCCGTCAGCAGGCGGCGATGCACGTCCATCGTGGCGCAGGTGCGCACCTGCGGCGTGCCGCCGCCCTGGCCGCCGTCGCCGCCCATGCCGCCTCCACCGCCCCCGCCATCGCGGTCGCCCCCCATGCCGCCGCCATCGCCCACGTGCATGCAACTGGCGCCGGCCATGCCCTGCGAAGCCTGCTGCATGGCGCCGCCCGGCATGTCGCCGCCGTTCGCCGCGGCCGCGCCCTGCGCGAGCGCCGCCTGATCCGCGTACGAGATGCCCAGGCGCGCTCCCGGCATGGCGTCGGCGCCAGCCGCATCAGTACCGGCATGCACGTCGCCCTCGACCGGCATGGACTGCATGGCCGGCGCGCCTTCCGCCGAACCGGTGGCCGGTGATTTTTTCGTTTTAGCGGTGCTCATGATGTCTCCTTCGTCTGTTTGCCAATTCACTATGGCACGGCGAAAAGAACAGCATTTGTGCCAGATCAAGACTGGCAAGCGGTGCCCGAAAAAAGTGGCAGACGAAAAAGACAGCCGAAGCTGTCTTTTTGGCTTGCGGGCCGTGGCCCGCAAACGGGGAATTACTTGGCGGCGGCGGCCTTGACTTCAGCGTCGGCCTTGGCCTTGGCTTCTTCCGTCTTGGTGGCGGCGAGGGCTTTGTCGGCGTTCGCTTCCACTTTTTCCTTGGCGACCTTGGCGTTCGCTTTCACGGCAGCCTTGGTGGCTTTCGCATCGGCCTTGGCATCGGTCTTGTCTGCCTTGGCTTCCGCTTTCAGCTTGTCTTCTGCATCGGCGTGGACGACCTTGTCATGGGCCTTGGCTTTGGTCTTGTTGGCCTTGTGCTGGGCGTCGGCTTTCTTTTCGTCAGCCTTCATCTCGGCCTTGGCGACGTTGGCGTCAGCCTTGGCATCGACCTTGGCTTCCGAAGCGGCAGCCTTGTTGACGTCTTTTTGCGCGGAAGCCTGGGCTTTCACGACAGCTTCCGTGGCCGGCGCCGTTTGAGCGAAGGCGGCGGTAGCAAACAGGGTAGCGATCAGGGCGGCGAGTAATTTGTTCATGATGAGACCTTTCAATATGGTTTAATTTTATTCTTACTAAAGGCGGGCAAAATGTTCAAAATTTGCCAGGCATCGCGCTGTTTCTTGATGTAGCGCAATGGCATGACTTCATAGTAAAGATAACTGGCAAACCACACAGTGCGGTAGCGCACTCAACGAGAAATATGTGCAAATCGACAAATTTCCCATCGAGTGCGGCCCTACGCTTCAGATCCTCATGCGCCCACGGCCAGGGCCGCGTGGCGCGCCGCCACCCACTCCTCGTTGGCCGGCTCCACGCCCACCACGATACGGCTGGCGTCGGTGGAGATACGGCTGGCGTTGCGCGCATTCGCCTGCGCATCGAGCACGGGGCCGAGGAAACCGAGCTCGGCGCAGATGCGCTGGCGCAGTTCGGCGCTGTGCTCGCCGATACCGGCCGTAAACACCAGCATATCCAGCCCGCCCAGCACGGCCGTCAGGGCGCCGATCTCGCGCACGATGCGGCGGATATATAAGGCCAGCGCGGCGCGGATGCGTTCGCCCGTCGCATCCTGCCGGTCCTGCTGCGCCAGCAAGACCGGCGGGTCAGCCGACACGCCAGACACGCCCAGCAAGCCCGACTCGTGGTACAGCACATGCGCCACTTTTTCCAGCGACAGCTTTTCGATTTCCATCAGGTAGATCACGGCGCCAGGATCGAGCGAACCGCAGCGCGTGCCCATCATCAGGCCGTCGAGCGCGGAAAATCCCATGGTGGTGGCCACGCTGTGCAAATTGTCCATGGCGCACAGGCTGGCGCCGCTGCCCAGGTGGGCGACGATGACCTTGCCGTGCGCGACAGCGCCAAAACGCCGTTCCAGCACCAGCGACTGGTATTCATACGACAGACCGTGGAAGCCGTAGCGGCGCAAGCCCCGCTCCCACGCATCGTAAGGCAGGGCCAGCATCTGCTCGACCTGCGGCACCGTGTGGTGGAAGGCCGTGTCGAAGCACGCCACCTGGGCGATGTCGGGCCGCGATGTGAGCAGCACCTCGATCGCCTCGAGCGCGAACGGCTGGTGCAGGGGCGCCAGCGGCACATAGCTTTTCAGGTCCGCCAGCACGGCGAAATCGATGCGCACGGGGGCGAAGTACTTGCTGCCGCCATGCACCACGCGGTGCGCCACGGCGCGCAGCGCACGCCCATCCAGCTGCGCCACCACTTGCGCGCGGATGTATTCGAGCGCCGCGTGATGCGGCTGCTGCGGGTCCAGCTGCAAGGCGACCGCCGGCAGGCCGCCGGCGCGGTAGGTGGCGCTTTCGCGGCCGATGCCTTCGACCTTGCCGCTCCATTGCGCCTGCTGCGGCAGCACGCCGTCCGCCTGCTCGAACAGGGCGAACTTGATGCTCGACGAGCCGCAATTGAGCACCAGGATCAGGGTGCCGTCGGCGTGGGTGATTGGCGCGTTCATGGCGGCGTGCTCCGGTAATGGTTGGCCAGCATCACGGCGATGGCGCACGAGGCGATGCGGCTGGCGCGCGAATCGGCGCGGCTGGTGAGGATGACGGGGATCTTCGCGCCCAGCACGATGCCGGCGCTGTCCGCGTCGCCCATGTATTCGAGCTGCTTGGCCAGCATATTGCCGCTTTCCAGGTCGGGCACCAGCAAAATATCGGCGCGGCCCGCCACTTCCGAGACGATGCCCTTGACGGTGGCGGCGGCGATCGACACGGCGTTATCGAAGGCCAGCGGACCGTCGAGGATCGCCCCCGTGATCTGGCCACGGTCGGCCATCTTGCACAGGGCGGCAGCGTCCAAAGTCGCCGGCATGTCCGCGTTCACCGTTTCCACGGCGGCCAGGATGGCCACGCGCGGCCTGGCCACGCCGATCACGTGCGCCAGGTCGATGGCGTTGCGCACGATGTCGGCCTTCATGGCCAGGTTGGGCGCGATATTGATGGCGGCATCCGTGATGATGAAGGGGCGCGGATAGGCGGGCGTCTGCATCAGGAAGCAGTGGCTGATGCGGCGCTTGGTGCGCAGGCCGGCGCTGGCCGACAGCACGGCCGACATCAGTTCATCCGTGTGCAGGCTGCCCTTCATCAGCGCCTCCACTTCGCCCTTTCCCGCCAGTTCGGCGCCGCGCGCGGCGGCCGCATGGCTATGCTCGACATCTTCGATGGCGATGCCGGCCAGGCTCAGGCCCGCTTCGGCCGCCACCGCTTCCAGGCGCGCGCGCGGCGCCACCAGCACGGGCGTGATCAGGCCGGCCGCATGCGCGTCCAGCGCGCCCGACAGGCTCAATGCATCGCAGGGGTGGATCACGGCGACCCGGATCGGCCCCAGCGTGCGCGCGTGCTCCAGCAGGCGCCGCGTGCCGTCGCCGTTATGCAGGCGCACTTCGGGCAAGGTGGCGCGCGCCCGCTCGATCTGCTCGGCCGGCGCGATCACCTGCGCCTCGCCGTCGAGCACCACGGCGCCGTGCTGGTTGACGCAGCGGCAAGCCAGGGTCACGTGGCGGCTGCGCGGCTCGAGGGCCGTGACGGTGACGCTGATGGCCAAGGTATCGCCCACGCGCACGGGCTGCAAAAAGCGCAGGGTCTGGCCCGTGTAGACGGTGCCGGCGCCGGGCAGGCGCGTGCCCAGCACGGCGGAAATGAGTGCCGCACCCCACATGCCGTGCGCGATCACGCCCTGGTAGCGGGTGGCGGCGGCAAATTCCGTATCGAGGTGCTGCGGGTTGTCGTCGCCCGACATCACCGCGAACAGGGCGATATCGTCCATGCTCAGGGTGCGCGTGATGCTGGCCGTGTCGCCGATGGCGATCTGGTCGAAGGTGCGGTTACGTACGATATTCAGATCATCGTCTTGGGTAGTGGTCATCGTGGTCTTCTATACAGGGGTAATGTGTTTGGCCGGTTTGGCCTTGGATCCGGCATGGGAGGCGCGCGCGTCCGGCGGCAGCGCCTTCGTCTGCGCCTGCGCCTGCTGCTTGACCGCGCGGTCGAAGACGTCCAGCATCTGCTGCAGGCTCGCTTCCTCGTCCGGCGTCGGCGCCTCGGGCACCTGCAGCACCTGCTGCAGCCACTCGGCCAGCGCGCCGATGTCGTCCGGATCGGCGCGCGACAGCAAGGCCGGCAAGGCGGCGATGGCGGCATCGAAATCATGCAGCATCAGGCGCGCCTGCTGGCGCACGATGCCGCGGAATTCCTCCATGCTGACGTCCTGCCGGTATTGCGGCTTGATCAATTTGAGGGCCAGGTTGACCCTGCGCTCGTCGGCGATCATGCGGAAGCGGTAGATGTAGAACAGCGCGCGCACGGCCGCTTCCACCAGGCCGCCGCGCTGCATGTCCTCGTCCATCTTGCGCGTTTCGCAGCGCACGTATTCGCAATGCTCGGGCGAGATGCCGGGATGGGGGCGCGGCGGCGCAGTATCGCCGATGGCCTGTCCCGTCAGCGCCTGCACCAGGGGCGAGCCATAGATCATGTCGAAGGTGGTTTCCTGCACAGTGTCGCGCCAGTCGCGCCAGCCGTTCAAGCCGGCCGTGATGGCGCCGGAGACGGCTTCCTGCATGGCCAGCAGCGGGTTGTCGGGCGATACCGGCTGGCGGTGGGCGCGCACCTTTTCCGCCTCCCTGGCCACCAGCCTGGCCAGCGGATTGTGGTCGGTCCAGCGCTCGTACGACACGCGCAGCGGATGCGCAAGCTGCAGGAAGCGCGCGGTTTGCGGCGTGACCATGGCGCGCACCCACGGCTGCGCGAACGTGCGGTACAGGGCCAGGTTCACCTCGGATACGCGCGCGGCGGCGGCGAACTTGCGGTCGTTTTCCACGCTCGGCTGCACGATGGCGCGCACGTCTTCGATGCCGCGGTGCTCGACCTGCAGCACATAATCGCCGCTGGCCAGGTCGGCGTTCGGCGTGTCGGGCGTCTTGTCGACGATCCTCGCTTCGTAGATCCCGGCCGGCAGCAGGTTGATCAGGTCGATATTGCTGGCGAATTTCTGGTGTTCCTTGTGCCCCACCTTGGCCGAGACGAAGATGCCCAGGTGGCCGATGCTGTCGTGCACGGCATACACGATGGTCTGGTCGTGCATCAGCACGTCCTTGTCGTCGCGGTACAAGTCCGTGATCCAGCCCAGGGCCTGCGGCGGCGGCGTGATGTTGTCGCCATTCGAGCAGAATACGACGATGGGGGAGCGGATATTGCGCAAGTCCAGGCGCACGCCGTCGGAGGTGATCAGTTCGGCCGTGGCCAGGCGGTTGCCGATGAACAGATTGTCGACGATGTACTGCATCTCGACGTCGTTGAGGAAGACGTGGCCGCCCCAGTATTTTTCAAATTCCAGGTAACGGGGCGCTTCCGTATCGATGTTCGCGTACAGGTTGTACTGCTTGCTCCACAGCGTGTTGGCCGGGTTGAGCTTCTCGAAATTCTGCACCAGGCTGGCGCCGTCGAAGCGGCCGTTGCCCAGGTCGCCCGCCAGCGCCGTGGCCCAGCTGCCGCCCATCAGGCCGCCCGCGTAGCGCATCGGATTGCGGCCATGCCAGCCGGCCCAGTAGGACACGGGCGCGCCGGCCACGATGATGGGGCCGAACAGTTCCGGGCGCATGGCCGCCGTCATGAGGATTTGCCAGCCCGCCTGGCAATTGCCGATGACGACGGGCTTGCCTTCGCTGAGCGGATGCAGGGCGATGACTTTTTCCAGGAAGGCCGCCTCCGCATGCATCACGTCTTCCACCGTCTGTCCCGGCACGGGATCGGGCAGGAAACCGATGAAGTAGCACGGATGGCCGGCGCGCAGAGCCACGCCGATCTCGCTCTCCGCCTTGAAGCCGCCGATGCCGGGACCGTGGCCGGCGCGCGGGTCGACGACGACAAACGGCCGTTTCGATGGCTCAGGTTCGGGCGCATCGGGCGTCAAAATGCGCGCCAGGCCGTAGTTGACGGGGCGCGCCAGCTCCAGGCCCGACATCACCAGTTCGGCGGGGAAGTCCAGCACGTTCGGCACTTCCTCGGCCAGGTGCTCCTGGTACTGGTTGCCGCGCCGGCGCATCACGTCCGCGTACAGCACGATGCGCTGCCACGAGTCGCGCGCATAATCGCCCAGCATGCCCAGGGACGGCAAGCCGCCGGTGGAGAAAAATGGTGCAGCTTCGGTTGTCATGGCTATCCTTTTCATGCAAAAAACGCCGGACCATTCCGGCGCGGGGGCTACGCCATCTGGCTGATGGTCTTGCGAAAACGCGCCAGCGCGAAGGTAAACAGGGCCGTGCCGATGGCCAGCAGGGCCAGGAACGGTTTCCACACCACGTCGATGCCGGCGCCCCGGTACAGGATCGCCTGGCTCAATTCGACGAAATGCGTGGTCGGGGCGATCAGCATGATGTTCTGCACCAGCTCGGGCATGCTTTCGCGCGGCGTGCTGCCCCCGAGAGCATCTGCAGCGGCAGCAGCACGAGAATCAAGAGCATGCCGAACTGCGGCATGCTGCGCGCCACGGTGGCCAGGAAAATGCCCATCGAGGTGGTGGCAAACAGGTGCAGGGCCGCGCCGCACAGGAACAGCGCGATCGAGCCTTCGATCGGCACGTGCAGCATGCCGCGCACCACCAGGTTCAGCGACAGGGCGGCGGCCAGCAGCACCACCAGGCCCATCGACCAGACCTTGCCCAGCATGATCTCGGCCGGCGTCACGGGCATCACCAGCAAGTGCTCGATGGTGCCGTGTTCGCGCTCGCGTATCAGGGCCGCGCCCGTGAGGATGATCGACAGCATCGTCACCTGGTTGATGAGTTCCATCAGCGAGCCAAACCACGCCTGGCTCAGCGAGGGATTGAAGCGCGCGCGCATCACCAGCTCCACGGGCGAGACGGTCGCGCCCCGGTAGCGTTTGCCGAATTCGGCTATTTCACCGGCGACGATCTGCTGGATGTAGCCGCTGCCGCTGAAGGCCTGGCTCATGCGCGTGGCGTCCACGTTCAGCTGCAGTTCCGCCTGGCGCCCGCCCAGCACGTCGGCCTGCAGCTTGGGCGGGATCGTCAGCACGAAGGTGTACCGGCCCGCGTCCAGGCCCGCATCGACCTGGCTCTGGTTGATCATGGCCGGCGGCGTGAACTGGGGCGGGAAGAAGGCCGAGGCGATGCGCCCGGACAGGGGCGAGCCATCCTCGTCGACGATGGCGATCGAGGCCATGTGCAGGGTTTCCGGCTTGGCCGTGGCGGCCACGTAGATGGCCAAAGTGAACGTGTAGAGGATCAGGATCAGCATCATCGGGTCGCGGATCAGGCTCCAGATTTCCTTCACGCCCAGGCGGTAGATGTTTTCAAGGTGGCGCATATCAGCTCTCCTGTTTCTTCAGCAGCGCCACCGTCACGCCGAGGATCACGGGAATGGCGACGAGCAGGGGCCAGAACGAGGCGTGCAGGTCGCCAAAGCCCAGCGCCTTGTTGAACACGCCCCGGCTGATGTTGAGCATGTGCGTGGCCGGGTACATCAGGCCGACGGCCTTGCCCACGCCTTCCATCGACGAAACGGGATTGAGCAGGCCGGAAAACTGGATGGCCGGGATCATGGTGCCGATCATGGTCACGAACAGGGCCGCGATCTGGCTGCGCGTAAAGGTCGAGGCGAACAGGCCGATGCCCGTGGCGCAGATATTGAAGATGAAGGTGGCGCCGATCAGGGTCGACAGGCTGCCCTTGATCGGCACGCCGAAGGCCGTGACCGCCAGCAGGGCCATGAGGACGAAGTTGAACATGGCCAGCACGACGTAGGGCACCTGCTTGCCGAGCAAGAATTCCAGGCGCGTGACGGGCGTCACGTACAGGTTGATGATGGAACCGAGTTCCTTTTCGCGCACCACGGACAGCGCCGCCAGCATGGCCGGCAGCATCAGCAGCAGCAGGGGAATCACGGCCGGCACCATGGCGGGCAGGCTTTTCACGTCCGGGTTGTAGCGGTAGCGCGTCTGGATGGCGACTGGATTGCTCATCGTGATGCCGTAGCGGTGCAAGGCCTGGTCGGCCAGCCACAGCTGGTGCATGCCCTGCACATAGCCCTGCACGGTTTCGGCGCGCATCGGCATGGCGCCGTCGATCCACGCGCCCACCTGCGCCGGCGCGCCGCGCTGCACGTCGCGCGCGAAGCCGGGCGGGATCTCGATGGCCAGCGACAGTTCGCCGCTGCGCATGCGCTTGTCGATATCGGCATAGTCGCGCAGCGGCGGGCGCTCGACGAAGTAGCGCGAGCCGGCCAGGTTGTTCGTGTAATTCTGGCTCAGGGTCGTCTGGTCGTGGTCGAGCACCGCATAGCTCAAGTCTTCGACGTCGAGGCTGATGCCGAAGCCGATGACGAACAGCAGCAGCACGGAGCCGCCCAGCGCCAGGGTCAGACGCACGGGGTCGCGGCGCAATTCCAGCGCCTCGCGCCACATGTAGCTGAGCATGCGGCCCAGGCTGAAACGGCTGCGCCGGTGCTGCGGTGCGGCCGCTTCAGCCTTCTGCACGGGCGCTTCGGCTTCGCTTTCCTGCGCCGCCGGCGCCGTGCCGCCGCCCGCCTCTTCCAGGTAGGCGATGAAGGCCGCTTCCAGCGATGGCGCGCCCTTCTTGCGCACCAGTTCGGCCGGCGCATCGCTGACCAGCACTTTACCCGCGTGCATCAGCGAGATGCGGTCGCAGCGCTCGGCCTCGTTCATGAAGTGGGTGGAAATGAAGATGGTGACGCGGTCGCGCCGCGCCAGCTCGATCATCAGGCGCCAGAAATTGTCGCGCGCGATGGGGTCGACGCCGGACGTCGGTTCGTCGAGGATCAGCATTTCCGGCTTGTGCACCATGGCCACGGCCAGCGACAGGCGCTGGCGTATGCCCAGCGGCAGGCTGTCGGGCAAGTCGTCCATCACGGCGCGCAGGTCGAAGCGCTGCGCCATTTCGTCGATCCTGGCCGGAATCTCGCCCTCCGGCACGTGGAACAGGCGCGCGTGCAGCACCAGGTTCTGGCGCACCGTCAGTTCGCTGTACAGAGAGAATGCCTGCGACATGTAGCCGACCCTGCGGCGCGTATCGATGTCGTTGGAATCGACCTCCTTGCCGAACAGCCAGGCCTTGCCTTCCGTGGCCGGCAGCAGACCCGTGAGCATCTTCATGGTGGTCGACTTGCCGCAGCCGTTCGAGCCGAGAAAACCGAAGATCTCGCCGCGGCCGATGCGGAAATTCACATGGTCGACGGCCGTGAAATCGCCGAAGCGCATGGTCAGGTCTTTGGCCTCGATGGCGACGTCCTGCGCGCTGGCAGGGTCCAGCGGCGTGATCACCACGGGCTGGTGGCCGGCGCGCTTGGCTTCGGGCAGCAGCTTGATGAAGGCCGCTTCCAGGTTGTCGCTCTGTGTGCGCGCCAGCAGCTCGGCCGGCGTGCCCGTATCGAGCACCTTGCCGTCATCCATGGCCACTAACCAGTCGAAGCGCTGCGCCTCGTCCATGTAGGCGGTGGCCACCATCACGCTCATTTGCGGGCGCTGCACGCGGATGCCGGCGATCAGGTCCCAGAACTGGGCCCGCGCCAGGGGATCGACGCCGGTGGTCGGCTCATCGAGAATGAGCAGGTCGGGATCGTGGATCAGGGCGCAGCACAGGCCCAGCTTCTGCTTCATGCCGCCCGACAGCTTGCCCGCCGGGCGCGCGAGGAAGGGTTGCAAGCCCGTGCTGCGGGTCAGCTGGTCGATGCGGCGGCGGCGCTCGGCCGCGTCGTGGCCGAACAGGCGCGCGAAAAACTGCAGGTTTTCCTCGACCGACAGGGTCGGATACAGATTCTTGCCCAGGCCTTGCGGCATGTAGGCGATGCGCGGGCAGACGTCGTCGCGGTGGCGCGCATCGCGCATGTCGCCGCCCAGCGCCATCACGCTGCCCTGCTGCACGGCGCGCGCGCCGGCCACCAGCGACAGCAGGCTCGATTTGCCCACGCCGTCGGGACCGATCAGTCCCACCATGCGGCCGGCCGGCACGTCGAGGTCGATACCGTCGAGCGCCACCGTCTTGCCGTAATGCTGGCTGACGCCCTGGATGCTGACGACAAAGGAAGTCACGTCCATGCTCACTGCGGAACCTTGGCCGTCAGTTCAGCGGGCCATGGCTGCTTCGCATCGAGGCGCACCCAGGCCACGCCGGGCAAACCCACCTTGACCAGGGCCAGATGCTTTTGCAGCAGCTCGCGGCTGATCTGCGCCTTCACGCGGAACATCAGCTTCTGGCGCTCACTGGCCGTTTCCACCGTCTTCGGCGTGAACTGCGCGCTGGCGGCGACAAACGAAATCGTCGCGGGAATCACGTAATTGGGCGCCGCATCGAGGATGAGGCGCACTTCGCCGCCCATCGCCACCTTGCCGGCCGCCGTCTCGGGCAGGAAGAAGGTCATGTAGACGTCCGACAGGTCGACCAGGTTGAGCACCTTGCCGCCGCCGGCCAGCACTTCGCCCTGCTGCGCCACCAGGTATTGCACGCGGCCGTCGCGCGGCGCCGTCAGCTGGCCATCGGCCAGGTCGGAATCGATGCGCGCCGTGGTCGCCTCGGCGGCGACGACGGCCGAACGCGAACCGACCACCTGCGCTTTTGCCGCATCGATGGCCGCCTGCGCCGCCGTCACCTGCGCCTTGGCCGCATTCAGGGCGGCGGCCACGCTGCGCACGCGGGCGCGGTCGTCGTCGAGTTCCTGCACCGAGGAAGCGCCTTCCTTCGACAGGGTTTCGGAACGGGCCAGGCGGCGCCTGGCCGCATCGAGTTCGCTTTCGCGCTGCGCCACCATGGCCAGCGCGGCCGCCTTGTCGCTCTCGCGCACGGCCACCTGCGCCTGCGCGCCGACCACGGCATCGGAGGCCTGCTGCTGGCGCGCGCGCGCCTCGTCGCGCTGGGCCGTCAGCGAGTCGACCTGCATGGTGGCCAGCGGCTGGCCCGCCTTGACGAAGTCGCCCTCGCGCACGAGGATCTCCTTGACCCGGCCGGCCAGCTTGGTCGCGACGTCGACTTCCGTCGCCTCGATGCGGCCATTGCCGCTGACAAAACCTTCGCCAGGGCCCGTGGAGCGCATTTTTTGCCAGGCCACGTAGCCCAGCACGAGAACGGCCACGACCAGCGCGGCGGGGATGAGTTTTTCTTCAGTTGAGCATTCATGGTGTCGGGGCGATCAAATTAGTGGGGGAAGCGGCGGCGGGTGCGGGTGCGCCGCCGCCCAGGGCCGCATACAGGCTGACCTGGCTGGACAGCAGCGCGCGGCGCGTCTGCACCAGCTGCTGCTCGACCGTCAGCAGGTCGCGCTGCGCATCGAGCACTTCCAGGTAGGGCGCTGCGCCATTGTCGTAGCGCAGCTTGGCCAGGCGCGCGCGTTCGCTTTGCGCGGCCAAGGTGGTCTTGCCGATGTCGACCTGCAGCGCCAGCCAGCGCCGGTTCGACAGCGCGTCGGCCACTTCGCGGAAGGCGCCCTGCACGCTCTTTTCATAATTGGCCACGGCCACGTCGCGGCGCACCTCGGCCAGGTCCCTATTGGCGCGCAGGCGTCCCGCGTCAAAGACCGGCAGCACCAGGCGCGGCGCGAAATTCCAGGCCCCGCTGCCCGAGTCGAACAGGCCGCTCAATTCCGCGCTGGCCGTGCCATAGCCCGCCGTCAGCGAAATGGTGGGGAAGAAGGCGGCGCGCGCGGCGCCGATATTGGCCTGCGCGGCGCGCAGCTGGTGCTCGGCCGCCATCAGGTCGGGACGTTGCGTGAGCAAGGCCGAGGGCAGGCCCGCATGCAGCGGCTGCAGCACGCTGGCGTCGTCGAAGCGGCGCACCTCGCCAGCCACCGGCGCCAGGTCGACGGGGCCGCCCACCAGCTGGGCCAGCGCATGCGCCTGCACGGCGCGCGCCTGCTCCAGCTGGGCCGACAGCGACAGGGCCTGGCTGAGCAGGGTTTCCACCTGCGTCAGGTCCAGCTTGGAAATCGATCCCACCTCGAAGCGGCGCGTGAAGATGCGCAGCGATTCGGCGCGGCTGTCGACCGTGGCGCGCGCCAGTTCCACCCGTTCGTCGAGTTCGCGCAAGCCCAGGTAGCCATTGGCCACCTGCGCCACCAGGGCCACGCCGACGGCGCGGCGCGCCTCGTCGCTGGCCAGCAGGGTTTGCAGCGCGCTGTCCTTCAGGCTGCGCACCCGGCCCCAGAAATCGAGTTCCCAGGCGCTCACGTTCAAGCCCGCCTGGTACTGCGCGCTCGTCATGGCGCGCCCCGTCGGGCTCAGGTCAGCCGGCACGCGCGCGCGGCTGCCGGAGGCGCCCAGCGCGATGGTGGGAAATTGTTCGGCGCGCTGGATGCCATACGCGGCGCGCGCCTCTTCCACGCGCAGGGCGGCGATGCGGATGTCGCGGTTGCCGGCCAGCGCCTGCGCAATGAGCGCCTGCAGGCGCGGATCGGCAAAGTAGGCTTGCCAGGCGACGTCGGGCGCGCTTGCGCCGGCAGCGTCAGTTTCCGGATACTGCGCCGCCACGGGCAGCGGCGGCGGCGCGTAAGGCGGCGCCAGCGAGGCGCAGCCGGCCAGGGCCAGCGCGGTGGCCAGCGCGGCCATCCCGGCGCGGTTGGGCAAAGTAGAAACAGCCATGGTCATCTTCTTCCAGTCAATTCAGAATGTTGTAGCCGCCATCGACGTACAGGGTGCCGCCCGTGATGGCGCGCGCGCCGTCGCCGGCGAGGAAGGCGCACAGCGCGCCCACGTCCTCGATGGTGGCCAGGCGGCGCATGGGCGAGCGTTCGATGGCGTCGGCCATCAGGCGGTCGAAATGGGCGATGCCGGAGGCGGCCCGCGTCTCCAGTGGGCCCGGCGAGATGGCGTTCACGCGGATGCCTTGCGGCCCCAGTTCGGCGGCCAGGTAGCGCACCGACGCTTCCAGCGCCGCCTTTACGGGTCCCATCAGGCCATAGTCGGCGATGACTTCCTCGGCGCCTAAATAACTCATGGTGGTCAAGCTGCCGCCGTGCGGCATCAGGGGTTCGGCCAGCTTCGCCATGCGCATGAAGGAATGGCACGAAATGTCCATCGCCTGCGCGAAACCGTCGGCAGAACTGTCCGTCACGCGGCCATGCAAGTCGTGTTTCGGCGCATACGCGATCGAGTGGACGACAAAATCGATGGCGCCCCACTGCCGTTCGATCTGCGCAAACAGCGCCTCCAGTTGACCCGGCACGGCCACGTCGAGCGGCGCCATGATGGCCGCCTGCACTTGCTGCGCCAGCGGCTCCACATGTGAACGGGCCTTGTCATTGAGCCAAGTCACGGCCAGTTCGGCACCGGCCGCGCGCAGCGCGCTGGCGCAGCCCCAGGCGATGCTTTGCGCGTTGGCGATGCCCACCACCAGGCCCCGCTTGCCCTGCAAAGGCAAGTGCGGGCGCGAATCGGCCGTCATGCCTGGACGGGACGCAAGGCGGGCCACGGCGTGGCCGCATGCACGCAGCGCGCCGCGCCGGCGCGCATGGCGGCCGCGCTCATGGCCAGGGTCACGCCGCCGGCGCGCGCATACGGCAAGGCAATCGGTGTGTGGGGATGGAGGGTATTGCACGCGTCAGGCGCGGGGGTCTGCATCTTCATGAATCGGCTTCCGTCACTGAAATTCGAGGCCGGCACCAGTGCATTCTCGGGGAACTGGTACAGGGCGAAAATTACTCTACAGCATTTAGATACGTGATTCGCGATGAGTCCGGTCCGCATGCTTATCATTTTGAGCTAGGTCAACTATAAGTGCGATTGCGGCAATGCAACATTGATGTAAATCAAATTTTACCTCAATATTATTTAAATGAAATAATTTTCAGGCAAGCGTGCGGGCATACGTATTTGATAATACTACCGGGCTGACGGGAAGAAAAGGGAGCATGCCGGCGCCAATGCCGATTGTCTGGAAAACAAGCAGCGCCGGACGATGGCACAAGGCCGGCAATGGGAAGGATAGGACAGGGGGCCATGTTATTGCGATGCAACATGGCCCGCCATGCTTACGAAAACGACATGAACGGCATTATTGGCGCGGCGCCGGGGCGCCACGCGAATACAGGTCGATGATGGTGCTGATGCCATCCTGGCAGACGGAGCAGAAGGTCTCGCTGCGGTCGAACATGATGCATTGCATCTCGGGCCGGTAGTAGCCGGACGACTCGTAGTTCGCGCCTTCGAAGGCGCCCACCGCATGGCGCTGCGGCGCCTTCGAGAACAGTTGCTGCGTGTACGCCAGGTCGGCCTTGAACAAGCCGCTCATCTCGCTTTCCGGGCGGTTGGCCGCGCGCAGGGCCGCGCGCTGCTTCTGGTATTCGCGCGCATGGTTGTCGTACGCTTCCTTCGGCCAGGGCGTCGGCAGCGGCGTGCCCGCCTTGACGTGGCTCTTCCATTTCAGCTTGGCCGGATCGCGCAGCGCCGTGGCGTTCGGCTCCCACGGTTCCTGCCGCTCGCCGTTCGACTGGTAGGCCACGGGCGAGGTGTAGTACTCGTCGGCCAGGCCGGCGAAATGGTGGCCGAATTCATGCACGAACAGGTAATTGGCCCAGTCGTTGTTCGCCGCCGCCGTGCTGAACTGGCCGAAGATGCCGCCGCCGCCGTAGGTGTCGTTATTGACGAGGATTTCGATGAATTCGTACGGCGCGTACTGCGCCAGGTCGCGCAGCGCGCGGTTGTCCGTCGTCAGCACATAGCGCTCGCTGCCGAAGATGTCGTAGCGCGTGCCCAGCGGCGAGGCGTGATGCACGCCCGTCGATGGACGCGACACGCCCGATTCCTGCGTCGGCGCGGCCATGGCCCACACGTTGAAGTCATTGGCCCGCTCGCGAAATGGCGAGACCGTAAACAGGTGCTCGGCCAATTTGCGCGCCGTCGCCTCGAACTTGCCCATTTCGGCCGCCGTGTAGCCGTCACCCATGATCAGCAGGTCGACCTTGCCGGACGAGGGCCCTTCGACACGGATCGGGATCGGCTTGACGGGCGCCGGCGGCTGCTTGCGGATCACGTCCTGCGCGGCAGGATCGACATCGGTGCTCCACACAACGGAAAACAGGCCGCGTTCGTCGCGCTTGAGGATGCGCACGCGCACGGGATGCTCGGGCTGCGGGAAGCGCACGGATTCCTGGAAGGCGCGCGTCGTGGTTTTCGCTTCGTCGGTGCTGGCCCACTCGCCGAAGATGGTGGAAAAGCCGCGCGAGTACAGCACCTTGCCCGACTTGATGTCGACCACTTCCAGCATATTGTTGCCGCGGTTGCTGTCGTCGATGGGGCGCGCCAGGTTGCCCGGCCATGGCAAGGGCTCGACCAGCACGCGCTCGACCGCATAATGCTCGCCCAGCGCATTGCCGCTGTGCTGGTAGTCGAGGCGCATGGTGGCCGGCAGCGGGGCATTATCGGCCTGCGCGGCGGGAACCATGCCGGCGGCCAGCGCCAGCGCGCACAGAAGGGATCGGATCGGGGTCTGCTGCATCTCATTCCTAACACGGTAGAAAAACGGGTAAAAGAAGCGGTTTTCCGAATAAACAGCGGCGCCAGCGGCGGGCATGGAAAAATCCGGTGCGGCACATTGTAGCGACAGGAATCGGCACTGCAAAGCACCCAGCTTGACCGCGCCACGCAATCGCCTTATATTAGACTGACTAATCGATTAAATAAAAGGAGAGCCAACCACCATGCGCACCATCGATCCGGGCAAACACGCGGCGCGCCGCGACGCCATCCTCGCCGCCGCGCGCCACTGCTTCGCGCGCAAGGGCTTTCACCAGACCAGCACCGCCGCCATCTGCGCGCAAGCGGGCATGAGTCCCGGCAACCTGTTTCACTATTTCCCCACCAAGCAAGCCATCATCGCCGCCATCGTCGACCAGGAAGGCAGCGAGACGGCCGCCTATTTCGCCGGCGTGCAAGGCAGCGCCGATGCGTACGGCGCCCTGCTCGATTTCATGGACCTGGTGCTGGCGCTGGCGGCCGACGGGGACTTTGCGGGGCTGGCGCTGGACATTGCCGCCGAGGCGATGCGCGACACGGACATCGCGGCCAGGGTGGCGCGCAACGACGCCAGCCTGCGCGGCGGCCTGCAAACCTTGCTGGCAGAGGCGGCCGCACAGGGCCAGATCGACGCCGCGCTGGACGCCGCGCAAACGGCCGGCTGGATCGCCGCGCTGATCGACGGCATCTTCAACCGGGTCGCCGTCGATCCCGATTACGCGCCGCTGGCGCAGCGCGCCAGCCTGCACCTGCTGCTGGCGCGCTTCCTGCGCCCGGCCCTGGCATGAGCGCCGCCATGCCAACCCCGCCCGCGCGCATCGCCGACGTCGACGCCCTGCGCGGCTGCGCCCTGTTCGGCATCCTGGCCGTCAATATCGGCGCCTTCGCCACGCCCTGGTTCGGCCTGGGCTTGACCGATCCCGCCTTTCACGGCGGCGTCGACCGCGCCACGCATTTTCTCGTCGCGCTGCTGTTCGAGACCAAGTTCTACCTGCTGTTTTCCTTCCTGTTCGGCTACAGCTTCACCTTGCAGATGCAGGCGGCCGCGCGCGCCGGTGCGCCATTCGTGCCGCGCATGCTGCGCCGGCAGGCGGGCCTGTGGCTGATCGGCGCCCTGCATGCCGTGATCCTGTTTCATGGCGACATACTCACCACCTACGCCGTGCTGGGCATCGCGCTGCTGGCGCTGCACCGCTGCGGCGAACGCCAGGCGCTGTTCCTGGCCTTGATCCTCGTCGCCGTCTGCGCCGCGTTCTGGGCAGGCATGGCCTGGCTGCAAAGCCTGCAGCCGGCGGGCGACGCGGCGGACAACGCCGTGGCGATGGCGCAAAAGGCGGCAACGGCGCTGGCCGCCTACCATGCCACGCCGGCAACAGTCATCGTGCAGCACCTGCGCGAACTGAGCGACATCTGGATCGTCCTGCTGCTGGTGCAGGCGCCGTGCGCGCTGGCCATGTTCCTGTGCGGCCTGGCCGCCGGCAAGCGCGAGATGCTGCTGCACGCGGCCGACTATCTGCCGCTGCGCCGCCGCCTGCTGCGGGCCGGCGCGCTGGCGGGATTGCCCGGTGCCGCCTTGTATGCGTGGACCTCCGTGTATGGCGACAGCCAGGCATGGCAGGTGGCGGGACTGGCCGTGGGCCTGGCGAGCGCGCCGCTGCTGGCCGGCGCCTACCTGGCATTGGCGCTGGCCCTGTTCGAGCGCCTGCGCGACGGCACGCTGTTTGCGCTGCTGGCCGACACGGGCCGTATGGCCCTGTCGAACTACCTGCTGCAGTCAACCGTCTGCGCCTGGCTGTTCCTCGCGTATGGCGCGCGCTTGATGGGCAGCGTCTCGCCGCTGGGCGCCCTGGCGCTGGCCGTCATCATCTTCAGCCTGCAGCTGCCGTTGAGCAGCTGGTGGCTGCGCGGCCACGCGTACGGCCCCGTCGAGTGGCTGCTGCGGGCCTTGACGATCGCCGCGTGGCCGCGCTGGCGGCGGTAGCGCGCCGCCTACTTGTAGCGGTACAGCGGCTGGCGCAGCTGGATCGGGCGGATGTCGAGGCGCAGTTTCAGCACCGAATACGCCTCCGCCTCGGTCGAGCTGTAGCCGACGCTGTTGACCGTTTTACTGAAGCGGAACTCGAAGCCCAGGTCCGGGTACGGGTCGCGCGGATTGCCGAAGGCGATGCCGATGGCTTCCTGCTGCGCGTTGTCGATCAGGTTGCCCATCAGGTCGAGCACGGCGTTGTTGCCGAGGATATCGTTGGTAAACAC
This sequence comes from Janthinobacterium sp. C22, assembly GCF_057919405.1. Classification (NCBI taxonomy): domain Bacteria; kingdom Pseudomonadati; phylum Pseudomonadota; class Betaproteobacteria; order Burkholderiales; family Oxalobacteraceae; genus Janthinobacterium; species Janthinobacterium sp. C22. Next base: position 1,530,652 of record NZ_CP193659.1, on the reverse strand, counting down.
GGGCTCGCGCATGTCGGGCTGGTTCGGATCGAGCTTGTTGTCGGCCTTGTCGGGCGAGGGCGTAAACACGCGCGTGACGAGGTTGAATTTGTCGCCCCGGTCCAGGTAGCTGATGGCCGCGTTGCTGATATTGAAATTTTTCACGCCGCGGTCGCTGATGGCGCCCGACAGGTCGATCAGCAGGGCGCCGCTGTAGCCGATCACTTCCACGTCGCGCATGGCGTCGACCACCATGGCGCTGTTTTCATCGATGCCCAGTCCCAGGTGATAGCCTTTTTCAGCATCACGGGAATCATGCGCGCGAAACGGCCGCGCACCAGCAGATGCTGGTCGACGAAGACGTCGCTGCCGATGAAGCCCAGGCCCGGCGCGATCTCGCGGCCATCCGTGACGCCCATTTTCAGCATGTCGAGCACGGGTTTGGCATCGTAGAACATGGTGGTGCTCATGATGGCCGCGCCGGCGCTGGAGCCGGCGATCACGCCGCCGTTGCGGTAGACCGACCAGATGGCTTCCAGCGCGGCCGTGCGGCTGCCGTCCGGACGCAGCAAGGCTTGCGTGATGCGCCCCTGGTCGCCGCCGGCGAAATAGATGCCGGTGGCCGACTTGATCTGCGTGACGATGGCCGGATCTTCGGCCGCCTTGCGGTAGTCGCGATTGGCCAGCTTGACGGCCAGCGGCACAAAAAAGGCGTCCGCGCCATATTGATTGAGCTTCCTGATGATGCTTTCACCGGATTTTTCCGGGTTCATCGCGGCCGAGGCCAGCACGGCGATGCGCGCGCCTGGACCGCCCGACAACTTGACGATGCGCTGCCACACTTCGGCATTGTCGGCGCGCAGGCCGCCGCCGATGATGACGAGGGTGCCCTGCGGCGCGCTGCCGATGGCGCTGCCGCCGGGCGCGGCCACGGCTTGGAAGCTGCACAATGCCAGCGCGAACAGCAGCGCGGCGCAAAAGGTGTGATACCGGCTTGAGAATGATTTCATGGTGCCTTTCGAATACAAGGAAAGGGGCGCGCGCTTGTGATACGGGCACGCGCCCTTGCTGCCAAAATTGCTGCTTGCAACCAACTGCGATACTACCCGCTGCGTGTGACAGCGGTATTGCGGCATCTCCTGCTTTTTTTGCCTTATTTGAAGCTGTAATTGGCGCTGGCATAGAAGCGCCGGCCGCGCGGGTCCGCGTAGCTGGGGTCATAGCCGGACAGGAAAAAATAGGCCTGGTTCGAGTACGGCGGACTGGTATTGAACAGATTCTGTATGCCGGCGCGCAGCTTGAACTGCTGGCTGACCGCATACGCGCCCGACATGTCCCACAGCGTGTACGCCTTCACGCGGTTCGGCTTGACCACGCTGCCGTCGTCCGTGTTGATGGCCGAATTCTGGTCATCGTAGCCGCTCGAATACGTGTTCGACAGGCTGGCCGAATACGGGCCATTGTCCCAGTCGAGGGTGATCGTGTGGCGCCAGCGCTGCACCACGCCGTCCGTGACAAACTTGTTCAGATTGCTGATGAAGACATCCCCGGGGCTGGTCTGGATCTTCGAATCGAGCACATAGGTGCCGCTCAGGTGGCCGCCAAAGCGCCCCCACGCCGTTTTCACGCCGTGCAGGTCGGCCGTGATATCGATGCCCGAGGCTTTTTGCGCGCCGCGGTTTTCCTTGCGCAGCTCGATGTAGCGGATTTCATTGTCTTCGTCGCGGTGCACGAGGTTGCCGTACTTGGACAGATTGGACAGGATGATGTCGTCGCCGATCTCGCTGATCAGGTCCGTGCGCCGGATGTTCCAGTAGTCGGCACTGATGGTCCAGTGCTGGCTGGGTTCGAGCACCACGCCGGCCGTGAACTGGCGGCTGCGCTCCGGTTTCAGCTTGTCGTTGCTGTAGCGGCGCGTACGCCAGTTGTCGGCGCAGACGGAGTAGTCGTTGTTCTCGGCTTCGCAGTACACGGGATCGGGCAGGGTCGCCGTCTGGCTATAGACGGTGGGCCGATGCAGGTCCGACATCGACGGCGCGCGAAAGCCCTTGCCGGCCGAGGCGCGCAGCAGCACCTGCTTGCTGGGCAGGTAGGTCAGGCCGACCTTCGGACTGAGGGCGCCGCCCACTTGCTGGTAATGGTCATAACGGCCGGACAGCTGCGCCTGCCATTGCTTGCTAAACGGCAGCAGCAATTCGCTGTAGATGGCCTGCACATTGCGGCTGTCGCTGGTGGCCACGCCGCCTTCGGGCGCGTCATCGTTGGTGATGTTACCGCTCATTAGCAATGCAGATGGCCGGAAATCCGTGCGCTCGCGCCGCATTTCGCCGCCCACCGCCAACGCCATGTCGCCGCCGCCCATGGACATCAAGGCACGCGACACCTTGAAATCGAGCGCCTCCATGACGCCGCGCGCGTGCCGCACTTCGTCGTTGACCTGGATGCTCTCGAGCAACGCCTTACCCGCCGCACTGGAGGGGCCGAAGGGATTGATGGTGCCATCCGTGATGCCCTTTTGTAGCTGGTCGGCCAGGAGGTAGCCGTGCGTGTCCTTGTCCCTGACCACATTGACACTGTGATTCAAGCCCACGTCGTAGTCCCAGCCGCCCACGGTGCCGGTGGCGCCCACCACGTAACGCTGGCTTTCGCTGGTCAATTCGCTGGTGCGCATGCCCGCTTCGTTCAGGCGGATGCGCAGGGCCAGCGTGCCGGTCAACCCGGCAGCGTTCAGCTGCGGCACCATGCTGGCGTCGATTTCGCCATCCGGCCGCGCTGTCGATCCCACGTAATAGCTGCGCGAACGGCTCAACGCCACCTCCGCATACAACTGGTGATCGTTATTCAGTTTCAGCACGCCGCGCGTGAGCAGGTTCTGCTTGTCCGTTTTCGGATACAGCTCGGTGTCGCCCATGTAGTTATAGGTACACGCATCGACGCCGCCCGTGCCAGCCGGCAGGTACACATTGGCCGGTCCGCTGCAGCCTGGAATCGACAGATTAATCAGGCGATTCGTGATCGGCTGGCCATTGAGCAGGAAGCCCTGCTCCTGCAGGTAGTCGCGCTGGTCGCTGGAGAGGCGGATATTTGCCGGACTGGTGTAACTGGACAGCAAATGGCCGAGGCGTTCCGGCACCTGCAGGTGCGGAATGAACTTGCGCTGCGAGGTGCTCAGACGGTCGGTTTTTTGCAGGTCGGCCACGGCAAAGATATTGTAGCCATCGGCCGCCAGGTCGCCCGTGCCGGCCGTGATGCTGGCCGTGCGCTTGCCCGCGCCGCCTTCGTCGGTGCGGCTGCCGTAGGCGTTCAGCTCCACGCCCTGGTAATCCTTGCGCGTAATGAAATTGATCACGCCGCCGATGGCGTCCGTGCCGTACAGGGCCGAGGCGCCGTCGAGCAGCACTTCCACGCGCTGCAGGGCGGCGGCGGGAATGTTATTGAGGTCCACGCCCGCATCGTCGCCGGGCGAGGCAAAGTTGGCCATGCGCCGGCCATTGAGCAGCACCAGGGTCGACGAGGTGCCCACGCCGCGCAGGTTGGCGCTGTTGAAGCCGCGCTGGTCGCCGCCCACGTTGATGCTGACGCCGTCCGTCAGGCCGCCCACGTTGGCCGACACGCGCGCCATCAGCTCGGCCGCCGTCGTCACGCCCGCCTTGTCGATCTCGGCACGCGTGATGATCTGCACGGGCAGCGCCGTCTCCGACTCCAGCCGCTTGATGGCCGACCCCGTGATTTCCACGCGCTGCATTTTTCGGCGCCGGCTCCACGTCCGGCCCCTGCTCCTGCGCCTGCGCGCCGCCGGCCAGCATGCCCAGCGCCGCCGACACGCTCAGGGCCCCCAGCGCCAGCCGCACGCCTTGCGCCAGCACCGATTCGCGCGGCACGGCGCCGCCGTCCTGTCTTTTCATCTGCATTGTCATTCTCCCCGGATGTTGATGCCTGATTTTTATAATGATTTTGGGACTGCCTTGCGTTGCCTTGAAGCTGTTTTCCGCGCGCCATGCACGCCATGTTCGCCGCCATACAGATAGGCGGAGATGACTTCGCTCAAGCGGGCCGCTTTTTCAACGTTCTTCCTGTTCGATACCATCAGCGCCACGGCCAGCGCTTCGATCATCGCCAGCGCCGTGCTGGCGCTGCTGGGTAAAACGGGATGCGTGCTTTGCGCATACAGCGCATGGTCGGCCAGTTCGGCCAGGGGTGACGCGGGCGAGTCGGTGAGCGCCACGATGCAGGCGCCGCGGTCGCGCGCGAAACTGGCCAGGCCGATGCAGTCGAGCGTGTAGCGGGGAAACGAGATCACCACCAGGACGTCCTGCGCCGTCAGGTTGACCAGATGGCCGGCCGCCACTTCCGAGCCGCCGATGCCCACCACTTCCACCACGTGCCGGCAAAACGGCTGCAGATGCTGCACCAGCATGCCCGCCAGGTTGGCCGACAGGCCAAAACCCATCACGTACACCACCTTGGCGCGCGTCAGGCGGCGCACCACGGCCAGCATGGCGGGCGGCGACAGGGCATCGGACGTGGCGGCGATGTTCGCGGCCGCATACTCCAGGCTTTCCGTGATCGGCGAGGTGGCGCGCGCGCGCCGTTCTATCGTGCGGCGCAGTTTGTCGACCGGCTGCAGCAGCGATTGCAGGGTTTCGGCCATGGCGCCGCGCATGGCCGAATAATTCTTCTGGCCGATGTCGCGCGCGAAGCGGCTGATGGTGGCCGTCGACACCTGGCAGCTGTCGGCCAGTTCCTCGATGCCCAGCGCCGTCACGCGCATCTGGTTGCGCAGCAGGTAGTCGGCGATCTGCCGCTGCGAGGCCGAGCCGGCGGCCAGCACGTGCATCAGCGCCTGCCCCAGCGGCGATTGCGCGAACGCGGCGTCGGGCGGCGCCAGCGTGGTGGCAGGTGGCGTGGGGGCGCTGCTTCTGGCAGGACTGGCGGATGCTCTCATATCGCTGGCGGCCTGTGTTCTTGTGTGTGGCGAATGATGGACAGGGAGGCGAAAACGGGTCGCTGGAACTTACTGTACGCATATCAAAAAGAAAACTCAACAAATATTTGTAAAAGGATTTTCATTGATTTACTTCGTGAAAATATTGCTACATAATCGACCGGAATCCATCAACCATGCACCTTTTCGGGGCGCCCACCATGCAAGTACAACAGCATTCCATCTCCACCGCGCACGCCAGCATGTCATGCCAATTGAGCAGCTTCCACTTCGGCAGCGCGGCCGCCACCAGCCGCAGCGCCAAGAAGGTGTACATCCAGGCGGCGCTGCACGCGGACGAGGTGCCGGGCATGCTGGTGTCGCAATTTTTGCGCCGCGAACTGCTGGCGCTGGAGGCAGCCGGCAAGGTGCACGGCGAAATCATCCTGGTGCCGGCCGCCAACCCGATCGGCCTGGCGCAAGCCATCCATGGCGCGCCGTTCGGCCGTTTCGACCTGACCACCGGCATCAACTTCAACCGCGCCTACCGCCACGTGGCCGATGAACTGAAAACCACGCTCGATGGCCAGCTGGGGCAGGATGCGCCAGCCAACGTGGCGCTGATACGCGAGCATGCGCGCGCCGCCGTCGCCGCCTGGCGGCCGGGCACGGATGCGGAGACGCTGAAGAAAACCCTGCTGGGCATGGCCATCGACGCCGACATCGTGCTCGACCTGCATTGCGATAACGAAGCGGCCCTGCACATTTATACGGGCACGCCGCTGGCGGCGCAGATCGCGCCGCTGTCCGCGCTATTGGGTGCGCGCGCCGTGCTGCTGGAACTGGCAGCCGGCGAAGAGCCGTTCGACGAAGCCTGCAGCCGCTTGTGGTGGGATCTCGACGCGCACTTCGGCGGCCGCTATCCGATTCCCGCCGCCTGCCTGTCGACCACCGTCGAATTGCGCGGCGAGGTGGAGGTGAGCTACGCCCTGGCCGAACGCGACGCCGCCGCCCTGCTGCGCTTTCTCGCCATCGAGGGCGTGCTGGACATCGCCGGCGCCGGCGACGACCTGCCCGCGCCGCAATGCACGCCGACGCCGCTGGCCGGCGTGGAACCCATCCTCGCGCCGCATCACGGCGTGCTGGTCTACCTGCGCGAAATGGGCGACGTATTGGCCGCCGGCGATGCCGTGGCCGACCTGATCGACCCCGTCGGCGGCGAGACGACGACCTTGCGCTGCACGGTCGCCGGTGTCTTTTGCGCGCAGCGCCCACCGCCACGTCCTGCGCGGCATGAACGTCGGCAAGGTCGCCGGTGCCGTCGCCTTCCGCGGCGGCAGCCTGCTGAGCCAATAAGTGTCACAAAAAAGCGCCATGAGAACATTCAAGCTCCCCAATACCTTCGTCCTGCTGTGCGGTATCCTGGCCATGATCGCCCTGGCAACCTGGCTGGTGCCGGGCGGGAAATTCGACACCCAGCTGGTCAACGGCAAGCAGCTGATCATCCCCGGCACGTTTCATTACGTAGCCAACAAGCCGCAGGGACTGGCCGCGCTGATGATGGCGCCCATCAAGGGCTTCGTCGACGCCAGCCTGATCATCGGCTTCGTGCTGATCGTCGGCGGCGCCTTCGCCGTGCTGCAAAGAACGGAAGCCTTCGACTCGCTGATCAAGGCCATCGCCAAGGCGCACACCAGTTCGCGCTTCGTGCGCGCCGCCATCATCCCCGTCTTCTTCACCATGTTTTCGCTGGGCGGCGCCACCTTCGGCATGAACGAGGAAGCGATTCCCTTCATCCTGATCTTCGTGCCGCTGGCCCTGGCCCTGGGCTACGACACCATCACGGGCGTGTCGATACCCTTCATCGGCTCGCAGGTGGGTTTTTCCGCCGCCTTTTTGAATCCGTTCAACGTCGGCATCGCGCAGGGCATCGCCGGCGTGCCGATCTTTTCCGGCATCGGCTACCGCCTGATCGTGTGGGCCATCGCCACTGCCGTCAGCATCGTGTTTTTGATGTGGTACGCGGCGCGCATCAAGCGCCATCCGGAAAAAGCCCGACCTACCTGCTCGACATCGAAAAGCGCAGCGAGCATTCGATGGACCTGGACAGCTTTGCCGGCATGACGCGCACGCACCGCGCCGTGCTGTGGATCTTCATGGCGACCTTGCTGACGATGGTCGTCGGCGTCGTCAGGTACGACTGGTTCATCGATGAAATCGCCGCCCTGTTCCTGGTGATGGCCATCATCGTCGGCCTGGTCGGCCGGCTCGACATGGACAGCCTGGTCGCATCCTTCGTGCAGGGCGCGCGCGACATGGTCAGCGTGGCGCTGGTCATCGCGCTGGCGCGCGGCACCATGATCCTGGCGCGCGACGCGCAGATCATCGACACCATACTGCATGCATTGACGCCCCTGGTGGCCTCGTCGAGCCCCGTCTTCGCCGCGCAAAAGATGTTCTTCATGCAGTCGGTGATCAACTTCTTCATCCACTCGGGCAGCGGCCAGGCGGCGCTGACCATGCCCATCATGGCGCCGCTGGCCGACCTGGTCGGCGTGACGCGGCAGACGGCCATCCTGGCCTTCCAGTTCGGCGAATTCACCACGCCGATGATCCCCACGTCCGGCATCACCGTCGGCGTGCTGGCACTGGCGCGCGTGCCCTGGATTACCTGGGCCAAGTGGATGATCCCGCTGCAGCTGATCTACCTGGTGCTGGCGCTGCTGCTCTTGATTCCGCCCTGCCTGATGCACTGGCAGTGAGCGCCAGCCTGGCGGCTCAGGCAATCAACGCTGGTAGATATCCGGCACATGCCGCTCCATCAGCGTCTCCGGCCTGAGCGGCGCCGTAAAGCCGTGGCGCGCATACAAATCATGCGCCGTGCTGGTGGCCAGCATGAAACGGCGCAAGCCCTGCAAGCCGGGATGCGCCGTCACGGCCGCCATCAGGCGCTGGCTGTAGCCACGGCCGCGGTATTCTTCCAGCACATACACGTCGACCAGATAGGCAAACGTGGCGTAGTCGGTGACCACGCGGGCGAACGCCACCTGACGGCCGTCCAGCGTGCCGCCAAAGCAGAGCGAATGGTCGATCGCGCGCTGTACGGTAGCCAGCGGGATGCCGATGGCCCATGTCGATTGCGTGCTGAGAAAATGGTGGATGGCTGGAACGTCGAGTTCCGCCTTGTCGGTGCTGATCATCAAATGTGACATCGCGCTGGCCCTGCTATCGTTGAAAAACACGATCATCGGCCTTTTTGCTGCGGCTGTCACCAGGGCTGGATAGAACCGGGGGCGCCGCCCGTTCTGCCTGTCCGTGATGCGGTGTTGCTGTTTGCTGCCGATGCTTCTTGTACTGCCTGCAATGCCATCGCCACGCTTACAGGGCGGCTTTTTCTTCGGCGCTCAAGCGCTTGGCGCTGACGTATACGGTGTGCATGGTGGTGTGATCGGCGCTGGCGGCGATGGGGGCGGGCGCGGCGCGGAACTTCGGCACGGCGGCGGTGGCCAGGCTGGTGGCGGCGGCGACGGCGATGATGGCAACGAAGATGGCTTCCATGTTTTTGGCGATGTTCATGATGGTGTCCTTTGGGTGGCTGGTTGAGTGTTGCGATGATTGAACTGTAGGCCGATCCCCCTGAACCGCCATCGGATTGCGACCAAACGCACGATTCGCGGGACAGAATACAAAAAGCGCGGATGGAACGCGCAACAGGCCGTCGCCGTGGCATTTGAGGCATGCCAGCCCCATTCCCGGCCATTTCAGCGCCCCGCAAGCCCCTAAAAGCCCTACCGCCGGCCAACCTTGTTTATAATCGCCGTACACTAAAGGACTTCTTTCATGACTGATCAATTCTCCAAAAAGGGCGAAGCCTGGTCGGCCCGGTTTTCCGAACCGGTCTCGGACCTCGTCAAGCGCTACACAGCTTCTGTATTTTTTGACAAGCGCCTGGCGCTGTTCGACATCGAAGGTTCGCTGGCCCATGCGGAAATGCTGCATGCGCAAGCCATCATCAGCCCGGCCGACTACGCGGAAATCCAGCGCGGCATGGCGCAAATCTCGCAGGAAATCGCCGCCGGCCAGTTCGAATGGCTGCTGGACCTGGAAGATGTCCACCTGAATATCGAAAAACGCCTGACCGAACTGGTCGGCGATGCGGGCAAGCGCCTGCACACGGGCCGTTCGCGCAACGACCAGGTGGCCACCGACATCCGCCTGTACGTGCGTTCCGCCATCGACGACATCACCGCCCTGCTGGCGACGTTGCGCAGCGCGCTGACGGACCTGGCCGAGCAGCATGCCGACACCATCATGCCGGGCTTTACCCACATGCAGGTGGCCCAGCCGATCACCTTCGGCCACCACATGCTGGCGTACGTCGAAATGTTCGGCCGCGACGCCGAGCGCATGGCCGACTGCCGCAAGCGCGTCAACCGCCTGCCGCTGGGCGCCGCCGCCCTGGCCGGCACCACCTTCCCCATCGACCGCCTGCGCGTGGCCAAGACGCTGGGCTTCGACGACGTCTGCCACAACTCGCTCGACGCCGTCTCGGACCGCGACTTCGCCATCGAATTTTGCGCCGCCTCCGCCGTGCTGATGATGCACGTGTCGCGCATGGCCGAAGAACTGGTGATCTGGATGAGCCCACGCATCGGCTTCATCGACATCGCCGACCGCTTCTGCACCGGCTCGTCGATCATGCCGCAAAAGAAGAACCCGGACGTGCCGGAACTGGCGCGTGGCAAGACGGGCCGCGTCTACGGCCACCTGATCGGCCTCTTGACCCTGATGAAAGGCCAGCCGCTGGCCTACAACAAGGACAACCAGGAAGACAAGGAACCGCTGTTCGATACGGTCGATACCGTCATCGACACCTTGCGCATCTTCGCCGACATGGCCGGCGGCATCACGGTAAAACCGGAAGCGATGCGTGCGGCCGCCCTGCAAGGCTACGCGACGGCGACCGACCTGGCCGACTACCTGGTCAAGAAAGGCTTGCCATTCCGCGACGCCCATGAAGCGGTGGCCCTGGCCGTGCGCGCCTGCGTCGACGCCGGCTGCGACCTGGCCGACCTGTCTTTGGAACAGCTGCGCGCCTTCTCGCCGCTGACCGGTGAAGACGTCTTCGAGGTGCTGACCCTGGAAGGTTCCGTTGCCGCGCGCGACCACGTGGGCGGCACCGCGCCACGCCAGGTACGCGCCGCGATCGCCCGCGTGCGTACGCAGCTGGAAAAATAGAACCGGCGCTTGCCGGCAAGCGCCCCGCTGCAGCGATGCAGCGGGGCGTTTTTTCATGGCTATGTCACCGTCAGATGTGGGAATGCTCCGAGTGTTGCCTTCAATAATGTTTCCGGCGAACGGATACGCCCGGCGTCGAGTATCCAGCGCCAGCCCAGGTAATTCGGCAGGTAGCGCGTCGCCACCCCGTGAAAGGGGCGTAGCCATTCCCGCAGGCGGCTGTGATAGGCATTGACGTGCTGCACATGCACGGCGCCCTGCACCCGGATGCCTGCGCGCAAATTGACGGCCTCGTGGCTGATCCCCGCCTCCTTTGCAAAAGCCCGGTAGGCGGCATGGCCATCGGTGAGCAACAGGATATCCTTGTCGATCATGGGCAACAAATAATGGCGCACCTGCGCCTGCGTCAGCGCTCCTTTTCCCGTGACGAAATCGAGTGTCTGCCCCGTGCGGTCGCGCGCCACCAGGATGCAGACCTGCTCATCGGAAATGCCACGTTGGCTGGCATGACCGCCCCGGCGGCGCGCCGGACGGGTCAGATGCCGCGATCCCTTTTCCGATTCGAGCACATACAGTTCGTCCGCTTCAGCGATGCCATGCAGGCAATGCGGCCGGTCCGTTTTTGCCAACGATAAAAACCGGTGGCGCCAGCGAAAGGTGGTATTGCGGTGCACGCCCAGCTGTAACGCCGCCTTGCGCACGGAATCGGATGCCAGCAGGCAATCGGCGTAATCGAGCCACAGTGATTTATGGCGCAAGCGCGCCAGCGGCGTGCCGGTGAGCGCATTGAAGGTGCGGCCGCACGGCACGCAACGGTAGCGCTGCAGTCCGTGCGCATGGCCATGCCGGTGAGCATGATTGCTCTTGCAGGCAGGACAGTGCAAGCGCTGCCGGGCCACGTTTTCGACGAGTACCGCGGCAGCGTCCCGCGGTGCGCTTCCTCGCAGCAGAGCGATACCCGCCAGGCGCTGGCGACGGTTCAGTGCGGCGAACTGGGCGATGAGGGTTTTCCATTGGCCGGTCTGCATGGAAGGCTCCCGTTTGTCTGCGATGTACAGTCAGACAGCAGGGATACAGGAAAATTCCCGGACTTCCCCTACTTAGCAGGGACAGAGCCTTTTTCATTGCGCCACGATTTTCGACAATACGGAAAAGGCCGCGCCCGTCTGCGACGCTTCCAGCAGCAAGGTCAGCTCCGTATACGTGCAGATGATGTTGATCAGGTTGATGCGCTCCCAGGCCAGGCGCTTGAGGATGGCGTGATACACGCCCGGCGTATAGCAGGTTTCGGCGGCCAGGTGCAGGGTCACGGCCGTCACCCGCTCCAGGCGCGCCAGTTCCTGCTCTTCGCCGAACACCTCTTCCACCAGCGCGTGCAGCGAACGGCTGCAGATCACCATCACCTCGTTGACGCCGCGCGTAATGGTGATGAACGTGCCCCGCTGGGGTGCTGCCAGCGCCAGCAACTGACGCTGGCAGGCATACGTCTGGTCGGAATAGCGGTAGGTAAATACCATCAATTCGCTGCGCGTGGACAGTTCACCCGCGCGGTGCGCCAGCACGATCTCGCCGCTTTTCTGCTGCGGCATACGCTCGGCCAGACGGCGCAGCGCCATCACCACGGCGGCCTGCCCCACCGGTTTCCATAGGTCGGTCTGCAATTGCGGCTGCAGCTGGCGCGCCAGTTCCGACAGGTTGAGCAAGCCCCGGCCCAATCCCTCGCTGAGAAAGGCCGATTCCATCACGATCTGTTCCACTTTGGTCGCTATCGAAAGCATAGTTCTTCGGGCCGGTGATTCCGGTGCACGCACCAGGAGCCGGCAACCCTTCCTGAAAAAAGATGCACTGCGCCAGCGGCCGCGCCGGGTGGCGCGGTCGGACTCGCTGAAAAGACCCCCTCGCGGGGGAAGAGCCGGCTAGCGGCGGCTAGGAAGGCGGATGCAGCATGAGTGCCGCTCCAGAGGGGAAATGGCTGAAACCAATAGCAAAAAACAGAACTGACGTCATGTGAAACTCCCGATTTTTTCCCGATGCGCTGTATCTGGACGCGGTCATTGCCGCGTGCGCTTTTTTGTTTTCGCATGCTCCGCTGGGGGCAACGCGAAGAGCTAGTGTAGATCGCAATATTTAGAAAAGGCAACAGTGTTTTTCCAACAGAGCGCGTCAATAGGGGAAGTAGTCCAAAACAAAAGTTGCAGCTTGTGGTAGATCAAACTTTCCAACGATACGACGCCGATAAATGTTCAATTCTTAACAAAAATTCGCGTAGTGACCCATTTCTTGAATTTTTTGACATGGCGATATCGACAAGTTTAGTGTCCCCCTACCCGGCGTCATGCCACCACAAAACGGCAGGCTATCCGCCCGCCGCCAGGCGCGCCGGGGTGGCCATCAGGCATCGCGGCCAGCTCATTCACCATTTCCTTAACCGATACCATGGAGCAGAAATGAATTTACGTTTGACAATAGTTGCCGCATCCATCGCCGCCTTGCCGCTGATGGCCACCACGGCCGACGCCGCCACGCCGCTGCCACAGACCCTGATGGCTGCGCCGGTCGCCCTGGCTTCTCCACAAGAGACCGCCAGCCTGGTCAACAAGCTGGCCGCGCAGGCGCGCAGCCGCGGCCTGAATACCGAGCATGGCTTTGCCGTCGGCGCCCAGCATCCGGGCGTCAGCGGCACCCGCGTGAGCCGCGTACAGCACACCTACAAGGGCTTGCCCGTCTTCGGTTCCGAGACGGTAGTGGTCAGCAACAGCGCCGGCGACATCGTCAGCGAATCCGTGTCGGACCGCGCGTCGGGCCTCGGCAGCGGCGGCGTCAATGCCGTCACCCGCAGCGCCACCACCGATATCGACACCACGCCGGCCGTCAGCGCCGCCGCTGCCATCGCCGCCGCCGTGAAAAGCATCGGTGTGCAGGCCGTCGACCATGTGCCGCCGCATGCGCAGCTGCTGATCTACCCCGTCATGAAAACCGTGCGCGTGGCCGGCGCCGAGAACAAGTCGGAAGCCGCGCTGAACGCCCTCGACGTGCAGGACGTGGTCGATCACTACGAGCTGGCCTATCTGGTGCAGACGCGCATGATCAGCGGCAGCAAGCCCGTCTACTACGACACCGTCGTCAGCGCCAAGGATGGCCGCATCCTGCGTCAATGGAAAGCCCTGAAAACCGTCGCCGGCATCGGCAACAGCCAGTACAACGGCCAGGTGCCGCTCAACACCACGCTCACGGGCAGCACCTACACCATGAAGGACCCCAGCCGCGGCACGGGCGGCAGCTTCGGCGGCATGGCCATCACGAATGCCAACCACGGCACCACCTCGGGCAGCGTGTACAGCAACACCAGCAATACCTGGGGCGACGGCCAGCAATACATCAACGGCGGCAGCACCACCAACGCCAACGGCCAGACGGCGGCCGTCAATGCGATGTGGGGCCTGATGAACACCTACGACACGCACAAGAACGTGCTGGGCTGGTCCAGCCTGGACGGCAACAACACGGCCACCCACATCGCCGCCCACGTCAACACGGCCTACGACAACGCCTACTACGACGGCAACTGCAAATGCATGTACATCGGCGACGGCGGCAGCTCGTTCAACAACCTCGGCTCCATCGACGTGATCGGCCATGAGATGGGCCACGGCATCACGGACGCCACCTCGGGCCTGATCTACTCGCAGGAGTCGGGCGGCTTGAACGAATCGAGCTCGGACATCGCCGGCGAGATGGTGGAAGCGTATGCGCGCGCCGGCGGCACGGGCACCACGATTCCCAACACGGGCAACGATTGGATGACGGGCAAGGAGATCGCCAAGAACGGCCAGCCGCTGCGCTGGCTGTACAAGCCGAGCAAGGATGGCAGCAGCCCGAATGCGTGGAGCAGCACCATCAAGAACCTCGACGTCCACTACAGCAGCGGCCCGAACAACCGCATGTTCTACTTCCTGTCGCAAGGCTCGAATTCCACGTCCAGCAGCGACTACTACAGCTCCTACCTGAACAAAAGCCCGCTGGCCATGACCGGTATCGGCAGCGACAAGGCCTACCGCATCTGGTTCAAGGCCGCCACCACCAAGTTCACCTCGTCGACCAACTATGCCGACGCGCGCAACAAGGTGCTGCAGGCAGCCGAGGAACTGTATGGCGTGGGCAGCGCGGAATCGATCGCCGTCAAGCGCGCATATGCGGCCATCAACGTGGGTACCGACGTCGATGAATCGACGACGGGCGGCGCGGTGACCATCACCAGCCAGCCGGCCAGCATCACCGTCGCACCGGGCGCCACCGCCTCGTTCGCCGTGGGCGCGGGCGGCGGCACGGCGCCGTACACCTACAAGTGGTACCGCAACGGCGCCGTGATCAGCGGCGCCACGTCGCCGGCCTACAGCTTCACGGCCGTGGCGGCCGACAGCGGCGCCGTCTTCAAGGCCACGGTGACGGATTCCTCGTCGCCCGCCGTGACGGCCACGTCGAACAACGCCACGCTGACGGTGGGCACCAGCAGCGCCACCGAACGCGTGACGAACGGCGGCTTCGAAGCCGGCGCCACGGGCTGGAGCGGCACCACGGGCGCCATCGGCACGTTTACGGGGCAAGCAGCGTACGAAGGCACGAAGTACGCCTGGCTGGGCGGCAATGGCGTCACGGCCAGCGAATCGCTGACGCAAAGCGTGGCCATTCCGGCCACCGCCACGTCCGCCAGCCTGACCTTCGCGCTGCATATCGACACGGCAGAAACGGGCAATACCGTGTACGACAAGCTGGTCGTCACCGTGAAGAACAGCGCCGGCACGGTGCTGGGCACCCTGGCCTCGTACTCGAACGTGAACAAGGCGGCCGGCTACCAGATCCGCACGTTCGACCTGATCGCCTACAAGGGCCAGACCGTGCAACTGTCGTTTGCCGCGACCGAGGATGCGTCGCTGCAAACCTCGTTCGTGATCGACAAGGTCAGCCTGGTTACCCAGTAAGCGGCTGAACATGCGGGCGGCAGGCCGGTTTGCCGCCAGTCGCCCGCATCCACCGCACGGCACGATTGATTTCCTGGCAATTCCAGTCTACCCTGAGGCAGTGATTGCCTCTTGCCTGCTGCCGGTACCCGCGACGAATTGAACTTTTTTTGGATGGTTCCTGACCGATGCCTACTTCGACCTTGTCCGCACGCGCTTTCCCCCATTCCAGCCTGTCCATTTTTACGCCTGCCGCCATGCTCGCCTGAGCCGGCCATGCAGTTCCACCTCCAGGTGCAGGGCCCGGCTGGCAGCCAGGCGCTGGCCATCGACGCCGCCAGCGAGGCCGAGGCGATCCGCGCGGCCGTGCGCGGCGGCTGGCGCGTGCTGGCCGTCGATGCCGGCGCTGCGCAGGATGCGGGCGCCGCGCTGCGCCCCGGCAAACAGGGCCTGCCCCTGCTGCAATTCAGCCAGGAGCTGCTGGCCCTGCTCGAAGCGGGCCTGAACCTGGGCGAGGCCATGGCCACCCTGCACAACAAGGAAACGCGCCCGGGCGCCAGGGCCACCCTGGCCGCCATCGTGCTCACCCTGCAGCAGGGCCTAAGCTTTTCCGACACCCTGGCCGATTTCCCCGATATATTCCCCGACATTTACATCGCCACCGTGCACGCGGCCGAACGCTCGGGCAACCTGCCCGAGGCGCTGGCCCGCTTCGTCGCCTACCAGCTGCAGTTCGACGCCATCCGCAAAAAACTCATTTCCGCCGCCATCTACCCGTGCATGCTGCTCGTCGTCGGCGGCCTGGTGACCCTGTTCCTGCTCGGCTACGTAGTGCCCAAATTCAGCGTCGTCTACGAAAGCTCGGGCCGCGAAATTCCCTGGATGTCGCAGATGCTGCTGGGCTTTGGCCAGACCCTGGCCGCCCATCCGCTGCTGTGCGCCGGCGCGCTGGCCGCGACCGTCGGCGCCGTGGTCTTCGGCGTCGCCAACCGCGCCATGCGCATGGCGCTGGTGCTGCGCCTCTTGCGCCTGCCCGTGCTGGCGCACAAGGCGGCCGAATTTCGCCTGGCCCGCTTCTACCGGGCATTGAGCCTGCTGCTGCATGCCGGCATCCCGCTGCACAAGGCGCTGGCCATGGTCGCGCCCATGCTGCTGCCGGCGCAGCAGGAGCAGCTGGCGCAGGCGCGCCGCGCGGTGCAGGAAGGCATGCCGTTTTCCACCGCGCTGGAACAGGCCGGCATGGCCACGCCGGTGGCGCAATCTCTGCTGAAGGTGGGAGAAAACACGGGCCGCCTGGGCGACATGCTGGAACGCTCGGCCAAATTCCACGACGAGGAATTCGCGCGCTGGGTGGACTGGGCTTCGCGCCTGCTCGAGCCGCTCCTGATGACCATCATCGGCGTGGTGATCGGCGGCGTGGTGGTGCTGATGTACATGCCGATCTTTGAACTGGCGGGGAGCTTGTCTTGAACCTTATCGTGAAGGTGCTGCCATGAACGCGCGCGACGAAGAACGAGCCGTGCTCGATGCGGCCATGCTGCGCCGCGCCCACGCCAGCGCGCTGGAACAGGGCCGCCCGCAGATGGCCGTGCTGCAGGAAACGGCGGCCCTGCCGCCCGAGGTCTTCCTGCGCCAGCTGGCCGCCCTGTTCCGCTATCCGGCCTGGACGATGGCTGAACTGCAGGCCGCCCTGCCCGCCTTTGCCCTGCTGCCCTACACCGATTGCGCCCAGCGCGACTGCGTGCTGCTGCAACCTGGCGTTCCGGACGCGCCGCCCGTGCTGGTCATCGGCAATCCCTTCAGCGAGGACCTGCTGCAATGGGCCGACTTCGCCCTGTCCACGCCCTTCACGGTGGCGCTGGCGCATCCGGACGACCTGGCCGCCTACCTGCAGCAGCAGGAAAGCGTGCAGCAGGCGATGCAGGAGATGCAGCATGGCGATGATGTGCCGGGCCTCGACCAGAGCATCGAGGACATCTCGCTCATCCGCATCAGCGAAGACAGCAGCCCGGTCGTCAAACTGGTGAACTCCACCATCTACGATGCCCTGAAATTCCAGGCCAGCGACATCCACCTCGAATGCGACGTGGCCAGCCTGGTCATCAAATACCGCGTCGACGGCGTGCTGGTGCAGGCGGGCCAGGTGCAGGGACTGGCGATGGCCGAACAGATCATCTCGCGCATCAAGGTGATGGCCGATCTCGACATCGCCGAGCGCCGCATCCCGCAGGATGGCCGCTTCAAGGTGCGCGTAAAGGGGGCGGAGATCGACTTCCGCGTTTCCATCATGCCCAATATCTTTGGCGAGGATGCCGTACTGCGCCTGCTCGACCGGCGCGCGCTGACGGAGGCGGCGCAGGCGCTGCGCCTGGAAAGCCTGGGTCTGAACGAGGATGCCATCGAACAGATCCGCCGCCTGGCCGCCAAGCCGCACGGCATGCTGCTGGTGACGGGGCCCACGGGCTCGGGCAAGACCACCACCCTGTACGCGGCCATCACGGAAATCAACACGGGGCGCGACAAGATCGTCACCATCGAGGACCCCGTCGAATACCGGCTGCCGCGCGTGCTGCAGATTCCCGTCAACGAAAAAAGGGACTGACGTTCGCGCGCGGCCTGCGCTCCATCCTGCGCCACGATCCCGACAAGATCATGATCGGCGAAATCCGCGACGATGAAACGGCGCAGATCGCGGTGCAGGCCGCGCTCACGGGCCACCTGGTGTTTACCACCGTGCACGCGAACAACGTGTTCGACGTGGTCGGCCGCTTCCTGCACATGGGCGTCGATGCCTACAGCTTTGCGGCCGCCCTGAACGGCATCGTGGCGCAGCGCCTGCTGCGCCTCAATTGCGCCCATTGCGCCGTCGACGCCAGCGCCGAGGTGCTGGCCGACGCGCAGCAGCTGCGCGACAGCGGGCTGGCCCTGCATCAGGTGCAGGACTGGCAATTCATGGCCGGCAAGGGCTGCGGCCACTGCCGCGGCACCGGCTACAAGGGCCGCAAGGCCGTCGCCGAGGTACTGATGCTCAGCGATACGATGCGCGAAATGATCTGCACGCGCGCGCCCTGAGCCAGATGAAGGAAGAGGCGGCGCGCAACGGTTTCCGCCTGGCGCGCGAGGCGGGCCTGGACCTGGTGCGGCGCGGCGAAACTACTTTAGCGGAGCTCAATCGTGTCACTTATTGAACGTGTCACCCGCGCCACCGTGTGCCTGCACCTGGCCCCGCACGGGCTGCACGGCGTGCTGCGCCGCGCCGGCCGTCCCTTGCCCGACACCGCCTTCCACCTGCCGATTGCGAATCCCGACGCCAGCTGGGAAGTGGCGCTGGCCGCCCTGCGCGGCTGGCTCGAACAGCACAATGAAAAAACTGCCGCTGGCCGTCAGCCTGGCCAGCCGCTGGTGCGCCATGCTGATGGTGCCGTGGAGCGGCGCCCTGCTCGACCGGAGCAGCGCGCAGCGCTTCCTGCACAGCCAGTTCGGCGCCGTGTATGGCGAAGGCGCGCGGACCTGGCGCCTGGCCGCCGACGATGCCCCGTACGGCATGCCGCGCCTGGCCTGCGGCATCGATGCGGCCCTGCTGCAAGGCGTGCAGGACGCGGCGGCCGCGCATGGCCGGCGCTGCCTGTCCATCGAACCGATCGCCGGACCGGCCTGGCGCAGCATCGCCGGCGGCAAACCTGCCGGTAGCACACCTGCCGGTAGCAAACCTGCCGCCTTCGCCCTGGTGGAAGCGGGACGGCTGCTGCTGGCGACAGGCGGCGGCGGGCGCATCACGGCCCTGCACAGCCAGTCCTGCGCCGCCGCCTGGGGCGACGAACTGGACCGGGCGTGGCGGCGCTGGAACTTGCGCGCACCGCAGCTCGACGCCATCGAACAGGTGGCCCTGATCGACTTGAGCGGCGTGCCGCAAGCGAACGTGCCGGAACGCTTCGTGCCCATCGCCGTGGCCGGCGCCGCCCACCTGATGCGGGAGGCCGCATGGGCCTGAGCCGCCTGGAATTCCTGCCGCCCGGCGCCGCGCGGACGTTCCAGGGCTGGCGTCTGGCCCTCTGCCTGGCGGGCGGCTTGCTGCTGCTGCCGGCCGCCGGGTACTGGCTGGTGCAGGCGCAGGAAACGCGGCGCCTGGAAGCGCAGCTGGCGCAGCTGCAGCCGGCGCGTCCCGTGCGCGCGCCCCTCTCGGCGAGCCAGCAGCGCGAACGCGACCTCGAACTGAAACAGGTGGCCGCCGCCGTGCGCCAGCTCAACCTGCCCGTCACGCGCCTGGTCAGGACGGTGCAGGCGCCGCGCGACGTGCGCGTGGCCCTCCTGGGACTGGACCTGAACGCGCAGCAGGGACAGGATGGCGCCAGCGTGCTGAAAATCGCCGCCGAGGCGGAAACGCCGCAGGACATGCTCAACTATCTGGCCTTCCTGAACCAGCAGCCCATGTTCAGTTCCGTGTATCTGCTCAAGCACGAGATGAACAGTAACGCGAATGCGAACGCGCCCGCACACCCTTACCGTTTTCAGCTGGAGGCGCAATGGCGGCAATAAAACCCGTGTCAAAAGCCGGCACGCCCGTGGCCCGGCCGCACCTGCAACTGCGCCTTCCTCCGCGCCTGGCGTGGGAAACGGCGCGTCTGTGGCGTGCCCTGGGCTGGCCCAGCGCCATCGGCGCGGCCTGCCTGGTGCTGGCCGCCGTCGCCGTGCAGCAGGGCGAGGCGCTGGCCGGACGCCAGCAGCCATTGCGCGCGCAGCTGGCCGTGATGGCGAAACAGGCGGCGCTGCCGCCGGCGCCCGTCACGCTCGATGCCGACGCGGACAGCCTGGCCGCCTTTCACGCCTACCTGCCCGCGCATGACAGCATTCCCGAGCAGCTGAAGACCTTGCTCGAAGTGGCGCAGAAGAGCGGCGTCACCCTGGCCAAGGCCGACTACAAGCCGCAGGAGGACGGCAACACAGCCTTTTTGCGCTACCAGATCACCTTGCCGGTAAAAGCCGAATACGCGCAGCTGCAAGCCTTTATCGTCGACGCCCTGCAGGCGCTGCCCACGCTGACGCTCGACTCCGTGCTGTTCAAGCGCGAGCAGATCGAGACGGGCGAGATCGATGCGCGCATCCAGTTCATCCTGCTGGTCAAGAAGGCGGAGGCGCGCCCATGAAAAAGCCGTACTGGGAGGCGCCGCCGTGGCCACCTTGCTGGCCGCCCTCTTCGCCCCGGAGGATGAAGGCAGCATCGTGGGGCCGGCCACGGCCACGCCGCGCCAGGTGGAGCGGGTGGCGGCAGCGCCCCTGGCCGCAGCCACGGCCGCTGCGCCGGCCAATCGCGCGCTGGCCATCGAACCGCGCCGGGGCCTCGACGACGAGGAAGCGGCCGCCCTGTTCGCCAAGCAAAGCTGGCAGCCGGAGACGCCGAAAAAGATCATGCTCGACCAGCAGGCGGCGCAGGCCGCGCGCACTGTCGCCGCCGTCGACGCGAACGCGCCGCCGCCTTTGCCCTTCCAGTTCCTCGGCCGTTTCGTCGACGAAGGCAAGGCCGCCTATTTTCTCCAGGCGGGCGAACGCAACGTGGTGGCGCGCCCTGGCGACACGCTTGAGGAGCGCTACCGCTTCGACGGCGTGGTGCAGGGCGCCCTGCAATTTACCTATCTGCCGCTCAACCTGAAACAGACACTCGCCGTAGGGGACCTCAATTGAAACGACGCACACCACGTACTGGCATCACCCTGCTGCCGATGCTGTCCCTGCTGGCCGCCTGCGCCGGCAACCAGGCCTATACCGACGGCCAGGCCATGCTGGGCGCCGGCCGCACGGAACAGGGCCTGGCCCTGCTGGAACAGGCGGCGCAGGCCGAACCGACCAATGCCAAGTACCGCATCGCCGTCACCAACGGCAGGATGCGCGCGCTGAACAGCCTGAATGGCCGCGCCGAGGCGCTGCGCCAGCAAGGCAAGCTGCCCGAAGCGCAAGCGCTGTACCAGCAGGCGCTGGCGCTGGACGCCAGCAACGACGTGGCGCAGCGAGGCCTGGCCGGCGTGGCACAGGATGAACGGCACCGCAAGCTGGTGCAGGAGGCGCAGGCCAGCTACCAGCGCGGCGGCGAAGCGAATGTCGCGCAGGCGCAGGAAGCCTTGCGCCAGGTGCTGCAGGAACGGCCCGCGCAGCGTGAGGCGCTGGCCCTGAAGGGCCGTATCGGCGACGAGCAGGCCAAAAGCCGTCCGGCCGGCGGCAAACTGGCGGCCGCCTACCGCAAACCCGTGACGCTGGAATTTCGCGACGCGCCCCTGCGCTCCGTGTTCGACTTCATCAGCAAGGTGTCGGGCCTGAACTTCGTCTTCGACAAGGAGGTCGATCCGGCCCTGCGCGCCACCATCTCCGTGCGCGACACCAGCATCGAAGAGGCGATTGCCATGCTGCTGGGCGCGAACCAGCTGGAGCAAAGCGTCACCAGCGACAAGTCGATCACGATCTACCCGAACACGCCGCAAAAGGTGAAGGATTACCAGCAGCTGGTGGTACGCACTTTTTCCTCGCCAATGCGGACGTCAAGACGGTGGCGTTTTCCATCAAGACCCTGCTCAAGGCCAAGGACGTCGTCACCGACGAGCGCCTGGGCATCATCATGCTGCGCGATACGCCGGAAATGGTGCGCATGGCCGAGCGCATCATCAACGTGCAGGACCTGGCCGACCCGGAAGTGATGCTGGAAGTCGAGGTGCTGGAAGTCAAGCGCACGCGCCTGATGGAACTGGGCGTGCGCTGGCCCGACCAGGCCAGCCTGACCCTGGCCGGTGTCGCGGGCAGCACGGGAGGCCTGGGCGGCCTGAAGGTGGCGGACCTGCACCGCATCAATGGCGAGAATATCAACCTGGGCATCGGCGGCGTCACCCTCAACGCCAACAAGACGGATAGCGACAGCAATATCCTGGCCAACCCGCGCATCCGCGTGCGCAACAAGGAAAAGGCGAAGATCCTCATCGGCGACCGCGTGCCCGTCATTACCGTCACGACGAATAACGGCGTCAGTTCCGACAGCGTCAACTACATCGACGTGGGCCTGAAACTCGACGTGGAACCGAACGTCTACCTGGACGACGAGGTGGCCATCAAGATCAACCTGGAAGTGTCGAACGTCGTCAAGGAGGTGATCAGCAAGACGGGCACGCAGGCTTACCAGATCGGCACGCGCAGCGCCTCGACCGTGCTGCGTTTGAAAGATGGCGAGACGCAGGTGCTGGCGGGCCTGATCAGCGACGAGGACCGGGGCACGGCCAACAAGGTGCCCGGCGTGGGCGAACTGCCCGTGCTGAACCGCCTGTTCGGCAGCCAGAAGGACGACGCCATGCGCAGCGAGATCGTGCTGTCGATCACGCCGCGCCTGCTGCGCAGCATCCGCCGCCCCGACCTGATGACGGCCGAATTCAATTCCGGCACCGAGGCGTCCGTGGGCGGCCGCGCCAGCGTGGGCGGCACGCCGGAGGCCATCGCCGCGCCCGAGCAAGCCCCTGCGCGCGCCGGCTCGCCCATGACGGGCGGCGACGAGGCACCCGCCGCCGACAAGACAAGCAAAGGTGGCCAGTGAAGCATAAAGGCTTTACCTTCATCGAACTGATGATCACCCTGGCCATCATGGCGACCCTGGCCACGGTGGCCGTGCCGATGGCGCAGGTGGCCTTGCAACGGGCCAAGGAGCAGGAATTGCGCAGCGCCCTGATCGAGATGCGCGAGGCAATCGACGCCTACAAGCGGGCGTCGGACAATGGCCGCATCAAGCTGTCGCTGGGCGCATCGGGCTATCCGAAGAAACTCGAGGAACTGGTCGAGGGCGTGCCCGACCAGCGCAGTCCGTCGAAGCAGAACATCTATTTCCTGCGCCGCCTGCCGCGCGACCCGTTCCAGCCCAGGGAAGCCGGCAGCGCGGCCGACAGCTGGAGCAAGCGCGCGTATGCCTCGCCGCCCGACAATCCCAGCGAAGGCGAAGACGTGTTCGACGTCGCCTCGCGCTCGACCAAGGCGGGCCTGAACGGCGTGCCGCTCAACCAATGGTGACCGCCATGCAGACCACGACCATCCGCCGCGGCTTCACCCTGGTCGAACTGCTGGTGGTGCTGGCGATCATCTCGCTGCTGCTGACGATCGCCATCCCCCGCTATTTCGGCTCGGTGGAAAAATCGAAGGAAGTCGCCCTGAAGGAAAACCTGCAGGTGCTCAGGAGCGGCCTCGATAAATACTATGCCGACAAGGGAGAATACCCGGCCGCGCTGGCCGACCTGGTGACCCACCATTACTTCCGCAGCGTGCCGCTGGACCCCGTCACGGAGTCGGCCGCCACCTGGCAATTGATCCCTTCGCCGAATGGCGAGATCGGCGGCGTGGCCGACGTGCGCAGCGGCGCCAAGGGCAAGACGCGCGAGGGCATCCCCTTTGAACAGCTCTAGGAGCGTGCGGCGGCGGGCGGCGGGTTTCGCCTACATCTGGACCCTGATGCTGGTGGCCTTCATGGGTGTGGGCCTGGTGCTGGCCGGCGAATTGCATGCCACGGCCGCGCGGCGCGACAAGGAACGCGAGCTGCTGTTCATCGGCCATGAATTCCGCAACGCGCTGGGCCGCTACTACGACAGCACGCCGGCCGACGGGCGGCCCCGCTATCCCTTGACCCTGCAGGAACTGCTGCGCGACCCGCGCTTCGCCAACGCCCGGCGGCATTTGCGCCGCCTGTATGCGGATCCCGTCACGGGCAAGGCGGAATGGGGCGTGCTGCGGCAGGAGGGACGCATCGTCGGCATCCATTCGCTGTCGCCGCAGCTGCCCATCAAGCAGGACAACTTCCTCGACGAAGACGCCAGCCTGCGCCGCAAGCAGCGCTACGCGGACTGGCACTTCACGTATCCGCACGACCTGGTGCTGGCTACGCCCGATGCGGCCGGCGGCGCGCCCGGCCTCAAGCCGAAAGGCGCGAACTGATATCATGCCCGCATTCCATATTCAGCATCGAGCAAAGGAGCAGGCATGAGCATAGGTGGCACTTCCATCGAACAGGCATTGGCGTCGCTGTCGGACATGACGGGCGGCATGGCCGCCATCGGCAAGAACGAACATGCGCAGCGCATCGCCAAGGCGCAAGCGTTCATGCGCGAGCAAGGCATCGCCGCGATCTACCTGAACGCGGGCGCCAACCTCACCTATTTCACGGGCACCAAATGGTATGCCAGCGAACGCATGGTGGGCGCCATCCTGCCGGCCAGCGGCGACATCGAATACATCGCCCCCGCCTTCGAGGAAAGCACCCTGCAAGGCTTCATGCTCGTCGCAGGCCGTGTCAATTGCTGGGAAGAGCATGAAAGCCCGTACCAGCTGTTCGTCGACGTGCTGGCGCGCATGGGAATCGCCCAGGACGCGCATCAACCGCCGCGCGTGGGCATCTGCGAAAGCGCCGCCTTCTTCATCTATGACGGCATCCGGCCGCTGGCCCCCGGCTACGCGCTGGAAAACGCGCGCACCGTGACGGCGTACTGCCGCAGCAGAAAATCACAGGCGGAAATCGCCCTGATGCAGCGCGTGATGGACATGACCCTGGCCGTGCACGTGGCCACGGCCGGCATGCTGTACGAAGGCATCACGACGGTGGAAGTGGAAGAATTCATCCAGCGCGCGCACCGCAAGGTAGGCGCACCCCGCTCGTACTTCTGCATCGTCCTGTTCGGCGAAGCGACGGCCTACCCGCATGGCGTCAACTACGTGCAGACCCTGAAGGCGGGCGACACGGTGCTGATCGACACGGGCTGCCAGGTGATGAACTACATCTCCGACATCACGCGCACCTATGTTTTCGGACAGATCAGCGAACGCCAGCGCAGCGTATGGAACAGCGAAAAGGCCGCGCAGGCCGCCGCATTCGCGGCCGCCCGGCTGGGCGTACCCTGCGGCGATGTGGACCGCGCCGCCCGCGTCTCGCTGGAAGCGGACGGCTACGGCCCCGGCTACAAACTGCCCGGACTGCCGCACCGCACGGGCCACGGCATCGGCCTCGATATCCACGAGTGGCCTTACCTGGTGGGCAGCGACACGACGCCGCTCGACGTGGGCATGTGCTTCTCGAACGAGCCGATGATCTGCATCCCCGGCGAATTCGGCATCCGCCACGAAGACCATTTCTACATGACGGAAAACGGTCCGCGCTGGTTCACGCAACCGGCGCACAGCATCGACGATCCGTTCGGCCTGCGCGCGTAAGCCGGTACTCCTGTGTTGGATTACGCTGCGCTAATCCAACCTACGCATACGCCAATACCTGGCAGGTCGGATTCGCGGGGCCGCCGAGGCGCATGGCGCGTCATCCGACATCACCGCAACGCCAGGTAGGTCGGATTAGCGTGCAGCGCGTAATCCGACACGCCCCCTGCGCCAGCTTGAACACGGCCAGCGCCGTACCCAGCTGCACGGCCTGTTCCTGCAGCGATTCGGCCGCCGCCGACGCTTCTTCCACCAGCGCGGAGTTCTGCTGCGTCATCTGGTCCATGCTGCCGATGGCCACGCCGATGTCGCCGATGCCGGCGCTTTGCGCCTGGCTCGCGGCGCTGATCTCGGCCATGATGTCGGCCACCTTTTTCACGGAATCGACGATCTGGCCCATGGTCAGCCCCGCCTCGTCGACCAGCTTCGAGCCGACATTCACCCTGGCCACCGAATCGCCGATCAGTTGCTTGATCTCGCGCGCCGCTGCCGCGCTGCGCTGCGCCAGGTTGCGCACTTCGGACGCCACCACGGCAAAGCCGCGCCCCTGTTCGCCGGCGCGCGCCGCCTCCACGGCCGCGTTCAAGGCAAGGATGTTCGTCTGAAAGGCGATGCCGTCAATGACGCCGATGATGTCGACGATGCGCTTCGATGCATCGTTGATCTCGCCCATGGTGGTCACCACCTGGCTGACCACCTGCCCGCCCTTCACGGCCACCGACGATGCCGACACCACCAGTTCGTGCGCCTGGCCCGCGTTGGCGGCGTTGTCGCGCACGGTGGAAGTCAGGCTGTCCATGCTGCGCGCCGTCTGATCCAGGCTGCCCGCCTGCGATTCCGTGCGCGCGGCCAGATCCGCATTGCCCTGGGCGATTTCCGCGCTGGCCACCTGGATGGTTTCGGCCGACGCCTTGATACCGGACACCATGCCGGCCAGCCGGCCACGCATCTCCTTCAGCGCCGCCAGCAGGCTGGCCTGGTCGCCCGCCTCGATCACGATATGCATCGAGAGGTCGCCATCGGCCACGGCGCGCGCGATCTGGCGCGCGTACTCGGGTTCACCGCCCAGCTGCTGCCAGATGGCGCGCACGACGAAATGCGAGACGGCCACCAGGCAGACGATGACGGCCAGCGCCACGGCGATGCTGGTATTGAGCGCATTACGCACGTTGGCCGCGCTGCGCTCGATGCCCTGCCTGAACTGCGCTTGCGCCTGCTCATTGGTCTTTGCCAGGTCGGCATTGAGCACCGCCAGCGCGCCCTGCATGCGCGCCACGGTCGCCTGCGGGTCGCCCTCTTCCATTTCCAGCATGATGCGCGCCGCGCTCAGGGCCGGCGCATAGTAGGCATCGAATTCCCTGGTCAGGCGCTGGCCCTGCTCGCGCTGGCCGGGAATCGCCGCAAAGGCGGCCAGTTTTTCGCGCAGCTTGACGGCCTGGCCGCCGACTTGCCCGATGCGCTCCTTGTCGCCTTCGCTGACGGCATCGCGCAGGGCGTCGCCGACGGCGGCCATGTCCAGGGTCAGCGACTTGGCCAGGTCGAGCACGGGATAGTCGGCGCTTTCCGTGGCGTGGATGGAATTGAGCGTGGCCGTGGACAGGTAGGCGCTGACGGCCAGTCCCAGCCCGAAAATCACGGCCGAGACGACAGGCAGTGCCCATATCTTGCGTTTGATGCTCATTGCTGTCTCCTGATGGTATGTGTACCGGGCCGCCGCATGGCGCGCGGCCCGGGCCGGCTTTATGGCGCCGTCAGCACCACTTTGACGCTGGCGTCGACGGCGCTCTTTTCGATATAGCCGATGGCTTTCGGATCGGCCGCCACGGCCTTCTTCACGTCGGCGCTATTGGCCACTTCCTTCGGCAGGGTGGCCTTGCCCGTGAAGACCAGCTTGGACCACAGGGCCTTCGCCTGCGACGGCTCCTTGTCCGTCACCTTCTTGTAGAACTCGGCGCGCACGGGGGCGCTTTCCGGCTGGTCGATCGGCGTCATGGCCGTCGATTTACCGAGGAAAAACTGCGCCACCTGTTCATTCGTCATGGCGCCGGCGGCGCTCTTGGCATTGACCACCACGACCACTTCGGCCATGGCGGGAACGGCGGTCGACAGCGCCAGCAAGGCGGCCACATTCAAGATCAATGGTTTCATGCGGCGCTCCTCAGAAAACGAAATCGATGGCGGCGGCAGCCACCGTGACGGGACCATGGAAGCCCGGCTTGGCTTGCACGAACAGGCCCGGGCCATTCTTCGGCTTGATGCGGTCGATCTGCACCTTCAAGGCGGCCGAACGGTGGAAGTCCCAGCGCACGCCGATGCTGTCCGTCGATTGTTCGAGCTGGTTGCGCATGGTGGCCAGGGTCTCGACGCCGGCCGACAGCGCGCGCAGGGTCGGCGTGCAGGCGGCCGGATAGCCGGCAGGGCAGGATGCGGGCACGGTGTTGTTCACGCGGCCATCGGCCTTCAGGCTGGCGTGGCTGTAGTAGGGCAGGAAGGCGCCGATGCGGTAGCCGCCCATCACGTACCACGAGGTGCTGTCGCTGACATAGCTGTCCGTCTTGCGCTTCGCATATTCGGACTGCAGCAGCACGTTGTTCCAGTCCAGGCCCAGGCCCACGGAGGTGAACGACGCCTTCTTGTCCTTGACTTCCAGCGCATCGGCCAGGGCGCCCAGCTGGGCGATCCTGTAACCGCTGCCGGCCGCGCGCAAGCTGCCCATCAGCGTGTTCAGGCTCGGCGAATCGTTGATCGTCAGCTTGGTCTCGGCACGGCCGAAGCGCACGGTGACGGGGCCATGTTCAGCCACCACGTTCAGGGCGACGATGGACTTGCCTTCCACCTGCACGGTCGAAGCGGGACCCGTGGCCAGGGTGGCCTTGGTGCGGCCCAGCGCCAGCTGCGTGGTGATGCTGGTGTCGCCCGCGCTGAACTGGTAGGTGCCGTCGATGCCGTCGATGCTGTTCAGGGGTACCTGCGAATACATTTCGCCCGGCGGGCGCAGCATGGTGTTGGCATAGCCGACGTTGCGGTAATCGGAAATCATGAAGACGGGCAGGCCCATGCGGCCGACGCGCACGCTGAAGCTGTCCGACACCTTGGCCTTGGCAAAGGCCCACGCCAGTTCGGCGCCGACATCATCTTCGCCATCCTTGCGCGCCAGGCCCTGCACGGTGGCCGACAGCCACGGGGTGACGGTGACATTGGCCTGCAGTCCCAGGTTGGAATCGACGCCCGTGCGGGCGGTGCGGCCGGCGCCGGCAGCCTGGTTCGGGCGCGCGAACTGCGCCTTGTCGGTATCGGCCATGGTCAGGGCGGCCGTGCCGTAACCGCTGATCTTGACGGCGGGGCCAACGGCCTCTTCGGCATAAGCATGGCTGATGGCCAGGGGCATGGCCAGCAGGAAAATCAGGACGTGTTTATTCATAGTAATTAAATACCCGTAGCGGTGAACGTGGAATGGGACTCCCGATCGATGGTTCACCGGCCGTAACAGGCCGGGTCCATTTTTTCGCGCCGCCATCGCCTTGGGCGTCCTTGGCGGCGTGACCAGTGAGTAAAACCATGCTACATAGAAAAGGTTTTACGTTGGAAAGTTTTCTTGAGGCAATGAGCCAATTCGCCCATTTTCATGAAAAAAGCACGCGTTCTAGAGGGGTTTATCTAAATAGCACGCCGTGCAAAACCACACTTAGCCTATATTTTTCATACACTTATGGATAATTCAAGACGAAAAGAACCCGCATAAAAAAAGCGCCACCCGCGCGAAGATCGCGGGCGGCGCCATTCACACCAGTCCTGCCGGAGACGCTTACTCTCGGACTTACTCGCGCTTGGAGACCAGGGTCAGGATGTCGTAGCTGGCCACCAGTTCCTCGTTCTGGTTGGTCACCTGCACGTCCCATGCGACCACGCCCTGGCCCACGCCAAAGACGTCCTTGCGGTTACGGTCGACCTTGCGCTTGCACGTCAGGCGCGCGCGGATGGTGTCGCCGATGGCGACGGGAGCGACGAAGCGCAGGTTGTCCAGGCCGTAGTTGGCCAGCACGGGACCGATGCCGGGCGAGACGAACAGGCCGGCGGCGGCCGACAGCACGAAGTAGCCGTGGGCGATGCGCTTGCCGAACTGCGATTCCTTCGCGGCGATTTCATCGAAGTGCATGTAGAAGAAGTCGCCCGAGATGCCGCCGAAGGCGACGATATCCGCTTCGCTGACCGTGCGGCGATGCGTCAGCAGCGAGTCGCCCGTCTTCAAGTCCTCGAAATGCTTGCGGAACGGGTGGATCGGGCTTTCATTGACGTCCGCGCCGCGCACGTATTCGCCGGTGATCGCCGCCAGCATGGTCGGCGAGCCTTGCACGGCCGCGCGTTGCAGGTAATGGCGCACGGCGCGCACGCCGCCCAGTTCCTCGCCGCCGCCCGCGCGGCCAGGGCCGCCGTGCTTCAGTTGCGGCAAGGGCGAGCCGTGGCCAGTCGAATCGACGGAGGCCACGCGCTCGAGCACGTGCACGCGGCCATGCGTGGCCGCCACTTGCGGCACCACGCGCGCGGCGATCTTCGGATCGCGCGTCACCAGGGTGCTCACCAGGCTGCCCTTGCCGCGCGCGGCCAGGGCCAGCGCTTCGTCGATGTCCTTGTAGCCCATCATGGTGCTGACGGGGCCAAACGCTTCCACGTCATGCACAGCGTCGTTGCCGAAGGCGTCGCGGCACATCAGCAAGGTCGGCGAGAAGAAGCTGCCGTCCTGCGCGCCATCACCGAGCGGATTAAAACCGTCGGCCGCGCCGAATACCACCTCGTTACCCTGCGACAGGGTGGCGACACGTTCAGCCACGTCGTTCTGCTGCTCTTTCGACGCCAGCGCGCCCATGCGCACGCCTTCGATGGACGGGTCGCCCACCACCACCTTGGCCAGGCGCTCGCGCAGGCGCGTGCCGACGGCGTCCATCAGGTGCTCGGGCACGATGATGCGGCGGATCGCCGTGCACTTCTGGCCCGACTTGCCCGTCATTTCGCGCACGACCTCCTTGACGAACAGGTCGAACTCCACGTCGTCGGGCGTGACGTCCGGCGCCAGGATGGCGCAATTGAGCGAATCGGCTTCGCCGTTGAAGGGCACGGACTGGGCGATCAGGTTGGAATTCGTGCGCAGCTTGGCGGCCGTGGCGGCCGACCCTGTAAACGTGACGAAATCCTGGCCATTCAGGCGGTCCAGCAAGTCGCCCGTGGAGCCGATCACCAGTTGCAGGCTGCCGGCCGGCAGCAGACCCGATTCATGCATCATGCGCACGACGGCCTGCGTCAGATAGCTCGTCGCCGTGGCCGGCTTGGCGATGCAGGGCATGGCCGCCAGGAAGCTTGGCGCAAATTTTTCCAGCAGACCCCAGATGGGGAAGTTGAAGGCGTTGATGTGCACGGCCAGGCCGCCGCGCGGCACCAGGATGTGCGTGCCGGCGAAGCCGCCTTTTTTACCGAGCGCGATGGCAGGGCCTTCGTGCAGCACGTTCGACGACGGCAGCTCGTGGCTGCCCATGCTGGCGTAGGCGAACAGGGTGCCCGTGCCGCCTTCGATGTCGACCCAGCTGTCGGCGCGCGTGGCGCCCGACAGGTGCGAGATCGCATACAGTTCTTCCTTGCGCTCGACGAGGTACAGGGCCAGCGCCTTCAGGCGCGCGGCGCGCTGCTGGAAGTCCAGCGCCATCAGGCCCGGCACGCCCGTCCTGCGCGCATACGTGACGGCTTCGTCGAAATCGATTTTTTCCGCATGCGTATGATAGATGACGCGGTTGTTCAAGGCGCTGTGCAGGGGCACGGCGGCGCTGTCGCCCAGCCAGCGGCCGGCGATCAGGCTTTGCAGGGTGGATATGTGAGCCATGTGGTTTCTCCGTAAAACGAGGGTGTTGGTGACGTTGGTGGTGGTGTCGGATGACGCGGGACGCTGCCCCGCTGATCCGACCTACGCCCATACTGTTTATTGCGCAGCAGCGTTCTTGTGCAAGTGCAGCGGCAAGGCCGATTCGAAATTGAGGCGCTGGCGGTTCGCCTCGACTTGCGTCAGGGCTTCCACCTCGCGCATCGTCTGCATCGAGCGCACGGCCAGTTCGTGGTACTGGCCCGTGCCCGAGCTTTTCCATTGGATTTCATCGTCGGTCAGCGCGCGGGTCACCCTGGCGGGCGTGCCCACCACCATGCTGCGCGGCGCGACGAGCATGCCCGCCTTGACGAAACTCATGGCGGCAACGATGGATTCCTCGCCGATGACGGCGTTGTCCATCACCACGGCATTCATGCCGACGAGCGCGTTGCGGCCGATGCGGCAGCCATGCAGCACGGCGCCATGGCCGACATGGCCGTCGACTTCGACCACCGTGTCGCAACCGGGAAAACCGTGCATGACGCAGGTGTCCTGCAGGTTCGCCCCCTCTTCCAGGATCAATCGGCCGAAGTCGCCGCGGATCGAGGCCAGCGGGCCGATATAGCAGCGCGGGCCGACGATCACGTCGCCGATCAGCACGGCCGACGGGTGCACATAGGCGCTGGGGTGGACGACGGGGGTAACGCCGTTGATTTCGTAGACTTTGACCATGTTGCTCTCCAAAACATTATTGCCAGCCGTAGCGGCTGATGTCGGATTACGCGCAAGCGGCTCGGCGCCCCCGCTAATCCGACCTACGTCTTCACATACCCAGGTACGCGCTTTGTACCTGCTCGTTGTGCAGTAATTCAGGCCCGGGACCGGACAGGGTAATCGCGCCCGTCTCGATCACATAGCCCACGTCGGCGATCGACAGGGCGGCGTGCGCGTTCTGCTCGACGAGGAAGATGGTGATGCCCTGGTCGCGCAGCTCGGCCACGATACGGAAGATTTCCGCGATCAGGAGCGGCGCCAGGCCCATGCTCGGTTCATCGAGCAGCAGCAGTTGCGGGCGGCCCATCAGCGCGCGCGCCATGGCCAGCATCTGCTGCTGTCCGCCGGAGAGCGTGCCGGCCAGCAGCAGGCGCTTTTCCTTCAGGATCGGGAACAGGCCGTACATGCGCTCCATGTCGCCCGCCACGTCCTGTGCGGGGCGTGTGAAGGCGCCCAGACGCAGATTGTCTTCCACCGTCATGGGGCCGAACACTTGCCGCCCTTCCGGCACCTGGCAAATGCCGGCGCGCACACGCTTGTCGGCGCTCATGCGGCTGACGTCCTGGCCGGCGAAGGCGATGCTGCCGGCGCTGATCGGCTGCACGCCGGAAATCGCCCGCAACAGGGTCGTCTTGCCGGCGCCGTTCGCGCCCACCAGCGCCACCAGCTGGCCCTGGCGCACCTGCAGGTCGATGCCGTGCAGGGCCTGGATGCGGCCGTAATGGCTGGTCAGGCCGGCGATATCGAGCACCAGCGGTGTCTGAGGTTTTTCCATCTTCATCATGCCGCCACTCCCAGGTATGCCGCCACCACGTCGGGATTGGCGCGCACTTCGGCGGCGGTCCCTTCGGCCAGCTTCTTGCCATAGTCGAGCACCAGGATATGGTCCGACAAATTCATCACCAGTTTCATGTCATGCTCGACCAGCACCACCGTCACGCCCGATTGCGCCACCTTGCGGATCAGGGCTTCGATCTCGCCCGTCTCCGTGTGGTTCAGGCCCGCCGCCGGTTCATCGAGCAGCAGCACCTTCGGCTTGGCCGCCAGCGCGCGGGCGATTTCCAGGCGCTTCAAGGCGCCATACGACATCTGCCCCGCCTCGTCACCGATATGCCGGCCCACGCCGACGAATTCCATCAGGCCCGCCGCCTCGTCGCGGCAGGCCGCATCGGCGCGGCGCACGGACGGCAAACGCAGCATGGAAGCGAACAGGTTCTGGTTCAGGCGCAGGTGCGCGCCCACCATCACATTGTCGATGGCCGTCATGTTCATGCACACCTGCAGGTTCTGGAAGGTGCGGCTCATGCCGCGCCGCGCCAATGCATCGGGCGACATGGCGGCCACGTTCTCGCCATTGAGCAGGATCTCGCCCTTGGTCGGCGTGTAGACACCGGTGATCAGGTTGAACAGGGTCGTCTTGCCGGCGCCGTTCGGCCCGATCACGGAGTGGATATTGCCCTCCTTGACCGTAAAGCTTACGTCCTGCACCGCGTGCACGCCGCCGAAACTCTTGCTCAGGTTGTTAATCGTCAGCATCTCACACCTCCCGTGCAGATTGAGGCGGTGCTTTCGGCGTAGCAGAACGCTTGCGCGAACGGCTGGCCAGGCTGGGCACCAGGCCCTTGGGCATGAAGATCATGGTGGCCATCAGGATCACGCCGAACACCACCGTTTCCCAGCCTTCAAAACTGGACAGCAATTGCGGCAGGATCGTCAGCAGCGCCGCGCCGATGATGGAACCGAAGATCGAGGCCATGCCGCCCACCACCACCATCGTCACCAGCTCGATCGAGTGGAAGAAACCGGCCAGGTTGGGCGTGATGAAACCGATGTAATGGGCGCTGATGCTGCCCGCGATGCTGGCAATCACCGCCGACAGCACGAACACGCGCACCTTGAAGCGTGTCGTATCGACGCCGACCACGCGGGCCGCCACTTCCGAACCGTGGATGGCCTGCAGCGCGCGGCCGACGGGCGAATCGATCAGGTTCAGGGCCAGCCACGTCACCAGCAACAGCAGCACGGCGCACACCAGGTACCACGATTTTTCACCGGCGATTTCCAGGCCGCCCAAGGTGAAGGCGGACACGCCGATGCCGTCCGGGCCGCCCGTCCATTGCGTCTCGTTGTTGATGACGATGGAAATGATGATGCCCAGTCCCAGGGTCGCCATGGCCAGGGTATGGCCCTTGAGTTTCAACACGGGACGCGCCAGCAGCAGCGCCAGCAGACCCGTGGCGACGGCGCCGGCGGCCAAGGCGGCCAGCGGCGGCCAGCCGTAGTGCGTGGTCAGCACGGCCGAGGCATACGCGCCCAGGCCGTAGAAACCCGCGTGGCCGAGACTGATCTGGCCCGTATAGCCCATCAAGAGGTTCAGGCCGATGACGACGATGGCGTTCAGCGCGATGCGGATCGCCACGTCATAGTAGAACGCATTGCTGAGGAACAGCGGCAGGATGGCCAGCACCAGCGCCAGCAAGAGCAGGCCGCCATGGCGCGAGCGGGTGAGGAAATTCTTCATACACGCTCCGAATTTTTAGCGCCAAACAAGCCTTGCGGCAGGAAGAACAGGATCAATAAGATCAGCACGAACGGCACCGCGTCCTTGTAGGCCGACGAGATATAGCCGGCCGTCATGGCTTCGGCGATGCCGAGGATCAGGCCGCCGGCAATCGCGCCCGCGCCGCCGCCCAGGCCACCCAATACGGCGGCGACAAAGCCTTTCAGGCCCAGCATGATGCCCGCGTCATACGAGGTATACGTGATCGGTGCGACGAGGATGCCGCCCGCCGCGCCCAGCAGGGCTGACAGGCCGAACGAGAACAGCAGCACCTTGCGCGTGTTGATGCCCACCAGTTGCGCGGCCAGCTTGTTGTGCGAGGTAGCCAGCATGGCCTTGCCCATCAGCGTGCGGCCGAAGAACCAGCCCAGCACCAGCACGATGACGACGGTCACGCCCAGCACCCACAGGCTTTGCGGCAGCAGGCTGGCGCCCAGAAATTCGATCGGCGCGTCGCCGGAAAAGGCCGGCAGCGAGTGCGTATCCTTGCCCAGCCAGATTTGCACGAGGCCGCGCAGCACCAGCGAGGCGCCGATGGTGATGATCAAGAGGGTGATGACCTGCGCGTTCTGCGCCGGCTCGATCACGGTTTTTTCCATCAGCAGGCCAACGATGCCGGTGGCGATGACGGCCAGGATGATGGCCAGCGGCAGCGGCACGCCGGCGGCCGACATCACGGCGGCCAGCATCCCGCCCAGCATGATGAATTCGCCCTGGGCGAAATTGATCACGCCGCTGGTGTTGTAGATGATGGTAAAGCCCAGCGCCGCCAGCGCGTAGGCGGAACCGACCGTCATCCCGGAATACAGAAATTGTAGAAATTGAGCGACTTCCATGGTGTCTCCATTATGTTCGGCTGTGCGCGGGCCGCCTTCGAGGGCGGCCACGCGCAGGTACTTCTGGCTTACTTTATTTCGAACATTACTTCGACAATTGCCATTCGCCGTTCTTCACTTGCACCATGCGGAAAGCCGACAGGTCCAGGCCCATGTGGTCCTTGGCCGACATGTTGAACACGCCGGTGGTGCCGACAAAACCCTTCGTCTGTTCCAGCGCCGTGCGCACTTTTTCGCGGTCCGTGCCGCCGGCGCGCTTGATGGCGTCCACCGACAGGTTCAGGGCATCGAGCGCATAGCCGCCAAAGGTCGATGGATCGATCTTGTAGCGCTCTTTATACGTCTTGTCGTAGCCGACGACGATGGCCTTCTGCGCGTCGCTGTCGGGCAGCATGGCGCCGATCAGGAGGGCCGGCGTTGGCAGACGCACGCCTTCGGCAGCCTTGCCCGACAGCTTCAGGTATTCGTCCGACGCCACGCCATGCGACTGGTACAACGGCAGCGCGGCCATGCCCAGCTGGCCGTAGTTCTTGGTCACCACGGCCGGGCCCTGGCCCAGGCCAAAGACGAATACGGCTTGCACCCCGGCCGTGTTCTTGATGCGCGTGAGCTGCGCCGTGATGTCCGTATCTTTCGGGCCGTAGGTTTCGTCGGCCACCAGCGTGATGCCGTATTTCGAGGCGACGATCTGCGATTCCTTGCGGCCCGAGGCGCCGAAGCCGCTCGTTTCCGACAGCAGGCCCACCTTGCTGATGCCGCGCTTCTTCATGTCCTCGAACACCTTCTCGGCCGCCATGCGGTCCGTATGCGGCGTCTTGAAGACCCACTTCTTGACCGGATCGATGATCACCACGGCGCCCGCCAGCGAAATGAACGGCATGCCGGCGCGCTCCACCAGCGGCGCCATCGCCATCGTCGCGCCGGTGGTGGTGCCGCCGATCAGCACGTCGACCTTGTCCGACTCGATCAGGCGCTTGGTAAAACCGTTGGCCTTGGCCGCGTCGCTGCCATCGTCGTAGTGCACCAGTTCCAGCTTGCGTCCCAGCACGCCGCCTGCCGCATTGATTTTCTCGATATACAGCTGCAGGGTTTTCAGTTCAGGATCGCCCAGGAAGGCGGCCGGTCCCGTAACGGACAGCACGGAACCGATCTTGATGTTGTCGGCCGCGTACGCACCCGCGGCAGTCATGGCCAGCACGCCGGCGATCAGGGTTTTCTTGAAGATATTGGCAATCATTGTGGTCTCCACCAGGTTGGCACTACGGTCAATTAATATTGGCGCTTTTTTGCAAGCCTGCGCCTTTTTTGTTTTTCTACTTTTTTATACGCGTTCAATCAC
Source organism: Janthinobacterium sp. C22 (assembly GCF_057919405.1). Lineage (NCBI taxonomy): Bacteria > Pseudomonadati > Pseudomonadota > Betaproteobacteria > Burkholderiales > Oxalobacteraceae > Janthinobacterium > Janthinobacterium sp. C22. The sequence continues at coordinate 1,493,981 of NZ_CP193659.1, read as the reverse complement.
CACGGCAATACCCTGCCCCACGCCGATGCACATGGTGCACAGCGCATAGCGCCCGCCCGTGCGTTCCAGCTGGTTCAGCGCGGCCATCACCAGGCGCGCGCCCGATGCCCCCAGCGGATGGCCGATGGCAATCGCCCCGCCATTCGGGTTCACGTGGGCCGCATCGTCGGCCAGGCCCAGGTCGCGCGTGACGGCCAGCGCCTGCGCCGCAAACGCTTCATTGAGTTCGATGACATCCATCTGTTCGATGCTCAATCCCGTCTGCGCCAGCACCTTGCGCGACGCCGGCGAGGGGCCAAAGCCCATGATGCGCGGCGCCAGGCCGGCCGTGGCCATGCCCAGCACTTTTGCGCGCGGCGTCAGCTTGTATTTATCCACGGCGGCGGCGGACGCCAGCAAAATCGCGCAGGCGCCATCGTTCAAGCCCGAGGCATTGCCGGCCGTGACCGTGCCGTCCGCTTTCACCACGCCTTTCAGTTTCGCCAGCATTTCCAGCGAGGTGTCCGGACGCGGATGCTCATCCATCGTCACCATCTTCGGCTCGCCCTTCTTTTGCGGCACGGCGACGGGCACGATTTCGCGCTCGAACACGCCGGCCGCGTTGGCGGCGGCCCAGCGCTGCTGGCTGCGCAAGGCCAGCGCGTCCTGGTCGGCGCGGCTGACGCCAAATTCCACGGCCACGTTTTCCGCCGTTTCCGGCATGGTGTCGATGCCGTACTGCGCCTTCATCTTGCCGTTGACGAAGCGCCAGCCCAGGGTCGTATCCTCGATTTTCGCCGCGCGCGAAAAGGCGCTGTCGGCCTTGCCCATCACGAACGGTGCGCGCGTCATGCTTTCCACGCCGCCGGCGATGATCAGTTCCGCCTCGCCCGCCTTGATCGAGCGGGCAGCCATGCCGACGGCGTCCAGGCTGGAGCCGCACAGGCGGTTGATGGTATTGGCCGGGACTGCCGCCGGCAAGCCGGCCAGCAGCGCGGCCATGCGGCCCACGTTGCGGTTGTCTTCGCCCGCCTGGTTGGCGCAGCCATAGAACACGTCGTCGATGGCGGACCAGTCGACGGACGGGTTGCGGGCGATCAGCGCGGCGATCGGCAGCGCGCCCAGGTCGTCGGCGCGCACGCTGGACAGCGCGCCGCCATAACGGCCAAAGGGGTGCGCACGGCGTCACAGATAAAGGCTTCGTTCATGTTTGTTTCCTTGTTCGGGCTATCAGGAGAAAATCTTCGGGCGCTGGTCGACCACGCGGCGGGCCTTGCCCGTCAGCGTGCGTTCGATGCCGGCGGCGGCCACCAGGCGCACGCGCGTGCTCACGCCCACGTGCGTCTTGATGCGGTGTTCCAGCTCGCGCGCCAGGGCGTCCGTTTCGCTGGCCGAGATGGTGGCCGTCAGGTCGATGCGCAGCTCGGCGATGACTTCGAGCTTGTCGAGGTGGCCGTCGCGCGTGACCACCAGCTGGTATTGCGGCGCCAGCTTCGGCATTTTCAAAATCAATTCTTCGATCTGCGTGGGGAAGACGTTCACGCCGCGGATGATCAGCATGTCGTCCGAGCGGCCCGTGATCTTGCCGATGCGGCGCATCGCCCGCGAGGTCGGCGGCAGCAAGCGGGTCAGGTCGCGCGTGCGGTAGCGGATGATGGGCAGCGCCTCTTTCGACAAGGAGGTAAAGACCAGCTCGCCCTCTTCGCCGTCCGGCAGCACTTCGCCCGTTTCCGGATCGATGATCTCCGGATAAAAATGGTCTTCCCAGATAACGGGGCCGTCCTTGCTCTCGATGCATTCGGACGCCACGCCAGGGCCCATCACTTCGGACAGACCGTAGATGTCGACGGCGTCGATACCCGCGCGCGCCTCGATTTCCGAACGCATGGCGTCCGTCCACGGCTCGGCGCCGAAGATGCCCACCTTCAGCGACGATTCGGCCGGGTCCAGGCCCTGGCGCGTGAATTCCTCGATGATGTTGAGCATGTACGACGGCGTGACCATGATGATGGACGGCTTGAAATCCTGGATCAGCTGCACCTGCTTTTCCGTCTGGCCGCCGGACATGGGGATGACCGTGCAGCCCAGGCGCTCGGCGCCGTAGTGCGCGCCCAGGCCGCCCGTGAACAGGCCGTAGCCGTAGGAGATATGCACCATGTCGCCCGCGCGTCCGCCGCCGGCACGGATCGAGCGCGCCACCACGTTGGCCCAGGTATCGATGTCGTTCTGCGTGTAGCCGACCACCGTGGCCTTGCCCGTGGTGCCGCTCGATGCGTGGATGCGCACCACCTGCTCGCGCGGCACGGCGAACAGGCCGAACGGGTAATTATCGCGCAAGACTTTTTTGTCGGTGAACGGGAATTTGGCCAGGTCGGCCAGGGACTTCAGGTCGTCCGGATGCACGCCCGCTGCGTCAAAAGCGGCGCGGTAATGGGGCACGTTGTCATACGCGTGCTTGAGCGTCCATTTCATGCGTTCGAGCTGCAGCGCCTGCAGTTCATCCTTGCTGGCGCGCTCGATCGGCTCGAGGTCATTCGGGGCGGGAATTCGTTGGACCATCATTGTCTCCTAATCGGTTCTTTTACTATGAAATGCTGCAACGGCAGTTCAAGCCTGCTCTTGTACCTTCAATCACTAATGACTTCGCCCGCCACGCGGATCGACTTGCCGCGGAAGAGCGCGATGGCGCGGCCTTCCTGGTTGCTGACCTTGACGTCGTAGACGCCGCTCTTGCCGGCCAGCGCCTGCTCGACGGCGTGCGCCGTCAGCACGTCGCCCTCGCGGCCCGGCGCCAGGTAATCGATAGTGCAGCCGGCGCCCACGGTGTTCATGTTGTAGCTGTTGCAGGCAAAGGCGAAGGCGCTGTCGGCCAGGGCGAAGATAAAGCCGCCATGGCAGGTCTGGTGGCCGTTGAGCATGTCGGCGCGCACCGTCATCGTCATGCGCGCATGGCCGGGACCCACGTCGGCCAGGGCGATGCCCATGGCGGCGGTGGCGTTATCGCGCGACAGCATGGAGGCGGCGGCCGCTTCAGCCAAGGCCTGGGCAGCGTGAAATTGGTCTTCCTTATGCATGAAACGGTACTCCATTGGCGAGTTTGCGGCGCAGCAGCGGCGAGACCCGGTAGCGGTCCTCGCCATAGCCTTGCGCCAGGTGGTGCAGCACGGTCACGATCTGTTGAACGCCCACCGCATCGGCCCAGGCCAGCGGTCCGCGCGGGTAATTGACGCCCTTCTGCATGGCGATATCGACGGCGTCCGCCGTGCACACGCCCTGGTTGACGGCGTCGGCCGCTTCGTTGGCCAGCATGGCGACGGTGCGCATGACGGCCAGGCCAGGCACGTCGTCCAGACGCGTGACGATGAAACCGGCCGCCTGGAACAGGCCGACGACGGCCGCGTAGGCGTCGTCGCTGCACTGGTCGGCACGGGCCACGGCGATGCGCTTTGCACTGGCGTAATCGAGCGCCAGGTCGAACAGCACCGTGTCCGGATGCTGGTTGTCGTGCGCGCGCTGGGTGGCGCTGCGCCCATCGGTCAGATAGATCGCGGCGCCATGGCAATGCAGGGCGGGCGCTTCGTCATGCACCTGGCCTTCCTGCGTCACGCGGCGGCTGACGGTGACGCCCGCCTGCTCCAGCCGCTGCACCAGGCTGCGGATGATGCCGCTGTGGCCACGGCCATCGCCGCCGATGGCGGCCGACAGGGCGACGAATTCCGGGGTCGCTTGCGCGCCTTCCGCCTGCGCGACAGGGGCGCTGGCGCCTTCGCCATAAAGGTAGAAGCCGCGGCCCGATTTGCGGCCCAGGAAACCGGCGTTGACCATCTCCTGCTGCAGCACGGACGGCGTGAAGCGCGGGTCGTTGAAGTAGGCGCCGAACACGGACTGGGTGACGGAGAAATTCACGTCATGGCCGATCAGGTCCATCAATTCGAATGGGCCCATGCGGAAGCCGCCCGCTTCACGCAGCACGGCATCGATGGTGGCGGGGTCGCCCGCCTGCTCGTTCAACAGGCGCCAGCCTTCCGCATAGAACGGACGGGCGACGCGGTTGACGATGAAGCCCGGTGTCGATTTAGCATGCACGGGCTTCTTGCCCCAGGCAATCGAGGTGTCGTAGACGGTGGCGGCGACCTGCTCGCTGGTGGCCAGGCCACTGATCACTTCGACCAGCGCCATCAGGGGCACGGGATTAAAGAAGTGCATGCCGACCAGGCGTTCCGGCCGGCGCAGCTTGGCGGCAATGGCCGTGACGGAGATCGACGAGGTATTCGTCGCCAGGATGCAGTCGTCGCTGACTAACGCTTCGAGTTCGGCGAACAGGCCGCGCTTGACGTCGAGGTTTTCCACGATGGCTTCCACCACCAGGACAGCATCGCTCACATCAGCCAGGCTGCCGGCCGCCTGCAGGCGCGCCGTGGCGGCGGCCGCTTCGTCAACGCTCATGCGGCCCTTCTCGGCCAGCTTCGCATACATCTTGCCGATGTCGGCCAGCGCCTTGCTCACCGCTTCCGCGCGCGTGTCGTACAGCTTGACGCGGTAGCCGGCGGCAGCGGCCACCTGCGCGATGCCGGCGCCCATGGCGCCGCTGCCGATAACGGCGACGATACTGTTGTTGTCCAAAGCTGCCATATCAGTGTCCCTTGAATTGCGGTGCGCGCTTTTCCATGAAGGCGGCGACGCCTTCGCGGTAATCGTCGCTGTTACCGAGATCGCTCATCATGCGCGCTTCCAGCGCCAGCTGCTGCGGCAGGGTATTGGCGCCACTGAGAGCCAGCGCCTGCTTGGTATACGCCAGGCCCTTGGTCGGCGCCGTGGAAAAGTGCACGGCCAGCTTGCGCGTTTCCTGCGCCAGTTCGGCGTCATCCACGCATTTCCAGATCAAACCCCAGTCCTCGGCCTTTTCCGCCGTCAGTTTTTCGCCGAGCATGGCCAGGCCCATGGCGCGCGCCGAACCGATCAGCCGTGGCAGGAAGAAGGTGCCGCCCGTGTCCGGGATCAGGCCCAGCTTGCAGAACACTTCGACGAAACTGGCCGACTTGCCGGCGATGACGATGTCGCAGGCCAGCGCCAGGTTGGCGCCCGCGCCGGCGGCCACGCCGTTGACGGCGCAGATCACGGGCATCGGCAAGGCTTTCAAGGCCAGCACCAGCGGCGCATAGTTCTTTTCCACCGATTCGCCCAGGTCCACGCCCTTCGAGCCCGGCTCCACGGCGCGGTCGGACAGATCCTGGCCGGCGCAAAAGCCGCGCCCCGCGCCCGTCAGCACGAAGACGCGCACGGTGCTGTCGGCGTTCACTTGCGCAATCGCGTCACGCACTTCCTCGTGCATGGCCTGGGTAAAGCTATTGAGCTTGTCGGGACGGTTCAGGGTGAGCGTGGCGATGCCCTGCTCGATGGTGAAGAGGATGTTTTGGTAGGTCATGGCGTGTCTCGTATACGTTTATTTTTAACCCGGGGACAAGTAAGGTCGGTTCCTGCGGAATCGTCATTCGCCCCACTGGGCCGAATTACCCTTAAGGTCCGACCCCAGATGTTGTTTGGGGTTTGCGACTATTCAGCTTGGTCGAAATCGACCACCACCTTGTCGGTCAATGGAAAACTCTGGCAGCTGAGGACGAAGCCGCGCGCCACTTCGTAGTCTTCCAGCGCGTAGTTGACGTCCATCTCGACCTTGCCGTCGAGGATCTTGCAGCGGCAGGTCGAGCATACGCCGCCCTTGCACGAGTAGCGCATGTCCAGCCCATGGCGCAGGCCCGCGTCGAGGATGGATTCCTTGTCCTTGTCCATCGTGAAGGTGGTGTGGTTGCCATCCATGACGACGGTCACTTCCGTTTCCTGCACCGTATCCGCGGCCAGCTGGGCGCGCGGCTTGTGGGCGTTTTTCGGGATGCTGGCGGCGAACAGCTCGATCTTGATGTTCTGCTTGGGCATGCCGGCCGCCTGCAGGGCAGCGGACACGCCGAGCATCATGTCTTCCGGGCCGCAAATAAACGCGTTGTCGTAGTCTTCGACCTTGATCCAGTGCTGCAGGAACTGCTCGCATTTTTCCTGCGTGATGCGGCCATTGAACAGTTCGATGTCCTGCTGCTCGCGGCTCATCACGTAGACGAGGTTCAAACGCTCCAGGTACACATCCTTCAAGTCCGTCAATTCTTCCTTGAAGATGACGGAGGACGAGGCGCGGTTGCCGTAGAACAGGGTGAAGCGGCTCAATGGTTCCGTCAGCAGGGTCGTCTTGATGATGGAAAGGATGGGCGTGATGCCGCTGCCGGCCGCAAACGCCAGGTAGTGCTTGCGGTTGACGCAGTCGAGCGGCACGTTGAAGTGGCCCATGGGCGGCATCACGTCGATGGTGGCGCCGGCTTTCAGGGTGTCGTTCGCCCAGGTGGAAAAGGCGCCGCCTGGCGTGCGCTTGATGGCCACGCGCAGCGTGCCGTCCTGCACCGCCGAACAGATGGAATACGAGCGGCGCACGTCTTCCGCATTGATGTTGGCACGCAGGGTCAGGTGCTGGCCCTGCTGGAAGCGGAACTGCTGCTGCAGCTCGGCGGGCACATCGAACGTGACGGCGATGGTGTCGCGCGTTTCGTTGCGCACGTTCGCTACGCACAGCGGATAAAATTTACTCATGCTTCATCTCCAGTTTCTTCGGAACGTGTACCTGATTTTTTTAGTGGCACTTGAAGTAGTCAAACGGTTCGCGGCAAGCCAGGCATTTGTACAGGGCCTTGCACGGCGTGGAGCCGAACTGGCTGGTCAGCTGCGTATGCGTGGAACCGCAGTTCGGGCAGATCACCTCCAGCTTGGGGCCAGCCTGGCGCTTGACGCCACCTTTCAAACCACTGATGTCGATCACCTGCTGCTGCGGCGGCGCGATGCCATAGCCTTTCAGCTTGGCCTTGCCCGCCTCGCTCATCCAGTCCGTGGTCCACGCAGGCGCCAGCTGGTTCACCAGGGTCACCCTGGCCACGCCATGGCTGCGCAAGGCATCGGTGACGGCGTCGGCGATCACCTGCATCGCCGGGCAGCCCGAATATGTGGGCGTGATCGTCACGATGCACGCATCGCCATCCGTGACTTCGACGGCGCGCACGATGCCCAGGTCCACCACCGAGATGACGGGGATTTCCGGGTCCGGCACGTCACCCAGCCAGGCCCAGACCTGGGCCGCGTCCAGTGATGCGCCGGCGGCGTGCATTACCACTCCGCCCCGGGATAGGCGCGCTGCAGGAACTGCATCTCGGCCAGGATAAAACCCAGGTGCTCCGTGTGCGTGCCCTGCTTGCCGCCCTTTTGCATCCACGCGTCGGGTGCCGGCATGACAAGCGTCGCTTCGGCGAAGATCTCGGCCACGTGCTCGAGGAACGCCCGGCGCAGCACGTCCGATGGCGGCGCGATGCCGGCGGCGACCATGGCCTGGTCGACGGCGTCGTACTTGAACATCTCGCCCGTGTACATCCACAGCTTGTCGGCGGCCACCTGCGTTTTTGCATGGCTGTCCGCCGTGCCGTCGCCGAGGCGCACGATCAGGTCGCCGCTGCGGCGCAGGTGATACGTCACTTCCTTGATCGACTTCTGCGCCACCTCGACGATGCGCGCGTCCGTCGATTTCGTCAGTTCCAGCAACTGGAAGTAATGCCAGCTGTCGAAGAAGAACTGGCGCATCATGGTGTCGGCGTAATTGCCGTTCGGCTGTTCGACCAGCAGGCAGTTCTTGAAATCGTGGGCGTCGCGCAGGAAGGCGATATCGTCCTCGTCGCGGCCCGCGTTTTCCAGTTCGGCCGCATAGCTGAACCACAAACGCGTCTGGCCCAGCAAGTCCAACGACACGTTGGTCAGCGCCATGTCTTCTTCCAGCGCCGGGCCCTTGCCGCACAGCTGCGACAGCTGCTGGCTGAGGATCAGGGCATTGTCGCCCAGGCGCAGGAGGTAATTGACCTTGTCATCCATTGCAGGCGCTCCCATCACAGGTTCTTGACTTCTTCCGGCATCGGGAAGAAGGTGGGATGGCGGTACACCTTGCTGTTCGACGGTTCGAACAGGGCGCCCTTGTCGCCGGGGCTGCTGGCGACGATATCGGCCGCGCGCACCACCCAGATGCTCACGCCTTCATTGCGGCGCGTGTAGACGTCGCGCGCATGGTTGACCGCCATGGTGGCGTCGGAAGCGTGCAGGCTGCCCACATGCTTGTGCGCCAGGCCGTGCTGGCTGCGGATGAAAACTTCCCACAAAGGCCATTCTTTGCTCATGTTGCTATCCCCTATCTGTCTTATGTAATTACGCTGCCGCTTTGTTGGCGGCTTGCTTGTCTGCATACGCGAGCAAGGCATCGCGGAACCATGCGCCGTCTTCATACGCTTTCACGCGCGTTTGCAAACGCTCGCGGTTGCACGGGCCATTGCCCTTCAAGACATTGTTGAACTCGGACCAGTCGATCTCGCCGAATTCATAATGGCCCGTCTCCGCGTTGAACTTCAGGTCGGGATCGGGCACGGTCAAACCCAGGTATTCGATTTGCGGCACGGTCTGGTCGACCATGCGCTGGCGCAATTCATCGTTCGAGAACAGCTTGATGCGCCATTGCGCCGACTGGGCGCTGTTGACGGAGGCGGCGTCGGACGGGCCGAACATCATCAACGATGGCCACCACCAGCGGTTCAAGGCATCTTGGGCCATGGCTTTCTGTTCGGGCGTGCCCTTGCACAGCGACATCATGATGTCGTAGCCCTGGCGCGCATGGAACGATTCTTCCTTGCAGACGCGGATCATGGCGCGCGCATACGGACCGTAGGAGCAGCGGCACAGGGGAATCTGGTTGATGATGGCGGAGCCGTCGACCAGCCAGCCGATGGCGCCCATGTCGGCCCACGACAGGGTGGGATAGTTAAAGATGCTGGAATATTTGGCTTTGCCCGAGTGCAAGGCGGCCAGCAAATCGTCGCGCGAGACGCCCAGGGTTTCCGCGGCGCTGTACAGGTACAGACCGTGGCCCGCTTCGTCCTGGATCTTCGCCAGCAGGATCGATTTGCGTTTCAGGGTCGGCGCGCGCGTAACCCAGTTACCTTCGGGCAATTGGCCGACGATTTCCGAGTGGGCGTGCTGCGAAATCTGGCGGATCAGGGTCTTGCGGTAGGCGTCCGGCATCCAGTCCTTGGCCTCGATCTTGATGCCTTCGTCGATGCGCGCCTGGAAAGCGCGCTCTTCCTGGCCCATGTCGTCGATGGAGCGGACGTTCTTGAGGCCGGTTTCAACCATTTGTGCGTACATGATGTGTCTCCCATGTCTTTGATTTTGCGCAGCAACGCGGTGCGATAAACAGATAATACGATACAAAAAACGATTTGCATACACTTGATATGAATCATTTTAAAAAACGTATCTTGTGCCGCTTTTTTGTGCGTATGATATTGCTTATGAGAAAACACCATGGGGCGCTACCCGCGCTTCCGGCAAATTATTGCCGCGCTACCCGCGCAGCCAAGTAAACTGCTGCTTTTATTGAACCGACCGCAACACGGCCAGACCGGAACCACATGAAGAACACCCGCTGCACGGCATGGATAGCCGATTTCCTGGAAAGCGACCCACCGCGCTCGAAGTCTCTGGTGATGACCATCTTCGGCGACGCCATCGTGCCGCGCGGCGGCGCCATCTGGCTGGGCAGCCTGATCGAACTGCTGGCGCCATTCGGCGTCAATGACCGGCTATTGCGCACCAGCGTGTTCCGCCTGGCGCAGGAAGGCTGGCTCAGCTCGCAGCGCGACGGCCGCCGCAGCGCCTATGCGATACGCCCGGAGGCGCTGGCCCGCTTCGAACGCGCCTACCGCCGCATCTATGCGCCGCTGGTCGTGCACTGGGATGGCAGCTGGACCCTGGTGATCGGTCCGGCCGGCAGCATCGGCGCCGCCGAACGGGGCGCGCTGCGCAAGGAATTATTGTGGGCGGGCTATGGCTTGATCTCGCCCGGCATCTTTGGCCACCCGGCCAGCAATGCGGAGGCGCTGGAAGATATTCTCGTGCGCAACGAGGTGCAGGGCAAGCTGTATGTCTGCCACACAACAGAGTTGCCCGGTGTCAGTACGCGCCCCCTGCGCGACATGGTGGGCGACTGCTGGGACTTGTCGGAAGTGATGGCCGGCTACGAAAAATTCATCGCCAGCTTCCAGCCGCTGCTGACCCTGCTGCAGGAAGAACCCGTGTTCGATGCCGAGCAGGCCTTCGTCATCCGCTCGCTGCTGACGCACGCCTACCGCCGCGTGCAGTTGCACGATCCGCAACTGCCCGTCGAACTGCTGCCCGAACCGTGGCCCGGCACGCAAGCCTATGCGCTGGCGCGCGACCTGTACCGCATCACGTACGCTCCTGCAGAGGAACACATCCTGGCCACCCTGCGTCGCGAGGATGAGCACGCGCCGGACGTGGAGCCGTGGTTTTACGAACGCTTCGGCGGACTGAACACCTGATAAAACGTCCATGGCGGCGTTGCAGGGCCTGGGCGTACGTTCGTACTGCCTGCGGCCCTGCGCCTTGCCCTGGCCATTTTTCAGGTGTTCAGGAATAAGAACACCTATCAAAACCTACTGCGCGTCGGTATTTGCGGCCTGCGATGCTCACTGTATCTTCGTACAGTTGCGCTTCTCAACCACAACTCCCTTCCGCTCGCTACGGTTTTGTTAGGTGTTGTAAGTCACCGCCTGCTCACTGTTTTGCCACCACCTGCTTGGCCCCCGCCAGCAAATCCTGCCCCAGCTTTTCCAGCGCATTGGCCTGCACCAGCATGGTGTCGAGGATGGCCACATTGAAGGTGAATTCGGCCGGCGTCGTGTAGCCAGGGAAACGTATGATGCGCAGCAATTCCTGCAAGGTCGTACCCTTGCCCAGGTGCGCCAGCGCGTCGCTGAGGGCGCTGATTTTCTTTTCCAGTTCGCGTATGTGTTTACCGTTGTCGTCCATGATGATCTCCCCATATCGGAGCTTCCACGTTAGCAAAGCATGTCCGTCATCGTTTGCGCCAGCACAAAGGCCACCGCAAAACAGGTATCATCGCGCCATTGCACACGATGCAAAACCCATACGTTTTTATCAGGAACACTCATGACCATTAAAATCAGCCAGCAATTCGACGCCGGCGCGATCGAGGTGCTGCGCGCCGACGATGCCCACTCCATCGAGCTGAACATCCGCAAGGATTCCCACGCCGACATCACGCAGTGGTTTTACTTCCGCCTGCAAGGCGCGCAAGGCGAGGCGTGCACGATCCGCTTCATGAACGCAGGCAAGTCGGCCTACCCGGACGGCTGGAAAGATTACCAGGCCGTGGCCAGCTACGACCGCGAAACCTGGTTCCGCGTACCCACCAGCTTTGACGGCACGGTGATGACCATCGCACACACGCCCGAGGAAGAAAGCGTGTACTACGCCTACTTCGAGCCGTACCCATGGGACCGCCACCTGGCCCTGATCGACAGCGCGCAAGCGTCGCCGCTGGTGCGCCTGATCGACCTGGGCAGCACGGTGGAAGGCCGCGACATGAATCTGCTGGTCGTCGGCGACGCCGATGCCGAGAAAAAGTCTGGGTCATCGCGCGCCAGCATCCGGGCGAGACGATGGCCGAATGGTTTGTCGAAGGCATGCTCGAAGCCTTGCTGGACCAGGCCAATCCGTTTGCCCGCCAGTGCCTGCAGGACGCCGTCTTCTACGTGGTGCCGAACATGAACCCGGACGGTTCCGTGCATGGCAACCTGCGCACCAATGCGGCCGGCGCCAACCTGAACCGCGAGTGGATGACGCCAACCATGGAGCGCAGCCCGGAAGTGTTCCTGGTGAAACAGAAAATGCATGAAATCGGTTGCGACCTGTTCCTCGACGTGCATGGCGACGAAGGCTTGCCCTACGTCTTCGTGGCCGGCAGCGATGCGCTGGAAAACTTTACGCCAGCCCAGAAGGCGGAACAAGACCGCTTCATCGCCGACTTCAAGGTGGCCAGCCCCGACTTCCAGGATGAGCACGGCTACGAAGACGGTCCGTTCACGCCGGAAGTGCTGACCATGGGTTCGCCCCACATCACGCACGCCTTCGGCTGCCTGTCGCTGACCCTGGAACTGCCGTTCAAGGACAACGCCAACGATCCCGACCCGCAAACGGGCTGGAGCGGCGCCCGCAGCGCTGCCCTGGGCGCGGCCGTGCTGCAGCCTATCCTGTCCACCTTGCGCGCCTGAGCGCCTGGGCCGAAGCGGCCCGCTTGATCCCATGCCCCGCTCGCCGGGGCATTTTTTTGACCGCACGACAAGCGTTGCTGGCCGAGCAGATTTTTTCCTAACATCTTGCCTACCAGAAATTATCGTCCTACACTAAGCAACAGAATCGGGCCACGCCACGCTGCGCTGCCCCGCAAGAATATCTCGCCGGGCGGGTCGCCATGACTTCCCGGCCACCGGCAATACGCATCCACGGCCCTGTCCCTGCCGAATTAGCTTTCTGTAACGCAAACTGACCGCATCAGCATCGTCTTGAATGGACACCGCCTGTCCGCGGGACGATTCCCAGCGCACGCTTTCCGCTTTTCGCCGAGGATGAATGATCTATGTCTAAGCTTAAAATCAGTACCCGTTTGACCTTCAGTTTCGGCCTGATCATTGTCCTGCTTGCCATGGTGGCATTTGTTTCCGTCAGCCGCATCCGCAACATCAATGCATCGACGGAAAAAATTCTCAACGACCGCTATGTCAAGGTCATGTTGTCGAATACGATACAGTCCGAGGTCAATATCCAGGCCCGCCTGCTGAGCATCGCCATCATCGGCGCCAACGATGCCGACGAAGTCAGCAGTTCTGTGGCCAAGATTCAGGCCTCGATCAAAAAGAACCTGGAACTGCTGGCGCGCCTGAAAACCATGGTCAATACGCCCAAGGGCCAGGAACTGCTCCAGGCCGTGATGACCAGCCGCGAAAGCTATGCCAGGACGCGCGATGCGAACATCAAGCTACTACAGGAAGGCAAATCGGAAACGGCGGGCATCTTCCTGTTGACGCAGCTGCGCTATCCCCAAGAAAAATTCTTGACTGCACTGGCGGCCATGACCGGCTTCCAGGAATCGCTGATGGAAAGCGAAGGCAAGCAAGCCGCCGCCGATGGGCGCATGGCCATCATCCTGACCTTGTCCCTGTCCATCGCGGCGACGGCCATTGCCATCGCGCTGGCCGTCCTGATCAGCCGCTCCATCAGCCGGCCCATCGCCGAAGCCGTCACAGTGGCGCAACGGGTGGCGGCCGGTGACCTGTCGGGCACCATCGACGCGCGCGGCACCGATGAAACAGGCCAGCTGCTGCGCGCCCTGAAAGACATGAACGATAATCTGCAAGGCATCGTGGCGCGCGTGCGCCATGGCACGGACGCCATCGCCCACGGCTCGCGTGAAATCGCCTCCGGCAATATGGACCTGTCTTCGCGCACGGAACAGCAAGCCAGCTCACTGGAAGAAACGGCATCGTCGATGGAAGAACTGACGTCGACCGTCAAGCAGAATGGCGAAAACGCGCGCCAGGCCAACCAGATGGCGCAATCGGCCTCCAGCGTGGCCGGCAAGGGCGGCCAGGTGGTGGCGGAAGTGATCACGACCATGGACTCCATCAATGCCTCGTCGAAGAAAATCGTCGACATCATCGGCGTCATCGACGGCATTGCCTTCCAGACCAATATCCTGGCCCTGAATGCGGCCGTGGAAGCGGCCAGGGCGGGCGAACAGGGACGGGGCTTTGCCGTGGTGGCCACGGAAGTGCGCAACCTGGCCCACCGCTCCGCCTCCGCCGCCAAGGAAATCAAGATCCTCATCGACGATTCCGTGCACCAGGTCAATCTCGGCAGCAATCTGGTGAACCAGGCGGGCAGCACCATGGAAGAGATCGTCAGCAGCGTGCGACGCGTTACGGACATCATGGCCGAGATCACGTCCGCCAGCAACGAGCAGGAAGCAGGGATCGAACAGATCAACCAGGCCATCACGGAAATGGATGCCGTGACCCAGCAAAATGCCGCGCTCGTGGAAGAAGCGGCCGCCGCGTCCGAAGCGCTGCAGGAGCAAGCGGGCATCCTGGCCGAGGCCGTCAGCGTGTTCAAGCTCGACGGCACGCAGGCACTGCCAGCCGCCGCGCCAGCAGCGCGGCCGGCGCCAAAGCCAGCGCCACAGGCCGCAGCCGCCAGGGCGGTCCCGCCCCGTCTCGTCGCCAACGCTCCCGCCAGCCGCAAGAGCGCCGCGCCCGCCATGGCGGCGGAAGGCGAGTGGGAACAATACTGACCTGACCGGGCAGCAGCCAGCCGCCCGTGCCGCCGTCCAGCGCGGCGGGAGCGGCGCGCCGCCATGGCGCAGCGCAGCATCGCTAATCGTTGCCACGCCGGCCATTGCTGCCTATACTGGGCGCAGCATTGTTCGTCCCTTCCCTTGCCGATAAGCTCCTACCTATGACCATCAAAGACCAGCCACGCGCTGCGGCGCGATTTTCACCGACCCGATTTGCACACGTGTGCATATTCTTGTTTGCTGGCTTGTACGGCATGCCAGGCACGGCGGCCGAACTCAGCCCCGCCGCACAGCTGGGGCGGCGCATCTTCCACGATGCCAGCCTGTCCGCCTCGGGCAAGCAGTCGTGTGCCAGTTGCCATGACCCGGCCCACGCTTACGCGCCCGGCAACCAGCTGGCCGTGCAACTGGGGGCGCCGATGGCCAGGCGCACGGTTACCGCGCCACGCCATCGCTGCGCTACCTGGAACACAATCCGCCCTTCCGCTTGGATGAGGAAGGCGCGCCCAACGGCGGCATCAACTGGGACGGCCGCGCCGCCAGCCTGGCGGAACAGGCGGAACGGCCTTTCCTGGCAGCGCACGAAATGGCCAATACCAGCACGGATGAAGTGGTGGAACGGCTGCGCAATGGCAGTTACGCGCAAGTATTTCGGCATGTCTTTGGCGCCGCCATCTTTACGCAACCGCAACAGGCATTCCGCCGCATCACGTATGCCTTGCAGCAATTCCAGCAGGAAGAGCCGGACTTCCACCGCTACGATTCCAAATATGACCTCTACCTGGCCAACAAGGTTCCGCTGGAGCTGGCGGAATTGCGTGGCCTGGCCCTGTTCAACGATGAACGCAAGGGCAATTGCGCCGCTTGCCACCCCAGCGTGCGGGGCGAACATGGCGCGCCGCCCTTGTTTACGGACTTCAGTTTCGACAATCTGGGCGTGCCGCGCAATACGCGCATTCCCGCCACGGCCGACCCCGCCTATTTCGACCTGGGCTTGTGCGGCCCGGACCGCACGGACCTGGCAACAAAAGCCGGGCTATGCGGCGCCTTCAAGGTGCCCAGCCTGCGCAATGTGGCCACGCGCCAGGTGTTTTTCCATAACGGCGTGTTCGACAACCTGACGGATGCCTTGCGCTTCTACGTGCGGCGCGATACGCATCCGCAAGAATGGTATCCGCGCGACAAGCGGGGAAAAGTGCAGAAATTCAATGACGTACCGGCCAGGTACCGCGCCGACGTCAACGTCAGCGAAGCGCCGTTCGACCGCAGGCGCGGCATGGCGCCCGCACTGACGGCGGGCGAGATCGAGGATATGGTGAAGTTTTTAGCCACCTTGACGGATGGCTATCAAGTCCAGCAGTAAGACATGGGGGTTCCAGCGCCGGAACGCCCCTTGCAACTAGCCGCGCGCCACCTTGCGCAGGGCATCGACCAGCCGGTCCAGATGCGACTCGGGCGTAAAGATGCCCGGCGTGACGCGCACGCACGCGCCGCTGGCCAGACCGTCGCGCGGCACGGCAAAGATGCCGTGTTCCTGCACCAGCTTTTTCGACAGGGCATAACTGTCTGCCGCGCTGCTCCTGCCTTTTAAGCGGAACGAAGCGATGGCACTCGTCAGGCGCGGGTCGCTCGATGCCAGCACCTCGATGCCGTCGATGCCGCGCGCCGCCTCCACCCAGCGGTTGCGCAGCAATCGCAGCCGCGCCTGCTTGTTGGCCACGCCGATCTGCGCATGCAAGTCCAGCGCCGCCGGCAAGCTCAGGTAGGCGGCGAAATTGAGCGTGCCCGTGTGCACGCGGGTGCGGATATCGTCGCCCGCCTTTTCTCCCAGGTAGGGGTCGATATCGGCCACCCGGCCCCGCTTGATGTAGGCGGCCCCCACGCCGACGGGCGCGCCTATCCATTTGTGCAGGTTGATACCGGCAAAGTCCGCCTGCAGGTCGGGGATCGTCATGTCCAGCTGGCCAAAGCCGTGCGCCGTGTCGACGATCACATCGATGCCGCGCGCGCGCGCCAGGCGGCTGATCTCGGCCACGGGCAAGACCATGCCGTTACGGTGGTTGACATGCGTGAGCAGCATCAGTTTCAGCTTCGGCTGACGTTCCATGGCGGCAACATAGGCAGCAACAACATTGTCATACGTAAATGGTTCCGGGATCGCAATGGACACCACCTGGGCGCCGCGCCGCTGTTGCAGCCAGCGCGTGACGGTGATCATATTGTCGTAATCGATGTCCGCGTACAGCACCGCATCACCCGGCTGCAGGCGGTTGTAGCCGGCGATCAGGACTTGCAGCGCTTCCGTGGCGCCCCGTGTCAGCACGATTTCATCGACACCCACGCCGAGCGCCCTGGCCGCCGCCGCGCGGGCCGCCTCGAAGTCGGCGGGAAAGCGCATGCGCGCATACCAGGCGTTGTCGCGGTTGACCATGGCCAGTTGCTGCTCGTAATGACGCAGCACGGGCCTGGCCATCGAGCCCCAGTAGGCGTTGTCGAGTTGCACGATGGCATCGGTGGTGTCGTACTGCGCGGCCACGGCTTGCCAGTAAGCCTGGTTGCTGGCCAGCGCTTCCGGCGTGGTGCCGGCCGGTACTGCTGGCAATGGCGGCAAGGCAGGAGGCAAGGCGGCGGACGCCGCCGCAGCCGATCCTGCGCCAGCCGTCAAGGGCAGCGCCGCCGCCAGCGAACCGGCGCGCAACAAGGCGCGGCGTTGTGGATTCATATTCACATTACCCCCTTAGAACGTCACTTTGTACTCGACGTACAGCTTGCGCCCGTCCGTGTCGTACGGCGCATTGCGCGAATAGATCAGACCGCGGCTGGCCTGGAAGGTTGCCTCATCGGGATATTTGTCCAGCACGTTGTCGATACCCACGCGCACGGATTGCTTGTCGCTGATCTTGTAGCTGGCCGCCAGGTCGAGAAATTGCATGGCGCCAAAGCGCTGGAAGATATCGCCCGTGGCGTTGCCGGAATTGTCCGTCCACGCGCCGTAATAGCGCACGCGGGCCAGGGCATTCCAGTTGCCCAGGTCATAGTTGCCGCTGATGGTGGCTTTCTGGCGCGGCAGGCGCTCTTCGAACACCTGGCGCTGGGCTGCATTGGTCACCAGGCTGGACTTGCCGCCGTCGACCTTGGTGGTGTTGTAGTTGTAGGCCAGGGTCAGGTTCAGCTTGCCGTCACCGATACGGCTCAGGTGGCTGGCCACGATATCGATGCCGCGCGTGGTGGTGTCGAAGTCGTTCGTGAAATAGCTGACGGAGGTGTAGCGCAGCGGGTTGGCCACGCCAGCGGGCACGGCAAACGCGGCGGACGTGCTGAAGCGGTCGCTGACCTTGATGTCATACACGTCGACGGAACCGGAAAAGCCGGCCGGCGTCTTCCAGGTAAAACCCAGCGACAGGTTCTTCGATTTCTCCGGCTTCAGCGCCTGCGCACCGAGCAGGATGGCCAGCGGGTCGCTATTGGCCAGGCGGCCACTGGTAAACAACAGCAGGGTCTTGGTGTCGAGGCCCTGGTTGGTGCTGTTGGTGTTCGACTGGCCCGGCGTTGGCGCGCGGAAACCCGTCGAGTAGGAACCGCGCAGGGCCAGACCTTCGCTCAAGGCGTAGCGGGCCGACAGCTTGCCGTTGACGGTGCTGCCGAATTCCGAGAAATGTTCGTAGCGGGCCGCGCCGCCCAGGCTCAGGGCCTTGCTGACGGGCACTTCCACGTCCAGGTAGGCCGCATAGCTGTCCTGGCCCCAGCTGCCCGACTGGCGGCCGCTGAAACCGGGTGCGCCGTTGGCATTCGCATCCAGGCCGATGGCCGCGCCCGGCCCTACCGTCCAGGACGCTACATCGCCCGCCTTCACGCCGTACGTTTCATTGCGCGCTTCCGCGCCAAACGCGATATTGACGGGTTGCGGCAACGATGCCACGGGCAGTTCATAGTTGAAGTTGGCGTTGAGAATCTTTTCCGCCTGCGATAACTGGCCCAGGTAGAACGACGTCGGGCTGGCCGGCCCCATCGAGGCGTTGATGGAATTGGCCAGCTTGTAATCGATGCGGTTGCGGCCATAGGAAGCGCTCACATCCCAGCCCAAGCGGTCGTTGAAGTGACCGCGCACACCGGCCACCAGCTGCACATCATCCTGCTCGTTCGAATAGCTGGGGCTGAAACCGAGCGGATATACACTGCGCAAGTCCCAGCCGGGGAACAGGCTGCTGGTCTTATACGCGCCCGTGCTGGTATCGGGATTTCTCCAATTAAAATCCGAGGTACCGTCGCTGCGGCTGAACAGGCCGAAACCGTACAGTTCCGCCGTGTCGGACAGGGCCATGCCGGCATTGAAGCCGAGGCGCTTGCTGTCGAGTTCAGGCTGGCCCCAGCGCTGCACGGGGTTGGGCACCTTCAGTTCCGGATGCGCTTGCTGGAAAGCAATGGCGTCGGCCCGCTGGCGCGTGCGCGAAGTGGGGTCGGACTTGGCCAGGGCGCCAAAAATCGTCGCCTTGCCCGTCTCGCCAAAGGCAAAGCCCGTCTTCAGGTTGAGCTCATTGCCCTTGCCGTCGCCTTCCGAGTATTGCGAATGGTGCACGGAGATTTCCGTGCCGACCGTGTCTTCGAGAATGATGTTGATCACACCCGCGATCGCGTCGGAGCCGTACTGGGCCGAAGCGCCGTCGCGCAGCACCTCGATGCGCTTGATGGCGGACACGGGAATCTGCGCCAGGTCCGGCGCCTGCGCACCGCGCGCACCCAGCAGGGCGCTGCGGTGGAAACGCTTGCCATTGACCAGCACCAGGGTCTGGTCCGGCGACAGGCCGCGCAAGGTAGCCGGGCGCACGAAGACTTGCCCATCGGCCATCGGCAAGCGCTGCACCACATACGAGGGAACCAATTGCGCCAGGACATCATTCAAGTCCGACGATTCGACGGCGCCGATATCGCTGCGGTTGAATACATCGACGGGCGCCATGGTGTCGAACTGGGTTCGGTTGCTGCCGCGCGTGCCGGTGACGATCACGGCTTGCGGTGCATCAAGGGTATCGCTGGCAGCAACGGGCGCGGCGGGCGCATCGCCATGGGCATGCGCCTGGCTGGCGAAGACAGCGCTCATGGCGCACAACAGGGCCGCCGCGCGGGCGATGCGGGTACGGGAACAGGTCATGGGGAGGGTTCACTATGCAGGTTGGATCAACAACGACGCGTCACAGCAAGACTCGTATCTTGCATGAAATATCACGAAGTTCGGCTTACTTACATTAAAAGCATCTAAATTACGCAGATAACGTCAGATGGCGCCATCATACGAAGCGAATATTTCCGCCGTATGACGCGCTGATCACTATTGGAGGAGCGAGACCTGCACGCTGGCCGACACGCAGCACATGCACGTATTGCGCCGGCCGCCGGCATCATTCATCCAGCACGGCTTTTCTCGCCAGGCAGCCATGTTTTGATTCGAGCGTAAGAAAAACATGGCGCCGGCAATGAAAGGGCAAATGGGGGACCATCGATACAATTGGATAGATTTCCTACAATCAACACTCCCTATAATGCGGCGGCGCAACGACACGCATTCTTGTCGCTATATTAGGTTGTAAAGATGAAGAAACAGAGCATATTGTGCGCGATCGTCAGCTTGCTCGCCGCTTGCGGAGGCGGCGGAGGCGGTGGCGGGAATGGCAGCAGTCCGGATCCTAAACCGGTGGTTCCACCGACACCGGTGCTGGCATCCATCAATGCCGCTGATGCATTGAATAAATTCCTGGGAAGCGACCTGACCATCTCGAATCTGGCATCCAACGATGGCAGCCTGGGGACGGCGACCTTAATCGTGAGCCAGGAATCCGGACAGTCTGCGCCATTCATTACCAATGGAGTATCGCAACAAGCAACATCCGTCAAAGTCATTTCACTGCTACGTAGCAATGCCAGTGGCAAGCTGCAATACCGGAATAGTTGGAAATTGCATCTGGATACGAATATGCAACCCATCGGCATGGCGATCGGGTATGCCGATGCCGGCTACAAGGCATGCATGTCCGTCACAGGCCGTAATGTGTTGCCCACCCTCAGCAATTCATCCGGAACGTATTTTTCGGGTGTGCAAACGTCGACTTATGTCCAAGGCTTCAAATCGGGCAAATACGCGAATTACTGCGACCCAAGCGGCACGACGACCAGCAACGTGGAATGGTCGATTGCAGCAGGTTCGCCGAGTCCATATTTCTGCCTAACAATGCCTGATAGCCTGTACACGGCCAAAACGAGAATGTGCATTCCAGTCGATGCGGCTGGTACGCAGAACAATTCCGTGTGGATTCGACTCTTCAACCCGGATGGCAGTTCCGCTATCGATTACAAGAACACGGCCCTGAATAAGCCACTGGAACAGCCGGCCACCGCCGTCGATGCCAACAACTATTGGTATGGCGCCGTCTGGCGTCCTCAGGACGGCTATATCTACCAGCGCTACCAGGATACCAAATTTGCATCTGAGCAAGCATGCAGGGACCAGACGACGATTAACTGGAAAGCGACCTGGGACGCCTCGAATATTTCTTGGACATGCGTCAACGTCAAATCAACGTAAGAAGGTAATGCGGTACCACCCCAGCCAACCGGCAGCTATGCCGCAGGCTGGGGTGGTACCGGGCAGATTTAACCGCCGGCCACCACCATGCTCTCGATGAGGATGGAACCCGTCTCTTTGGTGCCGCGGCGCAGGGTGTCGGCGCCCACGGCGACGATGTTGCGCAGCATGTCCTTCATGTTGCCGGCAATCGTGATTTCTTCCACCGGATACTGGATCACGCCGTTTTCCACCCAGAAACCGGAGGCGCCGCGCGAATAGTCGCCCGTCACGTAATTGGTTCCTTGTCCCATCAGTTCCGTCACCAGCAAGCCCGTGCCCAGCTTTTTCAGCATGGCGCTGAAATCGTCGCTGGCGGCCGTCAGGTTCGAGGTCAGGTACAGATTGTGCGAGCCGCCCGCATTGCCCGTCGTCTGCATGCCCAGCTTGCGGGCCGTATAAGTCGACAGGAAATAGCCTTGCACCACGCCATCCTTGACGACGTCGCGGCTGACAGTCTTGACGCCCTCTTCGTCGAACGGCGCGGAACCGACGCCGCCGATCACGTGCGGGTCTTCGAAGATCTGCACGTGCGACGGCAGCACCTGCGTGCCCAGGGAATCGTTCAGGAACGTGGATTTGCGGTACAGGGCGCCGCCCGAGGTCGCTTGCACATAGGTACCCAGCAAACCAGCCGCCAGCGGCGCCTCAAACAGCACGGGACAGGTGCGCGTGCCCAGCTTGCGCGCGTTCAGGCGCGACAGGGCGCGCTCGGCGGCGTAGCGGCCGATGGCTTCCGGGCTCGACATCTTGGCGGCGTCGCGCACGGACGAATACCAGTCGTCGCGCTGCATCTTGGCGCCCCTGCCGGCGATGGGCGCCACGGACAGCGTGTGGCGCGAAAACGGGTAGCCGCCGATGAAGCCGCGCGAATTGGCGGACACAAAGTGCGATTGCTGCACGTGCACGCTGGCGCCCTCGCTGTTCGTGATGCGCGGATCGACGGCGAACGCGGCCGCCTCGGCCCGCTGGGCCAGGGCGACGGCCTCCTCGGCGGAAATCAGCCAAGGATAAAACAGCTGCAAGTCGCGGGGGGACATTTCCAGCATGTCGGCGTCGGCCAGCCCCGCGCAATCGTCCTCGGCCGTGAAGCGGGCGATATTGTAGGCGGCGTCCACCGTGGCGCGCAGGGCGGCAGGGGAAAAGTCGGAGGTGCTGGCATTGCCGCGTTTCTTGCCGACAAACACGGTCACGCCCATGCCCTTGTCCTTGTTTTGCTCGATCGTCTCGATCTTGCCCTTTCGTACAGAAACGGACAGGCCGCCGCCTTCGCTGACTTCGACGGCAGCGTCGGTGCCGCCCGCTTCCCGCGCAAAAGACAACACATCACGGGCCAGTTGCTGCAATTGCTCTTGACTATGGGTAAATACGGAGTCGTTCATGCGCTGTTTTCTTCGGAAAGCCGCTAAAAAGGTTATCATAGCAGTCGTTTACAGTTTACAGGTGCGGCCTACGCGGCCAATCCCGCCTTATCATGCCAAATCCAAACCGGGGAGCTTGCGGCTTCCAATCCACCGAATTCGAACAGGAATATGAACGTCCGTCGAAATCGGAACTCAAGCGCCAGATGACCGTCCTGCAAAAGCTGGGCGAAGAACTCGTCAATGAGGCACGTGACCGCGTCAAGCGCGTCCCGATGCCGGAAGACGTGCGCGACGCCATTCTCGAATGCCAGCAAATCAAGGATCACGAAGGCCGCCGCCGCCAGCTGCAATACGTGGGCAAGAAAATGCGCACCCTGGACGAGGAAGAAGTTGCCGCCATCCAACGCACCATCGATAGCTGGAAAGGCTTGTCGAAAGCCGACACGGCCAATATGCACGCGATGGAACGCCGCCGCGACAAGCTGTTGACGGATGACAAGGCGCTGACCGTCTTGCTGTCGGAAAACCCGGAACTGGACGTGCAACACCTGCGCACCCTGATCCGCAATGCCCGCAAGGAGCAAGCCGAGAACAAGCCGCCGAAAGCCTACCGCGAAATCTTCCAGATCTTGAAAGAGATCGCCAAGAAGAACAACAGCGGCAAGAAAGATGCCGATGAAGATGGCGTCGAGCCAGAAGAAGACGAATAAGCAACTGGGTCTGACCCGGCGGGTCTGACCCCGAAAGTAGCTAAAAACCGGGATCAGCCCGGTTTTTTTACGACATAGACAGGTGCCCCATGACCACGATAGAAGACGAATTGATTATCGGCCTCGTGTCGATCTCGGACCGCGCCAGCGGCGGCGTGTATGAAGACCTGGGCATCCCGGCCCTGGAAAGCTGGCTGTCCGCCGCCATCCGCACGCCGTTCCGCCTGGAAAAACGCCTGATCCCGGACGAGCGCTCGCAAATTGAAAACACCCTGATCGACATGGTCGACCTGAACCACTGCCATCTGATCCTGACGACGGGCGGCACGGGTCCCGCACGGCGCGACGTCACGCCGGACGCCACGCTCAGCGTGGGCACCAAGGAAATGCCGGGTTTCGGCGAACAGATGCGCCAGATCAGTCTGCAATTCGTGCCGACGGCGATCCTGTCGCGCCAGGTGGCCGTGATCCGTGAAACGCCCGAGCGCGCTTGCCTGATCATGAACTTGCCGGGCCAGCCGAAAGCCATCAAGGAAACCCTGGAAGGCTTGAAAGATGCCGATGGCGTGCAACTGGTCAATGGCATCTTTGCCGCCGTGCCGTATTGCATCGATCTCATCGGCGGCCCCTACATGGAAACCGACCCGGCCATCTGCAAGGCCTTCCGTCCCAAATCGGCGCTGCGTCCGGCGCAACCTTTACCAGAGGAAAATACATGAGCACCTTGCTGGAAACCATAGAACTCGACAGCGCACCGAACCCTACCGTCTCCATCATCTGGATGCACGGCCTGGGCGCCGACGGCAACGACTTCGTGCCCTTGGTCAAAGAGCTCGATTTGCGCGGCTGCCCCGCCATCCGCTTCATCTTCCCCAGCGCCGGCACCATGCCCGTCACCATCAACAACGGCTATGTGATGCGCGCCTGGTACGACATCCTCGTGAACGATCTCGTGCGCCGCGAAGACGAGGGCGGCCTGCGCGCCTCGCAGGGACAAATCGAAGCGCTGATTGCGCGCGAAAAGGCGCGCGGCATTCCCGCCAGCCGCATCATCCTGGCCGGCTTCTCGCAAGGCTGCGCCATGACCCTGCAAACGGGCTTGCGCCACGCGGAACCGCTGGCCGGCCTGATGTGCCTGTCCGGCTACCTGCCGCTGGCCGACAAGACGGCTCTTGAGCGCACGCCAGCCAGCCTGCAGACGCCCATCTTCATGGCGCATGGCACGGCCGACCCCGTGGTGCCGATTACCCGCGCGCAGCAATCGCGCGACTTGCTCACCGGCATGAGTTACAAGGTGGAATGGCACGAATACATGATGCAGCACTCGCTGTGCCAGGAAGAAATCGACGCCATCGGCGCCTGGCTGAAAAAAGTATTGGTTTAAAGTAAAACAGGCGCGGTGTGCGCCGCGCCTGTTGTCATTCGGAACGCCGGGAACGATCAGTTCGCCGGCGTTTTTTCATTCCAGACTTTCAACATGTCGGGCGACGCTTCCGAACGGATACCGTTGTCCGTCAGCACCGATTCCGTCGCTGCCAGCATGTCCTTGCGGGGCACGACGAGCATTTCCGCATCGCGCTGCTGGAAGCGGAACGTCAGCAATTCGTCCGTCTGGTCGCGCAGCAAGGCCACCAGGTGCGCCAGGCTGCGCACGCGCACGCCATTGACGGAATCGACGACCGAGAAGAAACGGGTGCTGTAGCCGTTCATCAGCTTGTGCGGGAAGAACGGCGCGGCGATCACCACCAGCTCTTCGCGCTCACTGTCGGGCGCATCCCGCGCCGCGTGGCCAGTGGATTGCCGGCAAACGCCATGCCGCCCAACATTGCCGGGTTGCCATTCGGCGCGGCCATGAATTCCGTGGTGGCGCGCGAAAACACCATCGGGCCGAAGATGAAATAGGACGGATAGTTGCCCTGCAGACCGCTGATGAGCATCGGGTGCGCCGCCGAGACGGGCACCTTGATTTTCAGGGGCGCGCCCTGGCGCACCACCGTCAACGGCAATTGCCCGTCTTTCGCCAGCTGCTGCACGCGGTACTGGAAGCGCACGCGGCTGTTGGCATTCAGCTTGACCATGCCCTGGTTGTCGATAGGAAATTCACCGATATGCGTGATGACATCCCACTCCTTGAGCGGATAGGCGGCATCCTTGCTGGCCGGCGTCATCACGACGGCGCCCTCGACACCCTTGGCCAGTTTCAAATACGTGCGCAGCGCGGGATTTTCCAGCGTTTGCGTCACGTCGCGCATGGCCGGCTTGCCCTTGGGCGCGCCACTTTCCTGGTCGCGCAGGAACAGCTCGATTTCCTCGTTGGGAATAATGTAGCCGATGTTTTGCGCATTGAGCATGCCGGCAAAGGCCAGGCCGATCATCTTGTCGCCCGCAATCACGGGGCCGCCGCTATTGCCGGGGTTGATGGCCGCATCGATCTGGATGCGCAGGCCGGAGACGGGAAAGTTGTAGCGCACGAATTCGATGCGCGACACGATGCCCTTGGTGATCGACAGCGAGGTGCCGCCCGTCGGATAGCCATACGCCAGCACGGCATCGCGCACGTCCGGCAAGACGTTCGCGCGCGGCACCGCCTTGTGGCTGGCGAAAAAACTGTCGTCGTCGATCTTCAGCAAGGCCAGGTCCATGCCGCGCGAAATGGCCAGCACGGTCGCCGGTATCTTGTCGCCCGCGCCATTCGCCTGGATCTGCACCTGGCTGGCATAGCCGACCACGTGCGCATTGGTGAGGATGCGGCGGCCTTCGATGACGACGCCGGAGCCCGTCACTTCCTGCGGCGCGGCCTTGCTCCAGGGTTTATACGGGTCCGGCCCGCGCAGGGTGGAAAACACCTTGACGACGGAATTTTCCAGTGCCGAAGCGCTGGCGGCGGTCTCGGCGGCAAGCGCGCGCAGCGTCATCAAGGGAGAAAAAGAAAGGGCCAGCGCCAGGAAGGCGCGGCCCATCAGGGTGATGCACGGACGAGTTTTCATTGAGCTAATGGGCAATGGAAGGGAAGCAAAATTATATATTGAATAATTGCAACTTCATTACATTTTGTCCATCTTTGCCCGAAGAACTATTCTAATCGGGCAAAGGCGTAACGCCCAAGGCCGGCACGGCCGTCTGCGCCCCATTCATCACCATGGCCAGGAAGGTGTAATAGCCATTGATGCCCATCAAGTCGACCACGCCGTGCTCGCCGAACAGCACCAGCGCCCGCGCATACGTGGCGTCGCTGACGCGCTTGTTCTGCTGCAGCTCGATGCAGAAGTCATGCACGGCTTGCTCGTCTTCCTTCAGGGCAAGCGGTACGCGCCGCGCGGCGATGGCGTCCACGGCCGCTTGCGCGATACCGTTCTGCACGGCCAGCGGCGCGTGGATGGCCCACTCGACTTGCTGGTCCCACTGGCGCGCCGTCACCAGGATCGCCAGCTCCGACAGGCGCGTGCCGATGGCGCTGCGGTAGCGCAAATACTCTCCCATGCGCTGCGCCGCTTCCATCAGCTCGGGACTGCGGATCAGGGGCACGAAGGGGCCGTACAGGGCCCCGCGCGGGCCGTCGATGATGGCTTGCGCGGCGGCGCGCTGCTGCGGGTCCAGCCGGTCCAGCGGCAACGCGGGCAAACGGTCGATATTGCTACCGGCCATCAGGCCGTCCAGGCGACGACGTCCTGCTGCTGCTCGCCCAGGCCGGCGATGCCCAGGCGCAGGCTGTCGCCTTTTTTGAGGAAGCGCTGCGGCTTGCGGCCCTGGCCCACGCCCGGCGGCGTGCCCGTGGCGATGACGTCGCCCGGTTCCAGGGTCATGAATTGCGACAGGTAGCTGACGATCTGCGCGACAGTAAAAATCATGGTTTGCGTATTGCCCGTCTGCATGCGCTTGCCGTTGACTTCCAGGTACAGGTCCAGGTCTTGCTCGTCGATGACTTCATCGCGCGTCACCAGCCACGGGCCGACAGGACCGAAGGTGTCGCAGCCCTTGCCTTTATCCCACTGGCCGCCCCGTTCCAGCTGGAACGAGCGCTCGGAAATGTCGTTGACGACGCAGTAACCGGCCACGTATTTCAGCGCGTCTTCTTCGCTCACGTATTGCGCGCGCGTGCCGATGATCACGCCCAACTCCACTTCCCAGTCCGTCTTTTTCGAGCCTTTCGGCAGCACGACATTGTCGTCCGGGCCGTTCAGGCAAGTGATTGCCTTCATGAAGACGATCGGCTCGGCCGGGATCGGCATGCCCGATTCGGCCGCGTGGTCCGCGTAGTTCAGGCCGATGCCGATGAACTTGCCGACCTTCGCCAGCGGCACGCCGAAGCGCGGGTTGCCGCGCACAAGGGGCAAGGTCTTTTCGTCGAGCTTGGCCAGCTTGCGCAGGGCCTTGTCGGACAGTTGTGCGCCGTCAATATCGGCAATCACGCCGGACAGGTCGCGCAGTTTGCCTTCTTCATCGATCAGGCCCGGTTTTTCCTTGCCTGGACGTCCATAACGAACGAGTTTCATAGTCTTCCTTGGAGTTGATCATTGCCGCTGTGCAGGCTGCCATTTTACCGGATGGCCCGGCACGCCTGTAGCGGTTGATGAAAAACATCGCAAGTCCCGGCAGTTGCAAGGCCGCCAGCACGCCAAACGCCACCTGATACGCCTGCGGCGGGTACTGCTGCAAGCTGTTCAGGGGCCAGCAGCCGAGGATCAGGCCAAAGCCCGCCTGCACCAGGAAGGCGCCCGTAAAAATGAGCAAATTCAAACAGGTGGCCGCCCTGCCCGTCAAGCTGGCCGGCATGCTTTGCGCGACGATCGCGTATTCGAGGCCCGTCACCGTGCCCAGCAAGGTAAACAGCACGGACAGCAAAGGCAGGCCGGGCACGACATTGCAGGCCATCGCCACTTGCACGGCGACAAACAGGACGATGCCGGCGGCCGCCTGCATGGGTGCGATACCGCGCCGCCCTGCCCATTCCGTCAGCATGCCCATGCCGATGGCGCCGAAGATGACGGCCGCCATGCCCAGGTACAGCAGATACGCCACGCTGTCATCGGACAAGCCGCCCACGTCGGCCAGCCAGCGCCCCACCCACAAGCCCTGCACGCCAAAGAACACCGTGTGCGGCAGCAGGATCAGCGCGATGGTGCGGCGAAAGCCGGGATCGCGGTACACGCTCCAGACGCTGACCTTGCTCGCCTTATGCATGCCTGCGGCACGCGCGGGCATGGCCGGCGACAGCAGGCGGATCAGCAAACCGATGGCCAGCGCCGCCAGCGCCAGGCCCAGGAACACGCCGCGCCAGTCCGTGTAATGCAGGGCCAGCTTGACGGGGATGGTGGCCGTGGCCGCGCCCAGGCCGCCCACGGCGATCAGGTAACCGTGCACGGACGGCAGGCGCGCCGGCGCGATGGCGCACGAGATCGCTTTCACGGCGGCCATGAAACAGCCGCCCAGCCCCGCCCCCATCAGGGCACGCGCCCACATCAGCTCGGCAAAGCTGTGGCCCCGGCTGAACAGCCACACGCCCAGGGCCGCCAGCGCCAGCAGCCACAGTTGCACCGTACGGGGGCCGTAGCGGTCGAGCGCCATGCCGACTGGTAATTGCACCAGCGCAAAGGCGAGGAAAAAGGCGCTGGTCAGCAGGCCCAGCTGCGCTGGCGTCAGGGCGATGGCGCCCAGCAATTCCGCCGTCAGCACGGCATTCACGCCGCGCAGCAGGCACGACAGGTAATGCCCGAGCGCAAACGGCAGGAATACGAGACAAAACACGGCCAGACCGGAGCGGGCAGGCGCACCGGCGGCAGACATGCTCAGGCAGCCTGCGCCAGGCGGATGATTTTATGCGGCAACTGCGGCACAGGGTCATCCATCTCGAAGAAGAATTTATCGTGGCCAAAAGCCGGCTTCAAATCGTCCATCCACGTCGCTTCCGCATCGAACTTCGCATAAAACGGCCGGCGCACCCAGTCCGGGTTGCGCGCCTGCAAAAATTGCAGGGCAAACAGTTTTTCGCCATTGATGGTGACGACGCCGTCGATGACGATCTTGCCGGGAAAGGCGCTCATGGACGGTCCCCGCACCGTGCGCGACAGGCCCGACACCATCTGGTAGGCAGCCTGGAAAATCTCGTGCGCCTTCGCCAGCGGCAACTCGAAATAGCCGCGCGGGCCCGTGTCGCGTTCGACAAACAGGTAATACGGAATCGCTCCCAGGCGCGTACCCGTCTGCCACAGCTCGGCCCAGCTTGCCGGATCTTCGTTGATATGGCGGATCAGCGGCCCCTGCATGCGCAAGGTGGCGCCCGTGGACACGATGCGTTTCACGGCTTGCTGCGCGATGTCCTGGCGCAGCTCGACGGCATGGCTGTAATGGCCCATCACGGCCAGGTTCTTGCCCGCCTTGACGATGCGCTCAAACAGGCGCATCAAGTCATCCGCGTCGCGGTCCGAGACAAAGCGCTGCGGCCAATACGCCACCGCCTTGGTGCCGATGCGGATGTTCTGGATATGTTCCAGGCCCGGCGCCAGCAGCGGCTCCAGGTAGGCGGCCAGTTGCCGCGTGTTCATGATCATCGGATCGCCGCCCGTGATCAGCACGTCCGTCACTTCCGGATGCAGTTTCAGGTAGGCGGCCAGCTCATGCGACTCGCGCGCATCGAACTTCATGTCGTCCATGCCGACGAACTGGGGCCAGCGAAAACAGAAAGTGCAATACGCGTGGCAGGTCTGGCCCGCGCTGGGAAAAAACAGCACCGTTTGCGCATACTTATGCTGCAGGCCGCGCACGGGCGCATCGTTGACCCTCGGCACGTTATGCGTCATTTGCCCGGCAGGATGGGGATTCATTCCCAGGCGCAAGCCATGCACATAGGCGTCGATGGCCGCCTTGTCGCGCCGCACCAGCACCAGGTCGCGCAGGTGCGCATACTGCTCTGGCGGCAGCATGTCGCGGTGGGGAAAGACGAGGCGGTAGATGGGATCGTCAGGGATATTGTTCCAGTCGATCAACTGATCGAGCACATATTCATTGGTACGAAACGGCAAGACGTGCGAGACCACTTGCACGGCTTCGCGTTGCTCTTCCGGCAGCCATTCCCACTGCCGCGCCTGTTGAATGGTTTGCCGCGTATATGGCTTGAACTTGGGTGAAAACGGCTCGGTAATGAGTGCGGACACGATCGGCTCCTTGCCTGTAAATAGCGACAACTTTCATGAAGTCGGCCGTATAGCGGCCAATTTCAGCCTCTTCCTCCCCCATGCCAGTCCACCTCGGCATGCTATGAAAGTCATCATAGTTCTTGCCACTCGGAATCAAATTGCTACATATCAACAAGCCTCTCGATACGTTGCACGCTGCCTACAAGCAACACCTTAGTTTGTTCCATCGCAATTTGACGGCACCGTCGGCGACGTAAATTACGACTTGGCAACACATCCCTCGATATCACAAGGAGCTTTCATGAAACGCTTATTCACGGGTAGCCTGCTGTGCCTGGCATTTGCAGGCGGCAGCGTCAACGCCGCGGTCGAACCAACGGAGAAAGACGCCATCGCCATGGCCGAACGGGGCGCCGCCTTCATGAAGGCGCATGGCAAGGAAGAAATGATGAAGAAAATCACGGCGAAAGATCCCGACTTCGTGCAGGGTTCGCTGTATGTGGACATGCGCGACATCAAGACGGGCATCGTGCTGGCCCACCCCATCAATCCTTCCATCGTGGGCAAGGACTTGACGGATGTGCCGGATGCGAACGGCAAGAAATATCGGCGTGAAATCATCGAGCTGGCGCAAAAGCAGGGCAAGGGCTGGGTCGATTATCAGTACAAGAATCCCACCAGCGGCAAGATCGAGCCGAAGACCACGTACATTCTGCGCGTCAACGATGTGGTGCTGGAAGCGGGCATCTACAAAAAATAGGGCAGGGGCGGCGCGCGCGCGCAGCGCGCCGCCTGCGCGTTGAACAGCCATAGCCAGGAGTCAAGCATGCTCAATCAATTACGCATCGGACCAAAATTGTTGCTGGCGCCCACCCTGGTCTTGCTGCTGCTGATACTCAGCTCGACCGGCGCCTGGTATGGCATGGTACGGCAAAATGCCTCGCTGGAAAACATGGTGCTGGTACGCATCGCGCATTTGAAAGCGGCCGCCGACGTCGTCGGCGACGCCAAGCATGTGCATGGCAATATGTACCAGTTGCTGTCGTGGACGAATGGCAGCTTCGCCAAGGCTCGCCTCGATGCGCTAGAGCAACAGATCAAGGCGCGCCACGCGGCCATCGGCGCCCAGCTGGCCACCTTGCGTTCCACGGCCACGGGCGCCGAGCGCACCCTGGTCGATGCGGCCATCGCGGCCCTGGCCGGCTATCGCAAGGCCGTGCTGGAAACCATGGAAATGGCGCAGATGGACCAGTCGATCGCCACCAATTCCATGCTCAAGGCGGAAACCCAATTCGTCCAGTTCAATACGCAGCTGGCGCAGCTGTCGGCCCTGGAAACAAAGCTCAGCAGCCAGGCCCATGCGACGGCCAGCGCCGAGTTCCGCAGCCTGGGCTGGAGCCTGCTGCTGACCGTCCTGCTGTCCATCCTCGTCTCCATCGTGGTGACCATGCTGGTACGCCGCGCCATGCTGGTGGAAATCCGCGGCATTGCCGACGCCGTGCAAGACCTGGCGGCAGGCAAGCTGATGGCCGGCGCCCCCAAGCCGGGCAACGACGAAATCGCCGCCACGTCGCGCGTGCTGGACCAGACCATCGCCCACCTGAACCAGACCTTGCGCACCATCATGGGCGCCGTGCAATCGATCGACACGGCCTCGCGCGAAATAGCCACCGGCAATCTGGACTTGTCGGCGCGCACGGAAATGCAAGCCAGTTCGCTGGAAGAAACGTCGAGCGCCATGGAAACCTTGACGGAAGCCGTCAACAACAATGCGGACAACGCCCAGCTGGCCTGCGAGCTGGCGGGGCAAGCGTCCACCCTGGCCGTGCAAGGGGGCACGTCGATGCAGCAGGCGGTGGCGACGATGGCGACGATACGGGCCAATTCGCGCCAGATCGTGGATATTATCGGCGTGATCGACGGTATTTCCTTCCAAACCAATATCCTTGCGCTGAACGCCGCGGTGGAGGCGGCGCGCGCGGGCGAACAAGGCCGCGGCTTTGCCGTCGTGGCGTCGGAAGTGCGCACCCTGGCGCAGCGCTCGGCGCAGGCGGCCAAGGAAATCAAGACCCTGATCGCCACGTCCGTCACCACCATCGACGGCGGCAGCGTGGCCGTGCAGCAGGCGGGCGACAGCATGGGCGCCATCGTGGCCTCGGTGCAGCAAGTCAACGAGATCATCCAGCGCGTCAAAGAGGCCAGCGCCGAGCAGGCGTCGGGCATCACGGAAGTGAACCTGGCCGTGGCGCAGATGGATGACGTCACGCAGCAAAACGCGGCCCTGGTGGAGCAGGCGGCAGCGGCGGCGGCCAGCCTGCAGGACCAGGCCGTCAAACTGTCGGCGGCGGTCAGCGTGTTCACCCTGGATCCAGCCGCGCCGGCCACGCCCGCCGGCGCCGAAGACGACGCCTTTCAAGACCCCGCCAGGATGCCCGCCCGGGAACGGCGCGCGCTGCACAGTCCGCTGCGCGGCATGCCCGGCATGCGTGGCGCCAAGGATGCGCCCCGCGCCGGCGCGGGCAGGAAGGTAACTAGATGACGGGCGCGCGCATCGGTTTGCTCAGATAAGCGGAGCCGGCCAGCACGAAACGCCACGGCGTCTCCATCGCCCTGGAAATGCCGATGCGCGGTCCCGCCTGTACAGCAACCTCGTCCTCGCGGGCCAGCAGCATGAAGGGCGGCGCATCGAGCGCCAGCCGGTTCTGCAGATGGCTCACACCGAGCGCCTGGCACACCTTGCCCGGTCCCGAGCACAGCAGCCGCGCATCCTCAACGCCGCGCCGCTCGCGCATGGCATCGAGTCCCACGAGCGGTTCGATGGCGCGGATCAGCACGCCCGCGCCATGCCCCGCTTCGCGGCACACAAAGTTCAGGCACCAGTGGATGCCGTACGAGCGGTAGACATAGGCGTGCGCGGGCGGGCCGAACATGGCCGCATTGCGCGGCGTCATGCCGCCATACGTGTGCGAAGCGGGGTCCAGCCGGTCATACGCTTCCGTTTCCACGATGCGCCCGCCCACGCCGTCGACCAGCACGGTCACGCCGATCAGCTGGCGCGCCACGCTGCTGGAATCGTCCGCAAAATCGATACCCGCGAGGATTTTTTCATCCGGCAATTGTACCGCCGCGCTGTCCACCGCACGCCTCACCCCCGCCTTGAAAACAAATAAAACTTGAACTTTTTATCACGGATATCGGGATGGGCAGCGTCGTAAAATGACGAAAATGGCGGCCGGACCAGGCCAAAACGGGGATTTTTGCGACAATATATTGCAGATATGAACTATTGCCATGCATAAACAGCGATAATCGTCGGGCACTGCGCCAGACGCTCATGAGGCGGGCAGCGGCAGCGCGCGACAGAATAAGCACCGGACACAAAAATGATGATGAAAGCGTGATGATGAGAGCGGCAGCGCAAAAGCAGGTAGTGCAGGAAGATCCGGTTGACGCCTTGATGCGTTCCATCCGTATCCCACCGCGTCCCAGCCTGCTGGTCGACCTGCAGCGCGAACTGGCGGAAGACGACCCGTCGCCGCGCCGCATCGCGCGCATCATCGCCGACGACGTCGGCATGTCGGGCGCCCTGCTGAAACTGGCGAATTCACCGTTCTATGGCGCCGCGCGCAAAGCCAAATCCGTCGAGCAAGGCATCAACTTTCTCGGTATCAACCAGTGCAGCGCCATGATGACGGGCTTGCTGGCGCGCCAGGCGCTGGAAGCGGAAGGCGTGGAACTGACCAATTTCTGGGATGTGTCGGCCAAGCGCGCGCGCGCCCTGGTATTTACCTCGCGCAAGCTGCGCATCGCCCCGCCCGACATCGCGCATACCTTCGGCCTGTTCTGCGACATCGGCGTGCCGCTGTTGATGAACCGCTTCCCCGACTATGTCAAGACGTACGCGGCGGCGGCCAACGATGCGCACAATTGTTTTACGACACTGGAAGACGCGCGCCACCAGACCAACCATGCGGCCATCGGCTGCTTGCTGGCGCGCAACTGGGGCCTGTCCTCCGACGTCTCCTGGGCGATTTTGCACCACCACGACTACACGGTGCTGGCCGACCCGTCCACGGACGACGCCATCCGCTCGCTCGTCGCCCTGTCGCTGCTGGCCGAAAAGGGCATTCAGCGCTACCATGGCAACAGTACTTCGCTCGAGTGGGACAAGGGCGGCGAACTTGCTTGCCAGCATCTTGGCCTGTCGCAGGAAGAAGCCGCCGACCTGCTCGACGAGCTGCACGAGATGTTCGATACCGACCATTGAGGTATCAGGCGGCCGCGTCCGCCTGTATGATCCGTCCCGGCGCCTGGCAGAGTCCTGGCGCCCGTTTCCGTTTGCCTGACCCGTATTTCTTAACCTCTTGATCGCCATGCCCAAAAATAAGCGCCCTGTCCCCCGTAAATCCGCCAACACGCCCGAAGACAAGGACGAGTCCGTCACACGCATGCTGTGCACGATGGCGCTGAACCTGGCGGAGCAGGAAGACAGCGAATCGCAGGGCACGGTGCTGGCCGAGCAAGCCGTCGAGTTCGGCCGCCTGATCCGCAAGGCCCTGAATCAAAAGAAGGATGAAATCCTGTACGACGCCATCGAGCGTGCCAAGTACGAGGACGTGGGCGCCTACCAGTACCTGCGCAGCCATATCGAGGAAGCGGCTGCCGTTTCCGTGATCCGCCGCGAGAATGCCCCGGCCATGGAAATCAACGCCTTCGTCGTGCCCCTGCTGGTGCAAAGCACGGGCGGCCTGCGGGAAGCGGACAGTTTCCAGGACCAGGACGCGTTCGAAGCGCTGGTGAAGAGTTTCCAGCAGGCGCAACTGGAAAGCGCCAAGGCCAAGGTGGTCCTGATGAGCCATGCCTACGACCTCAACGAGATCGACCGCATCACCTACAGCCACCTGCACGACATGGTGCGCGATGCCTATTCATCGATGACGGACAAGAAAATCGTCGCCACGCCGGGTCTGGAAAGCAGCATCGTCGGCTGGAGCGAGACGGCTTTCGGCCCGCAGGACACGGCCGTCGAACTGCGCTTCCTGCTGGGCTTTGCCTTGAAGCGCGTGGACGACCCGTTCTATGCGGAACCGAAGGATGAAGCGGCGCTCGACGCCTGGTTCGATGCGCGCATGGCCCGCTACCAGCAGTGGACGACGGAAGTGGGCGACCTGGTGAAACGCTGCCTGGCGCCGGCCGGCAGTACCCTGGAAGTGAGTTTTCTGTACCAGGATCTGTTCCACGGTGGCAAGGAACAAGGCATGAGCGAGTATGCGATGCTGCAGATGATGTCCGGCATCAATCATGCACTGGCGGAAAACAAGGTGGACGCGGGCGACGTCTCGGTGGTCGTCGGCCCGGCCGATGAACATGGCGAAATGCTGCTGCGCGTCAACGTCAGCACGGCGGGCGGCCAGTTGCTGCACAGCGCAGACAAGCCGCTGGACCTGGCCGCCGACCTGCAGGACGAAGTCGACGACATCTGCGACGCGCTGGCCACCATCGGCGTCACCAGCTTGTCCGTGGCGCTGAAATTCGATGCCAAGGGGCAGCCGCTGGAAGCGCAGCCTTACGCGCCTGCCTGAGTTCGCCCCTGCCGCCCGCCATCTCGACATGCGGCAGTTATCAAGATACCATCTCCCGTTAGCGTGCGACCAGCCAGGCGCACCGTCCGGAGAAGCGCATGCCCCAGCCACAACTGATCAATATTGCCACCCATGTGCTGACCGGCAACGCCGCCATCGGCCTGGGCTTGTTCCTGCTGGCGACCGCCAAGGGCACTCCGCAGCACCGTCGCCGCGGCAGGCTGTTCGCCTGGCTGACCTTGCTGGTCTGCGCCACGGCCGCCCTCGGCAACCTGTGCTGTTTGACTATCGCCCCGTCTTTGCCGTGCTGACCGTGCTGGTGCTGTACCAGCTGCTGAGCGGCTGGCGCGCCATCTACACGCGCGATGCCGGTCCGCAAGCCGTCGACGGCACGATGACGGCAGCGGCGCTGCTGGCGGGCGGGCTGATCCTGCTGCGCCTGCAGCACGATGCGTCCGGACAGCAAGCCCTCGTCGTACTGTCATCGCTGGGGGCCTCGCCACCATCCTCGTCTACGACGGCGCGCGCTGGGCCTTTCCCCGCCGCTGGCATCGCGTGTTATGGCGTTATGAACACATCTACAAGTTGCTCGCTTCGCTGTTCGCCATGCTTTCGGCCGCCGCGGGCAACTTGCTGCGCATGGGCCAGCTCTGGACGCAACTGGCGCCATCCGTGCTGGGCCTGATCTGCATCGCCTGGTTCTGGCGGCGCCAGTATCGCAGGTACAGGCGCAGCGCCTCATGCACGGGGCCGCCTGACATCAGGGGCGCAAAGCCAGCCACGCCTGCAATTTCTGCGCATACGCCAAGGTGTAGGCGGGACTGCTCGACGGCAAGCTGACGATGCGGTAGCGCTGCGCATGCTTGCCCAGCACTTCGGTTATCTGTTGCCCTTTGGCTCAAATCGCACCTAAAGGCGCGCATCCATGCGATTCTCCGCGACTTGCGCAAGACTCTCACTTTCGCTCTTCAAGTCTTTCAAGTTTTCTGGGTATAGTTGCGTTGCGCTACGAATAGCGTAGCTGTCAGGCGCCACTGTGAATGCAACTGGAGCGTTAATGAAAGTACCAGTAAGTTTTCGCCGATTGAATCTCGAAGTCCGAAGAATCTTTGGAATCAACTTGATTCTGCATAATGCGGACACATATCGGTTCGATACTGAGCCAGTTGAAAGTGAAGGAGTAACTTGAACATCCGCCAAATGATCCAGATTTGTTTCAGTTATGGCCTTGACGGACGCCATACGGACACGTGTGTAAAGAGCATGGCGGTAAACGTGCTGAAGCCGAACATGCCCGTGGTCGCCATTGAGATGAAGAGCCAAAGTGATCTTCTGCAAATGATGAAGACAGCCGACAATACCCACATCTACATCGGTGCCGGCGAATTCCATTTCAATGCTTTCTATGCAGCAACCGACAACTTCCCTGCGCCACGAATTTATTACATGAAGACGGCTGACCTGATGGCTGTCGGTAAGATTGGCGCATATATGCAGCAGCATGGTGTAACGCTTCCACCGATGAACGACGAACAGTTCTCGCCATTGATCGAGGACAAACGCTATGCCGAACGTTACGAGCATTGGCATACGCGGTGGGAGGCAAACAACAAGGCATTCAACGGTTTGCTGGACGGGCGGGTCAGGAACACAGTGGTCGAACAAGGTATTTGGCTGTCTTCCAATGGCGGTTGTATGGTGTGTGGAAAGAAGACTAATCTGATGTCTACGACTACAGTTATCGGCGTAAAGGGCATCATGATTGGTTTGCAGCTTTGCGGCCAGCATGAAACGGAAGCCAAGGATCACTCAACACTGCTCAACTACATTTCAGAAAAGATGGGCGTTCCGGCCCCCTTCCTCGTAGGTGCAAAGGTCGTGCGACACGGGCAACAAACCATCGAAATGACCTGTGAGATGGTGCGCGACGAACTGAAATGCGTAATTGAAAAAATTGATGGCCAGACCATAACCGCTGTGCGCAACTCAGGTTTTCGCGTAATCATTCGTCAAGATGCGCTAAATGATTACGCATACAATATTCAAGACCCTACGAGGAAGCCAATTGCCCGGATAGATTCGGCTGATCATCACAAAGTCGAATATGGCCCGGATCATGTTCATCGCGACTTGAGCAAGTCCAAGAGAAATCAAGTTGAACCGAGTTTCACATATGGATTTGCAGTTGCCGACCTCAAAGCAATTCGACAGCTTGTTGAGACTGCCGAAGTAAAATGGACATCGGCACAAGCCTTAGGCAAAGTTACATAAAACACGCCCGAAGCTTACACGTCCATTCGGAATACGTTACCGCAATACGTCCTCGGGCGACACTGATCCCGTTCGTTCTGAGCGAAATGATTAGCTCATCCCAGCGGGTTCGGCGTTGATTTCAGGCACGCTCGATGTCAGTTGGGGACCGAGATAACCCCGCGTAGAACCTGCCATAATTGCGATTTTTCGGCGTAGGACAATGTGTAGGCGGGGCTGCTCGATGGAAGTTGGACGATGCGATAACGTGCCGCATACTGGCCCAGAATCTTCAGACCAAGCTTGGACGCCGTCCCACCGTTAAAAGCAATGGTCGTCAACTCAGGTAAATTGGCCATCAATGCGAGTAAATCGTTGTCATTGCGGTCGCGGATACTGCTATCGAGGCTGCCCGCACGATGTGCTTCAGCCACCACGTCCCATAGACCAACACGCTGCTCCAGCAAGGTATTGAGACGTGAAGTGTAATCGAGCCGTACCAAATCTACTCCCGTCACTTCCGACATCAACTGCCAGAATCGATTTTGCGGGTGCGCATAGTACTGGCTATGCGCCAGCGATTTTTCGCCGGGCAGGCTGCCCAGTATCAGCAGGCGCGTGCCGGCATCGACGACGGGGGCGAAACAGCGCTTGCGCGGGTCCGGCATGGCCGGTTCAACAGACAATAAGCGGGTCAAAAGCGGCATCCTGCAGGAGTGGGGGCAGCGCCTATTTTACTGGGGCCATTGCACGGGCACAGACATGATGCCCTTGTCATCCCACGCTAGCACCTGTGCCGTATGAAATTTGCCTTGCGGTGTGACGACATTGCCGACGCCGTTGACATGGTATTGGTAGCCCGATCCATAGCGCTGCGCCACGATCGCACGCGCCTGCGTAGCCGTATCTCCATGCAAGGCATGCAGCTGGAAAGCCACGCCAGTCATGCCGAGGATCAGGCCGCAGATGGCAGGGATGCGCAGATCGCGTCGCTTGTACCCCCTGGCATCGCAGGCGGCCATGACGGCAGGCATACCCAGCTGACGATACAGGTAATGAATGACCCACAATGACAGCACGGCTTCCAGCGCCGACCAGATACGATAGCCGGGTGCAAGCTTGAATTGCATCACCGTCAGAGACATCGGCTGCAGAAACAGGAAATCGATCGCCAGCACGGCAGGCACGATCCAGAATACCGCCAGCCAGCGCAGCCATACTGCCGCGCGCAGCTTGCCGCGCACCAGGCAGGCACCAAAGATCAACAAACCGAGATTGCCAAACACATAGGTCCGGCTACCTGTCTGCAAGGTTTCCAGCAAGCCCGCAACTCGCAACACCACCCATGCGAACAGCAACACATAGCCCGCAGATCGCAGAAAGGGACCGGCTGCTTCCTTGAGCGCGGCAGTGGCCGGATCGAGCGGCTTGTCCTGCGGCCGCGCGGCCCACTGGCGCTGTTCTGCCGCATGGTCATCCTGCTGGCGCTGGGCAATTTCCGCTTCGATGCGCTGGCGCCGTGCCGCATCGGCTCCGTCGGCGCCGGACAGGGCTTGTTGCAGGGACGCCATCGAATAGCGCTGGTAATCAGGGTGGCTGGCTTGCAATGTCACGGATACCTTTATTCCATCTGTGCAGTGGGTGAAAACATTTCCAATTGGAAATAATAGCCCAGAATTTCCAATACAACAATTCTGCGGGCGGTTCGCTGCGTTCGGTTGGCTGAGTTCCGGTGTAGAATTTCCAGCCAGAACTCCACACAAGAGACCGCCCATGCGCACCATCGACACCCTGCTGGCCCAGTATGGCGAAAGCCACCGCAACCACGTCAATGAATGGGTGCACATCGTGTGCGTGCCGCTGATCGTTTTCAGCCTGCTGGGGCTGCTGTGGAGCGTGCATCCCAGCGTGGCGCTGCTCGGCAGTATTCTGGCCTTATACTATTACTACAAGCTGTCGCGCCCGTTTGCTGCGGGCATGCTGGCGATGCTGGCCGCCATGCTGGGCCTGCTGCTGCTCATGCCCCCGCTGACCATCCTGCCCGTGTCGCTGGCGCTGTTCGTGCTGGCCTGGATAGGCCAGTTCATCGGCCACCAGATCGAAGGCAAGAAACCGTCGTTTCTCGACGACTTGCGCTTTTTGCTGGTGGGTCCGCTGTTCGTGCTGGGATTTTTGTACCGGCGCCTGCGGCTGGCGTATTGAGCGGCAAGCGGTTACGCGGGACCGGTAACAGATTTTTACTATTCGCAACTAGTTATCTGCGACAAGTGTCCTTATGATAAGTCATCATCTGCCGGTCGACGCAATCGGCAACCAACTTTTGTCCAAGGGAGTCCTACATGAAAGCACCAATTATTGCAGTGGCATTGCTCGCCACCCTGGCCGGCTGTGCCGTACAACCGAACTCGGCGAATGTGTACAACGCGCGCCAGGCGCAGAATGAACAATCGGTTCGCATGGGCACGGTTGAATCCGTCCGCCAGGTAACCATCGACAAGGGCGAAACGGGCACGGGCGTGCTGGCTGGCGCGGCGCTGGGCGGTGTGGCCGGCTCGACCGTCGGAGGCGGCAAGGGCGCCATCGCGGCCAGCATTCTCGGCGCGGTCGCCGGCGGCATGGCCGGCAAGAGCATCGAAGCGAACGCCTCGAACAAACCCGGCCTGGAAATCACCGTGCGCCTGGACAATGGCGACATGCGCGCCATCGTGCAGGACGCGGACGAGCTGTTCCGTCCGGGCGAGCGCGTGCGCCTGCTGTCGGATGGCCGCAAGACCCGCGTCACCCACTGATCTGCTTGCCGGCGCACGGGCTTCAACCAAAGGCGCCGGCAGCCATCAGCAAGGCCGAGGGCGACATGCCCTCGTGCAGCCAGATGGCCATCAAGGTTGCCACGAGAACATACACAAGCACGCTCCATACTTTGATCTGCAGTGAGGCTGGCATGGCGGTCTCCGTTCAAAGATGCAATTCAGAAAATATTTACTTGATATTAATGTAAATATTTTCATAAATTCAACATTCTCCAGAAGCACTGCGCTGGCTCAATACCGGAGTGTCTCCTGACGGCCCCGAGCAAGCTCGGCCAATACTCGCCATCCCCGCGCGATGCCCGTATACTTGCGCGATGTCCTCTCCTCTCCTGTTCATCATTGCCTGCCTGATCTGGGGCTCCACCTTCTGGGCCATCACCTTGCAGCTGGGCGACGTCGCCCCTGCCGTGTCCGTGGTCTACCGCTTCGGCCTGGCGTCCGCCACCCTGTTCGCCTGGTGCGCGCTGCGCGGCGACCGCCTGCGCCTGCCCTGGCGCGCGCAAAAATGGATGCTGCTGCAGGGCCTGGCCTCGTTTGCCCTCAGCTATGTGTGTACTTACAGCTCGGAACAATACCTGGTGTCGGCCCTCGTCAGCGTGCTGTTCGCGTTGATGGTGTTCTGGACGCCCTTGCTCAACCGCATCGCCTTCGGCACGCCGATCACCTGGAGCACCTGTTGCGCGGCGTTCGTCGCCATCTGCGGCATCGTGCTGCTGTTTTACCAGTCCATCGGCGCGGCGCTGCACGATATGCTCGGCGGCGGCAATGGCCACTTTCTGCTCGGCTTCATGCTGGCCCTGGTGGCCACCGTGTCGAGCACGGTGGGCAATGCCCTCGTCATGAAAGTGCGCGAACAGTCCGGCAACGTGATGCTGACGATGGCGTGGACCATGCTGTGGGGTACCTTGATGGTCGCCGCCTGGGCCATCGCCACGGGCCAGTCCTGGCAATTGCCTACGCGCACGAGTTACTGGATGGGATTGCTGTATCTGGCCCTCTTCGGCTCGGTGATCGCCTTCAGCGCGTATTTCACTTTAATCGCGCGCATCGGCACGCAAAAAACCGTGTATATCGGCGTCGTCACGCCCGTCATTTCCGTGCTGCTGTCGGTACAGTTCGAACATTACCGGCCCGCCCCCATCGAATGGGTGGGCATGGTGCTGTGCCTGTCCAGCGTGGCATGGGCGCTGACGTCGGGCGCGCGCAAGACGAGTAGCATTGCTTCCCTTTCCACCACTCCCTCAACAAAGGCAACATGAGCACCTCTTCCTCCCTCGCCATCCGTCCCGCGACCGCATCCGACGTGGGCGCCATCTTCGGCATGATCCACGAACTGGCCGTGTTTGAAAAACTCGAACACATGATGATCGCCAAGGAATCCATGCTGCACGACAGCCTGTTCGGCACACACCCCGCGTGCGAGGCGCTGGTGGGCGAGGAAGACGGCACGGTCGTAACCTTCGCCCTGTTCTTCCACAATTTTTCCACCTTCCTGTGCCGCAAGGGGCTGTACCTGGAAGACCTGTATGTGAAGCAATCGGTGCGCGGCAAGGGCTATGGCAAGCAGATGCTCGTGGCGCTGGCGCAACTGGCCGTCGAACGCGATTGCGGCCGCTTCGAATGGTCGGTGCTGGACTGGAATGACAACGCGATCAACTTCTACCAGGGCATGGGCGCGGACGTGATGCCGGACTGGCGCATCTGCCGCGTGGCTGGCGATGCCTTGACGCAATTGTCGGCGGGCACGCCAAAAGCGGCCTGATTGGAATTGTAGCGAGGGCACTGACAATGCAAGTTCCCAAAAAATCCCCGCGGGCTAGCGGCACCGCGGGGTGAACCCATTGTCAAGTGGGAGGGGGAGAATGCAATCAACGGTTATCAATATAAACGCTACGACTGGTCACCGCGCCGACCTTTACATTTGCTTACCGGACCTTACATTTGACTTAAATCCGCCAGGCAGGTGCCAGGTGTCGCTTGGATGACACTGATTATTTCCGTGGTTCAATCAATGTGCCGTGCAAGCCGATATGTTGTTGCGTAACGCCACTGCCACCCTGCGCATTTTTATAGATTTGGTACACTGTCAGGCAGGCGATGCAGCCAGCAACCACGGCAAAAATGACCATGCGACGCTCCTCGAGTATGCTTGATGGAATCAGGGCCCGCGGCTGATGATGTCCAGGCGAGCAGGGAAGATTCAGTGTGGCATCTTCGACGTTGGGGGCATTGCGCAATGTCAAACGCGCCAATTTGCCGGGGTCATGGCGTTTGATATGACGCAAAGTGGCGGCATTCCGCTCACACAAAATGAA
Organism: Janthinobacterium sp. C22; assembly: GCF_057919405.1. Classification (NCBI taxonomy): domain Bacteria; kingdom Pseudomonadati; phylum Pseudomonadota; class Betaproteobacteria; order Burkholderiales; family Oxalobacteraceae; genus Janthinobacterium; species Janthinobacterium sp. C22. Next base: position 1,450,923 of record NZ_CP193659.1, on the reverse strand, counting down.
CGCATCATTCCGCAACTGGGAGCCACATCATGAATGTCTCTGCCAAACCGCTCGTCATGAAAATCTACCGCGCCTACCTGCGTTCCCGCCTGGAACGCTACACGCGCGACTTGCAAGCCATCGCCGAACAGCGCGAGAACGACTTCCAGGCCGAACGCATCCTGCACCAGGCCGTCGTCTCGGTGCGCTCCAAACTGCACTCGCTGTAACCGTGATGCCGTCAGTGCTGCCGGCCGGCAACGGCCCAGCGCTCCACCAGCTCGAACAAGCCTTGCGTCAGCAGGGCCAGCACGGCTGCGGGGATCGCGCCGGCCAGCAGCATGTCGTTGTCGTTCAGCGCCAGGCCGATGGTGATGCGTTCGCCGTAGCCGCCCGCGCCGATGAAGGCGGCGATGGTGGCCGTGCCCACGCTCATCACGGCCGCCGTTTTCACGCCCGCCAGCATGACGGGCAAGGCCAGCGGCAAGTCCACGTGCAGCAGGCGGTCGCGCCGGCTCAGGCCCAGCGCCAGCGCCGCCATGCGCAAGCCTTGCGGCACCTGCAAGATGCCCGTGCACGTATTGCGCACGATGGGCAGCAAGGCATACACGAATAGCGCCACCAGCGCCGGCGCCAAGCCGATCATGCCCAGCACGGGAATCAATATCGCCAGCAGGGCCAGCGACGGCACCGTCTGCAGCACGCCGACGAAGGCCAGCACCGTTTGCCGCAGCGGCGCCGAAAACGCCGCCAGCACGCCCAGCGGAATGCCGATCAGGCAGGCCAGGGCCACCGACAGCAGCACCAGGGTCAGGTGCTGGCGCGTCAGGGTCCACAGATCGTCGCCGAAGATTTTATCGAGCAGGCCGCTGCGCGCGGCGGCCGGTTTGTTTGCCCGCGTGCCGGACGCCAGCCACTGCCGCGCCACGCCGGCAAAGCTCTTGCCGTCGATTTCCACGGCCGCATTCATGGCGATCATGTCGCCCTCGCTGATGCGCCCCTGCAGCCCCTGCAAGGCGTGCCAGGCGGCGGGAAAGCGCCGCGGCACGTCGAGCCGGTACAGCAGCATGGCGTCGTAGCGGGGGAAATACTGCTGCGTGTCGGCCAGCACGCGCAAGCCGTACTGGCGGATCTTCGCGTCCGTCGAATAGATGTCGATCACATCCACCTGGCGCTGCGCCAGCGCTTCATACGCAATGCCATGATCGAGGCCGCGCGGGCGCTGCGGCAAGCCATAGCGCGCGGCCAGGCCCGGCCAGCCATCGATCCTGCCGATGAATTCATGCGACAGACCGAACTTCAAGGCCGGGTGCTGCGCCAGCTGCGCCAGGCTGGCGATGGATTGTTCATCGCCGCGCATGGCCAGCGCATACGTATTGTTAAAGCCCAGCGGCACGGCCACGCCCAGCCCCAGCGCGGCCAGCTCGCGCCGCATCTGATCCAGATCAATCTGTTTGTCGTGCTTGAGGATTTCGCTGGCGATGGTGCCCATGTATTCGGCATACACGTCGATGCTGCCCGCCTGCAGCGCGGCCAGCACGATGGCCGTGTTGCCCAGGCCCTGGCGGTGCTGCGCCCTGACGTGCGGCGCGGCGCTCTGCTGGATGATCTCGCCGAGGATGTACGATTCCGTAAAGCGCTTCGAACCCACCTTCAGGGTGTCACCGTCCATGGCAAGGGAGGGCATGGGCGCGGCGGCGAAGACAAGTAACAACAGCAAGTAAAACGGCAAATAAGCAGCACGCACGCGGCGCTCCGGGACGGATGATCAATCCGGCAAGCTTACCACCGGCGTGCGCCAGACACCGCCATGCACCACGCCCGCGCACGGGTTCAGGCCCAGCGCATACGCCAGGTCGGCCGGGCGCGCGATGCGCCACAGGGCGAAATCGGCGCGCTTGCCCACCGCCAGGCTGCCCGTTTCCTGCTGCAGGCCCAGCGCGCGCGCCGCGTGGCACGTGGCACCGGCCAGCGCTTCCTGCGGCGTCAGCCGCCACAGGGTGCACGCCATGTTCATCGCCAGCAGCAATGACGTCATGGGCGAGGTGCCCGGGTTGCAATCGGTGGATACGGCCATCGGCACGCCCGCCGCGCGCAAATCTGAGATGGGAGGTTGCTGTACTTCGCGCAAAAAGTAATATGCGCCCGGCAGCAGCACGGCCACCGTGCCGTGTTTTGCCATGGCGGCGACGCCCTCCTGCGACAGGAATTCCAAATGGTCGGCCGACAGGCCGCCGTAGCGGGCTACCAAGGCCGCGCCACCCAGGTCCGACAGCTGCTCCGCATGCAGTTTTACAGGTAAACCCAGGCCTTGCGCCGCGTCAAACATGCGCTGCGCTTGCGCCGGCGTAAAGCCGATGCGTTCGCAAAACGCGTCGACGGCGTCGACCAGGCCATCGCCGGCCAGCCTGGGCAGCATCTGCGCGCACAGCAGGTCGATATAAGAGTCGGGCCGGCCCGCGTATTCGGGCGGCAGCGCGTGCGCGCCGAGGAAGGTGGTGCGCACGGTGACCGGCAGCTCTTGACCGATGCGGCGTGCCACGCGCAGCATCTTCGCCTCGCTGTCCGCATCGAGACCGTAGCCGGACTTGATTTCCAGCGTGGTCACGCCCTCGGCCAGCAGCGCCAGCACGCGGGGCAGGCTTTGCCGCAGCAATTCGTCGTCGCTGGCCGCACGCGTGGCGCGCACGGTGGACATGATGCCGCCGCCGGCGCGGCTGATGTCTTCATAGCTGGCGCCATTCAGGCGCGCCTCGAATTCGTCGCTGCGGTTGCCCGCGTGGACGACGTGCGTATGGCAGTCGATCAGGCCGGGCGTCAGCCAGCAGCCCTGGCCATCGAACAGCACCGCACCGCTGGCCGGCAGCTCGTCGCCGGGGCCGAACCAGGCGATGCGGCCATCCTTGACGGCGATGGCCGCGTCGAGCAGTTCGCCGTAGCCGTGCTCCATCGTGGCCAGGTTGACGTTATGGATGACCATATCCCAGTCTTGCATCGTTTTCTCTCCTAGATGAACAGGTCGACGCGGAACACGGCCGTGCGCTGCAAGGCGTCGAGACGCCATTCCTGCGCATCGTCGGCGTCCAGCAGCAGCGCGTCATGGCGGGCCAGCGCAAACTGCTGGCCGCTTGCGCGCGCCAGCACGTGGCCTTCGCCGGCGACGAACAGCAGGGTGGCCGCGCTGCGCCGTACCAGCTTGCCCGGCGCCGTGATTTTTTCCAGCTGGTGGCGGCAGCGGTCGCGCCGCGTCATCACATTGAAATCCGTCGTCGGCCCCTTGACTTGCGCCTCCACGGCCGCCTCGCCGGGAAACCACAGCATCGGCTGCGCCGCGCTCAAAACCACCTTGCGCGTGCCGTCGAGCGTCAGCTGCACGCTGTCCCCATCGACCAGCATCAGGCTGCGGTCGATGCCGGGAAAGCTGGAAAACGGCCCGCTGGCCGTGATCGTCGCCAGGCTGATACGCCAGTCAAAATCGCCGAAACCGGCGTCCGGGGGAGAAATGGCAATTTCCATGGTGCTGCCGCCGCCGTTTTTCCACGGCGCGGCGCGCAGGTATTCCTGTGGGATGAAGGTCGCCATCAGAGCGCCCTCAATTGCGCCAGGGTGCGCTTGTAGGCGGTAGCGATGGCGTCCTGCGCCACGTGGCGTCCATCGCGCACCTGCCACTGGCCGCCGCACAGCACGTCGCGCACCAGCTTGTCGTTGCCGCAGAAGATAAAACTGCCCAGCACATCGGCGATGGGCACGCCGCTCAGGTTCACGTGCGCGTCGTCGAGCACCAGCACATCGGCGCGGCAGCCCGGCGCCAAAGCACCGAGCTTGCGCCCGGCCGCCTGCGCGCCGCCCCGCAAGGCCGCCTGCCACAGATAGTCGCCCACATGCCGCTGCTCCGGCGTGGCAGCCACGTTGCGCTGCTGCCGCTGCAAGCGCTGGCCGTATTCGAGCCAGCGCAATTCTTCCACCGGCGACTGCGACACATGGCTGTCGCTGCCGACGCCGAAACGCCCGCCGGCGGCGATGAATTCGGCCAGCGGAAACAGGCCGTCGCCCAGGTTCGCTTCCGTCGTCGGACACAGGCCCGCCACGGCGCCGCTGGCGGCCATCCGCGCCACTTCGTCGGGCTGCACGTGCGTGGCGTGCACGAGGCACCAGCGCGCATCGACGTCGAGCTGATCGTACAAATACTGCACCGGGCGCCGGCCGCTGTAGTCCAGGCACTGGCGCACCTCGCCCTGCTGTTCGGCGATATGGATGTGGATAGGGCGGCCCGCGGGCAGCGCTTGCGCCACTTCGCGGATCTGCGCCACACCGGCGGCGCGCAGCGAATGGGGCGCAAAGCCCACTTCCACCTGCCCGCCGCGCTGCGGCGCCAGCGCCTCGACGATGCGCAAGACATCGTCCGCACCCGTGCGGAAGCGCGCCTGCTCGGGTTTGAGGGGCTGTGCGCCGAAGCCCGCATGGCTGTACAGCACCGGCAGCATGGTCATGCCGATGCCGCTGACGCGCGCCGCCGCCAGCACCCGCTCGGCCGTTTCGGCGGGACGCGCATACAGCGCGCCAGCCGCATCGCGCTGCAGGTAGTGGAATTCGCAGACGGACGTGTAGCCATGGCGCAGGCATTCGGCAAACAGCTGCGCGGCGATGGTCTCCATCTGTTCCGGCGTGATGTGGCGGGCGAAGCGGTACATCAAGTCGCGCCAGGTCCAGAAGCTGTCCGCGACATGATTAACCTCGTCGCCTGCAACCTCCGTCATGCCGCCCAGCGCCCGCTGGAAGGCATGCGAATGCAGGTTGACCATGCCGGGCAAGACATATTCGGCCACTTCCGCGCCTGGCGGCGGCGTGGCGCCCTCCTCGACGTGGGTCAAGTCGCCGGCCGCGTCCCATTCCAGCAGCACGTCGCGGCGCCAGCCCTGCGGCAGCAGCGCGTGGCGCGCAAACAGACCGGTACTCAATGCGCCACCCATGCCACGGCCGCTTCCATCATCCGGCGCAGCAGCGGCTGCACCCGGGCCGCCAGGTCGGGCCGGTAGCCGAACGGCGCCGATTCGTCCATGCCAGGTTCATTCATGTACAGGCACTGGCACATCTCCAGCTGGATCGCATGCACGCGCTTGTCCGCCTGGCCGTAATGGCGCGTGATATGCCCGCCCTTGAAGCGGCCGTTGAGCGCCACGGTAAACTGTTCCTGCGCGCGCGCGATATCCACCACGGCGGACGTCAGGCCCGCATCGCAGCTGGCGCCATCGGCCGTGCCGAAGTTCAGGTCGGGCAGCTTGCCGTCGAAGAAGCGCGGCACATGCGAGGCGATGGAATGGGCATCCCACAGCACCACGGCGCCATGCACGCGCAGCAGGCGGTCCAGTTCCGCGCGCAGCTGCGCATGATACGGTGCCCAGTAGCGCTGCAATCGGCGCTGCACGTCGGCCGCATCGGGTTCCTTGCCGGCCAGGTACAGCGGCTCGCGGTGAAAGGTATCGTTGGGCAGCAAGCCCGTCGTATCCTGGCCCGGGTACAGGTTCGTGTCTTCCCGCGGGCGGTTCAAGTCGATGGTGTAGCGCGACCAGCGCGCCGACAGCACGGACGCATCCATCTCCTGCAAAAAGCCGTACAGCTCGCGCAAATGCCAGTCCGTGTCGGCCTTGACCAAGGCCTGCGGCGTCATGCGCGCGGCGATATCGTCCGGTATGTCGGTGCCCACGTGGGGCATCGACACGAGCAGCGGGATGCTGCCTTCGTTGAAGCGAAAATCCATGCCTGTCTCCTTGCTCCCGCTTAAGCGTACAGCGGGGCGAACAAATTCTTGCAGGTGCTGCTCAATTCACCCTGCAGCACCATCTGCTTGGCAGCCTCGATGTCGGGCGCGAAGAAGCGGTCGGCGTCGAAGAACGGCACCTTCTGGCGCAGCTGGTGGTGCACGTGTTCGAGGTGCGGCGAGGTTTTCAGCGGACGGTGGAAATCGATGCCCTGCGCGGCGGCCAGCAGTTCGATGCCGACGATGACGGCCGTGTTGTGCGCCATGTCGTCCAGGCGGCGCCCGGCGAACGTGGCCATGCTCACGTGGTCTTCCTGGTTGGCGGACGTGGGCAGGCTGTCGACGCTGGCCGGGTGGGCGAGCGACTTGTTTTCCGACGCCAGCGCGGCGGCCGTCACGTGGGCGATCATGAAGCCGGAATTGACGCCCGGGTCGCGCACGAGAAACGGCGGCAGGCCGGACAGCGTCGCGTCGATCAGCAGCGCGATACGGCGCTCTGCCAGCGCACCGATTTCGGCGATCGCCAGCGCCATGGTATCGGCCGCAAAGGCCACCGGTTCGGCATGGAAGTTCCCGCCCGAGACGATCTCCGCCTGCCCGTTGGGACCATCCTGGAAGATCAGCGGATTGTCCGTGACGGCATTGGCTTCGATCAGCAGGGTGCGGCCCACGTTGCCGATCAAATCCAGGCAGGCGCCCATGACTTGCGGCTGGCAGCGCAGGCTGTACGGGTCCTGCACGCGCTCGTCGCCTTCCAGGTGCGAAGCGCGGATGGCGCTGTTGGCCACCAGCTGGCGGTACATCTGCGCGGCCAGTATCTGCCCCGGCTGTCCCCGCACGGCGTGCACGCGCGCGTCGAACGGCGCATCGCTGCCCTTGGCCGCGTCCAGCGACAGCGCACCTGTGACCATGGCCGCTTCCAGCAGGCGCTCGGCCATGAACAGGCCATGCAGCGCCAGCGCGTTCGACACCTGCGTGCCGTTGATCAGGGCCAGCCCCTCTTTTGCCGCCAGCACGACGGGCGCGATGCCTGCCTGCGCCAGTGCCTCGGGGGCCGGCATCAATTCGCCGTTGACGCGCACCTCGCCCACGCCCAGCATGGCCAGGGTCATGTGCGACAGGGGCGCCAGGTCGCCCGAGGCGCCGACGGAACCCTTGGCGGGAATGGCCGGCATGATGCCCGCGTTGTACAGGGCGATCAGGGTATCGACGATCAGCGGGCGCACGCCGGAAAAGCCGCGCGCCAGGCTGCCGATCTTCATCAGCATGATCAGGCGCACGACGGCGTCCGACAGCAGCTCTCCCGTGCCGACGGAATGCGACAGGATCAGGTTGCGCTGCAATTGCTCCAGCTTTTCATCGGGGATGCGCGTCTTGGCGAGCAGGCCGAAGCCCGTGTTGATGCCGTAGGCCGCATCGCCCTTGGCGACGATGGCTTGCACGGCGGCGGCAGATGCCTCGATGACGGGATAGGCCTCGGCGGCGAGGATCAGTTTGGCGGGTGCGGCCCAGACGGCGCGCAGGTCGCCCAGGGTCATCGCGCCCGGCTTCAGGGTCCAACTTTTGGCATGCTGTGTCATAGTCATTCGCATCAAGGTCTCAAGGAAGCATTGGAAGAATCAGGCCGTTGCGCTTGGCGCAGGCGGCCGCGGTTTCGTAGCCAGCATCGGCATGGCGCATGACGCCCGAGCCGCTGTCGTTGACCAGCACCCGGGCCAGGCGTTTCGCCGCCCCTTCCGTGCCATCGGCCACGATGACCATGCCCGCATGCTGAGAATACCCCATTCCCACGCCGCCGCCATGGTGCAGCGAGACCCAGGTGGCGCCGCCGGCCGTGTTCAGCATGGCGTTCAGCAGCGGCCAGTCGGAGACGGCGTCCGTGCCGTCCTTCATGCTTTCCGTCTCGCGGTTCGGGCTGGCGACGGAACCCGTGTCCAGGTGGTCGCGGCCGATGACGATGGGCGCCTTCAGTTCGCCCGTGCGCACCATCTCGTTGAAGGCCAGGCCCGCGATGTGGCGCTCGCCCAGTCCCAGCCAGCAGATGCGCGCCGGCAGGCCCTGGAAGGCGATGCGCTCGCGCGCCATGTCCAGCCAGTGGTGCACCTGCTTGTGGTGCGGGAACAGCTCCTTGATCTTCGCATCCGTTTTATAGATGTCTTCCGGGTCGCCCGACAGGGCCACCCAGCGGAACGGCCCCCGCCCTTCGCAGAACTGCGGGCGGATGTAGGCGGGCACGAAGCCGGGGAAGTCGAAGGCGTTCTGCACGCCCTGGTCGAACGCCACCTGGCGGATGTTGTTGCCATAGTCGACCGTATGCACGCCCATGGCGTGGAAATCGAGCATGGCCTGCACGTGGGCGGCGCAGGAATCGGCGGCGGCCACCGTCAGGCGCGCGTGGCGCTGCGGGTCCTGCTGCGCCGCCTTCCAGTCCGACACGCTCCAGCCGCGCGGCAGATAGCCGTTGACCAGGTCGTGCGCGGACGTCTGGTCCGTCACGAGGTCGGGCACCAGGCCGCCCGCCTTGGCGCGGCGCACCAGTTCCGGCAGCACTTCGGCCGCGTTGCCCAGGAGGCCAATCGAAATGGCTTCCTTGCGCTCGGTGTGGTATTTCACCAGCGCCAAAGCTTCGTCCAGGCTGGCCGCCTGCTTGTCCAGGTAGCGCGTGCGCAGGCGGAAGTCGATGCTGCTTTGCTGGCATTCGATATTGAGCGACACGGCGCCGGCCATCGTGGCGGCCAGCGGCTGCGCGCCGCCCATGCCGCCCAGGCCCGCCGTCAAGATCCAGCGCCCGCCCCAGTCGCCGCCGAAATGCTGGCGGCCCGCCTCGGCGAAGGTTTCATACGTGCCCTGCACGATGCCCTGCGTGCCGATGTAGATCCAGCTGCCGGCCGTCATCTGGCCGTACATGAACAGGCCCTGGCGATCGAGTTCGTTGAAGTGTTCCCAGTTCGCCCATTTCGGCACCAGATTGGAGTTCGCGATCAGCACGCGCGGCGCGTCCTGATGCGTCTGGAACACGCCCACCGGCTTGCCGGACTGGATCAGCAAAGTCTGGTCGTCTTCCAGTTCGCGCAGCGAGGCGAGGATCTGGTCGAAACAGGCCCAGTTGCGGGCCGCGCGACCGATGCCGCCGTAGACGACCAGGTGCTGCGGATTTTCCGCCACTTCCGGGTCCAGGTTATTTTGCAACATGCGGTAAGCCGCCTCGGCCTGCCAACTCTTGCAAGCCATGACCGTGCCGCGCGGCGCGCGGATGGTACGGCTGGCATCAAAGCGTGGATCGGTGTCCATTGTGCTGTTCATGCTGTCTCCTCGTAGGGTGCGAGCGGACATGCGTGGTCCGCTCTGGTACTCCCAGCATAGGTTGTCTATACAACCAAGTCAACAGGTTTTTGCAGGTGTCAAATCCTTACTTTTTCTCGAACACGCGCTTGCCCGCCACCCACGTCTGCAGCACCTGCGTCTTGCCGATGGCGGCTGGTGACACCTTGAACAGGTCCTGGTCGACGACGATGAAATCCGCCCATTTACCCGCTTCCAGGGTGCCGATGACCTTTTCCTGGTGCGCCGCCCAGGCTGCGTCGAGGGTGAAGCAACGCAGCGCTTCCGTCACCGTCATGGCTTGCTGCGGATACCAGCCGCCGGCCGGAAACCCCTCGCTGTTTTGCCGCGTGACGGCCGCGTGGATGCCTTCGAACGGATTCGGCGACTCGATGGGGAAGTCGGAGCCGCAGGCGATGCGCGAACCTTGCTTGAGGAAGGTGCGCCACGCATACGCGCCCTTGATGCGCTCGTGGCCCACGCGCTGCTCCGCCATATTCTGGTCGGACGTCGCGTGCGTGGGCTGCATCGACGGCACGATGCCCAGCGCCTTGAAGCGGGGGATGTCGGACAACTGCACCACCTGCGCGTGCTCCATGCGGTGGCGCAGGCCCGCGCTATGGTATTGCGCGGTCAAGGCCTGGTAGCCGTCGAGGATCTGGTGGTTGCCCGCGTCGCCGATGGCGTGCACGTTCACCTGGTAGCCGGCGCGCATGGCTTTTTCCATCTTCGCGCGCATGGCGTCATCTTTGAAGAACAGCAGGCCGCGGGTAGAAGGATCGTCGCTGTACGGCGCCAGCAGGGCCGCGCCGCGGCTGCCCAGGGCGCCGTCGGACAGCAGTTTGACGGCGCGCAAGGCGTACATGTCGCGCGCATAGCTTTTTAATGGGCCCCTTTTCGACAGCGCGTCGAAGTCTTCGGTGGTATCGGCAATCATGCCGTAGACGCGCACCGTCAGCTTGCCGTGGTCCGCATAGTCGCGGAACAGCCGGTCCTGCATCTGGCCGATGCCCGCATCGTGCACGCTGGTCAGGCCCGCCTGCGACAGCTGCGCCAGCGCGCCATCGAGGGCGGCGCGGTTTTCCACGTCGCCCGGCTTGGGCAGCACGGCATCCATCAAGTCCATGGCATTGTCGACCAGCACGCCGGTTGCATTGCCGTCCGCATCGCGGACTATCTTGCCGCCGGCCGGATCTTGCGTGGCGGGCGTGATGCCGGCCAGCGCCAGCGCGCGGCTGTTGGCCCAGCCCGCGTGGCCGTCGACCCGGCGCAGCCACACGGGCCGTGCGCTTTCCGCCGCATCGAGCTCTGCGGCCGTGGGAAAGCGCCCCAGCTTCCAGATTTCCTGGTTCCAGCCGCTGCCGACGATCCAGCTGCGCTCGGGATGCGCGCGGGCGAAGTCGCCCACGGCCTGCACGGCGGCAGGCAATGAGGACGAACCGTACAGCATCACGCCGCTGGCGATCGTCCCCAGGCCGAACACGTGGCCATGCGCGTCGATCAGCCCTGGCAGCACGGTCTTGCCCTGCACGTCGACGTGCAGGGCGCCCTTGGCCGCCTTGCGCTTCACCTGCGCGGCGCTGCCGACGGCGAGGAGTTTTCCAGCGTCGTCAAAGGCCAGCGCCGTGAAGCGCACCACCTTGCCATGCGCGTCGAGCGTGTAGCCATTCGCATTATCGATGACGGTATCGGCGTGAGCGTGGCCGAGGGCGCCCAGGCAGGCGAGAACGAGCAGGGTGCGGCGCAGTGGCAGGGTCGGCATTTCCATCTCCAAGTCTTGAATGAAAAGACGAGTGTATAGAAATTGGCAAAATGGTCAATCAGGCAGCAGTGGGTTGCCGCAGCATCAGCCAGTAATCGCAGCCCGTGATGGTTTCCGCGTAACGCCCCGCCACCACGAAGCCCAGACGGCCGTAGAACGGCAGGCTGCGCTCGTTGTAGGTCTCCAGGAAGCACGCGGCGCCGGCCGCATCGACGGCCGCCAGGCCCGGCGCCAGCACGGACGCGCCCAATCCCCGGCCCTGCGCGTCCGGGGCGATGCCGGCGATCGACAGGTACCACGCGTCCTGCAGACCATGCGGCGCCAGCGCATGCTCCATGTTCTCGACGATGGCCGAAAAATGCGCGAAACCCTGCTCGCCCAGCAGCACGCGCAAAGCATCCTCGCGCTGCGCATACGCGGCCTGGCGCCGGGCTGCCGGCGTATCCGTCGTCCAGATGGCGGCGCCATTGCCCGCCTCATTGCACCCATCGCCAGCCAGGTCGACGCGGCCCGCCTGCCAGCCTTCGTCCAGCGCCAGCGCGAAGTACGCTTCCAGCATCACCAGCCGCGCCGCTTCGTCCTCGCCGCACGCCACCGTGACGGCGCGGTAGAACGGGTCGCCGATCAGGGCGGCAGCCAGGCTGCCGGCGGCTTGCGATGCTTGAGTATGGGGTACGCTGGACATGGGTTCTCTTTCTTTTCATCGTAACGGGGAAACGCCGGGCATCTTAACGCAAACGCACACCCCTTGCGCCCAGTCAATACCATCCCGCCCCCGCTGGCTTAGGCTGAGGTTTTAAGGCGGAGCGCGCCATGGCCAGGCACCATGTCATCAGCACCACCGCGTGCGACGTGTTCTTCAAGCTCGTGGCCCACCAGAAGAAAAGCCTGGGCGCGCGCTTCGACAGCATGATCGTCACCTTCAGCGCCGACGGCCGACCCGTGCTGGGCGCGACCCTGCGCAACGCGACAAGCGGCTGCGAACTGCACCGCCTGGCCGGACAGCCCGACGAATGCTGGTGCTGCGGCTACGACGAACAGGTGGAATTCGTCTCGCAAAACAAAGTGCCGCTGGCGCACGCCGATTACCGGCTCACCTTGAGCAATGGGGAAACGTGGACGGGGACGACGGATGCGAAGGGGCGCACGGGGCGCGTCGCCAGCAAGCGGGAAGCGCAAATAACGATGGTGGAGTTTTTCCCACAAGAAGATAGTCTTCCTTGCTGCTCCGCTGCACCTGCCCCTGTGGCGCCAACGGCGATCATACTGGAACTACAAGACGTAAAAACGACCGACAAGGATCTCGATACATCAGTAAAACAGGTAAAAATCGATAGCATGGCTCGCCCGCTTACCCAGGGTGAAATAGACATGGCATGGATGATTTTCGAGGATGCCGTCGACTATAGCAAAGTCAAAATTCACAAGAGGCCTTATCTATGGCTGTTCCAACCAAAAAACACTGCCATGACACCCAATGGGGAAATGTACTTTCATGAGTCGAGATTTCTGGACGATTTTTCTAGTACTGATAGGATCCGGCGCCGTTGGTTCATTCACGAAATGGTCCATGTTTGGCAGTATCAACTGAGATACCCGGTGGCAATGCGGGGCGCATTCAGAATTGGGTTGGACTATAACTATGAGCTCAGCCACACAAAAAGACTAGCTGACTACAACATGGAAGCACAAGGGGATCTACTGGCTGACTACTATGCGTTAAAGTATTTGAAGCATCCTCCAACGATGCAACAGGAGCAATATGCCAATGACCAAGCACTATACGAAGAAGTACTCAGTGACTTTTTCACAGACAGAAAAAGCGAAAAAATTTACCTGGCGGCAATATCGAGCGTACTCCTCTCGTCGATATCCCTTGAAGTATCCGCAAGATCGCGCATCGCCGACGCAGAAATAAGTTCGGTTGACGGCGTACCGTGTTTCACAATCTCACAGAAGGAAGAAAAGCGTAACGGCCAGCCACTCCTGGGAGCACTCAGCATTTCAGACCTGTCAGAAAAGCCCGCCGTTGGTGTGTGGAGTTTTTATATGACTGGTGGAAAAAAGTACCGCTCTCGTCAAAAAGCTGCCTTCGGTATGGTGATCTTCCCCAAGGAGCGAACGGCATGCCCGCCCCTGAACTGCAAACAGGACGGGTCTACAGCATTTTCCTCAATGGAAGACCAAATGATCCTGCAGACCCTACCTATGGCTATATGGGAAAGTTTTGCATAGTAGCCACGGCCACTGGTGAACGAAAAATCATCGCCATTGGCAGCGACACGCCAGCGTGGAAACAGGATAGTTGCCCGGAGCATTCGCTCATCAGATAGTGCAAGGATCGCCATGCCATATCGTCACACACTGTTATTCCTGCTTGCCGCCTTGACGAGCATCAATGCCTCGGCGTGGTCGCGCATGGGCACAGCCGCCGTCATGACTGAGGCGGGCCTTCCCTGCTTCAAAATTGCCAGCGAAGAGGAACGATCAAGGGGACCAGTCAGCCTGAAGATGCTGACGATCAGCACACCTGGGCCGAATGGCTGGAAAGATGTATGGACGGTCATGTTTCCCAATGCCTCGTTTGGCGATCCCAGCTATCGTCTGCCAAACAAGGGATGTGTGCGCTATGGCAAGGCACCCGAGGGGGCCGAGAGCAGCGCTGCCGCGCCGCTGCTTGCGGGAAAAGTGTATGGCGTATCCTTCCTGGGAAGGCCGCCATCCGCGTCCGATCCCACTTCGCGCTACTCCGCAGATTTCTGCCTGCTCGCGGCACCCGCCGGGGGTTTCCAGGTAATTCAGCTGACAAATGGCAAGAATACCTGCGCTCCCGAGGAAAAACCAAGATAGCGCGTGCCATTGCATACGTCACGCACAGACCACGCCTCGCGTTCAAGACTTGGGCGGAACCACCTCAATCGATTCTTCCCCCGCTTCGCCGGCGCCCTGAACCATTCACCGGGCGGCACCACGTGCGACTCTTTCGGGTCGTCGATGTAGTGCGGCGAGGTGATCTGCACGTCGAATTCGTTGAAGACGTCGATGATGTTCTGGTGCAAGCGGTTCAGCACTTCGGCGCGCTGGCGGGGGACTTCGGCGCTGGCGTAGGCGACGAGGCGGTATTGCACGTAGTAATCCTGCAGCGCCAGTTGCATCACGTACGGTTTCGGCGTGGTCGACAGCTCCGGCGTGCGGGCAGCGGCCAGTTCCAGCATGGCGTGCACTTGCCGCCACGGCGTGGCATAGCCGATGGTGACGGTGGAGTCGAGCACGAAGCCGCCGCCGGGCTGGGCGCGCGAATAGTTCTTTGTCGTTTGCGACATCACCCAGGCGTTCGGCAAGGCAACTTCCTCGCCCAGGCCCGTGCGCAGGCGCGTCTCGAACATGCCGACGTCAACCACCGTGCCCTCGCTGTCGCCCACGCGCACATATTCTCCCTTGCGCAGGGCGCGCGTGTACATCAGGATCAGGCCGCTGGCGCCCTGGCCCACGATGCTCGACGCGCCGATCGACACCATCAGGCCCACCAGCACGGACAGGCCCTGGAAGGCGGCCGTGTGCGAGCCGGGCAAATACGGGTACGCCATGGCCAGCGCGAACAGCCAGATCACCACGCTGGCGATGCGGCGCGTGGGCAGGGCCGTGTCCTTGTCCAGCCAGCCGATCTGCAATTCGCCGCTTTCCACGCGCTTGAACAGCGAGGCGGCCGTGGCGGCGATCAGGCGCGCAATGGCGAAGATCACGCACACCAGCACCAGCCCCGGCAAGGCGCCGATGATGGCGTGGAAGACGTCGGCCGCCACGTCAAACAGGTAGCCGCTCAGGCTTTCGCCCCACGAGCGCGTGTAGGGCAAACGGCCCAGCACGAAGGCGGCCCACAGATACGTGACCATCAGGCGCAAACCCCACAGCACGGCGCTCAGCAGTTGATACGCGAAGGCGATGTAGTGTTCGGCGTCGAGCACGCGCACGTTTTTCAGGCGCACGTCGCGCAGGCGCGAGGCCAGCAGGATGCCGCTGCGGCGCTTGGCCCAGCGGTACAAGCGCGTCAAGCCCATCCACACGAGCCAGAACACGAGGGTGGCGGCCGCGCACACGGCGGCGGCAATCGACAGGTAGCGCCAGCTGCCCTGTTCGCGATAGTCAGACACGGCCTTGCTCAACTCGCTGGCGGCCGTTTTCGCCACGCTTTCCGTCGTGTCGCCGGCCAGCAGGTTCACGTCGCCGGGCACGACGACGAACAGCTGCACGCCGTCGAGCAGCACCTGCGTGCCCTCGGGAATCATGCGGGTGCTCGCCTGCAAGGGACCGTTTTTCGCCAGCACGCCTTCCAGGCGGCGCTGCGCGCCGATGGCCCGTTCATCGGGCGGATAGCCGGCCAGCGCGGCGCGGAAGACGAACACCTTGCGGTTGGCGAACATCAATGGCGCCGTCTTGACGGCCGCGGCCTGTGACGGCGCCATGACGCTGGCAGTCTCCGTAACGAGCGATGGCGCAGCGTCCTGCGCATGGGCCACGGGGAAGAGGAAGATCGTCAACAGGCACAACAGGCGGAGCAACGCGGACATGGCAAAAGTGAAAAGTGACAGGGAGTAGCCATCATGCCATGTAATTGCGGAAACTCAAGCGCCGCAGCTAGCGTTCAGCTCGCATCATGAAAAATGATGCCCAGGGTGTGGCGCAAGCCCGAGCGCAGGCGCGACACGCCATGGCGCATGTTGACGCGGTAACTGCCGCGCGTGCCATTCACGGGGCGCAGCGCCACGGGAAAGATCACGGCGTCGCCCTGCGCCAGCGGCACGACCTCCAAGCGCGACTGCATGCGCGGGCGCTGCTCCGTCAGCACGAACTCGCCGCCCGTGAAATCGTCTTGCGGACGGGACAGCAGCACGGCCACTTGCAGCGGAAACACGTGCTCGCCATACAGGTCCTGGTGCAGGCAGTTGTAATCGCCCTCGCGGTAGCGTAAGAGCAAGGGCGTGGGCCGCGTCTGCCCCGCCGCATGGCAGCGCGCGAGGAAATCCGCGTGGCTGGTGGGAAAGCGCGCTGCCAGGCCCATGCTGGCGTGCCAGCGGTTGGCGATCGCTGCCAGCGGCCCGTACAACTGTTCGCGCAAGGCGGCCACCACGTCCGGCAGCGGATGCGCCCAATACTGGTACTCGCCCTGGCCGAAACCGTGGCGCTGCATTACCACACGGCTGCGAAAGCGCGACGCATCGTCATACTGCGCCGCCAGCGCCCCGCACTGCGCGGGATTGAGCAAGCCCGGCGCGACGGCGCAGCCGTATTGATTCAGCTCATCCTCGATCTGGCGCCAGTCCAGCGCCCTCACCGCTCGCCCTCGCGCTCGAGCAACGCCTGCTTGCGCTCCACGCCCCAACGGTAGCCGGACAGCGCGCCATCGTTGCGCACGACCCGGTGGCAGGGGATGGCGACGGCCAGCGCGTTCGCAGCGCAGGCGCCCGCCACGGCCCGCGCCCCGTTCGGTGCGCCGATGCGCCGCGCCAGCTCGGCATAGCTGACCGTGCTGCCGGCGGGAATCTCGCGCAAGGCTTGCCACACGCGCTGCTGGAACACGGTGCCGCGCACGTCGAGCGGCAAGTCCAGGCCGATCGCCGGCGCCTCGACCAGTCCCACCACCTGCGCCACCGTCCGTTCATAGTCAGGCTCGGCGCCGCGCAGCTCGGCTTGCGGGAAACGGTCCTGCAAGTCGCGCAGCAGCACTTCCGGGTCGTCGTCGATCAGAATCGCACAGATGCCCTTCTCCGTGCTGGCCACGAGGATGGCGCCCAGCGAGCAGGCGCCGATGGCGAAGCGGATCACGGCGCCGCTGCCGCCGGCGCGGAATGCGCCCGGCGTCATGCCCAGCAAGCCGGGCGTGGCGGCATACAGGCGGCCGCTGGAATTGAAACCGGCCGCATACAACGTTTCCGTGACGTTCGCAGCGCCCTGCAAGCCGGCCTTCAGGCGCTCGCCGCGCCGCGCCGCCGCGTACGCTTTCGGCGTGATGCCCGTGTGCGCCTTGAAGACGCGGTGGAAGTGAAAGCGGCTCATGCCTGCGGCGCCGGCAAGGCTCTCCAGATCGGGCAGCTCGTCGCTGGCGTCGATCAGCCGGCAGATGTCGGCCACGATGGCCGCCTGGCGCTGGGCCAGCGGCGGCAAGTTCGGCTTGCAGCGCAGGCAGGGGCGAAAGCCGGCCGCCTCCGCCTGCTCGCACGTGGCGTGGAAGGCCACGTTGCGGCGCAAGGCGGGACGCGCCGCGCAGGATGGCCGGCAATACACGCCCGTCGTGCGCACCGAGTAATAAAAGACGCCGTCGGCGTCGGGCGCGCGCCGCTGCAGGGCGTCCCAGCGTTCATCGTCAGTCAGGTAAGCGTGTTCCATGGCGAACTCCGTGCAGGTCAATAACAAGTCACCAGCATAGCCAGCGCCCGCGCGCGCCACACTCCGGCGCTTGCTTTTGAATTCAAAAAAGGCTGGCGGCGCCTGCCTTGCTCGGTGCTAAAATCGGCCATCGCGCCTCCAGCCGGCGGCGCGTCCTGCCCGCGCCCCGGAGAAACCGCATTGGACGACCAGAATACACAAGAAAATACGCCCATTTTCCAGCGCATCAAGGATTTTCTGCTGGCCGGCATTGCCGCCGGACGCTGGAAGGAAGGCGACGTGATTCCGTCCGAGCAAGCCCTGGTGAAACAGTTCGGCGTCTCGCGCATGACGGTCAACCGCGCCGTGCGCGAACTCACCAGCGAGCAAATATTGACGCGGCGCCAGGGATCGGGCACCTATGTGGCACAGCAAAAATACCAGGCGACCTTATTGGAAATCAAGAGTATCGCCGATGAAGTGCGCGCGCGCGGGCATATCCACCGCAGCAGCCTGCAATTGCTGGAGCGTACCAAGGCCTCGGATTTGCTGGCCAAGCAATTCGGCCTGCCGCCGGAACACCCGCTGTTTCATTCGCTGATCGTGCATTTTGAAAACGGCGTGCCGATCCAGGTGGAAGACCGCTGGGTCAATCCCGAGTGCGCGCCCGACTACATGACGCAGGATTTTTCCAGCATCACGCCGAACGAATACCTGATGGCCGCCGCCCCCTGCAAGGCGCCACCTACAGCATCGAGGCGCTGTCGGCGCCGCGCGACATCGCCGAAATGCTGGCCATCGACACGAAACAGGCGTGCCTGGTGCTGCGCCGCCAGACGCGCTCGGGCGGCAAGATCGCCTCGCTCGCCACCATGTGGCATCCCGGACACCGCTATCAGTTTGCGGGCAGTTTCACCTGAGAACACCTGGAAAAACCTATTGCGCGTCGCGCTTTGCGGCCTGTGATGCTCACCGGCTCGGCGCCCCCGTGCCCAAGCACGGTTGCGCTTCTTGGCCACAAGGGGGCGCCGAGCCTCGCTGCCGCTCGCTACGGTTTTATCAGGTGCTCTACAGATCGCTGATTCCGTAGCACGATTTCGCGCCGACTTTCTCTCAGATTCTCACCAAATCGCGAAAAAACGGCCATTCCGGGACAAAAAAATCCCGTTTTGGCCGTTTCTGAACTTAAATACTCCGAGTAAATATTCGATGCTATAGTTGCCGCCAGAAAGCGCCGCAGGCGTTTATTTGAGCGCGCATCATGCACTGCCAGCCCAGTCCAATCACGCCCCAGAAAGGGATGCATTTGTCGTATTGCAGCCACACGAGTTTCAGCGCACCACGCCGACGGCGCCCTGCGCTGCGCCGGCTCGCGCGTACGATGCTGGCGGCAGGCCTGGCAGTCTCGCTGCCGGTACAGGCGGCGGCACACGGCATGGCGCCGGCACTGCTGTGGCCGTATGCTGCCGCCAGCGCCACCGCCCTGGCGGGAGTGGCTTGCTGGCAAGCCTGGCGGCTGCGGAAACAGTTGCGCCGCCTGCTGCTGCCCGCGCAGGCCCTGGCCGAACAGGATGCCGTGCACGCCTTGCGCGGCGCGGCCTTGGCTGGCTGGACCTGGCGGCGCCAGTCCGACCGGCTGCTGTTCGCCCCCCAGTACCAGGACGTGCTGGGCGACAAGGGCGCCAGGCTCGACCATGCACTGGCCGACTGGCTGGCCGAGGTGCACCGCGACGACCGCGCACGTCTGAGCCTGGCCTTTCGCCAGCATCTGGATGGGCAGGCGCCCGGCACCTTCAATTGCGAATTCCGTTTGCGCCACAGCGACGGCCACTGGCGCTGGCTGCTGGCGCGCGGCGCCGTGCTGACACGCGCCTCGGACGGCGCCGCCACGCAGGCCAGCGGCATCGTCTGCGATATCAGCGAGCGCAAGCAGGACGAGCAATCGCGCATGCGCTCGATGCTGGAAGCGGCGCCCGAAGCCATGCTGGTGGCCGACGTCGAGGGCAAGGTGCATTACGCCAACCAGATCGGCGCGCGCTGCTTCGGCTATCCGTTGGCCGAATTGACGGGCATGTCGCTGGAGCAATTGGTACCGGAAAGCACGGCCAGCCAGTCCGTCGGCGACCCGCAAGCGCGGCACAGCCTGCCAGGCCGGGTGATGATGGCGCGCCGCCGCGACGGCACGCACTTCCCGGCCAAGGTCAGCCTGTCGCCGCTGCGCATGGCCGGGCAAGTGTTTTCCATCGTCTCGCTGCGCGACATGACGCAGCGGCAACGCGCCGAGGAAGCCCTGCACGCCAGTTCGGAACGCTACCGCCTGATCGTGCAGACGGCCGCCGAAGGCATCTGGATGACGGATGCGGACGGCAAGACCACCTTCGTCAACCCGAAGATGGCGCACATGCTGGGCTACACGGTGCAGGAAATGCTGGGCCGCCCCTTGCTCGACTTCATGGACCGCGACAGCCAGCTGCTGATGCAGCGCCGCCTGGCCAGCCACGGCAGTGCCGCCAGCCAGCCGGACCAGGTCGATTTCCGCTTCTTCCGCAAGGATCAGTCCAGCCTGTGGGGCTTGCTGTCAAGCACCAGCATCCAGTCGGACAATGGCGAGCCGGGCGGCACCCTGGCGATGATCACCGACATCACGGAACGGCGCCAGGCGTCGATCGCCCTGTCGAACTCGAGCCAGCGCATGGCGTCCGTGTTCGGCGCCGTGACGAATGGCCTGGTGGTGCAGGACAGCCACGGCCACATTCTGGAAAGCAACGCCGCCGCCGAGCGCATGCTGGCGGCCAGCCCGGCCAGTCAGGCCAACCGCAGCCTGTGGCAAGCCATCCGCGAAGACGGTTCCGCCTTCGACCAGCGCAGCCATCCCGTGCACATCACCCTGTCGACGGGCGAGGCCATGCGCGACGTGCTGATGGGCGTGCAGCAGCCCGACGGCAGCCTGTCGTGGCTGTCCGTAAATACCGAGGCCATCCGCGATGAATACGGCAAGGTGGGCATGGTGGTGGCCAGCCTGACGGACATCACGTATCACAAGCGCAGCGAGAGCGCCTTGCGCGAACTCAACGAACACTTGGAAGAGCGCGTGGCGCAGCGCACGGAGCAGCTGGACCAGGCCAAGCAGGTGGCCGAAGAGGCGAGCCTGGCGAAGGGACAATTCCTGGCCAACATGAGCCATGAAATCCGCACGCCGATGAATGGCGTGATCGGCATGGCCTATCTGGCCCTGAAAACGGACCTGGAACCGCGCCAGCGCGATTACCTGGAAAAGATCCGCTTTGCCGGAGAACACTTGCTGGGCATCATCGACGATATCCTCGACATCTCGAAGATCGAAGCGGGCAAGCTGGAAATCGAGCGCGTCAACTTCAGTTTCGACCACGTGGTGCAGACGCTGATGACGGTGGTGGCGCCGCGCGCCGCCGGCAAGAACCTGGAGCTGCTGTTCGAGATCGACCCGCAGTTGCCGGCCGTGCTCGTGGGCGACCCGCTGCGCCTGGGGCAGGTGCTGATCAACTACGCCAATAACGCCATCAAGTTCAGCGAACAGGGCAGCATTACCGTGAAAGTGCGCAAGGTGGTGGCGGACGCCAGGCACTGCCTGGTGCGCTTCGAAGTGTGCGACCACGGCATCGGCCTGTCGCAGGACGAGATGAGCAAGCTGTTCCAGTCCTTCCAGCAGGCCGACACCTCCACCACGCGCGAATATGGCGGCACGGGCCTGGGCCTGGCCATCTGCAAGCAGCTGGCCCAGCTGATGGGCGGCGACGTGGGCGTCGACAGCCGTCCCGGCGCCGGCAGCACCTTCTGGTTCACGGCCAACCTGGGCATTTCCGACCAGGCGGCGCCGGCCATGCTCGACAGCATGGTGCAGACGGCGGCCGCCATGCGCGCCAGCGCCGACGCGGCCCTGGTGATGCGCACGCTCAAGCATGCGCGCATCCTGCTGGTGGAAGACAACACGTTTAATCAACAGGTGGCGCTGGAATTGCTGGAGGAGGCGGGCGCCTCCGTCTGCCTGGCCAACAATGGCGAGGAGGCGCTCGACCTGCTGCGCCAGACCCAGTTCGACTGCGTGCTGATGGACGTGCAGATGCCGCTGATGGATGGCTTGCAGGCGACGCGCCACATCCGCGCCGACCCGCAGCTGGCGCACCTGCGCGTGCTGGCCATGACGGCCACGGCCACCAGCGAAGACCGCGTGCGCTGCCTGGACGCGGGCATGGACGATTTCATTTCCAAGCCCATCCAGCCGGCCATGATGTACCAGACCATCGCCAGCTGGCTGCCGGCGCGCGAGACGCCGCCGCCGCCGGCGCGCAGCCGCGCCGCGCCCGCCTTCAAGACCACGCTGGCGGGCGACCCGCAGGTGATCGACCTGTCGATCCTGGCCAAGCTGCTGGGCTACAACCCGGAAAAGGTGCGCAAATTCGCCTTCAAGTTCCTGCAGACGACGCAGGATGGCTTTGGCGACATCGATGCGGCCCTGGCGCGCGGCGACGTGCACCAGGTGCGGGAACTGGGACACCGCATCAAGTCGTCGGCGCGCACCGTGGGGGCCCTGGGGCTGGCCGAGCTGTGCCACAACCTGGAAACCCTGGCGCCGGGCGAACCGGCCGACGAGGCGGAACGGGCGCAGCGCATCGTCGCGCGCCTGTGGCCCCTGCTGGAACAGATTACCGAACAAATCATGAATAACACCAGCTTTGCCAATGACGATTAGCTACCGCCAAATTCCGTTAAGGCAAGGTATCGGCATCGACAGCGATGCAGCATATCAATAGAAAGACAGGACGATGAATACTGTATCAAACCAAGCTATCCGGGAACACAATGAAGCGGGCCTGGCGCCGTTGCGCGTGCTGCTGCTGGACGACGACGTGTTCATGCTCGACGTGCTCAGCGACATGCTCGAGCAGATGGGTCCGTTCGACATCCGCTGCGAGTCGCACAGCGAACAGGCGCTGGCCACCCTGAAGCAGCACCAGCCCGACCTGCTGATCTGCGACCTGTCCATGCCCGACATCGACGGCATCGAATTTTTGCGCATGGCGGCCGAAAACGGCTTCCGCGGCGGCGTGGTTCTGCTGTCGGGCCTGCATTCGGCCGTGCGCCTGGCGGCCGAACGCCTGGCCATGGCCAATGGCCTGCATATATTAGGCACCTTCCGCAAGCCGATGGAAAGCGCGGAATTGCAGCTCATGGTGAACTTGCAGCTGCAGCACACGGCGCGTCTGGCCAGCGCGCAAGGCTGATCGCGCAGCCAGGCCGGCAGGGCGGACACGGCGCCGCAGGCCAGCAGGCATGCGGCTTTGCCGCCCTGGCGGCGCGCGCGCGAGCGATATGCTGGCGATATGCCTCAAGTTTTTCTGCAATAATCGCCACGCTTTGAAAAAATGGGTTATTATTTCAGCCATCCCCGCCTGCATACCTCTGGTCGCACCTTCCAAGAACATTGAATTTGTGCCCATTGCCCCCATCTTCTAACTGCATTCCAGGAAGCATGGATGGCGAACCAGCGTATGGTGAATTCCAGGCATTATTGATCCCACCCTCATTTGAGGAAAATATGAGCGAAAATATCAAACACATTAGCGATGCATCTTTTGAAGCAGACGTCCTGCGATCCGAGTTGCCAGTACTGGTCGACTTCTGGGCAGAATGGTGCGGTCCCTGCAAGGCCATCGCGCCGATCCTGGAAGAAGTGGCCAAGGAATACGCCGGCCGCATCGTGATCGCCAAGATGGACGTGGACGCCAACCAGGCGGTACCTGCCAAGTTCGGCATCCGCGGCATCCCGACCCTGATCCTGTTCAAGGATGGTGTTGCAGCTGCTCAAAAAGTGGGCGCCATGGCCAAGGGCCAGTTGACCGCTTTCGTCGACAGCAACATTTAATGTATGATGGGCAGCGCTGCGCCCGCAGCGCCGCCTGACTGGATAGACCGGGAAGCGGCTTTGCCTCATTCGTGCACAGCCTTCCCCAATAATTAATCAACGCCACGCAGTCCCCTCCCCTACCTTTACATCCCGTCTCGGGACACTCAACACATATGCATTTATCCGAACTAAAGGCCCTACACGTATCCGCCCTGCTTGAGATGGCGATCGGTCTTGACATTGACAACGCAGCCCGCTTGCGCAAACAGGAGCTGATGTTCGCTATCCTGAAAAAACGCGCCAAGTCCGGCGAACAGATTTTTGGCGACGGCGCCCTGGAAGTGCTGCCTGACGGCTTCGGCTTCCTGCGCTCGCCTGACGCCAGCTACATGGCGTCCACCGACGACATTTACATCTCCCCTTCGCAAATCCGCCGCTTCAATCTGCACACCGGCGATTCGATCGAAGGCGAGGTACGGACCCCGAAAGATGGCGAACGCTATTTCGCACTGGTCAAAGTCGACAAGGTCAACGGCGAATCCCCGGAAGCCTCGAAGCACCGCATCCTGTTTGAAAACCTGACGCCGCTGCACCCGAACGAGCCGCTGCGCCTGGAACGTGAAATGAATGGCCAGGAAAACATCACCGGCCGCATCATCGACCTGATCGCCCCGATCGGCAAAGGCCAGCGCGGCTTGCTGGTGGCGTCGCCGAAATCCGGCAAATCCGTGATCCTGCAGCACATCGCGCACGCGATCACGGCCAATCACCCGGATATCACCCTGATCGTGCTGCTGATCGACGAACGCCCGGAAGAAGTGACCGAAATGCAACGTTCGGTCCGCGGCGAAGTCGTCGCCTCGACCTTCGACGAGCCAGCCACGCGCCACGTGCAAGTAGCCGAGATGGTGCTGGAAAAAGCCAAGCGCCTGGTCGAAATGAAAAAAGACGTGGTCATCCTGCTCGACTCGATCACCCGCCTGGCCCGTGCCTACAACACCGTCATCCCTGCCTCGGGCAAGGTCCTGACCGGCGGTGTCGATGCGAACGCGCTGCAACGTCCAAAACGCTTCTTCGGCGCCGCGCGCAATATCGAAGAAGGCGGCTCGCTGACCATCATCGCCACGGCGCTGATCGAAACGGGTTCGCGCATGGATGACGTGATCTTTGAGGAATTCAAGGGTACCGGCAACATGGAAGTGCATCTGGAACGCCGTTTGGCCGAAAAACGCGTCTACCCGGCAATCAACCTGAACAAATCGGGTACCCGCCGCGAAGAACTGCTGATCAAGCCGAACGAGCTGCAAAAAATCTGGATCCTGCGCAAGTTGCTGTACTCGATGGACGAGATCGAGGCGATGGAGTTCATTCTCGACAAGATGAAAGCCACGAAGAACAACGCAGAGTTCTTCGACATGATGCGCCGCGGCGGTTAAATTCGCCCATCGTGTATCGTAGGTCGGATTAGGCCCGCAGGGCCGTAATCCGACCACATTGTTGGCGAAGACGGTGGTGTTGTCGGATTACACGCTTGCGCGCTAATCCGACCTACGTTGCGCCACGCCGACCACTCGCGATCATGCAAGCCGCTCATTGAGCGGCTTTTTTATTGCCGCCGCCCCCAAAGCGCTATATAATCGACGGTTGCATTATTTTAAACCCTGGCAAGTGATCGGCAATCGGGTCAAGAAGCAGGACGACCGACGAAGTGCTGTTTGGCTACCAAACTAGAGAGAAGACCATGAAAGTCGATACCCATCCAGAATACCGCGAAGTTGTTTTCCACGATCTGTCGTGCGATTTCAAATTCGTTACCCGCTCGACCATCCAAACCCGCGAAAAAATCACCCACGACGGTAAAGAATACCCACTGGTGAAGATCGAGGTTTCGGCTGAATCGCACCCATTCTTCACGGGCAAGCACAAAATCGTCGATACCGCCGGTCGCGTCGAGAAGTTCCGTCAGAAGTTCGGTTCGGTTGGTTCGAAAACCGCAGTCGCAGCAGGCTGATTTTTGCCGCTTTGCGGCAAAACAGGGCAGCTTCGGCTACCAGAGAAAAGGCAGCCACGGCTGCCTTTTTTGTCTTTGGCCGCTTTACTTTATACTCGCGCATACCCGACGCCATTCGTCGCGTCTTGCCATTTTTTCTGATACCGACTATCGATGAAGCCAGTCCGCCTTCCCGCCGCTGCCACACTCGCGCTGCCACGATGGGCCTTGTTTGCGCTCGGCCTGCTGTACATCCTGCCTGGCCTGATCGGCCGCGAACCGTGGAAGAACGATGATGCCGCCAGCTTCGGCATCATGTGGACCATGGCGCATGGCGGCCTGAACGACTGGCTGTGGCCCAACATCGCCGGCCTGTCGCTGCCCGATGAAGGCCCGCTGGCCTTCTGGCTGGGCGCCATCTTCATCAAGCTGTTCGGCTGGATCGACGGCGACGTCTTCGGCGCGCGCATGTCGACCATCGGCATCTTCGTCGTCAGCACCCTGTCCGTCTGGTACACGGCCTTCAACCTGGGCCGCCGCAACGACGCCCAGCCGCTGCGCCTGGCCTTCGGCGGCCAGCCCGAACCGGACGATTTCGGCCGCACCCTGGCCGATGCCGCCGTGCTCATCTATCTGGGCTGCCTGGGCCTGCTGCAGCACAGCCACGACATCACGGCCGAAGCGCTGTACGTGTCCCTGATGGCCTATCTGCTGTACCGCGCCGTGCGCTACATGGAAGGCCCCTCCGTGCGCAATGCGGCCCTGCTGGGCCTGGCGATGGGCGGCCTGACGCTCGCGCGCGGCTGGATCACGCCGGCGGCGCTGAGCATCGCCCTGCTGCTGTGCACCGTCTTCCTGCGCCTGCCATTGCTGCGCAGCGTGCGCCACCTGGCGCTGGCCATCCTGATCGGCGCCGCGCTGACCCTGGTCTGGCTGCTGCCGGGCGAATGGCTGCGGCCGTACGGCCATTCGCCGCTGCAAGCATGGATGGAATGGAACTGCCGCCAGTTCAGCGCCCCAAGCCTGAAAAGCGTGCAGTACTTCTTGCGCGTCGGCATCTGGTTCTTCTGGCCCGCATGGCCGTTCGCCGCCTGGGCCGTGTATGCCTGGCGCCGCCAGCACCACGTGCTGCACATCGTCGTGCCGCTGACCTTTGTCGCCATGCTGGCCATCCTGGGCCTGTGCCATCCCGATCCCGACCCGAGCCAGCTGCTGCCGCTGCTGCCGCCGCTGGCCGTAATGGCCGCGTTCGGCTTGCTGACCATGAAACGGGGCGCCATCAACGCCATCGACTGGTTCTCCGTGATGGTGCTGACCATCTGCGCCCTCGCGCTGTGGCTGTTCTGGTTCGCCATCCTGACGGGCTGGCCGCCGAAACTGTCGCATAACGCCCTGAAGCTCATGCCAGGCTTCAAGCCCGAGCTGGACTTGCTGGCCTTTTTCGTCGCCGCCTGCGCCAGCGCGGGCTGGGTGGCGCTGGTGCACTGGCGCATTTCGCGCCAGCCGGCCGTGCTGTGGCGCGCCGTGGTGCTGTCGTCCGGCGGCCTGATCCTGATCTGGGTGCTGATCATGACCCTGTTCCTGCCGCCGCTAAACTACAGCAAGAGCTACGCCAGCGTGGCGCACCAGATTTCCGTCCACCTGCCGCCAGGCACTACTTGCATCAACAGCAACGTCGGCGCCGCCCAGCGCGCTCGTTTGCCTACTACGGCCACCTGCCGTTTGCCACGGTGGGGCAGCAGCAATGCGATGTGTTCTTGTTGCAAGACAGCATCAAGGTTCCCGACAACAAGGAACAACTGCCCGAGCATCACGGCGCGGACTGGATCAAGCTGTGGGAAGGGCGCCGTCCCACGGATGACGTGGAACGCTTCCGCCTGTACCAGCGCGTCAGGTAAGCGGCAAAAAACCGGGCCAGCCCCGGTTTTTTTACGTCCGCCAGAGAATTATTGCCACCAAGAAAAGTGTTGCCTTAAAATATATTTAATTACCTAAATTGAACTAACATTGTTTTTTAGATTATAATAGCGGACTGCGCGATGGCGGTGTCTTGCTTTCCCGCCCGAATCGTCCCCCAATTCACTATGAGATTATCCATGAAATTATTTGCTACCCGCACCTTGCCGCTCATCAGCGCCGCCCTGTTCGCCCTCTCCTTCAGCGCCTCGGCCCAAGCCACCGTGGTCGACCTGGGCGTCGCCAATGGCTACTCGGCCTTTATCTTCGGCAACATCGGCAGCAGCGGCTCCAGCGGCTTTACCAACGTCGCTGGCAGCATTGCCGCTGGCGGCAATATCTACCTGGACAACTACAGCGTCGGCACGAATAAAAAACCAGGCAGCGCCGTCAATTCGGTCGTTGCTGGCGGCAACCTGAACACGGGCTGGGGCACGCTCCGCGGTTCGGCCGTGTACGGCGTCAGCAACCCCAACGCCACCCTGACGGCGCCGCAATGGTTCCCAACTAACAACATCAGCAAAGGCAATGCGTCCACCCTGGATTTCGCGGGCGCCAAGCAGCAACTGACGACCCTGTCGGGCGACGTGGCCAAGCTGCAATCGAACGGCACCGTGATTTCCCAGTACGGCAACATGACCCTGGTGGGCAACGTCAACGCCGACGTGAACATCTTCAACATCAATGCATCGAACCTGCATAACCTGACGCTGGACCTGTCCTCGCTGAAAAGCACGGCCAGCATCATCATCAACGGCACGGCCACCAACATCATCATGAGCGGCGGCTTCGACAGTTTCGCCAGTTTCGCCAACCGCACGCTGTTCAACTTCGCCAACGCCACCAGCACCAGCCTGCAGAACGTCGGCATCACCGGCAGCATCCTGGCGCCGAACAGCGCGTTCTCGGGTTCGGGCGACATGAATGGCACCCTGATCGCCAATTCGGTCAGCTCGATCAATTATGGCCACGTCGCGATGAAAGGCTCCGGCTTCAACACGGTCAACGTCTCGGCCGTACCTGAGCCAGGCACCTACGCCATGCTGCTGGCCGGCCTGGGCTTGCTGGCCTTCATGCGCCGCCGCACGCCAGCGCGCGCACCGCAGGCGCAACTGGCCTAAGCTTTACGCCACATCCATAAAAAAACACCGGGCCGCGCGAGCGTCCCGGTGTTTTTTATTGTGCTGGCGAGAAACTTAATCCGCGCTCAGCCCCAGATCCGTCGCCACCTGCTGGCGCAACAGGTATTTCTGGATCTTGCCCGTCACCGTCATGGGGAATTCCTCGACGAAGCGCACGTAGCGGGGAATCTTGTAGTAGGCGATCTGCCCGTCGCAAAAGGCGCGGATGTCGTCGCTGGTGGCCTGCGTGCCCGGACGCAGGATGATGCAGGCGCACAGTTCTTCGCCATACTTGGCGTCCGGCACACCCACGCATTGCACGTCGAGCACGCTCGGGTGGCGGTACAGGAATTCCTCGACTTCGCGCGGGTAGATGTTTTCGCCGCCGCGTATCACCATGTCCTTCGAGCGGCCGACGATGCTGCAAAAGCCGTAGTCGTCGATGACGGCCAGGTCGCCCGTGTGCATCCAGCGCGCCGCGTCGATGGCTTCGCTGGTTTTTTCCGGGTCGCCCCAGTAGCCCTGCATCACGGAATAGCCGCGCGTAAGCAATTCGCCCTTTTCGCCGCGCGGCACGATGCGGCCTTCCGCATCGATGATTTTCACTTCCAGGTGCGGGTGGACGCGGCCGATGGACGAGACACGCATCTCGCGCGGGTCTTCGATCGACGTCTGGAAGCTGACGGGCGACGTTTCCGTCATGCCATACGCAATCGTGATTTCCGCCATGTGCATCAATTCGATGACCCGCGTCATGACTTCCATCGGGCAAGGCGAGCCGGCCATGATGCCGGTGCGCAAGTTCGACAGATCGTATTGCTTGAAATCAGGATGGTCGAGGATGGCGATGAACATGGTCGGCACGCCATGCAAGCCCGTGCAGCGCTCGGCCTGCACCGTTTCCAGCACGGCTTTCGGATCGAAGCCTTCGCCGGGAAACACCATGGCCGCGCCGTGCGTGACGCAGGCCAGGTTGCCCAGCACCATGCCGAAGCAGTGGTACAGGGGCACGGGGATGCACAAGCGGTCCTGCTGCGTCAGGCGCATGGCTTCGCCGATGAAGAAACCGTTGTTCAGGATATTGTGGTGCGTCAAGGTGGCGCCTTTCGGCGCGCCCGTGGTGCCGGACGTGAACTGAATGTTGACGGCATCGTCAAACTGCAAGGTGGCGCTCACTTCGGCCAGATGCGCCAGGTCGGCGTCCGTGATGCCGTCCATCACCGCGTCGAAGTTGTGCATGCCCGGCGTGGCGGCCGCGCCCAGGCGGATGACGTGGCGCAATTGCGGCAGGCGCGGCGACTGCAGGGCGCCCGCGCGCGAACGGGCGATTTCCGGCACCACGTCCTGCACGATGGCCAGATAATCGCTGGACTTGAAGCTGGGCGACAGGATCAGCGCGCTGCATTGCACCTTGTCGAGCACGTATTCGAGTTCGGACCGGCGGTAGGCGGGGTTGATGTTGACCATGATCAAACCGGCTTTCGCCGTGGCAAACTGCGTCAGCACCCATTCCGCGCAATTCTGCGACCAGATGCCGACCCGGTCGCCCGGCTGCAAGCCCAGTTTCAACAGGCCGGCGGCCAGGCGGTGCACGCGCTGCTGGAATTCCAGATACGTCCAGCGCACGTTCTGGTGCGCCACGATCAGGGCATCGTGCTGGCCGTAGCGCTCGGCGATGCCGTCCAGGTAGGCGCCTATCGTTTCGCCGATCAACGGCGTCTCGTGGGCGCCGTGTACATAACTCATTGCTTGCATGCTGTCTCCGGGGTGGGTGGCGCGGCGCGCTCTTGTTATCGTCTTCGATGCAGAAAATTATAGCCGCAACCGTCCCCGCCCTGCGTCAGCTTGCTGTAATGTGCAGGCCAGCACAGCAGATACTCACGGCACCATGACAGGCAACGCGCAGCACCCGCCCGAACAGGGCTTTATCTTGACCCGCCACTGGCGCGACACGCGCGACGGCACGGAAGTCGATTTCTGGCTGGCAACGGACGCCGGGCCCCGCCACGTGCGCCTGCCCGTGCAGACGGCCGTCGCCTTTATCCCCATGGAGCAGCAGGAACAGGCGCAACAGCTGCTGCGCGGCGAGCGGCATGCCGAGCTGCGGCCCCTGTCGCTGTGCGATTTTCACCACCGCCCCGTGCTGGGCCTGTACTGCAAGCAATACCGGCATTTGCTGAAGCTGGAAAAGCAGCTGCGCGCGCACGGCGTCGACGTGTACGAAGCCGACATCCGCCCGCCCGAGCGCTACCTGATGGAGCGTTTCATCACGGCGCCGGTAAGCGTCAAAGGGGAAACAGGGCAGGAAGTGCAGCTGAGGCCGGCGCCCGGCTACCGGCCAAGCTTGAAACTGGCCTCGCTCGATATCGAGACGACGGCGCATGGCGAGCTGTATTCGCTGGCCCTGGAAGGCTGCGGCCAGCGCCAGGTCTACATGCTGGGGCCGCCAAACGGCGGCGATGAGCTACTCGACTTCGACCTCGAATACTGCGACACGCGCGCACAGATCCTCGAGCGCCTGAACACGTGGATGGAGCGGCACGACCCGGACGCCATCATCGGCTGGAACCTGGTGCAGTTCGACTTGCGCGTGCTCAAGGAACACGCCGAACGTTATCAAGTGCCCTTGAAACTGGGGCGCGGCGGCGCCGTGATGGAATGGCGCGAGCATGGCGGCAAGCAGGAACATTATTTTGCCGCCGCCGCGGGACGCCTGATCATCGACGGCATCGAAGCCCTGCGCTCGGCGACGTGGAATTTTTCCTCGTTCAGCCTGGAAAACGTGGCGCAGACCCTGCTGGGCGAAGGCAAGTCCATCGACAATCCCTACCAGCGCATGGCGGAGATCGACCGACGTTTCCGCGAAGACAAGCCCGCGCTGGCCCGCTACAACCTCAAGGATTGCGAGCTGGTCACGCGCATCTTCGCCAAGACCGAGCTGCTGACCTTCCTGCTGGAGCGGGCCAGCGTGACGGGCCTGGCGGCCGACCGCAGCGGCGGCTCCGTGGCCGCCTTCGAACACCTGTACTTGCCGCTGATGCACCGGCAGGGTTACGTGGCGCCCAACCTGGGCGATATCTCGGGCGAAAACAGCCCCGGCGGCTTCGTCATGGATTCGCAGTCGGGCCTGTACGATTCCGTGCTCGTGCTCGACTATAAAAGCCTGTACCCGTCCATCATCCGCACTTTCCTGATCGACCCCGTGGGCCTGGTGGTGGGCACCAGCGGCGACGAGGCCGATACCGTGCCCGGCTACCGGGGCGCGCAGTTTTCACGCGTAAAACATTGCCTGCCCGCCATCGTGAAACAGGTGTGGCAAGGGCGCGAGGCGGCCAAGCGCGAGCGCAACGCGCCCTTGTCGCAAGCGTTAAAGATCATCATGAACGCGTTTTACGGCGTGCTGGGCTCGAGCGGCTGCCGCTTTTTCGATCCGCGCCTGGCCTCGTCGATCACCCTGCGCGGCCACGACATCATGCACCGCACGCGCGAGCTGATCACCGAACAGGGTTATCAGGTGATCTATGGCGACACGGATTCCACGTTTGTGTGGCTCAAAACAGCGCATACGGATGAAGAGGCGGGCAAGATCGGCCGCGCCCTGGTGGCGCATGTGAACGCCTGGTGGGACGCCCATCTGCGCGAGGAGTTCGGCCTGGAGAATGCGCTGGAACTGGAATTCGAGACGCATTACCGGCGTTTCCTGATGCCCACCATCCGCGGCTCGGAAGAAGGCAGCAAGAAGCGCTACGCTGGCCTGGTGGGCAAGCCCGACGGCAGCGAACAGATGGTCTACAAGGGCCTGGAGACGGTGCGCAGCGACTGGACGCCGCTGGCGCAGCAATTTCAGCAAGAGCTGTACCTGCGCATCTTCCAGCGCGCCGCCTACCAGGACTATGTGCGCGACTACGTGGCGCGCACCGTGCGCGGCGAATGCGACGCCTTATTGGTCTACCGCAAGCGCTTGCGCCGTCCGCTCGACGATTATCAGCGCAACGTGCCGCCCCACGTGCGCGCGGCGCGCACGGCCGACGCCTACAACCTGGCGCAGGGCCGGCCGTTGCAATACCAGAATGGCGGCTGGATCAGCTATGTCATCACGGTGGCGGGGCCGGAACCGCTGGAAACGCAGCGCTCGCCCATCGACTACCACCACTATCTGACGCGCCAGCTGCAGCCTGTGGCGGACGCCATCTTGCCCTTCCTCGGCGACGATTTTTCGCGCCTGGTGTCGGGGCAACAGGATTTGTTTTAGATCAATTCTGCTGACCGGCAAGGCCAAGCTGAGGTAATATCGGCGCCTGCCGGGCCAGTCCGCGGGCGCTGTGCGCCGGGGCAGCGTAAAATACGCCTTGGCGAAAGAATAAGAGCTGCATGAAAAAGAAGATGCCATTCCAGACGAGAATCGTTCGCAAGAAGATTTTCCCCGCTGAAATGGCGCATAATTTAACACTATGTTGAACCAGCGGGCAGCAGCACCAGCCGTCTGCCCTGCTAATTTTTGAATGAATTGACACCATGACCGAGATCACGTCCTTAAGAGACATCCCGCAAAAAAATATCTTCCGCAAGGGCGACACCTTTGTGCTGTTCGGCGAGCTGTTCGGCCGCGGCTATGTAAATGGCTTGCTGGACGAAGCGCGCAAGGCGGGCATGAATATCGTCGGCATGACGGTCGGCCGCCGCGATGAAAACATGGCGCTGCGCCCGCTGAACGCGGAAGAGCTGGCCGAAGCCGAAGCCAACCTGGGCGGCCGCATCATCAATGTGCCGCTGATGGCCGGTTTCGACCTCGACGCGCCCGCCGGCGAGCCGACGCCGACGGCCCTGCTGGCCGACATGACCCTGAAAAGCTGGCAGGAAGACAAGCTGGACTGGGCGCAGATCGAACGCTGCCGCGAAGCCGGCATCGCCCGCTTCAGTGCTTCCGTGGCGAAAGCCATGGCCGAACTGGACAGCCTGATTCCTGACGGCAGCAATGTGTATTTCGCCCACACCATGGCGGGCGGCATTCCCAAGGTCAAAGTCTTCCTGGCGATCGCCAACCGCATCTACAAAGGCCGCGGCGAGCGCTTCATGTCCTCGCGCGCCCTGCTCGACAGCGACCTGGGCAAGCTGATCCTGATGAACTTCGACGAAGTCACGGCCAACACCTTGCAGCACCTGATCGACGGCAGCGCCGCCATCCGTGCCCGCATCGAGCAGACGGGCGGCCAGGTGCGCTACAGCGCCTACGGCTACCACGGTACCGAGATCTTGATCGACGGCAAATACCAGTGGCAAACCTACAGCAACTACACGCAAGGCCTGGCCAAGATGCGCCTGGAAAACGTGGCCAAGGCTGCGTGGGAAAAAGGCATCAAGGCGACCGTCTTCAATTGCCCGGAAATCCGCACGAATTCGTCCGACATTTTCGTCGGCGTGGAACTGTCCTTGTTCCCCCTGCTCGACGCGCTGAAAAAGAAGGCGGCGGCGCCTGGGCCGAGGAACAGTGGAAAATCTGCCAGGGTTTGCTGGAAGACGGCGTGTCGCTGCAAGACTTGCTGGACCGTATCGCCGCCTACAACGGCGACGCCACCAGCGTGCAGTTCCGCAACTTCGCCGCCTGGCCGATGGACAACACGCCAGAGCTGGCCGACGTCATGATCGGCACCTCGGACGACATCACCAAGCTGCACAAGGACCGCAAGGAACTGATCACCGACCACCTGAGCTCGCTGGTGCTGGAAGGCACGGGCCCGCTGATGTTCCACGCCATGTCGGAGCCGCAAGCCCCCGTCGTCTGGCTCAACCACGACATCATCGCGCGCCAACTGAGTTCGGTTCACAACTGAGCCTGATGTAGCAACACACCACCGACGGCCCGGCTCATCCCGGGCCGTCGGCGTTTCTGCGCGTGCTTTATGCGCGCACGATGGACACGCCGCCGTCGGCCAGCAGCGCCGTGCCGGTGGTGAAACTCGATGCATCGGAGGCCAGGTACAGCGCCGAGCGGGCGATCTCGTCCGGCGTGGCCAGGCGTTTTAACGCATGCAATCCCGCCACGAAGGCCTGCGCTTCGGGCGTGGCGGCCACCGCGCGTCCCATGGGCGTATCGGTGCCGCCCGGCAGCAGGGCATTCACGCGGATACCCGCCGCGCCATACTCGGCCGCCAAGGCCTTGGTCAAACCGATCACGCCCGCCTTGCTGGCCGCATACGCCGCCATGCCGGACATGCCCAGCGTATGGCCGACAAAGGTCGAAGTAAAAATCAGCGAACCGCCGCCACGCGCCGCCATGGCGGGCAGCTGGTATTTGGCCGCCAGGAAGGCACTGGTCAGATTGGTATCGACCGCCGTCCGCCAGTCTTCCAGGGCAAGCTCGGGCGTGGGTCCCATGGGCCCCAGGGTGCCCGCATTATTGAAGGCGATATCGAGGCCGCCAAAGCGTTGCAGCGCCAGCGCCACGGCCGCTTGCGCGCACGCCGCGTCGGCCACATCGCCGGCACAGGCCACGGCTTGCGCGCCGCCGTCCGCCAGCTGCGCCACCAGCGCATCGAGTTCCTTCCGCCGCCGCGCCACCAGCACCAGCCGCGCGCCATGGCGCGCAAACAGCCGCGCCGCCGCATGGCCGATGCCAGAGCTGGCGCCCGTGATGATGGCGACCTTGTTTTCCAGTTGCAACATTTGCTTCCCCTTCAAGTGGTTGAAAGGGAAAAGATAGGCCGACAAGCCAGGCGCGGCACTCCGCTTCTTGCGCTGGAATCGCCGCCGTCAACGATTCTGCCT
This sequence comes from Janthinobacterium sp. C22, assembly GCF_057919405.1. NCBI lineage: Bacteria > Pseudomonadati > Pseudomonadota > Betaproteobacteria > Burkholderiales > Oxalobacteraceae > Janthinobacterium > Janthinobacterium sp. C22. The sequence goes on along the minus strand of NZ_CP193659.1, from coordinate 1,416,024 downwards.
GCGTGTGCAAAACGCCCGCCAAGCATAAAACTTGCCAGATTGTGACAAATCAGTGATAATGCGTCTCGCGTTGCCGGGATGGCGGAATAGGTAGACGCACGGGACTCAAAATCCCGCGCTGGAAACAGCGTGCCGGTTCGATTCCGGCTCCCGGCACCACAGAACACGTACTAAGAAGTCTATTCAGATCCAACGAACCCGCCTCCGCCATAGAGAGCGGGTTTTTTGTTGCCTAAAGCTGCCCACCAGCACACAAGAAAAAGTAACGAACTGGCTTAACCATGACGTTTTTCCGTTCATTGAAAGCAAGCCGATTTCCACAATTGGCCTTCGTGATGTCTTGGCGGCTGCGCAAAAAATGGAAAATTACGATACGGTCAAGCCCACGATAGGGTAAGCAGATATGCAGATAAGTATTCTGCTTCTCAATCGCTAGTGGATTTGCGAAGCGCTATGTAACTACCAATCTCAAAGGTGTGCTGGCAGCGACGGGGAAGGGCACTATACGGCGACTACGGAGCCGGTAGAGGGATTTGCTACGCTCAATTCACGCCAACGGCGGGCATCCATATCCCTTAGCTGCCTTAAAGCTGTCTCCGCTAGTTTTCGTACATCTAGGAGAGTTGCACGCTGCTAACTGAATTGAGCTCTACCTAGAGGCTGCGGAGTGGCGTATACCAAGACACAAAAAGAAGATGGACAACGACCTCATAGTGCCATTGTCGATGCAGTCATTGGTAATTTTTCGGACGATCCCCACATATCAGGCCATGGAAGATTTGTTTTCTCTAACATTAGAACCGCTGAAGCTTGCATGAGCGAGAACACCGTCAATTCCGCGCTAAGTGACGGTTTAAAAACTTCATAGCAACTTTCAGGTCAAAGCATCTTTGATGTTTTGGAGTGATTGACGATGTGGACACAAGAGAATCGAAGCCGGCATCAGCAGGTGAGGACGGCACTCAAACGTGGCTATCCCACAGATGTGAAAGATGAAGAGTGGCGTCTGATCGCACCGCTGCTGCCAAGGCAAGCGAAGACGGGAAGACCTCGCAAGACAGATTTGCGCACGGTGATCAATGCGCTGCGTTACATGGTACGGTCCGGATGCGAGTGGCGCATGCTGCCCAATGATTTCCCGCCGTATCAGACGGTTTATTACTGGTTTCGGCGGCTGATGCGGCGCATGCTGTTTCGTACCATTCATGACTTGGCGCTGATGCTCGATCGTATGTGCAATGAACGGGAGGTGCTGCCGAGTGCCGGTGTTGTCGATAGCCAGAGCGTGAAAGCGCCAGGGGCACGAACGAGAGGCTATGACGCCCACAAGAAACTCAGCGGGCGCAAACGCCATATCGCGGTCGATACGGACGGTCGCTTGCTGGCGATGAACCTGACGCCGGCCGATATCGCCGACTCCACTGGTGCTCAGATGGTGCTCGACGGCCTGATTAAACGCTGGCCATGGGTGAAGCATCTGTTTGGGGATGCGGCATATGACCGCACACAGTTGATGGACAAGGCCGCGTTTCTTGACTTCACGGTGGAGGTCGTGCGGCGCCTGCAAGGGCAGCAAGGTTTCGCTGTTCAGCCCAGGCGCTGGGTGGTCGAGCGAACGTTTGCATGGCTGATGCGTTACCGGCGCCTGGTGCGCGACTACGAGCAGCGCATTGATGTTTCGGAAAATATGATTTACCTGGCCATGGGTTCGTTGCTGCTGCGTCGACTAAATTTCCGCTAAGTTTTTAAACCGTCACTAAGTGACGGTTTAAAAACTTCATAGCAACTTTCAGGTCAAAGCATCTTTGATGTTTTGGAGTGATTGACGATGTGGACACAAGAGAATCGAAGCCGGCATCAGCAGGTGAGGACGGCACTCAAACGTGGCTATCCCACAGATGTGAAAGATGAAGAGTGGCGTCTGATCGCACCGCTGCTGCCAAGGCAAGCGAAGACGGGAAGACCTCGCAAGACAGATTTGCGCACGGTGATCAATGCGCTGCGTTACATGGTACGGTCCGGATGCGAGTGGCGCATGCTGCCCAATGATTTCCCGCCGTATCAGACGGTTTATTACTGGTTTCGGCGGCTGATGCGGCGCATGCTGTTTCGTACCATTCATGACTTGGCGCTGATGCTCGATCGTATGTGCAATGAACGGGAGGTGCTGCCGAGTGCCGGTGTTGTCGATAGCCAGAGCGTGAAAGCGCCAGGGGCACGAACGAGAGGCTATGACGCCCACAAGAAACTCAGCGGGCGCAAACGCCATATCGCGGTCGATACGGACGGTCGCTTGCTGGCGATGAACCTGACGCCGGCCGATATCGCCGACTCCACTGGTGCTCAGATGGTGCTCGACGGCCTGATTAAACGCTGGCCATGGGTGAAGCATCTGTTTGGGGATGCGGCATATGACCGCACACAGTTGATGGACAAGGCCGCGTTTCTTGACTTCACGGTGGAGGTCGTGCGGCGCCTGCAAGGGCAGCAAGGTTTCGCTGTTCAGCCCAGGCGCTGGGTGGTCGAGCGAACGTTTGCATGGCTGATGCGTTACCGGCGCCTGGTGCGCGACTACGAGCAGCGCATTGATGTTTCGGAAAATATGATTTACCTGGCCATGGGTTCGTTGCTGCTGCGTCGACTAAATTTCCGCTAAGTTTTTAAACCGTCACTAAGGGCTTAGACTACAGCAAAGAAATCATGACGGCCCATGGATTCCAAGCAATGGCCAGAACGATCATGGATGCGGTACTTCGCAAGCGTGTCGATCTGATCGAGCACCAGTTAGCCCGCACGGTCATGAACCAAAATGGCTGCGCCTACAATCGAACTAGTCATCTTCCCGCACATCTTGAAATGATGCGATGCTGGGCCAACTATTTACACAATCTCAAAATCGGCGCGCAGGGAATATCCATGCAAATATAAAGCAAGCAACTCGTGCCCGCAGTGGTATAGAACCTCAGCCTCTGTGGCTAAAAGGTGCCATACCAACTACACCTTGAAGCATTATTTCTTAAAATTTAAAAAAGACAGTACTGCGCCGGGCTTCTTATCGGGGCGACTCGGTGTCTGTCCATCCGCTTTCGCAATACGGAGTGTGGCAAGATCAATGATTTCCCCAGGCGCGTCGAAGTAGTTGCTACGCAAACTACAAAGCTTTTGGATATCGAGAGGGGAAAAGCCCAAATGACGAGGAAGACTCTCAACCGGCAAAATTCCTTCGTTAACCAGAAGCTCAACAGTGCGCCGAAGGAGCCGTGGCAACTCTGGGGACCACTTCTCATCTCCCGGCTCGGCTTTCGATCCCCAACGCGCAGAGCGCCGTTTAAAGAGCGCCAATTTATCCTCATCACTTAACAAACCAAGTGCATGTAAACGCATCATCATCGCAGCAACTGAAGCCCCCAACGCTGCTTCAATATTAGCAAATTATCAAGATTTGTTGGCACTCGCACTTCGCGAGAAAATGCCTCAGCCGGAAGTAGTAACGCACCAGCAAATCTATGCGCCTGCTTTTCCATCTGGTTGTAACGGTCTCGCTCATCAGCCCTAGGAATATGCTTATGAAGGACGAGATGACCTATCTCATGCGCGAGATCGAAGCGACTGCGAAAGCCATTTGCCTTGTCAGCAGAGAGGAACACAATCGGACGGGCAAGTAGCTCACTCCAACTCGAAAGTCCCTCAATAGCAGATATTTCCGTCTCTTCTCTAGCAATAATAACGCCAGCACTTTCAGCCGCTAAAACGAGATTTTGAATAGGACCGCGCCCTAATTGCCAAAGCAGACGACATTCATCCGCTGCGGCGTCGATATCAGCATCACTAATCTGTTCTGGGTCTTTAAATTCGCGATTAGGAAGATTTACCTTAGGGTAGTCAACATACTCGCTAAGAAGAGAAGCAACCTCCTGCACCCACTCTGTTCGAGCCTCAAGCTTAGCCCGAGCAGCTTTTAATGCTGAGGCATTGCTACGAAAAAGCGGAGTAGAAACAGACTTTAAGACTGGTCGAGTAAGCCATTCTGCTTGTACATTAAGCACTGAAGCAAGGCGATCAAAGGTATGTGCTTCAGGCGCTTGGTCACCTTTGCACCATTTTGTAACTGTTGGCGCAGCTACGCCAACCAGACTAGCTAATTGGCCTTTGGTAAGGCCTCGAGCCGCGAGCGCTTGTTCAAGGCGCTCGGGTTGAAGATCGTTAATTCCCTTGGTCATTTCCGGTTTGTTTCTTGGGTTGTATCTTGAGCTTAGGCTGAGCCTTGTCAATTTGCTCAGAAATATCTGCCTGATCGTAAAGATCCACAAATTCTGAGATAGTGTTTATGTAGAGCCAAGAGTTCATGTCTGGGGCGGGCAATGCCACCATAACTTGCGTCAACTGAGCAATGCCTTTTTGGTCTATGCCATCCATTACGCCGAGAATAAAAATCGTCCCGCCGGTTGGCTCAGAAGCACCCGCAAACATATCACTTTGAACATACTTTCGTTTAATATTATCATTAAGCTCAGCCAATGCCTTGCGTGTAGCGCTACGCTTCAGACTTACCCATTTATGTCCAGGAACGTTAAGTCGCGCAACGTTGAAAATGCCTAGCTGCCCGATGACTAACCGCGTTCCTTTCAATGGAGTAGGCTTGGCTCCTTGCGCCTCTAACGCCTCATGAAAAGCCTCATTGATACGAAAGTGCTTATTATGCCCGGCGGCTGAAGGACGATGCCCTTCAGCAAACTCGGAGGACTGAGCTCGACCTATTTCGTCACCATTGAAATAGGCATCCTCACACGCCATGAATACATCGCGTGGGATATGTTCCATAATGAGTTGCTCTAGCTCACGAAGACCAGCTGGGGGTGTCGCGCTCATACCTGACTCACAAAGTTGTTTCCAGTAACGAGAATTTTATCAGAAAAACTTTCGCGTCACGATGTTTTTCAAAACAAATCGATCACTTACCAACGAACTCAGTAATTTACATGCCGCATGGAAATCACATTTATCTAGACATATGAACAACCCTTCCAGCGCTTTTCGCCCAGGCGCGCCAGCTGGGCGCTGCGCCAGCCGTCGGCGACGATGCGTACCGAGTGCAAGCCCAGGAACAGCAGCAAACCGAGTATCAGCACCGTCATCGTCTTCTCCCCAGTCAATACCCGCTATCGAGCATACGCGACGCCATGGCCGGTGCCGTCCGCGCAGATCAACGTTCTTCGCGATAGTAATCGCAGCCTTCGAACGTGGTGCGCAGCGCCTGCTGCAGCTGGGCGTAGCGCTCGGGCGTCAAGTTGAAACGCACGTCGATCTGGCCGTCGTCATCCATCTGCATGGCCGCCTCGGCATCCATCTGCACGGACAGGCGGTTCGGATGCAGGATCACGGCGTGCATGTGGCCATACCAGGCAAATTCCTGGCCGCAATATTCAATATACGGTTCGTCCATGCCCATGGACACGTCCTGCTCATCGTATTCGTCGGCGCGCTGCAGCATCAGGTAGACGGGCTCGCCTTTGCCGGCTGGCGCGGCCAGGGTGGTGATCAGGGCGTCGTCTTCATGGATGACGGACAACTCGGTGGCGGTAAATCCTGCGGACATGGCATGCTTTCAACAAATAATTGGATGACGCCACCATAGCGCAAAAGCGCCGCGCACGACATAGGGCGCGGCGAATAAAGCGTGCCGCCCCCGGCCGCGCTCGCCGCCTATAATGGCCATTCCATCCATATTGCACAGGAGACCGTCTTGACCGCCGCATCGCCCTACACCACCCGCCTGGCCATCCCTTCCATCGCCACCTACCAGCACCTGCGCGTCGCCGCCGGGCTGAGCGCGAAAACCGCGGAGGCGGCGGCCAAGGGTTTGCCGAACTCCCTGTTTGCCGTGCAAGTGCTGCATGGCGACGAAGTGGTGGGCATGGGCCGCATCATCGGCGATGGCGGCTGCTTCTTCCAGGTGGTCGATATCGCCGTGCTGCCGGCCCATCAGGGCAAAGGCCTGGGCAAGCTGATCATGCGCGAAATCCGCCAGTTCATCGACAGCGACGTGCCGGAAAGCGCGTATGTCAGCCTGATCGCCGATGGCCAGGCGCAAGACCTGTATGCGCAGTTCGGTTTCAAGCATACGGCGCCCGCCTCCGTCGGCATGGCGCTGAAGCGCTAGGCGCCCGATGCCGGCCTGGCTGCTGGGTAGCATGGCGCTGGCGCTGCTGTCGAGCGCTGCCGCCTGGCGCGCCGAGCGCGCGCGGCAACAGGGCGGGCGCGCGACACGCTGGCCGTGGCTGGCGGCCATCGCCGCGTCCGTCATCGTGCCCCTGGCGTGGCTGCCCGGCGTGCTGACGGCCATGCCGGCGCAGCAGGCGCAGCTGAAACTGGGCTGGTTTGTCTTATCGAGCGGCATGCTGTTGCTGTTGGCGCTGCGCAGCGTCTGGCTGCTGTCGCACCAGCGGCGCTGGCAGAAAACATCGCTGCTGGGCACGCCCGTGTACTTGAGCGGCGGCATCGGCCCCTGCGTGGCGGGGCTGCTGCGGCCCCGCATCGTGATGCCCGTCTGGCTGCAACTGATTCCGCCCCCGCAACAGGCGCTGCTGCTGGCGCATGCACAATGCCGGCTGGCCGCGCGCGACCCGCAGTTGCTGGCGCTGGCCTACGCCTTGATCCTGATCATGCCGTGGAATGTGCCCCTGTGGTGGCAGCTGCACCGCTTGCGCTTTGCCATCGAGGTCGATTGCGACGCACGCATGCTGGCGCACGGCCACGCGCCGCGCGAGTATGCCACCGTCCTGCGCCGGCACGGCCAGTATTATTCGGGCTTGACGGGCGCCTCGCCCATCGTGCTGAACGATCCGCTGGCGCTGCGCCGGCGGCGCCGGATCATGGCCAGATTTACCCGGGACCGGGCGGCGAACTTGCTATAGTAGCGGCAACGCCGCGCGGCACGCCCGCCATTCCGGCTCCCCCTTAGAAATCAGAGAGATACCATGCTTTACCTGCTCGCCATCGTGATCGTCATCGCCCTGCTGTACTACGTCTTCAGCGGCCGCACGCCCGTGAAACCGCTGCACAAGCCGCTCCTCTCGGTGCGCCAGTACGTGCCGGCGATTCCCGCGGGCGCGCCCGCGCACCACTGGAGCGACGAGGGGCGCTTCGCGTCGGAAGTGGAAAACGAAGCGATGTACCAGCCCGCCATCGCCAGGCTGGCCGGCGAGCACGGTCCCGGCAACGCGGAAGAAAAATGCCTGGCCCTGCTCGTCTGCGACGATGCCAATCCGTTCCAGGACAAGGCCATCGCCGTCTTCATCGACGGCCAGCTGGTGGGCTACCTGTCGCACAACGACGCCCTGCGCCTGCGCCGCAACCTGGGCCGCATGGACCTGGCGGGCCAGCTGACCTCGTGCGACGCCGTCATCCGCGGCGGCGGCCTGTGGAACGGCAAGCGCCTGTCGTACGCCGTCTGGCTGGACTTGCAGCCGTACAACTAATGATCGCTATACCGCGCGCGCCAGCCTGACGGCGCGCGTGGCGATAAAGCTGGGCAAGTATTTTTCAATTTCAAAGCGCGGGTGGGGATGCATTTCCTCGTGGTAACCGGCCAGCACGAAACCCGCCGCCAGCTGGCCGCCGATCTGGCTGTCCAGGCCGTGGCCGAAGACCAGCGCCTCGCCCTTTTCCATGCGCGCCGCCAGCGCATCGGCATCCATATCCTCCACATCCGAATACGGCAGCACGAAACGGGGGCGTATCAAACCCTGCTGTGCCCATTGCGGATCGCGGTCGCCGATGAATACGGCCGGATTGAAGAAACTGCTCAGCAGCACGCCGCCATCGGCCAGCACGCGCGCGCATTCGCGCCACACGGGGGCGATATCGGGCACGTACTGGTTCGACACGGGGTGGATGATGACATCGAAGCTGGCGTCGGCAAAGCGGGCCAGGTCGCGCATGTCGCCCTGGACGGTGGCCAGTTGCAAGCCGTCGCGTTCGGCCACCATGCGGTCTTGCGCCAGTTGCTGTTCAGACAGGTCGAAGACGGTGACGTGCGCGCCGGCGGCAGCCAGCACGGGCGCCTGTTGCCCGCCGGCGCCGGCCAGGCACAGGATGCGCTTGCTGCGCACCTCGCCCAGCCAGCCGGCCGGCAAGGGACCGGGCGTCAGATGGATTTGCCACTGCCCGGCACGGGCCGCGGCGATGGTGGCGCTGTCGACGGGTTGCGACCAGGGACTGTTCCGTGCAGCCTGGGCATCCCAGGCTTGCTGATTGTGCCGCAAGAAGTTGTTACCTAAAGGCATCCTCATCCTTTCAGAAAAAAACAGGACATGAATGTAGCATGACTCCAGGCAAGGCGCCGCACTGCGCGTGCTGGCTAAAAAGAATACGAGAGAGCATGAAAGTCCGAGAAGTGAACTCCCGCCACGGCCAGCGTTGTTGCGTCACACAAGGAAGTGCCGGACAGATGGCGCCGGCGCCGATGCAGACCACTGGAAAGGCAAGGAGTTCGATGCCATTATCGCCTGCAGGGGGCCAGGCATTTTGATGCACATCAAACAGCTCGCAATCTCCTGGCTATCGCCTTGCGAAAGGTCCTCGCCCGTGTTTTTTTGACCTAGGTCAAGCCCCGCATAAGAAAACCGCCCGCCGGCACGCCAATGCTGGACTTGCCCGTGTTGCCGTTCTAGCCTTGTTGCCATCCTGACTAGCGAATGACACCATGGCCTACAAATCCATCCTCGTCCACGCCGACCTGTCGCGCCATGCGCCGCAACGCATCGCCATCGCGGCGCGGCTGGCACACGCGCACCAGGCGCACCTGATCGGTGCCGCCATGACGGGTGTGTCGCGCTTTACCCTGGAAAACAACCGCGGCATGCGCGGCGGCGCCGTGGCGGCGCAGATCAATGCCCTGCACGGCCAGGCGGAACAGGCGCTGGCCCAGTTTGAAACACTGGCGCGCCAGGCCGGCGCCGTCTCGCTCGAGCGGCGCCTGATCGAAGACGACGAAGATGGCGGCATGGCCGTCAGCGCCCGCTACAGCGACTTGACGGTGCTCAGCCAGCACGACGACAGCGAAGCGCTGCCGGGCGCCATGGGCGACCTGGTGCCCTACGTCATGCTGAACGCGGCCCGCCCCGTGCTGATCGTGCCGCGCAGCGGCCAATTCGCGCAACTGGACAATACCGTCGTGGTGGCCTGGGATGGCAGCATGGAAGCGACGCGCGCCATCGGCCACGCCCTGCCCCTGCTGCGCGCGGCGCGCCTGGTGGTGCTGGCCCTGCTGCACCCGCCCGCCGGCCACGCACAGCCGGCCCGCCATCCGGGCGCAGACATCGCCGCCTACCTGAGCCGCCATGGCGTGCCCGTCGAGGTGCGCCCCGCCGTCACCACGGGCGACGTCGGCGCGGCGCTGCTGGCCATGACGGCCGAAGTGCATGCGGACCTGCTGGTGATGGGCGGCTACGGCCACGCGCGCTTCCGCGAAATCCTGCTGGGCGGCGTGACGGAAACCGTGCTGCGCCAGATGAGCTTGCCCGTGTTGATGGCGCACTGAGGTCCCGCGCGCCACGTTTTGTTGCACAATGGCTATACTTGCCTGATTTTCCATATCAAGGCAATGTAGATGAAGCAACAACTGATCAATTGGGGCAGCGCCCTGGCGCCGTTCGGCAGCGACCTGCTGTGGACGGTCCTGCCGTGGATGCTGCTGTATGGCGTGATCGGCTTTGTGCTGGCGCTCGGCATCTGCCATCAGCTGGCCAGAAAATGCCTGCTGGTGCGCCGTCCGCCCGCCTGGCATGTGGCCGCCAAGCTCAGCTATGTGTTGATCCTGCTCGCGCTGCCGCTCCTCGGCGGCGGGCTTGGCGCCGTGCACAGCGTGCACCGCGTGGTCAACCAGGCCCTCGAGCGCGACCTGCAGCCGGTGGTCGAAGCGCAGATGCCGGCGCTGCGCGTCTACCTGGAGCAGCAGGCCAGGCTGATCGCCCCGGGCCAGCCCATCAGCGTGCGCAGCCTGCTCGAACCCTTCGTGCAAGGCCTGTATTACCAGCCCACGTCCAGCAGCTACTGGGAACGCAGCAAGGCGCGCTGGATCAATGAATTCATCCTGCGCCGCGGCAGCGTGCTGCTGACGCAGGTGCTGCAGGAACAGCTGATCGCCAGGGTCGGCCTGCTCGGCGAGGCGCTCAAGGGTGCCAATTTCCGTGGCCAGGCGACGGGCGAGCTGGCCGCGCTGGGCACCGACCTGGCCGTGCGCCTGACCACCGATGTGGCGCGCCATGCCGACTTCAGCAAACTCGATAAATCCGTGCCGATGATTTTCATCGACGCCATCAAACGCCAGGCCGGCGCGTATTTCAATTCGCTCAAGATCACGCTGGGCCTGTTCGCCCTGCTAACGCTGCTGCTGGTGTGGGGCGAAATCTTGCTGTACCGCCACTATTACCTGCGCCGCCAGCCGGCCGCCACGGCCCTGCCCGTGCCACCGATGTAAAAAAGCCGCGCCCCCTTGCGGATGGCGCGGCTTTCAAGCAACAGCTAAAACCTTAGGCTTTGCGCTGCGCCACGGCGTCGACGACGCACAGGGCCGTCATGTTGACGATGCGGCGCACGGTGGCCGATGGCGTCAGAATGTGCACGGGCTTGGCGCAGCCGAGCAGGATCGGACCGACGGCGATGCCGTTGCCGGCGGCCGTCTTGACCAGGTTGTAGGCGATGTTGGCCGACTCGATGTTCGGCATGACGAGCAGGTTGGCGTCGTTCTTCAGTGCCGAATTCGGCATGAGTTTTTGACGCAGCTTGCTGTCGAGGGCCGTATCGCCGTGCATTTCGCCGTCGATTTCCAGATCCGGCGCGCGTTCCTTGATGATGGCCAGCGCGGCGCGCATCTTTTGCGCCGAGGCGCTGTCGCTGGAACCGAAGTTCGAGTGCGACAGCAGGGCCGCGCGCGGCGACAAACCAAAACGGGTCATCTCTTCGGCGGCCATGATGGTGATCTCGGCCAATTGCTCGGCGTCCGGGTTTTCATTGACGTGCGTGTCGACCATCACCAGCTGGCGTTCAGGCATGATCAGCACGTTCATGGCGGCGTAGACATTGCTGCCGGCGCGCTTGCCCAGCACCTGGTCGATGTATTTCAGGTGCAGCTGGGTGGTGCCGAAGGTGCCGCAGATCATGCCGTCGGCATCGCCCTTGTGGATCATCATCGAACCGATCAGGGTGTGGCGGCGGCGCATTTCCAGTTTAGCGTATTCCTCGGTAACGCCCTTGCGGCTGGTCATCGCGTAGTACGCGTTCCAGTAATCGCGGTAGCGCTCGTCGAAGTCCGGGTTGATGACGTCGAAGTCGACGCCTTGCTTGAGGCGCAGGCCGAACTTCTGGATGCGCGCTTCGAGCACGGGCGGACGGCCCACCAGGATGGGACGCGCCAGTTTTTCATCGACCACCACTTGCACGGCGCGCAGCACGCGCTCTTCTTCGCCTTCGGCGTAGACGATGCGTTTCAGTTCGGCCGGCGTGGATTTGGCCATCAGGAACAGCGGCTTCATGAAGGTGCCGCTGCGGTAGACGAATTGCTGCAGGCTGTCCGCGTACGCCTGCAAGTCCTTGATCGGACGCGTGGCGACGCCGGAATCCTCGGCCGCCTTGGCCACCGCCGGCGCGATCTTGATCAGCAAACGCGGATCGAACGGCATCGGGATCAGGTACTCAGGGCCGAACGACAGGTTGCTGATGCCGTAGGTGGTGGCCACGATGTCCGACTGCTCGGCATGCGCCAGGTCGGCGATCGCGTGCACCACGGCGATTTCCATCTCGCGCGTGATCGTCGTCGCGCCGCAATCGAGGGCGCCGCGGAAGATGTAGGGGAAGCACAGCACGTTGTTGACCTGGTTCGGATAGTCCGAACGGCCCGTGGCGATGATGGCGTCGCTGCGCACGGCCTTGACTTCTTCCGGCAGGATTTCCGGATTCGGATTGGCCAGCGCCAGGATCAGCGGGTTCGGCGCCATCTTGCGCACCATGTCCTGTTTCAGCACGCCGGCGGCGGAAACGCCGAGGAAGATGTCGGCGTCCGGGATGACTTCACCCAGGGTGCGCAGCGGCGTGTCTTGCGCGAAGCGTTCCTTGTCCGGGTCCATCAGTTCCGCGCGGCCCTTGTAGACCACGCCGGCCAGGTCGGTGACGTAGATGTTTTTCAGCGGGAAGCCCAGGTCGACGATCAGGTCCAGGCAGGCCAGCGCCGCGGCGCCCGCGCCCGACACGACCAGCTTGCAGTCCTCGATTTTCTTGCCGACGGCTTTCAGGCCGTTCAGGATGGCCGCGCCGACGATGATGGCGGTGCCGTGCTGGTCGTCATGGAAGACGGGAATCTTCATGCGGTCGCGCAGCTGGCGCTCGATATAGAAGCACTCGGGCGCCTTGATGTCTTCCAGGTTCACGCCGCCGAAGGTCGGTTCCAGCGAGGCGATGATGTCGACCAGTTTATCGGGATCCGATTCGTTGATTTCGATGTCGAAGACGTCGATGCCGGCGAATTTCTTGAACAGCACGCCCTTGCCTTCCATCACCGGCTTGGCGGCCAGCGGGCCGATATTGCCCAGTCCCAGCACGGCCGTGCCGTTGGTGATGACGGCCACCAGGTTGCCGCGCGCCGTATATTTATAGGCATTGGCCGGATCGATGACGATTTCTTCACAGGGAGCGGCCACGCCTGGCGAGTAGGCCAGCGCCAGGTCGCGCTGGTTGGTCAGTTGTTTGGTCGGCGTCACGCTGATTTTGCCGGGGCGCGGGCACTCGTGATACTCGAGTGCGGCCAAGCGCAATTGTTGACGCAATTCTTCTTTTTTATCAGATGACGAATCCATGCTGTGCTGCCTTCCTGTTTGGTCGATCGGGTGTTCCGGATTTTATCAGACCGATTCTTTCAATTAGCTAGGTATTTTCCGCTAGCCACAGTCTGATATCACGAAAACGCATAACCTAGCATTGTAAGGCCGTCCGGCGGCACAAACGTCCTCAGCAGGAAAAACTATCAAATTTTAGATTTCAATTGGTTTTTGTGATCAGTCGCCGGAGGCACGCCACAGCGGCAGCGCGGCGACGGCGCGCTCGATATCGTCCATCTCGTCGTCGCCCAGGCTGGTGTCGAATGGCGCGGACAGGAGGCGGCGCATCAGCGCCGGACAGCACGATGCGGCGGTTGGCCGGCAGCAGGGACGGCGGCGTCGCCGGACTATTCAAAATTGTCCTCGATCAGGAAGCCGTAATCGTCATCGATCAGCATCTGCAGATACGCGTCGAAACTGTCGGCGATGACCAGGTAATTGTCGGGATCGTGCAGGAAGCGCACGACCTGCCCCACCTTGCCCGACGCCGCGGGCGTGAAATCGACATACAGCCGCGACGAGCCGCCATTGTTCATGCAATGCGAAAAACACAGGCGCTGGCCCTGTTGGATGCCCGCGTCGATGCGGGCGTCGACGATGCCGGGGTCGTCTTCCAGGTAATGGCCATAGATATCGGCGATGCTGCGCTGGTTCGCTTGCCGGTCTTCCAGGATCTGTGCAACGGAACTCAGGTAATACGGATATTCGAACACGTCCGAACCCAGCATGTACACCAGCACCATGCCGCCGGCATATTCCTCGTAATAGGTGCCGTTATACCGGCCCAGCAGGCGCAGCAGACTGTCCGGGCACAGCGGATAGGCCTGGCGCAAGCTGTCCAGTTGCGCCGCGCTGGCACCGCTGGCCAGCGCCAGCTCCGCCAGCGGCTCGAGCGACATGGCCTGGCGCAAGCCGGCTAAATAGTGGTCGACGATGTTCATGGCCGAAATATATCAGCTGGCCGATACGCCATGCGCACGCTAGCGCGCACCGGCCAGCCGCGCCCCCGGCGCGAAGCGCGTGGCAATCAGCAGCAACAGCACCACGCCGCCCGCCATCACCATCCACGCCTGGGCCAGGCTGGACGAATGCTGGCGGATCAGCCCGGCGATGAAGGGCATGCTGCTGGCGATGATGTAGCCGCCGCCCTGCACGAAACCGAGCAAGGCGCCGGCGCCAGAAGGGTTCGTCACATGGTCCATGCTGACGATCAGCGACAGGGGAAACAGCGCGCCAATGCCGCAGCCGAGCAATATCACGGCGGGAATGGCCAGTTGCGCGGGCGCCACGATCAGGCACGCCAGGCCGGCCAGCACGGCCAGCAGGACGGACAGCAGCAGGATGCGGCGGTCGGCAAAGCGGTGGATGATGCTGGAAATGACCAGTCCCGCCAGCACTTCCACCAGGGTCAGGCCACCGAGCAGCAAGCCGCTGTCGGCCGCGCTCCAGCCCAGCTCCGTGTAAAACGGCGGCAGCCAGGCCAGCACCAGCGTATAGGCGCCCGTGCCGATGCCGAAAAACACCATCAGCAGCCAGGCGCGGCCATTGCCCACGGGCAGGCTGGCATCCGCGCCGCTGGCCCCGTCCACGCGCGCGGCGGCGGCGCGGCGCCACAGCAGCGCGGCGGCCACGGCGGGCAGCGCCCACAGGGCCAGCAGCGCCTGCCAGCCCAGCGACTGCGCCAGCGGCGAGGCGGACGCGGCCGCAATGGCCGCGCCGCCCATGATGCCCGTCGTATAAAAGCCCATCAGCTGGCCCGCCCGCTCGGGGAAATGGCGCTTGATGAATGCCGGCAGCAAGGCCTGCACCAGCGCGATGCCCAGGCCGCCCAAGGCCGCCGTGACGATCAGCCCGCCGCTGCCGTGCAGGGGCCAGCGCAAGGCGCAGGCGGCGGCGATGATGGCGATGCCGATGCCGATGCCGCGCGCCACGCCCAGGCGGCGCTGCAGCTGCGCGCCCGCCAGCGCGCACAGGCCCATGGCGAACACGGGCACGGTGGTCAGCAAGCCCGCGTCGGCATTGCCGAGGCCCGTGCTGGCCTGGATGCTGTCGAGCAAGGGGCCGATCGCGGCCAGGATGGGGCGCAGGTTCAGGCCCAGCAGGATGATGGCGGCCACCAGCAGGGCGGACGAGGGCAGCGGAGAAGATACGGGGCGTTCAACAGGCATGGCAGAGTAGTCCTTGCCTCGCAGGGAGGCACATGGTTTAATGCGTGACATAATCACTTGATGAAAAGTATCTTAGCATAAAGATAGAAATCTATCTTGATGTCGAGATAAATACATACACCATGACGGATACCCCGCAAGAACACACGCGCGCGCAATTTGCCGCCGCACAATGGCAGCGCGAACTGCCGCAGATGGATACGCGCGCCATGCAGCTGGTGGGCCAGTTGGGCACGGTGGCGCAGCTGATGGCGCGCGACTGGCTCAATCCCCTGTTTGCCGAACACGGCTTGCAGCCGGGCGAATTCGACGTGCTGGCGACGTTGCGCCGCTCGGGCGCGCCCTACAGCCTGACGCCGACGGCCCTGTACGAGGCGGCCATGCTGTCCTCGGGCGGCATGACCAACCGCATCGACCGGCTGGAAGCGGCCGGCCTGATCGAACGACAGAAGCACCCGACGGACCGGCGCGGCGTGCTGGTGGCCCTCACGCCTCAAGGGCTCGCCTTGATCGAAAAGCTGGTGCTGCTGCACGTGGAAAACGAGCGCGCGATGCTGTCGGCACTGAGCGCGGACGAGCAGCGCCAGCTCGACCAGTTGCTGGCCAAGCTGCTGCAGGGCATGGCACAGGCGAAGAAGGTTTAAGCGAGCACGCGCGCCAGCTCGCGCAGGGCCGCATGGCCGCGCCGTGCCTGGCGCTGCAATTCTTCCGGCGCACAGTGGCCATACAGGGCCTGGACGTGGCCCTCGCTGGCGGCGCGCAGGTCGAGCTCGCCTGCGCCGGGGTCGGGCAACTGCCCCTCGACAAGGGTCAGGAAATAATGGCGGGGCGCACCGTGCAGGTTGGCCGCGAACTGCAGCACCAGGCCGCTGTCGAACAGCAGCGCGCCGCTGCGCGCCCCCGCCTCCAGCAGCAGGCGATACGGCGGCAAGGGCCGCCGCGCCGCGCGCAGCACGCTGGCCAGGCGCAGCTGATAACCGAGTTCCAGTCCATTCGCGTGCAAGCGGCCGCCTTGCAGATACACCTTGAACGATGCTTGCACGGCCCGGCTGGCGCGGCGGAACCAGCGTTCATCCTCATACAGGCACAGCTGGCCGCCATCGCATAGTTCATAAAAACCGCGCGCCAACAGTTCCGACGCCGTGAAACTGGCAAGGCCGACGGCCTGCGGCTCGCGCAGCCAGCCATCGTCAAGATAGGATTGCATCACGGCGTGGATATCGTGGAGGGGCATAGGGGCATGATCAGCAGTGGCAAAGGCCTGTATTGTAGGCCAGCCTATAATAGCCGGGCCACACCATCATTCAACGAACTGACCACGCCATGGCCCCACACGACGCGCTTTCCGAATTCGACCTGATCAAACACTATTTCGTGCGCCAGCGCCCCGGCCGCGCCACCCTGGGCATCGGCGACGATTGCGCGCTGATGACGCCCGGCGCCGGCAAGCAGATCGCCATCTCGTCGGACATGCTGGTCGAGGACCGGCACTTCTTTGCCGGCGCCGACGCCCGCATGCTGGGTCACAAAAGCCTGGCCGTGAACCTGTCCGACCTGGCCGCCATGGGCGCGCGCCCCGTGGCATTCACGTTGGCCCTGGCCCTGCCGCAGGCGGAGCGCGCCTGGCTGGCCGGCTTTGCCGATGGCCTGTTCGCGCTGGCCGACGCCTTTGATTGTGAACTGATCGGCGGCGACACCACCAAGGGTCCGCTGAATATCTGCATCACCGTGTTCGGCGAACTGGCGCCGGGCCAGGCCCTGCGCCGCGGCGCGGCCGTGGCGGGCGACGACATCTGGGTCAGCGGGACTGTCGGCGACGCGCGCCTGGCGCTGGCCGGCTACCGCATGGAACAGGAATTATCGCCAGCCGACCTGGCCACTGCAGGCGCGCGTCTGCACACGCCGACGCCGCGCGTGGCGCTCGGCTGCGCCCTGGCCGAAGCGGGCCTCGCGCATGCGGCCATCGACATCTCGGACGGCCTTGTCGGCGACCTCGGTCACATCTTGAAAGCGTCGGGCGTGGGCGCCACCCTGGACGTCGACGCCCTGCCGGCCGGCCCCGTGCTGGCGCGGCAAGCGACGCCCCTGCGCCGCCGCTACACGGCAGCCGGCGGCGACGACTATGAACTGTGCTTCACGGCGCCCGCTGCCTCGCGCGACGCCATCGCCGCACTGGCGATCAGCTGCGGCACGCCCGCCACGCGCGTGGGCCGCATCGAGGCGCAAGCAGGCTTGCGGCTGGTCGATGCGCAGGGACAGCCGCTGGATTTACAACTGAGCTCGTTCGACCACTTCAGCGATTCAATCGGCTAGCGCACCGCCGCCCGCGCCAGCCCCGGCTGGTTCACCATCCAGTAATGCTGGAAGGCCAGGCGGATGTTGTCGCGCAGCTGGGTGTCATCCCACGGCTTCGTATAGAAACGGTAGATGGCGCCCCGGTTGATCGAGTCGAGCACGGCTTCCAGGCCCGTGTAGCCGGACAGGATGATGCGGATGGTTTCCGGATACAGCTCCTTGACCTTGCTGAGGAACTCGGTGCCGCTCATGCTGGGCATGCGCTGGTCGCAGACGATCACGTGGACCCGGTGCAGGGCCAGCATCTCAAACCCTTCGGCCGGCGTGCTGGCCGTGAGAATCTGGTAGCCCTCGGGGCGGAACAGGCGGTGCAGCGACGACAGCACGTTGACGTCGTCGTCGACGATGAGCAGGGTTTGCGCCGGCTGGGCGGCCGGGTCGTGGCCGGGCGGCAGGCCGGCGCCCGCGGCGATCATCTGTCCCAGTTCCAGCGCCGGCAGGGCGCGGCTGAAATAGAAACCCTGGATCTCGTCGCAGCGGTTGCGCCGCAGGTATTCCAGCTGCGGGCGCGATTCCACGCCCTCGGCCACCACGCTCAGTTTCAGGCTGTGCGCCATGCTGACGATGGCCAGCGCGATGGCCGCGTCGTTCGGGTTGCTGGTGATGTTGCGCACGAAGGCGATGTCGATTTTCAGCTTGTCGATGGGGAAGCGCTGCAGATACGCCAGGCTCGAGTAACCGGTGCCGAAATCGTCGATGGCCACCTTCACGCCGATTTTTTCAGTTTGCCCAGCACGACGATGGTGCGCTCGGCGTTCGACATCAGCGCCGTTTCCGTCAGTTCCAGTTCCAGCAGCTCGGGCGCCACCTTGTGCTGCGCCAGCGCGCGCGTCACTTCGCCTTCCAGGTCGCCTTCGGCAAACTGGCGGCTCGACACGTTCACGGCCACGTGCACGGGCCCCGCTTCGCTGTCGCGCCATTCGGCGATCTGGCGGCAGGCGGCCTGGATCACCCAGGCGCCCACGCGCACGATCAGGCCCGTGTCTTCCAGCACGGGCACGAATTCGGCCGGCGCCACCAGGCCGTAGCCGGGGCGGCGCCAGCGCAGCAGCGCTTCCACGCCGCTGATGCGGCCCGTGCGCAAGTCCACCTTCGGCTGGTAATACAAAATGAACTGCTCGTGTTCGAGCGCATGGCGCAGCGCCAGTTCCAGGTCCAGGCGCGCCAGCACCTGCACGTTCATGCCGGCCGTGAAAAAGCGGTAGCCGTCGCGGCCCGCCTGCTTGGCGCCGCCCATGGCCGTATTCGCGTATTTGATCAGCGTTTCCGGGTCGGTGGCGTCGTCCGGATACATGGCGATGCCGATGCTGGCCGTCAGGGTGGCCGCGTGGCCGCGCAGGTCGAACGGCGCGCGCAGGACTTCGCGCACCTGGTTGGCCACGGCCACGGCTTCCTGCTGGTTGCGGCTCATGGTCAATATGAGCGCGAATTCGTCGTTGCCCAGGCGCCCCACCGTGTCGCGCAGGCGCACGCATTCGACCAGGCGGTTGCTGAACTGGCGCAGCAGTTCGTCGCCCAGCGCCGCGCCCAGGGTGTCGTTGATGCTTTTGAAGCGGTCCAGCGCGATGAACAGCACCACGATGCGCCAGCTTTTTCCTGCGCCAGCTCGACGGCCTGGGCCAGCGTCTGGTAAAACAGGCTGCGGTTCGGCAGGCCCGTCAAACCGTCGTAATGGGCCAGGTGCTTCAGGCGCTCCTGCGCCTGGCGCCGTTCGCTGATGTCGCGCGCCACGGCGATCAGCAGCAGGCCGCCCGCGCCCCCGCCCGCCACGGGCGCCTGCGCATACCAGTGCCAGCCCAGTTCCACGGGCACCAGGCTCAGGTCGCGCCGCACCAGTTCGCATTCCGTCACTTCCGTGGCCAGGTGGGCCGGGCCGCCCGGCAGCGCGGCCAGGGGCGGGGCCGGCGGCGATGGCAGCAGGGTGCCGGGCGACAGCGCCAGCAGTTCGGCGCGGGCATAGCCGAGCAGGCGGCACGCGCCGTCGTTGACGTCGACCAGGGTCATGCCCAGCACGTCGACGAGGAAGATGGCGTCGGTGGTGGCGTCCATGGCGCCGCGAAAGCGCTGCAGCTCGGCCGTGCGCTGGCCCACCGTGCGTTCGAGCAAGGTGTTGTAGTGGCGCGCGGCGCGGTGCAGCAGCCGCACTTCGAGCATGTTGCGGATGCGCGTGAGCACCTCGAGCGCGTCGAACGGCTTGCTGATGAAGTCGCGCGCGCCCGCTTCCAGCGCGGCCAGCTTGGCGTCCGGGTCGGCGGCGATCACCAGCACGGGCAGATAGCCTTCCCGCTCCAGCGGACGCAAGGCATCCATCACCTCGTAGCCGCTCATGCCGGGCATGACCAGGTCGAGGATGATCAGGTCGAACTGGTGGCGCTGGTGCAGGCCGGCCACGGCGCGCGCGTCGAGGGTGCTGCTGATGGCCGTGTAGCCGCCGCTTTGCAGCAAATGCTCGAGCAGGCGCAAATTGACGTCCTGGTCGTCGACGATGAGAATTTTCGCCGCATAGATATCGGCCTGGCTGATCATGGCGCGCCTGTTCCCTTCTGCCGGCGCTGCTGCGCCACATAGGCCAGGGTGCTGTTGATCGCCTCGGTAAATTCATCGAGGTTGATCGGCTTGGTCAGATAGCGGTAAAAGCCCAGCGCCATGCTGCGCTCGACGTCGCCCGGCATGGCGTTGGCCGTCAGGGCGATGACGGGAATGTGCGCCGTGCGCGGGTCGGCGCGCAGCAGCTTCAGCGCGTCCGTGCCGTTCACGTGCGGCAGGTTGATGTCCATCAGGATCAGCTGCGGCAGGTGGGTGCGCGCCATTTCCACGCCCAGGCGGCCATCCGTGGCCGTCAGCAGCTGCAATTGCGGGCAGTAGCGGACGATTTCCTCGACCAGGGTCAGGTTGGCGGGATTGTCTTCCACGTACAGCAGGGTCACGGGGGCGCTGTGCTCGAGCAGCGCCCCGGCCAGGTCGGGCCGCGGCAAGGCCAGCAGGTCGGGTGCGGGCAAGGCGTCGACCACGCGCAGCTCGATCCAGAACGTGCTGCCCTCGCCGGGCGCGCTGGTCACGCCGATGCTGCCATCCATCAGCTCCACCAGGCGCTTGGTGACCACCAGGCCGATGCCGCTGCCTTCTTCCGTGCCGCCCTCCTGCCCCAGCCGGTTGAAGGGCTGGAACAGCAGCGCCACCTGTTCGCCGTCGAGGCCTATGCCCGTGTCGCGCACGCTGATGCGCACCCGTCCGCCCGCCTGCGGCGCGCAATCGATGGTCACCCGCCCCTGCTCGCGGTTGTACTTGAGCGCATTCGACAGCAGGTTCAACAGAATCTGCTTGAGGCGCGTGCGGTCGGCCAGCACGTTCAGGGGGCAGGCGTCGGGGAAGGTCATGCCGATGCCGCGCTGGCTGGCCAGCGGCGCGATCATGTCGCGGCATTCCTGCAAGATGGCGTCCAGGCCCACCGGTTCGAGCGACAGGCTGACCGTCCCCGATTCCACCTTCGCCAGGTCGAGGATTTCATTGATCAAGGTCAGCAGATGGCGTCCCGATTTCAGGATATGCCCGGCGAACTCCTTCTTTTGCTCGAGGGTCGACGGCAGGCGGTCGGAACTGAGGATTTGCGCGAAGCCCAGGATGGCGTTCAGCGGCGTGCGCAATTCATGGCTCATCGACGACAGGAAGGCCGACTTGGCGTAGTTGGCGCTGCGCGCCTCTTCCATCGCCATGGCCAGTTCGCCATTCGTCATTTCCAGCTGCATCGTGCGCTCGTGCACGCGCACTTCCAGTTCCTGATTCAGGCGCATGACTTCCTGCTGCGCCTGGGTGCGCTGCTCGCCCTCGCGCGCCAGCTCGCCGTTCGAGCGTTCCAGCGCCTGCGTGCGCAGCTCGATCTCGGCCAGCATCTTGTTGAAGGAATCGACCAGCTGCGCCACTTCGTCGACGCTGAGCTTGCGCGCGCGGCGCGAGTAGTCGCCCGTCTCGATCACTTCGCGCGCCACGTCGGCGATATCGAGGATGGGCTGCGTGATGACGAAATCGAGGCGGCGCAGCAGCAGCAAGGCCACCAGCAGCGCCAGCACCGTCACGCCCAGCGCGATGGCCAGGTAATCGGCCGTGCGGCCGGCCAGCTCGTAGTCGGCGCGCAGATACACCGTGCCCAGCAGTTCGCCATTGTCGACGATGGGCTTGAACAGCTCCACCGAACTGCCCTGGATGGTTTCGCCTTCCTTGCCCACCTTCGCCGGCAGCTCGCCCACGTGCTCGTTCGCGCGGTAGCTGGCGAACAGGCTGCCGTCGGCCTTGTACAGGGCGCCGGCCGTCACGCGCGGGCGGATGCGCATCAGGCTGAGGTTTTCCAGCGCCAGGCGTTCGTCGTCGAAGGCCAGCGCGGCCGAGCTCATATGCCCCAGCAGTTCGGCCTGGGTACTGATGTCGGCCACCAGGTTGCGGTGGTAGGCGCGCAAGTCGTAGGCGACGATGGTGGCCAGCGAAATGACGAGCGCCACCAGGGTGGTCAGCAAGACCACCGACATCAGTTTGTGGCGGATGGAGCGCAGTCGTATCATCTAGGCGCCTCCCGTCTGCACGCGATAGGCGGCCAGCAGCATGCGCGCGCTGATGCGGATATGCGCCTGCGCCACGGGTTTCAGGGCCACGTCGAAGCGCACCTTGTCCTCGGCCATCACAAAATTGATCATGCTGCCCATCGCGTAGACCTCATCCGAATCGGACACCGTCAGCAACGCCAGGCCACGGCTGGCGGCCAGCATCTCCTGCAGCGCCGTTTTATCCAGCGCGCCCAGGTACAGCACGTGCAGCCCGGCCAGCGCTTCGCCGCGGCGCACTTTTTCACCTGCACGGCGCGGCCGTTGACGCTATGCCCGGCCACGCTCAGTTCGAGCTGCTCGGCCAGCGCGTCGGCGCCCGCCACGCCGATCACCAGCGGAGAGTCGGCCCGGGCAAAGCTGCCGTCCGGCCACTCGACATAGCCGGCAAACTTGTACAGATACGCGGCCTTGACCTGGCGCTCGAGGTCGCCCGGCACCTGCGCCTGCGCCTCGGTGCACAGCGCGCCCAGGAGCAGCAATAGCCAGCCCCAGCGAAGGGAGCGATGGCCGCCGCGCACGGGGCGGCGCAGGGGGCCAGGATGACGCCACCAGGTCCAGTTCAGAATTGCCATGACAACCGAGTAAAGATAATGCATACGAAGGCGCGGCACCATGCCGCTTGCCTGTTCGAGCGATGTGCACCAGGGCGGCGCAGCGACAGAGCGCCTGCCGGCCCGAAGTGGTAGCAAATGTATAAAAGAGTGTACGCATTTTCGCTGTGACCGGGGAAAGTTTCTTTTACCGTGGGCCATGCTACAGTCTTGCCACCATTTTCACCGCATGCAGGAGTCAACCATGAGCAACGCACTCGTCCCCCTCTCCACCGCCGTCGGCCTGGCCCTGCAGGCGAAGGGCCTGCTGCTGGCCACGGCCGAATCGTGCACGGGCGGCGGCGTGGCACAGGCCGTCACCGATATCTCAGGCTCGAGCGCCTGGTTCGAACGGGGCTTCGTCACCTATTCCAACGGGGCCAAGACCGGCATGCTGGGCGTGCCCGCCGAACTGATCGCCGCCCACGGCGCCGTCAGCGAGGAAGTGGCCGCCGCCATGGCGCAAGGAACGCTGGCCCACAGCGAAGCCCAGGTGGCCGTCTCGACCACGGGCATCGCCGGCCCCACGGGCGGCGTGCCGGGCAAGCCCGTCGGCACCGTCTGCTTCGGCTGGGCCATGGACGGGCGCGTGCAGACGCAGCGGCGGGTGTTCGCCGGCGACCGCCAGGCCGTGCGCGAGCAGGCCGTGGCGCACGCCCTGCGCGAACTGCTGCGTTTTATCCAGTAGCGTCGGCGACGCAGGCGCGGTCGCGTCCCGCCTGCTTGGCCGCGTACAGGGCGCTGTCGGCGCGCATCAGCAATTCGTGGCGGCCGGCGCCGTGGCGCGGATATTCGGCGATACCGGCGGAAAAGGTGCAGCCGGACAGGCTGTGCGGCGCCTGCTGGATCAGCAGCTGGCGGTAGCGCGCGGCGATATCGTCGATCTTGTGCGCGGCGATGACGCTGTCGGCCTCGCGCAACAGCAGGCAGAATTCCTCGCCGCCATAGCGGCACACCATGTCGCTGCCGCGCAGCTGGCTCTCCACCAGGCGCGCGAACTGGATCAGCACCTCATCGCCAAAGTTATGCCCGTACGTGTCGTTGACGCGCTTGAAGAAATCCAGGTCGATGATGGCGATGGCCACGGGCGCATCCGCATCGGCCGCGTGCAGGATGGCATTGAGGCAGGTTTCAAAATGGCGGCGGTTGTACAGGCCCGTCAGGTGGTCGCGCATGGCCTGCTCCTTCAGGCTGTCCTGCAGCGAATTGACGTGCAGGATCTGGTGCGCCAGTTCGCGGTTCAGGTGCTCGAGCTTGACGTTTTCCGATTCGCGCGCCGCCTGCAGCTCCAGCGCCTTGTCGCGCTCGGCTTTCAAGCTGTGCATTTCCTTTTCCAGGTTGCGCATCAGACTGCGCGAGGCGCGCGCCGACTTGCTGCTGGCCTCGTACGCGGCCTGGTATTGCTGCAGGAAACCGTACGCGGCCTGCCATTCGCCCAGCTGGGCATTGATGTCGGACAAGCCGCGCAGGATCTGCTGCTGGTGAAACGGATTGCGCGTCCAGCTCAGCAGGCTGTGCGCCTGCGTCAGCGAGGCCAGCGCCTGCGCCGTCTGGCCCGCGTGCAGGTCCAGCTTGCCGCGCACCAGCCACGCATGCATCTGCTCTTCCAGGTCCTGGCCGCGGCGCGCATAGTCTTCCGCCCGCAGCAGCAATTGCAAGGCGCTCCCGGGCTGGCGCAGCAGGATGGCGGCGTGGGCGGCAATGCAGAACAGGAAGGCGCGCACGGCCAGGTCTTCCTCCGGCCACTCGTAAAACGGCTCGACCAGCGCCAGCGCCTCGGCTGGCTTGCCGGTGGCTAATAAACACATGGCCAGATTGGCCGAAACGATGGTTTGCTGGTATTTGAGCTTTTGCGTACCGATGATCTCGAGCGCCTCGACCAGCAGGGGAATGGCGTCTTCATCGTTGCCCAGGTCATGCTGCGACGACGCCAGGTTCGACAGGCTGTTGACCCGGTGCGCGGGGCTGCCGAAACGCTCGGCGATGTCGAGCGCCAGCAGGAAATTGCGCGGACCGTCCTGCGTATCGCCACGGTTCAGGGCATCGACGCCCAGGCGCGCGTACAGCATGAACTTGTGCAGGGAATCGGGGATCTGCGCGGCCTGGCTGCGCGCCTGCAGGAAGTGCTGCTCAGCATCGGCGAAGTCGCCGCGCCGGCTCGCATACGCGCCCTGCAGGGCGGCCACTTCCATGCCCCCTTCCAGGTCGCAGGTCTGCTTGAAATAGTCGCGCAGGCGCTCGCACGACGGTTCCGTTTCGCCCGCATAATAGGACAGCCAGCAATGATTGAGTTCCGCATACGCGCCGCCGCGCGCATACTGTTGCCGTTGCGCCGCCGCCAGCGCCATCTGCGCCAGCCGGCGTGCCTGGCGGCGGTTGCCGACCAGGCAAGACAGGGCTTGCTGATTCAAACGGTCAATGTCGGCTTTATCGAGACTGGAGATCGGCACTGCGTCCTCATTCACACTCTGGGGTGCATTTTTCACACAAAACTTGCTCTGTATCAATGGTATCCTGATTAACATCATAACCAGATTCGCTCCCGCGCATGGCATCTTTGCAAAGGATTGTGGTAAAAATGCCAGTCGTGGCCTGGCCGGGCGCCAGCGCCGCTGTCACGGATCTTTGATTGTCACTGACGCAACAACTTGGAGTAGTCGCAATGCAAAACACGGTACATTTCATCCTGCAGGGCAAGGGCGGCATCGGCAAGACCCTCGTCTCGACCCTGCTGGCCCAGTGGATAGGCGGCAAGGACGACACGCCTTTGCGCTGTTATGACACCGACCAGGAAAACGCCACCTTCTCCCGCTACAAGGCGATGAACGTCAAGCACGTGCCCGTGATGACGGATGCGCGCAACATCGATCCGAAACGCTTCGACGCGCTGATGATCGACATCCTCGATACGGACGGCAACTGCGTGGTCGACAATGGCGCGAACACGTTTTCGCCGCTGATGGGCTACCTGCTGGAAAACGACTGTTTCTCTCTTCTGGAAGAATCGGGCCGCAAGGTGTACATCCACACCATCGTCGGCGGCGGCGACACCCTGCACGACACGGCCACGGGTTTTGTCGCCACGGCCCAAGCGACGAAGGTGCCGCTGGTGCTGTGGCAAAACGAACACTTCGGCCTGCTGCAATCGGCGTCCGGCAAGCAGTTCGTCGAGTCACAATCGTATGCCGACAACCGCGCGCGCGTGAAAGGCAGCATCACCTTGAGCCAGCGCAACCCCGACACCTTCGGCGCCGACGTCAAGAAAATGAACACGGCGCGCCTGACGATGCAGGAAGTGCTGCAGAACGACAAGTTCAACATCATGGAAAAGCAGCGCATCAAGGTCGTCTACCGCGACATCTTCGAACAGCTCGACAAGGTGCAGTGGTAGATGGACCGGCACACACTGCGCAGCCACGTGTTCGACAAGACGGGCATCAAGATCGACGTCGACGACCCGATATTCGCCCTGGTGGCGCTGAACGAAGCCGTGCTGGCGGACACCGTCGAACGCCAGCTGGCCCTGCTGGACGCCGCCACCCAGGCGCTGGCGGCGCAGGCGCGCGCCACGGGCGGCGTGCCGCCCGAACCGGGCGCTGCCATGCCCCAGCCCGTGCCGCAAGCGCCGGCACCATCGCCATCGCCGGCCGGGCCGGCCGGCTTTACGCCGCGCGAATGGCGTTTGCTGGGTGCGGCGGCCATCGTCTCGCTCGCCTGCGCGCTGCTGGTGCTGGGCGGCGCGGCCCTGCTGTATAAACTGTAGCACCGTCGCGCTGGGCCAGCCACGAGCGGGCCGCAGCGTCTTCCCCACCCTAGCCTGGAAGCATGCATGAAACCGATCAAATTGCTGGCCATTCCCGCCCTGATGCTGTCGCTGTACGGCGCCCCGCTCACGCTCGCCCACGCCGCCGGCGCCGCTGCCGCGACGGCAGCCATGGCCGTGCCCAATGTCGCCTACGAAAAATACACCTTGCCGAACGGCCTCGACGTCATCCTCGTGGAAGACCATAAATTGCCCGTCACGGCCGTCAACATCTGGTACCACGTGGGACCGGCGAATGAAGCGCCGGGCCTGACGGGCTTTGCGCACCTGTTCGAACACATGATGTTCGCCGCCACCAAGCACGTGCCGCGCGGCATGGCCGACCAGTTGCTCGAAGGCGCGGGCGCCACCGATTCGAACGGCAGCACGGATTTCGACCGCACCAATTATTTCGACACGGTGCCGTCGAACCAGCTGGAACTGGCCCTGTGGGCCCATTCCGACCGCATGGGCTATCTGCTGGACGTGCTCGACCAGACGGCGCTGACGAACCAGCAGGACGTGGTGCGCAACGAGCGCCGCCAGAGCGTGGAAAACGCGCCCTACGGCATCGTGCAGGAAGCGCTGTACCACCAGCTGTTTCCGAAGACCCACCCGTATTACGCCAGCGTCATCGGTTCGCATGCGGACATCCAGAACGCGAAACTGGCCGACATCAAGGAATTCTTCACCAAATACTATGGTCCCAACAATGCCAGCCTGGTGATCGCGGGCGACATCGACAAGGCGAAGACCAAGGAACTGGTCAACAAATACTTCGGCAGCTTCAAGAGCGGCCCCGCCGTGGCCAAGCCCGACGTCGTGACGCCGCCCATCACGCAGGAGCGCCGCATCGTGGTGCAGGACCGGGTCGAACTGCCGCGCGTCTTCATGGCCTGGCTGACGCCGTCCGCCTACGCCAAGGATGACGCGGAACTGTCGATGGCCGCGCAGATCCTGGCCGGCGGCAAGTCCAGCCGCCTGTATAAATCCCTGGTGTACGACAAGCAGATCGCGCAGGACGTGGGCGCCAACCAGAGCTCGAACGCCCTCACCTCCGTGTTCACCCTCGACGTGACGGCCCGCCCCGGTCATCAGCCCGAGGAAATCGAGCAAGCCATGCAGGCGGAACTGGAGCAATTGCGCACCAAGGGACCCAGCGAGAAGGAAATCGAGCGGGCCCGCAACAGCATCGAAACGAGCATGCTGAGCCAGGTGGAAAAAGTGGGCGGCAACGCCAACATGATGAACCAGTACAACCAGTACCTGGGCGACCCCGGCTACCTGGGCAAGGATATCGAGCGCTACCGTCAGGTGACGGCGGCCGGCGTACAGCGCGCCGTCGACACCTACCTGAAAAACCAGGCGCGCGTGGTCGTGTATGGCGTGCCGGGCAAGCCGGACCTGGGTCCGGAAGTAGCGACGCCGGCGCCGGGCAAGGTCAAGCCGGCGCCAGGCACGGCCATCAATGCGGACGAGCCATGGCGTAACAAGGTGCCGGCCGCCGGTCCCGCGCCGAAGATCGTGCTGCCGCAAGCGACCTCCTTCACCTTGAGCAATGGCTTGACCGTGATCCACAACTACAACCCGGCCGTGCCGCTGATTTCCAGCCAGCTGGTGGTAAAAAGCGGTTCGGGCGCCAATCCGCTGGCGCAGCCGGGCTTGGCCGGCTTCACGGCGCAATTGCTGCAGGAAGGAACCAGTACGCGCAGCGCGCCGCAGATCGCCGATGACGTGGCGCAACTGGGCGCTTTCCTCGGCACGGGTTCCGGCGCGGACGCCTCGTTCGCCCAGCTGACGTCGCTGAAAACCACCTTCCCGCAAGCGCT
The DNA here is from genome assembly GCF_057919405.1 of Janthinobacterium sp. C22. NCBI lineage: Bacteria > Pseudomonadati > Pseudomonadota > Betaproteobacteria > Burkholderiales > Oxalobacteraceae > Janthinobacterium > Janthinobacterium sp. C22. The sequence goes on along the minus strand of NZ_CP193659.1, from coordinate 1,387,813 downwards.
CGACGTGCTGGCCGACGTGGTGCAGCACCCGCAATTCCCGCAAGAAGAGGTGGAACGCCAGCGCGCCAGCCGCATCGGCGAACTGGCGCAGCAGCGCGAAAACGCGGCGGCCGTGGCGGCCCGCGTGGAAGCGGCCGCCCTGTACGGCCCGCAACATCCGTACGGTTATATCCAACTGGGCACGGAAGCGGCCCTGAAGGCGACCAGCCGCGCCGACCTGCAGGCGTTCTGGCGGCAGCATTACGTGCCCAACAATGCGGCACTGATCGTCTCGGGCGACATCAACGCGGCGCAATTGAAGGCGCTGGCGGAAGCCAAGTTCGGCAGCTGGAAGGCGGGCGCCGTGGCGCCGTCCGTGACGGCGGCGCCGGCCACGACGAAAGCCAGGCTGATCCTCGTCGACAAGCCGGGCGCGCCGCAGACGGCCGTGCGCCTGTCGACCATCGCCGTGGCCCGCGCGACGCCCGACTATGCGCCGCTGCAAGTGATGAACGCGGCGCTGGGCGGCTTGTTTACCAGCAGGCTGAGCAATAACCTGCGCGAAGAGAAGGGCTACACCTATGGCGTGCGCTCGCAATTCCAGTACCGCAGCCAGCCGGGACCGTTCTCCATCGCGGCCGGCGTGCGCACCGACGTGACGGGTGCGGCCGTGTCGGAAACCTTCAAGGAAATCCGCGCCATGATCGCCAAGCCCTTGACGGCCAGGGAATTGTCGAATGCGCGCAATTCGCAGGTGCTGTCCTTGCCGGGCCAGTTCGAGACGAATGCCAGCATCAGCGCCAGCATGGCCAACACCTATGTCTACGGCCTGGGCCTCGACTACTACGCGACCTTGCCGCAGCGCTTTGCCAGCGTGACGGACAAGCAGGTACAGCAGGTGGCGAAAAAATACCTGCAGCCGGAAAAGCTGATCGTCATCGGCGTGGGCGACCAGGCGAAGATCGCCCCGCAGTTGAGCAAGCTGAAACTGGCGCCCGTGGAATTGCGCGATGCGGAGGGGAACGTGAAGTAAGGACTAGCGGCGCTTGAACAGCGCCAGCTTGTCGATGAACGCCGCCACGGCCACCCCGGCCGTGTAGGCGATCAAGTCGATCCAGCCAAAGGCGGAACCGAGCACCAGGTGCCCCAGCGGATGCGCGCGCAGCGCGACGAGCCAGGGCGTCTGGACCAGCTGGCCGAATTCCACGGCAAAGCAGATCAGCAGCGCAGTCAGCGCCAGCTGCCACGTGCGCATGCGCGTGGCGACGATGCCCAGCGCAAAGACGATCATCATGGCCCACAGGACGTCGCCCGGATACTTGCCCAGCGCGGCGGGGAGGAATTGGGGATAGGCGCGCGAGGCCAGGCCCAGCGCGATGACAGCCACGGTTGCGCCCACCTGCAGCAGGCGGCGGCGTTCAGGTTTTACCAGGAACATATTTCCATTCAAAGGCACAATACGGGCCGAACCATTGCGGCCCGTCCGATATTGTACTGCGCGGCCGTGTCCGCCTGCAGCCTATCGCATCAAGCCAGGTCCACGTGCTGCGCCAGGAAGTCGAGAAAGACGCGCACGCGCAGCGGCACATGCCCGCCCTGCCCCACGAACACGGCATGCACGTCTTCGCTGTCGCCCGGGTTGAACGCTTCCAGCACGGCCTGCAAACGGCCTGCCGCGATATCGGTGCGCACCTGGAAGGCCGCCAGGCGCGCCAGTCCCAGCCCCGCCAGCGCCAGTTGCCGCAAGGCTTCGCCATCGCTGGCCTGCGTATTGCCAACGACCGGCACGACGAGGTCGCCGTCGGGCAGGCGCAGCGGCCAGCCCGAGCGGGCGCGCACGTAATTGGCGTCGAGCAGATTGTGCGACGCCAGATCGGCCGCTGCCCGCGGCGTGCCGCGCCGCGCCAGATAGGCGGGCGATGCGACGATCGCCATGCGCGTCTGGCCCAGCTTACGCGCCAGCAAGTTGGAGCTTTTCAGGGGCCGGCCCGCACGGCAACGTCCGTGCGCTGCTCGAGGATATCGACCACGGTATCGGTCAGCACGATGTCGAGCGTCACCTCGGGATAGCGCTCGAGAAACAGCGGCGCCAGCGGCAGCAAGAAATGCTGGCCGAACGGCACGTTCGCATTCACCCTGATCTTGCCGCGCGGCACATCCTGCACGCCCGCGCAGCGCTCGGCCTCGTCCAGCGCCGCCAGCACCTGCGTGCCCCGTTCATACAGGCCGCAGCCCTCGGCCGTCAGCTGCAGCTGGCGCGTGGAGCGGTTCAACAGGCGCGCGCCCAGGCGCTCTTCCAGCCGAGACACGAGCTTGCTGACGGCCGACGGCGTCATGCCGCAGGCGCGCGCGGCGGCGGAAAAACCGCCCAGCTCGACCACGCGCACAAACACTTCCAGCTCGCCGGAGCGGTTCACTTCCAGTCTGGCCATTGTGAATTCAACTCATAAATGTTCTTCGATGGGATAGTCTAGTACATAAATGGCTTTGCTTGCATCATGCGCACATTCCCCTTGATAAAGCGAGCCGCCATGCAACGATCTTCCCTCCTCCCCGCCGCCCTGCTGAGTCTGGCATTCAGCACCAGCCCGGCCCAGGCCGCCAACGCCGAACTTGCACCAGCCCCCGCCTCCAACTGGCTGGCCAGCTGGACGGCCAGTCCGCAAGCCGTGTGGGGCAGCGACTTTGTGCTTCCCGCCAACGTGCCCGCCGTGCTGCACGAACAAACCGTGCGCCAGGTGGCGCGCCTCAGCGTGGGCGGCCCGCGCGTGCGCATCGTGCTGTCGAATGCGTATGGCAAGGTGCCGCTGCGCATCGGTGCCGCCAGCGTAGCCCTGGCGGCGAACGGCTCGGCCATCGAAGCGGGCAGCCTGCGCACGCTGACCTTTGCCGGCCAGCCCTCGGCTACCATGGCGCCGGGAGCGCCGCTCGTCAGCGACCCCGTCGCGCTGTCCGTGCCAGACCTGGCGCGGCTGACGGTGAGCGTGCACCTGCCGCAAGCCAGTTCCGTCTCCACGTTTCACTGGGATGGCCGCGAAACGGCGTGGATCGCCCCGCAGGACCAGACGCGGGCCGCGCGCATTGACGAGGCGCAAACGGGCGTGCAGACCACCACGGCGCGCCTTCTACTCGGTGCCATCGAAGTGGAAGCGGCGCCGGCGGCGCAAGTGGTGGCCATCCTGGGCGACTCGATCACCGATGGCGCCAGCGCCAGCCTGGGGATGGATGCGCGCTGGCCCGACTTCCTGGCCGAACGCCTGGCGCCGCAGGGCGTGGCCGTGATCAATGCGGGGATTTCCGGCGCGAGGTTGTTATCCGACGGCATGGGAGACAATGCCCTGGCGCGCTTCGAGCGCGACGTGCTGGCGCAACCTGGCGTGCGCACGGTGGTCGTCTTGTTGGGGATCAATGACATCAGCTGGCCCGGCACGGCGTTCGCGCCACAGCAACAGCGTCCTACCCTGGAGGAATTAACGGCCGGCTACGCGCAACTGGTGGCCCAGGCCCGCCGCCGCGGCGTGCGCGTGGTCGGCGCCACTGTGACGCCATTCGAAGGCGCCCTGCCCGGCACGCCCTTGAGCGACTATTATCAAAAGGAAAAAGATGCGCTGCGCCAGCAACTCAATGCGTGGATACGCGCCAGCGGCCTGTTTGACGCCGTGCTCGACTTCGACGCCTGGACGCGCGACCCCGCGCATCCGCTGCGCCTGCTGCCCGCCTACGACTCGGGCGACCATTTGCACCCGGGCGACGCGGGCAATCGGGCGCTGGCGGAAGGGATAGACCTGCGGCTGCTGTTGCCGGCCCTCAAGCCTTAATCGCCCAGCCCTGCGTACAAGGCCGTGCTCAAGTAGCGCTCGCCGAACGACGGGATGATGGTGACGATGGTCTTGCCCGCGTTTTCCGGACGGCGCGCCACTTGCAGGGCGGCCCACAGGGCGGCGCCCGACGAGATGCCGACCAACAAGCCTTCATCGCTGGCGGCCAGGCGCGCCGTGGCGAAGGCGTCGTCGTTCTTCACGCAAATGATTTCGTCGTAGATGGCCGTGTTGAGGATCTGCGGCACGAAACCGGCGCCGATGCCCTGGATCGGGTGCGGCCCCTTGGTGCCTTTCGACAGCATCGGCGACGCTTCCGGTTCCACGGCGATCACTTGCAGGCCGGGCTTGCGCTCCTTCAACACTTCGCCGATGCCGGTGATCGTGCCGCCCGTACCCACGCCGGCGACGACGATGTCCACTTGCCCATCCGTGTCGCGCCAGATTTCCTCGGCCGTCGTGGCGCGGTGGATGGCGGGATTGGCGGGATTATTAAATTGCTGCAGCATCAGGTAGCGCGGGTCGGCCGCCACCAGTTCCTCGGCCTTCCGGATGGCGCCCAGCATGCCTTCGCTGCCCGGTGTGAGCACCAGTTCGGCACCGTAGGCGCGCAGCAGGATGCGCCGTTCGCGGCTCATGGTGTCGGGCATGACGAGGGTGCAGCGGTAGCCGCGCGCGGCGCACACCATGGCCAGCGCGATGCCCGTGTTGCCGCTGGTGGGCTCGACGATGACGGTATCGGGATGGATCTTGCCGGCGGCTTCCGCGGCGACGATCATGGACAGGCCGATGCGGTCCTTGACGCTGTGCGCGGGATTGTAGAATTCGAGTTTGGCGAGGATGGTGGCCACACTGCCGGCGGCGATGCGGTTGATGCGCACCAGGGGGTGTTGCCGATCAGTTCAGTGACGTCGTTGGCGATGTTCATGGGAGTCTCCACAGCAATTACAGAAGAATCCAGTCTACCGCGTTTTGGCGGCGGCGCGAGCATGCGCCGCCGCCAAACTGAACAATTACTTAACGTCCAGCAGTTCCACGTCGAAGATCAGTGCCGAGTTCGGCGGAATGTCGCCATTGCCGGCGCCGCGCGGGCCGTAGGCCAGTTCGCCTGGAATGATCAGGGTGCGCTTGCCGCCCACTTTCATGCCGGCCACGCCCTGGTCCCAGCCCTTGATGACCATGCCCTTGCCCAGCGGGAAGTCGAACGGGCCGCGGCCCACGGAGCTGTCGAACTTCTTGCCGCGCGAATCTTTCGCCAGGGGACGGTACAGCCAGCCCGTGTAATGCACGGTAACGTTGCTGCCGGCGGACGCTTCCTTGCCCGTGCCGACCTTGTTGTCGATCAGAATCAATTTATCGGCGACAGGGCCGGGGCTCAGCGAGACGGCCGAGGCGGGAACAGGCGCTGGCGCCTGTGCCTGCGCCAGCGACGCGGCGACGGAGCAGATCAGGGCAAACAAAACGGAGCTACGCGTCATGATGTATTCTTTCAGTGAGTTTCGGTGAGATCCCTGCCAATGCAAGAGGCAGGGAACGCCAATCATAGCAAACCGCCGCAACGATAGGAAAAACTTGTCGCCCGATACCCATAGCCCCCGCCTGTTTTACGCGTTGTGGCCCGATGCGGCCACGCGCGCGGCGCTGGCCGCCTGGCAGGCGCGCCTGCAAGGCAAGCCCGTGCGCGCGGACAAGCTGCACCTGACCCTGGCCTTCCTGGGCCAGCACCCGGCCAGCGACCTGCCGGCCCTGCTGGCGATCCTGGCACAATTGCCGGCGCACCCCATGCCCTTGCTGTTCGACCACGCCAGCCACTTCACGAAGCTGGCGCTGGCCTGGGCCGCCCTGGCGCAGCCGTCGCCGGCCCTGCTGGACTTGCGCGCGGCCTGCATGCGCGCGCTGGCGCAACAGGGGCTGGCGCCCCGCTTCGAGCACGACCGCTTTACGCCGCACGTGACCCTGGCGCGCCAGGCGCCGCCGCCGGCAAGCCAGGACTTCGCGCCCATCGCCTGGCAGGCGGACGAACTGGTGCTGGTGGAATCGCTGAAAAGCAGCGGCGACTACCGCATCGTGGCGCGCCGCAAACTGGCTTAGGCGGCGTCCGCCACTGGCTCGGCAGCCAGTTTGTCCTGGCGCAAGGTTTTCAGCGCATGGGCGGCCGCCACCATGCCGAAGCTGGCCGTCACCACCACGCTGGAACCGAAGCCGGCGCAATTCAAGCCCGTGACGCCGGCGGGCGTGCTGCCATCGATGGCGCACGCTTCCGCGCTCTCTGGCGTGCTCAACGGCTCCATGGAAAACACGGCGTCGACGTTGAATTTGTTTTTCACGCCACGGGGAAACCATATTCGGTGCGCAACAGTTTGCGCACGCGCTTGAGCAGCGGTTCCTGCTCCGTCTTCGACAGGTCGCGCACGGCGATCAGGGTCGGGTCCGTCTGCCCGCCCGCGCTGCCGATGGTCAGCATGGGGATATTGCGCGCGCGGCAATACGCGATCACGGCCGCCTTGGCCCTGGCATTGTCGATGGCGTCGACCAGGTAGTCGAAATCGCGCCCGCCCAGCAACTGCTCCAGATTATCGGGGGTGATGAAATCCTCGATCTGCGTGACCTGGCAAAACGGGTTGATCAGTTCGATGCGTTCGGCCAGGGCCGTGATCTTGGCCTTGCCGATGGTGTCGCTCATGGCCTGGATCTGGCGATTGATATTCGATTCGGCAACATTATCGAGGTCGATCAGGGTCAGGCGGCCGATGGCGCTGCGCGCCAGCGCTTCGACGATCCAGGAACCGACGCCGCCCACGCCGATCACACACACGTGGGCCGCGCGAAAACGTTCCAGCGCGGGGGCGCCGTACAGGCGGGCAATGCCGCCGAAACGCCGTTCAAAATCGATCTCGGTCAAGTCCATGGAAATTAGTTCATTGGTGGAGGTATGCATGGCGCCATTTTAACGGACACTGCGCTGACAGATATTCTAAAATAGCCGGATTGACACAGCGACAAGCTCCGTTTGTCGCCGCGCCCCCACACCGTTCACCACGAGAACTCGCCATGACCTCTCCCCTGTTCGACTCCGTTCCCGGCTTTGACCAGCCCATTGCCGTGCTCAAGCATTGCCACGACAAGATCCGCAAGCAACTGACGACCCTGCAAAACCTGCTGGCGCATCTGGTGCAGCACGGCAACACGGCGGACGCGCAGCAGGCGGCCAAGGCAGTGTTGCAATATTTCAATCAAGCCGCCCATCTGCACCATGACGATGAGGAGCAGGATCTGATGCCCATGCTGCAGGCCACCGCCACGGGCGAGGACGCGGCCCTGCTGGCGACCCTGGTGCCCGAGATCCTGGCCGACCACCAGCGCATGGACCAGGCCTGGCTGACCCTGCGCCCGGAACTGGACGCCATCGCCGCCGGCACGGGCGTGCAGCTGTCCGCCCATGGCGTGCGCGACTATGTGGCAGCCTACCAGGCCCACATGAGCAAGGAAGAGGGGCAGCTGGCGCCGATGGCCAAGCGCCTGTTCAGCGCGCGGCAGATGGAGCAGTTGGGCACGGCCATGCAGCGCCGCCGCGGCATCGCGCCCGAAGCGCCCGCAGCAGCCCAGCCGGACGCGGCCGCCGTGCTGGCGGCCATGCGCACCGATTACGTGCAGTCCAGCCTGAGCGAGACGGATGTGCTGGCCGATCCCGTCGCCCAGTTCCAGAAATGGTTTGCCGAAGCCGTCAAGGCCCAGGTGCTGGAACCGAACGCCATGAGCTTGTCCACCGTCAGTCCCGAGGGCAAGCCCAGCTCGCGCATCGTGCTGATCAAGCAATTCGACGAGCGTGGCTTTACCTGGTACACGAACTACCACAGCGACAAGGGCCGGCAGCTCGAGCACAATCCGCACGCCGCCCTGCTGTTCTTCTGGGGCGAGCTGGAGCGGCAGGTGCGCATCGAGGGCACGGTGGTGAAAACCACGGCCGCCGAAAGCGATGAATATTTCAATGTGCGCCCCGTGCAAAGCCGCTTGTCAGCGATTGCATCGCAGCAAAGCGCGCCCATCGCCGACCGTGCCGCGCTGGAAAGCAATTACGAGGCCGTGGCCGCCGCCGTCGGCGATGCGCAGCCGCCGCGTCCGGCCCACTGGGGCGGCTACCGCTTGCAGCCGGAACGCATCGAGTTCTGGCAGGGACGCCGTTCGCGCTTCCACGACCGCATCGTGTTTACGCGTGGTGCGGACGGGCAATGGAGCATGCAGCGCTTGCAGCCTTGAGCGCATAGTCAAGGCGGCGCAAAGCAAGCTGGTCAATATAGGTGTAGGCTATGAGGGTAGAAGTTACTAAATGACATTGTTTCTCAATTTGCGGCCGCAACGGCGGCCGCTACATTGGAGGCCATTTTGTTTGTACAAAACCAACTCAAGTCCTGGATCGCCAGCATCCGCAGCAAGACCGCCTTGCCGCTGCGCATAGAATTGTGGAATGGCCAGCATGTCGACCTGTCCAGCGAAACGCCGCGCGTCACCATCCGCCTGCCGACCGTCGCCTCGGCCCGCTATCTGCTGAACCCCTCACTGGCCAACCTGGGCTCGGCCTATGTGGAAGGCAATATCGAAGTCAAGGGCACGGCCCAGGACATGATTTCCATCTGCAATGCCCTGGCGCGCAACACCTTGAAACCGGAAGGCAAGCTGGCCCGCATCGTGCGCAGCTTTACGCACGACAAGAACAAGGATGCCGAAGCCATCCGCTACCACTACGATGTGTCGAATGCCTTCTACGAGCAATTCCTCGACCCCGCCCTCGTGTATTCCTGCGCCTATTTCGAACACGGCGATGAAACCCTGGCGCAGGCGCAAGTCAAGAAGATCGACCATATCCTGAAGAAAATCCAGTTGCAGCCGGGCCAGACCCTGCTCGACATCGGCTGCGGCTGGGGCGCGCTCGTCATGCGTGCTGCACAGCAATATGGCGCCCGCTGCGTGGGCGTGACCCTGTCGGAAAACCAGTACGCGCTGGCGCGCGAGCGCGTGGCGGCGGCCGGCCTGGCGCACCTGATCGATATCCGCCTGCAAGACTACCGCGACGTGACGGGCCAGTTCGACCGCATCACCAGCGTGGGCATGTTCGAACACGTGGGCCTCAAGCATTTGCCCGAGTACTTTTCCATCATCAACAAGCTGCTGGCGCCGGACGGCATGGCGATGAACCACGGCATCACCTCGACGGACCCGGAGAATGGCGAAACGCCGTATGGGGGCGGGGAATTCATCGAAAAATATGTGTTTCCGCACGGCGAGCTGGCGCACATCGGCAATGTGCTCAAGACCATGCAGCAAGGGGGCTGGAAGTGCTGGACGTGGAAAACCTGCGGCGCCACTATGCGCGCACCTGCGCCCTGTGGACGGAGAATTTCGAAGCCAACGCCGAGCAGATCCGTCCGCTGGCGGGCGAGCGGCGCTTCCGCATCTGGCACGTCTACCTGGCCGGCTGCGCCTATGCCTTCGAGCAAGATTTGATCAGCCTGTACCAGATCGTCTGCGTGAAGGCGGGCCGGCGCTCTTCCGCCCTGCCCTGGTCGCGCCACTACATGTATGCGCAGGACGCCAGGCCGGCGCCCCTGCTGGCGACCTGATCCTGATGCGCGCGCGGGGTGCTTACTTCAGGCGCCCCGCGTACATGGCGCGGAACTTCTCCACCTTGGGCACGACGACGAGGGCGCAATACCCCTGCAAGGGATGCTGCTCGACGTAATTCTGGTGGTAATCCTCGGCCGGATAAAAGACCGATGCCGGTTCCAGCTGCGTGACGATCGGCGCATCCCACACGCCGGCCATCTCGGCAAGCACCTTGCGCGCCACGCTTTCCTGTTCGGCCGACTGGTAATAGATGACAGAGCGAAATTGCGTGCCGACATCGTTGCCCTGCCGGTTCAGGGTGGTGGGGTCATGCAAGGTAAAAAGATTTCCAGCAAGTCGTGATAGCTGATGACGGCGGGATCGAATTCCAGCCGCACCACTTCCGCGTGACCCGTCTCGCCCGTACACACCTGTTCATACCTGGGGTTGGGCACGCTCCCGCCCGTATAGCCGGACTCGACGCGCATCACGCCGCGCACTTCCCCGTACACGGCGGCCAGGCACCAGAAACAGCCGCCGCCCAGTACCGCCACTTCCATCTGTTGAGTCATGATGCCCTCCCGCAACGCCTGTGCGACGTATCATTTCATTACTGTAACGCAAAGCGCCATGGCCTGCAGCGCCGCTTGAAACGGCGCGTGGCGCACCGCACATATGGGGCATGCCGGCCACGATTGCGCTGGCATTGCCGATTTTTGGCATAATGTCAGCAAATAGACAGGTCACCCATGAACACACGCTCTCCCCGCGCGCCAGCGCAAGAATTCGATACGACACATTTCCGCCAGGCATTGTCGCAGTTTGCCACCGGCGTGACGGTCATTACGACGCGCCTGGCCGACGGCAGTTTCCGCGGCTTGACGGCCAGCTCCTTCAATTCCGTCTCGCTGTCGCCGCCGCTGGTGCTGTGGAGCCTCGGTTCCGTGGCGAACAGCATGCCCATCTTCAGCGGCAACTCGCACTACGTCATCAATGTGCTGGGCGCCGAGCAGGCGGAACTGGCGCAGCGCTTCGCCCGCCGTACGCCGAATCCCTTCGACGACGTCGAGTATGAGCTGTCGCGCACGGGCCAGCCCATCCTGAAAGGCGCGTCGGCCTGGTTCGAATGCCACAACCGCAGCCGCTATCCCGAAGGCGACCACGTCATTTTCGTGGGCGAAGTGGAACAATGCGCGTTTACGGCGCAAGCGCCCTTGATCTTCCACAATGGACAGTTCAACACACCGCCAGCCTGAGCGGGACAAAAAAATCCGCCGAGGCGGATTTTTTGTTTTACAGGGTAAATTTATACCCGATGCTGACACTCACGGCGAGCGGGTCGAGCTTGATGTCCTGCGTCTGCCCCGTCGAGAATTTCGCCCTGGTTTTCAGGAAGGTCTTGACCACGGCCACGTCGGCAAACCAGCGCTCGTTGAAGGACAGCGTGCTGCCGACCACCAGGCTGCCGGCCAGCTTGTTGTCCATGCGGTAGGTCACGGGCGATCCACCCGGATCCAGCAAGGCCGTCATCTGGCCCGAACCTCTTTCCTTCTGAAAATAAGCATACGTCAAACCCGCGCCCACGTAAGGACGGATCATCGCGTTCGGCTGGAAGAAACGGTACTGGATGAAGGCCGTCGGCGGCAAGGCTTCCGCCGTGCCCAGCTTGCCCGTGCCCTTGATGGAACCATCGCCCATCAGGTCATGCTTGTACGGCACGCCCAGGATCATTTCAGCGGAAATATTGTCCGTGATCATGTAGGCAAAGGTCAGGATGGGCTTGGTATCGGACTTGACGTCGGCCTTCGTGCCCGGCAGTGCCGGCGCGGAAATGTCGCCACTGTCGACGTGGGGCGTGATCTTGTTGACGCCGACCTTGGCCATCCAGGTGCCCGCGCTTTGCGCCGAAGCGCCAGTCGCCATGGCCATCGCGGCGGCGGCGGCCAGCACGCGTACAGCGGTATTCAAACGATTTTTCATCTTGTCTCCTGATCATTATGTGCGGATAGCCGGGCTATCCAGTCTTGTCGCTGCCAGCGCCAGCCACGTCCCCGGGACGCGGCTGGCGCGGCGATTCCTTACAGCCAGCCCCGCACGACCATGTCCTTGGCCACATAACGGGCCAGCAACAGGTTGTTGAACGGCGTAGGGTGCACATCGTCGGCATACGAGTAGTGGCTGACGTCGCCCGCTTTCAGGTTCGTGCCATTGCAGACCAGCGAGCTGCCCAGGATATTGCCTGGTGCGCTCAAGTCGCATGCCGTCTCGCTGACATTCGTCAAGCCATACGGGCCAGGGTTGGTGCCCTGGTCATGGCTGACGGCAAACACGTCGACCAGCAAGACTTTCGCATTGCCGTTCAGGCCGCCGCTCAGTTCGCCATTGAAGGCGCTGACCATGGCATTGATGAGTGCCTTGGTATTGGCATCCTTGCTCAGGCCCGATGGCGTGCCGGCCACGTCAGGCAGATTGTTGACCACCACATAATTGGCGCCCTTGGCGATGATCTGGTCCTTGACCAGCGCCACCAGCTCAGTACCCGCTTGTTTCATGGCGGCAATCAGCAATGGCCCTTGGGCCGCAGCGTAGTCGGCGCCGGCCTTGGCGCCGGCAGCATTGCCGGTAACCGTCGCATCGGCTTGCGCCTTGGTAACCAGCGGGCCATACACGGTGGGCGAGGCAACGGCCGTATTGCCAGCGATGACAGCAGCTTGCACGGCGGCACCGACGATGGTCGCCGACGTGGCGCCAGGCGCCGCGCTGGCCGTCTGGATAGCGGCGCCGATGGAGGCGGCGGCCGTGGTGGGATTGGGCGCGCCGGCGGCCAGGGCCAGGGTCAGGTTGGTGGCAAAAGCCTTGGCGCCCGCATCGGCGCCCGCCTTCGTGCCGGCCGCCGTTGCGCCGGCCTGCAATGCGCCGAGCTGGTACAGCACGTCGTTACCGCCGGCCATCACGAAGACGGCTTCCGTGCCGCTGAACTTGCCGCCGGAAGCGGCCAGGTGGTTCGCGATCTGCGTCACCACAGGCACGGTCAGGGCACCCAGCTCGCTGCCCGTCAGCTTGTTGTTCGGACCGACGGGGTTGGTGACGCGCGAACCGCCCATGGCGTAGCCGTAGCAGCCAGGATGCTTGACGCGCGGCACGGACAAGCCCTTCGCCGCATTGCCTTCCAGGCCGGTCTCGGCGGCGCATGGCGCGGCCAGGCCGAATTGCGCGGCCAGGTGCTCGGTCCAGTTCTTGCCCGTCAGTTCAGGATTGATCTTGGTATTGTCGCCATTGATGGTGAACTTGCCGCCACCTTTCGCCAGCACCGTGCCCACGGCATACGAACCGACATCGGACAGGCTGTCGCCGAACGACACCTGCGCCGTGTATTTGACTTTCAAGGTTTGATCACCGCCACTGGCGCCGCCGCAACCTGCCAGGACAGCCGCAGCCAGCACGGCCAGCGCGAATTTTGTTTGATGCATTTTGTCTCCTCGGTCTTTTTTCTGGTTTCTAAACGAACGGGCGTGCTATTCGCTACCCAACTAATATGCCATCGTTCCTCAGGCTTGTATAGAAAATATGTTTTAAAAATCAACGAAATAACAACACCGCCAGCGCCCCGTCATGACGGGGCGATCCGCTGAATTATGGAGGATTTAATATGTTTCGTGGCAAGCATCTCTATTGCGCTGCATCAAGAAAAAGCCCCTTGCGGGACTTTTTATGAGACGGATAGAAATTGCTGCAAGATACCACTTGAGCCGAACGCGGCACGCCGCAAACGGTCGTTCACGCCCAGCCAGGCGGGGCCGGTGGGCGGTGCTTCGACGAGTATCAGCTCGGCGCCGACCTGGTCCATCGTGCGCAGCGAGGCATACAGCGCATGCGCGTAATTTTCCGGGCTGGCCGCCAGGCGCACGCTGGCGCTGGCCGGCGGCAGATCCGAGTAGTGGATCAGGGCCACGCGGCGCCCGTCGTTGAGCAGGCGGTTCAAGGTGGCGCGCACGTCGTCGCTGTGCTGCATCGCAACAGGCGTATGTGGCGCGTAGTGCGATTCCAGGGTACCCGAGGCGCGTGGCGCGGCCGCGTCGGCAACAGCCGGCGCGCGGCCGATGACGGCGGCGATCTGCTCGCTGCTGATATGGCCGGGACGTAACAGCACGGGACCGTGCGTGGCCAGGCGCGACAGGTCGACGATGGTCGACTCGATGCCCACGTCACTCTGCCCGCCGTCGAGGACCAGGCCCAGCAAGCCGCTGTCGAGTTCCGCCGCGAATTCATCGCGCACGTGCTGCGCCGTGGTGGGGCTGACATTGCCGAACTTGTTTGCCGACGGCGCCGCCAGGCCGCCCTTGCCGCCCTTGAACGTGCGTAGCAAGGCGATAGCCACCGGATGCGACGGGCAGCGCAAGCCCACCGTATCCTGGCCGCCGGAAACGGCGTCGGGGATATGCGCGGCGCGCTTGACGATCAGGGTCAGCGGACCGGGCCAGAAGGCGGCCACCAGCTGCCGTGCTTCCTCGGGGATGTCGTCGGACCAGTGCGCCAAGTCGGCGCCGGGCGCCACGTGGACGATCACGGGATGGTCCGATGGACGACCCTTGGCCTCATAGATGCGCGCCACGGCGGCCGGGTTTTCCGCATCGGCACCCAGGCCGTACACCGTTTCTGTGGGGAAAGCGACGAGGCCGCCCGCCTCCAGCACGGCGGCGGCCGCCGCCAGATCTTGTGCGGGCACGCTCACGGCGCGATTCCCAGGATCAGACAAGCGTCGCGCAGGCGCTGCTGCGCCTCCGGCAAGCTGGCCGCGATGAAGGTCAAATGGCCCATCTTGCGGCCACGGCGCGGATCGTCCTTGCCGTACAGGTGCAGGCACGCGCCCGGCAGGGCCAGGATGCGGTCCCAGGCCGGTTCGCAGGCGACATCGCTGCCGTCGGCAAACCAGGCGTCGCCGAGGAGGTTGAGCATCACGGCCGGCGAATGCTGACGCACGTCGCCCAAGGGCAGGCGCGCCATGGCCCGCACCTGCTGCGCGAACTGGCTGGTGACGCAGGCATCCATCGTGTAGTGGCCGCTGTTGTGCGGCCGGGGCGCCATTTCGTTGACCACCAGGCTGCCGTCGGTGAGCACGAAAAATTCGATGCACAGCACGCCGACATAGCCGAGTTCGGCAACCATGGCCTGCGCCGCCCGCTGCGCCCTGGCGGCGCTCTCGTCCGACACGTTCGGGCCCGGCACCGTGGTGGTAAACAAGACGCCGTCGCGGTGCACGTTTTCGGCGATCGGATACACGACCGAGGCGCCGTCCACGCCGCGCGCCGTCAGCACCGACACTTCATAGGCCAGCGGCAGCATCTTTTCCAGCAAGCAAGTTACCTCGCCCATTTCCGCGAACGCGGCGCGCACCTCGTCGCGCGTGCGCACGCGGTACTGGCCCTTGCCGTCATAGCCCATGCGCACGGTTTTCAGGATGCCTGGCAGCAAGTCGTCGGCGATGTTGTCGATATCGTCCTGCGTGGCAATCACCATGTGCGGCGCCGGCAGCACGCCGGATTTGCTTGCACAGTCGACAAAGAAACGCTTTTCCGCGATGCGGTCCTGCGCCACCGACACGCCGTGGGCGTTGGGGGCGACAAACACGCGTTCGGCCAGGCGCGACAGGCTGTCGGCCGGCACGTTCTCGAATTCCGTGGTGACGGCCAGGCATTGCGCGGCCAGGGCGTCGAGCCCGGCTGCATCGCCGTAGCCGGCATGGACCAGGCGCTGCGCCACCTGCCCCGCAGGGCAGGCGTCGGACGGTTCCAGCACAGCCACCTGGTAGCCCATGCTCTGGGCGGCCTGGGCAAACATGCGGCCGAGCTGGCCGCCGCCCATCACGCCCAGCCACGCCGGTGGGTTGGCGGCGGGCAGCAATGGGGAAGTCGATTTACTATTCATTATTTTTCAAACACATTATTCAGGCAAGACCATGGCCTTGGCGGCGGCCGTTTGCGTGGCGCGGAAGGCTTCCAGGCGGTCGGCCAGGGCGTCGTCGTTGGCGGCAAGCATCGCCACCGCCGTCAGCGCAGCATTCGCCGCGCCCGCTTCGCCGATGGCGAAGGTGGCCACGGGCACGCCCTTGGGCATTTGCAGGATCGACAGCATGGAATCTTCGCCGCGCAGGTATTTCGATGGCACGGGCACGCCCAGCACGGGCACGATGGTCATCGCCGCCACCATGCCAGGCAGGTGGGCGGCGCCGCCGGCGCCGGCGATGATGGCGCGCAAGCCGCGCGCGCGCGCTTTTCGCGTACGCATACATCTCGTCGGGCATGCGGTGCGCGGAAATGACCTGCGCTTCGTATGGCACGCCAAACTGTTTCAGCATTGCAACAGCATTCTGCATCACGTCCCAATCCGAGGACGAGCCCATGATGACGCCGACCAGCGGCTTATTCTGCTCAGTCATCTCAGGCCTTCAGCTTCTCGCCCGTCAGGCGTTCGATGGCTTCGAAGTACTTGGCCTGGGTTTTTTCGATGACATCGGCCGGCAGCGCGGGCGCCGGTGCGGTCTTGCCCCAGGTCAGCGTTTCCAGGTAGTCGCGCACAAACTGCTTGTCGAACGAGGGCGGCGAAATGCCGGGCTGGTAGGAATCGGCGGGCCAGAAGCGCGAGGAGTCGGCCGTCAGCACTTCATCCATCAGATGCATGACGCCATTGTCGTCCAGGCCGAATTCAAACTTGGTGTCGGCGATGATGATGCCGCGCGTGGCCGCGTACTCGGCGGCCGTCTTGTACAGGGCAATGGCGACGTCGCGCATCTTGGCGGCCAGGTCGGCGCCGATGCGCTCTTCCATTTCAGCAAAGCTGATGTTTTCGTCATGCTCGCCCAGCTCGGCCTTGGCCGCCGGGGTGAAGATCGGTTCCGGCAGCTTTTCCGCCTGTTGCAGGCCCGCCGGCAGCGCGATGCCGCAGATGCTGCCCGTGTCCTGGTAATCTTTCCAGCCCGAACCGATGATGTAGCCGCGCACGACTGCCTCGACCATGATCGGCTTCAAGCGCTTGGCCACCACGGCGCGGCCCTTGACTTGCTCCACTTCCTCGGGCGCCACCACGGATTCCGGCGCCACGCCGGTCAGGTGGTTCGGCACGATATGGCCCAGTTTCTCGAACCAGAAGTCGCTCATCTGGTTGAGGACCTTGCCCTTGCCGGGGATAGGCTCGTTCATGACGACATCGAAGGCCGACAGGCGGTCCGTGGTGACGATCAGGATCTTGTCGTCGCCAACGGCGTAGTTGTCGCGGACCTTGCCGTGGCCCAGCAATGGCAGGGAGTGGATGGAAGTCTGATAGAGGCTGTTCATAGCGGGGGAATAGTTGGATGAAACGAAACCGGCAGGCAGGGAAGGCGCCCGCCGGTCGAGAAAATCGGGCACGGAGCATTGCTTCCGGCCCGTTCCAGACAGAATTTTACTTCACAATTTGCGACAGCTCGCCGGCCTTGTAGCGCTCGGCCATTTTTTCCAGTGGCATGGCCTTGATTTTCGACGCCTGGCCTTCGCAGCCGAATGCCTGCATGCGGGCGCGCACGATTTGCTCTGCAGCAAGACGGGCTGGCTTCAGGTAGTCGCGCGGGTCGAATTTCGATGGGTTTTCAAACAGGTACTTGCGGATCGCGGCCGTCATCGCCAGGCGGATGTCGGTGTCGATGTTGATCTTGCGCACGCCGTGACGGATGCCTTCCTGGATTTCTTCCACTGGCACGCCGTAGGTTTCCTTCATGTCGCCGCCGAATTCGCGGATGATGGCCAGCAATTCCTGCGGCACCGACGAGGAACCATGCATCACCAGATGGGTGTTCGGGATGCGCGCGTGGATTTCCTTGATGCGGTCGATGGCCAGGATGTCGCCCGTCGGCTTGCGCGTGAATTTGTAGGCGCCGTGCGAGGTGCCGATGGCGATGGCCAGGGCGTCGCACTGGGTACGCTGCACGAAGTCGGCCGCTTGCGCCACGTCCGTCAGCAGTTGCTCGCGCGTCATGGTGCCGTCGGCGCCGTGGCCGTCTTCCTTGTCGCCCTTCATGGTTTCCAGCGAACCGAGCACGCCCAGTTCCGCTTCCACCGTCACGCCGATGGCGTGCGAGAATTTCACCACTTCACGCGATACTTCCACGTTGTATTCGTAGGAGGCGACCGACTTGCCGTCCGCTTCCAGCGAACCGTCCATCATCACGGAAGTAAAACCCGAGCGGATGGCGGCCATGCAGACGGCTGGCGACTGGCCGTGATCCTGGTGCATGACGACGGGAATGTGCGGATACGCTTCGACGGCGGCGTCGATCAGGTGGCGCAGGAAGGCTTCACCGGCGTACTTGCGCGCGCCGGCGGACGCCTGCATGATCACCGGCGAGTTCAAGGCATCGGCGGCGGCCATGATGGCTTGCACTTGTTCCAGGTTGTTGACGTTGAAAGCAGGAATGCCATAACCGTTTTCGGCGGCATGGTCCAGCAGTTGACGCATGGATACGAGAGACATGGTAATACTCCAGATAACAATAGAAACCATTGCGGCGCTTCGCGGTTCATGACCGCGGCGGCGCCTGAATTCTTTACCTCAGATCAGCACGGCATCGAGGTCGCCAACCTTGACGATTTTCAATGCATTCGTGCCACCCACCTGGCCCATCGGCTCGCCCCAGGTGACGACGATCATGTCGCCCTTCCTGACGATGCCCTGTTCCACGAGTAAATCTTCCGCCAGCTTCAGCACTTGCGCGCTGGGAGCGTTCTGCATCAGATGATACGCCCGAACATTGCGGTACAGCGCGGCTTTGCGCAAAGTCGTGACGCTGGGCGTGAGCGCGTAGATCGGCGTGTCGATGCTGTGGCGGCTCATCCACAAGGCGGTGGAACCGGATTCCGTCAGCGCCACGATGGCTTTTACGCGCAGGTGATGGGCTGTAAACAGGGCGCCGTAGGCGATCGACTGGTCGATGCGGGTAAACGTGACGTTGAGGAAATCGGCATCGAGCTTGTTGTATTCGGACTGTTCCGCTTCCACGCAGATGGCAGCCATCATTTCCACCGTCTCGATCGGGTACTTTCCCGAGGCCGTTTCCGCCGACGTCATGACGGCGTCCGTGCCGTCGAGCACGGCATTTGCCACGTCGGACACTTCCGCGCGCGTCGGCACGGCGTTGACGATCATCGATTCCATCATCTGCGTGGCCGTGATGGCTAATTTGTTCGACGCGCGCGCCATCTTGATCATGCGCTTCTGCAGGGCCGGCACGGCCGCATTGCCCACTTCCACGGCCAGGTCGCCACGGGCCACCATGATGCCGTCGGAGGCGTCAAGAATCTCTTGCAACGCAGGAATGGCTTCCGCCCGCTCGATCTTGGCGATCATCATCGGCTTGTGGTGGTACGGTTCGCCGGCGATATTGGCCAGCTGGCGCGCCATTTCCATGTCGGTCGCGCATTTCGGGAAGGAAATGGCCAGATAGTCGGCCTGGAAACTCATAGCCGTCTTGATATCTTCCATATCCTTGGCCGTCAGCGCGGGCGCGGACAGGCCGCCGCCCTGGCGGTTGATGCCCTTGTTGTTCGACAACTCGCCGCCGATTTTCACGGTGGTGTGGATTTCGCTGCCGTGGATGCGCTCGACGATCAGCACGATGAGGCCGTCGTTCAGCAGCAGCACGTCGCCCTTGTGCAGGTCGCGCGGCAGGGCCTTGTAGTCGAGGCCGACCCGTTCCTGGTTGCCCAGCTCGCCGTTTTCTCCCCACTTGGCGTCGAGGATGAAGCGCTCGCCCGCTTCCAGCTGGATGCGGGTGTTTTCAAACTTGCCGACACGAATCTTCGGCCCTTGCATATCGGCCATGATGGCCACTTCGCGGCCGCACTCGGCCGCCGCCAGGCGCACCAGCGCGGCGCGGTCGATATGGTCCTGCGCCTTGCCGTGGGAAAAATTCAAGCGCACCACATCGACGCCCGCACGTATCATTTTGACCAGGATATCGAAGTCGGTGGAGGCGGGGCCGATTGTTGCTACGATTTTTGTACCACGTGGCATAGGAATCCTTGTGCGCGAGCGAAGGTGAGCAAGGCCGGTTTGAGACAGCAGCCGGCAAGGTAAAAGCGCAGCGGTCAGGCTGCGCTTGGTGGCACTACAGTCAGGCTGGATCAGCCAGCACGTTGCATGAGAATTTCCACTGCAGGCAAAGTCTTGCCTTCCAGGAACTCCAGGAAAGCGCCGCCGCCCGTCGAGATATAGCTGATTTTATCCGTAATGTCGTATTTGGCAATCGCCGCCAGGGTGTCGCCACCGCCGGCGATCGAGAATGCTTTCGACTCGGCAATGGCCAAGGCCAGGGTCTTGGTGCCGTTGCCGAACTGGTCGAACTCGAACACGCCAACGGGGCCGTTCCACACGATGGTGCCGGCGGCGGCGATCTGCTGCGCCAGCAGGGCCGCCGTTTTCGGGCCGATATCGAGAATCATGTCGTCATCCGCCACGTCGGCCACGTCCTTGACGGTGGCGGCGGCTGTGGGCGAAAACTCCTTGGCGCACACGACGTCGACGGGAATCGGCACTTGCGCGCCCCGTTTGGCCATGATGTCGATGATGGCTTTCGCTTCGTCGACGAGTTCCGCTTCCACCAGCGACTTGCCGACATTCAAGCCAACGGCTTTCATGAAGGTGTTGGCGATGCCGCCACCGACGATCAGGTTATCGACCTTGTCGGACAGGGCTTTCAGGATGGTCAGCTTGCTCGATACTTTCGAACCAGCAACAATGGCCAGCAATGGACGGGCCGGCGCGTGCAGCGCTTTCCCCAGCGCATCGAGTTCGGCGGCCAGCAGCGGGCCGGCGCAGGCGACAGGGGCGAACTTGGCGATGCCGTGTGTGGACGCCTCGGCGCGGTGGGCCGTGCCAAACGCGTCATTGACGTAGATATCGCACAATTTCGCCATTTTTTGCGCCAGCTCATCGCTGTTTTTCTTTTCGCCCTTGTTGACGCGCACGTTTTCCAGCAGGACCACCTGGCCGGCGGCCAGGTTTTCCAGGCCGGCGCCATCGACCCAGTCTTGTTTCAGTGCAACTTCCTGGCCCAGCAGCTCGGACAGGCGGGCCGCCACGGGCGCCAGGCTGTCGGCCGGCTTGAACTCGCCTTCCGTCGGACGGCCCAGGTGCGACGTCACCATGACGGCGGCGCCAGCGTCGAGGGCGGCACGGATGGCCGGCACCGAAGCGCGGATGCGCGTATCTTCGGTGATCTTGCCACTGTCATCTTGCGGGACGTTCAGGTCGGCGCGGATAAACACGCGCTTGCCTTGCAGTGCATTTTGGGCGATCAAATCTTGCAGACGGATGAAGTTGAGAACAGCTGACATGGCGATCCAGATGACGAGTGGAAGGAAGTGCGCTATTTTACCGCAATGACCAGACCAAATCCCCGATTTGTCCTGCTTTACTGAAAAACGTGCAACAGTCGCAAGCCCGTGAAAACCAGCATGCCGAAGACGATGGTTTGCAGCATATTGCGGCGGATCACGAAAAAGAGCGTGGCGGCAATACCCGACAAGAGTTTCAGATTCGACAACTCCAAGTGGATTTGCTGCCCCTCCATCAGCATGTCGGGCGCGATGATGGCCGCCAGCGCGCAGGCCGGCGCATAGCGCAGCATCTCGCCCACGCGGCGCGGAATGGTGATGTGGTGGCCGATCAGCCAGAAGGTGCTGCGCGTGGCGGCCGTGGCCACCACCAGCACGGCGATGGCGATCCACACGTCGCTCCTGCCCCAGGCTATGCCGTCAAACATGGCGTTTTGTCCATTTTTCTGTCAATTCTTCCACGGCCATGGCGCTGACCATGCCCACCACCACGGCCACCAGCAAGCCCAGTTTATAGGGCAGGCTGAAGGCCAGCACGGCGACCGCGCCCGCCACCAGCACACCGCACAGGGCGGCGCGGCTGAGGATCAGCGGTATCGTCACACACAGGATCGCCAGGGTCCCGGCAAAGCCCAGACCCCATTCGGCCGGCACGATAGCGCCCAGCACGATGCCGATGAAGGAACCGGTTTGCCAGGCCAGCCAGTTGGGGTAGATCAAGCCTTTCAGGAAAGGCAGTTTGGCCGGGTCCGGCGTTTCATGCGGGTAGCGCTGCAGGAACAGGCCCACGGTGATGTCGCCCGCCACATAGCCAAGCGCAAAGCGCTGGCGCCACGGCAAATGGGCGAAATGGGGGGCCAGCAGCACGGAAAAGATAACAAACCGCAAATTGACGACGAGGGCCGTGGCGAAGATCACCCACACGGGCGCTTGCGCGGCCAGCAGGGGCAAGGACGCGAGCTGGGCCGAGCCGGCAAAGACAAACAGGGTCATGGCCCCCGCCTGCGCCACGCTCAGGCCGCTTTTCACCATGGCCACGCCCACCACCATGCCCCAGGCGGCGATGCCCAGCAGGGTGGGCGCGCCCAGGTTCAGGCCGGCGCGCCAGGCATCTTTCAGCAAGGCATCGTCGTTGGGGGCCGGGACGGCGTTCACGCGGGTGTTCACGCGAGTCCCCGGCAGGCTGAGTGTGGTAACTGCACAACAATGGTGCAAGACGACATGGGCGGCAACGGTGATACCGGCAAGGCAAATCCAGTCAGTGTGGCGCTGCAGCTGCCATATTTCCGCGAAAACCCGCGCCGCAGCCGAAGATGATCAAGCCGCCATTTTAGCCATGATTTTTGCTGTCTGCCTGAATCCGTTAAAATCGTGCTTTTGGCAGCAGCCGAATTCCATCCATACAGCCTCACGGAGCATGACAAGATGACAAAAACCACCCAGCCAGCGGTCGAACTCGACAGTAAAGACTTGCCAGCCCACTGCCCTAACCCGGCCATGCCGCTGTGGTCGTCGCATCCGCGCGTGTTCCTGGAATTCAACAAAGACGGTATCGCCAAGTGCCCGTACTGCGGCACGGCCTACACCCTGAAGGAAGGCGCCAGCGCCGGCCACCATTAAACTGCCCAGCGGCGCGCCCCCAGCGCGCCGTTTTCATTTGCACCTGTCATCTATACCGCTCAAGCCGGAGTCGTCATGAAACGTCTGAAAGAACTCAATGGCAGCGCCGCCGAAGTCGAAACGGCGTTCTACGATGCCTTGCACCGCGCCGACCTCGAAGCGCTGATGGCGCTATGGGCGGACGATGAAGAGATCGTCTGCATCCACCCGGGCGGCGCGCGCCTGATCGGCCATGCCGCCATCCGCGCCTCGTGGGAAACCATCCTGGCGGGCGGCGGCCTGCACATCGTGCCGGCGCAGCTGCATGAAACGCACAATCTGATGAGTTCGGTGCACACCGTCATCGAAGGCGTCACCCAGGAAGAAGGCGGCCCGGCGCACTTGCTGGCGACGAATGTGTACGTGAAAACCCCGCGCGGCTGGCGCATTGTGCTGCACCACGCCTCCATCGCCCCCGGTGGCGCGCCGGCCGACGTTGCGGGGACGCAGATCCTGCACTGATGTCTTTGCCGCTTATTGACAACGCCCCCTACACCGCCCCGCTGTGGCTGCCAGGCGGCCACGCGCAGACGATTTATCCTGCCGTGTGCCTCGCCAAGCCGGCCGTGGCCTTCCGCCGTGAACGCTGGCAAGCGCCCGATGGCGACTTCGTCGACGTCGACCTGGTCGACGGCCAGCCGGGCCAGCCCTTCGTGCTGCTGTTCCACGGCCTGGAAGGCTCGTCGAACAGCCATTACGCGCGCGCCCTGATGGCCGAGGTGGCCGCGCGCGGCTGGTCGGGCGCCGTGCCGCATTTTCGCGGCTGCTCGGGTGAAGCGAATCTGGCGCCCCGCTTCTACCATTCGGGCGATGCGCAGGAAGTGGACTGGATCGTGCAGCGCCTGCGCCCACGCGCCACGGGAAAATTCTACGCGGCCGGCGTCTCGCTGGGCGGCAACGCCCTGCTGTGCTGGCTGGGCCAGTCGCAGCACCAGGCCGATTTCATCGATGCGGCCGCCGCCGTGTCGGCTCCTCTTGATCTGGCGCAAGGGGGCAAGGCCCTGTCATCGGGCGCCAACCGGCTCTACACGCGCATGTTCCTGAACACGCTCAAACCCAAATGCCTGGCCAAGCTGGAACAGTTTCCCGGGCTGTTTGCGCGCGACGCCATGCTGGCCGCGCGCGACTTGCACGCCTTCGACAATGTCGTCACGGCGCCCCTGCACGGCTACCGCGACGCCGACGATTACTGGCACCGCGCCAGCGCCAAGCACGTCTTGCAGGACATCACCGTGCCGACCCTGGTGCTGAACGCGCAAAACGACCCCTTCCTGCCCGGGCGCTTCCTGCCGCACAGCGCCGCGCCGACGGTCACGCTCGAGTATCCGCGCCACGGCGGCCACGTCGGCTTTGCGGCAGGTAAGTTACCGGGAAGCACACGCTGGCTGCCGCAGCGCCTGCTCCATTTTTTGAAGGCGGCAACACGGCGCCATCGACGCCGCAAAGCTGTCACGCTGGCAGTTCGCAAACGCACACGGAAAACGCTACACATGGATGAACTCGTCAAGCAGGCCCTGGCCAAATGGCCGAACGTACCGCACTGCTACGGCTGGCTGGGCCTGGACGCGCGCGGCCACTGGCGCATGCGCGACCAGCATGCGCAACAGCGACAACTGCCTGGCGACAAGATCGCCCACGAGGCCCTACTGGGATTTATCAACCGCAATTACGGCCATGACGAACGCGGCTGCTGGTTCTTCCAGAACGGCCCGCAGCGCGTGTATGTAAATCTGGAAGCGACACCCTACATCGCCCGCAGCGACCCGCGGCACGGTTTTGTCTTGCAGACGGGCGCGCCGCTGGAACAGATCGAGCAGGTGTATTGGTGCGACAACGGCGTCTTGATCTTGCGCAACGATCATATCGTGGCGCAGGTCGATGACCGCGACATGGCGCAAGTGCTGGACGCCCTGCACGTCGATGGCCAGGCGGCCAGCGACGAGGCCTTGCTGGCGTGGCTGGAAGAGCGCCGGGGCAAGCTGACTCTATTACATGACGACAAGGAGATCGCCGTGCAGCCGCTGCGCTACGACGCCGTGCCGCAAACCTTCGACTTCCAGCCGATGCCGCAAGCCGAATAGGCGTCAGCCCTTCTGGTCCTTGATCTGTTCGCGGCGCTTTTCCTGCAATTCGCGCTCGCGCGCATCGATCACGGCCTGGTCATAGAAGGTCGCATCCGTCGACTTGCGGGCGATCGTCAGCTGGTCCAGCGCGGCCATGGTGGCGCCCTGCAGCACGTAGGATTCGGCCAGCGCCATGTGCTGCAAGGTCATCTTGCCCTGCTCCGCATAGGCTTTCGCCAGTAAATCGTACAGTTCCGGCTCTTCCTTGTAGAGCTGCACCTGCTCGCGCAGGTACAAGGTTGCCTGCTCCAGCTTGCCGGCAGCCATCAGCGCTTCCGCATACTGGTGGGCAATGCCGCGCGAGAGGGGAAACTGCTGGCGCGCAGAGTCCGCCGCCTTCAGGGCTTGCGGCGCCACTTCCTTCTTTTGCGCCGGCATCAACAGCACTTCCAGCCCCATCGCCGCCAGCAGGGAATTGGGGGCCTGCGTGCCGCCCGATGTGAACACGTTGGGTCCGGCCGGCTGGTGCAGGGCCGCATTGGCCGCATCGAGCTCCTTTTGCGCCTCCGCCGGCTTGCCCTGCTTGACGGCGACAAAGGACAAGCCGTAATGGGCGGCCGTCACCTGGAAGCGGCTTTGCTGTTCCAGCTGCGTCTTGAAGACGGCCTTGGCGTTCAGCAGGCCTTGCACGCTTTCATCCTGCAGCACGCGGGCGCGCGCCCGGGCCAGGTGAAAACTCAGGCTGTCCGCACGCTGCTTGTAGGGCTGCTCGCGGATGCGCGCCTGGATGTCGGCGATGCGTTCCGTCGTCAGCGGGTGGGTTTGCAGGTAGGCGGGCATCAGGTCGCTGTACGAACGGCTGGCCGCCTGCATGCGGCCGAAGAAGGCCACCATGCCGGTGGTGTCGAAACCGGCTTCGCCCATGATCTGGAAACCGATGCGGTCGGCCTCGCGCTCGGCGTCGCGGCCGAAATTGAGCTGGCGCTGGATGGCCAGGCCCTGGCCGGCGGCAAACACGCCCATGGCCACGTCGCCGCCCGCGCGCGAAGCGAGCGCCGCCAGCAGCATGGCCGCCAGCGGCATCAGGGCATCCTGGCGCTGCTGGCCCAGCATGCGCGCGATATGGCGCTGCGCCACGTGGCCGATCTCGTGCGACAGCACGGAAGCCAGTTCCGCCTCCGTTTGCGCCGCCAGCACGAGGGCCGAGTGCACGCCGATGAAACCGCCCGGCAAGGCAAACGCATTCAACTGGGGATCGCGCACGGCAAAGAAGAAATAGTCGTAATTCGTTTCGCCGCGCACGCTGGGGCGCGCCGCCACGAGGGCGTTGCCGAAGGTATTCAGGTATTCGAGCAAGGGCGCGTCGTCGAGATAGTCGCGGTCGCCGCGGATGCCGCGCATGATTTCCTCGCCGATCTTGCGCTCCATCGCCGGCGACAGGTCTTCGCGCGACGTATCGCCCAGGTTCGGCAGATTCGGCGCCGGCGGCACGGCCAGCGGCGTCCAGCTGCCGGCAGGCTTGGCTGCCGCGCCGGCGGCCGGCGCCGCAGGCGCGGACGTATAGGTTTGCGCCAGCGCAAACGGCGCCGCCAGCCACAATGCCGCCAGCATGGATGCGCGCCGGGAGCCGCGCAACCATGCCGTGCCGGCGTTTTCAGGGACGATCGGAAGGGGAGTTTTTGAATTCACGGGTGCTATCATACCTTGTTAGCGGCGCCCATTCCCACGCGACATGCCAGTGGCATGACGTGGTGGCCGGACGTGCCGCGCCCCCGTTCCCTCATCTATTTTGACGCCATGACAACAGCAGACAAGCAAGCCCCCGCCGGGGAACTGACCCATTTCGACGCCACGGGCCAGGCCCATATGGTGGATGTGGGCAGCAAGGAAGAGACGCGCCGCAGCGCCGTGGCCGCCGGCACCATCCGCATGCAGCCCGCCACCCTGGCATTGATCATTTCCGGCAATGCGAAAAAGGGCGACGTGCTGGGCATCGCCCGCATCGCCGCCATCATGGGCGCCAAGCGCACCAGCGACCTGATTCCCCTGTGCCACCCGCTGGCGCTCACGCGCGTCACCGTCGATTTCGATGTGGATGAAGCGGCCAACAGCGTGCATTGCCGCGCCCAGGTCGACACGACGGGCAAGACGGGCGTGGAGATGGAAGCGCTGACGTCGGTGCAGATCGGCTTGCTGACGATCTACGACATGTGCAAGGCCGTCGACCGGGGCATGGTCATGACGAATGTGCGCGTGCTGGAAAAGCATGGCGGCAAGTCGGGCGATTGGACGGCGGCAGTGTGAATTTCAGCGGCAAGCAGACGCGCTGAATTAACACGTAGGATCGTGGAGACTCTGTGCCACACCGGCACAGACGTGGCGCTTTCATGAAGACGGGCAAGGCCACCGGCACCATGTCGGCTATCGCTGGGCCAAAGGCATGAGGGCCGTTTAATTTTCACGCAAATATTTCATGGGATTGCTGCTCAAACAGCATATGCTGATTACGTCGGCTCATTCAAGAGCAGCTTTCATCGAATCAAGCCACATCGACGACATTTTTTCCTGTCCTTTTTCGTTTAGATGACAAGCATCAAACCTATACTCATCACCCAGCAAATTAGTGTTTGGTCCGGGATAACGCTTCAAATCAGGGGCATTGCCAAACTTTAGTTGAGCAGATTCGATATTGCGATCATATGCCCCGCAACGAGAATGTACCGCAATCATCCAGCGCTTCACCTTGACTTTACCATTGACGTAGTCGATTACCTCACCCAATCGTTGGATATATAAATCCTTATCGGTACCATAATCCGAGGAACCTTGATGCCAAAAAGCAAAATCAAAATTAATTCCCAGTGCCTGGATTAGTCCAATTGCGCTATTGAGCTTTCCAAAAGCAAGACCACCAACCTGCCAATCTGCCACTTTAGTTCCACCTACACCAATCGGCATGAATACAACTTTACGCGCGATACCGCCCACAATAAGCTTTTTTCCCAGCGGCACCCACATGGATCCTTTATTGCAGTCGGCCCACTCAAAAGGATCGCTTGCATTTTTTATTGTTCCATCTTTGCCTACCTGAAATACATTATCCGCCGCAGGATAAACATGCTCATTGCAATTCGACGATATCGATTGACCGATGACCAGAATCCGTAGTTCCGGCAAGGGATCCGGGATAACGGGGGTAACTGGAATGACAGGGGTGACGGGGGGTACAGGGGTAACTGGAATGGCAGGAGGGACGGGTATGGTGGGTATGACGGGGGTGGGGGTGACAGGGATGACTGGAGTAATCGGGGCGACAGGAGTGACGGGAATAATCACAGGAGTATCAGGAGCATTGCCAGTACCACCACCGCACGCAACAATTATCAAACAGCAAGGTACCAGAAGAAGATACTTAGACAACCGAAGATTTTTCATCATTGAAGTCATTTTGACATCCATAGAAAAATATCACGTCTCACGCATACGGTGCCCGCAAGCTTCCACTTTCACGTCATCTCCCACTCCTGCATGGGTAAAATTGGAATATTGCTCATACGCTGCAGAAATAACTAACAACACACCATAAAATATATCAATCAAAAACTCTCGTTATTGATAAAAATCGAAGATGTGTCTTATGGAAATAAATAGTATTGCGGTCTTCGCATGCGTCTATTCAAAGTGTCAAAAAACCAGAGGTAGCTACTGATATGCAGGAGGAATATGGCGTCCAGGCTTGCTGCGCCACTTGATACAAAGGTAGTGGCAGCAAATAGCTGACGCTCCGTGCAGATCGGCTTGTTGACGATCTATGACATGTGCAAGGCCGTCGACCGGGGCATGGTCATGACCAACGTGCGCGTGCTGGAGAAGCATGGGGGCAAGTCGGGCGATTGGCACGCCGAGGTGTCATTATGCTGCCTGGCGCGCCAGCTGGCCCCGGACGCGGCGCAAGTCGCACAGCAGCCAGATGGCACTGGCCAGGCACAGCACGATGATGGCCATGGACAGGGGCAAGTGGAACTGTTCCTGCCCTGCCAGCGCAAAGCCGGCATGGATCAGGCACGTTCCCACGCCCAGCGCGGCGCAGACACAAGCATACAGGGGCGCTCGCGGGGTGGCCAACAGCACGTGCCGGTAACCGGCCAGCACCACGGCGATCGCCGCCAGATTGAATATCAGGAAACCCTGTATGCCGCCTGGCACATGAAACATCTCCCACTCTTTCCAGTAGGCAGCATCGATTTGATGCAGGATCAGGCACAACATGGTCCAAAAATAGCTGCGTGGCATAAAATTTACATTCGTCAGTATTGACGCAATTGTAAAGCCTGCAACGCGCAGCGGGACCTGTCCATGGCACTTTTCGATATCAATATGAAATTCATTGATATAAATGCTTTTTCATCAAGAAATCATGCATACTGCGAGTCGACCATATCCACATGAGCATCGCATGACAAGCAACAAGCCCGCCGCGGAAAGCAAGCTCCAGGACTTCGAATTCGAAGCCATGAATCTGCAGGTGGGAGGACGCATTCAGTTCATCACGCACCGCACCATCAAACCCATCCAGCATTTCTCGACCGTGATCGGTTATGTGAAAGACGAGTACCTGATCGTCAAGATTCCCATGGAAAATGGCGCCTCCATCGTGCTCAACGAGGGCGACAAGCTGACCATCCGTGTGTTTTCCGGCGTCACCGTCTGTTCGTTTGCGTGCAGCGTGCTGCGCATCTTCGGCCGGCCGCTCCATTACGTGCACCTGAGCTTTCCCGACACCATCCAGGGCACCAGCCTGCGCACGGCCATGCGCGTGAAAGTGGAGATCCCGGCGCAGCTGAGCTACCGCGACGTGGCGGCCGTGCCCGTATTCATCGTCAACCTCAGCGTGTCGGGCGCGCTGATCGAGGCGCCCGGCATGCTCACGCCCGATGACGACGGCGTGGCGCTCAGCTTTACCCTGCTGGTGCAGCCGAACAAGCATCAGATGCGCGTCAACACGCGCGCCCGCATCCAGAACGTCAGCGTGGGCAAGCCGTCGAATGGCCATGCCGCCGACGCAGCCGAAATCTATACATATGGCGTGCAATTCATCGACCTGGAACCGACCCACTACACCCTGTTGCAAAACCTTACCTATGAAGCGCTGATCGCGGACCGGCAAAAAATCGTCTGATACCCGGCTGGCAAGCGCCGCTTACAGGGTCGGGGTCACGTCGGGAATGTTGTTTTTGATAATCGCTTCCTTCGCCGCCAGATTCGTCACGGTGGTGCTGTTGAACCAGCTCAGGCTACTGGTACCCGGCTTCATGGTCATCGTCACGCTTTGCCCACCGATCCCCGTACCCAGGTCGGCAGCGAGGGTCAGCACGATATTCCCCTTGTCCACAGTGGCGCTCGCCACTTCGCGCGTGGCACTGAACACGGGAATGGAACTTGGTACGCTCTCGGTGGGCGTGCTGCAGGCGGCCGCCTCGCCCCCATTTTCCTGCACGCACAGGGCCACGGCCGTTTTCAACGGTGCGGCGGCGGCCAGCACGTTGCTGACCTTGGCCCGCATCGTATAGTCGCCGTACTGGGGAATGGCCACGGCCGCCAGGATGCCGGCGATGGCCACCACGATCATCAGTTCTATCAGGGTAAATCCGCTTTGCGCGCGCATCGCATCCTCCCGGAGTGCAGTTGGTCATGCCCTTCACAGTGCAAGCGCCATGCCAGCGGCGCGCCCGGGCAGCGGCGGTACACATGGAAAGAAAAGCGACACATTTGGGCGCTATCGGACCAGCGCCGTCCGCTCAGGCCGGAAAACGGCCTGTCTTGCGGACAAAAAAAGGAGCCGAAGCTCCTTTTTTGTACTACGGTCAGCGGGCTGAAATTACAGCATGGCTTTCAGCAGACGCGCCATTTCCGACGGGTTCTTGGTCACGGTGATGCCGCAAGCTTCCATGATTTCCAGCTTGGCTTGTGCCGTATCGGCGCCGCCCGAGATCAGCGCGCCGGCGTGGCCCATACGCTTGCCTGGAGGAGCCGTCACGCCAGCGATGAAGCCGACGACCGGTTTTTTCATGTTGTCTTTGATCCAATAAGCCGCGTTGGCTTCGTCCGGACCGCCGATTTCGCCGATCATGATGACCGCGTCGGTATCTGGATCGTCATTGAACATCTTCATGATGTCGATGTGCTTCAGACCGTTGATCGGGTCGCCGCCGATGCCGACTGCCGACGATTGGCCCAGACCCAGTGCGGTCAGTTGACCCACTGCTTCATAGGTCAGGGTGCCCGAACGCGATACGACGCCGATACGGCCCTTCTTGTGGATGTGACCTGGCATGATGCCGATCTTGATTTCGTCTGGCGTGATCAGGCCTGGGCAGTTAGGGCCCAGCAGCAAGGTCTTGCTGCCAGCTTTCGCCATGCGGTCCTTCAGGGCCATCATGTCGCGGACAGGAATGCCTTCGGTGATGCAAATGGCCAGATCCATTTCAGCTTCGACAGCTTCCCAGATCGCCGCTGCCGCGCCTGCTGGCGGTACGTAGATCACGGAAACGTTGGCGCCGGTTTCTTTTTTCGCTTCGGTAACGTTAGCGAAAATAGGAATGCCTTCGAAATCTTCGCCGGCTTTCTTCGGGTTCACGCCTGCCACGAAGGCAGCTTTGCCGTTCGCGTAGTCGCGGCAACCGCGGGTGTGGAACTGGCCGGTCTTGCCGGTGATCCCTTGGGTAACGACTTTGGTATCTTTATTGATCAGAATGGACATGTTGATTCCTTAATTAAGCTTGACCGGCAGCAGCGGCAACGACGCTCTTGGCTGCATCTTCCATGGTGTCGGCTGCGATGATAGGCAGACCGGAATCGGCCAGCATCTTTTTGCCCAGGTCTTCGTTGGTGCCCTTCATGCGCACGACCAGCGGTACGTTCAGCGAGACGGCTTTCACTGCGGCGATGACGCCTTCAGCGATCACGTCGCAACGCATGATGCCGCCGAAAATGTTCACCAGGATGGCTTTCAGGCCTGGGTTTTTCAGCATGATCTTGAACGCTTCGGTCACTTTTTCTGCCGTGGCGCCGCCGCCGACGTCCAGGAAGTTGGCTGGCTCGCCGCCGAACAGCTTGATGGTGTCCATGGTGGCCATGGCCAGGCCGGCGCCGTTCACCAGGCAACCGATGTTGCCGTCGAGCGAGATGTAAGCCAGGTCGAATTTCGACGCTTCGATTTCAGCTGGATCTTCTTCATCCAGATCGCGCAGGGCGACGATTTCCGGATGACGGAACAGGGCGTTCGGGTCGAAGTTGAACTTGGCGTCCAGGGCGATGACCTTGCCGCTGCCGGTGACGATCAGCGGGTTGATCTCGGCCAGCGAGCAATCGGTTTCCCAGTAGGCTTTGTACAGGCCTTGCAGGTTGACGCGGGCGTCGGCGATGGAACCGGCAGGCACGCCGATCTTGGCGGCGATGTCGTCTGCCTGGGCATCGGTCAGGCCTGTGCCCGGATCGATGGTGACGTGATGGATCTTCTCAGGGTGGCTCTCGGCCACTTCTTCGATGTCCATGCCGCCTTCGGACGATGCCATCAGGACGATTTTCTGGGTAACGCGGTCGGTGACCAGCGAAACGTACAGTTCCTGTTTGATGTCGGCGCCTTCTTCCACCAGCAGGCGGTTGACTTTCTGGCCTTCGGCGCTGGTCTGATGCGTGATCAGCTGCATGCCCATGATCTGGTCAGCGTATTCCTTGACCTGTTCCATCGATTTTGCCACTTTCACGCCGCCGCCCTTGCCGCGGCCACCTGCGTGGATCTGCGCCTTGACAACCCACACCGGGCCGCCCAGGGTTTCCGCAGCCTTGACGGCTTCTTCGACGGACATGCACGGAATACCGCGTGGTACCGTCACTCCGTGCTGCCGGAGGATTTCTTTGGCTTGATACTCATGGATTTTCATGCTGGCTTCCCTTCTGATACTGATTTGTAAAAATACGGTTAGTGGTGCAAAAAAACAGGAAAAACAGCGCCGGGATCACACCTTGGCTACCCAGCGCGGGTAATACTGTGCAACCGCCCCGCCATCGGTGCGCAGGGCGTGGCATTTGTCGAGTTGGAACGGCTTTTCATGCGACAAGTCAGCATTCGCACCGTCACGGGTCGACCAGACATCGCCGGCAAATGCCTGAACCGTCGCAGTCGGCAAGACTTGCGCCAATTCGGTCAAATGGGTACAGCCAGCGATTCCCGCCAGGCGCTGTTTCAAGTCGCGGCGGAAATTCTTCAATAGGTTCAAACCGATCAGCGCCCTGTAAGCGGGGCCGATGGTATCGCAAAAACCGGGATAGGGCACGGCATCGGAGGCGGCTTCGGCCTCGACAATGGTCAGTTCGCGATCGACGGTAATGCGTAAATGGAGGTCATGCAGAGGGGCGCCGGCGGGACGGGGGCCGGAGGCCAGGGTCGCGTCATAGCTTTTGATATCGGTGATATGGGCGTCAATATCCCACAGGCCGTCGTCGCGCATATACGCTTGGACGTCGATAACGCGGGAGTGCCGTAGGGCGCGCCGGGATACGGGAGTTGACAGGGGCATAAGACCGATGCCGCTTGCGCGGCCATAATTTAGTAAGCAGCCATGTGCCTAAAGCACTCTGTTCGCAGCTTCTACGAACAGCAACCGCACCTGCGGCGCCGCAAAAACCCTAAAAGTGTAGCACAGTAGGCGCCGGTTGCGCCGCAACATAATTTTTCATTGCTTTGATAAAAACATTTCAAAGTATAAAGAACTCACATGGAAATTGAGCCTGTTATCACGGGCGGTGATGATAGATATGACCGATGGGCGCCGCGAAACACCTGACCGAATGGCTGCGCCGGCGCAGCCCACGGCGGCACGGTCAGGCCCGGCCCCACGCAGCGCAACAATATGCCATCCGATCGAAAGGCTGGCGGCGAGGAAAGTGAACTTGCCAGTAAAACAATGATCTGGAGCAAGGCTGCCTGGCAGGCAAGGCACGGGGCAGCGACGAACTGTTGCAGAAGGAACACAGCGGGACCGGAGGGACGGCCAGCGGCGCGCGCCTAGTCGTCTTCCGGCTCCAGCCCCTTCAAGGCCGCCTGCACGGCACGCTGGGAAAAGCCGCGCTGCATCAGGAAGCGCATCTGCTTGTTGCGCTGTTCCGCATCCTGCGCCACCTGGCCAAACTTGCGGCGCCACACCTCGCAGGCGCGCGCCACTTCCCCTTCGGCCAGGCCCGCCTTGAGTTCCTGCAACGCTTCGCCGCCTATGCCATGGCTTTGCAGTTCCGCCATGATGCGGCTGTTGCCGAAGCGGGCCGAGCGGCGGTGGATCAAGGACTCGGAAAACCGCTCCTGCGACAGCCAGTTGGCTTGCTCCAGGCTGTCGAGCAAGGCTTCCACGTCGTCGCCCTCCTGCGCATGGCGCTGCAGCTTGCGCCGCAATTCCATGCGGCTGTGTTCGCGCATCGACAAAAAGCGTAGCGCCCTGCCCTTCAGGCTTAGTTGTACTGCGGCCATACACCCACCTTGTCTTTCATTCCACGATCACATCACCCAAACACAATCGCCGCCCGGCGCAACAGCGCGGGACGGCGATCATGGTCACACCTTGCAGCAAGCCATGCGTAGGCCGGATTAGGCCCCTTGGGCCGTAATCCGACAACATTGTTGACGTCTGTGGTGTTGTCGGATTACGCGCGGCTTTGCCGCGCCAATCCGACCTACTCTGCCTTGGCTTCCGCAGCCTTGGCAGCCTTGTCGGCGGCCTTATCCGCTTTTTCCGGCTTTTCAGCGGCCAGCGGCGGCAGTTCGCGCACGCCCAGCGAAGCGCGGACCTTGTTTTCGATTTCGCGGGCCAGCGCCGGACGCTCTTGCAGGAAGGCGCGGGCGTTGTCCTTGCCCTGGCCGATGCGTTCGCCGTTGTAGCTGTACCACGAACCGGATTTTTCCACGATCTTGGCATCCGAACCCAGGTCCAGGATTTCGCCTTCGCGCGAGGTGCCGGCGCCGTACAGGATGTCGAAGTGCGCTTCCTTGAACGGCGGCGCGATCTTGTTCTTGACGACCTTGACCTTGGTTTCGTTGCCGATCACTTCATCGCCGGACTTGATCGAGCCCGTGCGGCGGATATCCAGGCGCACGGAGGCGTAGAATTTCAGCGCATTGCCGCCCGTGGTCGTTTCCGGGCTGCCGAACATCACACCGATCTTCATGCGGATCTGGTTGATGAAGATGACCAGGGTATTCGTGCGGTTGATGGAGCCGGTCAGCTTGCGCAGCGCTTGCGACATCAGACGCGCTTGCAAACCTGGCAGGGAATCACCCATGTCGCCTTCGATCTCGGCGCGTGGCGTCAGTGCCGCCACGGAGTCGATGACGACGAGGTCGACGCTGCCCGAACGCACGAGGGCGTCGCAGATTTCCAGCGCCTGCTCGCCCGTGTCCGGTTGCGAGATCAGCAATTCATGCAGGTTCACGCCCAGCTTTTGCGCGTAACCGACGTCCAGCGCGTGCTCGGCATCGATAAAGGCGCAGGTGCCGCCCAGTTTTTGCATTTCGGCGATGGTTTGCAGGGTCAGCGTGGTTTTACCCGACGATTCCGGACCGTAGATTTCCACCACGCGGCCGCGCGGCAAGCCGCCCACGCCCAGCGCGATATCGAGGCCGAGCGAACCGGTCGACACGACTTGCACTTCTTCGATCGGTGCGCTGGCATCCATGCGCATGACCGAACCTTTGCCAAACTGCTTCTCGATCTGCGCCAGTGCGGCGGCGAGCGCCTTGGCTTTTTCCGATGCGGGTACTACAGCTTTTTTATCGTCCATATGTTCTTTCAGCCGTTCTACAGGTGCGGATTCACGTGACGCATCTACGTGAACCGTGCAGCCTGCGATAGCGCCAGTGGGTTAAATTCTTTACACAGACAGTACTGTATAAAAAAACAGTGATCAATGCAAGCGGAACGTGGATTTGTTTTGAAACAGATCAATACAAGCCTGGTTTTTCACAAAAACTCGCCACCTTGCGGAAAATGAAACACAATACAAGCTTCTACCGCTGCAAGCATAGGAAGCCTCACCATGCGTATTTTACTTGCCGAAGATGACAGCGTGCTGGCCGATGGCCTGACCCGCTCGCTGCGCCAGTCCGGTTATGCGATCGACTACGTCAAGACCGGGCAGGAAGCCGATACGGCCCTGTCCACCCAGGAATTCGACCTGCTGATCCTCGATCTGGGCCTGCCGAAGATGTCCGGCCTGGAAGTGCTGCGCCGCCTGCGCGCGCGCGCCTCGCTGCTGCCCGTGCTGATCCTGACGGCCGCCGATTCCATCGAACAGCGCGTGAATGGCCTCGACCTCGGTGCCGACGATTATATGGCCAAGCCGTTCGCCCTGTCGGAACTGGAGGCAAGAGTGCGCGCCCTGACGCGCCGCGGCGCCGGCGGCGGCGCCACCATCATCAAGCACGGCCCCCTCAGCTATGACCAGGTGGGACGCAGCGCCTACATCAACGACCAGATGCTCGACCTGTCCGCGCGCGAACTGGGCTTGCTGGAAATCCTGCTGGGCCGCACCGGCCGGCTCGTCTCGAAAGAGCAGCTGGTCGACCACCTGTGCGAATGGGGCGAGGAAGTATCGAACAACGCCATCGAAGTATATGTGCACCGCCTGCGCAAGAAGATCGAGGTGGGCGGCGTGCGCATCGCCACCGTGCGCGGCCTCGGCTATTGCCTGGAAAAATATTCGGAAGCGGCGCGCCTGCAAGCCGAAGCGGGCGAGGCCGCCGCTCCTGCCAGCGGTCCCGCCAGCAAGTGAAGGCGCGCGAGGCGCCAGCGGACGAGCCGGACGACGACGACTGGTTCGAGCCGCCCACCACGGAGCAGGATGACACCATCGAGCATTCGCTGTTCGGCGAAATCCTCGACTGGATGCTGGCGCCCCTGCTGCTGCTGTGGCCGATGAGCATCGCCATCACCTATCTGGTGGCCAAGGGCATCGCCAATCAACCGTTCGACCATGCGCTGGAAGACAGCGTGACGGTGCTGACGCAACAGGTCAAGCAGGCCGATGGCGCGCTGCTGCGCCGTGCGCCGGACAAGAGCAGCAGCGGCCGCGACTTCCTGCGCGGCGACGATATCGACACCCTGTATTACCTGGTGGTGGGTCCGCACGGCGAATATCTCGACGGCGACCGCGACTTGCCGCCGCCGCAAGACCCCGACAAATACCGCAGCGGCATGGTGCTGTTTCGCAACGACACCATCCACGGCACGCCCGTGCGCGTGGCGTTCAGCTATCTCGATATTCCTGCCGGCAACGACGATGAGCCGAACCGCGCGCTGGTGCAAGTGGCCGAGACGCTGGAAAAGCGCGCCCAGCTGGCCAATGAAATCATCAAGGGCGTGATTTTGCCGCAGTTCATCATCCTGCCCGTGATCCTGGCCCTGGTCTGGTTTGCCCTGGCGCGCGGCCTGTCGCCGCTGGCGCAATTGCAGGAACGCATACGCGCCCGGCCGCCTGACGACCTCTCTCCCATCGAATCGGGCCAGGTGCCCGAGGAAATCACGCCGCTGGTCGGTTCGCTCAACGAGATGCTGGCGCGCCTGTCGCTGTCGATCGACATGCAGAAACGCTTCATCGCCGACGCGGCGCACCAGATGAAGACGCCGCTGGCCGGCATGCGCATGCAATCGGAGCTGGCCCTGCGCCAGACCGACCACGACGAGATCCACCGCTCGCTGCTGCAGCTGGCGAAAAGCTCGGAAGCGGCCACGCGCCTGGTCAACCAGCTGCTGGCCCTGGCGCGCGCGGAAAACCAGCCGCAGGCGGGCACGGCATTCGAGCCGATCGAACTGAGCGAACTGGCGCGCGGCGTGGTGCAAGACTGGGTGCAAGCCTCGTTTGCCCAGCATATCGACCTGGGCTTCGAACAGCCCGCGTATTCGATCATGATTTCCGGCAATGCCATGATGCTGCGCGAGCTGCTGAGCAATCTGATCGACAATGCCCTGCGCTACACGCCGTCGGGCGGCAGCGTCACGGTGCGCGTGCGCAGCACCCTGGAACTGGCCATCCTGGAAGTGGAAGATACGGGCCCCGGCATTGCGCCGGCCGAGCGGGCCCACGTATTCGAGCGCTTTTACCGCATTCTTGGCAGCAATGTCGACGGTAGCGGCCTGGGCCTGGCCATCGTGCGCGAGATTGCGCAGCAGCATGGCGCCGAAGTCGATATTTTTAACAATCCGCGCGCCACGTCGCCGAAGTTGCCAGGCACCCTGCTGCGCCTGAGCATCGCCCTGCTGTTGCCGGAAGCGCCAGAAGAGGATGACATCACGTATGGATAAACCCAGCCTTTCCGCAACGCCGCCGCAGCCGTCGCGCACGCCCGGCCCCGAGCTGCAGGCGCGCCGCGATGTGCACTGGCGCAAGACGCGGCGCCTGACGGCCATCCTGCTGCTGGTCTGGCTGCTGACGGGCTTCCTGACCGTGTTCTATGCGCGCGAGCTGTTGCACCTGAACCTGTTCGGCTGGCCCCTTCCCTTTTATATGGCGGCCCAGGGCGCCTCGCTCGTGTACCTGGCCATCATCGCCTTCTATGCCTGGCGCATGCGGCGCCTCGACCGGGCTTTCCATGCCGAGGAGCAAGCATGAGCGGCCAGCGCAGCTTCTTTGCGCGCCTGTGCCGCTACTACCTGCTGTTTACCGCCGGTTTCGCCGCCTTCCTGCTGGCCCTGTCGGTACTGGAACAGGAAGGCATGCCGCGCGCGTGGATCGGCTACCTGTTCATGCTCGTCACCATCACGCTGTACGCCACCATCGGCGTCATCAGCCGTACCTCGAACGTTACCGAATACTATGTGGCGGGGCGCCGGGTGCCGGCCATGTTCAACGGCATGGCCACGGCCGCCGACTGGATTTCGGCGGCCAGCTTCATCAGCCTGGCGGGCGGCCTGTACCTGAACGGCTTCGACGGCCTGGCCTTCATCATGGGCTGGACGGGCGGCTATTGCCTGGTGGCGCTATTGATCGCGCCCTACCTGCGCAAGTTCAGCCAATACACGATTCCCGATTTCCTCGCCGCGCGCTACGGCAGCGGCACCGACAAACGGGGCGCCAGCGTGCGCGTGGTGGCCGTGGCCGCCACCATCATCGTGTCGTTCACCTATGTCGTGGCGCAGATCTACGCCGTCGGCCTGATCGCCTCGCGCTTCACGGGCGTGGACTTTTCCGTCGGCATCTTCCTGGGCCTGGCCAGCATCCTCGTCTGTTCCTTTCTGGGCGGCATGCGCGCCATCACCTGGACGCAGGTGGCGCAGTACATCATCATCCTCGTCGCCTTTCTGATTCCCGCCATATGGCTGTCGGTCAAGCATGCGGACAATCCCGTGCCGCAGATCGCCTACGGCAAGGTGCTGCCGCAACTGAGCGCACGCGAACACGTGCTGGAAACGGACCCGAAAGAAAACGAAGTGCGCGCCATCTTCCGCCAGCGCGCGCAAAGCTACCAGGCGCGCATCGACGGCTTGCCCGGTTCCTGGGAGCAAGGCCGCCTGGCGGCCCAGCGCCAGCTCGACAGTTTGCGCCAGCGCAATACCTCGCTGTTCGACATCCGCAACGCGGAGCGCTACCTGATCGCCTATCCCAAGAGTCCCGACGAGGCACGCGTGCTGTGGCAGGCCGCGCAGGCGCAAAACCAGAAACGCGCCGAACCGATCATTCCGCACGCGCAGCCGTTTCCCGCCGCCGACCGGGAACAGTCCGACATCAAGCGCAACAATTTCCTGGCCCTCGTATTTTGCATGATGCTGGGCACGGCCGCCCTGCCCCACATCCTCATGCGATCGTACACCACGCCCTCCGTGCACGAAACGCGCGTGTCCGTGTTCTGGACCCTGTTCTTCATCCTGTTGATCTATCTCACGATTCCCGCGCTGGCCGTGCTGGTCAAGTACGATATCTACTCGGCGCTGGTGGGCACGCAATACGCGAACCTGCCCACCTGGGTGTCGTACTGGGCCAACGTGGACAAGCTCAGTCCCCTGATCAGCATCGTCGATGTCAACCGCGACGGCATCGTGCAACTGGCGGAAATCTCCATCGACGCCGACGTGCTGGTGCTGGCCACGCCCGAGATTGCCGGCCTGCCCTACGTGATTTCCGGCCTGGTGGCGGCCGGCGGCCTGGCCGCCGCCCTGTCGACGGCCGACGGTTTGCTGCTGGCCATCTCGAACGCCCTGTCGCACGACGTCTATTACAAGGTGGTCGATCCCAGCGCCTCGACGCAAAAGCGCGTGACGATTTCCAAACTGCTGCTACTGGCCGTGGCCTTCATCGCCGCCTATGCGGCCTCGCAAAAGCCGGCCGACATTTTGTCGCTGGTGGGCGTGGCCTTCTCCCTGGCCGCTTCGACCCTGTTCCCGCCGCTGGTGCTCGGTGTCTTCTGGCAACGCGCCAATTACCAGGGCGCGCTGGCCGGCATGCTGACGGGCTTTGGCGTCTGCCTGTACTACATGCTGCACACCAGCACCATGCTGGGAGGCAATGCCAGCGGTCAATGGTTCCATATCGCCCCGATTTCCGCCGGCATCTTCGGCGTGCCCGCCGGCCTGGCCGCCGCCATCCTCGTCAGCTGGCTGACGCCGGCGCCGGGACGGCGCAGCAGGGGACTGGTCGAGCATATCCGGGCGCCGGAATAACGGCCTGCTGCCTCAAACGTAAAAACAATGATAGCCTCTAGAAATAATGCATAAATAAATACCTTATTTACTAACCATCAAGGGATAAAATGATACCCGGCAAGGTCTCTCTTGAACGCTATATGGCGCTCACCCGCGTTGTGACTGCCTGCCTGTTGCTGGCCTTCGTATCGCCGCAGGCGCCCGCCCAAACGGCAGCCGCCAGCCCAGCGGCTGATGCCCCGTCAGGCATTGGCACCGCCGCTTTCTTTGATAAAGATCAGATCAGCAACGTGGCACTGTCGCCTGACGGACGGGCGGTGGCCATCTTGCTGATGGGCGACAACCGGCGCCGGCGTTTGGCCGTGCTCGATGTGGCGAGCCAGGAGGTCAAGGTCGTTGCCAACTTCAGCGACCGCGATATTGATAAAGTGGCATGGGTCAATGCAAAGCGGCTGGTATTCGATACCA
Organism: Janthinobacterium sp. C22; assembly: GCF_057919405.1. NCBI lineage: Bacteria > Pseudomonadati > Pseudomonadota > Betaproteobacteria > Burkholderiales > Oxalobacteraceae > Janthinobacterium > Janthinobacterium sp. C22. Next base: position 1,347,179 of record NZ_CP193659.1, on the reverse strand, counting down.
CCGACTCGCACGCGGCAGACGGCCAGCGCAAATATGCGCCGGGCATGTTCGTCGTCGACCGCGATGGCGGCAATTACCGCCAATTGGCCTCCATGGATGGGGCAGCGGACGACCCGCGCTTTGCGTCCAGGAAGTTGCCTCCCTCCGTATATCTGCTGGACCAGCCCGGCGCCCAGGCTTCCGATGTCATCTATGTCCAGAAAGCCGTTGTGCTCAAGGAACGTAATGAGAATACGGCAGAGGTCGGACAATTCGACTTGCTGCGCCTCGACACCACCACCCAACAATGGGAAAAGGTGATGCCGCCAGCCAAAGGCGTGCGCCACTGGCTGCTGGATCAGCAGGGCAGGCCGCGCCTGGCAATGGTCGTCGAGGACGGGCGCAAGACGTTTTACTACCTTGAGCAGGACGATCAGCGCTGGCGCGCCGTCGCCAGCCAGGATATCTATGACAACGGACCCGGTGCCATCACGCCCGTGGAATTCGGACCCGACGGCACCCTGTATGTCAGCAGCCGCAACGGTGCCGACAAGCGCGCCCTGTATGCCTACGACCTGACGGCTGGCCGCGTCACGGGCAAGCCGCTGGTCACGCTGGCCGGCTACGATTTCGACGGCGGCATCCTCGCGGACCAGAAACGCCTGCTGGGCGTCTACTACACCAATGATGCCACCACCACCGAATGGTTCAGCGCCGACTGGAAGGCCGTGCAGCAAGACATCGACACACAATTGCCGGCGACCATCAACCTGGTCTCACGCAGCGCCAGGGCGGATAGCCCGCAGCTCATCGTGACGGCGTATTCGGACCGCCAGCCCAGCGCCTACTTGCTGTACAACAAGCAAACTCGTCAATTACAGAAAATCGGCGATGCCCGTCCCGCCATCGATGCGCGGTACATGGCGCAAACCGACTTGATGACCTATCGCGCGCGCGACGGCATGGAGATTCCCACCTGGCTGACCTTGCCCAAGGGCGGCGGGAAGAAATTGCCGATGGTGCTGCTCGTGCGCAGCGTGCCAGGAGGACGTGGCAGCCTGTGGCAATGGATGAGCGAGCGGCAATTCCTCGCCTCGCGCGGCTACGCCGTGCTACAACCCGAATTTCGCGGCAGCGGTGGGCGCGGCGACCAGTTCCTTCGGGCGGGCTGGAAACAATGGGGCCTGGCCATGCAGGATGACCTGGCCGACGGCGTGCGCTGGGCCATCGCGCAAGGCATTGCCGATCCACAACGCATCTGCATCGTCGGCGGCGGCGCCTATGGCGGTTACGCAGCCCTGATGGGATTGATCAAGAATAGCGACCTGTTCCACTGTGGCGTCAGCTGGAGCGGCATCACCGACTTGCCGCAAATGTTCACGCAACACTGGAGCGTTGGTCACCGGATGGGCGAGCAGGAAAGACAATACTCCATGCCGCAACGCATAGGCGATCCTGTGCACGATGCCGCCCAGCTCAAGGCCAGCTCTCCCATGTACCAGGCCGAAAAATTGACGCAGCCCCTGCTGCTGGCCTACGGAGGGGCCAGCAGCAACGTTCCCACATACCAGGGCACGCAGTTCCGCGACAAGCTCAAGCTGAGCAATCCACGCGTCGACTGGCAGCTGTATGCCGAAGAGGGTGACCGTTGGGACTTGGCGGCCACGCGCGTGGACTTCTGGCAGCGCGTGGAGAAATTCCTTGACAGAAATATCGGAAAAGACAGCGTCCCGCTAAAAAAGGAGTAGGCTGGAGGGCCGTTTTACTTACGAGGAGATCCCATGCCGTCTGGAAAAATTCTTGTTGCCCAGGGAGGCGGCCCCACCGCCGTCATCAACCAGTCGCTGGTGGGCGTGGTGCTCGAATCGCGGCGTTTTCAGCACGTCACGCGCGTGTACGGCGCCCTGCACGGCGTGCGTGGCATCATCAATGAAGAGTTCGTCGACCTGACGCAGGAAACCAGCCACAACCTGGAACTGGTGGCCGCCACGCCGTCCTCTGCGCTCGGTTCCACGCGCGACAAGCCCGACATCGCCTACTGCCAGCAAATCTTCGAAGTACTGCGCGCGCACGAGATCGAGCACTTCTTTTACATCGGCGGCAACGACTCGTCCGACACGGTGCGCATCGTCAGCGAGGAAGCGCACAAGGCCGGCTATCCGCTGCGCTGCATCCACATCCCGAAAACCATCGACAACGACCTGGTGGGCAGCGACCACACGCCCGGTTTTCCCTCGGCCGCGCGCTTCGTCGCGCAAGCGTTCGCCGGCGCCAACCTGGACAACGCGGCCTTGCCCGGCGTGTACGTGGGCGTGGTGATGGGACGCCACGCGGGCTTTCTGACGGCTGCCTCGGCGCTGGGCAAGAAGTTCCCCGACGATGGCCCGCACCTGATCTACCTGCCCGAGCGCGTCTTTGTCTTGGAGCAATTCCTCGCCGACGTGAAGGCCACCTATGCGAAGTACGGCCGCTGCGTGATCGCCGTCTCGGAAGGCATCCACGACGCGTCGGGCGAGCCGATCGCCAGCCTGCTCGCCAAGGAAGTGGAGCGCGATGCGCATGGCAACGTGCAATTGTCGGGCACGGGCGCGCTGGCCGACCTGCTGTGCGACGAAATCAAGGCCAAGCTCGGCATCAAGCGCGTGCGCGGCGATACCTTCGGCTATCTGCAGCGTTCCTTCATCGGCTGCGTCTCCGACGTCGACCAGCGCGAAGCCCGCGAAGTGGGCGAAAAGGCGGTGCAGTTCGCCATGTGGGGCGACCGCGACGGTTCCGTCGCCATCAAGCGCACGGGCTTTTATTCCGTCGACTACGAGTTGCTGCCGCTGACCGAGGTGGCGGGCAAGACGCGCACCATGGAAGACGAGTTCATCAGCGCCAGCGGCACGGACGTGACCGATGCTTTCCGGCTGTATCTGCGCCCGCTGCTGGGCTCGGGCATGCCCGATGCGTTCCGCCTGCGGGCCGCCAAGGTGGCGAAGGTCTTGAAACCCTAGCTGGACTCCGCCAGCAGCAGCGGCCGCAGCTTGACGGCCGCTTCTTTTAACTGCGGCACGTGCTGCATCAGCTGCTCCACGGACTTTCTCGCCACAGGCGCGTGGCAGGCCACGGCGGCCACGATGCGCCCGTCGGCGGCACAGATGGGCACGGCCACGGCCACCATGCCGTGCACGAATTCCTCGTCGTCGATGCCGATGCCCAGGCGGGCGATGCGCACGATCTCGCGCTCGAGCAGCACGGGATCCGTGATGCTTTTCGGCGTGCGTGCCTGCAGGCTCAGCATGGCCAGCAAGGCGCGCCGCTCCAGCAAGGACATATGCGCAAGGAATAATTTGCCACTCGCCGTGCAATGCATGGGCGCGCGCGTGCCCAGCACCAGGTGCAGGCGCAGCGGTTCCTGCGTTTCCACGCGGTCCACGTAGACGATCGCATTGCCCTCGGGAATGGCCAAGTTGCACGTCTCGCCCGTGGCCGCCACCAGGCTGCCCAGGATGCTGCGGCTCACGCGGATCAGGGCATTGTTGCGCAGGGTGGCCAGCGCCAGGTTGGTGGACGCTGCGCCCGGCACATAGCCGCGCCCCACGGGCGTGCGCAGCACATAGCCGTGTTGCTCCAGCGTATCGAGCAGCCGCATCATGCTGGCCTTGGGCACTTGCATGCGCGCGGCCAGCTGCGACAGGGTCAAGGGCTGGCTGGCGCTGGCCAGGTGCTCGATCAGGCGCAGCACGCGCAAGCCGCGCGCCTCGTCGCCATGGCTGGCCGCCGGGCTGGCAGTTACCGCCCCCCGCCGGGCTGTCTTCTTCGGCCTCGGCCGGCCGTTTTTGAAACGCATCATGCATGTTCTGTTTCACCTCTCGCGTATGCGGCGGTTTCCGCTTGTCCCGGTGCAGCACGTCTTTTATAAATGGAACCAGACGTTCCAAAAATAATCAATAAAGACCAGTGTATCGCAAAAAACGCCCGCCGAGGCGGTGCGATACCGCAACGCAGGAGACAAGCACCATGTTGCAAACACACTACGATTACATCGTCGTCGGCGCCGGTTCCGCCGGCTGCGTGCTGGCCAACCGCCTGTCGCACGACAGCAACCACCGGGTATTGCTGCTGGAAGCGGGCGGCAAGGACAACAATCCCTGGATACACGTGCCGGTCGGCTATTTCAAGACCATGCACGACCCGAAGCTGGACTGGTGCTACCGCACGGAAGCGGATGCCGGCATCGCCGGACGCCAGTTGCAATGGCCGCGCGGCAAGGTCCTGGGCGGCTCCAGCTCGCTCAACGGCTTGCTGTACGTGCGCGGACAGAAAGAGGATTACGACCGCTGGGCCGAACTGGGCAACGCAGGCTGGAGCTATGCCGAGGTGCTGCCCTATTTTAAAAAATCGGAAGACCAGGAACGCGGCGCCAGCGACTACCACGGCGTGGGCGGCCCGTTGAAGGTGTCGGACCTGCGCCTGCGCCGCCCCATCGCCGAACACTTCATTGCCGGCGCCACGGAAAGCGGCATCCCCTTCAATGCCGATTACAACGGCGCCACGCAGGAAGGCGTCGGCTACTTCCAGCAGACGGCCAGCAAGGGCCTGCGCTGGAGTACAGCGAAAGCCTTTTTGCGGCCCGCCCGCAAGCGCGCCAACCTGCGCGTGGAAGTGCGCGCGCAGATCACGCGCGTGCTGTTCGAAGGAAAGCGCGCCGTCGGCATCGAGTTCCGGCAGGATGGCCAGCTGCGCCAGGCGCGCGCCAGCGGCGAAGTGATTTTATGCGCGGGCGCCATCGGCTCGCCGCACATCCTGCAATGCTCGGGCGTGGGTCCGCGCACCCTGCTCGAGGAAGTGGGCGTGCCGCTCGTGCACGACTTGCCCGGCGTGGGACAGAACCTGCAAGACCATCTGCAGATCCGCCTCGTCTTCAAGACGCGGCTGAAAACCCTGAACGATGAAGTCAACAGCCTATGGGGCAAGCTGTGGGTGGGCATGCAATATGTGTTTTCCCGCTCCGGCCCTCTCACCCTGGCGGCCAGCCAGGTGACGGTGTTTACCCGATCCTCGCCCGAGGTGGAGCGGCCCGACATCCAGTTCCACATGCAGCCGCTGAGCGCCGACAAGCCGGGCGAAGGCGCGCATCCGTTTTCCGCCTTCACGTCGTCCGTGTGCCAGCTGCGCCCGCACAGCCGCGGCCACGTATCGATCAAGTCCGCCGATCCCCTCGCCTATCCGGGCATTTATCCCAATTATCTGTCCGACCCGCGCGACCAGCGGACGGCCATTGCCGCCCTGCGCGTGGCGCGCAGGATCGCCGCCGCGCCGTCGCTGGCGCCGCACATCATTTCAGAGTTCGTGCCCGGTCCGCAGTTCGAGACGGATGCGCAGCTGCTGGAAGCGGCACGGCGTTTCAGCCAGTCGATCTACCACCCGAGCGGCACCTGCAAGATGGGCCACGACGCCATGGCAGTCGTCGACGACCGCCTGCGCGTGCACGGCATGCAGAACCTGCGCGTGGTCGATGCGTCGATCATGCCGGAAATCGTCTCGGGCAATACGAACGCGCCCACCATCATGATCGCCGAAAAAGCGGCCGACATGATCCTGGCGGACGCCGTGCGGCTGCCGCAGGCGGCCTGACCCACCCATTCCATTTCCGGCAAGGAGGATGTCAGCGGCGGGCAGGCGGCCCCGCCTCCAATGACCCGGCGACAAGCCAGGCATCAAACACATAATCGATATCGATTGGAGACTAGATATGGACAACAATCCCAACAATCCGAAAAAAGCCCAAGAGCTGCGGAAAGTCGTGATGGCCAGCGTGATCGGCGCCACCATCGAGTGGTACGACTTCTTTTTATACGGCGTCGTGGCCGGCATCGTGTTCAGCAAACTGTATTTCCCGGGCGGCGATCCGCTCGTCTCGACCATGCTGGCCTACGGCACCTTCGCCGTGGGCTTTCTGTCGCGCCCCATCGGCGGCGTGATCTTCGGCCACTTCGGCGACAAGATCGGCCGCAAGAGCATGCTGGTGATGACCCTGATGATCATGGGCATCTCCACTTTCCTGATCGGCGTGCTGCCGACCTATGACCACATCGGCTACTGGGCGCCGGGATTGCTGCTGTTCCTGCGCGTGCTGCAAGGCATCGGCCTTGGCGGCGAATGGGGCGGCGCCGTGCTGATGGCGTATGAATATGCGCCGCCAAAGGACCGCGGCTTCTACGCCAGCCTGCCGCAGATCGGCCTGGCCATCGGCCTGTGCCTCGCGTCGGGCGTAGTGGCGATCCTGTCGTACAGCCTGACGGATGCGCAATTCCTCTCGTGGGGCTGGCGCGTGGCCTTCATCCTGTCGGCTGCTCTCGTCTTCATCGGCATGTGGATACGCCTGAACGTGATGGAAACGCCGGAGTTCCAGGCCATCAAGGAAAAGAACGCGGAGACGCAGATTCCATTCTTCGACCTGCTGAAGCGCTATCCGGGCAATGTATTAAAAGGCATGGGCGCGCGCTATATCGACGGCGTGTTCTTCAATATCTTCGGCGTGTTTTCCATCACCTATCTGACCAACACCATCAAGATAGACCGCACGGAAGCGCTGATGGGCGTGATGGCGTCGGCCGTCGTGATGTGCTTCTGCATCCCCTTCTTCGGCCGCCTGTCGGACCGCATCGGCCGCAGCAAGGTGTTTTTCTGGGGCTCCTTGATCACGGGCGTGTCGGCCATCCCCGCCTTCTGGATCATGCTGCACCACGCCGACAATCCGCTGCTGCTGTGGTGTTCCGTGATCATCCCGCTGGGCGTACTGTATTCGGCCGTGTACGGCCCGGAAGCGGCCCTGTTCTGCGACCTGTTCGACGCCAAGGTGCGCTACACGGGCATCTCCTTCGTGTACCAGTTCTCCGGCATCTTCGCCAGCGGCCTGACGCCCATCATCGCCACCTACCTGCTGAAAACGGGCAATGGCGAGCCATGGCACATCGTCGGCTACATCCTGTTCGCCTCCCTCGTCTCGGCCGTCAGCGTGGCCATGATCGGGAAAGGAGGCTCGCAGCCGGACGGCCGCATGAAACCGGCGCACGCGCGGTAAGCGGTAAGATATCGCGGCGCAAAAAAGGCAGGCCTCTTGCGAGCGCCTGCCTTGTTTGTTCAAGCTACAGCTTAGATAACAACTGTTTGATGCTCGTCGCCCACGCGGGCGCGGATGGTGCCGATGCGCGAGACGGTTTCGCCGGCCGCTTGCAATTGCGCGATGGCCGCGTCGGCGTTTTCCTGCGAGACGATGACGGTCATGCCGATGCCGCAGTTGAAGACGCGGTGCATCTCGGCGTCAGCCACGCCGCCGTGCTGTTGCAGCCACGTGAACAGCGGCGGCATGGTCCATGCCTTCGAGTCCAGTTCGGCCACCAGGCCAGGCTGCAGCACGCGCGGGATGTTTTCCACCAGGCCGCCACCGGTGATGTGCACCATGCCCTTCACCTCCATGGCATCCATCAGCGCCAGCAATGGCTTGACGTAGATGCGCGTCGGCTGCATCAGCACGTCGGCCAGCTTACGGCCATGGAAGTCGCCTTCCAGGTCCGGCTTCGCCACTTCGATGATCTTGCGCACCAGCGAGTAACCGTTCGAGTGCACGCCCGACGAGGCCAGGCCCAGCACCACGTCGCCCGGGGCGATCTTGGTGCCGTCGATGATTTTCGATTTTTCCACGGCGCCGACGGCAAAACCTGCCAAGTCGTATTCGCCGGCCGGGTACATGCTCGGCATTTCCGCCGTTTCGCCGCCGATCAGCGCGCAACCGGCCTGTTCGCAACCCTGGGCGATGCCCTTGATGACGTCGGTGGCAATCGCCACGTCCAGTTTGCCGCAGGCAAAATAGTCGAGGAAGAACAGCGGCTCGGCGCCTTGCACCAGGATATCGTTGACGCTCATGGCGACGAGGTCGATGCCGACCGTGTCATGGCGGTTCAGTTCGAACGCCAGGCGCAATTTCGTGCCCACGCCGTCGGTGCCCGAGACCAGCACCGGTTCCTTGTACTTCTTGCTGATTTCAAACATGGCGCCAAAACCGCCCAGGCCGCCCATCACGCCTTCGCGCAGGGTGCGCTTGGCAAACGGCTTGATTGCTTCGACTAAAGCATCGCCTGCGTCGATATCGACGCCAGCGTCACGGTAGGAAAGGGAAACATTAGAAGTCTGGTTCATGGTGTGGTGGCAGCGGAGGCGGTAAAATAGAAGGCGGATACCCGCCGGCACGCGCGCGCAAGCATGTTCTTCAACATCGTGCGGCAGGACGCCAGCGGGTGAATTCGGTCGATCAAGTCGCTATTTTATCAAACTGCCCCGCCATTTCGTAATTAACTGCCTTTTTTTAACGCAACAGCACAAACTCCATGCCATTCGCCATCACCGCCGAACAGAAGCAAACAGCATTTTGGATCGCGGTCTGGCTGGCATTCTTGCTGCTGCTCGTCAGCCTGGGCCCCATCCTGACGCCCTTCCTGGCCGCCGCCATCCTCGCCTACGTGCTCAATCCCGGCGTCGACCGCTTGCAGCGCCTGCATTACCAGCGCTTTTATTTGCCCCGTCCGCTGGCCGTGCTGGTCGTCGTAGTGTTGTTTTTCCTCGCCATTACGGCGCTGGTGCTGATCGTCGTGCCTGTGTTGCAAAAGGAAATCCCCTTGCTGCAGGCGCAAATTCCGCAATTCCTGAGCAAGGCGAACGAGTTCCTGGCGCCGAAACTGCGCGACCTGGGCATCCGCGTGCGCCTGGACGGCACCGGCATCAAGCGCATGCTGAGCCAGCAGATGGCCACCAGCGGCGATGAAATCTGGAGCACGGTACTCGCCTCGGCCCGTATCGGCGGCACGGCCGTGCTGGGCTGGCTGGCCACCGTGGTGCTCATTCCCGTGGTGCTGTTCTATCTGTTGCTGGACTGGCATCCCATGCTGGCGCGCATCGCCGGCGCCGTGCCGCGCCGCTGGGTCGGCCGCACGGTGGGCATGGCGCAGGAAGTCGATACCCTGCTGGCGCAATACCTGCGCGGCCAGTTGCTCGTCATGCTGGTGCTGGCCACCTATTACTCGGTGGCGCTGGCCATCGCCGGTTTTGAAGTGGCATTGCCCGTGGGCATCATCACGGGCTTGCTCGTGTTCATCCCCTACCTGGGCTTCGGCCTGGGCCTGATGCTGGCGCTGATCGCCGCCCTGCTGCAGTTTGCCGACTGGAGCGGCGTCATCGCCGTGGCCGTCATCTATGGCTGCGGCCAGGTCATCGAGGGCTTTTTCCTCACGCCGCGCCTGGTGGGCGAGCGCATCGGCCTGAACCCGCTGGCCGTGATCTTTGCCTTATTAGCGTTCGGACAATTGTTCGGTTTCGTCGGCGTTTTGCTCGCTTTACCCGCTTCTGCCGTCCTGATGGTCGCTTTTAAGCATCTAAGACGCCACTACCTCACCAGCAGCTTCTATAATACCTAGTAAAAGCGGATATCATATCAACCTAGCAACACCACGATGCACATGCAGTAATGAAAAACAGGACAAGGCGTACGCCATGAAACAACTGGTGCTCGATTTAGGCACAGACCAGGCGCACAGCCTCGATACCTTCGAGGTGGGACAGAATGCCGAAGTGGCGCAGCTGATGCGCCAGTTCGCCGCGCGCACATCGCGCGAACATTTTGCCTACCTGTGGGGCGAACTGGCCGCCGGCAAGAGCCACCTGCTCAAGGCCCTGGCCAGCACCGAGCGCGCGCGCTACATTTCGCCGTTCTCGATCGAGTCCGAATTCGTGTATTCGCCTGACGTGGACCTGTACCTGCTCGACGACTGCGAAAAACTGTCGCCGCTGGCGCAGATCGACGCCTTTGCCCTGTTCAATGAAATCCGCGCCAACAAAGCCTTCATGGTGTGCAGCGGCGCAGTGCCGCCGGCCGTGCTGCCCGTGCGCGAAGACTTGCGCACGCGTATGGGCTGGGGCCTGATCTACCAGATCCACGGCTTGACGGACGATGAAAAAATCGCCGCCCTGACCCAGGCGGCCACCACCCGCGGCTTGACCTTGTCGCCCGGCGTGTTACCCTATCTGCTGTCCCATTTCCGGCGCGACATGCGTTCGCTGTCGACGATGCTGGACTCTCTCGACCTCTACTCCCTTGAAACCCAACGCCCGATCACCTTGCCATTATTGCGCGAGTTGCTGCAGGCGGAAGCGAAAGAATGATGAATCTGGCCCTGTTTGACCTCGACCACACCCTGCTGCCCATCGACTCGGATCACGAGTGGGGCGAATTCCTGGTACGCATCGGTGCCGTGGACGCCGCCGAATTCACCCGCCGCAACGACGAATTTTTCGCGCAATACCAGGCCGGCACGCTCGATCCAGTGGAGTACCTGGAATTCTCGCTCGGCACCCTGGCGCAATTCCCGCGCGAACGCCTGGAAGCGCTACACCGCCAATTCATGGCCGAAGTAGTCTTGCCGGCCATCCGCCCGGAAGTCGTGGCGCTGATCAAGCAGCACCAGGACGCGGGCGACCTGCTGGCCATCGTCACGGCCACCAACCATTTCATCACCAAACCCATCGCCGATGCACTGGGCGTCGAGCACCTGCTGGCCGCCATGCCCGAATATGACGATGAAGGCAATGTCACGGGCAAGCTGGTAGGCACGCCGACCCTGGGCGCGGGCAAGCTGACCCACACCCACGCCTGGCTGGAAAAGATGGGCAAGGAACTGGGGCAGTTCGAGCGCAGCTATTTTTACAGCGATTCGCACAACGACATTCCCCTGCTGTCGGTCGTGACCCACCCGGTCGCGACCAACCCCAACACCGCTTTGAGCGCACACGCATCCCTCCACGGCTGGCCATCACTCCACTTATTCAATGATTAAAAAATTCATCCGCAAGATCCTCGGCGTTAAAAAAGAGGCAGCGCGCGACACCACGGCCCCCATCGTGCTCGGTCCCGCGCAACACGGAATCGACCCGAAACTGGTGTCGTCGAATGCCATCCGCGTCACCAGCAGCCTGCAGGAAGCGGGCTTCGAGGCCTTCGTCGTCGGCGGCGCCGTGCGCGACCTGCTGCTGGGCGTGAAACCCAAGGACTTCGACATCGCCACCAACGCCACGCCGGAACAGGTGAAGCGATTGTTCCGCCGCGCCTTCATCATCGGCAAGCGCTTCCAGATCGTGCACGTGATGTTCGGCCAGGATCTGCTGGAAGTGACGACCTTCCGCGGCGCCGGCGCCGATTCCGCGCCCAAGGATGAACATGGCCGCGTCCTGCGCGACAACACCTTCGGTTTGCAGCACGAAGACGCGCTGCGCCGCGACTTCACCATCAACGCCATGTACTACAACCCGGCCACGCAGGAAGTGCTCGATTACCACGGCGGTGTGGAAGACATCCGCGCCAAGACCCTGCGCATGATCGGCAAGCCGGAAGAACGCTACCGCGAAGACCCCGTGCGCATGCTGCGCGTGGTGCGCTTCGCCGCCAAGCTGAAATTCACCATCGAGCCGCACACGGCCGCGCCGATTCCCGTCATGGCGCCGCTGATCAACAACGTGCCGGCGCCGCGCGTGTTCGACGAGATGCTCAAGCTCCTGATGAGCGGCCATGCGCTGGCCTGCCTGCAGCAGCTGCGCAAGGAAGGCTTGCATCACGGCCTGCTGCCGCTGCTCGACGTGGTGCTGGAGCAGCCGCTGGGCGCGAAGTTCGTCACCCTGGCGCTGGACGCCACGGACCAGCGCATCGCCGCCGGCAAGACCGTCTCGCCGGGCTTTTTGTTTGCCTCGCTGCTGTGGCACCAGGTGCTGGAAAAATGGACGGCCTACCGCGCCGCCGGCGAATCGACCATCCCCGCGCTGCACCTGGCGGCCGACGACGTGCTCGACTCGCAAACGGAAAAACTGGCCCTGCAGCGCAAGATCGGCTCCGACATGCGCGACATCTGGTCGATGCAGCCCCGCTTCGAGCGCCGCGTCGGCAAAGCGCCGTACAAATTGCTCGAACACCTGCGCTTCCGCGCCGGCTACGACTTCCTGCTGCTGCGCTGCGCCTCGGGCGAGATCGACATGGACATCGGCGAATGGTGGACGGCCTTCTATGAAGGCGACGAGGAAACGCGCGAAGCGCTGCTCGTCAGCGCGAATGCAGCACCGGGCGCCGTCAAGAAGAAGCGTCCGCCACGCCGCAGCACGCGCAGCAAAACGGGTGGCGGCACCACCACCGGCAGCACCAACGGCGAATAATGTCAGTGATTGCTTACATCGGCATCGGGGCGAACCTGGGCGACGCGCGCGCGAATGTGCAGGATGCGATCGCGCGCCTGGCGCGCCTGCCCGGCGCCAGCTTGCTGGATGCCTCGGCCAGCTACCGCACGGCGCCCATCGATTCCAGCGGCGACGACTACATCAACGCCGTGGCGCGCATCACGACCACCCTGCCGGCAGAGGAACTGATGCTGGCCCTGCACGCCATCGAGGCGGCGCACGGGCGCGAACGGCCTTACCGCAACGCCCCGCGCACCCTGGACCTGGACTTGCTGCTGTACGGCGATGAGCAGATCGCCAGCGCCACACTGACGGTGCCCCATCCGCGCCTGACGGAGCGCGCCTTCGTGCTGGTGCCGCTGCTGGCCCTGGCGCCCGACATCGCCGTGCCAGGACGCGGCCCCGCGCAAGGCTATCTGGCGGGCGTGGCGGACCAGGCCATCAGCCAGCTCTGAGCCGCCGCGCCAGACATACACTACAATGCCGCCCCTGCACGCCGTCCTATAAAGTACTACACTAGCGGCGTCGCAATAGCATCACCCCCTTTCACTCTAGAGAATACCTATGTCCGCTTATTTGCAAGGAACAGATCTGGCCGCAAAAGACAAGGCCGCCACACCGGCGCCGGCGCCATCCAAGCCTGTCGCCAACAAGGCCGTGACCATCCACACGCTGGCCACGTTGCGCGCCGCCGGTGAAAAGATCTCCATGCTGACCTGCTATGACGCCAGCTTCGCGTCCCTGATGGACCGCTGCGGCGTGGAGATCCTGCTGATCGGCGATTCGCTCGGCATGGTCTGCAACGGCCTGAACTCCACCCTGCCCGTCACCGTGGCCGAACTGGCCTACCACACGGCGTCCGTCGCGCGCGGCAGCAAGTCGGCCATGATCCTGTCCGACCTGCCGTTCGGCGCGTACGGCACGCCTGAAACGGCTTACGCCAACGCCGTCATCCTGATGCAGGCGGGCGCGCACATGATCAAGATCGAAGGCGGCGCCTGGCTGGCCGAGACCGTCCGTTTCCTCACCGAGCGCGGCATCCCCATCTGCGCCCACATCGGCCTGACGCCGCAATTCGTGCACCAGCTGGGCGGTTATAAGGTGCAGGGCAAGAGCACGGAAAGCGCCGCCGAACTGAAGAACGACGCGCTGGTGCTGCAAAACGCGGGCGCCGCCATCGTGCTGATGGAAGCCATGCCGTCGCAGCTGGGCAAGGAAGTGACCGACATGCTGACGATTCCCACCATCGGCATCGGCGCCGGTCCCGACTGCTCGGGCCAGGTCCTCGTCATGCACGACATGCTGGGCGTGTTCCCAGGCCGCAAGGCGCGCTTCGTGCGCAACTTCATGGAAGGCGCGGCCAGCATCGACGACGCCGTCACCGGCTACGTCAAAGCCGTCAAGGATGGCAGCTTCCCGGCGCTGGAACACTGCTTCTGATGTAGTTTGTTTTACGTCCAAGTCGGCTTACGCGCTGCGCGCCAAGCCGACCTACGAAACCATCCACGCTATAGGTCGGGTAGGTCGGATTAGGCCGCAGGCCGTAATCCGACAACACCGCAGGCGCAAATCCCTATCCCACCTGTATCCACGTCGTCTTCAGCTCCGTGTACTTGTCCAGCGCGTGCAGCGACTTGTCACGCCCGTTGCCCGACTGCTTGTAGCCGCCGAACGGCACGGTGATGTCGTCGCCGTCGTACTGGTTGACGTGCACGGTGCCGGCGCGCAGGGCGCGCGCCGTCTGGATGGCCTTGCTGATGTCCGAGGTCCACACGGCCGCCTGCAAGCCGTAGGGCGTGGCATTTGCCTGTTGGATGGCTTCAGCGATATCCGTAAAGCCCAGCACGGACAGCACCGGCCCGAAAATCTCTTCGCGCGCGATCGTCATGCCGGCGTCCACGCCGAAGATGGTGGGCTGCACGTAGTAGCCGCCCGTATCAAGGCGCACGGCCTCGCCGCCGCCGAGCAGCTGCGCGCCTTCGCTCTTGCCGGCCGCGATATAGCCCATCACCGTCTGCATCTGCGTGGCGTCGACGATGGCGCCCATGACGGTGGCTTCGTCGAGCGGGTCGCCTGGCTGGAAGCGCGGCAGCATGGCCAGCGCCTTGGCGACAAATTCTTCCCTGATCGATTCTTCCACGAACAGGCGCGATGGCGCATTGCAGCTTTCGCCCTGGTTGAAGAAAATGGAGCCGACGGCGGCCGCCACGGCCTTGTCCAGGTCCGGGCAATCGGCGCACACGATGTTGGCGGACTTGCCGCCCAGTTCCGTCCACGCCCGTTTCAGATTCGACTGGCCCGCCATCTGCACGATCAGTTTCCCCGTGCGCGTGGACCCCGTAAAGCCGATGCAATCGACGTCCATGTGCAGCGCCAGCGCGGCGCCGGCCTCGTTGCCGTAGCCTGGCAGCACGTTGAACACGCCCGCCGGCACGCCCGCTTCGAGCGCGATGTCGGCCAGGCGCAGCGCCGTCAATGGCGATTTCTCGGACGGCTTCAATATCACGCTGTTGCCGGCCGCGAGGGCGGGCGCGATCTTCCAGGCGGCCATGATCATCGGGTAATTCCACGGCACGATGGCGGCGACGACGCCCACCGGTTCGCGCGTGATCAGGGCCAGGCTGTTGGCGGGTGTCGGCGCGATTTCATCGTAGACCTTGTCGATCGCCTCGCCGTACCAGCGCAGGCAGTTGGCCGTGGCGCCCACGTCCACGCTCTGGCTGTACTTGATCGGCTTACCCATGTCCAGGGTTTCCAGCAGGGCCAGTTCGGGACCGTATTTCTGCACCAGGTCGGCGAACTTGATCAATATCCGCTTGCGCTGCGCCGGCGATTTACCGGCCCAGCGGCGGTCGTCAAAGGCGGCGCGCGCGGCCTGCACGGCCGCCTCCACGTCGGCGCCGTCGCAGCGGGCCACCTGCCCCAGCAGACGTCCGTCGATGGGCGACAGATTGTCGAAAGTCTGGCCGGACCTGGCCGCGACCCGTTCGCCGTTGATGACAGCGCGGCCATCGATCTTGATCTCTGCGGCCCGTGCGTGCCAGCTGGTGTTTTCCGTCATGGTCGTCTCCTGTGTCAGTTTACAAGCAGCTTACTCCTGGTCCGCCGAATACGCCGCGGACATCTGCTTGCGGCGTCTGCGGTCGGCGCGCGCCAGCATCACGGCATACGCGATCACGGCGAGCGTCACGACGAGGATCGTCAGCGCGGCGATCGCATTGACGCGCGGGTCGAGCCCCAGACGCGCGCGCGAGAAGATCACCAGCGGCATCGTCGTCGAACCGGGACCGGACAGGAAAGCGGACAGCACCACGTCGTCCAGCGACAGGGTAAACGTCAGCAGCCAGGCCGAGGCCAATGCCTGCGTGATGTTCGGCAGGGTCACGAGGAAGAACACCTGGTGCGCGCGGCAACCGAGGTCCATGGCCGCTTCCGCCAGCGACTTGCTCATTTCCTGCAGGCGCGATTGCACCACCACGGCCGCATACGCCATGCCCAGCAGGGTGTGACCGAGCCAGATGGTCAGCACGCCCCGCTCGGGAAAACCGAAGACCTTTTGCATGGACACCAGCATCAGCAGCAGCGACAGGCCGATGATCACTTCCGGCATCACCAAGGGCGCACTGACCATGGCGGAAAACACCGTGCGGCCGCGGAAGCGCTGGTAGCTGGTCAAGGCAAAGGCGGCGAAGGTACCGAGGATGACGGAAGACGTCGCCGACATGAAGGCGATCTTCAGGGATAAACCGAAGCCCGAGATGATTTCCGCATCGCTCATCAACTCGCTGTACCAGCGCAGCGAAAAGCCGCTCCACACCATGTCCTGGCGCGAGCTGTTGAACGAGAAGACGATCAGCACGATGATGGGCAGGTACAGGAACAGATAGCCCAGCGAGAGCCAGCCGCGCCCGAACCAGCGCTGCAGGAAGGTACGTCCGTTCATGTGCGCTCCTCCGCGTCCTGGTCGGTCTTGTATTTGTTAAAAATGGCCATCGGCACGAGGATCAGCAGGATCACCAGCACCGTCACGGACGAAGCCATGGCCCAGTCGTTATTGGTGAAATACTCATCCCACAGCACGCGGCCGATCATCAGGGTTTCCGGGCCGCCCAGCAGCTCGGGAATCACGTATTCGCCGACGGAGGGAATGAAGACCAGCATGGCGCCGGCGATGATGCCCGACTTCGACAGCGGCACGGTGATGCGCCAGAACGCCTGCAGGGGCGTGGCGCCCAGGTCGGCAGCCGCTTCCAGGAAGCGCACGTCCATTTTGACCAGATTGGCGTACAGGGGCAGGATCATGAACGGCAGATAGGCATACACCATGCCGACCACCAGCGAAAACGAGGTGTTCATCATGTGCAGCGGTTCGCTCACCACGCCCAGCGCGATCAAGAGATCGTTGAGCAAGCCGTGGTTGGCCAGGATGCCCTTCCACGCATACACGCGCAGCAGGAACGAAGTCCAGAACGGCAGCATCACCAGCATCATCAGCACGGGGCGGATCGATGGCCTGGCGCGCGCCATGAAGTAGGCGAACGGGTAGCCGATGAACAGGCAGATGGCCGTGGTGATGGCCGCGTATTTGATGGAACTGAGGTAGGTGAGCAGATACAGTTCGTCGGCGGCGATGAACAGGTAGTTGGCGATTTTCACCTTCAGCACGACGATGCCGTCGACGTACGACAGCAAGCCGCCGAACGGGCTGCCCGCCGTATCCATGTCGGACAGGCTGATGCGCAGCACGATCAGGAAGGGCACCAGAAAGGCGGCCGTCAGGAACAGCGCGGGCACGGCGATGACGGCGGTGCGCCCAGTGACCCAACGCAGGGCGACGAGCTTGCGCAGCGATTGCAGAATGGACGTCATGATGGCCTCAGCTGGTCAGCACGACGATGTCGGCGCCGTCCCACCACACCCACACGCGCTGTTCGCGCTCGAGGCGCGCGGCATCGTGGCGGGCCGCGTTGGTGCGCGAGACTTTCACCACGGTGCCGCTGTCGAGGCGCACGTGGTAGCTCGTTTCATTGCCAAAATACGCCATGGCGACGATCACGCCCTGGGCGCAGTTGTAGCCGTGTTCCTTTGGTGACGCGCGCTCTTCCAAGGCGGGCGGCGCGATCTGGATGCCGATCTTTTCGGGGCGCACGGCCACCGAGACATCCATGCCCAGGTTGCCCGTGATGCCATGCGCGACATAGTGGCGGCCATCGGGCGTGTCGATGACCACGTGATCGGGTTCGTCTTCCGTAATGCGGCCGTCGAACAGGTTGACGCTGCCGATGAAGTCGGCGACGAAGCGGCAGTTCGGCGTCTCGTAGATTTCGCCCGGCGCGCCCACCTGCAGGATGCGCCCTTCGCTCATGACGGCGATGCGCGTGGCCATGCTCATGGCCTCGTCCTGGTCGTGCGTGACCATTACGCACGTGACGCCCACCTGCTCGATGATGTTGACCAGTTCCATCTGCGTGCGTTCGCGCAGTTTTTTATCCAGCGCGCCCAGCGGTTCGTCGAGCAGCAGCAATTGCGGCCGCTTGGCCAGGCTGCGCGCCAGCGCCACGCGCTGCTGCTGCCCGCCCGACAGCTGGTGCGGCTTGCGCTTCGCGTATTGGCCCAGTTGCACCAGCGCCAGCATCTGCTCGACCCGCGCCGCCACTTCCGCTTTCGGCAAGCCGTCGCGGCGCAGGCCGAAGGCGATGTTGTCCCACACGGACAAATGGGGGAACAGCGCGTACGACTGGAACATCATGTTGATGGGCCGCTGGTGCGGCGGCACGTCGACGATGCTGTTGCCCGCCAGGGCGATGCGCCCCGAGGTCGGCGTCTCGAAACCGGCCAGCATGCGCAGCAGGGTCGACTTGCCGCAACCTGAACTGCCCAGCAGGGCGAAGATCTCACCCTTGTTGATCGTCACGGAAATACCATCGACGGCGCGCACGCCATCGAATTCCTTGACCAGCTGATCAATCAGCAAGAAAGGCGCTTGGGCGTCGCTGGCCGACGCGGCAGGTGTTGCTATCGTCATGTGTGGGTAGCTTCTGGGTAAGAGGGTGTCAAAATGAAAAACTGGCCACTACAGGAGCGGCCAGGATGGAAGTTTAGCGGAACTGCCGCCATTGCGGTCCAAAAAATACGCAGATGGCGGCAAAATGGGGCAAAAACCTACACCCAGCCCTTCGCCTTCACCTCGTCATACGTCTTGTCCAGGCACAGCCGTATCAGCGCCACCATCTCATCGATCTGCGCGCGCGTCATGACCAGGGGCGGGGCGACGATCATGCGTTCGCCCACGGCGCGCATAATGACGCCGTTGTCGAACATGTGGCCGCGGCAGATCATGCCCACGCCCTGGCCCTCGTCGAACAGCTCGTTGTCGTGCACGGTGGCGCCCTTGCGGCGCACCAGGTTCAGGCCCGCGACCAGGCCGCAGCTGTCCGCATAGCCGACCAGCGGATGCTCGCCCAGGCTGGCGAAGCACTGCTTCAGGTACGGTCCCGTGTCGTCGGCCACCTTGGCCACCAGCTGCTCTTCCTCGATGATGCGGATGTTTTCCAGCGCGGCCGCGCAGGCGACGGGGTGACCGGAATACGTGAAACCATGCGTGAATTCGCCGCCCCGCTCGATCAATACCTTGGCCACCCTGTCGCCCACCAGCACGCCGCCCAGGGGCACGTAGCCCGAGGTGACGCCCTTGGCAAAGGTGATCAGGTCGGGCTTGATGCCGAACAGCTCGGAGCCGAACCAGCGCCCCAGGCGGCCGAAGCCGCAGATGACTTCATCGGCGATCAGCAAGATACCGTACTTGTCGCAGATGCGCTGGATTTCGGGCCAGTAGGTGGAGGGCGGGATGATGACGCCGCCGGCGCCCTGCACCGGTTCGCCGATGAAGGCGGCCACCTTGTCGGCGCCGATTTCCAGGATCTTGTCTTCCAGCCAGCCAGCCGCCTTCAGGCCGAAGGCTTCCGGAGTCAAGCCGTGGCCCGACTCCAGGTAATTGGGCTGGCCGATATGCGCGATGCCCGGTATCGGCAAGCCGCCCTGCACATGCATGCCGTCCATGCCGCCCAGCGATGCTCCCGCCACCGTGCTGCCGTGATACGCGTTGTGGCGGCTGATGATGGTGTGGCGCTCCTTGTAGCCGAGGATATCCCAGTAGCGGCGCACCATGCGCACATTCGTGTCGTTGCCTTCCGAGCCGGAACTGGTGAAGAACACATGCTGGAACTGCGGCGGCGATATCTGCGCCAGCTTGGCCGCCAGCTGCGCGGCCGGCACGTTCGTCGTGCCAAAGAAGCTGTTATAGAAGGGCAGCGTTTCCATTTGCCGGTACACAGCTTGCGAGATCGACGTGCGGCCGTAGCCCACGTTGACGCACCACAGGCCCGACATGCCGTCGACGATCTTCTTGCCCTGGCTATCCCACAGGTAGACGCCGTCGCCGCGCACCATCACCCTGGCGCCCTTGCTTGCCAGGTCCTGGAAATCGGTGAACGGATGCAGGTAGTGGGCCGAGTCCATTTTCTGGATGGCGGCCGTATCGTAGACTTGCGGCGCCGCGTTTTTCTGCGCCACGGAGGCTACAAAAGCGGCGCTCGGCGCCAGCGGATTATTGGATGTGCTCATAGGTGATCCTTTATACGTGCAGCAAGAGATGTTCGCGCTCCCACGGACTGATGACGGTCATGAATTCCTGGTGCTCCAGATCCTTGATGGCCGCATACACGTCGATGAAGCGTTCGCCCAGCACCGTGCGCAGCTTGTCTTCCGCGCGCAGCAACTGCAGGGCTTCGGGCAAGCCTTGCGGCAGCTCGAACTTCATGTCGTAGGCGCTGCCCACCATCATCGGCGTCGCTTCCAGCTGCTCCGTCATGCCCAGGTAGCCGCAGGCCAGGGTGACGGCCAGGGCCAGGTAGGGATTCGCGTCGGCGCCGATGATGCGGTTTTCCACGCGGCGGTCCTGCACGCCCGACTCGGGCACGCGGAAGCCCACCGTGCGGTTGTCCAGGCCCCACTGGATGTTGATCGGCGCGGCCGTGTGGCGCACGATGCGGCGGTAGGAGTTCACGTAGGGCGCGACGATGGCCATGGCCGACGGCATGTAGCGCTGCAGGCCCGCGATGTAATGCTTGAAGATGGGCGCGGCCGAACCGTCCTCGTTGCTGAAGATGTTCAGGCCCGTCTTCGCATCGACGACGCTCTGGTGCACGTGCATGGCGGACCCTGGTTCGCCGGCCATGGGCTTGGCCATGAAGGTGGCGTACATATCGTGTTTTAACGCGGCTTCACGCAAGGTGCGCTTGAAGAAGAAGACCTTGTCGGCCAGGCCCAGCGGATCGCCGTGCAGGAAGTTGATTTCCATCTGCCCCGCGCCGATTTCGTGGATCAGGGTATCGACGTCAAGGTTCATCAGTTCGCAGTAATCGTAGATATCCTCGAACAGCGGGTCGAATTCGTTGACGGCGTCGATGCTGTACACCTGGCGGCTCGTCTCGGCCCGGCCGCTGCGCCCGATGGGCGGTTTCAAGGGCAAGTCGGGGTCCGTGTTTTTCGCCGTCAGGTAGAACTCCAGCTCCGGCGCCACCACGGGCTTCCAGCCCTTGTCCGCATACAGTTTCAACACGCGCCGCAGCACGGAGCGGGGAGCGAAATCGACCAGCGCGCCATCGGCAAAATAGCAGTCGTGGATGACTTGCGCGGTGGGGTCCGTAGCCCAGGGCACCATGGTGATGGTGGTGGGATCGGCCTTTAAAATCATGTCGCGGTCGGTGCTGGAAATGGCGCGGTCATAGCCGCCATCGTCGACCGGATAATTGCCCGTCACGGTCATGCCCAGCACCGCTTCCGGGATGCGCATGCCGCGCTCCTGGGTGAATTTCCCGCGCGGCAGGATCTTCCCCCGCGCCACGCCCGTCAAGTCGGGGACCAGGCATTCGATTTCCGTGACGCGCTTTTCATTGAGCCACAAATCCATATCCGTATAGGTGAAATTTTCGCGTATTGCCATGTTTCCCTCTCGCTGGTCTTGATCAAACACCGCGTGCTGCGGGCGGCGCGCCTGTCATTCTGTCTTTCTGTGCTGCTCCTGGTAGTCGCGGCAAGCCTGGCCAAAGGCGCCGAACAGCCGCATGGACTGCGGATTGTCTTCCACCTGCCATTCCGGGTGCCATTGCACGGCCAGCGCAAAGCCGGCGGCGCTGGCCACCGTGTACGCTTCCACCAGGCCGTCGTCGGCCAGCGCTTCCACCAGCAAGCCATCGGCCAGCCGGGCGATGCCCTGGCCATGCAGGGAATTGACCATCATTTCGCTCTCGCCGCCCAGCAACCGTGACAGCACGCCATCGGGCATCAACTTGATGCGGTGCGCGGGCGCGTACTGGCGTTCCAGTGGATCGAGCACGTTTTCGCGGTGATCCAGCATGCCAGGCACCGCCTGCACGGCCTGGTGCAGGCTGCCGCCCAGGGCCACGTTGACTTCCTGGAAGCCGCGGCAGATGGCCAGCAGCGGCAACTGCGACGCCAGTGCGGCGCGGATCAGGGGCAAGGTGGTGGCGTCGCGCGCAGGGTCCTGCGGCAGGTCGGGATGCAGGATCTCTTCGCCATACAGGCGCGCATCGACGTTCGAAGCGGAACCGGTCAGCATGACGCCGTCGGCGACCTGCAGCGCCGCTTCCAGGTCGGCATCGGCGCCCAGCGCGGGCAGCAGCAGCGGCATGCAGCCTGCGCCGCGCAGCACGGCGTGCAGGTACTTATCCTGCGCCATGTGCCAGGCGTGGCTGCCCAGTTGGCGCTGGCAGGCGGGAACGAGAACGATGGGACGGCGCATGGTGCTACCTCGCTGGCGTGACGATCCAATGACAGCGCCATGACAGCGCTGCCGCTCGCTTCACTGTACAGCAGAGCCGGTAGAGGCGGCCACACCGATGGACGTGGCCAGCGGCGGCGCATATCGCCTACACTACGGCTTTGCAATATTGCCTTTATTTAAATCATCATATGCCCGTCCGGCGCCAAACACCAGCGCCGCAGGCACAGTTGCCTACTTTCCCATGCATCCACACCGTTTTTCAGCCTTCCCGAACCCCTTTTTCACCGTGCGGGGGCAGCCATGAAGCACATGCCGTGGCGCGACTTCTTCGCCCTCGTGGTCAGCATCGGCGTGGTGGGACTGGGACTGGGCGCCACCATGCCGCTCACCGCCCTGACCCTGCACCAGCGCGGCGTGGGCACGGACATCATCGGCATGATCACGGCCGTCAGCGCCCTCGGCATCCTGGCCGCCTCGCCGTTCGTCTCGGGCTGGGTGGGGCGTTTCGGCGCCCGCGCCACCATGCTGGGCGCCGTCTGGGTGGCCTCGCTGGCGACGATCGCCATGCAGTTCAGCGACCACCTGCTGGCGTGGAGCGTGCTGCGCTTCCTCTTCGGCGGCGCCATGGGAGTGCTGTTTACCATCGGCGAAGCGTGGGTCAACCGCCTGGCGCCCGATAATTCGCGCGGCCGCGTGGTGGCCATGTACACCACCAGTTTTACTTTCTTCCAGCTGATCGGTCCCGCCCTCGTGGCCCTCTTCAACGACAAGATTGCGTGGAGCTTCGCCGCCTGCGGCCTGCTGTTCTTGCTGGCCGTGCCGGGCCTGATGCTGATCTCGAACAGCGGCCCGGAAAAGGAGCCGCAAGAACACGGCGTGCAGTGGACCCTGATCCTGCCGCGCATGCCGATGATCGTGCTGGGCGCCGCCTTCTTCGCCCTGTTCGACACGCTGGCATTGAGCTTGCTGCCGCTGTATGCGATGGAGCACGGCATCGGCACGGACCTGGCCCTGCTGTCGGCCACCGTGGTGCTGGTGGGCGACACGGGCCTGCA
Organism: Janthinobacterium sp. C22; assembly: GCF_057919405.1. Taxonomy (NCBI): domain Bacteria; kingdom Pseudomonadati; phylum Pseudomonadota; class Betaproteobacteria; order Burkholderiales; family Oxalobacteraceae; genus Janthinobacterium; species Janthinobacterium sp. C22. Next base: position 1,324,085 of record NZ_CP193659.1, on the reverse strand, counting down.
ATTCGCGCTGGGCTGGATGGCCGACCGCTTCGGCCGCGCCAGGGTGCACGCGGGCTGCGGCGTGGCCGTCTGCCTGCTGCTGCCGCTGCTGCCGTTTGCCGTCGGCACGCCATGGCTGTGGTGGACCCTGCTGCTGTTGCTGGGCGCGGCGGCGGGCGGCATCTACATGCTGGCGCTGGTGGCCTGCGGCGAGCGTTTCACGGGGCTGTCGCTGACCAGCGCCAGTGCCATCGTCAACGCCACCTGGGGTATCACCAGCGGCGGCGGTCCCCTGCTGACGGGCGTCCTGATGCAATCGGCCGGCGTAAACGCCCTGCCGGCCGTGATGTGGGTGTGCGCCGCCATTTTCGTCGGCAGCGCCGTGTGGGAGCGCAGGAAGGGGATCGTGTAAAGCGCTACTTCGGTATTTTTTCCAGCCGCTGCCGCAACTCCTCGGCCACCGGATAGTCGGGATACGCCTGCCGGAACGCCGTCCACTCCTCGTGCGCCAGGGTACTCTCGCCCGCCTTGAGCAGGGCGTCGATCTTCACCAGCCACACGGAGGCGTCGAGCTTTGCGGGCGGCGGCAGCGGCGCGGAGCGGGCCGCCACGGGCGCGGGCATGGCCAGCGCGCGCTGCGCCGGCGCCTGGCGCTGCGGGCCGGCTTCAGCCTGCATGGCGGCCTGCTGCTCCATCGCCTCACGCATTGCCGGGGCAGGAGGGGGCGGCGGTGCTGGCGGAGGCAGGGGTACTGACACGTGCGCGGGTACTGGCTCGGCCTGCGCCGGCGGCCTCGGTGCCGCCTTGGCCATGGCGCGCGGCGCCGGCGGCGGTGGCGCGGACGCAGTCGCAGGGGCAGGGGCCGGTGCGGCTTCCCGCATCACCTCCCGCGTGAGCGGTTCCCCGACTACGGGAAATTGCGCCGGCTTCGAGCCGAACCAGTCCACGCCGATCAGGTTTACCGTCAGCAGCACGGCGGCGGCCAGCCCCAGCGGAACGCGCCAGCGCTGCAGGTAATCGGGCGATTTCTTGGCGGGCAAGGTGCGCAGCACGCCATCGGCGCCGTCGTTCGCGGCGACGGGTTTTACCAATGCTTTTTCAGCGTCGGCCAGAATGGCCGCATCAAGCGCGCTGGAAGGCGCGGGCTGCGGCAGGCTGGCCAGCAGCGCGTTCAATTCCTCGTCATTCGGTTCGTCGTGATTGTACGTATTCATGCCTGTCCTCCCGCGCCACCGGCGCTGTCCAAGCCCGCGCGCAATTTCTGCATGGCGTAGCGCAGCCGGCTCTTGACGGTTTCCGCTTCCGCCCCCGTCACCGCAGCGATCTCGAGGATGCTCATGCCGCTGAACTGCTGCAGCACCAGCGCTTCCTTCTGTTCCGCCGGCAGCGCGGCGATGGCCGCATGCAGCCGCGCGTGCTGCTGTTTCTGCTCCAGCGACTGCGGCGGCGAGGCGCCCTCGTCAGCCAGTTCGCCCGCGTCGCCGTGCTCCTGTCCTTCCCGCTGGCGCAGGAGGTCGATCAGGCGGTTGCGCGCGATCTGGTACAGATAGGTGCGAAACGCCGCCTGCGGCTGGTAGCCGGCGCGCGCCGCATGCAGGCTGGCCCACGCATCCTGGACGATCTCGTCCACCCACGCGCGGCGCGGCGAACGCCAGGCCACGAAGCGGTACAGCCCCTGGCTGTGGCGCCGGTACAACTCGCGAAACGACGGCAGGTCGCCGGCGCTGTAGCGCAGCATCAGTTCCTCATCCGTCGCGGTCAGTAAGGTATCGGGCATGCGGACCAGTGTAGCCGAACTACGCGGCGGAGACAATTTCCCTGCGCCTTCAGCGTACAGTGGACGCAATGGGCGCATAGCTGACGCGGCGTACTTCGCGGATCTGTCCATCCCTGAGCGCCCCTTCCACCAGTTCATAGCCGAGCAGGGCGAATACCCGGCCCTGCAGGAACAGCGGGCGCGCATTGCCGTACCAGTCCACGCAGGACGCGCGGCAGCCGTCGTCCGGCGCCTGGCCAGGCCGCGCGGCCAACGCACCCAGTTCCGTCAACCGCAAGCCGCTGTTGCGCAGATACAGGACGGATGCGGCCGACTTGTTGAGGCCAGGCCGCTCGTCCGCGCCCAGGATGGGCAGGCCGATCAAGCCCTCGCCGGCCGTTTGCGGCTTGTAGAAAAAGCCGTGGCTGCGCGACTCGCCCTGCGCCGCGTCGGCGCGGATGTAGCGCGTGGCGACCGCCGCCTGCGCTCCCAGGCCGATGGTGCTGAAGTGCAGATCCCTGCCCTGCGCGCCGATCACCACGGCGTCATTGCCCAGCGCCTCGATGCGCTCCACGCCATGCGGCAGGGACAAGGCTTGCACGCCGCCCGCATCGGCCCAGCGCACGGCATACAGGGGCTGGCGCGGCCAAGCCTGGTCCGCCTTGCGGCGTCCCGCGTTGCCCGGACTACCATACAGCAGATACGGTCCCACATAGCGGTTCTGCAGGCCGTAGCCGCCGCCACCGGGCAGCGGCTTGTAGCTGCCGGCCGGCGCGCTGTCGCGGCCATCGGAAAACGTGGCCAATGGCACGCGCAGCAAGGCCATGTCGCCACGCCCTTTTGCGCCATCCCACATGCCATCGCCCTGGCCTTCGGCGCGCAGCAGGACGTTCAAGTGGCCGTCCACGCTTTCCAGGAACGAGAACTGGTCGACGGGGGCACCGGCCACCTTCAGGGCGCTGGGCGCCGAGCCGTCGAGGGGAATGCGGAACACGCCCGAGTCGCTGCCGCGGCGCGTGGTCCACACGAAAACGGATTCGCCCGACACATAGAACACGCGGCCCTGCGGCCCCATCACGGCGGTCGCTTCGCAACGCATGTCGCGCTGCGCCAGGTCGCACACGGTGACCGTATGCAGGGTCAGGCCTGCGCCTGGTTCGGGTTCGTCATCGGTGCGGTAGATGCGCGTGGCCGGCGCGATGCGCTTGAAGTCGGACGGTACGGCGTCGGGACGCCAGCGGCGCAGCGCGGGAAAGCCGCCGAACGGGTCGCCCCGGCGCAGGTTCAGCGACAGGGGCGAATAGAACACCAGCTTGCCGCCGACCAGGCGGCTGGCGTAATTGCGCGACGAATAATAATCGTTGGAGCGCAAGTGATACGTGGCGCGGTACGCCAGCTTGCCGTCCGCACCGATGTCGAACAGGCCGATCTCCGTGCCGCCACGGCTGTAGCTGTAGCCGATCACCACCACCGTGTCGCCATCGATCAGCATTTCGTCATACCAGCTGCCCGACGGGTCGCTGCCCGGCGCGAACGCGTCGAGCGAGGCGACGGGCTGCAGGGCATTGCCGCCCACCTGCACGGTGAACAGCTTGCCGCGCCGCAGCATCACCAGGTGCCTGCCGTGCAGCTTGACGATGCCGCCTTCGTCCACGCCAACCGTCTGCACATTGGTGACCGATTCGGCCGCCTCTGCCGATGCCGCCGGCGCCGCTTTCGCCGTCATCGGTGCTGGAGTAGCGGGAGGGGCCGGCGCTGGCACTGCCATGTACTGCGCCGAATACTGCGCCGTGGCGCGCTGCAGTTTCTGCTGCTCCCTTTGCAGCGCCGCCTGGCGCGCCTGCAGCTGCTGCAGGTAGCTGCTCAAGGCCTGCTCGCTGGCGAATGGCGCCAGGGTCTTGCGCGGCGCCGTGCCGGCGGCGTGGCTGCCTGCCGACAGCAGCAGGGACAGTATCAATGTGATCTTGAGGGCGCGGGACATCGCTTCTTCTCCGGTTGGCTGGGGTGTCCAACATGAAACGCAGCAGCCCAGAAAAAGGGTTAAAGACGCGCAAAAATATTCACGCGGCTGCCACCTTACTCAAAACCCCGTATGCGGTCGCCGTTGAAATTCGGCAGGCGCCACTCGAAATGCAACGCCAGGAAACGGAACAAAAAGCCCGCGCCGATGGACGCCAGCTGCGCCACCGAGCTGTCGACCTTGAAGTGCAGCAGGCCGACATACAGGGCGCCCGTGAACAGGGCCACGGTGGCATACACTTCGCGCTGCAGCACCAGGGGAATCTGGTTGCACAGGATATCGCGCAGCAGGCCGCCGAAGACGCCCGTGATCATCCCCGCCAGCACGACGATGGCCGGGTGCATCTTGGCCGACATGGCGATGTCGCAGCCGATCACGCAAAACGCCACCAGGCCCAGGCCATCGACCAGCAGGAAAATGGCGCGCAGATGGTGCAGGTAGCGCGCGACAAAGGCGGTGACGACGGCCGCGCCGATGGTAAACAGCAGGTACTCGGGATGCGCGATCCAGCCCAGCGGATAGTGCCCCAGCAGCACGTCGCGCACGGTGCCGCCGCCCAGCGCCGTGACGGTGCCGATCATGCAGATGCCGAACAAGTCCATGCCGCGCCGCATGCCCATGATGGCGCCGGACATCGCTTCGGCGACAATCGCCACCAGGTAGATCGTATATAACAGCATGGTCTTACTCTTCCGAAAATGATTTGAGAATTTGTTCGCGTTCGCGCGCTTCGCTCAGGGTGCGTGCTTCATTCGTGCCCGTGCCGGAGCCGCCATCGCCGCCAGTGCCAGCTTCACCGTGCGCCATGCGCGTATCGGCAGCGCCGCTGCCGCAGCCGACGCTGCTGTGGATAAAGGCGAAGTTATCCTTCAGGCAGTCGCCGGCCAGGTATTCGGCATACACGTAGTCGCCATCGAGCAGGGCCAGGCCAGGCGGTTCGGCCAGCACCTGTTCGCGGCGGCCCTGCACGGCCACCTGCATGTAATCGCGCCAGACGGGCAGCGCCAGCGTCCCCCGGTGGCGTTGCCCAGGCTCTTGGGCTGGTCGTAGCCGAGCCAGACGACGGACACGAGCCCCGAGGAATAGCCGGCGAACCAGGCGTCGTACGCATTGTTCGAGGTGCCCGTCTTGCCGGCCGCGTCGCCGCGTCCCAGCGCCAGCGCGCCGCGTCCCGTGCCGCTCTTGACGACGTCGCGCAGCATGCTGTCCATGACGTAGGCGTTGCGCGTGGAGATCACCTGCGTGCCCGGTGCCGGCGTGCCCTTGGCGCGCGGCGCCGCGTCGGAAAACAGCACCGCGCCGCTGCGGCTGCGCACTTCCTTGATCAGCTTGGGCGGCATCTGCACGCCGCCGTTGGCAAACACGGCATACGATTGCGCCAGCTGCAGCGGCGTGACGGCGCCCGCGCCCAGCGCCAGCGGCAGGGAGACGGGGTTGCGCGCGCCCTCGAAGCCGAAGCGCGTGGCGTAGTGCTGCACGTAGCCGGGGCCGGCCGCCTGCATCAGGCTGACGGCCACCAGGTTTTTCGAGCGCACCAGGCCGCGCCGCACGCTGATGAAGCCTTCATAGTTGTTGCCGTAATTGCGCGGGCGCCACGGCTGCGCGCCCGTCTCCCGCGGCAGCAGCAAGCGCTGCGTATCGTCCACGGCCGTGCCGGGAAAATAGCCCTTTTCCAGCGCCGCCGAATACACGAAAGGCTTGAAACTGGAACCGGGCTGGCGGTAGGCCTGCATGGCGTGGTTGTAGTGGTTGCGGTAAAAATCGAAGCCGCCCGCCATGGCGACGATTTCGCCGCTGTGCGCCTCGACGGAAATGAGCGCGCCTTCCATCTCGGGCAGCTGGCTCACCAGCCAGCGGTTTTTCGCCGCGTCGTGCACCACGCGGATGACGCTGCCCTCGACGATGGCGCGCTTGCCATCCCACTGCAGCTTGCCGCCCAGGCGCGCATCCGATGCCGTCAGCACGATCTCGTCGCCATTGCGCAGCTGCGCCGTCAGCTGACGCTTGCCGGCAGTATCGACCTTGCGCACCAGCGCGGCGCGCAGTTCGCCGCTGTCGGGGTAGGCGGCCAGCTGGCGCGCCACGCTGTCTGCGGAGGCGGTCAGGCGCGCTTCCGGGCCGCGATAGCCGCGCCGCGCCTGCGCGTTCAGCAAGCCATCGCGCAGCGACTTGTCGGCCACGCGCTGCGGTGCCATGCGGATGGTGGTCGTCACGTCCAGGCCCATGCTGTAGGCGCCTTCCGGGTAGCTTTGCAGGATCAGCTGACGCGCTTCCTCGACCGCATACGCGGCCGCGTGCACGGAGCTGTTGCGGTCCTTGTTCAGGGCCAGTTTTTCCGCCACGGCGGCGTCGTATTCGGCCGGCGTGATGTAACCGAGTTCGCGCATGCGCTGCAGGATGTAATGCTGGCGCACGGTGGCGCGCTGCGGATTGGCCACGGGGTTGTAGGCCGACGGCGCCTTCGGCAGGCCGGCCAGCATGGCCGCTTCGGCGATGCTGACCTCGGCCAGCGGCTTGTCAAAGTAAATGTTCGAGGCGGCGGAAAAGCCGTAGGAGCGCTCGCCCAGGTAAATCTGGTTCATGTACAGTTCCAGCAGCTTGTCCTTGCCGTAGTGCTGTTCCAGCTTGTAGGCAAGGAGCATCTCCGTCAGCTTCCGCTGCACGGTCTTTTCGCGCGACAGGAAAAAGTCGCGCGCCACCTGCATGGTGATGGTGCTGGCGCCCTGCGCGTGGTGACCCGTGACGACGTTGGCCAGGGTGGCGCGCGTCAAGCCGTAAAAGTCCACGGCGCCATGCTCGTAGAAGCGCGCATCCTCGATGGCCAGCAGGGCCTGGCGCATGCGCAGCGGGATCTCCTTCAACGGCAGGAACTCGCGGCGCTCTTCGCCGTACTCGGCCAGCAGCTCGCCTTCGCTGGAGAAAATGCGCAGCGGCAGCGCGGGCTTGTACTGGGCCAGGTGCTCGACGGCCGGCAAGTCCCGCCATGCCTGGCGCAGCCACCAGCCGCCCGCGAGGGCTGCGGACAAGCCCAGGCCCAGGATCAATCCCAGGCCGAATTTCAGCTTGCGCGCCAGCTTAGACTGCGGCTTGCGGGGGTGTGGTCGTTCGCTTGTGCTTCCATGGTGATATTCCCTTGCTGCCAGGAGGCCGCGCGCGGCGCTCCATCAAAGAGGCATTGTGCACTGCAACACATCCATCCTTATAAAAAGTAAGTATTATTTAGTATTGATAAATTTTTCTTATGTTAGGCAGTGGTCATGGATCTCAATCCCAAACACACGGAAGCGTTCCGCGCCGTCGTCGAAACGGGCAGTTTCGAGCAGGCCGCGTTGCGGCTGCATCTGACGTCGCCGGCCATTTCGCAGCGCGTGCGGGCGCTGGAAAGCCAGCTGGGCAATGCGCTGATCGTGCGCAGCCGTCCCGCGCGCGCCACGCGCATGGGCCAGCGCCTGATGCAGTATCTGAAGCGGGCCAAGCTGCTGGAAGCGGACTTGCAGGCGGAACTGGCGGTGCAGCAGGATGCCCCGCTGACCCTGGTGCTGGCGCTGAACGCGGACTCGATGGGCACCTGGTTCTTTCCCGCCCTGTCCGAAGTACTGATACGCGAGCGCGTGCTGCTGGACCTGACCGTGGAAGACCAGGACCACACCTACACCTTGCTGGAGACGGGCATGGCCATCGGCTGCATCAGCACGGAAGCCAAAGCCATGCGCGGCTGCACAGCCGAGCCGCTGGGCGTGATGCGCTACTGGCTGGTGGCCACACAAGCGTTCCGCCAGCAGTGGTTTGCGCACGGGCTGACGCGCAAGGCGGCGCGCACGGCGCCCGTGGTCGCCTACACGCGCAAGGACACCCTGCAGTCGTCGTTCCTGCAAGAGGCGCTGGGCTTGCCCGAAGGCGCCTACCCCTGCCATTACGTGCCGGGCGCCACCTCGCACTTCAACGCCATCCGCTACGGCCTCGGCTACGGCATGGTGCCGGAGTTGCTGCTGAAGGCGAACACGGATGGCGAGCTGGTGGAAATGCTCACACCCAAGACGCCGGCCGACGTGGCCCTGTACTGGCACACGTGGAAGGTGCAGTCGCCGCGCATGGAGCAGCTGTCGCGGCACATCATCGCGGCGGCACGCAAGATCTTGAAATAATTATGGTGAGATCACTACCGCTGCATGCCCCAGCGTTTCAAGGTGACGCGCTCCAGGGTGCGAAAGCCGATGTTTTCCACGATTAAACCGATGACGATGACGGCTGCCAGGCCGGCAAACACCTTGTCCGTGTACAGTTCGTTGCGGTTCTGGAAGATGTACCAGCCCAGGCCGCCCTGCCCCGACGTGGTGCCGAATACCAGCTCGGCCGCGATCAGGGTGCGCCAGGCGAACGCCCAGCCTATCTTCAAGCCCGAAACGATGGACGGCAAGGCGCCCGGCACGAGAATGTGCAGCACCAGGCGCAAGCCGTTCAAGCCGTAGTTGCGGCCCGCCATGCGCAGGGTTTCCGGCACGCCCTGGAATCCCGCATACGTGTTCAGGGCCAGCGGCCACATCACGGAATGGACGATGACGAAGATCAAACTGGCGCGTCCCAGGCCGAACCACAGCAGGGCCAGCGGCAGCAGGGCAATCGCCGGCAAGGGATTCAACATGGCCGTCAGGGTTTCCAGCACGTCGCGCCCGATGCGGCTCGATACTGCAAGCAAGGTCAGCACGAAGGCGGCCAGCACGCCCACCGCATAGCCCTGCAGCAAGACGACGAGGGACGCGGCCGTACGCGTGAGCAATTCACCGCTGGCGATGCCGCCGATAAACGCCTGCGCCGTCTGAATAAAGCTGGGCAGCAATAAATCGTTCTGCGTCCAGCGCGCCGCCCCTTCCCACAGCAGGGCCAGGCTGAGCAAAATGAATGCCTTGCGCCACAGCGCGTGCTGGCTCCAGCGCTGCCAGCGCGACAGTGGCTGCTCGACGGTGACGCCGGCCGGCGGCGGCGCCGCATAGACGAATTCCTGGCGGATGGGCGGCTCCAGCAGCACGTTCATACGGCCTCCCGTTGGACAGGCCCTGCTTGCTGAACGGGAACCACTTCCTCATCGAACAGCAAGCCGTGGATGCGGCTGCTGGCCGCCTGGAATTCCGCACTGCCCGCGCTGTGCAAGCCGAACTGATGACTGTTGAGTTCGGCGCGCACCCGGCCCGGATGGGGCGACAGCAGCAGGATGCGGTTGCCCACGACCAGCGCTTCCTCGATCGAATGCGTGACGAAGACGAGGGTAAAGCGCAGCTCCTCCCACAGGCGGCTCAGCTCTTCCTGCATCTTGCGCCGCGTCAAGGCATCGAGGGCGGCAAACGGCTCGTCCATCAACAGCACTTCCGGCTGCATGGCCAGGGCGCGGGCGATGGCCACCCGCTGCTTCATGCCGCCCGACAAGGTATGCGGATGGGCATCTTCAAAGCCCGCCAGGCCCACCTTGGCGATCCAGTGATGGGCGCGCTCGCGGGACGCCAGCTTGTCCAGCCGCTTGCTGGCCAGCAAGGGGAACATGACGTTTTCCAGCACGGTCTTCCACGGCGGCAACTGGTCGAATTCCTGGAACACGACGACACGGTCCGGCCCCGGCTTGCTGATAGGAACGCCCTGCATGGCGATGCTGCCCGCGCGCGGCGCGATGAAGCCGGCCACGGCTTTCAGCATGGACGACTTGCCGCAGCCCGACGGCCCCAGCAGCACGAAACGGTCGCCGCGGAACACGTCGAAACTGACGTCGTGCGTGGCGCGCACGGTGCGCTGTTCCGTGCGGTATTCCAGGCTGACATGTTTGACGCTGAGCAAGGGCTCCAGCGCAACCGGAGGACGTACCAAGTGAAAAGCGGGCGCGTTCATGTCAGCCTCCTTGCGTGATGGCAGGGTCGTCAAAGAAGTAATCGCGCCAGCTGTCGGGCAGGTTGCGGATGGCACTCACGCGGTGCAGGAATTGCGCCAGGCCATAGGTATTTTGCGGCGCGATCTTGAATTGCACTTGCGGGTTGGCAAAGATTTTCAGCAGCAGATTGCGCTCCACCTTGCTCTTGTTCACCTTGATATAGATGTCGGCCGCGCCCTGCGGATTGCTGCTCGCGTACTGCGCCGCTTCGGCCAGGGCGGCGATGAAGGCGCGGTACGTCTTCGGATTGTCCTTGCGGTACTTTTCCGTCGCATACAGCAGGGTCGACGAGCTGGGCCCGCCTTGCACGTCGTACGAGTTCAGGATGATGTGGGCGTTCGGATTCTGCGCCAGCTCCTGTTCCTGGAACGGCGAATTGCCAAAGTGACCTGTCAACTCTGTGCCGCCGGCGATGATGGCGGCCGCCGCGTCCGGGTGCGGCAGGGTTTGCGTGATCCTGTCGAGGCGCGCAAATTCCTTGTCGCCCCACTGCTTCGCCACGGCCATCTGCAATATCCTCGCCTGGACGGACACGGAGACGGCGGGCAAGGCGATGCGGTCCTTGTCCGTCAAGTCCGCCAGGGTTTTCACCTTCGGATTGTTGCTGATCAAATAGTAGGGAAAATTACCGAGCGAGGCCACGCCGCGCACGTTCTGCCGTCCTTTGGTGCGGTCCCAGATCGTCAGCAGCGGCCCCAACCCGGCCCCCGCGATATCGATATTGCCCGACAACAAAGCGTCATTGATGGCGGGGCCGCCGGACAGGGTGATCCACTCGACTTTCACGTCGACGCCCTGCTGCTTGCCATGCTTTTCAATCAGTTTTTGTTCCTGCGCAATATTGAGCAGCAAGAAGGTGATGCCATGCTGGCCCGCGATGCGGATCTGGCCTTCGGCCCGGGCCATGGGCATGGCCATGCACAGCACGACAATGGTGGCGAGCAGGCGGCGGGAAAAGGTCAAGATCGGCAACATGGACACTCCTTGGTCAACTACGGTCAAAAATCAGTACGGCGCATCGCCTTCGATGGTCGTGCGGTAGAGTTTGCGGCGCTGCTCGGGCGGACACCCCGTCGCCAGATGCATCAGCGAGCGGTTGTCCCAGAACACCAGGTCGTGCGGCTGCCAGCGGTGCACATATAAATGCTCGGGGCGCACGCTGTGGGCGAACAGTTCGTCGAGCAGGGCGCGGCTTTCATCGGCGGGCAAGCCGACGATGCGCGTGGTGAAATGTTCGCTGACGAACAGGGCACGGCGTCCCGTTTCCGGGTGCACGCGCACGACGGGGTGGGTCACGGGTTTGACTTCATCGATCTGCGCCTGCGTCAGCGCGGGGCGCCACGGGTTGCGCCGGCGCAACTCCTCATACTGGTTCAGGTAGCTGTGCTCGGCGCGGGCGCCGCGCACGGCATGGCGCAGCGCGGCCGGCAAGCTTTCCCACGCCAGGTGCATGTTGGCAAATACGGTATCGCCGCCCTCGTCCGGCAATTCCTGCGCGTGCAGCATGGAGCCGAGGCTGGGCACTTCCTTGTACGACAGGTCGGAATGCCAGAAATGGCCCGCGTCACCCAGGCCGATGGGCTGACCATCTTCGACGATGTTCGAGATGATCAGCACCTCCGGCTGCGTGGGCAGCTGGAACTGGCGCAGCACGTGGATTTGCAGGGGCCGAAGCGGCGGCTGAAATCGACTTGCTGCTGCGGCGTGATGCGCTGGTCGCGGAACACCAGCACGTGATGGTCGAGGTGGGCGTGGTGCAGGCGCTGGAAGTCGCCCAGCGACAACGGCTGCGCCAGGTCCAGCCCCAGCACTTGCGCGCCGAGCGGCGCGTCGAACGTTTCGATACGGAACTGGCTGGAAGAAAACGCGGGTTTCAGGACGGCCGACATGGGAACTCGACTAGAGTCTGGGGAAGTCCACTGTATGCCTGCGCATCGATCCTGCAAACGAAGCATTTCTGCTATGGATATGCGCGCCGCGTTGCGCCATGCTGCAACAGACGCTGTCACGCAATGGCACAGCGGCACCGGCTTTGCCCGGAAAGGGAGCTAGCACGCAACTTGCTTGTCTGCCAATCTTCAACCATCGACCAGGAAAACCATGCGCACCTACGCCCTGATGCTCGCCGTTCTGTTCGCTGTTCCCATCCACGCCCAGGATAGCCAGGATGAAGGCGATCTCAGCTACAAAGCCTATGTGCACAGCGACAAGCGCATCAAGTGTTTATACGGCTATGCGGCCGACAAGACGGGTGACCATGCGGCAGCCGTCGCCATCTTTGAAGACTGCATCCGGCGCTGGAACGATGTGTATTCGATGATTTGGCTGGCCCAGCTGTATGAAACGGGCATCGGCGTCCCCAGGGACCTGGCGCAGGCGACGGCGCTGATGCGGCGCGGCGCCCATACGAATGATGACGCCGCCTATGCGCGGCTGGCGCGCTACCACTATGGCGTGGCGCTGGCCGAAGGCCGCGGCACGCCCCGGGATCTTCCCCAGGCCAAGACCTGGCTGCGCCAGGCGGCACAGGAAGGCGTGCGGGAGGCGGCCGACTACCTGGACCGCCTGGAAGGCACCGCGCCGTAAGCGCCGTGCCGGCGTGGCTTACGCCGTTGCTTCGTAGCGGGCCAGGCGGGTCGCCATGCGTGGCGCCAGCTCGTGGCCGGCAGCGACCGTCACTTCGAGGTCGTTCAGCAAGCCATCCTTCAAGCCGTAAACCCAGCCGTGGACGCTGAGTTCCTGGCCCCGTTCCCACGCATCTTGCACGACGGTGGTCTGGCACACGTTCAACACCTGCTCGACCACGTTCAGTTCGCACAGGCGATCGCCGCGCTGGCGGCTCGTCAGCACGTCGCCCAGGTAGCGCTCGTGCTTCTGGCCCACGTCCTGCACGTGGCGCAGCCAGTTGTCGACCAGGCCGATGCGCGTGCCCGTCATGGCCGCATGCACGCCCTTGCAGCCGTAATGGCCGACGATGATGACATGTTTGACTTTCAGCACGTCCACGGCAAATTGCAGGACGGACAGGCAATTGAGGTCGGAATGCACGACCACGTTGGCAATATTACGGTGCACAAACACATCGCCAGGCGCCATGCCCAGCAATTCGTTGGCGGGCACACGGCTGTCGGAACAGCCGATCCACAGGTATTCGGGCGAGGTTTGCGCTTCCAGGTTCTTGAAGAAGTTCGGGTCCTTCGCCACCATCGAGTCGGCCCAGCGGCGGTTACGCTGCAGCAGTTCCGCCAGGGCCGGGCCATTTTTCTGTTCGGTCATATCGCTCCCATTGTGTGCGTACGACTGAATTGGCCGCAGATCGCGCCCATAGGCCGGCGATGCGCGCACATTTTTCAGTCGTGATGAAAAAAACGCCGGGATGTTTCAGCATCCCGGCGCATGGTATTACGTGTGCTTACTCAAAAAATCCTTGACCTTGTCTTTCCAGGTCTTGCTTTGCGGACTGTGCTTGGCACCGCCCTCGGTCGTCGACTTTTCAAAGTCGCGCAGCAGGTCTTTCTGTTTTTCCGTCAGTTTGACGGGCGTTTCGATGGCCACGTGGCAGAACAGGTCGCCCGCGTAACCGGAACGCACGCCCTTGATGCCCTTGCCTTTCAGGCGGAAGGTCTTGCCCGACTGGGTGCCTTCCGGGATCGTGAACGACACCTTGCCGTTCAGGGTAGGCACTTCGATTTCGCCGCCCAAAGCCGCCTTGGTGAACGAGATCGGCATTTCGCAATGCAGGTCGTCGCCTTCGCGCTGGAACACGGCGTGCGGCTTGATGTGGATTTCCACATACAGGTCGCCCGACGGGCCGCCATTCGTGCCCGGTTCGCCGTTGCCGGACGAACGGATACGCATGCCGTTGTCGATACCGACTGGAATCTTGACTTCCAGCGTCTTGTTGCGCTTGATGCGACCGGCGCCGCCGCATGGCGTGCAGGGGTCGGTGATGACCTTGCCGCTGCCATGGCATTTCGGGCAGGTTTGCTGGATGCTGAAGAAGCCCTGCTGCATGCGCACCTGGCCGTGACCGCCGCAGGTACCGCAAGTGGTCGGCGACGTACCCGGCTTGGCGCCGCTGCCATGGCAAGTGTCGCACTTGTCCCAGCTCGGCACGCGAATAGTCGTGTCGAAGCCGTGAGCAGCTTGCTCCAGTGTAATTTCCAGGTTGTAGCGCAAGTCGGCGCCACGGTACACCTGTGGCCCCGCATTGCGGCTGCGTCCACCGCCACCGCCAAAGATGTCGCCGAAGATATCGCCGAAGCTGTCGGCAAAGCCGCCCGCACCGCCGCCGAAGCCGCCACCGCCGCCCATGTTCGGGTCCACGCCGGCGTGACCATAACGGTCATACGCTTCGCGCTTTTCCGGATTGGTCAGCATCTCGTAGGCTTCTTTGACTTCCTTAAACTTTTCTTCCGATTCCTTGCTATCCGGATTGCGGTCCGGATGGTATTTCATCGCCAGTTTACGGTAAGACTTCTTGATCTCTTCTTCCGAAGCATTTTTTGCGACACCGAGTGTCTCGTAAAAATCACGCTTTGCCATGTTGTCGGCACCTTGCAGTCTATCTACTGATGTAAAAATTACACGAAAAAGCCGAGTCGAGTGCTGCGCTAGGCGCAGCGACTCGGCTCGGCCGGTCTTCGCGGCTAATCCCGCGATGTAGCGTTCAGCCCGGCTGCCCCCAGTTCATGGGAGCGCAAGACAATTACTTGCTGTCTTTGACTTCCTTGAAGTCAGCGTCGACAACGTCGTCCTGCTTGGCGCCTGCGTCCGATGCGCCAGCAGCTTGCTGTGCACCTTCCGCGCCGCCGGCAGCTTGCTGCGCTTGCATGTCGGCATACATTTTTTCGCCCAGTTTCTGCGATGCGCTCGACAGTGCTTCCACCTTGGCGTCGATCTCAGCCTTGTCGCCCGCCTTGATGCTTGCTTCCAGGTCGGTGATCGCCGCTTCGATCTTCTCTTTCTCGCCCGCGTCCAGCTTGTCGCCGTATTCGGTCAAGGATTTCCGGGTCGAGTGTACCAGAGCATCGGCCTGGTTGCGCGACTCGGCCAATTCTTTGACCTTCTTGTCTTCTTCCGCGTTCAGCTCGGCGTCTTTCACCATCTTCTGGATTTCAGCCTCGGTCAAGCCGGAATTGGCCTTGATCGTGATCTTGTTTTCCTTGCCGGTGGCCTTGTCTTTCGCGCCGACATGCAAAATGCCGTTGGCGTCGATGTCGAAGGTCACTTCGATCTGCGGCGTGCCGCGCGATGCTGGCGGGATGCCTTCCAGATTGAACTCGCCCAGACCCTTGTTGCCGGCGGCGATTTCGCGCTCACCCTGGAAGACCTTGATGGTCACCGCAGGCTGGTTGTCGTCGGCCGTCGAGAACACTTGGCTGAACTTGGTCGGAATCGTCGTATTTTTGTGAATCATCTTGGTCATCACGCCGCCCAGGGTTTCGATACCCAGGGACAGAGGGGTGACGTCCAGCAACAGCAAGTCCTTGCGTTCGCCCGACAGGACCGAACCCTGGATCGCTGCGCCCACGGCGACGGCTTCGTCCGGGTTCACGTCCTTGCGTGGATCCTTGCCGAAGAATTCCTTCACTTTTTCCTGCACCTTCGGCATACGCGTCATACCGCCGACCAGGATGATGTCATCGATGTCCGACACTTTCACGCCAGCATCTTTGATGGCGGTGCGGCATGGTTCCATCGTGGCCGTGATCAGCTCTTCCACCAGCGATTCCAGCTTGGCGCGGGTCATCTTCAGGTTCAAGTGGACCGGTGCGCCGTTCGCCATGGCGATGTACGGCTCGTTGATCTCGGTTTGCTGCGACGACGACAATTCGATCTTCGCGCGCTCGGCCGAAGCCTTGATGCGCTGCAGGGCGATCGGATCTTTTTTCAGGTCGATGCCGTTGATCTTCTTGAACTCGTCGATGATGTAATCGATGACGCGCTGGTCGAAGTCTTCGCCGCCCAGGAAGGTGTCGCCGTTGGTCGACAGCACTTCGAATTGTTTCTCGCCATCAACATCCGCGATTTCGATGATCGACACGTCGAACGTACCGCCACCCAGGTCATACACGGCGATTTTACGGTCGCCTTTTTCGGTCTTGTCCAGGCCGAACGCCAGCGCTGCCGCGGTTGGCTCGTTGATGATGCGCTTGACGTCCAGGCCAGCGATACGGCCGGCATCCTTGGTGGCTTGACGCTGCGAGTCGTTGAAGTACGCAGGCACGGTGATGACGGCTTCGGTGACTTCTTCACCGAGGTAGTCTTCTGCCGTTTTCTTCATCTTGCGCAGGACTTCAGCCGAAATTTGCGGCGGTGCCAGTTTTTTGTCGCGTACGCCGATCCATGCATCGCCGTTGTCGGCTTTCATGATTTGGTACGGCATCAGCGCGATGTCTTTTTGGACTTCTTTTTCGTCGAACTTGCGACCGATCAGACGCTTGACTGCGTACAGCGTG
The DNA here is from genome assembly GCF_057919405.1 of Janthinobacterium sp. C22. Taxonomy (NCBI): domain Bacteria; kingdom Pseudomonadati; phylum Pseudomonadota; class Betaproteobacteria; order Burkholderiales; family Oxalobacteraceae; genus Janthinobacterium; species Janthinobacterium sp. C22. The sequence continues at coordinate 1,307,955 of NZ_CP193659.1, read as the reverse complement.
TTTTTCGGATTGGTCACGGCCTGGCGTTTCGCTGGCGCGCCGACGAGAATTTCGCCATCTTCTTGATAAGCAATAATCGACGGCGTCGTGCGTGCGCCTTCAGCGTTTTCGATTACCTTTGGTTGACCGTTTTCCATGATGGAAACGCAGGAATTCGTGGTTCCCAGATCGATACCGATAATTCTACCCATGATTTTTTCCTTTTATTTGCTAGATTTCAGATGGTTCTTATATGTGGCAAAGCGGCATGGTTTCAAGGCTTGCTTGATGCCGCCCTCTGATTATTTTGCTTGCGCGGTCGTGACAATGGCTGGACGCAGCAGGCGGTCCGCAATCATATAGCCCTTTTGCAGGACGGATACAATGGTATTGGCTTCCTGCTCCGCTGGCACCACGGCAACGGCCTGGTGTTTCATCGGATCGAGCTTTTCGCCCTGCACTGGCAAGACTTCCACCAGGCGGTTGCGCTCGAACGCTGCGTTCAATTGCTTCAGGGTCATCTCGACGCCTTCTTTCAGCGAGTCGATGGTCGGTGCTTCCACCGTCAGCGCCGTTTCCAGACTGTCTTTCACCGGCACCATGGCTTCGGCAAAGCTTTCCACTGCGAATTTATGCGCTTTAGCAACATCTTCCTGCGCACGGCGGCGAATATTTTCGCCATCGGCCTTGGCGCGCATGAAGGCATCGTGCATCTCTGCAAGACGCGCTTCGGTACTCGCCAGCTGCTCTTCCAAAGTAGGCTCTGCGGGAGTCGATGGGGCAGTCGCCGCGGCGTCCGCTTGCGGATTAGGTACAGCTTGGTTTTCCTGATCTTGCATCTAGAAAGCTCCTACAATCAATGACTTAAATGAGTTAGTCTAACTATCTTTACAACACTAACGGGCAGATGGGGCTATATCCTATTGTTTCAAGGGGTATGCATGCAAAACCAGAATTGCATCGATCCATGTTACAGCTTATTACAAAGCGCTTCCCATTTCGGCCAGCGATCCGTGCGCGCCCCCTTGATTTTCCAGGCTTCCCCGGCAAAGCGGGCATTCTACCAGTCCCGCCACAGCCATCGCCACTGGCGGCGTTGCTATCTGGATAGTACTTTTGTCGCACCACACATGACAAAGCCGCGCAAGCGCGGCTTTTGATTATAAAAAAATCAATTATCTTTAATTCGTCGCGCCCAGTGCCAAGGCCGCCGCGCGCGCCTGCTCGCCCGCCCTCTTGTCCGCGTCGCGCTGCGGCGCCGTCTTCATCGTCGGCCAGCCGATCATATGTTGTTCCGCAATTTCCGCCATGCCCGCGATCCAGGCCGGCGTTTCGTTCAGGCAAGCGATATAGTGAAATTGCTGGCCGCCGGCCGTCTCGAAATCATGCTTCGCTTCCATGGCGATCTCTTCCAGCGTTTCCAGGCAGTCGCTGGTAAAGCCCGGACACAGCAGGTCGACGCGCTTGACGCCCTGCTGCGCCAGCACCACCAGGGTCGGTGCCGTGTACGGCTGCAGCCATTCGGCCTTGCCGAAGCGCGACTGGAAGGTCACCACGTATTGCTCTTTAGTTAACTTCAACTTTTCCGCCAGCAGACGCGCCGTTTTCAGGCATTGGCAGTGGTAAGGATCACCGAGCAGCAAAGTACGCTTGGGCACGCCATGAAAACTCATCACCAGCTTTTCCGGACGGCCATGCGCTTCCCAGTGGTTCAGCACGGAATCGCGCAAGGCGTCGATGTACGTGTCGTGCTCGTGATATTGCTTGATAAAACGCAATTCCGGCACATTGCGCACCGTGGCGTAATGGGCGAATACGGCGTCGTAGATGGACCCCGTCGTCGTGCCCGAGTATTGCGGATAGGCCGGCAGGATGGCGATGCGCTCGCAGCCTTCACTTTTCAGCCGGGCCAGCACCTCGGGCAAGGAAGGCGAACCGTAGCGCATGGCCATGGCCACGGTCACACCGTCATGGCCACGCTCGGCCAGGGCGCCTGCCAGCAGTTTCGCCTGCTTTTGCGTATGCACTTTCAGGGGCGAGCCCTCGCGCGTCCAGATCGACGCGTATTTCTTGGCCGATTGGCCCGAGCGGAACGGCAGGATGATCAGGTTCAGGATGAACCACCAGACGATGCGGGGTATCTCCACCACGCGCGGGTCCGACAGGAATTGCTTCAAGTAGCGCCGCACGGCCGACGAGGTCGGCGCATCGGGCGTGCCCAGGTTGACCAGCACCACGGCGCTGCGGTCGATGCTGCCATGCGTGTACGGCGGTTCTGTTTGAAATGACATGAAGGCTCTTCGAAGGCGTTGGATGGATTAACCGACCATTATAGTTACATTGCGTCAACATCGGGAGTACTGCCAGACGATGGCAGCATGCCTGTCACGTCCCAGGTCAAATCGCGAGCAATTCGCGCGCATGCTTGCGCGTGGTGGCCGTGATTTCCAGGCCGCCCAGCATGCGCGCCACTTCTTCCACGCGGGCCTTGGCGTCGAGCATGTCGATGCGCGACGCCGTCTTGCCATTGTCCAGGGTGCTTTTAGCCACCTGGAAATGCTGATTCGCCTGGCTGGCCACCTGCGGCAAGTGGGTCACGCACAGCACTTGCCGTCCCTGCCCCAGGCGTTTCAGCAAGCGCCCCACGACTTCCGCGACGGCGCCGCCGATGCCGCTGTCGACCTCGTCGAAGATCAGGGTCGGCGTGGTGGTGGCGTGCGAGGTGATGACGGAAATGGCCAGCGCGATACGCGCCAGTTCGCCGCCGGAGGCCACCTTGGCCAGCGAACGTGGCGCCGTGCCCGCATGGCCGGCGACGAGGAACTCGACTTGCTCGAGGCCGTGGGCGGCCGGATCGCACGGGTGCAGCGCGATTTCAAAGCTGCCGCCCGTCATGCTCAGTTCCTGCATGGCGCGCGTGACGGCTTGCCCCAGTTCCAGGGCGGCGGCGCGGCGCGTGGCGGACAGGCGCTCGGCGACGGCGCGGTACTCGGCCTCGATCTTCGCTTCCTGGCGCAGCAAACCTTCGATATCGGAAGCGTCGGCCAGTTGCTGCAGCTTTTCCGACAGTTTAGAATGTTCCTCAGGCAACTCTTCGGGCGTGACGCGGAATTTGCGGGCCGTGCTGTGCATGGCTTCCATGCGGGCATCGAGCTGGTGCAGGCGCTCCGGGTCCAGCTCCACCCGGTCCAGGTAATTGTTCAACGCATACACGGATTCCTGCAGCTGGATGCGCGACGATTCGATCAGGTCGACGATCGGCTGCAATTCCGCATCGACGGACACCAGCTTGCCCAGCTTCTGGTTCAGGGCCGACAGTTGCGACACGATCGGATGATCTTCCTGTTCGGAAATGATCGCCAGGGCTTCCTGCGCCCCTTCGAGCAGGCTGGCCGCGTGCGACAGGCGGCTGTGCTCGTTCGTGATCTCCGTCCATTCGCCGGGCTTGGCGGCCAGCTTTTCCAGTTCGCCCACTTGCCATTCCAGGCGTTCGCGCTCGTACAGCACGTTGGCGGCATTCGTTTCGAATTCCTCGCGCTGGCGCACGAGGGCGCGCCAGCGCTTGTGCAACGCCGCCACTTGCCGCGCATCCTGCTCCGCGCCCGCTTCGCGCGCCGTCGCCTGGCCGTCGAGCAAGGCGCGCTGCGCCTCGCTTTTCAGCAAGGACTGGTGCGCGTGCTGGCCGTGGATGTCGACCAGCATGTCGCCCAGTTCGCGCAGCTGCGCGGCCGTGGCGGGGATGCCGTTGATATACGCCTTCGAGCGGCCCGCATTGTCGATCACGCGGCGCAGCAGGGCGCCGCCATCGTCGTTGGCGAATTCATTGGCCACCAGCCAGGCCTGCGCCACCTCGCTGACGGAGAAATCGGCCGTGATGTCGGCCTTGGCCGCGCCTTCGCGCACCACGCTGGCGTCGCCGCGCCCGCCCAGCGCCAAGGTCAGCGCATCGATGAGGATGGACTTGCCGGCGCCCGTCTCGCCCGTCAGCACGCTGAAGCCGGCGGAAAATTCCAGTTCAATGGTATCGACAATGACAAAATCGCGGATGGACAGTGTATGGAGCATGGCTTCTGTGGTTAGGCGGCGCACCGCGGGTTGAGGTGGAGAAACTATTAGCTGAGCTTGCCCTCGCCCGACGGGTACTCATTCCAGTGCAGTTTTTCACGCAGGGTGTTGTAGTAGCTCCACCCTTCCGGATGCAGGAAGGTAATCGTATGGGGTGATCGGCGGATCAGGATGCGGTCTTGCTGCACCAGGCTGGCAAAGGTCTGCATGTCGAAATTGACGCTGATATCGCGCCCGCGCACGATTTCCACGACGATCTGACTGGAATCGGGCAAGACGATGGGGCGGTTCGACAGCGCATGCGGGGCGATCGGCACGAGCACGATGCCGCCCAGGGTCGGATGCAGCAGCGGGCCGCCGGCCGACAGCGAATACGCGGTCGAGCCCGTGGGCGTGGAAATGATCAAGCCATCCGAACGCTGGTTGTACATGAAGTGACCGTCGACCTCGACGCGCAATTCGGCCATGCCGGCGCCGCCGCCGCGCGAGACGACGACGTCGTTGACGGCCATGCCCACGTGGATCGATACGCCATCGCGCAGCACGCTGCCTTCGAGCAAGGTGCGGCGTTCGGCCTTGAAGCGGCCGCCCAAAATTTGCGCCAGCACGGGCAGCATACGCTCGAGCGGGATATCCGTCATGAAGCCCAGACGCCCCTGATTGATACCGATCAAAGGGACGTCGAATGGCGCCAGCTGGCGCGCAATGCCGAGCATGGTGCCGTCGCCGCCCATGACGATGGCGCAATCGGCGGCGGCGCCGATCTCGGCCGCCGACATGGCGCGCACGCCGGGAAACGCCAGGTTCAGGTGCGCGGCCGTCTCCGCCTCGAAGACCACCGTGTGACCCAGCACTTGCAGGAAATCGACGATGCTTTTCACGGGCTCGGCAATGCCATCCGTATTCTGGCGCACGACCAGGGCGATGGTCTTGGCGCCCAGGTTGAAGCGCTCGCCCGGGGCTGGCAAGGTCGCGGCTGGCTGTTCGGCTCGCTGGTCGGCGTAGTTATCGACGGGCATAAAAATCTCGGTAGTGAATTCGGTGGCAAACCGCCCCTGGCTGTCGCGTCGCACGCCGGCATCGCATGATACTGTATATATGCACAGTATAGTGCGGCTGTCGTGTGCCCGCAAGGGGCGTTCCTGGTGTTGCACGCAGTGTAGCGCAGAAAAAGAATCGTCCATGCGTGCGCCAGCGCTCCCTGCATGGACAAATCCGCTTGCATGCGCCCTGGTGCGGCAGGAAACTGATTTCACGTCAATTTTTCTGTCAGGAGGCCATATGGTTAGCCAGCATAGCGAACGCAAGATCAATACCGATGAAAAGGTGAAAAATGACGGCGTCGACCGCCTGCCGCATGAGCGCGACGAATCGCCCGACGCGCAGAACGTGCGTCCGCGCAAGATCATGCAACAGGCGGCCAGCGACCTGGAACAAGGCCTGGTCGACACGGACCGCCACGCGCAACCGGGCGTGGAAAAGGTCAAGCCCGCCGCGCCGCAGCAAGCCCGTCCCGACGCGCAACTGGAACCAAAGAAGGCGCGCTGACTCCAACTCTCACGCTGCGATTGTTTTCGGAGTACGCCATGCACCGTTACGTCCGTTCCTTCCTGCTGGCCGCTGTCTGCGGCGCCAATCTCGCCCATGCCCAGGCGCCCGCCATGCCCGTGGGCTTCGGCCCGCAGCCCGTGCTGCCTGCGCCGGACAAGCAGCTGATTCCCACCGTGAACGTGGCGCCCGTGCAGCGCTGGACGGCCGGGCAGCGCCCCGCTGTCGCGGCGGGCCTGGCCATCCAGGCATATGCGCGCGACCTCGACCATCCGCGCTGGCTGTACGTCTTGCCGAATGGCGACGTACTCGTGGCGGAAACGAACGCCCCGCCGAAACCGGAAGATGGCAAGGGCATCAAGGGCGCCATCATGCAGATGCAGATGAAAAAGGCGGGTGCGGCCACGCCCAGCGCCAACCGCATCACCCTGCTGCGCGGCGTCGATGCGAATGGCGTGGCGCAGACGCGCAGCGTGTTCCTGCAGGGACTTAATTCGCCATTCGGCATGGCCCTGGTCAGCAACGAGCTATACATCGCCAATGCCGACGCCTTGATGCGCTTTCCCTACATCACCGGGCAAACGGCGATCACGGCGCCGGGCATCAAGGTGCTGGATTTACCGGGCGGCCCCATCAATCACCACTGGACCAAGAACGTCGTCGCCAGTCCCGACGGCAAATTTCTCTATGTTGCCGTCGGCTCGAACAGCAACGTGGGCGAAAACGGCATGGCGGCCGAAGATGGCCGCGCCGCCATCTGGCAATTCACGCGGGCCACGGGCAAGGCCCGCGTGTATGCGACGGGCTTGCGCAATCCCGTGGGCCTGGCCTGGCAGCCCAGGACGGGCGCGCTGTGGACGGCCGTCAATGAGCGCGACGAGCTGGGCAACGACCTGGTGCCCGACTACATGACGTCCGTCAAGGACGGCGCCTTTATGGCTGGCCCTACAGTTATTTCGGCCAGCACGTCGATGCGCGGGTCACGCCGCCCCGTCCCGAACTGGTCGCCACGGCGCTTACACCCGACTACGCGCTGGGCGCGCACACGGCCTCGCTGGGACTGGCGTTTTATGACGCCGCCCTGCTGCCCGAACGCTACCGGAGCGGCGCCTTCATCGGCCAGCACGGCTCGTGGAACCGCAAGCCCTTCAGCGGCTATAAAGTCATCTATGTGCCCTTCGCCAATGGCGTGCCCAGCGGTCCTCCGCAGGACGTCGTCGCCGGCTTCCTCGACAAGGCTGGCCATGCGCATGGGCGCCCCGTCGGCGTGGCCGTCGACAAGGCGGGCGCGCTGCTGGTGGCGGACGACGTGGGCAATGTCATCTGGCGCGTCACGCCGGCGCCGTGAATGCATCGACGCCGCGCATGCGCCCCTGTGTGGCGCAACGAACGGAAGCGCCAGGGTGGGGCGCGCATGATGGATGCTCGAACCACGCAAGGAGTACATCATGAAAAAAACAGGATCAGCCGTCTGGAGTGGCGGCCTTAAGGATGGCAAAGGGTTTATTTCCACCCAAAGCGGCGCGCTCGACAATGTGGCTTATGGTTTCAATACGCGCTTCGAAGACGGTCCCGGCAGCAATCCGGAAGAACTGATCGGCGCTGCCCACGCGGCCTGCTTCACCATGGCCCTGTCCGGCCAACTGGGCGAGGCGGGCTTGCGCGCCACCGCCCTGAAAACCACGGCCGATGTCAGCCTGGAAAAGATCGATGGCAGCTATGCCATCACGGCCGTACACCTGACCCTGGTGGCCACCATTCCCGGCGCCACCGACGAAGCGTTCCAGGATGCGGCCCTGCGCGCCAAGCTCGGCTGCCCCGTATCGAAGCTGCTGGCCACGGAAATCACGCTGGACGCTCATCTGGAGTAAATCCGGAGGCACTAACCTCACCGTCCGCGTCTGTCCTGCCACCAGGGCAGCCGGGGCGGTCTCGGCAAGAAAGCCGCAAAACGCATAGAATCCTGCCATTCCCCTATTCATATCAAGGATTTACGATGCGTATTTTGCACACCATGTTGCGGGTCGGCGACCTGCAGCGCTCCATCGATTTTTACACGAACGTCCTGGGCATGAAGCTGCTGCGCACCAGCGACAATCCTGAATATCAGTACACCCTGGCCTTCGTCGGCTATGGCGCGAACCCGGACCATGCGGAACTGGAGCTGACGTATAACTATGGCACCACCAGCTACGAGCTGGGCACGGCGTACGGCCACATCGCCATCTCGGCCGACGACATCGTCGCCGCCTGCGACGCGGCACGCGCGAATGGCGGCAACGTCACGCGCGAACCGGGTCCCGTGAAAGGCGGCAACACGGTCATCGCCTTCATCACCGATCCGGACGGCTACAAGATCGAATTGATCGAACGCAAGTTCGACGGCCAGGGCGGCGGCCTGTAATTCCTCAGCCTGGCTGCGCGGCCGTTGCAATGGCCGCGCGCAGCCAGGCGATGCCCGCATCGCCGTCCGTGCGGCGGTGCCGTATCGCTTCAAACGCAAACGGTGCGATGGCAAACGGCGCGGAGCACAGCGTCAGCCCTTGCGCGGCGCTGCCCTGCACGGCGCGCCGCGCCACCGTCAGGATCAAATCCGTCCCCATCACCACCTCCGGTGCGACCGTCCAGTACGGCACGCGTACGGCGATGCGGCGCGCCTGGCCCAGTTGCGCCAGCGCCGCATCGACTTCGGCCGCCATGCCGCCTTCGCCGGATGCCACCAGCACGTGGGGGCGCGCCAGATAGGTCTGCAAGCTCAAGGACTCGCCCGGCGCCAGGCTGGCCGGATCGAGCGCGCACACGAACGTTTCCTCGAATAAGGTTTCCCTGTGCAACTGCTCAGGCAGTTGCGGGAACACGCCCAGCGCCAGGTCGATATCGCCATCCTGCACGCCAGCCACCACGGCTTGGCGGCTGGCATAGCTGACGGCCACGTCGATGCCGGGCGCTTCCACGCGCAAACGCCGCAGCAAAGCGGGCAAGATCAGCGCCGCGCCGTAATCCGACATGGCCAGGCGAAACACGCGCTGCGCCGTGGCCGCCTCGAAGACGGCGCCGCCCAGCACCGAGCGCACGCTCTGCAAGGCTTCAGCCAGGGGCCGCGCCAGCGCCAGGGCGCGCGCCGTCGGCTGGAAACCGCCCTTGCCGCGCAGCAGCAGCGGATCATCGAGCAGATGGCGCAGGCGCGCCAGCGCATGGCTGACGGCAGGCTGGCTCATGTGCAGGCGTTCGGCCGCGCGCGACAAATGGCGCTCGCTCAGCAGCGCGTCCAGGATCACCAGCAAGTTCAAATCGACGGCCCGCAAATTATTCATTTGGTGCATAGTTTAATGACAAAATACGAATTGGATTTAATCATGACAGCATAATACGATGATGCCATCAACTCAACACGCAGGGAGTCGCACATGCACGGATGGATCACCTTGTTTGCCCCGCTGGCCATGCTGGCCGGCGCCGTCGTCCCCTTCCAGGCGGGCGCGAATGCGGCGCTGGGCCGCAACCTGGGCCACCCGCTGTGGGCCACGCTCGCCTCGCTGGCCGTCAGCGCCGTGCTTGCTTTACTGGTGATGCTGGCCTGGCGGGTGCCCGCGCCCGATCTCCACCTCGCCATGCGCGGACCGGGCTGGTCCTGGCTCGGCGGCGCGGCCGGCGTGTTTTATATTACGGCCGCGCTGATGCTGGCGCCGCGCATGGGTTCCGGCCCCTTCATGGCGGCCGTCATCGGCGGGCAGATGCTGGCCGCGCTGGCCATCGACCGCTACGGCTTGCTGGGTTTTACCGTGAAGCATATTTCTCCGCTGCACTGGGCCGGCGCTGGCTTGGTGGTGGCTGGTGTCGTGCTGACCCAGTTCGCCAACAGCCGCGCCGCGTGACAAGACCGCCAGACGAAAAAAACCAGCGCCGCTGCCGATGCTGGTTTTCATGTAGAGCAAGAGCGCGCTTACTTGTCGAGCAAGGCATTGACGGGCATCAAGTCCGTTTCCTTCAGGGTGCCGGCCGCCGCCTTCAGGCGCAAGCCGTTCATGATGGTGTCGTAGCGGGCTTTCGACAGGTCTTTTTGCGTCGAGAACAATTGTTTCTGCGCGTTCAAGACGTCGATATTGATGCGCACGCCCACTTGATAGCCGAGCTGGTTCGACTCCAGCGCCGACTTGCTCGACACTTCCGCCGCTTCCAGCGCCTTGACTTGCGCCAGGCCGCTATTGACGCCCAGGAAGGCCTGGCGCGCGCCTTGCGATGCCGCGCGGCGTGCCGTTTCCAGGTCGTTGCGGGCCTTGTTTTCCAGCGCGATCGATTCGCGCACCTTGCTCGTCACGGCAAAGCCGCTGAAGATGGGGATGCTCCACTGCACGCCGATGGCGTTGTTGTTATTGCCGCTGCCATTGCCGCCACCCGAGGTGTAGGTATGGCCCGCGTTGGCGATCAGGTCCAGCGTCGGGTAGTGGCCGGCACGGTTGCGGCCGATGTCGCGCTTGGCCGATTCCACGTTGAACTGGGCCGTGACGACGCTGTAGTTCTGCTCTTCCGCCGAGCTCACCCACGGTTCGATGGCAGCCGGTTCCGGCGCGCTGATGACCACGCCCGCGCGCATCGGCGCCAGCGAGGTCGGCGCTTCGCCGATGATGGTTTGCAGGGCGCTGCGCTTGTTGGCCAGGTCATTGATGGCGGCAAATTCCTGCGCCACCACCAGGTCGTAGGCCGCTTGCGCTTCGTGCGTGTCGGTAATCGTTTGCGTGCCGACTTCGAAGTTGCGCTTGGCCGATGCCAGCTGCTCCGTCGTGGCGACTTTTTGCGCCTGCGTGGCGCCCAGGTTGTCCTGTGCGCTGAGCACGTCGAAATACGCCTGCGCCACGCGCGTGATCAAGTCTTGCTGGACTTGCGCAAATTGCGCTTCAGCAATCGCCTGCGCCAGCTTGCTTTGCTGGTAGGTTTCCCAGCGGTCCCAGCGGAACAGCGGCTGCGCCAGGGTCAGGTTGTAGCTGTTCGTGCGCACGTTCACGGACGGCGAGGTGATCTTGTTGCCGCCCGCGTTCTGCAGAATCTGCTCCTGGTTGCCACGCGTATTGCTGCCCGACGCGGAGATTTGCGGCAGCAAGCCTGCCAGCCCCTGCGGCACCCGCTCCATCCCGGCAGACAGGGCCGCGCGCGCGCTGGCGTACTGCGCGTCATTGGCCAGCGCCTGCTGGTACACCTGGATGAGATCGGCCGCCTGTGCTTGCAGCGAGCATGTCATCGAGACAAAGGCGCTGGTCATCAGCACGGCGATAAGGGGTTTCCGCATTGCATTTCTCCGTTGGAGTCGTCAAAAGTTGATGGAATCAAAAATCGGTTACAGCCTGCCTGGCGGCCGCGCCGGCAGGAGCGGGGTACAGGCCTCCGCAGGCATGCACAAAAACATGCCTGGAAGTGCATCTACTGCGAATTAACTTAGTATTTCGGCATGGCGCTGTCGACTTGCAGCGCCCAGGCATGCACGCCGCCCGTCAAATTACTGATCTTGCCAAAACCATTGCGTTCCAGGAAGGCCGCCACTTGCATGCTGCGCATGCCGTGATGGCAGATGCAGACGATCTCGGCGTCTTCATCGAGGTCATCGATGCGCGCAGGAATCGAGTTCATCTGCATCAAGGTGGCACCGTCGAGGTGGCACAGGTCGAACTCCCACTGCTCCCGCACGTCCAGCAAAACAGGACGGGGGCGGGAAGGGTCAGCCAGCCAGGCGGCCAGCTGCGGTGCACTCAAATGCTCCATCGAATCGGTCGCCTCAGAACTGGAAATGCGACGGCGCCACGGCTTGCAGCGGCGGGACATTGGTTTCAAACAGCTTGCGCGTGTCGTAGGCCTTGTCCGAGCTGCGCGTGATCAAATGCGCCGACATGATCGGCGCTTCGCCGATGATGGCCAGGATGCGGCCGCCGACTTTGACTTGTTGCAACAACGCTTCCGGCAGCACGGCCAGGGCGCCGGACACGACGATCACGTCGTATGGCGCACCCTTGCTCCAGCCCTGGGCGCCGTCGCCCAGTTCCACGGTCACGTTGGTCACGCCGTTGGCAGCCAGGTTCTGCTCGGCCAGGGTTTTCAATTGGGGAACGATTTCCACGCTCGTCACGTGACGCGCCTTGTGCGCCAGCAAAGCGGCCATGTAGCCGCTGCCGGTGCCGATTTCCAGCACATTTTCATGCTTCTTGACGGCTACGTCCTGCAAAATGCGCGCTTCCAGCTTTGGCGTGAACATGCATTCGCCGCCGCCCAGTGGAATTTCGGTGTCGACGAAGGCCAGGTTTTTATAGGCGGCGGGCACGAAATCTTCACGCTTGACCACGTTCAACAACTCCAGCACGTCGATATCCAGTACGTCCCATGGACGGATCTGCTGTTCGATCATATTGAAGCGGGCTTGTTCGATATTCATCTTTGGACTCGGTAAGTGAAGTAATAATCCGCCATTTTATCGTTGAACTGGCTGAAAGCACATGTTAACCATAAAGGCGGGGAATGGAGGAAATTTGCGACGATCTGCAGATTTGGGGGGCGAACCTTGGAAAAGGGGTAACTGAACGGTAGTAGCCAGGCCCGGTGCATCAGCTTTTCCCGGGCGCCTCCGCCTGCAGGCTGCGCACGCTCATGTCGATAAAGGCGTCCATATAGGCGAGCGGGTCGATATTCTTGACCTCGCACGGCACGAAGGAGTGCGTCCACATCATGAGCATGGTGACGGGCGCGCTGAGGATGGTGCTGACCAGCACGGGATCGATCTGGCGGAATTCGCCGCGCTGCATGCCCCGTTCCAGCAGGCTGACGATCAGCGCATTGCCGCGCGTGACGACTTCTTCGTTGTAAAACTGCGCCAGTTCCGGGAAATTGTTCGCTTCGGCCAGCATCAGCTTGGTCAATCCGGCCAGTTTGGTGGCGCCGAATTCTTCCCACCACTGCATCATCACCTTGCGCAACAATTCAGCGCTGGTGCTGTCCGAAGCGGCCATGCTGTCTTCCGCCTCGCCGATCGACTGCACGATATTGTCGCGCACCACGGCCTTGAACAGCTCTTGCTTATTCTCAAAGTACAGGTACAGGGTGCCTTTCGACACGCCGGCCCGCTTGGCCACATCCTCCAGGCGCGTCGATGCGAAGCCCCGTTCGACAAACAGGTCGAGGGCGGCGGCGAGCAGTTCCTGCGGGCGGGCATCCTTGCGCCGCTCCCAGCGGGGCTTGGTATCAATCGGGGCTTGCATGTATCTTTCCAAATAACTTACTTTTGAGTCATTAATAGTAGCCCTGTCTATCGGCAAGGTCAAGCGCGGAGCATCGCCCGGAACGCCGAACACGGGTATTGTACGCTCCGTGCCGGCGTTGGCGACACCTCCTCTGGCACCTGCCCCATGGCGCTGGGTGAACCAGAATGCGTTTCAGCCCCCGTTTTACGCAGTTCATCGCATTGGCGTTCAGCAATGACAGGCGCTTTGCTATCTTGGCATCGACAGCACGGCAGCCGCGGCGCGGCAGCCGGCTTATTTCTTGTCCTGACCTAAAACAATCATAAAGGAAACACCATGCGTACCTTGCTGGCCCTGTGCTGTGCCGTTGCCCTCGGCGGTTGCGCCATCGTCATCAATCCCAACGATGGCGAAGTGCGCCATGCGGACTCGGGCGGCAATGCCATCCAGGGCAACGAGCAAATGAGCCGCGACGTGCGCCAGGTCGGCAACATCAACACGCTCGACATCGACAGCATGAAGCGCATCGATATGAAAATCGACGTGCGCGTGGGGCCGGCAACGTCGCTGGTGATCGAAGCGGACAGCAACCTGCAGCCGCGCATCCATAGCGAAGTGAGCGGCAATACCCTGCGCATCTGGAGTGACAGCAACATTCGCAGCGGCAATGGCATCCACGTCATCTACACAACGCCGCAATTGAGGAAGATCACCATTTCCGGCTCGGGCCGCCTGGTGGCCAGCGGTTTCAATGGCGACGATTTCAGCCTGGAGCAGCGCGGTGCGATGAAGAGCGAATTGTCGGGCACGGTGGGGCGCCTCGACGTGGCCAACAATGGCTCGGGCAGCATCAACGCGGCCGCCCTCGCCAGCGGCAACACGGACGCGGTGCAAAACGGTTCGGGCAGTATCCAGCTGGGCAGCGTGCGCGGCGAACGCATCAACGTGGCCGTCAACGGCTCGGGCAGCATCAGCGCCAGCGGCGCCGTGCAGCGCCTCGACGCCAACGTGAATGGCTCGGGCGACATCAACCTGGCCTCCCTGCGCAGCGACGTTGCCTATCTGGCGAGCAACGGTTCCGGCGACGTCGACGTCACCGTGCAGAATGAAGTCAACGCCCGCGCCAGCGGTTCCGGCCGTATCACCGTGCATGGCGATCCGGCCCGCCGCACCCTGTCGGGCAAGCGCGTCAGCATCGTGCGCTAGGCAAGCGGCGGGAAGCGGCAGGCCGCGCCGACTTGCTATACTGTCGGCCCCTGATCCCTTTCCAGCCATCGCCATGCCGTCCTGCGCCTGCTCCCTGGCAGCCGGATGGCAAGCTGGTCGTCCACTAAAGAATAACCATGAACTGCCGCGACCACTGCGGAGCGTGCTGCATCGCTCCCTCCATCACCAGTCCGATACCGGGCATGCCGAACGGGAAACCCGCTGGTGTCCGCTGCGTGCAGCTGGGAGACGATAGCCGCTGCCGCATTTTCGGACAGCCGGAACGGCCGGCGTTCTGCGCAGGATTGCAGCCGTCGGCAGAGATGTGCGGCGCCAGCCGCGAACAGGCGATAAGCTGGCTCGACGACCTGGAGCAGGCAACGGCGCCGCAGACTTGAAGAGAATGCCTAGGCCTTCGGCAACATGGTCAGCACCATGCGGAACTTGACGTCCCCGGACTGCATGCGCTGATAGGCTTCGGCCGCACGTTCCAGCGGCATGGTTACGATATGCGGACGCACGCCGGCCAGCACGCTGAAAGCAAGCGTCTTTTCATTGTCATACGGCGTGCCGGTGATCGAGCCGAGCACGCCGCGTTCGCCCACCACCAATTTACCGGAAGACACGAGCAGCGGATCCTTGCCCGCGCCCAGCACGACCAGCCGTCCGGCTGGCGCCAGGCCATCCATCAGCGCCGTCACGGCCGCCGCGCTAGAAACGGTGGTGATGACCGCCTGCGCCCCGCCATGCGCTTGCAGCACGGCGGCCGCATCCTCGGCCAAGCTGTCGACATACACGTGCGCGCCCAGCTCCAGCGCATCCTGCGCAATATCGCCGCCGCGCCCGATCGCCACCACCTTGAAGCCCATGCGGCGCGCATACTGCAAGGCCATATGTCCCAGGCCGCCGATGCCCAGGATGGCGACCGTATCGCCCGCCTGCGCCCCGCTCTTCTTGAGCGCATTGAAGGTGGCAAGGCCCGCGCACAGGACGGGCGCCGCCTCTTCCGCATCGAGCTGCCCGGGAATCGATACCAGGCCGGTGACGCGCGCCAGCATCATCTCGGCATAGCCGCCGTCGCGGCTGGCGCCCACGAACGGCTGGTCCTGACATAACTGGAAACGGCCTTGGCGGCAGGGCGGGCAGGCGTTGCAGTGGCCGCCCAGACGGCCGACGCCGACGCGCTGGCCGATTTGCCAGATGCCCGGCGTGTGTTCGCCCAGCGCGACGATGCGCCCGACCACCTCGTGACCGGGCACGCGCGGCGGCTGCAGCGCCGGGTCGGCGCCGTCGATATCGGCGCTGTCGGCGCCGCAGATGCCGCAGGCTTCGACGGCAATCAAGACTTCGCCCACGCCGGGCAGCGGCGTGGCGCGCTCGACCAGTTCCAGCACGCCGGGGCGGCTCACTTGCATGGCGCGGTAAGTTGTTTTCATCTTCATTTCTCCTTCATTGAGTTAAGTCACGGAATCGCCGGGCGCTGCTGCGCCGCTTGCCAGGCTTGCACGCCCAGAGCGGCCGCCTCGACCGCGCCGGCCAGATAGCCGGGAAAGCGCGGCGACCATTCGCTGGCGATGGCCGTCAGGCGGCCCTGCCAGGGACCGGCCGCAGGCGCCGCTGCCGGGGCGTGACCGTGCTCGCCGCCGGCGTCGAGGTCGGCGGCGGTGGCGGTCAGCGCATCCTGCGACCAGTCCTTGATGGCATCGGTGCGCGGCGCGGCCGCTTGCGGGCCGAACAGCCGTACCAGCTGGGCCCGGCAATGCGCCAGCAAGATCCCATCGTCCAGGCGCTGGCGCGTGCGTGCCGGCACGGCCAGGAAACCAAACAGGGCAGCGCTGCCGCCCGGCATCGAGGCATCATGGATCTCGCCCAGCGGCCCGCTCTGGCTGCGCGCCGAACCGGACAAGCCCTGTTCGCGCCAGAACGGCCGCTCGTAGACGGCGACGTACTTCGCATGGGGCGCCATCCAGGTGGCGGTGGCGGTCCACCCGCGCGCCAGCGCCGCAGGCAGGGCCGGCTCGTACGCGATACCGGCGGCAGCCAGGCGCGGCGGCAATGCCAGCAACACGTGGCCGGCGCGCCACGCGGTGACGGCGCCCGCCGCATCCGCGCTCGCCACTTCGACGTGCTCGGCCGCATGGCGCAGGCGCAGCACCTGTTGTCCGGTGACGATGCGCGTGCTGCGCAAGGTGCCGCGCAAGGCATCGGTCAGCGCATTCATGCCGCCAATCAGGCGCATCGATGGCGGCGCGCTCGCGTACGTGCGCATGCGCACCGGCGCCTCCCCGCGGCGCGCTGGTACAGCATATCGCCCTGGTCGTACTGGGCGAAGCGCTGCAGCCCCAGCCCGTCGACCAGCTGGTGCAGCGCGCACTGCTGCTCGGGCCAGAACCAGGCCGGGCCCAGGTCGAAGCGGTCGCTGCCGCCAGCTGCCTGCATGCCGGCGATACGCCCGCCGATGAAATCGCGCGCTTCGAGCACGACGACATTGGCCACGCCCAGCCGCTCCAGCAAGTGGGCCGCGTACAGGCCGCTCAGGCCGGCGCCGATAATGATGATGCGTGCGTGTTGCATGCTGATCCTTTCAAAGTCGTGTCCGCCACATGCCGGACTTTCAGGTAAACGGTGGCTCCCTGCGCACCGGCAACGATGGCGGGCAAGGTGCCGGCAGGCAGGCGCATCCAACTGCGCGGCGCGCAGGCATGCTGGCGTGCGTGCACCTCGCCCTCGAGCACCAGCAGTTCCTGGCCGCCGCCTGCCTCGGCCAGCAAGGCTTCATGCGGCATCAGCCGCTGCAGGCTGACCTGCTCGGCAGCATCGTCGAACAACGGACAGACGGCCCGCCCCCGCTGCTCGCGCCAGTTGGCGGGGTCACGGGTGTCGATGCGGACGTGGCGCTGTTCGCGCGGCTGCATCTGCTGCAACTTGACGAAGATCACCGCCCCCGCGCCGCTCGACGGCCGATGGCTGGAGCCGGGCGGATTGCGCAAATACCAGCCGGCGGGATAATCCACGCCGTCTTCGGAAAACGTGCCGTCGAGGACCAGGATTTCCTCGCCGCCCGGATGCCGATGCGGCGGGAAGAAGGATTCGGGCGCATAGCGCACGATGCTCGTTGCGCGCGCTTGCTCGGCGCCGATGCGATCGAGCATGATGCGCTCGACGCCGCCCTGCGGCGACGCGACCCAGCGGTACTGGTGCGGCGCCAGGATGACGGGGCGCGAAAAATCGGCATTGATCAGCATGACAAACTTCCAGAGTTGAAAAAAACGGCCAGCGCCAGCCACGGCATGGCGCCCTGGCCGGCGGTGGCGGCGGCCCGCGCTTACTGCTTCGGCAGCTGTTGGTAGGCTTCCATCACGCGCGCCGAATACGTCAGCGCGGCGCCCGTATTGAGCGCGATCGCCACGCCGAGCGCTTCGGAAATTTCTTCCAGGGTCGCACCGGCTTCCACCGCTTTCTTCGTGTGCACCGAGATGCAGCCGTCGCAACGCGTGGTGATGGCCACCGCCAGCGCGATCAGTTCGTGGATCTTCGGCGCCAGGTGGCCGGTCTTGGCGGCGGCGCCGTCGATGGCCATCACGCCGCGCATCACGTCGGGGCTCTGCGCGGCGTAATCGCCGACTTTTTCCAGCAGGGAGTCGCGGTAGGTGTTCCAGTCTTGCATCATGATTTTTGCTCCAAAAAGGGAATAGTAGGTAGCAGCGGGCGGGTGCCCGCTTACGCCACGGTATAAATGCGCACGTCGGGCGCCGCGTCCAGCAGCGGCGTGAGCGCCACCACCACGTCGCTGTTGAACAGCGCGCTTTGCAGATAGGCATTGGCGTTGCCCACGCTGTCGAAGCCATGCAGCACTTGCACGTCTTCCTCGCGGATCAGCAATTGCTTCGACTGCGCGCCCGCGATGCCGGCCAGGAACGGCGCCTTGTACTGCTGATAGACGCCAGCCGCCGCGGCGCGGTTGGCGTTGGCGATCTTGAGGGTGATTTGCAGATAAGCCATGCGATGCTCCTTGATGATCAGGTGAAGAAAAGGCGGGCAAGGCGGGCTTGCCCCAGGTATTTAGTTGCGGCCGGCCATCACGCCGCCATCGACGTCCCACACCGCGCCGGTCACCCAGGCAGCCTTGTCGGACAGCAGAAACGCCACCACTTCCGCCACGTCCTGCGGCGTGCCCACGCGGCCGATCGGGTGGAAACCGTTGAAGCCCTGCAGCGCCTCATGGACCTCCGCCTTCGGAATAAAACCTTCGTAGATCGGCGTCTGCACGACGGCTGGCGAGACGGCGTTGACGCGAATCTGCTTCGATGCCAGTTCCATCGCCAGATGCTGGGTCAGCGAGTGCAGGCCGGCCTTGGCCATCGAATACGCCGACGATGGCGTGGCGGCGATCGCCTGCTTGCCCCACATCGAGCCGATGTTGACGATAGACCCAGGGCGTCCGCTGGCGACCAGGTGCGCGGCCACCTTTTGCGTGATGAAGAACAAGGCCTTGTTGAGATTCATATACTGGTCGTAGTCGGCGGCGCCGTGTTCGAGGAAAGGTTTGGGGAAGAACACGCCGGCCGCGTTGACCAGCAGATCGATGTCCGCATGCTGTTCGTCCAGCGTTTTGAGCAGCGCAGCCAGGCCCGCGTCGCTCGACAGGTCGGCGGTCACCGCCCACACCGTGCCGAGCGCCGACAATGCCTTGCGCGCCTCTTCGGTTTTCTCTGCGCGGTGGCCGACGATCACGGCGCTGCCGCCTTGCTCCAGCACCACGCGTGCCGTCGCCAGACCCATGCCGCTGGTGCCACCCACGACCAGCAGTTTCTTGCCTTCGAATTGCTTGCTCATTTTCATTCCTTTCCTATGCCCGCCGTCCAGGCAGGCGCTGTTGAAGAAAAACTTCCGGGCAGTTGTGTACTGCCGCGATGCAATGCATTCTGCGCTTGGCGGCGAACGGGAACAAACCAGATTAAATGTCAGTTATTGAAAGAAAATCTTTAGTGGTACGGCTGCGGAGTGACTAAAATAGCCACGCAGAGACGCACAATCACGCGACACCATGGAAGAAAATCATGAAGACACCGATCCATCTGAACGCCTTGCGGGCATTCGAAGCCAGCGCCCGCCACCAGAGCTTTTCAGCCGCCGCCGCTGAACTCAACGTCAGCCCCGCTGCCGTGGGCCAGTTGGTGCGCGCCCTGGAAGACTGGCTGGGCGCGCCGCTGTTCCATCGGCACACGGCGGGCAAGACGCGGCTGGTGGCGACGCAGGCCGCGGAGCGCGCGCTGCCGGATTTGCGCGCCGGCTTTGACCGCTTGCTGCTGGGTCTGGAAAGGCTCAAGGAAGGTTCGCTCAACGGGGTGCTGACGGTGACCGTCAGTCCCGCCTTCGCCGCCAAGTGGCTGTTGCCACGGATTGAACGCTTTCAATCGGTCTGCCCGGAAACCGACGTGCGGCTCGATACCAGTCTGAAGCCCGTCGATTTCGTCTCGCAACGCATCGATATCGGCGTGCGCTACGGCACCGGCAACTGGCCGGGACTGAGCGCCGACAAATTGATGGATGAAGAAGTCTATCCCGTGTGTTCGCCCGCGTTTCTGCAACAGCATGCGCCATTGCGGCAGCCGGCCGACCTGGCGCGGCAAACGCTGATTCACGACCTGTCGATGGATGGCCATGGCGATTTTCCAACGTGGGAAGCGTGGCTGCAGAAGGCGGGCGTGCGCGATAGCGCCGCCTCGCGCGGCATGAAGATCAACAATTCGGCGGCGGTGCTGCAGGCGGCGGCCGAGGGCCATGGCGTGGCGCTGGCGCGCAGCGTGATGGCGCATGACGATATCGCCTCCGGGCGGCTGGTACGCCTGTGCGGCGCGATGACTTTTCTTTCGCCGCTGGCCTACTACGTGGTCTACCGGCCGGAGTCCGCAGGCCTGCCGCGCCTGGCGACCTTTCGCGGCTGGCTGCTGGAAGAGGCAGGCAAGCAGGCCGCCGCGGTTGCACGGTAAGCCAGCCGTTGGCCGCCGTGACGCGCAGATAAGCATTGACCGCGTCTGCACGTTTGCGTATATTCATGCACATTCCTGCATGTTTATAAGTTTATATGTCCGCCACCCTGCTCCTCAAACAACGCCACGCGCTGATCCAGCAACAATTGCATGCCGACGGCCGCGTGCTGGCGCTGGACCTGGCGCGCCAGCTCGACGTGTCCGAAGACACGATACGGCGCGATCTGCGCGAGATGGCGGCGGCCGGCCTGTGCCAGCGCGTGTATGGCGGCGCCCTGCCGCTGGCGCCCGATGGCGGCACCTTGACGCAGCGCAAACAGGAAGCGCCGGAACGCAAGGCGCGCCTGGCGCAGGCCGCCGTGTCCCTCGTGCGCGCGGGCCAGGTGCTGTTTCTCGATGCGGGCTCGACCAACCTTGCCATCGCCGGCGCCTTGCCGCAGTTGGCGCTCACTGTCATCACCAATGCGCCGTCCATCGCCATGGTCCTGATGGAGCGTCCCGAAATCGAGCTGATCATGGCTGGCGGCCGGGTCGACCGCCGCGCCGGTGCCAGCCTGGGTCCGCAAGCGCTGCGCACGGTCGAGCGCATGCATCCCGACTTGTGCTTCCTCGGTGCCTGCGGCGCCGATGCGGATGCGGGCGTGACGGCGTTCAACTACGACGAGGCCGAGTTCAAGCGCAGCATCGCCGGCGCCAGCAAGGCCGTGGTGGTGGCCGCCACCAGCGACAAGCTGGGCACGGCCGCGCCCTTCGGCGTGCTGGCCACGGGCTTGCTGCAGCACCTGGTGCTGGAAGCCGATGCCGACTCTGCCCATGTGGCCGCCTTTGAACGGCTGGGCGTGCAAGTTTTGCGCGCCCGCGCCTGATCTTATCCACCCCGACTCTTGAAAAGCTCCCCCATGCATCTCACCGGCACCCTGCAACAACGCGCCACCCGCCTGGTCTTCTTCGCCGCCGGCCTCGGCATGGCCGCCTGGGCCCCGCTGGTCCCCTACGCCAAGTCGCGCCTGGGCCTCGATGAAGCGACGCTCGGCGTCTTGCTGCTGTGCCTGGGCGCCGGCTCGCTGTGCGCGATGCCGTTTACGGGCATGCTGACGGCACGCTTCGGCTGCCGCAAGGTCATCGCCGCCGCAGGTCTGCTGCTGACCGCCATCCTGCCCGGCCTGGCGCTGGCCGCCAGCCCGCTGCAACTGGGCATGGTGCTGCTGGTGTTCGGCGCGGCCATGGGCACGTTCGACGTGGCCATCAATATCCAGGCCGTGATCATCGAAAAAGCCAATGGCGGCGCCATGATGTCGGGCTTTCATGCCTTGTTCAGCGTGGGCGGTTTCGCCGGCGCGGCCTGCATGGCCCTGCTGCTGTGGCTGGGCCTGACGCCGGCCTGGTCGTGTGGCGTGGTGATGCTGCTGCTGTGCGGCGTGCTGGGTGCGGCGCAAGGCCACTTGCTGCCGACCGCCTCGGCTTCCGGCGAAAAGACGCCGCTGTTCGTCATGCCGCACGGCGCCGTCATTTTCATCGGCTTGCTGTGCTTTATCGTCTTCCTGGCCGAAGGCGCGATTCTCGACTGGAGCGCCCTGTTCCTGACCACCACGCGCGGCGTGGAAGAAGCCAAGGGCGGCCTCGGCTACGCCGCCTTCGCCATTGCCATGACGATAGGCCGCTTCACGGGTGACAAGGTGGTCAGCCGCTTTGGCGGCAAGCGTGTGCTTACTTTCGGCGGCTTGTGCGCGGCCAGCGGCTTCTTCCTGGCCGTGCTGGCGCCGCACGCCAGCCTGGCCATGGCCGGCTTCGTGCTGATCGGCCTGGGTGCGGCAAACATCGTGCCCATCCTGTTTACGGCGGCGGGCAACCAGCATGCGATGCCGGCCAGCCTGGCCGTGGCGGCCATCACCACCATCGGCTATGCGGGCATCCTGGCCGGACCGGCCGTGATCGGCTTCGTGGCGCACGCCACCAGTCTGAATATCGCCTTCGCCATGCTGGGCGCCGCCCTGCTGCTGGTGGCCGCCAGCGCGCGCCTGGTGGCGCCGGCAAAACAGGCATCCTGATCGTCCCTCCCGCCTGTCGGACGGCGCTAAAAAGCGCCGCCCGACAGCGTCCAAATAAGGTCCGCAGGCCTGCGGCGTGGTAAGCTTCGACCCCGCGCACATTGCTGGCGCCAAGCGGTCACCCCATCCTGTCAATTACACCCTTGTATACATCTATGGATCTCATTCTTGCGTTAAAAGCCATCATCATGGGGCTGGTCGAAGGTTTCACCGAATTCTTGCCTATTTCGTCCACGGGACATCTGATCCTGGCCGGCAGCCTGCTCGACTTTACCAAGGATGTCTCGAAAGAGGTCATGGATGTCTTCGAGATCGCCATCCAGGCCGGCGCCATCCTGGCCGTGTGCTGGGAATACCGCCAGCGCATCGGCAGCGTGCTGACCACCTTCGGCAGCGAAGCCAAATCGCGCAAGTTCGTGCTGAACGTGGCCATCGCCTTCCTGCCGCTGGCCATCATCGGCTTAGGCGTAGGCAAGATGATCAAGCATGCGCTGTTCAAGCCTGTACCGGTCGCCATGGCCTTCATCATCGGTGGCATCGTGATTTTGCTGGTCGAGCGCCGCGCGCGCACCAACCCCGTCACCGTGCGCGTCAACTCGGTCGATGAAATGACGCCGTTCGACGCCTTGAAAGTGGGCTGCGCGCAGGCGTTCGCGCTGATTCCCGGCACCAGCCGTTCCGGCTCGACCATCATCGGCGGCATGCTGCTGGGCCTGTCGCGCAAGACGGCCACCGAATTCTCGTTCTTCCTGGCCATCCCCACCCTGCTGGCGGCCACCTTCTACTCGCTGTACAAAGCGCGCGACATCCTGTCGGCCACCGACGTGCCCCTGTTCGGCCTGGGCACCGTGTCCGCCTTCATCTCCGCCTTCCTGTGCGTGCGCTGGCTGCTGCGCTATATCAGCTCGCACGACTTCACGTTTTTTGCCTGGTACCGCATCGTGTTCGGCCTGCTGGTGTTGGCCAGCGCCCACTACGGCTGGGTTGTTTGGGCAGAATAAGGCACTATGAATCAAGATCTTAACCAGCGCGCGCTGCACCTGCTGCAAACCGTTTTCGGCTACCCGGCCTTCCGCGGCCAGCAGGCCGACATCGTCGACCACGTCAGCCATGGCGGCGACGCGCTGGTGCTGATGCCCACGGGCGGCGGCAAGTCGCTGTGCTACCAGATTCCCGCGCTGCTGCGCGATGGCGTGGGCGTCGTCGTCTCGCCGCTGATCGCGCTGATGCAGGACCAGGTCGACGCGCTGGAAGAGGTCGGCGTGCGCGCCGCCTTCCTCAATTCCACGCAAACCTACGAAGAAGCGAGCCGCATCGAGCGCCTGGTGCGCACGGGCGGCATCGACGTCGTCTACGTGGCGCCCGAGCGCCTGATGACGCAGCGCTGCCTGGACCTGTTCCAGGCCTCGAAGATCGCCCTGTTCGCCATCGACGAGGCGCATTGCGTGGCCCAGTGGGGCCACGACTTCCGTCCCGAATACATCAAGCTGTCGGTGCTGCACGAGCAGTTCCCGGACGTGCCGCGCATCGCGCTCACGGCCACGGCCGACCCGCAGACGCGCGCCGAAATCGCCCTGCGTTTGCAGCTGGAAGACGCGCGCCAGTTCGTCTCGTCCTTCGACCGTCCGAACATCCGCTACCAGATCGTGGAAAAGGCCAACGGCCGCAAGCAGCTGCTCGACTTCATCAACACGGAACACGCGGGCGACTGCGGCATCGTGTACTGCCTGTCGCGCAAAAAAGTCGAAGAGACGGCGGAGTTTTTGAACCAAAGCGGCATCCGCGCCCTGCCCTATCACGCCGGCATGGAGTACGCCAAGCGCAGCGCCAACCAGGCGCGCTTCCTGCGCGAAGAAAACATCGTCATGGTCGCCACCATCGCCTTCGGCATGGGCATCGACAAGCCCGACGTGCGCTTCGTGGCGCATCTGGATCTGCCAAAAAGCATCGAGGGCTATTACCAGGAAACGGGGCGCGCGGGCCGCGACGGCATGGCCGCCAACGCCTGGATGGCGTACGGCTTGCAGGACGTGGTGCTGCAGCGGCGCATGATCGACGAATCCGAAGCGGACGACACCTTCAAGCGCGTGCTGGGCGTGAAACTCGACGCCATGCTGGGCCTGTGCGAAACGCTCAGCTGCCGCCGCATGCGCCTGCTCGAATACTTCGGCGAACCGGCTTCGCCATGCGGCAATTGCGACACCTGCCTGGTGCCGCCCGTATCGTTCGACGGCACGGTGCCCGTGCAAAAACTGCTGTCGGCCATCTACCGCGTCGACCAGCGCTTCGCCGGCGGCCACGTGATCGACGTGCTGCGCGGCGTGGAGTCCGAACGCATCAAGACCTGGCACCACGATTCCCTGTCCGTCTTCGGCATCGGCTCGGACCTGGGCGAAGCGGAATGGAAATCGATTTTGCGCCAGGCCATCGCGCTGGGCCTCGTCTCGGTCGACCATGAACAATACAGCTCGCTGAAACTGACGGACGCCTCGCGCCCCGTGCTCAAGGGCGGCCAGAAGGTGCAGCTGCGCCAATACCAGAAACCGGTGAAGACCAGCAAGCGCAGCACCAGCGTGGCGAAGGGCTATGTCGAGACGGATTTGTCCACCAGCGAGCAGGCGATCTTCGACAAGCTGCGCTGGTGGCGCGTGGAAACGGCGCGCACGCACAACGTGCCCGCCTACGTGATTTTCGTCGACGCCACCCTGCGCGAAATCGCCAAGGCCAAACCCACCTCGCTCGAGCAGATGCGCGGCGTGAGCGGCGTGGGCGAGAAAAACTGGCCTCGTACGGCGACGAAATCGTCGCCATGATCCTGGAGATGATTTGATGGAAGCACTCTCGTCCGACCTGATCTATCAGGCCGTGAAAATCCTCGGCGCCCAGCCCGACGCAGAAGACGCGGTGGAAGCGCAAGTACGTGTCCTGGTGCGGGACGAGCTCACCGTGCGCCGCCTGGCCGACGTGGTGCCTGAAGCCTTCGGCCTGGTGCTGGCGGCGCACCTTCCCGGCGCCGACAACATGACCCTGCCCGACACGTTCCGCGCGCAGGACGAGGACGGCGAATGGGTGGAGTTCCCCCTGCGCCGCGAACCGATCTTTGTCGTCGCCGCGGATATCGCCCAGCATACCTTCCACAACGGCCCGCGCGCCCTGATAAAAAATCTCGCCGACCGCAGCTCCTTGCTGTCGGCCATCAACAAGGCACTGAACGCGGGCGGCTCGCTCGATGGCACGACCCTGGGTCCGCCGTCCTTCTTCGGCCTGCCCGCCGCCCTGTACCAGCCGGCGGCCGCCCCGATACGCCCTGACCACGCCACCTAGCCCCTGCCCTTGATAAGAGAACGCCGCCGCGATGGAAACCAAATGGCTGGAAGACTTCATCTCGCTCGCTGAAACGCATAATTTCAGCCGTTCCGCGGCCCTGCGCCACGTCACCCAGCCGGCATTCTCGCGGCGCATCCAGTCGCTGGAAAACTGGCTCGGCATCGACCTGGTCGACCGCACCTCGTATCCCACGCGCCTGACGCCGGCCGGCGCCGTGTTCTACGAGCAGGCGCTGGAAATGCTGGGGCAGATCAACGGCGTGCGCGCCCTGTTGCGCGGCAAGCGCGCGGCCACGCAAACGAGCGTCGATTTCGCCGTGCCGCACACCCTGTCGCTGACCTTCATGCCGAAGTGGCTGACGGCGCTGGAAGAAGGTTTCGCGCCCATCAACAGCCGCCTGATGGCGCTGAACGTGCACGACGCCGTGCTGCAACTGGTCGACGGCGGCTGCGACCTGCTGCTGTGCTATCACCATCCGCGCCAGCCGGTGCAGCTGGACCCGGGCCGCTACGACATGCTGGTGATGGGCCGCGAAACCCTGCGTGCGTATGCGCGCTGCGGCCAGGACAAGGTGCCGGATTTCGTCCTGCCGGGCAGCGCCAAGGAGCCGCTGCCCTTCCTTTCCTACACCAGCAACGCCTACCTGGGGCGCATGGTGGAACTGCTGCTGGCCGATGCCAAGGCGCCCCTGTTCCTGGAAACCTGCTACGAAACGGACATGGCCGAAGGCTTGAAAATGATGGCGCTGGAAGGACGCGGCATCGCCTTCCTGCCCGAATCGGCCGTCATGCGCGACGTCAAATACAAGCACCTGGCGCGCGCCGACGGCGGCGCGCCAGGCTGGGAAATCGAGCTGGAAATCCGCTTGTACCGCGAACGCCCCTCCAGCCTGCGCCCCGGCAAGCAGATCGTCGAAAGCCTGTGGCAATACCTGGTGCAGTCGCAGGAAAGCGCCGCGCGCGGCGGAAAAAACGCCGGCGCGCAGCCTTCACCGCAATTCCATCCTGACCCCCAATCTATGCAATAAATGCATAACCGGATGCGCACAAAGCATTGGCCGGGGCATGAGGCTATCGCCTACGATGCGGTTCCGCTGCGCGCAACTCAATTGATTGCGCCTACCACAGCATTTTTGAATGCCAGGAAAAATCGTAGCGAGCGGCAGTGATTTGTGGCCGAGAAGCGCAGCTGTACGAAGGTACAGCGAGCATCGCCGGCCGCAAAGCACGACGCGCAGTAGATTTTTCGGCATTACACCACCGTTTTGTCCAGGAGCTTATCAAGCATGACCAGCAAGCACGCACTTCCTTCCTACCTCAATCCTGAAGACCTGGGCCCATGGGGCGTCTACCTCGAGCAGATCGACCGCGTTACGCCTTACCTGGGCAACCTGTCGCGCTGGGTGGAAACGCTGAAGCGTCCAAAGCGCATCTTGACGGTCGACGTGCCTATCGAGCGCGATGACGGTACCATTGCCCACTACGAAGGCTACCGCGTGCAGCACAACCTGTCGCGCGGCCCAGGCAAGGGCGGCGTGCGCTTCCACCAGGACGTGACCCTGTCGGAAGTAATGGCTCTGTCGGCCTGGATGACGGTCAAGAACGCGGCGGTCAACGTGCCATACGGCGGCGCCAAGGGCGGTATCCGCGTCGATCCGAAGACCCTGTCGCGCAACGAACTGCAACGCCTGACCCGCCGCTACACGAGCGAAATCAGCATGATCATCGGACCGAACAAGGATATCCCGGCGCCGGACGTCAACACGAACGAACAAGTCATGGCGTGGATGATGGACAGCTACGCCATGATCGGCGGCAATATGTCGACCGGCGTGGTGACGGGCAAACCGATCTCGCTGGGCGGCAGCCTGGGCCGCCGCGATGCGACGGGCCGCGGCGTGTTCGTCGTCGGTTGCGATGCGGCCGCCAAGGTCGGCATGTCGCTCGAAGGCGCGAAAGTCATCGTGCAAGGTTTCGGCAACGTGGGCGGCGTCGCCGCACGCATGTTCGCTGAAGCCGGCTCGAAAGTCGTGGCGGTACAAGACCACAAGACCACTGTGGTGCATGCCGGCGGCCTGAACATCCCGCAACTGCTGGCACACGTGGCCGAAGTGGGCAGCGTCGAAGGCTTCCCGGGCGCCGAGGCATTCGTGCCGCGCGAAGATTTCTGGGGCATCGATTGCGACATCCTGATCCCGGCCGCGCTGGAACAGCAGATCACGGCTGAACGCGCACAAGTCATCCGCGCCAAGATCATCCTGGAAGGCGCCAACGGCCCGACCCTGCCGGCAGCGGACGACATCCTGACCGACCGCGGCGTATTGATCGTGCCGGACGTGCTGGCCAACGCCGGCGGCGTGACCGTCAGCTACTTCGAGTGGGCGCAGAACTTCTCGAGCTTCTTCTGGACGGAAGAAGAAATCAACAGCCGCCTGACCCGCATCATGCGCGAAGCGTTCGACGCCGTATGGCAAGTGTCGCAAGAGAAGAAAGTGTCGATGCGTACCGCCACCTTCATCCTGGCGTGCACGCGCGTGCTGCAGGCGCGCGAAGTACGCGGCCTGTATCCATAATGGCTGCCTGAGAAAATGCCTGGGGCGTTGTTGCCTGCCCCTCGCCGTACTGGCGTACTGTCTTCGGGGCGGCGCCTAGCCCCGACATTTTCAGGCGCCATTACTACCTTTGACGCCATTGGTTTAATGGCGCTCAAAAAAATCCCGCCACACTTGCGTGTGAGCGGGATTTTTTGTCTGGGCGGCGCATGGCAACGCTGACCGGATAAGGCGCTGAAAAATCGGCGGGCGAATCACTCCATCCAGCCGCATTCAGGCATACTATTGGCACCAATATAAACAGGAATATTCATGAGCCGAATTTTAATCTCCGGAAGAACTGGCCAGGTTGGCTATGAGCTCGAACGCAGCCTGCAAGGCTTGGGAGAAATCATCGCGCTTGATCGCAGTCAAATGGATTTGAGTAATCTGCAACAGGTGCGGGACGTCATTCGCAGTGTGAAGCCTACGTTGATCGTCAACCCTGCCGCCTATACCGCAGTCGACCAGGCGGAACGCGAACCGGAACTTGCACTGCGCATCAATGGCGAAGCCCCTGGCGTCATGGCAGAGGAAGCCAAAAAGCTTGGCGCCACACTGATACATTACAGTACCGACTACGTGTTCGACGGGAGCAAGGACAGTGCCTATCTGGAAACTGATCCTACCTGTCCAGTGAATGTTTACGGCAGCAGCAAGCTGGCGGGCGAACAAGCCATTCAGGCCACGGGCGTCGCCCACCTTATCCTACGCACCAGCTGGGTATATAGCACGCATGGCAAAAACTTCCTGCTCACCATGCGCCGTCTGGCCCAGGAGCGCGACGCGCTCAATATCGTGTCAGATCAATTCGGCGCGCCGACATGGAGCCGTACCATTGCCGACACCACCGCGCACATCGTCGCGCAAAGCCTGGCCACCGCCGACCAGCAAGCGTGGTGGGACGAGCATTCCGGGCTCTACCATTTGACGGCACAAGGAAAAACCACGTGGTTTGGCTTCGCAGAAGCGATCATGGCCCATGCATCGGTCACAAAAAAGCCGCAGCTGACACCCATATTGGCATCCGAGTATCCGGTCCCGGCACAGCGACCTGCCAATTCGGTATTGTCGTCGCAGAAACTGATGGAGACTTTCTGCGGCTTACCCAACTGGCATGACGCATTACTGCTGTGCCAAAACTGAATACATCGGCCATCTCTCAGGCAAGATAGCCTTGCGGATTCTGGTGCTGCCAGCACCAGTGGTCGCGGCACATGTCGTCGATGTTTTTCTGCGCTTGCCAGCCCAGCAATTGCTTCGCCTTGTCGGCCGAGGCATAGCAGCTGGCGATGTCGCCCGGGCGGCGCGGCACGATGTCGTATGGCACCTTGCGGCCGCTGGCCGCCTCGAAGGCGCGCACGGTGTCGAGCACGCTATAGCCGTGTCCTGTGCCCAGGTTGACGGTAAAGCCGCCCTCGGTGGAGAACAGGCGGTTCAACGCCGCCACATGGCCCAGCGCCAGGTCGACCACGTGGATGTAGTCGCGCACGCCCGTGCCGTCCGGCGTATCGTAGTCGTTGCCAAACACGGCCAGGCGCTCGCGGCGGCCCACTGCCACCTGGGCGATGAATGGCATCAGATTGTTCGGGATGCCGGCCGGATCTTCACCGATCAAGCCGCTGGCATGCGCGCCGACGGGATTAAAGTAGCGTAGCACGCCAACTTGCCACTGCGCATCGGCATGCACGAGATCGGCCAGTATCTGCTCGACCATCAGCTTTGAGCGGCCATACGGGTTGGTCACGGACAGGCGCGACGATTCCAGGATCGGCAAGGCTTCCGGATCGCCATACACCGTGGCCGACGAACTGAACACAAAACGCTTCACATTCGCCGCCGCCAGCACTTCCAGCAGCGCCACGGTGCCCGACACATTGTTGTCCATATACATCAACGGCTGGGCCACGGACTCGCCCACGGCTTTCAAGCCGGCGAAGTGGATCACCGCATCGATGGCGTGCTCACGCAAGACGGCGGCCATGGCCGCGCGGTCGCGCACGTCCGCTTCATAGAAGGGCACGCTTTTGCCGGAGATGCGCTCCACGCGCACCATCGCTTCGCGCGCGCTATTGCACAGATTATCCACCGCGACGACGTCAAAGCCGGCAGCCAGCAATTCGACACAGGTATGCGAACCGATGAAACCGGATGCGCCGGTCACGAGTATTTTCTTGGACATAATATCAATCAATGCAAAAAAGATAAGACTACCGTAATTCACCCACTTTGCCTAGCCAGCACACGATAAGGCGCGCATGAAAAAAGCCTGCGGCGTCGCCGCGGCAGGCTTGATCTCGTGCACACGGCACAGGTGGGCAAACCGCCAAAGTTACTTCTTGATGAACACCAGGTCCCACACGCCATGGCCCAGCTTCAAGCCACGGTTTTCAAACTTGGTCAGCGGACGATACGCCGGCTGCGGCGCATAAGCGTCGGCGCTATTGCGCAACTGCGGCTCGGCACCCAGCACTTCCAGCATTTGCACCGCGTAATCTTCCCAATCGGTGGCGCAATGCAGATAGCCGCCCGGCGCCAGGCGGTCGGTCAATTGCTGAACAAAAGGCGACTGGATCAACCGGCGCTTGTTGTGGCGCGCCTTGTGCCATGGATCAGGGAAGAACACGTGGATGCCGGCCAGGGAATTGGCGGGAATCATGTGCGTCAGCACTTCCACGGCATCATGCTGCAGCAGGCGCAGATTCGTCAGCGACTCTTCGCCGATCAGCTTCAACAGGCTGCCCACACCAGGCGTGTGCACTTCGACACCGATGAAATCCTTCTCCGGCATGGCTTTCGCGATATGCGCCGTCGTCGCGCCCATGCCGAAACCGATTTCCAGGATGACCGGCGCCTTGCGCCCGAACACCTGCTCGAAGTCCATGGATTCCTTAGCGAAAGGCAACAGGAACTGCGGTCCCAAGGTCTCGAGCGCGCGCGCCTGCGCGACAGACAGCCGTCCCGCGCGGGTCACGAAGCTGCGGATGCGGTGTTCGGTCGGATCGTACATCATCGGCCGCGCCGGGCCGTTTGCTGGGGTATCAGAGGACATGGGAATGAAGAAAATAGTGGCGGCGCCGCACAAAGCCAGGCGCCAGCGGAAAATGGAGCGGGTGAAGGGAATCGAACCCTCGTCGTAAGCTTGGGAAGCTCGACAAGGAACTCAACAGCCATGCGGGCTTGCGGCCCGTTTCTGCTCCGCAAAGGTGACATTATAGCAGCCGCACAAGCAGCCATCCATGCGGAGCATTTTGCGTTTGTGGAGCGTGCTATTTAGGAAAACGGTAACTATCAACAGACGTGCACCGTTGATTGAACTGATAGAGGGTACCTATTGCCTCCTCCCTCGGCTAGCGGTGCACTCACATTCCGTTATCGCTAAACAAACCGACCTAGTTCACACCTAAAGAAAAAACAGAACGTACCTAGGATTCAGTCTAAATGAATCACAACAGGAAACAGAGGCAACATGCTACTGAAGCAACAACTTAAGCAACACGGCGGCAAACGGGGGAGGAACAGCATTGCCGATCATCTCGCGAAGAGCTGTAATCTTCTGTACTGGCCTAAACTTAAAATAGTCAGGAAAGCCCTGAATACGAGCAGCTTCATGCGCTGTTATCATCCGAGGCTGCGTTGGGTGCACAAATCGCCCTTGCCCCATGGAGCCAAAACCACTGGTAATGGTTTGAGCCGGACGATCAGCATGAAGGCGGCCATACATAGATATATAAGAATGAGCCTTATCCCGATGACACGGAGGGCGCAGGTTATTTGGCAAATCAAAGGTGTTAGACTGAAATAGGAATGAAATTCTATCTACATTCTCTTTTGATATTTTAGAGCGTTTTGTTATTAGCCGTTCACTATCCTCTGCTTCATTTTCTATATCATTAATAAAATCCCACAACTCCACATCACGAATCCGCTTTTCCACGCAACGAACCAAAGCAGTTAACTCCTCGGCCGAATGTAAGCGCGAAGCAATTAAAACATGTCGCTTTCGTGTTTGCGGCAAACCAAAATCCTGTGCGTCCGCAATGAATTGCATGACGGAATAACCATTTTTCTGCAAATCCTTCAAGGCGTCATCTACAACACCCCCTGCCGAATGAACAACGGCAGGAACATTCTCAAGCAAAAGGATTTTTGCTTTGTTAGCTATGGCAAATGCAACCGGAATCGTATAAAGAGAATTTCTCGGATCGTCTCTACGGCTAAAATTATTTAAATCAGAATGACCTTGGCATGGTGGCCCGGCGACGATAACATCCACCTCTCCCATTGATCTAGATAATACCTTGCCTCTTTTCGACAATTTAGACGATCCTTGACCATCAACCATCAAAGACAAGTCTACGTTTGTTGATGCCTCAAGGATGCTATTGAAATTTGATCTGTACACTTCCAAAGCGTCGTCCCACATATCCGCAGCCAAAACGATCTTCAAATTACGATTTAATTGTCCACATGCAATATGCGCACCAAGACTTAATCCTCCGCAACCCGAAAAAAATCAACCAAACGCAGCTCTTGGCGTCCTACCACATTCGAAGGCCACCTCTTCTTTTTTGTTTCTTTAATCCAATAGCTCGCAGCCAATAGCCCATCTTGCATCGCCAAGCCTTTACCCGAGCATGAATTATCAAAAAAACTCACTGTTTCTTTCTTCTTACTAGTCACGCATATGCCTTCAAACTCAAGAATTTTTCAAAATCTGTTATCACATTGCGAAGCACTGCCATCACTTTCTTGTGGAACTCTCGCAACTGCGTGGCAGCGTATTCGCGACCACAATCAGAAAATGATTTATGACCATGAGCAAGATCATTACGCTCCCCCTTTATCTTTAACAAAACATCTTCTCTATATGTCGATTTCGCTGTGACACCAATTTCCTTCATAGTTTCTCTTATTTTTTTGCAATCAATATTACCAGAGAAAAGTTCTGTACGATTAAAGCAAGCAACAACAATACTCCATGCGTTCTGAGTCATTTTTTCCACAAGCTTTCCAGGAGCAGCCTGTTTACTGTAACTCAATACAAGTATCTTCATTTTATCATTCAATGATTCAAATGGTATATTTTCATCGCGCAGATGATCGAATATATCCTGCATTAAATTAGTCATCGTTGATTCGACAATGTTATACATCATCAGTAGCGCTGATGATTTCATCGTATTGATAAGCGAAACTGAAAATCCAGTTTGAACTTCCAGAGTTTCAAGATACGAAATGTATTCCTCTATTTCAATTTCTCGACGTTCGAATTCAGCCTGTGCATTTAACATTTAACGCCCCAATAACCTATCGCGTACGAATTCGAGTCGTCCCCTCAAACGTGGCAGGGAATTGCTGGCATCGGATGCCACATGTGAACTAAATTCTGGTGAATCAATCCACCCCATACTTCCAGGTGTTGGCTTGAGACGCGGCTTATCTCTCAGAGCTAGTGTAATTCCACAAGCGAGAGCCTCGAAGCGAACCCGAGCAACAGTCGTTGAAGTTGCATTCTTTCTAAACCCGTATGGAAGATTATTTTCAGCAAATTTAATCATATTCTTGAATTCTCGCGACATCCGTTCTTTCGGAAAATCGTGCTGATATTCTTTCAAATATGCGTCAAGAAATTTTCTAACATCATGTCTGAATTTTTGATACGTATCACAGTAAGCAAAGTATCGCAACACTAATTCCTGCGCCTCTTCACGCCTCTGTTTAGCTCTCGAAATTGGGCAAACTTTTTGAAATTCCGGCATCTCTGCGCATTCACAAATGAAATCGTAGAAGGGGCCGGTATATATACCCTTTCTCTTCTCCATATCCTTGAGCTCATCACTACCGGTATTGATGCGTTCAAAAATATCTCGTCGAATTTGTTCATCCGCTTTATCAGACAACTCAATAACTCTGATACTTTGCCTTTTTATCTTCCGTTGCCGAGAAATTTCCAAGTCAGAAAAACAAAATCCGTTCAATTTATTCAGCTTTTCCAAGCCACTCAGTCTTAATTTATCATTCAAAAAGACTGCTAAAGTTCGAATGCGCTGCGATCCATCCACAATTTCTGCCCGCCCATCATCATCAGATATTTCTTTTGGTAACGTCGCAATAAAAATATACGGAATTGGAAGCTCCAATATAACTGACTCTATGAATTTACTCTGCCGGGCCTCACTCCAAACAAAATCGCGTTGATATGTTGGGATGAAAATTTCGTTCTCATCATCGGCTTCGCCCTCAAGATACTTCTGCACTATGATTTCGGTGGTAAATTCTTTTGTTTGATAGTCAACGTGCTGTTTCAGCTCACGAATTTGCGCCTCCCCAAGAACTCCTTCCTCTGTCCCAGATTTGTTTTTTTGTAATTTTTTACTCAAGGTGATCCTCCGACAATGATGCACTTTCACAACAAAAATGAGCGAGCCAAGCTCCTTGGTAGTGCGACATGATTAACGACTTGGCTGCGATTGTAGCCCACTGGTCAACAACGGTATACGAACCTCAAAACCGAATTGATATCATTCAGGTGTGATGGATCAATGGCGCCTCTGCCGCAGGATGATATTTAGGTTCCATAGGTGAATAAAGTGCGTCAAAATGCGTCAAATCGCATGCTCCCTCTTTGCCCCGCCGCGCCAGTCCTCATGCGCCTTCGGCCATGGCGCACATTTGAGTCAAAAGACCCCTGTATAGCGGGCAGGTGTGGAGGGGGACAACTGCGCGCGCCGGGCCGAAACGGGTCTTTTTATTACCCAAAGAGCAACATCAATCGTCAGGACGTGAAAAAGCCGCCTCGTGGGCGGCTTGTGCGGTGGCTGGGCGCTCTGGCGCGGCCGGGCTGTCGCGGCCCCGCCCTGCCGGCTATCGCGGCGTGGCGGTCATCCTGGGCGGCCGGCGCGGGCCTTGGCCGCCTGCTCCCTCTCGTAATCGTCGCGGCAATCCACATTGCAGAACAGCAGCGCGGGTGCCAGCGCCTCGTCACAGTAGTGGCAGCAGCCATGCGGCGCCAAGGCGGGCCGGCGCCGCACGGCGGCCAAGCCACGCGCCACCTCGGCGAAGATGATCTTGTCCGTGTTGTCGATGTGATCGCTCATGCCGCGCCCTCCCCGCCCGTGGCCAGGTCATACGGGGCGAAGCGCACCACTTCCACGCCGGCCCACTCGTTGATCGCTTCGAACTGCGCCTGCAGCGGCACCAGCTCATTGCGCGCGAAGACGCGCGCGGCCGGCTCGACGGCGCCGAAGCCGCCGGCGTTGTTCGGCAGGATGCCCATGAGCTGCGGCGGCACGCGGTGCGCGGCCAGTTGATCGTCGCGCGTCACGCTCTTGATGTTGAAAAACTCGTCCTTGGCGGCCACGTCCGACACCGGCAGAATCTGGATACCGTCCTTCTTGCCGTTCGGCGCGTACATGAACAGATTGCGGAAGTTGCCCGGCCCCTTGCTGTCGCGCATGGCCTGGCGCAGGTTGTCCACGTCCTGGGTGTTGGCGGCGGCGTCCGTCATGTAGAAAACAAAGCCGGCGTGCGAGCCGTTCTTGTAGTACTTGCGGCGGAACAAGGTGGCTGCTTCGTTGAGCCAGGCCGACTGCAGCGCGCTCAGGTACTGCGGCACGCCGTACAGCTCCTGATTCACGTCCGGCTCCATCAGGTGGAAGACGCGGCCCTTGTCGAACTGGTGCACGGCCTGGTAGCCGTTCACGAAGAAATACGTATCCAGATCGACGCCGCGCCGCATGTACTTGGCCAGCGCGTGCTGGTACGCCAGCGCCTTGCCGCTGCGGCTGGGCCGGTCTTCCAGGTAGGCATTGCCGAAGGTCAAGAAGTCCAGGGCCATGCGTTTAAAAGCGTCGCGCGACAGGTACTTGCTGGGAATCAGGGTGGACGCCAGCACGTTGGCCTTGAAGTGGATGGCGCTGCTATGGTGCACGCCGGCATTGAAGGACTTGGCCAGGCCGGCCAGGTTGACGGGCGGCTCATACCAGTGCCCATTCTTCCAGCATTCGAAGCAATCGAGGATATCGGCGTGCTCGAGCACGGGCGTCGGGTCGCCGAAGGAAAACGCCTCGATGCCGGCGGCGGCCGGCACCGTGGCCGCTGTGGATAGGGCGCCCTCGGCCTGCTGGCCGCGCGCGCGCAAGTGTGGTGCTTTGCTCAAGAATAAATCTCCATGAAAGAGTGGTGGTTGTCAGTGGTGCCTTCGAAGGGCTCGTGATCGAGGGCGTGCATGCAGGCCCACGCCAGATCGGCGTGGCCGGTTTCATCGCTGCGGCCGGCGATATAGGTCACGTGCCGCCCGCTGGGGGTGAGGGTCTTGTGGATGGCCATGAAGGACTGCGCGATGTCGGTCCAGCCGGCGTCAAACTCCAGCCGGCCCTTGCTGATGATGTTTTTGGCTTTTAGCACCATGCGGGTTTTGACTTCGGGCGAGTAGTTCAGCGGCGTCACTGCCGGGAAGAAGCCGCGCACGATGGGCAGCACGCCGATACCCATGCCCGTGGTATCGATGCCGATGTATTCGACGTTGTAGCGCTGCGTCATCTGGCGGATGGCGTCGGCGTGGTCTTCGAAGCTCTGCCCGCGCCACTGGTGGCGCTCCAGGATGCGGAACTTGCCGCCGGCCGTCATCGGCGGCGCCAGCACGACGCAGCCGGCGCTGTCGCCGTTCAAGGCCGGGTCGTAGCCGATCCACACGGGCCGGTTGCCGAACGGACGCAGGCCCAGCAGCGGCTTGTAGTCGTCCCATTCGACCCAGGAATCGACCATGCAGCGCTGCAGCTCGTTCAAGGGGAAAACGCTGTCCGAATCGTCGATGAAGTTGCACATCAGCAGGTTGTCGAACTGGTCGGGGCTGTATTCGAAGTTGCGCAGCTCGTCGATGTCGAACAGGTTGCAGCCGCCGCGCTCGGCGTCGAGGATGGTGACGATCTGGCGCCAGATCTTGTCCTCGCCCGTAAAACCCGACGACAAGCGGCCATGGCTCACATCGATATTCACCTGGTCGGCCTTGGCGCGGCGCTTGTTGAACAGCTCGCCCGTCCAGAACGGATAGGCCTGATGCGTGGTCGAGGATGGCGTGGAAAAATACGTCTTGCGCCATTTCTTGTGAATGGCCATGCCCGAGGCCACCTTGTTGAGCTCCTGGAAGTTCTGCGTCCAAAAGAATTCATCGAAGTAGAAATTGCCGTGGTAGCCCTGCGCCGTGCGCGCATTGGTGCCCAGGAAGTAGAGATGCGCGCCGTTCGGCAGCACGATGGGATCGCCCGTCAGCTCGATGCCGGCCGCCTCGCGTGCGAATTGCACGATGTATTGCTTGAAGACGTGCGCCTGGCTCTTGGAGGCGGACAGGAAGATTTGATTGCGGCCCGTCGCCATCGCGTCGGCCAGCGCTTCGCGCGCAAAGTACCAGGTGGCGCCGATCTGGCGGCTCTTGAGGATGGCGCGCGTGCGCTGGTCGCCGTTGCGGAACCACACTTTTTGATAGTCGAAGAGCGAATCCTGGAAGGCGTCAAGCAGCTGGATTTTCTGTTCGTCGCTGAAGTCGTTGCGCGTCGGCTTCTTCTTCGGCCCGGCATTGCGGTTCGCCAGTTTCGGGTTGAGATCGACCTCGTTGCCGCCCGGCTGCTCATAGCGGCGCACGCGCGCCGCCTGAACGATGGCGCGCATCAGCAGATCGATTTCCTTGTAATCGCTGCCGCTCTTGACCTCTTTTTCGATCAGTTTCACCAGGCGCAGCTCGGCCGCTGCCTCGACGTGCTCGATGGCCTGCGCCTGGTCCCATTCATCGCGCAGCTTCCAGCTATTGATGGTGCTGCGCTTTACCCTAAGTGGCGGGCGATGGATGAAATGCGCCAGCCCTTCCAGTACAGGGCGCGCGCGGCACGGCGCGGCTCGGATTCGGGCACGGCCAGTTCGGCGATTATTTCTTCAGGGGTTTGGTGGATTCCTAACATGCCGCCAGCGTAGGCCGCGCGCGCGCGGAGCGGGGAAGGCAAAAGTCGCTATGGCCCATAGCAACCCGCAGCGCATTGAATCGCAGCGCCAAGACGTTGACCATGGCGTTATCCGATCAACCGAGAACGCCCACCATGTCCAAATCGAAATTCTTCCGCGTCGCCACCGAAGGCGCCACCACGGACGGCCGCAACATCGACCGCGCCACCATCGAGCAGATCGCCGCCACCTACAACCCGAAAACCTACGGCGCGCGCATCTGGCTCGAACACATCCGGGGCATCCTGCCCGACAGCCAGTTCAAGGCCTACGGCGACGTGATCGCGGTGAAAGCCGAAGAGGTGGACACGGACAACGGCAAGAAACTGGCCCTGTTCGCGCAGATCGAACCCACGCAAGAACTGGTCGCCATCAACAAAGCGAAACAGAAGCTGTACACCAGCCTGGAAATCCAGCCCGACTTTGCCGACTCGGCGCAGCCCTACCTGGTCGGCCTGGGCGTCACCGACAGCCCCGCCAGCCTGGGCACCGATGCCCTGAAATTCTCGGCGAATCGCAAGCAGCAAAGCACCAACCTGTTTACCTCCGCCGTCGAGGTCGAGCTGGAATTCGAAGAGCAGGGCATCAGGCTGGCCGATGCCGTGAAAAACCTGCTGTCGCGCTTTTCCCATAAATCGGGCGCCGATGCCGCGCAGTTCGCCGACATCAGCGAAGCCGTCGAGGCGCTGGCGGGCCACGTCGTCACCGCCAACGACAACTACGCGGACGCCGTGACGCGCCTGGAGAAAGCCGAAACCGCATTGCAGGCCACGCAAGACGAACTGGCCGCCTTCAAGGCGCAGATGGACGAAGCGCCCGGCAACGGCCCGCGCCGCCCGGCCGCCACCGGCAACGACGGCGCCGTGCAGACCGAGTTTTAAACGCCCACGCCATTCCACGACACCCCATTCAACAACGGAGCACTGATTTATGAAAAAGCAAACGCGCCAGGTCTTTGGCCAGTACGAAACCCGCCTGGGCCAATTGAACGACACGGACAACGTGGCCAAGACCTTCAGCGTCACGCCCAGCGTGCAGCAAAAGCTGGAAACGAAGATGCAGGAATCGAGCGAGTTCCTGTCGAAAGTGAACATCATCGGCGTGACCGAGCAGGAAGGCGAAAAGCTGGGCCTGGGCGTCTCCGGCCCGATTGCCGGCCGCACCAACACCAAGGACAAGGAACGCAAGACGCGCGACCTGTCCACCCTGGACGGCACCAAATACCGATGCGAACAGACCAACTTCGACACGCATCTGAACTATGCCAAGCTCGACGCCTGGGCCAAGTTCCAAGACTTTCAATCGCGCGTGGCCAATGCCATCCTGACGCGCCAGGCGCTCGACCGCATCGTCATCGGCTTCAATGGCGTCAAGGCCATGGCCGACACCGACCTGGACGCCAATCCGCTGCTGCAGGACGTGAACAAGGGCTGGCTGCAGCACCTGCGCGAGCTGGCGCCCGAGCGCGTGCTGGGCCTGGTGGCCAACGGCATGCCGGGCAAGGTCATCATCGGCGACGTGGACGGCGCCGACTATGCCAACCTCGACGCGGCCGTGACCGATGCCGTCAACCTGCTGGACCCGTGGTATCAGGAAGACACCAACCTGGTGGCCATCGTCGGGCGCAAGCTGTTGAACGACAAGTATTTCCCACTGGTCAACACCAAGCAGGCCCCCACGGAAACCCTGGCGGCCGACATCATCATCAGCCAGAAACGCATCGGCGGCTTGCCGGCCGCACGCGTGCCCTACTTCCCGGACAACGCCATCCTCATCACGCGTTTCGACAATCTGTCGATCTACTTCCAGGAAGGCGCGCGCCGCCGCCGCGTCGAGGACGTGCCCAAGCGCGACCGCATCGAGAATTACGAGTCGTCCAACGATGCCTACGTGATCGAAGACCTGGGCCTGGCCGCGCTGGTGGAAAACATCGAGCTGAAAGACAAGTGATGGCCAACCAATCCCCTGCACTGCGCCACCGCGCGCGCATGCTGGCCGAGCGCACGGCCGGCGCCGCCGCGCCGCAAGGCGTCACCACCGGCACGGCTTACGAAATGATGCTCTACAAGCTGTCCGATGATCGGCGCCGCCTGAAGTCCATTCAGTCCGTGGAACGCAAGATCGAGGTCAAGGCCACCTTGCTGCCGGATTACGCGCAGTGGATCGACGGCGTGCTGGCCGGCGGCAAGGGCGCGCAGGATGACGTCTTCGCCACCTTGCTGGTGTGGCACATCGACACGGGCGAGTACGCGCGCGCCCTGGTCATGGCCGCCTACGCGCTGGCGCACAAGTTCACCCTGCCCGACACCTACAGCCGCGATATCGCCACCCTGATGCTGGACGAGTTTGCCGAAGGCTACTTGCACGGCAAGCTGGCCGCCGATCCGCAGCACGCGGCGCAGGTGCTGGGCCAGGTGGAACAGTTGACGGCCGCCAGCGACGCGCCCGACCAGGCCCGCGCCAAGCTGCACAAGGCCATCGGCCTGGCCATGATCGCCGTGCTCGATCAGGCCGACGATACGGACATCGCGCCGGAACTGGTGGCGCAGGCGGAAACGGCCATGGGCCAGTTGAAGCGCGCACGTGCTTTATCCGAGTCGTGCGGCGTCAAGAAAGATATGGAACGGCTGGAACGGCGCCTCAAGCGCGCGGCCGGTTCCACGTAAAGAGCATCCCCGCAGCACGGCGGCACGGGGGGATTCTGGCTAATCAATTTGCCTGATGAACCCCGTCCACCGCCCCATTTTTGAAAGCGCCCCGTATGTCCTTCATGGCCCTGCCCCCGTCCATCCCGCCCGGCGCCGACCCGGCGCCGCCCGCGCCGGCCGCCGGCATCATCGAGAACGACGGCTGGTTTCCCGATATTGCCCTCACCGATATGCGCGACGCCATGCGCCTGGACGGCACCGTCACCGACGCGCGCCTGGTGCAAGCCGTGGTCGACGCCATCCTGCACGTCAACCGCGAGCTGGCCGACTGGCAGGCCGCGCATGCGCAAGCGGGCATAGCCGCCCTGGTCGACGTGCCGGCCACGCGCATCAACCGCGAGTCCCGCTTGCTGGCACAGTACCGGCGCGCCGTCTACAGCACGGCAAAAGCGGATCTGATCGAGCGTTACCGCGATTACGACAGCACCGCCACCTCCGTGAGCGACAAGAAAAGCATGGAGTGGCTGGACGAGGCGCCCGGCGCGCAGCGGCGCAATGCGCAATGGGCCATCGCCGATATGGTCGGCCGCACGCACCTGACCGTGGAGTTGATCTGATGCAGGTGCGCACGCAACAGCACGACACGGTGGACGCCCTGGTATGGCGCTACCTGGGCGACGGCGCGGGATACGTCGAGCAAACCCTGGAAATGAATCCCGCGCTGGCGCGCCAAGGCGCCGTGCTGCCGGCCGGCCTGGTCGTCACCTTGCCCGAGCCGGCGCCCAGCACGGGACAGGTGGCCGCCGCCGATCTTGTGCAGCTATGGGACTAAATTTTTTAACAACACCTCTACTTATCCTCATCATGGAGAAACAAGCAATGTCCGCAGAATCGTTTGGTGGTTTCGCCACCCTGGTCAAACTGTACGGCTTCAAGGCGGCGCTGGGCATGGTCGGCGCAGCCATGCTGTACATCGTGCTGCCGCCGCTGAATAGCGACGGCACCTTCAACAAGGGCGAGTTCGTCGCCCGCCTGGCCTGCGCGGGCGTGTTCTCGTGTCTGCTGGGCGGCACCGTGTACCAGCTGCTGTGCGCCCAATTGCCCAGCATCGGTGCCATGGTCAACGCCTCGGCCATCGACTTGATCGTCGGCGCGCCCGGCTGGTGGGTATCGCGCGCCGTGGCCCTTTGGTTCCAGCGCCGCAGCGACAAGGACATCGCCGAGCTGGTCAAAGACGCGAAGGAGCATTGATGCTTACCACTGAAAACCCGCTGATCGCGCGCACCATCGACGCCATCCTGCGCGCCGAAGGCGGCTATGTGAACGACCAGCACGACAAGGGCGGCGAAACCAATTACGGCATCACCGTGGCGGTGGCGCGCGCCAACGGCTATCAAGGCCCGATGCGCGAGCTGCCCGTTGCCCTGGCGCGCGCCATCTACACGGCCCGCTACATCACGGAACCGAAGTTCGACCAGGTGCTGGCCCTGCATGCCGGCATCGGCGCCGAAGTGATCGACACGGGCGTGAACATGGGGCCGCATCGCGCGGCCGAATTCCTGCAGCGCTGGCTGAACGGTTTCAATGACACGGGCGCCCGCTATCCCGCCCTGTTCGTCGATGGCCGCCTGGGCGCGCAGTCGCTGGGTGCGCTGGCCGCTTTCCTCAAATGGCGAGGCCAGGACGGCGCCGCCGTGCTGCTGCGCGCCTTGAACGGCCTGCAGGCGGCGCGCTACCTGGACATCACCGAAGCCAACAAGACCCAGCGCCGTTTCCTGTTCGGCTGGATCAAGGAACGGGTGGGCATGTGACCGCAACCACCTGGCGCCCGCTGGCCGCCTGCCTGCTATGCGGCACCATCGCGGGCTGGACGGCGAAGGGATGGCGCAAGGATGCCTGCATCGCCGCACTGCAGCGGGCAGCGGCTATCCAAACATCCGCCGCCGCCACCGCGCTGGCCCAGGCCACCGCCCGCGTGCTCACGCTGGAGCGCGCCGCCGGCGCCGCCCTGGCGCAGCGCGCCGACCACCTCACCCAGGAGCGAACCCATGCGAAAACCGAGCGTGACCGTTTTAACGATGACGTGCGCAGCGGCGCTGTGCGCCTGTCAATCCCCGTCGCCAGCGGCCAATGCGCCGCCACTGCAGAT
Source organism: Janthinobacterium sp. C22 (assembly GCF_057919405.1). NCBI lineage: Bacteria > Pseudomonadati > Pseudomonadota > Betaproteobacteria > Burkholderiales > Oxalobacteraceae > Janthinobacterium > Janthinobacterium sp. C22. The sequence continues at coordinate 1,265,186 of NZ_CP193659.1, read as the reverse complement.
TCCACCGCTGCCGCAAGCGATCAGCACCAAGCGCGCGCCGAACTTGACCCGGCGACTGCGGCAGCTCTTGACGCCATTGCCGGCGAAGGCGACGACGCCACCCGCCAGCTGAACGCCTGCATCGACGCCTACAACCTAGTACGAGACACCTACCATGTACAAACCGAATAGCCTCCGCCAGCACCTTGCCGCCGCAATTCCCCAGCTGCAGCGCGACCCCGACCGCCTGCTGGTCTTCGCCGACGAGGGCAACGTGGTCGCGTCGGCCACCGCCTCCCTTTCCTTCGAGTACCGTTTCAAGCTCAACCTGATCGTGACCGATTACGCGGGCGATGCCGACGCCATCATGGTGGCCCTGATCGCCTGGCTGAAAGTCAATCAGCTCGACCTGATGGCCAACGAGGAAACGCGCAAGCACGGCATCGCCTTCGAAGTCGATTTCAACAACCATGAAACGGTCGACATTTCCATCAAGCTGGACCTGACCGAGCGCGTGGCCGTCAAGACCGGCGAGGCGGGTCGCCTCGACATCAAGCACCTGGCCGAGATACAGCACATGCCGGCCTACGCGGACGAGTTCTGGAAACTGTATGCCGGCGAGAAGCTGCTGGCCGAATGGCGCACGCCCGAGGCGACAGCATGAGCGATGACCTGCGCGCGCTGGAAGCCTGGGCCGGCGCCCTGCTGGCCAAGCTGCAGCCGGCCCAGCGCCGCGCCATCCATCACAAGGTGGCCATCGACCTGCGCCGCAGCCAGGCGCAGCGCATCAAGGCGCAGCAGGGGCCGGACGGCACGGCCTATCCTGCGCGCAAGCGGCGCAAGGAATTCAAGGGGAAGAATGGACGTATCAAGCGGCAGAAGTTGGAAATGTTCAACAAGATCCGCACAGCTAAATATCTCAAGGTACAAGCTACCCAACAACAATTGAGTGTTGGTTTTGTAGGAAAAGTGATGCAAATAGCTCGAATCCATCACGATGGGATGACCGACAATGTCACAAGAAAGGGGCCCCAATATAGGTATCCTGCTCGCCCGCTCTTGGGACTAAGTCCAACAGACCTGACGTTGATACGGGAGTCATTGCTAAATCATCTCGAATAGTATAGAACCATCACTTTCCCGATAAAATATATTCATTCCAACAATTAAATCCATAAAATACCAATAGAGCAACAAAAATTACCGAAAATTAGATGACGTCGTACTAGAGCATTGAAAGCGCGCATCAACTATGCCAATATTCATAAAAATTTAAACCCAATAACGAGATAAAAAATGAGAACTGGTGTACAAATCATTGAGTGTATCGACAAGGATGATCCCGGATCTGAAGGACAGTTCTTGAAGCATATGTTCGACTTAATGAGAATTAAATCTTCATACATTCATGTTGATTCTGCCGAGACATTTATAAAAGCTATAGAAGAATCAAAATATAAATATATTCATATTACTTGTCACGGGAGACTTATCGGAGATGAAGAAAAATTCATTGGATGGTGGACACAGGGAGGAGTCGTGACTGTATCAAAGCTAAAAAATAGCCTAAAAAAATAACAGCGACCGCGATTATTAGCACGGCTTGCAATTCTGGAAATGTCAAATTTGCGCAGAACATTATTGAACGTCTCGGCTGCAAATTTTACATAGCACCAAAAAAGAGCCCTAGCTTCCATAACTCAGCCATTTTTTCCCATCTTTTTTATTACAAACTTTTCCGCACAAAAAAAATGGAGAAATCCCTCTTGCTTTTGAAGCATATAAAAATAAATACAAAAATCCACATCATTTCAGTATGTGGCAATAAAAATATCAATCATAGAATTTTATAAAATATAAATATATTTCACAATGAAATTTTTCCCATAGCTTAAAAAATTCAATCACTATGATATCTGAGCCCTAGTATTTACCTCTACTATAGTCACTAATCCGCATATCAACCCGCCCCCGCGTGCATCCGCACGCGGACTTCGGCAACATGCATTGCATGAACGCCGACCTGTCCGACCTCCTCCGCTTGCTGCAAAACCTGATCCGCCTGGGCACCATTGCCGAGGTCAACGGGGCCAAGGCGCGCGTGCGGCTCGGGCCGACACTCACCACCGAATGGCTGAAATGGGCCACACGGCGCGCCGGCAGCACGCGCACCTGGTCGGTGCCCACCGTGGGCGAACAGGTCATCGTCTTTTCCCCGGGCGGCGACCTCACGCGCGGCATCATCTTGCCGGCGCTGTACTCGCAGGAATTTGACGCGCCCGACACCAGTCCCACCATCCACACCACGCATTACCCCGACGGCGCCGTGGTGCAGTACGACCATGCGGCCCACGCCCTGACGGCGACGCTCCCCGGCGGCACCGCCACCATCACCGCCGACAAGGTGACGTCGAACGCACCCAGCACCATCTGCACGGGCGACCTGACCGTCATGAAAAACCTGATCGTCAAGCAGTCCACCACCGTGGAAGGCGCCACTACCCTGAACGGCGGCGTGAACGCCAAGGCCGGTGCCGCTGGCGGCGTGGCCATGGCCGTGCAAGGCACCATCAAGGCCAGCGAGGACGTGCTGGCCGGCGCCATCAGCCTGGCCAAGCATCCGCACGGCGGCGTCAAGGCCGGCGGCGACAAGTCGGGCGGGCCGCAAGCATGATGGGCATGCACGCCGCCACCGGGCGCAGCCTGACGGGCCTGGGCCACCTGCGCCAGTCCGTGACCGACATTCTCACCACGCCCATCGGTTCGCGCATCCGGCGCCGGCGCTATGGCTCCGAAGTGCCCGAACTGATCGACCAGCCCTTGCACAGCGCCACGCAGTTGCGCATCTATGCGGCCACCGCCTTTGCCCTGCGCCGCTGGGAGCCGCGCCTGCAGCTCGCCAGCGTACAGCTCACGCGCGACACGGACGGCGCCATCGCGCTGCTGCTCGATGGTACGGCCAATGGCCAGGGCATCACCCTGGCCGTGCCCGTCAAGCAAGGCGGCGCCGTATGAGCACGCCCATCGACCTGACCCAGTTGCCGGCACCCAGCGTGGTAGAAGTGCTGGACTTCGAAGCCATCCTCGCCACACGCAAAGCGCACCTGGTGAGCCTGCTGCCGGAAGCCGAGCGCGCCACCGTCACGGCATTGCTTGAACTGGAGTCGGAACCGGCCACCAAGCTGCTGGAGGAAAACGCGTATCAGGAAACCATCCTGCGCAACCGCGTCAACGAGGCAGGCAAGGCGGTCATGCTGGCGTTCGCCCTCGACGGCGACCTCGATCAACTGGGCGCCAACGTCAACGTGGCGCGCCTGGTCATCACGCCGGCCAATCCCAACGCCATGCCGCCCGTGGCGGCCATCATGGAAGACAACGACGCCTATCGCCTGCGCATCCAGGAAGCGCCGGACGGCCTGTCCGTGGCCGGCCCGAAAGCCTCCTACGAATTTCACGCCCGCAGTGCCGACGGCCGCGTCAAGGATGCAAGCGCCACCAGTCCGGCGCCCGCGCACGTCATCGTCACGGTGCTGGCCAACAACGACACCGGCATCGCCGACGCCGCGCTGCTGGCCATCGTGGCACGCGCGCTCAATGCCGAGGAAGTGCGCCCCCTGGGTGACCGCTTGAGCGTGCAGGCCGCCCAGGTCATCGACTACCAGATCGAGGCCACCTTGTTTATCGGCGTCGGCCCGGAAGTGCCGATTCTGCTGGACGCCGCGCGCGCCAACGCCGTGCGCGTGTCGCAGCCGCGCCGCCCGCTGGGCCACAGTATCTACCGTTCCGCCTGCAGCGCCGCCGTGCACGTCGAAGGCGTGCGCAAGGTCGTCTTGACCAGCCCGGCGGCGGACATCGAACTGAACGCCACCCAGGCCGCGCGCTGCACGGCCATCAAGCTCAATGTGGTGGTGCGCGATGAATAACTTTGTGCCGACCCTGCCGCCCAACACCACGGCGCTGGAACGCGCCATTGCCGTGGCCTGCGCCGAGCTGGTCAACGTGCCCGTGCCGCTGCGCGACCTGTGGAGCGCCGACCGCTGCCCGGTCAACTTGTTGCCGTTTCTGGCCTGGGCCTGTTCCGTTGACCGCTGGGACGACGCCTGGCCCGAATCGACCAAGCGCGGCACGATCAAGGCGTCCTATTTCATCCACAAGCACAAGGGCACGATTGCCGCCGTGCGCCGCGTTGTGGAGTCCCTGGGCTATTTGATCCGCATTACCGAATGGTGGCAGACCATGCCGCCGGGCGTGCCGGGTACCTTCCGCCTCGATGTGGGCGTGCTGGACACCGGCATCACCGACGCCATGTTCCAGGAAATGGAACGCCTGATTGCGGACGCCAAGCCCGTCAGCCGCCACATGACGGGCCTGGCCATTTATCTGGAAAGCCGCGGCAACGTCTACACAGGCGCTTGCGCCTACCACGGCGACAGCATGACCGTGTATCCCTGGATCGCGGAAACCATCGAAGTGCGCGGCACGCTGTTGCAGGCCGGCGCATCCCATACCATCGACACTCTCACCATCTATCCATGAGCACATACTTTGCCATCCTGACGCAGGTGGGCGAGGCCAAGCTGGCCAACGCCATCGCCCTGGGCCAAACCCTGAAACTGAAGAACCTGGCCGTGGGCGACGGCAACGGCACTCTGCCCATGCCCGTGCGCACGCAAAAGGCGCTGGTACGCGAGGTGCGCCGCGCCGGCTTGAACCAGCTGACCGTCGACCCGGCCAACCCAAGCCAGATCATCGTCGAGCAAGTCTTGCCCGAGGACGTGGGCGGCTGGTGGATACGCGAAATCGGCATCTACGACGAGGCCGGCGACCTGTGCGCGGTGGCCAACTGCCCGCCCAGCTACAAGCCCCTGATGCTTGAAGGCAGCGGGCGCACGCAAGTGGTGCGCATCGTCCTGATCGTCGCCAGCACGGCCGCCATCGAATTGAAAATCGACCCGTCCGTCATCCTGGCCACCCGTAAATATGTCGATGACCAGGACATTACCGTGCGCGCCTACAGCGACGCGCAACTGGCCAAGCACCTGGCCGCCGCCGATCCGCACCCGCAATACAGCATGAAAGAGGTGGCGACGCTCAAGAAATTTGACGCCTCGAAGAAGCTGGTCAATGCGGAGTTTGTCCAGCAGGCACAGGGCAGCATGGTCAAATTCGTTGGCGTGGGCGCGAGTCGCACCTTGACGGCGGACGATATGGGCGCCGCCCTGTACTTTACCACCCCTGGCCTGACGCTCACCATTCCCAGCCCGGACGCGCTGGGTATTCCCGCCAATTCGGGAAAATACTTCAAGCTCTTCGGACGGAACCAGGCCGCCGGCACGATTGCGTCCGCTGCTGGCGTGGTCATTGCCTATGACGTCAGCGACGTGAAGAATATTGTCGTCAAACAGGGCCAGTTCCTCACCTTGATGGCGACGGCCGGCCAAGTCTGGCAAGTCATCGACGCGACGGCCGAAATGTGGCGCAACGTCGATTTTGCCGACTACTTCAACAACACGGCCCCGACGCAGCCCCAATTCGACAGCAGCACAAAGATCGCCACCACCGAGTACGCCAATCGGATAGGCATGCAGGCGTCCAAAATGGTCGTGGTCGGTACCGGCAAGTATCCCTTGTCGAAAGACGATGCCGGCGCGAGCTTCATCAACAATGGCGTATCGGGCCTAGGCCTGGCGGAATTCACACTACCCGGCTCCAGGCAATGCAAACGCGGCACGCGCATCGAATTCTTCTGCGTTGTCAGCGTCAGCCCTGGCATGAAGGTCAATGTCGTCCCGGGCGACCTGCTGTATGCCAGCGCTGTAGCCATCCAAAGCATCGACGTCAATGCTGGCGAATCGCTGACCGTGGAAAGCGATGGTCTGGGCAACTGGGTCTGTGTCAATGGTTCGGCACAACTGCGCCATGTGGAAGCGTTCAAGAATTACTTTGGCAACGTCGCGCCAACGCCCGAGCAATTCAACAGCGGGCCGCGCATTGCAACCACCGAGTTTGTCCGCCGCGCACAAGGCAGCATGACGGGTTACACCCGCGTGGAAGCGGACCGTTCGCTGACCGCCGACGACGCCGGTTCGGTGCTCTTGCTGGGCGGCGCGGCAATGGTGCTCACCCTGCCCCCTCCCGTATCGCTGGGCATTCCCAACAATGCCGGTATCTGCGTGCGCGTCCATTGCACCGGCCCGCAAAGCGCACGGCTCGTACCGGCCAAGGGTGCCTTTCTCATGGCGCCCGATGAAACGAACAGCATCACGGTCAAAAAAGGCCAGTCGCTCACGCTGATGGCGACCACCGATCAGGTGTGGCGCGTGATCGATTCCACCGCGGAACTGAGCCGCAATGCCGCATTTTCAGGCGTGCTGGCCGGTAGCGGCCACAAGTTCCTGCCGGACGACTTCATCATGCAATGGCAAACCGTCGACGTGCCCGTCGCATCAAACGGCATTGCAACGAAGAATTTCTCCTTTCCGGTTGCGTTCAAGGAAGCGGCGTTCGGCTGCACGGCCAGCGTCCTGGGGGTCGGTGCGAGTCCCAATTCCAATGCGTTTGTCGCCGCCATGCCCACCTCCGTGAATGGCGGCGTGGCGCAGAACAATTACACCAACAGCAACGTTTCTGTTTTCATTATTTCCATAGGCAAGTGAAATGACCATTCGCTACTCTTACTCGACAGGCAATTTTTATCCCCAACACATTGAGTATCCGCACCTGCCTGACGACTTGATCGAGGTGGATGACGAAGACTATGCGGCCGCGATGGGCAGGCCCGCAGGCCATGCCTTTCAATTTGAGAACGGCCGGCTGGTCATTACCGCGCCGACGCCCACGCCGCTGCTGGTGCAGTGCGACACCTTCCTGGTCGGCGTCAGAAAAACGCGCGACGGCATCCTCAACCGCCTGGCCGGCATCGGCTTTGCGGCCGTGGCCAGCGGCGACACGGACACCGTGCAAACGATCATCACGGCGCGCACCTGCCTGCTCGACATCACGATCTGCCCAAGCGTGACCGCCGCGCGCGATCTGGACGAGCTGCAGGCAGCCGTCAGCGCCGAGTTCCAGCGCATCGCGGACACGCTGCCGCAAGAGGCGCGGCGCGCCTTCGATGAAGCAGCCATCACACAGTAACACCCCGACATTTACCACCTACCAGGAGAACAACATGGCTACCGACTATCACCATGGCGTGCGCGTCATCGAAATCAACGAAGGTTCGCGCCCCATCCGCACCGTCTCCACGGCCGTGCTGGGCCTGATCGCCACGGCCGACGATGCGGACCCGGCCGCGTTCCCGCTCGACACGCCCGTGCTCGTCACCAACGTGCTGGCCGCCATGGGCAAGGCCGGCAAGACGGGCACCTTGTATCGCAGCCTGGCGGCCATCGCCGCGCAGACCAAACCGCTGACCATCGTGGTGCGCGTGGCCGAAGGCGAAACGGAAGCGGAAACCACGACCAATGCCGTGGGCGGCGTGTCGCCGGACGGCAAGTACCTGGGCGCCCAGGCGCTGCTGGCCGCGCAAAGCAAGCTCGGCGTCAAACCGCGCATCCTGGGCGCGCCGGGGCTGGATACCCAGGCCGTCACCAATGCTCTGGCCAGCGTGGCGCAACGCCTGCGCGGCTTCGTGTATGCATCCGCCTATGGCTGCGCCACCGTCATGGCGGCCACCACCTATCGCGGCCAGTTCGGCCAGCGCGAAATCATGATGATCTGGCCCGACTTCGTGAACTGGAATACCGCCACCGATGAAGAGGCCAGTATTTCCGCCGTGGCCTACGCCATGGGTCTGCGCGCCAAGATCGACGAGGAGACGGGATGGCACAAGACGCTGTCGAATGTCGTCGTCAACGGCCCGACCGGCATCACCAAGGACGTGTTTTTCGACCTGCAAGACCCGGCCACCGACGCCGGCGTGCTCAATGCCAAGGAAGTGACCACCCTGATCAACATGGGCGGCTACCGCTTCTGGGGTTCGCGTACCTGCGAGACGCCGGGCGGCTTCTTCTATTTCGAAAGCTACACGCGCACGGCCCAGGTGCTGGCCGACACCATCGCCGAGGCGCATTTCGCCTTTGTCGACCTGCCCTTGCATCCGTCCTTGGTGCGCGATCTGCTGGAAAGCATCAATGCCAAGTTCCGCGACTTGAAACTGCAGGGCTACATCATCGACGGCCATGCCTGGTATGACGAGCAGTTCAACGACAAGGACACGCTCAAGGCGGGCAAGCTGGCCATCGACTATGACTACACGCCCGTGCCGCCGCTGGAAAACCTGAAATTCCAGCAGCGTATTACCGACCGCTACCTGGCCGACTTCGCCTCGCGTATCGCCGCGTAATCAGCATCCCCACCCTGCCCGCACCAACGCGGGCGCATTGAATCACTGGAGAAATTATGGGCCTGCCCCGCAAACTGAAAAATTTTAACTTGTTCCAGAACGGCGTGTCCTTCATGGGCATGGTGCCTGAAGTCACCTTGCCCAAGCTGAGCCGCAAGATGGAAGAGTACCGCGCCGGCGGCATGAGCGGCCCCGTGTCCGTGGACTTCGGCAATGAGGCGCTGTCGCTGGAATGGAGCGGCGGCGGCCTGATCGCCGAAGCCCTGAAACAGTACGGCGCCCACGCACACGGCGCCGTGCAGCTGCGCTTTGCCGGCGCCTACCAGGAAGACGATGACGGCACGGTCGCCGCCGTCGAGGTCGTCGTGCGCGGCCGCTACAAGGAAATCGATATGGGCGCGGCGAAGATGGGCGACGACACCACGCACAAATACACGATGGCCTGCAGCTATTACAAGCTGATGATCGACGGCGCCACCGTCATCGAGCTGGACTTCATGAGCGGCACCGAGAACTTCGGCGGCGGCGACACGAATGCCGCCATCCGCAAGGCCATCGGCCTGTAATCCCCTTTTTAAACACACCACAACAAGGAAACCACTATGCACAACGATACCCAAAACCAAGCCGTCATCGAACTGGACGAACCGATCAAGCGCGGCGACGGCTTCATCACCGCGCTCACCGTGCGCAAGCCCAAGGCGGGCGCCCTGCGTGGCATTTCCCTGATCGAGCTGGCCAACCTGAACGTGTCGGCCCTGCAAATCGTGCTGCCGCGCATCACCGAGCCGACCTTGACCGCGCACGACATCGCCAACATGGACCCGGCCGACCTGCTGGCCGTGGGCGCCGAGGTTGCCGGTTTTTGGCGAGCAAAGCCGATCGCCTTTCGGTATCCCCGGCGAAGTAGAAGACGCCATGGCCGACATTGCCGGCGTCTTCCACTGGACGCCGGCAGCGATGGACGGCTTTACGATTGATGAACTGATGGCCTGGCGCGAGCGCGCCCGGCAACGAAGCGGAGCGGAATAGATGGCTGGTCGGGATTTGAAGTTACAGGTAGTGTTTGCAGCGCTGGACAAGATCACCGGCCCGCTGAAAAAAATCATGGGCGGCTCCAGCGATACGGCCAAGGCGTTGAAAGCGACCAGCGACCGTTTGCGTGACTTGAATGCCCAGCAGAAAAACATCAGCAAGTTCCGCGAACTGCATGGCGGCCTGGACGCCACGCGCACCAAGCTGGAAGCAGCCCAGCAAAAGGTGGCCAGCCTGGCCACCAAGATGAAACAGACGGAGGCGCCCACGCGCGCCATGACGCGCGAGTTTAACGCCGCCGTCAAAGCGGCCGGCGCCTTGAAGACGGCAGGCCAGCAGCAGGCCCAGCAACTGCAGGTCATGCGCGAGCGCCTGGCGGGCGCCGGCATCGGCACCAAAGACCTGGCCAACCACGAGCGCACCTTGCGCCGCGAGATCGAGGCCACCAACAAAACCATGACCTTGCAGCAGCAGAAGCTGGCCAATGCAAACGCCAGGCAGCAGCGCGTCACCAACGCCACCCAGCATGCCGACAAGCTGCGCAACAAGGCGGGCAATCTGGCCATGGCCGGCGCTGGCGCGACCGCCACGGGCGCCGTCATCGGCGCGCCCGTCGTCAAGGGGCTGAACGAGGCCAAGCACTATCAAACGGAAGTGGGCAGAGTCAACGCGCTGGGCCTGGGCGACAAGGTGTCAGCCGAGGCCGTCGCCTTCGCGCGCAACATGAAGACCTATGGCACCAGCCAGCTCGACAACCTGCAGTTGATGCGCGACGGCATGAGCGCCTTTGCCGACGTGCACCACGCGGAAATGGTCGCGCCTACCCTGGCCAAGATGAAGTTTGCCAATCACGCCTTCTTTGGCGAGGCCGAAGGCGCCGACAACGAACGCAAGTTCATGGACATGCTCAAGGTCATCGAGCTGCGCGGCGGCCTGGAGAGCAAGGAAAAGTTCGAAGCCCAGGCCAATATCGTGCAGCAGGTCATCACCGCCACGGGCGGGCGCGTGGGGCCGAATGAATGGCTGAACATGATCAAGACGGGCGGTATCGCTGCCAAAGGCTTGAAAGATGATGCGTTTTACTACCAGATGGAACCGCTGGTGCAGGAAATGAGCGGCAACCGCGTCGGCACGTCCCTGATGAGCGCCTACCAGAACTTGTACCAGGGCCGCACCACCAAGCGCTCAGCCAGGAAGCTGGAAGAGTTCGGCCTGATTGGAGACAAAAGCAAGGTCAAGCACGACAAGGCGGGGCAAGTCTCGTTCCTCGATCCCGGCGCGCTGCTGGGCGCGGAACTGTTCCGCGAAAACCAGTTCGAGTGGCTGGAAAAGGTGCTGTTGCCGCAACTGGCCAAGAAAGGCATCACGGAAAAGAAACAGGTGCTCGACGCCATCGGCAGCATCTTTTCCAACCGCACGGCGTCGAACCTGTATTCGCAGATGTACTTGCAGCGCGTGCAGATCCACAAGAACGAAAAGCTCAACCGTGGCGCCGCGAACATCGGCCGGCTGGAAAAGCTGGGCCGCGACTCGGCCGCCGGCAAGGAACTGGAGGCGCAGTCGAAGCTGGCCAACTTGAAACTGACCATGGGCGAAAAAATCCTGCCGCTGTATGCGCAGGGGCTGGAACTGGCGATTTCCGCCGTCACGCGCCTGAACGGTTTCATGGAGCGCAACCCGACCGTGGCCAAGGTCATGATTACCGCTTTTGCCGTGCTGGCCGGCCTGCTGCTGGTGCTCGGCCCGCTGATGCTGGGCATCGCCGCCATGATCGGCCCGTATGCCATGCTGCACGTCATGTTTGCCAAAATGGGCGTGACGGGCGGGGTGCTCACGCCCATCCTGCGCGGCCTGGGCGGCGCCTTCATGTGGGCGGGCCGCGCCGTGCTGTGGCTGGGTCGCGCCCTGATGCTGAACCCGATTGGCATTGCTGTCACAGTCATCGCCAGCGCCGCCTTCCTGATCTACAAATACTGGGAGCCGATCAAGGGTTTCTTTCGCGGTCTGTGGTCGGACGTCAAGACGGCGTTTGCCGGCGGCTTTACCGGCATCAATAGCCTGATCGCCAACTGGTCGCCCCTGGGCCTGTTCTATCGCGCGTTTGCGGGCGTGCTGGGCTGGTTCGGCATTGCGCTGCCGGCCAAGCTCACCGACTTTGCCGGCAACATTTGCCGTAGCATTGTCGCGGGCCTGGCGCCGCTGACCGGGTTCATTGCCGATCTGTGGTCGCGGATGCAAGCCACGTTCGGCGGCGGCATGGCCAGCATCAGCGCGCTGATTATCAACTGGTCGCCCGTCGGCGTGTTTTACCAGGCGTTCGCGGGCGTGTTGAGCTGGTTCGGCATCAAGCTGCCGGCCCAGTTCACCGAGTTCGGCGCCAACATCCTGCGCGGCCTGGTCAACGGCATCACCGGGTCCATGGGCGCCGTCAAGGACGCCATCAGCAATGCCGGTTCCAGCACCATTGCCTGGTTCAAGGAAAAACTGGGCATCCACAGCCCAAGCCGCGTGTTTGCCCAGCTCGGCGACTACACCATGCAGGGTCTGGCCGTAGGCCTGGACCGCAGCGAGGATGCGCCGATTGCCAAGGTATCGGGCCTGGCGCAGCGCCTGACGCAACTGGGCGCCGGCATCGCCATCGGCACGGCCACGGCGTTACCCGCCAGCGCCTTCGACACGCGCGCGCCGCTGGCCCAGGGCGCGTTCGGCGCCGGTATGACGATCCAGGGCGACAAGATCGAAATCACGATCCAGGCGCAAGCCGGTTCCGATCCGCAGGCCATCGCCCGCGCGGTATATGCGGCCATGGAACAACGCGATCGCGAAAAAGCGGCGCGCATCCGCTCGTCCCTGCGCGACCACGATTAAGAAGGAAAAAACACCATGATGATGATTTTAGGAATGTTCGTCTTCAGCCTGCCGACTCTGGCCTATCACGAGCTGCAGCGGCAAACGGAATGGAAGCACGCCAGCACGGCCCGCGTGGGCCTGCGCGACGCGCATCAGTACGTGGGGCCCGGCGACGACACGATTACCCTGTCGGGCTGGGTGGCGCCGGAACTGACCGGCTCCCTGTATTCGCTCGATGCCCTGCGCATGATGGCCGACACCGGTAAATCGTGGATTTTGATCCAGGGCACGGGCCGCATTCTCGGCTCCTACCGCATCACCAGCATGACGGAGGGGCGCACCATCCTGGACGGCAGCGGCGGCGCGCGCCGCGTCGAGTTCTCGATTGCGCTCAAGCGCGACGACGACGGCGTGCTGGCCATGGTCGGCCTGGGCGACATCGGCGACCTGAAAAACATGCTCAGCATCGACGGCATAACCAGCAGCATTGCCGGCGCGGCCAGGAATGCCGTGGGCAGCGTCGTGGGCAATGTCGTCGGCGGCATCACGTCGAAATATGGCGGCGTGGTCAGCGAGATGAAGGACAAGATCGGCGGCAGCATCAGCGGCGCCATCGGCAGCGCGGCGGACAAGTTCAAATGAGTACCAACATCCCCGCCTTCATGGTCAGCATCGAGGACAAGGATTTGACGGCCATCGTCTCGCCGCGGCTGATTAATCTGACCCTGACCCTGTGCCGCGGCGACGAGAGCGACCAGCTCGACATTTCCCTGGACGACAGCGACGGCAAGCTGGCCCTGCCGCCGCGCGGCGCGCAGATCGCCCTGGCGCTGGGCTGGCAAGCGTCCGGCCTGGTGGACATGGGCAAGTTCACCGTCGACGAGGTGGAGCACAGCGGCGCGCCCGACACCATCACCCTGCGCGCCAGGTCGGCCAACCTGATCGACACCTTCAAACAGCAGCAGGAACACAGCTTTCACAAGACCACCCTGGGCACCATCATCGAGGCCATCGCCTTTCGCAACGAGCTGGCGTCGGGCGTGTCCGCGCGTCTGCGCGATATCGCCATCGAGCACATCGACCAGACCCACGAAAGCGATGCGGCCTTCCTGCGCCGGCTGGGCAGGAAATACGACGCGGTGGCCACCGTCAAGAACGACACCCTGCTCTTCATCCCCATCAACCAGAGCCGCACCGCCAGCGGCAAGGCGCTGCCCGTCATTCCCATCACGCGCGCCCTGGGCGACGGCCACCGCTACCACAGCGCCGAAAGCGACGCCTACACGGGCGTGCGCGCCTTCTGGCACGACGAGCGCTACGCGCGCCGCCGCAGCGTGGTGGCCGGCGTGCCCGGCAACAGCAAGCGCCTGCGCACCACCTTCGCCAACGAAACGGACGCGCGCGCGGCGGCCGTCGCCGAATGGCAGCGCATCCTGCGCGGCCTGGCCACCTTTGAAATGAGCCTGGCCCTGGGCAACCCGGCCGTGTTCCCGCAATCGCCCGTGACCGTAACCGGCTTCAAGCCCGAGATCGACGCCACCGAATGGCTATCGGTCAAGGTCACGCACAGCTTGGGCGGCAACGGCTTTACCACGCGTGTGGAGTTTGAAACGAAAACGGAAGCGGTAGAGGCCGAGCGCGAGGAAGAGAAAGACCCGGACGAAGGCATCACGGGCGTGGTGGCCAAGTGGAAGGACGTGGCGGCGAAGAAGAGAAAGGCGGGGCAGGAGCAGGCCGGAGCCACGGGCACGCTCAAGACGCTGGAGCATCTTTACAGGAGCAAGCACGGCGCCATGCGCGCTGCCAAACTCGCATGGGAAAAGATAAAAGAGGTTCGAAGTATTATTGAAGAAAACAACCACGAATAATAAAAATAGGGATCAGTTTTAGAAAAACGTGAAAAAACTCTATCTTCAGGCAAAAATTTTAACGGAATTATCGTTAGAATTTGTGACAATTCGGTAGTTTTAACAGCATTTTTAAATGATAAGGTAGCCCACCACATTTGAAATTGGAGCAATCTGAATGGTAGATTTTAATAAACTGCGCGCCACGAAGCCCAAAGCTCAGCCAGTCGAGCCAGCTGAAATTTTGCGGCGCCTTCCTAAGCCGCCTGGCTTTAACGACCTATACACTAGTCAGAGCGATGTTCTAAAAACTTGGTTTGAAGACAGGAATGCAGCGGACGTCGTAATCAAACTGCACACTGGTGGCGGAAAAACTCTTGTCGGTTTGTTGATGGCACAGTCAACTCTTAACGAACTGAAATCACCTGTACTATATTTAGCTCCGACAACTCAGCTAGTAGATCAGACCATCGAACGGGCAAAACAATTTGGCATCCCAGCCGTGGCCTATCAGATCGGGGCCCCGCTACACGAGGATTTCCTCAACAGCAAAGCGGTTATGGTGGCGACCTATTCAGCTCTTTTTCACGGGATGAGTAAGTTCGGAATCGTTGGATCTGCGGATGTTGTGAGCGTGGGGGCAATCATTTTGGATGATGCACACTCTGCATTTTCCGAGGTACGTGAAAAATTTACTCTCAATGTCGATGCGATTGAATCACCACAGCAATACAAAGCGCTGTGCGACTTATTCCGTCTCTCGTTTCGTGAGGCTGGGAAAGCCGGAACTTTCGACGACATCATTTCAGAGCGTGATTTTGGAGTACTTGAGGTTCCATATCCTGCTTGGCGAGAAAATTTCGGAGCAGTTGAGCAAATTCTTCGCAATGAAGCAAAAACTCACAGATTTGTGTGGCCTTTAATTCGAGACCGTTTGAATATGTGCCACGCACTGATTAGCTCCAAACACTTTAGTATCACCCCGGTACTTCCTATGCTGGATACGTTCCCTACCTTCACAACTGCACCTCGCCGTATTTACATGTCGGCGACAATCGCGGATGACAGCGATCTTATACGAACGTTTGGTGCCGATGTGAATCTTGTCAAAAAGCCACTTACGTCACGATCACTGGCCGGGGTGAGTGAACGCATGGTGCTATGTCCAGACATGATGCCATTTGCAATGAATGACCGGACCGCTGTTGAAGAACTTTCACGCAACTTATCGAGCAAAAAAAGGCGTTGTGTTCTTAACGCCTTCCGATAAGATCGCCAAGGAGTGGGGTACGATTGCTACCGTTGCTAAAGGTTCAGATGCAGTTGCAGGAGCCATTGCCGCCCTGCAATCAGGCGCAAGTTCAGGACCATATGTATTTGCAAACCGCTACGATGGCATCGATCTTCCTGGGGACGCGTGTCGCCTTTTGGTAATGAGCGGTCTTCCTACCGGCACCTCAGAATATGAGCGTTATCGCGCAATCACACTCTATGGCGGGGCAGGTTTCACTAGGATGTTAGCTCAACGCATCGAACAGGGGATAGGTCGTGGCGCAAGGGGCGCTGGTGACCATTGTGCCGTACTCTTAGTTGGATCAGCTTTAGCGTCTTGGATCGCCAAGGATGCAAATTTCAGTTTCTTGACAAGTGCAACACAAGCACAACTATTAATGGGTACGGAAATTAGTAAAGCTGTCGCAGATCGTAATGATTTTTTTGGTACAGTAATGAAATGTATTGATCGTGATGCTGATTGGCAGAGCCACTATGCCGAAACGCTGGCGGAGTTAGTGGAGGATGTCGTTCAAGATGTTGAACATTTAGATCTGGCAGATGTAGAGCGTAAAGCTGTTGATCTGTGGGCAGCAGGCCACCATGAAAAAGCGATCGCGAAGCTGCAACGAGTTCTAGATCTGGGCAAGATTGACTTACAAACCAAGGGCTGGATATTGCAGATAACCGCACGCATAGCTGACGATTGGGGCAATGTAGAACGGGCTGAGGAATTGCAACGCTCAGCTTATGCAGCGAACAGCGCCATGCTTCGTCCACGTGTTCCGCCGCCGTACCGCGCTTTGGCACTACCAGGCGTTCAAGCTAAAGCAATCGTTGCTCCGATTCTTAAATATCGCATGCGACGTGGCTATTTGCAAACTCTCGAAGATATTCTCTCCAAGCTACACGCCGAAGCGTCAGCTAACCAGTTTGAAGAGGCGCTAGTCAATCTTGGAAGAATGCTAGGATTTACTGCTTCAAGGCACGATGATGCAGGCGTCGGGCCGGATGTGCTTTGGATTCTCCCAAGCAAAGTCGGTATGGTCATTGAAGCAAAAAGCAGAAAACGTGAAGCAAATCCGCTTAAGAAGGAAGAGCATGGACAATTGCTCGTCGCGGAGCAGTGGTTTGAAGAGCATTATCCCGGTCATACTTGTGAGCGAGTCAGCGTCGTCCCAAATGCCTTTGCGACAGAAGCAGCCATGGCGTCTAGATCTAAGGCATTGACAATGGATAGACTCGCTCATATCGGTGGAGATGCGCGTATCTTATTCCGAGAACTCTGCGATTCGCTGCTTGAGGCCGGTGAGTTGGAGGGACTGTGTGAGCGATTACTAAGCAAATCCAATCTAGCCGCTGACAAAATTGTGAATGCGTATCTACAGCCCTTTCAACAACGATAACTAGCTATGATCGTATAGATACAGAAACCACCTCAACATACTCTTGGGGTGGGTTTCCTCGCCACGCCCCCTACTTTAGCTAGCTAACTCCATCTGCCACTCACCCAAGTCGGTAGGCCATCAAAAGTTGCTGATGCACACTCGCATTTAATACCTCGCGCTGTCTCAATGACAACACCGACAGTGTATGCCTTGCCATCGAAATAGCATGAATTTCTGACAGCGCCGTTTCCCATGGAAATCATCGTGTCGCACCTATATTGCGGCCAACAGCACGCAAAGAGCAAAGGGGCTACAGCTGCAACTTTCCATCTCACTGCTGACCATACCAACGATAGCCTATCTTTCCGCCGCGCTTTACGTAGGTGATTTTTTTGCGACCAACGTTGATCGTTTGGGGAGCCGTGATATCCCCATGAATTTGCTGGCCTACTTTTCCATGAAAAACCATTTGCGTGTTGCGTTCGATTCCTCTTGGTGACGGGGGAGCGGCCAGCTCCGTAATCCCCTCAACAACACCAAGTACGCGTGCTTTTCCTCGCAGGTCCAGCTTACGATATCCGACTAACAGCTCATTCTCGTCGTCGGTCAACGTGGCGCTTGCGGCCGTGCCATGCAACACATATTGCGTATCGACGCCCACTGATGCGATGGCAATTAGATAATCCGCACTAGGAAATCTCTTGTCTTGTTCGTAATTAATTTGTGTGCCCTTCTCGACCTTCCCAACCAGTGCGAATTCCGGTTGAGTCATGCCTAGTCGCTTCCGTTCGCTTTTTAAGCGCTGCCCAAATGTATCCATATGTCTATCTTTTAGTTGCAAAGTACAATTTTTTGTACTAAAGTGACGTCATTACCATGTGACGTATACAAATCATATCCTATGACATCTACCGCTCCAGTCACGCGCCAGCCGAAGAACCCACTTTCGCAGCCAATCCCGATTCGCTTGCTCCCTCCTGAGATCGAGCGCGTGGAAAAATTCGCACAGCAAGACTCCCGTTCGCGGGCATCGTTTATGCGCCTAATGCTGTTACGTGGCCTGCAATCTTACGAGGCCGAACTCGAACAATTCTCCCTTGTCCATCACGCTTAACAGCACAGGAGCAGGCCCATGTATCCCGATCCAAAACGCGTCCGCAACAACCGTGTCATGGTGCGCCTTGACGAATATGAGTATGACGTCCTGGCCGCCATCGCCAATTATCAGGGCGAGGAACTGGCGCCGTTTCTGCGGCAGCTCGCGCTTCGCCAGGCGGCAATAGTGCTTGGCGACGACAACAGTGTCACCTTACCCAGCATTGCTGCCTAAATGAAGTCACCAATCAGCAACTTTTGAGCAGCCGAAAATATGCCCGACCGTTCCGTACCTGTAGAAATATGCGATGAAGACCAAGACACGTTTGAACGTGTCCGAATACAGCAGGGCTTGGACACCATCGATCAGGCTATCGAGTGGTTGATTAAGGATAACGTACGAATCGGGATTCGCAAGATGAGCGGCCGAGGCCGTGCCCTGTATCAAGTGAAAAGAAAAAACAAATGAGAGTCATCGGCCTGCCCTGCCCGCATTGCGAAAACACCGTCCGCGCCGTCAAAAGCCGCACGATGTCCGCCATGTTCAAGGAAATCACCTACATGTGCCAGAACCCCGAATGCGGGCACTCCTTCGTGGCAGGCCTGGAAGTACTGCGCACTCTCTCGCTGTCCGCCATGCCCAAGCCGGATATCCGCATCCCGATGTCCCAGCATGCACGCACAGCGGCCACCAGCCAACTGGCCCTGGACCTGACTGCGGGGTGCTGATGAACGCCTTACCTATCCTCGCGCCGCCGTAACCCGGCCGCTGTAACTCCCCCTCTTTTGCTGTGCCCTGCTGCGCTCCCTTTTGAGCGTGCGGGATTCGTTCAACCTGAAATAAGGAAAACCGATGGAAAACACGCTGCACGCCACCAGCCAATCCGGAATACCTGCAATGCCGAAGCCGGGCCGACCAGTCCTTGAAAAATGCGTCGTGCCCGTCGCTCCTACCTGTTTCCTGTTGCTGGCCAATGCTCAAACTCGCACCCGCACTCCTGACAACATTGCCGTGCTGTCCGATTATCTCCGCGAGATCGTCAAGACCTATCACGCCTATGGCGCGGCCAATCTTACCTTCATCATCAGCGATCTGCACGCGCTGCAGCATAGCGGCTTCTTCTTACCAGACAGCCAGCGCGCCCTGGCAGGTAGCTTGCCCATCGAGCTGCGCTACCTGTTCGCCAGCGAATCCGGCGTCGTGCAATGCACCAGCTCGTCGCGCACGCTGACTTACTGGGCCAAGTATTTAGCAAAGGAAGGGGCACGCTGATGCTGCGCCTGGCCAAAACCTGCGGCATCTGGATGCTGTCGCTCCTGATCGTCATTACCCCTGACGTTTTGCGGGCCATCGGCGCCATCAAGGACTGAGCCATGCCGGCGTCCCTTATCGAAAATCACCTGTCCTTCCAGCCTGCCGCCGAGATTCTGGCCGCGCGCGACAAGGATATGCCGACGCCACCGGGCGCCGGGCATGCGCTGGCGGCCATTGCCGAGGCCAAGGCATCACTGCGCAGCATCAAGCCGCGCAACCTTGCGCCCTTCATGGCCCAAGCCTGGGGATTGTCTCCGCGTGGCGCGCGCCGTTCCGTGTTGATCGCCGCCGGCATGGATGCCGACCGCTGGGAATCGCCCATCCACTCATTTACCGAGGAAGAGCGCATCGAGCTACGCGCCGCCACCTCTGCCGCTATCCGTGTGTACGAAAGACTGTTGAATGCAATCTAAACAAATCCTGCTGCCTGCCCCGCAACGCCATGAAGCCTTCTTGCGATCCGCGCAATTCGCGCCCGAGCTGGCCCGCATCCCGTTCAAGTGGCGCAACCGCGTCATCACGGCCGCCCTGGCCAAGATGGCCTGGTCGTCCTGGTACAAAGTCTATGAATCCGTCGCCACCAGCTTTGTGCGCGAGTTCGCCGAACAATACGTGCCGGCCGGCGTCGACCTGTCGCAGAGCGACGCCGACATCGTGGCCACCGCCGAGCGCGCGGCGGCCGGCGTCACCAAAATGCTGTGGATGGCCGTGTCCGACACGCACGCCCTGCAGATCATGGAAGACGAATGCGCCTCGTATGGCATCGAGCTGCCGGAGTTCGACACGATGACCGACACCATCGCCCGCCTGGTGGATGCACGCTGGTGGCGCCGCCAGTTGCGCAAACGCGTCAAGCGCGCCTTTGAAGCGGGCAATATCCGCCTGGGCTACGTGAACTATCGCGGCGAACCCTATGCCAGCAACGACGCCGTGCTGTCGCGCCTGGCGCAGAACCGCCGCAACGCGGCAGCGCTGGCCGCCACCCTGGTGCAAAACGAAAACGGCCAGCAATTCAGCATCGCCGAGCTGGCCGAGAAAACGACCGCGAATAAAGCCATCCGGCGCGGCGAGCTGATGTTGCGCATCAACGGTTTTGAACAGATCGCCCGCGAGTGCGGCGACCAGGGCATTTTCATCACCTGGACGTGCCCATCACGCTTTCACGCCATGCAGCACAGCGGCAAGCCAAACGCCAAGTTCGACGGCTCCACACCGCGCGAGGCCAATGCGTATTTGGGCAAGATGACCTCGCTGTGCCGCTCCGCGCTGGCGCGCCGTGGCATCGGTCTGTACGGCTTTCGCATCGCCGAGCCGCACCACGATGGCTGTCCGCATTGGCATCTGCTGCTGTTCGTGCGCCCGACCGCGAAATACAAGACGGTCCACCTGCGGGACGTGGCCGGCCGCGCCATCCGCATCATGAAGCGCTACGCCTGGCGCGTGGACCGTGGCGAACCGGGCGCCTTCGCGCGCCGCCTGGACGTGAAACGCATCGACTGGGCCAAGGGCAGCGCCGCCGGCTACATCGCCAAGTACGTGGCCAAGAACATCGACGGCGTGGCCGAGCACAAGACGACGGAAGGCTACGTTGTCACGGCCAACACCGAAGGCGATGTCGAGCTGACGCCATCGGCGCGCGTCGAGTCCTGGGCAGCCTGCTGGGGCATCCGCCAATTCCAGCAATGGGGCGGCGCGCCCGTCACCGTCTGGCGCGAACTGCGCCGCATCGAGGAAAGCATGCTCAACGAAGCGCCGGCAGCCATGCGCCGCGCCTGGGACGCCGTGCAAAAGATCGACGGAGAAAAGCGCGCCTGCTGGGCCGAATACCTGCGCGCCCAAGGCGGCGCCCTGGTGCCGCGCAAGGAACTGGTCGTCACCCTGGCCAAGGACGAAAAGACCGTCATTGGGCGCTACGGCGAAACACTGCGCACCACGCCCTACGGCGTGCGCTGCAGCGACCTCATAGGCGTGGTCTTCAAGTCCGTGCGCCATACGTGGACGCCCGTACAGGCCACAGGCGCTCGCGCGGTGGCTGTTGGGGTTGCCGTTCCTCGGACTCGTGTAAATAACTGTACGCACCCCGACCGCCCTGCCCCGGCCACGCCGCCGGCGGCACCCGTGCCGAACCTGTCGGACGAGGCAAAAACAGCGGTAATTGCAGCCTGGGCGGCCGTCAACGCGTGCCCGTGGCCCCGGCTGATCGTCCCCGACAACCCACCCCATGAAAGAAATGGCACATGAGCACCTATGCCGTGATCGTTCGCACGCAAACCGAACGCTTTGAATTTTTTGAGGTTGCCGCATCCAGCGGCGACGTGATCGACGCTGCCATCGACCGCTACGGCGTGTGCGGCGTTACCGCCAAACTAAAAGGAGCACCGCAATGCTGAACACTTCGACCAATTCGCCGCGGCAAATCGCCCTGGGCGACCGTGTGACATTCGATACCGACGAAGGCTACCAGGCCGGCACCGTCAACGACCTGCGCCGCGACGTGGGCAATGGCGAGCTGCATGCCTGGGTGGAGCTGGATCACCAGTGGCCGGGCATGTTCCGCGCGGTGCCGCTGGGCGCCATCGAGGCGGTCAAGAAGGCAACCGCGCCTGTCGGGTGCCCAGCATGACAGCGGAACGCTCATTACCTGCCGTGGCTGCCTTGTTCGTGCGCGCCAATTCGATCTACAAGACCATGCCGGCAGTTGACGCCTGGGACGCGGAGCGCGACGCCCGCGCCTGGCCAGGTGGTGTGCCGGTGGTGGCGCATCCGCCTTGCCGCTCCTGGGGCACGCTGCGCCACCTGGCCAAGCCGCGCCCGGACGAAAAGGAACTCGCGGTGTGGGCCGTCGCCCAGGTGCGCAAGTTCGGCGGCGTGCTCGAGCACCCGAAGCGCTCGACCCTTTGGCCTCATTGCGGCTTGCCAGCGATCGGCGAGCGGGACAAATTTGGCGGCTGGACGCTGCCGATTTTCCAAAGCTCGTTTGGCCACCGCGCCGAAAAAGCCACCTTGCTGTACATCGTCGGCTGTGCGCCGGCTCAAATACCGGCCATACCCATCATCCTGGGCGAAGCCTCGCATGTGATCGCCCAGTCCGGCCGCAACCGCGCCGGCGAGCGGCGCCGGAAAGGGGATCCGGGCTGGCGGCCGGAATGCGGCAAGGCAGAACGTGAGCACACGCCCGCCGAGCTGGCGCATTGGCTAGTTTCCCTGGCTCGACGCTGCAGGGTGCATGCGTGAGGATATCCATATGAGCACGTTCCTGTCCACGGACGAAATCTGTGCCCTGACCGGTCGCAAGATGAAAACGAAGCAAATTGAGGCGCTGCGGAAGATGGGCCTCCCCTTTTGGGTGAATGCCATCGGGCGGCCGGTTGTTACGGTCGCTGCAGTAGAGGGGCGCAAGGAAGCGCCACAGGAAAAAACATGGGTAATGCCAAGGATCAATAAAAATGGGCCGACGAAACACGCGTAATTTGAACATGCCACCAAACATGCACCCGCGCACCCAGCGCAGCGGCAGGGTGTATTACTACATGTACACGAAAGATAAGCCTCGCAAAGAAATTCCGCTTGGGCCAGATTTCATTCTGGCCTTGAAAAAATATGCTGAGCTGAATATTGTGGTGGAACTTACTGCCAACGCGACGTTCTCCGATGTCGAAACGCGCTACCTGGTTGAAGCGGTTCCAAAACTCGCCGCCAGCTCAGCGCGCATGTACCGGTCAGACATCAAGCACCTACTGGCGGCCTTTTCCGGGGCGCCGCTGGACCAGATCAAGCCAATGCACATTCGACAGTTCCTTGACGACCACGCCGACAAGCCGACCACCGCCAACCGTTGCAAACGAGTGTTTTCAACCATGTGGAACCATGCGCGCGGCTGGGGCTACACAAGCTTGTCGAACCCTTGCGAGGGCATCCAGGGCCATTCACTGGCAAAGCGTACCGTCTACATTACGGATGCTGTGTTCTCCGCTGTACGCATGCACGGCAGCGCGCCGCTACGGGATGCGATGGACTTGGCCTACCTGACCGGTCAGCGTCCAGCGGATGCGCTGCGCATGACTGAACAAGACATCATCGATGGGTACCTGATCATAACGCAGGAAAAAACCAAGCAGCCGCTGCGCATCACTATCACTGGGGAGCTGGCCAAGCTGATAGACCGTATCCGAGTGCGCAAGGCAACACACAAGATCGTGACAGGTGCACTACTGACCAATATTCACGGCAAGCGCCTGACCGCGCCAGCGCTTCGCACGCACTTTGACGCAGCAAAAAAGCGGGCGGCGGAACATGTGCCGGAACTGGCGCAGGACATCATGGCATTTTGGTTTTACGACCTGCGCGCGAAGGCAGCCGATGACACATCAGACGAACGTGGCGACCAGGCGGCCAGCGACCTTTTGGGGCACGACAGCGTGAAAACTACGCAGCGGCACTACCTTCGGCGAGGCAAGATTGTGGCTCCTACCAAGTAGACGCAACGTGCAATAACTTCTGTCCGAATACCACAGGCCTTCTTAGGTCTGCGAACACTATTCGCCGTATTTTTTCATTCTGTTGGAGGCGTTGTTTGAACTGGGTGCACGTGCCTATATCTTGTTGGCAACAAGTAATCTTTCACGAGCACCCTTCGGTTACAGATAATCTCTTCCTCCATGGCAACGGCTGCATCTCGAAACGCGCCCGCAAGGAAAATTAACTTGTCAGCAGAAAGCGCAGGCCCTACTTCAGCCTCATAAATTAGCGTGTTGACAGCACTGTTTCGGCGGAAAATTTCTTGGTGAGCTTGTGAAAGACCAGGAAAATATAAGCGAACCAGCATAACAATTTTTTTATGCAGATCGAGCCCTTGGCGCTCCATAGAGCTACCCTCGATTTTAGGCCTTGTGAACGGTGTAGCCACAGCAAGGGGCAACGCCACTTCTACCCTGTTGAGGTTATGGGCAGAGACTTCATTCAGCGCAAGATAGAGTTCCTCAAGCTTCTTTGTAAGAAGGTCTGTACGCGCTCGTCGTCCTAAAATCCATTGTGTCAAAAAGGTAACAACTATAGCAACACTTGCTGCTAACACTGCAGTGATTAAGGCTACGGCGCCTTGTGGTGCTGAGGCCAACCAAACTTGGAGTGCGGACATAGATCGTGAGGCCTAAAATAGACAACCAATGCGATTTGTGGAGCGGCGGCAGCTTTGTGGAGCGCCTGAGACAGATTTTCAGGCGTTTTTCATTGGAGCGGGTGAAGGGAATCGAACCCTCGTCGTAAGCTTGGGAAGCTTCTGCTCTACCATTGAGCTACACCCGCGAAGCCTGCATTTTACGCGGCTTTCACCCCGGTTGGCAACGTTGCGGTCCGTGGCGATAAGGAGAAATGAAATGGGCATTTTCGCCGAAATGCGATCCAGATCGCAGCTCCCTTACACTTTTGTCCATTGACAGTACTCTGCATATAATGAGATGCAAAAAAATACCGGTACAGATTTAAATCAACAAGGTATCACTTGAAATAATAGAGTAAGGATTCCCTCTGATATTTTTCGCTATCAATGTCAGCTTTTTTCATCGCTGCATACCAAAGTTTTGCCATTTCTTTTTGCCCAAGATCATTGACGCTGCATTGATCAGTACGATACTCTCCGGCAAGCGTACCAATGTCAGGGCCAGGGAAACGATTAATTAAAGGTTCTTGCCGTATGGAGATTGTAGGATCACCAGCGGCTCGATGACAATGGGCACTCAGCCCAATAACCCATTTATCCACCTTTGCACTCAGGCTTATCGATTTAACTGTGCCCTGAACTTCACGGCTGTAATTTGCGTTCGGATTATTTTCCATCAACGCTCCTTGCCATAAAGCAAAATCGAATTTTATTTTTTTAGAATTTGCCAAATCAATCGCAGATTTTAATTTTTTAGACGCCTCGTCATCCATTAAATTTTCATCTGATCCTGTCGCATTGACCAGCATAAAAACAACCCGATTTACCATACCCGCTTTAAGTATTTCTTCTCCCAATGGAATAATATTTCCCATATTTTCACAATTAGCTTTGGCAGATTTCATGCCGGCCGGAATCTCGTTCCCGCCTTCATCGATTTCATATATCCCCTCAACCTCGTTAAAATATTTTCCCTCACACACTGCAGAAGCATTTTCCTGGACTGCAAGTATATACATATCGCGAGCATGCGTGAATGTTGAGCAAAGTATCAAGAGTGCCGCAGTAAATGACTTAGCAACCGATAACATAGCGACTCCATTTTTTCAATATCTTCTTGAGCACAAAAACGACGCCTATAGAAACAACAACAACAACACCAACTTCAGCGAAAAATCTCAAAATCTGGTTGCCAAAATCAATATCTCTTGCTCCTCTGCGAAATATGGCCTCCATGATTCCATGGATGAAGAACAATCCGAAGCTTATCTTCGCAAAATATCCAAGAGTATTATTTTTATGCTCCATAAAACGCTCAAAGAGAAGGAAAATTGCGATCAGCAAAGCCAGCTTACCCGCCATAATATAGTTAAAGGTCCCAAGACCGCTAAAGAAACTTGGTGGCAAACTTTTGAATCCAGGAAACAAAAAACCCAACATCACAAAAACAACCAAAGAAATTGCAATAATTTTTCCCTTGGTTGAATTTTTCCATCCATCAATAACAAGGGCATCTTTTGCAGCAATGATACCTAATAAGTAAACCCCAAGAAAATGCAAAAAAGACAGCAACGGATTGGTATTGTGTGCTGTTCGTGAGGAAAACATGGAAAAAATTAAAGCACAGGCAGTAAGAACGTAGATGAGTTTCGTCTTTGATAAAATTCTAAAAATTGGTGTCATCAGGAAGAAAAGTACAATCATGGGTATAAACCACATAGGAGCGACGGCAATACCTCCCGAGAGCAATGACCAAAGCACAAATTTCATCGGTGTCAAACCGTAGAGTATGTGTTGCGAAGAGTAAATCCAGAATGCTATTGGAAGAATCGATAGAATCAAATATGGCAATACAACATACATAGCCTTCTTTGACAAATAATTCATATAATTGAATTTATTTACCTCAAGATAATAAAATAAATATCCAGAAATGAAAACAAACCAATTTGTCGCATCAGCGAAAATATAATAATAGAAATCCCCAAACCTTCCCATCTGCTGAATCGAAGCGATATGAGAAAACATTACAAAAATAATTGCGACACCCCGAAAATTCTCCAAGGAATATCTGAACTTCGAATTCATTTTAAATCCAATCTTCTATCTAGGAACAGCACTTACTGACTCAAGCCACATCGATGCCATTTTCTCCTGCCCCTTCTGGTTCAAATGGCAAACATCATATCTATATTCATTACCTAATAAATTAGTATTAGGCCCTGGATAGCGATTCAGTTGTGGGGCATTACCAACTAAAATTTGAGCAGACTCAATACCACTATCATATGCGCCAGAGCAACGAGAATGAACAGCAATCAGCCAGCGCTTGATTTTTACTTTACTGTTTACGTAGTCCAATACCGAGCGCAGACGCTCGGCATATACGATCTTGTCCGTACCGGCGTTTGATGAGCCTTGATGCCAAAATGCAAAGTCAAAACTTAACCCTTGTGCTTGCATTAAAGCAATGGCATTTGTTAACTTGCCAAACGCGGCACCACCTACCTGCCAGTCTTCCACCCTACTTCCAGCCACCCCGATTGGCATAAATACCACCTTTCGAGCAATACCTGCTTCAATCAATTTTTTCCAAGAGGCATCCACATCGCCCCCTTGCTGCAATCTGCCCATTCAAACGGATCGCGTGCAGCCTTCAGTGATCCATCTTTACCTATTTGAAATACATTATCGACAGCACCATAAACATATTCGTTGCAATTCGACGATATCGATTGTCCAATGATCAAAATTTTCATCTCGTCCAATGGCGGATTTACTATCGGCGGGACAGGAACGATAGAAGTAGGGTTGCCTATTCCACCTCCGCCACCGCATGCCGTCAATATCAACGCGGAAAAGAAAACAATAAAAATCTTCATAAATTTAGTTATCTCACAAGAATTTATTGCGATAGCGCGCAATATTATATAGGTTGAACAACATATCTGCTTTTCCTGCAGAACTAGTAGAGATATGGCCACTACTTGCCTAGCCTCCTGCGCGCCCCGTTCCCGTTGCAGTATCATAAGTCCGGCATAGCTGCCGGACTGACAGGTACACGTCAAAACGATCACTTCTGCCGACGGACATAGAAAAAATGCAGCATTTCATACGAACGGCGTGGCTCTGGGTCAGATTGCCATCACATATATGGGGATGCGGCCACACGGCCGAGATTCCAGACGGCAAGCAAGGGGCCTCTTCGCATGTAAGTAAGAGACCGGCACACTTCTTGATCAAACATCCTTCCGTCTACTACTGTTTTGCAAACATTGTTACTTGACACGCCTCGTCAGCGACTCTTCCGGGCTACGCTCTACTTGCTCTTATTCGCTGATGAAATCTGCAGCAGCTGCTTGCTCTCGCCCCCCGCCACGTCCGAACGAAATCATCCTCTTGATTGCCCAACTGAGCAGCTTCTTTGTTCGAAAAATGATGGGGAGTGTGGCGTCAAGGCAACTTGGTGCGAATTGTGGATCGCGTTATAACCACAACTAGGACCTAGGGGTACTACGTGAGGAAGGCGGCAGAATTGTGTACAACGAAACAATTTTACGCCGCATGGCAAGGACTTGGCAACTTTTGAAGCAACAAGTCAATACCTCAGTTAGCGAGGACATCCATGCACAAAAAGCATCGATTCTGTTTACGCAGAACAACGCCATGAGAACTAAGAGGAAAAAAGCTTTAATATTGGTCTAAAATACAGTGAATTATCGGCACCACAGACTGTACTGCGCAGACTGACATGAAAAAAGTTGTTACAATCATGTGACAGTCTAGCATTTCCGCTGTTCAACCTAAAAGGGTATCTCATGAAGAAAATTCTGATCGCTTCGGCAATCCTGTGCTTCGCTTCCGCGCAAGCAATGGCTCAATCGACACCGGCTCCTGCACCAGCAGCAGCTGCACCAGCAGCTGGCGCCGCTGCAGGCACCACCGTTGCTGGCCTGAGCGTCAGCACCATGATCGCAATCGGCGCAGCAGTTGCCGTTGTGGCCGGTGCAGCAAGCTCGGATTCGACCACCGCGCACACCACCCCAACCCACCATTAATACCTGGCTGCCCAGGCAGCAACAGGTAGGCCTATCCCGCAGCTTGATGTAGAGCCGAAAGGTGAAGGCCTGGTACCGCAATAGTTGACATACTCAAATATGTCAACTATTGCAATAAAAGCCCTTTTCATTTGAAAACGGGCTTTTTTTACTTTTTATCAAACATCAAAAAGATTGGCACCAGTCTTTCTGCTGTGGACGAATGATGTCATATCGTATGGTCATGCCTGCGATCCTCATCTATTCATTGAGAGATCCGCCTTTATGTCAGTCAAATATCCCGCGCCATTGCTTCAGTTGCCATGAAGAACCAGCCCTTCTTCAAGCGCATGGGATTTGCCCTACAAGGCATAGGCGCGGCCTTCCGCATGGAATCGAGCGTCCGCCTGCAGTGTCTGGCTGCCCTGATGGTGCTCGTCGTACTCTGTTGGTACCAACCACCCTTGATGTGGTGGGCCCTGCTATTGCTGAATTGCGGCCTGGTCCTGGCTGCGGAATTGTTCAACACCGCGCTGGAGCATCTGATTGATCACCTCCACCCATCCCTACATCCCAGCATCAAGATTGCCAAGGACTGCGCTGCAGGTGCAGTGTTGCTCCTCAGCATGACGGCCATATGCGTGTTTGTTGCTTTTTTGCTTGAAAACGTTGTGCGCTAGTAAGAATACAGGGGCGGCAAACTACAATACAAGACGAACGAAAGTGCGTGCCCAATAGAGTCGAGAGAAAATACAAAGTTTCTTGTAATTTATTAAAATACTGCCCCTGCTTACAACATTGACTTTTTTCCAGCATGTATGTCCACCTCCCTACATAAGAGTACGGCAGGCTGGACGAGCCTCAAGATATGCCAACTGACCAATTATTCGACACCGTCCAATATTATATTTACATTGATGCATAAATGACTACTCCCCTCGTACCAGTGATTCTTTGCGGCGGCTCCGGCACACGTTTATGGCCGCTTTCGCGCGAGGCATTCCCAAAGCAGTTTCTGCGCTTGTCGACCCAGGGCAGCATGCTGCAACAGACGCTGCAGCGCCTGGCCGGCATCGACACTGTGTCGCCAGCACTGTTGGTATGCAACGAATCCTCGCGTTTCATTGTCGCGGAGCAAGTGCGTGAGATCGGCCTGGAAAACAGCCGCATGTTACTTGAGCCCATGCGCCGCAATACGGCGCCGGCGATCGCTTCAGCCGCCTTGCATGCGATGGAGAATGGCGAAGATCCACTCCTGCTGGTGCTGCCATCGGACCACGTCATCTTGGATACCGCGGCCTTCCATCGCGCCATCGCGCTGGCGCGCACTGCTGCAGAGGCAGGTAATTTGTTAACTTTCGGCATCACGCCAACGGGACCAGAGACCGGATACGGCTATATTCGCGCCGAAGGCGCTGCAAGCGGGCAAGTTCAGCGCGTACTTGAATTCGTGGAAAAGCCGGTCCTGGAGCTCGCAGAACAATATATCGCCAGCGGCGATTACTTCTGGAACAGTGGCATGTTCCTGTTCCGCGCCAGCCGCTATCTGGAAGAACTGGCACAGTTCCAACCCGCCGTCCTGGCCGCGTGCCGCGCTGCCATCACCGCCGCGAAAAGCGACCTCGACTTCATTCGCCTTGACAAGGATGCCTACGCCGCCAGCCCCGATATCGCCGTTGACTACGCCGTCATGGAACGCACCAGCCATGCGGCTACCATCGCCCTTGATGCCGGCTGGAATGATATCGGCTCCTGGAAAGCCGTATTCGACGTGGCGGAAAAGGATGCCAGCCAGAATAGCACCCAAGGCGACGTGCTGATCCAGGATTGCAACGATTGCCTGGTGCACAGCAGTAGCCGCCTGGTCACTGCAATCGGCATGCGCAATACCGTTATCGTGGAAACCGCCGACGCCGTGCTGGTCATGGATGCGGATCAGGCACAACAGACCAAAACCATGGTCGCACAACTGGTCACCAGGGAGCGTCCCGAGGCCACCATGCACCGTAAAGTCTTCCGTCCATGGGGCTCCTATGATTCTATCGGCAATGGCGAACGTTTTCAGGTCAAGCGGATCACGGTCAAGCCTGGCGCCAAGCTGTCATTGCAAATGCATCACCACCGCGCCGAGCACTGGATCGTGGTCTCCGGCACGGCCCAGATCACCAATGGCGACAAGGAATATTTGCTGACCGAAAACCAGTCTACCTATATCCCCCTCGGCATCGTCCATTCTCTGGCCAACCCGGGCAAGCTACCGCTGGAACTGATTGAAATTCAATCGGGTAGCTACCTTGGGGAAGACGATATCGTCCGATTTGAAGACCGCTACGGCCGCGCTTAACCGAGCAGGACACAATCACCCTGCATGCAGCACCGCAAGAATTCACACTGAAGTTTATAAGGTTAAGCAAGTCATCATGAAACCAATCGAAGGCATCTTTGTACAAGAAGTGAAATGGTATTGCAGCAGCAGGGCAGAAAAATATTTTCTCACCTTTGCCGATGCACTGGCCATGTTCATGGCATTCTGGCTCGCTGGCAAATGGACGCTCGATGCCACCGGCTTGAACAGCTTCGGGCTGGATAGCTCGCGCCTGCTCAGTTACAGCCTGCTCTCCGTGGTCACTGTGGCGATCTTCAAGCTGAAGGGCCATCATGCCAAACGCCGTCCATACTCGAATGAAATCAAGGAAATCCTGAAAATCGCCATGGTCATGGGCCTGATTGACGCGGCCCTGGTCTTCCTCGACAAACGCGACTCCTCGCGCGAAGCGCTGCTGGCTACCTGGTTGCTGGTGCCGTGCTGTGCCTTGCTGCTGCGCGGCCTGGTCAAATACCTGTTGATGAAGGCGGGCGGCTGGATACGCCCCATGGTCATCATCGGATGGGGTGATAATGCCTTGCAAACTGCGCGTGCCTTCGATGAGGAAGCGTTGATGGGCTATCGTCTGATTGCATTCCTGATACCGGAAGGCCAAGACCGCCTGGAACATCAGTATGTGAATCGCAGCAAGCAGGTTGTGCCCTGCATTTCGTTGGGTCAGAGTCCGGAACAAACACTCAAGCTGCTGGGCGATCCGCATACGGTTGTCGCGCTGGAACAGGGCGGCATTGACGCTTATCAGGGCATGATCCAGCAGATCAGCCGTTGCGTTGCCAATATGCAAGTGGTGCCAGCCGTACGCGGCCTGCCCCTGTACGGCATGGAAGTCAACCATTTCTTTACACATGAAGTCTTGCTGCTGACCATGCGCAACAATCTGGCGCGGCCAGGTTTGCAACTGATTAAACGCTGCTTTGATCTGACGGCCTCGATCTGCGTGATGATCGTCGGCGCCCCCATCTTGCTGTGGATCGCGGCCAAGGTCATGGCATCGGGTCGTCCCATCTTCTACGGCCACAAACGCGTGGGCCAGAATGGCAAGCATTTTCTCTGCTACAAGTTCCGCACCATGGCCGTGAATGCCGACGTCTTGCTCAAGGAGCTACTGGAGCGCGATCCTGAAGCCCGTGCCGAGTGGGACCGTGACTTCAAGCTGAAAAACGACCCGCGCATCACCTCGATCGGCCACTTCCTGCGCCGGACCAGCCTTGATGAATTGCCGCAACTATGGAACGTACTGAAAGGCGAGATGAGCCTGGTCGGTCCGCGGCCGGTTGTCGATGCCGAACTGGAACGCTATGGCAACCAGATCGACTATTACCTTGAAGCCAAGCCCGGGGTCACGGGTCTATGGCAAGTCAGCGGCAGGAACGACGTCAGCTACGATACGCGCGTCTATCTCGATGCCTGGTATGTCAAGAACTGGTCTTTGTTCAATGACATTGTCATACTACTGAAAACGGTTAAAGTCATTTTCAAGAAAGATGGCGCATATTAGTAACGTTATTAAGTTAGTAGTTGTATTTAAGAATATTTAATTGCCCTCGCGCTCAAGACAATTTGTCGAGGGGGCATTGTGGCAATGTTCCAGAAAAAGGATAGCAGCATGATTTTAGTGACTGGCGGCGCCGGCTTCATCGGTTCCAATTTTGTACGCGACTGGCTGGCGCTCAACGATGAGCCCGTGATCAATTTTGACAAACTGACCTATGCTGGCAATCTCAGCAATCTGGCAAGCCTGGAGCAAGACCCCCGGCATATCTTTGTACGCGGCGATATTTGCGACACCGCCCACATCTCCCGCCTGTTGGCAGAACACCAGCCACGCGCCATCGTGCATTTTGCCGCAGAGAGCCATGTCGATCGTTCGATCCATAGCCCCGGCGAATTCATTTCGACCAACGTCAATGGCACCTTCAGTCTGCTCGAAGCCGCACGCGCTTACTGGTCCGGCCTGACGGGCGAAGCCAAGGATGGCTTCCGCTTCCTGCACGTCTCGACCGATGAAGTGTATGGCACCCTGGGACCGCATGACCCGCCATTCACGGAAACAACGCCATATGCACCCAACAGCCCGTACTCCGCATCGAAAGCGGCGTCCGACCATCTGGTGCGCGCGTATTTCCATACGTATGGCATGCCGGTGCTCACCACCAACTGTTCGAACAATTACGGTTCCTTCCATTTCCCGGAAAAACTGATTCCGCTCATCATCAGCAATGCCCGCGCCGGCAAAGCCTTGCCTATCTATGGCGATGGCATGCAGGTGCGCGACTGGCTGTACGTGGGCGACCATTGCTCGGCGATCCGCCGCGTCCTGGAAGCGGGACGCCTGGGCGAGGTCTACAACGTGGGCGGCTGGAATGAAATGGCCAATCTGGACGTCGTGCACACCTTGTGCGACATCCTCGATACGCTCGATCCCAAGGCATCGGGCAGCTATCGCGAACAAATCACCTATGTGCAGGATCGCCCGGGCCACGACCGCCGCTATGCCATCGATGCGCGCAAGATCGAACGAGAACTGGGCTGGAAGCCGGCCGAAACCTTCGCTACCGGCATTCGCAAGACCGTGCAGTGGTATCTGGACAACCAGGCCTGGGTACGCGACGTCCAATCGGGCGACTACCTGAAGTGGGTGGAGAAAAACTACGGGGCACGCGATACGGCACTGGAGCAGAAATAATGGGGGCCGCCATCGAACGCAAGGGCATCATCCTGGCTGGCGGTTCCGGCACGCGCCTGTACCCCGTCACCATGGCCGTGTCGAAGCAGCTGCTGCCCGTGTATGACAAACCGATGATCTACTATCCGCTGACCACCCTGATGCTGGCCGGCATACGCGACATCCTGATCATTTCTACACCACAAGATACACCGCGCTTCCAGGAATTGCTGGGCGACGGCAGCCAGTGGGGTATCCGCCTAAGCTACGCTGTGCAGCCCAGCCCGGATGGACTCGCACAGGCCTTCATCATCGGCAAGGAATTTGTCGGCGATGCACCATCGGCCCTTATTTTGGGTGACAACATCTATTACGGCCACGACTTTGAATCGCAGTTACGCGAAGCCTCGGCACGCACCAGCGGCTCGACCGTGTTTGCCTATCATGTTCACGATCCCGAACGCTATGGCGTGGTCGACTTCGATGATCAGCGCCGCGCTGTCAGCATCGAAGAAAAGCCACTCAAACCAAAATCGAACTACGCCGTCACCGGCTTGTATTTCTACGATAACCAGGTGTGTGATATCGCTGCCGGCATCGCCCCCTCACCACGTGGCGAACTGGAAATCACGGATGTGAACCGGGTTTATCTTGAGCGCGGCGAGCTCAATGTGGAGTTGATGGGACGTGGCATGGCCTGGCTTGATACTGGTACGCATGAATCGTTGCTGGAAGCAGGACAATTCATTGCGACGATTGAAAACCGACAAGGCCTGAAGGTAGCTTGCCCAGAAGAAATTGCCTACCGCAAGGGGTATATCGATGCAGCAAAGCTGGAGCAGCTGGCCCAGCCATTGAAAAAATGCCTATGGCCAGTACCTGCTGCGTCTCCTCGAAGAAAAAATATACTAAGGCCTGAAAGGCTCATTTCATACCATGCAAATTCAAACGACAGCAATACCTGATGTTCTGATCATCGAGCCAACCGTGTTTGGCGATGATCGCGGGTTTTTCTATGAAAGCTTTAACCAGAAGCGCTTTGCCGAGCTGACAGGTGTCAAGCGCGATTTCGTGCAGGACAACCATTCCAAATCAGCGAAGGGAGTGTTACGCGGCCTGCACTACCAAATCCAGCAAGCGCAAGGAAAACTTGTGCGCGTCACCGCGGGCGAAGTGTTCGACGTTGCCGTCGATTTACGCAAAAGCTCCGCAACTTTCGGCCACTGGGTCGGAGTTACCCTGTCGGCCGCCAATAAGCGCCAACTGTGGGTTCCTGAAGGGTTTGCGCATGGCTTCGTCGTAACCAGTGACCATGCCGAGTTTCTCTACAAAACAACAGACTATTGGGCACCGGAGTTCGAACGCAGCATCCTGTGGAATGATCCGGCGATCGGTATCGATTGGCCTTTGGACGGCGAACCACTGTTGTCGGGCAAAGATAAAGTGGGCACGCTGCTGGCCAACGCCGACGTCTTCGCCTGATCCACCAATCTGTCCAACTGGAATCAATCTATCTCATGAGTCGCATCTTAATCACAGGAAAAACCGGCCAGGTCGGTTACGAACTTGAACGCAGCCTACAGGGCCTGGGCGAAATTATCGCCGTTGACCGCAGTCAAATGGATCTAGCTGACCTGGACCAAGTGCGCGATGTCATCCGTCGCGTAAAGCCGACCCTGATCGTCAACCCGGCAGCCTATACAGCGGTCGACAAGGCCGAGAGCGAGCCGGCACTGGCCTTGCGCATCAATGGCGAAGCACCCGGTGTCATGGCCGAGGAAGCCAAAAAACTGGGGGCGGCGCTGATCCATTACAGCACCGACTATGTTTTTGACGGTAGCAAGGACGGTGCGTATATTGAAACCGACCCGACCTGCCCGATCAATGTCTACGGCAGCAGCAAACTGGCTGGAGAACAAGCTATCCAGGCCACTGGCATCCCTCACCTGATCTTGCGCACCAGCTGGGTCTATAGCACGCACGGCAAGAATTTCTTGCTGACCATGCGCCGCCTGGCGCAAGAACGTGAAGAGTTGGGCATCGTTTCCGATCAATACGGCGCGCCGACATGGAGCCGCACCATTGCAGACACCACTGCGCATATCGTGGCACAAAGCCTTGCAGCGGCTGATCGGCAGGCATGGTGGAAAGAGCGGGCTGGCCTGTATCATTTGACAGCACAGGGCAACACCACCTGGTTTGGCTTTACCGAGGCCATCATGGCTAATCCATCGGTCACGAAGAAACCAAGGCTCAAACCGATACTGGCTCAGGATTACCCCGTGCCAGCCAAACGGCCGACGAATTCCGTGCTGTCGTCGCAGCGCCTGATCGACAGATTCTGCGGCTTGCCGCAATGGCAGGATGCATTAAAACTTTGCATGGGCTAAGTAACACCAATGGCCGTCACTCATGTGACGGCCATTTTTTCATCATAAAATTAATAATTTAGCAATATAAAATATCGGTTTGCACTCTTCTGGCAAAAACATGTTGAAAAATGAAGATTCCTTGCGGCTACAGTTGCTGCGCTTCCCACTGATCGTTGGCGTGGTTTTTATACATGCTTACACGCTGGCCACAAATCCCTCGGCCGCAGGAGCGAGCCACATCAATGAGTTTGTACAAACGCTGATTTCACAGGAACTGGCCCGCTGCGCCGTACCATTGTTTTTCCTGATGTCTGGTTATCTGTTTTTTTCCGGCGCAGAATGGTCAAATGATCAGTATAAAAGCAAAATACAGTCGCGCGTCCATACATTGCTGATACCGTTCTTGTTCTGGAACGTTCTGGTTCTGCTTTTATTTGCTGCGGCGCAATCCTATCCAAAAACAGAATCATTTTTTCCGGAAAAATGACACTGATAAGTGACTATGGAATTTTTGATTATATTAAAGCGATTTTTGGAATCAACCGTTTTCCGGCATCTTATCAATTCTGGTTCATCCGTGACCTGATGATCCTGGTTTTATTGGCACCATTAATCAGTCAGTTATTGAAAAAATTCCTGCCATATCATTGGCAACCCTCCTGACATTCTGGTTTGTCAGTTTTGGTGGAAACGCTTCAGAGTCAGCGTTGTTCTTCATTCTGGGTGCTTACTTCGGCATCAAGCGGCAAAGCCTGTTCTTGCTGGATAAACAGGCAAAATGGATATTCCCCCTGTATATCGTCATTATCGTAACGAACAGCGCATTTCCGGATACCCAGGTTTATCGCTATTTTCACAAGATCGGTATCATGTTCGGTATCCCTGCATTTATTTACCTGACCAAGGAAATTGCAAAGATGACTGCGTTGAAAAATGCTTTGGTAGTGTTGGGATCTGCCAGTTTTTTCGTTTTTGCAGCGCACGAACCATTATTGACGGTCATCAGAAAAATAGCGTACAAAATACTGCAACCACAACATGCTGAAAAAATACTGGCAATTTATTTCATGTCGGTCACGGCAACTGTCGCTATCTGTATTTGCCTGTTTTTCCTGCTTAAACTCGTTTTTCCGAGATTTACCAAGCTTATTGCTGGCGGCAGGTAAGATCACGATTTTCGTATGCATGCCATGGCAATGCGACTAATCGAGGCAGGCATATTGAAAGCCGGATGGGAGTATTGCCGTTAAGGCAAAATAATGCATAGGTTGGCAAGGAGATGGCTTGCCAAGCCGTTGAAATCCTTCTCAATGGTAAAGACGCGGCGCTGTTATTGGTATTTCTTAATTATTTCAAACATCGCTTGGCCGGATTTCTCCCAGCTGAAGCGCTTGATATTTTCAGTCCCTTTCTTGACCAGCTCTTCCTGCAGCGCTTTATCATTAACCAATTGCAACATCTTCTCTGCCATGTCATCGGCGCTGTCAGGATCGAAGTACAGCGCCGCGTCCAGACATACCTCGGGAATACTGGCCGCAGTCGATGCGATGACGGGACAGGCACATGCCATGGCTTCCAGGGCGGGATACCAAAACCCTCGAAACGAGAAGGAAAGACATAGCAGGTGGCGGAACCATACATCTTGAATAGATCAGCATCTGCAACATAACCGGTCAACTGGACGTCGCTGCGTCCTTCCAGCATTTGCGCCAATGTAGTTGCTTTGAAGACGCTCTTGTTCCAGCCGCCAATCAGCTTCAGCACATAATCCGAACCGCCTCGCTGCTTGAACAGATCGAATGCCTTGACCAGCGTTTCTATATTCTTATAGGGCTGGATGGAACCAACCGCGATAATGGCTTTTTCCTTTGCCAGAGCCCCATTCTCGGCGTGAAATATGGATGAAGAAGCATTATAGACAACACTCAAGTGGCCTGGTTTGATCCGATAAGTGCTGCAAATATCATTCTTGCTGAAATTACTGACCGTGGTTACGTGCAGGGAAGAACGCAGCACGCGCGGAATCAGAAAATTATAATAAAGGCGAAATTTCCATGACACAGCATCGGGAAAATGGATGAATGCCAGATCATGCACGGTAACAATCTTGCGCGCATAGAAAATCGGCGCCGTGGTTGCCAGTGACAACAGCAGCGGCGAGCCATTGCTTTTCAAGAAACGTGGCAGCTCGATCTGCTCCCATAAGTGGCCAGTCAGCCGGCCAATCACTTCCACGCCCAACTCCTTGGCCAGCTCTGGATGCTTGATATTTTTCGGCGCCACGAAGCGGATCGACGGATCGATTTTTTCAATATGCGGCTTATTTCCAAGGCATAACGTTGTACCCCGGTAATCGATTGCGTGAGAAAACGTGCATTAATAAAGATCATGTAATCCGGCCAATTCTAAATTCAAGCAGCAGACGCGGTATCGCCGCGTTGCGTTACTACGATGCACGACGAAGGTAAGACTTCATCAAGCCAGCCGTCCAGGCTATATTTTTGTTCCAGTATTGTGCCCAACGGCTCAAAGTCCGTATCGAAAAACTCCTTGGGCACCTTCATCCCGGTACGATCGATGACCAGCACGTTGCTGGGCCGGTAAATGTCCGAGCGTTGCGCAAACGGATTGGTAGTCACCAGCTTCTTGTGCGCGCCAACAGTCTCCAGCGTACGCATGGTCAAGCCGGACTGGATGGGACGTTCGATATCGATGACGGCGCGTGAGCGTGCCAGCAGCGCACGCAACTCAGCCTTGGCCACTGGTTTGAAAACAAACTCGGATTCCGTCGATCCCCAAAAGGATGGATCGAACAAGCGCCGCGCCCAATACACCAGACGCGAGTTAAAGTACAGAATCTTCTTTACCCGAACACCAGATGGCAAAGCGCGTTCCATCTGGGACAGAACCTTGTAGCGGTCCGAGTGTACAGTGCCAAAGAAGAACAGATCAATATCTTTCTCCACGGCTGGCAGTCGCGCATATTCATCAAGATAGAACAGCGGCCGGTATGCCAGGCGGGGATCATTTCCCGCATCGACGGGGTCGAAAGTGAAGGCCCGATCAAAGAACTGTACTTTATTCGGGCTGTCAGCTGACATATTTTTGTAGCTGTCCCAAAAATACAAAGTGAAACGCGCTTGTGGAAATGCGGTTTTCATCCTTTGTATCGCCTCGCAGGAAAGCGCCTGGCCCTTGATGACCAAAACCTCGGTGATCGGATGCTGCCGCGCCTGGCGTATTACATCATCGAAATAGCGCTCCGCCTTACCCCTTTGCAATCGTGGTGAAATCCGGATCAATGCCTTCGTCAACGTGTCTGTAGCTGGACGATCGTCAAACCATACGGATGAAACGCCACGGCGGGTGAGACAGGCCTGAATTTCTTTGGCGTAACCAAAGAAATCAGGTGCGATCAGTAGAATCTTCGCATTGCATTCCATATTATTTTCCACCGACGTTCCTTAATATTTCCGAAATCTTATGAGAGTGCACTGACTGGTATATTTCATTCAAATGATATGGCTTATCAAAAAAATACCGCTTTTCGTATTGACTGTTATTATCTAGAACAAGAAATTTTTGCCCCGCATCTTCATATGTTTTTTTCAAAAATGACAAAGTAGCCGGTGGTAGTGTCGTACCTGAGAAAGTCGTTGGCAAGCCGCCAACCACGATAACGCCATTAGTTTTTGCCCGTACTAAAAATTCTTTCAATATCTGGTTTGCGTAAGAATTGGCTGCAAGTGTCAGATTAGGAATATCTTCATGAACCGAATTCAGGAAGGTGCTGTACTCCGCTGCTAACTGTGATGTATGTCCTTGCTGATCACCATAAGCGTTCACCGATGCCTCAGTAAAGCGGCGCTGCACACCTTTTCTCTGAAGCAACATTTCAGCTGCGCCTTGTATAAAGTAATTTTCATTTGCAAAAAATGCGGCATGAATAGTTCTTTCAATACCCAAACTCCAAAGCAAAGAAAAATTCTTTTTAAATAATATGGGATTCTCTGGGCCACTATACATTGCATCCTTGGACACCATATACTGCTGGAACTCCATTGGCATGTAAATTACGTCGCCGCGACGGAAATTCTGCTCGTAAGAAGCCAGCAGAAAATCCAATCCTACGCCTGCTGCAATAGACAAATTTCCGCAATAACGATTCAGGTCCTTGGAAATGATGGCACAACTGTGGCTGAAGCGGCCATTACTGCCGGCGAAAATGAATATACGCGATCCTTCGCCTGCTTTCGTCAAAGCCACCTTCTGATTGTATAAGCGATCAATCTCCCCAAAAGTCAGTGGTTTATTAATCGAAAAATACAAAGCAAAGTAGCCAAGAAAAGCCAGAAAAAGCAAAAAAATATAATGAGTAGCTGTTAATTTTTTCATCAAAATTGAAAGTAAAGAAATTCCACATCGCCACCAAAAAATATCTTTTGAACCAAAAGTGGAGCAAGTACGATTGCAATCAGCAAGCGATTACGGGTCGATATTTCATTGGAATTACGGAAGAACCAGGTTACACAACTTGCCATGACAAGAAGAATCACTAATTCCACAAAGCCCATGATAGTTCCATCCGCCAGTAGCGGAACGACCCCTTGCCCCTTGATCCACCCAGTTGCTGGTAGCATTGACAATATTTGTGAGGGCAATGTAAAGCCGTTCAAGCCGCTAACACCGCGTGCGATTGCATAAAAATTTTCGATTGACGCTGCACGGAAAGCGATCCAGGCGAAAGCAACACTGACGAATGTCAGCGGCAGATAACTCCAAGAAACATATGAAGATACTATTTTTAGACAGTTAAAACGCCCCGTCAGAAAACGCCAGAAATGATTGATGCCGAGATAGACGCCATGCAAGGCGCCCCACAACAAAAATGTCCAACCTGCCCCATGCCAGATTCCACCCAACAGCATGGTCAGGAACAGATTCAGATAGCGCCTGACTGTACCGTTACGATTGCCCCCTAGGGTAATATAGAGATAATCTCTCAAAAACCGGGACAAAGTAATGTGCCAACGACGCCAAAAATCAATTATATTTTTAGCTTTATAAGGCGAATTGAAATTGATTGGCAAATGAATGCCGAACATCAAGCTGATACCTACCGCCATGTCAGAATAGCCGGAAAAATCGAAATATAACTGAAAACTATATGCAAGAACTCCCGTGATCGAATCAAAGAAACCAGGTGTGCCACCCGCAGCAACTCCATTAAAGAAGTAATTAGCATAATTTCCCAATAAATCAGCGATCAAGAGTTTCTTTGCCAAACCGATCAAAAATATACTGAGGCCATTCCGAAAATCTTCCGCAAAAATCGATGGCACTATCACTGTCTTAAACTGCGGCATCATTTCTTTATGATGCAGAATAGGTCCGGCGATCAGATGCGGAAAGTAGCTGACAAACAAAGAATAGTGAACTGGGTTGCACTCGTCCACATCATCACGATAAGAATCCACCAAAAATGCTATTTGAGTAAACGTGAAGAATGAAATTCCAATTGGTAAAACAATCGTAGGAATATGCGTCGTAATATCAAATATCTGCAAGCCTTCGGTGAGAAGGAAATGTGTATATTTATAATAAAACAACGCCACAAGATTCACGACAATTCCGAGACGCAAAAGAATCAAGGACCGGTGTCGGTTAGCATGCCGCCACTTGCTAATTGATTTGCCAACATAAAAATTGAAAACGATTGAAATAAGAAGTATCGGAAGATTTCTTAAATCCCACCATGAATAGAAAAACAAAGACGAAAAAGACAACCACAAGATCGCACGATCTGGTTCACGCTTCGCCAGATAAATATATCCGATGAATACTATGGGGAAAAATAGAAAAATAAACTCAACACTATTGAATAACATGACTTAAAATTTTCACCCCAAGAATTACTCGCTTTTCCAAAAAACAGAAAAAACCGCCGTTTAAAAAAATCAAATAATTAATTAATAATGCATATAGAAAAATTTACCATGTCATTCTTGTCTTTCGCATGACATTAAAAATTTCATGGTGCGGCAACCTGTTGCGAAGTAGAACATAAAAATGTTTCAAACCGTCCCGTACAAGCCACATAAAATCACTTTAATATCAACAATGATATGGTATTGAAATATGTTGCATGAAGTCAGATTCGGCCATCCAACAACGCTAGTTTCAATAACAAATTCCAAGTGCAATTTGTTTTTTCGAAAATAGTTTGACAAATAAACGGCAGTGAAAATTAAACCGCTAATTTCTTATTTTTATTACTCAGATCGAGCTGCATGATGGACAAAATGAAATATCCAATCAGTATCCACATTGGCGGAAAATTCAAGTCTGGCCCGCCTAATACTTTTGCCAACACTATGACAAACAGGGCCCAACCAGATGCCTGACAAGTAACTTTATAGCGCGGCTCTGCGGAACTCGAACGGATCGCGCTGACACTCATCAGATACAATATCAACATTGCGATAACAATACAGAATGTTCCCAATATGCCGACATTCGACATAAGGAAGGCAACGAAACTGGACGGTCGGTTGCTACCTAAACCAGCACCCAAAAAATAGGTTTTAAAAAAAACAACGAAAGCAAATCGATCTGCCTCAAAACGATGCAACGAAGATTCCGATGTACCCTTATCAAAAATGACTTCGTTAAGAATACTATCTACGTTAGGCACAAGGAAATACAGTGCCAACATTATGAAAACAAATGAAGATAGAATAAGCGTGATACGGCGTTTTTGCCTTGTTCCCGTTCCCAAAAGTACAGACGAAATCGTGTGCAAGATGAAAAATAAAGCGACCGTAACAAAGCCCGTACTTGATGTAGATATCAACAATGAGAACATTGTTCCGATCAGCAAAACAAGCCATTGATACGACTTGGACTTATTCGGCTCATTTAAAAATTTAATGTATACCCATGCCAGAAAACTAGCCATGAAAATCGCATAAAATGATGACTCGCTGAAGGTAGAGTAAATCCGAGGCAGGAAAGAAATACTTCGCTCACCTGCCAAATCGAAATTCGCATTATTATATAAAAACTCGTCCGGATAATATATTCCGGTTACAACGCTTATCAGCTGATAATACGAAAAGAAACACACCAGTATACCGGAAAAAAGGTAAGCACGATTAGTCGCTTCGAGCATGGCGGTATCAAAACGTGTTATAAAAATCAATATTCCGGTGGCATAAAGGAACAGATAAAGCGCCTGAGCCACATTTGAAACAGAAAATTCGAGAACTCCAGGTGCCAGATATTGCGGATCAACGCCGCCCCGCGGAGTATAGACCCTCATTCCATCAAATAGGAATGGGAAAATAAATGCAGAAAATACGGATATGACAGCAAAGGCCAAAAACCAAAATGTAAACCATCTCCATTTACCTGGAATAATAAATCCATGCTTATGCCAATACAATAATGCATACATTGCAAGAAAAATTTGCATTACCACAAATGGCGACACACCTAAATTTTCAGCTCCGGGAATTGCCATCCCCTGAAATACTGAAAAGAAAGCCAAGAAGAATATTATTTTTGACAAACCTTAGCCTCTTTACCTGAAATACCAAACCAATATTTTCACATTTTCAATCCATCACGAACACCCTTAAAGAAGGGTCCACGTAACTTATTTGAAAATAATTTCCACTTCAATGGCCGTGTTAAAAAGTAATAGAAAAACGCCACCATTTTCGTCAATACATTAAAATTTTTTCTGATGAAATAGATGCGATTTCTTTCGCCATAATAGATGGAAAAAGGCGATGCAGATCCACCTGTACTGCTACTGACCTTGTGCCATACTTCACCTCCAGGCCAGTAATAAATCCTGAAATTCGCCAGATTGGAACGCCATA
This sequence comes from Janthinobacterium sp. C22, assembly GCF_057919405.1. NCBI lineage: Bacteria > Pseudomonadati > Pseudomonadota > Betaproteobacteria > Burkholderiales > Oxalobacteraceae > Janthinobacterium > Janthinobacterium sp. C22. Next base: position 1,221,554 of record NZ_CP193659.1, on the reverse strand, counting down.
CAAAATCGGTATCGTCGTGGTAAACAAAATATTTATCATCCATCACGCCGATCGTATCGAAGACGGAACGGTGAATCAACATGAAACAGGTTGGCGCATAATTCGTGTAGCCAGCAACATCGTACTGTCCCTTATCCACGTCCCCCTCGCCTGTGTGCAAGGTGGTTCCAGTCCAGGGATTGATCTTGCCGCCGGCGCACCAGATTTTTCCTGAGTCAAAGAAATAGATCTTGGGCACAATCAGCTTTTCCTGATGCTGCTCTGCCAGCGTCAGCATCTTGTTCAACAAGCCGGCATCCTTGAACTCAATATCATTATTTAATAACAATACATATTCACAGCCCATTTCCAGCGAGAATTTGATACCCTGATTGTTGCCAGTTGCGACGCCAACATTGCTGGGATTGCGTATCAAGGTAACATTCTTGATACCGTATTTTGCAATGCCCTCTTCCGCCGCCGCGTACGAAAGCTCATCAATGCTATTGTCTATAATGAACAGCCAATAATCGCTAAAATCTTGCTTTGACAGACTTTCAAAAACCCAGGCAAGACCGGTGCACTATTGAACAGTACCGTTACCAGGCCAACCTTGGGCATCATTTGTACAATCCGCGTTGTTTCATTTCTGCAATACTTGCCTCGTAAGCATCGACCTGTATTGCTTGTTCGTTAACCCAAGCGGTAAAACGGGCAATACCTTCATTGAAATTCACTTTAGGCTGGAAGCCCAGCAGACGATTCGATTTGGACAGGTCGGCATAGTTGTGACGGATATCACCAAGGCGGTACGCGCCGGTGACCTTGATCGGTACGTCGATATCATAGTGCTGAACCAGCGTCTGGGCCACGGTCAGCACATCGGTTGCAACGCCGGCGCCGATACCGAACACTTCGCCATTGGCCTCTTCTTTAGTCAGTGCCAAAGTCGTGGCTGCAACGATATCGTCAATAAACACGAAATCGCGACTTTCCTTGCCATCTTCGAAGATGCTCAGTCCATTGCCGTTCTTAATACGGGTCGAGAAGATCGACAAGATACCAGTGTAAGGATTGCTCAACGACTGGCCCGGTCCATAAACATTCTGGTAGCGCAATGCGGTTGCGCCTATGCCCAGCGAGCTGCATACCGTCATTACCATCTGTTCCTGGTTTTGCTTGGTAATGCCATATACCGACGATGGGTGGATTTTCGAGTCTTCATCTGTTGCGAGCAACGTCAAAGGCGCACCCGTCTGCGGACACAATGGCTCGAAGCGACCGGCCTGCATGTCTGCATCCTTGCGGGCGCCTGGATAGATGATGCCCAACGCTTCCGAATGATATTTCCCTTCACCATAAATAGAACGCGAAGATGCAACCACGACTTTTTTGACCTGATATTTTCCATTGGCCAGCAGATCAAGCATGATGCCGGTACCACCAATATTGACGTCGACATAGCGTTTGATTTCATACATGGACTGGCCGGTACCTGTCTCTGCTGCAAAATGCACAATGGCGTCCTGGCCTGGCAGAACAGCTTTCCATGCGGCGACATCGGTCACCGACCCCAAAACAAAATTAGTAGTATCCTTGATGCTGCGATACAAAGGCGAGGTTTCAGATGGATTATCGCCATGAATCTGGGGAGATAATATATCCAGAATTGTTATTTCATGCCCCATGCTTTTCAAGTGCAATGCCAAGTTGGACCCGATAAAACCTGCACCACCAGTGATCAAAATCTTCATGATATTTCCGTATACTATTTGTTAAATATATTTCAAATCACCTCTTGTATTTTTATACAATTAAAAATACAAGAGGCATTACTTAATTTTCCATCCTGCGCTGAAAAACGTAACATCAATCATTTATAGAGGTAATACATTCATCTGCGCCAAGTCTAAGTGGCAGCAGCATAAACAATGGTTTCCCACCTAAAAATCAAATCACTTTACAGGAAAGACAAAGATCAAATAGAAACCCATTCTTTTTTTCTTGGCAGTATTTTTTAATTATTTTTGCCGGACTACCTGCAATCATCGAAAAATCTGGAAAAGACCGAGTGACGACCGATCTCGTTCCTACAATGCAGTTCCTGCCAAGTGAGACACCAGGCATGATCGAGACGCCATATCCGATGAATGTATTTTTCCCAATATGAATAGGGCCTTTCGATTCCAAATCTTGCTGCATGATCAAGCCGGCATCCGGATTAAAACCATGCGCGGAGTCTGACAGATAGACATACTCACTTAGCACACATCCATCCTCAATGCGTATGGAGTCAATACTATACATTTGACAGTATCGACCTACATAAACATCGTTACCAAAAAATATTTTAGGTGAGAATCTTTGCTGGCCATTAATCGTTATTGGCTCCAGCACCACACCTTTACCGATCCGGCAATTCCGACCAATTTCAATCAATTCTTTATTTATTAATCTACGGGGAAGATAAACATAACTCCCCGTGCCCAAATTTGCAACTTTCGGCCTAAACAATACAGCCTTAATAACTAATTTTATAAAATTCATGACTAATGCCCTCAACTTTGGCAAAGCCAAAATAACACTCCCAACGTTACTGCCGGGAAAAATATCACTCTATTAAAGAAATATAATCTTGAAATAGATAATATTTTTGTTTTATCCACAACAAAAATCAGCGCACTAGCTACTCCTGCAATTGCACCAATTAATGTCCCATATACTACTCCGATGACACCATATGATGGAGCAAGCATCAAACTGAAGGACAAATTAACAACACCCTCTATAATAGCTGGCATGAATGCTTTTTTATGTTCAGCAATAGAAAGCAGCAAAAGCGAATATGGACTCAACAAACTTCTTATCGCATGGGCGAATAGCATTATAGAAAGCAATGCATAGACGTCATCGACATAGTTTACATCTACCCATAAGGACAGAAGAAATTTTCCAAAGAAGAAGAAAAGTACGATTACAAAAACAAGAAATATGGCGCAGCCAGCACTCGATATCGCCAACAACTTTGGCAAGCGTACTTGCTTGTCTGCTTTGGCAAACGAGGCCGATCCAATTGCAACCAAAGGGCCTAGGACGGCCTGCATTACACCCACCAGAATGGATATTGCAGTTATTGCCAGCGAATAAGATGCCACTTTTTCAAAGTCATAATGTCCGACTATCACCAAATCAATGCCATTGACAAACAGCATTGCAACACTCCATACCGCCAGACTAGAACAATAATAAAATAGTTCCTTGCACCTGCCCCAATCAATGGTTCCTAAATTTTTTACAATCTCCCCGCCCCATTTCTTCGCATAGAAATAGCTGATCGGCAATATCATTACTCCACATAATGCCAATACGACAGAAATTTCGAGAAGTGTTCCCCCATTACTCAATACCAGCCAAATAAAGAATAAACTCGACATTCTAGTCAGCAGCAGTCCGCTGACCGGCACGATATTTCGATGCAATCCAATAAACATTCCTGATGGCACCAATGCAAATAACTGAAACGCCGCCGACATGCCCAGTATGGCTATACAGGTTCTGAATTCACCGACCAAGTCCTCAGGAATATTCTTGAAAAATAATGGATAAAATACTGCAAGCAGCACGACTGCAAAAACTGCAAAAAAACTGAAAAATGACACCAACACCAAGCCAGCTTTTATGGTTTTCCGCTGATCATTTAAATCCGATATTTCATTTCCATGCGCAATGAATTTTGTCATTGCGGTTTGCAACCCAAAACCAAAGAGCTGCATATATATCAATATTTGCAGCGATAAACTCCAAAGTGAAAATTCCAATTTTCCCAAATGACGAACGACAAGTGCCGGCAGCAGTAAATTGAATAATGTCGTACCTATCCCACCAATCACATTTGCAACGGCATTCTTTAAAAATAAGTTACGTAATGATGCAGTTGCCATAAGTAGTTGAAAATTTTCTTTATAACATTTCTTAAAATGTCAAACTACGCCAGTTTAAATGGCGTGATAACTAGAATGTGTTTTAATTATTTTTCCAAGCATCCAATACAGCTGTCCAGCGAGAATTATTCTTGTTATTACGCTTGGACGATATATAGCCATCCCGTAAAATTGCGATGAAAATCGCGAATATCCCTCCGCCAATCAGGCCGGCCAAGGTGAAGAGCACAGGTTTCGGCTTGATTTTTCCTGGGCCGGAACTGCCAAATCAAGTTGCTGGATCATGGAAGAATCCTTCGCCTCATCAATTTTGGCTAGTTCATACTGTTTTGCCAGCAGTTCAAAAATGGTCTCGTAATATTTAACATCCCGTAATGTGCGAACATACTCGACACCAACCGCAGGAAGCTTTCCGCTTGGGATCATGATGTCGCCGCTCCTGCTTTGGCCACTTTGCAGCTTTTCCAACTGTCCCTGCAGCCCGCGCATCTCTTCCTGCAAGCGCATATATTCGGGGTTGCTGGCGGTCGCAAAACTGCGCATGGCCTGTAACTGAACCGTTTTGGCCGCGATGGTGGCTTGCAGCTGAGCCTCATTGGCAATAATTCCCTTTACCTGTTCTTCCAATTGAAGCATGCCTGTCGTTTCTTGCATTTTCCTCATCGCAACTTCGGCATTTGCCAAGTCTTCTTTGGCGGCCATCAATTGTTTCTCAAAAAACACCCGGCGTCTGGCAGCTTCAGTGATTGCCAAATTCTTGGTCAGCGTAGCCAGCTCTTTCACATATGCATTTGCAAGTTCAGCCGCAAATTTCGGATCCGTATCTTCGATCGAAATACCAATCAAGCCATCTTTTCCATTCGATAACGAACGTACCTTCGCCAGCTTTTCACGCGTGGAATCTAAAGTATCTTCATTGAAATACTCTTTCAGCTTGAATTTTTCAATCAAGTTATCTGCAATTGTGCGGCTTTGTAGCATGCCCACATACAGATCATTGGGATTTTTCAATCCAGCTATACTGCCGGCAGCCCCGGCCAAACCACCCAGTTGGCCCAGCATTGCGGTGACGGACGAACTCTGCTGCTGTGGCGGCATAATAACCGCTGTGCTGACATATTTCGGTTTCATCAGCAAACTGGCCGTCAGCGCCAGTGCGCCAATAACCAGTGGGAGGATAAAGATAATCTTCCGCTGGCGTACCAAGGCAGCACACACGTCGAGCAAATGAATGCCCTCGTCCTCTACCTGGACTACTGAATATTGCTTATTTTGAATTTCTACATGCTCGGACATCGTTCGCTTTCAAATAAAGTGTGGTTTTATGCGTATCTGATGAGATGCCGTGTTAATCCTTCAACACTTTCAAACCAGCTGCTCCCAAACCAAACTGATAGAAAATCGCAGTCCATTCCTTCAGGCTCTGCATAAACGTGCTGCGTTCGATTTTCTCGGGCACCACTACCGTGTCACCTGGATTAAGCGCCGTGCCGCCAATACCACTGAACCAGCCGGTTCCCTGGCCACTCTGCGCCGTGCCATCGGCCCGAATCACATACATTTCGGATTTGTCCGCATTCGCAGTGATACCTCCGGCCTGCTGAACATAGTCGTTGACCGTGCGCTGTGGACGATACACAAAGGCGTTTTGCTGGAAGACAGAACCCAGCACATCCACCGTGCCCGGGCGGCGCGGGATCAGGATGGAATCGCCGTCCTGCAGCGGCAGATCCGGCAGATTCTTGACTTGCGTATCGACGCCTGGCAGATCGAGAACGATACGGCCCTCAGCCTTGATGCTGCGCAGTTTTTGTGCGATGCGGCGTTGCTGCTCGACTTCAGCCGCAGCCTTCGTTGCGTTATCCTTGTCACTGCTGGCTGCCATGCGCTGTGTCGCGTTCGACTCCAGCTCCCGTTCAAAGCGGTCAGCCACCTGATTCAATTTGATCTGCTGGGCGCGACGTACGGATTCACGGTTCAACTGAGTGGCGTACAGGTAACCGTTTTCATTGGCGCCGCCGACACGGGCGATCAGCTCGCGCAGGGTTTCACCTTTTTCAGCAGGAAAATACCGCTCTGCTTTGCTTCGCCAGCCACGCGCACGTATTCATTCTGGATTTGCGCCTGGACCGGTACGGCGCCTGGTGCGAACACGCGCAGGATATCGGTCGGCTTGACGGCAATGCCTGCCAACTGGCTGCTGGAGATACCTTTGTCAGCAACCAGGTCCAGTACGGTTCTATATTGATTGTCGATGTTCTTTTCGACGACGATTTGCTTGGTCTCTGCTGCCGAATCAAAACCACCAGCCCAGCTCAATACGTCGGCCAGTGTCGCACTGCCTTTCAACTCGAAAATGGCGGGCTGCTTCACGTTACCGGTCAGGGCTACCAGCGGGCCCACTTCAGGAATATAGATCACGTCGCCATCGCGCAAGGTGACGTCGCGGCTCTTGTCACCCTTGACCAACATGTCATACAAGTCGAAGGTACTGACGGTATCCTTGCCGCGCTTGAGCTGGATATTGCGCATGCTGCCGGTAGCGTCCGGGCCACCCGATGTAAACAGGGCGTTGAGCAGGGTACTCATGGAATTCAAGGTATAGGTGCCAGGACGTACGGCATGGCCAACCACGTACACTTGCACGGCACGCGTTTGCGCGATACTCGCCGTCAGGTCGAAATTAGTGTAGATCTTGCCAATGGCTTTCTTCAGGTAGCCCTGCAAATCCTTGTACTGCACGCCGCTGACCTTGACGGATCCGACGCGGGGAATGAAGATCGCACCGCTGCGGTCGACCGTGGCACTGACGTCAATGTCAACCATGCCCCAGCCGCGTACCTGCAACTCGTCGCCCGTGCCGATCACATATTCCTGATTCACCTGGACACCATCGAGCGGCGCAAAGGTGGATGGCACATCGCCGAACAAATCCTTACCGAAGATGTTCAGTTTCTTACCCGTCACGCCATCGACATACTCTTCGAAAGCGCCAACCTTGGCCTCGGCCGCAGCCTGCTTGCTGAGATTATTGGTAGCCAGCGTTTTCGCTTGGCGCGGGTCGCTGCGGCCGCTACGGATACTAGGCAAGGTACCGGCACCCAACTCGCTTGCTTGTGAACGAGACGGGTTCGAGCGCGGCATGTCAGCCGTGTCCAGATCCTGCCCTGCGGCATAGGCCGAAGTTGCACCCAGCAGGAAAGCCGAGAAAATCACGTGTTTCACGAAAGGCGGGGAGTACGAAGTTGCTTTTTCATGCTGGTCTTTGTCTGGATGAATGATGTTGTATGAGTAAAGGGGCGCGATACGCGTTTAATACTTGCCCTGCCAGGTCACGCTGATTTCTTTCGGTCCGGGATTGATCGACAGGCCCGATTTACTGGTCGCGCTGCGCGTGCCACAGCCAGCTGCCCATGGCGTAACCTATGATGCCGCCGGCGACCGTGTCGGAGACCCAGTGCTTGCGGCCAAACACGCGGCCGGCGGAACCGACGGCGGCCACGCTGTACAGCCATGGCGCATCGTATTCCTTGGCAAACGGCGTCACGGCGGCAAAGCCGATCGCGGCATGCGCGGAAGGAAATGAGGAATTCGAGCGGGACGTACCGCTGCCGACACGGCTCCACGCTCCGCGGTCTTCTTCCGGACGGGCGCGACCAAATGCATATTTTCCAGCCACCGCCACGCCCGTTGCCGCGGCAACCGATTGCAGGGAAATGAGTCCCGTATTTTGCAGGCGCTCATCGCCCAGGGCGAAAGCGGCGGCGGCGGCGCCCACTGCCGCGTAGGGCATGGCCTTGCCCAGCTTGTCCCAGTTGCGGTAGACCTTGGAATCTTCATGTTTCTTGACGAAACGGTCGACGGGTTTGTCGGCCAGCGCGGAAGCGACCACCACGCCGCCGATCAGGGCCGTGGCCTTGACCCACTCGGCCGGTTGGGGCAAGGCGGAAGACGACTGATCCAGGCGTGCGCGAAACGCCGGCCATGGGTTGACGAATGGCCGGTCCGGCGGATTGACGGCAGGCAGGTGCTGTTCGTCCGGGCGCTCGGCAAAATTGCCCAGGCCATCGTAGCTGTGCATGTCGGCGCGCGGACGCTCGAACATGTCGTACAGGTCGCCCGGCGAAGCCACCATCTGCCCGACGTCGCGCGTCCATGGCGAGATGGCGAAGCCGGCCGTCGATTGCGTGTCCATCGGCAACATGCTGTTCAGCGGTACGGACAGGAAAATACCGCGGTCCTGGTATGGCTTCGACGGCGTGCCAGGGCTGGTGATGTCGTTGCCGTTCGTATGCGTGTACCAGGCACCGACTTCGATACCGGACTGGAAGCGGCGCTTGAATTCCATGCGCACGCCCGTGTCTTTGGCCAGGAAGCGGCCGGCGCGTGCCGTCACGGTAATGTCGTGCGGCAAGCGGTAATGCAGGGAACCGATCGCCGTCACCGTCTTGTAGTCGCGCGAATCGAGCAATCCCTTGAATCCACGCTGCTGCAAGGCATCAACGGCCACGTCAGCCGCCCAGCGGCTATCCTTCGGCAAGTACAGCACCTGGCCGCCCACACCGCGGAACATGTCTTCATACAGGCCGGCCGACATGCGGGTATACACGCGTTCGGCGGGGTTGTTGTATTTGTTCAGCAAGACGCGACTCAGCGAGAAACGCCCGCCGCGCAGGTATTCCGCCACATCGGTACGCACATGCGGCAAGTTGCTGTTCGATGGCTGCTTGACGCCCGACACCGTTTCCAGCAACTGCAGACTAGCGGCTGTATTCAGGTACAGGCCGTCGCCCAGGCGGCGGTCGTAATTGGCCACCGCCGAAATCGAATAGCGGAAGGCGCCGCTCGGGTCATTGAAGAAGAAGCCGACCTTGGGAGCGACCTTGAAACGGTTCGCCTCCCGGTCCAGCGACTTGATCTGCACCACGTCGCCGTCGACGCCGACACCGACGGCCAGCTTGCCATCGTCCTTGAGGACATCGGCGGGCTTGGCCGGAGCAGGTGCGGGGGCCGCAGCCAGTACCGGTGCGGGCGCAGGTGCCGGTGAAGACGTAGGTGAAAGCGCAGGCGCAGCGGCAACGACGGGCGCCGGCTTGTCGAGGAATTCCTGCAGCCAACCTTGCTGATCGTCCCGGATGACATCGCTTTTTCCGGATAGCGCAGCAGCACGACGTCGAGGAAAGCCTTGCGGTCGATCTTGCCTGCCAAATAGTCATTCAGTTTGGGCAAATCGAAGAATTCGTAGGTGGCGATCGGCTGGTCCAGCTTGGTATACGTGATGCGCAGGGTCGTCACGCCCTTCGGCGTGAAGGCAACCGCCGTGCGCGCGGCACGGCCGACGGCGCGGCCCATGTTGGAAATACGGCTATTGGTCAGGCTCAGGCTGAGGACATTGCCTTCCTGCTCGACACGGATATTCTTGTAGTCCTGTTTTGCCAGAGCATTGACCAGGTCGGCGCCATAGACGGCATCGCGGTGCCATTCTTCCTTGCTCGGCAGCGGCGGCGGATTCTTGTCGTCCACGAAATACGCTGGTTCGTACACCTTGGGGATGAACTCGCGTTCGCCAAATGGAATGCTGATAAAGGCGTTCACGCTGAACTGATCGCGGCTCCGGGCCGCTTGCAGGGCAAGCCAGCCCCAGCGGTATTCCAGGCCCACGGAAGCGCCCTTGCGACGCTTGCCCGCATTCGTTTCGCTGGCGCGGAAGTCGCGCAAGTAATTGGTGGTATCGTATTCGGCCACCACCGACCAGCGCGGCAGCGCGGCAGGAGTCCAGCGCGCGCCGGCAAACACGCCGTCCGGGCGTTTATGGGCATAGCCCAGGCTCGCTTCGATATTCTTGCTGGCGCCAAAAGTCTTGGTGGCAACGACATATTGCCCCTTGAATAACTCGGTACCGAACAGATCCGTCATGCCGACGGCGACAGACGGCATCCACTCCGTTTCCGTCCACAGGCGCAATTTCCCGTCGACGACCTTATCTTTGTAGCGGCCATAGCCGCTGCCATATTCGCCGGGCACATTGGTAAAACCGGGAATACCCGTGATCGACACATAACGTCCCGTCATCTGCAGGAAAGGCAGGATATTCGCCGTGGCCCATAACTGGCCATACGGACTGTCGTAGCTGTAGCCGACGCTGAAGGTGCCGTCCGTTTCCACCACGGTGCTGGGCATATTGATATAGCCGGATTGACCACCATGATTCGGGGTCGCGGCCATCACCGAAGGCGCGCCAAGCACCAGACAGCCACACCAGGTATATTTGATTGATTTTCTGAGTACGCTTAACAAATCCGGCTACCTAAAATATCCTGCATCTGGAATTCCTGAGAATATATTCAGAAAATCAATGAGCTTGGGGAAACGTGAATAAAACGAAAAAAGGCCAACCGACGGGCATGTTGCAATGCCACACATCAGTTCGCCACTAAAACCGGGCACTCCCAGGCAGCTGATCGTTGCTTAACCATGCCTCAGGAGTGTATGCCGCAGAATTTTAACATTGTTTTCTTGTAGCAAATGCTTAACTTGTTTCCCTTGCGCCACACCTGTCTCTGCCGCGCAAACGCCGTCTGCGGTCCTACCGCACGCTGGAACGGTCACTTCAAACTGCCAAACACTTTGCCGATAATCTTGCTGCCGTAGGCAAGCGGATTACTGCGGATGGCTTTTTCTTCCTCGCCGATCATCAGGTACAGGCCGTCAAGCGCACGGTCCGTGACGTAGCCTTCCACCGTCGACTGCTGCTGCGGCACGAGTCCCGTCTTGCCGATCTGGCTCATGGTGCTGTTGTATTTGCCGGCCAGGCCGGAACGGTCGGTGACGGATTTCACGATGGGCAGGAACTTGACGGCCAGGGGCGCCGATGTCTTCTGGCGGAAAAAGTCCGTCACCGACGTGTCGCCGCCGGACAGGATATTTTTCGCATCCGTCACGCTCATCGACTTGACCGCATCGAGCAGCAGGGGCTTGGCCATGGGCACGGCCGACTCGGCGGCACGGTTCATCGACACCACCAGATCGTCCAGCTGCTGGCCGCGGCCCGTCATTTTCAGCAAGGGTTTGGCTTGCTCCAGGATGCCGGGCAGCTTGATCTTGACCTTGTCGTTGTTCAGGAAACCATTTTCGATGCCCAACTTGGCAACGGCGGCGGCCGAACCGGCTTCCAGCGCCGCCTTCAAGCCATTGCTGGCATCCTGGTTGCTGAGGGCATCGAGGGGCCCGGCGGCGCCCGCGCCGGACGACAGCAGCGCCAGCGCACACAGGATGGCGGCCGGACGGCCAGGGAAAGGATTCAGGCGCATGGTTTTCCTTTTCAAAAGAATAGACGGACCACCTTCTTCAGGCACCTTAGCACATCAAAACTGCAAATGCCGCAGCAATTTTATGCGTCTGGGAGGAAACAAGGGGGGCCGCAGATGGCGAAGGGAAAGGACTATACAGCACCTGCTGTTGTATTCGCGCACGCTAACGCGCGCGGCGTGACTCAGTCTGCTATCGCCGCGAGTTGTTCGCGCACCCGCGCCAGATCCGTCTCGCGCATGCGTGCCGCCGTCTGGCGCAAGGATTTTTCCGCGCCGGCCACGCCGGCCGCCGCCGCCATCGACAGCCAGATATACGCCTGCTGCAAATCGAGCGGACTACCCTGGCCGCTGGCTGCCATCAGGCCCAGATTCATTTGTGCCCGCGCATGGCCCTGGCGCGCGGCCAGCGCATACCAGTCCCAGGCGGCGGCATAGTCCTGCGGTACGTCCTGGCCATTGTCATGCCGCAGGCCCAGCGCGAACTGGGCCAGGCTGTGGCCCTGCGCGGCGGCGCGGCAATAGCAGGCGCAGGCTTGCTGGCTGTCGGGCGCCGGTCCATCGTCGCGGTCGTGCAACACGCCCTGCATGTACTGCGCGGGCGCGTAATCCTGCTCCGCGGCGCGACGGTACCATTCCAGCGCCAGCGACAGATCCTGCGGCACGCCCTGGCCGTGTTCATAACGCAGGCCCAGGTCGAACTGCGCCCGCACATGCCCCTGGTCGGCCGCCTTGCGGTACCAGAAGATGGCTTCCTGCGCATCGGCTGGCATGCCCTGGCCATGCTCGTACAACAGTCCCAGCTGATACTGCGCGGCGGGAAAGCCCTGCTCGGCGGCCTGACGGTAAAACGCTTGCGCCTGGGCATAGTCCTGTGCGCCATGCTCATGGTGCAGGCCCAGGTTGTGCTGGGCCGCCGCATGGCCCAGTCCCGCCGCCTTGACATACCATTCCAGCGCCGCCTGTTTATCGCAGGGCACGCCCTGGCCATTGTCGTAGATCAGGCCCAGGTTGAACTGCGAACTGGCATGGCCCTGATCGGCCGCGCGCCGGTACCAGGCGATCGCCTGCCGGCTGTCCTGCGGCAGCACGTCGCCATTCTCATAGCGCAGCGCCAGGTTGAACTGGGCCGGCGCATACCCCTGCTCGGCCGCCTTGCGCATCCAGGCCGTCGCCTGCTGGCGGTCCTGCCGCACGCCCTGGCCATTGTCGTAGCGCAGGCCCAGGTTGAACTGCGCGCGCGCATAGCCCTGTTCGGCCGCCTTGCGGTACCAGGCGATGGCTTGCGCGAAATCCTGCGGCACGCCCTTGCCATTGTCATACATCATGCCCAGATTATTCTGCGCGCCCGCGTCGCCCTGTTCCGCCGCGCGGCTAAACCACAGCATGGCTTGCCCGCTATCTTGCGCGATGCCCTGGCCCTTGGCATACAGCCAGCCCAGGTTGTATTGCGCCGCCGCGTAGCCCTGCTCGGCCGCCTGCTGGTACCAGTGCGCCGCCTGCGCAAAGTCCTGTGGCACGCCCTGCCCCTTCTGGCACATCACGCCCAGATTGTACTGCGCGTGTTCGAGTCCCTGCGCAGCGGCCAGGCCATACCAGTACAGGGCCAGCGCATAGCTTTGGCCGATGCCCTGGCCGTTGAAATACATGAAGCCCAGACTATGCTGGGCATTCGCATTGCCCTTCTCGGCAAGCCCCTTCAGGCGCAGGTAGTCAGCCGTGTAATGAGCAGCCGTGTAATGCGCAGCCGTGTAGCGGGGATCGGCGAGCGACACGGTCAAGCCTCGATGGCCAGCGTCTGCGGCAGCGCGGGGGCGGCATCGGCGATCAGGCGGTTCTGCTCCTGCAGCACGCCGATGAAGCTGCCCAGCGAAATGGGACGGTGGTACAGATAGCCCTGCATCGTGGTGCAGCCCTTGTCCTGCAGGTAGCGCGCCTGGCCTTCCGTCTCCACGCCTTCGGCGATCAGGTGCAGGCCCAGGCCGCGCGCAATCGAGATGATGGCCAGGATGACGGGATAGTGTCCGTGCTCGTCGTGGATCTCCTTGACGAAGGACTGGTCGATCTTGATGGTGTGGATGGGGAAGCGGTGCAGGTACGACAACGACGAATAGCCGGTGCCGAAATCGTCGATGGCCACCGACACGCCCAGCTGGCACAGCTTGTTCAACTGCTCGATCGCATACTGCGGGTTGCGGATGCAGATGTTTTCCGTGATTTCCACTTCGATCTTTTCCGGCGCGATGCCGTAGCGCGTCAGCGCGCCGCGCATCTTCTCGAAAAAGTCGCCCCGGTCCAGGTATTGCGGCGACAAATTGAGCGACAGGCGCACGGCCTCGCCGCCGGCCGCGTTCCACTGCACCAGGTCGCGGCACAGGGCGCCCAGCATCCAGTCCGAGATCGGCAGCATCAAGCCGTTTTCCTCGGCGAACGGCAGGAATTCGCCAGCCGTCAGCAAGCCCCGCTGCGGGTGGTTCCAGCGCATCAGGCCTTCGGCGCCGACGATGCGGCCCGTCATCACGTCCACCTGCGGCTGGTAATACATCTCCAGCTGGTTCAGCTCCAGCGCCTTGCGCAGGCTCTGCTCGAGCGCGATCTTCTGGTGCGACACGTCGAGCATGGACTCGTGATAGAAACTGTGGCCGTTCTTGCCCAGCGCCTTGACCTGGTACATGGCGATGTCGGCGTGGCGCAGCAGCTCGTCGATGGTCTCGCCGTCGCCCGGATAGATGGCGATGCCGATGGACGCCGAAATATGCACCTGGTTGCCATCGAGGTCGAAAGGCTGGTGCAGGCATTCGAGGAATTTGTCGGCGATCAGGCGCGCATCCTGGCGGTCGCGCAGTTCCGGCAGCACGATGGTGAATTCATCGCCGCCCTGGCGCGCCAGCGTATCGCCGCGGCGCAAACAATCCTTCAGGCGCAGCGCCACCTGCTGCAGCAGCTCGTCGCCCTTCACGTGGCCGAGCGTGTCGTTGACCAGCTTGAAACGATCGAGGTCGATGAACATCACGGCCAGTTCCGTCAGCTTGCGCCGCGCCTGGATCACGGCCAGCCCCAGGCGGTCCTTGAACAGCATGCGGTTCGGCAGGTCCGTCAGGATGTCGTGGTAGGCCTGGTAGGAGATGACTTCCTCGGCGCGCTTGCGGTCGGTGATGTCGCGTGCCACGCCGTAGGTGCCGAAATACTCCTGCTTTTTCGCTTCGTGATCGTGGCCGTGCATGCCGATGGAATTGAGCGGAATCGTCATCAGCGTATTGCTGAAAGTCCGGTCGCTGCCGCTGCCGCTATGGCATTTCAGGCGCAGTTCCACGTTGCGCGAGGCGCGCTCGTCGAGGCGGCGCTCATTGAAGGCATAGCGCGCCCGCTCCTGGTCTTCATCGTGCACGAGGATCGAATAATGGCTGCCGATCAGCTCTTCGCGGCTAAAGCCCAGCAACTGGTGCACCCGGTCGTTGATGAAGGTGATGCGGCCTTCGTGGTTCAGCGTATAGATGATGTCGGGCGAGCTGTCGACCAGGTAGCGGTACATCTTTTCCGAGTTTTCCAGCTGCAGCGCGATGCGCTCGTTCTCCAGCGCCAGCTTGCGCTTTTGCAGCGCGTTCTCCACCGTCTTGAGCAGCTCCTCGCGGCTGTACGGCTTGCGCAGGTAATCGTAGGCGCCGCGTTTCAGGGCACCGATGGCCGCCTCGATGCCGACGTCGCCGCTCATGACGATCACGTCGCCCTCGATGCCGCGCCGGTTAATGTGGTCCATAATTTCATGGCCGCTCATGTCGGGCAGGCGCAGATCGAGCAGGATCAGGTCGAAGCGCAGTTTCGACAACTGCGCCAGCGCCTCGCTGCCGCAGGTGGCCGTGTACAGCTGGTAGCCGCGGTCCTTCAGCAATTCGTGGAGGGAAGCGAGCAGACGGGGCTCGTCGTCGACCAGCAGGATGCGCGGGCTGTTTTCCAGGTCAAACGGAATGGCGGAGGAGTTCATGGACGTTACGAGGACAAGGCGGTATTGCCGGGCGCGGGCAGCGCGGCCGCGGCGCTCGCCGGCATGGGAATAGGCAGCAGGATTTCAAACGCGGTGCCGGACTTGCCGCTGCGGCAGCCGATCACGCCATGCAGGCGGGTGACCAGGTCATGCACGATGGACAAGCCCAGGCCGTGGTGCGCCCCTTCCTTGCTGCTGCGCACGGGCGAAAACAGATTGGCCAGCACGTCCGGCGCCAGGCCGGCGCCATTGTCGCTGACGCACAATTCCAGATACAGGCGCCGGTCGCGGTTGACGTGGCCACGGTTCGCCACTTCGATGCGCCCGCCATCGGGCAAGGCTTCGACGGCGTTTTTCAGCAGGTTGAGCAGGATTTGCTTGAGCATGCCGGCATCGGCCTCCACCTCGCATGGTGCGTCCTGCATGCGCGTGACCACCTCGATCTTCGGCGGCAGGAAGTCGGTGGCGCGGAACAGGCGCAGCACGTCGTCGACCACGCGCGCGCAATCGGTCACGCCGCTGGCGGCCACCGGCTGCAGATCGGCCAGGCCGCCGATCAACTGACCGACCCGGTCGATTTCCTCGTTCAGGATCGCCATCTCGCCCGTGACCGGCTCCTGCTTCTCCAGCTTGTGATCGAGCACGCTCAGGTAGTTCTTGATGATGGACAGCGGGTTATTCACTTCATGCACGACGCGGCGCGACGCGGCGCGGTACTCCTCGGCCACGTGATCGAGCTGGCGCCGTGCCAGGCCGCGCGCGCTGATGGCCGCTTCCAGCGCCGTGGCGGCCTGGTTGGCATAGGCGCGCAGGAAACCCTCGCGCTTCTGGCAGGCGGGAATCTGCCAGGCCGCCACGCCGCCGATCAAGACGCCCAGGCTGCGCTGGCCCGACGCCAAAGGCACGCAGACCAGGCTGTCGGTATCGAGAATGCGGAACAGCTGCTCCTCGACGATGCCCAGCGCCGGCATGTCGCGTTTTAAAAAGGCCAGCTGACACTCCAGCGCCGAGGCGGCCAGGGGCCCGCCCTTGGCCAGCGGGACCGAGAAGCCGGCCAGGCGCTGCTGATGTTCGCCCGCCGCCACGCCCACCAGCGCATGACCGGTGGGGTTTTGCAGCAGGATGACGGCCGTCTCGAAATCGAACAGGATGCGCGCCGAGCGCGTGACGGCTTCGAGCAGGCCGCTCTCGCCCTGTTGCCGGGCGAAGGTCTGGCCCACTTCCGACACCAGCACCATGTTGCGCACTTCGTCGGACAGACGCTGCTGCACCGGGTCGACGGCTGGCGGCGCATAGGCGGGCGGCGTGGCGATTTCGTCCGCGCCGGCCAGGTCGATGCCCAGGTGCTGCGCGGCCTCGGCCACCTGGCGCGCGACGCTGCCGGCCAGTTCTTCCAGTACCCCGGCGTCCAGCGCGCACAGGCTTGCCGCCTGCGCGATCGATTCCGCATCGTCGGCATGGCAGCACAGCAGGTGCGCCAGGCGCACGATGCGGATCAGGGGATGGCTCGCTTCCAGGCGCGCCAGCGGTTCATGGTGATACAGCACGCTGTCGGCCAGGAAGGAGTCGAGATGCCAGCGTTCGATCAGCCAGGCGCCCGCTTCGGCATGCGTGATTTGCAAGGTGCGCTGCTCCACCGCGCACAGGGCGGCATCGTCGCGCGCCGTGAAGTTGAACGCGTATTCCTTCGGCGCCGTGGCCAGCAAGGCCAGGCGGCCCACGTTGTGCAGCAAGCCCGCCAGATACGCTTCCTCGACGTGCGGATACGCCATGGCCTTGGCCAGCGCGCGCGCCATGACGGCGGCCGACAGCGAGCTTTTCCAGAAGGCGCGCAGATCCGTGCTGCCGGAATGGGGAAAACTGCTGAAGGTCTGGAAGACGGATTCGCTGATGACCAGGGTCTTGATCATGTCCGTGCCCAGCGACACGAGCGATTGCTCCAGGCTGACGACCTTGCTCTGGCGATGGTAGGCCGAGCTGTTGGCCACGCCGAGGATCTTGCTGGTCATGCCCGCATCCTTGGCGATCAGGGCGGCCAGCTCCGGCATGCCGGCATCGTCGGCCTGCAGGTGGGCGATCAGCTTGATGAGAATCTGCGGCATGGCCGGCAGGCGGGCAATCAGCAGGCGATTGCGAATATCTTGATCAGATTGATGCATCGTATCAGGCATTGCCGGTTCGAAAAGGAAGAGCGCTCAGCAGCGAAGCGCGGCCACGTTCAGAGGAATCCTCCACTCCTGTAACCCAAAAAATGTCGCCTGAGAGGATGCCGGGAAAAGAGATCATCTTATCATAAGCGCCGGATATTACTTGCAATATAGAAAATTAAGTTGAAATAAATCCAGCGTTCTATAGTGGAAACTTATGCCTTGAAGGAACCCAGCAAACGGTGGCGGAAGCGCCGCGATAGCAGCCACAGGGCCAGCGCCAGCCCCGTAAATGCCAGCTGGCCCGACGCCAGCCACAGCACGGAACCGGACAGCAGCGGCGAGATCACGCCGGCCACCACGGCACCCAGCAAGGTGCTGGCAAACGACTGGCACGAGGCCACCGTGCCGCGGATGTGCGGGAACAGATCGAGCGCCAGCAGGGTCGCGCCCGGCCCCACCAGCGACATGCCGAAGGTATAGAAGAACAGGGGCAGCACCGACCAGGGCAAGGAGGGCGGCAGGAACAGGTGATACACGACATTGACGCTGGCGGCGCACAGCAGGAAGGCAAAGCCGATGCCGATCTGGCGCGCGAACGTGACCTTGCCGGCGATGCGGTTGGCCGCCGCGGCCCCCATGAAGATGCCGCTCACGCAGGGAATGAACAGCCAGGCGAATTGCGACGGCCCCAGGCCCAGCTGCTTGGGCAGCATTTCCGGCGCGGCCGTGATGAACAGGAACAGGCCCGCGAAATTGAGCGCGACGATGCCGGCCTTGATGTGGAACAGGGGCGAGCGCAGGATCTGGCCATAGCTCGACGCCAGGAAGCGGGGATTGAAGGGCTGGCGCTTTTCCATCGGCAGGGTTTCGGGCAGGCGCCAGTAGCAGAACGCCAGCAGCACCACCGTGTAAAAGGCGAGGAACAGGAAGATCGAGCGCCAATCGAACCAGATGACGATCCAGCCGCCCAGGATCGGCGCCACGGCCGGAGCGATGGAAAAGATCATCGTCACCAGCGACAGCAGCCGCGCCGCCGCCGCATCGGCATACAGGTCGCGGATGATGGCGCGGCTGATCACCACGCCTGCGCCGGCCGAGACGCCCTGCATGATGCGGAAGAACCACAGGTAATGCACCGTGTGCGCCGAGGCGCAGCCGAGCGAGCCGATGGCAAACATCAGCAGGGACACGAGAATGACGTTGCGCCGGCCGAAGGTGTCCGAGATCGCGCCATGCCACAGCACCATGCCGGCAAAGGCCAGCATGTAGAACGTCAGCGACTGCTGCACTTCCAGCGGCGACGCCTGCAGCGAACCCTGGATCGCGCCAAACGCGGGCAGATAGGTGTCGATCGACAGGGGGCCCAGCATCGACAGCCCGGCCAGCATCATCGCCAGCGCACCGCGGCTCAGCGGCGCCATGTGGCTTGGTGTGGGAGGCGGAACGGGCGTGACCGGGTCGGGCGGCACATCGGCCGGAGGGGTGGGAAACATGGCGGGTCCAAAGTGGCGCGCGGACCGGTTGCGGTCCGCGCGCGTGATACAGCATTTTTTAGCGCTTAAAACATTTGAGAAAACCGTAGCGAGCGGCCGCCAATTGTGGCCGAGAAGCGCAACCGTACGAAAGTACGGTGAGCATCGCAAGCCGCAAGTGGCAACGCGCAGTAGGTTTAATCAAATGTTTTTTGGTTTGGCTTCTTCGCGGCGGTTGTAACCGGCCACCATATCGAAGCGGAACAAACGGCATTCCAGCGCGCCATTGAAGAAAGGCGTCTTGCGCGCTTCCTTCAAACGCAGCAGCTTGGGCAGGCCCAGGTCGGCCGTGAACAGGAACACGGTCCAGCCGGCGAAACGCTGCTTCAGGGTCGTGCCCATGGCCGAATAGAAGGAAGTCGACAGTTCATCTTCCGGGATGGTGCTGTCGCCACGCACGCCGATACGCTCGCCGTACGGCGGGTTGGTCAGCATGATGCCCGGCACTTCGCTTGGCGGCTTGACTTCCTGCGCCTCGATCTGTTTCAAAGGGACGTCGAAGCGCACGCCGGCGCAGCGCAGGTTGTGGCGCGTCATGGCGACCATGTCGCCCGAGATGTCGCTGCCGAAAATGGTCGGTTCGGCTGGCAGCGGATTGACCTTGATGGCGTTTTTCATGGCATTCCACGGCGCCGGATCGAAGTCGTGGAAGTTTTCAAACGCGAACTGGCGCGAAGCGCCCGGCGGAATGCCCTGCAGCATCTGCGCCGCTTCGGCCAGGATGGTGCCGGAACCGCACATCGGGTCGAACAGCACCATGCCAGGCTTCCAGCCCGACACGCGCAGCAGGCCGGCGGCCAGGTTTTCGCGCAGCGGCGCGTCGCCCGTCTCTTCGCGCCAGCCGCGCTTGAACAAGGCTTCGCCCGAGGTGTCGAGGTAGACGGTAAACGTGTGTGCGTCGAGGAAGCCGACGATGCGCATGTCCGGCGTCTTGGTATTGACCGATGGGCGCTCGTTGAACTGGTCGCGGAAGCGGTCGCAGATCGCATCCTTGATTTTCAAGGTCGTGAATTCCAGGCTGCGCAGCGGCGATTTGACGGCCGTGACGTCGACGCGGATCGTGTGGTGCACGCCGAACCAGTCTTCCCAGGATTGCGCCAGGGTCAGGTCATAGATATCGTTTTCCGTCTTGTAGCCGGAATGGGCCATGCGCATCAGCACGCGCGAGGCGATGCGCGAATGCAGGTTGATGCGATAGGAGTCCAGCAGGTCGCCCGAGCAGTGTACGCCGCCCGGTACCTGGTTGTGGACCTTCATGGTCGCACTATCCTGGGCGATCTCGCCCAGTTCCTCGGCCAGCGCCGCTTCCATGCCGCGCGGGCATGGGCAAAAATATGAAGCCATGGTGTACCTTTTATCCGTTGAAAAACAATTAACTAAAAATTTCAAAACTTGTCGGATTACGCGCGCAGCGCCAATCCGACCTACATCCAATATCTTGCGCAGGTCGGCGTAGGTTGGCGTAGGTCGGCTTAGCCCGCCAGGGCGTAAGCCGACATGCCGCACACTGCGCTTGTCGGATTACGCGCGGCTTTGCCACGCTAATCCGACCTACCCAGCGCGCGCTCGACAAAATCGAGGCGGTCCTGACCCCAGAACCCTTCGCCATCGACGATGTACCACGGCGAGCCGAAGACGCTGGCGGCGGTGGCCGCTTCCGTATTGGCATCGTATTCGGCCTGCACGCTGGCCGTTTCCGACGTTTTCAGCAACTGGCGGCCATCGAAGCCGGCATCCAGTGCGATCTGTACCAGGGTTTCCTCGTCGCCGATGTTGCGCTCCTCAGCCCACAGGCCGCGCATGATGGCGTGCGCCAGGTTCAGCGACGCTTCCACGCCATGCGCCAGGCGCGTGGCGATGATCAGCTTGGCCGACGCTTCCGGCGAGACGGGGAAGAACTTCGGCTGCAGGGTCAATGGCACTTGCAAAGGCCGACCAGCGCGCCAGTTCGGCCAGGCGGTACGCCTGGCGCTGCGGTGCGCGCTTGGCCAGCGGCAGGCCGCCCGAGACGCTGAAGACCTTGCCCAGGTCAAAAGGGCGCACGTCGATCTGGGCACCAGTCTTCGCGGCGATGGCCATCAGGCGCGCATGACCCAGATAGGTCCATGGCGAGTGGGGGGCGAAGAAATACTGCACGACTTTGCTCTGACTTGCACTCATCTCGACTCCCTTAGAAAGGCTTGACCACGACCAGCACGACGACGGCCAGCAGCATCACCACCGGCACTTCATTAAACCAGCGGAACCAGGTGTGGCTGCGCTTGTTGAGACCTTTTTCAAACTTGCGCAGGATGGAACCGCAGGCATGGTGATAGCCGAGCAGCAGCACCACGAACGTCAGCTTGGCGTGCATCCAGCCCGGCATCTTCATGCGGCCTTCGCCCCCGCCGTACAGCATCCACATCAACGCGAGCCCCAGCACCATGGCCGGCAGCGCCAGCAGGGACATGAAGCGGTACAGCTTGCGCGCCATCAGCAACAGGCGCTCGGTCGCCACCGTTTCCGTCTCCATCGCCAGGTTCACGAAGATGCGCGGCAAGTAAAACAGGCCGGCGAACCAGGACATGACGAAGATGATGTGGAAGGCTTTGGTCCAGAGAAAGAGCATGGGGTTCCCAGTGTCGGAGGTGGAGAAAAATGAGAGCACGGGCCGCCTTGTGGGCAGCCCGCGAAAGAGGCTACTTACGGACTTCGCCGTGGCCAAAGACCACGTATTTGAGCGAGGTCAGGCCTTCCAGTCCCACCGGACCGCGCGCGTGCAGCTTGTCGTTCGAGATGCCGATCTCGGCGCCCAGGCCATATTCGAAGCCGTCGGCGAAACGCGTCGAGGCGTTCACCATCACCGAGGCGGAATCGACTTCGCGCAGGAAGCGCAGCGCATCGCTGTAGTCTTCCGTGATGATGGATTCCGTGTGCTTCGATGAATACCGGTTGATGTGGTCCATCGCTTCGTCGATGCCGTCGACCACCTTCACCGACAGGATGGCGGCCAGGTATTCGGTGGACCAGTCTTCCTCGGTGGCCGCTACCAGGTGCGGATAAGCGGCGGCGGCCAGGATCGCATGGCTCTCAGCATCGGCGCGCAGTTCCACCTGTTTGGTCAGGTACAGTTCGGCCAGCTGCGGCAGCACGGTGGCGGCGATGGCGCGCGACACGAGCAAGGTTTCCATGGTGTTGCAGGTGCCGTAGCGGTGGCACTTCGCGTTGAAGCCGATATCGATCGCCTTCCTGATATCGGCCTTGGCGTCGATGTAGACGTGGCAGATGCCGTCGAGGTGCTTGATCATCGGCACGGTGGCCTCTTCCATCAGGCGCGCGATCAGACCCTTGCCGCCGCGCGGCACGATGACGTCCACGTACTGCGGCATGGTGATCAAAGCGCCGACGGCGGCGCGGTCTGTGGTGTCGATCACTTGCACGGCATCGGCAGGCAGGCCTGCGCCCAGCAAGCCCTCCGCCACCAGCTTGGCCAGCGCGCGGTTGCA
The DNA here is from genome assembly GCF_057919405.1 of Janthinobacterium sp. C22. Lineage (NCBI taxonomy): Bacteria > Pseudomonadati > Pseudomonadota > Betaproteobacteria > Burkholderiales > Oxalobacteraceae > Janthinobacterium > Janthinobacterium sp. C22. The sequence goes on along the minus strand of NZ_CP193659.1, from coordinate 1,199,178 downwards.
GTGAATCGCTTCCGAGCCGCCGCGCAAGATCGTCGCGTTGCCGCTCTTGATGCACAGGCCGGCCGCGTCCACCGTCACGTTCGGGCGCGCTTCATAGATGATGCCGATGACGCCCAGCGGCACGCGCATCTGGCCCACCTGGATGCCCGTCGGACGGAATTTCATGTTCGAGATTTCGCCGATCGGGTCGGCCAGCGACACGATTTGCGTCAAGCCTTCGACCATGGTGGCGATGGCGGCGTCGGACAGGGTCAGGCGGTCGAGCATGGCCGGCGCCAGGCCGGCGGCGGCGGCCGCATCGAGGTCGCGCTGGTTGGCCGCGCGCAGCAGGTCGGCATCGCGCACGATGGCGGCGGCGATCAGGCTCAAGGCGCGGTTGCGCGTGGCGCTGTCGGCACGCGCCATGGCGCGCGAAGCGGCGCGCGCGCGCGTGCCCACGTCCTGCATATATTCTGTGATGTCCATGCTCGTATCCATATAGTAAAAAACTAGCCTCGGGCGATCTTCAGTCCCAGCTGCAGCATGGCGTCCCAGGCATCGCCCGCGTAGCCCTTGGCGCGCAAGCCCTTGATCATCTTGTCCACCTGCGCCGCCTGCTGCAGCGCCGCTTCCAGCACGGGCAGCGAAATGCGCCGCAGGGCCGGTTCCATCATCCGCTCGCGCGGACCCCAGATGCGGTATTCCTTCAGCAGCGCGCCCAACGGACGCCCTTGTGCCATGCCGGCCTTCAATTTTAACAGCGTGCGGATTTCTTCGGAGACGGCCCACAAGACCAGCGGCAGCGCCTCGCCCTCGCCTTTCAAGCCTTCGAGCATGCGCACCAGGCGCGCCGGATCGCCGGCCAGCATGGCTTCGGACAGCTTGAAGACATCGTAGCGGGCCACGTTCAGCACCGCGTCCTGCACTTGTTCATACGTCAGCTTGCCCGCAGCATGCAGCAAGCCCAGTTTCTGGATTTCCTGGTGCGCCGCCAGCAAATTGCCCTCCACCCGTTCGGCGATGAAGTCGATGCTGGCACGCTCGGCGCTTTGCCCCTGCGCGGCCAGGCGCTGGGATATCCACGCGGGCAACTGTGCCCGTTCCACATTCGGAATGTCGATATACACGGCCGCCTGCTGCAGGCTGGCGACCCAGGCCGCCTTTTGCGTGGCCCAGTCCAGCTTGGGCAAGGTGATCAGGGTCAGGTTGTCGGGACTGAGGTTCTTCGCGTAGCTTTGCAGCGCCGCGCCGCCATCCTTGCCCGGCTTGCCCGTGGGGATGCGCAACTCGATCAGTTTTTTATCGCCGAACAGCGACAGCTCCTGGTTCGCCGCCAGCAGTTCGCCCCACTTGAAGCTGCGCTCCACCGTCAGCACGTCGCGTTCGGAGTATCCCTGCGCGCGCGCCGCGCGGCGGATCTTGTCGGCCGCTTCCAGCGCCAGCAGGTGTTCGTCGCTGGTGATCACATACAGCTGCGCCAGCGGCTTGGCCACATGCCCATCGAGCGCGTCTATCCGCAATTGCATGGCGTCCCCGTTACTGCTGCGGGGCGACCGGTGTCACGGGCGCCACCGGCGCCACCGACATGGCCGGCAGCACCGGCTTGATGGCGGCCAGGCGGCGCATGATCTGCTGCACCATGTCGTTGCGCATGTCGCGGTACAGCGCCGCTTCCTCGGTTTCCTTGGCCAGCACCTGCGACTCGTCGAAGGTGATCGGACGCACCAGGCTGATGGTCGTCGGCGCCAGCAACTGGTTGCCGGCCTTGTCCAGCACGCGGAAATTGATCGAGTAACCGAGCTGGTACTCTTGCACGCGGCCATTTTTGTTCAGCGACAAAATGGTCTTGGTACGATTCCTCTCCGGGTCGGTGAGCACCTCAAGGACGGCGTCGGCGCCATCCTTGGTATTGACCACCTCCGTGCTGCCAATGGCGCGGATATAGCGCTTCAGGCCGATCGCCAGCGGCGACGTGTCGGGCAAGCCGATGTACATCGTCGCGAACGGCAGCATGAAGCTGCCGTTCGAACCGCGCAAATGAAAGCCGCAGGCCGACAGCAGGACGGTCAGGCCCAGCGCCAGCACGGCGCGGCGGCCCAACAGCGATACTTGAGAGGAAGTCGTCATGATTACACCACGATGCTGATTAACTTGCCTGGCACGACGATGATCTTTTTCGGCGTGGTCTCGACGTACTTCTGCACACTTTCGCACGCCAGCGCGGCCGCTTCGATGCTGGCCTTGTCCGCATCCTTGGCCACCGTGATCGAGCCGCGCAGCTTGCCGTTCACCTGGATCATCATCTCGATCTCGGACTGCTCCAATGCCTGCGGGTCGACCTGCGGCCAGGCCACGTTCAGCAGGTCGCCGTGCACGCCCGCATAGCCCAGCTCTTCCCACAAGACGTGGGTGATGTGCGGCGCGACGGGATTGAGCAGGCGCAGGAAGATGGAGAAGCCTTCGGCGATCAGCGCCTTCGACTGCGGGCTATCGTCCAGCTTAGCCGATTCCAGGGTGTTGAGCATCTTCATGCAGGCCGACACCACTGTGTTGTACTGGATGCGCTTCAAGTCGTAATCGGCTTGCTGCAGCAGCTTGTGCAATTCGCGGCGCAGGTTTTTCTGCGCGTCGCCCGTGGCCGGTGCGGCGCCGCCAGCCAGTGCGGCCTGGATCGTCGCCGACTGGGCATAGCCGAAGTTCCACACGCGGCGCAGGAAGCGGTTCGCGCCTTCGACGCCGCTGCCCGACCATTCCAGCGTCTGTTCCGGCGGCGAAGCGAACATGGTGAACAGACGGGCCGTGTCGGCGCCGTACTGCTCGATCTGCGCTTGCGGGTCGATGCCGTTGTTCTTCGACTTCGACATCTTTTCCGTGCCGCCGATTTCCACCGGCTGGCCGTCGGCCACCAGGACGGCGCTTTGCGGGCGGCCCTTGTCGTCGAGCGACAGGCGCACGTCGTCCGGGTTGAACCAGGTGGTCTTGCCCGCGGCGTCCTTGCGGAAGTACGTTTCGTTGAGCACCATGCCCTGCGTCAGCAGGTTGACGAAAGGCTCGTCGAACTTGACCAGGCCGAAGTCGCGCATGATCTTGGTCCAGAAGCGCGCGTACAGCAAGTGCATGACGGCGTGTTCGATGCCGCCGATGTACTGGTCCATCGGCATCCAGTAATCGTTGCGCGCATCGACCATGGCGTCGTTCGAGCCTGGCGAGGTATAGCGCATGTAGTACCACGACGAATCGACGAAGGTATCCATGGTGTCCGTCTCGCGGCGCGCCGGCTTGCCGCACTGCGGGCAGTCGCACTGCAGGAAAGCTTCATATTTGTTCAGCGGGTTGCCCGTGCCGTCCGGCACGCAGTCTTCCGGCAACACCACCGGCAGGTCTTTTTCCGGCACCGGCACCACGCCGCAATCGGCGCAATGGATCATCGGGATCGGCGTGCCCCAATAGCGCTGGCGCGAAATACCCCAGTCGCGCAGGCGGAACGTGGTTTTCTTTTCGCCCAGGCCCAGTTCCGCCAGGTCGGCGGCCACCGCGTCGACGGCGGAAGCGAAATGCAGGCCGTCGTATTTGCCGGAAGCGACGCACACGCCATCCTTGCTGCCATACGATTCCTGCCAGGCGTCCGTCGAAAATTCCTGGCCCTTGACTTCGATCACTTGCTTGATCGGCAGATTGTATTTCTTGGCAAAGCCGAAATCGCGTTCGTCGTGCGCCGGCACGCCCATCACGGCGCCGTCGCCGTAGGTGATGAGCACGTAGTTGCCGACCCAGACTTCCACCTGCGCGCCCGTCAGCGGATGGGTGACGAACAGGCCGGTCGGCATGCCCTTCTTCTCCATCGTCGCCATGTCCGCTTCGATCACGGAGCCGAGCTTGCATTCGGCGTTGAAGGCGGCCAGTGCAGGATTGCTTTGCGCGGCGTGGATGGCCAGCGGGTGTTCGGCGGCCACGGCGCAGAAGGTCACGCCCATGACGGTGTCCGGACGGGTAGTAAAGACGTACAGCTTGCCGTCGCCGATCAGGGCGCCGTTCGCGTCCTTGATCTCATGCGGGAAGGCGAAGCGCACACCCGTCGACTTGCCGATCCAATTGGTCTGCATGGTGCGCACGCGCTCGGGCCAGCCCGGCAGCTTGTCATCGACATAGGCCAGCAGCTCTTCCGCGTAATCGGTGATGCGCGCGTAGTACATGGGGATTTCGCGCTTTTCGATCAGCGCGCCGGAACGCCAGCCCTTGCCGTCGACCACCTGTTCGTTGGCCAGCACGGTCTGGTCGATCGGGTCCCAGTTCACGGTACCGGTCTTCTTGTAGATGATGCCTTTTTCCAGCATCTTGAGGAACATCCACTGGTTCCATTTATAGTATTCAGGCTTGCAGGCGGTCATTTCGCGCGACCAGTCGATGGCCAGGCCCATCGATTCCATCTGCTGTTTCATGTGGGCGATGTTCGAATACGTCCATTGCGCGGGCGGCACGTTGTTGGCCATGGCCGCGTTTTCCGCCGGCATGCCGAACGCATCCCAGCCCATCGGCATGAGCACGTTGTAGCCGTTCATGCGCAGGTAGCGGTACATCACGTCATTGATCGTATAGTTGCGCACGTGACCCATGTGCAGCTTGCCCGAAGGGTAAGGCAGCATCGAGCAGGCAAAATACTTGCCTTTTGGGAAACGCGGGTCGTGTTCGACGGCTTTATAGGCGTCGATCGCCTTCCAGTGCGATTGGGCGGCTTGTTCGACGTCGGCGGGACTATATTTATCTTGCATGATGTGCGGCCAATAGTGGATATGAACCGAGCATTATACTGGTTGTCGCCGCCCGATAGCGCGGCGCGCTGGCGGCCCGGGCCGGCATATTTTTGCGAGCGCACAATTATGCTGTGTGATATATACACAATCTTGTTCTTTGCATCAAAGCCGGCCATGATCATCTACCAGGAAGTCGCCCCCATCCCCGCCCTGCGGCCATGGCTGGACTGCGTCTGGACCTGCCGCGTGCAGACGGGCGCCACGCCCCTGACGCACCAGGTCTTGCCCGACAATTGCATCGATATTTTGTGCCAGGACCAGCAGGACGCCAGCTTTGCCGTCGGCATGATGACGGCGCCGATTGCCGTCGTCAGCCAGGGCCTCGTGCAGACGGTGGCGGCCCGCTTCAAGCCGGGCGCGGCGGCACGCTTCTTCCAGCTGCCCTTGTGCGAACTCAATGATGGACGTGCCGATCTGCGGCAACTGTGGGGCCGCGAGCTGGCGGCGCGCCTGGGTGACGCCCTGTGGAGCGAACCCTTGTCCAACGCGCAAAGAATTGCCATTTTGCAAGATTATCTGCTGCTGCGCCTGCGCGCCGCGCCGCCACGGCGCCAGGCCGGCGTGGCCGACCATGCCATCGCGGCCATCGAGCGCGCATGCGGCCAGGTGCGCGTGGATGGCCTGGCGCAGCAGCTGGGGGTGTCGCGCCAGCACCTGGCGCTGCAATTTCGCCAGCACGTGGGCATCAGCCCGAAGCTGTTTGCCCGCATCTGCCGTTTCAGGGCCGCCAGCGCTGGCTTGAAAAGCCTGCCGCAGCAGCCGGATTGGGTGCAAGTGGCCTTGCAATACGGCTATTTCGACCAGTCGCACCTGATCCACGACTTCCAGGAATTCACCCGCCGCTCGCCCGAAGCGTGGCTGACGGGCCGGCGCGCGTGAGCACCTTCCATTTTTCCAATCGCGCGCCGCGCGCCGGTGGCATGATGGTGTTATTCTTCATTCACCAGGAGCAGAACATGATCAAGGGTTTACGCACCGTCACCTATCCCGTCCCCGACCTGGAGCAGGCCAAGGCCTGGTACAGCCAGGTGTTCGGCACCACACCGTATTTCGACCAGCCGTTCTATGTCGGCTTTGCCATCGGCGGCTTCGAGCTGGGCCTGCTGCCGGACGGCCAGCCCGGCACGCAGGGCAGCGTGACGTACTGGGGCGTGGACGGCATCGAGCAGGAGGTCGAGCGCATCGTGGCACTGGGCGGCACCCTGCATCACCCGATCACGGACGTGGGCGACGGCATCCGCACGGTGGAATTGCTCGACCCGTTCGGCAATCAGATCGGCCTGATCGACAATCCTCACTTCGATACGGCCAAGGTCGTCTAGGCTGCCTCGCCTTGCAGCCATAGCCGGAACTGCTGCAAGGCCAGCTTTTCATGCGCCGCCTCGGGCGTGATCAGGTAATACGCGCGCTGGCCGCGCAGTGGGCGCTCGCATGCGATGCGCAGCTCGCCGCGCGCCAGTTCCGCCTCCACCAGCATACGGGGCAGCAAGACCACGCCCTGCCCCTGCACGGCCGCCATGGCCAGCATGGAAAACAGCTCATAGCGCGCGCCGTAGCGCGCCCCTTCTCCATCGACCTGCATGGCGTCAAACCACTGGCGCCAGGCACCCGGGCGCGTACTTTGTTGCAACAAGGTCAGGTCCAGCAAATCCTGCGGCTGCCAGGCGCTGCGCGCCGCCAGCAGGCGGGGGCTGGCGACGGGCACGATTTCTTCATGCATCAGCAAGGTGGCGCGCGTGCCGGGCCAGCGCGCCAGCTGCTCGGGCGTGCCCGCGTACAGCGCGCCGTCGTATTCCGTATCGGCAAACATGAACGGTTTCGTGTAGGCATCGATATGCACGACGATGTCCGGGTGCATGCCCGCCAGTGACGACAGCCGCGGCATCAGCCAGCGCGTGGCAAACGTGGGTACCGAGGCCAGCTGCAAGGTCCCGCCACCGCCCTGGCGCGCCATGGTGTCGAGCGTGTCGCGCTCCAGGCCATCGAGGCGGGCCGCGATCTGCCGCGCATACGCGGCGCCGGCGCTGGTCAGCAGCACGCCATGGCGCGTGCGCTGGAACAGTTGCACGCCAAGAAAGCTTTCCAACGATGAAATCTGGCGCGACACGGCGCTTTGCGTCAGCGACAGTTCGCGCGCCGCGTGCGTGTAGCTCTGGTGGCGCGCGGCCGCCTCGAAACAATTTAGCGCCTGCAGCATGGGAATTTTGCGTGACATGGGGTATCCGGCCGGTGAAATTCCTCTAGTATGCCGCAAGATATGCGTAGCACGCATGTCTGGGTGCGAAAAAATCGTTTGCGCAAGGCTAGGCAAGAACCTACCATGAGCCATATTCAATCTTGCGCCGATCACCGGCGCTCACCTGCGAGGCCTGTGATGAGCAAAACCGTATTCGACTGGAATTCCCCCTGCTGCTGGAAGAACAACTGACGGGCGACGAACGCGCCGTGCTGGAAGCGGCGCGCGATTATTGCCAGGGCAGCCTGGTGCCCAGGGTCCTCGAATCGTTCCGCCATGGCCGCACGGATGCGGCCATCTTCCGCGAAATGGGAGAATTGGGCTTGCTGGGCACGACCATTCCGGAAGAATACGGCGGCGCCGGCCTGAACTACGTTTGCTACGGCCTGGCCGCGCGCGAAGTCGAGCGCGTCGATTCGGGCTACCGCTCGATGATGAGCGTGCAATCGTCGCTGGTGATGGTGCCGATCAATGCCTTCGGCAACGAAGAAACCAAACAGAAATACCTGCCGAAACTGGCGACGGGCGAATTCATCGGCTGCTTCGGCCTGACGGAACCGAACCACGGCTCCGACCCTGGCAGCATGGTCACGCGCGCGCGCAAGGTACCGGGCGGCTACAGTATCTCCGGCGCCAAGATGTGGATCACCAACAGCCCCATCGCCGACGTGTTCGTCGTCTGGGCCAAGGACGACGAGGGCGCGATCCGCGGTTTCGTGCTGGAAAAAGGCTGGAAAGGCCTGTCGGCGCCCGAGATCCACGGCAAGGTCGGTTTGCGCACCAGCATCACCGGTGAAATCGTCATGGATGAAGTGTTTTGCCCGGAAGAAAACGCCTTCCCCGACGTGCGCGGCTTGAAAGGCCCGTTCACTTGCCTGAACAGCGCGCGCTACGGCATCGCCTGGGGCGCGCTGGGCGCGGCCGAAGACTGCTACCTGAAGGCGCGCCAGTACACGATGGACCGCCAGCAATTCGGCCGCCCCTTGGCCGCCAACCAGCTGGTGCAAAAGAAACTCGCCGACATGCTGACGGAAATCACCATGGGCTTGCAAGGCTGCTTGCGCCTGGGCCGCATGAAGGACGAGGGCTCGCCGGCCGTGGAAATCACGTCTATCATGAAACGCAACAGCTGCGGCAAGGCGCTCGATATCGCCCGCGTGGCGCGCGACATGATGGGCGGCAACGGCATTTCCGACGAGTTCGGCGTCATCCGCCACCTGGTCAACCTGGAAGTGGTCAACACCTATGAAGGCACGCACGACGTGCACGCGCTGATCATCGGCCGCGCCATCACCGGCATCGCCGCCTTCAACTAATGGATGCCTTGGCTTCCACCCTCACCTCCACCCTGCGGCCCGCGCCGTTGACCGGCTTGCGCGTGCTGGACCTGTCGCGCGTGCTGGCCGGCCCGTGGGCCGGGCAAATGCTGGCCGACCTCGGCGCCGACGTCGTCAAGGTCGAGCAGCCGGGCCGCGGCGACGACACGCGCTCCTGGGGGCCGCCGTATCTGAAGGACGAGGACGGCCGCGACACGGCCGAAGCGGCCTATTTCCAGTGCGCCAACCGCAACAAGCGCTCCTTGTGCATCGACCTGGCCGCCCCTGAAGGGCAAGCCCTGGTGCGCAAGTTGGCGCAAGAGGCAGACGTGTTGCTGGAAAATTTCAAGCTCGATGGCTTGAAGCAATATGGCCTGGACTCAGCCAGCTTGCTCGAACTCAATCCGCGCCTCGTGTATTGCTCGATTACCGGCTTCGGCCAGGACGGGCCGTACGCGGCGCGCGCCGGCTATGACTTCTTGATCCAGGGCATGGGCGGCTTGATGAGCATCACGGGCGTGCCCGATGGCCAGCCTGGCGCCGGGCCGCAAAAAGTGGGCGTGGCGCAGACGGACATCATGACGGGCCTGTACGCCACCATCGCCGTGCAGGCGGCGCTGGCCGAACGGGAGCGCTCGGGCCTGGGCCAGCATATCGACCTGGCCCTGCTGGACGTGCAAGTGGCGGCCCTGGGCAACCAGGCGGCGAACTACTTGTGCGGCGGCAAAGTGCCGCAGCGCATGGGCAATGCGCATCCGAACATTGTTCCGTATCAAGACTTTCCCACGGCCGATGGCGACATGATCTTGGCGATCGGCAACGATGGACAGTTTTCGCGTTTTTGCGCCGTCGCCGGCCACCCGGAATGGGCGCAGGATGAACGCTTCGCCACCAACCCGCAGCGCGTGGCGCACCGGGCCATCTTGATTCCCCTGATGCGCCAGACCACGGTCATGCGCACGACGGCCGAGTGGATCAGCGCCTTCGAGGCGCAAGCCGTGCCGTGCGGCCCCGTCAACCGCATCGACCAGGTCTTTGCCGACCCGCAAGTGGTGGCGCGGGGCTTGAAAGTGGAAATGCCGCACCCGACGGCGGGCACGGTGGCGCTGGTGGCCAATCCCGTGCGCCTGTCCGGCTCGCCGGTGCAATACCGCTTGCCGCCGCCCTTGCTGGGGCAGCATACGAACGAGGTGCTGCAGCAGTGGCTGGGGTTGGACGGTGAGGAGATTGACGGCTTGCGTGAGCGCAAGGTGGTGTAAATGTTGGTCGTCTGGACGTAGGTCGGATTAGCGCTTGCGCGTAATCCGACTTGCACAGCCAATAATGTTGTCGGATTACGGCCCGCAGGGCCTAATCCGACCTACGATTCTATTCACTTGAGTACCAGCTTCAACGCCGGTTTTTCACCGTAATCGTCATAGCGTTCATTGATGCCGGCGATGCAAAACGTAATTTCTTCCAGTAAATCAGGCACTTGCGCCTTCATCGCGTCAGCGTCCTGCACCACGATTTCCAGCACTTCGTTCGGCTTCAAACGGAACTGCGTCATGTTTTCATCGTCGCGCAGGTAGCTGAGGCAATCGACCCAGGCATCCATGCTGTTGCCATAGAACTCGGGGAAACCGAAGGCTTGCACGCATTGCGCGTGAAAACTCGCTGCGTCGGTGATGTCTTTTCCATTCAGGATGGCAGTGGCCATGGTCTTCCTCAGTTCTTCAGCGACAGCACATCCTGCATGTCGAACAGGCCGGTCGGCTTGTCGGCCAGGAAACGCGCCGCGCGCAGGGCGCCGTGGGCGTAGGTGACGCGGCTGCTCGACTTGTGGCTGATCTCGATGCGTTCGCCGATACCGGCAAACAGCACAGTATGGTCGCCGACGATATCGCCGCCGCGGATGGTGGCAAAGCCGATGGTCGACGGGTCACGTTCGCCCGTCACGCCTTCGCGGCCGTACACCGCGCACTCCTTCAGGTCGCGGCCCAGGGCGCCGGCCACCACTTCACCCATTTGCAGGGCCGTGCCCGACGGCGCATCGACCTTGAAGCGGTGATGCGCTTCGATGATTTCGATGTCGTAGCCTTCGGACAGGCTTTTCGCGGCCAGTTCCAGCAATTTCATGGTGACATTCACGCCCACGCTCATGTTCGGCGCGAACATGATGGCCGTCTTTTCGGCGGCGGCGGCAATAGCGGCCTTGCCCGCGTCATCGAAACCGGTGGTGCCGATGATCATCTTGATGCCATGCTCGGCGCAGTAGGCCAGGTGCTGCAAGGTGCCTTCGGGACGGGTGAAGTCGATCAGGTAATCGGCATTGGCCAGGCCGGTGGCAAGGTCCGACTCGATCAGCACGCCGGCAGGCTTGCCAAGAAAGGCGGCGGCATCCTGGCCGACGGTCGGCGAGCCGACGCGGTCGAGGGCGCCGGTCAGCACGGCGTCGGGTGCGTTGCTGACCGCTTCGATCAGGATATGGCCCATGCGGCCGCTGGCGCCAGCGATGGCGATTTTCAGTTCAGTCATTTTATTCTCTTACAGCAACTTATTTGGTGGGTTCGGCGGCAGGCGCAGGTGCTGGCTCGGCGGCAGGTGCCGGTGCAACTTCAGGCTTGCTCACAGGAATGGCAGGGGCGGCATCGGCCGGTACCGGCACGGCGCTTGGCGCCACGGGCGATGGCACGGCGGCGGCAGGCACGTCGGCCTTGGCGACCTTGGCGAATGGCGACGGACCCGCGATACGGTCGATATATTCTTTCTCCGTCGGCAAGTTGCCGCCTTCGAAACGTTCAACCTTGCCATCCTTGCCGAAGTACACGACCACGCGGCTGCTGGTGGTTTCGCCACTGCCCCGGGCCAGACGGAATGGATAATCCCAGCGGTCGGCATGGAAGATATCGGTCAGCAGCGAGGTGCCGAGGACGAAACGCACCTGGTCGCGCGTCATGCCCACTTTCAACTGGGCCAGCATCTCTTCGGAGACAAAGTTGCCTTGTTGAATGTCTGGACGGTACGGCGAGAAAAACCACATGAATTTTTGCAGCGGCGTAATGGTGGTCGTCTGCGCGCCCTGTTCGGGGACCAGTTCCTTGCCTTCTTTTTGAGCAGCGGCCGGCTTTTCGCCAAGGATGCCACGGCTGGCGCAGCCGGACATGGCCAGCGCGACACAGACCATGCCTGCCACGACTGGTGCTCGAAATGAAAGACGGTGCCAGAGAGATGGCAATACAGCCGGGGTTACGCGCATAAATGACCTCAATTGGATGAACAAAACGCCAGGAGTGACCGGCCCGCCAAAAAATGCATATTTTGGCACTCCCCGACAAAACGCTATATGATAAAGCACCTGACCCACATACGAGCAACAAACATGAGTAACAATCCTAGTGATCTCAAGGCAAGCGGCCTGAAAGCCACCCTGCCACGGCTGAAGATACTCGATATCTTCCAGAGTAGCCCGGTACGCCACCTGACCGCGGAAGACGTCTACAAGATTCTGCTGGCCGACAATATGGATGTCGGTTTGGCAACTGTCTACCGCGTCCTCACGCAATTCGAACAGGCAGGCTTGCTCAACCGCAACCATTTTGAAACCGGCAAGGCGATTTTCGAACTCAACGAAGGCTCCCACCACGACCACCTGGTGTGCCTCGACTGTGGCCGGGTCGAAGAATTCTTCGACGAAGAAATCGAAATCCGCCAGCAAAAAGTGGCCGAAGAGCGCGGCTTCAAGATCGCCGAACACGCCCTGGCCATCTACGGCAACTGCACCAAGACAGCCTGCCCGCACAAAACAGCCTGACCCACGCCGGCCGCTCCCGCAAGGGGCCGACCGGCGCAGCATTGAACCGCATCAATGATGGCTGAGCGCGCTCGACAGCAGCTTGGCCGTGATGTCGACGATCGGAATGACGCGCTCGTAAGCCATGCGCGTCGGTCCGATCACTCCCAAGGTTCCCACGATCTTGCCGTTGACTTCATACGGCGCCGTCACCACGCTCATCTCATCCATCGGCACCAGGTTCGATTCTCCGCCGATGAAAATCTGCACGCCCGTCGCCTTGCTCGACACGTCGAGCAACTGCATCAAGCCCGTCTTTTGCTCGAACATGTCGAACATCTGGCGCAGCGAATGCATATTCGATGACAGATCGCTCACGCTGAGCAAGTTGCGCTCGCCGGAAATGACCATGTCGTCGCTATGGTCGGCCATCGCTTCGCTGCCCGCTTCCACGGCCGCCTGCATCAGGCTGCCCATATCGTCGCGCAACTGGCGCAATTCGCCCTGCAGGCGCACGCGCACGGCGTCGAAGGACAGGCCGCCATAATTCTGGTTGATGTAATTGGCCGATTGCACCAGCTGCGCCGGCGTATAGTCGGCTTCCGTCAGCAATAAACGGTTCTGCACGTCCCCGCCGGGAGCAACGATGACGAGCAGGATGCGTTTTTCCGACAGGCGCAGGAATTCGATTTGCTGGAACACGGATTCGCGGCGCGGGCTGAGCACGACGCCGGCGAACTGCGACAGCGACGACAGCATCTGCGCCGCGTTGGCGATGGTTTTTTGCGGCTGCGGCGTCTGCAGGCGCATGCGCGATTCCACCATGTGCTCGTCCAGGTGCCGGACGGTCAGCAAGGTGTCGACAAAGATGCGGTAGCCGCGCGGCGTGGGGATGCGTCCGGCCGAAGTATGGGGACTGGAGACATAACCGAGCTCTTCCAGGTCGGCCATGATGTTGCGGATCGTGGCCGGCGACAGGTCGAGGCCGGAAATTTTCGACAAGGCGCGCGAACCGACCGGCAGGCCGTCGGCGATATATCGCTCGACCAGGGCTTTCAGCAGTGTTTGGGCACGTGTATCGAGTTGCATGGTGTTTTAGGTAAGCAAATAATCTTTATTAAGCAAGCGGCAGCGAAAGCGGCCGAACCTGCATCAACAGCGCCTATTATGCACGTTCGCCCGGCCAGCGGCGATCAATCTTCCAGTTGCCCCTGCAGCCACAGCAGCAATTCATCAAAGTTGGCGCAGATGGCGTCGGGCTGCACGCCGGTGGCCAGGTGGGCGTCGCTGCCCTTGCGGTTCATCCACACGGCACGCATGCCCGCCCCTTGCGCCCCCGTCACGTCGAAATACAGATCGTCGCCCACATACACGGCTTCATGGGGCGCCACGCCCAGCGCGGCGCAAGCGGCCAGGAAGATGCTGGCATCGGGCTTGGCCACGCCGAAATCGCTGGCGGCAATCGACACCTTGAAATGCTGCGCCAAACCGATAATTTCAAGGTCCGCATTGCCATTCGAGATGGAGCCGAGCAGCAGGCGCTGGCGCATCCAGGCCAGGCCCGGCAAGACATCGTCATACGGCTGGACCCGATGGCGCGCGGCCAGGAACTGCGCGATGGCGCCGTCGACCAGGGCGGCATCCTCGCCAGCGGCCTCGAAGGCGGTCAGCAGGCCCGCGCGGCGCAACTCGATCAGATTGCCATGGAAATGCGGTTGTTCCTTGAGCATGGCCAGGCGGTGCTGGCGCAACAGCTCGATGGAAAACTGCTGCGCCACCTTGGGCGCATGCGTGGCCAGCCAGTCGTGCAGCAGGGTTTCGGCGGCGGCAATCACGGGCGCGATGGGCCACAAGGTATCGTCGAGGTCGAACAGGATGGCCTTGGGCGGCACGGCAGGTTTTACAGGAGCAAGGGACATGGGACTCACGGTGGATGCCGCGCCACAGTGCGCAGCCTGCATCTATTGTCGCATTGATCGACGCCGCCAGCATGGCGGCGCCCCCATGAAATGGGGCCGGGCCAGCGCTTCCCGGCGAAAAATTGTTACAGGGTGATACAAGGCAAGATCATCCGGCTTGCCAGATAGACTAAAATAGGCGCCATTCCAATGCGGCGCCAGCGTCCGCGTTGCGCTACCCAACCTAATTCGTTTTGGAGAATGTATGAAAAATTTGTACCTGCGCTCGATGCTGGCGGCGGCTTGCGCCGTCACATTGGCGGCCTGCGGCGGCAGCGGCGGCAACCTGTATCTGAGCGGCCAAGTCTCCAATCTGGCAAAAGATGGCCTGATTCTGCTGAATGATGGCGAACGCCTGCCTGTCGCCTCAGGCCAGACCTCCTTTGTTTTCACCAAGCTGGTCAGCACCGATGACCGCTACGACATCACCATTGCGCAACAGCCAAAGGGCGCCGTCTGCACTATTACCAATGGCGTCGGCAAGGCATCGAGCTATACCGTGACCACGGCCTTCGTGAGCTGCGTGACCAACTCCTACCCGCTGAGCGGCACCATCACGGGCCTGACCGCCGACGGCTTGACCCTGGCCATCGGCAATACCACCACCAGCCCGCTGAAAGGCAGCACCAGCTATACGTTCCCGAATGTCAATGACGGCATCGCCTACAATATTTCCATCGCGACGTATCCAACGGGCCAGACGTGCAGTTTCGTGGGTTCTGCCAGCGCCAACGGCCGCGACGTCGTCGGCACCATGGGTTCAGCCGCCACGACCGGCGCCACACTGAACTGCACGGCGCTGTAAGCCACGCGATTCGTCACCACTATATTGGATTGGAGAAATACATGAAGTTATCCTGCCTGCGCCCTGTCGCCGCGCTGCTGTTGACCCTGGGACTGGCTGCTTGCGGCGGCAAGGCCTCGTATGATGTCAGCGGCACCATCAGCAACTTGAACACCAACGGCCTGGTCCTGGCCAACGCCGGCGTCAACCTCCCGATTACAGCGGGCCAGACCTCGTTCACCTTTGCCAAGCGCATCGACTATGGCACCGACTACAACATCACCGTGCAGACCCAGCCAGCCCACATGACTTGCACCGTCAGTGGCGGGACCGGTTCGGCCGGTCACTACCTGAGCATCCAGGCGGCCGTCATGTGCACGCAAAATAGCTACACGGTAGGCGGCACGGTGACTGGCCTGACAGCCGACGGCCTGATCCTGATCAACGGCAATGCGCAAACCTCGGTGGCCAAGGACAGCACGACCTTCACCCTGGCGTCGCGTGTTCCCGATGGCGACACGTATGGCATCAGCATATTTGCCCAGCCGACCGGCTTGAAATGCAGCGTGGCGCCGAACACCGGCGTTGGCGTCATGGGCGAAGCGAACGTGACGACCGTGCAGATCGCCTGCAATCCGGCCTGATGCGGTGACGCTGGCAGCCGCGACGCGGCTGCCAGGAAGAGATATCATGAAAATCTATAGTTGATATTCGAAAGATAAATTGGAGTTATATGTGGCGATGCAGCATAATGCATCTGTCTCCTCCAACTCTTCCAAGAATTGGATTTAGCCCGCTTTCACCAGCGGGCTTTTTTTGTCCAAAATTTCTCAGGCCGGTTGATTCAAGCCCGGCTGCAGCATCTGCACGATGCTGGAGAAATCCTGCTGCGCATAACCGGCTTGCGCATGCATCTGGTACAGCTGGCGCACCAGCCCGCCCAAGGGCGTGGGCGCGTTCGCCGACAGGGCCGACTGCTGCGCCAGGCCCAGGTCCTTCAGCATCAGCGCCGTGCCGAAGCCGCCCGTGTAATTGCGCGACGCGGGCGTGCCGTCCATGACGCCGGGCCACGGGTTGTACACTTCCAGGGTCCAGTTGCGGCCCGAACTCTTGGCCATGATCTCGGACAACACTTTCGGATCGAGTCCATGCGCCACGCCCAGGTTCAGCGCCTCGGCCGTCCCCGCCATCAGAATGCCCAGCAGCATGTTGTTGCAAATCTTCGCCACCTGGCCCGCGCCCGCCTCGCCCGCATGGAAGATGTTCTTGCCCATCTTTTCCAGCAAGGGCCGCGCCTGCTGCAAGGCCGCTTCGCTGCCGCCGACGATGAAGGTCAGGGTGCCGGCCGCCGCGCCCGCCGTGCCGCCCGAGACGGGCGCATCGATCATGGCAAAGCCGCGCTCGCTGGCCGCCTGCGCCACCTGGCGTGCCACATCGGCCGCGATGGTGCTGCAATCGATGAACAGGGCGCCGGGCTTGGCCGAGTCAAGCACGCCGCCGGCCGCCAGGTACAGTTCCTGCACGTGCTTGTTGGCCGGCAACATGGTGATGACGGCGTCGGCCGTCTGCACGGCCGCGCTGGCGGACGCGGCCGCCGTGGCGCCCGCCTCGACCAGCGATGCCACCGCCGCTGGCGCCAGGTCGAACACGGACACGTGGAAGCCGGCGGCGACCAGGTTGCGGGCCATCGGCGCGCCCATGTTGCCCAGGCCGATAAATGCGATATGTTGCATGGTAAATATCTCCTGTAGCGCCTAAAAAGCCCATGGCGTTGTTGCCTTGCCTCGTCGTACTAGTCGTACTGCCTTCGGCAAGGCGCCTAGCCCTGAGCATTTTTATGCACTACTTAAATGTTTAAATGTGTAGGTCGGCAAGTGGATGCGTGCTCCACGGCGCCGCAAAATACTCGTCCAGATACGCTGCGCTGACCTCGGCCAGGCTGGCCGGTTGCCACTGCGGCGCGTTGTCCTTGTCGATCAGCAAGGCGCGCACGCCTTCGCTGAAGTCTGCATGGGCGCAGCATTGCACGGCGACAATGAGTTCCAGCTGGAACACTTGCGCCAGACTCATGTGGCGCGTGCGTACACGCATGGCCCAGACCAGCGCGGCCGAGCTGGGCGCACCCTTGTCCAGCGAGTGGGCCGCCTTTTGCAGCCAGACCGAATCGCCGTCATACGCGGCAATGGCGGCCACCACTTCGGGCAAGGTGGGGGCTTGCGTGAGCGCGGCGATGGCGTCGAAGTTGGCGCGCACTTCGGAGACGGGCAACAGCGCGGCTGGCGCCGAGAAGCCGCGCAGCAAGCGGCTCAGCTGCTGGTGGTTCGCTTGCGGAACTGCTTGCCATTGCGCCAGCGCCAGCGCGTCGAGCACCATGGCGCGCTCTTCCTGCCGCAGGAAATAGTCGCCCAGGCCCGCGAACAGGGCGTCGGCCGCGTTCATGGGCGCGCCCGTCAAGCCCAGGAACAGGCCGCTGCGCCCCGGCATGCGGCCCAGGAACCAGCTGCCGCCCACGTCGGGGAACAGGCCGATCGTGATTTCCGGCATGGCAATGCGCGTGCTTTCCGTCACCACGCGGTGGCTGGCACCGGCCATCAGGCCCAGGCCGCCGCCCATGACGATGCCGCCGCCCCACACCAGCAGCGGTTTCGCATACGTATGGATGCGGTGGTCGAGCCGGTATTCCTCGGCAAAGAAGGCCAGCGCCTGCGGGTTCGGGACGACGCCCGGTTGCTCGGCCACGGCCGAACGCAGGCTGCGCACGTCGCCGCCGGCACAGAAGGCCTTGTCCGTCGACGATTGCAGCACCACGCAGGCGATGGCGTCGTCAGCATCCCAGCGCACGAGGGCACCGTCGATGGCGCGGATCATGTCCAGGGTCAAGGCGTGCAAGGACTTTGGCGCATCGAGGGTGATGACGCCCAGCTTCATGCCGCCGGGACAGTCGCGCTCCTCGATTTTCACGGTTTCAAGCAAAGTCTCAACCATTCTTCCACTCCGCCGGACGTTTTTCCAGGAACGCCTGCACGCCCTCTTTCTGGTCTTGCGTATCGAACAGGCCCAGGAACAGGGTGCGTTCGTCCGGCAAGGAGTTGACCAGCGGATGGCTGCGCGCGCCCTGGATCAGGGTCTTGCACGCCGTCACGCTGCTGGGGCTCTGGCGCGCCACCTTGGCGGCCAGGGCCAGCGCCGTGGCGGCAGCCTTGCCAGTTGGCACGACTTCCTCGACGAGGCCGATGGCAAGGGCCTTGTCCGCATCGACGCGCTCGCCACATAAAATCATGCGCTTGGCCCAGCCTTCGCCCACCAGCCACGGCAAGTGCTGCGTGCCGCCCGCGCACGGCAGCAGGCCGACGGAGGCTTCCGGCAAGGCCATCTGCGCGTGTTCCTCGGCGATGCGGATATCACAGGCCAGCGCGCATTCGAGCCCGCCGCCCATGGCATAGCCATTGATGGCGGCGATGCTGACGCCACGAAACGCGGACAGTGCCTCGAAGGCCTCGCCAAACGCGGCGGCCATGGCGAACGCCGTGTCTTTATTGCCGTCAGCAAACACTTTCAGATCGGCGCCGGCCGAGAAGAACTTGGCGCCGCCGCCCGTGATCACGAGCGCGTACACGTCCGGATCAAGGTTCAGGTCGGCCACCAACTCTTTCAGGGCGCGCAGGCTGGCCAGGGTCCACGTGTGGGCGGGCGGGTTGTCGAGAGTCACCAGGGCCGTGTGGCCGCGGCGTTCCAGCAGCAGATTGGTATACACTTTAGTCATCGTAAGGTCTCCGTGGCGCCGTCTTTCAGAATCGCTCGCGCGACGATCAGGCGCATGATTTCATTCGTCCCTTCCAGGATTTGGTGCACGCGCGTGTCGCGCACATGGCGCTCGAGCGGGTACTCGCGGATGTAGCCGTAGCCGCCGTGCAACTGCAGCGCATCGTTGGCCACATTGAAACCCACATCCGTGGCGAAACGTTTGGCCATGGCGCAATATGCCGTAGCGTCCGGGCTTTCCTGGTCGAGTTTCCAGGCTGCCAGACGCACCATCTGGCGCGCCGCCACCAGCTCCGTCAGCATGTCGGCCAGCTTGAATTGCAAGGCCTGGAACTGCGCCAGCTCGCGGCCGAACTGCGTGCGCTCCTTCATGTACGCCTGCGCCCGCGTCAGGGCCGCCTGCGCCGTGCCCACCGAGCACACGGCGATATTGATGCGCCCGCCATCGATGCCCTTCATGGCGATGGCAAAGCCTTCGCCTTCCGCGCCCAGCAAGTTACCGACAGGCACTTTCACCTGATCGAAGCTGATGATGCGCGTGGGCTGACTGTTCCAGCCCATCTTTTCTTCTTTCTTGCCATACACGATGCCGGGCAAATTCGCCGGCACGGCAAAGGCGGAAATACCGGCCGCGCCCTCGCCGCCGGTTCTCGCCATGACGATCAGCATGTCCGTCTGGCCCGCGCCCGAGATGAACGCTTTCGTACCGTCGAGCACATAAAAGTCGCCATCCTTGACGGCTTTCGTGCGCAAGGACGCCGCATCCGATCCTGACTGCGGTTCCGTCAGGCAATAGCTGGCCAGCTTCTGGCCGGCGGCCAGGGCCGGCACCCACTCGTCGCACAGCGCTTCCTGCCCCCAGCGCGACAGCATCCAGGTAGCCATGTTGTGGATCGTGATGTAGGCCGTGGTCGAGGTGCAGCCGCCGGCCAGCTCCTCGAAGACGATGGCGGCATCCTGGCGCGACAGGCCCAAGCCGCCCCAGCGCTGCGGCGTGTACAGGCCGCAAAAGCCCATCTCGCCCGCCTTGGCAATCGTTTCCACGGGGAAGATCGATTCCGCATCCCAATGGGCCGCGTGCGGCGCCAGTTCGCCTTCGGCAAACGCGCGCGCCGCCTGCTGGAACTCGCGCTGTTCGTCGCTCAGTTCAAAGTCCATGGCCACTCCTTACTTGAGGCTGATGGTGGTGTTGACCTTGCCCACCGAGGCCGCATCCGTGAACCAGCGCTGGGTGATCGTCTGCGTCTGCGTGTAGAACAGCACGACCTGCTTGCCGAACGGACCCAGGTCGCCCAGTTTCGAGCCGCGCGAGCCCGTAAAGCTGAACAGGGGCACGGGCACGGGAATGGGGACGTTGATGCCCACTTGGCCCACGTCGATTTCTTCCTGGAAGTAGCGCGCGGCCGCGCCGCTTTGCGTGAACAGGGCCGTGCCGTTGCCGTTCGGATTCGCGTTCACCAGCGCAATCGCTTCGTCCAGGGTATCGACTTCGACGACGATCAGGACGGGGCCAAAGATTTCCTGGTCATACACGACCATGCCGGGCTTCACGCCGGACAAAATCGTCGGGCCGACGAAGTTGCCGTTCGGATAGCCATCGACCTTCACGTCGCGGCCATCGAGGGTCAGCACGGCGCCCTGTTCGATGCCCTTGGCAACCAGGCTGTGCACGCGCTCTTTCGCCGCGCACGAAATGACGGGGCCCAGGTCCGGATTGTCCTTGCCCGCGCCCACGCTCAAGCCTTGCGCCTTGGCGGACAGTTCCGGCAGCCACTCGCGCGCTTCGCCCACCAGCACGGCAACGGACGCGGCCATGCAGCGCTGGCCGGCCGCGCCGAAACCGGCGCCCAACAGCTGGTTCAGGGTCTGTTCTTTATTGGCATCCGGCAAGACGACGGCATGGTTCTTGGCGCCCATCATGCATTGCGCGCGCTTGCCGTTCAGGCTGGCGCGCTGGTACACATGCGTGCCCACCTTGCTGGAGCCGACAAACGAGATCGCCTTGATATCCGGATGGTCGCACAGGGCGTTGACCACGTCTTCGCCGCCGTGGATGACGTTCAGCACGCCGGCCGGGATGCCCGCCTGCAAGGCCAGGCGCACGAGTTTTTCCGTCACGAGCGGATCTTGCTCCGATGGTTTCAGAACGAACGTATTGCCGCAGGCAATCGCCATCGGGAACATCCACAGGGGGATCATGGCGGGGAAATTGAACGGAGTAATGCCGGCGCACACGCCCAGCGGCTGCATCACGCTGTAGGTATCGACGCCGCCAGCCACGTTTTGCGCGTATTCGCCCATCTGCAGGGTGCCGATATTGGCCGCATGCTCGACCACTTCCAGGCCGCGGAAGACGTCGCCTTCCGCATCGAGCAAAGTCTTGCCCTGTTCCATGGTGAGGGTGGCGGCCAGGTCGGCCATGTTTTCACGGATCAGCTGCTGCAATTTCAGGAAGATGCGGGCACGGGCGCCGATCGGCGTCTTGCGCCAGGTTTTGAAGGCGCGCTGGGCCGAGGCGATGGCCGCGTTCACTTCATCGGGCGTGGCGAACGGTACCTTGGCCAGGACTTCCTGCGTGGCGGGGTTGACGACGTCGCGCCAGACGGTGGTGCGGGATTCGACCCACTCGCCGTTGATCAACAGTGGAACGGTCGGAATTGCAGTTTGCGTGGTCACTCGGTGTCTCCTCGTTGGGGTATAGGTCTGTTTGCATTATTCGCACAATCCAGGCTGCAAACAAGGCGTGAAAATGCGAGATAATGCAAAGATGAATCTGTTAATCTGCAAAGATTGTAAATTTGCAGATTCCACAAACCGGGGAAGAGGAAACGCGATGGCAAAGGTTTTCATGGGCGTGCGCCTGCAGCGGCTGCGCGAGGAACGGCGCATGACGCAGGTGGCGCTGGCCAAGGCCCTGGGCATCTCGCCCAGCTACCTGAACCAGATGGAGCGCAACCAGCGCCCGCTGACGGTGCCGATTCTGCTGCGCATCGGCAGTGTTCTCGGGGTCGATCCGCAA
Source organism: Janthinobacterium sp. C22 (assembly GCF_057919405.1). Lineage (NCBI taxonomy): Bacteria > Pseudomonadati > Pseudomonadota > Betaproteobacteria > Burkholderiales > Oxalobacteraceae > Janthinobacterium > Janthinobacterium sp. C22. Next base: position 1,177,541 of record NZ_CP193659.1, on the reverse strand, counting down.
ATCTTTTCCGAACACGACAGCGCCAGCCTGGTGGCCGACGTGCGCGACGTGTTCGGCGAATTGCCCGACGCGCCGCCCACCTCGATGGCGGAATTGAAAATGTTGGTGGAAAACATGCCGGAGCTGGCGCGCTCGATTTTGCTCTTGCAGCGGCGCTACCGCGTGATGGCGGAACGGGCCGATACGCTGGCCGCGCGCCTCGACGACGGCAGCCGCGGCGCCAGCTCGGCGGCGCCCTCCACGGACGAGGAAGTACGCGAATACCTGAACCGGCGGCAAAACTATATCGATGAACTGGACCGGGCGGCGGAGCGGGTGGCCGGCGAACTCGATCCCGCCCTGCGCACGCTCGACGCGCTGCAAGGCCGCCTGCTGGAGCGCCACGGCATCCAGGTGCGCTTGTCCGATGGCGACGCGGGCATGGTGCGCAAGCACCGCTACGACGCGCAACACCATATCCTGTTTCTGCCCGACACCCTGACAGGCGGCCAGCGCGCCTTCCAGATGGCGGCGCAAATCAGCCTGCTCGAGCACAGCGACTTGATCGACGCGCTCGTGCTGGCGGCGGGACTCTCCGGCGCGGCCGCGCAGACGGGCGCGCGCCTGGCGTTTTCCAATTATTTCGCCGGCGCCCTGCTGATGCCGTACCAGCGCTTCCTGCAGGCGGCGGAGACGCGCGCCTACGATATCGAGCGCCTGGCGCACCAGTTCGGCGTGGGTTTCGAAGCCGTGTGCCACCGTCTGAGTACCATGCAGCGCCCCGATGCGGCGGGGCTGCCGTTTTCTTTGTGCGCGTCGACCGCGCGGGCAATGTCTCGAAGCGCCAGTCGGCGACGGACTTCCATTTTTCCAGGGTGGGCGGCACGTGTCCGTTGTGGATCGTCTACGACGCCTTCAGCCATCCGGGCCAGGTGCTCACGCAAGTGGCCAGCATGCCCGACGGCTGCACCTACCTGTGGATCGCGCGCCAGGTCAGCACGGCGTCGCCGGGTTTCCGCGCACCGGGCAAGACCTTTGCCGTGGCGCTGGGCTGCGATATCTCACAGGCGCACCGGCTGATCTATTCGAAAGGACTCGATTTGCACGACCCATCCAGCGCCACGCCGATCGGCACGGGCTGCAAGGTGTGCGAGCGCCAAAGCTGCCCGCAGCGGGCGTTTCCCTCGCTGCTGGCCCCACCACCGGCGTCGGCCTGATTTACTCGATGACCCTGGCCCGCAGCGCGTCGAACTCGCGCGTAAATTCCGCGCGCCAGTCGCGCCGCGTGCTCTCGTCTATCCAGGCCGCATCGAGGCCATTCAACATGAAGCCGCGCATGTCGTCGAGGCCGAAGCCGAATTCGCGCATCATCATCCAGGCACCCGTCGGTGTCACGTGGTGCAGGGTCGGATCGTCCGTATTCGGATGCAGTTTCAGGCCCAGCTTGGCCATGGCGCGGATCGGGTGATCGAGCGCCCAGCGCTCGGGCGCCAGGGTGCGCAGATAATACGAATTGGTGGGCACGACGGTGAACACCAGACCCCGCTCCACGCAGCGCTGCGCCAGCTCCGGGTTGTCGACGATCGTGTAGCCGTGGTCGACCCGGTCCACCTGCAATTCGTCTATCGCCGTCGCCACGTTCATCCACGGCATGCCAAATTCGCCCGCGTGCGCCGTGCACTTGAAGCCGGCGGCGCGCGCGGCGCGGTAGGCTTCGATGAAGAGCTCCGGCGGACGGTCGTTTTCGCGGTAGTCGATGCCGATGCCGATCACTTCCGGCGCGCGGTACGCCTTCATCCACTCCACCATCTGCGCGGCTTCGGCGGGAGCCGCTTCGCGGTCGATGCTGGGGATCAGACGGCCGATCACGCCAAAATCCCTTTGCGCATCGCGGATGGCGGCCACGATGGCGTCCTGCGCCGACTCGTAGCGGATGCCCGAGACGCGCACGGTGCCGGTCGGATTCCAGAAGAACTCCGCATAGCGCACGCCATGGCCATGCGCGTCTTCCAGGTATTCATACGCCAGGCAATACAGGTCCGTCGGCGAGACGATCAGGTGCGCGTCGAGCGCGCGCAGCACGCGCAGTACGCCGACGGGCTTGTCGCCGCGCGTATAGAACGCGTCGATTTCCTCGGGCGTGACGACATTGCCCGTCTTGGCGGCCAGCGCACGGAAAGTAGCCTGGCGCACCGTACCGAACAGGTGGCAATGCAGCTCCACTTTCGGCATGGCGCGTAAAAACTGTTCGATGCTCAGGGGAGAATTAGACATGAAGCTCGTTTCGTAGTGAAGTGGGTCAGACGAGAATGGCGGCCAGGCGGCGCATCAGGCGCTCGATGGCGGCGGGACCGTCGGCCAGCATCGCCACCTGCGTGTTGACGGGCGCGCGGCGCGGCACGCGGAATTCGCACACCGTCATGCCGCGCGTCAATTCGCCCGTCAATTCGATGGCCACGTGAGCCGGCTGGAACTGGAACAGCTGCGGCGCTTCCAGATACAGGGCCACCACCGGGTCGTACATGGGCATGGGCACGGAACCGTCGCTGCTGCGGATGCGCACGTACGCTTCCAGGTAGCCTGCCAGACGTAGCGCGCGCGGCGTGCCGAGGGCGCGCAGGCGTTCCACTTCCGCATTCGTCACCAAGAGCTGACGGCACAGGTTCAGGCCGAACATGCGCAGCGGGATGCCGGATTTGAACACCTGGGCGGCCGCTTCCGGGTCCGCATAGATATTGAATTCGGCCGCCGCCGTGTGGTTGCCCTGGTCGGTCGAGCCGCCCATCAGGATGATTTCGACGATTTTCTCGGCGATGTCGGGCGCGCGGGTCAAGGCGGTCGCCAGGTTCGTCATCGGCGCGATCGCCATGATGGTGATCTGGCCCGGATGCTTGCGCACGGCGGCGATCAGCGCGTCGACGGCGTGGCCGGCAGCATCGCTGTCGGCGCCGGGCGGCAGCACCTCGCCCGTGGTCGGCATGCCGCTGTCGCCGAGGATGCGCTGCGCCGTTTCGATGACGCCGGCCAGCGGCTCTTCGCAGCCGCGGTAGATCGGCACCGTCAAGCCGTCATGGGCCTTGATGCGCAAGGCATTGTCGTAGGTGATGTCGACGGGCGCATTGCCCGCCACCACGCTCACGCCCAGCCACTCGATAGCGGGATTGCTGCCCAAGAGCAGCATCGTCAGCCAGTCGTCGAAACCGGGATCGGTGTCGAGCCAGATCTTTTTCAAGGCTTGGGTCATGGTGGCTTTCAGTCGAGGTTAGGCGGCCAGGCACAGGGCGCTGTCGGACGGCAGCACGAACGAGACGGCCGTGCCTTCGCGCCAGGCGGCGCCGCCGGCCGCGCAAATGCCCTTGACCTGGCCCAGCGGCGTTTGCAGCAGGTATTCGACGGTGTCGCCCAGGAAGCCGCGCGCCAGCACGGTGCCCGGGTAGTGAGCCGCCGCGTCATCGGGCGCGCAGACGCGCACCTTGTCCGGACGCCAGCCCAGCACCGTGGTGCCGGCAGCGACTGGGGACGTGTACGGCAGGCTGGCGCCGGCATGGTGCAGCGCGCCGTCGCGGTAGTCGAACAGATTTTCGAAACCCATGAAGTTGGCGACGAAGCGCGTCGACGGCGTATTGAACACGGCTTCCGGCGCGGCCAGCTGCTCGATGCGCCCGCCGTTCATGACGACGATGCGGTCGGACAGGGCCAGCGCTTCTTCCTGGTCATGCGTCACGTACAGCATGGTGATACCCAGTTCGCGCTGGATGCGGCGCAGCTCGGCGCGCATCTGCACGCGCAGCTTGGCGTCCAGGTTCGACAGCGGCTCGTCGAGCAGCAGCAGGGCCGGCTCGACGACGATGGCGCGCGCCAGCGCCACGCGCTGCTGCTGGCCGCCGGACATCTGCGCCGGCAAACGCGTTTCAAAACCCGTCAGGCCCACGGCGGCGATCACGGCTTCGACCTTGGTTTTCAACAAGGCTGGCGCAACCTTGCGCAGGCGCAAGCCGAAGGCGATGTTGTCGTACACGTTCAGGTGCGGGAACAGCGCGTAGGACTGGAAGACCATGCCGATATTGCGTTTATTCGGCGCCAGCTTGCCGATTTCGCGGCCGTCGAGCACGATGCGGCCCGACTGCAGCGGCATCAGGCCGGCGATGGCGCGCATGGTGGTGGTCTTGCCGCAGCCGCTGGGGCCCAGCAGGGAAATCAGCTCGCCCTGCTCGACGTGCAGGTCCAGGTCCTTCACGGACGTCGTGTTCTTGGCGTAGCCGAGGTTCAGCTTGTGCAGTTCCAGATAACTCATCGTGTGTTGCCTCTTACATGTATTTAGAAATGCCCAGCACCTTCTCGGTCACCATCACGAAGGCCATGGTGAACAAGACCAGCAAGGTCGACAGGGCAGCGATCGACGGATCGAAGCTGTTTTCCATATGCCCCAGCATCTCGATCGGCAGGGTGCTGATGCCAGGACCCGTCAGGAACAGCGAGACGGGCACCTGGTTGAACGAAGTGACGAAGGCGAGGAAGAAGGCGGCGATCACGGCGTTGCGGATATTCGGCAGCACGATCATGAAAAACGCCCGCAAACGCGACGCGCCCAGGGTGATGGCAGCATCCTCGATATCCACGCGCAGGTTCACCAGGCTGGCGTACACGACGCGCACCGAGTACGGAATCAAGAGCGCGATATGGCCGATCAGCAGGCCCACGTACACGGGCGCATTGATCGTCAGCACCAGGTGGTGCAGCAAGCCCAAACCGACCAGGATGGCGGGAATAATCAGCGGCGACGTCAGGATTTGCCGGATGGCGCCGATGCCAGGCGGCGGCATGCGCGAAAACGCATACGCGACGGGAATGCCCAGCAGGAGCGCGATGACGGTGGCGATCAGGCCGATTTCCAGGCTGGTCTGGAAGGCGCGGCGGAACTCGGGCGCAGCCCACACTTCGAGGATCCAGCGCAGCGAATACGACTCGGGCGGGAAGGCCAGCGTTTCGCCGCCGGAAAAGCCGGCCAGCACGACGATGGCGAAAGGCCCCAGCAGGAACAAAAACACCAGCCACAGGACGGCGCGCGAGAATAGGCTTTCTTTCATACGGAGCTCCGGCTCGAGGAAATACGTTTAAGGCCGGCATTGACCAGCAGGGTCATGCAGACGAGGATGACGGCGATGACGTTGGCCGCGCCGAAGTCGCTCTCCACGCTGACCTTCTGGTACAGCAGCGTTTCCAGCATCAGCACCTTGGTGCCGCCCAAGAGGGCCGGCGTCACGTAGGCCGTCACGCAGCCCGTAAATACCAGCGTGCCGCCGACCACCAGGCCTTCCTGCGTCAGCGGCAGGGTGACCTTGCAGAATACTTGCCATGGATTCGCGCCCAAAGTCGCCGCGGCCGGTTCCACGTCGCGCGGCAGGTTTTCCAGCGCGCCGGCCAGCGACATCAGCATCAATGGCAGCAGCAATTGCAGCAGGCCGACAAAGACGGCAAATTCGCTGAACAGCAAACGCAGCGGCTCTTCCGTGAAGCCCATGTTGACGAGCGCCGCGTTGACGGCGCCGTTACGGCCCAGCAAGACGATCCACGCATAGGTACGCGCGATGGGCGAAACCATCAGCGGCAGGATCATCATGCCGACCACCAGGCCGCGCCACTTCGGCGACACGCGCGCCACGGCTTGCGCGGCCGGGTAGCCGAGGATGACGGACGCCAGGGTCACCAGCGCAGCGATGCGCAAGGTGCGCCAGAAGATGGTGCGGTTGAATTCCTGCGAGAAGAATTCGATGAAGCGGTCGACGCCCCACTGCATGCCGTCGCCGACGCGGAAGGCGTCGACCAGCAAGGCCAGCACGGGCAGCAGGAAGCAGACGACGATAAAGATCAGCGCAGGCAGGACCAGCAGCAGCCCCAGGCGCTTTTTGGATCAGCAAACATGGCGTTCTCTCCTCGTCACCACTATTTGCTCATGGCCTTGTTCCACTGCGTCATCCAGTTGCTGCGCTGTTTGATGATGGTTTCCGGCTTGACGAATTTCAGCGAATTGATCTGGTCGGCGCCATAGGTATTGAATTGCGCGGCCGCCACCGACAGGCGCACGTCCTTGTTGACGGGCGAGTCGACCAGATTGGTCGCCAGCTGCGTCTGCACTTCCTTGGACAGCCAGAAATCCATCAGCTGGTAGGCCAGGTCTGCGTTCTTCGAACCGGCGACGATGCCCATCACGTTCATGCCGGCCGCCTGGCCTTCGGCCGGGATGCTCCACTTCAGGGGCAGGCCCGTCTTGAGCATTTGCGACCAGGTAAAGCGGGCGACAGGTGCGGCCCAGATTTCATCCTGCGCGAACAGGGCGGCCAGCTGCGCGCTGTTTTTCGAGAACGTGACGACGTTACCCTTCATGCCGACGATCTTGGCAAAGCCCGTGGCGTAGTCGTCCGTCTTGCCGCCCCAGGCCGCATCGGCCATGCGCAGCATCAAGGGGCCCTGCGTGGTGCTCACGTCGGGGAAGGCCACGCGGCCCTTCAGTTCGGGGCGCCACAGGTCCTTCCAGGACGTCAGCGGGGCGACCTTGTCGCTGCGGTACACCAGGCCCACCGAGTACAGCGTGTAGCCGACGGCGTAGTTGCCGCCGATAGGGTTTTTCGCCACGTCGTACAGGGCTTTGTAATTGCTCAGCTTGGAGTAATCCATGGGCTGAATGACACCCTTTTGCGCCGCTTCCAGCATGCCGGAATCGGACAGCAGCACCAGGTCGATCACCGGGTTCTTGGCGTGCACCACCAGCTTGGCGATGCGGTCCGCATTATTCCCCGTTTCCACCTTGATATCGCAACCGCATTTGGCCTTGAACGGCTCGTACACATACTTCATGAACAAGGGCTGGGCAATCGGATAGGCCGAAATGACCAGCTCGCGTTTTTCCGCGTGGGCGGCGTTGGCCAGCAAGCCTAGGCTCAACGCCAACATGAGGTGCTTTTTCAAGATGCTTCCTTTCAGGGGCGGCGCTGCGGGACAGCGCCTGTAAAGATGAATCAGAATCAGAAATAATGTCGCATGCCGACGATCAGCACGCTTTGCGTCTTGCCGCCCGAGGCGCCGAAGCCGAACACGCGGGCGAACGTCGCATCGCCTGCCGCCTTCTGGTAGCTCCAGGTGACGGCGACGTCGGTGCGCTTGGACAGGAAGTAATCGGCCTGGAAGTTGACCTGATGCCATTTTGGCGTCTTGTTGATCACATCATATTTACCCGTGGTAAAGAAATACGAGGCGCCCAGGTTCAACGCTTCCGTCAGCTTGTGGTTCACGTTCAGGTCCACGTTTTGCAAGGTCAGATTGCTTTGATCCAGGTAGTGGTAGCGCACGTTGGTGTACAGCGCGCCGAACTTGGTCCTGCCGACATTATAAAAGCCTCCCGTGCCGGCGATGGCCTGGCTGTCCACGCCGGCGCCCTTGACGGCGCTCTTGTTGAAGATCAGCAGGGAACTGCCGTAGTCGTTGCCGATGGCGCCATTCGGCGCATCGGGGCTGTTCGGGCGATCCATCTTGGTGTAGGCGACGGCCCAGCTGAAGGCATCGACCTTGTAGCCGGCGCCCATGCTGTAGACGCGGTTGCGGTTGGAGTCTTCCGGATTTTCGCTGAAACCGTACAAGCCCGTGAACGACAGGTTGCTGATGTTCGGGCTGACATACTTGACGGCATTTTGCACGCGCAAGTTGTTGTAGCCATTGTCGTTGTCGCCGATGTGCACGCCGTTACTGGCGATGACCACCGGGCCCAGCAGATCCTTCACGGCTTCGTACTGGCGGCCCAGGGTGAGCGTCCCCTTGTCGTTGCTCGACAGGCCCACATACGACTGGCGGCCAAACAAACGGCCGCTTTGCGAGGCCGTGCCCGTCATCACGTTAAAACCGTTTTCCAGCACGAAGACGGCCTTGGTGCCGTCGCCCAGGTCTTCCTGGCCGCGAAAACCGATGCGGGGATTCTGGTTCGTGCCGCTCAGCGCATGCGTGCGGCTGCCCTTGCCCTCATCCGACACATAGCCGATGCCGGCCGACAGCAAGCCATACACTTGCACGCTGCTTTGCGCCTGCGCCGCGCCCTGCGCCGCCAGCAAGCCACCCACCACCATCGTTCCCGTCATCCATTTGTTCATCGCCGCCACCCTAAAAAGAATAAACCCTGAGTTTTTTTGGAATTATTTTATTGATACATCCCTAGTCTGGCGCACCGCCGCACCTGCCGGCGCCGCATTCCAGGCTCTTCTCCCGAATATTGTTGCTTTCAAGACAAGTAAGGACCAGTCCAGAATATGGTAAATTGAGGGATAAGAAAATTTGTTTATTTTTATAAATCCATTACTTTTTCTAATAAGCAAAGCCATGCATGAACTGAGCAAGAAAATTTCCTTACGACATTTGCAAGCGTTTGCCACCCTAGCCCGGGTAAACAGCTTCAGCAAGGCTGCACAGGAATTGTGCGTGACCCAGCCGGCCCTCAGCGCGTCGATCAAGCTGCTGGAAAATCAACTGGGAAAAAGTTGTTTAACCGCACAACCCACCAGTTGGAACTGACGCGCGAAGGCAAGCTGGCGCTCGATTACGCCACGCATTTATTGAATACGGCCAGCAACACCTTTGCCGATATCCAGCGCGCCATCGGCAGCGGCCGGCACCGCATCCGCATCGGCGCGATTCCCTCGGCCATGGCGATGACGGCCGTGGTGGTGGCGCGCTACTGCGAGCAGCATGGCGATGAAGTGGAAATCGTCCTGTCGGACATGCCCAACGACGGCTTGCTGCATGCGCTGCATTCGGGCCAGCTGGACTTTTGCGTGGGCATCGAGGTGCCTGGTTCCGTGTCGCTGGAAAGCGTGGGCCTGTTCGAGGACGAGCTGGTCTTGGTGACGGCGGGACGCCATGCGCTGGCGCCGCTGAAGGAAGTGCGCTGGGAACAGCTGGCGGGCCAGGAAATCGTCGTGTTTACCAAGGGCAGCATCTGGGAGTTCGCCTCGAGCGCGCTGCGCCAGCATGGCTTGAGCCCCTCAAACCTGTACCAGATGATCCACAGCGAATCGCTGTATGGCGTGGTGCGCGCCGGCATCGCTGTGGGCATCATGCCCAGCCTGTACACGACCTTCCTCAACGACGAGGATCTGCATGTGGCGCCCCTGCGCCAGCCCACCTGCAAGCGCAAGATCGCCTTGATGCGGCGCAATGAAATCAGCCGCAACCACCATGTGGACGACTGCTTTTCAGCGTTGCGCCAGGATTTACAGCAGGTCGACCAGTGGTTTTAAGTTAAAACTCAAGCAGGTGCTTTCAGCAGATTCGCCAGGGCAACATACTGCTCCAGCCCCACGGTTTCCGGACGCAGGGTCGGATCGATGCCGGCCGCCTTGATCTGCTCTTCCGTAAACATACCGGCCAGGCAGTTGCGGATCACCTTGCGGCGCTGCGAGAAGGCCTTCATGACCACCGCTTCCAAAGTGGCCTGGTCGCACGCCAGGCGCTCGGCCACGGGAATCATGCGCACGATGGCCGATTCCACCTTCGGCGGCGGATCGAAGGCCGTCGGCGGCACGATGAACAGCAAGGACATGTCATAGCGCCATTGCAGCATCACGGACAGGCGGCCATACGCCTTGCTGCCCGGCTCGGCCACCATGCGTTCGACCACTTCCTTTTGCAGCATGAAATGCTGGTCCTGCACCAGCGGCGCGAAGTCCGCCAAATGGAACAGCAGCGGGCTGGAAATGTTGTACGGCAAATTGCCCACGATGCGCAGCTTCTGGCCGGCCGGCACGGGAATTTGCGCGAAATCAAACTTCAGCGCATCGCCCGAGTGGATCGTCAGCTTGGCCGGATTGAAGGTCTTTTCCAGGCGCACGATCAGGTCGCGGTCCAGTTCCACCACATGCATCTGTTTCAAATGGCGCAGCAGCTGCTCCGTCATCGCGCCCAGGCCGGGGCCGATCTCGACCATGGCGTCGTCCGGCTGCGGCGCGATGGCGGCCGTGATGTCGTCGAGGACGAAGCGGTCATGCAGGAAGTTCTGGCCAAAGCGTTTGCGGGCAACGTGTTTCATAATGTGTTTTCTATCAATGCGGTAAAGCCGGCACAGGCCGGCGGGATCGTTGAGCAGGCAGCGTCGGGTTACGCCTTGCGGCTAACCCGACCTACGCTCTGGTCGGGATACTCGCGCGCAGCATGTCGAGCGCCGTTTGCAGGGCTTGCTCCATGCTGTGGCCATCGGCCAGGCCCAGCCCTTGCGCGGCCAGGTCCAGCGCCGTGCCGTGGTCGACCGAAGTGCGGATCAGCGGCAAGCCCAGGGTGATATTGATGCCGCGCCCGAAGGTTGCGTATTTCAGCACGGGCAAGCCCTGGTCGTGGTACATGGCCAGCACGCAGTCGGCGTCCGCCAGGTATTTGTGCTGGAACAAGGTGTCGGCCGGGTACGGTCCGCGCGCATCGATGCCGTGCGCTTGCGCCGCCGCGATCGCGGGGCTGATCACCTCGATTTCCTCGCGTCCCAGATAGCCGCCCTCGCCCGCGTGCGGGTTCAGGCCGGTGACCAGGATGCGCGGCGCGGCGATGCCGAATTTCTGTTGCAAATCAAGCTGAATGATATCCAGGGTGACGGCCAGGCTGTCCATCGTGATGGCAGCGGACACGTCCTTCAATGGCAGGTGCGTGGTGGCCAGCGCCACGCGCAAGGTCGGCTCGCCGTGACCCGGTTCTCCGGCCAGCATCATCACCACTTGCGGCGTGCCGGTTTTTCTGCCAGGTATTCCGTATGGCCGGAAAAGGCTACGCCTGCATCGTTGATCGTGCTTTTTTGCAAGGGTGCCGTGACCATGGCGCCAAACCAGCCGGCGGCGATGCCTTCCACGGCCGCGTCCAGGGTGGCCAATACGGCCCGCCCGTTTTCCTTGTCCAGCACGCCGGGAATGACATTGTTCACAGTGGGAATATCGATCACGGCCAGGCGGCCGGGACCGAACTGGGGCAAGCCGCTGTTGCGCACGGCTTGCAGCGACAGCGCCGCCAGGCGGATCTCCGGATCGATCAGGCTGGCCGTCAGCGCCAGGAAGGCGGCGTCGCCCAGCAGGATGCAGTTGACTTCATTGCGCATGGCCCAGGCCGCGCGTATGGAGATTTCCGGGCCGACACCGGCCGGTTCGCCACAGGTGATGGCGATGGCCGGACGGCGTGCAAGGGGCAAGTTACTCATGCGCAATGAATCAGCAGCATTACTGGTCGTCCGCGCGGAATTCGACGTAGGCACGGTCGCGCACTTCGCGCGCCCAGTTTTCCGTCGCTTCTTCCAGCTTGCGTTCGCGCAAGGCATTGCGCGCGGCGGCGCGCTGCTTCTCTTTCGAGACGTCGTCGCTCTTGCGTTCCAGCACTTCGATCAGGTGGAAGCCAAAGCTCGATTCGATCGGCTGGCTCACTTCGCCCGGTTTCAGCGCATTCATCGCCGTTTCAAATTCCGGCACGGTGTCGCCTGGATACAGCCAGCCCAGGTCGCCGCCCTTGGCCGCGGAACCGTCGTTCGAGAACAAACGGGCCAGGTCTTCGAATTTGGCGGCCTTGTTGTCGAGACGCTCCTTCAATTCCAGCAGTTTGCGCTTGGCTTCGGCCGCCGACAGGGTCGGCGTCACTTTCAGCAGGATGTGGCGGGCATGCGTTTGCTGCACGGCGGCCACGGCTTGCGCCTCGGCAGCGCTGCGGCGGTCCACCAGCTTCAGGATATGGAAGCCCGTGTTGCTCTTGATGATAGGCGTGATCTGGCCTGGCTTCAATTTCAGCAACTGTTCCGTGAACAGGGGCGGCAGGCGGTCGCTCTGGCGCCAGCCGATATCGCCGCCGCTCAGCGCATCGCTGGCGTCGGAATAGGTAGCGGCCATCTTGGCGAAATCGGCGCCCGTGCGCAGCTGGCGGCTGACTTCTTCGGCGCGCGCGCGGCGGGCGGCGATTTGTTCGGGGCTGGAATTTTCCGGAATGCGCACGAGAATTTGCGCCAGGTTCATCTCCACCTGTTCGCTGGCTGCCGCTTTTTCCGCTTCCAGGAAGTTATCCACCTCGGAATCGGAAATCTGGATCTTGGCGTCGACTTCGTGCTCGCGCAGGCGCTGCATGATGATTTCATCGCGGATTTCTTCGCGGAAGGTCGCAAACGGCGTGCCTTCCTTTTCCATCTGGTTGCGCAGCTCTTGCACCGTCATTTTTTGCTGTTCAGCAATACGGCCAATCGCGCGGTCCAGGGTCAGGTCATCCACGCGCACGCCCATTTCCTTGGCCAGCTGCATTTGCGCGCGTTCAACAATCATGCGCTCTAGCAACTGGCGGCGCAGGTCGGCAGGGTCGGGAAGCGGGATATTCTGCGCCTTCATGCGCTGCTCCACGCTCTTGATGCGGGCCGCCACTTCATTGCGCGTGATCACATCGTCATTGACGACGACGGCGATGGAATCGATGGTCTGGCCACTGCTCGACGCGGGGGGCGTGAAGCCCTTGACCGGCGCTGGGGCAGCGGCAGCGGGCTTGGCCGCAGGCGCTGGCGCAGCCTGTTGCGCCCAGACACTACTGGTCGTGGCGCCGGAAATGGCGCACAACAAAACCGTTGCAATTTTGAGTTGGTGCATACTGGCATTACGCATAATGTGTAGAGCGCTCATGAGTTCAGGTGAATAAAAAAACCGGTTTGTGCCAGCGCCGGGAACACCGGCGGCGGCAACGGTGCCTATCTTAACGGAGTGGCTGGCTCAGTGTCTGGTAACCAGGGATGGTTTTTGTAAAAGTTTCCAGGCCATTCGCGCCCAAGCCCAGGCCACTCGACAAGCCCGTCAATTCCAGCTGGAAGAAGATCGGTGTCGAGACAGTCTTGTTCGTCGTCACGAAACGCTGCGCCCCCATGCGGAACACCCAGCAGTCGCCCTTGTATTCCAGGCCGACCAGGCTTTCCAGCATGCTGCGATCCTTCACGGAATAGCTGATGCGTCCCACGCCATACAGGCGGTCCGTCAACGGCCATTGGGACGACACTTCAACATTGCGCCAACCAGCATCTCCACGCTGGAAACGATTGCCAAAATTCAATACCTTCTTGGCACCGGGCTGATATTGCAAGGTGTAGTTGTAGCTCACCAGTTGGCGGTCGCTGGGATTGTACTGCACCAGGCTGTCGGCGGTCCAAGTCTCGGACACGCGGCCCGTCGCGGCCAGCAGGATATCCGAACGCGACTGATTCACGGGCGTGCTCGAATTGAGCTGCACGCGCTGGTCGGCAAAATAGAAACGCTGGCCGAAGGTCAATCGCATGCGCTCCGTGCCGTCCGCCTGCAGGAAGCGCGACACCAGGGCGGCCGTGACCTGGTTGGCGTCGCCGATGCGGTCGCTGCCGACAAACCGGTTTTCCGTGAAGATCTGCGTCAGGTTGAACGTGCCGGCGGCCGTATCGAAGTTCGGAAACTGCGACTGGTCGCGGTACGGCGTATAGACGTAGAACAGACGCGGTTCCAGGGTTTGCGTGCCGCCCTTGGCGCCAAACAGATTCGTGTCGCGTTCAAACACCAGCCCGCTGTCGACCGAGAACGTCGGCACGGCGCGCGTAAACGAGGTCGACGGGAACAGTGCCTTGGTCCTGGCGTCATTGTCGAGCTGATACGCGCTGGCATTGAGCATCAGCTTGGGCGTGATGAAGTAGCCAGGGCGCAGGATGGGGAAACTCACTTGCGGCACGGCCACGAGGCGCGAGCCTTGCACCAGAGTCGGATGCGCGAAGCGCGTCGCTTCCGCGTCGAAGGTCCAGTCGAAGCCGCCCCAGACATCGTACTTGCCAGCATGAAAGTTCACCGCCGGCAAACGGTCATACGGACGCGTGACGGTCAGGCTGGGATTGTTGACTGCATCGGGATCCTGCAGCACCTGGTAATTCTGCACGCGCGCCGTCAGGCTCCAGTCCTCGGTGCGGTAGTCGGTGCGCAATTCGCGCAGCAACTGGCGCTCGGTGGCGGTGGCGACGGTTTTCGAAAAATCGTTCGGGTAATTATTGTCGGACGCTTCGCGCAGATCCCAGCTGTAACTCCAGTCCTTGGCCAGCGCCTGCTCATGCTTGGACTTGATCATGTAGCGGTTGGTCTTGGTCTGCTTGTCGTTAGGCAAGAACTCGAACGACGTTTCGCCCTGGTACAGGCCGGCATCCGTCTCGCCCATGTAGCGGCCCGTCGCCCCGAGCTGGATGCCGCGCCGCTGGATATAGCGCGGGTACAGGGTCAGGTCGCGGTTCGGCGCGATGTTCACGTAGTACGGCATCAGCAGTTCGAAACCGTTCTTCGAGGCAAAGCCTGGCGTGGGCGCCAGCCAGCCCGAGCGGCGCGCACCCGACAGCGAAAACGAGATGCCCGGCGTGCCCAGGATCGGCACGTCCTTGAAATAGATGATGGTCTTGCTGCCGGTGCCCACGTCGCGGCCCGTGTCGAGGTTCAAGGTGCTCGATTTCAGGTACCAGTCAGGATTCGGTCCCTCGCAAGTACTATAGGTGCCGTCGATCACAGTGGCTTCATCGGGATTGATGAAGTCGACGCGCTCGGCCTTGCCCTGGCCGCCGCCCACTTCGAAGCGGTAAGTCGGGTTGAGCAGGAAACCCTTGCCGGTCTCCATGTTCAGCTTCAGGACGTCGCCCGTGTAGTAATCGCCGAAACGCCACATCTTGATATGGCCCTCGGCATCGAACTGATCTTCAACTTGTTTGTAACAAGCTGTATCGGCCGTCATTTTTGTGGTTTTTCCGCGTTCAATCACGACATTCTGGTCGAGATTGATCTCCCGCTCCGGGCGTCCGTTCATGCTGTTCGCCGTCATGACGGTGGGCGCGTCGGGATCTTCCACATGCACCGGACGCGGTGCTTTCTGGGCGTGGACAGGCACCGTCGTGGCGGCGACGAGCGCGCTGATGGCGAAAGCCCAGCGCTGCGAAGGGGGAGGCCGAAAACCAGCTCATGAATTGGAAGGGGCAAGCACCATTGACAGGCGATTTTTTGATTTGAATCCCTTATTATATGGGAATCTGCACCATCAACCCGATTCCACAGGCCGCTTAATGTCATTCTCCCCCAATTCCCCTGCCGCGCCGGCATCCGCCGACGCTCGCCTGACCCTGTTGAAAGCCTGGTTGACCTCGCTTAACCTCGTTTCTCCCGATTCCGCCCGCCCCGCTTCCAGCGATGCCAGCTTCCGCCGCTACTACCGTCTCGATGTGCTGCCAGGCAATGCAACATTGCCGGGAAGTACACTGGTCGCCATGGATGCGCCGCCCGAGCGCGAAAACGTGCCCGCCTTTGTCAAGGTGGCTGGCTTGCTGAAAAGCGCCGGCGTGTCCGTGCCCGACATCATCGCGCAAGACCTGGAGAATGGCTTCCTGCTGCTCTCCGACCTGGGCACGACCACCTATCTCGACGCCTTGAACCACGACAATGCCAGCGTGCTGTACGCCGAAGCGCTGGAATCGTTGATGAAAATCCAGCTGGCCAGCGCCCCCGACGTGCTGCCCGAATTCGACCGCGCCTTCATCCTGCGCGAAATGAATCTGTTCCCGGAATGGTTTATCGGCAAGCACCTGGGCGCCACCTTGACGGATGCGCAACAAACCCAGCTGGACAAGGTCTTCGAGGCCATCACGGTGAATATCTTGTCGCAGCAACAAGTATTCATGCACCGCGACTACCATTCGCGCAATTTGATGCACATCAACGATGGTTCGATCCCCAATCCCGGCATCCTCGACTTCCAGGACGCCGTCTTCGGTCCCGTCACCTACGACATCGCCTCGCTGCTGCGCGACGCGTATATCCAGTGGGACGAGGAACTGGTGCTCGACTGGGTGATCCGCTACTGGCAGCGC
Source organism: Janthinobacterium sp. C22 (assembly GCF_057919405.1). Classification (NCBI taxonomy): domain Bacteria; kingdom Pseudomonadati; phylum Pseudomonadota; class Betaproteobacteria; order Burkholderiales; family Oxalobacteraceae; genus Janthinobacterium; species Janthinobacterium sp. C22. The sequence goes on along the minus strand of NZ_CP193659.1, from coordinate 1,161,676 downwards.
GCCAAGCAGCTGGGCTTGCCCGTCAATCCCGACATCGACGCCTTCTACCGCGATTTCGAATTCACGGCCCTGCAGCGCCACCTGAAAATCCTCGGCCTGTTCGCGCGCCTGAACTACCGCGACGGCAAGGATCTGTACATGGGCGACCTGCCAACCGTGCTCGACTACGTGCGCAAGACGGCCAACCGCTACACGGAACTCAAGCCGCTGGTGCGTTTGCTCGATGCGCTGGAGAATAAAACGCCGCAAGTCGGCTATACGTTCTAGGCACTTTCCTGCTGCGCGGCCTGTCCGCGCAGCCGACTTACCGATACTGAAAACGACTACCCATGAAAGCCATGATCTTTGCCGCAGGCCGCGGTGAACGGATGCGTCCGCTTACCGATACCTGTCCAAAACCGCTGCTGAAAGTGCGCGGCCGCCCGCTGATCGTCTGGCATGTGCTGAACCTGGTGCGCGCCGGCATCACGGACATCGTCATCAACCATTCCCATCTGGGCCACCTGATCGAAGAGACCCTGGGCGACGGCAGCGCGTATGGCGCGCGCATCGCGTATTCGCCGGAAAGCACGCCGCTGGAAACGGCGGGCGGCATCGCCCAGGCGCGCCACTTGCTGGGAGAAGAGCCGTTTCTCGCCATCTCCGGCGACATCTATTGCCCCTATTTCGACTTCAAGCAGGTGCTCGACGTGCTGGCCGACAAGGATGTGCTGGGCACGCCGTATCCGGCCGACCAGCGCGACATCGCCTGGACCTACCTGGTGCCCAATCCCGACTTCCATCCCAAGGGCGACTTCGGCCTGACCTTGTTCTCGATCAACAATACGGACGACACCAAATGGACCTTCGCCAATATCGGCGTGTACCGTCCTGAAATGTTCGACGGCATCGCACCGGGCAGCCACGCCAGACTGGGCGATCTGCTGCGCCAGTACGCGGACCAGGGCCGCGTGGGCGGCGAAGTGTATACGGGCGAGTGGACCAATGTCGGCACCCCAAAGCAACTCGACGCGCTCAACGGCGCGACAGCCAGGGCACCGGCGGCATGATGGCCAATTACGCGGCACGGCGGGCGGCGCTGCTGGCACAGATGCTGCCGGGCAGCGTGGCCATCCTTGCCACAGCGCCCGAAGTGCCGCGCAACAGCGATTGCGATTATCCGTACCGCCACGACAGCTATTTCTATTACCTCAGCGGTTACACGGAACCCGACAGCGCCGTGGCGCTGGTGGCCGCCAGCGCCACGGCGCCCGCGCGCGCCATCCTGTTTTGCCGCGCCAAGAACACGGAGCGCGAAATCTGGGATGGTTTCCGCCATGGCCCCGAGGCGGCGCGCGCCAGCTTCGGTTTTGACGCCGCCTTCCCCATCGAGGAACTCGACGCGGAAATGACGCGCCTGCTGGCCGACTCCCCCGCCATCTACTATGCGCTGGGCGGCAGTCTCGATGCGCAGGTGAAGCTCTGGCGGCACAACGTGCGGCAAAAGGCCCGCAGCGGCGTCACGGCGCCGGCCATGGCGATTGAACTCAACGGCATGCTCGACGCCATGCGCCTGCTGAAAGACCCGGAAGAACAGCAGCTGATGCGCCGCGCCGCCGCCATTTCCAGCACCGCCCACGCGCGCGCCATGCGCGCCACGCGGCCCGGCCTGCACGAATACGCGCTGGAGGCGGAGCTGCTGTACGAATTCCGGCGCAGCGGCGCCCAGTTCCCCGCGTATTCCTCCATCGTGGCCGGCGGTGGCAACGCCTGCATCCTGCACTACAGCGCCAACAATGCGGCATTGAAAGACGGCGAACTGGTCTTGATCGACGCCGGCTGCGAACTCGATGGCTACGCCTCCGACATCACGCGCACCTGGCCCGTCAACGGCCGTTTCAGCAGCCCGCAGCGGGCGCTGTACGAGCTGGTGCTGGCGGCGCAGCAGGCGGCGCTGGACATGGTGCGCCCCGGCTTGCCGCACAGCGCCATCCACGAGGCGGCCGTGCAGGTGCTGGCGCAGGGCATGCTGGACCTGGGTTTGCTGGAGCGGCAAAAAAACGGCGGCGTGCAGGACGTCATCGCCGACAAGGCGTATATGCCCTTCTACATGCACGGCACCAGCCACTGGCTGGGCATGGACGTGCACGACGTGGGCGCCTACCGCGACACGGACGCGCCCGGCAAGCCGTGGCGCGCGCTCGAAGCGGGCATGGTGCTGACGGTGGAACCGGGCATCTACGTGCGTCCCGGCGCCGGCGTGCCGGAGCAGTTCTGGCATACGGGCATCCGCATCGAGGACGATGTGCTGGTCACGCCGCAAGGCCATGAAGTCTTCAGCACGGCGCCCAGGAGCGTCGCTGAAATCGAACAACTGATGTCACAGGATTAACCCCGCCGCATGCATACACCGTCCACTTTTGATCTCGCCATCTGCGGCGCCGGCCCCGTCGGCATGGCCCTGGCCGCCCTGCTGATGCAGCGGGGCAGCCGCGCCGCCGGCATCGCCCTGCTCGACGCCAAATCCCTCGAACAGGCCAGGCGCGACCCGCGCACCATCGCCCTGTCGCACGGCAGCCGCCAGATACTCGAGGAAGCGGGCGCCTGGCCCATGGAGGCGACGCCTATCCACCAGATCCACGTGTCGCGCCGCGGCCAGTTCGGGCGCAGCCTGATGGACCGCAGCGAGCATGGCGTCGAGGCGCTCGGCTACGTGGCCCGTTACGGCGCCGTCGTCAGCGCGCTGGCCGACGTGTGCGAGCGCCTGGGCGTGGCCAGCCTGCGCCCGGCCATGGTGACGGGCAGTGAGGAAGACGCCGACGGCGTGTCCGTGCAGATCGACCAGGCGGGCGCCCCGTCTAGCTTGCGCGCCAGCCTGCTGGTGCAGGCCGAGGGCGGCCTGTTCGGCCAGCAGACGGAACGCGCCGTCAGCCGCGATTATGGCCAAAGCGCCATCATTGCCCATGTGCGCACAAGTAGCCCCATCGCCCACCGCGCGTACGAGCGCTTTACCGATGAGGGTCCGCTGGCCCTGCTGCCGCAGGACGACGGCTACGCGCTGGTGTGGTGCGTGCCGCCCACGCGCGCCGAACAATTGCTGGCCCTGGACGACGCTGCCTTCCTGGCCCGCCTGGGCGTCGCCTTCGGCAGCCGCCTGGGACGCTTTACGCACACGACGGCGCGCCTGGCCTATCCGCTGGGCCTGAACGCGCAGGCGAACGGCACGGCGCGCACGGTCACCATCGGCAACGCGGCGCAAACCCTGCACCCGGTGGCGGGACAGGGCTTGAACCTGGGCTTGCGCGACGCCGCCGTGCTGGCCCGCGTGCTGGCGCAGGACAGCAGCCCCGCAGCGCTGGAACGCTACGCCAGCCTGCGCCAGGCCGACAGGGGGCTGACCGTGCGCGTCACCGACACCATGGCGCGCATCTTCACGGGCAGCGCTCCCACGCAAGGCTTGCTGGGCCTGTCGCTGGGCTTGCTGGACGCCTTCCGCCCGGCGCGCAAGAGCCTGGCAGAACTGATGATGTACGGCCGCCGCTGAGCCTTATCAATAAGCAAAGAGCTCGGGCGAAAAAGAAACAGGCGGGCGATCCGGCATGGAGTAAACGGCCCGCGGATGCGACAATGGCTGTCACCTGGTTTTTGGCGACCGTTCCATGACAGATGCATTGCCCGCAGCACCGCCTGCAGCTCTTCCCGAAGTGCTTTTTCCCGCCTGCTGGAAGACGCCCTCGACGCCGTCATCATCATCGATGAACATTGCCGCATCCGCTATATCAATGGCGCCATGCAGGCGCTGTCGGGCTATGCCGGCGGGGAATTGCTGGGCCAGACCCTGAACGGCCTGCTGCCCGACGCCGTCGGCGCGCAGCACGACAACCACGTGATCAACTACATCCGCAGCTCGCGCACGTCCAGCGTGCTGGGCAAGATACGCGAATTCGCCATCCGCCACCGCGACACGCAAATGATCCCCATCGAAATGAAGGCGCTGGACCTGGGCGTGGTCGACGGCATGCGCTATTTCGGCGCCTTTTTGCTCGACGTGCGCGAACGGCGCGAACTGGCGGCAAAGAACGCCAGCCTGCTGGCGCAGCTGGAACAGCAGGCGCTGCACGATGCGCTGACGTCGCTGCCCAACCGGCGCGCCTATGAAGCGCAAGCCGCGCAGGCGATGGCGCGCGCGGCGCGCAGCGGCGCCGCCCTGACCGTGGGCGTGGCCGACCTCGACCATTTCAAGAAGATCAACGACCGCTATGGCCATGCCGTGGGCGACGCCGTGCTGCGCACGGTGGCGCAGGCGCTGCGCGACACGGGACGCATCACCGACGTGGCGGCGCGCCTCGGCGGCGAGGAGTTCGGCCTGCTGTTCCCCGACGCCAGCCTGCGGCAGGCGCACCAGGTGGCCGAACGCATCCGCGCAGCCGTGGCGGCGGCGGTCACCGTGCTGCCCGACGGCGGCTCGCTGCAGGTGACCATCAGCATCGGCGTGGCCTCCCTGACGGCCGGCGCCACCCTGGACGCGGCCATGTCGGATGCCGACAAGGCCCTGTACGCGGCCAAGCACCAGGGACGCAATAAGGTCGTCGCAGCCTGAAAACAAGCGTAGGTCGGATTAGGCGGGGCCGCCGAGGCCGAAGGCCGTAATCCGACAACATTGTTGGCCCCAATACGTCGGATTACGCGGGGCTTTGCCCCGCTAATCCGACCTACGGCAAAAAATACCGCTTATTCGACTGCCTTGAGCATATCCTCGATCACCTTCTTGGCGTCGCCAAACACCATCATCGTGTTCGGCTGGTAGAACAGGTCGTTGTCCAGGCCCGCATAGCCGGACGCCATCGAGCGCTTGTTGACGATGATGCTCTTGGCCTTATAGGCTTCGAGGATCGGCATGCCGGCGATCGGCGATTTCGGGTCCTTCGCCGCCGGGTTGACGACGTCGTTCGCGCCCAGCACCAGCACCACGTCCGTCTGGCCGAATTCGCCGTTGATGTCTTCCATCTCGAAGACCTGGTCGTACGGCACCTCGGCTTCGGCCAGCAGCACGTTCATATGGCCCGGCATGCGCCCCGCCACCGGGTGGATCGCGTACTTGACGGTGATGCCCTTGTGCGTGAGCTTTTCCACCAGTTCTTTCAGCGAGTGCTGCGCGCGCGCCACGGCCAGGCCGTAGCCGGGCACGATGATGACGGTTTCCGCATTGCTCATGATGAAGGCGGCATCGTCGGCCGAACCGGATTTGACCGGACGCTGTTCCTGCGCGCCGGCCGCGCCGGCCGCCGGCGCATCGCCGCCGAAGCCGCCCAGGATGACGTTGAAGAACGAGCGGTTCATGGCCTTGCACATGATGTACGACAGGATCGCGCCGGAAGAGCCGACCAATGAGCCGGCGATGATCAGCATCGAGTTATTCAGCGAAAAACCGATACCGGCCGCGGCCCAGCCCGAGTAACTGTTGAGCATCGACACCACCACCGGCATGTCGGCGCCGCCGATGGGGATGATGATCAGCACGCCCAGCGCGAAGGCGATGAGGGTCATGATGACGAACGGCGTCCAGGCCGGCTCGACGCCATCGGCGAAGCAGAACGCCAGGCCCAGTCCCACCATCACCAGCGCCAGCACCAGGTTGAGCATGTGCTGGCCCTTGAAGCTGACGGGCGCGCCCTGGAACAGGCGGAACTTGTATTTGCCCGACAGCTTGCCGAAGGCGATCACGGAACCGGAAAACGTGATGGCGCCGACGAAGGTGCCGATGAACAGCTCGAAGCGGTTACCGATCGGCAGCGCCTGGCCACGCTCAGCGATATTGAAGGCCCACGGTTCCGACACGGCCGCCACGGCGATGCAGACGGCCGCCAGGCCGATCAGCGAGTGCATGGCCGCCACCAGTTCCGGCATCTTCGTCATTTCCACGGTTTTCGCCAGGTAGGCGCCGATGGCGCCGCCCGTGACGATGCCGATGAGGACGAGGGTCAGGCCCATGCCGCCCGTCTGCTGTTCCTTCAGCTTCAGGATCAGCGCCACGGTGGTGACGGCGGCAATGGCCATGCCGCTCATGCCGAAGGCATTGCCGCGGCGCGCCGTCGATGGCGACGACAGGCCTTTCAGGGCCTGGATGAAGCACACCGAGGCGATCAGGTACATCATCGTTACCAGGTTCATGGTGACGAAGCTCATGGCGTGACTCATTCTTTTGCTCCTTGCTTGGCCTTCGGTTCTTTTTTACGGAACATCTCGAGCATGCGCTGCGTGACGAGGAAGCCGCCGAACACATTGACGGCGGCCAGCGCCACGGCCAGCGTGCCGGCCACTTGCGCCAGCGGGCCATCGGTCAGGCCGGCCGCCAGCATGGCGCCGACGATGATGATGGCGGAAATGGCATTGGTGACGGCCATCAGCGGCGTATGCAGCGCCGGCGTGACGGTCCAGACGACGTGGTAGCCGACATAAATGGCCAGCACGAAGATGATCAGGTTGGTGATGGTGTGACTGATTTCCATGATGTTGTTCTCTCCGGCGCCGGGTTATTTTCTGAGGATGTCATTGCCCGCGCAAACCAGGCTGGCCTTGATGATTTCATCCTCGCGGTCGATCAGCAATTGATCGTCCTTGTCGATGATGAGCTTTAAGAAGTCCAGCACGTTGCGCGCATACAGGGCCGAGGCGTCGGCCGCCACCAGGGTCGCCAGGTTCGGCTCGCCTACGATGTACACGCCGTGCTTGACGACCGTCTTGCCCAGCTCGGACAGCGGGCAGTTGCCGCCCTGCTCCACGGCCAGGTCGACGATGACGGAACCGGGTTTCATGGCTTTCACCGTCTCTTCGGAAATGAGCACGGGCGCGGCGCGGCCGGGAATCAGTGCCGTGGTGATGATGATGTCGGCCAGTTTCGCCCGTTCGTGCACCAGTTCGGCCTGGCGGCGCATCCAGTCGGCCGGCATGGCGCGCGCATAGCCGCCCGAACCCTTGGCGATTTCCTTTTCTTCATCGGTGAGGAAGGGCACGTCGAGGAACTTGGCGCCCAGCGACTCCACCTGCTCCTTGACGGGCGGGCGCACGTCGGACGCCTCGATGACGGCGCCGAGGCGCTTGGCCGTGGCGATCGCCTGCAAACCGGCCACGCCCACGCCCATGATCAGCACGCGGGCCGCCTTGACGGTGCCGGCCGCCGTCATCAGCATGGGCATGAAGCGCTGATAGGTATTCGCCGCCACCAGCACGGCCTTGTAGCCGGCGATGTTCGCCTGCGACGACAGCACGTCCATCGACTGCGCGCGCGTGATGCGCGGCACGGCTTCCAGGGCGAAGGCGGACAGGCCCGCCGTCGCCATGGCAGCGATATTGTCCGCGTCAAACGGGTTCAACATGCCGATCAGCACCGTGCCGCTGGCCATCAGGGCCCGTTCGCCGGCGTCCGGTGCGCGCACCTTGAGCACGATGGCGCAGCCATAGGCTTCCTGGGCGGTACCGATCTGCGCGCCGGCGGCGGCATACGCGTCGTCGGGAATCGAGGCTTGCAGGCCCGCCCCCGACTGCACGACGACTTGATGCTTGGCTGCCAGCTTCTTGACTGTCTCGGGCGTGGCTGCCACCCGGGTTTCACCAGGCCGTGTTTCGGCCGGTATGCCTATCCTCATGATGCCTCCGCTAATTGATAAACTGACTAGAATCTAACACGGAAAGCAGCGCGTTAAACGTTTGTGAAGCAGCAACTTTTAGTCGTACGACACTAATTTCATCCGCATCCATGATTTGTTTCACCATGCGGCGCGGCGCCCATATTGTGGGAAAGGTGTGTCAATCTCACCACAGTCGAGCAAGCGTGCGCGCTTGTTTTGACCACAGGGAAAGCCTATATTAGCGGGCGCTTCCTGCCATCTTGCCAACTAAGCCCCCATGCTAGTGCGCTCCCCGGGAAAGACGTAAGTACCTCCCACCGCTATTTGCTAAAACGTTGTCATTTATCAATATGTCCGCGCAACAAAAGGCCGGCTTCAAACCGCGCGCGCAGAACAAGATAAAATGTCGGCTCTTTCAAGGATGGAATCATGCCGAGAATCTGGAAACCCTCTGTCACCGTGGCCGCCATCGTCGAGCGCGATGGCCTGTTTTTACTGATTGAAGAAGAGACCAGCGAAGGCATCAAGCTCAACCAGCCAGCCGGCCACCTCGACCCGTTCGAGTCGCTGGAACAGGCGGTGATCCGCGAAACGCTGGAAGAAGCGGCCTACGATTTCATCCCCACGGCACTGGTCGGCATGTACATGTCGCGCTACCAGTCACTGCGCACGGGCGAGGACGTGACCTATCTGCGCTTCACCTTTTGCGGCACGGCCGGCGCCGAGCACGACCGACCGCTGGACGAAGGCATCATCCGCACCCTGTGGATGACGCGCGACGAGCTGGCGGCGTGCCAGGAACGCCACCGCAGCCCGCTGGTGCTGCAGTGCGTGGACGAATACCTGGCCGGCCGGCGCGCGCCGCTGGCCCTGCTGCACACGCATGCGTCCGTTTTCAATAGCGCATAGCAATACGCATTGCCATATTATTAAAGTACACTGGAAAGCAAGATGAGCAAGAAGAAAGTCGTGATCGGCATGTCGGGCGGGGTCGATTCCTCGGTCGCGGCATGGATGCTGAAGGAACAAGGCTATGAAGTCATCGGCCTGTTCATGAAAAACTGGGAAGATGACGACGATTCGGAATACTGCTCCACGCGCCAGGACTGGATCGACGCGGCCAGCGTGGCCGACGTCATCGGCGTCGATATCGAAGCCGTCAATTTCGCCTCCGAATACAAGGACCGCGTGTTCGCCGATTTCCTGCGCGAGTACCAGGCCGGCCGCACGCCGAACCCGGACGTGCTGTGCAACGCCGAAATCAAGTTCAAGGCCTTCCTCGACCACGCCATGACCCTGGGCGCCGACCTGATCGCCACCGGCCACTACGCGCGCGTGCGCCAGGCGCCGACCGATGCGGGCCGCTATGAACTGCTCAAGGCCGTCGACGCCAGCAAGGACCAAAGCTACTTCCTGCACCGCCTGAACCAGGCGCAATTGTCCAAGACCTTGTTTCCGCTCGGTGAAATCCCGAAGACGCAGGTGCGCCAGATCGCCGAGAAGCTGGCCTTGCCGAACGCGCAGAAGAAGGATTCGACGGGCATCTGTTTTATTGGCGAACGTCCGTTCCGCGAATTCCTGAACCGCTACCTGTCGTACAAGCCGGGACCGATGAAGACGGCCGACGGCAAGACCGTGGGCGAACACGTGGGACTGAGTTTCTATACGCTGGGTCAGCGCAAGGGCATCGGCATCGGCGGCGTGAAGTCGTACCAGAACGCGGACGGCAGCAGCGACGCCTGGTATGTGGCGCGCAAGGATATCGCCAACAACACCCTGTGGGTAGTGCAGGGCCACGACCACCCGTGGCTGCTGTCGCCGGCCTTGAGCGCCGACCAGGCCAGCTGGGTCGCCGGCACGGCGCCGCAGGCGGGCGCCTTGAGCGCCAAGACGCGCTACCGCCAGGCCGACGTGGCTTGCCAGCTGCTGCCGGAGGGGAATGAACACTTCGGCCTGGCCTTCGACCAGGCGCAATGGGCCGTCACGCCGGGCCAGTCGGCCGTGCTGTACGACGGCGACGTGTGCCTCGGCGGCGGCATCATCGCCAGCGCGACGGGCCTGGCCGGCGTCTAGGAATTGCCTTGCGCAGCGGCGGCCAAGGCCTGCTGCTTGCGCACCATGGCGATCACCGTATTGCGCACGGTTTTCAGGACCGTGTCGGCCATGAACGGTTTCACGATGAAGCCCGACACGCCCATGGCGTGGGCCGCCTGCAGCGAGGCGGCGTCGATGCCGCCCGAGACCATGAAAATGAGCGTCTTCGGATACTGGGCGCGGATGGTCTGCACCACATTCGTCCCGTCTTCCACCTGCTCGCGCGCGATGCAGACGAAATGCGGATGGTGCTTGACCAGCAGCGCCAGCCCCAGCGCGCTGGTATGCGTCTGCCCGCAGACATCGTAGCCGCCATCGGTCAGGACCGTGTTCAGCAGGCCGCGCGCCACGGCGCTGCTGTCGATCAGGACAGTCTTTAACATCATGATTACATCCCTTGCTTGATTTTCTATTGCGAGTTCCACTCAGAGAGCGCCCATCAAAATGCTCAGGGCTAGGCGCGTTGCCGAAGGCAGTACGAATGTACGACGAGGCAAGGCAACAACGCCATGAGCTTTTTTGGGCGCTCTACTTTTCCCACGCCAGCTTGTTCCAGGTGACGCCCAACGTCACGTCGGTCTTGAGTTCGACCAACTTTCTTGAAAGATACAGTATTTCCCGCTCTTTTCGCAGGCTTTCGCCCAGCGCGCCGGGCAAAATCCCCGCGCCGGCCATCACGGCGTCGATATTGCCGTAGGCACGCAACAGTTTCGCGCCCGTCTTCAGGCCGATCTTCGACACGCCGGGAATGCTGTCGGTGACATCGCCCATCAGCGCCAGCAGGTCGGGCAGCAGTTCCGGCGGCACGCCGAACTTCTTCTCGACCCAGGCGCGGTCGTGCCAGATGCCCTTGAAATGGTCCCATACCAGCGCGCCGTGGGCGATCAGGCCATGCAAATCCTTGTCGGTGGTGGCGATGACGGCCGCGCCGCGCCCCTCGTGCAGCCAGCGCATGACGGCCGTGCCGATCACGTCGTCGGCCTCGACCTCGGGAATGCTGACCACGTGCATGCCGAAGCTGGCCAGGGTGGCGTAAAAGCCGGGCAAGGCGTCGCGCAGCACTTGCGGCATGGGCTGGCGCCCCTCGCGGTAGCCGGCATACAGGGCGTGGCGCCAGGTCGGGCCGCCGAAATCGAAGGCGGGCAGGATGTGCGTTGGTTCGTGGTCGTTGATCAGCGTACGGAACGACGACAGCGCATGGCGCAGCGCGATCTCCGCCTTCAGGTCGGAATCGGGTTCAGGACTGGCTTCGTAGACGCGGCGTACGATATTCAAGCCGTCGATAGCGAGGAGTCTGGCCATGCGGTAAGTGGATACTGGTTGAATCGGGCATTTTACCGTATGGCGCCCCGCGCATAGCCCGTCAACGCCGCTTACTTTGCGAAATCGTACGGTCCGCCTTTTTCCAGCGCACGCTGGTAGGCAGGCCGCGCGTGGATGCGCTGCAGGAAGGCCGTCAGCTTCGGCAGGCGCTCGTCGAGTCCGCCGCGCATGGCCGCCGCTTCCAGCGGAAAGCTCATCTGGATGTCGGCCGCCGTGAATTCATTGCCGGCAAACCATTTGCTTTTCTCCAGTTCCGCTTCCATGTAGGCCAGCTGGCTGTTGATATTGGGCAGGATGAAGCTGCTCTTGACCTTGCCGGCGATGCCGCGCGCGACCGGTTTGACGAAAAACGGCATCGGCGACGATTCGACCTTGTCGAACACCAGCTTCATCAGCAGCGGCGGCATGGCCGAGCCTTCCGCGAAATGCAGCCAGTAGGTCCAGCGCAGCTTCTCGGGCGTGCCCGCCGCCGGTATCAAACGGCCATTGCCGTAGCGCTCGACCAGGTAATCGATGATGGCGCCCGATTCGGCGATGGTGTTGGCGCCGTCCGTGATCACGGGCGACTTACCCAGCGGATGCACGGCCTTCAGCGAGGCGGGCGCCAGCATGGTTTTCGGGTCGCGCTGGTAGCGCTTGACCTCGTAGTCGAGGCCCAGCTCCTCGAGCAGCCAGAGCACGCGCTGCGAGCGCGAATTGTTCAGATGGTGGACGACGATCATGGCGATTTCCGTTGGCAATGGTTGAGTCCCAGTATAGCCGGGCGCTGCGTACAGGGCGCGCGCCGCTCCGATTCGGCCATTCAGACAAAATATATTACGCCTGAACAATATTTTTATTGACAACTTCTTGACAATCATGCATCTTAATTCTTTTTCAATTGCAAGGATTCCTGGCGTGGATATCGACACCAACAACCCGAACACCCAGCGCGAAGGCATTACCTTCAGCGCCACCGGCAGCGAATACTTCCGTATCTGGATCGTCAACCTGCTGCTGAGCATCGTCACCCTGGGCATTTATTCCGCCTGGGCCAAGGTGCGCCGCAACCGCTATTTCTATTCCAGCACCCACCTCGCTGGCAGCAGCTTCGAATACCACGGCAATGCCGTCGCCATCCTGAAGGGCCGCATCGCGGCCGTGGTATTGATCGGCGGCTACAACATCGCCTTCCAGGTCTCGCCCATCGTCGGCCTGATCATGCTCGTGCTGATGATGGCCGTGCTGCCATGGCTGGTCTGGAAAAGCCTGCAGTTCAAGCTCTACAACACCAGCTACCGCGGCATCCGCTTCGGCTTTGACGGCAGCGCCAGGAAGCCTACAAATACTTCCTGTGGCTGCCGATCCTGAACACCTTCACGGCTGGCCTGATGACGCCGTTCCTGCACCAGCGCCTGAAGCGCTTCCAGCACACGCAGAGCCGTTTCGGCAGCAGCAATTTCAGCTTCGACGCCACGGTGGGCAGCTTCTACAAGACCTATTTGCTGTTCTTCGCCCTGCTGCTGGCCGGATTCCTGGTCCTGATCTTTGTCGTCTTCGCCAGCGTCTTCGCCACCTTTGCCACCGATGCCAATGATGTCACCAAGGCCGGCAGCATCTTCGGCGCCGTGGCCGCCCTGTATGCGTGGGCCTTTATCGTGCTGCCGCTGTTCCTGACCATGATCCAGAACCTGATCTGGAACCACACGCGCCTGCAGCAGCACCAGTTCCAGTCGCAGCTGACCTGGGGCCGCACCACCTTCGTCATGCTGACCAACCTGCTCGGTATCGTCGTCACCCTGGGCCTGTTTTCGCCATTCGCCCAGGTGCGCTGGCTGAAGTACCGCCTGGAAGCGACATCGATGCTGGTGCATGGCAGCCTGGGCGCCTTCGTCGCCGCCACCGGCGAGCAGGTCTCTGCCACGGGCGAAGGCATGGTCGACCTGCTGGACTTCGACCTGTCGCTGTAGCATGACGCTCGATCACCAAGCGCCGGGCGCGGCCCCGTGCCCGCGCGCTATTTCGACGGCCAGACCTCGCGCCTGTACCACGTCACGCTCAGCGTGCACGATGGGATGGCCGTGCTGGCCGGCGACATCGCGCGCAGCTGCCCGCTGGGCGAGCTGCACGTGTCCGAACGCAGCAGCCACGCCGTGCGCAAGGTCAGCTTTCCCGACGGCGCCTACCTGGAGATCGCCGACCAGGCGGCCTTCAACAGTCTGCTGCACGACACGGGCCACCGCGACGGCTGGGTGGTGCGGCTGCAGCAAAGCTGGCGCGGCGCCCTGCTGGCCACGGTCGCCACCGTGCTGGCCCTGTGGCTCAGCTATCAGTACCTGCTGCCCGTGGTGGCGAAGGGGGTCGCGTATGCGATTCCCCAGTCCGTCGAGCGCCAGCTGGGCCAGGGCGTGCTCGATTTCCTCGACGGCCACGTGTTTGAGGCAAGCAAGCTCGATGGCAAGCGCCAGCAAGCCTTGCGCGCCCGGTTCGCGCGCCTGGCCACGCCCGGCGACAGCACGCCCGAACACCGCATCGTTTTCCGCAAGAGCAAGATCGGTCCGAACGCGTTCGCCCTGCCGTCGGGCGACATCGTGCTGACCGATGAAATGGTGGAACTGATGCCGGACGACGATGCCATCATGGGCGTGCTGGCGCATGAACTGGGCCATTTGCAGCAGCGCCACCTGACGCGCCGCCTGATCCAGACCTCGGCCGTGGGCGCCGGCGCGGCGCTGCTGTTCGGCGACGTCTCGACCGTGGTGGCGACCTTGCCGCCGCTGCTGCTGGACCTGAAATACTCGCGCGACGTGGAGCGCGAGGCGGACGACTACGCGATCGCCATGCTGCGCCAGAACGCTATTCCACTGGAACACCTGGCGCAGGTGTTTGTCGCCCTGGGCAAGCTGGACGAAGGCACGCCGTATCTGTCGAGCCATCCGGCCAGCACCGAACGGGTCGAGCGCATCCGCGCCGCACAACGGTGAACACCTGACCAAACCTACTGCGCGTCGCGCTTTGCGGCCGGCGATGCTCACCGTACTAAAGTACGGTTGCGCTTCTCGGCCACAAATCACTGCCGCTCGCTACGGTTTTGTCAGGTGTCGCATGCGTGGATAGCATCGCTCCAACCGCACACTTTCCCATTCAGCAAGATCCACAAATCACCGGTACACTCAGCAATATCAGTCTGACTTCCCCGGAGTGCCCATGCACCTAGTACCATTTCGCTACCTGACCTTCATTGCGACGGCAGCCATCTTTGTCCTGTCCCTGTTCTACTACGACCATTACTGGCTGCCCGTGCTGGCCGGTGCCCTGACCCTGGTCGGCATCAGCGACCTGCTGCAAACCAAGCGCGCCCTGCGCCGCAACTATCCCATCCTCGCGCATTTCCGCTTCTTTTTTGAGAGCATCCGCCCCGAAATCCGTCAGTATTTCCTGGAAAGCGACAGCGAGGCGACGCCGTTTTCGCGCAGCCAGCGCAGCATCGTCTACCAGCGCGCCAAGGAGCAGACGGACAAGCGCCCGTTCGGCACCCAGCTCGACGTGTATGAGGCGGGCTATGAATGGATCAACCACTCGATCGCCCCCGCCAAGGTCACGGGCCACGACTTCCGCATCGAGATCGGCAACCATCCGGACTGCCCGCGCAATAAGCCGTATTCGGCCAGCGTCTTCAATATCTCGGCGATGAGCTTTGGCGCCCTGTCCGCCAACGCCATCCTGGCCCTGAACGGCGGCGCGCGCAGCGGCGGCTTTATGCACGACACGGGCGAAGGCAGCATCAGCCCCTACCACCGCGAAAACGGCGGCGACCTGGTGTGGGAAATCGGCTCCGGCTACTTCGGCTGCCGCAATCAGGACGGCACGTTTTCGGAAGAGCGCTTCATCGCCAACGCCAGCTCGGAGCAGGTCAAGATGATCGAGCTGAAAATGTCGCAGGGCGCCAAGCCGGGCCACGGCGGCGTGCTGCCCGGCCCGAAAGTGACGATCGAGATCGCCACCACGCGCGGCGTGATGGTGGGCGAGGATTGCGTCTCGCCGGCCGCGCACAGCGCCTTTTCCACGCCGATGGAAATGCTGCACTTTATCGACCGCCTGCGCAATCTCTCCGGCGGCAAGCCGACGGGCTTCAAGCTGGCCATCGGCCATCCGTGGGAATTCTTCGCCATCGTGAAAGCCATGCTGGAAACGGGCATCACGCCCGACTTCATCGTCGTCGACGGCAGCGAAGGCGGCACGGGCGCCGCGCCCTGGAATTTACGGACCACGTGGGCACGCCGCTGCAGGAAGCGCTGGTGCTCGTGCATAACACCCTGGTGGGCGCCAACCTGCGAGACAGGATCAAGATCGGCTGCTCGGGCAAGATCATCACGGCCTTCGACATCGCCCGCCTGCTGGCGCTGGGCGCCGACTGGTGCAATTCGGCGCGCGGCTTCATGTTCGCGCTGGGCTGCATCCAGTCGCAAAGCTGCCACACTGACCGCTGTCCCACGGGCGTGGCCACGCAAGACCCGCAGCGCCAGCGCGCGCTGGTGGTATCCGACAAAATCGCCCGCGTGGCGCACTTCCACCAGAACACCATGAAGGCGCTGGCCGAGCTGATCGCCGCCGCCGGCCTGGCGCATCCGCAGGAACTGCGTCCGCACCACCTGGTGCGGCGCATCTCGCCGAACCAGGTGAAACTGGCGTCGGCCCTGCTGCCCTTCCTGGAAGCGGGCCAGCTGCTCGACCCGAGCCAGCTGCCGCAGTTGCCGCCCGTGTTCGGCCTGTACTGGCCCAAGGCGCAATCGGCCTCGTTCCAGCGCCTCGATTGATGGGGTGCTTGCGCAAGTGCATTAATACCACTTAATAACCACTTGCGCAAAAACCCAAATCCAATACAATACCAAAACAAGTACAAAACCAAGGCAGCTTTTCCGGTGACCGCCACGATGCGCCACCACGGTGCCAGAATACGTATGCCGTCGTCACAATCAATACCGGAGGAGTTGCAGCATGGAGCAGGGTTTGCGCGAGAAAATAGGACAGTTGTTCATGGTGGGCTTCGACGCCCTGCAGGCGGACGAGCATATCAAGACCTTGATACGCGAAAAGAAGGTAGGCGGCGTGATCCTGTTCCGCCGCAACGTGCACACGCCCGCGCAAGTGTCGGCCCTGTGCCGCGAACTGCAGGAGATCAATGCGGAAGTGTCCGACATCCCGCTCTTGATCTCGATCGACCAGGAAGGCGGCATGGTGATGCGCATCGAGCAGGGCGTCACGCCGATTCCCGCGGCGATGGCCTTCCAGGCGGCCGGCTCCATCGAGGACTGCGAACGCATGAACCAGATCAGCGGCGATGAAATGCGCCAGGTCGGCATCAATATGCTGCTCGCCCCCGTGCTGGACGTGAACAACAACCGCAACAACCCCGTCATCGGCGTGCGCGCGTATGGCGAGGATGCCGCCACCGTCATCGACTACGGCATGGCAGCCATGCGCGGCCAGCGCGCCAGCGGCGTGGCCGTGACCGCCAAGCACTTCCCCGGCCACGGCGACACGGCCATCGACACGCATTACGCCATGGCGCTGGTCCCGCACGACAAGGAACGCCTGCGCGCCGTGGAACTGGCGCCCTTCCGCGCGGCCATTGCCGGCGGCGTGGACGCCATCATGACGGCGCACGTGGTCTTCCCTGCCTTCGAAGCCGACACCAGCGTGCCGGCCACCCTGTCGAAGGGCGTGCTGACGGACCTGCTGCGCGACGAGTTGAAATACCGGGGCGTCGTCATCACCGACTGCCTGGAAATGGCGGCGATTGCCGACGGCATCGGCATCGCCCAGGGTGCCATCGCCACCCTGCAGGCGGGCGCCGACATCGTCCTCATCTCGCACCGCGAAGCGCAGCAGACGGCGGCCATCGAGGCCGTCATCGTCGCCGTGGAGCGGGGCGACATTGCGCTCTCCCGCATCGACGCGGCGTGCGCGCGCGTGGCGGAACTCAAGCGCAACCGTGCCGTGCGCGACTGGCGCACACGCCCCTCGCCCCGCCGGCGCTGATGCAGCCGGCCGCCATGGCCCTGTCGCAGCTGCTGCAAAAAGCGGCATTGCGCGTGCAGGGCGACTACCGCCCGCTCGACGCGGGCCTGCCCGTGACCCTGCTGACGGTGGAAGTGCGCTCGCGCAGCGAGATCGACGAAGTGGCGCTGGGCCGCAACAAGGAAGCGCGCAGCTCGATGCTGCCGGCCCTGCTGGAAGCGGGCCTGGATGTGCGCGAATACGCCTTGTCGGCCGAGGCGCTGGACGACGAAGTCGACGAGGCCATCGCCTTTGCGCAAGGCGCGGGGCAGATCGTGCTGCAAACGTATAACGCCATGTTCGTCGACGGCCAGCGCCGCCTGATCGACGCCCTGCCGCACGACAAACTGTGGCTGGTGGCGGGCCGGCTGCCCTACGACCTGGACCTGGCGCCCCACGCGCAAGGCCGCCTGGCCGCCTTCGGCTGCCGCCCGGCCGCGCTGGTGCCGGTCGTCGACAAGCTGGCCGGCAAGGCGTAAATCCACGCCGCCGTCATGCACATGCCGGGCACTGCCCGGCATTTTTTATGCCGCGTCGCAATCGAAGCGCATGCCCGTCATCTGCTCGCTCTGCGCCCATAGCCGGCGTGCCTGCGCGGGATCGGCGGCCCAGCGCCGCACGCCCGGCCCCGTGCTGTCGTCCGCCACCAAGGTAGCGATATCGCAATCCTCGCAATACACGCCGCCCAGACCATCGAGCTGCGCGCTGGTGGCGCACCAGACGGCGGTGGCCGCGCCCTGCGCCACATTCTTGAAACCCGATTGCGGCGGTGAATTCACCTGGCCCTCGTCATCGAGCGCCCCGACCCGGCGCAAGTCGTCGAGGTCCAGATGGCGCACCAGCGGCGTCAGGATGGCGCCCGGATGCAGCGAAAAGGCGCGCACGCCGTGCGTCGCGCCGCGCCGGTCCAGCTCCAGGGCAAACAAGGCATTCGCGCTTTTCGACTGCGCATATGCGCGCCATTTATCGTACGGCTGGCGCAGGAAATGCGGGTCGTCCAGGTGGACGGCAGCCTGCCGGTGTCCCAGCGACGACACGCACACGACGCGCGCGCCTTGCGCCTGCCGCAGGGCGGGCCACAGGCGTGCCGTCAGCTGGAAATGCCCCAGGTGATTCGTCGCGAACTGCCCCTCGTAGCCGCGCGCATCACGCAGCAGAGGCGTGGCCATGATGCCGGCGCCGTTGACCAGCACGTGCAAGGCGCGGCCGGTGGCAAGAAAGGCGGCGGCAAAGGCATCGATCGATTGCGGATCGAGCAGGTCGAGCGCGGCGACCTCCACGCCGGCCATGCCATCCAGGGCCGCTTGCGCCTGATGTGGGTCGCGCGCCGGCACCAGTACCTTGGCGCCGGCACCGGCCAGCACGCGCACCGTTTCCAGCCCCAGGCCCGACGCGCCGCCCGTGACGATGGCCTGCACGCCGGACAGGTCGCGCCCGGCCAGCGCCTCGGTGGCGGTCGTGGCGGCATCAAAGCCGGAGCGCAGGGGAATTTGTTGCTTGTTGATGCTGTCCATGGGATCTGCCTTTGCAAGTGACGCCAGTCCGAATGGCTGGCGAGATGGATATGTTGCGCGCAAAGAACTGGACTGTGAATGGCGTAAAATCTTCAATACTATCGCCATCGTCCAGAAATGAGCCCCACCATGGATTTGCTCTCCGATGTACTTTCGCTGTTTGATACGCGCAGTTCCTATTTTGCCGGCCTGAAGGCGGGCGGCGACTGGGCCATCGACTTTCCGCCGCCGGACGGCATCAAGTTCAACGCCGTGATCGAAGGCGGCTGCTGGCTGACGGTCGCGGGCATCGACGCTCCCGTACAACTGCATACAGGCGACTGCTTCCTGCTGGCGCAGGGGCATGCGTTCACCCTGGCCAGCGCACCCGGCTTGCCGGCCGCGCCGGCGCTGGAAGTGTACCGGCACGCGCAGCACGGTGTGGCCCGCCACGGCGCGCCACAGCACGATTTTTTCCTGATCGGCGGACGCTTCAGCTTTGGCGACGAGGCGGCCATCCTGCTCGACTGTCTGCCGCCGCTGCTGCACGTGCGCGGCGACACAGACCAGGCCGGCGTGCTGCACTGGGCCTTGCAACGCCTGGCGCAGGAGCTGCAGGCGACGGCGCCCGGCGCGGCGCTGATGACGCGCCACCTGGGCCACATGATGCTGCTGCAGATGCTGCGCCAGCATCTGGCAGCGCAGGCCTCGCACCCGGCAGGCTGGCTGTTCGCGCTGGCCGATCCCCGGCTGCGCGCGGCCATCGAAGCCATGCATGCGCAGCCGGCGCAGCGCTGGACATTGGCGCAGCTGGCCGCCGTCGCGGGCCAGTCGCGCTCCGCCTTTGCCCTGCACTTCAAAACCAGGGTGGGCGTGACGCCGCTCGGCTACCTGCTGCGCTGGCGCATGCGCCTGGCCACGCGGCGCCTGAAGGACAGCGGCGCGCCCATCGCCTCGATCGCGCAGGCGCTGGGCTACGATTCGGACAGCGCCTTCAGCCACGCCTTCAAGCGCGTCATGGCGTGCTCGCCGCGCCAGTACCGGCTGCGCCACGCGGGCATGCAGGCGTAAAAAAACCCGCAATGGCGGGTTTTGAAAAACGGGGTCAGGGTGGCGGCACGGGCGGCACGGGCGGCAGGGCCGCTACCGCCAGCAAGGCAAAGGGGCCGAGGAACAGGCCGATGCCGAACCACAGTCCCCCGTGGCGGCCGCGCCGGCTGGCCAGCAGCCAGGTGGCGACGGCAAACAGAAACATGAAGATCAACAGTATCGCCATTGCCACTCCTTGCCATGCGAAAAGCCCAGTGTAGCCCACGGGCGCACCCGTGGCTACACTGCAATACAGGCTTTAGCGCTGTACCTGCATCAGGATCACGCGCTTGCTGCTGCCGTCGGCCGGCGGTGTATTTGACGGCGGCGGCGGGCTGTCGCAGGAGCCGCAGGAACCACAGCCGCTGCCGCAGCCCGGCGCCACCTTGAAGAAGGCCGACAGCTTCGCCTCATCGAGGCCGCAGCGCACCAGGCCGCGCACGATGGCGCGGCGCACGCCGGCCGGCAGGTACTTGGTCGAAAAATGCAGCAGCGCGGCGGCGACGATCAGGGCGACGATGAGGGTTTGCCACATGGTTTTCTCCTAAGCGCTCAGCATCAGGGCGACGCGGTACGTGATGAACGAGGCCGCATACGCCAGCGCGAACATATAGCCGGCCATCAGCAGCGGATAGCGCCAGCCGCCCGTTTCGCGTTTCACGACGGAGAGGGTCGACAGGCACTGCGGCGCGAAGACGTACCAGGCCAGCAAGGACAGCGCGGTGGCCATCGACCACGAATGGGCGATCAGCGGCTCCAGCGTGGATGCCAGCGCGTCGCCCGTTTGCGACAAGGCGTATACGGTGCCCAGCGCGCCGACGGCCACTTCGCGCGCCGCCATGCCCGGCACCAGCGCGATGCAGATCTGCCAGTTGAAGCCGATGGGCGCGAAGACCACTTCCAGGCCGCGGCCCAGGATGCCGGCCAGGCTGTAGTAGATGGGCGGATGGATCGCGTTGTCCGGCGCGCCGGGGAAGGTGCTGAGGAACCACAGGATGATCATCAGGCTCAGGATGATGGTACCGACGCGCGTGAGGAAGATCTTCGCGCGCTCCCACAGGCTGACGGCCAGGTTGCGCAGATGCGGCCAGTGGTAGGCCGGCAGTTCCAGCAGCAAGGGCTGGTTGCCGCGCACGCCCATGCTGCGCTTCATGACCCAGGCCACGGCCATGGCCGAGATGATGCCGGCGAAGTACAGCACGAACAGCACCAGGCCTTGCAGGCTCAGATAGCCCCACACCTGGCGCTCCGGGATGAAGGCGGCGATGATCAGCGCGTACACGGGCAGGCGCGCCGAGCACGTCATCAGCGGCGCGATCATGATGGTGACGAGGCGGTCGCGCGGATTCTGGATGGTGCGCGCCGCCATCACGCCGGGAATGGCGCAGGCAAAGCTCGACAGCAGCGGAATGAAGGCGCGGCCCGACAGTCCCACGCCGCCCATCAGGCGGTCCAGCAGGAAGGCCGCGCGCGGCAGGTAGCCGCAGTCTTCCAGGCTCAGGATGAAGAAGAACAGGATCAGGATCTGCGGCAGGAATACCAGCACGCTGCCGACGCCGCCGATGATGCCTTCCACCAGCAGGCTTTTCAGGTGGCCATCGGGCATGTTCGCCGTCAGCACGGCGCCCAGGTGGCCCACGCCGTCCGTGATCATTTCCATCGGCGTGGCGGCCCAGGCAAACACGGCCTGGAAGATCAGGAACATCAGCACGGCCAGGATGATGGGGCCGAAGACGGGGTGCAGCACCACGTCGTCGATCTTTTCCGTCAGGTTGCCGCTGTCGCGCGTGTCGTTGCTGACGGCGGCCAGGATGCGGCGCACTTCGCGCTGGGTCTCTTCGACGCTGACGGCGTCGATGGCCGCCAGCGGTTTCGCTTCCACCGCAGGCAGCGGCAGCATGGCGTCGATGGCGTCGAGCAGGGCTTTTTCGCCATCGTGCTGCACCGCGACGGTTTCCACCACGGGCATGCCCAGTTCCTGCGACAGCCTGGCCGTGTCGATGAGCATGCCGCGCTTGCGCGCCACGTCCGTCATGTTCAGCGCCAGCAGCATGGGCAGGCCCAGGCGCTTGACTTCCAGCACCAGGCGCAAATTCAGGCGCAGATTGGTGGCGTCGACGACGCAGATGATGGCGTCCGGACGCGGGTCGCCGCGGCGCAGCCCGCCCACCACGTCGCGCGTGATGGCTTCATCGGGCGTGGTAGCCGACAGGCTGTAGGCGCCCGGCAGGTCGAGCACGCGCACGGGCTTGCCGGCGGGCGAGGTGAAATGGCCTTCCTTGCGCTCGATGGTCACGCCGGCGTAGTTCGCCACTTTCTGGCGCGCGCCCGTCAAACGGTTGAACAGGGCCGTCTTGCCGCAGTTCGGATTGCCCAGCAAGGCGATTTGTGGCTGGTGCGGCGGCTTGTGCGCGCCCGCTTCCACGATAGTTTCGACAGCACCCATGGTTATTCCGATTGAGACAGCGGTTGAATCGTGATCAGCGCCGCTTCGAAGCGGCGCAGTGCGAACGTGGCATTGCCGACCTTGATGGCCAGCGGATCGCCGCCGGGAATGCCGCGCTTGAGCATGCGGATGCGTTCGCCGGGAACGAATCCCAGCTCCATCAACCGGCGGACGAGGTCGACGCCGTCTTCCGTCTGTCCTGCCGCGTGGGGCGTGATATGCAACACCGTGCCGCTCTGGCCGACTGCCAGCGCGTCGAGCGTCATCATGGGTGGAACTAGAGTCATGAGCAAATTCCGTTCAAATTAAGAACACCGGGACAGACTGCTGCGCCTGGCGCATGTCCTGATGTTGTGAGGTAAAACGCAACTGTTGCGCATTACCGACAAGCGGCCTTTCAATGTGTCCGGACGGCGACCGTCCGAGACAATACCAGCATTATAAACATGAATGCGAATTGTTTTTATTTAGCCCGGAGAGCCGCCCCCATCAAGGGCTGCGCCATGCGCGCAAAGCGCATGGCAAGCTGCCGGGCCAGGCCGCCAACTGCCGCACACTTGATCAAAATCGCTTGCATTGTCCTGCACTTTGCGCGACAATGAAACGTAATGATAATGATTCTCATTAAAACACTAGCAACAATGCTTCACGGTACTAGTGTCTGTTCATCCTCCAGCCAGAAGGTGTATCAATGATTGTATGTGTCTGCAACAACATATCTGATCGTGAAATCCGTCAAGCCGTCGATCTTGGCCTGTCCAGCATGGCCGAACTGCGCCGCGACCTGGGCGTGGCCACCTGCTGCGGCAAATGCCACACCTGCGCGCGGGAAGTGCTGAACGATCACCTGAACGCCACCGTGGCGCTGCAAGAAACCGTATTGATGCGAGCTGTACTGACAAACTAAAGAAAGCGATGAACGCCATGACGATGATGCCCCCGCCCGTAACGGTGCAGGCCGTGCAGCAATTTGCCGACTTCGACAAGAAGCGCAACAAATTCGCGCCGCTGATGGCCATCGTCGTCCTGCATATCGCCGGCTTCTACGCCATCCAGAGCGGCCTGCTGAGCCGCGTCGTCACGGCGGCCATGCCGACCATCACGACCATCAGCATCATCGCCCCGCCGGCGCCACCGAAACCGCCGGCGCCGTCCGTACCGAAAACCGTGGAACTGAGCGCACCCGTGCCGCGCGCCGTGATCCCGCCGCTGCCGCTGATCGCCGTGGCGCCGAGCGAACCGACGATCACGCCGCCGCAGCCGACGCGCGCCGAAGCGGCACCGGTCGCCACCGCCGCGCCGACGGCGCCAGCGGCACCGGCGCCGACGCCACCGGCGCCAGCGACGCCGCGCACCGTCAGCAGCGTCGAATACATCAAGGCGCCGCAGCTGATCTACCCGAATCTGTCGCGCCGCCTGGGCGAAAGCGGCACCGTGGTGTTGCGCATCCTGATCAATGAAAAGGGCTTGCCCGAGCAAATCCTGATCCAGAAATCGACCGGCTACACGAATCTCGACGAAGCGGGCCGCCAGGCCGCGCAGCGCGCGCTGTTCAAGCCCATGATCGAAAACGGCAAGCCCGTGCCCGTGTACGTGCTTGTCCCCCTGACCTTCCAGCTGAGCTAGCCTTCCTGCGGCCCTAGGGCCGCTGCCAGCCCGCAAGCACCGCACCCTGTGCCCTGCTTGCTTTTTTGCGCCCGTTTTTAGTCAAGCGATTTGCTTGTTTCAGTCTGCCAGCCTACATCCCCGGGCCAGGCAGACTTTTTTTGCCCGTACTGCCCCAGGGGTCAGACCCTCAACGCCGCCAACGCAAGGTTCAGCGCCAACTTCACCGGGGGTCTGACCCCAGCCTTACATCTCCGCCCACATGCGCAGCAAATTATGATAATGCCCCGTCAGTCCCACGGTGGCCGGCGAATCGCCATGCTCTGCGCGCACGCTCTGGATGTTTTGATCGAGCTCGAACAGCATGCTGCGCTTCCAGTCCTCGCGCACCATGCTTTGCGTCCACAGGAAGGAGCAGATGCGCTCGCCGCTGGTGACGGGCAGCACCTGATGCACGCTGCTCGACGGATACACGATCACATCGCCGGCCGGCAGTTTCACTTCGTGCGTGCCGTAGGAATCGACCACCACCAGCTCGCCGCCCTCGTACTCGTCCGGCTCGCTCAGGAACACGGTCGACGAGACGTCGGCGCGCATCGACTGCATGCCGTTTTTCGGCGTGCGGATGGCGCCATCGATATGCAGGCCATAGTGCTCGCCGCCCGCATAGCTGTTGAAGAAGGGCGGCAGGATGCGCAGCGGCAGCACGGCGGCAAAGAACAGGGGATGGGCCATCAGCGCGCGGCTGACGATCTCGCCCAGTTCCAGCGCCAGCGGCGACCCCTCTGCCAGCTGGCGGTTGCGCTTGACTTGCGCGCCTTGCGCCCCGACGCTGGCGCGCCCGTCGACCCAGTCCGTCTGCGCCAGGCGCTGGCGAAACTGCGTCACCTGTTCCGGCGTCAGCACGCCGGGTATATGCAGCATCATCTTGCTATCCTTTTTTCAGTAAATATCGCTGCCTGATTATCGCATCGCCGGCAGCGGCCAAGAAGCTACAAAAGCAAGAATGGCCCAACATTTCCCGCCTGTTCAGCGCGGTCATGCACGCGATCCGGCGGCGCCAAAAGCGGGCCAGAAACGCGAATGAGAATGGCCTTCATTTTCCTTAACAAATAAAAAACGGAAAAAACTGGCAATCCACTTGAGAATGGGTTTTATTCGCACGATATTTACGTTAAAAAGACGGAAAAATGCCGTTTAGCACCGGAAATCGCGCCTATTTTGCGCTATCATGCGGACATAGCGAAACCGGCAACCTGCGCGCCACCAGGCAGCCCTGCGCCACCCGGCAGTGAACGCCAGCAGCCTGCGGTTTCATCATCGAACGCGACACAGAACAAAGGAATTCCCATGAAGGGCGATAAAGAAGTCATCCGCATGCTCAATGCACAGCTCACCAACGAACTGTCGGCCATCAACCAGTACTTCCTGCATGCGCGCATGTACAAGCACTGGGGCCTGGAAAAGCTGGGCAAGAAGGAATATGAAGAATCGATCGGCGAAATGAAACACGCCGACAAGCTGATCGACCGCATCCTGATGCTCGACGGCCTGCCTAACCTGCAAGCGCTGCACAAGCTGCTGATCGGCGAAAACACGCCGGAAATGCTGGAATGCGACCTGAAGCTGGAACGCGCCGCGCACACCACCGTCAAGGAAGGCATCGCCATCAGCGAAAAAGCGGGCGACTACGTCTCGCGCGACCTGTTCCTGATGATCCTGGAAGACACGGAAGAGCATATCGACTGGCTCGAAACGCAGATCGACCTGATCGCCAAGGTCGGCATCCAGAACTACCTGCAAAGTCAGATGGCGATTGAAGAGTAATGAGGACACCTGCCAAAACCTACTGCGCGTCGGCATAGGCGGCCTGCGATGCTCACCGTACTAGAGTACGGTTGCGCTTCTCGACCACCTCTTCCTTCCGCTCGCTACGGTTTTTGTCAGGTGTCGTAACATCATTAGTGGAACAAGAAAAACCGGCAATTGCCGGTTTTTTCGTCCGTCCTCAAGTCTTTGTGGCCTGCGACGGGCGCAGCTTGACGAACAGCACCGCCACCGCCGCGCACAGCAGCAGGGCGCCGGCCAGCCGGATGACGTTCTCCGGATTGCCACCCAGCCAGCTGCGGTAATACAGGGGCAGGGTGAATATCTGGATGATCATCGGGATGACGATGAACATATTGAAAATGCCCATGTAGACACCCGTGCGCTCGGGCGGAATGCAGCCGGCCAGCATGATGTAGGGATTGCCCATGATGCTGGCCCAGGCCAGGCCCACGCCCAGCATGGGCAGCAACAGCAGCGCCGGACTGTGGATCAGCGGGATGCTCAGCATGCCCACGCCGGCCGCGCACAGGCACAGGCTGTGCATGCGCTTGGGGCCGAAGCGGCGCGTGAACGGCACCAGCGCAAAGGCGGCGACAAAAGCGACGAAATTGTAGAACGCGCCCACCTGCCCGTTCAGCAGCCCCGCGTCGCGAAAACCTTGCGACGCGGGATCCGTCGTGTGAAACAGGGTCGCCGCCAGCGACAGCGCGATGTACTGCCAGTAGCAGAACAGGGCGTACCACTGGAACAGGTTGACGAGGGCCAGCTGCTTCATCGTCGGCGGCATGTCGCGCAGGGCCGCGCCGATATCGGCCAGCGTATGCTGCCAGCCCGGCGGGCGGCTGCGGATGGCCGCCAGCTCGGCCGCCGTGAGCGGATTTTCCGGCGTCGTCTTCAGGGTCCACAGCACCGAGGCGAGCGAGAACACGGCGCCGATCAGGAAGGCGGCGATGACGATGTGCGGGATATGGCTGCCATTGACGGCATCCTTGTTCATGCCCAGCATGACCAGCAGCGACGGCGTCAGGTAGGCCAGCGTTTGCCCCAGCCCCGTAAACGCGCTTTGCGTGAGAAAACCCAGCGAGTGCTGCTTCTTGTCGAGCTTGTCGCTGACAAAGGCGCGGTACGGCTCCATCGTCACATTGTTGGCCGCGTCGAGTATCCACAGCAGGCTGGCGGCCATCCACAGGGTGGGACTGAACGGCATGGCCAGCAGGCCCAGGCTGCACAGGATGGCGCCGATCAGAAAATAGGGCGTGCGGCGGCCCCAGCGCGTCACCGTGCGGTCGCTCATCGCGCCGATCAGCGGTTGCACGAGCAGCCCCGTCATGGGACCGGCAAGCCACAGGTACGGCAGGCTCGCCTCATCGGCGCCCAGGTATTTATAGATGGGGCTCATGCTGCTTTGCTGCAGCCCAAAACTGAACTGGATGCCGAAAAATCCGACGTTCATGTTGACGATCTGCCAAAACGACAGATGCGGACGCTGCGCGCTGGCGTTGCTCATGCTGGCTCCCGATCTTGCTCCCGCTCCAGCCACAGCATATGCCATGGCTGCAGGCCTACCGTGCCGGCCAGCACGCTGCCATCGAGGCTGTTGCGCCATTCGCCCGCGGGCAAAGTGAAACGCTGGCTGGCGCCGCTGAAGTTGCTCAGGTTGAGAAATCCGTCGCCGCGCAGCAGCGCCAGCACGGCCGGCGCATCGGCCTGCATCACGCTGCGCGGCGCGGCGGCGGCCAGGGCAGGCAAGCGCCCGCGTACGTCGATCAGCTGGCGCAGCGCCAGGTACAGCCGGCCGCTGGCGCTCACGCCATCGTGGCGCCATGCCAGCAGGCTGTCGTCGAACGCGGGGCGCTGCAGCCAGCGGCTGTCCATCGCCCGGTCGGCACGCTGCGTGTAGCTGTGATCGTTGGTCATGCCCAGTTCATCGCCCATGTACAACACGGGCAAGGCGCCAAAGCTCAATGCCAGGCCATGCAGCAGCAGCAGGCGCCGCAACGCATATTCCTGCTCCTGCACCGTGACGGCGCTTTCCAGGCCGGCCAGCGAGGCGGCCATGCCGTTGCTGCCATGCGCCCTGTCGGCGCTGCTGCTCTGGAAGGCGGCGCCGCGCGCATAGCTGCCGGTGGCGCCGGCAAAGAACTGCGCGATGCGCGCCAGGCGCGCCGGTCCGTCCGCGCCCGCCTCATTGAGCAGCACGTTCCAGCCGATGTCGTCGTGGCAGCGCACATAACTGAGCCAGCTTGCGGCCGGCGGCAGCGGCGGCGTAGCCGCGATCACCTGCTGCAGCAAATCCGTGCTTTCCTCCGCCAGCGCGCCCCAGCCGGCGGCCATCAGGCTGCTGTGATAGGCGATATGGCACTCGGGCGCCGCATCGCTGCCAAAGTAGGCGGGCAGCTTGGGCGTGGGCACGATGGCTTCGGCCTTGAGCAGCACGCCCGGCGCGACGATGGCGGCAATCGCCCGCAGGGCTTGCAGCAGGCTGTGGGCTTCGGGCTGATTCATGCAGTCCGTGCCGTCGCGCTTCCACAGGAAGGCCGTCGAATCGAGGCGGAACACTTCGATACCCTTGTTGGCCAGGCCCAGCATGGCGCCGGCCATGGCCGCGAAGACGGCCGGATTGGCGTAGTTCAGATCCCACTGGTACGGATAGAACGTGGTCCAGACCCAGCGCTGGAGTTCCGGCACGAACGTGAAATTGCCGGGCGCCGCCTGCGGAAAGACCTGGCCCACGGTGCGCTCGTAGCGGTCCGGCTGCACGCGGTCGGGATAGGTGTGGAAAAATCGCGCAGCAGCGCGTCGCCCGCCTTGGCGCCCAGCGCCCAAGCATGGTCGTCGGCCACGTGATTGAGGATCAGGTCCGAGCACAGGCTGATGCCGGCCGCGCGCAGCTGCGCCGTCAGCGCCAGCAAGTCGGCATTGCTGCCCAGGGCGGGGTCGACTTCCTCGAAGCTGGCGACGGCAAAACCGCCATCGCTTTCGCCGGCGCGCGCACGCAAGAACGGCAGCAGGTGCAGATACGTCACGCCCAGTTCGCGCAGATGGGCAATGCGCGCCGCCACGCCCTGCAGATTGCCGCCGAAGCGCTGCACGTAGGCGCTGTAGCCCAGCATGGACTGGCTGGCAAACCAGTCCGGATGTTCTTCGCGCTGCGCATCCTGCCGCAGCAGCGCCGGCGCGCGCGCCGCATACAGCCGCCCCACGCTTTCCATCAGATCGCCCAGCCAGGGCAGGAAATCGGGCCGCTGGCCATACAGGCTGCCCAGGCGGTCGAGCAAGACCGCCTCCTGGCGCGCATAGCGGCGCGCCGCATCGGCGCGCAAGTGCGTGGGGAGCGGCGCCAGCAGGCGCGCCAGGGGCTGCGTATCGACATCATGAATCCTATCCTTGCTTAAAATGCGTATTTCAGGCTGACCTTGACGGCGCGCCCCGTGATCGAGCGGGCCGCATGGCCATCGCCCTCGACTTCCGTATAGCCGATCTTGTTGAGCAGATTGTTCGCCGTCAGCGCCACCTGCATTTGCGGCGTGAGCTGGTAATTGACGAAGGCGTTGAGCACCTGGTAGGCGGGCAAGGTGATCGTGTGCGCATCGTCGCCCCACGACTTGCCCGTGCCGACCAGGCTGGCGCCCAGGGTGGCGGCGCCCCACTCATAGGTGGGCGCGATCTGGTACACGACGCGCGCCTGGCGCCGCGGCGTATTGCCGATCAGCGCCACGTCGGCCGCCGCCGTGCCCGTGATCTCGGCATCCGTGAACGTCAAGCCGCCGTTGATGCGGAAGTCGCCGGCGCTGTAGGCCGCTTCCAGTTCCACGCCCTTGGCTTCATAGCTGTTGGCCGTGCGCAGCTGGGTGGTCGCTTCGTAATTGCTTTCCCTCGTCTTGGCCTGGAACACGGTGACGAAGGTACTCAGGGGACCCTGACGCCATTTCACGCCACCTTCGAGCTGGCGCACGGTGTTGATGGCGACCGGCACGCTGCCATCGAGCGGCGTGCCGAACAGGATGCGGTCAGCATTGAAGGCCACGCCTTCACTGACGCGGGCAAACACGGCCAGGCTGGCTTGCAGCTTGTAGTTCGCGCCCAGCGAGTACGACGTGTGGCCCAGGGTGTAGTCGACCTGCTGCACCGTCGACAGCAGGTACGCTTGCGCGCCGGTGGCGATATTGGCCATGCCGCTGGCATGCTGGCGGTCGCGCCGCAGGCCGCCGTCGAGGTTCAGCGCGCCGCTTTCCCAGGCCAGGTTCAGGTAGGGCGAGGTCGTGCGGTATTCCATGTCGACGGCGCGCGAACAGCAGGCGCCGAAGGCCGGGCCGATGTAGCCGGGCGTGCCGCTGGCCGCTTGCAACAGCGCCGGCTGGTCGCCCGTGGCCTGCATCAGGTATTCATTGAAGTTCCAGGTCAGGCCCAGCTTTTGCTGCGACAGGTACAGGCCGGCCGTGGTGGTCAGCTTGCCGCTGTCGAGCACGAACGTCCTGGCCAGCTTGGTGTCGCTCAAGATATTGCTGGCGTCGTCGATGGACGTGTTGAACACCACGGCGGAAAACGCGCGGCCGATGTAGGGCTTGCCCCGATTCGGGCCGCTGGCAAACACATAGCTGCCGTCGCTGCCGTTATTCGACGGGAAGACGCCGATGAAGCGCCCCGAATTGTCGGCGTAGCGGAAGTTTTCGCTCACGCTCCAGCCCTGCCCCAGCTTGAACGATGCCTCCAGGCCCACGGTATCGCTTTTGACGTGCAAGCCGTCGTTGACGCGGGTGGCCACGCGCTGGTTATCCTTGTTCAGCACCATGTCGGGCACCCAGTACGGCGAATAGAAGCTGGCCTTGCGCGGGTCGATGCCGGCGATTTCCCCGATGCGGCCATCGCGCACGCTGACCGGCACCGGCAAGGCCGTGGGCGACTGGTCGTCGAGGTGCTTGAACGACAGGCGCACGAAGCCGCTGTCGAATTCATGCGTGACATTGCCGCGGATCTGACCGCCCCTTTCGCTGTTGACGCCACTGTGGCGGATGCCTTCGCCCGTGCGCCAGGAGCCGCCGATGAAGAAGCGCGTGCGCTCCGACACCGGCGCGCCATAGTCGAAGTCGACCCTCGTCTGGTCGTAGCCCAGGCCGCGGCTGATGGCCACGCTGCCGCCCTTCTCCTTGCCGTTCTTGCTGATGAAATTGATGATGCCGCCCGGCGAATTGGTGGCCAGGGTGGAGGCCGAACCACCGCGCACCACTTCCAGGTGGTCGAGCGTGGAATCGATCTTGACGAAGCTGTCGGGCGTGGTGAAGTTGAAGTCGCCGAACTGCAGCACGGGCAAGCCGTCTTCCTGGATCTGCACATAGCGCGCGCCGCCGGCGGAAATGGGCAGGCCGCGCACGGTGATGTTGGCATTGCCTTCGCCGCCCGAAGACTCGGCCCGCAAGCCCGGCACCGAGCGCAGGACTTCGGCGGCGCTGGTCGGCGCATTGTGCAGGATGGTATCGAGCTCCATGCTGCTGACGGAATTGCTCGATTTCATTTTGGACGTGCCGCCGGTGGTGCCCGTGACCACGATACGTTCCAGGTTCAGGCCATCGGCAGGGGCGGCGCTGGCGGTGTCGCCGGCCGATTGCGCCTGGGCGGCGCCCAGCTGCAGCATGGCCAGGGCGACGGCTGCGGCCATGCCGCCGCGTTGAGCAGTACGTGTCTTCATCTTGTCTCCAGTGTTGTATGCCGATACGTCGAGGTATCGGCTTGTTATGAGTCCTGGCCGCCGCATGCCGTGTCGCGCTGACTGGGCCGGTACGTCATTATTCAACGAATAAGAATTTATTGCAATCGATTGCAATCGAGCACTGCAACATGAAAATGTTGTTGTTTTTAAGAGAAAAACACGGGCAACATAGAGGAAAACAGGCGGAATGTCAGGCGAATTCAGCCTTTTTTATGCTGCTGCGCAGCATAAAAATAACGGGGGAAATTTGAATTTATTGCAATCGGTTGCAATGACTGACAACGGTGCTTCAGCGGCCCGAGGCGCGTACGATCAGCTCGGTTGGCAATTGCCGGGATGGCGCAGGCGCGCCGTCGACCAGCGCCAGCAGCGAAGCCACCAGCGCGCGTCCGGCAGTACGGATCGGCTGGCGCACGGTGGTCAGTGGCGGATGGAAATACGCGGCCAGTTCGATATCGTCGTAGCCGACCACGGCCACCTGTTCCGGCACGGCCACGCCGCGCGCACGCAGGGCGTTGATGGCGCTCATGGCCAGCAAGTCGCTGCAGGCAAAGATGGCGTCGAACGGCAATTGGCGGTCCAGCAGTTCCTGCACGTCCGTCGCGCCGCCCTGCGGCAGGAAGGAACCGGCCACGTACAGTTGCGGGTCGGGCGCCAGTCCCTGCGCGGCGAGCGCCTGCGCATAACCCTGGTGGCGCTGCGCCACTTCGGGCAGCTTGGCGTCGCCAAAGAAGGCGATGCGCCGGCGCCCCGCCGCCAGCAAGTGTTCCGTGGCCAGCCTGCCGCCCGCGACGTTATCGCCGCCGACGGTGCAATACAGCTGCTGCGGCAATTGCGCGCCCCACACGACGATGGGCACCTGGCGCGCGGCCAGCTGGTTCAGTTGTTCATGGTGGCGCCACTGGCCGATCAGGATGATGCCGATCACGCGGCCGCTATCGAAGGACTGGGCCGCCGCATCGAGCGTTTCGGCATCGACGCGTGAAATGAGCATGTCGAAGCCCTGCTCCGTCAGCGCATCGGCCAGGCTGCCCAGCATGCTCAGAAAGAAAGGATCGGACAGGTGCTGGCGCGTGGCCGCGTCATACGGCACCACCACGCCCACCGTGCGGTTCTGTTTCAGGCGCAGGTTTTGCGCGCCGATATTGATGGAATACTTGAGCGAACGGGCCAGCGCGATGACGCGCGCGCGCGTTTCTTCATTGACCAGCGAACTGCCGCTCAGCGCGCGCGACACGGTCGACGTGGACACACCGGCCAGGCGCGCGATATCGGCCATCTGCAGGCGCTGCTGCGCCTTCGAGTCGGAACCGGTCATCGTGCGCTCACTGCGGCACGGTGTCCTTGAACGATGGCCGTTCGGACAGTTTGTCGAACAGGCGCGCCAGCGCCGGGTGCTCCGCGCGCCAGTCGATTTCCGGGAAGCGGAAGCTGAGCCAGCCCAGGGTACAGCCCACGGCCACGTCGGCCAGGGTGTAGTTCTTGCCGGCGCAATACGCGCTCTCGCCCAGGCGCGCCTCGAGCGCGGCCAGGCCCAGCGTGACCTTGTCCAGCTGGCGCGCGATCCAGGCGGCGCTTTGCTGCTCGGGCGGGCGCTGCGTGCGCTCCAGGCGCACCAGCACGCCCGCGTCGAGGATGCCGTCGGCCAGCGCTTCCCAGTTCTTGATATCGGCCCGCTCGCGGCCATTGCCGCCGGCCGGCAGCAGTTTACAGACGGGCGTGAGGGTGTCGAGGTATTCGACGATGACGCGCGAATCGATGAGCGCGCTGCCATCTTCCATCACCAGGCAGGGCACCTTGCCCAGCGGGTTGGCCTGGGCGATGCGGGTTTCCGGCACCCACACGTTTTCCAGCTCGAAGACATAGTCGAGCTTTTTTCCGCCAGCACGATACGGGCTTTGCGGACATACGGGCTGGCGAGGGAACCGATCAGTTTCATAGGTACTTTAAGGTAAGGAGCAGCGCTCAGTATAGCATCGGCGGCAGCCGCCTTTTGGCGGCACGCACCCGGCGCACCGCCCAGTGTGGCAGGCATGCCGCATCGGGGGCGGATTCGGCCAAAATGGGAGGCGCCGGCAGCCGACGGACGGCTGGCAGGCCCCCAGCGGTGGTAAAATCGCCCTTTAATGTGGCGCCGTCAGTGTTGCTGTATTGCAATAGCCCTACCCTCCCCGCGCGCCACACGCCAACCGTTTCTTTAACTTGCGTCCGCTCTCATGACTTCTACTACTCCGTATTCCACGCTGTCGGCCCTGTCTCCGCTCGATGGCCGCTACGCCAGCAAGACCGATCTGCTGCGCCCGATCCTGTCCGAAGCCGGTTTCATGCACCACCGCGTGAAAGTGGAAATCTCCTGGCTGCAAGCGCTGTCGCAAGCCGGTTTCGCCGAAATCAAGCCGTTCTCGGCCGAAGCGAACGCCCTGCTCGACAAGATGGCGGCCGACTTCTCGGAAGCCGACGCGGCCCGCATCAAGGCCATCGAAGCGGTCACCAACCATGACGTCAAGGCCGTCGAATACTGGCTGAAGGAACAAGTGGCGGACGTGCCGGAACTGGTGGCGGCGTCGGAATTCATCCATTTCGCCTGCACCTCGGAAGACATCAACAACACCTCGCACGGCATGATGCTCAAGGCCGCGCGCGACGGCGTGATGCTGCCGGCATTGAACGGCCTGGTGGCCAAGCTGACGCAGATCGCGCACGACAACGCCGATGTGCCGATGCTGTCGCGCACGCACGGCCAGACGGCCAGCCCGACCACCCTGGGCAAGGAATTCGCCAACGTCGTGGCCCGTTTGCAGCGCGCCGTGAAACGCATCGAACAAGTGGAAATCCTCGGCAAGATGAATGGCGCCGTCGGCAACTACAACGCCCACCTGTCGGCCTACCCCGGCTTCGACTGGCCCGCATTCTCGCAGGCCGTCATCGAACAGCGCCTGGGCCTGGTCTTCAACCCGTACACCATCCAGATCGAACCGCACGACTACATGGCCGAGCTGTTCGACGCCTTCGCGCGCGCCAACACGATCCTGCTGGACCTGAACCGCGACATCTGGACGTATGTCTCGCTGGGCTACTTCAAGCAAAAGCTGAAAGCGGGCGAAATCGGCTCGTCGACCATGCCGCACAAGGTCAACCCGATCGACTTCGAAAATTCGGAAGGCAACCTGGGTCTGGCCAATGCCGTGCTCAAGCACCTGTCGGAAAAACTGCCCGTCTCGCGCATGCAGCGCGACTTGACCGATTCGACCGTGCTGCGCAACATCGGCGTGGGCCTCGGCTACACCCTGCTGGCGTATGACAGCTGCCTGCGCGGCCTGAACAAGCTGGAAGTGAACCACGCGCGCCTGGCGCAAGACCTGGACGCGACCTGGGAAGTGCTGGCCGAACCCGTACAAACCGTGATGCGCCGC
Organism: Janthinobacterium sp. C22; assembly: GCF_057919405.1. Lineage (NCBI taxonomy): Bacteria > Pseudomonadati > Pseudomonadota > Betaproteobacteria > Burkholderiales > Oxalobacteraceae > Janthinobacterium > Janthinobacterium sp. C22. The sequence continues at coordinate 1,127,030 of NZ_CP193659.1, read as the reverse complement.
TATGGCATCGAAAACCCGTACGAGCAGCTGAAAGAGCTGACGCGCGGCAAGGGCATCTCGAAAGAGGCGCTGCAAACCTTCGTCAATGGCCTGGCCATTCCGCAGGATGCCAAGGACGTGCTGCTGACCATGACACCGGGCAACTACATCGGCATCGCGGCGCAATTGGCCAAAGCCATCTAAGCCGTTTCCACATGGGGATCGTCCGATCCCGCTCCCGCGGGGCGGCCAGCATACAAATGCTGCCCGCCCCGCGGTTTTTCCCGCACTCTTTCTTGTAGAATCTCCAGCACGCAGCGCAATTTGCTTTTCTTTGGTATATTAGGCCGAATTAGTCCTAACACGTACTACATTCAAGAAAGCCGCCGATGCAACGCTACACCACCACCGCCATCATCCTGCACTGGCTGACCGCCCTGCTGATCATCAGCGCCTTCGTCATGGGCCTGGTCATGACGGATATTCCCGGCCTGACGCCTACCAAGCTCAAATATTTCTCCTGGCATAAATGGCTGGGCGTGACCGTGCTGGCCATCGCCGCCATCCGCCTGCTGTGGCGCAAGGCCAACGTGCCGCCGCCGCACCCGGCCAGCATGGTTGCCTGGCAAAAGAAGGCGGCCGATGCCATGCATGTGCTGCTGTACATCCTGATCTTCGCCGTGCCCATCTCCGGCTACCTGTACACCCTGGCCGCCGGCGTGCCGGTGGTCTACCTGGGCCTGTTCCAGCTGCCCGTCATCATGGCGCCGAATCCGGAACTTAAGCCGCTTTTAAAAGAGATTCATTATGTTCTGAACATGACGATGGCCGCCGCCGTGGCCGCCCATGTGCTGGCGGCGCTGAAGCACCAGTTCATCGACCGCGATGGCGTCCTCAAGCGCATGCTGCCCTGACATCGACTTCCCCTTGCTCACTGAAACTACAGGAAAAAAACAAGATGAAAACCACCCAACGCATCGTCCTCGCTTCCCTGCTGGGCCTGTCCGTAGCCGCCACCGCCGCCACCCTGCTGAAAGTCGATCCCGCCAAGACCAGCGTGTCGGCCGTGTTCAAGCAAATGAACGTGCCCGTGGAAGCGAAGTTCAAGAAATTCAATATCGCCATCGATTACAACCCGGCCGCGCCGGACTCCTCGAAGGCGTCGGTGGAGATCGAGACCGCCAGCATCGATATCGGCGACCCCGAGTACAACAAGGAAGTGGCGAAGAAGGAATGGTTCAATTCGGCCCAGTTCCCGAAAGCCACCTTTGTCTCGAACAGCATCAAGGCCGCCGGCGCGGGCAAGCTGACGGTAAGCGGCAAGCTGAGCATCAAAGGCAAGACCACCGACGTCACCTTCCCCCTGACGGTGAAGGCTGATGGCGGCAAATACGCGTTCGACGGCGCCCTGCCGATCAAGCGCCTGACCTACAACATCGGCGAAGGCGAGTGGAAAGACACGAGCATGGTTGCCGACGAGGTCACGATTAAATTCCACGTCGCTGCTCAGTAACACCTGAGAAAACGTCCATGACTGCGTTGCTCTTGCCCTGAACGTTTTTCAGGCGTTACATATCAGATCAACGCCCAAAAATCTGTTGTTTAACTTAGTTAGGAATTCAATGAAATTGAAGCACTTGATGATCGCCGTGCTGGCAGCCGCCGGCGCGGGTTCGGCCATGGCCGCTACCGACACCTACAATCTCGACCCGACGCACACCTTCCCAAGCTTTGAAGCCGATCACATGGGCATGTCCGTGTGGCGCGGCAAGTTCAACAAGACCAAGGGGACGGTGACCCTGGACCGCGCCGCCAAGAGCGGCAGCCTGGATCTGGTCATCGATGCCGATTCGATCGACTTCGGCCTCGATGCCATGAACACGCACGCGAAAAAAGCGGACATGTTCAACGTCGAGAAATTCCCGCAAATCACCTACAAGAGCACCTCGCTCAAGTTCAACGGCGAGCAGCTGGTGGAAGTCGATGGCGAACTGACCCTGCTGGGCGTGACCAAGCCCGTCAAGTTGAACGTGAGCAAGTTCAAGTGCATCATGCACCCGCGCTACAAGCGTGAAGTGTGCGGCGCCGATGCCACGGCGGAATTCAAGCGCAGCGACTTTGGCCTGAACTACGGCATGCCGGCGTTCTCGCCGGAAGTCAAGCTGGCCATCCAGGTGGAAGCGATCAAGGCCGACTAAACACGATCTTGCCGCATGATAAGCCCGCCTCGCTGCCCGCAGCCAGGCGGGCTTTTGCATGCGCCATGCGAATCCGCTGGACTTTTCTATCGTGCGGCATCACTATCGATTGGCATGATGTTGTTCTGACATGCCACACCCACTTATCCACCGCGCGGAGGACTACATGAATTTCATTATCTGGATCGTTATTGGCGGCGTCATCGGCTGGCTGGCCAGCATGGTCATGAAAACCGATGCGCAACAGGGCATCTTCCTCAATATCGTCGTCGGCATCGTCGGCGCCTTCCTGGGCGGCTGGCTGCTGGCGCCGCTGTTCGGCACGGGCACCATCAATAGCGACAATTTCAGCCTGTCTTCGCTGCTCGTTTCGTTCCTGGGCGCCGTGATCCTGCTGGGCATCGTCAATCTTTTGCGCCGCGGCAAAATACGCTAAGCAAGCAAAAAGCAGGGCATGGCAAGTGGCCGGGCCGCGCAAGCGCCCGGCCATTTTTCATTGCCGCCAGGACACGTATGGACAAATACCACAACCGCCGCACGAGAAAATGCGGGTTGCCAGCCGCTTCCAGCGCCTCCGCCAGCGCAAAACATATCATTCAGGCAAGCACTTGCGAATATGCTGCCAGGAAAATGTGATTGACTAGTGCGAGTCCGATACGGATACTCTATGTCGCCCGCTGCATAATCAGCGGGTACACCGCTGATTCCGACTTCCCTACAATGTAAAAGAACAGAACTCGAATGAAAAAATCTCTCATCGCGCTCGCCATCCTGAGCAACTTCGCACACGCCGACGAAGGCATGTGGATGCCCCAACAGCTGCCACAAGTAGCCAAGGAACTGAAAGCCGCCGGACTGAAACTGGACCCGGCCACCCTGACCAAACTGACCGAATTCCCGATGGGCGCCATCGTCAGCCTGGGCGGCTGCTCGGCGTCGTTCGTCTCGCCGCAAGGCCTGGTTGCCACCAACCACCATTGCGTCTACAACAGCGTGGCGGTCAATTCGACCAAGGAGCGCGATTTGCTGGCCAACGGTTTCCTGGCCAAGACGTTCGCTGAAGAATTGCCGGCCGCCCCGGGCAGCCGCATCTTCGTCACCTCGGCCGTGACGAATGTCAGCGACAAGATCATCAGCGCCGACGTGGCCAAGCTGCAAGGCAAGGCCCGCATCGATGCGATCGAGAAAAACCAGAAGAAACTGGTCGCCGAATGCGAAAAAGAAGCGGGCTTCCGCTGCACCGTGTCGAGCTACTACGGCGGCCTGGAGTTCTACCTGATCAAGCAACTGGAAATCCGCGACGTGCGCCTGGTGCACGCGCCTCCAGCGGGCGTGGGTAAATTCGGCGGCGACACCGACAACTGGATGTGGCCGCGCCACACGGGCGACTACGGTTTCTACCGCGCCTATGTCAGCAAAGACGGCAAAGCTGCCGACTTCAGCAAGGACAACGTGCCGTACCAGCCAAAACACGTGCTGAAACTGGCCAAGGATGGCTTGAAGGAGGGCGATTTCGTCATGGCGCTGGGCTACCCGGGCCGCACCAACCGTCACCGCCTGCCATCGGAAGTGGCGTTCACGTTTGACTGGAACTACCCGGCCTTCGTGAAAGCGTCGGGCGAAACCCTGGCCATCATCGCGCGCGAAACCAAGGACAACAAGGACGTTGCCCTGAAATACGCGGGTCAGGTGGCTGGCGTGAATAATTACTACAAGAACCGCCAAGGCATGCTCGATTCCTACGCCGGCAGCGACTTCCTGGCGCGCAAGACGACGGAACACGAAGCCCTGAAAACCTGGGTCAACGCCAATCCTGCCCGCAAGGCGGAATTTGCCGGCGACATCGAGCAAGTGGAAAAGCTGATCGCCGAACGCGATGCCGACACCAAGCGCGACTTCTTCCTCAGCTACGCCCAGCCACGCCTGCTGAACACGGCACGCAGCCTGTACCGTTTATCCAACGAAGGCACCAAGACCGATACGGAACGCAAGTCCGGCTACCAGACGCGCGACTTGCCACGCCTGGAAGCGGGCATCACCTCGGTCGAGCGCACCTACGATGAAAAAGTCGACAAGGCGCTGGTACTGAACAGCCTGACCAAGTACGCCGCGCAACCGGCCGCACAGCGCCGCGCCAGCTTCGACGCCGCCATCGGCATCAAGGACGGCATGTCGCAAGCCGACCTGGCCGCCGCCCTGGACAAACTGTATGCCGGCAGCAAGCTGGGCGACAAGGCCGAGCGCGCAGCCTGGCTGAAACGCACGCCAGCCGAATTCCAGGCCAGCAAGGACAGCTTCATCCAGGCCGCCGTCGCCATGTATCCGGATTCGCTGAAAAACGAAGCGGAAGAGGAAGAACTGGCCGGCAAGATCCAGCAAGCCTACGCCAACTACATGAAAGCAAAGATCGCCTTCATGAAGAGCAAGGGCCAAGCCGTCTACCCTGACGCCAACAGCACCCTGCGCGTGACGTTCGGCCGTGTTGCCGGCCGTGACCATGGCGCCGACGGCACCACCTGGACCGCCTTCACCACCGTCAATGGCGTCGCCGCCAAAGCCACGGGCGAAGGCGAGTTCAATGCACCGGCGAAGCAGCTGGCCGCGATCAAAGCCAAGGACTTCGGCAAATTTGTCGATCCGAAGCTGAAAACCGTGCCGGTCGACTACCTGGCCACCCTGGACATCACCGGCGGCAACTCCGGTTCGGCTGCCCTGAACGCGAAAGGCGAATTCATCGGCCTGGCATTCGATGGCACCCTGGACTCGATCATTTCCGACTGGGACTACAACAAGGCCAACACCCGTTCGATCCAGGTCGACCTGCGCTACATGCTGTGGAACATGAAACACATCGACCACGCAGACAACCTGCTGAAAGAAATGGGCGCCGAGTAATTCGCGGATAACAACAACTAATAAGCCCGGCAACGGGCGGTTGTTCCCTGAGCCACTCCTGCGGGAGTGGCTTTTTTCGTCTAACGTTTTATTTTGGTGAAACGGTAAGGCGCGGCTTGCTCCTCGCCAAACACGTGCGCGCGGCCGCTTCCCAGCGGCAGCATCACGCGCCGGCCATCCTGCAGCAGCAAGGCCAGGTCGGCGCCGGGAAAGCGCTGAGCCAGCAGCGGATAGGCTGGCCGGGCGATGCCCGTGGCGGGAATCACGATGCGGTAATCGCCATCGCCAAAGTCCAGCAGCAGCGCGGCCACCTCATCCGGCCCCGGCAGCGCCGTGATGCGCAGGCGCGTGCTGCCCTTGACGAGTTCGAAGGCCGACCATACGGGCAAGGCACGCTGCATCGCGCCGACCCGCAGCTGCGGCACTTGGCCCGCCTCCGCCGACGTCAGCAAGACGTCGGGCCGCTCCTCCGATACGGCGCCATCGACGGCCAGCAGCCAGCCCCGGTAGCGTATCAGCGCGCCCTGTGCGGCGGCCGTCACGGAGCCGCCCTGCGCCATCGGTTCCTTGCCCGCTGGCAAGCGCAACGGCGCCGCCTGTGCCGCCAGGCATATCCCCCACACCAGTGCCGCCATCGCCGTCTTGCCCATGCCGCCTCCCTTGCGCGTGAAACGTATTCATAACACAAGTTCGACCCGGCCCATCTGCCGCGCCTCAAGGCGCCAACGCCGGTGCTACAATTGGCCCCTAGCGGGCGTACTTACCCAGCGCGCCTTCCCCTCCCAGACTCAGACCGCTATGCCACCAGACTTGCGCACGACCTACGAACTCGGTAACCACAACCAGACCACGACCTGGCTGGAATGCATCACCTTCTATCAAGATCTCGCCGCACGCTATCCGCAGGTGCTGCACTTCGAACAGATCGGCCTGTCCGACTCGGGCGTGCCCATCCACGCTGGCGTCGTCAGCGCGGACGGCGTGTTCGACCGCGAGCAGATCAAGCGCGCGGGCCGCACCGTGTTCTTCAACAACAACGGCATCCACCCAGGCGAACCGGAAGGCATCGACGCCTGCATGGCCATCGTGCGCGACCTCTGCACGCAGCCGGAACGCCTGGCGGCGCTGGGCAGCACCGTGCTGCTGTTCATCCCGATCTACAACGTCGACGGCAGCCTGAACCGCGCCAATACCTCGCGCGTGAACCAGGATGGCCCGGAGCAATTCGGTTTCCGCGGCAACAGCCGCCACCTGGACTTGAACCGCGATTTCATCAAGTGCGACAGCCTGAACGCGCAAGTGTTCAACCGCCTGCTGGCCAGCTGGGACCCGGACGTGATGGTCGACACGCACACGTCGAACGGCGCCGATTACCCGTACACGATGACCCTGATCCACACGCAGACGGATAAGCTGGGCAATGGCCTCGGTCCCTTCCTGCAAGACACCATGCTGCCGCACATCTTTGCGCAGATGGAACAGGCCGGCTGGCCCACCTGCCCGTATGTGAACCCCGTCAAGGACAGCCCCGACCACGGCATCGCCGAATTCCTCGAAGTACCCCGTTTCTCGACCGGTTTTGCGGCCCTGCATCACGTCATCGGTTTCATGCCGGAAACGCACATGCTCAAGCCCTTTGCCGACCGCTACGCTTCCATGCGCGCCCTGCTCGACATCACCATGGCCTTTACCATCGAACATGGCGAACAGATCAAGCAACTGCGCGCGCAAGCCAAAGCAGCGGGACGCACGCAAGCCGAGTGGCCGATCCACTGGGCCATGAACGAAGAGCAACCGTCGACCTTCCCCTTCAAGGGCTACGCAGCAAAATACACGCCAAGCGTGCTGGGCGACTACCAGCGCCTGTCCTACGACCGCTCGCAGCCGTGGGAACGCGACATCGCCTATTACAACCGCTTCGATGCGGACGTCACCGTGGCCGCGCCGAAAGCCTATGTCGTGCCGCAAGCGTGGCGCGAAGTGATCGAGCGCCTGCGCTGGAACGGCGTCGACATGACCCGCATCACCGCCGAACAGACGGTAACGGCGCGCTACTACCACATTGCCAACGTCGGCACGCGCGCCGCCGCCTACGAAGGCCACATGTTCCACGACACGGTGGAACTGGAAGCGCGCACGGGCCAGTTCACCTTGCAGGCGGGCGACTATGTGGTCAGCCTGGAGCAGGACAACGCGCGTTATGCCGTGGAAACGCTGGAACCGCAGGCGCACGACAGCTTCTTCCGCTGGGGCTTCTTCAACAGCGTGCTGGAGAAGAAAGAAGCGTTTTCGGATTACGTCTTTGAAGACATGGCGTCGGAACTGCTGCGCGACGAACCGGCGCTGGCCGCTAAATTTGCCGAGTGGAAGGCAGCGAATCCGGCCCTGCTGAGCAATCAGGAAGCCGTGCTCGACTTCATTTTTGAACACTGCCAGCGCTTTGCCGAGCCGGAATGGCGGCGCTATCCCGTCATCGCCCTCATGTAACTGGGGACTGTAGCGACTGCAACATCCTGGCGCCGCATCGGAGACCCCGGTGCGGCGCCTCTTTCTGTGCCCTGCCCACAAGGTAATCCCATGCACTACGCACTGAACCTGCGCACCTTTATCTACAGCCATTATTTTTACCTGGGCTTGCGCGTGGCCATCGGTCTGGTCGGCCTGGCCTTGCTGACCCAGGAAATCAGCGACAGCGCCACCGCCATGACGGTGTGCATCGGCGCCCTGTGTACGACCCTGATGGACATGCCCAGCCCGCTGCGCCACAAGTTCAATGAAATGCTGGCCTCGGTCCTGCTGTGCAGCGCCGTCACCTTGTTGATCAGCCTATGCGGTCCCGTGCAGTGGCTGCTGATGACGGTGCTCGTGCTGGTCAGCTTTCTCGCCAGCATGATGGTGGTGTACGGCAAGAAATCCATGCCCTTGCAACTGGCCGCCCTGTTCATCATGACCATGTCGATGGAACACCAGATGACGTGGCAGCAATCGTTTCACCACGCGGGCCTGTTCATGCTGGGGGGATTGATCTATCTGGCCTATGCCATGGCCATTGCCTGGGTCTTGCGCCACCGTATCAAACAGCAAGTGCTGGCCGAAGCCCTGTTCGAATTGGCCGCCTACATCGACATCAAGGCCGATTTCTACGACACGCGTTTTAATTTGACGGAACAGTTCAACAAGCTGGTGCGCCATCAAAGCATTCTGGCCGACCGCCAGCAGGCGTCGCGTGACTTGATTTTGCGCAGCCACAAGAACAGCAAGGATGCCATCGTCGTGCAGGTGCACGTGTGCATGCTGGATCTGTATGAACTGATCCTCTCCACGCATACCGACTACGCGCTGCTGCGCCAGCACCTGGCCGATTCCGATGTCTTGAAATCTTTGCACGACCTTGCCTACAAGGCGGCGCGCGATATCGAAGCCGTGGCGTATGCCGTCACGCGCAAGCGCGCCTCGTATGCGCAGATCAGCTATGACAAGGAATGGGCCGACATCGAAGCGGAGATCGCCCGCCTGCACGCAAAAGGCGACGGCGCGCAGGAAGCGCTGGCGACCCTGCGCGCGCAGCGCAACAAGATCCGCGCGATTCTGAAAATGATCGCCGAGCTGCATCTGGCGACGCAAAAAGTCTATGCCGACGTGCCGTTCTGGAGCGGCGCGGACATGGCGCCGTTTTTGTCGCAGCAGAAATACGAACTGAAGACCTTGCTATCGAATCTGCGCCTGGATTCGCCCGTATTCCGCTTCGCCCTGCGCGTGTCGATGGCCATCTCGGTCGGATTGCTGATCGGCCACTGGCTGCCGTATGCGGCGCACAGCTACTGGATCGTCCTGACCATCGTCATCATCCTGCGCCCTACCTTCAGCATGACGCGCCAGCGCCGCGCCGACCGCATCATCGGCACCATCATCGGCTGCGTGGTCACGGCCATCGTGATCCGCTTTGTGCACAGCAATATCGTGCTGATGGCCATCTTGTTTCTCTCCATCGTCGCCACGCCTACCTTCATCTATTTGCGCTACCGCTACACGGCCATCGCCGTCAGCCTGATGATCTTGCTGCAAATGCACCTGGTGGCGCCCAGCAACCCGAACCTGGTCAGCGAGCGTTTGATCGATACCCTGATCGGCGCGGCGGTGGCCACCGTGTTCAGCTTCGTGCTGGCCAACTGGGAATACCAGAGCCTGCCACGGCTGGTGCGCCAGGTGCTGAATGTAAACCTCAGCTATATGCAGGCCAGCTTCGCGCTGCTGCAAGGAAAATGTTTCGACGATTTTGCCTACCGTATCGAGCGCAAGCGCCTGATGGACAGCCTGGCCGCGCTCAGCTCGGCACTGGTGCGCATGCTCGACGAACCGGCCAGCAAGCAGCGGGCCGTGGAAGACATCAACCTGTTCATCGTGCAAAATTACCTGCTGGTCGCCCACGTGGCGGCGCTGCGCTCGATCCTGGGGCGCCATGCCAGCCAGCTGCCCGTCGCGCCCGTCAACGCCCTGCTTGGCCACAGCCATACGCAAGTGTGCCTGACCCTGTCGCGCGCATTGGACCAGCTCGACGAGAAGACCGCCATCAGCGCGCCGCAGGCTAGCGCTGCCGCACCGCCCGTCAGCGACGTGGCCTGGTCAGGCTGGCCGCTGGTCAAGCGACGCATCCGCTTGTTACAGGCGGATGCGGACAAGATCGTGGTGCATAGCGCGGCGATCGTGCACATCGTTGCACCGCGCGCCTGATAAAAAGTCCATGGCGTTGTTGCCGCGCCTCGTCGTACATTCGTACTGCCTTCGGCACGGCGCCTAGCCCTGAACATGTTGTCAGCCGCTTTATCCAGGCTGGCCTGCCTTTGGCAGGCCACTGATCACTACTTCAAATACCGTTCAAACCAGCCGATAGTACGTTTCTGCAAGTCGCGCTGGTGCTCGGGCTTGCGGAAGGAATGGCCTTCGCCGTCGTAGATGAACAGGCTGGACGGCACGCCCATGGCGCGCAAGCCATGCCAGAATTCCAGCGACTGGGCAGCCGGCGTTTCCACGTCGCGCTCGCCCACATAGATCAGGGTCGGCGTCTTCGCCGCCTTGATCGATTCGATGGGCGAGGCCTTGCGGTAGACGGCCGGGTTGTCATACGCGGACGCGCCAAAGAAGGGAATCATCCACTGATTGATGCCGTTCTGGCCGTAATAACTGATCCAGTTCGACACGCCCGCCCCGGCCACGGCCGCCTTGAAGCGGTCGCTGTGCGTGACGCCCCACATGGTCATGAAGCCGCCATACGAATGGCCGATCAAGCCCAGGCGCTGGCCGTCGACGGGCGCCACTTTTTCCACGGCGTCGATGCCGGCCAGGATGTCGCGCCAGTCGCCGCCGCCGAAGTCGGCCATGTTGGCGCGTGTAAAAGCCTGGCCTTGGCCAAAGCTGCCGCGCGGATTGGGCAGGAAGACGAAATAGCCCTTTTGCGTCAATTCATGGATCAGGGTGCTCGCCGCCACGTAGCGGGGCGAGGCGGCCGCGCCCGGGCCGCCATGCACGTTGACGACCATGGGGTAGCGCTTGCCCGCGTCCGTCTTCAACGGCCCCAGCAGCCAGCCTTGCACCTTGTATTGTTCGTTGTTCCAGCCCACGTTGCGCACCGTCAGCTGGGGCGCGAAGCCGTCATTGTCGCGCGTGATTTTTTTCAGCTGGGCCACCGGCCCCGCCACCAGGTAGCTGGCGTGCGTAAAGTCTTCCTGCGCGGCAGCGGCCTGCAAACCATCGGCGCTGAACGACAGACGGCCATCGCTGCCGCCGCTGCTGATCTCACCGAGCAGCACGGGCTGGGCCGGACCCGTTTGCACGTCGACGGGCACCAGCGCCAGCTGCGAATCGATCAGGGCCGTCGCCAGCAAGCCGGCGCCGCGCCAGACCACGCCATTGAAGGTGCCGCGGTAATCGGGTGTGAGATTGCGCGGCGTGCCGCCGGCCAGCGGGACGGTATAGATATCGCCGCCGATGGAGCCGAAATCGCTCATCAGGCCACCGATGAAGACCACCGTCTTGCCGTCCGGCGAGACCGAGGGCAGGTTCATCTGCATGGCCGGCGACGCGATCACGCGCAGGGCGCCCGTGGCGGCATCAATATGGCTGAGCTTGGCGACCCACCAGTTGCTGTCGCCATTGCCTTGCGCGCTGGTGGCGACAAAGCCGCCCCCATCGGGCGTCCAGCTGTATTCATACACATAGGTGTCGGCGGGTGACAGCAGACGCGGTTCGCCGCCGCTGACAGGCACGACGGCGATGCGCTGGGCATCGTCTTCGCTGCCCACTTCGCCCACCTGGCGCGCGCCCGCCTCCACGGCGCCGGCCAGCTTGCGCGCGCCCACCGTCGCCAGCAGCGCCAGCTGCTTGCCATCCGGCGACCAGCGCGCCGTACTGGCCACACCTTTGATACTCGTCAACACGCGCGCCTGTGCCTGCGTCATCGTGGCCAGGTACAGCCGCGCCGTGCCCGCCTTGGCATCGTAGCCGATGAAGGCCAGCTGCCGGCCATCGGGCGACCAGCTGGGCTTATCGTAGGAACACACGGCACACGGGTCGAATTGCTGCACGATGGCGCCGTTGGCGGCGTCGCGCACGACGATGGCCGCGTGCGGGCGCTGCGGCTGTGGCTGTTCCGCCTTGCTCGACTCGATGGCGGCGATGCGCTGGCCATTCGCCGACAGGGCGACGGCGCGGTAATCGCGCAGCAGCGGGCCGCTGGCAGGCGCGGCTTGCGCCATGGTTCCCATTAAGCTGCTTGCCAGCAAGCCGCAAGCGGCCAGATCAGTTATTTTCATCATGTAAATTCCGGTTAGAAATAAAAAAACCGCCAGCAAGCGCGGCGGTTTTGGATGGAACAGACTGCATCAGCGGGCCTTCTTGCCCAGGTGTGAATGCCGCATGCTGTACAGGAAGTAAATGGCCACCGTCACCGCCATCCACACGCTGAACACGACAAACGTCGTATGCGGCAAATCGCGCATGATGTACAGGCAGGCAAACACGCTCAGGCCCGGTATCGCGTAAGGGCCGAACGGCACGCTGAAGCCTTCGATGCGGTTCGCGCCCTGCTTGTGGCGCAGCACGGGCACGGCGATCGAGACCACCATGAACGCCGTCAGGGTGCCGATGCTGACCATGTCCCACAGGTAAGTCGCATCGACGGAACCGGCCACCAGAGCCACCACGAGGCAGACGATGATGGTATTGCTGACGGGTACCAGGGTGCGCGGGTGGATCTTCTGGAACGATTTCGGAATCAGGCCATCGCGGCTGACGGCGAACAGGATGCGCGTCTGGCCGTAAATCGTCACCAGGGTCACGCTGAAGACGGAAATGACGGCACCGGCCGACAGGATCAGCGCCGGCCAGGTCTTGCCCGTGACATTTTGCAGAATCACCGCCAGGCCCGCTTCCTGGCCTTCGAACAGCTTGGCCTGCTGCGCGCCCAGGGCGGCCACGGCCACCAGCAAATAGAACACGGTGACGATCAGCAAGCCATACAGGATGCCGCGCGGCACGTTGCGCTTGGGATTTTTCACTTCGTCGCCCGCCGTGGCCACCGTATCGAGGCCGATGAACGAGAAGAACACGGTGCCGGCAGCCGCCGTCACGCCCGTCATGCCGGCAAATCCCTTGCTATTGTCGCTATTAAAGAAAGGCACGAAGTTATCGGCATTGAAACCGGAAAAGGCAATGGCGATGAAGAACACGAGGATCGCCAGCTTGATGATGACCATGATGGCATTCATCAGGGCCGATTCCTTGGCGCCGCGCAACAGCAAAAAGCCGCACATGCAGATCAGGAAGATGGGCGGTAAATTGATGTGTCCGGCACGAAATTCCATGCCATGGGGGCCGGAAACGATCATCGGCGTGCGCAGCATCTCGGGGATATGCCAGCCAAACGCATTTTCCAGGAAATTATTCAGGTAGGACGACCAGCCGATGGCCACCGCGCTGCCGGCCAGGCCGTACTCGAGCAGCAGGCAGGCGGCCATGATAAAGGCGAGAAACTCGCCCACGGTGGCATAGGCAAACGAATACGAGGAACCGGAGGCAGGGATGCGGAATGACAATTCCGCATAGCACAGCGCCGTCAGGCCTGCCGTGATGGCGGCGATCAGGAACGACAGAATGACCGCCGGACCCGCCTTGGGGACCGCTTCGACCATGGTAAAGAAGATGCCCGTGCCGACAGTGGCGCCGACGCCGATCATGGTGAGGGAAAACAAGCCGATGGACCGGCTCAAGCCACTGCTGCTGAGGCCTTCACCATACTCGACCGTGGTATCGATCGGCTTGGTGCGGCAAATTTTCTGGACCAGGGTTTGGCTCACTAGACTTCCTTTATGAGGCATGCGTTTGAAACACCGATCAAAACCTGCTGCGCGTCGCGCGTCGCAGCCTGCGATGCTCACGGCGCTACAGCACAGCTGCGCTTCTCAGCCCAACGGGGGCACCGAGCCTCACTGCCGCTCGCTACGGTTTTGCCAGGTGTCCTTAGATACATGACGGGTAAAAACAAATAAAAACGGCGCTCCGGCCCTACCTGGCAAAAAACCGGAAAGATCGCGTCCATTTTCAAAACTAAGCGATTATAGGGCTTTCATCGGCTCAGCTAAACAGAACTTTGATGCAAGGAAACAACGCCAGGCGTACGCCGGCAAAGCCGCAACAGTGCGGGCACGGCCGAAGTTGCTTCCATGAAAGAAAAAGCGCGCCGCTGCAGGGGCAGGGGCGCGCTTTTGGCTCAGCTCAACGACGCTGGCTTACTTCTTGACGTTTGGCGCATCGGCCGGCGGCCAGCCCGCTTCGTAGCCTTGCGGCACGTCATCGCGCTTGTCCTTTGGCGCCAGGCCCAGCGCGTAGTACAGCACCGTCAGCAGGATCAGCCAGGCCGGTCCCACCATCAGGGCGATGCGCGTATCGGGGAAATACGCCATCAGGCCGATCACCAGCGCCAGGAACGCCAGCGAAATCCAGGAACCATACGGCGCGAACGGCATGCGGAAGGCCAGGTTCTTGATTTCCAGCGGCGTCAAGGTCTTGCGGAACTGAATCTGCGTGACCAGGATCACGCCCCAGGTCCAGACGGCGCCGAAGGTGGAGATCGAGGTGACCCAAATAAACACTTTTTCCGGCACCAGGTAGTTCAGCAGCACGCCCAGCAGCAGCGCGAAGACCGACACGAGGATGGCGCGGCGCGGCACGCCGCTGGCCGTCGTTTCCGCAAACGCCTTCGGCGCCTGGCCTTGCAGCGCCAGGTTGTACAGCATGCGGCCCGTGCTGAAGATGCCGCCATTGCACGACGACAAGGCTGCCGTCAGCACGACGAAGTTGATGATGCCGGCCGCCGTCTTGATGCCCAGGCGTTCGAACGTCATGACGAACGGGCTGCCGGTGGTGCCGATTTCATTCCATGGGTAGATCGACAGGATGACGAACAGCGCGCCGACATAGAAAATCAAAATACGCCAGAACACGGAATTGATGGCGTCGGGAATCGATTTCTTCGGGTTCGCCGCTTCGCCGGCCGTCAGGCCGATCATTTCCACGCCCAGGTAGGCAAACATCACCATCTGCAAGGACATCAATACGCCCTGCGCGCCATTCGGGAAGAAACCGCCATGCGTCCACAGATTCGAGATGCCGACGGCCACGCCGCCGTTGCCGAGACCGAAGACGATCATGCCCGTGCCGCCGACGATCATCAGGATGATGGTGACGACCTTGATCAGGGCGAACCAGAATTCGAACTCGCCGTAGGCTTTCACGGCCAGCAGGTTGATCGCGCCCATCGAGCCCAAGGCCGCCAGGGCCCAGATCCAGCGCGGCACGTCGGGGAACCAGATGCCCATGTAGATGGCAACGGCGGTAATTTCCGCCACGCACGTGACCAGCCACAGGAACCAGTAGTTCCAGCCCGTCAGATAGCCTTGCAGGGGGCCCAGGTAATCCTGGGCATAGCGGCTGAAGGAACCGGCAACCGGGTTGTGCACGGCCATTTCGCCCAGCGCGCGCATGATCATGAAGATGACCGCGCCACCGATGATGTACGACAGCATGATGCCGGGACCGGCCATCTTGATCGCGTTGCCGGAACCCAAAAACAGGCCCACGCCAATCGCGGCGCCCAGCGCCATCAGGCGGATTTGCCGCTCGCCCAGGCCGCGGTGCAAGCCTTGTTCACTCGTTTTCATTACGTGTCTCCGTTTTTTCTTGAATACACCGATCCCTCCACCCCAATGGCGGTTCCGCTCTTGCTGGAAAGGAGGAAAGGGCGAGCCGGCGGCAATCGCCGGCATGCTCAGCTGATTAGGCCAGTTCGGCGATCAGCTCGATCTCGACGCATGCGCCCAGCGGGATTTGCGCCACGCCGAAGGCGGAGCGGGCGTGCTTGCCGCTGTCGCCGAAGACTTCGACGAACAGTTCCGAGGCGCCATTGGTCACCAGGTGCTGCTCCGTGAATTCGGAGGTGGAATTGACCAGGCTCATCACCTTGACGATGCGCTTGACCTTGTTCAAGTCGCCGCCGCATGCATCTTGCAGGGTAGCGATCAGTTCGATGGCGATGCCGCGCGCCGCGATCTTGCCTTCTTCCGTGGTGACGTCCTTGCCCAGTTGGCCAACCCAGACCTTGCCATCCTTCTTGGCCAGGTGGCCGGACAGGAAGACGGTATTGCCCGTGCGGGCATGCATCACGTAGGCGGCAGCTGGCGCGGCGACGACTGGCAGTTCAATGTTGAGGGCTTTGAGTTTTTCGTAAAACGACATGCTATTTCTCCAAGAAAACAATATAAGCGAAACCAAAATTCATGCACGGCAGGGCACGGAGGATGACGCCCTGGCAGTGCGGTAGTGACCGACAACAGTGCCAGATTAAACGTCATCATATTGGTGAACCAGCAGTTTTAGTTCACAAATAGGCCCGGTTATTCAGTGGATTATACCGACAATCAAACAAAATTCAGCATCGGTTCATGAAGCATGCTCTACAGGCATCGAGCGTGACTTTTTTCATTAAATTGTCACTTGTGCAATGTCAAGCCCTCGGGGTCAAGGTTTATCGCCTGCAAAAATGCCTGGTCGTGCGAAACCACAAGTAACGCCCCCTGGTATTGCAGCAGCATCTGCTCCAGCGCCTGCAGGCTGGCCAGGTCCAGATGATTGTCGGGTTCGTCGAGCAGCAGCAGTTGCGGCGGCGCCTGCGCATACAGTTCGGCCGCCAGCGCCACCTTCATGCGCTCGCCGCCGCTGAGCAAACGGCTGGGCATGGTGGCGCGCGCGCCGGCGATGCCCAGCAGCGCCAGCCGCGTGCGCAGCTCGCCTTCCGGCACGATGCTGTTGCGTGCCTGCAAGCGTTGCACGGCGCTGCACTCACCGTCTTGCAATCCCGCATGCTGATCCAGCCACGCCACCCGCGCATGGCGGCGCAGCTCGCCGCTGGCGGGCGCCAGCTGTCCGGCGATCACGCGCAGCAGGGTCGACTTACCGCTGCCATTGTCGCCCGTCACGGCCAGGCGGCGCGGCCCGCTCAAGACCAGGTTCACAGGCTGCGCCTGGCCATGCGGCAAGACCAGCTCGCGCAGCTCCAGGATCAGCTTGCCGTTCGGCACGGCGCTGTCGGGCGCCAGCAGCAGCCGTTCGGCCTCGGGCGCGCAGCGGGCGCTGGCATCCATCACGCGCTGCTGGCGGGCCTGCTGCGCCTCTTGCGCGCGCACGCGCAGCTTGCCCTGGCTATCCTGGCTTTTCTCCTTTTTCGCGTCCAGCAGCAGCTTGCTCTGGTTGCCTTCGCGCCCTTCCCTCTCGCCGCGTCCGACTCGGCGCTGCTGGCGCTCGGCGTGCTGCTGCGCTTCGCGCTGCTCGCGTCTGGCGCCGGCCTTTTCCGCCTGCAGGGCGGCAGCAAAACCGGCCTGTTCCAGCGCGCGCTGCTGCGCATACAGCGCGTAATTGCCGCCATAGCTGCGCAAGCCCTGCGGCGACAGCTCGACGATCGTATCGACGTGCTCGAGCAAGCCGCGGTCATGGCTGACCAGCAGCAAGCCGCCGGGCCAGCGCGTCATCTGCGCCACCAGGCGGGCGCGCTGCCGCGCATCGAGATGGTTGCTCGGCTCATCGAGCACCAGCCAGTCCGCCTGCGACAGCCAGGCGCCTTGCAGGGCGATGCGCTGGCGTTCGCCACCGCTCAGGCTGGCCGTTGGCGTGCCGGCATCGACATGGCGCAAATCGAGCGCATCGAGCGCCTGGCGCAGGCGGGCGTGGGCATCCCAGCGTTCGCCCACCAGGGCATAGTCGGCCTCGTCGACGCTGCCTTCAGCGATGCGCGCCAGCGCCGCCAGCAAGTCGTCCATGCCGGCGAGCGCCGCCACGGTGGGATAGCGCTGCGGATCGAGTTCCTGCGCCACGTAATGCACGGCGCCGTCGCAGCGCACGGCGCCAGAAGACGGCTGCGCCCGGCCTGCCAGCAGGCGCGCGAGCACGCTCTTGCCCACGCCGTTATCGCCGACGAGGCCGATACGTTGCGGGGCAAAAGCAAATTGCAAATCGGAAAACAGGGCACGGCCATCGGGCAGCGCAAAGGAAAGACGGTCGAGTTGCAGTAATGCGGGCATGGATACTCCTTGAGCAAGGCTGGCGAACCCGCGCGGCGCAATGGCGCGCTGGCGGGAAGGGCGAGGCCGTGCACAGCACGGCAGTATCAATGGCGCATGTCGAAGCGTCCTGGAGAAATGGGAAAGAAGCGTCAGTGTAGCAGAGCAGACCTGTTAGCGCTGGCCCAGGGTCGTGTCGCCGAACAGGTGCTTGTATTCGCGCGGCTGCGAGCGCCAGTACTGCGGCGGCGCCGACACTTGCGCGCCCAGCTGGGCCGCAGCGTGCCAGGGCCAGCGGGGATCGAACAGGATGGCGCGCGCCAGCGCCACCATGTCGGACTGGCCATTGGCGATGATGTCTTCGGCCTGCTGCGCTTCCGTGATCAGGCCCACGCTGATGGTGGGCAAGCCGCTGTCGCGCTTGATGCGTTCGGCAAACGCCACCTGATAGCCGGGTCCCACGGGAATCTGCTGCTGCGGCGAAATACCGCCGCTGGAGACGTGGATGAAGTCGGCGCCCAGCTGCTTGAGTTCCTGCGCGAAACGCACGCTTTGTTCGATGTCCCAGCCGCCATCGACCCAATCGGTGGCGGAAAGGCGCACGCCCACGGCCATGCTGGCGGGCACGGCGGCGCGCACGGCTGCATAGACCTCCAGCGGAAAGCGCATGCGGTTGTCCAGGCTGCCGCCATACGCATCCGTGCGCTGGTTGGACAGGGGCGACAGGAACTGGTGCAGCAGATAGCCATGCGCCGCGTGCAGTTCGATGCCTTCGATGCCGAGCGCATGCACGCGCTGGGCGGCGGCCACAAACGCCCCCTTGATTTGCAGCAAGCCCATCTCGTCGAGGGCGAGCGGCACCGTTTCGCCAGGCGCGTGGGCGATGGCGGACGGGGCCACCGTTTGCCAGCCGCCCTCGGCCAGATGCACGCAGGCGCCGCCCTGCCAAGGCGCGCGGCTCGACGCCTTGCGTCCCGCATGACCCAGCTGCACCACCAGCGGAACCGGCGCATGGCGGCGGATCGCCTGCACCACCTTGGCCAGCGCGCTTTGATTCGCGTCCGACCACAGGCCCAGGTCGTCGGCCGAGATGCGTCCCTCGGGCGAGACGGCCGTCGCTTCCGTCATCAGCAGCCCCGCGCCGGACAGGGCCAGATGGCCCAGGTGGATCATGTGCCAGTCGGTGGCGTTGCCGTTGTCGGCCGAGTACTGGCACATGGGCGCGATGGCAATGCGGTTGGCCACCGGCAGCGGCCCCAGTGCAAACGGCGTGAATAACTGGCTCATGGCGCACTCCGGAATAGGGGAAGCCCCGATTCTACTGTGCTTTGGAAAGTACGGCTTACACCTGCTTACGTTTGATACAGCGCAAGGGCTAGCCTTTGGCAGGCGCGGCCGCTAATCTGGACACATCAACAACACCCGCAATACCACCCCAGGAGAACACATGAACACGACGACCACCGCCAGCCGCATCCACCCCTTGATGGCCGGCGCCGCCATTTCCGTGACCGTTCTGTGCCTGGTGGGCGCGGCGTCCATCGCCGGCATCCTGCCCAATTCGCGGGCGAACGTGCCTGCCATGCCTGCCGACGTGGCCGCCATGACGCCGGCGAACGCGGCAGCCCTGGCAGCGCCAGTGGCGGCACCGCTGGCCGCTCCCGTGGTGGCACAAGCCGCCCCCGCTCCGGCGCCGGCACCCGTCGTGCACAAGCGCGTCGTGCACCACACGCAAGTGGCGCAGGCGGGTCCTGCCTACCGTGACGATGGCTACCGCGAGACGGCCTACCGCGAACCCGTACGCCAGCCGCAACCGGTGCCTGCG
This sequence comes from Janthinobacterium sp. C22, assembly GCF_057919405.1. NCBI lineage: Bacteria > Pseudomonadati > Pseudomonadota > Betaproteobacteria > Burkholderiales > Oxalobacteraceae > Janthinobacterium > Janthinobacterium sp. C22. The sequence goes on along the minus strand of NZ_CP193659.1, from coordinate 1,107,528 downwards.
CCCGCCCAGCCCAACTACGTGGGCATCGGCACGGGCGCCGTCATCGGCGGCTTGATCGGCAATCAGGTAGGTGGCGGCCGCGGCAAGGCGCTGGCGACGGTGGCCGGCGTGATCGGCGGCGGCATACTGGGCAATGCGGTGCAGAACCAAGTCCAACAGCCACAACGTTAATCGTACGGTCCCAGATAATCGAGCTTGCCCACGGCCACGCCATTGTTGCGCAGAATGGCGTGGACCATGGAGACGTGGAAATAGAAATTCGGCAAGGCAAAGCTGAGCAGGTAATCGTCGCCCGAGAATCTCGTCCCCTCGTCAGTCCAGTTCAGTACGACTTCCTTCTGCGCGCTGCCCGCCATCTGGCCCGCGTTGACGCTGTCGATATAGGCGATGGTGTTGGCGATGCGTTCCTGTAACTGCTCGAACGACGCTTCGTTATCCTCGAATTTCGGCGCCGGCACGCCGCTCAGGCGCTCGACCGACATCTTCGACGTGTCGCTGGCGCGCTGCACCTGCGCCGTCAAGTCCAGCATGTCGGGCGCCAGCTGCGCGCCCAGTAAAATCTCGGGCACGATGCCGTCTTCCTCGACATGGGCCTGCGCTTTTTCCAGCAGGGCCGAGACGACCCGCAAGCCGCGGATGAAGACGGGAATGGTTGCCTGATACATGGACACGGACATGGCTGACTCCTGATAGTGAACGATGAGCCAGTGTACCCGAGGCGCTGTCTTCCGGCAGCGCGCACAATGCCACTCCTGTGCGCCGGCGCACCGAGCGGCCCAGTTCATCCTACTTTTCCAGATTCACCTTGCCGTCCGGCGCATGGCCGGGCTGTTCGGCTGCTTCCTGCTGCTGTACTGGCTGCGGCTGCGGCTTGTCCTTGCGCTTGCCGCCGAAAAACTTGACGATGGCCGCACCGGCGCCGACCACGGCCAGGATCAGTACTTTCTTGAAGGCCAGCAGCAGCGCCAGCAGTTTGCCGAACAGGCCCAGCTTGCTGGCCACGCCGCCGGCCACCAGCGCCGCCAGGCCGTATTCGGCCACCTTGTCCGTCTTGCTGTCGAAATCCGTGTAGCGGTTACCGTCGGTAAATTCCGTGAACGCCGTCACTTGCTGCATTTCCTTCTTGATCGCCTCGATCTGCTGCATGCTGGCGATCGCGTTCAGGTTCAGCACGCCTTCGCGGCCCAGCACGCGCACGTTGTAGTTCAGCGAGTGCTCGCCGCCATCGACCATCAAATCCTTGGCCCAATACAGCTTGTGCGTATCCTTGGCATAGCTGGGTTTTTCCGCCCAGCCCATCAAATGGATGCCGGGATAACCCTGCTTCTTGCGCTCCGCATTGTTTTCCAGCACGGACGCCTGCATATCCTTGAGCAATTCGTCGTATTTGATGCTGTCCGCATCGTCATCCTTGATATGCCCTTCCTTTTCATACGTGACGATGACACCCCAGCTATCGCGCTCGAGCACGCTGGTCTTGGCAGGCACGATCATGCCCAGCGATTCCATGCCCGGAGGATTGCCCCAGGCATCGACCAGCACGCGCTCGGCATCGGCCGGCGACAGGTAACGGAAGTTTGCGGGCAAATCCAGGGTGGCGATGCCGCCCGGCAAGGTGATCTTGCCGCGCTGCAAGTGCAGCTGGGCGAGGAATTGTTCGGCCGTCATTTCCGGCGCGGCGGCCTTCTCATCGGCAGGAGCGGCGGCCGTGAGGCCGGAGAGGGTCAGACACAGCAAGGCTGTCAGCAGGCGTTTCAACATGATCGGTCCAAAAATTGCAAAGGGTAAATATTTTAAACCAATCAATTGCTTAATGGATAATTATTTCCGTGCGGCATTTTTTATAAAAAAAGCGCCAATCGGGTTTCCCGGCTGGCGCCTGATACGGCGTCATCGCTGGACAATCACGCCACGCGCACCACCATCAATCCCGCGCGCAAGCCCACCCGCACATCGGGGTTCGGGAACACCACCAGCTCTTCCGCGTGCCGCACCGTGTAGACGTGGTCGCCATCGCTGGCGATCACGGCGTGCTGCGGCAAGGAGGTGAAATTCTGCGTGCCGCGATCGAAGGCCATGCGGAATTCATCGCTGTGCTTGATGATTTCCTGCGCCACCTTGAACACATGCGGTTGCGCCTTGACGGGCTGCGCGGGCAAGCCGCGCAACAGGCCGTCCAGCGCCCGCGACACGTCGTCGAACAGCGATAAATCGTTCTGCCCCAGAGTGCCCACGCGGCCCAGTTCCACCGTGCTGGCGGCCGCACCGCAATGCTCGGCCGAATAATAACTGTAGGTGCCGGCCGACTGCGGATTCATGATGATGGCGCCGATGGCCGCCTGGCCCAGCCAGGCTATCAGCTGCGCCTTGGCGTCGTCGTCCACCAGGTCCGGCACGATGGCAAACGTGGGGTACACGGAAGGCCGGATGGCCGTGTGCAAATCCAGGTGCCAGCGCACAGGACCGGCCGCGTCAAAGAACGCTTTGGTCGCGGCGATCATTTCATCGGCGCGCGCGCTTTCCGCCGCTTGCGCCAGGCTGCCCCGCACGGGGCGGAACATGCGATTGAGGTCGGCGTCGATGAAACGCTTGCCGGCCCGGATCGCATCGACGTTGCCTACGCAGACGAGCAGGTCGACGGCCAGCTGCGACGCATCGCGCGACAGCGCGTCGAGCAGATGCGCCAGCACTTCGATCGGCCCCGTCTCGTCGCCATGCACGCCGACAGAAACGGCCACGCTGGGGCGGCCCTTATCGGCTTGCGGCTTGACCACTTGCAGCATGCCGGGCGCCGGCAAGGCCACCGTGAAACCGGCGTTGGCGAACAGCTGCGCCACGCCGCTGAAATCGGCCTGCGCCAGCGCCTGCACGGCCGGCGGCAAGCCGCCAGCGCCCTGCACTACCTGGGTTACTACTTGCGTTGCTTCTTGCGTCATTACACCGCCGCTTCCGCTGGGGTTTTCGCCGTGATTTTATTCACGGCTTCCGACAAGGTCCACACGTCCAGCATGGCTTGCTCCAGTTCCGTCGCCGCCACATAGGCCGACAGGCCCAGCGCACCCGTCACCGCATCGACGGCCTGGCCCGCATTGCCTTGCTCGGCGCGCGCCAGCACCTGCGTCAGCAGACGCTGTTGCGTGCGGCGCAGGGCTTGCTGCGCGTAGTTGCGCAACTGTTCCTGCGACTTGCCTTGCGCGGCCAGCTTCAGGCCACGCTCCAGCGTGTCGATGCCCGCCTGGCTGCGCAGGGCCAGGCCCACTTGCAGGAAGGCGGCCAGGTCCATCGAGGCAGGGCGCGGCACGGACAGGGCCGGGAACAGGAAGCCGGCAACGACTTCCAGCGCATCGACCGCATCCCACGCCTGCACGAAGGCGGGCGTCAAGCCCGGCACCAGCGCCGCTTCCGACTTGATGCCGACGGCTTTGAGCAGCTCGCGCTTCGATTCCGCGCCGAACAAACGCGTCAGTTCGGCCAGTCCCGCGCCGCGCAATTGCTCGGCCGGCACGGACAGCACGCCGGCGATCATCGTTTGCTGCAGCACGCGCGTTTGCGCATCGACCTTGATCGACACGTCGCGCGGCACCGTCAAGGCGTCCGCATCGAGCGCGTCGAACACGGGCGCCAGGTTCAGCGCCACCCAGGCCTGGCCCCAGGCCAGGATCACGGCCGACTCGTCCACGCCGTGTTCCGCCGCCAGGTTGCGGATCATCAGCGGGCCGCAGCGGTTGATCACTTCATTGGCCAGCACGGTCGCCAGGATGGCGTTGGCCAGCGGGTGGTCGAGCGCCGAACGGGTTGCCACCAGCAAGGATGGGAAGTACGGTTTCAGCACCGGCTCGGCCCACGTTTCGTCCGTCAGCGGCAGGGCGGACAGGATGCGCTTGAAGCGGTTCTTCACGTTGGCGATCACCACCGCCAGTTCCGGCGTGGTCAAGCCACGGTTGTCCAGCTTGCGGCGTGCCAGTTCGGCCACCGACGGCAGTTGCTCGAGTTCGCGCGACAGGGCGCCCTCCTCTTCCAGGCTGGCGATCAGGGCGGCATAGCCATCCTGCACGGCGCTCTCGCCTTGCGCCTGCAGCTCGCGCACCAGCAAATGCGTCTGCTGCGTGTTGTCGCGCAAGACCAGGCGCTCGACGTCGTCCGTCATCGCATACAGCTCGCGGTTACGTTCCGCTTCCGTCAGCTTGCCCGCATTGACTTCCACGTCCAGCCAGATTTTCACGTTCACTTCATGGTCCGAGCAATCCACGCCGGCCGAATTGTCGATCGCATCGGTGAAGATGCGTCCGCCCGCCAGCGCGAACTCGATGCGGCCCGCCTGCGTCGCACCCAGATTCCCGCCTTCGGCCACGACCTTGACGCGCAGCTCATTGCCATTCACGCGGATATGGTCATTCGCGCGGTCCTTCACCTGTGCGTGCGTTTCCGTCGATGCCTTGATGTAGGTGCCGATGCCGCCGTTGTAGAACAGGTCCACGGGCGACTTCAGGATACGGTGCATCAGCTCTTCCGGCGCCAGCGAGGTCTCGGCGATATCGAGCGCGGCGCGGATCTGCGGCGACAGTTCGATCGTGCGGGCGGAACGTGGATACACGCCGCCGCCAGCCGAAATCAGCTCCTTGTTGTAGTCGTCCCACGACGAGCGCGGCAAGGCGAACAGGCGCGCGCGCTCGTCGAACGAGACGGCGACATCCGGCGTCGGATCGAGGAAGATGTGGCGGTGGTCGAATGCGGCCACCAGTTTCAGCTGGCGCGACAGCAATACGCCGTTGCCGAACACGTCGCCCGACATGTCGCCCACGCCGACCATGGTGATCGGCGTGGTATTGAGGTCGTGGTCCATTTCATAGAAGTGGCGTTTCACGGCTTCGAATGCGCCCTTGGCGGTGATGCCCAGTTTCTTGTGGTCGTAGCCGTTCGAGCCGCCCGAGGCGAACGCGTCGCCGAGCCAGAAGCCGCGCTGCACGGCGATGCCGTTGGCGATGTCCGAGAACGTGGCCGTACCCTTGTCGGCGGCCACCACCAGATACGGGTCGGCGTCGTCGAAGCACACGGTATCGACCGGCGGGACGATATTGCCCAGCGAACGGTTGTCCGTCACTTCCAGCAGGCTGGAAATGAACAGGCGGTAGACGGCTTCGCCTTCGGCCGCGATGGTTTCACGCACGGCATCCTTCGGCATCATCTTGCAGACAAAACCGCCCTTCGCGCCGGCCGGCACGATGACGGCGTTCTTGACCATCTGCGCCTTGACGAGGCCCAGCACTTCGGTGCGGTAGTCTTCCATGCGGTCCGACCAGCGCAAGCCGCCGCGGGCGACGGGGCCGCCGCGCAGGTGCACGCCTTCAAAGCGGCGCGAGAAGACGAAAATCTCGCGGTAAGGACGCGGTTCCGGCACCAGCGCCAGGCTGCTGGTGTCGAACTTGAAGATGATCTTGTCGCCTTGCTGATTGTTCTGGAAGTAGCTGGTGCGCAGGGTGGCTGCCATCAGGTCGGCCAGCGCGCCGAGGATTTCCTCGGTATCGGCGTGGTTCACGGAGGGCAGGCCGGCCTTGATGGCGGCGATGCTTTCCAGGGCTTGCGCGTGCTGCGCGTCGGACAGCGAAGGATCGAAACGCTGCAGGAAGGCTTCGACCAGGGCTTTCACATGGGCCGGCTGCTTGCGCAGGCTTTCGGCGATGTAGCGCACCGAGAAGCGGCTGCCCGTCTGGCGCCAGTAGCTGGTGTAGGCGCGTACCAGCTGCACTTCGCGCGTCGACAAGCCGCCTTCGATGACGAGGCCGTTCAGGCGGCCATCTTCGGCCGTGTCGTTGAACAGGGCGGCAAACAATTCCTGCGCCACGGCGACGACGGATGGCTGCGCCAGTTTCGCCGCGCTGGCGGCATCGACCGTCAGGCTGGTGACGAAATAGCGCGTGCCGTCGGACAGCGAAACCGAATACGCCTGTTCGCGGTCGATGGCCACGCCCGCATTGTGCAGGGCCGGCAAAATGGTCGACAGCGGCGGCACCTTGTTGGCCGAGTACAAACGGATGGTGGTGACGGCGCCCGTCTCGATGCGTACGGCCACATGCGCCGGATCGGTATTGCGCAGGATGGTGTCGAGGTCGCGGAAGGCGACGGCCGGCGCGGTGGCGGCCACGTAGTCGAGCGGCAAGGTGGCGCAGAGTTTGCGCAGGCTGGCGCGCAGGGCCACGTCGGGCACGGCGTCGGCCACGGCGGCAAAGCCGTTATGCCAGCCATCGAGCACGCCCAGCAGCGGCTGTTCGATATCCGTTTCCAGGTCCAGCGGGTAACGGGCGGCGTGGGCGATCAGGTAGACGCGCGCCAGGGGACCGTCGGCCACCAGCGTTTGCGTGCTCACGTGCGTGGCGCCGGAACTGGCTTGCAGGGCTTTGGCCAGGCTCGATGCGACGCTGGCGCTGTAGCGCTCGCGCGGCAGGTAGACCAGCACGTTCAGGTGGCGCGCGTACACGTCGCGGCGCGCGAAGACCTTGGTGCGCGGCTGCTTGTACAGCGAAACGACGGAACCGCACACTTGCGCCAGCCAGTCGAGGTCCGCTTCCAGCGCCTCGGTGCGCGGCAGGGATTCGAGGATTTCGCGGAATTTCTCGGCACGGAAGCCATGCTGGCGCACGCCGGCCAGGCTCAGTACCTTGGCCACGCGGCCGCGCGCAAACGGCAGCGCCGCCAGCGGGGTGGAATTGCCGGCGCGGGTGAACAGGCCGACGAAGCAATGCTCGCCCAGGATCGCGCCTTGCGTATCCATGTCGCGCACGCCGATGAAGTCCAGCTGCTGGTCGCGGTGCAAAGTACCCGCCACGTCGGCCTTGACGATGGACAGCGCCGAGTCGCGCTTGGCCAGGGTGTCGAAGTCGCCGGGGATATTCGCCAGGCAGGTGCCATACACGGGGTGCGCCGTATCCTGCAGCACGCCGACGCGGCTCGGGATGTCGCGTTCCAGTTCGCGCACGCCCGGCTTGACGCGGTAGTAGGCGTAGCCGAATACTTCAAAGCCGCCGCTGCGGGCCCATTCCAGGAAGGCGGCCACTTCCGCGCCCTCTTCGCCATGCTGCGATGCGGCCGCGGCGACGGTGGCCAGGCGCTCGCTCATGGCGGCGGCATCGCGGCGCACGACGGCAGCGTCACGCGCGACCGTTTCCAGGGCGGCGACCAGCGCGGCCAGGGCTTCCGGCGCCAGCTCTTCGTCGAGCAGCACCAGCACATACGATTCGAGCGGATCGCCCGGCTGGCGCACCGCTTCGACACTGCCGTCAGCGGCGCGGCGCACGGGCAGCACGGTGTTCATCACGCCGCGCACGGCCAGGTGCTGGCGGCGCATGGCCATGACGATGGAGTCGACCAGGTAAGGCATGTCTTCGTTCAGGATCAGCAAGGCGCTCGCCATGCCGCCACGGCCATCCGCATAACGCAGGGTGGCAATTTGGCAGCCGCTGCCGGTGCGCTTGGCCGCTTGCGTGAAGCCGTCGACCAGCACGGGCGCCAGGCTGTCGGGCGCGATGTCGGCCAGGTCTTCGGCGTCGAGCGAGTCGAGCCATGCCTGCACCAGCTGCACGACAGGCGCTGCCGCCTTGCCCGCATTGCCAGCCGCGTTAATCAGCTCCAGCGTTTGTGTACGCAAATCTTGTGGCGTGTGATTCATCTTGCATCTCCATTACGGTAATGTGAATGTCCAACGCTGTCGTTCGGGCTTGTGGCTGGGCGGCAGCGGTGTCAAGAGACGGGGGTCGCCCGTCCAATTCTGTGCTACGGATAGTCTGTCTCGGATTTTCTGTGTGTTTTTCTATCGCCTACAAGTCGTACAATCCAGGTAAGTTGAGGATGATCGTCAATTCTTCAAGCGCAGCATGCACTTCCAGCGCCAGCTGCGGATCGGCCAGGTCGCCCGGCTCCAGATGGTCGCGGTAGTGCTTTTCCACCCACTGCACCAGCCGATGGTACAGCGTTTCCGTCATGATCACGCCCTGGTGCATGGCGCGCGCCTCGGTTTGCGTCAGGGCCACGCGCAAACGCAGGCAGGCGGGCCCGCCGCCGTTGCGCATGCTCTGGCGCAGGTCAAAATGGATCAGTTCATCGATGGGGCCACCGCTGGCCACCAGGCCTTCCAGGTAGCGCGACACGGCGCGGTTTTCCTGGCATTCCTGCGGGATCACCAGCGCCATCTTGCCGCCCTCTTTCGTCAGCAGCTGGCTGTTGAACAGATAGCTGCTGACGGCGTCCGCGATCGGTACCTGGCCCGTGTCCACGCGCAAGGCTTGCAGCTCCGCCCCGGTGGCGGCGACGGCGCGGCGCAGCTGCGACAGGCTTTCCCCTTCATCGGCAAACGCCTGCTCGTGATAGAACAGCACATTGCCATTGCCGACGGCGATGACGTCGTTATGGAACACGCCCTGGTCGATCACTTCCGGGTTCTGCTGCACGTACACGGTGCGCTTCGCGTCCAGGCCGTGCAGGCGCGCCACGGCTTGCGACGCTTCCAGGGTCTGGCGCGCCGGATAGCGCTTCGGCGACGGCGCGGAGGGATCGAACTCCACCCGGCCATACACGAACAATTCAACGGACGGCGCGCCGTGGCTCGCGCCCAGGCGCGTGTGGTTGGCCGCGCCCTCGTCGCCAAAGGCGGGCGTCGACGGCAGCGCGTCGTGCACGGCGAAGTGCTTGGCATCGCTGAAAATGGCGCGCAGGCTGCGCGCCGACTGCGCGTGCTCGAAGGCGCGGTGCAGCTTGTTATTCAGGTTGGCGGCCGTGAAATGCACGCGGCCATCCTGCGTATCGGCCGATGGGCTGACCGTGGCGGCATTCGCCGTCCACATGGGCGAGGCGGAATAGGCGCAGGCCAAAATCACAGGGGATTCCTTGTAGGCGCGCGCCAGCACTTCGGCATCGCTGCCCGTGAAACCGATGGAGCGCAACAGGCGGAAATTCGGCCGGTCCTGCGGCGGCAGCAAGGCTTGCGCAAAGCCGCGCGCGGCCAGGGCGCGCATCTTGGCCAGGCCCTGCAAGGCGGCCTGCTTCGGATTCGAAGCGCTTTTCACATTGCTGAACGAGGCCACGTTGCCGAACGACAGTCCGGCATAGTTATGCGATGGCCCGACCAGGCCGTCAAAATTGTATTCGCGCGTGCTGTGCATGGGAGTTCCTTAAAAATTCAGGCCGGGCGACAGCTTGGCCGGCAGTTCCAATACGCTGTTCTCGATCGAAGCGACCGGGTAGGCGCAATAGTCGGCCGCGTAATAGGCGCTCGGACGGTGGTTGCCCGACTTGCCGATGCCGCCGAACGGCGCCGTGCTGGCCGCGCCCGTGGTGGGACGGTTCCAGTTGATGATGCCGGCGCGCGCGCGCGTCTGGAAGGTTTGCCACAGGGCCGGATCGTCGGACAAGAGCGCCGCGGCCAGGCCGAATTCGGTGGCGTTGGCGACCTTCAGGGCCGCATCGAAATCGGCCACGCGGATCACCTGCAGCAGCGGGCCGAACCATTCCTCGTCGGGGATGCCGACAGCGTTGGTAACGTCGACGATGCCGGCCGTGACAAAACCCGCCTCGGGATTCAGCTGGCGCATCTGCAGCAGGGTGTTGCCGCCCCTGGCGACCATGTCCGCCTGCGCCTGCACCAGGCGCGCGGCCACGGCACTCGAGACAACGGGTCCCATGAATGGCTGCGGCTGCGCATCGGACGCGCCGATGCCCAGTTTCGCCGCCACTTCCACCAGGCGCGCGACGAAGGCGGCGCCGGCTGCGTTATCTTGTACCACCAGGCGGCGCGCGCAGGTGCAGCGCTGGCCGGCCGAGACAAAGGCGGAGAAGATCGCGTGGTGCACGGCGGCGTCCACGTCCTTCACGTCCCATACGACGAGGGCGTTGTTGCCGCCCATTTCCAGCGCCAGCATCTTGCCCGGCTGGCCGCCGAACTGGCGGTGCAGGCTGATGCCCGTCTGGCAGGACCCCGTAAACAGCACGCCATCGAGGTGCGCATTCGCGCCCAGCGCCACGCCCGTGTCGCGCCCGCCGTTGACGAGGTTGACGACGCCGTCCGGCAGGCCTGCCTGCTGCCACAGCTGCACGGTTTTGATGGCCGTGCGCGGCGCATATTCGCTGGGCTTGAAGACGATGGTGTTACCGGCGATCAGGGCCGGCACGATATGGCCGTTCGGCAGGTGGCCGGGGAAATTGTATGGGCCGAAGACGCCGAACACGCCATGCGGACGGTGGCGCAGCACGGCGTCGCCATCGGCGATCTTGCTTTGCGTGATGCCCGTGCGCGCGTGGTAGGACTGCACCGAGATATCGATCTTGTTGGCCATGGTGGCCACTTCCGTGCGCGACTCCCACAGCGGCTTGCCCACTTCTTCCGAGATCAGCAGCGCCAGCGCCTCGGCGTGTTCCTTCAGCAGCTCGCGAAAGCGCACGCAGATGGCGATGCGCTCGTCGACGGGCGTATCGGCCCACGCTTCAAAGGCGGCGCGGGCGGCCTGGCAAGCTTGCCCGACTTCGTTTTCCGTCGCTTCCAGGCTGGCCCAGGTCTGCTTGCCGTTCGACGGATCGATGGTGACCAGTTCGCGGCCCGTGCCCGGCAGCCAGGCGCCGTTGATGAAGTTCGATTGCGTGGTATTCACATTAGACATGGGGATGCTTCCTCGGGTTGAGTGACAAGGTGCGCACGGTATCGCCTTGATGGCAGCGCAGCAGATGCAGTTCATCGTCGTCCAGCGCGAGCTTGCCGCTGTGCGGATTGGCGCTGGTGACGATCATGCGGAAATCTTTCAGGTCGGTGTTCGACACCAGGTAAGGCTCGGCCTGGGCGGCGTCGCCGCACGCTTCAGGCGCAGGCACTGGCACAGTCGCGGCATCGAGCACGGCCGGCATGCTGTCGCGCATGGCGCGCAGCTCAGAGACGCGCGCCTGCAGCACGGGACCGGCGTCGAAGATGTCGACATAACCTTCGAAGTGCAAGCCTTCCTGTTCCAGCAGGCGGCGCGCGGGCGCCGTACTCAGATGCACCTTGCCGATGACTTCCTGCGCCTCGTCGGGCAGGTAGGCCACGTACATGGGCTGGCGCGGCATCAGTTCGGCGATGAACGATTTCTTGCCCAGGCTCGTCAGGTCGTCGACGTGGTGGAAATCCATCTTGAAGAAGTGGCGGCCCAGGCCTTCGTAGAACGGCGAGCTGCCGTCCGGCGCCTGGTAGCCGCGCATTTCGGCGATCAGCTTTTCCGTGAACAGGTGCGGGAACTGGGCGATGAACAGGAAACGGCTTTTCGACAGCAGCTTGCCGTTGTTGCCGCTGCGGTAATCGGGATGCAAAAACAGCGAACACAGTTCCGTGCTGCCCGTCAGGTCGTTCGACAGGTACAGGGTTTCCATGCGCGTAAACACGTCGAGTTCGCGGCTGGAATGCACCAGGGTGCCGATGCGGTAGTTATAGAACGGTTCTTCCAGGCCCACGGCGCCCTTGATGGCGCACACGCCGGCCAGGCGGCCCGTGTCCGTATCCTCCATGACGAACATGTAGTCGCGCTTTTCGGGCGCGATGGTTTCGGCGAACGAGGCGCAGGCGATGGCCAGGCGGTCGCCCAGCATTTTCATGTCCGGCTTGAGGGTGGTCATGCCGGTGCCGACCTGGCTGGCCAGGCCGTACAGGGCATCGAGGTCATTGGCGTTGATGGCGCGTACTACTAGCATAATGTTCTCTCGGTTAGATGCGCACGCAAATGACGCTGTCGCCTTCGGCCACGGCCAGCGCTTCCAGCAGCTCGGCCGGCAAGCCGACGGTGTCCTGCGCTTCGAGCGCATCGCAGGTGAAGGTGACGGCGCGGAAGTTGCGCTCCGCGCCCGACGCGATCGCGTAATGCACTTTCAGGCCCGTGCGGCTGGGCGTGACGCCTGCGACGACGCGGCGCGTGAGCGAGCCCGTAAACGAGCGCAGCGCATGCTTGTGCGCCTGGAGGATCGGGCCGCCATCGAAGATGTCGATGTAATCGTCCGCTTCAAAACCTTCTTCCGTCAGCAGATTGAACGCCAGTTCGCCGCTCGGGTGGATCTGGCCCATGGCCGCCTGCGCGTCGCCGGGCAACAGCGGCACGTACACGGGGTAGTGCGGCATCAGTTCGACGATCAGGGTGCGGTTGCGCGCGCCGCCGATGACTTTTTCGGCATCGAGGAAATCCATCTGGAAGAACTTGCGGCCCAGCGCATCCCAGAATGGCGACTGGCCGTTGGCGTCCGTGATGCCGGCCAGCGGCACGAAGAAGCGGTCGCCGAAACGGTGCGGCGCCAGCACGGCGAACAGCAGCCGCGCGCGCGACAGCAGGGCCGCTTCCAGGCCCGCCTGCTCCATGTTGCGCACGTAGAAGCCGGACAGCTGCGAATAGGCCGTCAGTTCCGAGCACAGGGTCAGCGCATGCACGCTGTGGCTGATGTTCAGGTCGCGCGAGACTTGCTGGATGACGTCGTTGCGAAAGGAAAAATAGGTGCCGTTCGAGCCGGCCGAGGCGAAGATGGCGGCCGTGCCGGCGATGCTCTTGTCGAGCAGGGATTCAAGCACGAAGAGATACGACTCTTCGCTGGGGATGTCGACATGGGCGGCAAACGAGGCGATGGAGCGCTCGACGGAGGCGGCGATTTTCTCGCGCGTCTTCGGCAGGGTATGGACACCCGGCATGGTTACCGCGGCCAGCGCTTCGAGGGCTGCAATATCCGCAATTTCTACCGGACGGACAACATACATGGGTACTCCTTCAATGCTGACGATACATGGGCTGAAAACCCGGGTAGAACCAAGCCGGCCCGCGGCAAAGCGGCGGGCCGGTGATCAAACAGGGAGCGAGGCTAGCCTCAGGCTTTCAGCATGCCGTCGATGGCGGCGCGCAGCAAGCGGCCCGCTTCGGCAATCTGCTCGTCCGAGACGATCAGGGCCGGTGCCAGGCGCACCACGTCCATGCCGGCGATCAGCACCATCAAGCCTTGCGCTTCGGCCGCTTTCTGGATGTCTTTCGCGCGGCCCTTCCAGGCATCGCTGACGACCAGGCCCAGCAGCAAACCGCTGCCGCGCACCACGGAGAACACTTGCGGGTAATCCGTGATCAAGCCTTGCAGCATGGCGATGGTGTTGACGCTGGCTTCCTTGACGCGCGCCAGGAATGCCGGCGTGTTGATCGTCTCCAGCACGGTCAGGGCCACGGTGGCGGCCAGCGGGTTGCCGCCGTAGGTGGTACCGTGAGTGCCGACGGCCAGGGTTTGCGCCAGTTCATTCGTGGTCAGCATGGCGCCGATCGGGTAGCCGTTGCCCAGCGCCTTGGCGGCCGTCAGGATGTCCGGCGTGACGCCGTAGCCCATGTAGGCGAACAACGCGCCAGTGCGGCCCATGCCGCTCTGGACTTCGTCGAAAATCAGCAGCGCGCCGGTCTTGTCGCACAGGGCACGCAGCTCCTTGAGGAACTCCGGATTGCCCGGCACCACGCCGCCTTCGCCCTGTACCGGCTCGACGATCACGGCGCACACGTCATCGCCGATGGCGGCGCGCGCCGCTTCGATGTCGTTGTAGGCGATATGGTCGATCGACGGCGGCAGCGGCTCGAAGCCTTCCGTGTACTTGGCCTGACCGCCGACGGAGACCGTAAACAGGGTGCGGCCGTGGAAGGAGCTGAAGCACGAGATGATGCGCGACTTGTGCGCGCCGAACTTGGTGTGCGCGTACTTGCGCGCCAGCTTCAGGGCCGCTTCGTTGGCTTCCGCGCCCGAGTTGCAGAAGAAGGCACGGTCGGCGAAGGTCGCTTCCGTCAGCGCCAGCGCCAGGCGCAGCACAGGCTCGTTCGTATAGCCGTTGCCTAAATGCCACAAATTATTGATTTGCTTGGTCAGCACGTCGACCAGGGCCGGATAGCAGTGGCCCAGGCTGTTGACGGCGATGCCGGAGGTGAAATCGAGGTAATGCTTGCCCGACTGGTCCCACAGATCCAGCCCGGAACCGCGCACGGGCACCATGGCTGCAGGGGCGTAGGTAGGAACGAGGACCTGGTCAAAGGTTTCCCGGGTGACTGGACGAGCCGTTACGGTCGAATCAAGCTTGGCATTCATAGCATTTCCCCATCAATATGTTAGGTACTCCGCAGCTACGACAGCTACGTGTGTACTGCATTATAAAAAGCGGGATGCTAAAACTCTTTTGAATCTGCGACAAGGATTTTCACAATTCATCACAGCTGCCTGGATGCTGGCTAGACCGGCGGCATCAGCTTGCGCTGCCGCTCTTCGCGGGGGTATTGCCAAACAGGGTGCCGAACGCCGTGGAAAAGTGCGAGCCGGAGGAAAAGCCGCACATCAGGCCAACTTGCACGATGGAATAATGTGTATCAAGCAACAGTTGCCTGGAGCGCTGCAAACGCAGCTCCAGGTAGTAGCGCGACGGCAGGCTGCCCAGGTACTGCTTGAACAGCCGTTCCAGCTGGCGCCGCGACAGGCCCACCAGGCTGGCGATGTCGTCGGTCGACAACGGCTCCTCGATATTGGCTTCCATCAAGGTCACCGCTTCGGACAGCTTCGGCTGCAATACGCCGAAACGCGCCTGCAGGGCCACGCGCTGGCGCTCTTCCTTGCCGCGCACCTTGTCCACGCACAGCGCTTCCTTGACGAGCGCCTGCACGTCGGCGCCAAAGATGGTCTCGATCAGGGTCAGAGAAAAATCGATGCTGGCCGCGCCGCCGCAGCAGGTGATGTGCGGGCCGTCGATGTCGAACAAATGCGGCGTCAGGATGGCCCGTTCTGCCTTCGCTTCCGCATCGGCATACAAGGCCCACGGCAGGGCGATGCGCACGCCATCCATGACGCCCGCGTCGGCCAGCCACAGCACGGCGGCGCCCACGCCGCCCCAGAACGGCGCCGAACGGCAGCGCTCGATCACGGCCCGGCACAGCTCGGCGCGCAGCGGCGCCTGCGTTTCATCGGCCACCAGCAGCGCGATATGCCAGTGGCCGCCCTGCGCGGCTACCTGTTCCGGCGTACGCACGTCCAGCTGGAACGCCTGCGACCCCAGCGCCCGCGCGCACAGGCGCAGCGGCTGCACCAGGCCGGCCCAGGTGATCGACTCGGCATCGCCGGCATGCACCAGCAGCAAACGCAGCGGTTTGTCGAGGCCGATACGGGAAAGATTAGCGAAGGACATCGGCGGGGCGGGATCGGGGCAAGGGCTGAGTTGCCCACATGATACCGGACTTCCGCCCCAGCGAGACCCTCATGCGGGGGCGCATCTTGGCGCGGCGGAAAAAAGCGGGGCGGAAGGATATAATCACTGCCATGGGTGAACGATATTTAAAAAGTATCCGGCTGCTGGCCGAATGCATGCAAGGCTTCGAGCGGTTTTCTAGCGACTTCGTGCGCCAGTACGGCTTGACGCATGCGCAATTCGACATCATTGCCACGCTCGGCAACACTTGCGGCATGTCCTACAAGGAACTGGGCCAGAAAACCCTGATTACCAAGGGGACTTTGACGGGCGTGGTGGACCGGCTGGAACAAAAGGGACTGGTGATACGCGAACGTTGTCCACGCGACAAGCGTTCCTATTACGTGCGCCTGAGCTGCGAGGGCGAACAGGTGTTCCATGACGTGTTCCCCAAGCTGACAAAGCAAGGCCAGCGCCTGTTCGACGGCTATACCGAAGACGATTTCATACGTCTGGAAAGCACCCTGGCAGGCTTGAAACACGCGATCGCCAACGGTCACGGCTGACCATTCACCAAGCACAGACATTCAAACAAGACAAAGGAAACCAAGTTGAAAACCTCACTGCTCGAAGGCAAAAAGCCCGCTCATTTCGATAAACACATCATCGGCAACCTGCTGCTCAATGCCAGCACGCCGGAACTGGTGCGCCAGGAAAAACTGATCATCGGCGTGCGCAACGAAGACGGCGAAATCTACCGCCTGATCGGCGCCACCAAGCACAACAGCTTCATGAACGCCGTCGAGGAACTGTTCGACCTGGGCTTGACGGATGAGCTGGAAGACAGCGACGAGCTGGTGGAAGGCTGCGACGCGATCTTCAGCGAAGTTCTGTAGTAGCGCTGAACAGGACCTGCTGCGCAGTCGTCCTGTCCAGCGCTGTGACGATCGCTGTCGTTAAAAAGAGGCATGTCAACAATATAGGCATGCCTTTTTCCGTTTACGGGGCTTTGCTTGCCTTTTGTCCAGCTGTTTGCGAAAAGATCACGGTTAAAAAGTTCCGCACGGAAATATTGCGAGTATAATTTTTTCAATGAACAGACTCGACGCCTTTAAAAGCATCGCCGCGCAAGCCGCTCGTGGCGAGCTGACCTTTCCTGCCAATGTGGACGCTTCGCTCAAGCTGCAAGAGGCGCTGGCCGATCCCGACTGCCATATCGAGGCCGCCGCCAAGCTGGTGCAGGCTGACCCGCTGCTGGCCGCGCGCACAGTGGCCATCGCCAATTCGGCGGCGTTCAACCGTTCCGGCAATGAAATCACCAGCGTGCGCAACGCCGTGCAACGGCTCGGCGTGCGTACCCTGCAGTCGGTGGTGGCATCGCTGATCGTGCGCCAGCTGGGCAGCACCATCACCGATCCCGCGCTGCAGGCGAAGGCCAACCAGCTATGGGAACATACGGCCCACGTGGCGGCCCTGTCGCAGGTACTGGCCCGCCGCGTGACCAAGGTGGATCCCGATACTGCCCTGTTTGCCGGCATCATGCATGAAGTGGGCGGCTTTTATCTGCTGTCGCGCGCGGCCGAATTCCCCGGCATCCTCGATGGCGAACCGCAGGACTGGGTCGAGCATGGCGAACAGGCCATCGGCCATGGCGTCCTGACCAAGCTGAAGGTGCCGGAAGCGGTGATGGGCGCCATCGATGCGCTGTGGGAAGGATTGCGCGCCATTCCGCCCGAATCGCTGGGCGACACCCTGCTGCTGGCGAATGACCTGGCGCCCGTCTCGTCGCCCCTCAATGAAAGCCCGGCCGCCATCGCCGTGCGCGCCGCGCGCGCCGCCGGCAGCATCGATTGCGTGATCGGCGACGATGCGACCTTGTCGAGCATCATGGAAGAATCGGACGATGAAGTGCAGTCGCTGCTGAAGGTGCTCGTGCATTGATGTGCTTCACGCGCTAAATGTGAGCACTCGCCATCAACAGCAAGCGCCAATAACGGCGAAAAAAACCCGCTCGAAAGCGGGTAAAGTCCAAAGCTAGGGATGTCCTGAAAGAGACAGCCCTATCTTATGCGGTGTGCCGCGCCGGCTCCGTGCGCTGGCACACTTAGCGCGCAGATTATCCCGGCAGCAGTTCGACATCCGTTTCCTGCCAGGCGCGCAGCTGCCGCACGCGGGCCAACCACGCCTGGATATGCCGGTACTGCGCCAGCGGCAGCCGCACGGCCTCGCTGTACATCAGCGGCGCGGCCACGGCGAAATCGGCCAGGGTCACATCGTCTGCGTGGATCCAGCTGCGTCCCGCCAGGTGCGCGTCCAGCACCACGGCGCACTCATGCAGGTCGCGCTCGCCGCGCGCCTCTTCCAGCGGGTCCGCCGGACCATTGCCCGTCATGCCCTTCCACGCGCGTTCCCAGGCCAGCACGCTGACGGCGGGCGCGAAGTGCTGCGCGGCCCAGAACAGCCAGCGGTTGACGTCGGCGCGCGCCTGCGGCGCCTGCGGATAAATCGTCTGGCCCGGCACCTGCTCGGCCAGGTATTGCATGATGGCGCACGATTCCCACAGCAGGAAAGCGCCGTCGGCCAGCACGGGCACCTTGCCGTTCGGGTTCAGTTCAAGCAGACGGCGGCGGTCGTCCGCATTCATCAGGTCGACTTCGGCCAGTTCCAGCGGCAGGCCGAGGTGGATCGCCGTCATCAGGGCACGGCGGGCATTTGAGGACATGGGGTGATGGTACAGGCGCATGGCAAAGGCTCCGGTGAGTGAAGAAGCCACCATCGTAGTTGCCGTCACTGACAGTTTTTGTCAGGAGCGAATATCAGGATTCCGGATCAATCTCATGCGCCTTGCGCCAGGTGTCGAGCAAGGCGTGGCGCCGCGTGGGATAGCGCTCCTCATGCTGCCGCACGCTGGCGATGCGGTCGATGCGGAAATGCCGGTAATCGCCGCGCAGTTCGCACCAGGCGGCCAGCAGGCGCTTGCCCTCGAAAAAGGCCAGGGCGAAGGGCCACACCGTGCGCAAGGTGGCGCTGCCGTGCTCATCCTGATAGGCAAGCGTGAGTTTCTGTTCGTAGCGGATCGCCTCGCGCACGGGCTGCACGTAGCGGTCGGCCGGCTGTGTGCCATCGGCGGGGCGGCCCAGCGGCACCCACAGGCTGGTCTCGGCCATGCTGTCGCGCAAGTCGCGCGGCGAGGCCGCCGCGATCTTGGCCAGGGCATTGCTGGCCGCCTGCGCCAGGCCCGCGTCGCCCTGCCGGCGCACCCAGCGCGCGCCCAGCACCAGCGCCTCCAGTTCATCGGCCCCGAACATCAGCGGCGGCAGGAAGGCGCCGCGGCGCAGCACGTAGCCGATGCCCGCCTCGCCCTGCAAGGGTGCGCCCAGTTCGGCCAGGGTCTGGATATCGCGGTAGATCGTGCGCTCGGATACGCCCAGCTGCTGCGCCAGCTGGGCCGCCGTGACGGGCACGCGCCTGGCGCGCATGGCGTCCATCAGCAGGAACAAGCGGCCGCTGCGGCTCATGGACAGTCCTGCAAGGCCTGGTCGCCCATGACGAGGGCCGACAGGGCCGGCACATACAGATAACCACCGGGCGCCAGGCGAACCGCGCGCGGCCCCTCGTCCACGCCGGCGATGCCGTAGCAGCGCTGCAGGCGGGCGGCGGCCGGCCACCAGTGGACGGCCGCCTCCTGGTCGGGAAAGCGCTGGCGCACGCTCTCGGCCTGCGCCGCCACTTGCGGGAAATCGCGGTAAAAGGCGGAAGCAATGCCCAGTTCCGAGGCAAACGCCGCTTCCTGCGCCGCAGTCTCCGTCAACTGGGCCGCCAGCGCCGCCGTTTCGCGCTCCAGGTCCTCGGCCGCCACGCCAGCCTCGGCCAGGGTGCGGCGCATCTGTGCCGGACTCGCCTGCGCGCGCAGGAATGCCGATTCCTGCAGCGCCAGCACGGCATCGGCCGGAATGCGCTTGTACCGCGCGGCCGGGAAGACATACAGGGCGCAGCTGCCCGCACACACGGTGTCAACGGCAATATCCCATTGCTGCCGGCGCAGGTAGCGGCCCAGCTGCATGGCCGCCTGCGCATCGCCACCCTCGCTGTTCACGCGCAACAGCGTCGTCCCAGGCGTGGCCAGCTGCCGCAGCGTGTCCACGTCGCCCTCGGCAATCGGGCCGCGCAGGGCGATGGCACCGCTGTCCACTCGGCTCAATTGCGCGGCATTGACCAAGGTGCCGATGCCCGCCATGATGCCCATCACTATCAAACGCTTCATCGTCATCCACCATAAAAAAACGACCACCGCAAACGGTGATCGTTCCTCATTCGACCTGCAAAAAACCTGCGCTTACACCACGGCGCCGTCGGTTTCGTCTTTTTCCTTGATCGGCTTGATCAAGTCTTCGCGCTTGACGCCCAGCCACATGGCGATCGAGGCCGCGACGAACACGGACGAGTAGATACCGAAGCAGATACCGATGGTCAGCGCCAGTGCAAAGTGGTGCAGGGTCTGGCCGCCGAAGACCAGCATCGACAGCACCATCATCTGGGTCGAGCCGTGGGTGATGATGGTACGCGAAATGGTGCTGGTGATCGCGTTGTCGATCACTTCATGCACGGAAGCCTTGCGCTGCTTGCGGAAGTTTTCGCGGATACGGTCAAAGATCACCACCGATTCGTTGACGGAATAACCGAGCACCGCCAGGATCGCCGCCAGCACCGTCAGCGAGAATTCCCATTCGAAGAAAGCGAAGAAGCCCAGGATGATCACCACGTCGTGCAAGTTGGCGATAATGGCCGAGACAGCGTATTTCCATTCGAAGCGGATGGCCAGGTAGATCATCACGCCGATAATCACCACCACCAGCGCGTTCAAGCCGTTCTGCGCCAGTTCCTCGCCCACTTGCGGGCCGACGAATTCAACCTTCTGCAGTACCACCGCTTCATTGCCGGCGGTGTCCATGCAGGCGCTCTTGAGCACATGTTCGCCCTTGGCGGTGACGGTGTCGATGGCCTTGGTCGTGCCCTGCTCGGCCTTGCACAGCGATTCGAACACGCGCTGCGAGGTGTTCGCGGCGCTGACGCCATTTTCCACCGGCAGGCGGATCATCACGTCGCGCGCCGTATCGAAGCTGGTCACGCCCGGCTCTTCATAGCCCATGGCGATGAGGGTGCCGCGTATGCCTTCAAGATTGGCCGCCTTGGGGTATTTCACCTCCATCAGGGTACCGCCCTTGAATTCGACGGACAGGTGCAAGCCCTTGTGCACCAGGAAGAAGACGGCGGCAAGGAAGGTCACGGCCGAAATCACGTTGAAAATCAACGCATGGCGCATGAAGGGAATATCTTTTTTGATCCGGAAAAATTCCATGAAATCCTCTGAGTTCTATTCTGTGCGTCCGGCGGCTGGGCCACCGGACGCGATCGCTGTTGACGCTATTGGGTGAGTCGGGGCCGTCGCTTATTTGCTGGCGCCCGGCACCCACACCGTGCCGATCGACAAGGTCGTCAGCTTTTTCTTGCGGCCATACCAGAGGTTGACCACGCCGCGCGACACGAACACGGAGGAGAACATCGAGGTCAGGATACCCAGGCAATGCACAACGGCGAAGCCGCGCACGGGGCCGCTGCCGAAGGCCAGCAGCGCCAGGCCGACGATCAGGGTGGTCACGTTCGAGTCCAGAATCGTGGCCCAGGCACGGTCGAAGCCGGCGGCGATCGCCGCTTGCGGCGTATTGCCGGCACGCAGCTCTTCGCGGATACGTTCATTGATCAGCACGTTGGCGTCAATCGCCATGCCCAGCGCCAGCGCGATAGCGGCGATACCTGGCAAGGTCAAGGTCACCTGGATCATCGACAGCAAGCCGACCAGCAACAGCAGGTTGGTGGCCAGGGCCAGCACGCTGAAGGCGCCGAACAACATGTAGTAGGCGATCATGAAGATGGCGATGGCGATGAAACCGTACAAGGTCGAGTGGAAGCCCTTGGCGATGTTTTCCGCGCCCAGCTGCGGTCCGATCGTGCGTTCTTCGATGACGGTCATCGGTGCGGACAGGGCGCCCGAGCGCAGCAGCAGCGCCAGTTCATTCGCGTTTTCCGCGCCGCCCATGCCGGTGATCTGGAAGCGCGAACCGAGTTCCTGCTGGATGGTCGCGACCGACAGCACTTCCGGCTTGCCCTTTTCAAACAGCACGATGGCCATGCGCTTGCCCACGCGTTCGCGCGTCGCTTCGCGCATCTTGCGTCCGCCGTCGCCGTTCAGGTCGATCGACACGGCCGCTTGCTGGTTCTGGTCGAAGCTGGCCGTGGCGCTGGAGATATAGTCGCCCGTCAGGATCACGTCTTTCGCCAGTACGACAGGCACGCCCTTGCCGACGGTGAACAATTCCGAGTTGAACGGAATAGCGCTCGACAGTTCGGTGCCGGGCACGATGCTTTCGTCGACCAGGCGCACTTCCAGGGTCGCCGTGCGGCCGATGATGGCTTTCGCGCGGGCCACGTCCTGCACGCCAGGCAGTTGCACCACGATGCGGTCGGGACCTTGCTGCTGGATCAGCGGTTCGGCCACGCCCAGCTCGTTGACGCGCTTGGACAGGGTGGAGATATTCTGTTTCACGCCTTCGTCGATGGTCGCCTTCAGGGCCGCCGGCTTCAGGGTGATGTTCAATTTCAAATCGCTGCCTTCGCCCGCATCGGCGAACGCCAGTTCCGTCATCTGGTCGGACAGGACATTCTTTGCCTTCAGGCGCGTTTCCGCGTCGCGGAAGTTGATCTGCACGCTGTCGCCTACGCGCTCGATGCCCGCATGGCGGATATTCTTGTCGCGCAACACGCTACGCGCGGCGGACTGGACGCCCTGGACTTTCTTGTTCAGTACGGCTTTCGCATCGACCTGCATCAGGAAGTGCACGCCGCCGCGCAAGTCCAGGCCCAGGAACATGGGCAAGGCATGCAATTTTTGCATCCACATCGGCGTATTGGCTTGCAGGTTGACCGTCACGATGTACGCGGGGTCGCTGGCATCGGGATTCAGGTCCTTTTCCAGCACCAGTTTCGCCTTGAACTGGGTATCGGGATCGGCGAACCGCACGCGCACGGAGGCGAGGTTGCCGGCGCCATCCATGGTGACACCTTCCGACTTGACGTTCTCTTTCGTCAATATTTGCTCGACTTGCGTCATCAGCTCGCCCGTCACTTTGACGGTCGACTTGCCGCTGGTTACTTGCAGCGCCGGTGACTCACCGAAATAGTTGGGCGCCGTATAGAGTGCGCCCAGCAATAAGGCGACGACGATGATGATGTATTTCCAGGCAGGATAGCGATTCATAGTGATTCAGCGTTCAGTGTTGAGCGTCGGAGGCGTCGCGAGGGGCGGCCGATAGCCGCCCCGGGTCTATCATTGCCGAGGCAATGACAGCGAGAAATTACAGTGCCTTCAGGGTGCCTTTAGGCAGCAAGGTGGTAATGGCACTCTTTTGCACCGTGATTTCGGTGCCGGTCGCCACTTCGATGGTGACGTAAGCGTCCACTACCTTGACAACACGGCCCAGCATGCCGCCGGCGGTGACGACTTCGTCACCCTTGGCCAGCGCGTCCATCATCGCCCGTTGTTCTTTGGCGCGTTTTTGCTGTGGACGGATCATCAGGAAATACATGACCACGAACATCAATACCAGCGGCAGGAAGCTGGTCAGGTTGCCGCCGAGGCCCAGGGCGTCGGTTGGGGCTTGCGCATAAGCGTTGGAAATGAAAAACACGGTGACTCCAGTTCTAATCAGTTTGAAAAAATAGCGCTGTATTCTAGCATTGGCTATACGTCATAACCCGAATTGCAGGCATGGCAACTTTAAGTGGGGCTAAAAAGGCATTATGCAATGCTTTATCGCCCCCGTCCAAGCACCAATACACAAAACTTCCGGCCCTGCTGCCGCCAGGGCGCAAGCTAAGCTTTTCTTAAGTTCCGCGTGCCCGTTCCGCATGGAATTGCAGCGTAAACGCGTGGAAACGGTCTTCATCGAGCGCCTCGCGCATCTGGCGCATCAGGTCCAGGTAGTAATGCAGGTTGTGGATGGTGTTCAGGCGCGCGCCGAGGATTTCCTTGGAGCGGTGCAGATGGTGCAGGTAGGCGCGCGAGAAGTTGCGGCAGGCGTAGCAACTGCACGTCTCGTCGAGCGGCGCCTGGTCTTCCTTGTACTTGGCGTTCTTGATCTTGATGTCGCCGAAACGGGTGAACAGCCAGCCATTGCGGGCGTTACGCGTCGGCATGACGCAATCGAACATGTCGATGCCGTTCGATACGCCCGCCACCAGGTCTTCCGGCGTACCCACGCCCATCAGGTAATGCGGCTTGTTGGCCGGCAGGCGCGGGCCCACGTGGGCCAGCATGCGCATCATGTCCTCCTTCGGCTCGCCGACGGACAGGCCGCCGATGGCGATGCCGGGGAAGTCGATCTCTTCGAGCTTGGCCAGCGACTCGTCGCGCAGCATTTCGAACATGCCGCCCTGCACGATGCCGAACAGCGCATTCGGGTTCTCGCCGCGGTGAAACTCGTCCTTCGAGCGCTGCGCCCAGCGCAAGGACATGCGCATCGACTTGGCCGCTTCCTCGATGGTGGCCGGGCGGCCCTGGATCTCGTACGGCGTGCATTCGTCGAACTGCATGACGATGTCGGAGTTCAAGACGCGCTGCACCTGCATCGACACTTCCGGCGAGAGGAACAGTTTATCGCCGTTGATGGGCGAATTGAAATGCACGCCCTCTTCCGTGATCTTGCGCATGGCGCCCAGCGAAAACACCTGGAATCCGCCCGAGTCCGTCAGGATCGGCTTGTTCCAGCCCATGAAACCGTGCAAGCCGCCGAATTTTTCCATGACCGTGTTGCCTGGACGCAACCACAGGTGAAACGTGTTGCCCAGGATGATCTGTGCATCGATCTCGTTGAGTTCCAGCGGCGACATGGCTTTCACGGAACCGTAAGTGCCCACTGGCATGAAGATCGGCGTCTGCACGACACCATGGTTGAGTTTCAAGGTGCCGCGGCGTGCCTTGGTCAGGCCGCTCGTGTCGGTCTTGAGTAATGTAAATTCCAGCATGGTTAGTCTTTCACGGGAGTATCAAGGTTCAGCGCAGCGCGCGATTGCGTGGTCAGCAGCATCGCATCGCCATAGCTGAAGAAACGGTAGTTCTGCGCGATCGCATGCGCGTAGGCGTTGCGGATCGGCTCATAGCCGGCGAAGGCCGACACCAGCATCAGCAGGGTCGACTTCGGCAAATGGAAGTTGGTGATCAGGCGCGTCACCGTTTTAAAGGCGTAGCCGGGCGTGATGAACAGGGCCGTATCGGCGCTGCCCGCCACCAGCCGGCCGCTTTGCGAGGCCGATTCCAGCGCGCGCAGGCTGGTCGTGCCGACGGCCACCACGTCGCGCCCGGCCTGCTGCGCGGCGCGCACGGCGTCGACGGTTTCCTGCGGCATGGTGTACCACTCGGTATGCATCTTGTGTTCGGCCAGCACTTCCGTGCGCACGGGCTGGAAGGTGCCGGCGCCCACGTGCAGGGTCACATAGGCAAAGTTGACGCCCTTGGCCTTCAACTGGTCGAGCAGGGCCTGGTCGAAATGCAGGCCGGCCGTCGGCGCGGCGACGGCGCCGGGCACCTTGTTGAAGACCGTCTGGTAGCGCGTTTCGTCAAATTCGTCCGCATCGTGCTCGATGTAGGGCGGCAGCGGCAAGCGGCCATGCGCCTCGATCAACTCGAACACGTCGGCCTCGAAGTGCAAGGTAAAGAATTCGCCGGCGCGCTGGCCCACCGTCACGTCGAAGGCGTCGGCCAGGCGGATGCGGCAGCCGGGCGGCGGCGACTTCGACGCGCGCACCTGGGCCAGCACGGTGCGGTCGTCGAGCACGCGCTCGACCAGCGCCTCGATCTTGCCGCCGCTTTCCTTGACGCCGAAGAAGCGCGCCTTGAGCACGCGCGTATCGTTCATTACCAGCAGGTCGCCCGCCTGCAACAGCCCGACGATATCGGCAAAGCTGCGGTCAACCAGGGCGTCGCCGTCCAGGTGCAACAGGCGCGAGGCGCTGCGCTCGGCCAACGGAGTTTGCGCAATGTTTTCTTGCGGCAAATTAAAATCGAAATCGGAAAGCGAATACATGCGTTTTGCTTCAAAAGTACGTCAAAAATGATTAGGAGTGCGCAATGGAACATCTGGCACTATACTGTGCGCCTATACAGGCATTACAATAATCCGCCGCAACACAACGACTGCGGTACGCACAGGGTGTGCCGGACAACCCTCTATTTTACGCTAGCGGCACAAAAATCTCCGATATGTCCGAACCCAAGCCCGATCTTCCTCCCACAGCCAAGCCGGCCGCCAAGCCGAAGGCCGCCAAAAAAGTGGTCAGCACGGAAAGCCGCCTGGCCAAACTGGGCTTGCGCACGGATATGGACCTGGTGCTGCACCTGCCGATGCGCTATGAAGACGAGACGAAGGTCTACACGATACGCGACGCCTGCCTGCGCGGCGGCGAGTCGTGGCAAGTGGAAGGTGTCGTCACCAAGTGCGAAGTCAATTTCAAGCCGCGCAAGCAATTACTGGTGACGATCGCCGACGAAACGGGCAATTTGCTGCTGCGCTTCATGAATTTCTACGGCAGCCAGGTCAAGCAGCTGGCCGAAGGCACGCGGGTGCGCGCGCGCGCCGAACTCAAACACGGCTTTTTCGGCGCCGAGATGGTCCACCCGACGTACAAGGTGGTCAACGAGGGCGCGCCGCTGCCCACGGCCCTCACGCCCGTGTATCCGTCCGGCGAAGGCCTGTCGCAGCACGTGCTGCGGCGCGAAATCGCCGACGCCATGCGCCGCATCGACTGGCGGGATACATTACCCGATGATCTGCTGCGCGGGATGCAGCTGTCGCCGTTCCGCGCCGCCGTGCACCTGCTGCACTATCCGCCGCAGGACATCGATGAAAGCGCGCTGATGGACCGCTCGCACCCAGCCTGGGTGCGCATGAAGTTCGATGAACTGCTGGCGCAGCAGCTGTCGCTCAAACGCGCCCAGCGCGCGCGCCGCTCGAAAGGCGCGGCCTCGCTGCCCATCGTCGGCACCTTGTCGAACGCCTTCGGCGCCGCCCTGCCCTTCAAGCTGACGGGCGCGCAGGCGCGCGTGCTCGAGGAAATCCGCGCCGACCTGCGCCAGCCGTATCCGATGCAGCGCTTGCTGCAGGGCGACGTCGGCAGCGGCAAGACGGTGGTGGCGGCGCTGTCCGCCACGCAGGCGATCGACAGCGGCTACCAGGCCGCGCTGATGGCGCCCACGGAGATTCTGGCGGAGCAGCACTTCCGCAAGATCGCCGCCTGGATGGAGCCGCTGGGCGTGAAGGTGGCCTGGCTGACGGGCAGCCTGAAGAAAAAGGAAAAGACGGCGGCGCTGGCCCTGATCGAATCGGGCGAAGCGCAGCTGGTGATCGGCACGCATGCGCTGATCCAGGATAACGTGCTGTTTGCGAAACTGGGCCTGGTGATCGTCGACGAGCAGCACCGCTTCGGCGTGGGCCAGCGCCTGACCCTGCGCAACAAGGGCGACAGCGCGGCTGTGCCGCACCAGCTGATGATGTCGGCCACGCCGATCCCGCGCACCCTGGCCATGACGTATTACGCCGACCTGGAAGTGTCGGTGATCGACGAACTGCCGCCCGGCCGCAGCCCCATCGTCACGCGCGCCATCGACCAGAACCGGCGCGATGAAGTCATCGCCCGCGTGTATGCGGCCGCGCTGGAAGGCCGCCAGGTGTACTGGGTCTGCCCGCTGATCGAGGAATCGGAAGCGCTGCAGCTGCAGACGGCCACCGACACCTACATGATGCTGGCCGAAGCCCTGCCCGCGCTGCAGGTGGGCCTCGTGCACGGCCGCCTGAAACCGGCGGAAAAACAGGAAGTGATGGACGCTTTCATCGCCGGCCATATCCACGTGCTGGTGGCCACCACCGTCATCGAGGTGGGCGTCGACGTGCCGAACGCTTCGCTGATGGTGATCGAGCATGCCGAGCGTTTCGGCCTGTCGCAGCTGCACCAGCTGCGCGGCCGCGTGGGCCGCGGCTCGGCGGCCAGCGTCTGCCTGCTGCTGTACCAGGGCCCGCTGGGCGGTGTGGCGCGCCAGCGCTTGATGACCATGCGCGAAACGACGGACGGTTTTGAAATTGCCCGGCGCGACCTGGAAATCCGCGGTCCAGGGGAATTCCTCGGCGCGCGCCAGTCCGGCCAGGCCATGCTGCGCTTCGCCGACCTGGAAACGGACCAATGGCTGGTCGATCAGGCCCGCGACGTGGCGCACGATTTGCTGCACGCTTCCACGGCGGCGGCCGCAGCCACCGTGGAAGCGCACCTGGCGCGCTGGCTGGGTGGAAAAGAAGAGTTTTTGAAGGTGTAAAGCCGGTATTGCTTTCAGGTGCTGTCGGATTACGCGCTGCGCGCTAATCCGACCTACGCGAAAAGACACCGCAATAGGTCGGGTAGGTCGGATTAGCGTAGCGTAATCCGACAACATTGTTGACTAATGTCACTCCCGCCCAACACCTGTCATGTCTACGACATCACCGCCCCAATCCTCCGCACACAAGCCGTGCTTTACATACCGGTGAAAACTGGAATACGGCCAATCGATGACTTTACTCGCCAAGCCATGCTTGACGGGGTTGTAATGGATGTAATCGACATGCTTTATCAAGTCGCGCTCGTCGCGTAGCACATGCTCCAGTAGCGATGCTGCCAAACGTCTTTCAATCCTGCATGCTTGCTGAACCACGTCTTGATCAAGCGCCAGCGCGTCATGAAATCGGCATCGTCTTCAGGCAAGGTCCAGATGCAATGCAGGTGATCGGGCAAGATGACGATGGCGTCGATAGCGAATGGCCGCTTCTGGCGCACGGCGCGGAAAGCGTCCCTGAGCAAAGCCACGGCAGTTTCCGAAGTAAAGACGGGCCGGCGGTGTGCCGTCACCACCGTGAAGAAAAAGCTGCCGCCTGGCTGGAATGCGCGTCGATATCGCATGGTTTCGGGTGTTGTCGGATTACGGCCTGCGGCCTAAACGCTATCGGTATTGCTTATTTCCGGGTGTTGTCGGATTACGGCCTGCGGCCTAATCCGACCTACGCGTAAAGACACCGCAATAGGTCGGGTAGGTCGGATTAGCGTAGCGTAATCCGACTTCCAGCGTAATCCCACTTTTCGCAAACGGCCTTGCGCCCGCGCAGCCTACATGCACATCCAGAAGCGGTTCGCCAGGTCGAGCATGAAGTCGGGCCGCAGATAGGCGAGGAAGACCAGAGCCAGCAGCGCGGCGCCGGCCAGGCGCCATAGCCACGTGCGCCAGCTGGCCATTACGCGGCCACCGCCGTGCGCTTGACGGCGCGCTCGTCGATGGGCAGGTTGATCAGCGCGGCCAGCAAACCCAGGCCGATGGTGATCATCCACACGATGTGGTAACTACCCTGGTGCTCGTACAGATAGCCGCCCAGCCACGCACCGAGGAAACTGCCCACCTGGTGCGAGAAGAACACCATCCCGGCCAGCATCGACAGGTGCTTGACGCCGAAGATGCCGGCGATGATGCCGTTCGTCAGCGGCACGGTCGACAGCCACAGCACGCCCATGCCGGCGGCGAACAGGTACACGGACCACGCCGACAATGGCGCCAGCAGGAACACGGTGATGACCACGGCACGCGTCACGTAGATGGCCGACAGCAGGTAGCGCTTGGCGATCTTGCCACCCAGTTTGCCCGCATAGTAGGAACCGACGATGTTGAACAGGCCGATCAGGGCCAGCGCCGTGACGGCGATGTTCGGGTTCATCAGGCCCTGGTCCTTCAAATAGGCCGGCAAGTGCACGCCGATGAAGACCAGCTGGAAGCCGCAGACAAAATAGCCCGCCAGCAGCAGCCAGAACGAACGGCTGGCGATGGCTTCGCTGAAGGCGGCGCCCACGCTTTGCTGCGGGCCGCTGGCGTGCGAGACGGGCGGCTCGCGCAGGTAGAAGGCCATCGGGATCATGGCCAGCAGCACCAGCGCGGCCAGCACGTAAAAGGCGTTTTGCCAGCCCACGGCGGAGATCAGCTGCTGCTCGACCGGCATCATCAGGAACTGGCCGAACGAGCCGGCCGCCGACGAGATGCCGAAGGCCCACGAGCGCTGCTCGGGCGGCGCGCTGCGGCCGATGATGCCGCTGATGGCGCCAAAGGCAGTGCAGGCCAGCGCCAGGCCGATGAAGATGCCCGAGCCGACGATGAACAGGGTGGGCTGCGTCACCAGCGCCATCCACACGAGGCCCGCCATGTAGCTGATGGCGCCGACGATGACGACGCGCATGGTGCCGAAACGGTCGGCCGCCATGCCGGCGAACGGACCGAAGACGCCCCACATCAGGTTTTGCATGGCCAGCGCCAGCGAATACGTTTCGCGCGTCCAGCCGTTCGCTTGCGAGATCGGCTGCATCCAGAAGCCCAGGCCGTGGCGCACGCCCATCGCCAGGGTCAGGACGACGCCGCTGGCGATGAGGACGGTCTTCAGGCTAGGACGGGATGCGTGCAATGTCATGGGGTTCCTGTTCACGCCTGGTCGGCTTGGTAGACGAGGCCGATCTGGCCGCGCATGGTGTCAAGGTTGCGCATCAGCGCCACGCTGTCGGCGTGCGGCATGACGGGGCTTTCCAGCAGGCCGGCGCGGATGCAGCGCATCGCTTCGATGGCCTCGTGCGCGTAGCCATTGCCCAGGTGCGGCGCGGCGACGACGCGGCGTGCACCATCCATCGCTTCGACGATCAGCTGATCGGGTTTGTAAAAACGGTTGGGCAGGCGGATGCGCCCCAGGCTGCCGGAAATCGTCATTTCCGTCGGCGTCTGCGCGCGCAGGCTGCAGGCGCAGGACGAGGTGCCGCCGCCCGCGTGCAGCAAGGAAAACACCACCTGTTCGTCGACACCGGTGGCGCCCATCTCGGCCAGCGCCTGCACGGCCGATACCGGGCCGAGGAAGAAGGCCGCCATCGACAGCGGATAGATGCCCACGTCGAGCAGCGCGCCGCCGCCGAGTTCGGGATTGAACATGCGGTGCTCGGGCGGGAAATGGGCGACAAAGCCGATATCGGCCTGCACCTGCCGCAGCACGCCGATCTCGCCGCTGGCGATGATGCGCTGCGCTTCCTGCACGGCGGGCAGGAAACGGCTCCACATCGCTTCCATCAGAAACAGCTTTTTCTCGCGCGCCATATCGACCACGGCCTGCGCCTCGCGCGCGTTCATGGTGAACGGCTTTTCGCACACGACGTGCTTGCCGGCGGCCAGGCACATCAGGGCATTTTCCGCATGCAGGGTGTGCGGCGTGGCGATGTAGATCACGTCCACGCCAGGATCGTCAGCCAGCGCCTGGTAGGAGCCGTGGCAACGCTCGATGCCGAATTCGGCGCCGAAGGCTTGCGCGCCGGCGGCGCTGCGCGAGGCGACGGCCGCCAGCTGCGCTCCAGGCGCGTCGCGCAAGCCATTGGCCATCGCGCGGGCGATCTTGCCGGTGCCGAGGATGCCCCAGCGGACGGTATGCTCCATGCTCTACTCTCTTTCTGCGCCAGCTGCCTTGCGCTTCGGGCGGAACACCGCCGCGTCATTGTAAAAATCGTCGTCCTGGCCTTCGCACCAGCCGGGTAAACCGAGCACCGGCAGCGGCGTGAAGTCCGCCGTGGTGAGGCCTTGCTGCGCCAGGTCCTGCGCCACCCGCTCGTCGAGCCAGGCGCGGCGTGCCGCGTCGTCGAGCGCAAAGTAAGCGTCGCCGGCAAAGATCACGCGCGTGTGCGCCGTGATGGCCTTGCGCGGCGCCACCAGTTTTTCCATCAGTGCGTGGCCGAACAGCCAGACTTCGGCGTCGCCGCCCGCGCCAAATTTCTCGCGCTGCGCGATGAACGCGCTGCGCCAG
The DNA here is from genome assembly GCF_057919405.1 of Janthinobacterium sp. C22. Classification (NCBI taxonomy): domain Bacteria; kingdom Pseudomonadati; phylum Pseudomonadota; class Betaproteobacteria; order Burkholderiales; family Oxalobacteraceae; genus Janthinobacterium; species Janthinobacterium sp. C22. Next base: position 1,076,403 of record NZ_CP193659.1, on the reverse strand, counting down.
TCGTGTCCGCGCAAGGCCGCTTCCAGCGCGCGCCCCGCATCGCTGTCGCGCAGCACCAGCAAGGCGGAATTTTCATCGAAAATCGTCGCGCCGTCGCGCGCGGGACCGCGCGATTTGCCGACCCCGGACAGGGCGATCTGCGCCGCCTGCAGCGCATTCAATTGCCGCTTGATGCGCGGGAAGGTGAGCCACACGAGCGCGTTGAAAAAATCGTGCAGATTGTCGCGCGTGGGCACGCCGCCCGTGGCGCCGATGAACTCCTCGTAGGCCACGCCTTCGGGCAGGTCCGCTTGCGGCACGAAGGCCAGCGGCAAGCCGGACGGATTGCGCAAGTCCAGCGCCCGCGCCCGTCCGTTCAGCGCCGCGATCACCGTGTCGCGCTGCAGGTCCAGCTGCCGTCGCGCCGGCAGCACCGTGGCAAACCAGGGGCGGGTCCAGTCTATCGATGGCAGCATGAATGCTTAGACCATTTTCCAGTTGATCTGTTCGCCCGCGTTAAGCGGAATCACGTGGCTGTCGCCCAGCGGCAGCGAGGCCGGCAAGGTCCAGCTTTCGCGACGCAAGGTGATGGTGTCCGTGTTGCGCGGCACGCCGTAGAAGGCCGGGCCGTGGAAGCTGGCGAACGCTTCCAGTTTATCGAGCGCGCCGGCGCGCTCGAACGCTTCCGCATACATTTCCATCGCGTGCAGGGCCGTGTAGCAACCGGCGCAGCCGCAGGCCATTTCCTTGGCGCCTTGCGCGTGCGGCGCAGAATCGGTGCCGAGGAAGAAGCGCTCGTCTCCGCTGGCGGCGGCCGTCATCAGGGCCAAACGGTGCTCTTCGCGCTTGAGGATGGGCAGGCAGTAGTAATGGGGGCGGATGCCACCCTTGAAAATCTCGTTGCGGTTGTACAGCAGATGGTGCGCGGTGATGGTGGCGGCGATCGGACCTTCCGCTTCGGCCACATACTGCGCCGCATCCTTGGTGGTGATGTGCTCGAACACGACGGACAGGGCCGGGAAGGCGCTGCGCAGCGGACGCATCACGCGCTCGATGAAGACGGCTTCGCGGTCGAAAATGTCGATTTCCGGGTCCGTCACTTCGCCGTGCACGAGGAAGGGCATGCCCACTTCCTGCATCACTTCCAGCACCTTGTAGCAATTCTTCAGATCCGTCACGCCCAGGTCGGAATTCGTCGTGGCGCCGGCCGGATAGAGTTTCACGGCTTGCACGATGCCGCTGTCCTGCGCGCGACGGATTTCATCGGGCGAGGTGTTGTTCGTCAGGTACAGCACCATCAGCGGATCGAAGTTCACGCCTTCCGGCACGGCCGCCAGGATGCGCTCGCGGTAGGCGCTGGCATCGGCCGTGGTGGTGACGGGCGGCTTCAGGTTCGGCATGACGATGGCGCGGCCGAACTGGCGCGCGCTGTGCGGCAGCACGCTAGCCATGACGGCGCCGTCGCGCAGGTGCAAATGCCAGTCGTCTGGACGGGTGATGGTGATGGAATCTGGGGTGTGATCGGGTGTGGACATGGCGGCTGCTCTCGGGCGGTCATTGCGGATAGCGCCATTTTACCAGCCGCAGGACCGTCCCGCCGGCCGGGAGAGCCCGCGCATGCTGGCTGGCAGACGGCAAAACGGCCGGTATCAACCGGCCGTCTTTGTCTTTACTAAAAAGCACGAAGAGCATCAGGACTTGGCCGATGCCGTCTCCTGCTTGGCGACCCAGGCGCGGATCTCGGCCAGCATCTGATCCAGCTTGGCGCGGTCGTATACCTGGCCACGGCTGACCACCAGGCGGATCCGGCGCGTGGCGCCGATGTCCTGCAGCGGGTTCGCGTCGAGCACCAGCAAATCGGCCGCCTTGCCGGCCGCCACGCTGCCGTAGCGCTCCAGCTTGCCCAGGAAGCGGGGGCCGTTGATGACGGCCGACTGCAAGGCTTGCTGCGGTGTCAGCCCGTATTGCACGTACAGGCCGATTTCATCGTGCAGGGCCTGGCCCGGATAGTCGAAGGAATTCAAGAAGCCCGCGTCCGTGCCGGCGATGATGCTCACACCCTGCTGCTGCAAGATCGGCAGCAGCCTGGCCGATTGCTCGAACTGCGCGTGGCGCTGGGCTATGGCTTCCGGTCCATCCTTGGCGGCGCGCTGCACGCGCCAGTCGTAGGTGGCGCGCAAGCCTTTGCCGATATATTGCAGGGCCGGATCGTGCGTGTGGTCTTCGCGGTCCAGGTAGGCCGTCACGCGCGAGCCCCACAAGGTCGGCACGATGGCCGTGCCGCGCGCGGCCAGGTAGCTGAAGGCCTTGCGCGCCGTCGCCTCGTCGTAGCTTTGCAGGCTTTCGCGCATGGCCTCCTTGCCCGTCATCGTGCCGGCAGCCACCTTCTCCGTCAGCTCCTGTTCGCGTGGCGTCGTGGCGCGCAGCAGGTAGGATTGATGTTCGATCGTGCCCAGGCCCGCATCGGCCATCTGCGCCAGGGTCAGCTGCACCGGGATATGGCCCGAAGTGCGCATGCCCCGCTCCCGCGCCTGGCGCAACGCTTCCAGGTACAGCTCCGGCTTCAGGGTGTTTTCCGTGATCTTCACGAAGTCCACTTGCTGCGCCTGCAGGCCATCGAGCGCGCGCGTGACTTCCTGCGGCGTGCCCACTTCGATGGTGCCCTTCCACAGCGGCTTGATGCCTTCGAGCTTGGCGCCAGAGGTAAAGATCGTCGGGCCTGGCAGCTGGCCAGCGTTGATCTGCCGGCGCCATGCCAGCACCGTGTCGGGCAAGTCGCCCGAACAGTCGCGCACCGTGGTGATGCCGTACGCCAGGTACAGGGGCAGCAGCTGCTTGTTCTCGTCGATCAGCTCGGGGCCGCCGCCGAAATGCACGTGCGTGTCCCACAGGCCCGGCATCAGGTATTTGCCGGGCAGACGGATGGTCCGCTTCGGCGCGTAGCCGCGCAGCTGCGCCTCATCGACGACGGCGACGATGCTGTCGCCCTTGAGCAGCACGGTCTTGCCCTTGACGGCGCGGCCACCGGCCACGTCGATCAGGGTGGCGTCGCGCAGGGCGATGTCGACGGCGATCTTGTCGGCCGCGTGGGCATGGGCCAGCAGGCCCAGCGCCAGCATGGCGCCGGCGAGGTGTTTCATGTCAGGCATTCGTACTCAACTTCAAGGTGATGGAAAATTAATGGATGATCTTGGCGAGGAAATCGCGCGCGCGGTCCGAGCGGGTCGTGTTGAAGAAGTCATCCTTGCTGCAATCCTCGATGATCTTGCCCTGGTCCATGAAGACGATGCGGTTGGCCACGCGCCGGGCAAAACCCATTTCGTGCGTGACGACCATCATCGTCATGCCTTCCTGCGCCAGGCCCACCATCACGTCGAGTACTTCGTTGATCATTTCCGGGTCGAGCGCCGACGTCGGCTCGTCGAACAGCATGGCGATCGGATCCATCGACAGCGCGCGGGCGATCGCCACGCGCTGCTGCTGGCCGCCCGACAGCTGGCCCGGGAATTTATCCTGCTGCGACAGCAGGCCCACGCGGTCCAGGTATTTCAAGCCCTTGGCATTGGCTTCGTCGGCGCTGCGGCCCAGCACCTTGATCTGGCCGATGGTCAGGTTTTCGCGGATCGACAAATGCGGAAACAGCTCGAAATTCTGGAACACCATGCCGATGCGCGCGCGCAGTTTCGACAGATTCGTTTTCGGATCGTTGACGGTGATGCCGTCGACGATGATCCGCCCCTGCTGGATCGGTTCGAGGCCGTTGACGGTCTTGATCAGGGTCGACTTGCCGGAGCCGGACGGGCCGCAAATGACCATCACGTCGCCCTTGTCGACATTGGTGGTGCAATCGGTCAGTACCTGGAACTGGCCATACCATTTGCTGACGTTATTGAGTTCAATCATCTTGTTCTTTCTTTTACGGTTAGCGAATGATGGCGACGCGTTTCTGCAGGCGTTTGACGAGGAACGACAAGGCGTAGCACAGCACGAAATACACGACGGCGACAAACACGTACATCTCCACCAGGCGGCCGTCGCGCTGGGCGATCTTCGAGGCGGCGCCGACGAAATCGGGAATCGACAACACGTACACGAGCGACACGTCCTGGAACAGCACGATGGTCTGCGTCAGCAGCACGGGGATCATGTTGCGGAACGCTTGCGGCAGCACGATGAAGGCCATGGTCTGCGAGTAGTTCATGCCCAGCGCCTGGCCCGCCCACACCTGGCCGCGGGGAATCGACTGTATGCCGCTGCGCATGATCTCGCAATAGTAGGCGGCCTCGAACATGATGAAGGTGATCAGCGCGGAAGAAAACGCGCCCACTTTCACGGGTTCGTTCGCGCCGATGATCCAGGCAGCGATATACGGCACGAGGAAGTAAAACCAGAAGATCACCAGCACCAGCGGGATCGAGCGTATCAGGTTGACGTAGGTCGACGCCACGCCCGAGATGAGGCGGCTGCCGGACAAGCGCATCAGCGCCAGCACGGTGCCCAGCACGATGCCGCCCACCATGGACAGCGCCGTCAGTTTCAGGGTAAACACCATGCCGGTCTGGAACAGGTAGACCCATGAGCGGGAGATGACATCGAAGTCGAAATTACCGAACATATCAGTGTCCTCCCGTCTTGGCGCCGGCGACGATGAAGCCGGGGATGGCGACCTTTTTCTCGATCAGGTGCATCAGCACCACCACCAGCAGGTTGACGACGACGTAGATGATGGTGGCGGCCGAAAACGCCTCGAACACCTGGAAGGAAAACTCCTGGATGGCGCGCGCGCTGGCCGTCAGCTCGATCAGGCCGATGGTCAGCGCCACGGAACTGTTCTTGATGATGTTCAAAAATTCGCTGGTCAGCGGCGGCAGGATGACGCGCGCGGCCATCGGCAGCAAAATGAAACGGTAGGTTTGCGGCAGGGTCAGGCCCAGCGCCGTGCCGGCCAGTTTCTGCCCACGCGGCAGCGCCTCGATGCCCGTCGTCACCTGCACGGCCACACGCGAGGAGGTAAAAAAGCCCAGGCACAGCACGGCCGTGACGAACGGCGCATTCGGCAGCGACTTGACCCAGGCGCCCAGGTCCGGCGGCAGCAGTTCCGGCATGACGAAATACCAGAGGAACATCTGCACCAGCAGCGGCACGTTGCGGAACAATTCAACGTAGGCATTGGCTACGCCCACCAGCCATTTATTCGGCAGGGTGCGGACGGTGCCGACCACCAGGCCCAATATCAATGCCATGATCCAGGCCGCACCGGCCGTGGCCAGGGTCCAGACCAGGCCGGACCACAAGGTGTCCATATACGTGCCCACGCCATCGGGAGAAATCTCCCAGAAAATGCGCCAATTCCAGTTGTAATTCATGATCATCCTTCGCATGCAGCCCGAGGACAGCGGCCAGCCGGCCACCCGTCCCGCAAATAAATCGGGAGGCTTGCGCCTCCCGGTTTGTTACGCAATCTTTACTTTTTCCGTTTGTCCGAAGTCTTCTGCGCTTCGGGCACGGCCGCATATGCCGCCGGGTCGCCCGAGTCGGTCGGATTCATGAACACGGCCTTCAGTTGCGGCGGCATGGGGAATTTCAGGTTGATGTTTTTCGGCGGGATCGGCGAGGTAAACCATTTCGCATAAATGCGGTTGATGTCGTCGCTCTTGTACAGGCGGATCAGCGCATCATCGACCACTTTCTTGAAAGCCGGGTCGCCCTTGCGCAGCATGATGCCGTACGGTTCGACCGACAGCGCTTCCTTGGTGATTTCGTAGTCGTTCGGGTTCTTCGAGTTGGCCACCTGCGACGCCAGCAAGATGTCGTCATTGGCTTCGGCCACCGCGCGGCCCGTTTCCAGCATCAGGAACGACTCGGGATGATCCTTGCCGACGGCAATCGTCATGCCCAGGTTCTTTTCCTTGTTCAGGATCGTCATCTGCTTGATGGTCGACGTGCCGGCCGTGGCGACCAGGGTCTTGCCGCGCAAGTCTTCCAGGGTCTTGATGTTCGAGGATTTTTTCGACAGCACGCGGTTGCCGATGACGAACATGGTGGGGGCGAACGCCACCTGCTGCTGGCGCTCCAGATTGTTCGTCGTCGAGCCGCATTCGAGGTCGATGGTGCCGTTGGCCATCAGCGGGATGCGGTTGGCCGACGTGACGGGGCTCATCACCACCTTCAGTTCGCTCATGCCCAGGTGTTTCTGCAAGGCCGTGACGACTTTCATGCACAGGTCGATCGAATAACCCTGGTATTGCTGCTTGTCATCGAGATAGGAGAAGGGCACGGAGCCGTCGCGCACGCCGAGGGTGACGGAACCGGCTTTCTTGATCTTGGCCAAGGTGCCGGTCAATTCCTGAGCCTGGACTGGCGACATGCTGCTGATGACGCCGACGCTGAGCAGCGTGGCGATGATTTTGGTCAATTTCATAAATTCTCCTGGGCGGACAAACGGGATGGACTCCGAACGAAACAACTGTGGTGCAGACGCCACCAATGGAATTAATTTTATTTCATTTTCAGCGCCGGACCAGCCGTTTTCTGCGATTGCCCTCAAATAGGCGCTATACGCGCGCCTGAATCGGCGCGGCTGTAGCATTTTTCCTACTGATTCCCCTTTGCCGATTTATTTTGCCGGCGCCAGCCCCGCCAACGCGTCCTCTTCCGCCTCATCGTCCCGATTCGCCTGCTGGCGTTGCCACATCTGCGCATACAGGCCATCCGCCGCCAGCAATTGCGGATGCGTGCCCCGCTCGACGATGCGGCCATGGTCGAGCACGAGGATTTGCTGGGCGTCTGCCACCGTCGACAAACGGTGCGCAATCACCAGGGTGGTGCGGTTTTTGGCAATCTCCTTCAGCTGCGACTGGATCGCCTGCTCGGCCTTCGAGTCGAGCGCCGAGGTGGCTTCATCGAAGATCAGGATGGCCGGGTCTTTCAGCAAGGTGCGGGCAATCGCCACGCGCTGCTTTTCGCCGCCCGACAGTTTTAAACCCCGCTCGCCCACCATGGAGTTATAACCATCTGGCAAGCTTTCAATAAAATCATGGATCGATGCGGCTTTGGCCGCCGCCACGATGGCCTCCTTGCTGGCGCCCGGCTTGCCGTAGGCGATGTTGTACTCGATGCTGTCGTTGAACAGCACCGTATCCTGCGGCACGATGCCGATGGCCGCGCGCAGGGAGTCCTGCGTGATATTGCGCACATCCTGGCCATCGATGGTGATGCCGCCGCCATCGACTTCATAGAAGCGGAACAGCAAGCGCGACAAGGTCGACTTGCCCGAGCCGCTGTGACCCACCACGGCCGTCGTGGTGCCGGCGGGGATCTGGAAATCCACGTCGAACAGGATTTGCCGCTTCGCTTCATAGCTGAAATCCACATGCGCGAAACGCACGGCCGCGCCCCGCGTGACGAGCGGCTTGGCGTCCGGTGTATCGGCGATTTCGCGGTTCTCGTTCAGCAGGGAAAACAGTCGCTCCATGTCGGCCAGGCTTTGCTTGATTTCGCGGTAAATGACGCCCAGGAAATTGAGGGGAATGTACAGCTGGATCATGAAGGCGTTGACCAGCACCAGGTCGCCCAGGGTCATCGTGCCGGCGATCACGCCCACCGTGGCGCGCCACAAAATCAAGGTAACGGCCGTGGCGATGATCAGCGACTGGCCCGTATTGAGCAAGGACAGGGAAGTCTGCGATTTCACGGCGGCGGATTCATAGCGCTGCAAGCCTTCGTCGTAGCGCTTCGCTTCGTAATCCTCGTTGCCGAAATATTTCACGGTTTCATAGTTGATCAACGAATCGATGGCCTTGGTATTCGCCTTCGAATCGAGGTCGTTCATGGTGCGGCGGAAATGCGTGCGCCAGTTCGTCACCAGCACGGTGAACGCGATGTAGGACACCAGCGCCACCGCCGTGATCACGGTGAACCAGATATCGTAATGCAAGACCAGATAGCCGAGCACGAGGGTGATTTCCACCAGGGTCGGCAGGATGTTGAACAGGGTGTAGGAAATGAGCGAGCCGACGCTGCGCGTGCCCCGTTCGATATCGCGCGTCATGCCGCCCGTCTGCCGGTTCAAATGGAACCGCAGGGACAGCGCATGCAGGTGGCGGAACACTTGCAGCGCGATGGTGCGCACGGCGCGCTGCGTGACCCGGGCGAACAGGAATTCGCGCAATTCCGTAAACAAGGTGGTCGACAGGCGCAGCAAGCCGTACGCCACCAGCAAGCCCACGGGCAGCACCAGCAGCGCTTGCGGATGCGCCGCCGTGATCGTCATGGCGTCGACGAGTTTTTCAGGATCAGGGGCACGCCCACGTTGGCGAGCTTGGCGCCGACCAGGCATAGCAGCGCCAGCAATACCCGCCATTTGTAGACCCACAGGTACGGCAACAGGGTCTTGATGGTGGCGAAATCGCTGTGGCTGGCGGAAGCTGGCGAGCGGGGCGGAGGGGGAGTCTGGGAACGGCGCATGGCGAAGGTCGGCTTTTTATGGTTCAATCGCAGCAATTGTAGCCTTTCATGAGAATAAAAGATGAGCACCTCCCCCGCCCGCCCCGACAACTGCCTCGCCGCCGGCCTGCCCGCCGGGAAAATGCCCGAACTGCGCATGATGCCCGCGCCGTCGGACGCGAATGTGTACGGCGACGTCTTCGGCGGCTGGATCATGGCGCAAGTCGATATCGCCGGTTCCCTGCCGGCCACGCGGCGCGCCAACGGCCGTGTCGCCACCATTGCCGTCAATTCCTTCGTCTTCAAAAATCCCGTCTTCGTCGGCGATCTGCTCTCCTTCTACGCCGACATCGTCAAGGTGGGCAATACCTCGATCACCGTCAATGTGGAAGTGTATGCCGAGCGCAACCGGCTGCAGGCATGCATCGTGAAAGTCACGGAAGCGACCCTGATCTACGTGGCGACGGACTCCGACCGCAAGCCGCGCAAGGTGCCGCCGATCGAGACCTTATTGGCGTCTTGATTGTCGTAATCATTCCACACGATGGATAGCCAGCGCCGCATCTTCTTGCTGAGCGCTGCGCGCATCACGGCGCTGGCCGCGGCCGGCAGCCTGCTGTCAGGTTCCAGTGCCGGCGCCGCTACGCGCCTGAACGGCACGGGTTATCCGTTTGCGCTCGGCGTCGCTTCCGGTTCGCCCTTGCCGGACGCGGTCGTGCTGTGGACGCGTATCTGCTACGACCCGCTGCACGCAGCCGCCACGCCCGCCATCGCCCTGAACGTGCGCTGGGAAGTGGCCGAAGACGAGGCTTTCCGGCGCATCGCCGCCAAGGGCCAGGCCACGGCGACGCCCGCCCTCGCCCACAGCGTGCACGTCGACGCAGGTGGCCTGGCGCCCGGACGCTGGTACTGGTACCGCTTCATGCTGGGCGACGCCGTCAGCCCCGTGGGCCGCACGCGCACGGCGCCCGAGCCCGGCTCCATGCCTGCCTCGCTGAAACTGGCCGTCGCCTCGTGCCAGCACTGGGAATTCGGCGCGTATGCGGCGCACCGGCACATTGCCGCGGCTGCGCCCGACCTGGTGGCCTTCCTGGGCGACTACATCTACGAATGGGGGCCGTATCAGCTGCAGCACCCGAGCCGGGCCGTGCGCACGCATGAAAGTTTTACGCTGGACGAGTACCGCGCCCGCTACGCGCAATACAAGAGCGACCGCGACTTGCAGGGCGCGCACCTGGCCGCGCCGTGGATCGTCACCTGGGACGACCATGAAGTGGCCAACGATTACGGCAATGACCGCGACGAACTACTGACACCCACGTTCCTGCAGCGCCGCGCGGCCGCCTACCAGGCGTTTTATGAGCACATGCCGCTGCGCCTGCTGCCGCTGGGCAGAAGGGGCTTTGTCGACATGCGCATCTACCAACGCTACGACTGGGGCCGCCTGGCACGCTTCCACGTGCTGGACGACCGCCAATACCGCGCCTACCACGCCTGCGCCAGACCGGGCCGCGGCGGTTCGAATTCCGTCACCACGCGCAACTGCCCCGACTTGCGCAAGCCCGACCGCACCATGCTGGGCGAAGAACAGCAGCGCTGGCTGCAAACCGGTCTCGATGCATCTCCCGCGCGCTGGAATATCCTGGCCCAGCAAACCCTGATGGCGCAATCGAGCCAGGTGCCCATCCTGCGGCCCGGTGACGAACGCGTCTGGACCGATGGCTGGGATGGCTACCCGATGGCGCGCCAGCATCTGCTCGACGCCTTGCGCAGCAGCCAGGCCAGCAATCCGCTGGTGTTGTCGGGCGACGTGCACACCTTTTATGCGACCGAACTGAGCCGCAATGCCACGCGCCCCAGCAGCAAGGCCAATCCCGTGCTGGCGACCGAGTTTTGCGGCACCTCGATCACCTCCAGCTCCCGCCCGCAGGCGCGCACGGACCAGTACGTGGCGATGAACCCGCACATCCGTTACGGACGCAGCGACAAGCGCGGCTATATGTTGCTGGAAATCACGCCGGAGAAAACGACGACCCTGTTCCAGGGCCTGGAGAACGTGCGCGACAGCACTTCTGCCATCGCGACACTGGCCAGCTTTACCGTCCGGGACGGCAAGGCGGGCTTGCAAAGTTAAAGCCTAGGCAACCTTCTTTTCGTCGCGCAATTGACGGCGCAAGATCTTGCCGACATTGGTCTTCGGCAATTCATCGCGGAACTCGATGTATTTTGGCTTCTTGTAGGCCGTCAATTCATGCTTGCAATGCTCGCGGATCTGTTCCACCGTCAGGTTCGGGTCCTTGCGCACGACAAACACTTTCACGGCTTCGCCCGCGTTGGCGTCCGGCACGCCGATGCATGCGCATTCGAGCACGCCAGGGCACGACGCGACCACGTCTTCCACCTCGTTCGGATACACATTGAAGCCGGAGACGATGATCATGTCTTTCTTACGGTCTACGATTTTTACATAGCCGCGCTCGTCCATGACGCCCACGTCGCCCGTCTTGAAGTAGCCGTCGGCCGTCATCGACTTGGCCGTCTCGTCCGGACGCTGCCAATATCCCGCCATCACTTGCGGGCCGCGCACGGCGATTTCGCCCGGCTCGCCCAGCGGCACTTCCACGCCGTCGTCGTTGAGAATCGCCACTTCCGTCGACGGGAAAGGCAAGCCGATGGTGCCCGTGAATTCCGTGATATCGACGCGGTTGCCCGTCACCACGGGTGATGTTTCCGACATGCCATAGCCTTCGATCAGCGGGCAACCCGTCAGTTTCAGCCAGCGTTCGGCCACGTTGCGCTGCAGGGCCATGCCGCCGCCATTGCACACCTTGTAGCTGGAAAAATCGAGCTTGGCGAAGTCGGCATTGTTCAGCAGCGCGTTATACAAGGTATTGACGGCCGGGAAGACGACGATCTTGTGCTTGCTCAATTCCTTGACGAAGCCGGGGATGTCGCGCGGATTCGGAATCAGCACGCTCATGCCACCCAGACGCATGCCCATCAGGGCGCTGACCGTCAGCGAATAGATGTGATACAGGGGCAAGGCGCACATGAAACCCATCGAGGTGGCGCGCATTTCAGGCGTCATCACGGGCGACATCCACGCCTCGTTCTGCAGCACGTTGGCGATCACGTTACGGTGCAGCAACATCGCGCCTTTCGACACGCCCGTCGTGCCGCCCGTGTATTGCAGGAAGACGATATCGTCATGCCCCTGCTGCACCGGCGTCAAGGTCAAGCGTGCCCCCTCGGCCAGCACCTTGTTGAAGCTGATGGCGTTCGGCAAGGAGAACGCGGGCACCATTTTCTTGATCTTGCGCACGACGAAGTTGACGATGGTCCCCTTCAAGCCGCCCAGCAAGTCGCCCATGGTGGCCACGATCACGTGCTTGACCTGGGTATGCGGCAGCACCTGCTCGACCGTGGTGGCGAAGTTTTCCAGCACGATGATCGCTTCGCTGCCCGAATCGATCAGCTGGTGCTGCAGTTCGCGCGGCGTGTACAGCGGATTGACGTTCACCACCGTATAGCCGGCGCGCAGGATCGCCGCCATGGCCACCGGATATTGCAGCACGTTCGGCAGCATGATCGCCACGCGTGCGCCCCGTTGCAGGCCCTTGCTTTGCAGCCAGGCGCCCATCTGCTGCGACAGCTGGTCGAGCTCGCGATAGGTAAGGAATTTATCCATGCACACGAAAGCGTTACGGTCCGCGTATTTCTGGAACGACTCTTCCAGCAAATGCGTGACGGAACGGTATTGCGTGCAATCAATCTCTGCGGGAACGCTGTCCGGGTACGACTTCAACCAAATCTTGTCCATCTCGCCTCATCTTTATCTGTAAAAGGGATGCGCCCCCTGGCGCATCCACATTGTTTATGCTGCTATCTTTTTCTCGTCGCGCAAGGCGCGGCGCAAAATCTTGCCGACGTTGGTCTTCGGCAATTCATCGCGGAATTCGATGTATTTCGGCCGCTTGTAGCCGGTGAACTGCTCCTTGCAGTACGCGGCCAGCACTTCCTGGGTCAGGTTCGGATCCTTGCGCACAACAAACACTTTCACGGCCTCGCCCGAGTGTTCGTCCGGCACGCCCACGCACGCGCACTCGAGCACGCCTGGATGGGCCGCAATGACGGCCTCGACTTCATTCGGATACACGTTGAAGCCGGAGACGAGGATCATGTCTTTCTTGCGGTCCACGATCTTCACGTAGCCGCGCTCATCCATGATGCCCACGTCGCCCGATTTGAAGTAGCCGTCCGGCGTCATGACCTTGGCCGTCTCATCGGGACGGTTCCAGTAGCCGCTCATCACTTGCGGGCCACGGATGGCGATCTCGCCCGTCTGGCCCAGCGGCACTTCCTTGCCGTCATCGTCGAGGATGGCGATATCGGTCGATGGCACGGGCAAGCCGATGGTGCCGGAAAACGCCGTGCTGTCGGCGCGGTTGCAGGTGGCGACGGGCGACGTTTCCGACAAGCCATAGCCTTCGATGATGGACACGCCCGTCACCTGCAGCCACTTGTCGTTGACGGCTTGCTGCACCGCCATGCCGCCGCCATTGGCGATCTTCAAGCCCGAGAAATCGAGCTTGGCGAAGTCGGGATGATTGACCAGCGCGTTATACAGCGTATTGACCGCCGGCAGCAGGTTGAACTTGTATTTGCCCAATTCCTTGATCAGGCCCGGGATATCGCGCGGATTCGGGATCAGGATATTCAGGGCGCCCACGCGCGTGCCCCACATGGCGCAGGCCGTCAGCGCAAAGATGTGGTACAGCGGCAAGGCGCAGACGACGATCATCTGCTCGCGGCTGTTCTGGTCGAGCGCCGCGCCCGACCACGCTTCGCTCTGCAGCACATTGGCGATCACATTGCGGTGGCTTAAGGTCGCGCCTTTCGACACGCCCGTGGTGCCGCCCGTGTATTGCAGGAAAGCGGCGTCGTTGATGCTCAGCTCGACGGGCGTGAGCTTCATGCGGCTGCCCAGCGCCAGCGCCTGCTTGAAGCGCATGGCGTTCGGCAAGGAATACGCGGGCACCATCTTCTTGACGTTGCGCACGACAAAATTGACGATCATGCCCTTCAAGCCGCCCAGCATCTCCCCCATGCTGGCGACGACGATGTGCTTGACGGCCGTCTTGCTCAGCACTTGCTCGAGCGTATGGGCAAAGTTTTCCAGCACGATGATGGCTTCGCTGCCCGAGTCGTTCAGCTGGTGTTCGAGTTCGCGCGGCGTATACAAAGGGTTGACGTTGACCACCGTGTAGCCGGCGCGCAGGACGGCGGCGATCGCCACCGGATACTGCAGCACGTTCGGCATCATCAGGGCGACACGCGCGCCCTTCTTCAGGCCGCGGCTTTGCAGCCAGGCGCCCAGCTGGCGCGAATAGGTATCGAGTTCGGCATAGGTGAGAAATTTGTCCATGCAGACATAGGCATTGCGGTCCGCATATTTTTGAAACGCTTCTTCCAGCAAATGCACCAGCGAACGATATTGATCAGGATCGATGTCGGCGGGGACGCCGGGAGGGTACGACTTCAGCCAAATTTTGTCCATCCTGTGCCTCTTGTCTCGAATAATCGTGGGGGAGCCGGCGCACCCTGCCGGCGCGGATCATCGCTGCGGATTCTGTCGTCCTGCAGTCAGTTTGAGCATTCTGACGAGCAATTGCTCTATGCTACTAATGCGATGCTATCGGGCGCCGCGCTTCCATGCAAGCGCTTTCAACAGTATTCGAGCGGCAACTCTAGGGCCTTTTTATGCTGCATTGCAGCATGATAAATACGCTGTTACCGAATCGCTTGCCTCGGCATACGGGACAATCTTTACGGGTCAGGGGCTGGACAATTGTTCCAGCGCATGCCTGCGCTCAGGCTTCTTGAGCTGGGCCATTGTGTGCACTGCAGCATAAAAAGCACGAAAGTTCTTTTTTCTTCCAGCAATTTTTTGAAGGCAGGCAAAAATTCATTGTAGGTAGACACGGAAGCCAGGTGCGCATTGCTCAAGGGCTGCTCGAACCAGCGGTCGTAACCGGCAAAACCGCCCCAGTTTTGCTTGAGCACCTGATACGCGTCTTGCAATGCTGCAAACACCTGCGCCTTGCGCGCGCGCTTGTCCGCATCGCTGGCGTCGCTCGCATACACGGCGTCCAGCTTCCCCCGGTATGTCAGCAGCAAGGCCAGAAAATCCTGGCGCCGCGCCGCGTACTGAGCGTAGGCCGCGCGCATCGCGTCATTGCCCTCGCGCGCCAGCCAGCGCTGCACGCCCGCCTCTTCCACGGCGCTGGCGAACGATTCGTTGAAGGCCGAATCGCCGGGCACGTACACCACCTGGTGCGCCAGTTCATGGAAAATCAGGCGCGCCAGTTCCGCATCGTTGTAGTTGATAAAGGTCGACAGCAAGGGATCGTCGAACCAGCCCAGGGTGGAATACGCGGGCACGCCGCCCACCTGCACGTCGTAATGCAGGGCGCGCAACTCGTCGGCATACGCTAGCGCCTCGTCCTTGCTGTAATAGCCGCGGTAATTGACGCAGCCGGCGATGGGAAAACACCATTGCAGCGGCTGCAGCGACAATTCCGGCGTGGCCACCACGTTCCACAGCACGAACGGGCGCCGCAGGGACGCGTAGTTCTTGTAGCTGCCATTGTCCGGTAAATCCAGTTCGCTGACGGCAAAGCGACGGATTTGCTGCGCCTTGGCCAGGCGCACTTTCAGGCGCGGTTCGGTGGCCGGATCATCGAGCCAGTCACCGATGGGGCGCGCGCCGGACCACAGCGCATATTGCCCCTGCGCCGCCTGCGTGTAGTAGCGCAGCTGCGTGCAGCCGCCCAGCGGCAGGCACAGCATGCCGACAAGCAGGCGGGCCGGCCAGCGCGCCATGTCAGGCAGCCTTTTCCACTTCGACCAGCGTATCGTAGAACGTCGGCGCGCGGCCCATGTCCGTCAGGCGCTGGCTCGTCACTTCATTGGCGTTCTTGCCATCGCTGGCGAGTTTCTTCCACCACACGGACAAGCCCACCACCAGGCCTTTTCTCGCCTTGTCCGTGACCCTGGCCTTGGCGACAAAACTGCCACGGTCATTGAAGATGCGCACCATGTCGCCGGCCGCGATGCCACGCGCGGCGCAGTCGTCGGGATGGATGTCGAGGTGCGGCTCGCCTTCGGCCGCGCGCAGGCTTTTCACGTTCACGAAAGTGGAATTGAGGAAATTGCGCGCCGGCGGGGAAATCATGGCCAGCGGGAAGCGCGCCGCCAGCGCGGGATTGCTGGCTTGCGATTCGTGCGGCGCGATATACGTGGGCAAGGGATCGAGTCCCGCCTGCGCCATGGCGCTGGAATAAAATTCGCACTTGCCCGATGGCGTGGGGAAACCACCGTCGGCAAATGGCGCCTCGGGCATGGCCAGCTTTTGCCAGCCCCTGCGTTTCAGCGATTCCCAGTCGAAATGCACGGCACGGGCATCCGTCGCATCGAAGGCCTTGGCCGCCAGCGCATCATCACTTTCCTGGAAACACGGGTCGTCAAAGCCCATGTATTGGGCCAGCAGGCGGAAGATTTCCGTATTCGCCTTCGCTTCGCCCAGCGGCGCCACGGCCGCGTTGTTCGCCATCATGTACAGATGACCGTAGGTGGAATGCGCATCAACGTGTTCCAGTTGCGTGGTGGCGGGCAACACGATGTCCGCGTAATCGACGGTATCGGTCTGGAAGTGTTCGAGCACGACCGTAAACAGGTCTTCGCGGGCAAAACCCTGCGCCACTTTCGAGGAATCGGGCGCCACCGCCAGCGGATTCGAGTTGTAGACGATCACGGCTTCCACTTGCGGGCCAAATTCGGGCGAGCTTTCTTTTAATAAATCATCGCCGATGGTGCTCATGTTGATGGTACGCGGCGTGCCTTTCAACAAATCAGGGCGCTGCAGGGCCTTGCGGTTGACGGGGAAGGAACCCGAGCTCGACAGTTGCATGCCGCCGGCCGGATGGCGCCAGGCGCCCGTCAGGGCCGGCAGGCAGGCGATATTGCGCACGGCCATGCCGCCGCCATGCACGCGTTGCACGCCGTAGTTGGTGCGGATGGCGGCACCCTCGCCAGAGCGGCACGCCTGGCCGTACAGGCGCGCCAGTTCCACCACTTGCGTGGCCGTGATGCCGCACACCTCGGCCACGCGCTCGGGCGGCCATTCCAAAGCGCGCTGTTTCAAGGCATCGTAGCCGACCGTGTAGCGTTCGATGTAGTCATGGTCGACCAGATCTTCGGTGATCAAGACATGCATCAAGCCCAGCGCCAGGGCCGCATCGGTACCCGGCAGCAAGGCGATATGCTGGTGGCATTTTTCAGCCGTCAGCGAGCGGTACGGGTCGATGGCGATCAGGGTGGCGCCATGGCGCTTGGCTTCCTGCGCCCGCATCCAGAAGTGCAGGTTCGAGGCGATGGGGTTGCCGCCCCAGATGATGATCAATTTGGCGTTCTGGAACTGTTCCAGGTCCGTGCCGATGCTGGCGCCCACCGTGTAGCGGTAGCCCGTGGCGCCGGCTGACGCGCAGATGGTGCGGTCCAGCAGGGAAGCGCCGAGCTGGTTGAAGAAACGCGAGGACATCGACTCGCCCTGCACCAGGCCCATGGTGCCGCAGTAGCTGTACGGCAAGATCGCCTGCGGATCGCGCGCGGCGATCGGCTTCAAGCGGGCCGCGATGGTCTGCAATGCCTCTTCCCAGCTGATGCGTTCGAACTTGCCTTCGCCCTTCTTGCCCACGCGGCGCAGTGGATGCAGCAGCCGGTCCGCATGATAGGTGCGCTCCGTGAAGCGCGATACCTTCGTGCACAGCACGCCAGCCGTGGTCGGGTGGTCAGGATCGCCCTTGACGGCGGTGGCCACGCCATCGGTCACGGTGACCAGCAAGGCGCAGGTATCGGGGCAATCGAGCGGGCAGGCGGCGCGCACTTGGGTGGTGGTCATGGTGCAATCCAAAAACGTTGGGGGAAGGCGATACTGTAAACCATTCCGGACGCTTGCTGTTGGCGCCGTGGCAAGCACGTCCGTGCGCTGGATTTACCCGGCAAACAAGGGCTACAATGCACTATTAGCCGCGCCTGTTTTTGATCAAACAAGCACGGTCCGGCGCGCCATACATTGCTGCGTGCCAGCATCCACAGGAGAGTCCCATGAAACTAGTTGATCCGATCTTGGCGTTTCAATCCGAGCTGCAAAGTATCCGCCGCGACCTGCATGCGCACCCCGAGCTATGCTACGAAGAACAGCGCACCTCGGACGTCGTCGCCGCCAAACTGACGGAATGGGGCATTCCCGTGGTACGCGGCCTGGGCCGCACTGGCGTGGTCGGCATCATCCAGCATGGCAGCTCCAAGCGTGCCATCGGCCTGCGCGCCGACATGGATGCCTTGCCCATGCAGGAAATGAATACCTTCGAGCATGCCTCGCGCCACCCGGGCAAGATGCACGCCTGCGGCCACGACGGCCATACGGCCATGCTGCTCGGTGCGGCCCATTACCTGGCGCAACACCGCAACTTCGATGGCACGGTCTACCTGGTCTTCCAGCCGGCCGAAGAAGGCGGCGCAGGCGCGCGCGAAATGATAGCAGACGGCTTGTTCACCCGCTTTCCCATGGATGCCATCTACGGCATGCACAACTGGCCAGGCGCCGAAACGGGCACCCTGAGCGTGGTGGAAGGGCCGATGATGGCGTCGAGCAATGAGTTCCACGTCACCGTCAAGGGCAAGGGCGCGCATGCGGCCCAGCCTCACAAGGGCATCGACCCCGTGATGGTGGCCGTGCAAATCGCCCAGAGCTGGCAAACCGTCATCACGCGCAACAAGAGTCCGCTCGACACGGCCGTGCTGTCGATCACGCAAATCCATGCGGGCAGCGCCACCAATGTGATTCCCGACGATGCCAGTCTGGTCGGTACCGTGCGTACCTTTACCACGCCCGTGCTGGACCTGATCGAAGCGCGCATGCGCGACATCGCCGTGCACACGGCCGCCGCATTTGGCGCCGAAGTCGAGTTCCACTTCAAGCGCAACTATCCGCCGCTGGTCAACCACGCGAAAGAAACGGCGTTTGCCGTCGAAGTGATGAAAAGCGTGGTGGGCGCCGACAAGGTCAACGCGAATGTCGAACCGACCATGGGCGCGGAAGATTTTGCTTTCTTCCTGCAGGAAAAGGCCGGCTGCTACATCTTCATCGGCAATGGCGATGGCGAGCACCGCGACGGCGGCCACGGCCTGGGACCGTGCGTCTTGCACAACGGCAGCTACGACTTCAACGACAACCTGCTGCCGATCGGCGCCAGTTTCTGGGTCAAGCTGGCCGAAGCGAGCCTGCCCGTCACTTGATTCAGCTCAACTTATCCGGACCGGTGCCCAGGCGCTGGCCCGGATTCAACGCTTCCAGGGCCAACAAGGCAGCCGCGTGGTCTGCCGTCGGGTGGCTCATGGCGAGGGTATCATAGCGCTGCGTCACCAGTTGCGTCACCGGCAAGGTGACGTGCGCCGCTTCCGCTGCCGCGAGGATGTTGTGCATATCCTTGATCTGACTTTTCACCTGCCCGCCCGCAACAAAATTGCGCTCCAGCATGCGCTGGCCATGCACCTCCAGAATCTTGCTCTCCGCAAAACCACCGCGGATGGCTGCCCGTACGGCGGCCGCATCCGCGCCAGCCGCCTGGGCCAGCAGCAAGGCTTCCGCCACGATATTCAGGGTCGCGCCGACGATCAGCTGATTGCACAGCTTGGCAACCTGGCCACTGCCGGGTGGCCCCACCAGGGTCGGGCGCCCCATCGCCGCCAGGATAGTTTCCACGCGCGCGTAATCGCCGGCGCTGGCGCCTGCCATGATGGCCAGAGTACCCGCCTGTGCCCCGCCGACGCCACCCGACACGGGCGCATCGATGAAGCCATGGCCTGCGGCATGCAAAGTGGCATGAAATTGCCGGGCTTCCGATTGCTTGGTAGAACTCATATCGATCCAGATCGCGCCAGCGGGCAGGACCGGCAGCGCCTCTTGCAGTAGCTGCGCCACGATGGGACCGGCTTCCAGCATCGAGATGACCACGTCCGCGCCATTGACCGCCTCAGCCACGGATACGGCCGGCTGCGCCCCTGCCGCACGCAGGACTTGGGCCTTGCTGTGCGTGCGATTCCAAATTGTGACAGAATATCCAGCGCGTAGCAGGCAGCGGACCATCGGATCCCCCATCAGACCGATACCGAGAAATGCGATTTTTGTAGAGAATGTCAATTGAACCCCTGAAATCAACAAGTGGCGAGAGCGGCATGCAAAAAAGCTGCCTGCGCAGACAAGACAATAGCCTATCGGCCAATTTTACGATGAAAGCCTCTATGTTCTTCAAGAAGAATCTCCTCAAATCCATCGCCGCCGTTGCCGCGCTGATGGCGGCCAACGCCGGCTTTGCCGCCGACGACAAACTGATCGACTCCGTCTACGGCGAATATGCCAAGGGCGTGAAGGTACAAATGGTACGCGCCGGCGTGACCTCGAACTGGGATAAGGCCTGGTTTGTATCGAATGGCACGCAGCTGAGCGGTTACTGGGATGCCAGCATCGGTGGCTGGGATGGCAAGAGCTATCGCAACGTCCCTGGACAGCATCAAAAACTGTGGGACCTGGGCTTTACCCCTGTGTTCCGCTTTGAAAATACAAATAAGCTGGGCTTCTATGCGGAAGGCGGCATTGGCGTACACATGCTGTCCAAGCTGTACGACAACGACGATAACCGCCTGTCGACCCACTTCCAGTTCGGCGACCATATCGGCGTCGGCTATATCTTCAATAACAAATGGGAAGTCGCTGCGAAGATCCAGCATTTCTCGAACGGCGGTTACAAGAAACCGAATAGCGGCGTCAATTACATGAACGTCAAAGTCGCTTATCACTTTTAATGGGTTTGATAAATGACAAAGGCAGCGCGCAGCGCTGCCTTTTTTCGCCTGCTGAACAGCCGGGGGCAGTCCCCCCACACACTGAGCGTCGGTCGGCGGATCGGCGCAGGTCGGCGTAGGTCGGCTTAGCGCAGCGTAAGCCGACAGCACCAGCGGCGCACCCAACCGCCAGACGAAAAAAACCCGCCAATTGCTTGACGGGTTTTTCTCTTACTGCGAATAACAAGCCTGACGATAACCTACTTTCACACTGGTTGCAGCACTATCATCGGCGCAAAGTTGTTTCACGGTCCTGTTCGGGATGGGAAGGGGTGGGACCAACTTGCTATGGTCATCAGGCATAACTTGTACCGGCATTTGTCCTCAGTGGAGCGACAAAGCCATGAATCTGGAAGAAGCGGATTATTTAGAATTTTGGGTAATGATTGCGATCAACAACTTCGCAACATGTACTTTCTCATCCTCTGTACCTGCTAAGGTTATAGGGACAAGCCGTACGGGCAATTAGTACTGGTTAGCTTAATGCATTACTGCACTTCCACACCCAGCCTATCAACGTCCTGGTCTCGAACGACCCTTCAAAGAGCTCAAGGCTCTGGGAAATCTCATCTCAAGGCAAGTTTCCCGCTTAGATGCTTTCAGCGGTTATCTCTTCCGAACTTAGCTACCCGGCAATGCCACTGGCGTGACAACCGGTACACCAGAGGTTCGTCCACTCCGGTCCTCTCGTACTAGGAGCAGCCCCCTTCAAATTTCCAACGCCCACGGCAGATAGGGACCAAACTGTCTCACGACGTTTTAAACCCAGCTCACGTACCACTTTAAATGGCGAACAGCCATACCCTTGGGACCGGCTACAGCCCCAGGATGTGATGAGCCGACATCGAGGTGCCAAACTCCCCGTCGATATGAACTCTTGGGAGGAATCAGCCTGTTATCCCCAGAGTACCTTTTATCCGTTGAGCGATGGCCCTTCCATACAGAACCACCGGATCACTATGTCCTACTTTCGTACCTGCTCGACTTGTCAGTCTCGCAGTTAAGCACGCTTATGCCATTGCACTATCAACACGATGTCCGACCGTATCTAGCGTACCTTCGAACTCCTCCGTTACACTTTAGGAGGAGACCGCCCCAGTCAAACTGCCTACCATGCACTGTCCCCGATCCGGATAACGGACCAAGGTTAGAACCTCAAACAAACCAGGGTGGTATTTCAAGGTTGGCTCCACGAGAACTAGCGTCCCCGCTTCAAAGCCTCCCACCTATCCTACACAGATTGGTTCAAAGTCCAATGCAAAGCTACAGTAAAGGTTCATGGGGTCTTTCCGTCTAGCCGCGGGTAGATTGCATCATCACAAACATTTCAACTTCGCTGAGTCTCGGGAGGAGACAGTGTGGCCATCGTTACGCCATTCGTGCAGGTCGGAACTTACCCGACAAGGAATTTCGCTACCTTAGGACCGTTATAGTTACGGCCGCCGTTTACTGGGACTTCAATCAAGAGCTTGCACCCCATCATTTAATCTTCCAGCACCGGGCAGGCGTCACACCCTATACGTCCACTTTCGTGTTTGCAGAGTGCTGTGTTTTTATTAAACAGTCGCAGCCACCAGTTTATTGCAACCCTTTCACCCTCATGGAGTAAACCAATCAAGCTACCGGGGCGTACCTTTTCCCGAAGTTACGGTACCAATTTGCCGAGTTCCTTCTCCCGAGTTCTCTCAAGCGCCTTAGAATACTCATCTCGCCCACCTGTGTCGGTTTGCGGTACGGTCTCGTATGACTGAAGCTTAGAGGCTTTTCTTGGAACCACTTCCGATTGCTTCGTGCACAAGTGCACTCGTCCCATCCCCTTGAATTCCGTACCCGGATTTGCCTAAGTACCTTCTATGAGACAGAAACTGACTATTCCAACAGTCAGACAACCTTCCGCGATCCGTCCCCCCATCGCATCATACGACGGTGCAGGAATATTAACCTGCTTCCCATCAGCTACGCATCTCTGCCTCGCCTTAGGGGCCGACTCACCCTGCTCCGATGAACGTTGAACAGGAAACCTTGGGCTTACGGCGTGGAGGCTTTTCACCCCCATTATCGCTACTCATGTCAGCATTCGCACTTCTGATACCTCCAGCATCCTTTACAAGACACCTTCGCAGGCTTACAGAACGCTCTCCTACCATATATATCTGTGATAAATCACAGAACAATATCCGCAGCTTCGGTGACTGGCTTAGCCCCGTTACATCTTCCGCGCAGGACGACTCGATCAGTGAGCTATTACGCTTTCTTTAAATGATGGCTGCTTCTAAGCCAACATCCTGACTGTTTTAGCCTTCCCACTTCGTTTTCCACTTAGCCAATCTTTGGGACCTTAGCTGGCGGTCTGGGTTGTTTCCCTCTTGACGCCGGACGTTAGCACCCGACGTCTGTCTCCCAAGCTCGCACTCATCGGTATTCGGAGTTTGCAATGGTTTGGTAAGTCGCAATGACCCCCTAGCCATAACAGTGCTCTACCCCCGATGGTGATACTTGAGGCACTACCTAAATAGTTTTCGGAGAGAACCAGCTATTTCCAAGTTTGTTTAGCCTTTCACCCCTACCCACAGCTCATCCCCTAATTTTTCAACATTAGTGGGTTCGGACCTCCAGGGCGTGTTACCGCACCTTCATCCTGGCCATGAGTAGATCACTTGGTTTCGGGTCTACACCCAGCGACTGATCGCCCTATTCGGACTCGATTTCTCTACGGCTTCCCTATGCGGTTAACCTTGCCACTGAATGTAAGTCGCTGACCCATTATACAAAAGGTACGCAGTCACGGAACAAGTCCGCTCCTACTGTTTGTATGCACACGGTTTCAGGATCTATTTCACTCCCCTTCCGGGGTTCTTTTCGCCTTTCCCTCACGGTACTGGTTCACTATCGGTCGATTACGAGTATTTAGCCTTGGAGGATGGTCCCCCCATATTCAGACAGGATGTCACGTGTCCCGCCCTACTTGTCGTACGCTTAGTACCACCGGTCCGATTTCACATACGGGGCTATCACCCGCTATGGCTCCCATTTCCAGGGGATTCTGTTATCGGTCCGACTATCACGTACAGGCTCTTCCCATTTCGCTCGCCGCTACTTTGGGAATCTCGGTTGATTTCTTTTCCTGCAGCTACTTAGATGTTTCAGTTCGCCGCGTTCGCCTTGCATACCTATGTATTCAGTATGCAATACCCTAAAAGGGTGGGTTGCCCCATTCGGAAATCTGCGGATCAAAGTGTGTTTGCTCACTCCCCGCAGCTTATCGCAAGCTACTACGTCCTTCATCGCCTGTAATCGCCAAGGCATCCACCATGTGCACTTATTCGCTTGTCCCTATAACGTTAGCCTCTGAAGACCGAAGTCCTCAAAGAGCGCTACAGGGATAAGAAAGTACAACGTTGTTGCTTGTTTGTTGATACATACAATCATTACCCATCGATTTGCGTTTTACGGCAAACCGATCAATAAATAATCTTTACTTCTTCCAGATTGTTAAAGAACGAAACAGCTTTGATCGCTAAAAGATCAAATCTAAACCTGAGTCTATTTGACTGGCTTACATTTGCACTTTCGGTAAAACGTGGTGGAGGATGACGGGATCGAACCGACGACCCCCTGCTTGCAAAGCAGGTGCTCTCCCAGCTGAGCTAATCCCCCATGTTTGCTACGGGTGCTACAGAAACTGGTAGGGCTGGTTGGACTCGAACCAACGACCCCCGCGTTATCAACACGGTGCTCTAACCAGCTGAGCTACAGCCCCAAATGCTGTTCTTCTTTATTAACAGCCGATAAGTGTGAACATTTGATGCGTGAATCATTTACATGATTCGTGCAAACTCTAGAAAGGAGGTGATCCAGCCGCACCTTCCGATACGGCTACCTTGTTACGACTTCACCCCAGTCACGAATCCTACCGTGGTAAGCGCCCTCCTTACGGTTAAGCTACCTACTTCTGGTAAAACCCGCTCCCATGGTGTGACGGGCGGTGTGTACAAGACCCGGGAACGTATTCACCGCGACATGCTGATCCGCGATTACTAGCGATTCCAACTTCATGCAGTCGAGTTGCAGACTACAATCCGGACTACGATACACTTTCTGCGATTAGCTCCCCCTCGCGGGTTGGCGGCGCTCTGTATGTACCATTGTATGACGTGTGAAGCCCTACCCATAAGGGCCATGAGGACTTGACGTCATCCCCACCTTCCTCCGGTTTGTCACCGGCAGTCTCATTAGAGTGCCCTTTCGTAGCAACTAATGACAAGGGTTGCGCTCGTTGCGGGACTTAACCCAACATCTCACGACACGAGCTGACGACAGCCATGCAGCACCTGTGTACTGGTTCTCTTTCGAGCACTCCCCAATCTCTCGGGGATTCCAGCCATGTCAAGGGTAGGTAAGGTTTTTCGCGTTGCATCGAATTAATCCACATCATCCACCGCTTGTGCGGGTCCCCGTCAATTCCTTTGAGTTTTAATCTTGCGACCGTACTCCCCAGGCGGTCTACTTCACGCGTTAGCTGCGTTACCAAGTCAATTAAGACCCGACAACTAGTAGACATCGTTTAGGGCGTGGACTACCAGGGTATCTAATCCTGTTTGCTCCCCACGCTTTCGTGCATGAGCGTCAATCTTGACCCAGGGGGCTGCCTTCGCCATCGGTGTTCCTCCACATATCTACGCATTTCACTGCTACACGTGGAATTCTACCCCCTCTGCCAGATTCTAGCCTTGCAGTCTCCAATGCAATTCCCAGGTTGAGCCCGGGGATTTCACATCAGACTTACAAAACCGCCTGCGCACGCTTTACGCCCAGTAATTCCGATTAACGCTTGCACCCTACGTATTACCGCGGCTGCTGGCACGTAGTTAGCCGGTGCTTATTCTTCAGGTACCGTCATTAGCAAGGGATATTAGCCCTCACCGTTTCTTCCCTGACAAAAGAGCTTTACAACCCGAAGGCCTTCTTCACTCACGCGGCATTGCTGGATCAGGCTTTCGCCCATTGTCCAAAATTCCCCACTGCTGCCTCCCGTAGGAGTCTGGACCGTGTCTCAGTTCCAGTGTGGCTGGTCGTCCTCTCAGACCAGCTACTGATCGATGCCTTGGTAGGCTTTTACCCTACCAACTAGCTAATCAGATATCGGCCGCTCCACGAGCATGAGGTCTTGCGATCCCCCACTTTCATCCGTAGATCGTATGCGGTATTAGCGTAACTTTCGCTACGTTATCCCCCACTCCAGGGTACGTTCCGATATATTACTCACCCGTTCGCCACTCGCCACCAGAGCAAGCTCCGTGCTGCCGTTCGACTTGCATGTGTAAGGCATGCCGCCAGCGTTCAATCTGAGCCAGGATCAAACTCTTCAGTTTAATCTCTGTTACTTTGCCATTTTATTGGCACCGTCTTGCGACGGGTCGCTCACTCAAAAAACTGACAGGCCACTACTTTCGTAGCGCCTATTTCATTATTTCTTGTGAACATTTGATATTTTAAGTTAGACGCCAATCCGAAGATCGGCGCTGCACTTGCATCAAATGCCCACACTTATCGACTGTTAATTGTTAAAGAACTGTATTCGGTACTACTTTCGCGCTATTGACAAAGCGTTGTGTTTGTCAGCTGCGAAGAAGGAAGAGTATGAAGCAATTTGCTACGTCCGTCAACTCCTTCTTTTCTACTACCCAGCCCCTGAAGGCCGTCCCTTTTGTGCCGCAAACTGCTGCGTCTCATTGGGGAGGCGAACTATAGCAAAGCCGCCCACGGGCGGCAAGCTTTATTTCAGCAATTCGGCAACCGCCTTGCCGACATCAGTCGTACTGGCGCTGCCGCCCATGTCCGGCGTACGCGGGCCATACTCGAGCACCTGCTCGATAGCGCGCACAATCGCGTCATGCGCGGCCGTGTATTGGGTATCGCCATTGCCGAGAAAATCGAGCATCATGGCGCCCGACCAGATCATGCCAATCGGGTTGGCGATATTCTGGCCATAGATATCGGGCGCGGAACCGTGCACCGGCTCAAAGACAGAAGGGAAAGTGCGCTCAGGATTGATATTCGCCGACGGTGCGATCGCAATCGTTCCCGTGCATGCGGGCCCCAGGTCGGACAGGATATCGCCAAACAGGTTCGAAGCGACCACCACGTCAAAACGCTCGGGGCTGAGCACAAAACGGGCCGCAAGGATGTCGATATGGTATTTATCCCAGTGCACATCGGGAAAGCTCGGCCCCATCGCTTCGACTCGCTCATCCCAGAATGGCATGCTGATGGCAATGCCATTCGACTTGGTCGCCGATGTCAGGTGTTTTTTAGGCCGGCTTTGCGCCAGCTCAAACGCATACTTCAGGATGCGATCGACGCCCTTGCGCGTAAACACGGATTCCTGCAGCACCGTTTCGCGCTCCGTCCCCTCGAACATGCGCCCGCCCACGGACGAATATTCTCCTTCCGTATTTTCACGCACGACATAAAAGTCGATATCGCCAGGTTTCTTGTTCGCCAGCGGACACGGTACGCCCGGCATCAGCCGCACGGGTCGCAAGTTGACGTATTCGTCGAACTCGCGCCGGAATTTCAACAGCGATCCCCATAAGGAGATATGGTCGGGCACCTTGTCCGGCCAACCCACGGCGCCAAAATAGATGGCGTCAAAATCCTTGAGCTGGGCAAACCAGTCCGAGGGCATCATCTGGCCATGCTCCAGGTAATAGTCGCAATTCGCCCACGCCATGGTCGTAAACTGCAGGTCGATATTGAATCGGCGCGCCGCGGCCTCGACCACACGCAACCCTTCCGGCATGACTTCATTGCCGATGCCGTCGCCGGCGATGACTGCGATTCTGTGTCCGGGCATGACATTCTCCTGTGGATAAATGGATATGTTGATGATACTGGTGCCGCATCAGAATACAATCAGGGAATTCATAACCCAAGTATCCACATTTTGTGGTCAATCGATGAAAAATACGCCGCTGCTGGAAGACTTGCGCCTGTTTTGCCAGGTCGCCCATAAAACCAGTTTCGCCGCCACGGCGCTGGAACTGGGCATTTCCAAGGCGGTCGTGAGCAAGCGCATCGGCATGCTGGAAGCGGCGCTGCAAGTGCGTTTGCTGCACCGGACGACGCGCCGGGTCAGCGTCACCGATCACGGCGAGATCGTACGGCAATGGGCGCAGCGCATCCTGGAAGATGTCGAACAGATGGGTGAAGCGGTGGCGCAGTCGAAATTGCAGCCGCAGGGCTTGCTGCGCATCTGCTCCAGTTCCGGTTTTGGGCGCAACCGGCTCGGTCCCGCCCTATCCCAGCTGGCACGGCAATATCCAGACCTGAAAATACAGCTGGAATTGCTCGACCGCCCCGTTGACCTGCTGGGCGAAGGTTTCGACCTCGACATTCGCATCGGCGAGGTGCGCGAGCCAGACCTGATCGCCCACCGCATTGCCAGCAACCAGCGCGTCCTGTGTGCCTCGCCCGCCTACCTGGCCCAACATGGCACGCCTGCCACACTGGCGCAATTGCGTGAGCATGACTGCATCGTCATCCGCGAGCGCGACCAGGATGGACGGCGCTGGAAACTGCAAGGGCCGCACGGGCAGGAAACGGTGAAGGTTGATGGACCGTTATCGGCCAACAATGGCGAGATCGTCCATCAATGGGCGCTGGATGGCCACGGCATCATCTTGCGCTCCGCATGGGATGTGGAAAGCAGTCTGGCGCAAGGCAAGCTGATCCGCATTTTGCCCGCGTATCAACAGGCCGCCGATGTGTGGGCGGTGACCACCTCGCGGCTGTCGAACTCGGCCAAGGTCAGAGCCTGCGTGCAATTTCTGCAACAGTGGCTGCAGACCCGCGTCTGATTGGCGCCTGATACGCTATACGAGGCGCGGCACATCCGGATACAGGCGGGCCAGGGTATCGGAAGTGATGGCGGCAATCATGGGGGCGATCCGCTCGGTCGCTTGCTCGGGCGATTTTTCCCTGCGCACGTCTTTCCACAACTCTGCCAGCGCGCCCTCATGACGCGACACCGCTTGCTCGACTTCATCTTGCCAGAAGGCCGGCGCTTCGCTTTCCACAAAGTTGCCGCGGCCACGGCCAAAGTGCGCCACCGCTAAGTAACGCAGCACGCCTGCCACCACCAAGGTACGCAGGAAGGCATCGGTAAATTGCATCGTGGGCTCGTTGCGATCCGTACCGGAATTAAAGCCCCAGGCCGCGCCCGCAAATGTCAGCGCACCGACCACGCCGCCAAGCAAGGCGCCCGTGCCCAACGTCAAGCCACCGGAAATCAGGTCGGCTGACAGTCCCGTCGCCGCTCCGGAAATCATGGCGCCCAACAACCCCGCTTGCGCCTTGTCGATCGGCGCGCGCACGGCGAAATTTTCCCGTATCCGGCTATTGATCTTATGCGCATCGGTCGGGTCGAGTTTGTGCAAGATCAACAGTTCACGCGTGATCACGCCGTTGTGCGTATTGAGGCGCGCCACCAGGCTAGCCATGGCCTTTTCCTGGCGTTGCTGCTCTGCATTCTTGCCGATACCCACAACTTGCAAAGCCGATTTCAGCAAGCCCTTGGACGCCGGCTCAATGGCCTCGCGATCCTGGGCAGCCGCAGCCAGCTGCGTAGCCAGCAATTGCATGGCCTGCTGGAAACGCGCCGTATTCTGCGCTTGCCAGCTAGCAAACAAGCGCGCATAGCCACTTTGCTGTGATTGCGGCAACAACTTGCCCACGGCTTCGTAAAACACACGCTCATGTACCCAGCAGCGGGCAAAGGCATCGAGCGCCAAAACGTCGCGTACGATGGGATATTGCTGCAAATGCTCGCGCCAGCGCGCCTGCTCGCTGTGTTCTTCATTACCCGGACGTGGCGGCCCCATCTGATTGAGCAAGACCACCACTGGCTTGCCCAGCCATTCGAGGATTTTCATTTCCGCCGGCAAGTAACCCGCATCCTTCGGATGTTCCGAGGAGTTGACCAGGTACAGCACCACGTCGGCCGCGTCCTTGGCCGTGCGCAGCGCTTGCTGGCTCAGCCAGAACGGACGGTCGCGATACCGGTCCAGCACCTCGCGCAGGAACCAGCCGATGGGATTGCCCGACTGTCCCAGCCGCTTGAGCAGGCGCACGGAGTCGCCAAAGCCGGGCGTGTCCCACAATTGCAGGGCATCGCCCTGCGGCGTCGCCAGCAAGGTATGCGATTCGGCAAACACCGTCACGTGGGCGGCGTCGCGCACTTCGCCGATATCCACGCCCACCAGGGTGCGCGCCAATGTCGTCTTGCCATTATTCGTGTGCGAAATCAGCGCAAACTGAATCTGCACCGCATTATCCTGGATATCTTTATTCACATTCACACTCATGCTGCTGCCGATACTTTCAAGCCGACACCGGCATCGAGCGGGTGCAGGGCCGGATTGAGCAAATTGACCACGGTGGCCGTGGTTTTATGGAACTGGCAGAACTGTTGCCACAGGGCGACTCGTTCCGCCAAACGGGCGGCATTATCCACCTGCTCGCCCGCGCGCTCCAGGTAGCTGGACTCGTCGATCAGGACTGCGATGCCGCGCGCCGACGATTGCACCAGATAATCGAGGAAGGCGCCTTGATTTTCCTTTTCCGGCGTCGCCGTCAGGTTGAACAGCACGGCCGTGATATTGACTTGCGGATCATTCAAGTCCGTGCCGCGCAAGACTTCCTGCGGCTCTTCGCCATATGACGTCGATGGACGCAGCATCATGCGGCCCTGCTCGCCAAACAGCATGATGGACAGCTGCCCCAGCCCCTTGTGGCGGGCTTCATCGACCGTAAAGCTGTACGGCAAGACGCGCAGCATGCCGCCCGTAGCCACGCCGATGCTTTCATTAAGCTTGCGGAAATACGGTTGATCGAGATCCAGCGGAAAGTGCCTGGCCAGGCGCGCGGCGCGCCAGTTGTTAACCAGGGCCAGGATCAGGCGGGGCACGACCACCAGCAGGAAAATCGTTGCCGCATACAAATGCACCCAGCGCGCGCCGCCTTCGACGGTCGTCGTTTGCGGGAAACGCAGCGCCTCGATTTCCGCCAGCGAAAAACCTTGCAAATGAAACAGGGCGATGGCCGGCGCAAACAAGGTCGACAGCAGGCTGTGCACCTGGCCGGCATTCAGAAACGTGCTCTCCCACCCGGCCGCGTACTGCGACAGGAAGCCGCGGGCATACAGCGAGGCGACGGCGCCGATGGCAAACATGGCGGCGCTCAGGTGAATGGTACGACCCAGGCGCGCGGCCGTCAGCTTGGCGCTCAGGTGCGCCCATTCCCCCATGAAACTGAGCAAGCCCGAGGACAAGGCGTGCGGCAATTTGCGCGGCAAGGCCAGGCGGCCCACGCTCAGGTGGCGCACCAATCCCGCTTTCGGCCAGCCCAGGGAACGTGAGGGAATGCATAGCCAGATCAGCAAGCCCAGGTAGACCAGCACATTCCAGGCGATGATCAACAGCAAGGGCGCCGACAACAAGTCGACGCGGTGCGGATCCGTGATGCGATCAAGCCCGGCGCCCAGCAGCAGTGCCAACAGGGGCAAAGTCAGCGCCAGGGTTTTCATGCCGTTACGGCGTTTCGCGAAAACGGCAAACGCGGGGGTGCGCTCGGTGATGCGCTTGATGATCAGCTCGGAGCGCTGCTGCAGGAAATCGTCACCCGTGACTTCGGCCTGCTTGCCCGAAGCTTGCCATTGCGCAAGCTCACGCGCACTGCGGCTGGCATACATGCGGTCATCCTCGCTGAGGACTTCTTTTTCTGGTCGGCCGTCTCGATAGCACGGACCAATACCACTTCTCTCGCAATCTGCTCGTTCATGGTGCTCCTGTTTTTGTATGAAACGACAACTCGACAGGCAGATTGTGACGTACTTTTGTATTTCAGGCCAACGCGTCCTCGGTCCGGAACAAATGATGCAGCAGATAGATCAGGAAAGAAGCGATCCAGGCAGACCACAAGGTGTGCGTAAAAAATTGCGCACCTTGCAACTGTTGCTGCCAGCCTGCCGCCAAACCGCACAGCAGCATGACGCCAGTGAGCAGCAGCGCCGTGCGTGGCCGTCCAGGCAGGCAGAACAATGGCAAGGCCAGCATCCACCAGGCAATATTCGCCTGGGTCGCTGGCAGGCATACCATGGCAGATGCGCTGGCTGGCAACGTTTCCAGCAAACGCGTGTAAGGCTCCAGTCCGCCATAGCGCAATAAATCCGTGGGGCACGGCACATCGCTGAAAGAAGAGAGCCAATAGATGCTTAGCGGCACGAAGATAGCCGACAGCGCCGCCACGCGCAAGGCGCTGCGGCGTGAAGCAAGCCAGGCCACCGGACGCAAGGTGTCCCAGACGGCCAGCCCGATCATGACGGCGCCAAGCAAGAGCATACCTATCTGAAAACTGCCCGCCCACGCGCTGTCGGTGCCGACAAATTGCCCACGCGCATCGTCGAACATGCTGTCGGCAATCATGAGGTCGAGGTTGCTGTAATTGCCGATCCACAGTATCAGCATGGCCGACAGCATCAAAGCGCTATCGATGCCTTTGGGCGTTTTGACGAGTTTAAGCTTGGCCAGCATGGGTGCACACGTTACTTGATGAGAATGGAAGTCATCGTACAGTGTCAATATGAAGAGAACATGACGGTGCCCGCTGTGCACAACATGTGGTGATAAATGACAAAGGCAGCGCGCAGCGCTGCCTTTTTTCGCCTGCTGAACAGCCGGGGGCAGTCCCCACACACTGACCGTCGGTCGGCGGATCGGCGCAGGTCGGCGTAGGTCGGCTTAGCGCAGCGTAAGCCGACAGCACCAGCGGCGCATCCAACCGCCAGACGAAAAAACCCGCCAATTGCTTGACGGGTTTTTCTCTTACTGCGAATAACAAGCCTGACGATAACCTACTTTCACACTGGTTGCAGCACTATCATCGGCGCAAAGTTGTTTCACGGTCCTGTTCGGGATGGGAAGGGGTGGGACCAACTTGCTATGGTCATCAGGCATAACTTGTACCGGCATTTGTCCTCAGTGGAGCGACAAAGCCATGAATCTGGAAGAAGCGGATTATTTAGAATTTTGGGTAATGATTGCGATCAACAACTTCGCAACATGTACTTTCTCATCCTCTGTACCTGCTAAGGTTATAGGGACAAGCCGTACGGGCAATTAGTACTGGTTAGCTTAATGCATTACTGCACTTCCACACCCAGCCTATCAACGTCCTGGTCTCGAACGACCCTTCAAAGAGCTCAAGGCTCTGGGAAATCTCATCTCAAGGCAAGTTTCCCGCTTAGATGCTTTCAGCGGTTATCTCTTCCGAACTTAGCTACCCGGCAATGCCACTGGCGTGACAACCGGTACACCAGAGGTTCGTCCACTCCGGTCCTCTCGTACTAGGAGCAGCCCCCTTCAAATTTCCAACGCCCACGGCAGATAGGGACCAAACTGTCTCACGACGTTTTAAACCCAGCTCACGTACCACTTTAAATGGCGAACAGCCATACCCTTGGGACCGGCTACAGCCCCAGGATGTGATGAGCCGACATCGAGGTGCCAAACTCCCCGTCGATATGAACTCTTGGGAGGAATCAGCCTGTTATCCCCAGAGTACCTTTTATCCGTTGAGCGATGGCCCTTCCATACAGAACCACCGGATCACTATGTCCTACTTTCGTACCTGCTCGACTTGTCAGTCTCGCAGTTAAGCACGCTTATGCCATTGCACTATCAACACGATGTCCGACCGTATCTAGCGTACCTTCGAACTCCTCCGTTACACTTTAGGAGGAGACCGCCCCAGTCAAACTGCCTACCATGCACTGTCCCCGATCCGGATAACGGACCAAGGTTAGAACCTCAAACAAACCAGGGTGGTATTTCAAGGTTGGCTCCACGAGAACTAGCGTCCCCGCTTCAAAGCCTCCCACCTATCCTACACAGATTGGTTCAAAGTCCAATGCAAAGCTACAGTAAAGGTTCATGGGGTCTTTCCGTCTAGCCGCGGGTAGATTGCATCATCACAAACATTTCAACTTCGCTGAGTCTCGGGAGGAGACAGTGTGGCCATCGTTACGCCATTCGTGCAGGTCGGAACTTACCCGACAAGGAATTTCGCTACCTTAGGACCGTTATAGTTACGGCCGCCGTTTACTGGGACTTCAATCAAGAGCTTGCACCCCATCATTTAATCTTCCAGCACCGGGCAGGCGTCACACCCTATACGTCCACTTTCGTGTTTGCAGAGTGCTGTGTTTTTATTAAACAGTCGCAGCCACCAGTTTATTGCAACCCTTTCACCCTCATGGAGTAAACCATTCAAGCTACCGGGGCGTACCTTTTCCCGAAGTTACGGTACCAATTTGCCGAGTTCCTTCTCCCGAGTTCTCTCAAGCGCCTTAGAATACTCATCTCGCCCACCTGTGTCGGTTTGCGGTACGGTCTCGTATGACTGAAGCTTAGAGGCTTTTCTTGGAACCACTTCCGATTGCTTCGTGAATAAATTCACTCGTCCCATCCCCTTGAATTCCGCACCCGGATTTGCCTAAGTGCCTTCTATGAGACAGAAACTGACTATTCCAACAGTCAGACAACCTTCCGCGATCCGTCCCCCCATCGCATCATACGACGGTGCAGGAATATTAACCTGCTTCCCATCAGCTACGCATCTCTGCCTCGCCTTAGGGGCCGACTCACCCTGCTCCGATGAACGTTGAACAGGAAACCTTGGGCTTACGGCGTGGAGGCTTTTCACCCCCATTATCGCTACTCATGTCAGCATTCGCACTTCTGATACCTCCAGCATCCTTTACAAGACACCTTCGCAGGCTTACAGAACGCTCTCCTACCATATCCAATAAAGGATATCCGCAGCTTCGGTGACTGGCTTAGCCCCGTTACATCTTCCGCGCAGGACGACTCGATCAGTGAGCTATTACGCTTTCTTTAAATGATGGCTGCTTCTAAGCCAACATCCTGACTGTTTTAGCCTTCCCACTTCGTTTTCCACTTAGCCAATCTTTGGGACCTTAGCTGGCGGTCTGGGTTGTTTCCCTCTTGACGCCGGACGTTAGCACCCGACGTCTGTCTCCCAAGCTCGCACTCATCGGTATTCGGAGTTTGCAATGGTTTGGTAAGTCGCAATGACCCCCTAGCCATAACAGTGCTCTACCCCCGATGGTGATACTTGAGGCACTACCTAAATAGTTTTCGGAGAGAACCAGCTATTTCCAAGTTTGTTTAGCCTTTCACCCCTACCCACAGCTCATCCCCTAATTTTTCAACATTAGTGGGTTCGGACCTCCAGGGCGTGTTACCGCACCTTCATCCTGGCCATGAGTAGATCACTTGGTTTCGGGTCTACACCCAGCGACTGATCGCCCTATTCGGACTCGATTTCTCTACGGCTTCCCTATGCGGTTAACCTTGCCACTGAATGTAAGTCGCTGACCCATTATACAAAAGGTACGCAGTCACGGAACAAGTCCGCTCCTACTGTTTGTATGCACACGGTTTCAGGATCTATTTCACTCCCCTTCCGGGGTTCTTTTCGCCTTTCCCTCACGGTACTGGTTCACTATCGGTCGATTACGAGTATTTAGCCTTGGAGGATGGTCCCCCCATATTCAGACAGGATGTCACGTGTCCCGCCCTACTTGTCGTACGCTTAGTACCACCGGTCCGATTTCACATACGGGGCTATCACCCACTATGGCTCCCATTTCCAGGGGATTCTGTTATCGGTCCGACTATCACGTACAGGCTCTTCCCATTTCGCTCGCCGCTACTTTGGGAATCTCGGTTGATTTCTTTTCCTGCAGCTACTTAGATGTTTCAGTTCGCCGCGTTCGCCTTGCATACCTATGTATTCAGTATGCAATACCCTAAAAGGGTGGGTTGCCCCATTCGGAAATCTGCGGATCAAAGTGTGTTTGCTCA
The DNA here is from genome assembly GCF_057919405.1 of Janthinobacterium sp. C22. Taxonomy (NCBI): domain Bacteria; kingdom Pseudomonadati; phylum Pseudomonadota; class Betaproteobacteria; order Burkholderiales; family Oxalobacteraceae; genus Janthinobacterium; species Janthinobacterium sp. C22. Next base: position 1,041,070 of record NZ_CP193659.1, on the reverse strand, counting down.
CTCCCCGCAGCTTATCGCAAGCTACTACGTCCTTCATCGCCTGTAATCGCCAAGGCATCCACCATGTGCACTTATTCGCTTGTCCCTATAACGTTAGCCTCTTCATTCTTTCAAATGAAAAGAGCGCTACAGGGATAAGAAAGTACAACGTTGTTGCTTGTTTGTTGATACATACAATCATTACCCATCGATTCGCTTTTTACGGCAAACCGATCAATAAATAATCTTTACTTCTTCCAGATTGTTAAAGAACATACAGCACTTGATCTCGAAAAGACCAAACCTAAATCCCGGCGCCATCTGCGCTGATTTACGTTTGAACTTTTGGTGGAGGATGACGGGATCGAACCGACGACCCCCTGCTTGCAAAGCAGGTGCTCTCCCAGCTGAGCTAATCCCCCATGTTTGCTACGGGTGCTACAGAAACTGGTAGGGCTGGTTGGACTCGAACCAACGACCCCCGCGTTATCAACACGGTGCTCTAACCAGCTGAGCTACAGCCCCAAATGCTGTTCTTCTTTATTAACAGCCGATAAGTGTGAACATTTGATGCGTGAATCATTTACATGATTCGTGCAAACTCTAGAAAGGAGGTGATCCAGCCGCACCTTCCGATACGGCTACCTTGTTACGACTTCACCCCAGTCACGAATCCTACCGTGGTAAGCGCCCTCCTTACGGTTAAGCTACCTACTTCTGGTAAAACCCGCTCCCATGGTGTGACGGGCGGTGTGTACAAGACCCGGGAACGTATTCACCGCGACATGCTGATCCGCGATTACTAGCGATTCCAACTTCATGCAGTCGAGTTGCAGACTACAATCCGGACTACGATACACTTTCTGCGATTAGCTCCCCCTCGCGGGTTGGCGGCGCTCTGTATGTACCATTGTATGACGTGTGAAGCCCTACCCATAAGGGCCATGAGGACTTGACGTCATCCCCACCTTCCTCCGGTTTGTCACCGGCAGTCTCATTAGAGTGCCCTTTCGTAGCAACTAATGACAAGGGTTGCGCTCGTTGCGGGACTTAACCCAACATCTCACGACACGAGCTGACGACAGCCATGCAGCACCTGTGTACTGGTTCTCTTTCGAGCACTCCCCAATCTCTCGGGGATTCCAGCCATGTCAAGGGTAGGTAAGGTTTTTCGCGTTGCATCGAATTAATCCACATCATCCACCGCTTGTGCGGGTCCCCGTCAATTCCTTTGAGTTTTAATCTTGCGACCGTACTCCCCAGGCGGTCTACTTCACGCGTTAGCTGCGTTACCAAGTCAATTAAGACCCGACAACTAGTAGACATCGTTTAGGGCGTGGACTACCAGGGTATCTAATCCTGTTTGCTCCCCACGCTTTCGTGCATGAGCGTCAATCTTGACCCAGGGGCTGCCTTCGCCATCGGTGTTCCTCCACATATCTACGCATTTCACTGCTACACGTGGAATTCTACCCCCTCTGCCAGATTCTAGCCTTGCAGTCTCCAATGCAATTCCCAGGTTGAGCCCGGGGATTTCACATCAGACTTACAAAACCGCCTGCGCACGCTTTACGCCCAGTAATTCCGATTAACGCTTGCACCCTACGTATTACCGCGGCTGCTGGCACGTAGTTAGCCGGTGCTTATTCTTCAGGTACCGTCATTAGCAAGGGATATTAGCCCTCACCGTTTCTTCCCTGACAAAAGAGCTTTACAACCCGAAGGCCTTCTTCACTCACGCGGCATTGCTGGATCAGGCTTTCGCCCATTGTCCAAAATTCCCCACTGCTGCCTCCCGTAGGAGTCTGGACCGTGTCTCAGTTCCAGTGTGGCTGGTCGTCCTCTCAGACCAGCTACTGATCGATGCCTTGGTAGGCTTTTACCCTACCAACTAGCTAATCAGATATCGGCCGCTCCACGAGCATGAGGTCTTGCGATCCCCCACTTTCATCCGTAGATCGTATGCGGTATTAGCGTAACTTTCGCTACGTTATCCCCCACTCCAGGGTACGTTCCGATATATTACTCACCCGTTCGCCACTCGCCACCAGAGCAAGCTCCGTGCTGCCGTTCGACTTGCATGTGTAAGGCATGCCGCCAGCGTTCAATCTGAGCCAGGATCAAACTCTTCAGTTTAATCTCTGTTACTTTGCCATTTTATTGGCACCGTCTTGCGACGGGTCGCTCACTCAAAAAACTGACAGGCTACTTCCGAAGAAGTATCCTATTTCATTATTTCTTGTGAACATTTGATATTTTAAGTATTACAGTAATCCGAAGATCACTGCTGCACTTACATCAAATGCCCACACTTATCGACTGTTAATTGTTAAAGAACTGTATTCGGTTACTGCTTATTTACTACTCTCGCGCTATCGACAAAGCGTTGTGTTTATCAGCTGCGAAGAAGGAAGAGTATGAAGCATTTCAGCACAATCGTCAACTCCTTCTTTTCTCTCGTCTCACTCGGCATTTGCATGCGTCGTTCAGCGAGGGGGCGAATTATAGCCAAGCAACAGCGTGTCCGCAAGAGCCATTTATGGCAAGACGAACGATTTCACCAAGGTCAGCTCGCCAGCCGCCCGCATCGGCACCTGGAAGCTCTGCAGCTTTTCACGCGGCGTACCTTCATTTGTGATGATCGATATGCGGGCCACGGTCAGCATGGCGGTGTTCTCGCCGCTGCCGTAGTAATTGACGTAGGCGTGATAGTTGCCCTTCAGGGGCGCCGCGCTGGAAAAGATTTCTGGCCCGTAACCGGTGGTCACGTCCACGTCCAGCGCACCGCCATCCTTCAAGACGCGATTGCCGTACCAGGCGTGACCACCATCCGGCGTGACCACATGCAGATCGAGGTCGGTGCCGGCGCTGTCCCACGACAGCACGATACGCAAGCGCGCCTGTGTCTTGCCCTGGTAGCTGTCGACAAACTGGGTGCGCGCGCGGCTCCTGCCATCGGGCGAACGCACCTCCACGCTGTTCGAGCCGCTGCCAAAGCCATAGGGGCGGCCGTAACTGCCATCCTCGCCCACCTCCATCGGCATCGCCACGCCATTGACCACCAGGGTGGCGGGCTTGCCCTTGACGGCGCCGGCGATACGCCCCCGTATCTGCGCCGTCTCGGCCTGGCCCGGCTGCAGGTTGACCGATGCGGCGGGGTAATTGACCGCTTGCGTATAGTCCTCGCGTGCACCGGCCGAATTGCGCCAGCCGCCCTTCGGCGCATCGATGGTGACCTGGGCCTGCGCCCAGAGTGGCAATAGCATCAGGGGAATCGCGCAACGGATATAAAAACTCACAGAGCCTCCAGGTTAAGATCGACGAGCCGGCGGGCCAGCCGCTCGACATATTCTTCGTCCTGGCCGCGCGGATGATGGCGCAGGCCAAGGTGCAAATATTCATGGGCCAAGGTGATGCGGTCTTCGCGCGTGGTCAGCGGGCGCATGAAGATACGGTTGCGCGACTGCTCCGAATACGGCGCACCGCTGGATAGCGCGCAGACCAGCGGCGCTTGCGGCGGCGCCTCGTAGCCGGCCTCGCGCAGCAGCACGCGTTGCCAGCGCGGCACCGACCGCGCCAGCCAATCCTCGTTCTGCGCCAGGCGACGGCAACGCGCGCCGGTATTGCCAACGGTGCTCAGCGCGCCGCCGGGATAGGCCGCCGCCAGCAATTCATCATAGTGCTTGCCCTGTTTCGCCTGGCGTACCGCCTCGCTCCACGCCATCGTGCCCTCGGACGCTTGGTTGCTGTGATAGCGCACGGTGACGCCATCGACGATCAGCTGATCGGTCCAGCGCGCAATCGCCAGCGCCGCCGGCGTGGCGGGGCTGGGACTGACGCGCTGGGTCGCGCTGCTGTCGGCGATCTGCTGGCAGCCCGCCACCGTCACCGCGTTCTGTTGCAAATACGTGCGCGCGGCAATCGCCAGCGCCTTGGCCGCTTCCGCTTCATTCGCGCTCGCTTCGCGGTCAAGCACGCGCGCCACATATTCATTGACGCCGAAGCGGCCGCGCAATTGCGGGCGGCCGCCCTTCTCCTGCAACAGCATCAGTTCACCGGTGCTGCGCAGGGCCAGGTTCTGGCCATTTTCGAATTGCACATGGTAGCGACCATTCAGCGGGCCAGCTGCGGCAACGCCGCGCTCGCCGCGCACGATACGGATCGGATAGCGCTTGAAGTAGTCGACCACCACGCAACCGCCATCGTCTGCCGCACCCACTGGCGGCAGACTGGCGGCCAGCCTGGGCGCCCACTGTTCAAAGACATTGCTGCTGCCGCCTGCGCCACCAAACCAGATGGGGGTGCCATCGGCCAGCCAGCCGGCCGCGCCGCCAATCCGTTCGTCTGCCCGGCGCTGCTCGTGCCAGGAATACGTCTTTACGCGCAACTGGCTGCCGAACCAGCGCGCCGTGCCGGCACCGCGACCATCGAGCACCACGCGCAACAAGGCCGCTTCGGCGTCCACGCGGCTGGCGGCCGGTATGCTGTCCAACGCGCGCAGCAGACTGTCCAGCCGTACCAGCCGTCCCGGCGCCAGCTGGGCGGGGTCCGCCAGCCAGGCAAAGTCCCCTGCCGGCGCGCTACCTAAACGGGAGGTCCAGTATTGGCGCCACGGCGCGGCCGTGATCATCAGACGCTTCGGCGAGAAGAAGGGGCCGCAGGACTGCGCCAGCGCCGCATCGTGGCCGATGCTCTGACCCGCATCGCAGCAATACACTTCTTCCGGATCGCGGCCGCCGCAGCGGTAGTCGGGCATCGCCACCTTGTTATCGCTCGCGTAGACATATACGAACAGCTTCCACAAGCTGGCCAGCGGCACTTGGCGCGCGCCGTCAAACGGCGGCGAGAGTGGCAGCGTGGTGCCGCCCTGACGCAGCTGGCGCACCTCCATCTTGCCGTCGCGCCACCAGGCCACGTCCAATGAAGCCGACCAGGCAGGCATGGCCAGCAGCAGGGCCGCCATCAATGCTGGACGTACAAAGCGCATCACTCGACCTTCAGCGCGCGCGTGCTCTTGCCGCCGCCCTCGAGCGCTTTCTGCTCCGGCTGGTACATGCGGTAAAAGCGCGCCGGCGGCAGCACGTAACTCCCTTTTGCGCAAAGCGCAGCAAATGGCGCACGGTCACGGCGCCTTCCAACGGCTCGACCGGCACCGCATAACCGTCGCGGCGCTCGGTGTGACGCGCGCGTTCCAGCGCGGCCGGCTTGTCGCCCGCCATGACCATGCCCCAGGTCGTCGATTCGACCATGGCGCCCGGCGGCAGCGCCACTTCCAGCAAGCCAAAGCGGTGCTTCGCGCCCGGCGCCGATTTCAAGGTGATTTCATCGAGGTACAGCGCGTCCGTGCTGAGCGCCTCGCCCGGCTTGACCAGCTCCGTCGTGTAGCCGCCCTTGCCCGCCTTCATGCGCAGGATGCGACGTTCGACGGCGACCGGCAAGGTCTGCGCTTCGGCGGCATGGCTGTCGTACTGCACCACGGCCACCGTGCCGGCCGGCGCCGGTGCAGCGAGACGCAGTTTGTCAGGCAGGCCCTTGGCATCGCTCCACCGCCACAGCGGCTGGCCGCTGCGGCTATCGCGTTTTTGCCAGGCGCCGTCCAGCGCGACGGCCGGCCCCTTGCCGAACGATATGCCGCCCAGCTTCTTTTGCACCCACATCAACGTCATCGCGCGGTCCAGGGTCGGCATCTCGGCGCGCACGCCGGCCAGCACCGCGTCCGCCTGCGATGGCGGCACTTCGCCGGCCAGCATCAGCAAGGCTTGCGCCACCGGCGCTTTGGACTCGCGCAGCACCTGCCATGCGCTGGCCACTTGCAGCTGCAGCCCATGCGGCAAGACGATGCCATTCTGGCTGGCGACCAGCGCCACCAGGCCAAGGCTCATCGCTTGCGCCTCGCGGTCAGATGCCCCGCCCAGCAGCAGGCTGCCACTGTCGCCCGCCTGGCGCGGCTTGCCCCCAGGACGGCGATGGCGCTGTCGTCCACCAGGCCCGCCGCCAGCGTCTGCGTGGGCAAGCCCATCTCGCGCGCCATCCACAGCACCAGCGCGCGGTCGCCCATCGCGTCCTTCAAGCCATGTTCGCCGTAGACGGCCAGCAGCTTGTTCCAGTGTTCGGGCGGCAGTTCGATGTGCAGCGCGCGCGCCGCGTACCAGTCGGCGTAATAGGCGTAGGCCGTCATCAAGGCATTGCCGGCCGTGGCGTTGCCCCACCAGCCGAAGACGGCATTCGGGCCGGCCATGGATACCAGGCGCAGGCGCTGCGCCGTCAGCAGCGTTTGCAGGGCGCCGGCGTCCGGCCCCAGGCTTTGCGTGGCCAGCGCCAGCGGAATCAAACGGCTTGCCGTCTGCTCCACGCAGCCATACGGATAGTCGATCAAATCGTCGGCAATGCGCGCGAACTGGCTGGCGGTTCCCTGCGCGAACGAGACGCGGAGATTGCGCGCATCCGCCGGCAGCTTGAGCGGAATATCACCGGTGGCGCCATCGAGCGGCAGCACCAGCGAACGCGGGCTGCTCCAGGCGGCGGGCAGCGTCTGCATAGCGGTATCGAGTGCATCGACCACTTTGCCGTTCTGCTTCAGCTCCAGGCGCAGCGGCCCGCTAGCGCCAGCAGCGAGCTGGAACTCGACGTAATTGACACCCGGTTTGGCGGACAGCTTTTCCGTCTTCGGCTGCGCGCCGCCCGAGAGGACGACGTCGAGCGCCTGCTCCTTGCCCGTCTGGTTGAACACGGCCACCGAGGCACGCGGCGCATCGCCGGCGCGCATCCAGTCCGGCGCGGTCCACTTGGCATAGAAGTTCTTGTCCGACCGCAGATAGGCGGTGCGCTGGCCCACGCGCCCCTGCTCATCCATCGCGCGGCCCGTGATGCGCCAGCGGGTCAGCGCGTCGGGCATGGTGAAGCTCACGCGCGCATTGCCGTTGGCGTCGGTCTTCAGCGATGGCGCCCAGTAGGCCGTATCGATATTGTCGCGGCGCGGACGTTCGAGCACCTTGACGCCCCGCTCGTTGTAATTGTGGCGCGCGGGCGCGCCGGCAGTGCGTCCCTGCGCCATGTCGTAGCTGATGAAAGACAGGCTGGCCGTGGTGCGCACGTTGTTGCGGCGCGGATGGTAGAAGAAGTCGCCGATGTCGGGCGCGATTTCCGGCTGCAGCACATAGATCATTTCATCGACCACGCCCAGCGCCACCAGGGTGCTCAGGGGCTTGCCGTCCAGGGTGGCCTTGACGTCCAGCGTGACCTTCTCGCCCGGCTGGTAGCTCTCCTTGTCGCTCTTGAACTGCAGCGCGATACGCGGCTCGATCACTTGCAGGCCGGCGTTCTCGAACACGAAATCGCCATTGCGCGTGTACGCCACCGAGAACGTCATGTTCGGGCCATGCTCTTCTTTTACCGGGATGCGCACTCTCCACTGCCGCGGCGCCACGCGCTTCGCCTGGTACCAATCCGCGGCGCCGGCCATCAAGCCATGGTGTTCCACCTTGTCGCGCTCGAGCGTCAGCAGCGCCTGATCCACCTTGTCGGAGAAGGTGATCAAGGCCTCGGCCGTGTCGCCCGGACGGTAGCGGGCGCGGTCCAGCACGATCTCGATGCTGCCCGGCGTGGTCTGCACGCCGTCACCAGCCACCCAGTGGCTGGCGGCGGCCAGCAGGTTGCCCCGTTCGTCGCGCAGCGCCAGCTGATACGAACCGGAGGCCGGGAATGTCACGTCCCAGCCCTTGGCAGCTGGATCGAAGGCGCCCTCGGTCTTGCTCTGTTTTTCCAGCTGCACCATCTCCCAGCGCACGGGCTTGGCCGCGCCCTGGCCATCGGCCAGCAAGTCGAAATGCACGTTTTGTCCCGGATCGGAAAACTGGCGCGTCGCCTTCAACTGATAGCTGCTGTTCGAGCGTTCTATCATCAGCTCGCGCGTCGCCTTGACGCGGTAGGCCGCGCCATCGGTCGCCAGCACGGTCAGGATGTAGCGCGACGGATCGGCGGCGGGCGGCAAGGTGAAGTCCACATTGCCGCTGCCGTCGCTCGTCACTTCCTCGGTCTTCAAGACCACCGGGAACAGGCCGCTGTAACGCAGCTCCCCCTCGACCATGGTGTTTTGCTGGCCGCGCAAGGACAAGGTCATCTTCGCGTTTTTTACCGGTTTGCCATCGGGGTAGCGCAGCGCGATGCTGCCCTTGACCGCCTCGCCCGTCTTGAATTCCGGTTTCGATGGCTGGACGTTGATTTCAAAGTGCGGCTTGACGTATTCGGCCACGCGGAAGGCCGCGCCATACACGCCATCCCTGTAATTGAAGCGCAGTTCATAGCCGCCGGCGGTCGCTTCCGTCGGCAGGCGGAAACGCGTGTCGGCGCCCGTATCGCCGGACAGCTGCAGCGTTTGCGTCAGCAGCGGCGTGCCGTTCGGATTGAGCACGGTCAGGCTGAGCGGTGCTGCGCTTGCTGCCTGCGAGGCGCGCGCCGAGGTGAATTCGCGGCCCAAAAACTTGACGTTGACCTCATCGCCGGGCCGGTACAGGGGCCGGTCGGTCACCGCATAAATCTTGGTGTTATAGATTTCGCTGTCATAGTAAAAATTCTCGGACACGAACACGCCGCCAGTGCCGTCCTGGCCCAGTACATACGTATGTTCGGGGCTGCCGCGTTCGAGCGAGGCGACACCGTCAAAACCCGTCACGGCCGACTGCAGCACGCCGGTGCCGTCCGTCCACGCCACGCTGGCGCCGGCCACGGCGGCACTGTTGTCGCGCCGCGCCGTCCATACCAGCATCTGGCCGGACGAGACCTTGGTGACGGCCACCGTATCCGACACGAACACCAGGGTGGTGGCGCGGTGCTCGCCGATGATCGCTTCGACCAGGTACAGGCCCGGCTTGCGCTTGCCCAGCGGGATCATCACGTTGCCGGCGCCGGCGACGATGAAGTCGCTGCTGGAGCCATCGAGCTTGACGCCTTTCGGCGGGGCGATGGCCTTGGCTTGCCAGATCGGATAGCGGAAGCTGTCGACCAGCTCCATGCCCTTGATCGGCTTGTACTGCGGGTGGTTGGCGAATACGGTCGGCTTGCGGATGGCGTCATTCGTCGCCAGCTGCGGCTGTTCTTTCGTGACCGCGCGGCGCGCCTCACCGGAAAACAGCTTGCGCCAGGCCAGGCGCGACTGCTTCCACCAGCTATCCCACAGAAAGCTCAAGGTGTTGGCCAGGCCCTCGCCCTGGTAATTGCCCTCGACCTGGATGCGGTGCAGATTACGCTGCTTTTTCAGGAATTCCATCGGTTCGGGCACGCGGTAGACGACGATGTCGGCGCCCGAATACGCTTCCAGGTTCATGCGCCCCATGTCGCGCCCGGGCACCTCGAGCCGCACGCGCGCTTCATCAAGACTGCCGTAGCTGGCGTCCGACAGCAGGAAGAAAGGCTCGCCCTTGAAGGTGGCGTAGTTGCTCGGTTCGCGTTCCTGCGCCGAGGCGCCGCCAATGAGGACCAAGGCCAGCAGGCTGGCAAAGAACAGCTTCATGACAAAAATCGGCTTCATGATAAAAACGCCAGCCGGAACACGCCGGCGAAATTCGGATTGTTGACCACAGGTTGCCACCGCGTGTCCTTCCAGCTCGTGAGTTCTTTGATATCGACGGTCCGCAGACCATTGTCGTCGGGTGTGACGGTGCCGGTGTGGTAGGCGATGCGCGCCCCCATCCAGACCATCAGGTGCTGTTCGTCGCCCTGGTCGAAAAACAGCAGGTCGCCGGGCAGCGCCTGGCTGATTTCGCGGGCGATGAAACGGCTGTTGTGCTGCACCAGCGCCAGCGCCGTGACGAAGTGGCCGACACTGCCACCCGTCTGTATCCAGCGGTTGCGCAAGGCGGCCTGGTTCGCGTCCAGTTCCAGCTCGGGCGGCAGGCGCCGGTCACTGGCAATACCATTCGCATGCAGCCACTTCGCGTCATGCACGGTCAATGCCTCGTTGACGGCAAAGCGCACCAGGCCGGCGCAATCGCGGTGCGTCCAGCGCGGCGATGGTCCCCGTTCGATCTGCGCGTTGACGATGCGCAGCATCCAGGCCTGGAAGGCGCGGCTCTGGGATTGCGACAGCTGCACTTGCCCCCGGCGGCCGCGCGCAGGGCCCAAGCCTTGGGTGCGGCGACAGCGGCGACGCACACCGCCAGCGCAGCGCGCCGCCCATGCGACACCGTCATCGCGCCGTCTCCTGCCATTCCAGCGTTTCCCATGACGTGCCGCTGGCTGGCTGCCGCTTGAGCACCATGCGCAGCGCGGGATATTTTTCAGGGCGTCCAGGCGCGGCACCAGGTGTTCGTTGGCGGCCGCGCGCAAGACCGGTTCGTTATTCGCCGGCAGGGTATCGAAGGCTTCCAGCTGGATCAGGCGGGCCAGCGAGGCCGGTGCGATCAGGCCGATCGTGCGCGCGCCATCGGGCAGCAGGTCGCTGGCGGCCGGCGCCTGCTTGCGGCGCACGGCCAGCACCTGGTCGACCAGCTTGCCGTCGGCGGAGAAGACAACCGTATTGCCGGCCACGGCCAGCGCCGGCGTGGACTGGCCCAGTGCCGTGGCGACGCTGCGCTCCCAGCGCACGAACTCACCTTTGGCGTCCTTGCCGGTGGTCTTGCGCACGGGGTCCTTGCCGCCGATGGCCGCCGCGAACAGGCTGCCATATACAGCGTCGTCGCCGGCCTGCGCGCTGCGCGTGGCCACGAACACGGGTGTATGCAGCCGCGAAGTGCCGTACCAGCACGCGGCGGCGGGGCCTTGCAAGTGGCCGGCCAGCGGCGCCACCGGCTCGGACGCCTTGTCGCCCAGTCGCTTGAGCACGGGCTGCAGCGCGGTCCAGTCCACCGGCACGCTGAAGCAGGCGCTCGGGTTATGCGGCAGCACGGGCCACAGGGCGCTGCTGTCATAAGCACCGTTTTTCAGTTTATCGGCATTGAGCAGCACCTTCGATTGCCAGGTGCCCTGTTGAAAATCGAAACGCAACGCTTCGAGCGCGCCAAAGAAGGGCTGGTAACCGAACGACAGGAAGTCGGCCTTGACGGCGATGCTGTGTCCCTCGGGCGCGGCGCCGTCGAGATGAAATTGCGCATGCAAGACGTTTTGTTTCGCCGGCTCCGGCGCCAGCAGGTTGGCCACTATTTTTTCAGCCGTGCCATCGCCATGCTTGCCGTCGCTGCCGCCGTACAGCATGCCGGGATGGGACAGGATGACCAGGCGCTGGCCGTGCGCGGCAAACAGCAAGGTGCGCTGGTAGGCATAGTTCAGCGCATACACGGGCACCTGGCCGCCATCGACGCGCAAGCTGCCGGCCACGCGCATCTGCGTATCCTTCAAGGCGATCTTGCCCGCCTCTTCCAGCAGGCGCGTCAGCTGGCTGCGCGAGACGGCGATGGCGAAATGCTTGAGCGAGCCGTCGGCATCGCGCCACAGGGCCACTTCCGCCGGCTGGTCCAGCACCATGCGCAGCAGCTGGTCGCCCCAGCCCAATTCATGTTCATAGGCGATGCGGCGCAGGCTGCCCTTGAGGCCCAGCCGGTCTTCGCTCTGCTCGTAATAGAACAGGAAATCCTCGCGCAGCACATCGCGCGCCAGCGGCACCGTCAGCAGGTCGCGCGGCAAGGCCGACAGGCTTTTCGTCCGGACCAGCGCGTCGGGCCGGGATAAATCGAGCTTCAGGCCGTTGACCGGCCCCAGCGCGCCCCAGCCGAAGACCCGGTAGCCGACCAGCGCGGCCGCCACCAGCGCCACCCCGGCCAGCGCCCCGAGCAGAACTTTCTTATTGAGTACTTTTTTCGCCAGCACCGTATATCCCTTTTTACCCGCCGCAGCATTGACAAGTTAGTAATTATTGACAAATGGTAACATGGCATTTGTGGCCGCAGCGCACAGCTGACGCGACAGCGTAAAATAGCGGTTTCGCCGATTCAAACGCCTCCCATGACCATCCTGCTCTCCACCCTGAACGCCCGCTATACCCACGCCTCGCTGGGATTGCGCTATCTGCTGGCCAATATGGGGCCGCTGCAAGCGCAAACGCGGCTGCAGGAATTCGTCATCGGCACGAAAACCACGGAACTGGTCGAACGCATCCTGCTGAACAAGCCGCGCATCATCGGTTTTGGCGTGTATATATGGAACGTCGAGGAAACGACGAAACTGGTGGCCATGCTCAAGCGCGTGGCGCCCGAAGTCATCATCGTGCTGGGCGGGCCGGAAGTGTCGCATGAGGCGGGCGAGCAGGAAATCGTCAAACTGGCCGACTACCTGATCACGGGCTGGGGCGATGTCACCTTCCCCAAGCTGTGCGGCGAGATCCTCAACGGGCCGAAGCCGCTGATGAAGATCCATGCGGGCGTGCAAGCCCCGCTGGCGGAACTGCAGCTGCCCTACTCCTTGTATACAGACGACGATATCCGCCACCGCACGATTTACGTGGAAGCGTCGCGCGGCTGCCCGTTCAAGTGCGAATTCTGCCTGTCGGCGCTGGACAAGACGGCCTGGCCCTTCGCCCTGGAGAATTTCCTGGCCGAGATGGAATCCCTGCATGCGCGCGGCGCGCGCCTGTTCAAGTTCGTCGACCGCACCTTCAACCTGAACATCAAGACCAGTCTGAAGATCATGCAGTTCTTTTTAGACAAGATCGAAGCGAATCCCAACGATCCCATCTACGCCCACTTCGAGCTGGTGCCCGACCACTTGCCCGACGCCTTGAAAGAAGGCATCAGCAAGTTCCCGCCCGGCGCGCTGCAGTTCGAGATCGGCATCCAGAGTTTCAATCCGGACGTGCAATCGCTGGTCAGCCGCAAGCAGGACAACCAAAAGGCGGCCGATAACATCCGCTGGCTGTGCGAGGAATCGAACGCCCACTTGCATGTGGACCTGATCGCCGGCTTGCCGGGCGAGGATGAAGCGAGCTTCGCGGCCGGCTTCAACAAGCTGGTGGCCCTGAAACCGCATGAAATCCAGTTCGGCATCTTGAAGCGGCTGCGCGGCACGCCCATCATCCGGCATACGGAAAACTATGGCATGGTGTTCGACCCGCACCCGCCGTACACCATCCTGGCGAATAAACAGCTCGATTTCATGAGCATGCAGCGCCTCGTGCGCTTCGCCCGCTACTGGGACCTGGTGGCCAACTCGGGCCGCTTCGCCAATACGGTGCAATGGATGCTGGGCGATGCGCCGTTTGAAAACTTCATGGACTTTTCGAACTGGCTGTACGCCCACACGGACGCCACCCACCGCATCGCCATGGAGCGCCTGGCCAAGCTGGTGGCGCAATGGCTGCAGACGCGCGGCATGAGCGCGGCCGAGGCCAACGCCCTGCTGGCCAGCGACTATGCGGGCGGCGCGCAGGCGGCCGCGCACGCCAAGACCAGCGAAGTGAGTACTAACAACACCAAGGTGCGCCCGGACGTCGCCCTGCCGCAGCGGCAGGCGCGCCACCTGGCGTCCTGAGGGGCCGGCGATTGAACAGCGGTGGCGGTCTGCGCCATTCTCCCTTAAACTGGCGCGATGCCGACTGTACAATCGCCGAAACTGACCCTCTCCCAGACCAGCTCCCAACAGGGAGCCCTTGTCACTGCCAGCGGCACCTGGCAGGTGCACGCACTGGCGCATGACAATGCCATCAAGGCCATCGAGGCCCAGCTCAAGCCCTTGCAGGGCGATACCAAGGCGCAATGGGATTTGTCGGCCATCGACAGCATGGACCATATCGGCGCCCAGCTGTTCTGGAATGCCTGGGGCAAGCAGCGCCCCGCGCAGCTGACCCTGGCGCCATCGCAGGAAGAGTTTTTCCGGCGCATCGAAGAGACGGGGCCGCTGCAAACGCCGCCGTCGCGCGCCAACCGCCTCACGCCCGTGATGAAGCTGGGCATGGCCATCTTGCTGTTTTTTGAACATTTGAAGGGGTTTATTGCCCTTGTCGGCCAGGTGACGCAGGATATCGGCCGCTTCGCGCGCCACCCGATGCGCGGGCCGTGGCGTGAAATCTCCGCCAATATCTTCCATGCGGGCTTCCAGGCGCTGGGCATCACGGCCCTGGTCGGCTTTCTGATCGGCGTCGTGCTGTCCTATCTGTCCGCGCAGCAACTGCGCGCCTTTGGCGGCGACATCTACCTGGTCAACCTGCTGGGCATGAGCGTCATCCGCGAACTGGGGCCGCTCCTGGCAGCCATTCTCGTGGCCGGCCGCTCCGGCTCGTCCATCACGGCGCAGCTGGGCGTCATGCGCGTCACGGAAGAGCTCGATGCCATGCTAGTGATGGGCATTTCGCACGGTTTCCGCCTGATCATGCCAAAAGTGCTGGCCCTGGCCATTTCCATGCCCCTGCTCGTCATCTGGACGGATACGGCCGCGCTGATCGGCGGCATGGTGGCGGCCAAGGTGGAACTGAATCTGTCGGCGCGCTACTTCATCCAGAAGCTGCCCGATGCCGTGCCGCTGGCCAACTACATGATCGGCCTGGGCAAGGGCGTGATCTTCGGCATGCTGATCGCCCTCGTCTCCTGCCACTTCGGCCTGCGCATCAAGGCGAATACGGAAAGCCTGGGGCGCGGCACCACCACCGCCGTCGTCACGGCCATCACCGTCGTGATCCTGGCCGACGCCGTGTTTGCCATCGTCTTCAATGGAGTGGGCTACTGATGGCGGACGACACCGATATCGCCTGCGGCACCGGCAAGGAAGGCCAGTTCAACCTGCACGGCAGCGCGCCCGTGGTGGAAATCACCAATCTGTGGACCAAGTTCGGCCGCACCGTCGTGCACCAGGACTTGAACCTGGAAATCGAGCGGGGCGAAATCCTCTCCATCGTGGGCGGCTCCGGCACGGGCAAGACGGTGCTGCTGCGCCAGATGCTGGGCCTGGAACATCCGGCACGGGGCTGCGTCAAAGTCTTTGGCGAGGATATCAACAAGGCAAGTTCCGACCAGCTGCAACAGTTGCGCAACCACTGGGGCATGCTGTTCCAGCAAGGCGCCCTGTATTCGGCCCTGACCGTGTTCGACAACGTGGCCCAGCCCATGCGCGAATTGCGCGTGCTGCCCGAGGCGCTGGTGCACGACGCGGTATTATTAAAGATGAACATGGTGGGCCTGGGTCCGGAACATGCGCTGAAAATGCCGTCGGACTTGTCGGGCGGCATGATCAAGCGCGTGGCCCTGGCGCGCGCCCTGGCGCTGGAGCCGAAGCTGCTGTTCCTCGACGAACCGACGGCGGGCCTGGACCCGGACTTGTCGGAAAGTTTTGTCTCCTTGATCCAGTCGCTGCACCGCGAGCTGGGCTTGACGGTCGTCATGGTCACGCATGACCTCGACACTTTGTTCGCCCTGTCCACGCGCATCGCCGTGCTGGCGGAAAAACACGTGATCGCCATCGGGCCCACGCGCGAGGTGATCGAAGTGGACCACCCGTTCATCAAGCAATTTTTCCTCGGCGACCGCGGCAAGCGCGCGCTGGCCGTCCTCGATGAAAAACAGGCGGCAGCCAAGGCGACACAGCCAGGCGACGACGCCGGCACAGACAAGAAAGCGGAGAAGTAATGGAAAACAGATCACATGCCCTGATGACGGGATTTTTTACACTGACACTGCTGGTGGCCGCCATCCTGTTCGGCGTCTGGTTCAACCGCGACCGCGTAGAAAGAGTCCCGTATTTGCTCGCCACCACCCTGTCCGTGCCGGGCCTGAACCCGCAGGCGACCGTGCGCTACCGGGGCCTGGAAGTGGGCAAGGTCGACGCCATCGACTTCGACACGCAAAAGGCGGGGCAAATCCTCGTGCACATCAGCGTGGCGCCCGACACGCCCGTCACCAACACCACCTTTGCCACGCTCGGCTACCAGGGCGTGACGGGCATCGCCTACATCCAGCTCGACGACGAGCACGTGGGCTCGACACTGCTGGGCACCAGCAAGGACAAACCGTCGCTGATCCCCCTGCGCGCGGGCTTGCTCGACCAGCTGGAAAAACGGGGCAAGCGCATCCTCGACCAGGCCGAGCAGATCACCAACAAGGTGAATAATCTGCTCAGCCCCGACAACCAGGCGGCCATGCTGGGCGCCTTCAATGAAGTGGGCAAGGCGGCCAAGGCCTTTGGCGCCATTCCCCAGCAACTGGAACCGACCCTGACGCAATTGCCGCAACTGACGGAACAGACGCGGCAAACCTTGACGGCCGTCAGCACGGCCAGCAAGAACGTGTCGGACCTGACGGCCACGTGGAAAAAACTCGGTAACGATATCCAGGCGCCCGGCGGCGTGCTCGAGAAGGTCAATGGCACGGTCGATAAGGTCGGCCATTCCGTGGAAACGGTGGCGAATGGCGTATCGCTGGAAGTCTTGCCGCAGGTAATCGAGCTGAGCGGCGAGGCGCGCTCCTCGATGCGCGCCCTGAAAACCACCATGAGCACGCTCAATGAACAGCCGCAGAGCATCTTGTTCGGCGCCCCAGACATTCCGCCCGGCCCGGGCGAGCCCGGTTTTTCGGCGCCCGGCAAATAAGGAGAACACCGCATGCCTATCCCACGCCATCTCACCGCACTCATCCTGGCCGGCGCCGTCCTGCTGGGCGGCTGCGCCAGCCGCGGCCCCGTGCCCACGTTCTATGACTTCGGCCCTGCCGCGCCGCTGGCGGCCGCACCGGCCGCCGTGCCAGCCGTGCCCGTGCTGGTGATCGCCGACGCCAACGGCCCTTCGTGGCTGGACAGCCAGCGCATGTATTACCGCCTGCTGTACGCCGATGCGCAGCAATCGCGGCCGTACGCCTACAACCGCTGGAACACGCCGCCGCTGCAGCTGTTCAGCCAGCGCCTGAAGACGCGCGTGGCGCAAAGCGGCGTGAAAGTGCTGTCGACCACGGACGCGGCCGCCGGTATTCCCCTGCTGCGCATCGACGTCGATGATTTTTCGCAAGCGTTTGACACGCAGACGCAAAGCAGCGGCCATGTGTCGCTGCGCGCCTCGCTGTTCCGCGGCCACCGCCTGATCGACCAGAAAACCTTCAGCCGCAGCGGTCCGGCCGGCAGCGCCGATGCGCAAGGCGGCGCGCAGGCGCTGGCGGCCGCCTCGGACGCCATCGCCGCCGACCTGCTCACCTGGCTGGGCACGCTGAATATCCCGAAAGAATGACCGAGCCCGCACCCTCCGCCAGCCCGGCGGCGCCGCTGCCGCCCGTCCGTTCCTCGCCCGTGTCGCGCGCGACCCTGCTCGCCTACGTCTTCCTGATCGTGTACGCCAGCTGGTTCCCGTTCACGGGCTGGCACAGCAATGGCCTGTCGCCGCTGACGTTCCTGGAAAACACCCGCATGCCCCGTTACTGGACGGGCTTTGACGTGGGCATCAACGTCGTCGGCTACATCCCGCTGGGCGCCTTGATCGTGTATTCGCTGTTTCCAAGGATCACAGGTTTCTTTGCCGTTATCGTCGCCAGCCTGTGCGGCATGCTGATTTCCGGCAGCATGGAAGCCGTGCAGACCTATTTGCCCAGCCGCGTATCGTCGAACCTGGATTTTTATACGAATGCGGCCGGCTGCTGCATCGGCTCCATCATCGGCGCCTTGACGGCGCGCAAGCTGCTCGACCATAGCCATTTGTACCGCTTGCGCCAGCGCTGGTTTGCCCAGCATGCCAGCCAGGGCCTGGTGCTGGTGGCCCTGTGGCCGCTGGCGCAGATCTATCCGCAAGGCTATCTGTTCGGCCTGGGCCAGCTGCTGCCCATCCTGTCGGACTGGCTGTCGCAGCTGACGGGCATCGACATCGATCTGGCCGCGTACCTGCGTCCCGACGTGATCTTAACGGTCGAGCAATATTGGCTTTCAGAAACCATCATCACGGCTTGCGGCATGACGGGCGCCGTGCTCACCTTGCTGTGCCTGCTGCGCCGCGCCGCGCCGCGCGCCATCCTGATGCTGACCCTGATCGCCGCCGCCCTGATCGTGCGCTCGATGGCCAGCGCGCTGCTGTTTTCGCCGCAAAACGCCTTCGTCTGGATCACGCCGGGCGCCCAGGGCGGCTTCTTGATCGGCCTGATCATGCTGGGCGGCCTGGCCTTCGCGCCGCACGTGGCGCAGCGCCGCATCGCGGCCGCCACCTTGCTGCTGAGCCTGGTGATGGTGAATACGACGCCGATCAACCCGTATTTCATGTCAACCTTGCAAGGCTGGGTACAAGGCAAGTTCCTCAACTTTAATGGCGCGGCGCAATTTTTGGCCTTGCTGTGGCCCTTCGTGGCCCTGTGGTTCCTGTGCCTGCCCTCGCATCGCCTGAACCGGCAGGACGATGTGCAGCGCCAGCGTCGCGAAGACCACCCATAAGCGCTATCATGGCGCATTGATGAATCAGCAGGAGCATAGTATGAGCGACGCACCGTATTTTGAACGCCACGTTTTTTCTGCATGAACAAACGTGAAGATGGCCGCAACAGCTGCGGCGACCATGGCGCGGAAGCAGCGCAAAAGCACTGCAAGCGCCGCATCAAGGAACTCGACATGAATGGCGCGGGCAAGATCCGCATCAACCAGGCCGGCTGCATGGACCGCTGCGAGGAAGGCCCGCTGCTGGTGATCTACCCGGAAGCGACCTGGTACACCTATGTCGACACCAGCGATATCGACGAGATCATCGATACCCACCTGGTGGGCGGCAAGATCGTCGAACGTCTGAAAATCTAAGCCGCATATTTAATCCTAATTTAAGCCTACGCCACCAGTATGAGCATCATGAACAGAAACTCGGAAAAATTTACCCTCGCCGGCCATGCGGGCAGCATGGAAGGCTTGCTCGATTTCCCGGCAGACACTCCGCGCGGCATCGCCCTCGTTGCCCATCCGCACCCGCTGTACGGCGGCACGATGGATAACAAGGTCACGCAAACCCTGGCGCGCGCGTTTGTCGCCCTCGGTTACGTGGTGGCGCGCATCAACTTCCGCGGCGTGGGCGCTTCCGAAGGCGTGCACGACCATGGCGCGGGCGAGACGGACGACATGCAATTGCTGTATGAACACATGGTCGGCCTGTATCCGGGCTTGCCCGTGGCCTTGTCCGGTTTCTCGTTCGGCACCTTCGTGCAATCGAAACTGCAGGAACGCCTGGCCGCCGCCGGCACGCCCGCCGAGCGTCTGGCGCTGATCGGCAGCGCGGCCGGCAAATGGGCCATGGCCGACATTCCGGCCGACACCATTTTGATCCACGGCGAACTGGACGACACAATTCCCCTGTCCGCCGTCTTCGACTGGGCCCGTCCACAAGACATCCCCGTGATCGTGATCCCCGGCGCCGACCACTTTTTCCACCGCAAGCTCAACCACATCAAGAACCTCGTGATTGCGCTGTGGCATGGTGACAAACCCGCAATTGCAGCGGATGATCATTGAAGTGTGGGCTTACTAGCGCCTCCACGGCTATAATTGATCCGTTTTTTCCACGCGGCCACGTACGCAGCAACTGCGTGGCCCTCAGCCTTCATCTTTTTCGCAGACCAGCCTCCATGAAAAAACTTTTAGCGGCACTGGCCTCCAGTGTACTTTTCCTATCCGCCGCCCACGCCCAGCACGTTCCTGCACCGAGCATCGCCGCCAAATCCTGGCTGCTGCTTGACGCCACCAGTGGCCAGATCATTGCTTCGCAAGATCCGGACGCCCGTATCGAGCCGGCATCGTTGACCAAGATCATGACGGCCTACCTGACGTTTGCCGCCATCCGCGAAAAGAAACTGGCGCTGGACCAGAAGGTAAACGTGTCCGTGCGCGCATGGAAAGTTGATTCGAGCAGCTCGAAGATGTTCATCGACCCGGCCACGCCCGTCTCGATCGACGACTTGCTGCACGGCCTGATGATTCAATCGGGTAACGACGCCGCCGTCGCGCTGGCTGAAGCCGTCGCCGGCGACGAAGGCACCTTCGTCGTGCTGATGAACCGCGAAGCCCAGCGCATGGGAATGAAAAACACGCGTTTTGCCAATCCGCATGGTTTGCCTAGCCCGGATAACTATTCCACGGCGCAAGATCTGTCCGTGCTGGCCCAGCGCGTGATCGCCGACTATCCTGAATTCTATAAAATCGATTCCATCAAGAGTTTTACGTACAACAAGATCACCCAGCCTAACCGCAACCGCCTGCTGTGGCTGGACCCAACCGTCGATGGCATGAAGACGGGCCACACGGAAGCGGCCGGCTATTGCATGATCGCCTCGGCCCGCCGTCCAGGCGGCACCGGCGAGCGCCGTTTGATCTCCGTCATGCTGGGTACCTCGTCCGACCAGGCGCGCACGCAGGAAAGCCAGAAGCTGCTGAACTGGGGCTTCCAGAACTTCGATACGGTCAAGCTGTACTCGAAGGGCCAGGCCGTGGCCACGCCGGAAGTGTGGAAAGGCTCGAAAGGCACCGTGAAAATCGGTTTCGCCCGCGACGTACTCGTCACCGTACCAAAAGGCACGGCGGCCAAGATGAAACCTGTGCTGGAACGCAAGGACCCGCTGGTGGCGCCGTTGGCTGAAAACGCCCCTGTCGGCAAGCTGAAAATGATGGTCGACGACAAGGTTCTGCTGGAACTGCCCGTCGTGGCGCTGGAAACCATCAACCAGGCCACGATCTTCGGCCGCGCCTGGGATTCGATGCGTCTGTGGATGAAATAAGCAGTCAGCACTCCCCATAAAAAATGCCCGCAGATGCTGCGGGCATTTTTTTCGTCTTGCGTTACGTCAGCTTACTTCGCCGGCGCATCCTTCAGGTGCGGCTGACGCGCCACGGGCGGGAAGGTGCCGTGGCGGCCTGCCGCAAACGTCGCTTCCGTCTGCGACGCCGCCACCGGCACCGAGACCTTGCGCACCTTGGCCACCTGTGCCGCCGTCACGGGCGTGCCGCGATTGCCCCAGCTGGTCTGGATAAACGTCACCACCTGGGCAGTCTGCTCATCATTGAAGATGTCGGCATACGGCGCCATCGTCAGCGCCGACGGCGCCGTGCGCGTGGCCGGCACGGCGCCGCCCGACAGCACGATGTTGATGGCCGAGGTGGGATCGTTGGTCTGCAGCACGGCATTGCCGGCCAGCGCAGGGAAAGCCTTGTCATAGCCCTTGCCGTCGGAGCGGTGGCAGCCGGCGCAGCGGTCCAGGTACAGCTGCGCGCCCTTGGAGTTGACGATACCGCTGAACAACTGCTTGCCCAGCTTGTCGTCCGCCACGAAGGCCGGCGTGCCTGGCTTCGATGGCGGCAAGGACTTCAGGTACTTCGCCATCGCCGCCAGGTCGCCATCCGTCATGTGCTGCATGGAATGGGCCACCACGTCGTTCATGGCGCCGAACGACGCCGTATGGCTGTTGCGGCCCGTTTTCAGGAATTCGGCGATCTCCGCCGCGCTCCAGCGCGCCAGGCCGCCGCCATGTTCATTGCGCAGCGAAGGCACGGACCAGCCGTCGATCACGCCGCCACCCGCCAGGAAGGTGGTGTTGCCCTCATCCGTCAGCGATTTTTCCTGCATGCCCACGCCGCGCGCCGTGTGGCAGGCGCCGCAGTGGCCCAGGCCCTGTACCAGGTAAGCGCCGCGCAGCAATTGCGCATCGCCCGTGGCCGGCGTTTTATACGGCTGCGGCGTGGGGGCGAAGGCCCAGCGCCAGATGGTCAGCGGGAAACGCATCGACAGCGGCCACGGAATATCGGCCGCCTTGTTCGGCGTCGGGTCTGCCTTCACGCCATGCATGAAGTAGGCGTACAGCGCCTGCATGTCCGCTTCGCTCAGGCGCGAGTACGACGGATACGGCATGGCCGGATACACGGTATAGCCGTGCCTGGTCACGCCGGTACGCATCAGCTTGTCGAAATCGGTAAAGCTCCAGTCGCCGATGCCGGCCTTCTTGTCGGGCGTGATGTTGGTGGAATACACCTTGCCGATCGGCGTTTCCATGCCCAGGCCGCCCGCGAACGGTTTGCCCTGCGTGCCGGCCGTGTGGCAGGCGATGCAGTCGCCGGCGCGGGCCAGGTATTCGCCCTGGCGTATCAGCTGGGCGTTCGGGGTGGTCGCGGTAGCCGACCAGGCAGTACTTGAAGCGAGCGCCAGCAGCAGCGCGCCCACGGTATGGGTGAATGTGTTGTTCATCTTCTTGTTCTTTATCAAGCGACCAGGGGACGGGGATCTTTCAGGTATTGCTCGCGGATGGCCTTGGCCGACCAGTAGGTCAGCGCGCAAGCGAGGCCCGTCGGGTTGTAGCCTATGCCCACCGGGAACACGCTGGAGCCGACGGCAAACACGTTGTGCACGTCCCAGCTTTGCAGGTAGCGGTTGACGACGCTGGTCTTGCGGTCCGCGCCCATGGCCGTGCCGCCCGCCCAGTGGGTGGTCTGGTAGTTGCGCAAGTCGAGGTGGTCGCCCACGCTCTTGACGGACACCTTGATCGATTCCGGATTCATGGCCTCGGCCACCTTCATCATCTTGTCGGTGACGAAACGGCTCATCTTGATGTCGTTTTCCTTCCAGTCGAAGGTAAAGCGCAGCAATTGCTGGCCATACTTGTCCGTGTAGGTGGGGTCCAGGTCGACATAGCAGTCGCGGTAAGTCATGTTGGCGCCGTGGCAATCGAACGAGACCGTGTTCAGGTAGCTCTTCTTGACGGCCTTCTTCCAGGCCGAGCCCCAGGCGGGCGTGCCGTCCGGCGTGGCGATGCCGGAAATGGGCTTGGAGCCGGCCGGGTTGCACCAGGCGGGCGAGCCGCCCACAAAACCCAGCGGGCCATGGTCGAAGTTATCGCCATTCCAGTCATCGAGCGCGACACCGGTGCCGCCGGCGCCGATGAACGGGTTCGTGTTCGTGTCTTCCTTGAAAAAGGTCTGGATGGTGGACATCATCTGGTAGGCGATATTGCGCCCCACCACGCCTTCATTGCTGACGGGGTCGTATGGCTTGCCTATGCCCGACAGCAAGAACAGGTGCGCATTGTTGTAGGCAAACGCACTGGCGATGACCAGGTCGGCCGGCTGTTCGACGGCCTTGCCATCCGCATTGATATAGGTCACACCTGTTGCGCGCGCTTTGCCACCCTTGCTGCCGTCGAGGTTGATGCGCACGACGTTGCAGTTGGCGCGCAGCTCGAAGTTCGCCACCATGCGCAGGGCCGGCATGATGTTGACGTTGGGCGAGGCCTTGGAATAGTTGTAGCAGGCGTAGCCGGAGCAGAAACCGCAGAAGTTGCACGGCCCCATCTGGCAGCCGTACGGGTTCGTGTACGGGCCGGACGCGTTCGACGAGGCGTTGACGAACGGGTGGTAGCCGACGGCCTTGGCCGCACGGCGGAACAGTTCGGCCGTGTACGGCACTTTTTGCGGCGCCAGCGCGTAATTGTCGGAGCGGTCGCCCTCGAACACATTGCCGTCACCGACGACGATGCCGTTGACTTTATACGCCTGGCCCGAGGTGCCGAAGACTTTCTCGACGAAATCGAAGTGCGGCTCCAGTTCGGCATAGGTCACGCCAAAATCCTGGATCGTCATGCCTTCGGGAATGAATTTCTTGCCGTAACGGCGTTCGTAGTGGCTGCGGATCTGCAGCTCTTCCGGCAACACGCGCCAGTGCATGCCCGACCAGTGCAAGCCCGCGCCGCCCACGCCCGTGCCAGGCTTGAAGGCGCCGATCTGGCGATACGGCACGGCCACGCCCGTGATGCTGTGGCGGAAGGTGAACGTGCTCTTCGACATATCCTGGAACAGCTTGCTGCGCTGGATGTAGGTCAGCTCGTCGAGGGTCTTCGGATAGGCGCCGTCGGGATAGGTGTCGCGGTATTCGCCGCGCTCCAGCGCGACCACGTTCAGGCCCGCTTCCGTCAATTCCTTGGCCATGATGGCGCCGGTCCAGCCGAAGCCGACAATCACGGCATCGACAGGCTTCATTTTTACATCGGGTTTGATATCACTCATGATGGTTTTTCTTTTTCTTTGATCGGGTACTAAAAGTTTTACGCTATGGACACGGGAGGCAACGGATATTTCTTGCCATACTGCTCCACCCAATCCATGTAGTCGGCGCGCGCGCCAGGAAAGCCCACCATCTTCCAGGCCAGCATGTCCTTGTTGCCGCCGTGCACGGGGTCGCAAAAATAGCCTTCGCGCGTGTTTTGCAGCAGCTGGTTGAAGAAGATTTTCGACGGCACTGCGCCGATGTCCAGGGTGCCCTTTTGCAATTGCGTGATGACGGCGTCGCGCTCGGCCGCGTTCAGCTGCACGAAAGGCTTGCCGGACTGCTTATTGACGGCCGCATTCACGCCCGCCAGGGCGCTCTGGTACAGCTCGCGCGGCGCCATATGGAACTGGTAGCCGAACTGTTCGATCGAGGGCACGAACGGCCCCTGCATGTACCACAGCGCGCCATACGCATAAGGCGTGTTCATCTGCGCATCGATGAATTCATGCGCGCCCGCTTCCAGCGCGCCCGGCCCTTCGGCGTCGGCGGGGATCAGCCGGTCGACCAGCGCGCTCAATGTGGCCCATTCGGTGGCGTCGAAAAAGCGCGGTTTATAGGCAGGCTGGTCCTTGGAGACGGCCATGGCCAGGCCGCCGCCGGCGCCGGCCAGCAAGGCCACGGCAGGCGCGGCGCCGACGGCCTTGCGCAGGAAGTTGCGCCGGTGGGGCGAAATCCCGATGATTTTCATAGGTTGTCCTCAGGCGGCACGAGCCGCCACAGTGATGGATGTGGAAGTCAGAAAGAAAATGCGGACACGCGCCGCGCAGATGGCAGATTTCACGTAGAGATGACTGGGGTATCGCGGCGCGGTGCATCCACCTGCCGGTTAATTGATCAAGGTGATTGACAAGCGGTAGCTTTGCATTTACGGTGCGCATCGTACCATAATTAAAAGAAACATTCAGAGACAGGTTTAACGTGATCAAAAAAGAGGCAGCGGTGCGTGGCCGCCCGCGCAAGGCGGGCGTGGAAGATGCGGTACTGGAAGCCATCGTCCTGCTGGTGCGCCAGCATGGACTGGAGGCGGTGACGATACAGATGGTGGCCGACGTGGCCGGCGTGGGGCGCCAGACGATCTACCGGCGCTGGCCGCGCCGCGAAGACATGCTGCTCGACGCGCTCGTCAAGCGCACGGCGGAAAAGCTGCAGCGCGCGCTCGACATGCCGGACGGCCAGGAAATCGAGGCGATCTGCGCGCGCATCTTCGACAACCTGAACGCCGACGGCCGCTTCACCTGCGATTTATTGGTGCTGATCCACGACGATGCGGCGGCACAACTGCGCTTTCGCGAGCAGATCGTCGCGCCGTGGATCACCCTGGTGGTGCAGCGCCTGGTCAACATCGGCGTGCGCGCCGACCTCGACCTGCGCCTGTTCGCCTTCATGCTGCAATCGGCGCTCGTGTACCAGATGCAACTTGGCGGCCAGCTCGATGCTGCGCTGCAGGAGCGTTGCTGCCGCTTTATCCGCAGCATGTTGTAGCTCTGGATATAATCGTGGCGTCACCTTCTTCGCCACCACCAGAAAGCCAGCCCATGAGCCATGTATTTCCCGCCAGCCTGCAAGCGCCGCGCAGCCGTTTAAGCGGCAACGGTCCCGAACTGTCGCGCATCGTCGCCGGCATGTGGCGCATCGGCGAGTGGAATATGTCGGCGCAGCAGCGTTTGAGCTTCATCGAGCAATGCCTGACGCTGGGCGTATCGAGTTTCGACCATGCCGATATCTATGGCGATTACAGCGCCGAAGGGCTGTTCGGCGAAGCGCTGGCCCTGCAACCGGGCTTGCGCGACAAGATGGAGCTGGTCAGCAAGTGCGGCATCAAGCTGCTGTCGCCGCACCGTCCCGGCCATGCCATCCAGCATTACGACACGAGCGCGGCGCACATCACCGGTTCCGTGGAACACAGCTTGCGCCAATTGCAGACGGACCGCCTGGACTTGCTGCTGATCCACCGCCCCGACCCGCTGATGGATTTCGACGAGATCGCCGGCGCGTTTACCCAGCTACGGCAAGCGGGCAAGGTGCTGCACTTTGGCGTATCGAACTTCAGCCGCCACCAATTCGAGTGCCTGCACCGGCGTTTCCCGCTGGTGACGAACCAGGTGGAATTTTCGCCGCTGCACGTGGCGCCCCTGTTCGACGAAACCTTCGACGGCTTGCAGGACGTGGGGGTGGCGCCGATGATCTGGTCGCCGCTGGCGGGCGGACGGCTGTTCCAGGGCGGCGATGCGAATGTGGAGAACTTGCGCAATGTCATCAAGCAGATCGCGGACCAGCTGCAGCGCCCGTTTGCCAGCGTGGTGTTTGCCTGGATCATGCAATTGCCATGCCGCCCCCTGCCGCTGACGGGCACGGGACGCATCGAAGCGGTGGGCGTGGCCGTGGAAGGCACGCAGTTCACGCTCAGCCGCAGCGACTGGTTCGCCATCCTGCGCGCCGCGCGCGGGCACGAGGTGGCTTAACGTTTAATCAATCTCGTCCGGGTCGTTGAATACCTGGGGTAAGGCAATGCCGCGCCAGCCCAGGTACCACGCCAGGTTGAGCAGCAGGGTGGCGGCGATGTAGACGGCGAAGAACAGCGCAAAGAAACTGGTCTTCAGCCACACCAGCAGGGCGATGGCAAGGATCAGCACCAGCAGCGCAGCCAGGCTTTTCTTTTGCTTGGAGCTGGGGAAGCGCAAGGTCGACACCATCAGGCTGCCCACGCCGACCAGCAGCAGCATCAATAGATAGCTGTGCAGCATGGAATCGATGGGCGCCGGCCAGGCCACCACCACGGCCGCCACGCAGGCGGCACCGGCCGTGATCGGCATGCCGACGAAATACAGGGGGTCGGTGCGCCCCACATTCACATTGAAGCGCGCCAGGCGCATGGCGCCGCAGGCGACAAAGAAGAAGCTGGCCATGCCGCCAAAGCGCAACAGCAGCGGATCGTGCACGCCCATCTGCACAAAACCATAGCAATACAACAAGACAGCCGGGGCGCAGCCGAAATTCATCACATCGGCAATGGAATCGAGCTGCACGCCGAACTGCGAGCTGGTCCCCGTCAGCCGGGCCACGTAGCCGTCGAGCGCATCGAACACGCCGGCCAGTACCAGCAGCGCCGCCGCCAGGCGGTAGGCATCCGCATCGCCGACACCGGCGTTATCGACGGAAATAACGATACTGGCAAAACCGCACGCTATCGAAAGCAAAGTCACCATGCTGGGCAAGGCGTATTTGGCGCGCTGCAGGCGCGACTTGGGCAATGTGTTCAAATTATGGGCAATCAAAGTAGCGGGATGAGGCAATGCAGCGGCAAACGCTGCGCTACGCTCATTCTACCCTGCGCAGCGGCGGCACCGTCCCCGCACGAGCGGGACATATCTTTTCATCGATGCTCTACGAGCGATCAAAATACCTTAGAATCGTTTTACAGGGCAGCACGCTGTCCGCCCACCTATACAGGAGTCGACTTGATTGCCTCGTCACTGCGTTGGAAATACTGGATACCCGCCCTGCTGAGCGCAGCCCTGCTGAGCGCCTGCGGCGGTGGCGGCGATAGCGGCAATACGTCGCTGAGCACCTCGACCCCGGCCGGGCAATTGACGCAGGAGCCTGGCGCTCCCGTCCTCAGCAACAATATCGCCACCGATGGCTTCAACTGGTTCAACTACCGGCGCAGCCAGATCGGCCTGTCTCCGCTGGTGCGCAATAGCCTGATCGACAGCGCGGCCCTGGGCCATTCCAGCTATCTCAATCTCAACAGTACGGTGGCGCACGAGCAGGTGCAGGGCAAGCCCGGCTTTACGGGCGTCAAACTGGGCGACCGCCTGGCCAAGGCCGGCTACGTCGTCACCTCGCTGCAGGGCGAAGTCATCGCCGGCGCCAGCAACACGTCCGGCTTTTACCTGGCCGAAGAGCTGGTCACGGCCATCTATCACCGCTTCGTCATTTTCGAGCCGCTGTTCAAGGAAGGCGGCGCGGGCGCGGCCGTCAGCGGCAGCGGCTATGCGTATTTCACCACCGACCTGGCCGGCAACCGCAGCTATGGCCCCGGGCTGGCGGCGGCGCAGATCGTCACCTATCCCTACAGCGGACAGCAGAAGGTGGCCATCAGTTTCTCCAGCGATAACGAATCGCCCGATCCCGTGCCGAACCAGGACGTGGTCGGCTACCCGATCAGCGTGCATGCCAACTACGGCACGCCCGTCAGCGTGACGGCGTTCAGCGTGCGCCAGCGCGGCGCCGCCGCGGACCTGGCCGTGCGCCTGCTCACCAGCGGCAACGATGTGCATACGCCCGTCTCGGCCGCGTCCATCATCCCGCTGGCGGCCTTGAACGCGAACACCAGCTATGACGTGAGTTTCATCGGCAAAGTCAATGGCGCGGACGTCACGCAGAGCTGGTCATTCAGCACGCGCTAGGGCGACTCGCCGTGCCAAGCGGGCGCAGCATCGAGGACGACTGGATGTAAAATAGCTGTTCCTGCTTTACAGCAATTGACAAGTTTTGGGGCGCTCTGCACAGCATGCTGAAACCACACGCCGCTTGCGATGATGATGCCGCCGTTGCGGCATCCGACATGGTCCGCATTCTCGACGTCGAGAACGGACTGGGCCGCATCATGGGCGACCGCATCCTGTACCTGAAAATCCTGCGCCGCTTCCTGCATGACCACGGCACCACGCCGTGCCAGATCCGCGCCGAATTCGACACGGGCAACTATGCTTCCGCGCGCCTGAAGGCGCATACCCTGAAAGGCGCCGCCGGCATGATCGGCGCGCGCCACGTGCACGGCCTGGCGGCAACCCTGGAGTCGGCACTGCGTGCGCAGGCGCCCGACCTGGCCCAGCAGATGCAGCAGCTGGAACTGGCGCAGGATCAATTGCTCGGCGCGGTCAGCAGCATGCTGGGCACGCCGGAGGCAACCCACACGGCGGCGCAGGACGTGGCGCCCGACCCGGCCGCACCCGCCATCCAGCTGCTGCTGGCGCGCCTGGCCAGCCATCTGCGCGAAGGCGACGGCGCCGCCATCGACATCCTGGAAAACTCGGCCAGCCTGCTCGCGGCCAGCCTGGGCGTGAATGTCTACCAGGAAGTGGCAGCCGCCGCGCATGAGTTCGATTTCGACGGCGCCCTGGCGGCTCTGCTGCGGCGGCGCTAGCGCTCAGCCCGTTACCGCTCAGCTGTTGAACTGCGCCTCTTCCGCATACGCCACGCAACAACTCTTGCAGCAAAAGCGGCGCACGGCATCGAGCGGCTTGTCGCAGTACCAGCATGCGCCTTTCGGCGGCAGCACTGCGATCAATTGCGACAGGGAAGGCAATGGCGGCGCCGCCATCCCCTGCTTTCCACGACTTCCGGCTGTTCGCTGTCCATGGCGCTTCCTTTCCTGGCGGCACTTCAAGGCCGCTCAGCAAGATTACGTCAGCACAGTTTGAAGCCCATGACATTTCTCAACCGCGGCCACGCTTGCCCCATCGGCATCTCGAAATTTCCAAACGACAACGTTGTCACTTCACACTACAATCGGTATTCCGCTCACTTGCGCGCTCGCCATGAAACACATCCCCCTGCTGCTCTCCTGCCTGCTGCTCAGCGCCTGCGCCACGCGCGCGCCCACCGCCTACACCCTCAATTCGGGTGCCGAACGCACGCCGGAACAACTGGCGGTGGTGTTCGAACACGCCGACCTGACCCTGCGCATCGATCCCGCCCGCCGCAGCATTGCCGGCGATGCGCGCCTGACCTTCCTGGCCACGCAGCCGATCTCGCGTTTCGCGCTGGACCTGGACCGTAACCTGCCCGTCGATGTCATCGAAATCGACGGCAAGACGCTGCGGCCGCAAGACTATGCCAACCCGGACGGCCGCCTGAGCATGACCTTGCCGGCCACCCTCGCGGCAGGCGCGCGCACCAGCATCCGCATCGTCTACCACGGCGTGCCGCACGTTGCCGTGAAAGCGCCGTGGGATGGCGGCATGGTGTGGTCGAGCACCGCCGCTGGCGCGCCGTGGTTCGCCAGCGCCGTGCAAGGCGAAGGCTGCGACCTGTTCTGGCCGTGCATCGACCACCCGATGGGCAAGGCCCGGCTGATCGACCAGCACATTCAGGTACCGGCGCCGCTGGTGGCGGCCGGCAACGGCATCGCGCTCGGCATGGATGAGGCCGACGGCTGGCGCACCTGGCACTGGCGCGCCAAACACCCGAGCACCTATGGCATCGCCCTGAACGTGGCGCCCTACCATAGCCTGCAGGGCGAGTATGCGAGCCGCTACGGCAACCGCATCCCCCTGCAATTCTGGTGCCTGCCGGAAAGCGAGGCCAAGGCGGGCGCCCTGTTCGCGGAATTGCCGCCCATGCTAGACTTTTTGAAAGCGTCATCGGCCCCTACCCGTTTGGCGATGAGAAAGTCGGCATCGCCGAAACCCCGCACAAGGGCATGGAACACCAGACCATCAATGCCTATGGGAACAAATTCGCCAAGACCAGCTATGGCTACGACGAGCTGTTGCAGCATGAACTCGCCCATGAATGGTTCGGCAACCAGCTCACCAACAGCAACTGGGACGATATGTGGCTGCACGAAGGCTTCGGCACGTATATGCAGCCGCTCTACATGCAGTACCTGCGGGGCGAGCAAGAGTATTTTGCTTCGTTGCAGCAAATGCGCGCCGGCATCGTCAACAAGGCGCCCATGGTTTCGGGCAAGCCGAGAAGCGAGGAAGAAGTCTACGACCAGAAAAAGGGCGGACCGGGCGGCGACCTGTATGTGAAAGGGGCGCTGGTGCTGCACACCTTGCGCGGCCTGATCGGCGACGAGGCCTTCTTCCGCGCCGTGCGCCTGCTCGTCTACGGCACGGAACAGCCGCAGCCGGGCCAGTTCCAGCCGCGCTACGGCAGCACGGCGGAATTCATGGCCATCGTCAACAAAGTCACGGACAGCAATTACGACTGGTTCTTCCAGGTTTATCTGTACCAGGCGGCATTGCCGGAACTGTCCGCCGTGCGCGACGGCGACACCTTGCGCCTGCTATGGAAGACGCCTGCCGACATCGCCTTCCCGATGCCGGTGGAAGTGCGTATCGGCAAAGAAATCCATACCGTTCCCATGTCGCTGGGCTTTGGCGAACTGCCCCTGCCGGCGGGCGCCACGTACACGCTCGACCCGCACTCGCGCGTGCTGCGCCGCGCCGAGCATATCGAGGCGTTCCAGAAGTTCAAGGAAGAACAGGCGAAGGGGAAGAAAGGGTAGCAAAACCTGGGGTCAGACCCCCTCGCACCTGAGCGATGACCTTTGTGTTAGCGGTGTTGAGGGTCTGACCCCGGCCTTTCCGCCGTTCGGACTTATTTCCGAAAACTCCTGACCGCGTCATTGGCATTCTCGGCAATGACTTTTTGCAGCTTAGGCTGCTTCGCGTATTTCACGCGCAAGCGCTTCCACTGCCGCTGCGCCTGGCCGCACGAGCTGGCCACGGCTTGCGTGATCTCGCGCTGGCGCGCCTTGTCGTTGTCATCCCATTCGCCGGCGAAGTGCTCGCACATCTGCGCATTTTCGACGAACTGCGCCACGTCCTGCGGCAACTTTTCCTGCGCACCGGCCAGCAGGGGCAGGAAACTGAACAGCAGAACAAGCAGCAGCTTCATCGCACCTCCTTATTTGCCGATGCAGAAACGGCTGAAGATCACGCCCAGCAGATCGTCGGGCGAAAACTCGCCCGTGATGCTCGACAGCTGCACCTGCGCCAGGCGCAGCTCTTCGGCGAACAGGTCCAGCGACTGGTCGTCCTGCGCCGCGTGCGCGGCGGCGATATCCAGATGCTTGCCGGCCGATTTCAAGGCGATCAGATGGCGTTCGCGCGCCAGATACAGCGATTCGCCCGTCTGCTGCCAGCCGGCGATGCGCAACAGTTCCGCGCGCAGCAGATCGATGCCGATGTGCTCGTGCGCAGACAGATACACGTGGGTGGCATCGGGCATGTTGTCGACGCCGGGCTTGTGGCCGGACAGGTCAATCTTGTTCCACACGCGCACCACGGGCACGCCTTCCGGGAAGGCGGCGACGATGGTTTCATCGGCCAGCGTCGGGCCGTGGTCGGCGTCGAGCAGGTGCAAAATCACGTCCGCCTTGCCGATCTCGCCCCAGGTGCGCTCGATGCCGATGCGCTCGACGGCGTCGATGGTGTCGCCCGCGCTGCGGATGCCGGCCGTGTCGATGATGTTGAGCGGAATACCCTCGATCTGGATGGTTTCGCTGACCTTGTCGCGCGTGGTGCCGGCGATCGGCGTGACGATGGCCACGTCGGCGCCCGCCAGCGCGTTCAGCAGCGACGATTTACCCACGTTCGGCTGGCCGGCCAGCACCACGTTCAAGCCTTCGCGCAGCAGCGCGCCCTGCGCCGCCTGCGCAAACACTTTATGCAAGGCTGCGATGACGGCCTTCAACTGGCCGCGCGCATTCGATTTTTCCAGGAAGTCGATTTCCTCTTCCGGGAAATCCAGGGTGGCCTCGACCAGCATCCTTAAACCCGTCACCTGTTCCACCAGCGCGTGGATGGTGTTCGAGAACGCGCCCGACAGCGATTGCGAGGCGGACTTGGCGGCCGCTTCCGTGGAAGCGTCGATCAGGTCGGCCACGGCTTCGGCTTGCGCCAGATCCAGCTTGTCATTCAAAAACGCGCGGCGCGTGAATTCGCCCGGTTCGGCCAGGCGCAGACCGCTGTCCTTGCCCGCTTCCAGCACGCGCGCCAGCAGCAGCTGCAGCACGATAGGGCCGCCGTGGCCCTGCAATTCCAGCACGTCTTCGCCCGTGTAGGAATGCGGGCCCTTGAAGTGGATGGCGATGCCCTGGTCGATGATGCTGCCATCGGCTTCCGTGAACGGCAGATAGGTGGCGTGGCGCGGTTTCAGCGTTTGCGCGCCGAACAGGGCCGTCATCAGCGGGGCGAGATTTTTGCCGGAGGCGCGTACCACGCCGATGCCGCCGCGTCCGGGAGCGGTGGCGATGGCGGCGATAGGGGAAGAGTCGAGTTTCATGGGGATATTGTAATAGGTACGGCAAGGGAAAGTGCAGCAACGTAGGCCGGCTTAGCGCGCAGCGCGTAAGCCGACGCAGCACACGCTGGCGATAGTGTCGGATTACGCGTGGCCTTGCCACGCTAATCCGACCTACAAGAATTAAAAAGCCCGCACTAGGCGGGCTTTTACTTCGCTAACCCTGCTTACACAGTGGACGGCGCGTATTTCTTGGTGATCACCCATTGCTGGCCGATCGACAGGACGTTGTTGACGACCCAGTAGAGTACCAGGCCCGACGGGAAGAAGAAGAACATCACCGAGAATGCCAGTGGCATGAACAGCATCATCTTCGCTTGCATCGGATCGGCCGGGGCCGGGTTCAGCTTGGTCGTGATGTACATCGAGATCGCGTACAGCACCGGCAGGATGCACCATGGGTCATGCTGGGCCAGGTCGGTGATCCAGCCGATCCATGGCGCGCCGCGGATTTCCACGGACGCGTTCAGCACCCAGTACAGGGCGATAAAGACGGGCATCTGGATCAGGATCGGCAGGCAGCCGCCCAGCGGATTGATCTTTTCCGTCTTGTACAGCTCCATCGTGGCCTGGTTCATCTTTTGCGGATCGCCCTTGTAGCGCTCGCGGATCGCCTGCATCTTCGGCGTGACCAGTTTCATCTTCGCCATGCTGCGGTAGCCGGCGGCCGACAGGGGGAAGAACGCCAGCTTGATCAGGATCGTGAAGGCGATGATGGTCCAGCCCCAGTTACCGAGCACGCTGTGGATGTGTTCCATGACCCAGAAGATCGGCTTGGCGATGATGGTCAGCCAGCCGTAATCCTTGACCAGTTCCAGGCCGGGCGAAACGGCTTCCAGCAGGTGCGCGATTTGCGGACCCGAGTACAGCTTGCTGTCCATGCTGGCCGAGGCGCCAGGCGCCAGGGTCGGCAGCGGCAGCACGTTGCCGATGGCGTACAGGTTGGTGTCGAGCTTTTTCGTGAAGATGTCGCGCTTGACGTTTTCTGGCGGGACGAAGGCCGACACGAAGAAGTGTTGCGAAATCGCAAACCAGCCGCCATTCGCCGATTGCGGATGCAGGCCCTTCATGGCGTTGTCGTTGCCCTTCTTCTCATCTTCCACGGCCGCTTTTTCGATCTTCTCGAACGTCATCTTCTGGTACTTGTCCTGCGGCGTGTACAGGGTAGGACCGGTGAAGCTGCTGTTGAAGAACGAGTCGCCGACCGGCTTGTTGCCGTCATGCGTCAGTTGCAGGTACAGCTGCGGCGTGACGGGAGCGGCGCCCACGTTGGCCACGTCGTGGCGCACGTCGATGACGTAGTCGCCGCGCTTGAAGGTAAACGTCTTGGTCAGCTTGACGCCGCCTTCGACCGCTTCCATGACCAGCTGGATTTGCTTTCCGTCCGCCAGGGTGCGTACGCCAGGCTGTACGGTAAAGCCCGTGTTATGCGTGGGGAAAGGACCGCCGACCAGGCCCGACTGCGCCAGGTAGGTGT
The DNA here is from genome assembly GCF_057919405.1 of Janthinobacterium sp. C22. Taxonomy (NCBI): domain Bacteria; kingdom Pseudomonadati; phylum Pseudomonadota; class Betaproteobacteria; order Burkholderiales; family Oxalobacteraceae; genus Janthinobacterium; species Janthinobacterium sp. C22. The sequence continues at coordinate 1,006,631 of NZ_CP193659.1, read as the reverse complement.
GGTTGGCGCCGACGTCGAACAGCACTTCGTTTTGCTTGCCTTCGTCAGGCTGGCACCATTTGAACAGGCCGAAGCAGCCGCCGAACCAGCCCGGATTGCCCGCGCCCTTGAATTTCAGCAATTCCAGACGCTTGACCTGGCCGCCCAGGGTGTCGATATCGACCTTGATGACGTCGGTGGTGATGGTAATCACTTCGCGCTTGAACGCGGCGGGATCGGTCGCTTCGCCAGGCACGGCGCTCGCGCCGGCAGGCGCCAGGGCGGCCGTCTTGGCCGGGGTGACAGGCGCCTTGGCGGTTTGTTCCGTGTTCGCGGAGAACATCGACGGCTTGCCGTTCGAGATCATCCATTCGTTCCAGAGAATTACCAGCGAGACGGAAAACACGATCCACAGGATGGTACGTTTATTGATATCCATTAGGGTATTTGTCAGGAGTGGTTGCAACCGCAAGCGGTCGTTGAAGATTGTTTGCCATCGGCCGGCGGCACCGGGTCGACGCCCCCTTCAGGGGTGGCAACGGCACAGGCGCTTGGCAGCCAGCAGGCTGCCCTTGGCCGTACCGTGCACGCGCAGCGCTTCCATCGCGTAATGCGAACAGCTCGGATAGAAACGGCAATTCTGTCCCAGCATGGGGCTGATCAGCAACTGATAAGCGCGCAGCAGGAACAGCAGCAGGGTTTTCATGGCGCGGATGGTGGTGGCGCAGCAACAGAACGGGCCTGGGCGGCGATTTGCGCCGCGAACAGGCGGCCCAATTCTTCACGCAGCTCGGCTTTGAGCCTGGTCGTGGTGGCAGGGCCATCCTTGCTGTTGACGGCGCGCGACAAACGCACCACGCAGTCGACCGGCGGCATCGCGCTGTTGCGAAACAGCTCGCGCGTGACGCGCTTGATCGTGTTGCGGGTCGCCGCGCGCGGCGCGAAACGCTTGGCCACAACGACGCCCAGCCGCGCATGCGGCAATTGATTGTGTCGGGTGTACAGCACAAAATGCGCTGTTTTTTGCGAAGGGCGCAAACGAAAAACGGATGAAAATTCATCCGTTTTAACGATACGCCGAAAGCGCGCGAAGTCGTGTGAACCTTCGCGTTGATTGCCGACTGGAGTACAGCTAGCCACGCGATCAGCTGTCAACGACAAGCCTAGACGGCCAGACGTTTGCGGCCCTTTGCGCGACGTGCGTTGAGCACATCACGGCCACCACGGGTAGCCATACGAGCGCGGAAGCCGTGCGTACGCTTGCGGCGAACGACGGAAGGTTGGTAAGTACGTTTCATGTTGGTCTCGCTAAAAACAAAAAAAATGCAAAATCGGGTCTGACGTCCCGTCAGTTTTTGGTGCCAATGACAATCGCGCACTTATGCCAAGGCACAAGCTGGCCAATCTCATCGCCCGCTTGAACGCGCACCAAATCTACTACGCGGAGCGATTTGCGGCCTCCGGTGCTCACTGTGCCTTCGCACAGTTGCGCGCCTCAGCCACAACTCATCACCGCTCGCTACGATTTGGTACTGCGTCGTTAATCCACGCTTAGTCCATATTGTCGTTCCAAATGAATAAACACGGAATACGGGCGGGGAACCCTGAATTATTCAGCATATGCCCCCTCTTGTCAAGGATTGCCGTGATCGCCAGGAAATTTGCGCGCAGCTCTCCGCCTGCGCCGCAGGCCGCGCCAGCACTGCCTGTGACGGGATAACCGGGGGATAAGTCGCTTCTTATACACACGGCGCCCCACCCCGCCACACAAAAATAAGCGTCGTGCCTGTGGATAACTTTGGCAGTCGGGAGTAGAATAGCGCGTTACGTGTGGCGAGCCCTCGCGCGACGCCGGCCTTGCAACACGGTGACCGCAGGGCAGAATCGATACGCCCTCCCACACCTTTTCACATAGACATACATGGATAATTTCTGGCAGGCCTGTTCCGCGCAGTTGGAACTGGAGCTGACACCGCAACAATTCAGTGCGTGGATCAAACCGCTTATCCCTCTCGATTACGAAGAGGGCAAGCTGCGCATTGCTGCGCCCAATCGCTTCAAGCTCGATTGGGTCAAGACCCAGTTCGCCAGCCGCATCACGGCGCTGGCCATACAGTATTTCGAAGCGCCGACGGAAGTGCAGTTCGTGCTCGACCCGCGCCTGGCCCTGCCGAAAAAGCCAGTCACCGCCAGCACCCCGGCCAGCGATCCGAATGGCGGCGCGCCCAGCGCGCGCCCGGCGGAACCGCAGCCCAGCGTGCCGGAACTGAGCATCGGCGCCGCGCCGCGCCGTGAGCAGAGCCGCATCAACACCGACCTGACCTTCGACAGCTTCGTGACCGGCAAGGCCAACCAGCTGGCGCGCGCCGCCGCCATCCAGGTAGCGAACAATCCGGGCGTGTCGTATAACCCGCTGTTCTTCTACGGCGGCGTCGGCCTCGGTAAAACCCACTTGATCCACGCCATCGGCAATCAGGTGATGGCCGACAATCCGGGCGCGAAGATCCGCTACATCCACGCGGAACAGTACGTTCGCGACGTAGTGACCGCTTACCAGCGCAAGGGTTTCGACGATTTCAAGCACTACTATCACTCGCTCGACATGCTGCTGATCGATGATATCCAGTTCTTTGGCGGCAAGAGCCGCACGCAGGAAGAGTTTTTCTATGCGTTCGAGGCATTAATTGCCGCGAAGAAACAGATCATCATCACCTCGGATACGTATCCGAAAGAAATCACGGGCATGGACGACCGCCTGATTTCGCGCTTCGACTCGGGCCTGACGGTGGCCATCGAACCGCCGGAACTGGAAATGCGCGTGGCGATTCTGTTGAAGAAAGCCAAGCAGGAAGGCGTGACCTTCTCCGACGATGTGGCCTTCTTTGTCGCCAAGCATTTGCGCTCGAACGTGCGCGAGCTGGAAGGCGCGCTGCGCAAGATCCTGGCGTACTCGCGTTTCCATGGCAAAGATATAACAATCGATATCGTCAAGGAAGCCCTGAAGGACTTGCTGTCGGTGCAGAACCGCCAGATTTCCGTGGAAAACATCCAGAAAACGGTGGCCGACTTCTTCAATATCAAGGTTGCCGACATGTATTCGAAGCGCCGCCCCGCGAATATCGCCCGGCCGCGCCAGATCGCCATGTACCTGGCCAAGGAATTGACACAGAAGAGCCTGCCGGAAATCGGCGAGCTGTTCGGCGGCCGCGACCACACCACGGTGCTGCATGCCGTGCGCAAGATCGCGCTGGACCGCACAAAGAATCCGGAATGCAACCATGAATTGCATGTGCTGGAGCAAACACTAAAAGGTTAAGCGCCGCTTGGGCAAGGCTGGCTCAAAACGTGCTTTACCCTTATTATCTGGGAGGGCGCCGCAGCCGGTCTGTCGGGGCTCCCCATGGCAAGAATTGTTAAATTAATACGTTAAACGTCGTACTGTTCAACCTATACATTGAGGATAAATATGCAATTGGTCAAAACCACCCGAGATACCCTTCTCCGGCCACTGCAGATCGTGAGCGGTATTGTCGAGCGTCGGCACACTATGCCGATTCTGGCCAATATCCTCATCCGCAAAGACGGTGAAAATGTCTCCTTCCTGTCGACCGACACCGAAGTGCAGATCACCACGCACGCGGAAATCGGTTCCGGCGCGGACGTCACCGGCACCACCGTGGCCGCGCGCAAGCTGCTCGACATCCTGCGCGCCCTGCCCGAATCGGGCGACGTCACGATGACCCTGCTCAACAAGCGCCTGACCGTGCAAACGGGCAAGTCGCGCTTCGCCCTGCAAACCCTGGCGGCGGAAGAGTTTCCAACCGTGCAACAAGCGGAAAGCTACAACGCGTCCGTCACCCTGCCCCAAAAACCCTGAAGCACCTGTTCAATATGGTGCATTTCTCGATGGCGCAGCAAGACATCCGCTATTACCTGAACGGCTTGCTGCTGGTTCTGGATGGCAACAATGTCATCGCCGTGGCCACCGACGGCCACCGCCTGGCGTTTTGCCAGGTCGCCACCGAGCAGACGTTCGCGCGCCAGGAAGTGATTATCCCGCGCAAGACCATCATCGAACTGCAGCGCCTGCTGGAAGAGAACGATGAGCCGGTGCAACTGGACATCGCCGCCAACCAGGTGAAACTGACCTTTGCCGACATCGAGCTGATCTCGAAGCTGGTGGAAGGCAAGTTCCCCGACTACACGCGCGTGATTCCTAAAGGCTACAAGAACGACTTCACCATCGGCCGCGATGAACTGCTGCGCTCGCTGCAACGTGCCGCCATCATGACCAGCGACAAGTTCAAGGGCGTGCGCTGCATCATCACCCCGGGCAGCATGAAGATCAGCTCGACCAATGCGGACCAGGAAGAAGCCGTCGAAGAACTGGAAATCGACTACGGCGGCGACTCCGTCGACATCGGCTTCAACGTGACGTATCTGCTGGACGTGCTGAACAACCTGAAATGCGAATACGTCAACATCGCGCTGGGCGACTCGAATTCGTCCGCCCTGATCTCCATCCCGGACAATGCCGACTTCAAGTATGTCGTCATGCCGATGCGGATCTAAAGACCACAGCAGTGACGTAGGTCGGATGAGCGCAGCGTCATCCGACATGCTGAGCGCCGTCTGTCGGGTTACGCCGTTCCGGCTAACCCGACCTGCGGCCATCAGCCAGCAGCCCCGAATCAATCAGCAATCGTTATTTGAGAAAGCAGTCCATGTCCGAGAATCCACAAGACACCCCGATCCAGGCCAAAACGGAAGAATACGGCGCCGCCTCCATCCAGATCCTGGAAGGCCTGGAAGCCGTACGCAAACGCCCGGGCATGTACATTGGCGACACCTCGGACGGCACCGGCTTGCACCATCTGGTATTCGAAGTGCTGGACAACTCCATCGATGAATCGCTGGCCGGTCACTGCACGGAAATCCACGTCACCATCCACAGCGACAATTCGATCTCGATCACCGACAATGGCCGCGGCGTGCCGACCGGCCTGAAAATGGACGACAAGCACGATCCGAAGCGTTCCGCTGCGGAAATCGTCATGACCGAACTGCACGCGGGCGGCAAGTTCGACCAGAACTCCTATAAAGTATCGGGCGGTTTGCACGGCGTGGGTGTATCCTGCGTCAATGGTCTGTCGAAATTGCTGAAACTGACCATCCGCCGCGACGGCAAGGTCCACTACATGGAATTCGTGCGCGGCGTGCCGCAAGACCGCCAGATCGTCATGGCCGGCGACGTCGCGACGTCGCCGATCAAGGTCATCGGCGAGACGGACAAGCGCGGCACGGAAGTGCATTTCTGGGCCGACGAAGAGATTTTCACGCACGTGGAATTCCACTACGAAATCCTGGCCAAGCGCATCCGCGAACTGTCCTTCCTGAACAACGGCGTCAACATCAAGCTGTCCGACCAGCGTACGGGCAAGGAAGAAGTGTTCGCCTTCGAAGGCGGCACGCGCGGCTTCGTCGAATACATCAACAAGGCCAAGTCGGTCTTGCACCCGACCATTTTCCAGGCCACGGGCGAGCGCCTGTCGGACCAGGGCACCAACATCACGGTCGACGTGTCGATGCAGTGGAACGATGCCTACAATGAACAGGTATTGTGCTTTACGAATAACATCCCGCAACGCGACGGCGGCACCCACCTGACGGGCTTGCGCGCCGCCATGACGCGCGTGATCAACAAGTACATCGACGAGCAGGAATTCGCCAAGAAGGCGAAAGTGGAAATCAACGGCGACGACATGCGCGAAGGCCTGACCTGCGTCTTGTCCGTGAAAGTGCCGGAGCCGAAATTCTCGTCGCAGACGAAAGACAAGCTGGTGTCGTCGGAAGTGCGCGGCCCTGTCGAAGAGATCGTCGCCAAGACCCTGGCAGATTACCTGCAAGAAAAACCGAACGACGCCAAGATTATTTGCGGCAAGATCGTCGAAGCGGCGCGCGCCCGCGAAGCGGCCCGCAAGGCCCGCGACCTGACGCGCCGCAAAGGCATCATGGACGGCCTGGGCCTGTCGGCCAAGCTGGCCGACTGCCAGGAAAAAGACCCTGCCCTGTCCGAACTGTACATCGTCGAGGGTGACTCGGCAGGCGGCTCGGCAAAACAGGGGCGCGACCGCAAGTTCCAGGCGATCCTGCCGCTGCGCGGTAAAGTCTTGAACGTGGAAAAAGCCCGTTTCGAAAAAATGCTGTCGTCGGAGCAGATCACCACCCTGATCGCCACCCTCGGCACCTCGATCGGACCGGACGAATTCAACGTCGAAAAACTGCGCTACCACCGCATCATCATCATGACCGATGCGGACGTCGACGGCGCCCACATCCGTACCCTGTTGCTGACCCTGTTCTACCGCCAGATGCCGCAACTGGTCGAGCGCGGCCACATCTACATCGCGCAACCGCCGCTGTACAAGGTGAAAGCGGGCCGCGACGAGCGCTATCTGAAAGATGACGCCGAGGAAGCAAGCTACATGATGACGGTGGCGCTGAACACTGCCGTGCTGGTGCCGCGCGAAGGCGCGGAAGGCATTTCCGGCGACACCCTGACGGAACTGGTGCGCAAGTTCAACCTGTCGAACACCATCATGACGCGTCTGACGCGCGTCATCGACCGCGCCGCCCTGACGGCCATCATGACGGGCGTGCAGCTGGACCTGTCGACCCTGGACCAGGCGGAAGCTTCCGCCCTGGCCCTGCAGACGGCCATCAACGACAGCGCCGTGCGCGTGCACGTGCGTTCCGATGATTTGTCGGAAAAACACAAGCTGCACATCGAACGCATGCACCACGGCAACGTCAAAGTGACGGCCATCGACGCCGACTTCGTGCAAGGCCCGGACTACGCCGTGCTGAGCAGCGGCGCCGCCACCTTCGAAGGCCTGATCGGCGAAGGCGCGTTCGTGCGCCGCGGCGAAGGCGAGCGCATGAAGGAAATCGCCGTGGTCGACTTCCACCAAGCCATGCAATGGCTGCGCGACGAAGCCGAACGCACCGTCTCGAAACAGCGCTACAAAGGTCTGGGCGAAATGAACCCGGATCAACTGTGGGAAACGACGATGGACCCGACCGTCCGCCGCTTGTTGAAAGTGCAGATCGAAGACGCCATTGCGGCGGACCAGATCTTCACCACCTTGATGGGTGACGACGTGGAGCCACGCCGGGCGTTTATTGAAAATAACGCGTTGCGCGCGGGGAATATTGACGTTTAAGCAGGTTTTAGCAGTAGCCATAACCTGAGATTTTGGAACGCTTCCTTTGAGATTTTCATCAAAAGATACATTTTGATGGCTCTGAGCGGCTTTGTTGAACAAATAAACCGAGGGCGTAATGTGGCTTTTCCCTAGCGGCGTTATGCCATCGGCACAGTCATCGTGGTGCCGAGTCGGGTGAAGTTATTGAGGATGGCGGCACATATTTGAAGCTCGGTGACTTGGCGCTCGAAATCGCGCGCCATCCCCCTGCTGCAAGCAACTTGAAACGGCGCATTTTGGTTTCTACTAAGCTGAGTCGATGATAGCCAAGCCACTTCTTCCATATCCGATGACCGAAGTGTCGCATAGTATTCAGGATGGGATTACAGGTCTCAGCGCTTGGTCGATGGTCTTTCTAGTGCTTACCGTTTTTACGTGTTGGAATAATGGCCTATAAGCCGCGTAGGGCAACGGCCTCATGGCAGGCCTTGGTGTCGCTGAGCAGGCATGAAAGCATCGGTGCATCGCCGGTGCGTTTTCCATGACCTCAATGGCCCGGATTTCTAGGGTCTTGGCATCAATTCCAAGCTGCACCTTGCGCCACTGACTGCGGTAGACGGACCCATTTTTCTTCGCTTTCCCTGACCCGCGCAAAACATCTTATGCCTGTACAGGCAACCACCAAGTGGAATCCTGACGTCGTCTTGTTCGCCGTAATCGTCACGGCGGGATGCTTTTGTCGGCGATTCAAGGTGCTGAAAGCAGGAACTTCCCAATCCAAGCCCGCTAACCTGAGCACGCTTTGCGCCATGCCCATTCCCTGCAGCAGCGTCAAGTTGAACAGATACTTGATAATCAAGCAGAGTTGAATAGGAGCTTAGCTGTACTTCCGGCTGCGCTCGCGTTTACCAACGGCACTGCCGTGCCAGCACATGTCTTGGTCCAGCAAGATAAGCTGCGAACCACGCGCGTTTAGCACCGCGCTATACGCCCTTCAGTTAGTCGTTCCACACTTTGGTTTAGCCGGTGCATTCATCGTGCCAATTTATCCGAATGGTGACTCAAGCGACATCGGCGGGATTTGTGTAACAGCTTCATACTAAATATCAAAAGCAATATAACCTACCATTCTATAAACAGTTTTTTTGATACTCTCGAAAATAAGTTGGCGATTGGATTGGCCTGCGGTGGAGTTGATTTTTTTGGATAAAAACCGACTAAACTCTGCGATGCGGCAACATGGTAGTATCCATGAGTTTTGTACGAACTTCAAGATATCAGTGGCTTAACTACTCCCCTCCAGTAGCCCGGGCAGATTGCCTCGAGCTACGGTAAGTCTTTTAAACGTTTAGGGGGCTAATCAGAACTTGGTATTCCTGAATTAATCGATCTTTATCTAAATCCGGTTGACCTTGCCGCCCAACATATGCGGCAAATCTTGACTGGATATCTTTCATAAAAAAACCTGATATTGTCGCAAGCCGAGACATAGTTAAGTATTCAGTGAACGATATTGAAATTATATTTTGAAAATCGATAACTGCCGGAGAAATATTGCCGTATTTAGGAAGAAAGCCATATTTATCTCGTTTTCCTTTAATTATTTCGCTCAATACGTTGTCTCGAACTTTTTTATTATCTTCGTTTTTTATAATTTTATTTTCAATAAATGCTTGGCGCTCCACAGGAATCGTAGGTGCCAGAGTAATTCTATTGGAATTTATTATAGGAGGATTTCCGACAGGTTTTCTGACGGCGATATCGCAAGCAGGGGAAAGAACAACAAAAAATTTCCCATCCATCTGAATAATATCACCGCTCGAAATGTGGGCTCTAATTGGAGGCCGAATATACACTTCCGACTCGTGATAGCCAGCATCATCTTCTGGCAGATCTAAGTACTCTAAAAGGTGACTTACAATATGCCTCAAGAGAACCTTTTCTTTTTGGTACACTTGGCCGCCGTTTATCTCCGATGATAAATGTTTCCAGAAGATATCGCTAAGCTGTTGTTCAACAATTCCGCGCCCGCCAAGTATTTTTGTTATTCCTGTTTTAAATATCGCAATGATCTCATTGAAAACATCAGTATTAGATACTGTTCTATCGAAAAATTTCAAAAAATTAGAAGATTTAGCTCGTATTTCGGGTTTCAGATTACCCAGATTGCCTGATACGACAAACACAGGGAATCTGTGCTTTTCAATAATTTCTATTAATATATCATTTCCGGACGCTTCTCTAGGATCCGCCTGACTTAGATTCAAGTCCACAATTGCACCGTCGTATTCGTTAGAGAGCAAGCGTTGTTTACCTTCATCAACAGTTTTAGCACGTGTTAGTGAAATTTTTAAGGCATTTGTACTCAACTCCGTTGCTTGATCTTCGTAGAGTTCAAACATATCATCTGTATCTTCGACAACAAGAATTTTAATAATTTCAGTCATTTTGTTTTTTGAAAATTAACTCGAAAATTGCGCCATCATTAGAATGCTTCGCTTCGATGGTGCCCCCTACCCGGCTTATTGCCTCTCCAACTAATGCAAGCCCCAAGCCCATACCTGACGGCTTCATGCTGTATCCTGGTTCAAACATCAGTTCCAAATTTCCACCTTGGAACCCAGGTCCACTGTCTTTAAACTCGACGACAATATTGCTTGAATCCGAAAATACTTGGACATTAATTTTCTTCTGCTTTTCTCCGTTGTGACTAAGCCAAAATAGACTATTTTCAACAAGATTAGAAAAAATAGTTATTACGTCAATTTCAGTGCCGTGAATTACGATATTTTTGTCTTCGAAATCGATTTCTACATCAATAGAGGCTAATTCAATTTCCGCAGCATAAATATCGAAGGCTGATTGAATTTCGTCTTTAAGAATTAAATTTTTAGCAGGAGACCGTCTTGTTCTCGCCAAAGGTTCGATTTTCTTAAATAGGAACGTCAGACTTTTCGTATGTGTGAGTGTCTTTTCACTTCGCTCATGGAGAGTGATCTCTAGTACCGGATCCGGTTTTTTTGAAAGTTGTGCTGCCCATTTCGCTATACGAGGAACCGTTTCAGAAATATACTTGATATTTTTTCGGCCTTCATGCAATATCACATGAGTTATTTTTCCCAGTGTAGCTTGTCCTTGATAAATGGCTATAGTGTCGCGAATTTTTCTAACATAATCAGATTTTTTTAAACTTTCACTATCCAATGCATTATTCAGGACTAATTGAATTTGCTCCTGCTGCTCATTTGTTATACCTATATTCTTTAGCTCACGAGAAATTTTATTTTTGGTTTCTTTAAAATCGAAAAGATGTTCAAGCTCTTCATCAAGACTCTTTGAACGCCCACCTTTCATCGATTTTTGTCTATATTGAAAACGTCTTACTTCGAGCTCATTTATTACTTTTGAAACAACGGAAAGAAGACCTAAATACGCACCATTTTCCGCCAACCCATCCCTTGCGCTTTTTCTTGCAGTCCTGAAATTTCCTCAGGCCGAACATGAATAAAACCGATAACTTGATTATGACCAATCTTATAAGAGGGATTTTGCACACGCTTTTTGTCTAAATCCAGCCAATCAAAAGATTGCTCTCCATAGGGGCGGATCCGAAATTGCTCTCTATATATCCCTACGCCGTAATATTCGTCTAGAATCTTCCTAGCTTCTTGTTTTCCAACATATTCATTAGTATCAGGATCTATTAATCCTCGCTTAATTATGTTTTCAATGTTGTTTGGATCTCTGTCATATACTCGAAGATCAATAAATATTTCCCTGGATAATTCGCGTTTTCCTTTTCGTCCAGCGGAATAGTAAAATTTATCTTTTCAACTATAGCGGCGACATTACTATTTTCATAGGTAAGTGAAGCAATTCCTAATGAATTAACAATACCTGATATTTTATAATCATATAAATCAAGAATAGGAAATGGTTTAATTATAATTTCTCGCCCAGAATATTCTTCTATGGGAAAATCTTCGAATATCAATCTTATTTCGAACGAGTCACGGCGAATTTCATACCCTTGCCTAGAGGCAACTTGAAAAATCTCTTCTGGCGCAGTTAAGCTCCTTAATTCGATGAGTAGCTTTTGGATCTGCCGAGGATTCCAGATATTTTTCACATCAAAAGTAGTTACACCGGACTTTTCAATCTCGATACGTGTTCCATTCGCTGCTGAAGTCGTATTTTCTTCAATTTCAATATCAAATTCATCTAGGAATTTCGTATTCTCAAGTTCTTCCATATCCAAAAGGAACGAAGTGCTTTTCCCGTTAGCACAGGTATCTAACAAGATGCGGTCCCCAAGAATACCGGCCGCAAAACGACCAATTCCTTTTCGCCCCTGTAAAGTCCGGCCGCTATCACTTCGCTTTCTTTTGAGTTTGTCATCGGTTGCAGGCACAAGCCATTTATTCACCACCGTATCAAGAGTCATGCCATGCCCTTGATCCTCTATCGAGATCGACAGTGTCTCTCTATCAACATTGAAGTTGAAGCGAATAATGGCGGAGAGGGAGTCTGCATCGTACGCGTTTTTAACCAACTCGACGATTGCTGCATATACATCTTTGATCAGATCTTGGCCTATGGTACGGATGAGGCGAGCCGCTGGTCGAATTTTATTGGCTGACATGGATTTTTGGCAATCGAGAACAAAAATTAAGAAATTCTGATGGTTCATCAGAAGTTTCCTCTATAGTAAGTCAATTTTCTTCGGAAATGTAATCATTCGGATTTTCTATTCATACGGCGGCTTTGTTGCATAACCGAGAGTGTCGTGTCCCTATTCCTTAGCGTAGTTATGCCATCCGCACCGTCATCGGGTGCCGAGTTAGGTGAAGTGATTGCGGGTGGCGGCACGTAGCTGAAGTCGGCGACTTGGCGGTCGATGTCGCGCGCCATTACCCGTTCGCCGAGCAGCATGAAACGGCGCATTTTGGTTTCGACCAACTGCATCAATGGTAGCAGGTCCACTTCTTCCATATCCGACGACCAAAGTGAGGCATGGCATGCAAATGGCGTTGCAGGCCTCAGCGCTTGGTTGGCTGTCTTTCTAGGGCTTGCTGTTTTTTATGTGTTGAAATAATGGCCTGTACGCTTCGTAGGGCAATGGCCTAATGGCACACCTTGGTGTCGTCGGCGCCATCGCCATTGAGTGAGCAGCCAGCGCGTCCACCTGTGCAGCGCTTTCAGCATTGGGTAAAGTCCGGGAATGGCAGCAGGGAATCAATTTTGATGTTGGGGCACGTCGGGAGACGTTCCAATAATGTGGTCAGCCAGCGGGGCGGATCGAGTCCATTGAGCTCAGCGGTAGCGAACAGACTTCGAATTGCTGCGGCACGTCGGCCGGACCGTTCTGAACCCGTGAATAGCCTGTCCTTCTTACCGATAGCGATGAAGCAAATCGCGTTCTCGACCGGATTATTGTAGATGGGCAGCGTGCCCGATGCCTCATAATGCACCAGCGCCGACAGCGCTTGAGCGAGTGTTCGACAGCCTTTACTGTACCGCTACCAGCGCTGGCAGGGCTAATTTTTTGCGCAGGGCCATGCATTGCGGCGGATCGAGACCGGTACCTTGCACTCGATCACATACAGCGCCGCGATGCGGTGCAAGGCCTCCTTGACCACAGCGCTGCCGCTGACGGCGTGCACATCGAAGAATTTTCTACGGATATGGGCCAGACAGGCCAGTTCGGTGACACCTCGGCAAACAAGGCTTTTATAGTCTGCACAGCTGCCCACCTGTGCCTCGTTTTACATCGTTACCTCCCGTCTTGATCGAGACGGTAGTTTGGTGATGCTGTTCAAGAATTCATAGATGGGACGGCTGGACGCTTTCATTTAATCCGGTACAGCGGCAGATGGTTGAGGTATTTGCAGGCCGCGATCCACGCCAGCAGACCGACGGCAGCAATACCGCCATCAATGATGACCACAGCGATATGTGCGTCCGTTACCGTCTGCCACGGACGGCATGCGTACTGCGGCCGGATATGGGTGCAGCAGAGAATTCACAGAGCTTTGTCATGCGCCTGCGTAATGCTTGCCCTGCAGGGTCACGGACGATGCACGAAGAAGCGGGCAGGCTCCATGTCCAGTTGCTCGCTGACGTTCTCTCCGATCTTGAGCAGCTCTGCACCGCATTGGCCGCAATGGCACGACTCGGACTCATGACGGTACGCAATACGTGGCGATTCTGGCCACAGCGGCTGGTGTCCTGCGCACTTGCGACGCGGTTTGGCGGCGCCTGGGCTTCGAGTTCCTCTTTGATCGCGGCCAGATCCATCGAGACCATTTCCTCGAACAGCAGGCGTTCCTCGCCAACGAGCGCCTCACTGGCTTTGCCAAAGCGCACACGCCGATAGTGGGCCAGTTCATGCATCAGCGCGGTGATATTGAAGTAAGTCCTTCTCGGCCAGAAGGCCATAGCGTCGCGCCAGATCGGCCTGCTTTCTCTCGATCAAGACGCGCACCTGTGCCAGTAGTGCTGGAGAGATGTCGGTGCGAGCAAGGTGGTCGAGAGAATTATACTTTGCAGTGTAGTCGTTTATTGCTTGAGCTCTCTAACGAGCCGCTGAAGTCTGTCCAAGGGCTCGCGCTTAAGTTCACACTCCCAAACCACTAAAACGCGCCATCCCGTTGCCTGCAACGCAGCCACATTCTTGGCATCCCGCTCCAAGTTGCTCTGGAACTTTGTTTTCCATCGCTCGGTATTGGATGCAGGCTGGGTTGCAAAACGACAGCCCGCGTGTCGATGCCAGAAACACCCGTGTACGAAAATCACTACACGGTATTTTGGCAGTACGAGATCGGGCGACCCTGGTAATTCACGCGTGTGCAACCGATAACGGAAGCCCTGCGCGTGAAGGTATTGGCGTACGAGCATTTCGGGTTTTGTATTTTTAGACTGAATCCCTGACATCATTCTCGACCGGGTAGCTGAATCGACTATGTCCATTTTTCCTGGTATCCTACGTGCCCACACGAGTTTTTATTTAAGGCAAAGTTGCTCATCAAACAGAAATCCAGTTTTACGGGAAATATTCCTATCGTTGACCTCTTTGCTGGGCCTGGAGGTCTTGGTGAAGGATTTTCGTCAGTAGAAAGTGATCCTTTCAGAATAATTGTATCGGCTGAAATGAGTTCCTCTGCGCACAGTACACTTCGTCTGAGGGCTTTCTATCGCCTACTCAAACGTCAAGGTGGGAATTCCATCGACTCTTATTATCGTTTCTGCAACGGCGAATCGGAATATCCGTACGACGAAACCAACCATGATGCATGGGTGGAGGCTGGGGAAGAAGCGCTACAACTGGAGCTGGGGAAGCCTCATGATAACGATGAGCTTGATCGAAGAATTTCCGCGCACGAGCTTGGTCCGGACACGCCATGGGTGCTGATCGGCGGCCCTCCATGTCAGGCGTACTCGATCGTAGGACGGGCTCGCAACCGAAGCAACATCGAATACCGTCCTGAAGAAGATCATCGTCATTTCCTCTACAAGCAATACCTGCGAATTATTCAGAAATACCGTCCCGCAGTGTTCGTGATGGAGAACGTAAAAGGCATTCTCACAGCCACTGTTGGTGGGAAAAAGATTTTCGAGACGATACTTGAAGATCTTTCGGATCCCGACAAAGCAATGGAAATGCCGGCTTCCGGAAGTGGGTACCGCATCCATTCCCTTACCTGTGCAACCAAATATTCCGCCAAAGACTCTCCACGCAATATCGATGTACACGATTTCGTCATCAAGGCAGAACAGCATGGAATACCACAAGCACGGCACCGCGTGATTCTTATCGGTGTGCGCGAAGGCATCGGCTTGGGTACTCCCGCGCAGATCGAGAAAGCAGGTGAGGTTACAGTCGAGCAAGTCATTGGTTCTCTTCCCAAGCTACGCAGCCGGCTGAGCAAAGAGCCCGACTCGGATGAAGGCTGGGGCGACGTGGTGGCGAACCATTTCAGCGAGATGGCACGTGAGGTGAGAGACGCCCATGGCGATGCTAGATTGCAGGAGGTGCTCAGGGAAGCATCTGTTTCGATCAAACGAGGACTCGGCACAGGTAACAAGCAGCTTGGCATCCTGACGCAGGATGTAGAGAGTCCGGAATTACTCGATGGCTGGTATTACGATCCGATGCTTTCGGTCTGGCTGAATCATGACGCCCGGGGACATATGCGCACAGATCTGCGGCGCTATGCGTACGCGGCGGCGTTTGCCGACGCATTTGGCTGGTCGCCGAAAGGACATGGCGAATTCTCACTGCAGGGATTGAGACCTAATCATGATAACTGGGAAACGGGCAAGTTTTCTGATCGATTCCGTGTCCAGTTGCGCGGGCGGCCAGCCACGACGGTTACCAGTCACATTTCCAAGGATGGTCACTATTTCATCCATTACGATCCAACGCAGTGCCGCAGTCTGACGGTGCGGGAAGCAGCAAGATTGCAAACCTTCCCTGACAACTATTTTTTTCAGGGGAACAGGACCGAACAGTTTCATCAGGTGGGAAATGCTGTTCCTCCCCTTCTCGCGAAAAAAATTGGAGATATCGTTTATGCTCTGTTGAGAGGCACCGATTCCGGCATCTCTTCCCTTATGCAACAGGATATATGGGAATAGGTTACTCGGCAGGAAACCGATGCTTCATCACCAATTCCCCCTACGTGTGACAAAGTAAATGAAAAATCCTTTGAATCAATGGGCATTTACAATTTTGTGACACCCCACATAAGCAGCCTCCCTAATTTGTGTGACAGCCAAGGCGGCCCTCTCGGGGGCCGCTTTTTTTATGCGCGCCAAAATCCTGCCTTGCATTGACATACTTGCTAAAAGCAATCAATAATCTGCCATAAGCAAGCATATGGGAGGCATTAGATGCATACGGATCAACTCGGCGAACGCACGGAGATCGTGCGCCGTTTTAATCGTTTCTATACGCGCCAGATTGGCGTGCTGCATGAACACCTGCTGGACAGCGCATTCTCTCTGACGGAGGTGCGCATCCTGTATGAACTGGCGCACCGGGAGCAATTGACCAGTGCGGACCTGTGCCGCGAGCTGGGCTTGAATGCGGGCTATCTGAGCCGGGTGATTGCCGGGTTCGAAAAGCAGGGGCTGATCGCCAAGACGCGCTCGCCGACGGATGCGCGCGCCACGCAATTGCAGCTGACCGAACAGGGACAGCGCACCCTCGCGCCCCTGGTCGACGCGTCGCGGCGCGAAGTGGCGGCCATGCTGGAGCGCTTGCCGCCGACGGTGCAGCAGGAGCTGGTCGCTGCCATGGGGCTAATCCAGGGCTTGCTGGGGGAGCCATCGCCCAGCTCATCGCCCAGCTATATCCTGCGCAATCCGCAGCCGGGCGACATGGGCTGGATCATCCACCGGCAAGCCGTGCTGTATGCGCAGGAATATGGCTGGAACAACGAGTACGAGGCACTCGTTGCCGAGATCCTCGCCAAATTCGTGCGGGAATTCAATCCTGCCCGTGAGCGCTGCTGGATCGCCGAGAAGGACGGCAAGGTGATCGGTTCCGTCTTCATCGTGCGCCAGGACGATACGACGGCCAAGCTGCGCCTGCTGTATGTCGATCCCTGCGCGCGCGGCCTGGGCATCGGCAGCCGCCTGGTGGATGAATGCCTGCGCTTCAGCCGCCAGGTCGGCTATACGAAAATGGTGTTGTGGACCAACAGCATCCTCACCGATGCGCGCCGCATCTACGACAAGGCCGGCTTCCAGCTGGTGGAGGAAGAAGCGCATCACAGCTTTGGCAAGGACCTGGTCGGTCAGGTGCTGGCGCGCGACCTGTGACGCCCCGCGCTGCCGCACCGCCGCATGCCACTGTGGCGGCGGCAGGACACTGGCCGCCGTTTTCCTCGCCACACTCCCCACTCCCCCAAGAAACCAGTACACTAGTTCCTGAGCGCAACTAATTTTGTACGCGCGCCATGCCGCCTGCCGTTGCCGGGAGGCGGCCCTGCCGCAAGGCGTGTTGTCTCTGGACAAATGCAATGTTCACTTCGCGCAGCCTGTCGCCTGCCTTCTATTACCTGTTCTTTTCAGGAGAACGGGAGCAGCAGCAGCGCTTTTTCAAGGAACTGCATTTCATTTCGATAGCCATCCTGACGTTTGGCCTGGCTTGCTGGCTGGTCACGTTCAGCCTGACCCTGCCGCGCGCTTCGCTCGATCATGCGCAGGCGGCGCTGGGGGTGACGGGCATGCTGGCCGGGCTGCTGCTGACCGTGTATGCGAAGTCCTTGCAGGCGATTATCGCCAGCGGCACCATCAGCGTGCTGTTCATCGCTTTCGGCTTTCGCGTGCTGATGCTGGGCACGGAAGACCCCGCTTTTTGGGTGTTGCCGCTGGGGGTGATGATCACCCTGACAACGGCACCCATCTTCAGCGGCATCGCGTATTACCTGGGCGTATCGCTGTGCGTGTGGGCCATGCTGGGGCTGGGACAGTTCCCCGTGCATGCGGGCCAGGCCGACCAGCATTGGCCCGTGCTGGCCGTCACCATCAGCGTGATCATCGGCCTGGCGCTGAACATCTATTTTCTCGTCTTGCGCATCCACAACTACCGCGCCCAGCGCGAACTGGCGACGATGGCCTACAAGGATGGCTTGACCGGGCTCAACAATCGGCGCATGTTCACGCAAAGCGCGCGCGCCTTGCAGCGCACAGCGCGCACGCCCGCGTATTTCCTGATGATCGACATCGACGACTTCAAGCAGATCAACGACGTGCATGGCCATGACGTGGGCGACGAAGTGCTGAAAAGGATCGCCGAGGTGATCGCGGGGCTGTCAGGCGAGCACCTGTGCGGCCGCCTGGGCGGCGAAGAGTTCGCCGTCATTTACCTGGGCGAAAAGAACGCGGCCTGCGCCTTTGCCGCGCAGCTGGTCGATGCCGTCGAGGCGGCTTTCGTGCCGGAACGCAAGGTGTCCGTCAGCATCGGCGTCGCGGAATTGCTCAAGGAAGTCGACTTGTCGCACAGCTACCGGCGCGCCGACGAATCCTTGTACCTGGCCAAGAAGAACGGCAAGAACCGCTACGTGCTCAACGCCGCCTGAACGCCATCGTACGGCCCCGCATCGAGCAGCGCCAGCAGAGCTTGCGGCGCAATCTTCCACGGGTCGCGCTGGTCGGGGTCCACCCCGTACCAGCTGTCCTGCGCGCCGATCTTGAGAATGGTCAAGGGAATGTCCTTGCTCTCAAAAAAGGCCAGCATGCGGCGGATCAAACGGCTCACTTTGGCATGGTCTTCCTGGTACAAAGAACAGGCATAAAAGCAGCCCTTCTCTCCCATGCGCAATTTCCTGGCCGCGCCGACACGCGATTGGAGCACATACTTGTGCAAGAACTCGGTCACGACCTCATCGTCAACGGGAATACTGCAGGAAATGGTGATCTTGGCCATGGCAAGGGGGCAGTGATTCAATAGACTAGCTTAGCAGAAAGCGTTTCATTCCTGAAATGCTAAGATCGCGGCGCGCGCATGCCGGCGCCCGGACCGGCATGGCCTCTCGACCAGGATTGCCATTGAACATACGCCTCATTTATCCCCTGCTGTCACTGTGCGCGGCTCTGGGCACGTCACCGTTTGCGCTGGCGCAAACGCAAGCGACCGAAGACGCCGCCTTCGTGGCCGCCACCGTGCCCGTCTCCGTGCCGTCGCCGCCGCTCAGCCTGAACGAGCATCCGCAAATCCGCGCCGACGTCTTCAAGCTGCTCGGCTATGCGCGCGGCAACTACACGCAGGGCGATAGCCTGATCGCGCTCCAGGCGCTCGACAGCATGCGCTCACTGGAACACATCCAGCGGACCATGCTGCCCGACGGGCGTTCCGTGCTGGCATCCATCAACCCCGACGCACACGGCGCGCAGCGGGCCGCCATGCTGTTCGACCCGCAACGCAAGCTGTTGGCCCTGGGCCTCGTCAACGGTCATTGCCAGGCCGCCATCGGCGATGCCGTGCCCGCCTGCCTGCCGTCCACCCATGCCATGCTGACGGTGTTTGTACCGCCGGGCGCGCAGGACGAGATGGCCGCGCCGCTGCTCGTGTGGGCGCGGCAACTGCCGCCCATGCTGGCGCAGGCTGCGCCGGAACAGCGGCAAAGCATTGCTGCGGTGGAATACATCACCACTCTTCCCGGCCACCCCGGCTGGGAGCCGCGCGACGTGCCGCCCGGCTTTCCGCCCAGCTTGCTGCACCTGTTGCTGCCGAGCGCGGAATTGAATAGCAGCGCCAGCGGCGGCAAGCTCATCGCACCGGCGGGCCTGGCCGGTTTGCCCATGCGCACGCCTACGGAAGCGGCCGAGGCCGGCGACGAGCCCATGCCCGATGCCAGCATCACCCTGCGCAGCTATGCCGATTTCCACTGGGTGCTCAACACCTATGCCAAGCTGGCCAAGGGCGCGCAAGTGCAGGGCCATGACGACAAGGTCGTGTTCACGGGCAGCGACACGAGCGGCCGCTACACAATCACCCTGCGCGAACCGGACAAGAAAGACAGCGTGCTCATCACCGTGGCCAGCTGGCGGACAAAATAAGGAGGCGAACAGGGAAAGCATTGCCATTACGCACAAGAGCATGGCATTTTGGCATTTTGCGGTATGATTTCCGGCCGTGCGGCGCGGCCCGATCCCTGCCTTGCCCACCCAGCCCTTCAAGCCAGCCACGCTTGCGTAGCATCCTGCCCTAAGGAGTCATATGTTCGGTTTTAACTTGCGCGTCGCCAAGATGGTGTGGACGGCTTTTCTCGTCGCTTTTTTGTTATTCCTCACGTACAAGGTATCGTCGACCCTGATCGTGGTGGTGTTTGCGGTGTTCTTCAGCTACCTCGTGTATCCGCTGATCGGGCTGCTGGAACGGTACGGGCCGAAGCGCCTGCCGCGCACGGCCAGTATCGGCATCGTCTTCCTGGTGGTGATCTTGCTGGTGGCGGTGCTGGGGTCGATCTTCGGGGCGCGCATCGAGGAAGAGGCGATCAAGCTCAGCGATCAGTTGCCGACCCTACTCAGGGGCAACAACTTTGCCGAACGCATCCCGTTGCCGGAATTCATGGAACCCTTGCGCGCGCGCCTGCTGTCCTTCATGCAGACGCAGCTGAGCAGCGGTACGGGCCAAGCCATGCCGCTGGCGAAGGAACTGGGCTTGACCGTCATGCATGCGGCCAGCAACCTGATCTATCTGGTGCTGGTGCCCGTGCTGAGCTTTTTGCTGATCAAGGAAGGGCCGGACATGCGCGACGGCTTGCTGTCCCTGCTGAACCGCCCGAACAAGAAGCTCTGGGGCGCCATCATCGATGACCTCGACATCTTGCTGTCGCGCTATGTGCGCGCCCTGCTGCTGTTGTCGATCGCCACGTTTGTGTCCTACAGCATCGCCTTTTCCCTGATGGGCGTGCCGTACAGCCTGCTGTTGGCCGGTGCCGCCGCCCTGCTGGAATTCATCCCGTTTGCCGGCCCGCTGGCGGCGGCCGTCATCGCCGTGGTCGTGGCCGGTTTCAGCGGTTTCGAGCACGTGTTCTGGCTGATCGGCTTTATCGCCGCCTACCGTTTGTTCCAGGATTACGTGGTCAACCCATACCTGATGAGCGAAGGCGTGGAAGTGAGCCCGCTGATGGTGATCGTCGGCTTGCTGGCCGGCGACCAGCTCGGCGGCGTGGTCGGCATCTTCCTGTCCGTGCCCGTGATGGCGGCCATCAAGATCGTCTTCGTGCGCGCGCGGGCGGCCTTGCAGGCGCACCACGATGCACTGGAGAAAGCGGAACAGGCGGCGGAAGAAGCGCGCGCCCAGGCCTTGGCCGAGGCGGCGCTGCTGCAGGAACAGGGCAGCAAGGCGGCCCTGGAACCTCGCTAGCTTAGAACTCTTCCCATTCGCCGCTGTTGTCGGCGGCCGGCTTGGCAGCACGTGGCTGGGCCGGAGCGGCTGCCGAGGCGGTGCGGCTTGGCGCCAGGCGCAGCGCCGGGCGTTTCAAGGCCGCGCCTGCGGCGGCCACGACAGGCTTGCGCAAGGCGGGCTTGGCCGCTGCCGGGCCGCTGTGGGCGGCGTCGAGCTTGAAGATGCTGACCATCTCGGCCAGCGCCGCCGCCTGTTCCTGCATCGCTTCCGAGGCGGCCGCCGCTTCTTCCACCAGCGCCGCATTCTGTTGCGTCACGGTATCCATTTCCGCCACGGCCTGGTTGATCTGGCCGATGCCCAATTCCTGCTCGTGGCCGGCGGCGCTGATTTCGCCCATGATGTCCGTCACGCGGCGGATGCTGGAGACGATCTCGTCCATCGTCGTGCCCGTCTGACTGACCAGCGCGCTGCCGGCACCCACGTTCTGCACCGACGCTTCGATCAGCATCTTGATGTCCTTGGCGGCGGAAGCCGAGCGGTGCGCCAGGTTGCGCACTTCCGTGGCGACGACGGCAAAACCACGACCCTGCTCGCCCGCGCGGGCCGCTTCCACGGCCGCGTTCAGGGCCAGGATGTTGGTCTGGAAGGCGATGCCGTCGATCACGCCGATGATGTCGGCGATCTTTTTCGACGATTCGCTGATGGTGCCCATGGTGTCGACCACTTGCGCCACCAGCGCGCCGCCTTTCACCGCCACGTCCGAGGCGGAGACGGCCAGTTGGTTCGCCTGGCGCGCATTGTCCGAGTTCTGCTTGACGGTCGAGGTCAGCTCTTCCAGCGACGAGGCCGTTTCTTCCAGGCTCGACGCTTGCTGTTCCGTGCGACTCGACAGATCCAGGTTGCCCGAGGCGATTTCATTGCTGGCCGTGGCGATGGCGCCGCTGCCGTCGCGCACGCCGCGCACGGTGGTCGACAGGCGCTCCTGCATCTGTTTCAGGCCGCCCAGCAGGGCACCCATCTCGTCGTGGCGCGTGATGACGATGTCGTTGGCCAGGTTGCCGTCGGAAATGGCGCCGAAATGGCGCAGGGCCTGGTCCAGCGGACCGAAGATGGCGCGCAGCAGCAAGAAGCTGGAAATAATCGTCAGCAAGGCGCCGACTATCATGCCGGCGATGGCCATGGCCACCTGGGTGCGGTAGCTGGACTGGCTGTCCGCATACATCCTGGCGGCCGAGGTGGCCTGGTATTGCGTCAAGGTTTCGGCGGCCTGGTCCAGGGTGCGGTACAGCGGCGTCAGCCCCGCCATCATCAGCTTGTCCGCCTGTTCGATATTGTTTTCGCGCAAAGCCTTGCTCATGACGAGCAAGCCGTTGTTCATGTAGTCGCTGCGCTTCTTGTCCATGTCGTCGGACAGGCGCTTTTCGTCCGTGCTTTGCGGCAAGGCCAGGTACACCTTCCAGGACTTGTTGGACGCTTCCATGAATTGTTCCGCGCGGGCCAGGGTATCTTTGGCATCGGCCGCTTCGGGGTGCACCATCACGCGGTCCATCGTGAAGCGGGCGCGGCCCAGGGCAATTTGCGATTCACCGATCGCTTGCGTCGAGGCCAGCTGATTGCTGTAGACCTCGTTGAGACTGTTGTTGGCCGATTTCAGGCTGATAATGCTCATCACGCCCAGCAAGGCGATCAGCACGCCCAGCACGCTCATGGTAGCGATCAGACGCATTTTTATTGTTATATTCGACAGCATGCAATTTCCTTGGTAAGGGCGCGACCGTGCCACCGCCTGCCGGGTGGGGTAGCGGCAAACGCCAGATGGGCGGATCACGTGAATTGTTCAGGACAGGTCGATACGGCGTGTGCGGCGGCAGGGGGAAAGGCGGCCCGCGCATATCGTCAGGAGTGCAAGACAGGGCAACGAGGTCGAGGTTTCCTGTACTTTTAATTTCCTGACTGCAAGATACAGGGAAAGATTACTAGTAGCAACATCCAGTATGGATTTTCACGATTTGTAACAAGCGGATGATGTTTTTTGCGCAGAACTGGCATTCCGCTGCCGTGCGCGGTCGCGCGGGAATGCCATTTATGCTAAGTAACCCCCAATAAATTATTGTGATTTCTGACTGCCATAACCGGCGCTCTGCGGCGTTGCTCACTGCTAGCAGTGCCCGCACTGCGTCGCAGCGAGCGCCTTGCATAGCATCCGGTTCTGTTCGTCATAAATTCACACTAATTTCCCGAGGATTACTTAGCCAACTAGTTAATACATGGTTTCTTCGATGAGCTGTCCATCGTCGCGGAAATACTGAAACCGGCCCGTTTTCCTGCCCATGTTGTAGGCGCCTATCTGCTTCGGTTTTCCGTTCTGGAAATGTTCGATGTTGACGCCATGCAGCACGCCCTGGTGCCAGTTGCGATGGAATTGCGGCAGTTCGCCATCGGGATACAACAGGGTTTCCGCGCCATCGCGCTTGCCGTCGGCAAAGCTGCCCTGGTAACGCCGCTTGCCGTCCGGATAAAAACTTTCCATCGTGCCATGGAGCACACCGAGGCGGTAATGCTCGACCAGTTCCAGCTGGCCGCCGGCCGCATACTGCTCCAGCTTGCCATCGGGTTTACCATCGAGCATGGTCAACACTTGCCAGCCGCCGTCCGGCGTCGCCTTCTTCCACGGCCCCTGTTTCACATCATCGACATAGTTGCCGCCACCACCGGGCTCCACCCACTGGCCCTGCTTCTTGCCATTGACATAGTTGCCCTGCCATTGCACCACGCCACCGACGCGGCGCTCGCTGGGCCCCTCCAGGCGGTCTTTCACGAAATGGTCGTAACCGGTGAAACTGTGCATGTCCGCTGCGCGCCATTCGGCCACGCCCGGACTCACTTCCCAGCGCCCCGTGCGCTGCCCACGCCGCATCTGGCCCGTCGTCGTTTCGTCACCGCTTTCATACGTCCATGGTCCCTCCGCCTTGTCGTCGACAAAGGCGCCAGACGAGCGGATGGTGTTCGGCTCTTCGTAATGCCATACGCCGGTACGCTTGCCCTGCGCATACAGGCCGCGGGCAAACACGCTGCCCACGCAGCAATTGACGTCATACTCGATGAATAGCCCGTCCTGGCTGGCGGCAAAGCGCTGCGGCTGCGTTTCCCAGGTGATCCACTTGACGTGATAACTGGGCGCGAAGCCCCCTTCCCAGCCCTTGCCCAGCAGATACGTGACTGTGAGGAAATGGCCATCCTTTTCCTGGTACGTCTTTTTATAGGCAAACGCGGGGGCGTCGGCCGGTTTGCCCGGCAGTAACTCGCCATCGATATTGAAATAGCCGACCAGGGTGCCGTGCGCATGCTCGATGGCGTCGAACTCGGCCACGCCCGTGGGCGCATAGGCGATGCTGTAGTCAATCAGCTGCAAACGGGCCAGCGCGGCGCGCACCCGCGCCTCGTCCATGGTTTTGGCACCGCGCACGATGGCATCCAGCGCCGGCTGCAAGGTGGCCACCTTGAACATCTTGCCGCCGCTGCGCTCGTAGCGGTAGGCATGCAAGCCAAAGCGGTTGTCACTGCGGCTGAGCACGAACGTGGTTTCGCCTTCGCTGTCGAGATCCAGCTGGAACACGGCCTCGATGCTGGCCTGGCCGTACTTGTCCAGATTCATGCGTTTTTCACTGATGCCCTTGCACTGGCAATAGTAGCCGTTGACCTCGCCATTTTCCCGCAGGAAAGCCAGCACCACGCCGCCGTCGCGGCGCTCGACGGCGCTGGCGTAGGCCATGGGCGCACCCTCATAAAAACGCGGCGCGGCCTGCGCTGGCGCCAGGGCGCCCAAGGCCAGCGCCATGGCCATGGCCATCGTGCTCGTCCAAAATGTGTACCGCATGTCAACTCCACTGCCGAAAACCGCCATTATGCATGGCCGTTCAGGCAAGGCCCGACACCCCAGCACGCCGGCCAAACAGGGGGCGTTGTACCGTCTGCGCCAGCAGCACGCCCAGCAGCGAAATGCCGCCGCCGACCAGGTGATACACATGCATGCTTTCATGCAGCCAGACGACGGCCAGCAAGGCCGTCAGCAAGGGCAGCAGGTTGACGTAGATGCTGCAGCGGTTCGGCCCCAGCAGTTTGACGCCTTCGATCCACAAATAGGACAGGACGATGGACGAGCCGATGCCCGCATAGCCGATCAGGGGCAAGGTGGTGGCGTCCAGCCTGGCGCTGCCGGGCGGCAACAACAGGAAAAACGGCAGCATGCAGGCCAGGGCCGCCAGCGCCTGGCAATAGATGGCTTGCCAGGCGGGAATCGTTAAACGCCAGCGGCGCAGCAGCACGCCGTACAAAGCGAAGATCAGGCAGGCCAGCAGCATCAGCGCATCGCCCGCATGCACGCCCTGCTGCAGCAAGGCCAGCACGTCGCCACGCCCTACCAGGTACAGCAGGCCGCCGAACGACAGCACGCCGCCGGCCGCCATGCCGACAGTCAATCGCTCGCCCAGCAGCAGCACGCTGAGCAGGGCCGTCATCAGCGGCGCCAGCGCCGTGACGATGGCCATGTTCGTCGCCGTCGTCGATTCGGCGGCGCGGTAGGACAGGCTCTGGAACAGCGCCATCGACATCAGGCCGCACAAGGCCAGCTGCCACCACTGGCGCCGCAGCGCATGACGGTTGCGCCACAGGGGGCGGGCGATAAACGGCGTCATCACCAGCAAGACCAGCACCAGGCGGTAAACCGTGATGGCCGTGGGGGCGATGCTGGACGCGGCCAGCTTCGAGACGACGACGTTGCCGGCCCACAGCAGCATGGCGAGAAACGGATACAGATAGGCGCGCACAGGCATGTATAGCTCCAGGAATAGTTGCGGGGAACCATCATGCCGCAGGCGCGCCGCGCCTTCTCGCGCTAAGATGTCCATACCTATCGCAAAACTGACGCTCTTTTTATGGATTGCACTTCCCCCGCCTTTCAGGAATTGCTGCCCGTCACGGCGCGCGCCATGGCGCTGGCCGTCGACTATGCGCATGGCCACGTGATTTCCGTACACCGCCACACGCATGCGCAATTGCTGTATGCCATCGAAGGCGTGATGACCATCGAGGCGCAGGGCGGGCGCTGGGTGGTGCCGCCCACGCGCGGCGTGTGGTTGCAGCCCGGCATCGCGCACCAGGTGCGCATGAGCGGCGCCGTGAAAATGCGCACGCTGTTCGTCAACTGCGCCAATTCTCCATTGCTGCCTGGCCACAGCTGCGTGCTCGACATCAGCCCCCTGCTGCGGCAACTGATCGTGGCGGCCGTCGACATTGCGCCCGACTTCGCGGAAGGCAGCCGCGACTGGCATCTGCTGCAATTGCTGTTGCACGAACTGGGCAGCCTGCCCGTGCTGCCCCTGTACCTGCCCTTGCCTGCGGACGCGCGCCTGCGCGGCATTTGCGCGCGGCTGATGGAGCAACCGGGCGAGCAAGTGACGGTGGCGCACTGGGCGCGGGAACTGGCGATCACCGAGCGCAGCCTGCACCGCTTGTTCCAGAAGCAGACGGGCATGCGCTTCGGCCAGTGGCGCCAGCAGGCGCGGCTGCTGCGGGCGCTGGAGCAATTGGCGCGCGGCGGCAAGGTCATCGATGTGGCGATGGACAATGGCTACACGAGCCAAAGCGCGTTTACGGCCATGTTCAAAAAGCATTTCGGCACCACGCCGACGGCGTTTTACCAGGCAAAAGTCATCGCGGCATAAAAAATGCTGCTATGCATCAATAATCATGGGCGATAAGCGCCGGGCTTGTTATCATCGCAAGCCTTATCGCACCGCGCCCATCCTGGCAGCGGTGTTGACCTTATCTCTCACCGCCATGACACAGAATTTCTTCCAGACATTTATCCTGCTCTTGCTCGTCACCGACCCGTTCGGCAACGTTTCCCTGTTCGTCAATGCCCTGAAACGGGTACCCATCGAGCGGCGCTGGAAAGTCGTGGTGCGCGAATGCCTGATCGCTTTCGGCATTTTGCTGCTGTTCATGTTCTTCGGCCGCCATTTCCTGAACGCCTTGCAATTGTCGGAAGTGGCGCTGCGCATCGGCGGCGGCGTGATCCTGTTCCTGATCGCCATGCGCATGGTGTTTCCGCAGCCCAACGCGGGCAATAGCGACCACGAGATGGGCGGCGAGCCGTTCATCGTGCCGCTGGCCATCCCCGCGCTGGCCGGCCCGTCGGCCCTGGCCACCGTGCTGCTGTTTTCCTCGCATGAAATGAACGACGTGATCGCCCACGTGGCGGGGCTGACGGCCGTGGCCGCCGTCTGGCTGGCCGTCTTCCTGTGCGCCGAACGCTTGCAGCGGGCGCTCGGTCCAAGGGTCATGACGGCGTTCGAGCGCCTGATGGGCTTGATCCTGACGGCGATGGCCATTGAAATGCTATTAGCTGGCATACGCGCGTTCCTGAAGTCCGTTTAACATAGAACATTCATCCACTGAAGGAGTCCAGCATGAGCCGTTGCGCCCACATTTGCCTGATGGCCGACTACAACCAGTGGATGAATGCCAAGGTCTACGCAGCGGCGGCCAGCCTGCCGCCCGGCGAGCTGGAGCGCGAGCGGGGCGCCTTTTCGGCTCCCTGCTGGCCACTCTGAACCACGTGATGGTGGGCGACACGCTGTGGCTGCAGCGCTATGCCAAGCACCCGGCCGGCTTCCCGCTGCTCGATCCCATCCGCGCCATCACGCCGCCCGCGTCGCTCACGCAGCCGCTGTTCGCGGCCGACGATTTTGCCGCCATGCACGCGCACCGGCAATGGCTGGACCAGGTCATCATCGACTGGGCCGCTTCCATCCGCGAAGAAGACCTCGACCATTTGCTCGACTACCGCAACAGCAAGGGGCCGAACCGGCGCGAATTCTTCAGCCTGCTCATGCATTTCTTCAACCACCAGACGCATCACCGTGGCCAGGCCAGCACCTTGCTGTCGCAAGCGGGCGTGGATATCGGCGACACGGATTTACTGTTTCGCATCCCCAACCATATCGAGGACTGAGGGCAGGCGATAGCGCCACGCCTTGATCCCGATCAAGGCCAGCGCCAGCGCTCCCAGCAGCGCGCCGCAAGCCAGCGCTCCCCGCATGCCATAGGACTCGATGGCCATGCCGCCGGCCAGCGCGCCCAGCGTCACGCCCAGGTTGATGGCGGCGATATACACGCCGATGGCGAACGCGGGCGCCTCGCGCGCTTCGCTGCTGAGCCACACTTGCGTCACGATCAGCCCGCTCGTATGCGCCGCGCCCCAGAACAGCAGCAACACGGTCAGCGCCGCCCAGCCGATATCGCTGCCCGCATGCCGGTACAGCAGCCAGTACGCCAGCCCCAGCAGCACGGGCTGCAGCAAGACCGTGCGCAGCACGTGCGTGCCCAGCTGGCGCCCCGCGAACAGATTGCCCGCCACGCCGCCCACGCCAAACACCACCAGCGCCAGCCCCGTCTGGCGCGCCGACAAACCCATCACCTGCTGCAGATACGCGGCCGCATACGCATACACGGCAAACATGGCGGCAAACACCAGCACGGCAGCGGCGACCGTGAACCACAGGGCAGGTTTGCGCAGCACGGCCAGCTGGCGGCCATACGTCAGCGGCGCCTCGCGCCGCGTGTCGGGCAGAAACAGATACAGCCCCAGCGCCGCCAGGGCATTCACGAGGGCGCAGGCGAGGAACGATGCCTCATAGCCAACTTGCGCGGCGATCCACGTGGTCAGCGGAATGCCCAGCACCATGCCCATGCTGGTGCCCGTAAACGCATGCGCGCCGGCCTTTGCCGCCTGCTGCGGTGGATACAGGGCGGCGGCCGCCACCATGGCCAGCGAGAAATACACGGGGTGGAACAGGGCCGGCACCACGCGCAGCGCCAGCAGCAGCCCGAAGCGGGGCGCATATGCCGAAGCCACGCTGGCCAGGGCAAACACGAGAAGCGAGACAATCAGCACGGGCTTGCGGCGCCAGCGCGTGGCCAGCAGCACGAGGAAGGGGCCGCCCACGGCGATCACCAGCGCGAACAGGCTCACCAATGAGCCCGCCTGCGCGGCCGTCACGCCGTAACGCTGCATGATCATCGGCAAGATGCCGACCACGCCAAACTCGATGCAATACACGCCGAACAGGCCCATCGCGAGGAAGACGATGGGGTGCGGGCGCGTCATGACATGTCCTTGGCGCCAGCTTCCTTGTTGCCATAAATCGCCTGGCACAGTTGCGTCACAAAGGGCCCCGCCATGCCCTCCAGCGCCGTATTCGTGAACGCCACCACCGACAATTCCTGCGCCGGATCGACAAACCACGAGTGGCCATACGTGCCGCCCATGCGCCAGCTGCCCACGGATTCCGGCGTGGCGGCAGCAAGCGGGTCCGTCAATACCGTGAACCCCAGGCCGAAGCCCCGTCCCGGCCAGAACGGCAAATCAAAACCGCCCGTCTGGTTTGCTCCCATCTGCCGCGCCAGCGCCGGCGGCAGCAGCGGCGCGCCGCCCTGGCGCAAGGTTTCCAGCAGGCGCATGAAGTCGGGGGCGGAACCCACCATGCCGGCGCCGCCGGACGGATACGCGTGCGCGTCGAGCGCCCTTGCCGGCGACAAGGTAAAGCCGGCCATGCCGACGAGAAACGGCAGATGGTCTTCCCCCGCATCGCGCAAACGGCGCGGCCGGGCCTCGCCTGCCGCGCGGTCCGGATCCGCATACGCGACGGCAAGGCGCGCCGCGTCCGTGCTGATAAAACCCGTGTCGCGCATGGCCAGCGGCCCCGTCACCAGCTGTGCCACGGCCTGCGCCAGCGGCAAACCCGTCACCGCTTCGATCACGGCGCCCAGCACGTCGGTGGCGATCGAATACGCCCAGCGCTCACCCGGTGCAAACGCGAGCGGCACGGTGGCCAAGCGGCGCAGATTGTCTGCCAGGGTAATGCGGGACGCATCCATGCCGTCCGACACCCCCGCCCGCGCATACGCGCCGCCCGGCGGCTGGAAAAAGCCGTAGTCGAGGCCAGCCGTATGCGTGAGCAGGTGGCGCACGGTCATCGCCGCCACCGTACCGTCCGGCTGGCGCGGCGCGAAATACGGCAACCAATCCGCCACCGGGTCGTCCAGCCCCAGACGGTCCTGTCCCACCAGCGCCAGCGCGGCCGTCGAGACGATGGGTTTGCTGACGGACGCCAGGCGGAAGACGGCGTCTTCCACCATGGGCGTGCCCACCTCGCGGTCCAGGTGCCCGGCGGCGCGGCGGTACACGTCCTGGCCGCGCTGGCGCACCAGCACCACGGCGCCCACCAGGCGCTGCTGCTGCAGCACGGCATCGAGCAAGGGATCGATGCGGGCGGACAAGGCCGCGGGAGAGAAGTTGTACATCATGGCGTAGCCTTTCAAATGATCAGGCTGCCAAGGTAAGCCAGACGCGATCAAAGAAAAACAGGCTATAGTTTCAGTCTGTGCGGACGTTGACATCCGCAATCAAAAAGGGAAACCATGGATAATCTGGCGGGATTCACGGCCTTCGTACAGGCGGCGGAAATGCGCAGTTTCGTGGCGGCGGGCCGGGTGCTGGGGATTTCCGCCTCGGCCGTGGGCAAGAGCATCGCGCGGCTGGAAGAGCGGCTCGGCGTGCGTCTGTTTCACCGCAGCACGCGCAGCATCGCGCTCACCAGCGAAGGCACCGTGTTTCTCGAACGCTGCCGGCGCATCCTGGGCGAGATCGAAGCGGCCGAGCAGGAATTATCCAACAGCAAGAGCGCGCCGCAAGGCCGCCTGCGCGTCAGCCTGCCGCTGGTGGGCAGCCTGCTCAATCCCGTGCTGGCCGCGTTCGCGCGCGCCTATCCGCAGGTGGAACTCGACCTCGATTTCAGCGACCGCCGGGTCGACGTCATCGAGGAGGGATATGACGCCGTCGTGCGCGCGGGCGAAAGCGCCGACAGCCGTTTGATGAGCCGCCAACTGGGGCAGTTCCAGCTGCAACTGGTGGCCGCGCCCGCCTACCTGGCACAGCATGGCACGCCGCTGCTGCCAGCCGAGCTGGTCCAGCACACCTGTCTGCTGTACAAATTTCCCAGCAGCGGCAAGGTCGAGGCGTGGCCCTTGCCCGAGTGGAATGCCCTGCACGCGGCCGGCTTGCCGACTGTGCTCAACTGTAACAACGTCGACACCCTGCTGCACTTTGTCGAAAGCGGCCTGGGCATCGCCGCCCTGCCCGACTTCGCCGTGCGGGCGGCACTGGCGGCGGACCGCCTGCGGCCGGTGCTGGACGCGCACCGCCGGCACGACGGCGCCTTTCGCATCCTGTGGCCCAGCAGCCGCCACCTGACGCCGAAACTGCGCGCCTTCATCGACTTCCTCACTGCCCACGTGTTTCCCCAGCGCTGATGTTTCCTGCGGTAGCGCTCGTTGTTTCCATGCGACAACTTATTTCATTTGCCGCCAGTTCTTGAACTTTTCACGGACTTGATACAATTATTTGTATTGCAGTGCGGAATTTTGAGGAACAATTACAGGCTGGCCGCCCATACGTACAAACCCGTAGCCCCGGTCCGTCCGACGTTTCCTCACCATACCGCAACACGAAAGCAATCATGTCACTCACACAATTCAAAATCGGCACCCGGCTCGGGATCGGGTTTGCTGTCGTCCTCGGCCTGCTGGTGGCCGTCTTGCTCGTCGGCCTGTACTCGATGGGGCAACTGAGCGCCCGCACCCACGATATCGTGGCCGACAAGAACGTCAAGATGGCGGCGGCCAATACCATGAGCGACAACGTGCGCAACATTACCCTGGCGATCACCAGCATTGTGGTGGCGCCGACGGAAGCGCTGGTGCAGGCGGAACTGGCAAAGATTGGCGAAGCGCGCAAGAAATACGGCGCCGCCAAGGAAACCTTGCAAAAGAAAATCTCGACGGACAAGGAAACGGCGCTGATGGCCGAGCTGGACGCGGCCCTGAAATCGGGCGCGCCGCTGAACAACAAGGTCATCGAGCTGCGCAACGCGGGCCAGACGGAAGAGGCGATCGCCTTTTTGACCCAGCAAGCGGCGCCGAGCCTGAAGATCGTGCTGGGCGCGCTCGACAGCCTGGTCGCGTATGAAGCCGAGCAGGCGGCGCAGGCGGCGACGGACGCCGAAACGCTGAGCGCCAGCGCGCGCGCCTTCATGATCGTCCTCGGCAGCGTGGCAGTGCTGCTGGGTGCTTTTGTTGCCTGGATCATCACGCGCTCGATCACCCGCCCCATCAATGCAGCCGTGGCCGTGGCGGAAACCGTGGCCTCGGGCGACTTGTCGTCGCACATCGTCGTCAATTCCAGCGATGAAACGGGCCGCCTGCTGGGCGCCCTGAAGGCCATGAACGACAGTTTATTGGGCGTGGTGGCGCAAGTGCGCCATGGCACGGATGCCATCGCCACGGCATCGAGCGAAATTGCCGCCGGCAACCTCGACCTGTCTTCCCGCACGGAAGAGCAAGCCAGTTCGCTGGAAGAGACGGCCTCGTCGATGGAAGAATTGACCTCGACCGTGAAGCAGAATGCGGACAATGCGCGCCAGGCCAACCAGCTGGCGAAAAGCGCGTCCGAGGTGGCCGTGCGCGGCGGCAGCATCGTCTCGCAAGTGGTCGACACCATGGGCACGATCAATGACTCGTCGAAGAAGATCGTCGACATCATCGGCGTCATCGACGGCATCGCCTTCCAGACCAACATCCTGGCCTTGAACGCGGCCGTGGAAGCGGCGCGCGCGGGCGAACAGGGCCGTGGCTTCGCCGTGGTGGCGACGGAAGTGCGCAATCTTGCCCAACGATCGGCTGGCGCAGCGAAAGAAATCAAGGAATTGATCGCCGCCTCCGTCGCCAATGTGGACACGGGGTCGCGCCTGGTCAATGAAGCGGGCCAGACCATGGGCGACATCGTCGACAGCATCGTGCGCGTGACCGACATCATGGGCGAAATCACCTCCGCCACGCACGAGCAGACCATCGGCATCGAGCAGATCAACATGGCCATCGCCCAGATGGATGAAGTGACGCAGCAAAACGCGGCCCTGGTGGAAGAAGCGGCCGCCGCCTCGCAAAGCATGCAGGAGCAGGCGGGCGAACTGGCGCACGTGGTGGGCTTCTTCAAGACCGGCAACCATGTCGCCAGCGTAAGCAAGCTGACTCCTGTGCGCGCAGCACCGGCAGCGCCTGCCATCGCGCGCCCCGCGGCCAAGCCCGTATTCGTGCGCAAGGCCGTCGCGGCCGCGCCGGCACGCCGCAGCAACGCCGCCGCCGAGAGCGAATGGGAAGAGTTTTAACGATTAGCAACGTCCTCCCCACACGAAAGCCAGGCAGGAAGTTGCTGCCTGGCTTTTTTCGTCCGCCAATACCACTTTTTTTGCGGCAAAGCCCGCGCAATAGACAAAAGTGCAAAACGTGCAGCACGCATACGCTTTACAATCCTCGCTCGCTTTACAAAATATTGGTCATCATGAATCAGGCAGAACAGCAGCGCCTCCTGGCTATCCTGGAGTATTGGCACAAGATCGAATTCTTTATCCCGTTTGACCTGAATCAAATCACGGACGTTGAAGACCAGTCCACCGTGCGTCTCCTCCACCGCGAACAGCTGGCGCAATTGCCGCCGCAGTTCGCCACGCAATGGCCAGTGCCTTCCGACCGCGAGATCGACGGCTTTTCGCTCTTCCTCGGCGTGTTCGACAAGGCCGAAATCAACAAGGCTTGCCCACCGGCCAACGGCCCGGAAAACATGGCCGAATCAGAAAAAACAGAGCTGCTGGGACGCTCGTGCTTTGCCCGCCTGAACCTCAATGCGCTGGGCGAGCCGCAGTTCGATCCCGTCTCCGTGTCGACCTTGCCGTGGGCACTGGGCCGCGCCCGCACGCCGGACTGGTCCGGTCTGAGCCTGGACGCCTTCAGCGACAGCCAGCTGGCGCTGCAGGACAGCTTGCGCAACTTCGCGGCAAGCCGCGTATCGCAGCAAGTAGCGGACGAGGCCGGCAATGTCTCGTCGCCCCTGTCCGGCGTGGAAATCGCGGCCCTGGCCGACCTGCTGCGCGACTGGGCCGGTTTCCACCCGTCCGCCGGCCAGCCGCTGGCCGTGCTGGAATTGCGCACGCGCAAGAAACGCGCGGCCGTGGCGGAAAACGACCTGGCTGAGGCCAGCCAGAACCGCAGCCTGGACTTCGGCGACGCGGTGGAACCCAGCATCGATATCCTCAACAGCTTTTACCTCGATGACCTGGAGCAGATCATCCGCGCCTTGCGTGGAGGCAAGTTGCCCGCGACGGTCGCCGCCTATCTGACGCCGCTGGCGCAGGACGAGCGCATCGACCTGTACAGCCCGGCCGGACGCCAGGCGCTGGCCGCCATGCTCAATCCGTCCAATATGAACCGGGGCCACTGGCTGGAAGACGCCAGCTACGCCATGAGCCTGATGCAGCAGTTCGCCATCCACGGCGCACGCACCAGTTTGCATGAGCGCGGCATCTTTTCCGTCAACGGTCCGCCCGGCACGGGCAAGACGACCTTGCTGCGCGAATTGTTCGCCGACAACATCGTGCGCCGCGCCAGCGTGCTGTCCTGCCTGGACCGCGCCGGCGACGCCTTCATCGGCAAGGTGGCCGTGGCCTTCGAAGGCGTGCGCGACCCGATCACCATCGCCCGCTTGCGCCCGGAACTGACGGGCTTTGAAATGGTCGTCGCCTCGTCGAACAATGCGGCAGTGGAAAACATTTCCGGCGACCTGCCAAAACCGAAACAGCTGGGCAAGGAATGGGCGCGCACGCGTTATTTCGAAAGCGTGGCGCGCCGCGTGGTGGCCGATGGCAATGGCGCCAACCGTGCCTTGGGCGACACGGAAGCGCCATGGGGCTTGATGTCCTGCGCGCTGGGCAATAGCGCCAACCGCCGCCGCTTCGTCAGCAATTTTTATGACGACGACTGGGATAAAACCACGGCGCGCAAGACGCCGAACGCGCAGAATATCCGCCAGTGGCTGGCCAGCTACCAGGGCGTCAGCTTCGCCCAGGCGGCGCGCGAGTTCCGCGAGACGGAACACGTGGTGGAAAAGGCCCTGGCCGAGCACGCCCAATACGCGACCCTGTGGCAAGCCGTGGGCACCTGTACGGAAGCCGATTTTATCCAGGCCAGCCAGCAAGCGTTGATTGCAGCCGAGCAAGAGATGGATGCGGCGAATGCCGCCCTGTCCGGCGCGCTGGCGCAGCAGGACACCTTGCTCGCCAGCAAGAAGGAATTGCTGGAAGAGGAACGCCTGGTGGCGCTGACGCAGCCCGGCTTCTTTGCCCGGCTATTCCGCACGGCTCCGGCGCGCGCCTACAAGGACGCCGTCATCGCCAATGCCGAGGCGCAGCGCCAGGCCGCGCGCGACGTCTCCGCCATCAAGCTGCTCTTGAAGGGCGAACTGGAGCCGCGCTGCGAACGGGCACGCCATGGCCTGCACATCGCGCTGCGCACGGCGCAATCGCGCCAGCGCGAATGGGATGACAGCACGGAGCTGCTGCGCCGCGCGCGCCTGCGCTTTCCCACCATCATCGCGCCGGCCACCCTGGACGAGCTGGACGGCGACGCGCTGCAAATTGGCGGCCTGTGGCATGAACCGGCGCTGGCGCGCCTGCGCTCGCGCCTGTTCGCCAAGGCCCTGGCCCTGCATGAAGCGTGGCTGGCCGAAGTGGCGAAAAAGGGCGGACCCGGCTTTGGCGGCAACTTGCTGGCCGTGTCGAAATTGCTGAAAAACAAGCGTGCCTACGACCAGTCGCACGTCGCCATGGTCTGGCACAGCCTGTTCATGGTGGTGCCCGTCGTGTCGACCACGTTCGCCTCGTTCGCGCGCCAGTTCCAGGGCATGGGCCCCGAATCGCTGGGCTGGCTGTTCATCGATGAAGCGGGCCAGGCCGTGCCGCAAGCGGCGCTGGGCAGCCTGTGGCGCGCCAAACGGGCCGTCGTCGTGGGCGACCCGCTGCAGATCGAACCCGTGTTCACGGTCCCGGGCCGCCTGGTGCAAACCCTGTCCGCCCTGTCGCCGCATACGCAGGATGGCAGCTACGCGCCGACTTCCGTTTCCGTGCAGACGCTGGCCGACAAAGCCAACCGCTATGGCGCGACGGTCGGCGCCGGCAGCGCCCAGCCCCTGTGGATCGGCAGCCCCCTGCGCGTGCACCGCCGCTGCGTGGAACCGATGTTTTCGCTGGCCAACAGCATCGCCTACGAAGACAAGATGGTCTATGGGCTAACTGACCGCACGCCGCCGGCAGGCGCGCGCGGTCTGACGCGGGGACCGAGCCGCTGGATCGACGCTCTTGGTCCCGTCAGCTACAAGCAGGTGGTGCCCGTGCAGCTCGATTTCGTGCTGGAAGTATTATTAAAACTATACCGCCGCGACGGCAAGCTGCCGGACATGTATGTGATCACGCCGTTCAAGGCCGTGCGCAACGAATTGCGCTCGCGCATCGTCGACATGGACTGGGACCGCCGCCTCGGCTACGGCAAGGCGCCCACGGCGCGCGAACTGCGCCAGTGGAGCAGCCAGATGGTGGGCACCGTGCACACCTTCCAGGGCAAGGAACAAAGCGTGGTGATGCTGGTGCTCGGCGCCGACGACAGCACGGCCGGCGCCGCGCAATGGGCGGCGGCCACGCCGAACCTGCTCAACGTGGCCCTGACGCGTGCACAACATTACGTGTACATCGTCGGCAACCCCTTGCTGTGGGGACAGTTGCCGCACTTTGCGGCGGCGTGCGCGCAATTGCCGCATACGGGCATGCATGAGTTTTTGGTGGAGATGGGCTGATTGGCAGGCGTAGGTCGGATTAGCGCGGCAACGCCGCGCGTAATCCGACATCTGCGCTGCCGCCAACACTACGTCGGATTACGGCCCCTGGCCTAATCCGACCTACGCTGCTGGAGCGGGAAGGTGAGGGGAAACGTCGTGGCTCTGCATAATGCCATTTGTGTAGGTCGCGTAGGTCGGATTAGCGCTTGAGCGCGTAATCCGACATCATCGCAGCGCCAACAATATTGTCGGATTACGCGTGGCTACGCCCCGCTAATCCGACCTACGTTGCTGCGCCGGGAAAACCAAGGTAAACGTCGTGGCGGCCGCGTCCGAGGCCACGCTCGCGTTGCCGCCATGTAATTGCATGATGGCCGTGACGATGGCCAGCCCTAATCCCGTGGAGGCGGCCGAGTCGCTGCGGGCGGGGTCGGCGCGGTAGAAACGCTCGAACAGGTGGGGCAAATGGCGCGCGGGGATGGCGGGGCCGAGGTTGCTTACGCTCAATTCCACGCCCTCGTTCGTCGCGTGCGAACGCAACAGAACCGTGCTGCCCGGCGCCGCATGGCGGATGGCGTTCGACAGCAAATTGCCCAGTGCGCGACGCAGCAATTGCGGCTCGGCCGTCACCGTGCCGCTGCCGTGGCAAGCCAGCGCCAGCTCGCGTTCTTCGGCCAGGCCTTCAAAGAAATCGGCCAGGCGCAAGAACTCGTCCTGCACGGGCAATGCTTGCTTGATCAGGATCATCTCGTCCTGCTGCGCCCGCGCCAGAAACAGCATGCTGTCGATCATGCGCGACAGCCGTTCCAGCTCTTCCACGTTCGACGACACCAGCTGTTCATACTCGTGCGCGCTGCGGGGGCGGGCCAGCATGACCTGGCTTTGCCCCAGCAGATTGGTGACGGGCGTACGGAATTCATGCGCGAGGTCGGCGGAAAACTGCGACAGCCGCGCGTACCCTTCCTGCAGGCGCGCCAGCATGGCGTTCAAGGCCTGGATCAGGGGCAGCAATTCCGTCGGCGCGCCGCGCGCCTCCAGCTGTTGCTCCAGCTTGCCCGGCCGCACTAAAGCCGCATGGGCGGCGATATTGCGCAGCGGCCGCAAGCCCCGCAGCAGCATCACGCTGGCCAGAATCGCCGCCACCAGCGCGCTGATGGCGACAGAGACGACGATCTGCCAGCGGTAGGCGGCAAACATGGCCGTGCGGTCGCCATAGACCCGGGCAACGACAATATCGGCCATCTGCGCCGGATCGCCGATGCGCGCGCTGGCCGCCACGACCCGGGCCGGATAACCGTCGCGGCTGGTCCAGCTGACGATGTCGCTGGCCGTCACAGGCGCATCGACGGCCACGGGAACAGCATGCGCCACCATCTCGCCGTTCGGATTGACATCGATCAACCGCGTGCCATCGGCGCGCACGATGCGCACCAGGGAATTCTCTTGCCCGCTCATGGTGTCGCGAAAATACTGGGGCCGCTCGCGGATGATGTCCAGGGTGCCCGCATTGCCCAGCAGTTGCTGGATCTGCCGCAATTTTCCCAGCAATAAAATATCGTCGCGGCGCTCGATTTCCGCCACAAATGAACGGTACAGATGCATGCCCAGCCCGGCCGACACGAGGGCCACGATCAGCACGAACACGAGCGTGACGCGCAGGGTCAGCGAGCGCCGCAGTTCTGCCAGCTTCATGCGGCCACACCGCTGTCGGGAGCGCTGGGCGCGCGCAATTCGCAGACATAGCCCATGCCCCGCAAGGTGTGGATCAGCTTGGGTTCGAACGGGTCGTCGAGCTTGCTGCGCAGGCGGCGGATGGCGGCGTCGATGACGTTGGTATCGCTCTCGAAATTGATGTCCCACACTTGCGAAGCGATGATGGAGCGCGACAAGACCTCGCCCTGGCGCCGCGCCAATAAATGCAGCAAACCGAATTCCTTGGCCGTCAGGGTGATGCGCTGGCCTTGCCGGCTGACCTTGCGTTTCATCACGTCGATTTCCATGTCGCCGATGCGGATGACGTCGTCTTCACGGGGCGGCCCGCGCCGCAGCAGGGTGCGGATGCGCGCCACCAGCTCGGCAAACGCGAACGGTTTCACCAGGTAATCGTCGGCGCCCAGTTCCAGCCCTTTCACGCGGTCCTGCACCTCGTCGCGCGCCGTGAGGAAAATCACAGGCACGTCGGCGCCACCCTCTTGCAGGCGCAGCGCGCGCAAGACTTGCCAGCCGTCCATGATGGGCAGCATGACGTCGAGCACGATGAGATCGGGTGACTCCGTACTTGCCATGTGCAAGCCGTCGCGGCCATTGCGCGCCAGGCTCACCGTGAAGCCGGACTCAGCAAGGCCGCGCAGCAGATAGTCGCCCGTCTTCGGTTCGTCTTCGATGACCAGGATACGCATGGCAGCTTTCTAAGGAGAATATAAAACCATTCTACGCCGCGCGCCGGGCGCCGCGGATGATAAAAATGTCATGCGGCGATCATCTTCTCGTAGGGCACGCCTGGCCATACTGGCGCCACCTTATCAACGGACAGCCACATGAAAACCCTGTTACTCGGCAGTACCCTGCTGTGCCTGCTGGCCAGCCCAGCGCGCGCCCAGCTGCGCCAGGTCAATGATCTTTCTCTGGCAATGGCCAACAAGCTGGCGAATGCGGCCATCGCCGCGTGCCAGGCGCAAGGCCGGCATATTGTCGTCAGCGTACTCGACCGTGGCGGTAATCTCGTGACCGTGCAGCGCGCCGATGGCGTCGGGCCGCACAACACGGACGCCAGCCGGCGCAAGGCATATACGGCCCTGTCGACGAACAACGATACCCAGGCGCTGGCGGTGGCCGCGCGCGGCAATCCCGACATGGCCAATTTGACGACCCTGCCGGAACTGTTGCTGCTGGGCGGCGGCCTGCCCTTGCGCGCCAAGGGCGAAGTCGTCGGCGCCATCGGCGTGGCCGGTGGCGGTGGCGCCCTGCCAGACCGGTCCTGCGCCCAGGCCGCCATGGCCGCCGTCCCTGAACTCGATTCCCCCACCTTATGAAAGCAACAACGATGATCTATCTGAAAAAACCGCTGCCGCCCTGGCCTTCGCCAGCCTGTCCGGCATGGCCCTGGCCGCCAATCCCTTGAGCGTGCACATCCTCGACTTGCAAAGCGGCCAGCCGACGGCCGGCGTGACGGTCACGCTGGAGCAAAAGAAAGGGGATGCTTGGCAACAGCTGGGCAGCGCCGTGACGAATGCGCAGGGGCGCATCGCGGCCATGTATCCGGCCGATACGCCCATGCAGGCGGGCGACTACCGCATCGTGTTTAAAACTGGCGAACACTATGCGCGGCTGAAACAGGAAACATTCTTCCCGGAAATCCCCGTGCAATTCCACGTGGAAAAGACCGAGCAGCACTATCACATTCCCTTGCTGCTCAGCCCTTTCGGCTTTTCCACCTACCGCGGAAATTAAACCTGGCCGATAGTCTTCGCCGTCTGCCCGAACAGCACGCCTTTCGCGTCGCCGCTGACGGTGGGCTGCACATTGATCTCGGCCGCGCGCGCGTAGGCGCGCACGGTGGCGGGACGGGCGGCGATGGCCGCGAACCAGCGCGCCAGGTGCGGGAAATCTTCCAGCTTCTGGCGCTGGCGTGCGTGCGGCACGATCCACGGGTAGATCGCCATGTCGGCGATGGAATACGTGTCGCCGGCCACGAATGCGCGGTCCGCCAGGCGCTTGTTCAGCACGCCATATAGCCGGTTCGTTTCGTTGACGTAGCGCGTGATGGCGTAATCGATGGGTTCGGGCGCGTATTGCACGAAATGGTGGTTTTGCCCGGCCATGGGGCCAAGGCCGCCCATTTGCCAGAACAGCCACTGCATGACTTCGGCGCGTCCGCGCACGTCGGCCGGCAGGAATTGCCCGCTTTTCTCGGCCAGGTATTGCAGAATCGCTCCCGATTCGAACAGGGACAGGGCGCGCCGCCATCTGCCGGCGCCTGGTCGACGATGGCGGGGATGCGGTTGTTCGGTGCGATGGCGAGAAACTCGGGCTTGAACTGCTCGCCCTTGCCGATATGTACGGGAATGATGTTGTAGGGGATGCCCGCTTCTTCCAGGAACATCGTCACCTTGTGCCCGTTGGGCGTGGTCCAGTAATACAGGTCGATCATCGTGGTCTTTCCAGGTAGATGAGTAGGGGCAGGCGCACTTGGCAGAACTATTGTCGCGCCGCAACTGATATGCATGGATATAATGCCACGTAAGCGGAAAACAAGACGGCGCCCCAGCAGCGCAAGCATTCACTAGCGCCGTCACGCAGGCATCCCGACATTCCAGAGCACAAACAAAGAAAGCCGACCATGCGCAAACTCCTGATCGTCACGCTGTCCGTCCTGCTGTCAGGCTGTGTCCAGGACTTCGCCATCTACATGTTCGATGGGCAAGACCATTCCCTGACCGTGCGCCGCCAGCAACGTTATTTTTGGCAAGATACCGTGGAAGTGCAGCTGATGGCGACCAATCTGCCGCAATGCCAGCGCCTGCATACCCTGTCGACGGATGCGCCGGCCGACATCACCGTCGAGCTGTTCGCGGCCGGCGATGGCGTGTGGAATATCCGCATGGGCAAGCAGTTGTGGCAGGCGGAAACGAATACCTGCAATGCGCTGACGGAAATGGAAAACGACCCGAAAGCCGACCTGGGCCAGCCGGTCGGGCAATTCGTGGTCGTCGATGACAAGCTGGAATTCGAACCGGCGCCGCCAGCGGCGGCACCGGCCCAATAGGAACTTAGCGCGCCGCCAGGCTGCGCAGCGGTTTTTTCGCCACGGCGCGTGGCGCGCCAGCCGAGCTTGCCGCCAGGCGCGGCGCCGTTCCCGGCTCCTGCGCCGACAGTTTGAAGCGCGCCACCAGTTGCGCCAACACGGCCGCCTGATCCTGCATGCTCGACGCCGCTGCCGCCGCCTCTTCCACCAGTGCCGCATTTTGCTGCGTCACGCTATCCATTTCCGTGATCGCCTGGTTGACGTGGCCGATGCCCGTGCTTTGCTCGTGCGAGGCGGCCGTGATGTCGGCCATGATGTCGGTCACGCGCGAGACGGAAGCGACCACCTGATCCATTGTCGTGCCCGCCTGTGCGACGAGGGTGCTGCCGGCCGCGATGCTGTCGACGGAGGCGCCGATCAGTTCCTTGATTTCCTTCGCCGCGCCCGCCGAACGCTGCGCCAGGTTGCGCACTTCCGACGCCACGACGGCAAAGCCGCGGCCCTGCTCGCCCGCGCGCGCCGCTTCCACGGCCGCGTTCAAGGCCAGGATATTCGTCTGGAAGGCGATGCCGTCGATGACGCCGATGATGTCGACGATCTTGCGCGACGAGGCGTTGATCGTGTCCATGGTGCCGATCACTTGCGCCACCACGGCACCGCCCTGGCGCGCCACGGCGGAAGCGGACTGCGCCAGTTCATTCGCCTGCACGGCATTGCCCGCGTTTTGCGTCACGGTCGAGGTCAGTTCCTCCATCGATGCCGCCGTTTCCTCCAGCGAACTGGCTTGCATTTCCGTGCGCGCCGACAAGTCCATATTGCCGCTGGCAATTTCGCTCGATGCCGTGGCGATCGTCTCGGCGCTGTGGCGGATTTCGCTGATCGCGTCGACCAGGTTGGTTTGCATGGTTTTCATCGCGTACAGCACGCTGTGGCGGTCGCTGGCATGCGTGCGCACGATGCCGCTCAAGTCGTTATTCGCGATCTTTTCGGCCACGTCGGCCGCATATTCGGGGTCGCCGCCCAGCGCATGGCGCAGGCTGCGGTTGATCACGACGACGACGGCAGCCAGCAGCGCGCACACCAGCACCAGTACGCCCAGCGAGGTCAGCAGCGACTGGCGGAAGGCCGCATCGATATCATCCATGTACACGCCCGTCACGATGGTCCAGCTCCATGGCTTGTAGGCCACCACGCGGCTCATCTTCGGTTCGGGCGTCTTCTGGCCGGGACGGGGAAAGTAATAATGGACGAAGCCCTTGCCCGCATCGGTCTTGCCGACGGCAACGATGTCGCGGTACAGATAGGTGCCGTTGGCATCCTTAAAATCCGACATGTTCTTGCCATCGGTTTGCGGCGCGGCGGGATTCATCACGACGACGGCGTCAAGGTTGATAATGGACAAATAACCGGTCTCGCCGAAACGCATGCTCTTGATGACGGCCGTGGCCTGCTTTTGCGCTTCTTCCTTCGTCAAGGCGCCGCTGGCGGCCAGATCGCCGAACATCTTGACGGCGCCCAGGCCCAGGTCGGCGGCATTGCTCAGATCGGCGCTGCGCTCTTCGATGCGGATCTTGCGGATTTCCAGGGCGTTATAGACAAAAATAACGGTGATGCACAACAGGCTGCAAATCAGGGGAATCCATAACTTCTGCTGGAACGTCAATTTCTTCATGCTGTGTCTCCAACTCTCTATTGTGCGGCGATGGGGCGTGGTCCGCTTCCGGCTCGGCAAGCCGGGAATGCGGCGGCGACGGTGCTCTGGCGGCAACGTTCAGACTGCTCCAGCATACGCTCGAACGACCGATATTTACAATGCCGGTAAGCAATGAATTTTGCCCGGTGTTGTTAATGCGTTGCGACAATTGATGAGAATTGATGTTGCATTGCGATGTTGCATTGCAGTAAAAAAGGATGCGGATAGGCAGCGTCAAGGCAGGCGGAGGTGGCGGGCGTGTGTCAAAATGCACGCCAGATCGATTGAATCACGAAAGCACAGCATGACCAAGAATGAAGCCATGAACCGCATCAACGACCGCCTGGGCAAACCCACCCTGACGGACAAGAACACGCATTTTGCCAGCGTCGCCAGCTATGGCACGGACGAAGGCTGGTGGCTGAAGATCCCCTTCCTGACGTTCAAGCAGGAATTGCACTTCATTCTCAACAATGAAAAAACGAAAAGCTTCCAGCACCTGAAAATCGGCGCCAACCAGATCCTCAGTCCGGGCATGAAGTTCCGCAGCACGGGCGGCGCGGCCGACGCCTTCATGTCGGCCTCGGCGCCGAAACGCCTGGTCGACTTGCTCGACGGCGGCAGCAAGTACAACTTCACAAAACACTTCGTCAACGACTACCGCTACTAAAACACCTGACCAAACCTACTGCGCGGCGCGCTTTGCGGCCTGCGATGCTCACCGTACTAGAAG
Source organism: Janthinobacterium sp. C22 (assembly GCF_057919405.1). NCBI lineage: Bacteria > Pseudomonadati > Pseudomonadota > Betaproteobacteria > Burkholderiales > Oxalobacteraceae > Janthinobacterium > Janthinobacterium sp. C22. The sequence goes on along the minus strand of NZ_CP193659.1, from coordinate 962,635 downwards.
TACGGTTGCGCTTCTTGGCCACAAATCACTGCCGCTCGCTACGGTTTTGTCAGGTGCTCTTGGCGTTGTTAGTTTTCCCTTGGCGGCAGCCACGCCTTGAGCAAATGCTGGGCGATGTCGAGCGCGTCGTCGCGGCTGGTGCCGAAATGCAGGGGATAGCCCCAGAACTGGCCGAACATGACGGCGAAGGCCTTGCCGGCCAGGCGCTTGGCGGCGCTCGGTTCGACCAGTACCATGCCCTGGATGTACGCGCGCAGGGCAGCCTTGTGCCGCTTCATCCACAGCACGGCGCGCTTGCGCGCTTCCTGCGGATGGTCATGCCCATCTTCGTCCAGGCCTTCTTCGCTGAGAATGACAAACGCCTGCTGGCGCGCCAGCAAGTCCTCGAACTGGCTGAACAGGGCATCGTCGGGGCCGCTGGCGGCGTTGTCGCGGCGCATCCAGACGAGGGGGAAATCGGTGATATCGAGTTGCATGGGAGACTCCTTCAAGGGGGTTGCCGTTCCTCCTGGCCTTCATCAGAACTCTGGCGGCGGCGGTTGCCGTTGAAGCGGGGCTGCGGATAGCCATACGATACCGATGACGGCACCCGACGTCATTGCATACAATAGCCACAATATTATTCAATCCAGCCAAAGTCGTCCCATGCCCCATCCCCTCTTGCCCAGCATGCTGACGGCCCGCCTGGGTCTGGACGACGATGCCTCCATCCTCGATTTCGACGTCGACGGCGTGCTGCGTCCCTTGCTGGCCGTGGGCCTGGCCAGCGTGCCCGAGGATGCGGAACAGGCGCCGCACCAGCACCGCAAGGGGCAACTGCTGTACGCCACGCGGGGCGTGATCCATTGCGAAGTAGAAAGTGGGGTGTGGATCGTGCCGCCCCAGTGCGCCGTGTGGATACCGGGCGGCCTGATGCATTCGGCGCAGGGCGCGGGCGAGGCCGAGTGCTATTGCCTGTTTGTCGAACCGGCCATGGCGCCGGCCTTGCCGGCCGTCTGCTGCACCGTGGCCGTCTCGCCCTGCTGCGCGAACTCATCACCAAGGCGGCCGGTTTTCCCACCCTGATCGCGCTGCAGGGCGCGCAGGAACGCCTGGTAGCCACCCTGCTCGATGAATTGGCGGTCGCGCCCGTGGAAGACTGGCATCTGCCGATGCCGCGCGATGCGCGTCTGCGCCGCCTGGCCGCCCTGCTGCTGGCGCGGCCCGCCGATAAAAGCACTCTGGCCGACTGGGCCAGCCGCATCGGCATGAGCGAGCGCAGCATGACCCGGCTATCACTGGAGGAAATGGGCATGAGCGTGGGCCGCTGGCGCCGGCAATTGCACGTTATCCTGGCCTTGCAGCGGCTGGCGCAAGGACACAGCGTGAAAGCGGTGGCGCTGGAACTCGGTTATGAAAACACCAGCGGTTTTGTCACCATGTTCCGCAAGGCGGTGGGCAAGCCGCCGGCGCGCTACCTGACGGAACGGGAATCCGGACGCGCATGAAAAAATGCGGTATATGCCGCCTTCGTCACGCATCATCGCCTAAAAATCAGACTTCGCGCGCCAGGGCCAGGAATTCCGTGCGCAGCGCCAGGTTCGGCTGCATCTCGCCCAGCATGGCCGAGGTGATGGTTTCTTCGCCCGGCGTACGGATGCCGCGGCTTTCCATGCACAGGTGGCGGCAGCGCACGACTACGCCCACCGATTTCGGTTCCAGCACTTCCATCAAGGCGTTGGCGATCTGCATCGTCATGCGTTCCTGCACTTGCAGGCGCTTGGAGAAGCAATCGACGAGGCGCGTCAGTTTCGACAGGCCGACGATCTTGCCGTTGGGCACGTAACCGATGGTGGCCTTGCCGAAGAACGGCGCCAGGTGGTGTTCGCAATGGCTGTAGACGGGGATGCCGCGCACGACGATCAGCTCGTTGTACTGTTCCGCGCCATCTTCAAAGGCTTTCAGCAAGTCCACCGGGTCCTGACCATAGCCGGACGTCCAGTGCTTCCACGCCTTGGCCACGCGCGCCGGCGTTTCCAGCAAGCCAGGACGCTGCGGATCTTCGCCAAGGCTGCTGATCAGCCGGCGCCAGTCGTTTTCGGAGAATTCTTCTTGAGACATGCTAAACCACCCTAAAATTTGCAATTGCCGCCAGTATATAGAAAATGCGGCAGGCTGCCTGAGCAGCCCCTGCTTTACGACTGCGCCGGCGGCCGGTGCGCGCCCACCAGCAGCGCGGAGATCGACACGCTCGAACTCGCTTCCGGCCACGCATCGCCGGGGCCGAACCAGCGCGCCTCGGCGATCTCGTTCTCGTCCAGGCGAATCTCGCCATCCAGGTAGTCGGCCGTAAACGCGATCATCAGCGAATGGGGAAACGGCCAGGACTGGCTCATGAAGTACTGCAAGTTGTGCACGCGCAAGCCCACCTCTTCCATCACTTCGCGGTGCACGGCTTCCTCGATCGATTCGCCCGCTTCGAGGAAACCGGCCAGCGGACTGAAGCGCTGTGATGGCGAATGCTTGTGCATGGCCAGCAGCACCTGCTCGCCCTTGCGGATGAGCACCATCATGGCGGGCGAAATGCGCGGATACGCGAGCATGCCGCAGGCGGCGCACGTAAAACAGCGTTCGCCGCGCGTGCGCTGCATGGGCGTGGCGCACACGCCGCAATGGCGGTGCGTGCGCGCCCATTCGGCCAGCTGCACGGCGCGGCTGGCCAGGCCCAGGAAGCCATCGTCGACGGCGTTGAACAGCGAGCGCATGCCGTGATACGCCAGGGCGCTATCGGCGGGCAACAGCTCGGAATCCGTCCAGACCGTCTGGCAATAGCGGCCCTGCCACCAGCCTACGGGCTGGGCGCGGCTCAGGTCGATATCGAGCGCGGCCGCCTCGGCGGCAGTGGGCAGGGTCAGCCCGGGCGTACGCAACAGCAGGCGCCCGCGGTGAAAGACGAATGTGAGCGTCTCGGCGGCGGCCGGGGCCGGTTCGGGCGCGTCGATCAGGGGAACGAAGGCAACGGGAGTGTGCAACATGCTGGGAAGAAATTTGTAAAGGTTGCTCATCATACTCCCGCTGCCGGACGCCTGCGCGCATAGCAGCAGCTCGGCCGCAAAGCAAGCAGGTATGCGGCATTACAGTGTTTTTTTTGTGGCACACCCAATCCGTTGCGCAAATGATACTGATAACGATTCTCATTTACGAAATAGCGCCCAGTTATTACAATACGGCCTATTCCGTCTCCACCGCCAGCCACTTGCCCGCGTGCCCAAGCACTGCGGCGCAGAGCCAGCCAGGAACCACTACCCTGACCTTATCGAGAGAGCAAGATGGCAATCAAGAGCCGCAAACACGCCCCAACCCGTTTCAACCAGCACATCGGCGCCGCCCTGGCCGTGATGCTGCTGCCCGTCGCCGCCCAGGCGGCCGACCCGGCCGGCCAAAGCGCCCCGGCATCGCAGCAAACCCTGAACGAAGTCAAGGTCATTGGTTCCAAGGAAAATGATTTCAAGGCCGAAAAAGCCTCGTCGCCGAAATACACGGAAGAGCTGGTCAATACGCCGCAAACCATCGTCGTGATCAAGAAGGAATTGATCGAACAGCAAGGCGCGCTGACCCTGACGGACGCGCTGCGCAACACGCCGGGCGTCGGTACCTTCTTCCTCGGCGAAAACGGCAACACGAACACGGGCGACGCCGTCTACATGCGCGGTTTCGATTCGTCGGGCAGCATCTATGTCGACGGCGTGCGCGACGTGGGTTCCATCGCGCGCGACGTCTTCAACATCGAACAGATCGACGTATTGAAGGGCCCGGCGGGCACGGACAGCGGCCGCGGTTCGCCCACCGGCTCGATCAACCTGGTCAGCAAGACGGCCAGCATGGAAAACAAATTCAACTCGCTGCTGACGGCCGGCAGCGGCAAGCAGAAGCGCGCCACGGCCGACTGGAACCGCATCCTCGACAGCGATACCGGCACGGCAATGCGCCTGAACCTGATGACGCAGGACAGCGGCAACCCGGCGCGCGACGAAGTCAAGAACAAGCGCTGGGCCTTCGCGCCCACCGTCACCTTCGGCATCGGCAAACCGACGCGCATCACGGCCAGCTACCTGCACGTGGACCAGGACAATGTGCCCGATGGCGGCGTGCCGACCATCGGCTTGCCTGGCTACTCGACGCCGGACACCATCACCAACACGAACAAGGTCATCCGCACCTTCCTGAACAGCGCCGCCAAGGTCGATCCGAAGAATTTCTACGGTTCCACCTCGGATTACGACAAGATCAAGGCCGACATGGGCACCTTGCGCATCGACCATGATTTCTCGCCCAACGTGCAGATCCAGAACACCACGCGCTACGGCAAGACCAAGCAGGATTACCTGCTGACGGCCTTCATGGGCAGCATGGCCAACCTGAAGACGCCGGTCGCCGCCGATCCATCGACCTGGACCCTGGCGCGCTCGCTGCGCACCGTCAAGGACCAGGAAAACACGATCCTGACCAACCAGACCGTCGTCAGCGCCCAATTCGACACGGGCGTGCTGAAGCACTCCGTGGTGGCCGGCGCCGAATTCACCAGCGAAAAACAGACCAACTACAGCTATGTGCCCGCCAGCCTGGGCACCTTGCCGGACGCCAATCTGTACCACCCGAACCCGCGCGATCCCGTCACCGGCCATAAGCCCGTGCGCAGCGGCGCCTTCACGGAAGGCGAAGTCAACACGCAAAGCCTGTATGTGTTCGACACCGTCAAGTTCGGCGACAAGTGGCTGTTCAACGGCGGCGTGCGTTTCGACCACTTCAACACCACGTATGACGCCGTCACCCTGCAAACGGCCGTCACTGCGCCCGCGGTACAGCCATTGCCAGTGGGAACGCCGATTCCGACCCATCTGACCCTGAGCGACACCTTGGCCAACGGCAAGATCTCGGCCATGTACAAGCCGACGCCGGACAGCAGCGTGTATGCCTTGCTGGCCACCTCGAAAGCGCCGCCGGGCGTCAATTTCGCCCTGAGCACGGCCGCCAACAGCGCGCAAAACCTGAACTATGACCCGCAGGAAACCATCACCAAGGAAATCGGCACCAAGTGGGATTTCCTGAAGCAAAAACTGTCGCTGTCGGCCGCCGTCTACCAGACCACCGTCAAGAATGAAGTGGAGCAAGATCCTGTCATCTCGACCATTTATTACCAGACCGGCAAGAAGCGCGTGCAAGGCCTGGAACTGGGCGTGGTGGGCGAGATCATGCCGAACTGGCTGGTCAGCGCCGGCTATACGCGCATGAATACCAAGGTCGAGTCGAACAAGGTCTTCACGGCCAGCGGCGAGAAGAGCCTCACCTACACGCCAAAACAGGCGTTCACCAGCTGGACTTCCTACACCCTGCCGTTCGGCCTGAAGATCGGCGGCGGCGCGCGTTACGTGGGTGAAATGCTGCGCGGCACCGATGGCGCCGTCGGCACGCCGGCCCGCGTGGATGCCTACTGGGTCTTCGACGCCATGGCAACCTATACCGTCAACAAGAACCTCGACTTGCAGCTGAATGCCTACAACCTGGCCGACAAGACCTATGTGGCAGCCATCAACAAGTCCGGCTTCCGCTACACGCCAGGCCAGCCCCGTTCGTTCAGCCTGACGGCGAATATCAAGTTCTAACGTCAAGAGAACACACATTGCGCCACATCAAGCCCCTCTTCGGAGGGGCTTTTTTATTGTCCTGACAATCTTATCTTTTTGTCGCAGCGCCCCCTGCCGTAACTAGCGTATGAAAAGTCATACAGCGATGGCCTGCCGCGTCCAATATTTCGCGCAAGCGTGCAAAGTTGCAACATCTAAGCAACAAAAAAGCCGCCTCAAATCAACAACTTAAGAAGTTAGGTCCCAAATTTCCATTTCAGGCATATCCTTTGCTATGTACAGGTTTTGCTGCAAATAATCGCTGGCACGCAAGGGCTTGTTTTTGAGAAATACTGACTCCAAGCTTGAGTTGCTCGCTATCAATAATCCGCTCATAGCGGCGTTTCACCGGAGGAGTCAAAATGAAAAAGAAACGGCCATTAACCCTGTACATCCTGATTGCCATGATCCTCGGCATTGCCGTCGGTTATGGATGCAACACTGCCTTCCCTGATGCCAAGCTCAGCGCTCAAATCGCTGGCAATATTTCCATCGTCACCGACGTCTTCCTGCGCCTGATCAAGATGATCATTGCGCTGCTGGTGTTTTCCACCCTGACGGTCGGCATCGCCCACATGGGCGACGGCAAGACGGCGGGCCGCATCGGCCTGAAAGCCATGTGCTGGTTCGTCGTCGCCTCGCTGGTCTCGCTGGCGCTGGGCATGGTGCTGTCGAACCTGATGCAGCTGGGAACCAACCTGGGCTTGCCATTGCCGGACGTACACGCTTCTACGAATCTGAAAACGGCCGCCTTCACCTTGAAAGATTTCTTCACGCACCTGGTGCCGAAGTCGCCGATCGAGGCCATGGCCAACAATGAAATCCTGCAAGTGCTGGTGTTCTCGATCTTCTTCGGCGGCGCACTGGCCGGCCTGGGCGAATCGGGCAAGACCCTGACGGCCGTCGTCGACCAGCTGGCACAAGTCATGCTGCGCATCACCGGCACCATCATGAATCTGGCCCCGCTGGCCGTGTTCGCCGCGATGGCTTCCGTCATCACCACGCATGGCCTGGGCGTGCTGGTCACGTTTGCCAAGTTCATGGGCGGCTTCTACCTGGGCCTGATGTGTCTGTGGGCACTGCTGATCGGCGCCGGCTTCGTCGTCATCGGCCCGCGCGTCTTCAAACTGGTCGGCCTGATCCGCGAACCATTCCTGCTGGCATTCTCGACGGCCAGCTCGGAAGCGGCGTATCCGAAACTGCTGACGGCGCTCGACCAGTTCGGCGTGGACCGCAAGATTTCCAGCTTCGTGTTGCCGATGGGCTACTCGTTCAATCTGGACGGCTCGATGATGTACTGCACCTTCGCCGTGCTGTTCATCGCGCAAGCCTATGGTATCGACCTGTCGATCGGCACGCAGATCACCATGCTGCTGCTGCTGATGCTGACCTCGAAAGGCATGGCCGGCGTGCCGCGCGCCTCGCTGGTGGTGATTGCCGCGACCCTGAACCAGTTCAATATTCCGGAAGCGGGCCTGCTGCTGCTGATGGGCGTCGACCAATTCCTCGACATGGGCCGTTCGGCCACCAACGCGGTCGGCAATGCCGTCGCTACGGCCGTCGTCGCCAAGTGGGAAGGCGGCCTGGCCACCGAGGAAGAAGCAGCCGCGGCCAACGCGGCCAACCAGAACACGGAAAGCCATTGGGGCGAAGCGGATCACGCTAGCAAAGCCTGATAGCGCCATGGCCCGCCACAAGCGGGCCATTTATTTGTTGTCCATGTTGAGTAACAAGCAGTCAGGTAGTGCGATCAGTAGTCATTCCAACCTATTAGAGAGATTTTCATGAAAAAGTCCTGTTTACCCTGCTGACCCTCGGCGCAGCCTCCACCGGCGCCATGGCCCAATCGAGCGTGACCGTCTACGGCGTGGCTGACGCCGGCCTGGTGTTCGACAAGGATGCGGCCGGAGACCGCCTGAACCGCGTCGCTTCCGGCGTCGCCTCGGGCTCGCGCATCGGCTTCAAAGGCAAGGAAGACCTGGGCGGCGGCCTGGCCGCCACCTTCGTGCTGGAAAGCGGCTTCAATATCGACACCGGCACCTCGGGCCAGGGCGGCTTGCTGTTCGGCCGTCAGGCGTATGTCGGCCTGACCGGCAGCGCCGGCGCCGTCACCCTGGGCCGCCAATATTCTCCGTACTACCTGGCCCTGCGCGACGTGGCCGATCCGTTCGTCATCGGTCTGGCCGGCACGGCATCGAACCTGATGGTGACGAATATCCGCGTCGACAACATGGTGCAATACAGCACGCCGACCTGGAGCAAGCTGTCGGCCGACCTGGCGTACGGCTTCGGCGAAGTGGCCGGCGACAATGCGAAAAACCGCAGCATGGGCGGCGCCGTGCACTACATCGATGGTCCGCTGAACGTGACCCTGACGCACCACCGCAAGGAAAATGCGCTGGCGACCCAGCAAACGCGCAACACGCTGCTGGCCACGCGCTACGACTTTGGCGTCGTGCAAGGCAACTTCGGCTACGCCGACAACCGCGCCCTCGACAACAGCAAGAGCAACGACATCCTCGTCGGCTTCAGCGCCCCGTTCGGCGCCACCAAGCTGGTCGCTTCGTACATCCGCCACAACGACAAGAGCAACCTGAACCGTGACGCCCAGCAATGGGCCATCGGCGCGTTCTACGCCCTGTCCAAGCGCAGCGACCTGTACACCGGCTATGGCCACATCAGCAACAAGAACGGCGCCACCTTCGTCGTCGGCAACGCCACCGACAATGGCACCGGCAACAGCGGTTTCAACCTCGGTATGCGTCACACGTTCTAATCGCGGCTTACGCTAGCGCAGGCCGCCGGATGCACATCCGGCGGCTTTTTTATTTCCGCGATTACTTAAATGCGATACTGTGGGTTCTTGCAAGTTGGCAGCTGATTTTATGAATAGCAGTACTACCAAATCCTCCCTTTCCTGGCGCCAGCGCCTGTCGCAACGGTCGGGCCGCGAAACGCTGGCCTGGGGCGTGGTGCTGGCCGCCTGCCTGGCCACCGTCTGGCTCGTGTATTTCTGGACCGAACGCATCGCCATCGGCAAGCTGCAGGCGAGCGGCGCGCAGCGCCTCGAGGTGTATGTGAGCAGCCTGGAAAATGCACTGGAGAAATACGACTTCCTGCCCAAGACCCTGGAGCTGAACCGCGACGTCATCCGCCTGCTGCAGCACCCGGAGGACCCGGTGCTGGTCGACACGGTCAACCATTACCTCGAGCAGATGAATGCCCAGGCGAAATCGTCGACCATTTTCATCAGCAACCTCGACGGCAACACGCGGGCAGCCAGCAACTGGCAGCAGCCCGACAGCTTTATTGGCGACAATATCTCCTTCCGCCCCTACGCCCAGGATGCGCTGCGCGGCACACCGGGCCGCTTCTACGGCGTGGGCACGACGCGGCTGGAGCCCGGTTACTTCTTTGCCCACGGCATCTACCAGAATGGCCACATGCTGGGCCTGGCAACGGTGAAGGTGAACCTGGAAAACCTGGAAAAACGCTGGGTGCAGGGCGCCGACAAGGTCATGCTGGCCGATGAGCACGGCGTGATCTTCCTCAGTTCCATGGCGGACTGGAAATACAAGACCCTGGCGCCCCTGTCGCCCGCCATCGTCGAAGAACTCAACCGCACGCGCCAGTATTACTCGAAGCAGCTGGAAGCCATTCCCTTCGTTTCCGACCGCCAACTGGGCAATGGCGCGCGCGTGATCAGCGTGCGCGAGCAGGAACACGCCGACACGCCGCCGAAGACCAGCTCGAGCGTCATGACGCAGATCAAGCTCAAGTCGCCGCAAGGCTGGACCTTCATCTACCTGTCCGACCTGGCGCAGGCCAAGGCCAGCGCCCGCGCGGCGGCCGCCTTTTCTTGCGTGCTGCTGGGCTTTTTCATGCTGCTGTTCTTTTACCTGCGCCAGCGCCGCGCGGCCGTGGCGCAAAAACTGCGCGCCCGCGAAGACTTGCAGCATGCCTACGACAACCTGGAAGCCATGGTCGAAGAACGCACCTCGGAACTCAATGCCATGACGCAAAGCCTGAGCCAGGAAATCGAGGTGCGCAGCAAGGCCGAGCAAAAGCTGCACATCACGCAGAATGAACTGTTTCAAGCTGGCAAGATGGCCGTGCTGGGACAGATGTCGGCCAGCATCACGCATGAACTCAACCAGCCGCTGACGGCGCTGCGCACCATGTCCGACAATGCCGTCATCCTGCTCGAACGGGGCCGGCTCGACGATGCGCGGCGCAACCTGGCGAAGATCTCGCAAATTGCGGCCAGGATGGGGACCATTACGGGGCAATTGAAGATTTTTGCGCGCAAGTCGACGACCAGCCTGACCTCCGTCTCGATACCCACGGCGATCAGCAACGCCCTGTTCCTGGTCGAACGCCGGCTGCAGGTGGAAAATGTGCGTTTTACTTTGCAACTGCCGCCCGACGACATCTTCGCCATGTGCGAAAGCAACCGCCTGGAGCAGGTGCTGGTCAACCTGTACGCGAATGCGCTCGACGCCATGAATGGCAGCGAGGTGCGCAGCCTGCGCGTGGCCGTCGAATGCACGCCCGAGCACGTGCTGATCCACGTGGCCGACACGGGGCCGGGCCTGTCGACGGAAGTGTATGAACACCTGTTCGAACCGTTCTTCACCACCAAACCCCAAGGCCTGGGCCTGGGCCTGGGCCTGGCCATTTCCGAACAGATCACGCGCCAGTTCGGCGGCGTGCTGCGCGCCGAGAACGCCCCCGGCGGCGGCGCCATCTTCACCATCGAACTACAGATTGCAACGCAGGAGGAAAAACATGTTTGACGGCTTGAAGGTCTTGCTGGTCGAGGACGACCCCACCGTACGCGAAGGCAGCGAGCAGGCATTGCAGCTGGCCGGCCTGGACGTGCTGGCCTTCCACTCGGCCGAACTGGCCTATAAACTGCTGACGCCGGATTTCCCCGGCATCGTCGTGAGCGACGTGCGCCTGCCCGGCATGAGCGGCCTGGAATTGCTGCAAGCGGTCAAGACGCTCGACGCCAACCTGCCCGTGATCCTCGTCACGGGCCACGGCGACATCACCATGGCCGTGCACGCCATGCGCACGGGCGCCTACGATTTCATCGAAAAACCGTATTCGTCCGACCAGCTGGTTGACGTCATCCTGCGCGCGCTGGAAACCCGGCGCCTGACCCTGGAAGTGCACAGCCTGCGCCGCCAGCTCGAGGACGGCGGCGGCATCGAAGCGCGTCTATTGGGCAATTCCGTGGCGATGCGCGACATACGGCGCTTGATTCTCGACGTTGCCAACGAACCGGCAGACGTGCTGATCTATGGAGACACGGGCACGGGCAAGGAAATGGTGGCCCGCTGCCTGCATGACTTCAGCCACCGCCGCAAGCACAACTTTGTCGCCGTCAACTGTGGCGCGATTCCCGAGAGCATCTTCGAAAGCGAAGTCTTCGGCCACGAACCGGGCGCGTTCACGGGTGCGGCCAAGCGGCAGGTCGGCAAGATCGAGCATGCGGACCAGGGCACGTTCTTCCTCGACGAAATCGAAAGCCTGCCCCTGTCCCTGCAAGTGAAATTGCTGCGCGTGCTGCAGGAACGCTATATCGAGCGCCTGGGATCGAACGTGCCCACGCCCGTCGACGTGCGCGTCATCGCGGCGGCCAAGCTGGACCTGGAAGACTTGTCGCAGCAACAGAAATTCCGTAGCGACCTGTACTACCGTTTGAATTTGATCGTGCTGCATCTGCCGCCGCTGCGCGAACGGCGCGAAGACATTCCCATCCTGTTCGAACACTTCGTGCTGGCCGCCGCCGCCCGCTACAACCGCACCGCACCCGTGGTCTCCAGCGCACAGATGCGCAACCTGATGGCCCATTCCTGGCCCGGCAACGTACGCGAGCTGCGCAATATCGCCGACCGCTTCGTGCTCGGTATCGCCGGCGGCGCCTCGAGCCTGCTGGCGAGCGGCCAGGCCAGCCCGCTGTCGCTGGCGGAGCAAGTGAACGGCTTCGAACGCGCTCTGATCGAGCAGGAACTGCGCGCATATTCGGGCAACGTCAGCGAGGTAAGCGCCGTGCTGGGCCTACCGAAACAGACCCTGTATCACAAGATGCAGAAGTACAACCTGGTGGCGGAAGAGTTCCGCTAGGGAACGGCACGGCGACAGGCTTGTCAAAAAGAGCAGCAATGTCTTGCCTTATGGTATATGTTGTTTCTTTTTGATAATTTTTTAAGCCAATGAAAAAACCTGCTTTCCTCTTTTCCCTCTTGCTCAGCGCCACCAGCTTTGCCCAGGATATCGCCACCACCGAAGTACCCGCTGCCGCCGCCGAGGCGGCCAGCGCGCCGGCGGCGCCGGCAACATCCACCGTCAGCCGTCTGCGCCTGTTCGGCCAGAATGGCGCCACCGCCTTCCTGTACCGCGACAGCAGCTGCATCCGCGGCATGTTCAGCGATGGCGTGGAAAAGGCCAGCGGCGGCATGAGCTCCGCCTTCGGCTCCCTGATCGGCACGGTCAGCAATACCAGCCTGGGCATTCCGGAAACGGAAACGTCGCAAAACCTGGCGCGCAAGGACGGTTTTTTCTCGAAGGCCTATTTCCGCGAATATGAGATTCCTGCGGGCAAGCCCAGCAGCCTGCGCCTGGGCTTCCAGGATGTCTCGCCGTTCTACGTGGCCAACGGCGTGCGTTTTGACAGCGTGTCGCCCAGCTGCCATGGCGACATCACCTTCACACCGCGCGCCGGCGAGGATTATGAAGCGGCTTTCTCGTGGGAAGGCAAGCGCTGCAGCATCAGCATCAACCAGGTGATCGCCAGGGAAGGCAAGACGGCACTGGTGCCCGTGCCCGTCACCCGCGCGCCGAGCTGCTGATACACCTCAGGCGGCGCCGACGTAGCCCGTGCGCAAGGGCGTGACCCAGTCGGGCCGGCCGTTGGCCAGCGCCAGCCGGGCCGCCTTGTCCCAGTCATATTCCACGGCGTGCAACTGCGCCGTCCAGGCGCCGTCCGCGCCCTGTTCGGCGATGGCATAGCGCGCGTGCGGCGTGCCGTTTTCCATCAGGTGCGGATAGCCGTGGTCGTCGTCGTAGGCTTGCAAGCCCACGCTGCCCGGATTGACGATCAGCCGCCCATCGGCCAGGCGCATCTGGCGCGGCATGTGCGTGTGGCCGCACAGGATCAGGGCCGCGTCGGCCTCACCGGCCCGTTCGGCCACCTCCTGCGGCGTGGCGGCGCGGCTGCCTTGCGGCGTGACGCTGTCGAGAAAATACACGAGGTCGCTTGCCGGTGTGCCATGCACGAGCAGCACGTCCTTGCGCAAGCGCAAAGTAGCGGGCAGCGCCGCGATCCAGTCCAGTTGCTCGGGTAACAGTTGCGCGCGCGCAAAAGCGTCGGACACGCCCATGCGCGCCGGATCGCCGAACAATTGACGCTCGTGGTTGCCGCGGATGGTGGGCAAGCCGAGGCCCATCAGGCGCGCCGCCGTGGCGCGCGGCTGCAGATGGCCCGAGACGATATCGCCCAGATTGACGGTCACGTCCACGTCACGCCGGGCGATGTCGGCCAGCACGGCCTCCAGCGCATCGAGGTTGCCGTGGATATCGGAAATGGCGGCGATTCTCATGTTCCCTCCTGTGCGCACCATTCTGCGCGCGTCAGACGATACAGGCAATGCGTACGCAATGCGTGTCCTGGCAGCAGGGCCGGATGCTCGAAGGTGGCAGCATCGCGGCGCATGCCCAGGCGCGCCATCAGGGCGCTCGAGCGCACGTTGGGCAAGGCCGTGAACGAGACGATCTCCGGCAGTTGCAAACGCCCGAAACCGGCCTGCAGGACGGCGTGCGCCGCTTCCTGCGCGTAACCTTGTCCCCAGTAATCGAACGCCAGGCGCCAGCCGATTTCCACGCATGGCGAACACGGCAATTGCGCGTCGGGACTATGCAGCCCCGTCATGCCGATGAAGGCATTGTTTTCACGCAAGGTTACCGCCCACAAACCCCAGCCCCGCCCGGCGATCAGTCCGCTGCAGCGCCGCGCCATGGCGTCGCTGGCTTCGCGCGACAGGGTGGATGGGAAAAATGCCATCACGCGGGGATCGGCATTCAGCGCCGCGAACGGCGGCAAGTCGCTGTCGCGCCATTGGCGCAGCAGCAGACGCGGTGTCGCCAGCTCGATGATTACTTGCATCGTTTTCTTCTCCTCTAACCAGGACTTACATACGGTAGGACAAATCCGACGGTAATTTGCGCCGTGCGGCTACGTAATCCAAAAGTAACAATTGCTACCATTTCCTCATTGCACTGTTGCCCAACACATCGCGCCAGTTTTCACTTTATCTTGAGGAGTTGTCCCATGGTTGTTACGTCCGTCCCCGCCCGCCTGTCCCCACTCCGTTTCCAGCATCTCGCCTTGCGCGGGACCATGATGCTGGGCGTGCTGGGCATGGCCACGGCGGCCGCCACGGCGCGGGCCGAGCCGTCGCCCGCCCTGGACCGTGTCAGCATTTCGGTGGGGGCATTTTCCGCCGATCCGCGCATCAATATCGGCGCCGACACCCAGTTTGGCCGCATCGACGCCCCCGAGTCGAAGCAAAGCCACACCACCATCCCGCGCATCAAGGCGGACTTGCTGATCGGCGACCGCCACGGCCTGGCATTCGACTACTACCGCTACGACAAATCCTACACGCCAAGCTTGACGGGCGAAACCATCATCAATGGCCAGCCCGTCACGGGCACGGCGACGGCGAATGCCGATTTAAAGCTGGACCTGGCCAAGCTGGCCTATAAATGGTGGCTGGGCAGCGGCAACGACACCTTCGGCATCGGCCTGGGCGCCGCCTACTACCACGCCAACCTGAACGGCACGGCCACCGGCGTCGTCAATGGCGAAACGGCCACGGCGCGCGATTCCATCGGCGAGCACGCGTTTGCGCCGCTGCTGGAAGTGGGCTGGCGCCACGCCTTCACGCCGGACTTGCGCATGTATGCGGAAGCGTCGGGCATCAAGAAAAATGGCGGGCGCATCAACGGCCACATCTACGGCGGCAATGTCGGCGTGGAATGGTTTCCGTTCAAGAATATCGGTTTCGTGGCCGATTACGGCATCTCGAAAATCAAGCTGCACCGCGACAGCGAACGCGATGCCGACCTGAACATCCGCCTGACGGGACCGTCGGCATATGTCAAAGTGCGCTTTTAAGTGACCGCCGCCGGTTTCAGCAAAGTCAGCTGAAACTGCGGCAAGTCCGGATCGTCGTACGCCTCGACCCTGGCAAACGGCAGGCGCGCAAACGCCTGCCGCCAGAACGCATTCGCATGCGCATCGGCGCGGAACATCGCCACCAGCCACGTCTGCTCGCCATCGAGCAGCACGCGCCGCACCACTTCCAGCGCCAGCCCCCGGCGCCGGTATTTCTGCAAGATGAACAAGTCGCTGAACTCCCGCACCGGCAGCGCGCCCGCCATGCCGGGTTCCGTGACGAAGAAGCCCGCCAGCGCGCCATCGACCTCGATCCAGACGGCCGTATGTCCGGGTGCATGTACGTACTCGGCCAGCCCCGCATCGCACACATCGTAGCGGCCGTCGGCCAGCACGTCTTCGCCGCTCCAGGCGGTATTCTCGTAGCAGTACAGCTGGAACAGCCGCGCCAGCGCCCCTACTTCGTCCGGCGCAACGGCGCGCAATGTCATGTTCTGTGCGACTGGCATGGTCCCCTCTTTCCGACGCCCGGCGTCGCTGAAAATGGCGAGTGTACCACCACGTCATTCATCCCTCTCTCCCGCATTCCAGCCCCGCATTTCCCCCCTGGTCGCAAAAACATTAATTTTCTTCCAGTTGGCTATATATTATTGTTTTTGAGTAACATCCGCCACCGCGGCTGAAAAACAAGGGGGATCCCCTTCCACAGACCGGCAGACATGTATCTGCCGGCTTTCATACCCAAGCTCTGGAGAGTGCTGCACATGCTATCGATCAAACAGCTGAACAAAACGTATGCCAATGGCGTCAAGGCCATCAACAATGTCAGCCTGGACATTCCCAACGGGATGTTCGGCTTGCTGGGACCGAATGGCGCGGGCAAGTCCTCGCTGATGCGCACCATCGCCACCTTGCAGGATCCCGATAGCGGCAGCATCCACTTCGATGGCGCCGATGTGCTCAAGGACAAGGCCGGCTTGCGCCGCCAGCTCGGCTATTTGCCGCAGGATTTCGGCGTGTATCCGAAGGTCAGCGCGGAAACCCTGCTCAACCACTTTGCCGTGCTCAAAGGCTTGACGGAAAAGGGACCGCGCAAGGAAGCCGTGGAAGCCTTGTTGCAGCAAACCAATCTGTGGGAAGCGCGCAAACGCAACCTGGGCACGTATTCGGGCGGCATGCGCCAGCGCTTCGGCATCGCCCAGGCGCTGCTGGGCGCGCCGCGCCTGGTGATCGTCGACGAGCCGACGGCCGGCCTGGACCCGGACGAGCGCAACCGCTTCCTGAACCTGCTGGCGAAGATCGGCGAGCAGGTGGTGGTGATCCTGTCGACCCACATCGTCGACGACGTGACGGACCTGTGCCCGCGCATGGCGATGATCGTCAAGGGCCAGGTGCTGGTGCAGGGGAACCGCAGGCGGCCATCGACACCCTGCACGGCAAGGTCTGGCGCCGCAGCGTCAGCATGGACGAGCTGGCGCAGTACCAGCAGTCGCACAATGTGCTGTCGACGCGCCTGGTGGGCGGCAAGCCGCAGATCAATGTGTTTGCCGACAGCCAGCCCGACAGCGGCTTCGCGCAGATCGCCGCGGACCTGGAAGACGTGTACTTCCTGCACGTGCGCAACGCCGCCCGCAGCGGCGCCGCCGCGTAAGGGGCCGCCATGTGGAAGGAATTTTTCAAGTTTGACCTCGGCTACCAGCTGAAACAGCCGCTGCTGTGGATATTTACCGTCATCCTGGCCTTGCTGGCCTTTGGCGCCAGCAGCAGCGATTCGATCCAGGTGGGCGGCGCCATCGGCAACATCAACCGCAATGCGCCCACCGTGGTGGCGCAGCTGCTGACGATGTTCAGCCTGCTGTCGATGTTGCTCATCACCATTTTTATCGCCGGTGCCGTGCTGCGCGACAGCGAAGTGGGCATGGCCGACATGCTGTTCGCCACGCCCATGCGCAAATGGGACTACCTGTTCGGCCGCTTCGCCGCCGGCTTCGTCGCCTGCCTGGTGATCTTTGCCGCCATTGCCGTCGCCATCATGCTCGGCCCCCTCATGCCCTGGGTCGACCCGCAGCGCGTGGGCGCGTTCTCGCCGCATGCGTATGCGTGGAGCTTCGCCGTGATGGTGATCCCGAACCTGCTCTTCATCGGCGCCCTGCTGATGCTGCTGGCGGCCACCACGCGCTCGATGCTGCTCGTCTACGTGGGCGTGCTGGGCTTTTTCGTGCTGTGGGGCATGGCCGGCGCCTTTACGCGCGACATCAACAACGAATGGATCGCCGTCCTGCTCGACCCCTTCGGCATGCGCGCCCTGGGCCGCATGACGCGCTACTTCACGTCCGCCGAAGCGAACGCGGGCCTGCCGCCGTTCTCCGGCTTCCTGCTGGCCAACCGCCTGCTGTGGCTGGGTATCACGGTGGTGCTGTTCGCCGCCACCGTGCTCCTGTTCAAGCCGCAGCGCACGGGCACGGGCAAGCGCCTGTTCGGCAAGCACAAGGCCGAGGCCGCCGGGCCGGCCGTGGCGGCGCCGCTGCACCTGCCGCGCAGCGTCCCCACCTTTACGGCCGCGACAGCCTGGCGCCAGTGGTGGCAAATCCTGCGCTTCGACGCCGTCGGCGTGTTCAAGAGCGTGCCCTTCCTCGTCATGCTGCTGTTCGCCGTGATCAACCTGATCACCGGCGCCAATGTCGCCAAGAACATGTATGGCACGGCCGTGTATCCGATGACGCATTTGCTGTTGCAGCAGATCAACAACAGCTTCAGCTTCATGCTGATCATCATCGTCACCTTTTACGCAGGTGAACTGATCTTCAAGGAGCGGCAAGCGCGGATCGCCGACGTCAGCGACGCCATGCCCGTGCCCGGCTGGGTACCGCTGCTGGCCAAGTGCACGGCCCTGGTCGGCGTCATCGCCGGCTACCTGCTGGTGGGCGTCATCGCGGCCATCGGTTTTCAGCTCTACAAGGGCGGCGCGCCCGTGGAACTGGGCTTGTACCTGAAAGGCAGCTTGCTCGGTTCCCTCTTCTTCGTGCTGATGGCCTTGTGCGCCCTCACCCTGCAAGTGTTGTCCAACAACAAGTTCATCGGCTACCTGCTGGTGATCCTGCTGATGGTGGCGCAAATGGTGCTGGGCATGCTGCACTTCGAACACAATCTGTACGCCTTCGGCGGCACGCCGGCCATCAAGTATTCGGACATGAACGGCTATGGCCACTTCCTGACTGGCTGGGCCTGGTTTGCGCTGTACTGGAGCCTGTTTACCGTGGCCCTCGTCATGCTGGCGCAGGCATTCTGGGTGCGCGGCCTGGCAGCCGGCTGGCGCGCGCGCCTGCGCCTGGCCCGCCAGCGCCTGCAGGGTGGTGCAGGTATTGCGCTGGCCGTGGTCCTGCTGTGCTGGGCAGGCACGGGCGGCTGGATCTTCTACAACACGAATGTGCTGAACCAGTATGAAACAGCCAACATCGGCATGGACAAGCAGGCCCGCTACGAGAAATTGTACAAGCAATACAAGGACTTGCCGCAGCTGAAGATCACGGATATCCAGGCCGACGTGGATATCTACCCTGAACAACGTAAAGTCTTGATCAAGGGCCACTACGTGCTGCAAAACAAGACGCAGCAGCCGCTCGATACCCTGCGCATCCAGCTTAACCCGGACCTGGAAACACGGTGGTTGAACTTGCCGGCGCACAAGATCGTGCTCGATGACAAGGAACTCGGCTTCAGCATCCTCAAGCTGGCCCAGCCCCTGGCGCCGGGCGCCACCCTGCCGCTGGACTTCACGGTGGCCGTCACGCATCAGGGCTTTACCAACAGCGGCGCGCCGGACCAGGTCAACCTGAACGGCAGCTTCTTCAACAACCAGGCCTTCTTCCCCCACTTCGGCTATGCCAA
This sequence comes from Janthinobacterium sp. C22, assembly GCF_057919405.1. Classification (NCBI taxonomy): domain Bacteria; kingdom Pseudomonadati; phylum Pseudomonadota; class Betaproteobacteria; order Burkholderiales; family Oxalobacteraceae; genus Janthinobacterium; species Janthinobacterium sp. C22. Next base: position 943,900 of record NZ_CP193659.1, on the reverse strand, counting down.
GGAAATGGAGTTGACGGACCGCAATGAGCGCCGCAAGCGGGGCCTGGGCGAACCGCAGCGCATGGCCAAGCTGGAAGACACTGCGGCGTATGGCAATGCGGTGCTGGGCGGCGATGCCGACTGGGTCCATTTCGACACGACGGTGTCCACCAGCGGCGAGCAGATCGCCCTGGCGCCCGGCTATCTGCAAGACAGCTGGGAAAAGGATGGCCGCCGCTATTACCGCTACAAGATGGACCAGCCGATGCTGCCCTTCTTCGCCTACCTGTCGGCGCGCTGGGAAGTCAAGAAAGACGCGTGGCGCGGCTTGCCGATCGAAATATATTTCGATAAAAAGCATGGCTACAACACGCAGCGCATGGTGACCTCCGTACAAAAGTCGCTCGACTATTACACCACCCAGTTCACGCCCTACCAGCACAAGCAGGTGCGCATCCTGGAATTTCCCGGCTACCAGAGCTTCGCGCAGTCGTTTGCCAATACGATTCCGTATTCGGAAGGCATCGGATTCATCGCCGACCTGCGTGACCAGGATGACATCGACTACGTGTTCTACGTCACGGCGCATGAAATGGCGCACCAGTGGTGGGGCCACCAGGTGATCGGCGCCAACGTGCAGGGCGCCACCATGCTGATGGAGTCCTTGGCGCAGTATTCGGCCCTGATGGTGATGGAAAAGGAATACGGCCGCGACAAGATGCGCCGCTTCCTGCGCTATGAACTGGACCGCTACCTGAGTGGACGCGGCGGCGAAGCCATCGAGGAGCTGCCGCTGGCGCGCGTGGAGGGACAGCAATACATCCACTACAACAAGGGCAGCCTCGTGTTCTACCGCCTGCGCGACGAGATTGGCGAAGAAGCCCTGAACCGTGCCCTGAAGCGCTATCTGCAGGACAAGGGCTACCAGCAGGCGCCGTTCACCACCTCGCGCGAACTGCTGGCGTACATCCGCGCCGAGGCGCCGCAGGACAAGCAGGCGCTGATCACGGACCTGTTCGAGAAAATCGTCTTCTACGACAACCGCGTCACGCAAGCGACGGCCGTGCAGCGCAAGGACGGTCAGTGGGACGTCACCCTGCAGCTGCACCTGGCCAAGCTCGAGTCCGACGGCAAGGGCAAGGAAAGCCCGCGCATCTACGACGAACCGGTGGAGATCGCCATCTTCGCGCGCGCCCCCGGCGCCAAGGAAAAGGATGAACAAGTCCTGTACACCGCCAAGCGCATGCTGTCGGGCAGCGAGCCTGTGCTCACCATCACGGTGAAGGACAAGCCGTTCGAAGTGGGCGTCGATCCCTACAACAAGATGATCGACCGGGTCCCGCGCGATAACCGCAAGGAAGTGAGCATCAAGTAATCCTTGATGCAACGCAAACAGGCCGCGCTGTCACCGATAGCGCGGCCTGTTTTTTATGCCGTCAGTGTTTTAACGGTACACGAGACCAGCCCCGCCATGTCTTCCGGCATCTCGGCACGTCCCAGCGCGATGCCGTCCACGTATTTCTTGTACGTTGCGTCCAGCTCGGCGCCGGTCAGTTCGGCCATGCGCTTGTCGATGTCGAGCCACATGTCGGTGCCGACAACGCCGGGGCAATACGCGTTGACGGTAATGCCGTCGGCCGCATCTTGAAACGTGCGCAGCTAAAAAAGTACCCAGGTCAAGAAAGCGGGGGAAACCATCCGCGAACTGGCCATGCTCGCGCTGCCGTACAGGCGCTTGGCAAGCGCTGGCGTAAGATGGGCGGCATCACCATCGCCTGCTTCTTCATCCAGTTTGAAAGGAAATGCCATATGCCGCGTCGTCCACTGTCCCTCCGCGCCAGCCTGCTGCTGGCGGCCCTCGTTTTTACCACGCCCGCCTGGAGCGCCGATCCTGTCCACAAGGAAAACGTCGAATTGACGGCAGGCAAGAACGCGCACAGCGTGAAAGGCAAGATCAAGGGCTACGCCACGGCCGAATACACGGTCACTGGCAAGGCCGGCCAGACCCTCAGCGTCAAGCTGAAAACCAATCAGCCATCGAATTACTTCAATATCCGCCAGGCCGGCCAGGAGGAAGCCCTGTTCATCGGCTCGACCAGCGGCAACAGTTACCAGGCGAAACTGCCGGCCGATGGCGAGTACACGGTGCAGGTGTATTTGATGCGCAACGCGGCGCGCAGGAATGCGGTGGCGAATTACAGCCTGGAGATGCGGCTGCGCGATTGAGTTTCCGGCAGCATGACAGCAAGGGGCGCAAAAGAGTCGAGAGCACTGCCCCGATCTTATCTGGCCCGATTCGCTGCCGGGTAGCGGGCGGCCACAAGTGATTCAAGCACCAAGCCCGCCATCACTGCCAGGATCGGCATGATGGGTTCACGGTATCGGAATATCACGTAGAACAACATGTGAACGCCGGTGTAGCACACAAGCGCCAGCCAGAGCAGGGCGACCTGCCGATTTCTTAGCCTTGGAATCAGCACCGTTCCAATCGCACCGGCAATCAGGAGCAAGAACTGTATCGCCCACAAGAGACGAACTAGCTTTTCCGCCGACGACTGATCTCCTTTGCCCTCATGGAAGGGTGGCGTCCAGAAGTAAGCCGCTTTCTTCACTGCCAACGTCAGGAACGCCGCCGGATGGGCCTTCACCCAAGAAATAGCTTCCTGTTTCAAGGTCTCGGAGGCCTGCACTTCCCCCGTTTTCCGAAGAGCATCCCAGGTAGGGCCACGTGGTGTCTCCGAGATGGAAACAAACATGCCTGTCGCAGCCGGGTTGTTCCCCAAATAGAGATTGAAGCCGCCATTGGTGTTCAAGACAGGGGCGCCAATCACTTGCATGTTCCTGAGCAGCCATGGGCCAGATATCAGCAACGCAACTGACAGCGCGAGCATGGCCATGCTTGCCCGCTGAGCCATCGATGCGGGAGACAGCAGCAATGCCCATGCAAGGACCGCCAGCAGTGACAAGGCTGCATTGCCAGTCAACGCCAACAGGGCACAGAGTGCCCCGCAGCCGATTGCCACTGTATTCGAGGGCTGACGTGTCAGTCTCAGGGCACACCACATGACCCCCAGCATCAGGGGAATCATCAGGTTTTCCTTGGCCAGATACATCCCATAGATGCCGTTCGGAAGGTATAGCGCCCAGGCGAGTGCGGCGATGAGACGCCCCAACCTGCCTGCGCCGGCTTCCTTGGCCACCAGATAGCACAGCACGATTGCCGCGCCTCCCAGGCACATGTTCACCACGCGAACCGCCAGGAGGTCGTCGCCAAAAAGAAAAAGACAGGCGCGAGTATTAACAGGGGATAGCCCACGTTGTACATCGCGCGGTTGCCCATGCTGTCGACGATGCCATTCCCGCCAAGCAAGTTGAGCGCCATGCTCCTGTAGGCAAGTTCATCGCCTTCCGGCACATGCTGGTAGCCCGCAATCACCGCCGCCCTCAGGGCGAGGCCGATGCCTGCGACGATTGCCAGCCACAGCCAATCTCGCTGTTGCTGGGCATCATGCTTGTCATTCATCAACTCCTCCCCACCAAAAACACCCCCGCACAAATCAGCGCCACGCCAATCACACGGGGCATGCTTATCTGCTCCCCGAGCAGGTAAGCGATTGGCAGGGTGAGCACGAATCCCAGGCCTGCCAGAGGGTAGGCCTTGCTCACCTCCCATTGCGACAGCACGCCCAGCCAGGCCAGCGCTCCCAGGCCATAGAGGAGAAAGCCTCCCAGGACATATTTGTCCGTGAGGATATTGATGAGGGTCATGAAGGACTTGGGCTCAGCCATCATCGCCTTCACCCCGGCGCCGGACACGCCGCTCTTCAATGAGAACTGCGCCATGACGGATAGCGCGATGCTCAGGATGGCAATGCAGAGCGTTTTCATGGGTAGGTACCCAGTACGAGGAAATGCGCCCCAAGCATGATGGCCACCATGGCGCATACGGTCATGCGGCTGCCGTGGTCCTTGAGGGCGTAAATCACCGGATCATCGTGCATTTCACCGCGGGAGGTTTTCACCCACAGGCGCGCAAGCCAGTAAATCAATCCGAGGGCAACCAGCCACAGCATCTGCGGGGTGCCATAGCGCCGCTGCGTTTCCGGCGCACTGATGAACAGCCCGAACACCACCACGGCAGAGAGGGCCGCCCCGCCCCCAGGGGCCACAACACCGCCAGGTCGGTCACCCGGTAATCCCGTCCACGCGTGGCTGCCTTGCCATTCTCTTCCAGGGTGACCAGCTCCGCACAGCGCTTCACCAGGGCGAGGCTGAGGAACATGAAGACCGAGAAAGCCAACAGCCAGGAACTGGCGGCGGTACCAATGGCAACCGAACCTGCCAGGATGCGCAAGGTATACAGCAGGGATAGCATGAGCACGTCAATCAGCACGTATTCCTTGAGCACCCAGCTATACGCGCTGGTCAGCACGAGGTAAAGCAGGAGCATCAGAAGGAAGGCATTCGACACGAACCAGGCCAGAACGAGGGCCAGGAGCAACGCCGCCGCTGCCACGACCAGGCCCTTCAGAATCGGCAGGCGGGCACTGGCAAAAGGGCGAAGCCGCTTGCGGGGGTGTGCTCTGTCGCTTTCCAGGTCCCACAGGTCGTTGACCATGTAGGTGGCGGAGGCGGCCAAGGAGAAAGCCAGGAAGGCCACGGCCATGGTGATCAACTTGCCCAGGTCGAGGAAGGAGAATGCCGTCAGCAGGGGTACGAACAGCAACAGATTCTTTAGCCACTGGTGGACACGCAGGGCTTTCATCCACACACCTAGCCCGCAGCTCTCCCCGGAAACTCGCGTTCGATCGGTACATGCCGTCGGACGGTTTGGACCGTACGCCAGGCAACATCCACCAGCACCGCCGCCTTGGCGGCCTGCCAGATGGGGACATCCGCCTTGCTGTCGCCAGCATAGACAAAGCATGGCCCTACCTGCTCCTGGATGGCTTGCAGCTTGGCCCTGCCCTTGAGATTGTGACCGGCTTGCGTCGCCAGCACCTTGTCGAACAGACCCAGATGCCTGGCCACGTCGCTGGCAATAGAATGGTGAGCCGCCGTCGCCAGGACAATCATGCGGCCCTTCTGCTTTTCCTCGCGCAGGTAATCCAGCAGGGACGCACGGTAAGGGAGGTGTTCGCCCGAGATGCTGGCATGCGCCGAAATGGCTTCCTTGAAGCCTGCCCGCCCTCTCATGAGCCAGAACGGCAAGCGGAGCAAATTGAGCGGGGATTGCTTCACCACCTTAATGACGGCTTCAACCAGGGTATCGGTTGGCGTCAGCGTGCCGTCAAGATCGACAACCAGGGGCGCTTCGGTCGAAATAGCCACCATTTTCTCCCTGTTCTGGTGTGGCATTGCGGACGGGATGCTGAGGGCAGTGATTAAATTATAGGGGGAGTCATGATGGCGATAACCAACATAGATCAAGGAAGGGAGCGGTTATCTGCTTGAGCTGAACGCCCGTAGCACCTAAAAGTGACCCGAAAAAAGACCCGCAACAACAAATAAAAACGCCTCGCAAATCAAGGATTTGCGAGGCGTTATGCAGCAATGAGCCGTAGTGCGTCTTAGAATGGAATATCGTCATCCATGTCCGAGAAGTTCGGCGCCGGCTTCGGTGCCGGGCGTGGTGCCGGGGCTGGTGCCGGACGCGGGGCTGGCGCCTGGCGCGGGGCCGGGGCTTCGTAGCCGCCGCCACCACCGTAGCTGTCATCGCCACCGCCGGCGTCGCCGCCCATGCCGGAACGGCCGCCCAGCATTTGCATCTGTTCCGCAATGATGTCGGTTGCGTACTTCTCGACGCCGTCCTTGTCCGTGTATTTACGGGTTTGCAGACGGCCTTCGACGTAAACGGACGAACCTTTTTTCAGGTATTGGCCGACGATTTCCGCCAGGCGGCCGAAGAACGAGATACGGTGCCACTCTGTCAATTCTTTTTGTTCGCCCGTGTTGCGGTCCTTCGATTTGTACGAAGTGGCCACGGCGATGTTGGCGATCGCGTCGCCGCTAGGCATGTAGCGGATTTCCGGGTCACGGCCCAGATTGCCGACGATGATGACTTTGTTGACTGATGCCATGAATAACTCCTGATGAACCGCAGCGGGAGCCGGAGTCCCGCGCGTGAGATTTTTTACCAAACGACGATTATAAGCGACCACGCGGCGCAAAGCATCCGCTTTCTAACGGACGCCAGCTACCGCGCGGCAACACGTTTTTTTCACGGCAGGTGAAAACAAGAAACTTGAATACTGGTATTATATACAGTGTTTAATCGTCTGCACGCATCTGTATCAAACTTTGCCGGGGCACGTTCTCGGGGTGGCGCAATCCGCCCGTGGCTGCCTCAGGCATGCAGAGCAAAACCCGGCTATAGTAACAGGTTGACCCGTTGTGGCTGCCTCATCTGGCAGTTCCCGCAATGCGCCGGCCGCACCACTCACTGAAAGCAAGGCAATCACATGGAACAGATCCGCATTCGCGGCGCTCGCACGCATAACCTCAAGAATATCAATCTCGATTTGCCGCGCAATAAGCTGATCGTGATTACCGGCTTGTCCGGCTCCGGCAAGTCGTCGCTGGCCTTCGACACCCTGTACGCGGAAGGCCAGCGCCGCTACGTCGAGTCGCTGTCGGCCTATGCGCGCCAGTTCCTGCAATTGATGGAAAAACCGGACGTCGACCTGATCGAGGGCCTATCACCCGCCATCTCCATCGAACAGAAGGCAACGTCGCACAACCCGCGCTCGACGGTGGGCACCGTGACGGAAATCCACGATTATCTGCGCCTGCTGTATGCGCGCGTAGGCACGCCCTACTGCCCCGACCACCCGGAAAACGCGCTGGCCGCCCAATCCGTGTCGCAAATGGTCGACGCCGTGCTGGCCATGCCGGAAGACACCAAGCTGATGATACTGGCGCCCGTCGTCGCCAACCGCAAGGGCGAACACGTGGATCTGTTCGAGCAGATGCAGGCACAGGGCTTCGTGCGCTTCCGCGTGCAGAGCGGCACGCATGCGGCCAAGATCTATGAAGTCGATGACCTCCCGAAACTAAAGAAAACGGAAAAACACACGATCGACGTCGTCATCGACCGCGTCAAGGTGAACCAGGACATCAAGCAGCGCCTGGCGGAAAGTTTCGAAACGGCCCTGCGCCTGGCCGACGGCCGCGCCATTGCCTACGAAATGGATACCGCCCAGGAACACGTGTACTCGAACAAGTTCGCCTGCAATGTGTGTGGCTACTCCCTGCAGGAACTGGAACCGCGTCTGTTCTCGTTCAACAACCCGATGGGCGCCTGCCCCGAATGCGACGGCCTGGGACACATTGAATTCTTTGACCCGAAACGCATCGTCGCGTTCCCCAATCTGTCGCTGGCGTCGGGCGCCGTCAAGGGCTGGGACCGCCGCAACCAGTTTTACTTCCAGATGCTGTCGAACCTGGCCGCCTTTTACGAATTCGACCTCGACATGCCGTTCGAGCAGCTGGACCTGAATTCACAGCAAGCTGTGCTGTACGGTTCCGGCAAGCAAGTGATCCCGTTCAGCTATGTCAACGAACGGGGCCGCACCGTCATCAAGGAACACACGTTTGAAGGCGTGGTCAACAATCTGCAGCGCCGCTACCGCGAAACGGATTCGATGGCCGTCAAGGAAGAACTGGCCAAGTTCATCAATGAGAAATGCTGTCCCTCATGCGATGGCGCGCGCCTGCGCGTGGAAGCGCGCTTCGTCAAGGTCGGCACCGGCAAGCAGCAGCGCGCCATCTATGAAGTGGCGGGCAAACCGCTGCGCGAGACGCTGGAATTCTTTGAAAAGCTGAAGTTGACGGGTGCCAAGAAAGAGATCGCCGACCGCGTGGTCAAGGAAATTATTTCGCGCCTGAAATTCCTCAATAATGTGGGCCTCGATTACCTGTCGCTGGACCGCAGCGCCGACACGCTCTCCGGCGGCGAAGCACAGCGCATCCGTTTGGCATCGCAGATCGGCTCCGGTTTGACAGGTGTCATGTATGTGCTCGATGAGCCGTCGATCGGCTTGCACCAGCGCGATAATGACCGCCTGATCGAAACCTTGAAACACTTGCGCGACATCGGCAACAGCGTGCTGGTGGTCGAGCATGACGAAGACGCGATACGCACGGCCGACTACATCGTCGACATGGGCATCGGCGCGGGCGTGCACGGCGGCGAGATCATCGCCGAAGGTACCTTGTCCGACATTCTCAAGAACAAGAAGTCGCTGACGGCGCAGTACCTGAACGGCAAGCTGAAGATCGCCGTACCGGCCAAGCGCCACGCCAGCAATCCGGAAAAGCAGCTGGTCATTACTGGCGCGACGGGCAACAATCTGAAGAAAGTCTCGCTGAGCTTGCCGGTGGGCCTGATGACGTGCGTGACGGGCGTGTCCGGCTCGGGCAAGTCCTCGCTGGTCAACGATACCTTGTATCCGGCCCTGTCGCGCCATCTGTACGGTTCACAGACGGAGCCGGCGCCGCACGAGTCGATCAGCGGCCTGGAGCACTTCGACAAGGTCATTTCCGTCGACCAGGCGCCGATCGGCCGCACTCCGCGCTCGAATCCCGCCACATATACAGGTTTGTTTACGCCGATCCGCGATTTGTTCTCCACCGTGCCGACGGCCAAGGAACGGGGCTACAGCGCGGGCCGCTTCTCGTTCAACGTGAAGGGCGGACGCTGCGAGGCGTGCCAGGGCGATGGCGTGATCAAGGTCGAGATGCACTTCCTGCCCGACGTCTACGTGCCGTGCGACGTGTGCCATGGCAAGCGCTACAACCGCGAAACGCTGGAAGTGCAATACAAGGGCAAGAACATCACGGAAGTGCTGGGCATGACGGTGGAAGAGGCGCATGAATTCTTCAAACCGGTACCCTTGATCGCGCGCAAGCTGCAAACCCTGCTCGATGTGGGCCTCGGCTACATCAAGCTGGGCCAGAGCGCCACCACCCTGTCCGGCGGCGAGGCGCAGCGCGTGAAACTGTCGCTGGAACTGTCCAAGCGCGACACGGGCCGCACCCTGTACATCCTCGATGAACCGACGACGGGCTTGCATTTCCACGACATCGACTTGCTGCTGAAAGTCATCCACCGCCTGCGCGACCAGGGCAACACCCTCGTCATCATCGAGCACAACCTGGACGTCATCAAGACGGCCGACTGGATCGTCGACCTGGGCCCCGAAGGGGCGCCGGCGGCGGCCAGATCATCGCCACGGGCACGCCGGAAGACGTGGCATTGAACCCGGCCAGCGTGACGGGCAAGTACCTGGGGCCGCTGCTCAAGCAGTAAGATGGCAGCCCAATAAAAAACGGCGCGGATTGCTCATGCAATCCGCGCCGTTTTTCTTTTGCTAGCACCCCAGTCATTGCCGGCGTGTCGTTTATCGCACGCCAGTCTTTGCCGGCGTGTTTCTCCCCCACTACTAAACGCTTACTCAGCCAAACGCTTTTCCAGCGCAGCCTTGTGATCTGCCAATTCTTGCGGGAGATGATACGCGAGTTTTTCAAACAACTGCGTATGCAATTTCAATTCTTCCACCCACGCGGCCTTGTCGATCGAGGTGATGGTGTCGAACTGCTCCTGCGTGAATGGCAGGCCATCCCAGTTCAGGTCGCCATACTGCGGCGTCGTGCCGAACAGGTTTTCCACGCCGCCCGCCTTGCCCTCGATGCGCTCCAGCATCCATTTCAGCACGCGCATGTTGTCGCCAAAGCCAGGCCAGACGAACTTGCCAGCCTCGTCCGTGCGGAACCAGTTGACGCAGTAGATCTTCGGCAGGGCAGCCGGGTTGACCTTGCCCACCTTGACGCCCATGTCCAGCCAGTGCTGGAAGTAATCGCTCATGTTATAGCCGATAAACGGCAACATGGCAAATGGATCGCGGCGCACGACGCCCATCTGGCCCACGGCGGCAGCCGTCGTTTCCGAGCCCATGGTGGCGGCCATGTACACGCCTTCGACCCAGTTGCGCGCTTCGGTGACGAGCGGCACGGTGGTCGAGCGGCGGCCGCCGAAGATGAAGGCCGAGATCGGCACGCCGGCCGGATCGTCCCAGGCCGCATCGATGACGGGGTTTTGTGTTGCAGCAACAGTGAAGCGCGCATTCGGATGCGCCGCCTTGGTGCCGGACGCCGGCGTCCAGTCCTTGCCCTGCCAGTCGATCAGGTGGCTTGGCGCTTCCTTGGTCAAGCCTTCCCACCAGACGTCGCCGTCGTCCGTCAGCGCCACGTTGGTGAAAATCGTGTTGTCGCGCATGGACGCCATGCAGTTGTAATTGGTTTTTTCGTTAGTGCCCGGTGCCACGCCAAAATAGCCCGCTTCCGGGTTGATGGCGTACAAACGGCCATCGGCGCCCGGCTTGATCCAGGCGATATCGTCGCCGATGGTAGTTACTTTCCAACCGTTAAAACTTGCCGGCGGGATCAGCATGGCGAAGTTGGTCTTGCCGCAAGCGGACGGGAACGCTGCCGCGACGTAATGCTTCTTGCCTTCCGGCGATTCCACGCCGAGGATCAGCATGTGTTCGGCCAGCCAGCCCGGGTTGTTGTCGGACGCTTGCGCTTCCTGGTAGCCCATGTTCGAGGCGATGCGCAGGGCGAAGCATTTCTTGCCCAGCAAGGCGTTGCCGCCGTAGCCGGAACCGAAGGACCAGATTTCGCGCGTTTCCGGGAAATGCACGATGTACTTGGTGCTGTTGCACGGCCATTTCACGTCTTGCTGGCCGGCGGCCAGCGGCGCGCCCACGCTGTGCACGCACGGCACGAATTCGCCATCGGTGCCCAGCACGTCGTACACGGCACGGCCCATGCGGGTCATGATCTTCATGTTGACGGCGACATACGGCGAATCGGACAGTTCCACGCCGATGTGGGCGATCGGCGAGCCGAGCGGCCCCATCGAGAAGGGCACCACGTACATGGTACGGCCGCGCATGCAGCCGTCGAACAGGCCGTTCAGGGTGTGGCGCATCTCGCCCGGATCGGTCCAGTTGTTCGTCGGGCCGGCCGCTTCTTTCGTTGCCGAGCAGATATACGTGCGGTCTTCGACGCGCGCCACGTCGCTCGGGTCGGAGCAGGCCAGGTAGGAATTCGGGCGCTTGTCGGCATTCAGTTTTTTCATGGTGCCGCTGGCAACCATCTCGGCGCACAGGCGCTCGTACTCTTCCTGCGAGCCATCGCACCAGTAGATGCGGTCCGGCTTGGTCAGCGCGGCAATGTCGGCCACCCAGTTGATCAGTTTCTGTTGTTTAATATAAGCTGGGACGTTGAGTGCGGCGACGCCACCCATGACGGGCTGATTCATATTACCTCCAATACCAATAAAAGAAATTCTGGTCATTCCGGCAAGACAGGCAGCATCGTTGAGAGTTGGCTGCGGCTCACTGCGGGCGGGGTGCTCACGCGGGCAGGGCTCTGGAGTCGTTTACCTGGATCATGCACCCAGGCTGCAGGAACAGTTTGCGCTATAACTATAATCAGGAAGCTTTAAAAGTGCCGGCGATTGTACACCCGCGTAACGGCTATTCTCGCAAAAATGTAGGAGAATAGCTTGACTAATGTAGTAGGCTATTCAGCATTTCCCGTATCCTGTTATTTCCCTACCAAATCTTCACTAAAATCGGCCATCCACCATGAAAATTGCCATACTCGATGACTACCAGGATGCCGTGCGCGGCCTCGATTGTTTCCAATTGCTCGATGGCCACGAGGTCAAAGTGTTCAGCAATACGGCGCGGGGCCTGGGCCAGTTGGCCATCCGCCTGGCGCCGTTCGACGCGCTGGTGCTGATACGCGAACGCAGCAGTTTCAACCGGGCCTTGCTGTCGAAACTGCCGAACCTGAAACTGATATCGCAAACGGGCAAGGTCAGCGGACACATCGACGTGGCGGCCGCCACGGAACTGGGCATCGCCATCGCGGAAGGCATCGGCTCGCCCACGGCGCCGGCCGAACTGACGTGGGCGCTGATCATGGCGGCGCAACGCAAGATCGTGCCGTACGCGCAACATTTACAGGAAGGGCTGTGGCAAACGTCGTCAATCGAGCCGGCGCGCAACACGCTCGGTACGGTATTGAAAGGGCGCACCCTGGCGATCTGGGGCTACGGCAAGATCGGGCAATTGATCGCCGGCTATGGCCGCGCCTTCGGCATGACCATCCTCGTGTGGGGCAGCGAAGCGAGCCGCACGGCGGCCGTGGCGGCCGGCGACACGGCAGCACCATCGCGCGAGGCCTTCTTTGAACAGGCCGACGTGCTGAGCCTGCACCTGCGCCTGTCCGACAAGACACGCGGCCTGGTCACAGCCGAGGACCTGGCGCGCATGAAACCAAACTCGCTTTTCGTCAACACCAGCCGCGCCGAACTGGTGATGGAAGGCGCGCTGGAAGCGGCGCTTCAGATGGGACGTCCGGGCGCCGCCGCGCTGGACGTGTTTACGGATGAACCCTTGCCGCCCGGCTCGCCATTGCTGCTGCTGCCGAACGTGCTGGCCACGCCACACCTGGGCTACGTCGAGCGGGACAGCTATGAACTGTATTTCCGCTACGCCTTGCAAAACATTGTCGATTTCATGCAGGGTCAATGCACGCGCCTGCTCAATCCGGAAGTACTGGCGCACGCGCGCCAAGCCCCTCAGGAGCGCTGAAAGCCCTTGATCAGGTCGGGCTCGCCCGTGAGGCGGATGGCGGGCGCGGGCAGCACGTGCCGGCCGCGCCACAGGCCGGCCCAGCCGGGCGGCCAGGCGATGTCCTGGCCGGCATACGGCGCCACGCCGGCGCGCACGGCCACGACCGGCACGGGCGGCATGTCGGGCAAGGGCTCGCCCGGGGTGCGCGGCATGTCCAGGCTGTACATGTAATTGGGCAACAAGGCGTCGCAAACGCGGCCAAACCAGTCGGTGTGGTCGTCGTCGCGCCCCAGCGCCTGCGCCAGGCCTTGCGGATCGAAACGGGCCAGGGCATCGATCAGCTCGCCAGTGGTGGCGCCGGGCGTATCGCCCCAGCCCATCACGGGGTTGACGTTGTAATCGGCGCCCGAGCCATACCAGCCTTCGCGCCACGGCCGCTGCATCCAGTCGCGCGGCCCCGTGAACAGATGCCAGCGCCAGTGCAGGCCGGACGGCTTGGGCCAGGAATACAGATACAGTTTCTGATAACCGGCCTGGTGCAGCTCGCGCACCATGGCCATCAGGCGCGCGTGCGGCATGCGGTCCGGCGGCGCGCGGCGAAACAGGATCGCTTCGCCATCGGCGAACTGCACGTCGTCCGTCGACAGGTTCAGGTCCAGGGTCCGCGCTTCGCTGCCGAAACGGGCGGCGATCCAGCCCGTCAGCAGATTGACGGACGTGATCACCCCGTAGCCGCGGTGGCGGTGAAAAATAACGGTACCGGGAGCGAGCGCTTTCATACGGAGTCGGGGTGGCAGGCAAACAAAGAAACCAGTGTACTCACAGATGGCTGAATTTTCCAGGTGCGATGCGCACCGGCCCGCCATTCACGCAAGGGACACAATCCACGCTATCATGCGCGTCATTCTCCACTGACATCGTGACCACATCATGACTTTGCGCATACTCGCCACCGGCGGCACTTTCGACAAACACTACAACGAATTGAACGGTACCCTGGGCTTTTCCGACAGTCATTTGCCGGCAGCGATTGCCCGTGCGCGCATGACGGCACCCGTGGCGCTGGAGCAACTGCCACTGCTCGACTCGCTCGACATGCAGGATGCGGACCGCCAGCGCGTGCTGGCCTCGTGCCGCGCGGCGCAGGAAAAAGCCATCGTCATCATCCACGGCACCGACACCATGCGCGAAACGGCGCAAGTGCTGGGCGCGGCGAACCTGCAGCAAACGGTGATTCTCACGGGCGCCATGATTCCCTACGAAATCGACAATTCCGATGCCCTGTTCAACCTGGGCTTTGCCTGCGGCGTGGCGCAAACCTTGCCGGCCGGCGTGTACGTGGCCATGAACGGCCAGATCTTCGCTTGGGACAATGTGCAAAAGAACCGCGCCGCCGGCGTGTTCCAGCCCTTGTAAACGATGACAAAGCACAGGGGCACAAACCGGCCGGCAACGGCCTGACCGACACTCTGTCACAATTCGACCCGCCCGCTTTCAGCGGGCTTTTTTTACGTTTTTTAACCTTTCAGAAATTCTGCATAGCAACACTTTTCCTCGAATTATTGTAGGCAAAACATCGAATTGCCAATACAATAATTTTATGTTGTAAAAAAACGCCATTCATCATTTTTTAAAACATCGATATATTGAAATATAAAACTGTAATTTAACAAATAAATCAAACATTCTTCAGTATCTACAATTTATTGCCAAATCGGACACGGTTGACATGCATTTTTCCTTGCTGAGAAGACATAATGTTTGCCTCGACAAGTCAAAAGTGCATTTATAACAATATTGCACTAAGTAGTCTTCCACCTCCCCCGACGTGGTTCCGCCTACCGTACACGCCTCCGCTGGCCCTCTATCCGATGGCCTGAGCGGTGCTCGTGTACTGCTTGTCGTTATTAAAACTACTACGGAGTAATTGTTACAATGGCATTTAAAGAAAAAATCGGCGTACGCAGCGTACGCCTGGCCCTGACCGTACTGGCAGGTAGCGTCTTGTTCTCCGGCCAATCCATGGCGGACGAAGCAATTCAAAAAGTGGAAATTACCGGTTCGAGCATCAAGCGTATCGCTGTCGAAGGCGCCCTGCCTGTGCAGCGCCTGTCGCAAGAAGCGATCGCCAAATCGGGCGCCACTTCGGTAGCCGACCTGATCCAGGCCCTGCCAGCCATGCAAGGCTTCACCATCGGCGCAGTCGCTGCCGGTTCCGATTCGGGCGGCAATACCAGTGCATCGCTGCACGGTATCGGCGAGTCCTATACCCTGGTGCTGTTGAACGGCCGCCGCATCGCGCCACAAGGCTCCGGCACCACGGTCAACCTGAATGCCATCCCAATGAGCGCCGTTGAGCGCGTCGAAATCCTGACCGACGGCGCTTCGGCCCTGTACGGTTCGGACGCCATCGCCGGCGTACTGAACTTCATCCTGAAGAAAAACCAGCAAGGCGCCACCCTGGAAGCCACCTATGGCGGTCCGGAAGACAAGGGCGGCAACGCCTGGAACACCAGCGTCACCTACGGTTTCGGCGACCTGGACGAAGACCGCTTCAACGTGCTGCTGTCGTACCGCCACGACGAGCAGTCGAAACTGCGCGCCACCGACCGCAAGTTCGCCGCTACCTCGTATGTGCCATTCAGCCGCAACGGCAACAACTATGTCTGGGACCGCACCAGCACCTCGGCCTCGCCAGCAGGCGCCACTGTTGCATACAATAGCGGTGCTAAATCGACCGCCTTCACGCCTTACCTGGCGATGAACGGCAAGTGCCCTGAAGACTCCTACAAGACGACCAGCAATACGCGCGCTTGCGGCTTCGACACGGGTTCCACTGTGGAAGTCGTGCCGCAATCGAAACGCGACAGCCTGTTCTCCAAAGCAACGTACAAGCTGAACGACAACCTGAACGCGTTCGCCGAACTGGCCTACTCGCGCTATGACCTGACGGCGCGTATCGCCGCCAATCCGATCCCCATCTCCATCGCGCAAACGGTGAAAGATCCTGTCACAGGCGTTGAAAAGCTGGTGTTCAGCAATCCATCTGCCTACGCTAACTACGTACAGCCCTACCTGTCGCCAGCGCAACAGGCAGACATCAAATCGATCACGGCCAACTACCGCAGCACCGACTTCGGCCTGCGCGCCAGCAACACCATCACCGAGACCAAACACATGGTCATCGGTGTGGAAGGCGAACTGGGTGCGTGGAACTTCGAAAGCGGCCTGACCTGGTCGCAAAACTCGATCGATGAGCGCTACACAGGCGGCTACCAGAAAAACCAGGCATTCAAGGACATCCTGGCCAATCCGGACTTCAATCCGTTCGCAACGACGCAAAAGCCATCCGTGCAAGCACAGGTCGCTGGCGCGCAGTTCGTCGGCTCCGTGCGTACCGCATCGACCACGATGCGCGGCATCGATACGCACGGCTCGCGTGAATTGTTCAGCCTGCCAGGCGGCAAAGCCAGCCTGGGTATCGGCGGCGACTATCGCACCTATATCTATGAGCAATCGCCAGGCGCCACCGGCGATGACATCTACAGTTTCAACACCAAGGCCGCCTACGACATGAGCCGCGACACCTACGGCGCGTTCGTCGAGTTGCTGGCACCGCTGACCAAGTCGTTCGAAATGACCGTCGGCGGCCGTCACGATACCGTCAAGGCAATCGATGACAAGCTGTCGAACAAAACCATCGGCAAAAAAGACAGCGCCAATACCTACAAGGTATCGGCACGCTGGCAGCCGGTACAGACCGTACTGATCCGCGGTTCCTACGGTACGGGCTTCAAGGCGCCAAGCATGCTGGAGATCGCTCAGCCACTGGTCAACGCCAGCTTTACCGCCAAGAAATTTGACTGCCCATACCCAGGTAACGCACTGTGCCGCGCGGAAGCCACGCAATACAACGCCGTATCGCAAGGCAATCCAGATCTGCAATCGGAAAAATCGAAGCAGTTCACCCTGGGCTTCCGTGTCGAGCCTAGCTCGGCCTTCTCGTTCGGCGCCGACCTGTGGGATGTGAAACTGCGCAATGCCGTATCGGAAATCACCGAAGAGCAGGCATTTGCCGATCCGGTCAAGTATGCAACAAGCTTCACGACCTACCAGGAGCCATCGACCGGCGATACCTACTACGCGTTCAAGAAACTGTCGGTCAACGTCGGCAAGAAGGAATACCGTGGTATCGACTGGGATCTGTCGGCCAACCACAAGTTTGACTTCGGCAAGCTGACCGCCCAACTGAGCGGCACGCACATGTTGCACGCCAACTACACCAAGGCAGGCAGCGATAACGTGTTCACCAGCAACATGAACTTCTTCGGCGACACCAACGAAGTCACGTTCCGCAACCTGATGAAGCTGACGACGACCCTGGATACGGGCCGCCTGAGCAACACGGTCACGGTCAACTACCGTAACGGCTACACCGACGCAGCCGCTACCGTGTACAACCTCGCTACTCAGAAAGAAGAGAAAAACTTCCGCCTGCAAGTACCGTCGTACACCACGTTCGACTGGCAAGCACGTTTCGCCTTTGACAAGCAAACCACGATACGCGCAGGTATCAAAAACCTGTTCGACCGTGCACCGCCGCTGTCGCTGCGCGCGTCGTCGGGCCACCAGGTCGGCTTCGACCCACGCTACGCCGATCCAATGATGCGTTCGTTCTACATCACCGGCAACTACAAGTTCTAATTTGACGTTGTGAATTAGCTTGTCTGGAAAGCGCCTTGCACTTCACCGTGCAAGGCGCTTTTTTTATGCGCCCGCATATTGCACAGACGAAAAAAGGAGCCGAAGCTCCTTTTCCATACCGATATAACTGCTTTTATGCAGTCGCTTCGCCGCCCAGCGCTTCGACCACGTCGGCCATCAGCTTGGAGAGCTCGCCCGTCATCAGCATCACGTCGCCGTCGAAACGCTCTTCGTCGTTCTTCGTGCTCGATTCCGTTTCCTTGATCACGTCCAGCGGCTTGACGCTCTTGATCGCCAGCGACTCCGTCAGCACGAACGAGATCTTGTCGTTCCACGTCATGGCCAGGCGCGTGCACTGCTTGCCGGCCGCGATGTGGCGGCGCACGTCGTCCGCTTCCAGCGTGTGGCGCACATAGCGCACGGTGGCCTTGCTCTCGCCCGTGGCGCGCAATTCCGTGTCCATGTCGACCGTGAAGCCGGCCGGCGCGTCGTCGGCCTGCAGCCATTCCGTCATCACCGCTACGGGTGAGCGCTGCACGCGCAGGCTTTCCAGCGGCAGTTTATCGACGGCTTTCAGCAGCAGCTTGATGACTTCATCGGCCTTCGCCGGGCTGGCGGCATCGACCACCAGCCAGCCGTTGACGGGGTCGATCCACGTCCAGACGTTGCTGCGGATGCTGAAGGCGCGCGGCAGCAGCTCGTCGGCCACGCGTTCCTTCAATTCCTTCATGGCCTTTTTACCAGGCGCAAAGCCTTGCGCTTCTTCCATCTCGGCGGCACGGGCCTTGGCCACCTGGTTGATGACGGTCGCTGGCAGCAATTTCTTTTCCGTGCCCAGCAGGATCAGCATTTGCTTGTTGACCACGTGGACCAGGCCGCCGTTCGGGCGCGGCGTATCCCAGCCCTGGCGCATCAGATCCATGCTGGTCGCCGGCGTAAATTTGTTCGAGGACAAGGCCTCTTCCAGTTGTTCTGGCGTGTAAGCCCACGGTGCGGGCAGGCGGTAAATCTGAAGATTCTTGAACCACATAGTTTTTGTCTTCCGTTTGTTTCAGTAGTGCCAGGGGAACGCCATTCTACACTTTCGACGTGAAAATGCCGTCAAAAGCGCCGTCTGGCGCGGTATGTATCTTGTAGGAAACGCCGCTACAGGGCGGGAAACAGCTCCGCCTGGGCTGGTGCCTGCCGCGTCACGACGGCCGGATCGGACAAGGTCGAGATGCGCACGCCCAGCAGGCGGATTTTCTTGTCAAATGGCACGCGCCGCAAACAGTCGCGGCTGGCGCGCAGGATGGCGGCGGCGTCCGCCGTGGCGCTGGGCAGGGTGATGTCGCGCGTCACCGTGCTGAAATCCTCGAAGCGCAGCTTGATGCCCACCGTGCGCCCCGCCAGCGACTGCTTGTCGAGGTCGCCCGCCACGCGCGTGCACAGGCTTTCCAGCTTTTCCGACAGGGTGGCGCGGTCGCGCACCACCTGCAAGTCGCGCTCGAACGTCGTTTCGCGGCTGACGGACTTGGTTTCCCGGCTCGTCTGCACGGGCCGCTCGTCGATGCCCAGCGCCGCCTGGCGCAGCCAGCCCGTGTACAGGTCGCCGAACTGCGTGCGCAGCATGGCCATGTCGGCCCGCGCCAGCTCGCCGATGGTGACAATGCCCAAGGCTTCCAGCTTGGCCGTCGCCTTCGGGCCGATGCCATTGATCTTTTTCGCCGGCAAGGGCCACACGCGCGTTTCAATATCCTCGGGCGACAAAATGGTCAGACCGTCGGGTTTTTCCAGGTCGGAACAGATTTTCGCCAGCAATTTGTTCGGCGCCAGGCCGATCGAGCACGACAGGCCCGTCGCCTCGAACACGGCCGCCTTCAGGCGCGCCGCCATGGCCGGTGCCTGCTCGCCATGTTCCGTCAGGTCGACATAGATTTCATCGATGCCCACGTTCTGGATGATGGGACACAACTGCGCCACGGCTTGTTTGAAGCGGGCCGAATAGTCGCGGTAAGCCTCGAAATCGGCGGGCAGCAGGATGCTGTCGGGCGCCAGTTTCGCCGCCTTCATGATGCCCATGGCGGAAAACACGCCGAACGCGCGCGCCGCATAGGTCGAGGTGGTGACGACGCCGCGCCCCACATAGTCGCGCATGCGCGCGAATTGCCGCGTGCCGTCTTCCTGCAGCACGGGCTGCTGCAGCCGGCCGCCGCCGATCACCACCGGCTCGCCGCGCAATTCGGGATATTTCAGCAATTCCACGGACGCGAAGAAGGCGTCCATGTCCAGGTGGGCTATCCAGCGGCGGGCGGCAGGCGGCTCGGGAAGTGGGGAGGCAGATGTGGTCAAGGGCACCTCGCGGCGGAATGCAGTTAAATACTGTTGTTATATACAGTATCGCTGGAAATGCCCGTGGATGCAAGCGCCGCGCCGTGTTGACTGAAATCATGATTGGCTTTTCTATTTAGCAAGAATAGAATTGCTGCACAACAACGAACCGAAGGAGTTGCCTTGTCCACCGCACATCACGCCTTGCGCCGCATTGCCGCCTGCTCATCCATCCTGCCGGCCCTGCTGCTGTCCACGCTGGCGCCATCCGCGCTGGCCGCCGACGCCACCACCACCGCTGCCACTCTGTCCGCGCCCATCGCCGCCAAGACGGCCTGGCAGGAAACACGCCACGGCACCGTCGTCACGGACGACTACCGCTGGCTGCAAAAAAGACCGATCCTGCCGTGATCGACTACCTGAATGCGGAAAACGCCTATACGGCCGCCGTCACGGCCCCGATCCAGCCGCTGGCTGACAAGGTGTATGCCGAAGTCAAGGGACGCATGCAGGAAGTGGACCTGTCCGTGCCTGCGCGCCAGGGCAACTTTTACTATTACACGCGCGTGGAAGCGGGCAAGCAATATCCGATTCACTGCCGCCGCCCCGTCGGCGCCGGCGGCGCCTACGATGCGCAGGCGTTTGAAGAAATCCTGCTGGACCAGAATCAATTGGCCGAAGGCCACAAATTCTTTGCCGTGCGCGCGTTTGCCATCAGCCCGAATGAACAATTGCTGGCCTATACCACCGACACGACGGGTTTCCGCCAGTACGAGCTGCATGTCAAGGATTTGAAGACGGGCAAATTGCTCACGGACAGCATGCCGCGCGTGACGTCCGTGGCCTGGGCGGCGGACAATGCCACCCTGATGCTGGCGCAGGAAGACGCCACCACCAAGCGCTCGGACCGCGTGTTCCGCCTGGCCCTGGGCGGCGCGCCGCAACAGGTCTACCACGAGCCGGTGGAACAGTTCGCCATCCATGTGGACCGCACGCACGACAGGCAGTTCTTCGTGCTCACTTCGGGCAGCACGGATACGAGCGAAGTGCTGCTGCTGCCAACGAGCAAGCCGCAAGGCAGTTTCCAGAGCGTGCTGAAACGCGAGAAGGGCCACCGCTACGGCGTCGAGCACCGCGACGGCCAGCTGTACATTCTCACCAACAAGGATGCGAAGAATTTCCGCGTCGTCAGCGCGCCCCTGTCTGCGCCGCAGCCGAAGAACTGGAAGCCCGTCGTGCCGCACAACAAGGATGCCGTGATCCAGTCCATCGACGTCTTCCAGGGCTATCTGGTGGTGATGGAAAAGGCGCGTGCCTTGAACCGCGCGCGCATCTTTGATTTTGCGCAAAAGAACTGGAAGACGGTGCAGTTCGACGACCCCGTCTACCTGGCCACGGCCGTCGGCACGCCGGAGTTTTCGGCCACGCAATTTCGCATGTCGTACCAGTCGCCTGTCACGCCGCCCACCATCATCGATGTCAGCATGAAGGATGGCCAGCGCACGGTACTGAAGCAGCAGGAAATCGTCGGCGGCTTTGACGGCAGCCGCTACACCACGCAGCGCCTGTGGGTGAAAGCGCGCGATGGCGTGCAAGTGCCGCTGTGGGTCGTCTACAAGAAGGGCGTCAAGCTCGACGGTTCCGCGCCGCTGCTGCTGTACTCGTACGGTTCGTATGGCATCTCGACGGAAGCCACTTTTTCCATCAGCCGCATCAGCCTGCTGGAGCGGGGCGTCATCTATGCGCAAGCGCATATCCGCGGCGGCACCGACATGGGCGAAGCGTGGCATGAAGACGGCATGCTGATGAAGAAGAAAAACACCTTCCATGACTTCATCGACAGCGCCGACTACCTGGTGCGCGAAAAATGGACGAGCCCGAACCACCTGATCATCCAGGGCGGCAGCGCCGGCGGCTTGCTGATGGGCGCCGTCGTCAACATGCGCCCCGAACTGTTCCACGCCGTGCACGCGGCCGTGCCCTTCGTCGACGTGATGAACACCATGATGGACGCCAGCCTGCCGCTGACCACGGGAGAGTACCTGGAATGGGGCGACCCGAACCAGAAGGCGGCCTACGACTACATGCTCAGCTACTCGCCCTACGACAACATTGCCCGCAAGAATTACCCGGCCATGCTGGTGACGACGGGCCTGAACGACAGCCAGGTCATGTACTGGGAACCGGCCAAGTATGTGGCCAAGCTGCGCGCCTATAAAACGGACGGCAATCCCCTGCTGCTGAAAACGAATATGGGCGCCGGCCACGGCGGCGCGTCGGGCCGCTATAACGCCATTGCCGAAAACGCCTTCAATATGGCGTGGATGCTGTCGCAGTGGAATATCACAGAATAATGTGAAAAAGCGCTTGCAGAAGGATTTTAGCCATCCTATAATAGCGCCTCTTCCAGACGTGGTGACAAACGTCGGGATGGTTTTCTGAGACAAGCAACGGGTGCTTAGCTCAGTTGGTAGAGCGGCGCCCTTACAAGGCGTAGGTCGGGAGTTCGAGCCTCTCAGCACCCACCAAATCAGAAAACTGTCCAGTGCTTCATGGATCAGCAACACAGATCATACGAGCTTGGAGTGGTAGTTCAGTTGGTTAGAATACCGGCCTGTCACGTCGGGGGTCGCGGGTTCGAGTCCCGTCCGCTCCGCCAATAAAAGAAAAGCCCTTTGGTTCCTGGAACCGAAGGGCTTTTCCCATTTCAGCAGCAGAAATCA
The DNA here is from genome assembly GCF_057919405.1 of Janthinobacterium sp. C22. Taxonomy (NCBI): domain Bacteria; kingdom Pseudomonadati; phylum Pseudomonadota; class Betaproteobacteria; order Burkholderiales; family Oxalobacteraceae; genus Janthinobacterium; species Janthinobacterium sp. C22. The sequence goes on along the minus strand of NZ_CP193659.1, from coordinate 921,537 downwards.
CGCCAGTACTCCCTTCCTTGAACATTTTTGCGCTTTTCAGCAAAAAAACTGCCATTCCCCCTCAAGAATAGTTGCACAAGCACGAAAGCGCCCCCTATAATAGTGCCTCTTCCAGACGTGGTGACAAACGTCGGGATAGTTTTCTGGGTATGCGGGTGCTTAGCTCAGTTGGTAGAGCGGCGCCCTTACAAGGCGTAGGTCGGGAGTTCGAGCCTCTCAGCACCCACCACCAATACAGAAAATTATCCAGTGCTTCATGGATCAGCAACACAGATCATACGAGCTTGGAGTGGTAGTTCAGTTGGTTAGAATACCGGCCTGTCACGTCGGGGGTCGCGGGTTCGAGTCCCGTCCGCTCCGCCAATAAAAGAAAAGCCCTTTGGTTCCTGGAACCGAAGGGCTTTTCCCATTCTGGAACAGCAAATGCACTAGAATCAGCGCTACCCTGACTCAGTCCACGCCTTGATGCGCCTGCCCCGCAGCTTTTCCCCCTACCTCGCCCTGCGCTTGCGCCTGGCCCATCATGCTTTGCTGCAATTTGCCGCCAGCCTGGCCAGTTCCATGGAGATTCTCGTGTTCCTGGCCGGTCCCGTCCTGCTGGGCTTGCTCAGCGTCATCGCCCTGCCCGGCTTTCTCGCCGTGACGCACGCCTGGCCCACGGCGCTGGCCATCCTGGGTGCGCAGGCGTTGCTCACTTGCCTGCCCGCCTGGCTGCTGCGCAAGCGATTGCTGCCGGCGCATACCGCCGCCTGGCTGCGCCAGCTGCCCTTGCCGCCGCGCCTGCGCTGGCAAGCCGATGTGGCCGTGGCCGGCCTGCTGATGCTGCCGCTGGGCCTCGCGTACGCCGTCTCGGCCAGCATCTGGCTGCTGCAGTCGCCGCCCTGGCTGCGCCCGGTCGTCGCGCCCGGCATAGCCGCCACCCTCGCCGCCTGGCTGCTGGCCTGGCTGCTGACGACGCTCATCATGGCACAGCGCCTGCGCGCGCCGCACCCCGCCCAAAGGGCGCGGGCGCCCACGATGAGCACCTATGTGCCGCAGCCCCCGTTGGCGCAGCGTCTTCCTGTGGCGCCAGCTGTTCTGGCTGCCGTTCTGGCGCAATGAAAATGTGATTGGCCTGCAGCAAAGCGTGCTGCTGGCTACGGCCGGCGCCAGCATGCTGGCCTGGCTGCTGCGCGCGCCCCTCGTGCCCGCGCCGCTGCTCGGTTTACTGGCCAGCGCCAGCCTGGTCATTGTGACGGACCGCGGCGACAAGGCCGTGCGCGAGCAGATCGCCGTGCTGCGCCCCGTGCTGAACGCCTGGCCCCTGGCCAGCACGGCCCTGACGCGCCGGGCTTGCGCGGCCAGCCTGCTGCCAGCGTTTGCCGTGCTGCTGGCCGCCGGCGTCTTGCTGTACGCCACCGATCCCGCCGCCTTGCAGCAGCGCGCGACCAGGGTGTATGCCATCACCGCCAGCGTCGCCCTGCTGGCCATCGTCGGCCTGCCCCGCCTGACGGCACGCGGGCGTGTCGCCCTCGTCGTCCTGTCCATCCTTGCCTTGAGCGCCATCGGAAGCGAATTATGGAATTGAATGCCTGTCGTCCCACTCTGCACATCGAGCACCTCGATTTTCACTTCCCCACGCACAGCGTGTTCCAGGGATTCAACCAGCAATTCGGCCCCGGCGTCACCTGGCTGCGCGGCGCCAACGGCGCCGGCAAGACAACCCTGCTGAAGCTGGCGGGCGGCGCCCTGCTGCCCGCGCGCGGCGCCATCCGCCTGAACGATATCGACAGCGGCTTCATGCCGCTGGCCTACCGCGCCCAGGCCTTCTATTGCGGCGGCGATGCACCCGCCCTGCCCTGGCTGCAGGTGTACGAGTTTCTCGACCTGCACCTGGCCCTGTACCCGGGCAGCGACCAGGCCCTGCTGAACGATGAGCTGAGCGCGTTTGCCCTGCTGCCAACCTTGCAGCAAAGCATCAACGCCCTCTCGCTGGGCCAGCATAAAAAACTGCAGCTGGCCTTGGCCCTGGCCTTGCCCGTGCGCCTGCTGCTGATCGATGAGCCGTTCAATGGCCTCGACGCGGCCGCCATGGCTTACTTGCGCGCGCGCCTGGCCGAGCCATCGCGCCTGGCGCGCCAGTGCATCGTGCTGACCAGCCACATGGCGCCGGACGTGCCGCTGGCGGCCACCGTGGAAATATAGACAGGAAATACAGCTTTGCAGATCGGCCAAGAACCGCTTACGATGCCGTGTTGCAAAAACCGGCGATCCCGGTGCAGCCACAACGACAACATGGCGCGCTTATTCGGCGCGCCAGGCTAATTCTTGGAGATTGATATGTTGAACACCCACCGCAGCGCCCTGGCCATCCTGTGCGCCGCCCTCACCACCGTTGCCACCTCGGCGATCGCCGCCGGCCCCACGGGCACGGCCGCCGACTATGGCAGCAGCGCCCCGCACGCCGCCGCCCAGCGCAGCATCGAGCTGCAGCCCGATACGCGCCACATCAACGTCACGCGCGGCGAAACCGTCACCATCGCGCGCGCCGGCCAGCGTTTTACATGGCACGTGCAAACTTTTAACAACAAGACCGTCTTCGCCCTGGCCGAGATCGCACCGAAGGACATGGCCGTCGACGGCATCGCGGTGTACGTGGCCGCCAATCCCCTGTACGCGGGCAGTTAAGTTTCTTTTACGCATAAAAAAACCGGAAGGGCCTCGCGGCCGTTCCGGTTTTTTATGCGTGAAGATTTACGCCGTCAATGCTTCTTTCGCCGCGGACTCTTCGACCACTTCCTCGTCATCCGAGCGGATCAGGTGGTCAAAGGCGGACAAGGCTGCCTTGGCGCCTTCGCCGGTGGCGATGATGATCTGCTTGTACGGCACCGTGGTGACGTCGCCGGCCGCGAACACACCGGGGATCGAGGTCTGGCCGCGGGCGTCCACTTCGATTTCGCCGTGGCGCGACAGCGCGACCGTGCCCTTGAGCCACTCCGTGTTCGGCACCAGGCCGATTTGCACGAAGACGCCTTCCAGCTCGACCTTCTTCGACTCGCCGCTGACCCGGTCCGTGTAACTGAGGCCATTGACGATCTTGCCATCGCCGTGGATCTCGGTGGTTTGCGCCGAGGTGATCACGGTCACGTTGGGCAGGCTGTGCAGCTTGCGCTGCAGCACCGCATCGGCGCGCAGTTCCGCGCCGAACTCGATCAGGGTCACGTGTTTCACGAGGCCGGCCAGGTCGATCGCCGCTTCCACACCCGAGTTGCCGCCGCCGATCACGGCCACGCGCTTGCCCTTGAACAAGGGACCATCGCAGTGCGGGCAGTAGGCGACACCGTGGTTGCGGTATTCCTTCTCGCCCGGCACGTTGATTTCGCGCCAGCGGGCACCGGTGGCCAGGATGACGGTCTTGGCTTTGAGCACGGCACCATTCGCCGTTTCAATCTCGATCAGCTTGCCTGGCGTCAATTTCGCGGCGCGCTGCGTGTTCATGATGTCGACGTCGTATTCCTTGACGTGCTGTTCCAGCGCCACGGCGAACTTCGGACCATCGGTTTCCTTGACGGAAATAAAGTTCTCGATGGCCAGGGTATCGAGCACCTGGCCGCCGAAACGCTCGGCCAGCACGCCCGTGTTGATGCCCTTGCGGGCCGCATAGATGGCCGCTGCCGCGCCGGCTGGGCCGCCGCCGACGATCAGCACATCAAACACGTCTTTCTTGCTCAAAGCTTCCGCCTGGCGGGCGCCGGCATTGGTGTCGAGCTTGGCGAGGATTTCCTCGACATTCGTGCGTCCCTGGCCAAAGTGCTGGCCGTTGAGGAACATCATCGGCACGGCCATGATCTGGCGCGCTTCCACTTCTTGCGGGAACACGCCGCCATCGATGGTGGTGACCTTGATGCGCGGGTTGATCACGGCCATGGCATTCAAGGCCTGCACCACTTCCGGGCAGTTATGGCAGGAAAGCGAAATAAACGTTTCAAACTCGTAATCGCCGTCGAGGTTGCGGATCTGCTCGATCACGGCGTCGTCGAACTTGATGGTGTGGCCGCCCACTTGCAGCAGCGCCAGCACCAGCGAGGTGAATTCGTGGCCCAGCGGCACACCGGCGAAACGCACGCCGATGTCGGAGCCGGTACGGTTGATGCTGAACGACGGGGTGCGTACGCCAGCGTCAAGGCGCTCGACCAGCGTGATCTTGTCGCTCAACAGGACTATTTCCTGGAGCAATTCCTTCATCTCGCGGGCTTTTGCGCTGTCATCGAGAGAAGCGACCAGCTCAAGCGGATACACCACTTTTTCCAGGTAGGATTTCAGTTGGGTTTTGAGGGTTGCATCTAACATGATTTTTTCTTCCTTTACAAATATTTAGGCGAATGCCGGGCCGGACGCCCGGTCCGGCATCGCGGTAACTACTTGTTTGCTACGTCGTGCATCGAGACTTAGATCTTGCCGACCAGGTCCAGCGATGGGGTCAGCGTTGCGGCGCCTTCCGTCCATTTTGCCGGGCACACTTCGCCTGGGTGGTTCGCCACGTACTGGGCGGCTTTCACTTTGCGCAACAGTTCCGATGCGTCACGGCCGATGCCGTTGTCATGCACTTCCAGCACTTTGATGAAGCCGTCCGGATTGATGACGAAGGTGCCGCGCAGTGCCAGGCCTTCTTCTTCGATCATGACTTCGAAGTTGCGCGACAGGGCGCCGGTCGGGTCGCCGATCAGTGCGTATTGCACTTTCTTGATGGCGTCCGAGGTGTCGTGCCAGGCTTTGTGCGCGAAGTGGGTATCGGTCGAGATGCCGTAGACATCGACGCCCAGCTTCTGGAACTCGGCGTGGTGATCGGCCAGATCTTCCAGTTCGGTTGGGCAAACGAAGGTGAAGTCGGCCGGGTAGAAGACGAATACCGACCACTTGCCTTTCAGCGACGCTTCCGTCAGGTCGACGAATTTGCCATTGTGGTATGCGGTTGCCTTGAATGGTTTAACTTGGGTATTGATCAGCGACATGTCATTTCCTCTCGTGTGGTGAATCAGTAAGACTCTAGTGTAAGGGGTTTTAACCCATATTCAAAATTGATTGTCACAATAGTTTCAATTGGTTTTAGCTATCATGACGCCATGGGAACTCCATGATAGGCAGTTCCCACGGGATTGGATAGCGGTGACAGTGGATACCCCTGCCGCCGCCAGGTGTTTCCTTCTTAGTTCTTTAGCTCTTCCGGTACCTTGCCGCCGTTTTCCGCCAGCTTGATCATCACCTGGCGGTGCAGCCAGATGTTCATGCTGGCCGAATCGTTGGTGTCGCCCGTGAAGTGCAGCTCTTGCGCCAGTTCCTTGCGCGCGGCCAGGCTGCTGTCGAGTTGAAGCAGTTTCATCAGGTCGACGATGGACGTGCGCCAATTGAGTTTTTCCGCGTTCTTGCTGGCCAGGTCGACCAGCACCACTTCCACGTCCACCACGGGAACGGCAGCCGCCGGTGCGGCAGCCGGAGCCGCAGGTGCCGCTGCCGGCGCCGTCGTGGCGGCGGCTGGCGTGGCAGCCGGTGCGGCGTCGGACGAATGGTGGAAGATCTTGTTGTAGATATTGCTGAAAATGCCCATGAGGTCACCTCGAGTTGAGTGAATGGAAGAAGGTTTGCCTGCGTAGGGTCCGGGACCCATGACAGCAAAGCCGGACGCAGGCGCCAGCCCGTCGAGTATAAGCCCGTTCAGGCCGGGGGCCCCGTCCCGCAGGCTTGCGTAACATCTGGTAGCGCGGCGCGCCTGTTTCAAGGGTGCAAGGGCCGCCTGGCGTGCAGCAGCGCGTCGAACGCTTCGATGGCCAGCGGCGGCGCAAACAGCTCACCTTGCGCAAAATCGCAGCCGATCTCCAGCAGCCGCGCGCGCTGCTCTTCGGTCTCCACCCCTTCGGCGATGACTTGCAAACCCAGCTTGTGGGCCATGGTGACGATGGCTTCGCACAGCGCCAGTTCGCTGGCCCCGGGCCCCAGCTTGCGCACCAGCACGCCGTCGAGCTTCAGGTAATCGATGCCGCACTGCTGCAATTGCGTCAGCGAGGCATGGCCGCTGCCGAAGTCGTCGAGGGCGATCTGCAAGCCCGCCTCGCGCAAGTGCTGCAGGCGTGGCGCCATGCTATTGCCGTTAGGTAAGAGTACATCTTCGCGCATGTCGAGCACGATGGCCGAAGGCGGCACATCGAGCGCCAGCAGTTGGCGCAGCCAGGTGCCGGGCGCCTCGACTTCGCGCTGCAATTCCAGCGACGACTGGTTCAGGCACAGCTGCAGCCCCGGCAAGCCGATGACCTGGCCCTGCGCGCGCCAATGCAGCAGCTGCGCGGCCGCCGTGCGCAGCACCCAGTCGCCGATCTCCACGATCAAGCCGCTGCTTTCGGCCAGCGCCAGAAAATCGGGCGGGCACACGATGCCCCGCTGCGGATGGTGCCAGCGCAGCAAGGCTTCTGCCTTGGCAAGTTGGCCGCTATGCAGCTCGACGATGGGCTGGTAATGCAGCTGCATCTGCTGTTCCCGCAGGGCCGTGCGCAAGTCCGCCCCCATGCGCATGCGGTTGACGGCCGCCACCTGCATGGCGGGCGTGAAATAACTGTAGCGGTTGCGTCCCGCGCCTTTCGAGACATACATGGCCTGGTCCGCATGCTTGAGCAATTCCTCGATGGTGCCCGCGTCGTCCGGATACAGGGTGATGCCGATCGAGGCCGACACGAAGGCCTGCTCCTGCCCCAGCAAGAACGGCGCCAGCAAGCCGTCGAGGATTTGCCGCGCGATGCGGTCGACTTGCTGCAAATCATCGAGGTCGGACAGGATCACCGTGAACTCGTCGCCGCCCAGGCGCGCCACCGTGTCCGTCTCGCGCACGCCCACGCGGATGCGCCGCGCCGCCTCGATCAGCAGGATATCGCCCTGGTGGTGGCCGAGGGTGTCGTTGACTTCCTTGAAATGGTCGAGGTCGATGAACAGGATGGCCACGCGGCTCGCGTCGCGGCGGCCCTGGGCCAGCGCCTGGCGCAGGCGCTCGTGGAACATGCGGCGGTTCGGCAATTGCGTCAGAGTATCGAAGTTGGCTTGCTGCCAGATCAGCGCTTCCGTTTGGCGCTTGTCCGTCACGTCTTCCAGCATGCACAAGTGGTGTGGGCCGTCATGGCGTGCCGTGGCGATGGCCGTCACCGAGGCGTCGACCCACACCACGCCGCCATCGGGGCGCACGATGCGCTTGGCGTGGCGAAAGCCCTGCATGCGCCGCGCCAGCAGCTGCGCCACGTGGGCCTGCTCGCCCGCCACGTCGTCGGGATGGCTGATCTCCATCCAGCTCGTCTGCTTCATGTGCTCCAGGCTGCGCCCGGCGATGGCCAGATAGCGCGGATTGATATCCAGAAACTGTCCGCTCACGGTATCGATCAGAGCGATGCCCATGGGCGCCTGCTCGAACATGGTGCGAAAGCGCAACTCGCCTTGGCGGATGGTGTCTTCCGTGCGGCGGCGCTCGCGTGCCAGATTGCTGAAGTGAAAGGCGGCCGACACGGCCAGCAGGCTGCCCGCCACGCCCAGCGACAGGTACAGCCAGCCGAGGTCCGCGCCTGGCACGGGGCGGTACAAAAGCCCTGGTAGGCGCGGCTGTCCGTGGCATCGCGCGGCAGCACGCCCATGGCGGCATACGTATCGGCGATATGCTGCCAGCGCTGGGGATTCATGTAGCCCGGTTCCACCAGCGTGGGCTGCAGCAGCAATTCCATCTGCTGCGCCTCGTACAGCAGATGGGCGCGGTCATGGCGCTGGCCGTACTTGACATGGATCAGTTGCGCCATTTCCTCGCGGTGCGCCATCGCGTATTGCCAGCCGCGCAGGCTGGCCGCGCGGAACGCTTTCACGCGCTCGGGATGGCGGCGCAGTTCGTGCTCGCTGGTAAACAGGTTGTCGCCGTAGAAATCGATGCCGGCCGTGCGCGGCGTAAACTGGTAATAGGGAAAGCCCGCCCGGTCCAGGTAGTCCGGTTCGTTGGTGGAATACGCGGCGATCGCATCGACCTTGCCCTCGATCAAATCCTCGACCCGGTAGCTGGGCGGCAAGTGGCGCATCTGCTGCGGCGCGACGCCCATTTTCTTCAGGAACAGCGACACTTCATCGGACGCGGATGCCGCGTCGGCGGGCGCGCCTATCATCACGGGGGCGCCCGCCAGCCGGCGCACGTCGGGCGCGCCGCCATGCTGGCGCATCAGCAGCACGCTGGGCGAATGCTGAAACACGACGGCCAGCACCACCACGGGTTTACCGGCCAGGCGGCTGAGCAGCAAGGTGCTGTTGCCCACGCCATATTCGGCCTGGCCCGCCAGCACGGCCGCCTCGGCGCGCGGCGCGCCGCTGCCTTCGAGCAGCGTCACGTCGAGGCCCGCCTCGCGGTAATAACCTTGCTCGATGGCCGCGTAATAGCCGGCGAACTGGAACTGGTGCGTGAAATTGAGCTGCAGGGAGACGGGTTCCAGCGCCCGGGCTTGTGTGGCCAGACACAGCAGCAGGAAGAAAAGGCCGCGCCAGCCGCGCGCCAGCCTGCCGGCGAGCGGCAAGACTAGGCGGAAAGCGTCGGGGGCTTTCATCGGCATGGCGGAACACCACAGGAAGCTGCCGAGCTGGCAGGGGTAAGGCTATTGTAGCCGCCCCTTTTGCCATTGGATAATTATTTCAGTGAGAACAATAGCGTTGATGTTTTTGGCAAACAATGTCGCCATTGTTTGCGCTAGAACACGACGCCGGCGACCAAAATGATGTTGGCATACGGACTGCACTCGCCCGTGCGCACGATGGCGCGCGCGCCCTTGCTCAATTGCTTGAACTCCTCGTGCGTCACCTGGCGCGCATCGGGCAGGGACAAGGCCGCCACCTGCGCCGCCATGGCCGGATTATGCTGCGGCAGTTCGCTGGCGAGCAAATGGTATTCCACCTGCATTTCAGTCAATACCGTGTTGACGGTATCGATGAAGCCGGGAATGCCGCGCGTCAGGGCCAGGTCGATCAGGGGCACGCCAGGCTGCGACGGCAAGCCCGCATCGCCGATGACGAGCATGTCGCCATGGCCCAGCGACGCGATCAGTTGCGACAGTGCAATATTCAGCAGCGGTGATTTTTTCATGGGCGGGGTGTCGTTAGAACAGCTCGTGCAAGTGGGGGATCGAGGTTTGCGCGCCGGGCTTGGTGACGCTCCAGGCGGCCGCGCGCTGGCCTTGCTGGATGGATTCCGCCTCGTCCATGCCGGACGCCAGGCCCGCGACAAAGCCGCCGATGAAGGTGTCGCCGGCGGCCGTCGTGTCGACCGCCTGCACCGCTTCGGCCGGAAACGTGAAATCGCCGCCATACAGGGACGCATGCACGCCCTTGGAGCCGAGCGTGATGATGACGTTGTCGCTGCCCAGCTTTTGCAGCGCCGCCGCCAGCGCCTGGGCATCGGCGCCATCCGGGCTGACGCCGGCCAGCATGGCCGCTTCGATTTCATTCGGAATCAGGTAGTCGACCAGTTCCAGCACGCCGTCCGGCAAGCTGGCCGCCGGGGCCGGGTTCAGCACCACGGTCTTGCCCAGCGAACGGGCCAGTTTGATGGCGTGCACGACGGTGGCCATCGGCGTTTCCAGCTGCAGCACGACGATGTCCGCCTGCTCGATCAGCTCTTTCGCCGCGTCGATGTGCGCGGGGCTGAGCAGATCGTTGGCGCCGCCGGCGATCACGATGCTGTTCTGGCCGTTGTCGTCGACGAGGATCGAGGCGATGCCGGACGCCACGCCCGGCAAGGTGCTGATATGGCTGTCGATGATGCCGTCGCCCACGAGGGCCGCGCGCAGGGTGGCGCCGAAGGCGTCGTCGCCCACGCAGCCGATCATGGCCACTTGCTGGGCGCCCGCCACCTTGCCGCTCAGGCGCGCGCAGGCCACGGCCTGGTTGGCGCCCTTGCCGCCAGGAATAGTTCTAAACGCGCCGCCCGTCAGGGTTTCGCCGGGCAGGGGCATGCGCGGCACGCGCAAGACCAGGTCCATATTGATGCTGCCGATAACCACGATCATGATGTCATTCCCATCAGTTCAGTTGCAGGAGAAGAAGTAGGTACTGCAGAAGGTACGGTGGCGGCCACGCTGGAGCCGCGCACGTGCAGCTCGGGTGCGATGCTGCGCTGCTGGCGCGGCAAGGCGGGGTCGGCGATGCGCGCCAGCAGGCACGCGGCCGTGATGCGGCCCAGCTCGCGCGTGTTCTGCGCCACGCTGGTCAAGGCCGGATGCACGAAGCTGGCCAGGTCGATATCGTCGAAGCCGACGACGGCCAGTTCGCCGGGCACGGCAATGCCGCGCTCGGCGGCGGCGCGCAGGGCGCCAAAAGCCATCAAGTCATTGCAGCAGAACAAGGCGTCGGGTCGCTGGCCCTGGGGCAGCGCCAGCAAGTCCAGCGCGGCCGCATAGCCGCCCGCGCTCGTAAAATCGCCATGTACGCACAGGGCATCGGCCAGGACCACGCCCGCGTCCGCCATGGCGCCGCGCGCGCCGGCAATGCGCTCGTTGGAAATGCTCACCTCGCGGGGACCGGCGATGCAGGCAAGGCGCCGGCGCCCCAGCCCCAGCAAATGGCGCGCGGCCAAGGATCCCCCGGCGCGATTGTCGACGGCCACCGCATCGATGGCCAGGTCGCTGGGCGCGCGGTCGAGCAGCACGGCCGGCACCTTCATCTTGCGCAGCAGTTCGCCATCGCTGTCGGCCAGCGCGGACAGAATCAGGCCGTCGCAACGCTTGGTCAGCAGCACGTTCAGGTAATCGCGCTGCTTGACGGGGTCGTCATCGGAATTGCACAGGATCACGCTGTAGCCGGCCGCGTAGCAGCTGTCCTCGATGCCGCGCGCCACTTCCGAGAAATACGGGTTCGTATTGTTCGGAATGATCAGACCGATGGTGCCCGTGCTGCGGCTGCGCAGGGAACGCGCCAGCGCGCTGGGCACGTAATGCAATTGTTCCGCCGCCGCCAGCACGGCGCGGCGCGCCTCGTCGCTGACGGGGCGGGTATTGTTGAGGACGTGCGAGACGGTGGTAAACGAGACCCCCGCCGCCTGCGCCACTTGCTTGATGGTTGCCATGGGCCGGTATTATGAACGCTCGCCGCGGCGGCGGTAGGTGTCGAGCACGACGGCCGCGACGATCACCAGGCCCGTGACGATGCGTTTCACGGGTTCCGACACGCCCACTTGCGCCAAGCCCGCTTCCAGCACGGAAATGATCAACACGCCGATAAACGTGCTGATGACGGAACCGCGCCCGCCCATCAGGCTCGTGCCGCCGATCACGACGGCGGCGATCACTTGCAATTCCATGCCCACGCCGCCGTTCGGGTCGGCCGCTTCCAGGCGCGACACCTGGAACAGCGCGCCCACGCCGGCAAGAAAGCCCATCAGGGCAAACACCAGCACTTTCGACGGTTTTGTATTGATGCCGGACAAACGCACGGCTTCTTCATTCGTGCCGATACCGATCCAGTGGCGTCCCAGCACCGTGCGCGTGAGCACCAGGTGGCCGATGACGACGATGGCGATCGAGGCGATGAAGGCGGGCGACAGGCCGAACGCAATGGGCGAGCTGATGCCGTCGACGGCGCTGCCGATGTATTCCGTGCGCGAATTGGTCACTTGATACGCCATGCCGCGCGCCATTTCCAGCACGCCCAAGGACACAATGAAGGAGGGGATGCGCCAGCCGACGGAAATGAGGCCCGTCGTCGCGCCGCACAGGGCGGCGACGAACATGCCCAGCAGGGCGGCGCTCCACACGGGCCAGCCCCAGTGCACGACGGCCAAGGACAGCACGGAGGCGGCCAGCGCCATCACGGAACCGACGGACAGGTCGATGCCGCCGATGATCAGCACGAACGTCATGCCGACGGCCATCACGACCAGGGTCGGGATGTTGTTCGACAGGGTACTCAAGGTCGCCAGGGTAAAGAAGTTTTCGCTGGCAAACGAGAACAGCACGCACATGGCAAGCAAAGCACCGATCAGGCCCGCATAGTTTTTCAGGTCGGCCAGGCTGCGCTGCAGATACGAAGGAGAGGAGTTGGTGGTCATGGGAATCTTTCCGGCGATCAGGCCGCAGCTGGAGTGGAGTTGGGGGTCAAATAGCCGGAGAAGGCGGCCGACAGCAGCGCGTCCTGGCTCCAGGCACCGCGCTCGAAGGTGTCGACGATGCTGCCCGCGCTCATGACGGCGATGCGGTCGCAGATCAGCATCAGCTCGCGCAAGTCGCTCGACACGATGACGAGGCCCTTGCCCTGGCGCGCCTGTTCGGCCAGCACCTGATAGATATCAAACTTGGCGCCGATATCGATGCCGCGCGTGGGTTCGTCGAACAGCATCACGGGGCAGTCGCGGTACAGCCAGCGGGCGATCACCACCTTTTGCTGGTTGCCGCCGGACAGCTCGGCCACCGTTTGCGCGCTGTTGCGCGAGCGGATGCCCAGGCGCTGAATATAGTCGTCGGCCACCGTCGCTTCGGCCGCATCGTTGAGCCAGCCAGCGCCGCTGACGGTATCGAGCGAGGCCAGGGTCGTGTTGACGGCGATCGACTGGCGCAGCAACAGACCTTGTCCCTTGCGGTCTTCCGTGATCATGGCGATGCCGGCTTGCACGGCCGCCTGCGGCGAGTGCAAGGCGGCAGGGACTTCGCTGTCGCCGAGGAACACGTCGCCGGCGTCCGCGCGGTCGGCACCGAAGATCAAACGCAGCAATTCCGTGCGGCCAGAGCCGATGAGGCCGGCGATGCCGAGGATTTCGCCGGCGCGCAAGTCGAACGACGTCGGGTTGACGACCTTGCCGCGCGCCAATCCCCGCACGCGCAGCAGCGGCGCGCCTAAGGTGCGGCCGCTCAGGTCGACCGCGTCGTCGGCCGAGCGGCCCACCATCAGGCTGACCAGGTCGGCGGCGGAGTGGCCGGCGATATCGTCGTCGCACACGAGCTGGCCGTCGCGCAGCACGGCGATGCGGTCGGCCACGCGCTTGAGTTCTTCCAGGCGGTGGGAAATATAGATGATGCACACGCCGTCGGCCTTCAGGCGCTCGATTTGCAGGAACAGCAATTCCACTTCGCGGTGCGTCAGCATAGCCGTCGGCTCATCTAACACCAGCAGGCGGCAGGCGCCGATCAGGTTGCGCGCGATCTCGATCATCTGCTGGTGGCCGATGCCCAGCTCGCCGACCAAGGTCCACGGGTCGAGGGCGCCCAGGCCCACTTTCTCCATCTGTTCGCGCGCGTCGCGTTCGAGACGGGCGCGGTCGATGAAGCCGAAGCGCTGCGGCAAATTCTTCAGGTACAGGTTTTCCGCGATCGACAGGGTGGGAATCAGATTGAGTTCCTGCATCACCATGCGGATGCCCAGCGCCTCGGCGGCGCCGCGCGAGGCGGGCTGGTAGGGCTTGCCGTCGAGCAACATCGTGCCCGTGGTGGCTTGCTCCAGGCCGCAGATGATCTTCGACAGCGTGCTCTTGCCGGCACCGTTCTCTCCCGTCAGCGCCAGCACCTGGCCAGGGGCGAAGCGCAAGCCCACGCCGCCCAGCACGGGGCCGACATAGGACTTGCCGATGTTATCCAGGGTCAATAGAGGGATGGCGGCTGAGGGCGCCGGGGGGATGTCGGTGGGCATGATAAAACTCCGCGGAAAAAGACGGCGGGGCCGGCGCCGCAGCCTCAGGCAGAGACGCGGACGCTGGCCCCGGCGGGATCAGACGATCAGGACTTGGCGCCCTTGGCGACCAGTTCGACCTTGGTTTCGATGACGCCACCGAGATCGGCCTGTTTCTTCTTCTGCGCCAGGGCTTTGAGCACGGTGTCGATGCCGAACACGGCTTGCTGCGAACCGAACTGGTCGGCGGTAGCCAGCACGCGGCCGTCAGCCAGCATCGGCTTGATGGCGTTGATGTTGTCGTAGCCGACGACGAGGACCTTGCCCGTCTTGCCGGCCGCCTTGATGGCGGACACGGCGCCGATGGCCATGTTGTCGTTACCGCACAGCAAAGCCTTGATATTCGGGTTGGCGTTCAGCATGGCGGCCGCCACCGTGTTGGCAGGGGCGATTTCCCACTGGCCCGACTGCACGCTGACGACCTTGGCGCCGGCCGCGTTCATCGCGTCCTGGAAGCCCAGGGTGCGCTGCTGCGCGTTGTAGGTGGTCGAGACGCCTTCGATGATGCCGACCGGGTCGCCCTTCTTGATCTGCTTGGCCAGGAAGTCGCCGACGACCTTGGCGCCCTTGCGGTTGTCCGGACCGACGAACGGCACAGTGATGCCCTTCTCTTTCAGGGCGCCATCGTCGAGCTTGTTGTCGATATTGACGACGATGATGCCCGCGTCGATGGCTTTTTTCAGCACCGGCACCAGCGCCTTCGAGTCGGCCGGGGCGATCACCAGCGCGTTGACGCGCGAGACGATCATTTGCTCGACCAGCTTGATCTGGCTCGACGTATCCGTTTCATCCTTGATGCCGTTCGACAGCAGGTCGTACTTGGCGGCATTGGCCTTCTGATGCGCCTTGGCGCCATTTTCCATGGTCAGGAAAAATTCATTGGCGAGCGACTTCATCACCAATGCCACCTTCGGTTTGGCTGGCGTCTGCGCCATCGCCGGCACGGCGGGCAAGGCACATACCAGGACAGCGGCGGCAATCATTTTCAGGCGAATACGGGATGTCATGAGCGTCTCCAGAGTGGTTGGTCAAGCACGTGTACTGCATGCTTTTGTGGAAATTCGTTGCGCGCAAACGTTTGCGCGAAGCGAATAGTGCCTCAATGCCCCATATCAGTGCAAGCAAAACTGTATGTGCGGTGCAGCAAAAAGGGAGCGCCCAGAGGGAAAGGGGCAGGCCGACGCGGTCAGCCTGCCGAGGGGAAATACGCGGAAGTCAGGCGTTTGTTGCGGGACGGGCGCTGGCCCACTGCACCGCCAACACGCTGGCCAGCACCAGCAGCAAGCCCAGCATCGACCATCCCGTCATGGCTTGCCCCAGCAAGGCCCAGCCCAGCACGACGGCCATCAGGGGACTGAGCAGTCCCAGCGAGGAGACGGCCACGGGCGACAGCCTGGCGATGCCGCGGAACCACAAGGCGTAGGCCAGCAGGGCGCCGGCCAGGCACAGGTAGGCGTAGGCCAGCACTTGTTGCAGCGACAAGGCCGGCAGCGGGGCGTCGGCCAGCCAGGCGACGGGCGCCAGCATCAGGCCGCCGAGCAGCAATTGCCAGCCCGTCAGCGCCAGCACGGGCAAGTCCGGCTTCCAGCGCCGCGTCAGGTAGGTGCCGGCCGCCATGCACGCCGTGCCGCCCAGCGCGGCGGCGATGCCGACGGGTTCCCACACCGTGCGCGGCGACAACAACAAAACACCCATGCCGGCCACGCCCAGCACGCTGGCAAGCAAGGTCAGGCGGGCCGGCCGGCGCCCTTCCACGCCCCAGGCGAGCCCAATCACCAGCAGCGGCTGGATGGCCCCCACCACGGCCGCCAAGCCGCCCGGCAAGCGGTAGGCGGCCACGAACAGCAGCGCCTGGAACACGCCGATATTCAGCGCGGACAGGATCAACACGCGGACCCAGTCGCGCCGCGCGGGCAGGCGCCGCATGGTCAACAGCAACAGCAGGCCGGCCGGCAGCACGCGGATCAGGGCCGCCGTGTAGGGACGGTCGGGCGGCAGCAGTTCGGACGTGACGATGTACGTGGAACCCCAGATCAGGGGCGCCAGCGCCGTGAGCAGAATATCGCCCCAGGCGGGGCGGGCAAAGGAAGAGGCCATGAAACTATCTCGACGTTAAGATAAAAAGCCAGTGTGGGCGCGAACTATCTTGATGTCAAGACAAACTGACGTGTGCGCCCCTGCCTGCGGGCATCAAAAGCCCGGCAGGGCCGGGCTTCGGGAATGAGGCAAGGCGGCAGGCTGCACCGCCTGCCCGACGCTTAATCGCGCACGCGCTGCAGCACCGCGATCGGCATGCCGCCGAGCATCAGCGTGGCCGTGTTGGTGTTCTCGCTCAGCGTGATCTGCATGGCGACGTCGCCCCCTCTTCCGACATGACCGTCACGGCATCGCCCTCGGTGGTAAACGTCACCTTGGTTTCCTTGCCGTTATCGATCACGCTGTCGCGCGTGAATTCCAGGACCGAGCCCATCGGTCCCTTCCATTTGCCCACCAGCGGATGGCCGCCAAAGCGGAACAGGCTTTTCAGCTTGTCCAGCATGTCAGCTCCTTGCGCGCCGGACGCCTGGCGCATGGCCATGGCGGCCTGGTGCAGTTGCGCGCGGTCGGTGACTTGCCATTGCTTGTCGACCAGGGCCAGCGGCAGTTGCACTTCCAGGTCGCCATGCGGCAAGTGTTGCAGGATCATTGCCCGGTCGGCCGATTTGGCGAGCCACGCCGCTTCATCGGTCAGCGCCAGGGTGGCCGTGGCCATCGCCACCTGCTGCCCGCCCATCTCGCGCACCTGCTCGTAGCCGCTGACCTTGGCCACTTTCAGGCCCTTGGCCACGCACAGCTTATTCCCGCGCAAGGCCGCCTTGCCGGGCGCGGCCAGCGCGTAGACAAATTGCGTTTGCACAATCCAGACGCCGCTGCTCTGCTCGACGGGAGCGTTGTACAAGCCGCTACGCACCAGCGCATCGAGCCATTGCCGAGTGGAACTGTCGTACGACGCCACGCGGATTTCTTCCTTCTGGTACGGCAAGTCGGTGAGGCACAGCAGCTTGTCGCGCGCCGCCTCGTCGGCCGCCAGATGGGCGTCGATGGCGCGGCCAAAACTGCTGGCCGACGCCGCTTCCGGCGCCAGCAGCCACGCCAGGGCGCCGCCGGCCACGATGACCAGCGCCAGCACGCCGCCGGCGATGACGACGTGTCGCCGCTTCACGCCGGACAGCGCCGGCGTCGCGGCCGGGGCGGCGTTGACGACCTTGCCGCACTCGTCGCAAAAGCGCGCGTCGGGCGCGTGGGCGGTGCCGCACTGTCTACAGAATTGCGCCATGGTCTGCCTTACTTGAGTTTATGCGCGCACTCGCCGCAGAACACGTCATCGGACGCGACCGGCGCCTTGCAGCTGGGGCAGTGCAGGCCGTCAGCGGGCGCAGCCGCTGGCGCTGCCGGAGCGGCTGGGGCCGCGGCCTGTTCGGCCAGGGCACGCGCGCGTTCGCGCGCTTCCTCGGCTTTTTCTTGACCGTGGCCAGGCCGTCGTTCAGGCTCGCTTCCGAGGCGCTGAAATCGACGTTGCGCGTGGCGTTCAGGTAAATGATGCACACGCCCTTGCTGAAGATCAAACCCGGCACCACGGCCGCGGCCGCCATCAGCAAACCGCCGCCGAGGCCGGCTGCGATGATGTAGCCGGAACCGCCACTGAAACCCGAAGCCAGGGAATACATGTTCATCTGGCCGCCCAGGCCCAGGATGCCGGCCGACATGCCCGTCGTCAGCGACACGCCCGTGCCCACTACGCCAAAGATCAGCAGTGCCACGAACGCGGTGATCAGGAACAGCAGCACTTCCAGCAGGATCACCGACACCAGCTTGGTGCGCACGATCTGGTTCAGGCGGGCAATGATCTGGAACACGGTGGCACCCGACCAGGCGGCGGGGCCGGCCAGCGGCAGCATCACGTAGAACAGGGCAAACACCAGCACGCCCAGCACGATGGCCGACAGCGGGAAGACGACCGTGTACAGCACGGGACCGAGCACGGGAATCTTGCAGAGGAACAAGATGATGGCGATGGCGATCATGGCCGCCAGCACGATCAGAAATTCCAGGAACACGACCGCGATCAGGCGGTGGCTCGTGTACAGCGAGACGAGCACGGCATCCACCAGGCTCATGCCCGGCTGGCCCTGCGCATCGCGCATCAGCAGGATGCCCACGGCGTTGGAACCGTAAAACATCACGAGGAAGGCCATCAGGCCGCCCAGGAAGCCCAGCAAGACACTGCCCATGCTGCCGGCGAGCATCGTCAGCACGCCACCGACGAGCACGGCGCCGATGAAGGTCAGGGCCAGCAGGGCAATCGCGCGGAAATTCCTGATGGCGTCGGTCGCTTCGATCAGCGAGCCCACGGCGGAGGAAAAGGGAAGAGGGTTATGTGCTTCTGTGGAAATGGTCATGTAAAGCCTAGTGGAAATGAATCGGGAGGGGACGGCCTGCCTGGCCGCCCCGTGCTACCAAGGTGTTAGTAGGCGAGAGCCAGTTGCAGCTCACTCACGGGCGCCTGGCGCTGGACGATCTGCAGCTTGACGTCCTGGCCGCCGACGCGCTTGCTATTCAGGTACAGGGCCGTGCGCACCGGGTAAATGCCCTGCGGCACGCCTTCAGGCATGGGAATCGAGAAGCCGCCCTTGTAGGCACCGCTGCCGTTGTTGCTGCTGACCACCTTGCGCACGGTCTTGATCAGCTCGCCATTTGGCTTGTACAGGCTCAATTCCTCTTCCACCAGCGGGTTCGGATCGCGCGTGCCGGCCGCCACTTCGATATACGAATTGGTCTGCGCCTTCTGGCCCGGACGCACGGAGGATGGCGTAAAGCCCGTCTCGTACTTCACCAGGGTCGACTGCTCGGGCAGCTTGCCCTTGTTGGCCACCTTGTAGTCGGCTTGCACCTGCTGCGACGTCTTGACTTGCTGGCTTTGATAATTCAAGGCCACGCAGGCGAGCGCGCCCAGGCTGGCGCCCAGCGCCGCGCCGCGCACGGTATTGTTGCCGCCGCCCAGCAAGCCGCCCACGACGGCGCCGATGCCGGCCAGCATGGCCGTGTTGCACTCGCCGCTGGCCGCTTCCGTGCCTGCGGTGGTGGTGCTGCCCGTGGCGCCAGGGCCGCCCGGCGCGGCGCAACCGGCCAGCATCGAGGACACGACCAGCAGCGCCACCATGGGCTTGGCAATTTGTTTCAAGTTTTTCACGTTATTCTCCAGGAGTATCAAAATAGGAAGGGAAGGCAAGCCGCGCGGCTTACTCGATCTGGATTTGCGACAGCGCCTTGTCCTGCGCCTCTTTCGCCTTGCGCTTGATGTCGAGCGCATGGCGGTTGCCCGTGTCCATGCGCAACACGGCATTCGCGTTGGCGATGGCACAGTCGTACTTGCGCTGGCTCATGCAGTGGCTCGCTTCCGACAGGCTGTCCGTGATCACGCTTTCCAGGCCGCTAGTCTGTTTGACAGGCGCCGGTGGCGGTGTCACCTTGACGGGCTTGGCCGGTTTTTCCGCGACGGGAGCCGGTTTTTCCACAGCCGGGGCCGGGGCGGGTGCGGGCACCGGCTCGGGGGCGGGCGCGGCGACAGGCGCCGGGGCGGGCGCAGCAGGCGCAACGGCAGGCTCGGCCGCCGTCGCGCCGTCGAGCGCCGGGTCGCTGATGGCCAGCGGCTGCTCGGCGGCAGGCGCAGGGTCCGCCAGCGCTGGAACAACGGGTTCCGGCGCTACTGCAGCCGGCTTGCCTGACAAGAAATAGTAAGCGCCCGCACCACCCAGCAATACCACCGCTGCGACGGCTGCGGCGATCAGTTGCATGCGGCCGCCAGCCGGTGGGCTGTCCACCGGCACATCGGGCGCGGGAGCTGGTTCTGCCACGGGAGCAGGTGCCGGTGCCGGTGCGGGTGCGGGTGCGGGATCGGCACGGCGCTTTTCCAGCACGGGCGGCGGCGGCGCGACTGGCTGCGGGATGGCAACGGGCACGGGTTCAGCGACAGCTTGCGCGACCACCTCTGCCACTGGCGCCGGCTCAGGAACGACCGCATTCACTGGCTCAGGAATCGGCGCCGAAACAGGTGCCGCAACAGGTGCCGGCGACGCCACTGGGGCCACGGCAAAGCTGAACGCGCACTTGGGGCAGAACTTGGCATCGGGCTTGCATTCATGGCCGCACTGGCCACAGGATTTGCCCGGTACCGGGGCGGCGGCGGGAACAACGGCAAACGTGGTGCCGCAGGAAGAACAGAATTTAGCGCCCGGCTTATTCTCGGCCTGGCAGGAAAGGCATTTCAATTGGCATCTCTTTTCATATCAACGCTGGGAGTCACGTACGCTGGCGATTGCCAGAAAGGCAGCTTTGTTGCCGTACGGCTAAATATCCAACGAGTATATTTTCAAACACCAAGTTGCCACAAGGGAAAATTGCCTTTTGCTCTATTCAATTTTTAAATATTGGTAAAAATCCCGCCGCCATGGCGTGCCATGCCCCATCCTGGTGCACCCATAACAAAAAACCCGGCAACGCAGTACGCGTTGCCGGGTTTTCAGTCGAAGCCCGAAGGCCGAAGACCGTTTATTTGCGTCCGCCCCGTGCCGGTGCGGCATGGCCGCCCTTGGCCGGCGGCTTGCCGCCACGGCCCATCGGCGCGGCGGCCGGCTTGGCCTTCGTCTTGATGGTCGAGAGTATCGATGGACGCACCTTCGATTCGACGGCGGTCGCCTTCGGCGCCGCTGCCGTGCCGCCCAGAGCGATGCGGTTCTTGCCTGGCGTGACCTTGAACTTGTCCGGCGTGCCGGCGCCATGCGTCTGACGGCTGCGTTCGCCAGCGGCCAGGCCGCCCGACTCGGACGAGGTCCAGGCCGGTATCAAATGCTTGTCGCCATTGCCGATCAAGTCGCCACGGCCCATGTTGACCAGCGCTTCACGCAGGATCGGCCAGTTGGCCGGGTCCTGGTAGCGCAGGAAGGCTTTATGGGTGCGGCGGATCTTGCCGCTGCGGGCCGTTTCCACCACTTCCGAGTCGGCTGTCACCTTGCGCAGGGGATTCTTGCGCGTGTGATACATGGTCGTGGCCATCGCCATCGGCGTGGGCATGAAGGTCTGCACCTGGTCCAGCTTGAAATTGTTTTTCTTCAGCCACAGGGCCAGGTTCAGCATGTCCGTGTCCGTCGTGCCCGGATGGGCGGCGATGAAATACGGGATCAGGTATTGCTTCTTGCCTGCTTCCAAGGAGAAACGGTCGAACATTTCCTTGAATTCGTCGTAGGCGCCGATGCCGGGCTTCATCATCTTCGATAACGTCCCCTCTTCCGTGTGCTCGGGCGCGATCTTCAGCAGGCCGCCCACGTGGTGCGTCACCAGTTCCTTGACGTACTCGGGCGAACGCACGGCCAGGTCGTAGCGCAAGCCCGAGCTGATCAGCACTTTCTTGATGCCGGGAATGGCGCGCGCCTTGCGGTACAGGGAAATGAGCTTGCTGTGGTCCGTGCCCAGGTTGACGCAGATGGACGGGTACACGCACGACAGGCGGCGGCACGACACTTCAATCTCTTTTTCCTTGCAGGCGAGGCGGTACATATTCGCCGTCGGGCCACCCATATCGGAAATAGTGCCCGTAAAGCCTTTGGTTTTATCGCGGATATGTTCGATTTCGCGCAGGATCGATGGCTCCGAACGGCTCTGGATGATGCGGCCTTCGTGCTCCGTGATCGAACAGAAGGTGCAGCCGCCGAAGCAGCCGCGCATGATGTTGACGGAAAAGCGGATCATTTCCCAGGCGGGAATGTGCGCCTTGCCATAGCTCGGGTGCGGGGCGCGCGCGTAATTCATGTCGTACACGCCATCCATCTCGTCCATGGCCAGCGGCAGCGGCGGCGGATTGAGCCACACGTCGCGCTCGCCGTGCGCCTGCACCATGGCGCGCGCATTGCCGGGATTCGATTCCAGGTGGAACACGCGCGAGGCGTGCGCATACATCACGGGGTCATCCTTGACGACGTCGTAGGCGGGCAGGCGCACGACGGTCTTGTCGTGCTTTTCCTTGGCCATGGCCAGGCGCTCTTCGCGGCTCATGATGCGGATCGGCTTGATGACTTCGGCCGATTTCGACGCATTTTCCGTGGCGCAGGCGGTCTTGTCTTCCTGCACCATCTCGTAGGGGCTGTAGTGCGGGTCGATCTTGCCGGGCACGTCGACGCGGGTGGAATTGTGCACGCCCCAGTCGTCGCCGGGCAGCCAGCCGGCCGGCACCATGAAGGCCGTGCCGCGCAGGTCGCGGATATCCTTGATCGATTCGCCGGCGGCCAGACGGTGGGTCAGGTCGACCAGCGCCCGCTCGGCATTACCGAAAATCAACAAATCAGCCTTGGAATCGGGCAAGACGGAACGGCGGACCTTGTCCGACCAGTAATCGTAATGGGCGATGCGGCGCAAGGACGCCTCGATGCTGCCGATGACGATGGGCACGTCGGAATACGCTTCGCGCGCGCGCTGGGCGTACACGGTGACGGCGCGGTCCGGGCGCTTGTTCGGTTCGGCATTCGCCGTGTAGGCGTCGTCGGAGCGGATCTTGCGGTCGGCCGTGTACTGGTTGACCATGGAATCCATGTTGCCGGCGGTAATGCCGTAGTACAGGCGCGGCTTGCCGAGGATGCGGAAGGCGTCGGCCGACAGCCAGTCCGGCTGGCTGATGATGCCGACGCGGTAACCCTGCGCTTCGAGCAGGCGGCCGACCAGGGCCATGCCGAAGCTCGGATGGTCGATGTAGGCATCGCCCGTGACGAGGATGACGTCGCACTGGTCCCAGCCCAGCGCGTCCATCTCGGCACGCGACATCGGCAGGAAAGGCGCCACGGCAGCGCGGGCAGACCGCTTGGGAACGGTCGCAAATAAATTGGTAGGGGAGCTCATAGGGTACGGATTGTACCGGAATTGGCCATTTCCAACCTGACGGCCTGCTTTTTACTGTTGGATTTCAGTACAAAAAACGTTTATTTTTCAATTACTTGGGAGAAACGGGGCGGCCCCGTCGGGGCAATGCGGCCCAGTGGGACGCATTGCGATCGCGTAGCGACTGACCCCGATCAGATACCCATGTTGGCTAAAATTTCACCCAATTCGCGTAAGGCCGGCTCCAGTTTCGGATGCTTGACGGCGAACTTGGCCGACAATTCCTGGCTGCGCTCGGCCAGCCCATAGGTGGTCGACTCTTCTTCCTGCTCCTGCGCGGCGCGCTTTTCCATCAGCAACTTGATGTCGACATCGAGTTTTTGCAGCAAACCATGCAGTTCTTCATCGACGGGGCCGCTGGTTTCCAGTGTCGAATGCAGTTGTTGCAGCGATTCCTTGAGTTTGCTATCCATGTTTTTTCCTGTCAGTCAGTAAATTGCGTGTCCAGGTACAGCTGTTCCACCTTGCTCCTGGCCCACGGGGTCTTGCGCAAAAACTTCAGGCTCGACTTGATGCTGGGATCGCTGATGAAGCAATTGATATCGATGTGCTTGGCCAAGCCGTCCCAGCCGTAGTGGGCGTGCAGGCGCGTCACGATACCTTCCAGGGTAATGCCATTCAAATCTTGCTGACTCATATACTCTTTCGACTGCCTTCTTGTTTACATCTTACTCAATTCTACGCCGCCGGCACGGAAAGCTTGCGTGCGCCATGTCAACGCAACGCAAGCTTCTGATGAGAACGGCTTACTTCGCGTTCAAGCCCCTGCGTTCCAGCAATGGTTCCACGGTGGCGTCGCGGCCGCGGAAGTCGCGGAACAGTTGCAGCGCATCGACGCTGCCGCCGCGCGACAGCAATTTGCTGCGGAACCAGTCGCCATTCTTGCGCGTCAGGCCGCCGTTTTCCTTGAACCAGTTGACCGATTCCGCGTCCAGCTTTTCCGACCACAGGTAGGCGTAATACGCCGCCGAGTAGCCGCCCGAGAAGCTGTGCGAGAAATACGTGGTGCGGTAGCGCGGCGGCACGGGCGCGTAATCGACACCAGCATCTTTCAGCGATGCCGCTTCAAAGGCCAGCACATCCGTCGGGATCTGGCTCGGCGCCAGCTGGTGCCAGCGCTGGTCCAGCAAGGCCGCCGACAGGTATTCCGTCGTCATGAAACCCTGGTTGAATTTCTTCGCCGCCGTGACCTTGTCGAGCAATGCCTGCGGCATGGCCGCGCCGCTCTGGTAGTGCTTGGCGTAGTTTTGCAGCACTTCCGGCCAGACGGCCCACATTTCATTGACTTGCGACGGGTATTCGACGAAGTCGCTCGGCACGCTGGTGCCGGCAAAGCGCGGGTATTTCACGTTCGAAAACATGCCGTGCAGCGCATGGCCGAATTCGTGGAACATGGTCGTCACTTCATCGAACGTCAGCAAGGTCGGCTGGCCGGCGGGCGGCTTCGGAATATTCAATTGGTTGGCAACGACGGGATGCGTGCCCATCAGCGCGGATTGCGATACGTATTCATTCATCCACGCGCCGCCATGCTTGTTGCCGCGCGCATAGAAATCGGCGATGAACAGGGCCAGCGGCTTGCCGTTGGCATCCAGCACGTCGTAGACGCGCACGTCCGGGTTGTACACCGGTAAATCAGTGCGTTGCTTGAAGCTGATGCCATACAACTTGTTCGCGGCAAAGAACACGCCGTTGTTCAGCACGCTGTTCAGTTCCAGGTACGGTTTCAGCTCGTTTTCATCGAAATTGAAACGCTGCTTGCGCAGCTTGTCCGTGTAGATGGCCCAGTCGGCCGCTGCCACCTGGAAACCGCCCTTTTCCGCATCGACCACTTGCTGCAGGTCGGCCGCTTCGCGGCGCGCGTTGGCGACGGCCGGTTTCGCCAGTTCCGACAGCAGGGTGTTGACGGCCGTCGTGGTCTTGGCCGTCTGGTCTTCCAGCGAGTACGCGGCGTAGTTGGCGTAACCGAGCAAGGTCGCCCGTTCGGCGCGCAGTTTCGCCAGCTTCAGCACAATGGCGCGGTTGTCGAACTCGCCGCCCTGGCTGCCCCGGTTCAGCGAGGCATCCATCAGGCGCTGGCGTGTCTTGCGGTCCGTCAATACGGCCAGCGGCGGCTGGCCGCTGGTATTGACCAGGGCGATGACGAACTTGCCCGTCAAACCCCGTTCCTTGGCGGCCGCGGCGGCCGTGTCGATATCGCTGTCCGTCATGCCCGCCAGCTCGGCACGCGTGTCGACGACGATGCTCTTGGCATTCGTTTCCTTCAGCACGTTTTGCGCGAAGGCCGTTTCCAGGCCTGCCTGCTCGGCGTTGTAGGCTTTCAGTTTTTCCTTGTCCGCATCGGACAGCTTGGCGCCGGCGCGCACGAAATCCGTGTGATAGCGCTCGAGCAGGCGCAGGGATTCGGCATCGAGCCCCAGCTTGTCGCGCTTGGCGTACAGGGTGTCGATACGGGTAAACAGTTTTGGATTGAGCGTGATGGCGTCGCCATGCGCGGCCAGTTTCGGCGACACGTCCACTTCCACCGCTTCCAGCACGCTGTTCGTGTTGGTCGAGGTCATATTGCTGAAGATGCTTTGCACGCGGTGCAGCAGCTGTCCCGTGCGCTCGAGGGCCACGATGGTGTTTTCAAACGTGGCCGGCTGGCGGTTGCTGGCAATCGCGTTGACTTCGGCCAGCTGGCGTTTCATGCCTTCGGCAAACGCCGGCGCGTAGTGACCATCCTTGATCAGGCCGAACTGCGGCATCTGGAATGGCAGCGGACTGGCTTTGAGCAAGGGGTTCTGGGCGCTGACGGCGGCGGCCGGTGCGGATTTCGCAGTGGCGGCCAGGGCGGAAGGAGCGGCGTGGGCCAGCATGACGCTGGCGGCGATGACGAGCAGTTGTGGACGGATCATGACATCTTTCAGGAAGCGCGGGGAAGAACCGCGATCGCGTCGCGGGCCAGTGGCAGATCATAGCAGCCTGTCACACAAGCGTCATCCAACATGGGTGATCCTGTGGTGCAGCACGCCAAATGCGTGGTTTACCACGGTTTACAATCAAAATCTCCAAATAAAAATGGCCGCCCATTGCCGGGCGGCCATTGATGTTCAGCACCGGCGAGGCCTGTGCTGGGGAGGAATTACTTGCCGTTCAAGCCACGGCGTTCCAGCAGCGGCTCGATCTTCGCATCGCGGCCGCGGAAGTTGCGGTAGATGTCGAGCGCATCGGCGCTGCCGCCGCGCGACAGCAGTTTATTGCGGAACCAGTCGCCGTTCTTGCGCGTCAGGCCACCGTTTTCCTTGAACCACTCGACCGTGTCGGCATCGAGCTTTTCCGACCACAGATACGCGTAGTAGCCGGCCGAATAGCCGCCCGCGAACGCGTGCGAGAAATACGTGGTGCGGTAGCGCGGCGGCGCCGGGGCGAAATCGACGCCCGCGTCCGTCAAGGCAGCTTTCTCGAACGCCAGCACGTCGGTGGGGATCTGTGCCGGGGTCAGCTGGTGCCAGCGCTGGTCCAGCAGGGCCGACGCCAGGTATTCCGTGGTCTTGTAGCCCTGGTTGAAATTGTCGGCCGCCGTTACCTTGGCCAGCAGTTCGGCTGGAATGGCCGCGCCCGTCTGATAGTGCTTGGCGTAGTTTTGCAGCACTTCCGGCCACAGCGCCCACATTTCATTGACTTGCGACGGGTATTCGACGAAGTCGCGCGGCACGCTGGTGCCGGCGAAACGCGGATATTTCACGTTCGAGAACATGCCGTGCAGCGCATGGCCGAATTCGTGGAACATGGTGTTGACTTCGTCAAACGTCATCAGGGTCGGCTGGCCCGCTTCCGGTTTCGGAATGTTGAGATTATTCGCGATCACCGGCTTGCGGTTCAGCAAGCTCGACTGGCCCACATAGGCATTCGCCCAGGCGCCGCCGCGCTTGTTGCTGCGCGCGTAAGGATCGAGCGTAAAGATGGCCAGCTGGGTGCCATCTTCATTGAAGACGTCGTACACCAGCATGTCCGCCGTGTAGACGGGCAAGTCCGTGCGCTGCTTGAAGGTCAAGCCGTACAATTTACCAGCGGCAAAGAACACGCCCTTGGTCAGCACGCTGTGCATTTCAAAGTACGGTTTCAACTGATTTTCATCAAAGTTGTAGCGTTCCGCGCGCACCTTGTCGCTATAGAACGCCCAGTCGGCGGCGCCCACCTTGAAGCCGCCTTTGCCCGCATCGATGACCTTCTGGATATCGTCCGCTTCACGGCGCGCATTGACGACGGCCGGCTTCGCCAGCTCGCCCAGCAGGGCGTTCACGGCGGTGGTGTCATGCGCCGTCTGGTCTTCCAGCGAATACGCAGCGTAGTTCGGGTAGCCCATCAGCGCGGCACGTTCGGCGCGCAGCTTTGCCAGTGCCAGCACTTCCTCGGTATTGTCGAACTCGCCGCCACGGCTGCCGCGCGCTTGCGATGCCGCCATGATGCGTTCGCGCACCGCGCGGTTGGTCAGCAGCGACAGCGGCGCCTGGCCCGTCGTGTTGACGAGGGCGATCAGGTATTTGCCATCGAGGCCGCGCTTCTTGGCCAGGCCGGCGGCCACTTCGATGGCGGCAGGCGACAGGCCGTCCAGTTCTTCGCGCGTATCGACGACGACGGCCGACGCGTTCAATTCCTTCAGCACGTTTTGCGCGAACTTGGTCGACAGGGCAGCCAGCTGGCCGTTGTAGGCGCGCAGCTTTTCCTTATCAAGCGCCGACAGCTTGGCACCGGCGCGTACAAAATCGGTGTGATAGCGTTCCAGCAGGCGTTTCGATTCCGCATCGAGGCCCAGCTTGTCGCGCTTGGCGTACAGGGTGTCGATACGCTTGAAGAGTTTGTCGTTGAGCATGATCGCGTCGCTGTGGGCCGCCATCTTCGGCGCCAGCTCGCGTTCCAGGCCCTGGATCGTCTCATTCGTATTCGATCCGGACATCACGGAAAACACGGTGCGCACGCGGCCCAGCAGCTGGCCCGAGCGTTCCATGGCGACGATGGTGTTGTCGAAGGTGGCCGCTTTCGGGTTATTGGCAATCGCGTTGATTTCCGCCAGGTTGGCGGCCATGCCTGCCGTAAAGGCGGGCGCGTAGTCGGCGTCCTGTACCTTGTCGAACGGCGGATACTGGAATGGCAGGCTGCTCGCCTGCGCAAACGGGTTCGAGGCGGGCAAGGCTGCGGTAGCGGCGGGCACGGTAGTAGCGGCGGTGGCGGCAAAAGCGGCGGCGGCTGGCGCCAGCATCAGGCTGGCGGCGATGACGAGCATTGTAGGACGGGTCATGTCTTCTTTCAAGGAACGCAAGAGAGCCGCGATTGTGTCGCGGGCCAGCTTGAAATAATAACAGCCTGAAACACTTGCGTCACCAGCAACTACCGATGGTAGCGATACGCCCGTACAGCAAAGGTTTTCATGCGCCGTACATGAAAATGTTTGTTTAGTAATGCGGCGGACGCTCGTTGACCAGCCCGCCATTTGCCTGCTGCGCCCCGTCGCGCACATGCTCGCCCAGCTTGTGCAGCATCGCTTCCAGCTGGTCGATGCGCTTGCCCTGCTGGTACACCATCTGGTTCAGCGACTCGACCAGGTCTTCCTGCTGCGCCAGCTTGATCTCGATATCGACGAAACGTGTTTCCATCTGTTCTGCATTGTCCATGGTGCTCTCGGTGATTCCTGACTGAAAGGGGCATTCTACCGCCGCAGCGGCGTGAGCCAGGACAAACAAGCGGCATTCTTCCCGAGGCGGTGCCGATTTCTGCCTATTCTCTCCGTATGGCTGAATCAAACCGCTTGACGAATGAGAACAAACGATTACAATGAACACACCAGCGCCACCCGAACCAGTACTGATCGATACGCGCAAGACGGCCGAATACCGGCGCTGGGAAGATTCCCTGCACGATGTGGCGGCGGCCGCCATCGATGCCCGCATCAAGCACTTACAGCACGGTAAGAAGGGCGACTGGCGGCCAGTGGGCGAAGGCGTGTGCGAACTGCGTTTTTTACAGACGGGGCCGGGCTGGCGCGTGTATTTTCATAAAACGAATCGGGGCACCCTGATCTTGCTGCTACTCGATGGCAACAAATCGAACCAGCAACGCGACATCAAACAGGCGCAAGCGATCCTCAGGGAGCTGAAAGCCCGGCAGGCGGCCATGCGGAAAGCGGCGGCGGCATCCACAGGAGCACGAAAAAATGAATCAACCTATCGACCATGACACCTTCGACCTCGACGACCTGGCAGCATTAGGCCTGAGCAAATTTGATCCAACGCAACACCTGACCAGCAAGGCTGCCGTGGCCGCCTACATGAGCGAAATCGTCGCCACCGGTAACGCGGAACTGTTCCAGTCGGCCATGAACGATGTGGTGCGCGCCTATGGCATGGGCAAGGTGGCGGCCCGGGCCGACATCACGCGCGAAGGCGCGTATAAAGCCTTGCGCGAAGGCAGCAAGCCGCGCTTTGAAACCATTTTGAAGATGCTCGATGCGCTGGGCATGCAGCTGGCCATCGTGCCGAAAGCCACGCCCGACGGCGCCGTGGAAGCTTGAACAATCCTTAATTAAACTTTCGGCGCGGCCAGCAGCGCCTTCATGCGCGCCAGACGTTCCTTGGGTGAAATCACTTCCGCCTCCGTCGGCACGGCGTCGCCCACGTCGAGCTGCATTTCCTTGATGAAGCGCGACGGGTCGCAATGCACTTGCTCGCCGGCCCGCTTGCGCTTCTTGCACCAGGTAATGTGCAAGGTGCGCTGGGCGCGCGTAATGCCCACGTACATCAGCCGCCGCTCTTCCTGGATGCGCGCGGCGATGGTTTCGGCCGGCGCGTCCGCGTCGCCCTTGTGCGGCAAGATCCCCTCTTCCACGCCCACCAGAAACACGTGCGGAAACTCGAGCCCTTTCGACGCGTGCAGGGTCGACATGCGCACGGCGTCCTGCTCTTCGTCCTTGCCTTCCAGCATGGTCATCAGGGCCACCATCTGCGTCAGTTCCAGCACGTTCTTTTCTTCGCCGTCGCGGTCCTTGCCGCCCCGGCCCCGCTCTTTGAGCCAGTTGACGAATTCCAGCACGTTCTGCCACTTGCTTTGCGCCTGCCGTTCCTCGAAGGCATCGTACAGATACGATTCGTAGTGGATTTCCTTCATCATGTCGTCCAGCACTTCGGCCGCGTTGTCGCCGCTGCCGGCCGCGCCGGGGCGGCTGGCGCGCGATTCCAGGTCGTTGATGAAGTTGCAAAAGTCGCGCAGCGGCCCCAGCTGGCGGTCCGTCAGCTTCGCCTCAATACCGCCTTTAAAGACGGCCTGGAACAGCGAGCACTGCCACTGTCCCGAGAACGCGCCCAGCACCTCCAGGGTCGACTGCCCCACGCCACGGCGCGGCGTCGTCACGGCGCGAATGAAGGCCGGGTCGTCGTCCTCGTTGGCCAGCAAACGCAGATAGCTGATGATGTCCTTGATTTCGGCCTTGTCGAAGAAACTCTGGCCGCCCGAAATCGTGTACGGAATGCGTTCCTTGCGCAGACATTGCTCGATGATGCGCGCCTGGTGGTTGCCCCGGTACAAAATCGCGTAATCGGAAAATTTATTTTTTCGCTCGAAATGGTCGGCCGAGATCATGATGGCGACCTGCTCCGCCTCCTGCTCGTCTGTCTGCATGCCCAGCACCTTGATCGGCTCGCCCAGGCCGTGCTCGGACCACAGCGACTTTTCAAACAGCTTGGGATTGTTGCCGATGACGGCATTGGCCGCATTGAGCACGCGCATGGTGGAGCGGTAATTCTGCTCGAGTTTGATCACGCGCAAATCGGGGAAATCCGTTTCCAGCGTTTTCAGGTTTTCCACGGTGGCGCCGCGCCACGCATAGATCGCCTGGTCATCGTCGCCCACGGCCGTAAACATCGGTTTCTTGCCGATGCCCGTCACCATCAGTTTGACCAGTTCGTACTGACAGGTATTCGTATCCTGGTATTCATCGACCAGCAGATAGCGCAAACGGCGCTGCCACTTGTCGCGCACGGGGCCGTTGTTGCGGAACAGTTCCACCGGTAAACGGATCAGGTCGTCGAAATCGACGGCCTGGTAGGCGGAGAGCGTTGCCACATAGCTGCGGTAGATGCGCGCCGCGTTCGCTTCATCTTCGTCCTTGGCTTGCGCCAGGGCCATGTCCGGATCGATCAGGCCATTTTTCCACAAGGACATGGCGTTCTGGATGCCGCGGATCACCTGTTTATCGGTGGTAATGGCGAGGTCTTGCACGAGGGAAAAACAATCGTCGCTATCCATGATGGAAAAGCGGTCCTTCAAGCCCACGCCATTGGCTTCCTGGCGCAGGATTTTCACCCCCAGCGAGTGAAAGGTCGACACCGTCAACTGCTTGGCCTGGCGTGGCTGCTTCAAGAGCTTGGCGATGCGTTCCTGCATTTCCAGCGCCGCCTTGTTGGTGAAGGTCAGCGCGGCGATGGTGCGCGGGTCGTAGCCCCGGTCTTCGATCAGATGGGCGATCTTTTGCGTGATCACGCGCGTCTTGCCCGAACCGGCGCCCGCCAGCACCAGGCAAGGGCCGTCGAGGTAGGTAACCGCTTCGCTTTGGGGCGCATTCAGACCGAACTGTGGTGCTTTGGACATCAGGGTATTTCCGCAGGGAACAGCAGCCCATTGTAACAGCGTCGCGCCCGCCATTTGCACGACGGAGCATGCCCGAAAAACAGGCAATGGCATTGATATATCGCCATATGCCGCCATCTCGGCCGATGCAATGCGTGCGGCGCGGCCACGCCTGGAGTACCATTCCGCCTATATCGCCCGCGCGCGCCCACTTACCGAATGGCAGTCCCATGAAATTTGAACACCTGATTGAAATCAACGATCCCTTGAACCCGCTGATCGACACCCTGAGCCTGGAACAGGTCTGGCGCGGCCTCGTCTTGCGCGCCGAGTCGCCGAAACTGTTCGTGCCGCACCTCGATGAATGCCGGATCAGCGAGCGCAGCGATGCCGGTTTTGCGCGCAGCCTGCGCTACGGCGAGCTGGTCATCAACGACAAGGTGGTGCTGGTGCCGCAACTGCAGGTGCGCTACGAAGTGCCGGCGCAACAGGATATCAGCGCCTCTTCATTGGTCATGACCATCGAGATGCCCGACGAAGCGAGCCTGTGGGTACGCTTCCAGTACGACGACGGCCACGACGCGGCCACCGATGCGGCCAACGCCCTGTACGACGACTTCCGCCGCTCCGCCTACAAGGAATCCGACATCGACACGGTGCGCATCATGCGCGAGCTGGCGCTCGAGGGACGGCTGGATGCGGGTCTGCTGAATTAAGCTCCCGCGCTAAATCCGTGCGCTGCGGCCCCATAGCTGGTCGGGGCGAAACTGCAAGCCCGCCTGCTCCGCGCTGAGCACTTCGCGGATGGCGTGCAAGTCCACGCGCGTGTCGCGCCGCAGCGGCACGTCCAGGCGCGCGCCGCGGGGGCCGATCAGCGACTGCACGTGGGGCGTGGTGGCATTCAAGCCCTTGCGCGTGACGACGCCGATTTCGCCATTCAACAGCTTGACGAAGGTGCCGACGGGGTAGATGCCCAGCTCGCGCACCAGCAGGGATGCCAGCGGCGCATCCAGCGTGGCCTTGTCGGCCATCAACATTTCACGCAAGGCCACGTTCGGCAGCAGGGGCTGGCGGTAGCTGCGCTTCGAGACGCGCGCGCAATAGCGGTCTGCCAGCATGATCAGCCGGGCGCCGATGCCGATCGCCTCGCCTTGCGTGCCCAGCGGATAGCCGCTGCCATCGATATTTTCATGGTGCTGCAGCACGGCTTGCAGCCAGACGGCGTCCGTCACGCCCGCCGCGCGCAGCAGGTCGACGCCGGCTTGCGGATGGGCGCGCAAATAGGCGCGCTCCTGCGCGTCCAGCGGGCCCGCCTTGTGCTGGAAATCCGCATGGCGCTCCAGCATGCCCACATTCATGCTCAGCGCGGCCAGCACCACGCTGCGCACAACATCATCATCGAGTTTCAGGGCGCGCGCCAGCAGGGCCGCGATGACGGCCGTGTCGACGCTGTGGCGCACGGCAAAGTCGCCCGCGCCCTGGTTGTGCAGGATGCAGGCCAGCGCCACGTCGGCGTCCAGCACAACGGCCTCTTCCACCAGTTGCGCCAGCGGCGCCAAGGACAAGTGGCTGCCCGCCTGCCCGGCGGCGACGGCCGGCAAGACGAGGGCCAGCCCTGCCGTGACGAGGTTCAGCATGCGCAGGGCCGACGGCGCTTCCGTGGCCGTGCGCGGCACGTCGGCGCTGGTATCGGCAATGACGCCGCGCGCCAGCAGCAATGCGATCTGGTTTTCGCTGCTGATGACATGGCCCAGCCTGGCCAGCAAGCCGCCCGTCTCGCCATGCACGTCCCAGGGCAGGGCCACGCCCAGGGCGAGTTCTCCCGCGTAAATGCGCCGAATTTTCACATCGTCTCCATCATCGCCTGCACCCGCTTGTTTTTACCATCGTGGCATCAGCGGCATGTGCCAATTGAAATGTTTTTTGCTTTTAATCAATATTTCAATGTGGCAGCGATGATCGCGCAATCATGTGCGCTTGTCTACAAAATTATATAAAGCATAAAGTTGCATTCAAGGTCCTGGCGTGCAGTCGGCGCAGCCGGGCGCATGTTCCGGGTCTTTTTCCAGGTGCAGCGCCAGCTCGCGCAAGGCCGTGCGCACGCCTTCCTCGATGACGGGGTGGTAGAACGGCATGTCGAGCATGGCGGGCACCGTCAGCCGGGCCTGGCATGCCCACGCCAGCAAGTGGCCCAGGTGTTCCGCCCGCGGGCCGATCAACTCGGCACCAAGAAAGCGCTTGCTGCCGAATTCCGCATACACGCGCAGCAAACCCTGGTTTTGCAGCATCACGCGGCTGCGGCCCTGGTTGCCGAACGACACGGCGCCGACGGCAAAGCGGCCCGCGTGGCTCACGCACAGTTGCTGGTAGGTGGCGCCCACGGTAGCGATCTGCGGCTCCGTGAAGGCGATCGCCAGCGGCGTGCGGCGCAAGCCGGGCTTCACCTCGGGATAACGGGCCGCGTTCTCGCCCGCGATGCGGCCCTCGTCGGCCGCTTCGGGCAGCAGCGGCAAGGCGTTGTCGGCATCGCCCGCGATGAAGATGGCGCTCTTGCCGCACTGCATGGTGTGCGGGTCGTGCAGGGGGATGCCATGGCGGTCGAGCTCGATTTGCGCCGTCTCCAGGCCGATCTTGTCCACATTCGGGCGGCGGCCGATGGCGGCCAGCACATACTCGAACTGCTCGGTTTTTTCCACGCCCGCGCCGTCGCGGCTGGTGAGCGCGATGCCGCCGCCATCCGGCGTTTTTGCCATGTGCGCGACCTGGGTCATGAAACGGATATCGAGTTCGCGCGCCAGCACGGCATCGGCCTCCCGCAGCACCAGCGGGTCCGTCAGCTGCGCGACCTTATTGCCACGCGCAAACAAGGTCACGCGCACGCCCAGCCGCGCCAGCGCCTGGCCCAGTTCCAGGCCGATCACGCCGCTGCCGACCACGGCGACCGATTGCGGCAAATCCGTCCACTCGAACACGGCGTCGCTGCTGATGACGCGCTCGCCCGCCGCCTGCCACTCGGGCGGCACGATGGGCGTGGACCCTGTGGCGATCACCACGCTGGCAGCTTCGACAATCGTGTGTTCGTCGACCTGCAATTTACCGGGGGAAATAAAACGCGCATGGCCGCGCAATTTTTCTTCGTCGGGGATGGCGTTGACGCCGTCGAGCACGAAGCCGACAAAGCGGTCGCGCTCGCTGCGCACCCTGGACATCACTTGCCGGCCGTCGATGCGCACGGGCCCGGGATGCACGCCAAACGCGGGCGCGGCGACCACCGCATGGGCCGCCTCGGCCGCCGCGATCAGGAGCTTGCTGGGCATGCAGCCCACGCGCGCGCAGGTCGTGCCGTACGGTCCGCTTTCGATCATCAGCACGCGCTTGCCCTGCATGCGCGCCGCCCTGTGCGCCGTCATGCCGGCCGTACCGCCGCCGATCACGGCCACATCCACTCGTATCGTCTTCATGCTGCGCTGACTCCCATTCAGATTGCTCACAGCGTTCGATACTACCCGTTTGCTGAAAATAAGGTTTTACTTTGCAGCAATATATGCATTAGTATAACTAATCATTTTCAAAATTTATAAGCTGAGCTAATGGGATCACTCGATTATCGCGCGCTGGCCGTGCTGGACGCCGTCGCCAGCCATGGCAGTTTCGACAAGGCCGCCCTGGCGCTGGGCATCACCCAGTCGGCCGTCTCGCAGCGCATCAAGGCGCTGGAAGACGCCAGCGGGCGCCTGCTGATCATCCGTGGCCAGCCGGCCGTGCCGACGGGCCTGGGCCAGCGATTGATCGTGCATCACCGCAACGTCAAGCTGATGGAAGCGTCGCTCGACATCGACCTGGGCAACAGCGTCAGCATGCCGGAAATCGCCATCGCCATCGATGCCGACAGCCTGGCCACATGGTTTCCCGACACCTTGTCCGCCCTGCTGGCGCCGCCCCGCTGCCAGCTCGACGTGCGCCTGGCCGACAGCGACAGCGCCTTGCAGATGGTGCGCGACGGCTCCGTGTTCGGCTGCGTGGCGGCCGAGTCCGGCACAGCGATCGATGCGGCCGCCGCCACCAGCGTCACGCCGCTGGGCACCTTGCGCTATGTCTGCGTGGCCACGCCCGTGTTTGCGGGCCACTGGTTCGGCGACGGTTTTATTGCCGAGGCGGTACAGCTGGCGCCGGCCGTCGTGGGCCAGCACGGCTTGCTGGCGCGTTTCCTGGCGGAACAATTGAGCCTGCGCGAACCGTTTCCGCACCACACCTTGCCCGTGGAAGCGGCGCGCCGCGCCTGCGTGCAGGACAGCCTGGCCTACGGCCTGATGCCGCAGCGCCTGGCCGCGCCAGCGCTGGCAACGGAGCGCCTGGTCGACCTGATGCCGGGCCGCACCCTGGACGTGCCCCTGAGCTGGCACGCCTGGACCCTGGACACGCCGTTTACCAAGCTGCTGTCGGAACAGATCGTCAAAGCCGGGCGCGACTACCTGGCTTAAATATCCAGCGGATCCACTTCCAGCGACCACTTGACGCGCGTCTTCATGGCGCGCAGTTCCGCTAACCATTCCTTCAAAAACGCCTGCAAGGCCGGCCGCGAGGGCGATTCCAGCAGCAGCTGGGCGCGGTCCACGTTGTAGACGCGCGTCATGCTCATGGGAATCGGGTCATTGATCGTCACCTGCGGGTGTTCCATGCATTCCTTGGCCGCCTGCAGGAATTCGATAGCGGTCGCCAGCTCGGGCGCCTCGGCGCGCAGCAGGGCCTGGAACAGATACGGCGGCAACGCCGCCTGGGCCCGCTCTTCCAGCAGAGTGGTGGCGAAGTGGTCGTAATCGTGGTTGACGACGGCGTCGTACAGCGGATGGCGCGCATAGCGCGTCTGGATCAGCACTTCACTGACGCTGCCCCCTTCCGTCTGCGCGGCCCGCCCGGCCCGGCCCGCCACCTGCATCAGCTGGGCGAACAGCCGTTCGCTGGCCCGGTAATCCTGGGAAAACAGGGCCGTGTCCGGATTCAGGATGCCGACCAGGGTCAGCTTTTTGAAATCGTGGCCCTTGGCCACCATCTGCGTGCCGATCAGGATATCCACTTCGCCCCGGTGCACGGTGTCGAACGCTTCCTGCGCGCTGCCCTTCTTGCGCGTGGAATCGGCATCGATGCGCAAGATGCGCGCCTCTGGAAACAGTTGCTGCAAACCCTCTTCCACCCTCTGCGTGCCGCGTCCCAGCGGCTGCAAGTCGACGTTGCCGCAGGTGGGGCAATGGCGGGGGATGCGCAATTCCAGGCTGCAATGGTGGCAACGCAAGCGGTGTTCGGGCTTGTGCAGCACCATGAACGAGGTGCAGCGCGTGCAATTGCTGATCCAGCCGCACGATTCGCAGCAGATCACGGGAGAATAGCCGCGCCGGTTCAGGAACAGCAGCGACTGCTCGCCGCGCTCCATGCGCAGTTTCAAGGCGGCGACCAAGTGTGACGTCAAGCCATCCTTCGGCTTGTCGCGCTCCATGTCCAGGATCTTAACGCGCGGCAAGACTGCATTCTTGACGGCCCGCTCGCGCAATTCCAGCTTGCGGTAGCGCCCCGTCTGCGCATGGTGCCAGCTTTCCAGCGAGGGCGTGGCCGAACCGAGCACGATGGGGATCTGCAATTGCCAGGCGCGCCACACGGCCAGATCGCGCGCCGAATAGCGCAAGCCTTCCTGCTGCTTGTAGGAAGGATCGTGCTCCTCGTCGATGACGATCAGTTTGAGTTTCGGCAAGGACGCCAGGATGGCCAGCCGCGTGCCGAGGATGATGCGCGCCTGGCCCTGGTGCGCGGCCAGCCAGTGCAGCATGCGCTCGCCTTCGGACAGGCTGCTGTGCAGGGTGGCCAGCATGACGCCGGGAAAGCGCGCGCGGATATTGCCTTCCAGCTGGGGCGTGAGGTTGATTTCCGGGACCAGGATCAGGATTTGCGCATCGTCCTCGCGCGCCAGCACCTGGGCACAGGCTTGCAGATACACTTCCGTCTTGCCGCTGCCCGTCACGCCGTACAGCAGGGTCGGTTTAAAACCCTGGGCGCCGCCGATGGCGTCGGCCGCTTCTTGCTGAGCGGCATTCAAGGCCGGCATGTTCAGCGGCGTGCCGTCGTGCGCGTCGGCCAGCTTGCCCAGCTTCTTGATGGCGCGGTCGAGCGCCACGGTGGTGAGCACGCGCAGGTTCTTCGGCAAGCCCGGCAGGGCCACCTCACCGAGCGGGCGCTGGTAGTAATCGGCGGCAAAGGCGGCCAGCGCCAGCCATTGCTCCGACAGGGGCGCCAGCTGGCTGCGCACGGCCAGCACGTCCTTCATCTTCGCGGCGGGCACGTCGGTGCTGTCGGACACGCCGACGATCAGCCCCATCACTTCGCGCCGGCCGAACGGCACCAGCGCCAGCTGCCCCACTTGCGGCAGCGGCACGGCAGCGTCCACGCCGGCATCCGCCGCCCCGTTCCAGCGGTAGTCGAACAGGGCGTTCAGGGGCGTGTCGAGCGCGATTTTCAGGATGCACGACGTCAAAAGGCACTGCGGCATGGGGGTATGGCCTATCTCAATAAAAAAGCGCGCCGCAGGGGCGGCGGCGCGGCGGGATGTCCGGCATCAAGCCAGCGGGCCATGATACTTGTTTCGTCCGTCAAACGCCTAACGGCAGACAGCACGGCGTGTCATCGTGCCAGAAGAAAATTCTGTGGATAACTTTGTGGACAAAGCAAAATTAACTTTCAGAAAAATGTGGATAGAAAATTTCGATCGCCGTCAAGAGCGGCACGCAAGAAAAATTAACCATTTAAAATCAATGGCTTAAAAATTGATGCCCGGGAAGCGCCAAATCCGTGGGACATTTCCGCCGCTGTGCATAACTGAACCATTTATGATTTTTTTATACAGCAATCCGCACCGTTTTGATGCGCCCTATGCGGAAAAACACGGGCCGCATGCGGCAAAATTGACAATTGCCGGGCAAGCGTTCGGTTTTACCTGACGGACGGCGAAACATTGTTCAATTATCATGCACTGCAACATGCACTTCAGGTGAAACCTGAACATCGTCGCTAAGTATCGGTTAACAAAATACTTTTCAATTTTATCCACAGAATCTGTTGATAACTTTGTGGACAATGAAGGAATAAGGCTGGCGGACGAAAGAATAACCTTATCAATAGCAACAAAGTCCGCCCAACAAGGCATTTTTTATCTCTTAATAATCAAGCACTTGCAAAGCATCCCCGGGCATGACTTTGACACTGCCTGTTATTTCCGCAGTAAAAAAATTGTGCATAAGTCGGTATTTCTTGCTAAGGCGCAGCAAAGAAAAAGGCAGGCTTCCACCGGAAAGCCTGCCTTTTCTGCCCCTGCGCCAGGGGAAAACGAATACTTACTGGCCGCTGCGCATGGCGCGGCTCATGCTGTGCACGGCTTCCACCATCGCTGCCACGGATTCCGGCGGCGTGAACTGGGAAATGCCATGGCCCAGGTTGAACACGTGGCCCGTGCCTGCCGACGGCGCGCCGAAGGCGTTGAGCACTTTTGCCACTTCGGCGCGGATCTGCTCGGGGCTGGCGAACAGGATGGCGGGATCGAGATTGCCCTGCAAACCCACTTTATGCCCCACCAGCTGGCGCGCGCGCGTCAGGTTGACGGTCCAGTCCAGGCCCACTGCATCGGCGCCGATGTCGGCGATCTGCTCGATCCACTGGCCGCCGCCCTTGGTAAACACGATGGCGGGAATCTTCACGCCATCCTTGTCGCGTTTCAGCTGCGCCACCACCTGCTGCATGTAGGCCAGCGAGAATTCCTGGTAGGCGCCGTCGGCCAGCGCACCGCCCCAGGAATCGAAAATCATCACGGCTTGCGCGCCGGCATCGATCTGCGCATTCAGGTATTGCGCCACGGAGGTGGCGTTGATCGCCAGGATGTGGTGCATCAGATCCGGGCGGTTGTACAGCATCTTCTTGATGGTATGGAACTCTTTCGAGCCGCCGCCTTCCACCATGTAGCAGGCCAGGGTCCACGGGCTGCCGGAAAAACCGATCAGCGGCACGCGGCCATTGAGTTCCGTGCGGATCTGCGTGACGGCCTTGAAGACGTAGTCGAGCGACGCCAGGTCCGGCACCTGCAGCGCCTTGACGTCCTGTTCCGTGCGCAGCGGGCGCTCGAACTTCGGCCCTTCGCCATCGGCGAAATACAGGCCCAGGCCCATCGCGTCCGGCACCGTCAGGATGTCGGAAAACAAAATCGCCGCGTCGAGCGGGAAGCGCTCCAGGGGCTGCAGGGTCACTTCCATGGCGTAATCGGGATTCTTTGCCAGGCCCAGGAAGGAGCCGGCCCGCTCGCGCGTGGCGCGGTATTCGGGCAGGTAGCGGCCCGCCTGGCGCATCAGCCAGACAGGGGTGTGCTCGGTCGGCTGGCGCAGCAGGGCGCGCAGGAAGGTGTCATTCTGGAGCGGAGCAAATTGTGGCATGGCAGGCAATCGAGCTTGGAGAAGCGGTATTATCGCATCCAATCGCCGCCATTTCATTGATTCCGGTGCCGCTTTGCAGCATTTGCCACGCACAGCGATGACTTTCGTTGTGCCTGACCTTCCATTATGATGATGCACGCCGCCGCGCTGCCTGACGCCGCCTGGAGGCCCCCTCTTTCCACCACGACACGGAGCCCGCATGACCTCGACCGCATCCATCACCCCTTATGGCATCTGGCCATCGCCGATCAGCGCGGCCACCGTCGCCGCCGGCGCCTCGCCGCTGACGCAGCTGGCCCTGGGCGGGGCGGATGGCGCCGACGTGTTCTGGCTGGCCGGGCGCGCCAGCGAGGCGGGCCGCAACACCCTGCTGCGCCAGCGCGGCGCGCGGGTCGATGAACTGACGCCGGCACCGTTCAATGTGCGCACCCGCGTGCATGAATACGGCGGCGGCGCATATGCCGTTGCCGGCGACACCGTGTATTTCTCGCATTTCGCCGACAATTGCCTGTACCGCGTGAGCGGCGACGGCGCGCCCGAAGCGTTCACCACGGGCGGCAATACGCGCCACGCGGACTTCGTCGTCGATGCGGCCCGTGCCCGCCTGATCGCCGTGCGCGAACAGCATCCGGACGCAGGCCACGCGCATCCGGAAAACTGCCTGACCGCCGTCGGCTTCGACGGCCGCGAAACGGTGCTGGCGCGCGGCCACGATTTCTATGCGGCGCCGCGTTTGTCGCCGGACGGCAGCCAGCTGGCCTGGATCAGCTGGGACCATCCGCGCCTGCCGTGGCAAGGCACGGAACTGTGGCTGGCCGACGTGCACGCGGACGGCACGCTGGGCTCGCCGCGCCTGATCGCCGGCGGCGCGCGCGAGTCGATCTGCCAGCCGGAATGGTCGCCGAACGGCTTGCTGCATTTCGTTTCCGACAGCAGCGGCTGGTGGAATTTGTACCGCCTGCACGGCGCCGACATCGAGGCGCTGTGCCCGATGGAAGCGGAATTTGCCACGCCGCACTGGACCTTCGGCGGCAGCATGTACGGTTTCCTGTCCGACGACGAGATCGTCTGCACGTATATCCAGGCCGGCGTCAGCTAC
This sequence comes from Janthinobacterium sp. C22, assembly GCF_057919405.1. Classification (NCBI taxonomy): domain Bacteria; kingdom Pseudomonadati; phylum Pseudomonadota; class Betaproteobacteria; order Burkholderiales; family Oxalobacteraceae; genus Janthinobacterium; species Janthinobacterium sp. C22. The sequence goes on along the minus strand of NZ_CP193659.1, from coordinate 880,722 downwards.
CTGGCGCAGCTGAACGTGGCGGCGGCCAAGCTGGAGCCGATCCCGCACCCGTACCAGGAAATCCGCGAACTGCGCGTGGGCCCCGGCTTCGTCGCGCTGCTGGGCGGCAGCCCCACCATCGCGCTGGAACTGGCGCGCATCGATTTGGCTAACCATGAGCTGGAAGTGCTGACGCAGTCGATCACGGCCTTGCCCGCGCTGGCTTACCTGTCCGTGCCGCGCAGCTTGAGTTTCCCTAGCAGCAATGGCCGCACGGCCTACGCCTTCTTTTATCCGCCGAAAAATGACGACGTGCAGGCGCCGGCGGGAACCTTGCCACCCGTCATCGTCATCAGCCATGGCGGCCCCACCAGCATGGCCAGCAATACCTTGAAACTGGCGACGCAGTACTGGACCAGCCGCGGCATCGGTGTGCTCGACGTCAACTACGGCGGCAGCAGCGGCTTCGGCCGCGAATATCGCGACGCGCTGCGCGGGCAATGGGGCATCGTCGATGTGGAAGACTGCATCGCCGGCGCCCGTTACCTGGCGGCCAACGGCCTGGCCGACCCCGAACGCCTGATCGTGCGCGGCGGCAGCGCGGGCGGCCTGACGACCCTGTGCGCGCTGACCTTCCACGACGTCTTCAAGGCCGGTGCAAGTTACTATGGCGTATCCGACCTGAAGGGCCTGGACGACGATTCGCACAAGTTCGAATCGCGCTACACCGATTACCTGATCGCCTCGCAGCCGCAGGCCGAGGCGCTGTACCGCGAGCGCTCGCCCATCCACCATACGGATAAACTGTCGCGCCCGATGATCTTCTTCCAGGGCCTCGATGACAAGGTGGTGCCGCCGCAGCAGTCGCAGCTGATGGTCGACGCCCTCCAGGCGCGCGGCGTGCCCGTCGCCTACGTGCCGCTGGAAGGCGAGGGCCACGGCTTCCGCAAGGCGGAAAACATCGTGCGCACGCTGGAAGCGGAACTGTATTTCTACCAGCGCGTGTTCGGCCTGCCCGTGGCGGCCGGCGAGCCGCCCGTGCACATCGCCAACTTGCCCGCATGACCGACCCGCATGCAGACCAGCGCTTGCTGGATGAATTCGCCGCCCTGGAGCAGCATGAACAGATGATCCTGGCCTTGCTGGCCATCGCGGGCGAACCGGTGGGCAAGCATGCCGTGTATGAACACTTGCAGCGCGCCAATGTCGTCGAGCCGGACGGCACGCCGTTCGCCCTGCTTACTGTCACGGGCATGCTGCAGCATTTGACGCGCCACGCGCTGGCGTCCGAAGTGGTGGGACGGGGCTATGCCTGCGAGGCGAAATTGCGCTGGCCCGCCATGCGCGCCGCCATCGAGCACCTGGTATTTCGCGACCTGTGCCAGGCCATCGAGCTGATCAACCCCGTGCGCCGCAACTGGGATGGCTATGTGGAGCTGCGCAGCTACCGCCAAGGCGTGGCGCGCCTGCGCATCGCCCTCTTGCGCAACGACGAGGTGCGCCAGGTGGCCGCCATCCTGGCCGCCTGCATGGCCTGCTATGAAGCGCAGCAGCTGCATCCGCTGATCGAGATCTTCGGCCGGCCGTTCGAGCCGGAAATGTTGTCTTTCGTCATGCCGCAATTGCAGGACGACATCCTCGCCGTGCTGCTGGGCAACGCCCCGCGCGAACCGGCCACGGCGCACGCCATCCGCGCGTACGCGCGCGCCCACCATGCGCGCCAGGCGGCCGCCGGCGACCACATCGGCGCCGCCCTGCCGCTGGCCCTGGCCGAGGACGCCCTGCTGTGCGGCGAACTCGACGCGGCCGCGCGCTACCTGGCGGGCCAGCAGGGGCCGCAGGCGCTGTTTATCGACAGCAGCATCGCCCTGTTGCGCGGCGAACACGCCCACGCCGTGGCGGGCTTCGAAACGGCCTTGAAAGGGCTGCGCAAGGAAACGGGCAAGCGCAAGCTGTGTTTTACGGGCATCGGCGGCCACCTGTACGTGTTGGCCCTGCTGCGCGGCAACGATGCCAAGCTGCTGAAAAGCGCGGAAACCTACCTCGATATCGCCCTGCATGCGCAACCGAACCACGACAGCATCGTCTACCAGCAACTGAACACCTTGCGCCTGGTGCGCGCCGGCGTGCAGCAGGCGGACAGTATCCCTACGCGCAGCTGGGAAACGGCACTGCAGGCGCAGCTGTTCCAGGCCTTGCTGTACTACTGGCTGGCGCTACCGCAATTGAGCGAGCGCAAGGAACAGCTGCGATCGCTGGTGCAGCAAGCGGACGCGGCAGGCTACGACCTGATCGCGGCGCAAGCGGCCGGCTTGCTGGGCCTGCTGGGCGAGCCGCAGCAGGAGCGCTATGCGACGGCCAAGCGCGCGCAGCACGGTCTGACGGACATGGCGCCGTGGTTCGAGCGCCAGGAAGCGTGGCAGCGCCAGCTGAGCGCCCTGATCAACCTGCAGCAGAACGCGCCCGCCGAAGCCATCGGCAGCGTCTCGCGCCTCGTGTGGCTGGTGGCGTTCGACCCGCGCTTCGGCTTGACGGCCGTGGAAGTGCGCGAGCAGAAACGCGACGCGCGGGGCGGCTGGAGCAAGGGCCGCGCCATGGGCCTCAAACGCCTGGCGGAAGAGGCGGGCGACATCGATTTCCTCACGCCGCAGGACGCGCGCGCGGCGGGCAGCATCGCACCGTTCAAGCAATACTATTCATCGGCACCGCGCTATGAAATCGAGCTCGACAAGGCCGCCATCTTGCTGGTGGGCCACCCGCTCGTCTTCTGGCTTGACCACCCCGACACGCGCGTGGAACTGATCGCCGGCGCGCCCGAGCTCCTGATCAAATCGCACGAGGGACAGCTGTGGCTGGGCATGCAGCCGCCCTTGCCCGACAACGGCGGCAATGTCGTCGTGCAGCGCGAGACGCCGACGCGCCTGCGCGTGGTGCACATCCTCGACGAACACCGGCGCATCGGCGCCATCGTGGGCCTGGGCCTGTCCGTGCCCCTGCATGCGGAAAAACAGGTGATGCAGGCGATCGGCGCCATCTCGTCCATGGTCACCGTGCAATCGGACATCGGCGGCGGCGCGGGCGATGCGGAAGTCATCACGGCCGACCACCGCCTGCACGTACACCTGCTGCCCTACCAGCAGGGTTTGAAAATGCAGATTCTCGTGCGCCCGCTGCTCGACAACGGCGCCTATTACGCACCGGGCAGCGGCGCCGAAAGCGTGTTTGCCGATGTGGCGGGCCGGGCCGTGCAAGCGCGGCGCGACCTGAATGCGGAACGCGAAGCGCAGCGCCAGCTGATCGGACGTTGCCTGGTGCTGGAAGAGGCGGAAGAAGAGCATGGCGAGTGGCTGCTGGGCCAGCCAGCGCTGGGCCTGCAATTGCTGGTCGAGCTGCAGGCGCTCGACCCCGCCGGCATGGTCTTGGCGTGGCCCGAAGGCGAAACCATGCGCGTGTCGAAGCGCATCGACAGCGGCCAGATGCGCCTGAATATCAAAAGTGAAAAAGACTGGTTTGCCGCCAGCGGCGAAGTGCAGATCGATGAAGACAAGGTGATGGATTTGCGCGCCCTGCTCGATTTGATGCAGAACAATAAAAGCCGCTTCGTGGCCCTGGGCGACAACCAGTTCCTCGCGCTCAGCGATGAATTGCACCGGCGCCTGTCGGAACTGGCCGCGTATGGCGAAGCGCATGCCGATGGCGTGCACATCCACCCGCTGGCCGCCTTCGCGCTGGAAGAGCTGGCCAACGATGCGGGCGGCGTCAAGGCCGACAAACTGTGGCGCGAACACCTGCTGCGCCTGCGCGCCCTCGACGACTTTACGCCGCAGCTGCCCAGCACCCTGCAGGCCGACCTGCGCGACTACCAGCTGGCCGGCTACGAGTGGCTGGCGCGTCTGGCGCACTGGGGCGTGGGCGCCTGCCTGGCCGACGACATGGGACTCGGCAAGACCTTGCAGGCGCTGGCCCTGATCCTGGCGCGCGCGCCGAACGGCCCCACCCTCGTCGTCGCGCCCACGTCCGTGTGCATGAACTGGATCAGCGAGGCGCAGCGCTTCGCCCCCACCTTGAAGGTGAAGCTGTTCGGCAGCGGCGACCGCGCCGACATGCTCGACACCCTGCAACCGTTCGACCTGGTGGTGGCCAGCTATGGCTTGCTGCAGCAGGAAGCCAACATGTTTGCCGGCGTGCGCTGGCATACGATCGTGCTCGACGAAGCGCAGGCGATCAAGAATGGCGCCACCAAGCGTTCGCAAGCCGTGATGGCCTTGCAAGGCGATTTCCGCATGGTGGCCAGCGGCACGCCGCTGGAAAACCATCTGGGCGAACTGTGGAATCTGTTCCGTTTTATTAATCCGGGTTTGCTGGGCACCCTGGACCAGTTCAACCTGCGCTTTGCGGGACCGATCGAAAAGGATCAGGACAAGCGGGCGGCGGCCGGCGCGCGCCTGCGGCTGCGCCGCCTGATCGCGCCGTTCATCCTGCGCCGCACGAAGACGCAAGTGCTGTCGGAACTGCCTTCGCGCACGGAAATCGTGCTGGAAGTGGAACTGTCGCCGCAGGAAACGGCGCTGTACGAATCCCTGCGCCGCGAAGCGCTGGAAAAGCTGGCCATGGTGGAAGGACCGGCGTCGAAAAAGGCCATCCAGATCCTGGCCGAGATCATGAAACTGCGCCGCGCCTGCTGCAATCCGCAACTGGTGGCGCCGGAACTGGGCCTGGCCAGCAGCAAGCTGGCCGCCTTCGCCGAACTGCTGTCGGGCTTGCTGGAAAACCGCCACAAGGTGCTCGTCTTCAGCCAGTTCGTCGACCATTTAACACTCATCCGCAAGCACCTGGAGCAGCATGGCGTCAGTTATCAGTATCTCGACGGCAGCACGCCCATGCAGGAGCGCAAGCGCCGCGTGGATGCCTTCCAGGCGGGCGAAGGCGACGTCTTCCTGATCAGCCTGAAGGCGGGCGGCATGGGCATCAACCTGACGGCGGCCGATTACGTGATCCACATGGACCCGTGGTGGAACCCGGCCGTGGAAGACCAGGCCTCGGACCGCGCCCACCGCATGGGGCAATTGCGCCCCGTTACCATTTACCGGCTGGTGGCGAAACACACGATCGAGGAAGGCATCGTCGAATTGCACCAGCACAAGCGCGACCTGGCCGACAGTCTGCTGGAAGGCAGCGACGCGGCCGCGCGCATGTCGGCCAATGACATGCTGGGCATGCTGCAGGAGGGCTTGAAGCGATGAGCTTGAAAAAATGCACGGGCAAGCCGCGTTCCATGCGATGATCGTTTTTCCCTGTTTTGATGCCACGCCATGACCGACTATATCGCCACCAGCGCCGGCCAGCGCGCCACCTTTTTGTGCGGCAAATCCTGGACCGCCTATGTCAGCACCTTCATCATCGCCGTGCTGCTGTTCTTTGCCGCCCTGCCGCTGGCCTTCAAGTACAACGCGCGCGCTGCCTTCGTGGTGCTGATCAGCTCGGCGCTGATCGTCGGCTACCGCCTGCTGACCATCCGCAGCTATCAGCTGTACTACGACGAAGCGGGCGTGTGGCTGGCGTCCGGCATCTTGCCGTGGAAAAAGAAACTCACGGGCGTCAAATGGCGCGACATGGATGAAGCCGTCTATGAAACCAACTTCTGGAGCTGGCTGTTCCAGTCCTACACGGTGCGCGTCGGCCAGCGCTACACGCAGGAAACGGAAATCCACGCCACCGGCATGGCGCGCGGCAAGGATGCCGTGGCGGCCATCAATGCGCGCCACCAGGACATGCTGCGCAGCAGCGCCATCGTCGTCTAGCGCGACGCCGCTCCCGGCGCAAAAAACTGCGCAGCGGCGGCAATTAATGCTAATCTTTGGGCCGCCCAGGCAAGCAAGGCCAACCTTTCAATAGTTGTTTGTTACTTATATTATCAGTTTATTATTTCCTGATGAGAACAAACGGCAAAATATTCAAGAGATAAACTATGCTGATCAAAAATAAAGTTGCGCTCGCCGCATTGATGATGGCTTTTACCCTGACACCGGCCAGCGCCGCCAAGAAGCCGCAGAAAAGCGGCAAGGCCGGCACCAGCAGCAGCAAGAAAAAACCGTCGGCAAGAAAGCGGCCGTCGTCACGGCGGCCACGGCAGCCACGGTCGCGGCCGTCGCCAGCGAGAACAGCAGCGACCGCTCCATGAATAACCTCAGCGGCCAGTTCCTCACGGCCCTGTGGCGCCTGGATCCGGAAAGCGCGATTTCGGTCGGCAAGTACGATGGTGCCGCCAACCTGAGCATTCCCGACGCGGCCAGCCGCCAGAAGCAATTGGCCTTCATCGAAGAATGGCTGGGCAAGTTCGGCAAGCTGAATGCCGGCAAGATGTCGGACAAGCAACGCACCGACCTGGCCTTGCTGACGAATAAATTGCAATCGGACCGCTGGTATCTGACCACCTTCCGCGAATTCGAATGGAATCCCGCCCAGTACAACGTGGCTGGCTCCATCGATTTCATCCTCAACACGGAATACGCGTCCCAGCCGCAGCGCCTGCGCACCTTGCTCAAGCGCATCGCCAGCGTGCCGCAATACTATGCGGCCGCGCGCGCCAGCATCGTCAATCCCACGCGCGAACACACGCAGCTGGCCATCGCCCAGAGCGCCGGCGTGCTCAGTGTGCTTGACGACCTGAACAAGACGGCACAGGGCTCCATCCTGACGCCGGCGGAAAAACAGCTGTACAACGCCCGCATCGCCGCGGCCCGCACGGCCGTGCAAGGCTATGCGGCCTGGCTGACGGAACAGGATGCCGCGCTGGCGCAGAACGGCAATGCGCGCTCCTTCCGCATCGGCAAGGATTTATATGAACAGAAATTCGCCTACGATATCCAGGCCAGCGTCAGCGCCGAGCAGATGTACCAGAAAGCCCTGGCCGCGCGCGAAAAGCTGCTCGAGCACATGGACACCTTGTCCGACGAGCTGTGGGTGAAAACCATGGGCAGCACGGCCAAGCCGGCGGACCGCACGGCGAAGATTGGCATGGTGATCGATAAGCTGTCCAGCAACCACGTGGCCCCCGCCGACTTCGTGCCGGAAATCCGCCGCCAGATCCCGGAATTGCAGGAATGGGTGACCAGCCACAACCTGCTGACGATGGACCCGAAAAAGCCCCTCGTCGTGCGTGAAACGCCCGCCTACCAGCGCGGCGTGGCCGGCGCCAGCATCGAGGCGCCCGGCCCCTACCGCCCGCAGGACCGCACCTATTACAACGTGACGCCGCTCGACGGCGAAACGCCGGAACAGGCGGAAAGCAGCTTGCGCGAATACAACCACTGGATCTTGCAGATCCTGAACATCCACGAAGCCATCCCCGGCCACTACACGCAGCTCGTGTACGCCAACAAGTCGCCGTCGCTGGTCAAATCGATCTTCGGCAATGGCGCCATGATCGAAGGCTGGGCCGTGTATGGCGAGCGCATGATGCTCGAATCGGGCTATGGCAACAATGCGCCGGAAATGTGGCTGATGTATTCGAAATGGAATTTGCGCAGCGTCACCAACACGATCCTCGACTACAGCGTGCACGTGCTGGGCATGACGGAAGCGCAGGCGCTCGACCTGCTGACGCGCCAGGCCTTCCAGACCAAGCGCGAAGCCACGGAGAAATGGCGCCGCGTGCAGTTGAGCTCGGTTCAGCTGACCAGCTATTTCAGCGGCTACAGCGAAATCATGGACTTGCGCGAACAGCGCAAGCAAGCGCTGGGCAACAAGTTCGTGCTGAAGGATTTCCACGAGCAATTCCTCAGCTACGGCAGCGCGCCCGTGAAAGTCATCAAGGAATTGATGAATTAACTCGCACGCCTCCTCAGCTTGCAAAGGGCGCCGCGGCGCCCTTTTTGCATGCGTTTGCGCCGCCGCAAACCACCGGCATCCCCGTCTATTAAGCTGACGGGAAGGCAGGCGCCACCGCACTCCTCACTGGCAATTGCCGATTTTTCTGCTAGGGTGAGAATCAGGAGCGTCCATGCATATGCCCATCCAGTTCGACACCCTCGATTACGCCAAACGCCTCGCCTCGGCGGGCGTGCCCACGCAGCAGGCGGAAGCCCATGCGACGGCCCTGGGCGAGGTACTGGGCTCTGCCGTCGTCGTGCATGGCGAGCTGGCGGCGCTGGAGCGCAATCTGCTGGGGGAAATCAAGCTGGTGGCGCAAAACGTCGATACCAAAGTAAGCGCCCTGGAGGTGAAGATCGATGCGCTGGAGCTCAGGCTCGACACCAAAATAGATGCCCTGGAGCAAAAATTCAACGCCCGCCTGGAACGCCTGGACTTGCGCCAGGGCGCCGACATGAAACACGTCTACTGGATGATGAGCACCTTAATCCTGCTCAACCTGGGCATCCTCAGCAAGCTGATGCTGCAGTAAGCGCGCACCAACTTTCCCGCCAATGAAAAAGCCGCTGCTCCCGGGGAGGTCAGCGGCTTTTGCCTGCGAGTATGGTAGCGCGTCTAGGATGCTTCTTCCGGCGCCTGGGTGGCCTTGACGAAGATGGGCGCCACCAGCAGGCCCAGCTCGAACAACAGGCACATCGGGATGGCCAGCGAGAACTGGCTGACGACGTCCGGCGGCGTGACGATGGCGGCAATCACGAAGGCGCCGACGATGATGTAGGGACGCACTTCCTTGAGTTTCGCGATGGAAACGAGCCCCATGCGCACGAGGATCACCACCACCACGGGCACCTCGAACGTGGCGCCGAAGGCCAGGCACATCGACATGACGAAATCGAGGTAGTTTTCGATGTCCGGCGTTACCGCGATCGACGACGGCGAAAAATCGCTGATGAAGTGGAACACGCGGCCGAACACAAAGAAATAGCAGAAGGCCACGCCGGCCATGAACAGCAGCGACGACGAGATGACCAGCGGCGCGATCAAACGCTTTTCATGCGTGTACAGGCCCGGGGCGATAAACGCCCACATCTGGTACAGCACCCAGGGCAAGGCGACGATGAAGGCGATCACCAGCGTCACTTTCATCGGCACGAGGAACGGCGAGATGACCCCGGTGGCGATCATTTTCGAGCCGGCCGGCAGCGAGGCGATCATCGGCGCGGCGATAAAATCGTAGATATGCGATGGGCCGGGCCAGTAAAACAGCACGGCGCAGACGACGGCGATGCCGATCGAGGCCTTGACGAGGCGGTTGCGCAGCTCGACCAGATGCGAGATAAAGGTTTCTTCCACCGGGGATTTGCTACTCATGAGTAAAAGGAGGAGGAACTGGCGCGCGGACGAAAGCGCGCCACGCGTGCAGCCGCCGACTGCACGTGCTGCTTGCCGCCATGGCGCTGCTTGTACCAGCCAGGAACGGCGGAATTGCGCACCAGTTTCTTGCGGCGGAATTCGCGCGCCTTGCGGGCCAGGTCATCGTTGGTGGCGCGCAGCATGGCTTCATGGGCATCGTGCTGCCCCTCATACGAACTGGAATCGCCGCGCCAGGCGTTTTCCACCTCGGCCAGGTTGCCGGAAATCGAATTTTCCACGCCATGCATGGATTTCTCCACGCTTTGCTGGACAGAATGGGCCGCATCCTGCACTTCCTTCTGCAGGTTTTTCAGCTCTTCCATTTCAATTTCGCGCGAGACTTCGGATTTCACCTGGTTCAGGTAGCGTTGCGCGCGGCCATACAGGGTGCCGGCCATGCGCGCCACTCTCGGCAACTTTTCAGGGCCGATGACTATCAACGCAACCACGCCGATGATGGCGATTTTAGAGAGACCGAGATCGATCATAAGCGGACAAGGGCTGTTACCGGACGAGGCAAGCGCCCCGCCACGCTATCAGGACTTGCTTTTCTCTTTCGTTTCGACGTCGATGGTGCTTTTGTCGGCCACTTGCGATGGCGCAGCAGGAGGGGTATTGGCTGCCGGGGCGTCATCGTCGCCCTTGACGCCATCCTTGAAGCCTTTGACGGCCTTGCCGATATCACCGCCGATATTGCCCAGTTTCTTGGTGCCGAAGACCAGCATCACGATAACCAGAACGATCACCCAGTGCCAAATACTCAATGAACCCATCACATTCTCCTTGCGGGACGGTGCCCGAATAGCGTCAACCAATGCCGGTAGTACACGCGAACCCGGCGCGCGGCGAAATCAGTGCTGGCCGCGCCAGGGACGGGGACCGCCGTACACGTGCATGTGCAAGTGATACACCTCTTGCCCGCCGTTCGGGCCGCTGTTGATCATGGTCTTGAAGCCGCCGGCAGGCGTGCCATCGGCGTCATACGTGACTGCGCAGCCGAACTCGGCAGCGAGTTTCGGCGCCAGGCGCAGCAGCTTGCCCAGCGTTTCCGTATGGCTGTCGTCGCAATCGGACAGGGTCGCCACGTGGCGCTTCGGGATCAGCAGCAGATGCACGGGGGCGGCCGGGTTGATGTCCTTGAAGGCCAGCAAGTCGTCGTCCTCATACACGATGCTCGAGGGAATTTGTTTTGCAGCAATCTTGCAGAAAATACAGTTATCCACGCACGCTCCAGTAGGTCAGTGTTTGTCTGTTTCGCCGGCGTCGCGCAGCTCGTCCTTGCGCGCCGCCTTTTCCTCGAGGCCGGACAGGCCCTCGCGGCGCGCCAGCTCGTCGAGCACCTGTTGCGGCGTCAGGTCGAACTGCGCCAGCATCACCAGCGAGTGGAACCACAGGTCGGCGCACTCGTACAGGACCTTCGACGGGTCGTTGTCGCGCCGCGCATCCTTGGCGGCCATCACCGTTTCCGTCGCTTCTTCGCCAATTTTTTCAAAATGGCATCATCGCCCTTGGCGAACAGGCGCGCGACATAGGAGGTGGCGGGGTCGCCGCCGTTGGCCAGCTTGCGCGATTCGATCACGGCGGCCAGGCGCTTCAGGGTTTCACTCATTTGCTCTTGCTTTCCGCGTAAATCGTCTCAGGGTCTTTCAGGACGGGGTCGGTGATCTGCCATTCGCCCGTTTTCTCGTCGCCTTCGAACTTCTGGAAGAAGCACGAATGGCGGCCCGTATGGCAGGCGATGCCGCCGGCTTGCTCGATTTTCAGCAAGACCACGTCTTCATCGCAATCGAGGCGGATTTCCAGCACCTTTTGCGTGTGGCCCGACTCTTCGCCCTTGTGCCACAGTTTCTTGCGCGAACGGCTCCAGTACACGGCTTCGCCCAGCTCCACCGTGCGCGCCAGCGCGTCGCGGTTCATCCAGGCGAACATCAGCACGTCATTGCTGCCCGCTTCCTGCGCGATCACGGGCACCAGGCCGTGCTCGTCCCATTTGACCTTTTTCAGCCACTTGGCATTGCTTGCTACGATGGTTCCGTTCTGCATGTTCTTCTATCCCGCTGATATTGTCCGCTTGTCTTTACGCCAGGCGCATGGGGATGCCCTGCTGCGCCATGAAACGCTTGGCTTCCTGCACCGTGTGCTGGCCATAGTGGAAGATGCTGGCGGCCAGCACGGCGTCCGCGCGCCCCACCTTGATGCCGTCGACCAGATCCTGCAAGCCGCCCACGCCGCCCGAGGCGATCACGGGAATGCTGACGGCATCGGACACGCCGCGCGTCAGGCCCAGGTCGAAGCCCACCTTGGTGCCGTCGCGATCCATGCTGGTAAGCAAGATTTCTCCGGCGCCCAAGCTTTCCATTTTACGCGCCCACTCGAACGCGTCCAGGCCCGTGGCCGTGCGCCCGCCATGGGTAAACACTTCCCACTTGCCAGGCGACACCTGCTTGGCGTCGATGGCGACGACGATGCATTGCGAGCCGTGCTTTTGCGAGGCCTCGTACACCAGCTGGGGATTCGTCACGGCCGAGGTGTTGATGCTGACCTTGTCGGCGCCCGCGTTGAGCAGCCGGCGCACGTCTTCCACCACGCGCACGCCGCCGCCCACGGTCAGCGGAATGAATACTTGCGACGCCACCGCTTCGATGATGTCGAAGATCAAACCGCGGTTGTCGCTCGAGGCGGTAATGTCGAGGAAAGTGATTTCGTCGGCGCCCTGCTCGTCATAACGGCGGGCGATTTCCACGGGGTCGCCCGCGTCGCGCAATTCCGTGAAATTGACGCCTTTGACGACGCGGCCATTGGTCACGTCGAGGCAGGGGATGATACGTTTTGCAAGCATGATGGGTTCCAGATTGTCGCCAGGCCGGGACACGCGCAGGCGCGCCCCGGCCGGGCAGGCTTAAACGGCGGCGTCGGTCAGTTCGTCGGCGCGTTCCTGCGCCTGCGCCAGGTCGATCGTGCCTTCATAGATGGAACGGCCGCAGATCACGCCTTCGATGCCTTCGGCCTGGACCGCGCACAGCGCTTCCACGTCGCCGATGTTGTGCAGGCCGCCCGAAGCGATGACGGGGATCTTGACGGCTTGCGCCAGCTTGACGGTGGCCTCGATATTGATGCCGCCCATCATGCCGTCGCGGCCGATGTCCGTGTAGATGATCGATTCGACGCCGTAGGCTTCGAATTTCTTGGCCAGGTCGATCACTTCGTGGCCCGACATCTTGCTCCAGCCATCCGTTGCCACTTTGCCATCCTTGGCATCGAGGCCGACGATGATGTGGCCCGGGAAGGCGCCGCAGGCGTCGTGCAGGAAGCCGGGGCTTTTCACGGCCGCCGTGCCGATGATGATGTAGGTGATGCCGGCGTCGAGGTAGCGCTCGATGGTGTCGAGGTCGCGGATGCCGCCGCCCAGTTGCACGGGGATTTCCTCGATGTCGTTTTCCGCGGCGAAATCCTGCACGGCTTTCAGGATGGCTTTCACGGCGCCCTCGTTCTTCGGCTTGCCGGCAAAGGCGCCGTTCAGGTCGACCAAATGCAGCCGGCGCGCGCCTTGCATCAGCCAATGGCGGGCCATTTCGGCCGGGTCTTCGGAAAATACGGTGGCAAGTTCCATATCGCCTTGTTTCAGGCGTACGCAGTGACCGTCTTTCAGGTCGATGGCGGGAATGAGCAGCATGGTCAGTGTGATTTAAAAGTGAGTGAGGGGCGGAAAAAAGCCGGAAAACCAACGTCAAGGTTGCCAGTGAACGAAGTTCTTGTACAGCTGCAAGCCAGCGGCAGCGCTTTTTTCAGGGTGAAACTGTGTCGCGAAAATATTATCACGGGCGACGGCGCAGGCGAACGGCGCGCCATAGATAGTCTCGCCCACCGTGTGCGCGGCCTCTTGAGGTTGAGCAAAATAGCTGTGCACAAAGTAAAAATACGCGTTGTCGGCGATACCATCCCACATGACATGGGACGCCGTTTGCCGCACTTGGTTCCAGCCCATTTGCGGCACCTTGAAGCGCGAGCCGTCTTCCTGCACCTGGCCGTCGAGCTGGAAACGCACGACTTTGCCTGGCAGCAAGCCCAAGCCGGCCGCGTCGCCCTCTTCGCTGCCGTCGAACAGCATTTGCTCGCCGATGCACACACCCAGCACGGGCTTGCTGTCGGCGGCGCGCAGCAGCGCCTCCAATACGCCCGATTCGCGCAGGCTGCGCATGCAGTCAGGCATGGCGCCCTGGCCCGGCAAGACGATGCGGTCGGCGCTGTCGATGTCTTGCGCCAGGCCGGAAATGCGCACGTCGGCTTCCGGCGCCACGGCACGCAGCGCCTGCGCCACCGAGCGCAGATTGCCCATGCCGTAATCCACCACCACAATTTTATTCATGTTTGATCCCGGAATCTACAATATAGCGAGCGCGGCGCTTACAGGCTGCCCTTGGTCGATGGAATGATGCCGGCCGCGCGCTCGTCGAGCTCGGCAGCCATGCGCAGCGCGCGGCCAAAGGCCTTGAACACGGTTTCGCACTGATGGTGGGCATTCGTGCCGCGCAAGTTGTCGATATGCAAGGTCACGCCCGCATGGTTGACGAAGCCGCGGAAAAATTCCAGCGTCAGGTCGACGTCGAAGCCGGCGATCATGGCGCGCGTAAACGGGATGTGGTACTCGATGCCCGGGCGGCCCGAGAAATCGAGCACCACGCGCGACAGCGCCTCGTCCAGCGGCACGTACGCGTGGCCATAGCGGCGGATGCCCTTCTTGTCGCCGATGGCCTTGGCCACGGCCATGCCCAGCGTGATGCCCACGTCTTCCACCGTGTGGTGGTTGTCGATATGCACGTCGCCCGTCGCTTCGATATCCAGGTCGATCAGGCCGTGGCGGGCGATCTGGTCCAGCATATGGTCGAGGAAGGGCACGCCGGTGTTGAGCTTTTGCTGGCCCGTGCCGTCCAGGTTGAGGGCGACGCGAACTTGCGTCTCATTGGTGTTGCGCGTGATTTCTGCGGTGCGGTTCATGGGAGGCTCTGGCGGTAGGCTAAACGAGGGATGCCTTGAAGGCATCGTAAAAAAGGGAATTTTCTTCCGGGGTGCTGACGCTGATGCGCAGGCAATTGGCCAGCGCAGCATGCATTTTACTCATATTTTTAATTAAAACCCTGCGGGCAAGCAGTTTTGCGCAAACATCGTCGGAATCCGCCACACGAATCAGAAGAAAATTTGCCTTCGAGGGAAAGACCGTCACGCCGGGCAGCTCCGCCAGGCGTCGTGCCAGGTCGTCGCGCGCGCTGTTGAGCAAATCCGCCTGCGCGTTGAGCACGTCGAGGTGTTCGAGCGCGAATTCGGCCGCCGCCTGCGTCAGCACATTCACATTGTACGGCGGACGCACTTTCTCGAACTGCGCCAGCAGGGCCGGCGCGGCCGACATGTAGCCGAGGCGGATGCCGGCCAGGCCCAGTTTCGACACGGTGCGCATCACCACCAGGTTTTCATATTCGGGCAGGCGGCCCATGAAGCTGCGCTGCGCGAACGGCTCGTAGGCTTCGTCGACGACGGCGATGCCCGTGTCGCCGAGGGCGGCAAGGATGCGTTCGATGTCGGCAGTGGCAAACAGGTTGCCCGTCGGGTTGTTCGGATAGGCGAGGAAGACCAGCGCCGGGCGGTGCGCTTCGATGGCCGCCAGCATGGCCGGCATGTCCAGGCTGAAATCGGCCTGCAGCGGCACGCCGACGAAATCCATGCCGGCAAACTGCGCCGAGCGCGCATACATGACGAAGGCCGGCACGGGTGCCAGCAGCACGGCGCGCTGGCCCGGCTCCTGGCGGGCGCAGGCCATGGCCAGGATGGAAATCAGTTCATCGGAACCGTTGCCCAGCATGACGTCGTAGCCGGCGGGCACGCCCAGATTGGCGCAGATGGCCGCCTGCAGGCTGGCGTACGATGGCGGATAGCGGTTCAGCGCCACGCCGGCCAGGCGCGCGCCCAGTTCCTCGCGCAGATGCTGCGGCAGCGGATACGGGTTTTCCATCGCATCGAGCTTGATGTAGCCGCTGGCATCGGCGACTTGGTAGCCCTTGACGGCCCGCACATCGGCGCGCACGGTGTTGCTGATTAACTGATCGAGGAAAGACATGCTGCAAACACTCCTGATGAAATGAAATGGAGACTAAATGACGACGTCTTCCGGCACGCTGGCGCTGCGCGCCTTGCGGGCCGGCGCTTTTTTCACGGCGGGCGGCTTTTTCACGGCAGCCGTTTTTCTGACCGCCGCCGGCTTTTTCGCCGCCTTGGCTGGCTTGGTCGCGGCCGGTGCTGCCAGCTCCTGCGCGAGGGCCGCCAGGCGCTGTTCGATGATGGCGCAGTAGTCGGGATTGAGTTCAAAGCCGACGAAATCGCGCCCGCAGCGCCTGGCCGCCAGGGCAGTGGTGCCGCTGCCCATGAACAGGTCGAGCACCACGCCGCCCGGCGGGCACGAGGCCTTGACCATGCGCTCGATGATTTCGAGCGGCTTTTGCGTCGGGTGGTCGGCCCGTTCCGGGTGTTCCTTGTGCAGGCGCGACACGCTCCACAGGTCTTTCGGGTTGTAGCCCACTTCCAGCCATTTCGCGCCGATGAAGATCGAGCGCGAACGGGCTTTCTTGGTGGCCGCGTCGTAGGCGATGCGCACCGCGTCAAGGTCGAAGTAGTAATCCTTGCGCTTGACGAAGAAGCCGATGGTGTCGTGCACCGATGAAAAGCTGCGCACGCTGCCGCCCATGGACGGCACGCGGCGGTCCCAGATGATTTCATTCATCATCGCCATGCGCTGTTTCAGCATGACGAAGATTTCCGGCGAATAGCGCCAGGTCAGAAAGATGTACAGGCTGCCGTTGGCTTTCAGCTTGGGCAGCGCCGCATCGATCCATTCTTCCGTCCAGCGCAGGTAATCGGCCACCGACTGCTGGTCCGACGCATTGCCGTAATCCTTGCCCAGGTTGTACGGCGGATCCGTCAGGATCAGGTCCACCGAGCCATCGGGAATGCGCGCCAGCCCCGCCAGCGCGTCTTCGCAATAGACCCGGTTGACCCAGTCCGGCTGATCCGCCATCGTCGTCATGGCTGCGGCTTCAGACGCAGTTCGGCGCTGCGCGCGTGCGCCTGCAAGCCTTCGCCATACGCCAGCGTGGCGGCGACGCGGCCCAGGGTTTGCGCGCCCGCCTCGCTGACGTGAATGATGGACGAGCGTTTCTGGAAGTCGTACACGCCCAGCGGCGACGAGAAGCGCGCCGTGCGCGACGTCGGCAGCACGTGATTGGGACCGCAGCAATAGTCGCCCAGCGATTCGGACGAGAAGCGGCCCAGGAACATGGCGCCCGCGTGGCGGATCTGCTCGGCCCACTGCTGCGGGTTGTCCGCCGAGATTTCCAGGTGCTCCGCCGCGATGGCGTTGGCGATTTCGCACGCCTCTTGCATGCTGCGCACCTTGATCAGGGCGCCGCGGTCGGCCAGCGAGGTGCTGATGGTGGCCTGGCGCGGCATCGTCGGCAGCAGCTTGGCGATGCTCTCCTCCACCTGCGCGATGTAGGCCGCGTCGGGGCACAGCAGGATCGCCTGCGCCAGTTCGTCGTGCTCGGCCTGCGAAAACAGGTCCATCGCCACCCAGTCCGGGTCCGTCGTGCCGTCGCACAGCACCAGGATTTCGGAAGGTCCCGCGATCATGTCGATGCCGACGATGCCGAACACGCGGCGCTTGGCGGCCGCCACATAGGCGTTGCCGGGGCCGACGATTTTATCCACGGCGGCAATCGTCTGCGTGCCGTAGGCCAGCGCGCCGACGGCTTGCGCGCCGCCGATGGTGATCACGCGCGTCACGCCGGCGATCGCGGCGGCGGCCAGCACCATCTGGTTTTTCACGCCATCGGGCGTCGGCACCACCATGATGATCTCGCCCACGCCCGCCACGTGCGCGGGAATGGCGTTCATCAGCACGGACGACGGATACGCCGCCTTGCCGCCCGGGACGTAGATGCCGACGCGGTCCAGCGGCGTGATCTTCTGTCCCAGCACCGTGCCATCGGGCTCGGTGTAAGTAAAACCGCGCAATTCCTCGCGCTGGCGTTCGTGGAAGGCGCGGATGCGCTGGGCGGCGATCTGCAGCGCCTCGCGCTGCGCCGACGGCAGGCCGTTCAGGGCCGCCTGCAGTTCGGATTGCGAAATATCAAACGCCGCCATTTCCGCCGCGCCGCCATGCGGGATGCGGTCGAAACGGTTGGTGTACTCCAGGACGGCGGCGTCGCCGCGCGTTTTCACGTCGGCCAGGATTTTTGCGACCGACGTTTCAATCGCTGCATCGGTGCCCGCCTCGAACGCCAGCAGCGTGTCGAGCGATTGTTGGAAACCTTCCTGGCTTGAATCGAGCTTGCGTATCTGTATCGGCATAATCGGCTTTCTGCTACTGAATGTGTCTAGGCTTGCGAGGCGCGTTCAAACGCCTCGATAATCGGCTGCAAGCGCTCGCGCTTGAGCTTTAATGCCGCCTGGTTGACCACCAGGCGCGACGAGATTTCCATGATGTGCTCGACCTCGACGAGGTTGTTCGCGCGCAGGGTGCTGCCCGTGCTGACCAGATCGACGATGGCGTCGGACAGGCCGACCAACGGTGCCAGCTCCATCGAGCCATACAGCTTGATCAGGTCGACGTGCACGCCCTTGGCGGCGAAATGCTCGCGCGCCGTGTGCACGAACTTGGTGGCCACGCGCAAACGCGCGCCCTGGTGCACGGCCTTTTCATAGTCGAAACCGGCCTGCACCGCCACCGACATGCGGCAGGAGGCGATATTCAGGTCGATCGGCTGGTACAGGCCTTCGCCGCCGTGTTCCAGCAAGACATCCTTGCCCGCCACGCCGAAATCGGCCGCGCCGTACTGCACGTAGGTCGGCACGTCGCTGGCGCGCACGATGATGACGCGCACGTTCGGATCGTTGGTGGCCAAAATCAGCTTGCGCGAAGTCTCCGGATTTTCCAGCACCTTGATGCCGGCCGCTTCCAGCAGCGGCATGGTGTCCTCAAAAATGCGGCCCTTCGAGAGCGCCAGGATCAGCTGGGAGCTGTCGCCGTTGTTCGATCCGTTCATGCTCGTTCCTTACTCATTTATGATTTACAACACCTGACAAAACCGTAGCGAGCGAAAGTGATTTGTGGTCGAGAAGCGCAACTGTACGAAGGTACAGTGAGCATCGCAGGCCGCAAAGCACGACGCGCAGTAGGTTTTGACAGGCGTTACTTGATGCGTACGATGTTGGCGCCAACTGCCGACAATTTCACTTCCATGCGGTCGTAGCCGCGGTCGAGGTGATAGATGCGGTCGATCAGCGTTTCGCCGTCGGCCGCCAGGGCGGCGATCACCAGCGACGCCGAGGCGCGCAGGTCGGTCGCCATCACGGGCGCGCCGCGCAGCTGCTTGACGCCGGCGATGATGGCCGTGTTGCCCTCGATGGTGATGTCGGCGCCCAGGCGGTTCATTTCCTGCACGTGCATGAAGCGGTTCTCGAAGATCGTCTCGGTGACGCGGCTGGCGCCGTTGGCGATCGTGTTGACGGCCATGAACTGCGCCTGCATGTCGGTCGGGAAGCCCGGATATTCCGTGGTGCGGAAGCTGACGGGATTCGGACGGGCCGACATCTCGGCGCGGATCCAGTCGGCGCCGAAGGTCATCGTCAGGCCCATGGCGCGCAGCTTGTCGAGCGCCGCGTCGAGGATGTCCGTGCGCACGTTGCGCAGGGTGATGTCGCCGCCGGTGGCCGCCACGGCGCACAGGAAGGTACCCGTTTCGATGCGGTCGGCGATCACCGCGTGCGAGGCGCCGTGCAAGGCGTCCACGCCCTGGATCACCAGGCGGCTGGTGCCGATGCCGTCGATCTTCGCGCCCATGGCCACCAGCAGGTGCGCCAGGTCGGTCACTTCCGGTTCGCAGGCGGCGTTTTCCAGATGGTCTCGCCTTCGGCCAGGGTCGCGGCCATCAGCAGGTTTTCGGTGCCGGTGACGGTGATCATGTCGGTGACGATGCGCGCGCCTTTCAGCTTGGCGCACTTGGCGTAGATGTAGCCCGCTTCGATGCGGATCTCGGCGCCCAGCGCTTCCAGGCCCTTGATGTGCTGGTCGACGGGGCGCGAACCGATGGCGCAGCCGCCCGGCAGCGAGACCTTGGCTTCGCCGAAGCGTGCCAGCATGGGGCCCAGCACGAGGATCGAGGCGCGCATGGTTTTCACCAGTTCATACGGCGCTTCCAGGGTGGTGATGGCGCTGCCGTTGAGGACCACGCGGTCGCCGTCCTGCTGCACTTTCAGGCCCGTCTGGCCCAGCAATTTGAGCATGGTGGCCACGTCGTGCAGATGCGGCACGTTCGTCAGGTCCAGGTCGCCCGCGGTCAAGAGACCCGCGCACAGGATGGGCAGGGCGGCGTTCTTCGCGCCGGAGATGGCGATGTCGCCGTTCAGGCGGTTGCCGCCGTTGATGAGGAGCTTGTCCATGTGCTTATCCTTGGAATTCTTCAGGTGTCAGGGTTTTCATCGACAGCGCGTGGATTTCCTCGCGCATGCGGTCGCCCAGGGCCGCGTAGACGATCTGGTGGCGCTGGATCAGGCGCTTGCCGGCAAACGCGGGCGAAACGATCACGGCCTGGAAGTGCTGGCCATCGCCCTCCACTTCGAGGTGCGTGCATTCGAGGCCGGCCGACAGGTAGCCGTGGATCAGTTCTGGAGTGGTGGTCACGATAAGTCCTTGATATTGAATAATGTAGTGATGTGATGTGCCGCAATCAATGGCGCAAACGATAGCCGCTTTTCAGCAGGCGGATCGATGCCAGCGCCAGGATCACGAGGAAGCCGGCGACGATGGAAAGACTGAGCCATGGGCTGACGTCGGACACGCCGAAGAAGCCGTAGCGGAAGCCGTCGATCATGTAGAAGAAGGGGTTCAGGTGCGATACCGTCTGCCAGAAGGCGGGCAGCGAGTGGATCGAATAGAACACGCCCGACAAAAAGGTGGCCGGCATGATCAAAAAGTTCTGGAAGGCGGCCAGCTGGTCGAATTTCTCGGCCCAGATGCCGGCGATCAGGCCCATGGTGCCCAGCATGGCGGCGCCGAGGAAGGCGAAGACGACGATCCACAGCGGCGCGACAAACGACAGGTCGGCGAACCAGCAGGTGATGGCAAACACGCCAAAGCCCACGGCCAGGCCGCGCGCGACGGAAGCGAGTACATACGCCGAAAAGATTTCCCAGTGCGACAGGGGCGTGAGCAGCACGAACACCAGGTTGCCCGTGATCTTCGACTGGATCAGCGAGGACGAGGAGTTGGCAAACGCGTTTTGCAGCACGCTCATCATCACCAGGCCGGGAATCAGGAAGGCCGTGTAGCTGACGCCGGGGCTCGGCTCGACGCGGCCGTCGAGCACATGGCCGAACACCAGCAAATACAGCATCGACGTGAGCACGGGCGCGGCCACGGTTTGCGTCGCCACCTTCCAGAAGCGCAGCGTCTCTTTGTAGACGAGGGTGCGAAATCCTGTCGAAATCATACGGTACCTTTATCCATGATCTGCAAGAAGATATCTTCCAGGTCGGCTTGTTGCAATTGCATTTCATCGATTTCGACGCCCGCTTCGCGCAGGCGGGCGAGGATCTTCTCGACTTCGCTGTATTCATTGACGCGCAGGCTGAACTTGTTCGGCGCCTGCTGTTCTTCCGGGTGCAGCACCAGGTGCTGCAGGTCGGCCGGCAGGCTGCCGTGTTTCAGGTGCACCTGCAGCTGCGAGCCGGCGATGCGGCGGATCAGGGCCGACATGGTGTCGAGCGCCACCACCTTGCCGGTCTTCAGCATGGCCACGCGCTGGCACATGGCTTGCGCCTCTTCCAGATAGTGGGTGGTCAGCACGACCGTGTGGCCGCCTTCGCGGTTCAGGCGCGAGATGAACTTCCACAGGGTCTGGCGCAGTTCCACGTCGACGCCGGCCGTCGGCTCATCGAGCACGATGACGGGCGGCTTGTGCACCAGCGCCTGCGCCACGAGCACGCGGCGCTTCATGCCGCCGGACAGGGCGCGCATATTCGTGTCGGCCTTGCCGGTCAGGTCGAGGTTTTCCATGACCTCGTCGATCCACTTGTCGTTGTTCGGCAGGCCGAAATAGCCGGACTGCAGGCGCAGGGTTTCGCGCACGGTGAAGAACGGGTCGAACACGAGTTCCTGCGGCACCACCCCCAGGTTGCGGCGCGCGTTGCGGAAGTCCGTGACCACGTCGTGGCCGTGGATCTTGACGGTGCCCGCGTCGGGGCGTATCAGGCCGGCGATGATGGAAATGAGGGTGGTCTTGCCGGCGCCATTCGGGCCGAGCAGGCCAAAGAACTCGCCTTCTTCGATGGCCAGCGACACGCCGCCCAGCGCCTTGAGCGATTTATAGCTCTTTTCTACATTCGTTATTTGAATTGCGGTCATGTGCTTGTTTCAAGTGTAATGCGTCTGGTGTGATGCGCCAGTTGCCGGAGACATCCAGGCCGGCAGGCCGGTGCAGGGCGCCACCTTCAGGCGAGGACGGCGCAACAGTCAATTATAGTTGGAAAATTCGTGGAACACTTGGAGATCAATCCGGCGGCGCTGCTGGTCTGCCGGCTTGAAAGCTACTGCTGATGCGGGGAGTGGGACAGGATCAATGATGATGCAGGTCGGACGGGCTGCGTTCGGCGTGGCCGCCGGCGCTGGCGCAGTCGTCGGCCGTCAAGGTGCTCGAGACGAGCGAGCAGACGCCATACAGCTTGGTGAGGTTCTTCAGGTTGTTCGGCAGGTTTTTCAGCTCCAGCACGGCGCCCGCCTCCTGCGCGGCGCGCTGCCACGTCAGCATGACGGACACGGCGGCCGAATCGACGGCCTTGACGTTGCGCAGGTCGAACTTCGTCTGACCCGAGCGGATGGCGTCCAGACCCTGCTCCAATGCCGAAGTGGCATTGTGCACGGTCAGGGAAGTCAGGGACTGCAAGGTGTCGAGAGAATCGGGCATGGCGTCGGGCTGCGCTGGTCTGGAGCTGGGTCAGGAGCTATATGATAGCCGATTATTTGGCTTTGGCAGCGGGACGGCTGGCCAGGGCCTTGTTTTTTGCCTGCAAGGTCTTGATCAGACCATCGATGCCGCCCTTGCTGATCTCGCTGGCAAAGCTGCTTTTGTAGGTTTCCACCAGCCACGCGCCCAGCACGTTGATGTCATAGATCTTCCAGCCGGACGGGGTTTTCGCCACGCGGTAGTTCAGGGGCACGGGTTCGCCGCGCGCCACGTTGACCTGCGAACGCACTTCCACTTCCGTGTCGCTAGGGTCGGCGCGCAGCGGCTTGAATTCCACGGTTTCGTTCTTGATCTGCGACAGGGCGCCCGAGTACGTGTAGATCAGCAGCGTGCGGAATTCCGCGGCCAGCTGCTTTTGCTGGTCGGGCGTGGCGTCGCGCCAGTGACGGCCCGCTGCCAGCGAGGTCATACGCTGGAAATCCACGTACGGCAAGATCTTGCTTTCCACCAATTCGGTGACGCGCTTGATATCGCCTGCCTGGATGGCCTTGTCGTTCTTGGCCGTGTCGATCACGTCCTGGCTGATGCGCTTGACCAGGACATCCGGCGCTTCGACGGCAGGAGCGGCCTGGGCGGCGGTGGCAAAGGCGATGGTGACCATCGCCAGCAGTTGTTTCATCAATTTCATGGTTCTACCTTTCATGGTGTTGCTATGCACCGGCTGGCGTTGATCGCAGCCGTGGTGTTTCTGTACCGGAGTTTACTCCTGGGGCCTGGCCTCGGAAGCAACGGTATTGCTACCAGATGTTACGAGGTCCGCCGGCGCCACCGCGGCGGCGGCCGTGGCCGCAGGCGCGTCATTGGCAGGCTGCGGTTTTGCCTCGTACTCCGGCTCGTATTCGCTGCTGTCGTTTTTTGGCACTTTGCGGTCGCGGCGGTCCGTATCGCCATCGAAGACCTTGCTTTCGCGCGCCTGCAGGAAACCGTCGCGGATGAATTCATAACGGTCCAGCGCGGCCGCTTCCATCAGGTTCGTCGCGTCGAGCAGCGCGGCGCGCTTGTCGACCACGCGCGTCACCGTGCCGATATTGCGGACATTGACCGGATCCTTGTAGCGCCAGGGGTCACCCGTGATATCGAGCGGCAGGGCCGCCGTGTCGCGCACGGTCGACGGCCCCAGCAGCGGCAGCATCACGTACGGTCCCGACTGGACGCCATACCAGCCCAGGGTCTGGCCAAAGTCTTCGTTATGCTTGGGAATGCCGGCCTGCGAGGCGATGTCGATCAGGCCGAGGATGCCGAAGGTCGAGTTCATGCTGACGCGCACGACGTCTTGCAAGCCCGCTTCACCCTTGCCTTGCAGCAAATTGTTCACGGCGCTCCACACATCGGACAAGTTGCCGAAGAAGTTGCCCACGCCCGTTTGCACGAACGACGGCGTGACCGTCTTGTAGGCCGTGGCGACGGGCTTCAGGGCCACCTGGTCAACGGTATCGTTGAACTTGAACATCGCGCGGTTATACCCTTCCAGCGGGTCGCGCGGATTGGTGCCGGTGGCGCAGGCGCTCACGCCGGCGGCGATGGCCAGGGCCAGGCCGATACGCGCCAGGCTGCCTTGGGATTGCTTGGTCGACTCGCTCATTTGCTGTCCTTTCCTTCCGCTGCCTTGCTGTAGATGAACTGATTGATCAGGTCTTCCAGCACTGTGGCCGATTGAGTACGGGCGATCTTGTCGCCCTCTGCCAGGTTCGCCAAATCGCCGCCTGCTTCCAGGCCGATATATTGCTCACCCAGCAAACCGGCCGTCAAAATCTTGGCCGAGCTGTCTTTCGGAAATTTGTAGCCATCTTCGATGTCGAGTTTCACCAGCGCCTGGTACGTCTTGTCGTCAAAGCGGATCTCCGCCACGCGCCCCACCACCACGCCGGCGCCCTTGACGGGCGCCTGCGGCTTGAGGCCGCCAATATTGTCGAACTTGGCCGTAATGGTATACGTCTTGCTGAAAGACAGCGAGCTCATATTGCCGGCCTTGAGCGCCAGAAACATCAACGCCGCCACACCCAGCAAGACGAACAAGCCGACCCAGACATCCAAAGATTTACGTTGCATAAACAATCCTAAATAATTTTACTTGCTGCCGCCTGCGCAACATCTTGCCCAGGCCCGCTGTTTGTCGCTGATCGGCAATTACTTGCTAAACATCAACGCCGTCATCATGAAATCGAGCCACCACACCATCAACGACGAAATCACCACCGTGCGCGTGGTCGCGCCGGAGACGTCTTCCGGCGTCGGCTGCGCCTGGTAACCCTGGAACAGCGCGATGAAGGTCACCGCGATGCCGAACACCAGGCTCTTGATGGTGCCGTTGCCCACTTCTTTCCAGACATCCACGCCGCCTTGCATCTGCGACCAGAACGAGCCTTCATCGACGCCGATCAGCACCACGCCGACCAGGTAGCTGCCGATGATGCCGACGGCCGTGAAGATGGCGCCCAGGATCGGCATGGCGATCACGCCGGCCCAGAAACGGGGCGCCAGCACGCGCTGGATCGGGTTCACGGCCATCATTTCCATGGCCGACAATTGCTCGCCCGCCTTCATCAGGCCGATTTCCGCCGTCAGCGAGGTGCCGGCGCGGCCCGCGAACAGCAGCGCCGTGACGACGGGGCCCAGTTCGCGCGTCAGCGACAGCGCCACCAGCAAGCCCAGCGACTGCTCGGCGCCATACGTGGTCAGGGTGTAATAGCCTTGCAAACCCAGCACCATGCCGACAAACAGGCCGGAGACGGCGGTAATCACCAGCGAGCGGTTACCGATAAAAAACAGTTGCTCGATCACCAGGCGCGGACGGCGCCACAGGCCGCCCGACGAGGCGATGATGATAAAGAACGACCGCACGGCAAAGCCGAGGTCTTGTACCGAATTGCGCAACCATGCTCCGATCGCCGCCAGGAAACGCGCGATCATCGGCCCGCCCCCGCGTGCAAGCCCAGGTCGTCGGCCAGCGACTTGCCCGGATAGTGGAACGGTACGGGGCCATCGGCCTCGGCATTGACGAACTGCTTGACGTACGGATGCGTCGACACGGCCATCTCGGCCGGCGTGCCGTGCGCCACGATCTTGCCTGATGACAGAAAATAGACATAATCAGCGATGGCGAAACACTCCTTCACATCGTGCGATACCAGGATAGACGTGGAGCCCAGCGCATCGTTCAGATTGCGGATCAAATTGGCCGTCACGCCCATGGAAATCGGATCCAGGCCGGCGAACGGCTCGTCGTACATGATCAGTTCGGGGTCGAGCGCGATGGCGCGCGCCAGCGCGACGCGGCGGCCCATGCCGCCCGAAATCTCGGCCGGCTTCAATTGCGCCGCATTGCGCAAGCCCACGGCGTGCAGCTTCATCAGCACCAGGGTGCGGATCAGCTCTTCATTCAAGTCCGTGTGTTCGCGCAGGGGGAACGCCACGTTCTCGAACGCCGTCAGGTCCGTAAACAGCGCGCCGTGCTGGAACAGCATGCCCATCTTGCGGCGCAGCTGATACAGCTCGTCGGTCCCCAGCGTATGCACGATCTGGCCGTCCACGTTCACGGAACCGGAGCCGGGGCGCAACTGCCCGCCGATCAGGCGCAGTACGGTCGTCTTGCCACTGCCGGAGCCACCCATGACGGCCACAACTTTTCCACGTGGGAAATCCATTTGAAGGCCCGATAAAATCGAACGTTCTCCATAGGCAAAGTGTAAATCACGGATCTCAACAAGATTTGGCACGACGAAGCTCACTATTTTAATGGCGTATTGTAGTGCAGAAACGCCAACCTCTGCTGAGACACCCCTTGGGACAGCCCCGTGAAGGGGAAGAATACAACACTAATGAATCGAAAGTCAGATATTGTAGTGGAAATTTGACCTGCGCATCGCGCCCCCATCCGATGGCGCTCACAGCTGTCGACTTGACAAGTAAAAATAAGAAAGGCCACGCCGCAATCCGCGCCGTGGCCCTGTCAAAAAACGAACAATTGCTCGTTAATTAGCGCGGCAGCAGGGATGCCCCCATCAGGAACTCATCGACGGCGCGTGCGCACTGGCGCCCTTCGCGAATGGCCCACACCACCAGCGACTGGCCGCGGCGCATGTCGCCGGCCGCAAACACCTTGGCCACCGAGGTCTGGTAGCAGCCGGCGCCATCCGTGGTCGCCTTGACGTTGCCGCGCGCATCCGTATCGACGCCGAACGCTTGCAGCACCTGTTGAACAGGAGAAACAAAGCCCATGGCCAGGAAGACCAGGTCCGCCTTCATCTCGAATTCCGAGTTCGGCACTTCGCTCATCTTGCCGTCTTTCCATTCCACGCGGCAGGCGATCAGCTTTTCCACCTTGCCGCCCTTGCCTTCGAAACGCTTGGTGGCCACGGCCCAGTCGCGCTCGCAGCCTTCCTCGTGCGAGGACGAGGTGCGCAGTTTGGTCGGCCAGTACGGCCAGACCAGCGGCTTGTTTTCCTGTTCCGGCGGCTGCGGCATCAGTTCGAACTGGGCCACGGAAGCGGCGCCATGGCGGTTCGAGGTGCCGACGCAGTCGGAACCCGTGTCGCCGCCGCCGATCACCACCACGTGCTTGCCCGTGGCCTTGATCTGGTCCTTGAGCTTGTCGCCCGCGTTGACCTTGTTTTGCAGCGGCAGGAAATCCATGGCGAAGTGCACGCCTTTCAAGTCGCGGCCCGGCACGGGCAAGTCGCGCGGCTGCTCGGCGCCGCCGGCCATGATGACGGCGTCGAATTCTTTTTCCAGGTCTTCCGGGAAAATGGTTTCCTTGGCCCAGTTGTTCACATTGGCAGGGAAATCCTTGCCGACCAGCACGCTGGTGCGGAACACCACGCCTTCGGCTTCCATCTGTTTTACGCGCAGATCGATGTGCGACTTTTCCATCTTGAAGTCGGGGATGCCATAACGCAACAAACCACCGACCCGGTCGCTCTTTTCAAACACGGTGACGGCATGGCCGGCGCGCGCCAGCTGCTGCGCCGCCGCCAGGCCGGCAGGACCGGAGCCGACGATGGCCACTTTCTTGCCGGTGCTAAAACCCGCCGGCTGCGGCGTGACCCAGCCGTGCTCCCAGCCCATGTCGATGATTTTATGCTCGATGGACTTGATGCCGACCGGATCTTCATGGATGCCCAGGGTGCAGGCCGATTCGCACGGCGCCGGGCAGATGCGGCCCGTAAATTCCGGGAAGTTATTCGTCGAATGCAAGATGTCGAGCGCTTCGCGGTAGGCGCCGCGGTACACCAGGTCATTCCAGTCGGGAATGATGTTATTCACGGGGCAACCCGTAGTGCAGAAGGGAATGCCGCAATCCATGCAGCGCGCGCCCTGCACGGTCGCTTGCGCGTCCGACAGGTGCAAGACGAATTCCTTGTAGTTCTTCAGGCGCGCGGCGGGCTCCAGATAGTGTTCGTCCTGGCGCTTGAATTCCATGAAGCCGGTAATTTTACCCACGATGTTTCCTTTGTATTTGGCTGGCGGGGAGCGGCCCGGCCGCTCCCTGGTCAATTCATTTGGCAATGAGCTTGGCTGGCTCAGGCGGCGACGGCTTGCACTTCCATGGCGGCGTCCGCTGCCATCTCGATCAGCGCGCGCTTGTATTCGTTCGGGAAGACTTTCACGAACTTGCCGCGCGCCGCGGCCCAGTCGTCGAGCAGGACGCGGGCGCGGGTGCTGCCCGTGTGCTTGAAGTGACGCTCGATCAGGCGCTTGAGGATGACCTCGTCCGCTTCCGGTACGCCATCGCGGTGCTGCGTATGCCAGGCGTCGCGGTCGACGTGCTGTTCCGCCGCCGAGACGACCTTGTCCAGGCTGACCATGGCCGTGTTGCATTTGCTGGCAAAGTCGCCGGCCGGGTCATACACATAGGCGATACCGCCCGACATGCCGGCCGCAAAGTTGCGTCCCGTGTTGCCCAGCACCACGACCGTGCCGCCCGTCATGTATTCGCAGCCATGGTCGCCCAGGCCCTCGACCACCGTGGTGGCGCCCGAGTTGCGCACGGCGAAGCGTTCGCCGGCCACGCCGTTGAAGAAGGCTTCGCCGGCGATGGCGCCGTACAGCACCGTGTTGCCGATGATGATGTTGTCCACGGCCCAGCCGCGGAACTCGGTATTCGGGCGCACGATGATGCGTCCGCCCGACAAGCCCTTGCCCACGTAATCGTTGCCCTCGCCCACCAGGTCGATCGTGATGCCATGCGCCAGGAAGGCGCAGGCCGACTGGCCCGCCGTGCCTTGCAGCTGGATGTGGATGGTGTCGTCCGGCAAGCCGGCATGGCCATATTTCTTCGCCACTTCGCCGGACAGCATGGTGCCCACCGTGCGGTTCAGGTTGCGCACGGGCGAGATGAAGGAGACGCGCTCGCCCTTTTCCAGCGCCGCGCGCGCTTGCGCGATCAGCTTGTGGTCGAGTGCTTTCTCCAGCGCATGGTCCTGGAATTCCACGTGGCGGCAGGCTTGGCCGTCTGGCGTTTCCGGCTTGTGGAAGATGGCCGAGAAGTCCAGGCCCTGCGCCTTCCAGTGCGAAATCGCCTTGGATTTATCGAGCAAATCGACCCGGCCGATCAGTTCGTCGTACGTGCGGATGCCCAGCTGCGCCATCAATTGACGGGCTTCCTCGGCCACGAAGAAGAAGTAATTGACGACATACTCGGGTTTGCCCGAGAACTTGGCGCGCAGCACCGGATCTTGCGTGGCCACGCCCACGGGACACGTGTTCAGGTGGCATTTGCGCATCATGATGCAGCCTTCGACCACCAGCGGCGCCGTGGCGAAACCGATCTCGTCGGCGCCCAGCAGGGCGGCGATGACCACGTCGCGGCCCGTCTTCATCTGGCCGTCGGCCTGCACGCGGATACGGCTGCGCAAGCCGTTCAAGACCAGCGTTTGTTGGGTCTCTGCGAGACCCAACTCCCACGGCGTGCCCGCATGTTTCACGGACGACAATGGCGAGGCACCCGTGCCGCCGTCGTGGCCGGCGACGACCACGTGATCGGCCTTGGCCTTGGTGACGCCGGCGGCGACCGTGCCGATGCCCACTTCCGACACCAGCTTCACGGAAATCGAGGCGCGCGGATTGGCGTTCTTCAAGTCATGGATCAGCTGCGCCAGGTCTTCGATCGAATAGATGTCATGGTGCGGCGGCGGCGAAATCAGGCCCACGCCCGGCACGGAAAAGCGCAGGCTGGCGATGTACTCGGACACCTTATGGCCCGGCAACTGGCCGCCTTCGCCCGGTTTCGCGCCCTGCGCCATCTTGATCTGGATCTGGTCGGCCGAATTCAGGTAGGCGGCCGTGACGCCGAAACGTCCCGACGCCACCTGCTTGATGCGCGAGCGCATGGAATCGCCTTCCTGCAGCGGAATGTCGACGACGATCTGCTCGGCGCCCACGACGGACGCCATGGTATCGCCCTGGCGGATCGGGATGCCCTTCAATTCCTGCGTGTAGCGGTTCGGATCTTCGCCGCCCTCGCCCGTGTTCGACTTGCCGCCGATACGGTTCATGGCGACCGCCAGCGTTGCGTGCGCTTCCGTGCTGATGGAACCGAGCGACATGGCGCCCGTGGCGAAACGCTTGACGATTTCCTTGGCCGGTTCCACTTCGTCGAGCGGGATCGCCTTGGTCGGGTCGAGCTTGAACTCGAACAGGCCGCGCAGGGTCAGGTGGCGACGGCTCTGGTCGTTGATGATTTGCGCGTACTCCTTATAGCTGGAGAAATTGTTGCTGCGCGTGGAGTGCTGCAGCTTGGCAATCGCGTCCGGCGTCCACATGTGGTCTTCGCCGCGCACGCGGAACGCATACTCGCCGCCCGCGTCGAGCTTATCGACCAGCACGGGATCGTTGCCGAAGGCCAGCGCGTGCAGGCGCAGCGCTTCTTCCGCCACTTCAAACACGCCGATGCCTTCCACGTTCGAGGCCGTGCCCTTGAAGTATTTGTCCACCAGCGACTTGTTCAGGCCGATGGCTTCGAAGATTTGCGCGCCGCAGTACGACATATACGTGGAAATGCCCATCTTCGACATGACTTTCATCAAGCCTTTGCCCACCGCCTTGGTGTAATTGTAGATGGCTTTGTCCGCCGACAAGTCGCCGGGCAAACCGTGCGCCATCTCGGCCAGGGTTTCCATGGCCAGGTACGGGTGGACGGCTTCCGCGCCATAGCCTGCCAGCAGGGCGAAGTGGTGCGTTTCGCGGGCCGAGCCCGTTTCCACGACGAGGCCGGTGGAAGCGCGCAAGCCCTTGCTCACCAGGTGCTGGTGCACGGTGGACGTGGCCAGCAGCGCGGGGATCGCCACCTGGTCGGCGCAGATGGCGCGGTCCGAGACGATCAGGATGTTGTGGCCGGATTTCACGGCATCGACGGCTTCCGCGCACAGCGAGGCCAGGCACGCTTCCACGCCTTCCTTGCCCCAGGCCAGCGGGTAGCAGATGTCCAGTTCGTACGACTTGAACTTGCCGCCCGTGTGCGCGCTGATGTTGCGCAAGCGCGCCATGTCGTCAAAGCCCAGCACGGGCTGCGCCACTTCCAGGCGCATCGGCGGGTTGACGTTGTTGGTATCGAGCAAGTTCGGTTTCGGGCCGATGAAGGACACCAGCGACATCACCATCGCTTCGCGGATCGGGTCGATCGGCGGGTTCGTCACTTGCGCGAACAATTGCTTGAAGTAGTTATACAGCGGCTTGAGCTTGTTCGACATGACGGCCAGCGGCGAGTCATTGCCCATCGAACCCGTCGCCTCTTCGCCGGCCAGCGCCATCGGCGCCATGAGGAATTTCAAGTCTTCCTGCGTATAGCCGAACGCCTGCTGGCGGTCCAGCAGCGACGGCTGGGCTTTTTCGCCCTGGGCGCGGTCCAGCTTGGCTTGTCCTTCGGCCAGCTTGATCTCGTCGAGCTTGATGCGCACCGAGTTGATCCACGCTTTATACGGCTTGGCGTTGGCGTAGGTGTTTTTCAGTTCCTGGTCGTCGATGATGCGGCCCGCTTCCAGGTCGATCAGGAACATTTTACCGGGCTGCAAGCGCCATTTCTGGATGATTTTCGATTCCGGGATCGGCAGCACGCCCGATTCCGACGCCATCACCACCAGGTCGTCGTCCGTGACGATGTAGCGCGCCGGACGCAAGCCGTTGCGGTCCAGGGTGCCGCCGATATGGCGGCCGTCCGTGAACGCCATGGCGGCCGGGCCGTCCCACGGTTCCATCATGGCCGCGTGGTATTCATAGAAGGCGCGGCGGTTGTCATCCATCGTCGTGTGGTTTTCCCACGCTTCCGGAATCATCATCATCATCGCCTGGGCGATCGGGTAGCCGGCCATCAACAGCAATTCCAGCGCATTGTCGAAGCACGCCGTGTCGGACTGGCCTTCATAGATCAGGGGAAACAGTTTCTGCAAATCGTCGCCCAGCACGGCCGACTTCATCACGCCTTCGCGCGCGCGCATCCAGTTGAAGTTACCTTTCACCGTGTTGATCTCGCCATTGTGCGCGATCAAACGATAGGGGTGGGCCAGCGGCCATTCGGGGAAGGTATTCGTCGAGAAACGCTGGTGCACCAGGGCCAGGGCCGAGATGCAGCGCGCATCCTGCAAGTCCTTGTAGTACACGCCCACCTGGTCGGCCAGCAGCAAGCCTTTATAGACGATGGTACGGGCCGACATCGACGGCACGAAGAATTCCTTGCCGTGCAGCAGTTTCAAGGCCTGGATGGCGTGGCCCGACGATTTGCGGATCACATACAGTTTGCGCTCGAGCGCGTCCGTGACCATGATGTCCGGGCCGCGGCCGATGAAGATCTGGCGGATGACGGGTTCCTTGGCGCGCACGGTGGGCGACATCGGCATGTCCGTATCGATGGGCACGTTGCGCCAGCCCAGCACGACCTGGCCCTCGATGCGCACGGCGCGTTCGATTTCCTGTTCGCAGGCGATGCGCGACGCGTGTTCCTTCGGCAGGAAGACCATGCCCACGCCGTATTCGCCAGGCGGCGGCAATTCCACGCCCTGCTTGGCCATTTCTTCGCGGTAGTACTGGTCGGGAATCTGGATCAGGATGCCGGCGCCATCACCCATCAGCGCATCGGCGCCCACGGCGCCCCGGTGATCGAGGTTTTTCAGAATCAGCAAACCCTGTTCGACGATCGAATGGGTCTTGTTGCCCTTGATATGGGCGACGAAACCGACGCCGCAGGCATCGTGTTCATTGGCTGGGTCGTACAGGCCTTGCGCTTTCATGGGCTTCTCCGCTGCATATGACTATCGAAAAACTAGAGTAGTGCAACGCAACAAAAAACTCAACCAGAATAATTAGGGTCGGAGTCGAATTGAATTTGATTCCGTCGCCCGAAAAATTTAATAGGGACACAGTCAAAGCGATTTCAATAAAACGTCAGAAAGAAACCGTTTTTTGTTTTAAATGCGAATACTTTTCAATTGGCGTCCGACTCGGCCACGATTTTGCGGGGACGACCGCGCTTGGCGGGCAGCACTTGCCGCTGCATTTTCTGCTCCAGCGCCTGCTTGAAAGCGTCGGAACCCAGCGGCCAGCCCTTCAATACAGCCTGTTCCACGGTTTTCACCTGGCTGCTGCCCAGACCTTGCTCGAACAGGCGCAGATACGCCGCCTCGCGGTCGAACGGCGTGTTGCCCAGCGCCCAGTACAGCGCGTGGTCGGTGATGACGGGATCGGGCCGCACACCAGCATGGTGGGCATAGCTGGACCAGCCATAGTCCAATGCCTGGGCGGCCAGACCCGTTTGCACGGGCACGCATTCCAGGTAACGGCAGCAAGTAAGGAAGAAATTGTCGGGATCGATGACGGAGGTTTTGTAGCGTCCCTGCCACAACGCCCCTTCGCGACCGTATTTCTGGTTGAAATACGGCACGTAATAGCGTCCCAGCCACTGCATCAGCTGCCCCAGGCCCGTCGCATCGCTGGGCGTGGCCAATAAATGTAGCTGATCAGGCAATAAAACATAGGCGTGGACGGCCACCTTGAACATTTTCGCGCCCGTTTTCAGCCAGGACAGGAATTGCGCGTAATCAAGCGCGTCCTGGAACACGGGCTGGCGGTTGCTGCCGCGCTGGATCACGTAATGGGGCAGTGCTGGAATGATGAGGCGGGGCAAACGGGCCATGGCAAAATCGAAAAATGAAGGCTAAGGCCTTGATTTTACACACTTCCGAGCGCAGGACGCGACTCTGACCCTGTTTTATTTGAAATCTTGAAAAAAGCGATTGACTCTGTCCCTTTTATGCAGCCACCCTCCGTGGGTGGCTGGCATACGGTATCAAGACAAGTTGAAACTGGCCGACAGACTGTAGCCCTCGCCATACGCGCTGCGCAGCGGCAAGTCCTGGCCCAGGCCCGTCTTGGCCTTCTTGCGCAGGCGGTACACGAGCATGTCGACGCGGCGGCCCGCATCGGGGTCTTCGCCGCCCATGCCGGCCACGATGACGTCGCGCGGCACGGGGCGGGTGTTGATGGTCAGCAGGTGCAGGAAATTGAATTCCTTTTCCGTCAGGGCGATGACGGCACCCATCAATTCAAGTTGGCGAGCGCTTACTTTCAAGGTCCACTTGCCTGGCTCGGGCACGGGATCTTGCGGCCCCACGCGGCGGTCGAGCGCCTCGATGTGGGCGGCCAGTTCCGGGAATTTGATGGGCTTGGTCAGATAGTGGTCGGCACCGAGGCGCAAACCGAGGATGCGGCTGTCGAAAGCGACACGCCCCGTCAGCACCAGCACGCCGATTTGCGGATACAGCTGGCGCATGCGGGGGATGACGTTGAAGCCGTCCTCATCGGGCAAGCCCAGGTCCAGCACGACCACGCCGACATTACCATGGCTCAACGCCGTCCACATCCCGCCAGCGGAGCTGGTGATATGCACTTCGTGTTCGAGCTCAACGAGAAACTCCGCCATGTCTTCGGCGTAGTCCAGATTGTCTTCGACGATCAGTATTTTCGTCATTGCTACGCCATTCTTCCGTTAGTGAGCTACCGTGGGCAAACCATGCCATTCACTTCTACACCATGATGGACGGCACAATAGGTTTACGTCAAGGAATTATCACGGTTGGCTTCAGCGGAAGCAAGGCTTTTCCTTGTCTAGACAGGAAGCGGCAGCCAAATCCGGAAAAGCGCCCCGCCTTCGGGCAGATTATGCCCCTGCAAACTCCCCCATGCACGTCCACCACGGCGCGCGCCATGTACAGGCCCAGGCCCGCACCCGCATGCGTGGCATCGGTTCCACGGAAACCTTTCTCGAACAGCTGCGCCAGTTCCTCTTCCCGCAAGCCGGGCCCCGCATCGCGCACGCACAGGGCCACGCCGCCCTCGGGCACCAGCCTGGCCGACACGGTGATGGCGCTGCCCGGCGGGCTGAACTTGACGGCGTTGTCGAGCAGGATTTTCAGACACAGAGCCATGCCGGGCACGTCGCAGCGCAGCCTGGCCGGCAAGTCTTCATCGAGTTCCAGCTGCACGCGGTGGCTGGCGGGCACGGTGGCGGCCGCCTGCTGCAGCAAGGCCAGCGGCGCGATGCCGTCGGCGGCCCGCTCGCGGCCGATGGCCGCCATGCGTTCGGGCGATAAATAGTCGTCTATCATGCCCAGCAAACGGTCGACGGCCGTCTGGATTTTCACGTAGCGCTTGCGCGTGGCCTCGTCGGCCTCGCTCGACGTCGAGACGAGGCGCTGGATGGCGCCGTCGATGGTGGCCAGCGGCGTGCGGAATTCATGCGACAGCATCGAGGCGAAACGCTTCTGCTCCTTTTCCCGCTCGGCTTCCTGCGCGTGGGCGGCGCTGACGTCGCGCACCGTGCCCACCACGGTGACGCCCCGCCCCGGGGCCGCGGGCACGATGGTCGAGCTCACTTCCAGCGCCAGAGGATGGCCGTCGGCATGCGCCAGCTCCACTTCGCGCAGCAGGGTCAAGCGGCTGGCATCGCCGTCGCGCCAGCGCTGCAGCCGGGCCGGCACGTCCGCCGCCAGGCGCGCCGCGTGTGCGCGCAAGGCGGCCAGATCGTAACCGGTCAGGCGTTGCGCGGCAGGGCTGATGTAGAGTAATTCGAGGGTCGTGGCGTCGAGCAGGAAGGCCGCGTCGCGGCCATGTTCGGCCAGCAGGCGGAACTGCGCTTCGCCCGCCCGCGCGCGCAACAGGGCGCGGCGCAACTGGACGAAACGCAGCGCCATGAGGACGGCGCCGGCAAGCAGCAGGAGGAAAATGGGCAGCATGCGTTATACCTGGCAGGAAAGAAGCGCCAAGTATAAGCGTGTGCCAGCGTTAATCTTCCAGCGGGGCGAAAATCTGCTGCAAGTCTTCCTGCGTGAGGGCCATCTTCTGCGCTTCGCCTTCGGCCAGGATCGATTGCGCCAGCTCCGATTTCTTTTGCTGCAGCAGCTGGATTTTTTCTTCCAGGGTGCCCTTGGCAATCAATTTGTAGACGAACACGGGCTTGTCCTGGCCGATGCGCCAGGCGCGATCCGTGGCCTGGTTTTCCGCCGCCGGATTCCACCACGGATCGTAGTGGATCACCGTGTCGGCGGCCGTCAGGTTCAGGCCCACGCCGCCCGCTTTCAGGCTGATCAGGAAGATCGGCACGGCGCCCTGCTGGAAGGCCGCCACTTGCGCGCCCCGGTCCTTCGTCTCGCCCGTCAGCAAGGCGTACGGAATGTCGCGCGATTCCAGCTCTTCCTCGATCAATTCCAGCATGCTGGTAAATTGCGAGAAAACGAGGATCTTGCGCCCTTCGTCAAGCAAGTCTTCCACCATCTGCATCAGGTCGAGCAGTTTGGCCGAACCGGCCGACTGCTTCTTCGCCGGCAAGGATTTCACGAGGCGGGGGTCGCAGCACACTTGCCGCAGTTTCAGCAGCGCTTCGAGGATGACGATCTGGCTGCGCGCCACGCCCTTCTTGTCGATTTCTTCGCGTACTTTTTGATCCATCGCAAGACGCACGGTTTCATACAGGTCGCGCTGCGGCCCCGTCAACTCCACCTTGCGCACCATTTCCGTCTTCGGCGGCAGTTCCTTGGCGACATTGTCCTTCGTGCGGCGCAGCAGGAACGGTTTGATGCGGCGGTTCAGCAGCATGCGGCGCAGCGGGTCGTCCTGGCGCTCGATCGGGTGACGGAACTGCGTGTTAAACGTCTTCTCGTCGCCCAGCAAGCCCGGCAGCAGGAAGTGGAATTGCGACCACAATTCGCCCAGGTGGTTTTCCAGCGGCGTGCCGGACAAGCACAGGCGGTGGCGCGCGCGCAGCAGTCCCGCGCTTTGCGCCGCCTTGCTGCGCGTATTCTTGATGTAATGCGATTCATCGAGGATGACCAGGTGGAAATCGTGCTCGCGCAGGGTTTCCTCGTCGCGCGGCAGCAGGGCGTAGGTCGTCAGCACCAGGTCGCACTGGTCGATCTGGTCGAATTGCTGGGCGCGGTCCTTGCCTTGCAGCAGCAATACTTTCAGGCTGGGCGCAAATTTTGCCGCCTCGTCCTGCCAGTTGCCCATCAAGCTAGTCGGTGCGATGACGAGGGCCGGATGCGTGAGACGGCCCGCTTCCTTTTCCACCAGGATATGCGCCAGCGTCTGCACGGTCTTGCCGAGGCCCATGTCATCGGCGAGGATGCCCGCCAGGTCATGGTCGCGCAGGAATTGCATCCACGCCAGGCCATCGGCCTGGTAATCGCGCAAGGTCGCCTGCAGGCCCGCCGGGGCCGCCACTTTTTGCACGGAACCGAACTGGCTCAGCTTGCGGCCCATGGCGCGCAGCTGTTCGCCGCCCGTCCACTGCATCTCCAGGCCCCGCGCCAGCTCTTCCAGACGCGCCGCGTCCAGCGTCGACATGCGCACGGCATGCCTGATCTTGTCGCCGAAATACAGTTCGCCCAGGGTGTTCAAGATCGGGCGCACGCGGCCCCACGGCAGGGCCACGCGCGTGCCGTCCGGCAAGGTCGCCAGCATCTGGTCGTCGTCCGCATGCGCTTCGATGACTTTCGGATTGAAATCGTTGGGCGCATTGCGGATCAGCTGCACCAGCACGGGCAGCAGCGGCACGCGCTCGTGGTTGACGACGATGCCCAGTTCCAGTTCGAACCAGGCGTTGCCGCTGTCCGGGTCCTGGTCGTCGATTTCCGCGTACCAGTCGCCCACGTCGCTCACATCGTAGCGGTACTTGGCCGTCTTTTCCACGATCCAGCCCTGCGCCAGCAAGGCGTCGATGCCGGACTCGGCAAAACGCAGCCATTCCGCCTGGGAAGGCAGCAGCAAGGCGCCCTTCAAACCGCTCAGGGGGCGGAACCCGGCTTCTTGAATTGCAGCTCGGCCAACGTCGCCAGGGCCCGCGCTTCATCGACCGTATTTCTCTGGATAATTTCCGTCACCTCGCCCACTTGCCGCACCACGCGCTGCGACGGGTCGAACGAGACGCGCTCGCCATCGTAGTCGTAGGACAGCACGGCGAAGTCGCTCCAGCGCTGCAGGCTGCCGTCGGCCAGCATGGCGCTATCGAGCAGCAACACCGGCTGCGCCGGCACGTCCTTGCGCAAGCGCTGCGGCAACGGCTGCGGCAGCGGCATCAGATGCTGCAAGCCTTGCGCCAGCAGCAGTTGCGACACGCGCACCTTGTCGTTCGCGTTCAACGGCGGCGCCTGCGCCACCAGCGCCTGCAGGTCGGCCAGGGAAATGTCGGAGCCGCCCTGGTTCAGTTCCAGCACGCCGCACGACAGGTTATCGATGTACCACGGCGGATCGGTGGGCAGCATGTAGTCGATCTGGTCGGCGCCATGGTGCTTCGCGCCTTCCGGCGGGTCCACTTGCCAGCCCAGACGCATGGTCTTGCCCTCGTCGCGCCAGAACAGGCGCGCGGGGCGCACGGGACCTTCCTTCAACGGGTACACGAGACCATTGCCCACGTCGGCCCAGGAATTGGCCCACAGCAGCTTATCCTGCTCGGCCAGCATTTTCAGCAGGGCCGCGCCCACCTTGCCCTTCGGCTCCGTGGCGCTGCCCGTCTGCGAATTCTGTCCGCTGCGCATGGCCACGAAGAACCGCACGAGGTCTTCATCGGCCGGCGTCAAGAACGTGGGCGGCGCCGACAGCAGGGAAAAGATTTCGCTGATGGGAGACGCCGCCGCCACGTCGCCGTTCGGCCGCAGCCGCGCCTTGTACAGGCACAGGGCCACGTGGCGGCCGCCGCTGGTGGGCGCCAGCACGTAGATCAGGCGATGCTGGTTGAGTTTGGGATCGGGCTCGGCAATCGTCAGCACAGCCTTCGGATGGGCGGCAGCCTCCACCCGCTGCAGCCAGGTGGCGACGGCATACGGCAAAGGCGCTCCCGGCGCGCTGGCCGGGGCAACTGGGGTTTCACTGGTTTCGTCGCGGGTAAAATCCATGGGGCGCATTTTTGTGTAAAGGTCGTATCCAAATCGGCAACAGGCAATATTATCCGCCATACAGGCGTTGCTGGCTTGATTCACACACGCTCTTTGAGCAGTTTTAATGCGCGATGCCTAAAAAATAAGTATTTAATACGACACTTGGGGTCCGCTGGCGGCAAAAAAGGCCCGTCATGGGCCTTTTTTGCCGCCAGCGGATGGCTTATCAGGCCGGCACAGTGTCGTCTTCTGCCACGCTGGCGGCCTCGACTACCGGTGCCGTGCTCGTATCGGCCGGCGTAAAGTTGCGCAAAAACAAGAAGAACTGGCCCATCATCTGCGTCCACAGTTGCAGATTGATATCCAGGTACTCCTTGCTGACGCCGCCGGCAACCAGCACATCCATCTCCAGCACGACGAAATCGCCATGCTGGGCCACGCGGGCAAAACGCTTGCTGCGGTGCCATTCGGCCAGCAAGCCGGCCGGCAGGTCGCCGCCCTGCACGCGCAGCGGGCAACTCAGGGTCAGGTCCGCGTACTGGCCGGGCGCTGCTTCGTTACCCCACAGCACCTGAAAGCCGATGCCATGGCTGGCGCTGTGCAGGCGCACGACGCCGTCGTGTTCGATGCTGGTCACGGCGCAGCCGGCCGCCTTGATGGCGTCGGCCGTTTGTTCCGCATTCAGGGTGGTCAGCAAGGTGTTGATGTGTTCCATCGTCATTCCATTCATTTCAAAAATAAAATTATTGGGGTGCCGGCGCGGGAGCGGCCGGCGTGTCACTTGTTTGACGCGCATCAAAGCGGCCCTGGTACAGCTGGTCGCCGTACTGCTGGGCGATTTGCTCGAGTTTTACCCGGCTTTGTGCGGCGAACGGCTGGCGCGCTTTCATGACGTCCAGCACATCGAGGCCTTCATACGCTCGCAGGATGTCCTGCCCGGCCGCATACAGCTGGGCATTCTTGCTTTCGCAGCGCGCCAGGGCACCGCGCTGCGCCGCCACCTCGCCATCGAGGCGCGCACGCTCCGCTGCCAGCTGCTTGCCCGTGGCGGCCAGCTGTTCGCCGGCCTGGCGGTACTGCGTCAGACTGGCGCTGGCCTCCTGCGCGGCGGCGGCGCTGCGCTGCTGCTCGGCTGCCAGTTTCTCCCGCTGCGCGCGTTCCTGCGCCAGCTGCGACTGGCTGCGCGCCAGCTCCTTCTTCAAGCCATCGCTGGCAGGCGCCGCAGCGGCGGGCGCCGCCTTGGCGGCAGGCACGCCCTTGGCTTTCAGCGCTTCCAGTTCGCCGCGCGTCTGCTGCAATTGCGCCGTGACATTGCGCAACTCGGCCCGCAAACGCTCTTCCATGCTCTGCCCCTTCTGTCCCTGCGCCTGGGCGGCGCCGCCGGCCAGCAGCATCAGCAGCAAGACCGGCAAGCGCGTTTTGTTGAATATCAACATCATGGCTCCTTAAAAACGCGCGTTCAATTCGATTTGCAGGGTGTCGATCGACAGTGCCGAACCGAACACTTCGCGGCTCGACGTCCAGCGGCCATTGAGCCAGGTATTCTTGTCGAGCGCATACGCACCGCCCAGGTAATAGCCGCGCGCATTCGTGCCGCCCAGGTGGAAGGTGGAATCGTTGTAGGCGTCAGGCAGGGCGTCCGGTTCGATGCGCTTGTAGCCAAGCAGCACGTTCCAGTCGCCGCGCGCCGCCGGGTTCGCCTTGCCCAGGGTCGCCTGCAGCATGTAGGCATTGCCGCCGCTCTTGAAATCGGCTTGCGAAACGCCGCCCGTGCCGCCGAAGTTGTTCATGATGCCGCCCTTGGCGCGCGCCCACATTGCGTTCTTGTCGTAGGCCATGTTGCGCACATAATCGCCTTCGATGCGCAAGTCCGTGCCGCCGGCCACCTTGCTATCCCAGCGCGCATTCAGGTTGGCCAGGCGGAACTTCGAGGCCAGGCCCACGAATTGCGGCTGCGGCGTATTCGCCGGGTCCAGCGGGTTCAGGGCGATATTGCGCAGCAACATCAAGCTATTGCCCTTCTGCATGCTCGATGGACGCGACCAGTCCGTGCTGCAGCCATCGGCGCCCGCATACAGCGCGCACGGCTGCGAATATTCTCCGCTGATGTTGCGGAAGTTGTAGTAGGCCAGCGCACCGCGCAATTGATGGTCGCCATTGATCTTCCACGAGGCGCCCACCTGCGCACCGAGCAGCCACTTGTTTTCGCTCGACATTTTTGCCTGGCTGCGGCTAGGCGCATTGTCGGACGAATACTCGAGCGGAATCAGGCCCAGGGTGCCGAACACGGTGACGTCCTTGGCCGCGCCCACCGGCTGCTGCACCTTGGCGGCGATGCCGTCGAAATTGAGTTCGCTGGAAAACAGTTCGTCACCCGACACGAATGGATTGTCGAAGCGGCCCGCCGTCAGTTTCAGCCAGGAAGCGGGCTGGTAGGACAGCCAGGCCTGGTCCAGCCAGATGTTTTTCTTGCCCAGGCCGCCGCCGAGGGTTTGCGTGGTCGATACCGGGCTGTCGTCGTTGCCGCTGGCCAGGCGGATGCCCGCTTGCGTGGTGTCGGAAATGTCGGCCAGGATGCCCAGGCGGGCACGGGCGCGCAGCAGGTGCTTGCGGTCTTCACGCGTGTTGAGCAACGCCGGCAGGGCCAGGTTGGTGTTCGAATTGACGTCGTAGCCGCCGCTGTTGAGCGAGCGCCAGTCGATCTCGATATTGCTGTTGGCCATGTCGTAGTAGCGCGATTCGTAGCGCGCGCGCACGTCGCCTTCCAGGCGGATGCGCTTGGTCCAGGCCGGCGTTTCATTCGGCGCCGCCCAGCCGCCCGCCTTGGCCTCGGCCAGCACTTGTCCCTTGATCTCGTCGCGGATCTGTTCGCGCACGGTTTGCGAAATGTACGGCACGCGCACGTCGCCCGGCTGTACCTGCGCCAGGGCGGCCGGCGCGGCGGCCGGACGGGCTTGCGCGGCGGCCAGCGCTTCGCTCTGCGCCTGCGCCAGCAAGGCTTCGCCGGCATCCTTGTTCAGGGCGCCGCTC
Source organism: Janthinobacterium sp. C22 (assembly GCF_057919405.1). Taxonomy (NCBI): domain Bacteria; kingdom Pseudomonadati; phylum Pseudomonadota; class Betaproteobacteria; order Burkholderiales; family Oxalobacteraceae; genus Janthinobacterium; species Janthinobacterium sp. C22. The sequence goes on along the minus strand of NZ_CP193659.1, from coordinate 839,006 downwards.
TGGATCAGGCCACGGATCAGCTTGACCATGGTACTGTCGGCCGGTGCCTGCGCCTGTACGGTGCCTGCCGCCATGCTCAAGGCCAGGGCGGCCAGCGCCAGCGGAAGGCGGCGCGCACGCTGTGGGGTAGAAAATAAGGAATTCATCGCTTCTTTCGGTAAATGAGGAATTAAATTCATGCGCTATGGCCGGCGGCCTTTAATGGAAACGCGGGCCGGGAAACGCAGGGACGCCGGCGGCCGCTCATCGGCGCGGAAATCGCGCACCATGGCCAGCACCTGCTCATCCGTCTGCGCATTGCCCGTGCCTTGCACCAGCTGCACTTTCGTCGTCCTGCCTTCCGCATCGAGCCACAGGTCGACGCGGATATCGCTGAATGCCAGCTGGCGCGTGCGCGGATCGCGGGCGAAGGCCAGCTGCAGCGCATTGGCCACATAGCGGCCATACGATCCCGCGCCGAGGCCGCCGCCACCGCCGCCGCCCGTCATGCCGCCGCCGCGCCCGGCCTGGATGCCGAAGGCGTCGCTGCCGGCCTGCGCCGCGCCGTCGATGGTGACGGGGTCGCCCTTGTCCGGCGACGGGCTTTCCGGCGCGTCATCCATGGGCTTGTCGGCCGGCGTCGGTTCCGGCTCGGACACTTCCGGCACCACCTTGTCCGGCGTCGGTTCCGGCAGTTTTTCCGGTTCCGGCGGCGGCGGTGGCGGGGGCAGCATTAGCATCGGCGGGGCCGCCACTTCGCGCTTGGTGGCCGCCGTGTCCGACAGCAAATACCAGACCAGCGCGGCCAGACCAGCGGCCAGCAGCGCGCCGCCGGCCACGCCGCCCCAGCGGCGCCACCACTGCGCCGCGCCCGACGGTTCCGAGGCGGCCGTCTTCATCATGTCGTCACGCTTCACCTTGCGCTCCTCATGCCGGCTTGCCGGTCACCAGGCCCACCTGGTTCAGGTCGATGCGGCGCAACAGGTCCAGCACTTCGACCACTTTCGCGTATTGCACGGCGGCGTCGCCGCGCACGATCACGGGGAAGTCGGGCGTCAGCGCCTTTTCCGTGCGCAGCCGCTCTTCCAGTTCCGGCAGGGTGACGGGATAGGCGTCGAGGAAGACCTGGCCCGCGTTGTCGATGGTGATGGCCTTGGTCTTCGGCTTTTCCAGCGCCATGGCCGAACTGGCCTTGGGCAGGTCGACCTTGATGCCGGGAATGCTGGCGTTGCTGGTCAGAATAAAAATCACCAGCACCACCAGCAGCACGTCGACGAAGGGCGTGATGTTGATGCCGCCGCTACGCTTGCGGGGGTAAACTTGGCGGAGGTGGCCATGGTTATGCGCCCCTCACGCCTGCTGCAGCACGGGACGCATCTGGCGTCCGTCGCCCTGCTCTTCCGCCAGGCGCGTGGCGAATTCATCGACGAAGACGGCCATATCGGCGACGATGGCGTCCGAACGCGAGGACAGCCAGTTGTAGCCGAACAGCGCGGGAATCGCCACGCCCAGGCCGGCGGCCGTACACAGCAGCGCGGCGGCCATGCCCGGCGCCACCGAGTTGATGTCCACCGCGCCCGCCATGGCGGCCACGACGAACACCAGCATGATGCCGATCACGGTGCCGAACAGGCCGACGTACGGCGCGCCTTCGATGGTGGTCGACAGCCAGATCATGCGTTTCGACATGCGCTCGCTTTCGCGCACCATCACGCCATCCATGGCGGCGCGGATGGCGCCGATGGTCGCGTTCGAGACGGCGTTCAGGTCGTAGCCGCGGTCGTGGCGGCGGCGCATCTCGTCGATGGCCACGTCATACAGGCGCCACAGCGAGGAATCCGTCTTCACGGAAGCGCTCAGCTTGCCGTTGCGCGCCAGGTGGTCGAGCGGCGCGCCGGCCGCTTCGTGGAACGATTGCATGAACTGGGCATTGGCGCGCGAGATGGCGCCATAGCTGCGGCCCTTGCCGATCATGATGATCCACGACAAGACCATCATCAGGCCCAGCACGCCGACGACGATCCAGGCGTCGAGCGGCATGGCGGCGATGATGAAGCCGAAATGGCTTTTGCCGGCCTGCTGTTCATCGGCGCCAAACACGGCCAGGCGCGATTCGGAACCTTGCGAGACGGCATCGGCCAGCAGCAGGGCGTCGGGACGGGCCGTGCGCGACAGGCGCAGCTCGTCGATGGCGCCCGTGAAGTTGGCCAGGCCGGCCGTGGTGTTGACGTCGGCGCCCACCGAAGCGGCCGTCGTAAAGGCTGGCAGGGCGGTGGCCAGCGAGACGGCCGGACGGCCGCCCACATACAGGGCCACGTTGGCTTTATCGGCCTTGACGGCCAGGTGCGACCATTGCGCGGCCTGGATAGGCTGGCCAGGCTTGCTGCGCTGGCCGTTGACCTGCACGAAAGGCACGCCCTGGTCCACGCCGATCAGCAATTCATTGGCGCCGTCGCGGCGCGCATACAGCACTTGCTGGGCGCCCAGGCTGTCCGGACGCACCCAGGCGGAAAAGGTGAACGGCGCGCCGGCGGCCAGCGCCAGCGATGGCGAGGCGGGCAGCATCAACGGCGTCGTGCCCAGGCGGGCGCCGGCGCCGATGACGGAACCGTCGAGCGCCGGCACGGCCGTCTGGGCATGGTTGCCGTAGGCGGTGCTGTCGCGCGAAGGCACGCCAGGCTCGCTGAAGTGGTACACCAGGCTGTAGTCGGGGTCAAACGTACGCTGGCCATTGCCGGAGGCGGGCGCCTTCGGATTGCCGTAGTACATCCACAGCTGCTGCGGCGTACCGGCCGTCAGGGCCGGCACGTCGACCCAGATCAGGGCGATGCCCAGCAGCGGGTTGAATTGCTCGATCTGGTGATTCAGCACGGTTTTATCGTCGCCCGCCACGAAGCGCAGGTCGGCGCCGTTGTCGCTGACGCCTTCGAAGTTGAAGTTACCCGAATGCAAGCGCAGCAGCACGGGGATGCGGCCGGGATCGCCGCCCACGGCGCCCGCCTTCGGGCCCGCGTCGACGGTGACGGGTTTGCGGTAAGCCCAGTCGGGCTGCCACCAGGCATGCGCCAGGCCGGGAACGAGCGTGCCCAGGATCGTGAGCAGAAAAAGAAAACGTTGCATGACAGTGATTCTCCGAAGAAAAGTCTAAAAAAGTGCAGTGCTGTTGAGCTGGCCCGTCAGTAGCTGGCCGACAGGTTGAAATTGATGCGGCGCACGTGTTTGTGCGTGCGCGGGCCATCGCGCAACGGATACGAAAAATCGATGCGGCCATTCAGGTAGCGCAGGAACTGGAAGCTGCTGCCCACGCCCACGGAGGCCAGGCCGAACAGGTCTTTCTGCTCGATCATCGGATCGCGCAGGCGCAGGCGCGCGCCATCGGCAAAGGCGAATAAACGCCAGTTTTCCAGACGGCTGAAATACGTCAGCTGGGGCGTGCGCCATTCGACGGTGCCGGACACGCCGTAGTCGCCCGTCGCTTCGGCCGACAGGTAGCCGCGCACGGAATTGGCGCCGCCGGCGGCCATCTGTTCGCCCGACACCAGCGCCGCATCGGCCAGCTGGCCCGAGATGCGCCCATGCAACTGCGCGCCGCTGCCCAGGGTGGTGGTGGCGTTGGCGTCGCCCTTCAGCACGAGGAAGCTGGGCGAGGCCTTGTAGCGCTTGTTGTCGTAGGCGGCGCTGTCGCTGCCGTAACCAAACGAAGCGCGCGTGCCGGCCACCAGCGACAAGCCCAGGCCGTAGGTCGCCGCGTCCGTCTGCACGAAGCCGTTATACGACACGCTCAGAGGCACGTACTTGAGCGGAATATTGCTGCCCGTGCCATTGAGCTTGAGCGCTTCCTGGTTGTCCTTGAAATCGATGCCGGCAGAAAAACTGTGCCACCAGATACCGCTGTTGGGCACCGTGTAGTTGAGCTTCATGCCCAGCGCATGGCCCTTGCCCAGCACGCTGGTGCCGCCCGTGCTGGCCACGTTGCTGTTCGACTGGTAGCCCGTCGCTTCCACGCTCCAGCCCTGCGTGCCGATCGGCGCCACGTACGATGCGGACCACACCTTGGTCTGGTTCAGGTCGCCCGGCGTGCCGAAAAAGCTGATGGTGGCGCTATGCCCCATCTGCCACAGATTGTCGTGGCCGACCGACATGCTGGTACGCAATTTCTTCGTATCGGCGCTGTAATCGTTGTTCAAGCCCACGCTGGCGCGCCACGGGCTGCTGTCGTCCACTTTCAGGTCGACGTCCATGGTGCCGGGCAGGCTGCCCTGCTTGACCAGCGGCATCACCTGACGCTTGGGACCACGGTTCAGGGCCGTCAATTCCACTTGCGCCTGCGTAAAGTCGGGCACCTTGCCTTCCGTCAGGGCCGGCACTTGCTGGCGCACGTCGAGCGGCGAGTTGTACTGCGCGCCGACCACGCGCAAGCGGCCCACCTTGGTTTCGCTCACCTGCAGCACCACCACGCCCTGCTCCACCTGCTGCTCCGGCAAGTCCACGTAGACGGACTGGTAGCCCCGGGCTTGATATGCCGCAACGAGGGCGTCGCGCGCCCCCTCCACGTCCTTCAGGGTGCGGCCCGGCCCCAGGAAGGGCGTGACCGCCGCTTCGATGGCGCGGGCGTCGAGCACGGTATTGCCGCGCACCAGGTATTCCTCGATCGTCACCTGCCGTTCGGGCGCGGCCACGGGGGCGGCTGCCGCGACGGCGTCCTGGGCGCGGGCCATGCCGGGCAGCGCCAGCATGGCCAGGCACAGCATCGTCAAGGCGGTCGCGGGTGCCGCGGGTGCTGCCCCCTTGCCCTGTTTTGTCATCTCACGCATCTTCCATTCACCTTAAAATCAAACGGTTGCCCTGTGTTGCGGCGCTGGGCCGGCGTTTTTTTGTTGCCAATACTGATCTACTGATGCCTAGACAGCCGCCGCGCGCGGCGACTGCCGAATGTCATCAAATGTTCATAAAACTCACGGTTGCAGTCCGCGCCGCTCGTTCGGCGTGAGCGCCTGCAGCTGCGGCGCCGTCAACGGTCCCGCGCCCAGCACCTGCACCACGCCGGCCGGCTGGTAGCTGGACGCCTGCGGCTCGCCGCCCTGGTGCTTGCCGGCGCCGCCCTCGTCCGCCTGCTCGTTGCCGAAGCCCAATACTTTCACCGTGAACAACGATGGCTGCGCCTGGCGCGTGGCGGCCCGTTCGCGCTGCAGCACGTCCTGCGCCGCCGTCACGGCTTGCGAGGCGGCCGCGCTGGCATTGCTGAGTGCTCCCACGTTCACCGAAGCGATGGTCGGGATACCCGTCGCCTTGCCCTGCACCTGGATGTTTTCCGCATTCACCACCTGCAAGGCGGCCAGGTTGACGTTGCCCGAGACGCGGATGCCCGCCTCGCCCGCGTCGATGGTGCCCAGCGGGGCGATCAGGTCGATGTCGCCGGGCGGCACCTCCGGGATCGGATTCAGGGTGGCGATGCCGGCGCCCGTCGTCGGCGTGCTCGGCGACAGGCTGACGAGGCCGATGCTGTCGTAGGCGCGGCGCTGCGGCGTGTAGACGACGGTGGACTTGGTGCCGCGGCCCGCGTTGATGTCGCCCGTGGCCGACCAGGCCAGGATGTTGCCGCCGAACGTAGTAAAGATGCGGCTCTGGCCCAGCAGGATGCTGTCTTTCGCATACATCTGGATGTCGCCCTGTCCCTGCGTCAGCACGCCCGAACCTGCGCCCGGCGCATAGCCGCCGTCGACGCCGATCAGCGCGCGGCCGCCCGGCACGGTGATGCCGATGTCGCCGCCGAAATCCGTGTGGATGCCGGCATCGTTGACGGTCACGTAAGGCACGTTGTAGTCGGGACGGCCCGCCTCGGCCCATTCCTGCGGACTCAGGTAGCGCACGCCCGCGACGGGCCGCTTGGTGTACACGCCGCCGTATCCGCTGACGGTGTACAGCGCGCTGCTGAACATGGTCAGGTCGCCCTGGTACTCGATCTTCTTGCCCGCCTTGTCCTGCGCCGGGAAGAGGGTGGCGATGGCTTCGCGGCCGCGCAGATAGCTGCCGCGGCGCACGCCGTCCGCATCGTTGTACTCGCGTCCGGCCGCCTTCAGCTCGGCAAAATAGACGTTGCTCAGGTACACCTGCTGCTGTTCCTTCGGCAAGGCGGCAAAGAAGCTGCGCGCATCGGTGGCCGGGTCGTAGCGGATGCCCAGGCCGCTGTCGCCGCCAAAGCGCGTCGTCAGCCAGTTCACCAGGTGCAGCTGGCTGACCTGCGCGTATTCGCGCGCCAGGTCGCGCCGCACGGCGCCCGTTTGCTGGCCGGCCTTTTCCAGTTCGGCCTGCTTCGTGCCGAGGAAGGCGGCAGCGCCCGCCTCGTCGCCGCTGTAGGCGAACTGGCCGCGCAGCCAGTCGGCCAGGGTCAGCTTGCCGCCATAGACATACACGGCGCTGCCGGCCTGGTCGGCCAGCGGCTTGCCTGGGTCGGCCAGCTTGGCCGGGTCCAGGTAGCGCGCCGCGAAGGCCGCATAGTCGGGACCGTTGCGGCCCACGCCGGCGGCCACGCTGATGCCGGCGCCATCGCCGCGCTTGTCCTGGCCGACATTGACGATGGAGCCGAGGCTGCGCAATCCCGCCTTGTCGGCCATGTACAGGTCGCGCCCGGCGCTGACATTGAGCTGGCCCGGCCCCGCCACATAGAAGGTGCTGTAGCGGATATCGCGCCCGGCGCTGACGACGGAAACGTCGTCGGCATGGCGGTGCACGAACAGGTTGCCGCGCGCCGACGAGCCGCCGAAGACGACCGGTTTTTCCGGCAGCTCGGGACTGTTGGCGAAGGGCTGGCCGGTCCATCCCGCCGCGCCCTCCGGCACGAACTCGACCGTTCCCAGCGGCGTGCCGGAATTGACGATGTCGCGCCCGGCACGCACGGCCACGGCGCCGCTGCCTTCATACCAGAGGCCCAGCGGGCCCGTTTCGCCCTTCAGCTTCGCCCGGTACACGATGCCGCCCGTGCGCAGGCCGACGATGTCGCCGCTGTTGGCATAGAAGTGCGCGGGCAACTGGCCAGCCGGCACATAGTCGGAGACGGTCGGCGGGGTCATGCTGAACAGCGGATACACTTGCTGATTGGCATCGCTGGCGCCATTCGACGTCGTACCAAACCATTTCAATGCCCCGGGCGCCAGCGCATCGGCGCTGACGTTATGCAGCGGCAGCAGGCCGAACCAGACCTTGTCCAGGGCGCCGACGAAGCCCGGATTGAACGGATTCGGCAGCATGCGCGGGTCGGCGCCCGATGGCGTGATCGGATAACCAGCCGCATGGATGGAGTCGGCGGCCAGCATTTCCAGCTGGCCCGCGCCCGTCCTGACAAATTGCGGCGCCACCGGCGAGGGTGCCAGGATCACGCCGTTTTGCGGCATGTCCACCTTGCCGCCATCACCCAGCCTGCCCAGGCTGGCATTGCCGTAGTACAAGCTGCCGCTGGCGGCCACGGCGCGCAGCACGGACGGCATGACGAAGCGCCCGTCCGTCGGCGCATGGTTGTCGCCGGCCATCGCATTGATCCAGGACGAGGTGGGCGTCAGGTTGCCGCCCGCGCTGAACAGGTCGATGGCCGTGGCCGGCGTCCACAGCGAGAACCAGCTCCAGCCTTCGCCCGTGCGCTCCACGCCCAGGTAGCTGAACGGCGAACCATAGCCCAGTTGCTTCACGCGGCCCGCATCGGCCACGCCGCCCAGCACCACGTCGCCGCGCGCATCAATGCGCACGCCGCTGTCGCCCGGCACCAGGATGGGCCCGCCGCTGGCGATCGCCGTGCCCGCCGTGTAGGTTTCGTACGGCCGCGATTCCGTCGGATCGGCGCGGTCGAAGCGCAATTCGATGCCGCCCACGGCGCCCGCCTCCAGGCGCAGCGCGCCGCGCAGGTTGGTGAGCGTGCTGTTCAGGCCAGGGATCTGGCGTTCGAAACGCGTATTCGGGTTAGGACGGTCGCTATTGCTGTCGAAGCTGCGCACCTCGGCCACGGGGTTCAGCCCGCCGCCGATGCGGATATCGAGATCGCCGCCGCCCGTCAGCAGCAGCTTGCCGTCCGGCGTCACCCTGCCCGTGCTGCCCACGGCCACGTTCAGGCCCTGGCTGCGCGGCGCGAACTCGCCGCCCGGATCGGCGCGCGAGGCCAGCATGCCGGCGTCGCCGCCCGCCTGCAGCAGCAGATTGCCGCCGCCCAGGGTGCCGATGCCCGTGAAGCCCGACAGCCCCGGCAAGCCCGAGAACAGGTCGACGCCTTCGGGACGCGCGACATAGGTGCCGAAATTGATCCACCATGCCGTCGGCACGCCGCCTCCCGTGCTGCCGCTGCCCTGGCGCCACAGCCAGGTGCCGATGTCGCTGGTGTCCTGCTGCGCGCGCAGCCAGCCGATGGCATCCTCGCGGCGTTGCGTAGAGGTGCCCAGCGTATCGCCCTTGACGTCGCCCTGGGCGCGCAGCAGCAGATTGCCGCCATGCTCGGGATACCAGGCGCGGTACAGGCTCCGGCTGCCGCCATCGACAAACGGCGTAAAGTCCGTGCCCAGCGCACCGAGCAGCTGGCCCTTGGCGTTCAGGCCGCGCGGCAGGTTGAACAGATCCTTGCCATCGACCAGCGGCGAGGCCGACTGCGTGCCCGCCGTGTAGACGCCATACAGCGAACGCATGTCGAAGTCGCCCGCGGCGAGCAAATCGAGGTCGCCCGTGCCCGTGCGCAGCACGCTGAACAGGGGCTGGCGCGCCGGCGCAGTCACGTGCACGTATTCAGGCTCCGTGCCATCCTGAATCTTGACGACGATTGCGCCATATTCATTGAAGCCAAGCAGCGCTTCTTCGTCGGGAAAGAAAGTCAGGTCGATCGGCGTGCCCGGTATCTCGCCAAACAGGCCGGCATCTTCGCCCCATTCATACTTTGCGGGCAAGCCAGTGCCTGGAACCAACTCGCGGACAGTGCCCATGCCGTAATGCGCATCGGCCAGCATCAGATGGGCGTCCTGCGCATGCGGTTTCAGCGCGCGCGTGTCGGCCGCCGCCGTATCGGCGCCGCCCACCAGGCGCAGCGACCACGCTTGCGAACCCTGGGCCAGCATGGGCGCCAGCGCCAGGTTGCGGCCCTGGCTGCCGCTGCCATCCGCGCTGCGCAGCGACACCATAGTGACGTCGCCCGGCAGCCTGACCACGGTGCCGGCGGGCAGCACGCTGCCCTTGTCCAGCGCCAGCGCCGAGGCCAGCACCACGCCATTGACGGCATTCGTGCCATCGGCCACGTCCCACGGCCGGCCTTCCGGGAAAGGCAGGGCCACGTTCGCCGGCCACACCATGGCCTCCACCTTGGCCGCGCCGGGCAGGCGCAGGCCGGCGTCGAGCTGCATGCCGCTCGATAAGGTCAACGCCTTGGGCAAGACGGTGCCGGCCGCGTACAGCACACTGCCGTCGGCATTGCGCACGGCGCCGCCCAGCACGCTGCCTGCAGGCAAGTTCAACTCCGCCGTCAAGGTGGCGCGCGCCGCCAGCAAGGTGCCGCTGCGCAACTCCATGGCTTTCATCGGCACGGCGAAATTGACGCTCGTGCCCGATTTGAAATACGTGTCCTCGGCCAGGGTCACCAGGCCCGCCTGCGGCACGACGACCTCGCCGCCCCACGGCAGCCGGCCTTTCACCAGCTGCCAGCCCTTGTCATCGATCGTGACGGGCAGGACGCTGGTATCGAAACCATCCGTGATGCTGCCAAAGACGCTGAGCTTGCCGCCGGCGCGCAGCACCAGCGCACCGGCCTCGCCCGAGCCGTACACGCCGCTCAGGCGCGCCAGCGGATTGACGCCGTCGTAGCGGTGGCCGGACAGGTCGATGTCGCCATCGATATGCAGGTCGCCGCCCGGCGTGGCGCTGACGATCTCGACGCCGGGACGCAGGTGGAAGGCGTTGGCGTCGCCGCGCAAGCCGCGCAATTTAGTGTTCATCAAATTGCCGTTGGCCAGCGCATTGGCCATGAAGGCCTGGCTGTCCCCGTGTTTTTCGTCCAGGTAAGCCTGGTTGATGCCCTGGTAGCTGCGGCCGTCCGCATCCTTGCCCGTGCCCGCCGGCGCATCCTTGTATTGCCAGAAGGCATTGACGTTGATCGTGCGCGCGCCGGCGATGTTCAGCGCGCCGGCCGCGTCGACGTCGATGTCGTCGCCCGTGGCGCCGCCGAGGCGGCGCGCATTCAGGTCGATGCTGCCGTAGTTGCCGCCCTTGTCTCCGCTGCGCAGGTCGAAACGCGCGCCGTTTTCCAGGGTCAGGCGGCCGCCCGGCGATGCCAGTTCGATCACGGCGCGGTTCGGCGCCTCGATCACCTGGCCATAGCTGTCCGTGCGCAGCAGCGTGCCGTGCGCATCGAGCACGGCGCCCGATTGGATGGTGACGCCGTCGCGGCCGGCCAGGCGGATGCTGCCCACCTGTTCGCCGCTGGCGTCGATGCGGCCGTTCACCGTCAGGCTGCCGCCGTCGACGGAGACGCTCACTTCGCGCGCCTTGAGCTCGTCACCGATGGCCAGATTGCCCTGCTTGAGCTGGAAGCTGCGGCTGCCGAATACCTTGCCCGTGGTCAGGCGCTGGTTCAGGCCGGCGAAATCGCCGACATGCTGAGCGCGGATGTCCACGCCGCCCGCCGCGTAGGCTACCTGAGTGCCGCCCGCGTCATAGCTGCCGCTGGCGCCGCCCAGCAGGCTGCCGCGCAAATCGACGCTGCCGGCGCCGGCGCCGGTGGCAGTCGCGCTGAGCTTGCCGGCGCGGTTGTGCACGGCCGACACATCGATCACGGAAGCGGCCGCCTGGCGCACGTCGCCCTCGCGGCTGTCGAGGATCACGTCGCCGCCCCAGCTGTACTTGCTGGTGTCATAGAAATCGATCTTGCGGCCCGCCAGGTCCAGCTTGGCCTTGTCGCCCAGCAATACGTCGCGCTCGGCCGACAGGGTCAATTTTCCGCTCGGCAAGACCACCGCCGTATCCACGCTGACGCTGTTGCCGCTGAGCGCCACTTCGGCGCCCAGGGCGCCGGCCAGCGCCGCATTCGTCGGCGTGGCGGCGGCGGCACCGGCCGGCGCGCTCACCTTGAGGTCGCCGCCCGCCGTGATGCGGTTGACGGAACCGGCCGCGCCCGTCAACAGCGGCGTGTTGATCAGCAAATCGCCGCCGCTGTAGCGGTAGCCATTGGTGGCCGTATCCCACGCGCTTTGCGACTGGTAGACGGACAGGCTGCCCTTGTTGTTGGCCGTCAGCTGTTCGCTGGCATTCAGCGCCACCTGGCCGAAGCCCAGCACCAGGCGGTCCAGCTTGTGGATGGTGTCGGGACGGCTGTCCGGCGTGAAGCCGAACTCGATGCGCTTGGCGTCGACCTGCAGGCGGCCGCTGCCCGTGCCGGGGCCAGCGGCGACCACCGCGCCGGGCGCGTTCGTCGCGCCCTGCCACACGAGGGTGTCCGTGTGGATGCGCGCCAGCGCGTCCGGGCCGCCATAGCCGTAGATGGCGGGCGTGTTGAGCACCAGGCGCGACAGCGACGACTTGCCCGTGGCCGCATCGATGGTCGACAGCTGCGACGAATCATAGAAGTTGAAGGAATTGCGCGCCGTCAAACCCAGGTTTTCCAGCGCCGGTGCGCCGGTGCTGGTATCGCCGCGCAGCAGGCGGTCGAGCACGCCCTGGTTCAGCGCCAGGCCGTCCGGCAAGACGCCGCGGGCGCTGGCGTCCGCCAGCGACGCCTCGCTGCCGACATTGATCGACCCCATCGCCAGCACCAGGTTGCGCGTGCCGTAGCGCACGTTGTCGCGCAGGGTAAATGCGCGCTCCGTCACGGCGGCGATGGTGCCCTCGGAATACAGCGCGGTGCTGCCGCCGCAGGCGCCGCCCGCCTTCGCACACGCGCCGATATCGATGATGCCGGGGCCATACGATTCGGACGACGGCGGCGCAGCCGGCAGCATGTCCAGCCAGCCGTTCGAGACGGCCAGCACGCTGCCCATGGGCTCATACACATAGCCGTCGCGGGAATCCCAGGCGGCCTTGCCGCGGCCCAGCGTATTGATGCCGGAGCCCTGCTCCAGGATGATGCCGTCGTCTTTTCTCGCCGTCACCAGAAACACTTCGGCCGCCTTCAGCACGGCGCCGTCGCGCAGCACGATGCCGCCCGCCGATTCCTTGATGGCGGCAATATTGGCGCGCTGGTTGCTGCCCGTGCCAAAATCGCTGTAGTTCACGCGCGGCAAGCCGCCGATGCCCACGCGCTGGGCGCCGAAGGCATTGATCTGCGAGGCATGCACGGAGACGCCATTGAAATCGGCCAGCGGCGCCGTGCCGTCGGCCAGCACTTCATAGCGGGTCGACGCATGGTTGCCCGTGCCCAGCAGCAGGGAGCCGCCGAAGCCGCCTTCGGCCGGCGCATACAGGGCGCTGCCATCCATCATCAACGGCGTATGGTTGTCCTTGACGCTGTGCACGGACGGGGCGATCAGCTGCACGCGCACGCCCTTGGCATCGCGCTCCAGCGTGGCGCGCGGCACGCCGTCGCGCGTGGCCTGCGCCACGGCGAAGGCGGCATAGCCCGTCTCGTTGTATTGGGAATAGGTGCGCAGCACGTCGGCCGGCGTGAGGATGGCCTGGCGCGCCACCACGTCGCGGATCGCCGTGCCGGCCACGCCCGTCTGCGCCGCCGTCGCATACGAGCCATTGCGCATGGCCACCGTGCCGCCCGCCTCGACGGCGCCGGCCAGGCCATTCAGTTCCACGCGGAAGGCACCAGGCAGCAGGGCGAAATTCGATGGCAGCAGGGTGTAGGTGCCGGCCGCCAGGCCGGGCACGCCTGCGGCTATGGTGATCTGACGTCCCACGGCGGGCTTGCCCGCGCCTTGCTCGGCCGTCAAAGGCGCCACGTCCGGCTGCACGCCGGGAAGGATGGCGTACACGGGGTTGGTGTTCAGGCCGGGCAGGGTGAAACCGCCGTTCGGCTTCATCTGCACCAGCGGATTGAGGCGCGCATCGGTCGAGCCGCCGCGTCCGGCCAGGAAGGCCGCGCCCGTCAAGGTGCCGCCGCCCGACAGGTCGAGCACGGCGCCTTGTTGCACGTCGACGGCGGCGCCCGTCAAGGCGATCTCGGGGCCATTGCCCACGCCCTTGAACACGACATCGTTGCCGTCATACAGGTAGCTGAGGCCATCGAGGGTGCCGCCGTAGGGCATCGTCAAGCCTTTCGCGCTGACGGACGTCAAGCTGCCAGGCAACAGGTTGACGCGGCCCGTATTGGCTTCAAAGCCTTCGGCGCCCAGGTTGATCTGGCCCAGCGGCGCGCGCAGCACGCCATGCTGGTTGATGGTGGGCGCAACCAGGCTCAGGGTGCCGAACACGGAGAACGGCTGGTTCGGCATGGCGCCGTCGCCGCTGCGCCCGATATTGAGCGTGCGCAGGGGATCGAGCGTGACGCGGATATTGCCATACTCGTCGATGCCGCTCTGCTGCCCCACCGTGACCATGCCGCTGTCGCCCGTGGCCGGGTAGATCTGCGCGGCCACCAGGCTGGCATTGCCGGGCTGATACAGGGCGGCGCTGTTCGACAGGCGCATGTCGCCGCGGCTGTTGAGGGTCAGCTGCTCGAAGGCGTCGCGCTCGACCACCAGGTCGGCGCCGCTGCTCTGCGCGATGGTGCCGCGCGTACCCATGTTGACCTCGCCCGCGATATCGAGCATGCCCGCATCGATGCGCAGCAGGGAATCCTCGGCCACCAGCGGCACGCCCAGCATGCCGCGTCCCTTGCCCAGGTTCTTCGAGCCCTTCACGGCATTGGGCACGATGTAATCGTCCTTCTGCGTACGCACGGCCGTGCCCAGGCGCACGTACGGCGCCGCCAGGTGCACCTGGCTGGCGAGGCTGCCCGCCTTTTCCTCGCCATCGGGCAAAGGCTGCTGCGCCAGGCCCAGCGAACTGGCGCTCAGGCGCAGGCTCTGGCCCAGCGACAGGCTGACGTCGCCGTCAAAGCTGAGCATGCCGTTCACGTGCAGGGCCAGGTTGTCGAAACCGCCGGCCTGCACGCGGTCGGCGCCCAGGCGCGCGCTGCCGTAGCGCAGCGCCGCATCCTGCTGGCCGGCGCGCAAGTCGTCGGGCAAGGCGCTCTCGCCCTGCACCTGCGCCAGCTGCATTTCGCGCGGCACGCGCACCGCGTTGTCCACGTTGTCGCCTTGCAAGTTGTAGCGGTTGACCTTGCCATAATTGGGCGTGTCCAGCGCCAGCGCCAGGGTGCCGCCGGCCGCCCCGGCGCCGCCGGCCGCCGCGCGCAGGGTGCCGTCGGCGAAGATGCCGTTATACGAACTGAGCGAGATCAAACCGCCGTTGCCGGCCACGTCGACGGTACCCTGGTTCGGCAAGTCCAGCGTGGCGTGCGCGCCGCTGGCGTCGAGCAGCGCGCCCGGACGCACGACGACAAAGGCATCGGCCGCGTCGATGCTGGCGGCGTCAGCCTTGTAGCGGGCGCCGATTTCGATGCTGCCGCCCTGGTCGGCACGGCCATAGCGCCCGCCGCGCATGTCGGTAGCGACCGTGGCGCGGCCGGCCACGTCGAGCACGGCCTTGTCGCCGATCCAGATCGAGGTGGCTTGTCCCTTGCCGTTCGGCACATCCACCTCATTACCCGTGCCAAACGTGCCCGGCAGGACGGCGATCTTGCCACCCCAGGCTTCGAGCTTGCCATCGATGGTGATCTGGTCATTGCCCGTCAGGCTGATCTGGCGGCCCGGATCGACCTTGACGACGGCGCCTTCCTGCACCGCCAGGGCGCCCTTCACGTAGGAGCTGCCGGCCGTCAGCGACAAATTCGCGCCAGCGCGCTGCGTCAGACTGGCCTTGCGCGCATCTTCCTGGTACAGCTGCGGCGTCCACACTTCCAGCGCGGCGCCAGGATCGGTGCCGCCCGCCACCGTACGGCCCGTGGCGGGATTGAAACGCAGCACGGGCATGGTGACATCGATCTGCGCATTCTTGACGACCACCACGCCATCGCGGCCCGTGACGGCATAGTCGGCAAAACCGCTCTGGAACAGGCTGGCGTCCAGCGCCAGCAGCGGCTTGACGGTCGCGTCGCGCCCCAGCACCGTGCCGGCCGGCAGCAGCAGGCCGCGCGGCGCGCGCAAGTCGTCGGCGGCGATGCTGCCCGCCGCATACTGCGTCGTCACCGGCTGGATCGGCAAGCCGTTCGGAAAGACCTCCGCCGACACCACGAAACCGGGATTCAAGCCATTGATGACCGTCAGCACGCTGCCAGCTGGAACGGTGGAGCCAGCCCAGACATACGTCTTGTTGTCGATGACGACGTGCGCGCCTGGCGGCAACAGCAGGTCGGCACCCAGCACCAGCGGTTTCTGCACCGACACATCCACCGTCACGGGTTTGCTCAAGACCTGGCCCGGCTTGATCAGGCTGGTGCTGAGCGCAAAATCGAAGGGGATCTTCTCGCCCTGGGCGATCAGGAATTCATCGGCCAGGCGCAGGCCTGGCGCAGCGCCGGTCCCCGCCGCCAGCACGTCGCCTTCGAGCAGCTTACCGCCGATGCTGACGGCTGCGCCGCTGTCGATCACCAGGCGTCCGCCGCCCTTCACGCCGTGGCCGCGCAATTCGCCGTCGAGCTTGAGCATGGCGCCCGTCGGCGCTTTTTCCGTCGGCAGGTCGACCGCCAGGGTGATGTCGCCGCCGCGCCCGCCCTGCAGGCTGCCATTGCTCATCAGGGCGGCGCCGGACGAGACGTCGATGACGCTGCCGCCCGTCAGGTCGATGCCGCCCGAGCTTTTCAGGGTGACCTTGCCGCCATTCACATACGGCAAACCGGCGACGGCGCCCGGGTCGAGCTCCAGGTTGCTCCACAGGCCGCGCGCATCGAGACGCACGCCGGGCGCCACGCGCACGCCGGCCGTTCCCGTGGGACGGTTGTCCGGCACCAGCTTGCCTTCAGCCCATACGTCGCCCGCACCCGCCAGATAGCGCGAAACGATGTCGCCGGCGGCGATGCTGCCGCCGCGCGCGCTCACGTTCGCCTTCAGGGCCACGTCGGTGGCGTGCAGGGCGACGTCGCCGCCATCGGCCACGCGCACGTCGGCATTGACGTCGAGCTTGTCGTAGGCGTAGAGATTCAGCGCGCCCAGCTCCAGCCCGTTGAGCCAGTCGGCATCGAGCTGCAAGATCTTGCTGCGCGCGGCCGGCAAGGCTTCGCCCAGCAGCTGGCCATCGGCGATGCCCGCCACCTTGCCGATTTGCACCTTTTCCAGCACGGCTTGCGGGCTGTCGCGCAGCTGGCCCGTCCTGGTATCGAAGACGGGCGTCATTTTGCCGACGATCAATTGACCGGCGCGCGCCGCCGACGTCTGCGCCTGCTTGTAGCTGTCCATGCCGTCATCGCGCTTGCGCTGCTGGCGCTCGCCCTGGAACACGGACGTATCGATATCGCCTTCCAGCACGGCCGCGCCCGTGGACACGATCAGGCGGCCCGCGTCGCGGCCCACCGTATAGCCGTTTTCCAGGCGCTCGCGCGGGCCGATCAGGGCATTTGCATGGGTTTCCGTCGTGTTCGCGCCCCAGCGCGCATGCGTGCTTTCATAGCCGCGGTACAAGCCCGTGTACAGATTGTCGCCAGGGGCCGTGCTCAGCTTGTACATGGCGCCGTCGGCGCCCTTCAGCCACGTCTGCTTGACCATGCCCGTCTGCACGTCGAGCGAACCGCCGGCGATGTTGATGCGCGAACCGGCCTGCGTCACCACTTCGCCGCCGCCAAAGCCGACGGTGCCGCCCTGGGCCGCCCACTCGCCGATGCCGTGGCCGCTGGTGTTCAGGTAGCCGCTCACTTCCAGCAAGCCGCCGGCCGTGTACCAGCGGTCCGTGGCGTAGCCATTCGTGCCGGCCGGCACCAGCACCAGGTCGCGGCGGTCGACCCACACGTCGCTGTTGTTCAGGTATTTCGCGTCGCGGCTGCCCGGTGCGTCGCGCTGTTCGTTGCCTTGCACATTGATCAGCACATTGTTGCTGCTCATGTCGACCTTCACGCCGACGGCGCCCGAGACGTCGATGGCAGCGTCGCGCGCCACGTGGCTGCGGCGGGCCGCGTCGACCAGCACCTGGCCGCCCGTGGCCAGGGTCAGCGAGTCGCCTTCGAACTCGACATTGCCAGCGGAGACGACGCGCACCAGCGACTGGTCGCGCCGGTCCTGCGGCGTGTCCGTGCCCTTGCCCGTGTCCTTCAGCAAGGTATCGCGCTGCACGTCGAGCGCCGTGGCGCCGTTGTCGTCGATGACAATGGCGCTGACGCTGCCGCGCGCCAGGGTGACGCCGGCATTCTCGCCTGCCGCCGCCAGGTGGATGCTGCCGCGGCCATTGACGCTGGTGCTCGACAGCAGCACGCCGTCCTGGCGCAGGGTGTTGCCGCTCAGCGTGATGTCGCCGCCGGCCGCCTGGATCAGCCCGTTGTTGACAACGCTGCCCGCCTTGCTGTCCGCCGCGCGCAGCATCTCGACTTCATTGCCGCGCGTGCTCGAATACTGGTTCTTGTCCGTGCCCTGGCCCGGGCGCACGACGATGGCGTCGCCGGCGGCCAGGGTGGTCTGGCCATTCGGCGTGGTGATGGCACCCGCGTTGTCGACGCTGCGGCCGGCCAGCAGCACGTAGCCACCGCCTTCCGTCACCGTCTGCGGCTTGCGCGTGTCGATGCGCGCGCCGGCGGCGACGACGACGTCCGCCTCGGCCTTGCCATGCGTGGAGGTATTCTGGCCCAGCAGCAAGTCATTCGCGAAGGTCGGCACGGCGCCCGTGCCCTGCGCCTTGCCGTACAGGCCGCTCTTGAACTGGCTGTCGCTCATGCCCATGGCGGCCGCCGCCAGGTTGCGCGTATCGACCTGGCTGCTGCCCGTAAACACGATGCCGTTGCGGTTGACGATCATCACCGTGCCGTCGGCCTTGATCTGGCCCTGGATCTGGCTGGGGCGCGCCAGCGGATCATTGACGCGGTTCAATACGGACCAGTTTGATTTCTGGTCGAATTGCAAGCTGGTGTTCTTGCCGACGTTAAAACTTTCCCAGTTCAGTATCGCCTTGTCATCCGTCTGCACGACCTTCACGACGGTCTTGCCGTCGGCCTGGGTCTGCACGGGGCCCTGGGCATTGAGCCAGCCGGCCGTCAGGCTGTTCGTGTCGACCTGCAAGCCGCCCTTGACCAGGCCATCGGGCGCGCCGCCCGCCGCCAGCGCCGCCTGGCGCGCGGCCGCCTGCACCGCCTGCTCGGCGGCGATGCCGCGCGCGGCCAGCAACAGGTTATTCAGCGATTGCTGCAGCTTGCCTTCGGCCTTTTGCTGCTGCAGCAGGGGATTGTTCAGCGAGGTGGCCGGCTGGCCATTCGGCAAGCGTCCCGTGGCGGTGGCCGCGCCCTGGTTGGCGCCCTTGCCCGCGAACCAGGCGCCGCTGAACGGCTGCTGCGCCTGCGCGCCGCTCGCCTGCAGCAGCATGGCGATGGCCAGCGCCAGCGGTTTCAAGCGCACCGGGCGGCCCGTCTGGCTGCCCGCCATGGCGGAGGAGGATGCGTGTTTCGTGACCGACTTGCTTCGCTGCATGGCGACATTCCCTTTTCATGTTCCGTTGCTGACCGATATCGCGAGGCGGCGCGCGGCACGCTCGGGGCGGGCGGCAGGCACTGATTCGCGGCTTCCAGCAGCATTGACAGGGAACAAGGTCCGGGACTGCAAAAGGTCATGAAAATGTCATAATTGGGACGGCGCGCCAAAGCGATGCGGCGCGCACGAACATCGCTAGCCGAACAGCACGATGCCGCCCGGCAGCCGCGTCACGCGCGCGCCATACGCGTCCTGGATCAGGGCGATCACGTCATCGAGACGGTCGAGCGAAAAGCTCGCTTGCACGCGCGTGTGTTTCAAGGCGTCGCCATTGAGGATCAGCTTGCCGGGACGGTAGCGGTTCACCTCGTCCACCACCTCGGCCAGGGTGCTTTGTTTGAACACCAGCAGCCGGTGGCGCCACGCGCTGACGTCGCTTTTTGCCACCGCGCGGGCGATGCCGAAATGCTCGGGCCGGTAGCGCAGCTGCTGGCCCGCCGCCAGCTCCGCATCGTTGCCGGCCTGCGCCACGCGCAGGCGGCCCGCCAGGCACGTCACGCACACTTCCTGGCCGAACAGGCGGATATTGAAGCGGGCGCTGCCGGCCGACACGCTGCCGTCGCCCGCCTGCACGCGCACCCGCGCCGCGCCGCGCAAGCCGGCCTGGAATTCCGCCTCGCCCGCCAGCAGCACCAGCGCCGCGGCGCCGTCCTGCAGGGGCGCCGCGTCGAGGCGCGTCTGCGTATTCATCTGCACCAGCACACCGCCATCGAGCGCCACTTCGCGCTGCTCGCCCGTGCCCGTGGCATAGTCGGCGGCAAGACCCGCGACGGCCGGCCACAGGTCCGTCGGCGGGCGCAGCGCCAGCAAGCCCAGCGAGGCCGCCACGGCGCCGCCCAGCCAGGCGCGCCGCGCCGTATTCACCGGCGCCTGTGCCCGCTTGACGGCGCGCGCGGCCGGCGCCATGGCGCCCCACACGGCGCGCGCCTCGGCAAACGCCGTCGCATGCCTGCGGCTGCGCGCGCACCAGTGGCGAAACACTTGCGCATCGCGCTCGCTGACCTGGCCCGAGGCCAGGCGCACGACCCACGCCTGCGCTTCCTTCTGGATGACACCCATGTCGTCTTCCGCTTGTTCAATCATGATGTTTAGACGTTTTTCCCGCCCCGGGACCGAAGCGCTGGATGAAATCGCGTCCCATGCGCTCGCAGCAATGTTCCAGGCCGGCGCGCAATTCCTTCTCCACCGTGCGGGCGGAAATGCCGAAGCGCTCGGCGATGTCGCGGTGCGGCAACTGGTCGACGCGGGCGGCGATGACGATGGCGCGCCGGCGTTTCGGCAACTCCTGCAAGGCCCGTTCCAGTTCTTCCAGTTCGGCGCGCGCGCTGAAGGTGCGGGCCGGGTCGGCCAGCTCGTCGGCCATCTCGTACAGATCGTCGATATCGGGAAGGCTGAGCAGGCGCGCATTGTCGCGGCGTTGATCTTCCGCAATGTTGATGGCGATGCGCATCAGATACGCGGACGGATAGCTGATCGCCTCGGGCGCGTTCATCCGCTCCACGCGCAAATACGTTTCATGCAGCGCGTCATTGGCCAGGTCTTCCGAGCCCAGGCGGCGCTGCAGGTGGCGGCGAAACTGTCCGTAACGTTCCAGGAACAGCTTGCGCAAGGTGGCTTTCAGCAAATCCGGCATGCTCAAGTCGCTCCGGCCGGCAGGTAGGGCGCGCAATCGGCATCCGGGTCGGGCCGCGGCGTCAGCAAGATCGTCAGCGGCTGCGGCAAGCCCGCGGGCGGTGCGCCATCCATCAGCAGGCTGCGCAGGCGCTGCAGCACGGCGCGGTCGCGCTGCGCCACGCCGCTCGCTTCCAGCACGTGCACGGCGCGCACCTTGCCCCGCTCGTCGAGCCACAGCTGGAAGGCCAGGCGGTAGCGGCCGAAGGCGTCCGGATGCAAGCGGCACAGGGCGCGCGTGAGCGAACGCTGCAGGATGGCCGCATAGCCCTGCAGTGGCGGCGCGGCTGGGGCGGCCTGGGCCGGCACGAGCGCCGGCGCTGCCGGGGCGTCGGCCAGCGCCAGCAAGGTAAACGCATTGCTGCCGCTGAAGCGCGCGCCCAGCTGCGTGCCGGCCAGCAGGCGCTGCAGCGCCTCGGCCGGCGTGTAGTCACCGCGCACGGGCGCCGCCACTCTGCCCGCCGCCAGTTCGCTGCTGACGAGCACGGAATACCCGGTCACTTCGCCGAACGCCACCAGGGCCGCGTCGAGCGGCTGGGCGGGCAGGTCGAAGCGCACGGTGGCGGGCGCGCCCGCATCATTGCCGCCCGCGCCCGCCGCCGGCCGCATGAATGTCATCAATGTCATCAGCAAACAAGCGGACAGGGCCAGGGCGTTGCCTGTTGCGGTGCGGCGGTGAGTTCGTGTCATTTTCCAGGGAAATCAACGAGAGCCTGCTTATGAAGTGTCTTGACTGCAATGTTTCAAGCAGAATGGCAAGATGGTAGCTTCATAAAATGACAACTGCATGACATCGGTCACCTAGTTAGCGGGCTGGCGTGTCATCGCCGCGACACATGGCCTTGCTATGCTGGCCGCTTATTCACCGCTCCGGGAGCCGCCATGGCACGCCTGTTATCGCTGTTGCTGTTGATCTGCGCCGCCCTGCCCGCACAGGCGGACGAGCACACCGTCGTCGTGAAGGCCGCCGCGCCGCCAAAGGGCTGCGTGGAGGTGGAAGCGAACGGCCGGCGCGCGCCATCGATGTCTTGCTTGAATGAAAAATTATTGCCGAATAGCAACACCATGAACGGGCCGCCGCCCGCCCTGTCCGGCGCCGAAGCGATCATGCAGCGTCCGTCGAACCAGCTGGGCCTGTACAACCGCGCCGCCCTCGAACACCGCATGGGCAATGCCTTCGGCAAGTCCGTCACGCCGCAAAGGCCGCCAGCTCCCACGCCCGCCAGCCCGCTGCTGCCGGCTCGCTAGGCCGCTTGTCAACGCACAGTCCATTTGCGCTGTCAAGATTGCGCAATCGCGCCGATTGCGTATCATTCCAGGCTTGATCGCTCTGGAAACAACCATGCTGCCCACTATCGAACAACGCCTTGCCCTTGAACTTGCCGCCAAACCGGTGCAGGTTGCCGCCGCCATCGAACTGCTCGACGAAGGCGCCACCGTGCCCTTCATCGCCCGTTACCGCAAGGAAGCGACCGGCGGCCTCGACGATATCCAGCTGCGCCTGCTCGAAGAGCGCCTGCGCTACCTGCGCGAGCTGGAAGAGCGGCGCGCCGCCATCGTGGCGTCGATCACGGAACAGAACAAGATGACGCCCGAGCTGCTCGACGCCGTCATGCACGCGGAAGACAAGACCCGCCTGGAAGACCTGTATCTGCCATACAAACAGAAGCGCCGCACGAAGGCGCAGATCGCCATCGAAGCGGGCCTGATGCCGCTGGCCGACGGCTTGCTGGAAAACCCGGAACTGACGCCGGAAATGGAAGCGGGCAAGTTCCTGCGCGAGGCGTTTACGAGTGCCGACGGCAACAACCCGGGCGTGGCCGACACCAAGGCGGCCCTCGACGGCGCGCGCCAGATCCTGATGGAGCGCTTCGCCGAAGACGCGACCCTGCTGCAAACCTTGCGCGAATACGTGCAGGAACACGGCATCGTCGAATCGAAAGTGGTGGAAGGCAAGCAGGACGAAGGCGAGAAATTCGCCGATTATTTCGACTACTCGGAAACCATTTCCACCGTGCCATCGCACCGCGCGCTGGCCCTGCTGCGCGGCCGCCGCGAAGGCATCCTCGACGTCACCCTGCGCCTGGACACGGAAGCGGAAAAACCGAAATGGGATGCGCCGCACAACCCGTGCGAGGGCCGCATCGCCGCCCGCTTCGGCATCAAGCAGCAAGGCCGCCCGGCCGACAAGTGGCTGGCGGACACGGCGCGCTGGACCTGGCGCGTGAAAAGCTTCATGCACCTGGAAACGGAACTGATGGGCGCGCTGCGCGAACGCTCGGAACTCGACGCGATCAACGTCTTCGCCACCAATCTGAAAGCGCTGCTGCTGGCCGCGCCGGCCGGCCAGCGCGCCACCATGGGCCTCGATCCCGGCCTGCGCACGGGCGTCAAGGTGGCCGTGGTCGATGCCACCGGTAAAGTCGTCGACACGGCCGTGATCTACCCGCACCAGCCGAAGAACGACTGGGACGGTTCGCTGCATACCCTGGGCCGTCTTGCCGCCAAGCACAATGTGTCGCTGATTTCCATCGGCAACGGCACCGCCTCGCGCGAGACCGATAAACTGGCGCAGGATTTGATCAAGCAGCACCCGGAAGCGAAGATGACGAAGATCGTCGTCTCGGAAGCGGGCGCGTCGGTGTATTCGGCGTCCGAATTCGCCTCGAAGGAATTACCGGACATGGATGTGTCCCTGCGCGGCGCCGTGTCGATCGCGCGCCGCCTGCAAGACCCGCTGGCCGAGCTGGTCAAGATTGACCCGAAATCGATCGGCGTGGGCCAGTACCAGCACGACGTGAGCCAAAGCCAGCTGGCCCGCTCGCTCGATGCCGTGGTGGAAGATTGCGTGAACGCCGTGGGCGTGGACGTCAACACGGCGTCCGCTCCCTGCTGGCGCGCGTCTCCGGCCTGTCGGCCAGCGTGGCGCAAAGCATCGTCACCTACCGCGACATGAAGGGCGCGTTCACCTCGCGCGCGGCCTTGAAGGCGGTGCCGCGCCTGGGCGACAAGACCTACGAGCAGGCGGCCGGCTTCCTGCGCGTGATGGGCGGCGAGAACCCGCTCGACGCCTCGGCCGTCCACCCGGAATCGTACCCGCTGGTGGAAAAGATCCTGGCCGACATCAAGAAGGATATCAAGGCCGTCATCGGCGAAACGGCCTTGCTGAAAACCCTCAGCCCGGCAAAGTACGCGGATGAAACGTTCGGCGTGCCGACCATTAGCGATATTCTGAAGGAACTGGAAAAGCCGGGCCGCGACCCGCGTCCGGAATTTACCACCGCCACCTTCAAGGAAGGCGTGGAAGAAATCCGCGACCTGCGCCCGGACATGATTCTCGAAGGCGTGGTCACCAACGTGGCCGCCTTTGGCGCCTTCGTCGATATCGGCGTGCACCAGGATGGCCTGGTGCACATCTCGGCCCTGTCGAACACGTTTGTGAAAGACCCGCACACGGTGGTCAAGGCCGGACAAGTCGTGCGCGTGAAAGTGCTGGAAGTCGACGAGAAGCGCAAGCGCATCGCGCTGACCATGCGTTTGACGGACAGCGCGCCGCAGGCGGGCAGCAAGCCCGAGCAGCGTGGCGACCGCAACGACCGCCGCAGCATGGCGCAGCACCAGTCGCAGTCGCGCAACGCACCGGAGCCGGCCGGCAGCATGGCCGCCGCGTTCGCCAAGCTGCGCGGTTAAGCTCGTGGCCGCCGGGCATGACCTCGTCATCCTGGCGGTGGACGCCGCCGGCCCGGATGCGCAATTGCTGCTCGATGCATTGTCGGACGCGCTGCTGCGCATCAATGGCGACAGCGGCCGCTCTTCCTTCGATGTCGAAGCGGCAACGCCGCGCGGCGGCTTTTACCTGGCCCGCGACGGCGCCGGAGAACTGCTCGGTTGCGCCGCCCTGCGCCCGCTGGGTGGGCCGGACAGTGCCATAGGCGAACTCAAGCGCATGTATGCGCGCCCCGACAGCACAGGCGTGGGTGCGGCCCTGCTGGCCCACGTGGAGGCGCAGGCGCGTGCACATGGTTACCAGGCCCTGCATTTGTCCACCCGCGTGGCGAATGGCCACGCGGTGGCGTTTTATGCCAAACACGGCTATGTGCCGGTCCTTGCCTGGGGTAAATACGTGGGCGCGGCACAATCGGCCTGTCTGGGCAAGACCCTATAAGCGTCAACGTGGCTGACTTGCCCGATTTATGACTTGAGCGCATACCCGTGCCGTCGTTTTCTTATAAAATGACGGCATCTATTTATTTACCCATCAGAGGCAGCTATGAGCGACGTACAAACCTGGATCAAAGAAACCGTGACGAACACGCCAGTCGTGCTGTTCATGAAGGGCACGGCCCAGTTCCCGCAGTGCGGCTTTTCCGGCCGCGCCATCCAGATCCTGAAAGCGTGCGGCGTGGAAAACATCGCCACCGTCAACGTGCTGGACGACCCGGAAGTTCGCCAGGGCATCAAGGATTACTCGAACTGGCCGACCATTCCGCAGCTGTATGTGAAAGGCGAGTTCATCGGTGGTTCCGATATCATGAATGAAATGTTTGAATCGGGCGAACTGAAGTCCCTGCTGGATGCCTGATAGCCAAACGCAGCGGCCGCGCCGTATCGTCGTGGCCATCACGGGCGCCACGGGCGCCGTGTATGGCTTGCGGCTGCTGCAATTGCTCGGCGCCATCCCCGGCGTCGAGACGCATCTGGTCTTGTCGGATGCCGCTGTTTTGACCCTGCACCAGGAAACGGGCGTGGGACGCAAGGACATCGAAGCGCAGGCGCACGTCGTGCACAAGCTGCGCGACATCGGCGCCTCGATCGCCAGCGGCTCGTTTCAATCGGATGGCATGGTCGTCGCACCGTGTTCGATGAAGACCTTGGCGGCCGTGGCGCATGGCTTGTCGGATAATCTGATCACGCGGGCCGCCGATGTGGTGCTCAAGGAGCGCCGGCGCCTGATCCTGATGGTGCGCGAAACGCCGTTCAACCTGGCGCACCTGCGCAATATGACGGCCGTGACCGAAATGGGCGGCATCATCTTCCCGCCCTTACCGAGCTTTTATCACCACCCGCAGAGCATCGCGGAGATGGTCGACCATACGGTGGCGAGGGTCATCGACCTGCTCGGCATCGAGCACGCCCTGGCACCGCGGTGGAATGGCTTGAAATCCACAACGTCTGGCGACACCCCTATCTTGTAGTTAGCGTCACGATGCCCGACAAAAGCGTAGCGAGCGGAAGGAAGAGGTGGTCGAGAAGCGCAACCGTACTCCAGCACGGTGAGCATCGCAGACTACCTATGCCGACGCGCAGCAGCTTTGGTCAGGCATCCCTCACCTCTTGTCGAACTGATGAGCACTGGCCTGCTTCAAATCCCTGGCTTCTTCAACCATCCTGCGGTGGGCGATCCGTTTGCGCATCACTTCCGCATGTTGCGCGGCAGTCATGGGGGGCACGGTCATCAAGTCCTTCAGCTGCGCGGTATTGCTGTAGTTACTTTTCATAAGACGGCTCAAATGCTCGGCTCCGTAGTGGATGAACTGGCTGCTTCTGATGTGATTATGCGCTGGTATTGGCCGCTGCGCCGCTGCGTACGGGATTATTGTCAAATAATTCCGCTGCAGCGCAACATGCGAGGTCTTATTGTGCGGCAAAATCATGTCTCCAGTATGACCTTGCGCAAATAAAAGGACAGGGGAGCGCCGCCAGCGTAAGGCGGACGGCGCCGGCCGGGGAGGGCCTGGATGCTTACTTTTGGTAGTTGACTCTCACCAGCATGCGAATAAATTCTCGCGCGATTTGACGATGATGTTCATCTAATCTTTGCAAATCGGCAATTAATTTCACATCGGCGGACTCAAAACGCGATAAAGCGCTGCCCGCTTCGCCATTCGGCGTGGCGCTTTCCGGACCGCCAAAACGCAACCATTCCGCGGGAACGCCCAACCATTGGGCAATCATGCGCAATTTTTCTTGCGTGGGAATTGCTTCACCTACTAACCATTTCCTAGCTGCATGCACAGTAATCGGGCGTCCGTCGAAACGGATGTTGAATTCCCGGGCCAGTCTGGTCGGGCTGTCTGGAGAGTAATGGGCGTTTTTGAGAGCCAACTGAAGTCGCTGGCTGAAGCTTTCGCGTTCGTTAGAAGAATTCATAGGTGTACTATTTCATGTTGTAACATGAAAGTCAGTTTCTTGAATGACCATACAGATTGTTACATTTGAAAAGAGTATCAATTAACAATTAACACTCCGGCCGGGCTTTTCAGGTGAAAAAGTGGGCCGAATTTTCTCTTGTGATTCTGTGTGGCTTCGGGTCAAATTCGCGGCTAGCCTTGATTTTCGCACTGCAGCACGATTCAAAGCCTCGGTTTGGCATTACAACGTACGGTATCGGATAATGCCCTCCTCTACCGATACGCGCAATGCCCATGTCATACAATTTCTTGTAGACAAAGTTTTCAGAAGGGCCATTTTGTTTTCAATATAGAAACAACCTATACAACGTGCTCATAGTGAAAACGTTGTTTTTTGATCGTGCTTATTGGAAAGAATCTGCGCCAAAAATTTTACTGCCATCGCAGCGAAAAGAATGTCGCCGTTATGCCAGGAAAGCTCTTTTTGGTGTCATCTTGGCCACCAACTCTCGATCTTAAGCGCGTTTGCGCAAGAAGAATCAATTTATTTTCAGTAATCGTTGCCTTATTCGCCAAACTCTCCTGCCCACGCCGCCTTTTTCTTTGTTGCAGCACGGGCAGGGCACGCTACAATAGTATTGACGTTGACGTAAACGGCACTTTGCCACCACCTGCCTCGCCGCATCCCATCTGACGACCGACCACCCATGCAACCGACACCGCCCGCACCCTTGACGACCTATACCATTACCGAACTGGCGCGGGAATTCGACATCACGGCGCGCGCCATCCGTTTCTATGAAGACCAGGGCTTGCTCAGTCCGAAACGCGAAGGCGCAGGCGGCCGCAGCCGCGTCTACACGCCGCGCGACCGCACCCGCCTGAAGCTGACCCTGCGCGGCAAGCGCCTGGGCCTGGCCTTGTCGGAGATCAAGAGTCTGGTCGACATGTACGAGTCGCCGAAGGACACGCGCGCGCAGATGGACCGCTTCCTGGGCGTGCTGGCGCAGCACCGCCAGACCCTGGAGCAGCAGCGCATCGATATCGAAATGGCGCTGGCGGAAATCAGCGCGCATGAAGACGCGTGCGCGCGCATGCTGGCCGACTTGAATATTGATAAGGCGCAAACAACCTAGCAAGGCAAGCGGCGGACACCTGCCGCGCGCATCGCTTTACGTTTACGTAAACGTCACAACTGAGTATCATAGCTTCACTGACCCGGCCCCCATGACCGCCACACTTATAACGACGAGGACGACATGCTCCATCTTCCAGGCTTGACCTTTGACCACGGCGACGACATCGCCTCCCTGCGCGAAGCGATCCAACAATTTGCCGCCGCCGAAATCGCGCCGCGCGCGGCCGAGATCGACCGCACCGACCAGTTCCCCATGGACCTGTGGCGCAAGATGGGCGACATGGGCTTGCTCGGCATCACCGTCAGCGAAGAATACGGCGGCGCCGGCATGGGCTATCTGGCGCACATCGTCGCCATGGAAGAGATCTCGCGCGCCTCGGCCTCCATCGGCCTGTCCTACGGCGCCCACTCTAACCTGTGCGTCAACCAGATCAAGCGCAACGGCACGGCCGAGCAAAAGGCGAAATACCTGCCGAAACTGATCACGGGCGAACACATCGGCGCCCTGGCCATGTCGGAACCGAACGCGGGCTCGGACGTCGTCAGCATGAAGCTGCGCGCCGACTTCAAGGGCGACCGCTGGGTCTTGAACGGCACCAAGATGTGGATCACCAACGGTCCCGACGCGGACGTGCTGGTGGTGTACGCGAAGAACGACCTGGAAGCGGGTCCGCGCGGCATGACGGCGTTCCTGATCGAAAAGAATTTCAAGGGCTTTTCCATCGCGCAAAAGCTCGACAAGCTGGGCATGCGCGGTTCGCACACGGGTGAACTGGTGTTCCAGGATTGCGAAGTACCGGCCGAAAACGTGCTCGGCGGCCTGGGCAAGGGCGTCAACGTGCTGATGTCGGGCCTCGATTTCGAGCGCACCGTGCTGTCCGGCGGCCCGCTGGGCATCATGCAGGCCTGCATGGACCTGGTCGTGCCCTACGTACATGACCGCAAGCAATTCGGCCAGCCCATCGGCGAATTCCAGTTGATGCAGGGCAAGCTGGCCGATATGTATTCGACCATGATGGCGTGCAAGGCCTATGTCTACGCCGTGGGCCAGGCTTGCGACCGTGCCACCACGCCGGAAGCCGTGCGCCAGCTGCGCAAGGATGCGGCCGGCGCCATTCTGTATAGTGCAGAAAAGGCGACCTGGATGGCGGGCGAAGCGATCCAGGCCCTGGGCGGCAACGGCTACATCAACGAGTATCCGGCCGGCCGCCTGTGGCGCGATGCCAAGCTGTACGAAATCGGCGCCGGGACCAGCGAAATCCGCCGCATGCTGATAGGCCGCGAACTGTTTGCGGAAACCAAGTAAACAGGCGCGCGCGGCTATCGACTGGGTGATGAGCCATTTATGCGAGCACAGATATGACGCACATTGCCTTCCCCAAATTGCTCTCTTCCCAGATTGCATTCGATATCGCGCGCACCATCCGCGACGGCTTCGACAAGCATTACCGCCTGTTCCGCGCAACGAGCCAGCACGCCAAGCGGTATTTCGAGCAAGGCGCCTGGAGCGCGGCACAGACGGCGGCCCGCGAACGCATCGACTTCTATGACAAGCGCGTGCAGGAATGCGTGCAGATGCTCGAAGATGAGTACGAAGAGTCGGAGTTGAGCGACGAAGTATGGCGCGAACTCAAGCTGCACTACATCGGCATGCTGACGGAACACAAGCAGCCGGAACTGGCGGAAACCTTCTTCAATTCCGTCTGCTGTAACATCCTGCACCGCACGTATTTCAATAACGACTATATTTTCGTGCGCCCCGTCGTTTCCACGGAGTACATCGAAACACAAGACCCGGCACCCACCTACCGCGTGTATTACCCGGGCCAGGACGGCTTGCGCGACACACTGACGCGCATGGTGAGCAATTTCCAGCTGGACTGTGCATTTGCCAACCTGGAGCGTGACGTGGCCCAGGTGGAAGCGCGCCTGCAGCAACTGTTCGGCAGCGACCGGCTGGAACCGAACCACCAGCTCCAGGTCCTGACCAGTTTGTTCTACCGCAACAAGGGCGCCTACCTGGTCGGCAAGGCCATCAACGGCAACCGCGAATACCCGTTCGTCGTGCCCATCCTGCACAACCGGCACGGCAAGCTGGTGCTCGACACGGTGCTGTTCGAGCAGCAGCAGATCGCCGTGCTGTTTTCATTTACGCGCGCCTACTTCCTGGTGGATATGGAAGTGCCGTCCGCCTATGTGCAATTTCTCCGAAGTTTGCTCCCGCGCAAACCGCGCAGTGAAATTTATACGATACTGGGCTTGCAAAAACAGGGCAAGACCTTGTTTTACCGCGACTACCTGCAGCATTTAAAACATTCGTCGGATCATTTTGAAAGCGCGCCTGGCATTCGCGGCCTGGTGATGCTGGTGTTTGCCCTGCCGTCGTTTCCGTATGTCTTCAAGGTGATCAAGGATTTCTTTCCTCCTCCCAAGGAAACCACGCGCGCGCAAGTCCAGCAAAAGTATTTGCTGGTGAAACACCACGACCGCGTGGGCCGCATGGCCGACACGCTCGAGTATTCCAACGTGGCCTTTCCCCGCGCCCGCTTTGCCGCGGAACTGCTGGCCGAACTGAAACAGTTCGCCCCCTCGCTGATCGAGGAAGACCACGGGCAGATCATCATCCGCCACCTGTACATCGAGCGGCGCATGGTCCCGCTGAACATGTGGCTGAGCAATGCCGAGAAGGAAGGCCGCGACGACCTGGTGGAACACGCCATCGTCGAATACGGCAACGCCATCAAGGAGCTGGTGGCGGCGAATATTTTTCCTGGCGACATGCTGTATAAAAACTTTGGCGTGACACGTCATCAGCGTGTCGTTTTTTACGATTACGATGAAATCGAGTACATCACCGATTGCCAGTTTCGCGCCATCCCGCAAGCCCGCACGGAGGAGGAGGAAATGTCGGCCGAACCGTGGTATCCCATCGGCAAGCACGATGTGTTTCCCGAACAATTCGGCACCTTCCTGCTGGGTAATCCCCGCATCCGTAAATATTTCATGCAGCACCATGCCGACCTGCTGACGGCGCAATACTGGCAGGCGCGCAAGCAGCGCATCGAAGACGGCCATATCGAGGACGTCTTCCCGTATCCGCAGCACCTGCGTTTTTGTATGCAGTCACCCTCCCCACCCTTAACCGGAGATCCAACATGAATGATCCAGTCGTAATCGTCGGTGCCGCGCGCACCCCCATGGGCGCCTTCCAGGGCGATTTTGCCAACGTCACCGCCAGCGACCTGGGCGCCGTGGCCATCCGCGCCGCCGTCGAACGGGCCGGCGTGGCACCGGACGCCGTCGAGCACGTGTTTTTCGGCAATTGCCTGATGGCTGGCCAGGGCCAGGCGCCCGCGCGCCAGGCCTTGCGCAAGGCAGGCTTGCCCGATTCCACGGGCGCCGTGACCCTGTCGAAAATGTGCGGCTCGGCCATGCAGACGACCATGTTCGCGCATGACACCTTGCTCGCCGGCAGCGCCGACGTGGTGGTGGCGGGCGGCATGGAATCGATGACCAACGCCCCCTACCTGGTACCGAAGGCGCGCGGCGGCTACCGCATCGGCCACGGCATGATCTATGACCACATGATGATGGATGGCCTGGAAGACGCCTACAGCCGCGACGAAAAGGGCAATGCCCGCTCGATGGGCACGTTCGCCGAAGAGTGCGCCAGCCAGTACCAGTTCACGCGCGAAGCGCAGGATGCGTTTGCCATCGAATCCGTGAAGCGCGCGCAAGCGGCCACCAAGGATGGCAGTTTCGCATGGGAAATCGTACCCGTCACCGTTTCCGGCCGCGGCGGCGACACCATCGTCAGCATCGATGAGGGCCCGCAAAAAGCCCGCCTGGAAAAAATCCCGACCCTGAAGGCAGCGTTCAAGAAGGATGGCACCATCACGGCCGCCTCGTCTTCGTCGATCAACGATGGCGCGGCAGCCCTGGTGCTGATGCGCGAATCGACGGCGAAAAAGCTGGGCTGCACCGTCATCGCGAAAATCCACGGCCACGCCACGCATGCGCAAGCGCCGAACGAGTTCACCACGGCCCCCATCGG
Organism: Janthinobacterium sp. C22; assembly: GCF_057919405.1. Classification (NCBI taxonomy): domain Bacteria; kingdom Pseudomonadati; phylum Pseudomonadota; class Betaproteobacteria; order Burkholderiales; family Oxalobacteraceae; genus Janthinobacterium; species Janthinobacterium sp. C22. The sequence goes on along the minus strand of NZ_CP193659.1, from coordinate 807,371 downwards.
CGCCGTGAAGAAACTCTACGCCAAGACGGGCTGGAGCAGCAGCAATGTCGACTTGTTCGAGATCAATGAAGCGTTCGCCGCCGTGCCGATGGCCGCCATGCACGACCTCGACATTCCGCACAGCAAGATCAACATCCACGGCGGCGCCTGCGCGCTGGGCCACCCGATCGGCGCCTCGGGCGCGCGCATCATCGTCACCCTGCTGGGCGCCTTGAAGAAAACCGGCGGCAAGCGCGGCGTGGCGGCCCTGTGCATCGGCGGCGGCGAAGCGACGGCGATGGCGATCGAACTGGTATAAGCTCTTCCCGAGCACGGGCGCGCACCGCGGTTCACGGTGCGCGCCTTTCATTTTATTTTCAGGGAGAAAACATATGCCAACCGCATTGATCATCGGCGCCTCGCGCGGCATCGGCCACGAAATCGTCCGTCAGTACCGCCACGACGGCTGGCGAGTGATCGCCACGGCGCGCACACCGGACGCCTGCGAGGCCCTCAAGCAACTGGGTGCGGAAGCGCACCAGCTCGACGTGACGGACGTGGAAGGCTGTGCCGGCCTGGGCTGGAAGCTCGACGATGAAAAGCTCGACGTGGCCATCCTCAACGCGGGCGTGTACGGCCCCCGCCATGACGGTTTCCCTGCGCAAGCCGATTTCGATCTCGTCATGCACACGAACGTGCTGGCGGCCATGCGCCTGCTGCCGATCCTGGCGCCGCTGGTGGCCAATGCCAAGGGCAAACTGGCCGTGCTGTCTTCGCACATGGGCTCCCTGAGCGAGCGGGGCAACCCCAGCGGCTCGCTGTACCGCGCCAGCAAGGCGGCCTTGAATTCCGTGCTGATCGATACCAGCCTCGTGCATGGCCCGCAAGGCGTCAGCTGCGTGGCCTTCCACCCGGGCTGGGTGCGCACGGACATGGGCGGCGCCGGCGCCGATATTTCCCCGGAGGAAAGCGCAGCCGGCATCCGCGCCACGCTGGCCAGCCTGCCCGCCACGGACAAGGCCGTGTTCCGCAACTACGACGGCAAGCCCATCGCCTGGTAATTCACTGAATCCACCATAAAAACAAACGAGACGACGTCCCATGATACTCAATGAAGAACAATCGATGATCCAGGAAGCGCTGCGCAGTTTTTCGCGCGAGCGCCTGGCGCCCAATGCGGCCCGCTGGGACAAGGAACATCATTTCCCGAAAGAAGAACTACAGGAACTGGCCGCGCTGGGCGCCTTTGGCGTGGCCGTGCCGGAAGCGCTCGGTGGCGCCGGCCTCGACTACGTGTCCTTGGCCCTGGTGCTGGAAGAAATCGCCGCCGGCGATGGCGGCACCTCGACCATCATTTCCGTAAATAATTGCCCCGTGTGCAGCATCGCCATGATGTACGCCAACGATGCGCAAAAGCAACAATGGTTGCGTCCGCTGGCGCAAGGCGCCATGCTGGGTGCATTTTGCCTGACGGAACCGCACACGGGCAGCGACGCGTCCGCCCTGCGCACGACGGCCACCCGCGACGGCAATGCGTACGTGATCAACGGCACCAAGCAGTTCATTACCAGCGGCAAGTATGCGGACGTGGCCATCGTCATGGCCGTCACCGACAAGGCGGCCGGCAAGCGCGGCATCAGCGCCTTCTGGGTGCCGACGAACACGCCAGGCTACATCGTGGCGGGACTGGAACAGAAGATGGGCCAGCATTCGTCGGACACGGCGCAGATCCTGTTCGAGAATTGCCGCATCCCGGCGGAAAATCTGATCGGCGAAGAGGGACAAGGCTACAAGATCGCCCTGTCCGGCCTGGAAGGCGGACGCATCGGCATCGCTTCGCAAGCCGTGGGCATGGCGCGCGCCGCGTATGAGGCAGCGCTGAGCTACGCGCGCGAACGGGAAAGTTTCGGCAAGCCCATCTATGAACACCAGGCCGTGCAATTCCGCCTGGCCGACATGGCCACGCAGATCGAAGCGGCGCGCCAGCTGATACGCCACGCGGCGGCCATGAAGGATGCGAGCTTGCCGTGTTTAAAAGAAGCGGCCATGGCCAAGCTGTTTGCGTCGGAAATGGCGGAAAAAGTGTGTTCGGACGCCATCCAGGTGCACGGCGGCTACGGTTATGTGTCCGACTTCCCCGTCGAACGCATCTACCGCGACGTGCGCGTATGCCAGATTTACGAGGGCACCAGCGATATCCAGAAAATCCTGATCGCCAGGGCCTTGTAAAAGTATTTGGAAGTAACAGTCTCGGCGCTTTTAGAAACCGTAGCGAGCAAGCCCGATATCGGATTGAGTAACGCAGCCGTACTTCGGTACGGCGAGTAACGCCGATTCGAGAGCGGGCTGCGCAGTAGGTTTATAAACGCGCCCACCAGACGAAAAAAGCCCGCTAGCGCGGGCTTCGTTCCAATGTATTACCAATGCTTTAATCGTGTCATGGACGCCAGTGCTATCTGCAAAGTGCCTCCTGATTTTCGGACTCCCATGCTATCTGCATGGTGACTCCAAGTGTAAAATCGACCATCGTATCCGGAATTACAAAATCCATTTCTTCGCACTGTCACGCCATCGACATTACACCTGTCGGTCGCCGCGCTGAAACTGGATGGTGAGATAATTTGCTGCCAAATCTCAATCACTGAACGGAGTATAGCACAGCTTTTTGTGCGGTGCAACAACGAATTGAAGCCATACCTTAAATCAAGTCCTTAGCGCCAGCGGCTTGTCTTCTTCGCCGCCGCGGGCCACTCTTTCGTATTCGGAAATCACTTGCGCGCCCAGCAGCAGCAGAGTGGCGCCGATTTCCAGGCTGAACATGACGACGATGGCCGTCGTCATCGAGCCATACACGACATTGACCTGCGACAAGGTGGAAAAATACCAGACCAGCACGTGGCGGGCGATTTCCCACAGCAGGGCCGCCGTCACGCCGCCGATCAGCGCATGCGTGATCGACAATCGTCCCACCGGCATGACCAGGTAAATCGAGCTGAGCACGAGGATTTCGCCGCCCAGCCCCAGCAGATACAGCAGCACGCCGGACACGCCTTCCAGGCCCCAGTCGTGGCGCAAAAAGCGCACGCTTTCCTCGCCCATCACCTGCAGGCTGCCCGCCACCAGCGTGATGAGCAAGATACCCACGCCCAGGCACAGGATGTAGCAATACGGCAGCACGGCGGAAATGAGGAAATGGCGGCGGCGGATGGCGACGCGGTGGACAAAGATCACGCTCATGGCGTTTTCCAGCACGGTAAACGCCAGGGAGCTGAAAAACAGCATGGTCAGCAGCAGCAGCCAGCCGATCACGCCCCGGTTGTCGAGAAAATGCGCGATCTCGCCCACGATGGCCTTCGATTGTCCCGGCACCAGCCATTCCAGGTAATGGCCGATTGTTTGCAGCAATTCATCCTGCGCGATCACGTGCGACAGGGCCACCACCACCAGCATCAGCAGGGGCACGATGGACAGCAGCGAGTAATACGCGACGGCGCCCGCCAGCAGCAAGCCCTGGTTGGCGCGGAAACCCTTCAGCACCTGCAGCGCGAAGGCCAGCGGGTGGCTGAGGATATAGGTACTGGCGTGGCGGTTGATCATGTCGGGTGCGGTGAGGAAGGCGACGCGGCCTCGTGCCACGCCTTATCACACTAGCATACTGACAATCGCCCCGCTGCACCGTACGCTAGCAGACGGCCGGCTCCAGCAAGGTCAAGGTTTGCCGGTCCGCATCCAGGGTCGCCAATATGCCCATCGGTAGCGTGAACTGGTGGCGGATGTGGCCAAACGAGTAGCCGCTGACGGCCGGCATGCTCAAGGGCAGCAAATGCTGGTCCAGCGTGGCATCGAGGGTCAGCGCCGTGTCGCCCTCGGCCGCCTCGCAATGCTCGAAGATGCCCAGCATCAAGGCCGCCGCGTGCTTGAAACCGATGGACAAGTCCAGCTGGCATAGCATGCGGTCGATGCGGTACGGCACTTCATTGATTTCTTCGAGGAAAAGGATATGCTCGCGGAAATCGGCCGCATACGGCGTGCCGGCCAGCGCGCTGACCATGCACAGGTTGCCGCCCGTCAAGCGTCCCGTCGCCTGGCCGCCATGCACGGCGCGGATGGCGAAGTTCGGTTGCGTCTGCGCGCGGCGGTGGTTGTCCAGCGCCATCGGTATCGTGTAGCTGTCTTGCGGCGTCATCAACACATTGCGCAGCTGCGTCACCGTGTAGTCGGAAAACGTCGATGACGCCACGGGACCGTGGAAGGTCACCAGGCCCGTCTGGCTGGCGATGGCCAGGTGCAGGGCCGTGATGTCGGAATAGCCGATCAGCACTTTCGGATTGCGCTGGATCAAGGCGTAGTCGAGCAGCGCCAGCAGCGAAATGCAGCCGGAACCGCCACGGATGGCCCAGATCGCCTTGACCTCGGGATCGGCGAACGCCGCGTGCAGATCGTCGAGGCGTTGCCGCACCGTGCCCGCATAGTTGCCGTGCACGGCGCGGATGTTAGCGCCCAGGCTGGCGCGCAAGCCCAGCGATTCGATGTTGCGCTGGGCCTTGGCGATGGCCTCTTCATCCGTAAAACCGCCCGGCGCGATGATGGCCACCAGGTCGCCGTCGCGCAGGCGCGCCGGTTTGATCAATGCGTGGTGCTGTTGCATGCGTTTGTCCTTCCCTTGCGCGGCCGCCGCCCACGCCGGTGTGCCTGCCGCCCCCACGGTGGCGGCCAGCAAGCCGCCGAAGCGGCGCCGGCTGAGATTGGTCTGACTGGACATGCGGCCCTTTCCTGGAATAAAAACGGCGACGCCAGGCGCCGCCGCACGAGGTTAGCATGCCGACGGGATCGCCGCCGGCATGACCGCCTTACATGAACTTGTACTTCAGCTGGAACGACAGCGAGCGGCCGCGCGGGTCGGCCACGCGCGGGTCCCAGCCGGCGCCCACCACTTCATCCACGTTGTGCGCGGTGAATGGGGGATCACGGTCGAACAGGTTCTGGATGCCCACGGTGATGGTGGTATTTTTGAAGCCCGTGTACGTGCCCGACAGGTTATACGTGGTGTAGCTGGACACGTCCGGCTTGAAGCCCGGCGGCGGCGACCCCTTGCCGCCATTCGGCAACTGGTCCTTGTAGCCCGACGAGAAACTCTGGATCAGCAAGCCGCTCCAGTCGCCGCGCGATACGCCGAAACTGGCGTTATGTTTCCAGCGCAAGTACAGGTCGCGCGTATAGAACTTGCCGACCAGTTCCTGGTATTCCTGGCCTTGATATTCCGCAAACTTGAAGCTGTCCATATACGTGCCGTCCAGGGTCGCCGTCCATTTCGCGTCCCGGATCTTGCCTTCGCCGCGCAAGCCCACGTCGAGGCCGCGCACGCGGCTGCCTGCCGCATTGATCCAGCCCGCCTGCACGTACTCGATGGTGCCGTCCGGATTGCGGTGGATGTACTGGTTCAGCGCCTGGTAATTGGCCAGCACGATTTGCGGCGTGCGGTTCAGGATGCGGTCCTTGGTGTTGATGGCCCAGTAGTCGAACGAGGCCGAATAGCCCTTGAACGGTTCGATGACAAAACCGACGCTGCCCTGCTTCGACGTTTCCGGCTTCAAATTCGTGTTGCCGCCCGTCTTGTAGTCGAGGCGGTCGATGGCGCAATATTCGGGCACGCCCGGATGCTTGGCGCAACCTTCCTGGTCGACCACGCCGTTCGGCAATTCCTGGCTCAGCGAACCAGAATACAGCTGCTGGAAGCTTGGCGCGAGGAAACCCTTGCTGGCCGAACCACGGAACAGCAGGAAGTCGGCCGGCTGATAGCGGAAGGCCACTTTCGGATTCGTCGTCGCGCCCACCAGGCTGTAATCGTCGCGGCGGATGGCCAGCTGCATTTCCAGGTCTTTCGTGACCGGCACCAGCAGCTCGGCATACACGGCCTTGACGGTACGGCTGGCATCTTTCAATGCGGCATTGCCTGGCGACAGCAAAATCTGCGTGGCGTCGACGTCTTGCGCGAAACTGTAACCTTCGCGGCGCAAGTCAAAGCCGGCCGCCATGGCCAGCGCACCGGCCGGCAGCTGGAACAGTTCGCCCGAAACGGAACCGTCGATCTGCGTCAGGGTCGTCTTGCCGTGCTGGAAGTCGCCACGGAACTTGGTCGATTCGATCAATTGCTTGGCCGCTTCCGTCTGGCTCTGACCGGCGCCTACCCAGGGATTGATGATGCCCGTCGCCAAGGCTGCGTACAGCTTGTCCGTATAGGAATAGCCATCCGTCAGCTTGGTCTTGGTGCTGCTTTCGGCGCGCGAAATGCCGGCCTTGTAATCCCACTTGCCGAAGTTGCCTTCAAAACCCACCAGCACGCGCGCGTTGTCGGTGGTGTTTTCCTGCGTGCGGTTGCCCACGTCATTGGCGCGCCATTTGTAGGAAATCGGCTTGCTCTTGTCGAACGTGGGGATGTAGGCCGACAGATCCTGGTAATACGCGCCACCGACCGGATACAGATTCTTGTTGGCGACAGTCGCCTGCACCTGCATCGGCGTCAGGATGGCCGTGGCCTTGGTGCGCGAACCGAGCACTTCGACAAACATGCGGTGGTCGGGCGCCAGCTGGAAGGTGCCGCGCGACAGCAGATTGGCCCGTTCGACAGGGAATTGCAGCACATAGTCGGCGCCATAGTCGTAGGCGCACGAATACCTGGTGCGCAGCGGCGAGGTCACGTCTTTCCACAGTTCCGTCTGGTATTGCGACATGCCGGCGATGGTGTCGCACTTGCCCTGGAAACTCAGCGGATTGGCTTGCAGGTATTTATTCGCATCGCCCGGCAGCTGGAACGACGTGCCCAGTGCCGTGCCGGTCCCCGCCATCTGGTTGGCGAACGGCGTGCCCGTGGTATCGGGCGACAGGCCGCGTTCCGGCTGGAAGCCGTTGACGAAGGAGCGGTCACGGCCATTGAGCTGTTGCGCTTTATCAATGGTCAAGCTGGCCATGATGTTGTAACGGTCCGACTCCAGCGAACCCGTGCCTGCCAGCAGGGAAGCGCGGCGCGTGGCGCCGCCGCCGGCCTGCGTGTCATTCGTGGAAACGGAGGCTTCCACGCCGCTGTAATTGGTCTTCAGAATGAAATTGATCACGCCGCCGATGGCGTCCGTGCCGTAGATGGCCGAAGCGCCATCCTTGAGGATTTCCACGCGAGAAATCGCGCCCAGCGGGATCGAGTTCAGGTCGACCGACTTGCCGCTGGCGCCGTGCGTGGCGATGCGGCGGCCGTTCAACAGCACCAGAGTGCTCGACGGTCCCAGGCCGCGCAGCGAGGCGAACGAGGCGCCGCCGCTGACCCTGTCGGCATCGGCGCCAAACACGTTATTGCCCGAAGTCATGTTATCGGCGCCCGTGCCGTTGGCCGACAGGGTGCGCACCAGTTGCTCGGTCGTCGTGATGCCCTGCTTTTCGATCTGATCAAAGGAGATGACTTGCACCGGCAGCGCGCCTTCCTTGGCCACCCGCTTGATGCTGCTGCCCGTCACTTCGACCCGTTGCATCGCTGGCGCCGCCGCTTCCTGTGCCATCACCGGCCCCACCACCCCCATCAATGCCACCAACTGCGCTAGTTTCTTCAATTTCACTGGTCTCTCCTTGTTGGGCAATCGAAACTTGAGTTCTCAAGTCAGGCTGTTTTGTAAGGTCGCGGCGTCTGTCTCGCGGTACATTTTTTTATGACGCCAGCGCTTTACTTTATTTGTTTTCATTTTCAGAGTAGCGCGATGCATCCGGGCCCAGCCAATGAAAAATGCTTTCCTAACCATAACTTTTTGGAATGAATGCCCTTTTCAGTGACATGGTCACTTGCCTGCGGGGCTAGCCCTGCTTTTATCCACGTCCAGGTAGCGCCAGGACGTGAATTCCACGGGGTGACGCCTGTAGTTTTTTAGCCACGGTTGCTGCAGGTCGGCAGAGATGGGATGCGTCAGCAACACCCACGGCGTGTAGGCGTGGATCAGCTGAAACAGGTCGAAGTACAGACTGCGTCGGCGCGGCGTATCGGATAGCAGGCGCGCCTCCTCATAGCGTTTATTGTAATCGGGCAAGTTGAAGCGGGCATAGTTGGCGCGGCCGACGTTGCCGCCATACAACAATTGCATAAAGTTATCGCCATCGGGGAAGTCCGCGATCCAGTTGGTCTCGAACATCTGCACCTTGCCCAGGCGCGAGGCCTTGATGATTTCCGTCTTCTTGTCGCTTTTAAATTCCACGCGCAGGCCGATGGCGTTCAGGTTGCGCCGCCACAATTCATCGCGCAGCCGCCCCACCGTGCTCGGCTCCGTATGCATGGTCAACATCAAGGGCGTGCCGTCCGGCTGCGTGCGAAAGCCGTCGGGCCCCGCCTTGTAGCCGAAGCGGTCCAGCAGGGCGCGCGCCAGCGCCGGATCGTAGCCGACGGGGCTGCGGTAATGCTTGTCGTAGCCGAGCACATTCGGCGGCAGCGGCGACTGCGCCGGCAAGGCCAGGCCTTTCTTTAATAACGCGATGTCTTCGCGGCTGTTGTAGCTGAGGGCAATGGCGCGCCGCAGGGCCAGCTTGTCCTTGCTCATGCCGCCCAACACGGGATCGTCCATATTCATCCACATGTAATACGTCTGCAGCACGGGAAAGCGCGTCAGCTGCAAGCCCTTGGCGGCCAGCGCCGGTTTCAAGGCGCCGTTTTCCAGCACCATGTCCGTCATCGATTCCGGCACTTGTTCCAGGTAATCGAATTCGCCTTTCAGGAAACCCAGCATGCGCGATTGATATTCCTCGACGATGCGCACCTCGATGCGCTCGACCAGCGGTAATTGCCTGCCTTCCAGCGCGGCGGCGATGGCGCGCGCGTCGGCCGGCAAGGCGGCCAGCGCCTTGGTTTCCGTATGAAACACGGTAGGACGGAAAGTCGGGTTGGCTTGCAGCACGATCTTGTCGCTGCGTTTCCACTCCTTCACCAGGAAGGGCCCCGTGCCCACGGGGTGATTACCGATCTGCCCGGCCGCCGGGTACGCTTCGGCCACTTCGCGCGCCACCACGGCGGTCGCCGGCATGGCCAGGTAAAACAGGAAGTTCGGGTCGATGGCGTTGAGGCGGATGCGCAGGGTGTATTTGTCCAGCGCCTGCAAGCCGGCGATCGGCGTGTCGTAGCTGAATTTGGCTTTCAGGGCCGCGTCGCCCACCAGCTTGTCTTCCAGCAAGAACAGCCACGGCGACTTCAGGCTGGGGTCATACAGCCGCGTCAGGCTGTACACATAATCCTGCGCCGTCACTTCGCGCGGCTGGCCCTTGAAGGCAGGATCGGGGGTGAAGAAAATGCCGGGCTGCAAATGAAAGATATACGTGCGGCCGCCGTCTTCCACACTCGGCAAGCCGCGCGCCGTATTGCCCTGCAGCTGCACCGGGCGCGCCAGGTAGTCGTAGCGCAGCAAGGGATCGAAGATGTTTTCCATCAAATTCAGGCTGGCCAGGTCCGAGGCCACGGCCGGATCCAGGCCCGTCTCGCTGGTACTGAGGAACAGGTGCAGGGTCTTGTTTGCGCGGGCATCGGTGGCGGCATCGGCGGGCGCGGTAAATAGCGTCAACAGGGCCAGGCCGGCGGCGCAGGCGGTTTTGCGTAAAAACATCATCAGTGATCCAGTGCAGACAAGGGTAACGAACAGCGATAAGCGACGGGCATCCCCCACACTACGCGGGCAAGCTATGGGGCGCCAATGAAAACAGGCTGCCAGCTTATAACTTTTTGGCATGCGATTGCTGCATTCTTTCATCAACTCGTATCGGGCTGCCTCTATACTTTGCTTGCAGCACCTTTTCACCTCCCCGAAATACAGAACTGATCGCATATGGCACTTAATTACATCTGGTCCGGCTTTTTCCTCGTTGGCTTCCTGGCCGCAGTGCTGCAGTGGCTGTTTCTCGGCGATACCGATATCTTCAAGCGCATCATCGACGGCACGTTCGAAACGGCGCGCATGGGCGTGATGGATATCGCCCTGCCGCTGGCGGGCGTGATGACCTTGTGGCTCGGCATCATGAACATCGGTGAAAAGGCGGGCATCGTCGGCTGGCTGGCGAAAGTCATCGCACCGTTCTTTTCGCGCATCTTCCCGGAAATTCCGAAAGACCATCCGGCCACGGGCCACATGGTGATGAATTTCTCGGCCAATCTGCTGGGCCTGGACAATGCGGCCACGCCCTTCGGCCTGAAAGCCATGGAAAGCCTGCAAACCTTGAATCCGAACAAGGAAGAGGCGACGAATGCGCAAATCATGTTTTTGGTGCTGCACACCTCGGGCCTGACCCTGATTCCGCTGGCCATCATGGCGCAGCGCTCGATCCTCGGCGCGGCCGACCCGTCCGACATCTTTATCCCGTGCATGATCGCCACCTATGTCGCCACCATGGTCGGCATCATCACGGTGTCCATCAAACAACGCATCAACTTGCTCAACCGCGTCGTGCTGGGCTGGATGGGCGGCATGACGAGCGCCATCGTCGCCATGATCTGGTACTTCACGCAATACCTGACGAAGCAGGAAATCGAGCTGGTGTCCAAGGTGGTCAGCAACCTGGTGTTGATCAGCGTCATCGCCATCTTCATCATCGGCGCCCTGCGCAAGAAGGTGAACGTGTATGACGCCTTCATCGAAGGGGCGAAGGGCGGCATCCAGACCTCGATCACCGTGATTCCCTACCTGGTCGGCATGCTGGTGGCCATCAGCGTGATCCGCAACGCGGGCGTGTTCAATTTCCTGATGAGCGGCATGAACTGGTTCTTCGCCAACCTGGGCATCAATACGGACTTCGTGCCCGCCCTGCCGACGGCCATGATGAAGCCGCTCAGCGGCTCCGGCTCGAAAGCCATGATGATCGACGCCATGAACACCTACGGCGTCGACTCCTTCGTCGGCCGCCTGGCCTGCGTCTTCCAGGGGTCGGCCGACACCACCTTCTATATCGTGGCCCTGTACTTCGGCTCGGTGGGCATCCGCAAGACGCGCTATGCCATCACGGCCGGCCTGATCGCCGATCTGGCCGGCGTGATCACGGCCGTCTTCGTTGCCTACGTCTTTTTCCACTAAGGAGAGCCATGTTCCGTCCCGTCCTCATCGCCGCCTTGCTGGCTGGCATCGGCTTGTCGAATGCACAGGCGCAATTGCCCGAATCCGTCAGCCTGCTGCTGCGCGGCGCGAATATTCCCGAAGACGCCATGGGCGCCATCGTCTTGCGCGGCAACACCACCGTGCTGTCGCATGGGGCCGAGCGCAGCATGCAACCCGCATCCACCATGAAGCTGGTGACGACGGCCGTGGGCCTGGAGCAGCTGGGCCCCATCTTCCGCGGCCGCACGGAACTGCGCACCAGCGCCGACGTCATCAATGGCGTGCTGAAGGGCGACCTGATCCTGCGCGGCGGCGCCGACACGGATTTCAACGCGGACGTGCTGGAACACATGCTGCAAACCCTGCGCAACCAGGGCATCGTGAAAATCAAGGGCGATCTGATCCTCGACCGCCAGTTGTTCCAGCCGGCACGGCCCGATATCGGCGCACCACCGTTCGACGAATCGGCCGAGTTCCGCTACAACGTCATCCCCGATGCGTTATTGCTGAACACCAATTTGCTCGATATCAATATGAACTCGACGGACCGGCAATTGAGCATCCTCATGCAGCCGCCGCTCGAGAATGTCAGCATCAGCAGCGACATGAAACTGGTCAAGGGCAGTTGCGCCAGGTGGGAAGATGGCTGGCGTCCGCCAGAATACCGGCGCGATGCGAGCGGCAAGCTGCAAGTGATTCTGCACGGCACTTTCCCGCAAAACTGCAGCAAGGCGACCAGCATCAATGTGCTTGACCGCAACGATTATGCAGACCGCTTGTTCCGCGCCACGTGGAAACGCCTGGGCGGCACGATTACGGGCACGGTGCGCGAAGCGCCGTTGACGGGCTTGCCGCCGACGGCCGAACCCGTCGGCACGCGCATGCTGGCCGACCACGTGGCGCGCGCCTTGCCGGAAGTATTACGCGATATCAACAAGACCTCCGACAACACCCTGGCCCGCACCCTGTTCCTCAGCCTGGGCAGTTTGCAAAGCGATGGCTGGCTAGGCAGCCGTCCCGTCGCCATGGCGGCGCCGGAAGACACGGCCAACCGGGCGCGACAAGTGATCCAGGAGTGGTTCCAGCGGCACCATATCGACACCCAGGGCATGCTGATCGACAACGGTTCCGGTTTGTCGCGCACGGGACGCATTGCGCCAGCGCAAATGGCCGGTGTCTTGCAGGCGATGCAGCAAAGCCCATGGGCGCCCGAGTTCCAGTCCAGCCTGCCCATCGTCGCGCTGGACGGCACCATGCGCAAGCGCCTGCTGAACAGCCCGGCCGCAGCGCGGGCCCGCATCAAGACAGGGACATTAAAGAATGTGGTCGCCATCGCCGGCTATGTGCCCGATGCGAATAATCAACAGTGCGTGGTGGTCGCCATGATCAATAGCGACCTGGTGGGCAATGGCAACGGCCGCGCCGCCGTCGATGCGCTGATCGAGTGGGTGGCCAGGAGCGGCGTCGCGCCGGTGGTGGCTGGTCAATAAAAGGGAAGCAAAGACAGATAGGCAGCGCGCAGCGCTGCCTTTTTTCGCCTGCTGAACAGCCGGGGGCAGTCCCCCACACACTGAGCGTCGGTCGGCGGATCGGCGTAGGTCGGCGTAGGTCGGCTTAGCGCAGCGTAAGCCGACAGCACCAGCGGCGCACCCAACCGCCAGACGAAAAAAACCCGCCAATTGCTTGACGGGTTTTTCTCTTACTGCGAATAACAAGCCTGACGATAACCTACTTTCACACTGGTTGCAGCACTATCATCGGCGCAAAGTTGTTTCACGGTCCTGTTCGGGATGGGAAGGGGTGGGACCAACTTGCTATGGTCATCAGGCATAACTTGTACCGGCATTTGTCCTCAGTGGAGCGACAAAGCCATGAATCTGGAAGAAGCGGATTATTTAGAATTTTGGGTAATGATTGCGATCAACAACTTCGCAACATGTACTTTCTCATCCTCTGTACCTGCTAAGGTTATAGGGACAAGCCGTACGGGCAATTAGTACTGGTTAGCTTAATGCATTACTGCACTTCCACACCCAGCCTATCAACGTCCTGGTCTCGAACGACCCTTCAAAGAGCTCAAGGCTCTGGGAAATCTCATCTCAAGGCAAGTTTCCCGCTTAGATGCTTTCAGCGGTTATCTCTTCCGAACTTAGCTACCCGGCAATGCCACTGGCGTGACAACCGGTACACCAGAGGTTCGTCCACTCCGGTCCTCTCGTACTAGGAGCAGCCCCCTTCAAATTTCCAACGCCCACGGCAGATAGGGACCAAACTGTCTCACGACGTTTTAAACCCAGCTCACGTACCACTTTAAATGGCGAACAGCCATACCCTTGGGACCGGCTACAGCCCCAGGATGTGATGAGCCGACATCGAGGTGCCAAACTCCCCGTCGATATGAACTCTTGGGAGGAATCAGCCTGTTATCCCCAGAGTACCTTTTATCCGTTGAGCGATGGCCCTTCCATACAGAACCACCGGATCACTATGTCCTACTTTCGTACCTGCTCGACTTGTCAGTCTCGCAGTTAAGCACGCTTATGCCATTGCACTATCAACACGATGTCCGACCGTATCTAGCGTACCTTCGAACTCCTCCGTTACACTTTAGGAGGAGACCGCCCCAGTCAAACTGCCTACCATGCACTGTCCCCGATCCGGATAACGGACCAAGGTTAGAACCTCAAACAAACCAGGGTGGTATTTCAAGGTTGGCTCCACGAGAACTAGCGTCCCCGCTTCAAAGCCTCCCACCTATCCTACACAGATTGGTTCAAAGTCCAATGCAAAGCTACAGTAAAGGTTCATGGGGTCTTTCCGTCTAGCCGCGGGTAGATTGCATCATCACAAACATTTCAACTTCGCTGAGTCTCGGGAGGAGACAGTGTGGCCATCGTTACGCCATTCGTGCAGGTCGGAACTTACCCGACAAGGAATTTCGCTACCTTAGGACCGTTATAGTTACGGCCGCCGTTTACTGGGACTTCAATCAAGAGCTTGCACCCCATCATTTAATCTTCCAGCACCGGGCAGGCGTCACACCCTATACGTCCACTTTCGTGTTTGCAGAGTGCTGTGTTTTTATTAAACAGTCGCAGCCACCAGTTTATTGCAACCCTTTCACCCTCATGGAGTAAACCAATCAAGCTACCGGGGCGTACCTTTTCCCGAAGTTACGGTACCAATTTGCCGAGTTCCTTCTCCCGAGTTCTCTCAAGCGCCTTAGAATACTCATCTCGCCCACCTGTGTCGGTTTGCGGTACGGTCTCGTATGACTGAAGCTTAGAGGCTTTTCTTGGAACCACTTCCGATTGCTTCATGAATAAATTCACTCGTCCCATCCCCTTGAATTCCGTACCCGGATTTGCCTAAGTACCTTCTATGAGACAGAAACTGACTATTCCAACAGTCAGACAACCTTCCGCGATCCGTCCCCCCATCGCATCATACGACGGTGCAGGAATATTAACCTGCTTCCCATCAGCTACGCATCTCTGCCTCGCCTTAGGGGCCGACTCACCCTGCTCCGATGAACGTTGAACAGGAAACCTTGGGCTTACGGCGTGGAGGCTTTTCACCCCCATTATCGCTACTCATGTCAGCATTCGCACTTCTGATACCTCCAGCATCCTTTACAAGACACCTTCGCAGGCTTACAGAACGCTCTCCTACCATATGCTTACGCATATCCGCAGCTTCGGTGACTGGCTTAGCCCCGTTACATCTTCCGCGCAGGACGACTCGATCAGTGAGCTATTACGCTTTCTTTAAATGATGGCTGCTTCTAAGCCAACATCCTGACTGTTTTAGCCTTCCCACTTCGTTTTCCACTTAGCCAATCTTTGGGACCTTAGCTGGCGGTCTGGGTTGTTTCCCTCTTGACGCCGGACGTTAGCACCCGACGTCTGTCTCCCAAGCTCGCACTCATCGGTATTCGGAGTTTGCAATGGTTTGGTAAGTCGCAATGACCCCCTAGCCATAACAGTGCTCTACCCCCGATGGTGATACTTGAGGCACTACCTAAATAGTTTTCGGAGAGAACCAGCTATTTCCAAGTTTGTTTAGCCTTTCACCCCTACCCACAGCTCATCCCCTAATTTTTCAACATTAGTGGGTTCGGACCTCCAGGGCGTGTTACCGCACCTTCATCCTGGCCATGAGTAGATCACTTGGTTTCGGGTCTACACCCAGCGACTGATCGCCCTATTCGGACTCGATTTCTCTACGGCTTCCCTATGCGGTTAACCTTGCCACTGAATGTAAGTCGCTGACCCATTATACAAAAGGTACGCAGTCACGGAACAAGTCCGCTCCTACTGTTTGTATGCACACGGTTTCAGGATCTATTTCACTCCCCTTCCGGGGTTCTTTTCGCCTTTCCCTCACGGTACTGGTTCACTATCGGTCGATTACGAGTATTTAGCCTTGGAGGATGGTCCCCCCATATTCAGACAGGATGTCACGTGTCCCGCCCTACTTGTCGTACGCTTAGTACCACCGGTCCGATTTCACATACGGGGCTATCACCCGCTATGGCTCCCATTTCCAGGGGATTCTGTTATCGGTCCGACTATCACGTACAGGCTCTTCCCATTTCGCTCGCCGCTACTTTGGGAATCTCGGTTGATTTCTTTTCCTGCAGCTACTTAGATGTTTCAGTTCGCCGCGTTCGCCTTGCATACCTATGTATTCAGTATGCAATACCCTAAAAGGGTGGGTTGCCCCATTCGGAAATCTGCGGATCAAAGTGTGTTTGCTCACTCCCCGCAGCTTATCGCAAGCTACTACGTCCTTCATCGCCTGTAATCGCCAAGGCATCCACCATGTGCACTTATTCGCTTGTCCCTATAACGTTAGCCTCTGATCACTAGGTAATCAAAGAGCGCTACAGGGATAAGAAAGTACAACGTTGTTGCTTGTTTGTTGATACATACAATCATTACCCATCGATTTGCGTTTTACGGCAAACCGATCAATAAATAATCTTTACTTCTTCCAGATTGTTAAAGAACGAAACAGCTTTGATCGCTAAAAGATCAAACCTAAACCTGACTGGCTTACGTTTGCACTTTCGGGTAAAACTTTGGTGGAGGATGACGGGATCGAACCGACGACCCCCTGCTTGCAAAGCAGGTGCTCTCCCAGCTGAGCTAATCCCCCAGGATATTTCTACGACTCGGGTCTTACTGGTAGGGCTGGTTGGACTCGAACCAACGACCCCCGCGTTATCAACACGGTGCTCTAACCAGCTGAGCTACAGCCCCAACGCAGAACTACTACGACTACTGTTTCTTCTTAATTAAACAGCCGATAAGTGTGAACATTTGATGCGTGAATCAGTTACCTGATTCGTGCAAACTCTAGAAAGGAGGTGATCCAGCCGCACCTTCCGATACGGCTACCTTGTTACGACTTCACCCCAGTCACGAATCCTACCGTGGTAAGCGCCCTCCTTGCGGTTAAGCTACCTACTTCTGGTAAAACCCGCTCCCATGGTGTGACGGGCGGTGTGTACAAGACCCGGGAACGTATTCACCGCGACATGCTGATCCGCGATTACTAGCGATTCCAACTTCATGCAGTCGAGTTGCAGACTACAATCCGGACTACGATACACTTTCTGCGATTAGCTCCCCCTCGCGGGTTGGCGGCGCTCTGTATGTACCATTGTATGACGTGTGAAGCCCTACCCATAAGGGCCATGAGGACTTGACGTCATCCCCACCTTCCTCCGGTTTGTCACCGGCAGTCTCATTAGAGTGCCCTTTCGTAGCAACTAATGACAAGGGTTGCGCTCGTTGCGGGACTTAACCCAACATCTCACGACACGAGCTGACGACAGCCATGCAGCACCTGTGTACTGGTTCTCTTTCGAGCACTCCCTGATCTCTCAAGGATTCCAGCCATGTCAAGGGTAGGTAAGGTTTTTCGCGTTGCATCGAATTAATCCACATCATCCACCGCTTGTGCGGGTCCCCGTCAATTCCTTTGAGTTTTAATCTTGCGACCGTACTCCCCAGGCGGTCTACTTCACGCGTTAGCTGCGTTACCAAGTCAATTAAGACCCGACAACTAGTAGACATCGTTTAGGGCGTGGACTACCAGGGTATCTAATCCTGTTTGCTCCCCACGCTTTCGTGCATGAGCGTCAATCTTGACCCAGGGGCTGCCTTCGCCATCGGTGTTCCTCCACATATCTACGCATTTCACTGCTACACGTGGAATTCTACCCCCTCTGCCAGATTCTAGCCTTGCAGTCTCCAATGCAATTCCCAGGTTGAGCCCGGGGATTTCACATCAGACTTACAAAACCGCCTGCGCACGCTTTACGCCCAGTAATTCCGATTAACGCTTGCACCCTACGTATTACCGCGGCTGCTGGCACGTAGTTAGCCGGTGCTTATTCTTCAGGTACCGTCATTAGCAAGAGATATTAGCTCTCACCGTTTCTTCCCTGACAAAAGAGCTTTACAACCCGAAGGCCTTCTTCACTCACGCGGCATTGCTGGATCAGGCTTTCGCCCATTGTCCAAAATTCCCCACTGCTGCCTCCCGTAGGAGTCTGGACCGTGTCTCAGTTCCAGTGTGGCTGGTCGTCCTCTCAGACCAGCTACTGATCGATGCCTTGGTAGGCTTTTACCCTACCAACTAGCTAATCAGATATCGGCCGCTCCACGAGCATGAGGTCTTGCGATCCCCCACTTTCATCCGTAGATCGTATGCGGTATTAGCGTAACTTTCGCTACGTTATCCCCCACTCCAGGGTACGTTCCGATATATTACTCACCCGTTCGCCACTCGCCACCAGAGCAAGCTCCGTGCTGCCGTTCGACTTGCATGTGTAAGGCATGCCGCCAGCGTTCAATCTGAGCCAGGATCAAACTCTTCAGTTTAATCTCTGTTACTTTGCCATTTTATTGGCACCGTCATTGCTGACGGGTCGCTCACTCAAAAAACTGACAGGCCACTACTTGCGTAGCGCCTATTTCATTATTTCTTGTGAACATTTGATATTTTAAGTATTACAGTAATCCGAAGATCACTGCTGCACTACATCAAATGCCCACACTTATCGACTGTTAATTGTTAAAGAACTGTATTCGGTGCCACTTTCGCGCCATCGACAAAGCGTTGTGTTTGTCAGCTGCGAAGAAGGAAGAGTATGAAGCGTTTCGGCTAATTCGTCAACCTTCTTTTTTACTACCTTCACCGTTTCCAGTGATCCCGTTGTTTCGCAAACTGCTGCGTCTCATTGGGGAGGCGAACTATAGCAAAGCGCTCCGGTGGAAGCAAGGCTTTCTCCGCAATACATGCAATCATTTTTCAATTCCCCGGCAATAATATTAATATAAAAGTCAGCTTTCAAACGTACGACGTCTCATTCATGGTTAAATACATCACCCTGACCATTTGACAATTTACCTGTAGGTTCGCTTTGTGCTCCTGAATACCGATCAAATTCTCTCCCTGGCACCCGATGCCAGTTCCGCCAAGGCAGGTAGCCAACTGGCCTCTCCCGCCAAATGGGATAAGCTGGGCCGCTCGGAGACGGCCACCTGGGGCGAATGCAAGGGTAGCGGCAAGGATCCCTACCGCACCCAGATCGACCTGGGCGAACCTGCCTTCAAATGCTCCTGCCCCAGCCGTAAGTTTCCATGCAAGCATGGACTTGCCTTGTATCTGCTCCTGGCGCAAGACCAGGCCTTGTTCGCAGCAGCGGAAGCGCCCCCATGGGTCAGCGATTGGCTGCGCGACCGCCAGCAGCGTGCCGAGAAAAACGCTCTGGCGCATCGGAGCAGCCGGCCGCGCAAACGGAAGAGCAATCCGCCGCAAGCGCCGCCACCAACCTGAAGCGCGCGGAAAAACGCGAAAACAAGGTGGCCAGCGGCCTGGCCGCACTGCACACCTGGTTGCATGACCTGGAACGCGAGGGCCTGGCCACCGTGCGCGACCGCGGCCCCGCATACTGGGAAGCCATGGCCGCCCGTCTGGTCGACGCCCAGGCCGCCGGTCTGGCCGGCCGCATCCGGCGCGCCGGCAAACTGTGCTTTCAAAGCGGCGTGCAAGACTGGAGCCAGCAACTGGGGCGGGAACTGGCCGCTATATATATGCTTGGCGATGCCTACGCCAGGCTGGAAACGCTCTCGCCCGACCTGCAACACGATGTGCGGACCCACATCGGCTGGACCACCAGCAGCGACGATGTGCTGGCCCTGGCCGGCGTCACCGATTGCTGGCAAGTACTTTCACAACAGCACAGCGAGGAAGACCGCATACGCACGCGCGCCACATGGCTGCGCGGCGCGCGCAGTGGCCGCTGGGCACTGCTGCTGCATTTTGCTGCCGGTCCACAAGGCTTCGAACAGGCGATCAGCGTCGGCACGCAATTTGAAGGCGAACTCTGCTTTTACACCGGCGCCTGTCCGCTGCGCGCGCTGATCCGCGAGCCAGGTACGACGCTGCCGCTATCGACGTTCCCGACCGAGCAGCCGTCCTTCCTGGCCGCAATGGAGTCCTATGCCGACGCGCTGGCGGCGCAGCCATTCCTCGAGCGCTATCCGCTGGCCTTGTCCGGCATGACGGCAAGCATGGAAGACGCCGGCTTGCTGCTGCGCTGTCCCGATGGACGGCCCCTGCCCGTGAACGCATCGTTCCGCCATGCCTGGCACTTGCTGGCAGTCAGCGGCGGCCACCCCGTCACCTTGGCGGGCGAATGGGATGGCCGCGCCTTCGCGCCCTGGAGCGTATGGGCCGACGGCCGCCTGTATAACTTTGAAAGCGATTTTTGCGCATGAGCAAACTCGACGCCGCCCTGCAGATGGGCAGTTCCCGGGCCAAGATTGCCTTCGAAGCAGAATTGCCGGAAGACTTGCGCCCCCTGCTTGCCGACGATGCCGGCGAAGGCAGGCTCTGGCGTGCCATCGGCGCACTCGAACTGTGGACGCGCGCCGGCTACCTCCCGCCCGCTGCCGTGCCAGCCACAGCGATCTCCAGCACCGATACGCAAGAAGATGCGTTGCAGGCTTGCCCGCCCCGTGCGGAAGCCATGTTGGCGCATCTGCTGCGGGACAGCCATCCGCCATTGCGTGGCGAATGGCTGCGCCTTGCCGCTTTGCACCACTGCCGCATTCCGGCCCGCCTGCTGCCCAGGATGCTGGAAGCGGGCAGCAGCCAGCAAGCGCTGCGGCCTGCCATCGTGACCGTGCTGGGTGCGCGCGGCCACTGGCTGGCCCGGCAACATGCGCAATGGACGTGGGCGAGCGGCACGCCTGGCAATGATGATGACGACATCGCGGTGCAGTGGGAAGCGGGCACGCTCGCACAACGCATGCTGGCCTTGCGCCAGTTGCGGGCACGCGATCCCGCCGCAGCCTTACAGTGCCTGCAGGCAAGCTGGAGCCAGGAATCGCCCGAAGACCGCGCGATGCTCCTGCCCTGTTTGAGCGTATCGCTGAGCCTGGCCGATGAAGCTTTCCTGGAGGCGGCGCTGGACGACCGCCGCAAGGAAGTCAGGCTGCAGGCGCAGCAGCTGTTGCGCACCTTGCCCGGCTGCGCGCTGCAACAGCGCATGCTGGAACGGCTGGCGCCATTGCTCCATCTGCAACGGCGCAAACTATTTCCTGACAGCCTAGACGTCGCGCTGCCCGCCGCCAGCGACAAATCCATGCTGCGCGATGGCATCGGCGCGCAAGGCTGGCCGCAACTGGGCGAGAAAGCAGGCTGGCTGGCCGACATGCTGGCATCGCTGTCGCCGCTGCACTGGAGTGAACTGTTTGACAAGTCTCCCGCGCAGTGCCTGAAGTTGGCGCTCAGCAATGAGTTCCACGGCGCCCTGGTGCTGGGATGGAGCAACGCCCTGCTGCGACACATGCACGCCGGAACGACCACGCCGGCCGCAGCCGCGGCACTGGGCGACTGGCTGCAGGCGCTGACCTTGCTCTGGCTGGCGACGGATGGCGTGCGCGTACACTATGCGCGCGATTTTTCTCCGCCTATGGCGCATTGCCCGCCGCCGACGTGCATTCCCGGCTTGCTCAGCTGGTCGACGCCTGCGGCCCCACGTGGGGCGACCAGCAATTGCCACTGCTGGGCGTGCTGGCCGACGCCGCGCGCGCTTCGCCTGCGCCCTGGCCGGCCACCCTGTCGCTGGCCGTGATGCAGCGCCTGCGCGCCGGCCTGTCCACATTTTCGGTACCTGCCTGGCACTTCAAGCCGACGCTCGAAGCATTTGCGCAAGTACTCGATCCGGCCGCCATGGCTGCCTGCGAAGCAGGCTGGCCGACCGGATCGCCGGCATGGGCCAGCTGGCAGGCACCCGTCGACGACATGTTCAGCGTGATCCGTTTCAGGCATGCCTTATCCCTCTCTTTTCAGGAGCAAATTTGATGTCCAGCATTACCAACATTCTTCGCCAGCATGCTGAAAACCAGTTCGCCACGGAACTGGAAGCCTTGATCGCTGCCGACACCCGGCAGCGCCCGCCACGCTGGAAGATGTCGCCATGGGCAGTCTCCAAGTATTTGCTGGGCGGCAAGCTCGACAACGGCGTCGAGATCACGCCCAAGTACATCGGCAATGCGCGCGTGATCGAAATCGCCGTCGCCACCCTGGCCACGGATCGCGCCCTGCTGCTGCTGGGCGTGCCGGGCACGGCCAAGTCCTGGGTCTCGGAACACCTGGCCGCCGCCATCAGCGGCGACTCGACCATGATCGTGCAGGGTACGGCCGGCACCAGCGAAGAGGCACTGCGTTATGGCTGGAATTACGCGCACCTGCTGGCGAAGGGGCCATCGCTCGATGCAGTCGTGCCCAGCCCGCTCATGCGCGCCATGCGCGAAGGAAAAATTGCCCGTATCGAAGAACTCACGCGCATCCCCGGCGAAGTGCAAGACAGCCTGATTACCATCCTGTCGGAGAAAATGCTGCCGATCGCCGAGCTCGATGAAGAAGTGCTGGCGCAAAAAGGCTTCAATGTGATCGCCACCGCGAATGACCGCGACCGCGGCGTGAATGAATTGTCGAGCGCACTGAAACGGCGCTTCAACACCGTCGTGCTGCCGTCACCCCGCACGGCCGATGAAGAAGTGCGTATCGTGGAAACCCGCGTTGCCAGCCTGGGGCGCGCCCTGGAATTGCCCGGCGAAGCGCCGGCACTGGAAGAAATACGCCGCATCGTGACCGTCTTCCGCGAATTGCGCGAAGGCGTGACGGCCGATGGCAAGACCAAGCTGAAAGGTTCCAGTGCCAGCATGAGCACGGCGGAAGCCATTTCCGTGATCACGCACGGTATGTCGCTGGCGGCCCACTTTGGCGATGGCGTGCTGCGCGGCGCCGACCTGGCGGCCGGCATGGTGGGCGCCATCGTCAAGGACCCGGTGCAAGACCGCATCGTCATGCTGGAATACCTGGAAACAGTGGTCAAGGAGCGCGATGGCTGGAAAGACCTGTATCGCGCTTGCCGCGACGTCATGAATTGAATCCCGACAGGCAACGATGAGCATTCACCTTTTCGGCATCCGCCACCATGGTCCCGGCTGCGCGCGCAGCCTGGTCCGGGCGTTGGAAGCCTTGCAGCCGGACTGCATCCTGATCGAGGGACCGCCCGAAGCGGACGAGCTGATACGCTACGCAGGCGACGCGGACCTGTGCCCGCCCGTGGCGCTGCTCGTGTATGCACCGGCCGAGCCGCGGCGCGCCGTCATGTATCCGTTTGCGGAATTCTCGCCGGAATGGCAAGCCATGCGCTTTGCCCAGGCGCATGGCACCCCCGTGCGCTTTTGCGACCTGCCGCAAGCGCATCGCCTGGCCGAGATTGCGGGCGGGAAAGACGCCGAAGCCGACACGCCCGCAAGCGACGAGGACATGCATGCGGACCCGCTGAGCTGGCTGGCCAGTGCCGCCGGCTTTGGCGACACCGAAACCTGGTGGGACCACCTGGTCGAGCAGCGCGGCGACAGCCTGGACTTGTTTGCGGCCATTGCCGAAATGATGAACGTGGTGCGCAGCGAAATCGCACTGCCGCCAAATGCGCTGGAAAGCCGTCGCGAAGCCTATATGCGCAGCATGATACGCCAGGCGGAAAAGCAGGGACACCAGCGCATTGCCGTCGTTTGCGGCGCTTATCACGTTCCCGCGCTCAAGCAGATGCCCAGCGCCAAGAGTGATGCGGAACTGCTCAAGGGTTTGCCAAAAATCAAACTGGCAGCCACCTGGACGCCGTGGAGCTATGGCCGGCTGACGTTTCGCAGCGGCTATGGCGCCGGGGTCGAAGCGCCAGGCTGGTATCACCATCTGTGGCAACGGCCTGAGCAGGCGGGACTGTACTGGTTGACCGATGTCGCCACGCTGTTGCGCAAGCATGATCTCGATGCGTCGCCGGCCCACACCATCGAAGCCTTGCGCCTCGCCGATACGCTGGCCGCCATGCGCGAGCGTTCGCGTGCGGGCCTGAGCGAATTGCAGGACGCCGTGCGCTCCGTCTATTGCTACGACAGCGAACTGCCGCTGCGCCTGATCGCCTCGGCGCTGCTGATCAACGAACGCCTGGGCCAGGTGCCGGCCAGCGTGCCAACCTTGCCCTGGTGCAGGATGTGCAAGCGCTGCAGAAACGCTTGCGCCTGCCGGTGCGTGCCGATGCGAGCGAACTCGCCCTGGATCTGCGTGAAACGGCGCACCTGGAAAAGAGCGTCTTGCTGCACCGCCTGGCCCTGCTGGACATCAGCTGGGGAAGCCGCCTGCGCGTACATGGGAAAAGCGGCACCTTCCACGAACAGTGGCAACTGGCGTGGGAACCGGAATTTGCCGTCAAGCTGATCGAAGCAAGCCTGTGGGGCAGTACGGTGGCCGATGCCGCCACCGCATGCGCACTCAGCCGCGCGGCCAGCGCCGAGACCTTGCCGCAACTGACGGCGCTGGTGGAAGAGATCCTGCTGGCCGATTTGCAAGGCGCCATCGATGGCGTCATGCGGCGCATGCAGGAAGTGAGCGCGACGACGCCGGACCTCGGCTATATGCTGGCGGCCCTGCCGCCACTGGTCAACGTCATGCGTTACGGCAGCGTGCGCGGCACAGATACCAGCGCCCTGTCCAGCATACTCGACGGCCTGGTCATGCGCGCCTGCATTGCCCTGCCTGCCGGCGTGCGCGCCCTGGCAGACGAGGCGGCGGCGGCGCTCATGCAGACGCTGGTCGGCGCCGACCAGGCCATCCGCCTGGCGCAACGGGCCGATTACCAGGCAAGCTGGTTTGCGGCGCTGGAACAGGCGGCCTTGTACGACGCCACGCACGCACTGCTGGCCGGGCGCTGCACGCGCGCCCTCAACGAGCAGGGCCACTGGAGCATGGAGAGGACGGCAAGCGCGCTGGCCTTGCGCTGCTCCCATGCGCTGCCGCCCTTGAGCAGCGCCCATTGGCTGGAAGGCTTTTTGCATGGCAGCGGCACTTTATTGATACACAATGACGAATTGTGGCGCCTGATCGATGCCTGGCTGGCCGGCCTGGCGGCCGATACCTTCATCGAACTGCTGCCCTTGCTACGCCGCACTTTCGGCAGCTTTGCCGCACCCGAGAAGCGCCAGTTATCGGAACGCGCCCGCCAGGGCGGCGGCACGCAGGTTCCGCTATCGGCAAGCATGCCACTGGACGAAACACGGGCGCGGCGCATCTTGCCCACCTTACGATTATTGCTGGATTCCACGCCGGCGCAGGAGCATGCATGAACGATGCAATCAAGACCGGTGAAGCCGCGCGCCGCTGGCGCATGGTATTGGGCAAAACCGATCAACAGGACGAGATCGCCTTGAGCCAGGCCGACCTGGCCATGGACCGCACGCTGGAATCCGTCTACGGCCAGGGAGCGGCGGGTGGACGCGGCGGAAACTTGTCGGCGTCGGCGCCGAATGTGGCGCGCTGGCTCGGCGACATCCGTCAGTATTTTCCCGCCTCCGTCGTGCAAGTCATGCAGAAAGATGCACTCGAACGCCTGGGCTTGCAGCAAATGTTGCTGGAGCCGGAACTGCTGCAAGCGGTGGAAGCGGACGTGCATCTGGTCGCCACCCTGCTCAGCCTGAACCGCATCATGCCAAACAAGACCAAGGCTACGGCGCGCCAAGTGGTCAGCCGGGTCGTGCAAGAACTGGAACGCAAGCTGGCTGCGCCGCTGCGCCAGGCCGTGGCAGGTAGCCTGAGCCGTGCCGTACGCAATATGCGGCCGCGCCACAATGAAATCGACTGGCTGCGCACGATACGTGCCAATCTTAAACATTACCAGCCGGACTATCGGACGATCGTACCGGCTACCCGCATCGGCTTCGGGCGCAAAGGACAGTCGCTGCGCGACATCGTGCTGTGTATCGATCAGAGCGGCTCGATGGCGCCATCCGTAGTATATGCCAGCGTATTTGCCGCAGTATTGGCCAGCATCAAAGCTGTCTCCACATCAGTGGTGGTGTTTGATACGGCAGTGGTCGACCTGACGCCATTGCTGGCCGATCCCGTTGACGTGCTGTTCGGCACGCAGTTGGGCGGCGGCACGGATATCAATCGTGCGCTCGCGTATTGCCAGGGTGTGGTGACGCGTCCGCAAGAGACGATTTTTGTGCTGATCAGCGATCTGTATGAAGGAGGCAATAACAAGGAAATGCTGGCGCGGGCAGCCAGTTTGCTGGCCAGCGGCGTACAAGTCATCGTCTTGCTGGCCCTGGATGACAATGGCGCACCTTCGTATGACCATCACAACGCGGCCCGGCTCGCAGCCATGGGCGCGCCCTGCTTCGCCTGCACTCCCGATCTGTTTCCAGATCTCATGGCCTCGGCCATCAAGCGTAACGATATGACGCAATGGGCTGCCCAGGCAGGCATTAACGTTATCGGCGGCAGCGAATAGCTGCTGATGGCAGAACGCACAAAGGCAGCGCGCAGCGCTGCCTTTTTTCGCCTGCTGAACGGCCAGGGTCAGCCCCCTCACACTGAGCGTCGGTCGGCGGATCGGCGTAGGTCGGCGTAGGTCGGCTTAGCGCAGCGTAAGCCGACAGCACCAGCGGCGCATCCAACCGCCAGACGAAAAAAACCCCACCGGAGTCCGGCGGGGTTTTTCTCTACTGCGAATAACAAGCCTGACGATAACCTACTTTCACACTGGTTGCAGCACTATCATCGGCGCAAAGTTGTTTCACGGTCCTGTTCGGGATGGGAAGGGGTGGGACCAACTTGCTATGGTCATCAGGCATAACTTGTACCGGCATTTGTCCTCAGTGGAGCGACAAAGCCATGAATCTGGAAGAAGCGGATTATTTAGAATTTTGGGTAATGATTGCGATCAACAACTTCGCAACATGTACTTTCTTATCCTCTGTACCTGCTAAGGTTATAGGGACAAGCCGTACGGGCAATTAGTACTGGTTAGCTTAATGCATTACTGCACTTCCACACCCAGCCTATCAACGTCCTGGTCTCGAACGACCCTTCAAAGAGCTCAAGGCTCTGGGAAATCTCATCTCAAGGCAAGTTTCCCGCTTAGATGCTTTCAGCGGTTATCTCTTCCGAACTTAGCTACCCGGCAATGCCACTGGCGTGACAACCGGTACACCAGAGGTTCGTCCACTCCGGTCCTCTCGTACTAGGAGCAGCCCCCTTCAAATTTCCAACGCCCACGGCAGATAGGGACCAAACTGTCTCACGACGTTTTAAACCCAGCTCACGTACCACTTTAAATGGCGAACAGCCATACCCTTGGGACCGGCTACAGCCCCAGGATGTGATGAGCCGACATCGAGGTGCCAAACTCCCCGTCGATATGAACTCTTGGGAGGAATCAGCCTGTTATCCCCAGAGTACCTTTTATCCGTTGAGCGATGGCCCTTCCATACAGAACCACCGGATCACTATGTCCTACTTTCGTACCTGCTCGACTTGTCAGTCTCGCAGTTAAGCACGCTTATGCCATTGCACTATCAACACGATGTCCGACCGTATCTAGCGTACCTTCGAACTCCTCCGTTACACTTTAGGAGGAGACCGCCCCAGTCAAACTGCCTACCATGCACTGTCCCCGATCCGGATAACGGACCAAGGTTAGAACCTCAAACAAACCAGGGTGGTATTTCAAGGTTGGCTCCACGAGAACTAGCGTCCCCGCTTCAAAGCCTCCCACCTATCCTACACAGATTGGTTCAAAGTCCAATGCAAAGCTACAGTAAAGGTTCATGGGGTCTTTCCGTCTAGCCGCGGGTAGATTGCATCATCACAAACATTTCAACTTCGCTGAGTCTCGGGAGGAGACAGTGTGGCCATCGTTACGCCATTCGTGCAGGTCGGAACTTACCCGACAAGGAATTTCGCTACCTTAGGACCGTTATAGTTACGGCCGCCGTTTACTGGGACTTCAATCAAGAGCTTGCACCCCATCATTTAATCTTCCAGCACCGGGCAGGCGTCACACCCTATACGTCCACTTTCGTGTTTGCAGAGTGCTGTGTTTTTATTAAACAGTCGCAGCCACCAGTTTATTGCAACCCTTTCACCCTCATGGAGTAAACCAATCAAGCTACCGGGGCGTACCTTTTCCCGAAGTTACGGTACCAATTTGCCGAGTTCCTTCTCCCGAGTTCTCTCAAGCGCCTTAGAATACTCATCTCGCCCACCTGTGTCGGTTTGCGGTACGGTCTCGTATGACTGAAGCTTAGAGGCTTTTCTTGGAACCACTTCCGATTGCTTCGTGAACAAGTTCACTCGTCCCATCCCCTTGAATTCCGCGCCCGGATTTGCCTAAGCGCCTTCTATGAGACAGAAACTGACTATTCCAACAGTCAGACAACCTTCCGCGATCCGTCCCCCCATCGCATCATACGACGGTGCAGGAATATTAACCTGCTTCCCATCAGCTACGCATCTCTGCCTCGCCTTAGGGGCCGACTCACCCTGCTCCGATGAACGTTGAACAGGAAACCTTGGGCTTACGGCGTGGAGGCTTTTCACCCCCATTATCGCTACTCATGTCAGCATTCGCACTTCTGATACCTCCAGCATCCTTTACAAGACACCTTCGCAGGCTTACAGAACGCTCTCCTACCATATCCAATAAAGGATATCCGCAGCTTCGGTGACTGGCTTAGCCCCGTTACATCTTCCGCGCAGGACGACTCGATCAGTGAGCTATTACGCTTTCTTTAAATGATGGCTGCTTCTAAGCCAACATCCTGACTGTTTTAGCCTTCCCACTTCGTTTTCCACTTAGCCAATCTTTGGGACCTTAGCTGGCGGTCTGGGTTGTTTCCCTCTTGACGCCGGACGTTAGCACCCGACGTCTGTCTCCCAAGCTCGCACTCATCGGTATTCGGAGTTTGCAATGGTTTGGTAAGTCGCAATGACCCCCTAGCCATAACAGTGCTCTACCCCCGATGGTGATACTTGAGGCACTACCTAAATAGTTTTCGGAGAGAACCAGCTATTTCCAAGTTTGTTTAGCCTTTCACCCCTACCCACAGCTCATCCCCTAATTTTTCAACATTAGTGGGTTCGGACCTCCAGGGCGTGTTACCGCACCTTCATCCTGGCCATGAGTAGATCACTTGGTTTCGGGTCTACACCCAGCGACTGATCGCCCTATTCGGACTCGATTTCTCTACGGCTTCCCTATCTGGTTAACCTTGCCACTGAATGTAAGTCGCTGACCCATTATACAAAAGGTACGCAGTCACGGAACAAGTCCGCTCCTACTGTTTGTATGCACACGGTTTCAGGATCTATTTCACTCCCCTTCCGGGGTTCTTTTCGCCTTTCCCTCACGGTACTGGTTCACTATCGGTCGATTACGAGTATTTAGCCTTGGAGGATGGTCCCCCCATATTCAGACAGGATGTCACGTGTCCCGCCCTACTTGTCGTACGCTTAGTACCACCGGTCCGATTTCACATACGGGGCTATCACCCACTATGGCTCCCATTTCCAGGGGATTCTGTTATCGGTCCGACTATCACGTACAGGCTCTTCCCATTTCGCTCGCCGCTACTTTGGGAATCTCGGTTGATTTCTTTTCCTGCAGCTACTTAGATGTTTCAGTTCGCCGCGTTCGCCTTGCATACCTATGTATTCAGTATGCAATACCCTAAAAGGGTGGGTTGCCCCATTCGGAAATCTGCGGATCAAAGTGTGTTTGCTCACTCCCCGCAGCTTATCGCAAGCTACTACGTCCTTCATCGCCTGTAATCGCCAAGGCATCCACCATGTGCACTTATTCGCTTGTCCCTATAACGTTAGCCTCTGATCACTAGGTAATCAAAGAGCGCTACAGGGATAAGAAAGTACAACGTTGTTGCTTGTTTGTTGATACATACAATCATTACCCATCGATTCGCTTGTTACGGCAAACCGATCAATAAATAATCTTTACTTCTTCCAGATTGTTAAAGAACGAAACAGCTTTGATCGCTAAAAGATCAAACCTAAACCTGACTGGCTTACGTTTGCACTTTCGGTAAAACGTGGTGGAGGATGACGGGATCGAACCGACGACCCCCTGCTTGCAAAGCAGGTGCTCTCCCAGCTGAGCTAATCCCCCTGTGGGTATTACATACTGGTAGGTCTGGCTGGACTAGTGTCCACCTTACCCCCGGGTTTGTTTTTACTGGTAGGGCTGGTTGGACTCGAACCAACGACCCCCGCGTTATCAACACGGTGCTCTAACCAGCTGAGCTACAGCCCCAACGCGGTGCTACTACGACTACTGTTTCTTCTTAATTAAACAGCCGATAAGTGTGAACATTTGATGCGTGAATCATTACTGATTCGTGCAAACTCTAGAAAGGAGGTGATCCAGCCGCACCTTCCGATACGGCTACCTTGTTACGACTTCACCCCAGTCACGAATCCTACCGTGGTAAGCGCCCTCCTTACGGTTAAGCTACCTACTTCTGGTAAAACCCGCTCCCATGGTGTGACGGGCGGTGTGTACAAGACCCGGGAACGTATTCACCGCGACATGCTGATCCGCGATTACTAGCGATTCCAACTTCATGCAGTCGAGTTGCAGACTACAATCCGGACTACGATACACTTTCTGCGATTAGCTCCCCCTCGCGGGTTGGCGGCGCTCTGTATGTACCATTGTATGACGTGTGAAGCCCTACCCATAAGGGCCATGAGGACTTGACGTCATCCCCACCTTCCTCCGGTTTGTCACCGGCAGTCTCATTAGAGTGCCCTTTCGTAGCAACTAATGACAAGGGTTGCGCTCGTTGCGGGACTTAACCCAACATCTCACGACACGAGCTGACGACAGCCATGCAGCACCTGTGTACTGGTTCTCTTTCGAGCACTCCCTGATCTCTCAAGGATTCCAGCCATGTCAAGGGTAGGTAAGGTTTTTCGCGTTGCATCGAATTAATCCACATCATCCACCGCTTGTGCGGGTCCCCGTCAATTCCTTTGAGTTTTAATCTTGCGACCGTACTCCCCAGGCGGTCTACTTCACGCGTTAGCTGCGTTACCAAGTCAATTAAGACCCGACAACTAGTAGACATCGTTTAGGGCGTGGACTACCAGGGTATCTAATCCTGTTTGCTCCCCACGCTTTCGTGCATGAGCGTCAATCTTGACCCAGGGGCTGCCTTCGCCATCGGTGTTCCTCCACATATCTACGCATTTCACTGCTACACGTGGAATTCTACCCCCTCTGCCAGATTCTAGCCTTGCAGTCTCCAATGCAATTCCCAGGTTGAGCCCGGGGATTTCACATCAGACTTACAAAACCGCCTGCGCACGCTTTACGCCCAGTAATTCCGATTAACGCTTGCACCCTACGTATTACCGCGGCTGCTGGCACGTAGTTAGCCGGTGCTTATTCTTCAGGTACCGTCATTAGCAAGAGATATTAGCCCTCACCGTTTCTTCCCTGACAAAAGAGCTTTACAACCCGAAGGCCTTCTTCACTCACGCGGCATTGCTGGATCAGGCTTTCGCCCATTGTCCAAAATTCCCCACTGCTGCCTCCCGTAGGAGTCTGGACCGTGTCTCAGTTCCAGTGTGGCTGGTCGTCCTCTCAGACCAGCTACTGATCGATGCCTTGGTAGGCTTTTACCCTACCAACTAGCTAATCAGATATCGGCCGCTCCACGAGCATGAGGTCTTGCGATCCCCCACTTTCATCCGTAGATCGTATGCGGTATTAGCGTAACTTTCGCTACGTTATCCCCCACTCCAGGGTACGTTCCGATATATTACTCACCCGTTCGCCACTCGCCACCAGAGCAAGCTCCGTGCTGCCGTTCGACTTGCATGTGTAAGGCATGCCGCCAGCGTTCAATCTGAGCCAGGATCAAACTCTTCAGTTTAATCTCTGTTACTTTGCCATTTTATTGGCACCGTCATTGCTGACGGGTCGCTCACTCAAAAAACTGACAGGCCACTACTTGCGTAGCGCCTATTTCATTATTTCTTGTGAACATTTGATATTTTAAGTTAGACGCCAATCCGAAGATCGGCGCTGCACTTGCATCAAATGCCCACACTTATCGACTGTTAATTGTTAAAGAACTGTATTCGGCACTACTTTCGCGCTATCGACAAAGCGTTGTGTTTGTCAGCTGCGAAGAAGGAAGAGTATGAAGCATTTCAGCACAATCGTCAACCCCTTCTTTTTACTGCATCGCCGTTTCCGGGGATCCTCAACTGCCGCATTTGACTGCGTCTCATTGGGGAGGCGAACTATAGCAAAGCGCCCCCGGAGTAGCAAGGCTTTTCCGGACGAATTGCATCGAACTGCTACAATTTCGCCCCCTCAGCGCAAATTCGCGTCCCACCATAGAAGATTCACCATGAAACAACAAGCTCAAGGATCAGGCCTGACCCTGAAACGAGCTGGCTTTACCACTGGCTTCGGCGTGCTCGCCGCCACCCTCGGTTCCGCAGTCGGTCTCGGCAATATCTGGAAGTTCCCTATCTGACAGGCGCCAATGGCGGC
The DNA here is from genome assembly GCF_057919405.1 of Janthinobacterium sp. C22. Classification (NCBI taxonomy): domain Bacteria; kingdom Pseudomonadati; phylum Pseudomonadota; class Betaproteobacteria; order Burkholderiales; family Oxalobacteraceae; genus Janthinobacterium; species Janthinobacterium sp. C22. The sequence goes on along the minus strand of NZ_CP193659.1, from coordinate 775,334 downwards.
GCCGGCTTCCTGCTCATCTATCTGCTCGCTACCTTATTAGTAGGACTGCCCGTGATGATCGCGGAAATCACCCTCGGACGCCGCGCCAAGGTCAATCCCATCTCCACCATGGAACAGCTGGCACCGAAGGGCAAGCCCTGGTGGCTGGTCGGCCTCATCGGCATGGTCGCCGCCTTCCTGATCGTCGCGTTCTACTCGGAAGTGGTGGGCTGGGTGTTTGCCTATATCGCCAAGGCCATCGACGGCTCCATCCTCAGCAGCGACAAACTTGTGACGGAAGCGGCCTTCGCCTCGCTGATCAGCAATCCCCTGCAATCGCTGTTGTGGCAATGGGGCGTGCTGCTGTTTATCGGCGGCATATTGATGCTGGGCGTGACCAAGGGCATCGAGGCGATCGCCAAGAAGCTGATGCCACTGCTGTTCCTGCTGTTGCTGTTGCTGTGCGCGGTGAGCCTGTCGCTCGATAAGGCGGGCGAGGGACTGGCGTTCCTGTTCCGTCCTGATTTTTCCAAGCTGACGGCTTCCGTCGTGCTGACGGCCATGGGCCTGGCCTTCTTTAAATTGTCCGTCGGCATGGGCACGATGATGACCTACGGCAGCTATTTCCGCGATGACCAGAATATCCCCGTGACCACCTTGCGCGTGATGGCGGCCGACCTCGGTGTATCGATGCTGGCCGGTATCGCCATCTTCCCCGCCGTGTTTACGTTTGGCTTCGCTCCCAGTGCGGGACCGTCGCTCGTGTTCATCACGATTCCCGCCGTGTTTTCGCAAATTCCCATGGGACAAGTGCTGATGGTGGTGTTCTTCATCCTGGCCGCCGTCGCCGCCACGGGGGCGATGCTGTCGCTGATGGAAGTGCCCGTGGTGATTTTCCATGAACGTTTCGGCTGGACGCGCACCAGAGCCACCATGGTGACCATGCTGCTGCTGGCCGTGCTCGGTTCCGTGTGCGCGCTGAGTAACAGCACCCTGGCGGACTTCAAGCTATTCAATTTGAATATGTTTGATCTGTTCGACTTCGTCTCGTCGAATATCTTCCTGCCCGTGGGCGGCATCGCCATTGCCTTGTTTACAGGCTGGGCCTGGGGCAAGCAGCATTTCATCGAGGCGATCAGCAACCATGGCCAGTTGCAGAATAGAACTCTGGCGCACGTGCTGCTGTTCCTGCTGCGTTTTGTCTCGCCCGTGCTGATCCTGATCGTGATGCTGAAGGGTTTAAAGGTCTTCTAATCAGAGTACCCGGGTGTAGGTCTGGCGCACCAGCACCCGGTCGCCGCAATCGAAATGCCACCACTCGCTGTTGATGCCGAAGAAGCCCGCCTGGAACATGGCGTCGCGCAACAAACGGCGGTGTGCCACTTGCTCCTCCGTGATTTCCCCTTCTCCAGCAAGACCAGCTCCAGCGCCGGATGCGAGCGCTCACTCAGGTCGTCAAAGCCTGTCCCCATATCCAGTTCCTGCCCGTCGGGCCCCACGATGGTGATGTCGAGCGCCATGCCGAACGAGTGGATCGAGCCGCGCGACGGCTCGGCGATATAGCCGAGCAACTCCGTTCCCTGCAGCGCATCCCACAATTGCTGCTGCACCCGCTGCGGGCGCAGGGCGTCGAGCACCAACAGATGATGATCGGGCGCTGCGCGGCCAGCCAGGCCACGGCCTGCTCCAGCGCGGCGGCCGCGTCGCGGTGCAGCCAGGAGCAATCGATGGGGCTGTATAAGTCGCGGCCAACGAAATTGTCGGGCGTGGCATAGCGCAAGTCGACGGCGATGCCGGCGATGCTGCTCAGGTGGCGAAATTGCGGATCGCTGCCGACCGCTTCCAATTGCAAACTTGCAACAGACATCAGACTCCTCTTTCCAGGCAGTTGCGCGCCGCCACGCCGATGCTGTCGGCCAGGCGCCGCGCGCCATGCGACAGCGGCGAGTGGCTCGCCGTCAATAAATACAGTTGGATGGGGATGGTGGGCGCCCAAGGGCGGCGCTGCAGCCGCTCGGGCGAGCCGGACGCGGCCGTAAACGGGTCGACCACGGCCATACCGGCGCCCGCTTCCACCAGGGAACGGGCGATTTGATAGGTCTGCACCACGGTGGAAAACACGGGGTGGATGTCCTGCGCCTCGCAGGCGGCGACCACCAGTTCGCCCAGCGGATCGTTGTCCGCATGGCCGATCAGTTCGCCATTCAGGCCATGCGCCGTCAACGGTGTGCCGCAATCGGCCGCATGCCAGGTGCCGGCTGGCGCGATCACCGTCATGACACCCTGCGCGATCGGTTCGGCCACGATGCCCGGATGACGCGGGTCTTGCAGCGATACGGCCAAGTCCGCTTCACCGAGGCGCAAGGTATTGACGATCTCGCCCGTGTGGTGAGTAGCCAGCTGGCAACGCGTGTGAGGAAAGTCGCGCCGCCACTGCGTCATGGCAAATGGCAAGACGCTGATGGCGATCGTCGGCGTGGACACCAGGCGGATGGTTTCCACCGCGTGGCCCTTCAGGCTGGCCGCCAGGCGGCGGATGCCCAATAAATCGCGGTTGAGCTTTTCCGTTTCGACAAACAAACGGTGCGCCTCGGGCTTCGGGTACAGCTTGCCCCGCACGCGCTCGAACAGCGGCATGCCCAGTTGCAACTCGCAATGCTGCAAGACCTTGGTCACGGCCGGCTGCGAGATATGCAGCACCTGGGCGGCGCCGCTGATGGTGCCAACTTGCATGATGGCGTGAAACACTTCGATATGACGCAGCCGCATGAGCTATTCCTTTACCTTGCTTTGGCCGTCTGGGCCGTAACGTTCAGCATATAAGAAAAAGTCATGGGCTGAAATGGCCATGCTACTTTGCTACAACAGCTGCGGCCGGCGTCGTCAGCACTTCCAGCAGGGCTGCCGTCTCGCCGTCGGGCATGCCGTCAAAGCGCGTATTGCGGTACTTCATCTGGAAGGCGATCAGCACATTGCGCGTCGCTTCGTCGAACACACCCGTCTGCGGCGTCGCATAGCCATGCTGGGCCAGCTTTTTCTGGAACCAGACGGCGTCCGGCACTTGCTGCTCAAAAATGAGGCGTTGCGCGGCCACGCGGTTGGCATCGGGCCAGACGATCAGGCCCGCATCGGCCAGCTGGCGCCATGGGAACAACGGACCCGGGTCCTGCTTGCGCTGCGGGGCGATCTCATTATGACCCAGGATATTTTCTGGCGCGATGTTGTAGCGGGCCTGGATATCTTTCAACAGCGGAATCAGCTCATCGATCTGTGCCTGGGGAAACGGATACCAAAGGCGGCCTTCCGGCGTGTCCTTGTAGCCAGGGTTGACGATTTCGATGCCGATCGAGCTGACATTCAACTGTGTATAAGTCTTCCAGTTACTCACACCCGCGTGATTGGCCTGGCGCGATTCGTCGACCAGCACGTAAAACTTCGGCTTGTCCGTGTCCGTCAGCAAATAATGGCTGCTGACCACTTGTTCCGTCAGGATCTTGATCGAGCGGGGCAGGTCGCTGACCGTGTAATGGATGACGATGAATTTGACGCGCGGGCTCTGGCTGCGCGCATTCAAGCTATGGTCGAGGTGCGGCGCGGGCGTGGTGCAGGCGGAAAGCAGGGCCACCAGCAGGGCGAGGGCGATTTTTTTCATGAAAGATCCGTGTTCGGGTTAATAAAATGTTCAGTTCTTGCCAATGCGCTGGCTCGCCGTCCTGGCCGCCAGCTTGGCCGCGGCCTCATGCGAACGGGCAACTTTTTGCTCCATCATCAACGATACAGGCAAAGCGGCGCGCATGGCAGCCGCGATGGCCGGGTGCAATTGCGCCGCGCGCCCGGCCAGCACCACAGGACGGGGGCCATAGCGCGCCGCCAGGGCCAGCGCCAACCGCGCCAGTTCCTGTCCCGCGCGCCGCAAGATGTCCAGCGCCAGCGGGTCGGCATCCGCACTGGCGGCCACGGCCAGCGCCAGCCGCCCGATGGCGCCCCGATCCTGGCCATACATGAAGGCGCGCGACAGCGACCAGTCGCTGCCGCCCAGTTGCGCAAACACGGCCCCGGCCATGGGCGAGGCTTGCCAGCTGCCGGGCGCCTCGTCTTCGCGGCGCCAGATGTGGCGCAAGGCTTCGCGGGCGATCCAGTAGCCGCCGCCGCCATCGTCGAGCAGCACGCCGCGCCCGCCGGCGCGGTGAAACACGCCGTCCGCATCGATCCAGGCGGCGATCGAACCCGTGCCAGCGTAGACCAGATAACCCTCGCCTGGTTCAAAACTGTCGCGGTAGGCGATGTCGATATCGTTGCCGATGCGGACGTCGCCGGCATCCAGCGCCAGCAAGGCGGACAACATTTGTGCCAGCACAACATCGTCGCCGCCAAAGCCCGTCAAACCGGCCACCACGGCGCGCGGCTGGCCGAGGGCCAGCACTTGCTTGCACAATGTTGCAAACGTGGCATGCACAGTAGCGCGGCCCGCATCGCTGCTCATTAGCAAGGCAGACAAGCCTTCCACGGCGCCGTCGGCCACGATGGCGCCGTCCCCGCTAGCCAGGGCCCAGCGCGTCTGCGTGCCGCCCGCGTCGATGCCCAGGCCCAGCACGGGCACCGCATTATTGGCTGTAGGGAAGGAAATCATGGCATGAGTGTAAAGCCAAGCGGGTCTTGCAGGCATGAAAGCTTGCGCATGTTTCATGCCTGCAGGTTATGGACTGCCGGTGAACGGTCAGCAATTACTTGGCGGGGGCCGTAAACGGTGCGCGCACGGTGACGCGGGGGCTTTCATTGCCGAGGCGGTCCACGGCGCTGACCACCACCGCATTGACTTTACCAACGGCGTCGTCGACCAGGGTCAGCTCGCCCTGCACGCCCGTGACCACGGTGAAACGCCAGTCTTCGCCGTAGCGGGCCCAGATGGCGTATTGCGCCACGGGTTTGCCGCCGCCCGACGTCAACTTGACGTTCAGGCTGGTGGAATCGCGGCGCAAAGCCAGCACGGGCGTGCCCGGTGCTTCCTTGCCCAGCCATGGCGTGGCGGGAATCAGGGCCGGGCTTTGATACACGCTCGCCTTGAGTTGCTCGCTGACACCTTTGCGGTTCTGCATCAGGGGCACCATGCTGAAATGCACTTGCCCATTCGCGCCGGGGCGCGTGCGCGTCACTTCGATCTGCTTGATGATCTCTTGCGGCGTGAAGGATTTGGCGGAATTGTCGATGCGGCTCGTGTACAGGCCTGGCCACACGTGGCGGCCGTACGGATTCTGCGCCAGCCAGTAGTCGAGCAGCACGCCAAACGCCTGCGGCGCCTGCGCCACGGGCCAGTACAGCTGCGGCGACAGGTAATCGAGCCAGCCCTTGGCCAGCCACAGTTCCGCATCCGCATACAATTTATCGTACTGGCTGAAGCCGACGATGCCGGCAGGGCGGCGGTCCGGGCGGCCGATGCCGAACGGGCTGATGCCGAAACGCACCCAGCTCTTTTCACGGTGGATGCCGGTATACAAGGCTTCGATCAGCTGGTTGACGTTCTGGCGGCGCCAGGAAGCGCGGTCCAGCTGGCCGCCGGCCAGCAGATATTGCTGCCAGGAAGGCTCATCGGGAAATGGCAGTTCGCGCTTGGCGCCGCCATTGCCCGCGTCCAGCGCGGCCGTTTCGGCTCCCGCACCGGCGCCAGGCGCGTCGATCGGATACGGATAAAAGTAGTCGTCGATGTGCACGCCATCGATATCGTAGCGGCGCACCACGTCCAGCACCACGTCCGTCGTATGCTTCGAGGCGGCCGCATCGCCCGGGTCCATCCACAGGTAGCGGCCGTATTGCTTGACGGACGCCGGGTTGGTGGACGCAAAACTGTCGCGCGCCAGCGGCGACTTGGCCGTCGCGTGGCGGGCCCGGTAGGGGTTGAACCAGGCGTGCAATTCCAGGCCGCGCGCATGCGCCTGCGCCACCCAGAAGGCCAGCGGGTCATACATGGGCAATGGCGGCTGGCCTTGCTTGCCCGTCAGGTATTCCGACCACGGTTCCAGCTGCGACGGGTAAATCGTGTCGGCACTGGGGCGCACCTGCAGCACAATCGCGTTCAGATTCAAGGACTTGGCGCGGTCGAGGATGGCGATGGCTTCGGCTTGCTGCTTGGCGACAGGCAAATTGTTGCGGCTAGGCCAGTCGATATTGGCCACCGTCGAGACCCAGGCGGCGCGGAATTCGCGCGGCGCCGGCGGCGGCACTTCGCCCGTGATGTGCTGCACGGGCGGCACGGCCGGCAAGCCCGCTTCGCCTGGCGTCACTGCAGAAGGCAGTTTGGTGCTGGTACAGCTGCTGAGCAATGTGGCGGTGGCCAGCGCGGCCAGCACGCCGGCCGTGGCGCCCAGGCGTTTTTTGAAAGTAGACAACAAAACAATTCCTTGCAGTGGTAAAGCGCAGGTCTATCGGTGCGGGCATTTTACTGTGCGCCCGCCATCCTTGCGGGCGCACGGTTCAAAAGAATCAGGCCTCGGCCTTCTTGCCGAATTCCGGGTCGATCTTGACCAGCGCGGCCATGATGAAAGCGGGAATGGTGGCGATGCACACCCAGATGAAGAAGTGCTGGTAACCAAGCATTTGCTGTATCCAGCCGCTGGCCATGCCCGGCAACATCATGCCCAGGGCCATGAAACCCGTGCAAATGGCGTAATGGGCCGTTTTATGCGCGCCATCGGAGACCATGATCATGTACAACATGTACGAGGCGAAACCGAAGCCATAGCCAAATTGCTCCAACGCAATACCACTGGCGATCACATAGATGTTGCTGGGCAAGGCGCTGGCCAGGTAGACGAAGACCAGGTCGGGCAAGTGGACGGACAGCACCATGATCCACAGGCAACGCTTCAAGCCGAAGCGGGAAATGATGAATCCGCCCAGCAAGCCGCCCAGGGTCAGGGCGATTACGCCGATGGTGCCGTAGACGAGACCCACCTGTTCCGTGCTCAGGCCCAGGCCACCCTTGACGATAGGGTCGAGCAGGAAGGGCGCGGCCAATTTGAGCAATTGCGCTTCGCCGAGGCGGAACAGCAGCAAGAAGCCAAGGATGACGAGAATATCCTTCTTCTTGAAGAAGGCCGCAAAGGTGGCGATGAACTCTTGCAGCGGAGAAATGCCGGCGCCCTGGATGCTGGGACGGTCGTCCTTCGGTTTCGGCAAGACAAAATAGTGATAGAGGAAGAGGGCGATGAACAGGCCCGCCAGGATCGCGAACACGACGGACCATGCCAGCTGCACATTGCCCGTCGCATGCGTCAGATAGCCGGCCAGATACACCAGGCCGCCCTGGCCGGCGATCATCGCCAGACGGTAAAACGTGCTGCGCACGCCGACGAAGGCCGCCTGCTGATGCTCTTCCAGGCCCAGCATATAAAAGCCGTCGGCGGCGATATCATGCGTGGCGGAACTAAAGGCCATCAGCCAGAAGATGGCCAGGCTGATCTGGAAGAAATGGGGCAGCGACGTCGTCAGGGCCACCAGCGCCAGCGCGGCGCCGATCACCAGTTGCAAGCCGACGATCCAGAAGCGCTTGGTGCGGTACATATCGATGAAGGGCGACCACAGGGGTTTGATAACCCACGGCAAGTACAGCCAGCTCGTGTACAGCGCGATATCCGTATTGGAAAAGCCGTAATTCTTGTACATGATCACGGACAAGGTCATGACCACTACATAGGGGATGCCCTGGCCGAAATACAGGGAAGGGATCCACAGCCACGGATTTTTCGCGCGCGCCGGGACGGGTTGTTTCACTAGCTCCATACATCCTTCTTTGTCTCCCAGACAGAAGAATGCCGCGCCATCGGATCACGCCGCCAGTGCCGCCCGCACACTGCCGCCCGCGCCGGCCAACAATGCCTGTGCCTGGTTTGTGTTGATTTTTTTGATCAAGGCAACAATCGCCACCTTGACGTGATAGTGGCATTGCTCCAGCACGGTCCTGGCCTGCACCTCGCTGGCGCCCGTGGCATGCATGGTCAGACGCACCGCCCGCCAGATCAGCTTGGCGTTGGTCGGCTTCAAGTCTACCATCAAGTTTCCGTAAGTTTTGTGCAAACCCACCATCAGGGCGCTGGAAATCGTGTTCAGGGTGATTTTTTGCGCCGTGCCCGCTTTCAGCCGTGTGCTGCCCGAAATGACTTCCGTGCCCGTGTCGAGCACGATGCCATATTGCGCCTCGTGCGCCACGGGGGCGTCCACATTGTTGGCGATGCCTATCGTCAAGGCACCGGCCTTGCGCGCGGCCAGCAGCGCGCCCAGCACATACGGCGTGGCGCCGGAGGCGGCCAGCAGGATCACGACGTCATTTTCTTGCGGCAACAAGGCCAGCACATCCCGCTCGCCTTGCTGTACATCATCTTCCGCCCCTTCGACGGCCGTGAACATGGCGCCCGGGCCGCCGGCCAGGATGGCGACGGCCCGCTCGGGCGGCCAGGAAAACGTGGGCGTCAATTCAACGCTGTCGAGCACGCCCAGACGGCCCGACGTGCCCGCGCCCACGTACAGCAAGCGTCCGCCGGCGGCGATGCGGGGCAGGGCGGCCGTGATGGCGGCCCCGATTTGCGGCGACGCCAGCCGCACAGCTTCGACGGCCCAGAACTGGTCATCGACCAGCGCCGCCACCAGTTGCTCCACCGGATACAGGTCCAGATCCGGATGCCGCCGGCTCGGGGTTTCAGTTTTCAACATGATTTCAGAACATGGTTGAAGGTGAAACCAGTTTAATACCAACGAGCAAGATCAACCATGAAAGGTTGGCGGGCGGGCATAACGGGAGTTTATGGCTGGCGCAGGAACCTGGTGTCCTACTTGTACTTCGATACGCTCCCGTTTATGTCTATACTTGGGTTCGACGCCCAAATTCACGACACGCCCCATGATCGCTCGCCAATTGCTGTTCCTGTTTAGCGCCCTTGGCGCCATCAACGGCATTTTCCTGGCCGTCTATTTTTTCAGCCGTCGGCCTCGCTGCCTGGCCGACTGCATGCTGGGTGCATTGCTGCTTGCCGTGGGGGTGCGCATCGCCAAATCCGCCTTCCTCTACTTCAACCCTGCGATCGCCATCGAATTCCGACAGCTGGGCCTGTCGGCTTGCCTGCTGATCGGTCCCTTGACCTATCTGTACGTGCGCTCTTTCCTGGCCGGACTCGCGCAACAGCCTGCCGGCCAACAATGGCGCTGGCATCTCGGCCTGTCCTTCCTGCTGATAGGCATAGGCGTTGCCTTTCCGTATTCCGCGTATCGTCCTGTGTGGGACCGTTCAAGTCATGCGATTCATCTGTTCTGGCTATGCTACCTGCTGGCGACCGCCAGCTTGCTCTGGCAAACCCGCCATGCATGGCTGAATGACGGACAGCGGATGGCGACCAGCAGCATGCTGATGCTGAGCGTCTTTGCGGGCAGCTGTGTCATGTTGGCCGCGTACGCGAGCACGCCGTTCACGTCGTATATTGTCGGCGCCTTGTCATTTACCTTCTCGCTGCATGTCGCGGTCATGGTCTTTCTGCTGAGAAAGGAAACCTCGACGCCTGCCGACCCGAAGCAGAAGTACCAGAACAGCCGCCTGACGCACGACGATGCGCTTGCCGTACTCGCTGCGCTGGAACAACAGATGAGTGGGCAGAAATCCTATCTGAATCCGAACCTGACCCTGGCCCAACTGGCCAAACGGGCGGGATGTACGCAGGCGCAGGTGTCGCAGGTGCTGAATGACAAGCTGAGCAAGAGCTTCACCACCTACGTCAACGAATACCGTATCGCCGAAGCGAAACAGGTCTTGGCCGACGAGCCGCAACTGAACATGGATACCGTTGCCGAGCGCTGCGGGTTCAATTCCAGTTCCACCTTCTACTCGACCTTCAAGAAAGTTGCTGGGCAGACTCCCGCCAGCTTCCGCGCCCAACCCAGCCAGGCGGCCACGGCCGTTTCCGCGTAAAACCGCTCCGGAATCGCCATTCCGGAGTCTGAAATCCTGTTTGGCGACATCAACTTCCCTGCATTTCGATAACTTATCGACCAGCAACGACCTGAAATAGTCGTTGCTCCGATAAACGCAGTTATTCACTCAGGGTAAAGTCATGATTCAGTTTTTATTGCGAACGGTACTCGCCTGTTGCTTGCTCGGCAGCGCCGCCGCCGGCACCGCCGCAACCGCCGACCAGGACGAAAATGCGATCCGGGAAACCGTGCGCTTGTATCTGCATGGCACCAGCTTCAACGTACAGGACGATATCAACCAGGCCTTCCATGCTACCGCCCGTCTTTATCTGGACGGCAAAAACGATACGGAATGGGAGCTCAGCGGTCCGGAATACGCCAAACTCTTTTCCCAAGAGAAAATAGGCCAATTCAATGGGCGTCACGGGCGGCTGATCAAGGTGGAGGTGAGCGGCAAGGTGGCCACCGCCAAGGCCGAGATCCACATTCCCCAGCAAGGGGTGCGTTATATGGATGTATTTCTTCTGAAAAAGATCGCCGGCAACTGGAAGATCATCAGCAAGTCGGCCGATCGCGAGCCAGCAGCCCCGCGCCATGCACGCAAGGTGTTGCTGGTCGTGTCGAATGTGCATCAATATCCCGGCACAAAAATTAACGCAGGCAATAATTTTCCCGAACTGGCCTATACCTACGATGCCTTTCGCAAAACAGGGTACGCGGTCGACTTCGTCAGTCCCGAGGGGGGCGCCATTCCCCTGGAAATGATCGTCACGTCGGACGAATTGCTCAAAAAACATCTGTACGACAGTGATTTCATGTGGGCACTGGCCCATACCAAGCCCGTCTCCGAGGTCAGGGCCGACGAGTATGCGGGCATGGCTTTCGTCGGCGGCGGCGCGGCCATCGTCGGCATCCCGGACAACAAGCCGCTGCAGGACATCGCTGTGCGGATCTACGAACAACAAGGCGGGGTGATTGCGGCCATCTGCCATGGCACCGAAGGCATCAAGAATGTGAAGCTCAGTGACGGTACTTTCCTGATCCAGGACAAGGTGCTCACGTCCTTCCCCGATGCGTATCTCAACAAGGAATCGCCGATATACAAGGCCTATCCGTTTTCGGCGGAAGCGAGCATCAAGCGCCATGGCGGCATCTTCAGGCACGGCGCCAACGGCAAGAGTCACGTCGAGGTCGATGGCCGGCTGGTGACCGGCATGAGCTGGGAGTCGTCCGTGGGCGTGGCCGAATCCATGATCCGCCTGATCCAGCAGTAATTCAGGCGGCTGAATTAAGGAGAACGGCGCATTTCCGCCACGAAGTCGTAGTGGTCGCTGCGGCAATACGAATGCGTCAGTTCCACCGCCTCGCCCGTTTCCAGGTAGGCGATGCGCGTGATGAACAGCACGGCCTGGCCATCGGGGATGCCCAGCTGCTTGGCCAGCACGTCCGTCGCATTCATGGCGCGGATGTGCTGCAAGGCGCGCACGGGCGCCTTCTTGATGCTGCTCAAGTATTCATACAGCGAATCGCCCATGGCATCCGGGTCCGGCACCACGCTGAAGGGCAGCACGCTCACTTCATACGCCATCACCACGTCGTCGGCCAAGCGCAGGCGCTCCAGGCGCGCCACTTTCGTGTTCTGCGCCAGGCCCAGGCTCAGCTGCTCGTCGCTGCTGGCGATGACGACTTCACGCTTGAGCCAGCGCGAGCCGGGGCGGTAGCCGCGCTGCTGCAGCTGCTCGGAAAAGCTCGACAGGTTCGACAGCGGCTGCTCGATGCGCGGGGCAATATAGTTGCCCGAACCGCGGCGGCGCACGACGAGACCTTGCTCGACGAGCTGGTCGATGGCCTTGCGGGCAGTCACGCGCGATACGTCGAGCAGTTCGGACAGGGTACGTTCAGATGGCAGGGCCTGGTCTACCTGGTAGCGGCCGTTGCGTACGTCATCGCTCAGCTTGCGGGCGATCTGCATATATAAAGGCGAATTGTCATTTAAATCGACCTTGAGTTCTACGCTGGTCTGGCTCATACAGTTCTCCTTGTCCTCCTAGTGTAATAGCGATGGCGCTTGCGCGTAGCCCGTCCACCCATGAATAAATGGAAAATGGGCATAAATAACGGTTATACACTTAAAAAAACAATGTTTTACCGTACGTATAGCTTTGCATTATAGACAAATAAGCAATTTTCATTAGCCTTGGAAACGATCCCGCCCTATGCTGGCGGCGCATCCACACATGGTATGAGAATATGAAAAAGCGAATCACGGGTTTGCTCGGCTTGCTGCTGCTGGGCGGTATCTGGCCGGCAATGGCCGCACCACCCGGCAGCGCCAGCGCACCCGTCGCCGGCCCGCAACAGCGCGCGCTCGATGCGGCCCTGGCCGCCATCGTCGACGATGCGGCCCACCCGCTGGCCAGCCTGTCCGTGCTGGCCATTCGCAATGGTAAGGTGTCGTATCAGCAACAATTTGGCTACCGGCACATAGTCGCCACGCCGGCGGACAGCTTGCCCGTGACGCCGGCCACCCTGTTCCGCATCGCTTCCGTCTCGAAGATGATGACGACCCTGGGCTTGATGCGGCTGGTCGAACAGGGCAAGCTGAGCCTGGACCAGGACGTGGGCATCTACCTGGGTTTTTCCCTGCGCAACCCGCATTTCCCCCAGCGGCCCGTGACCTTGCGCAGCTTGCTCAGCCACACGTCCTCGCTGCGCGACGCAGGCGGCTATGCCTGGGGCCCCGAACGCAGCCTGCGCGACGTGTTTACGGCCGGCGGCGACGCGATGTGGGATTCCAGCGCGGCGCCCGGCCGCTACTTTACGTATTCCAACCTGAACTGGGGTGTGATCGGCACCGTGATGGAACAAGTCACGGGCGAGCGCTTCGACTTGCTGATGCGGCGCCTGCTGCTCGATCCCCTCGACGTGCGCGGCGGCTACAACCCGGCCACCTTCTCCCCGGAAGAGGTCGCCAATACGGCCACCCTGTACCGCAAGCGCACGCTGGAGACGGAGGTGTGGCAGCCGCACGGGCCATGGATCGCCCAGGCCGACGATTTTGATCAGCGCCCGCCGGCCGGCATCGCGCGTTATGTAATCGGCAGCAACGCCACCGTCTTCAGCCCCACGGGCGGCTTGCGCATTTCCGCCGCCGGACTGGGCACCGTCATGCGGATGCTGCTCGATGGCGGCCGCTACCAGAATACGCAGCTATTGCAGCCGGCCAGCATCGCCTTGATGTTTGGCCGGCAATGGCAGCTGGCACCCGATGGCGGCAATGGCAACAGCGAACGGGGCCTGTACCGCGCCTGGGGCCTGGGAAATCAGCAGTTCGATGCCGTGGCGGGGCAGGGCAACGGCCTGGTCGAGGGCGCCAGTTTTCATGCGATCGGCCATTTAGGCGACGCGTATGGCCTCGTCTCTGCCTTCGTGCTCGATTTCAAGCACAAGAATGGCATGGTGATGCTGGTGGGCGGCACGGGCAGCGATCCCGCACAGTATCCGGGCGCCTATTCCGCCATGGGGCGCAGCGAGGAATTGATCCTCACCACCTTGTACCGTGGTGCGATTGGCAATAATGAATAACTTGCACAAAAACAGTGCATTCCTGAAAGTTATGGCTGCACCATGATGTTTCATTGGCTCACGTGATGGCCAGCCTCTAAGCTCTCATCGAATGCTCCCGCACCATGGGAGCGCAACGCAGCGAGGCAACATGCAGCAACAAGTCATCATCATCGGCGGCGGCGTCGTCGGTCTGACATCGGCCTGGTGGCTGGCCGAGGCCGGCTACAAGGTCACCTTACTCGAACGCAATGAACAGGTGGCAATCGCCGCCAGCTACCGCAATGGCGGCCAGCTCAGCTATCGCTATGTGGCGCCCCTGGCGGACGCGGGCGTACCCTTCAAAGCCCTGCAATGGCTGCTGCAGAAAGATGGTCCGCTGCGCTTCCGTCCCGAGGCCGACTGGCGCCAATGGCGCTGGCTGGCCAGTTTTTTGCGCAATTGCAATGCTGCCAGCAATGCCCGCACGACGGCCAAGCTGCTGCAACTGGGCGAATGGAGCCGCGCCGGCATGGCGCAGCTGGAGTTGGCGGTGCCGCCCGAGGCGTATGCCTGGCGCGATGCGGGCAAACTCATCGTCTACCGCTCGCCCGCCATCTTCCAGCGGGCCGTGGCGCGGCCGGAATCGGAAGAGGCGCGCATCGTGCTGTCGCCGCAGGAAGCCGTGCAGCGCGAACCGGCGCTGGCCGCCTTGCAGGGCGTGCTGGCGGGCGGCATCTTTACGGAAGGAGAAGCGGTGGCCGATTGCCACGCCTTTTGCCTGGCGCTGGAAGCGCGATTGCTGCAGCACCCGAACTGCTCGCTCATCTTGAAAGGCGAGGCGCGCCGCCTCGTCGCGCACAAGGGCCGGATCACGGGCGTCGACACCAGCCTGGGCCTGTTGCAGGCAGATCACTATGTGCTGGCGGCCGGCATCCAGAGCCGCGACCTGGCCGCCACGGCGGGCGTCTACCTGCCCCTTTATCCGCTGAAAGGCTACAGCCTGACGGCGCCCATCCGCGCACAGCACCGGGCGCCCGAGATCAGCATCACGGATTTCGAGCGCAAGGTGCTGTATGCGCGCATAGGCGGCGACCTGCGCGTGGCCGCCATGGTCGACATGGTGGGCGCCGACAACAGCATCGATTGGAACCGCATCGCCGGCCTGACGCGGCTGGCGCGCGAAGCCATGCCGCACGGCGCCGATTACGACCAGGCCACGGCCTGGGCCGGCCTGCGCCCCGCCACGCCGAACAGCGCGCCGCTGGTGGGCGCCAGCAAAGTTGCGAACTTGTGGCTCAACGTGGGCCATGGCCCGCTGGGCTTTACCTTTGCCGCCGGCACGGCGCGCATCCTGGCCGATCTCATGGCCGGCAAGGCGCCGCCGTTCGCGCTGGACTTCCTCAGTCCGAAAAAATAGCTGGCCAAGGCGGCGCGCACGCGCTGCTGCCGATATGGCGGATAATTGCGGAACTTTCCTGTTCCCTCTTTTCTGTTGCATATCGTCAGCGCATGCCCACACCTTCGAAATTGTCTGCCTGCCCCTGTGGCGGCGCCTCCTACGCCAGCTGCTGCGGCCCGTATATCGCGGGCGACGCCTTGCCGTCCACGGCCGAAGCCCTGATGCGTTCGCGCTACACGGCGTTCACCTTGCGCGACGAGCCCTACCTGCGCGCCACCTGGCATGCCAGCACCCGTCCCGCCGACGCCTTGTTTGCCGAAGAAGAAAAAGTCCACTGGCTGGGACTTGAGGTAAAATCTGCTTTACGTTTACGTCAACGTAAAGCAGAATCAGCAGATCAAGCCGAAGAGATACAGCGCGACACCGTCGAATTCGTGGCCCGCTACAAGGTCAACGGCCGCGCGCACCGCCTGCATGAGGTGAGCCGCTTCGTGCGCGAGGCGGGCGAGGGCGGTGGCGCCCTGCGCTGGTTTTATCTCGACGGCAGTTTTCCCGAATAGCGCGACCCGAGAGACCGGGCGATCATAAAAAGGAACCGCAATGCCGCATATCGAAAGCAAACTCAATCCGCGCAGTGAAGATTTCAAGGCCAATGCCGCGGCCATGCAAGCCATCGTCGACGATTTGCGCGACAAGGTGGAAAAGATCGCGGCCGGCGGCGGCGAGGCGGCCGCCGCCAAGCACCTGGCGCGCGGCAAACTGCTGCCGCGCGACCGCGTGCAGATGCTGCTCGATCCCGGCACGCCCTTCCTCGAGTTTTCCCAGATGGCGGCCTACGCCATGTACCAGGACGCCAAGGGCGTCGACGCGGCGCCCGCCGCCGGCATCATCACCGGTATCGGCAGGGTCTCCGGCCAGGAATGCGTCATCGTCTGCAACGACGCCACCGTCAAGGGCGGCACCTATTACCCGATGACGGTGAAAAAGCATTTGCGCGCCCAGGAAATCGCCGACCAGAACAACCTGCCCTGCATCTACCTGGTCGACTCGGGCGGCGCCAACCTGCCGAACCAGGACGACGTCTTCCCCGACCGCGACCATTTCGGCCGCATCTTCTATAACCAGGCGAATTTATCGGCCAAGGGCATTCCGCAAATCGCCGTCGTGATGGGCTCTTGCACGGCGGGCGGCGCCTACGTGCCGGCCATGAGCGACGAGTCGATCATCGTCAAGGAGCAGGGCACGATTTTCCTCGGCGGCCCGCCGCTGGTGAAGGCTGCCACGGGCGAAGTGGTGACGGCCGAAGACCTGGGCGGCGGCGACGTGCACACGCGCCTGTCCGGCGTGGTCGACCACCTGGCGCAGAACGATTTGCACGCGCTGTCGCTGGCGCGCACCATCGTCTCGAACCTGAATCGTACAAAACCGCAGCAGATGGCGCTGCGCGAGTCGGTCGAGCCGAAATACCCGACACAGGAACTGTATGGCGTAATCCCCGTCGATACGCGCAAGCCCTTCGACGTGCGCGAGGTGATCGCGCGCATCGTCGACGGCAGCGATTTCGACGAATTCAAGGCCCGCTACGGCACCACCCTGATCTGCGGCTTCGCGCACATCTATGGCGTCAAGGTCGGCATCATCGCCAATAACGGCATCCTGTTTTCCGAATCGGCCTTGAAAGGCACGCATTTCATCGAATTGTGCTGCCAGCGCAAGATCCCGCTGGTCTTCCTGCAAAACATCACGGGCTTCATGGTGGGCCGCAAATACGAAAACGAGGGCATCGCCCGCAATGGCGCCAAGATGGTGACGGCCGTGGCGACGGCGGCCGTGCCGAAATTCACGGTGATCATCGGCGGCAGCTTCGGCGCCGGCAATTACGGCATGTGCGGCCGCGCGTTTTCGCCCCGTTTCATGTGGATGTGGCCCAATGCGCGCATTTCCGTCATGGGCGGCGACCAGGCCGCTTCCGTGCTGGCGACCGTCAAGCGCGACGGCATCGAGGGCAAGGGCGGCGCATGGAGCGCGGAAGAGGAAGCGGCCTTCAAGCAGCCGATCAAGGATCAATACGAACACCAGGGCCACCCGTATTACGCCACCGCACGCCTGTGGGACGATGGCGTGATCGACCCGGCCGACACCCGCATGGTGCTGGGCCTGGGCCTGTCGGCCGCCTTGAACGCGGAAATCCCGGACACGAAGTTCGGCGTATTCCGCATGTAAGCGGCATTCAGGGAGAAGAGAATGGAATTTGAAACCTTAAAGCTGGTCATCGAAGGCAACGTCGCCACCGTGACCCTGAACCGCCCCGATGTGCGCAATGCCTTCAACGAGACGACGATTGCCGAACTGGCGCGCGCCTTCGAGGGGCTGGGACGCAGCGACATGGTGCGCGCCATCGTGCTGGCCGCGAATGGCGCCGCCTTTTGCGCCGGCGCGGACTTGAACTGGATGAAGAAAATGGCAGGCTATACGCATGCCGAAAACCAGGCCGACGCGCTGCAGCTGGCGCAGATGCTGCGCACGATTTACCTGTGTCCGAAACCCGTGGTGGCGAAGATCCAGGGCGACTGCTATGCGGGCGGCATGGGCCTCGTCGCCGCATGCGATATCATTCTGGTTGCGGAAGACGTGCATTTCTGCCTGAGCGAAGTGCGGCTGGGACTGATCCCGGCCACTATTTCACCGTATGTCATCAAGGCCATGGGCGAAAACGCGGCACGCCGCTATTTCCTGACGGCGGAGCGATTCTCCGCCCAGGAAGCGCTGCGCATCGGCTTTGCCCACGAGGTAGTCGAGGCAAGCGCGCTGGACGCGAAAACGGCCGAGGTGCTGAAAGCGCTGACGGGCAACAGCCCGCACGCCGTGGCGCAAGCGAAAACGCTGGTGCGCGAGATCGCCGGCCAGCCGGTCGACGACGCGCTGCTGGCGGACACCGCCGAGCGCATCGCGCAGATCCGCGCCTCGGAGCAGGGGCGCGAAGGCGTGCAATCCTTCCTCGACAAGCGCAAGCCGGGTTGGCTCATGGGCTAGTGCATGGATTAAGAAAATCATTGGAGCAGTTTTGAAAGCAGAAAAACAATCGGGCTGGGTCGAACGCAGTCTGCGCAGCGTGTGGCATCCGTGCACGCAAATGCAGCACCACGAGACTGTACCGCTCATCCCCGTCAGCCACGGCCGCGGCGCCTGGCTGTATGACCACGAAGGACGACGCTACCTGGACGCCATCAGCTCCTGGTGGGTGAACCTGTTCGGCCACGCCAATCCGCGCATCAATGCGGAACTGAAGGATCAATTGGACCGGCTGGAACACGCGATGCTGGCCGGTTTTACGCATGAACCGGTGATCGAACTGTCGGAAAAGCTCTCCGCCTTGACGGGCGGCGTGCTTGGTCACAGCTTTTACGCGTCCGATGGCGCCTCGGCCGTGGAAATCGCCCTGAAAATGAGTTTTCACGCCTGGCGCAACAGCGGCAAGAGCGAAAAACAGGAATTCGTGTGCCTGAAAGGCAGCTACCACGGCGAAACCATCGGCGCGCTGGCCGTCACGGACGTGGCCCTGTTCAAGGATGCCTACGGCCCCCTGCTGCGTGCCTCGCAGACGGTGATGTCGCCCGACTTCCGCCAGGCAGCCGAAAACGAATCGGCGCAAGACGTGGCGCGCCGCGCGGCCGCCGACGTGGAACGGCTGTTCCAGGAAAAGTCCGAAAAAATCGCCGCCATCATCATCGAGCCGCTGGTGCAATGCGCTACCGGCATGGCCATGCACGACCCGCTGTACCTGTCGCTGGTGCGCGCCCTGTGCGACCGCTATCAGGTCCATTTGATCCTCGACGAGATCGCCGTCGGCTGCGGGCGTACGGGCACCTTCTTTGCGTGCGAGCAGGCCGGCATCTGGCCCGATTTCGTCTGCCTGTCGAAGGGCATCAGCGGCGGCTATTTGCCCCTGTCCCTCGTGATGACGCGCGAAGACATCTATCAAGCGTTCTACAGCACCGACGTGCGCCGCGGCTTCCTGCATTCGCACTCGTACACGGGAAACCCGCTGGCCTGCCGCGCGGCGCTGGCGACCCTGTCGATTTTCGAGGAAGACGACGTGCTGGCGGCCAACCGCGCACGCGCCGAAAAAATCACACACGCCCTGGCGCCGCTGGCGCGGCATGACAAAGTCAGACACTTCCGCCAGCAGGGCATGATCTGGGCCTTCGATGCGGTGAACTCTGCGCCCGACTTTTCGCGCCGCTTCTTCAGCACGGCGCTGGAACACGAACTGCTGATGCGCCCCATCGGTTCCACCGTCTACCTGATGCCGCCCTACATTCTCGACGACGCCGAAATCGCGGGCCTGGGCCAACAGACGCTGGCCGTCTTCAACAAAGTGATCGGCGCCTGAAATGGAACTGCTCACACGCTTGAAGCAGCAGTTGCAGGGGCTGGAAGAGCGCAGCCTGATCCGCCGCCGCCGCACCGTCGACACGCCGTGCGCGCCGCGCCTGACGGTCGATGGGCGCGACATGCTGGCCTTTTGCAGCAATGACTATCTGGGCCTGGCCGCGCATCCGCGCATCGTGGACGCGCTGAAAGAGGGCGCCGACCTGTATGGCGCCGGCAGCGGCGCTTCGCACCTGATCAGTGGCCACAGCCGCGCCCACGCGCTGCTGGAAGAACGCCTGGCCGCGTTTGTGGGCGCCAACCTGGAACAGGCGCGCGCGCTGTATTTCTGCACCGGCTACATGGCGAATCTGGCTGTGCTCACCGCCCTGTCGGCGGGCGACGCGGAAACCGAGATCTTCTCGGAAGCGCTGAACCACGCTTCGCTGATCGACGGCACGCGTTTGTCCCGCGTCAAGACGCGCGTGTACCCGCATGCGGATCTCGATGCGCTGGCGGCCCTGCTGGCGGAAAGCAAAGCCAAAACGAAAATCGTCGTCACGGACAGCGTCTTCAGCATGGATGGCGACCTGGCGCCGCTGCCCGCGCTGCTGGCCCTGTGCGAACAATACGGCGCCTGGCTGGTGGTCGACGACGCGCACGGCTTCGGCGCGCTGGGCGAGAACGGCCGCGGCGCGCTGGAACACTTCGGCCTGCATTCGCCGTACCTGGTCTACGTGGGCACCCTGGGCAAATCGGCCGGCGTGGGCGGCGCCTTCGTTTGCGCGCATGAAGCCGTGATCGAAACGCTGATCCAGAAGGCGCGCCCCTACATCTTCACGACGGCGGCAGCGCCCGCGCTCGCGCATGCGCTGCTGGCCAGCCTGGACATCATCGCCGGCGAGGAAGGCCGGCAGCGCCGCGCCCACCTGGCCGCGCTGGTGGCGCAATGGAACGAGGGCTTGCGGCTGCAGCGCTGGCAAGCCTTGCCTTCGCTCTCCGCCATCCAGCCCGTCATCATCGGCGAGAATGCGGACATGCTCGACATCGCCGCCACCCTGTACCAGCAAGGCCTGTGGGTCGGCGCCATCCGCCCGCCCACCGTCCCTGCCGGCACGGCGCGCCTGCGCGTGACGCTGTCGGCCGGCCACACGGCGCAGGAAGTGGCGCAATTGATCAACGCAGTCAACACCCTGGAAAGGACTCGCCATGAGCCTTGATGACCCTATCGTGGCGGAAGTGCTGGCGGACCTGGCGCCGGCCGTGCAGCCGGCGCCGGCCATTGCCGGCCTGCCCTCGCGCTTTGCCTGTTTCGTCACCGGCACCGACACGGAAATCGGCAAGACCCTGACCTCGTCGGCCCTGCTGCACGCGCTGGTGGCGCGCGGCGTGCGCGCCTGCGGCATGAAGCCCGTGGCCGCCGGCGCCGAGATGCGCGACGGCGAACTGCATAATGAAGACGCCGACAGTCTGATCGCCGCCGGCAACGTCACCATGCTGCGCAATATCACCACGCCGTATATGCTGAAGGAACCGGCCGCGCCGCACATCGCCGCCGCGCTCGAAGGCGTGAGCATCGAATCGGTGCCGATCCTGGCCGCCTACCTGGAAATCGCCGCCGCCTCGGACGCCGTCGTGGTCGAAGGCGTGGGCGGCTTCCGCGTGCCGCTGTCGCCCGGTTTCGATTCGGCCGACCTGGCGCAGCAGCTCGATTTACCCGTGATCCTCGTGGTCGGCATGCGTCTGGGCTGTATCAGCCAGGCCTTGCTGACGGTGGAAGCCATCGAGGCGCGCGGCCTGACGGTGATCGGCTGGGTCGCCAACACGCTGGAAGTGGAAATGCGCTTCCTCGACGAAAATATCGATGCGCTGATCGAGCGCATCCCGGCGCCGCTGCTGGGCAGGGTGCCGCGCCTGGCGCAGCCCAGCGCGGAAGCGGCGGCGGCGTATCTCGATTTCACCGGCTTGCCCAACTGGCCGGCGCAGCATCCAAACACCTAACGTATCCAAAAATAGAAGCGAAGGAATCACATGTCTCACGTCCAAGAAGCAGCAAAAACCGTCGAACTGCACCGCCCAGCGGCGCGCATCACCGTGCCGGAAGCGGCCACCTGGCCCGTCGCCGATGTGCTGGCCCTGTTCGACCTGCCGTTCAATGAGCTGATGTTCAAGGCCCAGCAAACCCACCGCGTCAATTTCCCCGACGGCGACGTGGAACTGGCGACCCTGTTGTCGATCAAGACGGGCGGCTGCGAGGAAGACTGCGGCTACTGCCCGCAGGCGGCCCGCTACGACACGGGCGTGGAAGCGAAAAAATCCTCGACATCGACACGGTGCTCGACGCGGCCCGCCAGGCGAAAGCCAACGGCGCCACGCGCTTCTGCATGGGTGCCGCCTGGCGCAGCCCGAAAGAGCGCGACATGGAAAAAGTCGAAGAGATGGTGACCAAGGTCAAGGCGCTGGGCCTGGAAACATGCGCTACTTTGGGCATGCTGGAAGAGGGACAAGCGGACCGCCTGAAAAATGCGGGCCTGGACTTCTACAACCATAACCTGGATACGGCGCCCGAGTTCTACGACAACGTCATCTCGACGCGCGAATACCAGGACCGTCTGGACACGTTGGGCCGCGTGCGCGAAGCGGGCTTGAAAGTGTGCTGCGGCGGCATCGTCGGCATGGGCGAGACGCGTCTGCAGCGCGCGGGCCTGATCGCCCAGCTGGCCAATCTGAATCCGTACCCGGAATCGGTGCCCGTCAACCACCTGGTGCAGGTAGAGGGCACGCCTTTGTTCGGCCTGGAAGCGCTGGACCCGTTCGAATTCGTGCGCACGATCGCCGTGGCCCGCATCACCATGCCGAAAGCGCGCGTGCGTCTGTCGGCCGGCCGGCGCCAGATGGGCGAAGCCGTGCAAGCCATGTGCTTCCTGGCGGGCGCCAATTCCATCTTCTACGGCGACAAGCTGCTCACCACCGACAACCCGGAAGCGGAAGACGACCGCGTCTTGTTGAACAAACTGGGCCTGCAGACGCGCGGCGCCATGCTGGACTCGGTGCAGAAAGAGAAGTGCGGCTGCTGATGACAGCCTTGTCGGGTTACGCCGTGCCGGCTAACCCGACCTACGAATACCGCCTCACCAATGCGTAGGTCGGCTTAGCGCAAAGCGCGTAAGCCGACACGCCAGCACACAACGTCCATGACAAGAGACAGCTGCCCCTTTTTGAGAGAATAGAGAGAGACCATGTTCACTAAAATCCTGATCGCCAACCGCGGCGAAATCGCTTGCCGTGTCGCCGCTACCGCGCGCCGCATGGGCATCCAGACCGTCGCCGTGTATTCGGAAGCGGACGCCAACGCCAAGCACGTCGCCGTCTGCGACGAAGCCGTCCTGATCGGCCCCGCGCCGGCCAAGGAAAGCTATCTGTGCGGCGACAAGATCATCGCCGTAGCGCTGGCGACAGGTGCGCAGGCGATCCACCCCGGCTACGGATTTTTGTCCGAGAACGCCGACTTCGCCGACGCCTGCCAGGCTGCAGGCCTGGTCTTCATCGGCCCGCCGGCATCCGCCATGCGCGCCATGGGCTCGAAATCGGCGGCCAAGTCGCTGATGGAAAAAGCGAACGTGCCGCTGGTGCCCGGCTACCACGGCGAAAATCAGGATGCGGACTTCCTGCACGGCCAGGCCGACAAGATCGGCTACCCCGTGCTGCTGAAGGCGTCCGCCGGCGGCGGCGGCAAGGGCATGCGCGTCATCGAGAACAGCGCCGACTTCAAGGCCGCGCTGGCTTCGTGCAAGCGCGAAGCGATCAGCTCTTTCGGCGACGACAAGGTGCTGGCCGAAAAATACCTGTCGCGTCCGCGGCATATCGAAATCCAGGTGTTTGCCGATACCTTGGGCAACTGCATCTACCTGTTCGAGCGCGATTGCTCGGTGCAGCGCCGTCACCAGAAAGTGCTGGAAGAAGCGCCGGCGCCGGGCATGCCGGCCGAGCGCCGCGCGGCCATGGGCGAAGCGGCCGTCGCCGCCGCCAAGGCCGTCGGCTACGTGGGCGCGGGCACGGTGGAATTCATCGCCAACCAGGATGGCTCGTTCTACTTCATGGAGATGAACACGCGCCTGCAGGTGGAACATCCGGTGACGGAAATGATCACCGGCACCGACCTGGTGGAATGGCAGTTGCGCGTCGCCTTTGGCGAGCCGCTGCCGAAAAAGCAGAATGAATTGACGATCCACGGCCACGCCATCGAGGCGCGCATCTACGCGGAAAATCCGGAAAAGGGCTTTTTGCCGTCGATCGGCACCCTGCGCCACATGCAGTCGCCATCGGCCGTGACGTTCGAACTGGGCGGCACGCTGGTTCCCGCCGCCGTGCGCATCGATTCGGGCGTGCGCGAGGGCGACGCGATCTCTCCGTTCTACGACCCGATGATCGCCAAGCTGATCGTCTGGGGTGCGGACCGCCGCGAAGCGCTGGCGCGCATGGCGCAGGCGCTGGCCGACTACCAGATCGTGGGCCTGGCCAGCAATATCGCCTTTTTAAAACGCCTGGTGGAAGGCCAGGCGTTTGCCAGCGCCGACCTCGACACGGGTCTGATCGAGCGCAATCAAGCATCGCTGTTCCCCGCCCTGCAGGCAGCGCCCGACACGGCCCTGGCGCTGGCGTCCGTCGCCCTGCTGACGGAGGAAAAAGCGGCGTCCGAAGCGCAATCGGGCAACCCCGCCGACCCGTGGGGCAATGCCCTGGGCTGGCGCTTGAACAGCACCCTGGGCCGCAGCCTGGCGTTTGCCGACGAATTCGCGCTGGCCGGCGACAGCAAGGCCTATGCCGCGCGCATCGCCTACAAGACCGATGGCTGGCTGTTCAACGGCCAGCCCCTGATCTTGACGGCGCGCACAGGCAACGAGCTGCACATCAAGCTCGGTGAACGTGCCGTGCACGGCACGGTGCTGCGCGACGGCGAGCAGTTCCACGTATTCACCGGCGGCTTGCACTACACGCTGCACTACAGCGACCCGATGGCCCATGCGGGCGAAACGGAAGCGGAGGGCGGCCGCCTGACGGCGCCGATGCCGGGCAAGGTCGTCGCCGTACTCGTAAATAAAGGCCAGGACGTCAAGAAGGGCGAGCCGCTGGTCATCATGGAAGCGATGAAGATGGAGCACACGATCGCCGCGCCGCATGACGGCCTGGTGGAAGACGTGCTGTATGCGGTCGGCGACCAGGTGGCCGATGGCGCGCCGCTGCTGGCCTTCAAGGCCGCCGCATAGAGGCTGCGACGATGCGCATCCTTTTACAACGTTCGGACGGCAAGGAAGCGGCGTGGATCGCCGATTTCAAGGACTTGCTGCCCGGAGCTGACATCCACTTCTGGCGCGAAGGCGAGGCGGCTCCGCCATGCGACTATGCCGTCGTGTGGCAGCCTCCCGCCGCCATGCTGCCCGAGCTGGCCAACGTCAAAGCCATCTTCAACACGGGCGCCGGCGTCGACGCGCTGTTGAAATTCGGCGAGGCGCTGCCCGCCCACGTGCCGCTGGTGCGCCTGGACGACGCGGGCATGGGCGTGCAGATGGCCGAGTATGTGAGCCATGCCGTGCTGCGCCACTTCCGCCGTTTCGACGATTACGAGGCGCAGGGCCGCGCCGGCATCTGGCAGCCGCTGCCCGCGTACGACAAGATGGATTTCCCCGTCGGCGTGCTGGGCATGGGCGTGCTGGGCACGCGCGTACTGCAAGCGCTGGCGCAGTTCGAATTCCCCTGCGCGGATGGAGCCGCAGCCGGAAGCACATCGATGGCGTCGCATGCTTCGCGGGCGAGGAGGGGCTGGAAGCCTTTTTGCGCGGCACGCGCGTGCTGGTGTGCATGCTGCCGCTCACGCCGGACACGCACAACCTGCTCGACCGCGCGCGCCTGTCGATGCTGCTGCCCGGCGCGTATGTCATCAACGTGGCGCGCGGCGCGCATCTGGCCGAACCGGATCTGCTGACCCTGATCCGCTCCGGGCATATCGCCGGGGCCACGCTCGACGTGTTCCGCAACGAGCCGCTGCCGCAGCAGCACCCGTTCTGGCAAGAACCGCGCATCACCATCACGCCGCATATTTCGGCCGCCACCCTGCGCCGCGAAAGCGTGGCGCAGATCGCCGCCAAGATGCGCCGCCTGCACGCCGGAGACTCCGTCGCCGGCATCGTCAACCGTTCGCAAGGATATTGAAATGACTCCTACTACCAGTCTGCCCAAGCAGGTCAAGATCGTCGAAGTGGGCCCGCGCGACGGCTTACAAAACGAGAAGGACACCATCAGCGCCGCCGTCAAGATTGAGCTGGTCGACCGCCTGACCCTGGCCGGCTTCGCCAATATCGAGGCGGCGTCCTTCGTCTCGCCGAAATGGGTGCCGCAGATGGCCACCAGCGCGGAAGTGATGGAAAAAATCGCGCGCCGCCCCGGCACCATTTATTCGGCGCTGACGCCGAACATGCAGGGTTTCGATGCCGCCTTGGCGGCGAGGGCCGATGAAGTGGTGATCTTCGGTTCCGCGTCGGAGGCGTTCTCGCAAAAGAACATCAACTGCTCGATCGCCGAATCGATCGCCCGCTTCGAAGGCGTGGCGAAGGCCGCCAAGGAACACGGCCTGCGCCTGCGCGGCAGCATCAGCTGCGCCTTCGGCTGCCCCTACCAGGGGAAGTGCCGCTCGACGCCGTGGCCGACGTGGTGGGCCGCATGCGCGACCTCGGTTGCGACGAGATCGACATCGCCGACACCATCGGCGTGGCCACGCCAAGAAAGACGCAGGCGGTGATGCAGCGCGCCATCGCGGCGTTCCACGTGGGTGGCCTGTCCGGCCACTTCCACGACACCTATGGCCAGGCGCTGGCGAACATCTACGCCAGCCTGGAAACGGGCATCGCGATCTATCACTCGTCCGTCTCCGGCCTGGGCGGCTGCCCGTACGCCAAGGGCGCCACCGGCAACGTGGCCACCGAGGACGTGCTGTACATGATGCAGGGACTGGGTATCGCCACCGGCATCGACCTGGACCTGGTGGTGGACGCGGGGCAGTTCATTGCGCAGCAGCTGGGGCGCAAGGGGTCCAGCCGCGCGGGCAATGCCATCGCGGCGAAACGCCTCGCGGCGTAGGTCGGGTTAGCGCGTAGCGCGTAACCCGACAACAATGTTGGCCATGATCCTGGTGTTGTCGGATTACGCGCTTGCGCGCTAATCCGACCTACGTCGACCTGCCTGAACCATACAGACGAAAAAAACCCAAGAGCCGAAACTCTTGGGTTTTTTCTACAAATTTGGTCGGAGTACAAGGATTCGAACCTTGGACCCCCTGGTCCCAAACCAGGTGCGCTACCGGGCTGCGCCACACTCCGAAGACCAAGATAATACAGGCCGTATCGGCTTCGGTCAAGGGTCAGGTGAAACTCTGTGTAAATTATTTACGCACGGCATAGTGACTCATGTATTTTTCAACACGCAAGAAATATGCGACACTGGCTTGGCAAGTTTTCCCGACACACATGAAGGCGACGACGGCAATGGATTTCAGTATAGAAAGAAGCGGCGGCGGCCAGCTCATGCCGAAGGGCCGCGGCATCGTCCTGGGCATCGGCGTGTCCCTGCTGCTGCATGGCGCCTTGATCTATCTGTGGCGCCACGTGCAGCCAGTTGCGCTGCCGGATGCAGCGCCGCGCGTGGAGTCGATCGCCGTGTGGATACGCCCGCTGGCCGCCAAGCCCCCGCCGCCGCCTGTCGAAGTCGTCAAGCCGCAGCGCGAACCCAAGCCCATCAGCAAGCCGCAACGCGCCGCTGCCCGCGAAACGCCGGCGGCGGCCACGGCGCAAGAATCCAGCCCGCAAGCCATCACGGTCGTACCAGCCTCACCAGTCACGCCGACGGCCAGTCCAGATGCATTGACGCAAGAGGCACCGAAATTCGACATGGAAGCGGCCAGGAAGACGGCGCGCAAGATGGCGGGCGAGCGCGACCCGTCCAAGGTGGGCACGGCCGTGGGACAAATCCCCGACAAGCCCCTGCAAACGGAAACCCAGCTGGCGCGCGACATCGCGCAAGGCAAGCGCGGCGATTGCCGCACCGCCTATGCAGGGGCGGGCTTGCTGGCGCCCGTGCTGATGTTGCTCGACAAGAAGGATAGCGGTTGCAAGTGGTGAAAATTTAACAACATCTCCACTTGGGCATGATCCCACCCAAAATGGGTATGTAGGAAAAATTATTCCTGTCCCTTCAACTGCAACGCCCGCTCATACAGGGCGTTTTTCTTGCGGCCCGTGATTTGCGCCGTCAAATTCGCCGCCTGCTTGACGCTGCATTCGGCCAGCAGGATATTGAGGATGCGTTCCGCTTCCACGTCTTCCGCGTCCTGCGCCTCGGTGGCACCTTCCAGCAGGACGACGAACTCGCCCTTTTCGCGGTGCGCGTCGGCACGTATCCAGCTTTCCGCTTCCGACAGGGGGCAGCGGTGGATTTCCTCGAACAGTTTCGTCAGTTCGCGCGCGAACACCACCTGGCGCGTCGGCTCGAACGCTTCGGCCAGGGCCGTGGCGCAATCGAGGATGCGGTGCGGCGCTTCATAGAACACCATGGTCGCCGTCACGCCGCGCAGGCTGTGCAAGATGTTTTCGCGCTGCTTGGCTTTCGCCGGCAGGAAGCCGACAAAATAGAACTGGTCATTCAATAGTCCGCTGGCGGAAATGGCGGTGATCGCCGCCGACGGGCCGGGCAGGGGCAGCACGCGCAGTCCCGCCGCGCGCACCGCGTCGACGATGCGCGCGCCGGGGTCGGACACGGCAGGCGTGCCGGCGTCGGAAACGAGGGCGATGCGCTCGCCCGCCTGCAGGCGCGCGATCAAAGTCTGCGCCACTTCGCGTTCGTTATGTTGATGCGCCGCAATCAATGGCTTGTTCAAGCCGAAGCGCGTCAGCAGGTGCGCCGTGTTGCGCGTATCTTCACAGGCGACGGCGTCGGCAAGGCTCAGCAAGTGCAGCGCGCGCAGGCTGATATCGGTCACATTACCGATGGGCGTGGCCACTATATACAATGTTGCGATAGGATAGACCTGGTGCGCCGCCTCTGTCATGATGGGCAGGCTGGCGATGGAACTGATTTCTTGTACGGTCATTTTGGAGGTTAAATGCTTGCTAATAGTGTGAAGTTACTGCTTGTTTGTGCCGCGACCGGCATGCTGAGCGCTTGCAGCACGCCTTGCGACGCGCCCGGGCAATTGTGCGCGCCTATTGAATCTAACACAAGGGCGCTGCCGCCACCGAAGCCGCTGCCGCCTCCCGTGCCGCCCAAGCCGCCCGCGCCCGAACCGGTGACGTTTGCCGTGGCCGTGCCCGATATTACCGCCTACGACGGCAGCGGCGCGCCGCTGGCGCCCATCACCACCAAGCCGGCCACGGGCACGCCGCAAGACATGCCGGCCGCCACGGCACCGGCGCCATCCGACGGCAATCTGCACCACATCGGCCTGCTGCTGCCGCTACGCTCCGCTTCCCTGGGTCCGGCCGCCGAACTGCTGCGCGCCGGCTTCATGGCCGCGTACGAGCGCGATCGCAGCGGCTTCGAAGTGACGGTGATCGACACGGGCGACGGCAGCACCGACGTCCTGAACAAGTTTGCGCAGGCGCAAGAGGAACAGGACATCGTCGTGGGGCCGTTGTCGCGCTCGGCGGTGACGGCCGTGGCGAACAGCGACCTGGTGCGTAAACCAACGATCGCCCTGAACCACCCGGACAACCGCGGCGAGGCGCGCCTGCCGGCCAAGCTGCTGGTGATGGGCCTGTCGATCGAGGCGGAAGCGCGCCAGGTCGCCGCCTGGGCCGCCAGCGAACAGCCGGGCGCCAGCGCCCTGATCCTGTCGGCCGGTTCGCCCTCGCAGCGCCGCATCAGCGCCGCCTTCAAGCAGGAATGGCTGCGCCAGGGCGGCAAGGTCGATGTGATGGACTTGACGGCCACGAATGGCTACCTGAGCGATGCGGAACTGGTGCAACTGCGCGCGCGCCTGGCCGCGACGCCGCCTGGCCTGCTGTTTGCCGCGCTGGACGCCGACCAGGCGCGCCAGCTGCGCGTGGCCATCGGCAGCGACCTGCCCCTGTATGGCACCTCGTCACTGAACCCCGGCGCCGGGCGCGGCGCCAGCGGCCCCGAACTCGACGGCGCGCGCCTGCTGGACTTGCCATGGCAAGTGCGGCGCGACCATCCGCAAGTGATGGTGTATCCGCAGCCGCCGCAACCGGCCGACGCCCGTTTGACGGCCGACATGGAACGCCTGTACGCGCTGGGCATCGATGCCTTCCGCGTGGCGCGCGAAGTGGCGCTGCGGCCGAACGCGCCATTCACGCTCGACGGCGTGACGGGCCGCCTGGCCGTGCGCTTTGAGAATGATCAAAGCGTGTTCGAACGCACGGAACAGGCCGCCACCTACCAGCAGGGCGTGCTGGGCACCTGGCCACCGGCCCCGCCGGCACCTGTCACCATGCCGCCGGTACAATAAGGACACCGCCATGCCGCCCTTCTGGAACAAACGGGAACGGGGACGGCAGGGGGAAGACGATGCGCTCGCGTATCTGTTGCTGCAAGGCTTGGTGCTGCTGCAACGCAATTATCTGTGCAAGGGCGGCGAGCTGGACCTGATCATGCGCGATGGCGCCGCCATCGTCTTCGTCGAAGTGCGGCTGCGCAGCAGCGCGGCCTTCGGCGGCGCCCTGGCCAGCATCACGCCGGCCAAGCAGCGGCGCATGGCGGTGGCCGCGCAAACCTGGCTGCTGGGACAAAAAACCGTGCCGCCATGCCGCTTCGACGCGCTGGCCATCGACGGCGGGCGCATCAGCTGGCTGAAGAACATCCTCGATATGTAAGCATTTTTAACAGTGCTTGTCCGCCATGCCGCGCGCCTGCACTATAATCGGCAGACTATGAATAATCAACGCATCCTCTCGCACTTCCACGAAAGTGCCGAACTCAAGATCCAGGCCGCTACCGTGCTGGCGCAACCCATTGCGCAGGCGATCGACCTGATGTTTTATGCATTGTCCAACGGCAACAAGATCCTCGCCTGCGGCAACGGCGGTTCCGCCGCCGACTGCCAGCATTTCGCGGCCGAGCTGGTCGGGCGCTTCGAACGCGAGCGCTTTCCGCTGCCGGCCCTGGCGCTGACGACGGATACGTCGATCCTGACGGCCGTGGCGAACGACTACAGCTACCGCGAGATCTTCTCGAAGCAGGTGCAGGCCTTCGGCCAGGCCGGCGACATCCTGCTGGCCATCTCCACGTCGGGCAATTCGGCCAACGTGATGGCGGCCGTGGAAGCGGCGCTCGAGCGCGAAATGCGCGTCGTGGCGCTGACGGGCAAGGACGGCGGCGCCATCGGCAAGATGCTGACGGACGCCGACGTGCATATCTGCGTGCCGGCCGAGCGCACGGCGCGCATCCAGGAAGTCCATCTGACCACCATACATTGCATCTGCGACGGCATCGACGTCGCGCTATTCGGAGGAGACGTGAATGACTAAATTCGGTACTGGCCCAGGCTGGAAACGCGTACAACGCCCGCTGGCCACCGCACTGCTGTGCGGTGCCATGCTCACTTCGCTCACCGGCTGCATCGAACTGATGGTCGGCGGCGCGGTGATGGGCGGCGTTGCCGCGGCGGACCGCCGCACCCTGGGCGCCCAGACCGAAGACAAGTCGATCGCCCTGAAAGGCGAGTCGCGCATCCCCTCCATCGTCGGCGACGTGGGCCACGTGAACGTCACCAGCTTCAACCGCCGCGTCCTGCTGACGGGCGAGGTGCGCGACGAGGCGATGAAAAATGCCGTCGAGCGCGAAGTGCGCAATATCGAGGGCGTGGAATCGGTGGCCAATGAATTGATCATCGCCGGCCCGGCCAGCTATACCTCGCGCTCGAACGACGCGCTGATCACCACCAAGGTCAAGGCCAGCCTGGTCGACATGAAAACCATCTCGGCCGCCTCGTTCAAGGTCGTCACGGAAAACGCCACCGTCTTTCTGATGGGACGCGTGACCCAGCGCGAAGGCACGGTCGCGGCCGACGTGGCGCGCGGCGTGGGCGGCGTGCAGAAAGTGGTCAAGCTGTTCGACTACATTTCGGAAGCGGAACTGAAGCAATTGCAGCCCGACCCGCCGCAGCAACGCACGACGAGCACCGTCAGCGACACGGTCCAGCAGTAAGCGCCTCCGCCGTTTGACCTACGGCGCCAGACTGACGATGCGTCTATAATGGCCGCATCGTTGCTCTACATTAGTGAAACTTTGCCATGTCAACTTCGCCCTCCGCCAGCAAGTCCTGGATCAAGCCCGCCCTGATCGCCGTCTTCGTGGCGGGCGTGGCGGCGGCCGGCTATCTGTCGCTGAACGACAAGCAAAGCGCGCCGGACGTGACCTTCCACGGCATCCATGGCGAGAAGATCACCTCGGCCAGCCTGCGCGGCAAGGTGGTGATGGTCAATTTCTGGGCCACCTCGTGCACTACTTGCGTGGCGGAAATGCCGGACATGGTCGACACCTACAACAAGTACAAGGGGCAGGGGCTGGAATTCGTGGCCGTGGCCATGAAATACGATCCGGCCAACTACGTACTGAACTTCGCCGAAACGCGCCAGCTGCCGTTCAAGGTGGCGCTCGACGTGACGGGCGAGGCGGCCAAGGCCTACGGCGACGTGGCCCTCACGCCCACCACCTTCGTGCTCGACAAGCAGGGCAAGATCCTCAAGCGCTATGTGGGCAAGCCGGAATTTGCCGAACTGCATAAACTGCTCGAAACGGCCATCGCCGGTTAAACGTCTCACATAAGCTGCTGCGCGTCGCGATTTGCAGCCTGCGATGCTCACTGTGCTCAAGCACAGTTCCGCTTCTCTGCCGCAACTCGCTTCCGCTCGCTACGCTTCTGTGAGACGTTAAAGGCGGGAGAACACCGCACAAAACCTTGTTGCCAAGCGTTGTCAATCTGTTATAACCTTCCCAGGCGTGATCCCATTCACCTTGTGAAGGCCAGCCGTGTCCCCAGCCGCTCAATCGCTTGACCCGCAGCAACTCAAAGCCTGGCTGCTTGCCACCGGGAACAAGGACGCCGCGGCGTTCCGCCAGCTATATACTTCCACCTCATCGAAACTGTTTGGCTTCGCGCTGCGTATATTGCATAAGCAAGAGCTCGCTGAAGAAGCCTTGCAAGAGGGGTTCGTCGCCATCTGGAACAACGCCGCCGCTTACCAGAGCCATCTGGCCGCGCCGATGACCTGGATGGCCACCATCGTGCGCAACAAGGCGTTCGATGTGTTGCGGCGCAGCGACGATACCGTGGAAATCGATGCCGAACAGTTTGATAGCGAAGTCATGAATGCACTCCGGGACCCCCAGGCCACGCCGATCGAATCACTGCAGCTGAGCGGTGACGCCAAGGCGCTGGCGTTTTGCATGTCGGCCCTGGAAGGGCTGCACCGGCAGGTGGTCGCCCTGGCCTTCTATCACGACCTGTCGCACAGCGAAGTGGCGCAGCAGATGTCGCTGCCGATCGGCACCGTGAAGACGTGGATACGCCGCAGCCTGGAACGGCTGCGCACGTGCCTGGCGAAACGGGAGGCATCATGAATATCCGCGGCAATGACGCGCTGCGCCAGAAACTGGCGTCCGAATACGTGCTGGGCACCCTGAAAGGGGCGCGCGGCGGCGTTTCGAAGGCTGGCTGCACAACGACGCCGACTTGCGCAATATCACGGCCGAATGGCGCCAGCGCCTGGAACCGATGGCGGAATTCGCCACGCCCGTGGCGCCGCCCAAACGCGTGTGGCAGCAGATCGAGCAACGCCTGGACCTGAAGCCGCAGGGCGGCTGGTCCTGGTTCCGCGATTCGCTGTCGTTCTGGCGTGGCCTGGGCATGGCGTCGAGCGCCATCGCCGCGCTGCTGGTGATCGTCGTGGCCACGCGCGTGATGGACGCGCCGCAGATCAGCTATG
The DNA here is from genome assembly GCF_057919405.1 of Janthinobacterium sp. C22. Lineage (NCBI taxonomy): Bacteria > Pseudomonadati > Pseudomonadota > Betaproteobacteria > Burkholderiales > Oxalobacteraceae > Janthinobacterium > Janthinobacterium sp. C22. The sequence continues at coordinate 742,094 of NZ_CP193659.1, read as the reverse complement.
TCGCCAGCCTGACGGACGAGAAGGCGCAAACGGCATTGCTGCTGACGGCCGACAGCCGCCACGGCGCGCTCGAGGTGCGCATGGTGGGCAATGCGCCCGTGCCTGCCGACCGCGACCTGGAACTGTGGGCCGTGCCGAAGAGCGGCAACCCGCGCTCGCTGGGTTTACTCGCCGACAAGGGCAACGTGAAACTGGCCCTGTCCCAGCGCGCCCTCGGCAACGACGTGGCCTTGCTGGCCGTTACCCTGGAGCCGAAGGGCGGTTCGCCGAATCCGGACGGACCGACGGGACCCGTTTTGTATAAAGGTAACTGGGTCAGGCTATAAGGAAATGTCGGGTTACGCAGCGCCGCTGCTAACCCGACCTACCGGCTTATTTCGGGTACAGAATCATCTGCGTGCAGCGGAACAGGGCAATCGTCTTGCCCGTTTCCTTGCTTTTCACCACGGCATCCCACACTTGCGTGTTGCGGCCCTTGTGCTCGACCTTGGCCGTGCAGGTGAGCGTGCCTTCGCGGGCCGTGCCCAGGTGGTTCGATTTCAATTCGATGGTGGTGAAGTTCGTCGCGCCCTCGGGCAGGTTGACGATGCAGCCATAGCCGGACGCCGTGTCGGCCAGCGTCACCACGCTGCCCGCGTGCAGGTAGCCGTTCGGCGCCAGCAGGTGCGGTAAGACGGGCAATTCCGCCGTCAGCTGGCCGTCGCCCACGGCCGTGATGACGATGCCCAGGTGGCCAGGCAGGCGGCCCGTGCCGCGTTCATTCAACATTGCTACGGTGATCTCGGGATTGCTCATGCTGGTCCTTGTGCGGGTGGGTCCGGACAGCGGATCTGCCGGAAAATACTATGATGATAGCAACTTTCCCGGCAATGGTTTGAGCACAGCTATTTTTTGCCGCGCCGCCGCTTCCACCACACCAGCGTCCCCGTCAGCAGGAACAGCAAGGGCATCAGGCCGAAGACGGTAATGAAGGCGCGCCCGGCCACGCCGAAGGCCTGGCCCGAATGCAGGGGGAATTGCCAGCCCAGGAAGACATCGCCGGCCGGCGCCCGCAAGGGATCGCGTATGCGCAGGGGCAAGCCGCTGCGCGCGTCCAGGGTGATGCGCGTGGCGCCGTCGCCGTGGGCGATTTCACCGGGCTGGCGCACGCGCACGTCGTACGGCTGGTCCTTTTTCGCCGGCAGCACGATGCGCGACACGCGCGCCTGCGGATACAGCAGCTGCGCGGCGGCCATGGCCTGGCCCGCATCGAGCAGGGCGCCATCCTGGGCCACATTCTTCAACTTTGCCGTATCCGGCACCGTCGACACGAGCTCCACCAGGGCACGATCAATTGCGGCAAATTGAAATAGATGCCGGAAAAGGCGAGCACGGCCAGCACGGGCGCGGCAAAGAAGCCCGCCGCCTTGTGCAAGGTGTAATTGAAACGGGGCCAGGAGCCGCCATGCGACACGGTCAGGGCGCGCCGGATCGCCGCCCACTGCAGGCGCGGCCACCACAGGTAGATGCCGCTCAGGGCCATCAGCAGCAGGGCCACGCCGGAAATCCCCGTGACCGTCTTGCCCGCGTCGCCGGACAAGACATAGCGGTGCAAATGAAACATGCCCGACATCAGCAATGGGCGCGTGAGGCCGAAACGCCCCCAGTCGCGTTCGCCTTTGACCTGCAGGGTGTAGGGGTCGACCATCACCTGGCGCACGATGGCCTGGCTGAAGGGGAAGGCTTGCCGGCCTGGCGGTACGAGGCCACGTACACGTCGCGTGCGTCGGCGGGCGGATTGAGCTGGCTCGGCTTGCCGTAGGCGGGGTCGGCCGTAAGCTGGTCCACCACCGCTTGCACCGTGCGCGGCGTCACCTGAAACACCTGGCCCGGCGCGGGCGTGCTCGCCTGCAACAAATTCGGATTCAGATACGCATCGAGCTCCGGCATCCAGGCGATGGCGGAGCCCGTCAAGCCCAGCAGGACGAACAGGGCGCCGAACCACAGCCCCGCATACAGGTGCAGTTTGCTGAGCAACCACTTGATCGGGCGTCGGGACATGGAAACTTTGGGAAATTTTGGGCTGCGGAACGATAGCATGAAAGCCCCACTGTGAAAATCATGCGCGGTCAGAAAGCGGCAGACCGCACAACACGCTCATGGCAACGTTGGAAGTCCGCGAAAACGAGCGTTTCGGCACCATCAGCGAGCGCATCGGCATCGCGCGGTTATCTTGCGCGGCATACACTTTCCCCTATACTTATCGAAAGGAAAATTATGACCGCCTCCCGCCTCCTCGCCGCCACCTTGGGCCTCGCTCTTCACCTGGGCGCCCACGCCGCCGATTTCACGGTGACCAGCACCGACATCGCCCCCGGCCAGCGCCTGGCGAACGCGCAAGTGTTCCAGGGCTTCGGCTGCACGGGCGGCAACCTGTCGCCGCAATTGTCGTGGAGCAATGCCCCGGCCGGGACCAAAAGCTACGCCATCACCGTGTACGACCCGGACGCGCCCACGGGCAGCGGCTGGTGGCACTGGAGCGTGTTCAATCTGCCGACCAGCACCACGTCCTTGCCTGCGGGAACGACAACCGCCGCCCTGCCGGCCGGCGCCGTACAAGGGCGCAACGATTACGGCGACAGCGCCTACGGCGGCGCCTGCCCGCCACCGGGCGACCAGGCCCACCGCTACCAGCTCACGGTCTGGGCCCTGAAAACGGACAAACTGCCGCTGGACCGGCACGCCAGCGGCGCCATGCTGGGCTACATGCTCAACGCCAACGCGCTGGGCAAGGCACAGCTGACGGGACTGTATGGCAGATGACATGGAAGCGGTGGCCCTGAGCGAGCTGCGCATCGCCCACGGCACCATCGAGGCGCGCCGCGCGCAAACCCTGCGCCGCGTGCCCGTCTTCCAGAGCGCGCTGTGCCGCGTGCGGCAGGGAACGAAACTGCTGGAATGGGGGCGCGCCAGGCGCGCGCCGGCACGCACGACGTGGTGCTGATGCCGGCGGGACAGGAACTGGGCGTGGCCAACCTGCCTGACGCGCAAGGCTACCGGGCGGAAGTGCTGAGTTTTTCGCCGGCCCTGATCGCCCGTTTCCGCGCGCGCCATGGCGGCCTCGTCGATACCCAGCTGCGCCAGGCGGCCACGGCCAGCCTGTGCGTGCCGCTCGATTCCCACGCGGCACTGGCCTGGGACCAGCTGACGGCCAGCCTGGCGAGCAGCACACCGCCCGCGCTGCTGGCGCACCAGGCGGAAGGCTTGCTGCTGGCCCTGGCCTTGGGCGGCCATTGCGGCCCGCTGCTGCTGGACCGCCGCGATCCGCTGGCCGCGCGCGTACAGCAAGTGCTGCTGCTGGATCCGGGCGCCGACTGGAGCGTGGCCAAGGTTGCCCGCCACCTGCACCTGGGTACCTCCACCCTGCGCCGCCAGCTGGCCCTGGAACAGCGCCATTTCCGCGCCATCCTGGAAGACGTGCGGCTGGGACTGGCCTTGCAGGAATTGCAATCTGGCATCTTACCCATCGGCGACATCGCCGCCGCCTGCGGCTATGCCTCGCCCTCGCGCTTCGCGGCCCGTTTCCGCCAGCATTACGGCCTGTCGCCGCGCGACCTGCGCGCCACGCTGTAAGCCCGCTCCAGCGCAAATGACGCAACAAGCGCTGACAGCGGGGCGATTTTCTTGCTACTATGCGCCCATGTCTTCCCGCCAGCCATCCCGCAAGCCTTACCCGGCGTCCGCCCTCGCGCGCACGCCGTGGCAGCTGTGCGTGGCGCTGTTCAGTGCGCTGGCCCTCGTGTTCCTGCTGTCGACGGCCGCCTCGCACCTGCACAAGACGACGCTCGACGCGGAAGAGTGCGCGCTGTGCGCCACCGCCATCGACAAGGTGGCCGACATCGCCGTGCCGCCGGCCATCGCCGAGCCGCCCGCCCAGTTACTGCCGTACCGCCTGCTGGCCCTCGCGCCCGCTACCCTGGCGCCCGTCGTCCCCCTCGTCCTGCCGCCCGTGCGCGGCCCGCCTGCCTCCTCACTGTAGTTCCCACGCTGTTTTTATCCTTTTCAGGCTGCCCCTTGCCGCACTTTGCTGCGCGCCGGGCCGCCTGGCGTTGACTATCTTTGAGGTTTACCATGCAACACACACCACGCCTGAGCGCGCTGTCGCTCGCCCTTGCCAGCCTGTTTACCGTTTCCGCCCATGCCGCCGAGCCTGCCGAAGCCAGTACCGATGCCGCTCCGCCAGAAATGCAAAAGGTCGAAGTCACCTCTGCCCACTTGAAAAGCGCGCGCATCGCGCTGTCGCCGAAAATCGGCACCACCATCTACAGCATCGACAGCCATATGGTCGACATGCTGGGCCAGGGCGACAACACGCCGTTCAATGAAGTGCTGCTGCGCCTGCCGGGTGTGTCGCAGGATTCGAAGGGTTCCGGCGCCCTGCACGTGCGCGACGACCATGCCAACGTGCAATACCGCATCAACGGCGTGCAACTGCCCGAAAGCATCAGCGGCTTCGGCCAGTCGATCGACACGCGATTGATCGACAAGACGGATTTCATGACGGGCGCCTTGCCGGCCCAGTTCGGCCTGCGCACGGCCGGCATCGTCGATATTGAAACGAAGGAGGGCGGACTGACGCCGGGCGGGCGCATCGGTATCATGGTCGGCAGCCACGACCATGTGGAGCCGAGTGCCGAATTTTTCGGCAGCATGGGCAAGTTCAATTACTACCTGTCCGGCAGCTATCTCGGCAATGCACTGGGCGTGGAAAACCCGCAAGCCACGCGCAGCGCCCTGCACGACAAGACGCGCCAGAACAAATCGTTCGGCAGCCTGTCGTATTTCCTCGATGACAACACGCGTCTGGGCGCCATGTTCGGCACGTACAACGGCCGCTTCCAGATCCCGAACAACCCGGACCAGGCACCGGCATTCAGCTTGGCCGGCCATAGCGACGCGCAGGCGGGCACGGCCAGCATTCCTTCATCGCAGCTGAATGAAAACCAGCGCGAAGTGAACCGTTTTCTCGTGCTGTCGCTGCAAAAAAGCCTGGGCGACGTGAATTACCAGGTGTCGGCCTTCCACCAGTATTCGGAACTGCACTTCACGCCCGACGCCATCGGCGACCTGATCTACAACGGCGTGGCCTCCGATTCGCGCCGCGCGAACAGCGCTTCCGGTGCCCAGTTCGACATCAGCTACAAGCTGCACCAGGACCACACCGTGCGCGCGGGCCTGGCCTACACGCGCCAGAAGACGACCAGCGACAATGCGGTGGCCGTGTTCCCCGCCATTGACGGGGCGCAAACCGCCACCACGCCGATCAGCATTCTGGACAACAGCGGCAAGACGGGCACCCTGGCCAGTGTCTACCTGCAGGATGAATGGCATATCAGCAAGCCATTGACCCTGAACTACGGCGCCCGCTTCGACAAGGTCTCGGCCTACACGAGCGAACAGCAATGGAGTCCGCGCGTCAACCTGGCCTACCAGATCGCGCCGGGCACGGCCCTGCACGCGGGCTACTCGCGCTACTTCACGCCACCGCCGCAGGAGCTGGCGGCGCAAGCCAGCATCGACCTGTACGCGAACACGACGAATGCGCCGGAAATCGGCCAGTCGGACAACGTCAAGTCCGAGCGCACGCACTACTATGACGTGGGCATCAGCCACCAGGTCAATTCAAAACTGACCGTGACGGCCGATGTGTACTATAAAAAGATCAACAACCTGCTCGACGAAGGCCAGTTCGGCCAAGCGCTAATCCTGACGCCGTTCAACTATGCGGACGGCTACGCAAAGGGCCTGGAATTGTCCGCCATCTACAGCGAGAAAAACTGGGGCCTGTTTCTCAACGCCAGCACGCAAAAGGCACAGGGCCGCAACATCAATTCGGGGCAAGCCCTGTTTGGCGCCGATGAGTTGAACTACATCAGCACACACTATGTCTACCTCGATCATGACCAGAAATACACGCTGTCGGGAGGTGGCCATTATCACTTCGGCGATTCGCAAGTGAGCGCTGACTTCCTCTACGGCAGCGGCCTGCGCATGACGCCGGACGGCGGCGCGCCGAATTCCGGCCATTTGCCGAGTTACTTCACCGTCAACACGGCGCTCACGCACACGTGGAAGAACACGCCCGTGGGCAAGGTGGAAGGACGGCTGGCCCTGATCAACCTGTTCGACAAGTCGTACCTGCTGCGCGACGGTTCCGGCGTGGGCGTGGGAGCGCCGCAGTATGGCGCGCGCCGCAGCATCTACGCCGGCCTGTCCACCAGTTTTTAACACCTGACAGTACCTACTGCGCGGCGTGGGGCGCGGCCTCCGATGCTCACTGTGCTAAAGCACAGCTGCGCTTCTCGGCCACGCCGCACATCCGCTCGCTACGGTTCTGTCCAGGTGTTGTAAGTCGCGCGAAGACAGCGGCAGGGAGCAACGCCTGCCGCTGTCGGTTGCCGTACTGTATCTTGACTTATCCCCAGGTGATGGGTGCCTGGCCATGCGCCTGCAGATACGCATTTGCCAGGCTGAACGGCTTGCTGCCAAAGAAACCTTTGCTGGCCGACAAGGGAGAAGGGTGGGGCGCCGTCAGCACCAGGTGCTTACCGGGATCGATCAGGCTGCGCTTGGCTTGCGCATAGCCGCCCCACAGGATGAACACGAGGTGTTCGCGCTCGGCGGACAGGTGGCCGATGGCGCTGTCCGTCAGCTTTTCCCACCCCTTGGCCGCGTGCGAGCCGGCCGCCCCGGCGCGCACCGTCAGCACGCTGTTGAGCAAGAACACGCCTTGCTCGGCCCAATCGGACAAATCCGTGCGCGTGCGCATCACGCCCACGTCGCTCTGTAATTCCTTGAAGATATTCTGCAGGCTCGGCTGCGGCGGCGTGCCTTCGGGAATCGAAAAGCACAGTCCCATGGCGGCGCCCGGCGTGTGATACGGGTCTTGCCCCAAGATCACGACTTTGACTTGCTCGAACGGCGTCAGGTCGAAGGCGCGAAAAATGGTTTTACCCGGCGGAAAACACGGCCCCGCCGCGTACTCTTCCTTCACGAAGGCGGCCAGGCGCTCCCAGTAGGGCTGGGCAAACTCCCCTCCAGCCGCGCCTTCCACGATGCGTCGATGCGTACGTCCATGGCTCCCCCGTCAATCATGTTTTTAAAACATCATTGATCAGTATAGCCGCGTCACGTTCGTTCCCGCGTTACGGTACGGCTGGGCAATGCCTATTTGTCATCATAGTGATAACGGCAGGCCGCCACGTAGATGCAGCCCGCGTCGGGCAGATACACAAGCCGGTGCTGGCGGTCGATGCGGCGCGACCAAAAGCCCGTCAGGTCGCCTTTCAGCGGTTCCGGCTTGCCCGTGCCCTTGAACGGATCGGCCAGGCATTCATCGAGCAAGTCATTGATTTTTTGCAGGATTTTTAGGTCGCGCTCTTGCCAGAACAGATAATCTTCCCAGGCATGATCGGTCCAGGCCAGCACGGCGGCGCGCGCCTGCTGCTTGTTTTCAGTCTTCCGGTTTTTCATGCCGCGCCAATGCTCGTGGCTGCGCCTTGCCCGCCTTGATCTGCGCCACGGACGCCATCAGGCGGCTGGCATTCTTTGCCGTGCCCAGCAAATACAGGGTTTCCTCGATGCTGTTGTAGTCCGACAAGGACAGCATCACCACATGCTCGCCATTCACGCGCGTGATCACCGTAGGCGTATGGTCGTTGCAGACGTCGTCCATCACGCTTTTCAGGCCTGCGCGCGCCTCGCTGAAAGTCAGGATATTCATGCCGTGCCACCGCTCCATGGAAAGTACATGCCAATAATTGTACAGGATGTTGTACATCACTTCAATCAGGCAAAAAAAGCCGCCAACGCTATCGCGGGCGGCTTTGATCTGGCGCAAGGTGCTTAGAAATTCAGCGCCGATTCCACGCCGGCGCTGTGCGCCTGTTCATCCGCGTGGTACGAGCTGCGCACCATGGCGCCCACGGCGGCGTGGGTGAAGCCCATTTTATAGGCTTCTTCCTCGAACATTTTAAACACGTCCGGGTGCACGTAGCGGCGCACGGGCAGGTGGCTGTTCGATGGCGCCAGGTATTGGCCGATGGTCAGCATGTCGATGTCGTGCTCGCGCATGTCGCGCATGACTTGCAGGATTTCCTCGTCCGTCTCGCCCAGGCCCACCATGATGCCGGACTTGGTCTTCACGTCCGGGTACATGGCCTTGAAGTCCTTCAGCAGCTTCAGCGAGTGCATGTAGTCGGAACCGGGACGGGCTTCCTTGTACAGGCGCGGTGCCGTTTCCAGGTTGTGGTTCATGACGTCAGGCAAGCCATCCTTGAACAGATTCAACGCTTTTTCCAGGCGGCCACGGAAGTCGGGTACCAGCACTTCGATGCGGGTGTTCGGCGACAGGGCGCGCGTTTGCTGGATGCACTCGACGAAATGGCCGGCGCCGCCGTCGCGCAAGTCATCGCGGTCGACGGAGGTGATGACGACGTAGTTCAGGCGCAGCTTGGCGATGGTTTTCGACAGGTTGGCCGGCTCTTCCTTGTCCAGCGGGTCCGGGCGGCCGTGGCCCACGTCGCAGAACGGGCAGCGGCGCGTGCACTTGTCGCCCATGATCATGAAGGTGGCCGTGCCCTTGCCGAAGCACTCGCCGATGTTCGGGCAGCTGGCTTCCTCGCACACGGTCACGAGCTTGTTTTCGCGCAGGATGTCCTTGATTTCATAGAAACGGGTCGAAGCCGAAGCGGCCTTGACGCGGATCCAGTCCGGCTTTTTCAGGCGCTCGATCTGCTCGATCGGAACGATCTTGATCGGGATGCGCGAAGTCTTGCTGGCGCCTTTTTGCTTTTCGCTCGGGTTGTACGCAGGAGCGGCAGTAGCGGCGGGGGCGGTGCTGGAAATGGTCTCAGAAGTCATGGCTGCAAGCCCTTGACGGGCATGTTGGTTTGTTTGCTCAGGCATCCGCTGCCTGAGGCGCGCCTGCGGCGCTGTTTACTTCGCTTACATCGAGTAATACGGTCAATTCCTGGGCCAGGGCCCGCTGCACCTCGGCCAGCGGCGCCACGACGCCCATGCTGCGCATGTCCACCGTCTTCAGGCCGGAATAGCCGCAAGGGTTAATCCAGGAAAACGGCGCCAGGTCCATCGCCACGTTGAGCGATACGCCATGGTAGGTGCAGCCGTTGCCGCGCACTTTCAATCCCAGCGCGGCGATCTTCGCACCCTTGTCTGGCCCGCCGGCGATATAGATGCCGGGCGCGCCATCGATGCGCTCGCCAGCGAGATTATACGCCGCCAGCACGTTGATGATGGCTTGCTCGATTTTATGCACGAACTGGCGCGCATACAGCTTGCCGCCCGGCTTGTTGCGGCGCAAGTCCATCAGCAGGTAAATCACCACCTGGCCGGGGCCATGGAACGTCACTTCGCCGCCCCGGTCCGTCTGCACCACGGGCACATGCTCGGCGCCGGCCAGCAGATGGCCGCGGTCGGCCGCCAGGCCCAAAGTAAATACGGGCGGATGCTCGACGATCCACAGTTCGTCGCGCGTGTCCGTCGTGCGCGCGTCGGTAAAGGCGCGCATGGCGGCAAAGGTCGGCTCGTAATCGACGCGGCCCAGCTCGCGGATCAGCGCCGTTTCGGTGCGGGTGGTGGTCATGACAGATTCTGTAATCAGCTGCCGGCGCCCTGCGGACGCTGCGGCGAAGCCGTGATTATAAGCCAGGCCGCCGTTTCATTCAGCCAAGGGCGCCGGCAACAGCAACAATCTGCCCATTTTTTGTGCAGCGTGGCGCACCTGGGCCAGGCTCAGCGCCGTGTAACCGAGCAGCACGGCAGGCGCCAGTCTGGCGCTGTGGCAAAAATCGCCGAGCGGCTGCAACGCCAGGCCCTCCTGCGCCGCGCGCGCGCAAAACGCCCGTTCGTCGCCATCGGGCGGCAGCCACAGCACGCAATGAAAACCCGCCTGCTGGCCGGAAATCGTGTAGCGCCCGGGGGCAAGCTGCTCGAGGCAAGCCAGCAGCAGGTCGCGCCGCTCCTTGTAGGCCAGCCGCGCCTGCCGCAGATGGCGCACGAAGGCGCCTTCCTCCATCCAGGCGGCCAGCGCCAGCTGTTCCGTCACGCCCACGGACCGGCCCGTCAACTGCACGATGCGCAGCAGCTGCGGGCGCAAGGCGGGCGGCAGCACCATGAAGCCCACGCGCAGGCCGGCAAACAGGGTCTTGTTGAAACTGCCGCAATAAATCACGCGCTGGTACTGGTCCAGCGCCTTGAGGGCCGCCAGCGGCGCGCTGTGGTAATTGAATTCGCTGTCGTAATCGTCTTCCACCACCCAGGCCCCGCTGTCGTTCGCCCATTCCAGCAAGGCCAGGCGGCGCGTGACGGACATGGTCACGCCCAGCGGCGACTGGTGCGCCGGCGTCACGTAGGCGAGGCAGGCGTCCGTCTGCGCGGCCAGCGCGGCGCAATCGATGCCCTCGGCATCGACGGCAATATCCACCGGCACGGCGCCGGCCAGGGCAAACAGGGCGCGCGCGGCCGGGTAGCCCGGTTCTTCCAGGCACACCTTGTCTCCAGCGCGCACGATGCCGCGCGCCAGCAAGTCGATCGCGTGGCGGATGCCGGTGGTGACGACAATGTCGTGCGGATCGCAGCGGATGCCGCGGTACTTGGCGAGGAAATCGGCAATCTGCTGGCGCAGCTGGGGCAGGCCGGCCGGCTCGGCGCTGCACAGCTGCTCCGGCGTGGCGGCGGCCAGCGCCCGCGTGGCGCATTTGGACCAGGCGGCCATGGGAAACAGGCTGGCGTCGGCGCGCCGCGCCACGAAGGGCAAGCCGTCGCGCACGCCCGTGTCCGGGGCGGGCGCGGGCACGCTGGCCGGCGCGGCCGGAGCGGCATCGCCGAAACCCGCCATCAGGAAGCGCTCCGGCACCACGGCGCACACGCGCGTGCCGGAACCGGGCACGCGCGTCACGTACGCTTCCGCGTGCAGGCGGTCGAACACGGTTTCGATGGTGCCGCGCGACAACTCCCACCGTTCCGCCAGGGTGCGGCTCGATGGCAGCCGGCTGCCCGCCGGCAGCATCTTCGTCAGGATGGCCGAGCGCAGCGCTTCATACGCGCCATCCTGCTTGTTGACGCCTGCCTTGTCGAGCCAGCTGGTGGGGCGAGGCAAGTCCAGGGCGTGTGGTGATTTTCCTCGCGGCATGATAATCGTCCAAGTGGTCCAATGCGTTTTCTGATGAGTGGCACTTCGCATTACACCACAACCATCCTATTCTCACCGTTCCGGTGCGCCAGCGGGGCGCATCGTGCAATCTTACGTTTGGAAAAATGATTAAAAAAACATCTTTGCCGCTGTGGGCCTGGGGCGGCATCGTGCTGCTGCTGGTCTGCCTGTCGCGCATCAGCATCGACATCTATCTCCCTTCGCTGCCGGCCATGGCCGATGCCCTGCATGCCAGCGATGCCCAGTTGCAACTGACCCTGAGCCTGTTCATAGCCGGCTCGGCCGCCTCGATGCTCGCTTGCGGGCCGCTGGCCGACCGCTACGGACGCCGGCCCGTGCTGCTGGCCGGCACGGGCATTTTTGTGCTCGCCAGCATCGTCTGCACCGTGACTTCCGACGTGCACGTGCTGATCGCCGCGCGCGTGCTGCAGGCGTTCGGCGGCTGCAGCGGCACCATCATCGGCCGGGTCATGGTGCGCGACCGCTTCGATCCCGCCACGCAGGCGCGCATGCTGGGGCAAATCTCGATGGTGATGGGCCTGTCGCCGATCCTGGCGCCGCTGGCCGGCAGCGTGCTCGACGCGGCGTTCGGCTGGCGCGCCGTGTTTGGCGTGCTGTGCCTGCTGGGTGCGCTGTCGCTGTGGCTGATCGCCGCATACGTGCCGGAAACCAAACCGGCCGACGTCGTGCTGCAAGGCAATACCCTGGCCCTGTACCGCCGCCTGCTGGGCGACAGATATTTCCTGCGCTATGCGCTGGCCATCGGTTGTGTGTATTGCACGTATTTCCCCTTCATCGCGGAATCGTCCGTGCTGCTGCAAAGGGGCATGCACCTGTCGCCTGGCGCGTATGCGCTGGTGTTCGGGCTGACGGTAAGCGGCTATATCGCGGGGTCGAGCCTGTTCCGCGCCCTGGGACCGCGCCTGGGCGCCGATCACATGCTGGGCGTGGCGGTGCTGCTGAATGTGGCGGGGGCGGCCAGCCTGTTGCTGGCGGGTACGTTGGCGCCGCAGCACGTGGCGTCGCTGGTGGCGCCCATGCTGCTGGTGATGGTGTCGGTGGGCATGGCGATTCCCGCCTGCCAGCTGGCCGTGCTGCAGCCGTATGGCGCCCAGGCGGGCAGCACCTCGGGCCTGTTCTTCTTCGTGCAGATGGCGATCACGGCCGCCTGCGGCGCCGTCATCGCCGCCATCACGGACGGCAGCGAAAAACCGCTGCTGTGGGTGACGGCGGCGGCCAGTGGCGCCTTTGCCGCCGTCTGGCTGCTCACGAAGAGCCGGGCCAGCGTGGCGGCAGCCAGCCTTACATGACGATCTTCACCATCGGGTGGCCCGACAGCGCCATGTACAGGGCGTCGAGCTGTTCGCGGCTGATGGCGCGCACGGTGACGGTCAGGCCCGTGTAATTGCCCTTGCCCGATGGACGCTCTTCCATGCGGCCCGCGTGGAAGGTGGGATCGTGGCTGATGACCAGCTCGAGCATGGTCGGCGCGAAATCGACATGCGTCGGGCCCATGATCTTGATGGGAAAGTCGCTCGGATATTCGATCAGCGATTCGCTGGGAGGAATCGTCACTTCGGTCGGTGGGGTCGTTTGCATGGGAAATCCAATCAGTGCCGGTCAGAACAGGCAGCGCTTATCGCGCGGCGGCTGCATAAAGACGTATTGTAGCCAACTTTGGGGGCGGATGCGCCCGCCGCCATGACGCCGGCCTGGCGCAAAAAAGCCAGCTGGGTAAGCTGGCGGAAAACTATTTCGTTTAGACAAAATAGCCGGAAAAGTCGTGCTGTCACTTGGAGGATAAGCAGTGGTCGTACTGTAAGCAAAATACGGCGGCTTTGCCTCCGGCATGTGACGAACTGCGCATTTTGCGGCTTGAACGTCGATACGGCGCGACAGACGGGCGCGCCGCCGCTCTCAGCGCTCCACTTCCTGCATCCGGCCATTGCGGCCGGGACCGCCGCGCTCGTTGTTGCGCTCATTGTTGCGTTCACGGGGCGGATTGGCGCGCTCGGCGCTGCGCGCCTCCTGGGGCGGACGCGCGGCAGGGGCCGGCATCGGCGGCGCAGGGCGCGGGGCGGCCACGGGTGGCGGGGCGGGCAAGGATGGCGGCGGCGCCGTCTGCAGCACTTCGCGGCGGGGGCCACGTTCGGCGCGGGGCCGCTCCTCGCCACGCCAGCCGGGACGGGCCACATGGTCTTGCACCGGGGGCAAGGCCGGCACTGCCGGCATCACGGGCTGTTGCGGCACGGGCGGCTGTTGCGGCTGCGCCGGCACGGGCGGCCGGTTCGGCGGCATGGGATGCGGCGCCAGGTGCGTCTGGCCATCGTCCGTCTGCAGGCGGCCAGGGCGGTTGACCCAATCGCGCCGGGACTCCCGGTCGCCGCGCGGCGCCTCAACGGGGCGCTGCCAGTTCCCGGCCGGCGCAGGCGCCGTGCTCAGCGGCAAGCTTTGCATGACGGGCGGCGGCATGGTGGTGCGGTTGCGGCGCGGCACGTCGACCGTGCGCGCGCCGCCAAAACGCTCGCCCGGCAGCATGCTCATGCCGGCGCGGCGTTCGCGCTCACCCATGATCGGGCGGCGGCCCTCGGCGACGCGGTTGATGCGGCGCTCATAGTCCGCGCTGGCGCGGTAGCCGGGCACATAGCGGTCGTGCGGCGACAGGGGGAACCAGCCGACACCGGGCCCCGGCCGCTGGCCGTGCTGCTGCCAGTGGTTGCCGCCGACCCAGCCCACCACGGCCGGCGCCCAAGGCGCGCGCACGCGCTCGCGGCCCGGCGCCCAGCCCCAGCGGTGGCCCAGCAGCACCCAGCGGCCGTAGTGCGAGGGCGCGTAGCCCCACGGCGCATTGTCGACCCAGGTCCAGCCCCACGGCGCGATCCACGTCCAGCGCCCGTCGCTGTACGGTGCCCAGCCGGCCGGCACCGCGCTGGGCAGCCACAGGGGGCCGTACTCCGCATCGTCCTGCCAGGCGCCGTAGCGGTCCAGCTCTTCGTAGCCGGTGGTATCGTCCGTGACATAGCGCAAGGCCGGCGCGGCGGCGGGCAAGGCTTCGGGCCAGTTGTCAAACGCCACGCGCTGCACGGCGCCCGTGCGCAATTCCTCATCCGTCAGCTCGGCGCGCTTGCCGGCACGCAAGGTGACGCTGCCCGTCGCGCCATCCACGTCGGCCGCGCCGTCGAGCACGCTGACGACGCTGGTGCCGGGCTGGCGTCCCGCCTCGATGCGCACCCAGCCCGGCTGGGTCAGGCTCACGCGGGCCTGGGCCGTGGTCAGCTCGAAGCCGCGCAGCGCATCGGGATTGCGCACGCGCACGCTGACCGTGCCATGGCCGAGGTGCAGCTTGAAACTGTCGTCATCGAGTTCGCTCACTTCCAGCTCGGAATCGCCATCGAGGCGCACGGCGGCGGCGCCCACGCGAAATTCCGCCAGCGCGCCGCGCAGGGTAGTCAAGCGGTTATCCGTCGTGACGGGCCAGTTCAAGAGGGCGTTTTGCGCGTCGCCATCGCCGGCGCGCACCAGCACCTGCCCTTCGACGGTGGAAATGCGGCCCACGCGGGCGGGCGGGTCCTGCGCCAGGGCGAAGGCGCACGCCGACGACAGCAGCACGGCGCACACGGCGTTCAGGAGGGGGAAAGACAGGGTAGGACGCATGGCAGCGCTCCAGGCAGGACTTACAAGGAAGACATATTACCGATTACATCCGCATCGTGCCGGCATCGCAAGCGGGCTTACAAATGTTTGCATCTTGGTTTGCATATTGCCTTGGCTCAGGATGCCGCCTGGCTGCCGCGCTTGACGAAGAACAGGGCCGCGCCGACGGCCATCAGCAAGCCGCCAAAGAAGCGGTTCTGCTTTTTCACGGCGCGCGCGTCGCGGAAAAAGCGCTGCATCGACGAGGCTAAAAAGGCGTAGCTGTGCATGACGATCTGATCGATCGTGCACATGGTGACGGCCAGGATCAGCAGCTGCGGCAGCAGCGGCGCTGCCGGGCTGATAAATTGCGGCAATACCGCCACCATGAAAATGATGCCTTTCGGATTCGTCACATTGGTCAGAAAGCCCGTCAGCACGCGCCGCCCCATGGAAGGCACCACGGCGTCCGCATGCAGGTCGCCCGTGACGGCCACCTTGGCGCGCCATTGCGACAGGCCCAGGTAGATCAGGTACAAGGCGCCCACCGTCTTGACGATATTGAACGCCACTTCGGAGGCCAGCAGCAGCGAACCCACGCCGGCGCCGGCGATGCCCAGCACCACCAGCAGCCCCAGCTGCAGGCCCAGAATCGTCGCGCTGGCCTTTCTGACCCCGTACGACAGGCCGTGCGACATCGACAGCACGGCGCCCGACCCCGGCGAGACGGCAATGATGGTGGCGGCGAAGACAAAGGCGATCCAGGTGGCGAAGTGCATGCGGTTTCCCAAAAAATGGTGGCAAGAGGCAATTTTAACCCGGTCAGTGCGGCCTTGCCGGCCCGCCCTGGGGTAAGATCGCAGTCACGCCTTACCGACGCCATCCCTTGCCGTACAACCAAGAACAACACCATGAAAAACAACACTTTCCTCGCTCCACAATTTCCTGTCGCCACCGTGGGAGCGCGCTGAGATGGCCGGCTCCAGCCTGTTGGCCCTGCTCGACGACATCGCCAGCATCCTCGATGACGTTTCCCTGATGACCAAAGTGGCCGCCAAGAAGACGGCCGGCGTGCTCGGCGACGACCTGGCCCTGAACGCGCAGCAAGTGGCCGGCGTGCGCGCCGAGCGCGAACTACCCGTCGTCTGGGCCGTCGCCGTCGGCTCGCTGAAGAACAAGGCCATCCTCGTGCCCGCCGCGCTGGCCATCAGCGCGTTTGCGCCGTGGGCCATCACGCCCCTCTTGATGGTGGGCGGCGCCTACCTGTGCTTCGAGGGTTTCGAAAAGATCGCGCACAAATACCTGCACCCGGACGACAGCCACAAGGCCGAGCTGGCGCAGGCCCTGCGCGACCCGCAGGTCGACCTCGTGGCGCTGGAAAAGGACAAGATCAAGGGCGCCATCCGCACCGATTTCATTTTGTCGGCGGAGATCATCGTCATCGCGCTGGGCACGGTGGCCGCGGCCACCTTCGCCGAGCAGGTGGCCGTCGTCGTCGGCATCGCCCTCCTCATGACGGTGGGCGTGTATGGCCTGGTGGCCGGCATCGTCAAGCTCGATGACGCGGGCTTTTATTTGTCCGCGCGCAAGGGCGCGGGCGCGCTGATGGACGGCGTGCGCGGCTTTGGCCGCATGCTCGTGTCGGCGGCGCCGAAACTGATGAAATTCCTGTCCGTCGTGGGCACCCTGGCCATGTTCATGGTCGGCGGCGGCATCCTGACGCACGGCTGGCCGTGGGCCAGCGCCATGCTGCACCATGCGGAAGAGGCCGTCGGCGGCGTGGCCGGCATCGGCCCCGTGCTGGCGGCCGTCACGCCCAGCCTGATCAACGCGGTGGCCGGCCTGATCGCCGGCGGCCTGGTGCTGGCCGGCGTCACCGCCGTGTCGGCTTTGTTGCGCATGATCAAGCCCAGCAAATAAACTTTCTGGTCTGATGGGGCGGCAGGCGCATCCGTGCCTGCCGCCCCGGCCATGCCGGCGGCGCCCGCTGCCCATGGAGACCCTATGCATGCTTCCCCGCCCCACGCCCCAGCAGCGCCTTCATCGGCGCGTCCTGGGCGGCATTGCTGATCGGCATCGTCACTTACCTGTCCGGCCTGTGGAACGCCAGCATGGCCCTCAACGAGAAGGGCTATTATTTTACGATCCTCATGTACGGCCTGTTCGCCGCCATCTCGCTGCAAAAGTCCGTGCGCGACCGCGCGGAAGGCATCGCCGTGACGGGCATGTATTTCGGCCTGTGCTGGATTTCCGTCCTGCTGGCCTTGCTGCTGCTGACGGTCGGCCTGTGGAATGCCACCCTGCAAAACAGCGAAAAAGGTTTCTATGCCATGGCGTTTTTACTCAGCCTGTTCGCCGCCGTGGCCGTGCAAAAGAACGTGCGCGACGTGGCGCGCGCCACGCCGCTCGCGCCGGTGGATGTGCCGGGAACTTAAACGCCACCGCCCCGTCTATCTCCGTATCCATGTCGGGAGGGGATGATGGGCGACCAGCAGAAACGTTTGCAGATGGCACTGGAGGCGGCGCACATGGCCATCTGGGATTCGCGCATCGTCGATGGCCAGGTCATCGACGGCACGGTCAGCTGGTCGGCCAAGGGCGCTGCCTTGCTGGGCCTGGAGGAGCGCCCGCTGACGCAGCCGTTCCGCGCCTTTCTCGACTGCGTGCACGCCGGCGACCGCGACAAGGTGATCAAAGTGCTGCAGGACGGCGTGCGCCGGCGCGAAGGCTACGCCCTGCAATACCGCGTCGTCTGGCCCGACGGCAGCGAACACTGGCTGGCGGCCAAGGCGCAAGTGTTCATGGATGACGCCGGGCATCCCGAACGCACCCTGGGCATCATCTGGGATATCACCGAGCACATGGCGCGCGAGCTGATGATCGCCGAGCGCAAGGAACTGGCCGAAGTGACGCTCAGCTCCATCGGCGACGGCGTCATCACTACCGATCCGCAGGGCAAGACGCGCTACCTGAACCGGGTGGCCGAACAGTTGACGGGCTGGAGCAACGACATGGCGCGGGGCATGGACATCGGCCAGACCATGCCGCTGGCCGACGAACGCACGGGCGAAGCGCTCGAGCACGTGGCCATGCGCTGCCTGCAACAGCGCCAGGCCATCGGCATTTCCCCCGCTCGCAACTGGTCACGCGCGAAGGCCGGCGCATCGCCATCGAGGAGTCGGCCGCGCCGATCTGGTCGCGCGACGGCGAGATTCTCGGCGCCGTCGTCGTGTTTCGCGACGTCAGCCACGAACGCAAGCTGAGCCAGCAGCTGTCGTGGCAAGCCACGCACGACGCCCTGACGGGCCTGATCAACCGGCGCGAATTCGAACACCTGGTGGCCGGCGCCCTGCACACGGCCAAGCAGGACGGCCACACGCATGCGCTGCTGTACCTGGACCTGGATCAGTTCAAGGTCATCAACGACACCTGCGGCCACGGCGCCGGCGACGTGCTGCTGCAGCTGCTGGCGAAGATGCTGCAGGGCCGCATGCGCGACAGCGACATCCTGGCGCGCCTGGGCGGCGACGAACTGGGCGTGCTGCTGCCCCACTGTCCGCTCGAGCACGCGCGCCAGATCGGCGAACAGCTGCGCCAATCCATCCGCGAATTCCGCTTCGCCTGGGATGAACGCAGCTTCGAGCTGGGCGTGAGCATCGGCATCGTGGAAATCAACCAGGACAGCAAGTCCATGAGCGAGCTGCTGAGCGCCGCCGACCAGGCCTGCTACCTGGCCAAGGAGCAGGGCCGCAACCGCCTGCACGTGTATCAGGAGTCCGACGTCATGCTGGCGCAGCGGCATGGCGAAATGCTGTGGATTTCACGCCTGAACGAAGCGTTCACGCACGATTATTTCCGCCTGTACGCCATGCCCATCGTGCACCTGCACGATTGCCCGGAACACCACGACGAAGTGCTGATCCGCATCCGCAACAGCAAGGGCGACCTGATCTTGCCCGGCGCCTTCATCCCCGCCGCCGAACGCTACGACATGATGCTGCCCATCGACCGCTGGGTCATCCGCGCCGTCTGCGCGCATATCGAGAGCGTGCGCGACAGCCTGCCGCCGCTCGAGGCGCTGGCCGAAAGCCGGCGCCGCGCACCGGCCCTGTATTCCGTCAACCTGTCGGGCATGTCGCTGGCCGATGCCGGCTTGCACGACTACATCACCGAACAGTTCGTGCAATTCGCGATTGCGCCCGAGCAAATCTGCTTTGAAATCACGGAAACGGCCGTCATCGCCAACCTGCCCAAGGCGCAAGTATTCATGCGCCAGCTCAAGGCCATGGGCTGCCGCTTCTCGCTCGACGACTTCGGCAGCGGCTTTTCCTCGTTCGGCTACCTGAAGGCCCTGCCCGTCGACTATCTGAAGATCGACGGCGTCTTCGTGCGCGACATCGCCACCAATGCCATCAACCGCGCCATGGTCAAGGCCATCAATGAAGTGGGCCACGTGATGGGCCTGCAAACGGTGGCCGAATACGTGGAAGACGACGCCACCCTGGCCATCATCCGCGAACTGGGCATCGACTATGCGCAAGGCTACGCCGTGGGCAGCCTGCGGCCCCTGACGGCGGGCGTGGATTAGCCGCCGCCGGCAACCAGTACCTTTAAAACAATGCCGCATTGCTATCGCTAAATGCGTACAAGCACGACCAATCTGGAGGATTTTGATCTACATCAATAAATTTGCGCAGGCGACTCCTTACACTGATCTCCATTCTTGCAATCGTGCAAGTCTTACTCACCAATTGCTCATTTAACCGATCAGGAAGCCGCGACCATGCGACAAAATTTGCCAGTGACTAACCGTGAAGTCCTCGTCCAGGACGACCAGGCCATCGTGTCGAAAACGGATATGAACGGCAATATCGTGTACGTGAATCCGTACTTCAGCCAGGTCAGCGGCTTCAGCGAGGCAGAGCTGCTCGGTTCACCGCAAAACATCGTGCGCCACCCGGACATGCCGGCCGAAGCGTTTGCCGACCTGTGGGCCTCGATCCAGGCCGGCACGCCGTGGACGGGCCTGGTCAAGAACCGCTGCAAGAACGGCGATTTCTACTGGGTGCGCGCCAACGTCACGCCCATCCGCGAAGCGGGCAAGACCATCGGCTACATGTCGGTGCGCGTGAAGGCCGACAAGGACCAGGTCAAGGCGGCCGAGGAAGCCTACGCGGCCATCCGCAACAAGGAAGGCGGCAACATCGTCATCAAGCACGGGCAGATCGTGCGCCCGGGTCTGGCGCACCTGCTGCACAACCTGACGCACATGTCGCTCAACCTGCGCATCTGGGCCGCCACCTCCATCGTCAACTGCCTGCAACTGCTGGTGTGCGTCATCAGCCTGTTCGCCAGCGGCGGCAAGATCACCAATTACGCCATCTTCGGCGCCACCCTGTTCGGCTTCCTGATCAACGTCTTCCTCTGGTACACCTTGCGCATGTCCGTGCTCAAGCCGCTGGGCAAGGCCCTGAACGGCGCGCGGGCGATTGCCGCCGGCGACCTGTCGGGCAGTTTTGAAACGGACAGCACGGATGAAATGGGCCAGCTGCTGCGCGCGCTGCAACAGATGAACAGCAACCTGATCGCCACCATCCGCGACGTGCGCATCAACGTGGAAACCATGGCCGTGGCCACCAAGCAGATTGCCGTCGGCAATATGGACCTGTCGGGCCGCACGGAATCGCAGGCGGCCAGCCTGGAAGAGACGGCCTCGAGCATCGAGGAATTCTCGTCGACCGTGAAACAGAACGCGGACAACTCGGTGCAGGCGAATGAACTGGCCGTGGCCGCCTCGAAAGTGGCCGTGCAGGGCGGCGAGATCGTTTCCGAAGTCATCACCACCATGGACGACATCAATACCTCGTCGAAGAAGATCGTCGACATCATCGGCCTGATCGAAGGCATCGCCTTCCAGACCAACATCCTGGCCCTGAACGCGGCCGTGGAAGCGGCGCGCGCCGGCGAGCAGGGCAGGGGCTTTGCCGTGGTGGCGGGCGAAGTGCGCAACCTGGCGCAGCGCTCGTCCGTGGCGGCCAAGGACATCAAGCAGCTGATCGAAATTTCCGTCGGCAAGGTGGGCGCCGGCATGCTGCAGGTGAACCGCGCGGGCGCCACCATGGAGCAGGTGGTCAGCTCCGTCAAGCAGGTGACGGCCATCATGCAGGAAATTTCCATCGCCTCGCGCGAACAGAGCATCGGCGTCGACCAGGTCAACCAGGCCATCGCCCACATGGACCAGGTGACGCAGCAGAACGCGGCCCTGGTGGAAGAAGCCGCCGCGGCCGCCACGCGCCTGGCGGAAGAAGCAGCCAGCCTGTCGCAAGCCGTGAGCCTGTTCAATTTCGGCAAGATGCCGCCCCCGCGCCGCGTCGCCATGCCCGGCGGCAAATCGGGTGCCGCGAACGCCGGCAAACCCGCCATGAAACGCCTGGCCGCCTAAACCTTTCAAGACATACAAACACATCATGCCTACACTCCTCAGCAGTGCTTCCGCCGACCTGGACGCCGTCGTCGAATTCGACCCGGTCATCATCGGCAAGATGAGCCAGTCCGGCCCCCGCTACACGTCGTATCCGACGGCCGACCGTTTCAATGCCGACTTCGGCTACGGCAATTTCCTCGAAGCGCTGGCCGCGCTGCGCATGCGCGGCGGCCGCCGTCCGCTGTCGCTGTATGTGCACGTGCCGTTCTGCGACACCCTGTGCTACTACTGCGCCTGCAACAAGATCATCACGAAAGACCGCAGCAAGGCCGCCACCTACCTCAGCTACCTGAAGCAGGAAATCGCCATGCAGGGCAAGCTGTTTGCCGGCATGAACCAGATCGAGCAATTGCACTTCGGCGGCGGCACGCCCACCTACCTGAGCGAAAAGCAGATGGACGAACTGATGGCGCACCTGCGCCAGCATTTCGAGTTCGCCTCCGATGAAGACGGCGAATATTCGATCGAGATCGACCCGCGCACCGTGTCGCGCGAACGCGTATTTTCACTGCGCGCGCAAGGTTTCAACCGCATCAGCCTGGGCGTGCAGGATTTCGACGCCGACGTGCAAAAGGCCGTCAACCGCATCCAGCCGGAAGCGGAGACGGTGGCCATCATGCAGGCGGCGCGCGACGCCGGTTTCCGCTCGATCAGCATCGACCTGATCTACGGCCTGCCCAAGCAAAGCCTGGAGACGATGACGGAAACCCTGCGCAAGGTGATCAACGCCAGCCCCGACCGCATCGCCCTGTACCACTACGCGCACATGCCGCACCTGTTCAAGCCGCAGCGCCGCATCCTCGATGCCGACATGCCCGACAGCGCCACCAAGCTGGCCATGCTGGGCCTGTGCATCGCGCGCCTGACGGCCGCCGGCTACGTCTACATCGGCATGGACCATTTCGCCAAGCCGACGGACGACCTGGCCGTGGCACAGCGCCAGGGCCGCTTGCACCGCAATTTCCAAGGATACTCGACGCGCGCGGAAGCGGACCTGATCGCCTGCGGCGTGTCGGCCATCAGTTCCGTCGGCGCCGTCTACAGCCAGAATGAAAAGACGCTGGACGCCTACTACGAAAAGCTCGACGAAGGCGTGCTGCCGATCGCGCGCGGCATCAAGCTCGATACGGACGATTTATTGCGCCGCATCATCATCCAGATGCTGATGTGCAATTTCGAATTGTCGATCGCCACCATCGAGCAGGCGCATCCCGTGAAATTCCGCAGCTACTTCGCCGCCGAGCTGGAAAAGCTGCGCGAACTGGCGCGCGACGGCTTGCTCGTCATCGAGGAAGACTGGCTGACGGTGACGCCGAAAGGGCGCTTGCTGATCCGCAATATCTGCATGGTCTTCGACCGCTACCTGACCCTGGCGCGCGCCAACGCGGCGCCGGACGCGCCGCAGCCGCTGCGCTACTCGAAAACGGTGTAACACCGCCCGATGAACGTCCTCAGCCTCGTGCCCATGTTCCTGGTCGGCCTGGCCGGCAGCGTGCACTGCATCGGCATGTGCGGCGGCATCGTGGGCGCCCTGTCGATCAGCGGCGGCGGCGCAGCGGCGGCGCCGGCCCGCCCGGTGATCGCCATCGCCGTGGCGCGCCCGGCATTGCCGACAACCGTGCAAGCCAATGTGCTGCGCGTGCTGGCCTACAACGGCGGGCGCATAGGCAGCTACATGCTGGCCGGCGCCCTGGCCGGCAGCCTGGCGGGCGCGGGCATGCTGCACATGGCGTCCCTGCAAGTGGCCGGCTACTGGCTGGCCAACCTGATGCTGGTGGCTTTGGGCCTGTACCTGATGGATGCCTGGCGCGGCCTGGCCCGCCTGGAAGCGGCGGGAAATGTCGTCTGGCACCGCGTGCGCCCCCTGCTGAAACCGCTGATGCCGATGGATACCCCTCTAAAGGCGCTGGCCGTGGGCGGCCTGTGGGGCTGGGTGCCGTGCGGCATGGTCTACAGCGCCCTGCTGACGGCCATGATGCAAGGCTCGGCCCTGAGCGGCGCGGCCGCCATGGCCGCCTTCGGCCTGGGTACCCTGCCCACCCTGCTGGGCATGGGCTTGCTGGGCACGCGCCTGCGCGCACAGATGCAGCGCCGTCCCGTGCGCATCGCCAGCGGCGTGCTGGTGCTGGGCTTTGGTCTGCTGGGCCTGCTGCGCGCCGCGAATGGCGTGTCGCTGGGCTGGCTCGACGCCCTGTGCGTCACGGGCCATCCATGAAAAGACGCATGAAAACAAACCTATGAATGCAGTTTTACAACCCTCCGCCTGCTTCCATTGCGGCTTGCCCGTCCCGGCCGGCTCCAGCTGGCTCGTCACCATCGACAACGTGCCGCGCGCCATGTGCTGCCCCGGCTGCGAAGCGGTGGCGCAAACCATCGTCGACATCGGCCAGAGCGCCTACTACCGCGACCGCGACGAATACGCCGTCAACGCGGCTGACGCCACCATGGTGCCGCCCGAACTGCGTTTGTACAGCAATGACGACGCGCAATTCGCGCGCGACGCCAGCAGCTGCGAAGCAACGCTCTCTGTCGAAGGCATCCGCTGCGCCGCCTGCGTCTGGCTGATCGAACGCCAGCTGACGCGTTTGCCCGGCGTGCAGGCGGCCAGCCTGAACGTCGCCACCGAGCGCCTGTACGTGCGCTGGAGCCGCGCGCAGTGCGAGCCGGGCGACATCCTGCAGGCCGTGCGGCAAGTCGGCTACACGGCCTATCCGTATGACGCCGTGCGCCATGGCGAGCGCCTGCAAAAGGCCAGCAAGACCCTGGGCCGCCAGCTGTTCGTGGCCGGCCTGTCGATGATGCAGGTGATGATGTACGTGGCGCCGTCCTACCTGGCCGCCGAGGACGGCACGCTGGACGAGAATATGGCCAGCCTGATGCGCTGGGCCAGCCTGCTCCTGACCTTGCCGGCCATCTGCTATTCGGCCATGCCGTTCTTCCAGGGCGCCTGGGCCAGCCTGCGCGCGCGCACCCTGGGCATGGACGTGCCCGTGGCGCTGGGCATCCTGGCGGCCTTCTTCGGCAGCGTGGTGGCGACCTTCACGGGCCGCGGCGAGGTGTATTACGACTCCGCCACGATGTTCATCTTCCTGCTGCTGTGCAGCCGCTATTTCGAGCTGCAGGCGCGCCGCAAGGCGGCTTCCGCACTGGAACGGCTGCAGCATGCCTTGCCCGCGTCCGCCTCGCTGATGGCGGACTTCCCCGACAACCGCGCCACCACCCTGGTGCCGGCCGGCAGCCTGGCCGTCGGCGACATCATCCTGGTGAAACCGGGCGAGGCGATCGCCGCCGACAGCGTCATCATCGAAGGCACGAGCGCGCTCGATTTATCGCTGCTGACGGGCGAGAGCGCGGCGCAGCGCAGAAAAACGGGCGAGCGGGTGCCGGGCGGGGCCATCAACGCCAGCGCGGCATTGATCTTGCGCGTGCTGAAGCCGGCGCGCGACAGCACCCTGTCGGACCTGTTGAAACTGATCGAACGGGCCGGCAGCGGCAAGCCGCAGATCGCGCAGTGGGCCGACAAGGTGGCCGCCTGGTTCGTGCTGGGCCTGCTGCTGTTTGCCGTCGCCGTGTTCGCCTTCTGGAGCTGGCATGATCCAGCGCAGGCGTGGCCCGTGGCCATCGCCGTGCTGGTCGTCTCCTGCCCCTGCGCGCTGTCTCTCGCCACGCCGACGGCGCTGGCGGCCGCCACCGACAGCCTGCTGCGGCGCGGC
Organism: Janthinobacterium sp. C22; assembly: GCF_057919405.1. NCBI lineage: Bacteria > Pseudomonadati > Pseudomonadota > Betaproteobacteria > Burkholderiales > Oxalobacteraceae > Janthinobacterium > Janthinobacterium sp. C22. The sequence goes on along the minus strand of NZ_CP193659.1, from coordinate 717,052 downwards.
GTGCTGATCGTCCAGCCGCACGTGCTGGAAACCCTGCACCGCGCCACCCACATCGTCTTCGACAAGACGGGGACCTTGACCCTGGGCCGGCCCGTGCTGCGGCAAATCGAGGGCCTGGGCGGCATGGCGGAAGACGACTGCCTGCAGGTGGCCGCCGTGCTGGAAGCGGGCAGCGCCCATCCGCTGGCGCAGGCGATCCTGGCAGCAGCGGGAGAAACGCCGCGCATGCATGCGGAACAATTACAGGAAGTGCAGGGCCAGGGCCTGGAGGGCGTCGTCGACGGCGTGCGCTACCGCTTGGGCAATGCGGCCTTTGTCGCCGCCATCGCGGGGCCGCCGCTGGGCGACACGGCCGTCGGCATGCAGGGCATGACGCCGCTGTACCTGGGCACGCAGGGCCGGTGGCTGACGCGTTTCCTGCTCAGCGATGCGCTGCGCTCCGAGGCGCGCGACGTGGTCGCGTATTTCCAGCGGCGCGGCAAGCAGGTCGTGCTGCTCAGCGGCGACCAGGAAGCGCTGACGCAAAGCGTGGCGACGGAACTGGGCATCGCCACGGCCTGCGGCGAATGCCTGCCCGATGAAAAGCTCGATTTCGTGCAGCAATTGCAGGCGACGGGCGCCGTCGTGGCGATGGTGGGCGACGGCATCAACGACGCCGCCGTGCTGAGCGGCGCCGACGTGTCCTTCGCCATGGGTTCCGGCGCCGCGCTGGCGCAGGCGCATGCGGACACGGTGCTGCTGTCGAGCCAATTGCTTTCCGTGCTCGACACGGCCAGGACGGCGGCGCGCAGCATGCGCATCATCCGCGAAAACCTGGGCTGGGCCACGCTGTACAATCTGACGGCCATCCCGGCCGCCGCGCTGGGCTTTTTGAACCCCTGGCTGTCCGGCGTCGGCATGGCTGCCAGCTCGGCGGTCGTCATCGCCAACGCCCTGCGCCTGCGGAAAGCCTGAACATGGAAGCACTGTATCTCCTCATCCCCTTGAGCGTCGTGGTCGTCTTTATCGCCCTGTGGGTGTATTTCACGGCTTCGGACAGCGGCCAGTTCGACGACCTCGTCGGACCGGGCCTGCGCGTGCTGCAGGACGACGACACGCCGCCGGAAGCGGCCGCCCCGCCCGCGCCTCAGCGCGAATAGCCTTGCGACCCCGGCCGCGCATCGAAGCGCCGGCCCCACCACGGCAAGAACACGGTATTGCCGCCGCGCGCGCGGAACCACGGCTGCTCGTGGTCGATGGGCCGCAAGACGGCCGGCGGCGCCACCACCACGGCAGTCGCGCTCTCGCTGTCGCTGCTGCCCGCCACCAGCACGGGCCGGCCCACGTGGTTGGCATAACCGATGGCCAGCGCCACGTTGGTCAGCGCCGTGCCGGCGCCCGTTTCACCCAGCAGCGCCGGCATGTTGAAGGTCTGCTTGTTGAAATCGAAGTCGGGCAATTGCTGCGTCAGGCTTTGAGCCAGCGGGCCAATGCGCTCCGACGAAACAGGATAGCTGCTGCCCGCATCGTGGATGACGTAGCCGATGGCACTGTCGGCCAGTTGCGCGTTCCGGGCGGCAGCGTCGATGGCAGCGCTCCACGCCTGCACGGTGCGCGGGGAAGCGCCCTTGCCGGCAGTGAAATCGGCGACCTTGCACGTGGCGGGAAAGCCCAGCCACGCCAGCGGCGCGCGCTCCGTCTTGTAGCCGGGACCGGCCAGCACCAGCAGGACCATGTTTTCATTGATCTGCTCATCCCTGGGCGGATAACTGGGCGCATCCCAGTTCATCACCCACACCGTCTTGTCGGGATTGGCCTGCAGGTAAGACAACCCCGCTGCCAGGGACGTAAAACCCGCGTTGGCGCCGCCCAGGGTGACGCGCACGTCGGGCGGCGTGGCCGTGGTCCAGGAATCGGGGAAATGGGGGTTGCCGATGCTGAAGGTATCGACAATCTCCTCGCGCAAATATTCCGCCGCTTCCACGGGATCAAGCCGCCCGGCCGGTAGGGCATATTCAACATGGATGCCGGCCAATTCACGGCGCGTGGATTTATCAGTCAACGAATGGGCGTTATAAAAATATTCTTCGCTCGAGAAATAAATATCATGAAACAGCGTGATCAATTCCTCCACATACTTTTCATGATATCCATTGAATGTTTCCCGCCCCTTGTTGCCAGAAGCAATCATGCCGATCGATTGCACCTTGCCAAAACGCACAGGATTCTCTTTCACTTTGCTATCGTCCTTGTTCGGCTTGGCCAGGCCCAGCGTCCACAGCAATTGCCATTCGGTCGGATAATCGCGCCGCTGCAGGGGATTGAGCCACTGCACACCCACCACCTGCGCCATGTACGGTTGCTCTGGCGCAATGGGCGCGACGGCGGCAATCGGTATGGCTACCGGCGCCTTGCTGGCGCTGGCCGACGTTAAAAAGTACGGCAAGCGCCAGTAATGCAGGCATCAACAATAGTCGTTTCATCAGCAATCCTCCTTCAAGAGGAACATCGGTTGGCCCGGTCTGCAATACAGACCAGAGTGCAATACCAGACGCAAGACTGAATACGCACATGCTCCAACCCAGCCTGCGCGGAAAGGTAGCAATCAAGTTACGCATCAGGATGTCTCCGGGCGCTTGTACATACGCTCATCCACAATTTCAGAAGGCATGCGCCCTGTGCTGCCATCACTTTGAACCCACTCCAATAACGGCTTTTTCTTAAACAAACCAAGCTTGAAATATTCAAGAAAAATTCTGTTTGGATTACCCCTTTTTCCAGCTCCTTCAACAATCGCCAATCCGCAATCACTCTCAATTCCCGCATCGCCTCCTCACCGATATGAGCCCCCCAATCGCCACGTCATACGCCAGCGCCATTTCCGCATGCCGGGGATTGCTCAGGATGGTGGAGTGGTCGGTCGCATGCGTGTCGCAGGTGGCCGCCAGTTGCCCCTGGATTTCCTGCTTGCGCCATTGCAAATATTCCGGCGTGGCCGTGGACAGGTCGTCTTCCATCATCGCCTTGCCGTCAAGGCCGTCGAGCTTCCCGCGGCGGGCCTTCATGCGCAGGCGGGCATGGTCTTCGTAGCGCAGTGCCGCCTCGGTATTGCGGTCGCCCTGCGGCGTGCCGCCCACGCTTGTATCGGCATACGGCTCGCCTTTCTGACGTGCCTTGCCCGCATGGCGATGCGTGCCGGGCGGATCGAGATTCTGGTCGAACTGCGGACTAGGTACGCCAAAGCGCACGGCCTGCGGTGTAAACACTTCCGGCAAGGCGGGCGCCGTCACGGGGATGCGCCAGTCGTCCGGCGGCACGGCATTGATGGGCGTCTTCAGCATCTTCATGAGGGCCGACATGGCGGAGGCCGTGCGCACGGTCCCCGCCTTTCCGGCCGCGCTGGTACTGGCGCGCATGCCCTTGTCCGGGTCGTATCTGGAAATCGGCGAACGGGGATGCCAGAAATCGGCGCTGCCCCGCGCGGGCTGGCGATAGTGATTGCTCCAATAGTCATAATCGCCGTGCTGGCCAACGGGAAAGCCTTGCGCAAACACGCGCTGAGTAAACACGCCGGCGCCGCGCGTGGCCTTGATCTCTTCGGCGCTCAGACCCAACCAGCCCATGCCCTGGATGGGCGTGGCGGAAATCACCTGGTCGTGCGGATTGCAATACAGGGTGACGCGACCGCGCGTCGTGGGCTGCGGGCCGCAGGCATAGGCGGCCCTGTCCTTGTCCAGGGTGAAATCATGGCGCACGTTGGCGGCCATGTCCGCCAGCGCGGCAGACATGGGCGGCTCCGTGGCCTGGCCGCGCACGATGTCGAAAAACGCCGCCAGGGTCTTGCGGCGCGCCTCGCCGCTCTGCCGGCCCACATTGCCATCGACATCCCTGACCTGCCCCTGCAGCCAGCCTTCCGTATCGTTTCTGCGCAACAGGCTGTAGGGCGGGTTGCACAAGACATAGGTATCGGCCACGCAGCGCCCGCTTTTGCCTGCCGCATCCTGCACCTTGGCCATCTTATTGCCCAGAAATGCGGCCGCCATGCCCACCATATTGCCCTGGCTGTGGCAGACAAGGGTAATCGGCACGTCGGCCTGCTGCCGGCGGATGGCCGCCACCAGGTGCGCCAGGCGCAGCGCGGCCAGCACGAAATAGGGGCGCGGCGGGCAGGCATACACGATGCGGTCGTTGACGGGATTCAGATGCTCGATGTGGATGAACAGGAAGAGGGCGTCCGACAGACCCTCGCCCCACAGGTCAGGCAGGGAGGAGCAGCCATTGGCGAACGGGCCGCCGCCCCAGTAAGCGTGTTCGTTCAGGTAGACCGAATCGCCATATTGCTGCAATTCCCTGTCGCTGGCCTTGTAGCCCCAGCGGAACTGGATCACGGGCGAGAAATGCGCTGGCGGCCCGATGAAGGTGGCAGCCGTGTAGTCGGGATCGACATAGCCGTCATCGCTCAGTTCGCTCCGATAGCCCACCGGCGTCAGCTGCCCCGCCTGCGCCGTGGCATGCGCCATGTGCTCGTCGCAGCGCTTCATGCGCGTGTTCAGGCCTTGGCACAAGCCGGCTTCGGCCGCGCCGTACCACTCGCCGTCGGAATTGACGCCATGCACGAAGATGACGATGCCCGGCGAAGGCATCTGCTGCAGGCAATCGAGCAGGCAGTGACTGAACAGGGTCGTGCCCTCGGCCTTGCCGACGACCAGGTCCACCTGGGCATCAAACGGGTCGCGGCGTTCGGGGTCTTCCATGGCGGGCCTTGGGCGTGTCTGGACAAGCCACTGTAAGTCATTGCTTCCATGCACGTTTTACGCCATGTCAAGCCAGCTGTTGCAGGGATCTTGCATGGCTTTTTTGACCGGAATATCACTTTATTTCGATGCCAGTTCGCTACGCTTATTTCATCCGGGGAATTTTGATCCACATCAAAGTTTTTTCGCGGTCAAACACTTACTCTCTGGCCACCATCATAAATAGTAATTCCAGGGAGAGTCTTTGTGGATCAATCGCTGAACTATAACTACAAGATCGTGAAGCAATTCGCGGTCGCTACTGTGGTATGGGGCATCATCGGCATGCTGGTTGGCGTTATCATCGCCGCTCAGCTGGCCTGGCCTGCCCTGAACCTCGACATACCATGGCTGACATACGGGCGTCTGCGTCCGCTGCACACGAATGCGGTGATTTTCGCCTTCGGCATCTGCGGCCTGTTCGCCACCTCGTACTACGTCGTGCAACGCACCTGCCAGGTGCGCCTGTTTTCCGACAAGCTGGCCGCCTTCACCTTCTGGGGCTGGCAAGCCGTGATCCTGTGCGCGGTCGTCAGCCTGCCCATGGGCCTGACCCGCGGCAAGGAATACGCCGAGCTGGAATGGCCTATCGCCATCCTCATCGCCGTCGTCTGGATCGCCTACGCCATCGTCTTCTTCGGCACCCTGATCAAGCGCAAGGTCAAGCACATCTACGTGGCCAACTGGTTCTTCGGCGCCTACATCCTGGCCGTGACGATCTTGCACGTGGTCAATGGCGCCGTCATGCCTGCCTCGTTCACCAAATCGTATTCCGCCTACGCGGGCGTGCAGGACGCCATGATCCAGTGGTGGTACGGCCATAACGCGGTGGGCTTCATCCTGACCGCCGGCTACCTGGGCATGGTCTACTACTTCATCCCGAAACAGGCCGAGCGCCCCGTGTACTCGTACCGTTTGTCGATCGTCCACTTCTGGGCGCTGATCTTCACCTACATGTGGGCGGGCCCGCATCACCTGCACTACACGGCCTTGCCTGACTGGACGCAATCGATCGGCATGGTCTTCTCGCTGGTCCTGCTGGCACCAAGCTGGGGCGGCATGATCAACGGCATCATGACCCTGTCGGGCGCCTGGCACAAGCTGCGCACCGACCCGATCCTGAAATTCATGATCGTCTCGCTGTCGTTCTACGGCATCGCCACCTTCGAAGGTCCGATGATGTCGATCAAGACCATCAACTCGCTGTCGCACTACACCGACTGGACCGTTGCCCACGTGCATGCGGGCGCCCTGGGCTGGGTGGGCTTCATCACCATGGGTTCGATCTACTACCTGCTGCCGCGCCTGGCGGGCCGCACGCAGATGCACAGCACGCGCCTGGTCGACGTGCACTTCTGGGTAGCCACCATCGGCATCGTGCTGTACATCGCGGCAATGTGGATCGCCGGCGTGATGCAAGGCCTGATGTGGCGCGCGGTCAATCCGGACGGCACCCTGACCTACACCTTTGTCGAGAGCGTGAAAGCGACGTATCCGTACTACGTGGTGCGCGTGGCCGGTGGCCTGCTGTACCTGTCGGGTATGTGCATCATGGGCTACAACACCTGGATGACCTTGCGCGGCAGCAAACTCCCCGTCGCCCGCATTCCGGAACTGAACGCGGCGCACGCCTGATAGGAGCAAAAGCAAATGAAATTTTCACATGCATGGATTGAGAGAAACCCCTGGCTGCTGATCGCCCTGGTCACGGTGGTGATCAGCATCGGCGGCGCCGTCGAGATCGTTCCCCTGTTCTTCCAGAAGAGCACGACGGAGCCCGTCGCCGGCCTGAAGCCGTATTCGCCGCTGCGCCTGGCGGGCCGCGACATCTACGTGCGCGAAGGCTGCTACAACTGCCATTCGCAGATGGTGCGTCCGCTGCGCGCGGAAACGGAACGCTATGGCCACTATTCGGTCGCCGGCGAGTTCGTCTACGACCGTCCGTTCCAGTGGGGTTCCAAGCGCACGGGTCCCGACCTGGCCCGCGTGGGCGCCCGCTACAGCGACGAATGGCACCGCACGCACTTGAACAACCCGCGCGACGTGGTGCCCGAGTCGAACATGCCGGCCTACCCCTGGCTGGCGAAGACTAAGCTGGTGCCTGACGACATCATGCCGAAGATGCGCGCCCTGCAACGCCTGGGCCAGCCGTACAGCGATGCGGAAATCGCCGCCGGCCCCGCGCAGCTGCAGGACAAGACGGAAGAAGACGCCCTGGTCGCCTATCTGCAAGGCCTCGGTACATTAATCAAAACAAGGAATTAGCATGGCAATCGAAAACCTGTTTGACAGCGCCAGCAGCGTCATGACGGTGGTTTCCTTTACGACGTTCGTGGGCATCCTGTGGTGGACGTTCAGCCGCAGCAACAGCGACTTCGACGCGGCGGCGCGCCTGCCGTTCGCCGACGACGCGCTCGACTATCCGGCCGAGGCCGAAATGAACCTGGCGAAGGAGCGCAACCATGGCTGACTTTACCAATGGCTTCTGGAATATCTATGTCATCGTGCTGTCCCTGCTGGGCATCATCGGCTGCGGCGTGCTGCTGTACTCCCAGTCGAAAGTGAAAGTGGCCGCCGGCGCCCCCGCCGACGGCACCACGGGCCACGTGTGGGACGAGGACTTGAAGGAACTCAATACGCCGATGCCGCGCTGGTGGATGTGGCTGTTCTACATCACCATCGTCTTCGCGCTGGCCTACCTGTTCCTGTATCCGGGCCTGGGCAACTACGCCGGCAGCCTGGGCTGGAAATCGACGGGCCAGTACGAGGAAGAGCTGAAGAAGGCGGAAGCCGACTACGGTCCCCTGTTCAACAAGTACCTGAGCCAGGACTTGAAGACGGTGGCGGCCGATCCGCAGGCGCAAGCCATCGGCCAGCGTTTGTTCCTGACCTACTGCGCGCAATGCCACGGTTCGGATGCGCGCGGCAACAAGGGCTTCCCCAACCTGACGGACAAGGACTGGCTGTATGGCGGCGAACCCGACATCATCAAGACCACCATCATGCACGGCCGCAATGGGCAGATGCCGCCGATGGGCGCCGCGCTGGGCTCCGAAAAGGATGTCGAGAACGTGGCCCATTACGTGCTGAGCCTGTCCGGTTCCACCTCGGACCCCGTCAAGTCCGTGTTGGGCAAGGCCAAGTTTGGCGCCTGCATGGCCTGTCACGGCGCCGATGCGAAGGGCAACCAGATGCTCGGTGCGCCTAACCTGACGGACAAGGTGTGGCTGTACGGCGGCAGCGCCGATACCATCATGGAAACCGTGCGCAAGGGACGCAGCAACACCATGCCGGCCTTCAGCGATTTCCTCGGCGAATCCAAGGTACACGTGCTGTCGGCGTATGTCTGGAGCCTGTCGAATCCCCAGACGCCCGTGAAATGATGTAATGGAACCTCAAGTCATCAAGATGTATGCGGCCCGCGAGCAAATCTACCCTCGCGAGGCCAAAGGACGCTACGCTACCTGGCGATGGGTATGCGTATGGCTTACCCAGCTCGCGTTCTACGGCTTGCCGTGGTTGACCTGGAATGGCAGGCAAGCCCTGCTGTTCGATTTGACCACGCGCAAGTTCTACATTTTCGGCGTCGTGCTGTGGCCCCAGGATTTCATCTATCTGGCGGCCCTGCTGATCATCTGTGCGTATTTGTTGTTCCTCGTCACGGCCATTGCCGGGCGGGTATGGTGCGGCTTTTCTTGCCCGCAAACGGTATACACGGAAATCTTCCTGTGGGTCGAACGCCGCATCGAGGGCACGCGCAGCGCGCGCATGGCCCTCGACAGGCAGGGTCCCTCCGTGCGCAAGGCATTCAAGAAGACGGCCAAGCACCTGGTCTGGGGCGCCATCGCCCTGTGGACGGGCTTTACCTTTGTCGGCTACTTCACGCCGATCAAGGAACTGGCGCGCGAGGTGACCACCCTCAATTTCGGTCCCTGGGAATGGTTCTGGGTCTTGTTCTACAGCCTGGCAACCTACGGCAACGCAGGCTGGCTGCGCGAGCAGGTGTGCAAATACATGTGCCCCTACGCGCGCTTCCAGAGCGCCATGTTCGACCAGGACACGCTGATCATCACCTACGATGCCAAGCGCGGCGAACCACGCGGCGCCATGAGCAAGAAGGCTGGCAACAACGACAAGCTGGGCGACTGCATCGACTGCACCCTGTGCGTGCAGGTGTGTCCGACCGGCATCGATATCCGCAACGGCCTGCAGTATGAATGCATCGGCTGCGCCGCCTGCGTCGATGCCTGCAATACCGTGATGGACAAGGTCGAACGGCCGCGTGGCCTGATACGCTACAGCACCGACCATGCGATGGAAAACAACTTCAATTCGAAGCAGATCCGCCAGCGCGCCATGCGCCCGCGCGTGCTGATCTACACTTCCATCCTGGCCCTGATCATCATCGCCGTGTGTACTTCGCTGGCCCTGCGCACGCCGCTGAAAATGGACGTGATCCGCGACCGCGGTTCGATGGGACGCGAAGTGGAAGACGGCATGATCGAAAACGTCTACCGCCTGCAGATCATGAACACCTCCGAGCAAAGCCAGCATTTCAAAATCAGCGCATCCGGCTTGCCGGGCCTGACCTTGCTGACACGCGAGGAAGTGACGTTGCAGCCGACGGAAACGCTGGGCTGGCCGATCCGCCTGCGCGTGCCGCACGGCGTCGGCGAGAAGGGTTCGAACAAGATTGCAATCGAATTGCACTCGCTGGACGACCCGTCGCTGCACGTGCGCGAAAGCGCGGTCTTCATCGTGCCGCGCTAATGCAGGAAGGCCGGTCCCCGCATGGGGGCCGGCCATTTACACAGGAGAAATAGCATGTCCGACAGTCTGAAACTGCAAGCCCCCGTTGCCCCGTGGTACAAGCACCGCTGGCCATGGCTGCTGATGATCGGTCCCGGCCTGTCCGTGGTCGTCGGCAGCTTCATGGGTTATATCGCGTTTACACAACCCGATGCGCTGGTGGTGGGCGACTATTACAAGCAGGGCAAGGCCATCAACCAGGATTTGAAGCGCGACACGATCGCCAGCGACCTGGCCATGGATACGACCCTGGCGTATGACGTCGCCGCAGCGCGCCTGAGCGGTTCCGTGCACAGCTTCGGCAAGGCGTACCAGAGGCCTTTGCTGCTGCACCTGGCGCATGCGACCCTGCCGGAAAAGGATATCAAGCTGCTGGTGCAGCCCGATGCGGCCGGCAATTTTTCCGTGGCGCTGCCGATGCTCGAACGCAGCCGCTGGCAGGTGCTGGTGGAAAATGACAAGCGCGAGTGGCGCCTGTCCGGTATCTGGACCTGGCCGCTGCAACGCAGCATCGCGCTGCACGCGGATGAAGAGCTATAACGTACAGCGCCGGGAAAAAACCGTAGCGAGCGGCAGTGATTTGTGGCTGAGAAGCGCAGCTGTGCTAGAGCACAGCGAGCATCGCAGGCCGCAAAGCGCGACGCGCAGTAGGTTTTGACGGTGCTGTTATTTGCAGACGTCCGTGCCGGCCGTAATGGCCTTCAATTTCGCCGGCTGCAGGATCTCGATCTCTCGGTTGGAGACGCGCAGCCAGCCTTCCTTCTTGAATTTCGACAATAAACGGCTGACGCTTTCGATGGTCAGGCCCAGGTAGTTGCCGATTTCCTCGCGCGACATGCGCAACTGGAATTTACTGCTCGAATAGCCGCGCGCTTCATAGCGCGACGCCAGGTTGACGATGAAGGCGGCAAAGCGCTGCGTCGCCTGCATATTGCCCAGCAACAGCATCACGCTTTGCTCGCGCGTGATTTCCTGGCTCATCATGCGGTGGAAATGGCGCAGCAGGGTCGGCATGTTGCCCAGCAATTGTTCCAGGCTGGAAAACGGGATTTCACACACTTCGCTGTCTTCCAGGGCCACCGCATTACAGTGGTGGCGGTCGGCGCTGATGGCGTCCATGCCCAGCAGTTCGCCAGCCATCTGGAAACCCGTCACCTGCTCTTCGCCGCCCGGATTGATCTGGTAGGTCTTGAAGTGGCCCAGGCGGATCGCGTACAGGTTCTGGAACGAGTCGCCGATGCGGAACAGCGAGGCGCCGCGCACGATCTTGCGGCGGCGGCCGATGATCTGGTCCAGCCTGTCCATGTCGCCCACATCGAGGCCCATCGGCAGGCACAATTGATGCATGCTGCAGGTCGAGCATCGCGCACGCAACGCTTCCACGGTCACTGTGGGCAAGGTTGGAGTGAGTAGCGCTTCAGTCATGTCGGTACCTTTTAGAAAATGCAACAACAAGTTTACTGCATACAGGGTTGCCGTGTGCCAATTTCACCGCAATTTCACCGAATAAACGACGTCCCGCCTTTAATTATATGGCAACATCGTCAAAAGCCCATGCGGAGAGGGCAATTTGCGTGGCGGCGCTTGCCAAGCTGGGGTATTGATAGGAAAATTCCTGACAGCATTATTTGCCGCCTGTGCCGCCCGGTACTGAAAAGGAAATCATGAAGCCTCTCGGCATCAAAGCAAAAGTCGCGCTGGCCACCAGCCTGACCTCGATCGCCATGATCGCGCTGGTCACCATGATCCAGGTGCAGCACATGCGCGACGATTTCACCCGGGTACTGCTGAGCCAGCAGTCGTCCCTGATCAGCCGCACCGCCGCCGAGCTCGACGACAAGCTGGGGATGCTGCTGCAGATCGTCACCCTGACGGCCCGGCAGCAGCCGCCGGAACTGATCGCCCAGCCCGCCCAGTTGCGCGAATACTATTCGCGCCGCTCGATGCTGGTGCTGTTCGACGACGTGCTGGTGCTCGACGCGCACGGCGCCGTCGTGGCCGACATGCCGGAAGTGGCGGGGCGCGCCGGCATCAACGTCGCCGAGCGCGAGTATTTCCAGACCGTGCTGCGCACGCGCCAGCCCATGATCACCGAGCCGATGCTGGGCAAATCGAGCGGCATGCCCATCGTGCAGATGGTGGCGCCCGTGCTGGCCGCCGACGGCCAGGTGGCCGGCGTGGTGATCGGCGTGCTGCGCCTGTACAAGGACAACCTGCTGGGGCGTTTGCGCTCGGAAAAGATCGGCAAGAGCGGCTATTACTTCATCCTCACGCGCGGCGCCGTGCCGCGCTACGTGCTGCACCCCGATACCAGCCGTTTGCTGCAGCCGCGCCTGCCGAACGCCAACCTGACGACCACTCAGCTGCTGAAGGACGATGGCGAAGGCAGCATGGTCAGCACCAACAGCCGCGGCATCACGGCCGTCAACAGCTTCAAGCGCCTGAAATCGGTGAACTGGCTGCTGGCCGCCTCGCTGCCCCTCGACGACGCCTTCGAACCGTTCGACGGCGTGCTGTACCGGCTGGTGCTGTGGAGCATCCTCGCCTCGCTGCTGGCCGCAGCCGTGCTGGGCTGGGTCACCGTACGCCTGCTGTCGCCCCTGGTGCGCCTGCGCGACACCCTGCAGGCGCTGCGCACCAGCGGCAGCCGTTTCACCCCGTTCCCGTGCAGCAGCGCGACGAGATCGGCGAGCTGACGGAAGCCTTCAACGGCCTGATGAGCGAACGCGACCGGCTGCAGCAGGAACTCGAATCGCGCGCGGCGGAGCTGGAACAGGAGCGCGACCGGGCCGAGGCGGCCAACCGCGCGAAGAGCGATTTCGTGGCCAACATGAGCCATGAAATCCGCACGCCCCTCAATGCCGTGCTGGGCATGGTGTATTTGCTGGGCAATACCAAGCTCGATACGGAACAGCGCAAGTATCTGACCATGGTGCGCGTGGCGGGCCAGTCGCTGCTGGGCATCCTCAACGACGTGCTCGATTATTCGAAGATCGAGGCGCGCCGCATGGAATTGTCGCCCGTCGAATTCGACCTCGACGAGGTCATGAACACGCTGGCCACGACGATGACCATGAATGCGGGCGAAAAGGAGCTGGAACTGGCGATTGCCGTCGAGCCCGATGTGCCGCGCCGCCTCGTGGGCGACGCCCAGCGGCTGCAGCAAATCCTCGTCAACCTGGCCGGCAACGCCATCAAGTTTACCGAGAGCGGCGAAGTGGTGGTGGCCGTCAGCCTGGCCGAGAAAGAGAACGGGCGCGCCTGGCTACGCTTCGAAGTGCGCGACACGGGCATCGGCATGACGGAACTGCAGCAACAGCAGCTGTTTGCCGCGTTTTCGCAGGGCGACCAGAGCATCACGCGGCGCTTCGGCGGCACGGGCCTGGGCCTGGCCATCAGCAAACAGCTGATCCACATGATGGGCGGCGACATCGCCGTCGCCAGCAGCGAAGGCAAGGGCAGCCGCTTCTGGTTCAGCGTGCCGTTCGACATGCTGGCGCAGCCGGCCGAAACGCGGCGCACGCCCACCCTGGGCCAGCTGCGCCTGCTGGTGGCCGACGACAACCGCACCACGCGCGAACTGATCGTCAAGCTGATCGAGGCATGGGGCTGGCTGGCCGACGAAGTGGACTCCGGCTTTGCCGCCATCGAACTGTACCGCGAACGCCTGGCGCAGCAGCAACCGTACGACGTGGTGCTGGCCGACTGGCACATGCCCGTGATGGACGGCCTGGCCACGGCCAAGGCCATCCGCCAGGCGGCCGCCGGCCAGCGCCAGCCCATCGTGGTGATGGTCAACGCCTTCGCCCGCAACCACCTGGAGGAAATCTCCAGCGCGGCCGAGGCCGACGTCGTGCTGATGAAACCGATCACGGGCTCGAGCCTGTTCGATGCCCTGCACCAGGCGCTGATTGCCAAGCACGACGGCGGCGAGCAGCGCATCCTGCACCAGCCGCTGGGCACGGAACTGGCCGGCGTGCATTTCCTGCTGGTGGAGGACAACCACCTGAACCAGGCCGTGGCGCGCGGCATCCTCGAACACATGGGCGCCACCCTGGACGTGGTGGGCGACGGCTTGCAAGCCGTGGAACGGCTGCGCACGGAAGCGCTGCGCTACGACATCGTGCTGATGGACATGCAGATGCCCGTCATGGATGGTTTCAGCGCCACCCACATCATCCGCACGGAACTGCGCTTGAGCCTGCCCGTGATCGCCATGACGGCCGGCGTGCTGGCGTCCGAGCGCGAACGCTGCATGACGGCCGGCATCAGCGATTTCATCGCCAAGCCCGTGGTGGTGGAAGAGATGATGGAAGTCATCCTGCGCCACCTGCCCAAGCGCCCGCCAGTGCAGACGGCCGGGCCGGCGCCCGTCGCCGATGAGGAAGTGTTTTCCATGGCGCCGCTGATGCGCGTGATGGGGCGCGACGCGAAAGGGCGCGGCGTGCTGCGGCGCATGGTGGAAGACGCGCTGAACAAGGGCATGACGCCCGTGCGCGACGCCGAAACGGCGTTGCAGACCGGCCGCCACAGCGACGTGGCGCGCATCCTGCACAGCGTGCGCGGCTCCGTCGGCACCCTGGGCACGAAACGCCTGATCCGCGCCGCCTTCGCCACCGAGGAAGCCATCGATGCGGGCCGGCTCGACGAGGTGCCGGCGCTGCTGGCGCAGACGGCGCAGGAGCTGGAACAGGCGCTGGCGGCGGCAGCGGATTGGTTGTCCAGGCTGAAAGATTAAGCCTGCAACGTAAAACCGGGGTCAGACCCCGGAACCTTGTCGGATTACGCGCTTGCGCGCTAATCCGACCTACCCCATTTACGCCGGCACGCCCAGGATCACGCTGGAGGCCTTGAAAATCGCCGTCACCTTGCTGCCGATCTCAATACCCAGCTCGGTGCTGCTCTGATTGGTGATGATGGCGGCGATGGTGCCGCCGCGCGGCAAGTCCAGCACCACTTCCGTGTTCACGGCGCCCGTCTGCACGCGCGTCACCAGCCCGGCCAGCTGGTTGCGCGCGGAGAAGCGCGCCCCTGCGCTGTCGGCCACGAGGATGATCGACGACGCCTTGATCAGCGCAAACGCTTCCGCGCCCGGCACCAGGCCCAGGCTGGCGCTGCTGCCTTGCGTGACAATGGCCACGATGTGCTGTCCACCCGGTAATTCCAGGGTGACTTCGTCGTTGACGGCACCCTGTTTCAGTTCGGCCACCTTGCCCAGGAATTGATTGCGTGCCGTGGTTTTCATGGCCATTCTCCGTATGAGTAAAAGATCGTCTGCGATGCCTTCCGCCTGGCTGCCCAGCTGGCGCAGGTAGCGGGCATGCTCGCGCTCGATGATGCGGAAATTGTCGACCAGCTGGCGCCCACGCTGCGTCAGGCGCGTGCCGCCGCCGCCCTTGCCGCCCGTCAAGCGCTCAACCAGCGGCTCACCCGCCAGGTTGTTCATCGCGTCGATGGCGTCCCAGGCCGCCTTGTAGCTCATCTTCACAAGCTTGGCCGCCTGCGTGATGGAGCCGCATTCGGCGATCGCGCCCAGCAATTCCACCCGGCCGGCGCCGCCCAGGTGCTCGCCGCCCACCGTCATCCATACCGAGCCTTGCAGGCCGATTTCCGCTGCCGCTGATTTATCCAATGCGTTCACCCAATGCCATGTGTTCTTCCCTGTTATCGATCTGTCCGTCGCGCAAGTACAGCACATGCTCGCCCAGGATGCGCGCATCTTCCGGATCATGGGTGATCAGGATCATGGGCACGTCCAGGCGCTGCTGCCACTGGCTCAGTTCCAGGCGCATTTTGACACGCAGGGCCGGATCGAGGGCGGCGAACGGCTCGTCGAGCAGCAACGCGTCTGGCTCGGCCACGAGCGCCCTCGCCAGCGCCACCCGTTGGCGCTGGCCTCCGGACAACTCGTCGGGGAACTGGTGCGCCAGTTCCTGCAAGTGAAACGCGTCGAGCCAATGCTCGACCTTCTGCAATTTTTCGCGCGCGCGGGGATTGAACCAGCCGCGCGCCAGGCCGAAGCCCACGTTCTGGCGCACCGTCAGGTGCGGAAACAGCGCGTAATCCTGGAACAGGTAGGCGATATTGCGCTGCTGCGGCGGCAAGTTGATGCCGGCGGCCGAATCGAACAGGGTGCGCCCGTTCAGGCGGATATGGCCCGCGTCCGGTGTAAACAGTCCGGCAATGGCTTTCAGGGTCATGCTCTTGCCGGCGCCGGACGGGCCATACATGGCGATGCGCTGGCTGCCTGAGGTGCATTGCACCTGCAGGTCGAAGCGGCGTTTGCCGGAGCGCAAGGTGGCGCGAATGTCGAGGTCGAGTTGCATAGCGGTCATTTATGAGCGATGCGCCCGGGCGCCAGGCGGCCAGCCGACAGCAGCACCACGATGCACACGGCCGAGGTGATCAGCACCAGGGTGTTGGCCACGTCGTCCTGGCCCGCCTGCACGGCTTCATACACGGCGACGGATAAAGTCTGCGTCTTGCCGGGAATGCTGCCAGCCACCATCAGGGTCGCGCCGAATTCGCCCAGCGCGCGCACGAATCCCAGCAGCACGCCGGCGAGGATGCCGCGCCAGGCCAGCGGCAAGGTGACGCGGAAGAAAATCGCCATTTCGGAGATGCCCAGCACGCGAGCCGCCTGCTCGAGCTGGCCGTCGACGGCTTCGAAGGCGGCGCGCGCGGGCTTGAAGACGAGGGGAAAGGCGACGACGGTGGAGGCGATCACGGCGCCCTGCCACGTAAAGATCAGATTGATGCCGAAGTTGTCCTGCAGCCAGACGCCCAGGGTGCCGCGCCGCCCCAGCAGCACCAGCAGGTAATAGCCAAGCACGGTGGGCGGCATCACCATCGGCAGGGTCAACAGGGCGTCGAGCAGCTCGCGCCCGGGAAAACGCGTGCGCGCCAGCAGATAGCCCGTACCGATGCCGAGCAACAAATTGAGCGCCGTGGCCCAGGCCGCAACTTTCAGCGACAGGGCCAGCGCGGTCCAGGCGATATCCATGTGCAGTCGTTCTACTTTATGGCTTTTTAAACCCGTATTTGGCCAGGATGGCTTGTGCCGGCGCCGTCTGCAGATAGCTGACGAAGCGCTTCGCTTCGGCCGCATTGCCGCTGCCCTTGATGGTGGCGATCGGGTACAGCACGGGTGCGTCGAGCGGCACCTCCAGCACCACGTTCACTTTATCCTTCATGATGGCCGCATCGGTGGCGTAGACAAAGCCCGCATCGACTTCGCCGCGCGCCACGTAATCGAGCGACTGGCGCACGTTCTGCGTGCCGATGGCCTTCGCTTGCACGGCGTCCCACAGCTTCGCCTTCTTCAGCGCGCCTTCGGAGTAACGGCCGACGGGCACGCTGGCCGGGTTGGCGATGGCCACGCGGGTCACGCCCTTGTGCGCCAGGTCGGCCAAAGCCTTGATGCCCAGCTTGCTATCGTGCGGCACGATCAGCACCAGGCTGTTGCCGACGAAGTCCATGCGGTCGGCCGGCAATACCAGGCCCTGCTTTTGCGCCGCATCCATGGTTTCCTGGTCGGCCGAGGCAAACACGTCCACGGGCGCGCCCTTGACGATCTGCTGCAGCAGCACGCCCGAGGCGGCGAAGTTCAAGGACACCTTGCTGCCCGGATACTGCGCCTCGTAGCTTTGCGCCGCATCCTTGAACGCATTCGTCAGGCTGGCCGCGGCCGACACCACCACTTCGCCGGCAAGGGCGGAGGTAGCGGCGGTGGCGAACAGGGCGGCGCCAAGCAGGCGGGCGAGGGAGGTGAGGCGCATGATCGTATCCTTGTAAAGTGAACGGTGAACAAGGAGCGTAATATACACTTATATATAGCGTTCTGCCATCGCATGGATCAAGCAATGGCAAAGAGCAAATGAGGAAAAATGCAGCCAGCGCCGGGAGAGGACAGGCCGGCTGCGGTACGCCGATGAAGTGTGACAACACATAGCCGGTCAATTTCGTCGCTCGAATTAGGCGATCAATTCTTCCCCAGTCTCTCCAGCAATGCCTGTTTTTGCGCAGGCGATGCGGAACTTGTCCTGATACTTTGTACTTGCGCCGCCTGCCTGTCTTCCGGCATCGCCGCAAACCGTTGCGCATATTCCTCCACCAATTCGGCATTTCCGCGCAGCGCTCCCGCATACAGCCAGTAATTCGCTGTGGAGACTTCGCCTTTCTCCAGATATTCCTGGCGCAGTTCGGCAATGACCTGCCCATCGCCATCGATCGCCCGCTGTGCCAGTGGCGTAACGACAGGTTCCTCACCGCTCGTACGCCGCTCCTGCATGACCCAATACGCAAAAAGAACCAGCAGAACGGCGCCTGTGCCTAGTTTTATTGCCAGCTTCATGGCCTCAGCCTCCTGCATTGCAAGGACCAAAACATCACGACGTGCCGGGCTTGCCAAGATCCATCTGCTTGTTTCCTAGAGCACGGCAATTCTCGTGACCATTCTCCTTCGGCACTCATACTCTGCATGTTACCGGTCCGCGTGCGGTGGTAGCACGCGGACACGAGTTGATCAAGCTCACTGAATAAGTCAGTAAGCTATTGTCCAACCACAGATTTACTTGCCGCCGTCCGCAGCTTGCACAGCTTCTTCGGCTCGCTTGGCAGCGGGAAGATCAGTCTTGCCTATCTCTTGAATCAGCTGCCTGATTTCCTCCCTATGTGCCGGATTCTTGTCACCGATTAGTAAAGCAATCAATTCCACCTTGGGATTGATATCGGGACATCTGACCGCCAAACGAAACCAGCGAATGGCTTCTTCAGATTTCAGCGTGAAATTGCTATGGTATCTGGCAAGCTGATAAGCCGCCCCGCAATCTCCACCAAGCGAGCGCGCTTCCAGGCTCGCGATATCTCGCGGCGTCAAATTGAATTCCACAGTTGGACTGACGGCCATTGCATCCCGCTCTTTTTTTAAGAACCAGTATCCACTACACAGGCCAATCAGCAGACAGATTAACAAGGTAAGTATTTTCATTGGCGTATGGGTGAAAATGATTTCCAGGGTCCTGGCTGGCCAATCGGTGGTCCGCTTGGATAAGGGCCAGCGCCCAGCATGCCTGACCGAGCGTACCAGCTAAAATCCATCGGTGCTGTCACATCGACGCCAAGTTTGTTGGCCACCTGCTGCGCAAATGATGGCTTGCCATTACGGCTGACGCCAGTATTACACGCCCCCAGGATGACAGGCTGACCTTTCCAATTGGGATCATTGCGAATCATGTTTGCGAGATCGTTGGCAAAAATCGGCTTGATACCATCGCGGCGATCCTCCATATTGCCCGGATTTCCGTGACCGGCCACGGTATATGCCCAAGGCACAGACCACGCATTTCCACCAGGATAAGTAACCGTGTCATGATATAGACCGTTCGGATTAAACAGATTCAGATCTGCCAGCCCCGATGGGTCAATATTGCTAAGTGGATTGCCCCCGACGTAGGCATAGGTATTCATCCCTCCCGCCAACCCGATCGGATCACTCTGCAAATACCGTCCCAGCGATGCATCGTAGTAGCGGTGCCAGTTGTACCACAGGCCCGATTCGGCATCGTAGTACTGGCCCGGGAATCCGATATTCAAGCCGCCAATTGTGTCGACGATGACGGTGCGGTCAAATGCGGCATTGGCGGCGCGCCATACGACAGCACCGCTGGCATTGCTCATGACTTCGGGACGGCCCAGGTGGTCGTTATGGCTAAAATAAACCTGGTTGGCACGCGCCATGCCGATCATCTCGCCATTGAACCAGAAATAATGACTGGTTTGCGCTCCAATTTCAGCCAGCAGTTCACCGCCTGGACCATAAATGGCTTGCGTGATGCCACCAGCCCCATCTTTTTGCACACGCTGGTTCAGCGCATTGGTGCGATAGTCTCCGACATAACGGCCATTCACCAGAATGCCGCGCATGCGGTTGAATCCATCGTAGGTATAGGAACGGCTGCCATCATGGCGCATTTCGCTGGCCAGCGTGCCCACGGGGTTGTAGCTGAAGTTACGGAATTCACCGTTGCCGCTCCAGGATGCAAGCCGGTTGCTGCCGCTGTCGAGCGCAAAACCATAATTGCTGCCCTTCCGGGACTGGCCTGTCCGGTTGCCAGCCTGGTCCCAGGAGAAACTCTGATAATCGATCCGGCGCGTCACCAGTCCTACGCGGTCAGCCGCATCATAGTCAATTCCCTGGGTCATATGTTCATTGCCCGCATCGATCATGGCAATGATCTGATTCGTATTGTTATGGCGATATTCCACGTTTTCCACATTGCCGGAAATGCGCGTAATTCGGCCATCCACATCCAGCGTCACCCTGCGCGGCAAATTATTCCCGTAACGCCAAGCATGGGGCTTACCGCTGACTGGCTGATACAGCACTGAGTCAGCCAGTTTTGTCCATACGCCAGTCACATTCGTCAAGAGCTCACTCACGCGGCCGTATGCATCGTACGAATAAAAAGTACGTGTGCCCGATGGGTAATGGATACCCTCCAGGCGGCCCGCAGCATCATAGTCCCAGACAGTCGTATAGTTGCTGCCGTATATATTATTGGCTTGTACAGTGAGCTGCCCATATGCGTTGTAGGCGTAGCCGGTGTACCCCGTAAGATCCGTGAAACCAGTCAGACGCCCCTTGCCAAACCGTCCCTCGTCATAGGTAAATTTCTCGGTTTCACCGCTATTGCTGCGTGAAATTTGACGATCCAGACTATCCAGGGTGTAGCGGGTAACTCTGCCATCGGAACGTGTTTCACTTTCCAACCGGCCCGCAGTGTCATAGCCATATGTGGTGGTACCCGTATCCGGACTGACCACGCTAATGACTTGGCCAAAACCATTATAGGTATAGCGCGTTTGCAATGGACGCGGATCGGTTACCGATGCCAACATACCCTCGGCATCGTAGGCCAGTACAGTCACCCCGCCATCGGGCGCGGTACTCTTGACGAGACGATTCGCCGCGTCATACGCATATAAGGTTGAGCGCCCAGCCGCATCGGTGACGCTCACGAGATTGCCATTGTGATCGTATCGTTTGTCGAGGCGCTGGCCATGATTGCCAAGCTCGCCAAACGGACGGCCCAGCGTATCCATTTCCGTCGTGGTGCTCAACTCTCCCGCAGCAACTGGAACTGGCAGGCCAGCACTCACCTCCGCGTGATGCAGGGCGGAACTCACACGCACGCTGTTGTCAGGAACATTCACGGCAATATGCGTAAATTCCCCCAGCGCATTGCCGACATATTCGACCCGGCCGCCCGCAGTGTATTGATACTGCGTCATGCTGCCGTCCGGATAACTGATGGAACGCACCAGGTCGCCCGCATGATAGGCAAGATGCGTCGTCTGGCTGCCATTGAGCGTCGTTGCCAGCAGGCGGCCCATGCCATCGTAAGCATAGGTACTGGCGACGCCATTGCTGTCGGTATAGCCCGATGGACGCCCCATGCCGTCATGGCCTGCCCATGCTTGCTGGTGGCCCAGCGGATTCGTCATGCTGGTCAAGTTGCCGCGCGTGTCGTAGTCATAGCGCGTGACTGCCGCGCCACCAGGCAGGCTGCGCGATACTGTCCAGCTTGACATGGTGCTGTTCGGATAAAACGTGTACGTGTGCACGAATTTCTTTTGCTTGCCGGTCTTCAGGTCATCCCAGGTTTCGCTCTCGAGCTTTCCCGATGGGGCCCATGCATGGTAATACGTGTAGCTGACGCGCAAATAGGCTACGTTGCCCGCATTGCGGTATTCGGTCTTCTCAATCTCATTCCCATTCCAGCTATGCACGACCGTTTGCGCCGCGCCCGTGCCTGCCGCCGTAGTCCTGCTCAACAGATGGCCATCCTTGTCATAGCTGTAGTCCGTCTTGTTGCCATTCCAGTCCAGCGTATAGTCGACGTAGCCGTTGGCGTCATACGCGGTGCTGGCGGCCGCCGCGGCGCACGTCGCCGTGCCGGCGCGGGAAACCGATGTCGGCTTCAGCTCGCCACCGATCAGGGCAAACTTGTGGGTGGTCGCTTGTTGACGCACATCGGTCACCGTCGTTTGATTGGCGCCATAGACGAACGTCTCGCGCTCCTCTCCACCCTCGAGGCCGCTCTCGCTGACCCGGCCATCGGCAAAATACGCATAGCGGCTATGGCGCTGCCCATTGATGCTGATACCGGTCAATAAAGCGGGATGTGCCGTCTCGTAGTGATACTCGCGCACCTCCTGGCTGGCGGGCGCAGTGACTTTGGCAAGCATGCCGCTGGCATGGTATTCATAGTTCCAGTCGTTGCCTGCAGGATCACGCACTCGGCTCACCTTGCCATTGCCGCCCCAGGTGAACTGGATCAGCTGGCCGCTGCTGTTGCTGACGCTGGCAAGCTGATTCGGATTGGCGCCGTACTGGAAATTGAGTTGCGCGCCGGCACCTTCCACGATGGAGACGATGGCCCCCACCTTGTTGTAGGTGTAGGTATTGCCGTTGGCCCACAGGACCCATCCCATTCCTGGCGTGTAGACCATTTCTCCCCTGCGTGCCGATTTTCCTGACAGGTATAAGTAAGAACCGGCTTTCGGGTCCAAGGTGGAGGGAAACTCGTTTTCTCCGACAAATTGATAATTGGTCGTGCTGCCGGTGGGATCGGTCACCGTCACAGAACGGGGTATGCATCGCCCCGTTCCCGTATTGCCGCAATTCGGTTCATTCAACCTGGGCACATCCACGTTGGAGAGCCACTGTGGTCCAAATAAAGTACCGACCGCATGCTTGCTGCGATAAGTTCTCTTCAACCCCAGGCCGTACAGACCCAATGACTGGAAATCCACCTCGGGTTTGATCTTCTCGCCGGTGGCAATGACCACCGGGTGCGCCGTCATGGCGCCGCAGCGATTGATATTCGTATTGGCATTCGATGGCGCGGCATCGGTATTGGCGGGGCCTGGCGTGCCGGCACCGCGCGAGGGACGGTTGTAGACGTCGAACATGTCGCCGGGCCAGCGGCAAAATACACCGCTCATGGCAACGCAGTCTTCATACGCCTGCCGCTCGCGCTCGGCGGTGACGGTGATCGTCGGCATGGTGTAGCTTTGCACAAACGGGCTCTGGAAGAAGAGGACGAGGAATACTAAAACGAGTTTTTTCTGGAATAGGCTGAACATGAGAGTGGATCGGAGGTATTTTTTGGCTAAGAGTCTCCAAGAATGAAACTCCAGCTAACATTTACATCCTAGCACTATATTTCATTACTTATATGCAATGTCCTTACGGTGTGAAGGCCATTCCTCCCTGGATCAACAACCCAGCTTCATGCAAGTGATAGCACACGGCATTCCCTGATATACTGTATATAAACACAGTATATCGAGGTGAGCCATGGAATTGACGGACAAGCTGGAAATCCTGGCCGATGCGGCCAAGTACGATGCGTCCTGCGCCAGCAGCGGCGCGCCGAAGCGCGATTCCATCGGAAAAGACGGCTTTGGCGCCACCTCGGGCATGGGCATTTGCCACAGCTACACGCCGGACGGGCGCTGCGTCTCGCTGCTGAAGATACTGTTGACGAATTACTGCCTGTACGATTGCCAGTACTGCGTCAACCGCCGTACCTCGAACGTGCCGCGCGCGCGCTTTACGGTGGCCGAAGTGGTGAAACTGACCAGCGACTTTTACCTGCGCAACTACATCGACGGCCTGTTCCTCAGTTCCGGCATCATCCGCTCGGCCGACTACACGATGGAGCAACTGGTGCAGGTAGCGCGCGAGTTGCGCGAGGTACACCAGTTCCGCGGCTACATCCACCTGAAAACCATCCCCGACGCCGACCCGGCCCTGGTCGCGCAGGCGGGCCGCTATGCCGACCGGCTCAGCGTCAATATCGAACTGCCGACGCAGGACAGCGTGCAAAAGCTGGCACCGGAAAAGAGCGTGCACACGATCAAGCTGGCCATGGGCGCCATCCGCCGCAAGCTCGATGAAAAGGCGGAAGAACCGCGCTCGCCCCGCTTCGCGCCGGCCGGGCAAAGCACACAGATGATCGTCGGCGCCGACGCCAGCGACGACCAGCAGATCCTCGCCACGGCCGAAACCCTGTACGGCAGCTATAAACTCAAGCGCGTGTACTACTCGGCCTTCAGCCCGATCCCCGACAGTCCGAAAAGCGTGCCGCTGGCGCCGCCGCCCATGCTGCGCGAACACCGGCTGTACCAGGCCGATTTCTTGCTGCGCAGCTATGGTTTCCAGGCCAACGAACTGCTGCCCGCCAGCGGCGGCAACCTGGCGCTCGACATCGATCCGAAACTGGCGTGGGCGCTGGCGCACCGCGAACATTTTCCGCTGGACTTGAACCGCGCGGCGCAGCACATGATCGCGCGCGTGCCCGGCATCGGCCTGCGCAACGCGCAGCGCATCGTCGACCTGCGCCGTTTGCGCCAGGTGCGCTATGCCGACCTGTCGCGCCTGCGCTGCAGCATGAAAAAGAGTGCCCCCTTCATCATCACGGCCGACTACTTTCCCGCGCGCGACACGACCGCCTCGGAACACTTGCGCCGCGCCATGGCCGATGCGCCGCAGCAATTGAACTTATGGCCGGAGCTGCAGGCCGCATGAGTACGTTCGTGCGGCTGGCGCAATCGTTCGACGCGTGGCGCGCAGCGGCACGCGAACTGATCGCGCGCGGCGTGCCGCCTGCCGACGTGGCCTGGCAATCGCAGCCCGGCGAGGGCGACCTGTTTTCTTCCACGCCAGAGGCCACGGATACCGGCGCGCCACCGCTGCGCCTGCCCCGCCAGCTGGTGGAACTGCTGGAGAGCGCCGCCTGTTTCAACGTGCATGACCGCTGGGCCTTCCTGTATCAGGTGCTGTGGCGCTGGCAGCAGGGCCAGCACGACGTGGTGTCCCCGGCCGACGCGGACGGCGCGCGCCTGCACGCCATGGTCAAGGCCGTGCACCGCGAGGAGCACGACATGCATGCCTACGTGCGCTTCCGCGAGCGGCCGGAAAGTGACGGCGCCCCCGCTTCGTGGCCTGGTTCGAACCCACGCACGCGGTGCTGCCGCAAGTGGCGCGCCACTTCGCGCGCCGCATGGGCTCCATCAGCTGGATGATCGCCACGCCCGGCGCCAGCATGCTGTGGGATGGCGCCACCTTACACGCGGGACCGGCCCTGCTGCGCGGCGCGGCCGACATCGACGACGCGGGCGAAGCCCTGTGGCTGACGTATTACCGCAGCATCTTCAATCCGGCCCGCGTGAATGCTGACTTGCTGCACAGCCATATCCCCTCGCGCTTCTGGAAAAACCTGCCCGAAGGCGCCATCGTGCCCGCCATGCTGAGCGGCGCCGCCAACGGCGAGCGCCGCACGGGCCAGACCGCCAGCGTGGGACAGCGCCAGGGTGCCGCCATGATCCCGATCAGCGCAGAACGGGCCCAGCCGGTGCGCGAGATCGCCACGACGCTGGAGCAGTGCCGCCGCTGCCCATTGTGGCAGCACGCCACGCAAGCCGTGCCCGGCACAGGCCCGCACACCGCCCGCATCATGCTCGTCGGGGAACAACCGGGCGACCAGGAAGACCTGGCCGGACTGCCGTTCGTCGGCCCGGCCGGTGCGCTGCTGGATCAGGCCATGCAGGAAGCGGGCATGGCGCGCGACAGCATCTATCTGACCAATGCCGTCAAGCATTTCAAATGGGAACCACGCGGCAAGCGCCGCCTGCACAAAACCCCGGCCCAAGGCGAGATCCTCGCCTGCCGCGGCTGGCTGGAGGAAGAACTACGAAGCGTGCAACCGCAGGTGATCGTGGCGCTGGGCAGCACGGCATTGAAAGCCGTGCTGCAGGATGGCGCGGCCAGCATGACGCCGCTGATCGGCACGCCCATCGAACATGAAGGGCGCTGGGTGGTGACCGTGTATCACCCGTCATATGTGCTGCGCGCACGGGACGAAGAAAGCCGGCGCCAGGCCTACGCGGTGATCGTCGATGGCTTACGGCAGGCGTTGCAGCTGCTTGAACGCTAGTTCTGGCTTGCGCCTCAACCACTCGGAATAGACGAGCCAGTGATTTTTGGTACCACCACCTCCCATGTATCAACCTTGATGGAAGGGTGGAATTTCTCCTCACTATCCTGTCTATACCGAACATAGATGCCCGCGACCTCACAATGCTCGATATTGAAGCCAGGCTTAAAGGCGATCGCGGTACGTCCCACTTCCCGGCCTTGTTTGTCGATGAATAAAAATCGCTCGCCCTCACGCTTCAGCAGCAATGGATCATTCTGCTTCAAATCAGCGATCGCAGCATGAATTGTGGCGTCGTGGGGTTTGCGGCCGGGGTAGCCCACATCGATGTCGCCCATCGGCAGTTGCCCATAGTTTTTTTCAAGGCGAACATCGTGCGTGCCCTGGAAAATATGTTGCATCGCAAACTGACCGAGTTGACGGCTGAATCGGTTGCCTGACACAAATTCACACAAAGTCAACGTTTCCTCTGCCCGCGTCATGCCGACATAGTAGAGGCGGCGCTCATCGTTGATTTGTTGCACATTATCGCTCCAGCCACTGTCGAGCAAACCGACATGGCGAAACTCCAGGCCTTTGGCTGAATGTACGGTACCGAGGTAAAGACCCTTGCGCGGTTGATGGTGCAGCTCCCTGGCATAGTCGTACAGCCAGTCGATCATGGCCTGCCCGGATAGTTCGCAGTCCCCCAGCTCCACTGCGAGATGCAGGAATGCTGTTTCGAAAAATGCCAGCCAGCTCTTATCAGTGAAATGTGGTGTAAGCAACTGCAGCACATTGCCAGCGCGCAGCGATTGCCGGGTTCTCCGTAAGACGTCCATCACCTTCAAGTATCCACGTTCGCGCACAAATTGCTGGGTAGTTTCCTTTTCAGCTGCTAAGAAATAAGGAATACCATTGAGTTCGCACCAGGCCTGAAGCGGTTTAAGGTAGAGATGATTCCGGACGAGCACTGCGCAGCCATCCCAGCTTGGCGCATCTTCCAGTTCAATCAGACGCTGCAGCTCCTGCGCCACGGCCTGGGCCTGGAGATTACCGACCTTGCAGTCGCTTTGGGGCAATTGGATACGCACGACCTGGCCTTGACGCACGGCATCGCGTGCCTGCCAGCCGCCACCGGCGGGCAGTTCGTTGCGGGCCCTGTCGATCCGGATCGGATGGTCTAGCTTGAGCCGTCCGGGATTGAAGCCGATCACCCGGTTGGCGGCCGCGATGATATGAGAACTGGAGCGATAATTCTCAACCAGATAGCTGATACCGGCGCCGTATTCCTCGCAGAACCTTTCTATATAGCGATTATTGGTATCGCGGAAATCATAGATATTCTGATCGTCATCGCCCACCGCCAGGATGCATAGCCTTCCGTCTTCGTCCGCATTGCGACCGGACAGCGCGCTGACCAGGCGGTACTGCATCTCGTCGATGTCCTGATATTCATCGACCATGATGTAGCGATAGCCGCGCAGCAATTGTTCACACAGATCGTCTTCACCGTCAACCTGGCCGCCGCTTTCCAGCAGTTTTACCGCACGATCGATCACCTTTTTGAGCTCGATTCCGTCAGGGACTTCACCGCGTTCAAACCGCGTCCCGGTCAACCGCATCGCCATGCCGTGATAGGTCATCACGCTGACGCCATAGGCATCGGCGCCCACCAGCTTGAGCAAGCGCTTGCGAATCTCGTTGGCGGCATGACGATTGAACGTCAGCGCAATAATGCTGCTGGCAGGTACGCGCCGGACACGCAACAGGTAAGCAATCCGGTGCACGATCACCCGCGTCTTGCCGGAACCCGGCCCGGCCAGCACCAAGCGATTCTGATCGTCGTTGTCCGCTACCACCAGCTTCTGGCTGGTGCTCAATGAATGCACAATCGATTTCCAGGAATCTTCACTCGTGGCTAGTTTCAAGATCTCTTCGCGGCCCTGGAAATAGGATTGAATGAAATCCCGCTTTGACTGGCTGAAGTAATCGAACACCAGCCGCAAGGCCCGTTCCATTTTCTGCAGGCCAACTTCAGCATACTCGCGCATGACATGAACTTGAATGCACTTTTCGCGGTAATGCTCGTCGAGCCGCAGGTAATCCTCCTTGAGGTAGCTGCCCTTTTTCTCAACATTGACCTCTATCGTCATTGCCCGCCGCATCACCGTCATACCATGGTTCAGAATGATCACGTCCTGCTGGTGCAGATAGAGCAAAGCATGTTCGACCGCCTTGCGGCGCTGATCCGAAGGAATCCGATGGCTCAGTTCAATATCTCCTTCGATGACAGCCGCCAGTTGACCAAAAGTTGTATCGATCAACAGATCTTTGCTGCGTACCCCGGCAGGTAGTTTGCCGATCAAGAAAGCCATGAGCTGGCTGGCAATGCCCCGGCGCTTGTCACCCAGTTTGACGATCTGCGACCAGGTATATTCGCCGCAGAAACGCAGCTTGAGATGATCACGGCTGATTTGCCGAAGTTCAAAACTGCTGCGTTTCTGGTTTTCCCCATCATGATCTTTCGACAGGCTGCGTAACAACTTCAGTAAATGCAGAGGTAATAATTCCTGCTGCCCGGTCGCAGTGCGCAGCGCGGCCGTGAGTGGAACGAGATTCAGGTCTTGCCAGTCGTTCTGGCCGGCATCCGGGGCCAGTTCGGGCAGCAGGTCCAGCAGGGCTTTTTCAAGACGCAGCGTTTGCTCCAGACGCTGCATGGAAGAACCGGCGATACCATGCCGAACGTAAAGCGTCAGCTGGGTGTCGTTGATCAGCAGCTTCATCGCTTCCATTTGCTGCAATATTTCCGCCACCTCTTCGTGCGACTGTGCAGTCAGAGCCATCAACTGATCGGTATTGATGCGTTCATCAGTGCCGGCCTCATACAGAAAGCCGAGGATGGCGCGGAATTCGGCCAGCCGGCGCTGCGGTAACTGCGCCCGCAGCAAACACTGCTCTGCCTCCTGAGCACTTTTGGCGAGCCGTGCTGGGAAAATGCGCGTCAGGTTTTCCTCGCGCTTGACGAATTGGCTGCGTTCAAGCCATGCGACAGCGGTACTGACCTTGGTTTCGGCATCACGGTCGTCCGCCGCAAAGCTGGTCTCCACGGCTGCATCCATGAGGATTTCGCCAGCCGTGATGACCAGCTCTCCGCCCTTGCGCTTGCCGCTTTCGAAACGCAGCTTGCGCAGGATTTGTTGAATATCACGCAGGCTCAGCTTGGAGCGCTCGCTCAGGCCGAATTGCGTCTCAATATCCTGCGGATCATACAACAGCACGCACCTTGCCTCGTCCTCGTCCCGACCTGCCCTGCCGGCCTCTTGTAAATAGTTTTCCAGCGATCCCGGAATATCGGCATGGACGACCAGCCGGATATCTTTCTTGTCCACTCCCATGCCAAAAGCATTGGTAGCAACGATGATCTGGAGCCTGCCGTTCTTGAAATCGTCCTGTATATCGGTTTTTTCACCAGGTGGTAGCCCTGCATGGAAGTGCTTGCAGGACCATTTTTGCTTGACCAGAAAATCCGAGAGCTCTTCGGCCCCTTTGCGGCTGGACACGAAGACAACCGCGCCGCCACCATACAGGTCTTCCAGTTCATGCGCCAGCAGTTCATGCACCCTGGCCGGCTTTTCGGGGCGGCTGCACGGCAACACCGAGAAATTCAGGTTGGTGCGTTCATGGGAACCCAGGAACTCGTGAAATGCAATGTTCAAGCCTTCCTTGAAATGGGCGCGGATATCGTCCAATACATCGGGCTTGGCCGTGGCGGTAAAACAGCCGACGGGCGCGCAGGGCTGGTCAGCGTGAAATTGCTTGATGAAACGCGAGGCATACAGGTAGTCAGGACGGAAGTCATTGCCCCATTTCGACAGGCAATGCGCCTCGTCGAAAATCCAGGCACCGATTTGCCGCTGTGAGATCGCACGCCGTAACGCCTTGTTACGGAACTGCTCGGGCGAGACCAGCAAAATACCCACATCTCCGAGCTGAATTTTTTCCAGCACATCGGCACGCTCGGGCATGGTCAGCAAGCCATTCAAACTGGCCGCACACTGCACATTGCGATCCAGCAGGCCATCGACCTGATCTTTCATCAGCGACTGCAGCGGTGAGATAATCACGGTGAGACTGCCATTACGATGGTAGCGATTCAGTGCCGGCAGTTGATAGCACAGTGATTTCCCACCCCCGGTCGCCAGAATGGCGAGTACGTTTTCGCCACGCATGCCGGCCAGCACCACATCGTGCTGCAAACTCTCGCCCGTCTTTTCATAGCGGAAATCCGGGTAATTGAAATAGCGTTTCAACTCACTGAGCGGATCATGGGTCGTGCTGCAGTATTGGCAATGCACATCGCCACACGGTATATCGCGCAACTCGGCAATCAATTGACTTACTGCCGGAAATTGGTAACGCACCCATGGCGCAAGTACAGAATTACTTCCAGATACACGCAGCCAGGCCAGAGTGTAGGCCAATGGCCAGCGCATGTTTTCATTCAGTAAATCATGCTCGAGCAACTTGTCGAGCCGAGTGCGGCAGACCTTCAGGTCTCGCTTATACAGGTTATCGGTTTCACGTAACAAATCCCGGATCAGGGTTTTCAATTGATGCAGGGCCAAGGGTGGCAGTTGGGTGACCTCGCGAAAGAATGCGTCCAGGTCGCTTCCGTGGGGCGCAATCAAGCTTTGATAACAGCTCAATTCCCTAGCATCCGACACACCCAGCTGAGCAAACGCTGCCCGTTGATCCTGGAATAACGTCAGCGTGGCATCGCAGTCTGCCAACGGGGAATTCAAGCTATCTTTGATGAGTTTGTAATCCTTGATCAAGCGGTGATAAGGATTGCGTGGAAAGGCCAGGGGCGATAGCCGCAGGGTGTCGATGACCTTCAAGTGATGCATTGCCAGCGTGGGCGCATTCAACCTCAGCAGGGGCAGATCGTGATCGATGATGTTATGCCCGAGCACCCAGGCTGCGCCATCAGATAGCTGATCCATCTGGATCAAGGCATGGGGCAGATTCCTGCGGGAGGTATTCAATTCCAGCCGTTGTGAAGTGTCAGGACGCAAAGCACCAAGCTTGATAATGCGCGCAGGCTGATTATCTTGCGGGGGAACCACTTCCAGATCAAAGACAAGTGCGTTCAATAAAGCCAATGGATACATGCGATCAGAAGTCCTTTAAAAAAATCTATGGCATCGACAGATGCCTTTTCCATCGACGCGCTCGCATTGTGATACGACCTACTGCCTATTAATAGCTTTATATTCAATATAAATTGAAAGGCAATAAAAATATCATACTAATTCGGGTAAATGAATCTTGCGTTCGCAACCTTCCAGCGTTCCACCGCCAACACAATGGCTAAAAGGATTCAGGACGAGTCATGCCGATCACGCTAAATACCGCAGTATTGCCTCTTACTCTACACTCCATAGACGACAGGTAGCGCCAATAAAAAAACCGCGCCTCGGCGCGGTTTCCATGCAATGCTCAGACGTCACTCAAGACGTCTTTACCATATCTTCCTGCCCCTCGTCGCGCCGCGCATAGCGCTGCGCAATCACGGCGCAAATCATCAATTGAATCTGGTGGAACAGCATCAGCGGCAAAATCACCATGCCCAGCGAGTGCGTGGCAAACAGTACCTTGGCCATCGGCACGCCGCTGGCCAGGCTTTTCTTCGAACCGCAAAAGACGATGGCGATTTCATCTTCCTTGTTAAAGCCCAGGCGGCGGCTGATGAAGGTCATCAGGCCCAGGACCAGGGCCAGCAGCACGATGCTGAACACGCTCAGGGCCACCAGGGTTTCCACCGAGATCGTGTGCCACAGGCCTTCGCTGACGGCTTCGCTGAAGGCCGTGTAGACCACCAGCAAAATGGAACCCTGGTCGACGAATTTCAGCATGGCCTTGTGGCGGTCGACCCAGCGGCCGATCCAGCGGCGCAGGAACTGGCCGGCCAGGAAGGGCAGCAGCAGCTGCATGACGATGGACAGCACGGCGTCGACCGACGACTTGCTTTCCGCGCCCTTGGCCACCAGCAAGCCCACCAGGATGGGCGCAAGGAAGATGCCGATGAAATTCGAGGCCGAGGCGCTGCAGATGGCGGCTGGCACATTGCCGCGCGCCATGGCCGTCAAGGCGATCGACGATTGCACGGTCGATGGCAAGGCGCACAGGAACAGGATGCCCACGTACAGCTCAGGCGTGAGGAAGGTCAGCGCCAGCGGCCGCAGGGCCAGGCCCAGCAGGGGGAACAAGATGAACGTGCTGGCCAGCACCAGCAAATGCAGGCGCCAGTGCATGACGCCGGCCACCACGGCTTCGCGCGACAGCTTGGCGCCATGCAGGAAGAACAGGGCGCCGATGGCCACCGTGGTGATATTGCCGAAGACCACGGCCGTCTGGCCCGTGCAGGGCAGGAAGCTGGCCAGCGCCACGGTGACGAGCAGGGCGATGGTGAAGTTGTCGGGTTTCAGATTGCGCAACAGGGCGGCGGGAAAGAATGAAGACATGCGGTAGCCTGGTAGCGGCCCAGCCTTGCAACACTGCGCCATGGATGACAAAAAGCGCCGGAATCGGCGCCAGTGCTGGCTATTCTAACCCCATTGCCGAGCTACCCGCCTGGAAGCAGGCGTGGCTTGTGGACACAATGGCACAAAAAAATGCCCTGTCCGCAGACAGGGCAACCCGGAGTAAAGTACAGCGCGAGGGATTAACCGGCGGCTTTGACTTTCAGCTCGTTCTTGATTTCTTTCACGCCGCTCACGGAAGCGACGATCTGCACGACGCGGTCACCCGCTTCGGCGCTCGGTACATCGCCCGACAGGACGACCACACCTTGCTGGGTTGCTACCTTGACTGGCAGGGCAGCGGCTTGCGCATCGGCGCTCAGGGCGGCCTTGGCCGAGGAAGTGATGGTTTCATCAGGGACGGCAGCGGCGGCGTTGGCGGCCACGACGGTGTCAGCAGGAGCTTGTGCTTTTGGTGCGGAGTCAGCTGCATGCGAAGCGGTGATCGAGGCGCCCGACAGTACGATAGCGGCGACCAGGGTATTGAACAGTTTCGATGTTTGCATGGTAGTTCCTCTCAATGAAGTTAAAAGCTTCTTACTTGGCTATAGCAATAAACAGCAACACTTTGAAGCGTCACATCTACCCATACAGCAAGCACCGTGCCAGCTTTTAATTTCCCTTCAAAATCAACCACTTATATTCAAAGCCAATTTTTCCAGCGCGTTTCAGGCGAATCCGGCCCGAAAAACCGGGCTTTTTGTCGCCTGACGACGACAGCTTGTGGCAATATCATCAATATTTTTCAGTAAGCCTTTGATTATCCACGCTTTATTTTTGTCGCTAATCAGCGACAGGGTCGCCGTCGGCCCGGAACAGGGCTGGCGTCAGTTCGTATTTCTGCAATAAACGGTAGAACTCCGTGCGGTTGCGGTCGGCCAGGCGGGCCGCGTCGGCCACGTTGCCGTCCGTCAGGCGCAGCAATTGGATCAGGTAGTCGCGCTCGAAGCGCTGCTTGGCTTCGTTATAGCTGAGCGCTTCCAGCGACGGCACGCGCAGGGCCCGCTGCACCAGGCTCAAGGGCACCAGCGGCGCCGTGGCCAGCGCGCACACTTGCTCGACCACATTGACCAGCTGGCGCACGTTGCCGGGCCATGGCGCCGCCACCAGGGCCGTGAGCGCGTCGGGCGCAAAGCCGTTCAGCGGTTTCTGGTACTTGGCCGCCAGTTTCTGCAGGAAATGGTTCGCCAGCAGGGCGATGTCTTCGCGGCGCTCGGCTAGCGGCGGCAAGGTCAAGGTGACCACGTTGAGCCGGTAATACAGGTCTTCGCGGAATTGCCCTTCCGCCATGGCCACGTCGAGGTCGCGGTGCGTGGCGGACAATAAGCGCACGTCGACGGGCCGCGTCTGGTCGGCGCCCACGGGCCGCACGGCCCGCTCCTGCAGCACGCGCAGCAATTTGACTTGCAGCGGCAGCGGCATGTCGCCGATCTCGTCCAGGAACAGGGTGCCGCCATCGGCCGCCTGAAATAAACCTTCGCGGTTGCCGACGGCGCCCGTAAACGAGCCTTTCACGTGACCGAACAGTTCCGATTCCAGCAGCTGCTCGGGGATGGCGCCGCAATTGACGGCGATGAACGGCGCCTTGGCGCGGCGGCTGGCGTTGTGCAGCGCGCGCGCCAGCAATTCCTTGCCTGTGCCGCTGGGGCCGCGGATCAGGATGCTGGCGTCGGAGCCGGCCACCAGCTTGGCTTCGGCCAGCAGCTCGGCCATCTGCGCACTGCGGCTGATCAGTTCTGCACGCCAGCTTTCGTCGCCGGACGCGGGCGCCGGCATGACGGTGGACAAGTTGATGGCGTACGCCACTTTTTCCATCAAGAGCTTGCCGTCGAACGGCTTCGTCAGGTACGCAAACGCGCCGCGCGCCGTGGCGTCGACGGCGTCGGGAATGGTGCCGTGCGCCGTCAGCAAAATGACGGGCAGGGCCGCGTGCTGGCGGCGGATTTCATCGAACAGGGCCAGGCCGTCGCGGCCGGGCAATTGCACGTCGGTAATAACCAGGGCCGGCAATTCCACGGCCAGGCGCGCCAGCGCCGCTTCCGCGCTGCCCACGGCCGTCACGCGATAGTTGCCCGCCTTCAAGCGGATGGTCAGCAGGCGCAGCAGGTCGGGGTCGTCGTCGACCAATAGAATGTGGGCGTGCTCGCTCATTTCGCCGCTCCCGCGGCAGGGCGCACGGACAGGCTGCGCTCGATGTTTTTCAGTGCTTCCAGCTTTTCATTGAGCAAGTCGTTGCGGCGCTGGGCGTCGCGCAACTGCGTGTTGAGCTTGTCGATGCTGTCTTCCTGGCGGCGCAGTTCCGCGTACTGGCTGCCGAGCAATTGCGCCAGCGGCGCCAGCAGTTGCGCGTCCTTGCCCGTGGCCGTGGCCAGCGGTTCCAGCAAGGCTTGCGCGCGGGCCAGGTCGCCGGGGCCGCGCACGGTCGCCTGCAGCATGGCGCGGCGGATCGTGTTGTGCGGCGCGTGGTCGGCCTTGGCCAGGTCCAGCTGCGCTTTCGCCAGTTCCGACGGCGTCATCAGGCGCAAGGCGCTTTGATACGCCAGCAGTTCGGCCAGCTGGGGGTCCATCACCACCACCACGCGCGGCGGCGTCTGCACCAGCACGGGCGTCTGGGTGGGGGCTTGGCGGCGCAGGCGCCCAGCAGCAGCGCGCAGGCGGCCATGCCGGCCAGGGAAGTTCTCGTCATCATAAGGGCAGTTCTATCCGAAAATGCGCGCCAGCCTGGCGCGGTAAAAGAGTGACGCTGCCGTCGTGGGCGGCGATATATTCGCGCACGATGGACAGGCCGATGCCATTGCCGTTGCGCGCGCCGGCCGCCTGGCGCACTCCCTGGTAAAACGGTTCAAAAATGCGCGCGGCATCCTCGGGCGCCACGCCGGCCCCCTCGTCGATGCAATCGATGCGCACACGGCCGCCTTCGCAAGCCAGGCTGAAACGCACGGTGCCGCCTTCCGGGCTGAAGCGCACGGCATTCGACAGCAGGTTCGCCAGGGCCGTCGCCAGCTTGTCGCGGTCGGCCTGCACGATCAGGGACTCGCCCTGCACCTCGACCGTCAAACGGCGCGCCAGCCATTGCAGGCGCTGCCCGGCAACCACATCTTGCAGCAAGACAAGCAAATCGACCTTGCTGTGCGCCAGGTGCTGAGCGTCAAAAGCGGCGGTATTGTAGCGCAGCAAGTCTTCGATCTGGGTTTGCAGGGACGCCGTGTTTTGCTGCAGGATGCCGGCGATTTCGCGCTGGCTGTCGCTGAGCTTGCCTGCCACCTCGTCTTCCAGCAAGGCCACGCCTTCGCGCAGGGCCGCCAGCGGCGTTTTCAGCTCATGCGAAATGTGGCGCAGAAAACGTTCCTTGTCGGCATCGAGGTCAGCCAGGCGCTGGCGCAGCCAGTCCAGCTGCTGGCCCAGGCGGCGCGTGTCGGCCGGGCCGCCGACGACGATGGGCTGGTCGTAGCGCTTCTCGCCCAGGCGCTCGATGGCCGTCTCGATGCGGCGCAGCGGGCGCGAGAGTAAAAAACCGAAGCAGGTGGCCAGCACGGCCGCCAGCAGCACGGCGCCGCCCACCAGCACGCCCAGCAGGCGGCGCTGGCGTTCCAGCTCGGCCAGCAGTGCGTCGTTGCGGCTGCCGATTTCCGTCTTGCTTTCGCGCGCCAGGCTGTCATTGATCTGCGTCATGCGGGCAAACGCGCGGTACACGACGGCGTGGCCATCGCGCTTGCGGCGTTTTCCGGCTTGCAAGACTTCCCAGGCCGATTGCGCCTGCGCCGTCCATTCGTCGGCCAGCTGTGGAGCGAATTCGGGCGTGGCACGGTTCAGCACTTGCAGCGCCGCCGCCGCTTCGTCGCGCGCCGCCGCGTAGCGCTCGCGGAAGACGGGATCGTCCAGCACGAGGAACTGGCGCGCGCTGCGTTCCATGGCCAGGGTGCGCTCGGACAGGCGCTGCGACTGTTCCGTCAGGGCGATCGCCTGCGCCGCCGTCTCGCGCCCCAGGCGCGCCAGGTGCTCCAGGGTCAGCAGGGCTTGCACGGAAGTGGCCGTCAAGATACCCGTCGTCAAAATGAAGGCGGCAAATAACAGTTGGCGAAAGGAAAGTCGGGACAAGGTAGGCGCCTTCGGTTCAGTCTGGAGTGCAAAAGGCGCATGGTACGCTAAGCCCCCATCCCGGGGCGCCACCTGTCCAGATTGGTTTATTTTGCAACATTGTTGCTTTTACGGCCGACAAGCAAGGCCCGGCGGCGGCGCGCGGATACTCCTAGTACAATAGGGAAAAACTTCACGCAGGCATCAAAGTGGCCCCGCCCCTGGCATTGCGCCGCTTTGCCCCCACATGTGATGCAGCCCCACCGACACTCCGAATCACCTACCGCAGAGATCCCATACCGCATGAGCACATTTGAAAAAGTCAGCAGCAACTTCATTCCAGTCTTGCAGGCAACCATCGAGCAATATGTCGAGCCAGCAACGGGCATGCGCCATATCCACATGCATACCGAGCAGGCTGAGATGGTGTTCCTGGTGGCCTTTCCCACTGTGCCGGAAGTGAGCGACGGACGCGCCCACATCCTCGAACACCTGGCCCTGTGCGGTTCGTCGCGCTACCCGGTGCGCGACCCCTTCTTCTCGATGCTGCGCCGCTCGACGGCCACCTTCATGAATGCGATGACCTATCCGGACCGCACCGTGTACCCGTTCGCCAGCACCGACCGCAAGGATTTCTTCAATCTGCTCGACGTGTACCTGGACGCGGCCTTCTTCCCGAATCTCGATTACCTGAATTTCCGCCAGGAAGGCTGGCGCCATGCGTTCGAAGGCGACAAGCTGGTGTACCAGGGCATCGTCTTCAATGAAATGAAGGGCGCTTTCAACAGCCCCATGCGCGCGCTCGACAGCGGCATCGCCAGCGCCTTGCTCAAGGGCACGACGTATGAAGTGGAATCGGGCGGCGATCCGCTGAACATTCCCGAGCTGACGCACGCCATGCTGAAAGAATTCCACGCCAGCCACTATCACCCTTCGCAAGCCGTGATCATGACCTCCGGCAATATCGAAGCGTCGGCCGTGCAGGAGCAGGTCGCCGAGCGCGTGCTGTCCAAGCTCAGCGGCTTTAGCCCGCGCCGCCTGCCGCAGCTGGCGCCCGCGTGGACGGCGCCGCAGGAAAACATCGTCAAAATTCCATCGCAGGAAGCGCGCGACGATGAATTCGGCCTGCAATTCGCCTGGCTGATGGGCGAATCGAGCGACCCCATCGCCTACTACCACGCGCATTTGCTGTCGCACGGCTTGCTGGGCGAATCGTCGGCGCCCGTCATGCGCGCCATGGAATCGGCCGGCTATGGCCGCCCATCGGACATGAATGGCCGCGACGCGGGCATCCGCCAGATGGTGTTCCACATCGGCATGGAAGGCTTGACCCAGGAACAGATCGCCGATGCGCACCAACGCATCTGGACGGCGCTGGAAGAAACGGCGGAAGAGGGTATTCCCGCCGCCGTGCTGCACGCGGCCTTGCGCGACATCAAATACAGCCAGCGCGAAATCAGCAGCGGCCGCATGCCTTACGGCCTGGGCCGTTTGCTGCACGCCTTGCCGCTGGCCATGTACGACGGCAACGTGATGGATGCGTTCGACAATGCGGCCATCCTGGAAACGCTGGAGCAGCAGATCGAAGATCCGGCCTTCTTCAAGCAGCTGGTGCGCGAGCTGATCGCCAATCCGACCCGCTTGACGACGCACGTGGTGCCCGATGCCGCCTATTTCACGGACCGCGCCGCGCAGGAAGACGCCAAACTGGCCGCCCTGCAGGCGAAGCTGACGGATGCCGAGCGCGAGCACATCGTGGCCGAGTCCGCCGCGCTGGAAGCGCACCAGCAACTGCCGTCGAATTCGGAAGTGCTGCCGCGCATCCGCCCCGGCGACGTCAGCGCCGCGCCGCGCCCGGCCCTGCCGATTCCAGCCGCCGTCGACGGCGCCGTGGCGTTCAGCATTGCCTCGAACGGCATCAGCTATGCCAACGTGCTGTACGACGTGTCGGGCTTGCCGGAAGCGTCGTGGCCCTGGCTGCGCCTGTACACGGACCTGGCGCCGGAACTGGGCGTGGGCGACATGTCGTTCGACGACGCCAGCGCCTGGCGCCAGAGCATGGTGCCTTCGTTCCACATCGGCCTGGAAGCCATTCCCCGCCCGCAACAAGCGATGCGCGTGGAACTCTCGTTCTCGGCCAGCGGCTTGCGCGAAGAACACGCGGCCATCGCCGCCGTGCTGTCGGCCTGGATCGCCAAGCCCCGCTTCGATGAAGAAGAGCGCTTGGCTTTCTTGATCGAAAGCCTGGTGCAAGACAAACTCTCCAGCCTGGCCGAATCGGGCAACCGCTACGCCATGCTGGCCTCGGCAGCGCCCCTGTCGCCGACGCGCCGCTTCGACGACATCGTCGGCGGCCCGGCAGCGCTGCCGTTCTACCGCCGTTTGCAGCAGCTGAGCAAGACGTCGGCAGGCTTGCAGGAAATCGCGCGCGAACTCGACACCCTGCACGCACACATCATCGCCCAGCAACCGACCGTGCTGTGCGCGGGCCTGGAGCAGGATGGCATCACCCTGGCACGTCTGCTCGAGTTGCCAGCCGCCAGCACGGATGCGGCCGCACCTGCCGTTGCCGCCGCACCGGTCGCCTTGCCACTGGCCAACACGGCCCTGCATGCGACGAGCCAGATCAACCATTGCTTCGTTTCCTGGGCCGTGCCGGGCGTGCACAATCCGGACGCGTCGGCCCTGGCCGTGGCCGCCGAACTGATGACCAACCAGGTGCTGCATACGGCCCTGCGCGAAAAAGGCGGCGCGTATGGCGGCAGCGCCAGCTACGCGGCCGGCGCCGGCACGTTCACGCTGAGCTCCTACCGCGATCCGCGCCTGGCCGGCACGTTCGCCGACTTCGGCACGACGCTCGACCAGATCCTCGACGGCGATTTCTCGCAAGAGCAGGTGGAAGAAGCCATCATCTGCGTCATCAAGGGCCTCGACAAGCCGCACTCGCCGTACGCGGAAGCGCTGACGGCGTGGAACATGCAGCAGCGGGGCACGACGGAAGCCGTGCGCCAGCAGTTCCGCACCGGCGTGCTCAATTGCACCTTGAGCCAGATCAAGGAAGTCACGCGCACCTGGCTGAAAAACGGCCAGCAAAGCCGCGCCGCGTTTGCGGGCAACACGACGCAAGACCTGGCCGGCCTGGACGTGGTCGATCTGCTGGCGCTGGCTTCCTAAGCTGGCCGGAGACGTCGGATTACGCGCGGATTTGCCGCGCTAATCCGACCTACCCGATCTGCCTGAGCCGTAGCGTAGGTCGGATTAGCGGCGGCACGCCGCGTAATCCGACACCACCACCGATCAGCCAGGTACGGCGCCTGCTTCCATGTACATCAATTCCCATTGATGGCCATCGGGGTCCTGGAAACTGTGGCCATACATGAAGCCGAAATCGATCGGCTCCTTGTAGATGCTGCCGCCCGCCTGGACGGCTTTCGCCACCAGCGCATCGACTTCGCCCCGGCTCTCGGCCGACAGACACACGAGCACTTCCGTCGCCACCTTGGTGTCGCACAGCTGCTTGGGCGTGAATTGCTTGAATTTGTCGTGCGTCAACAGCATCACGAAAATATCGTCGGTGACGATCATGCACGTCGCCGTTTCATCCGTGAAATGGGCATTGAAACTGAAGCCCAGCGCCGTGAAAAACGCCACGGAACGCTCGAGCGACTGGACGGGCAGATTGACAAAGATTTTGCGGGCCATCATGTCTCCTTATGGGTCGTAGTTATGGATGCTGACCGCCGATTCTACACCGCCTTTTTACGCGCCCGCGCGGCCCACGGTCTTCGGTGCGTAGCCGAAATAGCGGCTGAAGGCGGCGCTGAAATTGGCCGGGTGGCGATAACCGGTTTGCCAGCCCGCCTGCGCCACCTGGCAACCATTTTCCAGCAGTAACTTTGCCCGCTGCATGCGCAGCGCCAGCAGGGTGCGCTGGGGACTGTCGTTGTAGCGGTAGCGCCACCCCTGCTTGAGCTTGAACAAACTCAGGCCCGCTTGCGCGCACAGGTAATCGAGCGTGAGTGCCTGCGCCATCTGCTCCTGCATCAGCGCGTGGACACGTTCCAATTTGACGATGTCGGCCTCGGACCAGCGCGGCACGGGCACGGGCGCGGGCCGCAGTCCCCGCAGCTGTTCCGCCAGGATACTCAGCACGCCGATATGCACGGCCAGCGGGTCCGTCGCGCGCAGCAGCGAGCGGGCGTGCAGGGCAGCAGCAGCCGTGGTGGCCGCATGCGCCAGCTGGCGCGCGCCGCTGTGGGGCAGCAGGGACGCCAGGCCCTCGGGCCAGTAGCGCGCCAGCGCCTCTTCATCGACCAGCACGCGCAATTGCGCCGCCCGTTGCTGCGCCTCGAAACGGCGCTCGCCACTGACGTGGCGAAACACCGTCATGGTCGTATGGCCGCCCTGGAAACGCAATTGTTCGCCATCGCGCGTGACGTAGCCGGACGCGCCTTCCAGGCCGATGGTGATCACCATACCGCCTGCATCGTCATGCTGCGATGGCTCGACGAGCGCCAGGTGCGGGCGGTAATCGGAATGCACGAGCAGCAAGCCCTGGTCGACTTGCCGCTGGTCGGCGCGGCACTCTTTCAACCCCGGGTCCAGCTGGCGCCGCGTCCAGCCTGCCGCTTCCCTGTCCTGTTCCCTCATCGCTCCTCCCGTTTTCCGCGCGCCGTCGCGCATATGAAATGCGCCTTGCCGCATACAAATGCAAATGATAACTATTCTCATTGTTGCATAAAATGACCCTGATGCCCACCACGCCGAAAGGAAGATCATGTCATTCGATACGCAACACGCTTTGCAGCCGTACTGGGACCTGGCCGTCGCGCCCGTTCAGGCGGACGGCCTGGCCGCCGCCCTGGAACTGGGCATTTTCGAGGTGCTGGCCACGCCGCACACGCCGGCGCAGCTGGCCGCAACCCTGTCGCTGCATGCGCCGCACACGGCCCTGCTGCTGGAATTACTCTGGAGCATGCAAATATTGGAACGCGATGGGGCCGATGCGGATACGGATGCAAGCGCACAACGCTACCGTTGCACGGCCACCACCTTGCAGTATTTCTGCCGCGACTCCGTTGCCTTTTGCGGCGACGCCTGGCTGTACCGGCTGCACGCGCTGCGCCATTTCGCCACGCAGCTGCACACGCTGGTGCGCGAGGGCGGCAAGGCGGCGCCGTACAGCACGGCCAATGGCGTCAACTGGGCCGCCGCCGCCCAGCAGCAGATCGGCCAGGAGCAGCGCGCCGTCACCATGCGCGCGGCCCTGTGCGTGATGCAGCGCGTCGCGCCGTTTGCGGACGGCAACACGCCGCTGCGCCTGCTCGATGTGGGGGCGGCCCCGGCTGGGTGGCCATTGCGCTGGCGCAAGCCCATGCGGGCTTGCACGGCTGCGTTTTCGACTGGCCGGAAACGGTGGCCGTGGCCGCCGCGAACATCGCCCATGCGCAACTATCCGGCCGCCTGGAGACCCTGGGCGGCGACCTGGACAGCGACGATATCGGCGGCGGCTATGACCTCATCTGGTGCTCGTCCGTGCTGCATTTCGTGCCCGACATGACGGGCGCCTTGCGCAAGATGCAAGCGGCGTTGAAACCCGGTGGCGTGCTCGTCTGCGTGCAGGCGGAAATCGCGGCGGCACCGGGCGACGCAGCGCGCGTGCTGCCGTATTACTTGCCGATGCGCATGCTGGGCCGCGCGGTGACACGGCACGGTGAATTGGCCCAGCTGCTGCACGACACGGGCTGGCGGCAAGTGGAGCAATACGGCGCCAGCGATTTTCCCATGGCGCCCGTACAAGTGCTGATTGCTCGCGCCTAACAATTATCATTTAATAATTATCTTTTTTATAGCAAGAAAGGACGCAAATGCGCTAAGCTGTGCCGGCATTGATCGATGTCATCCGCAGCACTGTGCTGCCTTCACAAGGAACCCATCATGAGTCAAGCTATTGCAGGGAAAGTCGTCGTCATCACCGGTGCCAGCAGCGGCCTGGGCGAAGCCACCGCGCGCCACCTGGCCGCATTGGGCGCCTGCGTCGTGCTCGGCGCGCGCCGCATGGATTTGCTCACCATCCTCGCCGAGGAAATCACGGCCGCCGGCGGCCAGGCCGCCATTGCCCAGACCGACGTCACGGTGCCTGCCGACGTCAAGAATCTGATCGACACGGCCCTGGCCGTGTTCGGCAAGGTCGACGTGCTGATCAACAATGCGGGACTGATGGCCATCGCGCCGATGAGCGCCTTGAAGGTCGACGAGTGGAACAACATGATCGATATCAACATCAAAGGCGTGCTCAACGGCATCGCCGCCGTCCTGCCGCATTTCCAGGCGCAAAACAGCGGCCACTTCATCAATATTTCGTCGGTGGCGGGGCTAAAAGTCTTCAGCCCGGGCGGCACCGTCTACAGCGGCACCAAGTTTGCCGTCAGTGCCATTTCGGAAGGCTTGCGCCACGAGCTGGCGGCCAGCGGCGGCACCATCCGCACCACCGTCATTGCCCCGGGCGCCGTCGACACGGAATTAAGCCAGGGCAGCAGCCACGCCGAGAGCGCCAAGGCCGTCAAGGAGTTCTACCAGATCGCCATTCCCGCCGATGCCGTGGCGCGCGCCATCGCGTATGCGATCGAGCAGCCGGCCGACGTGGATATCAATGAAATCGTGCTGCGCCCGACGGCGCAGGCGTTTTAAGCGGCATCTTCTTGCAGCGACTCGATGATCAGGCCGGCCAGGCGCTCGACGGGCGGCCTGGACACGCTTGAGGCGCGCAGCAATTCCAGCGACAGCGGGGGCAGGGCGGGCAAGCCCGCTTCCACGTGATCGAGCGCGCGCACGGATGCGGGCAAGCCCAGGCTGGTGCGCACCGTCACGCCCAGCCCGGCGGCGGCCGCCGCCCACAGTCCCGCCAGGCTGGGACTGGTAAACGCCGTGCGCCAGGCGATACCGGCCCCATCGAGCGCCTGCGTGGCGCAGCGCTGGAACAGGCATTCGCGGTCGAACGCAATCAACGGCAGCGGCTCGCCCGACTCGGGCCGCCAGGCCAGGCTGGACGAGGCGATCCAGCGCATGGACGGTTCGGCAATATGCTGGCGCTGCTGCTGCGGATATTCGGCCACGTCGGCGATGCAGGCGCCGCCCCACAGCAGGGCCAGGTCCAGCTGGCCCATGGCCAGCCCTTCCATCAGGGCCGTGTTGCGCGCCACATGCGCCTCGATGCGCACTTTCGGATGGGCGCGCGCAAAACGCCCCAGCACGTCGGGCAGCAAGGCTTCGCCAAAATCCTCCTGCAAACCCAGCCTGATCCACCCCTCCAGTTCCGCCCCGCGCAAGGCGACGGCCGCCTCGTCGTTGAGTTCCAGCAGGCGGCGCGCATAGCCGAGCAGCACGTCGCCGGCCGGCGTCAGCGCCAGGCCCCGGCCATCCTTGCGGAACAGGGGCATGCCCGCCTGCTCCTCGAGTTTTTTCAGCTGCGCGCTGACGGCCGAGGTGGAGCGGCCCACCTTGTCGGCCGCGCGGGCAAAGCTGCCCAGCTCGATGCCAGCCACATAGCTGCGCAGAAAGGCGATGTCGAAATTAAGCAGGCTCATGGCGTGGAAGAAATCGTCCGGTTTTTTGGGATGGTGCAGCGTAAATTATCTGATATTCAGAATGATCGTAGCGCGCGACACTGTCAGGGTCAACCACTTTTATCTCCCTGCCATGAGCCCCCGTTGCCAAGCCATTTCCGTTCCTGTCCCCGTCACCGCGCCCGTGCTGGGCGACGCCCATCGCTGGAAAGTACTGGCCGTCGGCGTGGCGGCCAATGCCAGCTTTTCCGCTGCCGCCAATGGCATGCCTACCACGGCCATCTGGCTGCGCAGCGGCTATCACCTGAGCAATACAGAACTGGGGGTGGCGCTGGGCGCCATGGGCCTGGGCGTGGCCCTGACCGAATTACCATGGGGCATGGCCACCGACCGCTGGGGCGACCGCCCCGTGCTGCTGACCGGCTTGCTGGGCACCATGCTGGCGCTGTTGACCTTGCTGCTGTGGATCACGCCCGCTGACGGGTCCGTGCCGCCCTTATGGGCGCTGGCGGCCGGGCTGGCCCTGGTCGGCGTGCTGGGCGGCAGCGTGAATGGCGCCAGCGGCCGCGCCGTGATGCGCTGGTTCGGCCCGGGCGAACGGGGTTTCGCCATGAGCATCCGCCAGACGGCCGTGCCGCTGGGCGGCGGCCTCGGCGCCCTCGTCCTGCCCAGTCTGGCATCGTCCTACGGCTTCATGCCCGTGTTTGGCGCCCTGGCCCTCGTATGCGGCCTGTCGGCATTTTTTACGTGGCGCTGGATGCATGAGCCCGATTTCTCTGCCGAGGCCGCCAAGGGGCCGCAAAACGCGTCCACGGGCATGTCTGAGGTGATGCCACCGCAACCTTTACGTAATCGTAAAGTCTGGCGCATGGTGGCAGCCATCGGCTTGCTGTGCGTGCCGCAGTTTGCCGTGCTCAGCTATGCCACCGTCTTCCTGCACGACCATGGCCGCCTGGGCCTGGCGGAAATCACGGCCGTGATGGTGGCCCTGCAGGCGGGCGCCATGGTGATGCGCATCTGGAGCGGACGCCACACGGACCGCCACGCGAACCGGCCGGCCTACCTGCGCGGCTCGGCCCTGGTGGCACTGGCCGCGTTCATTTTGCTCGGATGCATCGCCTGGCTGGAGGCGC
Organism: Janthinobacterium sp. C22; assembly: GCF_057919405.1. Lineage (NCBI taxonomy): Bacteria > Pseudomonadati > Pseudomonadota > Betaproteobacteria > Burkholderiales > Oxalobacteraceae > Janthinobacterium > Janthinobacterium sp. C22. The sequence continues at coordinate 672,129 of NZ_CP193659.1, read as the reverse complement.
CGGGCTGGCTGCTGATGGCCGCCGTGGTGCTCGCCGGCATCGCCGTGTCCGCCTGGCATGGCGTGGCCTACACGGAGCTGGCGACCCGCGCCGGCGCCGCCAATGCGGGCACGGCCCTGGGCATGGCGAACACGGCCGTCTACGTGGGGCTGTTCCTCACACCCCTCGCCATCCCGCACCTGCTGGCGGCCAGCAGCTGGCCCGTCGTGTGGTGGCTGGCGGGGCTGGTGGCGCTGCTGACCTGGCCGCTGTTTCCTGACGCTTAGGGCAACAGAGAAATGCGATAAACGCAGCGCATCGCGTTCGCCAGCACGTGCTGCTCGCGCACGATGCTGGCGCTTGGCCCCACCACTTCCTGGAACAGCTGCAGCTCGGAGCGGCAAAAGCCCTGACAGGTGCGCGCGGCCGCGCAGATGGGGCAGTGGTCTTCGATCAGCAGCCAGTCGTCGCCCTCCGCTTCCACGCGCGCCATATACCCCTCTTCATCGCGCACGGCGGCCAGCTGCCGCAAGCGCGTGGGCAAGTCCGGCGCCGAGCACGCCAGGGCATACGCGCTGCGGCTTTCCTCTTCGCGCTGCGTGATCAGTTTATCCAGCCCCGCCTCGCCGAACAGCTGGCGCACGGAGCCGATCAGCTTGATCGTCAGCTGCGCATGCGTGTCGGGAAAGCGCGCATTGCCCGCCTCCGTCAAGACCCAGTTCTGCCGCGGCCGTCCCGCGCCCGCCTGCGCCTCCTGGCGCCCCTCGATCAGGCCCGCCGCCACCAGCTTTTGCACTTGCTGGCGCGCCGCCTCGCCCGTCATGTCCAGGGTCTTGGCCAGGGTCGCCGTGGAGACGGGTCCCTTGGTCTTGATGAAATACAGGATGCGCTCCGTCGTTTGCGGTGCTTCGCCATTATCCAAACGTTTACTTGTGTAATTCATTTCGCTCAACTATCATGGGGCCAGTTAACCAACTAATTGCTTGCATAATAGGCCGGTAGCTCCCCGCTGTCGAGGAGTTTCCACGTCCGCATGCCGGCAAGACACTCTTTGGACTGGAATCCCATGCAGCTGCAACACTCGATCTGGCTGTTTCACGCCATCCTCGCTACCGGCCTGGCCACCTGGCTGACCCTGGCCGCCGTCAACAACCTGCACGCCTTCCACGGCTCCGTCTGGGCCATCGGCAACACCATGCGCATGGACCCGCTGCGCCAGGACCCGACCATCCAGACGCCGCTGCTGCGCCGCGCCCTCACCTCATTGACCTTGCACCGGCTGGCGCTGGGCGTGGTGCTGGCCTTGCAACTGCTGGCCGCCATCGCCGCCTGGACGGGCGTGGCGCTGTTGTTCGGCGGCGGCCTGGCCGCTGGCTTGCCCTGGCTGAACCTGGCCTTGTGCGCCATGGCCGCCTTTTTGCTGCTGATGCACCTGGGCGGCCTGTGGTTCGGCTACTGGATCGCGCAGGAAGGCTTGCAGACGACGCACCTGGTGCTGCTGCTGTGGACCATGGCGCTGTTTTTCACCTTCAACGCGCAGCGGACCTGATCAGCCTCCGCTGCGCCTCTTCTTCCCTTTGTACTTTTCCCTTTGTACTGCTGTAAAGGACTTCATCATGAATACGAAAATCGTCGGCGCCTCCGCGCTGGCCATCGCCCTGGCCGTCGCGGGCGCCGCGCTGTATCCCCGCGCCGACTCGCATGCGGCCGATGCCGCCGCCTACCCCGCCACCAAGGTGGCGCTGGTGCCCGTCGTGCTGGGCACGCAGGAACGCTTTTTGCGGGCGTGGGCGAACTGGAAGCGGCGCGGCAGGTGCAGGTGGCCGCCGAAACGGGCGGCCGGATCACGCAGATCCGCTTCGCATCGGGCCAGAGCGTGGCGGCCGGCGCCGTGCTGGTACAACTGAATGACGCGCCGGAACAGGCAATGCTGCTGCGCCAGCGCGCGCAGCTGAAAAACGCGGAAAGCAGCCATGCGCGCACGGCGCAGATGGTCAAGGACAAGGCGGCCACGCAGGAGCAATTGGATAGCGCCCTGGCCGCGCGCGACGCGGCGCTGGGCGACGTGCGTCAGACGGAGGCGCTGATCGCGCAAAAGACCATCCGCGCCCCGTTCGCGGGACAGCTGGGCATCCGCAAGGTGCACGCGGGACAGTACCTGAACGCGGCCGACACGGTGGCCAGCCTGATCGACACGAAATCCTTGCTGGTGAACTTCGCCCTCGATGAACAGAGCAGCGCCAAGCTGGCGCCGGGCCAGGCCGTGCAGGTGCTGGTGGACGCCTATCCCGATGACATCTTCACGGCGAAGATCAACGCCATCGACCCGCTGATCGACCGCTCGCGCATGGTGCAGGTGCAGGCGGCGCTCAGCAATCCGCGCGGCGCCTTAAAAGCCGGCATGTACGCGAATGTGCACGTGGCGCGCGAAGCGGGCCAGCAGCTGACGGTGCCGGAAACGGCCGTGACCTACAGCGCCTACGGCGACACCGTGTTTGTCGCGCAGCAGGAAGGCAAGCAGCCGCTCACCGTCAAGCGCGTGGGCGTCAAACTGGGCGAGCGGGCAGGAGGCCGTGTCGCCATCCTGGACGGCTTGCGCGAGGGGCAGCGCGTGGTCGCTTCGGGCCAGCTGAAACTGGCCGACGGCATGGCCGTGCAAGCCGTGGCCAATACCCTGGACGAGGCCAAGCGCGCCGCGCCCAAGGCCGGTTCCTAAGGAGCGCACACGATGAAATTTACCGATTTATTCGTGCGCCGCCCCGTGCTGGCGCTGGTGATCAGCACCTTGATCCTGATGCTGGGCGTGATCGCCATCCTGCAGCTGCCGATCCGCCAATATCCGATGCTCGAATCATCGACCATCACCGTGAAAACCACGTATCCGGGCGCCTCGGCGGAACTGATGCAGGGTTTTGTGACGCAGCCGATTGCGCAAGCCGTATCGTCGGTGGAAGGCATCGATTACCTGACCTCGTCGTCGGTGCAGGGCAGCAGCACGGTCACCGTGCGCATGGAATTGAACCGCGATTCCACGCAGGCGCTGACGGAAGTGATGGCCAAGGTCAACCAGGTGCGCTACAAGCTGCCCGAAGGCGCCTTCGACCCCGTGATCGAGCGCTCGGCCGGCGATTCCTCGGCCGTCGCCTACGTGGGCTTTGCCAGCGACAGCGTCTCGGCGCCCGCGCTGACCGATTATCTGGCGCGCGTGGTGCAGCCGATGTTCGCCACCATCGACGGCGTGGCGAAGGTCGACGTGTATGGCGGCCAGCAGCTGGCCATGCGCCTGTGGATCGACCCGGCCAAACTGGCGGCGCGCGGCTTGACGGCGGCCGACGTGGCCGACGCCGTGCGGCGCAATAACTACCAGGCGGCGCCCGGCAAGGTGAAGGGACAATTCGTCGTCTCCAACATCAGCGTCAACACGGATCTGACCAGCGTGGAACAATTCCGCGACATGGTCATCCGCAAGGGCGGCGATGAAAAGGACAGCGCATCGCTCGTGCGCCTGAAAGACGTGGGCACGGTGGAACTGGGCGCCGCCGCCACGGAAACGAGCGGCATCATGGATGGCGTGCCTGCCGTGTACCTGGGCCTGTCGCCCACGCCCGGCGGCAACCCGCTGGTGATCGTCGACGGCATCAAAAAACTGCTGCCGGAGATCCAGAAAACCCTGCCGCCCGGCGTAAAAGTGGAGCTGGCGTTCGAAACGGCGCGCTTCATCCAGTCGTCCATCGAGGAGGTGGCGCACACCCTGCTCGAAGCGCTGCTGATCGTCGTCATCGTCATCTATCTGTGCATGGGTTCCTTGCGCTCGGTGCTGATTCCCGTCGTGACGATACCGCTGTCGATGCTGGGTGCGGCGGCGCTGATGCTGGCCTTCGGCTTCAGCATCAATCTGCTCACCCTGCTGGCGATGGTGCTGGCCGTGGGCCTGGTGGTCGACGACGCCATCGTCGTGGTGGAAAACGTGCACCGGCATATCGAGGAAGGCAAGACGCCCGTGGCCGCCGCGCTGGTCGGTGCGCGCGAAGTGGCCGGCCCCGTGATCGCCATGACGATCACGCTGGCGGCCGTGTATGCGCCGATCGGCATGATGGGGGTCTCACGGGCGCGCTGTTCAAGGAATTCGCGCTCACTTTGGCCGGCGCCGTGGTGGTGTCGGGCGTGGTGGCATTGACCTTGTCGCCCGTGATGAGCTCATTGCTGCTGCAGCCGAAACAATCGGAAGGGCGCATGGCGCGCGCCGCCGAGCATTTCTTCGAAGGGTTGACCAGCCGCTATGCGCGCCTGCTGGACCGCTCATTGCACCACCGCTGGTGGAGTGCCGGTTTCGCCGCGCTGGTGATGGTGAGTTTGCCCTTTTTGTACCTGCTGCCGCAGCGCGAACTGGCGCCGGCGGAAGACCAGGCCAGCGTCTTGACGGCCATCAAGGCGCCGCAGCATGCCAACCTCGATTACGTCGAACGCTTTTCCTACAAGCTCGATGCCATCTACAAGAACATCCCCGAAACGCACTCGCGCTGGATCATCAACGGCGGCGAAGGCCCCGCATCGAGCATCGGCGGCATCAACCTGACGCCATGGGCCGAACGCGCGCGCAATGCGGCCGTCATCCAGGCCGAACTCCAGCACGCCGTGGGCGACGTGGAAGGCACCAGCATCTTCGCCTTCCAGCTGGCGCCCCTGCCCGGGTCGAGCGGCGGCTTGCCCGTGCAAATGGTGCTGCGCAGCGCGCAGGATTACACCACGCTGTTCCGCACCATGGAAGACGTCAAGCAGCGCGCGCGCGACAGCGGCCTGTTTGCCGTCGTCGACAGCGACCTCGATTACAACAACCCCGTGGTCAAGGTGCGCGTGGACCGCTCGAAAGCCAACAGCCTGGGCATCCGCATGCAGGACATCGGCGAATCGCTGGCCGTGCTGGTGGGCGAGAATTATCTGAACCGCTTCGGCATGGATGGCCGCGCCTACGACGTCATCGCGCAAAGCCCGCGCGAACAGCGACTCACGGCGCAAGCCCTGACGCAGCAGTACGTGCGCGCCGACGATGGCAGCCTGCTGCCCCTGTCCGCCGTCGTCTCGGTGAGCGAACAGATCGAGCCGAACATGCTGACCCAGTTCAACCAGCAAAACGCGGCCACCTTCCAGGGCGTGCCGGCGCCCGGCGTGACCCTGGGCGACGCCGTCGCCTTCCTCGACGGCGTGGCAAAAACCCTGCCACCCGGCTTCAGCTACGACTGGCAGTCCGATGCGCGCCAGTTCGCCACGGAAGGCAATGCCCTGCTGCTGGCCTTCCTGGCGGCCGTCGTCGTGATTTACCTGGTGCTGGCGGCCCAGTACGAAAGCCTGACGGACCCGCTGATCATCCTGATCACGGTACCGCTGTCGATCTGCGGCGCCCTGATTCCGCTGGCACTGGGCTACGCCACCGTCAACATCTACACGCAGATCGGCCTCGTGACCCTGATCGGCTTGATCAGCAAGCACGGCATCCTGATGGTGGAATTTGCCAACGAATTGCAGGTACATGAAGGGCTCGACCGCATCACGGCCATCCGCAAGGCGGCGCAGATCCGCTTGCGCCCGATCTTGATGACGACGGCCGCCATGGTGGTGGGCCTGGTGCCGCTGCTGTTCGCCTCGGGCGCGGGCGCCAACAGCCGCTTCGGCCTGGGCGTGGTGATCGTCTCGGGCATGTTGATCGGCACCTTCTTTACCCTGTTCGTGCTGCCCACCGTGTACACCTTTCTGGCCCGCCGCCACACGGCCGACCATGCCACGCCGCGCGCCCGCGATTTGTCGCAGGCGCTGAAGGAATCCCCATGAAAAATTACCGCTATCTTGTCTGCCTTTTCCCCGTGCTGGCCGGCTGCGCCGTCAGCCCCGCCTACGTCACGCCGGGCACGCCCGCCATCACCCTGGCCAGCCCCCAGCAGGCGCAGTTTGCGCCAGGTCCAACAGCTGCCAGCAGCGCCGCGTGGTGGACGTTTTTCGACGATGCACGGCTGTCGCAGCTGATCGCCAGCGCGCTCGAACACAACCTCGATATCGCCCAGGCACAGGCGAATCTGCTGGCCGCGCGCGCCGTCTTCGACGAGCGCCGGCTCGACGAACTGCCCACCGTCACGGGCCAGGCCGGATGGCAACGCACGGTGCAGCAAAACACGCCCGGCAGCCGCGCCGCCAGCACGAATACGCGCGTGGGATTCGACGCGCAATGGGAGATCGACCTGTTCGGCCGCCTCGCGCATATTTCCCGCTCGGCGCAGGCGCGCGCCGACGCGGCGCAGGCCGATTTGCGGCAGGTGCGGCTGACGATCGCCGCCGAGGTGGCGCGCAATTACTACGAGGCCCTGGGCTACCAGCAAAACCTGGCGCTGACGCAGGCGCAGATACAAAGCTGGCGCGACACGGTGGCATTGACCGACGCGCGCATCCGCGCCGGCAGCGGCTTGCCGGAAGAACGCCACAACGCGCTGGCCAACCTGGCGCGCAGCGAGGCGGCCTTGCCGCCCCTGCAGGCGGGGTTACGGCAGGCGCAGTACCGGCTCGATGTCTTGAGCGGCCAAGCGCCGGGTGCCATCGCGCTGGCCACCACGCCGCGCCAGCAGGCGCCGCTGGCGGGCCAGCTGCCGCTCGGCGACGTGAACCGCCTGATCAAGCAGCGGCCCGACGTGGTGCGCGCCGAACGCCTGCTGGCCGCGTCCAGCGAAGACGTGGGGGCCGCCACGGCCGACCTGTATCCGCGCCTCAGCCTGGGCGGCTTTTTAGGCTTCTTCGCCCTGCGCGGCAGCGGCGTGTTCGACGGCGGCGCGCGCGCGGTCGAGGTGGCGCCCTCCGTCAGCTATCCGGCCTTCCGCCTGGGCAGCGTCAGGGCACGCTTGCGCGGCACGCGGGCCGAGGCGCAGGGCGCGCTGGCGCGCTATGAGCAAACGATGTTGTTGGCGCAGGAAGACGTGGAAAACGCCGTCACGCAGCTGGCGGAAAACCAGACGCGCTTGGCCTCCCTGCTGGAATCGGCGCGCCATGGCAACGCGGCCCTGGGCATCGCCAGCACGCGCTATCAGGGCGGTGCCGGCAGCTACCAGGCGGTGCTGGAAAACCAGCGCGCCTTGTACGATATCCGGCGCGAAGCGCTGCTGGCGGAAACGGCCTCCTACATCGATGCGATCGCCCTGTACAAGGCGCTGGGATGGGGGCAAACTATGTAGCATTTTTCGATCAGGAGGAAATGCGATGTTCACGCAAGGCAGCTGGCTCAATCCACCGGAAAACTGGTCCGCCGACGGCGCGCAATTACGCGTGACGACGGATGCAAACACGGATTTCTGGCGCAAGACCTCGTATGGTTTTATCCGCGACAGCGGCCACTTTTGGCACTGAAATCCATGGCGATTTCACGGCGCAGCTGCACGTGGCCGCGCAGTACGCGGCGCTGTACGACCAGGCCGGCATGATGGTGCGCATCGACGAGCAACACTGGCTCAAATGCGGCGTCGAATTTTCCGACGGCCAGCTGCTGTTGAGCAGCGTATTGACCTTGGACAAATCCGACTGGGCCGTCAGCATCGCGCCCGCCATGCCGGACGGTTTCTGGCTGCGCGTGACGGTGGAAAAGGGCGTGATCCGGGTGCAGTATTCGACCGATGGATTGCGCTGGCCGCTGCTGCGCCTGGCGCCGTTTCCTGCGGCATCCCGCTACCGCGTCGGGCCCATGTGCTGCACGCCGGAACGCGGTGGCCTGGAGGTGGTGTTTTCGCAGTTTGCCACCGGTCCCGCGCTGCAAAAAGGCTTGCATGATTTGAGTTAAGTTAAACCGCCCACGTCTCGTGCAAATGGCGCCACAGCAGCTCGCCGGCAGGCGTTTTTTCATACACGACGGTCGACAGGCGCTCCGTGTTTTCTGCGCCGGGCGTGGACTGAAACTCACGGTAGGAGACGGTGGCGCCGGCCGCGCTTTCCTGTATCAGAACGATATCCGAAATGCGCATCTGCAAGCCCGGACGGCTGCCGCCGGCGGCGCGGAAAAACGCCGCCAAACCGGCGCCATCGAGCTGCTTGCCAGCGGGCGCCACCATCGTGAAACCGGGCGAGAAACGCGCGAGCAAATCAGCGCAATGTTCGGGCGCCGTGGCTGCGCCGGAAAGCCACTCGCGGATCAGCACATGCGTGGATAAAACGTCGTCAAAATAAAGATTTGTAGCATTCATTTTTTGCTTGCTCCATGGTGATGTAAAAGGTCGAGAACGGCGCGGTTATCGATGCGCAGGCACAGTGCCAAAGGCAGCACGCACGCGCTGGCGGCCAGCGCAAAGCACCAGTGAAACACCTGCGCCGCGCGCGCATGCAGGGCGGGGGCGTCCAGGCTGCCGATGCCCTGCGCCGCCAGCAAGCCGTTCAGCAGTACGCTGAGCAGCGCCACGCCCAGGCAAAAGCCCAGCTGGCGGTTGATATTCCACACGGCGCTCGCCTGGCTCAGTTGCGCGTCCGGCGTGCGCAAGAAGGCCGTGCTTTGCGCCGTGCTGCTGCACAAGCCGCCGCCAAAACCCATGACGGCATAGGCGCCGGCCAGCCAGAACAACTGATCGGCCGCATCCACCCGCAGCAGCATCAGCATGCCCGCCGCCTGCAGCAGGGCACCAGCGATGAACAGGGGCTGCGGCCCCACGCGGCGGTAGCTTTTGCCCGTCAGCGAAATGGCCGCAAACGAGGCCAAGGCCCACGGCAGCATCAAGGCGCCCGCCGTCGATGCCGGCATGCCCAGCACGCCCTGCAGGTACAGCATGGCCAGCAGGCTCACCCCCATGAAGACACCGGGCACCAGCAGATACATGAGCATGGCAATGCGCAGCAGCGGTTCGGCGGCCAGGCGCAGGTTGAGCAGCGGCGTCGACTTGCGCAATGCGCCGCGCACATAGCCCCACGCGCAGGCGGCGCCCAGCGCCAGCACGCCGGCGCCGGCCAGCAGCTCGCCCGGCGTACCGAGCATGGTCAAGCCCAGCAACAGCAGCAAAATCGCCGTGCTGCCCGCCAGCAGGCCGGCCACGTCGAGACGGGGCACGGCCGCGCGGGGCGGATCGGGACGCAGCCAGCAGGCGGCCAGCAGCAGCGCCAGCGCCGCGAACGGCACGTTCAAATAAAAAATCCAGCGCCAGGAAAGACTATCGACGATCACGCCACCCAGGGCAGGCGACAGCGCGGGCGCCAGCAAGCCCACCAGCATGATGACGGAGGACAGGCCGGGTCGTTCGACAGGCTGGTATAGCTGGTAGGTCATGCTTTGCCCCAGCGGGATCAGCAAGCCGCCGCCCAGGCCCTGCACGCAGCGCCAGGCGATCAGCGCCTCGATCGAGGGCGCCAGGCCGGCGCCGATACTGGCGCATAAAAAAGTTAGCAACGATGCCATGAACACGGTTTTGCTGCCATAATAGGCAGCCAGCCAGGCGCTGGCGGGAATGACGATGGTCAGGCCGAGGATGTAGGCGGTGCTGATCCAGGCCAGCTGCGCCACCGAGGCGTGCAGGGCATGGCCGATGTCGGGATAGGCGACGCTGGTGATGAACATGTTGATCAGGTCGACGAAAAACCCCAGCAAATAGATGGCCGCCACTTTTTTGCGATAGTCCATGGTGCTCCGAATGGCAAACGGCCAGCTTAAGCGCCACAGGCCATTTGCGTAACGGGCCAGCCCCGATTACACTGTCAAACAAATTTTGACAAACCCCTGAGAACCGCATCTCTCTTATCTATGATCAGTCTTGACCGCCTGGGTATTTTCATCGCCATCGTCGACGCCGGCTCCCTGACGGCTGCCGCCGCCGTGCTGGGCCAGAGCAAGGCCGTCGTCAGTTTTAATTTGAAACAGCTGGAGGCGGAGCTGGGCGTGTCGCTGCTCACGCGCAGCACGCGCAGCCTGGCGCTGACGGACGTGGGGCGGCGCTTTTACGAGGATTGCCAGCGCGTGCTGAGCGAAGCGCATGGCGCCATCGAGACGGCGCGCCAGGGCCAGCAAGGCTTGCGCGGCACCCTGCGCCTGACCACCACCGTCGAATACGGCAGCCGCACGGTGATCCCCGCGCTGATCGCCTTCGCCGCCGCCCACCCGCAGCTGCAGATCCAGCACTCGTCGTCGTCGTCACATGAAGACCTGATCTCGGGCCGCTACGACCTGGCCATCCGCATGGGTTCACTCAACGATTCGAGCTACCGCGCCGCGCTGATCGAGCCGTACGCGATCTGGCCCGTCGCCTCGCCCGCCTACCTGGCCAGCCTGCCCGGCAGGGACATCGCCACCTTGGACGACTTGCAGCGCGCGCTGGCTGGCGCACAGCCGCCTGGCCTCGCCGCTGCGCTGGGACGTGCACACGCCCGACGGCCCGGCCGCCTTTGCCGCGCAGGACGACGCCGCCATCCATTCCGACTCCGCCTCGGCCCTGCTGGGCTTTGCGCTGGGCGGCTGCGGCGTGGCCCTGCTGCCGCAGTGGCTGGTGGAAGGGGAGGTGCGCGCGGGACGCCTGCGCCGCCTGCTGCCCGGCGCCGCCTTCCCGGAGCAGGGCGTGTATGCCGTGTATCCGAACACCCAGCATATTGCGGAAAAGGTGCGCGCCTTTATCGACTTCTTGCGCGCGTTCGTGGGTACGCCGGACTGAGGTTTCACTTCGTCAATACTTGATAAACACAACGATTTCCAAGGGGCAAACGGGCGCCCTTTTCGGTGTGCACGGCCTACACTGAAAGGACGTTGTTCATCGAATGGAGACCATCATGGCACATACATTGGCAGCAGTTTTCGCCGTGCGCGACATGGCCGAGCGCGCCCGGCACGACCTGATCACGGCGGGCTTCCCCAGCGCCAGCATCCGCCTGCACGACGCGGGCAGCGACGACTTTTCCGCCACGGAAAATATCCGCCGCGACGACAGCGACAGCCTGCTCGATAGCATCAAGCATTTCTTTACGGACCTGTTCGGCAGCCATGCCGACCGCCACATCTATGCGGAAGCCGTGCGGCGCGGACACGTCGTGCTGACGCTGGAGGGAGCGAGCGACGCCGATCTCCAGCGCGCCACCGACCTCGTCGAGCGCTACGCGCCGCTCGACATCGATGCGCACGCCGAGCACTGGCGCGCCGGCGGCTGGCAAGGCGCGCCGTACAACGACAGCGCGACGCGCCAGGGCGCCAGCATGCAGTCCGGCGCGCCATCGCAGCAGGGCACGTCCGCCGGCAATATCAACGAGGCGCCAGGGTCGCAGCAGTTTGCGGGCGGCATGGCATCGCCGCCGTCCGGCGCGGGCGCCAACGTGCGCCGCTATCCGGGCGCCGACAACCTGCCCGGCACCAGCTACGACGACGAGCAGTACTACCGCAGCCACTGGAGCGCCACCTATGTCGCCACCGGCGCGCGCTTCGAGGACTACGATCCCGCCTACCGCTATGGCCATTCCATGGCCAACAGCGACAGCTACCGGGGCCGCCCATGGGACGAGGTGGAAGCGGACCTGCGTTCCACGTGGGAGCACACGTATCCCCAGTCGGCGTGGGACAACTTCAAGGCGGCCATCAAGCATGGCTGGGAACGCATCACGTCCTGACGCGCGCCGAGGGCGTTGCTGCCCTCAGCGCCCCTCGTGCGTGAGCTTGAGGAAGTGGTTCAGGATGTGGAAGTGGTCTTCGAAGAATTGCTCTTCCATGGCCGGCAGGGCGCTCACCGGCACCCACTGCGCCAGCGCCGCATCGTCGGCCGCCGTCACGGCCGGCAGCTGGCGCGTCTTCAGGTCAAAATAATGCGCATGCGTGATGGTGCGCCCGCGCTGGCTGCGGTCCGGGTGGTCGAACACGGCCACGCCCACCAGCGCCTCGACGAGGGTGGGCGCCAGCACGCCCAGCTGGGTTTCTTCCGCCAGCTCGCGCAGCGCGCCCTGCAGCAGGCGTTCGCGCGGCTCCAGGAAGCCGCCCGGCAAGGCCCACAGGCCCTTGCCCGGATAACCGCCACGGCGCACCAGCAGCACGTGGCCGCCCGTCTGCACCAGCGCGTCCACGGTGCAAAAGATGGGCGCATACGGCGCCGTGCGCCAGCGCGCCTTGTAGGCCTCGATGGCGCGGTATTCCTGCACCAGCGGCGCGTACCACGGCAGCAAGGTCCACGCTTTTACATACTGGCCGATGGCCGCCGGCAGCAGCTGCGCCACGGCGCTCAGCGACACGTCGACGTCTTCCGCCTCGAACAGCACGCTGCGGATGGCCGTCGCGCCGATCGGCGCGCCAGGGTCGATCTCCAGATTGAGCAGCTGCCAGTGCGGGAAGTGGTGCAGATAATAGCTGGTGGCGTCCTTGAAGCAAGCCACCAGGGTGACGCGCTGCGCCGTGGCGACGGCGCCCGCCACGGCGCGCCGCACGGCGTCTGCCCACAGGCCATCGTCGTAGTAATCGCGCACGGCCACGTAATGCACGCGCGCGCGCTGATCCTCGGGCAGGGTGGCGGCGATCATGGCGGCCCGCTCCTGCCACGTAAACGGATTCTTAGGGCTGCGCGCATGGAAGGCGGAACCGAGCACCACCACCACTTGCGCGGCCGTCGTCAGCGCCTTCTGCAGCAAGCCGGCATGGCCGTTATGAAAAGGCTGGAAACGGCCGATCAGGATGGCCGCGTCGGCGGAATAGGCGAGGGTCATGCGTCGTCTCCGGTGGGGTAGTGGGCGGCGATCGGCAATTGACGGCCGCTGCCAAAGGCGCGCGAACGCACGCGGATGATGGGCGCCGCCTGGCGCCGCTTATATTCGTTGCGGGCGACCATGCCGAGGATGCGCGTCACGAGAACCCGCCCCTCGTCCGTCTCGCGCAACTGGTCGACCAGGGTCAGCGCCTGCGCGCTTTCGGCCGCCGGCAAACGCCGTCCCTCGATGTGCCACTTTAAGATTTCATCGAGCACCGGGTACGGCGGCAGGCTGTCGGTGTCGCGCTGGCCCGGCGCCAGCTCCGCCGACGGGGGTTTATCGAGCACGGCGGCGGGGATCAGTTCGCGTCCGGCGCTGGCATTGATGTGGCGCGACAGGGCGAAGACCTCCGTTTTATACAGGTCGCCAATCAAGCCCAGGCCCCCGTTCGTGTCGCCGTACAAGGTGCAGTAGCCGACCGAGATTTCGCTCTTGTTGCCGGTGGTGAGCAGCAGGGCGCCGAAGGCGTTCGAGTATTCCATCAATATCGTGCCGCGCACCCTGGCCTGCAGGTTTTCCAGCGGCAGTCCCTGCAGCTTGCCGTCGAAGGCCGCCGCGTAGCCGGCTTCGTACTTCGCCACGATGTCGCGGATCGGGTGCGTGGTCAGGGCGATGCCCAGGTTGGCGCACAGGGCGACGGAATCGGTGACGGAGCCGGCGCTGGAAAACACGGACGGCATGGTGATGGCCGCCACGTTATCCGCGCCGAGCGCCTCGACGGCCAGGGCCAGGGTCAGCGCCGAATCGATGCCGCCCGAGCAGCCGACGACGACTTGCGTAAAGCGGCAGCGGCGCGCGTAGTCGCGCAAACCGAGCACGATCTGGCGGCGCGCAAACTCCACGGCGGGGATGCCGTCCGGGTCCGGCACGGGAAACGCCGCGCCGTCCTTCTGCGCGAAACGCCCATCGGCAAAACGCAGCAGCTGGAAATCCTCGACGAAGCGGGCCGCCTCGAATTGCACGCCATCGCCCGGCGCGATGGCGAACGAGGCGCCGTCGAACACCAGCTGGTCCTGGCCGCCCACCTGGTTGACGAAGAGCAGAGGCAGATTCACGCGCTGGCAGGCGGCGCCAAACACAGCGTGGCGCTGCGCGCGCTTGCCGATATCGGACGGGCTGGCATTGATGCTGACGACCAGGTCGGGCCGCGCCGCGTGCAGGGCCTCAAACGGGTTGACGGCATAGGCGCGGCCGTCGTCGTTCCAGCCATCCTCACAAATCATGAAACCGACCTTGCAGCCGGCGATATCGAGGGTGCAGGCGCCGGGCGGGCCCGGCTCGAAATGGCGGCCCTCGTCGAAGATGCCGTAGGTCGGCAGCAGCTGCTTGTAGTATTCGGCGACGATATGCCCGTCGCGGATGGCCAGCAAGGCGTTGTACAGGGGCTTGCCGACGCCGGGATTGGGGCGCGCCGTGCCGATGACGGTGACCAGCGCGGGCCAGCGCGTGGACGCTTGCAGCAGGGTCTCGAGCGCCTGCTGCAGGCCGCGCAGGAAGGCGGCATCTTCGAACAGGTCGCCCGGGTAATATGCGCACAACGACAGTTCGGGGCACACCAGCAGGTCGGCGCCATCGCTGCTGGCGCGGGCCATGCGCGCAGTGATGGCGGCGACATTGGCGTCGAAGTCGCCCACGGTGGGATTCATCTGGGCGAGGGCGATGGTCAGCATGGTGATCCTTCAATTGGTTCCGCTTGAAACCACTATCCTGCCTGAAAAGTTTTATGAGCGTACTGATGCAATCGTGCAAGCCTGCCGGTCGCTGCCTACATGGTCTTGCGCCAGGACCGCAAGCGCGTGCGCGCGTTCGCATACGGCGACGCCGTATTGAACTGGATCATGCGCCCCATCGTGTAATGCGTGTACCAGGGCTGGCCATACAATTGCACGTCGTCGTGCGCGTCGATCAGCGCCAGCAGCTGGTCTTTCGCCTGCTCCAGGCGCTGCAGCAAGTCGTCCATGCTGAGGTCAGCATAGTCGGCATAGAAGCGCTGCGCCAGAGCGCCGAGAGCGTTCCACGTGAAACCTTCGGCGGGAAAGGCGATGTCCTCGATGCGTTTGCCGTCGCGCAGCTGCGCGTGCCAGTGCAAGACCAGCTCGTTCCACCCCACCAGGTAGGCGAGCAGATCGCACACGCTCATGCGCGTGCCTTTCACTTGCCCCTCCAGCACGGGATCGCGCGCCAAGGCCGGCGGCACGCGCGCCAGCTCCTGCACCAGTTTCGCGTACGTGGTGGTAATCGCCTCGACCAGTTCCTGCTTGCTGTTGGGGATCGCCATCACGCCGCCCGGATCACCGGCAAGCCGGCCGCCTGCCAGTCGTCGTAGCCGCTGCCGAGGCGGCGCGCAGGCAAGCCGTGCTGGCGCAGGGCCGCCACGGCCTGCACGGACAGCACGCAGTACGGGCCGCGGCAGTAGGCGGCAATCTCTGCGTTCGCGGGCAATTCGTCCAGGCGGCGCTGCAAGTCGTCAAAAGGAATATTGATCGCGCCGGGCAAGTGGCCGGCGGCAAATTCCTGCGCGGGCCGCACGTCGAGCACGGTGATGCTGGCTTCCTGCATGCGTTCCAGCAGCTCGTCGCCCGTGATCGCTTCCACATGGTCGCCCCGGCCCAGCGCCTGCAATTCGCTGCGCTGGTGCTGCGCATACACGTCCAGCGCATCGAGCAATTGCATGACAGGGCCGTTGCCGAGCCGGTACAGCACGCGCTTGCCGTCGCGCCGCGCCTGCACGAAACCGGCGCGCCGCAGCTGCTGCAAATGCTGCGAGGTATTCGCCACGGACAAGCCCGTCAACTCCACCAGTTGCTCCACTGCATACTCGCCGTGCGCGATCTGCTCGAGCAGGCGCAAGCGCGGCGCGCTGCCTAAAATATGGGCAAACCCGGCGGAACCGGTAAGCAATTCAATATCAGCATTTTTCATTGACACGATGCTAGCACCCTTATAACATTCAAGCAATCAATTGAATGTTATAAGGGAGACACGATGCAAATACTCTGGCTCGATGCCCTGGCGATCGGCGTGGGCGCGACGGCAGTGATGGATGTGTGGGCGGTGGCGTTAAAGCGCTTCTGGTGCATACCCTCGCTGAACTTTGCGATGGTGGGACGCTGGCTCGGCCATTTGCCGCGCGGCACCTTGAGCCACGTCAACATCGCCCAGGCGGCGCCCGTGCGCGATGAAGCCATCCTGGGCTGGACCGCCCATTACGTGATCGGCGTGCTGTTTGCGGCCGTGCTGCTGGCGCTGGTGGGACAGGAGTGGGTGCAAGGGCCGACGTTCGCGCCGGCCCTGCTGGCGGGCCTCGTGAGCGTGGCCGCGCCGTTTTGCATCTTGCAGCCGTGCATGGGCGCCGGCCTGGCCGCCAGCAAGACACCGCATCCGGTGGCCGCCCGCCTGCGCAGCCTGATGGCCCACACGGCGTTCGGCATCGGCCTGTACCTGGCGGCGCTGCTGTGGTCGACCGTGCGCTGACTCGTGCCGACTAGCTCGTCAGCGGCGGCACGGGTGCGGGCGCCGGGGCCGGCGCGGCGGCCACCGCCGGGATCAGCGGCGCCTCGGACTGCACCGGCACGCTGCTCAGCACCATGGTGCTGGGCTTGGCGATCGCGATATGCGCCTCGTCCAGGCGCTTGAGCAGCTCGAACAGCAGGGCGCTGCGGATGCCCGACGTCAAGCGCGGCGACGAGGCATAGCCGGTGGCGTTGAACAGCAACAAGCCATTGTCGATGCCGTCGAGCTGCACATTGGGCGCCGGCGTGTCGAGCACGTCGGGATTATCGACAAACGCGGACAGGATCAGCGCGCGCGCCGCTTGCGCATCCGTGCCCAGCGGCAGCGGCAGCTTGACCTGCACCAGGCCCAGGGGATTGGCCAGGGTGACGTTGCGCACCGTCTTGGTGATGAATTCCGAGTTCGGCACGATCACCGTCGAGCGGTCGCCCAATTGGATTTCCGTGGCGCGCACATTGATGCGGCGGATATCGCCTTCCACGCCGCCCAGCGAGACCCAGTCGCCCACTTTCACGGGGCGCTCGGCCAATAGAATCAGGCCGGAAACGAAGTTCTGCACTACGGCCTGCAAGCCGAAGCCGATACCCACCGACAAGGCCGACGCCACCCACGCGATGCGTTCCAGACCGATGCCGGCCGCCGACAGGGCCAGCGCCACGGCCAGCACGCCGCCGATATAGCCGAACAGGGTGATGAACGACACTTGCATGCCGGAATCGAGATTGGTGGTCGGCAAATAGCTGTTTTGCAGCCAGCGCTTGAACAGGCCCAGCGCTACGAAGCCGACGACCAGCACCAGCAGGGCCTGGATCAGCGCGCCAGGGCGGATCGCCACCTCGCCGATGGCCAGGCCATCCTGCAGCTTGCCGACGCGCTGGAACAGCTCGCCCGGACCTTCGCCGAACGGCGCCAGCAGCAGCATCAGCGCCAGCAGCACGACGATGGCGCGGCCGATGCCCGACAGCAGCACGGCCGCCTGGTCGCGCGCCTTGGGCGTGGCCAGCACGGGGTTGACGGCGTCCGGCGGCGGCGGCGTCGAGGCCAGCAGCATGCAGATATCATCGACCAGCACCGTCAGCAGATAGGTGCTGCCCACCACCACGATGACCCAGGCGATTTGCTTGGCGACAAAGCTGCCGAAGGCCACATAGCCGACCAGCAAGCTGATGACGCTCGACGCCAGCGCCAGCCACAGCAGCACCGTGACGCAGCGCAGCCACAGCGGCGTGACCAGGGTGGCGGGATCGGCCTCGCGCAACAGGCGCCAGCAGCGCTCGGCGCGCATCAAGCCATAGGCGATGGTCGTGCTCATCACCAGGGCGACGATGCAATTGACGGCCACGGCCGTCGACAGGCCCGCATTGATGACGATGGTGACCCGTTCCGTGGCCCACACGAGCACCACGATGAAGGAAAACATCGCGGGAAAATGGCGCAGGCGGTGCGCCAGCGCATCGGGCAGAGGCAGCAGGCGCCACGACACGCGCCACGGCGACAGCAGCGCATGGCCGAGTCCCGCCGTAAAACCGGCAAAACAGATGATGCCGATCAAACTGCTGAGGAAAGTCGAGGTTTTTTCGGACAGGCCGCCCTCCCAGCGCAAGCCCATGGCCAGCAATTCCGCCACCAGCCCCGGCGTGGCCAGCGCCAGCACCAGCACGGCCAGCGCATGCAGCGAGCGGCGCAAACGGCCATGCGGCACGCGCGTGGCCGTGACCACCAGCAGATAGCGCGAAGCCCAGATGCTGGCGCCGATCACGGCCACGATACCGGCCAGCAAGCCGCCCCAGGCCGACCACGGCGTGGCGCGCGCCGCGTTGCCCAATTCCTGCTCCAGTGCCCGCAGACGCTGCAGATTCTGCGGCAATTCGGCGTGCAGCTGGTTCCAGAACGAGCCGGCCAGAATCGAGGCCGTGCGCTCGCCCAGGCGCGCCTGCAACTGCGCGCGGCGCGCCGTCGACACCTGTTCCGACGCCTGCGTCGCTTCCACGGCCAGCAGGCGCGCCAGTTTGACTTGCGCGTCGAGGGCGCTGCTGGTGCGGTCCAGCTGGCTGCGCTGCGCCGCCACGTCGGGGGCATCTTTCGTGCCCGCCGCCGGCTTGCCCAGCTCGGCCAGCCGCGCCTGCACGCTCGACAGCGTGGGCGTGAGCGCCTCGGCCACCTTGTCCGCCTCGGCGCTGGCCGCCAGCGCATCGGCGCGCATCTGCGACAGGGTCGCGTCATCGAGTTCCGCCTCGCCATCGAGCGCCTTCTGGATGGCCGTGATCTGCTTGCGCAAGCCGTCGAGGCGCTGGTCGGCCGTGGCGGCATCGTCGACGGGTTGCGACCAGGCCGGTGGCGCGGCCAGCGAGCACGCCAGCAGCAGGGTCAATAGCAGCGGCAGCAGGAAGGGGAAAAAACGGAGACGGAAAGAAGTCATGCGGACCTATGGCTGAAAATGAGAAAAACGGCCGGATTGGCAGCGGCGCCGCTCATGGCGCGCCGCCCGGCGGGTGCCTGCCAATATAGCTGAAAACACCGGCAAGCCACAGGATAAGCGGAACTGGCGTGTGCCCCCAGGCGCGACTAGGCATATTGCCCTATGGAAATATCATTCAAAAAGGTCTAGGATCGTCGTCCGCTTGGCGGCGCGGCAGCCATCTGCACGCCGCCGACCTTTTCACCATTCCCTCCGTATCGAGACCGCCATGAAGTTTTTATCCCACCTGACCATCGGCACACGCCTTGCCGTGGGCTTTGCCGCCATCGGCACCATGCTGATCATCATCTCTTGCCTGGGCATTGCCATGCTGGGCAAGATCAACCAGGGCACCGGCCACATCGTGCATGACAGCATGCCCAAGATTGCGCTCGCCAACAGCGTGTCGGCCAACATCAACGACATCGCCATTGCCCTGCGCAACATGATGCTCAGCGCCGATCCGGCCGACCAGCGCAAGCAGACCGACGCCATCCTGGCCGCGCGCCAGGCGGCGGCCGGCAATCTCGGCAAGCTCGCCAGCATGCTCGATTCCGAGCGCGAACGCGCCTTGCTGGCGAAGATGAACGACGCCAACACGCGCTACGCGCAGGGGCAGGAGGTACTGCTGGCGCTGATCAAGGGCGGCACGCCGGACGACAGCAGCGCCTACCTGTACGGCCAGCTGCGCCCCGTCTTACTTGTCTACAAGCAGTTGATTGCCGAACAAATCAGCTTGCAAAACACCCTGGCCACCACGGCGGGCGACAACGCCAACACCACCTATGCCAATACGCGCACCTTGCTGATCGGCATGTCGCTGGCGGCGCTGGCCATCGCGGCGGCGTTGGCGTATGGCATCACGCGCTCGATCACCGGTCCCGTCGCCACGGCGCTGCAGGTGGCAAACACGGTTGCCGCGGGCGATTTACGCAGCCGTATCACCGTGCAGTCGAGCGATGAAATGGGGCAACTGTTGCAAGCGCTCAAGCGCATGAACGACAACCTGGCGCACACGGTGGGCACGGTGCGCGCCGGCACGGAAACGATCGCGTCGGCCTCGTCCGAAGTGGCGACGGGCAGCCTGGACCTGTCTGCGCGCACGGAGCAGCAAGCCAGTTCGCTGGAAGAGACAGCCTCATCCATGGAAGAGCTGACCTCGACCGTCAAGCAGAATGCCGACAATGCGCGCCAGGCGCACGTGCTGGCTGACACGGCCTCCGGCGTGGCGCAGCGCGGCGGCGCCGTCATCGCGCAAGTGGTGGCGACGATGCGGCAAATCGACGCCTCGTCAAACAAGATTGCCGACATCATCGGCGTCATTGACGGCATCGCCTTCCAGACCAACATTCTGGCCTTGAACGCGGCCGTGGAAGCGGCGCGCGCGGGAGAGCAGGGCCGCGGCTTTGCCGTGGTGGCCACGGAAGTGCGCAGCCTGGCGCACCGCTCGGCGGCGGCCGCCAAGGAAATCAAGACCCTGATCGACGACTCGACCCAGACCGTGGCGGCCGGCAGCGAGCTCGTGCACCAGGCCGGCAACACCATGAGCGACCTGGTCGACAGCGTGCGCCGCGTCACCGACATCATGGAAGAGATCACGTCCGCCAGCGCGGAACAGACTGCCGGCATCGAGCAAATCAACCAGGCCATCAGCGAGATGGACAACGTCACCCAGCAAAACGCGGCCCTGGTGGAAGAATCGGCGGCGGCCGCCGCCGCCATGCAGGAGCAGGCGGCCACCCTGGCGCAGGTGGTGAGCGCCTTCAAGCTCGGCGGCGTGCCAGCGGCGACCTTGCCAGCCCCTGCCGCGCCGCAACGCGCCTGCGCACCGGCGCAGTGGGAGGAATTTTAAAATAGGGCAACGGCGCGCATCATGAACATAAGATTGAATTTAACATCATTAAATTCAATTCTATGTTTACCTTCAAGATGAAGGACTGTGGACATATTCTTTCAATTAAGGACTACAATATAAAAAATATGTTCACTTCCTTATCATGACAAAACGTGCCCGCCCGAAAGACGCCATGCCGACGCTCGTCAACGAGCGGCTCAGGATATGGGGCCAGTGCGTGCGCAAGCAGCGCGTGCAGCAAAACATCACGGCACGCGACCTGTGCGCCCGCCTCGACATTTCACACCCCACCCTGCAACGCATGGAAAGGGGGAAGCGTCCGTCAACGTGGGCCTGTTCCTGGCCGCCTTCCACGTGCTCGGCATCCTCGCCATCACGGCGCCGGAACCCGACGCGGTGCTGTGGCAGATGGACAGCGTCAACATCCGCAGCCGCCCCGCCTTGAACGAGGGCGACGATGGCTACTTCTAGCCGTCCCTTGTTTGTCTATCTGCAGCGGCCCGACAACGGCGCGTGGGTAGTGGTGGGCCGCTATGTGCTCGATGCGCATACCGGCATCGGCAGCTTTCTGTACGCGCCCAGCTATGCCGATGCAGGCTTGTCCTGGAGCATCGATCCCGTCAATCTGCCGTTTATTCCCGGCGTGGAACACCTGGCGCGACGCTATGGCGGCCTGCATGACGTGCTGCGCGACGCGAGTCCGGATTCCTGGGGGCAGATGCTGATACGCCGCGCACACCAGCTGGGCGAAAAAGCCACGGCCATCCAGTTCCTGCGCCTGTCGGGCAATGGCGACCGCTGGGGTGCGTTGGCTGTGGGCGACACGCCCAAACCGAACATAGCGCAGCTGGCCAGCCCCACGCTGCATCGCCTGGACGCGCTGGTGCAGGAACTGCTGGCCATCGCGGAAAGCCGGCCGCCACTCAATGCGCCCTTGCGCAAGCGCCTGTTCGCCACCCCGAGCATGGGCGGCGCACGCCCGAAGGCCACGGTACGGGACGGTGCAGATTACTGGCTGGTGAAACCGGGCCTGATGACCGATACGGTCGACCTGGCGCTGCTGGAATACGCGACCATGCAATGGGGCAAGGCGTCCGGCCTGCGTTTCGCCGACACGCGCCACCATGCATTGACGGCCGAACGCAGCGTCGTGCGCATCCTGCGCTACGACCGGCGCGGCGCGCAACGCGTCATGACGGCCAGCGCCGCTTCGCTGCTGCAAGTGCAATATCCGCCGGTGGAAGCGGCCGACAGCGATGGCGCCAGCTATCCCCGCCTGGCCGAAGAACTCCGGCGCATCGGCGCGCCGCCGGAAGACGGCATCGAGCTGTTCGGCCGCATGGTCTTCAACGGTGTCGTCGGCAACAACGACGATCATCCGCGCAACCACGCCGTGCTGTTCGACCTGGATGAACAGCGCTGGCGCCTCTCGCCCGCGTTCGATGTCGTGCCGGATACGGAAGACGACCCGCAAACGCTGGTCATGCAAGTGAGCGCCGGCCGCCGCGACATCACGCGCGACGCCATGCTGCGCGATCACACCCGTTTCGGCTTCGCCACGCGCCTGCAGGCGGAGGAGCATGTCGATGCCTTGCTGGTGCGCATCGCCGAAGCTTTTGTGCAGGTGGCGCCGCTGCTGAACGGGGCCTTGCGGGCACGGATGGCGGAGCGCTTGCGGGTGATGCTGGTACGGCTGGCTTAGGCGAAATCGGGTTTGCGGTATTTTCCCAGTCTGCTAGGAGATTTCCCTTCGGATGATTTCCGCGCCCGCGCTAAGCGCATTGAGTTTGCCTCTTGCCACGCGACGCGCCAGGGGCGCCATGCCGCAGTTGGTGCTCGGATAAAGCTTGTCGGCATCGACAAAGCGCAGCGCCTTGCGCAGGGTGTTGGCCACTTCCTCCGGCGTTTCAATGGTATTGCTGGCCACGTCGATGGCGCCGACCATCACTTTTTTGCCGCGTATGAGTTCAATCAGGTCGATGGGCACGCGCGAGTTGTGGCATTCCAGCGAGATGATGTCGATATTCGATTGCTGCAGCTTGGGGAACGATTCCTCATATTGGCGCCATTCGGACCCCAGCGTATTTTTCCAGTCCGTATTGGCCTTGATGCCGTAACCATAGCAAATATGCACGGCCGTTTCGCATTTGAGCCCTTCGATCGCCCGCTCCAGGGTGGCGATGCCCCAATCGTTCACTTCATCGAAGAAGACATTGAAAGCGGGTTCGTCGAACTGGATGATGTCGACGCCGGCCGCCTCCAGTTCCCGCGCTTCCTGATTGAGGATCTTGGCAAATTCCCAGGCCAGTTTTTCGCGGCTTTTATAGTGGCTGTCATACAGCGTATCGATCATCGTCATCGGACCTGGCAGCGCCCATTTGATCGGTTGCGTGGTTTGCTGACGTAAAAATTTGGCGTCGTCGACAAACACCGGCTTGGTGCGGCTCACGGCGCCCACGACGGTCGGCACGCTCGCATCGTAGCGGTCACGGATTCGGACGGTCTCGCGTTTGTCGAAATCGACGCCGCTCAGATGCTCGATAAACGTGGTGACAAAATGCTGGCGGGTCTGCTCGCCGTCACTGACGATATCGATGCCTGCCTGCTGCTGTTCCTGCAGCGACAAACGCAAGGCATCCTGTTTGCCCTCGATTAATTCCTCGTCCTGTAATTTCCAGGGCGACCAGAGTTTTTCAGGCTGCGCCAGCCAGGAAGGTTTGGGCAGGCTGCCGGCGGTTGATGTAGGCAATAATTTTTTCATGATGGCGATTTCGTGTAGTTGGATTAATCAGCGAGCGTGGCGGCAGCCCATTGTTCGAGAACATGCTTGTAGGGCTTGATGAAATGCTCTTCCGTATATTTGCCCTGCTTGACAGCCAGCTGGCTGCGCTCTTCCCGGTCATAGACAATTTGCGTCAGTGAATAATCCTGATTCTTCAGGCTGGGCTGATAGCATTTCCCCGCCGCGGCATTGGCATTGTAGATTTCGGGCCGATAAATCTTTTGAAAGGTTTCCATCGTGCTGATGGTGGCGATCAGCTCCAGATTGCTGTAGTCGCCCAGCAGGTCGCCGATAAAATAAAACGCCAGCGGCGCGGCACTGTTTGGCGGCATGAAATAGCGCACCTGCATGCCCATTTTCTCGAAATAGGCATCCGTCGAGGAGAACTCGTTTTGCCGATACTCGACGCCCAGGATGGGGTGCTGATTTTCCGTCCGCTGATAGGTCTTGCTGCTCGAAGCGCTGAGGCAGATGACCGGCGGCTTGCTGAAGCGCTCTTGATAAGCATCGGATCTGACAAAGTGCTTGAACAGCTTGCCATGAAAATCGCCGAAATCCTCTGGTGCGCTGAATGTGGCTTGATTATTGTTGTGTTCTGGCAGCAGCACGCTGAAATCGTAATCGCGCACGTAAGAGGAGAAGTTATTCCCCGCAATGCCATCGATGCGTTGTCCGGTTTTTTTATCCAGGATATTCGGCTTCAATATCTCGATCAGCGGGATATTGCCGCCTTTGACATCGATATTCAACTCGACGGAAATGATTTCGAGCTCGACAGAATAACGGTCTGCCTTCGGGTTGTCCCAGTGCGCCAGGCTGTTGAAGCGGCTGTCGATCATTTTCAGGGTGTTGCGCAAGTTCTCCTGGCGGCTCTTTCCCCTGGCCAGATTGGCAAAGTTGGTCGTCAGGCGCGTAGTGTCCGATGGATGATAGTTTTCATCGAAAACAATGCTCTTGATGCTGAATACAAAGTCGTTGCTCATGGTGATCTGCTGTCCTGATTTCTGCGAAAAGGTGAATGGGTTGCTTGCCTGGCGACTGTGGCGATGCATATCAGGCGGCGGCCAGCTCTTGCGTCGTGGCCGGTCTCGCATGGCGCGTCAATCCGATCAAGGGCAAGGCCCGTTGCACCGCCAGTGCGGCCCGCTGGATCAGCGCCTCGTCCTGCAGACGGTAGTCGAGGAAATCCTTGTCGGTCGCGTAGACGCCCAGCGGCAAGGTGCGTGCCTGGAAAAAGCTGAACAGGGGCCGCAACTGGTGATCGATCATCAGGGCATGGCGCTCGCTGCCGCCGGTAGCCGCCAGCAGGACGGGCTTGTCGATCAAGGCGTCCTGATGAATGAAGTCGAAGAAGTGCTTGAACAGTCCCGTGTAGGAGCCGCGATAGACCGGGGTTGCCACTACCACGATGTCAGCTTGCTCGACCGCCGCAAGTTCCCGCTCCACCGTCTCGGGCAGCTGCGAGCGCCAGACGGCGCCGGCCAGCTGCGGCGCCAGCTGACCCAGTTCGACCAGGCGTTGTTCGCACAGCACTTCGTCGGCGATCAGGTCCATCAGGTGCTCGGCCAGGGCTGCCGCCTTGGAAGGGCGTTGTAGCCCGCCGGAAACCGCGACTATACGCAGGGGACGTGTCATGTTTGCTTTCATAGGGAGTGATGCGCGAAGGCCGGTAAATACCGGCAGCAGGGAAGTGGATGATAGCGGGAGGAATCGATGAAGTATAATGGTCATATTTCATACATCCATGAATATGGCTCATTCCAATGCTTGAACGCATCCACCTCAGCATCGTCCAGCAGGTCGAAAAACAAGGGTCGTTGACGGCCGCCGCAGGCGTGCTGCACCTGACCCAGTCGGCCCTGAGCCACAGCATGAAGAAGCTGGAGCAGCAACTGGGCACCGACGTCTGGCTGCGCGAAGGGAGAAATTTGCGCCTGACGCAGGCCGGCCAGTATCTGCTGGCGGTGGCGAACCGGGTACTGCCGCAACTGGACTTGGCCGAAGAGCGCCTGGGCCAGTTCGCGCAGGGCGAGCGCGGCGCGCTGCGCATCGGCATGGAATGCCACCCTTGCTACCAGTGGCTGCTCAAAGTGGTGTCGCCGTATCTGACCGCATGGCCCGACGTGGATGTGGACGTCAAGCAAAAGTTCCAGTTCGGCGGCATCGGCGCGCTGTTCGGCTACGAGATCGACCTGCTGGTCACGCCCGACCCGCTATACAAGCCGGGGCTGACCTTCGAACCCGTGTTCGACTACGAGCAGGTACTCGTCGTGGCCAAGGGCCATGCACTCGCTACAGCGGCGTATGTGCAGCCGCAGCAGCTGACCCGGGAAGTGCTCATCAGCTACCCCGTCGACATCGAGCGCCTGGATATTTACAATCAATTCCTCTTGCCGGCCGGTGTCACGCCCAAGCGCCACAAAGCCATCGAAACGACCGATATCATGCTGCAGATGGTGGCCAGCGGCCGCGGCGTGGCCGCCCTGCCGCGCTGGCTGGTCGAGGAATATGCGGCCAAGATGGACGTGGTGCCGGTGCGGCTGGGCGCGCGCGGCATCGCCAAGCAGATCTTCCTGGGCGCACGCGAGACGGACACCGCCATCGACTATGTGCGCGCCTTCATCGCACTGGCGCGCCAGCCTGTCGTTGCGCAGGGAAGCTAAGCACGCACGCCGGTTCGCCGGGGCCGGCTACCGCGCGCCTTCCATGGCTTCCACGGTGTCGAAAAGACGCGCCAGCGCGCTTTCCATGGCGCCGGCCGTAGCGTCGCCGCTCTGGTTGGTGATGATAAAGACGCCAAGCTGATATTTGGGAACGATGTAGGCGTAGCTTTGCGCACGCGGCACGCCGCCATGGTGGACATAATGCGTGCCCAGCTGGCGATTGCTGCCGATGTTCCAGAAATAGCCGATGCTGAAGTCGTCCTGAAAGCGGACCAGCGGCTGGTGCGATTCGACGACGGCGGGATGGGCGCCCAATTGCAGGCGCAGGTATTTCGCCATGTCCGGCATCGTCGACTTCAGGTTGCCCGCCGCCCCCAGGGCAGTTGCGGCATCGGCGTGGTGACGGCGGGATTGTCGCTGTGGTAGCCGGGCGCCAGCCGGCCGGCATCCTTGGCGGTGATGCTCAGCCTGGTATCCTGCATGCCCGCTTCGCGCGCGAGCCATTGCGTGAGCAAGACTTCATAGGGCATGCCATAGATTTTTTCGAGCGTGTGCGCAACGAGTTCGGTACCGGCGCTGGAATACGCGTAGTCCTTGCCGAGCGGCCCCTTGATGCTAACCGTGTGCAAGTCCTGCCAGAATTGCCGTTGTCCGTAGCCGGCATAGGCGGCATTGAGCTTTGCTGGCGTGGTATGTGCCGTGAAATCCTTCAAGACAGCGTTCACCTGCAAGGGCAGCATGCCCGGCATATTGCTCGTGTGCGTGATCAAGTGGCGCAGGCGAATGGGCTGCCCCTGCCCCTGCGACTGCAGGTTCGGGTAGGCGGCTGGCAGGTACGTTTGTATGGGATCGTCGAGCGCCGCCTTCCCATCCAGCACGGCGTTCGCCAGCAGCAGGCCGGCAAAAGTCTTGCTGACCGAGCCGATTTCATACAGCGTCGTATCGTCCGGCGGATTGGCTTTGCCGGTCTCCAGCTCGCCTTGATGCAGCATGAATTGCTTGCCGCGATACACGACGGCAATCGAGGTCGCGTGCAGCAATGGCGACTGCAACAGGGTGGTCGCGGTCTGGCGCATGGCCGCAGGAATGTCGTGCGCAGGTGCCGTGGCTGCGGGTTTGCAAGCTGCCAGCACGAGTGTCATTCCAGTCATGATTGCGGCGAGTTTGGTCATCATGCGCACCATCGAAGGGGGATGGGCATTCTCGCACAATGGATTCAGCGGCGGCAGAAAAAGTCATGCGTATGAATTTTCCAGGTAGAAAGAAAACGCCACCTGGCGGTGGCGTTTTCTTTCTATTCCTGGTGGCCCGGGACGGCCCCCGGCCGGCTTACTCCACCGTCACCGACTTGGCCAGATTGCGCGGCTTGTCGACATCCGTGCCGCGCGCCAGCGCCGTGTGATACGCGAGCAATTGCAGCGCGACCACGTGCAGGATAGGCGACAAATCGCCGTAGTGCTCGGGCAGGCGGATGACGTGCAAGCCTTCGCCGGAGCTGATGCGCGAGTCGACGTCGGCGAAGACGTACAGCTGGCCGCCGCGGGCGCGTACTTCCTGCATGTTCGATTTGAGCTTTTCGATCAGGGCGTCGTTCGGCGCGATGGTGACGACGGGCATTTCATTCGTCACCAGGGCCAGCGGGCCGTGTTTCAGCTCGCCGGCCGGATACGCTTCGGCGTGGATGTACGAGATTTCCTTCAGCTTTAACGCGCCTTCGAGGGCGATCGGATAGTGCATGCCGCGGCCCAGGAAGAGGGCGTTTTCCTTGCGCGCGAATTCTTCGGACCAGGCGATGATCTGCGGCTCCAGCGCCAGCACGGACGCGATGGCGACGGGCAGGTGGCGCATGGCTTTCAGGTGCGCCGCTTCCTGCTCTTCGGAGAGGTGGCCGTTGACTTGCGCCAGGCACAGGGTCAGCAGGAACAGGCCCGCCAGCTGCGTGGTAAACGCCTTGGTGGACGCCACGCCCACTTCCACGCCGGCGCGCGTGATGTAGGCCAGGGCGCATTCGCGCACCATGGCGCTGGTGGCCACGTTGCAGATGGTCAAGGTGTGCTGCATGCCCAGGCTGCGCGCATGTTTCAGGGCGGCCAGGGTGTCGGCCGTTTCGCCGCTTTGCGAAATGGTGACGACCAGGGTGTTCGGGTGCGGCACGCTGTCGCGGTAGCGGTATTCGCTGGCCACTTCCACGCTGACGGGCACCTTGGCGATCGACTCGATCCAGTACTTGGCCGTCATGCCCGCATACGAGCTGGTGCCGCAGGCGAGGATCAGCACGCGATCGATCTGCTTGAAGATTTTATACGCGTCGTCGCCGAACAGTTCCGGCATGATGCCCGTCACGCCTTCCAGCGTGTCGCCGATGGCGCGCGGCTGCTCGAAGATTTCCTTCTGCATGTAGTGGCGATACGGGCCCAGCTCGGCCGCGCCCGTGTGGGCGTGCACGGTTTTCACTTCGCGCTCGACGGGCTTGCCATCGACATCGACGATCCAGCAGCGCGACAGTTGCAGGTCGACCACATCGCCTTCTTCCAGGTAGATGATCTGGTCCGTCGTGCCGGCCAGCGCCATGGCGTCGGACGCGACAAAGTTTTCACCATTGCCCAGGCCGACGATCAGGGGCGAGCCCTGGCGCGCGGCGACCACGCGGTGCGGCTCGTCGCGGCAGAAGACGGCGATCGCGTACGCGCCGTCGAGGCGTTTCACGGCCTGCTGCACGGTCTCGAACAGGTCGCCGTTGTACATGTGCTCGACCAGGTGGGCGATCACTTCCGTGTCCGTCTGGCTCTGGAAGACGTAACCCAAGGCCGTCAGTTCGGCGCGCAGTTCGTCATGGTTTTCGATGATGCCGTTGTGCACCAGCGCCACGCGGGCGTTCTCTTCCGTCGGGGAAAAGTGCGGGTGGGCATTGAAGGAGACAGGGGCGCCATGCGTGGCCCAGCGCGTGTGGGCGATGCCCGTAAAACCGCTCAAGCCTTCTTCGGCGATCTGCTTTTCCAGTTCGGCCACGCGCGAGGTGGAACGCGAACGCTGCAACCGGCCATCCGCATGCAGGGCGATGCCGCAGGAATCGTAGCCGCGGTATTCCAGGCGCTTCAAGCCTTCGACCAGGATGGGAGTGATATTACGTTGCGCTACTGCGCCGACGATGCCGCACATGGAAACCTCTGTCTAAAATTTAATCAATGCACGCATGCTAATGCAGAGTGCGTGAAATATGCTTTCTAAATCCGTATATTTTTGACCAAATATTTCATGACTATTTTACGGTGAAATATTATTTCACTTATACTCAATATATTTTCCAATTCATCAAAATCATGAACGATAACAATATTACCCTCGACGAGATCGATCGTCGCATCCTGAACGCCTTGCAAATTGACGCGTCGCAAACCAACAGCGAGCTGGCGCAAGCCGTGCACGTCTCGGCGCCCACGTGTTTGCGGCGGGTCAAGCATTTACGGGAAAGCGGCGTCATCGAACGGCAAGTGGCCATCGTCGCGCCGCAGCTGGTGGGGGCGCGCCTGACGGCCATCGTGGAAATCACGCTCGACGTGCAGGCGGCGGAACGCATGGCGGAATTCGAGCAGCTCGTGGCGGACGAGCCCGCCGTGCTGCAATGCTACCGCGTCTCGCCCGGGCCCGACTTCGTGCTGATGGTGCAGGTGGCCGACATGCCCGCCTACCACGCGCTGGCGCACCGCCTGTTTGCCGCGCACGCGAATGTGCGCAACGTGAAAAGCTACTTTTCCACGTTTCGCAGCAAGTTCGAGACTCGCATCGCTGTGTAAACCCGGCTGGCAGAGAAGTTATCCCCGCTTATCCCAGCCTTTTCGCCCACTTATGCACAAGTTTATCCACAGTATGAACATCACGGATTTACACGACCGCCGCCATCCAGCCTCGCATGAGACCTGTCAATAAATAGACATCAGCTCCCGGATAAAACTTATCCCGGCTTATCCAGCGCTTGCCCACCTATTAATCACAGGCTTTTGCACAGCTTTACCCACAGCCAGGCTTTACAAATTTGTCTTAAATATCCTTGAAATACAATGACTTATAAGTTATTCATAACTTATTCGCCAATTACGCACAAGCTTATCCACAATCCAGGCAGGCAAAAAACTGAGGCTACTTTCATAGCCTGCGAGACTAGCTTGCCTGCTCGAGCACCAAACTTGGCCAGATAACTTATCCCATCTTTCCCACAGGTTTTTCACCATTTATACGCAGCTTATACCGGGCTTATCCATCGCTTGTCCGCCTGTTTGTTCACATGTTTATCCACATACCAAAATACAGCGGAAATGTTTGATGGAAATAAGGCCCCGACTTATCCCGGGTTGCCAGCCAACTTTCCACAGGATTATCCACAGGCGTAAAAAAACGCCGCCAGCCCGGACAGGCTGGCGGCGTCATGCCGGGTGAGGGCGGACTCGCTTACTTGGGGATTTTCACGGGACGCGTCCAGCCGTCGATGGTCACTTGCCGCGCGCGCGACACCGTCAGCTTGCCGGCCGGCGCATCCTTCGACAAGGTCGTGCCGGCGCCCAGGGTGGCGCCCTTGCCGACGGTGACGGGGGCGATCAGCTGGCTGTCGCTGCCGATGAAGGCGTCGTCTTCAATCACCGTGCGGAACTTGTTCACGCCGTCGTAGTTGCAGGTGATCGTGCCGGCGCCGATGTTGACCTTCGAGCCGATGGTGGCGTCGCCGATGTAGGCCAGGTGGTTGGCCTTGCTGTGCGCGGCGACCTGGCTGTTTTTCACTTCGACGAAGTTACCGATGTGCACATCTTCCGCCAGGACCGTGCCCGGACGCAGGCGCGCGTAGGGGCCGATGATGGAAGCGGCGCCGACGACGGCGTCCTCGAGATGGCAGAAGGGCTTGATGTGCGCGCCAGCGGCCACAGTGGCATTGATGATGACGTTGTTGGCGCCCACGCGCACGCCGTCACCCAGTTCCACGCGGCCTTCAAATACGCAGCCGACGTCGATGGTGACGTCGCGGCCGCAAATGAGTTCGCCGCGCACGTCGATGCGGGCCGGGTCCAGCAGGGTCACGCCGCGCTCGAGCAGGGCTTGCGCGATATTGTTCTGGTGGATGCGTTCCAGCTGGGCCAGCTGCACCTTGCTGTTGACGCCCGCCACTTCCCACACGGCAGCCGGGTGGGCCGAGGTGACGGCCACGCCGTCGGCGACGGCCTGGGCAACGATATCGGTCAGATAGTATTCCCCTTGGGCATTGTCATTCGACAAGGCCGACAGCCACTGCTTCAGCTGCACGGTGGGCGCGACCATGATGCCGCTGTTGATCTCGCGGATGGCGCGCTCTTCTGGCGTGGCATCCTTTTCCTCGACGATGCGCACGATGGCGCCGTGTTCGCGCACGATGCGGCCCAGGCCGAAGGGATCGTCCTGTTCCACGGTCAGGATGGCCAGCTTGTCCTTCCCGGCCGCCTGCACCAGTTGCTGCAGGGAAGCGGCGCTGGTCAGCGGCACGTCGCCGTACAGGATCAGGGTGGGCACGCTGTCGTCCAGCAAAGCCACGGCTTGCTGCACGGCATGACCGGTGCCCAGCTGCTGCGTTTGTTCCGCCGCGTCGATCGCCAGGTCTTGCTTGGACTTGTAGCCGTCCAGCAACTTCAGCACCGCTGCGCCCCCATGCCCGTAAATCACGCATAATCGGGACGGCGCCAGGACGCGCGCCGTGTCGATGACGTGCGACAACAGCGGCTTGCCCGCCAACGGGTGCAATACCTTGGGCAGTGCCGACTGCATGCGTTTGCCCATACCGGCAGCGAGAATGACAACGTTCATAGACCGTAATTTTATAAGTTAAGAATATGAAAAAGTTTAACACGCAGGCCCCGTCTTCCACGCCCTTCCAGCGGTTTACTTATGCCGTGCTGGCCATCATGCTCGTCGTCATGGCCGGCTGCAGCGGCTTGCGTCTGGCCTACAACAACGGCGATACCGTGCTGTACTGGTGGCTGAACGCGTATGTCGACCTGGACCGCGACCAGAAGGGCTGGGTGCGCGAAGACATCGACAAGCTGTTCGACTGGCACCGCAAGACGCAATTGAAGGATTACGTGGAAATCCTGCGCACGGGCCAGAAACAGCTGCAAGGCAATATCACGCAGGCGGACCTGATGGCCGACTACGGCGAGATCAAGCAGCGCACCCAGGCACTGCTGCTGAAGGCGGCGCCCGACTTGGCCGACCTGGCCCGCTCGCTCAAGCCCGAGCAGATCGCGCAGATGGAAAAGAAGTTCAAGTCGAACAATGACGATTACCGCAAGAAATACCTGAGCGGCGACCAGGAGAAGCGTCAGAAATTGCGCTACAAGAAAGCCATGGAGCAATTCGAACTGTGGTTCGGCGGCTTCAGCAGCGAGCAGGAAGCCATCATCCGCAAGGCGTCCGACGCGCGTCCGCTGAACAATGAGATATGGCTCGACGAACGCATGCGGCGCCAGCAGAATGTGTTGACCCTGGTCAAGAAAGTCCACCAAGAAAAACTCGGCAAGGAAGCCACCGCGACCTTGATCACGACCCTGATCAAGGACAGTTTCGAGCGCCTGGAACATTCGGAACGCAAAGCCTTTTTTGACGCCTACGAAAGCAGCACGGCGCAGATGGTCATGACGGTCATCAAGATCGCCACGCCGGCGCAAAAAGCCCATGCCGTCAAGCGCATGCAGGGCTGGATCGACGATTTCAATTCCCTGGCCAGCACGCCCAAATAGGCGAACGTGAACAGCAGCGCCAGCCGGTGGTCCTGGCGCTGGGAGAGGGGGCCATATGCTATAGTGGCCGCCATCGAATTGAAGAAATCCCCATGCAAAAAAGATCAAGAAACCCGCCAAAGTCCCCGTCCACCACGCGCCGCCACCGAACCAGGTACGCATCATCGGCGGCCAGTGGAAGCGCTCCGTGCTGCCTGTTTTGCAGGCACTGGGCTTGCGCCCGACACCGGACCGCGTGCGCGAAACCGTGTTCAACTGGATCAACCACCTGCGCGACGGCGACTGGGCCAACGCCCAGGTGCTGGACCTGTTCGCCGGCAGCGGCGCGCTGGGCTTCGAAGCGGCCAGCCGCGGCGCCGCCTCCGTGACCATGGTCGACACGCATACGCCCGTGATCCGCCAGCTGGAAGAAAACAAGGTGAAATTGCGCGCCGACAATGTCCAGCTGCTGCGCGGCGACGCCCTGCTGACAGCGCAAGGCCTGGCAGCGCGCGGCCAGCGTTACGACCTGATCTTCCTCGACCCGCCTTACCAGCAGGATTTCCTGGCGAAAGTGTTGCCGCTGTGCGCCAACCTGCTCAAGGAAGGCGGCATCGTGTACGCGGAATCGGGCTTGCCGCTGGTCTTCGATGAAGCCAGCGCACTGGAAAAGCCCGAGTGGATGACGCCATGGGAAGTCATCCGCGCCGACAAGGCGGGCACCGTTTATTATCATTTGCTAACTTACAACAAAGTGCCGGCAACTGCCTGAATCTGCCTATAAATGAGGCAAAAAAGCTCCCTGGCCCGAGGCGCAGCACCAAGGTAGTCACCAATTTCAGGCATAATGCGCGTCTATATTGGTGCATCATCAGGGAGCCGCAATGGTTGTAGCCGTTTATCCAGGAACATTCGATCCGCTCACGCGCGGTCATGAAGATTTGGTGCGCCGCGCATCGGGTCTGTTTGACAAGCTGATCGTCGGTGTGGCCGACAGCAAGAACAAGCAACCGTTTTTCTCGCTCGACGAACGCCTGGAAATCGCCAACGAAGTGCTCGGTCACTACCCGAATGTGCAAGTGGAAAGCTTTTCCGGCCTGCTCAAGGATTTCGTGCGCAAGCATGAAGCGCGGGTCATCGTGCGCGGCTTGCGTGCCGTCTCCGACTTCGAATACGAATTCCAGATGGCGGGCATGAACCGCTACCTGCTGCCCGATGTCGAAACCATGTTCCTGACGCCATCCGACCAGTACCAGTTCATTTCGGGCACCATCGTGCGCGAAATCGCGGCGCTGGGCGGCGACGTCTCCAAGTTTGTCTTCCCCTCGGTGAACCGCTGGCTGCAAAACAAGATTGCCGCCAACGCTGCATCATCGCAATAAGTAAGAGTGAAATCATGGCATTACTGATCACCGACGAATGCATCAATTGCGACATTTGCGAGCCCGAGTGCCCGAATGACGCGATCTACATGGGCGCGGAAATCTACGAAATCGATCCCAACAAGTGCACCGAATGCGTGGGCCACTTTGACGAGCCGCAATGCCAGCAAGTGTGCCCCGTCAGTTGCATCCCCTTCAATCCCGCCTGGCGCGAAAGCCCGGAGCAATTGATGGCCAAATACGAACGCCTGCAGGCGGAACTGCCTGCCGCCAAACCCTAAGCATTTCTTCCTCGCCACTTCTGCGTGGCGCCAGCTTCTGCCAACTGTTCTACACTGTGTGCTTGTGCGGACTTATCCACAGCACATGTTTCTCCACGGAGGCAGAAGATGCAAATACGCACATCCCGTCTGGGCCGCTCCCTGGCCGCCGCCTGCCTGTGCGCGGGCCTGTGCGCCGCCTTGGCGCCACCTGCGCTGGCCGTCGAGGTGGGCGGCGTCAAGCTGGACGACACGGTGCAGCTGGCCAGCCGCGAGTTGAAACTCAACGGCGCCGGCGTGCGCTACAAGGTCATCTTCAAGGTCTACACGATTGCGCTGTACCTGCCGGAAAAGAAAACCCAGCTGGCCGAGATCCTGGCGCTGCCCGGGCCGCGCCGCCTGGAAATCGTCATGCTGCGCGACATCACGTCCGACGAGCTGGGTCTGGCCTTCATGCAGGGCTTGAAGCGCAGTTCCGACCAGGCCGACCGCACGCGCTTGCTGAGCCAGACGATGCAGTTCGGCGCCATGTTCGAAATGGTGCCCGGCCTGAAAAAGGGCGATATCCTCACCGTGGACTGGCTGCCGGAAGAGGGGACGTTGTGCAAGCTGAACGGCAAACAGGTGGGCGACACGGTGCCGGACCTGGCCTTTTACAATGCGCTGCTGAAAATCTGGATCGGCGCCCATCCGGCCGACACCTTGTTGCGCGCGCATTTGCTGGGCGATATGGCCTAAAGCGGCCTGAACGAAAACGCGGGCGTAAAAAAGCCGGCTCACGCCGGCTTGTCATTTGCAACAGTTGACCGCTCAGGCGCGCGTCGACAGGGCGCGCAATTCGGCGGCATTGCTTGGCGACACGCCATCCATCTTGCCCAAGGTACGCTGCAAGGCTTGCGCTTCGCGCAGCTGCTGGCGCGCCAAACGCTCTTCGCGGCTCAGCTTGGGACGCACCACCAGCACCATGGCGCGGGCGATGCCCACCAGCAAAGGCTTGAACAGCAGGGCGAAGGCGCCCACGGCAACGATCACCAGCACGAGTTGCAGGGCGTTCAGCAGGGAAATCTCCAGCACGGGTGCGGATACTGCGTACAGGGCGGAGGCGAAGGTAGACATACTGTTCCAGTGCATTATAGAATTTGCCAGTACTATAGTGCAGTGCAGCATATAAATCTAATTCCATTTCTTGATACCAATTATATGAATCGTGAATGGAAAACTGTAATATTTTTTTACGAGTGAAAATATTCGTGCCCGGCGCGGTTTACACTCTTAAGTAATCAATTCAACTTTTATCTTGGGCTTTCCATGAGTTTTCTGACGCTGGATCTGAACTTGCTGCGTGTTTTCGACGCCGTCATGACGGAACAAAACCTGACGCGCGCAGCGGGCCACCTGGCGATGACGCAGCCGGCGGTATCGAACGCCATCAAACGCCTGCGCGAGAGCCTCGGTGACGAATTGCTGATCCGCACGGCATATGGCGTGAAACCCACGCCCCGCGCCGAAGCGCTGTGGCCGTCCGTGCGCTCGGCCCTGGCCAGCCTGGAAGCGGCCGTCACGCCGGAAACCTTCGACGTGTCGAAAACCCACGCCACCTTCCGCATGGCCATGGCCGATGCGACGGCCGCGTTCTGGCTGCCTTCGCTGATGCGCTCGATCGAACGGGAAGCGCCGGGCGTCAACGTGCGCATGATGCCGCTGACGACGCGCGAACCGCGGCCCATGCTGCTGCGCGGCGATATCGACCTGGCCGTGGGCTTCTTTCCCGGCGTGGCGGCGCAACTGTCGAGCGAGACGGGTTCGCCCATCCGCCACGAGCGCCTGTATTCCGGTAAATATGTATGCGTGATGCGGCGCGGCCATCCGCTGGCCGACAAGGAACTGACTCTGGATAACTATTGCGCGGCAAACCATTTACTGGTGAGCTTTTCCGGCCGCGCGCATGGCTTGATCGACGAAGCGCTGTCGCAGATCCACCGCGAACGGCGCATCTTGTTGACGGTCAACCAGTTCTTCACGGCGGGACGCGTGGTCGCCAATTCCGACCTGATCACGGTCTTGCCGCGCCATCTGATCGCCTCGACGGGCATGACGGAGTCCCTGCTGTACAAGGATTTGCCGTTGACCTTGCCGGCCGTCCACCTGGACATGCTGTGGCACGAGCGCGACGCCCGCAGCCCCGCCCATAAATGGCTGCGCAATCACCTGGAAAGCATGAACACGCCCACGTTACGCACGGCGACGGCGGCCGGCGGCGGCGTGGCACCGAAGCCGCATATTGAGTAACCGTAGCCGGCCCAAGAAAAAACGCCTGATGATCTCTCATCAGGCGTTTTTTTATGCGTGACTGCTGGAGCGATAACCGATCCTGAAACCGCCCCAGTGCTTGCCCTCGACGTGGATGGGCACGGATAAATCGTGCATGACCTCGCCCGTGTCGCGTTTATAGGTCTGCAACAGGAAGGGCTTGGTATTGCTGCCGCAGCGCTTGCCCGTGCGGTCGCTGAAGATGCGCTTGGTGCGGTTGTTGACCATATCGGTGGCGTAGTCGCCCGTCAACGGCTGGGAAAACTTCTTGTTGTGCGTTGGAAAATAGCCATTGTTGTCGACGGCGCCCGCATACGCCAGATGGGGCAATGCCGCCAGCACGCCTTCCTGCAGCTCGGGCAGCACCTTGTCTGTAAACGCGTCGAACTTCGTGTTGTGCTTGGGTGGATTCGTGTTCGGGATGGGGCGGTAGTGGCGGTCGAACAGGGCTTCGCGCGTGATGCGCCCCGAGGCGATCGCCTGCTCGAACAGTTTGCCCACCTCGCGCGCGGCGCGCTGGGCCGCCTCGCGGATCTCGTCGTGCGGCGTGGCCACGCTCGATTCGCCCAGGGCGCCGGCGATCACTTCGGCCCGCTCTGCCAGGGCCATGGCCGACTGCGTGGCGCGCGGCAATTCCGCATTCGTCGACAGCATGCTGTCGCGGATTTGCAGGATGGCGTCGGCGATCAGCTGCGTCGTGTCGACGTGTTCGCGCGAGGCGCGGGCGATTTGCCCGATCTCGTCCTCGGACTCGCCCGACGATTCCTCGATATGGCTCAATGAGGCATGCACGCTTTCCACATTGCGCGCCGCTTCCGTGACACCGGTAGCGAGCGAACTCATGCCGCGCGCCGCTTTTTCCGACTGTTCATTGATTTCGCGCACCATCACGCTGATTTCATCGGAAGCTTCCTTGGTGCGCTGCGCCAATTGCCGTACTTCGCCGGCCACCACAGCAAAACCGCGCCCGTGTTCGCCGGCGCGCGCCGCTTCGATGGCGGCGTTCAGCGCCAGCAAGTTGGTGCGCGCGGAAATATCGGAAATAGCTTCCGTAAAGCCCGTGATGCGTCTGGATTTTTCCTGCAAGCTCAGCATGGAGCTGGAAGCGCCTTGCGCTTCTTCGCGCGCATGATTGATGCGGCGCAAGCCCTGATCCACTTCGGCGCGCGCCGCCACGCTTTCCACGCGCACGCCGGCGGCCACCTTGGCGGCCCGTTCCGCATTGGCGGCGATCTTTTCCGTCATCGCGGCATTTTGCACGGAGCTGTCGGCGATCTCGCTGGCCGTGCGCACGTCGAGTTCCACCTTCTGTTTGACGGAATCGACAAAATACGAGGTTTCCGCCGCGCCGATCATGATGGCATCGATGGCGTTGCCCACCGTGTCGGCGAACTCGTGCAAGCCCGGCTCGCCGCGCGGACGGCCGGCAAATGCCAGCAGCGCGGCGCCGATGGCGGCGGCCACGCAGGCGATCAGATACGGATGGTCGCCGCCCGAGAGCAGCAGCAGGTAGGCCAGGCAACAGGCCATGGCCATGGCCAGGATCGTGAATACAAAGAAACGCACCAGCTGATGCTGCAACTGCTTCATTTGTCCCCCGCTGCGCGAACCCGTCACGCCCCGTTGAGGGGACGTGCTGTAACCGTATGCGGGTGGGCACGATTGCCCAACCTTGCACCCTGAAGTTACCGTCTGCGCGGCGTTTCAGGCGGCTACCGGATAGCAGAATTGTAGTTCTACCCTACAACATTTGTTCCGATAGCTCAATCAGAAAAGTGGGGCCGCTACACCAGGGTCACTTAATTGGCAATTTGGTGGTGTTTTTGACCTCTTCCATGACGGCATAAGTGTGGGTTTCCCGCACACCTTTTTGCAACAAGGTCTTGCCCAGGAATTCGCGGTAGGCCGCCATGTCCTTGACGCGCGCCTTGACCAGGTAATCGAAACCGCCGGCCACCATATGACATTCCAGTACCTCTGGAATGATTTGTACGCTATGCTTGAAGGCGTCGAACACTTCCGGTGTCGTGCGATCGAGCACGACTTCGATGAACACCAGCAGCGAGACGTCGAGCAGCTGCGGGTTCAACTGGGCCGTATAGCCCATGATGTAACCGGATTCGTGCAGCTTGCGCACGCGCTCCAGGCAGGCGGCAGGCGACAGGTTCACGCGCGCGGCCAGCTCCACATTGCTGATGCGTCCATCGCTCTGCAATTCCATCAAGATTTTCTTACTGATCTTGTCCAGCATTCCTATCACCCCCAAATTAATATTATTTGGTTAAATTGTCGCATCAAAAACTATCTATTGCTAGCCCCCTGTATTACCAGAATTAATCCATAAGAATCCCCTTTACAATCGAATCATCTTAACGTCCGACTTTCTGTATTTTTTTGCACCAAAAAAGAGCAAGAATTACGTCAGTTTTCGTCCCCTTTTTCCTTGTAAAGAGCACTTATGCACCCTGCAGGCCCCTCGGCTTTTACCCCGATTCCTTTTGCTGCGTTCCAGGCAGAAATCCTGCCCGAAGCGACACCCCAACGCGCCGCCATCACTGCCGCCTATAGGCGCGATGAGGTTTCCGCCGTGCAGTGGCTGTTGCAACAAGTGCGCCCCAGCAGCACCGAAACGACGGCCGAAGGACAAGCGCTGGCGCACCGCCTGGTCTCGAACGTGCGCCAAAAACGCACACGCGCCTCCGGCGTCGATGCACTGATGCACGAGTTCTCGCTATCGTCGGAAGAGGGTGTTGCATTGATGTGTCTGGCGGAAGCGCTGTTGCGTATACCCGACAGTCAAACGGCCGACCGTTTGATCGCCGACAAAATCAGCAAGGGCGACTGGCGCAAGCATCTGGGCGAATCGCCGTCGCTGTTCGTCAACGCGGCCACCTGGGGTTTGCTGATTACGGGCAAACTGGTCAGTACCAGCAGCGAATCGGGCCTCGGTTCGGCCATGACCAAGCTCATCGCCAAAGGCGGCGAACCGCTGATCCGCAAGGGCGTCGACCTGGCCATGCGCATGCTGGGCAACCAGTTCGTGACGGGCCAGACCATCGAGGAAGCGCTGAAGAACAGCCGCGAGAATGAGACGCGCGGCTACCGTTACTCGTACGACATGCTGGGCGAGGCGGCCCTGACGCAAGCCGACGCGGCCAACTATTACGCCTCGTACGAAACGGCGATCCATGCGATCGGCAAGGCATCGAACGGGCGCGGCATCCGCAACGGCCCCGGCATTTCCGTGAAACTGTCGGCCCTGCACGCGCGCTACAGCCGCGCCCAGCGCGCCCGCGTCATGGAAGAATTACTGCCGAAGGTCAAAGCGCTGCTGTTGCTGGCAAAACAGTACAACATCGGCTTCAACATCGATGCGGAAGAAACGGACCGCCTGGAATTGTCGCTGGACCTGATGGAAGCACTGGCGTTCGATGCGGACCTGGCCGGCTTCGACGGCATCGGCTACGTGGTGCAGGCGTATCAGAAGCGCTGCCCCTTCGCCATCGATTTCCTGATCGACCTGGCGCGCCGCAGCGGCCGCAAGTTCATGGTGCGCCTGGTCAAGGGCGCGTACTGGGATGCGGAAGTCAAGCGCGCGCAAGTCGACGGCCAGGAAGGCTATCCCGTCTACACGCGCAAGGTCTACACGGACGTCTCTTACCTCGTGTGCGCGCAAAAACTGCTGGCTGCCAGCAGCCTGATCTACCCGCAGTTTGCCACGCACAACGCGCAAACCCTGTCGACCATCTATACCTGGGCGAAGCGCGACGGCATTACCGATTATGAATTCCAGTGCCTGCACGGCATGGGCGAAACCCTGTACGACCAGGTCGTCGGCCCAGACAACCTCGACAAACCGTGCCGCATCTACGCGCCCGTCGGCTCGCATGAAACCTTGCTGGCCTACCTGGTGCGCCGCCTGCTGGAAAACGGCGCCAATTCGTCCTTCGTCAACCAGATCGTCGACGAAAGCGTGGCCATCGATAGCCTGATCCGCGATCCGCTGGAACAGGCACGCCTGCAGGGTGGCTTGCCGCACCCGTCGATTCCGCTGCCGCTGGACATGTTCGGCAGCGAGCGCAGGAACTCGGCCGGCCTGGACCTGTCAAATGAAGACACCTTGCGCACCCTGGCCACCGGCCTGGCGCAGCAGCAGACATGGCAGGCGGCGCCGCTGATCGATGGCGCCGTCAGCCTGAATACGCCGATGCAAGTCATCCACAATCCGGCCCAGCACGACGATGTCGTGGGCAAGGTCATGGAAGCCGGCCCGGCCGATGTGGAAACGGCGCTGGCCAGCGCCAGCGCGTATGCGATGGATTGGCAAACGACGGAACCGTCGGTCCGCGCGCAAGCGTTGCTGCGCGCGGCCGACCTGTTCGAGGAACACCACATCGAGCTGATGGCCCTGGCCGTGCGCGAAGCGGGCAAGTCGCTGCCGAACGCGATCGCGGAAATCCGCGAAGCCGTCGACTTCCTGCGCTACTACGCGGCGCAGGTGGAACACGCGCCAAACACCCTGGCGCTGGGGCCCGTCACCTGCATCAGCCCGTGGAATTTCCCGCTGGCTATCTTTACGGGCCAACTGGCCGCCGCCCTGGCCGCCGGCAACGTGGTGCTGGCCAAGCCGGCCGAGCAAACGCCGCTGATCGCCCACCGCGCCGTGCAATTGCTGCATGCGGCCGGCGTGCCGCGCGGCGCACTGCAATTCCTTCCCGGCAGCGGCGAGGTCGTTGGCGCCGGCCTGTGCAATGACGCGCGCGTCAAAGGCGTGATTTTCACGGGCTCGACGGAAGTGGCGCAGTTGATCAACCGCAACCTGGCCGCGCGCGCCGTGGCCGAAGGCATCGACATTCCCCTGATCGCCGAAACGGGCGGCCAGAACGCCCTGATCGTCGATTCGTCGGCCCTGCCGGAACAGGTGGTGCAGGACGTGATGTCGTCCGCTTTCGACAGTGCCGGCCAGCGCTGCTCGGCCTTGCGCGTGCTGTTCCTGCAAACGGAAATCGCCGACAAGACCATCCATATGCTGAAAGGCGCCATGCAGGAATTGCGCGTTGGCAATCCAGACCGCCTGGCCACCGATATCGGTCCCGTCATCGATGCGGAAGCGCAAGGTAACTTGCTGGCGCACATCAACAAGATGAAAACCATGGCCATCGACCACTATTCGCTCGATTTGCCGACCGTCAAAGGCACGTTCGTCGCCCCGACCGTACTGGAAATCAAGTCGCTGGCGCAATTGACGCACGAAGTCTTCGGCCCCGTGCTGCACGTGATCCGCTACAAGCGGGCCGAACTGCCGCAACTGGTGCAATCGATCAATGACAGCGGTTACGGCTTGACCCTGGGCATTCATACGCGCATCGATGAAACCATCGCGTTCATCACCCAGCGCGCGCACGTGGGCAATATTTATGTCAACCGCAACATCGTCGGCGCCGTCGTCGGCGTGCAGCCGTTCGGCGGCGAAGGCAAATCGGGCACCGGTCCGAAGGCGGGCGGCCCCCTGTACCTGAAACGCCTGCAGCGCAATGCGCCGGCCGGCGTGCAGCACCAGCGCCAGGCGCCGCCGGCGCTCGATGCGCTGACCGTGTGGGCGAAGATGCACGGCCACGACAAGGTGCAGCAACTGGCGCAGGAATACGCACGCACCACCTTGCTGGGCAGCACCACCGTCTTGCCTGGCCCGACGGGCGAGCGCAATACCCTGAGCTTTGCCGCACGGGGCACGATCCTGTGCGCGGCAGCCACCTCCGGCACCTTGATGAACCAGCTGGCGGCCGTCCTGGCCACAGGCAACCAGGCCCTGGTGCTGGCGCAAGCGCCGGATCTGATCCCGGGCGACTTGCCGGCGGCGCTGAAGGACCGCATCCAGATCGTCAGCAGCCTGGAGTCGGTCAAGCAGGATTTCCAGATCGCCATGATCGAGCCTAGCCTCGATGGCCAGCTCAAACCGCTGCTGGCGGCACGGGAAGGGGCCCTGGTGGGCACCATCGCCACCACGCAGGACGGTGCCATCCCCTGTGGCGCCTGGTCGCTGAGCGGGCGCTGTGCGTGAATACGACGGCAGCGGGTGGTAACGCGAGTTTAATGATGCTCAGCGTCTAATATTTAGGCAGGTCATCAACGCAAAAAGGGCAGAACCAGTGGTTCTGCCCTTTTTTATGCACGCTAGCTGAAAAATCAGCCAGCCAGGCGCTGGCATAGCTGCTGAATCACCGCAAACGCATACGGCGAGGCGACGCTCTGCACGAAACGCATGAAGTCGACGGCCGCCTCTTCGTTGGCGTTGTCGGAAATGGTGCGCATGACCGTAAACGGCACACCGAGTTCAAAACACACTTGTGCCACGGCGGCGCCTTCCATTTCGACGGCCAGCAGATCCGGGATATCCGCTTTCAGCTGGTTGATATGCGCGGCGCTGCCGATGAATTGGTCGCCGCTGGCGATCAGGCCCCGATGCACTTGCGCGTGCTGCAAGCCGAATTGCACGATATCGGCCGCCTTGAGCACGCTGGAAACATCGTCGCGCAGGAAATCTTCCGCGGCGCCAGCCAGTTGCGTGCTCAGTTCCAGATCCGTGGCGAAGCGCTGCAAGCCCGTCAGCGGCACTTCGAAGCGGGGAAACAAAGGACGGGCATCCATATCGTGCTGCAGCAGCGCTTCCGCCACCACGATATCGCCCACTTTGACGTGTTTATCCCCACTGCCGGCCACGCCGGTGAAGACGATGTGGGTAACTCCGTACTTTTCCACAAGGATAGAAGCTGTCATGGCAGCGGCAACCTTGCCCAGACGCGACAGAACGCACACAGCGTCGATATTCCACAGGGTTCCCAGGGTGTAGTCGCGCATGCCGTGCGAACGCCTCTGGGGGCCTTGCATGGCTTCTACCAGCCCCTGCTGTTCTTCGTGCAAGGCACTGATGATGCCTAATCGCATTTTTTTGTGTGAATTCATGCTGTTTTTACAGGTTTTTTGCATTGCAAAACGGTTTATAGGGTGAAAACAGCCGTTTCGGCGACTTTTCCACCGTGCGCGTTTGTCTCTGTGTTTTAAATAAAGATGTATACATAAAAATAGTAGTGATAGTAAACGGCCATTTTTTTGTGGATAAGTCGGAATACCATCGAAAAATCATCGACTTAGCACACAAAAAAGTAGGCGCACAAGCATTGTATCTACGGAGGACTTGTTTGGGATAAAAATTGGCTTGTGGACAAAGATCGACTTTTCCCACATCTCATCCTGTGGATATGCAGGCACTTATCCACACCAGCAAGCAAAAATCGCCGTTTTTCTTGCTGCAGTGACATGTTTGACGGGATTTGCGTGCACGGATCCCTGTCTGGCAATCCAAGCTGAGTGATCAGGAACGCGCTTCTTTCACGAACATCGGCATCCAGGTGATTCCTGAAGACGGTTTGGCAGTGGGTCGTGCTGTCGCCGTTGTCTTTTTTGGGCGTTTTTTGCATGTTTTTTGGAAATATCCCCGCACTTCCGCTTTTTTTGTCGGTTTACAATAGATCTATATATAAAAATAGTAGTAATAGTAAACGCGTTTTTTTCTGTGGATAAGTCGCTTTTTTCAACAGGATCAAGCGTTTACGCGCAAAATAAAGCGTGCATAATCGCTGTATCACGCGAGGAGCAAAATTGTATAAAATGCGGGCCTGCGCATAACTTCGTGTTTACTCACAAGTCATCCTGTGGATATCAAGTGACTTATCCACAATCGTTTCAAATACCCCTCTTTTCGACACTGAATGGCTTGCTGGCACTGTGCCTGCTCAAGCCGGTTGACGTTTCCATTTTGCAAAACGGTTTGGTAGTGCTGTGCGCGTGATGCCGGCCGTGCCGGTTTTCGTTGCTCAGTTGTTGGCTGGATTTTTTTGTCAGCCAAAGCAGTTCGGCGGTTTTTTGAAGACAGGCTTGCGAACCTTCCCGAAGGCGAAGGGCAGGCAAAGCGCGCGTTGTCGGGTTTACCTTAATAAGATCGTATACAAGAATAATAATAGTAGTTAACGGCGACAACTTCTGTGGATAAGTCCTGATTTATCCTTGTAAACAATCGCTTGGCGTGCGGATAAGCGCTGAGTAAGCGGTGTATCTGCCCGGGATGGTTTTGGGATAAAAAAGTCATCCAAAAAAATTTCGTTTACGCACATATCGTACCTGTGGATATCCATACGGTTATCCACAGCTCGC
This sequence comes from Janthinobacterium sp. C22, assembly GCF_057919405.1. Classification (NCBI taxonomy): domain Bacteria; kingdom Pseudomonadati; phylum Pseudomonadota; class Betaproteobacteria; order Burkholderiales; family Oxalobacteraceae; genus Janthinobacterium; species Janthinobacterium sp. C22. The sequence continues at coordinate 627,268 of NZ_CP193659.1, read as the reverse complement.
AGCCCCTGTTTTGCCGTGTTTTGGCGGCTTGCCTTGACGCTTGTCCCTCTTCCTTGTCACGATTAATGTCGCCCTGGCCCGGCACTGGTGGTAATCTCAATGTGGCTCAGCAGCCATGCATGCATGCATGAAGAAAGACAGACTCTGGTAACGGGACGCGGTGGGGAGACACGCCGCGCGACAGCTTGATGGCATACCGAAAGGAGCTTCATTGGAATCGGCAGGCGAATACGACTACATCATCGTGGGCGGCGGCACGGCAGGTTGCGTGCTGGCCAACCGGCTCACGCGCGACAAGGATGCCAACGTTTTGCTCGTGGAAGCGGGCGGCAAGGATGATTACGTGTGGATCCACATCCCCGTCGGCTATCTGCATTGCATCGGCAATCCCCGCACGGACTGGTTGTATACCACGCAGGCGGATGCGGGCCTGGGCGGGCGCAGCCTGATCTATCCACGCGGCAAAGTCCTGGGCGGCAGCTCGTCCATCAACGGCATGATCTACATGCGGGGCCAGGCCGGCGATTACGATCACTGGGCCGACCTGACGGACGACGCTTCCTGGCGCTGGGACAAGGTCTTGCCGCTGTTTAAGCAAAGCGAGGATTATTACGGCGGCGCCTCGGAAAACCATGGCGTGGGCGGCGAATGGCGCGTGGAAAAACAGCGCCTGTCGTGGGATATCCTGAACGCGTTCCGCGACGCGGCGCAGCAGGTGGGCATCCCGAAAACCAGCGATTTCAATGGCGGCGACAACAGCGGCAGCGCGTATTTCGACGTCAATCAGCGCCGCGGCATCCGCTGGAATACCTCGAAAGCGTTCTTGAAACCGGCTGCGCGCCGCCCGAACCTGACCATCATGACGGGTTGTCACGTGGAACGTCTTTTGCTCGAGGCCACGGAAACGGGACCCCGTTGCACGGGCATCGTGTTTACGGGCGGCGGCACGCAGTGGCAGGCGACGGCGAAACGGGAAACCTTGCTGACGGCGGGTGCCATCGGTTCGCCCCAATTGCTGCAACTGTCCGGCATCGGCCCGGCCGCCTTGCTGCGCGAACACGGCATCACGCCCGTGCTGGACTCGCCTGGCGTGGGCGGCAATTTGCAAGACCATTTGCAGCTGCGCATGGTTTTCAAGGTGCAGGGCGTCAAGACCTTGAATGTGATGGCCAGCAATATCGTTGGAAAAATGCAGATCGGCTTGCAATATGCGCTGTTCCAGAGCGGGCCCATGTCGATGGCGCCGTCGCAGTTGGGGGCGTTCGCCAAGTCCGATCCGCAGCAAGCCACGCCGAACCTGCAATACCACGTGCAGCCGCTGTCGCTCGACAAATTCGGCGAACCCTTGCACGCCTTTCCCGCGTTTACGGCCAGCGTCTGCAATCTGCGCCCCACCTCGCGCGGGCATGTGCACATCGCGTCGGCCGACAGCTATGCGGCGCCGAAGATCGTGCCCAATTACCTGAGTACCGAGCAGGACCGCGCCGTGGCGGCCGACGCCTTGCGCCTGACGCGGGCCATCGCCGCCGCGCCGGCCCTGAAAAATTTGCGCCGCAGGAATACAAGCCTGGCGTGCAATTCCAGAGCCAGGAAGAGCTGGCGCAGGCGGCCAGCCAGATCGGCACCACCATCTTTCATCCCGTAGGCACCTGCCGCATGGGCGTGACAGGCGATGCCGCGAGCGTGGTCGACAGTTCCTTGCGCGTGATCGGCGTGGCTGGTTTACGCGTCGTCGATGCCTCGATCATGCCGTACATTACTTCTGGTAACACGAACTCGCCCACCGTGATGATCGCGGAAAAAGCGGCGCAAATGATACATGCAGCCTGGAAATGACCGCGTAAAAGCGCGGGTTTGCGCCATTCGGGATGGCGAAAAATCCCCGTAGTTATACTGTATTGTGCGTTAAATTTAAGTTGTGTATTATAAAAATGACTAAGTAGTACAAAAAGTACAACTAGGAGACACGATGTCAAACGTAATCTTGGAAACAAGAAATTTGACCAAGGAATTCAAGGGGTTCACCGCTGTGAGCGAGGTGAACCTGAAGGTAGAGCGGGGCCATATCCACGCCTTGATCGGTCCTAACGGCGCCGGCAAGACCACGTGTTTCAACTTGCTCACCAAATTCCTGGTCCCCACATCCGGACAGATCCTGTTCAATGGGAAAGATATCACGGCCGCCAAACCGGCCCAGATCGCGCGCATGGGCGTGATCCGTTCCTTCCAGATTTCCGCCGTCTTCCCGCATTTGTCCGTGCTGCAGAATGTACGCATCGGCTTGCAGCGCCAGCTCGGTACCTCGTTCCACTTCTGGCAAAGCGAACGTGCCTTGAACCAGCTCAACGACCGAGCCATGGCCTTGCTGGCCGAAGTCGACCTGACGGAGTTTGCCGACACCATCACGGTCGATATGCCCTACGGGCGCAAGCGGGCGCTGGAGATCGCCACGACCCTGGCGATGGAGCCGGAAATGATGCTGCTCGATGAACCGACGCAAGGCATGGGCCACGAAGACGTGCACCGCGTCACCGAGCTGATCAAGAAAGTGTCGGCCGGCCGCACGATTTTGATGGTGGAACACAATATGAGCGTGGTGTCTGGCATCTGCGACAAGATTTCCGTCCTGCAGCGCGGTGCCATGCTGGCCGAGGGCAGTTACGCGGAAGTGTCGCGCAATCCGCAGGTGATGGAAGCGTACATGGGCACCACCCACGCCGAACTGGAAGGGGCGCATTGATGGCGACACAAGTGAATGGCGGCGCACCTGCGCTGGAAATTACGCAACTGCACACCTGGTATGGCGAATCGCACATCCTGCACGACGTCAATCTGAAAGTGGAGCAGGGCGAAGTGGTGACTTTGCTGGGCCGCAACGGCGCCGGCCGCACGACCACCTTGCGCGCCATCATGGGGCTGACGGGCGCGCGCACGGGCTCCATCAAAGTCAATGGCAGCGAAGCGATAGGTTTGGCCACGCACAAAATCGCCCACCTGGGTATCGGTTACTGTCCTGAAGAGCGCGGTATTTTCTCGTCGCTGTCGACCGAGGAAAACCTGTTGCTGCCGCCGACCCTGGCCAGCGGAGAGAAGGGCATGTCGGTGGAGGAAATCTACGCCATGTTCCCGAATTTGCAGGAACGCCGTCACAGCCAGGGCACGCGCCTGTCGGGCGGGGAACAGCAGATGCTGGCCGTGGCGCGCATCCTGCGCACGGGCGCGCGATTGCTGCTGCTCGATGAAATTTCCGAAGGCCTGGCGCCCGTCATCGTGCAGGGGCTGGCGCGCATGATCACCACCCTGAAGGCGAAGGGGTACACCATCGTCATGGTGGAACAGAATTTCCGGTTTGCCGCGCCGCTGGCGGACCGGTTTTATGTGATGGAGCACGGTCAGATCGTCGAGACTTTTGCTGCATCCGAACTGGAAGCCAAGATGCCGGTATTGACCGAGCTGCTTGGCGTGTAATGCCCATGTAGTTCCGTATCGTCGTCGAGCAATCGTTTAAATAGCAAACAATAATCCCAACGGAGACACTATGAAACGTAACGCTATCGCCATTGCCACCGCCACTATTTGCGCCCTGGGCTTTTCCGCTGCCGCGCGCGCCCAGGTATCGGGCGACACCATCAAGATCGGTTTTATTTCCGACATGTCGGGCGTGTATTCCGACGTCGACGGCCTCGGCGGCGCGGAAGCCATCAAGATGGCGATCGCCGATGCCGGCGTGGTACTGGCCGGCAAGAAGGTGGAGTTTATTTCCGCCGACCATCAAAACAAGGCCGACATCGCCGCCTCGAAGGCGCGCGAATGGTTCGACCAGCAAGGCGTCGACATGCTGATCGGCGGCACCAATTCCGGCGCCAGCCTGGCCATGGCCAAGGTCGCGGCGGAAAAGAAGAAAATTTTTATTGCCATCGGCGCCGGCTCCTCGCGTCTGACGAATGAAGAGTGCACGCCGTACACCGTGCATTACGCCTATGACACGGTGGCGCTGGCGCGTGGCACGGGCGGCACCATCGTCAAACAGGGCGGCAAGAACTGGTATTTCATGACGGCCGACTATGCGTTTGGCCATTCGCTGGAAAAAGACACGGCCGAGGTCGTCAAGGCGGCCGGCGGCAAGGTGCTGGGCAGCGTCAAGCATCCGCTGGGCGCGTCCGATTTCTCGTCCTTCCTGCTGCAGGCGCAAGCGGCCAAACCGCAAATCCTCGGCCTGGCCAATGCGGGCGGCGACGCCATCAACAGCATCAAGGCGGCCAATGAGTTCGGCCTGACCAAATCGATGAAACTGGCCGGCTTGCTGATCTTCATCAATGACATCCACTCGCTGGGCTTGAACCTGACGCAAGGCATGTACCTGACCGATGGCTGGTACTGGGACTTGAATGCGGAAACGCGCGCCTGGTCGAAACGCTATTTCGCCAAGATGAAGAAGGAACCGTCGATGCTGCAGGCGGCCGATTATTCGGCCGCGGCGAACTACCTGAAAGCCGTCAAGGCGATCGGCACGGATGATACCGAGAAAGTCATGGCGTATCTGAAAAAGACCAAGATCAACGACATGTTCACCCAGAATGGCGAAGTGCGTCCCGATGGCCGCATGGTGCACGATATGTACCTGATGGAAGTCAAGAAACCGTCCGAGTCGAAATACCCATGGGATTACTACAAGGTGGTGGCCACCGTACCCGGTGCGCAAGCGTATGTGACCAAGGCTGAATCGAAGTGTTCGCTGTGGAAGTAACGCTGTAGCCACATCCGCGGAGCGCCCGCCGCCGCGCGGGCGCTCCGTCCTGCATGCGCTTCGCTCGCAGGGTTCGCCTTGCGCCGCCGTACCCGTTTGCGGTGGCGCGTTTCCTTGATACCACACCGTCTTGCGGCGGTGCTTTTTATACTGTGATGCCATGGAAATTTTCGGCGTTCCATTACAAGCGATGATGAGCCAGCTGCTGCTGGGTCTCGTCAACGGCTCGTTCTATGCCATGTTGTCCCTCGGTCTGGCCGTCATCTTCGGCTTGCTTAACGTTATTAACTTCTCGCATGGCGCCATGTACATGATGGGCGCCTTCCTGGCCTGGATGGGCCTCAGCTATTTCGACATCAGTTACTGGGTCATGCTGGTCGTCGCCCCGATTCTCGTCGGCCTGGTCGGCATCCTGATCGAGAAAACCATGCTGCGCTGGCTGTACAAACTCGACCACTTGTATGGCTTGCTGCTGACGTTCGGCATCACCCTGATCATGGAAGGCGTGTTCCGCTCCTTCTATGGCGTCTCGGGCCAGCCGTATGCCGTGCCCGAAGCGCTGGCCGGCGCGACGGACCTCGGTTTCATGATCTTGCCGAACTACCGCGCCTGGGTGGTGATCGCCTCGCTCTCCGTGTGCCTGGCCACCTGGTTCGTCATCGAGAAAACCAAATTAGGGGCCTACCTGCGGGCCGGCACGGAAAACCCGAAACTGGTGGAAGCGTTCGGCATCAACGTGCCGCTGATGGTGACGCTGACGTTCGGCTTCGGCGTGGCGCTGGCCGGGTTCGCCGGCGTGCTGGCGGCGCCGATCATCCAGGTCTCGCCGCTGATGGGCTCGAACCTGATCATCGTCGTGTTTGCCGTGGTGGTAATCGGCGGCATGGGGTCCATCATGGGTTCCATCCTGACGGGCCTGGGCCTGGGCGTGATCGAGGGCCTGACCCGCGTGTTCTACCCGGAAGGCTCGGCCACCGTGGTGTTCGTGGTGATGGTCATCGTGCTGCTGCTGCGTCCCGCCGGCCTGTTCGGCAAAGAAAAGTAATCCTCATCAGTCATGTATTGGAGCTACCACGATGAATAAGAATGTAGGCTACGCCATTGCCCTGCTGCTGGCGTTGGCGGCCCCGTTTTACGGCTATCCCGTCTTCCTGATGAAGTTGCTGTGCTTTGCCCTGTTTGCCTGCGCCTTCAATTTGCTGATCGGCTACACGGGTTTGCTGTCGTTCGGCCACGCGGCCTTCTTCGGCGGCGCAGGCTATGTCACCGGCTACGCGCTGCGCACCTGGGGCTGGCCGACGGAACTGGGCTTGTTGGCCGGTGTCGCCACGGGTGCCTTGCTGGGCCTGGTGATCGGCGGCCTGGCGATCCGCCGCCAGGGCATCTACTTTACGATGATCACCCTGGCGCTGGCGCAGATGGTGTACTTCCTGGCCTTGCGCCTGCCGTTCACGGGCGGCGAGGATGGCTTGCAGGGTGTTCCACGTGGAACCTTGCTGGGCACGATAGACCTGGGCAATGACACGGTGTTGTACTACGTCGTGCTGGCCATTTTTGTCGCCGGCTTCGCCCTGATCGTGCGCACCATCCACTCGCCTTTCGGTCAGGTCCTCAAGGCGATCAAGGAAAACGAGCCGCGCGCCATCTCGCTCGGTTACGACGTCAACAAGTACAAGCTGATGGCCATCGTCCTGTCCGCTTCGCTGGCCGCCCTGGCCGGCGCCACCAAGACCCTGGTGCTGGGCTTTGAGACGTTGACCGACGTGTACTGGGGCATGTCGGGCCTGGTCGTGCTGATGACCCTGGTGGGCGGCATGGGTACCTTGTCCGGCCCCATCCTCGGCGCCGTGCTGATCATCGCGCTGGAAAACAAGCTGGGCGATGTTGGCACCTACCTGGCCACGCACACGGGCATCGAGTGGTTCGGCACCCTGGGCGAATCGGTGGGCATGGTCACGGGCGTGATCTTCGTCATCTGCGTGCTGCTGTTCCGGCGCGGCATCGTCGGCGAAGCCATCGCGCGTTTCGGCGGCAGGGCGGCAAAAGCCGCTGTCTGATTTTCAAGCAACGCCGGACGGATCGTCCGGCGTTTTTCATTGTGCGTCCACTGTTACTTCAACGGAGAGAACCACCATGCAAATGACGATCACGCGCGCGGGCACTGTTGGCACAAGCCTGTGCACCCTGCTGGCGTTGGCAGCCTGCGGCAGCAACCATGCGCCGGAAGAACTGAACCAGATGCCCAGCTACCTGGGCACCATCACGCGCGCCGACTACGACGGCAAGACGAACGATCTGCTGACGGCAGGGCTGGGCAAGACGGGGCTGGCGGGCGCCACGCCCGCGTATGCGAATGCTGAACAGCCGACGCCGCTCGAGCTGCGCCGCAATGCGATCTACGCCAATTACCGCGCCGTGCTCGACATCGCCGCCAACAGCGGCTACGGCACCCTGTACGGACCGAACGTGGATGCGGCCGGCAACGTGGGCAGCGGCGAGGGCCTGGTGGCGGGCAGCGAATACCTCGCCTATGCCGACGATGGCACGGGCAAGAAGAATGTCACCCTGATGGTGCAGGTGCCGGCCAGCTTCGACCCGGACCATGCCTGCATCGTCACGGGCACGTCCAGCGGTTCGCGCGGCATCTACGGCGCCATCGGCAGCTCGGGCGAATGGGGTTTGAAGAAGGGCTGTGCTGTGGCGTATGCCGACAAGGGTTCCGGCACGGGCTTGTATGTGTTCGAGGACGACAGCGTCAATCTGCAGAACGGCTTGCGCGCGGGAAGAGTCGCCGCCGGCAAGAACGCGCTCTTCGCGCCGGACCTGGGCGATGCCGACCGGCTGGCCTGGGCTGGTGCCTACCCGAACCGCGTCGCCTTCAAGCATGCGCACTCGCAGCAGAATCCCGAGAAGGACTGGGGCAAGGTCACCTTGCAGGCGGTCGAGATGGCGTATTACGTGTTGAACGAGCGCTACGGCGTGCTGGCCCGCGACGGCAGTTCGCGCATCGTGCGGCTGACGCCGAAGAACACGATCACGATCGCTTCGAGCATTTCCAACGGCGCCGGCTCGGCCCTGCTGGCGGCGGAACAGGATACGAAAGGCTTGATCAGCGGCGTGGCGGCCAGCGAGCCGCAAATCCAGCCGGCGGCGTCGAGCGCCTACAGCGTGCGCCAGGGCGGGGTGGTGGTCGCCAATCCGGGCCGCGCGCTGTTCGACTACGCCACCTATGCGGCCCTGTATCAGCCGTGCATCGCTTCCGTGGCCGGCAATGCGGGACGCTGCACGGCGCTCGTGGCGAAGGGCTTACTAAACGGCGCCGACCTGGCGGCGCAGCAGGCGGACGCGAAGCAGCGCTTGCGCGCGTATGGCTGGCTGGTCGATTCCGATCCGCTGCAGGCTTCGCACGCGGGCACGAACATCCTCGTGGCCGTCACGTATGCGTATGCCTACGGAAAATTCTCCGTGACCGATAAAGTGTGCGGTTTCACGTTTGCGCAGACGGATGGCAGCGGCAATCCGATCGCGTTCACATCGGCGCAAAAGGCGGTCAGCTTTGCCGCGCAAAACGGCATCCCTGGTAATGTCGTGTATGAGAACAGCGTGGGCGGCGCCAAGGTCTACACGGCCGGCGTGTCGCCATCGACCAGCCTGGCGGACCAGTCGCTCGATGGCTTCCTGTGCCTGCGCAGCCTGGCGACGGGGCGCGACGCCGTCAGCGGCGCCAACTTGCAGGGCACCCTGGCCGGGCAGAGCGTGCGCGTGCGGGCGGGCATGGCCGAGGTAGCGGCCAGCGGCAAATTGCAGGGCAAGCCGGCCCTCATCGTGCACGGGCGCAGCGATACCTTGATTCCCGTCAACCACGCTGCGCGCGCCTACCTGGGCCTGAACGCCGCCTTGGAAGGGGCAAATAGCCGGCTGCGCTATATCGAGGTGACCAATGCCAACCACTTCGATTCCTTCAGCAGCGCCTTGCCGACCCTGATCGTGCCGCTGCACGTGTACCTGAACCGGGCGCTCGACGCCATGTATGCGCACTTGAACGCCAAGCAAGCCTTGCCGCCATCGCAGGTGGTGCGCACGGTGACGCGTGCCGATGCGTCGACCTTGATCACGAACGTCAACGTGCCGGCGATTGCGGCAACGCCGGCGCCCGCTAATGCCATCAGCGTGACGGGGACGCAGGTCGATATTCCCAACTAGGCGGTAATGCCTGTGGAACCTAAGGCCACGTTTCACGTGGCCTTTTTTATTACTCCCAGGCCGTATCGGCGATCCGGCCCAGTCCCTGGAAGACTGGCTTGGAAAACCAGTAGCCCTGCATCAGGGAAATGCCGCAGCTGGCCAGGAAGTCGCGTTCGGCGCGGGTCTCGATGCCTTCGGCCAGCACGCGGATACCGAGTTCACTGCACAGGCTGGCGATGGCCCGCACGATCGCCTGGCGCGGCGCCAGCGTATCGATGCCGCGCACCAGGTCCATGTCGATCTTGATGATGTCGGGCTGGTATTCGGCCAGCAGGTTCAAGCCCGCATGGCCGGCGCCGAAATCATCGATGGCCGTCTGGAAACCGAAGCGCCGGTAGGCGCGGAAGATATCGACCAGGTGGGGACGGTCTTGCACCCGTTCGCCTTCCGTCACTTCAAAGATGATCTTGTCAGTAGGGAAGCGGTGCAGCCTGGCCGCTTCCAGGGTGCTGCGGATGCACACTTCCGGGCGGTAGACGGCATTGGGCAGGAAGTTGATCGACAGGAAGCCCTGCATGCCCAGCCGGGCGGCGCCGGCCACGGCCTTGACGCGGCACGCCTGGTCGAAGCGGTAGCGGTTGGCGTCGTTGACTTGCGCCAGCACGCTGGCCGCGCTTTCGCCGTTGGGGCCGCGCACCAGCGCCTCGTGCGCATAGATGCTGCGCGTGGCCAGGTCGACGATGGGCTGATAGGCATACTCGAAGGCAAACGGCAGCGGCGCGCTGTCATGGCAGCCGGCACAGGCGCCGTAGGGAAAACTGGTGCTGTCGGGATGAATGGGGATATCGGGAGGCGTCATGGCGGCAGTGTAGCAGGGCGGGTTGGCAGACTCCGTCTGCTGGTTCACAGTGCGGCCGCATAGATGGCGCGTGCATCGCCGCGCGTGAGGGGCCGCGGATTGTTGCCCAGCAGGCGCGTCTGCAGCATGGCTTCATCGGCCAGACGGTCCAGGTCGCTGAATGCGATGCCCACTTCGCGCAGGGTGCGCGCGATGCCCGTGGCCTGGGCAATGGCCTGCATGGCGTCGATCAGGGCCACGGCCCGCGCTTCGTCGCTGCCGACAATGCCGGGCTGCAGGATGGTGGCCAGTTGCGCATACAGCGGTGCTGCATGGGACAAATTAAAACGCAGCACGTGGGGCAGCACCAGCGCATTCGACAGGCCGTGTGGCACGTGGAACAGGCCGCCGATGGGATAGGCGAGCGCATGTACGGCGGCCACGGGCGCATTGGCAAACGCCTGGCCGGCCAGCATGGCGCCCAGCAGCATGGCTTGCCGCGCCGGCAAGTTGCTGCCATCGCGGCAGGCGGTGACGAGATTGGCGTACAGCAGCGACAGCGCCTGGGTGGCCAGCATGTCGGACAAGGGATTTTTCTGCAGGCGGCTGGTGTAGGCTTCGATCGCATGCACCATGGCGTCGATGCCGGTGGCGGCCGTCACGGCGGGCGGCAAGCCCAGGGTCAGGCTGGCGTCGAGGATGGCCAGGTCCGCATACAGCTGCGGCGCGACCACGCCCATCTTGCTGGTGGCACCCGTGGTGACGATGGCGATATGCGTCACCTCCGAACCCGTGCCGGCCGTCGTCGGCAATTGCACCAGGGCAGGCGCTGGCCGTGCACATTGCCGATGCCATACAGCTGGGCCAGTTCCTGGCGGCCCGGTGCCAGCACGGCGATCAGCTTGGCCACGTCCAGCGAGCTGCCGCCTCCAAGGCCGATTATCAGTTCCACGTGAAACATCTGGGCCTGGGCCACGCCGGCCAGCACGACGGCTTCGGGCGGATCGGCTTGCACATCGGAAAAGACATGGACCTCGATGCCCGCCGCTTGCAAGCTGTGCAGAGAGGCATTGGCCAGGCCGGTGCGCAAAAAGCCCGCGTCGGTGACGAGCAGGGCGCGGCGCACGGCAGGGAAGTGGTGGGCGATGTGCGCACCCAGCTGGGTGGCGGCGCCCGGTTCCACGATCAGATGCGGCACGGTGCGGAATTGGAAGGCGGACATGCAAACTCCCGACAAAAGGACAGAAGCCCAGCTTACTCCGCTTTCCCACCCCGCGCATGTTTCACGTGGAACCAGAAGCCGGGCTTACTCCCACTCCAGCGCGCCGCGTTTCCATTCATAGGCCAGGCCGATGGCCAGCACGGCCAGAAACCCCATGACGGCCCAGAAGCCGGCAAGTCCCAGCGCGTTGACGTTGGCTGCCCACGGCATCAGGAAGATTACTTCGATATCGAACAGGATGAAGAGGATGGCGACCAGGTAGAAGCGGATGTCGAACTTCATGCGCGCGTCGCCGAACGCTTCGAAGCCGCATTCGTACTGGGACAGTTTTTGCGGATCGGGCTTGTGCGGCCCCAGTACGCGTCCCAGCAGCATGGGCACGATGCCGACCAGGATGCCGATCAGAATGAACAGCAGGACGGGAAAATAGTTTTCGAGGAGCATGGGGGTTCCTCTCAGTGGCTCGATGACAGTTTCATTAGCACGATGCCGCACACGATGAGCACGGCGGCGCACACGCGCATGGCATTGACTTGTTCGCCCAGAAAGACGATGCCGACGACAAAGGCGCCGACGGCGCCGATGCCCGTCCAGATGGTGTAGGCCGTGCCCAGGGGCAGGGTGCGCATGGCCAGCGACAGCAAGCCGAAGCTGGCGATCATCATGACGACGGTGACAACGGAGGGAGTGAGTCTGGTGAAACCCGCGGAGAGTTTCATCGAGTATGCCCACACGACTTCAAGCATGCCGGCAATCATTAAAAGTATCCAGGCCATGGCGGCTCCTTATACAGAGCGGGCCGTCCCGGTGTGTTCCCATGATGGGGGAGGCCGTCCTCCTGGATGATCGTCGCGATGGTCACTGGCGTGACCACGGTAGTGGACGATGGGCAATTGTAGCAAACATTTCACCCTGCCGCAGCCCCATGCAGGCCCCTGTCCTGGCACTGCTGCGTGTTCCACGTGAAACAAAAATCGCCGTTGACTTGCCCTTGCTGAGTAAAAATTAAGCAAAAATTGGCCCGTGGAAGGTTGCGCTCGCAAAAAGACTCTATAATCGGAGCTCTCTTCCCGCATTTTTACTTGCACTGTTACCTATTTATCATGTTATTTCCTACAGAATTCGACGTCATCGTTGTCGGTGGTGGTCACGCCGGTACCGAGGCGGCCCTCGCTTCCGCCCGCATGGGGCAGAAGACGCTATTGCTCACGCATAATATTGAGACACTGGGCCAGATGTCGTGCAATCCCTCCATCGGCGGCATCGGCAAGGGCCACCTGGTCAAGGAGGTCGATGCCATGGGCGGCGCGATGGCGATTGCCACCGACGAGTCCGGCATCCAGTTCCGCATCCTGAATTCCTCGAAAGGCCCGGCAGTCCGCGCCACGCGCGCCCAGGCCGACCGTATTTTGTACAAGGCCGCCATCCGTACGCGTCTGGAAAACCAAACCAACCTGTGGCTGTTCCAGCAAGCGGTCGACGACCTGATCGTCGAAGGCGACCGGGTCGTCGGCGCCGTGACGCAGATCGGCCTGAAGTTTCTCGCGCGCGCCGTTGTGCTGACGGCCGGTACTTTCCTCGACGGCAAGATCCACGTGGGCCTGAATAACTACTCGGCCGGCCGCGCCGGCGACCCGCCCGCCATCTCCTTGTCCGCCCGCCTGAAAGAGTTGAAACTGCCGCAAGGCCGCCTGAAAACGGGCACGCCGCCACGCATCGATGGCCGCACGATCGACTTTTCCGTGATGCAGGAACAGCCGGGCGACCTCGATCCCGTGCCCGTGTTTTCGGTGATGGGCAACACGGCCATGCACCCGCGCCAGGTGCCGTGCTGGGTCACGCACACGAATAGCCAGACGCACGACATCATCCGCGCCGGCCTGGATCGCAGCCCCATGTACACGGGCGTGATCGAGGGTGTCGGCCCGCGTTATTGCCCGTCGATCGAAGACAAGATCCACCGTTTCTCGGGCAAGGAATCGCACCAGATCTTCCTCGAGCCGGAAGGCTTGACGACGCATGAGTTCTATCCGAACGGCATCTCCACGAGCTTGCCGTTCGACGTGCAGATCGCCCTGGTGCAATCGATGAAGGGCATGGAAAACGCCCATATCCTGCGTCCCGGCTACGCCATCGAATACGATTATTTCGACCCGCGCGGCTTGAAGGCGTCGCTGGAAACGAAGGCCGTCGCGGGCCTGTTCTTCGCCGGCCAGATCAACGGCACCACGGGCTACGAGGAAGCGGCCGCGCAAGGCATGCTGGCGGGCCTGAATGCGGCCTTGCTGACGCAGGACAAGGAAGCCTGGGTACCGGGCCGCTCCGAGGCCTATCTGGGCGTGCTGGTCGACGATCTGATCACCCAGGGCGTGCAGGAGCCGTACCGCATGTTCACCAGCCGCGCCGAGTACCGTTTGAGCCTGCGCGAAGATAATGCCGACATGCGCCTGACGGAAATCGGCCGCGCCTTGGGCTGCGTGGGCGACGCCCAGTGGCAAGCGTTCGAGACCAAGCGCGAAGCGGTGGCGCGCGAGCTCGAGCGCCTGCGTTCCACGTGGGTCAATCCGCGCATCCTGGCGGCCGCCGAATCGGAACGCATCGTCGGCCAGGCCCTCGAGCGCGAATACTCGCTGGCGGACCTGCTGCGCCGCCCGAACGTCGCCTACGACACCCTGATGAGCATGACGGGCATCGAAGGCCAGGCCCTGGCCGGCCCCGGCGTGGAAGACCCCGCCGTGCGCGAGCAGGTGGAAATCCAGCTCAAATATGCGGGCTACATCGAGCGCCAGAGCAAGGAAATCGAGCGCCATGAACACTATGAAAACCTGGCCTTGCCGGAAGGTTTCAATTACCTGGATATTGGCGCGTTGTCGGTCGAAGTGCGGCAAAAACTCGACAAGCAGCGCCCTGAAACCCTGGGCCAGGCCTCGCGCATTTCCGGCGTGACGCCGGCGGCGATTTCGCTGCTGCTGGTACACCTGAAAAAGCGCGGCTTCGGCGCCGCGCAGACCACCACTTTAAAGGACGAGGTTGTTGAATGAAGCAGTTTGACCGGGCCGCATTGGCCCAGATTTTGGATGAAGGCGTCGCCGCGCTGGGGCTGGACCTGAGCGCGGATCAGACGGAAAAACTGCTCGATTACCTGGCCTTGCTGGCCAAATGGAACAGCGTGTACAACCTGACGTCGGTGCGCGATCCGATGCAGATGCTGACCCTGCACGTGCTCGATTCGCTGGCCGCCGTGCCGGCGTTCGCGGATGCAAAGAATGTGCTTGACGTGGGCGCCGGCGGCGGTTTGCCGGGCATGGTCCTGGCCATCGCGCGGCCCGACGTGAAGGTGTCGATGATCGACACCGTGCATAAAAAGACGGCTTTTCTGACGCAAGTGAAGGCGGAACTGGGGCTGGCCAACGTCACCGTGTACACGAAGCGGGTGGAACAGCTGGAAGTGGCGCAGAAATTCGACGTGATCACCTCGCGCGCCTTTGCCGACCTGTCCGATTTCGTCAACTGGTCGCACCACGTGCTGGCCGAGGGCGGGCAATTCATCGCCTTGAAAGGGTGGCACCGCCAGACGAGAGAGAGCGACTGCCGGCAGACTGGAAAGTGACGGAATTACGGGCGATCCAGGTGCCAGGGCTAAATGCAGAGCGTCATCTGATCTTTATAGCAAGAATTTAAAGGCCGCTGAATTAACGGTATAAATCATATAAACAGTTTATACGGTATAAATAATATAAACCGTATAAATGATTTATATCGTATAAATGAAATAAACAGTATAAATCGTTTCGGCCGGATGCCGGGGCGCACGATGAAGTTTGCATCTCTTTACAACTAGAAGATACATGGCCAAAATTTTTTGTGTAGCAAATCAAAAGGGTGGTGTTGGTAAAACCACAACAAGCGTCAACCTCTCCGCCGGTCTGGCCAAGTTGAACCAGCGCGTGCTGCTGGTCGACCTCGACCCGCAGGGCAATGCGACCATGGGCGCCGGCATCAACAAGGCCGGCCTGAAGGCGTCGACCTATGAGGTCATGCTGGGCGAGTCCGATGTCAAGACGGCACGCCAGCGTTCGGAAGCGGGGCGCTTCGATGTGCTGCCGTCGAACCGCGAGCTGGCCGGCGCCGAAGTGGAGATGGTCGAACTCGACAACCGCGAACGCCGCCTGAAGGATGCGCTGGCCGAAGTCGACAGTGAATATGACTTCATCCTGGTCGATTGCCCACCGGCATTGTCGATGCTGACCCTGAACGGCCTGTGCGCCGCGCATGGCGTGATCATCCCGATGCAGTGCGAGTACTACGCATTGGAAGGCTTGTCCGACCTGGTCAACACCATCAAGAAGGTGCATGCGAACCTGAACCCGGACTTGAAGATCATCGGTTTGCTGCGCGTGATGTTCGATCCGCGCATGACATTATCGCAACAAGTGTCGGCGCAGCTGGAACAGCACTTCGGCGACAAGGTCTTCAATACCATCATCCCGCGCAACGTGCGTCTGGCCGAGGCGCCGTCGTACGGCTTGCCCGGCGTGACCTTCGACCCCAGCTCGAAAGGTGCCCAGGCGTATATCGCCTTCGGCGCCGAGATGGTCGAACGCATCAAACATATGTAAACAAGGGGCGGGCGCCTGCACATTTTGATGTGAGCGCTTACTCTGAAAACACGATTAGGACAGCATGGCTACGAAAAAATTAAAAGGACTGGGTCGCGGACTCGACGCCCTGTTGGGCGGCGGCGGCGACTTCGCCAGTCCGGACACGCATCAACCGTCGAACTTGCCAGTGTCGCAAATGCAAGCAGGCAAGTACCAGCCGCGCACGCGCATGGACGAGGGGGCCTTGAATGAACTGGCCGCCTCGATCAAGGCGCAAGGACTGATGCAGCCGATCCTGGTGCGCCCGATCGGGCAGGACACCCTGAGCGGACTTGTCAAATATGAAATCATTGCGGGCGAGCGCCGTTTCCGCGCCTCGCAGCTGGCCGGCCTGACGGAAGTGCCGGTGCTGGTGCGCGATGTGGACGACCTGGCCGCCGCGGCCATGGCGCTGATCGAAAACATCCAGCGCGAAGACCTCAATCCCCTGGAAGAGGCGCAGGGCATCCACCGCCTGATCGCCGACTTCAATTTTACGCATGAGCAAGCGGCCACTGCGCTGGGACGCTCGCGCAGCGCCGTGTCGAACCTGTTGCGTTTGATGAACCTGGCCGCACCCGTGCAGACCATGCTGATGGCCGGCGATATCGACATGGGCCATGCGCGCGCGCTGCTGGCCGTCGATGCGGCCAGCCAGATCACCCTGGCCAACCAGGTCGTGGCCAAGCGCCTGTCGGTGCGCGAAACGGAAAAGCTCGTCACCCGTACGGTCGAGGAAGCGGCCAACCCGGTCGAGCCGCGGCAAAAGGAAAAGTCCGGCGACATCGCGCGCCTGGAAGAAGAGCTGTCCGATGCGCTGGCCACGCCCGTGGTGTTCAAAATGGGCAACAAGGGCCGTGGCCAATTGGTGATTGATTTTGCCGATCTTGACGTACTGGATGGTTTGTTGACCCGCTTGCGTGGTTAAATAGCAAGCTGCAAAGACAGGGGCCATGCGGGTGTGGCCGATCCGGCCATGCTTTCCGGATGCACCACGTGATTCCTTGATAACACGGCTGGAAGCGGCCAGACAAGCGACTTTGCCATATAGTGGTGCAAATGGCGGCGAATAGTCGGTAAAGCGTCAGTTTCACGCAGCAATTGCCCTGCTGCGGTGCAGCAACGTTTGACTCTATAGATCAAAGCCAACTATAATCCCGTGTCTTTGCGTGTGTAGATTTTTCTGGGAACTTGGCAATTGAGTGATTCACAACAAAGTATTGCCAAGCCAGTCTACAAAGTAGTTGCATTGCAGCTAGCAATCGCTATCAGTTTTGCCACGGTTACCCTGTTTTTTGGTGGCAGTGTCAGAGGCTGGTCCGCCGCATACGGCGGCGCTATCGCAGTCATCGGTAGCCTGGTGTATGCCCTGTTGGTGGTTCGCGGTTCTAGCGACGCCAACAAGGCATTCCGGGCGCATTTGCGCGCAGAAGTGGTGAAAATATTTATCACAGCGGTGCTGTTTATATTGGCACTGGTGTTGTTTCAGTCGGCCGCCTGGTTATGGCTGATCTTGGGTTTCGCGGTGGCAACCTTAGCATACTGGTTTTCATTGCTCGCTGTTTAATCATTGGTTTTGGGGCCTGTTGAGCTCTGAAACGACAAATCTAAATTCATTATGACCACAGAACACGCTATTGAAGCGGGCCATGCTGCCCCGGCCAACGCCACAGAATACATCAGTCACCATCTGGCCCACCTGAGAAGTGCCGACGGCATGATCAATCTGGATACGTTCTGGATTTCGGCCATTCTGGGCTTTGTTTTCCTGGCTGTTTTCTATATGGCGTCGCGCCGCGCGACGGCTGGTGTCCCTGGCAAGTTGCAAAACTTCGTCGAAATGGTCATGGAAATCGTCAATGACACTATTAATGGGGCCTTCCACGCGAAAAGCAAGGTCATCGCGCCGCTGGCCATCACTATTTTTGTGTGGGTCTGGTTGTTGAACGCGATGGACTTCCTGCCGGTTGACCTGTTGCCGAAGATCCTGAGCTGGTTTGGCGTGCATAAACTGCGCGCCGTGCCGACCGCCGACGTCAACCACACCTTCGCCATGTCGCTGTCGGTGGTGCTGTGCGTGATCGCCTTCTCAATCAAGGCCAAGGGCCTGGGCGGCTGGATCAAGGAACTGTTCACGGCACCGTTCCATGCGAGCGGCCTGATCGGCACGATCGCCCTGGCACCTGTCAATTTCTTGCTGCAAATGGTTGAGCTGGTTGCAAAACTGATCTCCCTGTCGCTGCGACTGTTCGGCAATATGTATGCCGGCGAACTGATTTTCATCTTGATCGCGTTGTTGCCTTGGTGGGCACAGTGGGCGTTGGGTGGTCCATGGGCAATTTTCCATATCTTGATTGTAACTTTGCAAGCTTTTGTGTTTATGGCGTTGACGGTTGTGTATCTGAGCCTCGCGGTTGAGAAACATTAATCATTAACTTTATATTTTGTTTTTTTAGTATCTTTCGTTTTTAAATTTAGGAGAATTTTATGCAAGCTCTGATCGCACAAGTACAAAGCATGACCGTTCTGGCAGCAGCAATCATCATCGGCCTGGCCGCAATCGGCACCGCTCTGGGCTTCGCTATCTTGGGTGGCAAATTCCTGGAAGCTTCGGCACGTCAACCAGAACTGATGCCACAACTGCAAACCAAACTGTTCGTTATCGCTGGTCTGCTGGATGCTATCTCGATGATCGGCGTTGGTGTTGCTCTGCTGTACACGTTCGCTAACCCGTTCCTGTCCGCTCTGACGGCTGTTGCTCAGTAATTCGCTCCAACCCTAGGAGAAACTTTTAGTTAGGAGCAAAGGTATGGACATCAATATGTCGCTCATCGGCCAGATGATCACCTTCGCGGTGTTGGTCTGGTTCTCGATGAAGTTCGTATTTCCAGCGCTGAACAATGCGCTGGATGAGCGTGCCAAACGAATCGCGGATGGATTGGCTGCGGCCGATCAAGGTCAGGCTTCGATGGCTGTCGCTGAAAAGCGTGCGCAAGAGGCATTGAACAGTGCACGTGAAGAAGCGTCGCAACGCGTTGCGGACGCTGAAAAGCGCGCGCAGCTGGTTGCTGAAGAGATCAAGCAAAATGCACAAGCTGAAGCTGCGCGTATCATTGCGCAAGCCCAGTCGGACGCCGAACAGCAACTGTCGAAAGCACGCGAACAATTGCGCGCTCAGGTGGCTGACCTGGCTGTCAAGGGTGCCGAGCAGATCTTGAAGCGTGAAGTCAACGCTACGGCTCACGCCGAAATGTTGCAGCGTCTTGCTGTCGAGCTGTAATCATGGCAGAACTCGCAACCGTCGCCCGTCCCTACGCGGAAGCTTTGTTCCGCGTAGCCCAAGCTGGTAAGGAGTCAAGCAACCTCGCGGCGTGGTCCGAACTGGTGTCCGAACTGGCACAGATCGGTAGCCACCCCGAGGTACAGGCGTACGCGCGCAATCCGAAAGTCTCGGAAAGCGACGTCGCCGCCACCATCCTGTCGTTGTTGAAATCGCCGCTCAATGAGGAAGTGAAAAACTTCGTCACCATGTTGATCGAAAATGGCCGCATCAGCCTGCTGCCGGAAATCGGCGCGCAATTCCATACGTTGAAAAACAGTGTGGAAGGTGCGGCTGACGCCGAGATCACGAGCGCTTTCGATCTGAGCGAAGGCCAAACGGCCGAGCTGGTCGCAACGCTGGAAAAGAAATTCAGTCGTAAGCTCAACCCTGCCGTCACAGTGGATCCATCGCTGCTCGGCGGCGTGCGCGTGGTTGTTGGCGACCAAGTGCTCGATACCTCGGTGCGCGCCAAGCTGCAGCAACTGCACGCTGCACTGGTGTCGTAAGACACGCGCTTCGGCAGGCCAGCTTAGACAGACCCTTACCCCTCGCGCAAGCTGAGAGAAACACTTTTAGGAGTTAGTATGCAACTCAACCCATCTGAAATCAGCGAGTTGATCAAGAGCCGGATCCAAGGTCTTGACGGCGGCGCTGAAGTGCGTAATCAAGGCACGGTTATTTCCGTCGCCGACGGTATCTGCCGCATCCACGGTTTGTCGGACGTGATGCAAGGCGAGATGCTGGAATTCCCAGGCAACACGTTTGGCCTGGCAATGAATCTGGAACGCGACTCCGTCGGTTCCGTGATTCTGGGTGCCTACGAGCACATCTCCGAAGGCGACACGGTGAAATGCACCGGCCGCATTCTGGAAGTGCCAGTCGGTCCTGAGCTGCTCGGCCGCGTAGTCAACGCGCTGGGCCAGCCGATCGACGGCAAAGGCGCCATCGAAACCAAACTGACGGCCGCGATTGAAAAAATCGCCCCGGGCGTGATCGCCCGTGAATCCGTTTCGCAACCGATGCAAACCGGCCTGAAGTCGATCGATGCGATGGTTCCCGTTGGCCGCGGCCAGCGCGAACTGATCATCGGCGACCGTCAAACCGGCAAGTCGGCCGTGGCGATTGATGCGATCATCAATCAAAAAGGCCAGGGCATGAAATGTATCTACGTCGCGATTGGCCAAAAAGCCTCGTCGATCAAGAACATCGTGCGCTCGCTGGAACAGCACGGCGCGATGGAATACACCATCGTTGTCGCCGCTTCCGCTTCGGAATCGGCCGCCATGCAATACATCTCGCCGTACTCCGGTTGCGCCATGGGCGAATACTTCCGTGACCGCGGTGAAGATGCACTGATCGTTTACGATGATCTGTCCAAACAAGCTGTTGCATACCGTCAAATCTCGCTGCTGCTGCGCCGTCCACCAGGTCGCGAAGCGTACCCAGGCGACGTGTTCTACCTGCACAGCCGCCTGCTGGAACGCGCAGCACGCGTGAACGCCGACTACGTCGAGAAGTTCACCGACGGCGCCGTCAAAGGCAAGACCGGTTCCCTGACGGCACTGCCGATCATTGAAACGCAAGCTGGCGACGTATCCGCCTTCGTGCCAACCAACGTGATTTCGATCACCGACGGTCAGATCTTCCTGGAAACCTCGCTGTTCAACGCCGGTATCCGTCCTGCGATTAACGCCGGTATTTCCGTATCGCGCGTCGGTGGCGCCGCCCAGACCAAGGTCATCAAAAACCTGTCCGGCGGTATCCGTACCGACTTGGCGCAGTACCGTGAACTGGCCGCGTTTGCGCAGTTCGCTTCGGACCTGGATGAATCGACCCGCAAGCAGCTGGACCGTGGTGCCCGCGTGACGGAATTGCTCAAGCAAGCCCAGTACTCGCCACTGTCGATCTCGCTGATGGCCGTATCGCTGTTCTCGGTGAACAAAGGCTTCATGGACGACGTGCCAGTCAAGCAAGTGCTGTCGTTCGAAGCTGGTGTCCACGCTTACATGAAGACCAAGCAAGCTGCTCTGCTGGCCAAGATCGAAGAAACCAAGCAACTCGACAAAGACAGCGAAGCAACTCTGTCGGCGGCCATTGCTGATTTCAAGAAATCCGGCGCATATTAAGCGGCCAGGCGGCGCCCGCCTCGAGTGAGGCGCCGCCCTACGCGCAGAAGGAGTAAGGACTCATGGCATCAAGCAAAGAGATACGTGGCAAGATCAAGAGCGTAGAGAATACGAAGAAGATCACCAAGGCGATGGAAATGGTTGCCGCATCGAAAATGCGCAAAGCGCAGGACCGTATGCGCGCCGCCCGTCCCTACAGTGACAAGATTCGGAATATCGCCGCCAATCTGGCGACCGCCAATCCGGAATACACGCACCCGTTCCTGGCAGCTGCCCAGGGTACGCAAGCGAAGGCAGTGGGTTTCATCGTTGTCACGACCGACAAGGGTCTGTGCGGCGGCATGAACACCAACATCCTGCGCCAGGTGACGTCGAAGTCGCGCGAGCTGGAAGCAGCTGGCAACCGGGTTGAAGCTGTTGCCATCGGTAACAAGGGTTTGGGTTTTTTGAATCGCATCGGCGTCAAGATCATTGCGCACGCCATTCAAACCGGTGATACGCCCCACCTGGACAAATTGATCGGACCTGTCAAGGTCATGCTCGAAGAGTTCCAGGCAGGCAAGATCGATGCAGTGTACCTGTGCTACACCAAATTCATCAACACGATGAAACAGGAACCAGTCGTGGAGCAGTTGCTGCCCCTGACGGCCGACAAGATGGTCGCCGACAAGGGTGCCCACTCGTGGGATTACATCTACGAGCCGGACGCGCAAAGCGTGATCGACGAATTGCTGGAGCGCTATGTAGAAGCGCTGGTGTACCAGGCAGTCGCGGAGAATCTGGCGTCCGAGCAATCGGCACGGATGGTCGCGATGAAAGCTGCAAGCGACAACGCGGGTAGTGTGATCGGCGAATTGAAGCTGATCTACAACAAGACCCGCCAAGCTGCGATTACCAAAGAACTCTCCGAAATCGTCGCCGGTGCGGCTGCGGTTTAAACGAATTTAACTATATTGAAGGAACGAACATGGCTGATGGCAAAATCGTTCAGTGTATCGGCGCTGTGGTGGACGTTGAGTTTCCCCGCAACGCGATGCCTAAGGTATTTGATGCCTTGAAGATGGCAGGCTCGGAACTGACCCTGGAAGTACAACAGCAGTTGGGCGACGGCATTGTCCGTACCATTGCACTCGGCTCGTCCGATGGCCTGCGTCGCGGCATGATGATTCAAAATACCGGCAAACCTATCATGGTGCCAGTCGGTAAAGCAACCCTGGGTCGCATCATGGACGTGCTGGGCAACCCGATCGACGAATGCGGCCCCGTGTCGCACGAGCAGATCGCGTCGATCCACCGCACCGCTCCTGCATACGACGAACTGTCGCCATCGCAAGAACTGCTGGAAACCGGCATCAAGGTGATCGATCTGGTTTGCCCGTTTGCAAAAGGCGGTAAAGTTGGTCTGTTCGGCGGCGCTGGCGTAGGCAAGACCGTGAACATGATGGAACTGATTAACAACATCGCCAAGGCGCACAGCGGCGTGTCCGTGTTCGCCGGTGTGGGTGAGCGTACCCGTGAAGGTAACGACTTCTACCACGAGATGGCTGACGCGAAAGTGGTCGATCTGGAAAATCCAGAGAACTCCAAGGTCGCGATGGTCTACGGTCAGATGAATGAACCGCCAGGTAACCGTCTGCGCGTCGCGCTGACCGGCCTGACGATCGCTGAATCGTTCCGTGATGAAGGCAAGGACGTGTTGTTCTTCGTCGACAACATCTACCGCTTCACGCTGGCCGGTACCGAAGTGTCGGCACTGCTGGGCCGTATGCCGTCGGCTGTGGGTTACCAACCGACCCTGGCGGAAGAAATGGGCCGTCTGCAAGAGCGTATCACGTCGACCAAGACCGGTTCGATCACCTCGATCCAGGCCGTCTACGTTCCAGCCGATGATTACACCGATCCGTCGCCTGCTACCACGTTTGCTCACTTGGATTCGACCGTTGCGCTGTCGCGTGACATCGCTTCCCTGGGTATCTACCCAGCCGTGGACCCGCTGGATTCGACCTCGCGTCAGCTCGATCCGTTGATCGTTGGTCAAGAGCACTATGACACCGCGCGTGCCGTGCAAACGACCCTGCAACGCTACAAGGAATTGCGCGACATTATCGCGATTCTGGGTATGGACGAGCTGGCACCGGAAGACAAACTGCTGGTTGCCCGTGCACGTAAGATGCAGCGTTTCCTGTCGCAGCCTTTCCACGTCGCTGAAGTCTTTACCGGCGCGCCTGGTAAATACGTTTCGCTCAAAGACACGATCAAGGGCTTCAAAATGATCGCTTCGGGCGAACTCGATCACCTGCCGGAACAAGCGTTCTACATGGTCGGCACGATCGAAGAAGCAATCGAAAAAGCCAAGAAACTTAACTAAGTTAAGTCTGGGCCTAACCCCGCCCCTTACACGGCGGGGTTCTTCAACCCGATAGGACACACATGGCACACACAATTCACGTTGACGTGGTTTCCGCTGAAGAACTGATTTTTTCAGGCGAAGCAGAATTCGTCGCGTTGCCGGGTGAACAGGGCGAGCTGGGTATCTACCCACGCCACACGCCTTTGATTACCCGCATCCGTCCGGGCGCGGTCCGCATCAAGGTAGTCGGCCAGGCTGAAGAAGAGTTCGTCTTCGTTGCCGGCGGCTTGCTGGAAGTGCAACCGGATACCGTGACCGTCCTGGCCGATACCGCGATCCGCGGTCACGACCTCGACGAAGCGAAAGCGCTGGAAGCGAAGAAGTTGGCGGAAGAAAATATCCACAACAAGGATTCGGGCATCGACTACGCGCAAGCGCAAGCCGAGCTGGCCAGCGCGATTGCGCAGCTGGCGGCGATCCAGAAGCTGCGCAAGCATTAATTTGCTCGCATGCAGTAATACAAAAAGGCAGCCTGCGGGCTGCCTTTTTCAGCAAACGGATGTCAGTAAAAATTAACGGCGCTTGTCCTTCCCCCTTTCCAGCCCCGCCTTCAAGACCGTCTTCCACTTGGCGCGCGCGGCAATGCGCTCAAGCGGCGTCTCCTCGCTACGGCGGGCGTCGCGCAGCAGCTTGTGATAGTTGCGCAGGCGGTCCCCGTCGACGGCGCCACGGACCTGGCAACCGGGTTCGCTGGCATGCTGGCAATCGCGGAACTGGCACGTCGCTGCCAGCGCCGCGATGTCGTCAAAGGTGGCGGCCAGGGTCTGCGCATCGGCATCGGCGCGCCAGCTGCGCAAGCCCGGCGTGTCGATGATGCAGGCGCCATCCGCACACAGGTGCAGCGAGCGGGCCGTCGTCGTATGCCGGCCGCGGCCGTCGCCATGGCGCACGCCATTGGTCGCTTGATCCGCCGCGCACAAGGTATTGGTCAGGCTGGACTTGCCCGCGCCCGATGAGCCGAGCAGCACCAGGGTCTGGCCGGCGCCCAGCCAGGGCTCCAGGATGGCCACGTCATACGCATGGCGCGTATCGATGGCGAACAGCGGCACGTGGGGCGGCAGGCGCTGTTTCAGCAGCGCCAGCTTGCCCGCCACATCGTCGGCCACGTCGGCCTTGCTCAGCACCACCACGGGGCTGACCTGGGCCGCCAGCACGATGGCCAGATAACGCTCCAGGCGGCGCGGATTGAAATCCCCATCGAGTCCCATCACCAGCAGGGCCGTGTCGACATTGCTGGCCAGCACCTGGCGCCGGCCGTCATTGCCGCGCCGCGCGATCTGCGTGACCGGGGATAAGTGCGCCGTTATCCACAGCGTGCCGTGACCATCGGGTTCGGCGGCGACCCAGTCGCCGACCGCGAGGATGGTGTCGTGTTCCAGCAGCGCGTGCAGCAGGCGCGGCAGGATCTGCGCCGGCTGTTCCAGGCTGCCGTCGTGCACGAGCAGGCTGTCCCGGTGGACGGCGCAAACGCGCATCAGCTGCGTGGCGGGGGAAGATAAGTCGAGTTGGGTGGCTGCGCCGGCGATGGCCTGCTGCAGCCCGATAAGGCGTAGTTGCGCAAAATCGAATGTGATCATGGTAGCGTGATTCCAGATTCTGTCGTCCGCGTGCGGACGTGTAGCCTGCGCGTGCAGGCACCGCCAGTCGCAATGACTGGCACGAAAGAAGGGAAGTCGGCTACGCGATCACGCGTATGGGGAATGGCGGGCTAAAAAGGCTTAGCTGGGGAAACAGTGATCAGGCAGCCGACAGCACGGCAGTATCCGAATGGCGCATGTTGTCTACTCCTGTTGTGTGATGGAAAACGCCAGTGTGCCAGCGGCACGCGCCGCCGTCAATGGACGGTGTGGCTCAGCTGCACATGCCGTATGCCTGGCGTTCGGGGAAATAACGGTACGTAAACGTGCGCACCGGATAGCGCTTGCCGCCGACGAGCATGTCGGGCATGGACAGATCAAAGCGCTGCGGCAGCTGGCGCGGCAGTTGCAGGCGCAAGCGCCACTGGGTTTCCTTGCTGTTGCCGACGGCGGCAAACATGATGGGCAGCTGCTCGATGACGTCGACGATCTCCGCCTTCTGGTTCATGCCGCGCTGGTAAATGGTGAGTATCTTGGCTTCCGCGAAAGGCGGCTTTTTCGGTTCTTCCAGCAGGAAGGACAGGCGCGTAAAACTGGCTTGCGTGCCGACGGGCAAGGTAAAGATCAGCGCCAGCTCCGTGCCGCCTTCCTTCAAGGTGACAGGCGGCGTGGCGTAGATGCTGATACCGCGCGGCAGTTCGAAACGCGAGCCATCCGTCCACGTCTTGCACTCGGGCGTGGTGGCCTGGTACAGGCTGGGTGCCGTGTAGTCATCGCAGGCGGAAACCAGCAGCAGCAGGGGCAGGGCAAGGAGGGCGGAACGGCGCATGGGAGTCACGGTTGGGGGATCAGCCGACAGTGTAAGCGATCCCCGCGCGATCCACCAGCGACGCCAGGTCTACCCGGGCGGGGCACGGCGCACGGACTGCAGCTGGCAATGCGCCGGTTGCAGCGCCGCCTGGATGATGTCCAGCGCCAACTGCGGCCGGGCCGCGCCGCACATGAAGATGTCGACGGCGGCAAAGCCGCATTCCGGCCAGGTGTGGATGGAGATGTGCGACTCGGCCAGCAGCAGCACGCCCGTGACGCCCTGGCCGGGGCCAAAGCTGTGGAAATGGCCGTGCAGTACCTGCGCCCCGGCGGCCAGCGCCGCCGCGCGCAGCAGGCCTTCGAGCGCGGCGCAATCGCGCAGGCGCTCCGGCGCGATGCCCGGCAGGTCGGCCAGCAGATGGGTGCCCAGGGGCAGATGCGGTGCGGACGCCATGCTTAT
Source organism: Janthinobacterium sp. C22 (assembly GCF_057919405.1). NCBI lineage: Bacteria > Pseudomonadati > Pseudomonadota > Betaproteobacteria > Burkholderiales > Oxalobacteraceae > Janthinobacterium > Janthinobacterium sp. C22. Next base: position 600,931 of record NZ_CP193659.1, on the reverse strand, counting down.
TTGTGGCTGCCGCCGCTGGAGCCGCCGCCATAGCTGCCGCCGCCGCCGCCCGTGCGCGAACTCCAGCTGCTGCCACTGCCGCTGCCGGCCACCTTGAACATGCGCACCCAGTTGGCGGCCGTGACGGAAAACGTCACCATCAGGGCATAGATCACGTATTTACTCATGGGGGATTCTTTGCATTCTTGTCGAGGAAAACGGCGGGCAGGAACAGCGCCAGGCAGCCCAGCAAACTCCACATCAAGGTGCTGGAGAACGAGACGAACATGGGGATCGCGTTCAAGACCAGCACGATGACCATGAAGACCTTGGCGATGCCGCGGTGGCTTAGCTGGATATTCTGCGCCTTGGCGCCGCCATGGAAGGCGGCGCCGAACCAGGCGGCCATCTGGTCATAGGCGACGGGCACGGAGCGCGACCAGGTCATCTCCTCGCCCGTGAGCTCCGCCGCCAGCTTGGTCTGTCCCTGTTCGAATTCAAACACGCGCGTGCTGTCGCCGACGGCCACCTTCCAGTTGAAGGCGCCGGCCGCATACACGACCTGCGAGCCGTAGTCATACAGTTTGCGGTAGGTGGCGCCATCGAGCGTGCAGCTGGCGGCGTCCAGCGAGGCCCAGTTGGGCCAGTTCGGCAGCACGTTCGAGCGCGACCAGCCCTCGTCCGTCTCCACCAGCCAGAAGAAGCCGGCGCGCGCGTTGTACAGCAGGTATTCGTTCCACTCGCTGCCCTCGTCGTCGGCGCGGCGCATCATGCCGATCACCGTGAAATCCACATTGCTGATCTTCGCGCTGGCGCCCAGCTCCAGCGTGATGTCGGCGTTGTCGTGCACCTGCTTGCCGATGGCCAGCACCTGCGCTTCCGGGCCGCTGGCGTCGAGCTGCGCGTGGCAGGCGGGGCACACCAGCTGCGCCGCCGCGCCGGGTACATACTGGATGCCGCTGCCGCAGGAGGGGCAGTCGAGCGCATCGAGCTTGCCGCGGTACTTGCCGGCGCTTTTGGCGATGGCATCGTCGTCGCGCAGCAGCTGGCACTGCAAACTGTCCAGGGTGACGGCCACGCCCTGGTAGACGACCGGTTGCGGGCCATCCGTGTAGTCGAGCGTGACGAAGCTGGCGTAGTTGCGGAAATCCGCCACCTGGATGCGCCAGCCCGCGCCCACCTTGAAGGGCAGTTCGCCCTGGCCGGCGATGCACTCGGCGTTGCGGATCTCGGCCGCCGTATAGGGCTCGCCGCAGATCGTGTAGCGCCTGCCCGGCGCCAGCTCGCCAAAGGCGGGCAGTGCGTCCTGCGTGCCGCGCTCGCGCGTCAGCGTGTACAGGCCGGACGAGTCGCCCAGCCACGCCGTGCTGGCGTCGTCGAACAGCAGATACCACTCGTTCCACGTGCCGGCGCTGTAGCGCTGCTGGATGCGGCCGACGACGGTGAAGTGCACGCCGTCGTGCACGCCGGCCGTGCCGATCTGGATCGGTGTATAGTCTTCCAGGACGGCCGACATCTTGCCCACGTCCCTGACGGCATCGGCGTCCTTGAGGATGGTGCTGTGGCAGTACTCGCACACGGCGAGCACGGAAGCGTGCGAGCGGAAACGGACTTCCGCGCCGCAGCTGGGACAGGAAACAGTTTGCATGCAGTCGTATTTCGCTCTAATCAGCCGATCAGTTTTTTCAGCAGTTCAGCCTTGGCGCCGTCGTAGTCGGCCGGCGAAATGAGTCCCTTGTCCAATAAACCCTTGAGTTTTTCCAGGCGCGCCTCGATCGGTTCTTCCGCGGGTGCCGGTGGCGCCGCCGGAGCGGGGGCCGGGGCGGGCTGCTGCAGCGCACCGCCCATGCTTTGCGCCATCACCTGGCCGATCGACAGCCCGGCGCCCAGGCCGGCGCCGATGCCGGCCATGCCGCCTTCGTTCTGCGCCGCCAGCGGGATGGCATTGGCCACCTGGAATTTGGTGTAGCCGCTCATCTTGTCGGCGCCCAGGCCGCCCTTCATGCCGGCGGAAATACGCTCGTCGAGCGCCGCCTGCAATTCTTCGGGCAGGCTGATGCTGGCCACGTTGAATTCATCAAGGCCCACGCCGTAGCGGGCAAACGCCTGCGTCAGGCCATCCTTGACTTCCTGTGCCATCAGCGCCTGGTTGGCCGCCATGTCGAGGAAGGGTACATTCGCGCCGCCCAGCGAGCTGGCCATGCTCGACATCAGAATGCCGCGCAACTGATCTTCCACCTCGTCGCGCGTATAGACTTCGCGCGTGCCGCTGATCTCCGTGAAGAAGGTGCGGGCGTCGGCGATGCGGTATGAATACATGCCGAAGGCGCGCACGCGGATCATGTCGAAATCCTTGTCGCGGATGGTGATCGGCTGCGGCGTGCCCCACTTGCGGCCAGTCTGCACGCGCGTGCTGAAGTAATACACGTCCGACTTGAACGGCGAATCGAACAGCTTGTCCCAGTTTTTCAGGTTGGTCAGCAACGGTAACGTTTGCGTCGTCAGCTTGTGCGTGCCGGGACCGAAGACGTCGGCGATCTTGCCTTCATTGACGAAGACGGCGACCTGCGATTCGCGCACATTCAGGATGGCGCCGTTCTGGATCTCGAAATCCTGCATGGGGAAGCGCCAGGCCAGCACGCCTTCCGTCTCTTCGTTCCACTGCAGTACGTCGATAAACTGCTTCTTGATAAAGCTGCCGAGGCTCATGATGGATATCCTTGAATAAGATAAAGCGGTGTCAGGAAATGCAGGCGGCGTTGATGGCGCCGATCGACAGCGAAATGGCGCCCAGCAGGCCGCCGAAGGCGCTGTTGTTCGATTCGATCTGGTCCTTCGACATGCGCAGCAGGCGCGTGGTGACCACATAGGCGAGCAATTGCACCACCATGGCGCCGAAGGCCCAGGCGAAGAATTGCTGGTAGTCGGCCGTGTGCATCAGGGACGAGGCGATGGTGGCGGAAAAGCCCAGCAGCGCGCCGCCCAGCGACAGGGCCGCCGCCTGGTTGCCCTGGCGGATCAACAGCACTTCGTTATACGGCGTGACGCGCGTGTAGATGATAAAAAAGGCAATCAGCAGCGCGGCGGCCAGTATAAGATGGATCAGATAGTTTAGGATGGCGGGCACGGCTTTCCTCGCAATGAGTATTTGATAACGTCAACGCATATTAGAACAAAAAAGTCCAATGAACAAAAAGATTCTGATTTTGTCCGTCTTCGTGGTCGCCTCCTGCGGCCTCGCGTATGAACTGATCGCCGGCGCCATGTCCAGCTACCTGCTCGGCGACTCCATCCTGCAGTTTTCCACCATCATCGGCTGCTACCTGTTTGCCATGGGGGTGGGCGCTCACTTTTCCAAGTATGTGCGGGACGACGACGTGCTGTCGCGCTTCGTCGACATCGAGCTGGCCGTGGGCCTGATCGGCGGCCTGTCGGCCGCCATCCTGTTCATGACGTTTTCGTGGATGGCCGCGCCCTTTCGGACCTTATTGTATGTGATGGTGTTCCTGATCGGCGCACTGGTCGGCATGGAAGTGCCGCTGGTGATGCGTGCCCTGAATTCGCGCCAGACGGAGTTTTCCGAACTGGTCAGCCGCGTGCTTACCTTCGATTACCTGGGCGCGCTGGCCGTCTCCCTGCTGTTCCCGCTGGTGCTGTCGCCCTACCTGGGGCTGGTGCGCACGGGCTTTTTGTTCGGCATGCTCAACGTGGGCGTGGGCCTGTGGACGATCTGGGTGTTCCGCGCGGAGCTGAAGAATTTGACGGGGCGCTTCCTGCGCGCCTGCGCCGTGATGCTGGTGCTGGTCGCCGGCTTTGCCATGTCCGACCGTATGGTGGCCTGGGGCGAGCACGGCCTGTTCGGCGACCAGATCGTGTATTCCACCACCACGCCCTACCAGCGCCTGGTGATCACGCGCTGGAAGGACGATACGCGGCTGTATATCAACGGCAACCTGCAGTTTTCCTCGCGCGACGAGTACCGCTACCACGAGGCGCTGGTGCACCCCGTGCTCGAAGCGCTGCCGTGGGCGCGCCGCGTGCTGGTGCTGGGCGGCGGCGATGGCCTGGCGCTGCGCGAAATCCTGCGTTATCCACAGGTCGAACACGTCACCGTGGTCGACCTCGATCCCGCCATGACGGCCGCGTTTACCACGCGCCCGGAACTGGCAAAGTTAAATAACAACGCGTTCTCGGACAAGCGCGTCACCGTCGTCAATGCCGATGCCGCCGTCTGGCTGCGCAACAACGGCGACATGTTCGACGCGGCCATCGTCGATTTCCCCGATCCATCCAGCTTCGCGCTCGGCAAGCTGTACTCGGTGCCGTTCTACGACCTGGTGAAAAAGCACCTGGCGGCCAAGGGCTTGATGGTGGTGCAATCGACGTCGCCGTTCTTTGCCCCGCACGCCTACTGGACCATCAATTCGACCCTGCGCGAAGTGGGCATGCGCACCTGGCCCTACCACGCCTACGTGCCCTCGTTCGGCGAATGGGGTTTTATCCTCGCCTCGCCCCAGCTCGACTACACACCGCCGACGAAATACCGCCTGCCGATGCGCTACCTGAATGCGGACACCACGCGCGAGATGTTCATCTTCCCGCCCGACATGCAGCCGCTGCCCATGGCGCCGAACCGCTTGAATACCCAGTCGCTCGTGCATGAATTCGAGCAGGACTGGAACCGGGTGATCCGCTGATGCAGCGCCGCTCCTTCATGCTGTGGGCCGCCGGCGGCACCGCGGCGGCAGCCGCCGGCATCGGCAGCATCGCCGCGTATCTGCGCTGGCAGGAAATCACGCCCAGGGTGCTGTATCCGGGCCGCAGCGAGGGGCATTATTTGCGCAAGCTGCTGCGCGAGGGCACGGCGCTGCCGCCGCCTGCACGCACCTTGACGACCGACGTGGCCATCCTCGGCTCCGGCATCGCGGGCCTGACGGCCGCCTGGCGCCTGAACAAGCTGGGGCACAGGGACTTTCTCATGATCGACGGCCCGCAGCCGTATGGCAACGCGGCCGGCGGCCGCTTCGGCGACCTGGCCTATCCGACCGGCGGCCATTACCTGCCGCTGCCTTCGCCCGAATCGACCCATGTGCGCGAGATCCTGTTCGACCTGGGCATTATCCAGCGCGATCCGATGGCGGAAAAGCCGTACTATGACGAGCGCTACATCCTGCATGCGCCGGAAGAGCGATTGCTGTTCAACGGCCACTGGCAGGACGGCTTCATTCCCACCGAAGGCGTGCCGCCTGCGGAACTGGCGCAGCATGAACGCTTCTTTGCCGAGGTGCGGCGCCTGCGCCAGGCGCATGGCAACGATGGCAAGCGCGTCTTCGTCTTTCCTACCGTGGCGTCGTCGCAAGACCCGGCCTGGCAGGCGCTCGACACCATCACCTTGAAGCAGTGGATGGAGCGCGAAGGCTATACCTCGCCCACCCTGCACTGGTACCTGAACTACTGCTGCCGCGACGATTACGGCACGCGCTACGACCAGGTCTCGGCCTGGGCCGGCCTGCATTACTACTGCAGCCGCTGGGGCCAGGCGGCCAACGCGGGCAACGGCGCCTGGCTGACCTGGCCGGGCGGCATGCAGCCCGTGGCCAAGGCCATGGAACAGGCGTCCAAGGTCCGGCGCCATGCGGGCACGGTGGTTTCCCTCACGACGACGGCCAACGGCGTGGAAGCGCTGTGCCTGGAACTGGTCGACGGCCAGCCGCGCACCTACCTGGTCAAGGCACGCAAGGCCATTTGCGCCATGCCACTGTATGTGGCGGCGCGCGTGGTGAAGAATATCGCCGACTATGGCTTTGACGCGCAGCGCGATACGCCCGCGTATGCGCCGTGGCTGGTGGCGAATTTTTTACTGAAACGCTTTCCCGAGGAACTGCCGCATGCGCCCCTGTGCTGGGACAACGTGGTGTACCAGGAACCGGGCCTCGGCTATGTCGTCTCGACGCACCAGGACATCCGCGTGCGCCCGCCCGAGAAAACCGTCTTCAGCGCCTACGTGGCCCTGTCCGACCGCACGCCGCAGCAAGCGCGCAAGTGGCTCGACACGGCCAGCCCCGAAGAACTGCTGGCGCTGGCCAGCGTCGATTTAAAGACGGCGTATGGGCGCGATTTTGCCAGCTGCGTCGAGCGCGTCGACATCACCGTGCGCGGCCACGCCATGGCGGCGCCCTTGCCGGGATTTCGCAGCAACGCGGGCTTGAAGGCCTTGCGCGAACACGACGGCGCTATCCTGTTCGCGCATGCGGATTTGTCGGGCTTTTCCGTGTTCGAGGAGGCGGCCTGGTGGGGGGATCGGGCGGCGCGCCTTGCGGCAAAATAAAAAGGCCGGCGCGAGCGCCGGCCAGAGCCCCCTAAGGCTCGAACCTGTGCTTCCTTGTTCTTCTCATTTATTTTTATTAATCACGTCGATGAACACGGCCGCCAGCAGCACCAGGCCCTTGATCACCTGCTGGTAATCGATGCCGATGCCCATGATGGACATGCCGTTGTTCATCACGCCCATGATGAAGGCGCCGATGACGGCCCCCATCACCTTGCCCACGCCGCCCGAGGCCGAGGCGCCGCCGATGAAGCAGGCGGCGATCACGTCCAGCTCGAAACCCGTGCCCGCCTTCGGCGTGGCCGTGTTCAGGCGCGCCGCGAAGATCAGGCCGGCCAGCGCGGCCAGCATGCCCATGTTGACGAAGGTGTAGAAGCTGACCCGTTCCGTCTTGATGCCGGACAGGCGCGCCGCCTTTTCATTGCCGCCCACGGCGTACACGCGGCGGCCCAGCACGGTGCGGTTGGTGATGAAGGTGTAGGCGACGATGAGCAGCGACATCACGGCCAGCACGTTGGGGAAACCGCGGTACGACGCCAGCAGGTAGCTGAAATACACCATCACGGCAGCGAACACGCCGTTTTTCAACAGGAAGAAGGCGCGCGGCTCGTTTTCCATGCCGTGTTTCAGTTGCTTGGCGCGGCTGCGCAGCGAGGTGACGATCAGTGCCACGGCGGCGATCACGCCCAGCAGCAGCGAGAAGCCGCGCAGGTTGTCGCCGCCGAACGGGTCGGGCAGGAAGCCCGAGCTGAGCATCTGGAAGCCTTCCGGGAAGGGGCCGACCGACTGGCCTGCCAGCAGCGCCAGGGTCAGGCCCTTGAAGACCAGCATGCCGGCCAGGGTGACGATGAAGGACGGGATTTTAAAGAAGGCGACGAAATAGCCTTGCGCGCCGCCGATGACGGCGCCGGCCAGCAGGCAGAGGATGCTGGCGGCGACAAAGTTCATCTCGTAGTTGACGATCAATACCGCCGCCAGCGCGCCGACGAAGCCCACCACCGAGCCGACGGACAAATCGATATGGCCGGCCACGATGACCATCAGCATGCCCAGCGCCATGATGACGATGTAGCTGTTTTGCAGCACCAGGTTCGTCAGGTTCAGCGGCTGCATCAGGGTGCCGTCTGTCATGTACTGGAAAAAGCCCATGATGACGATCAGGGAGAGCAGCATGCCGTAGTCGCGCATATTGTTCTTCAAAAAGCCGGCATAGCTTTTCGCTTGCGGCGCGGTGCCGGGGGTGGTGCCTGCCGCCGCTCCCGCTGTCAGTTTATTGTCCATTGTTTTCTCCGTGTGTAACGATCGCGCGCATGATGCGCTCCTGCGATGCTTCTGCCGCGCTCAGTTCTGCCGCGAAGCGGCCTTCGTTCATGACATAGATCCGGTCGCACATGCCCAGCAGTTCCGGCATTTCCGAGGAAATCATGATGATGCATTTGCCTTCGGCGGCCAGCTCGCTGATGATGCTGTAGATCTCGTACTTGGCGCCCACGTCGATGCCGCGGCTCGGTTCATCGAGGATCAGCACGTCGGGGCGCGAAAACAGCCACTTCGCCAGCACCACCTTCTGCTGGTTGCCGCCGGACAGGTTGACCACCTTCTGCGCCACGCTCGAGCAACGGGTCTTGAGCTTGCGGCGGAACTCCTCGGCCACGCTGAACTCACGCTGCTCGTCGATCACCATGTGCCGCGAAATCGCGTCCAGGTTGGCCAGGCTGGTGTTCTTCTGGATGTCTTCCTCGAGGATCAGGCCCAGGCCCTTGCGGTCTTCCGTGACATACGCGAGGCCGTGGGCGATCGCCTTGCCGATGGTGCTGACGTCGATCTCCTGGCCATGCTTGAGCACCGTGCCGCTGATGCGCTGGCCGTAGGCGCGGCCGAACAGGCTCATCGCCAGTTCCGTGCGCCCGGAGCCCATCAAGCCCGCGATGCCGATGATCTCGCCCTTTTTCGCGTGCAGATTGATGCCCTTGATGACGGGGCGGTCGGCATGCTCGGGATGGAAGACGCGCCAGTCGCGTACTTCGAAAATGGTCTCGCCGATGGTGGGCGTGCGCGGCGGATAGCGGTCCGCCATCTCGCGCCCGACCATTTTTTCGATGATGCGGTCTTCGCTGACGGGCTCCGTGCGGCAGTCGAAACTGTCGACCGTGTTCCCGTCGCGCAGCACCGTGATGGCATCGGCGACCCGTGAAATTTCATTGAGCTTGTGCGAAATCAGGATCGAGGCGATGCCCTGGGCTTTCAGGCCCAGCAGCAGGTCGAGCAGGGCCGCGCTGTCGCTTTCATTCAGGCTGGCCGTCGGCTCGTCGAGGATCAAGAGCTTGACGTCCTTGCACAGCGCCTTGGCGATCTCGATCAGCTGCTGCTTGCCCACGCCCAGGTTGGTGATCAGGGTGTCTGGGGACTCCTTCAGCCCGACTTTCTGCAGCAGTTCGCGCGTCTTCGCTTGCGCGTATTCCCAGTCGATGACGCCCATGCGGGACGGTTCGTTGCCGAGGAAGATATTCTCGGCGATCGACAACTGGGGCACCAGCGCCAGTTCCTGGTGGATGATGATGATGCCGATTTCCTCGCTGTCCTTGATGCCGCGGAAGTGCCGCGTCTGGCCCAGGTAATCGATGTCGCCCGTATAGCTGCCATGGCCGTAGACGCCGCTCAGCACTTTCATCAGGGTCGATTTGCCGGCGCCGTTTTCGCCGACGATGGCGTGGATCTCGCCGCTGCGTACCCGCAGGTTGACATTGTCGAGCGCAACGACGCCCGGGAATGTTTTGCGTATCCCGCGCATTTCCAGGATAGTGTTCGTCATATAACCTCTCTGGCACGGCCGCGCTGGTGGGCAGCGGTCGTGCGGCAGTCTTGTTCTTGATCGTGCGTGAAGCGAAAGGCCCGGCAGTGCCGGGCCTTCAGTACCTTGGACGCTTATTTCACTTGCGCTTCCGTGTAGTAGCCGCTGCCGGTGACGAGCACCTGCTTCCAGTTCGCCTTGTCGACGGTGACGGGTTTGAGCAGGTAGGACGGCACGACCTTCACGCCGTTGTTATAGGTCTTGGTATCGTTGACGGTCGGCGTCTTGCCGCTCATCATCGCGTCGACCATGTTGGCCGTCACCTTGGCCAGTTCGCGCGTGTCCTTGAACACGGTCGATGCCTGTTCGCCGCGGATGATCGATTTCACCGACGGAATCTCCGCATCCTGGCCCGTGACGACGGGGAACGGCTGTTTCGGCGTGCCGTAGCCGACGCCCTTGAGCGAGGACAGGATGCCGATGCTCAAGCCGTCATACGGCGACAGCACCGCGTCGACGCGCGCATTGCCGTAGTAGGCGCTGAGCAGGTTGTCCATGCGGGCCTGCGCCACGGCGCCGTCCCAGCGCAGGGTGGCGACCTTTTCCATGCCCATCTGCTTCGAGCGCACCACCAGCTTGCCGCTGTCGATGTACGGTTTCAGGACCGACAGCGCGCCGTTGTAGAAGAAGTGCGCATTGTTGTCGTCGGCCGAGCCGCCGAACAGTTCGATATTGAACGGACCCTTGCCTTCCTTGAGTTTCAGCGCCGATTCGATATAGCCCGCTTGCAGCACGCCGACCTGGAAGTTGTCGAAGGTGGCGTAGTAATCGATGTTTTTCGTGCCACGGATCAGACGGTCATACGAAATGACCTTGATGCCCTTGTCGGCCGCCTTTTGCAGCACGTTCGACAAGGTGGTGCCGTCGATGGCGGCGATCACCAGCACCTTGGCGCCCTTGGTGATCATGTTTTCCACCTGCGCCAGCTGGTTCGGGATATCGTCGTCGGCAAACTGCAGGTCCGTCTTGTAGCCGCGCTCCTTGAATACCTTGACCATGTTGTCGCCGTCGGCGATCCAGCGCATGGACGACTTGGTCGGCATCGAGATGCCGATCGCGCCCTTGTCGGCGGCGCTTGCCATGGGCATTACCGCCATGCCGGAGATGGCCAGCGCCAGGCTCGCGGTCAGCATTTTCATTGTTGTTTTCATTTCAGGTCTCCACCGTCTTCGATAGTTGAATGTGCCAGGGCCGTCGTCCAGCGGGCGGGCTCCGTGCGGATGGCCGATTGCGGGCCACGGCTGATACTAGTTTGTCCATCCATCCCTCACCAATCACTTTTTTCGCATAGCCGATATCCAAAACGATATCGATAGGCCAATTGATGCGATGCGCCATAGCGCCCCTTCCCGCCTGCGGACAGGGCGGGAGCGGAGGACGGGCGGCGGCTTTTTTGGTGCACTGCAATACCAATAATCATCATTCAATTTGGTGATTTTCGTAATTGCGGCGACACAGGGCGGCGCGCAGAATCGGTCCGGACTTGAAGACCAGCCATCCCGTCACGACCTTTTGAAAGCTTGCCATGCAGCCGATTTCCCCCGCCTCCCTGTTGCCCGCCGACCTGGCGCAGGCTCTCCTCATCGGCCGTATCTGGCGTGACGGCCCCTGCGTCGTCGCCGTGCGCGGCGGCGAGGTGGTCGACATCACGCAGACGGTGGCGACGGTGGCCGAGCTGTTCGAACGCAGCGATGCGCTCGATATCGCCCGCCATGCGCCCGGCATCGCGCTCGGCTCCGTGCAGGCGCTGCTGGCGCAGGCGCTGGCCGCGCCTGCCGGCGAGCCTTTGCTGCTGGCGCCGTGCGACCTGCAGGCCGTGAAGGCCTGCGGCGTGACCTTCGCCGTCAGCCTGCTGGAACGGGTGATCGAGGAACAGGCGGGCGGCGACGCGGCACGCGCGGCGAGCCTGCGCACTGCCCTGCAAACGACGCTGGGCGGCGACCTGTCCGCATTGAAACCGGGCTCGGACGCGGCGCAGCGCCTGAAACAGCAGCTGCAGCAGCGCGGCGCCTGGTCGCAATACATGGAAGTGGGCATCGGCCCCGATGCGGAAGTGTTTACCAAGGCGCAGCCGATGTCGTCGGTGGGTTGCGGCGCGCAGGTGGGCTTGCTGCCATCGTCGGCCTGGAACAACCCGGAGCCGGAGATCGTCCTGGCCGTCAACAGCCGTGGCGAGGTGCTGGGGGCGACCCTGGGCAACGACGTCAACCTGCGCGACATCGAAGGGCGCAGCGCCCTCTTGCTGGGCAAGGCCAAGGATAACAACGGCTCCTGCGCCATCGGCCCCTTCATCCGCCTATTCGACGAACACTTCACGCTCGACACCGTGCGCCAGGCGGAAGTGTCGCTGCTGATCGAGGGCGCGGTCGACGGCTTTGTGCTCGAAGGCGCCAGCTTCATGCGCGAGATCAGCCGCGACCCGCTCGACCTGGTGCGCCAGACGGCAGGCCAGTATCACCAGTATCCGGACGGCTTCATGCTGTTCCTGGGGACCATGTTCTCGCCCGTGAAGGACCGCGGCGCGCAGGGCGGCGGCTTCACGCACCACCTGGGCGACCGCGTGACGATTGCCAGCGCCGCGCTGGGCGCGCTGGTCAACGAAGTGCAGCGCTGCGATGCGATTGCCCCCTGGACGTTCGGCGTGCGCGCGCTGTACCAGAACCTGGCCCGCCGCGGTTTGCTTTGATCCGATTTTTGAAAAGAGAGACACCATGCAGCATGCAACCTATCCCAGCCTGACTGATAAACGCGTCGTCATCACGGGCGGCGGCACCGGCATCGGCGTGGCCATCGTCGAGGCGTTCGCCCGCCAGGGCGCCCGCGTCACCTTTCTCGACATCGCCCGCGAGGCGTCGCTGGCGCTGCAGGAAAGGCTGGCCCACCTGCCGCAGCCGCCCGTTTTCCGCTATTGCGACCTGACGGACCTGGCGGCCCTGGCCGCCACCTTCGCCGAGATCGAACACAGCGCGGGCGCCACGGATATCCTCGTCAACAACGCGGCCAATGACGACCGCCACCAGTTGCAGGACGTCACGCCCGCCTACTGGGACGAGCGCATGGCCGTCAACCTGCGCCACCAGTATTTCTGCGCCCAGGCAGTGGCGCCCGCCATGCGCGCCAAGGGCAGCGGCGTGATCCTCAACCTGGGCTCGATTTCCTGGCACCTGGCGCAGGCGAACCTGTCGATCTACATGACGGCCAAGGCCGGCATCGAGGGCCTGACGCGCGGCCTGGCGCGCGACCTGGGGGCGACGGCATCCGCGTCAACTGCATCATTCCCGGCGCCGTGCGCACGCCGCGCCAGGAGCGGCTGTGGCATACGCCGGAAGCGGAAGCCGTGATCCTGCAGGGACAATGCCTGCAGCTGCGCGTGGAGCCGGAAGACGTGGCGGCGCTGGCGCTGTTCCTCGCGTCGGACAATGCGGCCAAGTGCGCGGGACGCGAATACTATGTCGACGCAGGCTGGTACGGCGCATGAGTACCCCAGGCAACCGCCAGGCGCGGCGCTTCCGCTCGCAGGACTGGTTCGACAATCCCGACCACATCGACATGACGGCGCTGTACCTCGAGCGCTTCATGAACTACGGCATCACGGCCGAGGAGCTGCGTTCGGGCCGGCCCATCATCGGCATCGCGCAAAGCGGCAGCGACATCAGTCCCTGCAACCGCATCCACCTGGAACTGGCCCAGCGCGTGCGCGACGGCATCCGCGACGCGGGCGGCATCCCGATGGAATTCCCGCTGCACCCGATCTTCGAGAACTGCCGCCGTCCCACGGCCGCGCTGGACCGCAACCTCGCGTATCTGGGCCTGGTGGAGATCCTGCATGGCTACCCGATCGACGCCGTGGTGCTGACGACGGGCTGCGACAAGACCACGCCGGCGCAATTGATGGCGGCGGCCACGGTGGACATTCCTGCCATCGTGCTGTCGGGCGGGCCCATGCTCGACGGCTGGATGGACGGTGAACTGGTCGGTTCCGGCGCGGCCATCTGGAAGGGCCGCCGCCAGCTGTCCGCCGGCGTGATCGACAACGACAAATTCCTGCAGATCGCCGCCGCCTCGGCGCCGTCGGCCGGCCACTGCAACACCATGGGCACGGCATCGACCATGAATGCGCTGGCCGAGGCGCTGGGCATGTCCCTGACGGGCTGCTCGGCCATTCCCGCGCCGTACCGCGAACGGGGCCAGATCGCCTATGCAACGGGGCGCCGCATCGTCGGCATGGCGCATGACGACGTGCGCCCGTCGCGCATCCTCACGCGCGAGGCATTTTTGGACGCCATCATCGTCAACGCGGCCATCGGCGGCTCCACCAACGCCCAGCCGCACCTGATGGCCATGGCGCGCCATGCGGGCGTGGCATTGCACTCGAGCGACTGGATGGCGCACGGCTACGACGTGCCGCTGCTGTTGAACATGCAGCCGGCCGGGAAGTATCTGGGCGAGCGCTTCCACCGCGCCGGCGGCGTGCCTGCCGTGATGTGGGAGCTGCAGCAGGCGGGCCTGCTGCACGCGGACCGCTTGACGGTCACGGGCCAGAGCATGGCGGCCAACTTGCAAGGCCGGGAGAGCGCGGACCGCGAGATGATCCGCCCGTTTGCCGCGCCGCTGAAGGAAAAGGCCGGTTTCATGGCCTTGCGGGGCAACCTGTTCGACTTCGCCATCATGAAGACCAGCGTGATCTCGCCCGCTTTCCGCGAGCGCTACCTGTCGCGTCCCGGCAGCGAGGGCGTGTTCGAGGCGCGCGCCATCGTTTTCGACGGTTCAAGCGACTATCACGCGCGCATCAACGACCCGGCGCTCAATATCGACGACAGCTGCATGCTGGTCATGCGCGGCGCGGGTCCCGTGGGCTGGCCCGGTTCGGCCGAAGTGGTCAACATGCAGCCGCCCGACGCGCTGCTCAAGGCCGGCATTCTGAACCTGCCGACCCTGGGCGACGGGCGCCAGTCGGGCACCTCGGACAGCCCCTCGATCCTGAACGCGTCGCCGGAAAGCGCCGTCGGCGGCGGCCTGGCGCTGCTGCGCACGGGCGACATCATCCGCGTGGACCTGAACGGGGGCAGTGCGACATGCTGGTCGAGGCACAGGAACTGGCGCGCCGCGCCATGGAACTGCCGCCACCCGTCAACGACAGCGCCACGCCGTGGCAGGAAATCTACCGCGCCAGCGTGGGCCAGCTGGAAACGGGTGCCTGCATGGAGCTGGCGCTGAAATACCGCGCCGTGGGCCAGACCCTGCCGCGCCACAACCATTGATGTAGGTCGGGTTAGCGCTCCGCGCGTAACCCGACGTGATTGTAGAAGTACCCCGCAGTTAAAAAATGTAGTTAAAAAATCCAACAAGGAGACACGTAATGAACAAGATCATCAGTGCAGCCATCATGACCGCCATGCTGGCATTGAGCAGCAGCGCCGCCCTGGCCGATGCGAAAAACCCGAAGATCGGCTTTTCCATCGATGACTTGCGCGTCGAGCGCTGGACGCGCGACCGCGACTTCTTCATCGCCGCCGCCGAAAAGCAGGGCGCCAAGGTCTTCGTACAGTCGGCCGACGCCAGCGAACAGCGCCAGATTTCGCAGATCGAAAACCTGATCTCGCGCGGCGTGGACGTGCTGGTGATCGTGCCGTTCAACGCCACGGTGCTCAACAACACCGTCAAGGAAGCGAAAAAGGCCGGCATCAAGGTGTTGTCGTATGACCGCCTGATCCTGAACGCCGATATCGATGCGTATATCTCGTTCGACAACGAGAAAGTGGGCGAGATGCAGGCCGAAGGCGTGACCAAGCTGCAGCCGAAGGGCAATTACTATTTGCTGGGCGGTTCGCCGACCGACAACAACGCCAAGATGCTGCGCGAAGGCCAGATGAAGGTGCTCAAACCGTTCATCGACAAGGGCGATATCAAGATCGTCGGCCAGCAGTGGGTGAAGGACTGGAGCGCCACCGAAGCGCTGTCCATCGTGGAAAACGCGCTGACGGCCAACGGCAACAAGATCGACGCCATCGTCGCCTCGAACGACGGCACGGCCGGCGGCGCCATCCAGGCCCTGGCCGCGCAAAAACTGGCCGGCAAGGTGCCGGTCTCGGGCCAGGACGCCGACCTGGCGGCGGTCAAGCGCGTCATCGCCGGCACGCAATCGATGACCGTCTACAAACCCCTGAAAACCATCGCCGCCGAAGCGGCCAAGCTGGCCGTGCAACTGGCGCGCAATGAAAAGCCCGCCTACAACTCCAGCTATGACAACGGCCTGAAAAAAGTCAGCACGGTGCTGCTCAAACCCACGCCCTTGACCAAGGCGAATGTGAATATTCTCGTCGACGACGGTTTCTATACCAAGGCGCAGCTGGGTAATTAAGTGCTGGTGTCGGGTTACGCGCTGCGCGCTAACCCGACCTACGCCTCCTTCCTGGTCAATAAATGTGAGCTCAGATGTCTGAATATCTGCTTGAAATGAAAGGCATCGTCAAACAATTTGGCGGTGTCCGCGCGCTCGACGGCATCGACCTGCAGGTGCGGGCCGGCGAGTGCATCGGCTTGTGCGGCGAGAATGGTGCCGGCAAGTCGACCCTGATGAAGGTGCTGTCCGGCGTGTACCCGCACGGCACCTGGGACGGCGAGATCCTGTGGGATGGCCAGCCCCTGCGCGCGCAATCGATCCGCGACACGGAAGACGCGGGCATCATCATCATCCACCAGGAACTGATGCTGGTGCCGCAGCTGTCCGTGGCCGAGAATATCTTCATGGGCCGCGAGCTCACCCTGCCCGGCGGGCGCATGCATTACGCGGCCATGTACAAGCGCGCCGACGAGCTGCTGCGCGAACTGAAGATACCTGAGCTGAACGTGGCGATGCCGGTCATGAACTATGGCGGCGGCCACCAGCAGCTGGTGGAAATCGCCAAGGCGCTCAACAAGAATGCGCGCCTGCTGATCCTCGACGAGCCGTCGTCGTCGCTGACGGCGTCGGAAATCGCCGTGCTGCTCGATATCCTGCGCGCGCTGAAAGCCAAGGGCGTCACCTGCATCTACATTTCGCACAAGCTCGATGAGGTGGCGGCCATCTGCGACACCATCGTCGTCATCCGCGACGGCAAGCATATCGCCACCACGCCGATGGCGCAGATGAACGTGGAACGCATCATTGCGCAGATGGTGGGCCGCGAAATGTGCCAGCTGTATCCGCAGCGCGCAGTGGGGAACAATGCGCCTGCGGCCATCGGCGAAGTGCTGTTCGAGGCACGCCACGTGAGCTGCATCGATGCCGACAACCCGCAGCGCAAGCGGGTCGACGATGTGTCGTTCACCCTGCGCCGTGGCGAGATACTCGGCATCGCCGGCCTGGTGGGGGCGGGGCGCACGGAACTCGTCTCGGCCCTGTTCGGCGCCTACCAGGGGCCGTGCCAGGCCGAAGTGTGGCTCGATGGCCGCCGCATCGACACTTCGTCGCCGCAAAAGGCCATCGCCATGGGCCTGGCCATGGTGCCGGAAGACCGCAAGCATCACGGCATCGTGCCGGATCTGGACGTGGGGCAGAACATCACCCTGGCTGTGCTGGAGCAATTCGCGCGTGCCACGCGCATCGATGGCGAGGCGGAATTGACGGCCGTGCGCGGCGAGATCGCCCAGCTGGAACTGAAGGCGGCCAGCCCGTCGCTGCCCATTACGAGCCTGTCGGGCGGCAACCAGCAAAAGGCCGTGCTGGCCAAGATGCTGCTGACGCGCCCGCGCGTGCTGATCCTCGACGAACCCACGCGCGGCGTGGACGTGGGCGCCAAATATGAAATCTACAAACTGATGCTGGCGCTGGCCGACCGGGGCGTGGCCATCATCATGGTCTCGTCGGAGCTGGCCGAAGTGCTGGGCGTGTCCGACCGCGTGCTGGTGATGGGCGAAGGCCGCCTGCGCGGCGACTTTATCAACGATGGCCTGAGCCAGGAAACCGTGCTGGCGGCGGCGCTGGACCAGCGCCCGGCGCCCGCCGCCAACACCGCAAACAAGGAAGCCGCAGCATGAAACCGCACAGTATCAAACAGCTGTTCACCCAATACAAGATGCTGGCCCTGCTGATCGCCGTGGCGCTGATCTGGGCCTTCTTTTCATGGAAAACGCAGGGCAGCTTCCTCACGCCGCGCAACCTGTCGAATCTGCTGCGCCAGATGTCCGTCACCGGCATCCTCGCCTGCGGCATGGTGCTGGTGATTATCGCCGGCGAGATCGACCTGTCGATCGGCTCCCTGCTGGGGCTACTCGGCGGCATCGCCGCCGTGCTGGACGTCACGCAGCACTGGCCGCTGGCGCTGAACCTGATGGCGGTGCTGGGCTGCGGCCTGGTGATCGGCCTCTTGAATGGCTACCTGACGGCGTACCGCGGCATCCCGTCCTTCATCGTGGGACTGGGCGGCATGCTGGCGTACCGCGGCATCCTGCTGGGCATCACGGGCGGCATCACGATCGCCCCCGTCTCCGAGCCGATGGTCTATCTGGGACAGGGTTACCTGCCCGCGGTGCCCGGCGTCGTGCTGGGCATCGGCCTGTTCCTGCTGGCCGCCTTTCTGACGTGGCGCGCGCGCGCCAGCCGCGCCCAGCACGGCTTGCCGCAGACGGCGCCCTGGGCCGACGGCTTGCGCCTGGCCGTCATCGGCGCCGTGCTGTATGCCTTCGTGCAGACCCTGAACGGCTATGAAGGCATTCCGCTGCCCGTTCTGCTGCTGCTGGCCTTGCTGGGGCTGTTCAGCTACATCACCAGCCAGACCGTGTTCGGCCGCCGCATCTACGCTGTCGGCAGCAATATGGAAGCGACGCGCCTGTCCGGCATCAACGTGAAAGCCGTCAAGCTGTGGATCTTCGGCATCATGGGCCTGATGTGCGCATTGGCTGGCCTGATCAACACGGGCCGCCTGGCGGCCGGTTCGCCGTCCGCCGGCACCTTCAGCGAACTCGACGCCATCGCCGCCTGCTTCATCGGCGGCACCTCGATGCGCGGCGGCTCGGGCACCGTGTACGGCGCCCTGATCGGCGCGCTGGTGATGGCCAGCCTCGATAACGGCATGTCCATGCTGGACGTGGACACCTACTGGCAGATGATCGTGAAAGGCAGTATCCTCACCCTCGCCGTCTGGGTCGATGTCAGTACAAGGGCGGGACGCCGGTAAGACCGATGCGTGACCGGCAGCCAGGGGCGAAAATACGTCCCGGCCGCCACATGGAGGAGACGCCAGCATGAAGTTACCGACCGCGCACCGGATCGCGCTGCTGTTTAACGGGAACAAAATCTACGACCGTGACATCATCGCGGGCATCGCCGCCTACCTGAACACCACGCGCGTGTCGTGGGACCTGTTCCTGGAAGAGGATTTCCGCTGTCGCCTGCCCGGTATCGAACGCTGGCAGGGCGACGGCATCATCGCCGATTTCGACGATCCCGCCGTCTGCGCGGCGCTGGCGCACAGCCGCCTGCCCGTGGTGGCCGTGGGCGGCTCGTATGCGCACGCCGAGGATTACCCTGCCGGCATCCCGTACGTGGCGACCGATAATTTCAAGATCGTCAAGCTGGCCTATGAACACCTGGTGGAAGCGGGCCTGAGCCGCTTTGCCTGTTTCAGCCTGCCCGAGGCGGATGTCAACCGCTGGGCCCAGGAGCGCGAAACGGCGTTTTGCGCCCTGATGGAGCGCGACCACATGCGCGCCGACGTGTACCGGGGCGTGGCCACCAGCGCGCCGTCTTGGGACGAGGCGGTGGAGCAGCAGATAGCCTGGCTCAACAGCCTGGAAAAACCCGTCGGCATCATCGCCGTCAGCGATGCGCGCGCGCGCCAGCTGCTGCAGGCGTGCATGCACGCGGGTATCGCCGTGCCGGAGCAAGTTGCCCTGATCGGCATCGACAACGACCCGCTGGCGCGCATGCTCACGCGCATTCCCTTGAGCTCCGTGATCCAGGGCACCGAGGAAATGGGCCGCACGGCCGCGCATCTGCTGCACCAGATGTTGAACGGCGCGCGCCTGTCCGGCACGCGCATCCTGGTGCCGCCGGCGGGCCTGAACGTGCTCGCCTCCACGCGCCACCAGCCCTTCCAGCATCCGCAGGTGATGCAGGCGCGCCATTTCATCCGCCAGTACGCCTGCCAGGGCATCAAGACGGAGCAGGTGGCCGATTACGTGGGCGTGTCGCGTTCCTCGCTCGAAGCGCACTTCCGCCATGAACTGGGGCGCAGCGTGCACGACGAGATCCTGCATTTCAAGCTCGATGCGGCCAAGACCCTGCTGGCGCGCGGGCCGGGGCAGGTGGCCGAGGTGGCCGTGCGTTGCGGCTTTACCACGGTGCAGTACATGCACGCCGTCTTCAAGCGCGAACTCGGCTGCACGCCGCGCGAATTCCAGCAGCGCAGCCGGCCGCCGCCAGCCCCCGGGCAGGCGCCATGATGCATCTGCTGCGCAATGCGCGCGGCATGCGCGTGGCCATCGACGTGCACGATGCCAGCGTGCGGGCCTGGTGGGCGCCCGACCGTTATGGCCGCCTGGCCGATGTGCTGGGCGCGGCGCCCCCTGCGGCGCGTGCGCCTGCGGGCTGGCAGTGCGCGCCGCCGGACGACGGCCGCTTGCTGCTGCACCTGGCGCACGACGGCCTGTCGGTGCACCTGGCCTACCGGCTTGACGACGATGGCAGCCTGCACCTCGACTGCGCCGCCACGGCCGATACGGTTTCCCGTTTTGCGCTTGCCGCGCCCCGCTTCAACCTGCAGGGCGGCCGCGCCGCCGTGGGCGACCATGTGCTGCGCCTGGCCGCGGACCGTTACCGGCCTTGGCCCGGCGGCTGCGCGGGCGACGCTGCGCTCGACGTGGCGGGCAGCGCGTTTGACTTCCGCCAGCCGGCGCCGCTCACGTCGCGCCTGGCCTGGCCCGCGCTGGCGCAATCGGCGGGATTCCGGCATGACTTTTACTGGACGGGCAGCGGCCAGCTGCGCGAGGCGGCGCAGGTTGCCGACCCCGCTTCCGGCCGGGTCCTGCGTTTTTCCAGCACCCAGGACAGCTGTCATCTGTATTCCGATGCGCGCTGTTTTTCCCTGCTGGCGCAGGGCGTGCAATTGCAGCCGGGACAGGTGAGGCGGTTCCAGCTCGCCTACCGTTTGGGCGTGCAGGATATCGATGCGTTTGACATATCCGAACCGGTATCAATGATGTCAAATAAGTGATTGGTCAGATATGCGGGGCAGTTCTACCATGGGGTAGTTTTTCCCTCATTTATTTTTGCCCTTACCGACGCTGCCAACCTGCCATGAACATACTCACCATCGATGCCGGCACCACCAATACGCGTACCTTGCTGTGGCGCGCCGGCGCCGTCGTCGCCCAGGCGCAGCTGGAAACGGGCGTGCGCAATACCGCCATCGATGGCCATAACGGTGCGCTGAAACAGGCGCTGCGCGACACCATCGCCAGCGTGCTGGCCAGCGCGGGCATCGCGCCGTCGGCCGTGGACCTGGCGCTGGCGTCTGGCATGATCACTTCGCCCATGGGCTTGCAGGAAGTGCCGCATCTGCCGGCGCCGGCCGGCCTGGCGCAGCTGGCGCAAGGCATGCAGGCGGTGGACTTGCCCGACGTGCTGGCGCAGCCCCTGTGGCTGATTCCCGGCGTGCGCAACCAGCATGGCGCCGTCGGCCTGCATAACGTCGAAGCGATGGACATGATGCGCGGCGAAGAGACGGAAGTCGTCGCGCTGCTCGAGCGCCTGCAGTTGCGGGGCGCGGCGACCCTGATCATGCCCGGCTCGCATACCAAACTGATCAGCGTCGACGAGCAGCGCCGCATCCTCGGCTGCAGCACCACCATCGCTGGGGAATTGCTGCAGGCGATCACGCAGCACACCCTGATCAAGCAATCGGTCGATGGCGGTTTTGCGCAGACCCTGGTGCCGAAAATGCTGCTGGCCGGCGCGGCTGCGGCGCAAAAACGGGCTGGCGCGCGCCTGCTTCAGCGTGCGCACCCTGGGCCAGTTCAGCGCCATCGAATGCAATGAACGGGCCAATTTCCTGATGGGCGCCGTCCTCAGCGGCGACCTGCTGGCGCTGCGCAACAGCACTGCCATCCAGATGCGGCCCGATACGCCGCTCGTCATTACCGGCAAGCCCATGCTGCGCCAGGCGCTCGGGCTGCTGATCGAAGAACATGGATTTTTTTATGGCAAGCGCATCATCGTCGACGACCAGCAGCAGGCCAATCTGGCCGGTCACGGTGCGCTGCTGATCGCCGCCGCGCGCGGCTTGATTTCCCCGCAGGAGACAGTATGAGCAGCAACAAGAACAAGCGTCCCTTGCGTTCGCAAGCGTGGTTTGGCGGCGACGACAAGGACAGTTTCATTCACCGCAGCTGGATGAAGAATCAGGGCTATCCCAGCGACGCTTTCGATGGCCGTCCCGTCATCGGCATCTGCAATACCTGGTCCGAACTGACGCCCTGCAATGGCCATTTCCGCGACCTGGCCGAGATGGTCAAGCGCGGCGTGCTCGAAGCGGGCGGCTTTCCCGTCGAATTTCCCGTCATGTCGCTGGGCGAGACGAATCTGCGCCCGACGGCCATGCTGTTCCGTAACTTGGCCAGCATGGATGTGGAAGAATCGATCCGCGCCAACCCCATCGACGGCGTGGTGCTGCTGACGGGCTGCGACAAGACCACCCCGGCCCTGCTGATGGGCGCGGCCAGCGTGGACTTGCCCACCATCGTGCTGTCGGGCGGCCCCATGTTGAATGGGAATTACCGGGGCAAGCCGATCGGCTCGGGCACGGACGTGTGGAAGTTTTCCGAAGACGTGCGCGCCGGGCGCATGACCTCAAACGAATTCAAGCAGGCTGAATCGTGCATGTCGCGTTCCGCCGGCCACTGCATGACCATGGGCACGGCCTCCACCATGGCCAGCATGGTCGAGGCGCTGGGCGTGACCCTGCCCGGCAACGCGGCCATTCCCGCCGTCGATGCGCGCCGCAAGCTGCAGGCGCAGCTGACGGGCCGGCGCATCGTCGACATGGTGCATGAAGACCTGAAGCTGTCGCAAATCCTCACGCGTGAAGCGTTTGAAAACGCCATCATGGTCAACGGCGCCATCGGCGGCTCGACCAATGCCGTGATCCACCTGCTGGCCATTGCCGGGCGCATCGGCGTGGACATGCGCCTGGGCGACTGGGACCGCCTGGGCCGTGAGATTCCCTGCCTGCTCAACCTGATGCCGTCGGGCCAGTACCTGATGGAAGACTTTTACTATGCGGGCGGCTTGCCCGTGATCATCCGCGACCTGCTGGGCAAACTGCATGGCGGGGCGCTCACCGTCACGGGCGCCAGCATGGCCGTCAACGTGGCCGAGGCGGAAAATTTCAATCCCGAGGTGATCACCCCGCTGGCGCAGCCATTCAAGGACGAGGGCGGCATCGCCATCCTGCAGGGCAACCTGGCCCCGCGCGGCGCCGTCATCAAGCCTTCCGCCGCCTCGCCGGAACTGATGCAGCACCGTGGCCGCGCCGTCGTCTTCAACAGCATCGAGCACTATAAAAAGCGCGTCGACGATCCCGCGCTCGATATCGATGCCAGCTGCGTGATGGTGCTGCAAAATTGCGGCCCGCAGGGCTACCCTGGCATGGCTGAAGTGGGCAATATGGGATTACCGAAAAAACTGCTGGAGCAGGGCGTGCGCGACATGGTGCGCATCTCGGACGCGCGCATGAGCGGCACGGCCTACGGCACGGTGGTGCTGCACGTGGCGCCGGAAGCGGCCGTGGGCGGGCCGCTGGCGCTGGTGCGCGACGGCGACATGATCGAGCTGGACGTGGCGGGACGGCGCTTGCACCTGGACGTCGACGAGACCGAGCTGGCGCGCCGGCGCGCAGAATGGCGCGCCCCCGAGCCGGCCATGAAGGGCGGCTACCAGTCCATGTACATCAAGCACGTGACGCAGGCCGACGAAGGCGCGGACCTCGATTTCCTCGTCGGCTGCCGTGGTTCGGCCGTGCCGCGCGAGTCACATTGATAACGCACGATCAAACCTGCTGCGCGCCGTCATTTGCGGCCTCGATGCTCACTGTGCTCAAGCACAGTTGCGCGTCTCGGCCACAACTGACTTCCGCTCGCGACGGTTTTATCATGCGTTATACAGAGTTAAAGGAAAAAATAATGGGGACACAGGCCCAATTACTGGTCGATGCACAGAACTTCCTGGGCGAAGGCGTGCGCTGGTGCGAGCGCAGCGGCCGCGTTTTCTGGACGAATATCGAAGGCTGCCAGCTGCATGCGCTGGTATTGAGCACGGGGGAGCGCCAGCGCTGGGACATGCCCGAGCGCCTGGCGTGTTTCGCGCTGACGGACCGCGACGACGTGCTGCTGCTGGGACTGGCCTCGCGCCTGGCGTGGTTTGACGCGCGCAGCGGGGCCGTCACGCCCTTGCACACGGTGGAGGGCGACCTGCCCATGACGCGCCTGAACGACGGCCGCTGCGACCGCCAGGGACGCTTTGTCTTCGGCACGCTCGATGAGCGGCCGTGCCGCGATGCCATCGCCAGCTTCTATCGCCTCAACCTGGACTTGAGCCTGGAACGGCTGCCGCTGCCGCAGATCGCCATCTCGAACAGCATCTGCTTCAGCACCGATGGCACGGCCATGTATTTCTGCGATTCGATGAAGAAGGCGATCTACCGCTGGGATGATTACCTGGGGGTGACGCCAGCCGGGTGCGCGTGTTTGCCGTGCTCGATCCGGGGCCGGGCGCCGCCGACGGCGCCACCATCGATGCGGATGACCACTTGTGGAGCGCGCAGTGGGGCGCGGGACGGGTCTTGCGCTTCGCGCCGGACGGCAGCGTCGAGCGGGCGATAGCCTTGCCCGTCTCGCAGCCCAGCTGCGTGAGCCTGGGCGGTCCGCATTACGACGAATTGTTCGTCACCACGGCGCAGGAAAGCTTGACCCCGGCGCAGCTGGCGGGCGAACCGCTGGCCGGCGGATTGTTTCATGCACGTCAGGTGGGCGTGCGCGGTTTGCCGGAAGTGCGCTTTGGCGCCCTGCCGGCCTGACAGGAGAGAGCAGATGCAAAAGCACATGGTTTTCAATGGCATCCTCGAGCGGGGCATGGTCGGTATCGTGCGCGCCGACTCGCCCGATGCGGCGCTGCAGATCGCCGAGGCGTGCATCGCCGGCGGCATCACGGCGCTGGAAGTGGCGTTCACCACGCCCGACACCCTGGGTGTGCTGCGCACCCTGCGCGAACGCCATGGTCCTGACGTGCTGCTGGGCGCGGGCACGGTGCTCGATACGGAAACGGCCCGCGCCGCCATCCTGGCCGGCGCCCAGTTCATCATCTCGCCTGGCGTGAACGTGGAGACCATCGCGCTGTGTCAGCGTTATCAGGTGCTGGCCATGCCGGGGGCGATGACGCCGACGGAGATCGTCACGGCCCTGCAGGCGGGCGCGGACATCGTCAAGGTCTTCCCCGCCGAGATGTTCGGCCCCGCCTACATCAAGGCCTTGCGCGCCCCGCTGCCGCAAGCGCCGCTGATGCCGACGGGCGGCGTGACGGTGGAGAACCTGCATGCGTGGTTTGCCAGCGGCGCCGTGGCCGTGGGCATCGGCAGCAGCCTGAGTGGCCCGGGCGCCACGGGAGATTTCGCGGCCGTGACGGCGCGCGCGCAGGCTTTTGTCGCGCAGATGGCGGCCGTGCGGAGTTCCAGGTCTTCTGGATAGCTCCCTGCGCTGGATAATTCTGCTACGCTAGGCGGGCAATGTCGCACGCCTAACCACGCCCCGAATATGCCCAACATCGCCCGCATCCTGCAAGACAGCCGCATCATCGCCATCGTCGGCATGTCCGACAAGCCCGAACGCGCCAGCCACGAGGTGGCCGACTACCTGCTGCGGCATGGCTACCGCGTGCTGCCCGTCAATCCGGCCCTGGCCGGGCGCGACGTGCTGGGCCAGCGCGCCTATGCCACCCTGGCGCAGGCCGCGGCGGCTGTCGCGCCGGCGCGCATCGACATCGTCGACTGCTTCCGCAAGCCGGAAGATATCCTGCCCATCGCCGAGGAAGCCATCGCCGTCAAGGCGGGCTGCCTGTGGCTGCAGCTCGACATCGTCAACGAGCAGGCGGCGCAGCTGGCGCGGGCGGCGGGCCTGGACGTGGTGATGGACCATTGCACAAAAATCGAGCACCGC
Source organism: Janthinobacterium sp. C22 (assembly GCF_057919405.1). NCBI lineage: Bacteria > Pseudomonadati > Pseudomonadota > Betaproteobacteria > Burkholderiales > Oxalobacteraceae > Janthinobacterium > Janthinobacterium sp. C22. The sequence continues at coordinate 575,585 of NZ_CP193659.1, read as the reverse complement.
AAGCTGGCGGTGGCGGCATGAAGGCGCGCACGCAATTTCGCGCCGGTAAGGGCTTCGACCTGAACGAGGAGTTCGCCGGCAAGCGCCTGCTGGGCGCGGCCACCAAGGCGGCGAACAAGAAGCTGACGCCAGCCCAGTGCAAGGCCCTGGACATCGAAGAAACCGTGGCGCTGACGGCGCAGATCGCCGAGTGCCAGAGCATGCTGTATGCGCAGCGCAAGAAGAAGGTGCTGCTGGTCCTGCAGGGCATGGATACCTCGGGCAAGGACGGCACGGTGAAGGCCATCTTCAGCAATATCAACCCGATGGGCATCCGCGCCGTGGCGTTCAAGGGCCCCACCGATATCGAACTGGCGCACGACTACCTGTGGCGCGTGCACCAGCACGTGCCCGTGAAGGGCGAGATCGCCATCTTCAACCGCAGCCATTACGAGGATGTGCTGATCACGCGCGTGCAGGACATGATCGACAAGGCGGAATGCCGGCGCCGCTATGCGCAGATCCGCGATTTCGAGCGCATGCTGAGCGAAACGGGCACCATCATCCTGAAAGTCTTCCTGCATATCTCGAAGGACGAGCAACGGGGACGGCTGCAGGAGCGGCTCGACGATCCCGACCGCCAGTGGAAGTTCGATCCCAACGATATCGCCCAGCGCAAGAAGTGGGATGGCTACCAGCGCGCCTATGAAACGGCGATCCGCGAGACCGATGCCGATCACGCGCCGTGGTACGTGGTGCCATCGAATTCCAAGACGCAGCGCAACCTGGTGGTGGCCTCGCTGCTGCTGGAAACGCTGCAGGGCATGAAGCTCGAATATCCGGCGCCGGACCCGAAACTGTCGTCGTTCAAGGTCGAGTAAATACGCGGGCGATTCGGCTGTCCGCCTGCGGAATCGGCCGCGCTGTGGCATAGTATCCCTCGTCGATAATTCAAACCAGACCGGAGATCCATATGCTGCAGTTGAAAGATCCTACCTTGTTGCGTCACCAGGCTTACGTGAATGGCGCCTGGATGGACGCCGATGGTGGCCAGACGATTAATGTGAGCAATCCCGCCACGGGCGAGCATATCGGCACGGTGCCCCTGATGGGCGCGGCCGAGACGCGCCGCGCCATCGAGGCGGCCAATGCCGCCTGGCCTGCCTGGCGCAAGAAGACGGCCAAGGAGCGCGCGGCCGTGCTGCGCCGCTGGCATGACCTGATCCTGGAAAACGCCGACGATCTGGCGCTGATCATGACCACCGAGCAGGGCAAGCCCCTGCCGGAAGCGAAGGGCGAAGTGCAGTTCGGCGCCTCGTTCATCGAGTGGTTTGCCGAAGAAGGCAAGCGCGTGGCGGGCGATACCCTGCAATCGCCGTGGCCCGACCGCCGCCTGGTCATCACCAAGGAGCCGATCGGCGTGTGCGCCGCCATCACGCCGTGGAATTTCCCCGCCGCCATGATCACCCGCAAGGTCGGCCCGGCCCTGGCCGCCGGCTGTCCGATGGTCCTCAAACCGGCCGAAGCGACGCCGTTTTCCGCGCTGGCGCTGGCCGTGCTGGCCGAACGCGCCGGCGTGCCGGCGGGCGTGTTCAGCATCGTCACGGGCGCGCCGAAAGACATCGGCGGCGAAATGACCTCGAACCCCATCGTGCGCAAGCTGACGTTCACAGGGTCGACCCAGGTGGGCCGTTTGCTGGCGGAACAGTGCGCGCCGACGATCAAGAAACTGTCGCTGGAACTGGGCGGCAATGCGCCGTTCATCGTCTTCGACGACGCCGACCTGGATGCGGCCGTGGAAGGCGCCATCGCCTCGAAATACCGCAATGCGGGCCAGACCTGCGTGTGCGCCAACCGCCTGTACGTGCAGGACAGCGTGTACGACGCGTTTGCCGCCAAGCTGGTGGCCGCCGTGGCCAAGCTGAAGGTGGGCAATGGCATCGAGGCGGGCGTCACGCAAGGCCCGCTGATCGACGCCAAGGCCGTCGCCAAGGTGGAAGAGCACGTGGCCGACGCGCTGGGCAAGGGTGGCCGCCTGCTGGCCGGCGGCAAGCGCCATGCGCTGGGCAACGGCTTCTTCGAGCCGACCATCATCGCCGACGTGACGAACGACATGCGCGTGGCCACCGAGGAAACCTTCGGCCCGCTGGCGCCCCTGTTCCGCTTCAAGACGGACGATGAAGTGATCGCCCTGGCCAACAACACGGAATTCGGCCTGGCCGCCTACTTCTATTCGCGCGACATCGGCCGCATCTGGCGCGTGGCCGAAGGCCTGGAAACGGGCATGGTCGGCGTCAACACGGGCCTGATCTCGAACGAGATCGCGCCCTTCGGCGGCGTCAAGCAATCGGGCCTGGGCCGCGAAGGGTCGACCTACGGTATCGAAGACTACCTCGTGATCAAGTACATCTGCATGGGCGGCATCTAGAATGCTTGATTAAATCTGCTGCGCGGCGCGCTTTCCGGCCTGCGATGCTCGCTGTACTTTAGTACAGCTGCGCTTCTTAGCCAGATGGGGGCGCCGAGCCTCGTTGCCGCTCGCTACGATTTTCTCAAGCATCCGTGACGTCCGTTATCGGCGGCTGTTGCGAGCCGATCCCAACCTGTCCAGCATGCCCTTGACCGCTTCCATCTGCGTGCCGCTCTTGCGGTAGAAATCCGGATCGATCGGGTTGATGCTGGTGTAGCCCCAGAAATCCCAGCAGCCTTTCGGGTTGTACGGATAGACGGGGCTCGGTTCGGCCTGCGGATACAGCACGATGATCTTGTTGGCGTCCGCCACCTGGTTGTAGCCGGTGCTGGTATAGAAACGGTCGCCGATCGCCTGCGTCGTTTGCAGGCAGCCGTGGAACACCACGTGCACGCGGCAGCTCTCGCTGTCGCAGGCTTTCGGGATGTAGGCATAGCCCGTATTGTTCATGCTCGAATACGCGTTCTGGATGAAGCTGCGCTGGTTGAAGGCGATCAGCTTGCCCGTCAGGGTGGTCGACGACGGTTGCAGGTCCGGATACAGGTGCTGCAGGATGTCGCGCGCCTGCACGTAGTCGCAGTCGTTGATGAAGGGCGACTCCGTCACGGCGCAGGGCTTGTCCTGATTGCTGTCGGTCAGGATGGCGTGGCCCGCGCCTAGCGTGTCGACGAAGCGGATCTGCGCCGCCGGCGTGCCCGCCAGTTGATAGAATTTTCCCACCTGTTCCACCACCGGCCGCGTCACGGTCTGGTCTTTCGTTCCGCTGAACAGATATACGCGCTGGCGTTTCAGGTTGGCCGTGTCGTCGATGAGACGGGCCTGCGCAAAATCGTTCGCTGCGCGCAGCAATTCGCTGGCCACGGGCGGCGCCACTTGCGAGCTGCCTGGATTCATGCAGGTGGTCAGGGCATTCGTCAGGTAGGGAATATACGGGAAGCGGCCCGGCTGGCCCGAGCAGAAATACGGGCCGCCCGCGATGATGCCGGCGCCGGCGACGGTGGCCGAGTAGGCGACGGCAAACTGCGCCGCCATGAAGCCGCCCGAGGACAGGCCGGACACCGTGGTCTGGCTCAGATCGGCCTGGTAGGCGGGCAGGGCGGGGGCGTCCTTGCTCGCGGCGGGCTTGACGGCTGCTTTTGCGGCCGTGGCGGCGTGCGCGCCGCCGGGCGCCAGGATGAGCAGGCTGGCGGCCAGCAGGGCGGTGGGTAATGCGGTCAGGTGCGGGAAGGGCATGGCTACTCCAAAAGGCAAGAAAAGGGACAGGAAGGCCGAGCATAGGTAAAAAAACTGTGCGCTGGGCAAGTACTGCACCGTCGTTGATGTCGCTCAAGCTATCGCTGTTGTTGACCGTCTTGTACGTGCGCGCCGCGTTTGACATAGAATGGTTTTTTCCGTTCAACCATGGTGCCCCTCATGTCCAAGACCCTAGCCCAGCTGTTTGCGCTCACCACCCTTGCCGCCGGCGCCAGCCTGGCCATGCCGGCCCATGCCGCCGAAACCGCGCCAGCCGCCGCCGCGCCAGCCGCCTGCCCCGCCATCCTCAAGCAGACCTTCAACCGCCTGCAGGATGAAGCGCCGCAAAACCTGTGCCAGTACGCGGGCAAGGTCGTGCTGGTGGTCAATACGGCCAGCTATTGCGGTTTTACCAACCAGTATGAAGGACTCGAGGCGCTGTACGCCAAGTACGGCAGCAAGGGCCTGGTGGTGCTGGGCTTTCCGTCGAACGATTTCGGCAAGCAGGAGCCGGGCAACAGCAAGGAAATCGCCGATTTCTGCTACAACACCTACGGCGTGAAGTTCCCCATGTTTTCGAAGTCCGTCGTCTCCGGCCCCAATCCGAACCCGCTGTACGTGGACCTGATCAAGCAGACGGGCAAGACCCCGGCCTGGAATTTCCATAAATACCTGATCGACCGCCACGGTAAAGTGGTGGAAAGCTTCCCCAGCAAGGTGACGCCGGACGACAAGAAGCTCGTTGGCGCGGTGGAAAAAGCGCTGGCGATGTAAGTTGCCGACACACAAGCAGGCCAGCGCGCCTGCTTTTTTCAATGCCGCGCTTGTCGTCTTGCCATCATTGTCCTAAGCTGGTTGTTCGCGTTTGTCACAACAAAGGAGAACATCATGGCGTATGTCGATGGATTTGTGGTGCCCGTACCGAAGGCCAAGCTCGATACCTATCTGGCCATGTCGCGCGCCTGCGGCGCCGTCTGGCGCGAGTATGGCGCGCTGGAATTTCGCGAGTGCGTGGGCGACGATGTCAAGCCGGGCAAGCTGACTTCGTTTCCGCAGGCGGTGGACTTGCAGGATGGCGAAGTGGTGGTGTTTTCATGGATCGTGTATGCGTCGCGCGCCAAGCGCGATGAAATCAACGACAAGGTCATGAAAGACCCGCGCCTGGCCGAGATGATGGATCCGGCCAAGCTGCCGTTCGATGGCAAGCGGATGATCTACGGCGGCTACGAGATGCAGGTTGACATCAAGTAATCAGTTTTGCCAGCAGCGCCCCGCGCAGCGCATTGCACACGACGATGGCATCTGCCCGCGCCAGCATGGCGCGCGTGATGATGGTTTCCTGCGCACTCCAGGCGGGATCGGCCAGCATGGCCGCGCGTTGCACGCCGGGCAGCAGGCCGCAGGACAGGGGCGGCGTATGCCAGCGGCCATCGAGCCGGACGAAGACATTGCTGCGCCCGCCCTCCGTCAGCTCGCCCCGCTCGTTAAAGAACAGCATGTCGAAGGCGCCTTGCGCCTCGGCCGCGCGCCAGGCTGCGTCATAGCGCGCGCGCACGCTGCTCTTGTGGCGCAGGAACAGGTCATCCGCCGTGGTGGCGTCGGACGCCAGCAGGATGGTGACCGTGTCCGGCAAGGCGCTGAGCGCACCGCTTTGCGTCGTGAAGCGGCCATCCTGGCGCAGCGCCAGGCGCAGGCGGAAGGGGATATCGTCGGGACGCGCCGCGCAGGCTGCCTGCAGCGCGGCGCGGGCAGCATGTTGGTCCCAGGCAAAACCGAAGTAGGCGCTGGAGGCGGCCAGGCGCGCCAGGTGGCGCTCCTGCTGGCGGCAGCCGCCGGCGCGGCTCGCGTGCAGGGTCTCGAACAGTTCGAAGTCATTGCCCAGCTCCGTCAGGAAGCGGGCCTTGAGCCGGCATTCCGCAAATTCCTCGCGCGGGTCGCTGTCCAAGACGATGCCGGCGCCCACGCCCATCTCGCCGCGCCGCAGGCCGCCAGGGCCGGCCGGCTGCAGGGCCAGGGTGCGGATCGGCACCGACATGCAAAAGTCGCCCACCGGGTGGGCCGTGCCGATGGCCGGCGGATCGAACCAGCCGATGGCGCCCGTGTAGATGCCGCGCGGCGCCGGCTCCAGTTCGGCGATGATCTCCATGGTGCGGCGTTTCGGCGCGCCCGTGATCGAGCCGCACGGATACAAGGCCTGGAAGATGTCGGCCAGGCTGGCGTCGCCGCGCAAACGCGCCTGCACGGTGGACGTCATCTGCAGCACGCTGCTGTAGCGCGTCACCTGGAACAGGGCCGGTACCTTGACGGAGCCCGTGGCGGCGATGCGGCCGATGTCGTTGCGCAGCAGGTCGACGATCATCAGGTTTTCCGCGCGGTTTTTCGGGTCGCTGGCCAGGGCGGCGGCGCGGCGCGCGTTTTCGTCCGTTTGTTCAGGCGGGGCCGCCGGCGCCGTGCCTTTCATCGGGCGCGCCGTCAGCTCGCCCTGCGCATGGCGCACGAACAGTTCCGGCGACAGCGACAGCAGGGCGCCGCCATCGGGCAGCATCACCAGCGCGCCATACGGCACGGGCTGGCGTTCCCGCAGCCGCGCATACAGGGCCAGGGGCGAGCCGAAGGCATCGAAGCGCAGCCGATACGTATAGTTGACCTGATAGGTGTCGCCGGCCACGATGTAGTCGTGGATGCGCCCCAGCGCGCGCGTGAATTCGGCCTGATCCACATTCGCGCGGATGCCGGCGATGCCGGCCGGCGTTTCCATCGCCGGCGTACGTGCGGCCAGCCACTGCAGCACCTCGTCCTGCGACAGCTGGGTGCAGTGTTCGAAGACGAGCACCTGCGCCAGCGGCGGCGCACCGGGATCCGCCGCGCGCGGCGGCATGGCCAGCAAGTGCGCGCCCAGCTCGTAGCTGCACACGCTGACGGCGTACTGGCCGCGTTCCAAGGCCGCTTGCAGCCCTTCGAGCAGGGCCGGCCACTGCTCCCCCTCGCTGCACCGCAGGACCGCCGTCAGGCCCGTGTACAGGCGCGATGCGGCGCCGGGCGTGCTGGCGTCGTCGAGCAGGGCGAAACAGTCGGTATGCATGGGGACAGCCGCGGCGGTGACTTACCCCAGCAGCATGGCGATTTGCAGCGCCGCTTCCTGGGAGGGATTGATCTTGAAGCCGCTCTTGGCGTAGCGGTGCCAGCGTCCGATGACGAAGCTGACGATCAGGGTGGCGCGTGCCGCCACTTCGCTTTCCTTGCCATGGCCTTCGGCGGCGGCCACGCGCAAGGCCTGCTTGAGCGCCAGCTCCACGCGGTCGTAGAACTGGTTCATGCGCACTTGCAGGCGCTCGTCCTCATTGACCAGGGCGTCGCCGATCAGCACGCGCGTCATGCCCGGATTGCTGATGGCGAAATTGAGCAGCATGCCGATGATGTCGCGCGTCTGCGTCATGCCGTCGCTGTGCTTTTCCGCGATCTGGTTGATCAGGCCGAAGACGCTCGACTCGATGAATTCGATCAGCCCTTCGAACATTTGCGCCTTGCTGGCGAAATGGCGGTACAGGGCCGCTTCCGAGACGGCCAGTCTGGCCGCCAGTGCGGCGGTGGTGATCTTTTCGCCTTTCGGCTGCTCCAGCATTGCGGCGAGGGCCTGAAGAATTTGTAGCCTGCGTTGGCCCGGCGGTGTGCTTGCCATATTTTCTCTTGTCGTTAAAAAAAATGCTGCCTTGATGGGGAGGTCCGTCACCGCCGCTAGCGGTGCGGCTTCCGGCGTCAGCCGCAAGCCCAGGAGTCCCCTTCAACGCAGACGGTGAAGGCGGCGTGCCAAATGCCGGACAGATTTTACTTTGACATCGACGTAAGCGGGGCGATTTAACGCCTTGGGCAGCTTCGCCACGCCGATCGGATCGGCCATTTTCAGGTATTGCGTGACCCAGGCCGTGCGCAGGCCCAGTCTTTTTGCGCCCTTCAGGTTGGCGAGAGTGTCTTCCACCAGGATGCAGCGGCCAGGGCGGATCTGGTGCTTGCGCATCAGTTTGCGCAGCATCAGCGTCGATGGCTTGGGCCGCAGCTGGCGGTGCACCTGCATCGCCTCGATGGCGACGTGGTGTGAAAAGTGCCGGCGCAGTCCCAGGTGGCGCATCACGTCGCTCGAATAGCGCAGCGGCGCGTTGGTGAGTAAAATTTTACGGCCAGGCAGGCGTTTGAGTAAAGCCCCCAGTCCCCGCTCGGCGCGTATCATGGCGCGCAAATCGTCGAAGGCGTGCGTCTCGTGCAAAAAATGCGCGGCCTGCACCTGATGGTGCTTGACCATGCCCAGCAAGGTGGCGCCATAGCGGCGCCAGTAAGCCGCGCGCGCCGCATTGACGATGGCGTCGTCGGCCGGCGTCACGCCGTCGCCCAGCACCCGGGCAATATACGTGTTCATATTGGCCGTGATGGTGGGGAAGATGGCGTGCGAGGCATTGTGCAGCGTGTTGTCGAGGTCAAACAGCCAGACCGGCGACGAGCGGTTAAGATGGGACACAGGCACGAGAGTCTTTGCTAGCGAGAGAAGATGAAAAATTCAACAATCAGGAAAACCATGCGACGCCAGATTATAGTGATGTTTTGCGGATTATTCTTGCTGCCGTTGCAGGCAGCCTTCGCCGAAGCGCCGCCCGTGGCGCAAAACCGGGGCGCGCTGTTCAAGGTGCAGGACGCGGCCCACACCCTGTATCTGTTCGGCACCATCCATGTCGGCGCGCCCGATTTTTATCCGCTCGAGCCGACGGTAACGCAGGCGCTGCACCAGGCCGGGGCGCTGGCGCTGGAGATCGATCCCGGCGCCGATCCGCGCGCCGCCATGGGCGCCGTGCTGAAATACGGCATGGAGGCGCCGGGCAGCAAAGCGCCTGCCGACTGCCGCCAGACCCTGGCCCCGCGTCTGGCGCCGCTGTTGCAAAAATACGGCATTCCGGCCGAATCGGTGGCGCCGATGAAGCCATGGATGCTGGCCAGCATCCTGGCCATCGGCGAATTTTCCACCTTGGGCTACCGCTCCGACCTGGCTGTCGACAATTATCTGTCGCAGCAAGCCAGGGCGCGCAAGATCCCCGTGCTGGAACTCGAATCGATGGAAGGCCAGATGGCGCTGTTTGGCGCCATGTCGCCGTTTGAGCAGTGCCGCTTCCTGGAAGACGGCGTGGCCTCGATCGAGGACCAGGAACAAAGCCAGGAAGCGCGCGAGATCGCCGACGCCTGGCGCAACGCCGACGCGGCTGCCTTCGACAAGTTGGCGGCCAAGGCTGCGCAAGACCCCTCGTTCGCCGCGCAGTTCGTGCAAAAGGTGTTGCTGGACGGCCGCAACCCGGCCCTGGCCGACGGCATCGCCAAGCTGCTGGCGCGCGAAAAGCACAGCCTGGCCGCCATCGGTGTGCTGCACCTGGTCGGAGCGAAAAGCGTGCCGGATTTATTGCGTCAGAAGGGCTTGAAGGTCGAGCGGGTGTATTGAAACGCGGAGGCGATGCGGGCGACAGATAGCAGAGCAGATGGAAAAATGTTCAGGGCAAGGCGGACTGACGAAGACAGTACGCATGTACGGCGAGGAAGGACAACGCCGCCATGGGCATTTTTACAGCTGCGGGGAAAAGATACTGGTGCCCTTGACGTGGATCGAACACGTGGCCTCTCCCTTACCAAGGGAGTGCTCTACCACTGAGCTACAAGGGCAAATTAAAAGCGGCGCCAGGTGATCTGCGCCGCCAAACTACTCGCTGTGATGCATTGCGATTTTTTTAGTGCGAACGGATCATAGTACCAAAAGCCTGCTCGGTCAACACTTCCAGCAATAATGAGTGTTCGATGCGGCCGTCGATGATGTGCACCGTGTTCACGCCGGACTTGGCGGCGTCGAGCGCGGACGAGATCTTCGGCAGCATGCCGCCCGAGATCGTGCCATCGGCGAACATCTCGTCGATTTCGCGCGCCGACAGGTCGGTCACCAAGTTGCCCTGCTTGTCCTGGACGCCCGCGATGTTGGTCATCATGATCAGCTTTTCCGCCTTCAGGATTTCCGCGATCTTGCCCGCCACGACATCGGCGTTGATGTTGTAGGCCTGGCCATCCTGGCCGAAACCAATCGGCGAAATGATGGGAATGAAGGCGTCGTCCTGCAGCGCCTTGACGACGGCCGGGTTGATCGCGTCGATCTCGCCGACAAAGCCGATGTCGAGGAATTCGCCCGGATGTTCGCGGTCCGGCATCTGCATCTTGCGCGCGCGGATCAAGCCGCCATCCTTGCCCGTCAGGCCCACGGCCTGGCCGCCGTAATGGTTGATCAGCATGACGATATCCTGCTGCACTTCGCCGCCCAGCACCCACTCCACCACTTCCATGGTTTCTTCATCGGTGATGCGCATGCCTTGCACGAAGGTGCCTTGCTTGCCGATTTTTTTCAGCGCGTTGTCGATCTGCGGTCCGCCGCCGTGCACCACGACCGGGTTCATGCCGACCAGCTTGAGCAGGATGACGTCGCGCGCGAAGCCGTGCTTCAGGCGTTCGTCCGTCATGGCGTTGCCACCGTATTTGATGACGATGGTCTTGCCGTGGAAATTGCGGATGTAGGGGAGGGCCTCGGCCAGAATCTGCGCCTTGATTTGCGGCGACACCGCCGTCAAGTCGTCATTCATGTCCAGGTTCAAGTTAGCTAGTTGATTCATGGCGAGTCCGGAAAATAGATTTGTGCGATTTTACAGGGAAGAAGAAAATCCTGGAGGCATTATAGGGCGATCTTGTTGTATTTTCCCTGATGATCCTATAGTCTGGCCCGATATGTGCCCCAGCCAGCCCTTTTACCGCCCGTTACATCTGCGTCGCATCCCGGCGCAGCATGACACACACTTGCCAATTCAAACACAGCCATGAGCCAGTGCACCCTGTGCGGCGCCACTTTCCAGTGCGGCCAGCTCGACCCGGACGCCAAGGAACCCTGCTGGTGCCTCGCCCTGCCGCCCGCCGTTCCCGTGCCCGGCAGCGCCGCCGCGGGCTGCTGGTGCCCCGCCTGCCTGCAAGCGCACATCGCCTCCCTGGCACCTCCTGCCAAGCCCTAACGTCGGCTAATTAAGTGCTTCGGCATGCAATTGCTTTGCAATAAACCTTGCTTTCCGTAGGGGAATACGTTCAGACTTCGATTTTCAAGAATTTCTTATAGGAAAGTTATGCGCTTCAGGGATATCAGTATCGGCGTGCGCATCAATGCCGGTTATGCCATGTTGATCGCGCTGATGCTGGTCGTCATCGTCCTGTCTGGCAGCCGCATCTATGCCATCCGCGCCGAGACCGACGATATCCTGCAGCGCGACTGGGTCGCCGCCAAGGCCACCAGCAAGATCCACGGGCTGGCGCGCGAGGCGGCCACGCGCATCGGCAACCTGCCGAACCAGCACGAGCTGGCGCTGCGCCAGGCGAACCAGGCGCGCCTGGAAGCGATCAAGCAAGGCATCGACGAGCAGGTGCGCATCCTCGACGGTCTCGATGCGCGGCCCGAGGAACGGCGCCTGCTGGAACAGATGCACCTGGCGCGCGCCGATTACTATGGCTCGCTCAAGACGATGTTCGAGCTGGTCGAGCGCGGCGAGGATGCCCGCGCCGAGCAGGCCATGCAGACGCAGACCTTGCCGGTGCTGGAAAAAGTGCTGCTGTACGTGGGCCAGCTCGACGACCTGCAGCAGCAGCTGATCCGCGACAGCGCGGCCAGGATACGCAACGACATCGATACCTCGCTGCTGCTGATGGGCGGCATCGGCCTGGCGGCCCTGCTGACGGGCCTGGCCTTTGCCTGGTCGGCGCGCTCGATCACGCGTCCGCTGGGCGAGGCCGTGGCGATCGCCACGCGCGTGGCCAATGGCGATCTCAGTTCCGTCATCGAAGTGACGTCGCGCGACGAGACGGGCGAATTGCTGCAGGCGCTCAAGGACATGAGCACCAGCCTGGCCGTCGAGCAGGACCTGCGCCATGCCGTCGAAGTGGCCGAGGATGCGACCAAGATGAAGTCGGACTTCCTGGCCAATATGTCGCATGAGATCCGCACGCCGATGAACGGCATCATCGGCATGACTCACCTGGCGCTGCAGACGGAGCTCACGTCGACCCAGCGCAACTACCTGGAGAAGGTGGAGTCGGCTTCGAAGAACCTCTTGGCCATCATCGACGACATTCTCGATTTCTCGAAGATCGAGGCGGGCAAGATGGCCTTTGAAAAAGTCGATTTCTTCCTCGAGGACGTGCTGGCGCAGATCGCCGACCTGTCCGTGATGCGGGCGCAGGACAAGGGGCTCGAACTGCTGTTCGACATCGCCCCCGACGTGCCGAACGCCTTGCAGGGCGACCCGCTGCGCCTGGGCCAGGTGCTGATCAATCTCACCAACAATGCGATCAAGTTTACGGACAAGGGCGAGATCGTCGTCACCATCCGCCTGCAGCAGCTGGAAGAGCATGCGGCTGTCTTGCGCGTGGACGTGCGCGACACGGGCATCGGCCTGACGCCGCCCCAGCGCAGCAAGTTGTTCCAGGCCTTTACCCAGGCCGACACCTCCACCACGCGCCACCATGGCGGCACGGGCCTGGGGCTGACCATCAGCAAGCGCCTGGTGGAGATGATGGAAGGCGAGATCGACCTGGTCAGCGAAGCGGGCGTTGGCAGCACCTTTTTCTTCACGGCCCGCTTCGGCCTGGCCGCCGTGCCGCGCGACAGCCTGCTTGCTCCGCAGCGCTTCGAGGGCTTGCGCGTGCTGGTGGTCGACGACAACCCCAGCGCGCGTGAAATCTTCGTCAGCATGCTGACGGCGCTCGGCTTCGAGGCGCGGGCCGTGTTTGGCGGCGTGCCGGCCATCGGCGCCGTGGCGCAGGCGCGCGCCGAGGGGCGGCCGTACGGCCTCGTGCTGATGGACTGGAAAATGCCGGGCATGAACGGCCTCGATACCCTGGCCGGCATCCGCGCCGATGCCGCCGGCATCGATGCCACGCCGGCCTGCATCATGGTCACGGCCTTCCATCGCGAAGCGCTGCTGGAGGCGGCGCGCCAGCGCGATTTGCCGCTCGACGGCGTGTTGAACAAGCCCGTCAGCGCTTCGACCCTGCTCGACCAGATATCGTTCGTGTTTGGCGGCGTGACGGGGCAGAGCCGCAAGACGCAGCGCCAGAGCAGCTACCGCGACGACGAACGCGCCCTGCGCGGCGCCTGGCTGCTGCTGGTCGAGGATAATGAAGTGAACCAGGAAGTGGCGCAGCATATTCTCAACGACGCCGGCATCCGCGTCGACATCGCCGGCAATGGCGCCATCGCGCTGGCGAAGATCGAGGAAAACGCCTATGACGGCGTGCTGATGGATTGCCAGATGCCGGTGATGGATGGCTACCAGGCGACGCGCAAGCTGCGCCAGGATCCCCGTTACTCGAATCTGCCCGTGATCGCCATGACGGCCAATGCCATGGTCGGCGACAAGGAAAAATGTCTGGACGCCGGCATGAACGATTTCATCGCCAAGCCGATCGACGTGGCGCAGCTGTTCGGCACCCTGGCGCGCTGGATCGCGCCGGCCGCGCCGCAGGCAATGACGTCGGTAGCGGCGCAGCCGGAAGCGGAGCTGCCCGTGATCGCCGGCCTGAAAATGGCGGAAGCCATGCGCCGCGTGGGCGGCAATGCCGCTTTGATGCGAAAATTACTGGACCGCTTCGTGGAAACCCAGTTTGACGCCATGCAGCGCATCGTGGCCGCCATCGAGAACAACCAGCTCGAGACGGCGATCCGCGAAGCGCATACCCTGAAGGGCCTGGCCGGCAATATCGGCGCCGGCGGCCTGGCCGACAGCGCCGCGCGGGTCGAGCACCTGCTCAGCCTGGGCTCGCACGATGGCTTGCCGCAGGCGCTGTCCGCCTGCACCCTGGCGCTCGACGAGCTGGTGCCGAAGATCGTGCTGGCGATGCAGTCGCGCGGCAACGCGGCCGAGGCGGGCGGCGCGCCGGTGGCGCACGTGGCGCCGGTGGACCGGGCCTGCCTGGAAGCGGGCTTGCGCGAGCTGTCGCAGCTGCTGCAGCAGGACGATGCGCAGGCCGTCAAGCACCTTGACGGCATCGGTCCCGTGCTGGTCGCGGCGGGGCAGGCGGAACATGCGCGCCAGTTGAAGCGCATGCTGGGACAATACGATTTCGAAGGTGCGCTGGCGCAGCTGGGCGAGGTGGCCGATGCGCTGGAGCTGACACTGTGACAAGGATAACTATGCAGAGCGAAGGACGGGCATGAGAGCGCCGGCAAGCAAGCCAACCATCCTGGTGGTCGATGACACGCCAGACAATATCGACCTGCTGCGCGCGGTGCTGGAAGACGACTACCGCACCAAGATCGCCGTCAATGGCGAGCGCGCCCTGAAGATCGCCGCCGGCGGCGACCAGCCCGACCTGATCCTGCTCGACATCATGATGCCGGGCATGAGCGGCTACGATGTGTGCCGCGCGCTGAAGGCCGATCCCGCCACGGCCGGCATCCCCGTGATTTTTGTCACCGCCATGAGCGAGGTGGCCGACGAGCAGCTGGGCCTGGCCCTGGGCGCCGTGGATTACATCACCAAGCCGATTTCCGCGCCCATCGTGCTGGCCCGTATCAAGACGCAGCTGGCGATGAAGCAGATGCAGGATTTCCTGCGCGACCAGAACCAGTACCTGGAAACGGAAGTGGAGCGCCGCGTGCAGGAAGTGGCGGCGCTGCAGGACGTCACCATCCACGCCATGGCGTCGCTGGCCGAGACGCGCGACAGCGAGACGGGCAACCATATCCGCCGCACCTCGCACTACCTGAAGGCGCTGGCCGAGAAGGTGCGCAACTTGCCGCGTTTCCGCGATTTCTTGACGGACAAGAATATCGAACTGCTGTTCAAGACGGCGCCGCTGCACGACATCGGCAAGGTGGGCATCCCCGACCATATCCTGCTCAAGCCGGGGCGCTTCGAGCCGCACGAAATGGCCATCATGAAGACGCACACCACCTTGGGGCGCGACGCCATCCTGGCGGCCGAACACGAGCTGGGCATCGAAGTCGATTTCCTCAAGTACGCGAAAGAGATCGCCTACAGCCACCATGAAAAATGGGATGGCAGCGGCTACCCGCAAGGCCTGGCGGGCGAAGATATCCCGATCTCGGCGCGCCTGATGGCGCTGGCCGACGTGTATGACGCCCTGATCAGCCGGCGCATCTACAAGCAGGGCATGGACCATGCGCAGGCCGTGCGGATCATCGTCGAAGGACGCGGCTCGCACTTCGACGCCGAGATCGTCGACGCCTTCCTGCAGATCCAGGACCAGTTCATCGCCATCTCCAACCGCTATGCCGACGGCGTGTGCGAGATCGCCGACAAGCAGCGGCAGATCGCGCCATACACCGGAAACATCAGCTGACGGTCTTGAAGAAGCGCAGCATCTCCCGGCTGGCGTCCGGTCCTTTGCCGTCCGTATAACTGCCGTTGTTGCTGCCGCCGGACCAGGCATGGCCGGCGCCGTGGATGACCCAGTGTTCGCCCAGCGGCGAGCCGTCGGCCTGGCTGTGCGTGGTGCGCGTGTAGCGGTGGCCGTTCGGCACGCTGCCGTCGACGGAGGCGGCCCTGGCCGACTTGCCGCCCGCCTGGCTGCGCACGCCCTGGGCGATCAGCTCATCGCCATTGCGCGGGTTGACGGTGGTGTCGCGGTCGCCGTGAAAAACGATGATGGGCACGCCGCCGGCCGGCGCCTTGCGCTGGGCATTGGGCATGGCGCCGCCTTTCATGGCGGCCAGCGCCGACGGCAAGTCCTGCGCCGAGGCGAAGGGCAGGCCCGAATGCACGCCGACGGCGGCAAACAGGTCGGGGTACAGGGTGCCGACGATGACGGCCATGGCGCCGCCCGCCGACAGGCCGGCGACGAACACTTCACGCTCGTTGACCGGGTAGTCGTCGATGACTTGCTGCGCGATGCCGGCGATCAGCGACGGTTCGCCCTGGCCGCGCTGCTGGTCGATGGCGTTGAACCAGTTCCAGCAGCGCGAACTGTTGGCGCCCTGCGTCTGCGCCGGGTAGACGACAAAACACTCCTTTTCTTCGGCCAGCGCATTCATCTGCGTGCCGGCGGCGAAATCGTCGGGATTTTGCGTACAGCCGTGCAGCATGACGATCAGCGGCATGGCCTGGCCGTGGTAGCTGCTGGGGATATACAGCTTGTACGAACGCGTGCCTGCATGGTTGCGGTACACGCCATCGATGAACTGCGCGCCGGCGGGGATCTCCGCCGGCGTGGCGGCCGGCGCGTTGAAGCCGGGCGGATGAAAATTCGGCAGCTCGAAGCTGGGCATGTCGAAGCTGTGCTGGCCCAGGCCGGCCGGCACGCCCAGGCGCGCCATGAAATCCTGTGCGAAGTCCTGCGCCGCCTGCGCGGGCGTGGGCGGCACCGATGCCGCTTCCGGTGCGGCGTCAGCTTGCGGCTGCCCGGCCCGGGCCTGTGCCGGTGGCGGCGCAGGTGGCGGATTAATGTCGCGCATCGGCTGCGGTGGCGGCGCTTGCGTGGCGGCCGCTTGCGGCGCCAGGCCGGCCGCAGACAGCGCCTGCTGGATCGCTTCGGTGGCGGCGGCAGGGCCGCTGCCCATCAGATTACGGGTCGCGGCGCGCATCTGCGCCAGCATGTTGAGAGGTAGTTTCATGACCATCCTTAACGGTGCCGCGCATCGGCCGGGTCATCGCCGCGAACCAATACGCTAGTGAATTCGCCCTGCGAGCGCCGTCTTGACGACGGTGCTGGCGTGCAGGGCACCTAATACGAAAATCGACTCGATGGTGGCCAGTGCCAGTTCCACCGAGACGTCGCTGGCGATGCTGGCCAGTCCCAGCACCTGTATCTGCAGGCGCTGGCCGGCTGCCTGGATCGCTTCCAGGTCGGCGCGCGAGTAATGCTGCATGCCCAATACCAGGCTTTTACGGGCGACGGTCTGTTTCACCACGTCGGCGTGGGTGCCCAGCTGGTTGCGTATGGCCGTACGGATCAGATCCGTGCGGTTGGAATAAAATCCCTCCTGGACCAGCAGATCGATCTGCCCCAGGTCGATCAAGCCCAGGTTGATGGTGATTTTCTCGGATTCCCCAATTTTGGGCTTGCTGTCTTGCTTGGCCATATCTCTCCAAAAACTCCACGTGGCATCCATTTGCCATCTGTATGGATGGTAGTATAGTTCTGAAATGTCTCAAGTCAAGCAGGATCTGGCCTGATCGTGGTGTAGGACGGGCACCCGTAGAGTGAGAATGTGTGAAAAATATATTTCCGGAAGAGCAGTTGTTGACCATTGTTTCGCTGGAAAATATATTCACGGAAACATTGCAAGGCGATGCCATCGCCTCGCCGGCGCCGTTTCGCGGCATAATGAAAGCCTTCACGTTTACCGATGCCGCTCCATGATGGTCGCTCCCCCACCTCCGCCAGCCGTTCCGCTTTCTTTGCCGTCGCCGGTGCCGTCGCCCTGCGTCAGCCTGTGCAAGATGAACCGCAACAGCGGCTTGTGCGAAGGCTGCCTGCGCACGCTCGACGAGATCATCGCCTGGAGCAAGGCCGACGACGACTTCAAGCGCGCCGTGTGGGCCGAATTGCCAGGCCGTGAATCCTTGCTCGATTTCGAGCCCGACTACTGAGGAAGCCCATGCCGCGATCGCCAGCGCTGTTCCCCGATGCCATGCAGGTGTTCGAACGCGGCTGGCTGTCGTCGAACAACATCCTGTTCCAGGGGACGGATGACACGGCCCTGATCGACAGCGGCTATGTCACGCATGCGCCGCAAACCCTGGCCCTGCTGCGCCACAGCCTGGCCGGCCGGCCGCTGGACCGCCTGTTCAACACCCACCTGCACTCCGACCATTGCGGCGGCAACGCGCTGCTGCAAGCCGCATACGGCTGCCACACGGCCATTCCCGTGGCGGAAGCGGACAAGGTGCGCACGTGGGATGCCGATGCCCTCAGCTTCCAGGCCACGGGCCAGCAATGCCCGCGCTTCGGCTTTGACGCCACCGTCTCTCCCGGCGACACCTTGACTTTGGCCGGCATGGCCTGGCAGGCGCTGGGCGCACCGGGCCACGACCCGCACTCGCTGATTTTTTACTGTGCCGAAGAGGGCATCCTGATCTCCGCCGACGCCCTGTGGGAAAACGGCTTTGGCGTGATCTTCCCGGAACTCGATGGCGGCTCCGGCTTTTCGGAAGCGCGCGCCACGCTGGACCTGATCGCGGGCCTGGACGTGCGCGTCGTCATTCCCGGCCACGGGCGGCCATTTACGGATGCCGCCGGCGCCCTGCAGCGCGCCTATTCGCGCCTCGATTACCTGGCGTCCGACCCCGTGCGCAATGCGCAGAATGCGGTCAAAGTGCTGCTGAAGTTTTTGCTGCTGGAGCGCCAGCGCATCGCCCTGGCCGGGATACCGGCCCTGCTGCGCGGCATGCCGATCTTCGAGGAGGCCAACCGGCGCTTCCTGCGCCAGGAGGCGGCCGCGCTGGCCGAGTGGGCCGTATCGCAGCTATGCAGGGCTGCTGCGGCGCGGGTCGAGGGTGAGTACTTGCTCAACGAGGGTTGAGCGGGACTTGCGATAAATTCAGCACGATCGTACTTTTTCTGCACTATAATCAACGTTCAGTGTGTCTTTCATCCCGATCAACTTTCCAGCGAGTCCGCCATGGCATTGCCTGTTGCGTTGCAAAACCTCTCCTTACCCGTTATCGCTTCGCCGATGTTCATCGCCAGCGGCCCGGCCCTCGTCGCGGCGCAGTGCAAGGCCGGCATCGTCGGTTCCTTCCCGGCCCTGAACGCGCGTCCCGCCGAATTGCTCGACACGTGGCTGACCGACCTGCAGGCCGAGCTGGCCGCCTTCCAGGCCGCCAATCCCGATAAAAAAGTCGGGCCGATCGCCGTCAACCAGATCGTGCACCAGTCGAACGACCGCCTCGCGCACGACGTGGAAGTGTGCGTGAAACACCAGGTCCCCATCATCATTTCCTCGCTGCGCGCGCCGCCCAAGGAAATGCTCGACGCCATCCACAGCTATGGCGGCATCGTGCTGCACGACGTGATCTCGATCCGCCACGCGAAAAAGGCGCTGGAAGCGGGCGTCGATGGCTTGATCCTGGTCGCCAGCGGCGCCGGCGGCCACGCGGGCACCCTGTCGCCGTTCGCGCTGGTGGGCGAAGTGCGCAAATTCTTCGACGGCCCGCTGGCGCTGTCGGGCTCCATCGCCACGGGCGACGCCGTGCTGGCCGCGCAAGCGATGGGCGCCGACTTTGCCTACATCGGCTCGCGCTGGCTGGCGACCAAGGAATCGAACGTCAGCGACGGCTACCGCGACGCCATCGTGGATTCCAGCGCGGCGGACATCGTCTACACGAACCTGTTTACGGGCGTGCACGGCAATTACCTGAAAAAATCGATCGAAGCGGCCGGACTCGATCCGGAAGCCTTGCCCGAAGCGGACAAGAGCGCGATGAATTTCGGCTCCGGCAGCGCCAAGGCCTGGCGCGACATCTGGGGCGCGGGCCAGGGCGTGGGCTTGATGGACGACGTGCCCAGCGTGGCAGAGATGGTGGCGCGCCTGAAGGCCGAATACGATGCGGCGCGCGCGCGGTTGAAGCTGTAATCGTTGTTGCGATGATGGTGGTGTCGGATTACGCTGCGCTAAGCCGACCTACGACCATGGATTCGGTAGGTCGGATTAGCGCGCAGCGCGTAATCCGACAACACCACAATCACTCCTGCTTCAAATCCTCCGGCTTGATGGCCCACAAACCCGGCAGGTTGCGCCAGTAGCCGTACGCATCCATGCCGAAGCCGACGACGAAGCGGTTCGGGATCACCAGGCCGACGATGTCGGCTTGTACGGGCTTTTTCTTGCCGATGGCCTTGTCGGCGAACACGGCCAGGATGACTTCCGAGGCGCCCATGTCCAGCAGGCGCTGCTTGACGTGCGCCAGGGTTTCGCCTTCGTCGAGAATATCGTCGAGCACGATGACGGTGCGGCCCGCCACGTTCGAGCGGGGGATGACTTTCCACACCACTTCGCCACCCTTGTCGTCGTCGCCGTAGCGGCTGACGTGGATGTAGTCGAATTCGAGCGGGAAGCTCAGTTGCGGCAGCAGGCTGCCCGTAAACACGACGGCGCCGCCCATCACGCCCAGCACCAGCGGGAACTCTTTCGAATCCTCGGCGTTGAAGCGCGTGTTGAGCACATCGGCCATGCGCGTGATCGACGCCTGCACGGCCTCCTGGTCGAACAGCAGTTCCGCGTTCTTGATCAGGTCACGGGCACGGTTGTGATGAAATTCTTGCATGGACTCTTGCATGGCGATGAATAGGGCTGATGGTCAATGCCGGTATTATCCCGCAAATCGGCCTTATTTGTAATCGCGCATGTCGTCGATGATTTTCCCGTCCTGGGCCAGGCTGCCCACCGCCACCAGCACCACGTCGCCGCGCAGCTTGGTCAGTTCGCGGATCGAGCCGATGATGGCTTCCACGCCGCTGGCGTCCGCCGGATCGTCGACTTCGCAATGCAGGGCCATCTCATCGTTGGCCATGCGACCCGACACCACCAGCCGCGCCTTCCTGATTTGCGGGTGGCGGCGCGCGATCTCATGCACCTGCGACGGATGCACGAACATGGCGCGCACCTTGGTGGTTTGATCCGCGCGTCCCATCCAGCCCTTGATGCGCGTATTCGTGCGCCCGCACGGCGACTCCGGCGCGTCCATCAGCACGGCCGACAGATCGCCGGTGGCAAAGCGGATCAGCGGGTAGTCGGCATTGAAGACGGTGACGACGACTTCGCCCACTTCGCCCGGCGCGACGGGAATGCCGCTGCCCGGATGGACGATCTCGAGCAGCACGTTTTCGTCGACGACCATGCCGGGATTGAGCTTGCCATTGCTGGCCGTTTCATAGGCGATGCTGCCGATATCGGCC
This sequence comes from Janthinobacterium sp. C22, assembly GCF_057919405.1. Classification (NCBI taxonomy): domain Bacteria; kingdom Pseudomonadati; phylum Pseudomonadota; class Betaproteobacteria; order Burkholderiales; family Oxalobacteraceae; genus Janthinobacterium; species Janthinobacterium sp. C22. The sequence goes on along the minus strand of NZ_CP193659.1, from coordinate 554,935 downwards.
GAGGCATAGGTCTGGAACACGTGCGGCACGCCGTTCTCGGCAAACCAGCTGCGCAAGGATTCGGGCAAGGCTTCCGCGCCCATCACGGCCTTGGTGACGCTGCTGATGTCGGCGCCCATTTCGCGCGCCTTCTCTATGATCAGTTTTAAAAATGAGGGCGTGCCGATATACGTGTCCGGCTTCAGGTCGGCCATCGCCTGCACCTGCATTTCCGTCTGGCCGATGCCGGCCGGGATGACGGTGCAGCCGATGCGCGCGGCGCCCCCTTCGACCATGAAGGCGGCCGGCGTGAAGTGATACGAAAAGCAGTTCTGCAGCAAGCCGCCGGCGCGCACGCCGGCGGCATACATGGGCCGCGCGAAGCGCCACCAGTCGGGGCCGCGGCCTTCCGGATCGAAGATGGGGCCGGGCGAGACGAACACGCGCGACAGGGCGTTTTTCGACGTCGTGTTCAAGCCGCCGAACGGCAGCTGCGCGTGCTGCAGTTGCTTGAGGTCGGACTTGCGCGTGACGGGCAGCTGCGCCAGCGCGGCGCGGCTGGTGATGCCGGCCGCGTTGACGCCGTCGAGGATGCGGGCCCAGCCCGGCGCCTGTTGCGCGCGCGCGATCAGCTGCGGCAGGCCGGCCATCAATTCGCGTTCGCGCGCTTCGGGAGCGCGTGCTTCCAGACTGTCGAGCGTATCGGTCATGTCAGTCATTCTCCAATTGTCAGTGCATATTGATTCGCACGCCCGGCCATCAGGACCGCCGGGCGCGTTGCAGCCAAGGTTTTTGATGGATCAGGCCAGCCAGCGCTTGCGGCGGCGGTAGAACTTCATGTCGCGGAAGCTCTTGCGCCCGGCGCTGGAGACGCCCAGATAAAACTCCTTGACGTCTTCGTTACTGGCCAGTTCCTGCGCTTGCCCTTCCATCACGACGCGGCCGTTTTCCAGGATGTAGCCGAAGTCGGCGTAGCGCAGCGCCACGTTGGTGTTCTGTTCGGCCAGCAGGAAGGACACGTTTTCCTTGTGGTTCAGGTCCTTGACGATGCCGAAGATCTCTTCGACGATCTGCGGCGCGATGCCCATCGAAGGCTCGTCCAGTAAGATCATCGACGGCTTGGCCATCAGCGCGCGGCCGATGGCGCACATCTGCTGCTCGCCGCCCGAGGTATAGCCGGCCTGGCTGCTGCGCCGCGTTTTGAGGCGCGGAAAGTAGTGATACACCTTGTCCAGCGCGTCTTTCAGTTCACCGCGCGACAGGCTGCGCGTGTAGGCGCCCGTCAAGAGGTTTTCCTCGATGGTGAGATGGCCGAAACAGTGGCGGCCTTCCATCACTTGCGACAGGCCTCGCTTGACCAGCTCATTCGGCGTCAATTGGTCCACGCGCTCGCCCTTGAACTGGACTTCGCCCTTGGTGACGTCGCCCCGTTCGCCGCGCAGCAGGGTCGAGATGGTTTTCAGGGTGGTCGACTTGCCGGCGCCGTTGGCGCCCAATAGCGCCACGATCTTGCCTTGCGGCACTTGCAGCGACACGCCCTTCAGGACCAGGATCACGTGGTCGTAGATGACTTCGATATTGTTCACCGACAGGTAGGGCGGCGGTGCGGCGTCTGGTGTTTGCGTGGCAGTGTGTGTCATGGCTGCTTCGTTTTCATATGTGTTGGCGATGCTGTCGGATTACGCTACGCTAATCCGACCTACGTGAATGCGGCGTAGGTCGGATTAGGCCGCAGGCCGTAATCCGACACCACCATCGGCAGCGATTTACTTCATGCACGCCGGCGTGATCTTCTTCTCTTCGGCGTACTTGTTCGAGGATTCCTCGACCAGCTTGCGCACCAGGGCCTTGTCGCCGACGATCCATTTCGGCGTGATGGCGGTCCACTTCTTGCCATCCCACTGCTGCACCTTCACGGCGCCCGAGCCTTCATGGTCGTCGCAGCTGGTTTTCACGGTGGGGAACATGCCCAGCGCCCCCACAGCTTTTTGACGCGCATCGTCGACGTTCAGGTTTTCCAGGCCCCAGCGCATCTGCTCGCCCGTGATCGGCTTGCCCTTGCCGAATTTTTCCTGCGCCACGCGGATCGCTTCGACCCACAGGATGCCGGCCGTCACGCCGCGCATGTGGTAGACGGAGCCGATGCGTGACTGGTCGGACAGGTTGCCCTTGCCGGTGGCGTAGAGTTTCTTGCGGATGTCGTCGAGCACGGGGTAGTTGCCCGGCGTATTGAACGTCATCGCCGTGTAGCCCTTGGCCGCGTCGCCCGATGGAATCGTGTCTTCCTCGGAGCCGGCCCACCAGACGCCCAGCATTTTGTCGCGCGGGAAGCCGTTGCGCTGCGCCGTCTTGATGGCCACGGAGTTCATCACGCCCCAGCCCCACAGGATCACGTGGTCCGGCTTGGCCTGGCGGATTTGCAGCCATTGGGATTGCTGTTCGCTGCCGGGCGGCGCGACGGGAATCTTGATCAGCTCGAAGCCGTACTGTTTCGACAGCGCTTCGAGCACGGGCAGCGGCTCCTTGCCGAAGGCCGAATCGTGGTACAGGTGAACGATCTTCTTGCCTTTCAGCTTGTCCATGCCGCCATCCTTGTCGCCCAAATACTTGATCATGGCGGCGGCCTGGCTCCAGTAGCTGGAGATCAGCGGATATACATACGGGAAGACCTTGCCGTTGGCGGCATCCGAGCGGCCGTAGCCGATCATCGTCATGGGGATCTTGTCCTGCGCCACGCGGTCGAGGATGCCGTAGGCGACGCCCGTGGACAGGGTTTCGACCAGGGTGGCGCCGCCCTGCTTGGTTTTCAGGCGTTCATAGCATTCGACGCCGCGCGACGGGTTGTATTCGGTTTCGCATTCTTCCCAGCTGATCTTGACGCCATTGACGCCGCCGGCCTGGTTGACCAGGTTGAAGTAGTCGATGATGCCGCCGTAGAAACCGGAGCCGCCGGCCGCGTAGGGACCCACGCGGTAGGAGGGCAGGGCGATGTACTGTTCCTTGTCCTGCGCCTGGGCGCTGCCGGCCATGGTGAGTGCGGCACTGGCGATGGCGGCGGCCAGCATGAGCGATTTGATGTGTTTCATTGTGTGTCTCCTCTTGTTTTATTTGGTATTCAAGTGAACCGACATCGACTGCAAAAACTTAATGGGGGAAGGGCCAGAGTCGCAACTTTTCCTTCGCAATCTGCCACAGCCTGGCCAGGCCGTGCGGCTCGACGATCAGGAAGAAGATGATCAGCGCGCCGAATACCATCAGTTCCAGGTTCGAGGCCACGCTGGTCGGCAATGCCAGGCCATGCGCGATGGTGTTCAGGAAGACGGGCAGCAGCACGATGAAGGCCGCGCCGAGGAAGGAACCGAGGATCGAACCGACACCGCCGATGATGATCATGAACAGGATGCGGAAGGACAGGTCCAGGTTGTAGGCTTCCGGTTCCACCGTGCCCAGGTAGGCGTACGCATACAGGGCGCCGGCCACGCCGCAGTAGAACGAGCTGACGGCAAACGCCAGCAGCTTGGTGCGCATCAGGCGAAAACCGATCACTTCGGCCGCCATGTCCATGTCGCGCACGGCCATCCACGAGCGGCCCACGTTCGAGCGGATCATGTTCTTGGCCAGCAGCGCCATGCCGGCAACGATGGCCAGCACCAGCAGGTATTTGCTTTGCGGCGTGTCGAACTGGTAGCCGAGGATGGTCATCTTCTGCACCGTGATCACGCCCGAGGAGCTGTAGTTGGTCAGATACGGTATCTTGGTCAGGCACCAGACGACGAAGAACTGCGTCGCCAGGGTGGAGGCGGCCAGGTAAAAGCCGCGGATGCGCAGGGAGGGCAGGCCGAAGGCGATGCCCACCATGGCCGCGCACAGGCCGCCCAGGATGAACGACACGAGCAGCGGCAATCCGGGCAGGCGCGCCATGAAGTTATACGAGGCAAACGCGCCCACGGCCATGAAGGCGGCCGTGCCCAGCGACAGCTGGCCCGCGTAACCGGTCAGGATGTTCAGGCCCAATGCCGCCAGGGCGAAGATCAGGAAGGGGATCAGGATCGCCGACAGCATGTACGGCGAGGCGAAATACGGCAGGAGGAAGACGGCAACGAGCAGTGTGGCCGTCAGCGCCAGGCGGTCTTGCCGGATCGGGAAAATCTGGTTGTCAGCCTGGTAGCTGGTCTTGAATTGTCCTGCTTCACGGTAAATCATGGGGTGGTCCTTTGCGGGCTGTTTTGGCTGTTGCCGGGTTACGCGCCATGCGCTAACCCGACCTACGATGCTGTTTCGGTGGTGTTATATGCGACGGATGATCTTTTCGCCGAACAGGCCTTCCGGGCGCACCAGCAGGAACAGCAGGGCCAGCACATATGGGAACCAGCCTTCGATGCCGCCGCCCACCATGGGGCCGAGGTAGACTTCGGCCAGCTTTTCCGACGCGCCGATGATCAGGCCGCCGACGATGGCGCCCGGCACCGACGTAAAGCCGCCGAGGATCAGCACGGGCAGCGCTTTCAGGGCGATGAAGGTGAGGGCGAACTGCACCCCGTTGCGCGCGCCCCACAGCAAGCCGGCCACCATCGCCACCAGGCCCGCCACGCCCCACACCACGGCCCAGATGCGCTGCAGCGGAATGCCGACCGCCAGCGCCGCCTGGTGATCGTCGGCGACGGCGCGCAGGGCGCGGCCCACCTTGGTCTTCGAGAACAGCAAGGCCAGGCAAATCACCAGCAGCGCGCAGATGCCGGCCGCCACCATGTCGAACTGCGAGATGATGATATTGAAATGGTCCATCAGGAAGGGCATCGGCACGTCTTCGATGGGCAGGTCCAGCTTGTGCACCTGCGAGCCCCACATCAGCTGCGCCAGGCCCTCGATGAAAAAGGTCAGGCCGATGGTGGCCATGAAGAGCGTGATTTCGGGCTGGTTGACGAGCGGGCGCAAGACCACCCTTTCAATCGCCATGCCCAGCACGATCATCGTCACCATCGTCAGCGGGATGGCCAGCCACAAGGACAGGCCGAACTTGTCCATGATGCCGACGCAGGTGAGGGCGGCGAAGAACACCATCGCGCCCTGCGCGAAGTTGAATACGCCCGAGGCCTTGTAGATCAGGACGAAACCGATCGCCACCAGCGCATACATGACGCCCGACAGCAGGCCGCCGATCAGCACTTCAAAGAAAAAATTGATATTCATTGCTATTCCTTGTCTAGTGCGCCACGCCGAGATAGGCATTGATCACGTCCTGGTTGCTGCGCACCTCGTCGGGCGTGCCGTCGCCGATCTTCTTGCCGTAGTCGAGCACCACCACGCGGTCGGAGATATCCATCACCACGCCCATGTCGTGCTCGATCAGCACGATGGTCGTGCCCAGCTGGTCGTTGACGTCGAGGATGAAGCGGCACATGTCCTGCTTTTCCTCCACGTTCATGCCGGCCATCGGTTCGTCCAGCAGCAGAATCTCCGGTTCGGCCACCAGCGCGCGGCCCAGTTCCACGCGCTTTTGCAAGCCGTAGGGCAGGCGCCCCACGGGCGTCTTGCGGATGGCCTGGATTTCCAGAAAGTCGATGATTTCCTCGGCCTTCTTGCGGTGCTCGATTTCCTCGCGCCGCGCCGGGCCCCAGTACAGGGCCTGCAGCAGGAAATTCGACTTCATTTTGAGGTTGCGCCCCGTCATGATGTTGTCGAGCACCGTCATGCCCTTGAACAGGGCGATGTTCTGGAAGGTGCGCGCGATGCCGGACTTGGCGGCCGCGTAGCAGTCCATGCCGCGCCGGTGCTCGCCCCGGTAGATGATCTCGCCCTGCTGCGGGCGGTACACGCCATTGATCACGTTGAGCATCGAGCTCTTGCCGGCGCCGTTCGGACCGATGATGGCGCGGATTTCATGCTGTTTCACGTCGAACGAGATGTCGGTCAGCGCTTTCACGCCGCCGAACGACAGCGAGATGTTCTTCAGGTCGAGGATCACGGGGCCCGTCTTGCGGGCCGTGCCGAAATGGGCGTCGGGTTCGTTCATTTGCATCGTGCTGTGCTCCATCATGCGGCCAGGCCCTGCGGCCGGTACGTTTTGCTGTCCCAGATCTGCAGGTCGGCGCTGGTCGAGCCAAGGCGGCCATCCTCGAATTTCACCTGGGTCTCGATGTATTGCGTTGCCTTGCCCTCGTACAGGGCGGAAATGAGCACCGCGTACTTTTCGGCGATGAATTTGCGGCGCACCTTGCGCGTGCGCGTCAGCTCGTCGTCGTCCGGGTCGAGTTCCTTGTGCAGCACCAGGAAGCGGTGCACCTGCGTGCGGTCCATCAGCGGGTCGGCCGCCAGTTCCGCGTTGACCTGCTCGATGCAGTCGCGGATCAGGCCATAGGTTTCGGCGCGCGCCGCCAGGTCCGTGTAGCCGGAATAGGCGATGCCGCGCCGCTCCGACCAGTTGCCCACCGCTTCGATGTCGATGTTGATGAAGGCGCAAACCTGGTCGCGCGCATTGCCGAAGGCCACTACTTCCTTGATGAAGGGGAAGAACTTGAGCTTGTTTTCGATGTAGTTGGGGGCGAACATGGCGCCGCAATTCATCTTGCCCACGTCGGCGGCGCGGTCGATGATTTTCAGATGGCCTTCGCTGTCGAACACGCCCGCGTCGCCCGTATGGAAGTAGCCGTCATTGTCGATCACTTCGGCGGTGGCGTCAGGGCGCTTGAAGTAGCCGCTCATGGTGGCGGGCGACTTGACCAGCACTTCGCCATTGGCCGCCAGCTTGACTTCCACGCCTGGCGCCGGCAGTCCGACGCTGTCGAACTTGATATTGCCGTCCGGTTGCAAGCAAACGTAGGCGCAGGTTTCGGTGGAGCCGTACAGCTGCTTGAGGTTGACGCCGATCGAGCGGTAGAAGCGGAACAGGTCGGGGCCGATGGCGGCGCCGGCCGTGTAGGCGACGCGCACGCGCGACAGCCCCAGCACGTTTTTCAGGGGGCCGTAGACGAGCAGCTCGCCCAGCTTGTAGCCGAGGCGGTCCGCCAGCGAAACGGGCTTGCCATCCAGGATCTGCGCGCCGCAGCGCTTGGCCACGTCCATGAAATGACTGAACATGCGGCGCTTGATGCTGCTCGCGTCTTCCATGCGTATCATCACGCTGGTGAGCATGTTCTCGAACACGCGCGGCGGCGCAAAGTAGCAGGTGGGGCCGATTTCGCGCATGTCGATCATCACCGTGTCGCCCGATTCGGGGCAGTTGACGGTAAAGCCGGCCACCATGGCCTGCGCCAGCGAGAACAGGCAGTCGCCCACCCACGCCATGGGCAGGTAGGACAGGATGTCTTCCTCGTCGGTGAGCTGGTCGAAGGCGACGCCGCCTTCGCCGGCCGCCAGCAGCGCCGTATGGCTCTGGCACACGCCCTTCGGTTTGCCCGTGGTGCCCGAGGTGTACAGGATCACGGCCGAGTCGCTGCCCTGGCCCGCTGCCACGGCGGCGTCGAAGAAGCCGGGATGCTCGCGGTCGTAGGCCCGGCCCAGCGTCTGCAGGGCGGCAAAGGACGTCAGCTCCGGCTGGCGGTAATGGCGCATGCCCCGTTCATCGTCATAGGCGATGTGGGCGACGTGCGGATACAGGGCCTTGAGTTCGAGCAGCTTGTCGACCTGCTCCTGGTCTTCGACGATGGCGTAGCGGATTTCCGCATCCTGCAGCACGTACGCCATGTCGGCGGCCGGCGCATCCTGGTACAGGGGCACCGGCACGCCACCGAGGCTTTGCGCGGCCAGCATGGCCCAGTACAGGCGGGGACGGTTGTCGCCGATGATGGCCAGGTTCATGCCGCGCTGGAAGCCGATGGCGGCCAGGCCGCAGGCCAGCGCGCGCACCTCCTCGTTGACCTCGGCCCAGGTCCAGGTCTGCCAGATGCCCAGGTGTTTTTCGCGAAAGGCGGGCTTGTCGGATCGTACTGTCCCGTGTTGCAATAAGCGCCGCGGAAAAGTCGGCATTGCTGCTGTGGTATGCGTTTGCACCAGTGTCTCCCTGTTGCTTGTCTCAGGCCCCACCTCGTCGGATGGCGCTCTGTATTTTTTATGTGTAAGGCGTTTGTGCAATGATAGTAGCTTGCGTTAGTTTGCCGAGTTGTCTTTTCGGGGACATTTACCCACTTTTCGATGGTGCATCGCACAATGACCAACCCTGATATCAGCCTCAAGGATGCCGTGCGCGCGGCCAACTGGGCGCAGCTGCTCGATCCCCAGCAAATGGCCCGGGTCGAGGCGGATGTGTTCGAGACTTTCGTGCCGAAAGGCGGCTTTGTCTGCCGCAAGGGTGAACCGGTGGACAACTGGATCGGCGTCATCAGCGGCATGGTCAAGATGAATAATTTTTCCGCTTCCGGCAAGGCCATGACCTTCATCGGCGTGCCACCCGGCAGCTGGTTCGGCGAAGGTTCATTGCTGAAGAACGAGATCCGCAAATACGACACCATGGCCCTGCGCGACACGCGCGTGGCGCGCCTGCCCGGCGCCACTTTCCACTGGCTGCTGGAAACGAGCCTGCCATTCACGCGCTTTTTGCTGATGCAGCTCAACGAGCGCCTGGGCCAGTTCATCGGCATGGTGGAAAACGAGCGCCTGCTGGATCTGAATACGCGCGTGGCGCGCTGCCTGGCGTCGATGTTCAACTCGCATCTGTACCCGGGCGTGGAAACCCTGGTGCAGCTGTCGCAGGAAGAGATCGGCCTGCTGTCGGGCTCCTCGCGCCAGCGTGCCAACCAGGCCTTGCAGGTGCTGGAAAAAAGGTTTGTTGCGCCTCGATTACGGCGGCATCCGCGTGCTGGACCTGGAAGGCTTGCGCCGCTACGAGGCCGATGATGCCATCTGAGTCCACTCGCGCCGCGGCGCTGCGCGCGCGCCTCGATGGCGGCTTTGTCGAGCATACGCGTTTCACGGGGCCGCCGGTCGATTTCAGCGACTGGACTCCCGAAGAACTGGGCGCTGTCTGGGGGCGCTGCACCGCGCGGCGCGCTTTGGCCATGACGATCCTGCGCGGCGCGAACTGGCGATGGCGCTATTGGCACAAGCGAGCAGCATGAAGCTGGCACCGGCGCTGGCAGGCGATGTGTTCCTCGACGCGCTGGATGCGGCCCGCGTGCACGACTGGGACTACGCAATCGGCTGCCTGGATTGTCTGCGCGGCGCGCCACCGGAAGGCAGCGCGCAGCTGGCGCTGCGCATCCTGGATGAACCGAAGCACTGGGGCGAACAGCATTTTGCCGCCTGGCTGCTGGCGCAGCTGGCCGGCGGCGACGCCCCGGCCCGGTTCGGGCAGATGATGGAGGAGCGCCATGCGCGCTACCCGATGCCCTTGACCTTGCAGGAACTCACCGTACTGCCGCAACTGGCGCGAGCATCCCTGCTGGCGCTGGCCGGCTCGCGCTACAGCGGCCACTGGAACCGCGACAGCATCGGCGAGGCCGATCCCGCCGACGTGCTGGCCGACGATGCGGCGTATGTGGATTTTTCCCGCACGATACTGGAACAGGCGGCGCGCCATATCGCCGCCATCCATGACGGCAGCGTGCCGTATGCGGCCGATGCCGCCTTTGCCACGGCTGATTCTCCGGTGCTGGCGCGCGCCGCGCGGGTGGCGTCCTATCGCGATGATGCCTGGTTCAGGCCCGTGATTACCGTCTTGCTGCCGTTGGCATGCGTGGCGCCCGGCGCGGCCAAGAGCGCGCCGTCGCAGTCGCTGGCGATGGCGCTGGGCCATGCGGTGGAAACCATCCCCACGCCCGAAAGCCTGCAGGCCCTGCGCGCGGCGCTGGCCCAGGTACGCCATGCGGGCATCCGCAAGAAACTGGAACGCAATCTGAAACCGGCCGAACGGGCGCTGGCCGAACGGCCCGATATCGCCTGGAGGGTCGGCATGCCGGGCCCCATGGGCAAGCGGCGCCAGGCCATGCTGGCGCGCCGCCTGGAAGCGGGCTACGCCAGCGAGGTGTGGTTTGGCCTGGACCAATGGCGTGCCCTGCGCGACGATGCCGATATCGACGCGGTGGCGCGCGCGCTGGTCTGGCGCACGGGCGATGGGCTGGCCTTCATGCTCGACGGGAAAGGCGCCATCGATGCGCAGGGGCAGCCAGTGGATTTGCCTGGGCAAGGCGAGATCGGCCTGTGGCACCCCTTGCATGGCAGCGGGGAGGAGCGCGCCGCCTGGCAAGCGCTGATCGCGCAGCGGCGCCTGCGCCAGCCGCTGCGCCAGGTCTATCGCGAAATATATGCGCCGCCCGGCGACGGCAGTGCCGCATTTGCCGGCTACCAGCTGTCGCTGCCCACCTTGCTGGGACTGGCGCGCCGCGAAGGCTGGCGCCTGGACCGCGATGAAGGCTTGTCGCGCCAGTTCGGCGCCTGGCGCGTATTGCTTCGCCTCGAGGGGCACGTGTATCCGGGGGCGGGCGGCGCCTGCACGTCAAACGGGCTGGCGCCCGCGCAGATGATGCCGATGACGCCGGTGGCCTATTCGGAAGCGTGCCGCGCGGTGGACCTGCTGGTCAGCGCCAGCGCGCTGGCGCTGGTCGAGGACGAGCAAAGCGTGGAGCGCGAACAGCGCCTGTTTTACCTGTCCAACCTGGCACCGGGGCCGATGGCCGGCATGCGGCGCGCCGTGCTGGAACAGGTATTCGCGGACCAGATCGAGGACGGCCGCATGGCGTTCGAAGCGCGCCACCTGATGGTGGGCGGGCATGCGATCCACCTGAGCACCGGCAGGGCCACGAAGGAGGGCGCCGAGGCGGTGATCGAGGTGGTAGCGATGGGGAGCAAGCTGGGCGCCGTGCCGTGGCTGCCCTACGACGAGGCGCTGCTGGAAAAAATCGCCGCCGCCGCCGGGGCGCTGCTGGCGCAGCACCGAGTGCAGTCCGGCCGCTAATCGCGGTATCATAGACGCTTCCCGGTACCGCTCCATTTTCGCTCCCATGCAGACACCAGACCAATCCACTCCCGCTTCCCGTTTATCGCAGCTGCGCGACGCCATGCGCGCGCAGCACATCGATGCCCTGATCGTGCCATCCGCCGACCCGCATTTGTCCGAATACCTGCCGGCCCGCTGGCAGGGCCGCGAGTGGCTGTCGGGCTTCACGGGGTCGGTCGGTACCCTGGTCGTGACGCAGGATTTCGCCGGCGTGTGGACCGATGGCCGCTACTGGGAGCAGGCGGAAGACGAACTGGCCGGCAGCGGCATCGTCCTGAAGAAAATCCCGTCCGGCGCCAGCGTGCTGTATATCGACTGGCTGGGCGAGACCATGCAGCCGGGGCAGACGGTGGCCGTCGATGGCGCCGTGCTGGGCCTGGCCAATGCGCGCCTGCTGCAGCAGGCGCTGGGCGAGCAAGTGACCCTGCGCACGGGTACCGACGTGCTGCAAGCCGTCTGGCCGGATCGCCCGGCCATGCCTGCCGCGCCGGTGTACGAGCATGCGGCAGCGTATCCGGCCCTGTCGCGCAGTGAGAAACTGGCGGCCCTGCGCGCCGGCATGGCGGCGCACGGCGCCAGCCACCACGTCATTTCCACCCTCGACGATATCGCGTATTTGTTCAACCTGCGCGGCGCCGACGTGAACTACAACCCCGTCTTCCTCGCCCATGCGCTGGTGGGCCCTGAGCGCGCCACCCTGTTCGTCGCCGACGGCAAGCTGCCCGCCGCCCTGCGCGCCATCCTGGAGAGCGAAGGCGTGGACGTGGCCGCGTATGACCGCGCGGCCGCCGCGCTGGCCGCCCTTCCGGCCGGCGCCACCCTGCTGCTCGATCCGCGCCGCATCACGTTCGGCACGCGCCAGGCCGTGGCCGACGGCGTGCGCGTGGTCGAATCGATCAACCCCACCACCCTGGCCAAGTCGCGCAAGACGGACAGCGAAGCGGCGCACGTGCGCGCCGCCATGGAGCAGGACGGCGCCGCCCTGTGCGAATTCTTCAGCTGGCTGGACAGCACCCTGGCCGACCCGCAGCGCGCGCCGTTGACGGAAATCGGCGTCGACGCGCACCTGACGGCCGCGCGTGCCCGCCGCGCCGGTTTTGTCAGCCCCAGTTTCGGCACCATCGCCGGCTTCAATGCGCATGGCGCCATCATGCATTACCACGCGCATGCGGATTCGGCCGCCACCATCGAAGGCGATGGCTTGCTGCTGATCGACTCGGGCGGCCAGTACTGGGGCGGTACCACGGATATCACGCGCGTGGTCCCCGTCGGCACCATCACGGCAGAACACCGGCGCGATTTCACCCTCGTCTTGCGCAGCATGATCGCCCTGTCGCGCGCGCAGTTCCCGCGCGGCGTGAAGTCGCCCATGCTCGATTCGATTGCCCGCGCGCCCCTGTGGGCCGAAGGCATCGACTTTGGCCACGGCACGGGCCATGGCGTGGGCTTTTTCCTCAACGTCCACGAAGGGCCGCAATCGATTTCGCAGTCCGCCATGCCGGAGCCGCAGACGGCGATGGAACCGGGCATGATCACCTCCATCGAGCCGGGCATCTACCGTCCCGGCCAGTGGGGCATCCGCATCGAGAACCTGGTGCTCAACGTGCCGGCCGATACGACGCAGTTCGGGGAATTCCTGCGCTTCGAGACATTGACCCTGTGCCCGATCGACACGCGCTGCGTGGAACGCTCGCTGTTGCGCGACGACGAGGCGGCCTGGCTCAACGACTACCACGCCACCGTGCGCGCGCGCCTGGCGCCGCACCTGGCGGCGCCGGCCGATGCGCCTGCGCTGGCGTGGCTGGAACAGCGCACGGGAGCCATCTGATGCGCTCGACCCGCGCCACGTCCGCCATCGAGCGGCTCAAGGAACGCACCGGCAACCGCCTCTACACGATGGCGCGCACGGGCGATGAACTGTTCTTCCTCACGGAAGGCCCCGGCTTGCCGCCCCTGTGCCCGCCGTTGGAACTGGACGCCTTTGTCGCCTTCGTGAATGGCCTGGGGCCGCAAAAGGCGCGCCGCGTCAGCAAGCTCGACGTGGCGTTTGAAAAGCAGCTGACCAAAAAGCCCCAGGATTAAATGCCGACCATCGACTTCCTGCGCGCCTACTGGTCGCCGGCCGAGCTGGCGACGAACGGCGTGATCCTGCTGAATCTGCTGGGCGCGCTGCTGCTGGGCTTGCTGGTGGGTTATGAACGTTCGTATCACGGGCGCGCGGCCGGCATGCGCACCTACAGCCTCGTTTGCATGGCCTCGGCCGCGCTGACGGTGCTGGGCGGCTATCCCGAGTTCTGGTACGGCGGCCATGGCGCCATCGTCGGCAGCGATCCCACGCGCGTCATCCAGGGCATCGTCACGGGCGTGGGCTTTCTCGGCGCCGGCGTCATCATGCGCGAGGGCTTCAATATCAGCGGCCTGACGACGGCCGCCTCGATCTGGGCCTCGTCCGTGATCGGCATCATGGTCGGCATCGGCTTTTATCTGTCGGCCATGGGCCTGGCCTTCCTGTGCGCGATGGCGATGATTTTCCTGTCAAAATTGGAGAACTGGCTGCCGTCGCGCCACGCGGTGGCCATCACCATGCGTTTCAAGCAAGGCTTCATTCCACGCGAGGACGCGCTGCGGCGCATGGCCGCCAAGCGCGGCTACGACATCGCGGGCGGCTCGCTGACCATCGGCAGCAACGACGGCATGCAGGAATGGCGCTTTGTCGCCATCGCGCATGGCAAGAACACGGGCGCCAGCCTGTCGGCCATGTCGGCCGAACTGGCCGCCTTCGAAGGCATCGCCGGCTTCCAGCTGTCGCATGCACGCAACTGAAAAGGATGGACATGGACGCCCGGGCTCAAAAAGTACTCGATTTCTGGTTCCTGCCGCCGGATCTCCCCGGCCACGGCCAGGCGCGCATGGAATGGTTTCGCAAGGACGACGGTTTCGATGCGCAGATACGCGCGCGTTTCGGCGCGCTGATCGATGCCGCCATAGCCGGCGGCTTGGGTGAATGGGATGCCACGCCGCATGGCGCGCTGGCGCGCCTCATCGTGCTCGATCAGTTTACGCGCAATGTGTACCGCGGCACGCCGCGCGCCTTTGCCGGCGACGCCCTGGCGCTGGCGCTGGCCGTCGCCATGACGCAGCAGGGACTCGACCAGCAGCTGCCGCCGATGCTGCGCGCCTTCGTGTATTTACCGTTCGAACATGCGGAAGACCTGGCCATGCAGGCGCGCGCCGTCGAGCTGTTCCAGCGCCTGTCGCAGGCGCAGCCCGGTTTGAGAGCATGCTCGACTACGCCGGGCGCCACCAGGAAGTGATCGCCCGCTTCGGCCGCTTCCCGCACCGCAATGCCATCCTCGGCCGCCCCTCCACGCCCGAAGAAGTGGAATTCCTGCGCCAGCCGGGATCGAGCTTTTAGACAATCATCATGAACGTGACATTGAATATCATCGGCGCCGGCCACGTGGGCAAGGTGCTGGGCCGGCTGTTCGCCGGCGTGGACGGGATCGCGCTGCAGGATGTGCTGACGCGCTCGATGGCGTCGGCGCAGGCGGCCGTGGACTTCATCGGCGCCGGCACCCCCGTCGACAGCTATGCGGCCTTGCGGCGCGCCGACGTCACCCTGCTGGCCGTGTCGGACGACCAGATCGGCCCGGCCTGCGCGGCGCTGGTGGCGGAGGGACGCCAGGCGGGCGCCATCGTGTTTCACTGCAGCGGCGCGCTGGCCTCGAACGTGCTGCTGGCGGCCACGCAGGCCGGCGCCTTTGTCGCCAGCGCCCACCCGATCCGCAGCTTTGCCGACCCGCGGCAGGTGGCCGCCACCTTCGACGGCACGTTTTGCGGCGTCGAAGGCGACCCGCTGGCGCTGGTTTTCCTCACGCCGGCCTTGATCGCCATCGGCGCGCGCCCCGTGCCCATCGATCCGGCCGCCAAGACCCTGTATCACGCCGCTGCCGTCTTCGCCAGCAATTACCTGGTGACGGTGCTCGACGCGGCCTTGCGCGCCTACCAGGCGGCCGGCATTCCGGAACCGGTGGCGCGCGAACTGGCGCAGCCGCTGGTGACGGAAGCGGTGGCGAACGTGTTCCGCCTGGGCGCCGCGCCCGCGCTGTCCGGTCCCATCGCGCGCGGCGATTCGGCCACCGTGCAACGCCAGCAGCTGGCCGTGCAAAGCTGGGATGCCGCCACGGGCGAGTTGTACCGGGCGCTGGTGGCGCCCACGCAGGATCTGGCCCGGCGCAAGTCCGTGCTTTAGGCGGCGTGCAGGCGGTTGCGGCCCTGCTCCTTGGCCTGGTACAAGGCGCTGTCGGCGCGCGAAAAGAAGGCCGATTCGCTTTCCTCTGGCCGGTACTCGGTCACGCCCAGGCTGATCGTCACGGGGACGCGCGGTTCGGGCAGGCCGAAATCGTGGCGTTCGATGGCCGCGCGCAGGCTTTCCGCCACTTCCGCCGCTTTGGCCAGGCTGCAGTCATTCAGCAGCACCAGGTATTCCTCGCCGCCCCAGCGCGTGATGACATCGCTTTCGCGCACGGTGGCGCGCGCCACGTCCGCCACGCCACGGATGACCTTGTCGCCCCACAGGTGGCCGTGGGTATCGTTGACGCGCTTGAAGAAATCGATGTCGAAGAGGATGGCCGACATCGGCTGCTCGTTGCGTTTGGACAATAACATCGCGCGCTGGAACAGCAATTCCAGCGACTGGCGGTTCAATAGCCCGGTCAGCGCATCCGTCGAGGCGATGCGCTCGATGCGGCGCTGGTAGCGGTTCACCGTCAGCAGGGTCAGCACGAGCACCAGCAGGGTGACGCCGAAGCTGATGGCCAGATTGAAGATGAACACGCGCTGCAGCGACTGGACTTCGTCGCTGACGTTCTGCTCGACCACCAGATACCAGCCCAGTTCGGGAATGAAGCGCGAGTTGACGAGGATTTGCGCGCGGCCCAGCTGGTACGACAGATGCGTCGGTTCGCTGCGGTGATTGATGATTTGCCCGGCAATGGCGTTCACGCCGGGCAAGCTGCGGATGTTGCCATGCCCGTTGCGCATGGTCTTGCCAGCCAGCACCAGGGTGCCGGCGGCATCGACAAAATAGATGTTGCGGTGGAAGCGCGCCTGGTAGCGGTCGATGATGTGGCTCATGGTGGCCAGGGTCAGGCCGATGCCGGTGGCGCCGATGAACTGGCCGTTGTAATCGTAGACGCGGTGGTTGATGAAGATGGTCATGCTGTCGCGGTTGGCCATGTCCACGTCGACATTCGTTTCATAGTCGGTCTTGTCCATGGCGCGCACGCGGTAATACCAGATGTCGCGCGTCGCTTGCGGGCTGACGGATTTCAAGGTGCCTTCCGCATAATAATATTTGCTGCTCTTGTCCGACACGAGAAAGCTGGTGATGGCGCCGTATTTCTTCTTGACCTCGGCCAGGTAGCGCACGATCTGTTCCGGCTTGTTTTCGCCGGCGAGTATCCAGTCGCGCACGAAGGTGTCGTGCGCCATCAGCGAAGAGATGAAGACGGGGCGCAGCATGTCCTTCTGGATTTCCGAGTAAATGTTGTCGCCCGTCAGCGGCAAGGTCTGGTCGGCGATGCCGTGCTCGATGGCCTGGCGCGAAGCCAGGTAGCTGGCCAGGCTGGTCGCCATGAAGCCCGCCCCCAGGATCAGGGTCAGGAGGATGAGCAGGCGGTACTTGATCGACAGAAGACGCATGGAGACGAGGTAGTGGCAGGCGGGAAGGCCATCGTGAGGCAAGCTAAAAGTATGCAACAGGGCGGATATTGGCGCAATGATAACTGGTTTTCTTGATAATTTACGCCGGCGAACGCGACAAGATAACCACGACTTACTAAATAAAAGTGCCGATTTGTCGACAAAGATGCAAATTAGCAATAAGATTTGACGAGGGGAATCATTGCGCACCGCCCCTGTCTTGCCGCCCGTTTCAGGCGCGGGACATTCCGCGCAGGGAGTGTTGCATGTTATTTTTAAAGAGTACGTCCGTCAGCAAGGCCCCCGGCATCTACGAGGTCGACATCGCGGCCAAGCCGCCCGGCAAGACCTTCGGCATTTTTCTCGCCACCGATCCCGACCATCCGCCGCTGGCCTTGCTGGGGCAATTGAAGGCGCTCGGCTTCGAGAACACCTATAGTTCTCCCTACCTGCACAAGGATTCAGGCAAAGTGCTGGACCTGCATTTCCAGAAGGATGGCACGGATATCTTCAAGGGCTGGAAAACCGAAGAGTGCACGCACAACCTGGCGGCCATCACGGCCCTGTTCGAGGAGCATGGCATTGCTATCTCGCCACGGGTCATGTCGATGGCGGAAGCCTACGCCTAAACGCCTGTCAAAACCTGCTGCGCGTCGGTATAGGCGGCCTGCGATGCTCACTGCCTCGGCGGCCCCGTGCATTAGCACAGCTCCGCTTCTCAGCCACCTCTCCCTTCCGCTCGCTACGGTTTTGTCTGGCGTTGCAAGTCAGCTCAACCCGCCTCCACGCCGATGTGATACAGCGCCCACGGGCAGCTGGCGAACCGTTCGGCCAGGGGCAGTGCCGCCACGGCCGCGATGCGGTCGGCGTCATGGATCGCCCATAGCGGGCCCAGGCCGCCCAGCGCCATCGGCTGCCCATCGAGGTGGGTGGCGACGATAAAACGCTGTGCGCGCGCCTGCGCCATGGTCAGCGCCGCCGCATAGCCATCCACGGCGCGCAGCAGCAGCCGCACGGCATCTTCCTCGGGCGCGCCCGCCGCCTTCAAGACATCGGCCAGCAGAGGCCCGCGCAGGGCGTGCGCCTTGCCGTCGTATTCCAGGGTGGGGTGGATAGTGCGCGCAGGCAAGTTCGCCAGCGCCGCAAAGTCGAATGCCCGCGCCCGCTCAAAACTGATTTTTTGCTTGTGCATCATCTGGTCGCGCACGGCGTCGAACGGTCCCCGGTTCGGCTTGTCGATGCTTCCCGTGACGGTCAGCAGGGCAGGACCGCGCAGGCCGGCGGGCGCCGCCCGGGCGATGGCGGGCAGGGCCGCACCGGCCATGGCGGCGGCGAGAAACTGGCGTTTATGCATGCACTTCTCCTCTTGACTGAAAATCGTTAATGTCCTTAAGTCTATCTTAAGTTCGCTCAACGGTGCGCATTTTACGGTTATTGTCAGTTTGCAATGTCCGCTTACATCTTGTCACAGTTCTTACGGAATGGAGAAAGACGTAGCTTTTTTCGGCTGTTATTGTGTACTCATCGCACTTCGCTGAACTGCGAATCCAGGCACCATTCACTAATTGAGAGAGAGAACATGATGAAGAAGAAAATCCTGTTTGCAATGATCGCTTCCGTTACCGCATTCACCGGCATGAGCGCCGCGCACGCCGAAGGCGCCTATGTGGGCGCCGGCGTCACGGGTAACCGCTACAACTTCGATATTCCTGGCGCCACCAGCGCCGACAATCACAGCGGCTACAAGGCCGGCGCCAAGATCTTCGCCGGTTACGATTTCGATAAAACCTGGGCGGTCGAGGGCGGCTACGCCGATTTCGGCAGCAAGGATTACAGCTATGTCACGGGTGCCGGCAACGGTTCCGTGAAAAGCGATTCGCATGGCTACTACCTGGCCGGCAAGGCCACCATGCCCGTGAGCGACAAAGTCGGCGTGTTCGGCAAGCTGGGCGTGGCCAAGGTCAAGAACAGCTTGAGCGGCACGGGCCTGTCGACCGGCATCAGCGGCAACGACAAGACGGGCGTGTACGCTTCCGTCGGCGCCCAGTACGCGATCAACGAGAAAGTCTCGCTGACGGCGGAAGTGGAACACTTCGGCAAGAGCGCCGACCAGGGCCGCAAGGCAACCGGGCTCGCTTTAGGTGCACGCTACAACTTCTAATTTACTGGAAGTTTGCTGAAAAAAGGCAGTTACCGCGAGGTAACTGCCTTTTTGCATTGCCGGACCGAAATTACGTGGTCAAAGGCTTGTAGCGGATACGCTTCGGTTTCGCGCCTTCTTCGCCCAGGCGTTTCTTCTTGTCGGCTTCATATTCCTGATAGTTGCCGTCAAAGAAGGTGACCTGCGAATTGCCTTCGAACGCCAGGATGTGCGTGGCGATACGGTCGAGGAACCAGCGATCATGCGAGATGACCATGACGCTGCCGGCAAATTCCAGCAGGGCGTCTTCCAGCGCGCGCAGGGTTTCCACGTCCAGATCGTTCGACGGTTCATCGAGCAGCAGGACGTTGCCGCCCATCAGCAAGGTTTTCGCCAGGTGCAGACGGCCACGCTCACCGCCGGACAGGTTGCCCACTTGCTTCTGCTGGTCCGAGCCCTTGAAGTTGAAGCGGCCCAGGTAGGCGCGCGACGGCATTTCGAAGCGGCCGACCGTCAGCATGTCGGCGCCGCCGGAGACGTCTTCGAACACGGATTTGTTGTCGGCGAGACTATCGCGGTTCTGGTCGACGATGGACACGCGCGCCGTCTGGCCGATGGCCACTTCGCCGCTGTCCGGCGTTTCCTTGCCGGTGATCATCTTGAACAGGGTCGATTTACCGGCGCCGTTGGGGCCGATGATGCCGACGATGGCGCCTGGCGGCACGGTAAAGCTCAGGTTGTCGATCAGCAGGCGGTCGCCGAACGCTTTCGACACGTTCTTGAACTCGATGACTTCATTGCCCAGGCGCTCTGCCACGGGAATGAAGATTTCCTGCGTTTCGTTGCGCTTCTGGTATTCGTGCTCGGACAGCTCGTTGAAGCGGGCCAGGCGGGCTTTCGACTTGGCCTGGCGCGCTTTCGGGTTCTGGCGCGACCATTCCAATTCCTTCTGCAGCGCCTTCTGGCGCGCCGATTCCGTCGCTTCTTCCTGTTTCAGGCGGGCTTGCTTCTGGTCCAGCCAGGTCGAGTAGTTACCCTTCCATGGAATGCCGTGACCGCGGTCCAGCTCCAGGATCCACTCGGCCGCGTTGTCGAGGAAGTAGCGGTCATGGGTGATGGCCACCACGGTGCCGGGGAAGCGCAGCAGGAATTGTTCCAGCCAGTCCACCGATTCCGCATCCAGATGGTTGGTCGGTTCGTCGAGCAGCAGCATGTCGGGCTTGGACAGCAGCAGCTTGCACAGCGCCACGCGGCGCTTTTCACCGCCGGACAGCACGCCGATGGTGGCGTCCCATGGCGGCAGGCGCAGCGCGTCGGCGGCCATTTCCAGCTGCAGATTCAGATTGCCGCCGTCGGAGGTCGAGATGATCGCTTCCAGGCGCGCCTGTTCCGTGGCCAGGGCGTCGAAATCGGCGTCTTCCTCGGCATATGCGGCGTACACGGCTTCCAGCTTGGCTTGCGCTTCAAACACTTCGCCCAGGCCCGATTCGACTTCCTGGCGCACGGTTTTTGCCGGGTCCAGCTGCGGTTCCTGCGGCAGGTAGCCGATGTTCAGGCCCGGCATCGGCACGGCTTCGCCCTGGATGTCGGTGTCGATGCCTGCCATGATTTTCAGCAGGGTCGATTTGCCGGAGCCGTTCAGGCCCAGCACGCCGATCTTCGCGCCTGGGAAGAAGGAGAGGGAAATATCTTTCAGAATCTGGCGCTTGGGCGGGACGATTTTGCCCACGCGATTCATGGTGTAGACGTAATTTGCCATTAGAAATCTCGGGTGATATACAAAGACGGACAGGATACGGTAAACGCCCGCTTCCGGCCAGCGCTGTGCGCTGCCGGAACGGACCGATCAGGCGGCCAGGCGCGCGCGGCGGCTGCTCCACAGGCCTTCGGCCGCATACAGGCCCAGCGCCGTCCAGATGACGAGGAAGCCCAGCATGCGCTCGGGCGTGAACGATTCGTGGAAGACCCATACGCCGATCAGGAGCTGGCCCGTGGGGGCGATGTATTGCAACAGCCCCAGCACGGCCAGCGGCAGGCGGCGCGCGCCGGCCGCGAACAGCAGCAGGGGAATGGCCGTGATGGGGCCGGACGCCAGCAGCAGCGCGCGCGTGGCGGTGGAGTCCGTATTGACGAAGCCGCTCTGGCCATGCCAGGCCAGCCACAGCATATAGGCCAGCGCCAGGGGAAACAGGATCAAGGTTTCGAACGACAAGCCTTCCAGCGCGCCCAGCGCGGCAGTCTTGCGCAGCAAGCCATAGCCGCCGAAGGTAGCCGCCAGCAGCAGGGCGATCCACGGCACCTGCCCCGCCTGCCAAGTGAGCCAGGCCACGCCGCAGGCGGCCAGGCCGATGGCCAGCCACTGCAGGCGGCGCAGGCGCTCGTGCAGCAGCAAAAAGCCCAGCATGACATTGATCAGGGGCGTAATGAAGTAGCCGAGGCTGGCGTCGACCACGTGGCCGTTGTTGACGGCCCAGATATAGATGAACCAGTTGGCGGACAGCAAGAACGCGCTGGCGACGAAGCTGGCCACCACCTGCGGCTGGCCTTTCAGGGCAGCCAGCCAGCTCCATTGGCGGCGCACGGTCAGCACGATGCCCAGGAACAACAGCGACCAGACCATGCGGTGCGCCAGGATTTCCTGCGGCGCGATCTCGCCGATGGCATGGAAATACAGGGGGAACAGGCCCCAGCACAGGAAGGCGAGGGAGGCGTAGAGCATGCCTGGATTCATGATGGGCTTCGCTGGAGAGTAGACAGTCTGTCATTATGTCCGAAAACATCGGGGGCTGCCCGGCGCCGCTGGCGAGGCGTAGAATGGCAACAAATCAATGGCCGCAAGCCCGCGCAGCAAGGCGGAGCGGCACAAAACCACGACATTGGGGCAGCCCGGAACCATGCAAAAATACTCTTGCTATTTGCTAATACCTATCATATTGTGCGATGCAACAAAACAAAAACGGGTGCAATCTTGACGTCGGAACATAAAAAAAGCGGCCTGGCCGGCTTGACGCTGGCCGCCGTCGGCATCGTTTACGGCGATATCGGCACCAGTCCGCTGTACACCCTGAAGACGGTCTTCGACCCGGCCCACGGCCTGGCGCTCTCGCACGAGAACCTGCTGGGCATCGTCTCGCTGATTTTCTGGGGCCTGACCCTGATCGTCTCGCTCAAGTACGTGACCCTGGTGCTGCGCGCCGACAACCGCGGCGAGGGCGGCATCATGGCCCTGATGGCGCTGGTGCTGTCGTCCGTCAGCCGCCTGTCGCGCTGGCATTTCCCGCTGATGGTGATCGGCGTCTTCGGCGCCACCCTGTTCTATGGCGACAGCGTGATCACGCCGGCCATTTCCGTGCTGTCGGCGATCGAAGGCCTGGAAGTGGCCACGCCCGCCTTCAGTCCCTACGTGGTGCCGCTGACGATCGCCGTGCTGGTGGGCCTGTATTCGGTGCAGTCGCACGGCACGGCCGGCATCGGCCGCTATTTCGCCCCCGTCATGGTGCTGTGGTTTGCCGCGCTGGCCGGCATGGGCGTGGTCAACATCATCAAGTCGCCCGCCGTCCTGGCCGCGCTCAATCCCCTGCACGCGGCGACCTTCCTGATGAATAACGGCTTCGTCGCCTTCGTCGCCCTGGGCGCCGTGGTGCTGGCGCTGACGGGTGCCGAGGCGCTGTACGCCGACATGGGCCACTTCGGCAAGAAGCCGATCCGCCTGGCCTGGTTCCTGATCGCCTTTCCCGCGCTGGCGCTGAACTACCTGGGCCAGGGCGGCCTGCTGCTGGCCCATCCGGAAGCCGTCTCGAATCCGTTTTACCAGCAGCTGGGCGCGTGGAGCGTGTACCCGCTGGTGATTTTGTCGACCATGGCCACCGTGATCGCTTCGCAGGCAACCATTTCCGGCACCTTCTCGATGACCAAGCAAGCCATCGCGCTGGGTTTCTTGCCGCGCATGCGCGTGCGCCACACGTCGGAAAGCGAAATCGGGCAGATCTACATCCCCGCCGTGAACTGGCTGCAGCTGGCCGTGGTGCTGCTGGCCGTCGTCGGCTTCGGCTCTTCGGAAAACCTGGCCGCCGCCTACGGTATCGCCGTCACGGCCACCATGCTGTCGACCACCATCCTGACCTTCTTCGTCATCCGCTACCGCTGGAAGATGAACCTGGCCCTGTGCTGGGCCGCCACGGGCTTTTTCCTGATCATCGACGTCAACCTGGTGTCGGCGACCGCATTGAAACTGTTCCACGGCGGCTGGTTCCCGCTGCTGCTGGGCTCGATTTTGTTCATCGTCATGCTGACCTGGAAACGGGGCCGCCAGCTGGTGTTCCAGAACCTGGAAAAGCATGCGATTCCGCTCGCCGATTTCCTCTCGTCGCTGTTCATCGCGCCGCCGCTGCGCGTGCCGGGCACGGCCATCTTCCTGCGCGGCGAAACGGATGGCGTGCCGCATGCGCTGCTGCATAACTTGCTGCATAACAAGGTGTTGCATGAGCGCGTCATTTTCCTCACCGTCTTCATGCATGAAGAGCCGTGGGTGGCGCCGTCCGAGCGCGTGCGCGTGGTGGACCTGGGCCACCAGTGCTACCAGGTCAACGTGCATTACGGCTTCAAGGATGAGCCGGACATTCCGGCGGCGCTGGCGCAATGCGCCGAGCAGGGACTCGATTTCGAGATGATGGAAACGTCGTTCTTCATCGCGCGCCAGACCATCATTTCGACCCCGGGCGCCGGCATGATGCCGTGGCGCGAGCACCTGTTCGTCACCATGTCGCGCAATGCGCGCACGGCGGCCGACTACTATCAGATCCCGAGCAACCGGGTGATCGAACTGGGCACGCAGGTGGAAATCTAGATGGTGTGGCTATTGTGTCAACGTTGTATCGGCACACAACTCGCGCCATGCTTACGTCTGCTTACAAATGGGCTGCGTGAGTCCTGTTAAACTGCAGCCCGTACCGGTCCGCACCGTACGGGCCTCAGCCACACTCCAATATTTAAAGGGAAACCATGAAATCGGTATTTCAATTGATCGCCACCCTCGCTTGCGCCGTGGCCCTGACCGCCTGCGGTGCCGCTGCCAACACGGAGAAGCCGGTCGTGCTGGACCCGAATACGCAAGTGAAGGAACTGACCATTACCGATACGGTGGTGGGCACCGGCACGGCGGCGGCAGCGGGCGATACCCTGCTGGTGACGTACACGGGCTGGCTGTATGACGCAAGCAAGCCGGGCAACAAGGGCGTGCAGTTCGATGCGAGCCTGGCCGGCAGCGGTTTCAAGTTCACCCTGGGCATCGGCCAGGTCATCCTGGGCTGGGACCGCGGCCTGGTCGGCATGAAGGAGGGCGGCACGCGCACCCTGGCCATTCCGTATGACCTTGGCTATGGCAAGGCGGGCAGCGCGCCGAAGATTCCTGGCTACGCGGGTTTGCTGTTCGAGGTCAAGCTGGTGGCCGTGACGAAAAAGTAAGCACGCGCAAGGCACATGAAAAGGGCGATTCCACGGAATCGCCCTTTTTGCTTTGCTGGCCGGTTTAAGCGGGCGCCAGCTCCTGGAAGTAATACGTGGCGCCGCCCAGACTGGCCGGCGCATCATATTGCAGCACTTGCGTGCGGCGCAGTGCCACGGGCGCGCTGAAGGCGGGGCCGTCGTAGACGAAGGTGTGGAATTCGCCGTTTTCGCCGCAGGCATCGACGCCGGGCGGCAGGTCGGCCAAAAAGGCGGCGTCGAACTCGCGCCCGCAAAATTCACGCGGCAGATGCTGGCCATTGATGCACACGACGATGGCCTTGAAGCCGGCGGCGAGAAATTCGTCGACCAGCGCGCGCCGCCCTTCGCCCCACAGGGGCAGGTGCGCCGTCAGGCCGGCGCTGGCGCAGACCTTTTCTTCCCAGTCGCGGTGCGGCTGCAGATCGATGTCGCCAAAGATGGCGTGGGCTATGCCGTCCTCCTTCGCCGCGCGCAGCATGGCGATGAATTTCTCTTCATAGCTGGCCCAGCTGGCGTGATAGCGCTGCAGGCGCGCGCCCAGGCTGGCCGCCTGCGCCGCCAGCAACTCGGGCGGCACGCCGTGCGAGCGCGACTTGCGGCCATCTTCATCCATGGCCGTGATCAACAGCGGCACGGCCAGGCCGGCATTGCGCGCGCGCCACAGGGCCAGGCAGGAATCCTTGCCGCCGCTCCAGGAAATCAGGGCCGTCGTCATGCCGCTGGCTCCGCGCGCAGCATGTCAACGTGCTGGATGCCGTCTTCGTCATACGGTGCGCTGACGGTGACAAAGCCGAACGACTGGTAGAAGCGTTCCAGGTAGTGCTGGGCGCCGATGCGGATGGCGTGGCCAGGGTGCTGGCGTTCCGCCCGCGCGATGCCCTCAAGCAACAACTGCCTGCCGGCGCCCGTGCTGCGCGCCTCGGGCGCCGTCAGCACGCGGCCCAGCGACATTTCCACATACTTGGCGCCCGGCGCCAGCACGCGCAGGTAGGCGGCCAGCCGGCGCTGGCCATCGTCCGTTTGCCAGCCCAGCAGATGCATCGCCTGCTGGTCATGGCCGTCCAGGTCCGGATAAATGCATTGTTGTTCGATGACGAACACGCGCTGGCGCAAGGCCAGCACCTGGTACAAATCGTGGGGGCCGAGTTCGTCGAACGTGTTCCATTGCCAGCTGATCATGGGTCATCCTTGATTGAGAGTGGCCATGATTTTACCGGCTTCACGCCGCCGGCGTGGGATAGCGCTGCGCATACCACTGCTTCAGGTGCTCGATGCAGCGCGTCACGCGGGGCGCCACCAGCTGGCGCGACGGGTAGATGGCGAACAGCGCCAGGCTGGGGCGCTCGACGTCGGGGAACAGCTCGACCAGGGCGCCGCTGGCCAGCTCTTCGCGGCAGACAAAGGTGGGCAGGATGCCGATGCCCAGGCCGCGCAGGATCAGGCTGCGCATGAACAGCGTGTTGTTCGTGCGCACCCAGTTCGGCACTTCGATGTCGCTGTGGGGACCCGTATGGCGCAGCGGCCAGCGGCTGCCGAACAGGGCGTGGCTGTAGATGAAGCAGCGCTGGCGCGTCAGATCCGTGGGTTCGGCCAAGGGGCCGTGGCGCTCCAGGTAGGCGGGCGCGCAGCAGATGTGCAGGCGATAGTCGTGGATGTGGCGCGCCACGTAGCTCGAATCGGTGAGGGCGGTGGTGACGCGAAAGCCCAGGTCGTAGTTGGCGGCCGCCAGGTCCACGTATTCATCCTTCAGGTCGACATCGAGGCGCAGCGCGGGCCAGTCGGCCATGAAATCGGCCAGGCCCTCGGCCAGCTCGCCCACGCCCAATGTCAGCGGCGCGTTGATGCGCAAGCGGCCCGTCACGTGCGCCGTGGAATGGGCCACCATGTCCTCCGCCTGCGCCAGCTCGTCGAGCAGCTTGCGGCAGTGCTCGAGGTAGGCGGCGCCCGTTTCCGTCAGGGCCAGCTGGCGCGTGGTGCGCGTCATCAGGCGCCCGCCCAGTTCCTGCTCCAGCTGGCCGATGCGCCGGCTCACGTACGAGGCCGACAAGTCCAGTTCATCGGCCGCCCGGCGAAAGCTGCCCAGCTCGGCCACGCGGCGAAACAGCTGCATCGCCTGTAATTTATCCATCCCGGCTCCATTCGGTCGTATTCCGCATCAGTGCTGTGCATTATTCATCATTTTTTCGCATTTTGATTCGGAATATGCTGGTGTCCTCTCTACAGAAAGGCCATACCATGAAAAAATTACTGCTCAGCAGCCTGTTGCTCGCCGCCTTTTCCAGCGCCCAGGCGGCCGAAGTGCTCGTCGTGCTGTCGGACGCGAATCACCTCGACTTGCGCGACGGCAAGGTTTTTCAGACGGGCTTTTATCTGAATGAACTGATGCAGCCCGTGAAAAAGCTGCTCGACGCGGGCCACACGGTGACGTTCGCCACGCCGCAGGGCCAGGCGCCGACCCTGGACGCCAGCTCCGATACGGACGCCTATTTTGGCGGCGACGCGGTCGCCCACGCGGCGCACAAGGCCTTGCTCGACCAGCTGGCGCTGACGGTGCCGGGCCGCTCGCCCGTGATCAGCCTGAAACGGGTGGAACAGATCGGCTATGGCCACTACGCGGCCGTGCTGGTGCCGGGCGGCCATGCGCCCATGCAGGACTTATTGAAGGATGCCAGCCTGGGCGCGCTGCTGCGCCAGTTCCACGCGGACGGCAAGCCGACGGCGCTGCTGTGCCATGGTCCCATCGCCCTGCTGTCGGCCCTGCCGCAGGCGGCCCAGTTTACGGCCGCGCTGGAAACGGGCCGGACGCCGCCCACGCCGGCGGACTGGATCTACAAGGGCTACCGCATGACGGTGATCAGCAATGAGGAAGAGCTGGCGGCGCAGGGCGCCTTGAAGGGCGGATGGATGAAGTTCTATCCGCAGTCGGGCTTGCAGGCGGCCGGCGCGCAATATGTGCAGAATCAGGCGCCGTGGACCAGCAACGTGGTGGTCGACCGCGAACTGATCACGGGACAGAATCCGGCCTCGGCACCGGCGCTGGCGGACAAGCTGCTGCAGGCGCTGCGCTAAAGCAAAAATCCCCGGCGGCGCCAAGGCGCGGCCGGGGAGGCGCAAGGTGTTGCGTCTATTACACGATCGTCAGGGTGACGTCGATGTTGCCGCGCGTGGCGTTCGAGTATGGGCACACGATGTGGGCGGCGGCGACCAGCGCTTCCGCGGCGGCGCGTTCCATGCCCGGCAGCGAGATCTTCAGTTCCACTTCGATGCCGAAGCCCGTGTCGATGGCACCGATGCCGACGTTGCCTTCGATCGACAGGTCCGCCGGCACGGCGATCTTGTCGCGGCCGCCGACGAATTTCATGGCGCCGATGAAGCAGGCCGAGTAGCCGGCGGCAAACAGCTGTTCCGGATTGGTGCCGACGGCGCCATTGCCGCCCAGTTCTTTTGGCGTGGTCAGCTTGACGTCGAGCACATTGTCGGACGAGACGGCACGGCCTTCGCGGCCTCCGGTGGCGGTGGCTTGAGCGCGGTACAGGACTTGTTTGATCGACATGATGGTTTCCTTTAGGTAGATAAATAGGTGACTACTAAATAGTGTGCTACTTGTTTCGCGGGCCGTGGCCCCAGGATGCCCGTCTGAAGAAGTAAATCCGGCGTCCATGTGCTCAATATATATCGTGCACTATTTAATTGCAAGCGATTTTATTTCGCGGTGGCGCGGATTGATGCTTTATTTTGATGCCTTTGTCGCTACTACCGGGCTTCCATCGCATAATGGCCACCGCCGCTGGTGCCGATTGCTATTCTTGGCCCACTTCTACGTTCCAGGGAAAAACCATGACCAGCCTCTTCTTTATCCTTCGTCTCACCTTGGCCACGATGCTCACGTACGTCATCGCCACCGCTCTCCTGGTCGAGAACTTCCTGCGTTATATCTTCGGGCATACGGAAGGCTTCTTCGTCATCGTCGGCGCCTTGCTGGCCTGCACCGTCGTCACGAATGCGTTTTCGCACGTGCGCCGCGTGCGCCTGATCGCCGGCGCCGTCAATGCCGGCACCTTGTCGAGCCGCCAGCGGCGCCAGATCGAGATCCCGTTCGAGGCGGGCGAGGCGTTCGACATGATCGACGCGGCCATCCGCGAACTGCCCGGCAGCGAAGTGGTCGAAAGCGCGCGCGACAGCCTGCAGGTGCAGGCCCGCGTGCGCCGTGCGGCGCCGTACACGCACACGGGCCTGCCGCGCATGCGCTTGCTGGGTTTCCTCGAACCGCGGCCGAACCAGATCCTCGCCACCGTCACGCCGAATGGCGAGGCGGGCAGCGTGACCCTGATCTGCGAGCCGGCGCGCAATGCGTGGACCGACTGGTTCCTCGTCGACCATGGCAGCAACCTGGAAAATGCGGAAGCGGTGACGCGGGCCATCACGCGCCGGGTGGCGCAGCGCCGCCGCGGCGAGCAGGCCGAGACGCGCCAGACGGCGACGGAAAAGGAACTGACGGTGGCCAAACTGAGCCTGCTGCATGCGCAGGTCGAGCCGCACTTCCTGTACAACACCCTGGCCAGCGCGCAGCTGCTCACGCGCAGCGACCCCGTGCGCGCCGATGAAATGCTGGGCAACCTGATTTTATATCTGCGCCACTCGCTGCCGCGCACGGAGCAAGCCATGTCGACCCTGGGCACGGAGCTGGAGCGGGCGCGCGCCTACCTCGACATCCTGAAAATCCGCATGGGCGGGCGCCTGAACCTGCAAATCGAGGTGCCGCAATACCTGCGCCAGGTGGAGCTGCCGCCGATGATGCTGCAAACCCTGGTGGAAAACGCCATCAAGCATGGGCTGGAGCCGAAAAGCGGCGGCGGCACCATCTGGATCATGGCGCGCAGCGGCAATGGCACGGTGATCGTCACGGTGGCCGACGACGGCCAGGGTTTCAGCGACGACGGCGCCGGCACGGGCATTGGCCTGCGCAATGTGCGCGAGCGCCTGCGCCTGACCTACGGCAATGCCGCCGCGTTTGCCATCGTCGCCAACTTCCCCGATGGCGTGACGGCCACCATCACGGTGCCGGACAGCACGGCGCAAGGAGTGTCGTATGCATCCGCCTGAAATGACCTGCGTCATCGCCGAAGATGAAACCCTGCTGCGCGATGCGCTGGTGGCCCTGCTGGCCGAAGAGTGGCCGGCACTGCGCATCGTCGCCGCCTGCGACGACGGCGGCACGGCGCTCGAGGCCATCGCCACGCGCAAGCCCGACGTCGCCTTTCTCGATATCCGCATGCCGGGCCTGACGGGGCTGGAAGTGGCGGCCGGCGCGCTGGAAGCGAGTCCCGCCACGCAGGTGGTGTTCGTCACGGCCTACGACCAGTACGCGATCGACGCCTTCGACAAGGGCGCCGTCGATTACCTGCTGAAACCGGTCGTCCGCGAGCGCCTGCAGGCGACCCTGCAGCGCGTGCGGGCGCGGGCCGGCAAGACCCGGGCGGGCGACGGCGCGCTGGCCGGCTTGCTGCAGCAATTGAGCAGCGCCTTGCCGGCGGCCGCCAAGTCGCCGCCGCTGGTGTGGCTGACGGCCAGCAGCGGCAAGGATACGCGGCTGATCATGGTGGAAGACATCGCCTATTTCCAGTCCGACACCAAGTACACGGCCGTCATGACGGCCGAGGGCGAGGCGCTGCTGCGCAAGCCGATCCGCGAACTGCTCGACGTGCTCGATCCGGCCATCTTCAAACAGGTCCACCGTTCCACCATCGTCAACATGAAGATGGTGGCCTCCGTCACGCGCGACGAGGTGGGACGCGGCACCCTGCGCCTCAAATCGCGGCCGGAAACCCTGGCCGTGAGCCAGCCTTTCATGGCGTTGTTCCGCAATATGTAGCCATGATTGCGCGCCATTTCCACAATCTCGCGCCTGTTTTTTTCATGTCTTTCCTGGCCATTGATAATTATCATATTTATATTTAATTATGATAAAATTAACATGGCGGCATGCCGTCAGATGTGATGGATACGTCTTCCTGAAGCGCTTTTTAACGCTCTGCAAAAATATGAGGAAACCATGAAAAAGAACCTGTTGTGCGCCGCATTGCTTGTCGCCGGAATATCCGCTGCCCATGCGCAGCCGACGACGTGGGATTTTACTTATCGAGGCTTTGTCGATGCGGCTACCGGCGTATTCGATTCTCGCAAGGAGTTCGGGGGCAGTTTTGTCGGGGAGGACAGCAATCTGGACGGCGTGATTGTGTTGGATGAGCTGAGCTATTTCGTTACCCAGGACTACCTGTTTTTTCCCGTCCAGCCAGGCCAATATGGGTGCAATACTTCCTCTTACCTCCGGTGTAACGTCAAGAATTTCAGTTATACACTGACGGGTAAACTTCACTACGAAGCCAGCACCAGCGGCAATGACGAAGGTTCCACGTCCTGGTATAGCAATGCCGTTATCGGCAGTCACTTCCTCAGCGGTGGAGGAGATTTTATGCGGGGCACAAGTTGGGAACGGCGTTATAACTGGACCGACCAGACGACCTTCACGATTTCTCCGGCGCCCGTTCCTGAACCAGCGGTCGCGTTGATGCTGCCCGCGGGCCTGGCGCTCATGTACCTTGTGCGGGGACGCCGCCGTAACACTTCAGCATAAGCCCGCCTTGTCCGCTGCGCCGGAAAACGCATCCGGCAGCCTGGGCCGTGAGCAGCCGCACACGGCCTTGTTGTACACAAAGTCACATCGTCAGACGCTTAGTCTGCCGTCTCGAAGCCTTCCAGCACGTTCACCACATTGATGCCGATTTCCTTCACCGCATAGCCGCCTTCGAGGATGAAGGCGGTGGGCAGGTTCAGATGCGCCAGGCGCTCGCCCACGCGCAGGTAGTCGCCGCTTTGCAGGGAGAAATGCGACAGCGGGTCGCCGGCGAACGTATCCACGCCGAGCGAGACCACCAGGGCGTCGGGTGCATACATCTTGATGCGCAGGCAGGCCGTCTCCAGCGCGGCGAACCAGCTGGCCGTGGATGTGCCGGCCGGCAGCGGCAGATTGACGTTGTAGCCGAGTCCCGCGCCGCTGCCCGTCTCGTCGGCGTGACCCAGGTAAAACGGGTATTCGCTGCGCGGATCGGCGTGGATGGAGGCGAACAGCACGTCGTCGCGTCCGTAAAAGATGCTTTGCGTGCCGTTGCCGTGGTGGTAGTCGATATCGAGGATGGCGACCTTGCGGGCGCCGTCGTCGAGCAGGTGCTGCGCGGCCAGGGCCGCGTTGTTCAGAAAACAGTAGCCGCCAAAGAAATCGCTGCCCGCGTGATGGCCGGGCGGGCGCGTCAGGGCGAACGTGGCTCGCTCGCCCAGGCGCAGCGCGTGGGCCGCGTTGACGGCGCAGTCGGCCCCCGTCTTGGCCGCCGTCCAGGTGCCCGCCGTCAGCGGCGTGCCGTTGTCCATCGAATACAGGCCCAGCTTGGCCGTGAAGTCGTCCGGTTCGATGTCGCTGCGCAGGGTGCGCACGGGCCACACGGATGGCAAGGCGTCCTTGCTGGCGTTGTCGGGGCTAGCGCCAGCCAGTCGTGCCAGGCGTGGCGCAGGAAATGCAGGTAGCGGGGCGTGTGGATGCGTTCCAGCGACGTCAGCGGCACGCCGTGCGGCGTGACGATGCGGCCCAGGTTGCGCCGCCCCAGCTCGGCCACCACCATGTCGGCCCGCTCCGGTGTCTCGAAGCAGGGCACCATGGCGCCGCGAAACATCTCGAAGCGGCCCCGGTGCTGGCCGTGCAATTCATTGTAGAAGGTCAGCATCGGGGCGTTTTGCGCAAGGTCAGGTGTGCGAGCACAGGGTGCTGGCGCGGTAGGCGGCGACGAAATCGTCGAAGCTGCCGGCTGGTGCCGCTTCCATGGCGCGCTGCTCGGCCAGCGAGCTTTCCGCCAGCTGGTCGAAGTACGCGCTTTGCTCGGGTGTGGGCGGATGCGCGCGGAACCAGGCGGCGTGGCGTTCGCTCTGGCGCAGGCCGAAGGCGGCAAACGAGCCGCCGTTGGCGCGCAGCTCGGCCAATACCTTTGCCGATGGCGTCGCGTCCGGGTCGGCCAGTTTACGGGCTTGCGCCGCCAGGCTGTCCGCATGCTGCGTGCCGCCATGGCGCGCATCGAGCAGGGCCGCCACAGGCGCGATACGCGCCAGCAATTCCTCGCCCCAGGCCTGCAAGCGGATTTCCTCGCCATCGCGGCGCAGGGTCAAGCCCGGCTTGCGGCCTTCCTTGACGGTGCGGGCGAAATTGTGCGTGTAGCAGGCGCTTTGCTCGGCAGAAATCGGCGCGCTGTCGTCGAGCGCGCAGAACAGCAGGAAGGCGTCGAGGAAGCGGCCCGTTTCCAGGCTGATGCCCACCGGTTCGAACGGGTCGACATCCATGCAGCGCACTTCGATGTATTGCACGCCGCGCAGGCACAGGGCCTGGATGGGGCGCTCGCCCGTGCGGATCACGCGTTTCGGGCGGATGGTCGAATAGTATTCATTTTCGATCTGCAGCACGTTGGTGGACAATTGAATCCACTCGCCATCCTGCTTTGTGCCCAGCGCCGCATACGGCGGATACGGGTCGTTGACGGCGTGCGTGAGCGCGTTGACGTAATCATCGAGACTGTTTTCGTGCGGGCGCAGGCCGGACTGGGCGTCGTTCTGGTAGCCGAGGTCACTCATGCGCAGGCTGGTCGCGTACGGCAGGAACAGGGTGTCGTCGGACAAGGTGTCGAGCTTGTGCGCGCGGCCGCGCAGGAAACCGGCGGACAGGGCCGGCGAAGCGCCGAACAGGTACATCAAGAGCCAGCTGTAGCGGCGGAAATTGCGGATCGTCGCCAGGTAGCTTTCCGACTGCACGTCTTTCGGCGTCGCGGCCGCGTGCGCCGCGCTGGCGCGGGTGTCCGGATGGCTGGCCAGCACTTGCCACAGCTGTTCGTCCAGCGAATAGTTGTAATGGATGCCGGCGATGCATTGCATGGCCTTGCCGTAGCGCAATGCCAGGCCGCGCCGGTAGACGTGCTTGAGCATGCCCATGTTCGAGCTGCCGTAGTTGGCGATCTCGATATCCTCCTCGGGCGGCAGCTGGCAGGGCATCGACTGGCTCCAGAGCAACTCGTCGCCGAGGCGGCTGTAGGCATGGCGGTGCACGGTATCGAGCTTGTCGAGCGTGACGGCGATGTCGGCTTCCGCTGGGGTGATGAATTCGAGCAGCGCTTCGGCGTAGTCGGTGGTGATTTCAGGGTGCGTCAGCGCCGAGCCCAGGGCGGCGGGGTGGGGCGTGGAAGCCAGATGGCCGGCATGGTCGACGCGCAGGGTTTCACGCTCGATGCCGCGCAAGCCGCCCAGTAGCGCGCGGTTGGCATCTTCGGTCAGCAATGCCAGGCGGCGAGTCAACAGGTTGGGCAATTTGAGCTTCCTTTCTTGTGCAGCATATAAAATAATTTGTGCTGAGATTAACCGAATTTTGGCAAATGCGTCGGCGCCGGCCCAAAAAACGCCGCGTCGCCAGCGTCCGCCCCGGGGAACGGGGACGGCGCTTCGGTCAGGAATTCGCTTGATATTTTAACAAACTGCGGGGGATCTGGCGCGCCGCCGGGTCAAGCTTTGCGCAGGTGGCAACGTCAGCCCAGACGGGCGCCGCTGACCCGTTCGATGCCGGCCAGGTCGCGCCAGCTTTGCACCTTGTTGTAGCCGGCAGCGGCCAGCAGCTCGCGCACGGATGCCGCCTGGTCGTAGCCATGTTCCATCAGCAGCCAGGCGCCCGTTGCCAGGTGGCGGGCGGCGCCGGCAACGATGGTGCGCAGGGCCGACAGGCCGTCCGCATGGTCGGTCAGCGCGCCTGCCGGTTCGAAGCGCAGGTCGCCTTCGGCCAAGTGGCGGTCGCCGCTGGCGATGTAGGGGGATTCGAGACGATCAGGTCGAACTTTTCCGTGCCCAGCGCTTCGAACCAGTCGCTGGCCATGAAGGTGATGTTGACGCCGTTGGCGCTGGCGTTGCGGCGCGCCACGGCCAGCGCCGTGCTGCTCACGTCCAGGGCCGTGACGACGGCGTCGGGCCGCGTATGCGCCAGGGCGACGGCGATGGCGCCGCTGCCCGTGCCCATGTCGAGCACCCGTCCGCCGGGCGGCAGGCGCTCCAGCGCCAGTTCCACCAGCACTTCCGTGTCGGGGCGGGGGATCAGCACGGCCTCGTTCACCTCGAACGGCAAGCCGAAAAATTCGCGCTGGCCGACGATATAGGCGATCGGCTCGCCTTGCAGGCGGCGCGCCAGCAAGGCTGACAAACGCAGGGCTTCAGCGGCAGTGAGCACACGCTCCGATTGCGTGATCAAGCTGACGCGCGACAGGCCCAGCGCGTGGCCGAGCAGGATGCGGTTGTCGAGCGGGTCGAGCAGCGGACGGATTTGCAGGGCGCCGACAGTGCTGCCGGCGGGGATCAGTGTTTCTGGCATGAATAGTCTATTATTTTTTGCGGCGCAGCAGTGTCCACAGCAGGCCTACGGTAAAAATGGCGAACCAGGCGAATGCCCATTGCGGGATCGACAGGCCGAAAAACGGCTCGCCGGCGTTTTCGCAGGCGCCATACGATTCAAACATGAAGGGCATGAGCTCGGCCGTGAAAATCTTGTTCAGCGCCGTTTCCACCGGGTCGATGCCGCACGAGAAGCCGGGATTGGCCAGCACGTACAGATGCTTGGCGCCCACGCCCAAGCCACCCAGGGCAGCCAATACGCCGATGCCGGCGCCGATTTTCGGACGGTTGGCGGCGGCGCCCGCCAGGCAGGCGATGCCGATGGCGAGGAACAGGTAGCGCTGGATCACGCACAGCGGGCAGGGTGCCATGTTCATGGCATGCTGCAAATACATGGCCACGCCCAGCATCAGGAAACACAGGGCGGCGATCGACAGGAGGACGGTGCGTGAATTTTTCATGGGCGACACGGTGAGGTGGATGGAATCGAGCTAGGCATTCTCGCACAAGGCCGGATTTTTATTGCTTAGCCGCTACTTAAACCCTTGATCTGGCTGGGCGCTTTAAAAAGTGTTCAGGGCAAGGCGCAGCGCCGCAGGCAGTACGAATGTACGGCCAGGCGATGCAACGCCGCCATGGACGCTTTTTAATCGCCCAGCGCGGCAAGCAGCTCCGCCTGATGCTCTGCCGCCAGCGCATTCGTCAGCTCCGTCAAATCCCCATCCATGATGAAGTCCAGTTTATATAACGTCAGGTTGATGCGGTGGTCCGTCAGGCGGCCCTGCGGGAAATTATAGGTGCGGATGCGCTCGCTGCGGTCGCCCGAGCCGATCAGGCTCTTGCGCGTGGCCGCTTCCTTCGACTGCTGCTCGCGCAATTGCACGTCCTTGATGCGCGCGGCCAGCACTTTCATCGCCTGCGCCTTGTTCTTGTGCTGGCTGCGGTCATCCTGGCATTCGACGACGATGCCGGTGGGCAAGTGGGTGATGCGCACGGCCGAATCGGTCTTGTTGATGTGCTGTCCGCCCGCGCCCGAGGCGCGGTAGGTGTCGATGCGCAGGTCGGCCGGGTTGATGTTGACGTCTTCCACTTCGTCCGCTTCCGGCATCACGGCCACCGTGCAGGCGGACGTGTGGATACGGCCCTGCGTTTCCGTGGCCGGCACGCGCTGCACGCGGTGGCCGCCCGACTCGAATTTCAGCTTCGAATACGCGCCATTGCCGACCACGCGCACGATCACCTCGCGGTAGCCGCCCAGGTCGGAATCGGACGAGGACACCAGCTCCACCTGCCAGCGGTTGCGCTCGGCAAAGCGCGTGTACATGCGCAGCAGGTCGCCGGCGAACAGGGCCGACTCGTCGCCGCCGGTGCCGGCGCGAATTTCGAGGAAGATATTGCGCTCATCGTTGACGTCCTTCGGCAGCAGCATGGTCTGCAATTCGCGCTCGAGCCGCGCCATGGTGGCCTTGGCTGCCTCGATCTCTTCCTGGGCGAATTCCTTCATGTCCGGATCGCCCAGCATCTCTTGCGCCGTGGCGATGTCGTTGCCCGCTTCCTGGTAGGAACGGTACAGGGCCACCAGCGGGCCCAGCTCGGCATGTTCGCGCGTCATCTTGCGGTAGCTGTCCATGTTCGACGTGGCGTCCGGGTGCATCAGCAGTTCGTCGAGTTCGACCAGGCGGTTCGCCAGTTGATCGAGTTTGGCCAGCATGGATGGTTTCATAGCGATTCGCGGTAAAAGAGTATAGGGATGATGCAAGCCCGGCAGGCGGGCAGGGGGCGGCCTTGGGCGGCCAGCGGGGCTGCGCTAACGGCGGGGGCGGAACAGTTTCGGCAGCAGGGTGACCAGCTGTTTGCGCTCGTCGCCCTGCGCATGGTGCAGCGCCTGCTGCGGACCGTGCAGGAACTTGGCCGTCAAGCCTTTCGACAGCGCTTCGAGCACGGCGTCGATATCGGCACCCTTGGCCAGCATCTTGCGCGCCCGTTCCACTTCCAGCAGGCGCAAGGTTTCGCTGTTTTCATGCAGATGCTGGATGACGGGCACCATGGCGCGGTCGTCGACCCAGCTCATGAACGATTGCACGCGCGTCTCGATGATGGCTTCGGCTTGCGCCACGGCCGCCTGCCGGCTTTCCAGGCCCGTCTGCACGACCTTGCCCAGGTCGTCGACCGTGTACAGGAAGACGTCGTTCAAACGGCCCACTTCCGCTTCGATGTCGCGCGGCACGGCCAGGTCGACCATGAACATGGGCTTGTGGCGGCGCGCCTTGATGGCGCGCTCGACCAGGCCCAGGCCCAGCAGCGGCAAGGACGATGCCGTGCACGAGATGACGATGTCGAACTGGTGCAACTGCTCGGGCAAATCCGCCAGGCGGATCGCCTTGCCGTTGAAACGGTGCGCCAGTTCCTCGCCCCGTTCCATGGTGCGGTTGGCAATGGTGATGCTTTTCGGGTTTTGCGCGGCAAAGTGCGTGGCGCACAATTCGATCATTTCGCCGGCGCCGATGAACAGCACGTTCTGTTCGGCGATCTTGTCGAAGATGCGCTGCGACAGGCGCACGGCGGCGGCCGCCATGGATACGCTGTGGGCGCCGATTTCCGTGCTGCTGCGCACTTCCTTGGCCACCGAAAAGCTGCGCTGGAACAACTGGTGCAGATACGTGCCCAGGCCGCCCGCCTCGTCGGCCGTGCGGATGGCGTCCTTGATCTGCCCCAGGATCTGCGTTTCGCCCAGTACCATCGAGTCGAGCCCGGAGGCGACGCGGAAGGTGTGGCGCACGGCATCGTGCTGCGGCAGCATATACAAGTGGGGGCGCAGCTCGCTGTAGTTGAGCTGGTGGTAGTCTGCCAGGAAATGCGCGCCCGCGTCGAGCGGATTGGGCACATGGCTGGCCGCATACAGCTCGGTGCGATTGCAGGTCGACAGGATGGCCGCCTCGTCGTTGTCGCGCAAGTCGATGCGCTGGAACCAGGTGCGCGCCGCCATCACCGCCTGGCCCAAGTGCTCAGGCGCAAACGCCAGCTGTTCGCGGAGCGACACTGGGGCGGTGGTATGGTTGAGACCGACGGCGAGCAGTTGCATTTCAGGGCTGTTGGATGACTTATGGCGACATTATAACGCTTTGTGCCCGCGCTTTGAGCAGGTCAGCCGTTTGCCGCCGTTCAGCCGCCCAGTTTTTCCAGTCGATAACCATAACTGTAGACGGGCACGAGCCGGTAGCCGTGTTCCGGTTTCAGCTGCAGCTTGTTGCGCACGCGCGAGACGTGCGTATCCATGGTGCGCGAGGGCAGGGCCGTGTCGCGCTGCCATACGGCTTCGTGGATGTAGGCGCGCGACAGGGGACGGCCCAGGTTGCGGAAAAACAGCAGCGCCAGGGCGAATTCCTTGTGCGTCACGTCCAGCACTTCGCCATCGCGCAACAGGCGGCCGGGGCGGGTCTCGAACGTGTAATGACCGAATTGCAAGTATTCGGCGCCATTCTGGGCCGGGTACGCCACGCGCAGCAGCGCCTGGGTGCGCAAGGTCAGTTCGCTGCGCCGCAGGGGCTTGATCATGTAATCGTCGGCGCCGGCCGTCATGCCCGCCACCACGTCGTCTTCGCCGGAACTGTTGGTCATAAACAACACGGGCGCCTTCGGCGCCAGTTTTTCCCGGGCACGGCGCAAGACTTCCGCGCCGTCCAGATCGCTCACATGCCAGTCGAGGATGAGCATGTCGCAACTGTCCTTGCGCAGTTGCCCCAGCATTTCCTTGCCACTCTGAAACTCGTGGCAAGCGTGGCCGGCGGCGGTGAGCACCTGGCAGATCAGTTCTGCCTGGCTATGGTCGCTATCGAGTACGGCAATTCGCATAATGGGCTGGAGTGTGTAGCAACAAACAGACGGTCTGCTCTGCTTATCGTAATGTTAAGGAATGCTCAAGTGAAATATAACAGAGATTGCAACTGTGTCCAGTGAAATCGGAGGGCTGACCCTTTACGTTACACTTGTTCATCTACCCTTACTAGCGGAGAAGCGGCCATGCCAGACAAGAGCACTACCGATTGGACCCTGATACCGGCCAGTCGTGCCGAAATCGAGCAAGTGCGCGAGCGTTGCCGGCGCCTGGTGCAGCGGCGCGCCATGATGTCGGCCGGCGCCTCGGCCATACCCATTCCCGGCATCGACCTGATGTCGGATGTCGGGTTGTTTTCCATGCTGATCAACGATATCAACCACGAATTCGGCCTCACGCCCGAGCAGATCGAGCGCCTGAACCCGCAGTTCAAGATGATGGCCTACCGCGCGGCGGTGGGCATGGGCGGCATGCTGGTAGGAAAGTTAGTGTCGCGCGAACTGATTCTCCACCTGCTCAAGCGCAGCGGCGTCAAGCTTGCCACCAAGCAGGTGGCGCGCTTCGTGCCGTTCGCCGGCCAGGCAGTGGCGGCGGCCATCGGCTACGCCGTATTCCGCCAGATCGGCAACCAGCACGTGAACGCCTGCGCCGCGGTGGCGCAGGAATTGCTCACGGTCAGGCCGGAGTAAACCTTACGCGTCCGGCAGCACCACATTGACGTCGAGCACTTCCAGGTTGCCCTGGCGGTCCAGCGATATCTTGATGTCGTCGGCATTCACCTTCGTGTACTTGGAAATGACAGCGATCAATTCCTTGTGCAGGGCGGGCAGGAAGTCCGGACCATCGCGTCCGCTGCGTTCGCGGGCGATGATGATCTGCAGGCGTTCCTTGGCCGCGGTGGCCGTCTTCGGCTTGGGGGGAAGAGGAAAGAAAGCAAGGCCATATCACTTCGCCCCAAAAATGCGCTGGAGTAATCCAGGCTTTTCATAGTTGGTAAAGCGCAACTCGACCTCTTCGCCGAGGAAGCGCGAGACCACGTCTTCATAGGCTTGCGCCACGTCCGTGCCCGTGAAATGGATGGCAGGATTGCCCTGGTTCGAGGCGGCCAGTACTTGTTCCGATTCCGGAATGATGCCCACCAGCGGGATGCGCAGGATTTCCTGCACGTCCTGGTAGGACAGCATTTCATCCGATTCCACGCGTTTCGGCGAGTAGCGGGTGATCAGCAGATGTTCCTTGACCGGTTCGCCGCCCGTCTGCGCGCGGCGCGACTTGGCTTGCAGGATACCGAGGATGCGGTCCGAATCGCGCACCGACGACACTTCCGGGTTGGTGACGATGATGGCTTCGTCGGCAAACGTCAGCGCCATCAGCGCGCCATGCTCGATGCCGGCCGGCGAATCGCAGATGATGAACTCGAAACCCATGTTGATCAGGTCGTTCAACACGCGTTCCACGCCTTCTTCCGACAAGGCATCCTTGTCGCGCGTCTGCGACGCGGGCAGGATGAACAGGTTGTCGCAGTGCTTGTCCTTGATCAGGGCCTGGTTCAAGGTCGCTTCTTTATTGATCACATTGATCAGGTCGTAGACGACGCGGCGTTCGCAACCCATGATCAGGTCGAGGTTGCGCAGGCCCACGTCGAAGTCGAGCACGGCTGTCTTGTGGCCGCGCATGGCCAGGCCAGTGGAAAAACTGGCGCTAGAGGTCGTCTTGCCGACACCGCCCTTGCCGGACGTCACAACAATAATTCTTGCCACAAATAATCCTTTTCAGATATCTCTTGAATTGTGCAGCTTAAGAGCGGTTCACGGGAGTGACCGGATTGACAGAGTGTATATCGATTCTGTCTCCAGCCAAACGAATTTGCGCGGGCCCGCGCGCCATTTCCGCGGGGAAACCATCCTCGAACGTGCGGTACACGCCGGCGATCGAGACCAGTTCCGGTTCCATGGCCAGCGCGAAGATGCGCGCCTGGGGATTGCCCGAGGCGCCGGCCAGCGCGCGGCCGTACAGCGAGGAATACACGTGGATGCTGCCGTCGGCGATGATTTCGGCGCCATTGTTGACGACGGCGGTGATGATCAGGTCGCAGCCGCGCGCATAGATGCGCTGGCCGGCCCGCACGGGCGTGTCGATCACCATCACTTGCGCGTCGGCGCCCGCCTGGGCGGCCGCCGTGGGGGTATCCTTGGGACCATCCTTGGGCGGCGCATCGTCGCGCGTCTTGCCGCTGTCGAGGCTCAAGCCTTGCGCCAGGATGGCGTCATGCATGTCGGCCGGCGCATTGCGCACGGCCACGGCATTCAAACGGTATTTTTTCAGCAGGGCCACGAGGGCGGCCCAGTCGATGGGGACGCTGCCGGGCGGCAAGGCCGCCACGTCCAGCACGGCCAGGTCGTCCTCGAAAAAGTCCGCCACGCCTCCCGTCATGTCGCGCAAGGCGGCATCGAGTGCCTGCGTATCGGCGCTATGCAGAATGGCGGAGACTGCAACGACGGTGGAAATCTTGATTTCGATAGGCTTCTGCGACGGGCTTTTGGACATAAACATTTATCAAAGTGAAACTGCGGCAGGCCAGATGTTCCGTACGGCAACAATGGGAGCAGTAAATTTCTTGCATTCTACTGCAAAAAAATCAGCATCAGGGGCCTGGCGCGTGCTATTCCGCAGGGCAACACCTACTTCATGTCAAAAAAACGGGCGGCGCCCCGGAAAACCGCTGCGCCGCCCTGCAAGCCGCCGAGAATGCGCCCTGGCGGCGCTGGTCCAGGATTAAGCGGCGCGCATCTGCCGTGCCGCCGCCACCATGTTTTTCAAGGCCGCCTCCGTTTCCGCCCAGCCCCGCATCTTCAAGCCGCTGGCTTTTTGCAGCAATGTCACCATGTCGACGGTCGAGGGAATCCGCGGTGAATGGATGCCGTACACGCCGGGGCCGATTTCGTTCGGGTACCGGAACTGGCCTGAGCCCGTCAGCAGTTCCATGTAGGAGCGGCTCGTCTCTATCGTGGTGACGTCGGCGTCCATGGCGGCGATCTGCGGCAGGACGTCGTTGAACTGCGCATGGCATATGTGGGTGTGGATCTGCGTCGTGTCCTTGACCACGGAAGCGGCGATGCGGAAGGCGCGCGTGGCCCAGTCCAGGCAGGCGTCCCGCTGGCTGCGGCGCAGCGGCAAGCCTTCGCGGATGGCCGGCTCGTCGATCTGGATGATGCCGATGCCGGCCGTTTCCAGGTCTGCCACCTCGTCGCGGATGGCCAGGGCGATCTGCAGCGCCGTGGCGGCGCGCGGCTGGTCGTCGCGCACGAACGACCATTGCAAGAGCGTCACCGGGCCCGTCAGCATGCCCTTCACCGGTTTGCCCGTCAGGCTTTGCGCGTGCACCGTCCATTTGACAGTCATGGCGGCGGGGCGCTGCACGTCGCCATAGATGACGGGAGGTTTCACGCAGTGCGAGCCGTACGATTGCACCCAGCCATGGCGCGTGAAGGCGAACCCGTCGAGCTGTTCGCCGAAGTAGTCGACCATGTCCTTGCGTTCCGCTTCGCCATGTACGAGCACGTCCAGGCCCAGCGCTTCCTGGCGCCCCACGGCGTGGGCGATTTCGGCGCGGATGGCCGGCCTCTGCGGGAAGGAGCCGATGGTCGTCGTCGGGAAATCGGGTAACTGGAAACGCGCGTGCTGCATGGCCTGGCGCTGCGGGAAGCTGGAATCGCGGCGGTCCACGGTGGGCGTGAGCGCTTGCAGGCGCTGCGCGACCGCCGCACGGTGCACGCGGGGGCTGGCGCGGCGGCTGGCGATGGCACGGCGGGACCTCGCCAGCGCGGTATCGTCGGGACGGCCTTCCAGCGCACCTTTCAGCAGGGACAGTTCCTCCAGCTTTTCCGTGGCAAACGCCAGCCAGCTCTTGATGTCGCCATCGAGCTCCGTCTCCGCCTCCAGGCTGAACGGCACGTGCAGCAGCGAGCACGACGGCGCCAGCCACAGGTGGCCGTGGCGCTTGGCCGCCAGCGGCTGCAGCACGGCCAGGGCCGCGTCGAGGTCGGTGCGCCAGATATTGCGGCCATCGACGATGCCGATCGACAAGACTTTATGCGCGGGCAGCCAGTCCGTCACGCTGGTCAATTCATGCGGCGCGCGGATGCCGTCCACGTGCAGGCCGGCCACGGGCAGGCGGCACGTCAGGCTGAGGTTTTCTTCCAGCGGCGAGAAATACGTGGCCAGCAGGATATTGACGCCCACCTGGTTCAGCTGCCAGTAGGCGCTTTCAAAGGCACTGCGCCACGCATGGGGCAAGTCCAGGCCCAGGATCGGTTCGTCGAGCTGCACCCAGGCCACGCCTTGCTGCTTCAGGCGGTCGAGCAGGGCGCCGTAAACGGGCAGCAATTGTTCCAGCAGGGCCAGGCGGTGGAATGCCGACTCGCCCGCCGTCTTTTCCTTGCCCAGCCACAGGAAGGTGAGGGGGCCGATCAGGGCCGCCTTGACCTCGTGGCCCAGCGCCTGCGCCTCGGCCACTTCCGCCAGCAGGCGCTCGCACGCCAGCGAAAAGCGGGTCTGCGGCGACAATTCGGGCACCAGATAATGGTAATTGGTGTCAAACCACTTGCTCATTTCCAGCGCATGGCCGTGGCTGCAGCCGGCATGCTCCGCTTGGTCGGTACCGCCGCGCGCCATCGTGAAATAGCGCGACAGCGGCGATTGTTCCGCGCCGAAATCAAAACGCGCCGGCTCGCAGCCCAGCAGCTGGATATGGCTGGCCACCTGGTCGTAGAAGGCGAAGTCGCCCACGGTGACGTAGGCCAGGCCCGCGTCGCGTTGCTGCGCCCAGTGGCGTGCGCGCAATTGTTGAGCCGTCGCTTCCAGGGCCGCCTCGGACATCTCGCCGCGCCAGTGGCTTTCCAGCGCCGATTTCAGTTCGCGCGCGGCGCCGATACGGGGAAAGCCAAGGATGTGGGTACGAATGGGCATGATGTCATCGAGATTTAATGTGAATGCGCTAGAGTGTGCGGCAACTTGATCTATAATCAAAACGAAACATTTTACCGAATAACATGAAAATAATTCACGCACCAACCTCATTTTCCCGATGCTAGAAATCCGCCACCTGCGCACCCTGAGTGCGCTGCGCTCCTCCGGCAGCCTGGTGCGCGCCGCGCAATTGCTGAATCTGACCCAGTCGGCGCTGTCGCACCAGATCCGTTTGCTGGAAGAGCGCTATAACGCACCCTTGTTCGAGCGCAAGTCGATGCCGATCGCGTTTACGGCCACGGGCAGCCGGCTCCTGGCCCTGGCCGACAAGCTGCTGCCCGAGATCGAGTTGGCCGAGCGCGACGTGGCGCGTTTGTCGCAGGGCGACAAGGGGCAGCTGCGCGTGGCGCTCGAGTGCCATACCTGTTTCGACTGGCTCATGCCCGTGATGGATGCGTTCCGCCAGCGCTGGCCGGAAGTGGAGATCGATCTTGTCTCCGGCTTTCACAGCGAGCCGGCGGACTTGCTGCGCTCGGGCGAGGCGGATCTCGTGATCGGCTCGCCGTACGGCCCCGACTTCACCGTGTTTCCCCTGTTCCGCTTTGAAATGCTGGTGGTGATGGCGCAGAAGCACCGGCTGCAGGCGCAGCGCCGGCTGATGGCGGCCGACTTTACGGGCGAGACCCTGATCACCTATCCCGTGCCGGAAGAGCGCATCGACCTGATCCGCGAAGTATTGAAGCCGGCCGGCATCGTCTTCGAGCGCCGCACGG
Source organism: Janthinobacterium sp. C22 (assembly GCF_057919405.1). NCBI lineage: Bacteria > Pseudomonadati > Pseudomonadota > Betaproteobacteria > Burkholderiales > Oxalobacteraceae > Janthinobacterium > Janthinobacterium sp. C22. The sequence goes on along the minus strand of NZ_CP193659.1, from coordinate 510,662 downwards.
CCGAACTGACGGTGGCCGTGCTGCAACTGGTGGCGAGCCGGCGCGGCATCGCCGCCTTGCCGAACTGGGCCATCAAGAATTACGTCGATTACGATTATGTGGTGGCGCGCCCGGTGGGCGAGCATGGCTTGTGGAGCGATTTGTACGTGTCCGTGCCGGAGCCGTTGCAGGACAAGGCGTACGTGCGCGATTTCGTCAGCGTGATACGCGAGCAGTGCGCGGCCTCGCTCGACGGTATCAAGTTGTTGTCCTGATCAACGTTGAATTGGAAACAAACCAACAGCAAAGCTTGATAAATATCAAGGTTCAGTAATGAACCACCGCTTACAGTTGAGTACTGTGCGGCGCAACATGGCGTCGCCTACTCTTTGGGGAGGAACGACATGTTTTCATTTTCCGAACAATGGGCACTGGCTGGCAAGGCCGTGGTGGAAGCGCAATTGATCAGCGCGCAAGCGTATGCCCAGGCTGCCGTCGACAGCGGCGCCAGCGTGCTGGACTTGCAGCTCGACGCGGCCCGCGCGGCGCTGGCCGCCGCTACGGTAGCGGGCAATCAGCTGCTGTCCGTGAAGGATCCGCAAGCGCTGCTGCAGCTGTCGCGCACGCAGTCGCAACTGGCCATCGAACGCATCGGTGCATATGGCCGCCAGGCAAAGGATGTTGCCCAAGAAACCCAGGAGAAATTCGATACGGTGACAAAGGGTGAGTTTGCTGCATCGCGGCAAAAATTTGGCGAGCTGTTGCAGGTGGTAAAGCAAACGCCCGTGCCCCTGATTATTCCCTTCAATAATTTTCTAAAAACCACTTTCGGCGGCGCCGATGAAGGGTATGATAAAAATAAAAACACGCGTCCTGCGCGCCAGGCCTAAGCGTGTTGCGGCCCGGCAGCGGCTATCCGCCGCGCCAGGTTGCCCGCCGCCACCGCAAGCAGGCCGTCATCGCCGCCGCCTGCGGTGCGGCGCTGGAACTGCGGCGCATGCCGCGCTAGAATGAAACGCAGCTTGCTGCGTCTTCCCGGATTCACTGGATTCCAATTGGATTCTATTAGCACCTTGACCTTGGCCCTCGTGGCCTGCATATCGGAGAAATAAATGGATGATGTCGTAATCGTGGCCGCCGGCCGTACCGCAGTCGGCAAATTCGGTGGCAGTCTGGCCAAGATTCCTGCGTCCGAACTGGGCGCGCATGTAATCAAGGGCTTGCTGGCACAAACCGGCATCGACCCGAACCTGATCGGCGAAGCGATCCTGGGCCAGGTGCTGACGGCCGCCGTCGGCCAGAACGCCGCGCGCCAGGCCGTCATCAAGGCTGGCTTGCCGAGCAGCATTCCCGCTTTTACCATCAACAAGGTGTGCGGCAGCGGCCTGAAGGCCACGCACCTGGCGGCGCAAGCGATCAAGTGCGGCGACGCCAACATCATCATCGCCGGCGGCCAGGAAAACATGAGCGCCTCGCCGCACGCGATGAACGGTTCGCGCGACGGTTTCCGCATGGGCGACTTCAAGATGATCGACACCATGATCGTCGACGGCCTGTGGGACGTGTACAACCAGTACCACATGGGCATCACGGCGGAAAACGTCGCCAAGAAATACGAAGTGACGCGCGCCGAGCAGGATGAATTCGCGTTGCAGTCGCAACTGAAGGCGGAAGCGGCGCAAAAGGCGGGCAAGTTCAAGGATGAAATCCTGCCGCTGGAAATCGCCAACAAAAAAGGCACCGTCGTCTTCGACAGCGATGAATACATCAAGCCCGGCTCGACCCTGGAATCGCTGGCCGGCCTGCGCCCCGCGTTCGCCAAGGACGGCACCGTTACGGCCGGCAATGCCTCGGGCCTGAACGATGGCGCCGCCGCCGTGATCATGATGTCGGCCTCGCAAGCGAAGGAACTGGGCTTGAAGCCGCTGGCGCGCATCAAGGCCTACGCCTCGTCGGGCCTGGACCCGGCCGTCATGGGCATGGGTCCCGTCTCTGCCTCGCGTCTGTGCCTGAAAAAGGCCGGCTGGACGCATGAAGAGTTGGACTTGATGGAAATCAACGAAGCGTTTGCCGCGCAAGCGATTGCCGTCAACAAGGAAATGGGCTGGGATACCAGCAAGATCAACGTGAACGGCGGCGCGATCGCCATCGGCCACCCGATCGGCGCCTCGGGCGCGCGCATCCTGGTCACCCTGATCCACGAAATGATACGCCGCGACGCCAAGAAAGGCCTGGCCGCGCTGTGCATCGGCGGCGGCATGGGCGTGGCTCTGGCGATCGAACGCGACTAGTGGTGGACAATCGAACTTGACCTACTGCGCGTCGCGATTTGCGGCCTGCGATGCTCGCCGTGCTGGAAGCACGGTTGCGCTTCTTAGCCACAACTCGCTGCCGCTCGCTACGGTCAGGTTCGATGTAATCGGCCGCTGGATGGATCGGCGGTATGGATCGCTTCAACTAAATTATTAACTTTTTAGCAATAGAACGACACTGAGGGGATGAAAATGGCAAGAGTTGCATTGGTAACTGGTGGCATGGGCGGTTTGGGCGAAGCGGTGTGTTTCAAGCTGGCGGCGCTCGGCTATCGCGTGGTGACGACCTATTCCCCGGGTAATCCGAAGGTCGCGGAATGGCTGGCGACGACCAAGGACATGGGCTACGACTTCAAGGCGTATCCGTGCGATGTGGCCGACTACGATTCGGCCGCGGCCTGCGTGGCGGCCGTGGAAGCGGAAATCGGTCCTGTCGACGTGCTGGTGAATAACGCCGGCATCACGCGCGACATGACGTTCAAGAAGATGGACAAGACGAACTGGGATGCCGTGATGAGCACCAACCTCGATTCCGTCTTCAACATGACCAAGCCCGTCTGCGACGGCATGGTGGAACGCGGCTGGGGCCGCATCATCAATATCTCGTCCGTGAACGGTCAGAAGGGTGCTTTCGGCCAGACCAACTATGCGGCCGCGAAAGCCGGCATGCATGGCTTCACCAAGTCCCTGGCGCTGGAAGTGGCGCGCAAGAACGTCACCGTCAACACCATTTCGCCAGGCTACATCGGCACCAAGATGGTCATGGCGATTCCGCAGGAAGTGCTCGACAGCAAAATCATCCCGCAAATTCCGATGGCGCGCCTGGGCAAGCCGGAAGAAGTGGCCGGCCTGGTCGCCTACCTGGCTTCCGATGAAGCAGCGTTCGTCACGGGCGCGAATATCTCGATCAACGGCGGCCAGCACATGTCGTAACCGGTATTGAGATACAACAGAAAAGACAGCTGCGGCTGTCTTTTTTTATGCTTGCCAGCAAAACAAGAGGGGCGCCGGATTTGCCTTAGAATCAGCATTTCTTCAACGCATCATCCTCCATGACTCTTGTTCCTGCCTTGCGCCGCGCCAGCGTGGCCGCCATCCTTCTTCTGGGCGCCAGCGCGGCCCAGGCCAGCGTCGCATTCCACGTCACGGTGGTTACCGAGCGCGTCAACCAGCCCGGCGTGAAAACCAGCTTGCCCGCGCGCGATATTCAGGAAAGCGACGTCGTGCTGGGCCCGCATTACCTGAGCGTACGCGATGGCAAGCGCTTGTCCGTGCTCGATTTCGCCACGCGCCGCCGGCACGTCATCGATACGGCGGCTTCGACCTACGACACGTATTCGCTGTTCGACGTGGCGGGCTTGCGCCGTATCGAGATCGGCCACCGCAAGGGCATGGCTGGCGTGCTTGAGGCGGGCGGCTTGCAAGCCCACGTCACGCCGTCCGTGTATGAAGAGCAAGCGCTGTCCGTGCTCGCTGGCAAGCGGCATGGCGCGCTCGTGCCCCAGGTGCTCGACGGCGCGGTGCTGTGGTCGCTTGACGGGCAGCCCCTGCTGCGCCTGGGGATAGCCGGCAGCCCCGTCAGCGGCGACGACGCCACGGCCTTTGCCCAGTACCTGCGCTACACCTGGGGCGGCCACCCGCTGCTGCTGAAGATGCTGGCCGATGGCAAGCGCATTCCCGCCGCATTCACCTTGCATTACCAGGAGGTGGGCGGCACGCTGACGCGGCAGTTCCGCATCAGCGCCATGACGGCGGGTGCGCCCTCCACGTATTCCCTGGCCGCCTACCGGCCCCGTCCGCTGGCAGCCGATGCGTCCCCGCTCGAGCGCGTGCTGGCGCAGGCGGCGCTGCTGCCGCCGCCGGGACCCCAGGTCCACCCTGCGTTGCGGGCCGAGGCGGAAAAACTCTTTGCCGCAGACCAGCCCTTCGAGGCTTTCTTGACCATGCTGGAAGATCATTTTTCCACGGGCGAACTGGTCGACAAGCTGTCGCCCCAGCAGATACTGGCCATGCAGGAATGCGAACCCATCCATGATTTGACGCGGGGATTGCTGGCCAAGGACCAGGAGGGTATCGCGGCCGCGCTGGCCAGCGTGCAGGAGTTGAGAAAGCAAACGGGACTGGCGCAGCCCGTCTTGGCCTTGTTCGAGGGGAATTTACGCGCCAAGCTGGGGCAATGGCCGCAAGCGACGGCCTTGTATCTGCAAGTGCTGCAGGCAAAACCGCAGATGGCGGCCGTGTACCAGGACCTGGGCGACGCCTTGCTGGCGCAGTTCGATGCGGCCAATGCCTGGCGCAGCTGGGATGCGGGGCGGGCCATGGCGCCGGCCTTGCGGCAGTTTCGCAAGGTCAACGACCTGGAACGCAACCTGCAGCGCGATGACCCCGCCTTCTTTGCCGGCGGCGCGCCGCCGCTGACAGATCAGCCCAGCACCAGCCGTCCGGCCAGCAAGACGAAGACGGTGGGCAGCACGAACTTGCCGTAAGGCGAAGGTTTGCCGCGCAGGCGGCGCGCCAGACGGGCGGCCAGCACGGCGTAGATGGCGTCGAACAGCAGGCCCACCAGCACCAGGATGGCGCCCAGGCGCAGGTATTGCAGGCCGACGCTGTCGCCGCCGGCGACGAACTGCGGCAGGAACATGCTGCAAAACAGCAGTGCCTTCGGATTGAGCAGATTCGTCAGGAAGCCGCGCACCAGGCTGGCGCGGGCGTTGTGCGCCGTGGCGGGGGCGGCCGTTTCCTGGGCCGTTTTGGTGGACAGGGCCGATTGCAGCAGGCGTAGCGCCAGGTACAGCAGGTAGGCGGCGCCCGCCCATTTGACCCACTGCAAGGCTTGCGGATGCGTCACCATCAACGCCGCCAGGCCCGCGCCCGACAGCGCCACGTGCACGGCGCGCGCGCCGGCGATGCCCACGGCCGTCACCAGCGCCGTGGCCACGCCGCGCGCGGCGCCCGTCGCCAGCACCAGCGCCATGTCGGGTCCCGGCAATAAAAAGGCGCCGGCCAGTGCCAGCAGGTACATCAGGAAGGTAGAATCGGACATGGCTCAGTCGAAAAGAAAGCGGGAGCATGCGCACGCTGCAGCCTGCTCGCCGGGCCCCATTATGTTCTTGTCGCGATGAAATGTGCTTGCTTTTCCTGCCCTGCATGCCCTAGTATTTGGGTAGATTCCACTCGTATAAAAACAAAAATTAGATGAAAATTTCAGAAGTTAGCCTCGACGCCACCGATTTGCAGATACTCAGGCTGTTGCAGGATGAAGGACGGCTGTCGAATGCGCGCCTGGCCGAGCGCTTGAAACTGAGCGAAACCCCCGTCTGGCGCCGTCTGCGCCGCCTGGAAGAGGAAGGGTTTATTACCGGCTACCAGGCTTTGCTCAACCGCAAGAAGCTGGGTATCGGCCTGGTCGCGTTCGTGCGGGTCGTGTTCGCCAACCATGGCGGCGAGCAGCCGTCGCAGTTCGAGCAAGCCATCGCGACCATTCCCGAGATCTTGTCGTGCCACAATGTGGCGGGCGAAGCCGATTATTTCCTGCAAGTGGTGGCGCGCGACCTGGAAGCGTATGGCGAATTCGTCTCGACCGTGCTGCGCCGTCTGCCCGGCGTGGCGGAAATCCAGTCCAGCCTGTCGATGCGCGAAATCAAGTCGTCGAACCGCCTGCCCCTGCTGTTGGCCTGAGCCGGCGGCGGCGCACTATAATTGGAACAGTTGCCAGGAATCGTGCCTGGCGCCCTGACCGCCATTCCAAGGACCGCCATGCCCGATTCTTTGTCCCCCCTGTTTCCCGCCCTGATGCCGAACCGGCACGGCATGCTGGCCGTCGATGACATCCACACCATTTACTGGGAAGAGTGCGGCAACCCCGACGGCATTCCCGTGCTGTTCCTGCATGGCGGGCCCGGCGCGGGCCTGTCGCCGCAGCACCGCCGCTTCTTCGATCCGCAGCGTTACCGCGTGATCCTGTTCGACCAGCGCGGCGCCGGCAAGTCCACGCCGCTGGGCGAATGGCGCAACAACACGACGCAGCTGCTGATCGAGGACATCGAACGCTTGCGCGCCCAGTTCGGTATTGCCCAATGGCTGGTGTTTGGCGGCTCGTGGGGCTCGACCCTGGCGCTGGCGTATGGCCAGGCGCATCCGGCGGCTTGCCTCGGTTTCGTGCTGCGCGGCATTTTCCTGTGTACGCAGGCGGAAATCGACTGGTTCATCGAAGGCGTGCGCTGGTTCTATCCGGAACTGTACGCGGAATTCGCCGCCCTCATTCCGCTCGAGGAACGGGGCGACCTGCTGGCCGCCTATGTGAAGCGCATTCTCAGCAGCGATCCCGCCGTGTACTGGCCGGCGGCGCGCGCCTGGAGCCGCTTCGAGGGCCGCCGCGTGTACCTGATGCCGCAGCCGGAAGATGCGCCGAACGATGCGCTGGACCTGGGCGTGGGCCGGCTCGAATCGCATTACATGGCCAATCTCGGCTTCTTCGAGGAAGACCAGCTGATCCGCAACATGGGGCGCATCGCGCATTTGCCGGCCGTCATCGTGCAGGGCCGCTACGACGCCATCTGCCCGCCGCTGTCCGCCTACCGCCTGCAGCAAGCCTGGCCTGGTTCCCAGCTGGAGATGATCCCGGACGCGGGCCATGGCGCGCTCGAGCACGGCATCGCTTCGGCGCTGGTGCGCGCCACCGAGCGCTTCGTACCGGGGCGCGGCTTCGCATGATCTTGCAACACGCCGGTTGGCAAAGCGGCCAGCCGGCGTGCGCCACCTGCTACACTATGGCCTGTGCTGGCGCCACGGTCGGGCGCCGGTGTGAACCCACGACTTTTTATCCATGAACATACAGATCGGCGACATCGGCCATATCATCCAGCTGGCGATTGCGCCGGTTTTCCTGCTGACCGGTATCGGCACCATGCTGGTGGTGCTGACCAACCGCCTGGGCCGCATCATCGACCGCACGCGCGTGCTGGAAGACCGGCTCGACATCGGCTACAACGATTTCTATATGGATGAGCTAGATACGCTGTATCGGCGCACCCATCTGATCAATTATTCGATTTCGCTGAGCACGGCGTGCGGTTTCTTCGTCTGCGTCATCATCGCCATGCTGTTTTTGGGCGATATTCTGAACCTGACCCTGGACAAATACATCGCGGCCTTCTTTGTGCTGGCCGTGATTTGCCTGATCGGCTGTTTTATTTATTTACTGCGCGAAATTTACCTGGCCGCCACGGCCCAGCGCATCCGGCGCCATATCCGCCCGCCCCGCTAGGCGGCGCGCCGGTCTACCCTACTATTGAAGAACGAGTCCAGCATGCACGATTACAAACGTCCCCCCACCCTGCACCGCTACGGCCAGCGCAGCGAACTCGAGCTGGCGCTGAGCCTGGGCCAGTTCCGCCTGGCGCCGGCGGGCAACTGCCTGACCCTGAGCTTTTCGCAAGTGTGGGACAAGCAACTGTTCGACCTGTTCGCCCCGGCCGACGCCTGTCTGATCATCCACAATACGGAAGAATTCGGCGAACGCCTGCACCGCGCCGTGCAGCGCACCTTGCCCAGCTGGGCCGGCATCGATGGCCTGGTCGAATACGGCCAGCGCGCCGCCCTGGGCGCCGCCTTCACCAAGACGCGCGCCGAGGCGCCCGAGCAGGAATGGCTGTTCGCCTGGCGCTCGATGCAGCCGCAGGCCAGCCTGAACCCCGTCACGGTGAAGCTGGGCAGCCTGGAAAACTTCGCGGAAATCCGCGACCGCGATACCTATCTGGCGTAAGGCGCCTGGCCTGGGTTATCCGGCCTTGTCCGCGTACTGGCTGTCGATGCGGGTGAGCACGGCCGCCATCATGCGCTCGATATCGCCGCGTATCATGGTCGTGCCCAGCATGCCGGGCACATAGAAGCCCGGCATCAGCCGGCTGGAAAAGACGATGCGCGTGCCGCCCGTCTCGGGCACGGGAGACAGTTGCCAGCGCGATTCGTAATGTCGCATGTCGCCCGAGATCAGGGCGATGTCGATGGCCGTGAACGGCGTTTCCGTGGCCCGCACCACCAGGTGGATCGCATGGTTCATGAACAGGAAGCGCGCCATGCCCTGTTGCTCGATGATGACTTCATTGCCATTGCGCGACAGCACGCGGCAGGAACTGAGGTCGGGCACGAATTCACTCATGCGCTCGTAGGTGGTCAGGGTCTTCCACACGGAGGCCGGCGGCGCCAGCACGCTGCCGCTGGCATCGACTTCATACATGCGCTGCCCGCCGACCTCGATGCGCCGGACGTCGACCTTCAGCTTGTCCAGGCGTATCGCCTGCGCCAGCGCGGTGGCGGGGACGGCGCACAGCATCAGCAGGCAGAGGAGGAGTCGCTTCATGCCACCTAGCCTACGGGAAAGTACCGCCCGGCACAAGCTGTACGCATCGCCGGCCGGCGCGCGGGGCGATTTAGAACTCCCGGTCTAGAGAAAGTCGCTGCGGCAAGCGGCAATGCTTGCTACCGTACGGCCTGCAACCACCTTACCGGACCGATTACCATGACTGCCTATCCCCATCTGCTGGCCCCGCTCGACCTGGGTTTTACCACCTTGCGCAACCGCGTCATCATGGGATCCATGCACACGGGCCTGGAAGACCGCTTCTATCATTATGGCAAGCTCGCCGCGTTTTACCGCGAACGGGCGCGCGGCGGCGTGGGGCTGATCGTCACGGGCGGCATCTCGCCGAACCGGCAAGGCTGGCTGCTGCCGTTCGGCGGCACCTTGAATTTCCTCGGCGACGTGCCCAACCACCGCAAGGTGACGCGCGCCGTGCACGAGGAGGGCGGCAAGATCGTCATGCAGATCCTGCATGCGGGCCGCTACGGCTACCAGCCGTTCGTCGTTTCGGCGTCGGCAAAAAAATCGCCGATCTCGCCGTTCCGCCCCCGTCCCTTGAGCGAGCGTGGCATAGAGCGCACCATCTGCGACTACGTGCGCTGCGCGCGCCTGGCGCAAAAGGCGGGCTACGACGGCATCGAAGTGATGGGCAGCGAAGGCTATCTGCTGAACCAGTTCCTGTGCGCGCGCACGAATCTGCGCCAGGACCGCTGGGGCGGCACGATCGAGAACCGCATGCGCCTGCCCGTGGAGATCGTGCGCCGCATCCGCGCCGCCGTCGGCCCCAACTTCATCATCATGTACCGCCATTCGCTGCTCGACCTGGTCGAGGGCGGCAATACCTGGACGACGTGGTGACGGTGGCCAAGGCGCTGGAACAGGCGGGCGTGACCATTCTGAATACGGGCTTCGGCTGGCATGAGGCAAGGGTCCCCACCATCGTCACCTCGGTACCGCGCGCCGCGTTTGCCAGTGTGGCGGGCCGCCTGCGCCGCGAAGTCACCATTCCCGTGGTGGCGTCGAACCGCATCAACATGCCGCACGAGGCCAATGCCATCCTGGAGCGGGGCGACTGCGACCTGGTGTCGATGGCGCGCCCCTTCCTGGCCGACCCTGATTTTGTCGCCAAGGCGGCAGCGGGCCGCGCGGACGAGATCAACACCTGCATCGGCTGCAACCAGGCCTGCCTCGACCACACCTTCGCCAACAAGCGCGCCAGCTGCCTGGTCAACCCGCGCGCCTGCCATGAAACGGAACTCGTGTACGCGAAAAAGGCCGTGCCGCGCCGCGTGGCCGTCGTCGGCGCCGGGCCGGCCGGCCTGTCCGCCGCCTGCGTGGCGGCCGAATGCGGGCATGAGGTGACGCTGTTCGACAGCAGCGACAGCGTGGGCGGCCAGTTCAAGGTGGCCATGCAGATACCGGGCAAGGAAGAATTCACGGAAACCATCCGCTATTTTGCGCGCCGGCTGGCGCTGTTGGAAGTCAAGCTGCGTCTGGGCCAGCGCGTCACGCGCGAGCAATTGCTGGCCGGCGGCTACGACGACGTCATCGTCGCCACCGGCATCAAGGTGCGCCTGCCGGCCATTCCCGGCATCGACTACCCGACCGTGCTGTCCTATCTGGACGTGCTGCAAGCGAAGAAGCCTGTGGGCGCGCGCGTGGCCATCATCGGCGCGGGCGGCATCGGTTTCGACGTGGGAGAGTATCTGCTGCATGACCCGGCGCACCCGCTGCCGCAACCGGTGGCGACGTGGGCGGGCGAGTGGGGCGTGGACTTGAACGCGGCGACGGGAGGCGGTCTGGTGCCGCCCGCCGCGCCGCATCCCGTGCGGCAGATCTTCCTGCTGCAGCGCAAGACGTCGAAAGTGGGCGCGGGACTGGGCAAGACCTCGGGCTGGGTGCACCGGGCGGCGCTGGCGCGCAACGGCGTGGCCATGCTGGCCGGCGTGACCTACGACAGGATCGACGGGCAGGGCTTGCACATCACCGTGGGCGGCGAGCAGCGCCTGCTGGCGGTGGATAACGTGATCATCTGCGCGGGCCAGGACAGCTTGACGGAGCTCATGCCGCCAGCCGGCAAGGATGGCAAGCCGCTGGTGGCGGGCGGTCCCCGTTTCCACAAGATCGGCGGCGCCGCGCTGGCGGCGGAACTCGACGCCAAGCGGGCGATACGGGAAGGGGCGGAACTGGCCGCCAGCCTGTAAAAGAAAGCCTGCCGGCTGGGTAGCGGGCAGGCTTGCTGGATGAAACGGATGCTGGCGCTGGCTTAGTGTCCGCCATGCCCCTTCTTCGCCGTCTCAAAACTCTGCAGCACGTGCTCGGCCATGCCATTCGCCAGTTCGTGCTCGCCGATGAACACCTTGCCCGCGTTTTCCGCGCGCAGCAATTCCGCCTCTTCCTCGCTGTGCGTGCGCACCACCGTCAAGATGTGCGGGTTCAGCGCGCGCGCCGTCTCGATCATGGCGCGCACGTGGAAGGTGTCCGGCGTGGCGATGACGAGCATGGTGGCGTGCGTGATGTGCGCCTGGATCAGCACGGCCGGCTCGCCCGCATTGCCGGCCACGGCCGGGATGCCCTGCTTGCGCAGCTGGTCGACGATTTCGCGGTTTTCCTCTGCCACGACAAAGTGGATGCCCCGTTCCATCAGGGCGGCGGCGATGCGCCGGCCCACGCGGCCGTAGCCGACGAGGACGATCTGGCCCGACAGCTTTTCCTGCGGCACCGTCATCGGCAGCTCGGCCAGCGGGTCCGTGGTGCGTTCGAACTTGCGCGCGAAATCGCTGTTGCCGATCACGCGCAGCAGCGGCTTGGCCATGCTGAAGACGAGCGGGTTGAGGGCGATCGACAGGATGGCGCCGGCCAGGATCAGGCTTTGGCCTTCCTGCGGCATCAGGCCCAGCGACAGGCCCAGGGCGGCCAGGATGAACGAGAATTCGCCGATCTGCGCCAGGCTGGCCGAGACGATGATGGCCGTCTTCGGCGGATAGCGCAGGGCCATCACGAGCAGGAAGGCGGCGATCGACTTGCCGAAGATAATGATGGCGCACACGGCCAGCACTTGCAGGGGCTTGTCGATGAGGATGGTCGGCTCGAACAGCATGCCGACGGACACGAAGAACAGCACGGCGAACGCGTCGCGCAGGGGCAGGGACTCTTCCGCGGCGCGGTGACTGAGTTCGGACTCGCGCAGCACCATGCCGGCGAAGAAGGCGCCCAGCGCGAACGACACGCCGAACAGCTTGGTCGAGGCGTAGGCGATGCCGACGGCGGCGGCGATCACGCACAGGGTAAACAGTTCGCGCGAACCGGTGCGCGCCACTTGCCACAGTATCCACGGGAACAGCTTGCGGCCCACGACCAGCATGAAGATGATGAAGCCGGCCACTTGGCCCAGGGTCACGGCGAGGGTTTGCCACAGGCTGACGGCCTCGGCATCGGGCGCGACCTTGCCGCCGAGCACACTGGCGAACGCCGGCAGCAGCACGAGGACCAATACGGTGACGAGGTCTTCCACCACCAGCCAGCCGACGGCGATGCGGCCGTTGAGCGAGTCGAGGATGCCCCGTTCTTCCAGCGCGCGCAGCAGCACCACGGTACTGGCCACGGACAGGGCCAGGCCAAAGATCAGGCCGCCGCCGAGGGTCCAGCCCCACCAGTGGGCCAGGCCCATGCCCATCGCCGTGGCGACGCCGATCTGCAGGATGGCGCCGGGCAGCGCAATCTTGCGCACGTCCCACAAATCTTCGATGGAAAAGTGCAGGCCGACACCGAACATCATCAGCATCACCCCGATTTCCGCCAATTGTCCCGCTATTTCCGCATCCGCCACAAAACCGGGCGTGGCCGGTCCGATGATGATGCCGGCGGCCAGATAGCCGACCAGGGCCGGCAGTTTCAGGCGCGCGGCGATGAAGCCGAAGATGAGGCCGAACCCGAGGGCGGCGGCGATGGTGGTGATCAGGCTGATGTCATGGGGCATGCGTGTGGGGTTCCTTATGGGGACGTGCGGATGGAAAAAGATGTTGCTCAGCGACCAAGTATAAACGCATCAAAGCCCCTGCCGGAAAATTTCCTGCGGCTTTATCGCAAAAAACCTGTGCTATATCTTCGTCCAGCAGGAAGCGAACGCCCGCCTATCCATCACGAACATCGCCTAATTCAGGAATCAGGCGATGTTACACCCATGCGCTCAGAGCTTGCGCACGACCACGCAGCCGATGGAATAGCCGGCGCCGAACGAGCAGATGACGCCGGTGCTGCCTGCCGCCATGTCATCCTGATATTTATGGAAGGCGATGATGGAACCGGCCGACGAGGTGTTGGCGTAGGTGTCGAGGATCACGGGCGCTTCATTGGCTTCCGCGTCGCGGCCCAGGATCAGCCGGGCGATCAGCAGGTTCATGTTCAGGTTAGCCTGGTGCAGCCAGTAGCGGCGCACTTGCGCCACTTCCACGCCGGCCTTGGCCAGGGTCGCCTTGATCATCTCGGCCGCCATCGGGCACACTTCCTTGAAGACTTTGCGCCCTTGCTGGCGGAACAATTTGTCGGCCTTGCCCACGCCGGACTCGTCAAAACGGTTGAGGAAGCCGAAATTGTTGCGGATGGCGTTAGAGAAGCGCGTTTTGAGTTCCGTGCCGATGATCTCGAACTGGTGCTGCGAGACGGCCGTGTCCTTCGCTTCGACGATGATGGCGGTGCAGGCGTCGCCGAAAATGAAATGGCTGTCGCGGTCGCGCCAGTTCAGGTGGCCGCTGGTGATTTCGGGATTCAACACCAGCACGGCGCGCGCCTGGCCGCTTTGCACGGCGGCCACGGCTTGCTGGATGCCGAAAGTGGCGGACGAACACGCCACGTTCATGTCAAAACCATAGCCGTCGATGCCGAGCGCATCCTGCACTTCCACGGCCATGGCCGGGTAGGCGCGCTGCATATTGCTGCACGCTACCAGCACCATGTCGATGTCGGCCGGCGTACGGCCGGCGCGCGCCAGGGCGTCTTTGGCGGCGGCGACGGCCATTTCCGCCTGCAAGGACAGTTCGTCATCGCCCCGTTCCGCAATGCGCGACACCATGCGGGCCGGGTCGAGGATGCCTTCCTTTTCCATCACAAAGCGCGACTTGATGCCGGACGCCTTTTCGATGAAGGCCACGCTCGACAGCTCCAGCGCCGTCACCTCGCCCGCGGCGATCGCGCCGGCGTTGTCGGCATTGAACTTTTCCGCGTAGGCATTGAAGCAGGTGACCAGCTCTTCGTTGGAGATCGAAAAGGGCGGCGTATACAGTCCGGTACCGCTGATGACGACTTGTTTCATGGTTAAACTTTCAAATTTGGCAATCGGCGCGGCGCCGATAAGTGAAGCAAATTTTACACAAACGGGCTCGACTGTAGAGAGTTTCGTGCTGCGGGGGCGGGGGAAGTGTGGCGGAAGATTGATTTTTGTCGCGTGGACGGGTGACCGGGGGCATGGCGCCCCCTCTGTGCTGCTGGCGCTGCTGCTTACTTCTGCTGTTCTTTCTTGACGTCGGCCTGCACCACCACCGGTTCTGCCTTGGCCAGTTGCACCGGCAAGCCCTTCAGGTGGTTCAGCGCCTGGTGCAATTGAAAATCGTCCTGGCTGCCGAATTCCAGCGGCTTGCGGGTCTTTTCCAGGGCGATGATGCGCAATTGCTCTTCCATCTCGTCGTTGACGGGCGCGGCCTTGGCACTTTCTTGGTCGCGGTCGTTGCTCAGGTGCTTGGTCAGGTCCGCTTCGCGGATGCGCAGGCCGTTCAAGCCGTCGCCGTCCGCATTCTCGTCGACCAGCAGGTCGGGCACGATGCCCTTGGCCTGGATCGAGCGGCCGTTCGGCGTGTAGTAGCGGGCCGTCGTCAGCTTGACGGCCGTGTCGGCCGTCAGCTGGCGGATGGTTTGCACGGAACCCTTGCCGAAGGTTTGCGTGCCGATGATGGTGGCGCGCTTGTAGTCCTGCAGGGCGCCAGCGACGATTTCCGAGGCCGAGGCCGAACCCGTGTTGACGAGCACCACCAGCGGCACTTTCTTGATGGCGGCCGGCAATTTCGCCAGGGCGTCGCCTTCCGAGCGGAAGGTATAGTATTCGGCGCGACCGTAGAACACCTGTTTCGAGTCCGGCAACTGGCCGTTGGTCGAGACGATGGCCGCGTCCTTCGGCAGGAAGGCGGCCGAGACGCCGATGGCGCCCTGCAGCACGCCGCCCGGATCGTTGCGCAGGTCCAGCACCATGCCCTTGATGTTCGGGTCCTGCTTGTATAGCGCCGTGATCTGCGCGGCCATGTCGTCGACGGTCGGTTCCTGGAATTGCGACACGCGCAGCCAGGCGTAGCCGGGTTCGACCATCTTCGCCTTCACGCTCTTTTGATGGATTTCCTCGCGCGTGATGGTGAACGCCAGCGGCTGCGGTTCATCCTTGCGGGCAATGGTCAGCGACACCTTGGTGCCCGGTTCGCCGCGCATGCGCTTGACGTTGTCGTCCAGGCTGACGCCTTTCACGGGCTGGCCATCCAGACGGGTGATCAAATCGCCGGCCTTGATGCCGGCGCGGTAGGCGGGCGAATCCTCGATGGGCGAGACGATCCTGATGTAGCCGTCTTCGCTCAGGCCGATTTCGATGCCCAGGCCGACGAACTTGCCTTCGGAACCTTCGCGCAGCTCGGCGTAGGCTTTCTTGTCGAGGTAGGCGGAATGGGGGTCGAGCGAGGCGACCATGCCGGCAATGGCGTCTTCCAGCAGTTTCTTGTCTTCCACGGGCTCGACGTAGTCGGACTTGATCAGGCCAAACACGTCGGCCAGCTGGCGCAGCTCTTCCAGCGGCAGGGGCGGCTCGACGGTTTTTTGCGCCATGGCGGAAAATTGCAGCGACACGGCGACGCCGGCCACCACGCCCAGGCCGATCAAGCCGGTATTTTTGAGTTTGCCCATCATTGCACCTTTGCAGCTAGCGTGTCTTGCACAAGCGCCAGTCCCCGTGGAGCGGCGCTTTCCTGAAAGTATAGACCTGAATCTCTGCCGGCGTGGGCCGGCCGTGGAAAAAGCGTGCCTGGGGCCAGTCTACGCGCGAAAACGGGGCTGTCAGCTTGCCATATGTTGCGGTTTTGTATGCGATGTGTAGTTGGTCTTGAGGGGAGTAAGCATTTGTAAGAGTCGAAAAAAGCGTGTGCGGCGGCCCTATAGTGGACTCGCATTCTCGACCCGAAGTGGTTTTGCCTGCGTCCACGGACGCAGGCTTTTTTATCCGCGGGCTCAAGCTCATTTAGACTGGTGCTTCTTCCTTGGCAGCGGATAAAAAATGTTAACTGATTTGCAGGCACGCGCCGCGCTCACAGCGCTGATTGAAAAGTATCTGCAGGGGCGGTATCCCGATGCCGGCCTGTTGATCGACATCGTTCAGGATCCGTCACGGCAAGTGCCGATTCGGGGTGTGCTCGAAGATATCGGACAGTTCAACGACACGCAGTTCACGCAACAGGAGCGGGCGCTGATCGACGACCTGCTGTATCTGTATGGATAAGCTCCAGCCCACGCCATGCTCGCCGGCCTGGACAATGAAAGCCCCTTGAGCCTGGCCGAACTGCGCGGCAATTCCCGGGCAGTTCCCGGGGCAATGATGGCCAAAAGGCATGGCCGCGTGCTACATTCCCGTAGCGCCCGGCGCGGCGGGCTATCCGCCCGCAGCTATCTGCCCGGTCTTTTTGACATGCCCCATAAGGACAATTCGTGAATCGCTATCTCTTAAGCAGTCTGACCCTGACCCTGACCCTGTTGGCTGCGTTTGCCCATGCTGCCGAACCCGTATCCGCCGTGGCCGCACCGACCGTGGCGCCTGCCGCCGCTGGCGTCGTTTCAGGCATCGACGTGCAGTACATCGACCCCGCCGTGCGCGTGCAGGACGACTTCTTCACCCATTTGAACGGCAAGTGGCTGGCCACGGCCGAGATTCCTGCTGACAAGTCGAGCTGGGGTTCGTTCGCCAAGCTGCGCGACGACACGACGCCGCAGTTGCGCGGCATCATCGAGTCCACGCAACAGGACAAGACCAAGAAGGCCGGTTCCGAAGCGCAGAAGATTGCCGACCTGTACGCCAGCTACATGGATGAAGCCAAGCTCGAAGCGCTGGGCACGAAGCCGCTGGCCGGCGAACTGAACCGCATCCGCTCGCTGCGCGACAAGAAGGGCGTGCCCGCCCTGATCGCCCACCTGAGCCAGACGGGCGTGTCGACCCCGTACGCCGTCTACGTGGGCCAGGATGCGCGTGCCTCGACCAAATATGCGGCGTATGTGAGCCAAAGCGGCCTGGGCATGCCCGACCGCGACTATTACCTGGAAGCCAAGCAGGCGGGCGTGAAGGAAAAATACCAGGCGCACGTGGAAAAAATGCTGGCCATGGCGGGCGACAAGAACGCCGCCGCCCGCGCCAAGGCGGTCGTTGCCCTGGAAACATCGCTGGCCGAAGTGCAATGGACCAAGGTCGAGAACCGCGACCCCGTGAAACGCTACAACAAGACCGACATCAATAAACTGAACGACCTGACCCCGGGCTACGACCTGAAGTCCGGCCTGGCCGCCCTGGGCATTGCCAACAAGGTCGATTACGTCATCGTCAACCAGCCGAGCTACCTGGCCGGCTACAACAAGGTGCTGGCGTCTGCCGACCTGGATACCCTGAAAGCGTACTTCGAATGGCAGTTGCTGCGCAGCTATGCCAGCTACCTGTCGAAAAACTTCGTCGACGAGAGCTTTGCCTTCTACGGCACGGTACTCAGCGGCGTGACGGAAAACCAGCCGCGCTGGAAGCGTGGCGTGGGCGCCGTCGAAGGCGTGCTGGGCGAAGCCGTCGGTAAGCTGTATGTCGCGCAATATTTCCCGGCCGAGCGCAAGGCGCACATGCAGGAACTGGTGAAGAACGTGCTGGCTGCCTACAAGGACAGCATCGACACCCTGGATTGGATGAGCCCGGAGACCAAGAAGGAAGCGCAAGCCAAGCTGGCCAAGTTCACGCCGAAGATCGCGTATCCGAACAAATGGCGCGATTACACGAAGCTGCAAATCGTCCAGGGCGACCTGGTGGGCAACATGATGCGTGCCGCCAACTTCGGTTCCGCGCGCCAGGTGGCCAAGCTGGGCAAACCGATCGACCGCGAAGAGTGGGGCATGACGCCGCAAACGGTGAACGCCTATTACAGCTCGACGATGAATGAAATCGTCTTCCCCGCCTCCATCCTGCAGCCGCCGTTTTTTGATGCCAACGCGGACGACGCCGTCAACTATGGCGCCATCGGCGCCGTCATCGGCCATGAAATCAGCCACGGCTTCGACGACAAGGGCAGCCAGTCCGATGGCGACGGCAACCTGCGCGACTGGTGGACCCCGGCCGACCGCAAGAACTTCGCGGCCAAGGCCGACGCGCTGACCAAGCAGTACGATGGCTACAGCCCATTGCCGGGCTACCACGTCAACGGCGCGCTGACCCTGGGCGAAAACATCGCCGACAACTCGGGCGTGGCGATTGCCTACAAAGCCTATAAAATCTCGCTGGGCGGCAAGCCGGCGCCCGTGCTGGACGGCTTGACGGGCGACCAGCGCTTCTACATGGGCTTTGGCCAGGTGTGGCGCAGCAAGATGCGCGAAGCGCAGCAGATCGTGCAGATCAAGACCGACCCGCATTCGCCGGGCCAGTACCGCGCGAACGGCACCATGGTCAACCAGCCTGGCTTCTATGAAGCGTTCGGCGTGAAACCGGGCGACAAGATGTATGTCGCGCCGGAAAACCGCGTGATCATCTGGTAAGTGTCATCCGACATACCGATGGCGCTCACCATGTTGTCGGCTTACGCCCTCCGGGCTAAGCCGACCTACGTCATGTAAACGTTATCTTGTCACAACAGAAAGGACCACTTGCGTGGTCTTTTTTGTATTCTTGCCAAAGTTTTTTCTGTCGTTTCGGTCGGTATGCTACAGTCAAAAACCGGGCCAGAAGCCTTGGGCCTTCTGACCCTTATATTTCACACAATACAATATAGAGGACAACCGTGAATCGTTATTTGTTAAGTGCATTGACCCTGAGTTTGCTGGCCGGCGTGTCCGGCATGGCTGGCGCCGCTGATGCGGCCAAGAAAGCTGCTGCCGCTCCCGCCACGGCCGCCGCATCGGCCGCGCTGACCTCCGGCATCGCCATCGAATACGTCGATCCTGCCGTGCGCGCGCAGGACGACCTGTTCCAGCACTTGAATGGCAAATGGCTGGCGGAAACCGTGATTCCTGCTGACAAGTCGAGCTGGGGCAGCTTTGCCAAGCTGGCCGACGATACGCAAACGCAGCTGCGCGGTATCGTCGAAGGCGCTACCGCCGACAAGGCCCGCGCGGCCGGCTCGAACGCCCAGAAGATCGGCGATTTCTATAACAGCTTCATGGACGAAGCCAAGCTGGAAAGCCTGGGCCTGACGCCCTTGAACGCGGAACTGGCGAAGATCGCCGCGCTGCAGGACAAGGCGGAATTGCCAGCCGTGATCGCCCACTTCAGCAAGCTGGGCGTGACCTCGCCGTACGATTTCGGCATCCACCAGGATGCCAAGGATTCCACCAAATACGTGGCCGACATCGTGCAAAGCGGCCTGGGCTTGCCTGACCGCGATTACTACCTGGAAGAGGGCAAGGCCGACACGCGCGCCAAATACCTGGCCCATGTGGAAAAAATGCTGAGCCTGGCGGGCGATGCGAACGCGGCCGCGAACGCGAAAGCCATCCTCGCGCTGGAAACGGAGCTGGCCAAGGCCCAATGGAGCAATGTGCAGAACCGCGATCCCGTCAAGACCTACAACAAGGTGGAACTGGCGAAACTGGCCAGCGTGGCGCCAGGCTATGACTGGGCCCGCTACCTGAAGGACACGGGCATCGCCGGCAAGGTCAATTATGTGATCGTCAGCCAGCCCAGCTACCTGAAAGGTTTTGCCGAGATCGCCAACAGGACGCCGCTGGAAACGTGGAAAGCATATTTCCAGTGGCACTTGCTGCACGCCAACGCCGGCTACCTGCCGAAAGCGTATGTCGATGAAAACTTCGCCTTCTATGGCACCACCCTGACGGGCGTGACGGAAATGCGTCCGCGCTGGAAACGCGGCGTGGGCGCCGTCGAAGGCGCGCTGGGCGAAGCCGTGGGCCAGCTGTACGTCGAGCAGTATTTCCCGGCCGAGCGCAAGGTGCGCATGGAAGCGCTGGTGAAAAACCTGATGACGGCCTACAAGCAAAGCATCGACAAGCTCGACTGGATGAGTCCTGTCACCAAGAAACAGGCGCAAATCAAGCTGGCCAAGTTCACCACCAAGATCGGCTATCCGAACAAATGGCGCGATTACTCGGGCCTGACGGTGGCGCCCGATGATTTGATCGGCAACATCCAGCGTTCGCACCTGCTCAATTACAACCGCGAATTGAACAAGCTGGGCCAGCCTATCGACCGCGACGAGTGGGGCATGACGCCGCAGACCGTGAACGCCTATTACAACCCGGAACTGAACGAAATCGTCTTCCCGGCCGCCATTTTGCAGGCACCGTTCTTCGACGCCAAGGCGGACGACGCCGTCAACTACGGCGCCATCGGCGGCGTGATCGGCCATGAAATCAGCCACGGTTTCGACGACCAGGGCGCCCAGTACGACGGCGACGGCAATCTGCGCGACTGGTGGACCAAGGCCGACCATAAAAACTTCGCCAAGAAAACCAAGCAGCTGGTGGCGCAGTACAACAGCTTCAGCCCCGTCAAAGGCCACTTCGTCAACGGCGAGCTGACCCTGGGCGAGAACATCGCCGACAATTCCGGCGTGGCGATCGCCTACAAGGCGTATAAATTGTCGCTGAACGGCAAGCAAGCTCCCGTCATCGACGGTTTCACGGGCGAGCAGCGTTTCTATGCGGGCTTTGCCCAGGTATGGCGCATGAAGATGCGTGAAGCGCAGCAACTGGTCTTGTTGAAGACGGACCCGCATTCGCCAGGCCAGTTCCGCGCCAACGGCACCATGCGCAACCAGCCAGGTTTCTATCAAGCCTTTGACGTGAAACCGGGTGACAAGATGTATCTGCCGCCGAAAGACCGCGTCATCATGTGGTAAGACGCTAAGTAATCCTCGGGAAATTAGTGTGAATTTATGACGAATAGAATCGGATGCTATGCAAGGCGCTCACTGCGACGCAGTGCGAGCACTGCTAGCAGCGAGCAAGCCTCGTCGGCCACCTTGCAGAGCGCCGGTTATAGAAGTCAGAAATCACAATAATTTATTGGGGGTTACTTAGTTCAAGGCATAAGTTGCCAGCCGCCCCGCGCAAGCCGGGCGGCTTTTTTACGGCCTGATGTAACGCAAACGTCGGGCCAAAAAAACCGCCCCTGGGGGCGGTTCCTCGATACGGGTGCTGCGCTGCTTACTTGGCAGGCTCGGCGGCTGGTACGCTGGCGCCGTCAGCAGCTGCGGCCGGTGCCGGCACTTCCGGTTCCTTGAACTTGCCGCCCGATGCGTTGGCGATATAGACCACGGCGCGCGCCACTTCCACATCGTCGAGGTCGGGATTGCCGCCCTTGGCAGGCATCGCGCGCAAGCCTTCGATGGCGTGTTTCAGGACCGTATCGTAGCCCTGGGCCAGGCGGGCCGACCAGCCGGCCGCGTCGCCAAACTTCGGCGCACCGGCCACGCCGGCGCCATGGCAAGCCACGCAGGTGGCCGTGTAGACGGCTTCGCCGCTTTGCAGCACTTTCGGGCCGCTGGCATCCTTGAAGGTAAAGCCTTCATTGGCCACCGGGCTCAAGCGGGCATCGATGGCTTCGGGCGACTGGCTGTCCGTGCCGGCGCCCGTCAGTTTTTGCGCCGTGACGAACTGCACCAGCAGGATGATGCCGATGACGGTGACGAGGAAGAAGCCCGCTACGGCGGCAAGCAATTGTTTAGGCGTTTTGATCGCTGATTGTTGTTCGTTATGTGCGTCGCTCATGATGTCCTTAGTCCAGATTTGAAACTGATGGCCGTGTAAGGTAGCATTTTTACATGCCTGTATGTAAACCTTTATGAAACCCACAATTATAGGCACAAAAATTGAGCAGTGACATGCAATTGCCAGCGATACGACAGTTTCCGTAGACGTAGGTAAAGAAAAACGGTATCCTTCGCATCACTTCAGAAATTCCCCCTACGCGGCTGTAGCTCAGTGGATAGAGTATTGGCCTCCGAAGCCAAGGGTCGTGGGTTCGATCCCCGCCAGCCGCACCAAGATTTTCCTCATCGTTTCCAGATCATTTCTCCACCATGTCGCAGTTGATGGCGCTGGCTTTCTGTCGGCCTGTATCTGTTCGCCTTGCCATTAAAACGTCGTGCCGTGCTTGTCCCTGCACAAATTGTTATACTATTTTGGTTGCGTTTATTGCGTTTGGTTCGTAAGCTTCCATGGAAAGTAGGGAGGATGCCATGTCGAATGTGCTTGATCGTCTGGACAATAAAGAAGACCTGGAACTGGCGAAGGCGGCGCAGCGCTGCTTGGTGAGTGCGCTTGATCATTCTCGTGCCGTGAAGATTGCTGTTCTGGAAGAGGGCGCGCAGGACTTGGGCGATGCACCCTTGCTGCGTTTGCCGCCGAATGTGTTGCGCCTGTTTGCCGATGTCTTAGGTACCTTGGCCCAAGGTAAGGCCGTGACGGTCATGCCGAAGGAACATGACGTGACGACACAGGAAGCGGCCATGTACCTGAATATGTCACGTCCCTACCTGGTGCGCCTGCTTGAGGCAGGGAAGATTCCTCATCATAAGGTGGGTACGCACAGGCGGCTGCGCTTTGAGGATGTGGTGCAGTACAAGGATGAGCGCAAACGGCGTTCGCAACAGGCCTTGCAGGCCTTGGCAGATCAGGCGCAGGAGCTTGAACTGGGATACTGATGGCTGGATACTACCGTTACACTGCCGTCCTCGATGCCTGTGTGTTGTATCCGGCCCCCTTGCGCGATCTATTGAATCCCTCATATCCGCTACCGAATTGATTGCCACTTACGAAGCGCAAGGTTTGCCGCAGCTGGGCACGTTGCTGCGTTCCGCGGTCGCCTTGCTTTAGCGTCTGCTTCAGCAACCCGGCAATAGCCGCTCCACCGCTCCACCTCCCCTTTAAATACATGCCTCCGCGTCCTGGAGCGTGTACTGCCGTTTTTTTAGGCATGATCACGCCTGAAATGTCCCTGACGCCCCTGCCGTTGTCGGTTTGCAACCTCCAAAGTCACCCAGCCATCGATATCAAAATTGATATCGAAACAGTGGAAAAATTGATTGGAGAGATTATCGCCCAGCCCCTAAGATAAACGCCGAGCATGCGCACGACATGCAAGCAGCACAAAAAATATCAATACAATATCTGGAGATTCATGATGCGCAACGCCACCGGCCCGCTCGCGGCCACTTTCCCTCGTCCATTCATGTTGAAGGCAGCCGTCGCGGCATTGGCCGGTATCGGCTTGCTGAGCACGGCTTCGGTCTGGGCGCAGGATGCAGTGGCGGCCGATGCCAGTGCCGAGCCTGCCGCGGAAGTGGCTGTCGTGACCGTCAGCGGCGTGCGCCGCTCGGCGCAAAATTCGCAGCAGATCAAGATGCGCTCGGACCAGGTCATCGATTCCATCGTCGCCGACGACATCGGCAAATTCCCCGATAACAACGTGGCCGAGACCCTGGCGCGCATTTCCGGCATCCAGATCCGCCGCGATTCGGGCGAAGCCAGCGCCGTCATGATCCGCGGCTTGCGCGATGTCACGACCCTGCTCAACGGCCGCGAGCTGTTCACCACCACGGGCCGCTATGTCAACCTGGCCGACATTCCCGCCACCATGCTGCAGCGCGTGGACGTGTACAAGTCGCAGGGCGCCGACCAGGTCGAAGGCGGCGTGGCCGGCATCATCGACGTGCGGACCAACCGTCCGTTCGACTTCAAGGAGTTCACGGCCAGCGTGAATACGCGTGCCGTCTACAGCGACAAATCGAAAGCCACGGACCCGAACGTCAGCGGCATGGTGGCGAACCGCTGGAAGACGGGCATCGGCGAGGTGGGCGCGCTGCTGGGCCTGTCGCAGCAGCAACACCGTTACCACGAGGAACGCGCGTTCAATACGGCGCCCGTGGACAAGAGTTATTTTTCGCCCGGCCTGACGGCGCCGGACCAGGTGGGCTTGTTGCCGATCAAGGGTGACCGCCGCCGCACGACCGCCAATGCCGTGTTGCAATGGCGCCCGAACGCCGACGTCGAACTGTATGCCGAAGGCATGGCCACGCGCTTCCTGCTCGACGCCGAGTCCGATTACTTCGTCGGCTTGCCCTGGTGGGGCACGCCCGTGTCGGCGACCAGGATTCCCGGCAGCAACCAGCTGCAAACCCTGACCTCGACCAACGTCAACACCATCATGTCGACGCAGGCGAACAAGAACCAGACGAAGACGCACCAGTTTGCCGTGGGCGGCTTGTGGGATATCAACCCGGAGTGGCGTTTCACGTCGGAAGTGGCCAGGACCAAAAGCACGTTCACATGGCGCAACCCCATCCTCGATGCCATCACGCAGGTGCCGAATGCCACCATCAATACCAACCAGAACGGTACCCTGCACGTCGACTACACGGGCATCGATTTGCAAGACCCGTCGAACTACTATCTGAAGGGCTTCTTCGACCGCTACGGCAAGGACCAGGGCAGCTCGAACGATGTGCGCGCCGACCTGGCGTACACGCCGAGCGCCGGCGGCATTTTCAAGGAAATCAGCGTCGGCGTGCGCGGCGTCAAGCGCGAAGCCGAATCGATCAAGAGTTTCGAGGGCAATGCGGAAGCACCGGACGTGTCCGGCGCCGCGTTTCCGTTCAGCCGCCAGAGCGTGACGTCGATTCCGGGCCTCAATTGCCTGTCGGAATCGATGTCCGGCGGCGGCCCCGACTATGGCTTGAAGCAGTGGTACACGCCGTGCGCCAGCTTCCTGCTCAATAACACGGGCACCGTGCGCCAAGCCGTCACGGGCAGCAGCGCGGCGCGCGCCATGGATCCGGGTTCGTTCTTCAAGGATACGGAAAAGACGTATTCGATCTATACCAAGGCGAAGGTCGCCTTCAAGCTGGGCGCCTACCCCGTCGACGGCACCGTGGGCGTGCGCGTCGTGCGCACCGAACAAAGCCTGCAGGGCAATACTTCCGAAGATGGCGTGTACACGCCCGTCGTCAGCGACACGGCCAGCACCGACGTGCTGCCGAGCGTGGCCCTGAAAATCAAGCTGCGTTCCGACCTGGTCGGCCGCTTCGCCGCGGGCCGCACCATCAGCCGCCCCGGCTTTTCCCAGCTGAACCCGGGCGTGGCCCTCGTCAACTCGACGGAAACGGTGAAGGCGACGGGCGCGGGCGGCAATCCGAACTTGAAGCCGGTGACGGGCGACAATGTCGATGCCGCGCTGGAATGGTATTTCGCGCCAGCCGGGTCCGTCACGGCTACCGTGTTCCACCACAAGTTCGACGGCTATATCCAGCAACGCATTGCCAGCGAAACCATCGGTGGCAAGACCTACGACGTGGACCGTCCGTACAACACGGCCGCCGGCAAGCTGCAAGGCCTGGAAATCGGCTACCAGCAGTTTTATGACGGCTTGCCCGGCATCCTGAGTGGCCTGGGCCTGCAGGCGAACGGCACCTACATGAGCGGCACCACCGACGACGAGACGGGCAGCCATGCCATCACGGGCGTGTCGCGCTACTCGTACAACCTGGTGCTGCTGTACGAAAAGGATGCGTGGTCGGGCCGCCTGGCCTACAACTGGCGCTCGAAATTCATCGACAGCTACAACCAGGGCGGCCCCGGCCTGGACTTGAAAGTGGCGCCGACGGCCCAGCTCGACGGTTCGCTGTCGTACAAGATCAACGAGCAGTTCACGGTAACCCTCGATGGGAATAACTTGCTCGACACCAAGTTCAAGGATTACTGGAACGAGCCGGGCGTGTATGCGCGCGATACGCGGCGCTATGACCGCACGGTAGGGTTATCACTGCGCTGGAAAATGTAAGTTGATCGCACAGTAAAAAATCAAGGGCGTTGCCATGGTTTCGGCCGGCAGCGCCCCTGTCAGTTGGGCAGTCACGCACGATTCATCATCAAAAGAATGGACGGAAAGCATGGAGACGCAAAAATTATCCACCGTTGAAAAGGTCGGCTTCGGCGCCGGCGACATGGCGCTCAATGTCGTCATCTCGTCGATGATGCTGATCATCACCTTTTTCTATACCGATATCTATGGCTTGAAAACCACGGATCTTGCCCTGCTGTTCGTGGCCGTGAAAGTCATCGGCGCCATCGCCGACCTGGTCATGGGCCAGATCACCGACCGCTACAGCTTTGCCTCGGGCCGCTACCGCCCGTATCTGCTGTGGCTGGCCGTGCCGTATGGCGTCAGCGTCTTCTTCGTCTTCAGCACGCCCGAGTGGCAATATGACGCCAAGCTGATCTGGGCATATTCGACGTATATCCTGATGACCATCATGACGGCCGGCGTGGGCATCCCCTATATTTCCCTGATCAGCGGCCTCACCAGCGACCCGCAGGACCGCCTGTCGGCCAACGGCTACCGTTTGTTCTTCGCCAAGATCGGCGCCTTCATGGTGACCATCGTCGTGCCTATCCTGTCGCAGCGCTGGGGCGGCGGCAACCCGGCCGTCGGCTACCAGGCGGCCATGGCCGTGATGGCCGTCATGGGCGTGGCCCTGTTCCTGTTCTGCTATTTTTCCACCACCGAGCGTGTCGTGCACGTGGTGGAAAAACAGTCCTTGCTGGAACAGTTGAAAGTGCTGCTGCAGAACGACCAGTGGCTGGTGCTGTGCGGCGTGTGCGTCACGGGCACCATCGGTTATGTGGTGCGCGGCTCCGTCGCCATTTATTACGCGAAATACTATCTGGGTGGCAATACGGAAACGGTGGCCGCCTTTTTGACCACGGGCGTGGTGGCCGCCATCCTGGCCATGATCGCCTCGACCTGGATCACCAAGTTCTACTGCAAGGTAAAGCTGTTCCGCTACACGCAGATCGGCGTCGCACTGATCAGCCTGGCGATCTATTTCTTCGTGAAGCCGAGCGACACCGTGCTGGCCTTCGCCCTGTATTTCCTGCTGTCCTTCGTGGTGGACTTGCATGCGCCCGTGTTCTGGTCGGCCATCGCGGAAACCATCGATTACGGTCAAGTCAAGACGGGCAAGCGCGTCTCCGGCTTCGCGTTTGGCGGCATTTCCGTGTGCCAGAAGGCGGGCATGGCGGTGGCAGGCGGCCTGGTGGGCGTGCTGCTCGCGTACTTCGACTACCAGCCCAACCATGAACAAACGCAATTCGCCCTGAACGGCATCGCCCTGATGCTGTCGGTCATCCCCGGCTTCTTCCACTTGCTGATGGGCTTGCTGATGTTCAAGTACCGCATCAGCGACAGCTATTACACGGGAGTGAAAACCGAAATGCACAAGCGCGGCTACGTGGCTGCGTAAGAATAATTGAATGGAGTAAGCAACATGGCAGACGTCTTGAAACCGCTGATCGAACAGCGCGCCGACCCGCATATCTACCGCCACAGCGACGGCTATTATTACTTTACGGCGTCCGTGCCCCAGTACGACCGCATCGAACTGCGCCGTGCCGCCAGCATCGCCGGCCTGGCCGACGCGCAAACGGTCGACGTGTGGCACAAGCCGGATACGGGGCCGTACAGCGAGCTGGTGTGGGCGCCCGAGCTGCACTTCAACCAGGGCGCCTGGTATGTGTATTTCGCCGCCGCGCCGAGCCGCGAAATCAAGCATAAGCTGTTCCAGCACCGCATGTATGCGATCCGTAACACGAACGCCAACCCGCTCGAAGGCGAATGGGAATTCATGGGACAGATCGACACGGGCATCGACACCTTCTGCCTGGATGCCACCACTTTTACGCACGACGGCGTGCTGTACTACCTGTGGGCGCAGAAGGATGTCGCCATCGAAGGCAATTCGAACCTGTATATCGCGCCGATGGCTACGCCGTGGCAGCTGGCCGGCCCGCCCGTGATGCTGAGCAAGCCGGAATTCGACTGGGAAATCCGCGGCTTCTGGGTCAACGAGGGACCCTCCGTGCTGAAACGCAATGGCAAGATCTTCATCAGCTATTCGGCCAGCGCCACCGATGAAAACTACGCGATGGGCTTGTTGTGGGCCGATGCCACGGCCGACCTGCTCGATCCGGCGGCGTGGACGAAGTCGCCCGCGCCCGTGTTTGCCACCTGCTATGAGCACGGCATCTACGGCCCCGGCCACAACAGCTTTACGACGGCCGCCGATGGCGATGGCGTATTGCTGGTGTACCATGCCCGCACCTACACGGAAATCGTTGGCGACCCGCTGTGGAACCCGGACCGCCACACGTTTGTCAAACCGCTGCGCTGGGATGCGCAGGGCATGCCCGTGTTTGGCCGCTCATCGACCCTGTAAACCCTGGACCCGACGCCATGACCCCAGTTGATTCTGTTTCAGTGACGCAAGCGCCGTTCGGCGTCCTGCCCGGCGGCGACCACGTCACTGTGTTTACCCTGACGAACCGCCAGGGCATGCAGGTGAAAGTGCTCGACTTTGGCGCCATCATCAGCGAAATCCACGTGCCGGACCGCACTGGTGCCTTTGCCGACGTGGTGCTCGGATTCGAGCGCATCGAGCCGTATCTGCACAACGGCGCTTTCCTGGGCGCCGTCATCGGGCGCTACGGCAACCGCATTGCCGGAGGCCGTTTCAGCCTCGACGGCAAGGATTACCAGCTGGCCGTCAACAACGCACCGAATCACTTGCATGGCGGAAACCAAGGCTATCACCAGGTGATGTGGCAGGCCGAACCGTTCACGAAGGAAGACGCCGTGGGCGTCACGTTCACGCGCAGCAGCCCGCACGGCGAAGACGGCTACCCGGGCAAGCTCGACGTCACGCTGACCTATGAGCTGGACAACGATAATGCGCTGAGCCTGCGCTACCATGCCATCACGGACCTGGCCACGCCCGTCAACCTGACCAACCACAGCTATTTCAACTTGGCAGGGCAGGGCCATATCCTTGGCCACGAAGTGTCCGTCAATGCGGACCGTTACCTGCCCGTCGATGTCGGTTCGATTCCCACGGGCGAGCTGGCGGACGTCACCGGCACGCCATTCGACTTGCGCCAGAGCACCGTCATCGGCGACAGCATTGACTTGCCGCATGAACAGATCCGCATCGGCCGCGGCTACGACCATAATTTTGTGCTGAATCAACAACCCGGTCAGCTGCTGAACCTGGCGGCCACCGTGCGCGATCCGCAATCGGGCCGGGTGATGCAGGTGTACACGCAGGAACCGGGCATCCAGTTTTATTCCGGCAATTTCCTCGACAGCAGCCAGTACGGCAAGCTGCGCGCCATCAGCTACCGCAGCGCGCTGTGCCTGGAAACCCAGCATTTCCCCGATGCGCCGAACCAGGCGCATTTCCCGAACACCATCTTGCGCCCGGGCGAGGAATACCGGACGGAAACTGTCTACCGGTTTTCCGTAGAGTAATCGTCTAACCCCCAATACCTCCACGACCTGCCGCCACGCGCCCGCAGGGCGTTTTCATTGGTGCATGCCGATATCGTTTTCGATATCGGAACGCATTAAAAATTGATTGGAAAGGCATGGCAGGATTCTTTAGTATTCCAACATCGCTGCCCGGGCCGACGACCTTAGATCCGGCATGGCACAACCAGGAGAATGGCATGTCTGAGACAAAAAGAAGGTGGCCCTGCGCTCCGCCGAGTGGTTCGGCTCGCAGGACAAGAACGGCTTCATGTACCGCAGCTGGATGAAAAACCAGGGCATACCTGACCACGAATTTCACGGCAAGCCCATCATCGGCATCTGCAATACCTGGTCCGAACTGACCCCCTGCAACGCGCATTTCCGCCAGCTGGCCGAGCACGTCAAGCGCGGCATCCTGGAAGCGGGCGGTTTCCCAGTGGAATTCCCTGTCTTCTCGAACGGCGAATCGAATCTGCGCCCGACAGCCATGCTGACGCGCAACCTGGCGTCGATGGACGTGGAAGAGTCGATCCGCGGCAATCCGATGGACGCCGTCGTGCTGCTGGTCGGCTGCGACAAGACGACGCCGGCGTTGCTGATGGGCGCGGCCAGCGTCGACATTCCCACCATCGTCGTCAGCGGCGGCCCCATGCTGAACGGCAAGCTGAACGGCAAGGACATCGGTTCCGGCACGGCCGTATGGCAGTTGCACGAGCAGATGAAGGCGGGATCGATCACCCTGCACCAGTTCATGTCGGCCGAATCGGGCATGTCGCGCTCGGCAGGCACCTGCAACACCATGGGTACGGCCTCGACCATGGCCAGCATGGCCGAAGCGCTGGGCACGTCCTTGCCGCACAACGCGGCCATTCCCGCCGTCGATTCGCGCCGCTACGTGCTGGCGCATATGTCGGGCATCCGCATCGTTGAAATGGTGCACGAAGACCTGCGCCTGTCGAAAGTGCTGACGCGCGAGGCGTTTGAAAATGCCATCAAGGTCAATGCGGCCATCGGCGGCTCGACCAATGCCGTGATCCATTTGAAAGCCATTGCCGGGCGCATCGGCGTGCCGCTGGAGCTGGAAGACTGGACGAAAACGGGCCGCGGCACGCCGACCATCGTCGACCTGCTGCCGTCGGGCCGTTTCCTGATGGAAGAGTTTTACTACGCGGGCGGCTTGCCGGCCGTGATACGCCGCCTGGGCGAGGGTGACTTGCTGCCGCACAAGAATGCCTTGACCGTCAACGGCAAGTCGATCTGGGACAACTGCGTCGAAGCGCCGATCTACAACGATGAAGTGGTGCGCACGCTGGACAACCCGCTGCTGGCCGATGGCGGCATCTGCGTGCTGCGCGGCAACCTGGCGCCACGCGGCGCCGTGCTGAAACCATCGGCCGCTTCGCCGCATTTGATGCAGCACCGGGGCAAGGCCGTCGTGTTCGAGGATTTCGAGCACTATAAATCGCGCATCCTCGATCCGGACCTCGACGTCGATGCCAATTCCGTGCTGGTGATGAAAAATTGCGGCCCGAAAGGCTATCCGGGCATGGCCGAAGTGGGCAACATGGGCTTGCCGCCGAAACTGCTGGCGCAAGGCATCACCGACATGGTGCGCATCTCGGACGCGCGCATGAGCGGCACCGCCTACGGCACCGTCGTCCTGCACGTGGCGCCGGAAGCCATGGCGGGCGGCCCGCTGGGTATCGTCAGGGATGGCGACATGATCGCCCTCGACTGCCACGCCGGCAGCCTGAACCTCGACATCAGCGACGCGGAAATCGCCGAGCGCCTGGCGGCCCGCGAACTGGGCAGCGCGCCCGGACCGAAGAGCGGCTACCAGCAGCTGTACATCGAACACGTGTTGCAGGCCGACGAAGGCTGCGATTTCGACTTCCTGGTCGGCAATCGCGGTTCCGCCGTGCCGCGCCACTCACATTAAGCGGAGAATCCCATGCTGTTGCTGCAATTTACGAATGAACATGGCGGCCGCCTCGTCGGCCTGCTGCAAGACGACGTCATCCGCGTTATCGAAGGCTACAACACGACGTATGCGCTGGCGCAAGACGCCATCCGCAAGAAGGTGAGCCTGGCGGAACTGGTGAACGCCAGCGTCGGCAACGCCACGCATGCGTATGCGGATGTGGCCGCCAGCGGCCGTTTGCTGGCGCCGCTCGACCATGCGGACGAGGCGCACTGCTACGTGACGGGCACGGGCCTGACCCATTTGGGCAGCGCCGGCGCGCGTGACGCCATGCACAAGAAGATCGGCGGCGACGCTGATTCCTTGAGCGACTCCATGAAAATGTTCCGCCTGGGCGTGGAAGGCGGCAAGCCGGCCGACGGCACGGCCGGCGCCCAGCCCGAGTGGTTCTATAAAGGCGACGGCTCCATCGTGCGCGCTGGCGGCCAGCCCTGCGCATGCCGGACTTTGCCCTCGACGGCGGCGAAGAGCCGGAAATCGCCGGCCTGTACGTGATCGGCGACGACGGCCAGCCTTACCGGGTCGGCTACGCCATCGGCAATGAATTCTCGGATCACGTGACGGAACGCCAGAACTATCTGTACCTGGCCCACTCGAAGCTGCGCGTCTGCAGCGTGGGCCCGGCCCTGCTGGTGGGCGAATTGCCCGCGCATATAGCCGGCGCCTCGCGCGTGCTCGATGCGGCCGGCAAGGTGCGCTGGGAAAAGGCGTTCGTCAGCGGCGAAGACAATATGTCGCACACGATTGCCAACCTCGAGCACCATCACTTCAAGTATCCGCTGTTCAAGCGCCCTGGCGACGTGCACGTGCATTTCTTCGGCACGGCCACCCTGAGCTTTGCCGATGGCGTGAGCGTGGCGCCGGGCGAAACCTTTGAAATCGAAGCGCCGGCCTTTGGCCCTGCCTTGCGCAACCGCCTCGACCTCTTCCCAACCGAATTTGCGAAAGTGAGCACATTATGAGTTTCAATATCACCGGTGATGCATTGATCGGCGGCGTCGCCGTCAAGGGCAATGGCGGCTCCTTCGAAGCGTGGGACCCGGCCGCGCGCGCGCACATCGCGCCCGCCTTCCACATGGTTGACGTAGCGCAAATCGATACAGCCTGCCGCCTGGCGCAAGCCGCATTCGACCCGTTCCGCGCCACCAGTGATGCGCAGCGTGCCGACTTTTTGGACACCATCGCCGCGCAAATCGGTGAACTGGGCGACGAGCTGATCGTGCGCGCCATGACGGAAAGCGGCTTGCCGCGCGCGCGCCTGGAAGGTGAACGCGGCCGCACCGTCGGTCAATTAAAACTGTTCGCGGGCTTGCTGCGCGAAGGATCGTGGACCGATGCGCGCATCGATTCGGCGTTGCCCGACCGCGTGCCGCCGCGTCCTGACTTGCGTTTGCGCATGATCGGCCTGGGCCCCGTCGCCGTGTTTGCGGCCAGTAACTTCCCGCTGGCCTTCTCCGTCGCCGGCGGCGATACGGCCTCGGCCCTGGCTGCCGGCTGCCCCGTCGTGCTGAAAGCCCATTCGGCCCATCCGGGCACGTCCGAGCTGGTGGCGCGCGCCATCGTCAAGGCGATTGCCCTCTGCCAGCTGCCGGCCGGCGTGTTCGCCTTGCTGACGGGCACGGGCAATGGCATCGGCCAGGCGCTGGTCGCCCATCCGGCCATCCAGGCCGTCGGTTTCACGGGTTCGCGTTCGGGCGGCATCGCCCTGATGAAGGTGGCGGCCGAACGCCCGCAGCCGATCCCCGTGTATGCGGAAATGAGCAGCATCAACCCCGTGTTTGTGCTGCCGCAAGCTTTGGCCGCTCGTGGCGCGGCGATCGCCAGCGGTTTTGCCGCCTCGCTGACGATGGGCGTGGGCCAGTTCTGCACCAATCCCGGCCTCGTGCTGGGTCTGGAAGGCCCTGACTTCACGGCGTTTGCCGCCGCCGCCGCCGAAGCGCTGGCGCCGGCTCCGGCCGCCACCATGTTGACGGCCGGCATCGCCAGCAGCTATGCCAAGGGCGTGGCCGCGCTGGCGCAGCATGCCGATGTCACGCCGCTGGTGCGAAACACGGGCGACGAAGGCAAGGGCGCCGCGGCCCTGTTCGTCACCTCGGGCGAGGCGTTTTTGGCCAGGCACGATCTGCGCGACGAAGTGTTCGGTCCCGCTTCCCTGCTGGTGGCGTGCCGCGACATCGAGCAAATGCTGGCGATCACGGAAAGCCTGGAAGGCCAGCTGACGGCCACCCTGCAGATGGATGCGGGCGACCTGGACGATGCGCGCCGCCTGCTGCCCGTGCTGGAGCGCCGCGTGGGCCGTATCCTGGCCAACGGTTTCCCGACGGGGGTGGAAGTGTCGACGGCCATGGTGCACGGCGGCCCGTTCCCGGCCACCTCGGACGGCCGCAGCACGTCGGTAGGCACGGCAGCCATCAACCGTTTCCTGCGCCCCGTGTCTTACCAGAACCTGCCGCAGGACTTGCTGCCGGAGTCGCTGCGCGATGATAATCCGCTCAGTATCTGGCGCCGCAAGGACGGCGTGTTGGGCAAGGAATAACAACACGGCGAGCCGCATATCGAATGCGGTACGCTGCGGTGCACGTGTACATAAAAATAAACAGGTGGAGACAAGATGAAGCAATTGGCGAAATATGGCAGCTTGCAGGGCAAGCGCGTGTTCATCACGGGCGGCGGCAGCGGCATCGGCGAATCCCTGGTGGCGGAGTTTGCCGCCCAGGGCGCGCTGGTGGCGTTTGTCGACATCGCCGTGGAAGCGAGCGAGGCCCTGTGCCGCCGCCTGGCTGAAGCGGGCCTGGCGGCGCCACTGTTCCGCCATTGCGACATCACGGATATTGCTTCCCTGCAAGCCGTCATGGCGGAACTGGCGCAGAAGCTGGGCGACTTCGATATCCTCGTCAACAACGCGGCCAACGACCAGCGCCACCAGGCGCAGGACGTGACCCTGGAATACTGGAACGAGCGCATTGCGATCAATCAACGTCCCATGTTCTTCACCTGCCAGGCCGTCTTCGAAGGCATGAAGCGCAAGGGCGGCGGTTCCATCATCAACGTCAGCTCGATTTCCTGGCACATGAAGTCGGGCGGCTACCCTGTGTACGCCACCACCAAGGCGGCCGTCGTGGGCCTCACGCGGGGCCTGGCGCGCGACTATGGCGCCCACAATATCCGCGTCAACACGGTCACGCCCGGCTGGGTCATGACGCAGCGCCAGATCGACCTGTGGGTCGACGAGGCGGCGGAAGCGGAAATCAAGAAAAGCCAGTGCCTGCCGAATAAACTGATGCCGCAGGACATCGCCGCCATGGTGTTGTTCCTTGCCTCCGATGACGGCGCGATGTGCTCCAGTCAGGAATTCATCGTCGATGCCGGCTGGGTTTGACAAAACGTCCAGGGCGTTGTTGCAGGGGTGGAAGTCATCGTACTGATGTACTAGCGTACTGTCTTCGCCCCTGCGCCTAGCCCTGGGCGTTTTGTCGGGCGCGGGTTTTTCCGCAGCTACCCCTTTCCCTTTTGCAACACCGCTCTTGCCGCCCCAACCCCGCGGCAGGAGAGGCATCGCCACATCCAGATTTTGCCGGGGTTGACCCGGCCCTTGCTTTTCACTAAAAAACAGGAGACAGCATGAAATTCATCCATACCAGCATCGTGGCCCTCAGCCTGGCCATGGCCGTCGGCGGCGCCTTTGCCGCGCCCGTCAAGGTCACCATCGATGTGGCCAAGCCCGGTCCCGTGATCAACAAGAACGTGTATGGCCAGTTCGCCGAACACCTGGGCACCGGCATCTACGAAGGCATGTGGGTGGGGCCGGAGTCCAGCATTCCGAACACCAAGGGCTGGCGCAATGACGTGCTGGGCGCGCTGAAACAGTTGCACGTGCCGCTGGTGCGCTGGCCGGGCGGCTGTTTTGCCGATGAATACCACTGGAAGGATGGCATCGGCGCGCGCGAGAAGCGCCCGACGAAGGTCAACACCAACTGGGGCGGCGTGGAAGAGTCGAACGCCGTCGGCACGCATGAATTCTTCGACCTGGCCGAGCTCTTGGGCGCACAGACCTATATCAACGGCAACCTCGGTTCGGGCACGCCGCAGGAAATGTCCGAATGGCTCGAATACATGACGTCGGACAGTAAATCCACCCTGGCCGAGCTGCGTCGCAAGAATGGCCGCGCCCAGCCATACAAAGTCGATTACTTTGGCATCGGCAATGAAGCCTGGGGTTGCGGCGGCAATATGCGCCCGCAGTACTATGCCGACCTGTACAAGCACTATCACACCTTCATGAAGACGCC
Source organism: Janthinobacterium sp. C22 (assembly GCF_057919405.1). Lineage (NCBI taxonomy): Bacteria > Pseudomonadati > Pseudomonadota > Betaproteobacteria > Burkholderiales > Oxalobacteraceae > Janthinobacterium > Janthinobacterium sp. C22. Next base: position 475,159 of record NZ_CP193659.1, on the reverse strand, counting down.
GGAAAGCGCGCGCCCGAAATTCATCGCCAGCGGCGGCAATGACGACGACATCAGCTGGTCCAGCACCCTGAGCCGCGAAATCAAGCCGAACATGATGGATGCCATCAGTTTCCACTACTACACGGTGCCGACCGGTGTCTGGGAAAAGAAGGGCGCCGCCACGGGCTTTGGCGAAGATCAATGGATATCCACCCTGAGCCGCACCCTGCGCATCGATAGCTTGATCAAGAACAATCTCGCCGCCATCGACAAGAACGACCCGTCGAAAAAGACGGGCCTGTACGTCGATGAATGGGGCACCTGGTACGACGTGGAACCGGGCACCAACACGGGCTTCCTGTTCCAGCAAAACAGCTTGCGCGACGCGCTCGTCGCCGCCCTGAACTTCAATATCTTCCACGCCCATGCGGACCGCGTGCGCATGACGAATATCGCGCAAATGGTCAACGTGCTGCAGGCGATGATCATCACGGACAAGGACAAATATTTCCTCACGCCGACGTATCACGCGTTTGAAATGTACGTGCCGTTCCAGGACGCCACTTCGCTGCCGGTCGCCATTCAGGGCAATGGCAAGTACAGCCTGGGCAAGGTCAGCATTCCTGAAGTGAGCGCTTCGGCCGCCCGTGGCAAGGATGGCAAGGTGTACTTGTCCCTGGTCAACACGAACCCGCATAAGGCCGTCGACGTCAACGTAGCACTGGCGGGCAAGCAAGTGGCCAGCGTGAACGGCCGCGTGCTGACCGCAGGCAAGATGGATGCCGTCAACAGCTTTGCGCAACCGCAAGCCGTGCAGCCGGTGGCGTTCAATGCCCAGGCGCAGGGCGGCAAGCTGACCGTGTCGGTGCCCGCCAAGGCCGTCGTGGTGGTGGCGGTCGAATAAACCTGCCGATTTTGAGGTATCCAGCCGGCCCGCATGACGGGCCGGCTGGCCATGTGGAGAACACGATGCACTTTTCGACAATGATGGCCTTGGCGGCCATGCTTGCCTTCATCCCCGCCCAAGCGGCCCAGGTCAGCGTACACGACCCCGTGATGGCCAGGGAAGGCGACACGTATTATTTGTACAGCACGGGCCCCGGCATTACCTTCTACAGCTCGAAAAACATGGTCGACTGGCGGCCGGAAGGGCGCGTCTTCGCGGGCCAGCCGACCTGGGCCAAGACGGCCGCACCGTCGTTTGACGACCATATCTGGGCGCCCGACGTGCAATTCCATGACGGCAAATATTACCTGTACTACTCCGTGTCCGGCTTCGGCAAGAACACCTCCGGCATCGGCGTGACCGTCAACACCACCCTGAATCCCCGCTCGCCCGATTACCGCTGGGTCGACCAGGGCATGCTGCTGCAATCGGTGCCCGAGCGCGACGAGTGGAACGCCATCGATTCGAACATCGTCACCGATGCGGCCGGTACGCCGTGGATGGCCTTCGGTTCGTTCTGGAACGGCATCAAGCTGGTGAAACTCAACGCGGACTGGAAAACCATTGCGGAACCACAAGAGTGGCATTCGCTGGCGCGCCGTGCGCCGCTGCCGCCACGGACGGGCGAATTCAAGCCCGCGCCCGAGGAAATCGAGGCGCCGTTCATCTTCCAGCGCGGCAACGATTACTTTCTCTTCGTCTCCTGGGGTTTGTGCTGCCAGAAGGAAAAAGCACCTACCACCTGGCCGTGGGCCGTGCCAGGAGCGTGACGGGGCCGTATCTGGACAAGGGTGGCCGCGACATGGCGCAGGGCGGCGGCACGGTGGTCTTGAAAGGCGACAAGGATTGGACGGGCCTGGGCCACAACAGCGCCTATAACTTTGACGGCAAGGATTATCTGGTGCTGCACGCCTACGAGACGGCGGATAACTATTTGCAGAAGCTCAAGATATTGCCCATGACGTGGGACAAGGACGGCTGGCCGCAGGTGGACCCGCGCGACTTGAATCGCTACCAGAGCCGTGAATTGCCGGCCGCCAAGCCCTAGGCGCCGCCATGAAAACAACCTGGTTGATGCTGGCGCTGGCCGCCGGCGGACTGGCCACGCCCGGCTTGCAGGCGGCCCAGCTGTTTCCCCTCTCGTCCGTGCGCCTGGGAGCGGGGCCGTTTCTCGATGCGCAGACGACGGACTTGCAGTATCTGCTGGCCTTCGACCCGGATAAGCTGCTGGCGCCATTTCGCCGCGAGGCGGGCTTGCCGCAGATCCAGCCCAGCTATGGCAACTGGGAATCGACGGGGCTCGACGGCCACATGGGCGGGCATTATCTGTCTGCGCTGGCCCTGATGGTGGCGTCCACGGGCGACGCCCAGGCGCGCGCGCGCCTCGACTACATGCTGGCGGAACTGAAGCAATGCCAGGACGCCAATGGCAATGGCTACCTCGGTGGCATTCCTGACGGCAATGCCGCCTGGCAAGCCATCGCCAAGGGAGAAATGCAGGCCGATACCTTCTCCGTCAACGGTAAATGGGTGCCGTGGTACAACCTGCACAAGGTATTCGCCGGCTTGCGCGACGCCTACCAGTACGCCGGCAATGTCGAGGCGAAGGCCATGCTGATCGCCTTGTCGGACTGGGCCGTGAAACTCTCGGCCTCCTTGTCCGACGCGCAGATGCAGGCCATGCTGCGCGCCGAGCACGGCGGCATGAACGAGGTGCTGGCCGACGTCTATGCGATGACGGGCGAGCAAAAGTATCTGGACCTGGCCGTGCGCTTCTCGCATCAAGCGGTCTTGCAACCTTTGGCGGCGCAACAGGACAAGCTGACGGGCCTGCATGCGAATACGCAAATCCCGAAAGTCATCGGCTTCGAGCGCATCGGCGCCTTGACGGGCCGGCGCGACTGGCAGCAGGCGGCGCAATTCTTTTGGCAAACCGTGCACGACAAGCGCACGGTGGCCATCGGCGGCAACAGCGTCAAGGAACATTTCCACGACGAACACGACTTTTCTTCGATGGTGGAAGAGGTGGAAGGGCCGGAAACCTGCAATACCTACAATATGCTCAAGCTCACGCAGCAGCTGTTCCGCCGAGACGAGCAGGTCCAATACGCGGATTACTACGAGCGCGCCCTGTACAACCATATCCTGTCGTCGCAGCGGCCCGGCACGGGCGGCTTCGTGTATTTCACGCCCATGCGCCCGAACCACTACCGCGTGTATTCGCAGGTGGACAAGGGCATGTGGTGCTGCGTGGGTTCCGGCATCGAAAGCCAGGCCAAATATGGCGAATTCATCTACGCTCACGACGCCGACGTCCTGTACGTGAACCTGTTCATGGCGTCCACCCTGGACTGGCAGGAGCAGGGCGTCAAGATTATCCAGAGCACGCAGTTCCCTGACCGCGACACGACGCGCATCACGCTTGGCCAATTCACGGGCAATAAAACCTTCAGCCTGAAGATCCGCTACCCGCAGTGGGTAGCCAAGGGCAAGCTGCGCGTCAAGCTCAATGGCAAGGCCCTGCGCGTGTCCGGCGCGCCCGGTGAATATGTGACCATTGCGCGCGCCTGGAAAACGGGCGACACGGTTGACGTCACATTGCCGATGACGACGCGCCTGGAACAGATGCCGGACCAGTCGAATTACTATGCCGTGCTGCACGGCCCCATCGTGCTGGCCGCCAGGACGCAGCCGTTCGCGTATGAACAACTGAACTATTTTGCCGATGACTCGCGCATGGGCCATATCGCCCAGGGGCAGGTGTGTCCGCTGGAATCGTCGTCCCTGTTCGTCAGCGATCAGAAGGATTTCATGCGGAGAATCCGCCCCGTGAAAGGCCAGCCGTTGACGTTCACGGCGCCCGGCTTGATCCAGGGCAAGGATGCGGCGGAGATAAAACTGATCCCGTTTTTCCGCCTGCACGACTCGCGCTACATGCTGTACTGGCCCGTCTCCACGCCCGCGAAACTGGCGCAGCTGCAGGACACGACGCGCCAGGCGGAAGCGCAGCGCCTGGCATTGGATGCGCTCACCATCGACCAGGTGGCGCCGGGACAGCAGCAGCCGGAATCCGACCATTTTTTCAAGGCCGAAGGGGGCGAGAACGGCATCTACAAGGGCCGGCACTGGCGCCATGCGACGGGCTGGTTCAGCTATGACCTCAGCGACCCGAAGAGCGAAGCGGCAACCCTGCGCCTGACCCTGTCCACCCTCGATGCGGGCCGCGTGTTCGACGTGCTGCTCAACGGCACGAAAGTGGCCACGGTGGCCGTGGCGGCCGATGCGCCGCAGGAGCTGCATACGGTGGATCTCGCCGTGCCTGCGGCTTTGGTAGCGGCCGCCAAGGGCAAGCTGGTCGTGAAATTTGTCGCCGGCAAGGACTCCGTGGCGGGCGGCCTGTACGGGCTGCGCCTGCTGCGCTGACGGGGAGGGGAGGATGGCCTCCCTCTACCGATACGCAAATCGGTATCGCAAGCGAAAAAGAATTGATTGGATGGCTATGTTGCTTTCTCCTACCATGGGTTCATAAAAAACCGCCCATCCGGCATCCGGCTGTGATGGTATTCCAATAAAAAACTGGAGACAAGAATGACCTTGAGCCGCCGCACCCTCCTCGCCAGCGCCATGCTGCTGGCCGCTTCCGCCACCACCTTCGCCACGCCTTCCGCGTTTGCCGCCAAGCCCCTCGTCATGGGCTTTTCGCAGGTGGGCGCCGAGAGCGAATGGCGCACCGCCAATACCGTCTCCATCAAGGAGGCGGCCAAGAAAGATGGCGTCACCCTGAAATTTGCCGATGCGCAGCAAAAGCAGGAAAACCAGGTCAAGGCGCTGCGCTCGTTCATCGCGCAAAAGGTCGACGTGATCGCCTTTTCGCCCGTCGTGGAATCGGGCTGGGATACCGTCTTGCGCGAAGCCAAGGCCGCCAAGATCCCCGTCATCCTGACGGACCGCGCCGTCAACGTGGCCGATAAATCGCTGTACGTGACCTTCATCGGTTCGGACTTCGTGGAAGAGGGCCGCCGCGCCGGCCAGTGGCTGCTCGAGCACGCCAAGAAAACCCCGGATGCCACGCTGAATATCGTCGAGCTGCAGGGCACGGTCGGTTCCGCGCCCGCCATCGACCGCAAGGCCGGCTTCCTGGAAGTGGTGGGCAAGAATCCGAAGATGAAGATCATCCGTTCGCAAACGGGCGACTTTACGCGCGCCAAGGGCAAGGAAGTGATGGAAGCGTTCCTGAAGGCGGAAGGCAAGAAGATCAACGTGCTGTACGCACACAATGACGACATGGCCATCGGCGCCATCCAGGCCATCGAAGAAGCGGGCATGAAACCGGGCAAGGACATCATCATCATCTCGATCGATGGCGTCAAAGGCGCGTTCGAAGCCATGATCGCCGGCAAGCTGAACGTCACCGTCGAGTGCAGCCCGCTGCTGGGTCCGCAATTGATGTCCATCGCCCGCGATGTGGTGGCCGGCAAGCCCGTGCCGGCGCGCATCACGACGGTGGAAGGCGTGTTCCCTGCCGAGGTGGCCGCCAAGGAATTTCCGAACCGTAAGTACTAAGCTTGCCGCATGATGAATACGCAAGCGCATCACACGGCCGCGCCAGCTCCCTTGCTGGAGTTGCGCGGCATCAGCAAATCCTTTCCCGGCGTCAAAGCCCTCAGCGACGTTGCCCTGCGCCTGTATCCGGGCGAAGTGCACACGTTGATGGGGCAAAACGGCGCCGGGAAATCGACCCTGATCAAGGTGCTGACGGGCGTCTACACGCCCGACAGCGGCCAGATTTTACTCGACGGCAAGCCCATCGCCCCCGCGTCCACCTCGGACGCGCAGGCGCTCGGCATCAGCACCGTGTACCAGGAAGTCAATCTGTGTCCGAACCTGTCGGTGGCGGAAAACATCTTTATCGGCCGCTACCCGCGCCGCTTTGGGGCTATCGACTGGCGTTCCATGCAGCAACAGGCGCGTGCCTTGCTGCAACAGTTGCAGATCGATATCGATGTCACGGCGCAATTGTCCAGCTTTCCGCTGGCCATCCAGCAAATGGTGGCCATTTCGCGCGCGCTGAATATTTCGGCCCGCGTGCTGATCCTCGACGAACCCACGTCCAGCCTGGACGAGGCGGAAGTCCATCTGCTGTTTTCCGTGCTGCGCCGTTTGCGCGAGCAGGGCATGGCAATCCTGTTCGTGACCCACTTTCTCGACCAGACCTATGCCATTTCCGACCGCATCACGGTCATGCGCAATGGCGAGCGCGAAGGCGAATACGCGTGCAGCGAACTGTCGCGCCTGGCGCTGGTCAATAAAATGATCGGCGTGGCGGCCGATACCCAAGCGCAAGAACTCGACCTGGCGCAAGAAGCGGGCGCGGCCAGCTTCGGTCCGAACGTGCTGGAAGCAACAGGGCTGGGCCGCAAGGGCGCCTTGCTGCCCATGGATTTCCACATCCGCCAGGGTGAATTGCTGGGCCTGGCCGGCTTGCTCGGTTCGGGCCGCACGGAACTGGCGCGCTTGCTGTTCGGCGCCGACAAGGCCGATTCGGGCACGATCACCATGCAGGGCCAGCCGCGCCAGTTCGCCGTGCCGCGCGACGCGATTGCCCGCGACATCGGTTTCTGCTCGGAAGACCGCAAGCACGAGGGGGCGATCCTGTCGCTGTCCGTGCGCGAAAACATCATCCTGGCCTTGCAAGCCCGCACCGGCTTGCTGCGCGCCATTCCGTTCAAACGCCAGCAGGCGCTGGCCGATGAATACGTGAAGGCGCTCGGCATCAAGACGGCCAGCATCGAAACGCCGATCGGCAGCCTGTCGGGCGGCAACCAGCAAAAGCCTTGCTGGCGCGCTGGCTGGTGACATCGCCCGCCATGCTGATTCTCGACGAACCGACGCGCGGCATCGACGTGCGCGCCAAGCAGGAAATCATGAGCTATGTGGCCAAACTGTGCCGCAAGGGCATGGCCATCCTGTTCATCTCGTCCGAACTGCCCGAAGTGCTGCGCTGCAGCGACCGCATCGTCGTCATGCGCGACCGCAAGGCCTGCGGCGACTATGCGCGCGGCGAGCTCGATGACAGTTCCGTGCTGCAAGTGATTGCCGGAGAGACCGCATGAGCGTATCCACTTCGTCGCCCGCCGCCCCTGCGGCGCGGGCGGCTGCCACCACGGATTCTTCCATTGTGCATACCGTTTTACACCACCCCCTGAGCCGGCCCCTGGCCGCGCTGTTGCTGCTGTTGCTGGTGGCCTTCTGCGCCATCCCCGGCTTTTTCCATCTGGAAATTCGCGACGGCCATTTGTACGGCAGCGTGATCGACATCGTCAACCGCGCCGCCCCCTGATGCTGGCGGCCCTGGGCATGACCCTCGTCATCGCCACGCGCGGCATCGACATTTCCGTGGGCGCCGTCGTGGCCCTGTCCGGCACCGTGGCGGCCATGCTGATCGGCGGCACCATGGTGATGGAGAACGGCGTGCCGACCTACGTGAGCAACATCCCCATGGGCTGGGCCCTGGCGGCGGCCCTGGGCGCGGCCCTGCTGTGCGGCGCCTGGAATGGCGTGCTGGTGGCCGGTCTCGGTTTGCAGCCCATCGTCGCCACCCTGATCCTGATGGTGGCGGGGCGTGGCCTGGCGCAATTGCTGACGGATGGACAGATCGTCACCGTCTACTATCAGCCCTTCTTTTTCATTGGCAGCGGTTACCTGTTCGGCTTGCCGTTCTCCCTGTTCCTCGTGGCGGCCGTGTTCATCATCACGGCCTTGCTGATGCGCAAAACGGCCCTGGGCCTGTTCATCCAGGCCGTCGGCATCAACCCCGTCGCCGCGCGCCTGGCCGGCATCCGGACGGCGACATTGATCTTTTTCGTCTACGTCTTTTGCGCCGCCTGCGCGGGCTTGTCGGGCTTGATGATCAGCTCGAACATCAAGAGCGCGGACGCGAACAATGCGGGCCTGATGCTGGAACTGGACGCCATCCTGGCCGTCACCCTGGGCGGGACGTCCTTGGCCGGCGGCAAGTTCAGCTTGGTCGGCAGCATGATCGGCGCCCTCATCATCCAGACCCTGACCTACACGATCTATTCGCTCGGTGTGCCGCCCGAAGTCAACATGGTCGTCAAGTCCGTCGTCGTCTTCCTCGTCTGCCTGTCGCAATCGTCGGAATTCAAGCAATTGCTGCATCGGAGAAAAGCATGAAGGGCTTGCTGCACACCCCGTATTTCACTTCGCTCGTCACGGTCTTGCTGCTGCTGGTGATGCTGGGCCTGGGCGGCGCCGCCTACCCGGGCTTGCTGTCCACGCAAGTGATCTTTAACCTGTTGATCGATAACGCCTTTTTGCTGGTGATCGCCGTCGGCATGACCTTCGTCATCGTCTCCGGCGGCATCGACTTGTCTGTCGGTTCCGTGCTGGCCCTGTCGACCATGATCGCCGCCTGGCTGCTGAACGTGGCGCACTGGCCGCCGCTCCTGGTGATCGCTACCGTGCTGGCGCTGGGCGCCGTGTTTGGCGCCGGCATGGGCGCGCTGATCCATTATTTCAAGTTGCAGCCCTTCATCGTCACGCTGGCCGGCATGTTTCTGGCGCGGGGCCTGTGCTATTTGATCAGCATCAATTCCATCACCATCGATGATCCGCTGTTCGTGGCCATGTCGCAGACGCAACTGGGCTTTCTCGGCGGCTTTGTCTCGCCCGGCGTCGTGATTGCCGTGCTGACCCTGCTGCTGGCCATCTGGCTGGCGCACGCCACGCCGTTCGGCCGCGCCGTGTATGCGATCGGCGGCAACGAGCAGTCGGCCCTGATGATGGGCTTGCCCGTGGGCCGCACCAAGGTCTTCATTTACGCCTTCAGCGGATTCTGTGCGTCCTTGGGCGGCGTGCTGTTTTCGTTCTACATGCTGTCCGGCTATGGCTTGCATGCGCAAGGCACGGAACTGGACGCGATTGCCGCCGTCGTCATCGGCGGCACCTTGCTCAGCGGCGGCTATGGCTACGTGGCGGGCGCGCTGTCCGGCGTGCTGGTGCTGGGCACCATCCAGACCCTGATCGCCTTCGACGGCACGCTCAGTTCGTGGTGGACCAAGATCGTCATCGGCGGCCTGCTGTTCGTCTTTTGCGTCGTGCAAAGACTGATGGCCATGGGCCAGAAAACCACCAAAGGGAGTTAATCGATGTTCCAGCAACACACACGTGCCGCCATCGGCATGGCGGCGGTGCTCGCCTGCGCGGCATGCGGCGCGCAGGCGGCCAACCCCATCGTGAAAAATATCTACACGGGCGATCCGGCCGCGCTGGTCGACAATGGCAGGGTGTATCTGTACGTGGGCCACGATGAAGCGAGCGCCACGGACACGGATTACCGGATGCACGAGTGGCGCGTGTATTCCTCGTGCGACATGGCCAACTGGACCGACCACGGCTCGCCCGTGCGTTACTCGACCTTCGCCTGGGCCGCCAAGGACGCGTGGGCGGGCGACATCGTCAAGCGCGGCAGCAAATACTATTTTTACTCGACCGTCGACCACAAGACCATCCCCGGCAAGGCCATCGGCGTGGCCGTGTCCGACAGCCCCACGGGCCCCTTCGTCGACGCGCGCGGCAGCGCCCTGATCACGAACGACATGACGCAGCAGACGGCGATCCCGTGGGACGACATTGACCCGGCCGTCTTCATCGACACGGATGGCCAAGCCTACCTTTACTGGGGCAACACGGTCTTGAAGTACGCCAAGCTCAAAGCCAACATGACGGAGCTCGATGGCCCGATCCTGACCTTCGGCATGGATGCGTTCACGGAAGCGGCCTATATGCACAAGCATGCGGGCACGTATTACTTGTCGTACTCGCGCAACTTCCCGGAAGAAACGGCATATGCGACGGGACCCACGCCGACGGGCCCCTGGCATTTCCGTGGCACCATCATGGACAAGAATGCCGTCGTGAAAACCATCCACCAGGCCATCATCGAGTTCAACGGCAAGTCCTACATCTTCTATCACAACGACAAGTTGCCAGGCGGCGGGGAATACCGGCGTTCCGTGGCCGTGGAAGAGCTGAAATACAAGCCCGACGGCACGATCGAATTCATCCACCAAACGGCTGGCCCGGCACCTAATCCCAGCGCCGCCTGCAAGGCACCGTGATCGCTGCTTGACGACGCTCAAAAAGGAGACAAACCGATATCTGGAATATCGATATTGAGTTAAAACTGATATCGATCATGATATGATTTATTCATGGATACCCTCAACCCCAACTGGTTCTTGCGAGCCCGCCTGAAGACGCGGCAATTGCTGCTGCTGATCGCCCTGGACGAGCAGCGCAACATCCACCGCGCGGCGGAAGAATTGCACATGACGCAGCCGGCCGCGTCCAAGCAAATCAAGGACCTGGAAGAGATGCTGGACGTGCGCCTGTTCGACAGGTTGCCGCGCGGTATGGAGCCGACCATCTACGGCGAAACGATGATACGCCACGCGCGCATGGCGTTAACTAGCCTGTCGCTGGCGCATGACGACATCGTCGCCCTGAAGTCGGGCCTGACGGGCCAGGTGGAAGTGGGTGTCATCATGACGCCGGCGATGGCCTTGCTGCCGCGCGCGATTGCCCGCATCAAGCAGCAGGCGCCGCTGATGCGCATCGGCGTGCATCTGGAACACAGCAACACCCTGATGGACATGCTGCAGCATGGCACCCTGGATTTCATGATCGGGCGCATCCTGGAAAAGGAAAGCAGCGCCGGACTCATCTACGAGGAATTGACGGAAGAGCCGGCCAGCGCCGTGGCGCGCAATGGCCACCCACTGCTGTCGCGCAAGAATCTGCAATTGAAGGACCTGGCGGGCCAGCCGTGGATCTTGCCGCCGCAAGGCAGCATCCTGCGCCACCGCTTCGACATGATGTTCCGCCGCGCCAGTCTGGAACCGCCCGTCGACGTGGTCGACACGACCGCCTTGCTGCTGATCACGTCCTTGCTGCAGCAGACGGATTCGCTGCACGTGATGCCGACGGAAGTGGCCCACTACTATGAATCGCTGAACGTGCTGAGCATTTTGCCGATTGAGCTGCCGTGCAAGATGGATGCCTTCGGCATCATCCGCCAGCAGGATCATCTGTTGTCGCCGGGGGCGGATATGTTGTTGAAAGCGGTACGCGCCACGGCCGCCGACATGTATTGATCCGAGGCGGTGGTTGTGTCGGATTACGCGTTCCGCTAATCCGACCTACGCATGGTCCGGTGACAGTAGGTCGGATTAGCCCGCAGGGCGTAATCCGACAATTGCCCGTTACCCCTAATCCGGCACCTCAAAGAAAAACAGCTGCACCAACCGGCCATTTTCCGGCGTGTCGCCAAACACATTGCTGATCGAGTGAAAGTAGTGGCCCTTGTAGACGATCAGGCGGTTATGGCGCATCGGCACTTCCAGCAGGGCTTGCCAACTGTCGCGCTGTTCCTGCAAGTCGTTGAATTTCTGCACTTTACTGTTCGGCAGCCAGCGCTTCTGGAAATCCTTGAAGCTGGCATAGCCGCCCGCTTTCACGTCCGCCTCGGGCAAGCGCCGGTACCAGCCGCTGGGCTGGTGGCGCCAGAACGTGGTGCCGCCCTGGCATTGCTCGGGCGGGTTCAGATACAGCACGCCCGCATAGAAATTGAAGTTATTGCCCGTCTCGTTATCCACGTGGATATCCGTGCGCGCCATCGCGTCCGCATAGCTGAGGCGATACGAGCCATTGTCGGGCGAGATGAAACGGATGGGGCGGCCCAGCGCCGTGGCGATGCGCTCCATGATGGCCTGGCTGGGCTGGCCCGCCGTCTGGCTGCCCGGATAGTTCTGTCCCGCATAGCGCTGCTGCTCGAACGGCAGCGCCAGCGCCTGGGCGCGCCAGGCGGCCGGATCGGGCAGGAAATCGTCGAGGATGTGCAGGTCGGTTTCACGGATAAAATCGTGTATGTCATCTGCGACATTGAGCGCCGTCAAAGTTTCGGCGTATTCCGCTTGCGGGCTGGCAAAGCCGATGCGGCAGGTTTGCGCCAGCGCCGGGTGCAGCGCCAGGCCTTGCGCATAGCGGGCCAAGGCCAGTTCCTGCTGTCCCGTGCGGTAATACAGCTCGGCCAGGCCTTGCAGGGTTTGCCAGCGCTGGGGGCGCAGGGCGTGGGCACGTTCCAGTTCCGCGATGGTCTCCATCAGCCGCTGTTTTCCCATCAGCAATTCCGCATGGCTGATGGCGAAATCGTGCTCGTGCGGCGCCAGCCGCGCCGCCGTGGCGTAGCTGGCCAGCGCCGCCTCGCTGTCCGTGCCGCGCAGCACGTTGCCGAGGTTGTAGTGGAACAGGGCGTTGTCGGGCTGTTGCTTGAGCGACAGTTTCAACAGGCCCAGGCCGATGGTGCCCTGGCCCAGTTCCAGCATCGCCAGGCCCTGGAAATGCTGGGCTTCGGCCAGGGCCGGGTCCTGTTTAAAAGCCGCCTGATAGGCGTTGATCGCTTCGATCAGCTTGCCTTGCTGCTGCAGTTGCCGGCCCTTGGCCAGCTGTTGTTCCGCCAGTGTCTGTTCGCCCATGTCAGTATCCCGATGCAATGTGGCGAACAGTGTAACCGAGCTCGTTCTACAGCGCCTGGCTGACGGGAATTTCCTGTCCGTTCAGCTTGATCGCCACCTTGACGATCTGCGCCTTGACCTGGTTGCTGGCCATGTCCGCTTCCTGGGCATAGGCGTACACGATGATGGCGAAATCCTTGTAGCCGCTGCGCGCCGCCTCGATCTTGCGCGCCGCGTCCTGGTCCACCTTCAGCAGCGAGTAGCCGTCGCCGTTGGTAAATGCCAGCTTGTAGTCGCCGTTGTCGTACATGTAGTAATACGTGCCCGCTTCGGCGAACTTGGCGGGGAAGGCGGCCTTGTCCATGGCGTACGGCGACAGCGCGCCCTGGCCGTTGATCTGGTAGCGCAGGTAGCGTTTCGTCTTCGCCTCATTGACCTTGGCGTCGATCTGCGGTTTCAGCGCGTCCAGCACTTCCTGCTTGCGGAAGGCGTCGTTGCTGCCCGCATATTCGCGCGAGATGCGCTGCGCCACGGCCGCATAGTCGGGCGGCACGCCGGACAGGGCGATGTAGCTGTACATCAGTTGATTGCCGCTGGTGATGTCGACATAGCTGGCGCTTGGCGTGCCCGGGTCCGCTTGCGGCAGGCTGGCGGCCGCCGCTTTTACCTGGGCTTTGGCGGCCATGTCGGCCACGCTGGTGGCGGGCGCCGAAGCCGCCGGCGTTGCATTCTCGGAGGGCTTGCCGCAGGCGGACAGCAGGATGGCGATGGCGAGCAGGGCGGGCAGGGTACGTTGCATGATATTTCCTTTAAGATCAGTTAAAAGGTAGTGACGGTTTTAATTTTTAGGGTTGTGAAAGTCACGGCAGCGCTGAAAACCGTAGCGAGCAAGCCCAATGCCGGGTTGAGTAGCGGAACCGTACTTTATGTACGGTGAGCAACGCCGACCCGGAAGTGGGCTGCGCAGTAGGTTTTCAGTGCTTGCCTCCCAAGCGTTTGTATTCGCCTACGCCATAGGCCGCGAGGACGATGGACGCGGCCAGCACCAGGTAAAAGCCGATGCCGAACGAGAGCCCCTGCCACACTTGGCCCAGCATTTCGCTGGCCATCTGTTCGGCCATGCGGGCCGCGCGGTTGCCCATGATGCCGCCCATGGCGTTGCCCGCGTCGCTCACGGCGCCCTTGATCTTGATGAACAGCAAGCTGCTGTGGAGGATGATGAACAGCAGCGGCGCGCACTTGCCCAGCGCCGCTTTCGGGTGGCTGCTGGCCATGGTGGCGCAGCAGGCGGCGATGGCCAGCAGGAAGAAAAATTGGGCCGAGGTAAAACCGCTGCCGCCATCGCGGGCAAAGCTCTCCAGGCTGTCCGCGGACAGGCCCAGCAGCTGCCAATAGGTGCGCGAGACGGAGGCGAACAAACGGATGCCGATGGTGTTGAAGATGAAGGCGCCGGCGATCAGCACGCCAAGGCTGGCCAGCACCTGGATGCCGAGCGCCGAGACGGCCCGGCCCCACAGTTGCTGGCCCTTGTCGCGCGCCAGCTTGGCGGCACCGGCCATGTCTTCCTGCGCCAGTTGCTGGGCGGGAATGGCCGTGACGGTGGCGAGGTCGCCGGCATCATCGAAGCGCACGTCGACGACGGCGTTGATGGCGGGCGCCACGTCCGAGCGCCAGTGGGTGGCCACGTCGAAGGCATGCTGGATGCCGGCCACGCTGACGGAACCTTGTCCGCTTGCTTGGTAGGCGAGGATGCGGCCCCGTTGGCCGGTGGTAATGGTTGCTGCCGGGCTGGATGTGTGCATAAGATTTCCCTGGTCACTGTCATGCTGTATTGCATGTACCCACGGATAACGGGGGCAGTTCAGGGAAATCCAAAATTATTTTGAGTTATTTTTTCGGCGGCTGTAATACGTCCTTGGCGGCGCCCTGGTAATCCTTCATCAAGCCCATGAAGGCATCCTGCAGATGGCGGGCCGCATCCTGCGGCGGCGCGCCCGTGCGCCGTGCCAGGTCGAATTTATAGGCGTGGGCGGGGCTGTAGCCGGCCTGCGAAGCGGCGTCCAGCAGCACGCCGGCCCGTTTCAATGACGCCGGATCGCCCTTGACCATCAGCAATTCGGCCAGATAGGTCTGGGCAATCGGAAAATCCTTGGCGGCCGCCTTTTCCAGCCACTGCATGCCCGCCTTCGGCTGTTTGATTCCCGCATCGCCGCCGCCGATGCCGTAGCCGAGGGCCGTCAGCGCCACCAGATCGCCGCCCCGCGCGCGCTTTTCCAGCTGCTGGCGGGGAAACGGCCGGGCCGCGATCTGCATGCGGATTTCATAGTTGATGTCTTGCAGCACATTGCCTGGCCACACCTTGGCACCGAGTGCGGCCGGCTTTTCCACCGCTGGCGCAGGTGCGCGCACGCCGCCCTGTCCTTGAGAGCCGGCCAGCACGCCCGGTGCCGGCGGGCTGATGCCCTTGCCGCTGCCCATGTTCAGCACCAGGCGGGCCGACGTTTCGCCAAATGACACGCGCGGCTTTTGCACGTCGTGCGTCATGGCGGCGACCCTGGCCGCCACTTGCGAGAACACGTCGCTCATCGGCAGACCCGGGGCGTCGAGCGCGTCGAGCAGGGCGCTGGTGTACGGGCTGTTGCGCGAATCGGGCGACCAGAAATCGCGCGCCAGGGCGCCGGGGCCGGCCGAATAGGCGATCACCACGCCCCGTGGCGCTTGCGTGTCGGCAAAGCCGTGGCTGGCCGCGTTGCCGCCGCCAGGGACCATCACGGCGCCGCCGCGCGTATATTCCTGCCGGCAAGCGTCGAGGATCAGCACGGCGCCGCGCGCCCCCGTGCGCTGCAGATCGCCCGCCAGGCTGGAAACGGACACGCCCTGGGCGGCAATGGCGGCGGCGCTGAGTGCATGCATGTTGGCGCCCAGCGGCAACACATAATTGGCTTCGCCCGCCTGGGCGCCGTGGCCTGCGTAAAACACGAGGGCGATATCGGCACCGCGCGCCTGCGTGGAAAACTCGGCCGACGCCTTTTGCAGCTGTTGCGCATTGATGTCCGTGCGCAACAGCACCTCAAAGCCCAGGCGGCGCAGGCGCTCGGCCATGGCGCGCGCATCGTTCACAGGATTCAATAGCGGCTGCGGATAGGCCGCGTTGCCGATCACCAGGGCGATGCGCTTGCCGGGAGCCGCCGGCGCGGCGGCGTGCACGACGTTGCTGAGCAGTAAAAAGAACAGGCTGAAAAACAGGGGAATCAGGCGTTGCATCAGGGTCTCGGGGATTGTCGTGAAAGTAACAAAAGTTAGCGATTTTGACTGTGATATGAGAAAATTGCCTAAATGCATTTTACCTTACTGACAAGTTTCTCTTGTCTGGCCAGCGCATTGCTTGTTTGCCTGTGCGCATCGCCGCCGGCCAGTGGCGCGTGCCGCCCAACACACGATCGGACCGGCTTTGCAATCGGAACAATTTGAACGCATTCATGACTTCTGGACGCGCCGCCAGCGGCTGACACAAGCCGAACTGGGCGAGTTTTACCAGCGCGTCATCGCCGCGCTGACGCCATGCCGCCCGCGCGAGGCGGCCTCGCTCGGCGATTCGCTGGCCGACTTGCGCCACCAGTTCTTCATTGAAAAAGTCCTGCATGGCGACAGCGACGCCGCGCCCCACCACGTCGGCGCCTTGTTCCTGTACTTCAAGCGCTTCATCATCGACCAGTTGCGCAAGCAGCGCGACGACGAGGATGCCGATGCGCAAGAGGGCTGCGACTTGCAATCGCCCGACTCTTATGCGGCGCCGCTGCGCGACTACCAGCTCACGCCGCAGCAAGTGCGCGAGTCGGCCGGCGTGTTTATCGCCACCCTGCCCCGCGATTTGATCTTGCTGCTGCGCCATTGCGGCTGTGGCGGCATGCCCGTCAAGGAACTGGCCGAGCAGATCGCATCCGCGCATTACCACGGCGGAAAATTAGGTCTCGTGCACCGCCAGAAGGGCGATCCCGCCAGCGCGGGACGGCAGATCGTCGAGCCGGCCCACCGCGCCACCTTGCTGGGCAGCTGGGTCTTGAACCTGCTCAAGCTGCGCGTGGGCGATGCCCTGGGTGCGCGCGATATGCAGGCGGCGCAAATAGTTTTGGATATTCTGTGCGTGGCCGCGTTATCCCTGCACATGGACCCCGTGTCCACCTCCCCGAACCCTGATGAAAGGCCACCGGCATGACTGCATTGACGCCCTCGCTGGCCATCGTTGCCGCGCGCCTGCCATCGCCCCCGCCGTCCGCCGAGCTGCTGGACGCGGACGTGGCGGGCACTACCCCCGACTGGCGCGGCATTGCCGTACCGGAACATGTGATGCAAGGCTTTGCGCGCCGCAGCGACGCGGCGCCCCTGGCCGCGCGGCCCATCGCGGGCGGACAGATCCACCTGCTGGCGCGTTGCCCCGGCTTTGGCGCCGTGCTGCTCGACGCCTGGGACAGCACGCGCCAGCGCTGGCGCGGCTGGCTCGTCACGCCAGATGCGTCGTATGCGGATGCCTGCGGCCTCGTGGTCGAGGAGCGCGACGCGCCCGCCGACCCGCGCGCGGGCCTGGTGCTGTGCGACATGCCCGTGACCGTGGCCGTGACGGACCTGGGCGCCTGCCTGGGCGTGTTCAGCCAGGAGCGCCTGCAGGCGGCGCGCTGGCTGGAAACGCATGGCCGCGCCAATGGGGCCACGGCGGCGCCCGGCGTGATCGCCCGCGTGGCCTTGCCCGGCGACGATTACGCCTTGACGGGCACGCCGCTGTCGAGCGAGTTGGGCAAGGATGGTCGCGTGGCCTACCGGCAATTGCTGCGCCAGGGCTTGCAGCAGTTGCAGATCGCTTCGGCCGATGCCGCCGCGCCACAGATGACGCCAATCAAGGCGGCCAATGCGAATCGCTGGCTGAAGATCGTCACCGCCGTGGCCGCCAGCGTGATGGTGGTGCAATCGGCCTGGCTGTTCCTGCCGAAAGACCAGGCTGTCGTCGGCAATGCGGAATTCCGCAATGGTGCTCCACAGCGCAGCGGCGTCGAGACGGGCGTGCGCTTCCGCGTGTTGTTCCGTGCCGACGCCACGGAGGCGGAGATCCGCACCTGGCTGCAGCGCGAGCAACTGGAAATCGTCGCCGGTCCCGATACGCTCGGCGCCTTCACCGTGCTGTCGCGCGACCGCCAGAAAGTCTTGCCGCCGCCAGGCCCGGGCAATCCGCTGGCCGTCATCAATCCCTGAATCCTGAAATAAGAGAAAGTTATCGAGCATGACAACGTATAAGAATTTTGCATCCGCGCACTGGCGCACACTGGCCATGAGCGTGGCCGCCGGCATGCTGTTGGCGGGCTGCGCCATGACGCCGAACGGCCGCGGCGGCGTGATGGTGGGCCTGGATACGGCCGAGCTGTTCGGCACGCCGCTGTCCACCTTCCGCCTGCGCGACGGCACGGAAGGCACCTTGCGCAAGGATCCGCAAGGCAAGTATTCGATCAAGCTGTCGCAGGCGTTTCGCGTCGTGCCGCTGGCCAACGCGATCACGGCCCGCGTGGCGCGCGTGGAGAACGTGGGCGAGCGCACCGTGGTGATCGTCGAAACCCAGGAGCGCGGCTGCGCCTACCGCTATGAAGTGCTGGCGTTCCAGGGCACGGACGTGCTGCAGTGGACGGTCGGCAATTGCAAGGACCGCCCCCGCGTGGAACTGGCGGCGGACGCGAAATCGCTGAATATCGACTTTCCCAACTACAACCGTCTGTCGCGCATGATCTACACGGACAACCGCCTGCTCAACGCCAGCGTGGCCGTGCCGCCCGGCGTCGATACGCGCGCCCAGCCGTTTGCCGACGACGCCTTGCGCGCTACCGGCCCCGTCATTACGACTTTCCCGGCTGGCGACGGCAGCGGCCGCGTGATTCCCGCCCCGCCGGCCGCCGCTCCGGCCCCGGCCGCCGCGCCGAAAACGGGCAGCCGCGCCAGCGCCAAGCCGCGCCGCCAGGAGACCCCGGCCAGGGCGGCGGCGCCCGCCATCAGCCTGCCGGCCCCGCGCAGCGCGGCGGCTGCCCCTGCGGCGCCGATGATCTTCCAGGCTGAAGAGATCAAGCCCGTCGTCATCGATCTGAGGAAATAAGATGGCCGCGAGTCTGCGCAGTCTGCAAATCCGACAGACCTTGATCCTGATCGTCCTGACGATCATTTATTTGTGCTGCGAGCTGGGCTTCAATGCCCGTTTGCTCGACGTGGTGGGTGGCGACGTCAAGCCGCACGACGTGGAGGGCGTGGAATTCTATGGCCGCAGCCTGTCGGGCATCGCCGCCGCGCTGGTGGTGCTGCAGCTGATGTGGCGCCGCCGCCTGAAGAACAATGGCAGCGGCCCCAGCTGGAAAAAGATCGTCTTCTGTTGCGTCGCCACGGCCGCGGTCGTGTTCGGCATTCTGAAGACGACCGTCACGGTGCTGGTGGAAACGCGCGATGCGCAATTTCGCCGCCTGGCCTTCAACACCACCCTGATGCAGCGCTCGCTGGTGGGCGGCAGCCTGCAATTGCAGGGCCTGGTCGATGATGCCACCCTGTTTGCCAAGCCCGAAGGCAAGGCTTTCCTTGCCCTGTTCCCGTTCCTGGCCGTCTCGGTGGGCCACCTCGACGAGCGCATGGAGCCGGCCAAGGAGCAGTTGATCAATTTTAATGTCCGCAAGATCGCCGGCGGCGCGGCCGGCTACTATGACAAGTACCAGCAGGCGATCGGCGAAGTGCATGACAAGTGGAAATTGTATTCGGGTATCATTCCCGACGACGATGCGGGCTTGCGCCAGCAGCAGGAATCGGCGTGGAACGATTACCGGCAAAGCCTGTCGCGCCACGGCTGGCAGCCGCATTCCGTGCCGGCGCGGCGCAAGGCGGCCGTGGTCAACAATGTGCGCAAGAAGGTGCCCGTGTCGGCCAACTGGCATCCGGCCGACCAGATTTCGTTCCGCCTGGCCGTCAAGCGCCGCTATGCGTCGGAAGCGGCCGGCAAGGGGTTGACTATCAAGGGCGACCGCATTCCGCCCGGCCTGTCCTTCCCCGCCTTCGTGGCGCGCCCCGGCATCCAGGCCGTGCTGCGAGACGGGCCGGACGGCGGCGACGGCAGCGAAGCGAGCAAGGGCTTGCGGCTGCCGAAGGGCGCCGTGGTGCAGGACGCGTATGCGAGCCCGGCCGAGTTCAGCCGCCTGTTCGACCAGTTCGCCGCGCGCCAGACGGCGGAAAAGCTGGTGGAATACCGCGCCAGCCGCAGCGACTTCGAAGTGCATGGCAAGTATTATGCGGAGGGCAAGGAAGCGGCGCGCGCGGCCATCGTGCCGCCCGTCGCCCTGTTTTTCTCGCTGCTGGGCGCCATCGGCCACTTTTCGAAACTGCTGTACCTGATCGCCACCGTGGGCTTGCTGGTGCTGGCGGCGCGCCGGGGCGAGCAGGCGGGCGCCGATGGCCAGCTGAGCCGCCGTTCCGCCTGGATCGCCACGGGCGTGCTGGCCGGCGCCTTCCTGGGCACCTGGGGCATCTTCAGCCTGTTGGACAACAATGTCACGAAGAGCGAGCTGTTCCGCCAGATGCTGGACTGGAACCGCCAGGCCGACGGCGACAGCACGCGCTGGCAAATCGCCGGCAAGGGCTTGCTGGCCAATATCACGCACGTCGTGGCGGTGGGGCAGGGCTACAGCTACCCCGTCAACGAAGCGATCCGCATCAATATTTTGCAGGGACTCGAATATGGTTATCACCCGGAAAAAAATAAGGCGGCCGCCCTGGCCTTGCTGCTGTGCATGGCCAGCACGGCCGTCCAGGCCGACTGCCTGGGCATGAAGGTGCATGCCCACCGTGGCGCCGGCAATGCGCCGGAAAACTCGCTGAGCGCGCTGCGCAACACGTATTTCGGCACCTGGGACGGCGTCGAGACGGATTTGCAGCTGCTGGGCGACGGCAGCTGGGTGGTGCACCATGACCTGCTGACGGGCCGGGTCGTCGACACGGGATCGCCCCGCACCGTGAAACAGTTGACGGCCGACGACTGGCGCGCCGCCAGCATGAAGAACCGCGGCGCGGCCACGCCGGAAACGCCGCCCTTCGTCAGCGATGTGGCCGACCTGGCCACGGCTTTTCCGGGCAAGACCCTGAATGCGGAAATCAAGGATGTCGTGGCCTCGTGCGCGCCGATCGCCACCCTGGTGGGGCAGTTGCGCGCCAACATCAAGCATGGCAACTGGTTTTTGACCTCGGGCGTGCCGAACAACCTCGCCTGTGCGCGCCGCGCCGATCCGCAGGGCTACCTGGGCCTGCTCGTGTTTGACGCGCGCAATGCGCAGGCGGCCGGCACCAACCGGGTCAGCCGCTATATCGCGAAAAATGCCCGTCCGCCCAAGCTGGACAAGCCCTGGCTGCAGCGCGTGCAGCAGCAGATCGGCATGCCCGTCGGCGTGCACGTGGACGCGCGCAGCCTGGACGCCAATCCCAGGCTGCTGGACGATGCGGCTGGTCTGAGCATGCCCGTCTTCGTCTACGCCGTCGATGGCGACTCGGCCCTGGCCGCCTCGCTGCTGCGCGCCCAGCAGCGCAGCCACCGCCTGCCCAGCGGCGTCATTCTTGACGGCAATCCCGAGACGTTTTGCGCGATGATGAAATAAGTTGTCGCTGCTTTGCGAGGCGCCGGTTTTGCCGTGCAGCAGAGCGCCTTGCCACCCCAGAAATTGCAGCGTCCAACGGCCCGTACAGGGCCGTTTTTTGCACATCTTTTGCGCATCGCAGCATCGATAATGTTTGCATCGCACGCCCGACTGGCCTATAAATGTAATCGATTACATTTTATGTGAAACCCCCATGCCGCCAGCCGTCCCGTCTTCCTTGCCGACAGAAACCGTCTCCATCAGCGCCGTCGCCGCGCATGCGGGCGTGTCGGTGGCCACCGTCTCGCGCGTGATGAACGAGCAGGCCGGGGTGCGGGCGCCCACGCGCGACAAGGTGCTGGCGTCCGTGGCCGCGCTCGGCTACCGCATGAACCACCTGGCGCGCAGCCTGCGCACGGCCGAGAGCCGCATGCTGCTCACCATGGTGCCCGACGTGGGCAACCCCTTCTATGCGCAGATCGTGCGCGGCATCGATACGGTGGCGCGTGAGCACGGCTACTTCGTCTTGCTGTGCGACACGGGCGCCGATGCGGGCCGCGAGCGTTCCTACTTCGACCTGCTGCGCATGCACCGCGCCGATGGCGCCATCTGCCTGGACCCGGACACGGTGCAGCATGCCTTGTCGCATGAATCCGTCAGCCTGCCGTGGGTGGCGTGCTGCGAATTCGACCCCGCCGTGGCCGTGCCCTATGTCGGCATCGACAACCACCGGGCCGCGTCGGACGCCGTCGCGCACCTGCTGTCGCGCGGCCACACGCGCATCGGCCTGATCAATTCTGACGAACGCTATCTGTATGCGCGGCAACGCCAGCAAGGCTATCTGGACACCCTGGCGGGGGCCGGCCTGCCCGTGCGGCCGCAGTGGGTGCACACGGTGCAAAGCCTCGACTATGAAGCGGGCACGGCCGCCACCTTGCGCATGATGGCGGGGCCCGATGCGCCGACGGCCATCTTTGCCGTCTCCGACACCCTGGCCATCGGCGTGCTGAGCGCGCTGCGCCAGCTGAACAAGCGCGTGCCCGAGGACGTGGCCGTGATCGGCTTCGACGATATCGCCATCGCCGCGCAGATCGACCCGGGATTGACCACCATCGCGCAGCCGATGTGCGAGCTGGGAGAGACGGCGGCGCGCTTGCTGCTGCAGCGGCTGGCGGACCCGGCGGCACAGGTGCCGGGCGTGCTGCTGGAACATAACTTGGTCTTGCGAGGGAGTGCATAGTGAGCGTTGCCGTCGGTTTCGAGGGGGTGTGCAAGGATTTCGGCCCCGTGCGCGTCTTGCATGGCGTCAGTTTTACCCTGTCGCCCGGGCGCGTGTATGGTTTGCTGGGCGAAAATGGCGCCGGCAAGTCGACCCTGATGAAAATCCTCGCCGGCTACGAGGGCGTGAGCGAAGGCCAGCTGCTGATCGATGGCCAGCCCCGGCGCTTTGCCAGTTCGCG
Source organism: Janthinobacterium sp. C22 (assembly GCF_057919405.1). Classification (NCBI taxonomy): domain Bacteria; kingdom Pseudomonadati; phylum Pseudomonadota; class Betaproteobacteria; order Burkholderiales; family Oxalobacteraceae; genus Janthinobacterium; species Janthinobacterium sp. C22. The sequence continues at coordinate 452,604 of NZ_CP193659.1, read as the reverse complement.
CGCGGCGGAGTCCGCCGGCATCGTGCTGATCCACCAGGAATTCAACCTGGCCGAACACCTGACGGTGGCGCAGAACATGTTCCTCGGCCATGAAAAGACGCGCGGCTGGCTGCTCGACGAGGCCGCCATGCGCGAGGAAGCGTCGCGCTACCTGAAACAGGTGGGGCTGGACGTCTCGCCCGACACCAAAATACGCGACCTGATCGTTGCAGAAAAACAGCTGGTGGAAATCGCCAAGGCCCTGTCGCGCCGCGCCCGCTTTTTGATCATGGACGAGCCGACGGCCACCCTGACGTCGTCGGAAACCCAGCGTTTGTTCGCCGTGATGGCGCAGCTCAAAAGCGATGGCGTCACCATCTTGTATATCTCGCACAAGCTCGACGAAGTGGAGCGCAATACGGATGAGGTCATCGTCATGCGCGACGGGCGTTTCGTCACGCGCGAGCCGACGGCCAGCCTCACGCGCCAGCAGATGGCGAACCTGATGGTGGGGCGCGAATTGTCCGACATGTTCCCCGCGAAAGTGCCGCTGGCGCCCGATGCCCCGATCCTGCTGAAGGTCGATGGCTTGAGCGTGCCCGGCTGGGCGAAAGCGCTGTCGTTCGAGGTGCGTGCGGGCGAAGTGCTGGGCTTTGCGGGCCTGGTGGGCGCGGGGCGCACGGAATCGTTTGAAGCGCTGCTGGGCTTGCGCCCGCGCAGCGCGGGCACGATCCATCTGAATGGCCAGCCCGTGGATATCCGTAGCCCCAAGCAAGCGATGCAGCACGGCATGACCTACCTGAGCGAAGACCGCAAGGGAAAAGGCTTGCACGTGAACCTGGGCTTGCGCGAAAACCTCACGATGATGACGATGGAGCGCTATGCGCGGCCGTGGCTCGATGTGAAGGGCGAGAAGCAGGCGCTGGCCAGGGCCGTGGAGGATTTCAATATCCGCACGGGCGACCTCGACAGCCGCGCGCGCATGCTGTCCGGCGGCAATCAGCAAAAGCTGGCGCTGGCCAAATACCTGCATTCGGACCCCCGCGTCGTCGTGCTCGATGAGCCGAGCCGCGGCGTGGACGTGGGCGCCAAGCGCGACATTTACTTTTTGATTCACCGCCTGGCCGCCGAAGGGCGCGCCGTAATCGTGATTTCATCGGAACTGATCGAATTGATCGGCCTGTGCCACCGGGTCGCCGTGATGCGCGCCGGCACCCTGCAAGCCACCCTGTCTGCTGACCACCTGACCGAAGAGGAGTTGATTGCCCATGCAACCGGCACGCACTGACACCACCGTATCCCCAATCTCCCGATTCGGCGCGCGCATCAAGGGTTTCGGCCCCGTGCTGGGCTTGTTATCGCTGTGCATCGCGGGCACCTTGCTCAACGGCGACTTCGCCACCCTCGATAACCTGATGAACGTGCTCACGCGCACGGCCTTCATCGGCATCATCGCCGTCGGCATGACCTTCGTCATCATCTCGGGCGGCATCGATTTATCGGTCGGCTCCATGGCGGCCCTGATCGCCGGTTGCATGATCTATTTCATGAATGCGCTGGCGCAAGGCGCTGGGGGCAACCTGGCGCCGATCACCATGGTGGTGCTGGGCATTGCCATGGCCCTGGTCTTGGGCGCCGGTTTCGGCCTGATGCACGGCTTGTTGATCAGCAAGGGCAATATCGAACCGTTCATCGTCACCCTGGGCACGCTGGGCATCTTCCGCGCCGTGCTGACGTACCTGGCCGACGGCGGCGCGCTGACCCTGGACGCCACCCTGTCCGAGCTGTACAGCCCCGTCTACTACACGAGCGTGCTGGGCGCGCCGATCCCGATCTGGATCTTCCTGTTCGTCGCCGCGGCCGGCGCCATCATATTGAACCGCACCACGTTCGGCCGCCACGTGCAGGCGATTGGTTCCAACGAGCAAGTGGCGCGCTATGCGGCCATCCATGTCGACAGGGTGAAAATCGCCACCTACATGCTGCTGGGCGTCTGCGTGGGCATCGCCACGGTGCTCTACGTGCCGCGCCTGGGCTCGGCCACGCCGACGACGGGCTTGCTGTGGGAACTCGAAGCGATCGCCGCCGTCGTCGTGGGCGGCACCGCGCTGAAGGGCGGCGAAGGGCGCATCGTCGGCACCGTCATCGGCGCCATCCTGCTGTCCGTGATCAGCAATATCCTGAATTTGACCAGCATCATCAGTGTCTACCTGAATGCCGCAGTACAAGGCGTGGTGATCATCGCCGTCGCCTTCCTGCAGCGAGGCCGCAAATAAAAACACAGCGGCGTTCTGAACGGGCGGCCAACGGGCGCCCACAACCTTGGAGGAGAGCAGCATGAAGAGCTTTATACGGGTAGCAGGGATGGCAGTGCTGGTGATGCAGGCGTGGGCGCTGCCGATGGGGCCGGCGCAGGCCGCTGACAAGCTCGTCGTCGGCGTGGCCATCCCCACGGCCACGCACAGTTTTACCTCGGGCATCGTGTGGTGGGCGAACCAGGCCAAGGCGGAACTCGAGAAAGCCCATCCGGGGCTGAAAATCATCGTCAAGACGGCCGCCACAGCGCCCGAGCAGGCGAACCAGCTGCAGGATATGTTGACGGTGAACAAGATCAACACCCTGGTGATCTTCCCCATCGAATCGGCCTCGCTGACGCAGCCCGTGGCGCAGGTGAAAAGCAAGGGCGTGTACGTGACGGTGGTGGACCGCGGCTTGACGAACACGCAGTCGCAGGATGCGTACATCGCGGGCGACAACACGGCCTTCGGCAAGCTGCCGGCCGAATACCTGGCGAAAAGTTTACATGGCAAGGGCAATATCGTCGTGTTGCGCGGCATGCCGACCACCCTCGACAATGAGCGCTTTGACGCCTTTTCCGCCGTGATGAAGGGCCATCCCGACATCAAGGTGCTCGACGCCAAGTACGGCAACTGGAACCGCGACGATGCCTTCAAGGTCATGCAGGATTATCTGACCCGCTTCAAGCACATCGACGCCGTCTGGGCCGCCGATGACGACATGGCCATCGGCGTGCAGAAGGCCATCGCGCAAGCCAAGCGCACGGACATCAAGCAGGTGTTCGGCGGCGCGGGCGCGAAGGGCGCGGTGAAAAAGATCATGGACGGTTCCGACCCGCTGATCGTGGCCGACGTGTCGTACTCGCCGAAGTTCATGTACGACGCCATCAAGCTGACGACGGAAGCGCGCCTGAAAGGTGATAAATTGCCGGCCAACACGATCATCCCCTCGGTGCTGATCACACGCGAGAACGCCAAGCAGTTTTACTTTCCGAACTCGCCTTTTTAAATTCTGGGGTCAGACCCCCTCGCCCGCCAGCAATGACCTTTGCGTTAGCGGCATTGAGGGTCTGACCCCGGCTTTCTCCAACAGGACATTGACATGAAAACCATCCAGGGCCCGGCCATTTTCCTGGCCCAGTTTCTCGGCGACGAGCCGCCGTTCGACTCGCTCGAGCACCTGGCGCAATGGGCGGCCGGCCTGGGCTACAAGGGCTTGCAGCTGCCGACGGCGCCGCGCTTGTTCGACCTGGAACAAGCGGCCAACAGCCAGCAGTACTGCGACGACGTGGTCGCCTTGCTGGCGCGCCACGGCTTGCAGGTGACGGAATTGTCGACGCATTTGCAGGGCCAGCTGATCGCCGTGCATCCGGCCTATGACGCGCTGTTCGACGGCTTTGCGCCAGAACAAGTCCGCGGTGATCCTGCCGCGCGCACGGCCTGGGCCACACAGCAGCTGCTGTGGGCGGCCACCGCCTCGCAGCGCCTGGGGTTGACGGCGCACGTGACGTTTTCCGGCGCGCTGGCCTGGCCGTATCTGTACCCGTGGCCGCAGCGCCCCGCCGGGCTGGTGGAAACGGCGTTCGCCGAACTGGCGAAACGCTGGCTGCCCATCCTCGACGCGTTTGACGCGGCCGGCGTGGACCTCTGCTATGAACTGCATCCGGGCGAGGACTTGCACGATGGCGTGACCTTCGAGCGCTTCCTGGCCGCCGTCCACGATCACCCGCGCGCATCGATTCTGTACGACCCCAGTCACTTCGTGCTGCAGCAGCTCGATTACCTGGCGTTCATCGACATTTATCATGCGCGCATCAAGGCCTTCCACGTAAAAGATGCGGAATTCCGGCCGAACGGGCGCCAGGGCGTGTATGGCGGCTATGGCGACTGGCAAGACCGGGCCGGACGCTTCCGCTCGCTCGGCGACGGGCAGATCGATTTCAAGGCGATTTTCTCGAAGATGGCGCAGTACGACTTTCCCGGCTGGGCCGTGCTGGAATGGGAATGTTGTTTGAAACATCCGGAGGATGGCGCGGCCGAAGGGGCGCGCTTCATCCGCGATCACATCATCCACGTGGCCGAACGCGCGTTCGACGATTTCGCGGGCAGCGCGGTTGACCAGGGGCAGATCAACCATTTGTTGGGCTTGAAATAAGGAAACGACATGCAGCGACGCTTACGGCTGGGCATGGTAGGGGGCGGGCAGGGCGCATTCATCGGCGCCGTGCACCGCATCGCGGCGCGCATCGACGACCAATACGAACTGGTGGCGGGCGCCCTGTCGTCCGACCCGCAGCGCGCGCGCGACAGCGGCGCCGCGCTGCATCTTTCTCCGGAGCGTTGCTACAGCGATTACCGCGCCATGGCGCAGGCGGAAAGCGCGCGCGCCGATGGCATCGAGGCGGTGGCCATCGTCACGCCGAATCATTTGCATGCGCCCGTCGCCACGGCGTTCATGGAAGCGGGCATCCACGTGATCTGCGACAAGCCGCTGGGGATTTCTCTGGCGGAAGGTCAGGCGCTGGCCACGCTGGCAGAGCGGAAAAACCTGCTGTTTGCGCTCACGCATACCTACAGCGGTTATCCGCTGCTGCGCCACGCGAAAGCGATGGTCGAGGCGGGCGAGATCGGCGAGCTGCGCCTCGTGCAAGTGGAATATTCGCAGGACTGGCTGGCCGACGCCATCGCGGCGGGTGGCATGAACGAGGGCAACTGGCATAACGACCCGCACAAGGCGGGACCGGGCGGTACCCTGCTCGACGTGGGGCTGCACGCGTATCACCTGGCGCAGTTCGTCAGCGGCCTGACGCCGCACGCCGTGCTGGCGGAACTGTCGACATTCGTTCCACATCGCACCCTGGACGACCACGTGCAGGTGATGCTGCGCTATGCCAACGGTGCCAAGGGCACCCTGTGGGCCAGCCAGGTGGCGACCGGTTGCGAAAACACGGTGCGTTTGCGCCTGTTCGGCAGCAAGGCGCAGCTGGACTTCGACCAGGAACAACCTAATGAGCTGTGGTTCACGCCGCAGGGCGGCAACCGCCAGCTGCTGCGCCCGGGCCGGGTCGACAGCGCGGCCGCGCGCCACGCCACGCGCGTGCCGGCCGGCCATCCGGAAGGGTACCTGGAAGCGTTCGCCCAGCTGTACCTCGATGCTGCCTTGGCCATCCGTGCCCTGCAGGCGGGAGCTGCCGTGCCCAAGGAAGCCAGCTGGCTGCCGACGGTGGCCGATGGCGTGGCGGGCCTGGCCTTTGCCGAGGCCGTGCTGCGCAGCCATGCGCAGGGCGGTAGTTGGACCACCCTGGCGGACTGTTAAACTGGGCGCATGAGCGCGCCCCTGACCGTCACCACCTTTACCGTCACCATCGTCCCGAAAGGCTGGCAATTCCCGGCCGAAGCGGGCACCACCGTGCTGGCCGCCGCCGAGCTGGCCGGCATCCGCCTGCTCAGTTCCTGCCGCAACGGCACTTGCCGCACCTGCCTGTGCCATATGCCCGATGGAAAGATACGCTACACGGTGGACTGGCCCGGCATCAGCCCCGATGAACGGCTCGACGGCTATATTCTTCCCTGCGTGGCCGTGGCCGAGAGCGACCTCACCTTGCAGGCACGGGCCGTGCGCAAGTAAAGCGTTGCTGTGAGTATCCGTTAGATTTTGACAATGTTTCCCATGTTATAGCATTCAGTCCAGGTTTCCAGCACACCTCCATTGGGGAGGAAATGAAACCTCAACATGGACATTGCATGCGCACATTATTCCCTTCCTTGTGGCAGGCCGCCGCATTGCCGCTCGCCATCATGACTACCTTGTCCGCCTGTGGCGGCGGTTCCGGCAGCGCCGTTGGCGTGCCGCCTGGCTTGCAGGAAAAACCGGGCATGACGCTGGCGGAGGTGAGCGGCAGCTGCACGGCCCAGCCTGGCGCCACCTGCGATGATATTCGCGTGACAGTGCGCCTGGCCGATGGCGTGAGCGATGCGCGTCCCCAGCCGCAGGAAAAACCCGCCAGCGGCACGGCGCTCGTGCTGCAGGCGGCCGACCGCCAAAAGCAGGCCGATGGCAGCTGGCGGCTGACGTTCAAAACGGTGCCTGGCCTGCTTCCCGGCGAGTACACGGGCAAGATCGAGCTGTCCTTGCCCGCCACGGCAGGCCTGTACAAGACGGAAAGCATGGATTACAAGGTCACTGTCGCGCCGCTCGCCGGCAGCATGGGCGCCTTGCACGCCCTGCCCGGCGTGGGCGACTGGGAAGGCGTGAATGGCAATGCCGCGCATACGGGCCTGGTGCCGGCCACCTTCGACAGCCGCCGCTTCACGCGCCGCTGGACCTGGCTGGGCGCCAGCTCTCCGCGCGCGGTCGTCGGCAGTCCCGTGGTGACGGCCAACGGCCTCGTGTATGTCAGCCAGCAATCCGCCGCGCCGGTGGAAGGCAGCAGCAAATATGTGACCACGTCGACGGTGACGGCGCTGAGCGAGAGCGACAGTCAGGCGCGCTGGACGCAGTCGCTCACGTCGGACGGTTACCTGGGCGCGCCGGCCGTTTCGGGCGGCAAGCTGGCCATGGCGGGCAGCGATACCGCGTATGTCTTTGACGCGCTCACTGGTGGCGCGCCGCTCGGCGTGCGTCCGCCGAATACGAATGGCGCACTGCTGGGTGTTTCCCTGGCGACGGCGCCCACCTTTTGGGCGGCAATGTCTACCTGGGCGGGAATAACGACGTGAGCGCCATCGGTGCGGCGACGGGCCAGACACGCTGGTCTGCCAGCCTGGGCTTGTCCAAGCTGGGCAATGTCGATGACTGGACACCCGCCGTCAATGCGAGCACGGTGTACAGCCATGCGGCAGGGACATTGACGGCGTTCAATATCGCCGATGGCACGACGCGCTTCAGGGTGGCGGTGCCGGGCCAGGTGCTGGGCGGCTTGAACAAGAGCAGCCTGCGCCAGGCGCCCGTGCTGGCTGAGGCGGGCAGCGTGCTGGTGCTCAATCAGCGGCCGCTGGCCGGCGAGGCGGCGGATAACAGCTTGAGCCTGGTTGACGTGGATAGCCGCGCCGTGCGCTGGACGGTGCAGGGGCAGTTCAGCACGCAGCCAGTGGTGGCGCGGGGCGTCGTGTACGTGGGCAACCAGGCCGGCCAGGCGCTCGAAGCGCGCCAGCTCGCTGACGGTGCGCTCCTATGGCGCTGGCCCCTGGATACGGCCCTTGATGGGTATTTTGGCGGCGATCTGATCGTCACGGGCAATCTGCTGTTTGTTGGCGGGCGTAACAATACTTACGCGATCGACCTGGCCAGCCGCAAGACCGTCTGGACCTACCGCATGGGCGGCAGCCTGGCGCTGTCGCGGCATGGCGTGCTGTACATCCGCCAAGGCACGGATTTACCTGGCAGCAGCATGGTGTTGACCGCCATCAACCTGCAATAGCGGCTTGCCGCGCCGTAGTTAGGGCTTGCCCGGGTTCTTCAAACGCTGCAGCAGCGCTTCCACGCCGTCGCTGACGGGCAAGCCGTGGCGGCGCAGCAGCTGCACGTGCAGCACCAGGTTTTCCAGCACCAGCTTGGCCGCCACGGCCAGCAGGGCCAGGTTGCGGTCTTCCGGGCTGAAGCTTTCCATGGCGTCGGCCATCTCGCACAGGTGGTTGGCGATCAGGCCGCGCAATTCCTGCTCGTTGAAGGGCAGGTCGGCAAAATCGATGGGGTCGGCCACTTCCACTTCCTGCATCAGCACCGCTAGTTCTTCCGGGGTAATCGTCATGCCTGGCCTCCTTGTGTGCTTGTCGCTATTTTAGCGGTATCGCCGTTGCATCGTCGGCGAATCGGACTAGAATGGGTGCAGGCCGATGACGTCGAAGGCAGCATGGCGCACTTGCATTTTACCCAACAACTGGCGCGTTTCCTGAACGTCCCCACGGTGGAGGTGGCGGCGCCACGCCTGCGTGCCGCCTTGGATAGCGTCTTTGCCCAGCAGCCGCGCCTGCGCGGCTACGTGCTCGACGAGCAGGGCGCGCTGCGTCCGAACGTCGTGGTCTTCATCGACGGCGTGCGTTGCCGCGAGCGGCGCGAACTGGACGACGCCTTGCGGCCCGACAGCCAGGTGTATATCTTGCAGGCACTTTCCGGAGGTTAATCATGGGACCAGGCATGGCGCAGCGCGCGTATCTCGGCACCCGCAAGGGGCTGTTCCAGTTCGATGTCGATGCGGCCGGCGCCTGGCAGCTGGCGCTGGTGCAATTCGCCGGCGACCCCGTCTCCATGCTGCTGCACGATGGCCGCGACGGCACCGTGTACGCGGCCCTGAACCTGGGCCATTTCGGCGCCAAGCTGCACCGCCTCGACAGGGGCAGTAGCGCGTGGCAGGAAGTCGCCGTGCCCGCCTATCCCGCCAAGCCCGAGGGCAGCAGCGATACGCTGGACTGGACCTTGCGGCAGATCTGGTCGCTGGCGGCCGGCGGCGCGGACCAGCCCGGCGTGCTGTGGGCAGGGACGCTACCTGGCGGCCTGTTTCGTTCCGGCGACCGCGGCGATAGCTGGCAGCTGGTGGAATCGTTGTGGAACGTGCCGCAGCGGGCGCAGTGGTTTGGCGGCGGCTACGACGTGCCTGGCATCCACAGCATCTGCGTCGACCCGCGCGACAGCAATAAAGTGCTGGTCGGCGTGTCCTGCGGCGGCGTGTGGCAAACGGCTGATGGCGGCGCCAGCTGGGCCTTGAGCGCAACGGGCATGCGCGCCGACTACATGCCGCCCGAACTCGATGAAAACGAAGCCGTGCAAGACCCGCACCGCATCGTGCGCAGCGCCGGCACGCAGGACGCGCTGTGGTGCCAGCACCATAACGGCATCTGGCGCTCGCTTGACGCCGGCTGGCACTGGCAGGAAGTGACGACGGCGCCGCTGTCGCATTTCGGCTTTGCCGTGGCCGTGCATCCGCGCGATGGCGACACGGCCTGGTTCGTGCCCGCGCAGGCGGACGTGCTGCGCATACCCATCGATGGCGCGCTGGCCGTGACGCGCACGCGCGACGGCGGCAAAACCTTTGAGGTGTTGCGCGCGGGCTTGCCGCAGCAGCATTGCTACGACCTCATCTACCGCCACGGGCTGGCGCTGGCCGACGACGGCCGCAGTTTGGTGATGGCATCGACCACGGGCGGCGCCTGGTATTCGGGCGACGAGGGCGAACATTGGCAGACGCTGTCTGCCCATTTGCCGCCCGTCTATGCCGTCTGTTTTGCCACGCCGTAGTAGCACAGGAAGATATCGACGGCCAGTGCCGTCACTTCGCGCTGGCGGGCTAGGCTCAGCAGCGGTTCACCGAGGGTGATCTGCGGCCAGAAGGCAAAGGTTTTTAAAGGCGACATCAAGAGGTGCGCCACTTCCAGCGTCTCGCCCGCCTTGATGCGTCCGTCCTGCTGCGCCGCGCGGATCCAGATATTCAGGCCCGTTTCCTTTTCATTCAGGCGCGCCACCATCGCTTGCGCGCGCTCGGGCGAGTGGATGGTTTCGCCAAAGATCACGCGCGCCAGGTCGATGAAGGCCGGGTCGCACAGCAAGGCCATTTTCTGCTCGACCAGGGCCAGCACTTGCGGGCGCAGGGGCTGGTCGGCCACATAGGGCACGGCGGGCTGGGCCATGCTGCTCTCCCACATGCGCTGCAGGATTTCCGCGAACAGTTCGTCCTTGCTGGGGAAATGGTTGTACACGGTGCGCTTGGACACGGCGGCCGTGGCGGCGATCTTGTCCATGCTGGTCGCATCGAAACCGTGCTCGCGGAACTCGGCGATGGCGGCATCGACGATGGCGACGCGCTTGCGGTCGGTGAGGCGTTGCGGTGCGGCCATGGCTGAAAATCTCCTTTGAAAACAATATTTTACACCTCCTGGTTTACTTTGCCAGAAATAGGAACTACACTGTGTAGTGTAATTTAATCCTTGTATTTTATTCACCGGGCTGCATATGTACCGCATCTTATTCTTGGGAGTCCTGATCATCATGAGTTCTTGCACCTTGCGCGCCGCGCCTGCCGCGCCGGTTGAATCCTTACAACGCCACGACGGCAAGTTCCGCAATCCCGCGCAAATGCACAAGCTGGGCACGGCAGCAACGCTCAAGCTGCTGTGGACATTTGTCTTTGACAAGCCCGACAGCACGGTGCCGGGCGCTGCCGTGCCCGTGCAAGCCTTGACCCGGGCGCAGCTGCTGGCCGCGCCCGACAACAGCCTGTTTCGCCTCGGCCACTCGACCCTGCTATTGAAACTGAACAATGAGTTTTTCCTGACGGACCCCGTGTTTTCCGAGCGCGCCTCGCCGGTGCAGTGGGCGGGACCGAAGCGTTTTCATCAGCCGCCCATCAGCATCGCCGACTTGCCGCCGATCAAGGCCATCATCCTGTCGCATGACCATTACGACCATCTCGACCATGCCGCCGTGCTGCAACTGGCCGCCAAGACCGAACATTTTGTGACGCCGCTGGGCGTGGGCGACACCCTGGTCGAATGGGGCGTGCCCAAGGACAAGGTGCAGCAGTTCGACTGGTGGCAGGGCACGACGATTGCCGGCGTGAAACTCGTCGCCACGCCGTCGCAGCACTTCTCGGGACGGGGCTTGTTTGATGGCAATCAAACCCTGTGGGCCTCGTGGGTCATCGACGCGCCCGAAGTGCGCGTGTTTTTCAGCGGCGACTCCGGTTATTTCGACGGTTTCAGGCAGATCGGCGACAAGTACGGCCCGTTCGACGTGACCATGATCGAGACGGGCGCCTACGACAAGCTGTGGCCCGACGTGCACATGCAGCCGGAAGAAACCCTGCAAGCGCACCTGGACTTGCGCGGCAAGTGGCTGATGCCCGTGCACAACGGCACCTTCGATCTGGGTTTACACGCCTGGCACGAACCGTTCGACCGCATCACGGGGCTGGCGGCGAAGCGGGGCGTGCACCTGGCCACGCCGCAGATGGGCGAGGCGGTCGACCTGACGCAGCCGAAGCAGGGAAATAAATGGTGGCTGGCGATGCTGGAAGAGGAAATGCTTCGGTAATTTACGCCGTCACGTCGATCAGGCGTCCCAGGGTCTGGCCATAGCCGTTCAGCTGGGGCGTGCTCTTCGGCGCGGCCGGGATGGCTTGCTGCGGCACGGCCACCTTGATCGCCTGGTCCAGCTGCGGCGCCTTGATGGCGGTGGGGGCATCGGCCTGCGCTTGCTGGCTGCTGCGTTGCGTCTGGTTCAAGGTTTCCTGTTCCCGCGCCAGCGACTGGCGGCTTTGCGCCAGCTGTTCGCTGTCGCGCCGTACCTGGTTCTGGCCTTGCTCGACCCGGCGCTGTGCCGTGGCCAGCGAGGCCTGCAGATTGTTGACGGACGTTAGCGATACCACATTGTTCACCTTTGAAAGTATGCCCAGGCGTGCGCGGCAGTGGACGAATGCAGCCGGGGGCGCGACATGACTGCTGGTAATCTTTACCTGAGTCAAGAGTAGGACAAATTCTCGCACAGTTCCAGTGAATTATGTTTTCTTGATAATTTTATCGTGCGCGCTTTGGCGTGCCGAAGCGGCATGCCGAACCTGGCCAGACATTTGCCAAAGTGAGTACCCGCTGTGGCTTTCAGTCCTTGTTTGTCTGGCATTCTCGATGCCACGCTGAACAGTTGCTAAAAGTGGTCGGCTATAAAACGTTGCTTTTTAAATAGTCAATATGTTGTTGTTTTTCTACCATGTATGCGCATGCTAATGCGCGGCCTGTTTGGCGCTCTGGGCTATAATGGACGGTCAGAGTTGGTTTCTTTTGCCATACAGACAGGTAGTTAACATGAATCTCAAGAGCCTCGCAATTGCCCTCGGCATGTCGAAAACGACAGTCAGCAGGGCGTTGAACGGCTATCCGGAAGTCAATTCCCGCACCCGTGAAATCGTCCTGGCCGCCGCCAAGAAAGTCGGCTACCGGCCCAACCCCTGGCGCGCAGCCTGGCCGTCGGCCGCACGAATGTGCTGGGCATGATCTATCCCCTGCTGCCCAGCGACCTGGGCGACAGCGTCTTCCTTTCTGTCGTGAATGGCATGTCGGACGCCGTCGAAGCGTCGAAGATGAGCCTGATCATCGCGCCCGTCTCGCCGCAGAACGAACAGCCCTCGTATGAAACCATGGTGCGCGGGCGCCAGGTCGATGGCCTGGTGGTGGGCCGCACCAAGGTGGTCGACGAGCGCATCGCCTACCTGACGAAGGTGGGCTTTCCGTTTGTGGCGAACGGCCGCACGCGCATCGACGCGCCGTACGCATATTTTGACTACGACAACGACACGGGCATCGACCTGGCCGTGTCTTTCCTGGCGGCGCATGGTCACCAGCGCATCGCCCTGCTGAGCGCGCCGCTGGACCTGCATTTTGCCTTTGAGCGCAAGGAAAGCTTTATCCGCTGCATGGCGCAGGCGGGCTTGCCGCTGGATCCCGCCTATCTGCTCGACAATAGTCTCGACCGCCGCAGCGGCTACCAGGCCATGCAGCAATTGCTGGCTTGCTCGCCCCGTCCGACGGCCGTCATCGTCGACAACCACCTGTCCGGCGTGGGCGTGGTGCGCGCGCTGATGGATGCGGGTATCGAAATCGGCAAGGAAATCTCCGTCATCGTCTGGGGCAATGTGGAAGACACCTTGATCGGCATCAACGTCACCACCATCGACCAGCCCGACCTGCGCCGCGCCGGCGCCAAGATGGTGGAGATGCTGCAATCCTTGCTGGCCGGCACGCCGCCGGAACGGCTGCAGGAAATCTGGCAACCGGTGCTGTTGCCGGGTGCCACCGTGGGGCGCTGCCCGGAATAAAAAAACGCAGAGCCGAGGCTCTGCGTTGTCTTTTACGCTGCGTGCTTGCTGCCATCCGCCAGCACGGCCAACAACCTCGCCTTGTCCTTGCGGTAAGTATCGACGGCCGCTTCCTTGACGTGGCCGAAGCCGCGGATTTTCTCGGGTAAGGATGCCAGTTCCACGCAGGTACCGAGGTTGTCCGCCGTCAGGTTGACCAGCAGTCCTGCCAGCAGTTCGCGGTATTCGACGATCAGGGCCCGTTCCATCTTGCGCTCGGCCGTATAACCGAAGACGTCGAAGGTGCCGCCGCGCAAGCCTTTTGCTTTGGCCAGCAGCTTGAAGGCGCGCCACATCCAGGAACCGAACTCCGCTTTCACCAGGTGCCCCTTCGCATCTTTCTTGGCGAACAGCGGTGGCGCCAGGTTGAATTTCACGGAGAAGTTGCCCTCGAACTGCTGCTGCAATTGCTCCACGAAACGGCCATCCGTGTACAGGCGCGCCACTTCGTATTCATCCTTGTAGGCCAGCAACTTGAAATAGCTCTTGGCGACGGCCGTCGACAGCTTCTGGCCCAGTCCCAGGGTATTTTCGCGGTCGCGTACCTGTTTGACCAGGGTCAAGTAGCCATCCGCATACGCGGCGTTTTGATACGCGGTGAGGAATTCCACGCGCTTTTTGATGACGCTATCGAGGCTTTGCGGCATTTGCACGATGATCGCCTGCGACGGCGTGGCGATCTGGGTCACCTTGCGCACGTCGACGGCGGCGCGGCGGCCCCACAAAAGCTCTTCTTGTTCGACTCGATGCCCACGCCATTGAGTTCGATGGCACGCAGCAGGGCCGCTTCCGTCAGCGGGATACGGCCCTTTTGCCAGGCGTAGCCGAGCATGAACAGGTTGGCGGCGATCGAGTCGCCCATCAGCGCGGTGGCCAGTTTCGTCGCGTCGATGAAGTCGGCCGCGTCCGCGCCGCCCACGGATTCCTCGATCAGCTGGCGCACTTCCGCCGTTGGATATTGCCAGTCCGCATTTTGCGCAAACGTGCCCGGCGGTTGCTCGTGCAGGTTGACGACGGCCAGGCTGCGGCCCGGGCGCATTTTCGACACGGCATCCTGTGCGCCGGCCGTCAGCATGTCGCAGCCCAGAATCAGGTCCGCTTCGCCCGTGGCGATGCGCTGCGCGCGGATGTGGGCGGGGGACTTGGCGATTTTCACGTGCGAGGTGACGGAACCGTTCTTTTGCGACATGCCCGTCATGTCCAGCACGGAAGCGCCCTTGCCTTCCAGGTGGGCGGCCATGCCCATCAGGGCGCCCACGGTGATCACGCCCGTGCCGCCGATACCGTTGATCAGGATGTTGTACGGTGTCTCGCAGGCGGGCAGGACCGGTTCCGGCAGGGGGCCGAAGTCGTCCGTCTCGCCCGGCTTGCCCGCGCCCGTCTTGGTCTTCTTCAGGCTGCCGCCTTCGACGGTGACGAAGCTGGGGCAGAAACCCTTGGCGCACGAATAATCCTTGTTGCATGACGATTGGTCGATGGTGCGCTTGCGGCCAAATTCCGTCTCTTTCGGCAAGATCGACACGCAGTTCGACTGCACGCCGCAGTCGCCGCAACCTTCGCAGACGGCGTCGTTGATGACCATGCGCTTCGGCAAATCGGGATACTCGCCTTTTTTCCTTCTCCGGCGTTTTTCGGCGGCGCAGGTCTGGTCGTAGATCAGCACGGACACGCCTGGCACTTCGCGCAATTCGCGCTGCACGGCATCCATGTCCTTGCGGTCGTGCAAGGTCAGGTGGGCGGGCAGGTTGCTGCGGTCGCTGTAGCGTGATAAATCTTCCGTGACCAGCGCGATGCGGGCGATGCCTTCGGCGGCCACCTGCTGCGCCATCATCGGCACGGTAATCAAGCCGTCCACGGGCTGGCCGCCCGTCATGGCGACGGCGTCGTTGTAGAGAATCTTGTAGGTAATATTCACCT
Source organism: Janthinobacterium sp. C22 (assembly GCF_057919405.1). Taxonomy (NCBI): domain Bacteria; kingdom Pseudomonadati; phylum Pseudomonadota; class Betaproteobacteria; order Burkholderiales; family Oxalobacteraceae; genus Janthinobacterium; species Janthinobacterium sp. C22. The sequence continues at coordinate 437,570 of NZ_CP193659.1, read as the reverse complement.
TGGCCGCCTGTGCGGCGCGGATGGCCAGGTAGCCCGAATGAAAGTAGGTGCCGTCGCCCAGATTCTGGAACACGTGCGGCAGTTCGGAAAACGCGGCTTGGCCGATCCACGGCGCGCCTTCGCCGCCCATGTGCGTGGTCAGCTTGTTCATTTCCGGATAGATCGAGGTCGCCATCACGTGGCAGCCGATGCCGGCCAGGGCCAGGCTGCCGTCCGGCACCTTGGTCGACGTATTGTGCGGGCAGCCGGAGCAGTAGAACGCGGGGCGGAACGGCGTATTCACGGCCTTTTTCAGGACCGCGTCCTTGGCGTCGAGGAAACTCAATCTCGCCTTGATCAGGTCGCAGGTGACGGGGTCGGAAATCAGGCGCGCGATGCGGCTGGCGATGACACGCGCCACTTGCGAGACGGAAAAATCCGCCTTCGAGGTGAGCAGCCATTCGCCGCGCGGCGCCACCCATTCGCCTTTTTCATCGAACTTGCCGATCACGCGCGGACGCACGTCGTCGCGCCAGTTGTACAACTGCTCCTTGAGCTGGTATTCGACGATCTGACGTTTCTCTTCTACCACGAGAATTTCATCGAGACCTTGCGCGAATTCGCGTACGCTGTCCGGTTCCAGCGGCCATGGCATGGCCACCTTGAACAGGCGCATGCCCACGTCGGCCGCCATCTGCTCGTCGATGCCCAGCTCTTCCAGCGCTTCCAGCACGTCCAGATACGATTTGCCGGAGGCGATGATGCCCAGCTTGGCGTTCGGGCTGGCTATGGTGGTGTGGTTGAGTTTGTTTTCGCGCGCGTAGGCGAGGGCCGCATAGATCTTGTAATCCTGCATCAGCGCTTCCTGGTTGCGCGCCTGCTGGCCCAGCGGGATGCTCGACAGGCGCGCGTTCAGGCCGCCTTCGGGCATGACGAAATCCTGCGGAATCTTCACTTCCACGCGGAACGGGTCGGCATCGATGGAAGCCGACGATTCGACCGTGTCGGCCAGGGCCTTGAAGGCCACCGTGCAGCCGGAAAAGCGCGACATGGCCCAGCCGTGGATGCCCAGGTCCAGGTATTCCTGCACATTGCATGGATACAAGACTGGGATCATCGAGGCGGAGAACAAATGGTCGGACTGGTGCGGCAGGGTCGATGAGTATGCGCCATGGTCGTCGCCGGCCACCAGCAGCACGCCGCCCAGTTTGGATGTGCCCGCATGGTTCATGTGCTTGAAGACATCGCCGCAGCGGTCCACGCCCGGACCCTTGCCGTACCACATGGCGAACACGCCGTCGTATTTGGCCGGGCCGATCAAGTCCACCTGCTGCGAACCCCAGACGGCCGTGGCGGCCAAGTCTTCGTTGACGCCGGGCACGAACTGCACATGGTGCGCTTCCAGCTGCTTCTTGGCTTTCCACAGGTTTTCATCGAGGCCGCCCAGGGGCGAGCCCCGGTAGCCGGAAATGAAGCCGGCCGTGTTCAATCCGGCAGCCTGGTCGCGCAGGCGCTGCATCATGGGCAGGCGCACGAGGGCCTGGATGCCGGACAGGAAGATGGCGCCGGATGTGGCCGTGTATTTGTCGTCGAGGCTGACGGTGGTCAAGCGGGAAGGTTCAAGCGGTGTAGATGGCGCGGCACCGGCGTTTCTAGCGAACGCTGCGGAGCCGTTTTCCGTGGTCACGGACATGGCTGTCTCCAAAAGGGTGTTTCAGATAGCGGCTGTACAGGGGGCGCGCCCGGTAAGGCGCGCGCTGTGCAGACGGGACGGCCGCGTGTGGGCGGCACATAACTATTTTAAATTTAAAATAGTTAATGTGGTCAGTGTAGAACGAGTCAGGAGAGGGGGCAAATACGCTTTGGCGATGGGGGTATAAGAAATACTTATGTCATAGGCGAGAGCACGTGCGCCCCCACCCAGCGCCCGCTGCCGCACAGCTCGGCGGCCACTTGCAGCACCAGGTTTTTCACGGCGTTGCCCGCATTCGTCAGGGGAATGTTCTTCGACGCGCACAGGGCCACCGTGCGCGACAGCACGGGGCTGTGGATGGCGTAGCTGCGCATGGCGCCGCTGTCGAGTTCGGCCAGCAGGGGCGCGGCGGGCAGGATGGTGGCGCCCATGCCGGCCAGGATGGCCGATTTCAGGATGGCGATCGAGTTGATCTCGATCACGTTCGCCGTCTCCAGGCCCAGTTCGCGGGCGCGGCTGTCGATGCGGGGGCGCACGCCATGCTGCAGGCCCGGCAGGATCAGGGTGGCGCTCAATGCCTGCGGGAACGACAGCGCCTGGCCGGCGGGCGCGAACGGCGAATCGCTGCGGCAGATGAAACGCATCTCTTCCTCCACCAGGGGCAGCAGGCAAAGGGCGTGAGCTGGCCATCGTCGAACAGCACGGCCAGGTTGATGCGGCCCGATTTGAGCTGTTCATTGAGGTTGCCCGTGATTTCTTCCGTCAGCTGCAGGGTGATCTCGGGATAGCGTTCGCGCGCGGCCAGCAGCAGGGGCAGGGCCAGGGCGCCGGAGATGCTGTGCGGCAAGCCCAGGGTCACATTGCCGGACGGCCGCGTGGCGCTTTGCGTGACGGCCGAGCGGGCGTCGGCCACCTGTTTCAGGATCGCCTGCGCATGTTCGTAGAACACCTTGCCCGCGTCCGTGCTGAGCACGCCCTGGGCCGAGCGGTGCAGCAGCTGCACGCCCAGTTCCTCTTCCAGCTGGCGCAGCTGCTGCGTCAGGGCCGGCTGCGCCACGTGCAGGATCAGGGCCGCGCGCGACAGCGAACCGTGATCGACGATGGCAACAAAGTAGCGTAATTGGCGCAGTTCCATGGGTCCCAATAGCGGTGCGTTGAGGGTGCGTTGAGCGGAAAAACTGGGTGTTGCGCCGCAGCGCCGAACGCGGCCAGCAGAATAACAATTTTGTTATACTCATTCTAGCGCCTTCGGTGCTCCAGCCGCGTATTTGTGGGATGACCGCATGCTCAAGAAAGTTGATTCGTCTCAATTAAAAGTGGGCATGTACATTCATGACCTCAGCTGCGACTGGATGACGCATCCGTTCGTGCGCAACCGTTTCCTGTTGCGCAGCGACGATGAAATCCGCAAGATCATGCAGGCCGGCATCCACGACGTGGTGATCGACAGCGGCAAGGGCCTCGACGTGCAGGATGCGCCCACGGTGGCGCAGGCGCAGGCCGCCACCGAGCGCGAACTGGTGCAGATCGCCGCGGCGCCGCAAGTGGTCACGCGCGTGTCGCTGGGCATGGAGCTGGCGCGCGCCACCCAGGTGCGTCGGCAGGCCGCGAGCCTGGTGCGCACGGTGATGGCCGACGTGCGCCTGGGCAAGGCGGTCGAGCTCGACCGCGTGCAGCATACGGTGCAAGATATTACCGAATCGATCCTGCGCAATCCCGGCGCCCTCGTCGGCTTGTTGCGAATCAAGACCAAGGATGACTACACCTTCCTGCATTCCGTCAGCGTGTGCGCGCTGCTGGTGGCGTTTTGCCGCTCGCGCGGCATCGATGCGGCCACCACGCACCAGGCGGGCCTGGGCGGCTTGCTGCACGACACGGGCAAGGCCCTGGTGCCCGACAGCGTGCTGAACAAGCCCGGCCCCCTCACGCCCGAGGAATTTGCCCTGATCAAGCGCCATCCGCGCGATGGCTACGAGATCCTGCTGCAGTCGCCCGAGGTGGGCGCCATTCCGCTCGACATCGCCTTGCACCACCACGAGCGGCGCGACGGCAGCGGCTATCCGGACCAGCTGGCCGGCGACGCCATCAGCGAGCTGGCGCAGATGGCCGCCATCGTCGACGTGTACGACGCGCTGACGTCGGACCGCAGCTATCACAAGGGTATTCCCGCCGCCGAAGCCCTGCGCAAGATTTATGAATGGAGCAAATTCCATTTCAACCCCGTGTTCGCGCAGGATTTCATGCGCTGCGTGGGCATCTACCCGGTCGGCACCATGGTGATGCTGGAATCGGGCCGCCTGGCCGTCGTCGTCGAGGCGCACGAAAGCAATCTGCTGGCGCCGAAAGTGAATGTGTTTTTCAGTACGAAGAGCAAGACCTACATCAAGCCCGAGACGGTCGACCTGTCGCGCGGCTTCGGCTTTGGCGGCGCCGACAAGATCGTCGGCCATGAGTCGGCGGCCAAGTGGCAGGTCGATCCCATGCGTTTTATCTCGCTGGCGGATGCCTAGAAGAATTCCGCCGTATCGTTCGAGGCGATGGTCGTTAATAAACCTTTCGCTACCAGCTCGTCGTAATGGCAAGCCAGGTTGCGGCCATGGCTTTTCGCGTAATACAAGGCCTGGTCGGCGCGGCCGAGGATGATGACGGGCGCCTCGTAGGCGTTGATGCTGACGAAGCCCACGCTGACGGTGACTTTGCCCACTTGCGGGAAGTCGTGCGCTTCGACATTGGTGCGGAAGCGGTCGATGATTTTCTGCGCATTTTCCAGGGTGATCGAGCGCAGCAGCACGACGAATTCCTCGCCGCCGAAGCGGAAGATGCGGTCTTGCGAGCGGAACGACGATTGCAGCTGGTTGGCGATCAGGATCAGCACTTCATCGCCATACAGGTGGCCGAACTTGTCGTTGACCAATTTAAAATGATCGACGTCGATCACGGCCAGCCATTGCCGTTCCGTGTCCGTATGGTGGCGCCGTTCTTCATCGACGGGGCGCGGCTTGTCCGCTTCCGGTTCGCCGCGGCTATGCAGGATTTTCGCCAGCTGGTCGTCGAAGGTCTTGCGGTTCAACAGGCCGGTGAGCGAATCGCGCTCGCTGTAGTCGAGCAGGTTCTGGAAATTGCGGTACACGCTGACGATGCCGCCGATCACCTGGATCGTGGCGCCCGTGTACGGCGTGGGGTTGGTGATTTCCAGGCAGGTCGTGACCTGGTCGCCGATCCAGATGGGCAGCCACAGCAGGTGGCGGCCGTCGGCGCACAGGGTGTCGGCGCTCGCTTCATGGCGCTTGATGCAGGCGGCCAGCGCCGGGTAGTCCGACAGCGGTTCGCCGGGCAGGGTAGGGTCGGTATGCTCTTCCATGCGGGCCACGCTGCCCGCCACGATGATGGCCCGCGACCGCACGAACACCTGGCCACGCACGGTGGTCAGGGCCAGCACACGGGTCTGCGACGCGGCAGCGAGTTCCTGGACCGCCGAGATCACGGAAATGTCGAGCATCGTGTGGTCGCGGTGCCCGGTCATGTCCACCATGTGTTTCAGTAGGGAATCCATTGTCGTTCTCTGGAAAGTAGTCACACAAGTGTCGTCATACCAGCATTGCATCAAGCAAGAGCATGTTCGCGTCCGTCTACAAGAAGCCAAGATTTATTTGGTGGCATGACGCTCTTTACCGCCGGGCGAGAGGCCTTTCCAAAGAAGAGCTAAGCAGGATAATGTCTTTTTGCCTAATAGGCAATTAACGTATGCAATATTTCATGTAAATACATGATATTCATGCAGCACATTGTAAAAAACTTGCCTTGACGAAGGCTTTCAATCCGGATCGCAACAGTTGCTTGCGCCAGCCGTCATTTCAACAGGGTTTGATAATTTCCATATGGAAACTTGTGGCGCGTCAATTTGCCAAAACGTGGACGCTTTATAGTCAATGCAATGGCGCAGAAATTTACGGCAGGAAACATATTAGCAGGAATGGGCAATGTTTCACACCCGATTGCGCCAGGGACTTGTGATTCACTTTTGGGAGCTTGTCATGCATACCTTCCTGTCGGCAGTACAGCAGTTTGTCAAGGATGAGGATGGCATTACGGCAATCGAATACGGCCTGATCGCGGCCTTGATGGCCACCGCCATCACGGCCGGATTCTTGCTGATCAAGACTAACTTGCTGGCCGTCCTCACCGACATTTCGTCGAACCTGGTGTTGACGCCCTAAGCGGGTGCCCGCTGCTGGCCGGCCGGCAGCGGGTTTTTCTTCGGGAGGTATGCCATGCCTGCAACTGCCTTGTGCGACCTGCTGTTGCTGTGCTTTGTGACGGCCGCTGCCGTCAGTGATTTGATCCGTCGCAAGATTCCCAATGGTGTGGTGTTGTCCGGCATCCTCGCCGCGCTGGCCTTGCACCTGTGGCTGTGGCCGCAAAGCGTGCTGCCGTTGTGGCTGGGCGGCATGGCGACGGGCTTTTTCCTGTTTTTACCCTTATACGTGCTGCGCGGCATGGCCGCCGGCGACGTCAAGCTGATCGCCATGGCGGGGGCTTTTGCCGGTCCCTGGCCCGTGCTGCAGATCTGTTTCGCCACCTTTGTCCTGGGCGGCCTGATGGCCGTGCTGATGATCACGTACCAGGGCAAGTGGCGCGCCTGCCTCGGCAATCTGCGCCAGCTGCTGTGGCCGATGATCGCGCGCATGGCCGGCATTCCCCTGGCGCCGACCGCATTGGGCAGCCATGCCAGCGTGGGCAACATGCCGTACGGACTGGCCATTGCCCTGGGCTGCCTGGTGGTGCAAGGGCGGCATTATTTCTGATTGGTATTCATTGCTATTGATCAATGGGCGCCAGTCCCCGCTCGCTAGAATGAATTCTGTTCAATGCAGTCTTAACTGGCATGGAGACGCAGCATGACCGAGGTCGATTATTCCATGAGTACCGACAGTGCGCCGCGTCCCGCCGACGCGAACCTGATGCCGCCCTTGCCGCCGCAGCCGAAGAGCTTGCGTGAAACGGGACTGGAGCGGCCGCTGGTCGTCGAACTGATCGCCAAGCTGATGTTTGTGGGCGGCAAGACGCACCTGTCCGCGCTGACGACGCGCTTGCGCCTGTCGATCAATGTCTTGCGCGAGGTGCTCGATTTCATGGTGACGGAGCAGATGGCCGAAGTGGCCTGGCGCGGCGAATCCGACATCGACGTGCAGTACCAGCTGACGGGCGCCGGCAAGCAGCGCGCCAGCGCTTTTCTGGAGCGCTGCGCGTATATCGGCGCCGCCCCCGTCACCCTGGAAGCGTATCGCGCCATGGTGGCGCGCCAGTCGTGGCTGGCGCAGGAACAGCGCGTGGGCAGCGACGACCTGGCCGCCGTGCTCGGCGGCGCCCATGCGGGGCCGGGCATGCTCGACGTGGTCGGCGCGGCCCTGCATTCGGGGCGCTCGCTGCTGCTGTACGGTCCGCCCGGCAGCGGCAAGTCGACCTTGGCGCTGCAACTGGGGCAATTGCTGCACGGGCTGGTCGCCGTGCCCTACGCCATCGTCGTCGGCCAGGACATCATCCAGTTGTACGATCCGGCGCAGCACCTGCCGCCCGCGCCGCAGCACGTCAGCCATGCGCGCCAGGCGCTGGAACGGCGCAGCACGGATATCCGCTGGGTGCTATGCCAGCGTCCCGTGATCCACGTGGGCGCCGAGCTCGACGCCGGCATGCTGGAGCTGCGGCTTGACGCCAGCGGCGGCTGCTACCAGGCGCCGCCCCATGTGCGGGCCAACAACGGCATGCTGATCATCGACGACCTGGGCCGCCAGCGCTTGGGCGCGCAAGAATTGCTGACGCGGCTGATGCAGCCGCTGGCACGGGGCAGCGACCAGCTGGGCCTGCCCGGCGGCGTGCAGATCAGCGTGCCCTTCGACAACGCCCTCGTGCTGGCCACGAATGTGCCGCCGGGCGAGCTGTTTGACGCCGCCTTGCTGCGCCGCATCGGCTACAAGGTGCAGGTGGGGCCGCTGGCCGAGAACGCCTATCGCGCCCTGTTCCGCCAGCAATGCCGCCTGGCCGGCATGGCCATCGACGAGCCGGCCCTGAACCACCTGCTGCAGCTGCATGGCGCGCAGGGACGGCCCCTGCTGGCCAGCTATCCGCAGGAATTGCTGGCGCGCATAGGCGACTTCGCGGGCTTTGCCGGCTGCGAAGCGCGCCTGACGGTGGGCGCCCTGGAACAGGCCTGGAGCAGCCTGTTTGCCAGCTGTGACATGCCGGCCGCCAGCCTGTGCGAGCGTATCGCATGAAAAACCGGCGCGCCCTCCTGATGATGGGTCTGGCCGTGGTGCTGGGTCTGCTGGCCGTGCTGCTGGCCTCGCACTGGCTGCTGCGCCAGACGCCGGCCGGCAAGGGCAAGATCGTCGTCGCCGCCAGCGATGTCAACCTGGGCCAGCGCCTGACGCCCGAGATGCTGCGCCTGGCCGAATGGCCGGCGGAAAGCCTGCCGCAAGGCGCGCTGCAAGACCCGGCGAAACTGGCGGGACGGGTGCTGAAAACGAGCGTGCTGCGCGGCGAGCCGCTGAGCGAAGCCAAGCTGGCGCCCGCCGGGACGTTGGGCGGCCTGTCGGCCCTGATCACGGAAGGGCGGCGCGCCATCACCGTGCGCGTCAACGACGTGATCGGCGTGGCCGGCTTCGCCTTGCCGGGCAATTATGTCGACATCATCGTGAGTACCCAGCAGGATGCGGGCGACCGCGCGTTTCCGCAAAGCCGCAATATTTCCAAGATCGTTCTCGAACGCATCCTCGTGCTGGCCGTGGCGCAGGAAGTGGGGCGCGACGAGACCAAGCCGCGCGTGGTCAATGCCGTGACCCTGGAAGTGACGCCGGAACAGGCGGAAAACCTGGACCTGGCGCGCAGCGTGGGCAGCCTGTCGCTGGTGCTGCGCAACCAGGTCGACCCTCAGCCGGGCGTGACGGCGGGCGCCACCAAGCTGACCTTGCTGGGCGGACCGCACGAAGCCGAACCCGTGCCTGCCGCCGCCGCACCCGCCGCCGTGCCCGTGGCGCCGCGTCCGGTGCGCGTGGTGAAGGCGGCAGTGGAAGCGCCGCGCCAGTGCAGCGGCGTCATCGACGGAACGCGCCAGTCGCGCGAATGTTTTTAGCCAACCATGGACACGCTCATGAACCGCGCCCTGCTGACTCTGTGCTGCCTGCTGTTGCCGCTTGCCGGCGCGGCGGCCGATCCTGGCCCCGCTGCGGCGGCGAAGCGGCTACCCCCGGCCACCTGCAGCTGCAAGTGGGCAAGTCGAGCATGCTGCGCCTGCCCGAGGCCGTGCTGGCCCGCAGCGTCGGCAATCCGGCCATGCTGCAAGCCATGCTGGTGGCGCCCGACACCTTGTATGTGGTGGGCGTCGACGTGGGCAGCACGAATATGATCATCCAGGGCAGAAGCGGCGCGTGCAGCGTGGTCAACGTCAGCGTCAGCATGGACCCGGCCGGCCTGCAAACGACCCTGGCGGCCCTGATGCCGGAAGAAAAAGCCATCCGCGTGACAGCCGTGGCCGACACCCTGGTGCTGTCGGGCACGGTGCAGGATGCGGGCGCCGTGCTGCGCGCCGTCGAGCTGGCGCATGCGTATGTGCGCCGTGCTACGCACCCGCTGGCGCTGCCCAAGCCCGCCGACGGCGCCGCCTTGCCGGTGGCGGCCACGGCGCCGGCCGGCGGCGCGGCCAGCGCCAACAGCCGCGTCATCAATATGCTCGACGTCAGCGCGCCGCAGCAAGTGATGCTGGCCGTGCAAATTGCCGAAGTGTCGAAGTCGCTGCTGGAGCGGCTGGAAGTGGGCGCCACCTTGCGCTTCGCGTCCGGCAGCTGGGCCACCACCCTGCTGTCGAATTTCTTGAGCGGCACGGCGAATGGCTTGCTCGACGTGCGCAAGTCGAACGGCCAGCAGCTGACCATCGAGGCGCAGAAACAGGATGGCCTGGTGCGCATCCTGGCCGAGCCGACGGTGATGGCGATCAGCGGGCAGGAGGGCAGTTTTCTGGCGGGCGGCAAGATCTTCATTCCCGTCGGCCAGGACAACAACAAGATCACGCTGGAAGAGCGCGAATACGGCGTCGGCCTGCGCTTCACGCCCACCGTGCTGTCGGGCGGGCGCATCAACCTGAAGGTGGCGCCGGAAGTGTCGGAACTGTCGCGCGAGGGCGTGGGCATTTCCGCCGCCGGCGTCAGCGGACGCTCGATTCTGCCCGTCATCACCACGCGCCGCGCCGCGACCACGGTGCAGCTGTACGACGGCCAGAGCTACGCCATCGGCGGCTTGATCAAGAATAACCAGGTGAGCAATATCACAGGCGTGCCGTGGCTCAGCGAGCTGCCGGTTCTCGGCGCGCTGTTTCGCAGCACGGATTTCCAGCACGACCGCACGGAATTGCTGTTCGTCATTACCGCGCACCTGGTGAAGCCCTTGCCGGCCGACGCCGTGCTGCCGACGGCGCAGCTGGCGCCGCCCTCGCGCGCGGACTTGATGTTGCGCGGCAAGATGGAAGGCGCCTTGCCGCCGGCGCCGCCGTCCGTGCCGCCACCGCGCGTGGCCAACGGCTTCGAGTTGAAATGAGACGGGGAGACACGCCATGCCGAACTCGCTCCTGATACCGCTGCGGCGCCTGGCCGCGCTGCTGCTGGCCATGCAGCTGGCCGCCTGCGCGCACAGCAGCACGCCGCAGCTTGACCCGCGCTTCGGCGACGCCGTGCGCCTGGCCATGGCGCGGCAGGTGCGCGATCCGGCCAGCGCGGGCAATCGCACGCCGGCGGACGGGCTCGACGGCCCCAGCGCGCACGCCGTCATGCAGCGCTACCGCGCCTCGTTCGCCGAACCGAACGGCCAGGCGCCGCAGCCCGTGCAATTCATGCTGGGAGGCGGCAATGGCAAGTAGACGCCGGCGCCAGCGCGGGGCGATGCTGATCGCCTTTTCCATCCTGCTCATCGTGGTGCTGGGCTTTATCGGCCTGGCGCTCGACGTGGGGCAAGTCATCGGCCGCAAGACGGAATTGCAGAACCTGGCCGACAACGCGGCGCTGGCGGCGGCCGCGGAACTGGTGGGCACGCCCGAAGGCCTGCTCGCTGCCGTGGACAAAGCCAAGCACAGTGCGGCCGACAAGAGCGCGTACCGGCGCCGCATGGAGGGCGCCATCCTGTCGGACGCCAGCATCCGCTTCGCCAGCGCGCCCGATGCGCCCGCCAGCGAGTGGCATGCGGCGGGCGCCGTGCCCGACGCCGCCACGGCGCTGTTCGTGCGTGTCGATACGCAGGCCAATGCACCGTCGCTGGGGCGGGTGGCGACGGCGTTCCTCGGTGCCTGGTCGCCCGCGCTGCGCACCCTGGACACGGGCGCGCGCGCCGTGGCGGGGCGGACCAGCTTGTACCTGACGCCGCTGGCCGTCTGTGCGCTGTCGGCCAGCGCGGCCAGTCCGCGCACGAACGCGGCACTGCTGCCGGCCGTCGAGTTGCTGGAATATGGCTTTCGCCGCGGCGTGGCGTATAACCTGTTGAAACTCAATCCGCACGGCCCGGCGGCCGAACACTTCGTGCTCAATCCGGTGGGCCAGCCGGGCGTGGTGGGACCGTCGCAGCAGGTCGGCGAGTCCAGCGTGTTGCCGTTTGTATGCAGCGGCACGGTGCTGTACCCGCGCATCGGCAGCGCCCAGGTGCACGTGCACCGGCCGTTTCCCGCCACGTTGTGGCCGGCCTTCAACGCGCGCTTCAACCAGCATGCGGGCAGCGGCTGCCATGCCCTCACGGCGCCGCCCGACACGAATATCCGCGCCTATCCGAACACGGCCGCGAACTGGTGGATGACGAACACGCCAGACGCGCCCAGCGCCCTGAGCACCGGGAATCCGCTGCTGTCCGTGGCCGATCCGGACTCGAACGCGACGCCGCCCGCGGTCGGCAGTTATGGACCGCTGTGGTCGTTTGCCAAGGCGGTCAGGTACAGCAGCGTCAAGCCGGCCGGCGGCTACGTGCCGTTCGCCACCAGCGACTGGCCCAAGCTGTATCCGGCTAGCCCGGCCGCGCCGGCCGCCAAGTCCGGCTATCCGTCCACGCCGCCTTACCAGACGCTGGCTTATCAGACGGCGCCGACCGGCAACACGGGCGTGGCGCAGCGGCGCCTGCTGCATATTCCCCTGCTGGCCTGTCCGCTGCCGGCCGGCAGCGACGTGCTGGCGCAGGTGCGGGGCATCGGCCGCTTCTTCATGACGGCGCCGGCCAGCAATGGCATGCTGAGCGCCGAATTTGACGGCCTGGTGGCCGAGGGCACGCTGGTGGGCCCTGCGGAGTTGCTGCAATGAGGCCGGCCTGCCGCGCGCCGCGCCGCCAGGACGGCGTCGCCGCCATCGAGCTGGCGCTGATCATGCTGTTCTTTATGGGTTTGTTGCCCTTCGTGCTGCTGTTCGGCCGCGCGCTGCTGGCGTACACGGCCCTGCAAAAAGCGCGCACGATGCGGCGCGCTACCTGGCGACCCTGCCGCTGCCGCAGATGGCCAATGCCGATGCGGCGGAGCAGGGCGCCGTGTTTGCCCGGCAGATGGTGCGCCAGGCGATGCTGGAATCGTGGCCAGGCATGAGCACCGGCAAAGTCAATGTGGATTGCATCTATAACGATGACTTTTATAGCTGCGGCAACTACCCGATGGCACCGCTGCAGGTGCGCATCAAGGTGGCCGTGGACATGCCCGTCGATATCCTGCCCGAGCTGACGCGCAAGTGGCTGCCGCAGCTGGCGCCGATCCCGCTGCGCGCCAACGCGACATTGCGCTATGTTAATTAACCTGCGCCCCCAGCGGCAGCGCCAGGGCGGCGTCTTCGCTGTCGAGTTCGCCATGCTGGCGCTGCTGTTCTTTCTGTTCCTGTTTGCCCTGCTGGAAGTGGCGCGCGCCGTATATTTATGGAATATGGTGCATGAAATCACCCGGCGCGCCGCGCGCGGCGCCGCCGTCGCCGATTTCAGCAATGCGAGTGCGCTGCAGGCCCTGCGCACGCACGCCGTGCTGCGCGCCGCGCCGGGCGTGCTGCCGCTTGGCGGCGGCATCAGCGACGCGTATGTGCGTATCGATTATCTGTCGCAGGCCGGCGGCGCCGTGCTGGCGGCCGTGCCGGTGACGGTGATGCCCGGTTGTCCGCAGCGCAACCGCATCAATTGCCTGGACGACCCGAACGGCGCCAGCTGCATCCGTTTCGTGCGCGCGCGCCTGTGCGTGCCCGGTGACGGCGCGCGCTGCGAGAGCGTGCCGTACCGGCCCATCCTGCCGCTGCTGGGCGCGATGTTTCCCTCCGGCGCAAACGCCGTGCGCCTGCCCAGCGGCGCCACCATGGCGGTGGCCGAGTCGCTGGGTTATCCGGACAATCCCGGTTTTTGTCCCTGAGCGCCACCTGGCGGCGCAGCCGACTGTGTAGACCTGAAAGAAGCGAGGAAGTGCGATGAAAGCCTTGATGATTAGCCGCGACGCCAGCCTGCACGATGAGATTGCCGCGCAGGGGGCCGCCCGCATGCCCGTGCTGCGTTTGCTGGAACGGCGCACCGGCTTGCGCGACGCCGTCGAGCGCATGCTGCCGGAAGCGCCGGAACTGGTGATCGTCGACGCCAGCGGCATCGATGCCGACGAGGCCGACCTGCTCGAGCGCCTGGCGCGCCAGTATCCGCTGGCCGTGCTGATGCTGCTGACGCGGGGCCAGCAGCAGGATGTGCTCATCCGCGCCATGCGCGCCGGCATGCGCGAAGTGCTGCAGCTGCCGCTGGTGCACAAGGCCTTTCACGAGGCGATGGACCGGGTCGATATCCAGGCCGGCGTGACGCAGATGCGCGACGGTAAGGTACTCGCCTTCATCTCGTGCAAGGGCGGCAGCGGCGCCACTTTTCTCTCGACGAATTTTTCCTACGCGCTGGCCAGCCTGGCCGGCTGCAAGGTGCTGCTGATCGACCTGCACGGCCAGTTCGGCGACGCCACTTTATATGTCTCGGACCAGAAGCCGGCCATGACCCTGTCCGACATCTGCGCGCAGATCGCGCGCATGGACGGCGCCTTCCTCGCCTCGTGCCTGGTGCACGTGACGCCGAACTTCGGCGTGCTGGCGGCGGCCGACGACCCGGCGCACAAGGTCGACATGCAGCCCGAGCACATGGACCGCATCCTGGCCGTGGCGCGCCAGCATTACGACTACATCGTGCTCGACGTGGGACGCCAGATCGATGCGCTGTCGCTGCGCGCGCTCGACAACGCCGACACCATCTATCCGGTGCTGCAGCTGGCCTTGCCCGACATCCGCGACGGACGCCGCCTGCTCGATATTTTCCGCTCGCTCGGCTATCCGGGCGAGCGCCTGCGCCTGATCGTCAACCGCTATGAAAAGGGCGGGCGCCTGCGCCTGGCGGACCTGGAGCAGGCGCTGGGCGCGGAAGTGGTGCACACGGTGCCCAACGATTACTTTGCCGCCACCGATTCCGTCAACCAGGGTATCCCGCTGCTGCAGCTGTCGCGCACCAGCGCCGTGGCGCGCAGCCTGGCCGAACTGGTGGAACTGGTGACGGCGCGCCGCGTGACGGAAAGCCGCGGCCTGTTCGACCGCCTGTTCAGTCGCAGCGAGGCTTAGGACAGGGACAAATGTCAAGGCTCCCGCCGGGGGCCATCATGGGAGCCGAGATGACTTTACGCGAACGCCTGGCGGCAAATGAGACGGTGCGCCCCGCCACGCATGGACAAGGCGCGCTGGCGCTGCACGCCTACCAGGAACTGAAGAAAACCATGCACCAGACGATACTCGACCGTATCGACCTGGAACGGCTGAAGCGCCTGACGGCGGAGCAGTTCAAGCACGAGCTGGCGCTGCTGGTGCAGCGCGTGATCGAGGAAGAGCGCATCGTGCTGAACCAGCACGAGCGGCATAGCCTGGTGCTCGACATCCAGCACGAGATGCTGGGCTTTGGCCCGCTCGAACCGTTGCTGGCCGACGCCAGCGTGTCCGATATCCTCGTCAACACCTGCGACAAGGTGTATGTGGAGCGGGGCGGGCGGCTGCAGCTGACGGACGTGACCTTCCACGACAATGCGCACCTGATGAAGATCATCGAAAAGATCGTCTCGCGCGTGGGGCGCAGGGTCGATGAATCGAGCCCGATGGTCGACGCGCGCCTGCCCGACGGTTCGCGCGTCAACGCCATCATCCCGCCGCTGGCCGTCGACGGCCCGATTTTATCGATCCGGCGCTTTGCCGTGCAGCCTTTGACGATCGCCAACCTGCTCGACTACAAAAGCCTGACGCCGCCCATGGTGCAGGTGCTGCAGGCGCTGGGGCAGGCCAAGGTCAACATCCTGATCTCGGGCGGCACGGGCAGCGGCAAGACGACCCTGCTCAACGTGCTGTCCGGCTTCATTCCCGGCAGCGAGCGCATCGTCACCATCGAGGATGCGGCCGAACTGGCGCTGCGCCAGCCGCACGTGGTGCGCCTGGAAACGCGCCCGCCGAATATCGAGGGCAAGGGGGAAGTGTCGCAGCGGGCGCTGGTGCGCAATGCGCTGCGCATGCGGCCCGACCGCATCATCCTGGGCGAGGTGCGCGGCGCCGAGGCGCTCGACATGCTGCAGGCGATGAACACGGGCCATGAGGGATCGCTGGCGACCATCCACTCGAACACGGCGCGCGACGCGCTGGCGCGGCTGGAAAACATGGTCGGCATGGCCAATGTGAACCTGACGCCGCGTGCCACGCGCCAGCAGATCTGTTCGGCCGTGACGGTGGTGATGCAAGTGTCGCGCCTGACGGACGGCGGGCGCAAGCTGGTCAGCCTGCAGGAGGTGACGGGCATGGAAGGCGACATCATCGCCATGCATGAAATCTTCCGCTTCGAGCAGACGGGCGTCGATGCCGACGGCAAGGTGCAGGGCCATTTCTGCGCCACGGGCGTGCGTCCCCGCTTTACGGAGCGCCTGCGCATGTTCGGCGCGCCGGTGCCGGACAGCGTCTTCGATCCCGACCGCATCTACGAATAGAGGGGGCGCATCATGGACCTGGTCTTCTACGGCTTTGCCGTGCTGCTGTTCGCCGCCTGCATCCTGATGGTGGAAGGCGCCTGGCTGTGGTGGTCGGGCACGCACGGCAGCGCGGCGCGGCGCATCAACCGGCGCTTGCGGCTGATGGCGGCGCGCGGCGAGGGCGGCGGCGAGCGGGTCTCCATCCTCAAGCAGCGCCGCTATGCGCGTTCGCCTGGCCTGGAGCGCCTGCTGCGGCGCCTGCCGCAGGCGGCGCGGCTGGACCGGCTGCTGCTGCAATCGGGCTTGTCCTGGTCGGTGGCGCAGTTCCTGGGCGGCAGCGGCGCCCTGCTGCTGGCGGCCTTGCTGCTGTTGGCTGCCTGGTCCATGCCCTTGCCCGGCGCCTTGCTGCTGCTGTCCGTCGCCGTGAGCGCACCGTGCCTGCTGGTGCTGCGCGCGCGCGCGGCCCGCCTGAAAAAGATCGAGGCGCAACTGCCGGAGGCGGCCGATTTCCTGGCCCGCGCGCTGCGCGCCGGGCATTCGTTTTCGAATGTGCTGCAGATGGTGGGCGATGAGCTCAATGAGCCGATCAGCGGCGAATTCAAGATGGCGCACGAAGAGATCAATTACGGCGTGCCGATGAACGAGGCGCTGCAAAACCTGGCCGCGCGCATTCCGCTGACGGACTTGCGCTACCTCGTCATTGCCGTGCTGGTGCAGCGCGAATCGGGCGGCAATCTGGCCGAGGTGCTGGTCAGCATCGCGCGCATCATCCGCGCCCGGCTAAAACTGCTGGGCCAGGTGCGCGTGCTGTCGGCCGAGGGGCGCATGTCGGCCTGGGTGCTGGGGCTGATGCCGGTGGTGATGATCGGCGTCATGGCGCTGGTCAACCCGCAATACATCCGCCTGCTGTGGACCGATCCCAGCGGCATCAAGCTGCTGTGGTACGCGGCTGGCATGGTGGCGCTGGGCGTGGTGTGGATGCGCAATGTGATACGTATCAGGATATAAAACCGGAGGTGGCATGAGCGGTGCACAACTGCTGTTCTTGTTGATCGTCTTCGCCGTGGTGGTGGCGCTGGCCCTGCTGGCGTGGCTGATCTTCTTTCCCGGCGCCTTGCGTCAGCGCCTGTTCGGCGCCATGGCGCCGGCCGCCAGCGAGGCGGTGGCCGATACTGGCTGGGTGGAGCGCGTGGTGCGCGTGGCGCAGCCGTTCAGCAAGCTGTCGCTGCCGGAAGAGGGCTGGGAGCGCTCGCCGCTGCGCACGCGCTTCATGAACGCGGGCTGGCGCCAGGCCAGTGCGCCGGCCCTGTACTTTGCCGCGAAAACCGTGCTGGCCCTGCTGTTTCCCACCGTGCTGGGTTTGTATGCGGCCAGCGCCATGGCGGCGCAGCTGCGCAGCGTGCTGTTGCTGCTGCTGTGCGTCAGCGCCACTGTCGGCTATTACCTGCCCAACCTGGTGCTGGCCAGCACGGCCAAGCGGCGCCAGCGCGACATCTTTGAAAACATCCCCGACGCGCTCGACTTGCTGACCGTATGCGTGGAAGCGGGCCTGAGCCTGGAGCGCGCGCTGGTGAAGGTGTCGGGCGAAATCCACATCAAGAGCGTGGTGCTGGCGCAGGAATTGCAACTGGTGCTGATGGAAATGCGCGCCGGCTTTTCCAAGGAAAAGGCGCTGCGCAACCTGGCCCTGCGCAGCGGCGTGGAAGACGTCGACACCCTCGTCGCCATGCTGATCCAGTCGGAACGCTTCGGCACCAGCATGGGCGACTCGCTGCGCGTGCATTCGGAAAACCTGCGCGGCAAGCGCAGCCTGCTGGCCGAGGAGGCGGCGGCGAAGATCGCCCTGAAACTGCTGTTCCCGCTGATCTTTTGCGTCTTTCCCACCCTGATGCTGGTGCTCATGGGGCCGGCCGTGATCGAAGTCTATCGCGTGCTCGTGCCGGCCATGGCCAGCCGCTGAAAGGAGTCACCATGCGCTTGACGATTTCCCGCCTGGCCGCCGCCTGCGCCTGCCTGGGCCTGGCCGCCTGCACCACGCAACTGGCCCATGCACCGGTGCCGCAGTGGCCCGACGCCGATGCCGCCTATGCGGCAGGGCGCCAGCATTTCGAGCGGGGCGACCTGCCTGCGGCGCAAGCGGCCTACGAGCAAGCCCTGCGCCATGCGCCGCGTCATGTGGACGCGCGCAATGGCCTGGCCGTGCTGCACGCGCAGCGCGGCGAGCACGCTGCCGCCATTGCCCAGTGGCAGGCGTTGACGCAGGAGGCGGGCATGGCGCGGCCGCGGCAGGCCTATCTGTTCAGCAATCTCGGTCATGCCTATTATTTAAGCGGACGCGATGCGCAAGCGTTGACTGCGCTGGAACAGGCATGCCTGCTCGATCCGCTCAATGCGCTGGCCTGGCAGCACCTGGCGCAGGTACTGGAGCGGCTGGGACAGCACGAGCGCGCGGCCGTCATGCGGCGCCAGGCGGCCAGCTTGCGGGAACACGATGTGCGGCGCGACATGGCCGTCTTGCGCGGCGAGGCGGCGCCGCAGTCCGCGCCCGCGCCCGCGCCGGTACCGGATGCGCCCGCGATGGCGCGCGTGGAGATCACGCAGAGCGATGGCATGGCCCAGCTGCGGCGCGTGCCGGCGGCGGTGCGCAGCCTGCCCGCTAGCGCGTTGCTGCCCGCCGCGCCTGTGCCTGTGGCTGGCGCGCCGCATCCGCGCCTGGAAATTGTGAACGGCAACGGCGTGCCCGGCCTGGCCGCCGCGCTGGCGCGCAGCTTGGCCGGCACGCCCGTGCAGGTGGTGCGCCTGGCCAATGCAGGCAGCTTCCAGGTGGCGCGCACGCGCGTCGAATACCGGCCCGCGCAGGAACAGGCGGCGCGCCAGCTGGCCCGTCAGCTGGGAACGCAGGTGCAGACCCAGGTGCCGATCCAGGCCGCCGACTGCCCTGCCAGCGAGCTGCGCCTGGTACTGGGACACGACCTGAGCGACCCCGCCATGCTGCACCGCTATTATCTGCAGCAATTGCAGCTGGCCCGCCAGGCGCTGGCACGGCTCGGTTAACACGCATCGGCTGGCATAAAAACACGCGGCGCCTTGGCGGGCGCCGCGTGTTTTTGAGCGTGCCAGTGTTTATTTCGGCTGGCGGCGGCGCGTGAAGGCGAGGCCGGCCAGTCCCGTGCCCAGCAGGAACAGGGTGCCTGGCTCCGGCACTTGCAAGGGTTCGATGACGACGATGTCGGTGCGCGTGGACTTGGAGAAGTTCAAGGTATAGCTGCCGGCGGGCAGGGCGAAATTCGACGTCAGGGAAAACATCGCGAAGCCATTCGTGAAGGCGCGCGAGGTGGCGGGATCGTTGGTGCCGGCCGTCATGTTCAGGCTGAACGGGTCCAGGCTGCCGACCGTATGGTTGCCGTTGACGTCGCTGCCATTGTTGGCATCGCCGTCGGGCGCGAACTGGAAGATCACGCCGTCGGCATTCGCATTCGACAGGCAGCCGACGGGACTGGCGGTATTGCACGAGATATTGAAGATATCCATGATCGACACGTTCGACTTGTCGCCCATGGTCGTCACGCTGGTGCGCAGGTCGCGCCGTCCCATAAAGCTGAAGGTGATGAAGCCGGCGCTCGACAGGGTCAGGTTGACGGAGCCGGTCAGCGTGTCGCCAGCCGTGGCCGTGGCGGCGCCCACCGTGTTGCGCTGTGCTTCCGCCACGGCGCTCACGGTCGAGCCGGTGCCGTTGAGCATGTTGCCGAAGGCATGCGCATCGCCGCGCGCGAATTCCAGCGTGGAACTGGGGCTGGGTGCGTAGTTATTTTGCGGCAAGCCGCTGCAGCCGCCGCCCGAACACACTTGCAGCACGTCGGCATTGGCGGCCGGGCCCGTATTGACGGCGCGCGGATTGACGGCCACGCCGCCCTGGAAAAAGGCGCTGTCGCTGGCGTTGCGGTTGGCGCCGGCCAGCGACAGCGCGCCGGCGCTGGTGGTGATGCGGAAATTGTTCAATTCGTTGACGGCCAGACCGTACGCGCCGGCCTGCGCCTGACCGCTGGCCAGCAGGCTTGCCGCCGCCAGTGCGCCCAGCCAGCCCAGGGTCTTGCTTCGTGTGTGATCGACGTTCATCGCAGCCTCTTATCGTAGTCAGTCTCGGAAAATCCGGGGGATAAAGAATCCAGAATGACTTTCCTGGATTCATCTCGTAGACAGTGATAAGCAGCTTGCGTGCCACACAAAAAAAGCATTTCAAATCAAACGCTTGCGTAAAACGGACTGAGCTGGTGGAAGCAAAGTGTAAGAAAGGCCGACGCCGCCTGGCGGGCGGCATCGGCCAGCCTCAGGTACCCCGGTGATAGCCCAGGTGGCCGCCCGAATTGCGCGCGCAGCCGCAGCCGATGCGCGCCACTTCCTCGCCTTCCGTCAATTTCCAGTTGGTAATCGTCGTGTGCTGCCAGTCGATGTCGCTTTTCTTGACAGGTTTCACCGTCAAGGTGCGGGTTGCCGCGTCCGTGTACTCCATCAGCTCTTCGTCGTCGGCGATGTCGAAATGGCGGTGGATCAGGGAAATGCCGAAGCGGTCGAGCGCGCCATAGCGCTGCAGCACGTCGCGCAGTTCGCGAAAGCAGGCCAGGTCGTCGGGCAGCAGCGGGTCGACGGCGGAAATATCGGCGACGGGCTGCCATTGCATGGCGTGGATGTTCAGGCTGTGCATGATGTTCTCCTGTGCCCCTGGTATCAAGCCCAGGCTGCCAAAAGGGGGCTGGCACGCCTGGCGAAATGGTCATCGTGGCTGGAAAGCCGCTGCGGCGCTTGCGTCAGATCAAAGGTGCGGCACATCGTCTCTGGCCTCATCATTGCCCGGTAGAATAGGCGATGGCAAACAAAACCCCCACCTTCCCCGGCGCACGCACGGGCCGCGGCCAGGTCCTGGCCGTGCTGCTGTCGAACCGCGACCAGTCCGGCGCCGAACCGCTGCAAGGCCGCGTCTCGCTGGCCGCCATCGTGAAAGCGCTGAAACGCAAATACCATTGGCCCATCGAAACGCACAGCTTTCCCGCCAACACGCAGGACGGCCGCGCCAGCTGGGCGACCGTGTACAGCTTGCCGGAAAAGGTGATCGAGGCCGCGCTGGAGGCCGGCGGCCGGGAGTGGCTGGAGAGCCGGGGAGTGCCTGGACGGCGCTGAACGCGCCGCAGTACGCTATTCGAGCCGGAAGCCGACCTTGAGCGTGACCTGGAAATGCGCCACCTTGCCATCGACGATATGGCCGCGCGATTCCGTCACCTCATACCAGTCCATGTGCTTGACTGTCAGCGCCGCCTTGGCAATGGCATCGCGTATCGCCTGATCGCTGCTTTCGGTCGACGTTCCCACCAGTTCGATCAGCTTGTAAGTGTGTGCGGACATGATATTTCCCCAGGTAGGCAAGCCAGACATCGGGAGCCTGCTTTGCGCAGGCACGTGCCCATCTTGCGCCTAAACGTGCTGATAGTCATTGCGCGGTGCAGCAAGGCGATTGCGAATCTGGCGAAGGCTGCCATCATGCTGGCAACATTGCTGCCGGTTAAAGCCAGGACTTCAGTTGGTTTTGTTGGCGTGTGGGTGGAGATAGTCCGCGTTGCGTCCCACGCTATGCGCTCACTTCGGGGCGCGATGAGCATCCTGCAGGCGCCTGGGAAGAAAAAGGTTAGCTACACAACTAAATCGGTAGTCGTTTGAAGGCACCCTTCGTGAACTTCGATGCATTCAGCCCGGCTTTGATCTCTGAAAAAGGCGGGTCTCCGCAAGGACGGTGCACACGAAATACCCCGCTCTCCACCAATTGCGACAATGTTGCCGCAGGCTCCAGTCGAGTATGCTTGTAGGCGATGTGACTGTGATGCTCTACGAAAGGATGGCTTCCGACCTGAAGCTCGCAAGTTGCATCGAACGGGACGTTCGGATAGGTCGAACAAACGCATACCAACGCGCACATATTGTCAGGATAGCCATCAATGGGCGCTGGGTCATTTAGTACTACAAATAAATGAAACAAACCACCAGGGCCAGATGGTATGAGTAGTGTTTCCTTGGCTCGAGGTAACCAGCCGGGCATCATGCCGCCGATGTAAAAGCGGCGTTGATCGCCTGCTGCTCGCGTAATTGTTTTTTCAGTAACCGTGTTTGTTCATTATTGAATTTAAGTACTTCGAACAATTTTTCTAATGTGATGGGTACTGATGAGCCTTCAGGATCTTCCCACTCAGGGCAAATTTTGTGAGTGAGGTCGCGAATCTGATATTTGCTCAAATGACCAAAATCTTTCCAAGTTTCTGCGAGAACTTCAAACTCGGCTTCAGATAATTCCAGAAGGTCTTGCTCTGGCGAGCGAATCCGACTTCCGTCACGCAAAGCCACAGCATGATCCTCACGATCCGCGATCCACGCATCCCACCCATTATCTTCAGATGAGGACATGCCGTTAATGCGATTCAATGTTTGAGACAGAACAGGTCCGTGATCCATAGAAACAAGTTTGTCGCCAATGATCGGACCGCCGTACATCTCATATGAGCGCCGCTCTGCTAGATAAAGCAACTTCATCAGCTTAAGTACAGGAAGGCGGCCTTGGGCTTGGAATAGGAAGTAAGCGGCAACCTGCGCGGCTTTCTTTTCGGAGTATAAGTTTTGCATAATTTTGAGCCTCCATCGCATCAATTTTGAGCAATTTGGATAGCTATTCGAGATCAATCTACGCACAAAGTACATCGCTGTCAACATATTGCCATGCATGACGCTCTGGCCCATGCAACATGTGCGGAAAGTGGATGAAATCAGTTTAACTGTATAAACGTACAGTAATTTTGATAATTGTCAAACGAAATCGATAAGCAGCAGCGTATCGGCTGGATGGCTTTGCCGCTAGACGGGGCGGTCGGCCAACGTGCTTCTGCATGTCGTCATGCGGCAAAAAGGGTTCCACCGTGCACCAGCCTGGAAACCACACTGATTGATGCCTATCTTTGCCGGGAACGTCGACAAGAAGCCACGCTGGAAAGTAGTACGTGAGGTGTGATTGTTTGCAATCAAGAGAGGCGCAACTATAAGTTGGCGTTGTCACTTGCTTGCTACTGGTCCAAAAGAAAAGGGCTTACATTTCTGTAAGCCCTTGATATTCTTGGTGCCGACTGCCGGTTTCGAACTGGCCACCTGATGATTACAAATCAACTGCTCTACCAAATGAGCTAAGTCGGCAAAAACTGCGCGTTGCGAATTATACGCTATTTAATGCGTGTCAGGGTCGGGCGGCCGCCTTTTTTTGGCGGCTCGTCGTCGCCGGGCGTGGCGTTGTCGCGTTGTTCGGGGGAGCTGGCCGGTACGGACGACAGGGTCGGAGCGCTGCTGGCGGGGGCGAGCACGGGCGGCGGGACGTCGGCCGAGGCGGGGCTGTCCGTCGGTTGCGCGTCGGGATCATCGTTGCCCAGCACGGGCTCGAAGGCCATGCCCTGGCCGTTTTCGTTGGCGTAGATGGCCATCACGTTGTCGACCGGCACATAGATTTCGCGCGAGACGCCGCCAAAGCGGGCGTGGAAGCGGATGGCGTCGTTGTCCATCTTCAGGCCGCTGGTGGCGCCGAAGCTGATGTTGAGCACGATTTCGCCCTTTTTCACGTATTCCATCGGTACCGTGGTGCGCGAATCGACTTTGACCGCGAGATAAGGCGTGTAGCCGCTGTCGGTGCACCACTCGTAGATGGCGCGCAGCATATAAGGTTTGGTTGAGATTTCAGACATGGTAGGCACTGTGAGGCGGGAGCGCCGCCGGCAACAAATGGCGGGCGCACCGGTAGTTCAATGAAACAGAGCAACTGGAAAGAATCCAAGATGCCCCAGAAAGCGTCGCGAGCAAGCCCGATATCGGCTTGAGTAACGCAGCCGTACTTGAGTACGGCGAGTAACGCCAAGTCGAGAGCGGCTGCGCAGCAGCTTTATGGGGATATCTTTTAGCGGCGCATCACTTTTTCCGAAGGAGTGAGTGCTTCGATATACGCGGGACGCGAGAAGATGCGTTCGGCGTATTTCATCAGCGGTGCAGCCGTCTTCGACAGTTCGATGCCGTAGTGGTCCAGGCGCCACAGCAGCGGCGCGACAGCCACGTCGAGCATCGAGAATTCGTCGCCCAGCATGTACTTGTTTTTCAGGAACAGCGGCGCCAGTGTCGTCAGGCGGTCGCGGATTTCCGCGCGTGCCTTGTCGTGGGCCTTGTCGTTGCTCTTGGCGCGTTCGCTTTCCAGCACGTGCACGTGCACGAACAGTTCTTTTTCGAAATTGAACAGCATCAGGCGCGCGCGGGCACGCATCAGCGGATCGGCCGGCATCAGTTGCGGATGCGGGAAGCGCTCATCGATGTACTCGTTGATGATGTTCGATTCATACAGGATCAGTTCGCGTTCGACCAGGATCGGCACCTGGCCATACGGGTTCATGGTCGAAATGTCTTCCGGTTTGTTGAACAGGTCGACGTCGCGCACTTCGAAGTCCATGCCTTTTTCAAACAGGACCAGGCGGCAGCGTTGCGAAAATGGGCAGGTTGTACCCGAATAGAGAACCATCATTTTTTATAGTTCCTTAGAAACAAAGGGGGTGAAGCCGCGAACGGCTCACCCCAGGTCGCTTGTCCACTCATGCGGACAACGCAGAAACAGGCATAAACCGGCCTATGGCCGGCGCCTCACTTATTTGACTTCCTTCCAGAACGACGCGTTAAGGCGCCATGCCAGCAGAGCAAAGACCGACAGGAACAGCAGTACCCAGACGCCCAGGCGCTTGCGTGTCTGCTGTGCCGGTTCGGCCATCCACTCCATGTAGCCGACCAGGTCGGCTACCGCATTGTCGTACTCGATCTTGTTCAACGTACCTGGCTTGACCTGCTCGAAGCCGGCAAATTTGTGGATCTTCTTGCCAGCTTCGTGCGGATCATTCTCTTCCACGAACTTGGCAGTCTGGACACCTTGCAATTCCCATAATACATGCGGCATGGCAACATTCGGCACGACCATGTTGTTCCAGCCGGTCGGACGAGTGTCGTCTTTATAGAACGTACGCAGGTAAGTATACAGGTAGTCGCCGCCAGTGCCAGCGGAAGATGATTTCGCGCGCGAAATTACCGACAAATCCGGCGGTACGACGCCAAAGAAGGCCTTGGCGTCCTGTGGTGCCAGGGAAGTCGTCATCAGGTCGCCGACTTTATCGCCGGAGAACAACAGATTCTTCTTGATCTGGTCTTCCGTCAAGCCCAGGTCGCGCAGGCGGTTGTAGCGCATCGACACGGCGGCGTGGCAATTCAAACAATAATTGACGAACAATTTGGCGCCATGCTGCAGCGCCGCCATGTTGGTCTGGCGGTCAGGTGCCTTGTCCAGCGGAAAGCCGCCTTCGCTGGCGAGAGCCATGGCAGGCACGAAGGCCAGGATGGCGAGCAGTTTTTTTGCAATCTTCATATGATGTATGTCCTTTGAGCGTGGCGTGAGAGCGGCTTAGTGCGGGTGAAACGTCACACGCGACGGCACGGTCTTGAACTTGCCCATGGCACTCCACCATGGCATCAGCAGGAAGAAGCTGAAGTAAATCAGGGTGCACACTTGCGACACGATGGTTTTCGCATCCGTTGGCGCCTGGGTCCCGAGGTAGCCGAGGATCAGGAACGACAGGCCGAAGATGGCATAGATGTATTTGTGCCAGGTCGGACGGTAGCGGATCGATTTCACTGGCGAATGGTCGAGCCATGGCAGGAACGCCAGGATCACGACGGAACCGCCGAAGAACACCACGCCCCAGAATTTCGCATCGAGCACCTGCGGCAGCATGCCGATGATGGCGACGATGGCGATGCCGGCGATGATCGACTTGACCGTCGTCGACAGGCGCGACTTGAGCCAGATGAACACCACGTAGGCGGCCACGACACCCATCAGCACGTACATGAAGTCGGCCGTGGTGGCGCGCAGCACCGAGTAGAACGGCGTGAAGTACCAGGTTGGCGCGATGTGCAGCGGGGTCTTCAGCGAATCGCCGGGCAGGAAGTTGTTGTATTCCAGGAAGTAACCGCCCATTTCCGGCGCGAAGAAGACGACGGCGCTGAAAATGACGAGGAAGATCGAGACGCCGAACAGGTCATGCACGGTGTAGTACGGATGCGATGGGATCGAATCGACCGGATGGCCATCGGCGCCCAGGTTTTCCTTCACTTCGATGCCGTCCGGATTGCTGGAGCCGACTTCATGCAGGGCGATCAAGTGCGCTGCAACCAGGCCCAGCAGGACCAGCGGGATGGCGATCACGTGGAAGGCGAAGAAGCGGTTCAGGGTCGCGTCGGACACGACGTAGTCGCCGCGGATCCACAGCGACAGGTCAGGGCCGATGAAGGGGATGGCGCCGAACAGGTTGACGATCACTTGCGCGCCCCAGTACGACATCTGGCCCCATGGCAGCAAATAGCCGAAGAACGCTTCGGCCATCAGGCACAGGAAGATGGCGAAACCGAACAGCCAGATCAGCTCACGTGGCTTGCGGTACGAGCCGTACAGCAGGCCGCGCGTCATGTGCAGGTAGACGATGATGAAGAAGGCGGAGGCGCCCGTCGAGTGCATGTAGCGCACCAGCCAGCCCCACGGTACTTCGCGCATGATGTACTCGACGGAATTGAAGGCCAGGGCCGCATCCGGTTTGTAGTGCATGGTCAGGAAGATGCCGGTGACGATCTGCAAGACCAGCACCAGCATGGCCAGCGAGCCGAAGATGTACCAGAAATTGAAGTTTTTCGGGGCGTAGTACTTGCCCCATTGGTCGTTCCACAGCTTGGTCAGGGGAAAGCGGTCATCGACCCAGCCCAGCGCTTTTTCGGCGGCGGGAGCGTCTGCCGGGAACTTCGTTTCTTTGAAAGCAGCCATGATCAAGCCTCGCCTTTCTCGTCTTTACCTATCAGCAATTTGGTGTCGCTCAGGTACATATGGCGCGGCACTTGCAGGTTGTCCGGTGCCGGCTTGTTCTTGAACACGCGGCCTGCCATGTCGAAGGTGGAGCCGTGGCATGGGCAGAGGAAGCCGCCTTCCCAGTCATCGGGCAGCGACGGTTGCGGGCCGGGGGCAAATTTCGAGGAAGGGGAGCAGCCCAGGTGGGTGCAGATGCCGACGGCGACGAGAATTTCAGGCTTGATCGAGCGCGCCTCGTTCATGCAGTATTCCGGCGTGAATTCGGCGGGATTGCGCTGGGAATTGGCATCGGCGACTTTGCCGTCGGTCTTTTTCAGCGACGCGATCATTTCCGGCGTGCGCTTCAGGATCCAGACCGGCTTGCCGCGCCATTCGACGGTGCGCATTTCGCCGGGTTGCAAGGTGGTGATGTCTACTTCGACCGGCGCGCCAGCCGCTTTCGCGCGCTCCGACGGCTGGAAGGTGCTTACCAAGGCTCCCGCGGTTGCCAATCCAACTACACTGCCCGCCGCGCACGTGGCGACGAGCAAGCCGCGACGGCCTGAATCGACCTGCTTTTCGTTACTCATGCAAACCCCAATCAGTCAAAATGCGAATCTTTATTATGAGTGGCAGCCGCGAAAAACCCGTCGCCGAAGCTCTATCCCACTGATTGCCGCAACCCGCATCTTTGTACGGTAAAGTGGCAACATCCCTGCGGAACTTCGGACTATGGCGCAGCCCGTGCCAGTTTCTTGTTGATTATCCGGAAGTGAAAAAGCCACTTCTGGCAACCGCAAATTATAAGTGAAGCAAACAACGAATCAAACAAAAACGTTGCTTGTACCATAATTTATATACTTTTGCAGGAGGTGGCTAGTTCTTTCGAACTAGATGCGTCCGGCTGTGCACGAAATGGTCCTGCCGACAACCACAAGTTGGTGGCACTGGGAATCAATAGTATGATCGGCATGTTTTTTATACATATCCGAAGGAGAAATTCATGGCAATGATGCAAGAATTTAAAGAATTTGCAATGAAGGGTAACGTCGTCGATCTGGCGGTCGGTGTCATTATCGGTGGCGCCTTCGGCAAGATTGTCGATTCCCTGGTGCAAGACGTGATCATGCCGCCCATCGGCCGCATTTTCGGCGGCCTCGATTTCGCCAATTACTACCTGCCCCTGAATGGCCAGGCGACGACGATGACCCTGGTGGAAGCGAAAAAGGCGGGCGCCGTGCTGGCCTACGGTAACTTCCTGACCATCTTGCTCAATTTCGTCATTCTTGCCTTTATCATCTTCCAGATGGTGCGCCTGATGAACAAGGCCCGCCGCAGCGAACCGGTCGCGCCAGCCCCGGCACCGGCCACGCCGGAAGACATCGTGCTGCTGCGCGAAATCCGTGACTCCCTGCAGCAGAACGCACGCAACAGCAACAATCTGGCAAAATAAGCCGTTCCGGCACCGGCCGGCTGACCTGGGCAGAGAACTGTATGCGACGATTCTGGTTATTGTTTGCGCAAACCGTGACGATCGCGTTGGCGCTGTACTTTGTGTATGGCGCGCTGCGCCCGGCCAGCCGGGTACAGCAGCTGGGCTCTCCCGCCAAGCCGGTGCCCGTGGTGGAAACGGCGTCGAGCAGCCTGGCGCCCGGTTCCTACCGCGACGCGGCGGCGCGCGCCATGCCCGCCGTCGTCAACATCCTCACCCTGCAAGTGCCCAAGCGCGGCGCCCATCCGCTGGCGCGCGACCCCTTCTTTAAACGTTTCTTCGGCGACCGCGATCCGGACGGCGAGGATGACGAAGACTTGAAAAACAGCCTAGGCTCGGGCGTCATCGTCAGCCATGAAGGCTATGTGCTGACCAACAACCACGTGGTCGAAGGCGCCGACGAAATCGAAGTGGTGCTGACCGATGGCCGCAAGGCGCCCGCCAAGGTGGTGGGCCTGGATCCGGAAACGGACCTGGCCGTGATCAAGATCAACCTCGACAAGCTGCCCGTCATCGTGCTGGGCCAGTCGGAACTGGCGCGCGTGGGCGACGTGGTGCTGGCTATCGGCAATCCGTTCGGCGTGGGCCAGACGGTGACCATGGGCATCATTTCCGCCCTGGGCCGCAACAACCTGCACATCAACAGCTTTGAAAACTTCATCCAGACGGATGCGGCGATTAACTTCGGCAATTCGGGCGGCGCCCTGGTCGATACGCGCGGCAATTTGATCGGCATCAATACGGCGATTTATTCGCAAAGCGGCGGCTCCGTCGGCATCGGCTTCGCCATTCCCGTCTCGACGGCCAAGACCGTGATGGAAGCCATCATCAAGGATGGCCACGTGGTGCGCGGCTGGATCGGCGTGGAAACGCAGGACATCACGCCCGAGCTGGCGCAAAGCTTCAACCTGCAGCGCACCAGCGGCGCCATCATCGCCGGCGTGGTGCGCAACGGCCCGGCCGACAAGGCGGGCATCGTGCCTGGCGACATCCTGTTGACGGTGCAAGGCAAGCCTGTCGGCGACACGACGGAAATGCTGAACCTGATCGCCCAACTGCCGCCCGGCGAAAAAGCTAAAATGACGGTGCTGCGCAAGAATCGCGAAGCGGCACTCGACGTGATGGTGGGCAAGCGCCCCATCCCGAAAGAGCTTTCCAAATAGTTGTTGATCGGAATTTGACACATGCATGTGCGTGATTTGACCCAATTTTTACGTGAGCTGAGCGACAACAACAACCGTCCCTGGTTTGTCATGAACAAGCCCCGCTACGACATCCTGCGTGAGGAATTCCTCGCCTTGGTGACTGCACTCATTGCTGAACTCGGCAAGTTCGATCCGGCCGTGAAATACTGCAATCCGAAGAAGGCATTGTTCCGCATCAACCGCGACGTGCGTTTCGCGCACGACAAGAGCCCCTATAAAACGCGCTTTTCGGCCGCCATCGCGCCGAACGACATGCGCCGTCCCAGCAAGGCGGGCGGTCCCACGTATTATCTGCAGATCGACGGCCAGGGCAATCTGCTGTTCGGCGCCGGCGAATACATGCCGCCGCCTGGCCGCCTGAAGGCGCTGCGCGAGCATATGCTCAACGACGCGCCAGGTTTTTCCAAAGTGCTGAAAAATAAGCGTTTAAAGGCCCGTTTCGGCACCATCCAGAACGAGGGCAAGTTGCAGCGCCCGCCCAAGGGCTTCGAGGCGGACGCCGAACATATCGAATTCATCAAGCTGAAGAGCTTTTTTGTCTGGACCGAAGTGCCGCTGCCCGTCAACGCACCGGAAAAACTGCTGCCGACCCTGGCGGAAGGCTTGAAGGATGCATGGCCGCTGGTCGAGTGGATGCGCGGCGCGAAAGAGCCCGAGGAAGTCCCCGAGTAATTGCCGAAGGAGCACATGATGGCGCTGGAGCACGCAAGTTCAGGACAGGTGATCGAGGTGCTGCGCAGGGATGGCGACGACCTGTCGCAGTTTTCCGCCATCGCGCTGGCCAGGACGGATGAACTGGAATTGATCCGCATGTGTATGCCCAAGGGCAAGACCATGCCCGAGCATCATGTCCTCGGTGAAATCACCCTGCTGTGCCTGCAAGGGCAGGTGGCGGTGGAAGCGCATGGCGGCGTGCACCTGCTGGGGCCGGGGCAGATGCTGTATTTGCTCGGCGGCCAGGCGCACGCGCTGGAAGCGCGCGCAGACAGTTTATTGCTGCTCACCATACTCATGCACAAGGCGGGCCGCTAGGGTTTTCCTGTCAGGCCGCCTCGGCGCGCGGATCGCGCGACAGCAGCTGCTGCACCATCACGTGCGGCAAATCCCCATCGAACAGCACGCCGGCCACCGCGTTGGTGATCGGCATGTCGACGCCCATGCGGCGCGCCAGTTCGCGCACGGCCTTGGCGCAGGGTACGCCTTCGGCCACGTGACCGAGTTCGGCCACGATGGTGTCGAGGGCCTTGCCTTGCGCCAAGCCCAGGCCGACGCGGCGGTTGCGCGACAGGTCGCCCGTGCACGTCAGAATCAAGTCGCCCATGCCCGTCAAGCCCATGAACGTTTCCGTCTGGCCACCCAGGGCAGTGCCCAGGCGCGTGATTTCCGCCAGGCCACGCGTGATCAGCGCGGCGCGCGCATTCAAGCCCAGGCCCAGGCCGTCGGCCACGCCGGTGGCAATGGCCAGCACGTTCTTCACGGCGCCGCCCACTTCCACGCCCACCAGGTCTTCGCTCGCATACACGCGGATGGTGCCGCCATGCAAGGCCGAGACGACGGCGCCGCGCAATGGCGCGCTGTGCGAAGCGATGGTCAGCGCGCACGGCAAGCCGCGCGCCACTTCCTGCGCGAACGAGGGGCCGGACAGGGCGCCGCCGGGGATATTGTCGCCCAGAACTTCCTGCACGATCTGGTGCGGCAGCAGGCCCGTGCCGCCTTCAAATCCCTTGCATAGCCACACCAGCTTGCCGATGGCCTTGCCTTTCAGCTGGTGCAGCATGGGGCGCAGGCCCGCCACGGGGCAGGCGGCGATCAGGAGGCCGTGTTCGCCGCTGGCATGCGCGACGGCGGCGTCGAAATCGGCGCCGATGCGCAGCTGCGGCGGCAAAGGGAAGCCCGGTAAATAGCTGTTTTCGCCGCTGGCGGCCATGGCGGCCATGGCTTCGCCATTGCGGCCCCACAGCAGCACGTCGTGGCGGCCGGCCAGGGCCATGGCCACGGCCGTGCCCCAGGCGCCTGCGCCCAGCACGGTAATGCGGCGGGCGGCCTTGGCGGCGGTATCGGGAGTGTTTTCAGGGGAAACTTGCATGCAACCTCAGTCTGGCAGGGGAGGGGCACGGCGCGGCTGGCCGTTGCCCGGATGAATCTGGCGGTGCTTACAGGCCCCACACTTCGCTGGTCTTGACGTAGCCGCTCTGGCCATCCTTGTGGCGTACCTTGACCCAGCCGGAGCTCGGTTGTTCGCTCATTTCCAGCAGCACGCCCTTGTCGACGAGGATCAGGGGCGAAGCATTGTCGTCGGGGCTGGCGCGAACCTTGAGGTTCGCGGCGCGCGCCACGACGTTGCGCTTGGCCGACAGGCCCTTGGCTTCCGTCCAGGCCATTTCGCCGCTGGCGTCGCGCACCTTGACCCATTCGCCGTAGCTGAGCACGACTTCCAGCGGCATGCCGCGTGGCGCCACGTACAGCTTGCCGCCCTTGGAGGACGGCGCGTCATACAGGATGACGGGGGTCGCGCCCACCGTCTTGAAATCGACGGCGTGGCTGGCGGCGGTGGCCAGCAGCAGCACGGCGCCGGCCATCCAGCGGAACTTGCTCAAGAGCGCACTTTTCAACATGATATTTTTTGAACCTTAACGAAACACGGCGGCCAGGCCGCCGTGTCAGGCCAGCCCCAAGGGGCCGGCGGGGTCTTGCCTGCAGCTTAGTGCGTCGTCGCGTCGCCTGCTGGAGCAGCGGCGGCAGCGTCGGCGATGGCTTGCAGACGTTGTTGGTAGAACACTTCGAAGTTGATCTCGGCCAGGTGCACTGGCGGGAAGCCGGCACGGGTGATCACGTCGGCGATGTTGGCGCGCAGGTAAGGGTAGATGATGTTCGGGCAGCCGATTCCCAGCAGCGGATCGAGTTGATCGGCAGGAATGTTGCGTGCTTCGAAGATACCGGCTTGCTTGCCTTCAACCAGGAAAGCGACTTTTTCGCCGACCTTGGCGGTGACGGTGATGGTCACGGTGGCTTCGAAGATGCCGTCGGCCAGAGGCGCAGCGCCCACGTCCAGAGCGACTTCGATCGCTGGGGCTTCTTGTTCCAGGAAAATAGCTGGGGAATTTGGTTGTTCCAGCGACATGTCTTTCAGGTAGACGCGTTGGATTTGGAAGACTGGTTGCAGATTTTCGTCAGACATGGAACGCTTTCGTTGTAAGGGACAAGAACGGCACACCGTTCAAATATGGTGCTTGCGGTATTCAAACCGCGCCGGGTAGGCGCGGCCAGATCAGGTGCGAGGGCAATTGTATCAAAACAATACGACAAAAAACCAAGCAATTTCTCGAACCCGCTTTATATCAGGCTGCCGTGCCGTTTAACAAGGGGTCGAGCTTGCCAGCTTGATCGAGCGCATACAAATCGTCGAATCCGCCCACGTGGGTATCGCCCACATAGATCTGTGGCACCGTGCGGCGGCCCGTGCGTTCCATCATCTTGATGCGCTCTTCCGGGTCGAGGTCGACGCGGATCTTTTGCACGGCGACGCCCTTGGCTTCCAACAGGCGCTCGGCGCGCACGCAATACGGGCACACGGCGGTGCTATACACAATTACGGGGACGGTCATGATGATTCCTTCTAGTTAAATGCTGGCTTACTTCGCCAGCGACAGGGTTTTCAATGGCAAACCCTGCTTTTTCCATTCGTCGAGGCCGCCTTCCAGGCTTGTTGCCTCAGCGAAACCGGCTTTGCCCAGCAGGCCGACGGCGGTTGCCGAACGCGAACCTTTCTGGCAAACCACTACAATGGGGCGCGTTTTGAATTTTTCCAGCTCGCCCATGCGTTTTGCCAGTTCCGGCAGCGGAATATTTTTTGCGTCAGGCAAGTGGCCCGTGGCGAATTCTTCCGCGCTGCGCACGTCGACGATGATGGTCTTGCCACGGTTGATCAGTTGCGTGACTTCCAGCACGGTCGCGCGCTTGCCGCGCATCGACAGCAGTGGCCAGAGGAGGGCGCCGCCGGAAATAATGACGATGGCAAACAGAAAAATGTGGTCGATAATGAATTTCACGTAGGGTCCAATGGTTTAAGTCAATCCGCGCATTATAAAATAGAAGCTGGACGAGGTCTTTTTACGTTTTGCTTTTTTGATTTGAACCCCTTGAGAAGATAGAACTATGTACAAAATCGTTTTCATGCGTCACGGCGAGTCCACCTGGAACCTCGATAACCGCTTCACCGGCTGGACCGACGTCGATCTGACGGAAAAGGGCGTCAACGAAGCCAAGGCCGCCGGCCAGATCCTCAAGCAGGAAGGTTTTACGTTCGACGTGGCCTACACTTCCGTCCTGAAGCGCGCCATCCGCACCCTGTGGCTGGCGCTCGACGAGATGGATATGATGTATTTGCCGATCAAGAATGACTGGCGCTTGAACGAGCGCCACTATGGCGCCCTGCAAGGCCTGGACAAGGGCGAGACGGCCGCCAAGTATGGCGACGAGCAAGTACTGGTATGGCGCCGCAGCTACGACACGCCGCCGCCGCCGCTGGAAGCGAACGACGACCGCGCCTCGTACAACGACCCGCGCTATGCCGGCTTGCCGAAAGCGGCTATCCCGCTGACCGAATGCCTGAAAGACACCGTGGCGCGCGTGATGCCGGCCTGGGATGAGGAAATCGCCCCGGCCATCCGCGCTGGCAAGAAGATCATCATCTCGGCCCACGGCAACAGCCTGCGCGCGCTGATCAAGATGCTCGATGGCATCAGCGACAGCGATATCGTCGGCCTGAACATCCCGAACGGCCAGCCGCTCGTGTATGAACTGGATGCCGACCTGAAACCGATCCGTCATTACTACCTGGGCGACCCGGCGGCGATTGCGGCAGCGCAAGCGGCCGTGGCGAACCAAGGGAAGGCCAAGTAACTTGTTGTCTTTCTTCCGCGGCACAGCGATCGCCCCCTCTGCTGAACGACCCCTGCCGGCGTGGCGCGCCGGCGCCATGCTGTGCGCAGC
This sequence comes from Janthinobacterium sp. C22, assembly GCF_057919405.1. Classification (NCBI taxonomy): domain Bacteria; kingdom Pseudomonadati; phylum Pseudomonadota; class Betaproteobacteria; order Burkholderiales; family Oxalobacteraceae; genus Janthinobacterium; species Janthinobacterium sp. C22. Next base: position 403,271 of record NZ_CP193659.1, on the reverse strand, counting down.
GCTGCTCCTCTCGAGCGGTGCCGCACAGGGTGCCAAGCCCACCGAACGCAGCAAGCAGAAAGCGGCCGCGGAAGCACAACGTGCCGGATTGCAACAAAAGCTGACGGCGCTCAAGCGCGACATCAGCCGCACGGAAAGCGCCAAGGATGACGCGGCCGATACCCTGGCCGAGTCGGAAGAGGCCATTTCCAACGCCAACCGCGCCTTGCGCGACTTGGCGCAGGAACAAGGCGAGACGAGCGTGAAGCTGACGGCGCTGGGGCAGGAGCACCAGCAGCTGACGGCCACCGTCGAAAAACAAAAGACGCAGCTGTCGAAATTGCTGCGTGAACAATATGTCGCCGGCAACGAAGACCGCATCAAGCTGCTCTTGTCGGGCGACAATCCGAACCGCATCAACCGCGACCTGCAATTGATGGCGTATGTGTCGCAGGCGCAGGCGCGCCTGCTGGAAGCCTTGCGCGCCAACTTGCTGGCCGTGGAGAAAAACCAGGCGGACGTGCAGAACGCCAAGGATGAGTTGGAAGAAATCGCGCAGGAAGAGCGCGACCAGAAGGCTTTGCTGGTGCAGGAGAAGGCGCGCCGCGCCGCCTTGCTGACGAGTTTGTCGCAGCGCCTGGTGGCGCAGCGCAAGGAAGTGGGCAATGTCGAGCGCGACGAACAGCGCATGGGCAACCTGGTCGACAAGCTGGCGAAACTGATCGAAGAGCAGGCCGCCGCCGCCGCGGCCGAAAAGAAACGCCAGCAATTGCTGGCCGAACAGCGCGCCGCCGCAAAAGCGGCCGCCGATGCCAAGATCGCGGCGGAAAAACGCGAACGCCTGCTGGCCGCGCGCGCCAAGGCCGCCCAGGCGCAGGCCGAACGGGAACGCATTGCGAAAGAGCAACAAAACAAATCGGGCAAGATCAAGCCGCAGACGCCGCCACCGCCGCCCGTGAAGCTGGAACCGATCGATGACGACGAGCCGCCGCAAGTGGCCAAGGTGGCACCCAAGCCCGAGCCGAAGCCGGAACCGGAGCCGGAACGCCCAAGCCTGGGGCCGGCCGCGCCGGCCGGCGCCTTTGCCAGCATGAAAGGGCAGCTGCGCGCGCCCGTGGCGGGCAAGATTGCCGCCCGCTTCGGCAGCAAGCGCGGTGACGGCCCCAGCTGGAAGGGCGTGTTCATCCGCACGGGCGAAGGCAGCGAAATCCACGCCATCGCCGGCGGCCGGGTCGTGTTTTCCGACTGGCTGCGCGGTTTCGGCAATTTGATCATCGTCGACCATGGCGGCCAGTACATGAGTATTTATGGCAATAACCAATCCCTGCTGAAACGCGTGGGCGATGCCGTCAAGGGCGGCGACGCCATTGCCAGCGCGGGCAACAGCGGCGGCAACGAGGAATCAGGGCTATACTTTGAACTGCGTCATCAGGGCCGCGCCTTCGACCCCGCCACCTGGGTGAAGTTTTAAGTTCCCACCATTGCTGCGGCAGCGAAATTGTAGATTGCGAAGAATTCATGGGTATCAAAGTCAAAAGTATCGGCCTGATCGGTCTGGGCGTCCTGGCCGGCATCGGCATGTCGCTGCAGTACCCGGCCGTGGCGCAGAAAATCACGAATGCCCCGCTGCCGCTCGACGAGCTGCGCCAGCTGTCCGACGTCTTCGGCCTGATCAAGACCGATTATGTCGAGAAGGTGGAAGACAAGAAACTCTTGACGGAAGCCATCTCCGGCATGGTCTCGTCGCTGGACCCGCATTCCGTCTACCTGGATAAAAATGCCTTCAAGGAAATGCGCGAAAGCGTGCAGGGCAAGTTTGTCGGCATCGGCATCGAAGTGAGCATGGAAGACGGCTACGTGAAAGTCGTCTCGCCCATCGAGGACAGCCCGGCCGCCAAGGCCGGCATCCTGGCGGGCGACCTGATCACCCGTCTCGACAACATTCCGCTGAAAGGCCTGCAACTGGAAGAGGTCATCAAGAAGATGCGCGGCCAGCCTGGCAGCAAGCTGGTGCTGACGATGTCGCGCAAGGGCGAAAGCAAGCCGCTGGTCTTCCCCATCGTGCGCGAGGAAATCCGCGTGCAAAGCGTGAAGGCCAAGATGGTCGCGCCCGGCTATGCCTGGCTGCGCATCGCCCAGTTCCAGGAACCGACCGTGGACGACATGGTCAAAAAGATCAACGCGCTGTATGTCCAAGACCCCAAGCTCAAGGGCCTGGTGCTGGACTTGCGCAACGATCCCGGCGGCGTCGTGCCGGGCGCCATCGGCGTGGCGACAGCATTTCTTCCGGGTAACTCCGTGATCGTTTCCACCAAGGGCCAGCTGCCTGAGTCGAAACAGGTGTTTTATGGCCGCCGCGAATTCTATGCGCCGCCGGGCGCCAAGGCCGACCCGCTGGCCAAGCTGCCGGCCGCGCTGAAAACCGTGCCGCTGGTGGTGCTGGTCAATGCCGGTTCCGCTTCCGCCTCGGAAATCGTCGCCGGCGCCTTGCAGGATTACCAGCGCGCCACCGTCATCGGCACGCAGACGTTCGGCAAGGGTTCCGTGCAAACCTTGCGCCAGATCACGGCCGACACGGCCGTCAAGCTGACGACGGCCCGCTACTACACGCCGAAAGGCCGCGCCATCCAGGCGCGCGGCATCGTGCCCGACCTGCTGGTCGATGAAACGGCCGAAGGCGACGGCTGGAACAGCCTGCGCGTGCGCGAGGCGGACCTGGAAAAACACCTGAGCAGCGACGATGGCAAGCCGGAAGCGGCCAAGCCGACGATGGAAGGCATGCAGGATCAGCTGGAAGAAGAGCAGCGCCTGATCGCCACGGCGAAAAAACGCAAGCCGCTCGAATACGGCGCCAAGGACGATTTCCAGCTGCAGCAAGCCTTGAACCATTTCCAGGGCTTGCCGGTACAGCTGGCCAAGGTCGACCCGAAGGTGGAGAAGATCGGCGCCAAGCCGGAAATCGCTTCCGACATCAAGGCGGACGACAAGAAGATTCCCGTGCGAAAACCGTAGTCGCCGCCATGAACGACGCTCAACTGCTGCGCTATTCGCGCCACATCCTGTTAGACGAGATCGGCATCGAAGGCCAGCAAGCCTTGCTCGACGCGCATGTGCTGGTGATCGGCGCGGGCGGACTCGGTTCGCCGGCCGCAATGTACCTGGCCGCCAGCGGCGTCGGCAAGCTGACCCTGGTCGACGACGATACGGTCGATCTGACCAATCTGCAGCGCCAGATCGCCCACACCACGCAGCGCGTGGGCCAGCCGAAAGTGCTGTCGGCGCGCGAAACCTTGACCGGCATCAATCCCGAGATAGCCATCATCGCCTTGCAGGAGCGTCTGGACGGTGCGCGCCTGGCCGAACTGGTCTTGTCCGCCACGGTGGTGCTCGACTGCACCGACAACTTCGCCACGCGCCACGCCGTCAACCGCGCCTGCGTGGCGGCCAGGGTGCCGCTGGTGTCGGGCGCCGTGATCCGTTTCGACGGGCAAGTGAGCGTGTTCGACCCGCGCACGGGCACGCAGCCCTGTTATTCCTGCCTGTTTCCGCAGGAGCAGCAGTTCACGGACGAGGCGTGCTCGACCATGGGCGTGTTCGCGCCGCTGGTGGGCGTGGTGGGCGCCATGCAGGCGGCCGAGGCCTTGAAACTCATCATGGGTGCGGGCGAATCTCTGGCCGGGCGCCTGCTGCTGCTCGACGGTTTGCACATGGAATGGAGCAGCATGCGCGTCGCGCGCGATCCCGGCTGCGCCGTTTGCGGCAAAGTGGTCTTGCCCGCCTGACGGCCGCCGCACAAATTTTTCCCCATATGACAAGCTTTGTCATATTTCCGCTTTATACTCTGCTCTCATTACTCACCTTCTTCTCTCTTTCTTATGCAAAACGCAGCAAACCATCCGATACGCCAGCGCCGCGCGCGCGGCTTCACTTTGATCGAAATCATGGTCGTGGTGGTGATCATGGGCATCCTCGCCTCGCTGGTGGTGCCCAAGCTGATCGCCCGCACGGGCGAGTCGAAAGTGGCGGCGGCGAAAGTCGACATCGCCACCGTGATGCAAGCCTTGAAACTGTACCGCCTGGATAACCAGCGCTACCCGACCACCGAGCAGGGCTTGCAGGCGCTGATCGAAAAACCGACCACGGGCCCGGCCGCGAATGGCTGGAAGGCGGGCGGCTACCTGGAAAAGATGCCGAAGGATCCATGGGGCAACCCGTACCAGTTCCTGTCGCCGGGCGTGAAGGGCGAAGTCGACATCATTTCGCTGGGCGCCGACGGCCAGCCTGGCGGTAGCGGCGACGATGCCGATATCGGCTCCTGGGAACTGTAAGTTTTCCATTGCATGCCTGCCATGACCACCGGTCGCGCACTGCCCCGGCCACGTGCCAGCGGCTTCACGCTGATCGAATTGCTGGTGGTGATGGTCATCATCGGCGTTACCCTGGGCCTGGTGTCGCTGAACGCGATGCCGAATGGCCAGCAGGCGCTGCAAAAGGAAGCCGAGCGCATCGCCCTGCTGCTGCAGCTGGCGCGCGATGAAGCCATCGTGCGCAGCCGGCAAGTGGCGTTCGAGGCGGACGAAAATCAATACCGTTTCCTGGTCCTCAATGAAAAGCTGTGGCAACCCGTGACGCAGGACGATTTGCTGCGCGAGCGCGCGTTTGCGAATACCCCCATGCTGCTCAGCGTGCAGCCGTCGAGCAGCGTGGCCCAGCCGCTGCGCATCATCTTCGGCCGCGAACCGGTCGACAAGCCTTTCGTGCTGACCCTGGCCAGCGGCGAGCGCAGCGTGGCCATCCGCGCCGACGGCATCGGCCACTTCACGGTCGAGCAATGATGGCCTTCCCACGACAACGCCGCCAGCTTGGCTTCACTTTGCTGGAAGTCCTGGTCGCCCTCGTCATCGTCGGCACGGCCCTGGGCGCCTCGCTGCGCGCCGTCGGCAGCCTGACGCAGAACAGCGATGGCTTGCGCAGCGCCATGATGGCCACTTGGTCGGCGGAAAACCACCTGGTGCGCCTGCGCCTGGCGAAGACGTTCCCGCAGACGGGCAAGCGCACGGTCGATTGCCCGCAGGGCGACCTGAAGCTCATCTGTGAAGAGGAAGTGGTGGCCACGCCGAATCCCCGTATCCGCCAGGTGCGCGTCAACGTGTACGACGTGCAATATCCGGCCCGGCGCATCGTGCGCTTGGTCTTGCTTTCCTTTAACGACTGATGGCGCGCCGCCCCGTCCCCGCTGGTGGTTTCACGCTGATCGAGCTGCTCGTGGCGATCGGCATCCTGGCCATGGTCGCCGTGCTGGGTTGGCGCGGCCTGGACAGCATCATGCGTTCGCGCGAAGTGCTGACCAGCCAGCTGGAGCAGGCGCGCGGCATGCAGCTGGCGTTTGCCCAGATGCAAAGCGATTGCGACCACCTGGCCGGTGCCGGGCAGAACAACAACCTGCTGAATGGCCGCATCAACCTGACGGCGGAAAACGACCGCCTGACCCTGGTGCGCCTGGCCGCGTCGGAGCAGGAGCCGCAGCAGTTGCAAGTGGTCACTTACCGCCTGCGCGGCGGCGTGCTGACGCGGCGCGAGTCGAACGGCACGCGCGACCTGGCCGTGCTCGACACCCTGTGGCAGGCGGCGCGCGACGATACCGATACCTCCAGCGCCGACGTGACCCTGATGCGCGGCGTCGACAGCATGGTCATGCGCGGCTGGAACAATGGCGCCTGGAACGTGCTGACGGCCGGCGCCACCATCTCCGCGCAAGTGCCGGGCCTGGAAGTGACCTTGCAGATGCCTGGCCAGGACGCGGGCCTGTCCAAAGTCTTTTTATTGGGGCCGGGATGAAGCCGTTCATTCGCCCCGCGCGCCAGCGCGGCGTGGCCGTCATCACGGCCCTGCTGCTGACGGCGCTGGCCATCACGGTCGTCGCCAGCCTGTTCTGGCAGCAGCAGGTGCAGGTGCGCTCGATGGAAAACCAGCGCCTGCGCCTGCAGACGCAGTGGGCCATGCGCGGCATGGTCGACTTTGCCCGCTTCTGGCTGCGCCAGGACAATCCCATGCTGACGGCCGCCGATGGCGTCTGGGCCACGCCGATCGAGGAAGCGCGGCTCGACGATTATGTGGACCGCGAAAAGGTCGATACGGAAAAATTCGACGCCACCGTCTCGGGCCGCGCGCTCGATGCGCAGGCGCGTTTCAATATTACCAACCTGGTCGACGCCACGGGCACCGTCAATCCGAAGCAGGTGCTGGCCTACCAGCGATTATTGTCAAATATGAAGCTCGACAGCGGCCTGGCGCAAGCGACGGCCGATGCCGTGCTGCGCGCCAAGCCGAAACCGCGCAGCAGCGGCAGCGACGGCAAGACGCCCGCCGCCAAGCCCGCCACGAGCGGCGGCAGCGAACCGGTGGCGTTCACGCAAGTCGAGGATTTGCTGGCCGTGCCCGGTTATACGCCGCAGATGATCGAGCAGCTGCGCGATGTCGTCATCATCCTGCCTGAACTCACGCCGATCAACGTGAATACGGCCCCGGCCGAGGTGCTGGCGGCCGTGACGATGATGTCGCTGTCCGAGGCCAGCGCCCTGACCTTGAGCAATCCGCGTAAAAAGTTTGTCGATTTTGCAAACTTCAAGAATAATATTAGTGGCAATGTGATTGAAGGCGTCGAGCTTGACGTGAAGAGCCGCTACTTTCTCACCGTCATCCGCGTGCGGCTGGACCGCGCCGCCCTGGATGCCGTGGCGCTCGTCAATCGAAAAACGGATCCGCAGCGCACCACCAGCCTGGTCTGGCTGCGGGAAAATTAACAGCTGAAAGCGAGTCACTTTGACAATATTGTATATCCGTCACCCGGCCAAGGCGTCCACCGATAGCGCGCCCGCCTGCTCCTTCGTGCTGGCCGGCGACGGCGGCACTCTGCTGCAGCAAGGCAGCGCACCGCTGGGCAGCCTGGGCCAGCTGATCGCCGGCGCGAAGCAGGTGGTGCTGCTGCTGGCGGCGGCCGACGTGACCCTGCTGCGCCTGAAAACGCCGCCGCTGGCCGGCGCCCGTTTGCGCGCGGCCTTGCCGGGACTGGTGGAAGAGCACATCCTCGGCGACGCCCAGGATTGCCTGCTGGCCGCCAGCGCGCCCGATGCGGCCGGCATGCGCACGGTGGCCGTGGCGCAGCGCGCCTGGGCCGAGGTGTTGGTAAAAGCTTTGCTGGCGCAGGGCGCGCGCAAGGTGGCGCTGCTGCCGTCGCAGCTGTGCCTGCCCTTGCAGCCGGGCAGCGTGACGGCCGCCCTGCACGCGGCCGGCGACAGCCTGGAACTGGCCTTGCGCCAGGCGCCGCAGGAGGGGCTGGGCCTGGTCTTGCCGGCCCAGCCGCAGCAGGCGCTGCTGACGACGCGCGCGTTTGCCGGCGACGTGCCCCTGACGGTCTACGTGGCGCAGGCCGAGCTGGCGCAGTATCAACAGCTGGCCGCCGGCATGCACGGCGTGACGGTGGAGCCCGACCACTGGGCGCACTGGATCGCCGGCGCCAGGGGGCGGGGATGGACCTGGCCCCTGCCCTGGGCACGGCCACGGGATCGGCTACCGAGTGGCGCCGCTGGCGCTGGCCCATCCGTCTGGCGCTGCTGGCCGTGATCGTCAACCTGGCCGGCATGAATATCGAATGGATGCGTTTGAAGCGCGAGGCGGCCACCGTGCGCACCTCGATGCAGCAAACCTTCAAGGCTGCGTATCCGAACGAGGCGCCCGTGTACGGGCTGGAAGCGGAACAGATGCGGCGCAATATCGCCGCCGCCCGCCTGCAGGGCGGGCAGGCGAGCATGGATGACTTCACCAGCATGAGCGCGGCGCTGGGCGAGGCGCTGGGCGGCCTGGCCGGGCGCGGCGTGGTGGCCTCGCTGGAATACCGCGAGCGTGCCCTGATCGTCAAGCTGAAGCCGGACATGGTCGACGCCAGCGCCCAGGCACAGGTGCGCGACGGCCTGGCCGCGCGCAAGCTGGCCTTGAATGAAACGGCGCCGGGCGTGTGGAAGATCACGCCGGCCACGGGAGCAAAAGCATGAGTGCAGCAGTGAACAAGGCGCGCGCCGCGCTGGTGGGCCGGCAGCAGGCCGTGCTGGCCTTCTGGGCCGAGCGCACGCAGCAGGAGCGCAAGCTTTTGAGCATCGGCGGCGTGGTGGCGGGGCTGGCCCTCGTCTACGCCGTGTTTTTCGAGCCGGCCTGGACGGGACGCATCGCCTTGCAAAAGAGCTTGCCCGAGCTGCGCCAGAATGCGGCCCAGCTGCAGGCGCTGGCGCGTGAGGCCGGCGAACTGGCGCGCCAGGCGCCCGTGCAGGTGGCGCCCATGAGCCGCGAAAGCCTCGAGGCCTCGCTGAAGGCGCGCGGCCTGGCGCCGCAATCGCTGTCGCTGACGGGAGAATACGCGCGCGTGCAGTTGAACGGCGTGCCGTTCGCCAGCGTCATGCTGTGGCTGGACGGCTTGCGCCGCGAAGGCCGCGTGGCGGTGCAGGAAGCGAAGATCACGGCGCAGACGGTGCAGGACAAGGCGGTGGCGGGCCTGGTCGACGCCAGCCTGACCCTGCACCAGAGCCCGGGCGCGGCACGATGATGCGCCTGCTTGGCTGGCTGCTGGCCATCATCGTCAGCGTCTGCGTCACCCTGCTGGTGTTTTTCCCGGCCAGCTGGGTGGCCAGTATCGTGGAGAAGCAGACGGGCGGACGTTTGACCTTGGGCGACGCGCAAGGTACCCTGTGGCGCGGCTCGGCCTTTATCGGCGGGGCGGCCAGCGCGAATGGCGCCGTGACGCCCCTGCTGCCGGGGCGTTTCAGCTGGCGCATTTCGCCCTCGGTGCTGTGGGGATCGGCGGACGTGGAACTGCAGAATCCGCAGGCGCTGTCGCAGCCGGTGAACCTGCGCGGCTCGTGGTCGCACTGGCAGGTCAGCCCGGCGGCCCTGCTGCTGCCGGCCGATGGCCTGGGCGGTCTCGGTGCGCCGTTAAACACCGTGGCGCCGACGGGCAGCATGCGCCTGTCGTGGAGTACCTTGCAGCTGGCCCTGGAGCAGCGGCAGTTTTCCGCCGTCGGCCGCACCACCCTGCAGATGACGGACATGGCCTCGCGCCTGTCGTCCTTGCGTCCGCTGGGCAGCTACGAACTCGATTTCGATTGGCAGGGGCAGCAGGCGACGTTGACCTTGCGCTCCATCAAGGGACCGCTGCTGCTCGACGGCAGCGGCAGCCTGCAACAGGGGCGCATGCAGTTTTCCGGCCAGGCCCAGGCCGCAGCAGGATATGAAGAGACCTTGGCGAGTTTGTTGAATTTGCTGGGACAGCGCCGTAGCAATAGCGAAAAAAACATCATCGCCTTAGAGTTCAGACAATGAAAAAACCATCCGTGAGCCCAATTACCTCCTCCTTCTCGCTGCGCCGCCTGTCGGCCGCCGCCTTGCTGTGCTGTTCCGTGGCCGGCATGCCGGCGCCCGTCTGGGCCGCGCCCGGCGATGAGGCGGCGCTCAATTTCGTCGGCGCCGACATCGAATCGGTGATCAAGGCGGTGGGCCATTACACCAACATCAATTTCGTCATCGACCCGCGCGTCAAGGGCACGATCACCCTGGTGTCGGAGAAATCGATCAGCAAGACGCAGGCGTTCGGGCTGCTGGCCTCGGCCTTGCGCCTGCAGGGCTACGCGGTGGTCTCCGGCGACGGCTATGCCAAGGTGGTGCCGGAAGCGGACGCCAAGCTGCAATCCGTGCCGACCCAGGTGGGCAACGGCGCCAGTCAGGTGAAGGGCGACCAGATCGCCACCCAGGTGTTTTACCTGAACTACGAATCGTCGGCCAACCTGCTGGCCGTGCTGCGTCCCCTGATTTCGCCGAACAACACGATCAATGCCAACCCGGGCAACAACTCGCTGGTGATCACCGATTATGCGGATAACCTCAAGCGCCTGGCGAAGATCATCGCCGCGCTCGACGTGCCCGCCTCGACGGACCTGGACGTGATCCCCGTGCGCTACGCCATCGCCTCCGACCTGGCCTCGATGGTCAATAAACTGATGGAGGGCGGGAATGCGGGCGCCGGCGCGGCCGGCGATACGGGCAAGGTGTCCGTGCTGGCCGACCCGCGCACCAATTCGCTGGTGCTGCGCGCGCCGTCGGCGGCGCGCGCCAACCTGGCCAAGTCGCTGATCTCGAAGCTGGACCAGCCCACCACGCAGCTGGGCAACGTGCACGTGGTGTACCTGAAAAATGCGGACGCCACCAAGCTGGCGCAGACCCTGCGCTCGGTGGTGACGTCGGACGGCACGGCCGCTTCGGCGCAGCAGGGCACCAGCAGCCAGAGCACAAACAACCAGATCAGCCAGAACAACAGCGGCATGAACAGCACTGGCCTGGGCGGCAATACGCAAAGCGGCACCACGGGCGGCGCTTCGCTGAACAACGGGCCGCAGCAGCTGTCGTCGGGCGGCGCGGCCGGCTTCATCCAGGCCGACGCTTCCACCAACACCCTGATCCTGACCTGCAACGAGGCCGTCTACCGCAACCTTCGCGCCGTGATCGACCAGCTCGACGTGCGCCGCGCCCAGGTCTACATCGAGGCGCTGATCGTCGAAGTGACGTCGGCCAAGGCATCCGAGTTCGGCGTGCAGTGGCTGGGGCTTTCCGGCGACAGCAGCAGCAGCTACCGCGTGGGCGCGCTGCAGTCGTTCGCCGGCGGCACCGACAACAATATCGCCAAGCTGGCGCTGGGCGGCGGCAAGGTGCTGCCGACGGGCGGCCTGACCCTGGGCATCTTCAAGCAGATCAACGGCGCGCTGGGCCTGGGCGCCGTGGCGCATGCGCTGGAATCGGACGGCAACGCCAACATCCTGTCGACGCCGAACCTGATCACCCTGGACAACGAGCTGGCGACCATCAAGGTGGGCCAGAACGTGCCTATCCTGACGGGCCAGTACACCAGCACGGCCGGCACCAACACGAACCCGTTCCAGACCATCGACCGCAAGGAAGTGGGCCTGACCCTGAAGGTGCGCCCGCAGATTTCCGAAGGCGGCACGATCAAGCTGGGCATCTATCATGAGACGTCGAGCGTGGACAAATCCACGTCGACGGCCGTCAGCGGCATCACCATCAACAACCGCGTGATCGAAAACAATGTGCTGGCCGACGATGGCCAGATCATCGTGCTCGGCGGCCTGATCGAGGACAGCACGGGCGACAACGCGGAGAAGGTGCGCGGCCTGGGCGACATCCCCCTGATCGGCAACCTGTTCAAGTACCAGACGCGCGAGCGCAAGAAAACGAATCTGATGATCTTCCTGCGCCCTGTGATCGTGCGCAACAAGGAGCAGAGCGGCAGCCTGGCGGCCGACCGCTACGACTACATGCGCTCGGCCGAGACGGCTGCCGTGCCGGCGTCGGGCAATCTGATGCTGAAGGACCTGGGCACGCCCGTGCTGCCGGCCCTGCAGGATGGCCAGCCCGTGGGCGGCAGCATGGTGACGCGTCCCGTGCCGCCGGCGCCGACGCCGCCGCCAGGCGCGCCGGCCAACGCCGCCACGCCGCCGCAGCCGCTGCTGCAGCAATACCAGCAGCAGCCGCAGAAGTGATGGGACAGTCATGAGCAATCTGCTTCCCTACGCCTACGCGCGCGATTTCGGCTTGCTGGCGCGGCCCGGCGCCGTCGACGGCGCCCCCGTCGAAGTGCTGGTGGCCGCATCGACGGCGCCGGCGGCGATTGCCGAAGTGTCGCGCCGTTTCGGCCAGATTCAATTGACGGTGCTGCCGCGCGGCGAACTCGATGCGGCCATTGCCGGCGCCTACGCGGGCGGCGGCGGCGATGCGTCGCAGATGGCCGATGAATTCGACGCCGACCTGGATCTGACCAAGCTGCTGCAGGACGTGCCGGCCATCGAGGACTTGCTTGAATCGTCCGACGACGCGCCCGTCATCCGCATGATCAACGCGCTGCTGACGCAGGCGCTGCGCGAAGGCGCGTCCGATATCCACATCGAGCCGTTCGAGCAGACCTCCGTCGTGCGCTTTCGCATCGACGGCAGCCTGCGCGACGTGGTGCGCCCGCGCAAAGCCATCCACGGTTCGCTGATCTCGCGCATCAAGATCATGGCGCAGCTCGACATCGCGGAAAAGCGTTTGCCGCAGGACGGCCGCATCACCCTGCGCGTGGGCGGCAAACCCGTCGACGTGCGCGTCTCGACCCTGCCCACGGGGCATGGCGAACGGGCCGTATTGCGTTTGCTGGACAAGGAAGCGGGCCGCCTCGACCTGCAGCACCTGGGCATGAGCGCGCCCATGCTGGGGCAGTTCGATGGCCTGATCACGCAGCCGCACGGCATCGTGCTCGTCACGGGTCCCACCGGCTCGGGCAAGACGACGACGTTATACGCGGCGCTGTCGATGCTCAACGCCACCACGACGAACATCCTGACGGTGGAAGACCCGATCGAGTACGACCTGGCCGGCGTGGGCCAGACGCAGGTCAATCCGCGCATCGACATGACCTTTGCCAAGGCGCTGCGGGCGATTTTGCGGCAAGACCCGGACGTGATCATGATCGGCGAGATCCGCGACCTGGAAACGGCGCAGATCGCCGTGCAGGCGTCGCTGACGGGCCACCTGGTGCTGGCGACCCTGCACACCAACGACGCGTCGGCGGCCGTCACGCGCTTGCTCGACATGGGCATCGAGCCGTTCCTGCTGTCGTCGTCGCTCTTGGGCGTGCTGGCGCAGCGCCTGGTGCGCAAACTGTGCGGCTCCTGCAAGACCTTCGATGGCCAGTATTGGCAGGCGGTCGGCTGCGAGCATTGCGGCCAGACGGGTTACCAGGGCCGCGTGGGCGTGTATGAATTGCTGCGCACGACGGAGCAGATCCGCGCGCAGATCCACAACCGCGCGTCGGAAGCGGAAGTGCGCGCCGTCGCCCTGCAGGACGGCATGACGAGCATGCGCGACGACGGCGAACGCTGGTTGCGCGACGGCACCACCACGCAGGCCGAGTTGCTGCGCGTGACCAAAGACTAGGCCCGCCACCATGCCCGCATTCCGCTATGAAGCCGTCGACGCCCAGGGCGCCACCCGCAAGGGCGTGCTCAATGCCGACAGTCCCCGTTCCGCGCGCGCCGAATTGCGCGTGCAAGGCCTGGTGCCGCTGGCCGTCGAGCCGATCGCCGCGCAGGTGGACGCCGCCGGCGTGACCAAGCGGCGCGGCTTCGGCGAGCGCCTGTCCAGCACCGAGCTGGCCCTGTTCACGCGCCAGCTGGCCAGTTTGCTCGAAGCGGGGCTGCCGCTGGAGCAGGCGTTTTCCGCGCTGCTGGAACAGGCCGAGCGGCCGTATCTGCGCGACCTGATCGCCTCGATCCGCTCGGAAGTGATCGGCGGCGCCGCGTTTTCCGACGTGCTGGCGCGCCATCCGCGCGATTTCGCGGAAATCTACCGGGCGCTGGTGGCGTCGGGCGAGCAGATCGGCCATCTGTCGCGCGTGCTCTCGCGCCTGGCCGACTATATCGAACGGCGCAATGCGCTGGTGCAGAAGGTCAAGCTGGCGTTTACCTATCCGGCCATCGTCACGGTGGTGGCGTTTTCCATCGTCATTTTCCTGCTCACCTACGTGGTGCCGCAGATCGTCTCCGTGTTTGCCAATACCAAGCAAAAGCTGCCCATGCTCACCGTGATCATGCTGGCGCTGTCGGACTTCGTGCGCAACTACGGCATCGTCGTGGCGATCGCCATCGCCGGCGCCTGGTTCGCCTGGCGCCGCGCGCTGCAGCAGCCGGCCTTGAAGCGGCGCTGGCATACATGGCTGCTGACAGCGCCCCTGTACGGGAAATTCGAGCGCAGCCTGAATACGGCCCGTTTTGCCAGCACCCTGGCCATCACCACGGGGTCCGGCGTGCCGATCCTGCGCGCGCTCGACACCAGCCGCGACACGCTCACGAATGTGGCGATGCAGGAACTGGTACAGGAAGCCAGCGGCGCCGTGCGCGAGGGCGTGAGCCTGGCGCGCGCGCTGTCGGCGCAAAAGCATTTTCCGCCCATGTTGATCCACATGATACGCGCGGGCGAAATCACGGGCGAGCTGCCGGCCATGCTGGAACGCGCCGCCAGCGCGCAGGAGCAGGACCTGGAACGCCGCACGCTCACCATTGCGGGCCTGCTGGAACCGGCCCTGATCCTGGCCATGGGCGTAGTGGTGTTGCTGATCGTGCTGGCCGTGCTGATGCCGATTATCGAAATCAATCAGCTCGTCAGATAAGAAACCCAAGGAAGCCATGAAGCGTTTGCCTCAATTTACAAGTCTGCTCGCCGTCGTGGCGCTGTCCGTGTCGCTGGCCTACTGGGCCATGCAGCTGTTCAAGGCGCCGCAGCGCCCCATCAATCCGCCCCCCAATCCGGTGGTGCAGGATGCCAGCGTGGAGGCGGGCGCCTCGCTGTTCGGCGGCCAGGTCAGCGTGGCCACGGCCAGCAACTACCAGCTCAAGGGCGTGGTCGCCGCCAGCCAGGGCCGCGGCAGTGTGGCCATCATCTCGACCGATGGCAAGCCTTCCGTGGCCTTGCCCGAGGGCGCCGAGGTGGTGCCCGGCGTGACGGTGCTGGAAGTGCATGCGCGCCATGTGCTGCTGCGCGACGGCGGCGTGAGCAAGCGCATCGACCTGGTGGCCGACGACAAGGCGCTGGCCTTGCCGGGACCCGTGTCCGCCACCCCGGCACCGGCTCCCGCGCCGGCAACGAACCTGGTGCCGCCGCCGCTGCCGATGGAGCAGCAGCGTCCGGCGACCGTGATGCCGGCGCCGCCGCAGGTGAGCGGCAGCGTGCCGCCGCCGTCGAATTAACCCCGTTTTTATCGTATATTGCCGATGGCGCCGTGCCGCCATCGCCACAGGAGTCTTCATGTTCTCGATCCGTGCCGTCCTGGCGGGCTGCGTGGCGGCGCTGTGCGCCTTGCCGCAAGCCGGCGCCGCCGCTGACGTCCCCGCTGCTGCCGCTACTTCCGTTCCTCCCCTGGCTGTTCCTGCGCCCGTGCCGGCGCGTCCGCGCATCGCCCTGGTGCTGTCGGGCGGCGGCGCGCGCGGCCTCGCGCATATCGGCGTCTTGAAAGTGCTGCAGGAGCTGCATGTGCCGATCGACATGGTGGTCGGCACCAGCATGGGCGGCGTGGTGGGCGGCGCGTACGCGGCCGGCGCTTCCGTGGCGGACCTGGAAAAGATGGCGCGCGATACCAACTGGGCGCGCGTGGTGGCCGACCGGCCGCCGCGCGACGAACTGGCGTTCCGACGCCGCGAGGAAGACTTATTGCTGCCGTCGCGCATCGAGTTCGGCACCAGCCGCAATGGCATTTCCACGCCGCCGGCGGCGGCCAGCAATGCGGCGCTGGAAATGGCCTTGAACCGGCTGCTGCCGGCCGGCATGCGCGACCGTCCCGCCAGCCAGCTGCCGCTGCCTTTCCGCTCGGTGGCCTCGGACCTGGTGAATGGCGAGCTGGTGGAACTGGTCGACACGCCCCTGTTCCTGTCGATGCGCGCCTCGCTGGCCGTGCCGGGCGTGTTTGCTCCCGTGCGCGTGAACAACCGGCTGGTGGTCGATGGGGGCCTGGTGCGCAACCTGCCCGTCGACATGGCGCGCGCCATGGGCGCCGACATCATCATCGCCGTCAACGTGGGTACGCCGCTGGCGCCGGAAAAAGAGCTGGGCAGCGCCATCGGCGTGGCGCAGCAGATGCTGCAGATCCTCACGGAGCAGAACGTGCAGCGCTCGCTCAAGGAACTGCAGCCGCAGGACATCCTGGTGGCGCCGGACCTGACGGGCGTCAGTTTCCTCGACTTTGAAAACTATGCGCGCGCCATGCGCGCCGGCGAACAGGCGGCGCAGGCACTGGCCGCCCGCCTGGCGCCGCTGGCCCTGCCGCCGGAACAGTATGCGGCGCGCGAGGAGCTGCGCCTGGCGGCGCCGGCGCTGCTGGATGTGGCCTTGCCGCTCACGCGCCTGGCCGTGGAGAGCGAAGGCGATATCAATCCGCGCATCCTGCAGGCGCAATCGGGCCTGGTGGAAGGGCAGGCCGTCAGCCAGGAAGATGTGCTCAAGGCGGCGGCCAGGCTGTATGGCCGCGGCGACGTGGCGCGCGTGGAGACGGAAGTGGTCGATGCGGGCGACCAGCGCGCCGTCACCATCAAGGCGGTCGAGGCGCCGTGGGCCAGCAGCCGCCTGCGCGTGGGCCTGGAAATGGCCAGCGATTTCAGGGACAGCAATACCTTTGCCCTGAAGCTGCTGCATGTGCGCTCGAACCTGAACAGCTGGGGCGGCGAATTGCGCAGCATGGTGCAGATCGGCACCGCGCGTAACTTCGGGGTGCAGTACTGGCAGCCGCTGGGCGCCGGCAACCCGTGGTATATCGCGCCATCGCTGCAGTACTTCCCAGGCGGTCGACCTGTTCGACAAGGGCCGGCGCAATGCGCGCGTCGCCTACAGCGGCCAGGGCGCCAGCCTGGTGCTGGGGCGCCAGTTCGGTTTCTGGGGCGATCTGCAGTTCGGCATCACGCGCAGCGAAGTCAAGGCGGACGTCAGCATCCCCGCCGACCCGACCTACCCCAAGGAGCGGGCGCTGGGCACCAACCAGTTCGTCCAGTTCCGCGTCGACACGCTCGATTCGCCCGGTTTCCCCACGCGCGGCGTGCTGTTCGACGCCACCTGGACGCGCTCCGCGACCACCGGTACGGGCGAATCGGGCCTGGGGCGCTCCGCCATCACGGGCCTGAAGGCGTTTGGGCGCGGCAACTGGGCCGGCCACGTGTATGGCGAATGGGCGCGCGCGCAGCGGGCGAGGCGCCGCTCAGCCTGGGCGGCTTCCTGCGCCTGTCCGGCACGCAGTTCGAGTCGGTGACGGGGCGCAGCGTGGCCCTGGCGCGCTTCGTGATGGCACGCCGCATCGGTTCCCTGCCCAGCACCCTGGGCGGCGCCGTGCGTGCCGGCTTTTCGCTGGAAATGGGCGGCGGCTTCGATCAGAGCGAGCGCTGGAAAGCCACCAAGTTCACGCAGGCCAGCAGCGCCTTCATCTCGGTCGATACGCGCTTCGGTCCCGTGTACGTGGCGTCGGGCGCATCGAAGGGCGGCGAGAGCACGCTCTATCTGTTCCTGGGCCCTGTCTGGTAAGGGGCGCCCGGCGCGGCGGGCGCCGTGCTGCGGCGCAGGGCCGTGAAGGCGGCAAATTCCCATGAGCGAAAGCCCAGCAGCAGGGTAAAGCCATCGCGTTCCTGCGGCCCCAGGCGGCGGTCGTTCTGGTGCAGGCGCGCCAGTTCTTCGGCCAGCTGGCGGATCTTTTGCACCAGCTCCTGTGCGCTCGACAGCGACAGGCGCGCCGGGATGCACATCAGGGTTTCACCGGCGCCGTCGAAATGCCCGCTGAAATAATCGGCCACCACGTGTTCGCGGAAGTACAGCTGCACCGGGCCGTCGGCCAGCCAGTGGAAGGCGTTCGAGACGCGCAGGCTGTAGCGGTTCAGCGGCTTGAGTTCGATCAAGCCCAGCCGGTCCAGTTCGGCCAGGCAGCCGATGCATTCGGCCTGCGTCAGCGCATACGTTTCCACCACCTGTTCCAGGCTCCAGTGGCCGAGGCAGCAGATCGCCACCAGCAGCAGGCGCGGATGCGCCACCAGCGACTTTTCCTGCACCAGGGTGAGCGTGTCGGCATGCGGCGTGATGTCGGCCGCGCCGCGCAGCACGTCCTCCATGGCGATGCCCGAGGCCTTGCAGATCAGGGCCAGGCGCGACAGCGACATGTCGTGCTGGCCAAACATGCGCTTGACGCTCGACTCGCTCATGCCGATGCGCTCGGCCAATACCTTGTAGGTGATGCCGGCGGCGCGCAGTTGGGTGCGCAGCACGCGCAAAACCAGTTCAGGTGAACTCACGATAGTTCCTTTATGCAAGTTTGGTAGCGGTTGACGGTACCGAATGTAGCCGTTAATGGCACTTTGCACAAGATGATAGTACTTTTCGGCGAAAGCGATGACACTCCCGCTTGTGGCTCGCGCAGCGCGCTACAACCAGGCAATCCATCCACTTGTAGAGGTTATCCATGTTTCCATCTTTCCGTTTCCCCGCAGCGCTGTTGGCGCTGGTCGCCATCGCTCCCTTGCATGCCGCCGCCGCCGAACCGGCGCCAGGTTCCATCTATGCGGGCGCCAGCTATGGCTTTCGCGCCAGCACGGGCCTCGATTGCATCGCCGGACAAGGCGATTGCGACAAGAGCAGCAAGCGCAATGGCAAGGCCTACCTGGGTTACAGTTTCGACGCGCTGCCGTTTCAGGGCGGCGTGGCCCTGCCTTCGGTTGAGCTGGTGGGGTACATGGGCGGCGAGGTCAAGTCCGGCTTCGACACGGGCGCCGGCAAGCGTGCTGGCCGCGGCAAGTTCACGGGCCTCGGCATACAGGGCGTGCTCGGCTACCAGTTCGACGCCTTTACCCTGAGCGGGCGCGCCGGTGCCGCGTACACGCAGGGCAAGGTCGATTATCTGGGCGGCGGTTCGGACAAGAAGGACAAGATCGGCCTGACCTACGGCATCGGCGCGGCGTATGCGCTGAACCGGAACTGGTCGCTGCACCTGGACTGGGACCGCGTGCCGGTCAAGTACAGCAGCAAGCAAACGACCAAGGTCGACATGTTTTCGCTGGGCGCGTCCTACCGTTTCTAAGGGGATGATGCTGCGGCAGAGAGTGGCCTGATGGCGGACGCCCCGGAACGGGGTGTCCGCGGGCGGCCTAATTGTCCGTTTCTACTTTCAACAGCAGTTTCGCCAGCAGGCGTTTTTCCTGCTGGCGCTGGCCGGAAACGGTCTTTACGTGCGCCCCGGCCGTGCGCTGCAGGGCGGCCGTGGCGACGGGGTTGCGCGGTTTTTGCGAGGGTTCGACGCGGAACTGCATTTTCTGCCGCGTCGCCAAGGCCTTGTTTGCCATCGGTTTCCCCCTTCTTTCTTACAGCACGTAGCGCGACAGGTCCTCGTTGACCGACAGCGCTTCCAGGCGTTCGTTGACGTACGCGGCATCGATCACCAGCACATTTTCCGTGCTGCTGCTGCCTTCGCTGGCCGTAAACGACACTTCTTCCAGCAGCTTTTCCATCACCGTGTGCAGCCGGCGCGCGCCGATGTTTTCCGTGCGCTCGTTGACCGAGTAGGCGATTTCCGCCAGGCGCGTGATGCCTTCCGGCGCGAATTGCAGTTTCAGGTTTTCCGTCGCCAGCAAGGCTTCGTACTGCATCGTCAGGCAGGCGTCGGTACTGGTGAGAATGCGCTCGAAGTCCGCAATCGACAGCGATTCCAGCTCCACGCGGATGGGGAAGCGCCCCTGCAGTTCCGGGATCAGGTCCGACGGCTTCGACAGATGGAAGGCGCCGGAGGCGATGAACAGGATGTGGTCCGTGCGGATCATGCCATATTTCGTGTTGACGGTCGTGCCCTCGACCAGCGGCAGCAGGTCGCGCTGCACGCCGGCGCGCGAGACGTCGGCGCCGCCGGATTCCGAGCGCGAGGCGATCTTGTCGATTTCGTCCAAAAACACGATGCCGTTCTGCTCGACGTTCTGGATGGCCTTCTGTTTCAGCTCATCTTCGTTGAGCAGCTTGGCCGCTTCTTCCTCGACCAGCAGTTTCAAGGCTTCCTTGATCTTGACCTTGCGCGCCTTCTTGCGCTGCCCGCCGACGCCCGAGAACATGGACTTGATCTGTTCCGTCATTTCCTCCATGCCCGGCGGCGCCATGATTTCCATCTGCGGACCCGCCTCGGCCAGCTCGATCTCGATTTCCTTGTCATCGAGCTCGCCCTGGCGCAAGCGCTTGCGGAAGGTCTGGCGCGTGCTGTCGCCGCTGCCCGTGTCCACGGCCGCTGCCGTATTCGGCGTGAAGCCGAAGTCGCGCGCCGGCGGCACGAGGATGTCGATGACGCGGTCTTCGGCCGCATCTTCGGCGCGCGCGCGCACCTTCTTCATTTCCAGCGCGCGCGTCTGCTTGATACCGATGTCGATCAGGTCGCGGATGATGGTGTCGACGTCGCGCCCCACATAACCGACTTCGGTAAATTTGGTCGCTTCGATCTTGATGAACGGCGCCTCGGCCAGCTTGGCCAGGCGGCGCGCGATTTCCGTCTTGCCGACGCCCGTGGGGCCGATCATGAGGATGTTCTTGGGCGTGATTTCATGGCGCAGGGGTTCGGCCACCTGCTGGCGGCGCCAGCGGTTGCGCAGGGCGATGGCGACGGCGCGCTTGGCCTTGGCCTGGCCCACCACGTGTTTGTCGAGTTCGGTGACGATTTCTGACGGGGTCATGTTCATGATCATAGTTGGCTTTCTATTCTTTGCTCGCGGACGCTTAGTCGAGCGTCTCGATAATGTGCGACATATTCGTATAAATACACAGTTCCGCGGCGATGGTCAGCGATTTCTTGACCACGTCGGCCGGCGACAAGTCCGTGTTTTCCTGCAGCGCCTTGGCGGCGGATTGGGCGTAGGTGCCGCCCGAGCCGATGGCGCCGATGCCGTCTTCCGGTTCCAGCACGTCGCCATTGCCCGTGATGACCAGGGTCGACTCGCTGTCGGCCACCAGCAGCATCGCTTCCAGGCGGCGCAGCACGCGGTCGGTGCGCCAGTCCTTGGCCAGTTCGACGGAGGCGCGCAGCAGATTGCCCTGGTGTTTTTCCAGCTTGCCTTCAAATCGGTCGAGCAGGGTAAAAGCGTCGGCGGTGCCGCCGGCAAAGCCGACCAGGACCTTGCCCTGATACAACTTACGCACTTTACGGGCCGTGCCCTTCATGACGATGTTGCCGAGCGTTACCTGGCCGTCGCCGCCCAGGGCGACTTGCTTGCCGCGCCGGACGCAGAGGATGGTGGTGCCGTGAAATTGTTCCATAGTGACCTCAAAAGATTCGTGCCGATGCGTGCAAGGCCATGCGATTGCGCGCCCATGGTTCAAACGTGGGGATGGAAAAGGCAATTGCAAGCGGCATGTGCCACTGCCGTGCTTGCTTCAGTGTAGGCCGGCGCGGGACGAAAAAAGCACGCAACCGGGGTCGTGTGCTTTTTCATTCGCCATCGCGGGACCGCCGGGGCGGCCGCGCAAGGGGCGGGACGATCAGTCGCCGTACAGCTTTTGCTTCAGTTCGCGCCGTTGCTGGGCTTCCAGCGACAGGGTGGCGGTCGGACGGGCGATCAGGCGCGGGATGCCGATAGGCTCGCCCGTTTCTTCGCACCAGCCATAGTCGCCGGCGTCGATGCTGGCGATCGATTGCTGTACTTTCTTCAGCAATTTGCGTTCGCGGTCGCGCGTGCGCAGTTCCAGCGCATGCTCTTCCTCGATGGTGGCGCGGTCGGCCGGGTCCGGTACGAGCACGGTTTCACGCAAGTGTTCCGTGGTTTCGCCGGCGTTTTTCAGCAGGTCTTTTTCGAGCTGCTGCAGGCGCGCCTTGAAGAATGCCAGTTGTGCCGGATTCATGTAGTCATCTTCGCTCATGGCGCGAATTTGGTCTTCGCTGATGAGAGGGATGTCTTGGTTGGCGGCCGGGGTCGATTTATTAGTTTTGGTCATAACTTCGCTTACCTTCGATACGACAGAGTTTTCAAATTGATCAGTTGATGCGGCGATACCGAGCAACTGTACAGGTTCCGCTTGGCATTGCTGTCCCGCTGTACTGCGTGCGACCTTGGCTTGCCGGCGAAAGCCAGGACTACCGGCCGGCCATGGTGCCATGTTGATAACTTTTTACCGCTCTATGCCTGTCGCGCTATGCGCGCGTCAACGGGCGTGTTGGGTGGATCGCTTGCATGCCTGGCATGCGGCCAGCGGCAGTTTGCCAGCATTTCATGACAGGCGAACGACATGGGCCGTTTTCGTCGCTGATTTTGGCACGCTTTGCCTTATATTGCCATCCCGATTTGTTGACTAGCCGATCAGAGACGGCTACTTGTTGGTTTATGCCAGCAAGATGGATGTCGGACAGCGGGAAAGCGTGCTTAACTTTCCCTTTTGTTTCTGCTTTGCAACGGGTATTTTGCAAAACCCGGCTAGTTTATACCAAACATTGTTCGAGTCCGCGAATAAAAATGTCTTTTGGTAGATTTTTGCCAATAAACACCATTTTGCTGCCGCGCACTTCGTTTTCGCCCCATTTGGCGCCCAGGTCGCTGCCCATCAGCTGGTGCACGCCCTGGAAGACCACCTTGCGTTCTGCGCCCTGCATCAGCAGCACGCCCTTGTAGCGCAGCATGCGCGGGCCATACACCTGCACCAGGCCGCCGAGGAACTCGTCGAGCTTGGCGCTGTCGAACGGTTGCGTGCTCTTGAAAACAAAGGCGGCGATATCGTCGCTGTGCTGCGCATGGTGATGGTCGGCATGGCCGCAATCGGCGGCACAGGCGTCGCTGTGCTCATGCGCGTGCTCATGGCCGTGCTCATTGCCGTGCTCATTGCCGTGTTCATGTGCGTGCTCGTGGCCGTGCGCGTGGTCGTGATCGTGGACGTGCGCCGTCTCTGTCTCCAGGAAATCCGGGTCCAGTTCCAGTTTT
Organism: Janthinobacterium sp. C22; assembly: GCF_057919405.1. Taxonomy (NCBI): domain Bacteria; kingdom Pseudomonadati; phylum Pseudomonadota; class Betaproteobacteria; order Burkholderiales; family Oxalobacteraceae; genus Janthinobacterium; species Janthinobacterium sp. C22. The sequence goes on along the minus strand of NZ_CP193659.1, from coordinate 380,742 downwards.
TCATTCAGGTTGAAACCGCGGATGTCGAGCACCTCGGCCAGCGGCGCGCGGCCGAAATCGACCTTGGCGATGGGCGCGCGGGGATTGATGCGCTTCAGGCGGCGCGTCAGGACGGCCACGTCGTCTTCACTGACGAGGTCGGTTTTCGACAGCAGCAGCTTGTCGGCAAAGCCCACTTGCCGCTGGGCTTCCTCGTATTCATCGAGTTGCTTCATGGCATGACGGGCATCGACCACCGTGAGGATGGCGTCGAGCATGTAGTGGCTGCCCACTTCCTCATCGACAAAGAAGGTCTGCGCCACGGGGCCGGGATTGGCCAGGCCCGTCGTTTCGATGACGACGCGGTCGAACGCCAGCAGGCCGGCGTCGCGCTTGCGCGCCAGTTCCGACAGGCCGACGATCAGGTCGCCGCGCACGGTGCAGCAGATGCAGCCGTTGTTCATCTCGATGATGTGTTCGTTGCTATCCTGCACCAGGATGTCATTGTCGATGTTTTCCTGGCCAAACTCGTTTTCGATCACGGCGATGCGCATGCCATGGTCTTCCTGCAGTATGCGGTTGAGCAAGGTGGTTTTGCCTGCGCCCAGGAAACCGGTGAGGATGGTGGTTGGAATCAGTGCCATGAGATGCCTATGCTGTAATCGGTGGTGCCGCCGCGCAAGCGGAAGAATGCGGACGATTATGCCGGAATTTTGCAAAAGCTTGCAAATGCGCGCCCATCCGCTTGATATGGATCAGGCCGGCCAACGGGCGCGGCTGTCTACTTCGCCTTGGCGCGGGGGTGCGCCTGGTCGTACACGTGCGCCAGATGCTGGAAATCGAGGGCCGTGTAGACCTGGGTCGAGGTGATGCTGGAATGGCCCAGCATTTCCTGCACGGCGCGCAAGTCGCCCGACGATTGCAGCACGTGCGAGGCGAACGAGTGGCGCAGCACGTGCGGGTGCACGTTGGCGGGGATTTCCGTCGCCAGCGCATGCGCCTTCAGGCGCAGCTGCAGCACGCGGGGCGAGATGCGCGTGCCGCGCGTGCTGAGAAACAAGGCGGCGCTGCCATCGGCCGCAGACGGGCGCACGGCCAGCCAGGCAGTCAGGGCGACGAGGGCTGCCTTGCCGACCGGCACCTTGCGCATCTTGCTGCCCTTGCCCGTGACGATGACTTCGAAGCTGGCCATGTCGAGCCAGCCCAGCGAGGCGGGCTGGCCATTCTCGGCCTTGCAGTAATGAGTGTCCAGGCTGGTCAGTTCGGAGACGCGCAAGCCGCTCGAATACAGCAGCTCGAACATGGCGCGGTTGCACAGTTGCTCCGGCTCGGCGGCGCCTTGCTGGTGTTGCGCGGGCGCCACGAGGCGCACGGCGTCGTCCACCGACAGGGCTTTCGGCAAGGTCTTGGCCCGCTTGGGGGCGCGGATGCCGTCGACGGGATTGGCGTCGAGCGCCGTTTCACCGCTGAGCCAGTTGAAGAAGCCGCGCCACGACGACAGCTTGCGGGCGATCGAACGCGGGTCCAGGCCGCCGGCATGCAGCTTGGCCGTGTAGCGGCGCACTTCGTTGTGCGCCAGCGCCGTCCACGGCGTATTGCCGCTCAGTTCCAGCAGGGCGCGCAGGTCGCGCCCGTAGGCGTCCAGGGTATGCGGCGACAGCTTGCGCTGCGTGGCCAGCTGCGCCAGGTAGGCGTCGAGCCACTCGGCCTTGCCGCGCGCCTCTCCCATGACTGACTCAGGCAGGCGAACCGGCGCGCAGCGCGGCCAGGGCGGCGCTGGCCGTGGCGCCGATATGCACGAGGAAATCGGTGCCCATGCTCGACGTAAAGCGTTCGCTGTCGGGCGAGCCCAGCACCAGCAAGCCGAAGGTGCCCGTGGTGTTCGGGGCGCGCAGGGCGATCATGACGGTCGATTCGATCTTGTCCGCCTGCAACCAGTGCACGGCTTCGAAATCGCGGTTGCTGCCGCAGTACGGCGTTTGCAGGCTGTTGGCGAACATGCGCACGTCGGCCGTGACATCTTCCGTGAACCAGCCGTCAGCGTGTTCCGGCAGCACTTGCCACAGGCGCAGGCTGACGTAGGGCACGTCGAAATTGCTTTGCAAGGCGTCGACCAGCACGCGCGGCATGTCCGCATCGTGGCGTACTTGCAGCATGGCCTGGTTCCAGCCGTGGAACTTGCTGGCGATGTCGCCATTTTCCTCGGCCAGGCGACTCAGCTTGGACATGCGCAACTCCAGCGCCTTGTACTTGTCGCGCATCACTTCCATCTGCCGCTCCTGCAGCGAGATGGTGCGTCCCGTCAGCGGGCTGCTCAGCTTGACCTCGCCGAGCAGCGCGGTATGCTCTTCGAAGAACGTCGGATGCTCGCTCAGGTACTGGGCGACGGTGCTGGAATCGAGTGTGGCGGTCATTGAGAATATCTGTCAGTGAAAGTTGAACGCTTCATTCTAACCGAGAGTGCGGCGGCATAGGCGCAAAGGGCACGGCGCCCGTGCATTTTCCGCGCACCCATGAAAAAAGCGGCATGGTTGCCCATGCCGCTTTGTATTCCTTGCTCAGCAATCACCCGCGAAGGGTGACAGGCGAGGCATTAGAAGTTGTGGTGTACGCCCAGACCGATGTAGTTGGTCGTAGTCGAAACGTTGTAGTTGGTCGTGCTGGCTGCTTTCTTGTTCGAAATATCTGCGTACAGGTAAGTACGCTTCGACAGATTGTAGTCGTAGCCCAGCGATGCCTGCTTGGTTTTGACTACGCCATCCGGCGTTTTCTGACCGTAGCCAGCGCGGACCTTGCCTGGGCCGACGTCGTAGTTGGCGCCCAGTACCCACGATTTGGTGCCGGTATTGATGATCTTGAAGTCGTCATCTTTCTGGTGTTGGATCGACAGCATGACTTTCAGCTCAGGAATCGGATTGACCGACGCACCGACCGACCACAGCTTGGCTTGCAAGCCATTGCGCTCGTAGGCGGCCATGGCGGCAAATCCTGGCGAGGCGTACGTCACGGATACCGAGTATGGATTCGATGCAGGCGCCACATTGGCTGGCACGCCGAAGTTGCCGGAGGCATTCGTCGTTGCGTTCGGTGCGGTGGCCAGGAAGGCATTATTGTTGTTCGCTTCCTTGGCGGCCACGGTGGCGTTGAACTGGAAGCCGCTGATGACTGGCGAGTTGTAGAACACGGCATTCGAGAAGCGGTTACGCGAGTTGCCTGGCGCGCTCAGCGGATCGCTGGTGTAGCCGGCCACGGTCAGGTCGGTCTGGAAACCGGCTGGCGTAGGCATGCCCGACCATGGTTCGAAACCGGTGCTCGTTTCCTGGAACGCGGTCAGGCCACGGCCCAGGCGCACGGTACCGAAGTCGCCTTGCAGGCCGACGCGGCTTTGACCCTGGAACAGCGGACGCGAATTGGCGCCCGAGGTGTTTTCTACGGTGCCGGTATCGGATTCATAGCGAATTTCCAGTTGGAAAATAGCTTTCAAGCCATTGCCCAGATCTTCCGTACCCTTGAAACCCAGTTTGTTGTTGTCGCGCTTGGTGACGGCGGTGGTCGAACCAGTCGCTTTGCCCAGGCCTGCATCGATCGTGCCGTAGATTTGGACGGACGACTGCGCTTGTGCGGTTGCGGCAAAGGCGCCGAAGAGTGCGAGGGCAACGAGTGATTTTTTCATGTCTTATTCCCTATTAAAAGTGAGTTCCGTCCGAGATCCGAGCAGATTGAAATGCGCTAACTGTCGCGTTTCGATGAATGAACCTTAATTCGTCGGCGCGCAAGACGTGCGGGATTGGTCAAATGTGCGTGAAAAGATTGGTGAAAAGCGGCATAACTGCATGCCCCTGTTGTATTTTTGTAACGCGCGGTTTCCGTCAGTCCCGCACCGATGGCACGCGTTTTCCCATCGCCACCGTAGCGGCGTATTGTGATATTTGCATGTTTTGGCCAGGACATTGTTGCGCTGAATCAAGTTCTTGAGGCCGCTTTGGCGGATTTACGACACAAGGACGTTACACTAAGGGCGGGCCTGAACCGATGGGCCTGGAGATGGCTGACCACTAATTATTAGAATCATTGACTCAATATCGAGAATCGATGGCAAATCGCGAAACATTAGGATTGATCAAGGGCGCACGGGCTGGCGATGTCGCTTGCCAGCTGGCGTTGGGACGGGTGTACCTGTTTGGACAGGGGGTGCCGCAAAGCCTGCCGACTGCCTTGCACTGGCTGGCGCGGGCGGCCCAGGAGGATAGCCAGGAAGCGTGCTTGCTGATTGGCACGCACGTGCCATTCGACGTGGCGCAACCGGCAGCCAAGGCGCTGATCCCGTATTACGCGCAGGCGTTCGATGCGGGCTTGGTGCAGGCGGGCCTGGTGCTGGCGCAACTGGTGCTGGGCAACGCCGCCAGCCACAGTGAAGCCTTGCGCGCCAAGGCGCGCGTGGCGCTGGACGCCGCCGTGCGCGCCGGCTTGCCCGATGCGCAATGGTTGTTGTCCCTGCAAGAAGGATCATCCGCAGCGTCCGGGCCGGACGCCAGCCTCGCCGGCGAGCCAGCCCCCGATGGCGATGCGCCGCTGCACGCCTGGCTGGAGCAGGCATGGAGCCAGGGCAATCATGCGGGATTTCTGTCGCAAGGCTTGCCGCTGGCGCGCGCGCTGCTGCAGCGCCAGGCGGCGGCCGGTGCGCGCACGATCGCCCTCGACGCGCAGCAGGTGCTGTTGCTGTCGCGTTGCGCCCAGGCATTGGCGCCTGGCGGCGATGCGGAGGGCTGGCAGTGCTGCGAGCTGGCCGCGCATGGCGGCGACCGCACGGCGCAGCTGGAGCTGGGACTCGGCTATGCGCGCATGGATGCGCACGGCCAGCGGCTGGCCACGCGCAATGGCGCGGCCAATTTCAAGCGTGCCGTGCGCTGGCTGACGCAGGCGGGCGAGCAGGGACTGGCCGAAGCCTGGTTCGTGCTCTCACGCATCTACACGAAACCGGAATTTTCCCAGCGCAATGTGGTCGAAGCGCATTTCTGCCTCGAGCGTGCCGCCGACCTGGGGCATGGCCCGGCCCAGCTCGAATGCGGCATGCATGCCTGGCGTAATCGCCGCGACGGCGTCAACAACGATGTGCGCGCCGCGTACTGGCTGCTGCAGGCGCAGGCGCAAGGCAGCCGTGAAGCGGAGGCGGCGCTGGCGAAGATCGCGCCGCGCGGCGAGCCCGGCGACTGGGGCCAGTGCGCCGCCCTGCACGACGATGAGCGGCTGCGCCAGCTGGGCCAGAGCCACCCCTGCTGGCGGCGCGCCTGGAACTGGCGCGCTGCTTCCATCTGTCGCGTGCCGAGGCGCTGTTGCTCGATATCCATGCGGCCGACCAGGGGCATTGTTTGCTGATCGATATCAGCGCCACGCATGGCCGCGGCAAGCGGCGTCTGGCATTGATCCGCACGGCGCAGGAGCGCCAGCTGCTCGATCAGGTGGTGCGCCTGTTCGAGCGCGTCGATTGCGGCGTGGCGGGGCCGGAAGGCAATTACCGGCAGCGTTTGTACCGCCTGAAGTGCTACCTGGCCGAACTCGGTGTCGCACAGGAACAGCAGTTCCTGGCGGCCTGACTTTGCTTCTGACCTTCACCCGTCTACAGCTCGATCGTGCCTTCGAACACGGTCACGGCCGGGCCCGTCATCAGGACGGGGTGGCCGGGGCCTTGCCAGGCGATCGACAGTTCGCCGCCGCGCGCGCTGATGCGCACGGGGGAATCGAGCCGGCCGCGCAGGATGCCGGCCACGGCGGCGGCGCAGGCGCCCGTGCCGCAGGCGAGCGTTTCGCCCGCGCCCCGCTCATACACGCGCAGTTTCACGTGCTGGCGGTCGACGACCTGCATGTAGCCGGCGTTGACCCGGCGGGGAAAGCGCGGGTGGTGCTCGATGCGCGGGCCCGACTGTTCCAGGTCTTGCGCGTCGACGTCGTCGACCACTTGCACGGCATGCGGGTTGCCCATCGAAACGACGGACACCAGTACGGGGGCGTTCTCGCCCGGCAACGCCAGGTCCAGCGGCCACAGGGTGCCGCTGCCTTCCGCCACGCCGTCCAGGCCGCTGGCGTCGAACGGCACCAGCGCGGGTTCGAGCACGGGCGCGCCCATGTCGACCGTGATACTGCCATCGGGTTCCAGGCGCGGCGCGATGACGCCGGCCATGGTTTCCACGCGGATGCTGGCCTTGTTTGACAAGCCTTTTTCGCTGACGAACTTGACGAAGGCGCGCGCGCCGTTGCCGCACTGTTCCACTTCGCCGCCATCGTTGTTGTAGATGCGGTAGCGGAAGTCGCAGCCGGGCAGACGCGGCTTTTCCACCACGAGGATCTGGTCGGCGCCGATGCCGAAACGGCGGTCGGCCAGGCGCTGCCACTGGGCCGGCGTAAAGTCGATGTCCTGATTGATGGCGTCGATGACGATGAAGTCATTGCCTGCGCCATGCATCTTGGTAAAGTGGAGTTTCATGTTCTGCCGTATCACTTGTGCTGGTTATAGAACGAGGCTTCGCCTTCCGGACGCGTCTTGAAGCGTTTATGCGTCCAGAAATACTCGGCCGGTGCTTCGCGCACTCTTTCCTCAATGAACTCGTTCATGCGGCGCGTGGCGGCCGTGATGTCGTCGCCGGGATAATCGTCCCAGGCCGGGTAATAGGTCACTTGCCAGCCCTGGTAGTTGGGCAAAAAAGTGGCGATGACGGGAATCACCTGCGCCTTGGCGGCCAGCGCCAGGCGCGCCGTGGCCGTCAGGGTGGCGGCCGGCACGCCGAAGAAGGGCACGAATTCCGCATCCTTTTCGCCGAAATCCATGTCCGGCAACATAAAGTAGGGCAAGCCGTCGCGCAGCGCGCGCAGAATCGTCTTGATGCCGTCCTGGCGCGTAAACAGCTTGGGCGGCTTGAAGCGCGAGCGGCCGTTGCGCAAGGCCTGGTCGAAGGCGGCATTCTTTTGCTGCACGTACATCGACGAAGCGGAAATTTCCATGGCCGTGGCGGCGCCGGCCACGTCGAGGCAGACGAAGTGCGGGCACAGCAAAATGGTGGGCTTGGCGGCGATCTGCTGGCCCGGGAAGGCGGGCACTTTTTTGATCAGGCGGTTCAATCGCGCTTCCGACGACCACCACAGGATGCTGCGTTCCCACACGCTGCGCGAGTAGGCCTGGAAATGCTGGCGCGCCAGCGCCACGCGCTCGGCTTCCGTCAATTCCGGCATGCACAGGCGCAGATTCGTCAGGGCGATCCTGCGCCGCGTGGGCATGGCGATGAACAGCAGGCTGCCGATGGCCACGCCGAAGCGGCCGAGGATGGGCAGGGGCAGCCAGTGCAGCAGCCACATGAAGGCGATCAGCAGTCTCATGCCTGCTCCTTGGCGGCCTCGGGCGTCGCCGGCGTGGGCGGCTGCGCGCCGCGCGGCACCTTGTAGCGGTTGTAGCTCCACAGGTATTGCGCGGGGCTGCGCGCGATCAATTGTTCCATGGCCGCATTGATGGTGCGCGCCTGCTCGGCCGAGGTACTGTCGAGGGATTCGGTGAACGGCACGAAATGCACGACATAGCCGCGTCCGCCCGGCAGGCGTTCCGCGTAGGTGATGATGACTTCGGCGCCGCCCATCTGCGCCAGCTTGGCGGGCAGGGTCATGGTGTAGGCGGGGCGGCCGAAGAAATCGGCCCACACGCCTTCGCCTTCCTGCGGCACCTGGTCGGGCAGCAGACCGATCGGTTGTCCCTTTTTCAGGCACTTGGCGAAGATGCGCACGCCCGACATGTTCGCCGGCGCCAGCATCAGGTTTTCGCGCGCGCGCGCGCCTTCGATCAGCGGTTTCAGGGCGGCGCGCTTGGGCGGGCGGTACATCACGGTGAGCGGCGTGCGCAGGGCGATCTGCTGGGCGACGATTTCAAAGCAGCCCAGGTGCGGCGTGAGGAAGACGATGCCGCGGCCATGCTGCAGCGCTTTTTCCACCAGTTCCCAGTTTTCCACCGTCGCATGGCGCGCCACGCGTTCGGCCGGCGCGCACCAGATGAAGGGCAGTTCCAGCACGCTCTTGCCCGCTTCGGCCACGGCCGTGTGCAAGTGTTGCGAAAACCCCGCACCTTGCATGTTCTCGCGCATGCGGCGCCGGTAGGACGGCGAAATGGCGTAAATCACCCATCCCAGCGCAGCGCCAAGGCCATGCAGGACGGGCAGGGGAAAGAGGGACAGGAAGCGGAAAATTGGGACTAACATGTATAAGCTGTTTCCAGGAATGGCGTGTTGCCGTGCCAAAATTTTTTAAGAAGCGTAAAATACCACGTATGCAGTAACCGCTGAGTTAATAGACAACTTGCGATGCGGAATATAAATCTCGCTAAAGCGTCGCAGGCAAAATCCTCTTTACTGCGACAGAACATTCACATAGTAAACAGGAGCTTGCAATGTCAAACGACTATCTCTTCACTTCCGAATCCGTTTCGGAAGGCCATCCCGACAAGGTTGCCGATCAAATTTCCGACGCCATCCTTGACGCCATCCTGACCCAGGATCCGAGCGCCCGCGTGGCTGCCGAAACCCTGTGCAACACGGGTCTGGTGGTGCTGGCTGGCGAGATTACCACGCACGCCAATGTGGATTATATTCAAGTTGCGCGCGAAACCATCAAACGCATCGGCTACGACAACACGGAATACGGCATCGACTACAAGGGCTGCGCCGTGCTGGTGGCCTACGACAAGCAGTCGCCGGACATCGCGCAAGGCGTCGATGAAGGTGCGGGGATTGACCTGGATCAAGGCGCCGGCGATCAGGGCCTGATGTTCGGCTACGCCTGCGATGAAACGGCCGAGCTGATGCCTGCCGCCATCCACTACGCGCACCGCCTGGTCGAGCGCCAGTCGCAGCTGCGCAAGGATGGCCGTCTGCCATGGCTGCGTCCGGATGCGAAATCGCAAGTGACGCTGCGCTACGTCGACGGCCGCCCCGTCGGCGTGCACACGGTCGTGCTGTCGACCCAGCATGCGCCGGAAATCTCGCACAAGCAGATCGAAGAAGCCGTCATCGAAGAAATCATCAAGCCCATCTTGCCGCGCGAATGGCTGACGGAAACCAAATTCCTCGTCAACCCGACGGGCCGCTTCGTCATCGGCGGTCCGCAAGGCGATTGCGGCTTGACCGGGCGCAAGATCATCGTCGATACCTACGGTGGCGCTGCCCCGCACGGCGGCGGCGCGTTCTCGGGCAAGGACCCGTCGAAAGTCGACCGTTCGGCAGCCTACGCGGCCCGCTACGTGGCGAAAAACATCGTCGCGGCCGGCCTGGCGCGCCAATGCCAGGTGCAGGTCAGCTACGCCATCGGCGTGGCCAAGCCGATCAACATCACCGTCTACACGGAAGGCACGGGCGTGATTCCCGACACGGAAATCGCCAAGCTGGTACTGGCGCACTTTGATTTGCGTCCAAAAGGCATCGTACAAATGCTCGACCTGCTGCGCCCGATCTATCAGAAGAGCGCCGCCTACGGCCATTTCGGCCGCGAAGAGCCGGAATTCACGTGGGAGCGCACGGACAAGGTCGCCCTGCTGCGCGACGCCGCCGGCCTGAAGTAATCTAGTCGGATGTGTAAGAAAAGCGCCCCGGCCTCATGGCTGCGGGCGCTTTTTTTATGTGTTGTTACGTGGCAATGTATGGCGAACAAGCTGGCGCGCCAGCCTTGACAATGTTAAAATCCCCCGTCCGAGGAGCGTTGCGACGAAGAAATTCGCCAGGCTCGGAATATCCTGCAACTGCGCTCACGTACCTTTTTCAACTGAAAGGAGGGCGTGATGAACGCCGTACTCAAATCGCAACACGACTACACCATCGCCGATATCACCTTGGCCGCATGGGGCGACAAAGAAATCAAGATTGCTGAAACGGAAATGCCTGGCCTGATGGCCATCCGCGAAGAATTCGCGGCGGCGCAGCCTTTGAAGGGCGCGCGCATCACCGGTTCCATCCACATGACCATCCAGACCGCCGTGCTGATCCAGACCCTGGAAGCACTGGGCGCGCAAGTGCGTTGGGCATCGTGCAACATTTATTCGACGCAAGATCACGCCGCCGCCGCCATCGCTGCCGCCGGCACGCCCGTGTTCGCCGTCAAGGGCGAGTCGCTGGACGATTACTGGGAATACACGCACCGCATCTTCGAATGGCCGAACGTGGACGGCAAGGCTGTCTACTCGAACATGATCCTCGACGATGGCGGCGACGCGACCCTGCTGCTGCATCTGGGCGTGCGCGCGGAAACCGACCTGTCGGTGCTGGCCAACCCGGGTTCGGAAGAAGAAATCTGCCTGTTCAACTCGATCAAGAAGCACTTGCTGGCCGACCCGACCTGGTATTCGAAGCGCCTGCCGGAAATCCTCGGCGTGACGGAAGAAACGACGACCGGCGTGCACCGTTTGTACCAGATGCACAAGGAAGGCAAGCTGGCTTTCCCTGCGATCAACGTCAACGATTCCGTCACGAAATCGAAATTCGACAACCTGTATGGCTGCCGCGAATCGCTGGTTGACGGCATCAAGCGCGCCACCGACGTGATGATCGCCGGTAAAGTGGCCGTCATCGCCGGTTACGGTGACGTCGGTAAAGGTTCGGCGCAAGCCATGCGCGCCCTGTCGGCGCAAGTATGGGTGACGGAAGTCGACCCGATCTGCGCACTGCAGGCGGCGATGGAAGGCTACCGCGTGGTGACCATGGATTACGCCTGCGAACACGGCGACATCTTCGTCACCTGCACGGGCAACTATCACATCCTGACGCACGATCACCTGACGCGCATGAAAGACCAGGCCATCGTCTGCAATATTGGTCACTTTGACAATGAAATCGACGTCGCTTCGTTGAAACAATACGAGTGGGAAAACATCAAGCCGCAAGTCGACCACATCATCTTCCCGTCGGGCCGCCGCATCATCCTGCTGGCCGAAGGCCGCCTGGTCAACCTCGGTTGCGGCACGGGCCACCCGTCGTACGTGATGAGCTCGTCGTTCGCCAACCAGACGATCGCCCAGATCGAGCTGTACGCGAACACGGCCAACTACCCGGTCGGCGTGTACACCCTGCCAAAACACCTGGATGAAAAAGTCGCTCGCCTGCAACTCAAAAGTTGAATGCGCAGCTGACGGAACTGACGCAAGAGCAAGCCGACTACATTGGCGTGCGTCAAGAAGGCCCTTATAAGCCAGAACACTACCGTTATTAATCGGTAGTCCGGGGCTGTAACTCACCCTCTGAGGGCCGGCGCCTGCCGCCGGCCTGACCCTACTTTTGACAGGCTAGAGAAATGCGCTTGCTACTGATTTGGTTTATCAATGCGGCAGCCCTGTTTGCCGTCCCGTATTTGATGCACTCGGTGACGATGAGCAGCGGCTGGACCGCGCTGCTGGCCGCCGCCGTGCTGGGACTGGTCAATGCGCTGATCCGTCCTTTGCTGATCCTGCTGACCCTGCCCGTGACGTTTTTGTCGCTGGGCCTGTTCATTTTGATCATCAACGGCTTCCTGTTCTGGCTGGTGGCGCAGGTGATCGATGGTTTCCATGTCGCCAGTTTCTGGTCGGCCGTGGGCGGTGCCATTCTGTACAGCATCATTTCCTGGGCCTTGTCGACCTTACTTTTGAGTAATGACGATGGAAAAGCATAATTTCAGTATTGAGTTTTTCCCGCCGAAAACCCCGGAAGGGGCGGAAAAGCTGCGCGCCACGCGCGTCAAGTTGTCTGAGTTGCATCCGAAGTATTTCTCGGTGACGTTCGGCGCGGGCGGCACCACGCAGCAGGGCACCCTGGACACCGTGCGCGAAATCCTGGCGGCCGGCGAACAGGCCGCACCCCATCTGTCTTGCGTGGGCGGTTCGCGTGCATCGATCCGCGCCGTGCTGGCCGACTTCAAGGCGGCCGGCGTGCGCCGCATCGTGGCCTTGCGCGGCGACTTGCCGAGCGGCTACGGCGCCTCGGGCGAGTTCCGTTACGCCAACGAGCTGGTGGAATTCATCCGCGCCGAAACGGGCGACCATTTTCATATCGAAGTGGCCGCCTATCCGGAAGTGCACCCGCAAGCCCGTTCGCCGCAGGACGACCTGAACGCGTTCGCGCGCAAGGTGCAGGCCGGCGCCAATGCCGCCATCACCCAGTACTTCTACAATGCCGACGCGTATTTTCAGTTTGTCGAGCAGACGCAGAAGATGGGCATCAACGTGCCCATCGTGGCCGGCATCATGCCGATCACGAACTACACGCAGCTGATGCGCTTTTCGGACATGTGCGGCGCGGAAATTCCACGCTGGGTGCGTCTGAAACTGGCCAGTTTCGGCGACGACAGCGCGTCCATCAAGGCTTTTGGCCTGGACGTGGTGACGGGCTTGTGCGAGCGTTTGCTGGAAGGCGGCGCGCCAGGCTTGCATTTCTATAGCATGAACCAGGCGGCGCCCACGACGGCACTGTGGCAGCGCCTGGTGAAATAAACCGTTCTGACGCGTTAAAACAGATCGCCCTCGGTCACGATGTGATCGAGGGCGATGTCGTATTCGCCGTTGGGAAAACTTGCCGCCAGGCAGGCATAGGCGACGCCGAGCGTGCGCGGACGGGGCGTGGCCGCCAGGGTGCGGTCGTAATAGCCGCCGCCATAGCCGAGGCGAAAGCGTTCCTGGTTAAAACCCAGGCAGGGCACCAGCAGGGTGGCAGGTGCCGGACGCAGGCGCAATTGCGCGGGCACGGCCACGCCCATGCCATCCTTCACCATGGGCTCGCCCGGCGTCCAGTCGGAAAATGCCAGCGGCGCATGCTTTTCCAACACCACCGGCAAGCTTAATTGCACGCCGCGCGCGGCCAGCTGCGCATACGCGCCGTGCAAGTCCGGCTCGCCGTGCAGGGGCCAGTACACGCCCAGTTCCTTGACGTTTTCTTGCGCGCACCAGTCCAGCAGGCGCTGCGCGATGGCCGCATCCCACCCCGTGCGCGTGGCGTCGGGCAGGGCGCGGCGGGCCGCCAGCAAGGCTTTGCGCAAGCCGGCTTTTTCCTGTGGCGCAATGGGTGGCCGTGCAGCCGGATCGCATGTTATTCTAGGGTCGCTATTCATATCACCATCAAGTTAAGATTGAGAGTCGTACATTGATTTCCCCACTGAAATGGATTGCCGGCACGATGCTGTGTGTTGCATCGGCCTTGTCTCCCCTGGCCGCCCTGGCCCAGGTATCGACCACCGTATCCCCAGCCGCCCCCGACACGCGCAGCGAGGACGATGCCTTCTTGCTGCTGCGCGACGCCGCGCGCAAGGATGACGTCGAAAAAGCCGACTTTTATGCGGGGCGCCTGACGAATTACCAGATTCCCTCGTATGTTGACTATTATCGGCTGAAACCGCGCATCAAACTGCTGACCGAAGCGCAATTTCGCGATTACCTGAACCGCTACAAGGGCAGCGCCATCGCCGACCGCTTCCGCAACGACTGGCTGCTGGAGCTGGGCCGCAAGCGCGACTGGGTCGTGTTCGACGAGCAATATCCGCAATTCGCCCTCGATGACGACACCCAGCTCAAGTGCTATGCGCTGATGTCGCGCGCCGCCAAGGGCCAGAACGTGGCGTCCGAGGCGCGCAACCTGCTCGTCTCGCCGCCCGGCTATGGCGAAGCGTGCGGCAGCCTGATCGCCGCATTGGCGCAAAACGGCCAGTTCGACACGAACGACCTGTGGGCGCAGATCCGCCTGGCAGGCCAGACCAACGCCACGGGCCCGGCGCGCCGCATCGCGCTGCTGCTGGGTGCCTCCGACGCGAAGATGGCGCAAGCGATCGATTTGCCGGCGCTGGTGCTGGCCAAGGGGCCCGGTCTAAGTCGCGCCGACCACGAGATGTACCTGGTGGCCGTCGGCCGCATGGCGAAAAGCACCTTGAAACTGGGCGTGGTGGCGCTGCAAAAGGCCAGCGCGCAGCTGACGGCGCAGGAACAGGCCATCGGCTGGGCCAGCCTGGCCTTGCAGGCGTCGTATTCACTGGCACCGGAAGCGTTCGAGTATTGGCAGAAAACCAATGGCGCACCGTTGACCCAGGAGCAGATGCAGTGGAAGGCGCGTATCGCCTTGCGTGAAGGCAACTGGCCCCAGGTGAAGACGGCGATCCAGGCCATGCCGGCCTCCCTGCGCGCGGACCCGACCTGGGTCTACTGGCTGGCGCGCGCGCAGCAGGCGGAAACGCCGGGCCGCCCGAATGCGCAGGCCGATGCCCTGTACCGCACGATTTCCGAGCAATCGAATTTCTACGGCTTGCTGGCCAATGAAGAGCTGGGCAACCACCTGGTCTTGCCGCCGCCGGGCCAGCCCATCACGCCGACGGAAATCGCCGCCATGGCCGCCAATCCGGGACTGCAGCGCGCCTTGAAATTCTTCAACATGCGCTTGCGCTTCGAAGGCACGCGCGAGTGGAACTGGGAATTGCGTTCGATGACGGACAGGCAACATCTGGCGGCCGCGGAATTTGCGCGCCAGAACAATGTGCTCGACCGCATGGTCAACACCTCGGACCGCACGCGCCTGGAGGTGGACTATACGCAACGCTATCCGACGCCGCACGACGACGTGATGCATCCGGCCACGCAAACCCTGGGTCTGGATAAGGCCTGGGTGTACGGCCTGATCCGCCAGGAATCGCGCTTCATCATGGATGCGCAGTCGCACGTGGGCGCGTCCGGCTTGATGCAGGTCATGCCGTCGACGGCCCGCTATGTCGCCAAGAAGATCGGTCTCACCGATTTTGTGACGGAAACCTTGAGCGACGTGCGCACCAACGTCTTGCTGGGCACGAATTACCTGAACATGGTGCTCGGCGGCCTGGACGGTTCGCAAGTGCTGGCCAGCGCCGCCTACAACGCGGGGCCGGGGCGCCTGCGCATCTGGCGCGCCACCATGACGCGTCCGCTGGAAGGCGCCGTCTTTGCCGAGATCATTCCCTACACGGAAACGCGCGGCTACGTGAAGAACGTGATGGCCAACGCCACCTATTACGCGGCCCTGTTCGAGAAGAGCCCGCAATCGCTGAAGGCGCGCCTGGGCACCGTGGGACCGAAAAACAGCGCCGTCGCGGCCGATTTGCCATCATCCAATTAAAGATCGCTGACCATGCAAACCACCATCCTTGACCCCAGCCTGACGCAAACCCTGGCCGCCGCGCGCGAGCCGGGCCTGACCCTGATTATCGGCAACAAGAATTACTCGTCGTGGTCGATGCGCCCGTGGGTGGCCATGACGGCCTTCGGCATCCCGTTCCAGGAAGTGCGCGTGCTGCTCGACCAGAGCGACACGGCGACAAAAATCGCCGCGTATTCGGCCTGCGGCCGGGTGCCCGTGCTGCTGGCGGGAGAAATGACGATCTGGGATAGCCTGGCCATCTGCGAATACCTGGCCGAGCAGTTTCCTGACAAACACATGTGGCCGCAAGACGTGGCCGCGCGCGCCATGGCGCGCTGTGTCTGCGCGGAAATGCATTCGGGCTTTACCGGCTTGCGCACGGACATGTCGATGAATATCAAGGCGAAGCTGCCTGGCCGTGGCCGCACGGCCGCCGCGCAGGCGGACATCGGCCGCATCAGCGAAATCTGGGAAGAGTGCCTGTCGCGCTTTGGCCACCACCAATTTCTGTTCGGCGACTTTTCCATCGCCGACGCGTACTTTGCCCCCGTCGTCATGCGTTTCCGCACCTATGGCGTGTCGCTGGCGCCGGCGCTGAACGCCTACTGCGAGCGCGTGCAGGCGCACCCGGCCGTCGCGCGCTGGATCACGGAAGCGCTGGCGGAGACGGAAATTGCTGCCAAGCACGACGCGGAATTGCCTGATTAAGAAAAGAGTGTTATGAAGATATACACGGTCGGTGGCGCGGTGCGCGACCAACTGCTGGGCTTGCCCGTGAAAGACCACGACCACGTCGTTGTGGGCGCCACGCCCGAAGACATGCTGCGCCAGGGCTTCCGCCCCGTCGGCAAGGATTTCCCCGTGTTTTTGCACCCGAAGACGCAGGAAGAATACGCCTTGGCGCGCACGGAACGCAAGACGGCCCCCGGCTACCGGGGTTTCGTCTTCCACACGGCGCCCGACGTCACCCTGGAAGACGACCTGGTGCGCCGCGATCTGACCATCAACGCCATCGCCCGGGCCGAGGATGGGACGTTGACCGACCCGTTCGGCGGCGTCGAGGATATCCAGAACAAGATCTTCCGCCACGTTTCCGACGCCTTTGGCGAGGACCCCGTGCGCATCTTGCGCCTGGCCCGCTTTGCCGCCCGCTTTCATACTTTCACTGTGGCGCCCGCCACCATGGAACTGATGCGCGAGATGGTGCAGGACGGCGAAGTCGACGCCCTGGTGGCCGAGCGCGTGTGGCAGGAGGTGGCCAAGGGATTGATGGAAAGCCATCCTTCGCGCATGCTGACGGTGCTGCACGAATGCGGCGCCCTGGCGCGCATCATGGGGGAAATCACGTTGAGCGAGCGCTTGCTGCAGGTCATCGACCATGCCGCCGCGCAAGGCCTTGACTTGCCCGTGCGCTTCGCCGCGTTGACGCTGCATATGAGCAAGGATGCCATCGAGCAGTTGAGCGAGCGCCTGCGCGTGCCCAACGAGTGCCGCGAACTGGCCGTCATGGCGGTGCGCGAGCGGGACCATATCAATGGCGCGCTGGACTTGGGCGCCGAAGCCATCGTCGCCCTGTGCGAACGCTGCGACGGATTGCGCAAGCCGCAGCGCTTCGTGCAACTGCTGCAAGCCGTCGCCTGCGACGGACTGGTCACCGGCGACTTTCCCCAGGCGGCGCGGCTGCAGGGCGGGCTGGACGCGGCGCGCGGCGTGCATGCGGGTGCGCTGGCGCAAGGCTGTGCGGAGCCGAAACGCATCCCTGAAGTCATCCATGCGGCGCGGGTGGCGGCCGTGGCGGCCTTCCTGGCCCAGGCTTGAATGGCGCGGATAGGCTACAATGGCGCCATGATGTTGCACTGCACAATAACGGCCTGACGTGCCGCAGCACCGCCCCCAGGAGTCGACGTGACCTTACCCAAGCTGTTTCAAAACCCGTTTCGCCGCTGGCTCAGCCGTAGCGGAGGCGGGCGTCCGACCGTGCTCGTCAAGCAGTTGCACGAGCGCGACCGGCGCCGCATGATGAAGCATTTCCTGTCGCTCGAGAAAAGCGACCGCCTGCTGCGCTTCGGCAGCGCCTTGCCCGATGAACTCGTCGCGCAGTACGTGCAAAAGATGGATTTCTCGCGCGACATGATCTACGGCGTCTACAACAGCCTGTTCAAACTGGTGGGCGTGGGCCATCTGGCGTTCGCGCCGAAGGACCAGTCGCCGGCGAAAAGCGTGGTGACGGACAAGGAGCAGGTGGCCGAGTTTGGCGTATCCGTGTCGAAATCGATGCGCGGCATGGGCGTCGGTTCGAAACTGTTCGAGCGGGCGGCAATTCACTGCCGCAACAACGATGTCGATACCCTGTACATGCATTGTTTGTCGTCGAACAAGACGATGATGCATATCGCCAAGAAGGCGGGCATGGAAATCCAGCGCGACTATGGCGAAGCCGATGCCTACCTAAAACTGTTGCCGCCGAATCCGACCAGCATGCTGCAGGAAGCCGTGCAGGAGCAGTTCGCCATGTTCGACTACACATTCAAGGCGAATGCGCGCGCCGCCAGCAAACTGTTCGAGCGCTTGCCAGGGCGCAAGAAGCCCGCGCCGCCGGCCCCCCGCCGCCTGCCGACTGATTACAGCAGGGGCAGTGCCGTCGTATCCTTGATGCGCTGCAAGGCGAAGCTCGACTTGACGTCCAGCACGGCCGGGTGGCGCAGCAGGGTCGCCATCATGAAGCGCGAGAAATGCTCCATGTCTTCCACGTGCACGCGCAACAGATAATCCATTTCGCCCGTCATCGCATAGCAGGCCACCACTTCCGGCCATTGCGCCACGGCCACGGCGAAGTCGGCGCGCGGCGACGTGTTCGTCACCAGATTCGGTGCCAGCACGCGCGCCGTGCTGTGGGCCGTGGCGTCGCTGTGCTTTTCCAGCCGCACATTGACGTAGGCGAGCAAGCCCAGGCCGATCTTTTCCGGGTCCAGCAGGGCCACGTACTGGCGGATCACGCCCGCTTCTTCCAGCCTTTTGACGCGGCGCAAGCATGGCGACGGCGACAGGCTGACCTGCTCGGCCACGTCCTGATTCGACAGGCGGCCATCGGCCTGCAGGACGGAGAGGATCTTGCGATCCGTTTTATCCAGCGTAATTTTGCTCATGCTTCCTCCGGTGGTTCTTGTTTCACGCAATATTATTGCGCAAATCATGATTGTTCGGGAGATCTTTGGCATTTAATGCCCGTGACCCACGCCTATACTGTGCGCTACTTCTTGGAGGAGACATCATGCAATTTCAGCCTTGGGACAACCCGATGGGTACCGATGGTTTCGAGTTCGTCGAGTATGCAGCACCAGACCCAAAAGCATTGGGCAAGCTGTTCGAGAACATGGGCTTCACGGCCATCGCGCGCCACCGCCACAAGGATGTGACCCTGTACCGTCAGGGCGACATCAATTTCATCATCAATGCCGAACAAGATTCGTTCGCGCAGCGTTTTGCCCGTCATCACGGCCCGTCCGTGTGCGCCATCGCCATCCGCGTCGACGACGCGGCCTTCGTCTACCGCCGCGCGCTGGAACTGGGCGCCTGGGGTTTCGACAATAAGACGGGGCCGATGGAGCTGAATATTCCCGCCATCAAGGGCGTGGGCGATTCGCTGCTGTACTTCGTCGACCGCTGGCGCGGCAAGGGCGCCGACAAGCCGGACGCGGCCGCGCCGGGCGGCATTGGCGACATCAGCATCTATGACGTCGATTTCGTCGCCATTCCCGGCGCCGTCGCCAACCCGGTCGGCCATGGCCTGACCTACATCGACCACCTGACGCACAATGTGCACCGTGGCCGCATGAAGGAATGGGCGAGCTTCTATGAAAACCTGTTCAACTTCCGCGAAGTGCGCTACTTCGATATCGAAGGCAAGCATACGGGCCTCAAATCGAAGGCCATGACTTCGCCATGCGGCAAGATCCGTATCCCGATCAATGAATCGTCGGATGACAAGTCGCAGATCGCCGAATACCTGGATCAGTACCACGGCGAAGGCATCCAGCACATCGCGCTGGGTACGGACAATATCTACGCGTCCGTGCAAGGCATGCGCGATACGGGTATCGATTTCCAGGATACGATTGAAACTTACTATGAGCTGGTCAACCGCCGCCTGCCGAACCACGGCGAGCAGCTGGAAGAACTGCGCCGCCTGCGCATCCTGATCGATGGCCACAGCACGGAAAACGAACGCGAACTGCTGCTGCAAATCTTCACGCAGACGGTGATCGGCCCGATCTTCTTCGAGATCATCCAGCGCAAGGGCGACCAGGGCTTCGGCGAAGGCAACTTCCGCGCCCTGTTCGAATCGATCGAGCTGGACCAGATCAAGCGCGGCGTGCTGAAAGATACGAACGCGGCGTAATGTTGCTTTGTAACAAATAGTAGTAAAAAAGTACCGGCCCGGGAGTGCAGCGCAGCAAAGAACTGCGCGCCTTCCTGTGGTAGTCTACGACAAACAAGTCATTTTTCCGCACCGGCATGCTCACAAAGCGCGGCCGGTACGTGTGAGTTCAACCGACTTTGCACGCGTAGCACAGAGAATAATGGAGACAAGTAATGAATGCACCAATCAAGGGCTCGAGTCTTGAGCCGGGCGCGCACGCGTCCGAAATTTCCCTGAACGACAAATACACCTTGGAGCGTGGCCGCGCCTTCATGACGGGCACGCAAGCGTTGATCCGCCTGCCCATGCTGCAGCGCGAGCGCGACCTCAAGGCCGGCTTGAATACGGCCGGCTACATCACCGGCTACCGCGGTTCGCCTGTGACGTCCGTCGACATGACGGCGATCAAGGCCAAGAAATACCTCGATGAACACCACGTCAAATTCCACCCGGGCCTGAACGAAGACCTGGCCGCTACGGCCGTCTGGGGCACGCAGCAAACGAATCTGTTCGAAGACGCGAAATACGACGGCGTGTTCGGCATGTGGTACGGCAAGGGCCCCGGCGTCGACCGCTGCGGCGACGTCTTCAAGCACGCGAATAATGCCGGTTCCGCCAAGCACGGCGGCGTGCTGGTGCTGGCCGGCGACGACCATGCGGCGAAATCCTCGTCCACGGCGCACCAGTCCGACCATATCCTGAATGCCTGCGGCA
Organism: Janthinobacterium sp. C22; assembly: GCF_057919405.1. Lineage (NCBI taxonomy): Bacteria > Pseudomonadati > Pseudomonadota > Betaproteobacteria > Burkholderiales > Oxalobacteraceae > Janthinobacterium > Janthinobacterium sp. C22. The sequence goes on along the minus strand of NZ_CP193659.1, from coordinate 360,489 downwards.
TCCCCGTGCTGTACCCGTCGTCGGTGCAGGAATACATCGATTACGGCTTGCATGCATGGGCCATGAGCCGCTACACGGGCTTGTGGGTGTCGATGAAATGCGTGACCGACATCATCGAGTCGGGCGCCGCCGTCGATTTCGACCCGGACCGCGTACAGATCACCCTGCCGACCGACTTCGAGATGCCGGCCGGCGGCTTGAACATCCGCTGGCCCGACACGGTGCTGGAACAAGAAGTGCGCATGAACAGCTACAAATGGTATGCGGCGCTGGCATATGCGCGTGCCAACAAGCTCAATAAAATCATCTGGGACAGCCCGAAGGCGCGCATCGGCATCATCACGGCCGGCAAATCCTACCTGGACACGCGCCAGGCGCTGGCCGACCTGGGCATCGACGAGCAGACGGCGTCCGACATCGGCATCCGCCTGTACAAGATCGGCATGACCTGGCCGCTGGAAGCGGACGGCGTGCACGAATTCGCCAAGGGCCTCGATGAAATCCTCGTGGTGGAAGAAAAGCGGCAAATCCTCGAATACGCGCTGAAGGAAGAACTCTACAACCTCAAAGACGGCGAGCGTCCGCGCGTGGTCGGCAAGTTCGACGACACGGGCGAGTGGAGCAACCAGAAGGGCACCGGTCACGGCGACTGGCTGCTGCCGGCCACGTATGAACTGAACCCGGCCATGATCGCCCGCGCCATCGCCAGCCGTATTTCGCGCTACTACGCGGGCCACCCCGTCGAGCAGCGCGTGAAGGAACGCATCGCCTACCTGGAAGCGAAGGAAAACGTCCTCAAGGCCATCAGCGTGAAACCCGATCCGCAAAAGGACCGCACGCCGTTCTTCTGCTCCGGCTGCCCGCACAACAGTTCCACGAAAGTGCCGGAAGGCTCGCGCGCGCTGGCCGGCATCGGCTGCCACTACATGGTGCTGTGGATGGACCGCGAAACGTCGACGTTTACCCACATGGGCGCAGAAGGCGTCACCTGGGTGGGGCAGGCGCCGTTCACGAATGAAAAGCACGTGTTTACCAACCTCGGCGACGGCACGTATTTCCACTCGGGCATCCTGGCCATCCGCGCGGCCGTTTCGGCCAAGGTGAACATCACCTATAAAATCCTGTTCAACGATGCGGTGGCCATGACGGGCGGCCAGGAATTCGACGGGCCTTTGTCTCCGGCCATCATTTCGCGCCAGATCGCTGCCGAAGGCGTGGGCCCGATCATCGTCGTCACGGATGAACCGGAAAAATACCCGGACGATTACGCCTGGGCGGAAGGCGTCACCGTGCGCCACCGTTCGGAACTGATGGACGTGCAGCGCGAACTGCGCGACATGCCCGGCGTGTCGGCCATGATCTACGACCAGACCTGCGCCTCGGAAAACGCCGCCGCCGGAAACGCAATGAATACCCGGACCCGGCCAAGCGCGCCGTGATCAACGAAGCCGTCTGCGAAGGCTGCGGCGACTGTTCCGTGCAATCGAACTGCCTGTCGGTGGAACCGCTGGAAACGGAACTGGGGCGCAAGCGCCAGATCAACCAGTCGTCCTGCAACAAGGATTTTTCGTGCACGACGGGTTTCTGCCCCAGTTTCGTCACGGTGGAAGGCGGCGGCCTGAAAAAGCCGAAGAAGGCGGCTGCCGCCGACAAGGATGCGCCAGCCGCGCCGGCCTTGCCGACACCGATGATTCCATCGACTGCCGAGCCGTTCGGCATCCTCGTCACCGGCATCGGCGGCACGGGCGTCGTCACCGTCGGCCAGATCCTGGCCATGGCGGCCCACGTGGAAGGCAAGGGCTGTTCCGTGCTGGACATGAGCGGCCTGGCGCAAAAGGGCGGCCCGGTCATGTCGCACGTGCGTCTGGCGGACCGCCAGGAAGACATCCACTCGACGCGCGTCGGCACCGGTGCGGCCGACCTCGTGATCGGCTGCGACCTGATCGTCACGGCCAGCCGCGATGCCCTGTCGCGCATGGGAGAGGGACGCAGCTGGGCCATGATCAACTCGACCAGCTCGTCGACGGCCGCTTTCGTGAAGAACCCGGACTGGCAATTCCCCGGTGCTTCCGCGCGCATGGAAATCGAAAAGGCGTGCGGCAGCGACCACGTCGACTTCATCGACGCGGGCCAGATCGCCACGGCGCTGATGGGCGACTCCATCGCGACGAATATGTTCATGCTCGGCTACGCCTGGCAAAAGGGCAAGGTGCCATTGAGCGAAGCGGCCATCATGAAGGCCATCGACTTGAACAACGTCTCGGTGGCGTTCAACAAGGCGGCCTTCAACTGGGGCCGCGCGGGCGCGCATGACGCGGCCAGCCTGGTGCGCATGACGACACCAGCCAAGGTGGTGGAATTCAAGCGCATCGACACGCTCGACGACATCATCGAAAAGCGCGTCGCCCTGCTGACGGCCTACCAGGACCGGGCATATGCGCAGCAATACCTGGACTTCGTCGGCCAGGTGCGCGCCGCCGAAAGCGCCCTGAACGGCCCGCACTTGCGCCTGACGGAAGCCGTGGCACGCTACTTCTACAAGCTGATGGCCTACAAGGACGAGTACGAAGTGGCGCGCCTGTACACGGACGGCGCCTTCCAGGCGAAGATCGCGTCCATGTTCGAAGGCGACATCAAGCTCAAGTTCCATCTGGCGCCGCCCATCATGGCGAAAACGGATGCCCAGGGCCACTTGATCAAGAAGGAATTCGGCCCGTGGATGATGAAGGCGTTCGGCGTGCTGGCCAAGTTCAAGGGCTTGCGCGGCACGGCCTTCGACGTGTTCGGCCATACGGCCGAGCGCAAGATGGAGCGCGCGCTGATTCTTGAATACCGCGCGACGGTGGGCGGCCTGCTGCCGAAGCTGACGACGGCCAAGCTGGCGCAAGCCGTGGCGATCGCCAGTATTCCGGAAGACATCCGCGGCTATGGCCACGTGAAGGAGCGTCATCTGAAGGCGGCGAAAGAGAAGGAAGCGAGTCTGCTGATCGCCTTCAACGCGCCCACGCCGCTGCCGCCCGTCGTGGCGGCGCCCGTGGCGGCCACCGTGTGATGGGGTGAACGCCTCGCTGTAGCAATGGCGCCTGCGGGCGCCATTTTTTGTGTCAAAGAAAACAACGCTTGCTGGCAAAACGCATTATAATTTTTCGATAATTTCTCTATAGAAAGTTTCTCATGCATGCCCTGCGACTTGGCTCCCTCGCTGTTTCCTTCGTATGTGTGTTGAGTGCCTGCGGCGGAGGCGGCGGCAGCGACAGCGCATCCGTCGTCCCGCCCGTGACGCCGACGGGCCCGACGGCGCTGGTCGCCTCGTCCACGGTGGCGAACCGCTGCGAGGCGCCGCGCAGCGGCAGCGGCATCGACAAGCCGGGCACCTTGCTCGATGAACTGACGTGGGTGCGCAGCTGGATCGATGAAACGTATCTGTGGTACCGCGAAGTGCCGACCACCTACCTGCCGCAAAGCTTCGCCACGCCGATCGCGTATTTCGACGTGCTGAAAACAACGGCCACGACGGCGTCCGGCAAGCCCAAGGACCGCTTCCATTTCACCTACACGACGGCCGAATGGGAAGCCTCGCTCAATGGCGTGGAACTGGGCTACGGCATGCTGCTGGCGCTGACGCGCACCACGCCGCCGCGCAAGGCCGTGGTGACGATCGTCGAGCCAGGCTCGCCAGCCGACCTGGCGGGCTTGCGGCGCGGCGATGAACTGCAAACCGTCGATGGCACCGATTTCGTCAATGCCCCTGACGCTGCCAGCGTGAAGATCATTAACGCCGGCCTGTTTCCTGCAGCGCAAGGCGCGCACACGCTGGCGTTCAGCCGCAATGGCTCGCCCATCTCCGCGAACCTGCAGGCGGTGGAAGTGAGCACCAGCGCCGTGCAAAACGAGCGCATCATCGACACGCCCACGGGCAAGGTGGGCTACCTGACCTTCAACACCCACAACAACGTGGCCGAACGCCAGCTGGTCGAGACCATGCGCCGCTTCCAGGCGGCCGGCATCAGCGACCTGGTGCTTGACGTGCGCTACAACGGCGGCGGCTACCTCGATGTCGCCAGCGAGATTGCCTACATGATTGCCGGTCCGCAAGTCACCACCGGCAAGACCTTCCAGCAGGTGCTGGCCAATGACAAGACGCGGCCGGAAGCGCCCGTGCCATTCCACACGCAAAGCCAGGGCTTTGCCGGGCCGAATCCCTTGCCCAAGGGCACGCCTTTGCCTTCGCTGGGCCTCAAGCGCGTGACCTTGCTGACGACGGGCAATACCTGTTCGGCCAGCGAAGCCATCATCAACGGCTTGCGCGGCGTCGACGTGCAGGTCAGCCTGATCGGCGGCACGACGTGCGGCAAGCCGTATGGTTTCTATCCCACGCCGAATTGCGGCACCACGTATTTCGCCGTGCAGTTCCAGGGTGTCAACGCCAAGGGCTTTGGCGACTTTGCCGATGGCATGGCGCCGACCTGCGACGTGACGGACGATTATCAGCACGCGCTGGGCGATCCTGCCGAAGCCATGCTGGCGGCGGCGCTGCGCTACCGCGGCAGCGGCAGCTGTACCCCGGCCACGGGCGCGATCAGGCTGTTGAGTTCGATGGAGAGCCCCGCCGACACGGCCGCGCGGCTGTTGCGCCCGGCCTACAAGGAAATTGCTGTGTTGAACCGATAAAGCCCCATGTTGCCCCCTTCCTGGATGAGGGTGGGGCATCTTTCTTCTCATAAATATTTCTATATAACAATTATGATATATAGAAAGATGAATCCATTCGTTCTGTAATTGCTGGCATCTTGATATCTTTCGCCTTCTCCCTAACCTTGAGAAGCGTAAAGATGCCTATACAATTCAAGTTGCCACCGCTCACCGTAGCCGTACTGGCCATCCTCGGCGGTTCCGCATGGCAGGCGCACGCGCAGACGCACGCGCCCGCGGCGGATCAGCAGCCGGCGGCCACCCCGCCAGCCGTCGTGGTCACCGGTTCGCGGATTCCCCGCGCCAGCCTGGAGGGACCATCGTCCGTCACCATCCTGACGGGCGATGAAATCACCAAGCAAGGGTACAAGAACGTCTTCGATGCGCTGACCAACCAGGTACAGAACAGCGGCTTTACGCAAGGCGAGGACTTCGGCAACACGTTCACGCCATCGGCCAATACCATCAGCCTGCGCGGCCTCGGTCCGAACCATACCCTGATCCTGCTCAATGGCCGCCGCCTGGCCGACTTCCCCGTCGCCTACGAAGGCACGGTCAACTTCACCAACCTGGCGAATATCCCGTCGAGCATCGTCGACCGCATCGAGATCCTCAACGGCGGCGCCTCGGCCATCTATGGTTCCGACGCGATCGCCGGCGTGGTCAACGTCATCCTGAAAAAGCAGACGGAAGGTTTCGATATCAACGTCAAGGCGGGCGGCACCACGCGCGGCGGCGCAGGCAACCAGCGCGTGCAGCTGACGGGCGGCGGCAATTTCGACAAGCTGCATACCTTGTTCAGTGTGGAGCTGAGCCAGCGCGATCCGCTGTCGAGCCTGCAGCGCGACTTCATGGCCACCCGCTCGGGCACGCCGACGAATATCGCGTCGCGTCGCGTGGTAAAGGCGGGTACTTCCGGCACCTACGTGGACCTGGGCGACACCTGCACGCAGTTCGGCGACCTGTTCGGCGGCAGCACCGTCAAGTATCAGGCGAAGAACGGCAGCTATTGCGCCAGCCCGAAAGTGGGCCCCACTTACTGGACCACGCAAACCAAGAACCGCAGCCAGAACGTGTTCGGCAGCGCCAACTATGAGCTGTCACCGGAAACGACCTTGTTCGCCGACTTCCTGATCGGCAAGAACTCGACCGAGAACAATACGCGCGGCCCGACGTGGACGTCGTCGTCGACGGGCAGCAGCTATTTCCGCAACCAGAATACCGATCGCTACGAAGCGTGGACGCGTTACATCTCGCCCGAGGAAATGGGCGGCGTGGAGCGCTACAACCGCAAGTGGGACGACCTGGCCACGGCCATCTCGCTGGGCGCCAAGGGCCGCCTTCCCGGCACGTCGTCGTGGCAATATGAGGCGAACTACAACGCCTCGGTGTACAAGAGCGAAAGCCACACGCCGCGTGCGCTGGCCAATATCGACAGCTTCTTCCTGGGTCCGAAACTGGGCACCGATGCCGCCGGCGTGCCGGTCTACGCACCGGATCCGGCCCGCCTGTCGCGCCGCGTGACGGCGGCCGAATTCGACAGCATCACGGGCAATTCCGACAGCGACGACAAGGCCTGGACGAATACCCTGAGCCTGGCCACCAACGGCGACCTGTTCCAGCTGCCCGCTGGCGCGGCAAAGATCGCCACCATCGCCGAAGTGGGCAAGCAGGGCTTCAGCAACGTGCCCGACGCGCGCCTGAACGAAGGCTACTTCAACGTCGCCACCAAGTCCGACATCACGGCCGGCACGCGCACCCGCTATGCGCTGGGGGCGGAAGTGAATCTGCCGCTGCATGAAAAGCTGACCGGCACCCTGGCCGGCCGCTACGACCGCTACAGCTTTGCCGGCCGCCATGACGGCAAGTTCACCTATAACGGCGGCCTGGAACTGCGTCCCGCGCCGGAGCTGCTGTTCCGCGCCAACTACGCCACCAGCTTCCGCGCGCCGGACATGAACTACATCTACAAGGCGCGCGGCACCGGTTACTACTCGAGCACCACCGATTACTACCGCTGCGGCGCCACGGGCCAGAGCATCGACAACTGCGAATTTGCAAACAAGTCGCCGGGCGCCGATTATGTGCAGAATGGCAGCCGCGACCTGCAGTCTGAAAAAGGCAAGTCGTTCGGCGTGGGCGCCGTCTGGTCGCCAAGTGCCAATTTCGACGTCTCCGTCGATTACTGGAACATCAAGATCGACGACCTGGTGACGAACCTGAGCGCCGACAAGATCCTGCGCGACGAAGCCGATTGCCGCCTGGGCAAGCTCGACATCAATTCGCCCACCTGCGCCGATACCCTGGGCCGCGTCGAGCGTTTCGCGGCCAATGCCTTGAACCGCGCCGGCGAGATCAAGACCATCACCGTCAATCCGATCAACGCGGCCAAGCAGAGCAGCAGCGGCATCGACATCAGCGTCAAGTATTTGCTGCGCACGACGGACTATGGCCGCTTTGCCTTCAAGGCCAATTACGCCAAGGTGCTGAGCAATAAATCGCAGCAATTTGCCGGTGACGAAGAGATCGACGAGCTCAAATCGCTGAACAATTCCGACTGGCGCGACAAGCTGAACCTGAGCGTGAACTGGAGCGCTGGCGACTGGTCGAACACCCTGCTGGTCAGCCGCTACAGCAAGATCCCGAACGCCGCCGGTACCGGCTACCTGACGCCGACGGCGCTGGCCAACATCAGCACCGTGTACCGCATCAACGACCGCGCCACCTTGTCGCTGATCGTCAACAACGTGTTCGACAAGATCAAGCGCGACGACAGCGGCGGCTGGCCGTACTATCCGGTGGGCAGCTACAGCCCGCAGGGACGCCAGGGATGGGTCGAATTCAACTACCACTTCGGTTCATAATTCACGCTCGCCAGAGCAAGGCCGGAGCAGCTGACGCTGTTCCGGCTTTTTTATTTTCCGCTGCGTTTTTAGCCGACCGCCCCTCTATAATTGCCCGCTTGTCCTCTCTCGATGGAGTCTGACCCATGCTACGCCACGCCTTGCTGTCCACCGCCCTGTTCACCGTGTCTGCCGCCAGCGCGCACGCCGCTCCCGCCCTGACGACGGTGGCCGAGCGTTCCGCCTTCCAGCAGACGGGCCGCTATGCGGAAGTGGAAGCCCTGTGCCGCCAGTTCCAGGCGCGCTATCCGAAGCAGGTGCGCTGCATCGAATTTGGCCGCACGCCGGAGAACCGCCCCATGCTGGCGCTGGCCGTCAGCAATACGGGCGCGCTGACGCCGGCCGAGGCGGCGCACCGCCAGCTGCCCGTTCTGCTGGTGCAGGGCGGCATCCATGCCGGCGAAATTGACGGCAAGGATGCGGGCTTCCTGGCGCTGCGCGAAGTATTGGAGGGCAGGGCGGCGCCCGGCGCGCTGGACAAGCAGGTGCTGCTGTTCGTGCCCGTCTTCAACGTCGACGGCCATGAGCGCTTCGGCCAGTGGAACCGTCCGAACCAGCGCGGCCCCGTGGAAATGGGCTGGCGCAGCACGGCGCAAAACTACAATCTGAACCGCGAATACATGAAGGCCGATACGCCCGAGATGCAGCACATGCTGGCACTGGTGAACGCCTGGGATCCGCTGGCCTATGTCGACCTGCACGTGACGGACGGCGCCCAGTTCGAACCCGATATCTCGATCCAGGTCGAACCCGTGCATGCGGGCGACGCCGCGCTGCGCGTGGCCGGCACGGCCTTGCGCGATCAGGTCCTGGCCGACCTGGCCAGGCAGGGCTCCGACCCGAAGCCGTTCTATATTTCGTTTGCCGAGAACGACAATCCGCAATCGGGTTTTGTCGATTCGGCGCCGAACCCGCGCTTCTCGCATGGCTATTTCCTGCTGCGCAACCGCTTCGGCATGCTGGTGGAAACCCATTCGTGGAAGGACTATCCGACCCGCGTGCGCATCACGCGCAACACCATCGTCTCGCTGCTGTCGCAAGTGGCGCAGCATGGCGCGCAGTGGCGGCAAACAGCGCTCGAGGCGGACGCGCGCGCCGCGCGGCTGGCCGGCACCACCTTGCCGCTCACGTATAAAACGACGGACAAGAGCCGCATGATCGCGTTTCGCGGCTACGCCTACACGCGCACGCCGTCCGAGGTATCGGGCGCGCTGATGACGCGCTACGACGAAACCACGCCGCAGATCTGGAACGTGCCGCTGCGCGACGAGATCGTGCCCGACCTGCAGCTGGCCGCGCCCAAGGCCGGCTACCTGGTGCCCGCCGCGCAGGCGCAGATGGTGGCGGCCAAGCTGCGCCAGCATGGCGTGTCGTATCAGGTGCTGGCCACAGCGCCCGGCACGCTGCCCGTCGAAACCTTCCGCGCCACGCAGGTGAAATTCGGCGCGCAGTCGTTCGAGGGCCGCCAGACGGCGGCCGTGCAGGGTGAGTGGCAGAAAGAGGCGCGCGTGGTCGGCGCGGGCGCGCTGTACGTGCCCGTCAACCAGGCCAAGGCGCGCCTGGTCGTGGCCCTGCTCGAGCCGCGCGCGCCCGATTCCCTGCTGGCCTGGGGCAGTTTCAATACGGCCTTCGAGCGCAAGGAATACATGGAAGAATACGTGGCCGAAGACGTGGCGCGCGCCCAGCTGGCGGCCGATCCGGCGCTGGCGGCGCAGTTCCACGAAAAGCTGGCCAGCGACCCCGCGTTTGCAAAAAGCCCGGCCGCGCGCCTGGAATTCTTCGCCCGCCGCCACGCTTCGTGGGACGAGCGGCTGAATCTGTACCCGGTGCTGCGCACGGATGCCGCGCCGGCGCTGAAGTAAGGGAAGCCGCGTGCCTTGCTAATTTGCAATGTGCGCGGCGCGGAAAATGCTATTGTGCCTGTTTTCCCGATCAGGGCTTCCAGTGGAGCACCAGCGCATGCCGCAGCAAACACCGAAAAAATTCTTCTCCTGAGCGTCTCGGCCGGCGCCGGCCATATGCGCGCAGCGCAAGCCATCGAGGCATACGCGGGGCGCGATGACGGCGCCGGCCCTGCGGCGCTGGCCAGCCATCTCGACGTGATGGATTTCGTCACGCCCGCATTCCGCAAGCTGTACACGGATTTTTATATCAAGCTGGTCAACAAGGCGCCCGCGCTGTGGGGCTATCTGTACCACGCCACCCACGATGCGCCGCGCGACAGTTCGATGCAGCGCCTGCGCCGCGCCGTCGAGCGCCTCAACACGCGCGCGCTGATGGCGCAGATCGCCGCCTTCCAGCCCGATGCGATCATCTGCACGCATTTCCTGCCGGCCGAACTGCTGTCGCGCGCGCTGCGCCAGGGGCAGCTGGCTTGCCCCGTGTGGGTGCAGGTTACCGATTTCGACTTGCACCGCATGTGGGTGCATGAGCAGATGCAGGGCTATTTCGCCGCTACCGACGAAGTGGCGTTCCGCATGCGCCACGAAGGCATTCCCGCCGAACGCATCCACGTGACGGGCATCCCCATCATGCCCGCCTTTGCGCAGGCGCCCGACCGCGCGCGGTGCGCGCAGGCGTTTGGCCTCGACCCGCGGCGCACGACGATCCTGCTGATGGGCGGCGGGGCGGGACTGGGCAGCCTCGATACCATCGCCGCGCGCCTGCTGGCGCTGGATGGCGACTTCCAGCTGATCGTGCTGGCGGGGAAAAACGCCGCCGCGCTGGCGGCGCTGCAAGCACTGGCCGGCCGCTATCCGGGCCGCCTGCTGGCGCAAGGCTTTACCAGCGAAGTCGAGCGCCTGATGGCGTGCGCCGACCTGGTGATCACCAAGCCGGGCGGGCTGACCACCTCGGAATGCCTGGCCCTGGGCTTGCCCATGATCGTCAACTCGCCGATTCCGGGCCAGGAAGAGCGCAATGCCGACTATCTGCTGGAGCAGGGCGTGGCCCTGAAGGCATTCGATGCCGTCACCCTGGAATACCGCGTGCGCCTGTTGCTCGATCATCCGGAGCAGTTGCAAGCCATGCGGGCGAAAGCGCTGGCGCTGGGCCGCCCGCGCGCCGCCAGCGACGTGCTGGCGCAGGTGCTGGCGTGACGGGCGTCGTGGCAAAACCCTGGCAGATCGCCCTGACGCTGGCCTGGGTGGCCCTGCTGGGACTGTTTTTTGCGCAGGTGGAAATCCAGATCGAAGGCGCGGCCGGCTGGGCCGCCAACCTGCCCACCTGGCGCATCGAAAGCCACTGGCTGCTCGATATCTTCTGGGGCGGCCGGCCGATGACGGGCTACCATGCCTGGGTCTTTCCCTTTATTGCCCTGTTCTTCCATTTCCCCATGCTCTTCCTGGCGCAATGGTCGCTGCGCCTCGAGTGCCGCGCCATCGGCTGCATCATGCTGTTCTGGATCATCGAGGATTATCTGTGGTTCGTGCTCAATCCCGCCTATGGCGTGGCGCACTTCAATCCGGCCCACATCGCCTGGCACAAGCACTGGCTGTGGTGGGCGCCGACCGACTACTGGGTATCGCTGCTGCTGGCTGGCGTGCTGCTGTGGTTTTCATACAAGAGGAAGTCATGACCTTATCGCCCTTGCCGCATCTTTTGCTGTTATTCCTGGCCCTGGCGGCCGGTTCCGCCGGCGCGCAGGCGCCCGTGGCGCCCGAGCGCAATACCGAATGGGCGACGCCGCTGCCGCACGTGTCCAACCTGCACCAGGTCACCCCCGTCCTGTTCCGCAGCGCAAAGCTCGACAGCGCCGACGTGGCGCAATTGCAGGCGCTGGGCGTGAAGACGGTGATCAGCCTGCGTTCCTTCCACTCCGACACGCAGGTGCTCGATGGCAGCGGCATCCGCGCCATCCGCATTCCCATCAATACCTGGGCCATCCGCGACAAGCATGTGATCGAGACCATGCGCAGAATCCGCGCCGCCGAGCAGCAGGGCCCCGTGCTGCTGCATTGCCTGCACGGCGCCGACCGCACGGGCATGATGGCCGCCATGTACCGCATGCTGTACCAGGGCTGGCCGCGCGAGAAGGCGATCGACGAGCTGAAAAATGGCGGTTACGGCTATCACGCCGTGTGGAAGAATATCGAAAGCTACCTCAAGCGCGTCGACGTGGCGGCGCTGCGCGCGCAGATCGAACAGGAAAAACCATGAAGACCCTGCTGTTCGCACTGGCCGCCTGTTCCGCCTGTTATCCGCTGGTCACCCTGGCGGCCACGCCTGCGCTCGATGTGCGCGATGTCAGCAAAGCCGGCATGCCCGGCAAGACCTTTGCCGCCACGACCAGCATGCCGGCCAGCGTGGCCACCGTCTGTGCGGCCATCCAGGATTTCGCCGGCTATCCGCAGTTCATGCCGAACGTGGAGAAGATCAAGGTGACGGCCGCCGGCGGCGGCGTGTCGCTGGTCGACGTCACGCTCAAGCTGCCGATGGGGAAAATCAAGCAGTACCGCCTGAGAATGACGCCCAAGGTGCTCGACGCCAGCTGCAGCCTGGCCTGGAAGCTGGTGCCGATGGAGGGACTGAAGGTGGAGGATACCATCGCCGACACCAGCGGCTACTGGCAGCTGTCGCCGGATCCGCTCGATGCGGGCGCTGCCGCCGTCAGGTACCAGGTGTACACGGATCCGGGCCCCGTGCCGATGGGCCTGGGCTGGATCGTCGACAGTATGAGCCGCGACAGCATCCCGACAATGTTCGACGCGCTGCGGGCGCGGGTGGCCGCGCGCAAATAGCCGGCGTGGCGCGGCAGCCACTTCACGCCGGCGCGCCACTTCAGGCATGATGTCGTTTCATCCACACATCCGCCCGGAATCCGCATGGAACACCACAGCTTTCTCATCAACATACTCTTTTACCTGGTCGCCGCCATCATCATGGTGCCGCTGGCCAAGCGCCTGGGCATGGGTGCCGTGCTGGGCTACCTGGTGGCCGGCGTCGTCATCGGACCGTGGGGATTGGGCCTGATCAAGAATGTCGAGGTGATCCTCAGCTTTTCCGAATTCGGCGTGGTGCTGCTGCTGTTCCTGATCGGCCTGGAGCTGGAACCCAAACGATTGTGGCTGCTGCGCCGTCCCATCTTCGGCTGGGGCGGGGCGCAGGTGGGCGTCGTCAGCGCGGGCTTGTGCGCCGTGGCCATGGCCTTCGGCGTGGACTGGCGCACGGCGCTGGTCGGTGCGCTGGGGCTGTCGCTGTCGTCGACGGCCATCGTGCTGGCCACCCTGGGCGAACGCAAGCTGATGAGTACGCCGGCCGGTTCCGCCGGCTTTTCCATCTTGCTGTTCCAGGATATCGCCGCCATTCCCATGATCGCGCTGGTGCCGCTGCTCGGTGGCCTGGTCACGCACAGCGGTGAACCGGGCTGGCTGCGCGTGGCCAAGCTGGCCGCCGTGCTGGCCGCCCTGGTGATCGGCGGGCGCTTTCTCGTCAACCCCATCCTGCGCTTCATCGCCAGGACGGACTTGCGCGAAATCTTCACGGCGTTTGCCCTGCTGCTGGTGATCGCCATCTGCGTGCTGATGGAATCGGTGGGCCTGTCGATGGCGCTGGGCACCTTCATGGCGGGCGTGCTGCTGGCCGATTCCGAATACCGGCATGAGCTCATTTCCGACCTGGAACCGTTCAAGGGCTTGTTGCTGGGCCTGTTCTTCATCGCCGTGGGCATGTCCGTCGATTTCGGCGTGCTGCGCGCCCAGCCGCGGCTGATCCTGGCCCTGGTGGCGGGCCTGCTGCTGGTGAAGATCGCCTTGCTGTACCTGCTGTCGAAGTTTGTCGACATTCCCCGCGGCCAGCAGCTGTTCTTTGCGCTGCTGCTGTCGCAAGGGGGCGAATTCGCCTTCGTCGTGTTTGCCGCCGCCGAGGCCGCGCATGTGTTTGCGCCGCAGACGGCCGCGCTGCTGGTCGTGGTGGTGACCCTGTCGATGGTGGCCACGCCCTTGCTGCTGCTGGCGCACGACAAATTCGTCGCGCCGCGCCTGCAGGGCGACAAGAAGCGCCGTCCCGACGACCATATCGAGGCGCAGGACAACCCCATCGTCATCGCCGGCTTCGGCCGCTTCGGCCAGATCATCGGCCGCCTGCTGGCGGCCAACAAGATCGGCGTGACGGTGCTCGACCACGACCCGGACCAGATCGAGCTGCTGCGCAAGTTCGGCTTCAAGGTGTTTTATGGCGATGCCACGCGCGTGGACCTGCTGGTGGCGGCCGGCATCGAGAAGGCGAAGGCCCTGGTGATCGCCATCGACAATGTGGACGACAGCCTGGCCCTGGTCGACGCCGTGCGCCTGCGCCTGCCCGAGCTGACGATACTGGCGCGCGCGCGCAACGTCACGCATTACTATGAATTGATGAAGCGGGGCGTGACCCTGATCGAGCGCGAGACGTTTGCCGCGGCGCTGCTGCTGGGTGAACAGACCTTGCAGCAGGTGGGCTTCAGCGCGGAGCGCGCGCAGCGCGCGGCCGGCATCTTCGGCCGGCATAACCTCAAGACCTTGCTGGAAGTGGCACCGCACTTCCAGGACCAGCAAAAAGTCATGTCCCTCACGCGCCAGGCGCGCGAGGAGCTGGAAGACATGTTCGAGAGCGATGCGGCGGCGTTTGCCTCGGAGCAAGCAGAAAATGGTAGGTCGGATTAGCGCGCAAGCGCGTAATCCGACAACATTGTTGGCGCTGAACGTGGTGGTGTCGGCTTACGCGCTTTGCGCTAGGCCGACCTACGCCTCCTACGCCTCGTCCCGGCTTACTTCCCCCGCTTCGCTTCAATCGCCTCGATCTGGTCCATGATGCCGTTCATGCGCGATACCAGCGCCTGGTACGGTTTCGGCGAGGCCAGGTCGACGCCGGCCGTCTTCACCAGATCGTAGGGGTAGGCCGAGCCGCCTGCGCCGAGCATCTTCAGGTAGGCGGCCAGCGCGCCCGGTTCCTTGTCGAGGATGCGCTGCGCGAAATCCTGCGCCGCCGCGATCGAGGTGGCGTACTGGAACACATAGTAGCCGTGATAGAAATGCGGCACGTAGGCCCATTCCAGCGCGTAGGCGGGATCGATGCTCATGACGCCTTGCGCTTCGCCGTGGTAGCGCTTGAGGATGCCGGCATAGATGGCCGTGATCTCTTCGCCCGTCAGCGACTCGCCCTTGTCCACCTTGCCGTGGATGGCCGCCTCGAATTCGGCGAACATGGCCTGGCGGAAGAAGGTGCCGCGCAGGTTTTCCAGCGCCGCGCCCAGGTACAGCAGGCGCTCGTCGTCATCCTTGGCCTGCTTCAGGCGCGCGTCGAGCAGCAGCGCCTCGTTCGTCGTCGAGGCGATTTCCGCGACAAAGATGCTGTACGGCGCATAGATCGACGGCTGCGCCTTGTTGGCCAGCACCGAGTGCATGGCGTGACCCCATTCGTGCGTCAGGGTGCTGACGGCTTCGTAATTGTCCGTGTAGTTGAGCAGCACGAACGGGTGCACGTCGTACGCGTCGCCATTCATGTAGGCGCCCGCCACCTTGCGCGGACGCGGATACACATCCATCCAGCGCGCGTCCACGGCGGCGGTCAACGCTTTCACGTAGTCGGGGCCCAGCGGCGCGACGGAATCGAGCATCATCTGCTTGCCTTCGGCCAGCGGGAAGGTGCGCTCGCTTTTCAGCAGCGGCGCATACACGTCGTAGTACGCCAGGTCCTTCACGCCCAGCATGCGCGCGCGCAGCTTGAAGTAGCGGTGCAGGGTGGGCAGGTTGGCGTTGGTTTGCGCGATCAGGGTCTGGTAGACGGCGGGCGGCAAGTTGTCGGCGTCGAGCGCGGCGCTTTGCGAATCGGCGTAGTGGCGCACCTTGGCATACGCGGCATCCGTTTTCAGCTGGCCGTACAGGGTTTCGCCGAACGTGCGTTCGTATTCTTTCCACTTGCCGAAGAAGGCGTCGAACACCCGCTTGCGGTCGGCGCGGTTGTCGTCGCCCCGGTATTTTGTGTAGGCCGCCTGGTCGAGGCGTACTTCCTTGCCGTCCGACAGTGTGACGGTCGGCCACGGGATTTCCGCATTGGCCAGGGTGCGGTAGACGCTGGCGGCCGAGCTTGTTGCCAGGCCGAACTGCGCCACCAGCTGCTCGCCGGCCGCGTCGAGCGTGTGCGGCGCGCTGCGCAGCATGTTACTCAACTGAAAGCGATACAGCTGTAGCCCCTTGTCTTGCGCCAGCATGGCATTGATGCGCTTGCTGCCCAGGGCGAGGATTTCCGGCTGCAGAAAGGTGCTGGCCTGGGTGAAGTCGTTGCCCAGCAGGGCGGCGCGCTGGTTCAGCTGGTTGCCCTTGCTGTCCCCCGTATCCTGGTCGTAGTACTGCGCCGCATAGGTGGTGAGCGTATTGACGCGCTTGCGCGCATCGGCGACCAGGTCCAGGCAGCTTTTCAGGCGGGCCGGCGAGGCTTTCAACTGCCCCTTGCAGCCAGCCAGCTGCTGCAGCTGGGCCGACAGCCGTTTCGCATCGGCGTCGAACGCGGCATCGTCTTGATACAGCGCCGTCAAATCCCAGCGGTCGGCCTGGCGGTCGGTGGGCGCCGGGGCAGGGGCGGCAGTGGCGGTGGCGAGCCCGAGGGCCAGCAGGGAGAACAGCAGGGGGCGCTTGAGCGCGGATGGCGTCATGGTTCATTCCAGTGAGGTTGTCGGAAGAATGCGTGCTGACCGCCGGGCAGGAATGCGCGCGTGACACATGGCGTACCGGCAGAGCTGACTACGGTACATCAAATGGACGCAGGGGGAAAGAGGGGATGCCGCCACCAGGACGGTGGCGGCGAAAACAACGGGGGCTTACAACAGCGGATTACAGCGCTTGCAGCGGGATCGTGCCGAACGTGGTCGGCGTCGAGCATGGCTCTTCATCGAAGGCGATGTCGCCCATGGGGTTGGCCACGCCGTCCGCCTTCAAGTCCTTGAAGCCGAACAGTTTCGGGTCCATCAGGTGCGATGGCGCCACGTTCGACAGCGCCGAGAAGATGCTTTCCACGCGGCCGGGGAATTTCTTGTCCCATTCGCGCATCAAGCCCTTGATCTGCTTGCGCTGCAGGTTTTCCTGCGAACCGCACAGGTCGCATGGAATGATGGGGAAGCCCTTGACTTCCGCATAGCGCTGCGTGTCCTCTTCCTTCACGTAGGCCATCGGGCGGATGACGATGTGCTTGCCGTCGTCCGATTGCAGCTTGGCCGGCATGCCTTTCAGTTTGCCGCCGAAGAACATATTCAGGAAGAATGTTTCCAAAATATCATCGCGGTGGTGGCCCAGGGCGATCTTGTTGGCGCCCAGCTCGTCCGCCACGCGGTACAGGATGCCGCGGCGCAGGCGCGAGCACAGCGAGCAAGTCGTCTTGCCTTCTGGAATCAGGCGCTTGACGATGCTGTAGGTATCCTGGTTTTCGATGTGGAAGGCCACGCCCAGTTCCGTCAGGTAGGCGGGCAGGATGTCCGGCGGGAAGTTCGGCTGCTTCTGGTCCAGGTTGACGGCGACGATATCGAAATGAATCGGCGCGCGTTCGCGCAAGGTCATCAGGATATCGAGCAGCGCATAGCTATCCTTGCCGCCGGACAGGCACACCATCACCTTGTCGCCGTCTTCGATCATATTGAAGTCGCCGATGGCTTGCCCCACCAGGCGGCACAGGCGCTTGTGCAGCTTGTTGTTTTCCAGGGCGATCTTTTCCGCCTTCTTGCGCGCCAGTTTCTGCGCTTCCACGTTGGCCGGGAATTCCACGGCCGTTGTCGTCGTTTCCAGCACGGCGGTGTTGCTCATGTTGTTCATGCTTCATCCTTGATCTTGAATACTTCCACGCCCACGCCTTCGCAGTCGGGATACACGTCCGGTTTCATGCTCGATACGCGCGCGGCGCGTACGCGCGGGTGCGCCAGCATGGCGGCGAGCACGTCGTCGACCAGGCTTTCCTGCAGCTGCACGTGGCCTTGCGCCATGCGCTTGGCGATGGTTTCGCGCATGAAGTCGTAGTCGACCACCTCTTCCAGCTGGTCGTCCTTGGGCGTCGACAGGGCCAGGGGAATGTACAGGTCGACGTTGATGAGGACGCGCTGCTCGCCCTTTTTCTCGAAGTCGTAGACGCCGATGTTGATGAGGACTTCGTAATTGCGCAGGAACAGCCGGCGGCAGTCAAGCAGGCGAGGGTGGGACAGGGCGGACGACATAGTTTTACCTTTTCGGGGATGCTGAATGCGGGTTGTTTGGCAGGGCTGCTGATTATTTGGTCAAAAACATGACGTCGCGCGGCAAGCCGATCAAATGCTGGCCGCCATCGACCAGCAGGGTCGTGCCCGTCAGCGCGCGCGCGCCGGCCACGTAACAGACGCTGTCGGCCACGTCCTCGGGCGTGCTGGAGCGTCCCAGCGGCGTATTTTCATGCGCCTTGGCAAAGTTCGCTGCCGTCTGTTCGCCGGAGACCATGGTGATGCCGGGGGCAATGCCCACCACGCGCACTTTCGGCGCCAGCGCCTGGGCCAGCATGGTGGTCGCCGACAGCAGCGCCGCCTTGGACAGGGTGTACGACAAAAAATCAGGATTGAGATTGTACAGTTTTTGATCCAGCAAGTTGATGACCACGGCTTGCCCGCCTGCCGGGGTGGCATGGTACAGCGCTTGCGCCAGCAGGATGGGGGCGGCCAGGTTGGCGTGCATGTGGGCGTCCAGGGCGGCGAAGGAAAAATCGCCCGCATTGTCGTATTCAAACAACGATGCGTTGTTGACGATGCAAGTGACGGGGCCCAGCGCCGCCTGCGCCTGCGGCAATAGCTGGCGCACGGCGTCTTCCTGCGCCAGGTCGCAGGGGAATGCCTGCGCGCGGCGGCCCAGCGCCGTGATGTCCGCCACCAGGCTGAGCGCTTCGTCGCGCGAGTCGCGGTAATGGACGGCGATATCCCAGCCGTCGCGCGCCAGGCCCAGCGCGATGGCGCGGCCGATGCGCCGCGCCGCGCCCGTGACGAGGGCGACGCGGGGTGTGCTGTCGAATGGCGTTGTCGTTGCTTCTGTCATGTCTTTGTTATGGTTGAGATATTCGGTGGACGCCGCACTGGCGGCATGCGCCGCCGATTCGCTACAATGCGGGTATGTCTCTTCCCGCACCCGATAGCGACGCGCTGGCCGCGTCCCATGCCTTGCAGCACCAGATTGCCGCCGAAATCGCGCGCAATGACGGCGCCATTCCCTTTGTCCGCTTCATGGAACTGGCGCTGTACGCGCCTGACCTCGGTTATTACAGCGGCGGCGCCGCCAAGCTGGGCAAAGATGGCGATTTTACAACCGCGCCGGAGATTTCGCCCCTGTTCGGCGCCACGCTGGCCCATGTGGCAGCCGCTATTATGGCGCAAACGGCCCCGCGCATCCTCGAATTCGGCGCCGGCACGGGCAAGCTGGCTTTCGATATCCTGACGGAAGCGGCGAATGCCGGCATCGCTATCGAACAGTATGCGATCGTCGAATTGTCCGGCGAGTTGCGCGCGCGCCAGGAGCTGGCGCTGGCCGCCTTTCCGCAGGTGGTGTGGCTCGACGGCTTTCCCGACAGTTTTGAAGGCGCCGTGTTCGGCAATGAAGTGCTTGACGCCATGCCCGTCAACCTGATCAGCAAGACGCCGGCCGGCTGGTGCGAGCTCGACGTCGGCATTGCCGATGGCCAGTTCGTCTTTGTCGAACGCCCTGCCGACGCCGACGTGGCCGCGCAGATCGCCGCCCAGGTGCCGGACGCCGATGACTTGCCGGTCGGCTATGTCAGCGAGATCCACGGCGTGGCCTGCGGCTTCATGCGCTCGCTGGCGCGCATGCTGACCAATGGCCAGGGCGGCGCGGCCGTGCTGTTCGATTACGGTTTTCCCGCGCACGAGTATTACTTGGACTTGCGCGCCACGGGCACCTTGATGTGCCATTACCGCCACCACGCCCACGCGGAACCGTTTTATCTGCCCGGCTTGCAGGACATCACGGCCCACGTCGATTTCACGGCCATGGCCGTGGCGGCGCAGGATGCGGGTCTCGATGTGCTCGCGTACATGAACCAGGCATCCTTCCTGCTGGGCGCGGGCATCGGCGACTTGCTGCTGCGCACCGATCCGGAACAGGTCAAGACCTACCTGCCGCAAGCCAGCGCCGTGCAAAAGCTGGTGTCGCCGGCCGAGATGGGGGAATTGTTCAAGGTGCTGGTGGTGGGGCACCAGGTGGCGTTGCCGGAAGCGCTGTTGTCCAGTGACCGCAGTCACCGCCTGTAAGCGCTGGCAATATCAAGGCAGGGCAGTGCCGCCCTGCAATTTCCTGTCCGCCGGTGGTTATTATCTTGTCATATCGTATATGATGACCGACACAGCACGGTTCCATCCTGCAAGAACCCGTCGCCGCGCACCGATTTCAAGATAGAACGATGGGAAAGATACATACACACTATGACAACCTGAAAGTGGCGCGCCTGGCGCCGCAGGAAGTCATACGTGCCGCGTACAAAGCCCTCAGCCAGAAATACCACCCAGACAAGAATCCGGGCGACGAAAAGGCCGCCCGCATCATGGCTATCCTCAACAGCGCCTATGGCACCTTGTCCGATCCACAACGCCGCAAGGAACACGACGAGTGGATCGCCGCCGAGGAGTGGGAAATCGAATGGCTGGAAAGCACCCACCACGAAGAAGGCAAGACCCGCGATGGCCGCGCGAAAGGCCATGCCCAGCCGCATGAGCACGCCTGGGCGCAGGATGTGCCGCCGCCGAAGGGCAAGGCGCGGAGCGGGGCGCAACCCATCTGGCGCAACTGGCGCTGGTGGCTGAGCCTGCTGGTTTGTTTGCTGCTGGGCTGGCTGGGCGCCTTGCTGATGCTCGATACGTCCCAGCCGATGCCGTCCGCGCTGGCGTCGGCCTGGAGCGGCCTGGCCCGCGATGGCGCCAAGCCGCGCCCGGAACCGGCGGCGCCGGGAGCCGGCGCCTTGCTGCCGCCGTCCAAGGCAGAGGCCGTGGCCATCGATAGCTGGGCGGTGGGCAAGCCGTATGCGGCCGAACCCGCGCAGGCGAAGGCGCCCGAGATCCGCGTGCTGGCCGTCTCCCAGCTGAGCCTGAAAGCCAGCCGGCCCGCCTGCGATGGCACCAGCCAGGCCGAGTCGGCGGCGCTGGTGGCGCCGAATGGCGAGCCTTGGCCGGCGCAGTCCGGTTATGTGGATGGCTTCCCGATCGGTAACAAGGGCAATGAACTGAGCTTGACCATCGACAACAGCGGCAATGCGGCGCCCGTGTTCGTCAAGCTGTATGACCAGGAGCGGCGCTCGAATGTGCGTTATCTGTACATCCTGGCCAATGACAAGCTGACGGTGGAGCAGCTCAGCGCGGGCAAGTACGAAGTGCGTTACCAGGCCGTCGGGCCCGGCCAGGACAGTTGCGGCGCCACGCGCAGCGGTGCGTCGGCATCCGCGCCGGCGCCGGCCGTTGGCGAAGGCGGCACGCAGAATCCTGTTGTAAGCAGCATCTAATCTGATTATGCTTGATATGCGTCAACGCAGCGTCCACATCGAACTTATCCCTTAGGAGTATTCATGACCGACCTCAAAGCCGATGCAGATGATAACTGGCTGCTCGACGAAGATGAGCCGGTGGCCAGCCCTGCCGGGCTGGCCGCGCCCGACCAGCGCCTGTGGCGTGTCCTGATCGTCGATGACGACGTCGACGTGCATGCGGTCACGCGGCTGGCGCTGCGCAATGTCAGTTTCAAGGGCCGTGAACTGGAACTGTTTTCCGCCTACAGCGGCCGCGAAGCGTATGACATCCTGCGCGACACGCCCGATATCGCGCTGGTGCTGCTCGACGTGGTGATGGAAACGGATGACGCCGGCCTGATCCTCGCCAAGCGCATCCGCGCCGACCTGAACAACTCCATCGTGCGCGTCGTGCTGCGCACGGGCCAGCCGGGCCAGGCGCCCGAGCAGCGCGTCATCATCGAATACGACATCAACGATTACAAGGCCAAGACGGAGCTGACGACGCAAAAGCTGTTTACCACCGTTATCTCGGCCTTGCGTGCCTATGAGAGCCTGATGATGCTCGAGCGCAGCCGTATCGGCCTGGGCAAGATCCTCGCCGGCGCCACCAATCTGTACCAGATCCATTCCCTGCGCGAATTCGCTTCCGGCGTGCTCAACCAGGTTAGCGCCATCCTCGACGTGGGCGCCGATGGCGTGCTGTGCCTGATGCAGGGCGGCGCCGGGCGGCCCGAGGTGGTGGCCGCCACGGGCACCTATGCCGTGCTGGCCGAGGCCGAAGCCATGCCGGCCGACCACGCGCTCACGCCCACCATCGACAAGGCGTTCGCGGAAAAGCGCAGCCAGTTCGAGCATCCGGCCAACGTGCTGTTCATCCACACGGAAGGCAACCGCGAGCTGGCCATTTCCGTTACGCCGCCGTGGCCGCTGGCGCAGATCCAGCGCGATCTGCTGGAAGTGTTTTGCCAGCGTATCGCGGCCGCCTTCGACAACCTGTACATGTTCGGCCAGCTGCGCAAGGCGCAGGAAGCGACCGTCGTGGCGCTGGCCGACCTGGCCGAGTTCCGCGACAGCGACACGGGCGGCCACGTGCGGCGGGTGCAGCAGCTGTCCGACGCCATCGCCCGGCGCATGCAGCAGCGCGGCGTGTATGCGGACGAGCTCAGCCCGCAGTTGCTCGACATGATCGGCCTGGCCAGCATCCTGCACGACGTGGGCAAGGTGGCCACGCCGGACGCCGTGCTGCTCAAACCGGGCCGGCATACGGACGAGGAGCGCACGCAGATGCAGCTGCACGCCAGCGTCGGGCGCACCATCCTCGAGCGGGCCGCCAACATGGTCGACGGCGTCAGCTACCTCACGTATGGCGCGCAGATCGCCGGCGGCCACCACGAGCATTTCGATGGCGCCGGCTATCCGAACGGCCTGAAGGGGCGCGACATTCCCTTGGCCGCGCGCATCGTCGCCGTGGTCGACGTCTTCGATGCCCTGCTGCATGAGCGGCCGTACAAGGAGCCATGGCCGTATCCGCAGGTGCGCGAATACATCGAGCAGCGCAGCGGCAGCCAGTTCGATCCGGAAGTGGTGACGGCGCTGCTGGACCTGATCGACAACGAGCCGCAACTGTGGCATCCGGAGCGCGCCAACGCTTGAGCGGCAATTGGTGTGGCGTTTTTCGGCGCGGCCCCATTCCCTTGCGCGCGGCGCCGTCATATACTCGGCAGCCTCATGCTGGCCGGCGCCACGCACCAGTGTGGCGCGCCGCGGAGTTTTCGGACATCACGACATGAAAGAACTCAAGGGCCTCAGCGCACTGATCATCGAGCCCCATCCGGGCATGCGCGCCAGCCTGCACAATATGCTCAATCTGTGCGGCCTGGCGAAGATCGATGACGCGGCCAGCTCGGGCCAGGCGATCCGCATGCTGGGCAGCAAATCGTATGATTTGATCCTGTGCGAATACGACCTCGACGGCGGGCAGGATGGCCAGCAGATGCTGGAAGACTTGCGCCACCATAAATTGATGCACGCGTCGACCATGTTTTTCATGGTGACGGGCGAAGGCAGCTTCGCCAAGGTGGTCAGCGCCGTCGAGCTCTTGCCCACCGATTACATCCTCAAACCGTTCACCGCCGACAACATGCTCGAGCGCATAGCCCGCGCGCTGGACAAGCGCAATGCCTTCGTGCCCGTGTATGAACTGATCGACGTGGGTAATGAACGGGCGGCGATTGCCGCCTGCACCGAGGGCGCCAGCCTGTACCCCCGCTATGCCACCGATTTCCTGCGCCTGCGCGCGGAACTGCACCTGCTGCTGGGCGAGGCGGCCGACGCCGAGCCGATCTACGCAGCCCTGTATGAAAGCAAGTCCATCGGCTGGGCGCGCCTGGGGCAGGCCAAGACGCAGTTCCTGCTGGGCGAATACGCGGCGGCGCAGGGCATGCTGGAAGGGCTGCTGGAAAACAACAAGCGCTTCCTCGACGCCTATGACTGGCTGGCGCGCACGCATCTGGCGCAAGGCAAGCCGGAATTGGCGCAAGCGGCCCTGAGCGAGGCGGTGGCCCTGTCGCCGCACGCCGTGCGCCGCTTGCGCCGCCTGGGCGAGGCGGCCCTGGCGGCCGACGATATCGAGATGGCGGAAAAATCCCTCAAACTGGTGGTCAGCAAGGCCAAATATTCGGAATTCCGCGATCCGGAAGACCATGTGCGCCTGGTGCAGACCCTGGTGCGCAAGGGCGATCCCTTGCAGGCGGGGGCCGTGATCCGCGACCTCGACAAGTCGATGGGCGGGCAAAAGAATGCGGAACTGTGCAGCGCCTTGTGCAGCGCCATGCTGCATGCGCATACGGGCAACGCGGAACGCCTGCAGCAATCGCTGGACGCGGCCCTGGCCGCCAACCGTCACAGCGTGGGCGGCTCGAACATGCTGAAAACCGAGCTGGCGCGCCACTGCCTGGCGCATGGGCGCGAGGATGGCGCGGCCGAGGTGATGCGCGAAGTCATGCGCAATGCGCCCGACAGCGCGGCCATGACGCGCGCCATGGCCGTCTTCGAGCAGGCGGGGCGCGACGAGCTGGCCAAGGCGCTGGCGCGGCAAAGCCGCCAGGAAGTGGCCGACATGGTGGCGGCCGGCGCGGCGAAGGCGGGCGAGGGCGATTTCCGCGGCGCCGTCGATCTCATGGGCGAGGCCGTCACGCGCCTGCCCGACAATCCGCAAGTGGTCTTCAATGCGGCCGTGGCCGTGCTGAAATGCCTGGAACATGAGGGATGGGATGAGCGCATGGGGCAGCAGGCGCTGACCTTTATCGCCGGCGTGCGCCGGCTGGACCCGCGCAACCCCAAATTGCCCGTATTGTCGGGCCTGCATCAGCAGTTGTTGCGCAAATATAAGCCGCTGGGCAATTCCTGGATGCATCCGCCTGACGCACGGTAAATGGGGAAAATGCGGGGCGAATGACGGGAAAATGCGGCTTGGCGGCAGGGATGATAAAAAATGCGAAAAAAGTCGACTTTTTCGCGCCAACCCTTGCACTTTCTCAAATCGGGAGCTTATAATCACGCCCCGAAGCAGCCAACTTCTTCTTTATACGCAAATGCAGCAGTCAGGCATCGGTAAATAAGGTTGACAGTTGTGAGTAGATGCTTCATACTCTGCGGTTCCCGCGGAGGGGTGGCCGAGTGGTTAAAGGCGACAGACTGTAAATCTGTTCTCTATGAGTACGCTGGTTCGAATCCAGCCCCCTCCACCAAGTTTTTGCAAGGAAAACTGGGTAGTAGCAAAAGTAAGTGAAGATAATGTGAACGATACCTCGCGGGTGTAGCTCAATGGTAGAGCAGAAGCCTTCCAAGCTTACGACGAGGGTTCGATTCCCTTCACCCGCTCCAGTTTCCGTTCAGATGCTTGATGCATCGCATGCAACAAATTACAGCCCTTGTAGCTCAGTGGTAGAGCACTCCCTTGGTAAGGGAGAGGCCACGTGTTCGATCCACGTCAAGGGCACCAGAATTCGCAGCAGGCAGCACAGAAGCAATTCAAACCAGACCGTCGGGCGTGTGCCTGAGCAATCTAATCAAATCATTAGGAGTTCAAAATGGCAAAAGGTAAATTCGAACGGACCAAGCCGCACGTCAACGTCGGCACCATCGGCCACGTCGACCACGGTAAAACCACGCTGACCGCTGCAATCGCAACGGTTCTGTCGAAGAAATTCGGCGGCGAAGCCAAAGCATACGACCAGATCGATGCGGCTCCAGAAGAAAAAGCGCGCGGTATCACGATCAACACCGCCCACGTCGAGTACGAAACGGAAACGCGTCACTACGCGCACGTTGACTGCCCAGGCCACGCCGACTACATCAAGAACATGATTACCGGTGCTGCCCAGATGGACGGCGCGATCCTGGTGTGCTCCGCAGCTGACGGCCCAATGCCACAGACCCGCGAACACATCCTGCTGGCCCGCCAAGTTGGCGTTCCATACATCATCGTGTTCCTGAACAAGTGCGACCTGGTCGACGACGCAGAGCTGCTGGAACTGGTTGAAATGGAAGTGCGCGAGCTGTTGTCGAAGTACGAATTCCCAGGCGACGACCTGCCTATCATCAAAGGTTCGGCACGTATGGCGCTGGAAGGCAAAGAAGGCGAGATGGGCGTGGACGCAGTGCTGCGTCTGGCCGATGCGCTGGATGCCTACATCCCAACGCCAGAGCGCGCTGTTGACGGTGCCTTCCTGATGCCAGTGGAAGACGTGTTCTCGATCTCGGGCCGCGGTACCGTGGTGACCGGTCGTATCGAGCGCGGCATCATCAAGGTCGGCGAAGAGATCGAAATCGTCGGCATCACCGATACCGTCAAGACGACTTGCACCGGCGTGGAAATGTTCCGCAAGCTGCTGGACCAAGGTCAAGCAGGCGACAACGTTGGTCTGCTGCTGCGCGGCACCAAGCGTGAAGACGTGCAACGTGGTCAAGTGCTGGCCAAGCCAGGCTCGATCAAGCCGCACGCCCACTTCACCGGCGAGATCTATGTTTTGTCGAAAGACGAAGGCGGCCGTCATACGCCATTCTTCAACAACTATCGTCCACAGTTCTACTTCCGCACGACGGACGTGACCGGTTCGATCGAGTTGCCAGCAGACAAAGAAATGGTCATGCCAGGCGATAACGTGTCGATCACCGTCAAGCTGATCAACCCGATCGCGATGGAAGAAGGTCTGCGCTTCGCTATCCGCGAAGGCGGTCGTACCGTCGG
Source organism: Janthinobacterium sp. C22 (assembly GCF_057919405.1). Lineage (NCBI taxonomy): Bacteria > Pseudomonadati > Pseudomonadota > Betaproteobacteria > Burkholderiales > Oxalobacteraceae > Janthinobacterium > Janthinobacterium sp. C22. The sequence continues at coordinate 334,158 of NZ_CP193659.1, read as the reverse complement.
CGCCGGCGTGGTTGCAAAAATCCTCGCATAAGGAAATGTTATGCTTCCACCCGGGGCGTCCTGGGTGGTAGAATAGCACTCCTCGAAAGTTTTACGTAGGGACGTAGCTCAATTGGCAGAGCGTCGGTCTCCAAAACCGAAGGTTGGGGGTTCGATGCCCTCCGTCCCTGCCACCGTCAAGGTGCAGGGCACCGAAAGTAGAAAAATGTCAAATCAATCCGTGCAAACCGTTAGCACGTCGAGTGACAAGATAAAAGTCGCGCTGGCAATAGTGGCTGCGATTGCAGGAGTAGTCGGGTTTTATTACCTGGCAGGCCAACCAGCTCTGGTGCGTGCAAGCGCGCTTGTGGCTGGTTTGGTTATTGCTGTTGCGCTCTTGTATGTCTCGACGACCGGCCGTGAATTTCTCAATTTCGCCAAAGAAGCTGTGCGCGAAACCAAGAAAGTCGTATGGCCTACCCGCAAAGAAGCCACGCAGATTACTGCGATCGTGTTTGCCTTTGTGTTGGTCATGGCGATTTTCCTGTGGGGCACGGATAAATTGCTCGAGTTTTTGTTGTATGACGTAATTCTGGGTTGGAAAAAATAATGAGCGAAAATGTGCATGATGAAGCGGCGGACGAGTCCGTTCCGGGCGACGCTCCGGTAGCGGACACTGGTGCAGCGCTGAGCGTGCCAGTGAGCAGCAAGCGCTGGTATGTCGTGCATGCTTATTCCGGCATGGAAAAAAGCGTCATGCGCGCACTGACCGAGCGCATCGAGCGCGCGGGCATGCAAGACCAGTTCGGCCAGATCCTGGTGCCGATCGAAGAAGTCGTCGAAGTCAAGAATGGCGTGAAATCCGTCACCGAACGTCGTTTCTATCCTGGCTATGTGCTGGTTGAAATGGAAATGACGGACGAGAGCTGGCACTTGGTCAAGAACACCAGCAAGGTTACCGGTTTCATCGGTGGCAAGTCGAACAAGCCGACGCCGATCTCCGCGCGCGAAATCGATGCCATCATGCGCCAGATGCAGGAAGGGGTTGAAAAGCCCCGTCCCAAAACCTTGTACGAGGTGGGCGAGCAAGTGCGCATCAAGGATGGTCCGTTCACGGACTTCAACGGCAATGTCGAAGAAGTCAACTACGAGAAATCCAAAGTGCGCGTCTCGGTCACCATCTTCGGCCGTGCTACCCCGGTAGAGCTCGAATTCGGCCAGGTCGAAAAAGTTTAAGTTGTATCAGCGCCACCAGGAGCGCCGCAGCGGTCTCAGCGAAATCCGGTCAGAGGAGCCCCGCCAGGGTAGGATCGGCGGGGCGCTACTACTCAATCCAAGATAGGAGCCATCATGGCAAAGAAAATCATTGGTTTTATCAAGCTGCAAGTGCCAGCTGGTAAAGCAAACCCATCCCCACCAATCGGTCCAGCTCTGGGTCAACGTGGTCTGAACATCATGGAATTCTGCAAGGCCTTCAATGCACAGACCCAAGGTCTGGAGCCAGGCATGCCGATTCCAGTCGTGATCACCGCGTTTGCGGACAAGTCCTTCACGTTCGTGATGAAGACGCCTCCAGCAACCTACCTGATCAAAAAAGCTGCTGCAATCACCAAAGGTTCGCCGAAGCCACATACCGACAAAGTCGGTACGCTGACCCGCGCACAAGCTGAAGAAATCGCTAAATTGAAAACCCCTGATCTGACCGCTGCCGACATGGATGCTGCTGTACGCACCATCGCTGGTTCCGCTCGTTCGATCGGTATCACGGTGGAAGGTGTTGTATAATGGCTAAGTTATCCAAACGTATCAAGGCTTTGAAAGCCAAAGTCGACCGTACCAAAGTGTACGCCTTCGACAACGCTGTCGCTCTGATCAAAGAGTGCGCAACGGCCAAGTTCAATGAATCGATCGACGTATCGGTACAACTGGGCGTTGATCCTAAGAAATCCGACCAAGTGGTGCGCGGCTCCGTCGTGCTGCCAGCTGGCACCGGCAAAACCGTACGCGTGGCAGTATTCGCGTCGGGCGAAAAAGCGGAAGCTGCCAAGGCAGCTGGCGCCGACATCGTCGGTATGGAAGACCTGGCTGAGCAGATCAAAGCCGGCGACATGCCTTTCGATATCGTTATCGCTTCGCCAGATACCATGCGTATCGTTGGTACCCTGGGTCAGATCCTGGGCCCACGCGGCATGATGCCTAACCCGAAAGTCGGCACTGTTACTCCTGACGTCGCTACCGCCGTGAAAAACGCGAAAGCCGGTCAAGTTCAGTACCGTACCGACAAGTCCGGTATCATCCACGCTACCATCGGCCGTAAATCGTTCGCTGACGCAGATCTGAAATCGAATCTGGTCGCACTGATCGACGCACTGAACAAAGCCAAGCCAGCATCGAGCAAAGGCGTGTACCTGCGCAAAGTTTCGCTGTCGTCGACCATGGGCGCTGGCGTCCGTGTTGACCAGGCTAGCCTGGCAGCTTAAGTAACAGAATCAAGTCCTGTAGCGCCTTCGGGCGCTGCGGGCGCATCTTTGGGCTGTCTGCCCGGTGTCCGCACCAGGCAGGCAGACAATCAAAGACCGTTGGGCCGACTGCGATCGCACATGCAGAAGGTTAATAGGCTTGCCGGCAACGGCAAGTGCCCAACGCAGATGGTGTACCCGAACAAGTTTTGTAGTCCTCATGCTGCGTGAATCCATCCGCTCAGTTTAGTACTTCTTGACTTCGGACGCCGTGTTCGAACCGATGCAAGGCGCTCAACCACTCGGTTGTGATTGCCGAACATCATTTAAGGAGGTTGACCGTGAGTCTCAATCTGAATGACAAAAAGGCCGTCGTCGCCGAAGTTTCCGCACAAGTAGCAAATGCGCAAACGATCGTCGTGGCCGAATATCGTGGCATCCAGGTTGGTCACTTGACGCAACTGCGTGCTAAAGCGCGTGCCCAAGGCGTGTACCTGCGTGTGTTGAAAAACACTCTGGCTCGTCGCTCCGTTGAAGGTACCGCATTCGCCAGCCTGGCAGATGCCATGACCGGCCCGTTGATCTACTCGATCTCGGCCGATGCCGTTGCAGCAGCTAAAGTCATCGCTGACTTCGCTAAAACCAACGACAAACTGGTCATCAAAGCAGGTAACTACGCAGGCAAGCCGCTGGATACAGCTGCTGTCACCGCGTTGGCGAGCATTCCTAGCCGTGAAGTCCTCATTTCGCAGTTGTTGGGCGTTATGCTGGCTCCGGTTTCGGGCTTTGCACGTGGTCTGGCTGCCCTGGCAGCGAAAAAAGGCGAAGGCGCCGAAGCTCCTGCAGAAGCAGCAGCAGAAGAAGCCCCAGCAGCCGCTTAATTGCGCGCGCTTTTTTCTCTCAGTACCAATCTGATGTAACTAACGTAATAAATTTAGGAGTTTCAAAATGGCAATTAGCAAAGACGATATCCTGGAAGCAGTTAGCGCCATGTCCGTAATGGACCTGAACGACCTGGTTAAAGCATTCGAAGAAAAATTCGGCGTGTCCGCAGCAGCGATGGCTTCGGCCGGTCCTGCAGCAGGCCCAGCAGCAGCTGCTGAAGAGCAAACCGAGTTCAACGTTGTTCTGGACACCTTCGGCGCAAACAAAGTTGGCGTCATTAAAGCAGTTCGCGAAATCACCGGCCTGGGCTTGAAAGAAGCTAAAGACCTGGTCGATGGCGCACCAAAAACTGTGAAAGAAGCAGTGTCGAAAGCTGACGCTGAAGCTGCAGTGAAGAAACTGGTTGAAGCCGGCGCAACCGCTTCGATGAAGTAATATCTGTACTGGCGTCAGTTAGCGCCCGAGTCAAAGTCTGAGGTTTCCCCTCGCAAGGGGGAATCCGACTTTGGCTCCTTTGTCGTCTGCATCGTATTTGTCATGTAGTTGTAGCAGCAGTTTTTATTCGATTCAAGCCGGAAAGCAGAGCCTTGAGGTTTCGTCTGTGTCACACGCAGCGGTGCAAACGAACACTTGCAAAACCTGAATTTTCTATCCTTTCTGTCACTCACGGAGTGTCCATGCACTACTCATTTACTGAGAAGAAACGCATTCGCAAATCATTCGCGAAGCGCGCCAACGTTCACCACGTTCCGTTCCTGCTGGCGACCCAGCTCGAGTCTTATCATAGCTTCTTGCAAGAGGACATAGCACCGTCCGGCCGCAAGAATGATGGCCTGCAGTCGGCTTTCACCTCGATTTTCCCTATCGTGTCGCACAATGGTTTTGCGCGTCTCGAATTCTTGTCGTACGTTCTGGGCGATCCTGCCTTTGACGTCAAAGAATGTCAACAACGTGGCCTGACGTTCGCGTCGCCGCTGCGCGCGAAAGTGCGCCTGGTGATCCTGGACAAGGAATCGCCAACCAAGCCCGTCGTCAAAGAGATGAAGGAACAGGAAGTCTACATGGGCGAATTGCCGCTCATGACGACCACTGGTTCGTTCGTGATCAACGGCACGGAGCGGGTTATCGTTTCCCAGTTGCACCGTTCGCCTGGCGTGTTCTTCGAGCACGACCGCGGCAAGACTCACTCGTCCGGCAAGCTGCTGTTCTCCGCGCGTATCATTCCTTACCGCGGTTCGTGGCTGGACTTCGAGTTCGACCCGAAAGACATCCTGTTCTTCCGCGTCGACCGCCGCCGCAAGATGCCAGTGACGATTTTGCTCAAAGCCATCGGCATGTCGCACGAGCAAATCCTGGCCAATTTCTTTGTCTTCGACAATTTCAACCTGCGCTCCGAAGGCGCGGAAATGGAATTCGTCTCCGAGCGCCTGCGCGGCGAAGTGGCGCGTTTCGACATCGTCGACAAGTCGGGCAAGACCCTGGTGCTGAAAGACAAGCGTATCAACGCGAAACACGTGCGTGATATCGAAGCTGCCGGCATCAAGCACATTTCCGTACCGGAAGACTACCTGCTGGGCCGCGTATTGGCGAAGAATATCGTCGATGGCGACACCGGCGAAGTCGTCGCTTCCGCGAACGATGAGCTGACGGAAGACCTGCTGGGCCGCCTGCGCGATGCCAACATCTCCGAAATCCAAACGTTGTACACCAACGACCTGGATCAGGGCGCCTACATCTCGCAAACCCTGCGTATCGACGACACCGCCGACCAGATGGCTGCGAAAGTGGCGATCTACCGCATGATGCGTCCAGGCGAACCGCCAACGGAAGACTCCGTTGAAGCGCTGTTCAATGGCCTGTTCTACAACTCGGACCGCTACGACCTGTCGGCCGTGGGCCGCATGAAGTTCAACCGCCGCATTGGCCGCGATGAACTGACGGGCGCCATGACCCTGTCGAACGAAGACGTGCTGGCCGTGATCAAGATCCTGGTGGAACTGCGCAATGGCCGCGGCGAAGTCGACGATATCGATCACCTGGGTAACCGTCGCGTACGTTGCGTGGGCGAACTGGCCGAGAATCAATTCCGCGCCGGCCTGGTGCGTGTTGAGCGCGCCGTCAAGGAACGCCTCGGTCAAGCCGAAGCGGACAACCTGATGCCGCACGACCTGATCAACTCGAAGCCGATTTCGGCCGCGATTCGCGAGTTCTTCGGTTCGTCCCAGCTGTCGCAGTTCATGGACCAAACCAATCCTCTGTCGGAAATTACCCACAAGCGCCGCGTATCGGCTCTGGGACCCGGCGGTCTGACACGCGAACGCGCCGGCTTTGAAGTGCGCGACGTGCATCCGACCCACTACGGCCGCGTCTGCCCGATCGAGACACCGGAAGGTCCGAACATTGGTCTGATCAACTCGCTGGCTCTGTACGCCCGCCTGAATGAATACGGCTTCCTGGAAACCCCGTACCGCAAGGTCGAAGGCTCCAAGATTACCGATCAGATCGACTACCTGTCCGCCATCGAAGAAGGCCGCTACATCATCGCTCAGGCGAATGCGACCATCAACGACGAAGGCATGCTGTCCGATGAACTGGTCTCGGCCCGTGAAGCCGGCGAAACCATCCTGGTATCCCCAGAGCGCATCCAGTACATGGACGTGGCGCCGGGCCAGATCGTTTCCGTCGCTGCCTCGCTGATTCCGTTCCTCGAACACGATGATGCGAACCGTGCATTGATGGGCGCCAACATGCAACGCCAGGCCGTGCCTTGCTTGCGTCCGGAAAAAGCGCTGGTCGGTACCGGTATCGAACGCACCGTTGCGGTCGACTCGGGCACCACCGTGCAAGCCTTGCGTGGCGGTATCGTCGATTACATCGATGCGGGCCGTGTCGTGATTCGCGTCAACGATGACGAAGCGCAAGCTGGTGAAGTGGGCGTCGACATCTACAACCTGATCAAGTACACCCGTTCGAACCAGAACACCAACATCAACCAGCGTCCTATCGTGCAAGTGGGCGACCGCGTCGCCAAGCGCGACGTGATCGCCGACGGCGCATCGACCGACCTGGGTGAATTGGCGCTGGGCCAGAACATGACCGTGGCCTTCATGCCATGGAATGGTCTGAACTTCGAAGATTCGATCCTGATCTCGGAAAACGTCGTCAAGGACGACCGCTACACTTCGATTCACATCGAAGAGTTGTCGGTGGTGGCCCGTGACACGAAACTGGGCGCGGAAGAAATTACGCGCGACATCTCGAACCTGGCTGAAAATCAGCTGGCACGTCTGGATGAGTCCGGTATCGTCTACATCGGCGCGGAAGTGCAGGCAGGCGACACCCTGGTCGGTAAAGTGACGCCAAAAGGCGAAACCCAGCTGACCCCGGAAGAGAAGCTGCTGCGCGCGATCTTCGGCGAAAAAGCGTCGGACGTGAAAGACACCTCGCTGCGCGTGCCTTCGGGCATGATCGGTACCGTGATCGACGTGCAAGTCTTCACCCGTGAAGGCATCGTGCGCGACAAGCGTGCCCAGCAAATTATCGATGACGAACTGAAACGCTTCCGTCTGGACTTGAACGACCAGATGCGTATCGTGGAAGGCGATGCCTTCCAGCGTCTGGAAAAAATGCTGATCGGCAAAGTCGTCAACGGCGGCCCGAAAAAGCTGGCCAAAGGCGCCAAGATCACCAAGGAATACCTGGCCGATCTGGACAAATACCACTGGTTCGACATCCGCCCTGCGGACGACGATGCGGCGGTAGCGCTGGAAGCGATCAAGGAATCGATCAACGAGAAGCGTCACCAGTTCGATCTGGCCTTCGAAGAGAAGCGCAAGAAACTGACGCAAGGCGATGAGCTGCAACCAGGCGTGCAAAAAATGGTCAAGGTCTACCTGGCCGTGAAACGCCGCCTGCAGTCGGGCGACAAGATGGCAGGTCGCCACGGTAACAAGGGTGTGGTTTCCCGTATTGTTCCTGTGGAAGACATGCCATACATGGCCGACGGCACGCCAGCCGACGTTGTGCTGAACCCGCTGGGCGTTCCTTCGCGGATGAACGTTGGTCAGATTCTCGAGACGCACTTGGGCTGGGCTGCCAAGGGTCTGGGTATCCGCATCGGCGAAATGCTGAAGGCGCAAACCAAGGTCGAGCAAGTGCGCAAGTACCTGACGACGATCTACAACGACAACGGCCGCGCGGAAGAGCTGAACGACTTCGACGACGAAGAGATCATGAAGCTGGCGGAAAACCTGAAAAAGGTGTTCCGTTCGCCACGCCAGTGTTCGACGGTGCGAATGAAGAAGAGATCCGCCGCATGCTGGACCTGGCGTATCCGGACGACATCGCCAAGAACCTGGGCATGACCGCATCGAAAAACCAGGTGACCATGTATGACGGTCGCACCGGTGAAGCGTTCGAGCGCAAGGTTACTGTCGGTGTCATGCACATGCTGAAACTGCATCACTTGGTCGATGACAAGATGCATGCGCGTTCGACCGGTCCTTACTCGCTGGTGACGCAACAGCCACTGGGCGGTAAAGCCCAGTTCGGTGGTCAGCGTTTCGGTGAGATGGAAGTCTGGGCACTGGAAGCGTATGGCGCGTCGTATGTCTTGCAAGAGATGTTGACCGTCAAGTCCGATGACGTGAATGGCCGTACCAAAGTGTACGAGAACCTCGTCAAGGGCGACCACGTGATCGACGCCGGCATGCCGGAATCGTTCAACGTGCTGGTCAAGGAAATCCGTTCGCTCGGTATCGATATCGACCTCGAACGCAACTAAACGACAGCACCCTGTCATTTGGTTTGGGAAACACAAAGCCCGGCTGGGAAACCACGCCGGGCAATGTAGTCTCAGGAATATAGAAATTTAATCACCTCTGGAGTGATACATGAAAGCACTGCTCGATCTATTCAAGCAAGTACAGACCAACGAGACCTTCGATGCAATCAAGATCGGTCTCGCTTCGCCTGAGAAAATCCGTTCGTGGTCCTACGGCGAAGTCAAGAAGCCGGAAACCATCAACTACCGTACCTTCAAGCCTGAGCGCGATGGCCTGTTCTGCGCCAAGATCTTTGGCCCGATCAAGGATTACGAATGCCTGTGCGGCAAGTACAAGCGCCTGAAACACCGCGGCGTGATCTGCGAAAAGTGCGGCGTCGAAGTCACGCTGGCCAAGGTGCGCCGCGAGCGCATGGGCCACATCGAACTGGCTTCGCCTACCGCGCACATCTGGTTCCTGAAGTCCTTGCCGTCGCGTCTGGGCATGGTCCTGGACATGACCCTGCGGGACATCGAACGCGTGCTGTACTTTGAAGCATACGTCGTCACCGATCCAGGCATGACCCCGCTGAAGAAGTGCCAGATCATGTCGGAAGACGACTACGCTGCCAAGTACGAAGAGTACGGCGACGACTTCACCGCCTTCATGGGCGCCGAAGGTATCCGTGAACTGCTGCGCTCGATCGACATCCACCGCGATGCCGAGACCTTGCGCGTGGAACTGAAGGAATCGAAATCCGAAGCCAAGATCAAGAAATACGCGAAGCGCCTGAAAGTGCTGGAAGCGTTCCAACGTTCGGGCATCAAGCCTGACTGGATGATCATGGAAGTGCTGCCGGTGCTGCCGCCGGAACTGCGTCCGCTGGTACCGCTGGACGGTGGCCGTTTCGCGACCTCGGATCTGAACGATCTGTATCGCCGCGTCATCAACCGTAACAACCGTCTGAAACGCCTGATGGAGCTGCGCGCTCCGGAGATCATCACGCGCAACGAAAAGCGCATGCTGCAGGAAGCGGTCGATTCGCTGCTGGACAACGGCCGTCGCGGCAAAGCGATGACCGGCGCCAACAAGCGTCCGCTGAAGTCCTTGGCTGAGATGATCAAGGGCAAGGGCGGCCGTTTCCGTCAAAACTTGCTGGGCAAGCGCGTCGATTACTCCGGTCGTTCGGTCATCGTCGTGGGCCCGCAATTGAAATTGCATCAGTGCGGCTTGCCGAAACTGATGGCGCTGGAACTGTTCAAGCCATTCATTTTCAATAAACTGGAATTGATGGGTCTGGCAACCACGATCAAGGCAGCGAAAAAGCTGGTCGAGATCCAGGAGCCGGTCGTGTGGGACATCCTGGAAGACGTGATCCGTGAACATCCGATCATGTTGAACCGCGCACCGACCTTGCACCGTCTGGGTATCCAGGCGTTCGAGCCAGTCCTGATTGAAGGCAAGGCCATCCAGCTGCACCCGCTCGTCTGCGCCGCATTCAACGCCGACTTTGACGGTGACCAAATGGCGGTCCACGTTCCTCTGTCGATCGAAGCGCAGATGGAAGCACGCACGCTGATGCTGGCATCGAACAACATCCTGTTCCCGTCGAACGGCGAACCGTCGATCGTGCCGTCGCAGGATATCGTGCTGGGTCTGTACTACGCGACCCGCGAAGCGATCAATGCGAAGAACGAAGGGATGATGTTCCCTGACGTGTCGGAAGTGATCCGCGCCTACGACAACAAGGAAGTCGAACTGACGACCCGCGTCACCGTGCGTATTACCGAATACCCGAAAAACGCCGAAACGGGCGAATTCGAGAAAACGGTCACGCGCTACGAAACGACGATCGGCCGTGCGATCCTGTCGGAAATTCTGCCGAAAGGCCTGCCGTTCTCCGTCTTGAACCGCGCGCTGAAAAAGAAAGAAATTTCCAAGCTGATCAACACGTCGTTCCGCAAGTGCGGCCTGCGCGCCACCGTGGTGTTCGCAGACAAACTGATGCAATCGGGTTTCCGCCTGGCGACACGCGCCGGTATCTCGATCTGCGTCGACGACATGCTGGTACCGCCTCAAAAAGTCACCCTGATCGCGACGGCCGAATCGGAAGTCAAGCAGATCGAACAGCAATACGCCTCGGGTCTCGTGACCGCCGGCGAGCGTTACAACAAGGTCGTCGATATCTGGGGCAAGACCTCGGATGAAGTCGGCAAGGCCATGATGGACCAGCTGAAAGTCGAAGACGTAGTGCGCCGCGACGGCACCCAGTCGACGCAAGAATCGTTCAACGCCATTTACATGATGGCCGACTCCGGCGCGCGCGGTTCCGCAGCCCAGATTCGCCAGTTGGCCGGTATGCGTGGTCTGATGGCGAAACCGGATGGTTCGATTATCGAAACGCCGATTACCGCGAACTTCCGCGAAGGTCTGAACGTGTTGCAGTACTTCATTTCGACCCACGGTGCGCGTAAAGGTCTGGCCGATACGGCGCTGAAAACGGCGAACTCCGGTTACCTGACGCGTCGTCTGGTCGACGTGACGCAAGATCTGGTGGTGATCGAGGACGATTGCGGCACCATGAACGGTACCGTCATGAAGGCCCTGGTTGAAGGTGGTGAAGTCATCGAACCGTTGCGCGACCGTATCCTCGGCCGCGTGGTGGTGCATGACGTCGTCAATCCTGAAACCCAGGAAACCCTGTATGACGCCGGCACCCTGATGGATGAAGACATGGTCGAAGAGATCGAGCGTCTGTCCATCGATGAAGTCAAGGTCCGCACGCCACTGACTTGCGACACGCGCTTCGGCCTGTGCGCCAAGTGCTATGGCCGCGACCTGGGCCGCGGCATGCTGGTCAACGCCGGCGAAGCCGTCGGTGTGGTGGCAGCGCAGTCGATTGGTGAGCCGGGTACCCAGCTGACCATGCGTACCTTCCACATCGGTGGTGCGGCATCGCGTGCGGCAGTGGCATCGTCGGTGGAAGCCAAGTCGAACGGTACCATCCGCTTCACGGCAACCATGCGTTACGTGACGAACGGCAAGGGCGCGCAAATCGTCATTTCCCGTTCCGGCGAAGTGCTGATCACCGACGACCATGGCCGTGAGCGTGAGCGTCATAAAGTGCCGTACGGCGCGACCCTGATCGTCAAGGACGGCATGGTCATCAAGGCCGGTACGGCCCTGGCAACGTGGGATCCGCTGACCCGTCCGATCATTACCGAATACGCCGGTCAAGTGCGTTTCGAGAACGTCGAAGAAGGCGTCACCGTGGCCCGTCAGGTCGACGAAGTGACCGGTCTGTCCACCCTGGTGGCGATCGATGCGAAACGTCGCGGTTCGCTGACCAAGACCCTGCGTCCGCAAGTCAAGCTGATCAACGACGCGAACGAAGAAGTCAAGATTGCCGGCACCGAACACTCGGTGGCGATCGGCTTCCAGGTCGGCGCGCTGATCATGGTGAAGGACGGTCAACAGGTATCGGTGGGTGAAGTGCTGGCACGTATCCCGACCGAATCGCAAAAAACGCGCGATATTACCGGTGGTCTGCCGCGCGTTGCGGAACTGTTCGAAGCGCGCTCGCCGAAAGATGCCGGTATGCTGGCGGAAGTCACGGGTACGGTTGCGTTCGGTAAAGAAACCAAGGGCAAGCAGCGTCTGGAAATCACGGACATGGACGGCAACAAGCATGAGTTCTTGATCACCAAGGACAAACAAGTGCTGGTGCATGACGGCCAAGTCGTGAACAAGGGCGAGATGATCGTGGACGGCCCGGCCGATCCACAAGACATCCTGCGCCTGCTGGGTATCGAAGCGCTGGCCCGCTACATCGTTGACGAAGTGCAGGACGTGTACCGTCTGCAAGGCGTGAAGATCAATGACAAGCACATCGAAGTCATCGTGCGTCAGATGCTGCGCCGTGTGCAGATCGTCAATGCCGGCGACACCAACTACATCGTTGGCGAGCAGGTAGAGCGTTCGGAACTGCTGGACGAGAACGATCGCGTAACGTCGGAGAACAAGATTCCTGCGACCTACGAGAACGTATTGCTGGGTATTACCAAGGCATCGCTGTCGACCGATTCGTTCATCTCGGCCGCATCGTTCCAGGAAACCACCCGCGTGCTGACCGAAGCGGCGATCATGGGCAAGCGCGATGGTCTGCGCGGCCTGAAAGAGAACGTCATCGTCGGCCGCCTGATTCCTGGCGGTACGGGCCTGGCCTTCCACCGCGCACGCAAAGAGAAAGAAGCGTGGGAAGTGGAAGAGCGTCAAGCGCTGCTGCTGGCCGAGAAAGCCTCGATGGCCGGCGAAGCTGCCGAAGCGTTGCAGGATATCGAAACCCAGCAACACCACGGCGACGAAGCGTAATCTACGCTGCCAGCTGACAAAAACGGCACCTTCGGGTGCCGTTTTTTTATGCTCGTCACTGCGATGTTCCTGACTGCGGCCTTCCGCCGCACAGGCAAGGAGACGGCCGCGTGGGAATGGCAGAGCGTCAAGCCCCGCTGCTGACCGATAAAGCCACGCTGGCCGGTGACGCTACCGACGATCTGCTGGCCATCGAAACCCAGCAACACCACGGCGACGAAGCGTAATCTACGCTGCCAGCTGACAAAAACGGCACCTTCGGGTGCCGTTTTGAATTTTATCAAGCAACGTACAATTTGCTATTAATTGCAATCGCATGGATGTCATTCGTTTTATTTGCCCGGGAATTTGCAATAATTTAATTGATGAAAATTCCAGGTGATCAGAAAAGTTATTGCGTATGCCATTCAGAAACGGTTTAATAACTTAGCGGAAATTTAGTCGGTGCAGCAGCAACGAACCCATGGCCAGGTAAATCATATTTTCCGAAACATCAATGCGCTGCTCGTAGTCGCGCACCAGGCGCCGGTAGCTGACCAGAACGGCACCAGGGAGAAACTCCTGATGGTATTTTTTATGTTTCTTGCTGCGGTCTTAGCGCGCAAACAGAAAGCAGCGTCCAGGGACGCCATGGCATCAGCAAGTCTGCAGTATCGATCGGCACGCGTTTTTGCTTGCATCGTAAAATATATAGACGGCGGCCTCGTCATGAAAATAGCCATCCACCGTGAGTTGTCCCAGAAATATCAGCGGACCGTGCGCTTCGATGGACCAGTTCGGCGCTTGCAGCCAACGGGGAAGGTTTCTTCGCATAGCGAAACAAATTGCGCAATTGCGCCCGCAACCACTGCGTCCGTTCACTTTTGTTCGCATGCGGTGGCGCCTGGTCCAGCAGTGCCGCTGCGTAGGCCAGATCCACATCCAGCCACTTCGGCTGCGCCGCCAGCAAAAGCGCGTGCAGCCGGGTGGGCTTTTCCGAGACCGCTACCGGAATGCCGGCGGCGTGCACAAATTCAGCCAGGGCGCCCTGCGCGTTCAGCACGTCTGCCGGATTGCGCAGGTCGAGCGATATCAGATAGTGATACAGCGTGTGCCCCGCATGCGCATACCTGGGCGCTGGCTGCGCGGACAACAGGCGCTCCCTATCTGCGTCTTGATATAGAAGGCGTTCAAAGGCCGCCGTATCGAGTTGTCCTGCGACAAACCCGGCCACGCTGCTGATGACATACAAGCGCTCCCCTGAAAGAAAGGTTCGTCGACAACTGCGAGTGTGAGATGGCACGCCGGTTTTTCGATCGATCAGGAGTGCGCAACCATGGCGATGGTGCACGATGCCGTCACGCCGCCACACTCTGTTGTAGCAGCGCAAAGCACGCTTGCCGTGCCAATTTCCGGTGCATTCATGCTAAGATTTGGCACATGATTGCCCAAGCCCTGTTTACTCCCGCCCAGCAGAAACTGCTGGGTTTGCTCTTTGTCCGCGTGAACGAGGGCTTTCACTTGAACGAGATCATGCGCTTGACGGGCTTGGGCAGCGCGTCGGCGCAGCGGGAATTGCGCCGGCTGCATGAGTCCGGCCTGATCACATCGGAGCGGATCGGCAACGTGCGGCGTTTCTGGCCCAACAAGGAAAGTCTCGTGTATCCGGAGTTGAGCGGACTGGTGCAGAAAACCTTCGGCATCGTCGGCGTGCTCAGCATGACTCTGGCGCCCTTGCGTGCCCAGTTGCACTTGGCATTCGTGTCGGGGGCCACGGCGAAGGGACAGGACCTGCCTGGCAGCGCCATCGATTTGCTGCTGGTGGGAGAGGAAGCCAATTATGGCGATCTGTTGACGGGATTGGCCCCTGCCGAGCGAACCTTACGGCGTAAAATCAATCCCAATCTCTATACGCTGGCCGATTATCGCCGACGCCTGCGTGAGGGCCAGCCATTTCTGCTGCAGGTATTACAGCAGCCGAAGTTGTTTGTTATCGGCGATGAATCGCTATTGCATGCCCTGGCATTGCCGGATTCCCCAATGCAGACGAATGACATGCCATCTGTATTCTAAAGGCCGGGACTGGAAAGCAGTTTCTGCTATAAAGTGAAATTGTTTACTGGAATAATATCTGAGGCGGATAGATCGTATGATGAACAAATTACAGGCGTTTGGTTTAATTGTTTCCCAGGCGGTGCGCGGAGAATTAACGTTTCCCACCAGCGTTAATTCCGCACTGCAATTGCAATTGGCCTTGGCTGAACCGGACTGCCATATCGACCATGCGATCAAACTGGTACTGGCCGAGCCCCTGCTGGCGGCGCGCACGGTCGCGCTGGCCAACTCGGCCGTGTACAGCCGAGGTGACGCGGCACCCGTGACCAGCGTGCGCGCGGCCGTCATGCGCATGGGTTACCGCAACCTGTACGCGCTGGTGGCGGCCATGGTGGTGCGCCAGTTCGGCAGCAAGATCATCGACCCCGTCCTGCGCCAGAAGGCGACCCAGCTGTGGGAGCACACTGCCCATGTGGCGGCGCTGGCGCACATCCTTGCCCGCCGCGTGACGCACGTCGATGCCGACACGGCGCTGTTCGCCGGCATCGTGCATGAAGTGGGCGGTTTTTACTTGTTGTCGCGTGCCGATGAATTCCCCGGCCTGCTTGACGACGATGCCGATCACTGGATAGAGTCCGCCGAAGAAATCATTTCTCGCGAAGTCATGAAGAAGCTGCTGATCCCGCTGGCCGTGAGCGAAGCCATCGAAGGCTTGCGCGATGGCTTGCTATCCATCCCGCCCGACTCCCTGCTCGACACCTTGTTGTTGGCCAAGCAACTGTCGCCCGTGCCGTCGCCCTTGCAGGTGACGTACGTGGAAATGCTCACCCCCGCCGATTCCGTCATCGATTTCATTATCGACAACGAGACCCTGCAAAGCATCCTGGCCGAATCGGCCGAGGAAGTGCGCTCGATGAGTGCCGCGCTGCTCGTCTGAGCTGCTGGTGCTGCCTGCCTGCGCCGCTCAAGGGCCGGGATGCAGCACGACCTTGATGCATTGCTCCTGTTTCTTCTGGAAGATCTCATAGCCGTGCGGCGCTTCGTCCAGGCTCAAGTGGTGAGAAATGATGGCGCCGGGATCGAGTTCACCCCGTTGTATCCGTTCCAGCAGCGGCTGCATGTAGCGCTGCACGTGTGTTTGCCCCGTCTTGATGGTCAATGAACGGTTCATGATGGAGCCAAACGGGATCTTGTCGCTGAAGCCGCCATACGCGCCCGGCACCGAGACGACGCCGCCGTTGCGGCACGCCATCAGTGCTTCGCGCAGGGCCGTGGGGCGGTCCGATTCCAGTTTCATCGTCTGCTTGAGGCGGTCGTAGATATAGCTGACGCCGGAACCGTGCGCTTCCATGCCGACGGCATCGATGCAGGCATCGGGACCCCGTCCTCCCGTCATTTCCCGCAGGGCGTCGGGCACGTCCACCGCATCGAAATGCAGGGTTTCCGCACCGGACAGTTCGCGTGCCATGCGCAGGCGTTCCGGGTAATGGTCGATGGCGATGACGCGTTCGGCGCCGAGCAGGAAGGCGCTCTGGATGGCGAACTGTCCCACGGGGCCGCAGCCCCACACGGCCACTACCTGGCCCGGCGCGATGGCGCAGGCTTCGGCCGCCATGTAGCCGGTTGGCAGTATGTCCGAGAGGAACAGCACCTGTTCATCCTTGAGCTCGTCCGGCACCTGGATGGGGCCGACGTCGGCAAACGGCACACGCACGTATTCCGCCTGGCCGCCCGCATAGCCGCCCGTCAGATGGGAATAGCCAAAGATGCCTGCGCCCGAGTGACCCCACATCTTTTCCGCCATGTAGGCGTTGGGATTGGAATTCTCGCACACCGAGTACAGCTGTTGCTCGCAAAAGAAGCAGCGTCCGCAGGCAATGGGAAACGGCACCACCACCCGTTCTCCCACCTTGCGCTTGCGCACCGCGGAGCCCACCTCCACCACCTCGCCCATGAATTCATGGCCGAGGATGTCGCCTTGTTCCATGCTGGGCACGACGCCATTGTAGAGGTGCAGGTCGGAGCCGCAGATGGCCGTGGAACTGACCTTGACGATGGCGTCGCCGGGATTGAGGATGGCGGGATCGGGCACTTGTTCGATCCGCACGTCGCGCTTGCCGTGCCAGCAATTGGCTTTCATGACACACCTCCGTTTGCTTGCGGCCGAGGGGCAGCGGCCGTGCCGCCAGCCTTGTGCCGCAAGCGCGTCTTGAAGCTGCGCTTGCCCGACGGCTGGCCCTCGGTGGTGCTGACCTCGCCCGTTTCCATCCACTGCTTGAAGCGGCGCAAGGTGGTTTCGATCTGGTAGGCGGGCGCCTGACTGAACAGGCCTGCCACGGCCGCGCCCACCTTGCCGGCTGGCGGCTGCATGTGCAGTTGCATGGTGACCACGGTGCCGCGCCCGCCGGGTGCGGGCGACAGTTCCAGCGCCCCCGTTTCCGCATGGTTTTCCGCCGCGCGCCAGCGCATGCCCTGGCCCGGACGCTCTCGCGTCAGTTCGCCTATCCACTCGCCTGCGACGCTGTGCCAGCGCGAGCGGCGCGCATCGATCAGCTGCACCGACTTCAGGCCCGGCATGAAGCGGGGCAGGTTTTGCAGGTCGCGCCAGGCGCGGTAGCAATCGTCGGCGGAACGGTTGACGATGACGCTCTTTTGCAGCGCCAGCCCCTGTTCGCCGGGCGCCGGTAATTGGCTCAACTTGCGCGGCGCCAGTTGCGCACTGGCGATATAGTCGATGGCCGTCACGCCCGCCACCACGGCTGCCGTCGCCGCCAGGCGCGCGCGTGCATGGCGCCGGCTGGCCATGGCCACGCCCAGCAGCGACAGGTCCATGGCGTCGCCGGCGATGCGCGACCAGCGCCATGCCGGAGCGGTGTCGCCGCGCAGCAAGGCCACGCCGCACGCCATTTCGCGCAGGCCGATGGCGCGTATCCAGAAAGACGAGACGCCGCGCAGGCCGCTGGCCCGCGCCAGGCCGCGCGGCGCCAGCAGCTGGGCCAGGCCCAGGCCGATGCTGAGCCAGCCAAGCGCTCTGATCATGGCATGGCGGCCGTGCGCGGTATCGTCGGGAATGTGCCGCTGCGGCCGGCCATCGGCCTGGCCGCGCGTGCTGGTGTAGTGAAGAATGGCGTCATGCCCGTGATAGGGCGTCTCCGCTGACGCTTGCCAGGCGGGCGGGCCAGCCATGGCACCATCGTTCCTGTCTTCGCTTTGCATGCTGCCTCCCTTGCGTGTCTGGGAGTTAGGCAGCATTGCCTGGTACGCGTTCCGGCAGGCGTGCACGAGATGCGGCCGGTCTGTGCCAGATCAAGCATCGGCACGAAAAAACGGCAGCCCCGGTTGGCGCTGCCGCTGTGGCGGGAGGGCTTTACCTTACTGCTTTACTTCTGCTGCGCGATCCACCGGTCGACCTTGGCTTCCAGCAGTTTCAAGGGCAGGGTGCCGTCGCCGAGCACCACTTCGTGGAACTTCGGCAGGCTGAACTTGTCGCCCAACGCCTGCTGGGCGCGCTGGCGCAGTTCGACGATTTTCAGCGAACCGATCTTGTAGCCCAGCGCCTGGCCTGGCCAGGCCATGTAGCGTTCCGTTTCGCTTCTCGCCACGGCGTCATAGCCGAGGGTGTCGCGCATGTACTTGATCGTCTGCTCGCGCGTCCAGCCCTTGGTGTGCAAGCCCGTATCGACCACCAGGCGCACGGCGCGCAGCATCTCGTCGTTCAAATGGCCGAAATACTGGGCCGGATCGTCGAACAGGCCCATTTCCTTGCCCAGGGTTTCCGCATACAGGGCCCAGCCTTCCGTGAAGGCATTGTTGCCGCCGAAACGGCGGAAGTTCGGCAAGTCCATCTCTTGCACCAGCGCCAGGTGGAAATGGTGGCCAGGCTTGCCTTCATGCAAGAACAGGGTGGTCATGCCCGTATCGCCATACAGTTTCGGATCGGTGACGACGGACCAGAACACGCCCGGACGTGAACCGTCGGCGGCCGGGGCCGTGTAATGGTCGGCGGCTGTGTCGCGGCTCAGTTCAGGTTCCAGGCGCAAGTCCAGCGGTGCCTTCGGCACCAGGGTAAACAGGGCGGGCAATTTGCTGTCGAGCAGCACGTTCAGCTTGCGGTAGACGTCGAGCACTTCCTGCTCCGTCTTGAACGGACGGTATTTCGCCTGTTCCGAGACCCACACGGGCAAGCCGGCGGCCGGGCCGTTGTAGCCCATCTTCGGACCGACGATCGCATATTGTTCCTGGATGCGCGCCACTTCCTTCAGGCCGATGGCGTGGATCTGCTCCGGTTTCAAATCCGTCGTGGTGCTGCTGGCCACGCGCGCCTGGTACCAGGCCGCGCCATCGGGCAGGGCGCTCCAGCCGCTGCTCGTGCGGCCGGCCGGCAGGTAATCGCGTTCCATGAAGGTGGCCAGGCGCTGCAACGCAGGCATCAGCTTGGCTTCGATGATGACGGTGTAGGTTTGCGTCAGGCGCGCCTTGTCCACGTCGGAAAAGCTGGCCGGCAAGTTCTTGATGGGCGTGTAATACACGCTCTCCTGCGGCGTGGCGCTGACGAGCTTCTTGAATTGCGGCAGGGCCGACTGCGTCAGCGCCTTCGGCAGCACGATGCCCTTTTGCATGCCGACTTTCATGTTGGCGATGGCCTGGTCTATCCAGCCCGGCAACTGGCCGATACGGCTCAGGTAAGCGTCATACTCCTTGACCGTGGTCAAAGGCTGCGATGCCTCGCCGCCCGCATAATTGGCCAGGGTGACGGGCATGCTGTCCATCTGGTTGAGCGGCAGCAAATATTCGGGGAAGCGCTCGAAGCTCAGCGCCGTCGTCAGTTCATAGTCGAGGATATCGTAGTTGATCTGGTCCTGGTGCGACAGCTGCGCGCGGGCGATGCTGCGCAGGGTCTTCTGGTACTGGCGGTACAGGGCGAACTGCTTTGCGCGCGCGGCGGGCACGATGGCTGAACCGAGCTGATCGTCAAAACGGTTGTCGCCGCTCTCGGTGGCATTGATCGGCTCGAAACGGGCCTGCGCATCGTAGTACTGGTCGGCCAGCACTTGCAGCTGCTGTTTGGCTTTTGGCGCGCTGACGGCCACGGCTGCGGTTTTTGCAGCGGGCTGGGCCGCTTGCGCCGTGGGGGCGTAGGCGAACAACAAGGAGATGGCCAGGGTGCCGAGGGTGCCGGCGGCAAAACGATGCTTCATGCGCGAGATCCTTTGTAAGGAGGGAATGAACGGAGGCGTAGCGAGGTCGGGGGTGGCCGCTCGCGAAGGAACAGCCGGGGCGTAAGCATACGCGATTGCCCGGTGCGTTTGGATAAATTGTATGAGGGGAATGTTGCTATTTTGCCGTAGGCGGCAGGGCCGCTTTCATCGCTTGCCAGTGGCTGCTGGTCAAGGGAAGGCAGGCCGGGCAGGGCGTGGCGGCGATCAGGCTCTCGATCTGCTGCGTGCGCGCCGCCGTTTGCGGGTGCGAGGAAATCCATCCGGGCACGCCGGCCTGGTCCTTGTCATCGAGCTGCTGGAAAAAGCGCAGCATGCCGTCGGGGCGGATCTGCGCACGCTGCAAGGCCAGCAAGCCCAGGCGATCCGCCTCTTCCTCCATGTCGCGGCTGAAATACAGGGTGCCGGCCTGGTGCGCCAGCATGGCGGCCACGGCGCTGATGTCGCCGATGGTCACGCCCACCAGGGCGCCCCAGCCCAGGCTGCTGATCATCTGCCGCAGCGAATGGCGCTGTTCCACATGCTGCACTTCATGCGCGAGCACGCCGGCCAGCTCGCCCGGATCCCCCGCCTGGCGCAGCAAGCCCGTATGCACGACGATGATGCCGCCCGGCATGGCAAACGCGTTGACCGTGTCGTCCTGCTTGACCAGCCAGCGGTACGGGTAGCGCGAACCGGCCGTCAGCTTGCGGCCGATGTCCTGCACCGTCTGCTGCGCCACGCCGCTCTCAACGATGCCGCCTTGCGCGCGCACTTGCGCCAGGGCCAGTTCGCCCAGCTGCTTCTCCGTCGACATCGGTATCAGTCCCGCCAGCGCACCGACGGCATGGCCGCCTTGCCACCACAGCAGGGCGGAAGCGACGACGGCCGCACCCGTCAAACCGGCCAGCCAGCCCGACACTTGCCGCCGGTTGCGCTGGCGCTCGCCCCACAGGCGCTGCAGTTGCGGCTGCAGCGCGGCCGGCGCTGCGCGCAAGACGATGGCGATGTCGTCCGCCGTCAGCGGCTTGAGCGACGCTTGCCGTCCTTGTGCGTCGAGCCAGTTCAGGAACAGTTCCGGCCCGTCGACACCGCCCACGCTGACGACCAGCTGCGCCACGTCCAGCGTGGGGCCGGGCGCGTCGATGGCCAGCTGGCTGCCGAAGAAATGCGCGCTGACGGCCATGCCCGCCGGGCCGCCGTCGGGGCCGGTCAGCAGTGCCTGGAATGGCGTCATGCTGCCGCCTCGGCAAAGCGGCTTTCGTACAGGGCCGCCATCAGGTCCGACTGGCTGATGATGCCGGCCAGGCGCTCTTCATCGTCGAGGATGGGAATATGGTGGTAGCCGGCGTCGGCCATCAGCGGCACGAGGTCGATGATGGGCGTGCCCAGGCGGGCCGTGTGCGGCGACGGCGTCATCAGCTGCCCCACCGCTTCCGGCTTGTCGCCGTGGGACAGGCCGCTGCGCTGCAGCAAGCCGCGCAGGCGCTGGCGCATGCCCTGGTAATCGTCGAGGCCGCCATGGCGCAGGAAATCCGTCTGCGTGATGATGCCGATGACGCGGCGCGCCCGGTTCACGACGGGCAGGGCGCCCACATCGTGCTCGCGCATGGTGCGCCAGGCAACATCGAGCGGCGTGCCGAATTCCACGCTGAGCACGTCTTTCGACATGATGTCGGCGCAGGTGACGACGCCGAAGCGGCGCTGGTAGGCGCGCATTTCCGTTTGCAGGAAGATCGCCTGCAGATCGTCGCGGCTGATGTCGAGCACTTCGCTGTGCTGGCGCAAGACGGCATCGAGGTCGTCCGGCGAAAAGCCCAGGCGGTTGCTGGGCACGTCATCCTTGGTGGCGTGCGGATGCGGCGTGACCAGTTGCTGGACGTGCGGGTAGCGGCGTCCCGTCAGGTTGTTGTACAGCACGGCGCAGGCGACCAGCACGGCGGAATTGAACAGCACGGTGATGAAGACGAATTCAAAGCCGGCCGCATGCACGCTGGCGCCGCCGACGACGGTGGTGAGCGCCACGGCGCCGCCCGGCGGATGCAGACAGCGCAGGGCAAACATGGCGCCGATGGCCAGGCAGGCGGCCAGCGCCGCCACGCCCACGCTGGACCCCAGCCATTTGACGCAGGCCATGCCGACCAGGCCGGAGACGACGTTACCGCCCACCACGGACCACGGTTGCGCCAGCGGGCTGGCCGGCAGGCAGAACAGCAGCACGGCCGAGGCGCCCATGGGCGCGATCAGGTAGACGCTGGCGCTGTCCGGGGCCAGCAGGAAATGGCAGATCAGGCCCGTCAGCAGCAAGCCGCAGATGGCGCCCGCGCAGGCGCGCAATTGTTCGCGGCGGCTGCCGTTGTTCGGTTGCGGCAGCCAGCGTGCCAGGAAAGAAGTCGTCATGGGGAGGGCGCGTTCGGGCCGCGTTGCTCAGTGTGAGCCCCATATTATCCCATGCGTTCCATTTCGCTGCCGGTGGGCATTAATCCTCGGCGCAGACGGCCTGCAAGCCGTGCCGCGCCAGCAGTGTCCTGACGGCTGCGATGGCGGGCGGCGCCGGCTTGCTGCTGGCGCAGGCATAGATGTCATTGAGGACCACCGCCGCATCTTTGCCCGTGACGGCGGCCATCAGCTCGGCCAGGTTGCGGTCGGAAAAGTGTTCGTACAGCAGGGCCAGCACGGCGAAATATGCCGTATCGGGCATGCCGCCGGGATAGGCGCCGTGCAACATGCGCGCGGCGCCGGACAGCGTTGGGGGTAATATATCTGGCGTGCTCAAGCGGCGTCTCCTCGGTGGCGCTGATACGCGCTTATACGTTTTCCGCATAAGCACAGTGCAATTAAATGGTGGATATTTCCTACAAGCAGGCATATTCTAGACAATCACGCCCGCTGGCAGCTGTTCAGCTGGCTTCACGATTTCTTTCAGGAGTCCTGCATGCGCCTTTCCCGTTTCGTCGCCCCATTCTTTGCCAGCCTGCTGCTTGCCGGTACCGCCGTTGCCGCCGCCCCCACACCGGCCAACCCGGTCGCCACGCCGCATCTGCCGTACAACGCGGCGGCCGACGCCAAGGCCGACGTGGCCCGCGCGCTGGCCGAGGCCAAGGCGGCGCACGTGCCTGTCTTGCTGATCTTTGGCGCCAACTGGTGCGAGGATTGCCGTGCGCTCGACAAGGCCTTGAAGGAAGGCAAGAATGCCGAGTTGATGCAACAGCAGTTCAAGGTCGTCAAGGTCGACGTGGGCAACTTCGACCATAACCTGGACGTGGCGCATGCCTATGGCAATCCGCTCAAGAAAGGCATCCCGGCTGCCGTGCTCGTATCGAGCGACAACAACCAGGTGCTGTACGCCACCAAGGGCGGCGAACTGGCGAATGCCCGCCGCATGAGCGAGAGCGGCATCTATGATTTCTTTAAACAAGCCGCCAGCGTGAAAGCGCCGGCGATTTAAGCGTCTTCCAACATTCTCTAAAATTCTTCCCACGCATCGCTGGCCGGCGCTTTCGGGCGCGCTGGCGTGGGCAGCATGGGCTTGTGCGCTGGCTGCCGGGGCTGCTGCGGCGCCGCATGCCCCGTTTCTTCCAGCTTGAAGACGCTGACCACCTGCGCCAGCCGGCCCGCCTGATCCTGCAGGGACTGGGCTGCCGCCGCCGCCTCTTCCACGAGGGCCGCGTTTTGCTGGGTAGCGTCATCCATCTGCGTGACCGTGGCATTGACTTGCGCGATGCCCTGGCTTTGCTCCTGGCTGGCCGAAGCGATCTCTCCCATCAGGTCGGCCACCCTCTGCACGGAGCCGACGATGTCCTGCATGGTGGTGCCGGCCGAGTCGACCAGCTTGCTGCCCGCTTCCACCTTGCTGCCCGAGTCGACGATCAGGTCCTTGATTTCCCTGGCTGCAGCCGCTGAGCGTTGCGCCAGGTTGCGCACCTCGGTTGCCACCACGGCAAAGCCGCGGCCCTGTTCGCCCGCGCGGGCCGCCTCGACGGCCGCGTTCAGGGCGAGGATATTGGTTTGGAAGGCAATGCCGTCGATCACGCCGATAATGTCCGCGATCTTGCGCGAACTTTCCGTAATCGCGCCCATCGTCTGCACGACTTGTCCGACCACTTCGCCGCCCTTGACGGCGTGGCTCGAGGCCGACACCACCAGTTGATTGGCCTGGCGCGCGTTGTCCGCATTCTGTTTCACGGTCGACGTCAGTTCTTCCATGGCTGCCGCCGTCTCTTCCAGGCTCGATGCCTGGGCTTCCGTGCGCGCCGACAGGTCCAGGTTGCCCGACGCGATCTGGCTCGATGCGCTGGCAATCGCCCCGGTACTGTCGCGAACTTCGCGTATCGTCACGTTCAGCGACGCGACGAAGCGGTTGAAGGCAGCCGCCAGCGCGCCGACCTCGTCTTCCGATTCGACGGGCATGCGGCGGCTCAGGTCGCCATTCCCGCTGGCGATTTCGCTGAGCATGTCCGCTGCCCGCGCCACAGGGGCGGCAATGGCGCGGCTGATGACATAAATGATGGCCAGGGCGATGCCGCCACCGACCAGGCCGGCGATCAGGGCGGCGATCAGGGCCGATCGCGTGACATTGCCCAGCACTTCCGCTTGCGGCACTTCGGCCATCACATACAGATTGAGTTCCGGCACGAAGGAAGCGGCGACGAACTGGCGTCCCGCGGGCGCGTCGTAGACGGCGTACGCGTATTTGTTGCCCGTCAGCAGGTTCTTGCTCAGCGTATCGCTGAAGCCGGGCAGATCTTTGAGTGCATGCTTGCCGTCGGCCAGGGCCGTGTCGCGGTGCACCAGCAGCACGCCATTGGCGCGCGCCAGGTAGACATGGCCCGTCTGCCCGATCTTGTAGCTGCGGATGGTGTCGGCCAGCGCATTGATGGACAGTCCGAGCCCGGCCGCGATCTGCTTGCCGCCCGCCGTCCGGCCACGCGCATTCAGGTACAGCATCAGGTCGCTGGAATTGTCCGCCTTGTCGATGTCGAGCGTATAGGCCTTGTCGCCGGCCAGCAAGCCATAGAACCACTGGTCGGCCGCCTGGTTCTTGTCCAGGGTGCGCAGCAAGCCTTCGGTGGTGAAATACTTGCCCGTGCTGGCCGAGGCCCAGTTGATCGAGGCGGCCTTGTTCTTTTCCTTGACCACGGTGGCGTAGCGCTGGAAGGTGGCGATACCGCTGTCGGGCAAGCCGGCGTCTTCCCAGTCTTGCAGATAAACATCGTTGGCCATGGTCTGTACCACGGACAGGGGTTGGCTGATCTGGCGCAGCACGTCGTTGCGGATCTCGCCCACCTGTGCTGGCAATTCCTGGCTGACGACGCGCTCGCGCACGTAATCGCTGCTCATGCGCACGCTGAGGAAAGACGAGATCGCCATGAAGAGCAGCAGGCACAAGCCCATGCTGAACAAGAGTTTTTTCTGGATGGAGAGGCGGCGCAGCAGAGACATGGAAGACCTTGGAGGATGGCCTGCACAATAGACAGAAAAGCGGGCAGGCGAGCGGCCAGTATACCGGCCGAGCCTGTCGTCCCACCGCACCATTGCTGCTTTTCGTTCACTAATGTTGCGTTGCGGCAACGCGTTTTTCCACATTGGCCCCGCGTGGCCGGAAAACGCCTCAGGCCGGCAAGCCGTGGGCGATCAATTCCAGCGGCAATTCCGTGCTGCACTTGATTTGTTCCATGGAAAAGGCGGACGACACGCCCGTCAGCTGCGCGGCCTTGATGAGCTTTTTATAGAAGGTATCGTAGCCCTTGATGTCGGTGGTGACGACTTTCAGCAGGTAGTCGATGTCGCCGCTCATGCGGTGAAATTCCTGTACCTCGGGCAAGACGATGACGGCGGCGGCAAAGCGGCGCAACCATTTTTCATCGTGCTGTCCCGTGCGCACGCTGACGAAGACGGTCACGGGCAATCCCACCTTTTGCCGGTTAACGATGGCCACGCGGTTTTCGATATAACCCTCTTCCTCCAGGCGCTTGACCCGCTTCCAGCATGGCGTGCTGGACAAACCGATCTTTTCGCTGAGGGCGGCGATCGACAGGGTGCCGTCCTGCTGCAGGGCGGCGAGGATGGCGCAGTCGAATTTGTCGAGCGAGACGTTTGGTGAATTCATTTTATTATTCCGGTTTTTATGGCATGAACATGCTACATAGTATCGTGTTTGCAGTGTCTTTTGGCATATCTTCACGGGGGCAGGCCGGTAGACTATCGAGATGTCCCAGCCGCTTGCGCTGCGCCTTTTTAACTGCGCCTTTTTTATAGAATATTCGGACTGCCATCATGAAAGAAATCTACCTCGACAGCAATGCCACCACTTGCGTGCTGCCCGCCGCCGTTGCCGCCGCCCGGCAAGCGATGGAGCAGGGCTATGGCAACCCCAGCAGCACCCATGCCACGGGTTTGCAGGCCAAGGCTATGATGGATGGCGTGCGCCGGCGCGCCGGCGGCTTGCTGGGCGTGGGCGACGGCCGATTGATGTTCAACAGCGGCGCCACCGAGGGCATCCAGACGGCCGTGCTGTCGGCCCTGTGCGCGCTGCGCGAACGGCGCGACGCGGGCAAGCGCATCGGCAGCCTGCTGCTGTATGGCGCGACTGAGCACAAGGCCGTGCCGGAGAGCCTGGCGCACTGGAACCGGTTACTGGGCCTGAACCTGGACGTGCGCAAGCTGCCCGTCGATGCGCAGGGGCGCCACGATCTGCAGGCGCTCGATGCGCTGATCGGCGAGGCGGCCATGCTGTGCACGATGGCGGCGAATAATGAAACCGGTGTCGTCAGCGATTTGTCCGCCATTGCCCAGCTGCTGCAGGAACGCGGTGCCGACGCTTACTGGATGGTCGATTGCGTGCAGGCGCTGGGCAAGCTGAAACTGAACCTGGCCGCCACGCGCATCGACTACGCGCCGTTTTCCGGCCACAAGCTGTATGCGCCCAAGGGCATCGGCATGCTGTATGTGCGCGCCGGCGCCCCGTTTACGCCCTTGATGATGGGCGGCGGCCAGGAAGCGGGCCTGCGCTCGGGCACGGAAAACATGGCCGGCATCGCCGCGCTGGGTGCCGTGCTGGCCGCGCTCGACGATGGCAAGACCTTCCGCAGCCACGCCGACCTGGCCGCTTTCCGCGAGCAGCTGGTGGCCAGCCTGGAACGCGCTTTTCCCGGCATCGTGTTCAATATGCCGTTCGATCTGTCCTTGCCGACGACGCTCAATTTTTCCGTGCCGGGCCTGTCCTCGAAAGAGCTGCTGGACCTGTTCGACGCGGCGCGCGTGCGCGTCAGCTCGGGCAGCGCGTGTTCCGCGGCCAAGGCGCTGCCCAGTTATGTGCTGGAAGCCATGCACGTGCCGCAATGGCGTGCCAGCTCGGCCATTCGCCTGTCGTTCGGCCCCCTGATCGATGCGGCGACGGTTAGCGCCGCCTGCGCGCGCATCGAGCGTTGCGGCGCAGCGCTGCGCAGCAGCTGCCTGCTGCCGTCGGCGCTGGCGCCATCGCCGCAGGACGGCGCGCAGGACGGCATAATCCAGCTGAGCGTCGATGGCCAGTGCACCTGGCTGATCAGCGATGCCGCCAGCGCCAGTTGCGTCGTCATCGATCCCGCCGCCGCGCTCGTGCCGCGCCTGGCCGCCTTCATCCGCTGCCAGCACCTGGCCCTGCGCGCCATCGTGCACACGGCGGCGCCATTGGACCATGGCGCCGCGCGCCTGTCGCTGCTGCAGGAACTCGAGATCGAACAAGTCGGTCACGTCGATATCGACGGTGAGCTGGCGCTGGGCCAGCAACGCCTGCGCCGCATCGAGTGCGGCGACACCCATGTGTACCTGCTGGGGCAGCATTTCGCCTTCATCGGCACCCTGGCGCCCGAGGCGTTGACGCCCTTGCTGGATGCGGCGCTGCTGACGCAAGACACGGTGCTGTGCGCGTCAGGCGACGACGGCGGCATCTGCGGCACCGTGGGCACCGCACGCGAAGGCGAGGCCGCCGCCAGCGCACTGCAGCTTGACGCGGCCGCCTTGCCCGCCTTCCTGCGCCAGCATCCCGACGCCATCCTCGTCGACGTGCGCGAGGCGTATGAACACGCGGCGTGCGCCGGCACGGTCTTCGAGGGCTGCGCGGTGCGCAGCGTACCGCTGAGCCGCTTGGCGGGGCAGGTGGCCGCCTGGCTGCAGCAGCCGCAGCGCCCGCTGGTGTTTTTCTGCCGCAGCGGCAACCGCAGCGCACGCGCCGCCGCCTGCCTGCGCCGCCTCGGCCACGGCGCGGCGTGGCAACTCAACGGCGGCATGGCGATGGCGGAGGCGACGCGCCATCCGCTGGCGATTGCGGCCTGAACTTCTTGAACTTTCTTCCATGAAATATTGCACCGTGCCATCATCGGCACGGTGCGCGCCGCGCCTTTTCTTTCATTCATTTCCTGTCGGCATCTTTCTGCCATTCAAGGCGCTGATTTCTGTACTGAAACCTCCCCAATGCGTCGAGTATGTACGCTAGCGCACGGTCTTGCGCACAGGGCACCCCTACGATGAAGTTCAGAAAATCTCCCTATACCCTGAGATTCGTCGCAACGCTCCGGCGCTTCGCTTTCCGTCTTCGCCAGTGTCCGATCGTGTTCTTCCAGACTGGGCCCGCATGACGGTGGCCGCTGGTTGCCTGCGCGCACCTAGCGAGGCCCAAGTTGAAAGAGTACACAGCAGTTGTCACGCAGCAGATCAAGGAACAGGTTTCCAAAGTCAAAGAAATCTTCCGCGACCATTCCCTTGCACCGGACTCCTTCGACGCCGCGCGCGACGATGCCTTGCCCCTGCGTTCGGAATTATTCAGCGCCATGCAGATGGCCGCCCACGGCAAGCACGTGGCCGCCGGTCATGCGGTGGGCAGGCATCATGGCCGCGACCGCCTGCTGGCGCGCCTGGCCGACAATGCGGCCCTGATCACGGCCACCGTCAATGAGCTGACGGCGACCGTCAAAAGCGGGCGCCAGGTCACGCCCGCCTCGGAATGGCTGCTGGATAATTTTTACCTGATCGAAGAGCAGATCCGCACCACGCGGCGCCACTTGCCGAAGAACTACAGCAAGGAGTTGCCACGGCTGAGTTCCGGCGTGGATGCGGGCTGCCCGCGCGTGTATAAAATCGCGCTGGAAATCATCTCGCACGGCGATGGCCGCGTCGACCTGGAAAACCTGTGCCACTTCGTCGAGGCGTACCAGGACGTGGCCACCTTGACCCTGGGTGAACTGTGGGCCGTGCCCATCATGCTGCGCCTGGCCCTGATCGAAAACCTGCGCCGCGTCGCCGCGCGCGTGGCCGACGACCGCATGCAGCGGGACCTGGCCAATACCTGGGCCGACCAGATGACGGAGATCGCCGAGCGCAATCCCAGCGGCTTGATCCTGCTGGTGGCCGACATGGCCCGTTCGAATCCGCCGATGACCAGCGCCTTCGTGGCCGAATTGTCGCGCCGCCTGCAGGGACAGAGTTCCTCGCTGACCCTGGCGCTGTCGTGGCTGACGCACAAGCTGGCCGAGTCGGGCCTCACCATCGAGCAGCAGATCCAGTCCGAAATCGGACAGCAGGCGGCCGACCAGGTCTCGATCGCCAACAGCATCGGCAGCCTGCGTTTTCTCGGCACCATGGATTGGCAGGAGTTCGTCGAGACGATGAGCGTGGTCGAGCAGACCCTGCGCCTGGACCCGGCCGGCACGTATGGCTTGATGGATTTCGCCACGCGCGACAGCTACCGCCACGCCATCGAACGCATCGCCAGGCGCAGCGCGCGCAGCGAAGTGGAAGTGGCCGAAATGGTGGTGCAGCTGGCGCACACGCACGGCAACGGCAATGACGCGCGCCGCGGCCATATCGGCTTTTACCTGGTCGGGCGCGGCGTGCTGGTATTGGAAAAGCAGGCTGGCGCCAGGCTGCCCTTCATCGAGGCGCTGCAGCATACGGCGCGCGCCGCGCCGCTGGCCGTCTATCTGGGGGCGATCTCGTTCCTGACCCTGGCGACGAGCGCCTTGCTGCTCGAGCGCGCCGTGCGCCATGGCGTGCAGGGCTGGCCCCTGGCGGCGCTGGGCGCGCTGGCGCTGCTGGGCAGCAGCCAGCTGGCCGTGGCCGTGGTGAACTGGCTGGCAACCTTGATGACGTCGCCGCATCCGCTGCCGCGCATGGATTACCAGGCCGGCATTCCGTCCGATGCGCGCGGCATCGTCGTGGTGCCGACCCTGATCTACAGCGAGGATAACGTGGCGGCCCTGTGCGAGGCGCTGGAAGTGCGCTATCTCGCCAACCGCGACCCGAACCTGCGTTTCTGCCTGCTGACGGACTTTGTCGATGCGTCCGCGCAAACGATGCCCGGCGACGAAGCCCTGCTGCGCCAGGCGCAGGAGACCATCCGTGGCCTGAACGAGAAATACCGCGTGGAGGGCGCCGAGTTCAAGGACAACGGCGACCCGGCCGACCCGGAAGAGCTGGGCCATGTGGGGCCGTTCCTGCTGCTGCACCGTCCGCGCCTGTGGAATTCGCAGCAGAATGCGTGGATGGGGCAGGAGCGCAAGCGCGGCAAATTGTCCGACCTGCACGCGTTTTTGCGCGGCGGCGCGCGCGACAGATTCTCGCTGGTGGAAGGCGAGTTGCGCGGCCTGCGCACGATCAAATACGTGATCACGCTCGACACCGATACGCAGCTGCCGCGCGACGCGGCGCGCGAATTCATCGCCACCATGATGCATCCGCTGAACCGTCCCGTGCTGGACGCGGCCGGCACGCGCGTGGTGGCCGGCTACGGCATCCTGCAGCCGCGCGTGGCCGTGGCCCTGCCCAGCGCGAACGCGTCGCGCTACGAGCTGCTGTGCGGCGGCGAACCGGGCATCGACCCGTACACGCGCACCGTCTCCGACCTGTATCAGGACGTGTTTTATGAAGGCTCGTTCATCGGCAAGGGCATCTATGACCTCGACATGTTCGAGCGCGTGCTGGGCCAGCGCCTGCCCGACAATAAAATCCTCAGCCACGACCTGCTGGAAGGCTGCTACCTGCGCGCCGGCCTGCTCAGCGACTCGCAGCTGTATGAAGAATATCCGGCCCGCTACGACGCCGACGTCAGCCGCCGCCAGCGCTGGATCCGCGGCGACTGGCAGCTGATCGGCTGGCTGCTGGGCCGGGTGCCGGGCCGCGCCGGCAAGCGCGAACGCAATCCTTTGTCGATGCTGTCGCGCTGGAAGCTGTTCGACAACCTGCGCCGCAGCGTCGTGGCGCCGGCCACCACCGTGTCCCTGTTGCTGGTGTGGGGCTTCCTGCCGCACGTGGCCTTCTGGAGCGCGGCCGTACTGGCCATCATCTTCCTGCCGCCCGTCTTTTCGGCCCTGTACGATCTGCTGCGCAAGCCGCGCGACACCCTGTGGCGCCAGCATCTGGCGGCCTTCGAGCGGCGCTGCGGCGTGCAGTTTTCGCACGCCATGCTGACCCTCGTCTTCCTGCCGTACGAAGCGTGGATCAGCCTGGACGCCATCGCACGCACGCTGTGGCGCCTGGGCGTGTCGCACAAGCACTTGCTCGACTGGCGCGCCTCGAACCTGCACAGCTCTTCCGGCAGTCAAGCCGACAGCTGGCGCGCCATGTGGTGCTCGCCCGCGCTGGCGCTGGCCACCTTCGGCGCCTTGCTGTACTGGCGCCCGGCCGCCTTGCCCGCCGCCGCCGTGGTGCTGCTGCTGTGGCTGGCCGCGCCCGCCATCGCCTGGTGGATCAGCCGTCCCATCGAGCGGGCCGTGGCGCGCCTGTCTGCCGAGCAGGGACGTTTCCTGCATGGCGTGGCGCGCAAGACCTGGGCGTATTTCGATACCTTCGTCGGGCCGGACGACCACTGGTTGCCGCCCGATAACATGCAGGAGCATCCGAACCTGGTGGTGGCGCACCGCACCTCGCCGACGAATATCGGCCTGGCGCTGCTGGCCAATCTGACGGCCTACGATTTCGGCTATGTGACCCTGGGCCAGTTGATCGAGCGCAGCCGCGCCACCTTGCACAGCATGGGCGAGCTGGAGCGCTTCCAGGGCCATTTCTATAACTGGTACGACACGCAAACGCTCAAGGCGTTGCAGCCGATGTATATCTCGACGGTCGACAGCGGCAACCTGGCCGGCCATCTGCTGACCTTGCAGCCGGGACTGGTGGAACTGTACGACGCCCCCATCATCGGCGCGCAGGTGGCGCAGGGCATCCGCACGACGGCGCAGGTGCTGCAGGAATTCATCGCCGCCGAAGGCGAGGGCAAGGCCATGCGCGAGAGCATGGGCCTGCTGCAGGCGCCCGCCGCGCCCGCCACCCTGGCCGAATGGCATGCCTACCTGAGTGCCGCGAACGGCGCGGCCGAGGCGTTGCTGTCGCTGACCCTGCACAGCGAGGATGGCGAATTGTCCATGTGGACGGGCGCGCTGGCGCGCCAGTGCCGCGCGGCGCTGGCCGAGCTGCTGCAACTGGCGCCGTGGGCGGCGCAGGCGGGTGTCGATCCTGCATGGCTGCGCGTGCCGACCCTGCGCGAACTGGCCAACCTGGAAGCGCCGCAAGACACGCCTGCCGAGCTGGCCGCCTTGCTGGCGCAGGGCCGCGAACAGGCGGGTCGCCACATGCGCGACATCGCCCACGCGGCGGGCCAGGCGCGCGACTTCGCGCAGATCGAATACGGCTTCCTGTACAACCCGTCGACCAAGCTGCTGGCCATCGGCTACAACGTCAGCGAACGGCGCCTGGATCCCAGCTACTACGATTTATTGGCCTCCGAAGTGCGTCTGGCCAGCTTCATCGCCATCGCCCAGGGGCAGCTGCCGCAGGAGCACTGGTTCGCCCTGGGCCGCCAGCTGTGCATGGTGGCCGGCCAGCCCGTGCTGCTGTCGTGGAGCGGTTCGATGTTCGAGTACCTGATGCCGCTCCTGGTGATGCCGAACTACCCGAACACCCTGCTCGACCAGACCTACCACTCCGTCATCGAGGCGCAGATCGACTATGGCCGCCAGCGCGACGTGCCGTGGGGGATTTCCGAATCCGGCTACAACACGGTCGACGCCAGCCTGAATTACCAGTACCGCGCCTTCGGCGTGCCGGGCCTGGGTCTGAAGCGTGGCCTGGCCGACGATCTGGTGGTGGCGCCGTATGCCAGCATGATGGGCTTGATGGTGCAGCCGGAAGCGTCGTGCCAGAACCTGCAGCGCATGCAGGCGGCCGGCTACATGGGCCGCTACGGCTTTTTTGAGGCCATCGATTTCACCACCGCGCGCCTGCCGCGCGGGCAGGGCAGCGCCGTCATCCGCTCCTTCATGGTGCACCACCAGGGCATGGGTTTTCTGGCCCTCAGCTACCTGCTGCACGACCGCCCGATGCAGCGCCGTTTCGAGTCCGATCCGCTGCTGCAATCGGCCTTGCTGGTGCTGCAGGAACGCACGCCGCAGGCCGGCGCGTTTTACTCGAACACGGCCGAACTGGCGGTGCTGCGCAGCGGCGCGCCGGAGCAGGCCATGCCGATGCGCATCCTCACGCAGGCCAACAGTGCCGTGCCGGAAACGCAGCTGCTGTCGAATGGCCGCTACCACGTCATGGTGAGCAATGCGGGCGGCAGCTACAGCCGCTGGAAAGACCTGTCCGTGACGCGCTGGCGCGAAGACAGCACGCGCGACAACTGGGGCAATTTCTGCTACCTGCGCGACCTCGACGACGGTGAAGTCTGGTCCACCATGTACCAGCCGACCCTGGCCGAACCGAAGAAATACGAGGTGATTTTCTCCGAGGGGCGGGCGGAGTTCCGCCGCGCCGACCATGGCCTCGACCTGTACACGGAAATCGTCGTCTCGCCCGAGGACGACATCGAAATCCGCCGCACCCGCATCAGCAATAATTCGAACCGTCAGCGGCGCATCGAGATCACCAGTTTTGCCGAAGTGGTGATGGCGCCGGCGGCGGCCGACGCGGCCCACCCGGCGTTCAGCAAGCTGTTCGTGCAGACGGAAATCCTCGCGCATGAAAAGGCGATCCTGTGCACGCGCCGGCCCCGCTCGAAGGATGAGCAGATGCCGTGGCTGCTGCATGTGATGACCGTGCACGATATCGAGCGCTACGAGGTATCGTTCGAGACGGACCGCGCGCGCTTCATCGGCCGCGGCAACACGGCGCAGCTGCCGCAGGCGCTGCAGGAGAGCGGGCCGCTCAGCGGCGGCCAGGGTTCCGTGCTCGACCCCATCGTGGCCATCCGCTACGTCATCACGCTCGAACCCGACCAGGCCGTCACCGTCGACAGCGTCACCGGCATGGTGGAGCAGCGCGATGCGGCGCTGCACCTGATCGACAAATACCAGGACCGCCATCTGGCCGACCGCGTCTTCGAACTGGCCTGGACGCACAGCCAGGTGGTGCTGCGCCAGTTGAACGCCAGCGAAGCGGACGCGCAGCTGTATGCGCGCCTGGCCAACGCCGTGATCTATCCGAATGCGGCTTTGCGCGCCGAAGCGAGCATCCTGATCAAGAACCAGCGCGGCCAGTCCGGCCTGTGGGCGTATGCCATTTCCGGCGACCTGCCCATCGTGCTGCTGCAGATACGTGACGCGGCCAATATCGAACTGGCGCGCCAGATGGTGCAGGCGCATGCCTACTGGCGCCTGAAAGGATTGATCGTCGACCTGGTGATCTGGTACGAAGAGCAGTCGGGCTACCGCCAGCTGCTGCACGACCAGATCATGGGCTTGATCGCCTCGGGCATCGATGCGCAGGCGATCGACCGCCCGGGCGGCATCTTCGTGCGCCTGGCCGAGCAGATCGCCAACGAAGACCGCATCTTGCTGCAATCGGTGGCGCGCGCCATCATCAGCGACTTGCGCGGCACCCTGGCCGAGCAGGTCAAGCGCCCGCCTAGCCCCGTGCTGCGCATGCCGCCGCTGCTGCAGGACCCTGCGCGCGAGCATGGCGGCGTGCCGTACCGGGCGCCGCAGCGCGAGCTGATCCTGGAAAATGGCCTGGGCGGTTTCACGCCCGATGGGCGCGAATACGTGATCACCACGGCGGAAGGCAAGCAGACGCCGGCACCGTGGTCGAACGTGCTGGCCAATGCGCAATTCGGCACGGTGGTGTCGGAAGCCGGCCAGGCGTACACGTGGAGCGAGAATGCGCATGAATTCCGCCTCACGCCATGGCAGAACGACCCCGTGTCCGACCTGTCCGGCGAAGCGTTTTATGTGCGCGACGAGCAGACCGGCCAGTTCTGGTCGCCCTCGTCCCTGCCCGCGCGCGGCAGCGGCGACTACGTGACGCGCCACGGTTTCGGCTACAGCATTTTTGAGCACAGCGAGGGCGGCATCGCCACCGAGCTGTGCACCTATGTGGCGCTCGATGCGGCCGTCAAATACTCGGTCATCAAGGTGCGCAACGACAGCGGCGTGCCGCGCCGCCTGTCCGTCACCGGTTACGTGGAATGGGTGATGGCGGACCTGCGCGCCAAGTCCGGCATGCATGTGGCCACCGAAGTCGATACGATCAGCGGCGCGCTGTTTGCGCGCAATAACTACAACACGGAGTTTTCCGGCCGCGTCGGCTTTTTCAATACGGACGCCAGCATCCGTTCCATCACCTGCGACCGCAATGAATTCATCGGCCGCAACGGCAGCTTGGCGCAGCCGGCGGCGCTGCGCCGCGTGCGCCTTTCCGGCAAGGCGGGCACGGGGCTGGACCAGTGTGCCGCCATCCAGGTGCCGTTCGAACTGCAGCCGGGACAGGAGCGCGAAATCGTCTTCCTGCTCGGCGTGGGCGGGCGCCGCAATGCCGACGCCAGCACCATGGTGCAGCGCCATGCGGGCAAGGAAGCGGCCCGCATGGCGCTCGACGCGGTACGCGCGCACTGGGAAAGCACCCTGGGCGCCGTGCGCATCGAGACGCCAGACCCGTCGCTCGACGTGATCGCCAATGGCTGGCTGATGTACCAGACCATCGCCTGCCGTCTGTGGGCGCGCAGCGGCTATTACCAGTCGGGCGGCGCCTACGGTTTCCGCGACCAGTTGCAGGACGCGATGGCGATGATCCACACGGCGCCGCAGCTGCTGCGCAAGCACCTGCTGCTGTGCGCGGCGCACCAGTTTGTCGAAGGCGACGTGCAGCACTGGTGGCATCCGCCGTCGGACCGGGGCGTGCGCACGCACTGCTCCGACGATTATCTGTGGCTGCCGCTGGCCGCCTGCCGCTATGTGATCGCCACGGGCGACGTCAACGTGCTGTCGGAAGTGGCGCCCTTCATCGAGGGGCGGGCCGTCAAGCCGGAAGAGGATTCCTACTATGACTTGCCGGTGCGTTCGGGCGAGTCGGCCGACCTGTATGAACACTGCGTGCGCGCCATCCGCCATGGCTTGCGCCTGGGCGTGCACGGCTTGCCGCTGATCGGTTCCTGCGACTGGAACGACGGCATGGACAAGGTGGGCGAACACGGCAAGGGCGAGAGCGTGTGGCTGGCCTTCTTCCTGTACGAAGTGCTGCAGCGTTTCGCCGAAGTGGCCATGCTGCGCGGCGATGCTGCGTTCGCCCAGTGCTGCCGCGACGAAGCCGTGAAACTGGCGGCCAACGTCGAGGAACACGCGTGGGATGGCGAGTGGTACCGGCGCGCGTATTTCGACGACGGCACGCCACTGGGCTCGCACACGAACGAGGAATGCCAGATCGATTCGATTTCGCAAAGCTGGGGCGTGCTGTCGGGCGCCGCCAACAAGGAGCGGGTCGCCGGCGCCATGCGCCAGGTCGATGCGCGCCTCGTGCGCCGGGACTCCGGCGTGATCCAGCTGCTCGACCCGCCGTTCGACAAGGCCGATCTCAATCCCGGCTACATCCGCGGCTATGTGCCGGGCGTGCGCGAAAACGGCGGCCAGTACACGCATGCGGCCATCTGGACGGCGATGGCGTTTGCCCGCATGGGCGATGGCGAAAAGGCGTGGGAGCTGCTGCGCATGATCAATCCCGTGCGTCATGGCGTTGACGCGCAGGCGGTGGCGCGCTACAAGGTGGAGCCGTACGTGGTGACGGCCGACGTGTATGCCGTGGCGCCGCACGTGGGACGCGGCGGCTGGAGCTGGTACACGGGATCGTCGGGCTGGCTATACCGCCTGATCGTCGAATCCCTGCTCGGCTTGACGCGCGAAGCGAACGTGCTGCGTCTGGCGCCGACCATGCCGGCCGAATGGGACGGCTTCAAGCTGCATTACCGCTTCGGCGCCAGCAGCTATGCCATCACGGTGGAGCCGGCGCAGGGACGGCCTGCGGGGTTGTCGCTCGATGGCGTGGCGCAGGACGGCAACAGCATCGCCCTGCGCGACGAGAGCCGCGAGTATGCGGTGCTACTGCTGCTGTAGTCGCGTCGTCGTGTCTTGCCACTTCTCTTGCCCGGGACGGCGCCTGCCCGCCAGCAGGACCAGGCCGGCGCCGAACAGCAGCAGATCGCGCGTGCGTACTTCGGGCGCGGAAGGCGTTGCCGTCTGGTGGCGGTGCAAGGGTGCCGCTATGGCGGCGGGGAGGTGGCTGGCGCAAGCGGCCAGGCACAGCGCCGCCGCTTTTCTGTTCAACTGCATACTTTCCTCAAGAAAGCGCGCTGACCATTCGGGATCGGCGCGCCGGTATTCATGTTGCCGACATTGTAATTATGAGCATGAATATTGTAAATAGGAAATTATCCAGGACTGTCTCAAAATCCCAGAACCGCGCCCGCACCCAGCAGGGTGGCCACGCCCAGCACGGCAAAGATCAGGGCCGCGATGCCATGCACGAGGCGCAGCGGGACGCGGTTGGCGATCCTGTCGCCCAGGTAGACGGCGGGCACGTTGGCCAGCATCATGCCGAAGGTGGTGCCCAGCACGACGGAAACGATATCGTGGTAGCGCGCCGCCAGCGCCACCGTGGCCACCTGCGTCTTGTCTCCCATTTCCGCCATGAAGAAGGCGATCAGGGTGGTCAGGAAGACGCCGTACCTGGCCAGTTTCGTCTCATCTTCATCGAGCTTGTCGGGGATCAGGGTCCAGGCGGCCATGGCCAGGAACGATACGCCCAGCCCCCAGCGCAGCGCGTCGGGCCCCAGCATGCTGGTGATCCAGGCGCCGACGGCGGCGGCGAACGCGTGGTTGGCGACGGTGGCGACGAAGATGGCCAGCACGATGGGCAAAGGCTTGCGGAATTTGGCGGCCAGCAGAAAGGCCAGCAGTTGGGTTTTGTCGCCGATTTCAGCGAGACCGACGATGCCGGTGGAGATGAGGAATGCTTCCATGAGAGTGCAAGAGGTACGCGGGCCGGACGAATTAACCAATGATCCACGGGCGACTCCGGCCCATGCGGCCGCCCTGGATCAATGGTCTCGTCAAGTTCTGCAACCACCTGCACCATGGCCTGCGGGCCAATCATGTTGATACAGGTTCCCGCGGCAGGACCGCGGGACGACTACTCCCCAATGTTCGAGGCGCATCATACGCCTATGCCTGTTTCTGCGCCAGTGCCGCCGGCCGCCGGCGCCGTGCTGCGTGTGGGACTTGCACAACAATGATCGATTGCAAACAGACTCGACTTAGAATGCAGTTCTGTCCACGACTCCCAGATGGAATGCGCCATGCCGGTCCTTGTCCGCTTGCTTGCCCTGTGTTTGACCTTGCTTGCCCCCTTGTCCGGCCTGTGCGCCGCCGCGCCCTTCGACGACAAGTTCCGCCAACTGGAAGAACTGCTGCCCACGCCGAACAGCTACCGCACGGCGTCCGGCGCGCCCGGCCACGCCTACTGGCAGCAGCGCGCCGATTACGTGATCCGCGCCACGCTCGATGAAGCGCGCCGCGCCATCACGGCCAGCGAGCAGATCACCTATCACAACCGTTCGCCCGACAGCCTTGCGTATCTGTGGCTGCAGCTGGACCAGAATGGTTTGCGCCAGGATGCCGACCAGCGCCGCGTCCTGAGCGCGCCGTCGCGCCAGGCCTGGCTGAGCGGCAACGAAGACGAAGCGCTGAAATTCGAGGACTTGCGCGCCATCCATGCGGGGCGCGAGTTTGACGGCGGCTTCAAGCTCACCGCCGTGAAAGCGGCCAGCGGCAAGCCGCTGCCGTATGTGGTCAACCAGACCATGCTGCGCATCGATTTGCCGGTGGCGCTGGCGCCCGGCCAGAGCGTCACGTTCAACATCGACTGGTCGTACCGGATCAATGACCAGAAGGTGCTCGTCGAGCGCTCCGGCTACGAGTATTTTGAGGACGACAAGAACGCGATTTTCCAGATCGCGCAGTGGTTTCCGCGCATGGCCGCGTATTACGACGTCACCGGCTGGCAGCACAAGCAGTTCCTCGGTTCCGGCGAATTCACGCTGGAGTTTGGCGACTACGAGCTGTACCTGACCGTGCCGGCCGACCACGTGGTGGCCGCCACGGGCGAGCTGCAAAACCCTGCTGGCGTCCTGAGCGCGGCGCAGCGCGAGCGCCTGGCACGGGCGAAAAACAGCGCGACGCCGCTGCTGGTGATCACGCCCGCCGAGGCGCTGGCGGCGGAAAAGGGCAAGCCGGCGGGGATGAAGACCTGGCATTTCAAGGCGGCCAATGTGCGCGACATGGCATGGGCCTCGAGCCGCAAGTTCATCTGGGATGCGCAGGGTTTGGACAGCGGCGGCAAGCGCGTGATGGCCATGTCCTACTATCCGAACGAGGGCAATCCGCTGTGGCAGCAGTACAGCACGCGCGCCGTCGTGCACGCGATCGAGCAGTACAACAAGTACAGTTTCGACTATCCGTATCCGAACGCGATCTCCGTCAACGGCGCCGTGGGCGGCATGGAGTATCCGATGATTGCGTTCAATGGCGGGCGTCCCGTGAAGGACAAGAAGACGGGGGAACTCACGTATTCGAAGACGGCCAAATATGACCTGATCGGCGTGATCATCCACGAGGTGGGCCACAATTATTTTCCCATGATCGTCAACTCGGACGAGCGCCAGTGGACGTGGATGGACGAGGGTCTCAATTCCTTCCTGCAGTACCTGGCCGAGCAGGCGTGGGAAGAGCATTTCCCGTCCTGGAATGGCGAGCCGCGCAAGATCGTCGATTACATGCGCAGCCAGAACCAGGTGCCCATCATGACCAATTCCGAGTCCTTGCTGCAGTTCACGGCGAACGCCTACGACAAGCCGGCCACGGCCCTCAACATCCTGCGCGAAACCATCCTCGGGCGCGAACTGTTCGACTTCGCCTTCAAGCAGTACGCCTTGCGCTGGAAGTTCAAGCGCCCGACGCCGGCCGACTTTTTCCGCACCATGGAAGACGCTTCCGGCACGGACCTGGACTGGTTCTGGCGCGGCTGGTTCTATACCACCGACGCCGTCGACATCAGCATCGACGGCATCAGCGAATATGGCGTGAGCACGAAGAATCCGGAAACGGAAAAGGCGTGGAAGAAGGCGCAGAAGGCGGCGCAGCCCATCTCGATCTCGGACCAGCGCAACAAGGCGCTGCCGAAGAAGGTGGATGCCGATCCGGCGCTGAAGGATTTCTATAACCGGCACGATGAATTCACGGTCACCAACAAGGACCGCAACAGCTATGCGGAAGAGCAGGAAACGCTGGAGCCGTGGGAGAAAAAGCTGCTGGAACAGCGTAACATGGGCAAGCATCTGTACCTGGTCGACTTTTCGAATCTCGGCGGCCTGGTGATGCCGCTGATCCTGGAAATCGAACTGAAAAGCGGCAAGAAAATCATCGAGCGCGTGCCGGCCGAAGTGTGGCGCTACGCGCCGCACAAGATCAGCAAGGTGATCATCACGGACGAGCCGATGGTGGGCCTGGTGCAGGACCCGTACTGGGAGACGGCCGACATCGACACCAGCAACAATAGCTGGCCGCGAAAGATCACGCCGTCGCGCCTGGAGCTGTTCAAGCAGGACCGGGACAAGCATAACCTGATGAAGGATTTTAATGTGCCGCTGAAGGCGCCCGAGGCCAAGCCGCAAGCCAGGGCAGAAGAAAAATAGGGAAACAGCGCCGGCCAGTCCGGCGCTTTTTTCTGCCGGCCTGCGCCGGAAGTGCTATTCTGCGCGACGCCCCGGCGCACACGGACCGGGGCTTTCGCAAATCATTCAAAAGACGACCATGCAAACTTTGACCTTCCTGCGCGCGCTGGGCTGTGCGCTACTTTGCCAGGTGACCCTGGCCGCGCACGCCGACCCCCTCAGCTACGCGCGCTACGACCAGGTGCGCACGCGCGACCTGCAGCTGGACCTGAAAGCCGACTTCAAGCAAAAGACGCTCTCCGGCTATGCCGAGCTGTCCTTGAACTGGATCGACCCGGCGGCGCGCACGCTGGTGCTCGATACGCGCGATCTGTCGATCGCCAAGGTGCAGGTACAGGACAAGCGCGGCGCATGGCAGATGGCGCCGTACCAGCTGGACAAGGCCGACGCGGAAAAGGGCCAGGCGCTGCGCATCACCACCACGGGCCAGCCGGGCAAGGTGCGCGTCTACTATCACACGGCGCCGAACGCCATCGCGCTGCAGTGGCTCACGCCGCAGCAGACGATGTCGGGCAAGCTGCCTTTCATGTTCAGCCAGTCGCAAAGCATCAACGCCCGCTCGTGGGTGCCGTCGCAGGATACGCCTGCCGTGCGTTTCACCTATAGCGCGCGCATCGAGGCGCCAAGCGGCATGCGCGTCGTGATGAGCGCCGAGAACGACGAAAAGGCGACGGGCAAGGGCGGCTGGAAATTCAGGATGCCGCAGCCGATTCCCTCGTACCTGCTGGCGATCGCCATCGGCGAACTGGAAGTGCGCAAGCTCGGCCCACGCTCCGCCGTGTATGCGGAACCGCCGCGCATCAAGGCGGCCGAATACGAGCTGGCCGACACGGAAAAGATGATCCAGGCGGCCGAGGCGCTGTACGGCCCTTATGGCTGGGGGCGCTACGACATGATCGTGCTGCCGCCTTCGTTCCCCTACGGCGGCATGGAAAACCCGCGCCTGACCTTCCTCACGCCGACCATGATCGCGGGCGACCGCAGCCTGGTCGACCTGATCGCGCATGAACTGGCCCACTCGTGGTCGGGCAACCTGGTCACCAACGCCTCGTGGAAGCACATGTGGCTCAACGAAGGCTTCACCACCTACGTCACGACGCGCATCGTCGAGCAGCTGTATGGCAGCGACGTGGCGCAGATGGGCGTGCAGGTCGACCAGGAAGAACTGGCCGCCTCGATCCGCGAATTGCCGGCCGCGAAAACGGCGCTGATCACGCGCGACGCCGACGCCAACCCGGCGGAAACGTACACGGACGACGGCATCATCTACCCTAAGGGCGCCTGGTTCCTGGCCACCATGGAGCGCCGCGCCGGCCGCGCCGTGTTCGACCCCTTCCTGCGCGGCTGGTTCGACCAGCATGCGTTCCAGAGCGTGACGACGGAGCAGTTCATCGCCTACCTGCGCAAGAACCTGCTGGCGCGGCATCCGGACGTCATGCCGGAAGCGGAGCTCGAGGAATGGCTGTATGGCACGGGCGTGCCGGCCAGCGCGCAGCGCGTGGTCTCGCCGCGCCTGGCGCTGCTCGACCAGCACCGCGACGCCTGGCTGAAAGGCGAGCTGGCGACGAAAGACCTGGGCATGGACAAGTGGATCGCCATCGAATCGATGCACTTCCTGAACGACATCAACAATAAGGCCAGCGCGGCGCAATTGCGTGAGCTGGACCAGGTCTACGGCGTGGGCAAGAGCGGCAACAATGAAGTCGCCTACCGCTTCTATCTGGCCTCCGTGAACGCCGGCTACGACGTGCGCCAGCCCTTGCAGGCATTCCTGCTGAGCGTGGGCCGCCAGAAGTTCGTCGTGCCCCTGTACAGCGCCTTGATGAAGACGCCGCAAGGCCATGCCTGGGCCAAGGACGTGTATGCGCAGGCGCGCGAACGCTACCACCCGGTGACGCAGGAAAGCGTCGATAAATTGATGGCCGCGCAAGCGCATTGAACCTTTCTTTGGACATCCTGACCATGCATACCATGAACCGCCTTGCCGCCGCCATCGTGCTGGCGTTTTCCGGCGTCAGCGTGCCGGCGCTGGCATTTGACGCCGCCCCCGTCGTTGCCGCAGCGCCCGCGCCTGCGCCGGCCTTCGAT
Organism: Janthinobacterium sp. C22; assembly: GCF_057919405.1. Classification (NCBI taxonomy): domain Bacteria; kingdom Pseudomonadati; phylum Pseudomonadota; class Betaproteobacteria; order Burkholderiales; family Oxalobacteraceae; genus Janthinobacterium; species Janthinobacterium sp. C22. The sequence goes on along the minus strand of NZ_CP193659.1, from coordinate 291,359 downwards.
CTTGAGCGCGACGTCGCCACCGCCCTGAAAGTATTCGACGTGCCCGGCATGGCGATCGCCATCGTCAAGGATGGCAAGGTCGTCACCGCCAGGGGTTTTGGCGTGCGCAAGCTGGGCGAACCGGCCGCCGTCGATGCGCGGACCATGTTCGAGGTGGCATCGAACTCGAAGGGTTTCACGGCCGCCGCGCTGGCCATGCTGGTCGACGAGGGCAAGCTGGCCTGGGACGATCCCGTCACCAAGCATTTGCCCGGCTTCCAGATGCACGATTCCTACGTCACGGGCGCCATGACCATCCGCGACCTGCTGACGCACCGCAGCGGCCTGGGCCTGGGCGCCGGCGACTTGCTGTGGTGGCCCACCACCACGTTCAGCACCGACGAGATCATCGAGAAGCTGCGCTACATCCGTCCGGCCACGAGTTTTCGCAACAGCTATGCCTACGATAACCTGCTGTATATTGTGGCCGGCAAGATCATCGCCGACAAGGCGGGAAAAAGCTGGGGCGAGGCCATGCGTGAGCGCATCCTGGCGCCGCTGGGCATGACGGGCACCACCACCAGCCTGGCCGAGAATGCGGGCAATCCCGACGTCGCCAGCGCGCACAGCAAGATCGACGGCAGGATCGCCGCCGTCAAGTCGATGCCCGTGCCGAACGCCGTGGGCGCCGTCGGCATCAACACGAATGCGGAAGATATCGCCAAGTGGATGATGGTGCTGCTCGACGGCGGCAAGATCGCCGGCGTGCCGGGCAAGGACGGCAAGGAAGCGCGCCTGTTCAGCGAAAAGCAGGGCCGCGAAATGTGGACGGCGCAAACGCCGATCAAGATTCCCGAGCCGAAGCCGGCGCTGGCCGCGACGAAACCGAACTTCAGCGCATATGGCCTGGGCTTCCAGCTGCGCGACTACAAGGGCATGAAGGTCGCCATGCACGGCGGCGCGCTGCAGGGATTCTATTCGCGCGTGGTGATGGTGCCGGAAGCGAAACTGGGCGTGGCCATCCTCACCAATGCGGAAAATGGCGGCTCCATGACGGCGCTGCAATGGCGCATCCTCGACCATTACCTGCAGGCGGCGCCGTCGGACTGGCTGGCGCTGGTGGCCAAGGTGGAGCAGGACCAGCATGCGGAAGAAGTGAAAAAGCAGGGCAAGGCGTCGAGCGCGCGCGCGGCGAAATCGCAACCGTCGCTGCCGCTGGCGGCGTACGACGGCGAGTATGAGGACGCCTGGTATGGCAAGGTCGTGATCAGGCCGGAAGGCAAAAAACACATCCTCAGCTTCACGCGCACGCCGGACCTGACGGGCGAGCTGGAACACTGGCAGCACGACACCTTCATCGTGCGCTGGAAAGAGCGCAACTTCAATGCCGATGCCTACGTGACGTTCTCGCTCAACCCCGATGGCAGCATCGACCGCGTGAAGATGGCGCCCGTGTCGGCCGAGACGGATTTCAGCTACGACTTCCAGGACCTGAGCCTGGTGCCGGTGAAGCCGAAGGAAGCGAAGAAGTAAGGGGTCGCTACAAGAACCGCAGCCTGGGCTGCGGTTTTTTTCGCCTGTCGCCATGCAAATGCGCGACGGGAGGGGGGCGGGCCGGTTTTTATTCCATGAAAAGGGATGAAAAAGAAACGTTATCTTGATTTCTTGTTTGCGCATTTACTAACTTTTCAAGCTGCTACTATTTCCATGCGCCATATGCCTGGGAGATAGCTGAATGCGGGCGGCTGGCGCTTGTGCCATGGTTTTTATAACGACTCAACTCTTGGGAATGGGATAAAAATGATCAATGTGAAAAAAGCTGTATTCGTCTTTTGCGCCGCCGTCGGTTTTGCCGGCGCCGTCAGTTCTTCCGCGTATGCCCTGCCATCGCGCGAAACCTGCGAGGAAGCCTACACCGCGTGCGTGGTGGATGGCGATGCCAGTTCCTGCACCCTGGTCAAGCGCCTGTGCGGCGTGTACGGCATCCACCTGTAGCTGGATCTAGATCCGTGCTCGGGCGGCGCGCCGGATCGGCACGCCGCCGTTGGATTGACTATGGCTTGACGAACTTCAAGGTCATGCGGTCGCTCTCGCCGATGGCCGCGTACCTGGTCCGGTCCACATCCTTGTTGGCGTAGGTGGGCGGCAGCGCCCAGACGCCGCCCTGGTGGTCCGCCGTGTCTTTCGGATTGGCGTTGATGTCCGACTTGGCCGCCAGTTTGAAGCCCGCGCCTTCGGCCAGCTTGATCACATACGCTTCGTGCATGTAGCCGCTGCTGGCCGTGGCGTCCTGCGCCTTGTGCGCCGGCAGGCGATGCTCGACGACGCCGAACACGCCGCCCGGTTTCAGGCTGTCATACACTTCCTTGAACAGGATCTGCATGCCCGCTTCGCCGATCGGTATCCAGTTGTGGATATTGCGGAAGGTGAGCACCATGTCGGCCGTGCCCTTGGGCGCGATGCGGTAGGTGGTGGGGGCGCGAAGGCGCCGATTTCCACCTTGCCGAAGGCGGCCGGGTTGGCGTCGAGTTTTTGCTGGAAGCGTGCCGCGCCACGGCGGGCGCCTTCGCTGTTTGACTGCGGGTCGTTGCCGGCGGCGATCAGCTTGCCGTTGTCGCGCAAGTAGGGCGCCAGGATCTCCGTGTACCAGCCGCCGCCGGGCGCCAGTTCCACCACCGTCATGGTCGGCCTGATGCCGAAGAACGTCAGTGTTTCATACGGGTGGCGGGCGCTGTCGCGCAGCGCATTGGCTGGCGTGCGCGCACTGCCGGCAATGGCCGCCTTCAGCGCCGCGTCGCCCGCATCGGCGGCCAGCGCCGCGCCGCTGCCGCCACAGGCCAGCATGACCGTCAGGGCCGCGGCCAGGGATACTCGCTTCATCATCATATGCTCCATGCGTGATTGGATCGGTTGCTAACTTGGTGGCGATCGCCATCAATGCCGATCATCGGGCAAGCACGCTGGCCGGTCAAGCGGATTCCGTGCCCCAGGCGGCGGTATACGCGGGCATGTCGCTGGTGTTGAGCGCATCGGCAATGGCCGCGCCACGGCCGTGCGTAAACGGCAGTTCGCCCGTCCAGACGGCATGCGCCATGTCGTCCGCATCGTCGAGCGGGCCGCCCTGGCGCTGCTTGACGGCATATTCGTCGAGCGCGATGCGCAGCACGGTGGTGGCCGCGTATTCCTTGGCGCTGCCGCCGCGCACGTGCGCCAGGCGCCCCGGCGCCAGCTTTTCCATCAGCGCGTCCATGGCCGCATGCTGCTGGCCGATATCGCTTACTTTTTCAAACTGACCGTACACCATCGCCGAGCGGTAGTTCATCGTGTGATTGAAGGCCGAGCGCGCCAGCACCAGGCCATCGAGATGGGTGATGGTCACGCAGACGTCGCTGTCTTGCAAGCGCTTGAGCATGCGGCTGCCGTTCGAACCGTGGATGTACAGGTGGCCTTCGATGCGCCAGCAGGCGGTCGGGATGCAATGGCTGCCCTTGTCGTCGTGGAAGGCGATATGGCACAGGTAGGCGGCATCGACGATGGCGTACAGGGCGGCTTGCTCATAGCTGGCCAGTTCGGCGACGCGGCGCACGCGGGTACGGGGGCTGGGAGGCAGGGCGGTAGCGGTCATGGCGGAGGTCCGGTTGGTTGAAGAAGCAGGCCGCACTATAATCGGCATCTGGCCCTGAAAAAAGATCCAGAACTGACAAATAATATAGAGCCACGATGAAAGGGGCGCATGGATTTCGCTTTGCTGCTGGGCGCGTTCGAGCGCACGCACCGCGAGCAGGGCTGGCCGCGCCAGCGCCTGCTGCATGAATGCCTGCGTGCCGCCATCCGCAGCGGCCAGCTGGCGCCCGGTACGCGCCTGGCCGCCACGCGCGTGCTGGCGGCAGAACTGGGGCTGGCGCGCAATACTGTGCTGTACGCCTACGAGCAACTGGCCAGCGAAGGGTTTGTCTTGCCGGACCGGCGCGGCACCGTCGTCGCCGGCGGCGCCGGCGTGCCGGTGGCATCGCCAGCGAGCGCTGGCCAGGATGGCTTGTCGCGCCGCGCCCGGCATTTGCGCGGCGTGGCGGGACAGGATGTGAATGCGGCGGTGGTGTTTCCCGCCGACGCCATGGGCGCGTTCGCGCCTGGCGTGCCGGCGCTCGACGAATTTCCGCTGGCGCAGTGGCGGCGCATGCTGGACCGCGCGTGGCGCGCGCTGACGCCGCGCCAGCTCAATTATGGCGACCCTGCCGGCGAGCCGCAGCTGCGCATGGCCATCGCCGACCATTTGCGCGCCGCGCGCGGCGTCGTCTGCGATGCGCGCCAGGTGTTCATCACGGACGGCACGCAGAGCAGCCTCGATGTCTGCCTGCGCGCCTTTGCCGACCAGGGCGATACCTTGTGGATCGAGCATCCCGGTTATGGCGGCGCGCTGGCGGCTGGCCGTGGTGCCGGCTTGCAGGTGACCGGTATCGCCGTCGACATGGATGGCATCGCGCCGACGGACGAGGACTGGCGCGATACGCCGCCGCGCCTGATCTACACGACGCCGTCGCATCAGTATCCGACCGGCAGCGTGCTCAGTCCCGCGCGCCGCATGGCGCTGCTCGAACGCGCGCGGGCGGCGGGCGCGCTGATCATCGAGGATGATTACGACAGCGAGTTTCGCCATGGCGGGCCGCCCCTCGCGGCCATGCAGGGACTGGTGGCCGACGCGCCCGTCGTGTACCTGGGCACCTTCAGCAAGACCATGTTTCCCGCCTTGCGCATCGCCTTTATCGTCGTGCCGGCCGCGCTGGCCGGGGCCTTCGCGCAGATGCAGGCGCAGGGCGCCGCGCGCGGCCGCGTGGCTGAACAGCTGGCGCTGGCCGAGTTCCTGCGCAGCGGCCTGTTTGCGCGCCATGTGCGCCGCATGCGCAGGCTGTACCGCCAGCGCCGTGACGCCTTGAGCGAGGCCTTGCAGCGCCATGCGTGCGCGGGCGCGGCCATCCATGGCGGCACGGCCGGCATGCACCTGGCGCTGCGTTTTCACGACACGGAATGGGATGACCTGGCGCTGAGCCGCCGCGCCGCGCGGGACGGCATCGTGGCGCTGGCGCTGTCCGCGCACGGCACGGGAGACGGGGCGGGCTGGAACGGTTTCCTGCTCGGTTATGCGCAGGTGCCGGCCGAGAACATGGATGGCCTGGCACGCCGCCTGGGCGCGCTGCTGCCGGCGTGATGCCGTGCTACTGCCTTACTGCTGGTCCTGCATCCACTGCTTCAAGCCGTTGACCCAGTTCTTGGCGGGCAGGTTGAACTGTTTCCTGATGGTGGCGGCGCGTTCGTACAAGTCGCTGAAGTCGAGCGACGGCGATTTCTTGAAGGCCAGCACGACGATGTTTTCATCTTCCATTTCCGGCACCCAGACGACGGCGTCGAAGACCAGTTCCATCGCCTGCAAATTCTTGTCGTAGTTGGGGAAGTCGCCGAAGACATTCGTGCACATGATGCCGTCGTCCGTCAGGCAGTCGTAACAGGCCTGGTAGAACTCGGGCGTGTCGAGCACGGGGCCGCGCGCGTCTTCGTCGTACAGGTCCACTTGCAGCGCGTCGACCGTGCCGTGGTTGGCGGGGTCGAGCACGAAGTCGAGCGCATTCATTTCGCGCACATCGAGGCGATCATCATTGGGCGGCAGCGCGAACTGGGCGCCGCAGATGGCGATCACGTTCGGATTGAGTTCGATGGCCGTGACCGTGGCGTCGGGAAAGCGGCGGTAGCTGAACTTGGTCAGCGCGGCGCTGCCCAGGCCCAGCTGCACGATGCGTTTGGGCTGCGTCTTGAACAGCATCCACATCATCATCATCTGCACGTATTCGAGCTCGATGGCGTCGGGTTTATCCAGGCGCATGGCGCCCTGCACCCACTTGGTGCCCAGGTGCAGGTAGCGGATGCCGCGGTGTTCGGTGGTGGTGGCGGGCGGGTGGCCCGGGTGGCTGAAAGCGGTGTTGCTGGTGGAGATAAAGTCGGTCGTCATGGCGCCAGTGTAGCAGCCACATGAAAAAAGACGCCGCGGCGTCTTTGGGGAGGAGCGTTCAAGATTGCTTGCGGCGTCGCGCCAGGAAGCCGAGTATGCCCAGGCCGGCCAGCAGCATGCCATAGGTTTCCGGTTCGGGAACGGGCGCCAGGTTCAGGTTGAAGACGCCGCCATAGCTGCCCCCTTGGTGTTGCCCATCACGGTCAGAACCAGCGGGCCGTTGAACAGGACGCTCGTGGGCGCCAGGATTTCGCCCTGGGCATAGCCAAAGACGGTGGGGCCGCCAAAGCCGCTTAGCGAAATGCCGTTCAGGTTGGCGCTGCTGAAGCTGATGGAGGAACTGTCCGAGCCCGTGACGGACAGGTTGGCCAGGAAGGCTTGCGCGGTGGAACCGAAGGTCGCGTTGGGTGTGAACGTGAAGGTATCGGTGAAGTCGCCGAGCGGACTGGGCACGGCGTTGAAGCCGCTGGTCCACAGATTGCCCGTGGTATTGACGAGGTTGACGGTGTAGGCGGCGGCACTGGCGCTGCCGATGGAGGCGGCACTGAGTACCGCCGCTGCGATGAGTGATTTTAATTTCATGTTGATCCCCGCGAAAAAACGATTGATGTTTCAAAAAAACCGTACCGCAGTGATAAATTATCGCCAAGATAATTCGTTGTCAATGAGCTATTTTTATATCATTATGCAAACTTAAATAGCTTATTTCTAACACACGGGCATAGGACGCGAGGAGTTGTGATAATTAAAACTATTATTATCAATATTTTACTTAAAAATAGTCTGGGATTTTGTGATGTAACGATAGTTGCACGAGGAACTAATTTCTATCCAGTAAGGGAAGAATCAAGGTCACCGCCAGGCCGCCGTCCTCGCGGTTGGCCAGGGTGATGCGCCCGCCATGGGCTTCGGCGATTTCGCGCGCCAGGGCCAGGCCCAGCCCCGTGCCGCTGCGCTTGGTGGAGTAAAACGGCACCAGCGCGTTTTCCAGCACGGCGCCGCTCATGCCCGGGCCGCGGTCGCGCACTTCGATGCGCAGCTGGCCATGCGCCTGGCTGACGTGCAGGCCGATATGCTGGAGCTTGGAGCCGGACTCCAACGCATTCTTGAGCAGGTTGAGCAGCGCCTGCTGCATTTGCGCCGCATCGAACACGGCCGCCTGCGCGGGCGGCGGGCCGTCGAGCGTGAAGGCTGCTTGCGATGCCAGGCCGTCGAGGAAGGGCTGCCATTCGCACGGCGCCAGGCGCGGCGCGGGCAGCTTGGCAAAGCGCGCATAGCCGAGGATGAAGGTTTCCAGGTGGCGCGTGCGTTCCTCGATGGTGGCGAGGATTTGCGGCAGGCGCGCCGTCTGGCCGCGGCGTACCAGCTCGGCGCCGGAATGGGCCAGCGAGGCCAGCGGCGCCAGCGAGTTGTTGAGCTCATGGCTGATGACGCGGATGACCTTTTTCCAGGTCTGCACTTCCTGGCGCCGCAGCTCCAGCGTCAGCTGGCGCAGCAGCAGCAGCTCGTGCTTGCGCCCGTTCAGACTGAAGCTGCGCCGCGCCAGGTGATACACCTCTTCCTGTTCCCCTTCGCCGCTGGTAAACAGGCCGTCGTTGCGGCGCGCCAGCGCCTCGGCCAGGGCCGGCGCCGCCTGCCGCACGATGTCGGTCAAGTGCTGCCCCTCGAGCCGGCGGCCGTGGTGCAGCAGCTGGCGCGCGGCCAGGTTGGCGTAGACGATGGCGCTGCCCTCGGCCACCAGCAGCATGGCCACCGGCGTGTTTTGCACCATGGTGTCGAGCAGCAGTTCGCGCTGCACCAGGTCCAGGCGCTGCTTGCGCAGCACGTCGCCCAGCGCATTGTGGGCCGCCACCAGGTCGGCCAGTTCATCGTTCTGCGGCCAGCGCAAGCTGAAGCCGAAGTCGCCGTCCTGGTAGCTGGCCACCGTGCCGCTCAAGGCGCGAAACAGCGACAGCATCGCCTGCAGCTGCGCGCGGATGGTAATGACGGCCACGGGCAGCACGCACAGCAGGGTACCGGCCAGTACCAGCAGCGGCTGGCCTGGCAAGAAGTGCGCGAGCAGCAGGGCGATGACGATGCCCAGCACCAGCAAGGTGACGATCAGCGCCGTCCAGCGCGTGAGCAGCGAGAGGCGCATGGGGCGGTCTGCCATCAGCCGCGCGCGATGCCCAGGCGCTCCATGCGCCGGTACAGGGCCTGGCGCGACAGCCCCAGTTCCTGCGCGGCCTGCGCCACCACGCCATGCGCGCGCGCGAGCGCCGCGGCGACGCTGTCGCGGTCCGGTTCCGTCGCGCCGACATCCTGCGGCGTGCGCGGCGATGTGGCACCAGCCAGCGGCAAGCCCGTTTCCTGCGCGCCGATCACCGGGCCGGTCGCCAGCAGGCTGGCGCGCTGCATGACGTTTTTCAGTTCGCGCACATTGCCCGGCCAGGCGTGTGCCAGCAGGGTGGCCTGCGCCTGCGCGTCCAGCGTTTTTTCACCGCCCAGGAAGTGGCGCGCCAGCACCAGGATGTCGGCCGGGCGCTGGGCCAGCGGCGGCAGGCGCAGTTCGATCACGTTCAGGCGGTAGAACAGGTCTTCGCGAAACGTGCCGGCCTTGATCATCGCCGGCAGGTCGGCGTTGCTGGCGCTGATGACGCGCACTTTCACTTGCCGCTCGCGGTTCGAGCCGAGGCGTTCGAAGCGTCCCGTTTCCAGCACGCGCAGCAGTTTCATTTGTCCGGCCAGCGGCAGGTTGCCGATCTCGTCGAGGAACAAGGTACCGCCGTCGGCGGCGTCGAACTTGCCGTCGCGCGCGCGCGTGATGCCGGTATAGGCGCCCGCCTCGGCGCCGAACAGTTCCGCCTCGATCAGCTCCACGGGAACGGCGCCGCAATTGAGCACGACGAAGGGGCCGCCGGCGACCTGGGAATTGGCTTGCACGATGGCGGCGATGCGTTCCTTGCCGCTGCCGTTCGGCCCCGAAATGAGCACGGGAACGTCGGCGCGCGCCACCTGGCACGCCAGGTGCACGACTCTTTCGGTGGCCGGGTCTTGCCATACCATGCCGCGCAAGTCGAAGTCGTGTTCCAGGGCGTGGCGCTGGCGCTGCTCGGCCACCACGCGCTGGCGCAGCGCGCGGTTGGCCTGTCCCAGTTCCAGCAGGTTCCGCACGCTGGCGATCAGGCGCCGGTCATCCCAGGGCTTGGCCAGATAGTCGGCCGCGCCGGACTTGATCAGTTCGACGGCCGCGTCGAGCTGGGTCCATGCCGTCAGCAGGATCACGGGCAGGTCGGGGTAGCGCGCGCGGATGGCGTGGAACAGCGCGCCGCCTTCCTCGCCCGACGTGGTGTCGGCCGTGAAGTTCATGTCCTGCACCACCAGGTCGATGGTGTGGCGCTCGAGCAGGTGCAAGCCTTCCTCGGGCGAGGCGGCGCGCACGGCGTCGATCTCGTGCAGGGAAAACAGCACGTCGAGCGCGATGGCCACGGCGGCGTTGTCGTCAATAATCAGTACGGTAGGCATGCGCGCAGCATATCACTCAGGTGCCGGCTCAGGTACTGCGGGTGGCGGTGGCCGGCGAAATGCTGGCCGCGCGCCATGCCGGGCCGTACACGGCGCCCAAGCCCAGCAGCCAGAACACCAGCGCGCCAACCAGCAGATATGGCAAGGGCAGGCGCGCCATTTCCAGCTGGCTGACCAGCAGCTGATTCAGCGCCAGGGCCAGCAGCACGCCGGCCGCCACGCCGACGCTGGTGATCATGAAATTCTCGGTCAGGAAGTAGCGCAGGATGTCGATGCGGCGGGCGCCCAGTGCGCGCCGCACGCCGATCTGCTTCCTGCGCTGCGTCACCCACAGGCTGGCGATGCCGACGATGCCGCTGGCCGTCACCAGCAGCAGCAGGGCCGAGACGGCGATCAGCATCCAGGACAAACCCTGGTCGGCCCGGTAGCGTGACGTGCGGTGCTTTTCCAGCGTATCGGTGCGTACCAGCAGGCGCTCGCTGCTGGCGCTGCGGATGGCTTGCTCGGCCTCCTTCATCAGGCGGTCGCGCTGTCCAGGCTCGGCCCGCACGGCGTACAGCAGCGAGTCGCGCGAACCCGTCAGGCGCGCCGGCAGGATCAGCGAATGCTCGCCGTGCGCGCTGACCTGGCCGACCTGTGTCTGCAACCGCTCCACCACGCCGATCACGCGCATTTCGTCGTCATCGTCACCGGTGCCGTTGAGCAGGGTCTTGCCGACAAAGCTGCTTTCGCCAGGCCAGATCTTTTGCGCTGCGGCAAGCGTCACGATGACCACCTTGGGAAAGATATCATCGACTTTTTCATCGATTTCCAGCACCTCGTCGGGATGGAAATCACGGCCTTCCACCAGCTTGAGTCCGTATGTCTTGACCAGCGAGTCAGGCGTGAAATACATCGACGTGGTGGCGCTGGCCGTGGGCTGTCCACGCTTGATGGAGACATTGGTGCTGCTGCCGGAACGCGACAGCACGGCCTGCGAGGTCTGCGCCACCGAAAGCACGCCGGGCAGGCCGCGCAGCAAGGCGGCCTGGCGTTTCTGGTCGGCCAGCTGGCGCTGGTGGCTGCCTTTGTCCATGCTTTGGATGTTGACATAAAAGATGTCGTTTTCAGCGGCCACGCCGGTGGGGCGGGCGGCGATCGCCTGGCGCAGGTTAACGATATGCAGGGCGTTGGCCAGGATGGCCAGACTGATGGCGACCTGCACGGCGACGAGTACGGCACCGGTTTTGCTGCGCATCAGCGCCGACAGGATGGGGCGGATTTCCATGTTGAACCTCATTGCGGTACGGTAAATGTCATTGGGATTTGAGTTGTATCGCCGGCGTCACCTGGCAAGCGCGCCAGGTGGGCAGCAAACCCGCCAGCAGGGCGGCCAGCACGGAGACGGCAAATGTCAGCAGCAGCATCGGAATATCCATGTGTGCCACGGTGCCCAGTTCCTTCGATTGCGTACGCACGACGGCCAGCGCTGCATACGCCAGCAGCAGGCCCAGCACGCCGCCGGCCAGGCCGATGACGCCCGTCTCGATCAGGAACTGGCGAAAGATGTCGCGCCGCGTGGCGCCCAGCGCACGGCGGATCCCCACTTCACTGGCGCGTACGGAAAACTTCGCCAGCAGCAGGCCGATGGTATTGACCAGGCATAGCAGCAGGAAGCCGAAGGCCAGCCAGGCCGCCAGCTTGTTGTCGTTGTCGACCACGTTCAGGAACACCATCCATTCCTTGACGTTGTACAGTGCGTTGGGCGCGTGGCGCGGCATGCGGCCCAGCTTGCGCTGCTCGGCAGCATAGCTGTCGAGATATGCCTGCAGCTCGCCACGTTGGTCCGCGCTTTCCATCTCGAACCAGAACTGCAGCCAGGTGCAGTCCGACGCCAGGGTGCCCTGGAAGCCGGGGCCGCGTTCGACGCCGCTGCAGGCCATGCCGCCGTCATGCCGCGTTTCATGGCGGATGGCGCTGGCAAATGGAATGAAGAATTCATCTTCCGTGCCAAAGGCGCCCTTGCTGCCGATGATGCGGTGTATGCGCGGCACGGGATCCCAGTGATCGAGCACGCCGCTGACCAGATAGGGCTGTCCCAGTACCATCACGCGCCGGCCCACGGGATTGACCGTACCCAGCAGTTTTTCCGCCAGCGACCGGCTCAGCACGATGACGTCGGCACCGCTGGCGTCATCGGCTTCGCTCCATGGCTGGCCATGCAGGAAAGGGACTTCGAATATGGCGAAGAAATCGCGCGTGGGCGCCAGGCCCTGGGCCTGGAAGGCGCCGATATCCGTGCGTGCCGGCTCGACCGGGCCGGCCACGCCGTACATGACGGTGCGGCGCACGCCCACCTTGCTGGCCATGAAATTCTTCGCGTCGGTATAGGCCAGCTGCGACTGGCCGAAGCTGGGCTTGGCGCCCGGCACATAACTTTTCAAGGGGACGACGTCGATCATCGGCACGAACAGACGGTCGCTCTTGTGCGGCAGCGGATCGCCCGACATGGCGTGCAGGATGGTGACGGTGGACACGCTGGCGGCCACGCCGACGGCCAGGGTCAGCACCATCAGCGCGGTCAGGGCGCGGTTGCGGCGCAGGCTGCGCAGGCCCAGCGTGAAATAGTAGCGGAACATGGTCTCTCCTTACACGGTCGCGGCGTGCTGCGGCCTGGCCGACAGCGAGGCGCCGTGCTGCACCAGGTCCGACACCTGGCCGTCGATGATGTGCACATTGCGCTGGCTGCGCAGCGCCAGTTCGGGATCGTGCGTGACCATCAGGATGGTGGTGCCTTGCGCGTTGATGTCTTCCAGCAGCTCCATCACGCCGCGCGCCATCTGCGTGTCCAGGTTGCCCGTCGGTTCATCGGCCAGCAGCAGCTTGGGCGAGCCGGCCAGCGCGCGCGCGATCGCCACGCGCTGCTGCTGGCCGCCCGACAATTCGGCCGGATAATGCTTCATGCGCGACGCCAGGCCCACCTTGGCCAGCGCGTCCTCGATGCGCTCCTTGCGCTCGGCGCGGTTGAAGCCACGGTAGCGCAGCGGCACGTCGACATTGTCGAACAGCGACAGGTCGGGGATCAGATTAAAACCCTGGAAGATGAAGCCCAGCTTTTCATTGCGCAGGCGCGAGCGGGCATTGTCGTCCATGCCCCTGACGTTGACGCCATCGAGGACGTATTCGCCGTCGGTGAATTCTTCCAGCAGGCCGGCGATGTTCAGAAAGCTCGTCTTGCCCGAGCCGGACGGCCCCGTGACGGTGACGAATTCACCTTGTTGCACATGGATGTCGAAGCCGCGCAGCGCGTGGGTTTCGATCATGTGGGTGCGGTAGACTTTGCTCAGGTTGTGCATGCGCAGCATGGCGGGGCCTCTTGTGGGAGTGAGATGAGTGAGATTCAGTTAAGCGAGACGCGTGCCGCGTTCTCGAAGTTTTCCGTGCCGGCGACGACCACCTTGTCGCCCAGCTTCAAGCCGTCGAGGATTTCCACGGCCGCCACGCTGGTCGCGCCCAGCTTGATCGGCGTGCGGATCGCCACGCCATCGCGCACGACGTAGGCGAAACGGCCGCCCTCGGCTTCGACGAAGGAGCCGCGCGCCAGCATCAGCACGTCCGGTTTTTCATCGATCAGCAGGCGCGCCGCCACGCGCTGGTTCTGGCGCAGGCCGGCCGGCTGTGCGCCGTCGAAACGCACGCGCGCCAGCACCTGGTTCTTCACCACTTCGGGCGACAGCGCCGACAGCCTGCCGGTCGCCCGGATGGCGCCCGTTTCGATTTCCGCGCGCATGCCCAGGCCCATGTCGGCCACATACGTTTCCGGCACCTCGAGCTCGACTTCCAGCTGCGACAGGTCGACCAGGGTCATCAGGGCCGTATTGGCTTGCACCACGCTGCGGTTGGCCACCGACAGGGTGCCGATAAAGCCGTTGACGGGGGCGCGCACGGTCAGCTCGTCGACCCTGCGCTGGGCGTTGTCGCGGACGAGGCGCTGGCGTTCCAGTTCATTGCTTTTTGTTTTCAGGGCCAGGGTCACGTCTTCGCTTTCCAGGCCCGCCGCCTGCGAGGCGTGCTTGCTGCGGATATCGGCCGAATTCAGTGCATCCCTGGCTTTCTGGTAGTCGATCTTGGCGATGATGCCCACCTGCGCCACGCTTTCGTAGCGCTCCAGGGTGCGCTGCGCGGACAGGCGCTCGATCTCCGCCGTATCCGCTTCGCGCCGCGCCAGCAGTTTCTGCTTCTTGGCCAGGATCTGCTGGCGCGCCACTTCCGCCTCCAGCTGCTGCACGCTCGACTGCTCGCGCTTGAGGGCGTCGGACAGGTCCGGCGACTCCAGTACGGCCAGGATGTCGCCCTTTTTCACCGTGTCGCCCGCCTTCGCTTTCAGCGTGACGGTGGCCACCGTGGTCGAATACAGGGTGGGGCTGATCGAGGCGACCACGCGGCCCGTGACGGCCGCGTCGCGGATCAGGGTGCCGCGCGTGACGTCGGCGATGCGCAGGCGGCTGGCGTTGACGGAATGTTCGCTGTTGCGCCAGCCGGAGAACACGGCGACGGCGCCGCCGATGACGAGGACGGCGCCGGCCAGCAGCAGGGCGCGTTGCTTGTGGCGCTGGCCCGGTGGGGCGCTCACTACGGCATCTTGGGAAGAAGTATCGCGGATCATGGTGGACATTTCGTGGACAATGCCCTTCTGTATGCAGGTTCCGTGCCAGAACCAAGGTGTTGATTTGCAAGGGGAAAATGTAAAGTGTCCGGTTGTCCGGCGTGTCCGCGCCGTCCAGTGGGTGTCCGCGCACGTATGGATCTTGATAATCTGGCAATCGACCTGATCTGTGCCTGGCAGTGATGGCGCGCGGCGCCATGCTGGCACCTTTCTGGAGCATGATGCCTGCCTCGTCCCCCAAGCCGTCCCCGTTGGCCAGTTTAAAACGCTGGCTGCGCCAGTTCGCCAGCCTGCCCGAGCCGCCGGAATTCGATTATCCATTTGCCGCCAGCGACATCGCCATGCTGCAACGGCTCCAGGGTGGTTCGCCCCAGCTCGATAGCCAGACGTGGGAGGAAATGCTGCTCGATGCCTACCATGCGCAACTGGCCACGCAGACCAGCATTCTTGGCCAGCAGCGATTGCATCAGCGACTGGCGGGCGGCACGGCGGACGCCGCCTCGCGGGCGCGCATCGCGGCCCTGCTGGCCGCGCCGGCACAGCAGGCGGTGATCGAGCAAGCCATGCAGCCGCTGCGGACGGCAGACATGGAGGTGGCGGCGCTGCTGTGCGGCGCAGCGCCGCCAGCACCACCGTGGTGGAGCCGCTGGCTGCTGCTGCCGACATTGGCGTTGTTGGCGTCGCTGCTGGCCGCGTGGCTGTTTGCGCCACTGGCCTGGGCCGTCGCGGTGCCCGTCTGGCTCTTGCTGATGGCCTTGCAGATGCGCTTTCACGACCGTTGCAAACCGTGGGAGCGCAGCGTCTTTACCTTGCAGCGGATACTGCTGGTGCATGGCCGCCTGGGCGCGCTCGATACTCCGTTCACGGCGGACCTGCGAGAAGGTGGACGGGCTGCCGGCGTGATCAACCGCCAGATCACGCCAGTGCGCTGGGTCAAGATGATTCCCCTGCTGAGCGAATATGACGACTGGCTCATGCTGGGCAATATCCGGCGCTACTTTCACAGCCTGCGCGTGGTGCGGCGCGAACGCGCCTTCCTGCGCCAGAGTTTCCTGCTGCTGGCGGACCTGGAAGCGGACCTGGCCCTGGCGCGCCACCTGCGCGGCCGCGCGCAGTTTTGCTGGGCGCAGGAAACCGATGCGCGGCAGTTGTCGCTCGATGCCGTGGTGCATCCGCTGCTGGAAGGCGCCATGCCGCTGTCGCTGCGGCTCAATGGCCGCGGCGCCTTCATTTCGGGGCAGAATGCGGTGGGTAAAAGTACGCTGTTGCGCGGCGTGGGCCTCAATCTGATCAGTGCGCGCGCCTTCGGCTTTTGCTACGCGCAGGCGGCCCAGGTGCCCATGCTGCCCCTGTATGCGAGCATGCAGAACGAGGATGCTCTCGATGGCGGCGAAAGTCTGTACATCGCCGAATTGCGTCGCGCGCGCGAATTGCTGGCGCTGGCCGAGGGCGGCGCGCCGGCGCTGTTTCTGATCGACGAGATTTTCCGCGGCACGAACCACCTCGAATCGGTGGCGGCGGCCGCCGCCGTGCTGCATACGCTGGCCGCGCGCCACCTGGTGATCGTCTCGTCGCACAACCTGGTGCTGGGCCCCTTGCTGGAAGACTGCCTGGCGCCGTGGTGCGTGCGCCGCGACGATGCGGGCGCGCTGCTGCTGGCGCCCGGCGTGCTGCAGGCCACGAACGGCATCGCCCTGCTGGCGCAGCGCGGTTTTGACGCCGGTATCGCGGACAAGGCCGGGCGCGTCTTCGACTGGCTCAGCACGCACATGGCGCAACCGGCCGAGTGCGGCGGCGTGCTGGAACGGGCCTGATGGCCGCCCTTACTTGTCCTGCTTTTCCGGCGTGCTCTTGTCGATCACTTCGCGGCAATCGCCACGGATGATGGCGTTGTCGTAGTTGGTCCAGCCATAGCTGTCGACGTAGCGCTTGTGCTGCTTGAAGCGGGGGCTGGCGATGCTCCATTCGGGTTGTTCGCCGGCGAAGCGGATGTCGCCCAGGTCGAGCAGGGTGTGGAACATGTTTTCCGTCGACAGGCGCGATTTCTGATGGCGCCGCAGCTGCGTCACCTTGTCCGGATAGTGTTGCTGGAATTGCGGCGAGTACCAGACGAAGGCGGGCACGTGGAATTCGAACTGCGTGTTATGCCCGTGGAAGGCCAGGCGGCAGGTGCCGTCGTACAGGGTCTGGCCGTGATCGGCCACATAGACGAGCGAGCTGCGCAGGGCGGTGCGCTGGCCATCGTCCTTCAGCATGCCGATCACGTTCGACAGGAACCAGTCCGTGTACAGGATGGAGCTGTCGTAGCTGTTGTTCAGCTGCGGCTTGATGGCCGTGTCCGTGTAGACGGGCTTGTCGACGCCGAACAGCGACGGCTGCCACTTGTCGAACGATTTCGGATAGCGCTGGCTGTAGTTCCAGTGGCTGCCCAGGGTGTGCAGCACGATGAGTTTTTTCGGCGCCGGGTCGGCCAGCGCGTTCTTGAACGGATCGAACAGGATCTGGTCGAAGTTCGAACTGTTGGTAAAGCCGCCCAGGTTCAGGAATTGCACCACGTCCGCTTCCTTGGCAAACACGGAGACGGGCGTGTCGAACTGGCCGAACGAGATCTGATTCGACAGCCAGTAGGTCTTGAAGCCCGCTTCCTTGTAGGCGGTGAGGAAGGATTTTTCCGAGAAGCCATCCTTGAGGCTTTGCGTGGCCGGTTTGCGCGAGATGATGACGGGCACGGACAGGCGCGTGGCGGAAACGGCCGTGATGACGTCGGCCAGCGGCACCAGGTTGGCTTCCTGCTTCAGCAGGGGATTGGTGTCGCGTTCGTAGCCGTTCAGGCTCCAGCGGTCGTAGCGCGACGATTCGCCGATCACCATGACCACCACTTCCGGATGGGGATCGGGCTGCTGCTGGTGCGCGCCGAAACGGAAGGTGCTGCTTTTCTGTCCCAGCTCGGCCAGGTATTTGCGTTCCTTGTAGAAGTCGAAACCGCGCACGGCCAGGCCGAAGGGCCAGGAATTGCTGACGGTGTCGAAGGCGTAGGGCAGGCGCGCCCAGTGGGGCAGGCTGGGCCAGCCCAGGCCCGTTTCGTCGGCGCCGGCGATGCTGGCGTTCTCCGGCTTGCTGCTTTCTTCGTCTTCCTCTGCCGTGTCGTCGTCGGCCGAACTGGCGTCGCCGAAGCCGGAGGCGCCCGCCTTGCCGCTGGCCGCCGGCCCGCTGGCCTTGGCGGGCGCGGGGGCGCTGTGCACGGCCTTGGCCTCGAAGCCGAATTCGTAGCCATACCACCAGAAGCCGCCCAGCAGGATCAGCAGCACGAAGGCGGCCGGGCGCGTCTTGCCGCGCCAGTCCAGGTCGCGCGTGCGCGTGGCCGCATACCAACTCAGGGCGCACCAGGCGATCACGCCCAGCATGACGGCGCCCATCAGCCATACTTTTTGCCCGAGGAATTCCATCGCTTCCTTGGGGCTGGTTTCGAAGATGATGCCCAGGTGGTGCGTGGAAATGCCCTGGCCATAGAAGATGAACAGGTAGATTTCCGTCGGCAGGGCCAGGAAGGCGGGCACCAGCAGCCAGTGGAAGTAGGCGGGGCGCTGGAACACGCTCCAGACGGCCAGCCAGGCCAGCAGCTCGAAGGTGAGCATCTGCCAGGGATGCTCGAGCGCGCGCCCCAGCAGCGTGGGGATGAAGGGCACGGCCGTCAGCAAGGCATACGTCAGGAGCAGGAACAGATTGGCGGGGCGAAGCAAGGAGCGCATAAAGGGAGGCAGCGAAAAATGTCCGCTATTATCAATCCTTTTGTTGTCTTGCGGTCATACAAGAATGCGGCCGTGCGCTCCTTGGCCGCAGGGAAAGAATGCCAAATCGTCAATCGCCGGGAGGTGCCAGCGCCCGCGCGTCGCGGCCAAAGATTAGTCAAAATGCCACAAATGCCCGCGATTTTTGCCTTTTTTTATAGCAAAAAGCGGTAAACCGATTGACCCCCTGTAACACAAGGTCTAAACTAGCGAGTTCTCGATTTTATTCTGCTCATCGTTTACGCATTACTTGGCATTTCATGGCCGCTCCTTATCGAGTGGCTGCGGGCGCCTCCGGTGCGCAGTAGATGAAAGCGGGACGAGGTTTTAGTCGCCGGGCATCTTGCCCGGGTTATTAATCGTAGTTTTTTGTTGGATTTATAACGATGCCAACCATCAATCAATTGATTCGCAATCCACGCGTCGCTTTGACCGTGAAGAGCAAATCGCCGGCGCTGGAAAACAGCCCGCAAAAACGTGGCGTCTGCACACGTGTTTACACCACGACTCCAAAGAAGCCTAACTCGGCTCTGCGTAAAGTCGCTAAAGTTCGCCTGACCAATGGTTTCGAAGTCATTTCGTACATTGGCGGTGAAGGCCATAACCTGCAAGAGCATAGTGTTGTGCTGTTGCGCGGCGGCCGCGTCAAGGATTTGCCGGGTGTGCGTTACCACATGGTTCGCGGTGCCCTGGATACCCAAGGCGTCAAAGACCGTAAGCAATCGCGTTCGAAGTACGGTACCAAGCGCGCTAAAGCTGGCAAGAAGTAATAAGTTGTACGCAGCAAACCCAAGTTTCGCTCAGTGGCAACTAGCTAAGTGAATGTAGTCGACCGCATCTGGTCGAGTAAGTGGAAGACTATGATGGTCGTCCGCGAGTGTGCGAAGAACGCGCGCTCAACTGAAGATTGAAAGGAATTGATATGCCACGTCGTCGTGAAGTACCCAAGCGCGAAATTTTGCCAGATCCAAAATTCGGCAACACTGATGTCGCTAAATTTGTAAACGTGCTGATGCTGTCCGGTAAGAAATCGGTTGCAGAAAACATCATCTACGGTGCTTTCGAGCACATCGCAGCAAAATCGGGCAAAGATCCGCTCGAAGTTTTTGCTACCGCAATCAACAACGCCAAGCCGCTGGTTGAGGTGAAATCCCGTCGCGTCGGTGGTGCAAACTACCAGGTGCCGGTCGAAGTTCGCCCAGTCCGTCGTATGGCCCTGTCCATGCGTTGGTTGCGTGAAGCTGCTAACAAGCGCAGCGAAAAATCGATGCCACAACGCCTCGGCGGTGAGCTGATGGAAGCGGCTGAAAGCCGCGGCGGCGCGATGAAAAAACGCGACGAAGTCCATCGTATGGCTGAAGCGAACAAAGCGTTCTCGCATTTCCGCTTCTAATATAAAGCCAGCTACCGCAAGGCGGCTGTCAAGCATCTGTTGTTCGAGGCCGGGCTCATTTTTGCAAAAAAATGCTGCTCGGTTTTGTCCATTCATTTAGGATTAATTATGGCCCGCAAGACCCCCATTGAGCGCTACCGCAATATCGGTATTTCCGCTCACATCGATGCAGGTAAGACGACCACGACCGAGCGCGTCCTGTTCTACACAGGCGTGAACCACAAGCTGGGCGAAGTCCATGATGGCGCTGCCACCACCGACTGGATGGCTCAGGAGCAAGAGCGCGGTATCACGATTACCTCGGCTGCTGTTACGTGCTTCTGGAAAGGCATGGCAAACAACTTCCCAGCGCACCACATCAACATCATCGACACCCCAGGCCACGTTGACTTCACCATTGAAGTGGAACGTTCGATGCGCGTGTTGGATGGCGCCTGCATGGTTTACTGTGCAGTCGGCGGCGTGCAGCCACAATCGGAAACGGTATGGCGTCAGGCTAACAAGTACAAAGTGCCACGTCTGGCCTTCGTGAACAAGATGGACCGTACCGGCGCCAACTTCTTCAAGGTCTACGATCAGATGCGTTCGCGTCTGAAAGCCAACCCAGTACCTATTCAGATGCCTATCGGCGCTGAAGACGTCTTCACCGGTGTGATCGATCTGGTCAAGATGAAAGCGGTTATCTGGGACGACGCTTCGCAAGGCATGAAGTTTGAATACGGCGACATTCCTGCACACCTGGCCGCCGATGCTGCCAAGTGGCGCGAGAACATGGTGGAAGCCGCTGCTGAAGCGTCGGAAGACCTGATGAACAAGTACCTGGAAGAAGGCGACCTGTCGGAAGCCGAGATCAAGGCTGCTCTGCGTCAGCGTACCATCGCCAGCGAAATCGTTCCAATGTTGTGCGGTACCGCCTTTAAAAACAAGGGCGTACAGGCCATGTTGGACGCGGTCATCGAGTACCTGCCATCGCCAATCGACATTCCGCCTGTCCCAGGTCTGGATGACGACGAGCAGCCAGTCGAGCGCGCTGCCGACGACAATGAGAAATTCTCGGCATTGGCGTTCAAGATCGCAACCGACCCGTTCGTCGGTCAGCTGTGCTTCATCCGTTGCTACTCGGGTACCCTGAATTCGGGCGACTCGGTGTTGAACTCCGTGAAGCAGAAGAAAGAGCGTATCGGCCGTATCGTGCAGATGCAAGCGAATGAACGCGAAGAGATCAAGGAAATGCGCGCTGGCGACATCGCCGCCGTTGTGGGCCTGAAAGACACCACCACGGGCGATACGCTTTGCGACGAAAAAGCCAGCGTGGTTCTGGAGCGCATGGTCTTCCCTGAGCCGGTGATTTCGCAGGCAGTCGAGCCAAAAACCAAGGCCGACCAGGAAAAAATGGGCCTGGCGCTGAACCGTCTGGCAGCAGAAGATCCATCGTTCCGCGTGCGTACCGATGAAGAATCGGGCCAGACCATCATCGCCGGTATGGGCGAGTTGCATCTGGACATCATCGTTGACCGCATGAAGCGCGAATTCAACGTTGAAGCCACCGTCGGCAAGCCACAAGTGGCTTACCGCGAAACGATCCGTAAAGTGTGCGAAGAGTCGGAAGGCAAATTCGTCAAGCAATCGGGTGGTCGTGGTCAATACGGTCACGTGGTTTTGAAGATCGAGCCGCAAGAACCGGGCAAGGGCTTCGAATTCGTTGACGCGATCAAGGGCGGTACCGTTCCTCGCGAATACATCCCTGCAGTTGAAAAAGGTGTGCGCGACACGCTGACTTCGGGCGTGATGGCTGGCTACCCAGTCGTTGACGTGAAAGTCACGCTGTTCTTCGGTTCGTACCATGATGTTGACTCGAACGAAAATGCATTCCGCATGGCCGCTTCGATGGCATTCAAAGATGGCTGCCGCAAAGCATCGCCAGTCATCCTGGAGCCGATGATGGCCGTGGAAGTGGAAACGCCGGAAGACTACGCCGGTACCGTGATGGGCGATCTGTCGTCGCGTCGCGGCATGGTGCAAGGTATGGATGAAATTGCTGGCGGTGGCGGCAAGATCATCAAGGCCGAAGTGCCTCTGTCGGAAATGTTCGGTTACGCCACGTCGTTGCGTTCGTCGACCCAAGGTCGTGCGACTTACACGATGGAATTCAAGCACTATGCTGAAGCACCTAAGCATGTGACTGAAGCAATCGTAAGCTCGAAAGCTAAGTAATAGAAGTTCCGGGCCGGCTTTCACGAGAATGCCGGTCCCTACATTTAAATCATTGTTCTAAGGAAGAATAAAATGGCAAAAGGTAAATTCGAACGGACCAAGCCGCACGTCAACGTCGGCACCATCGGCCACGTCGACCACGGTAAAACCACGCTGACCGCTGCAATCGCAACGGTTCTGTCGAAGAAATTCGGCGGCGAAGCCAAAGCATACGACCAGATCGATGCGGCTCCAGAAGAAAAAGCGCGCGGTATCACGATCAACACCGCCCACGTCGAGTACGAAACGGAAACGCGTCACTACGCGCACGTTGACTGCCCAGGCCACGCCGACTACATCAAGAACATGATTACCGGTGCTGCCCAGATGGACGGCGCGATCCTGGTGTGCTCCGCAGCTGACGGCCCAATGCCACAGACCCGCGAACACATCCTGCTGGCCCGCCAAGTTGGCGTTCCATACATCATCGTGTTCCTGAACAAGTGCGACCTGGTCGACGACGCAGAGCTGCTGGAACTGGTTGAAATGGAAGTGCGCGAGCTGTTGTCGAAGTACGAATTCCCAGGCGACGACCTGCCTATCATCAAAGGTTCGGCACGTATGGCGCTGGAAGGCAAAGAAGGCGAGATGGGCGTGGACGCAGTGCTGCGTCTGGCCGATGCGCTGGATGCCTACATCCCAACGCCAGAGCGCGCTGTTGACGGTGCCTTCCTGATGCCAGTGGAAGACGTGTTCTCGATCTCGGGCCGCGGTACCGTGGTGACCGGTCGTATCGAGCGCGGCATCATCAAGGTCGGCGAAGAGATCGAAATCGTCGGCATCACCGATACCGTCAAGACGACTTGCACCGGCGTGGAAATGTTCCGCAAGCTGCTGGACCAAGGTCAAGCAGGCGACAACGTTGGTCTGCTGCTGCGCGGCACCAAGCGTGAAGACGTGCAACGTGGTCAAGTGCTGGCCAAGCCAGGCTCGATCAAGCCGCACGCCCACTTCACCGGCGAGATCTATGTTCTGTCGAAAGACGAAGGCGGCCGTCATACGCCATTCTTCAACAACTATCGTCCACAGTTCTACTTCCGCACCACGGACGTGACCGGTTCGATCGAGTTGCCAGCAGACAAAGAAATGGTCATGCCAGGCGATAACGTGTCGATCACCGTCAAGCTGATCAACCCGATCGCGATGGAAGAAGGTCTGCGCTTCGCTATCCGCGAAGGCGGTCGTACCGTCGGCGCTGGTGTTGTTGCAAAAATCCTGGCTTAATTCTTAAGCCTGCATAAAAGAAGACGCGTCGTCGCCCGGCGCCCTTCTTTTTATTCAACTGCCGGGGTTGGCAAGCATTTTGGTGCTATCATGTCGACCCTGACGGTTGTTGCGTCAGAAATTCCCGTATGACCTCATTGCCGTGCAGACCGCGCGGTTCGTTCTTTTAAGGAAATATCATGTCGGCACCAAACCAAAAAATCCGTATCCGCCTGAAGGCTTTCGATTACAAACTGATCGACCAGTCCGCTCTGGAAATCGTTGAAACCGCGAAGCGCACCGGCGCTGTCGTCAAAGGCCCAGTACCACTGCCTACCCGTATTCAACGTTTTGACGTGCTGCGTTCCCCGCACGTCAACAAAACTTCGCGCGATCAGTTCGAGATCCGTACGCACCAACGCCTGATGGACATCGTTGACCCAACGGACAAAACCGTTGACGCGCTGATGAAGCTGGATCTGCCAGCTGGTGTTGATGTTGAAATCAAACTGCAATAAGAGTTTCAAGGGCAGCTGACAACGCCGTAGCACCAGGTGTTGACAGCTGTTCCAGGCCGGCGGGGTGTCCCGCTGCCTGATGATGGGGCCGGGCCTGTTCATGATCGTGAGCGCGCCCGGCCCCATTGCTTTGGTGTCGCGCCTTTTGCGGTGCGTCCGTCTTTCCCTCATCCCATTTCATCCCTCTTTCTTCTTTTCGCTTTTCCTCACCCGGCCTATAAAGTGGGGTTAAAACAACAATTGTTAATTGTTCTCTTTCCCGGCTGCGTCAAATGTGAGAAATTTGCAACATGCGTGAGAATGTGTGATCCTTTTACAAAAATGGTCAATGCAACGCATCGATTTATAAAACGAAAACAATATTTGAGGAGTAGTCTTGAAAAGTTTAGTGATGAGCAGTACACCCCGTTTGAAGAAAAGCACACTGGCAATAGCATTGACACTGGCCTTCTCCCCATACGCTGTGGCGCAAGAAGCTGCCGCACCCGCAGAAAAACTGCAACGCGTCGAAGTCACCGGCAGCAGCATCAAGCGTACCGAAGCTGAAACAGCCGGCTCGCTGCAGGTTCTGACCCGCGACGACATCGAGCGCACCGGCCAGACCACGGCGCTGGGCATCCTGAATTCCTCCGCTGCCATCAGCACCTCGATCGACTCGTCGAACAACAGTTCGGGCAGCTTTGCCACGGGCTCCTCGGGCGTGGGCATGCGTGGCCTGGGCAAGGTCGCGACCCTGGTGCTGGTTAACGGCCGCCGCATTGCGCAATACGGCCTGGCCGATGGCGCACAACAGAACTTCACCAACCTGGACGCGATCCCGGCTGCCGCCATCGAGCGCATCGAGATCCTGAAAGACGGCGCGTCGGCAATCTACGGTTCCGACGCCATCGCTGGCGTGATCAACATCATCCTGCTGAAGAACTTCGAAGGCGCCAAGATCACCGGCAACTACAAGGAAACCGAAGGCTTCAAAGACCAGCGCAGCCGCAACGTGTCCGGCATCGTCGGTTACGGCGATATCGACAAGGACGGTTTCAACACCTACCTGACGTACGAAGCTTACAAGAACGACGGTTACACCGCTGACGACCTGCGCGGCCACTATCCGGAATGGCACCGCCAGACCCCGGGCCGCTCGACCTGGGACGCCCTGAGCGCGTTCTCGCCAACCGGCAACTATTTCCTGAGCAGCACGAACATCGTCGCCGCGCCAGGTTGCCCGGCCGACAAGATCGACCCGAAAGACAAGCTGTGCAAGATGGATGTCCTGCCATACACAGGCCTGACCACCAATGCCAAGCGCTATGCGCTGGCCAGCAACACGCATTTCCGCATCGGCAAGAACATCGACGCCAACTTCGAGATCACCAATGCCGGCGCCAGCAACGACTACATCGTCGCCCCGTTCAACGTCAGCAACGGTAGCGCCACCACGTCGCCGAGCACCTGGTACGACGCGATCAACGGCAAGATGGTCGGTCCATACTTCTATCCAAAATTGCCGGTTGGCCACGCCAACAACCCTTACGGCGTACCGGTGGAATACCGTGCCCGCATGATGGATACCGGTGAAGGCTTCAACTTCAACCGTACCGAGTCCGATCAGACGCGCGTCATGCTGAGCCTGAACGGCGACATCGGCAATTTCGACTGGAAATCCGCGGTCGGCTACATGAACTCGAAAGCCAACAAGGCCACGCGTGCCGTGAGCGCGACCGGCTACACCAATGCCATCGTCAACGGCACCTACAAGTTCGGCCAGCAAAACGATGCCGCGCTGCTGGAATCGATGTTCCCGGTGCGTACCACCAAGGGCGAGTCGAAGATCACCTTCATCGACGCGACCGTGTCCGGTGAAGTGGCGCAACTGCCTGCCGGTCCTTTGAATGTGGCATTCGGTACCGATATCCGTCGCGAAAAGTATGAAATGGCCAGCTCGGACAACGTGCTGCGTGGCGACCTGGTCGGCATCGCCGGCCTGCAAGTCAAAGACACCATGGATCACTACGCGCTGTTCGCCGAAGCGACCATTCCGGTGGTCAAGCGTGTGGAAGTGAGCGCAGCGGTACGTGCCGACAAGTCCACCAACAGCGACGTGCACTTCTCGCCGAAGCTGGGCTTGCGCGTCAACGCCACCGACACGTTGTTGCTGCGCGCTACGGCCGCTGGCGGCTTCCGCGCGCCTAACATCGTCGAAACCGGTAATGGCCTGGGCCGCAGCTCGTTCGCGACCAGCGTCAGCGATCCACGTCGTTGCTCGACTGCCAGCACCCTGAACAACCTGGTGCAGAACAATCCAGCAGCCACCACCGTCGACAAGGCGCAGGCGAATACCTTCCGCAACAGCGATTGCTCGGGCGGTGTGCCTAGCTTCGTGTCGGCGAACAAGGACCTGAAACCGGAAACCTCGCGTTCGATCACCGCTGGTTTCGTTTTCGAACCGGTCAAGAACTGGACCGTGGCACTGGACTACTACCATATCGAACGCAAGGACGAAATCGGTACCCGTGCCGTGGCCGACATCCTGCGCGGCGAAGCTGGCCTGCCAGCCGGACAGCTGGTGCGTGTCGATAACTCGGCTTCCGATGCACAATTCCTGGCACTGGTGAAAAAATACGCACCGGGCAATACCACCAACTTCGGCGGCGTTGGCGCGATCGGCTTGCTGTACAACCCATACGTCAACAGTGGCAAGACCCGTGCTTCGGGCTTCGACTTCGACGCGGGTGGCCGTTTCAACACAGGTATCGGCCAGGTTCGTTTGAAACTGGAAGGTAGCTACCTGTGGAAATACCAGGAATTCAGCGTGACCGACAATGCCTATGACACCAACCTGGCCGGTAACTATGACCTGGGTTCGCGTCTGAAAACCAAGCTGCGCGCCAGCCTGAAGACCGGCGAGTTCGACCACGGCATGACCCTGAACTACGCCAGCGGCTTTAGCAACGACAACCAGACTTCGCCAACCTACTGCGTTACCAACAAGGTTTCGGCTGAGAACATGGGTGTTTGCTCGCGCGTAGGCAGCAACACCACGGTCGACTACAACCTGTCGTACGGCGGCATCAAGAACACGCGTCTGAGCCTGTACATCGACAATCTGTTCGACAAGGCTGCACCGATTCAATGGCGCAAAGGCTACGCTGAATCGTTCCAGATGCGTCGTATCGGCGTAACGGCCAGCTACACCTTCCTCTGATCGGCGTCAGCTGATACCTCCACCGTCCGGCAGCGATGCCGGGCGTGTCAAAGACCAGGCCTCGTGCCTGGTTTTTTTGCCTTGCCAGCGAGGCACAGGGGGATATCGCTTTACAGTGCTGCGGCTGGACGATAAAGTTGCCGCATGCTTAACGCCCTCGATACCCACCTGCTCAATGCGGTTCCCCGCCATCGCCTGCGCGGCTGGCCGCGCTTGCTGACCGAGTTCCTGTATTTCGGCATCAAGGAGGCGAGGTCCTGTCTGTTCGTGGGGCTGTTTTTTGCCGCCGTCTTCCTGGTGCCGCGCGCCGGCCTGTTCGGCCTGCCGCGCTATGACGTGCTGCTGCTGGCGGCGCTGGCGATCCAGGGCGCGATGGTCTGGAGCGGGCTGGAAACGTGGGATGAATTGAAAGCCATCTGCCTGTTTCATGCGGTCGGCTTCGCGCTGGAGGTGTTCAAGGTGTCGGGCACGATACAGTCGTGGAGCTATCCCGACTTTGCCTACACCAAGGTGTTTGGCGTGCCCCTGTTTTCCGGCTTCATGTACGCCGCCGTCGGCAGCTACATCATCCAGACCTGGCGCCTGCTCGACATGCGGATCCGCCACCATCCGCCGTACTGGATGGCGGTGCTGATCGCGCTGCTGATCTACGCCAACTTCTTCACCCATCATTACATCGGCGACTACCGCTGGTATCTGGCTGCCTGCGCGCTGGGCTTGTATGCGCGCACCACCGTGGTGTTCCGGCCGCTCGACCGCGACCGCAGCATGCCCTTGCTGCTCGGTTTCGTGCTGGTCGGCTTCTTCATCTGGCTGGCCGAAAACATCAGCACCTTCTGGGGCGTGTGGCGCTATCCGAACCAGCTAGGCGCATGGTCGGTCGTGCATGTCAGCAAATGGAGCTCATGGTGGTGATGACGTTCACCATCGTGGCTCACCTCAAGCACATCAAGGCCAGCATCCACGTCGCCCAGCCTTAGGCCGGGCCCCGGGAGTCGCTTATTGCAAGCTGGCCGCCACCACGTCGAAGCGCGCGCCCAGTGCCGCCTGCGGGCCGCCTTGCAGCTGTTTGGCATACTGGCGCAGCACTTCCGCCGAATACGTGCGCGAGGCGGGCGACAGCTTCGGCAGCAGCGGCAGCACGCGTTCCAGATAGCCCGTGCCTTCCTGCCACTTGCCTTGCGCGGCCAGCGCCGACGCCAGTTCCACCATGCGGCGGCCGATGCGCGCATCGCTGCGCGGCTGCGCTGCTTCTTCCGTGGCCAGCGCTTGCCGGTACAGTTGTTCCGCTTCCGCATTCTTGCCCTGCAAGCGCTTGATGCGGCCCAGGTTGTACTGGCGCTGCGAGAGGATGTCCGCGCTGGCCCCGGCCTGCTCGGCGCTGCGCAGCGCCTGTACGCAAGCCAGTTCCGCTTCGCCAAACTGGCCTTTGAGTTCGGCCGCGTTGCAGGCGTCGCGCTGTTCATTGGAGGTGGTGAGTGTCGCTGGCGCCGCGCAGGCGGCCAGCAGGCTGACAGCGCATAGCAGGCTGATGGTATGGTTCTTCATAGTCTCCTCGGACGGGTGTCAAACACGGTGTATCGGTGGAGTCATGCCGTGATAAATATACTCTAAGTTTTTTGGGCATGGGCGGCTTTTCGCCGGCGCACGCGATTGACGCCGGATTGACGCCGCTTGCGTGCTTCAGGGATACTCCGGGCTTGTCCATTAATGCGTGCCGCCGCCATGTCCAAGACTGTCCTGATCGTGGAAGATGAACAGGCGATTGCCGACAGCATCGCCTATGCCTTGCGCACGGACGGCTTTACGCCGCGCCATGTGATGCTGGGCGAGCACGCCCTGGCCGCGTTGCGCCCGACGCCCGGCGCAGCCGCGCCCTTGCCCGTTCTGGTGGTGCTCGACGTGGGCTTGCCCGACATGAGCGGGCTGGAAGTGTGCCGCCGGCTGCGCCAGTTTTCCGAGGTGCCGGTGATCTTCCTGACGGCCCGCAGCGATGAGATCGACCGTATCGTCGGCCTGGAAATCGGCGCCGATGATTACGTCACTAAACCGTTTTCGCCGCGCGAACTGGTGGCCCGCATCCGCGTCATCCTGCGCCGCGCAGGCGTCGCGCCAGTCCCGCGCGAGACTGGCATGACGATAGCCGCGCCTGTCGCCGCGGCCGCGCCGGCGCGCTTCGAGCTGCGTGCGCTGGAGGCGCGCGTGCTGTTTCACGGCCAGCCGCTGGACCTGACCCGCTATGAATACCTGTTGCTGAAGACCCTGCTCGAGCATCCGGGCCACGTGCTGTCGCGCGCGCAGCTGATGCAGCGCGTGTGGAGCGGGGCGCCCGACACGCTCGAGCGCACCGTCGATGCGCACGTCAAATCGCTGCGCGCCAAGCTGCGTGCCGTCGATGCGCAGGTCGACCCCATCCACACCCACCGTGGCCTCGGCTACAGCCTGGCCGGCGCATGAAGATCGGCCTGCGCATCCTGCTCGGCTACTTCCTGGTCGTGGGCCTGGCCGCATGGTTCCTGCTGAATGTCTTCATGGAACAGGTCAAGCCGGGCGTGCGCTCGACCCTGGAAGACACCCTGGTCGATACCTCGCAGCTGCTGGCCAGTCTGGTGGCGCCCGACGTGAAGGCGGGCACGCTGGCGCAGTCGCCCGTGGCCGGGCGCATGCAGGATTACGCGCGCCATGGCGTGGACGTCAATATCAATGGCGTGCGCAAGCGCACGCTCGATTACCGCATCACCATCACGGACCGGCACGGCATCGTGCTGTTCGATTCCAGCGGGCGCGATGTGGGGCGCGACTATTCGCGCTGGAATGACGTGTATCTGACCTTGCAGGGCAAGTATGGCGCGCGCAGCACGCGCAGCCGGCCTGACGACGAGATGTCGACGGTGATGCACGTGGCCGCGCCGATTCGCGACGGCAATGAGGTGATCGGTGTGCTGACGGTGGCCAAGCCGAACGCCAGCGTGCAAGCGTTTGTCGAGCGCAGCCAGCGCAAGATCCTGCAGCGCGGCGCCGTGCTGTTGCTGCTGTCGCTGCTGATCGGCCTGGCGTTCGCCTGGTGGCTGCACCATGCGCTGGGCAAGCTGATGCACTACATCGGCGACGTGGAAGCGGGGCGCAAGGTGGCGCTGCCAGCGCTGGGCAAGAACGAGATCGGCACCCTGGGGCGGGCGCTGGAAGCGATGCGCACGCGCCTGGAAGGCAAGGAATACGTGGAGCAGCTGATGCACACGCTGGCGCATGAATTGAAAAGCCCGATCGCAGCCATCCAGGCCTCGGCCGAGCTGCTGCAGGAAGACATGCCGCCGGCCGAACGCCGTCAGTTTCTGGTTAGTATCCTGGAACAGAATGCGCGCCAACGGCAGCTGATCGACAAGCTGCTGGCCCTGGTGCGCGTGGAAAAGCAGCAGCGCCTGGAACACCCCGAGCGCATCGCGCTGGCGCCCCTGCTGGCGCAAGTGGTGCAGGATGCGGCCGCCACGCTGGCGGCGCGCGGCGTGCGCCTGCGGCTGCAGTGCGACGAGTTGAGCGTGGCCGGCGATGCCTTGCTGCTGCGCCAGGCGCTGGGCAACCTGCTCGACAACGCGGCCGGCTTTGCGCCGCCTGGCAGCGGCATCGACCTGACGGCGCATCGCCAGGGCAGCCAGGTGGAAATTGCCGTGCGCGACCGCGGTGCAGGCATTCCCGCGTATGCGCTGGAACGCGTCTTCGAACGCTTCTATTCCCTGCCGCGCCCGGCCGCCGGCAAGAGCACGGGCCTGGGCCTGCCCTTCGTGCGCGAGGTCGCTTCCTTGCATGGCGGCACGGTCGAGGTGCTCAATCATCCGGACGGCGGCGCCTGCGCGCGCCTGTGCCTGCCGTTGGTGTAGCACATTTTATTTGCCGGCTTCACACAGACTGCATCGTCAGCGCATACAGCTTTTTTACACTGGCCCCCTTACTTCAAGGATGCGCCATGCAAAAAACTCTGTTAGTCAAAGCGTTGATCGTGTTCGGCCTGATGCTGCTGATCGGCCTGCCTTTGCTGATGATTCAGGAAACGATCAAGGAGCGGATGGAATTCCGCCAGGAAGCAGTCAACAGCATCGCCGCCGATTCGGTGCGCGAACAAACCATCATCGGCCCCATCCTGGTGATCCCCTACACGGAGCAGTATGAAGAGCGCGTGGAGGTGGCCAAGGGCGATGACAAGGAAGTGAAAGCGCCCGTACGCACGGAGTTGTTGCACCGCACGGTGCAGCGCCGCCTGCTTGTCTACCCGAACAATTTACTGCTCAACGGTAACATCGACACGGACCGCCGCTACCGCGGCATCCACCAGGTGCTGGTCTACAGCGGCCAGCACGCGTTCAAGGGCGACTTCACGGTGCCGGCCGGCAGCCAGCTGCCGCGCAAGTCGCCGGATTCGCGCGTGACCCTGGGGGCGCCGTTCGTGGCCCTGTCCATCGAGGACGTGCGCGGTATCCGCAACATCCCGAAAATCGACTGGGGCGGCCAGAAGATCGAGTTCGAGCAGGGCAGCGACCTGTTTGCCTTCCGCAGCGGCCTGCATGCGCCGCTGGGCGCCATGCCGCTGGCGGCGCCGCAGCAGGTGCATTTCAGCTTTGACCTGGGCCTCGATGGCATCGAACGCCAGCACTTCGTGCCGGTGGCGAAAAACAGTCAGATCAGCATCAAGTCGAACTGGCCCCATCCGCAGTTTGGCGGACGCTTCCTGCCGTCGCCGAAATTCCGCCAAATCAACGCCGATGGTTTTCAGGTCGAGTGGAGCATCTCCTCGCTGGCCACCAATGCGCAAACGCAGCTGAGCACGATCGAGGGTGAATTCAAGGTGCCCGACAGCGCGCCGCTGGGCCAGATCGACCGCTTCAGCGTGGGCTTCATCGAGCCGGTGAACGTGTATTCGCAATCGGACCGGGCCACCAAATATGGCTTGTTGTTCGTGGCGCTGACCTTTGCCGCCTTCTTCATCTTTGAAATCCTGAAAAGCCTGCCGATCCACCCGGTGCAGTATCTGCTGGTCGGGCTGTCGCTGGTGATCTTCTTCCTGCTGCTGGTGGGCCTGGCGGAACACATCGCCTTCCTGGCCGCCTACCTGATCGCCAGCGCCGCCTGTATCGTGCTGACCAGCTTTTATCTGGCGCACGTGCTGCACAACGCCTGGCGCGGCATCGGCTTCGGCGTGGGGCTGACCATGCTGTATGGCGCCCTGTATGGCTTGCTGAGCTCGGAAAACAATGCGCTGGTGATGGGCAGCATCCTGTTGTTCGCCGTGCTGGCAGTCATCATGGTGGCGACGCGCAAGGTGGACTGGTATCAGATTGGCAAAGGAGCACCGCAAGAGTAAGGCCTAACCGGGCGCCATGCGCCACCTTCCAGCCGGCCCGGACAGCGAAATGCCCGGGCTGGCTTTTGTATTTTGGGCGGGCAGGGTGCGGCATCATAAATTGGTAGTTGGTTGGTATTGTTTACGGTATTCTATTGGCATTGCTTTTTAAGTAATGGCGGGCGCCGCGGCATCCGTCCGGGGCGGCGTGAGGATGGCATGCCGCGCTGGTTGTTTATCCATCTGATAAACGGAGATGCAATATGATCAAAAAGACGATGGTTTTTCTGTTTGCGCTGGGCCTGAGCGCCTCGTATGCGTTTGCTGCCGGCGATGTGACGCAGTGCTATAGCGAGTGCGGGCAAAAAGTGGCGAATTGCCGGGCGCACCTCGGCGGCAGCCCCATCTGCGAGGATCTGTACCAGCATTGCCTGGCCAATTGCCAGAAGTAGTCCCATGCTCCTGGCGGCGAGCCTTGCTGCACGTGAGGTCGCGCCGATGAGCTTTCATTCCTGAAGACACACAAGTGGAGACATGCATGTACAAGAAAATCGCGGTATTCCTGTTTGCCATCGGCTGCAGTGCCTCGTATGCCATGGCCGGTAATGATTGCACGCTGGAGTGCGCCATCCGGGCGAACACGTGTTCGGGCGGCATGCCCGGTTCGGCCTCGAGCCCGATTTGCGAGATGATCTACAAGCATTGCATCGAGCAGTGCAAGGTTTGAACTGAGCCGCGCCCAAGGGGCGCCAAGCCCGATTGATGAAGGTGAGGGGGCGCGTACGGGGTGTACGCGCCCTTGTTGTTTCTACGACTATCAGCGCTTGTCGCTGCTGGCGCCCGGTGTCCCCGAGACCGCATGCCGCCGTGCTTTGCGTCCGTGAGCTTGCCTTGCGGCAGCGTTTTTCAGGCGCGCCGGCAACTCCCGCAGGGGCGTCGCGCAACACTTTGACATACCTCGTGTTAACTTGTTGCGTCAAGGGTTTTTGTGCTATATACTAGCCGGCTTCGGTATGGATTCGTCTTTTTTGAGTCCTACGTTACTTTGTAGTTAAACAAGCCCCGCCCAATCGCAGGTGGGAATGGAGAAAAAATGAGCCTAGGCCTTCTCGGTCGCAAGGTTGGTATGATGCGCATTTTCACGGATGAAGGGGATTCGATTCCTGTCACCGTGTTGGACGTATCGAACAACCGTGTTGCGCAAATCAAAACCCCTGAAACAGATGGCTACTCCGCTGTTCAGGTCGCATTCGGTCAACGTCGCGCTTCCCGCGTGACCAAAGCTGTTGCTGGTCATCACGCTAAAGCTGGTGTTGAAGCCGGTACTCTGTTGAAAGAGTTCCGTGTCGACGCTGCCAAAGCCGCTGAACTGAAAGCTGGCGATGTTGTCGCTGCTTCCCTGTTCGAAGTCGGTCAAAAGATCGACGTGCAAGGCGTTACCATCGGTAAAGGCTATGCAGGCGTTATCAAACGTTACCACTTCGCTTCCGGCCGTCAAACGCACGGTAACTCGCGTTCGCATAACGTTCCAGGTTCCATCGGTATGGCACAAGATCCAGGTCGCGTTTTCCCTGGTAAGCGCATGACCGGTCATCTGGGTGACGTTAACCGTACGATCCAGAACCTCGTGATCGCCCGTATCGATGCCGACCGTCAGCTGTTGCTGGTCAAAGGCGCGATTCCAGGTGCGAAAAATGGCCAGGTAGTTGTCTCGCCAGCCATCAAAACCAAAGCCAAGAAGGGAGCTTAAACGATGGAACTCAAGCTTCTGAATGCGCAAGGTCAAGCCGCCTCGAACGTTGCTGCAGCCGATACGATTTTCGGCCGTGACTACAATGAAGCGCTGATCCACCAAGTCGTCATCGCTTATCAAGCGAATGCACGTAGTGGTAACCGCAAGCAAAAAGACCGTGAAGAAGTTCACCACACGACGAAAAAGCCATGGCGCCAAAAAGGTACCGGCCGCGCGCGTGCTGGTATGTCGTCGTCGCCACTGTGGCGCGGCGGTGGTCGGATTTTCCCGAACTCGCCTGACGAAAACTTCACCCACAAAGTGAACAAAAAAATGTATCGCGCAGGTATCTGCTCGATCCTGTCGCAGCTGGCTCGCGAAGAGCGCCTGATCGTCATCGACGATCTGACGATCGACGCGCCAAAAACCAAGCTGCTGTCGCAAAAATTGAACGGCCTGGGCTTTGATTCGGTTCTGATCATCACCGACGTTCTGAACGAAAACCTGGAACTGGCATCGCGCAACCTGCCTAACGTACTCGTCGTTGAGCCACGTCACGCAGACCCGATGTCCCTGGTGTTCTACAAGAAGATCCTGGTCACCAAAGCTGCATTGGCCAAGATTGAGGAGATGCTGGCATGAGCGCGATTTTGAAACATAGCGAAGAACGCTTGATGAAGGTGCTGTTGGCGCCCGTGATTTCCGAAAAGGCCACCATGGTCGCGGAAAAGAACGAGCAAATTGTATTCCGCGTACTGCCGGATGCAACCAAGCCTGAAATCAAGGCAGCGGTCGAACTGCTGTTCAAGGTTGAAGTTCTGTCCGTGCAAACTGCAAACCGCGAAGGTAAGCAAAAACGCACCGGCAAGTTCAACGGTCGTCGTAACCATACCAAGCGTGCTTTCGTGTGCCTGAAGCCTGGCCAGGAAATCAACTTCTCCGAGGAGGCTGCATAATGGCACTCGTTAAGATGAAACCAACCTCGCCAGGCCGTCGCGGCATGGTGAAGGTGGTGAATGCCGACCTGTACAAAGGTCGTCCGTTCGCTGCCCTGGTTGAAAAGAAATCCAAGACCGCTGGTCGTAACAACAACGGTCACATCACCACCCGTCATATCGGTGGTGGTCATAAGCAACACTACCGCTTGATCGACTTCAAGCGCACCAAAGATGGTATTCCAGCGAAAGTGGAACGTATCGAATACGATCCAAACCGCACCGCGAATATCGCT
Organism: Janthinobacterium sp. C22; assembly: GCF_057919405.1. Lineage (NCBI taxonomy): Bacteria > Pseudomonadati > Pseudomonadota > Betaproteobacteria > Burkholderiales > Oxalobacteraceae > Janthinobacterium > Janthinobacterium sp. C22. The sequence continues at coordinate 256,581 of NZ_CP193659.1, read as the reverse complement.
CTGTTGTGCTACGCCGACGGCGAACGTCACTACATCATCGCAACCAAAGGCATGGCCGTTGGCGACAGCGTGATGAACGGTTCGGAAGCACCGATCAAATCGGGTAACTGCTTGCCAATCCGTAACATCCCAGTCGGTACCGTGATGCATTGCGTTGAAATGCTGCCAGGTAAAGGTGCCCAAATGGCACGTACCGCCGGCGCTGGCGTCGTGCTGATGGCGCGTGAAGGTACCTACGCTCAAGTGCGTCTGCGCTCGGGTGAAGTACGTCGCGTGCACATCGAGTGCCGTGCAACGGTTGGTGAAGTCGGCAATGCCGAGCACAGCCTGCGCAAGATCGGTAAAGCTGGCGCGATGCGCTGGCGCGGTGTTCGTCCTACCGTTCGCGGTGTGGTCATGAACCCGGTCGATCACCCGCACGGTGGTGGTGAAGGTAAAACAGCAGCTGGTCGTCATCCAGTTTCGCCTTGGGGCCAACAGACTAAGGGTAAGAAGACACGCAGCAACAAGCGTACTACTTCCATGATCGTCTCGCGCCGCGGCAAGAAATAAGGGGTAGCACATGACACGTTCATTGAAAAAAGGGCCGTTCTGTGACGCCCACCTGGTGAAAAAGTTGAAGCCGCGCAAGCAGCCAAAGACAAAAAGCCAATCAAAACCTGGTCGCGTCGTTCGACAATCATGCCTGACTTTATCGGCCTGACGATCGCGGTGCATAACGGCAAGCTGCACGTGCCGGTTTATGTTTCCGAAAACATGGTTGGTCACAAGCTCGGCGAATTCGCACTGACCCGTACGTTCAAGGGCCATGCAGCTGACAAAAAGGCTAAGAAATAATGGAAACTAAAGCTATCCTCAAAGGTGTGCGCCTGTCGGACCAAAAGGGCCGCCTGGTTGCTGACCTGATCCGTGGCAAGAAAGTTGACGCTGCACTCAACATCTTGCAATTCAGCCCGAAAAAAGGTGCTGCGATCATCAAACGCGTTCTGGAATCCGCTATTGCGAATGCCGAGCACAATGATGGCGCGGACATCGACGAATTGTTCGTGAAAACGATCTACGTCGAAAAGGGCCCGGTCCTGAAGCGCTTCACCGCGCGTGCAAAAGGCCGTGGCGACCGTATTTCGAAACAATCCTGTCACGTTTACGTGACTGTCGGTAACTAAGGAGCCACGATGGGTCAGAAAATTCATCCAACCGGTTTCCGTCTGGCGGTCACCCGTAACTGGGCTTCGCGCTGGTATGCAGGCAACGGTAATTTCGCTGCCATGCTGAACGAAGACTTGAAAGCACGTGCTTACCTGAAAAAGAAACTGAAGAACGCTTCCGTTGGCCGCATCGTTATCGAGCGCCCAGCCAAGAACGCGCGCTTCACGATCTACAGCTCGCGTCCAGGCGTGGTCATTGGTAAAAAAGGCGAAGACATCGAAGTACTGAAGTCGGCGCTGACCAAGATCATGGGCGTACCTGTTCACGTGAACATCGAAGAAATTCGCAAGCCTGAAATCGACTCGCAACTGATCGCCGATTCGATCTCGCAGCAGCTGGAAAAACGGATCATGTTCCGCCGCGCCATGAAGCGTGCAATGCAAAATGCAATGCGCCTGGGTGCTCTCGGTATCAAGATCATGTCGTCCGGCCGTCTGAACGGTATCGAAATCGCGCGTAAAGAGTGGTACCGCGAAGGCCGCGTGCCTCTGCATACCCTGCGCGCCGATATCGACTACGGTACCAGCGAAGCGTCGACCACCTACGGCATCATCGGTGTCAAGGTGTGGGTATACAAGGGTGACCGCGCGCCGAACGGCGATGCACCAGTCATCGATACCCCAGCTGACGAGAAGAAAAGCCGCGGCCCACGCCGTGACGATGGCAAGCCAGCTGGCCGTCCACGTCCAGCCGGTGCCGGTGCGAAACCATCCACAGCACCAGGTGCACGTGTGCGTACCGCCGCTAAACCGGCCGCCGCAGCAGCACCAGCTGAGAAAGCAGGAGAATAATCATGCTGCAACCAGCACGCAGAAAGTATCGTAAAGAGCAGAAAGGCCGTAATACCGGTATTTCGCACAGCCGCGGCACCGCCGTGTCGTTTGGCGAATTCGGTCTGAAGGCAGTTGCGCGCGGTCGTATCACTGCGCGTCAAATTGAAGCGGCGCGTCGTGCAATGACGCGTCACATCAAGCGCGGTGGCCGTATCTGGATCCGTATTTTCCCGGACAAACCGATTTCGAACAAACCGGCTGAAGTCCGTATGGGTAACGGTAAGGGTAATCCTGAGTACTACGTCGCTGAAATTCAGCCAGGCAAAGTACTGTACGAAATGGATGGCGTTGATGAAGCGCTGGCACGGGAAGCATTCCGTCTTGCCGCCGCTAAACTGCCACTGGCGACGACGTTTGTCATCCGCCAAGTCGGCCAATAATTGGAGTTGTATATGAAAGCATCTGAACTCCGCGGCAAGGACCAGCCAGCTCTGCAAAAAGAGCTGAATGACCTGTTGAAGGCACAGTTCGGCCTGCGCATGCAAATCGCTACGCAGCAGCTGAGCAACACTTCGCAGCTCAAGAAGGTACGCCGCGATATCGCGCGTGTGAAGACGGTAATGAATCTGAAGGAAGCCAAATGAACGAACCAGTGAAACAGTCGCTCAAGCGCACGCTGATCGGTAAAGTGGTTTCGGACAAGATGGACAAGACCGTTACCGTTCTGATCGAGCGCCACGTAAAACATCCTTTGTATGGCAAGATCATCATGCGCTCGAACAAGTATCACGCGCATGACGAGACCAACCAAGTCAAGGCCGGTGATACGGTCGAGATCCAGGAAGGTCGCCCGATCTCCAAAACGAAGGCATGGACGGTGACACGTGTGGTTCAAGCCGCACCAACCGTTTAAATAAAAACCACCGTTTCGGCGGTGGGTTTTAATTAGTACTTGCAGGCCCGCAAATTGTATGTAATACTTGCGGGCTTCGTTCATGTAACGCCGCAAAGTGTCTGGCCACAGACAGTAGCATTCGCGGTCAGTTGATGTATGAAGGTCATGCACCCAAACAGTGAAGCCCAGCAGGGCGGCTCTGGCGGGACCAAGACTGACCGTGGGTCTACATTGTGTGGATTCTTCGGCTTAAGTTGGGAAAGAGAATACTATGATTCAAACTGAAAGCCGGCTCGAAGTGGCTGACAATACCGGTGCCAAAGAAGTAATGTGCATCAAGGTATTGGGCGGCTCCAAGCGCCGTTATGCTGGCATTGGCGATGTGATCAAGGTAACCGTCAAGGTTGCTGCGCCACGTGGCCGTGTCAAAAAAGGTGAAATTTATAACGCCGTGGTTGTGCGCACCGCTAAAGGTGTTCGCCGCCAAGACGGTTCCCTGGTGAAGTTCGACGGCAATGCCGCCGTTCTGTTGAACGCCAAGCTGGAACCGATCGGTACCCGTATTTTTGGACCTGTCACGCGCGAACTGCGCACTGAGAAGTTCATGAAAATCGTGTCCCTGGCACCGGAAGTCCTGTAAGGAGTCGTAATGGATAAGATTCGTAAAAACGACGAAGTCATCGTTCTGACCGGGAAAGACAAGGGCAAACGTGGTGTGGTACAGCAGCGTATCGATGCTGAACATATCGTGGTTGACGGCATTAACATCGCTAAAAAAGCGACTAAGCCAAACCCGATGACTGGCGTAACTGGTGGTATCGTCGATAAGACCATGCCAATTCACGTGTCCAACGTTGCATTGTTCAATGCAGCGACTGGCAAGGCAGATCGCGTGGGTTTCAAAGAAGTGGATGGCAAAAAAGTCCGCGTCTTTAAATCCTCCGGCGAAGTAGTGAAGGCTTAAGAAATCATGGCACGTCTCCAAGAATTCTATAAAGAAAAAGTCGTTGCCGACCTGACCAGCAAGTTTGGTTACAAGTCGGTAATGGAAGTTCCACGCCTGACCAAGATCACCCTGAACATGGGTGTTGGTGAGGCTATCGCGGATAAAAAAGTTCTCGAGCACGCAGTTGCTGACTTGACCAAGATCGCCGGCCAGAAGCCAGTGACCACCAAGTCCCGCAAAGCGATCGCAGGCTTCAAAATCCGTGAAGGTTACCCGATCGGTACGATGGTCACCCTGCGCGGCGCTCGCATGTACGAGTTCCTGGATCGCTTCATTACCGTGGCTCTGCCGCGCGTACGCGATTTCCGTGGTGTGAACGGCCGTGCATTTGATGGTCGTGGCAACTACAACATCGGTGTCAAGGAACAGATCATTTTCCCTGAAATCGAATACGACAAGATTGACGCGTTGCGCGGTATGAATATCAGCATCACGACAACCGCTAAGACCGATGACGAAGCCAAAGCTTTGCTCGCCGCCTTTAAATTCCCTTTCAGGAACTGATCATGGCCAAACTGTCACTGATTAATCGTGAGATCAAGCGTGCTGACCTGGTGGCGAAATTCGCCCCTAAGCGCGAAGCTCTCAAGGCCATCGTCGATGACCAATCGAAATCGGAAGAAGAGCGCTACGAAGCTCGCCTGAAACTGCAGGCGCTGCCACGTAACTCGAACCCGACGCGTCAACGTAACCGTTGCGCCATCACCGGTCGTCCGCGCGGCACATTCCGTAAATTCGGTCTGGGTCGTATCAAGCTCCGTGAATTCGCCATGCGTGGTGAAATTCCGGGTATGACAAAAGCAAGCTGGTAATAGGAGAATATGCAATGAGTATGAGCGATCCTATCGCCGATATGCTGACCCGCATTCGCAACGCACAAGGCGTGCAAAAAACGACCGTGGCCATGCCATCGTCGAAAGTCAAAATTGCGATTGCCAACGTCCTGAAGGACGAGGGTTACATTGAAGATTTCGCTGTTGCCGAAGCTGGTGGCAAGGCGGAACTGAAGATCGGTTTGAAGTATTATGTTGGCCGTCCCGTTATTGAGCGCTTGGAGCGCGTGTCCCGTCCGGGTCTGCGCGTCTACAAGGGTAAAGACGAGATCCCTGTTGTGATGAATGGCTTGGGTGTGGCGATCGTGTCGACTCCGCAAGGCGTCATGACTGACCGCAAAGCACGCGCTACCGGTGTCGGCGGCGAAGTTATTTGCTACGTGGCTTAAGGAGTTACACATGTCTCGAGTAGCTAAAATGCCTATCGTAGTGCCAGCTGGCGCCGAAGTCGCCATCTCCGCACAAGCGATCACCGTAAAAGGCCCGCTGGGCGTACTTTCCCAGGCCCTCAACGGTCTGGTCAAAGTGGAAAACAATGCAGGAACCCTGAGTTTCGACGTGGCGAACGACAGCCGCGAAGCCAATGCCATGTCCGGCACGCTGCGCGCACTGGTCAACAACATGGTTGTTGGCGTCACCAAGGGTTTCGAGAAAAAGCTGAACCTGGTAGGCGTGGGTTACAAGGCGCAAGCTCAAGGCGACAAGCTGAATCTGTCCCTGGGTTTTTCGCACCCTGTAGTGCATGACATGCCAACCGGCGTTACCTGCGCAACACCAACCCCGACCGAGATCCTGATTAAAGGTATCGACCGTCAACAGGTTGGCCAGGTAGCCGCTGAAGTTCGTGCTTACCGCGCTCCTGAGCCTTATAAAGGCAAGGGCGTTCGCTATGCGGACGAAGTGGTTAAGCTTAAAGAAACCAAGAAGAAGTAATTAGGGGCTGACGATGGATAAGAAAGAATCACGGCTTCGCCGCGGACGCCAAACCCGCATCAAGATTGCGGAATTGAAAGTAAATCGCTTGTCGGTGCATCGCACCAACCTGCACATTTACGCCAACCTGATCAGCCCGGACGCTAAAGTCCTGGTTTCGGCCTCGACGGCTGAAGCGGAAGTTCGCGCTGAACTGGCAGGCCAATCCGGCAAAGGCGGCAATGCCGCTGCTGCAGCCTTGATCGGCAAGCGCGTCGCTGAAAAAGCGTTGAAAGCAGGAATTACCGAAGTTGCGTTCGACCGCTCCGGTTTCCGTTACCACGGCCGTGTGAAAGCGTTGGCAGAAGCCGCACGCGAAGCCGGTCTGAAGTTCTAAGGATCAATCATGGCAAAAATGCAAGCAAAAATGCAAAGCGACAAGCCGGATGATGGCATGCGCGAAAAAATGATCGCGATCAACCGCGTGACCAAAGTGGTCAAGGGTGGTCGTATCATGGGTTTCGCCGCGCTGACCGTAGTTGGTGATGGCGATGGCCGCGTCGGCATGGGCAAGGGCAAATCGAAAGAAGTGCCAGTGGGCGTGCAGAAGGCAATGGAAGAAGCCCGTCGCAACCTGATCAAAGTGCCGCTCAAAAACGGTACCTTGCATCACACGGTTGTTGGTCGTCACGGCGCCTCCAAGGTCCTGATGAACCCAGCCAAGCCGGGTACTGGCGTTATCGCTGGTGGCGCAATGCGCGCTATCTTCGAAGTGATGGGCGTGACGGACGTGGTGGCGAAATCCACCGGTTCGAACAACCCATACAACCTGGTACGCGCTACGCTGGACGGCCTGTCGAAAATGAGCACTGCTTCCGATATCGCTGCCAAGCGCGGCAAGTCGGTCGAAGACATTCTGGCTTAAGGTGGACAAAATGACAAACACAGTCAAAGTGCAATTGGTCAAGGGCTTGATCGGTACGCGCGAATCGCATCGCGCTACCGTGCGCGGTCTGGGTCTGCGTCGTGTAAATTCGGTTTCCGAATTGCAAGACACCCCATCCGTACGCGGCATGATCAATAAAGTATCGTATCTCGTTAAAGTTGTCGGGTAAGCCTTCGGGCTTACACGAACGGAGCAAATCATGGAATTGAATACTATTGCACCAGCCGAAGGCGCTAAGCACTACAAGCGTCGCGTCGGTCGCGGTATCGGCTCCGGCCTGGGTAAAACCTCGGGTCGTGGTCACAAAGGTCAGAAATCGCGTTCGGGCGGCTTTCATAAAGTCGGTTTCGAAGGCGGTCAGATGCCTCTGCAACGCCGTCTGCCTAAGCGCGGTTTCAAATCGATGCACGCCACCTTCAAAGCTGAAGTGCGTCTGTCCGATCTGAACAACCTGGCTGTTGGCGATGTCGACATTCTGGTCTTGAAGCAAGCTGGCGTTCTGGGCGTGTTGGCCCGTGACGTGCGCGTGATCTTGTCCGGCGAAATCACCAAAGCGGTGAATTTGAAGGGCTTGAAAGTGTCCGCTGGCGCGAAAGCCGCCATCGAAGCAGCCGGCGGCTCGGTAGCCTGAGTTGACCGCTAACAGCTTGATCGGAGCGAAAATTGGCGACTAATCCACAACTTGCTAAAAGTGCAGCGGCCGGTTTCCCTTGGGGACGGCTCTGGTTTTTGCTTGGCGCATTGGTGGTTTATCGTATCGGTGCTCACGTCCCGGTTCCCGGGATTGACCCGACACAATTAGCCTCGCTGTTCAAGGAGCACGAAGGCGGCGTCCTGGGCATGTTCAACATGTTCTCGGGCGGTGCCTTGTCTCGTTTTACAGTGTTTGCGCTGGGTATCATGCCTTATATCTCGGCCTCGATCATCATGCAATTGCTGTCGATCGTGTCACCGCAGATGGAAGCGTTGAAAAAGAAGGCGAAGCAGGTCGTCGCAAGATCACCCAGTACACCCGGTATTTCACGGTTGCCCTGGCACTGTTCCAAGCGTTAGGCATTGCAGTCGCACTGGAGTCGCAAGCTGGTCTGGTGTTGGAACCTGGTCTTGCATTCCGCTTCGTGACGGTCGTCACTTTGTTGACCGGAACAATGTTTTTGATGTGGTTGGGTGAGCAAATTACCGAGCGTGGCTTGGGGAATGGCATCTCGATCATCATTTTTGCCGGGATTGCAGCAGGTCTGCCGTCGGCGTTGGGTGGCTTGTTCACCCAGGTGTCGAATGGTTCGATCGGCAGCTTCAGCGCGATTTTCATCGTGATCCTGGTAGCACTGGTAACGTACTTCGTCGTATTCGTCGAACGTGGTCAGCGCAAAATATTGGTCAATTACGCGAAGCGCCAGGTAGGCAACAAGATTTATGGCGGTCAAACCAGCCATTTGCCGTTGAAGCTGAACATGGCCGGCGTGATCCCGCCGATCTTTGCTTCTTCGATCATCTTGTTCCCGGCCACTATCGTGGACTGGTTTTCAAAGGGCGCCGACAACGCTAACCCTGCGGTGCGGTTCTTGAAAGATTTGGCAGCATCGATGGGGCCTGGTGAGCCTATCCATGCGCTGTTGTACGCAGTGGCGATCGTGTTTTTCTGTTTCTTCTATACAGCGCTGGTATTTAACAGCAAGGAAACAGCGGATAACTTGAAGAAAAGCGGTGCGTTCATTCCCGGGATCCGTCCAGGCGAGCAGACAGCCCGTTACATCGACAAGATCCTGACACGCTTGACACTTGCCGGCGCAGTCTACATCACCCTGGTGTGTTTATTGCCGGAATTTATGCAAGCCCAGTGGAAAGTACCATTCTATTTCGGCGGTACTTCTTTATTGATTATTGTAGTTGTCACCATGGATTTCATGGCGCAAGTACAGAACTACGTGATGTCGCAGCAATATGATTCGCTGCTGCGCAAAGCAAATTTCAAGGGCGGAATTCCGACGCGTTAAGCGCGGTAAACATACCGAATGGCAAAAGACGACGTCATACAGATGCAGGGCGAGATTCTTGAGAATCTCCCAAATGCAACATTTCGAGTGAAGCTGGAGAACGGACACGTGGTGCTCGGGCATATTTCAGGTAAAATGCGGATGAATTATATTCGCATTCTCCCTGGAGACAAGGTGACGGTGGAGTTAACGCCGTACGACCTGAGCCGAGCCCGCATTGTGTTCCGTACCAAGTAACACACTGAATCAAACCAAAGAAGCGAAAGAAAGAGCCCAAAAATGAAAGTTCTCGCATCAGTCAAGCGGATCTGCCGCAACTGCAAGATCATCAAGCGCAAAGGCGTAGTCCGCGTTATCTGCGTGGAACCACGTCACAAGCAGCGTCAAGGTTAATCGAGGAATAACAAATGGCACGTATTGCAGGGGTTAATATCCCAAATCATCAGCATACCGTTATCGGCCTGACGGCCATCTACGGTGTGGGCCGTCCACGCGCAGAGAAAATCTGTGCATCGACCGGTGTAGCAACCAACAAAAAGATCAAAGATCTGGATGACAGCGAACTGGAAAAACTGCGCGATGAAGTAGGTAAATTCATCGTCGAAGGCGATCTGCGTCGTGAACTGTCCATGAACATCAAGCGTTTGATGGATCTGGGTTGCTACCGCGGCATGCGTCATCGTAAGGGTCTGCCTTGCCGTGGCCAGCGTACGCGTACGAACGCACGTACCCGCAAGGGACCGCGTAAAGCCGCTCAATCGCTGAAAAAATAATCCGCTAGGGAATAATTATGGCTAAGTCGCAAAATAACGCCGCATCAGCACGCGTGCGTAAAAAAGTTAAAAAGAACGTCGCTGAAGGCATCGCGCATGTCCACGCTTCGTTCAATAACACCATCATTACCATCACCGATCGTCAAGGCAATGCCTTGTCGTGGGCTACCTCCGGCGGTGCAGGCTTCAAGGGTTCGCGTAAATCGACCCCGTTCGCAGCGCAGGTCGCCGCGGAAGCCGCTGGTAAAGTGGCTGTTGAGTGTGGCGTGAAGAACCTGGAAGTGCGTATCAAGGGCCCAGGTCCTGGTCGTGAATCCGCCGTTCGCGCGCTGAACAACCTGGGTATCAAGATCACCGAGATCCAGGACGTGACGCCGGTACCGCACAACGGTTGCCGTCCACCGAAACGTCGTCGTATCTAAGATAGTGTTGCAGAGGGCGCTTCGGCGCCAGCTGCTTTGCTGTCTGTTGTAACTCAGTACAGTTGTGTGAAAACGCTGGAGCAGGGAGCCGGAAACGGTTATACTGCCCGGCTGTTCTTGCCTGTCAAATCCTGTTTGACGGGTTTTTCGTTTTCAGCCACCGTCTGATTGAAACCAAATCAGACTAGCGCCTAACCGCATCAGTGTGTTTGATCATGCATGTGGCTGGGGCGTTATCATTTAAAAAAGGAAGTATCGTGGCACGTTATATCGGACCTAAAGCAAAACTTTCCCGCCGTGAAGGTACAGACCTGTTCCTGAAGAGCGCCCGTCGCTCGCTGGACAGCAAGTGCAAACTGGACGTCAAGCCAGGCCAGCACGGTGTCAAATCCGGCGCCCGCACCTCGGACTACGGTAACCAACTGCGCGAAAAGCAAAAAGTCAAGCGCATGTACGGCGTGCTGGAACGTCAATTCCGCCGCTACTTCGCTGAAGCAGACCGTCGTAAAGGCAACACCGGCGAAACGCTGTTGAAGTTGCTGGAAACGCGTCTGGACAACGTTTGCTACCGCATGGGCTTTGGCTCGACCCGCGCTGAAGCGCGTCAATTGGTCAGCCACAAAGCGTTCACCGTGAACGGTATCGTTGTGAACATCGCTTCGTACTCGGTCAAAGTTGGCGACATCATCGCTGTTCGTGAAAAATCGAAAAAGCAAGTGCGTATCGTTGAAGCACTGTCGCTGGCTGAACAAGTTGGCATGCCTAGCTGGGTTTCGGTTGATGCCAAGAAAATGGAAGGTACCTTCAAGTCCCTGCCAGAGCGTAACGAAATCGCTAACGACGTCAACGAATCGCTGATCGTCGAGCTGTACTCGCGTTAATAGTAGTCAGTAGCAAGATCTCCGCCCACTTTGCTTTTGTAAAGTGGGCGTTTCACTAATGCCATCAGCCTTATCGGTGTAATGAGCCGAGGGTATTGAAAAGGACATTTCATGCAAAACAGTTTGTTGAAGCCACGTATTATCGATGTTGAAGCTCTCGGTGCAGGTCACGCCAAGGTCGTGATGGAACCGTTCGAGCGCGGCTATGGCCACACATTGGGTAACGCGTTGCGCCGCGTTCTGCTGTCGTCGATGGTGGGCTACGCGCCGACCGAAGTGACGATCGCCGGCGTCGTCCACGAATATTCCTCCCTCGATGGCGTGCAAGAAGACGTCGTCGATCTGTTGCTGAACTTGAAGGGTGTGGTTTTCAAAGTCCACAACCGCGATTCGGTAACCCTGACCCTGAAAAAGAAGGCGAAGGCGCGATCCTGGCCTCCGACATCGACCTGCCGCATGACGTCGAACTGATCAACCCTGACCACGTGATCGCCCACCTGACCGCTGGTGGCAAGCTGGACATGCAGATCAAGGTTGAAAAAGGCCGCGGCTACGTTCCTGGTAACGTGCGTCGCCTGTCGGAAGACACGAACAAGACCATCGGCCGCATCATCCTCGATGCATCGTTCTCGCCAGTGCGCCGCGTATCGTACTTCGTTGAATCGGCCCGCGTTGAACAGCGTACTGACCTGGACAAGCTGATCATCAACATCGAAACCAACGGCGTCATCTCGCCGGAAGAAGCGATCCGCCAGTCGGCCCGCGTCCTGGTGGACCAGTTGAATGTGTTCGCTGCCCTGGAAGGCACGGAAGCTGCCGCCGAAGCGCCATCGCGCGCTCCGCTGGTCGATCCTATCCTGTTGCGTCCAGTCGACGACCTGGAGTTGACCGTGCGTTCGGCGAACTGCCTGAAAGCGGAAAACATCTACTACATCGGCGACCTGATCCAACGTTCGGAAAACGAACTGCTGAAAACGCCAAACCTGGGCCGCAAGTCCCTGAACGAAATCAAGGAAGTGCTGGCATCGCGCGGCTTGACCTTGGGCATGAAGCTGGAAAACTGGCCGCCTGCCGGCCTGGAAAAGTAATTCGTAGTCGTAGCAAACTGCCTGGGACAGGTGTCCCAGGCTTTTATTTTGTAGTACCAAACCGGTCCGCGGCTAGTCGGGGTCTCCCGCCCAGCCGATCGAAGAACTGGATTTAAACACTCACCGAAAGGATTTATCATGCGTCACGGTCACGGCCTCCGTAAACTGAATCGTACCTCGTCCCACCGTCTGGCAATGCTGCGCAACATGACAGTATCGCTGCTGCGTCACGAAGCGATCAAAACCACCCTGCCAAAAGCAAAAGAACTGCGCCGCGTTGTCGAGCCAATTCTGACCCTGGGCAAAACCGACTCCCTGGCAAACAAGCGTCTGGCCTTCAACCGCTTGCGCGACCGCGAAATGGTCGTCAAGCTGTTCGCTGAACTGGGCCCACGTTTTGCCAACCGTAACGGTGGTTATGTGCGTATCCTGAAAATGGGTTTCCGCGTCGGCGATAACGCTCCTATGGCGTTCGTTGAACTGATGGATCGTCCAGATACGACCGAAGCAGTTGAAGTTGCTGGCGAGTAATCCCGGTAATTGCATCTGAGAAAGCCAGGCCTAGCCTGGCTTTTTTGTTTTCTGCTGCAGCTATCCTTGCTGCGGTGTACTATTCTTCTTTCGCGCCGGCCCGGCACAAGCGCTGCCTGCTCCGCGCGTCCTCCGTCGAATGGTCGAAAAGGTAGTTCATGTCCCGTTTCCCCTCCAGCGCCTCCGCGCGCGCCGCTCCACTACATCAACTGCTGATCTGGCTTGCCGCCTGTTTGCTGCTGGCCATGGCCGTCTTCGGCGCCAGTTATGCCCGCGCCGACGATGAATTCCTCGATCCGGAACTGGCTTTCAAGTTTTCCGCCCGCATGCAGGATCCGTCCACCATCGCCGTCACCTATGTGATCGCCGATGGCTACTATATGTACCACGAGCGCTTCAAGTTCGAGGCCGTGGGCGCCAAACTGGGCGCACCCGTGTATCCCGCCGGCAAGGTCAAGTTCGACGACACCTTCCAGAAGAACGTGGAAACCTTCCGCAAGACCCTGACCATCACCATTCCCGTCGAGGCGGCCGGCGCGTTCACCCTGAAAGCGACGGGACAGGGCTGCTCCGACAAGGGCCTGTGCTATGCGCCGCAGGATGCGACAGCCCAGCTGGTGGGCGGGGGCGGCGGCCAGAGCGTGGCGCCCGGCGCGGGCCTGCCGTCGAAATTCGCCCTGCCGGCCGCGCCGGCAGTCGACACGGCGGCCGTCAACGGCCCGCAGGCGCAGGCGTCGCCCGGCGTGTCCGTGCTGAGCATTCCCCAGGCCGATATCACCAGCACGCCCGAGCCGGCCGCGGCGGCCCCCGTGGCGGCAAGCGCCGCGCCCGCGCAAAGCGAGATGGGCAAGATCGAAGCGGCCTTAAAGGGTGGCAAGTTGCTCGTCATCGTGCCCCTGTTCATGCTGCTGGGCCTGGGCCTGGCGTTTACGCCGTGCGTGCTGCCGATGGTGCCGATTTTGTCGTCGATCATCATCGGCGATGGCGCCAAGGTCAGCCGCTCGCGCGGCTTGCTGCTGTCGCTGACGTACGCGCTGGGCATGGCCATCGTCTACACGGCACTGGGCGTGGCGGCCGGCCTGGCGGGCGAAGGCTTGGCGGCGCAACTGCAAAACCCGTGGGTACTGGGCTTCTTTGCCCTGTTGATGGCGGGCCTGGCGCTGTCGATGTTCGGTTTGTATGAGCTGCAAGTGCCGGCTTTCCTGCAAGGCAAGCTGACGAGCGTATCGAACCAGCAATCGTCGGGCCGCCTGGCGGGCGTGTTCGTGATGGGCGCCATTTCCGCCCTGATCGTGGGACCCTGCGTGGCCGCGCCGCTGGCCGGCGCCTTGCTGTACATCAGCCAGACGCGCGACGTCGTCATCGGCGGCAGCGCCTTGTTTGCCATGGCGGTGGGCATGAGCGTGCCTCTGCTGCTGGTCGGCGTGTCGGCCGGTACCTTGCTGCCCCGCGCCGGCGCGTGGATGGACGCCGTCAAGCGCTTCTTTGGCGTACTGCAGCTGGGCGTGGCCTGGTGGCTGGTCTCGCCCGTGCTGCCGGGCGCCGTGCAGATGCTGGGCTGGACGGTCTTGTTCGTCGGCTACGGCATGTATCTGTTGGTGGGCAAGAGCGGCGCGCAGAACGCCTGGATCGCCAAGGCTTTCGGCCTCGTATTTGCCGTGCTGGGCGCGATGCAGCTGGTTGGCGTAGCCAGCGGTGGCCGCGACCCGCTGGCGCCGCTGGCGCACCTGGGTGGTGGCCAGGTGCACGCGCAACCGTTTACGCGTGTGAAAACCGTGGCGCAGCTCGATGCGGCATTGACACAGCTCAATGGCAAGCCAGCCTTGCTGGACTTTTATGCCGACTGGTGCGTGTCGTGCATCGAGATGGAAAAGCTGACCTTCGTCGATCCCGCCGTGCGCGCGAAGATGGGACAAGCCGTGCTGCTGCAGGTGGACGTGACGGCCAATGATGCGGATGACAAAGCCATGCTGAAACGTTTTCAGCTGTTCGGCCCGCCGGGCATCATCATGTTCAACCCGCAGGGGCAGGAGATCGCCCAGTCGCGTGTGATCGGCTTCCAGAACGCTGCCACCTTCCTGACTTCCTTGCGCAAGCTCGACGAGTAGGACGGGCAGGTCGGGTAGGTCGGGGTAGGTCGGGTTAGCCCGCCAGGGCGTAACCCGACACCACCGCACACGTCAACGTTGTCGGATTACGGTCCTGCGGACCTAATTCGACCTACGTTCAGCCTGCTTTATGATGACCACCGCGATGGCCGCCATGCTTGCCGCCCGGCACGCTGTCATCAAACACTTTCTTTTGCTCCGGCGTCAGCACGGCATAGAAGGTTTTCAGCGAGGCCAGGCGGCTTTCCTGGCTGGCGATGCGTTCCTTCGACATGGCGATCCATTGCTCCATGCGCTCCGGCGCCGACAGCTTGGCCATCGCTTCGCGCTTGGCTTTCCAGTCGCCCATCGGTTTTTTCGGCGCGCTGGCGGCCGTGAACGTGGCCCAGGCCGGTTCCTGCGCGGCCGTCAGCTTCAGCTTGTCGTGCAGGCGGGCCTGGTACTTGGCCATGCGTTCGGCCGGGTTGCTTGCGCGGTGCTGGCCGCGCTGGCCTTCATGTTGCATCTTGGTGCCGGCGGCAGGCGCGCTGGCGGCCGCTTCCTGGGCGTGGACGGTCAGCGATGCCGCACCCATGCCGAGTACGCTCATGGCGATGATCAAATTCTTGCGCAAGGTTGTCATTGAGGCGTTCATCTGGATTCCTTTGTAAAAGTGAGGGATGTGCATGCTGCTGCACATGAAGCCATGTTGGACGCGCCATGTTTCCCCGAAGTGTCCGCTGCCAGACAGTTTGTATCTATATGTTTCTTCGGGTCTTCTATATACAAGACGATACAAATGCGTTGTGCAAGGGCAGGGGAAGTGGGGATAATTCGTACCATGGAACCCACTTCTACAATTCTCATCGTCGACGACGACCGCGATATCCGCAGCTTGCTGGCGGACTACCTGGAAACGAATGCCTACCGCACCCTGGGCGCGGCAGATGGCACGGCCATGTGGAAAATCCTCGATGAAACGCGGCCCGATCTGATCGTGCTCGATTTGAACCTGCCAGGCGACGACGGCCTGACCTTGTGCCGCAAGCTGCGCGCCCAATCGACGGTGCCGGTGATCATGTTGACGGCGCGCAATGAGCCGCTGGACCGCATCCTGGGCCTGGAAATGGGCGCCGACGATTATCTGCCGAAACCGTTCGAGCCCCGTGAATTGCTGGCGCGCATACGCAGCGTGCTGCGCCGCAGCCACGCCATGCCGTCGAACGTGCCGTCGGACAAGGCCCAGCAAATCCGTTTTTCCGGCTGGACGCTGGACCTCACGGCGCGCCACCTGCTCAATCCCAGCGGCCTGGTGATCATGCTGTCGGGCGCGGAATTCCGTTTGCTGCGCGTCTTCCTGGAACACCCGAACCGCGTGCTCAACCGCGACCAGCTGCTGAACCTGACGCAGGGCCGCGACGCCGACCCGTTCGACCGCTCGATCGATATCCAGATCAGCCGCCTGCGGCAAAAGCTCGGTGAAGATGCCCGTTTGCCGCAGATCATCAAGACCGTGCGCAACGGCGGCTACGTGCTGGCCGGTCAGGTCAATGTGGAGCCGCACGCGTGAAGGCCTTCCTGGGATCGATGACGGGCCGTGTCTTCATGTTTTTGCTGATCGGCATCGTCGCTTCGGCCGCGCTGACGCAGTGGCTGGCCGTGGGCGAACGCCAGCGCGCCATCGAACAATACCGCGATTACCATGCCGTCGAGCGGGCCGAGCAGCTGGTGATGGCGGCCGACGTGGTGCCGCTGGCCTCGCGCGCCGCCTACCTGAAGGTGGCCAACAAGGGCAGCGTGCGTCTGGAATTGCGTCCCGACACGGAACATACGCCCGGCGCGCCGACGGAATTTTCCACCGCCCTGCAAGCCAAGCTGGGCGAGGGTTTCAAGGTCAGCGCGCTGGCCGAACGCCCGGACGCCTGCGTCAAGCCGCGCCAGTCGCCGGGCAAGTTCGGCGCCAAGCCATGGGGCGGTACCTGCGAAAACCTCGACGTGCGCATGCAGGATGGCCACGTGCTGCGCCTGATGGTCTTGCCGCCGCGCCAGCAGCCGCCGTTCAATGAACACAACGACTGGATGACCCTGCTGCCTTTCCTGATCAGCATCGCCATCCTGGCCTACCTCGTCACGCGCATGACCATGCGCCCGCTCAAGCAGCTGGCGCAGGCGGCGAAAGACCTGGGCAATGACATCAACCACCCGCCGCTGACCCTGTCCGGGGCCAGCGAGATCCGCCAGGCCAGCGCCGCCTTCAATGCCATGCAGGCGCGCATCCGCCAGCACATTTCCCAGCGCACGCAAATGCTGGCCGCCATCACGCACGATTTGCAGACGCCGCTGACGCGCCTGCGTCTGCGTCTGGAGAAAGTGGCGGATACGGAACTGCATGACCGCCTGGTGGGCGACCTGTCGGCCATGCAGAGCATGGTCAAGGAAGGGCTGGACCTGGCCCGCTCGATGGATAGCACGGAAGCGATGCAGGCGCTCGATCTCGATTCCCTGTTGGATAGCGTCTGCTCCGACGCGGCCGATGCCGGCCAGAAAGTCACCCTCAGTGGACAGGCAGGCATGGCCTTGATGGCGCGCCCGATCGCCATGCGGCGCTGCCTGGTGAACTTGATCGATAATGCCGTCAAATACGGCCAGTACGCGCAGGTGACCGTCGAGCGCATCGCCGGTGCCGCACGCATCCGCATCCGCGATGGCGGGCCGGGTATTGCGCCCGATCAACTGGCCAAGGTGTTCGAACCGTTTTACCGGATAGAAACCTCGCGCTCGCGCGAATCGGGCGGCACGGGCCTGGGCCTGACCATCGCGCGCAATATCGCCGAGCAGCATGGCGCCACGGTCTTGCTGGCCAATCATGTCGACGGTGGACTGGAAGTCACCCTCATCGTGCCAGAGTATTACGCAGGAAAGTGAGCATTTCCATGCGACAATATTGCGCGTTAGGCCTCCCTGGCAACTACATTCAACCTGCAGCCCTGCGCTGCGACAGCGTGACAGAACAATGAAAAAGACTAGTCTGGCAATCCTCGTGGGTGCTGCCCTGTGTATCGGTGGCGGCATCTGGTATTTCAATCATCAGCCAGGCAAAGCAGCCGCTGGGCAGGATGGCAAAGGGGGCAAGGGCGGGCAGGCGCCGACGACGGTGAGCGTGGTAGCGCCCGTGCGCCAGGACGTGCCGATGCTGCTGCAAGCCAATGGCAGCGTGACGCCGATCAGCAGCGTCGACCTGCATCCGCAGACGACCAGCACGATTACCAAGGTGCACATCCGCGAAGGCCAGTTCGTCAAGCAGGGCGAGCTGATGTTCACGCTGGACGCCCGCAGCGAGCACGCGAATGTCGATAAGGCGCAGGCGCAGGTGCTGCGTGACCGCGCCTCGGTAGCCGATCTCGAACGCCAGCTTAAGCGCAACCAGGATTTGCTGAGCAAGAATTTCATCGCCCAGGGCGCCGTGGACACCCTGCAAAGCCAGCTCGACGCGGCACGCGCCTTGCTGGCCGCTGACCAGGCCGCCTTGCGCGCCGCCCAGGTCGACTCCAGCTACACCGTCTTGCGCGCGCCGCAGAGCGGCCGCGTGGGCGCCATCAATGTGTATCCGGGCAGCCTGGTGCAGCCGGCCACGTCGCTGACCAGCATCACCCAGCTTGACCCGATCGACGTGGTCTTTACCTTGCCGGAAAGCAGTCTGTCGGGCTTGCTGGCGGCGCAGAAGGCGGGCGAGGTGCCTGTCAAGGCGCTGCTGTCGGACGCGGGCGGCAAGCAGTTGGAAGGTAGACTGAACTTTATCGACAATGCCGTCGATCCCGCCACCGGCGTGATCAAGGTCAAGGCCCGCTTCAACAATGGCGGCACCGACCTGTGGCCAGGCCAGTACGTGAATACGCAGCTGACCGTGCGCACCCTCAAGGATGCGCTCGTCATTCCGCAAAACGCCATCATCACGAGCACCACCGGCACCTTTGTGTACGCGATGGAGGCGGACAACACAGCCAGGATGCGCAAGATTGCCCGCGTGTATGCATTCGGACCGAGCGCCGTCGTCACCGGCTTGGCGGGCGATGAAAAAGTCATCGTCGACGGCAAGCAGAACTTGCGCCCGGGTAGCAAGGTGCGCCTGGCGGAAAAACACAAGGCCGCCGACGGTGCCGCCGCACCGCAGGGCAAGCCAGCATGAACCTGTCCGAACTGAGCATCCGCCGCCCCGTCATGGTGGTGCTGCTATCCCTCTCCATCATCCTGGCCGGCGTGCTGGCCTACCTGCAAATTCCCGTGGCGGCGTTGCCGAGCTACAACACGCCCGTCATCAACGTCAGCGCCGACCTGGCTGGTGCCAGCCCGGAAACCATGGCGTCCTCGGTGGCCTTGCCGCTGGAAAAGCAGTTTTCCACCATTTCAGGCTTGAGCCTGATTACCTCCACGAGTACCCTGGGCAATACCTCGCTGACCCTGGAGTTTGACGCCAGCATCAATGTCAACGAGGCGGCCGTCGACGTGCAGGCGGCCCTGCTGCGCGCGCAGCGCCAGTTGCCGACGGAAATGACGGACTTGCCGTCTTACCGCAAGGTCAATCCGGCCGATGCGCCGGTGCTGTTCATCCAGATGACGTCGCCCTCGCTGAACTTGTCGGACCTCAACGATTATGCGGAAAACCTGATCGCGCCCAGCCTGTCGACCTTGCCCGGCGTAGCCCAGGTCATCGTCAATGGCCAGAAACGCTTCGCCGTGCGCGTACGGGCCCGTGCCGACCTGATGAATGCGCGCAACCTGACGATGGACGAGCTGGCTGTTGCCTTGCGCACCTCGAACACGAATTCCCCACTGGGCATCCTTGACGGCCCCAGCCAGACCCTGACCATCCAGGGCAATCCGCAAATGATGAAAGCGGCCGATTTTGCCGAACTGATCGTTGCCAGCCGCAATGGCCAGCCCGTGCGTCTGAAAGACGTGGCCGAGGTGGAAGACAGCTTTCAATCGATCAAGTCCGTCGGCAGTTTCAATGGCGAGCGCTCGATCAGCCTGATGGTGCAGCGCCAGCCGGACGCCAACACCGTGCAAGTGGTCGACGGCGTGCGCCGTCTGTTGCCCGGTTTCAAGGAGCAATTGCCGCAGTCGATACAGATCAGCCTGGTCAACGACCGTTCGCTGTCGATCCGCGAAGCCATCCACGACGTCAATCTGACTCTGGCCCTGACGGTGGTGCTGGTGGTGCTCGTGATCTTTTTGTTCCTGCACCGCGCGGCAGCCACCTTCATTCCGGCCGTCACCATGCCGATCTCGCTGCTCGGCGCGCTGGCCCTGCTGTACTGGCTCGGCTACAGCCTCGACAACGTGTCCCTGCTGGGCATCACCCTGGCCGTCGGCCTCGTCGTCGACGATGCCATCGTGGTGCTGGAAAACATCGTGCGCCATATCGAGATGGGCAAGAAACCGATACGCGCGGCCCTGGAAGGGGCGAAAGAGATGGGCTTTACCATCATCTCGATTTCCGTTTCGCTGGTGGCCGTGTTCATTCCCATCTTCTTCATGCCGGGCGTGATCGGCTTGCTGTTCCACGAGTTTGCCGTCGTCGTCTCGCTGGCCGTGCTGGTGTCCGCCGTCGTGTCGCTGACCCTGGTGCCGATGCTGGCCAGCCGCTTCCTGCCGGCCGATTCGCGCGAGCACAATGACAGCGACCCCAGCCATGGCGAGAAAACCTTCATCGGCCGCCATTTCGAAGCGGGTTTCACGAAATTGCGCAACGGCTATGTGCATCTGCTCGACAAGGCCCTGGCGCACCGCAACGTGGTGCTGTTCGTTGCCGTATGCACCTTTGCGCTGACGGTGCTGCTGTACGCGACCATTCCCAAAGGTTTCTTCCCCGAGGAAGACCTGGGCCAGATCCAGGTGAATACGGAAGCGTCTGAAGACATCTCATCTGCGGCATTGCAGGACTTGCAAGCGCGCGTGGCGGCCGTGCTCAAGGCGGACCCGAGCGTGCAGGACGTCACGTCGTTCGTCGGCGGCGGCAACACGGGCCGCATGTTCATGGTGCTGAAACCGCGCAACGAACGGCCGGAAATGCCCGTGGTGCTGGAAAACCTGCGCCGCGCGACGAGCGCCGTGCCCGGCATGGCCGTGTATTTCCGTCCCGTGCAAAACTTGCAGCTGGGCGGACGCCAGAGCAAGAGCCGCTACCAGTACACTTTGCAAAGCGTCAGTCCCGACGCCTTGAATGACTGGGCGGAAAAGTTTATTGCAGGCATGCGCGCCGACCCGGCCTTCCGCGACGTCACCAGCGATTCGCAGATCAAGGGCTTGCAGGCGTCGCTCCGGATCGACCGCGACAAGGCCAATCTGCTGGGTGTGCAGATGTCCGACATCCGCACGGCCCTGTACAGCGCCTTTGGCGAGCGGCAAGTATCGACCATCTATTCCTCGGCGGCCAGCTATTACGTGATCCTGGAAGCGGCCACGGCGGACCGCCAGTATGACGATGCGCTCACGCGCGTCTCCGTGCGCAGCAAGTCGGGCGAGCTGGTGAAACTGTCGAGTATTGCTTATGTGGAACGCACGATCGGTCCCACCTCCGTCAATCACCAGGGGCAGCTGCAAGCCGTGACCATCGCCTTCAACCTGGCGCCGGACGTGCCGCTGGGCATCGCCACAGGCAAGATCGACGCGATGGCCAAGGACATGAGCTTGCCGGCCTCCATCATCACGCGCTATGGCGGCGACGCGGCCGTGTTCCAGAGCTCGCAATCGAGCCAGATCATCCTCATCATTGCCGCGCTGGGCGTGATCTATGTGCTGCTCGGCGTGCTGTATGAAAGCTATATCCACCCGCTGACCATCCTGGCCGGCTTGCCGTCGGCGGCCGTGGGGGCGCTGCTGACCCTGCGCCTGTTCGGCATGGACCTGACCATGATTGCCATCATCGGCATTTTGATGCTGATCGGCATCGTCAAGAAAAACGCCATCATGATGATCGACTTCGCCCTGCATGCGCAGCGCAATGAAGGCATGAGCCCGCCTGAAGCCATCCGCCAGGCCTGCATCCTGCGTTTTCGTCCCATCATGATGACGACGGCGGCGGCCCTGATGGGCGCCTTGCCGATCGCCCTGGGCCTGGGCGCCGGCGCCGAGCTGCGCCAGCCGCTGGGCCTGGCCGTGGTCGGTGGATTGCTGTTTTCGCAAGTGATTACCCTGTTCATCACCCCCGTCATCTATTTGTTCCTGGACAAGTACAGCGGCACGGGGCCGATGACGGACGAGCAACTGGTGGCGCTCGACAACCAGGCCTGAGCCGCCACACGGCCCCTACCGGCGCCCCGTTCCTCAGTGAATGCGGCGCCGGTTTTGTATGGGCGGTGATACATACGGTAACAACCGTCAAGGGACGGCTCGGGTACTCTGGTCAGCGCTGCAAGGAATGTCGCTATCCTGTACGCTTCGGGTTGGAAAGGCCGAGGAAGTGTTCCCAAAAGCAAGGGACTCTGGCACTATGGCTGCCCTGTAATGTTATTTCTTCGCTACACAGAAAGCACGATTCATTTTGCATGACACGACCCATTTGATGGCTGCCGATTCCGATGTTTGCCCCACCTGCGGGCAAGTGATCCAGCCGCCACCGGCCTACGGGTCCAGGACCAGCACCACGCGCAAGGTTGCGCTCGGCGTGTCCGTCTTGCTGCATGTGCTGCTGGCGGCGTATGTGCTGCTGCGCAGCGACACCATCGAAAAGATTCCGCCGCCGAAGAAGGAAAGCGCGATGGTCTACATCGCGCCGCTGAAAGACAAGCCGCAACCGAAGCCGCAGCCGAAACCCACGCCCAAGCCGAAGGACACGAAAGTGGCCAAGGTGAAACCGCCGCCGGCCCCGAGCAAGCGCGTGGTCACAAAAGATGTGCCGCGCGACAAGCCGAAACTGGAAACATTCACGCCGCCGCTGGTATCGAAAGTGCCGCTGCCGCCGCCGCCCGCTGAAGACATGAGCTCGATGATCGAGCAGCGCCGCAAGCAGCGCGAGGCGCAGAACCCCGCGCCGCCGGCCGAGGAAAGCGAAAACGACCGCGCCATGCGCGTGGCCAAGGCGAATATCGCCGGCGCGCAGGGACGCAATTCCGGCAGCGACCGCGAGGATTCGGGCGGCGTGTTTTCCATCGTCAACCAGACCTCGTTCAGCGCGGAAGTCAAGTTCAAGGGCTGGAACGGCAACTTCAAGCGCAACTGGCTGAAGCAGGAAAAAGTGGAACTGGGCAATGAGCCCGATATCGAAACGGCCATCATCAAGAAGATGATCCAGCTGATCCGTGCCGAAAAGCCCGGCGATTTCGTCTGGGAATCGCGGCGCCTGGGACGTAACGTCAACCTCAGCGCCCGTGTGGAAGATACGGCCGAGCTGAGCGCCTTCCTGCGCCAGGAATTCTTTTCCGAGAAGCGGCCAGGACCGGGACGGCGCTAGGCGCCAGGAACGCGCCGCAATAAAAAAGGCTGCACCGTGTGAACGGGCAGCCTTTTTTACGTTGTGTTGATGTCGATCAAGCCGGTTTGTCCGACTCCGGCTCGACGTCGTCTTCCATGTCGATCAGGTCAACCATCTGGGCCGCGCCGTCTTCGCTGATGCCGGCCAGTTCCATGATCTTGTCGTTGGCTTCGTCGATGCCGACTCTTTTCAAGGCCGAGAACAGTTGCACGGTGAACGGGAAGCCGACGCCGTCTTCATCCACATAGCTGTCGAGCTTGGCTTTCGCCTGGCGCAGTGCGTTGACCGATTCATTGCGGTTCAGCTTATCGACTTTCGTCAGGATGCAGTGGATCGGTTTGCCCGTCGGGGCGAACCATTCCAGCATCTGGATGTCCAGGTCGGTGAAGGGACGGCGCGAATCCATGATCAGGATCAAGCCGGCCAATTGCTCGCGGCGCTGCACGTAATCGCCCAGCAGGCGCTGCCAGTGCAATTTCGCCGAGCCCGATACTTCCGCGTAGCCGTAGCCCGGCAAGTCGACCAGCAGACATTCGATCTCTTCGACGATGGTGGCATCCTTGCGGTGCTGCGCCACGTGGGCGCCGCCGATGGAGAAGTAGTTGATGTGCTGGGTACGGCCAGGTGTCTTGGAGGCGAACGCCAAGCCTTTCTGATTACACAAGATATTGATGGCGGTCGATTTACCGGCATTGGAGCGGCCGGCAAAGGCGATTTCCGGCACCGTGGTATCGGGCAGGTCACGCAATTGGTTGACGGTCGTAAAGAAGCGGGCTTGCCAGAGTTTTGACATGGGAGTAGTAAAGCAACAAAAGGGAGCGATAAGGGAGCGATAACGCCAAGAAGCTATTGTACAATAAGGGGTTGTTTATTGTTGCCGGCGTAGCAGCGATGCGGCTTGCGGCCCTGAAAATAAAGCAAAAATCCCCAGGGCGCGGCAATGTCCACCACTAATTTCTCACTGTCTCAGGGTGCCTGAATGAATCGTGCGTTTTCACCGTTTATCAAATCCATGCTGCTCGCTTTGCTGGCTGTATCGGCAACTGCCTCCGCGGTCGAAGCACCGAAACCGGCCGTCAAGGCTGACGCTGCCAAGGGCGCTACCCTGTACGCCGATGGCGATGCGGCGCGCGGCCTGCCTGCCTGCGTCTCCTGCCATGGCGCGGCCGGCAATTCGACCATCACGGTCAATCCGAAGCTGGCCGGTCAGCACGAAAGCTATATCTACAAGCAACTGGTCGACTTCACCACGCCGGAGCGCAACCAGCCCGTCATGACGACGTACGCCAAGATGCTCAGCGACGCCGACAAGAAGAATATCGCCGCCTACCTGGGCGCGCAGCTGTCCAAGCCGGGCGCCGCGAAAAACAAGGATACGATCGACCTGGGCAAGAAAATCTACCGTGGTGGCATTGCTTCCAAGCAAGTTGCCGCCTGCGCCAGCTGTCATGGCGCGACGGGCAATGGCATTCCCGTCCAGTATCCGCGCATCGCCGGCCAGCACCAGGATTACACGGTGGCCCAGCTGACGATGTTCCGCAGCACCAAGGCGGACGCCCGCAAGAACAGCGCGCAAATGCACACCATCGCCGCCCGCATGTCGGATGACGAGATCGCCGCCGTGGCCGACTATATCGCCGGCCTGAAGTAAGTTTTCATAGTGGCAAGAGATTGCCAGGCGCAGCAGCGCGCGTGAACAAGGGCGGCCGTTTCCACAGGCTGCCCTTTTTCATGGCAGGGGCCAAACAGGAGTATGCTGCCGCCTTGCGCGGAGAAACACTCTGCTCCATGCCTACATTTTCTTGAAGATTGCATATCCCGTATGAGTATCCACGTATGAGCACAGGCACGACCGGAATCGAGTTAAAGACCCAACGCCGCAGCCTGGCTGAATTCGTCGAGCTGGTCTCGTCGATGCGCTTTGCCATCAGCCTGCTGACCCTGATCGCCGTCGCGTCCATCATCGGCACCGTGCTCAAGCAAAACGAGCCCATGCCCAATTATGTCAACCAGTTCGGCCCGTTCTGGTTCGCCGTGTTCGACAAGCTGAGCCTGTATTCCGTGTATTCGGCCTGGTGGTTCCTCGTGATCATGGGTTTCCTCGTCGCCTCGACCTCGCTGTGCATCGTGCGCAATGCGCCGAAGATGCTCAAGGACATGCGCAGCTGGCGCGAAACCGTGCGCGAGCAATCGCTGCGCAATTTCCACCACAAGCTGGAATGGCAGGCACCGCTGCCGCGCGCCGTGCTGGCGCAGCAGATGGTGATGCGCCTGAAAGACGCCGGCTACGGGGCCAAGGTGGTCGAGAAGGACAACGCCACCCTGGTGGCGGCCAAGCGGGGCGCGGCGAATAAATGGGGCTATATCTTTGCCCATGGCGCCATCGTCATCATTTGCGTGGGCGGCTTGCTCGATTCGGAAATGCCGATCCGCGTACAGCAATGGTTCTTTGGCAAGACGCCGTTTTCCGGCAGCGGCGTGATCGCCGATATTCCCGCCCAGCACCGCTTGAGCCTGTCGAATCCTACTTTCCGCGGCAATACCATGATTCCGGAAGGCTCGTCGAGCAACACGGCCATCATTCCCCAGGCCGATGGCGTGCTGATCCAGGATCTGCCCATCACCATCCTGCTGAAGAAATTCCACATCGATTTCTACAGCACGGGCATGCCCAAGCTGTTCGCCAGCGATGTCGTCATCACCGACCATGCAACGGGCGAGACGTTCCCGGCAACCATCAAGGTCAACCAGCCGCTGCTGTACAAGGGCCTGGCCCTGTACCAGTCCAGCTTTGAGGATGGCGGCAGCAAGCTCAAGTTGACTGGTTTTCCCATGACGGGCAAGACGACGAAACGCTTCGATATCGGCGGCGAAGTGGGCGGCAGCACGCCGCTCGAGCGCAGCGACGGCAATTCCTACACGGTGGAATGGTCGGGTTTCCGTCCCTTCAACGTGGAAAACCTCAGCGCGGGCCAGGACGTGCGCGCCGTCAACAAGACGGAAAGTTTCAACGAGAAATTCTCCGTGGGCCTCGATAAACGCCTGGGATCGGCGGCGAAAAACGCCAACAACAAGGATCTCAAGAACGTGGGTCCGTCGGTGCAATACAAATTGCGCGACAAGACGGGCCAGGCGCGCGAGTACCAGAACTATATGCAGCCCGTCACGGTCGATGGCACG
The DNA here is from genome assembly GCF_057919405.1 of Janthinobacterium sp. C22. Classification (NCBI taxonomy): domain Bacteria; kingdom Pseudomonadati; phylum Pseudomonadota; class Betaproteobacteria; order Burkholderiales; family Oxalobacteraceae; genus Janthinobacterium; species Janthinobacterium sp. C22. The sequence continues at coordinate 230,575 of NZ_CP193659.1, read as the reverse complement.
ACGGTGTTCCTGGCCGGCATGCGCGTCAACCCCAGCGACCCGTTCAGCTATCTGCGCATTCCCGCCGATGACAATGTCAGCGTGAATGAGTGGATGCGCTTGCGTGCCGCGCTGCAAGATCCCGCGCTGCGCCAGCAGGCGGCCGCCCGCTATGCGGCGCGCGCCATGCCGCAGGCGAACGCGGAAGCCTTGCGCGGCCAGTTGCAGGAATCGGCGGCGAAAAGCCTGGGCATCTTTGCCGGCAATGGACAAGAGGGCGGTTTCCTCGCCATTTCGCGTTTCCTGGAGAAAATTCCTGCCGCCGAGCAAGAAAAGGCGGCCGATATCTTCATGAAAATCCTCAATGGCAGCCTGTGGGACTTGTGGCAGGCGGCGCGCGCCCAGGATGGCTTGAAAGCCATCGAGGCCGATGACAAGCACGGCCGCTTCCTGCAGCTGGCCACGAATGCGCTGTCCGACAGCTTCTTCTATGGCGCGCCCGTGTACCTGCAACTCGACGACTTTACGGAAATCAAGGCGTCCGTGCTGCAGGTGACGCGTTCGCCGGGCAAGAGCGTGGTCTACCTCGGTTGCCTGTTCCTCGTGATCGGCGTATTTTCCATGTTTTATATCCGCGAGCGCCGCCTGTGGGTGTGGATCAAGGATGGCGAGGGCGGCAGCGAAGCCCTGATGGCCATGAGCACGCAGCGCAAGACGCTGGATTTTGAAAAAGAATTTGAGACTTTGAAGGCAAAGCTGCCGCAATCGGCGTAAGCTGCGCTGTGTCCGGGACGCTGCAGCGTTGCCGGGAATGGAGAAAATGATGGAATTGGCAAACAAGCAAATATATACGCAGGAACCAGGATTTTTCAAGCGCCTGAGCCTGATCGATTGGCTGTATGGCGCCGGCTTGCTGGCCGCCTCGCTGTTCGGCCTGATGCGTTTTGGCGCCTTCATGGATATCTATGAAAAGGTCATCCTGCTGGCCGCGGCGCCCACGTTCGCGTGGCTGGGCTGGTACTGGAAGCCCGTGCGCTGGCTGATCCCGCTGGCGGCCGTGCTGTCGCTGTTCGCCATCGAGCTGTACGCGGGCCACCTGGACATGGCGAACCAGAAATTCTTCCTGAAGTACATCTTGTCGAGCCAGTCCGCCATCCTGTGGATGGGCACCCTGTTCGTGCTGTCGACCCTGTTCTACTGGATCGGCCTGGTGGCGCGCTCGGAATTCGGCTCCTCCGTCGGCTCCCTGCTGTGCTGGGCCGGCGTGGTGCTGGGCCTGACGGGCATGCTGGTGCGCTGGTACGAGTCTTACCTGATCGGTGCCGACGTGGGCCACATTCCCGTGTCGAACCTGTATGAAGTGTTCATCCTGTTTTCCCTGATCACGGCCATGTTCTACCTGTATTACGAGCAGCACTATGCGACGCGCCAGCTGGGCGCCTTCGTCATGCTGGTCATTTCGGCGGCCGTCGTGTTCCTGATGTGGTACACGGTCACGCGCGACGCGGCCGAAATCCAGCCGCTGGTGCCGGCACTGCAAAGCTGGTGGATGAAGATCCACGTGCCTGCCAACTTCATCGGCTACGGCACGTTCGCCCTGTCGGCCATGGTGGCGGCGGCCTACCTGCTCAAATCGAGCGGTTATCTGGTCGACCGCCTGCCGTCGCTGGAAGTGCTCGACGACGTCATGTACAAGGCTATTTCCGTGGGCTTCGCTTTCTTCACGGTGGCGACCATCCTGGGCGCCCTGTGGGCGGCCGAAGCGTGGGGCGGCTACTGGTCGTGGGACCCGAAGGAAACGTGGGCGCTGATCGTCTGGCTCAACTATGCAGCCTGGCTGCACATGCGCTTGATGACGGGCTTGCGCGGCCGCGTCGCCTCGTGGTGGGCGCTGGTGGGCTTGCTGGTGACGACGTTTGCCTTCCTGGGCGTGAATATGTTCCTTTCTGGATTACATTCTTACGGCAAGCTTTAATTGTTTTTTGCATGACAGAAGCGTCATGAACGGCCCGGAAAAACTGGTGTAAGGTATATCCAATCACCTTTTTCCGGAGCCGCCATGTTGATCCAGCGCAGTCCCAACGGCATCGAGTTGCCGTATTCTTCCGAAATCACGCCGCGCGCCGTGTTTGAATCGCGCCGCAGCTTCATCAAGCAAGTGGCGCTGGGTTCGATCTCCAGCGCGGCCTTGCTGGAAATGGCCAGCCGCGAAGCGTTCGCGCAAGGCACGAATCCCAAACTGGCAGCCAAGCTCAATCCCGCCTATTCGGCGCTGGACAAGCAGACGGCCTATAAAGACGCCACCAGCTACAACAATTTCTACGAATTCGGCACAGACAAGAGCGACCCGGCGCAAAACGCGGGCACCCTGCGCACACGGCCGTGGACGGTCAGCATCGAAGGCGAAGTCAAGAAACCGATGACCCTGGACCTCGACGCGCTGCTGAAGCTGGCGCCGCTGGAAGAGCGCGTCTACCGGCTGCGCTGCGTGGAAGGCTGGTCGATGGTGATTCCCTGGGTCGGTTATTCCTTTTCGGAAATCATCAAGAAGGTCGAACCGACGGGCAATGCCAAGTACGTGGAATTCATCACCCTGGCCGACAAGAAGCAGATGCCGGGCGTGGGTAGCCGCGTGCTGCAGTGGCCCTATACGGAAGGCTTGCGCATCGACGAAGCGAACCATCCGCTGGCGCTGCTGACCCTGGGCATGTATGGGGAAACCTTACCGAACCAGAACGGCGCGCCTGTGCGCATGGTGTTGCCGTGGAAATATGGCTTTAAATCGGCCAAATCCATCGTCAAGATCCGTTTCGTCAAGGAACAGCCGCGCACGTCCTGGAACCTGTCGGCGCCGTCCGAATACGGTTTTTATTCCAACGTGAACCCGAACGTCGATCATCCGCGCTGGTCGCAGGCGTCCGAACGGCGCATCGGCGAAGACGGTTTTCTCGCGCGCAAGCGCAAGACCCTGATGTTCAACGGCTACAACGATGTCGCTTCCTTGTACGCGGGCATGGACCTGAAGAAGTTCTTTTAAGGAAAGACCATGGCCATCAATCCCTCGACCAGGCAGTTGTCGCTGTTGAAAAGCCTGATCTTTTTGCTGGCGCTGCTGCCATTCGCGCGCATGGTCTGGCTGACGTACACGGGCCAACTGGTGGAGCCGCTGGAATTCATCACGCGCGGCACGGGCGACTGGACCCTGTATTTCCTGTGCATCAGCCTGGCGGTGACGCCCTTGCGCCGCTTCACCCAATGGAATTGGCTGATCAAGCTGCGGCGCATGCTGGGCCTGTTCGCGTTTTTCTACGCGGCGCTGCACTTCACCACGTTTTTATGGTTCGATCACTTTTTCGATCTGCAGGAAATGTGGAAGGATGTGCTTAAGCGGCCGTTCATCACGGTGGGCTTCATTGCCTTTGTGTTGCTGATTCCGCTCGCGGTGACGAGCACGAACGGCATGGTCAAGCGCCTGGGCGGCAAGCGCTGGCAGTGGCTGCACCGGCTGATCTATGTGATCGCGCCGCTCGGCATTTTGCACTTCTGGTGGATGAAGGCGGGCAAGCACAATTTCGCGCAACCGATCCTGTTCGGCTGTATCGTCGCGCTACTGCTGTTAATTCGCGTATATTTTGCCTGGAATAAGCGCGTCAAAACTGCCAGGGCGGCGCATGCCGCCACCCCGGTGCGTTCCGTTTAGGTCGCCGGCACGATCACCGGTGGCGGCGGCACGGGGGCCGGTTCGACGGGGCCTTTCGCCGGTGCGCCTTTCGCCGCTGGCGGCTTGGGCAGGTACAGTGGACCGGGCTGGCCGCAGCCGGCCAGAACGCTAGAAACCACAATGGCGATGCCGATATAAAACGCTGAGGATGACTTCACGATTAGAATCACGGTTTGATTAAGATCTTTGGAGTGTAGCATGAGCGAATCGGAATTCCTGGCCCTGGCCGAAGCCACCCTGACCCAGATCGAGGCGGCGCTGGACCGGCTGAACGATGAAGATGTGCTCGACGTCGAATGCAGCCGCAGCGGCAATGTGCTGGAAATCGAGTTCATCGATAACGGCACGAAAATCATCGTCAACAGCCAGGCTCCCATGCGTGAAATGTGGGTGGCCGCCCGTTCCGGCGGTTTCCACTACAAGCGCGTGGGCGACGAGTGGATCAACACGCGCGACGGCTCGGAACTGTTTGCGGCCTTGTCCAGCATGGCCAGCGAGCAGGCCGGCGCGCCCGTGGTGCTGAAGTAACTTTCACCGCGGCAATAAAAAAGGGCAGCCTGCATGGGCTGCCCTTTTTGCTTGCGTAGGTCGGATGAGCGGGGCAATGCCACGCGTAATCCGACAACATGTGGCGCCGGCGTGGTGTCGGGTTGCGGCCTGCGGCCTAACCCGACCTACTCCATGCGCTGCCGTCAGAATAACTCGTTCTTGACGGCTTCCTTGGCTTTTCTTCCTCCGGCGTGCCGCGCGCCGCGCCTTCCAGGCTGCCCACGCCCGTGCCCGGCGGATTTTCCGCATAGTAGTACTCGTCGCCCACGTGGATCAGGCCTTCCGGCACGGCGCGTTCCTCGACGGGAATACTTTTCAGGGCTTTCGCCATGTAGCTGATCCAGATCGGCAAGGCCAGGCCGCCGCCCGTTTCCCTGTTGCCCAGGTTGCGCGGCTGGTCGTAGCCGATCCAGGCGATGCCCACCAGCTTGGCCTGATAGCCGGCGAACCACGCGTCGATGGAATCGTTGGTGGTACCCGTCTTGCCTGCCAGGTCAGGGCGCTTCAGGGCCATGGCCTTATTTGCCGTGCCGAAGCGTACGACGTCGTTGAGCATGCTGTTCATCATGAAGGCATTGCGCTCGTCGATGACGCGGTTGGCTTCCTCGCCGGCCAGGTCCGGCTTGGCTTGCGACAGGATATTGCCGTCGCTATCGGTCACCTTGGCGATCAGGTACGGGTTGATCTTGTAGCCGCCGTTGGCGAACACGGCATACGCACCCGCCATCTGCAGCGGCGTGACGTTGCCGGCGCCCAGTGCCAGGGTCAGGTACGGCGGGTTCTTGTCCGCGTCAAAGCCGAAGCGCGTCGCGTATTCCTGGCCATACTTGGCGCCGATCTTGTGCAGGATGCGGATGGAAATCATGTTCTTCGATTTCATCAAGCCCTTGCGCATGGTCATCGGGCCGTCGTATTTGCTGTCGTAGTTCTTCGGTTCCCACGCCTGGCCGCCCGTCTGGCCCGCGTCGAACGAGATCGGCGCATCGTTGATGATGGTGGCCGGCGACAGGCCCCGTTCCAGCGAAGCGGAATAGATGAAGGGCTTGAAGGCCGAACCGGGCTGGCGCCACGCCTGCGTGACGTGGTTGAACTTGTTGCGGTTGTAATCGAAGCCGCCCACCATGGCGCGGATGGCGCCGTCCGTGGTGCTGGCCGAGACGAACGCCGATTGCACTTCCGGCATCTGCGTCAGGACCCAGGCGTTGTTTTCCTGCATGACGCGGATCACGGCGCCGCGCTTGATGCGGCGGTTCGGCGCCGCTTTTTCCGACAGCCAGGCCGCGCCAAAGGTCAGGCCGGGGCCGGTAATGGTGATTTCCTCGCCGGCCGAGGTGACAGCCTGCAGCGATTTGGGCGAGGCTTGCAGCACCATGGCGGCGATGATGTCGTCGCTGTCCGGGTGGTCGGCCAGCTCCGTCTCGATCGCGTCATCGGCTTCGGCCTTGGTTTTCGGAATCTCGATATACGCTTCCGGGCCGCGGTAGCCGTGGCGTTTTTCGTAATCCATCACGCCCTTGCGCAAGGCGATGTAGGCGGCGTCCTGGTCGGCCTTGGTAATGGTGGTGTAGACGTTCAGGCCGCGCGTGTAGGTGTCTTCCTTGAATTGCTCGTAGACCAGCTGGCGCGCCATTTCCGACACGTATTCCGCGTGCACGCCGAAGGCGCTGCTGTCGGTCTTCACTTTCAGCTCTTCATTCTTGGCTTCCGTGTATTGCTCTGGCGTGATATAGCCCAGCTGCGCCATGCGTTGCAGGATGTATTGCTGGCGCATGCGCGCGCGTTTCGGATTGACGACGGGGTTGTAGGCGGACGGCGCCTTCGGCAAGCCGGCCAGCATGGCCGCTTCGGCCACGGTCAGGTCCTGGATATTCTTGCCGAAATAGATTTGCGCGGCCGAGGCGAAGCCGTAGGCGCGCTGTCCCAGATAGATCTGGTTCATATACACTTCGAGGATCTGGTCCTTGCTGAGGTTTTTCTCGATCTTCCAGGCCAGCAAGACTTCATACGCCTTGCGTTTCAAGGTCTGTTCGCTGGACAGGAAGAAATTGCGCGCCACCTGCTGCGTGATGGTCGAGGCGCCTTGCTTGGCGCCGCCCGTCAGGTTGTGCAGGGCCGCGCGCGTGATGCCCAGGTAATCGACGCCGCCGTGTTCATAGAAGCGGTCATCTTCGATGGCCAGCACGGCTTTCTTCATGACATCGGGAATATCCTTGATGTGCACCATGTTGCGCCGTTCCTCGCCGAACTCGCCGATCAGCACACTGTCGGACGTGAACACGCGCAGCGGCATCTTGGGCTTGTAATCGGTCAAGGTATCGAGCGCCGGCAGGTTCGGATAGGCCATGGCCAGGCCGAAGACCACCAGCAAGACGCCGACGATGCCCAGGCCCAGCAGCGATGCCAGGGCCATCAGCAGAAAACGTTTGGGTTTGCTGCCCTTGGTGGGCGGCTTCGAGCCAGCGGGGCCAGCGGATTTTGAAGATGTCATGCGTCGTATGTCTTTCGGTTAATTATGCCGGCCAATTATAAGCGAGCTTGCCGGGGTGGCAGCGCGCCGTGGCGCTTGCCGGGGGAGTGTCGAAACTTGCCGATACTCTATATAAGCGTGTATCGGCCCGCTGGCAACCAGGATTTGGTAACAATTATCCTGCGCCAGATCACGGCCCCGCCAGATAGGCGCCGCGCGCCGCAGACACCGGCGTGAAATCCGTTTACAAGCCAGCGCCGCCGGGACTAGGCTTGCGGATGGCAGGACCTCCTTCCACGCTGACGTTTCTCTATGAAAAACATGTCCATCAGCAGTTTTCTTGGCGTCGGCTTGCTGGGCGTCGACATCGCGGACGATGCCGTGCGCGTGGTCGAGCTGAGACGCCGGCGGGGAACACTGTCGTGCCGGCATTACGGCAGCGCCGCGCTGGCTGCCGGAATGATGCTTGACGGCAATGTCGAAGATTTGCCAGGTCTGGCTGCCGGCCTGCGCCTGGCATGCCGCGACAGCGGCAGTGGCTGCACGCGCGTGGCGCTGGCCATGCCGGCCACGGCACTGATCACGCACGCGATCCGCCTGCCCGCCGGGCTGCCGGAGGAACAGCTGGAAATCCTCGTGGAACTGGAAGCGGGACAATACATGCCGTTTGCGCTGGAAGACGCCAGCCTGGATTTTTTCATTCTCGGCCCCGCGCCGCCGCTTGCCGGCCAGACAGGCAGCGAGATCGACGTGCTGTTGGTGGCGGCGCGGCGCGCCAGCGTGCAGCGCCGTCTGGATGCGGCCAAGGCGGCCGGGTTGACGCCAGTCATCATGGATAGCGAGGCGCTGGCGTGCCAGGCGGCCGTTGCACAAGGGGGATGGCAAGCGCTGCCCGATGGCGGCCTCAGCTATCAGTTGGCCTGGGGCCTGGCCATGCACCGGTACGCCCGATGAAGGCCGTGGTGGAAGTGCCATGCATCAACCTTTTGCCGTATCGCCAGGCGGCACGCCGCAGGCGTATTCAGCTGCTGCTGTGGCAACTGGCCGGCGGGGCGCTGCTGGGATTGCTGCTGGCCTTGGCGGCAGGCGCCTGGCTGCAGCATCAGCTCGACGCGCAGCTGCACCGCCAGGAGGGGTGGCGCAATGCCCTGCAGCAAGTCAATACCGTTCTCGCCACCGGCAAGCGGGTGCAGGGTGAAACGGCGGCCCTGCTGCTGCGCCAGCAGGCTATTGCCCGTTTGCAAGAACAGCGCAATGCCTGGGTGCGCATGTTGCAAGCCTTGGCCCAGGCGATGCCGGCCGGCGTGGCCTTGCATAGCGTGCGCCAGGAAACGGTGATGGTGCGCCTGCAAGGGCAGGCCGCTTCACAGGAAAAGGTCGCGGCATTGCTGCTGGCGCTGGCGCAGGCCGCGCCCTGGTCCCTGCCGGAAGTGATGGAAGTGCGCGGCGCGGCCGATGGCGCCGTGGACTGGACGATACGGCTGGCTTTGTCACCCGCTGGGCAATCTTAGTCGTGGAGGTTGATCATGCTGAGCTTGAAGATCGCGTCGCTGTGGCCGTTACCGGCGCGCCTCGCTTGCGCTGCCCTGGCCTGTACGCTGGTGGCCGCCCTGCTGCACCTTGCGTGGCTCGATGGACTGATGGCTGCCGTGCGTCTGGCGCACGGAGAGGAGGGCCGCCTGCGCGCCGCTTATCTGGCGGCGCAGACCAGGGCCAGCCAGTTGCCGCAGTGGCGCGCGCAGCAGCGCCAGGCGGGCGCCGAGCTGGCGCTGCTGGAACAGCAATTGCCCGACCAGCAAGCGATGGCGGTGCTGTTGACGGACATTAACGCCGCCGGCCAGTCGCGCGGTCTGCAATTTTCACTGTTCAAGCCGGGCGTGGCGCGGCCGCAAGCGCCGTATGTCGCCTTGCCGATCACCATCCAGTTGCGCGGCGGCTATCACGCCATGGGCGCGCTGCTGGCGGACCTGGCGCGCCTGCCGCGCATCGTCACTGTGCATGAACTGGCCTTAACCCTCGGCAAGGATCGCTTGCTGACCCTCGATGCCGTGCTGCAGGCGTATCGCCTGCCGGAAGCGGGGAGCGGGCGGCGCAAGCGGCATTGCCGCTCAAGGCGGACGCGCCCGTGGCTGTGCCGGCATGGCGTCCGCTTGCCGCTGTCGCGCCGCAGCCCTACGATGCTGCCGCCCAGGCCGATCCATTTGATGCCTTGACGCCCGCGCCCGTGCTGGGACAGCGGGGCGGTGTGGCGGGGCCCGACCCCCGCCGTGTGCGCGAACCGCTGGAAAGCGTCGCCTTGCCGGCCATCCGCATGGTCGGCAGCGTGCAGCAGGACGGGCGCCTGAACGCGCTGCTGCTGGCGGGCCAGCGCGTGTACCGGGTGGCGGTGGGCCAGCATCTGGGGCAAGACCACGGCGTGGTGACGGACATCAGTGAACAGGCCGTGCAGTACCGTGAATTGCTGCGCGAGGCGGACGGCCCCTGGCGCGAGCGGCGCGGCAGCCTGACCTTGCAGGTGGCGGGGGCGAAGGCCGGCCTGCCGGAGGCGGCGCCATGAGGCCGCGCCGCATGCTCCTGGCCGCCATGCTGTGTCTGCATGCCTGCGGCCTTGCCCAGGAGGCGGTGGTGCACGTGTCGGCCCCGCGCCCTTACGCGGGCGAGAAGATATCCGTCGATTTCCAGAACGTGGGCGTGCGCGCGGCCCTGCACATCCTGGCCGACGCGTCCGGGCAAAACATCATCGCCAGCGACAGCGTGGCGGGCAATGTGACCCTGCGCCTGCGCGATTTGCCGTGGGACCAGGCGCTCGACGTGCTGCTGCAGGCCAAGGGCCTGGACATGCGGCGCAATGGCAACGTGCTGTGGATCGCGCCGCGCGAGGAAATCCTCGCGCGCGAAAAACTGGAGCTCGAAACGCGCGCGCAGATCGCCGAACTGGAACCCTTGCAATCAAACATCTTCCAGCTCAACTACCAGAAGGCCGAAGCGTTCCGCACCGTGTTCGGCCTGGACGCGGGGAAGGGCGCAGCCGGCTGCTGTCGCGCCGTGGCAGCGTGCTGATCGAGCCGCGCACGAATCAGCTGTTCGTCACCGACGTGCCGGCGCGCCTGGAACAGATCCGCCAGCTGATCGACAAGACGGATATCCCAACCCGACAAGTGATGATCGAGGCGCGCATCGTCGAGGCGAACGACAGTTTCAGCCGCAACCTGGGCGCCCGTCTGGGTTTTACGGACCAGCGCCTGGCGGCGGGCCAGGTGCCCGGTTTTTCATTGGGCGGCAGCGGGCGACGGGCGGCCATCGGCGGCACGTATCAGGGCGTGGGCGAGGCGACGGGGCAAACGGTGGCGGGCGCCGGCGCTTTCGTGCCGAACACGCAGTTCGTCAACTTGCCGGCCGCCAGCATCAATGGCTTGCAGCCGGCCAGCTTCGCCCTGAGCCTGTTTTCGGCGGCTGCCAACCGTTTTTTGAACCTGGAACTGTCCGCGCTGGAAGCGGACGGCAGGGGCAAGATCATTTCCAGCCCCCGCGTGGTAACGGCCGACAAGGTGCTGGCGCTGATCGAGCAGGGCATCGAACTGCCTTACCAAGTGGCCACCAGCAGCGGCGCCACGTCGATCACGTTTCGCAAGGCGAATTTGCGCCTGGAAGTGACGCCGCAGATCACGCCGGACGGCAACGTGGTGCTGGAAGTGGACGTCAACAAGGATAGCGTGGGCCAGGAAACCCGTTCCGGCTTCGCCATCGACACCAAGCACGTGCGCACGCAGGTGATGGTGGAAGACGGCGGCACGGTGGTGCTGGGCGGCATCTACCAGCAGTCGGAACGGGGCACGGACAGCAAGGTGCCGCTGCTGGGCGACATCCCCGTGCTCGGTGTTTTTTTCCGCAGCAGGGGCCGCAGTCAAGAAAAACGGAACTGATGGTGTTTATTACGCCGAAAATAGTGGCAGATCGGCCAGCAACACGTTAATGTCACATCTTTACGTTTAAGTAACAATGCAAACGAAAGCGGACTGATGGCGACTATGCGGAATTTTTCTTTTGGCAATATTTCTTGGAGTAGGGTATCGAATTGGCTGGCTTTGCTGGTCATTGGCACTGTACTGGCCGCGTGTGGCGGCGGTGGCGGCGATCCGACCCTGGGCGTCAAGGATGGCGCGAATGCCGGTGTCGGCAGTGTGGTACTGGTGGCTGGCGCAACGACGATTGTGGCTTCGGGCGCGGACGGCACGGAAGTCGTGCTGACGGCAGTGGTGAAAAATCCCGGCAATAATGCCATGGCAGGCCAGACGGTGACCTTCACGGCCAGTTCCGGTACCATCAGCAACACCAACCGCGTGACGGACGCGAATGGCACGGTGACGGAAAAACTCAGCGTGAAAGGCGATGCGAGCTTGCGCGACATTACCATCAAGGCCAGCAGCGGCGGCATCGAATCGGCCCCCGTGGTGGTCAAAGTCGTGCCCGTCACCTCCGGCATTGCCAGCTTGCTGCTGACGTCTTCCGGCGGCACCCTCGCTTCCTCGGGCGGTACCGCCGTCAACATGATCGCTTTTGTCAAAGACGCCAACAATGCCGTCGTGCCTAATGCCAGCGTGACGTTCAGCGCCGATTCGGGCGCGCTGGGTGCGACGAAGGTCAATACCAATGCCCAGGGACAGGCGCTGGTCAGCCTGAATACGGGTGGCGACGCCAGCTTGCGCACGATCAAGGTCACGGCCAGCGCCGGCGCACAGACGGCCAGCACGGACATCGGCGTCAGCGGCACCCGGCTGGTCATCAGTGCCTTTTCGACGGTCAACCTGAAGACGAGCACCGACATGGTGGTCAAGCTGGTCGATTCGAGCGGCAATCCCCTCGTTGGCAAGCCGGTGACATTCAGCGCCCGCAGCAATGCCATCACGGTCAAGGGCGGCGGCGCCAGTCCAGCGCTGACCGACAACAACGGCCAGCTGGTGTTGAGCTATAACGCCCAGACGGGCAGCAGCGACAGCATCAGCGTCAAGGCGCAGGGTGACAGCGTCGTGTTGCCAATTGCAATTAATGCATCGAACTTCACGATCAATGCCGTATCGGGCAGCAATGTTGTGTTAGCGACCCTGAACACGAATACCTGTTATGCGGTGACGGTGCATAGCGATGTGGCTGGCGTGCCACAAACGGGCAATGTGCGTTTCAGCACGTCGCGCGGCGCCATCTACCAGGATGCCGCCTGCGGCACACCATTGCAGGCGCCGCTGGCGCTGGTGGGCGGCAATGCCATCGCCTACGTGAAAGCCAGCGGCGCCGGCCTGACCGCCCTGACGGCGAAGTACGAAGACAGCGGCGTCTTGGTGCAGTCGGAAGTGGAGTTCGTTGCGCCACTGACGGCCCAGGCCACGATCAGCCTGCAAGCCGACCCGGCGGTCATCGGCGCCAACACGGCCGGCAGCACGGCGCAGCGCAGCGCCTTGCGTGCCATCGTGCGCGATGGCACGGCGGAAAACAACCTGGTCAAGAATGCGCAGGTGAGCTTCTCGATCCAGGCCGATGCCAGCAATGGCTCCCTGAGTTCCCCTTCGCTGGTTGCCACTGACAGCGATGGCGTGGCCACGGTCAGCTATATCGCGGGGCAGGGCACCACCGGCGTCGATGGCGTCGTTGTCAAGGCACAACTGCAGGGCGTGTCGAGCAATGCCGCCACGGTCAAGCTGACGGTGACGAAAAAATCGCTGTTCATCAGCGCCGGCAGCGGCAACGCGCTCGACGCCTCCGACAGCAGCACCTACCGCAAGACGTATAGCGTGTTTGTGACGGATGCCGCCGGTAATCCCGTGCCGGACGTGATCATCACGGCCGCTGCCTGGCCCCGCTATTATTACAAGGGTTATTTGCAATATTCCCTGCTTGCCCAGTCGTGGATAGTCGTCAGGACAGCGAACGCATGTGACAATGAAGACCGAAACCGCACTGGCGCCTTCGATCCGAATAACGACCTTAACCTGAATGGCCGTCTCGACCCGGGCATTCCGCTCAATCTGTCGACCGGCGGCAAGACGGACAGCTCGGGAACGGCGATGGTTACCCTGACTTATCCGCGCGACAGAGCCAACTGGCTGGACGTCGAATTGACGATTCGCGGCAATAGTTCCGGGACGGAGGCAACTTATGTCGGTTACACTTTGCTTCCGGGGCTGGCTACGGACTTTAACCGCGTGGATGTTTCACCTCCAGGCGTCATTAGTCCGTATGGACAAGCCACTGATTGTCGTAATCCAAATTAACTGTCGCAGCACATGCAAAATCTGTTTTTAGTAGGCCTCATGGGCGCAGGCAAGACCACAATCGGGCGCATCCTGGCCCGCAAGCTGGGCTTGCGCTTTGTCGATTCCGACCACGAAATCGAGGCACGCACGGGAGCGACCATCCCGTGGATCTTCGAAATCGAGGGTGAGGCCAGCTTTCGCCGGCGCGAGGCCGAGGTCATCCGCGACCTGAGCGCCCAGGAAGGCATCGTCATGGCCACGGGCGGCGGCGCCATCCTCAACGCCGACAGCCGCGCCTACCTGAAGGAGCGGGGCACGGTCGTCTACTTGCGCGCCAGCGTCAGCAACATCCTGGCGCGCACCAGCCACGACAAGAACCGCCCCCTGCTGCAGACGGCCGACCCGCGCGGCAAGCTGGAAGAATTGACGGCGCAGCGCGAGCCCCATTACATGGAAGTGGCCGACATTGTGATCGACACGGGCCGTCCTAACGTACAATCGATGGTTCAGACCATCCTGATGCAGCTGGCCAGCCTCGAGTGCGAGGCCTCGCCCAACTGCGTCATTCATGCAGAGCCTTCGATGAACGAGCAATCCAAAATGTTGTTGAGCGTAGACCTCGACGAACGCAGTTATCCTATCGCCATCGGTCCCGGCCTGCTGGCCGACGCCGATGCGCTGCTGCGCCATATCAGCGGTCACAAGGTGGCCATCGTCACCAATACCACCGTCGCGCCGCTGTACCTGGGCCGCCTGCAGGCGGCGCTGGCCAGCGATGGCCGCGAAGTGATCAGCATCGTCCTGCCGGACGGCGAAGAATATAAAAACTGGGCCAGCCTGATGCAAATCTTCGATGCGCTGCTGGCCAATAAATGCGACCGCAAGACCACCCTGGTGGCGCTGGGCGGCGGCGTGATCGGCGACCTGACCGGCTACGCGGCCGCGAGCTACATGCGCGGCATCGGCTTCGTGCAGGTACCGACCACCCTGCTGGCGCAGGTCGATTCCTCCGTCGGCGGCAAGACGGGCATCAACCACCCGCTGGGCAAGAACATGATCGGCGCCTTCTACCAGCCGCGCGCCGTGATCGCCGACACCTCGACCCTGGAAACCTTGCCGGCGCGCGAGCTGTCGGCCGGTCTGGCCGAAGTGATCAAGCATGGCGCCATCATCGATGCCGCGTTTTTCGACTGGATCGAGGCGAACATGGCCAAGCTGATGGCGCGCGACAAGGGCGCGCTCGCGTATGCGATCGCCCGCTCGTGCGAAATCAAGGCCGACGTGGTGCGCCAGGACGAGCGCGAAGGCGGCTTGCGCGCCATCCTGAACTTCGGCCATACCTTCGGCCACGCCATCGAGGCGGGCCTGGGCTACGGCCACTGGCTGCACGGCGAAGCCGTCGGCTGCGGCATGGTGATGGCGGCCGACCTGTCGTGCCGCATGGGCTATATCGACCAGGCGGCAGTGGAGCGAGTGCGCGCGCTGGTGGCCGCCGCCGGCCTGCCGGTCAAGGCGCCGGACCTCGGCGTCGACCGTTGGCTGGAATTGATGGAAGTGGACAAGAAGAACGAGGGCGGCGCCATCAAGTTCATCCTGTTGAAACCGCTGGGCAGCCCGAACATCACGTCCGCGCCGCACGAACTGGTGTTGGCCACCCTGGCCGCCGGAGTGCAATAACATGCTGCCCGAAGACTTCCTTGCTCCCTATGCGGCCCATTCGGCACAGGGGCAGGGACGTCGCTTTTCCGAGGCGGCGCACGCCTCGCGCAGCCAGTTCCAGCGCGACCGCGACCGCATCATCCATTCCTCGGCTTTCCGCCGCCTCGAATACAAGACCCAGGTTTTCCTCAACCACGAGGGAGACCTGTTCCGCACGCGCCTCACGCACAGCCTGGAAGTGGCACAGGTGGGCCGCTCCATCGCGCGCAACCTGCGCCTGAACGAAGACCTGGTCGAAGCCATCGCGCTCGCGCATGACCTGGGCCACACGCCGTTCGGCCACGTGGGCCAGGACGTGCTCAATGAGTGCATGCAGGCGCACGGCGGTTTCGAGCACAACCTGCAAAGCCTGCGCGTGGTCGACACCCTGGAAGAGCACTACGGCGCTTTCGACGGCTTGAACCTGATGTTCGAGACGCGCGAAGGCATCTTGAAGCACTGCTCGCTGGCGCATGCGCGCGAACTCGGGCCCGTGGCCCAGCGCTTCATCGACCGCACGCAACCGACGCTGGAAGCGCAGCTGACCAACCTGGCCGATGAAATCGCCTACAACAGCCACGATATCGACGATGGCCTGCGTTCGGGCCTGATCAGCATCGCCCAGCTGGAAGAAGTGGCATTCTTCGGCCGCCTGTGGCGCGACGTGCAGCAGGCGTTTCCAGGCCTGTCGGGCCGGCGCGCCATCTACGAAACCCTGCGCCGCCTGATCACGGCCCTGGCCGACGATCTGATCGTCACGTCGACGGCCCTGATTGCGGACGCCGCTCCCCGCGATGTCAGCGAAGTGCGCGCCAGCCCGCCGCTGATCCGTTTTTCGGACGCCATGCGCCGCGATGCGACGGAGCTGAAGCGCTTCCTGCGCGCGAACCTGTACCGCCACTACCAGGTCAACCGCATGCGCGTCAAAGCGAGCCGCATCGTGCGCGAACTGTACGACAGCTTCATGGCCGAACCGGCGCTGCTGCCGCCCGATTATCAGGTCAGCGGCGATGATGTGACAAAGCAGGCGCGCAAGATCGCCGACTACATCGCCGGCATGACGGACCGCTACGCGATCCGCGAGCACCGCCGGCTGTATTCTCTCGACGAGCTGTAACGGTCACTGCGTGGACTGCATCCCCGCCTTCATGTCGGGTTACGCCGTGCCGGCTAACCCGACCTACCAATGCAAGCGGTCATGGGGAATCTGACGTAGGTCGGATTAGCGCAGCGTAATCCGACATGTCTGCGCGATACCACGACACTTCATGCCAGCAAGGTTGTCGGATTACGCGCTGGCGCGCCTCGGCGGCCCCGCTAATCCGGCCTACTCCGCATTGTCGATCCTGTCAATCGGCATGATCATCTAGGTTCCCGCACGATCACCCCAATACCCCTGTAGCCCCTTCTTTTCTATCATGGCAGCAAGTCAACAAGGGCTTGCCGCCCATAGTCAAGGAGAGTGTCATGATCGAATCGCGCCGCAGTTTCTTGCGCGCCTTGCCCGCCATTACCGTCGGGGCAGCCATCGCGCCGCTGCCCGGCAAGGCCGCCACCAGGGGCGAGGGCGGGCAGCGTTGGGCGATGGTGGTCGACGTGCAGAAATGCATCGGCTGCCAGGCGTGCACGGTCTCCTGCATCATGGAAAACGCCGTGCCGGAAAACAGCTTCCGCACCGTCGTCTCGACCTATGAAGTCAAGGAAGAGAACCGCTGCGGCACCTACATGCTGCCGCGCCTGTGCAACCACTGCGCCAATCCTCCCTGCATCCCCGTCTGTCCCGTGGGCGCCACCTTCCAGCGCAAGGATGGCGTCGTCGTCGTCGACGGCGACCGCTGCGTGGGCTGCGCCTACTGCGTGCAGGCCTGCCCATACGACGCGCGCTTCATCAACCACGAGACGGGCAAGGCCGACAAGTGCACGTTCTGCGCGCACAGGGTCGACGAAGGCCTGCTGCCGGCCTGCGTGGAAACCTGCGTGGGCGGCGCGCGCATCTTCGGCGACCTGAATGATCCGGACAGCATGGTGCACCAGCTGCTGACCGAGAACAAGGTGAAGGTGCTCAAACCCGAGCAGGGCACCCAGCCCCACGTGTTTTACCTGGGACTGGACACGCGCTTCGCCGGCCACGTCGAGGGCGAAGCGACTCTTTGGCAACCGAGCAAACACGGGAAATAAACCATGGACAGCCACATCACCGAAATTGTCAACGTCACGCGCGAAGCGGCATGGCTGCCGTGGGCGGTGCAGTATTTTTCCTCATCGGTCTCAGTTACGGCAGCTTCATGCTGACCCTGCCGTATTTCGTCTTCGGCCGCAAGGCGTATGAACGCCTGGGGCGCATCGCGCTGCTGGCGTCCCTCGTCTGCGGCATGACGGCGCCCGTGGCGCTGCTGGCCGACTTGCACGGGCCGGGCCGCTTCTACCATTTCTATATTTACTTCCAGCCGCAGTCGTGGATGTCGTGGGGCTCGTTCTTCATTCCCCTGTATCTGGGCTGCCTGATGCTGTACGCGTGGCTGGCGCTGCGCGTGGACTTCGCCACGCGGGGGCAGGGTCAGGACCGCCTGGCCTTTGCCTATCGCCTGCTAGGACGTGGCGGCGCCGCATCGCGCAAGGCCATCGTCACCGCCGCCGCCTTCACCTTGCTGGCCGCCTTCGTGGTGGGCCTGTACACGGGCATGGAAGTGATGGTGGTGCGCGCCCGTCCCCTGTGGTTTACGCCCTTCCTGCCGGCGCAATTTGCCGCCACGGCCTTTGTCGGGGCGGTGGGCCTGGCGCTGCTGTTCAACCGCTTCCTGCCGGGCCGCGACCAGGCGCTGGAAGTGTCCTTGAACCGCGCGCTGGCCCTGTCGCTGGCGCTGGTGCTGGCCCTGGGCGGCGGCTGGCTGTTCGTCAGCCTGTCCGGTGTGAGCGCCAGCCACAGCATGGCCTTTACCCAGGTGGCCGGCATGCCGCAATGGCAGTTCACGGCCGTCTGGGCCGTGCTGTCGTCCATCGTGCCGATGGCGCTGGCCATCTGGCGTCCCGCCACGAGTGGCCTGGTCAATGGCCTGATCGCGCTGCACAGCGCCTGGATGATGCGCTGGACGATCTTCATCGGCGGCCAGAACATCCCGAAAACGGGCGCGGGCCTGTACGACTACCACCTGCCGATGGGGAACGACGGCTTGATGGGGATTATCGGCACGGCGGGCCTGTGGATCGCGCTGCTGTTGCTGATGCTGGAATTTTTGCCATGGGCCGGACGCGTCGTCGCTGCACGCAGCCGTCCCGCCATGGCCACGCACTGAGGAGTCAACAATGAACGATCAAATACACAACGACGACCGCAATGACGTCCCTGAAGACGAAAAAGAAAAACGCCGCAAGCTGCTGCGCTACGGCGCCATCGGCGGCGGGCTGGCCGCGTTTGCCGCCAGCTTTTCCACCACGGCCGGCCGCATGGTCGACCACGCGCTGGGCAAGGACAAACCCGTACAGCGCTTGCACGGCAATTCGCTGGCGCCCGAGTTTTCCGTCGACACGGCCACGGGCAAACTGACGGTCAATCCCGACCAGCAGGTCAGCTACACCATGTGCATGGGCTGCACCACGTTTTGCGGCGTGCGCGTGCGCCTGGATAAAAAAGCGGCAAGGTGCTGCGCGTGGCGGGCAATCCGTACAGCCCCCTGTCGGCCGATCCGGCGCTGCCGTACCAGACACCGATACGCGACAGCTTCATTTCCCTGTCGCGTTTCGAGGAAAAGGGCTTGAAGGGACGTTCCACCGCTTGCGGCCGCGGCAACGGCGTGCTGGAACAGATGGAGTCGCCGTTCCGCGTGCTGGCGCCCATGAAGCGCGTGGGACCGCGCGGCGGCGGCCAGTGGGAGCCGATCGCCTTCGATCAGTTGGTGAAGGAAGTGACGGAAGGCGGCGACCTGTTCGGCGAAGGCCATGTGCAGGGTCTGCGCGCCTTGCGCGAGCTGGAAAAACCGATCGATCCGGCGCAGCCGGAACTGGGTCCGCAAGTCAACCAGGTGGGCCTGATGTGCAGTACCGACGATGGCCGCCTGGCGTTCGGCACGCGCTTTTTCAAGCAGTCGTACGGCAGTTTGAACCTGGTCAATCACGGTTCGTATTGCGGCGGCGCCTATCGCAGCGGCTCGGGCGCCATGTTCGGCGACATGAAGAAAATGCCGCACGCAAAAGTGGACCTGGAAAACACGGAGTTCTGTATTTTCGTCGGCACGGCACCGGGCAATGCGGGCAACCCGTTCAAGCGCCAGGGCACCTTGATCGCGAAGGCCCGCTCGGGCAAGCGCGCATTCAGCTACGTCGTCGTTGACCCCGTGCTGACGAACGCGGACAGCCTGGCCGCGGGCGACCGCAGCCGCTGGGTGCCGATCAAGCCGGGTACGGATGGCGCGCTGGCCATGGCCATGATCCGCTGGATCATCGAGCACGAACGCTATGACCGCAACTTCCTCGTGCAGCCGAACCTGAAGGTGGCGGAAGCGGCGGGCGAAGCCGCCTGGTGCAACGCCACGCATCTGATCATCAGCGAAAAAGGCCATCCGCGCGACGGCCGCTATCTGCGCGCGTCGGACATCGGCGCGGTGGAACTGGCGGAAGAGGAGCGCTACAAGGATGGCGACGCGTTCTGCGTGATCGACGCGGCCACGCAAGCGATCGTGCCGCACAATGCCGCCAAGGGCGAAGCGCGCCTGTTCTTCGACGGCCCGCTGGACGTGGCCGGCGCTCCGCTGCATCTGAAGACGGCCATGACGATGCTCAACGAAGAAGCGCAGCGCCACAGCATGGATGACTATTCCAGCGCCTGCGGCATCCCGCTTGACATCATCGAAGGCCTGGCGCGGGAACTGACCAGCCATGGCAAGCGCGCCGCCGTCAATGCGCACGGCGGCATGATGTCGGGCGCCGGCTTTTATAACGCGTATGCGCTGGTCATGCTCAATACCCTGATCGGCAACTTGAACCGCAAGGGCGGCACCCTCGTCAACGGCGGCAGCTTCAAGGATGCGGGCCCTGGCCCGCGCTACAACCTCGAGAGTTTCGACGGCGAGATCAAGGCGGCCGGCATGCCCATCGGGCGCAACGTACCGTATGAAAAAACCTCGGAATTCAAGCTGAAGAAGGAAGCGGGCAAGGCGTATCCGGCCAAGGCGCCGTGGTATCCGAACGCGCCCGCGCTGGCGACCGAGTGGCTCACCAGCGCCATGAACGGCTATCCGTACACCTTGAAGGCGCTGATCCTGTGGAGCTGCAATCCCGTCTACGGCATCACGGGGCTGCGCGCGCAGATCGGCAAGGAGCTGGCCGATCCGAAGAAGATTCCCCTGATCGTCGCCATCGACCCCTTCATCAATGAAAGCTCCGCGTTTGCCGACTACCTGCTGCCCGATACCTTGCTGTATGAAAGCTGGGGCTGGGCCGGCGCCTGGGGCGGCATGCCCGTCAAAATGAGCACGGCGCGCTGGCCCGTGGTCGAACCGCGCGTGCAAAAGACGCCGGACGGCCAGACCATCTGCATGGAATCGTTCTTCATCGCGCTGGCAAAAACGATGGCCTTGCCCGGCTTCGGCCCGGAAGCCCTGCAGGACATGGAGGGCCAGCGCTTCCCCTGCAGCGCGCGGAAGACTGGTATCTGCGCGGCGGCGCCAACATCGCCTGGCAGGGCAAGACGGCCGTGCCGGAGGCGAGCGACGACGACATCGCGCTGTCCGGCGTGGCGCGCATCCGCCCCGAACTGGAGCGCACCTTGAAGCCGGAAGAGTGGCGCAAGGTGGCCTTCATGCTGGCGCGGGGAGGGCGCTACCAGAGCTATGGCGAGATGTTCGGCCTGCGCCTGCCTCCGCCAGCGAATGCCAAGGCGCCCGCGGCGCCTGTCCCGGTGGCCGACGAGGCGCCGTATCCGCAGGACTGGTCCACGCACCGCTACCTGAAACCGATGATGCTGTACAACGAGGGGCTGGGCGTGAGCAAGAACAGCTTGAGCGGCAAGCGTTTCCCCGGCACGCCCGCGTGGAGGGTGGCGGCGTTTGCCGACGGCACGCCCGTGCGCAAAACCTACCCTGCCAGCGAATGGCCGTTCGAGTTGATCAGTTTTAAATCGGCGCTGCAGAACTCGTACAGCATCGGCGCGCGGCGCTTGCGCGGCATCCATCCGGACAACCCCGTCGCCGTGCATCCCGACGATGCGGCACGCCTGAAGCTGGAAAATGGCGACCAGATTTATCTGGAGACGCCGGGCGGCAGGGCCAGGGCCACGGTGATGCTGCGCCATGGCGTGCAGCGCGGCGTGATCGCCGTCGAACACGGTTTCGGCCACAAGGAGCACGGCGCGCGCGCCCACCGCATCGGCAAGCTGCGCCAGCCCGACGAACCGGCCATCGGCGCGGGCATCAACCTGAACGACCTGGGATTGACGGACCCGAGCCGCGGCGACAAGAACGTGTTCGTCGATCCCGTCTCGGGCACGTCGGTGCGGCAGGGGCTGCCGGCGCGCATCGTGCGGGCTTAAATTGCGCCGCCGGCCATCAGCAGCCGGGCCACCTCGGCTGCTGAATGCAGGCCCAGTTTTTCCATCGCGTTATGGCGGTGCACCTGCACCGTCTTGTCGCTGATACCGAGTTCGCGGGCGATGACTTTCGAAGCCTTGCCTTCGGCCATCAGC
The DNA here is from genome assembly GCF_057919405.1 of Janthinobacterium sp. C22. Classification (NCBI taxonomy): domain Bacteria; kingdom Pseudomonadati; phylum Pseudomonadota; class Betaproteobacteria; order Burkholderiales; family Oxalobacteraceae; genus Janthinobacterium; species Janthinobacterium sp. C22. The sequence continues at coordinate 209,237 of NZ_CP193659.1, read as the reverse complement.
AGCGCCACTTCGCGCTCGCGCGCGGTGAGCCTGGCCAGCGCCGTTTGCGCCGTAGTCGCGCTGGCGGCGCTGCGGCTTTCTTCCACGCTGCGGGCCACGGCCCGGCTGACGGCATCGAGCAGCACCTGGTCCTTGCACGGCTTTTCCAAAAATCGCAGGCGCCCGCCTTCATCGTCTGCACGGCCATGGCCAGGTCGCCGTGGCCGCTGAGGAAAATCACGGGCAGCGATATGGCGTGTCCGGTCCTGTTATTCAACTCCTGCTGCAGTTCCAGCCCGCTCATCAGCGGCATGCGCACGTCGAGCAGCAGGCAGCCCGGCACATGGCCCTCATAGCGCTGCAGGAAGTCGCGCGCCGATTCGAACGTCTGCACTTGCCAGCCGGCCGAATCGAACAGATAGGCCAGCGAGCGGCGCATGGCGGCGTCGTCGTCGACGACAAAGATGATCGCATCGCTTTCATTCATGGTGTTTCCTTATCTGCTTCCATATGCGTATCTTCGGGGAGGCGGAACCAGACCGTCAAGCCTGGCGCATCGGCGTTGGCATGGGCCGACAGGCTGCCGCCGAACGACTCGATGATGCTTTTGCTGAGCGACATGCCCAGTCCCAGGCCTTCGGCCTTGGTGGTAAAGAAGGGTTCGAACAGGCGCGCCATCTGCGCCGCATCGAGGCCGCAGCCGGCGTCGCGCACGGCCACCGTGCAGGCGCCGTTTTCCCGGTGCAGCAGCACGCCGATCGGATGCTGCGGATGGTCGTTTTCCACCTGCGCGTCGAGCGCATTTTTCAATAAATTGAGCAGCACCTGCTGCACCTGCTGCGGGTCGGCCAGCACGCGCGGTGCCGCGCTGACCGCCTCGTGACGCCAGCTGATGCTCGCTTGCGGATGGGCCGCGCGGAACAGCGATACCGCTTGCTCCACAGCGTCGGCCAGGGCGAAGGCCGTGCTGTGCGCGGGACGCTTTTGCGCCATCGCGCGGATGTGCCGGATGATGGCGCCCGCGCGCTCGCTTTGCGTGGCGATTTCCTGCGCGCCGTCGAGCAAGGGCGCCGCGTCCAGCCGTCCCGCCGTGATGCGGCGCGCCATGCCGCGCGCGAAATTGCCGATGGCCGCCAGCGGCTGGTTCAATTCGTGCGCGATGGCGCTGGCCATCTCGCCCAGGATGGCCAGGCGCGCCGTGTGGTCGAGCGTGGCCTGGCGCTGGCGCGCCTGTTCTTCCAGCGCGCGCTGCTGGTGCTGGGCCGCGCGCAATTGTTCCGTGCGCCGGCTGACCAGGTATTCCACGCGCACCGTGTGCACTGCCCACGCCACCAGCAAGGCCAGCACCAGCAGCATCCAGCCCCAGTAGCGGCGCAGGGCCGTCTCGAACGTCAGCTTGTTCAGGTAGGCGTAGGGGCCGATGCGCAGTTCGCGGAACAGTTCGTCGACGATCTGGTAATCGCTGGGCACCGTCCAGCTGTAGCCCTCGCCGGTGCGCGGCATGGCCAGCAGGGCCTGCGCCACTTTTTCGCCAGCGCGGGCGGCGTCTGGCGCAGGGCCACGAAGGGCCAGTCCGGATACAGCCGCGACGAGCTGGCGCAGCGAAAACCGGGAATCGGACGCGTGGTGATGACGCGCAGTTCCTCGGCCCGTACTTCGCCGCTTGCCACCATCTGTTCCAGCAGACAGGTGCGCACGATGCCGGCATCCATGTGGCCCGCGCGCACGGCCTCGACGATCTGCTGCGAGGGAAAGCCGCTGTAGCGCAGGCTGGCAAAATCGTGCGCGGGATCGATGCCCGCTTCCTGCAGTTCGCGCGCGGCGATCTGGTAGCCGCCAAACGCGTCGGGCGCCACGGCCATCACGTTCTTGCCCGCCAGGTCGGCCAGGTCGTGCAGCGGCGACGCGCTGCGCACGACGATGGCCGAGCCGATGGCCTGGCGCGGCGAGTCCGTCCACGGCGATTCGAGCGTGGCGATGCGGCTGGCGCCGTCGCTGTGTTCGAGCGCCACGTAGTGGCCGCTGCTGGTGATGGCAAAGGCGATGGCCTGCGCCTGTACGGCGCGCGTCAATCCCGCCTGGTCATAGTCGGCCAATGTAAAACGGATGCCGGGAATGCTCGCCTGCAGGTGGCGCGTCACGTACGACCAGTCCTGCTGCACGGCGTCGCCGCCCTTGTAGGCGAGCACGCCTATTCTCACCTCTGGTACCTCCGGCAGCGCGTCAGCCGCTTGCGTGCCGTGCAGACACAGCGCCGCCAGCGCGAACAGTAATGAACGCCGCACTAGAACATGCTGCGCTGCGCCGTGCGCGCATCGCCGAACAGGTCGAGCAGCAGTTTCTTGATCGGTGCGGGCAGCGGCGCGTCGGCGATCCTCGCGCCGTCGTACCAGACGTGCGTCGCTTCCCCGGCCAGCGCCAAACGGCGCGCCAGGGTGATGCGGCAGGGGACGATGTGCAGCTTGTAGTGGGTAAACACGTGCACGATGGGCAGCAGCCGTTCCTGCGTTTCGATGGCGCCGAACGGCGCCACGGCGCGCGCCAGCGCCTCCTGGCTTATCTCGCGCGGTGCGTCAGCATCGGCCAGCACGTGGCCATCGAGTTCGGGCAGCGACAGCAGGCCGCCCCAGATGCCCGAGCCGGGGCGCTGCTCCAGCAGCACCTGGCCATCGTCGATGATGGCCAGCATGACGGCGTGTTTTTCCGGGCTGGTTTTCTTCGGCTTGCGTACAGGTAAGTCTTTGACCCGATGGGTAGCGTAGGCCACGCAGCGCGGCTGCAGCGGGCAGCGGCCGCAATCGGGGCTGCTGCGCGTGCACAGGGTGGCGCCGAAGTCCATCAGGCCCTGCGTATAGGCTTCGATACCTGTTTCAGGCAGCAGCGCTTCGGCGCGGCGCCACATGGCTTCCTCGACCCGTTTTTCGCCGGGATAGGCGTCGATGCCGAAGGTGCGCGCAAACACGCGCTTGACGTTGCCGTCCATGATGGCCGCGCGCGTGCCGCTGGAAAACGCGGAGATGGCGGCCGCCGTCGAGCGGCCGATGCCGGGCAGCTCGGCCAGTAGCAGCGGGTCGCTGGGGAACACGCCGTCGTATTCGGCCACCACGCGCTGCGCGCACTTGTGCAGGTTGCGCGCCCGCGTGTAGTAACCGAGGCCGCTCCACTGCGCCATCACGTCTTCGACGGGCGCGCTAGCGAGTTCGCGCAGGGTGGGAAAGCGTTCGAGGAAGCGCGCGTAGTAAGCGAGTACGGCGGTGACCTGCGTTTGCTGCAGCATGATTTCGGACAGCCAGATCAGGTAGGCGTCGCGCGTGTTTTGCCACGGCAGCGCGTGGCGGCCATGCTGCTTTTGCCAGGCGATGACGGTGGCGGAAAAAGTCGGGTCGATATAGTCTTCCAGGGTGCCGCGCCCGTGGCGGGCGAGAGCGGATGCAGCAGACGTTTCATGCAGGATTCCAGTGTTGTATTCAGTGCGTAGGGTTCATGCGGCGCTGGCTGCGCGCAAGGCCGCCAGCAATTGCGCCAGTTGCGCCTTGTCGCGTTCGAGCGCCGCCAGGCTCGCCTCGAAGCCGGCGATTTTCTGTTCCAGGCTGCCCGTGGCGTCGTGGATGCGCTGGATCGAGGCAAAGCGCAGTTTCAGCTGTTCCTTGTACTCGACGATCTGCGCCTCAAGGGGCGCCATGATGACTTTCAGCCAGGCGCTGGCATCGTCATTGGCGTTGGTGAAACTGCGGCGCACGCGCGAGGCGATGGTGTCGAAGAATTTTTCCATCAGCACGACCCGGCTGGTGGTCAGCAGGGTCGCCGTGCCGAACTGTTTATGGTAGACGGCCTCGATGTCGGCGATCTCCTGGCGGTAGCGGGCCAGCGAAAACGGCATCGGCAAGGCCAGCGCCAGGCCATGTTCGGAAGCGAATTTGCGGTACATCACGTTCATCATCTCCGTGATCTCGGCCGTCTTGCCTTCCGAGCGGTCGAGGTTCTGGCCGATGCGCTCGAAATACTGGCGCACGGCCTCGCGCAGGCCCGTGAAAAAGCGGCTGCGCTGCATGGCGGCGCGCACGCCGTCGATATCGTCGCGCACGATGTCCATGCCCAGGCTTGTGTACAGTTCCGTCGACAGGCGGGTAAACACGGCGCGCGTGGCTTGCAGCTTGAACAGGCTGCTGTCGAATTCCTTCTTCTCGATGTCGACGCGCCGCATCATGTGGGCGATCACGCTCTGGTTCTTGCCGCGCAGGCTGTGCAGCTCGTGCAGCTGTTCGGCGATGCCGCGCGCGCGGGCCGCCGCCTGCACCTGCTGCGCCGCTTCGATGGCGTCCAGGTCGAACGCCAGCTGGCGCCGGATGATGTCCTTGCGCGCGGGGATCAGCTCCTCGAACAGGGCCGTCTCCAGCGCCTGCAGGCGGCTTTTTCCAGCAGCGCCGCATCGTGGTTGATCTTGCCCACCAGGGCCTTCTGCGCCGAGACGGGAAACACCTGGCCCGCGTCCAGCGTCAGCAAGTGGGCCACGCTGGCCTGCTGGCGTTCGATCGCCTGCGCGATCTCGGCGTCGCCGCGCAATTCGTCCCACATGCTGTCGATCTTGTTGAGCACCACCAGGCGTCCCGCGCCGGCGCCGATATGGTTGCGCCACACCTCGATGTCGCTGCGCGTGACGCCCGTGTCGGCCGCCAGGATGAACAGCACCGCGTGCGCATTCGGGATCAGGTTCAATGTCAGTTCCGGCTCCGTGCCGATGGCGTTCAAGCCCGGCGTGTCGAGGATGACCAGACCCTGTTTCAGCAGCGGATGGGGAAGTTGATGATGGCGTGGCGCCACATCGAGATTTCCACCTGGCCGTGCTCGTCGAGCATGGCCGGCGCGTCCGCATCGCCGGCGTCATACAGGCCGTAGCGCGCCGCCTCTTCCACGCCGACTTTTTCGTCAGGCTGACCTGGCGGATGGCTTCCTGCATGTCGCCGCCCGCCTCGATATTCAGGGGCAGGACGGTCCAGGCGGCGGGGAGTTCGCGGTAGTCGCTGGTCGACAGGTTCTGCGCGCGCGTCTCGATGGGCAGCAGGCGGATCGATGGCGGCCAGGCCGCGTCGTACAGCAGTTCGGTGGGGCACATGGTGGTGCGGCCCGCGCCCGAGGGCAGGATGCGCTGGCCGTAGCCGGCAAAGAAGATGGCGTTGATCAGCTCGGATTTGCCGCGTGAGAATTCCGCCACGAAGGCGACGGATAGACGGTCATCGAGCAGACGGGAGCCACAGCGCGCCAGGCGCAGCGCGGAGGCGCCGTCGACCAGGCCCGCCGCGCCGGCGGCTTGCCGGTATGCCTGCAAGGCGGCCTGCACGTCCTGGCGCCATGCGCTGTATTGTTCCAGGTCTCTGACCATCTGGCTCCCTCTGTGAGTGTGCTTACTTTTGACAATGCACGCAGTAAAACGTGGAACGCTGTCCCTGCACGATTTGCCGGATAGGCGCGCCGCAGACGCGGCAGGGCTTGCCCGCGCGGTTGTACGTGAAATACGTCTGCTGGAAGTAGCCGGACTGGCCGTTCACTCCGATGAAGTCGCGCAGGGTGCTGCCGCCTTGCACGATGGCTTCGGCCAGCACGTCGCGGATCGCCTGCGCCAGTTTTTCATAGCGGGCCAGACCGATGCGCCGGGCCGGCGTCTTCGGGTTGATCCCCGCGCGGAACAGGCTTTCGGAACAATAGATATTGCCCACGCCGACGACGATGTCGCCCGCCATCAGCACCTGCTTGATATTGGTGCCCTTGTTGCGCGTTTTCTCGAACAGCAACTGCCCCGTGAAGCCGCCTTCGAGCGGCTCCGTGCCCAGGCCGCGCAGCAGCGCGTGGCCGTCCAGCGGGCCGTCGGCCTCGTCGTGCCACAGCACGGCGCCGAAGCGGCGCGGGTCCGTCATGCGCAGCACCTGGCTGCCGCCGTCCGCGTCCTCCACGACGAGGTCGAAATGGTCGTGCTTTTGCGCTTCCGTCCCCGTCGGCAGCACGCGCAAATGGCCGGACATGCCCAGGTGGATGATCAGGGTGCCGTGGCGGAAGTGGATCAGCAGGTATTTGCCGCGCCGCCCCGTCAGGCCGATGGTTTGCCCCGACAATTGTTCGCCCAGGGCAGGGGGAAGGGCCAGCGCAGGCCGTCGCGGCGCAGCACGACGGAGCGCACGGCGCGCCCTTCGAGGTGGGGCGCGACACCGCGCCGTGTGACTTCGACTTCTGGCAATTCTGGCATAGGGCTCGAATGGTTGAAAACCGGGTAAAAAACAGGCGGCTTGCGGGCCGAGGGCTGGCTTTGGCAGGCCACGCCGCCGCGACGTATATATTTCGTTACATACGTGAAGTACGCGATAGCCGCGTTGGGCGTAGAATCAAACTTTGCCGTTTAGCCAGGATCAGCCTTTGAAAAACGCTTTCGCCATTGTAACCTTGTCCGCCCTGATGGCCACGCATGCCATGGCACAGACGCCTGCCGTCCCCGCCGATGCCGCGGCCAGCCCCTGCGTCCGCGCCCGCGCCGCAGGAAGAGGGCGCGGACGCCAAGGCGGACGGTTTGCCCAAGGTCGAGTTGAGCAGCGATTTGCTGTACAAGCTGACCAAGGCCGAAATGGAATTCAAGAGCGGCCAGTGGCAGGGGCCGTACGTGACGATGATGGTGGCGGCGCAGCAGACGCGCGATCCGCGCCTGGCGCGCCGCGCTTCCGAAATGGCGCTGGCCGCCAAGCAGGGCAGCGAGGCGCTGGCGGCCATCCGGCTGTGGCGCGAGCTGGCGCCCGACTCGGACGAGGCGACGCAGTTCTTCCTCGGCTTTGTCGTATTGACGGACAAGATCGAGGAAGCGGAACCGATCTTCGCCGAACGCCTGGCCAATGCGCCGCAAGGCGCACGGGGCGTGGCCCTGTTCCAGATGCAGCAGATTTTGTCGCGCTCGAATGACAAGCTGTACGCCTATTCGATGGTGACGCGCCTGGTGCAGCCCTACCTGGATATGTTCGAAGCGCACCTGGTGCTGGCGCAGGGCGCCCTGTCGATCGGCGAGCGTGAGCGCGCCATCGGCGAAGCGAACAAGGCGCTGGCCATCAAGCCGAATTCCGAGCTGGCCGTGCTGACCCTGGCGCAGGTAACGGGCGAACCGGAGGCGGCGGGCAAGGTGCTGGCCGCTTTCCTGCAAAAGAACCCGGACGCCGTCGAAGTGCGCGGCGCATACGCGCGCCTGCTGGTCGAACAGAAGCAGCTGGAACCGGCGCGCGAGCAGTTCCTGCTGCTGCTGAAAAGCGCGCCCGATAACGTGGGCGCCCTGTATGCGCTCGGCATCGTGGCGCTGCAGCTGGAAGACACCAAGGGTGCGGAGCAGTACTTCAAGCGCTTCCTGGCCGTGCTCGAAAAATCCCCCGGCGACACGCGCGATCCGTTCAAGGCCCTGATGATACTGTCGCAGATCGCCGAGACGCGCGGCGACACGGCGGGCGCCATCGCCTGGCTGGACAAGGTCGACAACAGCGCGTCGGCCGGCTATGTCGAGGCGCGCTTGCGCCGCGCCCAGCTGATCGCCCGCGGCGGCAATCTCGATGCGGCGCGCAAGGCGCTGACGGAAATCGAAACGGACGATCCGGCAAGCCAGGCGCAGGTGCTGCTGGTCGACGCGCAATTCCTGCGCGACGCCGGCTATGTGCAAAGCGCGTACACGGTGCTGGAAAACGCCTTGCTGCGCTTCCCCGACAATCCGGAACTGCTGTACGACTACGCCTTGCTGGCCGAGCGCCTGGACAAATTCGAGCTGATGGAAGCGAGCCTGCGCCGCGTGATGGCGCTGGCCCCCGACAACCAGCATGCGTACAACGCGCTCGGTTATTCTCTGGCCGAACGGGGTCTGCGCCTCGAGGAAGCCCATGCGCTGATCGACAAAGCCCTGCAGATGGCGCCGGGCGACCCGTTCATCATGGACAGCATGGGCTGGGTGCAATTCCGCATGGGCAACCTGGCCGCCGCGGAAAACGCGCTGCGCCGCGCCTATGCCGTGCGCAGCGATCCGGAAATCGCCGTCCACCTGGGCGAAGTGCTGTGGCAGAAGGGCGACAAGGCCGAAGCGCAGAAGCTGTGGCGCGAGGCGCAAGGCAAGGACCCGAAAAACGATGCGCTGAAAAGCACGCTGGCGCGCCTGAATGTCAGTCTGTGATTGAATCGATTAACTCAACTATAAAAAACCAGCGCCATGGCGCTGGTTTTTCCTTGTGCCCATGTTAAAAAAACTGCTTCCCCTCGCTCTCGTCTGCCTGTCCCTCTCGGCCTGCTCGACCCTGAGTTCCCCATTCTCGTCCGGCGCCGCGCCATCCGCCAACACCGTCGCGCCCTACCGCGAACAGGTGGAGCTGACGGGCCGCCTGAACGTCGTGTACCAGAAGGATGACAAGCCCGAATCGGCCACCGTCAATTTCAACTGGCAGCAGACGGCGCAGCGCACGGACGTGACCCTGTATTCTCCCGTCGGCAGCACGCTGGCGACGATCGCCGTCACGCCGCAAGAGGCCGTGTTGACGCAAAGCGGCAAGGCGCCGCGCAGCGCGCCCGACGTCGACACCCTGAGCGCGCAGCTGCTGGGCTGGTCCCTGCCCGTGTCGGGCTTGCGCGACTGGCTGCAAGGCTATGCCGTGGGCGCCGACGGCAAGCGTTTCATCGCTTCGCCGGCCAACGACAGCGTGACGACCAAAGATGGCTGGCGCTTGCGCTATGTGTCGTGGCAAGAAATAGGGCAAAATGCGGCCGGCAACACACCGGGCGCCTTGCCCCAACCGCGGCGTATCGATGCCGAACGCAATGCCAGCGCGCAGGCCGATGCCGTCTCGCTGCGCATCGTCCTCGATCCCGCCCCATCGGCTCAAGCACAATGACGTTGACGACCCTGAATAACTGCCCGGCTCCCGCCAAGCTGAACCTCTTTTTGCACGTCAACGGCCGCCGCGCCGATGGCTACCATCTGCTGCAGACGGTGTTCCAGTTGCTCGACCATGGCGACACCCTGCACTTCGCGCTGCGCGACGACACGGCGATTGTCCGCGTGACGGAGCTGGCCGGCGTGCCGCAGGAGCAGGACTTGATCATCCGCGCCGCCAGGCTGCTGCAGGCCGAAGTGCTGCGCCGCACGGGCGCCTTGCCGCGCGGCGTCGATATCGCCATCGACAAGGTGCTGCCCATGGGCGGCGGCCTCGGCGGCGGCTCGTCCGACGCGGCCACGGCGCTGATGGCGCTCAATCGCCTGTGGCAGGCCGGTTTGACGCGCGAGGAATTGATGGCGCTCGGCTTGCCGCTGGGCGCCGATATCCCGTTTTTCATCTTTGGCGAAAACGCCTTTGCCGAAGGCGTGGGCGAAGCCTTGCAGCCCGTCGCCACGCCCGCATGCTGGTATGTGGTGATCGAGCCGGGCGTGCAAGTGCCGACCGCCGCAATTTTTTGCGCGGAAGGCTTGACGAGAAATACCGAACCCGTCACAATAGCGGACTTTTCCAGGTACCTCGCAGAAGGAAACGATGCGGGCGGGTTTGGAAAGAATGATTTGCAGCAAGTGGCATGCAGTCTTTTCAAGCCGGTAGCAGATGCGGTAGAATGGCTGGGTGCTTACGGTGAAGCCAGGATGACTGGTTCCGGTGCTTGTGTGTTTAGTGCGTTTGGCAGTCAGGAAGAAGCGGATGCGGTGCTCAGCAATGTGCCACCAGTCTGGATCGCCTGGAAGGCAAAAGCGCTGAATCGCCACCCGATGCTCACCATGTTGTAGAGAGCAAAAAAAGATTTTGCTTAGCGTCAAATAGTCGGTATAATACTGGCCAACATGACGGAAAGCAGTCAGTAACGTAGGGGAATCGCCAAGCTGGTTAAGGCACTGGATTTTGATTCCAGCATGCGAAGGTTCGAATCCTTCTTCCCCTGCCACCATTTCACCGTAGTCTGTCGATGCGAAGTTGGCGTCCAGTACGGGAAAAAGCAGATGTGCCTCCACGCGGCATATTCTAAACAATGACTGACCGGGCCTATGCCCGGTTAGTGCTTTTCAAGACTTCTATATCACCTCTTGGGACTCCCATGGCTTACGAAAACCTGATGGTTTTTACCGGCAACGCGAATCCAGCGTTGGCAGAGGGGGTCGCAAAAAACCTCGGCATCCCTCTCGGTAAAGCAAACGTTTCGAAATTCTCCGACGGCGAAGTAATGGTCGAGATTAACGAAAACGTGCGCGGCAAGGATGTTTTTGTTTTGCAATCCACCTGTGCTCCAACCAACGACAGCCTGATGGAAATCATGCTGATGGTTGATGCCTTGAAACGTGCTTCCGCTGGCCGCATCACCGCCGCGATTCCTTACTTCGGCTACGCCCGCCAAGACCGTCGTCCACGCTCCGCGCGTGTGGCGATTTCGGCCAAGGTGGTGGCGAACATGCTGGAAGAAGCCGGTGTCGAGCGCGTCCTGATCATGGACTTGCACGCTGACCAGATTCAAGGTTTCTTCGATATCCCAGTCGACAATATCTACGCTTCGCCAATTTTGCTGGGCGACCTGCAAAAGAAAAACTACCAGGATCTGCTGGTGGTGTCGCCGGACGTCGGCGGTGTGGTACGTGCGCGCGCCCTGGCAAAACGCCTGGGCTGCGACCTGGCCATCATCGACAAGCGTCGTCCAAAAGCGAACGTGTCCGAAGTGATGAACATCATCGGTGAAGTCGAAGGCCGCAACTGCGTGATCATGGATGACATGGTCGACACGGCAGGCACCCTGACCAAGGCCGCCGAAGTGCTCAAGGAACGCGGCGCGAAAAAGTCGTGGCGTATTGCACGCACGCGGTGCTGTCGGGCCCGGCGATCGACCGCATCTCGGCCTCGCCGCTCGATGAGCTGGTCGTGACCGACACGATCCCCCTGTCCGAAGCGGCTCTGGCCTGCGGCAAGATCCGTCAATTGACGTGCGCGCCGCTGCTGGCCGAGACGTTCAAGCGCATCATCAAGGGTGACTCGGTTATTTCCCTCTTTATCGACTGATTCGGCAAGAGCAGCAACAGACGTAATGCCTGCGGCGCGACCGGCTTTTGCCTGTTGCGCCGCAGTGTTTTAGTTTTCGGGGTGTTTTGCACCCATTTTCGAGGGTTCCTGGTCGCGGGAGTCCTCATAACACAAGGCGCAAGCCTTGTTCTTCTTGGAGTTTCACATGAAAGTTATCGCATTTAAACGCGAATTGCAAGGTTCCGGAGCGAGCCGCCGCCTGCGCATTTCCGGCCAAACCCCTGGTATCGTCTACGGCGGCGCTGAAGCCCCTGTGCTGATCTCGCTGGATCACAACGCCCTGTACCACGCGTTGAAAAAGAAGTGTTCCACTCGTCGATCCTGGATCTGGAAATCGACGGCGTTTCCCAGCAAGTTCTGCTGCGCGACTTCCAAGTCCACGCATACAAACAACTGGTTCTGCACGCTGACTTCCAGCGCGTTGACGCTAAGCAAGCTATCCACGTGAAAGTGGCGCTGCACTTCATCAACGCTGACGTTTCCCCGGCAGTCAAACTGCACGGCGCGACCATCAGCCACGTAGCCAACGAAATCGAAGTTTCGTGCCTGCCAGGCCAACTGCCAGAATTCATCAACGTTGACCTGTCGAACATCGACGTCGGCCACTCGCTGCACGTTGGCGACCTGGTCCTGCCAGCTGGCGTGACCGCTGTCACCCACGGCGCCAACCTGACCATCGCTACCGCTTCGGTACCGGCTGGCCACGTTGCTGCTGAAGCCGCTGCTGCTGAAGTTGTTGCTGACAAGAAGTAATTCTGCCGCCGCAGCAATGCGGTAGTCGCAAGGAAAAACCCGCCAGGTTCGCCGCGCGGGTTTTTTCCGCCTGTTTTCACCGATAATGCTTTCTTTTACATTGCAGACACAGCCATGCCCATACGCCTGATCGTCGGCCTCGGCAACCCGGGACCCGAATACGAACAAACCCGCCACAATGCCGGCTTCTGGCTGGTGGACAATCTTGCCAACAGCTTGCCCGGCACGCGCCTGCAGCGCGATTCGCGCTACAACGCCATGCTGGCCAAGACCTCCATCGGCGGCAAGGAAGTCTGGCTGCTCGAACCGCTGACCTTCATGAACCGCTCGGGCCAGTCCGTGGGCGCGCTGGCGCGCTTTTTCAAGATCGCCGCCGATGAGGTGCTCGTCGTGCACGACGAACTCGACTTGATGCCCGGCATCGCGCGCCTGAAAAAGGGCGGCTCGGCCGGCGGCCACAATGGCTTGAAAGACATCACGGCCGCGCTGGGCACGCAGGACTACTGGCGCTTGCGCCTGGGCATCGGCCACCCGCGCACCCTGAGCCTGCAGCAGCAGGTGGCCGATTTCGTGCTGCACCGCCCGCGCCGCGAAGACCAGGAACTGATCGAGCAGGCGATCGACAAATCCTTGCAGGTCATGCCGCTGATCGTCGACGGCAAGTTCGAGGCGGCGACGATGAAGCTGCACACCGCGTAATTATTTCCCCGCCTTGCCGAAGCCGGCCATGATGGTTTTCGCCATCTGCTGCTGGCTGGCCTGGGCGCTGCTGCCGTCGCCCGCGTTGGCGGCGATCAGCAGGCCGTCGCCGCTGCCGGGCGCCAGCGCGATCAGTGCGTGCCAGTAGCCGTTCGAGCCAAGGTGAGTGAGCACTCGCTGCGGCGCTTGCGCTGGAAAGTGCATCACGCCCCAGCCCAAGGCCGCATGCGTGTCGCCCTGCGCCGTGTGCAGCAAGACATACGTTTCCTGTTTCAGCAGCCTGCCCTTGCCCTGCTCGCCATGCAGTTGATCGAGCGCAAACTTGGCCCAGTCTTGCATGCTCAGGTGAATTTCTCCATCGGGCGCCATCATCAGTGGGTTGCTGGCCATCAAGCCGGCGATCGGCTTGCCTTCCTTGTGGCCCAGGTTCTGTCCGCGCACGGTGGGGCCGAAGGCGGCCCGCATGCCCAGCGGGCCGAACACTTCCGCCTGCATCAACTCCTCGTACGTCTTGCCCGTGACACGCTCCGCGATGGCGGCGGCGATCATGGCGCCGCTGTTCGAGTAATGCGATTCGCCGCGCGGCGCGGCCACGGGCGCGTCCGCCAGCGCGCGCTGCGCGTACTCCAGCCGCAGCAGCGGCAAGGGGCGCGTGTCCGTGTAGGTGGCATTGATCCATGTCTCGTCCGGATTGGGCGGCAGGCCGGCGCGGTGCGACAGCAGATCCATCAGGTTGACGTCGCGGTACTCGGCGCGCATGCCGGCGCTCAGCGCGGGCAGCATGCTTGACAGCGGCGCGTCCCACGACAGCAGTCCCCGTTCCACCAGCCGCGCGATCAGGGTCACCGTCATGGCCTTGCCGTCGGAGCCGATATTCCACACGTCGTCGGCACGCACGGCGTCGTGGCCGTCATTGGCCCATACGCCCGCCTGCGCCTGCGCCTCGATCTTGCCGTCGCGAATGACAAGGATCGCCATGGCCGGCACGCTCTTGTCGGCCAGCGCCTGTTGCAGCATGGCGTTCAAGTCATGGGCGCGGGCGGCGCCGCTGAGCAAAAAGGCGGTGCTGCAAACGAGTGCGGCAAGCAGGATTTTCATGGTGTCTCCAGTCGATAGGGTAGGGCGAACATGTTAAAATGGTCGCAAAACATGATTTAATTATTGTTTTACGATAATTTATTCTAACGACACTTGACGCTTTCGTATACTTTTAAATATGAAAAAATCAGACGGGACCGGCCCTACTGAGCCGGCGCGTGCGCTACGGCGTTTCGGGATTCTTTTTGCTGTACCTGCTGCTGACGGTGCTGGGCTGGCTGGCGCCCGCGCCGGCCGCGCAAGGCAGCCTGGGCGGCGCTGGCATGTATGAACTGTTGCTGCAATTGCAGAGCCAGCCATTCGAGCGCCTGGCCGCCATGCCCCTGTGGCAGCGGGGACTGGGTCTGGCGCTGGCCTTGCCAGCCTTGTGCGTGCTGGGCGATGCCGTGCGCCAGCTGGCCCTGGTGTTGCGCCAGTTCGAACAGGGCGTGTATTTCACGCCGCAGGTGGCGCGGCACTTTCGCCGCTTTGCCGGCGGCTTGCTGCTGGGAACGGTGCTGACTTTGCTGGAACCGACCGTGCGCGGCATGCTGTTTGGCTTGCTGGAAGAGGGAACGCGCCAGTTGCGCCTGGTTATCGACATCACGGGCGGCGACCTGTGGACTTTGCTGCTGTGCTCGGTTTTCTTTGCGCTGGCGCAAATCCTGCATGAAGGCCAGAGATTGGCCGATGAAAACAGCGGGTTCATCTGATGGGTATCGTCGTGCGCCTCGATCTGGTACTGGCCAGGAAAAAGTGAAATCCAAGGAACTGGCCGCCTTTATCGGCATCACGGAGCAGAACCTGTCCCTCTTAAAATCGGGCAAGGTGCGCGGCGTGCGTTTCGATACCTTGTCGAAAATTTGCGAGATGCTCGAATGCCAGCCTGGCGACATCCTGGAATTCGATGCGTCGCAGCCGGATGACAGGGATGGCGACAGTTAAGGTCGCCAGGGCGGTTTTTTTGAAGAGTAGGGTGCATAGAGGTACAATTGACCCTTAGAGCATGAATACAGCAAGATTATCCAGAAAACGCCCGCAACGGCCGTTTTGCACCAGCCGCTTGCCGGCAATATTGATTATTTAAAGGTTTTCCATGAGTCTCCAATGCGGTATCGTCGGCTTGCCGAACGTCGGCAAGTCCACCCTGTTCAATGCACTGACGAAAGCCGGCATCCCGGCTGAAAACTATCCGTTCTGCACCATCGAGCCGAACGTCGGCGTCGTCGAAGTGCCGGATCCGCGCATGGATGCGCTGGCCGCCATCGTCAAGCCGGAACGCATGGTCAACGCCATCGTGGAATTCGTCGACATCGCCGGCCTGGTGGCTGGCGCATCGAAGGGCGAGGGCCTGGGCAACCAGTTCCTGTCGCACATCCGCGAAACGGACGCCATCGTCAACGTCGTGCGCTGCTTCGAAGATGACAACGTCATCCACGTGGCCGGCAAGATCAACCCGCTCGACGATATCGAAGTCATCCAGACCGAACTGGCGCTGGCCGACATGGGCACCGTGGAAAAAGCCATCCACCGCGAAAACAAGAAAGCCCGCTCGGGCGACAAGGATGCGGCCAAGCTGCTGGCCATCATGGAACGCATGATGCCGTACCTGAACGACGCCAAGCCGGTGCGCGCCATGGGCCTGGACGCCGACGAAATGGAACTGATCAAGCCTTTGTGCCTGATCACGGCCAAGCCGGCCATGTTCGTGGCCAACGTCTCCGACTCGGGCTTCACGAATAACCCGCTGCTGGACCAGCTGACGGCCTATGCGCAATCGCAGAACGCCCCCATCGTCGCCATCTGCGCGGCGCTGGAAGCGGAAATCGCCGACCTGGACGACGCCGACAAGGGCGCCTTCCTGGCCGACATGGGCATGGAAGAGCCGGGCCTGGACCGTCTGATCCGCGCCGGCTACAAGCTGCTGGGCCTGCAAACCTACTTCACGGCGGGCGTGAAGGAAGTGCGCGCCTGGACCATCCCCGTGGGCGCCACGGCGCCACAGGCGGCCGGCGTGATCCACACCGACTTCGAACGCGGCTTCATCCGTGCCCAAACCATCGCCTATGACGACTTCATCGCCTACAAGGGCGAGGCGGGCGCGAAGGAAGCGGGCAAGATGCGCGCCGAAGGCAAGGAATACGTGGTCAAGGATGGCGACGTGCTGAACTTCCTGTTCAACGTCTAAGCTGTTTCAGCGATTGCCGGCGATTTCAGGACGTTGCTGATTCGCCCGGAAATGCCACATGTGCCCTCTGTTATGAGGGCATTTTCATTTCTGGATGTTGCGAAAGATTGCAATGCATTACAAAGGAAAAGTGGATACGCTGGTGTCTATGATTTTGGGCAGGTGTAAAAAAGTGTATATGATGAGTAAGCCCTAACTCTTGCCTCGATATGCTGACGCATGATGGTCAAGCCAGGCGTATTTCACAGCACATCCCGCGCGCAGTACGCCGCTGCTTCCTAGGAAACACCAACGGAATCCGGCGTGTCTTGGGCCTGCAACGGATATCCAAATTGCGCAGCACGGCGATGCAGTTGCTTGCTAACCCGTGCTCTGTATTCTTGCTCGTATTGATCCGCCCCTGGATCGGTGTAGTTCATCCCGAAGTGCATAGCGTTATAGAACAGCACGGCGATTTTGCGCGCCGTCGCCGTCACGGTCTTTGCGTTGCCGATGCGTGCGGCAAGACGTCGATAGAACGCGCCCAAGGCCGAGGATTCCGGCCTCGGGCATCAACGGTCCGTTTGGCGCTTGGCTTCCTGCGTTCCGCGCGCCCTCATCGCGGCGATCAGCGACCACTCGTCGCCGCACGCCATTTTCGCATAGGCGTGGAAGCCATCCGGCGCCTCGCCGAGCGGGACATAGCCGAAAGACGTTTCGTCCAGCTTGTCCCACGCGCGGCGCACGATCTCCTGCTGAATTATTGGAAGCTGTTTCATGCAACAAATCTCCCCAGTCGTATGGCGCCGGCCTACTTTGCCGCCTGCTCCGGCGGAGAGTACTCGAACTCCAGCAGCGCGTCGTCAGGCCAGCTCTTGTCATGCACTGGCGGCACGAACACTTTGCCGTCGTTTTCCAGCAGGTTCTGCGGTAGTTGGGTACGGCGCCCGTCCGCGGTCAGATACATGGCGGCGATACGACGTGGGGCGAAGTAGTCGACCTTGATGCGCGAAGTCAGGCAGGGCTGGCCGGCAGCGTACATGAGCTTGCGGATCATATAGGGCGTCTCGTACTGTTCGACTGCCCAGCGCACCGCGCATTCGAGCCGCAGGTCGCCGAGGCGGCGGGCGTTGTCCGCCACGCCGGGTGTGCGCACGTCTGGCCGCCATCGGAAGGTACCCGGTTTGCGGTTGAGTAGCAATTCGGCGTCCTCCTGGTGGCCGCTTCGCTGCGCGGCACGGTGAACGTGCCGTCGGCCGCGACCGGCACCGGAATGCTTAACTCGTCGCCGGCGATGCGCAGCTTGATGTCCTTGAGCGAGGCGTTGGCGGCCTTGGGCAGCAGCACGAAACGCAGCGTGGCGTCCGGTGCCAGCTGGCGTTGTTCGTCGAAGATGTCCAGTCCGGCCGTGAATGCGCGGTAGGTTTTCCAGTCCGGGTCCTTGGTGCTGCTGACGACTACCGCAGCCATGCCGGCATCGCTCTGGTCGGCTGCGCCGGATACGGGACACAGCAGCAGGCACGGCACGAACAGACCGGCAATCTGAGAAAGGCGTTTCATATATACCTCATGTAAGGATTACGATGACAAGGGGGCGCGCCGTTCCCAGGGAGAACGCGTTACCGTTGCCATGCTGCATGTGTGGCCAGATTTGTGCCAGGTTGCTGCCGTTGAGGTAACGGAAACTGACAGGCAGGCCGGTGCTATATGCCAGTCCCAGCTGACAAATACTCATCCATTGCTGGCTGAGAAAGGCGCTGGGCTGCTCGCGGTCGGATAGAGGCTCGCGGTCCTGGCATACCAGCAGGCCCGAACTGGTGCGTGAGAAAGTGCAAGGCGCCATCGGTCTGTGTATGCCCAGGCCGACCGCCTTCAGATACGCTTGCTTCAGCGTCCACAACTCCAGGAAGTGGTGGTAGCGCCGCGCTTCCGGACAGGCCTCCAGCTGCTCGAGGTCGGTGGCGCTGAAATGGGTACGGGCCGTGTGCATGAAGTTGGGATGCATCGGGAATACGGTTTCGACGTCGATGCCGAGCACAGCTCCGCTGCCCACCGCCAGGGCCACGTGGCTGGCGCATTGGGCGAGGCTGAAATGTAGCGTGTCTTGGCCGGTCAGGCGGGCTCGGCCCCATTTGTCGCGCGCGAAACGGAGTTGTCCGGGCTCCCGCCCGGTATACGCACCCAGCACCACCCGCCGCAGCACGCGGCTTTGCAGATATTGCCATTGGCTTTGCGTCGGGCGCATGGCGCGCTTGCACTCGCCTTCAGCATCGCCCAGATAGGACAAATAACGCGGCAGCAAGGCTATTGGCGCCGGAATATCCAGTTCGAGCAGGTAGATTGCGATCGCGTCCCGCACCGGGTTGGCACGGATATCGATGAGGGCGGTGTCAGGCCACAGAATGGATTGGGACATGGGGCGTCAACTTATTGGCAACAACAATGGCCACATTATCTAGCGCAGGCAAGCCGGGCGTAACTAGTAGTTCTGATAAGTAGGAGCCTGAAGTTGACCCTTTTGGCCGGAATTGGCAGGCAAAGTCCGGGACGCCGGCCAAGGACACGCTTTATTCCTGAAATAGCGATTTCCGTGTGTCGGCCGCGCTTCGCCGGCCTTCAGGTACAGGATGCTGGCGGCGAGGGGGCAAGGTGAGTGTAGTTTGTAAGTCTACTTATGTTGATTTTTTAACTTAAGAAATTTGTATCATGGTAAAGTTAAAAGAGAGTAAAAATTATTTTAATAATAAATGTCTGCTCAGGGAGGCGCACATGCGCGATGGTATGTTGAACGGGTTTGCCGGCTTCTACGAGGGGCTGGCTGGAGCTTCTTGTGAGGCCGATGCCGTGTTGAAGCTGCAGGCCGGGGTCCAGAACCTTGGTTTCGACAAGGTCCTGTTCGCGGTTATCCCCCAGCCCAAAGTCAGCCAGGGCAATGTCTATCTGCGTAGCAATTACCCTGGCAAATGGCGGGAAGAGTACGACCGCCAGAATCTGCGCGCCGCCGATCCCACGGTCGGACACTGTTTTCAATCGATGTCGCCCTTCGTCTGGGTGCCGGACTCGTTCAAGACCACCGAGGAAAGCGCGTTGTACGAGGAGGCGGCTGGCCACGGCCTCAAGGCCGGCGTGACCCTGCCGGTTCACGGTATCGGCGGCGAAGTCGGCATGCTGACTTGTGTCCGGGATCAGGCACCGGGGGCCGGTTTCACGAATGACCTCAGCCAACAACTCGCTAACCTGACCCTGTTGCGCGACATCGCTTTCGACTCCATGCGTCGCTACATGCATGCTGCGCCGGTAGCGCAGGAGGCGCCGGTACTGACCGCGCGCGAGCTCGATTGTCTGCAATGGATGGTGGCTGGTAAAACGGCGTGGGAAATCGGACGCATTCTGAGCATTTCGGAGGCGGGAGTAAATTTTCATATCGGAAATCTTCGTACCAAATTCGGCGTTACCCGTCGCAATGACGTGGTGATCAAGGCAATTCGCCTTGGTCTCGTCAATATTCCCGGTTAGAGTCGGCCACCGCTGGCATCGTCGTCGCCCGAGCGCACCGCCAGCAGGTCGGCGTCGTCGATCACGCGCAGCAAGTACAGTCGCATCAGGATGAGCACTGGCAGCGGCATCGACTTGCCGCGTTCGAAGCGACTGCCGCGAGTCTGGGAAACGCCGAAGCGGCGCCAGAAGGCGGTCTGATTTTCGCGCATGATCTGGCGAAAGTCACGGATCAGATATTTATCACGCGTGGTGATCCAGTGCAGCTCGTCGCCACCATCGTCTGGCGTGGCGCTGTGCGACGACAGGACAACGCGTCTGGCCTGGATCGGTGCGCCGGCCGTGCGGCGCACCGAGGAAAGCTTGCTCATAATCGTACTCTGCTGGTTAAGCGGTGGCATGTTGCCGTCGCATGGGTCGATGTCATCAATGGTCGGGTCCAAACAGTGCGGTGCGTGTCTTGGCGCCTAGATGAATCTCCAGAGCAACTGCCTTTTCTACACCGATCTGTAGGGGGGCCCATGCGCGTGGTTTCCACTCCGCTGTGACGCAGCAGGCGTTCGACGGCGGTGGTGGTTACTGTCACATATTTGCTGATGCCCTGCGTATCGGCAAAGTTGACGATGCCGCGCATCGCTTCTTTGGCGCGCTCGGCAAAGCCAAAGCGGTTGTCGCCGTCGGTCTCGATCGCAAAGCGGCTCAGCTCCCAGATGTTCTCTTCTTCCGGCAGGGCTGCGCCTTGCACCAGTTCGGGGAAGGTGTCCTTCAGCATGTATGGGCCCAGGGTGGGCAGCATGCGCCAGCAGCCGCAGATGCGCTGGTCGCCGCCGCGGATGACCATGTAATGAGGTTCCAGCGCATCATAGCCGTCGATCTCCATGCCACCCAGGATCGGCACTGCCCAGCCCATGCGATCACGGAACACTTTGGCGCGCAGTACATGGATGGCGCGCAGTTCCACGCGGCTGAATTTATCGCGCTGTCCTATTTGAATCATCGAGCTCATGGTCATTCCCCTGTATGGTTGAATTTCACTAGTACGTTGACTGCGGTTGTCAAATTGCTGCGTTTGATGTAGCTACTTTATGCAAATTGGCTAAATCAAATAACTAGCGATCCAGCTAGTGAAACGGCCGCAACGGCCTAGCAGAACTTCTAGCGACAAGAGCCCGAATCCATGCATTGCCTTCCACCGCCCCTCAGTGAGCGCGGCACTAGCAAACTTGCTAGTAAAAATTTTCCCGTTATTTTGCGTTAATGCATCTCATTGGCGCGCTAGTCGCGGCGCCTCCAATCTCAACAGATACAGGTATTTGGATTGCGCCGCCGGCCATGCCGGGCACAGGTCCTTTTAGAAAAGGTTTGCATCATGCCCAATGATTTCCAACAAACGTTTCCTCTTTCGTCGGTGCAGAAGGTGATCTGGCTGGACCAGGCGCTGCATCCGGATTTGCCGATCTATAACGTCGGTATGGCATGGCAAATCCGCGGTGCTGTGGATGCCGCATTGCTGCGCCAGGCGATCAATCAGGTCGCCAATGCCAATGACGCGTTGCGCATGGTGCTGGACGACGAAGACGGCTTGCCGGTACAGCGCTTCCGTGACACGGTCGATGTGGCGCTGCCGGTCATCGATTTCTCCGGCCAGCCGGATGCCGATGCCCGGGCACGCGTCTATCTGGCGCAGGCATTCCGCCGCCCATTCGACCTGGCGCGCGGCGCGCTGTGGGAGGTGGAACTGGTGCGCACAGACGACTGCTGTTACTGGCTCAAGCGCTACCATCACCTGGTTACCGACGGTACTGGTTTGATCAATTTCCTGCACGCCGTAGCCGATGTTTACAACCGCCTGCTGGTGGACCCGCTGGCGGCAGCCGGCCCGGCCCCGTCCTACAGTGAATTTATCGCTGACGACTGCGCCTATCTGGACTCGCCCCGTTATGACCGCGACCGCCAGTTCTGGTGCGGACGTTATGCGCGCCTGCCGGAACCGCTGTTCGCGCGCCACGAGACCGAGAGCACGGTCGATCTCGCCACAAGCGAACAGGTGCGCTGGACATTGCCGCGCGCGCAGTTCGACCGCTACACTGCCTTCGCCGCCGGCCATGGCCATGCGATTACTCACGTGATACTGGCCGCCCTCGGCGCCTACTTCGCCCGCGTCCACGAGGTCGAGGAGGTGGTGATCGGTGTTACCGTGCACAACCGGGGATCGGCGCGCCAGAAGAAGACCGTCGGTATGTTCTCGTCAGCCAGCCCGGTCGGCATCCGCGTCGATCCAAATGGCTCGTTCGTGGACCTGATGAACGAGGTGGCCGCCGAATTGCGGCGCTGCTACCGCCACCAGCGCTTTCCCATTGCCGAAATCAACCGCCACCTGCGAGTAGGGCAGCAGGGGCGCCGGCAGTTATTCGACATCACCTTGTCCAATATGGGTTTCGACGCCGTCGGCCAGCTCGGCGGCGCGCCGGCGCGGCTGGTACCGATGGACAACGGCTACGAGCATGCGCCGCTGGCCATCCTCATCCGCGACCACCATCCCGGCGAGGAGGTGATTATCGATTTCAACTACAACTCGCAGCTGTTCGCGCACGACGAAGTGGTGCGGATGCAGGCGCGCGTTGCGCTGCTGATGGAGGCCGCACTGGCCGATGAGGGCATGGCGGTGAGCCGCCTGCCGCTGCTGGATGCGCGGGAGAGCCGGCAATTGCTGGTCGATTTCAACGCCAATGCGGCGGCCCGCCCGCAAGGTGAACTGATACAGCAACTGTTCGAAGCGCAGGCCCTCGCCCGTCCGCATGCGGCCGCCCTGGCATGGGAAGGCGTCAGCGTGAGCTACGATCAGCTGAATCGCCGCGCCAACCGCCTCGCGCACCAGTTGCGTGGCCTCGGCGTACGGCCGGATGACCGCGTCGCCATTTGCGTCGAACGCGGCATCGACATGATCGTCGCCGTGCTGGCGACCTGGAAGGCGGGTGCCGCCTATGTGCCGCTCGATCCCGCCTATCCAGGCGAGCGCCTGGCTTACATGGTCGAGGATGCCGCGCCCGTGGTGGTGCTGACGCAACAGGCGCTGCGGGCGCTGGTGCCGGCGCCCGCAGCGCAGGTGGTGCTGCTCGATGCGCTGGACGACACGTTGGCGGCCTTGCCGGACACCAACCCCGATCCTGCCGCCAGCGGCCTGCGCGCCGAGCACCTGGCGTATGTCATTTACACCTCCGGTTCCACCGGCAAGCCGAAAGGCGTGATGAACCAGCATGCCGGCCTGTGCAACCTGGCGCACACCCTCATTGCCGACTTCGGCGTGGGACCGGACAGCCGCGTATTGCAGTTTGTCTCGTTCAGCTTTGACGTCTGCGTCTCCGAAATCGTGATGGCGCTGGGCAGCGGCGCCACGCTATGCCTGGCTTCGCCGGATGCGCTGCTGCCGGGAGAAGCGCTGGCGCGCACCCTGCAGGAAAGCGACATCAGCCACGTCAGCATGCCGATGGCCGCACTGGCGGCCCTGCCGCGCGACGCCGATCTGGGCAGCCTGCAGGCCCTGATCGTCGGCGGCGAGGCCCTGCCGCCGGCGCTAGCTGACCACTGGGGTGGCAAGTACCGTCTGTTCAACGCCTATGGACCTACCGAAGCCACCGTGTGCACGACAGCCTATCGCCACGTTGCCGGCCGCCACTGCGACGCGATTCCGATCGGCCGTCCGCTGGCCAACACCCGCATTTATATCCTGGACCGTCATCTGCGGCCGGTGCCGGTGGGCGTGGCGGGTCAGATCTACATCGGCGGTGCCGGTGTCGCGCGCGGCTACCTCAATTGTCCGGAGCTGACAGCGGAACGCTTTGTCGCGGATGAGTTTTCCGGCCTTCCTGAGGCACGTATGTACCAGACCGGCGACCTGGCGCGCTGGCTACCGGACGGCAATATCGATTTCATTGGCCGCAACGACTTTCAGGTCAAGATTCGCGGCTTTCGCATCGAGCCGGGCGAAATCGAAGCGCGCTTGGCCGCTTGCCCGGGGGTACAGGAAGCGCTCGTCGTGGCGCGTGAGGACGCGGCGGGCGAGCCGCGCCTGGTTGCCTACCTGACGGCGAGACCCGGCGTCGTGCCGGGAGCGGCGGACCTGCGTGCCGCGCTGGCGCGGGATCTGGCCGAACACATGCTGCCGGCTGCCTTTGTGGTGCTGGAGGCCTTTCCGCTCACCCCGAATGGCAAAATCGACCGCAAAGCCCTGCCGGCTCCCGATCAGTCGGCGGTGGCGGCGCGTGCCTATCAGGCGCCGCAAGGCGCCGTCGAGGAGGCCGTGGCCCGCATCTGGCGCGAACTGCTCAAGCTTGAACGTATCGGCCGCCACGACCAGTTCTTTGAACTGGGCGGGCATTCCTTGCAGGCGGCGCAACTGGCGGCGCGCGTGCGTCAGGTATTGGGACGCGAAGTGACCCTGCGCACGCTGTTCCAGCATCCCGTGCTGGCGGCATTCGCCGCCGTGGTGGCCGACGCTCCACGCAGCGTAGCCGACCTCATCACCACGGTCGACCGCAGCCAGCCGCTGGCCTTGTCCTATGCACAGCAACGCCTGTGGTTCCTCGATCAGCTTGACCAGGCCGCCGGCGCGGCCTATCACATGCCGGCCGCGTTGCGCCTGCATGGCAAACTGGACAAGCCGGCCCTGAAAGCCGCGCTGGATCGCGTCGTGGCGCGCCACGAGAGCCTGCGCACCACCTTTGCGGACTTCGAAGGGCAGACTGTGCAGACGATCGCCGCCGCGGACAGCGGCTTCACCCTGCACGAGTGCGATCTGAGCCAGATGTCCGGCCACGAGCGCGAGTACGCCGTGCAGCGTCGCTCCGACGCCGAAGCGATCGGGGCCTTCGACCTGGTCAACGGCCCCTTGATCCGTGGGCAGCTGTTGCGCCTGGCCGAGGACGAACACGTGTTGCTGATCACCCAGCACCACATCATCTCTGACGGCTGGTCGCTCGGTGTGCTGGTGCGCGAAGTCAGCGCCCTCTATACGGCCTTCAAACGGGGCGCGGCCGATCCGCTGCCGCCGCTGGCAATCCAGTACGCCGACTACGCGGCCTGGCAGCGCGACTGGCTGCGCGATGGACCTCTGCGGACGCAAAGCGCCTTCTGGAAGGAACAGCTGGCGGGCGCGCCGGCACTGCTGGAGCTGCCGACCGACCGTCCGCGTCCGGCGCAGCAAAGTTACGCCGGCGGCGCAGTGCCCCTGAGACTGGATGCGGAACTGACGTCCGGCCTGAAAGCGCTGAGCCAGAAACATGGCGCCACCCTGTTCATGACCCTGCTGACGGGCTGGTCGATCCTGCTGGCGCGTCTGTCGGGTCAGCACGATGTGGTGGTGGGCACGCCGATCGCCAATCGGCAGCGCGCCGAGGTCGAAGGCCTGATCGGTTTCTTCGTCAACACGCTGGCGCTGCGCGTCCAGGTGGACGACGACCTGAGCGTGGCGCAGCTGCTGGCCCGGGTGAGTGCCGACACGCTGGCTGCCTATGACCATCAGGATATACCGTTCGAACAAGTGGTGGAAGTGGTGCAGCCTGTGCGCAGCATGAGCCATAGCCAGCTGTTCCAGGTGCTGCTCAATCTGGACAACGCACCGGGCGAACGCACCCTGCACCTGCCCGATCTGGCGATCGAGATGCTCGATCCGGCCCACATCACCACGCACTTCGACCTGAGCCTGGCATTGGCGCACGAGGAAAGCGCCGCTGGCGCCACGCTCGTCGGCTACCTTGAATATGCCAGCGACCTGTTCGACCCGTCGACGATTCAGCGCATGGCTGCGCACCTGGACACCTTGCTGCGCGCCATGGTGGCCGACGACGCCAGCCCTGTCAGCCGCTTGACGCTGACCACCGAGGTCCAGCGCGACCAGTTGCTGTTGGCGTTCAACGACACGGCGCGGGCCTATCCCGAGCACCAGCTGATCCACGAATTGTTCGAAGCGCAGGCCTTGGCCCGGCCCCAGGCGCCAGCGCTGGTGGACCAGGGTGTCACCCTGAGCTACGGCGCGCTGAATCGCCAGGCCAACCAGTTGGCGCATTACCTGCGCGCCCAGGGTGTCCAGCCGGATGACCGCATCGCTATCTGCATGGAGCGCGGCAGCGCCATGCTGATCGGCTGGCTGGCCATCCTCAAGGCGGGCGCCGCCTATGTGCCGCTGGATCCCGGCTACCCGGCCGAGCGCCTGTCCTTCATGCTTGACGATTGCGCGCCCGTGGCCATCCTTGTTCAGGCCGCGCTGACGCCGGTGCTGCCAGCCACCTCTATCCCGATCCTGGCAACTGATGAACCGGCCATCGCGCAGGTGCTGGCCGCGCAGCCGGACACGGATCTCGATGCCGCCGCCATCGGCCTGCGCGCCAGCCACCTCGCCTACGTGGTGTACACCTCCGGTTCCACCGGCATGCCGAAGGGCGTCATGGTCGAGCACCGCAATGTGGTGCAACTGGTGATCAACGAACCTTGCGTGGAGATCACGCCGGCCGATTGCATGGCCTATTGCGCCAATCCCGCCTTCGACGCATCGACCTGGGAAGTCTGGGGCGCCCTGCTCAACGGCGCAAAACTGCTGGTGGTGTGCCAGCAGGATCTGCTCGATCCTGCCGCCTTCGGCGCGCTGCTCGACAGGGAGGCGGCCAGCATCGTGCAATTGACCGCCGGCCTGTTCCACCAGTACGCGGAGGCGCTGGCGACGTCATTCTCGCGTCTCAATTACCTGCTGTTCGGCGGCGACAAGGTCAACCTGACGACGGTGGCGCAAGTGTTTCGCAACAGCCGGCCACGCCATCTCGTGCACACCTACGGTCCGACCGAGACGATCGCCTTCACCGTCACCTTCGAAGTCGACGAATCGGTGATCGATGCTCATGTACTGCCGATCGGCCGCCCGATCGCCAATACGCGGGTCTACATCCTGGACCGTCACCTGCAGCCGGTGCCGGTCGGTGTGGCGGGCGAGATGTATATCGGCGGTGCAGGCGTTGCCCGCGGCTACCTGAACCGCGTTGAACTGACGGCCGAACGCTTTGTCGCCGATCCGTTTTCCGATCAGACGGACGCGCGCCTGTACAAGACCGGCGACCTGGCACGTTGGTTGCCAGACGGCAATATCGAGTTCATCGGCCGCAACGACTTCCAGGTTAAGCTGCGCGGCTTCCGTATCGAGCTGGGCGAGATCGAGACGCGGCTCGCGGCTTGCGCTGGCGTCAGGCAGGCGCTGGTCATGGCCCGCGACGACGTTGCCGGCGACAAGCGGCTGGTCGCTTACCTGACCGCGCAGGAAGGCGTGACGCTGGATGTGGCCGCCTTGCGCGCCGAGCTGGCGCGGCACCTGGCCGACTTCATGCTCCCGGCCGCCTTCGTGGTGCTCGATACCTTCACGCTCACCCCGAACGGCAAAGTTGACCGCAAGGCGCTACCGGCGCCGGACCGTTCCGCCGTGGTGGTGCGCGACTACGAAGCGCCGCGCGGCGCGATGGAGGAAAGCGTGGCCCGCATCTGGCAGGCGCTGCTCAAGCTTGAACGCATCGGCCGCCTGGACCATTTCTTCGAACTGGGCGGACACTCGCTGCTGGCCGTGCAAATGATGGCGCGCCTGCGCCAGGAGCTTGGCCGCGAGCTGGGCCTGCGGGAGCTGTTTCTGCACCCGACCTTGTGCGACTTCGCCGCCGCTGCTGAAAATGCCGGCGCCGCCGCCGCCAGTATCGCACCGGTCGACCGGCACCAGCCTCCGCCGCTGTCGTTCGCCCAGCAGCGCCTGTGGTTCCTCGACCAGCTCGATCACGCTGCCGGCGCCGCCTACCATATGCCGGGCGCGCTGCACCTGCGCGGTGCGCTGGATAAGGCCGCGCTGAAAGCCGCGCTGAACCGCATCGTGGCGCGCCACGAAAGCCTGCGTACCACCTTTGCCGAGATCGATGGCCAGACGGTGCAAGTGATCGCCGCGCCGGCAGCGGGCTTCACCTTGGGCGAGCATGACCTGAGCCACCTGTCCGGCCGCGCCCGTGATGCTGCGCTGGCCGACATCAGCAGCATGGAAGTGGCGCGGCCGTTCGACCTGTCTGCTGGCCCGCTCATCCGCGGCCAGTTGCTGCGCTTGTCCGAAGATGAGCACGCCCTACTGATTACCCAGCACCACATCGTTTCCGATGGCTGGTCGATGGGTGTGCTGGTGCGCGAAATCAGCACCCTGTACGCTGCTTTTACCCAGGGCCGCGACGATCCGCTGCCGCCGCTGGCGATACAGTATGCCGACTACGCAGTCTGGCAACGCGGCTGGCTGCGTGGCGAGGCGTTGCGGGCGCAGACAGCGTTCTGGAAGGAACAACTGAGCGACGCGCCAGCGCTGCTGGAACTGCCGACCGATCATCCGCGTCCGGCGCGGAAAAGCTATGCCGGCGGCAGCGTGCCGCTGCGCCTTGACGCCGACGTCACGGCGGCTTTGAAAGTGCTGAGCCAGAAGCATCAGACCACGCTGTTCATGACGCTGCTGGCCGGCTGGGCCGCGCTGTTGGCGCGCCTGTCGGGACAAGACGACGTGGTGATCGGCACCCCGGTCGCCAATCGTCAGCGCACCGAGGTCGAGGACTTGATCGGCTTCTTCGTCAATACGCTGGCACTGCGCGTCAAGCTGGATGGCGAGCCGAGCGTGGCGCAACTGCTGGCTCAGGTCAAGGCCCACACGATGGCTGCCTACGATCATCAGGATCTGCCGTTTGAGCAAGTGGTGGAAATAGTGCATCCGGCGCGCAGCATGGGCTACAGCCCGCTGTTCCAGGTCGCGATCAATCTGGACAGTGGCGACCAGGAGGACACGCTGGCGCTGCCCGGCCTGACAGTGAGCAATATGGCGCAAGCCCATGTGACCAGCCGCTTCGATCTCAGCCTGATGCTGAGGGATGACGGCGATACCATCAGCGGTGCCATCGAATATGCCAGCGATCTGTTCGACGTGTCGACGATCCAGCGCCTGGCCATGCATCTGGAAACGCTGCTGTTCGCCATGACGGTCAATGACGGCGCGACGGTGCGCCGCCTGCCGATTCTCACCGCCGCCCAGCGCATCCAGGTGCTGGAGTCGTTCAACGATACCGCCCGCGAGTATCCGCAGCACAAGCTGATGCACCAGTTGTTCGAGGAGCGGGTACAGGAGCATCCGGCGGCGATTGCGCTGGTCTGCGAAGGCGCGAGCATGAGCTACGATGAACTCAATCGGCGTGCCAACCAGCTGGCGCATTATCTGCTTGCGCTGGGTGTGCAGCCGGATGACCGGGTCGCCATCTGCATGGAGCGCGGCAGCGCCATGGTCATCGGCTGGCTCGGCATCCTCAAGGCTGGCGCCGCCTATGTGCCGCTTGAATCGAACTATCCGGCCGACCGGCTGTCGGCCATGTTGGCCGACAGCGGACCGGTGGCGTTGCTGACGCAGGCATCGCTGGCGGAACGCATGCCGCCGACTGGCGTGCGCGCGATCATCGTCGATGGCGAAGCAGACGCCCACGCCATCGCCAGCCAAGCCCAAGGCGATCCGGACGCGGCGGCGGCTGGCCTGGCTGCGCACCATCTTGCCTATGTGATCTATACCTCCGGTTCGACTGGCATGCCCAAGGGCGTGATGGTGGAGCACCGCAATGTAGTGCAGCTGGTAATAAACAATTCATTTGCCGAGATCGGCCGCGATGATGTGATTGTTCACTGCGCCAATCCCGCCTTCGACGCCTCGACCTGGGAAGTCTGGGGCGGCCTGCTCAACGGTGCGCGGGTGCTGATCGTGCCGCAGACCGTGCTGCTCGACCCGGTGCGGTTCACGAACCTGCTGCTGGCTGAAGGTGCTACCGCAGCCTTTATGACCATCGCGCTGTTCAACCAGTACGCCGAGGCGATGAGCGAGCTGCTGCCGCGCATGCGATACGTACTGTTCGGCGGCGAGAGGACTGACCTGAGCCGTATCAAGGGTGTCCTGCGCAGCGGCCCGCCAGAGCATTTCGTGCACTGCTACGGACCAACCGAAACCACGACCTTCGCCACCGCCTTCGATATCCCGGGCATCGCCGATGACGCCCATACCCTGCCGATTGGCGGCCCGCTGGCCAACGCCCAGGTGTACATCGTTGATTCCTACCTGCAGCCCGTGCCGGTCGGCGTGGCGGGCGAAATGTACATCGGCGGCGCCGGACTCGCGCGGGGCTACCTGAATCGCCCGGACTTGACGGCAGAGCGCTTCGTCACCGATCCGTTCAGCGACCGCGAAGGCGCGCGCCTGTACAAGACCGGCGATGTCGCCCGCTGGTTGCCGGACGGGACTATCGAATTCATCGGCCGCAACGACTTCCAGGTCAAGATCCGCGGCTTCCGCATCGAGCTGGGCGAGGTCGAGGCGCGGCTGATGGCCTGCGATGGCGTGCGCGAAGCGCTGGTCATGCTGCGTGAAGACCTGCCGGGAGAGAAGCGGCTGGTGGCCTATCTCACCGCCCAGCCGGGCGCACTGCCGTCAGCAGGCGATCTGCGCCACGCGTTGAGTGTGCATCTGGCCGAATACATGGTGCCGAGCTGCTTTGTCGTGCTCGATGTTTTTCCGCTCAATGCGAACGGCAAGATTGACCGCAAGGCGCTGCCGCTGCCGGATGTCGCGGCCAGTGCGTTGCGCGATCACGAAGCCCCGGTCACCGATGCCGAATGCGAGCTGGCACTGATCTGGCAGGAGCTGCTGGGACTGGAACGCGTGGGACGCCAGGACAACTTCTTCGAGCTGGGCGGCCATTCGCTGATGGCGGTGCAGTTGATGGGGCGCGTGCGCGCGGTCTTCCAGATCGAGATTTCCCTGACGGATTTGTTCGGCAGCCCGGTGCTGAGCCAGCTGGCCGAGGTGATCACCACCCTGCAGTTTTCGCTTTTCCTGGGTGAGGAAATGGAACGCATGAAAAACGACCTTGGCAATTTATCCGAAAGCCAATTGCTGGAAATTCTGAATAAAGAGACCTCCACAGATGAATAAGCCACATACCGATCTGCAGCAGTTGCAGCAGGCTATCCTGATGCAGCGTTTGCAAAAACGCATCAAGCAATCCGCCACGCGCGAGCAGACGCGCATCGAATTCGCGGATCGGCAGCAGCCGTTGCTGCTGTCGTACGCCCAACAGCGGCTGTGGTTCCTGACCGAACTCGATCGCGCCGCCAGCATCGCCTACCATATCCCGGCGCAATTGCGGCTCAAGGGAAGTTTGAACCAGACGGCGCTGAAGGATACGCTCGACCGCATCGTGGCGCGCCACGAAAGCCTGCGCACGACCTTTGTGAATGTCGATGGCGCGCCGGTGCAGCGCATCGCCGCAGCCGGTGCCGGTATGGCGCTGGAACAGCGTGACCTGCGCCATCTGCCGCCGCGCGAACGCGAGATCGCCGTACAGCGCTTCTCGGACGAGGAAGCGGTGCGGCCTTTCGACTTGGCCGCCGGCCCGCTGATACGCTGCCAGTTGCTGCACCTGGCCGAGGATGAACATGTATTGCTGTTGACGCAGCATCATATCGTCTCCGACGGCTGGTCGATCGGCGTGCTGGTGCGCGAGATCAGCACGCTGTACGCCGCCTTCAGCGCTGGCCAGGCCGATCCGCTGCCGCCGCTGGCGATCCAGTATGCCGACTATGCAGCATGGCAGCGCGGCTGGCTGCAGGGCGATGTCCTGCAAGCGCAGAGCGCGTTCTGGAAAGAACAATTGACAGGTGCGCCGGCGCTGCTGGAACTGCCGACCGACCGTCCGCGTCCGGCCCGGCAAAGCTACGCCGGCGGCAGCGTGCAGGTGAGCTTCGATACCGCGCTGACCGCCGGTCTGAAGGCGCTGAGCCAGAAGCACGGCGCGACGCTGTTCATGACCCTGCTGGCAGGCTGGGCCGCGCTGCTGGCGCGCCTGTCGGGCCAGGATGATGTGGTGGTCGGCACGCCGGTGGCCAACCGTCAGCGCGCCGAGGTGGAGGGCTTGATCGGCTTCTTCGTCAACACGCTGGCGCTGCGGGTGAAGCTGGAGGGCGATCCGAGCGTGGCGCAGCTGCTGGCGCAAGTCAAGGCGCACACGCTGGGGGCGTACGAGCATCAGGATCTGCCGTTCGAGCAAGTCGTCGATGCGGTGCAGCCGGCGCGCAGCATGCGCCACAGCCCGCTGTTCCAGGTCATGCTCAGTCTGGACAACGCTCCCGGCGGCACCTTGCAGCTGCCGGGCCTGAGCATTGAAAGCGTGCAGCCGAAACACAATACCGCGCAGTTCGACCTGACGCTGTCGCTGGCTGAAAGCGACGGCCGCCTGAGCGGCAACCTGCGCTACGCCAGCGACCTGTTCGACGCCGCCACCATCGAACGCATCGCCGGCTATTTCACCAGCCTGCTGCGTGCCATGGTTGCCGACGACAGCATGGCGCTGAGCCGCGTGGCGCTGCTCGGCGCCGCCGAGCGCCGCCAGGTACTGGCAGACTTCAACGACACCACCCAGGCCTATCCCGACGACAAGCTGCTGCATCAATTCTTCGAGGAGCAGGTTCGCCGCAGTCCGCAGGCGAGCGCGCTGATTTTCGAAGGCCAGCACCTCAGCTACGATGCGCTCAATCGCCGCGCCAACCAGCTGGCGCACCATCTGCGCAGCCACGGCGTGCAACCGGATTCGCGCGTGGCCATCTGCATGGAGCGCAGCATCGAGATGGTGGTCGGCCTGCTGGCCATCGTCAAGGCCGGCGGTGCCTATGTGCCGCTCGATCCGGGCTATCCCGCCGACCGCCTGGCGTACATGCTGGCCGATTGCGCCCCGGCCATCCTGCTGACGCACAGCGCGGTGGCCGGGTGCCTCGATGCCGGCCAAACGCGGGCCATCGTCGTCGATGCCGGGGACGATGCGCGCGCCATCGCGGCACAATCGGATGCCAACCCGGACGCTGAGGCCATCGGCCTGCATGCGGGCCACCTCGCCTATGTGATCTACACCTCCGGCTCCACCGGCCAGCCCAAGGGCGCGATGAACGAGCATGGCGCGGTGGTCAACCGCCTGTGCTGGATGCAACAGGCGTTCTGCCTCGGTGCCGATGACCGCGTCCTGCAAAAAACGCCGTTCAGCTTTGACGTGTCTGTGTGGGAGTTCTTCTGGCCGCTGATGTCTGGCGCCACGCTGGTGATCGCCCGCCCGGAAGGCCACAAGTCACCCGATTATCTGGCGGCGCTGATCGAGCAGGCCGCAGTGACGACGATGCACTTCGTGCCGTCGATGCTGCAAGCCTTTGTGAGCGCATGCGGCGACTGGC
Source organism: Janthinobacterium sp. C22 (assembly GCF_057919405.1). Lineage (NCBI taxonomy): Bacteria > Pseudomonadati > Pseudomonadota > Betaproteobacteria > Burkholderiales > Oxalobacteraceae > Janthinobacterium > Janthinobacterium sp. C22. The sequence continues at coordinate 176,717 of NZ_CP193659.1, read as the reverse complement.
GGGGCGGCAGCCTGAAACGCGTGTTCTGCAGCGGAGAGGCGCTGCCGCCCCAGTTGAGCGAGCGCTTCCTGCGGACCTGGCCAGAAGTCGAGCTGCACAATCTGTATGGCCCGACCGAAGCCGCGGTGGACGTCACGTGGCAGCATTGCGTGCCCGGTGACGGTGCGGCCAGCGTATCGATCGGCCGGCCGATCGCCAATACGCGCATCTACATCCTCGACCGTCACCTGCAGCCGGTGCCGGTGGGCGTGGCGGGCGAGATCCACATCGCCGGCGTGCAGGTCGGGCGCGGTTACCTGAACCGCGCGGAATTGACGGCGGAACGCTTCATCCGCGACCCTTACGCCGATGCCGCCGGCGCGCGGCTGTACAAGACCGGGGACCTTGGGCGCTGGCTGGCGGACGGTTCCATCGACTACCTCGGACGCAATGACTTCCAGGTCAAGATCCGCGGCTTCCGCATCGAGCTGGGCGAGATCGAGACGCGCCTGCTGGCATGCGACGGCGTGGCAGAAGCGCTGGTCGTCGCCCGCGAAGACGCGCCAGGCGAGAAACGGCTGGTGGCCTACCTGCGCGCGTCCGGCGCGGCGCCTGTCGCTGGCGAACTGCGCGCCCAGCTTGGCGCCCATCTGGCCGATTACATGATTCCCAGCGCCTTCGTCACGCTCGACGCCTTCCCGCTGACCAGCAACGGCAAGCTCGATCGCACGGCGCTGCCGGCGCCCGATCTGCAAGCGCTGGCGCGCGGCAGGTACGTCGCCGCGGAAGGTCAGGTGGAACAGGCGCTGTGCCAGGCATGGAGCACGGTGCTCAAGGTGGAGCAAGTCGGCGTGGAGGATAACTACTTCGACATCGGCGGCGACTCGATCCGCAGCATCGCCATCGTGGCGGCGGCCCGCGCGCACGGCATCGAGCTGGCCATTGTCGACCTGTTCAGGCATCCGACCGTGCGCGCCCTGGCGCAGGCGCTGGCCGTACGCGACGGCGCCGCCGCGCTCAGTCAAGACATGGAAATCCTCGACGCAGCGGACCGCGCGTCGCTGCCGGAACGGGTGCAGGACGCCTATCCGATGACGCTGCTGCAGATGGGCATGGTGTTCCACAACCAGTATGAGCAGGATGCGGGGTTGTATCACGATGTGTTCAGCAACCATGTCACGCTGCCGGCCTGGGATGAAGGCGTACTGCGTCAGGTGCTGGCGGCGATGGCGGAAAAACATCCGGTGCTGCGCACCAGCTTCGACCTGAGCCGCTATAGCGAGCCGCTGCAGCTGGTATGGCGCGATGCGGAAGTGCCGCTGATCGTGGCCGACCTGCGCGAGCTGAACACGGCTGAGCAGGATCAGATCGTGGCCGGATTCATCGACGCCGAACGCAAGTCCGCTTTCGATCTGGCCAGCGCTCCGCTGCTGCGCATCTTCGTGCACCTGCGCGGCGCCAAGGCGATACAGTACACCTTCAGCTTCCACCATGCGATTCTCGATGGCTGGAGCGTGGCCTCGTTCCAGACCGAGCTGTTCAATGCCTACTTCGCTGCGCTCGAAGGCAAGGACATTGCGCTGCCATCGTTGCGCGTGACGCCGAAGATGGCAGCGCTGCGCGAAAAACAGGCACTGCGGTCGGAGCGGCAAGGCGCGTTCTGGAAGCACTATCTGGACGGCCACGTGTACTCGACGCTGCCGCCGGCCGAGCAAGCGCAGGACGCGACGAGCATGGACCGCAACCGCGCCGCGAAGGTCAGCGACGCCGTCTGCGGCAAGCTGCAAGCGCTGGCGGCGACGCTGGCCGTGCCGATGCGCACGGTACTGCTGAGCGCCCACCTGCGGGTGGTGTCCATGCTGGCTGGCAAAGACGACGTCACGACAGGGCTGGTGAGCAACGTGCGCCCGGAGGAGCAAGACGGGGAGAAGGTGCTGGGCCTGTTCCTGAACACGCTGCCGCTGCGCCAGAAGCTGGAGCGCTCCAGCTGGAAAGAGCTGATCAAAGCCACGTACGCCAACGAGCTGTCGGTGCTGGAGCACCGCGACTATCCCTACGTCCAGCTGCAGGTGGACAACGGCCGCACGCCTTACTACGAAATTGTCTTCAACTTCATCAATTTCCATGTGTACGATGATCTGAAGGCCGGCCTGCAGCAAGCCGGTTACAAGCAAGCGTTCGAGGCGACCGGCTTCGATCTGGTCGCCAATTTCGCCTACAACGCCAGCACCGGCATCGAGTGTGAAATGAAGCCGGGCAAGTTGGGCGGAGCGCAGGCCGAGCGCATCCTCGGCTACTACCTGGCCGTGCTGGAGTCGATGGCGGCCGACCCGGACGCCGTGCACGACGCCGAGCACTTCCTGGACGACGCCGAGGCGCACCGTCTGCTGGTGGAATTCAACGCCACGCGGGTGGCGTATCCGCGTGATCTGCCGGTGCATCAGCTGTTCGAAGCGCAGGTGGCGCGCACGCCGGACGCTGTCGCCGTGATCGCCGATGGCAAGCCGCTGACTTATGCGCAGCTCAATGGCCGAGCCAACCGCCTGGCGCGTCATCTACGCCAGCTCGGCGCCGGTCCGGACGTGCTGGTGGGCGTTTGCATGGAACGCTCGGCCGAACTGGTGATCGCGATTTTCGCCGCACTCAAGGCCGGCGCCGCCTTCGTGCCGTTCGATCCGGCCTATCCGCGGGACCGCCTGGCCTACATGGCCGCCGATGCCAATCCCGTTGTGCTGCTGACGCAAAGCCATCTGCGCGACAGCATCGGCGCCGACGGCGTGGCGCTGCTCTGCCTCGACGAGGTAGGTGATCACCTGGCCGGCTACGACGATCATGATCTTGGGCTGCACTCCGGCCCGGACCATCTGATCTATGCCATCTACACCTCCGGTTCGACCGGGCGCCCGAAAGGCACGCTGGTGCATCAGGGCGGGTTCACCAATCTGGTGAGCTGGTACATCGCCCAATTCGGTATCGGCGCCGACGACAAGGTACTGCTGCTGTCGTCCATCGGTTTCGATCTTACTCAGAAAAACATCTTTGCCGTCCTGCTGGTGGGAGGGCAGCTGCATTTGTCATCCGGCGCCTACGCACCGGAACAGATATGGAACACCATTCGCGAACAGGGCATCACCTATGTCAATTGCGCGCCCAGCGCCTTCTATCCGCTGCTGCCTTACTTTTCGCCGGACCAGGCGGGGCCGCTGCGCCAGGTATTCCTCGGCGGTGAACCCATCCAGTGCCAACTGCTGCACGAGAAGCTGGCCTGCCTGCCGTCGCCGCCGTTGGTCCATAACACCTACGGTCCGACTGAGGCGTCAGACGTGGTGTCGTTCTTTACCTGGGACCCGCGCGAACGCCGCGCCAGCCTGCCGATCGGCCGCCCGGTCGCCAACACGCAGATCTATGTCCTCGACGCCAGGCGCAATCTATTGCCGCTCGGCGTGACGGGCGATATCTACATCGGCGGCGACGGCGTCGGCCGTGGCTATCTGCATCGCCCGGAACTGACCGCCGAACGCTTCGTCGCCGATCCGTTCAGCGACCGCGAAGGCGCGCGCCTGTACAAGACGGGCGACCTTGGCCGCTGGCTGCCGGACGGCACGATCGACTATCTGGGGCGCGATGATTTCCAGGTCAAGATCCGCGGCTTCCGCGTCGAGCTGGGCGAGATAGAGAGCCGGCTGGCGCTCTTTCCCGGCGTGCGCGAGGCCGTGGTCGTGGCGCGCGGGGATGACGGTCAGGAAAAACGTCTGGTGGCCTATGTAGTGCCCGAGTCGGGCGCGGACGTCAGCGCGGCCAGCCTGCGCCGCGCACTGGCTGACGATCTGGCCGAATTCATGGTGCCGAGTGCCTTTGTCCTGCTCACGGCGCTGCCCCAGACGCCCAACGGCAAACTCGATCGCCAAGCGTTGCCCGTACCCGACCAGGCGGCGATTGCCCGCCGCGAATATGAAGTCCCGATCGGCGAGGTGGAAACCACGCTGGCACGCCTCTGGCAGGAATTGCTCGGTGTTGAGCGCGTCGGCCGCCTCGATCATTTCTTCGAGCTGGGTGGCCATTCCCTGCTCGGCGTGCAGCTTGCGGTACGCCTGCGCGATATCTACGACGTGGACATTTCCATCGGGCGTTTATTCGACCAGCCCGTAGTGGCCGACCTCGCAGCACTGGTCGTGTCCGCGCAACTGGACCTTTATAGCGCAAACGACCTCGGCGGGCTGGATCAGGAAATTGATGCCCTAAGCGAGGAAGAACTGCGCGCCATTCTGTCTGAAAGTGCCTGCAAATGAATAACGATAAACAAACTTTGCAACAATTGAAACGCGCTGTCATGCTGCAGCGTCTGCAGCAAAGTCAGAGCGTGCGTAAGATTGAACCGGGCCGTGCTCCTATCTGCGTGGCCGATCGGAGCCAGCCGCTGGCATTGTCCTACGCTCAGCAGCGCTTGTGGTTCCTCGACCAGTTCGATACTGCGGCAGGCAGCGCCTATCATATGCCGGCGGCCATGCGCCTCAAGGGACGGCTCGACAAGGCTGCGCTGGCACGCGTCCTGGACCATATCGTGGCGCGCCACGAAAGCCTGCGCACGACCTTTGTGAATGTCGATGGCGCGCCGGTGCAGCGCATCGCCGTAGCCGGTGCCGGCATGGCGCTGGAACAGCGTGACCTGCGCCATCTGCCGCCGCGCGAACGCGAGATCGCCGTACAGCGCTTCTCGGACGAGGAAGCGGTGCGGCCTTTCGACTTGGCCGCCGGCCCGCTGATACGCTGCCAGTTGCTGCATCTGGCCGAGGATGAACATGTATTGCTGTTGACGCAGCATCATATCGTCTCCGACGGCTGGTCGATCGGCGTGCTGGTGCGCGAGATCAGCACGCTGTACGCCGCCTTCAGCGCTGGCCAGGCCGATCCGCTGCCGCCGCTGGCGATCCAGTATGCCGACTATGCAGCATGGCAGCGCGGCTGGCTGCAGGGCGATGTCCTGCAAGCGCAGAGCGCGTTCTGGAAGGAACAATTGACAGGTGCGCCGGCGCTGCTGGAACTGCCGACCGACCGTCCGCGTCCGGCCCGGCAAAGCTACGCCGGCGGCAGCGTGCAGGTGCGCTTCGATGCCGCGCTGACCGCCGGCTTGAAAGCGCTGAGCCAGAAGCACGGCGCGACGCTGTTCATGACCCTGCTGGCAGGCTGGGCCGCGCTGCTGGCGCGCCTGTCGGGCCAGGATGATGTGGTGGTCGGCACGCCGGTGGCCAACCGTCAGCGCGCCGAGGTGGAGGGCTTGATCGGCTTCTTCGTCAACACGCTGGCGCTGCGGGTGAAGCTGGAGGGCGATCCGAGCGTGGCGCAGCTGCTGGCGCAAGTCAAGGCGCACACGCTGGGGGCGTACGAGCATCAGGATCTGCCGTTCGAGCAGATCGTGGAAGCGGTGCAGCCGGCGCGCAGCATGCGCCACAGCCCGCTGTTCCAGGTCATGCTCAGTCTGGACAATGCTCCCGGCGGCACCTTGCAGCTGCCCGGCCTGAGCATTGAAAGCGTGCAGCCCAAGCAAAATACCGCGCAGTTCGACCTGACGCTGTCGCTGGCCGAAAGCGACGGCCGCCTGAGCGGCAGCCTGCGCTACGCCAGCGACCTGTTCGACGAAGCGAGCATTGTCCGTCTGGCTGGCCACCTTGAAACGCTGCTGCGCGGCATGGCTGCCGATGACAGTGCGCGCGTCGCCAGTCTGCCGGTGCTGTCCGCCGCACAGCGCCATGAACTGCTGTACGGTTTCAATGGGAAGTCGCGTGACGATGCACAGGGCGAATTGCCTAGACAACAGTTAATTCACCAGCAGTTCGAGGCGCGGGCGCTGGCCCAGCCCGACGCCATCGCGCTGGTGTATGAAAATGTATCGTTGACCTACGCCGAACTGAATCGCCGCGCCAATCGCCTGGCACATCACCTGCGCGGCATCGGCGTGCGGGCGGATGCGCGCGTGGCCCTTTGCCTGGAACGCGGCATCGGCATGGTGATCGGCATCCTGGCCACGCTCAAGGCCGGCGGTGGCTATGTGCCGCTCGATCCGGACTACCCCGCTGATCGTCTGAGCCACATGATCGAGGACAGCGCGCCGGTCGCCCTGCTGACCGAGAGCGCGCTGGCCGCGCTGGTCGATGGCTTGCCGCTTGGCGACGCCAGGGTGGTGCTGATCGACGGTGCCGATGCCGTCGCCATTGCCGGGCAAGCTGACAGCAATCCGGACATCGCTGGCCTGGCGCCGGAGCATCTGGCCTACATCATCTATACCTCGGGATCGACCGGTCTGCCCAAGGGTGTGATGGTCGAACACCGCAACGTCACGCGCCTGTTCGCCACCACCGAACAGTGGTATGGCTTCCAGCCGTCCGACATCTGGACCCTGTTCCACTCATTTGCCTTTGATTTTTCGGTGTGGGAGTTGTGGGGCGCGCTGCTGTACGGCGGCCGGCTGGTGATAGTGCCGTATCTGGTGAGCCGCTCGCCACAGGATTTCTATCAACTGCTGTGCGAACAGGGCGTCACTGTCCTGAACCAGACGCCAAGCGCCTTCCGCCAGCTGATCGCCGCCCAGGCGGCCAGTGACGCGGTCCACCAGTTGCGTACCGTCGTCTTTGGCGGCGAGGCGCTCGATCTGGCAAGCCTGCGGCCCTGGTACCGCGACGCCCGCAATGGCTCCACGCAACTGGTGAATATGTACGGCATCACCGAAACCACGGTGCACGTCACCTACCGCCCGGTGAGCGCAGCCGATGCGGAACTGGCCTGCGCCAGCCCGATCGGCGTGCCGATTCCCGATCTGCAGATCTACATCCTCGATCAGCATGGCGAGCCGGCGCCAATCGGCGTGACAGGCGAATTGCATGTCGGCGGCGCGGGCGTGGCGCGCGGCTATCTGAACCGTCCCGAGCTCAATGTCCAGCGTTTTGTGGCCGATCGCTTCAGCGGCAAGGAAGGCGCGCGGCTGTACAAGACCGGGGACCTTGGGCGCTGGCTGGCGGACGGTTCCATCGACTACCTCGGACGCAACGACTTCCAGGTCAAGATCCGCGGCTTCCGCATCGAGCTGGGCGAGATCGAGACGCGCCTGCTGGCATGCGACGGCGTGGCAGAAGCGCTGGTCGTCGCCCGCGAAGACGCGCCAGGCGAGAAACGGCTGGTGGCCTACCTGCGCGCGTCCGGCGCGGCGCCTGTCGCTGGTGAACTGCGCGCCCAGCTTGGCGCCCATCTGGCCGATTACATGATTCCCAGCGCCTTCGTCACGCTCGACGCCTTCCCGCTGACCAGCAACGGCAAGCTCGATCGCACGGCGCTGCCGGCGCCCGATCTGCAAGCGCTGGCGCGCGGCAGGTACGTCGCCGCGGAAGGTCAGGTGGAACAGGCGCTGTGCCAGGCATGGAGCACGGTGCTCAAGGTGGAGCAAGTCGGCGTGGAAGATAACTACTTCGACATCGGCGGCGACTCGATCCGCAGCATCGCCATCGTGGCGGCGGCCCGCGCGCACGGCATCGAACTGGCCATTGTCGACCTGTTCAGGCATCCGACCGTGCGCGCCCTGGCGCAGGCGCTGGCCGTGCGCGACGGCGCCGCCGCGCTCAGTCAAGACATGGAAATCCTCGACGCAGCGGACCGCGCGTCGCTGCCGGAACGGGTGCAGGACGCCTATCCGATGACGCTGCTGCAGATGGGCATGGTGTTCCACAACCAGTATGAGCAGGATGCGGGGTTGTATCACGATGTGTTCAGCAACCATGTCACGCTGCCGGCCTGGGATGAAGGCGTACTGCGTCAGGTGCTGGCGGCGATGGCGGAAAAACATCCGGTGCTGCGCACCAGCTTCGACCTGAGCCGCTATAGCGAGCCGCTGCAGCTGGTATGGCGCGATGCGGAAGTGCCGCTGATCGTGGCCGACCTGCGCGAGCTGAACACGGCTGAGCAGGATCAGATCGTGGCCGGATTCATCGACGCCGAACGCAAGTCCGCTTTCGATCTGGCCAGCGCTCCGCTGCTGCGCATCTTCGTGCACCTGCGCGGCGCCAAGGCGATACAGTACACCTTCAGCTTCCACCATGCGATTCTCGATGGCTGGAGCGTGGCCTCGTTCCAGACCGAGCTGTTCAATGCCTACTTCGCTGCGCTCGAAGGCAAGGACATTGCGCTGCCATCGTTGCGCGTGACGCCGAAGATGGCAGCGCTGCGCGAAAAACAGGCACTGCGATCGGAGCGGCAAGGCGCGTTCTGGAAGCACTATCTGGACGGGCATGTGTACTCGACGCTGCCGCCGGCCGAGCAAGCGCAGGACGCGACGAGCATGGACCGCAACCGCGCCGCGAAGGTCAGCGACGCCGTCTGCGGCAAGCTGCAAGCGCTGGCGGCGACGCTGGCCGTGCCGATGCGCACGGTACTGCTGAGCGCCCACCTGCGGGTGGTGTCCATGCTGGCTGGCAAAGACGATGTCACGACAGGGCTGGTGAGCAACGTGCGTCCGGAGGAGCAAGACGGGGAGAAGGTGCTGGGCCTGTTCCTGAACACGCTGCCGCTGCGCCAGAAGCTGGAGCGCTCCAGCTGGAAAGAGCTGATCAAAGCCACGTACGCCAACGAGCTGTCGGTGCTGGAGCATCGCGACTATCCCTACGTCCAGCTGCAGGTGGACAACGGCCGCACGCCTTACTACGAAATTGTCTTCAACTTCATCAATTTCCATGTGTACGATGATCTGAAGGCCAGTTTGCAGGAGGGCGGTTACCAGCAAATATTTGAAGCCACGGGTCTCGACCTGGGGGTCAATATCAACTACAACGTGCGGCGCGGCCTGCATCTGGAGCTGAAACCGGGCAAGCTGGGCGGAATACAGACGGAGCGCATCCTCGGTTACTACCTGGCCGTGCTGGAGTCGATGGCGGCCGACCCGGACGCCGCTCACGACACACAGCACTTCCTGGGCGACGCCGAGGCGCACCGTCTGCTGGTGGAGTTCAACGGCAGCAGCGCCGCCTATCCACCGGGAGAGCTGATCCACCAGCAATTCGAGGCCCATGCCGCCCGCACCCCTGGCGCACTGGCGCTGGGCTATGCGGACCAGACGCTGAGCTATGGCCAGTTAAATGCCCGCGCCAACCAGTTGGCGCATTACCTGATTGGGCTCGGCGTCCAGCCTGACGATCGCGTCGCCATCTGCATGGAACGGGGCATCGACATGATGGTCGCGCTGCTCGGCGTCTGGAAGGCCGGCGGCGCCTATGTTCCGGTCGATGCCGCCTATCCACAGGACCGCATCGCCTACATGCTGGCGGACAGCGCACCCGTTGCCCTGCTGACCCAGGCCGCGCTGGCGGACAAGTTCGCATCGTCGCCGCGCAAGATCGTGCTTGACGGCGAGGACCAGCCCGTCATTGCCGCCGCCGCCGTCGCCAATCCCGATCCCGTGGCGCTGGGCCTGTGCGCCAGCCACCTGGCGTACGTGATCTATACCTCGGGCTCCACCGGCCAGCCCAAGGGCGCGATGCTCAGTCATGCCGGCGTGTCGAACTTCAGCCGGGCGCAGATCGACCGCTTCGGCACCGACGGCGACAGCCGCGTCCTGCAGTTCTTTTCGTTCAGCTTTGACGCCTGTGTCTCGGAAATCACGATGGCCCTGTGCGCTGGTGGCAGCCTGTTCCTGGCCTCGCGCCAGGACCTGATGGTAGGCGAGCCGTTGTTGCGCACCATGCAGCGCCATGCGATCACCCACATCAGCATGCCGACCTCGGTGCTGGCTGCGCTACCGCACGATGCCGATTTCGGCGTCCTGCAGACCCTCATCACCGGTGGCGAAGCACTGCCGCCGACGCTGGCTGACCACTGGGGCGCACGTCACCGCTTCTTCAACGCCTATGGCCCGACCGAGGCGACCGTGATCAGCGCCCTCTACCGCTATGAGCTGGCGCACGGCGAAACCATGCCGATCGGTAAACCGTTGGCCAACACCCCGGTCTACCTGCTGGACAGCCATCTGCGGCCGGTGCCGCAGGGTGTGACCGGCGAGCTGCATATCGGCGGGGTGCAGGTGGCGCGCGGCTACCTCAACCGCGAGGAATTGACGGCCGAGCGCTTCGTCACCGATCCGTTCAGCGAGCGGCCCGGCGCGCGCCTCTACAAGAGCGGCGACCTGGCGCGTTGGTTGCCGGACGGGAACATCGAATTCGTCGGCCGCAACGACCATCAGGTCAAGATCCGCGGTTTTCGCATTGAGCTGGGCGAGATCGAGGCGAGACTGCTGGCCTGTACCGGCGTGCGCGAAGCGCTGGTGATCGCCCGCGATGGCGGTGCCAGTTCGGCCGAGAAGCGCCTGATCGCCTACCTGACCGCGCACGACGGCGCCAGCCTCGTCGCGTCCGACCTGCGCGTGGCGCTGGCGCAGCAACTGGCTGACTACATGCTGCCCAGCGCCTTTGTGGTGCTCGACGCCTTGCCGTTGACGCCGAATGGCAAGATTGATCGCAAGGCTCTGCCCGCGCCGCAGATAAGCCGCAGCGATGCGGACTATGTGGCGCCGCGCAACGCAGCGGAGACGCTGCTGTGCGGCACCTGGGCGGAGGTGCTCAAGCTGGACAAGGCAACGGTCGGTATCCACGACAACTTTTTCGAGCACGGCGGCAATTCGCTGCTGGTGGTCAAGCTGCACAGTCTGCTATCGACCCATTACCCGCAGCGGCTGGCGATCGCCGATTACTTCAAGTATGCAAGCCCGGCCCGGTTGGCCGCTTTCCTCGGCGCCTCTGACAGCGAGGTCGTCACCCGTCTGCCGGACAGCGTCTCGCGCGCCGAAATGCGCAAAGGCAGGATGGCGGCGCAACGCGGCAACCGCGTCAAGCGCGCCGTGTAAGCACAACAAATACAACGATAACCATAAGGATAAATACCATGGACCAGCTTGAAAGCCACTACAGCAGCGATGACGGCGACGACAACGCCGTTGCCATCATCGGCATGACGGGACGTTTTCCTGGCGCGAATGATCTCGCCACCTTCTGGCAGAACCTGCGCAACGGCGTGGAATCGGTCGAACCGGTGTCTGACGAGGACCTGATGCGGGCCGGCGTCCCGCCCTCGCTGATCGCCCATCCGGACTATGTCAAGGCAGCGTCGCTGGTGTCCGGCTTCGACATGTTCGATGCCGAGTTCTTTGGCATGCCGCCGCGCGAGGCGGAGATCATGGATCCGCAGCACCGCATGTTTCTGGAATGCTGCTGGGAAGCGCTCGAGCACGCCGGCTACGCGCCCGGCACTGACGCCGGCGCGGTTGGCGTGTTCGCCGGCACGGCGCTCAGCGCTTACCTGATGGAAAATCTGTTTTCCAATCCTCAACTGATTCAGACGGTCGGCAGCCGCCAGCTCATGCTGGCCAACGAGAAAGATTTTCTGTGCGGCCGTGCCGCTTACGAGCTGAACCTCCATGGCCCCGCCGTGGTGGTGCAGACCGCCTGCTCGACTTCGCTGGTGGCGGTGCACATGGCTTGCCAGAGTGTGCTGAACGGCGAGTGCGACATGGCCCTTGCCGGCGGCGTCGCGGTGCACACCTTCGAGAAGCGCGGCTACCTACACACCGAAGGCGGGGTGTTCTCGGCCGACGGCCATTGCCGCGCCTTCGACGCCGATGCCACCGGCATCATTACCGGTAATGGCCTGGGCCTGGTGGTGCTCAAGCGACTCGGCGCCGCCCGTGCCGACGGCGATACCATCCATGCGGTGATACGCGGCTCGGCCATCAACAACGACGGCGCCGACAAGGTCAGCTTCGCCGCGCCCAGCATCGACGGCCAGGCCGCGGTGATCAGCGAGGCGCAGGCCGTGGCCGGCATTGCCGCCGACAGCGTGGGTTACATTGAGGCGCACGGCACCGGCACTCATCTCGGCGATCCGATCGAGGTGAGCGCGCTGACGCAGGCATTCGCGGCATCGACCGAGCGCCGCCAGTTCTGCGCCATCGGTTCGCTGAAGACCAATGTCGGCCATCTGGACGTGGCAGCCGGCGTGGCGGGCCTGATCAAGGCCACGCTGGCCGTCAAGCACGGCGAAATCCCGCCCAGCCTGCACTGCGACACCCCGAATCCGCACATCGACTTTGCCAATAGCCCGTTCTTCGTGAATACCGTGCTGCGTCCATGGGGCGGCGCCGGCCAGCCGCGCCGCGCCGGCGTCAGCGCTTTCGGCCTGGGTGGCACCAATGCCCACGTGGTGCTGGAACAAGCGCCGCCGGCCGCGCCGCGCGACAGTGCGCGCGTGGCGCAGTTGCTGTTGTTGTCGGCCAAGACCCCGGCCGCGCTGGACCAGGCCACCGCCAATCTGGCGCGCTTCCTGGATGAACAGCCGGACACCAACCTGGCCGACGCCGCCTGGACGCTGCTGCATGGCCGCCGTCACTTCGCTCATCGCCGTGCGGTGGCTGCCGCCGATGTGGCCGAAGCCGCGACGGCGCTCAGGCAGGCGCAGTCGGTCCGCGGGCTGCCGGTGGCGGCCGATGGCAAGCAACCCGAACTGGTCTTCATGTTCCCTGGCGGCGGCACCCAGTATGTGGACATGGGCCGCACTCTCTACGCCGCCGAAGAAGTGTTCCGCGATGCGGTAGACGAGTGCGCCGCCATCCTGCAGCCTATCCTCGGTCGCGACCTGCGCGCCGTGCTGTTCACAGGCGATGTAGCCGAGCCGGAGGCCAGCGCCACGCTGAACCGCACCGAACTGGCCCTGCCGGCCCTGTTCACCGTAGAATACGCCATCGCCCGCCAACTGGCCGCATGGGGCCTGACACCGAGCGCCATGATTGGTCACAGCCTGGGCGAGTACGTCGCCGCCTGCCTGGCGGGCGTATTCTCGCTGGCCGACGCGCTGACCATCGTCGTCGCCCGCGCCCGGCTGATCGGCAGCCTGCCCAGCGCCAATATGCTGGCGGTGCTGATGTCGCCGGAACAGGTGCAGGCACGTCTCGGCGATGACCTGTGGCTGGCCTGTGTCAACGGCAGCCAGGCGTGCACCATTTCCGGCACCCCCGCCGCCACCGAAAAACTGGCCGCACAGCTGGAGCGCGAAGGCTGCGATTTCCAGTTGCTGTCAGGCTGGCCGGGCTCGCATTCCGGCCTGATGGCGCCTATCCTCGAGGAGTTCCGCAGCGTTTGCGCCGGCGTGCGCCTGAACGCACCGCGTGTGCCTTACCTCTCCAACCTGAGCGGAGACTGGATCAGCGCCGAACAGGCCACCTCGCCCGACTACTGGGTCGCCCATCTGCACCACACTGTGCAATTCGGGGCCTGCCTGAATAAGCTGCTGGATAACCCTGCCTACGTCTTTGTCGAAATCGGTCCCGGGCATACGCTGGCCAACCTGCTGCGCCGCGAGGCGGCAGCCGGCGCCACGCCGCGCCAGGCGGTGACGATCACGACGATGCCGCGGCGCGACGCCGCCGACAGCGGCGTGAACGTGCTGCTTGGTGCGCTGGGTCAACTGTGGGCCAACGGTTGCGCCATCGACTGGGACGCCGTGTATGGCGACGCCACCGGCGGCCGCATTCCGCTGCCGACCTATCCGTTTCAGCGCAAGCGCTACTGGATCGCGGCGCAGCAGCGCTACATGGACACGCCGGACCTGGCCGAGGCCTCCAGTCTGGCCGACCAGGCGGGGCCACCGGATGCGGACGTCGCCGAGGAGCGCGCGCCGCTGCTGTCGCACCACCAGCGTCCCGAACTGGCGACGCCGTATGTGGCGCCGCGCTCGCCGACCGAACAAACACTGTGCGCGATCTGGGAGAACCTGCTGGGCATCCAGCCGGTCGGCAGCGAGGACAACTTCTTCCTGCTGGGCGGAAGCTCGCTGATCGCGGTGCAACTGGCTTCCCGTATCCGCTCGGCGCTGCGCGTGGAACTGGCCCTGCGCACGCTGTTTGATACGCCGACGGTGGCGGCGCAGGCCGCCGAAATCGAGCGTCGTCTGCAGGCTGCCGCCACGGCTTCGGTGCCGGCGCTGGCGCCGATCCCGTTGCGGACGGCGGGCGGCGTGACGCCAGCCTCCGATTCACAGCAGCGGCTGTGGTTCCTCGACCAGCTCGACCACGCCGCCAGCGTCGCCTACCATGTGCCGTCCGCACTGCGCCTGAAAGGCAAGCTGGACAAGGTCGCACTGCGGGCCACGCTAAACCGTATCGTGGCCCGTCACGAAAGCCTGCGCACCACCTTCTCCAGCGTCGACGGCCGGACCGGGCAGGTGATCGCTGCAGCGACGGCCGGTTTTTCCCTGAGCGAGCGCGATCTGAGCCAGCTGTCCGGCCATGAGCGCGACTTCGCCCTGAACGGCATCAGTGCGGCCGAGGTGGCGCAGCCGTTTGATCTGGTGAGGGGGCCGCTGATCCGCGGCCAGTTGCTGTGCCTGGCCGAAGACGAGCACGTGCTGCTGGTCACCCAGCACCACATCATTTCCGATGGCTGGTCGCTTGGCGTGCTGGTGCGCGAGATAAGCATGCTGTACACCGCCTTCAGCCAGGGCCGGGCCGACCCGTTGCCGCCGCTGGCGATCCAGTACGGCGACTATGCCGCCTGGCGGCACGCGTGGTTGCAGGGCGCGGTGCCGCAAGCCCAGTGCGCTTTCTGGAAGGAACAACTGGCGGGCGCGCCAGCGCTGCTGGCGCTGCCGACCGACCGTCCGCGTCCACCCCGCCAAAGTTATGCCGGCGCCAGCGTTCCGCTGGTGCTGGGTGCAGAGCTGACGGCCGGCTTGAAGGCGCTGAGCCAAAGGCACGGCGCCACCCTGTTCATGACCCTGCTGGCAGGCTGGGCGGCGCTGCTGGCGCGCCTGTCGGGCCAGGACGATGTGGTGGTGGGCACGCCGGTGGCCAACCGCCAGCGCGTCGAGCTGGAAAACTTGATCGGCTTCTTTGTCAACACCCTGGCGATGAGGGTGCGGCTGGCGGACAACCCGACCGTGGCGCAGTTGCTGGCCCAGGTCAAAGCACATACCCTGAGCGTTTACGAGCACCAGGATCTGCCGTTCGAACAGGTGGTGGAAGCGCTGCAGCCGGTGCGCAGCACCAGCTACAGCCCGCTGTTCCAGGTCATGCTGACCATTCACAACAACCCTGGCCACAGTGTGTTTGATCTGCCCGGTCTGACCCTGAGCCCGATCGAGCAGACGCAGGACACCACGCAGTGCGACCTGACGCTGTCGCTGACCGATACCGGCGACGACTGCGTGGGCAGCCTGCGCTATGCCAGCGACCTGTACGACGAAGCCACCGCGCGGCGCATGGTTGGCCACTTCTGCACCCTGCTGCACGCCATGGTCGAGGACGAGGGCAAGCCGGTGCGCCAGCTGGCGCTGAACAGCGCCGAACAGCGCCGCCATCTGCTGGTCGATTTCAACGATACCGCGCGGACCTGGCCACACAGCGGTTTGATCCATCAGTTGTTCGAAGCCCAGGCCAAGGCCCGGCCGGAAGCGATCGCCCTGGCGCATGGCGAGGAGAAACTGAGCTATGCCCGCCTGAACCGCCAGGCCAATCAACTGGCGCATCGGCTGCGCGCCATCGGCGTGCGGCCCGATGACCGGGTCGCCATCTGCGTCGAGCGCGGCGTGCCGATGGTGGTGGCGCTGCTCGGCATCCTCAAGGCCGGCGCCGCTTATGTACCCCTCGATCCATCCTACCCGGCCGACCGCCTGGCCTACATGCTCGACGACAGCGCGCCGGCGGCCCTGCTGACCCAATCGGCGCTGAATGCCGCACTGCCACACGTCGACCTGCCGCGCCTTGTGCTCGATGATGAAGCCGATGCCGCCCGCATCGCCGCCGAGGACGATGGCAATCCGGATCCGGCTGCGATCGGCCTGACGCCGCGGCATCTGGCGTACGTCATCTACACCTCGGGCTCGACCGGCAAGCCGAAGGGCGTGATGAACCGTCACGACGGCCTGTGCAACCTGGCAAACGCGCAGAGCGCGGCCTTCGAGGTCGGTCCGGAAAGTCGCGTGCTGCAGTTCGCCTCGTTCAGTTTTGATGCCAGCATCTCGGAAATCGTCATGGCGCTCTCCAGCGGCGCCAGCCTGTTCCTGGCCGATGCCGACGCCATGCTGCCGGGCGAGCCGCTGCTGGCGACTCTGCGTGTCCATGGCATCACCCACGTGACCTTGCCGTCGTCGGCGCTGGCCGTGTGCGGCGAGCCGGCCGAGCTGGCGCGCATGACCCTGATCGTCGCTGGCGACGCCTGTCCACCGGAACTGGCGCAACGCTGGTCCGCCCACCATGCCCTGTTCAACGCCTATGGCCCGACCGAGGCGTCGGTGTGCTCGACGATCTACCGATGCGACGGCACGTGCTCCTCGTCTGTGCCGATCGGCAAGCCGATGAACAATGTACAAATCTACATCCTTGACCAGAACATGCAGGCGGTGCCGCTCGGCGTAGTGGGCGAGATCTGCATCGGCGGCGCCGGCGTCGCCCGAGGCTACCTGAATCGTCCTGAGCTGACGGCGGAGCGCTTCGTCGTCGATCCCTTCTCCGGCGGGCCGGAAGCGCGGCTTTACAAGACTGGGGACCTGGCGCGCTGGCTGCCGGACGGCAACATCGACTTTATTGGCCGCAACGACTTCCAGGTCAAGATCCGCGGCTTCCGCATCGAACCTGGCGAGGTGGAGGCGCGCCTGGCCGCTTGTGACGGCGTGCGCGAAGCGCTGGTGGTGGCGCGCGAGGAAGGGGAGGGCGATAAGCGTCTGGTGGCCTATCTGACTGTCCAGACGGGCGCCGCGCCGTCGGCTGCCGACCTGCGCGGCGCACTGGCCCGGCACCTGGCCGACTACATGATTCCGGCCGCGTTCGTGATGCTGGAGAGCTTCCCGCTCACGCCGAACGGCAAGGTCGACCGCAAAGCGCTGCCGGCCCCGGACCGTGCGGCCGTGGTCAGCCGCGATTTTGCCGCGGCGGAAGGCGTGGTGGAGGAGGCGATGGCGGCGATCTGGCAGGAACTGCTCAAGCTCGATCGGGTTGGCCGCCACGATCATTTCTTCGAACTGGGCGGCACCTCGCTGCTGGCGACGCAGTTCGTGGCGCGGCTGCGTGACGCCGTCGGCGTCAGCCTGCCGCTGATAAACATTTTCCAGACGCCGGTGCTGGCAGCCCTGGCCGAGGCGGTAGTACAGGCCGAACTGGACAGGTTCCAGTCGGCGGCGATCGAGCTGGCCGCGTTCGACATTGAACACCTGTCGGACCAGGAAGTGGAGCGCTTGCTGGCCGAAGAACACGCCGCCACGGTATGACACGCCATCCAGAAATCAAACCTATACGAGACCAGTCATGAGCTTATCCACCGCCAACACCCTGAGCGCCCGCAAGCGTGAATTGCTGATGCTCCGCCTAAGGAAGGCCGCCGGCGCGGACACCCGCGGCGATGCGCCGCCGCCGATCACGCGGGCGGACCACCGCCGGCCACCGCCGCTGTCGTTTGCGCAGCAACGCCTGTGGTTCCTCGACCAGCTCGACCATGCCGCCGGCGCCGCCTACCACATGCCGTCCGCGCTGCGCCTGCAGGGCAAGTTGGACAAGATCGCGCTGAAGTTCACGCTCGATCGCGTCATCGCCCGTCACGAAAGCCTGCGCACCACCTTCGCCAGCTTCGACGGCCAGACCGTGCAACTGATCGCCGCCGCCGACGCCGGCTTCGCGCTGAACGAGTGCGATCTGAGCGGCCTGGCCGCCGCTGAACGCGACAGTGCATTGGCCGCCATCGGCAGCGAGGAAGCGCTGCAGCCGTTCGACCTGGCTACCGGCCCGCTGATCCGTGGCCGCCTGGTGTGCCTGGCCGAAGACGATCATGTGCTGCTGATCACCCAGCACCATATTGTTTCGGACGGCTGGTCGATCGGCGTGCTGGTGCGCGAGGTGAGCACACTGTACGCAGCATTCAGCCAAGGGCGCGCTGACCCGCTGCCGCCGCTGGCGATCCAGTACGCCGACTATGCCGCCTGGCAGCGCGACTGGCTACAGGGGGATGTGCTGCAAACGCAGGCTGCATTCTGGAAAGCGCAATTGAGCGGCGCCCCGGCGCTGCTGGATTTGCCGACCGACCATCCGCGTCCGGCCCGGCAAAGCTATGCCGGCGGCAGCGTGCCGCTGGTGCTCGACGCCGAGGTCACGGCCGGCCTGAAGGCGCTGAGCCAGAAGCACGGCGCCACGCTGTTCATGATCCTGCTCGCCGGCTGGGCGACGCTGCTGGCGCGCCTGTCGGGCCAGGACGACGTGGTGGTGGGCACGCCGGTGGCAAACCGCCAGCGCACCGAGCTGGAAGGATTGATCGGTTTCTTTGCCAACACCCTGGCGCTGCGCGTCAAGTTTGCGGGCGAACTGACCGTGGCTCAACTGCTGGCGCAGGTCAGGGCGCACACGCTGGCCGCCTACGACCACCAGGACTTGCCGTTCGAGCAGGTGGTGGAAGCGGTGCAGCCGGTGCGCAGCATGGGGCACAGCCCGCTGTTCCAGGTCATGCTGAACATGAACAATGCGCCGGAAGGCGGTGCGTTGACCTTGCCTGGACTGACCATCTCCGGCGTCGAACAGCCGCATTCCACGACACAGTTTGACCTCAGTCTGACGATGTCTGACGCCGGCCGGACCATCGTCGGCGCCATCGAGTATGCGAGCGACCTGTTCGAAGAAGCGACAATCGTGCGCATGGTCGGTCATCTGACCACCGTGCTGCGTGCCATGGCCGCAGACGACCAGCAAAGCGTGGCTTGCCTGCCATTGCTGACTGCGGCGCAACGCCAGCAGGTGGTGGCGGACTTCAACTGCACGGCCGCCGTTTATCCATTAGACCAGCTGGTACATCAACTGTTCGAAATCCAGGCCGGCGCCAATCCACAGGCGCTGGCGCTGGTGCACGCTGACAGCCGACTTAGCTACGCCGAATTGAATTGCCGCGCCAACCGCCTGGCGCATCACCTGCGCGGCCATGGCGTCCGGCCGGACCAGCGCATCGCCCTATGCATGGAGCGCGGCGTCGACCAGATGGTCGGCATGCTGGCCATCCTCAAGGCCGGCGGTGCTTACGTGCCGCTCGATCCTGCCTATCCAGCCGACCGCCTGGCCTACATGCTCAGGGACAGCGCACCGCTGGTGCTGCTGACCCAGGCCGCACAGACGACCTGGCTGGCGCAGGTGGCGCCAGCCAGTTTGCCGATCGTGGTGGTGGACGATGCCGACGAAGCCGGCCGCATCGCCGCGCAGCCGGACCACGACCCCGACGAGGCGGCCATCGGCCTGATGCCGCACCATCTGGCTTACATCATCTATACCTCGGGCTCCACCGGCCAGCCCAAGGGCGTGATGGTCGAACACCGCAATGTCCTCAATTTCATTGACCATCACATCAAGGCCTGCGGCCTGAACGCGGCCGACCGTGTGCTGCAATTTGCCTCGTTCGCCTTTGATGCCTCGGTGGGCGAGATTTTCCCGACCCTGTCGGTGGGCGCCGCAATCGTGTTGCGTCCGGCGGACATGGTCGTGCCCGACATGGCCTTCGTCGACCTGCTCGACGCGCACGGCATCACCGTCAGCGACCTGCCCACCGCTTTCTGGCACCAGTGGGTGCAGGAAGTGCAGGCCGGCCGAAGCCGTGCCGCTGCGACCCTGCGCCTGATCATCGCCGGCGGCGAGAAGACAGAGCAGCGCCACCTGGCAGCCTGGCTGGCCGAGCCCGGCGTGCGCGCATGCCGCTGGCTCAATACATACGGTCCGACCGAAACCACGGTCACCGTCACTTCCGTGGCATACGACAGCGGCAGCATCCTGCCGGCCCAGCACATCCCGATCGGCCGTCCGAATGCCAACACCTGCCTTTACATCCTCGATCAGCAGCTGCAACCGGTGCCGGTCGGCGTCAGCGGCGAGATCCACGTGGGCGGCGATGGCGTTGCCCGTGGCTATCTGCACCGCCCGGAACTGACCAGCGAGCGCTTCATCGCCGACCCGTTCTCCGGCCAGCCGCGCGCCCGTCTCTACAAGACAGGTGACCTGGGCCGCTGGACGACGGACGGTGTCATTGAATACCTGGGCCGCAACGACTTCCAGGTCAAGATCCGCGGCTTTCGCATCGAGCTGGGCGAAATCGAAGCCCGCCTGGCGGCCTGCGACGGTGTCAGGGAAGCCATCGTCATTGCCCGCGAAGATGTACCCGGAGACAAGCGTCTGGTGGCCTACCTGATCGCGCATGACGGCGCCAGTCTGGCGCCGGCCGCATTGCGCGCCGAGCTGGCGCGGCATCTGACCGACTACATGATCCCGGTGGCGTTCGTCGTGCTCGGCGCCTTCCCGCTGACCCCGACCAACAAGATCGACCGCAAGGCCTTGCCGGCGCCGGACGGTTCGGCCGCCGCCGCGCGCGAGTATCAGGCGCCGCAAGGCCAGATCGAAGCGGCGTTGGCCGCCATCTGGTGTGCGCTGCTGAATCTGGAACGGGTCGGCCGGCAGGACCATTTTTCGAGCTGGGCGGCCATTCGCTGCTGGCCGTGCAACTGATGGCGCGCATTCGGCAGGAAATGGAACTCGATATCAGCCTGCGCGAGCTGTTCGCCGGTCCCACCCTGTCGGCGCTGGCACAAGCCGCGGGCCGGGCCCGTCGTGTGCGGACCGAGGCGATCCCGCTGGCCGACCGCAGCCAGCCTTTGCCGCTGTCCCATGCCCAGCAGCGCCTGTGGTTCCTCGACCGCCTCGATCATGCCGCCAGCGTGGCCTATCACATGCCGACCGCCTTGCGTCTGCGGGGCAAGCTGGACAAGCTGGCCCTCAAGGCAACGCTTGACCGCGTGGTGAGCCGCCACGAAAGCCTGCGCACCCGTTTCATCGATGTCGATGGCACACCGGTGCAGGTCATCGCCACGGCGGACGCCGGCTTTGCACTCGGCGAGCGCGACTTGAGCCAGCTCGCCGGCCCGGAGCGCGAAGATGCGGTGCGCCGCCTGGCCGACGATGAGGCCATCCAGCCCTTCGACCTGGCGGCCGGAGCGCTGATACGCGGCCAGTTGCTGCATCTGGCCGCGGACGAGCATGTCCTGCTGCTCAATCAGCATCACATCATCTCCGACGGCTGGTCGATCGGCATACTGGTGCGCGAGATCAGCACGCTGTACGCCGCCTTCAGCGCTGGCCAGGCCGATCCGCTGCCGCCGCTGGCGATCCAGTATGCCGACTATGCGGCATGGCAGCGCGGCTGGCTGCAGGGCGATGTCCTGCAAGCGCAGAGCGCGTTCTGGAAAGAACAATTGACAGGCGCGCCGGCGCTGCTGGAACTGCCGACCGACCGTCCGCGTCCGGCCCGGCAAAGCTACGCCGGCGGCAGCGTGCAGGTGCGCTTCGATGCCGCGCTGACCGCCGGTCTGAAGGCGCTGAGCCAGAAGCACGGCGCGACGCTGTTCATGACCCTGCTGGCAGGCTGGGCCGCGCTTCTGGCGCGCCTGTCGGGCCAGGATGATGTGGTGGTCGGCACGCCGGTGGCCAACCGTCGGCGCAGCGAACTGGAAGGCCAGATCGGCTTCTTCGTCAACACGCTGGCGCTGCGGGTGAAGCTGGAGGGCGATCCGAGCGTGGCGCAGCTGCTGGCGCAAGTCAAGGCGCACACGCTGGGGGCGTACGAGCATCAGGATCTGCCGTTCGAGCAGATCGTGGAAGCGGTGCAGCCGGCGCGCAGCATGCGCCACAGCCCGCTGTTCCAGGTCATGCTCAATCTGGACAACGCACCGGCCGCCGCCGCCGCGCCCTGGGGGATCTGGTGCTCAGCGGCGTCGAGCAGGCCTATCACACCACCCAGTTCGATATCAGCCTCAACCTGACGCAGACGGAGCACGCCATCGTCGGCAACCTGCGCTACGCCAGCGACCTGTTCGACGCCGCCACCATCGAACGCATCGCCGGCTATTTCACCAGCCTGCTGCGTGCCATGGTTGCCGACGACAGCATGGCGCTGAGCCGCGTGGCGCTGCTTGGCGCCGCCGAGCGCCGCCAGGTACTGGCAGATTTCAACGACACCACCCAGGCCTATCCCGACGACAAGCTGCTGCATCAATTCTTCGAGGAGCAGGTTCGCCGCAGTCCGCAGGCGAGCGCGCTGATTTTCGAAGGCCAGCACCTCAGCTACGATGCGCTCAATCGCCGCGCCAACCGGCTGGCGCACCATCTGCGCAGCCACGGCGTGCAACCGGATTCGCGCGTGGCCATCTGCATGGAGCGCAGCATCGAGATGGTGGTCGGCCTGCTGGCCATCGTCAAGGCCGGCGGTGCCTATGTGCCGCTCGATCCGGGCTATCCCGCCGACCGCCTGGCGTACATGCTGGCCGATTGCGCCCCGGCCATCCTGCTGACGCACAGCGCGGTGGCCGGGTGCCTCGATGCCGGCCAAACGCGGGCCATCGTCGTCGATGCCGGGGACGATGCGCGCGCCATCGCGGCACAATCGGATGCCAACCCGGACGCTGAGGCCATCGGCCTGCATGCGGGCCACCTCGCCTATGTGATCTACACCTCCGGCTCCACCGGCCAGCCCAAGGGCGCGATGAACGAGCATGGCGCGGTGGTCAACCGCCTGTGCTGGATGCAACAGGCGTTCTGCCTCGGTGCCGATGACCGCGTCCTGCAAAAAACGCCGTTCAGCTTTGACGTGTCTGTGTGGGAGTTCTTCTGGCCGCTGATGTCTGGCGCCACGCTGGTGATCGCCCGCCCGGAAGGCCACAAGTCACCCGATTATCTGGCGGCGCTGATCGAGCAGGCCGCAGTGACGACGATGCACTTCGTGCCGTCGATGCTGCAAGCCTTTGTGAGCGCATGCGGCGACTGGCGGGGCGGCAGCCTGAAACGCGTGTTCTGCAGCGGAGAGGCGCTGCCGCCCCAGTTGAGCGAGCGCTTCCTGCGGACCTGGCCAGAAGTCGAGCTGCACAATCTGTATGGCCCGACCGAAGCCGCGGTGGACGTCACGTGGCAGCATTGCGTGCCCGGTGACGGTGCGGCCAGCGTATCGATCGGCCGGCCGATCGCCAATACGCGCATCTACATCCTCGACCGTCACCTGCAGCCGGTGCCGGTGGGCGTGGCGGGCGAGATCCACATCGCCGGCGTGCAGGTCGGGCGCGGTTACCTGAACCGCGCGGAATTGACGGCGGAACGCTTCATCCGCGACCCTTACGCCGATGCCGCCGGCGCGCGGCTGTACAAGACCGGGGACCTTGGGCGCTGGCTGGCGGACGGTTCCATCGACTACCTTGGACGCAACGACTTCCAGGTCAAGATCCGCGGCTTCCGCATCGAGCTGGGCGAGATCGAGACGCGCCTGCTGGCATGCGACGGCGTGGCAGAAGCGCTGGTCGTCGCCCGCGAAGACGCGCCAGGCGAGAAACGGTTGGTGGCCTACCTGCGCGCGTCCGGCGCGGCGCCTGTCGCTGGCGAACTGCGCGCCCAGCTTGGCGCCCATCTGGCCGATTACATGATTCCCAGCGCCTTCGTCACGCTCGACGCCTTCCCGCTGACCAGCAACGGCAAACTGGACCGCAAGGCCTTGCCGGTACCCGACCGCTCGGCCGTCGAAGCGGCGGCATACCAGGCGCCGCAAGGCGGCACCGAGGCCGCCATCGCGGCCATCTGGCAGCAATTGCTGGGCATCGAACAAGTCGGCCGCGATGACCACTTCTTCGCCCTGGGCGGCCACTCGCTGCTGGCGGTGCAGGTGGTGTCGCGGCTGCGCCAGGCTTTCGAGGTGGAGATTGCCCTGCACGACCTGTTCGACGATCCTTCTCTCATCGCGCTGGCGCAACTGGTGGATGTCGCCGGACGATCGACCATGACGGCCATTGTCCGGGCAGATCGCAGCCAACCGCTGCCGCTGTCGTGGGCGCAGCAGCGCCTGTGGTTCCTCGACCAGCTGGACGCGACGGCGGGCGCGGCCTATCACATTCCGTTCGGCCTCAAGCTCAGCGGCGCGCTCGACAAGCCGGCCCTGAGGGCTGCGCTGGACCGCATCGTTGCCCGCCACGAGGCGCTGCGCACCACTTTCGTCAAAGCCGAAGGCCAGGCAGTGCAGGTCATCGCTCCCGCCGACACAGGCTTCGCACTGGAGGAGCGCGACCTGAGTTCGTTGCCGGGCCACGAACTCCTGTTTACTGCCGACAGCATGGGCGTGGCCGAGGCGCACCAGCCCTTCGATTTGGCGCAGGGTCCGCTGGTGCGCGGTTGCTTGCTACGTTTGTCCGAACAGGAACATATCCTGTTGATCACGTTGCACCACATCATAGGCGACGGCTGGTCGCTCGGCGTGCTGATGGAGGAACTGGCTGCATTGTATGGCGCCTGCAGTCAGGGTCTGCCCGACCCGTTGCCGGCGCTGGCAATCCAGTACGCCGACTATGCCGCCTGGCAGAGAGAATGGCTGCAAGGCGCGGCGCTGCAGGCCCAGATCGGCTACTGGAGGCAGCATCTGGACGGCGCGCCAGCGCTGCTGACACTGCCGACCGACCGCAACCGCCCGGCAGTACAAGGCTATGCCGGCGGTGCGGTGCCCTTCGTGGTGCCGGCCGACGTGGCCGCCGGTCTGCGCGCGCTGGCGCAGCGCCACGGCGCGACCCTGTTCATGACCATGCTGGGCGCGTGGGCGGTGCTGCTGTCGCGCCTGTCGGGACAGGGCGACGTGGTGATCGGCGTGCCGGTGGCCAACCGCCAGCGCGCGGAAGCGGAAAGCCTGATCGGTTTCTTCGTGAATACGCTGGCGGTGCGGGTACGGCTCGAGGACGATCCGACGGTCGCTGCCCTGCTGGCGCAGGTCAAGGCCGATACGCTGGCCGCCTATGCCCACCAGGACTTGCCATTCGATCAAGTGGTGGATGCGCTCAAGCCGCCGCGCAGCATGAGCCACAGTCCGATCTTCCAGGCCATGCTCAACATGACCACCGCACAGGCCGGCCGCGCCGCACAGTTGCCGGGACTGCGGCTGGAGCAGACTCCGGTCGACAACAGCAGCGTGCACTTTGACCTGTCGCTGACGCTGGCCGATGGCGGCGAGGCGATTCATGGCGGCATCGCCTATGCGAGCGAGCTGTTCGACGAAAGCACCGTGCAGCGCTTTGCTGCCATGTTGCACACCCTGCTGCGGGAGATCAGTGGCGGCGTGCACGCCGATGCCGGGCGCGTGAGCGGCCTGGGCATGCTTGACGCCGCGGCACGCCAGCAGGTGCTGGTCGATTTCAACCAGACCCGCACCGCATATGCCGACGACCGTTTGCTGTCCACCATCTTCGAAGAGCAGGTGGCCCTGCGTCCGGCCGCACCTGCCGTGATCTGCGAGGGCCGGAGCCTCAGCTTCGCTGAACTGAACTGCCGTGCCAACCGCCTTGCCCACGCCCTGATCGCCAGGGGCGTGCGGCCGGACAGTCTGGTGGCGCTGTGCGTGGAGCGCAGCGTCGAGATGTTGGTCGGCATCCTTGGCATCCTCAAGGCCGGCGGCGCCTACGTCCCGCTTGATCCCAATCATCCACAGGAGCGACTGGCCTATGTGCTGGAAGACTGCGCGCCGACGGCGCTGGTGACCAGCCGCGCACTGCTCGGCAAGCTGCCGGTCTTGACCCTGAGCCGCGTACCGGCGCTGCTGCTGGACGACACCGTCGAAGCTGGGCCGGAAGGTGCCGACGAGAGCAATCCGGACCCGCAGGCCCTGGGCCTGACCGCGCGCCACCTGGCGTATGTGATCTACACTTCGGGATCGACCGGCAACGCCAAAGGCGTGATGGTCGAACACGCCTCGCCGGTCAACTTCTGGCACGTGCTCGAGCGCACCACGCATCGCTATTGCACGCCGCACGCCAACGTGGCGCTCAACGCCGCGTATTCCTTCGACATGTCGCTCAAGGGCATCCTGCAATTGCTGTCGGGACGCTGCGTGGTGCTGATTCCAGAACTGATCCGCGCGGATGGTCCTGCGCTGCTGCGCTTCCTGGCACAGCACCGCATCGAGGCCTTCGATTGCACGCCGTCGCAGCTGTCGGTGCTGCTGTCGGCCGGTCTGATCGGCAACCCTGCGTACCAGCCGGTCAGCGTGCTGATCGGCGGCGAGCCGATCGACGCCGTGATGTGGCAAACCCTGAAGGCGGCACCGGACATCCGTTTCTACAATATGTACGGTCCGACCGAATGCACGGTCGATGCCACCATCTGCCAGATCCGCGAGGCGGGGGATACGCCCAACATCGGCTGGCCGATCGACAACATGCAGATCTATCTGCTCGACCAGCACGGGCAGCCTGTGCCGCCTGGCGTGGCCGGAGAGATCCATATTGGCGGTATCGGCGTGGCGCGCGGCTACCTGCGGCGCCCGCAACTGACCGCCGAGCGCTTCCTGGCTGACGCGTTCAGCACGAGGGACCGCGCGCGCGTCTACAAGACCGGCGACCTTGGTCGCTGGCTGCCGGATGGCCGTATCGAATATCTCGGCCGTAACGACTTCCAGGTCAAGATCCGCGGCTTCCGTATCGAGCTGGGGGAGATCGAGGCCAAACTGGTCGGCTGCGACGGCGTGCGCGATGCGCTGGTGGTGGCAACCGACGATGCCAATCTCGGCAAGCGCCTGGTGGCGTATGTGACGGCGCGCCAGGGAGCGCAGCTGAGCGGCGGGGCGCTGCGCTCGGCGCTGGCGGCGCAACTGGCCGACTACATGGTGCCGGCCGCCTTTGTGGTGCTGGCGGCCTTCCCCCTCAATGCCAATGGCAAGGTGGACCGCAAGGCTCTGCCGCCGCCCGATGCCGGCGCTTTCGCCAGCCGCGCTTATGCGCCGCCGCAGGGGCGCGTCGAGCAGATGGTTGCGCAATTGTGGCAGGAGCTACTGGGCGTGCGGCAGGTCGGCCGTCTTGACCACTTCTTTGAACTGGGCGGCCACTCCCTGCTGGCGGTGCAGTTCGCGTCCCGCCTGCGTGATGCGCTCGGCATCGAGCTGCCGCTGCGAGAGCTGTTTGCCCATCCCACGGTGCAGGCACTGGCAGAGGCCATCGGCGCGCTCGGGGTATGCCAACAGGACGGCAACCTGGTGCTGATCCGCGCCGGTGGCAAGCAGCGTCCGCTGTTTCTGGTGCATCCCGGTGAAGGCGAAATCGGCTACGCGCGCAGCCTGGCGCCCTGGCTCGACGGCGAACTGCCGCTGTACGGCCTGGCCGCGAGCGGCTTCGTGGCGGGCGAGGTGCCGGCGTGCAGTGTGGAAGAGATGGCGGCCAGTTATGTGCACCAGATCCGCGCGGTGCAGCCGCAGGGACCCTATCGCCTGGCCGGATGGTCGGCGGGCGGCACCATCGCTTACGAGATGGCCAATCAGCTTATCGGCGCTGACCAGACGGTCGAATTCCTCGGCTTGATCGACACCCGCTGCGACTACAGCGAGCCGCCGGAAGCGGCGCTGGTGACGGCCGATGGCGCCGCCGCCTACCGCCGCGCCGTGCCGGCCGAGTTCGACGCCTGGATGCGCTCCATGGCGTGGGTGCCGGCGCACGCGTCCGATGAAGTGCGCGCCGAACTGTTGGCGCTGGACGGCAATGTCGAGGCCATGCTGGCCCGCTGCCAGGGTGCCGGTCTGCTGCCGCCGCAGATTGGCGCCGACATGCTGCGCCGCTATCTGGCGGTCCAGCATGCGATTGCCGTGGCGCTGCGCCAGTACGCCCGGCCATCTATCCCGGCCGGTATTACATTGTTCACGGCGACCGACGAGCAGCGCGCCGACACCTCGCTCGGCTGGCGCGCCGCCGTCGGTCGGCGCCTGAGCGTCAGGCCGGTGGGCGGCAACCACCGCTCGATCATGGAAATGCCATGGATCGAGCGGCTGGGCGCGGTGCTGAGCGCTGCACTGGGCAATGTCACCGATACCGCACCGCGCTATGAGGAACTGGCATACGCGCCGCGCATCCCGATCCAGAGTGGTCGTCCGCAGGTGGCGCCGCTGTTCTGCGTGCCCGGCGCCGGGGCCAGCATCACTGCCTTCACTTCGCTGGCGCAGGCGGTGGACGCGACACTGCCGATCTATGGCCTGCAACCGCGCGGCCTGTGCGGCACGCTGGTGCCGCACATCGACGTGCCGAGCGCGGCGCGCAGCTATGTCGCCGCCATCCGCGAGGTGGCGCCGCACGGGCCGTACCGCTTGCTGGGGCATTCCTTCGGCGGCTGGGTGGCGCTGGAGGTTGCGCGCCAACTGGTGGCGGCCGGGGAAACCGTGTCGGCGCTGGTGATACTCGACACCGATGCGCCGTCGCTGCCGGGCGCGCCGCCGCATCGTCACAGCCGCATCGACATGCTGTTGCGGCTGGTCGAGATTTTCGAGCTGAACCTGAACCAAACGCTGGGCTTGACGGCGGCCGATTTTGCCGGGGGCGACCACGAGGAACAGCTTGCCGTGCTGCTGGCCCGGCTGGTGGCGGTCAGGCTGATGCCTCCCGGTACATCGGTGCGCACCCTGCAAGGCATCGTGCGCGTGTTCGAGACGAATCTGAACACCGACTATCAGCCGCACGGCCGCTACCTGGGCCCCGTGCATCTGGTGGCCGTGCCGCAGGAGAAGCCGGACGGCGGTTGGCAGTACGACCCAGACGATCTCCTGACGCGCTGGCGCCGCTTTGCTCCCGATATCCGTTTCCTCGACGGTCCGGGCAATCACATGACGTTGCTGCAACGGCCACATATCGATGCCGTTGCCGCATGGATCCTCCCCTTACTGAAGGATGTTAAATGACTCACGCCGCCACCATGGAAATCCGCTCCCCCGGGAGCTGCGAGACTGTCGCTGTGCAGGACGCGAAACCGACCAAACCGGCCAGGCTGCCTGCCGAGCGACTCAGCCCCGTGTTTTACACGATCTGGTTCGGCCAGGCGATCTCGATGTTCGGCACGATGCTGACTTCGTTCGCGCTGGGAGTCTGGCTGTTCCAACGTACCGGTTCGGTGCTGGACTTCACCGAACTGACACTGTTTTCCACCCTGCCGGCGCTGCTGCTGTTGCCGTGGACCGGTAGCCTGGCAGACCGTCTCGACCGCCGCAAGATCCTGATCGCCTGCGACGCGCTGGCGCTGTGCTGCGTGTCCACCATCGGCGTGCTGGTCTGGCTGGACCGCTTTGAACTGTGGCAGTTGTTCGCCGTGCAGGCGCTGCTGTCGGTCGGCATGGCCTTCCAGGGACCGGCCGCCTACGCCGCCATCACCAGCATCGTGAACAAGAGCCAGTTCGGCCGCGCCAACGGCATGTTCAGCATGGCCGGCGCGCTGTCGCAGATCGCCGCTCCGCTGCTGGCCGCTGGCATGCTGGGCATGATCGGGCTGTCGGGTATCGTGGTGCTGGATATCCTGACGTTCTATATCGCCTTGTCGAGTCTGGCCATTGCCAAGCTGCCGTCTGTCGAGAAGGCGACGGTGGCCAAATCCAGGCGCTCCGCCTTCCGCGACCTGGGCTGGTCGTTCGACTTCCTGCGCCAGCGTCCCGCCATGGCGCTGCTGTATGCGTACACCAGCATGGGCGGCTTCATGGCGGGCATGGTGATCGTGCTGGTGACGCCGCTGGTGCTGTCGATGCATAGCACCGCTTCGCTGGCGTTGATCACCACCTGTGGCGCGCTGGGCGCCCTGTTGAGCGGCGTCGTGATGGTGACCTGGGGCGGTCCGAAGCGATGGACCCCGCTGGTGCTGGGGTTCAATCTGCTGGCCGGGGTGGCGATCGCCGTGGCTGGCGTCACGCAGTCGGTGCTGTTGCTGGGCGCCGCCTCCTTTGTCGTCATGCTCAGCACCACAACCCTCGGAACCTGCATGCAGGCGGTGTGGCGGCGCAAGGTGCCGCGTGAACGCCAGGGCAGCTTCGCGGCCCTGCAGCAGGCTGTGCAAATGAGCCTGATTCCGCTCAGCGCGCTGGCTGGCGGCAACCTGGCGCATCACGTATTCGAGCCGGCCCTGATGCCCGGCGGCGTCTGGTTCGACACAATCGGCACCTGGTTCGGCAGCGGCAAGGGGCGCGGCACGGGATTCTTCTTCTTCACGGTCGGACTGACGGCGGCGTGTGTTTCGCTGGTGTCGCTGTTGCAGCGCCGGCTGTACCGCCTGGAAAGCGAGGTACCGGACGCTTTTTAGGTACAGCTCAGCATTCATTTAACCCATCGCTCATCGCATCGTTCATCGACAAGAGGAATCAAAATGACCATGACTCAGGAACCGATTCAGCTTCACCCCAAAACATCTTACCGCAAGCAGGCGGCCGCGCCCGTATTCGAAACGGCGCACGCCCAGATCGTCGGCGTCGGCACTGCCACGCCGGCTACGGCGTACAGCCAGCAGGACGTGCTGGACGCCTTCAACATTGACGACCGCCGCATCCGCCTGATGTTCTTGAGCGGCTCGGTCGAACGCCGCCACCTGACGCTGCCGCAGCCGGCGGCGGACGGTACCCTCGTCGTCGAAACCCAGGGGGAGCTGCTGAAGAAGCACAGCACCCAGGCGCTGGAAATCGGTGAGCGCGCGGTGTTGGCCTGCCTGCAGCAGGTGGGCGCCAGTCTGGAAGACATTCGCTACCTGTGCTGCGTCACCACCACGGGCATGCTGACTCCGGGCCTCAGTGCGCTGCTGTGCAAGCGCATGAATCTGCGGCGCGACTGCGCCCGGCTCGACATCGTCGGCATGGGCTGCAACGCCGGCCTCAACGGTCTGAACGCGGTGACGTCGTGGACCCAGGCCCATCCCGGAAAGCTGGCCATCATGCTTTGCGTGGAAATCTGCTCGGCCGCCTATGTGATCGACGGCACCATGCAGACCGCTGTGGTCAACAGCCTGTTCGGCGATGGCGCCGGTGCGCTGGCCGTGGTGGCCGACCGCCAACGCGTGCCGAACATGCCCACCATTCTCGGCTTTAACAGTTGCGTGGTGGCCGAGGCGATCGATGCCATGCGCTTCGACTGGGATGACAGTCACGGCAAGTTCAGCTTTTTCCTTGCTCAGGACGTGCCTTATGTGGTGGGCGCCAATGCCGAGCCGGTGATCGACCAGTTGCTGGCCGAAGCCGGCCTGCGCCGCAGTGAGATTTCCCACTGGATCGTCCACTCCGGCGGCAAGAAGGTGATCGATTCAGTGAAAGTCAACCTCGGTCTGACGGCGCGCGACGTGCGGCATACGCTGAGCGTCCTGCGCGACTACGGAAACATGTCGAGCGGCTCCTTCCTGTTTTCTTACCAGCGCTTGCTGGATGAGGGCTTGGTGAGTCCCGGCGACTATGCCGTGATGATGACCATGGGGCCGGGCGCGACTATCGAGACCGCGCTGCTTCAGTGGTAAGACGCAGCCGCATTTTTCTTCAGGAAGTTGCTTCATACATTTAATTTAGACAGTTTTTTTCAGACCAACTCTACGCAAAGGAAATCATCATGTTCAAGTTCAACTCCATCTCGCATATCGAAGGCCGCACCGTGGTCCGCCTGGAACTCGACGTCTCCGGCTCCCTGGACAAATCGCTGGTCGACAGCATTAACAGCGCCTGTGATTGCGTGGAAGATGCAGGCACGGGTGCCACGCTGCTGGTGGCGATGAGCGCTCGCCCGGAAGATGCCGCCGAGGCGGCCAGAGGAAAACCCGACGTGGCGCTGGTCAACCAGTGGGAGCGCGCCTTGCGCCGCATCGAACGCCTCAACGCCGTCACCATCTTGGCCGTCAGTGGCTCTTGTAACGACCTCGGCATCGCGGTCATGCTGACCACCGACTACCGCATCGCTGCCGAGGGGCTGTCCATGAGCTTGTGCCGCCGCGATGGCAGCATTCTGCCCGGCATGGTGCTGCATCGCCTGGCGAACCAGATCGGTGTGACGTGGTCGCGCCGCTTCGCTCTGCTGGGTATGCCGTTGAACGCATCGCTGGCGCAGTCGCTGGGTCTGGTCGACGAGATCGCGGGCGATGTCGAGTCGGCCGCCAGTGCCTTCCTGAAGACGCTGTGCCCGACCATCGCCGGCGACCTGCCAGTGCGCCGCCGCTTGCTGCTGGATGCTTCGGCGCTCAGCTATGACGACGGCCTCGGTACCCATCTCGCGGCCTGCGACCGCCTGTTGCGCACCACGCAGCAGCCGGTTGCCGCTGTCGTGCATGCGCCTGCCCCCGTTGCTGCAATCGAGTGCGTCAACTAAGGAGGGCACTTTCCCCGCGCACTACGGCATGCCTTCATTCATTCACCGACAAGGATCAACCATGAGCTTCGCCCAGCACTCTTCCACCGGCCCGACCATCATGCGGCATACATGGCGCCAATGGCGCGATGCGCCACCGGCCATCACCCGCGTGCCCGACACCGACGCCCGCGCGCTTGCCTGCCATGTCGCCGACGGCGAGGCATTGTTGGCGCAGTTGCCGGCCAAGCCGCTGCGCTCTGCCGAACAGTGCGCCGCCGCCGAGGCCATCCACGGCGCCAGTCGCGCAGCGCGCACCAACTTCCTGCGCCTGCACGCCGACTGGGTATATGACCGCCTGACGGCCGGCAAGACCCTGCGCCCGCAACTGGCCGAACTGGCGTATAGGGCTGCGGAGCTGTTTCCCGGCCTGGTCCCGGATCAAGCGGCAATCACCCAGGAGCGCCTGTCGCCGCAGGGGGACAAGGAAGCGCGAGAAATCGACCAGGGCATTTTCTTTTCTGAGGTGCTCGCCGCGCCGGCCAGCGGCCGGCACCTCGTCGAGAGCATGCTGTATCCGGGTGCGCGCGCCCAGGCATTGCTGGCGCAATTCCGCAGCGACGGCCGGCTCGATTTGCCGACCCTGACCCTGGAACGGCGCGATTTTGCCGCCCACCTCACCGTCAACAACCCGCGCTGCCTCAACGCCGAGGACGAGCAGCTGATCGAAGACATGGAAACTGCGGTCGATCTGGCCCTGCTCGACGATGCGGTGCGTGTATGTGTGCTGCGCGGCGGCATCATGAGCCATCCGAAGTACGCCGGCCGCCGCGTATTCAGCGCCGGCATCAATCTCAAGAACCTGCACAACGGCCGCATCTCGTTGGTTGACTTCCTGCTGCGGCGAGAGCTCGGCTACCTCAACAAGATGCTGCGCGGCCTGCTGGTCGATGTGCCTGAGGATAGGCGGCCACGGCAACTGGCCAAGCCGTGGATTGCAGCCGTGGATACCTTCGCCATTGGCGGCGGCGCGCAACTGCTGCTAGTGTCGGACAAGGTGATCGGCGGCGCGGACAGCTTCTTCAGTTTGCCGGCCGCGCAGGAAGGCATCGTTCCCGGCGTGGCCAATTTGCGCCTGACGCGTTCGGTGGGCACGCGGATGGCGCGCCAGATCATCCTTGGCGGGCGCAGGGTGCACGCCGCCGAGCCGGACGGCCGCCTGCTGTTCGACGAGGTGGTGGAGCCGGCCGAACTCGATGCCGCTGTCGAGCGCAGCGTCGCCGCGTTCGACAGCCCGGCCGTGATGGCCAACAAGCGCATGCTGGTGCTGGCCGAGGAGCCGCTTGACCTGTTCCGCCAGTACATGGCTGAGTTCGCCTTCGAGCAGGCGCATCGCATGTACAGCCAGGATGTGCTGGACAAAGTGCGTCAAGCCTGAGGAGCAACCATCATGTCCACCACTCAAGCACTTTCCGGGAATGGCGTCATCCTCGAACGCAGCGCCCTGCATGCATCGGTGAGCGATCCCGCGCTCGATGCCATCAGCTTCCTCAACGAGGTCATGGATCACTATCCGCAGGCGATCTCGTTCGCGCCGGGCGCACCCTTTGCCGGCCTGTTCGACGATATCGATCTGGGTCGCTACATGGACAGGTATACGGACTACCTGGCCACAGTCAAGGGCCGCAACCCGGCCCAGATCCGCAAGCAGCTCTACCAGTACGGCCCCAGCAAAGGTATGATCAACGAGCTGATCGCCGCCGCCCTGCTGCGCGACGAGGGCATGGCGGTGACGCCGGAGTCGCTGGTGGTCACGGTTGGCTGCCAGGAAGCGTTGCTGCTGGTACTGCGCGCCCTGTGCGCCTGCGCCGACGACCTGCTGGCGGTGGTCAATCCCAGCTTTGCCGGCATCGTCGGCGCCGCCAGCGTGCTGGGCGCGCCCATCGTAGCGATCGACGAAGGCCGGGGCGCCGACGGCTGGAGCGCCGGCCTCGACTGGGAACAGCTGGAGAGCGCCTGCCGCCGCGCGCGCGCCCAAGGCAAACGCATCCGCGCGCTGTACGTGGCGCCGGACTTTTCCAACCCATCCGGCACGGTGCTCGACCTGGCAGCGCGGCAGCGGCTGCTGGAACTGGCTGAACGCGAAGATTTCCTGCTGCTGGAAGACAACGCCTACGGTTTCACCGCCGCCCCAGGCACCGCGCTGCCCACCCTCAAGTCGCTCGACCGTCTCCAGCGCGTGATCTATTTCGGTACCTGCGCCAAGATCTGCATGCCGGGCGTACGGATCGGCTTTGTGGTGGCCGACCAGGCAGTGCGCGACTGTAACGGCCAGGTGCGGCTGATGGCGGACGAACTCGCGTCCCTGAAAAGCATGGTCACGGTTAACACCTCGCCAATCTGCCAAGCCATCGTCGGGGGCATGCTGCTTGAGCATGACGGTTCGCTGGCCCTCCTCAGCAAAGACAAGGGAGCGCTCTACCGCCGCAACCTTGGCCTGCTGCTGGACGCGCTGACGCGCCATGTCGGCATGAATGGTGATCCTGCTCACGGCGTGCACTGGCATGTGCCGGCCGGCGGCTTCTTCCTGCGCATGCGTCTGCCGGTGGCGGCCGACGCCGCGCTGCTCAAGGTGTGCGCCCGGGACTATGGCGTGCTGTGGACGCCGATGAGCTATTTCCATCTCAATGACGCAGGCAACCAGCAATTGCGACTCTCGTGCAGTTATTTGACGCCGCAACAGATCGACGAAGGCGCGCGCCGGCTGGCGGCTTTCCTGCATAGCGAACACGTCGGCCGGCGGCCGGCGCCGGTCCATGAACTGCTGACGGAGTATTAATTATGGGAAATATGATGCACGAGCTGGGACAGGCCACCCGCGTGCGCTATGACAAGCGCGGGCATGTGGCCTACATCACCCTCGACCGGCCGCAGGCGCTCAATGCTCTGGACCTGCGCACCCATGCCGAACTGGCGGCCATCTGGGGTGATTTCGAGCAGGATGACAACCTGTGGCTGGGCGTGCTCACCGGGGCCGGTGAGCGTGCTTTCTCGGTCGGTCAGGACCTCAAGGAACTGGTGCGGCGCAACCAGGCCGGGGTTCCGCCATCGAGCTTTGGCAGCGCCGGCGGCACAGGCTGGCCGCGGCTGACGGAGCGTTTTTCCATGTCCAAGCCCTTGATCGCCCGGGTCAATGGTTATGCGCTGGGCGGCGGTTTCGAGCTGGCGCTGGCATGCGACATTATCGTCGCTGCCGAGCATGCGGAGTTCGCCCTCCCCGAAGCCCGGCTGGGGTTGATCGCGGGGGCTGGCGGCGTATTCCGCCTGACCCGGCAACTGCCGACCAAGACCGCCATGGGCTATCTGATGACGGGACGGCGACTGAGCGCCGAACGCGCCTACCAGCTGGGCCTGGTCAACGAGGTGGCGCCGATGGCCGAGCTGGACGCATGCGTCCAGCGCTGGGTCGATGACGTGCTGCGCAGTGCGCCGTTGTCGCTGCGGGCGATCAAGGAAGTGGCGCAGAAATCGTCGACGCTGCCGCTCGACCAGGCCTTCCAGGCCACTTACGAGTGGGAGGAGCGCCGCCGCGCCAGCACCGATTGCCTGGAGGGGCCACGCGCCTTCGTGGAGCAGCGCCCGCCTGCCTGGAAAGCCAGCTAGCTGGCGCCATGAGCAGCTCTGGCTAGCAGAATTGCTAGTACCAATCGATGCACCACTTTGATTTAATGCTTGTACCGGCCCCGCCTTTGCGGTGCCGCTCCAGGCAAGAATCAGATGAGGAGAGTGTCGATGTACCCAACCAGACTAGCCGGTGCCATGTTCGTGGCATGTGCTGCCGCAGGCTGCGCGGTCGGGCCGGATTACCGCAGTCCGGCGCTGGCCGCACCGCCACGATTCGAGGCTCCGCTGCCGCATAGCCTGCAGCAGGATGGGATGCCTCCGGTGCCGGCCGACGCCGATCTGGCCTGGTGGCGGCAGTTCGACGACCCGCTGGTGGCCGAACTGGTGCAGGCGGCGCAGGTCGATTCTCCCACCCTGGCGCAGTCGCTGGCGCGCGTGCTGCAGGCGCGCGCCGTCTACCAGGCCGCTGGCGCGGCGCGTCTGCCGGGGCTGGGCTTGAACGCCAGTGCCGCCCGCGCCCGTAGCGTGAGCGCTCCCGGCGCCTCGATGGTGGCCACCACGCTTAACCGCAGTCTCGATGCCAGTTGGGAGGTCGACTTGTTTGGCGCCCGCGCCAAGGCTGCCGAGGCGGCCGATGCGCGCTGGAGCGCGCGGCTAGCCGACTGGCAGGCCGTGCGCGTATCGCTGGCGGCCGAGGTGGCTGTCACGCTGGTCGATTATCGCGCCTGCACCGTCAGCGACGACATTCTGGTACAGGATCTGCAATCGCGCCAATCGGTGGCGCGCCTGACCGGGGAAGCGCTCAAGACCGGCTACATGGCCCGCGCCGAGGGCTTCCTCAGCGACGCTTCCGTTGCGTCCGCGCGCGAGCGGCTGGTGGCCCAGCGCGCTCTGTGCGACATGGATATCAAAGCGTTGGTGGCCTTGACTGGGCTGGCCGAGCCGGACCTGCGTGCGCGCCTGGTCGCCGGCAATGGCGAGCTGCCGCGCCCGCGGGCCTTCGTGGTCGATGCGGTGCCGGCCCAGGCACTGGCGCGGCGGCCCGATATCGCCGCGGCCGAACGCGAGCTGGCGGCAGCGGCGGCCGGGATCAACGTGGCCGAGGCGCAGCGCTACCCCAGTCTGCTGTTGGGCGGCAGCATCGGCGTTGGCCGGCTGCGCAGCGGCGGCCTGTCCGGCTCGGCCGATACATGGTCGTTTGGACCGGCCTCGCTCAGCCTGCCGTTGTTCGACGGCGGCCGCCGCAAGGCCGAGGCCGCCGAGGCCCGGGGCTTCTATGACGAGCAGGCCGGGGTGTACCGGCAGCGCGTGCGCGAAGCCGTGCGCGAAATCGAGGAAGCGCTGGTGCGGCTCGACGCGGCCGCCCGCCGCGAAGCGGACGCCGACATTGCCGCGCGCCAGTATGAACGCTATTTCCAGGCCAGCGACGAGAAATTCCGCGCCGGTGCCAGCGGGCTGCTGGACCTGGAAGAGGCGCGCCGCAACAGCCTGTCTGCGCGCCTGACGCACGTCGGCGTCCGGCTCGACAGGGTGCAGGCCTGGATCGCGCTGTACAAGGCACTCGGCGGGGGCTGGCAGGCCGTGCCTCTCGCTGCCCCGCACGCCATGCCGCCGGTGGCCATCAAGCCCGGCGAGCTGCCGCCCAGTTCCTAATTCACCCTCCAGGAAGATTCCCATGAAGAAGCTTGTAATGACAAAGAAAAAGATCGCCATTGCGATTGCCGCCGCCGGTGCCGTGGCGCTTGCGTGGGTGAGCGCGGCCTCGTCGTCGCAGGATGCCAAAGCCGCCGCCGAACCGGCAGTTGCGGTCAAGCAGAAAGCCATGCTGACGGTCACCACCGCCAGGCCGCAGCCGAGCGACTGGCCGGTTGCGCTGTCGGCCAACGGCGGCATATTTGCGTGGCAGGAGGCGGTTATTGGCAGCGAGTTGAGCGGCCTGCGCCTGGCTGAAGTCAGCGTCAATGTGGGCGACAGCGTTAAGTCCGGGCAGATTCTGGCGCGCTTCGATGCCGCCACTGTGGCAGCCGATGTCGAGCAGAAAGAGGCGGCGGTCGAGGAAGCGCGCTCGGCGCTGGCCGAGGCGCAGTCCAATGTCCTGCGCACCCAACCGCTGGCCACCAGCGGCCTGGTCAGCGCGCAGCAGATGACGCAGTATCTCACGGCCGAGCGTA
Source organism: Janthinobacterium sp. C22 (assembly GCF_057919405.1). Taxonomy (NCBI): domain Bacteria; kingdom Pseudomonadati; phylum Pseudomonadota; class Betaproteobacteria; order Burkholderiales; family Oxalobacteraceae; genus Janthinobacterium; species Janthinobacterium sp. C22. The sequence goes on along the minus strand of NZ_CP193659.1, from coordinate 138,789 downwards.
GCGGCAAGGCGCGGGTAGTGTCGGCCCAGGCTGTGCTCAAGAGTGCCCAGGTGCGCTTGCAGCAGACTGCGGTACGGGCGTCCGACGATGGTGTGATTTCGGCGCGCAGCGCCACCCTGGGCAGCGTGGCGCCGCAGGGCCAGGAATTGTTCAAGCTGATTCGCAAGAACCGGCTCGAATGGCGGGCCGAAGTGCCGGGCAGCGATCTGCGCCGTATCAAGCCGGGACAGCAGGTGACGTTGACCGTCTCCAACGGCGTGACCGTATCCGGCACGGTGCGCATGGTCGGACCGACGCTTGATCCTTCCACCCGTAACGGGCTGGTGTACATCGACCTGCCGCTCTCGCCTGAGGTGCAGGCTGGTTTGTTCGCGCGCGGCCGGTTCGAGATTGGCCGCGCGTCGGCGCTGACGGTGCAGCAGAGCGCGGTCGTGATGCGCGATGGCCACGGTTATGTGTTCAGGGTCGGCCCTGACGAGAAGGTCAGCCAAACCAAGGTCAGCCTTGGACGCCGGGTCGGCGACCGCATCGAGGTGCTGGCCGGGGTCGGCGCCGATGCGGTGCTGGTCGACCAGGGCGCCGGTTTCCTGGCCGACGGAGACGTGGTCAAGGTGGCCGCCGAACAGGCCCAGCCCAAGCTGGCCTACCAGACGGCGCCGTCGGCGCCCGCCCGGACCACTTCGGTCTCTCGGTAAACGGAGCACGCGATGAATCTATCCGCCTTTTCGATACGCAACCCGATCCCCGCCATCCTGCTGTTCATCCTGCTGACGGTGGCTGGCCTGATCAGTTTCAAACGCATGATGATTCAGGAACAGCCTGACATCGACTTTCCCATCGTGTTCGTGACCACCAGCCTGCCCGGCGCCTCGCCGCCGCAGCTGGAAGCGGAAGTGGCGCGCAAGATCGAAAGTTCGCTGCTGTCGGTATCCCAGGTCCGCCATGTTTTTACCACCATCAGCGATGGCGTGGTCGAGACTACAGTCCAGTTCCGGCTGGAGAAAGACCCTGCCGAAGCGCTCAACGATGTGCGCGATGCGGTGGGCCGCGTGCGCACCGATCTGCCGGCCGATATCCGCGATCCGGTGATTTCCAAACTCGACCTGGCCGGCCAGCCCATCCTGACCTACACCGTCGCTTCCTCCCAAATGGATGAGGAGGCGCTGTCCTGGTTTGTCGACAGCCAGGTATCGAAGGTGCTGCTGGGCGTGTCCGGCGTGGGCAAAGTGGCGCGCGTTGGCGGCGTGGAGCGCGAGGTGCTGATCGAACTCGATCCGATCCGCATGGCGGCGCTCAACGTCTCGGCCGCCGACATTTCCAGCCAGCTGCGCCGGGTGCAGCGCGAAAGTTCGGGGGCAAGGCCAATATCAGCGGCGCCAACCAGTCGGTGCGCACCATCGGCACGGTCGGCAGCACGGCCGAGATTGCCGCCATGGACATGGCGCTGCCGGACGGTCGCAGCATCCGCCTCGACCAGGTGGCGCGCGTGATCGACGGCACCGCCGAGCGTACGATCATCACTCTGCTCGACGGCAAGCCGGTGGTCGGCTTCGACATCACACGCAGCAAGGGTGCCAGCGAGATCACCGTGGCGCGTGCGGTGCGCCAGGCAGTCGAGCAACTGGCGAAAAAGACCCGCACATCGTCTTCAAGGAAGCCTTCAACGCCGTTGATTCGGTGCAGGAAAACTACGACGGCTCCATGACCCTGCTGTACGAGGGCATCTTCCTGACCGTGCTGGTGGTCTGGTTCTTCCTGCGCGATGGCCGCGCCACGCTGGTATCCGCGGCGGCGCTGCCGCTGTCCATCATTCCCACTTTCCTGGTGATGAGCATGCTGGGTTTTACACTCAACATGATAACCCTGTTGTCGCTTGCGCTGGTGATCGGCATCTTGGTCGACGATGCCATCGTCGAGATCGAAAACATCATGCGTCACCTGTACCAGGGCAAGACGCCGTTGCAGGCAGCGCTGGAAGCGGCCGACGAGATCGGTCTGGCGGTGGTGGCCACCACCTGCACCCTGATCGCCGTTTTTCTGCCCACCGCTTTCATGGATGGCGTGGTCGGTCAGTACTTCAAGCAGTTCGGCTGGACCGCCTCGGTGGCGGTGGCGGCTTCGCTGCTGGTGGCGCGCCTGCTGACGCCTATGATGGCGGCCTATTTGCTCAAGCCCAAGCTGCTGGCGCAACAGCCCAGGCCGAGCCGAATCCTGCCGCGCTATCTGGCGGCGGTGGGCTGGTGCCTGCGGCACCGCCACCGCACGCTGGCGCTGTCGGCACTGCTCTTTGTCGCCTCGCTGGCCTTGATCCCTCTGTTGCCGAGCGGCTTCATTCCGCCGGCCGACGGTACCCAGACCAAGGTGACGCTGGAGCTGGCGCCGGGCGCCACCCTGGAACGCACCCGCGCGGCGGCCGAACGGGCACGCCTGCTGATCGCGCGGAACAAGGATATCGCGCCGGACATGGTGCAGGTGTACAGCGCCATCGGTGGCGAGGACGTGCGCAAGGCTACCCTGACCATCAATCTCAAGCCGCGCAAGGAGCGGGTGCGCAAGCAGACCGAAATCAACATCCTGCTGCGCGAGCTGATGCGCGACGTGCCGGGCGTGCGCGCCACCGTCGGCAGTAGCGGCGAAGCCGGCGAGGAGCTGGAACTGCTGCTGACCGGCGACGATCCCGAGGCGCTGAAGACGGCGGCGCTGGCGATCCAGCGTGATATCCGCAGCATCCCCGGCCTGGGCGCGATCTATTCGAGTATCAGCCTGGTGCGGCCTGAACTCATCGTTACGCCCGATTTCGCCAGGGCTGCCGACCTCGGTGTGAACGCCACCGCCATCGGCGAGACGCTGCGTGTGGCCACCATCGGCGACTACGACCAGGCGCTGGCCAAGCTCAACCTGCCGGAGCGGCAGATCCCCATCCGCGTACGGCTCCCAGAGGCGGCGCGCCAAGACCTGTCGCTGCTCGAGCGCCTGTCGGTGCCGGGCAAGCAGGGCAACGTGCCGTTGTCCTCGGTCGCCGAGCTGCGCATCGACAGCGGCCCGACCCGTATCGACCGGCGCGACCGCAGCCGCCGGGTGGTGATCCACGTCGAACTCAACGGCCGGCCGATCAGCGAGGTACAGGACCTCGTCGACAAGCTGCCGAGCGTTAAGAACCTCCCCGCGAGTGTCCAGCGCGGCAAGTCGGGCGATGTCGAGATGATGCAGGAACTGTTCACCAGCTTCGGCCTGTCCATGCTCATTGGCATCCTGTGCGTGTACCTGGTGCTGGTGCTGCTGTTCAAGGGCTTCATGCAGCCGGTGACTGTCATGGCGGCATTGCCGCTGTCGATAGGTGGTGCCTTCCTGGGGCTGCTGCTGACGCGTCAGGCGCTCTCCATGCCTTCTCTGCTGGGCTTGTTGACCTTGATGGGTATAGCGGTCAAGAACTCGATCCTGCTGGTCGAGTATGCGATACGCGCCCGTCGGGAACAGGGGCTGGATCGCACGAGTGCCCTGCTCGATGCCTGCCGCAAGCGCGTCCAGCCGATCATTATGACCAGCGTGGCGATGGGTGCCGGCATGCTGCCGCTGGCGCTGGGCATTAGCGCCGACCCCAGTTTCCGGGCGCCGATGGCGATTGCGGTGATCGGCGGGCTGATCACTTCAACTCTGCTCAGTCTGTTGGTGATCCCGGTGGTGTTCACCTATGTCGACGACCTGATGGTGTGGATCTCGCACAAGTGGCGACGCCAGCCGAAAGCCGCACCGGTGGCTGCCTCCGCAGCCGTGTCTTCCGCATCTTCCTTATTGAATTGAGTGAGCCATGTTGCATTCATCCATAGAAATCCAAAAGCTGTGTCCGAGCCTGCAGTTGGAAGCGGTGACCTATCGTTACCGCAACGGCCATCGGGCGGTCTCCGATCTTAACCTGCGCATCGAGCCCGGCATTCTGGGCTTGCTCGGGCCCAACGGCGCCGGCAAGTCGACGCTGATGCGCATGCTGGCTACTCTGCAGCGTCCCAGTTCGGGGCGCATCCTGTGGGGGACGTCGACATCGCTCGCGATCCGGACGCGCTGCGCTGCGCGTTGGGCTACCTGCCGCAGGAGTTCGGCGCCTATCCTTCGCTGAGCGCACGCGAATTCTTGCGCTACCTCGCCGCCGTCAAGGGCTTGCCGCATGCGCAGACGGCGTCGCGCGTGGATCAATGCCTGGAAGCGGTCGGACTCGAGGCCGCCGCCGACAAGCGCATCGGCTCCTACTCGGGCGGCATGCGCCAGCGGGTCGGCATCGCCCAGGCCCTGCTCAACGATCCGCAGCTGCTGATCGTCGACGAGCCTACCGTCGGCCTCGACCCGGAGGAGCGGTTGCGCTTCCGCAACCTGCTGACCGATCTTGCCGGCCGCCGCCTGGTGATTCTGTCCACTCACATCGTGTCCGACATCGAGGCCAGCGCCACCGCGCTGGCGGTGATGCACCAGGGCGTTCTGCGCTATCAGGGCGCGCCGGAAACGCTGATCGCCCAGGCCGAGGGGCGGGTGTGGGACTGGACCGTCAAGTCCGAGGACCTGGTAGCGCTGCGCAGCCGCCATCATGTCAGCGGTTCGATGCGGCTGCCGGACGGCGTGCGGGTGCGCATCGTCGCCGCCGAATCGCCGGGACCGGGGGCGTTGGCGGTGGCGCCGGGCCTGGAGGACGCCTACGTCTGGCTGTTGTCGCAAAGCAGGGAGGTCTGACGTGGAAGCCTTGCGCCGGTTTATCTCCATTGTGGGCGCCGACCTGCTGGCGCGCGTGCGCACGCCGCGCTTCTGGCTGGCCGTGGCCGCCGTTGCCGTGGCCGCCTGGTGGTGTTTCCCTCCTGTCGGGGCGCCATACATGATTCTGGGCTTGAATGGCCAGTACCGCGGCCAGTATTCAAGCGCGTGGATCGGCATGGTGCTGTCCATGACATCGATCTGGCTGTCGCTGATCGGCTTTTACCTGGTGCGCGGCACGCTCACCCGCGACATCGAAAGCCGGGTCTGGCAACTGCTGGTCGCCACCCCGCTGCGGCGCCACACTTATCTGCTGGCCAAGTGGTGCAGCCATCTGGTGGTGCTGGCGCTGGTCGTGGCAGCGGGCGTGGCGGTGGGCGTGGCGGCGCAGTGGGTGCGCGCCGAGGATACGCGGATCGACCTGGTCGAGCTGCTCAAACCTGTGCTGTTGTTGCAGTTGCCGGGCCTGGCGCTGACGGCGATGTTCGCGGTCTGGTTCGACCTGGTGCCATGGTTGCGGCGCACCGCGGGCAGCGTGCTGTACTTCGTGGTGTGGCTGGCAATATTGGCAGCCTCGGCGCAGAACATCCGCCATTCCGATGCCGCTGCTCAGTCTGGCCTGATCGGTGATCCTTTCGGTCTTGCCGTGTTCAATCATGAAGTGCGCCAGCGCGCCGCGCCGCAGATCGATAAACCGCTGGAGCAGGGTTTCTGCCTGGCCTGCGGCACCCGCCGCACCGAGGTCCGCCTCTTCGAGTGGCCAGAATGGCAGGTGACTCCGCAGGTCTTGCCGGGGCGGCTGTTCTGGCTGCTGCTGTCGGCGCTGGGGGTGATCGTGTGTGCGCCCTTCCTCGATCGGGCCGCCGCCCGCAGCAGCGTCGCCGGCGGCGCGGTGGGTGACGACTCCGGCAGCCGCCTGCGCTGGCTCGGCGCGCTGCTGCGCCCTCTGCAGCGCTCGGTATTCGGCACTTTGCTGGCATCCGAAATCCAGTTGGCCCTGCGTCATCGCAAGATGTGGTGGTGGCTGGCGGCGCTGGGAGCGGCCGCGGTGCAGATTGCCGGACCGGCCAACGCCGCCTGCATCGCCGCCATTGCCGCCTGGCTGCTGTGCCTCGACATGTATGCCCACGCCTCCCTGCGCGAAGGCGAGTCCGGCACCGCGCCGGTGGTCTTCAGCGCCGCCCACGCCGGTCGCCATATCTTGTGGGCGCGCTTGGCGATGCTGGTGCTGGTGGGCACCGTGCTGACGCTGCCGGCCGTGCTGCGCTTCGCCGCCGCCGCGCCGGCGGTGGCGGCCGCGCTGCTGGCAGCCAGCGTTTCGCTGGCTGCCTGGGGACTGGCGCTGGGCGCGGCCTCGCGCAGCCCGCGGCCGTTCGAAGTGCTGGCCTGCGTGCTGGCGTATATGAGCCTCAATGGGGCGCCGGTGCTGCATGCCGGCGTCGATCCCCGCGTCACCCTATACCTGCACTTCGCGGCGCTGCCAGCGGCCGCTATCGTCCTGTGGACGATGTGGCCCCGGCTGGCCCGGACGCAGTCAGCCCAATGAACCAAGGAAGGTGTATTCATGTCTATATCTAACTCCGTGCTATTCCCCAAGGCCGGCGAGGCCGGCAAGAAAAGCGAAGCCATAGCCGCTGACAAAGCGGGCTGGGGCCTCGGCATCGGTGCCATCCTCGCCCTGCTGCTGCTCGTCGCGCTGAGTCTGGGCAGCACGCGGTTGCCGGCGCCGCAGCCGGCTACCGTGGCGCCCACCGTGTTTTCGGCGGCGCGCGCCATGGCCCATCTGCAGCATATCGCGCATGAACCGCATGCGGTTGGCACGCCCGAGAACGCCAAGGTGCGCGCCTATATCGTTGCCGAGCTGCAGGCGCTCGGCCTGCAACCGGAGATCCAGTCCGGCATCGGCAAGATGAACACCCGCCCCTGGGGCGCGGTGGGCATGGTCCACAACATCGTGGTGCGCATACCCGGCGCCGGAGTTGCTGCGCGCAAGGCGCTGCTGCTGGCGGCCCACTATGACTCCGTGCCGACGGGACCGGGCGCGGCCGATGACGGCGCTTCTGTGGCAGCCATCATGGAAGTGCTGCGCGCCGTGAAGGCCGGCATGCCATTGCAGAATGATCTGATCGCCCTGTTCAGCGACGGCGAGGAGGCCGGGCTGCTTGGTTCCGAGCTGTTCGTTTCGAGCCATCCCTGGACCAAGGACGTCGGCCTGGTACTCAACTTCGAGTATCGTGGCAACAGCGGTCCCATGCTGATGTTCGAGACCAGCCCCGGCAACGGCAAGCTGATTGCCGGCTTGGCGCAGGCGGTGCCGCAGCAGGTGAGCAGCTCCATGCTTTACGAGCTGTACAAGAAGATGCCGAACGATACCGATATGACCTCGTTCAAGCGGGCCGGCATAGCCGGGTTGAACTTCGCTGCCATCGAGAATCCTGCCGCTTACCACCTGCATACCGACAGCATCGCCAACCTCGACCAGCGTACCTTGCAGCAACAGGGCGACTCCATGTTGTCCCTGGTGCGGCACTTTGGCAACGGCGCGCTGCGAGAACTGACGGCGCACGACAGCGTGTACTTCGACCTGCCCGGCATCGGCCTTGTGCATTACACCTCGACCGCAGTGATCCCGCTGACGCTGGTAGTGGCGGCGCTGCTGTGCGTGGTTGCGGTGATGGGCATCAAGCGCGGCGCCCTGCGCCCCGGCCGCATTCTGCTGGCCATGCCGGTGTTCCTGGTGATGGCCATCTTGCTGGGCATCGCCTGCCAACTGGTGTGGGGGGCGGTCTCGCTGGTGCATCCGGAATACGGCGTGCTGGGCGATCCGTACAACAGCCAGTGGTATCTTCTGGCTTTCGTCGGCCTGGTGATCGCCGGCTATATCGTAATGGCGGGCGGCGTCAAGCGCTGGCTGCGCCCACTCGAACTGGGCTTTGGCGCCCTGTTGCTGTGGCAGGGCTTGCTGGTGCTCAGCAGCTTTGCCATGCCGGGTATTACCGCGATGTTTGCCTGGCCGCTGCTGGCGCTGCTGGGTGTGCTGGGGCTGCTGTTCTCGCGCCGCTGCGCGGACATCACCGCCGGCGCGCGTATTGCGCTGCTGGTGCTGGGCCTGGTGCCGGCGGTGCTGCTGTGCGGTCCGGCGGTGCGCAATCTGTATGTCGGACTGAGCCCGCAGGCATCGGTGGTGAGCGGGCTGATGCTGGCGCTGGTGGCCGGTCTCATGACGCCGCTACTGAGCATGCTGACGCGCCGTTTCTTACTCCCGGCGCTACCGCTGGCCGCCTGCGCGTTCTTCCTGGTGGCCGGTTCGTTGACCGCCCGCACAGACGCGGACCATCCGCACACGGCCAACCTGTTCTATGCCTGGGACAGCGGTTCCGGCAAGGCCTACTGGATATCGCGCGACGATCTGCTCGACGACTGGAGCAAGACCTACTTTCCCAATATAAGCGAGAAACAGCAGGTGCCGGAACTGTTCGGCGCCGGCTCGCGCAAGTACTGGGCCAGTCCGGCGCCGCGGATGGCCGGCCTGCAGGCGCCGCAGATCGACGTCCTGAGCGATACCGTCAAAGGCGGGGTACGCGAGGTAATTTTCAAGGTTCGCACCATGCGCCAGGCGCCGGTCCTCTCCGTGCGGGTGGAAGGCACCGACGTCCTCGCTTCGCGGGTGGATGGCCAGCCGTTCAGCCAGAAGGCCAATCCGAAATGGCTGCTGGAAGCCTACGGCATGGGCGATAGAACGGTGGAAGTGGCGGTGCAGGTCAAGGCCGGCAAGCCATTCGATATCCGTGTCAACGACGAAACGTTCGGCTTGCCGCAGCACATGGCCAAGCCGCGTCCAGCCGACTTGATCCAGAGCATCCACGGCACGAACAGCGACACCGTGCGGGCCGTGCGGGTTCAGCGTTTCACTTGAGTGCAGTTCAATCCATAATAGACAAGGAGATAGCAATGTCGAAACAGATCTATCCGATCGGTGAGCAGCCGCCGCTGGGCGAAGTGCCGTCGATGATGCATGCCTTTACCATCCGCCGCGAACGGTTTGCCGAACCGAAGCATAGCCTGCGTCCCGAAGTGGTGCCGGTACCCGAGATTGGCGATGACGAGGTGCTGGTGTATGTGATGGCGGCCGGCGTCAACTACAACAACGTCTGGGCCGCCCAGGGCGTGCCGGTCGACGTGATCAGCGGCCACCAGAAGGGGGCGATGTGGCCGACTTCCATATCGGCGGCAGCGACGGCGCCGGCATCGTGTACCGGGTCGGCCGCAATGTGACCTGGCCGCGCGTGGGCGATGAAGTGGTGCTGCATTGCGGCAGCTGGAATGCCGACTGTCCGCGCGTCCAGGCCGGGATCGATCCGATGTACTCGCCCAGCTTCAAGATCTGGGGTTATGAGCTCAACTGGGGCAGTTTTGCCCAGTTCACCAAGGTGCAGGCGCAGCAGTGCCTGCCGCGGCCCCAGCACTTGTCGTGGGAAGAATCGGCCGCCTACATGCTGGTCGGTGCCACGGCCTACCGCATGCTGCACGGCTTTATGCCCAACACCATCCGGCGTGGCGACGTGGCGCTGATCTGGGGGCGCCGGCGGCGTCGGTTCGATGGCGATCCAGATTTGCCGCGAAGCCGGCGCGCTGCCTGTGGCGGTGGTGTCCAGCCCGGACAAGTTCGACTACTGCATGAAGCTGGGCGCCATCGGTTGTATTAACCGCAACGATTTTTCGCACTGGGGCATCATGCCGCACTGGACCGACAAGGATAGCTACAAGCGCTGGCTGGACGGCGCGCGCTCCTTTGGCCAGGCGGTGTGGGATGTGGTGGGCGAAAAGAGATCGCCAGCGCTGGTGGTCGAGCATCCGGGCGAGGCGACCATTCCAACCTCGCTGTTCGTGTGCGATACCGGCGGCATGGTGACGATCTGCGCCGGCACTAGCGGCTACAACGCCTCGGTCGACCTGCGCTACCTGTGGATGCGCCAGAAACGCTTCCAGGGCGCGCATTTTGCCAACCATCTGCAGGCAGCCGGTTTCAACGACCTGGTCCTCGCCGGCAAGATAGACCCTTGCCTGGGACGCACTTTCGATTTCGATGAGACGCATCTCGCGCATCAACTGATGTTCGAGAACAAGCATCCTTATGGAAATATGGCGGTGCTCGTCGGTACCAGGGAGCGCAACAGTGGCCGCCATGTGTCGCAGGATACGGTGGCTCGCTGGACGGAAGCGGAGCAAGCCGATGTCGCCCAAGCGGCCTGAGGCCGTCCCCAACACCTTTGCCCCGGCCGCCGCCACTGTCGCGCAAATCTGGCGGGCGGACCTGGACGACACAGGCTGGGATCGCTTCCAGCATGTGCTAAGCCAGGACGAGGAGGACAAGGCCAAGCGTTACCGCACCGCCCGGCTGGCCGCACACTACCGGCGCTGCCGCAGCATCTTGCGGCTGCTCCTGGCCGGCCATGCCGGCCTGGACCCGGCGCAGATCGTGTTGCGTTACGGCTGGGCGGGCAAGCCGGAGGCGGTGGGTATGTCGGGTCACTTCAATGTGTCGCACACGGATGGCCGTTCTCTGATCGCGCTCTCGCCGCATCCGGTCGGGATCGATATCGAAAACACTGCGCGCGAGCACATACGGATGGAGGAACTGGTCCACCTGATATGTCATTCCGATGAGCAGGCAGCGCTGGCGGCGCTGTCGCCAGCGCTGCGCCAGCGCTTTCTTTACCGTCTGTGGGTGCAGAAGGAGGCTTATTGCAAGGCGCTGGGAACGGGATTGCAATCCGACCTGCGCAGCTTGCGCTTCGAGCCAACAACGACGGCTGGCGTGGCGCGCGTGCGTGATGCGGCGCATCCTGACGCCGGTGTCTATTTTGTCCGCTCCTGGTGCGAGCGTGACGCCGGCGTCGCCAGTCTGTGCCTGCCGCTGTACGGCGGCGCCATCGTGACCCGGCGGCTGGCGCCGCACGATTGCGCCGAAGCGATGCCGGCGTGATGGCGCGGTTCTCCCAGCCGAGCAGCAGGAGGTAACCCATCTCTATTCGTGCTGTGTAAGCTGGCTGCACGCGCGTAGAAAGATGTTCTTGAGTTACTTTGAGCACGGAAAAATGATGGTCTTGAAGTCGGGTGCTATTCATTAGTCAGCGGAGCTTAAGTGAATGCATTGCATAGCGTTGTTTTGAGGGCCGGAACAAAAAAAATGTATATGGAAGTGACTATGCAATGTAGACTATGCGTCCACTTTCCAATCAATATGCGCTGTTTAAGGTAATAGTTCCTGTTCAACGTCTAAGGGGAGATGCTTGCTGGCGAGCGCCAGCAAGCTATTGCATTTGTCTATTATGAAATGCCGCTCAATGTATTTGGGCGGCATTTTTTTGTCTGTGATGTGAAAGGCCTGTTATGGCGTCAGAGAAACAACCGCTAGTTTCCATTGTCATGGCCACGTATAACCGGAGCAATATCCTCGGCTATGCGATTCAGTCGGCCCTCGCCGGCACCGTACAGGATTGGGAACTGATCGTCGTCGGCGATTGCTGCACCGACGATACCGCCGAGGTGGTCGCCGCGTTTGCCGACGCACGTATCCGCTTTGTGAATCTGCAGACCAATTACGGCGAGCAGACGGGGCCAAATAATATGGGCGTCAGCCTGGCGCGTGGCACCTATCTGGCATTCCTGAATCACGATGATTTGTGGCTGCCCGATCATTTGCAAACCAGTATCGATCTTCTCGAGCGCACCGGTGCCGACCTGGTCTTTGATCAAGGGCTGGGGATCGGCATGTCGGGAGATCACATCGAGGGGGCGCTAACTGCCGAACTGAGTGCCTATCGTCCGTGGATGAACGTGCCGGCTACCTTGTGGGTGATGCGGCGTGAACTGGCCTTGGAAATTGGTCCATGGCAACCATCTTGGGAGCTGCGTTGCTGGCCATCGCAGGCGTGGCTGCACCGCGTGTATCGTGCGGGGCGGCCGATGCTGGCCCAGCCCCGTATCGGCGCCATCCTGATCCAGTCTGGCAGACGCAGCAATGCGTACCTTGAGCGGCAGCACAGTGAACACGCGTTCTGGTGGGAGCACATGCAAAATCCCGTGAATATTTTACAAGCTGTCGCAGCAATTTGTGGCAAGCTGAGTCGTGAACGCTACATTTCTCCGATCCAGTGTGCAGTGCTTGCCGCGAAAGCTTTGCTACGACGAATCTTTTATTTATTGGGGCTATGGCCACCACAACCGATCTATTGGCTCAGGTATTGGCGGAAAGGCGCATTTCTACGTGAATTGCGCCGCCGCCGGGGATTGAAGGACCTGCCGCGGCGATAGATAATACCGTTGCAATACATAAGAGCATTTTTATAAAAATTTCTAGGGGTAGATCTGGTGGCTGAGAAAGATAACTGGTTGTTGGCTGGCGCGAAACAGGATGGCGAAAGCATTACCAAGGAATGGAAGCCGACGGCGCCGTCCTTGATCGATGGCGTGATCTTCCAGGAAATCAAGCCTGTGTTGACGGCGTACGGCAGCCTGACTGAGATTTTCCGTACTGAATGGGTACCCGATGCGGCGCAGATCGGCCAGATATTCGCCTCGACCCTGGAGCCGGGCGGACTGAGCGCCTGGCATGCGCATGCCATCACGACGGACCGCCTGTTCGTGGCGGCGGGCCAGATGCGCGTGGTGCTGTATGACGCGCGTGCGGATTCGCCGACCTTTGGCATGCTCAACGAATTCAAGCTGGGCACCAGGCGTCCCGGCCTGCTCGTCGTGCCGCCGCGCGTCTGGCATGGCGTGCAGAATTACTGCGGCACGCCGGCCATCCTCGTCAATGCGGTGGACCATGCGTATCGCTATGATGCGCCGGACCACTGGCGCGTGCCGGCCGATTCGGACACGGTACCCTATCGCTTCTCCAATGACAGGCATGGCTGAGATGCCCGGGCCGGCTGAACGATGCGCCTGACTCGTCTCGCGGGTTTTTCAGCCGGCCCCATTTTGTCGCTGCTGTGCAGCCTTGCCACCGTGCCTGCCGTGGCCTGGCTGTTTCCGCCTGCCGACATCGGCAGGCTGGATTTCTTCATGACCGCGTGCACGGTGGCCGGTTTGTTGCTGTCGCTGGGGCTGGACAAGGCCTTCCTGCATGAATACCACTACAGCACGAGTCGGAGCGGCCTGCTGAAAGCATGTTTGCTGCCGGCCGTGCTGCTCGCGCCCGTGGCCTTGGCCGTGATACTCGTGTTTGCGGCGCCGGTAGCGCAACTGTTATTTGATGTGGCGCAACCTGCATTGGCCATTCTGTTTGCAGCCGGCATGCTGAGCGCCCTGGCCAATCGCCTGATCGCGCAGCTCTTTCGCATGCAGGAGCGCGCCTGGGTATTCGGCCTGGCGCAGGTGTTGCCGAAAATGTCGCTGCTGGTGCTGCTGCCTGTTTTGTGGTGGGACCCGCAGCGCAATTTCGTGCACCTGGCGAGCTTGGTCGTGGCCACCACCTGGATGGTCACCTTATGGCTGCTGTGGCATGCGCGCATATCGCTGGTGCAGGCCTGGCGCGCCGCCGTGGACCGGGTGCTGCTGCGGCGCCTGCTTGCCGATGCGGGGCCCCTGCTGGTGAGCGCCATTGGCTACTTGTCCATGCTGTCGGCCGGCATGGGCTTGCTGCGTTTCTTTGCCGGCTTTGACGAGCTCGGCATTTATGCGCTGGCCATGCGCGTGGCCGCCGGTGCCTGGCTGGTGCAATCGATTTTTACGATAGTCTGGGTACCGCAAGTGCACAAATGGGCCGCCGCCGGCGGTGACCTGTCGAATATTGCGGCCATTTGCCGCCATGCACAGGCCATCGTGGTAGTGGGTTTTTGCCTGGCCGGCGCCCTGGCCTGGCTGATCGGATGGGTCTTGCCTCGCAACTACCATGGCGTTGCGTACCTGGCGGTGGCTACCGTGGGCCAGCCCCTGTTGTATGCCCTGGCGGAAGTGACCGGCGTCGGCATCAATCTGGCCCGCCGTCCTGCATTATCGATCGCGGCCTTCGCGGCAGGCTTGCTGGGCACGCTGCTGGCCGGCGCCGTGCTGGTGCCGCGCTGCGGCGCCACGGGGGCTGCCGTGGCGCAGCTGCTGGGTTTCCTCGTGTATTTTGTCGCCAGGACGGAACTGGGCATGCGCGTCTGGCGCCCGCTGCCGCGCCGTCCCATCTATCCCGGCATCGTCTTCTTGTCGCTGCTGGCGGCGGGCCACGCGTTTTTTGCCCAGCGCCTGGGGCCGCTTGCACCGCTCGCGTGGTGCGTGTTGCTCATTGCCGCATTGCACGTCTACAGGCCTGCGCTGTGGGCTGCCTTCAGGCTGATCAGGCCCGTCCGGCGGCAGGGCTGACAGCGTTTGCTGCCCGTTGCCGTATTGCGCTTTCCTCATCACTGCGCTTACAATGAGAATAATTCTCATTTATATTGATGTGTCTGCCGTCTCGCTGGCCATCGACCACAGGAAGGGTATCGTGAGCACCGCCGAGTTAGCGCTACAGCAGCAAGTCAGCAGTCTGTACACCGATCACCACCGCTGGCTGCGTGGCTTGCTGCGCCGTAAGCTGGGCAATGCCTGCGATGCGGCCGACCTGGCGCACGACGTGTACCTGCACCTGATGAAGACGGGCAGGGTGCCGCCGGCCGGGGAGTCGCGCCGCCACCTGACGCAGATCGCCAACGGCATGGTCATCGACCTGTACCGCCGCCGCCAGATCGAGACGGCCTACCTGGAAGTGCTGGCCCTGGTGCCCGAGTCGCTGGCGCCGTCCGAGGAAGAGCGCGCGCTGGTGATCGAGGCGCTGACGGAAATCGATGCGGTGCTGCACCGCTTGCCCGCCAAGGCGCGCAAGGCCCTGCTGCTGTGCAAACTCGACGGCCTGAGCTACCGCGACATCGCCGCCGAATTGCAGGTGTCGGTCTCGTCCGTGGAAAAATACATCGCCGCCGGTTTGCTGGCCTGCTACCAGGCCTTGCACGCGCCGGACGCCTGAGCCATGGATGCGGTGATTGCGCCCGCCATCGTGCAGCAGGCGGCCCAGTGGATGGCGCGCCTGTGGTCCGATGACGCCAGTGACGAAGACCGGGCTGCCTGTGCCCGCTGGTGCGCCGCCCATCCGCACCACGACCTCGCCTGGCAGCGTTTGCAGGCGTTCGAGGGCAAGCTGCACAGCGTGCCGCGCGATGCGGCCCGGCACGCGCTGCGGGAACCGGCACCGGCCGCCTACCTGAACCGCCGCCGTGCCCTGAAACTGCTGGCCGTGCTGCTGCCCGTGGGCGGCATGCTGTATGCGGCGCGCGGCACGGATGCCTGGCAAGTGGCCACGGCCGGCCACGGCACGGCCACCGGCGAGATCCGCGAGATTATCTTGCCTGACGGCACGCGCGTCATGCTGGCCTCGGCTTCCGCCATCGACGTGCGCTTCGACGCCAGCGAGCGCCGGCTGATCCTGCGCAGCGGCGAAATCCTCGTCACCACGGCCCACGATCCGGCGCAGCGGCCGTTCCGCGTGCAGGGCCGCCACGGCACGGTACGGGCGCTGGGCACGCGTTTTACTTTGCGGCAAGACGAGCACACGTCGCGCGTCGCCGTGTTCGAGGGCGCCGTCGAGATACGCCTCGCGCATGCGCCCGGCAACGCCGTGGGCGTCGCCACGGGCTACGGCGCCATCTTTTCGGCCGACATCGTGCAGTCTGCCGCTCCCGTGCCGGCCAGCGCGGCAGCCTGGAGCAAGGGCGTGCTGGTGGCCGACAACATGCGCCTCGATGCCCTGGTCGCGGAACTGGCCCGCTACCGCCCCGGCCTGCTGCGCTGCGATCCGGCCGTGGCCGGCTTAAGCGTCAACGGCGTGTTTTCCCTGCGCGATACGGACCGCGCGCTGCACAACCTGGCGCTGGCCTTGCCCGTGCAAATCGTGGCGCGCACGCGCTACTGGGTGACGCTTCAAGCCACTCCCCAGGCCGCTGCCTGACAATTGCGCGGGGCCGATTGAGGGTTTTGCATTCTCGTTCGGGATATAGGGTGAGAGCCACCCTTATCCATCGACCTTATGCACGTTCTTTCCCATGAGTAGCCAAAGCAGCCAAGCCGGCCCGATCCGCCGGATACTGCACCCCATCCGCGGGCGCCTGATCGTCGCCGCCGTGCTGGCCGGCACGGGTTCCATGCTCACCCTGGTGCCGCTGGCCGGCATCGCGCGGATCGCGCACATCGCCTTTGCCCCTGCGCAGGCGCACGGCGATATCTGGCCCATCGTCATTGCCAGCGTCGCTTGCCTGTTCCTCGGCATGGCGCTGATGTCGCTGGGCGAGTTGGCCGCGCATCTGGCCGACAACCGCCTCACCCATCAGCTGCGCCTGCAAGCCATGCAGCGCCTGGGGCAGGTGCCGCTGGGCTGGTTCACCAGCCGGGCCTCGGGCGAGGTCAAGCAGGCGATGCAGGACGACATCAACACCCTGCACAGCCTCACCGCGCATTTTTATACGACGACGGGGCGCGCCGTGGGCGCCATCGCCATTTCCGTCATGTATCTGTTCGCCATGGACTGGCGCCTGGCCCTCGTCGCCATCCTGCCGTTTCCCGGCTTTTTCCTGTTCTTCGGCCGCGCCATGCAGGCCAGCAGCGGCAATATGGCGCAATTCGTCGCCGGCATGGGGCGCATCAACAATGCCGTGGTGGAGTTCGTCAACGGTATTCCCGTGGTCAAGGCCTTCGGCGCCACGGGACGCGCGCATGGCAGCTACCGCGCGGCCGTCGATGCGTTTGCCGACGCGTTTGCCGCGTTTACGCGGCCGCTGGTCGGTTCGATGGCCAATGCCAATGCGCTGATCGCGCCCGTCGCCGTGCTGGGCGTGGTGGTGCTTGCCGGCACCGTGTTCGTGGCGCTGGGAGCGATGGCGCCCGTGGATATCCTGCCGTTCGCCTTGGTGGCGCCGGGCATTTCCGCGCCCATGCTGCTGCTCCATTATCTGACCCACGACCTCAATAACGCCACGGGCGCGGCCCAGCGTGTACTGGCCTTGCTCGATACGCCCGTGCTGGCGCAGCCGGCGCCCGGCCAGCAGCAGTTGCCGAACGGCACCGAGATCCGCATGGAAGGCGTGGGCTATGCCTACGACGGACAGAACAAGGTGCTGTCCGGCATCAACCTGATCTTGCGCCCCGGCACGGTGACGGCCATCGTCGGCGCCTCCGGTTCCGGCAAGTCGACGCTGGCGCGCCTGCTGCTGCGCTTTTTCGACCCGACCGAGGGGCGCATCACCGTCGGCGGCGTCGACCTGCGGCACATCGCCACGCCCGAGCTGTACCGGCGCATCGGTTTCGTGCTGCAGGAAGTGCGCTTGATCCACGCCAGCGTGCGCGAGAACATCGGGCTGGGCCGGCCTTCGGCCAGCTTGCGGGAGGTCGAAGACGCGGCGCGCCTGGCGAACATCCACGAGCGCATCCTGGCCTTGCCGCGCGGCTACGATTCCGTCATCGGCGAGGATGCGCTACTGTCCGGCGGCGAGCTGCAGCGCGTGAGCATCGCCCGCGCCGTGCTGCTCGATCCAAACGTGCTGGTGCTCGACGAAGCGACGGCCGCGGCCGATGCGGAAAACGAAGTGGCGATCCAGGATGCGCTGTCGCGCTTTGCCCGCGGCCGCACCTTGCTCATCATTGCGCACCGGCTCGACACCATCATGCATGCCGACAACATCATCGTCGTCGAGAACGGCGCCATCGCCGAGCAGGGCAGCCATGCCAGCTTGCTCGCAGAAAAGGGCCGCTATGCGCGATTGTGGGCGCTGGGCGGCTATCAGCCATCCTCCGACGAAGTGGAGTCCCCATGCTGAAGACATTCATTCAACTGCTGGGCGACGATGCGCCCGTGTTCCGCCGCTATGTTGCCATGGCGCTCGCGTATGGCGTACTCAGCGGTTTGACGATCACGGCACTGGTGCTGGCCCTGGGCCGCTTGCTGGCCGGCGACGCCGGCGGCGCGGCCCTGTGGCTGCTGGTGCTGCTGGCCGGGCTGGTCGTCTGCTGGCCTGGCGGCGCCAGGTGGAAAAGGCCGGTGTGCGCGTGGGCGTGACCGTGCTGCAAGGGGCGCGCCAGCGCTTGGGCGACCACGTGGCGCGCCTGCCCGTCGGCTGGTTCACGCCGGAGAACACGGCAAAACTGGGCCATGTCATCACGCAGGGCATGATGAACGTGGCGCAGCTGCCCGCCCACGTATTGACGCCCGTGATCTGCGGCGCCGTCACGCCCGTGGTATTGCTGGCCGCGCTGTTTGCGCTGCACTGGCAGCTGGGCGTGATGGCGCTGCTGGCGCTGCCCCTCCTGGCGGGTACCTTGTGGCTCACGGCGCACCTGGGCCAGCGCGCCGACGACGCTTATCACCGCCATTTTGCCCGGACCAGCCAGCGCCTGGTCGAGTTTGCGCAAGCGCAATCCGTCTTGCGCGCCTTCCATGGTAACGACGACGGCGGCGGCACGCGCTTCCTGCAGCAAGCGATCGACGGGCAGCGCCACGCGGGCACGCGGCTGATCTATCTGTCGGCCTTGTCGTCCGTGCTCAACGCCTGGGCCGTGCAAGCCGTCTTCGCCGCCTTGCTGGCCGCCGCCGCGCTATGGCTCGATAGCGTGCTGGGCGGTGCAGCAGCTGCGCCGGACGCCATCGCCGTCATCGTGGCCTTGCTGCTGGTGGTGCGCTTCGTCGACCCGCTGCAGGAAGTGGCCAGCTACGGCGAAGTGCTGCGCGGCGCGCGCGGCCCGCTCGATGCGGCGCGCGATATTTTCGCCGTGCAGCCGCTGCCGGAAGCACGCGGGCCGCAGGCGCCGCGCGATGGCGCGGTCGAGCTGCGCAAGGTGCACTTCCGCTATGCACAGGACCAGCCCGACGTACTGACGGATATCAATCTGCAGATTGCGCCCGGCAGCATGACGGCGCTGATCGGCGCTTCCGGCTCCGGCAAGACGACCCTGGTGCGCCTGGTCGCGCGCTTCTTTGACGCCAGCCAGGGCGCGGTGCTGGTGGGCGGCGTCGACGTGCGGCACATGTCCAGCGAACAATTGGCAGGGCAGATCAGCCAGATCTTCCAGGACAGCTATCTGTTCCAGGGCAGCATCGGCGATAACATTCGCATCGGCAAGCCGGGCGCCACCGATGCCGAGGTGCTGGACGCGGCGCGCCAGGCGGGCGTGGCCGAAATCATCGCCCGCCTGCCGCAGGGGCTGGCTACGCCAGTGGGCGAGGGCGGCGCGCGCCTGTCCGGCGGCGAACGCCAGCGCATCGCGATCGCCCGCGCGCTGATCAAGGATGCGCCGATTCTGCTGGTCGACGAGGCGACGGCCGCGCTCGATGCGGAAAACCAGGCCGCCATCGCCGGGGCGCTGGCGCGGCTGCGCGGCAAGCGCACGGTGATCGTCATCGCGCACCAGTTGTCGACGGTGGCCATGGCCGACCGGATCGTCGTGCTCGATGGTGGCACGATCCGCGAGCAGGGCGCGCCAGCCGCCTTGCGGGCACAGAACGGCCTGTATGCGCATTTCCTGGCCCAGCGCCGGGCGGCCAAGGGCTGGCGCATCGCCTCCGCCGCACAGCAGCCATGAACGGGATGACGATTTGATACAGGCGCGTCTGTTTTTCGTCTTCCTGCTGCTGTGCGCCGCCTCGCTGCTGGTGGGCGCGCGGCAGATGGAGTGGGCGCAGCTGCTGTCGCCATCGTTGTCTTCCGGCGCGCTGTCAGGTGATACGTGGCTGACCCTGACGGCCAGCCGCCTGCCCCGCCTGGCGGCGCTGGTGCTGACGGGCGTGGGCCTGTCCGTCTGCGGCATCATCCTGCAGCACATCGTGCGCAACAAATTCGTCGAGCCGGCCACGTCGGGCGGCCTCGACGCGGCCAAGCTGGGCATCCTCGTCGCGCTGACCGTGGCGCCAACGGCGGGCACGGCGGGCAAGATGGCGTTCGCGCTGGTCTTCTGCCTTGTCGCCAGCCTCGTGTATGTGGCCTTGATCCGCCGCATCCGTTTCAAGAACACGATTCTGGTCCCCGTCATCGGCCTCGTGTATGGCGGCGTGCTCAGCGCCGTGGCCGAGTTCTATGCCTACCGCCACAACATCCTGCAAAGCATGCAGGGCTGGCTGCTCGGCGATTTCTCGAAAATCGTCCAGGGCAACTATGAAATCATCTACCTGGTCCTGCCCATCGTTGCCCTCGCGTATCTGTACGCGCAGCGCTTTACGGTGCTGGGCATGGGCGAGGGGCTCGCGACCAGCCTGGGCCTGAACTATGCGGCCACGGTGGCGCTGGGCCTGATGCTGGTGGCCGTCACGGTGGCGGCCACGGTGATCACGGTAGGGGCCATCCCGTTTGTCGGGCTGGCCATCCCCAATCTGGTGGCCTTGCACTACGGCGACAAGCTGGGCCGCACCCTGCCCATCGTCGCCCTGTGCGGCGCCTCGCTGCTGCTGGCCTGCGACATCGCCGGGCGCCTGCTGATCTACCCGTTCGAAGTGCCGATCGGCCTGACGGCGGGCGGCGTGGGCGGGGTGCTGTTCCTCATGCTGATCATCCGGGGGCGGCGATGATCAGCATCCTCAGGCAGCGCACGCTCTGGCTGGCCGTGTTTGTCCTGGCGCTGGCTTTCCTCTTCCTCGGCGCCAATTTCGACCTCGATTACATCATCCCGAAGCGCCTGGCGCGCCTGGCCGCCATCGCCATCGGCGGCGTCTGCGTGGCCGTGTCGTCGATCGTTTTCCAGACCATCGCCGGCAACCGCATCCTGACGCCGGCCGTCATGGGTTACGAGGCCGTGTATGTGCTGCTGCAGTCGCTGCTGATCCTCGCGATGGGCATGCACAGCGTGGTGCTGCTGGGGCAGAACGGCAATTTCGTCGTGTCCATCGCGCTGATGCTCGCGTATTCCTGGGCCATCCATTCCTGGCTGTTTCGTGATGGCAAGAACGACGTATATTTTTTGCTGTTGCTGGGCTTTGTGCTGACGATGGTGATCGGCACGTTCACCCAGTTCATCCAGCTGCGCATCAGTCCGGGCGAATTTGCCATCTTGCAAGGATTCAGCCAGGCCTCGTTCAACAAGGCGCAGCCGGTGCAACTGCTGTACTCGGCCCTGCTGGCGGGCGCCGCCTGCGTGGCCGTGGCGAAGACCCTGCCGGCGCTCGACGTGCTGGCGCTGGGGCGCGAGCAGGCCATCTCGCTCGGCATCGATTACCGGCGCATGGTGCAGCTGCAGCTGGCGCTGATCGCCGTGCTGGTGGCCGTGTCGACGAGCTTGCTGGGGCCCACGGCCTTCATGGGCATCTTTGTGGCGAACACGACTTACGCCCTGGCCCGCACGGCGCGCCACCGCGTCACCTTGCCGCTGGGCTGCGGCATCGCCATCGCCATCTTCCTCGCCGCCCAGCTGCTGGTCGAGCACGTTTTCAATTACCGGACCACGGTCGGCATCCTCGTCAACCTGGTGTGTGGCGCGTATTTCCTCACGCTCATGGTCCGCACCCGGGGCACAGCATGATCCACGTCAACCATATCGAAAAAAGCTACGGCGCCAGGCGCGTGCTGGCCAAGGTCAGCGTGCAGTTTCCCAAGGGGAAAGTGACGTCCTTGATCGGCCCCAACGGTGCCGGCAAGACGACCTTGCTGATGCTTATCGCGCGCCTGCAGGAAGCGAATAGTGGCGAGATCACGATAGGCGGGCGCGATATCGCCTCAATCAAGATCCCGGAGTATGCGCGCCAGGTGGCTACCCTGCGCCAGGCTCCCGATTTCCATCTGCGCCTGACGGTGGAAGAGCTGGTTGCCTTTGGCCGCTTCCCCTACAGCCGCGGCGCGCTGACGGCGCAGGACCGGCAGGCGATCACCGACGCCATCGCCTTTCTGTCGCTCGACGCGCTGCGCACCGCCTACGTCGACGAGCTGAGCGGCGGCCAGCGCCAGATGGCCTTCCTGGCCATGACGATTGCCCAGCAGACGGATATTCTGCTGCTCGACGAGCCGCTCAACAACCTCGACATGAAGCACGCCGTGCAGATCATGCGCGCGCTGCGCCGCCTGTGCGACGAACAGGGCCGCACCGTGGTCCTGGTGATCCACGACATCAATTTCGCCGCCAATTATTCGGACCACATCGTCGCCATGCAGGACGGCGCCGTGCGCTTTTCCGGCCCCGCCCACGAGGTCGTGACGGAACAGCGCTTGCGCGCGCTGTACGACATCGATTTCCATATCGTGCGCAATGAACGCGGCTGCCTCTGCAATTACTTTACCCCCACAGGAGCTTGACATGATCTGCAACAAATCCCGCCGTGTGCTGGCCGTGCTGCTTGCCGCCGCGGCCGTCCTGCAAGGCTGTACCGACAAGCCGGCCACGCCAGCGCCCGCCGCCTCTGCGCCACCGCAGGCGTTCGCGCCCATCACCATCGTGCACAAGCTGGGCACGACGGTGGTCACACATCGTCCGCAGAGGGTGGCCGTGCTCGACATGAACGAAGTCGATTTTCTCGACCAGCTGGGCGTGCCCGTGGCCGGCATGGTGAAGGATTACGTGCCGCACTTTCTTACCCGCTACAAGGATGACGAGGCCATCCGCGACCTGGGCGCCATCGTGCAGCCCAATCTCGAGCATATCCACGCGCTCCAGCCCGACCTCGTGCTGATGACCTCGATCCAGGCCAATCACTACAAGGAACTGAGCCAGATCGCGCCGACCTTGCATTTCGACGTCGATTACCAGAACAGCGAGAGCAAGCACATCGACGTGGTCAAGCAGCACTTGGGGACACTGGGGCGTATCTTCGGCAAGGAGGATATTGCTCGTCATAAAGCGCAGGAGCTGGACGACCAGGTGGCGGCCGCGCGCAAGGTGACGCAGGACCGTCCCGAGAAGGCGCTGATCGTGCTGCACAACAACGGCGCCTTCAGCGCGTTCGGCGTGCAGTCGCGCTACGGTTTTGTCTTCGACGCGCTGGGCGTCAAACCGGCCAGCACGGCCGTCGAGGCGGGCTTGCATGGCCAGCCCATATCCAGCGAGTTCATCCAGCAAGCCAATCCCGACATCATCTATGTCGTGGACCGCACGGCCGTGATGGAACACCGTCCCGTCATGACGGCCGAGCAGATGGCCAATCCGTTGTTGCGCCAGACCAATGCCTGGAAAAACGGCCGCGTGGTCTTCGTCGATGCGGATGCCTGGTACATCACGGCGGCCAGCGTGACGTCGCTGAAACGGGTGATCGATGACGTGCTCAAGGGTTACCAGTGATGTAAGTTATTTTGGTAATGATTCGTATTTGCATTGAGGATTTTGCCTTTTCGTTCGGGAGATAGGTGAGAACAAGCAATCATCCCATCTGAAAAGGACTTAATTATGGCAACACGCATGGCGACACGCCACCTTCCCGCCTTGAACCTGAGCCGTATCGCCACCGCCGTGCAACTGGCGCTCATCACGGGCTTGACCGTGGGGGCGCTGGGCGTGGCGGTCCCGCCGGCCTATGCACAAGCGGGGGCGGGCCAGGCCCGGCAAGCGTTCAGCGTGCCGGCGGGAACGCTGGGCCTGGCGCTCAACACCTTCGCGGCGGCGGCGGGCATCGAATTGACGGTGGATGCGGGCCTGCTGCAGGGAAAAACAGCGCCGGCCTGTCCGGCAGCTACAGCGTGCCCGAGGGTTTTTACGAATTGCTGCGCGGCCACGGCTTGCAAGCCGTGCGCGAGGGCAATGGCAGCTACACGGTGCGCCGCGAGCCGGCGCACAGCGTCGCCGCCGAGGCCGCCGCGACCATGCCGGCCGTGACGGTGTGGGGCAAAGGTAACACCGTGACGGAGGCCTATGCCGGCGGGCAGGTGGCGTCCGGCGGCCGCGTGGGTTTCCTGGGCGATAAGGATTTCATGGAAACCCCGTTCAACACCATCAGCTATACGGACAAATTCATCGAAGACCGGCAGGCGCGCGACATCACCGATGTGATTGCCGCGACGGATCCCACCGTCTTCAGCAGCGGCATGACGGGCATCATCGGCGAAAACTACTCGATACGGGGCTTCAGCTCGAATATCGGCGACGTCGCGTTTGGCGGGCTGTACGGTATATCGCCGTACTACCGCACCTCGCCGGAAATGTTCGAGCGCATCGAAGTGCTGAAGGGGCCATCGGCCTTGCTCAACGGCATGCCACCGGGCGGCTCGGTGGGCGGCAGCATCAACCTCGTGCCCAAGCGCGCGGGCGACACGCCGCTGGCGCGCGTGACGGCGTCGTACATGTCGGACTCGCAATGGGGAGGACATATTGATCTGGGGCAGCGTTTTGGCGAGAATAAACAGTTCGGCATCCGCGTCAACGGCGTCTACCGCGATGGCGACGGTGCCATCGACCACCAGCAAAAGAAGAGCCGGCTCGTGTCCGTGGGCCTGGACTGGCGTGGCAACGGCGCGCGCCTGTCCGCCGACCTGTATCGCAGCGAGGACCGCGCCGACGGCTTGAACCGGGGCGTCAACCTGGCCGCCGGCTTGCCCGTGCCGCGTCCGCCGAAACCGGAGACCCTGCTCAATCCCAGCTGGGCGTTTTACGACACCAGGGACAAGGGCGCCATGCTGCGCGGCGAACTGGACGTGAGCGGGCAGGTGTTGGCGTATGCCGCCGTTGGCGCCAGCCGGGCCGACTACCGGTCGACGGGTGCCTATCTGATCCAGGTGTTCAACACGGCCGGCGATTACCGTACCAATCTTGCGGACCTGGGTTTTGATGTGGAGAAACAGTCGGCGGAAGCGGGCTTGCGGGGCAAGCTGCGCACGGGCGATATCGGCCATCAATGGGCCGTCAACGCCACGTATTATCACCACACGGACAAGCAGTACGGACGCCGCAATACCTTGGCGAAAGATTGGATCACGAATATCTATCGCCCCGTCTGGGGACCGGCGACGCGCTTCGAGGCGCCGCAAATTTCCAAGGCGGAGCTGCGCCTGGCTAGCGTTGGCCTGGTCGATACGCTTTCCTTTGCGCAAGACAAGGTGCAACTGACGGTGGGCTTGCGCCGCCAGGAAGTGCTCAGCGATAGCTTCAACATCAAGACGGGCGCGCGCACCTCGCGTTACGACCAAGGCGCCACCACGCCAGCCGTCGCCCTGCTGCTCAAGGCGAGCAACACGGTTTCTCTGTACGGCAATTACATCGAAGGCTTGAGCCAGGGCGCCACGGCGCCGCTGACGGCGGCCAATTCGGGCGAAGTCTTTGCGCCATACAAGTCGAAGCAGGCGGAGCTTGGCTTCAAGGCCGACCTGGGCGAGTTCGCGCACACGGTCAGCGTGTATGAAATCAAACGGCCCAGCAGCTATGTCGATCCGGTCAGCAATGTCTTTTCTTTCGGCGGCGAGCAGCGCAACCGCGGCGTCGATTGGGGCTTTTTCGGTTCGCCCCTGCGCGACGTGCGCCTGATGGGCGGCGTCGCGTATGTCGATCCGGTCTTGAGCAAGACGGTGGGCGGCGCCAACCAGGGCAAGCAGGCAACGGGCGTGCCCAGGCTGCAAGCGAAGCTGGGCGTCGAGTGGGATGCGCCCGCCATCCCCGGCGTGACCCTGACGGCGAATGCGACGGCGGCATCGAAGCAATACATCAATGCCGACAATTCGCTGTCCGTGCCGGGCCGCACCGTGTTTGACCTGGGCGCCCGCTATGCCACCCGTGCGGCCGGCCGGCCCCTGACCGTGCGCGCCAGTGTGACGAACGTCGGCAACCGGGCGTACTGGGCGCTGCCGCAATGGACCAGCCTGGGCCTGGGCGCGCCGCGCACGGTCATGCTGTCGGCCACGACGGAGTTTTAAGCCGCCTTGCCGCTAGTCTTCCGGTCCCCGTGCCAGGCTCTCCGAGCGTTGCCATGTCCACATCAGGCCGATGCCGGCCGAGGTGCCGCTGTTCTGGCGCAACAGGGGACTGGCGCGGTTGGCGGCGCCTGTGTAGTTGTCATAGCGCAAAAAGGCAAAGGCGCGCCAGTCCTGATGCAGCCGGTACGAACCGCCCAGGCCCAGGCGCGTGAGCATCAGCCCGCTTTTGGCCGCATACGCGGGGCGCCCATCGGCGGCAAACGCGGGGCTGACGCCATACAAGTAATCGTTGATGGCGGCATTGCCCAGCACGGCGCCGAGGCTGGCGTCGAGGTGCCATGCCTGCTGCTCGCCTTGCAGCGCATACACGAGGCGCGGCTCGAACGTGGCGCCCTGGCGGCGCAGGCCGCCGCGCGCTTCGAGGACGGCGCGCAGGGGCAGTTCCAGGCCCAGGCGGCTGTGCTGCGTCGGTGCGGCCAGCTTGATTTTCAGGCGCGGGCCAAATTCCACCAGGGTGCCCAGGTCCGGCATGCCGCGCCGGGCGGGCACGTCGCTGGAACGGGCCGGCAAGGACAGGGCAAAACCGATATCGAAATCGAGGCGATCCGTGTCGAGCAGGCGCGCGCCCACGCCGGAACGGTCGGCGCGCAAGACTTTCCCGCGATAAATCAGATAGGGCAGGGCCAGGCTGCGCGTCGAGCGCTCGCTGGCGCCTGGATAGGCGGGCGTGACGGCCGTGCCGCCGAAGACGCCCGCTTCCCATAGGGGAGCGCCGGCTCGGCGGCGCACGCGGACGCCATGCCGGTAAAGAGGGTGGATGCTGCCAGCAAGGTGCGCGCGACGTTCATGGGGGAACTGCGCAAGGTTTGCCGGCCTGTAGCGATTCCAGCGCCTTGTCGCTGGGGGCGCTCGATGTACCGGCCTGCTTTGCCAGCGCGATCGCCTGGCGGAAATGAAATGCGGCCGCATCGTAGCGGCAGGCGGCGCTGGCGGCGCGACCCGCTTCGTGGTGCAGCCGCGCCTGCCAAGCTGCATCGCCATGGCCCAGTTCGGCATTCTCGGCCGCGGCCGCGTAGCCGCGCATGGCTTGCGCCCAGTCGCCCTGGCCAGCGGCTTCACGTCCCCACTGCTCCTGCTGCGCCGCCGCGCGCAGTTCGACCTGCGTGGAGCAGGCGCCCAGCGCCATCAGGACGAACGGCAGGACGAGGCAAGAGCGGAAGGACAGGAGTGTGGACATGGCGCCACTGTAGCGCATGGGAAGGCGCGCACGTTTGCGCAGAACGCGTCAATCGGGACTTTTTTGCCGCACTGATGACATATAATTTGCACACGACTTTGTTATCTTTGACACATCACCGAACAGGAGCACCATGTTTTCACGCAAATTCCATTCTTGTGCACAGCTGATGCTGGCCACCTTGCTGATGGGCTTTGTTGCCGCGTCCCCCGCACGCGCGCAGCAGGCGGCCGTCAAATTGCCGAATGTGGTGATCCTGGCCACGGGCGGCACCATCGCCGGCAGCGGCGCCGACAGCACCACCACCGTCGGCTACACCTCGGCCACCGTGGGCGTCGAGCGCCTGATCGCGGCCGTGCCGGAACTGAAAAAAGTGGCGAATGTGAAAGGCGAGCAAGTGTTCCAGATCGCCAGCGAAAGCATGGGCAACAGCCACTGGCTGGCCCTGGCCAAGCGCATCAACGTGCTGCTGGCCTCCGCTGACGTGGACGGCGTGGTCGTCACGCACGGCACCGACACCATCGAAGAAACGGCGTATTTCCTGAACCTGACCGTGAAAAGCCACAAGCCGGTCGTGGTGGTGGGCGCCATGCGTCCCTCGACCGCCATCTCCGCGGACGGCCCCATCAACCTGTACAACGCCGTGATGCTGGCAGGCAGCAAGGAAGCCGTGGGCAAGGGCGTGCTGGTGGCCTTGAACGACCAGATCAACGCGGCGCGCGAAGTGACCAAGACGAATACGTCGACGACGGACACCTTCAAGTCGCCGGAACTGGGCATGCTCGGCTACATCCAGGGCAGCAAGGCCTTCTTTACCGCCAGTCGACGCGCAAGCACACCCTGGAATCGGAATTTGACATCAGCAAGCTCGACGCTTTGCCCCAAGTGGACATCGTCTACGGCTACGCCAATATGAACCGTGTCGGCATGGACGCCTTCATTGCCGCCGGCGCCAAGGGCATCATCCACGCGGGCGTGGGCGATGGCAGCGTGGCCGCGCAAATGAAGCCGGCCCTGGTGGAAGCGCGCCAGAAGGGCGTGCTGATCGTGCGTTCGAGCCGGGTCGGCCAGGGCATCGTGGCGCGCAATGGCGAAGCCAACGACGATGAACTCGACAGTGTCGTGTCCGACACCCTGAACCCGCAAAAAGCCCGCATCCTGCTGATGCTGGCCTTGACCAAAACCAACAGCACGCAAGAAATCCAGCGTATTTTCTATACGTATTGATCCTTGTCATGCAGGCCCAGCCGCTTCGGCTGGGCCTGGCCGATTTACGCTTGCCCGCTTTGCTGCCATACTTCGTTTCTGAATAATTTCCTGGCAGAAGCAGCAACACTGTTCCTTCTCCCCTGTCCATGGCTATCCTGTCCGACATCATCCTGTATCCGATCAAATCCTGCGCCGGCATCCATTTGCGCGAGGCGGTCCTGACGCGCTCAGGGCTGATGAGCGAGCACGTGTTCGACCGCGAATGGATGGTGGTGGACCCGCAGGGCCGCTTTTTGACCCAGCGCGAACATCCGCGCATGGCGCTGATCGTGCCGTCCATCAAGGCCACCACGCTGGAATTGCGCGCGCCGGGCATGCTGCGTCTGGAAATCGAGCTGGGCTTGCCGCATCCGCAGCTGGCACCGATGCTGGAGGTGCAGGTGTGGGACGATACCGTGCGCGCCTACGATTGCGACGAGGTCACGGCCACCTGGTTCAGCCAGGCCATCGGCGTGCCGTGCCGCCTGGTGCGCTTTCACCCGGACGTGGTGCGCGCCACCAGCACCAAATGGACGGATGGCGTTGCCGCTTCGACCATGTTTGCCGATGGCTACCCGGTGCTGATCGCGGGCAGTGCCTCGCTGGCCGACGTCAATGACAAGCTGCGCGCCGCCGGCCGTGAACCTCTGCCGATGAACCGCTTCCGCCCCAACCTGGTCATCGGCGACATCGGCGCCTTCGAGGAAGACTACGCCGAATTCCTGCAATTCGGCGCGACAACCTTGAAACCCGTCAAGCCGTGTTCGCGTTGCCCGATCCCGTCGGTGGACCAGGCCACGGGCGTGCCCGGACCGGACCCGCTCGACGTCATGCATGGCTATCGCGCCAAGCCCGAGCTCGACGGCGCCATCTGCTTCGGCATGAACGCCATCGTCACGGAAGGTGGCGATGAGCGTATCGTGGTGGGACAGGACATCGGTTTCGAACTGGCATTTTGAGCATGGCGCCCGTACATAAGGGTTTAAGGTTTCTATGAATCAAGCAATACCGCCGGACCCGCGCATTGCCAGCCTCGAAGCCGAAAACCAGGCCTTGCGCGCGCGCATGGCTTTCCTGCTGGAACAGGTCGAGCGCAACCACGACATCATGTGCCGCCACCAGGCGTTCGACCTGGAAATCGTCAGCGCGTCCACGTTTCCCGAGTTGATCGGCACCATCTTCCGCACCTTGCCCGTGATTTCCGACCTCGACGGCGTCACCCTGAGCCTGCTCGACGAGGATGATGATATCGTGCTGGTGATGGAAAAGCTGGGCGTCGATTTCAGCGCTTTTCCGCAGTTGCTGTTCGTGCATGCCGTGGCGGAGCTGGGTTTTGCCGCACCAAGGCCTGTGGCCGAGGGGGAAGCGGCCTTGCCGCCGCTGCCGCTGCTCGACGCCTTCGATGCGGCCGTGCACGGCCCGCGTTTTCCGCAGATCGACGTTCCCCTGCGCAGCGTGGCGCTGGTGCCCTTGCTGCGCAACAAGCGCCTGATTGGCAGCCTGAACCTGGCCAGCGGCGACGCGACGCGCTTTACGCCCGCGCTGGGCACGGATTTCATCAAGCACATGGCGTCCATCATCGCCATCTGCCTGGAAAACGTGATCAGCAATGAAATGCTCAAATATATCGGCCTGACCGATTCCCTGACGGGCGTCTACAACCGCCGCTATATCGACCGCCGGCTGCTGGAAGAAATCGCCCGCGCGCGGCGCCAGAATTATTGCATTTCATGCATGTATATCGATATCGACCATTTTAAATCGGTCAATGACACGCATGGCCACCAGGGCGGCGACGAGGTGTTGCGCGAAGTGGCCACGCGCATCCGCACGGAATTGCGCCGTTCGGACGCGCTGGGCCGCTTCGGCGGCGAGGAATTCGTCGTCCTGCTGATCGACGCCGATCTCGACAGCGCGACCTTCGTTGCCGAACGCATCCGCGCCAGCATCGCCGGCACCATGTTCGACTTGCCGGGCAGCGCGCAGGCGTGGGTCAGCGTGTCGATCGGCGTGGCCAGCCTGGAAGCGGACGCGGCGCTGCTACCCATCGAATCGGTGGCGCAGCAACTGGTGGCGCATGCCGACCAGGCCCTGTACCAGGCCAAGGCCGATGGCCGCAACAAGGTCGTCAGCCGGCAGCCGCAGGCCGGCTGATTATTTCAATAGTAACGTTTCCGCTTTGGCCACGGCGTCGGCCGTGCCGCGCAGCACCACCACGTCGCCGCTGGCCAGTTGTGTCTCGGGGGTGACGTCGAGGCTGCCGCGGCCGCGGCGGATGGCCGTCACGAACGCGCCGCAGCCGGCCACGTCGATCGTACTCAACGGTAAACCCACGCAGTGCGCATCCTCGCTGACGGTGACCGTATGCAGGCGTTCCAGTTCCGCATCGTCGCCCGCATCGCTGGAACCGTGGAAATAGCCGCGCAGGGAGGCGTAGCGCTCCTCGCGCGCCGCCTGCACCCGGTGCACGACGCGGCGCAGGGGCACGCCCATCATGATCAGCGCATGCGAAGCGAGCATCAGGCTGCCTTCCATCAATTCCGGCACCACCTCGGCCGCGCCCGCCTTCTTCAACTGGTCGAGATCGGTATCGTCGTGGCTGCGCACGATGACGGGCAAGGTCGGCGCCATTTCTTTGAGCAAATGCAATAACTTCAGTGCCGAAGGGGTATTCGCATACGTGATCACCACGGCGCTGGCCCGGTAGATGCCGGCCGCCACCAGGCTTTCGCGCCGGCCCGCGTCGCCATACGAGACGTGGGCGCCGGCCAGCTGCGCTTCCTGCACCCGTTCCGGGTCCAGGTCCAGCGCGTGGTATTCGATCTTTTCTTCCGCCAGCAGGGTGGCCAGGCTTTGCCCGCTGCGCCCGAAGCCGGCGATCAGCACGTGTTTCTGCGAAGCCATCGTGCGCGTGGCGATCTTGGTCAGGGCCAGGGATTGCATCATCCAGTCGTTGGCCGCCAGTTTCATGACGATGGCATCGGATTTGGCGATGAGAAAGGGCGCCGCCAGCATCGACAGCACCATCGAGGCCAGCACCACCTGCACGACGAACGGGTCCATCAGCTTGATGCCGCCGGCCAGGTTCAGCAGCACGAAGCCGAACTCGCCCGCCTGCGCCAGTCCCAGCCCCGTGCGCAAGGCCACGCCGTTGCTGGACCCGAACAGCCGGGCCAGGCCCGCGATCAGGGCGAACTTCAGCAGCACGGGGCCGCACAGCAGCAGCAGGACCAGCCACCAGTTGTCCAGCACCACGCGGATATTGAGCAGCATGCCGACGGTGATGAAGAACAGGCCCAGCAGCACATCGCGGAAGGGCTTGATATCCTCTTCCACCTGGTGCTTGAATTCCGTCTCGGAAATGAGCATGCCGGCAACAAACGCCCCCAGGGCCAGCGACAGCCCGGCCCGCTCCGTGATCCAGGCCGCGCCCAGGGTGATCAGCAGCAGGTTGAGCATGAACAATTCCTGCGAGCGGCGCTTGGCGACGATGGTCAGCCAGCCGCGCACCATCTTCTGGCCGATGAACAGCAGCAAGATCAGCACGACCAGCGCCTTGCCGCCGGCCCAGGCCAGGGTTTCGGCCAGGTTGTCCGAATCGCGCGTGAGGGCGGGAATGAGGATCAGCAGGGGCACCACGGCCAGGTCCTGGAACAGCAGAATGCCGATGATCTTGCGGCCGTGTTCGCTTTCCAGTTCCAGCCGCTCCGTGAGCATTTTCGAGACGATGGCCGTCGACGACATGGCCAGCGCGCCGCCCAGGGCGAACGCGGCTTGCCAGCTCAGGTGGATGTAGGCGGACAGGTAGCGCCCGACGAACCAGCCGAAGACGACGGTGGCGATGATGGTGGTGACCACCTGCGCCATGCCTAGGCCGAAGACGATGCGCCGCATGGCGAGGAACTTGGGCAAAGAAAACTCGAGCCCGATGGAAAACATCAGGAAGACGACGCCGAACTCGGCCAGGGTGTGGCTGGCTTCGTTTTCCGCCGCCAGGCCCAGCGCATGGGGGCCGATGACGATGCCGACGGCCAGGTAGCCCAGCATGGGCGGCAAATGCAACATTCTGAAAGCGACCACGCCCAGCACGGCGCTGCCGAGTAACATCAGGGTCAGTTCAAGCGAGGAAAACATGGGTTGCCCGGTGCGGTCAATGGAAATCGTTGTTTGTTGTGACTGGCAAGTTTTTTGCTTTCCTAATTCGTTTATACTTTGGGCATGAGTGTAACCCATGAAAAAACAATGCTGAAAGCTTTTGATCGAATTGACATGCAAGCGACGGCCGAGCGCGCCGTCGCGCTGGCCCGCACCACCTTGCAGATCGAGTCCGACGCCATCGTTGCGCTGCACGCGCGCCTGGCCACGGACGACAGCGTGGGCCGCGCCGTGGCGCTGTTGCTGCAGTGCAAGGGGCGTGTCGTCGTTTCCGGCATCGGCAAGTCCGGCCATATCGCGCGCAAGATTGCCGCCACCCTCGCTTCCACCGGCACGCCGGCCCTGTTCGTGCATCCGGCCGAAGCGGCCCATGGCGACCTGGGCATGGTCACGTCGGACGATGCTTTTATTGCCATCTCGTACTCGGGCGAATCGTCCGAGCTGATGGCCATCATGCCCGTCGTCAAGCGCATGGGCGGCGTGCTCATTTCCATGACGGGCAAGCCGAACTCCAGCCTGGCGCAGCTGGCCGATGTGCACCTGGATATTTCTGTTGAGAAAGAAGCCTGTCCGCTGAACCTGGCGCCGACGGCCAGCACCACCGTCACCCTGGCCCTGGGCGACGCGATCGCCGTGGCCTTGCTCGACTTGCGCGGCTTCAAGGAAGAAGATTTCGCCCGCTCGCACCCGGGCGGCGCCCTGGGCCGCCGCCTGCTCACGCACGTGCATGACGTCATGCGCAGCGGTGAACGGGTGCCGCAGGTGCCGGTGGAAGCTTCGCTGCTGCAG
Source organism: Janthinobacterium sp. C22 (assembly GCF_057919405.1). Taxonomy (NCBI): domain Bacteria; kingdom Pseudomonadati; phylum Pseudomonadota; class Betaproteobacteria; order Burkholderiales; family Oxalobacteraceae; genus Janthinobacterium; species Janthinobacterium sp. C22. The sequence continues at coordinate 105,798 of NZ_CP193659.1, read as the reverse complement.
GCGCTGGAAGAGATGACGAAGAAGGGCATGGGCATGACGGCCGTCGTCGATGCGGACAACCGCCCCGTGGGCGTGTTTACGGATGGCGACTTGCGCCGCATGTTCGAGCGCGTGCAGGATTTCACGCAAGTGGCGATCCGCGACGTCATGCATGCGCAGCCGCGCAGCATCGCGCCCGAGCGCCTGGCCGTCGACGCCGTGGCCGTGATGGAACAGTTCCGCATCAATCAGATGCTGGTCGTCGATGCCGACGGCAAGCTGGTGGGCGCGCTGCATATCCATGATCTGACGCAAGCGAAGGTGATCTGATGGACAGCGTAGCGGACAACCTGGCGCGCGCCGCCAAGGTCAGACTGATGATCTTTGACGTCGATGGCGTGCTCACCGACGGCAGCCTGCACTTCGGCCCCGATGGCGAAATGATGAAAACGTTTAATGTGTATGATGGCCTGGGCATCAAGCTGCTGCAGGAATCGGGCGTGCAGACGGCCATCATCAGCGCGCGCCGCTCGGCCATCACGGCGCGCCGCGCGCAAGACCTGGGCATTACCCATGTGCACCAGGGCGGTCACGACAAGCTGACGCCGTTTCGCGAACTGCTGGCGCTGACGGGCTTGACGGAAGAGCAATGCGGCTACATCGGCGACGACGTCATCGATGCGCCCATCCTGCGCCGCGTGGGCTTTGCCGTCAGCGTGCCGGGCGGGCGTCCGGAAGCGCAGGGCCTGGCGCACCATGTGACGCAGGCCGGCGGCGGCCGCGGCGCGGTGCGCGAGATCTGCGAATTCCTGCTGCGCGCCCAGGACAACTATGCGCGCGTCATGGCGCCGTTCCTGGAGTGAGGCGCGCCTTGCCGCCAGTGACCTTTGAAAGAGTGAAGCCCTATGCGTAAGCCAAGAGGCGCCCATCGCTGGCGCATGATTTTTACCGTGCTGGGCGCGGTTGTCGTCGCGCTGGGCAGCTTCTGGCTGCTCGAAGTGATGAACAAGAATGGCCAGGACATCAGGGCCAGCAAGCATCTGGACGAGCCCGACTATTTCATCACCAATTTCAGCCTGGTGCGCATGGATTTGACGGGTAAACCCAGCTATATCGTGTCGGGCACCAAGCTCACGCATTATCCGCTCGACGATTCGTCCGATATCGACCAGCCCTTCGTGCGCAAGCTGACGCCCGGCATGCCGCCGCTGAACATGAATGCGGAACTGGCGCATATCGACCAGGATAATACCCGGCTGCAACTGCACCGCAAGGTCGTGATCGATCGCGCGGCCAGTCCGAAGGCGCAGAACCTGACCGTGAGGACGGAAGCGCTGACGGTGTTTCCGGACGAGGAAAGAATGGAAACGGACGTGCCGGTCGATATCCTGACGGGTACTTCGCGCCTCAATGGCATCGGCATGAAGGCCAATAACGCCACCGGCGTGGTGGAAGTGCAAAATGCGCTGCGCATGGTCCTCCCGCCGAAACCGCGCCCGGCCGCGGCGGCAAAATGACAGAATGAAACAAGGAAACCATACTATGAAGAACATCTTGCTGTTGAGCGTATTTTCTCTGGCCATGATGGGCGTGGCGCATGCCGAGAAGGCCGATTCCGAGAAGGAAGCCGTCATCACGGCGCGTAGCGGCCACGTCGATGACGTCAAGCAGATCCGTACCCTGACGGGCGACGTCGTGCTGGTCAAGGGCACCCTGACCATGAAGGCGGGCCGGGCCCTGATCACGGAAGACCCGCAAGGCTACCAGTTCATTACCTTCTGGGCCGATCCCGGCAAGCTGGCCACCTTCCGCCAGAAGCGCGATGGCGCGGGCGACCTGTGGGTCGAAGGCGAAGCGGAGCGCGTGGAATACGACAACAAGACGGAAGTGGTGAAACTGTTTACCCGGGCCAAGCTGACGCGCCTGGAGGGCACGAAAGTGACCGACGTGGCCAATGGCGCCTTCATCTCGTATGACAGCCGCAAGGAAGTGTTTGCGATGGAAAATTCCAACAGCGGCACCAGCACCCCCGATGGCGGCAGCGTGCGCATGGTGATCCAGCCGAAGACCAAGGCGCCCGCGGCGGAGAAAGCGCCGGCCACGCCTGCGCCAGGAACGAAATAATGGACAATACTCGTTGCGGCAGTACCCTGATCGTTCGCGGGCTGCAAAAAACCTATGGCAAGCGGCAAGTCGTGCATGACGTGTCGCTGCAAGTCGAATGCGGCGAAGTGGTGGGGCTGCTGGGCCCGAACGGCGCCGGCAAGACCACGTCGTTCTACATGATCGTCGGCCTGGTGCCGTCCGATGGCGGCAGCATCGATATCAGCGGCGTGGACATTTCCAGCCTGCCGATCCACCGCCGCGCGCAGATGGGCCTGTCGTACCTGCCGCAGGAAGCGTCCGTGTTCCGCAAGCTGACGGTGGAAGACAATATCCGTGCCGTGCTGGAAATCCAGACCGTCGAAGGCCGTCCCCTGAAGAAGGCCGAGATCGAGGAGCGCCTGGATAAACTGCTGGCCGACCTGCAGATTGAAAAGTTGCGCGAGAACCAGGCCCTGTCCCTGTCGGGCGGCGAGCGCCGCCGCGTGGAAATCGCCCGCGCGCTGGCCACCGATCCCCGTTTCGTGCTGCTCGACGAGCCCTTCGCCGGCGTCGATCCGATCGCCGTCATCGAGATCCAGCGCATCGTGCGCTTCTTGAAGGAGCGCAATATCGGCGTGCTGATCACCGATCATAATGTGCGCGAGACGCTGGGTATTTGCGACCGTGCCTACATCATCAACCAGGGTTCGGTGCTGGCGTCGGGACGCCCCGACGACATCATCGCCAACGAGTCGGTACGCCGGGTCTATCTGGGCGAACACTTCCGCATGTGAGCCAATGAAACAATCATTGCAGCTGCGCACTTCGCAGCATCTGGCACTGACGCCGCAGTTGCAGCAATCGATACGCCTGTTGCAATTGTCTACCCTGGAATTGCACCAGGAACTCGAGCAGCTGCTGACGGACAATCCCTTGCTCGAGCGCCTCGACGATCCGCTCGACCGTTCGCTGCGCCTGCTGTCCGACGGGGCCTTGAGTTCCACGGCCGCGCCGGCCGAAGCGCCGCCCCAGCCGCCAGGCCAGGAGGCGCCCGCAGCGCCGGCCGAAGCGGAAACGTTTGACGGCGAGGGGGCGACGGCGCGGCCGCCGCGGATGGCGGCGACAGCGACTGGAGCGAGGCGAGCCGGGGCAAGGCGCCCGACGACGAAGATTCCCGTCCGCAATTGGAGGCCCACCACTGCACCCTGCGCGAGCACCTGATGGAGCAGATGCGCGTGACGGTGCTCGAGTTGCGCGACCGCGCGCTGGTCGAGCTGATCATCGACGCGCTCGACGACAATGGCTATCTGGAAGAGTCGCTCGACGACATCCTGGCGCGCCTGCCGGAAGAGCTGGAAATCGACGCCGACGAGATGCGCACGGCCTTGTCGCTGCTGCAAAGTTTCGATCCGCCGGGCGTGGGTGCGCGCAATGCGTCCGAATGCCTGGCGCTGCAGATCAAGCGCTTGCCGCACGTCGCCATGGTGACGCGGCGCATGGCCCTCGTCATCGTGGAAAAGCACCTGGCCTGGTTTGCCCAGCGCGATTTCAACAAGCTGAAGAAAGCCCTCGATTGCGACGAGGAAGACTTGCGCGAGGCGCAGACGGTGATTCGCCAGTGCAATCCGCACCCGGGCGCCGTGTTCGCCTCGGACGTGTCCGACTATGTGGTGCCCGACGTCGTCGTCAAGCGCGCGCGCAATGGCTGGCAAGTCACCCTGAACAACGACGTCATGCCGCGCCTGCGCGTCAACGCCATGTACGCCAACCTGCTCAAGCAGGGCAAGGGCGAGGGCGCCATGGGCGCACAGTTGCAGGAAGCCAAGTGGCTGATCAAGAATATGCGCCAGCGCTTCGACACGATCCTGCGCGTGGCGCAGGCGATAGTAGAAAGGCAAAAGAACTTTTTCTCGCATGGGGCCGTTGCCATGCGCCCCCTTGTGCTCCGTGAAATAGCTGATACACTGGGTTTACACGAGAGTACTATCTCGCGGGTAACAACTCAAAAGTACATGCTGACCCCGCACGGCATGTTCGAGTTGAAATATTTCTTTGGTAGCCACGTCGCCACCGAAGCGGGGGGCGAAGCGTCATCGACGGCGATACGGGCATTGATCGTGCAACTGACAGGAGCAGAAGACCCTAAAAATCCTTTATCCGACAGTAAGATTGCGGACATGCTGGGGGAACAAGGCATGGTGATTGCGCGACGTACTGTTGCCAAATACCGGGAAGCATTGAAAATTCCGCCAGTGAGCCTGCGTAAGTGTTTGTAAGTTTTTTCGGTTCCTCTGCGGGCCGGATAGGATGGACCGCACGAACCCGATCATCTTTAGGAGTGTGTATGAATCTCACCATCAGCGGACATCATCTCGAAGTGACACCAGCCATCCGTGAATACGTACAAACGAAGCTGGAGCGCGTGAAACGTCATTTCGATCAAGTCATCGATATCGCCGTGATTCTGACCGTGGATAACCTCAAAGAGAAAGAAAAACGTCAAAAGGCCGAAGTCAACCTGCGTCTGAGTGGCAAAACCGTCTATGTGGAAAGCCTGGCGCAAGACCTGTATGCCGCGATCGATGCCCTGATCGACAAGCTCGATAGGCAAGTGATGAAATACAAAACCAAAGTGCAAGGGCACGGTAAAGAGGCGATCAAGCATCTGCCAGACAACTCGGAAGAAGAATTCGCCGCCGCCTAAGCGGCCTGCGACTTTCAACCGGTTGTGATCAACTAAGGGCGCACATTGCGCCCTTTTTTGCGCCCGTCCCTGTCGAACGCAATGTTCCCCGCGCAGGCGCTAGAATGTTGGCACTTTCACTTCTTTCCATCCTGCCATGAGCGACTTTGTCCAGACCTCCATCCGCCACCGCACGGGGCACATCGTGCTCGACCGCCCGAAAGCCTTGAATTCCCTGTCGCTGGAGATGGTGCGCGCCCTGAACGCGGCCTTGCTGGCCTGGCGCGACGACCCGCAGGTGGATGCCGTCGTGATCCGCTCCAGCAGCGAGAAAGCCCTGTGCGCCGGCGGCGACATCCGTTTCTTTTACGATGCGGGCCTGGCCACGCCGCAAGGCGGCAGCGCCCAGCTGGAAGATTTCTTTACGGAAGAATATGCTTTAAATCATCTGATTCACTTCTACCCGAAACCGTATATCGCCGTGATGGACGGCGTGGTGATGGGCGGCGGCATGGGCGTGGCGCAAGCCGGGCCCGGCAACCGCCTGCGCATCGTCACAGGCCGCACGCGCATGGCCATGCCGGAAGTCAATATCGGCCTGTTCCCCGACGTGGGCGGCAGTTACTTTCTTTCCCGCCTGGCGGGCCGGCTGGGCCTGTACCTGGGCTTGACGGGCTTGACGATCAACGCGGCCGACGCCCTGTACACGGGCCTGGCCGATGTGTATCTGCCCGAGGCGCAGATGGGGGCGTTGCTGGCCCTGTTCGAGTCCACGCCGGGCGAGGCCTTGCCGGTCGCCATCAAGGCGCTGGCGGCGCCCTTCCAGGCCGAGGCGGGCGCTTCCCCCTGGCCGCGGCGCGCGCGGCGCTGGACCGCCACTTCAGCGCGGGTTCGGTGGCGGCCATCATGACCTCGCTGGCGCAGGACGACAGCGCGTTCGCCGCGAAGGCCCTGGCGGCCATGCGCTTGCGTTCGCCCTTGATGATGTGCGTGACCCTGGAGTTGCTGCAGCGGGGCGCCCATCTGGGCGTGGCCGATTGCCTGCGCATGGAACGCAGCGTGGTGCGCCACAATTTCGAACATGGCGAAGTGCTCGAAGGCGTGCGCGCGCTGGTGGTCGACAAGGACAATGCGCCGCGCTGGAACCCATCAAGCCTGGACGAGGTCGATGCCGGCATGGTGGCGCGCTTCTTTGCCCCCGTCTGGCCGGCGCAAGCGCATCCGCTGCGCCACCTCGACTGATTAAGAACGCTCGCGGTGGCGCAGCACTACCCGCTCGTTGGGGCCGAAGTATTGCGCCAGCCGCTCCGCCATGTACACGGAGCGGTGCTGGCCGCCCGTGCAACCGAGAGCCACCGTCAGGTAGCTGCGGTTGTCGGACTTGAATGACGGCAGCCATTTCTCGATGAAGGCGCGGATGTCGGCCAGCAGTTCCAGCGCGCTGGGCTGCGCGTCGAGAAAGGCGATCACGGGCGCGTCGCGGCCGTCGAGCGGGCGCAGCGCCAGGTCGTAATAGGGATTGGGCAAGGCCCGCACATCGAAGACGAAATCGGCATCGAGCGGCACGCCCAGCTTGAAGGCGAACGATTCGAAAAACAGGGTCAGCGGCGCGCGTTCGGAGGCGACGATATCCTTGATCCAGGCACGCAGCTTGTTGGCGCTCAGTTCCGAGGTATCGATCACATGGCCCAGCTGCTCGATGGCCGACAGGCGTTCGCGTTCTTCCGAGATGCACTCGATCAGGGTGCGGCGGCTGGCCGGATTCTGGTTCGGGCGCAATTCGTGCGACAGGGGATGGCTGCGCCGCGTTTCCGAGAAGCGCGCCACCAGCGAATGCGTGGTGGCTGTCAGGAACATGACCTTGACGTCATGCCCCTGGTCGCGCAACAGGGCTACATTGTGCGGCAAGCTGACGAGCGACTCGGCGCTGCGCGCATCGACGGCCACGGCCAGCTGCGGCGTGCCTTCGTCAAGCAGGGTTTGTACCAGGCTCGGCAGTAAGGCCGGCGGCAGGTTGTCGACACAATAGTAGCCGGTATCTTCCAGCACATTGAGCGCGACGGATTTACCGGAGCCGGATATTCCGGTGATAAGGACGATATGCATAGCCCGATCATACAATAAAGGACGGCACTGCGCTCCCGAGGCAATTATCTTTACAAATTATTGCAATTTGGACTGTGGTATTTCTTTGCTGCACGCGCCAACATTGTCGTCGGATTACGCGGGGCCTTGCCCCACCTCGGCGGCCCCGCTAATCCGACCTACGTTGTTAATCGCCACTCATGGCGAGGCGTTGCCGCTCCATGAACTCCTGCAAGGTATCGATGCCGCGCAGCTGCAGAATCGTGTTGCGCACGGCCGCTTCCAGCAGCACGGCGATGTTGCGGCCGGCGGCGACGGGGATGACGACCTTGCGCACGGGCAAGCCCAGCACGTCTTCCGTGGGGAACAGGAAGGGCAGGCGCTCGACTTCTTCCTCCAGCGCGTTGCGGCGCACCAGGTGCACGATCAGTTTCAGGCGCATCTTGCGGCGCACGGCCGTTTCGCCAAAGATGGCCTTGATGTCGAGTAAACCCAGGCCCCGCACTTCCAGCAGGTTTTGCAGCAGGGGCGGGCAGCGGCCTTCGATCATGTTCGGCGCGATGCGCGAGAATTCGACGGCGTCGTCGGCCACCAGGCCGTGGCTGCGCGAAATCAGCTCCAGCCCCAGCTCGCTCTTGCCCAGGCCCGAATCGCCCGTGATCAGCACGCCCACACCCAGCACGTCCATGAACACGCCATGCATGATGATGCGTTGTGCCAACTTTTTCGACAGGTAGACGCGCAGGAAGTCGATCACTTGCGCAGCCGGCAGCGGGGTCGAGAACAGGGGGATGTTTTGCTCGTCGCAGATGGCGAGGATGTCGGGCGGCGTTTCCAGCCCTTGCGCGATGATCAGCGCGGGCGGACCGCCGGCGATCAGTTCGCCGATCACGTGGGTGCGCGTGTTGACCTTCAGGCGCTGGTAGTAATTGATTTCCTGGTGGCCAAAGACCTGGATGCGGCCCGGATGGATCAGGTTCAAGTGGCCCACCTGGTCGGCGGCCGACGAGACGTCGCCCGAGATCAGGCGTTCGCCGCCGGGGAAGCCGGCGAACCAGCCCAGTTGCAGACTTTCACGATTATCGTCGTACAGGCGTTGTATCGTCAGCGGCGTTTGCAACATGGCAGTCTTCTTCAGGAGTGGAGGAATACCTGAAGTTTAACCCGCCGCTTGCAGACTGGGTTGCCAATTGACGATGCGCGAATGCACGGATTTCGGTTCCGGATCCGTGGCCAATGCCGTGCGGAAGGCGTCATCGGAAAACATTTCGGCGATTTCCGACAGGATTTCCAGATGTTGCTGGGTGACATGATCGGGAATCAGCAGGAAAAACAGCAGATTGACGGGTTTGCCATCGGGCGATTCGAACGGAATCGGCTCGGCCAGGCGCACGAAGGCGCCCAGCGGCGATTTCAAGGTCTTGCTGCCCTTGACCCTGCCATGCGGCACGGCCACGCCATGGCCCAGACCCGTTGAGCCCAGGCGTTCGCGGGCAAACAGATTGTCCGAGACGGTAGAGCGGGCGATGCCGTAATTGTTTTCGAAGATCAGGCCGGCTTGCTCGAAAGCGCGCTTCTTGCTGGAGACTTCCAGGTCCAGAAGGACGTTTTCGAGAGATAATATTTTGCTAAGATTAGTCATGACACTCAATGAAATGGTGCAATGCGCAGAGGGCTTGCGAGCCGAATTATAGGCCTGTTTTCGCGGCCTGTAACGCCAATTCTCAACAGTATACGCCCGCCGCGGGCGCAGTGGGCGCTATAGCCTATGTGGCCATCATTTTAGCAAAAAAATAACATCGGCGCACATCGGCTATTTCTTGATTAAAAACACGCCGCGCGCCGGTTTTTCCGCCGCCGAATGCCGATTTTCCGATTTTTCAGCGTCTTTGACATGCTCTGCGGCACTACTGCAACGTTGTTTTAAAACACAGCCAACATTCCTGTTGGCATGGTTTTGGGGTGTTGCGCGGTGTTGCCTAGCGTTACTGGCGCGCATTGCGCAGATTGCCCGGCATCGCTCCCGTGCTGAAGTTGCTGCGCCAGGGATTGATGTCGAGGCCGCCGCGGCGCGTATAGCGCGCATACACGGACAGTTTTTGCGGTTTGCACTGGCGCAAGATATCAACAAAGATGCGCTCCACACATTGCTCGTGGAATTCATTGTGTTCGCGGAAACCGATCAGGTAGCGCAACAGGCTTTCCTGGTCGATCTGCGGTCCCGCATATTCGATCTGCACGCTGCCCCAGTCCGGCTGTCCCGTCACCAGGCAATTCGATTTGAGCAAATGTGACACCAGTTTTTCTTCCACCGGCGCTTCATCGAGCGCCGCCTTCAAGAGCTGCGGCGAGGGTGTGTATTGCGTGATTTCCAGGTCCAGGCGGTCGAGCAGCACGCCGTCGAATTCGCCCATTTTCAGTTTGCCGAAATCTTCCTGCAAGGTCAGCTCCACTTGCACGGGCGCGCCGAAGCCCTTCGATAAATCCTGCTTGAGCAAGATCAACAGGGCTTCCGGGCTGTCCAGCTTGGTCTGGTTGAACGAGTTCAGGTACAGCTTGAACGATTTCGATTCGATGATGTTGGGCGAATCGGCCGGCGCGCTGACCTTGGCAATCGCCACCTGCGGCTTGCCGCGCTGGTTCAGCCACGACAGTTCGTAGGCATTCCAGATATCGAGGCCGAAAAACGGTAATGTACCGGGCAGTTCCAGCTCGTCGCGCTTGCCCTGGCGCGGAATCGGAAACAGCAATTCCGGCGCGTAATCGGTGCGGTAGGCGGAGCTTTTGCCCAGGGGAGATTGTTCGGCGAGGTCGTTGGTGGTGGTCATGGTGGCGTGGCTACAAATTCTGTGAAGGGTGAATGGTAGCTTATTTCAACCCAAGGGCAGGACCGGGGTCAGACCCGACGGGTCTGACCCCAGCATTTGCAGTAGGGTTACTTGCCAATTTAACCCAGGAACAGCTTATACACGGGATTGCTGCTTTCATCCCAGTAACGATACCCCAGGGTATCGAGGAAGCGGGCGAATTCTCCCATTTCATCGGGCGGCACTTGCAGGCCGATCAGGATGCGGCCCACGTCGCCGCCCTGGCTGCGGTAATGGCACAGGGAAATATTCCAATTCGGCGCCATGCTGTCGAGGAAGCGCATCAGCGCGCCCGGGCGTTCGGGGAATTCGAAGCGGTACAGCAGCTCGTCCTGCGCCAGGCGGCTCTTGCCACCCACCAGGTGGCGGATGTGCGACTTGGCCAGCTCGTCGTGGGTCAGGTCCAGGGTCTTGAATTCGTGTTCCTCGAAGGTCTTCGCCAGCACGCTTGATTCATGCCGGTCGGCAATCTGGATGCCGACGAACACGTGCGCGGCTTTTTCATCGCTGATGCGGTAATTGAATTCCGTCACGTTGCGCGCGCCGATCAGCGAACAGAAACGCTTGAAGCTGCCCCGCTGTTCGCGCATGGTGACGGCAAACACGGCTTCCCGGAATTCCCCCAGCTCGGCCCGTTCCGCCACAAAACGCAAACGGTCGAAATTCATGTTCGCGCCGCTGGCGATCGTGACCAGGGTTTCATTGTTGACGGGGTGCTTGGTCAGGCTGGCCCGTTCCACGTAGGCCTTGGCGCCGGCGATGGCCAGCGCGCCGGACGGCTCCAGAATGCTGCGCGTGTCCGTAAACACATCCTTGATGGCGGCGCAGATGGCGTCCGTGTCGACCGTGATGATTTCATCGACATACGCCTGCACCAGGCGGAAGGTTTCCTCGCCGGCCAGGCGCACGGCCGTGCCGTCGGCGAACAGGCCCACGTCGTTCAGGGTCACGCGTTCGCCCGCCTTCAGCGAGCGGGCCATGGCGTTCGAATCGACGCTTTGCACGCCGATGATCTTGATGTCGGGGCGAATCTGTTTCACGTAGGCGGCAATGCCGGCGATCAAGCCGCCGCCGCCGATAGGGGCGAAGATGGCGTGGATGGGCCCGGCGTGCTGGCGCAGGATTTCCATGCCGATCGTGCCCTGGCCCGCGATCACGTCCGGGTCGTCGAACGGGTGCACGAAGGTCAGCTTCTGTTCCTTTTCCAGGGTCAGCGCGTGATTGTAGGCATCCGTGTACGACTCGCCGTGCAGCACCACTTCCACGTTCACGCCGCCGCGCCCCTTGACCGCCTCGACCTTCACCAGCGGCGTGGTAGTGGGCATGACGATGACGGCGCGGCAACCCATGCGGGCGGCCGACAGGGCCACGCCCTGGGCATGGTTGCCGGCCGAGGCGCAGATCACGCCGCGCTTGCGTTCCGCTTCGCTGAGCTTGGACATCTTGTTGTAGGCGCCGCGAATCTTGAAGCTGAACACGCTTTGCATGTCTTCGCGCTTGAAGTAAATCTGGTTGTTCAGGCGCTGCGACAGGGCAGGTGCCAGTTCCAGCGGCGTTTCGGTGGCGACGTCATAGACGCGGGCGGTCAGGATTTTCTTGAGGTAGTCGATGTTCATAGTCTGCAAGCAAGTGATTCTGGGCCAGAAAGGGTCTGGAGCGTGTCGGTCGATAGCGGCGGCGCGGCGGCGGATAGCCTGGCGACAATAATGCTTTGTGGAACTGCGGGCGGGTCTGCCTTTGCCAGCCGGCGCGATGTGTGCGGCGCCCAGGCTGCTCTTCATTATAATGGAGAGCCTTACCGCATCGCGAAGTGTTCCATGATCGAATCCGCAATCGCCTGGCTGCTGCAGCTGATCGCAGCACCGGAAGTCGGGCTGACATCGGTCTTTCTGATCAGCTTTATTTCCGCCACCCTCTTGCCGCTCGGCTCGGAGCCGGCCGTGTTTGCCGTCATCAAGGCCAATCCCGCGCTGTTCTGGGCCGCCATCGGCGTCGCCACCCTGGGCAATACCCTGGGCGGCATCGTCGACTACTGGCTGGGCTACCGGGCCAAGCAGGCGTTCGCCAAGGAGCGCGACACGCGCTGGTTCCGCTGGCTGGCCCGCTATGGCGCCAAGACCATGCTGCTGGCCTGGCTGCCTCTCGTGGGCGACCCCCTGTGCACCCTGGCCGGCTGGCTCAAGCTGCCGTTCTGGCCCAGCGTGGCCTACATGGCCATCGGCAAATGCGCGCGCTACCTGACCATGACGGGCTTGCTGCTCTACGTCCCCGATGGCGTATGGCACCGGATTGGTCAGATGCTGGCTTGAATGGGACGGCCTGCAACGCCAATTCACCCCGTTTTCGGGCAGTTCGATAGTTTGCGGCAAAGTGAGATTATTGGTATTTTTGCGTCAAAAAATCCAGGGGACTGGTTTTTTATTCATGCAAAAGAAGACTTTTCCATATTTGCTATGGTACTGGATGAGGTGCTTAAACCTTAGGCTGCCTAAGGCTGTTCCCGCATGGTGCGGCGCAATAAGATAAAATGGGTCTTTAGGGTCCAGTCCACATCGTCACCACACTCCATGAACGCTCCCGCACAAATCCAAGCTTTACTGGCAGAAACGCCGAATGGTCCCGCAGCAAGCCGCCTGCGCGAAATCCCGTATAACTACACGTCGTTTTCCGATCGCGAGATCGTCATACGCCTGTTGGGGGAGGACTCCTGGCGCCTGCTCGACGAGTTGCGCGGCGCCCGCCAGACGGGTCGTTCGGCCCGCATGCTGTACGAGGTGCTGGGCGATATCTGGGTCGTGCGCCGCAATCCCTACCTGCAGGATGACTTGCTCGACAATCCGAAGCGCCGCCAGGGCTTGATCGACGCCTTGCATCACCGCCTGGCCGAAGTCGACAAGCGCCGCCTGTCCATCGATGCGGCCGGCGGCGACGTGGCCGCCAGCGGCGAAACGCCGGAAGTGGCGCAGGCGCGCAGCCATAACGTGGAGCTGCTGCTCAAGGCTGCCAGCAAGGCCGTGGCCGATTTTGGCGACGAATTCCGCAAGACCTACGATTTGCGCAAGCGCACGGTCAAGGTGCTGGGCCGCTACACGGAAAAACACAATGTGCGCTTCGACGGCATGACGCGCGTGTCGCACGTGACGGACGCCACCGACTGGCGCGTGGAATACCCGTTCGTCGTGCTCACGCCCGACACGGAAGAGGAAATGGCTGGCCTGGTCAAAGGCTGTATCGAGCTGGGGCTGACCATCATCCCGCGCGGCGGCGGCACCGGCTACACGGGCGGCGCGATTCCATTGACGCCGATGTCGGCCGTCATCAACACGGAAAAACTGATTACCCTGGGCGCCGTGGAAATGACGGTCTTGCCGGGCCTCACGCACGAATATGCGACGATCCATTCGGGCGCGGGCGTGATCACGAACAAGGTGTCGGAAGCGGCGGAGAAGGCCGGTTTCGTGTTTGCCGTCGACCCCACCTCGGCGCATGCATCTTGCATCGGCGGCAACGTTGCCATGAATGCGGGCGGCAAGAAAGCCGTACTGTGGGGCACGGCGCTGGACAACCTGGCCTCGTGGCGCATGGTCGACCCGAACGGCGACTGGCTCGAGGTCACGCGCCTCGACCACAACCTGGGCAAGATCCACGATATCGCGCTGGCGCGCTTCCAGCTGGAATGGCGCCACCCCAGCACGCGCGACGCGACGAAACCGAGCGCGCCGTTCAAGACGGAAATTTTGGAAATTCCTGGCCGCAAGTTCCGCAAGGAGGGCCTGGGCAAGGACGTCACCGATAAATTCCTCGCCGGCTTGCCGGGCATCCAGAAAGAAGGCTGCGACGGCCTGATCACGTCGGCGCGCTGGATCTTGCACAAGATGCCGAAGTTCGCCCGCACCGTCTGCCTGGAGTTCTTCGGCCAGGCGCGCGACGCGATCCCGTCGATCGTGGAAATCAAGGATTACCTGGACGGCTTGCCGGCGAAAGGCGAGCAATACACGAGCATCCGCCTGGCGGGTCTCGAACACCTGGACGAGCGCTACCTGCGCGCCGTCGGCTACGCCACCAAGTCGAAGCGGGGCGTGTTGCCGAAGATGGCCCTTTTTGGCGACATCGTCGGCGACGATGAAAACGCCGTCGCGCAAGCGGCCTCGGAAGTGGTGCGCATCGCCAATACCCGCGTGGGTGAAGGTTTTGTGGCCGTCAGCCCGGAAGCGCGCAAGAAATTCTGGCTCGACCGTGCCCGCACGGCGGCGATCGCCAAGCATACCAATGCGTTCAAGATCAATGAAGACGTCGTGATCCCGCTCAACCGCATGGGCGAATATACGGATGGCATCGAACGCATCAATATCGAGCTGTCGATCAAGAATAAACTGCAATTGGCGGAGGCCCTCAGCGAATTCTTTGCCAAGGGTAATTTGCCAGTAGGCAAGAGCGACGATGCATCGGATGACCGCGTCGACGATGCGGAAATGCTGGGCGACCGCGCCGAGCAGGCGCAGCAGTTGCTGGCGCAAGTGACGGCACGCTGGACCTATCTGCTGGCCCAGCTGGACCGTCCGCTGGTCGATGTGAAAGGCGAACTGGCTGAACTGGGTATGGAGCGCTTGCTGCCCGTGTTCGATGTGCGCCTGGAAACGCAGCCGAACGCCACCCTGTTCGACGTGGTGCAGGACCGCACCGTGCGCATCACGTGGAAGCAGGAAATCCGCGCCCAGCTGCGCCAGATCTTCAATGGCGCCGCCTTCAAGCTGATCCTCGACGAGGCCACGGCCATCCACGCGCGCATCCTGCGTAGTCGCGTGTTTGTCGCGCTGCACATGCATGCGGGCGACGGCAACGTGCACACGAACTTGCCCGTCAACTCGGACAATTACGAAATGCTGCAGGACGCCCACCAAGCCGTGGGCCGCATCATGATCCTGGCCCGCTCGCTGAATGGCGTCATTTCCGGCGAACACGGTATCGGCATCACCAAGCTGGAATTCCTGACGGAAGAAGAGATCGGCGACTTCCGCAGCTACAAGCAGCGCATCGATCCGGAAGGCCGTTTCAACAAGGGTAAATTGCTGAATCTGCCAGGCATGGGCGCCGACTTGCGCAATGCCTACACGCCATCGTTCGGTCTGATGGGCCATGAATCGCTGATCATGCAGCAAAGCGATATCGGCGCCATCGCCGACAGCGTCAAGGACTGCTTGCGTTGCGGCAAGTGCAAACCCGTATGCTCGACCCACGTGCCGCGCGCCAACTTGCTGTATTCGCCGCGTGACAAGATCCTGGCCACCTCGTCCCTGATCGAAGCCTTCCTGTACGAAGAACAGACGCGCCGCGGTATTTCCATCAAGCATTGGGAAGAGTTCGAAGACGTGGCCGACCACTGCACGGTCTGCCATAAATGCGTCACGCCTTGCCCCGTGAATATCGACTTCGGCGACGTGTCGATGAACATGCGCAATTTGCTGCGCAAGATGGAGAAGAAGAGCTTCAATCCGGGCACCAAGGCGACGATGATGTTCCTCAACGCTACCGATCCCGTGACCATCAACGCCACGCGCCAGGTCATGATCGGCTGGGGTTACAAGGCGCAGCGCCTGGGCCATGATCTGTTGAAGAAGTTTGCCAAGAAGCAAACCAAGGCGCCGCCGCCGTCGACGGGCAAGCCGCCCGTCAAGGCGCAGGTGATCCACTTCATCAACAAAAAGATGCCGGGCAACCTGCCGAAGAAATCGGCGCGCGCGCTGCTCGACATCGAAGACGACAAGGTCATCCCGATCATCCGCAATCCGAAGACGACGACGGCCGATACGGAAGCCGTGTTCTACTTCCCCGGTTGCGGTTCGGAACGTTTGTTCTCGCAAGTGGGCCTGGCCACGCAGGCGATGCTGTGGGAAGTGGGCGTGCAGACGGTCTTGCCACCGGGCTACCTGTGCTGCGGTTATCCGCAGCGGGGCGCGGGCGAGTTCGACAAGGCCGAGAAGATGATGACGGATAACCGCGTCCTGTTCCACCGCATGGCCAACACGCTCAATTACCTGGACATCAAGACGGTGCTCGTGTCGTGCGGCACCTGTTACGACCAGCTGGCCACCTACCAGTTCGAGAAGATTTTCCCCGGCTGCCGCATCATGGATATCCATGAGTATTTGCTGGAGAAAAACGTCAAGCTGGAAGGCGTGAACGGCACGCGCTATATGTACCATGAGCCATGCCACAATCCGATGAAGCTGCAGGAATCGGGCAAGACCATCAATTCCCTGATCAGCACGGTAGACAACGTGAAGATCGAGAAGAATGACCGTTGCTGCGGCGAATCGGGTTCGCTGGCCGTCACGCGCCCCGACATTTCCACGCAAGTGCGTTTCCGCAAGGAAGAAGAGATGGTCAAGGGCGCTGACAAGCTGCGCGGCGACGGTTTCACGGGCGACGTGAAGATCCTCACCAGCTGCCCGTCGTGCCTGCAAGGCTTGTCGCGCTACAATGATGATTCGGGCACGACGGCCGACTACATCGTCGTCGAGATCGCCAAACACTTGCTGGGAGAGAACTGGATGCCGGATTACGTGAAACGCGCCAATGACGGCGGCATCGAACGGGTGCTGGTGTGACGTCCTCGACCTGTGATCTGTGCAACTTGCTCGATGGCTTTGCCAACAAGCAGGGCTGTGAGGCCTTGCTGTGGCGCAGCGAGCGCCTGTCCGTGGTGGCCGTCGACGACCCTGCATATCCCGGCTTTTGCCGCGTGATCTGGAACAAACACGTGAAGGAAATGACGGATCTCACGCCGGGCGAGCGCAATTACGTGATGGAAGTCGTGTGGCAGGTCGAACTGGCCGTGCGGGAAGTGATGGCGCCGGAAAAGGTGAATGTCGCCAGTTTCGGCAACATGACGCCGCACGTGCACTGGCACGTGATTCCCCGCTACCGCGACGACGCGCATTTCCCGAACCCCAGCTGGGCCGTGGTGCAGCGCGAGACGGCGCCCGAGGTGCTGGCCGCGCGCCGCGCCCTGTTGCCGGCCTTGCGCACCGCCATCCTTCAACGTTTATCCGCATAAAGTATTGTCATGACTGAAAAAGCAGCAACACCCCAACCCACCGGCTTGACCGTGCACAACCAGTCGCGCGTGCTCGACGTGGCTTTCGACGACGGCAGCACATTTGCGCTGCCGTTCGAATACCTGCGGGTGTATTCGCCGTCGGCCGAAGTGCAGGGCCATGGCAAGGGCCAGGAAACCTTGCAGTTAGGAAAACGCCTGGTCGGTATCACCAGCCTGGAGCCGGTCGGCAACTACGCCGTGCAGCCCACTTTCAGCGATGGCCACAATTCCGGCCTGTACACCTGGGCCTATCTGTACAAGCTGGGCGCGGAAAAGGACAAACTGTGGCAAGCCTACCTTGACCAGCTGGCGGCGGCCGGCTACCCGGGCGACAGCGGCCGCGACGCCAAGGCCGACATGACGGTCAAGCAATCTTCCGGCCACGTCCATGGCCCCAGCTGCGGGCATAAACATTAAGCTAAAAAAATAATGCTGTAATCTTGTCGGATTGCCGCCGCCCCGTTCGTCGTATGGATGCCCGCGCTTGCGGGCATTTTTCTTTGGAGAACAGACTATGGAATACATGATCCTGCTCTACGCCGACGAGGCGCGTTTTGAAGCGATGGAGGAAGGGCAGATGGCCAGCCTGATGGCCGAGTTCGCAAGTTACACGCAGGCACTGGACGCGGCCGGCGTGCTGCGCGGCGGCGCCGAGCTGGCGCCCGTGCGCAGCGCCACCAGCGTGCGTGTGCGCAATGGCAAGCCTGTCATCACGGATGGGCCGTTCGCGGAAACCAAGGAGCAGCTGGGCGGCTACTATCTGCTGGACTGCGCCAATCTGGACGAGGCGCTGGCCTGGGCCGGGCGTTGCCCAGTGGCATCCCTGGGCACCATCGAAGTGCGGCCCGTCATGGCGTGAGCATGGGCGGCGACGCCATTGCGGCCGTCGAGCATGTCTTTCGCCAGGAAAAGGGCAGGGTGTTGGCCGGCCTGATGCGGCGCTTCGGCGACCTGGGCCTGGCGGAAGATGTGTTGCAGGAAGCGTGCCGCAAGGCGCTGGAACTATGGCCGCAGGCGGGCATCCCGTCCAATCCCGCCGCCTGGCTCAGCTCGGTGGCGCGCAATGCGGGCCTCGACCATGTGCGCCGCGCGGGCAAGAGCGTCAGCGAGGCCGAGGCCGTGCTGTCCTGCCTGCCGGCCGCCATGCTTGATGAAACGCAAGCCATCGAGGACGACCGCCTGCGCCTGCTGTTCATCTGCTGCCATCCCGCGCTGGCGCCCGAGGCGCAGGTGGCGCTGGCTTTGCGCACCCTGTGTGGCCTGTCCACTGCTGAGATCGCGCGCGCCTTCGGCGTGGCGGAAGCGGCCCTGTCGCAGCGCCTGTTGCGCGCCAAACGCAAGATCGCCGAAGCGCGCATTCCCTTCGATTTGCCGCCGGAGCAAGAATTGCAGCCCCGGCTGGCACAAGTCATGCACGTGATTTATTTGGTCTTCAGCGAAGGCTATTGCGCCAGCGGCGGCGGCACCCTGCTGCGCGCGGACCTGTGCGTGGAAGCGCTGCGCCTGGGGCGGCTGCTTGACAGCCTGCAGTCCGGCCAGCCGGAAGTGCAGGGGCTATTGGCCCTGATGCTGCTGCAGGCGTCGCGCGGTCCTGCCCGCCTGTCGCCGGAAGGTAACTTGCTAACGTTGGAAGAGCAGGACCGCGGCCTGTGGGATGCGGTCCTCATTGCTGAGGGACTGGCGTTGCTGGAACAGGCCTTGCCGGCGCGCGCGCCAGGGGTATATCAGCTGCAGGCCGCCATTGCCGCCTTGCACGCCCAGGCTCCCACGGCCAGTCAGACGGACTGGCGCCAGATCCACGCCCTGTACGGCGCCTTGCTGCGGCATAAGCCGGAACCCATGATCTTGCTCAATGCCGTGATTGC
Organism: Janthinobacterium sp. C22; assembly: GCF_057919405.1. Classification (NCBI taxonomy): domain Bacteria; kingdom Pseudomonadati; phylum Pseudomonadota; class Betaproteobacteria; order Burkholderiales; family Oxalobacteraceae; genus Janthinobacterium; species Janthinobacterium sp. C22. The sequence continues at coordinate 87,135 of NZ_CP193659.1, read as the reverse complement.
CTGTGCCATGGCGCATGGCGCCGAACACGGCCTGGCGTGGCTGGCGCGGCTGGAAGCCGTGCCCAGCCTTGTCAACTCGCATTACCTGCACGCGGCCCGGGCCGACCTGCTGCGCCGCCAGGGCGACCGGCCCGGGGCGCTGGCCGCGTATGCGCGGGCAGCAATGCTGGCTTCGAATGCGGTGGAAAGGCAATACCTTCTCCGGCGTCACGGGGAAATGCGCCTGCCGCTTGTATAATGCATGCAAGTTCAAACAGACTGCCTACCATGACCAATACGACCCATTTCGGATACAAAACAGTTGCAGAAGACGACAAAGTGCGCGAAGTCGCCAAGGTGTTCCATTCCGTCGCTGCCAAATACGACGTGATGAACGACTTGATGTCGGGCGGGCTGCACCGTCTGTGGAAGACGTTCACCATCGCCAACGCGGGCGTGCGCCCCGGTTTCAAGGTGCTCGACATCGCCGGCGGCACGGGCGACCTGTCGAAGGCATTCGCCAAGCAGGCGGGCCCTACCGGCGAAGTCTGGTTGACCGATATCAATGAATCGATGTTGCGCGTGGGCCGCGACCGCCTCTTGAATCGCGGCTTGCTCACCCCCACCTTATTGTGTGACGCGGAAAAACTGCCATTCCCCGATAACTATTTCGACCGCGTCAGCGTGGCCTTTGGCCTGCGCAACATGACGCACAAGGACGTGGCGCTGGCGGAAATGCGCCGCGTGCTGAAGCCGGGCGGCAAGCTGCTGGTGCTGGAGTTTTCCAAGGTGGCGGCGCCCCTGCAAAAGCCGTACGACCTGTATTCGTTCTCCGTCTTGCCGTGGTTTGGACAGAAAATCGCCGGCGACGCGGAAAGCTATCGCTACCTGGCCGAATCGATCCGCATGCATCCGGACCAGGAAACCTTGAAGACCATGATGGAAACGGCGGGCCTGGAGCGCGTGCAGTACTACAATTTGACGGCAGGCATTGCCGCTTTGCACACCGGTATCAAGATGTAATGCATCAACGTTGGTGATTTTAGGAGATGGAATGAAATTGAAGAAATTTATGGTCGGCATGATGCTGGCCGCGACCACGGTATCCATGCTGGGCGAGGCGCTGGCCCGTCCCATGGGCGGTGGCCGTTCGTTTGGCCGTCAGTCGCAAAACGTGGGCCGCCAGGCGCCCGCACCGGCACCAACCCCGGCGCCGGCCGCCGCGCCACGCCAGGCGCAACCTGCGCCGGCTCCCGCACCGGCACCGGCCGCCAAGGCGCCGAGCCGCTGGAAAGGCTTGCTGGGCGGCGCACTGCTGGGCCTGGGTCTGGGCGCGCTGCTGTCGCATTTTGGCCTGGGCGGCGCCCTGGCCAGCATGATCAGCACCCTGCTGATGGTGGCCTTGCTGGCCGGCGTGGCCTTCTTCATCTACCGCATGGTGCGCGGCAAGCGCGACAGCAACGCCGGCAATGCGCCGTTCGCCGGCTTCGGCAACCAGCCTGCGCCGGCCGGCAACGTGCCCGACATCGGTTCGCGCATCCCGCCGCTGCCGCCGCTGCAACCCGTCTCGTCCGGCGTCGGCCTGGACAAGCCGGCACCGGCTGCCGCGCCATGGGGCGTGCCAGGCGACTTCGACAAGGATGCCTTCCTGCGCCACGCGAAAAGCAATTTCATTCGCCTGCAGGCGGCCTGGGACAAGGCTGACGTCAACGATATCCGCGAATTCACGTCGCCGGAAGTGTATGCGGAACTGCGCATGCAAATCCAGGAACGGGGTGCGCAGCCGGACTTTACGGACGTCGTCACCATCGATGCCGAACTGCTCGGTATCGAGACGAGCGTCAACGATTACCTGGCCAGCGTCAAGTTTACGGGCCTGATCCGTTCGGCGCCGGGCGCCGCGGCCGAACCGTTCGCGGAAGTGTGGAATATGTCGAAACCCGTCAGCGGCAACAGCGGCTGGGTCCTGGCAGGCATCCAGCAATTGAATTAATTGTCAAAACTTGCTGAATAATGGCTTAAGTCCATGCGGAATGCATGATGCTTGACAGATATTTCCTGCTGAACTGGTAAGATCGAAACCGCCCGCGTTGTTGTACGGGCGGTTTTTCATTTTTAGGGGCGCGTTTGGCGCGCAGGCACACGATGGCACCACTTTCCGATCTCTCCCTGATGACGCCCGTCATCGCGACTATCAACCATTTACTGGCGCAGGAGCCGTGGGCGCGCCAGCAGCTGGCCGTGCACGCCGGCAAGCTGGCCTGCATCGACACGGGCGCCGTGGCCTTGCGCCTGCGCGTCGACAGCGCCGGCATGCTGGAAGCGGCACCGGCGGACGTAGTTGCCAATGTGACCATCCGCGTCAAATTGTCCGATGTGCCGCTGATCCTGCAAAACCGCGAGCGGGCGTTTTCCTACGTCAAGATCGAAGGCGATGCCGAGTTTGCCAATGCGATTTCGCAATTGAGCCAGGGCTTGCGCTGGGAAGCCGAGCACGACCTGGAAAAGATCGTCGGCCCCATGCTGGCCACGCGCCTTGTTGCCGGTGCGAAAGATGCCGCCGCCTTTGTGCGCACGGGCCAGCAAAAGCTGGCGGAAAACGTGGCCGAATATTTTCTCGACGAACAGCCCATGCTGATCCGTCCTGCTACCCTGCAAGAGTATTCCGCTGGCGTGACGCGCGTACGCGATGACGTCGAACGCCTGGCCAAGCGCCTTGCCCGGCTGGAAAAGGCGGCCGCCGCCGTTCAGCCGCAGTCCTCCTCACCGGATTTGTCTACATGATATTGAAATTCCTGCGCCTGTTTAAAATCATCCGTGTTTCCATCAAGTACGGCCTGGATGAGATAGCGATTTCTGGTCTGCAAGTTCCCCGCACCGCCAAATTGATCGACACCCTGATTTTCTGGCGCGACCTGTCGTCGCCACGGGGCTTGCGCCTGCGCCTGGCGCTGGAAGAGCTGGGCCCGATCTTCGTCAAGTTCGGCCAGGTGCTGTCGACCCGGCGCGACCTGATGCCGCCCGATATCGCCGAAGAACTGGCGCGCCTGCAAGACAGGGTACCGCCCTTCGATTCCGACCTGGCCATCGCGCAAATCACCAAGTCGCTCGGTGCGCACCCGGATCAATTGTTTGCCAGCTTCGAGCGCGAACCGGTGGCGTCCGCCTCGATTGCCCAGGTGCACTTCGCCACCCTCAAAGATGGCCGCGCGGTGGCCGTGAAGGTCTTGCGTCCAGGCATGAAAAAGCTGATCGACGAAGACGTGGCCCTGATGCACATCGCCGCCGACTGGATCAGCCGCCTGTGGGCCGACAGCAAACGCCTGAAACCGAAAGAGGTGGTGGGCGAGTTCGACAAATACCTGCACGACGAACTGGACCTGATGCGCGAGGCGGCCAACGCCAGCCAGCTGCGCCGCAATTTCGCCAACTCGGACTTGCTGCTGGTGCCGGAAATGCACTGGGATTACTGTTCCAGCAGCGTCATTGTCATGGAGCGCATGGTTGGTATTCCCGTGTCGCAGACGGACCGCCTGGTGGCGGCCGGCGTGGATTTGCGCAAGCTCTCCAGCGATGGCGTGGAAATTTTCTTCACGCAAGTGTTCCGCGACGGCTTTTTCCATGCAGATATGCACCCGGGTAATATTCTCGTATCGATCGCGCCCGACTCGTTCGGCCGCTACATCGCGCTCGACTTCGGCATCGTGGGTACCTTGAACGACTACGACAAGGATTATCTGTCGCAAAACTTCCTCGCCTTCTTCCGCCGCGACTACAAGCGCGTGGCCGAGGCGCACATCGAATCGGGCTGGGCGCCGAAAGACACGCGCGTCGATGAACTGGAAGCGGCCGTGCGCGCCTGCTGCGAGCCGATCTTCGACCGTCCGCTGAAAGATATTTCTTTTGGGCAAGTGTTGCTGCGGCTGTTCCAGACCTCGCGCCGCTTCAACGTGGAAGTGCAGCCGCAACTGGTGCTGCTGCAAAAGACCCTGCTCAATATCGAAGGCCTGGGCCGCCAGCTGGACCCGGAACTGGACCTGTGGCAAACGGCCAAGCCCTACCTGGAAAAATGGATGAGCAACCAGGTGGGGCCGCAAGGCTTCATGGAGCGTTTGCGCGCCGAGGCGCCCCGTTACGCGCACATCTTCCCGCAACTGCCGCGCTTGTTGCACCAGGCCTTGACCGTGCATGGCGAACCGCGTGAAAACGACGTGGAATTGATGAAAACCTTGCTGGCGGAACAACGCCAGACGAACCGCTTGCTGAGCTTTATCGTGTACTTTGTCGGCGCCTTCGCCCTCGGCGCGCTGGGCTTGCAAGTGTTCATGCGCTGGCATCAACTGCCGTTTTAACTGGATCAGGACGTAAGTGATGGCTGACTTCCACAACCGCGACCCGCTCTCGCCCGCCTTCTGGGACGAGCGTTTCGAGAAGCAATTCACGCCCTGGGACCATGGCGGCGTGCCGTCCCGCCTGCGCAGCTTCGTGGCCGGCAGTCCGGCGCCGCTGCGCTGCCTGATTCCCGGCTGCGGCTCCGCGTATGAACTGGTTTTCATGCTCGATCACGGCTGGGATGCCACGGCCATCGACTTTGCGCCGGCCGCCGTGGCCGCCGCGCGCGTACAGCTGGGCGAGCGGGCAGGGCATGTCGTGGAAGCGGATTTCTTTGCCTGGCAGCCAGCCGCGCCCTTGGACCTGATCTATGAACGGGCGTTTCTGTGCGCCATGCCGCGCGCCATGTGGCCGCAAGTGGCGGCCCGCTGGGCGCAGTTGCTGGCGCCGGGCGCCATGCTGGCAGGCTACTTTTTCTTTGACGATAATGCCAAGGGGCCGCCATTTGGTATTTCACGTGAGAAACTACAGGAATTGCTGGCGCCGCATTTCGACTGCCTGGCCGACGAAGCCGTGGACGATTCCATCGCCGTCTTCGCGGGCAAGGAGCGCTGGATGAGCTGGCGCCGCCGGGCGGACTGAGCCTGACAGGCCGAGCGGGCGGGCATTTTCCGCTGGGAATGGCGGAAAAGCTTTATAATTCAGGGTTTTTGATGATTTTCTCGGAGTAGAGATGCCGATTTACGCTTACCGTTGTGACGAGTGTGGTTTTGCCAAGGATGTCTTGCAAAAGATCTCCGATCCAGTACTGACGGTGTGCCTGTCGTGCGGCAAGCCCAGTTTCAAGAAACAATTGACGGCCGCCGGTTTCCAATTGAAGGGCACTGGCTGGTACGCGACCGATTTCCGCGGCGGCACGGCGCCCACCACGGCCATTCCGACGGGCCCGGCCGATAACGCCAAGCCCGCCCCGGCCGCCGAGGGCGCGCCTGCCGCTGCGCCTGCGCCCGCCCCGGCTGCCGCTGCGCCGAAAGCGGACTGAAAAGCGCGCCGCGCCGATACGATCCATTACCGAGAAACCGATGCGTAAATACTTTATTACCGGATTACTGATTTTGGTGCCCCTGGCCATTACGGCCTGGGTGCTGAATCTGGTGATCAGCACGATGGACCAGTCGCTGTTGCTGGTGCCCGGCAGTACGCAGCCCAGCGTCTGGTTCGGCCACAATGTTCCCGCACTGAGCACCATTCCCGGCCTGGGCACGGTATTGACGGTGCTGATCGTGTTCTTCACGGGCTTGCTGACGAATAACCTGGTCGGCAATTACGTGGTGAAACTGTGGGAAAAATTGCTGCAACGCATACCCATCGTCAATTCCCTGTACTCGAGCGTCAAGCAAGTGTCCGATACCCTGTTTTCCCCGTCGGGCAATGCCTTCCGCAAGGCCGTGCTGGTACCGTATCCGCACCAGAACTCCTGGACCATCGCTTTCCTGACGGGCGTGCCGGGCGGCGATGCGGCGAACCACCTGGTGGGCGACTATGTCAGCGTGTACGTGCCGACGACGCCGAACCCGACCTCAGGCTTTTTCCTGATGATGAAGCGCAGCGATGTCGTCGAACTCGACATGAGCGTCGATGCGGCGCTCAAATATATCGTCTCGATGGGCGTGGTGGCGCCTGCGGAAGTTGTTGCTGTACCGGCCCCGGCAGCCAAAGAATAAAGGCAGGCGTCCCATGCGGGACGTGGCCGGATTGAACACTCACTAACCTGAACTGAGAATTTTATGTCTATGCGTACTGAATACTGCGGCCTCGTTACCGAAGCCATGCTGGGACAAACCGTCAGCCTGTGCGGCTGGGTACATCGCCGCCGCGACCACGGCAGCCTGATTTTCATCGACTTGCGCGACCGTGAAGGCCTGGTGCAAATCGTCTGCAACCCGGAACAAGCGGAGATGTTCAAGGTCGCCGAAGCCGTGCGCAACGAATTCTGCCTGCGCGTGACGGGCGTCGTGACCAACCGTATCGAAGGCACGATCAACAACAACCTGAAGTCGGGCAAGATCGAAGTGGTCTGCTCGGAGCTGGAAGTGCTGAACCCTTCCGTGCCCGTGCCGTTCCAGCTGGACGACGACAACCTGTCGGAAACGACGCGCCTGACGCACCGCGTGCTGGACCTGCGCCGCCCGCAAATGCAGAACAACCTGCGCCTGCGCTACAAGGTGACGATGGAAGTGCGCAAGTACCTCGACGCGCTGGGCTTCATCGACATCGAAACGCCGATGCTGACCAAGTCCACGCCAGAAGGCGCGCGCGATTACCTGGTGCCGTCGCGCGTGAACGCGGGCAGCTTCTTCGCCTTGCCGCAATCGCCACAGTTGTTCAAGCAACTGTTGATGGTCGCTAACTTCGACCGTTACTACCAGATCACCAAGTGCTTCCGCGACGAAGACTTGCGCGCCGACCGCCAGCCTGAATTCACGCAGATCGATTGCGAAACCTCGTTCCTGACGGAACAGGAAATCCGCGATCTGTTCGAAGACATGATCCGCGTCGTCTTCAAGAACACCCTGAACATCGATCTGCCGAACCCGTTCCCGGTGATGGATTTCGCCGAAGCGATGGGCCTGTACGGTTCCGACAAGCCGGACATGCGCGTCAAGCTGGCCTTCACGGACTTGACCGAAGTCATGAAGTCGGTCGAGTTCAAGGTCTTCAACGGCGCCGCCAACATGAAAGGCGGCCGTGTGGTGGCCCTGCGCGTACCGCAAGGCGGCAGCATGCCCCGTTCGGAAATCGATGCCTACACGCAATTCGTCGCCATCTACGGCGCCAAGGGCCTCGCTTACATCAAGGTCAACGAGAAAGCCAAGGGTCCTGAAGGTCTGCAGTCGCCGATCGTCAAGTTCCTGCCTGCCGACGTGCTGGCCACGATCCTCGAGCAGACGGGCGCGCAAGACGGCGACCTGATCTTCTTCGGCGCCGACAAGGCGAAAGTCGTCAACGACGCCATCGGCGCGCTGCGCGTGAAGATCGGTCACAGCGAGTTCGGCAAGAAAGCCGGCCTGTTCGAAGACGTGTGGAAGCCATTGTGGGTGGTCGACTTCCCGATGTTCGAGCACGACGAAGAAGCGGACCGCTGGACGGCGACCCACCATCCATTCACGGCACCGAAAGACGGCCATGAAGACATGCTGGAAAGCGATCCGGGCGCCTGCATCGCCAAGGCCTACGACATGGTCTTGAACGGCTGGGAACTGGGCGGCGGTTCGATCCGTATCCACCGCGAAGAAGTGCAGTCGAAAGTGTTCCGCGCGTTGAAGATCGACGCCGAAGAAGCGCAGCTGAAGTTCGGCTTCCTGCTCGACGCCCTGCAATACGGCGCGCCACCGCATGGCGGCCTGGCATTCGGCCTGGACCGTATCGTGACCATGATGACGGGTTCCGAATCGATCCGCGACGTGATCGCCTTCCCGAAAACCCAGCGCGCGCAAGACTTGCTGACCCATGCGCCGTCGGAAGTGGACGAGAAGCAATTGCGTGAACTGCACATCCGTTTGCGCAGCGCCGAGCCTAAAGTAGTGTAATGAAGCATGCGGCTGCCCAGGTGGCCGCTGTTTGATCCACTATGCAAAAAAAGGCGCTGTTGTGGCGCCTTTTTCATTGTTGATATGACTCATAAAATCCCTGTTTCCGTGCTGGTCGTCATTCATACGGCTGACCTTGACGTCTTGCTGATCGAACGCGCGGGCCAGCCCGGCTTCTGGCAATCGGTGACGGGTTCCGTCGATGCCGTCGACGAACCGCTGCTGCAGACGGCCGCGCGCGAACTGTGCGAGGAAACCGGCATCGTTGCCGACGGGCGCGATATCGTGCTGCGCGACTGGAACTTGTCGAATGTGTACGAGATCTATCCGATCTGGCGCCACCGCTATGCGCCCGGCGTGACGCGCAACACGGAACACGTGTTCAGCGTGCAAGTGCCGCGCGACGTCGCCATCACGCTGAGCCCCCGCGAACACCTGCAATACGCGTGGCTGCCCTACCTGGCGGCGGCCGACCGCTGTTTCTCGTCATCTAACGCGGAAGCGATTCTGCAATTGCCGGCCATGACGGGCCTGGCGCGCCCCACCTGATTTTTTTAGAAAGCAAGCCATGTTGAACTGGTTACATTTGACTGCACAGCAAAAACTGCTGGGCACCCTGGGCATCGTTTTTTGCCTGTGCTTTATCTTCCTGCTGTTTAGCTCCACCGTACCCGGCCGCACGCCACCCATCGGCATGCCGCTGATGGCGATCGGCTGGCTGCTGCATCCGGGTGCGTTTGCCAAGGGCAAGCGCACGGTGGCCTGGCGCGGCGCGCCCTTGCTGGTCAAGATCGTCTGGGCGGCCGGCATTACCGCGCTGATCGTCAGCGTGACGGCGGGCGTGGGACGCATGCTGGCTTGACAGATCGCAAGCCATCGTCCGTGATGTTACTATCTAGTTAATGATGTCACGTGTGGACGAAAGGTTTGTTGATATGCTCAATTGGACTCGACTTTCTTTATCGAAGCGCATGCTGGGGGCGCTATTTCTGTCGTGGGTCTTTGTTGCCCTGTCTGCCGTATGCTTCCCCGACCATCCGCCTGCCACCTTGCCGCAGGCGGGCTTGCCTTTGCTGATGCTGGGCTTTCTCTTGCATCCGCGCCTGTTTGCGGGTGGACGGGGCGCCTTCAGCTGGAGCAGCGCACCCATCGCGGTCAGGGTGTTGTGGCTTGTCGGCATCCTCGTTGGCAGCATCAGCGCCCTCGATAGTTTTCTGGCCTGAGCGTGGCAAGCCTTGGCCGCCGGAAAAAGTCTGCATTAGGTGCGCACGCGCACCTACGCAGGCGCCGCGCGGGGCCCGTCTGGGAGTAGAATCCATGCATGAAAATCCGCGTAGCAACTTATAATATCCACAAGGGCGTCTCTTCCGTGCGGGGCTTGCCCAGAGTCCACGCATTGAAGCAGGCGATCGCCCTGTTCCATGCCGATGTCGTGTTCCTGCAAGAGGTGCAAGGCAAGCACGACCGCAATGCGGCCCGCTTTGGCGCCGAGAAAAACGGCCACAAGCATTGGCCGGAAGCGTCGCAGCACGAGTTCTTTGCCGGCGCCGAGCACCATTCCGCCTACGGCATGAATGCCGTGTACGACCATGGCCACCATGGCAACGCCTTGCTGAGCAAGTTCCCCATCGCCTCGCAAACCAACCACGACGTGTCCGACCATGCCTACGAGCAGCGCGGCATCCTGCATTGCGTGCTCAAGACGCCGCAGGCCGAGGTGCACTGCTACGTGGTCCATCTGGGCCTGTTCGAGTCGGGACGGGGCCGGCAGACGCAGGCGCTGATCGACGCCGTCATGGAATCGGCGCCGAACGGCGAACCCGTCATCATCGCGGGCGACTTCAATGACTGGCGCAATACGCTCAGCGACAAGCTGCGCAATGCGCTGGGCGTGGTGGAAGTGTTCGACCAGCGGGCGTCGAACTCGGCCCTGGGCGACCTCGTGCGCACCCTGGCGCGGCGGCAGACGAAAACGCCGACACCCGTGCCGGCGCGCACCTTTCCCGCCGCCTTGCCGTGGTTCCGCCTGGATCGCATCTATGTGCGCGGTTTCCACGTGGAAGGCGCGCAAGTGATGCATGGCACCCTGTGGGCGAAATTGTCGGACCACGCGCCGATAGTTGCTGCTTTGAAACTCGCGTAGACTGCCGGCATGCGCACAGTCAACTTCATCGCCCACAACGACATCCAGCTGCTGTATTGCGGCACCGATTACTTTCCTGCCCTGATTGCGGCCATCGATGGCGCGCGCTCGGAAGTGTATTTCGAGACGTATATCTTTGCCGACGACGCCACGGGCACCCTGGTGCTCGACGCGCTGAAGCGGGCGGCCGCGCGCGGCGTGCTGGTGTGCATGATCACGGACTGGTTCGGCACGGGCAACCGCCGGGTCAATGCCATGCATGCGCAGCTGGAAGCGGCCGGCGTGCACCACCGTATCTTCAACCCGTGGTTCCGGCGCGGCATCACGCGCACGCACCGCAAGATCTGCGTGGCCGATGGCGAGATCGCCCTGGTGGGCGGCATCAATATCAACGACGACATGTTTTGCGACTACGACCACAACATCAGCCTGGAAGCGCCGCGCTGGGATTTCGCCGTGCAGGTCAAGGGCCCGCTGGTGGACGCCATCCATGAAGAGGTGCAGGCGCAGTGGGCGCGTCTGGGCAAGATGAACCTGGTGCGGCGTATCAAGCTGTACCGCAAGATGCGCGTCGTCAGCAAGGAGCTGGCGAAGAACCCTGTCGTGGCCGGCTTTGTCGTGCGCGACAACCTGCGCAACCGCCGCACCATCCAGCGCGCCTACCTGCAGGCGCTGGGCCAGGCGAGGAAAAGCGTGATGCTGGCCAATCCGTATTTCGCGCCCGGGCACAAGCTGCGCCACGCCCTGGCCCAGGCGGCCCAGCGGGGCGTCGACGTGGTGTTGCTGATCGGCGTGGGCGAATTCCGCATGCAGGATGCCGTGGCGCACTCGTTTTATCCGAAGCTGCTGGCCGCCGGCGTGAAAATCGTCGAATACCGCAAGACGCAGCTGCACGCCAAGGTGGCCGTCGTCGACGATGACTGGGCGACGGTGGGGTCGAGCAATATTGACGCGCTGAGCCTGTTTTTGAACCAGGAAGCGAACGTGGTGATCAAGGACGTGGCCTTCGCACAAAGCCTGCGCCAGCACATCGAGCAGGGCGTGGCCGACGGCATCGTGATCCACCAGGACGATTTCAAGCACATCGGCCGCTTCCGGCGCATCGGCTACGAAGCCGCGTTCCTCGCGTACCGGCTGGTGATGCGCATTTTTTCAGTAGGCAAGTATGCATGAGTGATATGACAACGGTCAGGCTGGACAAATGGCTGTGGGCGGCGCGCTTCTTCAAGACGCGCTCGCTGGCCAGCGAAGCGGTCGACACGGGCAAGGTCAAGGTGGGCGGCGAGCGCGTGAAACCGGCGCGCAGTCTGCGCGTGGGCGACGAGCTGGCCATCGACAATGGCGCGGAAACGTGGGAAGTGGCCGTGCTGGGCCTGTCCGACAAGCGCGGCGCGGCAAGCGTGGCGCGCCTGCTGTACGGCGAAACGCCGGCCAGCATCGCCCGCCGCGAGCAGTTGGCCGAGGAGCGCAAGCTGTTCCGTGAGCCGGGCAGCACCATCAAGGGGCGGCCGACCAAGCGCGACCGCCGTCAACTGAGCAAGGCAGGCGGCCTCGACTGAGGCGTGCTTGTTGCTGCAAGGCAAAGGCGCGGGGCGCTTTTGCCGCCTTAAACCGATCCAAACACGCGGCCAAAAAATGCTGCGCTGCACCAATAGAACGCCGGCTCTAAAGTTCCCGTTTGACTTTTACGTGGTAGTGGATAATAGTACGAGCGTTCGGATTTTTTCGAGGCGTGCTTTTTTACCCTCGCTTCAGTCCGCCAAATCGGCAACATCATTTTTAGAACGGACATCTTGAATACTTCAGTCAAATTCATGCGCAAGGGCGAACTGACCCGTGCAGCCATCCTCGACGTGGCGCTGGACCTGTCCAGCCGCGACGGCCTGGAAGGCCTGACCATTGGGCTGCTTGCGGACAAAATGAACATGAGCAAGTCGGGCGTGTTTGCCCACTTCGGCTCGCGCGAAGACTTGCAGATGGAAGTGCTGAAGCTCTACCACTATCGTTTCGAGCAAGAAGTCTTTTTTCCAAGCATGAAAGAGCCGCGCGGCATCCAGCGCCTGCAATCGATGTTTGCGCGCTGGGTCAAGCGGGTCAGCGTGGAAATCGCTTCCGGCTGCATCTATATCAGCGGCGCCGTCGAGTATGACGACCGTCCCGGTCCCATCCGCGAGGCCCTGGTGGCCATGGTGCGGGCCTGGCAGGGCGCGCTGCTGCGCTGTGTCGAGCAATCGATCGCCACGGGCGACCTGAAAGCGGACACGGACGCCCAGCAGCTGGTGTACGAGATGTATGGCCTGATCCTGGCCCTGCATCACGACGCGCGCTTCCTGCGCGTGCCGGGCAGCATCGAACGGGCGCAAGCGGGCTTTATCCGCCTGCTGGCGTCGTACCAGAATTGCGTCACAAGCAAATAAGCCGTCAGGCAGTATCCGCAACAAACGCACACGCACTACAAGTACAACACTTTAGCTAATCGCCTTCAGGAGAAAATTATGGGTCAATACGTCGCGCCAATCCGGGATATGCAATTCGTCCTGCATGAGTTCCTGCAAGTGGAAGAAGAACTGAAGCAAATGCCGTCGTACGCCGACGTCGACGCCGACATCATCAACCAGGTGCTGGAAGAGGGCGGTAAATTCACCTCCGAAGTATTGTTCCCGCTGAACCACTCCGGCGACCGTGAAGGCTGCCACCACGACCCCGTCACGAAAAGCGTGACCACGCCGAAAGGTTTCAAGGAAGCCTACAAGCAGTACGTCGAAGGCGGCTGGGCTGCCTTGGCTTGCGATCCGGAATACGGCGGCCAGGGCTTGCCTGTCGTGCTGAACAATTCGTTCTATGAAATGCTGAACTCGTCTAACCAGGCCTGGTCCATGTACCCTGGCCTGTCGCACGGCGCCTACGAGTGCCTGAAGGAACACGGCACCGACCACCAGAAGGAAGTCTACCTGCCGAAGCTGGTGTCGGGCGAATGGACGGGCACCATGTGCCTGACCGAACCGCACTGCGGCACCGACCTGGGCCTGTTGCGCTCGAAAGCGCTGCCTGAGGCGGACGGTTCCTGGACCATCACCGGCAACAAGATCTTCATCTCGGCCGGCGAGCACGACATGGCGGAAAACATCCTGCACCTGGTGCTGGCCCGCGTGCCGGACGCACCGGAAGGCTCGAAAGGCATTTCGCTGTTCCTGGTGCCGAAATTCCTGCCGAACGCGGATGGCACGGTCGGCGAGCGCAACCCGATCACCTGCGGCGCCATCGAAGAAAAGATGGGCATCCACGGCAACTCGACCTGCCAGATGAACCTGGACGGCGCGAAAGGCTGGATCATCGGCCAGCCGAACAAGGGCCTCAACGCCATGTTCGTCTTCATGAACGCGGCCCGCCTGGGCGTGGGCATGCAGTCGCTGGGCCTGACGGAAATCGCCTACCAGAACGCGCTGATCTATGCCAAGGACCGCACGCAAATGCGTTCGCTGTCCGGCATCAAGAACCCGGAACTGCCGGCCGACCGCATCATCGTGCACCCTGACGTGCGCCGCATGCTGTTGACGGGCAAAGCCTACGCCGAAGGCGCGCGCGCCTTCACTTCGTACGTGGCGCTGCAGATCGACCGCGAACTGCACCACCCGGACGCCGACGTGCGCAAGGACGCTGCCGACGAAGTGGCGCTGCTGACGCCCGTCATCAAGGCATTCATCACCGATAACGCCTGGATCGCCACCTCGGACGCGATGCAAGTGTTCGGCGGCCACGGCTACATCTCGGAGTGGGGCATGGAGCAGTATGTGCGCGACGCGCGCATCAACATGATCTACGAAGGCACGAACACGATCCAGTCGCTGGACCTGTTGGGCCGCAAGATCCTGGGCGACAACGGCGCCAAGCTGCGCAAGTTCGGCGAAAAGATCAAGGCCTTCGTCGAAGACAATGGCACCGATGAGGCGATGAGCGAATTCGTCACCCCACTGGGCGACCTGGGCGACAAAGTCACCAAGCTGACCATGGAAATCGGCATGAAGGCCTTCCAGAATCCGGACGAAGTGGGCGCGGCCTGCGTGCCTTACCTGCGCGTCGTCGGCCACATGATCTACAGCTATCTGTTCGCGCAGATGGCCAAGATCGCCCTCGAAAAAGAATCCAGCGGCGACAAGTTCTACACCGCCAAACTGGCTACCGCACGTTTCTACTTCGCCCGCTTGCAGCCCGAAACGGCAACCCTGATCCGTCAGGCGCGTTCCGGTTCGGCCAACCTGATGGCACTCGACGCAGACCTGTTCTAAGACTTGAGGAAAATATGACCAATTTCATCGTTAAAAAAGTAGCCGTCCTCGGCGCCGGCGTGATGGGCGCGCAGATCGCCGCCCACTGCATCAACGCGAAAGTGCCGGTCGTGCTGTTCGACCTGCCCGCAAAGGAAGGCCCGAAGAATGGCATCGTGCTGCGCGCCATCGAGAACCTGAAGAAGCTGTCGCCTGCGCCGTTGGGCAACAAGGATGACGCCGCGCTGATCCAGGTAGCCAACTACGAAGACAACCTGGACCTGCTGGCCGGTTGCGACCTGATCATCGAAGCCATCGCCGAGCGCATGGACTGGAAACACGACCTGTACCAGAAGGTGGCCCCGCACATCGGCCCGAACGCGATCTTCGCCTCGAACACCTCGGGCCTGTCGATCACCAAGCTGGCCGAAGGCTTCGACGCCGACCTGAAATCGCGCTACTGCGGCGTGCACTTCTTCAACCCGCCGCGCTATATGCACCTGGTCGAGATCATCCCGACCGCGTTCACCAAGCCAGAAATCGCCGACCAGCTGGAAGGCTTCCTGACCACCACCCTGGGCAAGGGCGTGGTCCGCGCCAAGGATACGCCGAACTTCATCGCCAACCGCGTGGGCGTGTTCGGCATCCTGGCCATCGTGCATGAAGCGGAAAAATTCGGCCTGTCCGTGGACGTTGTCGATGACCTGACCGGCGCCAAGCTGGGCCGCGCCAAGTCGGGTACCTTCCGCACGGCGGACGTGGTCGGCCTGGATACCATGGGCCATGTGATCAAGACCATGCAGGACTACCTGCCGAACGATCCGTTCGCCGCCGTCTACAAGACGCCGGCCGTGCTGGCGCAGCTGGTGGAAAAAGGCGCGCTGGGCCAGAAGAGCGGCGCGGGCTTCTACAAGAAGGTCGGCAAGGAAATCCAACGCCTGGACTTCGCCACCGGTGAATACGTCGCTGGCGGCGCCAAGGCGGCCGACATCATCGCCCGCATCCTGAAGGAAAAGGATCCGGTCAAGAAGATGAAGGCGCTGCGCGAATCGACGAATCCGCAAGGCCAGTTCCTGTGGGCGATCTTCCGCGACGCCTTCCACTACATCGCCATCCATCTGGACACCGTGGCCGACAATGCGCGCGACATCGACTTCGCCATGCGTTGGGGCTTCGGCTGGAACGTGGGTCCGTTTGAAACGTGGCAGGCATCGAACTGGCTGCAAGTGGCCAACTGGGTCAAGGAAGACATCGACGCCGGCCACGCGCTGTGCAACGCGCCTTTGCCTGCCTGGGTATTCGAAGGCCCGGTCGCTGAAAAAGGCGGCGTGCACACGCCGGAAGGTTCGTATTCCGCCGTGTCGAACAGCTTCGTGCCACGCTCTAACCTGTCCGTCTACGACCGCCAGCAGTTCCGCGCGCCCGTGCTGGGCAGCGGCGCCATCGACGGCAAGACCGCCGGCACCACCGTCTTCGAAGACGAATCCGTGCGCGTCTGGCATACGGGCGACGATGTGCTGATCATCTCGTTCAAGACCAAGATGCACGTGATCGGCGAAGGCGTGATCAACGGCCTGAAACTGGCATTGGCCGAAGCGGAGAAAAACTTCAAGGGCCTGGTGATCTGGCACGCCGACGCGGCCGAAGGCGGCGCCTTCTCGGCCGGCGCCGACCTGCAATCGGCCCTGCCGGCCTTCATGCAAGGCGGCGTGAAAGCCGTCGATCCGATCATCGCCGAACTGCAGAACACCTTCATGTCGCTGAAATACGCGAACGTGCCGGTGATCGCCGCGGTCGCCGGCCTGGCACTGGGCGGCGGTTGCGAGCTGGCCCTGCACGCATCGAAGCGCGTGGCCTCGATCGAGTCGTATATCGGCCTGGTGGAAGTGGGCGTGGGCCTGATTCCAGCCGGCGGCGGCTTGAAGGAAGCGGCGCAGCGCGCCTACAAGGAAGCCAAGGGCAACGATATCCTGCAATTCCTGAAAACGGGCTTCACCAATGCGGCCACCGCCAACGTGTCGAAATCGGCGCTGGAAGCGAAAAAAATGGGCTACCTGAAGGAAGACGACGTGATCGTGTTCAACGCCTACGAGCTGCTGCACGTGGCCAAGGTCGAAGCGCGCGCCATGTTCGACGCGGGCTTCCGTCCGCAACTGCCTTCGCTGATCCAGGTGACGGGCCGTTACGGCTGGGGCACCATCAAGGCGCAGCTGGTCAACATGCGCGACGGCGGCTTCATTTCGGCGCACGATTTCAAGCTGGGCGAGATGATCGCCGAGATCGTATCGGGCGGCGACGTGGACCAGGGCAGTTTCGTCAGCGAACAGTGGCTGCTGGATATGGAACGCAAGGCATTCCTGGAGCTGTTGAACCATCCGAAAACCCAGGAACGGATCATGGGCATGATGCAGACCGGTAAGCCGGTACGCAACTAAGCACAACGTCGATGACGATCCTGTCCCTTGTTTTTAAAGTACTGCTGCGCGTGAGGCCAAGCATGGTGTATGACCGTATCAAACAGCAGATGATGGACACCTTGCCCTTCGTGCGGCTGCTGGGGATCAGCATCGACGAGATCGGCGCCGGCACCTCGAAGGTGTCGCTGCCGGACGATCCCAAACTGCATAATCACCTGGGCACGCAGCATGCGGGCGCCTTGTTTACCCTGGCCGAAACGGCTTCCGGCGCGGCCATGGCTGGCGGCTTCGCCGAGCTGATACTGGGCTTGCGCCCGGTGGCCAAGGAGTCGCGCATTCAGTACCAGAAGGTGGCCCGGGGCGCGACGCGCGCCGAAGGCAGGGTACCAGGCGACCTGGCTGCCTTGAAGGCGCAGCTGGCGCAGGACGGCAAGGTGGCGTTTCCCGTGGCAGTCGATATTTTCGATGCCGAAGGCACGCTGGCGGCACAGGTGACGGTGGACTGGTATCTGTCGCAGAAGCGATAGACCGCCACCCAGGACATTCGACAGAACACGAACCTCGTTCAACATCTTTGAAAGAACAAAATGAGCAAACAACTTCAAGACGCGTACATCGTCTCTGCAACCCGCACCCCGATCGGCAAGGCGCCGCGCGGCATGTTCAGAAACACCCGCCCGGACGACCTGCTGGTGCGCGTGCTGCAATCGGCCCTGGCGCAAGCGCCTGGCCTGGACCCGGCATTGATCACCGACGCCATCATCGGCTGCTCGTTCCCGGAAGCGGAGCAGGGCTTCAATATCGCGCGTAACTCGGTGCTGCTGGCCGGCTTGCCGAAAACCGTCGGTGGCGTCACTGTCAACCGCTACTGCGCCTCGGGCATCACGGCCATCGCCATGGCGGCCGACCGCATCCGCGTGGGCGAAGCCGACGTCATGATCGCCGGCGGCATCGAGTCGATGTCGATGGTGCCGATGATGGGCCACCATCCATCAATGAACCTGGACATGTTCAGCGACGAGAACATCGGCATGGCCTACGGCATGGGCCTGACGGCCGAGAAAGTGGCGCAGCAATGGAAAGTGTCGCGCGAACAGCAGGACGCGTTCTCCGTCGAATCGCACCGCCGCGCCATCGCCGCGCAGCAAGCCGGTTTCTTCAAGGCGGAAACGACACCCGTGGAAATCATCACGCGCACGCCGAACCTGGCCACCGGCCAGGTGGACGTATCGCGCCGCACCGTCGACACCGACGAAGGCGCGCGCGCCGATTCGTCGATGGAGTCGCTGGCAAAACTGAAGCCCGTGTTCGCCGCCAAGGGCAGCGTCACGGCCGCCAACAGCTCGCAGATGTCCGACGGCGCCGGCGCGCTGCTGATCGTCAGCGAAAAAATCCTGCGTGAGCATAACCTGACCCCGCTGGCGAAATTCTCCTCGTTCGCCGTGCGCGGCGTGCCGCCGGAAATCATGGGCATCGGTCCGAAATTCGCCATTCCAGCCGCCTGCGCCGCCGCCGGCATCACGCAAGACCAGCTGGACTGGATCGAGCTGAACGAAGCGTTTGCCGCACAGGCATTGGCCGTGATCGGCGACCTGGGCCTGGACCCATCGAAGGTCAACCCGATGGGCGGCGCGATCGCCCTGGGCCACCCGCTGGGCGCCACCGGTGCCATCCGCGCCGCCACCGTGATCCACGCGCTGCAGCGCACCAAGCAGAAGTACGGCATGGTGACGATGTGCGTGGGCGCCGGCATGGGTGCAGCAGGCATCTTCGAGCGCGTCTGATGACACCTGGCATAAGCTACTGCGCGTTGCGATTCGCGGCCTGCGATGCTCACTGTGCCTTCGCACAGTTGCGCGTCCCGGCCACAACTCGCTGCCGCTCGCTACGCTTCTGCCAGGCGTCGTGACGTCAGTGGTCAGATAAGATTAGTCAAAACTTGGGCGCTGGGGATACCTCGGCGCCCTTTATCTTTTGGAGACGACATGGATATTTTGTGCAGTAAGAGCGAGGGCATCCTGACCCTGGAATTCAACCGCCTGGAACGCAAGAATGCGATCACGGGCGCCATGTACCAGACCCTGGCCGACGCGCTGGTGGCGGCCGAGACGGACGATGCAGTACGCGCCATCCTGATCTGCGGCAAGCGCGAGATTTTCACGGCCGGCAACGACCTCGACGACTTCATGAAGACGGCGCGCCCGAAGGATGGCTCGCTCGACCATGACCGTCCCGTGTTCCAGTTCATGCGCGCCCTGTACGGCAGCAGCAAGCCCGTGGTGGCTGCCGTCTCCGGCCCCGCCATCGGCATCGGCACGACCTTGCTGATGCACTGCGACCTCGTCTACGCGGCCGACAACGCCAGCTTCTCGATGCCGTTCACGCAGCTGGGCCTGTGCCCGGAATTCGGTTCCAGCCTGCTGCTCACGCAACTGGCCGGCTACCCGCGCGCGGCGGAAAAGCTGATGCTGGGCGAGTCCTTCCCCGCCAGCGAAGCGCTGGAAATGGGTCTCGTGTCGAAAGTCGTGCCCCTGTATGACCTGATGACCTTCGCGCAAGGCCAGGCCGCCAAGCTGGTGGCATTGCCAGCCGCGTCGATCCGCGCCACCAAGCGCCTGATGA
Source organism: Janthinobacterium sp. C22 (assembly GCF_057919405.1). NCBI lineage: Bacteria > Pseudomonadati > Pseudomonadota > Betaproteobacteria > Burkholderiales > Oxalobacteraceae > Janthinobacterium > Janthinobacterium sp. C22. Next base: position 67,787 of record NZ_CP193659.1, on the reverse strand, counting down.
AGCAAAGCCGCATGGAGCCGATGAAGGCGGCCATCGCCGACGAAAACAAGCTGTTCAGCGCCATGCTGGGCGGCGCGGAGGCGAAGGAAGCGTTTACGGCCTTCTTTGAAAAGAGGAAGCCGGATTTCAAGAAGTTCGCCTAAGCTGCATACCGGGGTCAGACCCCCGTACCCGTTAGCGCAAGCCTCTGCGTTGGCGGCCTTGAGGGTCTGACCCCAGAATTTTTCTCTGGGTGCAATTTGAACTAGACGACTGGTCTAATTGTGCTACAATCGTCGCATGAAAGCTGAATACACCGACGTGCGCCAGCACATTATCGACCAGGGCAAGGCCATCATCACGCGCAAGGGTTTTGCCGGCGTGGGGCTGAACGAGATCCTGTCGGCCGCCGATGTGCCCAAGGGCTCGTTCTACCATTACTTCAAGTCCAAGGAACTGTTTGGCGTAGCGATGCTGGAAGACTACGTGACGCGCTACCTGGACGAAATGGAACGCGTGCTGGAGCAGCCCGGCCGGAGCGCGGCGCAGTCGCTGATGGATTACTGGGCCAGCTGGACCAGCGAGAGCCTCGATGGCAGCGGCTGCGACTGCCGCTGCCTGGTGGTCAAGCTCAGCAGCGAAGTGGCGGACATGTCCGAACCGATGCGCGTGGCGCTGCTCGACGGCACCCGCCGCATCATCGCCAGGCTGGCCCTGGCCATCGCGCGGGGCAGGGTGGACGATTCCCTGCCATCGGTGGCCGATCCGGCGCAGATGGCCGCCACCTTGTACCAGCTGTGGCTGGGCGCGGCCATGCTGACCAAGCTGCGGCGCGACGCCAGCGCCTTGCGAACGGCCTGGCGGGCGACCCTGGCCATGTTGCAGCTGCCGCCGGATCAATAAGGGCGCCAGATACGCGGATGACGAGCGTCCGCGTTTTTTTGAACAGTATTCTAGACGACCAGTCTAATAATAAAAGGAGTTGCAGCATGAAGAATTTTGACTTCCACAACCCGACCCGTATCGTCTTCGGTCTTGATACCGTCGCCAACTTGTCCACCCTGGTGCCGCACGATGCGCGCGTGCTGATCTTGTACGGCGGCGCCAGCGCGGAAAAGACCGGTACCCTCGCCGAAGTGCGTACTGCTCTTGCGCTGGGCCAGCGCACGGTGCGGGAGTTTGGCGGCATCGAACCCAATCCCAGCTATGAAACCCTGATGCGCGCCGTGGCCCAGGTGCGCGGCGAGAAGCTGGACTTCCTGCTGGCCGTTGGCGGCGGCTCCGTGATCGACGGCACCAAGTTCGTCGCCGCAGCCGCCCTGTACGACGGCGAGCCGTGGGAAATCGCCGAACGCGGCGGCGTCAACGTGCAGCGCGCCCTGCCGTTCGGCACGGTGCTGACCTTGCCGGCCACGGGGTCGGAAATGAACAGCGGCGGCGTGGTGACGAAAAAGCCACGCAGGACAAGCTGAGTTTTCGCAACCCGCTGCTGTACCCGCAGTTTTCCGTGCTCGACCCCAGTAAAACGTTTACCTTGCCGGCCACGCAGGTGGCTAATGGCCTGGTCGACGCCTTTGTCCACACCACGGAACAGTATCTGACCTATCCGGCGCAGGCGAAGGTGCAGGACCGCTTTGCCGAAGGCTTGCTGCAGACCTTGATCGAGATCGCGCCGCAGGCGGTCGCCTCGCCCGACGATTACGCCACCCGCGCCAACCTGATGTGGACGGCCACCCTGGCCCTGAATGGCCTGATCGGCGCCGGCGTGCCGCAGGACTGGGCCACCCACATGATCGGCCACGAACTGACGGCCCTGTACGACATCGACCATGCGCGCACCCTGGCCCTGGTGCTGCCCGCACTGCTGGACGTGCAGCGCGAGCAGAAACGCGGCAAATTGCTGCAATATGGCGAACGTGTCTGGAACATCACGCAGGGCAGCGACGACGAGCGTATCGCCGCGGCCATCGCCCGCACCCGCGCCTTCTTTGAAGGGCTGGGCATCCCGACCCGTTTGTCGGCCTATCAGCTGGGCCAGGAAGCGGTGCAAGCGGTTTTGACGCAACTGGAAGCACATGGCATGACCTCCCTCGGCGAACACCGCGATATCGACCTCGCGCGCAGCCGCCGTATCCTCGAAGCAGCACTGTAACCCTGACATAAAAGGAAACAACATGAACATCCTGATGGTACTGACCTCGCACGATCAACTGGGCGACACGGGCAAGAAGACCGGCTTCTGGCTGGAAGAATTCGCCGCGCCCTACTATGCCTTGCAGGCAGCGGGCGCGCAGCTGACGGTCGTTTCGCCCAACGGTGGCCAGCCGCCGCTGGACCCGAAAAGCGACGAGCCCGATTCGCAGACGGACGCCACGCGCCGCTTCAAGCAGGACGCCGCTGCGCAAGCCGTGCTGGCCAGCACGGGCAAGCTGGCCGACGTGAAGGCGGCCGACTTTGACGCCGTGTTCTACCCGGGCGGCCATGGCCCGCTGTGGGACCTGGCTGAAGACCCGCACTCGATCGCGCTGATCGAGCAGATGATCGCCGCCGGCAAGCCCGTCGCCGCCGTCTGCCACGCGCCTGGCGTGCTGCGCCACGTGAAGGCGGCCGACGGCTCGCCGCTGGTGCGCGGCAAGCAGGTGACGGGCTTTACGAATACCGAGGAAGACGCCGTCGGCTTGACGGCCATCGTGCCCTTCCTCGTCGAGGACATGCTCAAGCAAAACGGCGGCGTCTACTCCAAGCTGGGCGACTGGCAGCCGTACGCCGTCACCGATGGCTTGCTGGTCACGGGCCAGAATCCCGCCTCGTCGGAAGCGGCCGCCCAGGCGCTGCTCAAGCTGCTGGCCTGATGCCCGGCGAGTGACCGGCGGCCATGCCCGCCAGGATCAGGCCGACCGACGCGTGCCATTGCGTTTCGCCGGACGGCCTGCCCGCCAGCGCATAGCCGTGCAGGAAATCGACGAGCGCGTCGCGCCCGCGCAGACGCATCTTTTGCGGCAGATCAAGGCCGTCCAGGGCCAGTTCGAACAGCGCCGTAAAGCGCTCAGCCACATCGGCTTGCGTCACGAGTCCGCGTGCCATCAGGCGCACGAAATACGGTGTGGCGCTGACCAGTTCCAGGTACAGCGCGCACAGCGCGAGCAGGCGGCGCTGCGGCCCCTGGCGTTGCGTAAACGGCGGCTGGCGCGGATCGAGCGCGGCAAAACGCTGCGCCATCAGGGCCAGCAATAATTCCTCTTTTCCCGCGTAATAGTGATACAGGGCCATGGCGTCGACGCCCAGCCGCTGCGCCAGCGCGCGCATGGAAAACGCTTCGCCTTGCTCTTCCAGCAGGGCCAAGGCCGCTTGCAGGATGGCGGCGCTGTCCAGCGCGGGTGCGGCGCGGCGCGGACGTCCGGCGCGGCGCACGGGAGATTCCAGGTCTTGAAGTTTTACGGTTTGCATGGGCATAATTCTACACTGTAGAATTAACTAAAGGAACATCCATGAAAAAGACTGTTGTCAGCGTATTTCTCGGCATCAGCATCGACGGCTGCATCGCCGGAGAAAACGGCGACCTGTCCTGGCTGGCCGAGCTGGCGCCCGACTCGCCCGACGCCACCGGCTACACGGCCTTGATGGAGCAGGTCGATACCTTGCTGATCGGCCGCACCACGTATGACGCCGTGCTGGGATTCGAGCCGTGGCCGTATGCGGGCAAGCGCGTGGTGGTATTGAGCCACCGCGACTTCGCGCCGCGCCATGGCGAGCAGCGCCGCGAAGGCGCCGTGCGTGAAGTACTGGAGGGGCTGGCCGAAGACGGCTGCCGCCACGTGTATCTCGACGGCGGCGCCATCATCCGCGCGGGCTTGCGCGAGGGCGTCGTCGACAGCCTGACCCTGTCCATGCTGCCCGTGGTGCTGGGCAAGGGCGTGCGCCTGTTCGAGGACGGCTTGCCGCGCAGCGGCTGGCGCCTGGACGGCACGCGCCAGCTGCCCAGCGGCGTGGTGCAGCTGCGCTATCGAAAAATTAAACCGTGCCGGCGATTTCGACGATGAAGCCTGTGTCAAAACGCTCGTTTTCCGGCGTGCCATCGGGGCGCTTGTAGCCGCAGGGATTGCAGACGACGCGGCAGTCCTGGACGCGGTAGTCGAGCGAGGCGTGCATGTGGCCATGCACCCACAGGTCGGCCTGGGCTACCAGCTCGTCCAGCTGCGAGGCGAAGGCGGGCGAACCCAGGTTCGTCGCGTATTGCTCTTCCACCGACAGCATCGACGGCGCCATGTGCGTGATGACGACCGTCTTGCCATCGAACGGCTGCGCCAGCTGCCGTTCCAGCCACGAGCGGTGCTGCGCGTGCAGCTGCGCCGTGTCGCTGGCGCACAGCAGGCGCGGCGCATCGCCGCCCGTGCTGATGCGCTTGTAGTCGGGCATGTAGGCTTGCGCCGCCTGCATGGCTTCTTCCTGGCGCTCCGCGCCGAACAGCAGGAAATCCGTCCATAGCGTGACGCCGAGGAAGCGCACGCCATCGAGCGTCACGGCGTCGCCGTCGAGCAGGCGGATATCGGCACCGTGCGCATTGGCGCTGGCGCAGGCGTCGCGCACGGCGTCCTGCATGTGTTCGAGCTGGTGGCCATAACCTTCGTGATTGCCGTGCACGTACAGCACGGGCAGGGCGCCGAAGGTGCGCGCGGCCCAGGCGATGGCATGGCTGCCCGTGTCGATGTCGCCGGCCAGGATCACCACGTCGGGGCGGCTGGCGGCAAGGTTGATGGCGGGTGTGTCATCACCCCAGACTTCCAGGTGCAGGTCGGACAGGATCAGCAAACGCATGGCAAGAAGGCGGCAGGGTGCGCGGCAGTGAATGGACCTCTATCGTAGCGCAAGTCGCTGCGCCCGTCCGCTTGACCGCGCGAGGGTAGCGACGTTACTCTGTGGCATCGATTACTGCACACTCATTACTGGAGCCGCATGCCGCCTTTCTGCCTTCCCAAGACCCTGTTCAGCATTGCGCTGGCCGCCCTGGCGCTGCCATTTGCCGCGCATGCCGCCGCGCCCGCCATCGATCCCCTGACACAGCCGATCGCCTCGCCATATGCGGCGCAGTGGAACCGCCCGCAGCAGCCGGCGCGCATCCACGGCGACACGTATTACGTGGGCGTGGGCGGCTTGAGCGTGGTGCTGATCGACACGCGCGAAGGCTTGATCCTCATCGATGGCGCGCTGCCGCAATCGGTGGCCGCCATCAAGGAACATATCCTCGAGCTGGGCTTTCGCCTGGAAGACATCAAGTTCATCCTGAATACGGAAGCGCATTTCGACCATTCGGGCGGCATCGCCGCGCTGGCGCGCGACAGCGGCGCGCAAGTGGTCGCCAGTCCGCTCGGTGCGCAGGCGCTGCGCGCGGGCTCGGTGCTCGCCATGGACCCGCAGGCGGGCGAAATCGATCCCATGCCGGCCGTGGAGAACGTGCGCGAAATCGCCGATGGCGAAACCCTGCAACTGGGCGAGGTGACCATCACGGCGCGCTACACGCCCGGCCATACGCCGGGCAGCACCAGCTGGACCTGGGTGTCGTGCGAGGATGCAGAGCGTCAGGACTGCCTGAACGTGGTGTTCGGCGCCAGCCTCACGCCGGTGGCGGCCGACGATTTTCACTACCTGGGCGATGACCGCCATGGGGATCTGACGCCGGCCTTCCGCCGCGTCATGCAGGACTTCGCCAGGCTGCCGTGCGACATCCTGATCTCGGCCCACCCCGACCACTCGGGCGGCGACCAGAAGCTGACGCAATTGCTGGAAGGCGTCACGCCGAATCCTTTCATCGATGCGCAGGCGTGCCGCAATTACGCGGCCAAAAATGAAGTCAAGCTCGATGCCCGCATCGCGAAGGAAAAAGCGGCTGCGACAAAATAACAACGTTGGCGTCTTCGCCATGAAAAGCGGTTGACGCACTGCAGCATAAGGTGCAGAATCATCGTCCGCAGTTCAGATTAACCAGACAAAAGAAAGGAAACCCATGTTCGAGCAGGCTGGCAGCAAGTACGACCACTAGCCCCGTGCATGACGCTCGGGGCCATCGGCACATTGCCGATCCCGAGCCGGTGTCCTTCAAAACCCCGGTGAGGAAACTCGCCGGGGTTTTTTGTTTCATAGGGGCCCCGGCATAACGACAAGACCAAGGAAGACGTTATGCCCATCCATCAGACATTGCACGGCGCCCAGGTGCCCGTGCATATTTTTACCGACGATATCGACGCGCAGGCGCTGCGCCAGCTGCACAATATCGCCAGCCTGCCCATCGTCCATCCGCATGTGGCGGCCATGCCCGACGTGCATGCCGGCATCGGTGCCACCGTCGGCAGCGTGATTCCCACGCGCGGCGCCATCATCCCGGCCGCCGTCGGCGTCGACATCGGCTGCGGCATGAATGCAGTGCGCACGACCCTGACGGCCAGCGACCTGCCCGACAACCTGGCGCGCCTGCGCAGTGCCATCGAAGCGGAAGTACCCGTCGGCTTCGAGCAGCACGAATGGAGCCGCGTGCAAGGCTCGCGCCAGGCGCGCGCCGTGCGGCCCCTCGGCGACCGCCTGGCGCGCATCGTCGAGCGCCACCGCGGCATCGCCAAGATGCTGCGCCAGTTCGAGCGTACGTGGATCTGCCAGGCAGGCACCCTGGGCGGCGGCAATCACTTCATCGAAATCTGCCTGGACGAGGAACAGCGCGTGTGGATCATGCTGCATTCGGGTTCGCGCGGCATCGGCAACGTGATCGGCCGTTACTTTATCGCTGCCGCGCAGAAGGACATGCGGCGCCACCAGCTGCAGCTGCCGGACGCCGACCTGGCGTACTTCAGCGAAGGTTCCACGGTCTTCGACGACTACGTGGAGGCGGTGGACTGGGCGCAGGATTATGCGCTGCTCAACCGCAGTGAAATGATGCGCCGCGTGCTCGACGTGCTGGCGAAGTTTGCTCCGCCGTTCCGGCTGGATGGCGAAGCGATCAACTGCCATCACAACTACATCGCGCGCGAAACGCATGGCAATGAGGATTTATATGTGACGCGCAAGGGCGCCATTTCGGCGCGGCAGGGCGAGCTGGGCATCATCCCCGGCAGCATGGGCGCGCGCAGCTTCATCGTGCGTGGCAAGGGCAAGCCGGAATCGTTCTGCTCCTGCTCGCACGGGGCGGGGCGCAGCATGAGCCGCAGCGAGGCGAAGCGCCGCTTCAACCGCTTCGACCTGGCCGAGCAGACGGCTGGCATCGAGTGCCGCAAGGATGGCGGCGTGATCGACGAAATCCCCGCCGCCTATAAAAATATCGACGCCGTCATGGCGCATCAGAGCGACCTGGTGGAAGTGGTGCATACCTTGCGCCAGGTCGTCTGCATCAAGGGCTGAAAGGAGAAACCATGAAGATCAAAGTGAAAGCCCCGTCCAAGCCGCGCAATCCGCTGGTGGCGGCCGCCAGGCTGCGCGGCGGCGCCGGCGTGCACCAGTCGGAGGCCTCGCCGCGCGCGGCGCGGCGGGCCGGCAAGCACCGCCTGCAGCAATGGCTGGCGGGGCGTCTGAAGCCGGACGATTAGTTTGTGCCCAGTTCGACGATGAAGTTCGGGTTGAACTGGGGATTTTGCGGCGTGCCGCTGCGCGTCTTGTAGCCGCAGGGGTTGGCCACGACACGGCATGGGCCGATGCGGTAGTCGCGCGAGACGTGGAGGTGGCCATGCACCCACAGGTCCGCCTGCGCGACCAGGTCGTCCAGGCGCGAGGCGTAGGCGGGCGAGCAGCCCTCGCTGCCGTAGGCATCATCGACCGAGCGCAGCGACGGCGCCATGTGGCTGACGACGACGGTTGCGCCATCGAAGGGCTGCGCCAGTTCGCGCGCCAGCCAGGCTTTTTGCTGCGCGTGGAACATGGCCGTATCGGCCGCGCGCAGCTTGCGAAAGCCCATGTTGGCCAGGCGGATGCGCTTGTAGTCGTTCATGACGGCTTCCGCGTCGCGCATGGCCGCTTGCCGCGTGTCGTCGCCCAGCAGGCGGAAATCCGTCCACAGGGTGGCGCCCAGGAAGCGCACCCTGTTGCCTGCCGGGTCGGTGATGACATGGGTGTCGGCGTCGAGAAAATGCACGTTCGGCGTGGCGGCGCAGGCCGCGCGCAACTCCTGGCGCACCTTGTCGAGGTGGTGGCCATAGCCTTCGTGGTTGCCATGCACGTACAGCACGGGCAGGCCCGCAAACGCGGTGGCGGCCCAGGCGACGGCGCGTGAACCCGTATCGATGTCGCCGGCCAGAATCACGGCGTCGGGGCGGCTGAGCGCGAGGTCGCCCTGCGGCGCTTCGTCGCGCCATAACTCATGGTGCAGGTCCGACAGAATCAATAAACGCATGCGGTATCCAGACGATTCGGGAGTACGCCATCGTACCTGAAAACCGTCACTCCTCCCCCAGCGCGGCGAAGCTGTGCGCCAGGTAGTCGATCAGCGCACGCACGGCCGGCAGCAGGCCGCGCCGCGACGGGAAGACGGCGTGGATGATTTCGCGCTGAGGCCGCCATTGTCCCATCAGCGGCAGCAGGCTGCCGTTGGCTACCTGTTCGGTGATCATCATGGTCGGCAGCTGCACCACGCCCACGCCGGCCACGGCCGCGTCGCGCAGGGTCAGCATGTCGCCCGTGACGAAGCGCGGCACGTGGCGCAGCTGGGCGCGCGCGCCATCGGGGCCGTGCAAATCCCACTGATAGTGCTGTTGCGGCATGCCCAGGGCCAGGCTGGGCCAGTCGGCCAGGTCGGCTGGCGCGGTTGGCCTGGGGGCGTCGCCGAACAGCAGGGGGCTGCCCACCATGCACTGGCTGCGTTCGGCCAGCACGCGCAGCACCAGATCGCTGTCGGGCAGCGGCGGCGGGCGCACGCGGATGGCCACGTCGATGCCTTCGGCAACCAGGTCGACGCGGCGGTTGCTCGCTTCCAGCAGCAGGGTCACCTGCGGATGGTCGCGCATGAAGCCGGCCAGCATGGGCGCGACCAGGGAATGCAGCAGGGCGATGGGGCAGGACAGGCGCACCGTGCCGCGCGGCGCGGCCCGCGTCAGGTCGATCGCTTCCTGCGCCGCCTCCGCTTCCACCAGCATCGCCTTGCAATGCTCGTAAAACGTCTGCCCCACGTCGGTGACGGAAAAATGCCGCGTCGTGCGCTGCAGCAGGCGCGCGCCCAGGCGCTCTTCCAGCAGCGCGATGCGCCGGCTCAGTTTGGACTTCGGCATGCCCAGCGCGCGCCCGGCCGGCGCGAAGCCGCCATGGTCGACCACCTGCACAAAGTAATACAAATCGTTCAAATCCTGCATGCCGCCTCCTTTATCGTTCTATTTTCGGAACGCTGATGGCATATTTTACCGTCTACCGCCTTCATCGTTGCAAGCGTAACCTGTCTCCATCGTAATGCAAACCCGAACAGGAGATCGAGATGAACACAGTCACAGGTATCTACAGCGCACCGCGCCAGCACTGGGTCGGCGATGGTTTTCCCGTGCGCTCGATGTTTTCGTACAGCGGCCATGGCAGGCAGCTGAGCCCATTCCTGCTGCTCGACTACGCCGGCCCCGCCGAATTTGCGCCCGGCACGCGTCCGCCCGGCGTCGGTTCGCACCCGCACCGCGGCTTCGAGACGGTGACCATCGTCTACAAGGGCGAAGTGGCGCACCGCGATTCGACGGGCCAGGGCGGCGTGATCGGTCCCGGCGACGTGCAGTGGATGACGGCCGGCGCCGGCATCCTGCATGAAGAGTTTCACTCGCCTGCCTTCACGCAGTCGGGCGGCACGCTGGAAATGGTGCAGCTGTGGGTGAACCTGCCGGCGAAAAACAAGATGACGGCGCCCGGCTACCAGGCCATCACCAGCGAGACGATTCCCGCGGTGGCGCTGCCCGACGGCGCAGGTTCCGTGCGCGTGATCGCCGGCGACTTCGCCGGCCAGCATGGCCCGGCCCGCACGTTCTCGCCGATGCGGGTGTGGGATGTGCGCCTGGCCCAGGGCAAGCTGACGGCGCTGCCGGTGCACGCCGGCTGGAGCACGGCGCTGATCGTTTTGCATGGCACGGTGCTGGTGAATGGCGAGAGCGTGGTGCGCGAAGCGCAGATGGCGCTGTTCGGGCGCGACGGCGACAGCATCACCGTCGAGGCGAACAGCGACGCCGTGGTGCTGCTGCTGAGCGGCGAGCCGATCGATGAGGCCATCGTCGGCCATGGTCCCTTCGTCATGAACACCGAAGCGGAAATCGCGCAGGCGTTCGAGGATTTCAACAGCGGCCGCTTCGCCCGTATCGCGACGTAGTTTGTGTCATTAATTTGTGCAGTACCCGTGCCGCATCCCGCGGCACGGCTTTTCAGGAGACCACCATGAGCACCCCCGCCAATTTCCAAGGTTTGCCACCGATGATCGATCCCGACGACGCCGTCATGCTGCTGATCGACCACCAGAGCGGCTTGTTCCAGCTGGTGCGCGACATCGAGCAGCACGTGCTGCGCGGCCACGTGACGGCGCTGGCCAAGCTGTCGCGCCTGGCCAACATGCCGACGTTCACCACCGCTTCCGTGCCGGACGGCCCGAACGGCCCCTTGATCCCGGAGATCCACCATTTCAACCCGGACGCCGTCTACATCCCGCGCACGGGCCAGATCAACGCCTGGGACAATCCTGCCTGGGTCGAAGCCATCGAAAAGACGGGCCGCAAGACCCTGCTGATCGCCGGCACGCTCACCAGCGTGTGCATGGCTTTCCCCACCATCAGCGCGCTGGCGGCCGGCTACAAGGTGTTCGCCATCATCGATGCCTCCGGCAACTGGTCGAAGATGGCCACCGACATCACCATGGCGCGCGTCGCGCAGGCCGGCGCCGTGCCGATCGACACGTATGCCGTGCTGGCTGAAGTGATGAGCACCTGGAACCGCGCCAACGCGATGGATTTCGCCGCCATCATGACGGACCACATCGTGCCGCCCTACCGCGCCCTGATCGAAAGCTATGACAAGGCGCAGGGCGTGCAAAAGAATGGCCGTGAGACGAAGCTGGAAATCCTGGAAGCGGCCAGCAAGGGCTGAGCGCCTTACGGCGCGTCGTAGCGGGCGCGTATCGCCGCCAGCACGCCGCGCTGTTCCAGGCGCGTGATGGCGGCGTTCAGGCGCGCCAGGTCGGCCGTGCTGGTGCTGTGCGCATTGAGCATCAGGTGCACGGGCGCGCGCAGGGCGAGGAAGGGCAGGGCGGTCAAGGCGACGCCCTGCAGGCGCGCTTCGTGGCGCACGGCCAGCACGTCGCCCAGCAGCAGGTCGGCGCGGCCCGCGTCGAGCATGCGCAACCCCTGCTGGAAGCTGCCGAAGGTATTCAGGCGGCCGTCTTTTTCCATTGCCGGACGGGCCGCCGCATAGTCTGCGCCATACCAGCCCACCTTGGGCGCCAGCAGGGTGGCCTTGCCGCGCGCCAGCTGGCCGAAGCTGCCGACATGGCGCTGCGCGGCGGGCGTGCCGGCCTTGCCGAAGACGCCGACGGCTTCATCGCGGTACGAGAGGGAGAAGCGCGCATAGGACTGGCGTTCCGGCGTTTCGGACGCGGCGGGCATCAGGTCCAGTCCCCCTTTCTGGAACAGCAGCTGGCGCCGCGCCGTGGGCAGTTCCGGCACGGTCAGCAAGGTGCAGCGCGCTTCCTTGAAGATGGCGCGCAGCAATTCCAGGTCCAGCCCCGTATAGTTGCCCTGGGCGTCGCGATACAGGTATGGCGGCCATTGCTCGAGCGCCATCGTCATGCGGCAGGCCAGGGCGGGCAGGACGCTGCCGAGCAGCGTGGCCGCAAGCAGCACGTGGCGCAAGCGCATGGAACATCTCCGCAGTGGTTCTAGGGGTAGTGTTTGCCAATTTGCCAGAATGGCCACGAAAGTCAAGCAGTGCATGGCCGGTTGCGGATATCAAATGGGCTATAGTGGCGGCCTGCCTTCATTCAAAGGAAATCCGCTTGACTCCCCCGCTCGAGATCGCCGCCAATGTCTTGATGACCGCTTCCATCATCCTGGCCGGACGCAATAATATACATTCCTGGTGGATCGGCATCGTCGGCTGCGTGCTGTTCGCCGTGCTGTTTTTCCAGGTCAACCTGTACGCCGACGTGATGCTGCAGCTGTTTTTCATCGTCACCTGCGTCATCGGCTGGCTGCAATGGCGGCGCGGCGCGGGCGGCAAGCCGTTGCCGATCACGCGCACGGGCTGGCGCAGCCTGGCCTGGGTGGTACCGGCCGGCATCGCCTCCGTGGTGATCTACGGCATGCTGCTGCACCGCTTTACGAATGCCTACGGGCCCTTCATCGATTCGGCGGTGTTGGTATTTAGCATCATCGCGCAATTTCTGCTGATGAGCCGGCGCATCGAGACCTGGGCTTTCTGGCTGCTGGTCAACACCGTGGCCGTGCCCCTCTACTACAGCCGCGGCCTGCACCTGACGGCCGTGCTGTATGCGGCTTACTGGGTCAATGCCGTCATTTCCTGGTACTGGTGGGGCGTGCAGGCGCGCCGCGCAACGGCCGCGCCGCAGGCGATGGCCGACGCCTGATATTGCCAAAGGCCAAGTCCTTAGATTCAAATCGTATATACAATCAATTTTTAATTCGTTCACGCCATAAAGACGCCGGGATATAGTGGCCTTTCCCCGCTTACCGGTGTCTTTTATGTTGCGTTTTAGTCTTTCTCCCTGTTTTTATGCCGCCCGGCACCAGCTGACCATGCAATGCATGGCGCAGTGGATGCCGGTGCGTGCCCGTCCACGCATCCTGTAACTCCTTCACACCCCCGTCGTCGTTTTGCCCGCAGGCCCACCCGGCCCGCGTGCCCCTGCTCGGCCTTTTTTATCTGGAAAAGGCTGCAATCCCAATAAGAGGAAACCATGTTCAAACCACTCGCCATCAGTCTTGCCATCGCCGCCGCCTTTCCTGCCTTCGCTCATGCGGAGGAGGAAATGCTGCGCGTTAACGTCACCGGATCGAATATCCGCGTCAGCGAAAAGGAGGGCGCCAGCGCCGTGCAAGTCATCACGGCCAAGGAATTGAAAGCCGGCGGCAAGACCAGCGTGTCGGATGTGCTGCGCGCCATCTCCGCCAACAGCGGCAACAGCTACAACGAACAATACACGGGCAGTTTCTCGGCCGGCACCTCGGGCCTGTCGCTGCGCGGCATCGGCCAGAAAAATACCTTGATCCTGGTCAATGGAAAGCGCGTGGCCAGCTATGCGACGGCGCAAAACCTGCAGGAAACCTTTGTCGACCTGAACAGCCTGCCGATGGCGGCCGTGCAGCGCATCGAGGTGCTCAAGGACGGCGCCTCGTCCGTCTATGGTTCCGACGCCGTGGCCGGCGTGGTCAACATCATCCTGTACAAGGAATTCACGGGCACGGACATCACGGCGCAGTGGGGCGGCTCGACCGAAGGCACGGGCCAGCATGAAAAGAGCGCGGCGCTGCAGACGGGTTTCGGCAAGCTCGAGGAAGATGGCTACAGCCTGGTCTTCTCGGTCGATGCGCAGCAGCGCGACAAGCTGCAGCAAAGCGACGTGGCGTGGATGCGCGATGCGGACTTCCGCAACCAGCAGCGTGGCAGCCTGGGCTGGGCCATCACCAACTATGCGGGCACGGACCCGACGAAGACCTTGGGCGGCGTGCGCGGACCATTGCAGCTGGTTAATTATGGCGACATCACGCCCGGCAAGACGGGACAAGTGCTGGCGTATAACCCGTCGCCATATAAAACCCTGATTCCCGGCATCCAGCGCGTGCACACGGCCGCGCGCGCCACCTTTAAATTGAACGCGGACACGGAAGCGTATGTCGACCTGCTGCACAGTTACTCGCGCGCCGACCAGACCTTCAGTGCGCCATTGACGGTGAACAATGCCACGCGCGTGTGGAACAACGCCACCCAGGCGCTCGACACGATTCCCGTCGTGCTGCCTGTCGGCCATCCGAACAATCCGGGCGCCACGCCCCTGCCGTTCACGGCCACCCTGTTCGACCTGGGGCCGCGCCTGAAGCAGGATAAAGTGACGTTCTACCGCGCGCTGGCGGGCGTCAAGGGCACCTTGGCGGGCTGGGACTGGGATGCGGCCGTAGGCCACTCGAGCAGCAAGCTGGAAGAAACCGTGCAGAATTTCGTCAACCGCTACGCATTCCAGGAGGTGCTGGCCGACGGCAGCTATAACTTCTTTGACCAGTCGCAAAACAGCGAAGCGGTACGCAACCGCCTGCGCCTGTCGACCCTGCGTCCGGCCGAGTCGACGCTCGACACCGTCGATTTCTCGGCCGCGAAAGACCTGTGGCAGCTGCCGGCCGGTCCGCTGGGCTTTGCCGCCGGCGCGCAATGGCGCCGCGAAAAGATGGATTCGCAAACCTCGACGGCCGTGCTGTCCGGCACCGAGCTGCGCCCGGCGATCAACATCATCAACGGCTCGCGCAGCGTGTCGGCCCTGTTTGCCGAATTTAACGTTCCGGTGGTGAAAGACCTGTCCGTCAACCTGGCGGGCCGCGCCGACCATTACAGCGATTTCGGCAATGCGTTTTCGCCGAAAGCCAGCGCCCGCTATCAGGCGGCGCCGTGGCTGCTGGTGCGCGGCACCGTGTCGCGCGGCTTCCGCGCGCCATCCTTGCCGGAAATCACGCAAAGCACGGCTGTCAGCTATGTCAGCGTGCTCGATCCGAAGGACCCCGTCACACCCACGCAGACGCGCGGCGTGACGGCCATCACCATCGCCAACCCGGCGCTGCGTCCGGAACGCTCGAACAACCTGAACCTGGGCGTGGTGGTCTCGCCCACCAGCAGTTCGAGCATCGGCCTCGATTACTACCGCATCAGGCAGGATGGCGTGATCGGCACGGAGAGCGCCACCACCACGCTCGCCAACGAAGCGTCGGCGCCGCAGAAGATCACGCGCGACGCCGATGGCCGCATCACGACCCTGTACCGCCAGTACCGCAACCAGGGCCAGCGCGAAGTGTCCGGCATCGACCTGGACCTGCGCCAGCGCTTCGTCGGCAAGGACTGGGGCAAGCTGACCCTGGCCGGCCAGCTGAGCCGCGTGCTGCGCTTTGCCGAACCGCTGTCGGACGGCGCGCCGCTCACCGATGGCGCCGGCACCAATTATTTCGGCTCCATCCCGAAATGGCGCGGCGTCACCTCGGCCACCTGGGAACAGGGAAAATGGTCGTCCACGCTCACCTGGAACTACGTGGGCAGCTATGCGCAAAATACGCATCTCGATGAATCGGTGGCCGCCTTCAGCACGTTCGACGTGACCACCAGCTGGCAAGTCACGCCGGCGGCGAACGTCACCTTCATCGTGCAGAACCTGGCCAACAAGCGCGCGCCGTGGGATTACTCGGCCTCGGGCTTCGACTATACGCAAGCCGATCCGCGCGGCCGCTTTGCCTCGCTCAAGCTCAACTACAAGTTCTAACCGTCCGCCGCCTGCCGCTGTCCCGTCTGCTCATGCAGGCGCTGGCGGTAGGCGCTGGGCGTGATGCCCATGCGTTCGCGGAAGGCCGTGGCGAAGTTGCCCGCGTTGTGGAAGCCGATCAGCAGGGCGACATCCTGCACGTCGATGTCCGTTTGCTGCAGCAGTTCCACGCCGCGGGCGATGCGCGCTTCGCGGATGAAGGCGAAGACCGTCATGCCCGTCTGCTCGCGGAACATCAGGGTGAGCTTTTCGCGGTAGGTACCCACGCTGCGGGCGATTTCGGACAGATTGGGCAGGCTGCCCAGATTGTCGAGGATGAGTTGTTTGACGGCATTGACGAATACCAGGTCCGGATGCTGCTGCCGGTCGCCGATCGGGGTCGCCGCCGGTAAGGTACTGTTGCTTTTACGCATCAATCCGAGGTGGATATGGATGCGTGCGGCCAGTTCTTCCGGCTGGAAGGGCTTCGAAATGTAATCGACGCCGCCCACCTGCAAGCCCATGACGCGCTCCTTGGCGGCGTCGGCGCCGCTGAGAAAGATCACGGGAATCTGTTCCGTCTCGGGATTGGCCTTGAGCAAACGGCACGCCGTGTAGCCATCCATCTCGGGCATGCGCACGTCGAGCAGGATCAGGTCGGGATGCGTGGCCAATGCCAGCTGGTAGCCCTGGTAGCCATTGAAGGCGATGCTGAAGCGGTAGGGCTGCTCGCTGAGCAGCTCCATCAGCATGCGCTGCTCGAACGCGGAATCGTCCACGATCAAGATGTTCTTTTTGATGGTTTCGCTGGTCAATGGCATGGCATGGATGACTTAACCAAATAGCAAGTTGTGGCTTATTATGCCTCGCTTTTTCTTTTTTCTGCTTTTCGCGTATTTCAAAAGATGTTTCTCCGCGAGAAGAAGCGCGGATTTCCCAGATCGCCAATAATTCGCTCATGCATTGATTTTAAGCAATGTCGATTGCCAAAAAATCTGTTTTGCCAATGCCGCAAAAAATGCCGGAGTCCCCGGGTTCCTGACTCTCGGCACAAGTATTTTGTCGTCCTGGTTTGCGTGCCCGAGAAAACGCCGGCAATACCGTGACTATCCTCGACGCCCCTCATATTGGCGGGCTCATTAATGATGTTCCGTCATCAGGAGGTATCATGTTGCGAGTTATCTTCCCCCGCCTTATCGTCGCTGCCAGCGTGGCCGTTGCCGCCACGGCGCTGCTGCCGCGTAGCGCCGACGCCGCCGTGTATCTGAATGGCAGCGCCAGCACCACCTTTGACGTCACCCTGAAGATCATCGCTAATTGCACCATCGCGGCGGCCAATCTCGACTTTGGCCAAAGTCAGGGTGTACTGGCTACTGCCGTGAACGTCAATACGACCGTGAATGTCACCTGCACCAACACCACGCTGTATAACGTGGGCTTGACGGCCGGCTCGGGCACCGGCTCGACCGGCACCACGCGCTACATGAGCGGCACGGGCGGCAACCTGGGGACGGTGCAATTCAATCTGTACCAGACGGCCGGCAGCACCTTGTGGGGCGATACCCAGGGTACGAATACCGTCGGCGGCACCGGCAACGGCTCATCGCAGCCGATCACGGTGTACGGCAATATTCCGCCGCAAGCTACACCGGCGCCCGATACCTACAAGTCGACCATCACGGCCACCGTGTACTTTTAAGCCAGGCGCTGCGTGAAGGCCCGTGCCGCCTCCCTGATGAAAAGCGTGCTGGCGCTGCTGGCTTGCTGTGCCGCATGCGCGAACGGCGCCAATCTGCAGATTTCGCCGGTGACGCTCAATTTGCGCGCCGCACAGAATGCCGCGGGCATCAATCTGCAAAACCTCGGCGACCAGCCCATCTACGGGCAGGTGCGGGTGTTTGCCTGGGAGCAGCGCGATGGCGAGGAAACCTTGGCGCCCACGCAGGAGCTGGTGGCCAGTCCGCCGATCGTCGAAATCGCCGCCAACAGCCGGCAGACCATCCGCCTCGTGCGCGCCCAGGCGGGCCCCGTGGCGCAGGAAAAGACGTACCGCGTGCTCATCGATGAAGTCAGCCGCGAGGATGATGCGGGCCGCAGCGGCGTCGATATCCGCCTGCGCTACTCGGTGCCCGTGTTCGTGCTGCCGGCCGGTGCGCCGGGCAAGGAAATACTCGACTGGCAAGTCTTTCGCGAGCGGGGCGAGTGGATGTTGCGTGTCAAGAACAGCGGCAATTTCCATGCGCAGATCGGGGCGATGACGTTGACGAACCAGGCGGGCAAGGAGTTTGTCATCAGCAAGGGGCTGTTTGGCTATGTCCTGGCGGCACGCATGCGCGTCTGGCGCCTGCCCGTCGCCAGGGAGGCCGAACTGGATGGACCGTTGAGTATTGCGGTCAACGTGAACGCAAAGGCGCTCGTTGCCACGAATTCGACACCTTGAAACGGGCCGCCATGGCAGGCGGGCTTGCCGCGCGTCGTGGGCATGGGCGCTACCGGGTTAAACCATGAGACGCGCACGGGCATCCTTGCTGTTGCTGTTGCTGGCCATGGCTCCGGTGGCCAGGGCCGACGGAGCGGCCGCCGGGACGGGCGCCGATCCGGGACCTGCCAGCTTGCCCAGCGATCCGATGGCGCCGAATGAACTGTATCTGGAGGTAACTGTGAATGCTGAATCAACCGGGCTGATCTTGCGCTTTACCCAGGTGGGCAAAGGCTTGCGCAGCAGTGTGGCGAACTTGCAGCAGCTGGGGCTGGACCCCGCGCGCCTGGTCGCACCCGGTCAGGCCGACGTGGCGCTCGACGCGATTCCCGGACTCAGCTATGACTATGATGCGGCGCGCCAGAGCGTGTCGCTGCAGGTGGCGGACGATTTGCGCGCGCCGTACCGCATCAGCGCGCGCCCGGCGGCGCAGACGCCGCCGTCGCGCGTCACGCCCGGTGCCGTCCTCAATTACGAAGCTTATGCGGAACTGGGCCGCACGCGGCGCGCCGCCATCTTCAACGACTTGCGCTATTTCAATGACAGCGGCGTGTTCAGCAATACCGGCACCGTGAACCTGGGGTCGGACCAGCGCAAGTACATGCGCTTCGACACCTTCTGGAGTCATGCCGACCCCGAAACCTTGCAAACGTGGCAGGTGGGCGACCTGATTTCCTCGTCGCTCAGCTGGAGCCGCGCCGTGCGCGTGGGCGGCGTGCAGTGGCGCAAGAATTTCCAGCTGCGCCCCGACCTGCTGACGTTTCCCGTCGCCTCCGTCGATGGCACGGCGCTCGTGCCTTCGTCGCTGAGCCTGTACGTCAATGGCGTGCAGCAATATGCGGCCAGCGTGCCCAGCGGTCCGTTCGTGCTGAACCAGGTGGCCGGCATCAATGGCGCGGGGCAAGCTACCCTCATCACGCGCGATGCCCTGGGGCGCAGCGTGACGACCGTGCTGCCCCTGTATGTCGATACGCGCATGCTGGCCGGCGGCTTGAGCGATTACTCGGTCGAGGCGGGCGCCGTGCGGCGCGACTATGGCCGCCGCCTGTTCGGCTACGCGCGGCAACTGGTTGCCAGCGCGTCCGGCCGCCATGGCGTCAGCGACAGCTTCACCATCGAAGGCCATGCGGAACTGGCTGCCGGCCTGTACCAGGCGGGGGCGGGCGCGCTGGTGCGGCTGGGCCAGGCGGGCGTGCTCAGCGGCTCGCTGTCGGCCAACGCCGGCCGCAGCCGTGGTGTGCAGCTGGGCGCCGGGTATCAATATGTGGGGCCGCGCTTCAGCGTCGATGTGCAAAGCGTGCGCGCCAGCGCCGGGTTTGGCGACCTGGCCTCGCGCGACGGCAGCCCTGTCGTGCGCGCGGCGGACCGCGTCACCGTGAGCCTGCCTTTGCCGGCGGGAAGCAGCATCAGCAGCAGTTATATCGGCTACCGCACCCCCGGCGCGCCGCCATCGAAGCTGGCCACCTTGGGCTATTCGGCGACCCTGTTCCACGGCCTGTTCCTGAACGCCAGCCTGTTCCAGGATTTGCGGCAACGCGAGAAGCGGGGCTTTTATGTCGGCCTGAGCATGGCCTTCGACAACAATCTGGCCATCAGCACGAGCGGCAGCCGGCAAAACGGCGAAAGCGGCCGCAGCGTCAGCGCGCAGCGCGCGGCGGACTTTGGCGGCGGCTTCGGCTGGAACTTGCAGGCTGGCACGGTGGGCCGCAATGCCTACCGGCAGGCGCAAGTGGAATACCTGGGCAATGACGGCCGCGTGACTGCGCGCACGCAAAGCAGCAGCATGGGCAATGCCTCCTCGCTGGGCGCGGCCGGCGCGCTGGTGCTGATGGATGGGCATATCGAGGCGGCGCGCCAGGTGGGCAACGGTTTTGCGCTGGTCTCCACTGGCGGCGTGGGCAATATTCCTGTGCTGCATGAAAACCGCCAGATCGGCGTGACGGGGGGAGCGGCTATCTGCTGGTGCCGAATTTGAATCCCTATGGCAATAACCAGATCAGCATCGCCACGGAGGACCTCGACGTCGATGCGCGCGTGCCCGTGACTAATATCAATGTCGTGCCGCAACACCTGGCCGGCGTGCTGGCGGCCTTTCCCGTCGAACGCTACAGCGCCGCCACCATCATCGTGCAAGGCGCCGATGGCAAGCCGCTGGCCACGGGCTTGCCCGTGCTGCATCTGCAAAGCGGCAAGCAGACGGTGGTGGGATTTGACGGCATGGTGTTCGTCGACGATCTGCGCGAGCAGAATCAGCTGCAAGTCGGCGAGGGCGACAGTACGTGCACGGTGCGGTTTGTCTATGTGCGCCCGGCGGCGGGCGGCTTGCCCGTGATCGGGCCGCTGCGTTGCGCAGCCGCCGCCAGCGCCGGGGCGGGCCGCTGATGCGCCGCCTGCTGCTATGGCTGACCCTGCTGCTGGGCTGCGCCTGGGGCAGCGTGGCGCAGGCGGCCGACACCTGCACGGTCAGCATGACGAATATCGATTTCGGCGCCGTCAGCCCGATTTCCGGCACCGATTACGTGGCGCAGGCCACGGGCACCTTCAGCTGCCTGTTTTCATCGCTGAACCTGGGACAGTTGCTCACGCCCAACGCGCAAGTGTGCATCTCGCTGGGGCTGGGCACGAATTCCACCTCGGCCCTGCCGCGCAAGCTGGGCAACGGCACCAATCGCATGGAGTACAACGTGTACGTGGACAATTCGTATGCCACGGCGAAGATCTGGGGCGGCGCCGGCGTGGCGGGCGCGCCATCGACCTTCGGCATGATCCTGTCGGCCGGCTTGCTGGCCCCGCCCGGCACGTATTCCACCACCTTTACCGTGTACGCGAAGATCCCCGCCGGCACGGCCCTGGCCGCCGTGCCGACGGTGGGCAACGCGAATACCGTGTATACGTCGAGCTTTGCCGGCGTGGGCACGTACACCTACACGACCTATGGCCTGATCAACCTGCAGGGTTGCTCGGCCAGCAGCGGCAGCTTCGGTTTCACGGTGAATGCCACGGCCGTCAACGACTGCACCATCGCGGCCAGTCCGATGGCGTTCGCGAACGCTTCCATCCTGACGGGCAACTTGCGCAGCACCAGTACCTTGTCCGTGCGCTGCGTGAACAACAATGCGTACCAGATTGCCCTGAGCGGCGGCAGCGTGGCGGCCAATGTGGCGAACCGGCAAATGAAAAACATTGTAACGACGGACAAGGTCAGCTACCTGCTGTCCGCCACGCTCGATGGCCCGCTGTGGGGCGATGGCACGGCAGGCACCAGCATGGTGACGGGCACGGGCACGGGCGCCAGCGTGCCGCTGACGATTTACGGCCGCGTGCCGGCGCAGGTGTCGCCGCGTCCCGGCGACTACAAGGACACGGTGACGGCAACGATTTATTTCTAGAACGTGACGGTGACGAGGCCGGCGCCCGACGGCGTTGTCTGCTGGAGCAGCAGATAGGGCGTGTTGTGCTGGCAGCGCACCTCGGTGCCGCCGCGCTGCGAGACGACCGTGCACGCTTCGTGGACGACGAAGGTGGCCTGGAGCGTGGCGGAAGAGACGGTACCGGCGGTGGTGGTCTGGCACAGGGACAGGGCGAACAGGGCAGGCAGTACGGCAAGCTTCAAAGGGGTCATCGTGAACGCAGTGAGTGAAAAACGGGCGTGGGCAGCAGCGCTGGAAGGCGTGGCTGACACCGTTTTTCGCACCGGGATTGGGAGAGCAGAACCAGCCATGATTGTACTTGAAACAGGAAAGTGTGAGTTTTTGCGTATTTTCACGCCGCTGCCGGGGTGCGCAGGTCGCTTGCAAAGTGATAGTAACTAAGTTTCCGTGTTGCAACTGAAAGACTTTTCGATTGTTGTGTTGAATCAATGTGAGGAGATGGTCATGAAACATACCAACTTTAATAATTTGCCTTGCCCGATCGCTCGCAGCCTGGGCAAGGTGGGCGAATGGTGGAGCATCCTCATCCTGCGCGAAGCGTTTTATGGCAAGACGCGTTTCGACGAATTTGAAAAAAGCCTCAAGATCGCGCCCACCATCCTGACGCGCCGCCTCGCCGACCTGGTGGAAGGGGGCTTGATGACGCGCCGCCTGTATTGCGCCAAGCCGCCCCGCTACGACTATGTGCTGACCAAGTCCGGGCGCGCCTTCAAGCCCGTCCTGCTGGCGTTTATCGCCTGGGGCAACGAGAACTTCGCGCCCGAAGGCGCCAGCCTCGTCATCGCCAGCCGCGACACGGGCCTGGCCGCCGATCCCGTGCTGGTCGACGCCATGACGGGCTTGCCCATCAATGACGAGTATTACGCGTTCGCGCCCGGGCCTGCCGCCAGCGACAGCATGCGCAGCATCATCCTCGATGCGGAAAAAAGCAGCGGCATCGCGCCCAAGCCCAAGGCCGCGCCCGCCAACCGGGGCTGGGTGGCGGAAGGGCATCTGGCCTGAGGGCGCGACGGCAGGCGCGCAGCAAGTTTGGCGCAAAGCAAAGCGGGCACGGCGGTATGGCGTTATTGTCACGCTACAGCAAGATGTTTTGCGTGACACCAGTGCGGCGCAGGCCCGGTTGTGCGGGGCAGGACGCCATCCGTGACCCGATGTCCGTTGAAGGAGTACTGCCATGACCACATTGCCACAACACGTACGCCGCGCCGCCAGCGTGCTGGCGCTGGCCGCCCTGCTGGGCGCCTGTTCCCATGGCCCGCATCACCCGGGCGGCCATGACGTGACCCTGACGGGCGCGCAGGAAGTGCCGGCCAATACCAGCATGGCCAGCGGCAGCAGCAATATCCGCGTCGGCCACGACCGCAGCGTCAGCGGCGTCGTGCGCTACACGGGCATGGTGGCCACCGTCGCGCATATCCATGAAGCGCCCGCTGGCGCCAACGGCCCCGTCATCGTGCCCCTGATGCAGACCAGCGCCGGCATGTTTGTCGTGCCGGACGGCACCATGCTCACGCCGCCCCAGTATGCGAGCTACCAGGCCGGCAACCTGTACGTGAACGTGCACAGCGCCGCGTATCCGGCCGGCGAGATCCGCGCGCAGCTCAAGCCATAGCCGGCGACCGGCGTTTTCTCCGAAACCTCCTTGGGCCGCGCGAGCGGCCTTTTTGCGCCAGGCGACCAGCCAGTGCGGCGCGCTACAATGGCGCTGCATGCTGACCATCCTCGCCATCACCTTTCCCTTCTTCGCCCTGGTGCTGTGCGGCTACCTGGCCGTGCGGCGCACGCTGCTGCCGCTGGCCGCCATCGGCGGCTTGAACAGTTTTGTCCTGTACTTCGCGCTGCCGTGCATGCTGTACCGTTTCGGCGCCGCCACGCCCATCGCGCAACTGCTCGACGCCAGCGTGTTCGGCGTGTACCTGCTGTGCGCCCTGATCATGGTGGGCGTCACCACCGCCATGACCCTGAGCCACCGCATCGACTGGAACAATGCGGCCTTCGGCGCGCTGGTGGCGGCCTTCCCGAACACGGGCTTCATGGGTGTGCCGCTGCTATTGACCCTGCTCGGCCCCCGTTCCTCGGGGCCCGTCATCGTCACCATCATCGTCGACATGCTCATCACCAGTTCGCTGTGCATCGCCCTGTCGCGCATCGGCAGCGGCGGCGCGCATGGCAGCCGCGCCGCCGTCGTCAACGCCATGAAGGGCATGGCGGGCAACCCGATGCCGTGGGCGATCGTGCTCGGTGCCCTGTCGTCATGGCTGGAGTTGGCCTTGCCCAAGCCATTGATGCAGACGGTGGGCTTGCTGGCCGACGCCGCCTCGCCGGTCGCTCTGTTTACCATCGGTGCCGTGCTGGCCCGTTCGCAGATGAGCACGAGCGACCCGGCGCCGTTGGGAGAGTATGTGCCCGTGGCGCTGAAAAAACTGCTGCTGCATCCGCTGCTGGTGTGGGGCATCGGCCACGCGGCCATCGCGCTCGGCGCGCCGCTCGATCCGTTCGCGCTGACCTGCATGGTGCTGGTGGCGTGCCTGCCCAGCGCCAGCAACGTCTCGCTGCTGTCGGAACGCTTCGGTGCGAACACGGCGCGCATCGCCCGCATCATTTTAGTCTCGACGGCGCTGTCGTTCCTGACGTTTTCGGCGGCCGTCAGCTGGCTGACGTGACGTTGGCGGCGATCAGCGCGCCCAGCGCCTGCGCCGCGCCGGGTTGATGGCCCAGCGCCAGGCCATGCGCCATGCTGGCCTGGTCCTGCATGCTGCGGTTCTGGCCCAGCTTCCATTTTCCCGTGATGCGGGTGAGGGGAATCTCGATGCCGACGATGGCTTTCAATAGCTTGTCGATGTAGCCGGCCGGCGCATCGCCCACCTTCCACGGCGCGGCTTGATCCGCCTCATGGCGCGCCGTCAGCCGCTCCACCAGTCCCAGCAGCCATGCCGCGTCGTCGATGGCGCGCAGGGGGCCATGCGCGTGCACCACCGCATAGTTAAAGGTCGGCACCTCCTTGCCGCTGCGCTGCTTTTCCGCATACCAGGCGGGCGTGATGTAGGCGTGCGGCCCCTGGAAGATCACCAGTGCGTCGTCGCTCCCGCCGGCCGCGCGCCACAGCGGGTTGGCGCGCGCCACGTGGGCGCGCAGGATGCCGAACGGCGCCTCGGGCGTGGGCGCGGCGATCTCGAACGGCAGATGGTCGGCGCACAGGCCATCGGCACCGTGGCGCACCAGCGCGCCCAGCGGGTGACTGTCGATCAGGCCATGCAGCACGTCGAGGCGCTCTTCGCGGAAGGTGGCGGGCGTGTACATTCAGTGGGCTCCTTGCACGACGACGTCGGCCGTCAGCGAATTGGCGATGTAGCAGCGTTCGTGCGCATCGTGGTGCAGGGCGGCCAGCGCCTCGGACGAGGGCGGCGTTCCCGCGAAGGCGATGCGCGGACGCAGCACGATGCGCGTCATGGCCAGGCGGCCTTGTGCATTCTTGCCCAGTTCGCCGACGGCGTCGTCGCGGTAATCGTCGATGACGTAGCCGCGCTGCGCTGCCAGCGACAGGAAGAACAGCATGTGGCAGCTCGACGTGGCAGCCACCAGCGCCTCTTCCGGGTCGATATTTGCCGCCACGGACATCGGCAGCGGCACGGACAGGGGCGACGACGAGGCGGGCACCGTCAGGCCGCCGTCGAACTGCCATTCATGGCCGCGGCTGTAGCGCTGGCCGGCGAAATCCTGGCCGTCGCGCTGCCAGGCCACGGTGGCGAAAAACTGATGCATGGGTGCTCCGCAAGAGTAGAAGGGATGCGCCATCTTAGCGCCAGTCTTGGCTATTTAAAACAGCCAATAAGTGCTATCTTGAAGCTACCAATTCATGAGCCCCACCCCACTATGCCAGCTTCCCACCTGAACCCGATCATCGCCACCTTGCCGCTGCAGCGCGGCGCCGTCGAACCGCTGTTCCGCCAGCTGTATGCGGCCATCAAGGCGGCCATTCTCGACGGCCGCATGCATCCCGGCATGCAGCTGCCGCCCACGCGCGATTTTTGCCGCCTGCTGGCCGTGTCGCGCCAGACGGTGCTCAATGCGTATGCGCTGCTGACGGCCGAAGGCTATCTCGATGGCGCCGTCGGACGCGGCACCTTTGTCAGCCGTGAGGTGCCGCTGCCTGTGCCGCCGGCCGCTACGCCCGGCCTGCTGCGGGCCCTGTCGGTGCGCGGGCAGGGCGTGGTGGCGGCCATGCGCCAGGTGGCGTTCCACCGGGGGCCGCTGCGCGCTTTCCGCGTCGGCATGCCGCGCATCGACCATTTTCCATTTGACGTGTGGAACCGCCTGGAAGCGCGGCGCTGGCGCCGCCCCGACCACCAGTTCGGCTACAGCGACCCGGCCGGCTACCTGCCGCTGCGCGAACTGCTGTGCGTGTACCTGAAGGCCTCGCGCGGCGTCCAGTGCACGCCACAGCAGATCGTCATCACGTCCGGTTCGCAGCAGGCGCTGTTCATGCTGTCGACTATTTTGCTGGCGCCCGGCGATGCTGCCTGGATGGAGTCGCCCGGCTACCGGGGCGCCAGCGGCCCTGCGCGCGGCCGGCGCGCGCGTGTTTCCCGTCCCCGTCGATGCGCAGGGGCTGGACGTGGCCTACGGCGTGGCGCACTGTCCGCAGGCGAAGCTGGCCTACGTGACGCCATCGCACCAGATGCCGCTGGGCGTGAGCATGAGCTTGCCCCGCCGCCTGGCCCTGCTGGCCTGGGCCGCGCACAATAAAGCCTGGCTGGTGGAAGACGATTACGACAGCGAATACCGCTACACGGGCGCGCCGCTGGCGTCGCTGCAAAGCCTGGACCGGGCCGGCTGCGTGGTGTACGTGGGCACCCTGTCGAAAGTGCTGTTTCCCGGCCTGCGCCTCGGTTACATGGTGGCGCCGCCCGCGCTGGCCGAGGCGCTGGTGCAGGCCAAGGCCGTGATGGACCGGCACACGGCCATCGTGCCGCAGATGGCGCTGGCCGACTTCATCGCCGAGGGCCACTTCGGCCGGCATATCCGCCGCACGCGCGACAGCAATGCCGAACGGCGCGATCTGCTGGTGCGCGGCCTGGCGCGCGAACTGGGCGACCAGCTCGCGTGCGGCCCGGCCGACAGCGGCCTGGAACTGTGCGCCTATTTTCGCGGCGATCACGATGAAGAAGCGGTGTCGCGCGCGGGCCTGGCGCGGGGCATCGAATTGCGTCCGCTGGGCCACTATGCCGACCCTGACGCCGGCGCCGCCTGCGCCACGCCGCGCGGGCTGCTGCTGGGCTTTGCCGCCATCCCCCGGCCGAGATGGCGCACGGCTTGCAGGAACTGGGACGCATCCTGCGCGGCCGATAATCTATACTGGGACTTGCCTGCACATGAAGACGACGACCATGACCATTACCCGCTGCTCCTGGGCCAATCCGGCCAATCCCCGCTACCTTGCGTATCACGACACGGAGTGGGGCGTGCCCTGCCACGACGAGCGCCGGCTGTTCGAGATGCTGAACCTGGAAGGGGCGCAGGCGGGCCTGAGCTGGGAAACCATCCTCAACAAGCGCGACACCTACCGCGCCGCTTTCGATGACTGGGATGCGGAAAAGATCGCCGCGTATGGCCCTGACAAGGTGGCGCAGCTGCTGGCGGACCCCGGCATCGTGCGCAACCGCCTGAAGGTGGCGGCCGCCATCACGAATGCGCAAGCCTATTTGCGCCTGCGCGCGGAGGGCCAGACCCTGGACAGCTTTTTGTGGGCATACGTCGATGGCCAGCCCATCGTCAACAGCTGGCAGCCGGGCGAGTTTCCCGCCAAGACGGCCCTGTCCGACACACTGTCGAAAGACTTGCTCAAGCGGGGCTTCAAGTTCGTCGGCTCGACCATCATCTACGCCTACATGCAGGGCATCGGCATGGTCAACGACCATGCGCCCGCCTGTTTTGCCGCGCGGGGCGCTGATGCGCCGCGCGCTGGTCCTGCTCGACACGGATTTTGACGGCGCCCGCCTGCGCGCCGCCTGCGCCGCGCATGGCGGTCGCCGCCTGCACTACATCGCGCTGGCGCCGCGTCCCGTCGACGCCAGCCACTTGCCCGAGGAGTGGCGCACGCAATGGCCGCCCTGCGTGCCTGGCCTGCACCGCATGGTCGCGCGCGACGGCCTCGTCACACTCGACGTGCTGATCGGCGAGCCCGATGCCTGTCTGGCGCAATTGTCGGCGCGTGTCGATGAAGTGCACCTGGCCTGGGTGCCGGCGGCCACGCCGGTGCTGGCGCGCCTGATGGCCGATGGCGCCCGCCTGCAAGCCGTGCACCTGGAGGAAGCGCAGCGCGCGGCCCTGCAACAGCATGGTTTTGTATTTGACGAGAGCCGTTTGCGCGCCGTGTTTTATGCCCGGCGCGGAGAATCCGTGAGCGCCGTGGCGCCCGAGCGGCGCGCCATCGTCATCGGCGCGGGCGTGGCCGGCGCGGCCGCTTGCGAACGGCTGGCCGCGCGCGGCTGGAAGGTGACCTTGATCGAACGCCACGCGCAGCCGGCCAGCGAAGCGTCGGGCAACCTGGCCGGCATCTTCATGCCGCTGATGTCGAAGGACGACAATATCGCCACGCGCCTGGTGCGCGCCGCCTACCTGTACTCGCTGCGCTACTGGCAAGATCTGGGCGGCATCGGCACCGCCATCGAAGGTGCGCAATGCAGTGTGCTGCAGCTGGCGCGCGATGCGGAACACGCGTACGTGCAGCGGCAGATCGCCGCCAGCGGCCTGTATCCGCGTGAATTCGCCCGCTGGCTGGAAGCGCCCGAGGCGAGCGCCATGCTGGGCGCGCCGGCGCCCGATGGCGCCTGGTGGTTCGAGCAGGGCGGCTGGGCGCGCCCGTCTTCCGTGTGCGCGGCCATGCTGGACGCCTGCGGCGCCTTGCTTACGCGGTGCTTTTCCAGCAGCGCCCTGCGCCTGGAACGTGGCGACGGCGAATGGCTGGTGCGCGATGCGGACGGTACCCTGATCGCGGCGGCACCCACCGTCATCCTGGCGGCCGGCACGGGCGCCGTAGCCTTTGAACAGGCGGCCGGACTGCCGCTCGATGCCGTGCGCGGCCAGGTCACGCACCTGGCCGCAGGCAGCTTGCCCTCGCTGCCATTCGTCGTCTGCCGCGAAGCCTACATGACGCCGGCGCACCAGGGCGTCGTCTGCGTGGGCGCCAGCTACGACGCGGACGCGGACGCCAAGCTGCGCCCATCGAACCAGGAAGAAAATATCGCGAAGATCGCCGACATCCTGGACGTCGCCCCGTTCGACGCGCCGCTGGCCGGGCGCACGGGCTTTCGCTGCGTGGCGCCGGACCGCTTGCCGCTGGCCGGCGCCTTGCCCGACCCCGGCATACCGGGCCGTTGCGAGCGCCTGCGCGACGTGCCGCGCTGGCCCGGCCTGTTTGGTCTGCTCGGTTACGCGTCGCGCGGCCTGATCTGGGCACCGCTGGCGGCCGAGCTGCTGGCTTGCCAGCTGGAGGGGAGCCGTTGCCGCTGGAGAGTCAATTGGCCGCCGCCCTGGATCCTGCCCGTTTCTTGCTGCGCGAACGCCGCCGCGCTGGTTGAGCGTTGGCGCAGAGCAGGCGAGGGCTGGGGTCAGACCCCCAACACAGCTGACGCAAAGCCTGGCGCCAACGCGCGTGAGGGTCTGACCCCATATGCGGACGCTCCGCGCGTAGTCCCCATATCTGTTTTTCAGCTTTCCAAACTCTTTTTAATTTGTTTTCCGAACAACATAAGTTCGCTACAGTGGACTCGTGCTGGTTTTTGACGACGGAATAAAGAGGTGGAAAGATGGCTGCTGCAGAACTGATTTTCGATCCCCGCGCCGCGCACGGCGAGGCGGCGTTTGACGAAGTACTGAATAACGCGCGCGCCCAGGCGCAGGCGCAGGGCTTGCCGTATGCGGGCATCGTCAGCGCGCAGGATGCGTGGCAGCTTGTGCAGGCCGGCAAAGCCGTGCTGGTCGACGTGCGCACGAATGAAGAACGTACTTTCGTCGGCTACGTGCCCGCCTCGCTGCACGTGGCGTGGGCGACCGGCACGGCCATGAACCGCAACCCCCGCTTTGTGCGCGAGCTGGAAGCGAAGGCGGGCGGCAAGGATGCCGTCGTGGTGCTGCTGTGCCGCAGCGGCAAGCGCTCGGCCGCAGCCGCCGAAGCGGCGGCCAAGGCCGGTTTCAAGCACGTCTTCAATATTGCGCAAGGCTTCGAAGGCGACCTCGACGCGCAGCAGCAGCGCGGCCACAGCGGCGGCTGGCGCTGGCATGCGCTGCCCTGGCTGCAAGATTAAACTTCTTCCCGGGACCACCATGAACCAGCAAGCCATTCCCCCCGTCTCCCTTGCCGCGCAGCCGCAATGGGAACTGCGCCAGATCGTCGATGAATTGCGCGCCGTGCGCGCGCAGTGGCGCGAGGGGCTGGCCAGCAGCCAGGAATGCGGCGCGCGCGAATTCCCGTCGCGCCAGCATTTGCGCGACATCGTTGGCGCCCTGTGCGCGGCCCTGTTCCCCATGCGCCTGGGCCCCCTCGACCTGCAGCAGGAGAGCGAGGATTTTTTGTCGGCCACACGCTCGACACGACCTTGACGGGCCTGCACGAACAGGTGCGGCGCGAACTCAGTTACCACGCGCGCCAGCACGGCTTGCAGCAGACGGTCTCCATCGAACAGCAGGCGCTGGCCATCGTGCAACGCTTCGCCCGCGCGCTGCCGCGCATCCGCGCCCAGCTCGACACGGACGTGGCGGCCGCCTTCCAGGGCGACCCGGCGGCGCACAGCGTCGATGAAGTGCTGCTGTGCTATCCGGGCATCCTGGCCATCATCCATTACCGCCTGGCGCACACCTTGTATGCGCTCGGCGCGCCGCTGGTGGCGCGCATCATCGCCGAAGTGGCCCATTCGCAGACGGGCATCGACATCCACCCGGGCGCCGTCATCGGCAGCAGCTTTTTCATCGACCATGGCACGGGCGTGGTGATCGGCGAGACGGCCATCATCGGCGACCGGGTGCGCATCTACCAGGCCGTCACCCTGGGCGCCAAGCGCTTTCCAGCCGGCGCCGGCGGCGTGCTGCAAAAGGGACTGGCGCGCCACCCCATCGTGCAGGACGACGTGGTCATCTATGCGGGCGCGACGATCCTGGGACGGGTGACCATCGGTCAGGGCTCCGTCATCGGCGGCAATGTCTGGCTGACCCGCAGCGTGGCGCCCGGCAGCCACGTCACGCAAGCGCATAACCAGCAGGAGGCGCCGGAATCGCCGGCGCCATCCCACCCCGCCTTTGCCCACCACCCATGAGGACAGCATGTTGATCA
Organism: Janthinobacterium sp. C22; assembly: GCF_057919405.1. Classification (NCBI taxonomy): domain Bacteria; kingdom Pseudomonadati; phylum Pseudomonadota; class Betaproteobacteria; order Burkholderiales; family Oxalobacteraceae; genus Janthinobacterium; species Janthinobacterium sp. C22. The sequence goes on along the minus strand of NZ_CP193659.1, from coordinate 37,134 downwards.
AACAGTTTGGACTGGCCGTGCGCCAGTTGCGCGAAGGGCATGGCTGGTCGCAGGAGCGGCTGGCCGAAGCGGCCGACTTGAACCGCTCATTCATCGGCGAAATCGAACGGGGCGCCGCCACGCCATCGCTGCTGACGGTGGAAAAACTGGCCATCGCGCTGGGCGTCGGCCTGGCGGGACTGATGGCGCGCTGCGAACCGGAACTGGTGGATTAAAGCGGGTGGATGAAGCGTGGATCAATCGCGTCACGATGATGGCGATAGCATGTTGAGAGAAGAGGGGAGACGTCCGATACTTTATTTGTTTTTCAGATAAGCATATTCACTTTTCTCATCAGGAGTAGTCATGACAGTAGCAACAGAGAGCCAGTTTGCGTTGGGCGACAACGCCGCGCGCCAGCTGGCCAATGCAAGCAAGAGCGTCCCCCAGTTATCCACGATCACGCCGCGCTGGCTGGTGCACCTGCTGCAATGGCTGCCCGTGGAAGCGGGCATCTACCGCCTCAACCGCGTGAAAAACCCGAAGGACGTGCGCGTGGCCTGCTCGCAGCGCGACGAGTCGGAACTGCCGCAAACCTTCGTCGATTACGACGACCAGCCGCGCGAGTATTTTCTCAATGCCGTCAGCACGGTGCTCGACGTGCACACGCGCGTCTCGGACCTGTACAGCAGCCCGCACGACCAGATCAAGGAGCAGCTGCGCCTGACCATCGAGACGATCAAGGAGCGCCAGGAAAGCGAATTGATCAACAATCCCGATTACGGCCTGCTGGCCAGCGTGCACGACGACCAGCGCATCTTTACGTTGACGGGCGCGCCCACGCCGGACGACCTCGACGAACTGCTGACGAAGGTATGGAAGGAGCCGGGCTTCTTCCTCGCCCACCCGCTGGCCATCGCCGCCTTTGGCCGCGAATGCACGCGCCGCGGCGTGCCGCCGCCCACCGTCAGCCTGTTCGGTTCGCAGTTCTTGACGTGGCGCGGCGTGCCGCTGGTGCCGTCCGACAAACTGCCGATCGAAGACGGCAAGACGAAAATCATCCTGCTGCGCGCGGGCGAACAGCGCCAAGGCGTGATCGGCCTGTTCCAGCCTGGTCTGGCGGGCGAACAAAGCCCGGGCCTGTCCGTGCGCTTCATGGGCATCAACCGCCACGCGATTTCGTCCTACCTGATTTCGCTGTATTGCTCGCTGGCCGTGCTGACCGACGATGCGCTGGCCGTACTGGAAGACGTGGAGATCGGTAAATACCATGACTACCCAGACACCTACAAGTGATGGCGCGGCGGGCTTGCCTGCCGTCCCATTTTACCCGACGAAGCGACCCTGAACCGCCTGGCCGGCGAATTCTTTGCCCGCTTGCCCGGGTTGGCCCCCGCGTTGGACAAGCCGCCCAGCCTTGGCGGTTCCGGCAGCGTGCTCGATGCGGCGCCCCGCTATGTGAACCGTCCGCCGCCGCAGCCCGGTCCTTCGTTCGCCGCCATCGCGCCCGGCGTGGCGACGGCGCAAGTGCCGCCCGTGACGGCGCCACTGGAAGCACCGATCGCGCCGGCGCCGGCATCGATTCCCACGCCGCGGCTGTCCGCCATCGGCGCGCCGTCGCCCTACTATTTTGTCGGCGGCGCGCATGGCTATCCCGCCTCGAACCATAATCTCGACGGCCTGGCGGGCCAGGGGCTGGGGCAGGCCGCGCCCGACGCGTTTGCGACGCCGCAGCGCGCACCCACGCGCCAGCTGCCCGTATCGCCATCTGACAGCCAGCCCGCGTTCTATTTCCAGACCGAGCTGCCTGCGCGGCCGCAAGGGCATGGCCAAACCCCCGCGCCATTCGACGTGCACGCCGTGCGGCGCGATTTTCCCGTGCTGGCCGAACGGGTCAACGGCAAGCCGCTGGCCTGGTTCGACAATGCGGCCACCACGCACAAGCCGCAGTCGGTGATCGACCGCGTGTCGTATTTCTATGCGCACGAGAATTCGAACATCCACCGTGCGGCCCACGCGCTGGCGGCGCGCGCCAGCGATGCGTACGAGGCCGCACGCGCCAAGGTGGCCAATTTTCTTGGCGCCGCCTCGGCCAATGAAATCATTTTCGTGCGCGGCGCCACCGAGGGCATCAATCTGATCGCCAACACGTTCGGGCGCAAGTACATCGGCAGCGGCGACGAGATCATCGTCTCGCAGCTCGAGCACCACGCCAACATCGTGCCGTGGCAGCAGCTGGCGGCGGAAAAGGGCGCGACCCTGCGCGTGATTCCCGTCGACGACAGCGGCCAGATCCTGCTCGACGAATTCCGCAAGCTGCTCAACGGGCGCACCAAGCTGGTGTCCGTGACGCAGGTGTCGAATGCGCTGGGGACGGTGACGCCCGTGGCGCAGATCATCGCGCTGGCGCATGCGGCCGGCGTGCGCGTGCTGGTCGACGGGGCGCAAGCCGTGTCGCATTTGCGCGTGGAGGTGCAGGCGCTCGGTGCGGACTTTTACGTGTTCTCGGGGCATAAGGTGTTCGGTCCGACGGGCATCGGCGCCGTGTATGGCAAGGCGGACTTGCTTGAGCAGCTGCCGCCGTGGCAGGGCGGCGGCAACATGATCGCGGACGTCACGTTCGAGCGCACCGTCTACCAGGGCGTGCCGAACCGTTTCGAGGCGGGCACGGGCAATATCGCCGATGCCGTCGGTCTGGGCGCGGCCATCGATTACGTCCAGCGCATCGGCCTGGAAAACATCGCCGCCTACGAGCACGCGCTGCTGGAATACGCCACGCACCACTTGCAAGCGATTCCTGGCGTGCGCCTGATCGGCACGGCGCTGGAGAAGGCCAGCGTGGCGTCGTTCGTGCTGGCCGGCTATGAGCCGGCGGAAGTGGGGCGCGCCCTGAACGACGAGGGCATCGCCGTGCGTTCGGGCCACCATTGCGCCCAGCCGATTTTGCGCCGCTTCGGCGTGGAAGCGACCGTGCGGCCGTCGTTCGCCTTCTACAACACGTATGAGGAAATCGACCGCATGATCGTCGTGGTGAAACGGCTGGCGGGCGCGCGCCGCTGATCTTGCCTGCTTGTCAAGCTGATGCCGCCCCGGCGCAAGCGGGGCGGCATTGTTGCGTCAGATCACGGACTTTGCGCGCGGCTGGCTGGCGTCCGCAGGCTGGCGGTATAATTTATCCTTGGCAATATTCAAGCCGCGGCGCCGTGCCGCCGGCGCCCAAGGAGATATCCGGTGGAAGATCAACACAGCTCGCCCGAGCTTTTCCTGTTCCTGGCGTCGACCGTGCACGATATGAAAAACTCGATCAGCGTGGTCAGCGGCACTTTGGAATCCCTGCTGGCGGCCGAGCAGGCGAAAGACGCGCCGCAAGCCGACCCCGCCTATCTGCAGATGGCGCAGATGCTGTACCAGACCAAGCGCCTCAACGATAACCTGATCCAGCTGCTGGCCCTGTACAAGGAGGTGGGCAAGCCCGGCTACCCGTTCGACGTGCAGCCGCAACTGGTGAGCCAGGTCATCGACCAGGTGGTGGACCAGGAAAAGATCCTGCTGGCCTCGAAAGGCATCCATCTGCAGACGGCGTGCCCGCCGGAGCTGATCTGGACCCTCGATGAAGACCTGGTCATCGGCGTGCTGGCGCATGCCATCAACAATGCCATCCGCTACACGCAGGATACGATCCGCCTGTCGGTGCGCGAGGTCGATGGCTTGCTGGAGCTGCGCGTGGAAGACAATGGCGACGGCTATACGCAGGCCTTGCTCGACGCGGGCAGCGCGGCCATGGATGGCATGGCGGCCGGCGTGAATTTTTCCACCAACAGCACGGGACTGGGGCTGTATTTTTCCAGCGAAGTGGCGAAGATGCACAAGTACCGGGGCAGCAGCGGCAGCATCGCCCTGGAAAACGGCGGTGCCCTGGGCGGCGGCTGTTTCATCCTGCGCCTGCCCTGAACGAGGACGCCATGACGACAGACAGCCACGCCACCGCCGCCGAAGCGGGCAGCACCGACTGGGCCGACAAACATTATCTGCTGGTCGACGACTTCATCGGCATCCGCATCCTGCTGCGCGAATCCTTGCGCAACCTGGGCGCGCGCCATATCGACCAGGCGGCCAGCGGCGGCGAAGCCATGAAGCTGCTGGCCAAGACGCGCTACGACGTGGTGCTGTGCGATTACAACTTGGGCGAAGGCAAGAATGGCCAGCAGGTGCTGGAAGAGACGCGCGTGCGCAACCTGACGGCGCCGTCGAGCGTGTGGCTGATGGTATCGGCCGAGAAAAGCGTGGAATCGGTGATGGGCGCGGCCGAGCACCAGCCCGACGCCTATTTGATCAAGCCGATCACGGAAGGCGTGCTGCTGACGCGGCTGAACCGCGTGTGGCACAAGAAGCAGGTGTTCCGCGAAATCGACCAGGCCTGCATGGAAAAGGATTATCTGCGCGCCGCCAGGCTGTGCGATGCGCAGATCGAAGTCAACAAGCTGCACGAGCTGGAATTGCTGCGCATGAAGGCGTCGTTGCTGCTGAAAAGCGGCGAGCCGGAAAAGGCCCGCGCCGTGTACGAAAGAGTGCTGGCCGAGCGCGATTACAGCTGGGCCAGGGCTGGCCTGGGCAAGATCCGCATGAACAACGGCGAACACGAGGCGGCGCGGCAGATCTTCCAGGGCGTGATCGTCGAAAACAAATATTACATCGACGCCTACGACCAGATGGCCGTCGCCTACCAGCTGATGGGCCAGCACGAGGAAGCGTGCGGCGTGCTGGAAAAGGCGGCGCGCCTGTCGCCCAATTCCGTGCCGCGCCAGCGCAACCTGGGGCTCGCTGCCTTAAAAATAGGCAATGTCAGCATGGCGGAAAAGGCCTTCCGCAAGTGTATTGCCATCGGCGAGTTCTCCGTCATGAAGACGCCGGACGCCTACCTGGGATTGGCGCGCGTGTGCGGCCTGAAGAAGGATGCCAAGGAAGCGCTGCAGTGGCTGCTGCTGGCGCAGCGCGAATTCTCGCCCGAGCAGATCGGCTTGCGCGCGAAGATCACGGAAGGCATGGTGCATCACGAAACGGGCGATTACCGGCGCGCGCGCAAGTGCGGCGACGAATTGGAAGCCATGCTGGCCGAGGACCCGGCGCGGCCCGAGAAAAGCATCTGCATGGAACTGGCGACCCTGCTGTTCGCCGTCGGCGTCAAGGATGCGCCGGCCGGCCTGCTGTGCTACGTGGTCAAGAACAACCACGACAACCAGGTGGTGCAGGACGAAGTGCAGAAAATCTTCGACAAGGCGAAGATGGGCGATGAGGGCACCAGCCTGATCATCGCCTCGCGCAAGGAAGCGTCGGACTTGATGAACAAGGGCGTGCTGCTGTGGAAGACGGACAAGCTCAACGAAGCCGTCGCCTGGATGCGCGCGGCGCGCGAAAAACTGCCGAACAACCTGCGCATCCTGTTCAATTCCGCGCAAATCATCGTGTCTTTCCTGGAACAGCGCGGCTATCAGGCGGACCTGGCGGCCGAAGCCATGGAAGTGTTGTTGTATGTAGACAAAATTGCACCAGGGCAGCAGCGCTTCGCGCAATTGATGGAGCAGCTGGTGCAGCTGACGCCGCCGCCGGGGCCGGAAGCGGCCGTCGAGGTGGCGGAAAAAACGCCGCCGGTAGCGGAAAAAGGGGAAAATCCGTGCGCGAGCGTGCCGGATGATAAACTAGGGGCCAGCGCGGTTTCGCCCGTGCTTGAGTTGCTCTACAACAATAAGGAAGAAACTATGCGTGATGTGGTCAATGAAGTATAAAAAATGAAAGTTGGCGCCGTTGCCTGGGTACGCCCGGTCGCCGCCAAGGGAGACACGCTGGAAACATTCCAGTCTTCGTACGAGCACGCCAAGGCGCTGGCCGACGAAGGCCTGATCACGATCGGTGACGTAAAACGCCAGGCCGACAATCAGATCGAGGCGATCCGCATTCATCGTATCGCCTGATCATGTCGTCTCTCCGGGACGTCAGGACTTGCCTGGCGCCTTGGACTTGGGTGCCGCGCGCTTTGCCGGCGCCTTGCGCAGCGGGGCTTTGGCCTTGGCTGCCGTACCTGCTTCTGCCGGCTTGGCGGATTTGCCGGCCGCCGGCTTGGCCGTCGCTCCAGCCGCGCCACCGCCAAAGCTGGCAGCCGCCGCGCTGGCGGCATCGGGCGACATGGCTGTCGACACGGCCTGCTTGAACTGATCTTGTAACAAATTCCACCAAGCGCTTGGATTGGCCAGCTGGGCTGCCGCCTGGCTGCCGGCATCGCCGGGCGCCGCCGCAGCCGGTTCCGGCGCGGGCACAGGTGCGGGAGCCGGTTTCGGTTCAGGTACAGGTGCGGCCTGTTGGAAAAACGCGGAAGCGTAGGGCACGGATTCAAACACGGTTTTCTCGCTGGCGCCGGGCTGGGTGATGGCCGCCGCCAGGGAAGCGCCCATCGATTTCAGGGTGGCGATGGTGCCGCGCTGCACTTCCAATGCCTGGATACTGCCGCGCAGCATGCTGGTATTGAGGTTCAGCCAGGCTTCGACGGCTTTCAGGTCGTTGATTTTCTTGTCCAGCTCTTCCACCGACATGGTGGGCGCCGTGATGCCGGGCACGCCCATGCCGGGCACGCTCATGCTGCCCCACAGGTTCTTGACGAAGTCGAGGGTGTCGGTCACAACTGCTGCGCCCGGCATTTGGGGCATTTGCGGGTTTGCCATGCGAAATCTCCTGGTAGGTGGATGTGCCTAGCGTAGCAGATATCAGCTTGCAACTGACGCAAAGCCGCCAACATTTTCTTACATAAAACAGCAGGAGTTGAGCACGGGCAAGAAGCGGGAAGCGGCGTGAAAGCGGTACACTACGGCCTATGATGTCTGACTCCTTCTTTTCGCCACCGCGCCGCCGCACCGTCATGTTTGTCGCGGTCATCGGCGCACTGCATTACGTGGCGCTGGAGTGGCTCACCTCGCGTGCCAGCATGGTGCCGCTGGGGCAGGATCATGCGCAGGTGGTCAGCATGGCACTGATCGCCGAGCCGCCCAGGCCCGTGCCGGTGACGCCGCCACCGCCGCCCAAGCTGCGGCCCTTGCCCGAGCCCCGCCTGCCGCCGCCACCGCCGCCGACGGAGCTGCCGTCGAGCGAGTCGGCGCAGTTGACGGCGCCCGCCAGCGACGCGCCGGAAGGCCCGGTGACGCCCGCGGCACCGGCGGCCAGCGCGCCAGCCATCACGGCGCCGATCCCGGCCGTGGCGGAAGTTCCCGCGCCGGCTCCCGCGCCGCCGCCGGTCGTCGAGCAGGCGCGGCGCTACAAGACGAATGCGCCAGCCTCGGCCCAGTTCGACCTGCACGTGGACCGGCGCGATGCGGACGGCACCAAGTGGCAGGGCGTGGCCGCCATGGCGTGGGACAACAAGGGCGATACCTACCAGTTGAAGCTGGAAGTGGGCCTGAGCATGCTGATCACGCGCATCAACCTGCTGGTGCTGACCAGCGAGGGCCTGATCGACGGCGGCGGCATCGTACCCGTCACGGCCACGGAAAAACGCAAGGGCCGCGCGCAAACGGCCACGCATTTCAACCGCGACGCCAAGGCCATCACGTTTTCGGCCACGACGGCGACGGCGCCGTGGCAGGACGGGGCGCAGGACAAGGCCACGGTGCCGTTCCAGCTGGCCGCCATCGGCCGCGCCGACGTCAACCAGCTGGCCGGCAATATCGACATCCTCGTCGGCGAGGAAAAGGAAGCGACCGTGTTCCGCTTCCAGCTGGTGGGCGAGGAAGAACTCGATACCAAGATGGGCCGTCTGGTGACCTGGCACTTGCGCCGGCCGCCCAAGCCGGGCACGTATTCGTCGCAGCTCGATATCTGGCTGGCGCCGTCCATGCAGTGGTATCCGGTACAAATACGCAATACCGAAGCGAACGGGGCGCTGACCACGCAAACCGTGACCCAAATTCGCGTCAATGACGCTACAGGAAAATAAATGACTACTTTGAAACGCATTTTGCTCGCCAGCCTGCTGGCCGCCACCCTCACGCCTGCCATGGCCGACGCCCCCTGGAGCATCCCGCCATCAAGCGCCCGTACAAGCTGGTGCCGTCGGCCGACCTCGTGTATTCGATCAAGGCCAAACAGCGCGGCATCGGGCTGTCCGGCGAATCGGTCAGCAACTGGCGCGTGGGCGACGGCAAGTATTCGCTGCTGGCCGAAACCAAGGCTGCCCTGTTCGGCAAGATCCTCGAGCAGCGCAGCGAAGGCACGGTCGACGATTTCGGCCTGGCGCCAGCCCAGTTCGTGGAAAAGCGCTTTCGCAAGGATGCCGTGACGACCACCTTCAAGCGCGACAGCAAGACCATCGTCTTTGGCGAAGGCGATGAAACCTATCCGCTGAAAGGCGGCGAACAGGACCGCAACAGTGCCGTCTGGCAACTGGCCAGCGTGGCGCGCGCCGCGCCCGAGAAATTCGTCGCCGGCTCGGAATGGGCGTTCTTTGTCGCCGGCGCGCACGATGCCGAGCCGTGGACCTTCAAGGTGGTCAAGGAAGAGACGGTCGCCACGGGCATGGGCGAGGTCGCCGCCATCCACCTGGTCAAGGCGCCGCCGCCGGACAAGAAGGGCCAGCAAGTGGACCTGTGGCTGGCGCCGTCGCTGGAATGGTATCCCGTGAAGGTGACATTCGCCGATGCGGACGGTGGCGATTACGTCGAGCAAACCTTGCAGAAGATCGTCAAGAAGTAAGCGCTTGCGCTTGGCTGTACTCGATTTTCTTACCCCAAAGCAAGTGCCGGGGTCAGACCCGGCGGGTCTGACCCCGGCTTGGCGCCTCTGGCCACAAGTCGAATTGCATGTCAGAACTGATATACTGACGCCCCCGCCCCGCAGCGCTGCGTTAGCCCGCCGCGCCGCCCGCTGAACACTCATCCGGAAAAGAATGATTGATATAATGGCAAGTGCAGCCGTGGCTACGGATGCAAATCAGACAGAGCAGGAGCATCACGATTCCTTGCAGGCGCATTTCCAGCCCAATATTTCGGCCGACGAGATCGAGCAAGTATTCCACTTGAAGCGGGCGCAGCCCTTGCTGCAAGTGTTTACGGCCCTGTTTCACGGCGGTTTCGATGGCGTGCTGGTGCGTCTGCTGGTGCTGCGCGAGCTGGCGTCCGATGCGGCCACGTCCGCCTATACGCGCGCCGATATCAACACCAAGCTGGCTTATTTATTGCCGGAAAGCCTGGAAACGGTCTTGCTGCGCCTGCGCTCGAACCAGTTGCTGGCCTGGGATGCGCAGCAGGGCGTGTACCGCGTCACGCCCATGGCGCGCAACGTGCTGTCGGCCATCGACAGCCTGCTGGGCCTGGGCCAGACGGAAGACGAGGCGGAAATGGGCTTCCTGCTGTCGCAGGTGGCGGGCGCGCAAGCCGTCGGCGGCGTGTCCGTTGAGCAACTTCAGCATCTGCTGGGGCGCCTGGTGGATTTGACGGAAGAATTTTCCGACGCCATCGCTTCCGGCTCCGAATTCCGGCTGCGCACGGCGCAGGCGAAGTGGAACATGGCTTGCGACTGGGTGGAAAAAGGCTCGGAAATCCTCGTGGCCATCACCTCCGATGAAAACGCGGACAGCGCCACGCACAAGGCGGCGCAAGCGATCGGCCGCGCGCAAAGTAAATTGCTCAACATGCAAGGCATGTTTTCGCGCGCCCTGAACCAGATCGAGCGCCAGCGCGTGCACCTGGGCCAGTCGGGCCTGTCGACCACGGACATCAAGCGCTGGCTCCTGCTGCACGACGACCTGGCCAGCCTGGCCGAAGGCGCCATCGACCAGCCCGTCGTCCCCTTGTTCTCCACGCCGGCCGAAATGATCGACGTGGCGGAAACGGAACTGCTGTCCGAACGGGCGGCAGGCGTCATCAACACGGGCCTGCCCAGCGGAGAGGACGCGCCCACCACCATCAGCGACGGTCCCGCCATGCAGCTTGAACTCGACGATTTGCTCGAACGCCTGTCGAACTTCGCCAGCCTGGGCAATTTCCCCAGCATCGGTGAAGAAGGGCCGAAATCGGTACCCGTGCAGGATTCGCTGCTGCCGGCCAGCTTTGCCGTGGCGTCCTACCGCGCCTCGATGCTGCCGCTGCTCGGCGACGTGTCCGAAGCGAGCTTGCAAGGCTCGACGGCCGAACTGGCCCGCTTGCCGATCACCTTTACACCGACCGACGAGATGGTCCAACTGTCCGACCCCCACGTGGCGGCCATGTCGATCGCCTCGCTTTCACTGAATGTTTCACTTGATTTAGATAGCGGCACAGCCGATGAATGACGATTCCCAAATCCTGATTGCGCGCCTGCTCACGCATCAAACCCTGCGCCGCGACGACAAGCTCGTCAAGCGCGTGCTGTCCGACGAGCTGTTCCGCGCCGAAATCGATGCGCGCCTGCTGGCCTGCGGCCTGAAGCTGCTCGACAACGTATATGCCGACCATGTGACGCTGGCCCTGACGCGCACCATCGAGCCGAAGATCTTCGGCGCGCGCGACGTGTGGCAAAACAATAATTTCGGTCTGGCGCGCGATGGCGTGGCCTTGCTGGTGGTGCTGTGGGCGCAGATCATCCTGCCCAAGCGCGAACGCCAGGAAACGCACCAGCACGCGGATGACGATCAAAATGATATGTTTGGCACGGAAAAACCGCTGCCGCGCGCGGAAGACGCGTCGATCGGCATTTCCTACAAGGCGCTGCTGTCGGACTTCGGCGACAAGCTGGGCAAGAAGACGCGCATGGACATGAACTTGGGCACCCTGGCCAAGCTGGGCTTCATCGAACGTCGCGGCGACTTCATCCTGGAAGGTCCGCTGCTGGACCTGATGATGGATACCGACGTGCTCAAGGAACGCATCATCAACGGCGCCCTTGCCGACGTGTTCAAGCGCGCGCCGGCGCGTCTGGTGGCCGTCGACCTGGACGCTGACTTGTCCGCCGACCTGTCCGCTGACATCGGCGACCTGCCTGACGCGGGCGACGAGCCCGCGTCCGACCTTCCTCACTGAAAGCGCCCATGTTTCATATCAAATCACTTGAACTGGTGCACTGGGATTACTGGCAGCGCATCAAGAATATTCCGCTCGACGCGAAGATCATCACCATCGCGGGCCAGAACGGCTCGGGCAAGACCACCTTGCTCGACGCCTTGCGCACCCTGTTCGGCCTCGACTGCTCGATGGGCCGCACGTATAAACACTATGCGCGCCATTCGGGCCAGCAGACGGCCTGGCTGCGCGCCGTGGTCGACAACAAGAACGTGGGCAAGCAGCTGTCGAACCGCCCGTTCCGCAGCTCGGGCTTCTTCAGCGACGATGAAGTGACCCTGTTTTGCCAGATCCAGAAGAATGGCGGCGACTGGAAGCGCCAGTATCTGATGCGTCCGGGCAATGTACAGATCGAGGACATCACGGACGCCAACGACTGGCTGGGCGTGGAAAATTACCGCAAGCGCCTGGCCAATGCGGGCCTGTCGCCGGCCATGTCGAAAGTGCTGGCGCTGGAGCAGGGCGAGACGGACAAACTGTGCGAATACGCGCCGCGCCAGCTGCTCGACCTGGTATTCCAGGTGTTTGGCGACAAGGAAGTGCTGGACGCCTACGACGAAGCCAAGCGCCACCAGCGCGACACGGAAGTGGAGCTGAAACGCTTCGAGACGGAACTCGAGGCGTCGAAGACCAATCTGGAAGGCTTGCGCCTGCGCGTGGCCAATTACCACCAGTGGGAAGGGCTGCATAAGGAACGCCGCAATCTGCTGGAAGAAGTGCTGCCCAGCCTGCAGTACCACGAGGCGCGCGAAAAGGCGGCCATCGCCAGCCGGCAATTGCGCGACGCGCGTAAACCAATGGCGCAGGCGGACCAGCAGCTGACGGATAAACGCAATGCGCTGGCCGCGCAGGCGAAAGCCCTGTCCGACGCGCAGATGAATGAAACTCTGCTGGAGCAGGAATCGATCGGCCTGCAGAGCCGTTTGTCCCTGATCAATGCCAAGCTGAAACCGCTGGACAGCCTGCTGGAACAGAAGGACCGATTGCACAAGCTGGCGGCCGATTCGGGCAGCGACATCGCCGAAGTGGCGGCCCAGCTGGAGCAGAAGGAAGCGCAATTGCTGCAGCAGCGCCAGCAGCGCGACGCCCTGTCGGCCCGCATCGCGGGCGAACAGGCAACGATTGCCGCGCTGCAAGGCAAGACGGCCATGCCGGAGCCGGACAATGTACGCGGCATGCGCCGTGCGCTGCGCGACGCGGGGATTTCGCACGCCATGCTGTCGGACATCGTCGAAGTGACGGACAGCCGCTGGCAGGGCGCCGTCGAAGGCGTACTGGGCGGTTATGCCTCGGTCGTCTTGCTGGACAAGGCCAAGGATGCGGCCGCTGCCTACCGCCTGGCCGAGAAGGAGCGCTACCGCCACTTCATCGTGCCCGACCTGGTCACGGCGCCGGTGGCGAAGGACGAGAGTTTGCTGGCGGTGGTGAAATTTTCCGCGCCCGTGCCCAGCTGGCTGATCGAGCAGCTGTCGCGCATTGCCCGCGTCGATTCCGTCGAAGCGGGCTTTAAACTGGGCAACCACGAGGAATGGATCACGCCCGAGGCGTACCACCGCGAACGCCGCGGCGGGCGCTCGCTGTTCGTGGAAGCATCGCGCTACCGCTTCGGCCAGGCCGGCCGCAGCGGCCGTCTGGAAGCGCTGCTGCGCTCGCTGCCGGGCCTGGAAGGCCAGGAAGATACCTTGACCCTGGCGATTTCGAAGCTGGCGGCCGAAGTGGGCGCCTTGAAGGCGCGCATCGCCGGCGTCGACGCGGCCAAGGAACTCAGTGCGCGCCAGGAAGAATTCGCCGAAGCGCTGCGCAATTCCAAGCCCTTGAAGGAAGAGCGCCTGGAAGTGGGCGGCCGCCTGGGCGAGCTGCAAAACCTGACCAAGAACGCCACTGTGGCGCGCACGCGTGCCGATACCGTGTGGCAAAACGCGCGCCTGGCCCTGTCCGAGGCGGAAGCGGGTGCGCGCCTTGGCTACAAGAAGCAGATTGAACAGCGCGCCGAGCATGCGCGCTCCTTGCTGGCCTTGCGCCATGCGTGGCGCCACCTGCCGAAAAGCTGGCGCCGTCCCGCCCGCCGCGCCGCGCTCGTGGCCGAGCACCAGAATGCGCACCAGGTCGACTTGCGCGTGGCCAGCCTGCAAAACAGCCTTGCGCGCGATGACTGGGAACTCGACGCCACCGTCATCGACCAGCACCACCGCCTGTCGGACCAGCTGCATGGCCGCCAGTCGGAAACGGACGAGCGCCGCTACCAGAACAACCGCGCCATCGAAGCGACGGGCAATGCACGCGGCGCCTACATGGAGCGCTTGCGCTACACCATCAAGACCTACAGCAAGAACATCAAGGAGCTGGGCGAGCTGGCCGGCATCGAAGTCCATGCCGACCCCGTGCGTCTGGAAAACGACGACGTGCAGCTGTCGCAGGCGGGCTTGCACGTGCGCTTCAAATTCGACGGCAAGGGCGTCATCGGCATGAACGATGGCGAAGCGTCGGGCGGCCAGCAGGTCATGAAGTCGCTGGTGCTGCTGATCGGCTTGCTGAAATCGGAAGACGGTTCCGGCGGCTTCGTCTTCATCGACGAACCGTTTGCCCATTTGGATATCCGCAATATTCAACTGGTCGGCGAATTCCTGAAAAACACGGAAGCGCAATATCTGATGACGACGCCGTTGACGCACAACACGGATGTCTACGATCCCTCGGAGCTCACTTTGATCACCAGCAAGAAAAAGAAGGATACGCAATGGGCGCAACCGATTTTCGTGCTGCAGCGGCGCATCGAACCCGTACCGGGCAAGGTGGCGTGATGGCCGTGCGCAAGCTCGTTCTGGCCGCGGCCCTGGCGCTGGCGTGTTCGGCGCCAGCCCTGGCCAACGACGGCATCGGTTCCGTCGGCGCGGGGGAATCCTGTTCGGCAAGACGGATGCAGTCGCCATGAAAAAGGAAGTGCTCAGCGTGAGCACGGACTTGATCAAGGTCGAGTACGAATTCCTCAATGAATCGGCGAAGGACGTGGAAGAGACGATCTTCTTTCCGCTGCCCGAATACTCTGCCGGCTACCATGGCTCGCCCACGTATTACGGCCAGCCGCAGCAGTTTACCGTCGATGTGGATGGCAAGCGCAAGGACTATACAACCACGTTCGTGGCCAAGCTCGACGCCGAGGACGTGACGGCCCGGCTGCGCCAGCTGGGGCTGTCCGACGCGCAGATCGCCTATTTCCCGTCGCACACGCCGTTCGACAAGAAGGTGGCGCCGCTGACGGCCGCGCAAAGCAAGATCATGATCAAGGAGGGCTTGCTGGCCCAGCTCTACGACGAGGAATGGGTGCCGGCCTGGACCGTGAAAGTCATCTACTTGTGGCAGCAGAAATTTCCCGCCGGTAAAGTCGTGCGCGTGCGCCATCAATATGCGCCGTTCGTCGCGGCCGGCCCCGGCGCTTCCTACCTGGGCGATGGCAACGAGTTCGAAAAGAAATACTGCGGCGACAAGGCCTTCTACAAGACGTGGAACCGCCTGGCGGCCCGGCAGGGCGAAAGCGGTTTCGTCAACGCCGTGTGGGTCTCGTACATTTTGACGACGGGCAACACCTGGAAGAATGGCATCGAGGATTTCACCTTGAACTTGATCAAAGGCAAACCGGACGAGCTGATCAGCCTGTGCTTCCCCGGCACGTTCACCAAAATCAATCCCACCACCTTGCAAGTCAAGCTGCGCAACTTCCGTCCGAAGCAGGATCTGGACGTGTACTTCGGCAATGTCGAAGGCACGGTGAGCAACGACGGGGTGGCGCCGCAGATCCGGCCGTGAGTGCGCAGGAAGCGCTGGCCGCGCGTCTGCGCGCCATCGCCGGCGCCACGCCGTGGTGCCGGCAGGCGCTGCAAGCCGTGGCGCAGCTGGGCTTGCCCCACTGCTGCATCGGCGCCGGCGCCGTGCGCAATCTTGTGTGGGATGCATTGCACGGCTACGCGCAACCGTCGGCATTGAGCGACGTCGACGTGGCGTATTTCGACGCGCACGATGTGCTTGCGGAAAGCGAGGTGCGGCTGCGCCAGCGCCTGGAAACGGCGCTGCCCGGCGTGCCATGGGAAGTGTGCAACCAGGCCCGGGTGCACCTGTGGTTCGAAGACGAGTTTGGCTACGCCGTGCCGCCCCTGCTGTCGCTCGATGACGCCATCGCTTCCTGGCCCGAGTTTGCCACCTCGGTCGGCATCTATCTGCAGCGCGACGGCGAGATCGGCATCGTCGCGCCGCACGGCCTCGACGACCTGTTCAATATGGTGGTGCGGCGCAACCCGGCGCGCATCAGTCCGGACGGCTATGCGCAGCGCCTGGCCGGCAAGGACTATCCGGCGCGCTGGCCGCGCGTCACCATCATCGCCTGATTGGATGCAGTATGGATACAGATTGCCTATAATTGCCGCTTATCCAATAGTGTTCGCCTGATCCCATGTCCCTGTCGATTTCCCCGCCGCTGCGCCGCATCGGCCGCTTGTTCTGCCTTTCCTCCGCCCTCGTGGCGCCCGCCGCCTGGGCCGACAGCTACAGCGATTTCCAGCAAGCCAGCGGCCAGCTGGAAGCGCGGATGGCCAAGGCGACGCCGCACAGCGGCTTGCCGCGCCTGGGCGAACCTGCCGTGGCACAGCTGTTTGCGCAGATCGCCGACGGTCCGCGCCTGTTCCAGGCGCCCGTCGCGGCGCTGCAGGACGTGAACGAGAGCGTGGCCGTGTGCGAGCAGGCCATGCGGCTGGGAAAAACATACTATGCGTTTGGCCTCGCATGGCCGTTGCCGCTGTCCGGCGCCGAACTGCAGCAGGCGCGCAAGGAACAAGTGACGCGGAACCTGGCCAATTATGGCGATGAAATGAGTACCTTGTTTGCTTTCAGCATGCATTGCCATGGCCATTTGATCGGGCTGATGGAGCGGGAATTCAGCGCCCAGCCGGCCGATGCGGTGAGCGGGCCCGAGCGTCTGCGCGCGCGGGCGTTCAGCAAGAACACGGCCGTTGTTTACACGAGCGTGGTGCAGTTCGTGCAGGTGCCGTTCTGGAGCGTGGCGCAAAAGAAGCGGATGCTGGAAGCGGCGGCGCAGCACGCCACGGCGAACGCGAATCTGATGGCGCCGCCCTTGCGCGAGCGCCTGCTGACCAGCCTGGCCGATGCGGACAAGGATCTCGATCCGGCCCTGGCGCCGGCGCTGGCGACGATACGCCAGGCGCTGTCGGCGACCAGTTGCGAAGGCCTGTGCCAGTACTACTGACCCGGCTTACTCTGCGGTTTGCAGGGGTTTGTTGCGCTGGCGCCAGCGCACCAGGCCCCACGCATACACGGCGTAGTAGCCGATGACGAGGCCGTAGGCGGCCATGGTCAGCGGGCTCTGGCCAAACGGCGGCGGCGGCACGGGCACGTCCAGGCGCGTGTTCAGGTAGATTTCCATGCCGCGGTACAGCAAGCGGGCGATGAACAGCATCGTGATGGCCAGGCCCAGGTAGCGGTGCTGGGTAAAAGAAATCCTTGCCGACTTGCTCGAAGCGCGTCAGCTTCAAGCCCAGCACACCGAGCCAGCCGCCGGCCAGCGCGGCCGCGCCCAGGCTGGACAGGGGCAGCAGCTCGAATTTCGTCGTCGTCGCCAGGAACAGCAGCAGTGCGGGAAAGGCGATCGCCACGCTCCAGTGCCGCCACAGCTGCGACTTCTGGCGCGCCACCAGTTTCTTCAGGCGCGAATAGATGCGCCAGACCAGCAGCGGGACCAGGAACAGCAGGGCGAGGGTAGTGGTTTCCATGTAGGCAATCGGGTACGGGTAAAACAGCGATTGTAAGCCAGATGGGGGCGGGCGGCGATGCTTGTCAAACAGCAAAAGTTGTTGGTTGACATTTACTTGGCATGAACGCACTATGCCCTGTCACAAAGCGCCGCCATGAGCGGTGCGGTGCGCTCGCTTGCTGTCATCACCTTCATACACTGGAGTTCCATGTCTACTCGTTTGCCTTTGCTTCCCCTCACTGTCGGCCTGATGGCCTCGTCTTCCCTGGCCATGGCGCAAGATGGCGCTTATCAAGCCCCGCCCGCGCCCCTGCAAGCCATCGTCGATGCGCCGCGCGCGCCGACACTGAGCCTGAGCCCGAAACGCAACCTGGCCGCCGTGCTGCCCACGCCCTCCTTGCCCAGCATAAGCGAAGTGGCGCAGCCGGAACTGAAGCTGGCGGGCTTGCGCATCAATCCGCGCACGTATTCGGCCAGCCGCTTCAGTTTCCACACGGGACTGGGCTTGCTCGACATCGATACGCAGAAGGAAATCAAGGTCAGCGGCTTGCCGGCGGCACCCCGCATCGCCGACCTGGCCTGGTCGCCTGACCAGCGCTACCTGGCCTTTACGCACATCGCCTTTGCCGATCCCGCCAGGGGCGTGAAGGAGTCGGGCGTGGAACTGTGGCTGCTCGACGTGCAGACGAAAGCGGCGCGCAAGCTGTCCAGCACCCCTGTCGGCCGTGTATGGCCGCGGCTTTTCCTGGATGCCGGACAGCAAGACCTTGCTGGTGCAGCTGAAGCCGGCCAAGCTGGGCGCGGCGCCCGTTGCCAGCGGTATCCCGACGGGCCCGTCCATCCAGGACAGCGTGCCGGGCGGCGGCGTCAAGCAATTGCGCACCTATCCCGACTTGCTGAAAAACGAACAGGATGCGCAGCTGTTCGAACACTACATCACCGTGCAGCTGGCCTTGCTGGACGTGGCGGGCAAGCAGCGCCTGGTCGGCCAGCCGGGCCAGTTCTCGCGCGTGTCGGCTTCGCCCGATGGCAAGCACCTGCTGACGACCAGCATCGTGCGTCCGTATTCCTACATCGTGCCGGCGCATGATTTCGCTCACAAGATCGACGTGCGCGACCTGAATGGCAAGGTGGAACACGCGGTGGCGGCCCTGCCGCTGGAGGAAGGGCTGCCGCCAGGTAATGATGCCGTGTCCGCCGGCGTGCGCTCCGTCAGCTGGCGCGTCGATGCGCCCGCCACCCTGGTGTGGGCCGAAGCGCAGGACGGCGGCGACCCGGCCAAGGCGGCCGAGATCCGCGACATCGTCTACACGCAGGCGGCGCCGTTCACGGCCAAGCCGGCCGTGCTGGCCAAGCTGGCTTCGCGCTACGCGGGCGTGGCCTGGGGCCGCGGCGACCTGGCGCTGCTCAGCGAAGCGTGGTACAAGACGCGCGCCGTCAAGCAATGGCGCATTGTGCCAGATCAACCCGCCGCCCCGGCCGACCTCGTGTACGCTGGATCGTTCGAGGATCGCTACAACGATCCGGGCCAGCCCGTCATGCGCGCGGACGCTGCCGGCTTGCCGCGCCTGCTCATCGCCGCTGACGGTTCCATCCTGCTCGACGGCCAAGGCGCATCGAAGGAGGGCGACCGCCCGTTCATCGACCGCCTGAACCTGGCGACGAAACAGAAGGAACGCCTGTTCCAGAGCGCCGCGCCCTACTATGAAAACGTGGTGGCCGTGCTGGACGAGGATGGCAGCCGTCTGCTGTCGACGCGCGAATCGCCGACCGAGCAGCCGAATTACTATGTGCGCAACCTGAAACAGCAGGGCGCGGCGCAATTGACGGCCCTCACGCATTTCCCCCATCCGCTGCCGCAACTGAAGGACGTGCAGAAAGAGCTGATCCGCTACAAGCGCGCCGACGGCGTGGACTTGACGGCGACATTGATGCTGCCGCCGAACTACGACGTCAAGCGCGACGGCCCGCTGCCGACCCTGATGTGGGCGTATCCGCAGGAATTCAAGACGGCCAGCGCCGCCAGCCAGACCAAGGGCTCGCCCTACAAATTCAATGCCGTCAGCTACTGGGGCCCGGCCGCCTTCCTGTCCATGGGTTACGCCGTGCTCGACAATCCATCGTTCCCCATCGTCGGCAACGGCGAACAGGAGCCGAACGACACCTATCTGCCGCAGCTGGTGGCCGATGCCGAGGCGGCCGTCGACGAAGTGGTGCGCCGGGGCGTGTCGGACCGCAACCGCATCGCCATCGGCGGCCACTCGTATGGCGCCTTCATGACGGGCAACCTGCTGGCGCACACGCGGCTGTTCCGCGCCGGCATCGCCCGCAGCGGCGCCTACAACCGCACCCTGACGCCGTTCGGCTTCCAGGCGGAAGAGCGCGCGTTCTGGCAGGCGCCGGCCGTCTACCAGGCCATGTCGCCGTTCAATTATGCGGACAAGATCAAGGATGCGCTGCTGATGATCCATGGCGAGCAGGACAACAACTCGGGCACCTTCCCCATCCAGAGCGAGCGCATGTTCCAGGCCGTCAAGGGACTGGGCGGCACGGCGCGCCTGGTGATGCTGCCGAACGAGAGCCACGGCTACCGCGCGCGCGAATCGATCATGCAGATGCTGTATGAAAGCAACAACTGGCTGGAGAAATATGTGAAGAACGCGGCGCCGCCAGCCGCCGACGTCAAGCCGGCCGGCAAATAAGGGCGGCGGCGCGCATCTCGTGGTATGGTCTTCCTTTGTCTGCAGGGAGGCCAGCCATGACCGTCATCCACGCCCACCGCGCGCCCGACCCGGCGCCCGTCGATGAACCCATGCCGGCGCCGGAGCCGCAAGAGGCGCCCGGGCGCCACCCGGGGCCCGTGCACCCGGTGCCGCAGGACGATCCCGTGCCGCACCCGCATCCTATGCTAAGTAACCCCCAATAAATTATTGTGATTTCTGACTTCCATAACCGGCGCTCTGCGGCGTTGCCCGCTGCTAGCAGTGCTCGCACTGCGTCGCAGCGGGCGCCTTGCATAGCATCCGGTTCTGTTCGTCATAAATTCACAATAATTTCCTGAGGATTGCTTAGTTAATCTCGTCAAGAAAGGCTGTTTTAGATGGCAATTGTCAAGGAAGTCTACACACGCAAAGTCAGCGGAGAATCGTTCGACTATGAACTCGATTACACCCAGGGCGCGGACGTGGCCTGGATTGCGCGCGTGTACCACGACGGCGTGCTGAAAGGCTCGCCGCACGGCGCGCTGACGGCCAATGTGCTGTCCGGTCCCGCGCTGGAGCAGTATCTGCGCGCGTATGTCGAAGGCATGATCGAGCGGGGGCTCGACGTGGCTGAGTAAGATCGCCTTTGCGGCAGATCAAGAAAAAGGGCGCCGAGGCGCCCTTTGTTGTTTCTGGTGGTGTCGGATGACGCGGCTGCGCCGCGAATCCGACCTACGTGGATGCACATGGGCCGTAGGTCGGATTAGCGGGGCCACGCCCCGCGTAATCCGACAGGCCGCCACTCTAATCAAACGCCCACGTATACAACACGTCCAGCGCATTGTTCGTGCCCGTCTGGAACTGCAAAGTGATGCGGCGGTTCAGTTTATAACGCAGCTTCACCAGGCTCGTCGCCGTGCTCGTGCCTTGCTCGAACGTCAGGTAGGCGCGCGACGACAGCCGCTTGCCGACGGTGACGACCGTGCTTTCCAGCCCTTGGGCCTGCGACAGGCCCACTTCATCGAGGCCCAGCGAATTGGCCAGCTTGCCCTGCAAGCCGCCGCCGGAGCCGCCGAAGAGGGCGCCTGCGGCCGTCGTCAGCAGGGCCATTTCGTCGCCGGCAGCCGTTTCCGCGCCGTGGCCGAGGATCAGCCAGGCCAGCTTGTCGCTGTCCGACACGCTGGGCGTGGACACCAGCTTGGCCGTCGGCGCCTGCGCCGTGCCGCGCACTTCCACGCCCGCTTCCACATTCGTTTCCGACAGCGCCTCGCCTTCGGGACGCTTGCGCACGGCCAGGATGTTCAGCGACGGATTGTCGTAGGCGCCCGTGAAGGCGATCAGGCCCCGCTCGATCGACAGCTTCTGTCCATACGCGGCGTACTGGCCGTTCGTGACCTTGATGCTGCCCGTCACGCGCGGCGCGGCGCGGTTGATGACGCGGGCGCGCACATTGCCCGCCAGATCCGCGTCGAGGCCCATGCCGCGCAGGTGGAAAGCGTTGCCCAGGTCAAACTCGAGATCGATATTCAGGGGCAGCGAAGGCGCTTCCTTGCCGCCCTTGACTTCCTTGCCCAGCACCACCACGTCGCTGCTTTGCGTGGGCGTATCCTGCGGCGCCAGCTCGATCAGCGCGCGGTTGGCCTTGAACTTGCCCTCGAAGCTGAAGCGCTTGTCATTGCGCACCAGGGTGCTGTTGCCCGACAGGACCAAAGTGCGGTCCGGGCGCGACAGCGCCTGCAGGCGGTCGGCCATCAGCTTCAGTTCCAGGCTTGCTTCGCCATTCGCAAAGCGTACCCAGCCATCTGCCTGCACCTTGCCGTCGCCGCCGTCAAAGCTCAAACGCTGCAATTGCAGCTGATCGCCGGCCAGCTTGGCTTGCAGCACGCCATTGCGCAATTTCAAGCCCTGGTCGGCCCAGTTCACCAGCAGCTTGCTGCCGTTGATGTCGCCATTCAATTGCGGCGCGCCGATGGTGCCGCTGCCGGACAGGGCCACCTTCAAGGCGCCGCCCAGTTCCAGGCCCGGCTGGCCCGTCAGCGGCGCCAGCCACGCCAACGAATCGATATTCGTGGTGCCCGTCATCGACAGGGCGCTGTCGTTGCTGATGCGTCCGTTCAGCATTTGCACGGTGGCATTGATATCGCTCTGGCCCGCGCGTGCGCCATCGAGTTTCACGGCCAGGCGCAGCTGCTGGTTGGCGACATCCACGCGGGCATCGAAGGTGCGCAAGCCCAGCGCCAGCGGCTGCTCCACGCCCACCGTCACGTCGCCTTTTTCGCGGTAGATGTGCAGCATGCCCGCCAGCGAGGGATCTTTCTGTTTCGCCGTCGGCACCTGCATGTCGAGCGACCATTGCGCGCCCAGGGTCAGGTCGCTGCGCGCATTCGCCTGCAGCGAGGGAATGACCTGCGCCAGATAGGTCAGGGCCACGCCGGCCGCCTGGCCGGAACTGGTCCACCGGGGGCCGTTCTTGACGAGGTTTTGCATGGTGATGCTGCCTGCCGGTAATTTGATGACGGTGTTGCCCACGCTGATCTGCTCGGGCTGGCCCAGGCCCGCCACGCCGCTGCCGGCCGGTCCTGCCACTTTCACGGGCACGGGCGCTTGCAGCACGAGCGCGTAGCGGCCCTTGTTTTGCAGGCTGTCGATGCTGCCCGTCCAGGCGGCGCCGCTCTGGCTGCCGCGGATTTGCACGGTGGCATCGAAATCGTCATTGCGCGCCGTCAAATTGACCGTATGGCTGCCGCGCGTGCCCGTCGTGCCCAGGCGGGCGCTGGCCAGCTTGAAGGTGGGCGTGGCGTAGCCCGTGATTTCCAGGCTGCTGACCATGGGGTCGAGTGCGCCCTGGCCGGCGCCCACGCTGGCGCTGCCTTTCACGGCTTTCAATTGCTGCTCGCCAAAGAAGGTCAGATCCTTGCCATCGAGGGTCAGCTGCGCGGCGGGCGCGTCCATCTTGCCCGAGACGGAACCGGCCGCATGCAGCACGCCGGCAAAATTGGGACCCAGGGTCGACAGTTGCGGCGCATCGAGTTTCCACGCCAGCTTGTCGGTGGCGCCGCCCAGCGCGCCCTTAGCCAGCAAGCTGTTCGGCCCCAGGCGCAGTTCCGTATCCACGCTGTCGATGCGTTTCGCGTTGGCCGACAGCTTGGCATAGCCGGCCAGCGGGGCGTTTTGCAGGGTCGATTCGCGCAAGGCCAGGTTGAGGGCCACTTGCCAGTCGCTGGTCAATCGGCCGCTGCCGTTGAAATCCGCATTCACGTTGCCGTTGGGCAGCGATGCGCCAAACGCGGCCGGGTTGATCTTTTGCAAGGAACCCGTCATTTTCAATTCCGCCTGCTGCTTCGGCCCCGTCAAGCCCACTTCGCCGCTGGCGTGGATGGCGCTGTCGGGCGCGGGGCGCTTGCCACTCGTTAAACCCAGTCCTTTTGCATCGGCCACAAAGCTCGTGCGCGGCTGCTGCAGGGTGCCCTGCACTACGCCGCTGGCCAGCACCGTACCCAGCAAGTCGCCCTGCAGGGCGGAAAGCTGGCGTGCATCGACATTCCAGTTGAGTTTTTCGCCGGCGCCGCCAAAGTTGCCCTTGGCCGTCACGTTGTTCTTTCCCAACGCCAATTGCACGTCGATGCCGCTGAAATGGGCCGCATCGGCCGTCAGCTTGCCCTTGCCGGACAAGGGCTGGTCGAGCAGCTTGCTGGGGCGCACGGTGAAGTCCGCGTTCGCCAGCCACTTGGGGGCCACGTGGCCGTTGGCGCGCACGTCGAGGTTCAGGTCGGCCATGGGGAAGGCGCCGAAGTCGGCGGGATTGAGGCGGCTGGTGCTGGCCACGGCCTTGAATGGCTGTTCGTCCTTCAGGCTGATCTGGCCCGTCGCGTTGACGCTGCTTTTGCCTGCCTGCAAGGTGGCCTTGCGCAGTTGCACGAGCGAGTCGGCCAGGGTGGCTTCCACATCCAGGCGCAGCTTGGCTTCGCCGAGCCTGGCGCGCAGGGTTTGCGTCTTGCCGTCGCTGTCGAGCACGATGTCACCGACGATCTTCGTGCTGTTGATGCTGCTGTAGATATGCTGCAAGTCGATCTTGTCCGTGTGCAAGGTCAGTTGCGCAGTGCCGATGGGGGCATCGACGGCATCGCGGTTGAGCTTGCCGCCGCCCGTGAATTTGCCCGCGTTGCCGAAATCGATGATGGCCGACTCCAGCGTCGTGGCCGTCAGGGTGCCGCCCAGGCGCGCTTCGAACTGGCGCAGCGGCAGCTTTTGCTGGTCGATGGGGCCCGGCGTGGCGTGGTTGAGGATGGCCAGCTTGCCCGACACCGTTTGCCTGGCCGGCCGGGTGTCGATGGCGGCATCGAGTTCCAGGCTCAGGTCCGCCTGCGGCAAGGTCGCGTCGAACTTGCCCGGATTGATGTTGCGGCCTTTGATGCTGGCCGAGCGCAGGATGATGACGGGGTCGAACGGCGCCAGCGCCAGCCGGGCATCGGCCGTGGCCGCGCCCGCGCTGCCCTTGGCCGTGACGTTGAGCACATTCAGGTCGCCGCCCAGCTGCAAGGCGAGGGCAGCCGGTTTTTCGCCGGCGGCAGGGTTGATCTGCGTCAAGCCCGCCTTGCCTGACAGTTTGAACGGCTGCGTGGCGGCGATCGTCGCGCTGGCCGTGGCCTGGCCGAACGGCGTCAGGGCCGAGGCGTCTTCCAGCTGCCATTGCGACTTGTCGCCCGACAAGGTGAAATGGATCTTTTCAAACACCGTGTTGCCGCCCGGGCTGATGAGGGTCACCTTGTCCAGGCGCGCGTCGGCAATGCCGATCTTGAATGGCGCGGCCAGGCTGGCGGGCATGGTCGACGGTTCGTCGGACGGCGCCGTGCTTTCCACGGACAGGCTGGCCACGTGCAGTTCGCTGATGGCGATGCCTTCCGAAAGAACTGGAACGGCGACCAGTTGATGTCGATGTTGTCGGCCGTGATGTGCTGCGTCTTGCTGCGGTAACTGAGGTGGCCCAGGTGCATGCGGTTGTACAGCGAGCCGGACACGCCCGACACCTGGATGTCGCCGCCGCTGGCGCTGGCCACTTTTTGCACCAGCATCTGCAAGGTCGATTCGCGGCCCAGGAACCAGAAGGCGCCGCCCAGCAGCATGGCCAGGCTGGCGACGGCGATCAGCACGTAGCGCACCCAGCGGTGCGGTTTTTCGCCGGCGGTGGCGGCGCGGCGTCGTGGGACTCGGTAGAAATATCGGACATCAGAAAGTGAATCCCAGAGAAAAGTGCAAACGGTAGGCGTGGACGGCGTGGCCATATGCCACGTCGACATTGATGGGGCCGACGGGACTCTTGTAGCGTCCGCCCAGGCCGTAGCCCGATTTCGGCGTCAGCGCCTTGACGGTATCGGCCGCGTTGCCGGCGTCGTAGAAGGCGGCGATGGCCCATTTCGGCTTGAACCAGTACTGGTACTCGGCGCTGGCGGTGGCCATGTAGCGCCCGCCGACGGTGGCGTCGCCTTCCTTGACGCCCAGTTCCTGGTAGGCATAGCCGCGCACCGACTGGTCGCCGCCCGCGCGGAACAGGTAGACGGCCGGCACGCCGCGCTTCTCTTTCGAGCCCAGCGCGCCCATTTCGCCGCGTAGGATGAGTTCGCCCTTTTCGCCCAGCGGACGGTAATACACGGCCTTGCCGGCGACGCGCACGAAGCGCTCGTCCGTCAGCACGGGCAGCAGCGCGCCGCCCACCTGCGCATTGATGACATAGCCCTTGGTGGGGAACAGCAGGCTGTCGAGGCTGCGCTTGGTGATGGCATAGGTCAGCGGCAAGCTCTTGCTGCGCGTCTGTTCCAGGCCCACCACCGTCTTGTCTTCGCTGAGGAACTCGAACGTCAGGCTGCGTTCGAGGTTGGTGCCGCCCCAGTTGCGCTTGGCCGAGATGGTGGTGACGGCCGTGATTTCATTGGAAATGTCGCTGCGCTCGAACGAGGCGCCCGCGCTGTCGTTGTAGCCGCGCTCGGTGGTCGGAAAGTAAAAATTGGCGTGCGCCGCCTGTTTCTTCGTTTCCATGGTGAGCGCGCTCTTGAAGCGCGTGCCCCATACGTTCAGGTTGTCATAGTTGAGCTGGGCACGGTTCCCCGTATTCGTACTGAAACCGAGACCGGCGCTGACGTTCTGCTGCTTGTTTTCCGTCACGCGCACCACCAGCGGCAGCAGCAGCGCGGGGCCGCGGTTGGCGGGCCTGGCTTCGGCGGCGGCACCATCGGCCTCGGCTTGCTGGCTTTCCTGGCCCGCCTCGATCTGCTCGCCCAGGATGCTGCTCATGTCGGCGCTCACTTCCACGCTGGCAAAGTAGCCCGTGTCCTGCAGGCGCGCCTGGAACGATTGCAGCGCCGACTCGCTGTAATAGTCGCCCGGGCGTATCTTGTCGAGGTTGCGGATGATGCTGGCGTCGTAGCGCTTCAAGCCTTCGATGCGCAGCTCGCCGAAGCGCAGCTCGGGGCCGCTGTCGAGCACGACCAGCAAGGACACCTTGTGCGTTTCCGGATCGACCACGGCTTGCGTATCGACCAGCTGGGCGCGCGGGTAGCGCGTCTGCACCACTTCGCGCAGCAGCGCGCGCTTGGCGGATTCCCATTCCGCCTGGCGGAACACGCTGCCCGTCTTCAGGGCCCAGCTACGTTTCAGGGCTTCCGTATCGTAGGGTTCGGAAGCGGCCAGCGGCGGCGTGGGATCGAAGCCGCGCAATTCCAGCTCGACCTTGTCGACGGTCACGGGCTGGCCCGGCTCGACGTCGACGATGACGACGGGTTTGGCGCCCGTCGTGTCGACGCGCACCGTGACGACGGGCGTGTAGTAGCCGGCCGTGGCGATGAGGTTTTTGGCTTGCTCGGGCGTATCGCGCACGAGGCGCTGCAATTGCTCGCGGTCCATGCGCGGGTTGCCGCGGAAGCGTTCCAGGTCCAGGTTTTTTCCAGCAACTCATCGAGGTCGCCGGGGGCGTTGACCTTGACCTCGTACTGCAGCGGGGCGGGTGCCGTTTCCGTGACGCTGGCGCTTTCCAGAGCAGCATCTTGCGCGGCCGCATGGGCGATGGGAAACAGCGAGATGACGCCGCCGGCGGCCGCCAGTGTCAGTTGACCCATTGCTTTTGTCACTACTTGTGCCAAAATTCGTGGTCGTATCGCCTTGCCGGCAGCCGTATGCCGTATGGGTCGTGCAGAAAACATGGTGCTCCAGATGAGTAAATGCTGACTGCATGTTACCGGAATAGGTAAACTGATGGCGGACGAATAAGTATTTTTTGCACTGGGAATCATGTTTCCCTGCGCACAATTGGAACAGAATCACACTGAAAAGAAAGAAATTATGCTAGCAACGGACTCCGCACTGGTGCTCTTTAGCGGTGGACAAGATTCCACCACCTGCCTGGCCTGGGCCCTGAAACACTATAGCCGCGTGGAAACCATCGGCTTTGACTATGGGCAGCGCCATGCGATCGAGCTGACCGTGCGTCCCGGCGTACTGGAACAGATGCGCCGGCAGTCGCCCGAGTGGGATAGCCGCCTGGGCCAGGACCACATGATCGACCTGTCGTTGATTTCCGCCATTTCCGATACGGCCATGACGCAGAACGTCGAGATCGTCATGCAGGAAAACGGCTTGCCGAACACCTTCGTGCCTGGACGCAACCTGCTGTTCATGACGGTGGCCGCCACCGTGGCCTACCGCCGCGGCTTGACGGTGCTGGTGGGCGGCATGTGCGAGACGGATTTCTCCGGCTACCCGGATTGCCGCGACGACACGATGAAGGCGCTGCAAGTGGCCCTGAACCTGGGCATGGATACGCGTTTGAAGCTGGAAACGCCGCTGATGTGGCTGGACAAGGCGCAAAGCTGGGACCTGGCGGAAGACCTGGGCGGCCAGCCGCTGGTCGACCTGATCCGCAGCGGCACGCATACGTGCTACCTGGGCGAGCGGGGCGAATTGCACGACTGGGGCTATGGCTGCGGCACCTGCCCCGCCTGCGCCCTGCGCGCGAACGGTTACCAGCAGTACGCGGCGCGCAAGGCGGCAATGTAGCAAGTTGCGCCGTTTCTTCAAGCGGCGCGGCAGGCGTGCAAGCGATGCTGTGGTTTTTGCCACAGGAGCGCCTTGCCATGACATCCTTCTTTGCCGCGCTGTACGGCCCCGTCTTTTGGGCCGGCTTCATCGGCGCCGCCAGTTGCCTGATCGCGGTGTGCCACTATTCCCTCTGGGTCTTGCCGCCCTTGCTGCTGCTGGCCCTGCTCACTTCCCTGCTTGCCGAACGCTACCTGCCGTATGACGGCGCGTGGAACCACGCGCACGGCGACGGCTGGCGCGACGCCGTGCATGCGCTCGTCAACGAGGCGCTGTACCTGCTGGGCCTGGTTGCCTTCCCCCTGCTGGCCGGACACCTGGCGCTGGGCGCATTCTGGCCGGACCAGCTGCCATTCTGGGCGCAGCTGCTGCTGGCCATCCTTATCGCCGACTGCGGCATCACGCTCGTGCATTACCTGAGCCACCATTATTACTTTCTGTGGAAACTGCATGCCGTGCACCACAGCGTGCGGCGCCTGTACGGTTTCAATGGCTGGATGAAACACCCGCTGCATCTGCTGCTGGAAGCGGCGGGCGGCATGCTGCCCTTATTGCTGCTGGGCATACCGGAGCCCGTCATGGCCGTGCTGGCGTTTGCCGTGGCCATCCAGCTGCTGTTGCAGCACGCGAACGTCGATATGCGCATGGGGCCGCTGCGCCACGTATTCGCCTGGGCGCCGCTGCACCGTTTTCACCACATGAAGTACGGCACGGCCGGCGACGTGAATTTCGGCCTGTTCTTTACCTGCTGGGATCGCCTGCTGGGCACGGCCTTCGACGCACCGGATTACCGCATGCGGGGCGAGGACCTGGGCATCGGCAGCCGTCCCGACTATCCCGTGGCCTACCTGCCGCAATTGATCGAACCGTTCCGCGCGGAAGAGGGCGTGCGCGCGCCCGAGCTGCCGGCCGGCTTGCGCAACGGGTCGTAGCCGGCAGGTCAATCGAGCAGCTTGACGTCGAGCTGGCGCAAGCTGCGGTCGGCGCGCACGCCGAACAGGCTGCGCATGGTGCGCGAAAAATGCGCCGCATCGGCAAAGCCGGCGCCGTGGGCCGCGTCCGTCAAGGTACTGCCGAGCAAGATAAAACGGATGGCCAGGCGCAAACGGCGCCACAGCACCAGCCGGCGCACGGGCAAGCCCAGCTGGGCGCTGAACAGGCGTTCCAGCTGGCTCAGCGACAAATGCGCGGCCCCGGCCACGGCGGCCGCGCTGACCTTGCCCGACAACAATATGTCGACCTGCTCCAGCGCGCGGCGCAAGCGGGGATCGGGCAAGGGCTCGCGCGGCTGGGCCCGCAATGCGGCGGCGATATGCTCCAGCGTGGGCGCGCCAGCCTGGGCGGCGGCCGCCAGCAAGGCTGCGCCACCCAGGCGCTGCGGCTCCGCATAGATGGTCAGCATGGGCGCCGGCGCGGTCACGATGGCGTGCGGGCGCAGGCTATCGACCAGCAAGTGCCGCGCCGTGTGGACGATGCCGTCGAGCTCTGCTGTGAAGGGCGCGCCCATGCTCAGCATCAACTGGTGCGCATAATGGGCGTGGCTGTCCGTGGCGCCCGCCGCGCCATGCAGGATGGCGAAGTCCGGCGCCAGCCAGAGTGTTCCCTGCCAGCTGTCTTGCTGCAAATGTGGCTCCTTGTTGATGGATTGCGGGGCGATCATACCAGCGGGCGCGAGATGGTTTTCATGGCATCGAATTTTCATGGAGTACGCATCATTGCATCGACGAAACATGTGCGCTTTTTAGCACAATATTCAGCATTGCAAGGGCGCCCGCTGTAACGTACTATCATTCTCATCGACTACCGATGGTAATCGTGCAGCCGCGGCCAGCCATGTTGCCGGCCGTGTCGCGGTTTGATGTCATTCTGCCTGTCAGCCTGCCATGCCTACACGCGCGTCTTTGTCGTGGTTTGCCCGGCCAGTGTCGCACTGGGTGGGACCGCGCGCCCTGGCCGCGCTGGTGCTGGCGCTGTGCCTGGGACTGACGTATGGCGCCTGGCGCAATGCCCACGACGCCAGCGAACAGCAGGTGCGGGCCGATTTCGATTTCCGCGTGCGCGAACTGGTGGGCAACATCGCCGGCCGCATGCAGACCTATATCCAGGTGCTGCACGGGGTGCAGGGACTGTATGCCAGTTCGCAGGAAGTCACGCGCCGCGAATTCCATGCTTATCTGGCGGTGCAGCAAGTCGACCGAAACTTTCCCGGCATCCACGGTATCGGCTATCTGCCGCTGTTGCCCGGCGCCGCCCTGGCGCGGCACGAGGCCAGCGTGCGCGCGGAGGGCTATCCCGGCTATGCCGTGCGCCCGCAAGGCCAGCGCGCCTGGCACGCGCCCATTACCTATCTGGAACCTTTGAGCGAGAGCAACCTGCTGGCCTTCGGTTATGACATCTGGTCCGAACCGGTGCGCCGCGCCGCGCTCGAGCAGGCGCGCGATACGGGCCAGGCCGCCATGACGGGCAAGATCCACCTGGTGCAAGATGGCGGCAGCGCCCAGGCGCATGGTTTCCTGATCGTGCTGCCCGTGTATGACAATGGCTTGCCGCATGCCGGCGTGGAGCAGCGGCGCGCCGCCTTGCGCGCCTGGGTGTTTGCGCCGTTCCGCATGGGCGACCTGATGGCGGGCGTGGGCGGCGAGGCGGCGCGCCAGCTGGACCTGGAAATCTATGACGGCGCGCAACTGGCCGAGGCGGCCCTGATGTATGACAGCTTGCCGGGCGCCTTGTCGTCCGCCGCGTCGGACAGCCTGGTGTCGCGGCAGGCGATCACCATCGCCGGCCGCGCCTGGACCTTGCGCGTGCGCGCCATGCCGGGCTTCGATGGCGAGGTGCTGGCGCGGCCCCGCCTGGTGGCCTGGGCCGGCTTGCTGGCCAGCATCGTGCTGGCGCTGGCGGCCTGGCTGCTGGCGGCGGGCCGCGCCCGCGCCCAGGCGGCGCTGGCGCGCTCGAGCGAGCTGACTGCGCAGCTGGAGCAGGGGCAGGCGAGCGTGCTGGCGATGGCCGAGGCAGCGCAGCGCAGCCAGGCCATGCTGCGCAGCATCCTCGATTCGACCATCGACGGCATTCTGGTCGACAACATCAATGGCCGCATCTTCACCTCGAACCGGCGCTTCCGCGACCTGTGGCAAGTGCCCGACGCGCTCGACTGGCAAGCCGATGGCGCGGCGCTGGTGCGCCATGTGGAAAGCCAGCTGGAGCAGGCGGCGCCGTTCCTCGGGGCACGCGCCCACGCGCCGCACGGCCACCGCGAGCGGCGCGACGTGCTGCACCTGCGCGATGGACGGGTGGTCGAACAATATGTGCGCAGCATGCAGCTGGGCAATGAGCAGGCGCGCTTGTGGACCTTCCGCGATATCAGCGAGCGCAGCCAGATGGAGCGGCGCGAGCATACGCGGCGGCAAGTGCTGGAAATGCTGGCCACGGGCGCGCCGCTGGAGCGGGTGCTGGAAAGCGTGGTGCTGAGCGTGCAAGCGGACCATCCGGCCATGCTGTGCAGCATCTTGCTGCTCGATGAAAGCCGCCACCGCCTGGTGCTGGGCGCGGCGCCGAGCTTGCCCGCGTTCTTCAACCTGTCCAGCCATGGGCATGACCTCGACACGCTGCAGGGCGTGCATGGCATCGCCGCGCAAGCCGTGCGCGACGGCCAGCGCGTGATCGTCGGCGACCTGCATGCCGAGGCGCAGGAAACGATGGAACTGGCGTGCCGGGCCCAGCTGCAATCGTGCTGGGCCGAGCCCGTGCGTGGCGGCTCGGGCAAGCTGCTGGGCGTGCTGATGGCGTATCACCGCCAGCCGACGCTACCGGGTGCGGCGCATCTGGCGCGGCTGAGCGAGGCGGCGCACCTGGCCGGCATGGCCATCGAACAGGCGCAGGTGGCGCTGGCCCTGCGCGCCGGCGAAGCGCGTTTCCGCAGCCTGTACGACCATGCGCCCGTGGCCCTGTGGGAACAGGACTGGTCGGCCGTGCGCGCCGCGCTCGATGCTCTCGAGCAAGCGGGCGTGCGCGACCTGGGCGCCCATTTCCAGACCAATCCGGACGCGCTGCAGCGGCTGGCGGGGCTGGTGCGCATCATCGATGCGAACGGCGCCGCGCTGGCGCAGGTGCGTGCCAACGAGGACGACCAGCGCCGCGGCGCGCTGAGCCTGGCACAGAATTTCGATGACAGCGCCTTGCCCCGTTTCGGCGATGCGCTGCTGGCGCTGGCTGGCGGCGCCCACCTGTACGAGTGCGAAAGCAGCTTCGTGCGTCTCGACGGCGCGGCGCGGCAAAATGAATTGAGCTTGCTGGTGATGCCCGGTCATGCGGACAGCCTGGACTTTGTCATGGTGTCCTCGCTCGACATCACCGAGCGCAAGCGCATGAACGCGGAACTGCTGCAGCTGGCCACCACGGATTTCCTGACCGGCTTGCCGAACCGGCGCCACTTCATGGCGTCGCTGGAAAACGAGCATGCCCGCCTGCAGCGCGAGCTGGCCAGCTGCGCCAGCGTGCTGATGCTCGACATCGATCACTTCAAGCGCGTCAACGACGAGTACGGCCACGCCGTGGGCGATGCCGTGCTGCGTCACCTGGGCGCGCTGATGTGCCAGGCGCTGCGCAAGGTCGACGTGCCGGGCCGCGTGGGCGGCGAGGAATTCGCCATCTTGCTGCCGGGCACGGATCTGCCGGCGGCGGCCGTGTTTGCCGAACGGCTGCGCCGGCGCGTGGCGGAAAGTTCGCTGACCATCGATGGCGGCATTGTGCTCACCATCACGGTGAGCATCGGCATGGCCGCCATGGCCGGCACCGATGCCGATTGCGACGCCGTGCTGGCGCGCGCCGACGAGGCGCTGTACCGGGCCAAGCGGGGTGGGCGCAACCGCATCGAGCAGAATGACGGCGGCGGTGACGGCGTGCTCAGCAAGTTCATGGCGCAGTGATTACAGGCTGTGCTGATGCGTCTGCGCCTGCTTGCGGTTGCGGCTGACGATCAGCCAGACGATGGCGACGGGAATCAAGAGCGGCAGCAGCACGGGCGTGCTCAGCGCCAGTGCCAGCGCCACGCACAGGGCCACCACGGCGATCAGCACCACGCCCACGCCGGCCAGGACCACGCCCGTGACGACGGCGGCGCACACCAGCGCAATGGCGGCGATCAGCAAGCCGCCGCCGGCAAACACCAGGCCGAACAGCCACTCCAGCGGACCGTCGATCTCGTCGCCGTTGAGCTGCATGTGCATGTCCGCGGCGCCGATCTTGTCGAGGAACAGGCAGGCAAGCATGACGATGAGGACGAAGGTGAGCAATTTTTTCATGGTAAGCCTCGCTGTGTGGGGGATGGGGTGTTGCATGGTCACACTGTAGGGGCGCGCCCCGCTTGCCGCCAGCGGCGTGCGACAGGCCGTCATTTTCACGGTATGGAAGGCGCTGGAGGCCGGAAAAACGCTGATGTATAACAAGATTTCTTTTCTTGTAATGTGCGCAAGCCGTCCTATACTGATTACCTCAGTCCCGCAAGGAGGGCAACATGTTTGCAGATACCGGGGATCAATCGCTATCCCTTTCCCGCCATCGAACCACGCGCCAGCGTAGCGCCCCGCAGTCCTGCGCCGAGCCCGTCGGCGCGCCATCGGCGATACCGCCGATCATCATCACCCCGTTCAATTACCATGCACCGCTGCCGGCCATCGACCCGCGCTGGGTGCCGCCCGGTCCGCCGCTGACCTGGCCCAACCGGCCTGCCATGTCCATGTGCTGACAGTTGCCCGGGAAGGTGCCGGAAGGAAGTGGTGAAGGTTCACCGTTGCCGCCGGCAAGGCGGCACGGGCGGGCGTTTTCGACTATCATGCTAGCCCCGACCTTCCATCACGAGCACCGCCATGAGTACCGATTTTCCCGACTTTTCCGACGAATCCGCCGAGCAGGACAATGACGCCCCGATCCAGGAGCCGCGCCTGTGGGTAGGCAATGGCTGGACGGCGCGCGTGATCAAGAACGAGGAAGATGAAGGCTGGGCCGTGGCCATGATCAAGGATGGCGAACCGGAGCCGGCCCTCGTGGGACCGTGGACCATGGGCCGCGACAAGAAAAACCCGAAGCCGCTCGACGTCAACGCCTTCAATACCCTGGTCAAGACGGCGTCCGAGGTGCTGCGCCGCCACGAGCAGCAGCTGCACGCGCAACTGCACAAGAACCTGTTCGTCGCCACCGACGAGGGGCAGATCAAGGTGATGTTCGACATCGTGCCCGACGAAGACCACCCGTACGCTGAACTGAGCGCCTACGACGCCGACGGCGAACAGATCGCCAAGGTGCGCACCTCGGCCGCGTTCAAGTTCAATGCCACGTCCGCGGCGAACTGGATCGAAGGCGGCTACCGCCGGCCGTAAGCTGCATATTGTTGGCGCCGATGCTGGTGTCGGATGACGCTCCTTCGGAGCTAATCCGACCTACGTCCGCCACCCATGGACAGGTAGGTCGGATCAGGCCTGAAAGGCCGTCATCCGACATTGCTACCAGCGTCAACAATGCGTCGGATGACGCGCTTGCGACCTCGGCGGCCCCCGCTAATCCGACCTGCCTCTTACGGCATACGCCAGCCGGTACAGCAATGGCAGCACCAGCAGCGTCAATGCCGTCGACGATAAAATGCCGCCGATCACCACGGTGGCCAGCGGACGCTGCACTTCAGCGCCCGTGCCCGTGGCAATGGCCATCGGCACGAAGCCCAGCGACGCCACCAGCGCCGTCATCAAGACGGGCCGCAGGCGCGTAATCGCCCTCGCGTATCGCATCCTGCAAGGGGATGCCCTGTTCGCGCAGCTGGCGGATGTAGGCGATCATCACCAGGCCGTTGAGCACGGCCACGCCGGACAGGGCGATGAAGCCCACGGCCGCCGAAATCGACATGGGAATGTCGCGCAGCCACAGGGCGACGATGCCGCCCGTCAAGGCGAACGGGATGCCGCTGAAGACCAATAAGCCATCTTTCACATTGCCGAACATGGCAAACAGCAGGACGAAGACGAGCGCCAGCGCCACGGGCACCACCAGTTCCAGGCGCTTGGTGGCCGACTGCAATTGCTCGAACTGGCCGCCCCAGCTGGTCCAGTAGCCGGCCGGGATGGCTACTTGTGCCTGCAGCTGCTGCGTGGCGTCGGCCACGAACGAGCCGATATCGCGCCCGCGCACGTTGGCGCTGATGACGATGCGGCGCTTGCCGTCTTCGCGGCTGATCTGGTTCGGTCCCGGCGCCACCTGCAGGCTGGCCACTTCGCCGAGCGGAATGAAGCGTGCGCGGCCTTCCGCCGCCGCGCCCAGGGGCAGGGCGATGGGCAGGCGTTTGAGTTGCTCCAGGTCGCTGCGCAGGCTGTCGGGCAGGCGCACGACGATGTCGAAGCGGCGGTCGCCCTGGAACAGGGTGCCGGCCTCCTGCCCGCCGATGGCCGTGGCGATCGCCGCCTGCACGTCGGCAATGTTGAGACCGTAGCGGGCCGTCTGCTCGCGGTCGATCTGCACCGTCAGCATCGGCAGCCCCGTCGTCTGCTCGACTTTTACCTCTGTCGCGCCCGGTATCTTGCCCAGCACGCCCGCGATCTTCGCCGCCGTGCTGTCGAGGACAAGCATGTCGTCGCCGAACAGTTTCACGGCCACGTCGCTGCGCACGCCGGAAATCAGTTCATTGAAGCGCAGCTGGATCGGTTGCGAAAACTCGTAGTTATTGCCCGGCAAGCTCGTGGCCGTGGCTTCGATTTCCGCCAGCAATTGCTCGCGCGACTTCTTCGGTTCTGGCCATGCGTCGCGGGGTTTCAGCATGATGTAGCCATCGGAAATATTCGGCGGCATGGGGTCGGAGGCGATCTCGGCCGTTCCCGTACGGGCGAACACGCGCGCGATTTCCTTGTGGTTTGCCATCAGCTTGCTTTCCAGTTGCTGCTGCATGGCCAGCGATTGCGTCAAGCTGGTGCCGGGGATGCGCAGGGCCTGGATGGCGATGTCGCCCTCGTTCAGGCTGGGCACGAATTCGCTGCCCATGCGCGTGGCCAGCAAGCCCGACAGCACGACGGCTACCGCCGCGCCCGTCAACACGACGGGCGTGTTGCGCATCACCTTGTCCAGCAGCGGCGCATACCAGCGCTTGGCGGCGCGCATGATGGCGTTTTCCTTCTCCGCCACCTTGTCGCCGATAAACAGCGCCACGGCGGCCGGGATGAAGGTGATCGACAGCAGCATGGCGCCCAGCAGGGCGATCACCACCGTCAGGGCCATCGGCGTAAACATGCGGCCCTCCACGCCCGTCAGCGCGAAGATGGGCAGGTACACGACCATGATGATCAGCTGGCCATATAGCAGGGGCCGGCGCGCTTCTTGCGATGCGGCAAACACTTCCTGAAAACGCTCCTGCAAGGTCAAGGGCCGTCCCAGTTTCTGCTGCGCATGGGCCAGGCGGCGCACGCAGTTTTCCACGATGACCACGGCGCCATCGATGATGATGCCGAAATCGAGCGCCCCCAGACTCATCAGGTTGGCGCTCACATGGTATTGCACCATGCCCGTAAACGTGAACAGCATGGCCAGCGGTATCACCATGGCCGTGATGACGGCCGCGCGGATATTGCCGAGGAATAAGAACAGGATGGCGATCACCAGTACCGCGCCTTCCAGCAGGTTTTTCTTCACCGTATTGATGGCCTTGTCGACGAGTACCGTGCGGTCATACACGGTGACGGCGTGCACGCCTTTGGGCAGGCTGCGGTTGATTTCCACCATCTTTTTATCCACGGCTTGCGACACGGCGCGGCTGTTCTGTCCGATCAGCATGAAGACGGTGCCGAGCACCACTTCGCGGCCGTTTTCCGTGGCCGCGCCCGTGCGCAGCTCGCGCCCCAGCACGACGTCGGCCACGTCGCGGATGCGGATGGCCACGCCCTGCACATTGGCGACGACGATGTTGCCGAGATCGTCCTTGGACGCCACCTGGCCCGGCGCGCGTATCAGCAGCTGCTCGCCCTGCCGTTCGATGTAGCCGGCGCCCACGTTGCTGTTGTTGCGCTCGAGCGCCGTCACCACGTCTTGCAGGCTGATGCCGTAGGCGGCCAGCTTTTCCGGATACGGCGCCACCTGGTATTGCTTGGCGTAACCGCCGATGGCATTGATTTCCGTAACACCCGTGACATTGCGCAACTGCGGCTTGATGATCCAGTCCTGGATTTCGCGCAAGTCCGTCGGCGTGTACGGCGTGCCGTCCGGCTTTTCGCGCCTTCCTGCGTTTCCACCGTCCACAAATAGATTTCACCGAGGCCCGTGGAGACGGGGCCCATCTTCGGCGTGATGCCAGCCGGCAAGCTTTCCTTCGCTTCCTGCAAGCGCTCGTTGATCATCTGGCGGGCAAAATAGATGTCCGTGCCATCCTTGAAGATCACGGTCACTTGCGACAGGCCATAGCGCGACAGCGAGCGCGTCTGTTCCAGGTTGGGCAAGCCGGCCATGGCCGTCTCGATGGGGAAGGTGACCCTCTGCTCGGTTTCCAGCGGCGAATAGCCGGCGGACTGGG